>NZ_CP020409.2:0-4963041 GCF_002073315.2 Yersinia sp. FDAARGOS_228
TTATAGCGATGCAGCGAGAATATTATTACCTGATTATTTGGCGGGTAAGAAAAACTCTCTAATGCTACATAACCTGGTATTTTCACTCGTTCAACTCGGTGATACAACCTATGCAAAAAAGATCATTATTGCTGAAAAAATGGCTAAAGACCCGGATGAGCTAATACTCGCCTTAAGTCAAGTTCAGAGCCTTCAACAAGAGAGATTAAGTGATAAAGGTGCATAAATGAGCAAGATGAGAGAGCAATTCTTCCGTTCTAATGAGGGGATGGTTACTATTGAGTTTACGATAGTCTTTGTTCTATTCTTATTGACGCTACTCTCCTGTGCAGAGATAGGCCGTTTACTCTATATCTCTGCCAGCTTAGATCTGGCGGTTTCAGAAGCAGTAAAATCAACTAAGAATAGAGAGAACAATAATAGTGCCGTATTAAGACAAAACTTAAATTCTCAGAATGGTATTTTAGGTACTTTTATAACGAATGATAATGCGATTAACACCACTGTAGAATTTAGCAATAGTATATCTAACCTTATTAATCAGACATACTCTGGCTCTCAAAGATCACCACTGGCAAAATACTCAGTAACCTATACCTATCAACCTCTTTTCTTCCCTATTTCCTCACACTGGGCTAATATTCAGTTATCACGCGAGGTGATTTTTGTACAAGAAAATCAATAATATAGACTTTATTAAAAACAACAATGGCTCAGCTATTATTGAGTTTTCATTTGTTATTTTAATCATAATGCTATTAATAAAACTATTGATTTCAGTGACTGAACATCAATCAACCATAGGTAAACTGGATCGGATATCATATTCGCTTGCCGGAATAGTACGGGAAAGAAACAGGCTATATTCTGATGATAAAATGTTAACTCAAAATAATGTTAATGATTTAACAAACTTGGCGCATAATATGCTATCAACCTCTGGTATATCCAGTAATAATTTCGCAATAACCGTTGAAACATTACATTTTAATCCCACTGAATCAGCAGAACCTAATAATAAGATTATTGATGATACTAAGAGTGAAGAGTTCAGCGTCGGTACTTGTCACCCCATTACGTCATTGCGTGAAATGGCCGATTTATCACCTTACAGTAATCGTGGCCGATGGGTACCACTGTACCAGGTCACCTTATGCCTGCCTGTACCCACACAGGGTATCAAACATTGTTTAACCCGGTAGGGTCAATCCCCATATTAAAGTCATCAGCGATAACTATCGAGCGTTAATTTAGACGTGTATGAGCATATTAATAAAAAAGGTTATTTATGATAAAAAATAGATTACTTCACGTTAAAGTACGACTATTGGTTTCATTGATAAAAAATGAGCAAGGGGCTATCTTATTTCCCTTTATTATATTTTTACCTCTGATTATTGGGCTAATATTCTTTTCTTTTGAGCTGGCTCATTTTTTACAGAAAAAAACAAAACTCTCAGATGCAATGGAGCAAGCAACATTAGCACTAACAGTAGAAAATAATAATAGCACACCGAGTGCTGCTCAAATAACGAAGAATGCAGAAATAGTGAGTTCTTATGCTCAAGCTTACCTGCCAGCAGAAACATTTTCAACACCGACTATCAATATAATCTATAATAATGGCAGAGTTGAATATGGGGCTGAGATCAATATGAGCTACTCCGCTAAATTTTTATCTAATATTCAAGTAACCAATCTCAGTACGATAATAAATGCAACAGATAGAGGAGCAGCACGTAAAAATATAATCAGTGCACCGATAGAGAAAACAGATGTAGTATTTGTCGCAGATTACTCTGGTTCAATGGATGAGCATTTTAATGATGATAATAATGAGCCACAAAAAATAGTTGCATTGAGGGAAATATTTAACCGTCTCAATGATAATATCTTAAAAAATGAAAATATACGTACCATAGGATTTATACCATTTTCATGGGGGACTAAAAACCGTGTTGAAAATGGTACACGCATAATGGAATATTGCCACTTACCTTTTGTGCCAAAGAAACATAGCCCAAATGGTGATTACCTTCGTAAATATACATTATCTGGGCTAAAACAATTCCCTGGACTGGAGAGGTTAGAACATATCGACCATATAGCATATGCGAAAATAACTGAAGAAATATATAATAATACTAAAAATAAAATCGATGAATTAAACATCGAAGACGCAAAGTCTGCTGATACATTCCTTTTTCGTTCAAAACAGATCATCCAACAATTAAATCAACTTGAAATAATAGAAGAGAATATTAATTACGATGCAACAATAAACTCAATACTACACAACAGTCCAGGGACGCCACCGAAAACAATTAACATCCCAATAAATGATATACTTAATAACTACGTTTGTTTAAATAAAACAAAATCATATTCATTAAATGAGAATCATAGCAATGAGATTATCAATGATATGATTAAAATGACCCCATTAGGAGGTACACTGATAAGCTCTGGGATATTATCTGCTAATAATCTATTTAATGAAAATAGATCTAATGATAATTCTTTCTGATGGTGATGATAGTTTTGACAAAAAATATAAAGAAAATAAAGGGTTTTATGTCACGCAAAACCTCATCAAAAAAGGTATGTGCGAAAGAATTAAAGAGAATGGGGTCACCATGGCTTTCATCGCTATTGGATATAAGCCTTTATACGACACCAAGTCACCAAGATATATCGATTGGAAAGAGTGTGTAGGTGAAAAAAATTACTACGAAGCACAAAACACTTATGAACTGGAAGCCGATCTTCTGCAAGCGTTGGGAACGGTAGATACCAGTGAAGTGGGCCGCAATATGCCTAAAAGTTAATATCAGGCGCGGCGGCAACAACCGCGCCTGTATTGCATACTATTTTGCCATGCCCGTTTCCATACCGACTAAGCCAACTTTGAGATAACCTGATTTGCGTAGTGCATCCATCACGCTCATCAGGGTTTCATAATCCACCACTTTGTCTGCCTGGAAGAAGATAGTAGTTTCTTTATTGGATTGCGTCATTTTATCCAGCGCAGCAGCCAGTGTATCGCGGTCAACGGGCTGGTCACCGACATAAAGCTGGTTATCAGCTTTAACCGTCAGAAATACCGGTTTTTCCGGCCGTGGCTGTGGTACCGCTGAAGATGCCGGTAAATCCACTTTAATATCTACAGTTGCTAGTGGTGCTGCCACCATAAAGATTATCAACAATACCAGCATTACATCGATAAAGGGTGTCACGTTGATTTCGTGTAATTCACCGCTTTCATCAAGGTTGTCATTCATGCGCATGGCCATAAATCACCCCGCACGCAATTGGTGAGGATGCTTAGATGACTTTGCCTCAGCGCTGCTCGCCAGATCAAGGTCACGGCTTAATAGCAGTAACACTTGGGCTGCCACATCACCCACCTGTGCACGGTAACTACCAATCAAGCGAGCAAATATATTGTAGATAACTACCGCAGGAATTGCTGCAACCAGGCCTAATGCTGTTGCCAGCAAGGCTTCTGCGATACCCGGTGCAACAACAGCCAGATTGGTGGTTTGCGAATGAGCAATACCAATAAAGCTGTTCATAATGCCCCATACGGTGCCAAACAACCCAACAAACGGTGAGATTGCGCCGATAGTGGCCAGAAACCCATTGCCTTTACCCATTTGGCGACCAATAGCTGCTACGCGGCGTTCCAGCCGAAAGGCCGCACGCTCTTTAATACCATTGTTGTCATTGGATTCTGTCGACAATAGACGCTCGTTTTGCGCCTCTCGAAGCAGCAAGGCACTAATGCTGTCGGTACTAAAAGCCTCTGCTCGTTCAGATGCGGTATCCAGCTCAGTCACAGCCCCGATAACTTCATATTCTTGCTGCAAACGGCGACGTGCACGGAATAATTCAGTGCCTTTAGAGAACAAAATGGTCCAGGTTACGATTGATGCTAACACCAGACCAATCATCACCCCTTTAACGACAACATCGGCATGCTGATACATACCCCAGACAGATAAATCCATTGCCAGCCCTTGTGGCACTGGTGCCGCCAGCGGCTGAATCGCCGGTGCTGAGCTTACAGGAGCAACAATTTCTGCATTCTCTGCGGTTGTAGCGACCGGTGTAATCTCCGGCGTAGGTAGCGGAGTTGATATTGCCGTTGTTGGTGTGACAACAGATGCAGCAACTGCACTGCCGTTGCCAGGCGCGGCCTGTACTTGCCCAGTTAAACCGGCCACCAGCAATAATGCCATCACGCTTGTTATCATTCGGCCTTGCGCGAATGATTTATCTTTAATTCCTTTGCCAGCTATTTTCACGCTGTGCCTCCACCCAATATGCATATCAATTTAAGGACGAAATCAGTTGCCGATCATATCAAACAAATTGGGGATTGATAGTAATTATCATTAGTATTTAGGACGATTTTTTAAGAATAAAAGAGAATTATTTTTATTGAAACTATTATGTAACCAAACGGAAACGATAATGACCTTACCGATATTATGCGGATAACGTTGGCGATAAAGATAAGAAGTGATTGATTGAACTAAAGAACTCTCACCAAATCTCCTTAATAAATCCCTTGTTTTGCCACTTAAACAGAATTTCTCCATTACAAACCCCCAGAAAACAGCGTGTCACTCTCTTTAGTTTTTTTCATGGTGAAAGCTGCCCCAACATAACAATCATCATGCTAACGTAAGGAATATATATCTAAAATGAATGCTGGCTCTGGAGCTACAGCATATCTTATATAAAGGTGGCGACACGATCATGTCTGCAAACAAAGAAACGACAGAAAAACTGGAAACAGCCTTAGTCAGTGCGGGCAGAAGTAAGCGATTTACCCAAGGCTCGGTGAATACGGTGATCCAACGTGCCTCATCATTAGTGTTCGACTCGGTAAAAGCGAAGAAGCATGCCACTATCAATCGGGGAAACGGTGAATTATTCTATGGTCGCCGTGGCACCCTGACTCACTTCTCGCTGCAAGAGGCGATGACAGAGCTGGAAGGTGGTGCCGGTTGCGTCCTTTATCCATGCGGTGCGGCGGCTATCAGCAATGCTATTTTGTCATTTGTCGCAACGGGTGACCATGTGCTGATGACCGGTTCTGCTTATGAGCCAGCCCAAAGTTTTTGCGATAATATTTTATCACGCATGAATATCACCACGACCTATTTTGATCCGATGATAGGTGCGGGGATCGCCTCATTAATTACCCCAAAAACCAAAATTGTTTTTCTTGAGTCACCTGGCTCTATCACCATGGAAGTACAAGATATTCCGGCAATGGTGCAAGCCATCCGGGCTGTGTCACCCGACATTATCATTATGATGGACAACACATGGGCTGCGGGTGTGCTGTTTAAAGCGCTGGATTTTGATATTGATATCTCTATCCAATCAGGAACTAAATACATCATTGGTCATTCTGATGCGATGTTGGGGATTGCTGTTGCTAACAAACGTTGTTGGGAGCAACTGCGGGAAGACTCTTATCTGATGGGGCAAATGGTTGATGCCGACACGGCTTATCTTGCTAGCCGAGGATTACGCACACTAGGCGTGCGTTTAAAGCAGCATGAGAAAAGCAGTATTGAGATTGCTAACTGGCTGGCTCAGCGCCCGGAAGTTGCCACCGTCTATCACCCTGCCCTGCCAGGCTGCAAAGGCCATGAATTCTATAAACGAGACTTCACTGGCTGTAATGGTTTGTTCTCTTTTGAGTTAAAAAAAGAGTTAAGCCAGCAACAGTTAGAGGCTTATCTCGACCATTTCACCCACTTCAGTATGGCCTTCTCATGGGGCGGTTTTGAGTCCTTGATTCTCGGTTATCAACCCAAGGATATCCATGCAATTCGCCAGTATGAAAGGAACGAGATAAAAGGGACACTGTTCCGCCTGCATATTGGTTTAGAAAATGTGCAAGATTTACAGGATGATTTAGCCGCAGGATTTGAGCGCATTAAAGCAGTGCAGTAATGGTTTTGAACGATGTGATCTGTTAATGCGCGGTAACAATATCTGCGCATTAATCCCCTCTTACACAAATAGTATCAACGGCGCGTATATATCCCTCAAAAATTCGATTATTGAGGATAAGATCAATGTGGATCCGCGCCATTACGGATACACTAGAACAGTCCTTACAACAATATCCTCACACGATAGGCAAACAGGAACAGAAATGGATGTATTACGCGAAATCCTTCATGCCTTATGGCAGCAGGATTTTAGTAAACTTGCCGATCCGAATGTGATTTGGGTCATTTATGGCATTCTCTTTACCACCCTATTTTTAGAAAACGGTTTGCTACCGGCTTCTTTTCTCCCCGGTGATAGCTTGTTGCTATTGGCGGGTGCATTAATTGCTAAGGGAGTTATGGCGTTCTTACCGACCATAATAATTCTCACTGCGGCGGCCAGCCTCGGTTGTTGGCTCAGTTACCTGCAAGGGCTGTGGTTAGGTGATACTAACATGGTTAAAAGGTGGCTGTTACAGCTACCAATTCACTATCGGCAGCGCGCCCATACCCTATTTGTACGCCACGGTTTGGCGGCTCTGATTATTGGCCGTTTTCTCGCTTTTGTACGGACTTTACTGCCAACGTTAGCGGGCATTTCTGGCCTGAACAGCACACGTTTTCAGTTCTTTAACTGGCTAAGCGGTCTGTTATGGGTGGGGAGCGTTGTTGGGTTAGGTTATGCGCTGAGCCATATTCCCTTCGTTAAGCACTATGAAAACCAGGTAATGACAGCACTGATGATTTTACCGATAGTGTTGTTACTGATTGGTTTGGCCGGCACGCTGGTGTTAGTGTGGTGTAAACGTAAAAGTGTGGCTGAATAGCCATGTGTTTTCAGTGTTACTCATGCAGTTAACCGGCGCTTACAGCGCCGGTTTTTATTACTTGTGGCACCAGTACCATAAAATCAATTCGTCCGTAGCTTGGCAACCTCTTCACTGGGAGTGAGGCCAAAATAGCGTTTAAACTCGCGACTGAACTGTGAAGCACTCTCATACCCTACTTTATTGGCTGCGGTACTGGCTTTTAGCCCATCGTGCAACATCATCATGCGGGCGCGATGCAGTCGGTAAGATTTTAGATATTGCAGTGGCGAGGTGTTAGTGACTGCTTTGAAGTTGTGATGAAACGCCGAAACACTCATGTTTACATCTGCCGCTAATTGTTCAACATTCAGATTATCTGCAAATTGATTTTCAATACGCCGCAGGGTTTTAGTAATTTGATTAAAGTGCCCATGGCGGTTAACCAGTGCCTGCAAGGCTCCCCCACACTGACCGCACAACACATAGTAGAGAATTTCTCGCACAATTTGCGGGCCAAGCACTCTGGCGTCTCGGGGATTAGACATCACATCTAACAAGCGCTCAGTAGCACACAGCATCTCTTCGGTGAGCACTGATGAATTAACACCAGAGGTATTGCCGAATGGTTTATCCAGCTCGTCATCACCGATATCTATCAGCAAATCCTGTAGCATCTGGCTATCTATGTTAATCGAAATCCCAGCCAACGGTGTTTCAGGGCTGGCAAAAGTTTCACATTCAAACGGCAGTGGCACCGTCAGGATCAGGTAGTTTTTCGGATCATACTGAAACACTTTAGTGCCCAGATAGCCCACTTTATGCCCCTGAAATATGATAACGACACTGGGGGTATACATTACTGGTGTGCGCGGCTGATGGACGGTGGAGTACAAAATTTTCACTCGTGGTACGGCAGAGGGCGTTAAACCATTACCTTGAGCCAAATGCGTAATTTTTTCCGCCATTTGTGCCTGAATATCATTAACCTCAACCATATACTCTCACCTATTGGTGTTATCTGAGACAATCTATCATCTAAAACGATCAGACATAAATTGTGCAATATTTACCGCATTTTCTACAGCGCTTTGGAGAAATAGGCAAGAGCAAGGCAGAAATGAGCATTGAGGTATCGCGCCAAGTTGCCGACAATGGCTGCTAATGATACGAAGACAAACATTCATGGCACCACAAGCTAAGACTCTTCGTTCTTATTATTTATTTACCATAACTATTCATCACCCATAAGCTGGAAGACAAATAATGCAAAACTTTACCCTTCATACCCCAACCAAAGTACTGTTCGGTACAGGTCAGATAGCACAATTGAGTAAAGAAATTCCTGCTGATGCTCGCATCTTGATTACCTATGGCGGCGGCAGCATCAAACAAAATGGTGTGCTGGATCAAGTCCATCAGGCACTGAAAGGCTTTAATTTCCTGGAGTTTGGCGGTATTGAGCCGAATCCAACCTATGAGACCCTGATGAAAGCCGTTGCGCTTTGCCGGGCAGAGAAAATCGACTTCCTGCTAGCAGTGGGAGGGGGATCGGTATTAGATGGCACCAAGTTCATTGCCGCAGCCGTCAATTACCCACAAGAACCATGGCATATTCTGCAAACTACCGGCAGCGATATTAAAGAAGCGCTGCCAATGGGTTCAGTGTTGACGCTGCCTGCTACCGGTTCTGAAGCCAATAATGGCGCGGTTATCAGCCGCCGTGAAACCGGTGATAAACAGCACTTCTTCTCACCCTTTGTCCAGCCACTGTTTGCCGTGCTGGACCCCGTAGTCACCTATACGTTGCCACCACGTCAGGTCGCTAACGGGGTAGTCGATGCCTTTATTCATACCATTGAGCAATATCTGACTTACCCGGTTGATGCAAAAGTTCAAGATCGCTTTGCTGAAGGGCTGTTGTTAACCCTGATTGAAGAAGGCCCGAAAGCATTGGCGGAGCCAGAAAACTACAATGTGCGTGCCAATATTATGTGGAGTGCCACCATGGCATTAAACGGCCTGATTGGTGCTGGTGTGCCACAAGACTGGGCGACACACATGTTAGGCCACGAACTGACAGCCCGCCATGGTCTGGACCATGCTCAGACACTGGCGGTAGTACTGCCCGCTCTATTAGTGGCCAAGAAGCAGCAAAAGCGCGCCAAATTGCTGCAATACGCGGAGCGTGTCTGGGGCCTGCATGACGGTAGCGAAGATCAACGTATCGATGCCGCAATTGAAGCTACCCGTCATTTCTTTGAAAGCATGGGCGTTGCTACTCGCCTGTCGGCCTACAAACTGGATGGCAGTTCTATTCCTGATTTGATTAAAAAGCTGGAAGAGCACGGTATGACTCAGCTTGGCGAACACAGTGATATCACTTTAGCTGATAGCAAACGTATCTACGAAGCTGCGGTCTAAAAATAGCATCCGCCTCGTTTACGGGCTTCACACAGAAGGCATTCTCGAACAGAATGCCTTCTATTCAATATCTACTTACTCTTTTCACCTATGGTAAAAGGGGTGCTATCGTTATTAGCTGCTAGGCTTTAGCTTATCACCACGCATTTTGCTGTTCATCTCTCAGTGGCAGGTCGGCTTTAGATCTGTGCACATTTTGATACTTCTCACACATGATTAATCGCTAGCAAGATCATAAATAGAATGATCACGACTAAACTTACATTACTGGTAAACAGGGCAAACACAGCCCAATCAGTCAGCGAAGGAGATAGACATGGCAACACAACCCATTATCAAATTGCACGATGGCAACCTGATGCCACAACTCGGCCTTGGCGTTTGGCGGGCAAGTATTGAAGAAACACAGCTTGCTGTCAGCAAAGCGCTAGAAGTGGGCTATCGCTCTGTCGATACTGCGGCGATTTATAAAAATGAACAGGGTGTTGGCGCAGCCCTGAAGGCGGCGGGTGTCGCTCGTGATGAGCTATTTATTACCACAAAACTGTGGAATGACAGCCAGCAGAATCCGAAAAAAGCACTGGAAGAGAGTTTGAACAAACTTCAACTCGATTATGTGGACCTTTATCTGATCCATTGGCCCAACCCAACACAAGATCACTACGTTAGCGCCTGGCGTGGACTGATCAAATTGAAAGAACAAGGCTTAATTCGCAGCATTGGTGTCTGTAACTTCCATATTCCTCATCTGCAACGGCTGATTGATGAAACGGGCGTGGCACCAACCGTCAATCAAATCGAGCTACACCCACTGCTACAGCAGCGCCAGCTCCATTCGTGGAATGCCACCCATAATATTGCAACCGAATCCTGGAGCCCGCTGGCTCAAGGTGGCGAGGGCGTTTTCGATCAAAGCGTTATTCGTCAGTTAGCGCAAAAATACAATAAAACACCAGCACAAGTGGTGATCCGTTGGCATCTGGATTGTGGGTTGATCGTTATCCCTAAATCAGTCACACCTGCGCGTATCAAGGAAAACTTTGAAGTGTTTGATTTTAAATTGCATAAAGACGAGCTAACGGCAATTTCGAAGTTAGACAGCAATAAACGCCTCGGGCCAGACCCGGATGTTTTCGGGTCTGACAACTGATTTCAAGCCGATATCTTCAGCTTAATGATGCCTGGCCTTTCTCTTCGCACCAGTAGCTGTCTGATTTGCCGGGGATTTTCTCGCCCCGGTTTTGCTTACTGACGGTTTAGCCACCGGTGTGCTACTGGCAACCTGCGGTTTTTTGCTGATAACAGATGTAGTGCTGCGGCTGCCCGGCTGACGCTGGTGAGTGATAGCAGTGTGCTTTGTCAGGGCCGGAGTATGGTGGCGCAGCGCCCGACGAGCTTCACGTTGTTCCTCGATTGTCGCTGCCGGAACCAGGCATTCCCGGCGGCTGCCAATCAGATGTTGCAACCCCATCTCCTCTAGTGCAGTACGGATCATTGGCCAGTTAGCCGGATCATGATAACGCAGCAAGGCCTTATGTAACCGCCGCTGGCGATCCCCTTTCGGCACAACGACGTCTTCACTTTTATAATCCACTTTTGCCAGCGGGTTCTTACCGGTGTAATACATGGTCGTAGAGTTAGCCAATGGCGACGGGTAGAAGTTCTGTACCTGATCCAGACGGAAACGGTTTTTCTTCAGCCATAGCGCCAAATTGACCATATCTTTATCTTCAGTCCCCGGATGGGCAGAAATGAAATAAGGGATCAAATACTGCTCTTTACCTGCCTGCTTGGAATAGGTATCAAACAATTCTTTAAAGCGCTGATAGCTGCCCATCCCCGGTTTCATCATTTTGGAAAGTGGCCCTTCCTCAGTGTGTTCCGGTGCAATCTTCAAATACCCACCCACATGATGGCTGGCTAATTCTTTGATATAGCGCGGATCTTCTACTGCCAGGTCATAGCGGACCCCAGAGGCGATCAGGATCTTTTTAATCCCCTTGAGATCACGCGCCCGGCGGTACAAAGAGATGGTCGGCTGATGGTTAGTATCCATATGCTGGCAAATCTCAGGATAAACACAAGATGCGCGACGACAGGTCTGTTCGGCCCTTGGCGACTGGCAGCGTAGCATATACATGTTAGCTGTTGGGCCACCAAGATCAGAGATAATACCGGTAAAACCAGGGACTTTATCGCGAATCTCTTCGATTTCACGAATAATAGAATCTTCAGAGCGGCTTTGAATAATACGCCCTTCATGCTCAGTAATAGAGCAGAATGAACAGCCACCATAGCAGCCACGCATGATGTTGATCGAGAAGCGAATCATGTCATAGGCAGGGATCGGCGATTTGCCATAGGCTGGGTGCGGCACCCGCTGGTAGGGTAGCGCAAAGACGCTATCCATCTCTTCCGTACTCAATGGAATAGCCGGTGGGTTAATCCAAATATAGCGATCACCATGTTTTTGCATCAAAGCCCGAGCACAGCCGGGGTTGGTTTCATGGTGCAGGATCCGCGAGGTGTGGGCATATAATACTTTGTCTGCCTTCACTTTTTCATAAGAGGGCAGCAAGACGTAGGTCTTTTCCCATGGCTTGGGTTTGGCGGCACGCACCGTAACCGGTTTGGCCTCGGATTCAGGAATGCTATCAGTGGCACACGGCAGATCTTCACCGTATGGATTGGGGATGGCTTCAATACGCCCCGGTTTGTCCAGACGAGTAGAATCAACCCCACTCCAGCCTGGCAATGCCGTCTTGCGCATCACAACGGTATTACGGACATCCTGAATATCGGCAATTTTCTCACCTGCTGCCAAACGATGAGCCACTTCAACCAAAGGCCGTTCGCCATTACCGTAGACCAACATGTCAGCTTTAGCATCCACGATAACCGAACGGCGCACAGTATCAGACCAATAGTCATAATGAGCAATACGGCGCAAGCTAGCCTCAATACCTCCAAGCAATACCGGCACATGGCTATACGCTTCTTTGCAGCGCTGGCTATACACTAACGTGGCCCGATCAGGTCGCTTGCCGCTTTGATTATCCGGCGTATAAGCATCATCGTGGCGCAACTTACGATCAGCAGTATAACGGTTGATCATCGAGTCCATGTTGCCAGCCGTAACGCCGAAGAACAGGTTGGGTTCACCCAACCGCATGAAATCGTTTTTATTGGTCCAATCCGGCTGAGCAATAATTCCCACCCGGAAACCTTGCGCCTCTAGCATACGACCAATAATCGCCATGCCAAAGCTAGGGTGATCCACATAGGCATCACCGGTGATGACAATAATGTCGCAACTGTCCCAGCCCAATATATCCATTTCCTCCCGTGACATGGGTAAGAATGGCGCGGTGCCATAGCATTCAGCCCAATAAGGCTGATAGGAAAACAGGTCACGCTCTGGTTGGATCAGGCTGGTACTCATGGCAACACTCTTTGAATTGGGGTAAGTGGAGGTGGTTAGGGTTAATAAATCATCACCGGGCGGCGATTATACGCATTTCTCCACGTAAAGAGGAAGGTTTTGATCATTGTTGGTTTGAAAGACTGAAAGAGCTATACTGCTCAGAAACCCAGCAACAAGGGAATATGATTATGAGCACTAAATTATCACCAATCGTCTCTGAATTTGAAACCGAAGAACAGGCGGAAAGCTACGATCTTTGGTTCCGGGCTAAGGTCGAGGCATCAATGAATAGCCCCAAACCCCAAATTCCTCACGATGAAGTCATGGCGGGTGCGCGCAAAATTATTGAACAAGCCAAAGCACGGAGGAAGCTGGCTTAATGCTCCCTATAAAATGGACTGACGAAGCAAAGACGGATCTTTATGCACTAATCGCGTTCATCACAGAAGAAAACCCTTACGCAGCAGAATCACTACTTCACCAACTGGAAGACTCCGTTCTTCCTGCTACTGAGCATCCCTATATGTTTCGCTCAGGTAGAGTTCCTGGCACTCGAGAAATGGTGGCGCATCCCAATTACGTTATTATTTATCAGGTGATGGCTGACCAAATCAGCGTGTTAAACGTTGTTCACTCTCGACAGGAATACCCGTAGTCCGGCCTGCCAAAGTATGGCTAAAAAGATTATTGCAAGCCGAAGAGCAGGAAGACCGATTTGCCTTCCTGATCATTTAAAGCCACTCAGATAAAGTGAGCTTCCAAGTTCCAACAACCACACCCGCGAACCCTTAACCTAACGCCTTACCCAAGCGTTGGCGCAGCTTGTGTCACTAACTGCCCTGCAGAGCCACGATCCGCCATCTCTAGTGTCTGGCTGTGGTACAAGAACGGGAAGTGCTCAGAGGAAACCTGATTGAAATACACCAGTAGCTCTACATCACCGTCTACCCAGACAGTATCCTTCCAGCCACGATCCTCAGCCATCGCGGGTGCGCCGTTGACATTCTTCACCAGGAAGGAAACCCCTTGAATATGGAATGCCTGAGGCATGTCTGCATGCAGAGTCCAGCGCTCCCAAGTCCCTTGCTGGGCCTGAGTATCCACACGGTTCATATCCCAAATAGCGCCGTTAATGCCCGGTAGATCATCACCCAATCGGAACTCACGGGAACGAACCACATTGCCATCCAGAATCTGGTCGGCCAATAAACGCATCGGCAGATTATCGGTCACCAGTGGCAATAAACCGGTTGGTTTTAATGTCAGTACTAGCGTAGAAATCAAAATACTTGAAGGTTCAAACAGCCCACGTAACCTATCCATGATACCGGCAGATTCACCCGCCGTGATGGAGACTTCATTGCCCTGCGACATATCAATCACCACTTCGCGCCGCTCACCGGGAGCCAGCGAAAGCTGCTGTACTGCCACTGGCGCAGGTAAGAAGCCCTGATCACTGGCGACAACATGCAAAGGGCGGCCATCACTGAGCTGCAAGATGTAGCGGCGGGCGTTAGAGGCATTTAACAGTCGTAATCGGACCCAACCACGGGAGACTTCAACAAACGGGCTTTGCACCCCATTGACCAGCAATGTGTCGCCAACAAAACCACCTTTGGCTGGCGGGTCATATTCTGGCACGCCAAAATTATCCAGCCGCTTGTCCTGAATAATAATCGGGAAATCATCAACGCCGTAATGACTCGGCAGTGGCATCGCTTTGCTGATTTCATCTTCCACCAGCCACATCCCTGCCAGCCCGTTATACACATGAGGTGCCATACGGTTAGGGGTATTGGCGTGGTACCAACAGGTTGCAGCCGCTTGCCGTACCGGCAATACCGGCGACCAATCGACACCAGGGGAGATCATACGTGCCGCGCCCCCCATCAGAGTACCTGGAACCTGTAACCCACTGATCGTCATGGATACCGGTTCAGCCAAACGGTTACTGTAAATCAGTTTAACGTCATCACCGCTGAAAACCCGGACTGTCGGCCCCAGATACATGCCGTTAATTCCCCAGACTGCGGCTTTCTGACCGCCACTGAATGCCCAATGTGCACGCTGTAACGTCAAAAACAGCGGTTGCCCACGGCGAGACTCCAATAAGGGTGGAACCGGTAACGGGGGTTGCTGAGTACTATTAGCCTGTGCCCTCAATGGCAGCGAACCTGCGCCTAGCGCTAAGCTCGTAGCCTGAATGAACTGGCGACGACTGAGTGACATATCTTCTCCGTGAAAACCACAATCAAACCTACTGCAAAATTTTGCCTGACTGCGAATAACGCTGAAGGACGGCAAAACGCTCACGACCAGAGTCGTTTAAATGGAAATCCAAAATTTACTTTAATCAAAACAATCCGCGCGCAATAACCTATCAATAAAAAGCTAATAGCATTATTTCCCCGCCGCTTGCTGCTCTGCCTGCTGGGCAATTTCGGCATCGAGCTGCTCAATTTTAGCCAGCATCAGATTGCGGCAATGTTCCGATAATTCACGCACACGCTCTTTGCCATAACCACTGGTATCAACGGGCGGCATTATTTCTACAATGACTTTGCCATTTGACCAGCGGTTTAGATTGATATTATTCGTGCTGGACACACAGATAGGCACAATAGGCACACCAGCAGCTATAGCGGCATGGAAAGCACCAGTCTTAAATGGCAATAACCCACGGCCACGGCTACGTGTACCTTCCGGGAACATCCAGATAGAGATATTTCTTTTTTTAACCTGCTCAACCACCTGAGCAATAGTGCCATGCGCCTTGGCACGGTTATCACGATCAATCAGCAGGTTACCGGTCAGCCAATATAGCGGGCCAAACAGGGGCACCCATAGCAGGCTCTTTTTACCCACAGTGACCGTACCGGACTGAACCACATTTGACATGGTGACCATATCGTAATTATTTTGATGGTTGGCGATATAAATACAGGTACCGTAGTCCGCCGCTTCCTTGGGGATACGTTGTTCAACTGTAATCCCGAACAGCGCCGACATCCGACCAAACAAGTGCGCGAACGTCGCAAGATTACGTGGGTTTCGCGGCCTAAACAGGCAATAAATTGAACCAAAAACACACACCAGAATACAATATAAAACTGCCAGCACCGTGCGCAAAATTAATAGCATAACAACCTCTTAAACACTCACTCTTAGACATGCAATCGACGCTAGTATAACGGCTTACCCACAAAATACCGCGCAGATTCATCTGCCATAATTATGTTACGCGATAGCGCCCGCAAATTGCGCCTGCCATCTGTTACATTCACCGGATGATGCCTGACCAATAATATAATAATGACCACCACGGCAACTCAAGCCAGGGTGGTCATTCATTTCTAGCGACGATTACTCTTCGGTATTGGTTGGTACTGGCGGCGCATCAACATCAACCCGATCAATACGTTGCAACCCACGTGGTAATGGCGAGCCTTTCCGGCCCCGCTCTGCCCGGAATTTCTGTAAATCTTCTGGGCGTAAAGTGAGCTTACGTTTACCAAAGTGAAGAGTGATGGAGGTCTGAGGTGGCAGAACAAACAGCCATGCCAGACGATCTTCGCCCGCAGCCGCTTGTGCCGATGGGATGGAGACTATCTTATTACCCTTACCTTTTGATAACTCAGGCAGATCCGCGACCGGGAACATCAACATACGCCCGGCAGCAGTAATAGATAACAACATATCATCCGGCCCATGAATTTCTAACGGCGTCAACGCTTTGGCATTTTCCGGCAAGGTGATCATGGTCTTACCTGCACGGTTTTTAGCAACCAAATCATTAAAGGTACAGACAAAGCCATAACCGGCATCCGAGGCCATTAACAATTTCTGGTCATCCGGTGCCATCAATACCTGTTCAATGGTTGCTCCCGGTGGCGGGGTCAGTTTACCGGTCAGTGGTTCCCCTTGCCCACGCGCAGAAGGCAAGGTCAGCGGATCCAATGCATAACTACGGCCAGTTGAGTCAATGAACACCACTGGTTGGTTACTCATACCGCGAGCCGCAGCACGGAAACTATCACCCGCTTTATAACTCAATCCACTCGGATCAATATCATGGCCTTTGGCACTGCGCACCCAGCCCATTTCAGACAGCACAATAGTGACCGGCTCTGAAGGGACAATGTCATGTTCGCTCATCGCTTTGGCTTCACCACGTTCAGTCAATGGTGAACGGCGATCATCACCGTAAGCCGCCGCATCAGCTTGAATCTCTTTCTTAATCAGCGTATTAAGTTTACGTTCTGATGCCAATAATGCCTGTAATTGATCACGTTCTTTGGCTAATTCATCCTGCTCACCACGAATCTTCACCTCTTCCAGTTTGGCTAAATGGCGGAGTTTCAATTCGAGGATAGCTTCCGCCTGTGTTTCTGAAATGGCGAAGTGTTGCATCAGCAGTGGCTTTGGCTCATCTTCAGTGCGGATGATATGAATAACTTCATCAATATTAAGGAAGGCAATCAATAAACCTTCTAAAATATGCAGCCGTTTCAGTACCTTTTCTAAGCGGTAATTCAGGCGGTTACGTACCGTTTGGCGGCGGAATACCAGCCACTCAGTCAGGATCTCTAATAACCCTTTCACTGATGGGCGATGATCCAGACCGATCATATTCATATTGATACGATAACTTCTTTCCAGATCAGTGGTAGCGAACAGGTGGTTCATCACTTGATCCAGATCGACCCGGTTAGTACGTGGAACTATTACCAGACGTGTAGGGTTTTCATGGTCAGATTCATCGCGTAAATCCTCAACCATTGGCAATTTCTTGGCGCGCATCTGGCTGGCGATCTGTTCCAGCACTTTGGCACCAGAAACCTGATGCGGTAACGCAGTAATTACCGCGCTGCCGTCTTCTTTCTTCCACAATGCCCGCATACGGACTGAACCACGGCCATTCTGGTAAATTTTACGAATTTCATCACGCGGCGTGATAATTTCGGCTTCAGTTGGGAAATCCGGCCCTTGTACAAACTCCAGTAACTCTTCCAGTGAAGCCGCGGGTTTATCAATCAGTGCCAGCACCGCCTGTGCAATCTCACGCACGTTATGTGGCGGAATATCGGTTGCCATACCGACGGCGATACCCGTAGTACCATTTAGCAGAATATTAGGCAGGCGCGCAGGCAGCATTTTCGGCTCCTGCATGGTGCCGTCGAAGTTTGGCACCCAGTCAACCGTCCCCTGCCCCAGTTCGCCCAGTAAAACTTCAGCGTATTTGGATAAACGAGATTCAGTGTAACGCATGGCAGCAAAGGATTTAGGGTCATCCGGTGCCCCCCAGTTCCCTTGCCCATCCACCAACGGATAGCGATAGGAGAAAGGCTGCGCCATCAATACCATCGCTTCATAGCAAGCACTGTCACCATGTGGATGGTATTTACCCAGCACGTCACCCACGGTACGTGCTGATTTTTTGAATTTGGCGCTATTGTTTAGCCCCAGTTCGGACATCGCATAGACAATACGCCGTTGTACCGGTTTCAAACCATCGCCGATAAACGGCAACGCCCGATCCATGATGACGTACATGGAATAGTTCAGATAGGCGTTTTCAGTAAAGGTGTGCAGCGGTAAGCGTTCTGCACCGTCATGAGTCAAATCACTCATTACTCAATTATCCTCAGACTCTGGAATGGCGATCACTGGCTTCAGCGGATCGGCACCGCAAGTTCATTGTCGATTTCTGCCCGCGATAGTACCTCATCTGCGGGGCTACTGTCACAACCCACAGATAATCTCAATCTTTCAGCTTTACAGCATTATCTTTCAGGCTTGCAACATCGGCCGCCCTTTCTATCAACGGGGTAACAAAACGATATCATCATGTAGCCTACCGCTTCTCTTCCCTTCATATACTGGCTATGCGCTGGACTTCCTTCCACTTTTATTTGCTCCCCCGATAACGGTGGTCGGGACGACAGCGTGCAAATCAACACACAGCGACAATGTCGTTTTTGCTTGCAGTCAATGTCGTTTCGCTTGCAATAGAAGTAGGAGAATACCCATGGCATCACCCAACATTCTGCTGTTACGCATCGATAACCGGTTAGTTCACGGCCAGGTCGGCGTGGCGTGGTCCTCATCTCTTGGGGCAAACCTGTTATTAGTTGCCGACGACGGTGTCGCGCAGGACAAACTCCAACAGCAAATTATGTCGATGACCGCCGAGTCCATGGGGTTAGGGATCCGTTTCTTCTCCATCCAGAAAACCATTGATGTTATTGGTAAAGCCTCTGCTGAACAGAAAATTTTCATCGTCTGTCGCACACCGGATGAAGCTCGCCGCTTGGTTGAGGGCGGGGTACCTATCCGCGATGTGAACGTCGGTAATATGCATTTTTCGGAAGGCAAACATCCGCTAACCAAAAAAGTGTATGTCGATGATAACGATCTGGCCAACCTGCATGCAATTCAACAGCATAACGTAAATGTCTTTATTCAGGACACACCGAGTGACGGCAAAGATAAAGTCCAGTAAATAGCCGCCGCATCAGGGTATAGCAATCTGAAAGTCTCGGACTTAATCCGATAATACCCTGCCCTACAACGCCTTTGGTGACGGAATTATTTATGCATGAAATAACAATGATGCAAGGTATTGGGCTGGCAATCATGGCACTGATTGTCGGGATCGATTTTTGGTTGGAAGCGCTGTATATCTTCCGCCCGCTAATCGTTTGTACCTTAACGGGTGCCATTCTCGGTGATATCCAAACAGGTTTGATTACCGGTGCATTAACCGAACTGGCCTTTACTGGCCTGACTCCGATTGGTGGTACCCAACCACCAAACCCAGTGCTGGCGGGTATTATGACGACCGTAATTGCCCACAGCACCGGTGTCGACGCGAAAACGGCCATCGGATTGGGTCTGCCCTTTAGCTTCTTAATGCAATACATCATTTTGTTCTATTACTCGGCCTTCTCCTTCTTTATGCAGAAGGCTGACCGTTACGCAGAAGAAGCTGATGGCGCAGCTCTCGGCCGATTGAACTTGTTGTTAACCGCCATTGTTGCTGTGACTTACGCCGCCGTGACGTTCTTGTGCGCTTATGTTTCACAGGGCGCGATGCAAAGCCTGGTACGATCAATGCCCGTCTGGTTGACTCATGGCTTTGAGGTTGCCGGTGGTATCTTGCCTGCGGTTGGCTTCGGCTTACTGTTGAAAGTTATGATGAAAACCCCATTCACCCCCTTCTTTATTATTGGTTTCCTGTTTGTCACCTTTATACCAGTACAGAATCTGTTGCCTGTTGCGCTAATGGGGACGGCTTTCGCTATCTACGAATATTACAACCAACAGAAAAAAGCCGCCCACGCTGCAGCCGCTCCTGAGGAGATGAATGATGGAATCTAATACCTTGCCAACAACAACAGATGCCAGCGTTGAGCCAACCACCAAGTTGACGCGCCGGGATATCACCAAGTTGGGTTTCCGGTCAGCGCTATTACAGTCTGGTTTTAACTACGAACGTATGCAAGCTACCGGTTTTGCCAGTGCGCAAGCCCCCTTACTGAAGAAGATTTATGGCAATGACAAAGCCGCGCTGTCTGCCGCCATGAAAGATAATCTGGAGTTTATTAATACCAACACCAATGCGGTTGGCTTCCTGATGGGGTTATTGATTTCTCTGGAAGAACGCCACGAAAGTCGTGATCTGATCAAAGGGTTGAAAGTGGCATTGTTCGGGCCACTGGCGGGGATTGGTGATGCTATTTTCTGGTTCACTTTATTGCCGATTGTCGCGGGGGTTTGTGCCTCTTTTGCCAGTCAGGGCAGTATTTTGGGGCCAATCATCTTCTTCGTTGTTTATCTGGCGCTATTTTTACTGCGCGTGGTGTGGACACATCTGGGCTACACCTTGGGGGTAAAAGCTATCGATAAACTGCGCGCCAGTTCGGGGGCAATTTCCAGAGCAGCGACCATCCTTGGTGTGACAGTCGTTGGTGGGCTGATTGCTTCGTATGTCCATATTACCGTGGCGGCAAAAGTCGCAGTAACGGCGGGCCACGAGGTTTCTATTCAGGAAGCCTTCTTTGACAAAGTCTTCCCAAATCTGCTGCCCATGGCCTACACCTTGCTAATGTATTACCTGTTGCGCGCCAAGAAAGTCAGCCCGGTTACGCTCATTCTGGTGACTTTTGTATTGTCTATCGCATTGTCATGGCTCGGTGTGTTGTAACACCTCAATCAGTTTCAATCTTTAATGCGCTGGCTAACGGCCAGCGCCCAAGGACCTTTTATGGTAAGCATTATCATCACCGGCCATGGGCGTTTTGCCAGTGGGCTGTATAACGCGATGGAGCAAGTCATTGGCTCACAACCACAAATCATTGCGGTCGACTTTCCGGTCGGTATGAGTACTCAACAGTTAGACCATGCGTTACAGCAGGCACTGGATACATTACCTGTTGAGCACGGCGTGGTGTTCTTCACTGACTTGCTCGGTGGCTCACCATTTCGCAGTGCAGTTCAATTGAGCGTGCATCAACCTCAATTTGAAGTTATTACCGGTACCAATATGCAGATGCTGGCGGAGACAGTGCTAGACCGAGATGAAATCCCTACTGCCCGCGAGTTAGTTCAACAGGCACTGGCGGCGGGAAGCCGGGGGATTGTTCATTTTGTCGTTGAAAGTGAAGCACCCAATAACGAGGAAAATGACGAGCCGGAGGGGATTTAATAATCTCATAATTCGAAACAGATCAGGAGCCTGAAACTCAATCGGCGGACTATGTTAACCCCCGCATAATCGCCCGGTTGGCTTCAGACGCCAGATAATGGCGGAGCCAAATGGTTAACCATTTAGTTCGCGGATAAAATCAATAAACGCTTTGAGCGGTGAAGGGATAAGACGACGATCGGGATAGTACAGATACGGGCCTGAAAACTGCTGCCACCAAGGGGTAAGAATTGCTTCAAGTTCGCCACGTTCAATCGCGGGTCGCAGCCACTCTTCAAATAAATAGATTATCCCACCACCAGCAATCGCCGTTGCTACCGCAAGGTCAACGGCAGCACCAATGCTAACCATTAGCGGGCCATTTGGCTTCACTCGCACCACCTCACCGTCTCGCTCAAACTCCCATTCAGGCACGATGCCGCTGGCATAACGGCCACGAATACAGCGGTGCTGAAGTAGCTCACTCGGATGTTCCGGCCGGCCATGAAGGTCAAGATACTCAGGAGCCGCAGCAACAGCAAAGCGCTGCTGACGTTTTCCTATCGGAAGCGCAATGACATCCTGTTCGAGGCATTCATCATAACGGATACCCGCATCGCAGCCATCACGGAATACATCCTGCACGTTGCTTTCTGCCACCACGTCTAACTGAATATCTGGATAACGTTTCAAAAAAGCAGGAACAATGGTAGGTAACACCAGCCGCGCGGCACTAACAGGGACATTTAGACGCAATGTGCCCGACGGGGTATCACGAAAGCGATTGACGATATCCAGTGCTGCATCGACTTCGCTCATCGCAGGCATTAGCCGTTCCATCAGTGCTCTACCTACCTCAGTCAGTGCCACTGTTCGAGTGGTTCGATGAAATAGCCGGACACCCAGTTGCTGTTCTACCCGCCGCACCGCATCGCTGAGATACGAAGGATTGCTGCCTATCATGCGCGCAGCTTCACGAAATCCGCCCGCTTTTGCCACCGCGACCACCGCATGAAGCAGTGCAATATCAATTTTCATTGTCCGCTAATCCGTACAACTTGTCTTCATTTAGCCAGATAGTTGCACAGCTATAAGCCAACTACAATCATTGCGTTACTTACTCAGGAGATATCCCATGTCACAACGTATTCTTACTTATCAACTTGGCGATCGGCAGATTAATCGCCTCGGCTATGGTGCAATGCAACTGGCTGGCCCAGGCGTATTTGGCCCACCCGCGAATGAATCTCAGGCAATTCAGGTGTTGCGCGACGCCATCGAATCAGGGGTTCAACATATTGATACCAGTGATTTTTATGGGCCGCATATTACTAACAAATTAATTAAACGTGCCCTCCATCCTTATCCTCATGATCTGTGTATTGTCACCAAAGTGGGCGCACTACGCGATAAGACGGGGAACTGGCTACCGGCATTCAGCGCCGATGAACTCACCCGCGCGGTCGAAGATAATCTGCGTCACCTTGGGCTTGACGTGTTGGAAGTCGTGAATTTGCGTAGCATGTTTGCCATCCACCAACCGACAGAAGGTTCCTTGGCAGCGCCCCTTGAGACACTGGTCAAACTGCAAGCGCGGGGGCTGATTCGCCATATTGGATTGAGTAACGTGACAGCAAAACAGGTCGCCGATGCCCAAAAAATCACCCCCATTGCCTGCGTACAGAACTTGTATAATCTGGCAAATCGCGATGATGACACACTTGTCGACAAGCTCGCTGCACAGAATATCGCTTGGGTTCCTTTTTTCCCGCTTGGTGGCTTCACACCATTACAGTCGACACAACTCAGCGAAGTCGCACAGTCACTCGGGGCCACACCAATGCAGGTTGCACTTGCCTGGTTGCTGCAACGTTCTCCAAATATCATGCTCATCCCTGGCACGTCATCACCGCAACATTTACAGGAGAACCTGGCCAGTGCTGAATTGATACTCTCAGCTGAGGTGGTGGAAAAGCTAAATAGCATTGGCTAACATTGCTAACGCTTTGATTATTTTCGCACTCTCTAATTTTGCGCGAACTGCCTTGACGCTTTGAACTTAAGATTTCACCGCGATTAAGGCAGTATTGAGCTGCTGCACAGCCTGTTGTGGAGTCTGCTCTGGATGGATAAAAAAGGAGTTCAGTACGTGGAAGAAGATCTCTTTGGTTTGTGCATCTGTCGCCATCGAATGCGCCATACTTGGTAGCAATTTACCCGATGCCTCCGCCTCACGGAACGCCTTGCCTGACTGCTGCGCGCAAGAGTCAAAATCCTGCAAAGAAACATCCATTCGGGCGGTGATCGAACCTTTTAGTTTATTAAAAGTAACCTGAAATTGCTTGTCCATCAGTACATCAGCCAAATGGCGCTGGCCCGATACTACGACTGGATTACCGTTTTGCTGCAAAATAGCAAAACTGTCCGTGTTATAAATAAAATAGCCCTGAGTACCGGGAGCCACCACACACAAAAACGCTTGGCCAGGATGATCACCATCCTGCATCATCTCGCCTTTGGCCCAGTCGCCCATAATCATCATGGCAGCTTTACCACTGCGCAGCATTTCTACTGACTCATGCCACGGACGGTTGGCTGCATCGGGATCGATATAACCTTTCAGCTTGCGAAACTCTTCCAGCACTCGCACCATCTTCTCACTGGTGATGGCACTACTGCGCTGTTCCATAAACACCTGGCGATAGAATTCTCCGCCTTCCATGCCTAACAGCAGATTCTCAAATACCGTGGCGTCCTGCCATGCCTGCCCGCCATGTGCCAATGGAATGTACCCGGCAGCTTGTAGCTTATCGGCTACAGCAAAAAATTCATCCCATGTGGTAGGTACGGCTAATTTCAATTTGGCGAAAGGTTTCGGGTTAATCCACATCCAATTGATACGATGTATGTTTACCGGCACGGCAACATACTCACCACGATATTTAATGTTGGTTTTGATGGCGAGAGGCAAAACCTGATCCCATTCAACAGTTTGCTCCGGCGTATAAGGGCTGGAGAGAAACCCCAGTCTGGCCCACTCCTCAATGGCCTTACCTTCCAGTAAAGCCGCCCCAGGCGGGTTACCGGCAATAGCACGCGTTTGCAATACACTGTATGCACTCTCTCCTGCACCACCAGCAACGGCAAAATCTTGCCAATTATCCCCTTTTTTGGCCAGCTCCTGTTTTACCGATAATAGTGCCGCCTGCTCACTGGATGAGGTCCAATAATGCAGGACTTCAACATTAACGGCGGTGGCATTGGTCGCGACCAGCAGCAGAAGAATAAGAGATAGCGTCTTTAACATACGTATTGACTCAGTTATAGCGTTGTAAACGGACTTCAACTATCAGCCCACTGGCAGGATGATTGCGTAATGTCACTTCACCACCGTGTGCTCTGGCAATGCTACGTGAGATAGCAAGCCCCAACCCACTGCCACGGTTATCCTGTTGCAAACGATAGTAAGGCTTAAAGACTTTCTCCCACTGTTCTTCAAGAATTCCGGGGCCAAAATCACGGATAAACAGCATGATGTAATCCCGATGATCTGACAGGGTTATTTCTACTCGCTGCCCATAGTTCAGTCCATTCTCCACGATGTTATTAAGCAAGCGCTTAATCGCCAGCGGGCGGCCAAAGATCGGGCTAGCTTTACCGGAAACACTGACATTGAGATAGGCATCCATCGTTTGTCTTAGCAAGTTCATGATATCTATGGATTCCATATTTTCATGCAAATCAGTGTCCTTCATACTTTGCAGTGCGCCTTTGACCATCATTTCCAGGTCAGCGACATCCCGTTCAAATTTTTTCCCCAAAGTCTCATCTTCTAGCATTTCTACCCGTAGCCGTAGGCGGGTTAGCGGGGTTTTCAAGTCATGACTGATAGCGGTAAATAGCATCTCACGGTTATGTAAGTAAGCGCGCAGGCGACTTTGCATTTGATTGAAAGAACGGGTCGCGGTAACCAACTCTGCACTGCCTTCTTCTGGCAATGGTTCGCTGTCCAGTGAACTGTTGAGTTCAAGTGCACCATGGGCTAGCCGTGCTAATGGTTTCAGTTCACGGCGAATCAGCCACCAGGTGAAAAGTAAAACCAGAAGCAAGCTACACAGGGTAAAACCAACCTGACGCAAGCTAAACAGCGGGCTTTCCAACTGATCGTAAGGCGGTGGCAATGGTGCTGCCAGAAACAACCATTCATTGGAATTCAGTTGTAACTGAATGACTAATACCGGCGCATCTTTATGGGATGTAGTGATACCAAAACGCACCCAAGCAGGGGGCAGATTATCGACCAGAACTCCGGCGTTAAAAACCTTCAGTTGATCTGCTGGTGTCAGGGATATGATCGCCGCCTGCCGTTCCCCTAATTGTGTTCGCAGCTCTTGTTTTGCCTGCGAGATTACGGTTCTGGCGGCCTGACTGTTCAGTAATTGTACTTCGTCCAATACATGGTTATTGATTGAAATAAAAAACTGCGAGCCACCTAGCGCCAATTGTTGTTGCAACACTAAATGACGATAGTTGTACGGCAGAGAAGACATAAAGTTGTAACTGGTCAGCATCCCTTGTACCAGCCCTTTGATAGTACTCTCCAGACTGGCCTGATTGCGCAAACTAAACTGACGATACCAAATTGAACCAGAGATACTTTCTGCCAGCAGCAGGGCAATCACCAGCATGCACAGCATGCGGCTCAGAAGTGAACGCGGCCAGAGCGGCCGGAACATATTCTGTAACCAGCGGACATAACGGCCCGAATCAATATTCACGGGTAACATCACAACATAACATGTAGCCCTGATTACGTAGGGTACGCAGTAGTAAGCGCTGGCTATCTTGCAGCCGCTGACGTAAGCGGCTGATTTGCACATCAATCCCCCGCTCCAAAGGGTTATTTTCCCGTCGGCGAGTTATTTCAGAGATTTGATCCCGGTCGAGGATCTGATTGGGATGACGTAAAAATAGCGAAAGCAACGTAAATTCAATCCCCGACAACGGTTCACTCTGCTTTTGCGGATCAATAAGCTCCCGCCTGACTAAATCCAGTTTCCAGCCGTTAAAACACAAAAATCGTGCCTCATTGCCGGGGCTTTGCACAATTTGATTACGGCGTAATAACGCCTTAACTCGCGCCAGCAACTCGCGGGCACTGAACGGTTTAGCCAGATAATCATCTGCGCCTAGCTCTAACCCAATCACTTTGTCACTTTCATCAGATGCTGCCGTCAGCATGATGATCGGCACTGCCGATACTTGCCGTGCTTTGCGGCAAAGAGTAAAGCCGTCATCACCAGGCAACATGACATCCAAAATGACTAAATCCACGGACTCCTGCTTCAATGTTGCCAGCAAATGTTCACCATCAGGCAGCGAAAGCACACGAAAATTCGCTTTAGTGAAGTATTCCGTCAGTAAGCTGCGGATCTCTTCATCATCATCAATCACGAGCAAAGTATGAGGGGACATAATGGCGCTAACCTGAGTAAACGAGTGTCGCTAAAAGACAAGCAGTGTACCGCTATAACTCGGTACGCAGCTATATGCTACCAGGTATTAACTTCGTTCTGAGAGCTGCCTCAAAACTGTTGTTCTGCTGTTTCTGTCATATGAAATCCAATGCGGGGAGCTTCGCACGTTTACAGCTTAAAAGGTTTAAATAGAGGGGCTTTGTTGCTTATTTAGCAATAGTGTTATGCATTATTGTTCATTTTTCTCTCGTGTAAAAACCATTAGCATACTCAGCATTCTGGGTAGGCCGCTGTTTTGGGTTATTAGCCCTCCGTTTCACAAGGATTATATCAATGAGTAATGTATTAATTATTAACGCCATGAAAGCGTTTGCGCACTCCAAAGGGGCGCTTAACCTCACGCTCACGAATGTCGCTGCCGACTTTCTACGTGAAAACGGCCATCAGGTGAAAATCACCACGGTTGATGAAGGCTATGATATTGAAAATGAAATTGAAAAATATCTGTGGGCCGATACCGTTATTTATCAAATGCCCGGCTGGTGGATGGGTGAACCGTGGATTCTGAAAAAATATATTGATGACGTCTTTACCGCAGGTCACGGCAAACTGTATGCCAGTGATGGCCGTACCCGTTCTGATGCTACTAAAGGCTATGGTTCTGGCGGGTTGATTCAGGGTAAAACCTACATGCTGTCAGTCACCTGGAACGCACCGCTTGAAGCGTTCAATGACCCGAAACAGTTCTTCCATGGTGTCGGCGTTGACGGTGTTTATCTGCATTTCCATAAAGCGAACCAATTCCTTGGTATGGAACCTCTGCCAACATTTATGTGTAATGATGTGATTAAGCAGCCTGATATTGAGGGTGACATTAGCCGTTACCGTCAGCATTTAGCCGAAAGCTTTAACCATCAGGCCGTTTGATTTGATATCCGAGATAAATAGAGGCCGTAATGATTACCGTTTTTGCAGAAATCAAAGTCAAACCAGGACGCCGTCAGGCAGTATTACAGGCAATTGAAAAGCTTATTCCGGCGGTGCTGGCCGAGGAAGGTTGTGGCGGTTATGTGCCGATGGTTGACGTTCCCACCCAGCTTGACTGGCAAAAGAACTCGCCGGACTCTATTTTCATGCTGGAGAAGTGGCAAAGTGTGCATCATCTGGAGTTACATTTGCAGATGGAACATATGCATCAACACCGTGAAGTGATTAAGGATGATGTGTTGGATGTGAACATTCACATTTTAAATAACGCCTAATCAGCCTATCCCCAAAGTAATTGGAGTTGCAGGTAGGCAGCAAGCAAACGCATCCCGATGAGCTTACTCAAGTAAGTGATTCGGGGAACAGATTTGAACGCTGTTTGCAGCGGCCTCGCAGAGGCGAGGCCCACGGATGGGCCGAGTAACTAGCGCAGCTAACACCCCTGCGGCTTCAACCGCCGCAGAGCAATCTGTTCTTCCGCATCATCTACCGCACCAAGGATCTAGCGCGCATGGCTGAGAAACAGTTCACCCTCTTCAGTCAACTCTAACCGGCGAGTGGTACGGCACAGCAAAGTAGTCGCCAGCTTTGCTCCAATCGGCTCAATGCCCGGCTAATACCCGATGTGGTCTGGCTACGTTGCTCTGCCGCCGCTGTAATCGAGCCGCAGTCAACTACCGAGGTAAATGCCTGCAACTCTTCTAACGCCACTTTCATCTATTAAACCCTGCCATCGATCAAACCTCGATTTCAGCGGTATCCCCTTTCTCTTGCAGCCAATTGCGCCGATCTTCGGAACGCTTTTTCGCTAACAACATATCCATCATTGCCAACGTTTTATCAATATCATCATCACCAATGGTCAATTGCACCAGACGGCGAGTATTCGGATCGAGGGTCGTTTCACGTAACTGCAACGGGTTCATTTCACCCAGCCCTTTAAAGCGCTGAACGTTGGGTTTACCGCGTTTACGTTTCAGTTGTTCCAGAACACCGGCTTTCTCTTCTTCATCCAATGCATAAAATACTTCTTTGCCTAAATCGATGCGATACAGTGGCGGCATCGCCACATAAACGTGACCATTGCGCACCAATGCCCGGAAGTGGCGCACAAACAGGGCGCACAGCAGAGTGGCAATATGCAAGCCATCGGAGTCCGCATCCGCCAGGATACAAATTTTGCCGTAACGCAGTTGGCTCAAATCTTCGCTATCTGGATCGATACCAATAGCTACTGAGATGTCGTGTACTTCCTGCGAGGCCAGCACTTCATCTGACGAAACCTCCCAGGTATTTAGGATCTTGCCTTTCAGTGGCATGATCGCTTGATATTCACGATCACGCGCCTGTTTAGCCGAACCGCCTGCGGAATCCCCTTCCACCAAGAATAATTCGGTCATGCTCAGATCTTGCGAAGTACAATCCGCCAGTTTACCGGGCAATGCCGGGCCGCTGGTCAGCTTCTTACGCACCACCTTCTTCGCCGCACGCATACGCCGTTGAGCACTGGAAATGGCCAATTCAGCCAGTTGTTCTGCCGCTTGTATGTTCTGGTTCAACCATAGGCTGAAGGCATCTTTTACCACACCGGAGACAAAAGCAGCGCACTGACGTGAGGAGAGCCGCTCTTTCGTCTGGCCAGCAAATTGTGGATCCTGCATTTTTACTGACAACACATAAGCACAGCGTTCCCAGATATCATCGGCCGAAAGTTTGACGCCACGTGGCAGAATATTGCGGTATTCGCAGAAATCGCGCATGGCATCCAGCAAGCCCTGACGCAAACCGTTGACGTGAGTGCCGCCCTGCATGGTGGGGATCAGGTTGACGTAGCTTTCGGTCAACAGTTCACCGCCTTCTGGCAACCACAACAGCGCCCAGTCAATCGCTTCGGTATCACCGGCAAAAGAACCAACAAACGGTACTTCTGGCAGGGTAATTAAGCCATTAACCGCTTCCATCAAATAATCGGTCAGGCCGTCGGCATAGCACCAACGCTGCTCGGTATTATTCACCTGATCTTTAAAGACAATTTCTACGCCAGGGCATAATACAGCTTTCGCTTTCAACAAATGGGATAAACGCGAAACCGAGAAACGCGGGCTATCGAAGAATGAGACATCCGGCCAGAAATGCACACTGGTACCGGTATTGCGCTTACCGCATGTCCCGATAACTTGTAGTTCCTGCACTTTATCGCCATTTTCAAAGGCGATACTGTAGATTTGGCTATCACGGCGAACCGTGACCTCTACCCGCTTGGATAAAGCATTCACTACTGAAATGCCTACACCGTGCAAACCACCAGAAAACTGATAGTTTTTATTCGAGAATTTACCGCCTGCATGTAACCGACACATAATCAGTTCAACGGCAGGAACACCTTCTTCTGGATGGATATCAACAGGCATGCCACGGCCATCATCAGTCACTTCCAGTGATTGATCGGCGTGCAGAATAACGTCGATACGCCGGGCATGACCCGCCAGCGCTTCATCGACGCTGTTATCAATCACCTCTTGACCAAGGTGGTTTGGCCGCGTGGTATCCGTATACATTCCCGGACGACGACGCACTGGTTCTAAACCGCTGAGTACTTCAATGGCATCAGCGTTATAGCTGGATTCAGTCATGGTTGATTAATATTCGGCTAATGGTTGGAAGGCTGGCGGTGACATGCCCGACAGGCCATCTCGGCCCCGGAGCAATACCCACTATAGACGATACTCAATTGTAGTAATACCAAACCTACTGTATCGATGGCACATATACGGCCTGTTTTCAGGCCGTCGCTAGCCCTAAAAAAGTTATAATCGGGGAGAAAAAGTGATCAAAACCGACAAAGGCATGATTCCCACCTGATTCTACTGTTTGCCGGCAAGGGGTGTAATAAGCAACCGCTTGACGGTAATCGAGGATCTCATCCCCGGTTTGTTGCAATAACCAGAGTAAATCTGGGGATTCCAACTTTTCAATTTGCATGACCTTCAGGTCGTAAATATGCCGAGACTCTAACACATATTGTTGCCCGGTGTAGGGGTTCTCATTCTCGCCCAAATAATCACTGAGCAGCTCAAATGGCCGCACTGCTGGGTTAACAACCACCGCAGGAATACTGAAACGCTGGGAAAGCCAGGTAGCAAAATAGCCGCCCAAGGAAGAACCAACAATACCAATAGATTGCCCCGCTTTATCCATCACAATGTTTTCCAGCATTTCTGCTGCTTGTGCGGGATACGGTGGCAATTGCGGTGTCAGCATCTCAATATGAGGATGGTGCTGCTGCAACCAACTTTTAAAAGTAGTTGCTTTGAGCGAGCTGGGGGAGCTATTAAAGCCGTGAATATAAAGGAGCGTACTCATCAATAACCATCCGAGTCCATGTCCGGGCGGAACTCATCACTGGCTAACCGACGAATCTCAGTTTCAAGTATTCCATCAGGCAGTAAGTCGAGGTAGCGCCATCCCGGAGCCACAGTATCAAGCGTAAAATTAGTACAGTGTGGTTTGAACTGCACACAAGTAGAAGGGCTGGCCAGCAGCCGTTTACCATACCAATCGAGATCCAAGTCTTGATGGATATGGCCACACAGTAAGGTGGTAACACGCGGATAACGGACAAGCACAGCCGCCAACATATGCGCATTACGCAGGCTGTGTTGATCAAGCCAAGTGCAGCCAGACGGCATTGGGTGATGATGCAGTAAAATCAGCGTATAGCGTTCTGGGTAAGCCACCAGACAACGCTCCATCCACTCCAACTGATAATCGCTCAGTTCACCATAAGGAACGCCGAACACCTGACTGTCCAATAACAGAATTTGCCAGTTATCACCCACCAGAACCTGCTTCGAAGGCGCAATGCCCGAATCCGCCAGTGCATCCACCATCGCTGGTTGAAAATCGTGATTACCGGGTAGCCAGACACAAGGCGCCGGCAAACGGGAAATACCCTTCGCAAAATTCTGGTAAGCAGCAACAGAATGGTCCTGCGCCAAATCACCGGTTGCAACAATCAGATCGAACGGGTGTTGCTCAGCAATAATCGCATCCAACACAGCGCGATAACTGTGGGACGTATTCACACCCAGCAAGGTCTCATGTTCACCTGCGAAGAGGTGGGTATCTGTTATTTGTAAAATTCTGACCCTGGCCCCACTCGCCATAGGCAGTTTAAACAGGCTTTCCAAATGGTGTCCTTGTTTTTGCACCCTTCCCAACCAGATTTATCACGTATATTCACTTTCTGTAGGCAGGGCTATAAGTCTGTCTAACAAACCGGAACTGCCACCGCTCCATGCGCCAAACAATAGCGCAACCAGTCAGCAAGAAACTGGTTAATTTGATGCTTTTCGTCCCGCTGATGCAACTTTTTATTCGGATAATCATAACTTGCTTTGAAGCGGTAGATCTGCTGACTGGCACACACTTCCGCGACCTGCGCATCATGATAAAGCCGCACCACCATCGAGGGTAGACTCCAGTGGCTCACCGCCGGTTCGGTTTGCATAATCTCGACTACTGAAGTGTAGCGGGTTGACTCAATAATTGTCAGCCGATAACTGCCGCCATTAACCTGATAAGCCACGTTTTCACCCACTTCATCGACGCGAGGTATCAAACGACGCAATTGCGCGAAGTTAGTTTCACATATCCTCATCATTTCAGGGAAATCAGGTGTATAGCGCTTACTCATTATTTTTTCTCTTTATGACTGCCATTCTGCTCTCAGCGATTGATGGTGCAACGCCAACCATTGTAATGCAATGATTGAGGCTGCGTTATCAATAGCACCTTCTTCAACCCAACGATAAGCTTGTTCACGGCTGACAACATGCACTCGAATATCTTCATTTTCATCAGCCAAGCCATGAATTCCCCTCGCCGTCGTTGCATCAACTTCGCCCACCATAATAGATAGACGTTCGCTGGTGCCCCCAGGACTGGCTAAATAGCTCAGCACTGGCTTGCAGCGGCCAATGTCAATTCCGGCTTCTTCCTGCGCCTCGCGGCGGGCGACCCCTTCAACGGTTTCCCCCTCTTCAATCATTCCGGCTACCATCTCTAATAACCAAGGTGATGGGCTACTGTCAATGGCAGCAATCCGTAATTGCTCAACCAATACCACTTCATCGCGCACCGGGTCATAGGGCAATAACACCGCGGCATGACCACGTTCGAAAATTTCACGCGTAACTTCACCACTCATTTCGCCGTTAAACAGACGGTGGCGAAATCGGTATAAATTCAGTGAAAAAAAACCACTGTACAGTGTTTCCCGTGCAATAATTTCCACATCATTCTTGTCAAAGGTCACCGGTGAGGATTGTACTAACGTCATTAACTGCTCTCCTTACTTAAGTATCCAAGCTGAATTGTGATTTTTGATGACAGCCAAACTACACAGGCTATACCCTAAAGAATTCGAGTTGCAGGAAGGCGGCAATTGAGCGACAAATTGGTTGTAAACCATTTTTGCACAGCGCCTGCGCTGGCCCGCAGGGTGAGCCACTTATGCGGCCCATAACCCCATGAGCTTACATAAGTAAGTGACTGGGGTTAACGAAAGCAGCCAACGCACATGCAGCTTGCAGTATGACGGGTATACAGGATTTTAAAATAGCAGGCATAGTGTTAGCTGATAGAAATGATTTTGATAAAGATTATTTGACAAAGATAGCCCGATACAGAGTAGTTGTCTGAATACTCATTTAGCTTTGTGATAGATTTAAGTAAATTAAGGCGAGATGGCACAATCAGCCACCTTATCCCATTGGCAGACTCTGATAGAATCGGCAACAATATCGTCTATCGACAGCTACCATAGTAAAATTGCCGCACAACTGCTGCACAACAAGGACTGCAAATGAAGAAACTGCTCCCCCTTCTTATCGGGCTGAGTCTGGCTGGTTTCAGTACCATGAGCCAGGCAGAGAACTTGCTGCAAGTTTATAAGCAAGCCAGGGATAGTAACCCGGATTTACGCAAATCGGCGGCTGACCGCGATGCTGCATATGAAAAGATTAATCAAGCTCGCAGCCCGCTGTTACCACAGCTCGGTTTGGGGGCGGGTTACACCCATACCAATGGTTTCCGTGATGCATCAGACAACCCGGACAGCAACGCGACATCAGGGTCCCTGCAACTGACTCAAACCATTTTTGATATGTCTAAATGGCGCGCCCTGACCTTACAGGAAAAGGCTGCGGGTATTCAGGATGTCACATTCCAGACCAATGAACAGGCACTGATTCTGAACACGGCAACAGCCTATTTCAACGTACTCAGAGCGATTGATAGCCTGTCTTACACCGAAGCACAGAAACAATCGGTCTATCGCCAGTTGGACCAAACGACCCAGCGGTTTAATGTGGGTTTAGTCGCCATTACCGATGTGCAGAACGCCCGTGCCAGCTACGATACGGTGTTAGCATCAGAAGTGACTGCCCGTAACAATCTGGATAATGCGTTGGAAAACCTGCGCCAGATCACCGGCGTTTATTACCCAGAATTGGCATCACTGAATGTGAGCCGTTTGAAGACTGATCGCCCACAAGCAGTTGCTAACCTATTGAAAGAAGCTGAAAAACGTAACCTTTCTTTGCTTTCTGCCCGTTTGAGTCAAGATTTGGCTCGTGAGCAAATTAAGTCAGCAGAAACCGGTTATATGCCGACGATCGATTTGACCGCCTCATCTTCTGTAACTAATACGCGATACAGCGGTGGGTCACCAACTAGCCAGCAAGTGAATAATGATGCGGGGCAGAACCAAATTGGTGTGCAACTGAGTTTGCCACTGTATAGCGGCGGAGCCACCAATTCTGCGGTGAAACAAGCACAGTACAATTTTGTCGGTGCCAGTGAGCAGTTAGAAAGTGCGCACCGTAGTGTGGTGCAAACTGTCCGCTCCTCATTCAATAATATTTCAGCCTCCATCAGCAGTATCAAGGCCTATGAGCAGGTGGTCATCTCCAACCAAAGTTCATTGGATGCCATGGAAGCCGGATACCAAGTAGGTACCCGTACCATTCTGGATGTATTGACTGCAACGACTAACTTGTATCAATCCAAACAGCAATTAGCCGACGCGCGTTATAACTATCTGATTAATCAGTTAAACATCCAATCCGCGTTGGGTACATTGAATATGGACGATCTGATGCAACTGAATGGCGTATTGGACAAGCCTGTGCCAACGTCAGCCGCCAGCCTTGCACCGGATAATGCCAACCAGAATGCTTATGCTAATGGTGAAAGTGCTCAATCAGCACCGCGTGCTACTTCTGTAAGCCAACCGGCTACCACAGCACCCGCAGCGGCACGTAGCGGCAATCCATTCCGTAACTGATTTTACAGGTTCGGACTCTCCGGGCGCAGCATCAGGCTGTGCCCGGTTTTTATTCCCCCTACGTCTTCGCTACCAAGCACTTTTTGCCAATGAAAAAAGCGAAGCTACCCGCAGCATTTCGTATAACTTTGTAAAGTCTGCCGTTGGCAAGCCCCCACGCTTTAATTTCATACATGTTTCCCCTATTCTAGAGGGTACATACTGGGAAAGGGCACAAAAGCCCGGAAATGAGACAAATAATGATGAAACGGACTCAAAACATCAATCAAGAGACTTTCCGTAAATCCTGGCGCAGTTACCGTCTTGCGCCAGTAGCGTTAGCTGTCAGTGCTGTATTTATGCTGGCTGGCTGTGAAAAAACCGATGAAACCGTCTCTTTGTATCAAAATGCTGATGATTGCTCTCAGGCGAATCCGTCCAAGAGCGCAGAATGCACCACCGCTTACAACACGGCATTACAAGAAGCGGCTAAAACTGCACCAAAATATGCGACCCGTGAAGACTGTGTGGCAGAATTTGGTGAATCTCAGTGTACTCAGGCTCCAGCCCAAGCTGGCATGGTACCAACATCTTCATCATCTTCTGGCGAAACCGCAGCAGCCGCACCACAGCAAAGCGGCAGTATGTGGATGCCATTAATGGCTGGTTATATGATGGGCCGAATGATGGGCGGTGGCGCAAGTCAGCCGTTATTTACGTCGAAAGCACCCAATAGCCCTGCGAATGGCAAGTTTGTTGATGCGACAGGCAAAAACTTTGGTTCAGCCACCACTGGCCGCACCATGAACGTACCAAGAACCGCCATGGCACCTAAACCTGCGGTAACCAACACCATCACTCGTGGTGGCTTTGGTGAGTCCGTGGCTAAGCAGTCTTCTATGCAACGTAGTGCCGCGACATCATCTAAAACCAGTACACGCAGTATGGGTGGTTAAGGTCTGATTAATGAAACGTTTAGCGATTAGCGAACGCCCAGACTGGCGTGAGAAAGCCACCGAATTCGGTTTCCGCTTCCACACCATGTATGGCGAGCCGTACTGGTGTGAGGATGCGTATTACGAATTCACACTGGCACAGATTGAAGAGCTGGAAGAAACTACCGCAGAATTGCATCAGATGTGTCTGCAAGTGGTTGAGAAAGTAGTAAATAGCGATCAACTGATGGCAAAATTCCGCATTCCAAAACACTGCTGGGATTTTGTTCGTAGCTCATGGCGAACTCAACAGCCATCGCTCTATTCCCGCCTTGATCTGGCGTATGACGGCATAAATCCAGCAAAACTGCTGGAAAATAATGCGGATACCCCAACGTCATTGTATGAAGCCGCCTTTTTCCAATGGTTATGGTTGGAAGATCAGATCAACGCAGGCAATTTGAGTCAGGATTCTGATCAATACAACAGCATGCAAGAGAAGTTGATTGAGCGCTTTGTCGATCTGCGTGATAACCATGGTTTTAGCTTACTGCATCTGGCCTGTTGTCAGGACAGCGAAGAAGATCGTGGCACAGTGCAATATTTGCAAGATTGTGCGCTGGAAGCGGGTCTACCGACTGAATTCATGTTTATGGAAGAGATCGGCTTAGGGGAGAAAGGGCAATTTACTGATCTGGATAATCAGGTTATCAGTAATTTATTCAAACTCTATCCGTGGGAGTTTATGTTCCGTGAAATGTTCTCAACCAAGTTGGAAGATGCTGGCGTGCGCTGGCTGGAGCCTGCGTGGAAGAGCATAATCTCTAATAAAGCCTTATTGCCGCTGCTGTGGGAGATGTTCCCAAATCACCCTAACCTGTTGCCTGCTTACTTTGCCGAAGATGACCATCCGAAGATGGACCATTATGTCACCAAGCCGCTGTTCTCACGGGAAGGTGCCAATATCCAGATAGTGGAAAACGGTAAAGAAGTTGCCCGAGTTGACGGGCCATACGGGGAAGAAGGCATGATTGTGCAGCAATTCCATCCGCTGCCTAAGTTCGGCGACAGCTATACCCTGATAGGTAGCTGGCTGGTGAATGATCAACCCTGTGGCATTGGTTTGCGTGAAGACAGAGAACTGATTACCCAAGATCTGTCGCGTTTTTACCCGCATATTATTTTGGGCTAAGGCTGCGCATAATTTAAGGGAAAGCACTGGCTTTCCCTCAGACTGCTGACAAGGTCAAATGAAGGGGAAACACTCCGTTGGGGCTACTTTTAGTTTCAAATACAAGTGTGTAAACCGCCTGAACGCCCGTAGGAGTGGTCACCCGCTGGCTCGCTGACTTTATCAGTTCAAACCTTTCTTTTATAACGTCGAACTATCCAATTCTTACCGACAACATACTGAGCGACCCCATCTCTATCCCATCAGTAGGAATCGAAATCGGCTCAACGCCATCCCAGCTCCCCAGCACATACAAAAGTGGCAGATAATGCTCTGGCGACGGATTAGATAGCGCGGCCCCTTCATGTTGCATAAAGTTCACTAAAGGATGGTTATCGCCCTGATAGTTAAGGTTATCTCGTACAAATTGATTGAAAGATTCAGCCCAAGGATACGGACTGCTATCACCCTGCCATCTGACCATACGCAAGTTATGCACGACGTTACCACTGGCGACAATCATCACGCCCTGCTCACGCAGCACCGCTAGCTTGCGACCTAACTCATAGTGATAAGCCGCGGGTTGGGTACCATCAATACTCAATTGCACCACCGGAATATCAGCTTCAGGGTACATTTTAATCAATACCCCCCAGCTACCGTGGTCCAGCCCCCATTCACTGGTATCAGCCCGCACAGCAATAGGCGCTAGTAATTGCTGAACTTGTGCCGCCAGTTCCGGTGAACCCGGCGCTGGATATTCGGTATCAAATAACGCCTGAGGGAAGCCACCAAAATCGTGGATAGTCCGAGGTTGCTCCATTGCGGTGACCGCGCTACCACGGGTATACCAGTGGGCGGAGACGGCCAGAATCGCCTTAGGACGCGGTAAAATCTCACCCAACGTACGCCATGCTTGAGTGTGACTATTTTCTTCCAGCACGTTCATCGGGCTACCGTGGCCGAGAAACAGTGCAGGCATACGAGAGGTGTTCATAAGAAATCCTTACTGTTAAAAGAAAAAATGGCGTTTAAAACTATAAGAAATACATTACGCGCTTTTTTTTCATTACACAGCCAGATAACAGTGATGAAGATATTCAATAAATTTGAATGGGGAAATCAGAGAAGGCGTCGCGCAGGGATCATGGCGTTATCGGCAATAACCGGGCCACACTTTATTCAGGAAAATAAAGGCAGCCCGGTGCTCAAATCACGTTATCAACAGACAATATCCGTTGATATCGCCATCCTATTAGCTGGCTTTTCTTGCCTGAGACTGGAGGTAATCAGACAAGTCATCAATTGTCACTACCGGCATATCATGCAATTTAGCGAACTCAATAACCTCTGGTGCATGGGCCATGCTGCCATCGTCATTAGTCAGTTCACACAACACACCTGCTGGCTTGTAGCCTGCCAATGTTGCCAGATCGATAGAAGCTTCGGTATGACCACGACGCGATAATACGCCGCCTACTTGACCACGCAGTGGGAATACATGGCCTGGACGGTTAAGATCCGCAGGTTTAGCGTTGTCAGTAATAGCCGCGCGAATAGTCGTCAAACGGTCCGCCGCAGAAACGCCGGTCGTCACACCTTTAGCGGCTTCAATTGTCACGGTAAATGCCGTCTGGAACTGGCTGGAGTTATTGGCCACCATCATCGGCAAATCAAGCTGCTGGCGGCGTTCTTCAGTGATACACAGACACACAATGCCACTACCGTGGCGGATGGTCAGTGCCATTTGCTCAACAGTCATTGCTTCGGCCGCAAAGACGATATCACCTTCGTTTTCCCGACTTTCGTCGTCCAACACCATAACACCACGGCCATTACGCAATGCGTCGACAGCACGTTCTACACGCTCAACAGGCGTGCCAAAATCTGATAGAAGGGTCTGATTCATGGTAAGAAACCTCATTAAAATTATGGATTACCAGAATCAGGGCGGTCTTGAGGAGTAAAAGGCCTCTCTTTCATATATAGCACTGCTTCATATATAAATAGAAATAGCCGAAATAACGCAAGCGAGCTATAAGCTCGGCAGATACCGTTACTCTCTCCCATCCGGACTATAACCGTCGGCCCCGGAATCACACCGGGTCTGCTGACCTCTACCTTGCTCCCTTTTTAACAAGAGAAACAACGTGAGCGCTCGCGGGCTTTTGCACCACGACACAGATATGCCGCAACACAATTTACCGCCGGTGGGGACTTGCACCCCGCCCTGAGAATAAGCCCTACAACTATAGCGCTATTGATTCGTCTGGGCAATTACCAAAATGTAGATGTTTGGAGGTTTATACAATCAACGTGAGGCATTACACTAATAAGCAGTAATCCACATCTCATTAGGGAAATATCATGATTGACCCGAAAAAAATTGAACAAATCGCCCGCCAGGTGCATGAGTCTATGCCGAAAGGAATTCGCGAATTCGGGGACGACGTCGAAAAGAAAATCCGTCTGGTGCTGCAATCGCAATTAACACGACTGGATTTGGTTAATCGTGAAGAGTTCGACGTGCAGACTCAAGTGTTGCTGCGCACCAGAGAGAAACTGGCGCTATTGGAACAACGCGTGACAGAGCTGGAAGCCAAATTCAGCACTGTTCCAGCCGTTATTGATGATAACAACGGTAATGACAAAACCGGCGAATAGCGCTTGGTAGCATGTCATTCGTGATGATCAGGGCGCAGTTCGATATCGCGCCCTGAGTTTACGAGGATATTGCCGCTGGCCGCATTCTGGAAAGAAGCATCCACAAGAGGAAAAACATCAGCAAAGCATATAAACTTTTCCAACCTATCATTACCAGCAATACACAGCACAGAATACTGCCAATCACCGACATCACCCGCGAGCGCCCGCTCAATAAGCGAATCCCCGCCAGCATACATAACAAATAAATCAGCACAAAAATGCCATTGGCATAAACAATCAGCAGGTCCAGTGGCAGCGATAGCCAATAAATCAGTAACGCAAATACCAGGCAACTCCCCACCACGGCAGTAAGTGCATTAACCGGCGTTTGCCCGGCAGAAAGCTGCGCAAGTTTGCTTTCAGGCCGAACCTGCGCCTGCGACCACACCATGCGGGCAAAACTCTGGGTATAGATATTGACGCTGGCAAAACAGGCCAGATAGCCAATAATGCACGCTATCCACAGCGCATGCTGACCAAAAAGTTGCACTACAATGCCCGGCAACGACGCCGCAGCCGCCTGTTGTTCGCCATAAGCATGGAAATGCAACACCGCCACGGTACAGCCCCAATACACCGCACCAGCAACGAGTAAGCCAACGATCAGTGCGCGTGGGAAATCACGTTCGGGATGGCGGAATTCTGTCGCCAAGTGTGCAAAGGCTTCTAAGCCGACAAAACACCAGAACATTACGGCCAACGCGTTGAACATATTCGGCGGAGAAATATCTTGTAGTTTTGGCCAAGGTATCTGTGATGGATGAATCTCACCCTGCCACCAAATAGCCACCACCAGCGCAATAACCAGTAATGCTATCAATGTTTGCACATTGGCGCTGGAACCGGCACTGCGCGTGCCAAGCAACCAAATAACCAGCAAAGTGACCAGTTGCACCATCAGCAACCCAGTATCGCTCCAGCCGAATGTCGCCTGCCAAAAACCGGCAGCAATTTGCAAGGCGGCGGGTAAACCAACGGGAATAACAGACAAGAATAGCCAGCCAGTGACATTACCCAGTTTCGGGCCAAAGGCCATCGTCACGAAGTGGGCAGCCCCTGCGGCACTAGGGAAATCGCGGCCTAGAGCAGCAAACGCGATAGCAATCGGAAAAACCAGTACAATTAATACCGGCCAGGCCCATAGACTGTCGTCTCCGGCCAGCATCGCCGCCAGTGCTGGAACCGCAAAAACGCCCGTTCCCAGCAGTGAGGTGGACAGCAACCCGACTCCCTGTGCCAGACTCAACTCCTGTTTTAGTCCACCCACCCATATCCCCTTCTTAATTGAAGTTGCAGCGGTGTTAGCTGCTCTCTTTCACCCGAATCACTGACTCAAGTCAGCTCATCGGAATTATCTCGTTTGCTGCCTGGCTGCAACTTCAAGGCCGAAGGGCATTTAGCCACGGCCATTCTTGATTGACTGAATAATATTGGTGGTGGAAACTCCATCTTCAAAATTCAGTACTTTAACCTCGCCGCCTGCGGCCCAAACCTCGGCACTGCCCGCTATCTCATCCGGCTTATAATCACCACCTTTCACCAGCAGATCCGGCAGAATATCGGCAATTAAGCGCTGCGGCGTATCTTCTTCAAACGGCACCACCCAATCCACAGCTTCCAACGCACCTAATACAATCATGCGCTGATCAAGTGGGTTAACTGGCCGTTTTTCGCCTTTCAAGCGTTTGGTAGAGGCATCGCTGTTCACTGCCACAATCAGGCGGTCACCCAGCTTACGGGCGTTAGCCAAATAAGAGACATGACCCGCATGGAGAATGTCAAAAATGCCATTGGTCATGACCACTTTTTCACCACGCTGACGGGCCTGCGCAACAGCTTTTTTCAGTTGTTGCTCATCCATCACCCCAAAACCGGTTTCCGCACGACCACGAATGGCATTTTCCAGCTCAATCGGTGAAACCGTTGAGGTACCTAACTTACCGACAACGACACCGGCGGCAGCATTAGCCAGGAAGCATGACTCTTCAAGCGTATTACCCGCAGCCAGTGCCGCAGCTAATACCCCAATCACCGTATCACCCGCACCGGTCACATCGAACACTTCCTGCGCCTGAGTGGGTAGATGTAATGGGGGTTTCCCCGGTTGCAGCAGTGTCATCCCTTGTTCGGAACGAGTCACCAACAGAGCTGAAAGCTCAAAGTCAGCCACCAGCTTCATGCCACGGCTGACCAGCTCTTCTTCATTTTTACAGTGACCGACGACGGCTTCAAATTCGGATAAGTTAGGGGTCAACAGTGTTGCGCCGCGATAACGCTCAAAATCGCTGCCTTTAGGATCGATAAGTACTGGAACTTTCGCATTACGTGCCAGTTGGATCATCAGCTGCACACTGTTCAATGCACCTTTGGCATAATCGGATAGCACCAGTGCGCCAATCTGTGGCAGCGCCTGCTGGATGCGATCAAAGATAGGTTGCGGATCAACACCGTCAAAACCTTCTTCAAAATCCAGACGGATCAACTGCTGATTACGGGAAAGTACCCGCAATTTGGTAATCGTTGGATGGGTAGGCACCGAAACAAAGTCGCAGCGCACCTGTACTTCATTCAGCTTATTGGTCAGCGCCCGCGCAGCATCGTCGATGCCGGTCAACCCAACTAAACGAGAGATAGCGCCAAGGGATGCGATGTTCATCGCCACGTTTGCAGCACCACCGGGGCGCTCTTCGATGGTATCAACTTTAACAACTGGCACCGGTGCTTCTGGTGAGATCCGGCTGGTTGGTCCATACCAATAACGGTCTAACATGACATCACCAACGACTAATACACCGGCGCGGCGAAAATCAGGCAGCGTGACTTTCATACGTTAGCCCCCCAAAGTGAGCTGTTATTAACCCCGAAAACACACATCTCTTCGCTCCAATTTTGTGTTTGTTATACTCTAAATAATTCGAGTTGCAGGACGGCGGCAAGCGAGTGACAACTTGGCTGTAAACCATGTTGAACAGCGCTTGCGCTGGCCCATAGGGTGAGCTTCATAGAGGCTCATAATCCCGACGAGCTTACTTATTTCTTAAGGTCAAGACCAGTAAGTGATTCGGGTGATTGAGCGCGGCCAACACACATGCAGCTTGAAGTATGACGAATATATGTGGTGCCGGATAATATCACAGGCACCTGGCATACTATGAATAACCGCCGTACCCAGTAATCACGGGCCTGCTGTATTTTATCTTATTCGCTGGCAACAATATCTGACGTCACCAGCCATTTCCGCCAACTGGCAGCAACCTGCTCTCTTTCGGTGATAAAACTGTCAGCAGAAACCTTACTGGATAGCTCCTGCAATGCCAGATGATGAATCTCATCTCGCATGGTGACATAAGCACGGGTCAGTGCCGCTGCCTCTTGCGGTGCCATGATGTCGTAATTGGCCATCAACTCAAAAATACGCACGTTATCTGACCAACGGGTCAAGCGTGGTTCGTTGGCCGCATAGCGCAACACCAGATATTGCGCGATAAACTCAATATCGGTAATCCCCCCCTCATCCGCCTTAATATCGAAGACGCCACGCTGTTTGCTGCCCAGATGGTTGCGCATTTTCTCTCGCATTTCGCGCACTTCCTGCTGCAATTGCGGATCTTCACGATGACGGCACAGGATTTGCTGGCGGATAGTATCAAACTGTTGATGTAATTGAGGATCACCGTAAACGATCCGCGCGCGAACCAGTGCCTGATGCTCCCAGGTCCAAGCCTCATGCTGTTGGTAATCGGCAAAAGCTTCAACGGTGCTGACCAGCATGCCCGCCTCACCCGATGGCCGCAGGCGAGCATCCACTTCATATAAAATGCCTGACGAGGTGCGAGTGCTGAACAAATGCATTACGCGCTGGGCCAAACGCAGGTAGAACTGACGGCCGTCGATGCTGCGCTCGCCATCAGTCATCACATCCAGCGGGCAATCGAGCAAGAAAACCAGATCCAAATCTGAGCTATAACCTAACTCCCAGCCCCCTAACTTGCCATAACCAATCACGGCGAACCCACGGCCTTCCCGCTGCTGTAGATGGCTTGGCTGGCCATAGCGAGCCACCATCTGCCCCCAGGCTTGCTGAATAACCGCATCAATCATGGCTTCTGCCAGATAAGTTAAGTGATCGCTCACTTTCATTACCGGCAGCGCCTCGGTGATATCACCAGCGGCAATGCGCAATTGCTGGGCTTGTTTAAATTGGCGCAACGCCTCAAGTTGCTGCTCCTCGTCATCTTCTGGCACCCGCAATAAGTATTGGCGCAATTCATCACGATAAGCACCGGGTTCCAAGGGCTGATAGAACGATTGCGGATCGAGCAACTCATCCAATAACAGCGGGTAGCGGGCCAATTGGCTGGCCACCATCGGCGAGGCTGAACACAAGCGAATAACATGTTTCAATGCCGCATGGTATTCCACCAGTAATTCGAGGTAAGTGGTGCGAGTAACGATGCTCAGCAGCAACTGAATCAAGCGGCTGAGGGCGACATTGGCGTCGGGGCGCGAGCAAACCTCGGAGAACAAGCGCGGCATCAGTTGATCCAGCACCTCACGGCCCCGAGGCCCAATGGTCCGTTTATCAACGTCATGGCGGAAATGATTAATCGTCGTCAACAACTGCCGGCAGGCTGATTCGTCTAAATGCGGTGTGAGAGGGGCTAAATCACGCTCTTCCAGCGCATCCTGCCATAAGCTTTTATATAAACCATGGCGGGGATCTTCACCGATATCGGGGGTATCATCGCCGATCAGATCATTAAATACCAAACGCACAGCTTGCATATGGTATTCCAGTGCCGCACTCATTGCCGCCCAGTCGGTATACCCCATGCCCCAAGCTAATCGGGCCTGATTCAGTGCATCACTGGGTAACGTTTGGGTTTGTTCATCAGCAATAGCTTGCAGCAGATTTTCCAAACGGCGCAAAAACAGATAACTGCTACTGAGATCACTCACTTGTGGTGGTGGTAATAAACCCAGCTCGGCGACTGCCTGCAACGTCGGTAGTAAAGCCCGCTCTTGCAAGCGCGGTTCACGGCCACCACGAATAAGCTGAAATACTTGCGTGATAAATTCGATTTCACGAATACCACCGGCCCCCAGCTTAATGTTGTCTTTCAGGCCACGCCGCCGGACCTCACGGGCAATCATCCCTTTCATGTTACGTAGCGATTGGATCACGCTGAAATCGATATAGCGGCGGAAGACGAAGGGCCGCAGCATCTGGCGCAGCTCCTTACTGTAATGGTCTTCAGCTCCGCCCATCAGACGTGCCTTAACCATTGCATAGCGTTCCCAGTCACGACCCTGCTCTTGGTAATAATCTTCCAGTGCGGCAAAACTCAGTACCAGCGGGCCACTGTCACCAAACGGGCGTAGACGCATATCCACCCGATAGACAAAGCCATCAATGGTTTGCTGATCCAACGCTTTAATCAGCCGTTGGCCCAAGCGGGTGAAGAACTGGGCATTATCCAACTGGCGACGCCCACCCTGGGTCTGGCCGTTTTCTGGGTAGGCAAAAATCAGATCGATATCAGAGGAGAAATTCAGTTCACCGCCGCCTAATTTGCCCATGCCCAAAATCAGCAACGGCTGCGGGACACCCTCGGCATTAGATGGCGTACCGAACTCACGACAGCAAGCCTGATACAACCAATCGCGCGCTGCCAGAATCAGGCTTTCAGCCAACCCACTCAGTTGTTGCAAGGTATCGGTAGTCGCACTGGTTTGCCGTGTTTGTGACCAGGCAATGCGCACCATTATCCGGCGGCGAAACAGCCGCAATGCGGCTAATAATGCTGCTTCGTCCTGTACCTCGGCCAACGCCAGATTTAACCATTGTGGATAAAATTGCCACTCCTGCGGTTGCGGGGGTTGCTGATGCAACTCTTCCAGCCACTCAGGGTGAATCAGTAACATATCACTGACAAAATCACTCAACGCCAGTACAGGGATATCTTCTTCGTGTAAATCTGGCGGAGCCGGTAACTCATAAAAGCGCTGTTGTATATTCTGCGCCTGAAGCTGTAATTCCGAAGAGAGTGGCAACATAAAGCATTCATTCCTCAAGCGGCTATCTATTAACTTGCAGCACCGTTCAGCCAAAAGGCTGCCTGCGCTAGTGCTTCCTTACGGGCGGTATCACGCCAGTGGCCCTGACGGTGCATAATCTCTTGCTGCAAACCAAACCAGCCATCGATATACGGCAACCATTCACTCTGCGGATAGAAGCCGGAAAGCAATTGGAAAGACATGATCTGCCGGTTTAAACGCGGAAGTTGCGCCAAATAACCATCGTCATCCAGATGGTGACCAAAAGCGTCTTTCAGATCAGCGGCACTGCGGCTCAACATGATGTCGCAGAAACGTTTAAATGATCCCTCAAACTTGGCTTGTGCTTTGGCATCCATAAATGGCCGCCAGCCGGAGGTCACTAGCCAAGATGTGAGCGCTAACTTACATTTTAGGTAATCAGTGCTATAGCAAAGCTGCTCAGCATCGACATTCTTCGGTTCTAACTGCGGTTCAAGTGCCAGTAGCCCAGCGCGCAATTCAGTACTGGCCTTGCGCGGTACCAAGCCACCGAAAATAGCTAATGACTGCCGCACCATCGCCAATGCCTCAATAACCATTGCTTTGGCGGCCGGTTCGCCACCTAACCACAACTCTTCGTGGTATTGCCAATGATCCAACGCCATCTCAAGCCCTGCCACCATGCCTTGCTCAACGGTGGATTTCGCCGCTGGCTGCAAGACCAGTAATGGGCGCAACTCACGCGGTGGATTGCCTTGCGCTAAATGATAGCCACGGGCTGCTTTACTCAGATTGCCCTGCCGTAAACCGCCAATTTGTGCCAGTTCTGCGGCCAATGCCAGTAAATCTGCCTGATTGCCTTTTTTCAGTTCCAGCTCAATTTCGTGCAAGGGTTCCGACAGCTCACCTGCGCTGATAGTGCCTTGATCAACAGCAAGCTCTATCTCGCTCTCACCGTAAGTAATTACCCACTTCTCACGAGTGAAATCTGTGCGGAATAGCGGCTGTAGTTCTGCTTGTAATGTCTCAATCACCCAACCTTCCGGCCAGATATCGGCAGGGAAACGCGCCAAATCTAATTGGTCACTATCAATATCGACGTTGTATTCAGGGCGTTGATGCAAACCACCGACCACTTTACCGCCGGTCTTAACCGTCATTTCGTAACGGCCATCATAACCACGAATGCGTAAGCCAATATCATGCTGGCGCAGCCGCTTATCGGCAGTTTCAAAATAGATATTGGTCAACGTCTGCGGCGCAGAATGCTGGTTTTGCCAGGATGTAAGCCGCTCGGGCAACGCGGCAATGGCCGCAGGAGTAGCAATAAACTTTAATTCTATTTCAACGGTCATAATTTCATTCACACCGGTATGTTGCGAGATTACGGGCATTATGCCTCTTTCGCGGCGATTTGCCTGTTTTACACAGACTTCGCTATTTTACACAAAAAAGCCGCGCGGCAGCCCCGAGTCAACCCCTATTTTAACAGGTCTGCCATAAGGCTTCATAAGACAAATTTTCAGTGCGGTTAAAATGAACAACAAAGTGGCTAAAGCCGCGCTGGCTATGAGAGTAAGATAGTTCTCATTCCGGTTTATGCGTTGCGTCGGCAAACTGAACACACTACTATCGTTCCATAAATTCACTCATAAATGACTCTCTAATGCTGAAAATACGCCTAATTTGCCTCGCGATACTCAGTCTCAGTATCTCCTGGGGCGCGCACGCTGAAGAAAAACGCTACATCTCTGATGAGCTGGATACCTACGTTCATAGCGGTCCCGGTAACCAATATCGTATTGTTGGCACGCTAAAAGGCGGGGATGAAGTTACCCTGATAAGCGTTGATGACAGCACAAGTTATGGGCAAATTCGTGACAGTAAAGGGAAAACCACTTGGATCCCGCTTAATCAATTGAGTGAAACACCCAGTTTGCGCATTCGGGTACCTGACCTTGAACAACAAGTCAAAACCCTGACAGATAAGCTGGCTAATATTGATAATAGCTGGAATCAGCGCACCGCTGAAATGCAGCAGAAAGTGGCTGCCAGCGATAGCGTGATTTCTGAACTGCAAAAAGAAAATGAGTCACTTAAGAATCAGTTAGTGGTTGCTCAGAAGAAAGTCAGCGCCGTGAATCTGCAATTAGATGACAAACAGCGTACCATTATCCTGCAATGGTTTATGTACGGTGGCGGTGTTGCCGGTATCGGCTTGCTTCTCGGCCTGGTATTGCCACATCTGATCCCAAGCCGCAAAAAGAACAACCGCTGGATGAACTGATAGCAGTTTAATCAAACGGTAAAATCGACGCGTTCGGCTGCCCGCCAGGGTGGCCTGCTTGTTTAATCTGCCCTCATCCCCAACTATACTGAAATAAACCTTTGTCTCCAGCACCAAGCACACAGTCATTGGCGGTGTCGCCAGGCGGCAAAATGTGATTCAAGTGAGCAGCTAACAACGCTATAACGTCAAGAACGAAGGGTTAACATGAAAATCTATCTGGTCGGCGGCGCGGTACGCGACAGCCTATTAAATCTGCCGGTCACCGAACAGGATTGGGTCGTGGTGGGGTGCACCCCGGAACAGTTACTCACACAGGGCTATCAGCAGGTCGGTAAAGACTTCCCCGTTTTTCTGCACCCAGTCAGCCATGAAGAGTACGCACTGGCTCGTACCGAGCGCAAATCCGGCGCAGGTTACACCGGTTTTACCTGCTACGCCGCGCCGGATGTCACACTGGAAGAGGATTTATTGCGCCGCGATTTGACTATCAATGCCATTGCCCGTAGCGCTGATGGGGAATTGATTGATCCCTACCACGGCCAACAAGATTTAGAAAACAAAGTGCTGCGTCATGTCTCCGACGCCTTTGGCGAAGATCCATTACGTGTTTTACGAGTTGCCCGTTTCGCCGCTCGTTTTGCTCATTTAGGTTTTAGCATCGCCGCCGAGACTCAATCTTTAATGGCGGCCATGGCACAAAGTGGCGAGCTATCGGCACTGACACCAGAGCGAGTATGGAAAGAAACCGAGAAAGCGCTGAAAATGCAAAGCCCACAGATCTATTTTCAGGTGTTACGTGATTGCGGTGCGCTGGTGGTGCTATTCCCAGAAATTGAGCGTTTATTTGGCGTACCCGCCCCCGAAAAGTGGCATCCAGAAATTGATACTGGGATCCATACGCTGATGACATTGGCAATTGCGGCTCAACTCAGCCCTGAGGTTGATATCCGTTTTGCCGCTCTCTGCCATGATTTAGGTAAAGGTCTGACACCGAAAGAGTTTTGGCCGCACCACCACGGCCACGGTCCGGCTGGGGTTAAATTGGTTGAACAGCTATGTCAACGCTTACGGGTACCGAATCCGATACGTGACTTGGCGAAACTGGTGGCGGAATACCATGATCTTATCCATACGGTGAATAAGCTCCGCCCCGAAACTCTGCTCAAATTATTCGATGCGATTGATGTGTGGCGCAAACCAGAACGCCTTGAGCAAATGATTATGACCAGTGAGGCAGATGCCCGTGGCCGTACCGGATTTGAAGAAAATCCCTATCCACAGGGGGACTATCTACGAGCCGCATACCATGTTGCCAACAGCGTGTCAGTGCAGGAAGTGGTAGCCAGCGGGTTACAAGGGTTAGCCATTCGCGACGAACTAAAACGCCGCCGCCAACAAGCATTAGCACAATGGAAACAAGCGCAAGTAATCACATCAGAATAAAATCACCGATAACAAAAAGCCCTGATTAATCAGGGCTTTTTTTATATTTCGCTGCACTTTTTATACCCTAAATAATTCGAGTTGCAGGAAAGCGGCAAGCGAGAGAACCCGATGAGCTTACATGAGTAAGTGATTCGGGTGATGAACGTAGCCAACGCACATGCAGCTTGAAGTATAACGGGTATGTTACATAAACACCCAATACACGGCTGCCGCGACCACAAAGCGATAGATGGCGAAAGGCACAAAAGAGATGCGTTTAATCAGTGAAAGGAAGGTTTTGATAGCAATCAGAGCGACGATAAATGCCGTGATAAACCCGACGGCAAACATCGGTAAATCACCTAACGTCAGGAAATGCAGGCTCTTATAAAGATCCAGCCCACTGGCCCCGATCATCATCGGCACCGCCAGGATGAAGGAGAACTCAGACGCGGCATAACGGTTAACGCCGACCAACATACCGCCAGAAATGGTAGCACCAGAACGGGAGAACCCCGGCCACAAGGCCAGACACTGGAAGCAGCCAATCGCGAAAGCCTGGCGGTAAGTAATATCATCCAAACCAACGGACTTCGGATTTTTAGGTTTGAACCATTCTGCGACCAGTAAAAGTACCCCACCCGCCACCAAGGCATACATGACATTTCTCGGATCAAACAGCGATTTGATGACATCATGGAATACCAACCCCAACACCACGGCAGGGATCATTGCCAGTAAAATATGGCCCAATGTCAGATGGCCGCTGGTTTTTCCCTCATGAGGTACTGCACCAAAATGGATACCAATCAGGCCAAATAACCGCCGCCAGAACACCACGACAACCGCCAGAATCGACCCTAACTGAATGATGACTTCAAAGGTTTTTGCCTTGTCGCCGGTAAAGCCCAATAGCTCACCAACGATAATCATATGCCCAGTGGATGATACGGGTAAAAACTCCGTCAATCCCTCAACCACACCTAAAACAACAGCCACAAACAGCGAATACATATCCGTCATCTACGATACCCAATGCCATGTAATAGAAAACACAAAAAACGGCAATGTTACACAGCATACGATTAACAAAACCATATGCTAAAAAAACAATGCCGTTCAAATTCGATAATTATCACACCATACAATCAGACTACATTATCTATTCAGGATTGCACTTTTATGTCATCACGACACAAAAAAATCAGTTAGGCCGCTGACCACGCTCAATGAGCACACCGACATTACGGGCTTGTGCCACCGCTCCCGGTTTACTGACCTTAATCCGCACCCACGGTGATTGGAAACGCACTAATAGTAGCTCGGCTATCTCTTCTGCCACCCGTTCAACCAGGGCAAAGCGCTGTGACTCTACATGGTGTATCACCGCATCACTGATATCTGCATAGCTCAAGCAATCATTCACATCATCACTGGCAGCAGCTTTACGATTATCCCAGCCCATTTCGATATCGAACACCAGCTTCTGCTGGATGGTCTGCTCCCAGTTATAAACACCGATGGTGGTTATGACACTAAGTTCTTCAATAAATACGATGTCCATCACGTCATTCTCTGTTTTTGCGCCTGCCGGATACCACTTCCAGCGGAATATGCGTATTATCCACTGATGTTGCGATTAAAACGATCATTATTCAACAGGGCGGTGTTATGAGTGCTATCGCGCTTGGCATGATTATCTTCGCGTATATGTGTGGCTCTATTTCCAGTGCAATCCTGGTGTGTCGGGTTGCTAAGCTGCCAGATCCGCGTGAACATGGCTCCGGTAATCCCGGTGCAACCAACGTACTGCGCATCGGTGGTCGCGCAGCCGCAGCAACAGTGCTGATTTTCGATGTGCTGAAAGGCATGTTGCCCGTTTGGATTGCTTACCTACTGCACGTTTCCCCCCTGTATCTGGGCTTGACCGCTATCGCTGCCTGCCTTGGTCACATCTATCCGGTCTTTTTCCATTTTAAAGGTGGCAAGGGTGTTGCAACCGCTTTCGGTGCCATCGCACCCATTGGCTGGGATCTGACCGGCCTGATGACCGGTACTTGGCTACTAACGGTGTTATTGAGTGGGTATTCTTCTTTAGGTGCAATTATCAGTGCTCTGATCGCTCCCTTCTACGTTTGGTGGTTTAAACCGCAATTCACCTTCCCGGTTGCCATGCTCTCTTGTCTGATTCTGATGCGTCACCACGATAATATTCAACGTTTATGGCGCGGCAAAGAAAGTAAAATCTGGGATAAGCTCAGAAAGAAAAAGCAGAAAACCCCGGCCGAAGAAGCCGCAGAGTTGGAACAGAAAGAAGATTGATTTTCCTTAAAACGAGAATGGCTGAGCGAGGCAAGGCGCAAAGGAATTGAGAGAGCGGAGCATACATCAGTATGTGGGCATCACGAGATGACACAGCAACACCGCCACAACCCCGCTCAGACTGCCAGCACCAATCTTAGAATGGCTGAGCGGGAGCGAGGCAAGGCGCAAGGAATTGAGAGAGCGGAGCATACATCAGTATGTGAGCATCACGAGATGACGCAGCAACACCGCCACAGCCCCGCTCAGACTTTCGGCAACTCACTCAAAGGCCACCGCGGCCGTACCGAAACACTCAACTCGCTGTTCACACCACTTTTCAGCCTGATCAACCCAGCATAGGCGATCATCGCGCCATTATCGGTACAAAACTCTGGCCGGGCGTAAAACACTTCACCGCCCCGTTTTTGCATCATCTCCGCCAGTTTTGAACGTAAAGTGCGGTTTGCACTGACGCCGCCGGCAATGACCAAACGTTTGAAACCGGTCTTATCCAGCGCGCGTTTGGATTTAATCGCCAGCGTATCAACCACCGCATCTTCAAATGCACGAGCGATATCCGCACGGGTCTGATCATCGGTACCGTTAGCTCGGATAGTATTTGCAGCAAACGTTTTCAAACCAGAAAAACTGAAATCCAGCCCAGGGCGATCGGTCATTGGGCGCGGGAAGGTAAAACGCCCCGCCGTACCCTGTTGTGCCATACGCGACAACATCGGCCCTCCGGGATAGTCCAAACCTAATAATTTTGCTGTTTTATCAAAGGCTTCACCTGCCGCATCATCGACAGATTCCCCTAATAGCAGATACTCACCAATCCCCGTCACGCTAATCAACTGAGTGTGACCGCCGGATACCAGCAGCGCGACAAACGGGAACTCTGGTGCGTTATCTTCCAACATTGGTGCCAATAGGTGGCCTTCCATATGGTGGACCGGCACTGCCGGAACCCCCCACGCAAATGCCAATGCGCGGCCGACTGTCGCCCCGACCAACAATGCGCCAACCAAACCAGGGCCTGCGGTATACGCCACGCCATCAATGTCTTTAGCGCTCAGATTGGCTTCTTTCAACGCAGCCTGAATCAGTGGCACAGTCTTGCGCACATGATCACGGGAAGCCAGTTCAGGCACTACACCGCCATAATCAGCATGCAATTTAACCTGACTGTACAATTGGTTAGCTAACAGACCGGTTTCATCGTCATACACTGCAATCCCGGTTTCATCGCAGGACGTCTCTATACCCAAAACTCGCATTACATTTCCCATCATTCACGTGCGGCCGATAGTTTAGCATAACAGTACCGCCCGTCATGACTTCTGATCCTAAATTGGCCGACAAACAGGCAATTTGAACAATCCGACTGCATGAATGTTGTTGATCGTTTTCACATTTGAAAAAAATGTTGATAAATTCGATCACAAGGCCTGTTTAGTATATAATCAGCGGCCGTCGCACCCTCGGCACCAACTTTCTTGTAAAGAACGGGGGCGACATCACAGGGGCGTGCCTGTTTCAATTTGCTGTGGTGCTTTACAAAGCAGCATCCATTGAAGTAAAATTCCGCACCATTTTGAGAAGGCTGGCGATTGGCCAGCAGCAAACCGATTTCTATTGAGGTGAGAGGCACATGCCGGTAATTAAAGTACGTGAAAACGAGCCATTCGACGTAGCTCTTCGTCGTTTTAAACGCTCTTGCGAAAAAGCAGGTGTTTTAGCTGAAGTCCGTCGTCGTGAGTTCTATGAAAAACCGACTACCGAACGTAAACGCGCTAAAGCTTCTGCTGTAAAACGTCACGCGAAGAAATTGGCTCGCGAAAACGCACGCCGCACTCGTCTGTATTAATTCTTCGGGGGTAACCCCACCGCGTAGTTTTTTATGTTCTAAGAACGCGCAGATCGAGTAGTTGCATACGAAGGCCGTGCTTTCCGAAAGGAATGCGCGGCTTGTTCTCGTTTATGGACTGATCGAATAGGGGCTTATGGCTGGACGAATTCCACGCGTATTTATCAATGACTTGCTGGCTCGCACCGACATCGTCGATCTTATCGATGCACGGGTAAAGTTGAAGAAACAAGGCAAAAATTACCATGCGTGCTGTCCGTTCCATCATGAGAAAACACCCTCATTCACTGTTAACGGCGAAAAGCAGTTTTATCACTGTTTCGGCTGTGGCGCACATGGTAATGCTGTTGATTTCCTGATGAATTACGACAGACTCGAGTTTGTCGAAAGTATTGAGGAATTGGCCACCATGCATGGGCTGGAAGTGCCTTACGAGGCAGGAACCGGCACCACCCAGATCGAACGTCATCAACGACAAAGTCTTTATCAACTGATGGAAAGCCTTAGTGCATTCTATCAACAGTCACTCAAAGGCTCGAGCGCCAATCAAGCACGCGAATATCTTAAGAACCGCGGTTTGAGTGAAGAAATCATCCAACATTTTGCTATTGGTTTTGCCCCCCCAGGTTGGGACAATGCCTTAAAACGTTTTGGTCGTGATGGTGAGAGCCGCACCGCGCTGAACGATGCTGGAATGCTGGTGACTAATGATACAGGGCGGACTTACGATCGTTTTCGTGAGCGCGTCATGTTCCCTATCCGCGATAAGCGCGGGCGGGTTATCGCTTTTGGTGGGCGAATTCTGGGTGATGGAGTACCAAAGTATCTAAACTCCCCAGAAACAGAAATTTTTCATAAGGGTCGGCAGTTATACGGCTTGTATGAAGCGCAAGTGAATCATCCCAACCCCACGCGTTTACTCGTGGTGGAAGGTTATATGGATGTGGTAGCACTCGCGCAATTTGGCATTGATTATGCTGTTGCCTCACTGGGGACCGCGACCACTGCGGAGCATATTCAATTATTATTCCGTGCTACCGATAACGTAATTTGTTGTTACGACGGTGATCGGGCAGGTAGAGATGCCGCCTGGCGAGCATTAGAAACGGCGCTGCCCTATCTAAATGACGGGCGTCAGCTACGCTTTATGTTTTTGCCCGACGGCGAAGACCCAGACACTCTGGTACGTAAAGAAGGGAAAGACGCATTTGAACAGCGGATGGAAGTGGCGCAACCACTCTCAACCTTCTTGTTCGAAACGTTGATGCCACAGGTGGATTTGAGCAGCCCCGACGGGCGCGCCAAGTTAAGCACTCTGGCACTACCTTTAATCAGTCAGGTACCTGGTGAGACCTTGCGTCTTTATCTGCGTCAGCAACTGGGTAATAAGTTAGGCCTGCTTGATGATAGCCAGCTCGATAAACTGATGCCAAAACAGGCTGAAAATACGAATACCTACCAACCGCCCCAGCTAAAACGCACAACCATGCGTATACTTATAGGGCTACTGGTACAAAACCCACAACTGGCTACACTTATTCCCTCACTACAGGGCGTCGAACAAGCCAAGTTAGCAGGTTTACCGTTATTTATTGAGTTGGTTGATACTTGTCTGGCCCAGCCGGGACTGACAACCGGGCAGTTACTGGAACTGTATCGGGATAATAAATTCAGCCAACAGCTTGAAACTCTCGCAACATGGAACCACATGATTGTTGAGGATATGGTCGAACCGACTTTTGTCGACACGCTAGCGAGCCTGTATGACTCCATCTTGGAGCAACGCCAGGAAACCCTGATAGCGCGTGAACGGACACATGGATTAAACGCCGAAGAACGTAAAGAGCTTTGGTCTTTGAATCTGGCATTAGCCAGAAAAAAATGAAACACCCAACGGCTTAATTGCCGATAAATGTGGGGGCGACTCCCCGCAATATGCCGCCATAGCGGGCAGCGGCGACAAAAAAAGGCCCCAAATGCTATTGTTGGCGGTTTCGCCGACCGACACCAACCCAAATACTCTGAAGTGTGGATACCGTCTTATGGAGCAAAACCCGCAGTCACAGCTAAAGCTACTTGTCACCCGTGGTAAGGAGCAAGGCTATCTGACCTATGCTGAGGTCAATGACCATCTGCCGGAAGATATCGTCGATTCCGATCAGATCGAAGACATCATCCAGATGATTAATGACATGGGCATCCAAGTGCTGGAAGAAGCACCTGATGCCGATGATTTGATGCTGGCCGAGAACACCACTGATACCGACGATGACGCGGCAGAAGCTGCTGCGCAGGTGTTATCCAGTGTTGAATCCGAAATCGGGCGTACTACCGACCCGGTGCGTATGTACATGCGTGAAATGGGTACCGTTGAGCTGTTAACACGTGAAGGCGAGATTGATATCGCCAAACGTATTGAAGACGGTATCAATCAGGTTCAGTGTTCAGTTGCTGAATACCCTGAAGCGATTACTTATCTGTTAGAACAATATGATCGCGTTGAAGCGGGTGAAGCCCGTTTATCTGACCTGATCAACGGCTTTGTTGATCCAAACGCCGAAGAAGATATTGCGCCGACGGCGACTCACGTTGGTTCTGAATTATCCACCGCAGAGATGGATGATGACGACGACGAAGATGAAGACGAAGACGAAGAAGAAGACGACAACAGCATCGATCCAGAGCTGGCACGCCAGAAATTCAGCGATTTGCGTGAGCAGTACGAAAACGCACGCATGGAAATCAAGAAAAATGGTCGTAGCCACGCCAATGCTGCTGCTGAAATTCTGAAGTTGTCTGAAGTGTTCAAACAGTTCCGCCTGGTACCGAAGCAATTCGACTATCTGGTCAACAACATGCGTACCATGATGGATCGCGTTCGTACTCAAGAACGTATCATCATGAAGCTGTGTGTTGAGCAGTGCAAAATGCCGAAGAAAAACTTCGTTACTCTGTTTGCCAGCAATGAAACCAGTGACACTTGGTTTGCAGCAGCCATTGCGATGGGTAAACCATGGTCTGAAAAACTGAAAGATGTCTCGGATGATGTTCAACGTAGCTTGCAGAAACTGCGCCAGATCGAAGAAGAAACCGGTCTGACAATTGAGCAAGTGAAAGATATCAACCGCCGTATGTCTATCGGTGAAGCGAAAGCGCGCCGTGCCAAGAAAGAAATGGTTGAAGCTAACCTGCGTTTGGTTATCTCTATTGCGAAAAAATACACCAACCGTGGTCTGCAATTCCTCGATTTAATTCAGGAAGGCAATATCGGTCTGATGAAAGCAGTAGATAAGTTCGAATACCGCCGTGGTTATAAGTTCTCAACTTACGCAACGTGGTGGATTCGTCAGGCTATTACCCGCTCTATCGCGGACCAGGCGCGTACCATTCGTATTCCGGTACATATGATTGAGACGATTAACAAACTCAACCGTATCTCACGCCAGATGCTGCAAGAGATGGGCCGTGAGCCAACGCCGGAAGAACTGGCTGAACGCATGCTAATGCCGGAAGACAAGATCCGTAAAGTGCTGAAGATTGCCAAAGAGCCAATCTCAATGGAAACCCCGATCGGTGATGATGAAGATTCACATCTGGGCGATTTCATTGAAGATACCACTCTGGAACTACCGCTGGACTCTGCAACGTCAGAGAGCCTGCGCTCTGCCACTCACGATGTGTTAGCTGGCCTGACCGCTCGTGAAGCGAAAGTTCTGCGTATGCGTTTCGGTATCGATATGAACACTGACCACACTCTGGAAGAAGTGGGCAAACAGTTCGACGTAACCCGTGAGCGTATTCGTCAGATCGAAGCTAAGGCATTGCGTAAACTGCGCCATCCAAGCCGCTCTGAAGTGTTGCGCAGCTTCCTGGACGATTAATCGTTAGCGACAGCAGCAAACACACAAAAACCCCGGCATGCCGGGGTTTTTCTTTTTAGCCGAAAAAACCCTATCCCCAAGCTAAAATCTGCATACAATCACCTGCTATGTACGTAAAAAACCTTAAATTTGTGCATAAAACAGCCATCTGATTTATCAGCTCTAGACCGCAGGATAAAAACTACCGTATAATCAGCGCCCAAGTCTGGCCCCTTAGCTCAGTTGGTTAGAGCACGCGACTCATAATCGCTTGGTCACTGGTTCAAGTCCAGTAGGGGCCACCAAATAAAACAAGGAGTTAGATGAGAAATCGTCTGACTCCTTTTTCGTTTTATTGGAATCGGGTCAGGTAATGGGTCAGGTAAGGAATTGCTTCCCTGCCCTCTTCATCATCTCGCTGCCAGCATCCCCGGATAGTGCTTCGCCACGATATCATTCATCTTTTCTGTCAGGTCGAGCCGTTTAAAAATGATGTGTGCTGTGCCTTTCTGAAAGTAGCGTATCGAAAAATACTCATCGTCGAAGATCTCCGATGCGCTTTTATGGTTAATGTGCTCACTCAGTCTGACCGTCACATCGTTACGATTTTCCGGAATGGGTTTTCCATCCAGCAGAAACAACATGCGTTCCAGGTCAGCCAGTTGATCCCTACGCCATCCCCAATTGAGCTTAAATCCCCAGCGGTTGTGATCCACCAGGTTATTTACAATAATCTTTTTGCCGAACTGGCAAGGCGAGTTCGTTTTGTAATCCCATGATAATCCCTTAAACACGTTGATAATCCCCCGCTCAAATACATCCGCTTTACTGTGATGCAATTGCTCAAAGGTGCTAAGAATGTTGGCTTCGCTGATCTCAGGAATATCGTCACCCTCGAGATTATTATCCCATTGCTTACGCGCCTGAGCGTCCATCAACGAGATCATCCCTGATTTTTGCATTAGATCACGCCAGATGCTGCGATCAAGATTACAGGTAATGGTACTCATTGCAGTTTTCACGTTTTCCATGAGCCAGCAGCCACAACGAAAGTCCTGACGCATCGCCCAGTCACGGGCCTTTTTGCCACCGATACTACTGGTCAGCGTCGAGATGTCGGCAAGCTGCTGAATTAGTTGTTCGATTTGTTTCAGTGCGGTATCGCGGCCAGTGACCACACGTTCAATATTGGTCGAAAGGATAAGTTCGTTGTGATCTGTTAACACGTCGGGTTCTGTTTGCATCGTCAATCGCCCATAAAAAGCAAACACGCCTGCCGGGAGTGGCAGGCGCATTATGCGATGAATAAAAAGAGTGGAAAGTGCAGAGATAAAAATCAGGAATGAGGCTCGAAAAATTTACGTATTCATCAGCCCGGTAGCACGTCTTGCTCTGAGAATATCGGTAGCAGTCAGAAATGGTGTCTGCTCCTGCCAGGTGAAACCCTTACGATCAGTGCGCACCAGTTCATAGCGTTCCACCAGGAAATTAACCGCATCGGCAAGCTTTATTTCCGCTTCGATATGCTCCTCAATGGCCGCGTCGTTATGGAATGGCGTGTCGTTGAGCGTGAGGCCATAATGGTGTTCTAAAAGATACGTTAACAGTTGCTGCCAGACCTGTACGGGCGACAGGCGTGACGAAACCGGCACCGTGGCCGGTACAGATGAAATGTGCATAAGTTGAATCCTGATAATAGAAGAAGAGAGAAGGTGTTACTCGGTTGGATAAATAGAAATGTAAACGTAGCCGCAGCTACCACGGGTATCCGCTATGCTGGTGAATTCAGCAAGTTGAACTGCCACCTGATGTTGATGATGTGGATTTAGCTCACCGGAATGCAGCATATTTTCCAGTTGTACTATCAACAGCGGGAAAGCCTGCTCCAAACTCTGTAACTGCGCTGGTGTAAAGCTCCCCGTCAAACCGGCCCTGTCAGCCAGGTAATGCAGCCGGTTACCTTCCTGAACCAATCTTGCGCCAAATCGTGGGGTGATATCGCTTTGCAACCCCCATTCATGGGATTGTGTTAATGGCATGAATACCTCCGTTTAAAGCAACCCCTGCTCGGCAAAAGAAACAACATCACTTCCCCCGACCACGAGATGATCCAGCACGCGCACTTCGACCAGTGCCAATGCGGTTACCACCCGCTGGGTAATGTGCTTGTCCTGCTGGCTGATTTCTGTCGTACCCGATGGATGGTTATGCGCCAGAATCACCGCAGCTGCGTTGTGGCGCAGAGCCGCTTTTACCAACTCACGGGGATGTACTTCTGTATGGCTGATGGAGCCCGTAAACAACGCTTCGTGCCCCAACAGGCAATGCTGGTTATCAAGGTACATCACGAGAAATACCTCCCGCTCTTGGCGAGCCAACTGTAATTGCACCCAGCTTTTAGTAAAGCTGGTGGCAGTAAACTGTTCACCCGGTTGGCGCTGGTATTTCTCCAGCAATCGCAGGGCTCGCCGGATAACGCGCTGCTCGTTTGCCGGGAATACCGGGGATAGATGAAGTGTAGACATATCAGTTCCTTAAAACACTAAGCCCCGCCGGTTTATCGACAGGGCCTGAAGGGAGTGAGGGCAAAAAGATTCATGAAGCAAGCTGCAGCATATTCTCGGCCATCACCCACAGAGCGCGGTTAAGCTTCACATCACCGTCGATACCTTTTACAGCACGAGTGTGGGCACGTTTGCCTTCGGTCGTTCGCCCTGACAGCCCGCCTTTAATCAGGTTTTCCTGAATACGCTGGTAAGTGGTCCACAGGTCATTGTTTTCGTCCTGCCAGCGGCGGGGGGAAAGGATCTGCGATTCCGTCACCGGCTGATGCCCTTCACCAAAGCGATAGGTTAATGCTGCTTTTGCCATCGCCTGTTGAGCGGGTGGTGGTAACAGCAGCGACTGCATGGCATCGCGCTTCTCTTCCACTCGGTCAAATATCCCCAGTATTTCGTAAGCCCCTTCAATGACTTTCTCCACCACATTGCCTTTATGCGGCATGCGCACCTCACCAAAACTCTCACCGCAAATCAGTCCATTTTGGCAAACCGATCTAAATAGCCCCGGCAACATCTGGTATGAACTGGAGCCGTCATGGCTGTTAAGCAGAATGATTTCCGGTACCTGCTTGCCAGTGATTTGGCCTTCGCGGCGCAGGCGCAGCATGTGTTTGGTGTGTTCACGCTTGCTCTGATCCCGCACACGGGTCTGACAGGCAAAGAACGGCTGGAAGCCTTCACGCTTCAGGTTATCGAGCAGGGTGATGGTCGGGATGTAGGTGTACCGGTCGCTACGTGATTCATGCTTTTCTTCACTAAAGACACTCGGTACGTAATGCGCCAGTTCATCACGGGTTAATGGGCGATCGCGGCGAACGAGGTTCACCGATCCAAAGCAAGATGCTAATCGGGTCATGGCTATTCCTTATTTAGAGATTAAAAACGAAAAGGCCATGCTTCCCGAAGGAGGCATGACCTGATTTGTAGTGAAGGATTGTGCTAATTTGATGTTTGGCAGATGCAAAGCTAAGCCAGTTATGATGCCTTATTCCCGGCAACCGATATCGGCAATGGCTGGTAATACTGTGGGTCGAAAACGGACAGTGGCAGCCTAACCTGATGGCCATTGCGCTCTTCGGTCACCTTCATGATTTCAACAGCGTTGATGTTTTCAACACATTCATGCTCCAGAAAAGCCTCCTGAGAACGGGTAGAGTCGCTATCGCCAAAGGGGGCTACGTCCATGGCACCTGTCGCCAGTGTGTTGCCTGCTTTGTCTTTCAAACGCAGTGAAACAGCCAGTTGGCCGAAACCCACTCCGCTACCACCATTATCCAGGCGGAACTGATACACGCAGATATTACCGGGCGTCCACATGGTATCGGTGTTGCGGATGCTGATATAGCGTTGTTCGTCAGCACAAGCGGATGACAGGTGGCACAGCATTAAACCGGCTATGACAGGTAAGGCTTTAACAAATTGGCTCATGGGTGGCGCGATTTTGAGGTAAATAGGCTTTGCCCATACCCTTACCGTCGTGAGAGTCGGTATCGCAATAACCTTCTGATAATCCTTTTCCATCGATCTTTGCCTTTAGTGGTATTGAGAAGAGGTCAGCAGTTTCCTGTGCGACGACATAATTCAGCGAGACTTTGCTGTGCCACCCATTGCTGGAGCTTTCGGTCTTCTTCCGAACGTTTAGCAGCCAAAACGGCCTGCTGTTGTTTATTCACACAGTTATCCGGCATGACCATAACTACCTGTGGGCTGAATTGCTGCCTGATTTTAGCCAGCTCGTTTTCCACATTATCGACGCGAGGATAGCCATAGAGAACATTCTGCTCGGCCTCGTCTCTTGCCCAGAATTTGTTATCAATAATGGCGAAATAACATCCATTTCCGTTATTCTCTCCCTGGTAGACCGTTTCAATATCGTTGTAATTACCGCTGAGTGGATTCAATTTCAGCTGACGGATGGTGTGAGCTTTCTTGTCAGCCAGGAAAATTGCACCGCCGCCACGGACACGTAGCAGAAACTGTTTCGTCCACGGGTAGTTATCAATCACGCTGGCTTGATAGAGCATGTTGTGCAGCTTATTGTCATCCATGCCATCGGCGGATTTCCAACCGTCAGCCTGCATGTATTGCCAGGCTTTGACTGTGCCGACGGTATTTCCAGCGTCAGCCGGAAAAACAGCACCAAGGCAAAAACTGGCGGCCAGCACTGTAGTGGTAAGCAATTTCATTGTGATTATTCCTTCTGAGGTATAAGCCCGTCGTCAGTTGCGACAAGCAATGAATGGAAAAAGCGAAAGTGAGGTAAAGCCTGAAGAAAATCCGGGTGAGATAGGATGTCGCGCATCGCTATATCTGGAGCGAAGCTGCCGTTGTGGAGCGTGACCGCCCGAATATCGGTCAGGGGAAAAACGGCAATCCTGGCCTGATGCTCACCCGTCAGATACCATTCTCTCTCACGCAGAACCAAGCGATAGGGAGCAAGGTCTGTGCAGCGACAACCGCTTCCCAGTAGCGTCACCTTCCGGTGTTCCGATACTGCGCTCACCAGTCGTGTGAACACGCCCAAGTCTGGGGATGACGCTTGGGCCACTCCCTGCCAGATAAGGCAGGGAGACTCACCAGGACCGCTCAACAGTGAAGCGACCAGATGGTTATCCATACCAGGAAACAGTGCTTCAACGCCAGACTGGCGGGCAAATGTCATCACAGCCAGCTCTCTCTGGCGGCCGCCGGACAGCAAGCGACACAGACCCTTGCGATACTCTAGATCCAGATACATCAGCCGTTCCCGAAAGTCCCGGCGCAGGGTACGAACCGACACGCCAAATTCAGTTGCCAACGTTCGCAAATCTAGCGTTTCGCCCGCCACCAGACGGCTGATAATTAACGACAGCCTGACGGCAAGCCGGTCATGACGGCGTTTAGCCTGAGTCATGAGACAGGTTCTCCAGTGAGATAATCAGCTGAAAATAAAACAGTTATTTTAACGAGGGGCAGGGACAGGGAATGGACACAAGAAGACGTATTTTTTACTGTTGCCGAAATCAACTTTGACGGGGCTTAGAGAGAAAACATACCAAATTCGATAGCTTATAAAACGTCAGAACGGACAGGGTATGTCCCGAAGATAACGGCAGGTGCGCCAACTCAGAAGAAAATCCAGTCCCAAACGGCACGAGCAACGGATACCACAGTATCGCGAACAATACGGATGACGGCTTTTAGTGGTGCGGGAATAAATGATGCCGCTTCCGCAGAATCAAACACTTCGCCAACCGCATGACCAAAACCCTCACGCGCCTGCTTTTTTACCGGTTCACTACACAACCTCCCGTGCAGTTGCCTCGCCAGCGGGCTGGTGGCTCGGTCCGGCAGGCAACGCATCATGATTTCGACCATTGACGGCAGATTCCATTCAGTCCTGGCAGAGACGACACATACCGGATGATGCGGTGAAAATAGCTGGCGAATGGATTCTAGCCTTGCTTCAATATTCACCAACTGGTGCGGTGATGGCGCATTGCCGCTGACATACCATTCATGGCATGGCTCGATTTTGTCAGCCTGGTTAACGACAAACAGCACCCGTTGTTGGTAGTCAGTCATCACACGCCGGTAGAAACGTTCATCGATGGAGAAAGCACGATCATCTGCTTTGATAACCCACAGGATGAGATCCAGCTCAGGGAGGATACGGCGATACAGAGATTCATATTCGCTATCCCGTTGCTCGCTCTCACCCACGCCGGGCAGATCCACCAGTATCAGGCTATGGTCACCGCTGTTCAGTCGCAATCGCAGTACATCACGGGTGCAGGCTTGGACATCACTTACGGGCGTGACTTCGCTATGGAACAAAGCATTACAGAGAGACGATTTACCAGCACCGGTTTTTCCCATAATGCCGATCACTGGCTCGTAGTGGGTTAACTGATTTATCTGCTGCAGAATGCGTTCAGACACCCATTGCGGCAAGCCAGAAAGTGAGTTCTGCAGCGGCTGCAGACCTTCAGAATTGTTCATCACTACTCCTATGGAAAATAAAACAAAAACGGCAGAACCGTGAGGTTCTGCCGTTAATCGGGTATGTTCAGAAGAATGATATATATCCGAAGATTTTTTTAATGCACACAGGTGTGGGGAATTGGTAGAACCTTTCAGAGTCCGCGACGGCGTTTACCGGATAAGGCATTATTTAACTTGATTATAGATACAGTCGATAAGAACAAAGTGCGATAGAATCGCATCAATAGCCGTAACCAAAAATCAATATCAGGATAAAAATGACTAGTCTTCAACAACGTGCAGAGCTACACCGTCAAATCTGGGCAATTGCCAACGATGTCCGTGGGTCGGTCGATGGTTGGGATTTCAAACAATACGTCCTTGGTGCGCTCTTCTATCGCTTTATCAGTGAAAATTTTTCCAGCTACATTGAGGCCGGTGATGATAGCGTCCACTATGCTGCGCTGGATGACAGTATCATTACCGATGACATTAAAGACGATGCCATCAAAACCAAAGGCTATTTCATTTACCCAAGCCAGCTTTTCTGCAATGTTGCCGCTAAAGCGAATACCAACGACAGGCTGAATGCTGATTTAAACAGCATCTTTGTCGCCATTGAAAGCTCAGCCTACGGTTATCCGTCTGAAGCAGACATCAAAGGCCTGTTTGCCGATTTCGATACCACCAGCAACCGCCTGGGTAACACCGTCAAAGATAAAAACACCCGCCTTGCCGCTGTGCTGAAAGGTGTCGAAGGCTTAAAGCTGGGTGACTTTAACAACCATCAGATTGATCTTTTCGGGGATGCGTATGAATTCCTGATTTCCAACTATGCAGCAAATGCCGGGAAGTCAGGAGGCGAATTCTTCACGCCACAGCACGTATCTAAGCTAATTGCCCAACTGGCAATGCACGGTCAGACCCACGTCAATAAAATCTACGACCCGGCAGCAGGCTCTGGCTCCCTGCTGCTCCAGGCGAAAAAGCATTTTGATAACCACATCATTGAAGATGGCTTTTACGGTCAGGAGATTAACCATACGACGTTTAACCTGGCGCGTATGAACATGTTTCTCCACAACATCAACTACGACAAATTTGATGTCAAGCTGGGTGATACCCTTAAAGAGCCACATTTCCGTGATGAAAAACCGTTTGATGCGATTGTCTCTAACCCACCTTACTCGGTGAAATGGATTGGCAGTGACGACCCAACGCTGATTAACGATGAACGTTTTGCCCCAGCAGGTGTACTGGCCCCGAAATCAAAAGCCGACTTTGCGTTTGTGCTGCATGCTTTGAACTATCTGTCAGCCAAAGGACGTGCGGCGATCGTATGCTTCCCTGGTATTTTCTACCGTGGCGGTGCCGAGCAAAAAATCCGCCAGTATCTGGTCGATAACAACTATGTTGAGACGGTGATTTCACTTGCACCAAATCTGTTCTTCGGAACTAGCATTGCCGTTAACATTTTGGTGCTGTCAAAGCACAAAACTGATACCAGCGTACAGTTTATTGATGCCAGCAGTCTGTTCAAAAAAGAAGCTAACAACAACATCCTGACCGATGCGCATATTAAACAGATTATGCAGGCTTTTGACACCAAGGCAGATACTGACCATCTGGCAAAGTCTGTGCCGTTTGAGGCTGTTGCCGCCAATGACTATAACCTGTCAGTCAGCAGCTATATCGAAGCGAAAGACACCCGTGAAATCGTGGATATCACTGAACTGAATGCTGAGCTGAAAACCACCGTCAGCAAAATCGATCAGTTACGTAAAGACATCGATGCGATTGTGGCTGAAATTGAAGGCTGTGAGGCGCAAGCATGAGCGAATTAAGTTATCTGGAAAAACTGCTAAATGGAGCTGAGGTAGAATGGAAATCATTGGGAGATGTTGTAGATCTTCAGCGCGGTAGACGGCTTGTAAAATCTCAATTAGAAACCAGTGGCAAATATGCGGTTTATCAGAACAGCATGACACCACTAGGTTACTATCATGAATGTAATGTCGCAGCAAAATCTTCGTTCATTATCTGTGCGGGTGCAGCCGGTGAAATTGGTTATAGCGAAGATGAATTTTGGGCGGCTGATGATGTTCATTTTGCAATCACGCCAGAAAATATTAATGGCAGGTTTTTGTTTCATTTTTTGTTGACACAAAAAAATAAAATTTCAGGGCAAGTACGTCGCGCCAGTATTCCACGCCTCTCAAAGTCGGTACTTGAAAAACTTGAATTTCCTATCCCCTGCCCGGACAATCCGGAAAAATCCCTTGCCATCCAGTCTGAAATCGTCCGGATTCTGGATAAGTTTACCGCTCTTAGCGCTGAGCTTACCACTGAGCTTACCGCTCGCAAAAAACAGTACAATTACTATCGCGATCAGTTGCTAAGTTTTGATGATAGTGAAATTGAGTGGAAAACATTAGGAGATGAAGATTTATTTCACATCGGTTCTGGAGGTACACCATCAAAATCTAAACCAGAGTACTGGGATAATGGAACAATCCCATGGCTAAAATCAGAATCATGTAATAATGAACCTGTTTACTTAGCAAACAACTTTATCAGCGAGTTAGGACTGAAAAAATCCAGTGCCAAACTTCTTCCAAAGAAGACTACTTTAATAGCACTTGTTGGTGCAACCATATTTAAAACTGCATTTCTTGAATTCGAAGCATCAACAAATCAAAATATAGCCAGTATAAAATCCAAGAGGCAAGATCTTATTAATGATAAGTTCATATTCTATTTTTTAACTAATTTGTACGACAAGCTTAAGTCTGAAATGCGCAACTATGGGATGCTCAATCTGACGACTCTAAGGCAATTTCGAGTCCCTGTACTATCCATGGATGAACAAAAGAGAATCATATCCACTATGGATAAATTCGACACTCTGACCAACTCAATCACTGAAGGCCTTCCCCGCGAAATCGAGCTGCGCCAAAAGCAGTACGAATATTATCGGGACATGCTATTTAGTTTCCCGAAGCCGGAAGTGACAGAGGTATGAGATGAGTAAGACACTCTCAGAGATAGCCCAACAGTTGAGTACGCCTAGGAAAACCAAAAAAACTGTCACCAAGGAAGTAGAAGAGCTCAAGTCTGTACCAAAGGTACAGTTGATCTACGCTTTCAATGGCACGGGGAAGACACGTCTTTCTCGGGATTTCAAGCAACTGATTGCGCCCAAAGTCAATGGCGGAGAAGGTGATGGCGAAGCTGAACAGTCCGAGTTGTCGCGCAAAAAAATCCTCTATTACAATGCATTCACAGAGGACTTGTTTTACTGGGATAACGATCTGCAAGAAGATGCCGAGCCGAAGCTAAAGGTGCAACCTAATTCCTATACAAACTGGTTGCTGACATTGCTCAAAGATTTGGGACAAGATGGCAATATCATCCGTTATTTCCAGCGCTATTCGAATGACAAGCTAACGCCACACTTCAATATAGACTTTACCGAAGTCACTTTTTCCATGGAGCGCGGCAACGATGAGCGTTCCGCCCATATCAAGTTATCCAAAGGTGAAGAAAGCAACTTCATCTGGAGTGTGTTTTACACCCTACTGGATCAAGTGGTAACAATTCTCAATATCGCCGACCAGGATGCGCGCGAGAACCACGAATTTGATCAACTCGAATATGTATTCATTGATGATCCCGTCAGCTCCCTTGATGATAACCATTTGATTGAGCTGGCGGTTAATCTTGCGGGGCTGATCAAATCCAGCGAATCCGATTTGAAGTTCATTATCACAACACATAGTCCAATATTTTATAATGTACTTTTCAATGAGTTGAAGGGTAAAGCTTGCTACATGTTGGAGAATTTTGAGGATGGCACATTTGCCCTTACAGAAAAACAAGGCGACTCTAACAAGAGTTTTTCCTACCATCTCCACCTAAAACAAACCATCGAACAGGCAATTGCTGACAACAACGTTGAAAGATATCACTTCACGTTACTGCGCAATCTTTATGAGAAAACGGCCAGCTTTCTGGGCTACCCTAAGTGGTCTGAACTCTTGCCTGACGACAAGCAGCTTTATCTGAGCAGAATCATCAATTTTACAAGCCACAGCACGCTATCGAATGAAGCCGTTGCAGAGCCAACGCCAGCGGAGAAAGCGACTGTCAAGCTGTTGCTCGATCACTTAAAGAACAACTGTGGCTTCTGGCAGCAGGAACAAAAAAATGGTTGATTGCACCAAGACAATTACTGAATCCAATAACTTCATCATTTTGGATACATACAGCCAAGAATGGAAGATTACCGAGAGCTACCAGAGTGAAGGTGATCTGGAGCGTGAGCTGATTCAGGATTTGGTTAACCAAGGCTATGAATATCTGCCAACCCTGAACAACGCCAGGGCTATGCTGGATAATGTCAGGGAACAGTTGCAATCCCTTAATAATGTAGAGTTTCTGGAAGCTGAATGGCGTCGCTTTGTGGAAACCTGGATGGATAGGCCCAGCGATGGCGTTGTCGAAAAGGCCCGTAAGATTCATGACGACTATGTTCATGATTTCGTCTTCGACGATGGCCGTATTCAGAACATCTACCTGCTAGATAGAAAAAACACGCTTCGCAATAAAGTGCAGGTGATCAAGCAGTTCGAGCAAGCCGGTACGCACGCCAATCGCTACGATGTCACTATTCTGGTCAATGGACTGCCGCTGGTTCAAATCGAGCTGAAAAAACGCGGCGTAGCAATACGTGAAGCCTTTAACCAGATACACCGTTACAGCAAGGAAAGCTTTAACGGTGACAACTCCCTGTTTAAATACCTGCAACTGTTTGTCATTTCCAACGGAACCGATACCCGCTACTTTGCCAATACCACAAAGCGGAATAAGAACAGTTTCGACTTCACCATGAACTGGGCGAAGTCTGATAACACGCTGATTAAAGACCTGAAGGACTTTACTGCCACTTTTTTCCAGAAGCATACCCTGCTCAATGTGCTGTTTGACTACAGCGTGTTTGACAGCAGCCAAACGCTGCTGGTGATGCGCCCGTATCAGATTGCCGCCACCGAGCGGATTTTATGGAAAATTAACAGCTCCTATAAAGCCAAAAACTGGTCAACCCCGGAAAGCGGCGGTTTTATCTGGCACACCACAGGTTCAGGTAAAACCCTGACCAGCTTCAAGGCCGCACGTCTGGCGACCGAACTGGACTTCATTGATAAAGTCTTCTTTGTGGTCGACCGTAAAGACCTCGATTTCCAGACCATGAAAGAATATCAGCGCTTCTCCCCGGACAGCGTCAATGGTTCTGACAATACTGCTGGCCTTAAAAGGAATCTGGATAAAGACGATAACAAAATTATCGTCACCACAATTCAGAAGCTGAATAACTTGATGAAAGCGGAAGCCGACTTACCGGTCTATCAGCAACAGGTCGTCTTCATTTTCGATGAGTGCCACCGCAGCCAGTTTGGTGAGGCCCAGAAGAACCTGAAAAAGAAATTCAAACGCTTTTATCAGTTTGGCTTCACCGGTACCCCCATTTTCCCGCAAAACGCATTGGGCGCTGAAACCACCGCCAGCGTGTTTGGCCGCGAACTGCATTCTTACGTGATTACCGATGCGATTCGTGATGAGAAAGTGCTGAAATTCAAGGTGGATTATAACGATGTCCGCCCACAGTTTAAGTCGCTTGAAAACGAAACCGACGACAAGAAACTCACGGCAGCTGAAAACAATCAGGCTTTTCTACATCCGCGCCGTATTGAGGAAATTACCCGCTATATTCTTGCTAATTACCGTCAGAAAACCCATCGTACTTTTCCGGGGGCAAAAGGATTCAACGCCATGTTTGCGGTTAGCAGTGTGGATGCAGCCAAAGCCTATTATGAAGCCTTTAAGCAGTTACAGCAGGGGCCCGACAATCATACTGACACCCGTAAGCCACTTAGGGTAGCGACCATCTATTCATTCGCTGCGAACGAAGAACAGAATGCGGTCGGTGACATTATCGATGAAAGTTTCGATGTCAGTGCCATGAACAGCAGCGCCAAAGAATTTCTTGATGCGGCCATTGAAGACTATAACCGTCATTTCAAAACCAATTTCAGTACCGACAGCAATGGATTTCAGAACTATTATCGCGATTTAGCGCAGCGCGTGAAGAATCAGGATATCGACCTGTTAATTGTCGTGGGCATGTTTTTAACCGGCTTCGATGCTCCAACGCTGAATACCCTGTTTGTGGATAAGAATCTGCGTTATCACGGCTTGATGCAGGCATTCTCACGCACCAACCGCATTTATGATGCCACCAAAACCTTCGGCAATATCGTGACCTTCCGTAATCTGGAACACGCGACGATTGACGCTATTACGCTGTTTGGTGATAAGAATACCAAAAATGTGGTGCTGGAAAAGAGCTACAAAGAGTACATGGAAGGCTTTAACGATATCGTCACCGGTGAAGCGAAGCGTGGCTTTATGGCGGTGGTCTCAGAACTTGAGCACCGGTTCCCAGACCCGGCGAATATTGACAGCGAGAAAGAGAGAAAATCCTTCGTGAAGCTGTTTGGTGAGTATCTGAGAGCCGAAAACATTCTGCAAAACTATGACGAATTTGCCACGCTAAAAGCGCTCCAGAAGGTCGATACCAGCAACCCGGGGGCGCTCGAAGCCTTCAAGGCCGAGCATTATCTCGATGATGAGAAGCTCGCTGATTTACAGACCATTCGCCTTCCTGCCGAACGCAAGCTTCAGGACTACCGTTCAGCCTACAATGACATCCGCGACTGGCAGCGGCGCGAAAAGGCAGCGAATGATAAGGATGACTCAACCACCGATTGGGATGATGTGGTGTTTGAGGTAGATTTGTTGAAGTCTCAGGAGATTAACCTGGATTATATCCTCGGTCTGATATTCGAGCATAACAAACAGAATAAGAGTAAAGACGGGCTGACCGAAGAAGTCAGACGTCTTATCCGCTCAAGCCTGGGCAACCGTGCCAAAGAAGGGCTGGTCATTGATTTTATTCAGCAGACGAACCTTGATGAACTGCCAGATAAGGCCGGGATTATTGATGCGTTCTTCGCTTTTGCTCAGCGCGAACAGCAGCGTGAGGCAGACGCATTGATAAAAGAAGAAAACCTGAATGAAGAGGCTGCCAAACGTTATATTCGTACGTCCCTGAAACGAGAGTATGCCACCGAAAATGGTACTGAGCTAAACGAGACGTTACCAAAACTCAGCCCGTTAAACCCGCAATACAAAACTAAAAAGCAGTCCGTTTTCCAGAAAATCGGCGCGTTCATTGAGAAATTTAAAGGAGTGGGTGGGCAGATTTAAGCGTGGGTGTTTGAAGGATATTGGCACTGATATCTACCTGAGTTGATGCGTCATACTCTATTGGTTCGTAAGTATGATCTTGATGAGATCACCAAGACCATCACAGATTATATTGACCGGTGTGAAGGTAAGGACTGGATGGAAATCGCCCAAAAACTCTCCCGCGTCTTTGCTTGGGAGTATGAAGATTATCAGCCTTAACAACAGTAACAGTTATTCTTAAGCCCTAAATCCCTCCAACTCTCGCTGCTGCACCGGAGGCATTCAGTTGCAGCGGCGACTTTTAGTTGTTCAACACCGGTGATGCCGGAATCGGTCAACCAATCTGTGCCAAAGCCGTGGCAGGGCTGACTGGTTTCGCACAGTTCGTTACAGGTGACTTCATCGGTGACGGTGGTGGCTAGCGGATCAGTTAGGTAGCAACACGTCAGTAAAAGGAACGGTAACTATCTTCACTGAACGTCCAGCATGTGGCAGTTGCCTGGGGGTGGTTGACCAGTTCCAGAAAAAATATCCTAGCATCCAAGTTAACGTATTGGATAACAATGGTGTCTTGCTTAGACCTGGAGCTAAAAAATGAGTTACGAACGAATTGATTATCAAGAAATTAAGTCGTCGTTCTTAGAAAGCTGTTATCGCTGTTGTCGCCATAAGTTAAAAGACATTAACAGGGGTGGCTTAGGATGGACAGAAGGTGAACACGAGATAGGTTATGCCTACTATCAGTTTGAAAATGCTTATGAGTTGCCTATCGAAAAATTAATGCTGGAAGTGGTTACATTAATTTTATGGGCGGGTCGTTGTCCTGAGCAATCTGAGATACTGCATCGAAATGAAATTAAAAAAATTTTATCAGCCCATCCCCTTGATGAGTTGATAAAAGACATCGCTGAAGAAGAATGCAGTGATCTTCTTTACGATATGAAGCTATTAAAGCTGGTTTAGTGGTCACTAACCTCGGCCTTGGCCGGGGTAAATCCTCTCAAATCCCGCCGCTTCAACTGAACCACATTGGTTGCAGCGGCGGCTTCCTGCTGTTCCGCAGAGTGGCGGCGGTTCGTCTTCTCTCTTAGCTGCCCAACGTCCGAAGGTGACACACTATTATTCTTTCAGTGATTGAATACACCATTGTGCAAGTTGCGCTATCGCTTGTTCAACTTCAGCGTTGTAACCAAACCCCGCGTTCAACCGGAAGCAGTGATCATAGCGATCATCAGTGGCAAAAATATGCCCTGGGGCAATTCCGATCCCGGCACTGCGAGCCTTGATAAACAGGGATCGTACATTCAAGGCTTTCTTCGGCATTTCTACCCACAGCACATACCCACCCTCCGGTTTAGAAACTTTCGTCCCCAAGGGGAATTTTTGTAGTATTGCCTGACGGAGCTTGTCAATCTGACAGGCGAGCTCGCGTCTTAGCTTACGTAAATGAGCATCATATCCCCCATTTCTTAGTAATTCGCTAATGGTTGCCTGCGGTAATATTGGCGAACCCATAGTCGATGTATACTTCAACGAGGTGATTTTGCGCATGTAGCTGTTGCTATGCACCCAGCCTATGCGTACGCCAGGCGCTACCGTTTTAGAAAAACCACTGCACAAAATGACGTGCGGACTAAAGGCTCGCATTGGAAAAGGTCGTTGCTCGCCAAAGGCCGTATCACCAAAAATATCATCTTCAATAATGATCACATCATTTTCATCCGCTTGTCGGGTGATGTAGGCTTTTTTCTCATTGGGTATTACTTTTCCCAGAGGGTTATTAATATTGGCGAGAGTAACAAATACTTTAACGGCTTTTCTCTGGAAAAGTGCAACCAGCTTTTCGCAGTCAACATAGCCTTCATTACAGGCGTCGACTTCGATCACCCGTAAGTTGAGATTACGTAACATTTGCAATAAAACAAAATAGCACGGTGATTCAACGGCGACCGCATCCCACGGTTTTACTGTTGCACGCAGCGAGAGCGAAAGAGCTTCAATACAGCCATTGGTCACTAAAATGTTATCTGGGTTGATATTGCACCCGTAGTCTATCGCTCGTCGGACTATTTCCGCTTTTAACGGCGCATAACCGGTACCTTTTACCGTATCCCCGAGTAAAAATGGCTTACTGTAGCCTAGCTGTCGCATGATCAAACTCAGCTTTTTGATGGGATACAAGGCGCTGTCACCGTTGGCCAGATCCAAACGAACACGGCAATTTTCACCGACCATTGCCATGTGCAACTCCGTTTGTTCATCGAGTGGCGCAATCTCGCGTGGCTGTTCGACAACAGCAGGCTTCTTTTGCTGAATGTGTTGCTGTGACGCGACAAAAAAACCGGATTTGGGTTTTGCCACTGCGTAATGTTCATCTTCCAGTGTGCGCAAGGTTTTTAATGCGGTTGTCAGGCTGATTTGGTACTGAGTGGCTAAGGTTCTCACCGAAGGCAAACGCGTATTGGGCAGTAACAAACCCGCATGAATGGCCTGCTTTATCTGTTCGGTAATCTGGCGATATCGGCTGCCTGACCTTCCTTGCTCCGCGTTTTCAACAGACATCTGTTCCACTCCATTTCGATCCGATCTGTGCGTATAAAAGTGATTACTTTGATAGTAGTTTAACTATCAAGACTTAGAAATAATGGAATCAGAATATTCCCCCACAGGAGTCTTTTTATTTTAGTTTTGGTTAAAAATTGGCCAAGACTCTCTTTGTAGTTAAATAACTCATTATTTATAAAGGATAAAATATGAGTAATCTCTCAGAGATGATGATAAACATCGAAAAATATCTCTCGCCATCTATTATCTCCTCCGCTAAACAATGTGCGAAAAGATTGATGTTTGCCTTAAATGATGGGCAAGGGAATAACCAAAAGAGAGTATTGCTCGCTTATGGTGGAGGAAAGGATAGTAGCTATATGGTTGCTTATGTTCGGTATATACAGGGGCTGGTATGGACCGAGCAGGGCGATACTTTCCGCCTGCGGATTAGCACTAATCGTCATGCGGGAATGAATGACAGTGTGATGGAAAATATTGATCGGGTATATCGAGCGCTAAATATTCACGGTGATGAATTAGTGGAATGCTTAGTAACTGACGGCTTGTTGATTCGCCCTTTCGAACGTCACTTGAGCATGCCGGATGCCGTACGCTGGCAAAATCGTATGGATGTCTTAATGAATGGCCACCGGTTTCAGGCTGATGCCCGTTCAACTTTTTGCAACGCCTGTAACCTGAGCATGGTGAACTCGTTCGGGCTCGCCGCCCATTACGATGGAGGAGCTGATATCATCATCACTGGTGACTCCCCGCAGGAGCAAACGGCTTATGTCGCTTGGGCGCGTCACCTTTCCCGTCTGTTTGACGCGCCAAAAGGTCAGTATTCTCACGGATTCTCCGCTTTTCTCGAAACGCTGGACGGCGTGGCGAAAGCGTATTTTGGCAACATCTACGGTGCTGAAAACGTCACTTCTGCTCATCGCATTACCTACAAGCTGGCGCGTGACCCTCTGTTCTTCAATATCTATCAGGACACTGCCTATGAAGCGGGGGCACACTGGGGCTTGTTAAAGGATTTCATGAAGTTCAGTTTTGACCCAATGATGTTTAGTTTTTCCGAATCGGATTGTGGCAATCCAACGTTGATGGCGCATATTCGCGGTTTGCGAGCGGAGACATTGCTGAAACGCAGCTATGCCGAGGGTATTCGCGAATATGTTCGCTTTGCGCTGGGGCTCATGCAGCAGAAAGATTTCCCGCCTCACTTAATCGCGGAAATGGCTCTGCGCTACCAGGACGATGATGCCATTGTCAGCCAGCGGCAACGTGCAGAACAGTTCGCGTTGGATGCTTTCAACCTCACGACCCAACAGCTTATATGCATGATCTATTCACCGTTTACTGAGCGGGGGAAAAATTTGGCGTCTTATCTGGCGCAGGAAAATCTTCGTTTTTCGGCAAACGCGATTCATGCACTCCTTGAGGGTAGCGATGAGCTGAGCAACATCCCCCTGAGCCAAGATTTGCAGCAACTTTCCGGGCTTACCTTACCTCAACTGCGTCAGTGTTATCGCAGTCAGCTGGTGAGTTCATTATTGGAAGGGAAATCTACCGATCCACTGGCACGCATACTCCGTTTTGATCCGCATAAAGCCGTCATTCAGGTTAGCAATGGCGTGACAAAGCGCGTTGCCAGCGAAGTCATTTCTGGGCGTTAATCAAAGAGGCCAAGTGATGAAAAACATCTTTCTTCAAATTGGGGCGACGCGTGACGGGCAGAACCCTTACTGCGCAGTGGCTCAACGTCAGGGGTATTTTACCGTGCTGATCGAAATGGGAGACTTTATAGACTATCAATCGCTATGCGTGTCGTTACCCTTCGATATGATTTTGCCCGTTAACCACCCCGAGAATCCCGTAGAAGTATTGCAAGCTTACATGAGCGCGGGGTTCTTGCAGCAGCCCCGGGTAGTGCTAGCCGGTTTTGAGGCCTATAACCAGAGTGCAGGCCGTGTACGGGCAATGGTCAGCCATTCGCCTGATCATCACAGCTTTATCCCACTGGATAAGTATGCCCAGCGTATGGCTTTAAAAAAGGCCAGCGCGGCATGCTTGCAACCAGACTTTCGTTTTTTTTCCTCAGTACCCAGTATTAAAAGTGCACGCGACGTTTTGGCTTACCCTTGCGTCATTAAGCCAGTCGATGGTGGCGGAGGTCTGGGCATTTGGCTGGTTACATCGCCGGAAGATTTGGATGCCGCCATCAATAAGCTGGCGACCACCATGAACTATGGTGGCCGCTCGTTTTCCGGGTTCATCGTTGAAAGTTATCTGCAAGGCGAAGAGTATTCGTTACAAGGCGTGGTCTGTAATGGACAGCCATGGGCACTGACGTGTTGCCAAAAAGTTATCGAAATAACGGAGCATAACGACGGTAACATCAGTTTTTATGAGTCAGGACATGTGGCCATCGGTGCCAGTCAATTACCTGGTTCATTTGTCAACTTGATGCGGCAATGTTGTGAAACCTTTGATTATCGGCAGGGAGCGTTTCATATCGATTTCATCGTAGTTCAGGGTGTGCCATATTTTCTCGAAATGGGTTTTCGCTTATCGGGTATGGGGGTAGTTAATCTGGTTAGAGAGACTACCGGTCTGAACTGGGCAGAGATCGCCTTCAATATCGAGCAAGGAAAATCGTTCGAGGGCATTGCCGATTTACAGCACTCGCATGCTGTAGGGCAGCTACGCTTGCGTCAAGTAGCCTGTCTTTCCGCTGCCGAGTTATGGGTACACCAAAATCAGCGTGGCCGCGTGTTGCCCCCCGTTCACTTTCCGCAACTTAATGTCACAAGCGAATCCACTCTCTATGCAGACTTGACCCGCCATGCCGGTATCCTGGGTACGCTGCGTCTGACTGCGAGTGACCGGCAGGAGATCCTGACGGTCTTCCATAGCCTCATGGCAAAGACGCAGGTATCTGCGCGTGGGGGGATGCAATGTGCAGAATGATCCTGGCGCGTGGCGAGTTTTCGGTGCAGCAGGTCATGGATGCCGCGCGAGCCATGTGCTGCGGTGAAACAGCGCAGCATGATGGCCCCATAACGGAACACCCTAATGGTTGGGGGTGTCTATGGTTGGAGAAGGGCAAGGTGTGCACATTGCGTGGTACAGAGGCTTTTGCCGATGCACTACCGGGGATTGATATCGCCAATATTCGCACTCGTTTTCTGGCGGTTCATGTACGCCACGCCACGTTGAGCAAAAATATAGGCGTCCAATTTTCTCATCCGTTATTTCGGCAATGTAATAGTACGCCATGGTATCTGATGCATAACGGTTTTTTACCAACCGTTTATCCGCACCTCGGCTTGCATGCCTCGCGCTTTGATTCGGAAGAATACCTGAAATATATCGTCGATCATATAACGCCGGCGGATTTAACACGTCCTTACCTTATAGGGAAAATGGCACAACTGGCGCCTGGTGGTAGCTCGGGCAACGCTTTTTTCATTACGAATAATAAAGCCTGGGCTTGGCAATGGCATACCGAAGACACACCGTTTCCGCGTTATTTCACGATGCATATGTATCGGCATGGCAACACTCAATACATTGCATCGGAGCCAATTTTGGCTCTGGGAGAGGCGTCTCATTGGCGCCAAATGCACAATCATGAACTGTATGAAATATCCTTGATGGAGTAAATCTATGACCACTTTACATCAAATCCGAGTGATTGAACCGACGATGCTTATGGAGCCTGACTGGCTAGATGACATTATTACTGCACGCGTGCCAATTCTGGTTTTGCGCAATTTTCTGCAATCGGAAGTCAGGAATGCCGTGGTTGGCGAGCTGCAGCAATGCCGAGAAAACATTCGGGTTTCTCATTACCCAAATGGAACGCTGACTACCCTGGGGCCGTATTTGGCCAAATATACCTCCGCACCGGAAAATTATTTTACAGAACTGCGAGATATCCAACCCTTATTGCCACAATCACTCATCTCATTGCAGAGAAATGTTTATCAATGGGTTAAAAAGGTGCTGAAGTTAGACGTGCTGGATACGGCCAATGAAGCTCAATACGGCTCTTATTCCGGCTCAATCGTGCGCTTTCATGCTAATGGTGTGGCGAATCCGTTGCATAACGATCACATCGTGCGTGATGCTGCCGGTAGCGGCTTGATCGTCACGGCAATCCTGCACCAGCTTAGCTGCGTTGTCTGCCTACAGGAGTGCAACGATGGCGGCGCCTTGCGCATCTACAACAAAAAATGGCAGCCGGAAGATGAGCGTTTTAAAACGCCAGGTGAACTGGGTTACCGCGATGGCATAAAAGAGGGGTGTGAAAGTTGCGAGTTCTATCCGCTCAGTGGCGATATCTATATCTTCAATCCGGCTTATTACCATGAAATAGATCGTGTCGTCGGTGATACACGTATCACCATGGGCTTTTTCTTCGGAATTACAGATAGAAATATGAAGCAGGCAATCGCCTGGAGCTGACAACTACTTTCGGCCAAAAGAGGTATTTCATGACGACGTTTGAGAAAATCACTGACCTACTGAAGATGCATCAGGTGGTGTTTGACATTATTGAACATCCGGCAGAAGGACGTTCCGATGCTATTAGCAAAATACGTGGCAATGATCTTCAGCAAGCCGCAAAAGCCATGGTTTTACAGGTACTTAATGGTTCTGGGCAGCTACAATACGTTCTGTGTATTGTCCCAGGCGACAGCAAGGTCAATTTCAAAGGCGTTGCCCGCTTAATGGGGGGGAAAAAGTCCAGTTTTGCTCCACCTGAGATGGCACAGGAACTTACGCAGTGTCAGATGGGGGCTGTTCCCCCGTTTAGCTTCAACGAAGCGCTGGCACTGCGTGTGGACGAACGTCTGTGTCGCGTCGGCAAGTTGTATTTCAATGCCGGGGAACTGGATAAATCGATCTCATTGAGTGTTGACGATTATTTCCGTGTGGTAGGCCGGCAGTGCATCGGTGAAATTGCCGTTCCGGTAATGGTGAACGAGTGATGGAAGGAAGGCACCATGTCAGTTAGAGATATATTGTTAGCTCTGTGTGTGATTTTGGCCTGGGGGGTTAACTTTGTCGTGATAAAAATGGGGCTTCAGACGATGCCGCCGTTTTTACTGGCTGGCTTGCGTTTCGCATTGGTGGCCTTTCCGGCCGTATTCTTTGTTAAACCGCCAAAGATACCTATTCGTTGGTTAGTAGCGTATGGCATGACCATCAGCTTTGGCCAGTTCGCCTTTTTGTTTTTGGCTATAAAAATGGGTATGCCGGCCGGGTTGGCATCACTGGTGATACAAGCGCAGGCCTTTTTTACCATTTTGTTAGGGGCTTTGATTCTTGGCGAAAAATTGAAATGGAACCATATCGCCGGAATTTTAATTGCGACGATCGGTATGTTTATGTTGGCTGTCGCTGGCTTGGAAGGGCCGCACTCTGGAGGTGTCACGCTCACCACCATGGTGTTAACCTTGGCTGCGGCGCTTTCATGGGGGTTTGGCAATATTACGAATAAAGTGATCATGCGTAATAACCCAGTGCCGATAATGTCATTGGTCGTTTGGAGCGCGTGGGTGCCAATAGTGCCATTTATCGCCTGCTCCTGGCTGTTCGAGGGCAAAGCCGCGATGATCGATAGCCTGGTGCATATTCAAGTGAAGACCTTCCTTGCTTTGATTTATCTGGCATTCATTGCCACCATCATCAGTTACGCCATCTGGGGGGCTTTGTTAAGCCGCTATGAAACTTGGCGAATTGCACCCCTGTCGTTACTTGTACCCGTTGTCGGTATTTTGAGTGCTGTTTTAATACTGGGTGAAAAACTTTCATCTCAACAGATTATCGGCGCTCTGGTGATTATTGCCGGTTTGTTGGTGAATGTCTTTGGCGGTGTGTTGACGTCTCGTCGGGGAGAGTACCAACAGCGTTAAAGGTTATCGCCAAACAAAAAGGTAGGGCAGTGACATTCGCAACTTTCATATTGTCTGAAACTATATATAGTACGTGAAGTTTATACCTTGCTCCGCAATCAAAATCGGCTAATAAACAGTACTCGAATAACCACTTGACTCTTAGAAGGGCATCGTAAAAAAAGGCCTTCCCACACAGAGAAGGCCGCCGTCGAGTTGCACGGAACAACCTACACCGTCGTAACCGTAGCCTACTTTAACAGGCTCGTGCCAAAGTTACGGTAGCCGTGGTGGACATCTTTTGTATTTTCTTTAGCCAGATAAGCCAGACGCAAAAGGAAGTCCTCATAAACAGGGGCGCGAGTTAGAGCATCGCACCTGTCAAACTTAAATGACTGATTCTTTGGGAAATTCACTAAGGTTGCGTAGTATGGATAATCAAGGCCCACAGCGCTACACCAAGCTTTCTGTATCCGAACTAGAATCATGACTGAAACAACGAGGCTTTCTACATGACAAAAAAAACAGTACACACCCAGATCACCAAGACTCAAATCTACCGTGCCGTCGCCAGCTCCACCGCGATCGAGACGGGTGTTTCTGTGCAAAAAATTGAGCAGCAACTCAAGCAAAATCAGGCACAGGTGAAAGCCGTCGGCCTCGCCCGCTAATCTGGCAAGATATCACTCACCAGTTGCATCATGGGACTGTAGTTCCCTGATACACCTGCTTGTATTGCCTTGAAGTAAAATGCCTTGTGCTCATCCCACAGGCTGTAGTCCAGTAAGCCCTTCCCCGCCAGAACCGACAACACATCGCAAAGCAATCTCGAAAGACGCCCGTTACCTTCTCTGAATGGATGGATCAAAATAAACTCCACGTGGCATTGAGCCAGATAACTAACCAGCTCCGGGCGAGCCAGGAATTTCAGTTCACCAGATCGGGAGAGAAACTGCTTATCAAAACCAGCGATCAGCAGCGGGATCCTGTCGGCAGCAGCAAACTGGAAGCCGTCCTTCGCCAGGTTAGCGTTACGCAACCTCCCAGCCCAATCATACACATTCCCCAGCCATTGACGATGCCACCCACTGATATTCTCAAATACCAATACAGCAGGCGGCTGGCCTTCGATAAATAGCTGCTCATACAGCATCAGCAGCAAGCCAGACTCCAACGCCTCCATTTCCTGTTCATCAATGATCCCCAGTTTATTAGACAGCACCAAATCACCAGAGCCAGGCTGATACCGCTCTTCCGCTGAATGAAGCTCATATTTTGACAAGCCCTTACCTCCGCCCAAACAAGTTCACAACGTTGTTTTCCTGCTGTCGCTGATAGTTGTTGATCCGATCTTCCCAGATTTCAAGCGCCCTACGCTTTTCAGTCAGGTAATCATAACGGTCGTAGTGTTTCTGTAGGCATACCCACTTTAGTTCTATGCACTTTTTGAGGATTACCCTGTGATGCGATGAACACCATGTAAAACAGGAAAAAATCGACCGAGAGATAATAGTGATGTCATGTGCTGTTCATTCACGATTAGAATACGCCACGTCACGCTGAAAAAACCGTGTGGTGGGAATCAGCCCTCTGAACAAATGACTGGTGAGCACATTGTTGAGTTTACAGATTTTACGCAAAGCGGTTTCCAGGCTGATATTTCGCCTGCTGGCGGACAAACCTCTGCCCGCGAAGCCCCCGGGCGAAAAACTACATATTCTCCTGCTTCGCTGGGATGCAAAATTAGGCGACGCCATCGTATCTTCTTTCTTTTTTCGCGAATCGCGTAAGCTCAATGCCCGATTGACTGTACTTACGGTTAACGAGTTAGCGGAAATGCATACCAGCACCTTCGGTGTGGATGAAGTCATCATTACGCATCCGCATCCAGGGCTCGGTGAATTACACAGACTGGTGAACCTGCTAAGTAATGTCGATGTCGTTGTCCATCTAGTCGGACGACTGGAACCTGCCGAAATCATTTTTATGCGGTTACTCCGCCCGGCGAGTCTCTATTCCCTTGATGATTCGCTGCGATGTGTGAATCGTAAAATGGGTTTCGCTGCGAACACGCTCAACATCGTGGAGCAGTACCAGTATATTCTGCAGGACCTGGGCGCGAAAGTGATCGACACTCAGTACATTGTGCCGTTGCCTGCGGAACTCCCGCCTGCGGCGCTTTCCCCTCAAATCCTATTTAATCCTTATGCCAGCCGAAAAGACAAGGGGCTATCCCCTTCCCGTGCAACAGAAGCTCTACAAGCTATCGCCGACGAGTTTCCCGGCCATTCCGTGGGCATTCTTTGCAGCCCTGCAACGCTACACAGCGCACAGCATCTGGAAAGCGCAGTTGCGCGCGATAATGTGGCGGTCTTGCGCGATGGGCTAACGCCCGAAAAGGTTGCAGGATATATTTACCGTGCCCAAGCGGTTGTGAGTGTGGATACAGCCATTGTGCATATGGCTGTCGGCCTTGAGGCGAAGCTGGTGGCGATCTACCCGTTGATTGCAGGTCAACACAATCCATGGCTGCCACCTCGCTCACCTTTTACGCGGGTGATCTACAGCGTGCAACAGCCGGACACACTCCGTCGTACAGGCAAAAAAGAGATGAATGCTTTTTCGCTAACGTCATTAATGAACTCATTGCAGGATCTCTTAACTCTGCCAGCAGAAGCGAAAAACAGCATGTTGCTTAACGCCAGAATCATCCCTGGACTGGGCGTGGCTACGGGCACGCTAGCGCGACAACTGCCGTTAATCAGTGAAGAATTTCCTGAGGTTGCAGGCTGTTATGCCGGGACGATCAACCTTGAATTCAGCGTTCCTGTCGCAGTCGTGCGGCCCGATCACCGTACCGCCCCGCTGGCCTGGACACCCAGCGGACGCACCACCGAGATATTCGATCTACTGCGCATTGAACTTGAATTCAGCCATTTACCTGAATGCATCCCCGCGTGGTTATATGTTGCCCACGGCTCGCCACACCGCCGAACGCCGACCATTCACGAAGCGATCGCGCCGCGCATTAACCTCAACGGCGCCACGCACTGTCGACTCCACTTACCCGCTGAGGCTATCGTACTGGGCGAACACGGCACTCAGGCTACGGAGGTTATCAATTTGTCACTTTCATCAATCCAGTAATCCGCATCCACCTCAATATGCAAAAACAGTTTTGCCAGCAACGAGCCGCCCGCCAAGAATTCAGCCACGGTTTCTCTCCGGGCTTCGGTACGCCGGAAATAGGTGTTGTAAAGTTTTAGAATGGCCACGTCGTTGATCAAAAATGCCCCGACGGCAATATCAGTGCGACGCATCACCTCGCAACCAGCAAAGTTGTAAAGCGGACGGTGTCCAGGATCGATGACCTCTCCGTTAATCGGGATGGCCGCATCAGCAGTCTGGGCAATGATATTTTTGATGCGCCCAGGATTACCCCAAGCGTGATTCTCGCTTACAAGCCCTATCGCTAAGGCTTGCGCAAGTATGGGGTTTCCCGGCAGGGACGCGAAAATACACTCGCTATGCCAGTGCAATTTACGGCTCAGCCCTGTCGGGAATAACTCCGCCGTCGGATCCCTGAACAGCAACGTATCCGCATCCAACCATGCCCCGCCCCAGCGATGTACAAACGCCATGCGAATGAAATCGCTTTTCGCCACAATTGCTTCAATGCCGTTTGCCAGCGTAAAGGCCAGCGGTTCAAAGGCCCAGGCTTTATTCACGATATCAGCATCGATGTGCTCGTTTACCGTTCGCGGCGTAAGCAGCAGAAAACGATCGCCTAGCGCTCTGCGCATAGAAACCAGTGCCAGAGCAACATAGGCCGGCATGGTCTGACCCGGCGCGTTTTCCCAGTAACTGACGTAATGGATAGCGTTGGAGGTCATTTCACCAGCACCTTACCTTTCGTACTCAGCAGCCCATTTTGCGTCAGATGTGCTCTGAGCATCACCAGCGATGGCGCGCATGCAGACTGAGCCAAAAACTCATTATTTAACGCTGATTTATACAGATTAAGCCAGGTCAGCACCGGCACATTTGGCAGGAAAGCCGGTAAACTATCCCGGTTGTCTTCGCCAAATAACAGACGCAACGCACGCAGAATGGGCTGATAGCCCGGCGCAGAGAGCAGTTGCGCGACGGTTTCATCCAGATGCTGCTTCACGCTCACGCTGTTCAGGCGATCCTCAACCGACGCATCAGTTAATGCCACCTGGGGATCAAGCGCCACAGGGTAAATGGCACGAAACGACCGGGCACCGTTACACAGCGATTCATACAACACTTTGTCCGCAGTTGCCCCGGTCACCAGCACGTCATCACCAAAAATGACATGCACGCCGCTCCAGCGGTAAAAATTCTCCGCCGGGATCACATGATCCTGCACGAGATTGACCCGATCGCGCTCGGCCTGGCTGAGGCTGGCGTAATTCTCACACGGCGGCGCAATCCTGGGCAGTTTGACGTTGATAATGGTGGGCAATCCCTTATGCGCCAACGTGAGATTAATTTCCTCAACCACGATATCGTAGAGCACATTGGCCATGGAAGGCACATTACGCCAGCCAGTGGTCATCATCACAACATTCTCCCCCTCCTCTTTGGCCTGGCAAAACAACCCTGACCATGAGGAGGTGGTGTCATCCAGTTCTGCGGCCAGGTAGTCGATAACGCACCGCGCCAGATAGCGTATCTCGCTCACTCCGCCATATTTCGCCCGGCTATAAATGCCCGCCAATGTTGTCGCGTCAGCGCCAGTGTGCATATCACAAAATGATCCAGTCGCATGCGGCGTCAGATAATGCAGCGCCGTACCGCCAAAAATCGCGACGTATTCGGACATGTCGATCAGACCGCGCGCCAGCAAATCGGTCGCGAACGCGCGAAAACCGGATTTAACATCCTGCGCATTGATCTGTGCACTGGCTTGGCGAAACATTGCCAACTGGGTTGCGAGCGGTTCGCTGTGCAACGTGTTCCACGCAAGTGAATGCGGGGTTTTTAGTCCATTCATGGTGAAGATCCTTAGCGAGACGCTGGCACAGTGTGAAATTGAAGATCATCCAGCAGAACATCAATGCGTTGACGCTGCTGATAATAGCTGATGGATTGAAGCCCTAATGGCCTGAGTGCCTCCACCAGCTCGGCGATCCCCGCTCCGGCATCGCGCGGATCGTGAGCATCGGACCCGATGGTCATTGGCACATCGTTCTCCAGTAATTTCGCCAGCAAAGCGCGGGAGGGATAAGACCATCTTCCAGTCATCTCTTTACTCGTTGTCGGATCAAGGCTGGATTTGCGCAGGCCCGAAGCATTCAACTCATAAGCGATACCGCTACGCACGAGCGGCGCAATCAGCGGTTCAAAGCGACGCAAAAACACGTCTTCCGGGATCGCGCGCAGCAGCGTGTCAGCGTGTCCAACTGCATCAAACAACTGGCTTTCCAGCAATGCTTCAAGCTGAGCAAAGTACTTATCCAGAAAGGAGGTTGCCGCTAACCGGGGCAGTTCCCAGACTTTCACCATCAACTCATCGGTAACAGCAACGTAGTGAATTGAACCGATGACAAAATCCATCGGATAGCGGGACAGTAATTGCCGGTTATAACGCTCTGTACCCGACATATAATCCAGTTCCAGACCGCGTAGCAGTGTGATCTCGCCTTTATAGGCCTGTTGCGCCTTATCAATATCGGAAAAATAGCGCTCCAGTTCCGATTCCAGTAAACGGTTTTGTGCATCCACCGGGAACGGAGCGTGATCGGTGATGGTGAGTACCGTCACACCCGCCGCAATCGAGGCACAAACAAGCTCGTCGATAGTGCCTACGGCATGTTTCGAGTAGAACGAGTGGCAGTGCGAATCAATCATGCTGCCTTCCATTGTTCAAGCAGCCCGGAATGCTTCGCCATCTCTTTGACCAGCCAGTAAGGATTATTAGCGGTGGCGATGATCGTGCGAAGTTGCGGAGTGTTTTCCAGCTGCGCCAGCAGTTCGGTTAATGGCTGGGTATATAACGCGTGCGACAAGGGATTTTCCCGCACATGGGTCGCCAGATGATGCCAGTCTATCGTATCAGAATGAATATTCGCCACGCGATCGGTCTCAATACCGTACAGAAACACGTCGCCGTTGGGTTTGATCGTCACGTCGATGCCATTGAGCTGTGGCGCAAGGTTCAGGCTGCCAAAGGTAAAAGGCTTATTCACTTTGGACTCAATCGCGGCAATATATCCCTGCAAATCCAGATAACCTTCCGGCGTATCTCTTGCCGGATGTACCAGATTTTTGTAGTCGATGTTAAACGTGTCCGCACCGATCAATAATTTGTCTTCCAGTACGCTGACAGGTTTTATGCAGGCGTTAATTCCCCAAGAAGCCAGTTCATTCACCAGATATTCACGCGTGAAGTCACGATCGGTATCGATCGAGCGAAATGAAAAACTGAGCGATGACGGTTTTTTGCGCTGAGCATAATCCAGGCTAAACCCATGCGTGCGCCATTTTACTTTTTCAATATGATGACTATCGGAACTGAGGCGAATATTACAGGTATCGCCATTAGCGGAGACAAGACGATTGATCTCATCAAAGATCTTTTCCATCTTCTCATGGCGAAAAAAACCGCTGGTAATAAACTCAAAGCTGTTGCCCCCGCGGGACAATGCCAGTAATTCGTAAAAGGTATTAATATTATTGAGCGGTTCGCCTTCACCACTCACGGAAATACGTTTTACGGCCGGATCATTAATGAGCGCCGACAGGTTGTCACGTGCCTGCGTTGACAGCACCATACTCTTACCCGTTGCGTGCTTGTCCGCATACATGCAAAATGCACAGCCGATGCCACAGATCTGGGTGATATCTACATAAAGCAAATGACCATGTAATTCCATATATAATATTCCGCCATATTTTCGAAAAAAAATTCAACTTGGTACAAATTGAAATCTTTTGCAGTGTATGTTTCAAACACCAATTCTTTGCGTATATCCCCTCGGCGTCTTTGATGTTGTTAGGCAGGTTCTGGATCAGATCCCAGCAGCACCTTCAAACGCGCATCGGCCTGCGACCTCCCGTCCTGCAACATCGCTAGCACTGCATTGTCTTCCTGCTGGCGCTGCGCGCCAAACAGATCTAACAAAGCGGGAATGGCATTCTACCATCGTGACAATATAGAGTTTTTAGAACCTTGTATCAGGTCTCCCTCCCAGTGACCTAGTATGGCTCTGTCTGCAACATCAGATGGCCTTTCGCTGATGGGTATCGCATCCGGGATTGAGCCTAATCCCTTCCCTTTAAGCGATGTCGTTCTGGATTTACGTACTGCACTTCCGCTTCTGAGGCACTGCTGCAGCTCTTTTTTTAAAGCTCCCCAGGTTTGTATAAAAAGCGTTTTATAAATCGTTTCGTGTGACACATGCATTTCCTGGTTATCGGGATAACAGCGTTTCAACCAACCGGCGATTTGTTCTGGCAACCAACCCTGATGCATTTTCTCTGCAATGACTATACATAATGCGGGGCATTCAATTAACTTACAGGTTTTAGGCCGCAGGGCATTATCCCATGTTGTTTTGTCAGCATGTGCTGCACGATATTGTTTTAAACCTCCGTGTCTGTGGATCTCGCGGCTGATAGTCGAGGGCGCTCTTGATAATTTTCTGGCGATCTCCCTGATGCTGATTTTTGCTACCAGCCCTCTGGATATATCTTCCCTTTCGTCAGGCGAAAGAGACATCCCCCACCTCAGCGTGACAACTTGTTGTGACCTTTCGGCGGTTTCGCTGCCAGAATGCAGTGAAATCCACGCTACTCGCTTTCATGTATAGTCATGCACCTGTTCAAAACTGATCATGTGCGTTTTTCGTGGTTCCAACCAGGGATCACGGCGCCCGCGGCAGAATGCGACTGAGCGTGTTTCAGCGGTACGTGAAATAAGGCGTTATGGTAAATGCCGGAGAATATACCGACTGAAAAAAGAACGGGCTACAACTCAAAAATACCTTAAAATACTTTTATTTACTTTTTATTATTAATCTATATATTTGCATCATACTTTTTAAAAGGAGATGCATATGAACGATTCGGCTGTAGTGGTGTTTACCGCACGTGGTTTTAACCGTTTGTTGAGTGATGGTGGCTCAGGCTCATGGGTCCTAAGTGAAAAGCGCGCATCGCGCTGTAAATACGTTGTTTGTGTGCAGAATAGAGACCCTGCCGATAATCATAATAACGACTGGGGTAGCGTTTCAGACCCTCATAAAAATGCCTTTTTTATCGGTAAAATTTCCGATGTAGTAACCAGCCCTGAATGGGATGGCTCACGCCCTACGAGGTGGTTAATTAGAGTGAGTGAGTATGCCAAAATCGCATACCCTGGCATGTGGGATGGCGCGAGGAATCCCGTTGCTTATTCATCATTAAGTGACATGGGTATTAACGAAAATGAATTAAATTTCAAAAAGATGCCTTATGTTGAGATTAAGTCACCAGAGACTGTACAGGAAGAAGAACCCTACCCGGATGGGATCTCTATTTCACAAGCAAAGATACTTTTATCTAGAAAGTATGATGTTTCTGAGGAAAGTATAGAAATTATTATTCGTGCGTAGTCACTCATTTTGCTTTTTAACTTATTAGCGTAATAAGAATCAGCGGAGGCTGTATGGACAAGGCTTGGGACGGAAATTTTCGCGATATTCCTGCGGATCACTTTGATAAAATGAAGTCAACGGCGAGGCATCTGGCTGAAATCACAAAAAAAACTACCGATGGAAAAATAAAGGATAAAGACATTTTCATCCGCATTGGGATGTCCGGGACAGGCGTTAGGCCTAACTATCAGGTCGAGCTTCCTGATGGCCTCGTCATCACAATTAATGGCATCAATCATGAAAGTTTCGGTGTTGAAGAGTTTGATAGGCATTGGGTCTCAAAGCCTTACAGCATTGAACAGCTGAACAACATGCGGATTTCTGGCGGTACTTTAGAGGCTGAGCCTGTCTAGTTAACCTGTTTATATGACGTCTTTCGCGCGGTGCACACAGTGGGACGTTGTAAATGGGGTTTGAAGCCCAACTGTACGAAACTGTACGCCAAGTTCGTTTTTTGAGAAGTTTGACTTGCTGCCGATTGACGCCTAGAATCTTTTCGCCGAAAAATGATCGGTCGGTTCGGTTATTCCGACCCTCGTATCCTACGAGAATTAGTCTGTTTTAAGAACCCACGGCATCACCCTAATAAATTTGGGTGTGATGCCGTGGGTAGCTATATGCTGCCCATGCTCGCACCGCCGTAAAAGGAATATTTGCATGCACAGCAAGAAAATCTTGATCACCGCCCAAGTCTTCATCTCCGGGATGATGGCCTTCCTTATGACTGGATTCTTCTCCATTCTTCATCTCGGTATGACCTCCACCATTGTGGATGCATGGGCCAGTTCGTTTATTATTGCTTGGCCGGTAGCCTTCTGTTTTTCTTTGGTCGTGTCGCCGTTGGCTTTCATGATGGCCGGGTGGTTGATGGCTAATCGTGATCTCGTCAGAGCTGAGTGAATATCTCCTGGAGCCAGGTGTGTTAGACCTCTAGTAAAAACTCAACCAGTAGGGGTTTTAGTTAATTAACTGCATACCGCTACCGCAGGCTGAACGACAATAGTTTGGTTTTAAGCCCACCATGAGTGGGCTTTTTCATGCGGTTCGCACAGTGAGGCGTTATTGTAAGTATTCCTGTAATCCGAACCATTCACTTTTAGAGCTCTTCCTACAAACTGATTATGTCCGTGTGAGGCTAACTTCCGCTTTTCGCTCAAAGATGCCAGATGTTCTTTAGGCGGTTTAGTGCCAAGAGCAGACATCGTAAAAAGCTAAGCATATTGATTACTTAGTAACTATTCAGAATCACGAAAAGCACATTAAAGATTGGCGCGGGGTATCACTAGAGCTTACTGTTGCTATCATGATTTCTGCCAAGCAATCGAGGAAAACAATGGCACGTCGAGTTGAGCTGAGGGGCATAGCCAATGCTCTTAATGAGAACTTTGTAAGCCGTAACAACGATTTCAAAGGATTCTGGACTATTGGCCAGTTAAAGTTATTAGCTATTAATAACAACCTCAGCACTATGGGGTTTTTCCTTACTCCTCCTAAGAGTGCCCCCCACTGTAATCTGAGACATTATGTTGTACTCCACTATGCAGCCATGCTCGCGCGTTTGTTAAGAAAGCAACAAATCCCTGATTTTTGGATAAGTGAAGCTAGCATTACGATCGACTTTAACGTTAATGCTGAACACGAACATTTGAATGAATGCTCAACATCAGGTGAGCCTTTTAAGTGCCATTGTCAGATAATTGATGACACGGGTCGCAGTTACTCTTCCGTCGTTTATGGTAGGTGCCAGGCTCACTCATCTGTGAAAGAATTAAAATCGACTCGAAAACTAACTGTGTAAAAAATCTGTTCAACTTCCGTTCTTCGCTCATAGCCGACCGGTACAGTTCTGGCAGGCAGCTTGGCTGCCAAATAGCGGACGTTTTTAGGCTGACAATAAAATTATAAACTAGGGTACTGTATGAGGCAGTGGCTAGATAGGCAGCACCACAAACCTTCAGCACTGTGTAAGCCAGCTCTGAAACTGCCAGCAGAGCGCCGAGACCTAATGCGACCAGCGCTCCCCAAATAAAACATCCAATATCAATACCAAGAGCAGCCTAAAAAGCCTTTTTGCCACCTTCAGCACAAGCGGTGCGAAGAATAAGTGCCGTATCAAGGCCGGGAGTAAGGGTAAGTAACATTGCGGCAAGGGAGAAGGCGAGAAGTGAATCGTAGACAATCATTTTCTTTATCCGAAAGAGCAGATGCTAACCACTTACTTTCTTACCTTCAATACATTGCGTTAGAATTTTATAAGTATTCATTTTATCTGTCAGATCAAGCGGTCCCTGCACGAATGCCAGTAAAGACTGCAACACATATCATTTTTTGAAGCGTCGGCTTATCGCTGTGAGTTCAACTGGTCGACGCAACGCTATCCTTAAATAAGGGGGGACGTTGCTATGAAACTCAGACCACAAGTTTTAACTCCCTTTTTCTGTTTTCAACAATGCTCCCTTGTTTACGAAATCAGCTCATCACTGCATCATAGGACGGCGTTGCTCATGATAATCACTACGGTTATAAGCGCGACGTATCTCATTTTTATCCACATGAGCAAGTGCGGCTTCAATGACATCAGGCGGAAAGCCTTGTTCATTGAGTGCTGTACTGGTAATAGATCGCAATCTATATGAAACGAGAACGCCACCGAACCCGGCGCGTTTTAAAGAGGCGTTAACGGTTTGACTATTTATTGGCTGATTAGGCTTGATACGGCGGGGAAAGATGAAATCCCGATTGCCACTCAACGGCTTCATCATCGCCAAAACAGCCATTGCTTCATCTGACGGGTAAGCGACAAGCCCAGACCGTCTCGTATAATCTGTCTTATTTAGCGACAATGATGTCCACCATTTTTTAATCGTGTCCATTATTCTCATGCCTAAACACGGTAAATTTTAACACCCTCTCGTTGAATGCAAAATGACATCTAAATCGATCATGGTTTGGCATTCGAATCGTTCATTCCGACAAATGGCTGAGACTGCCTCCGTCAGTGCATCATCAGCCCACAAACAGGTTCAGCGCTTCCTGGGTTCAAAGCCTATACGCCATCGTTATAAACGTGAGTTATAGACGGCTGGGAACACCCAACCCCCACATCCTGACCTCATCGACACGCTGGCTGAATCAGATTTATGGCCCTGAAACCGCGCATAACTCTCCTAAACTGGCATGCTTTTGTTGATATTTACACTTCTTTATTGATCGATAATGTCGATCGATAGTATATTATCGATCGTTATATTCTATCAATAAGAGTGTAGCGATGAGACTACAGGTAAAGCGGGCTGTGGCTTTTTTAAGCACTTACCCTGCCGTTGTGACAAGGGGCCCTGGACCCGTAAGGTGTTATCGCACCCGTTACTCTACTCACAAGGAAATGTAATGATAATATTCAATAAAACGTTGCTGTCGGGTTTACTGGTACTGGTGTCGGCCTCTGCGGTTGCCGCGCCTGAAAACGGGCTCTATCTCTCGGGTAAGGTCGGGGTGGGGATAATGAATCTGGGTAACCAGTCCCTGAGCTATACATCAGACGGGACCTCGGATGGTTTTGGCAGCCAGCGTGACAATAATTTTGCCGGCTCTCTGGCGGCGGGTTACGATTTTCACCCGCAGTTCAATGCGCCGCTGCGTCTGGAACTGGAATATACCGGTTACGGAAAAGCCAATTCCAATAACAGCATGACCTACAATGAAGCGCCCTGGGGCTATCCCGATTTTGAAGGCAAAACAGAGAACAACCTGGAGGTTCAACTCCAGACCGTACTGATGAATGCGTATTGGGATATGCGTAACAGCACCCCCTTCACTCCGTGGATTTCTGCCGGGGTAGGCTTCAGCCACCTGTCGTTGGACCACCACACGGTCGATACCGATACCCAAATCAGCACGGGCATCGTTGATGGTTCGGTAAAAAGCGGTAACCATTCTGGCAGCGCAACTAACTTTGCCTGGGCGGTGGGGGTGGGAGTTAACTGGGCCATCATGGATAACGTGAGTATGGACCTGAGTTACCGTTACCTCGATGCCGGAGATGTTGAAGCGAATTACACGACCCCTAAGGGAAATGGTAAAACAGCGAAGGTTTCGGTGACGTCGAATGATGTGATGCTGGGCGTGCGGTATGCCTTCTAAGTAATCATACTCTGCTGTGTCCTCGGTTAGCACAGTGAGTTCAGGTACTGCGTCAGCGCCTCACCAGGGTCATTATTGACGCAGTCCACCTGGAACGCTATCGGGTGTATTACGCACCGCAGCACCGACGAGATAACCTGGTCAACGGCTCAATAAAACCCCACGTCTTACGGCATCGCTGGATACTCTACAAAATCCAGTTATTAATTATAAAATTCAATTAATTGCGTGACACAGGCCGTCGTAATATCCCAAGACCATTCAAATAAAAAAGCAAGTACATCGGTGATGTACAATGACGATATTTAAAATAAGGATATCGCCCCCTGTTGACGGATGCTGACTACCGGAACGCTTATCGGCGAAGACCCGACAGAGAATAACGCCTATAGACTGAGGTGACCGCAGGGCCACAGGGGACTCCGTGATTTTTTATCTCTTTGACGAATGAAATGAGAAGCAGCACGTGATGACATTCAGATACGAACATTGAGTATTGATAACATCATACAACGCTCTCGCTCATTTCACTTAACGAGAGAGAATTCGGATGCCTACACTACTTGATGACCAAATGGTCACGATGGCTTCCATTAAAAAATTCACGAGGCTATCGGATAAATGGTTTTACAAGCTTATCAGTCATGGACTATTCCCCATGCCCATCAAGCTCGGAAGAAGCTCTCGCTGGCTTAAAAGCGAACTGGAAGCAGGGTTAAATGAACGTATCGCCTAGTCCCGCCCTGAGCCCCTTGTGATCCGTTGTTTACCGGATTAACCAACACCCCACCTTCTTCACGATTTTCGCCCCCCGAGATTTCACACCTGCACTTGCATCGGTATCTACCCTCAAGAGGCGGATGACACTTGCCTGAAATCCGGCAGAAAGGAGAATACCATGTACGCAAAATCATTCATCACAATCAACACCCATGGACGATTAACATCAGCCCTGTCAGCATTCAATCATAAATACGTGTGCTATTTGTGTGGCTGCCCGGTGGAGTTTCATTACGCTGGAACAGACAGGTCCCCCTAGTTTGGACACATTGCGCAGCCTATAGAAACGCGCCGTCGTAATGACTGCCCTTACCTCAATCCGGAACAGGACGAAATCGACAGGGTCATGACACTGCGCAGGTTAGTCCCTGAGGCTAGACCGTAGGTTCAGAAAACAGATTGGCACTGTATGAAATGCACGGCTAACTACCATGGGGAGAAATACTGTAAACCCTGCCAGACCGGTATTCACAGCATCAAAACATCTAAAAATGGCTTTTAAGCCTCGAGCTTCCCACCTTATAAGCTTTTCTCTCTCATCACCCCAAACCAATTCCATAAACCACCGCACTGACCGGAGGTTGATTTAGCCACGTATAAAACTTGGGGTACTTAAGGATGTCATCATGTATCAACACATCAGAACAGCCCTAACGGTACAGGGCCATCAGGTTAATAGCACACATCTATCTCCAAGTTCCATAACTGAGCACTATTATTGCCCTTCTTGCTATAACCCGCTGCAATTGCGGCATTCGCATTTTGCAGGGCGTCTATTCATTCATGACCAGGAACATCCCGATTTCCAGCTGGAGAGGGATTGCCAATACCGATACCCGATAAGAACAGCACCAATATCTTCACCAACAACCCGCACCTTAAACATCGAAGGGAGCACCAGCATGGTGGTACCACGACCAAGGGCTACTCTGCCACAAAAGACTTATTTCTGTGTGCTCTGCCAACATGAATGCCGTAGGCCAAAGACGTGCCCTCAATGCCAACAACACCTGTACACGGCGGAAACCCGTTAGCTCCGCTCACCGAAAGCGGATGATGGCAGTATTAAATATCACATCGCTGTATTACCCCGGTCATTGCGATAAAATAGATTCGATGATACATCAAGAATAGTCTCAATATAAATTAAAGTTATTATTTCATGAGTTGAGTATATTTCATTCTTTTCCACGCCTAGCTAAAAAAACAACCTCAACCCTATTATAACTCCAGGCTGAACTGTGCTACTTTCATCACGCTAAAAATATACAGCCACATTTTTTATCTGGAGAGAATAATCCTTGAGACTCAGTGCGATTGAGTGGCAGTGTATTTCCCTCAATGTATGTCGCCGTTAATAAACATGACGTTCAACCGGCCCCAAGGGCCGTGCATCTCTTTTTACAATGGGTGATATGACATCATCTCATTACGTTCACCCTTATTGAGGTTTTATGAAAAAAACATTATTGGCCAGTGCTATCAGTCTATCTTTGGTTACATTACCTGTTCAGGTATTGGCTTTTACACCGATTGTAGAGGGTATAACCGTCAACAATGAAGTCGTCGATAATGGCGGACAAATTGTACGTAACGGCGGCGTCATTAATAATGGTGTGGTTTCAAAATCCATGATTATTGTCACCAACGGGAGCAGTGCCGGTACAGCTAATAATACCACCGTGGATGATGGTGGTTGGTTACAGGTTACCAATGCTGTGGTGACCGGTACCGTTGTGAATCAGGGTGGGTTGCTTGAGGTTAAAACCGCAGGGATTGCGACAGATAGCCAGATTAATGATGGCGGTTATATGAGTCTGGGACTCAATAGCCAGTCGAAAGGTTATCTTAATATCGCGGCGGGTACGGAACTTTTTATTACCAATAATGATACCTATACCAGCGATGTGACCACCAATAATCCCGCCCAGCCTGCCAATGTTACCATTGAGAACCTCAATGTGGCTGGCTTAGTCGACCTTGGTCCTTCCTGGGTAGGAGCGAGTGTGGTGCCGGTTTCTCCTCCTGAAGTCCTGGGGCCGGTGCTGGTTACCCGCATTAACAATGTGACGATGCAAGGGGGGGATATCAACCTGCTGCCCTATTCCGCTGGCGGGCAATTTAACCGGCTGGAGATAGAAAACCTGGCGGGTCAGGGTAATTTTGCGATGACTACCCAGCTTGCCAGCAATGCCGGTGATTTTATTACGGTCTCGCAGCAGGCGACCGGTAACTTTGGTATTACCGTTCAGGACAGCGGTAAAGAACCGCAATCTGCCAACAGCCTAGCATTGGTGCATATTAATCGTGGCGATGCTCAGTTCCGTTTGCTTAATGCGGGCGGCGTGGTGGATTTAGGCGTTTACCAATACGGACTATACAGTCAGGAAAACAATGGCAGTACTGACTGGTATTTGGCTACCAAGGCAGCCGATCTCCCCGGCATAACGCCGAACAGGCCAAACACGGCAATTCCCGTGCTCAGCGCTGCGGCACAAGGTGTGTTGAATATGGCGGCCGCACCACGGCATATCCTGAATGCGGAATTGAGTACCTTGCGCCAGCGCCAGGGCGAGTTGAAAACAGATGCTGATGGCACGGTCGGCGTTTGGGCGCGTTATCTCACCGATAATAGCCGCTTGTCCGACAATAAAAACGTCGCTTTCAAGAATACCTTGAACGGTATGGAGATCGGGGCCGATAAGCTATTGGGATTGAGCCAGGGTAATGTGCTAATTGGGGCATTTACCGGCTACAGTTCATCCGATGTCAAATCCACTCACCGCGCGGATGCAAAGGGTGATATTCGCAGTTACAGTGGTGGCCTCTACCTGACCTATCTGGATAAAAGCGGACTTTATGTTGATACGGTGTTGAAAGCTAACCGTTTTAATAATGAACTGAGTACCCAAAGCGCGCGCGCAGAATACAGCCAGAATGCATTGAGCGCCTCGCTAGAAAGTGGTTATCAGTTACCTGTTTATACCAACTTGGTGCTGGAACCTTATGGCAAGGTGAGTTATTCACGTATTGGTCGTGCAGATTATACCCTCAGTAACGGAATGGCTGCGGACGTGGCGAAAGCAGACAGCGTGCAAGGTGAGTTAGGCACGATATTGGCGGCTTCTTATACCGTCAATCAAATGACAGTCAACCCTTACGTTAAACTGGCTATTGCCCGTGAGTTTATCAAAACGAATACAGTCGCCATTAACGGTATTGGCTTCGATAATAATTTCTCCGGTAATGTCGGCAAATATGGTGTGGGTGTTGATACCACCGTTGCCAGTAACACTTCTATTTTTGCTGAAGTGAATTATCTCAATGGTTCAAAAATTGAAACACCGATAACGGCTAATATTGGTTTCCGTCTGTGGTTCTAAGTTAGTCAGCCCCTCCGTTGAGGGGCTGACTATTTTCGGTGCTATTTACTCTTTACTTTCTTTCACGCCACATTAAAAATAATGTTATTAAATAAGATATTTCCCACACCAACCACTATCTTGTAGGCTATTTCCTATTATTGAACGAGTATGTTCTTACTGGCTTATTTTACCAACAAGAAACACATTGAAAATAACGTTTTTACAGGCATAATGCGCACAATCTATTTTATATTTATCTACCCAAAATATTGGGGAAGGGCCTCCTCGTGTCACGTCCTTGTTATTTCATATTAATAGCTGGCATATTATTGCCCGCATTGATTATTCCGTTATCCAGTGTTGGTGCGGAATTAGCCCCTGTTCAACAGAGTATTCACCAACAGGAACGGCAACGGGCATTGGAAGAGCGCCTGGCCCCCGCAACACCGGATGTACGCTTATCGGCACCGGCGGCCTCTTGGGGCCGGATTGTCTTTCCGGCTGAGAAACCCTGCTTTGTTATTGACCGCGTTACCCTCAGCGGCACCGAGCCTCTACCCCGCTGGTTACCCCTGCAACGCCTCGCCAATCAGGCGCAAGGCCAGTGTTTGGGCGGGCAGGGCATTAATCTGCTGATGAGCCAATTGCAAAACCGCCTGATCGACCACGGTTATGTCACTACCCGGGTGCTGGCCCCGCAGCAGGACTTAAACAGCGGCACGCTGGCGTTACACGTAGTGCCCGGCAAAATACGCAGCGTAGAGCTGACGCCCGACAGTGACCGCCATGTCACGCTGTTCAGCGCCTTCCCCGCCCGCCCCGGTAACCTGTTGGATTTGCGTGATATCGAGCAAGGGTTGGAGAATCTACAGCGCGTCCCCACGGTGCAAGCCAGTATGGAGTTGGTCCCCGGTGAAGCCCCCGGTGAGACCGATATCGCCCTGAGCTGGCAGCAGCGCAAAATGTGGCGGCTGGCGGCCTCACTGGATGACTCCGGCACCCGCAGTACCGGCCGTTATCAAGGTGGCGCGACCCTGTTTCTCGATAACCCGCTTTCGCTGAGTGACCTGTTTTATGTCTCGGCTGGCGGTTCAATAAAAAATCGCGGCGAGAAAGGCACCAATAACCTCACCGGCCATTACTCGCTGCCGTTCGGTTACTGGACAGCGGGCATCACCGCCAGCAGCTATGACTATCACCAGACGGTGGCGGGCCTGAATGGTGATATCCGATACCGGGGTGACAGTGAGAATGTGACGCTGCAACTCAGCCGCCTGCTGCACCGCAATGCCAGCCAGAAAACCACCTTTACTTACGATGTGCTGACCCGTTCGTCAAAAAACTATATCAATGACACCGAAATTGAAGTGCAGCGCCGCCGCACCTCAGCCTGGCGCGTTGGCCTGCAACACCGCCACTTTATCTCGCAGGCCACGCTGGATGCCGGTGTCAGCTACCAGCGCGGCACCCGCTGGTTGGGTGCGGTGCCGGCACAGGAAGAGTACGCCGGTGAAGCCACCGCCCTGAGCAAAATTCTGCGTTTGAATGCGCAACTGGATATTCCTTTTGCGGTTGCGGCGCAAAATTTCCATTACAACTTGCAATACCAGCGGCAAAGCACCAACACCCCCCTGACGCCACAGGATCAGTTCGCCATCGGCGGCCGCTGGTCGGTGCGCGGTTTTGATGGCGAGCGCACGCTGAATGCCGATCGCGGCTGGACGGTGCGCAATGATCTCGGCTGGTATACCCCGCTACCAGGCCATGAGCTGTATGTCGGCGTGGACTACGGTGAAGTGAGCGGTCGCAGCGGGCCTTATCTGCTGGGCCACCATCTGGCGGGCAGTGTCATCGGCGTGCGCGGCACGGTGCTCAATACCCGCTATGACCTGTTTGCCGGCAAACCGCTGTCTCAACCCGATGGCTTCCAGGCCGACTCGGTGACCGTAGGCTTTAACCTGAACTGGCAATACTGATGCACCCGCTTAACGCTTTACTCTGGGATGAGTTATGAATAAGAACCTGTACCGTATCGTTTTCAACAAAGCGCGTGGCTTATTAATGGTGGTGGCCGATATCGCCGCCTCCGGTCGGGCCACCTCGTCACCGTCGTCCGGTGTTGGGCATACTCAGCGCCGCCGTTTCAGTACCTTATCGCCATTGAGTTTTAGTCTGTTACTGGCCTTGGGCTGCGTCTCGTTATCCGCGCAGGCCACTATTGTCGCCGATGCCAGTGCGCCGGGGAACCAGCAACCGACCATTATCAACAGCGCCAACGGTACGCCACAGGTCAATATCCAGACGCCCAGCAGTGGCGGTGTTTCCCGTAACGTTTACAGCCAGTTTGATGTCGATAATCGCGGGGTGATCCTCAATAACGGTCAGGGTGTCAACCAGACCCAACTTGGCGGTTTTGTCAGCGGAAACCCGTCGCTGGCGCGCGGTGAAGCCAGTATTATCCTCAATGAAGTCAACAGCCACGATCCCAGCAGACTCAACGGTTATATCGAGGTCGCTGGCCGCAAAGCACAGGTGGTTATCGCCAACCCGGCGGGCATTACCTGCGAAGGCTGTGGTTTTATTAATGCCAACCGCGCGACCTTAACTACCGGTCAGGCACAACTCAATAACGGCCAGCTCACTGGCTACGATGTGGATCGGGGTGAGATTGTTATTCAGGGCAAAGGTCTGGACAGCAGCCGTCAGGACCATACCGATCTGATTGCCCGTTCGGTTAAAGTGAATGCCGGTATCTGGGCCAATGATCTAAAAGTCACTGCCGGGCGCAATCAGGTTGACGCCGCGCACCAGAATATTACCGCCAAAGCCGCCGATGGCAGCGCCCGCCCTACCGTGGCGGTGGATGTGGCGAGTTTGGGTGGCATGTACGCCGGTAAAATTCGCCTGATTGGCACTGAAAGCGGTGTTGGGGTGCGTAATGCGGGTGAAATAGGCGCATCAGCGGGCGATATCACTATCACGGCGGATGGCATGCTGGTAAACAGCGGCCAGATCAACAGTGCTCAGCATCTGGCGGTGAAGACCACCGCCGGTATAGCAAACGCAGGAGTGCTTTATGCGCAGGGCAATACCCAGCTCACCACCGCAGGCACGTTGAATAACACCGGCACTGTCGCGGCGGCAGGTGATACTTCGCTGCGCGCGGTAGAAGTGAACAGTAGCCGTAATTCTCTCTTGGGTGCGGGCGTCAAATCCGACAACAGCAGTGTTACCAGCGGCACTCTTAGCATTGATGCCAGCGGGCAGTTAATCGCCCAAGGGAAAAATATCAGTGGTACGGCGCAGAATCTCAACGCGCACAGTATCAATCTCAGTGGCAGCCAAACTCAAAGCCGTGATATCACATTGACCACCCAAGGCGGCGCTATCGATCTCACTGGCGCGAACCTGTCCGCCAGCCAACATCTGTCTGCTTCGACCGCCGCGCAATTACGTACCGACAGCGCCCGCCTGATTGCAGATCAAGTCACGCTGAACGCCCAATCGCTCGCCAATGTCGGCGGGGTGATAGCGCAAACCGGTACTACGGACTTCAACCTGACTCTGCCGGGTGATGTCGATAACCGGGGCGGCACCTTGCTCTCTGGCGGGAAACTCGCACTGCAAGCTGAAAACCTGAACAGCAACGGCAACAGCCTGTTGGGTGCAGGTGTACAAAGCGATGGCAAACTGGCCCAAAGCGGCTCGCTGAATGTCGCTACGCGGCAAGCATTGATTGCTCAGGGGCAGAACGTCGCAGCACAAGACATGACGCTAACCGGCAGCCGTGTTGATCTCACCGGTAGCCAAACTCAGGCTGGCAATATCACTATAACGGCCCGCGACGGCGATGTTTCTACGCAAGACGCGACGGTGCTCACTCCCGGAACCCTTGCGATCACCGCCGCAGCAAATCCGAAACAAACCCTGAATAACAGTGGCGGTAAATTGCATGCCGATAATATCCAGCTCAATCTGGCCAAATTGGATAACAGCAAAGGGGAAATTGCGGCAGCGACCGACCTGTGGATACGCCTGCAAAGTGATTTCACTCATCAGGCTGGCGCACGTTTAACGGCGGGGCGTGATCTGGTGTTCAGTTCTACCGGTTCCCTGATTAACCAATACAAACTGGAAGCCGGGCGGGATATGCAGCTCACCGCGCTCAGTATCAGCAACACCAATGCTGATGACAGTAGCGCCCTGCTGGCGGGGCGTGACATGGCCTTGAGCACCGACAGTCTGTTTAACCGGGGGGCTATCTATGCCACCGGTGTCGGGCAATTTACGGTTAACGGCAATGTTGAGAACCGCGGTGAGATTTATACCGAACAGCAACTGACGTTCACCACCACCGGCAATCTGGCTAACCGCGGTGTGATGCAAACGCGCGGTGATATGCGGTTATCGACGCAGGGCGACCTCAATAACAGTGGCACGCTGTACAGTGGCGGTGACCAGATGCAGGTGTTAACCACCGGTAATCTAACCAATCAGGGCAAGCTGTACGCCGCCAATGGTAACGTCCACCTGCGGGCAGAAGGTTATCTGGATAACAGCGGCAGCCTGTATAGCGCAGGCAACAGCGAACTCATTACGCACGGCGACGCGGTTAACAGCGGCTCGATTTATACTCAGGGCGCACTGCAGTGGCAGGCTGATGGGCGCGTAGGCAACAGTGGTTCAATCGCCGCACTTAGGGATCTCCAACTGCGCGCTAATGACTTATTTAGCGCCCATCAATCCCTGATAGGGGCGGGATTGCAATCTGACGGCAACCGCGCCAGCAGCGGTGATTTGACGGTCAGCACTGAACACGCCTTGATAGCGCAAGGGCAAAACATGGCCGCCGGTGCATTGGCGCTATCGGGGAGCCAACTTGATCTCACTGGCAGCCAGACTCAGGCCAACACCATCAACTTTGTGGCTAAATCTGGCGATATCACCTTAACGGAGGCCGTGGTAAAAGCGGCCACGCAACTGTCGGCCAGCACCACCGCCCTGCTGCGCACCGATAAGGCCAACCTGATGGCGGAGAGGGTCACACTTAGCGCCCAATCGCTCTCCAATCTCGGCGGGGTGATAGCGCAAACCGGTATCATGGATTTCACCCTCAATTTGGCTGGCTATCTGGATAACCGCGCGGGCACGCTGCTCTCCAAAGGTAACGTGACGGTACAGACGGAGCGCCTTGACAGTGACGGCGACAGTCTCTTGGGCGCAGGTGTGCAGAGTAATGGCCGCCTGACGGATACCGGTGACTTGGTGGTGGCGACCGGTCAGGATTTGAATGCGCAAGGGCAAAACATCGCTGCCGGTGCCATAACGTTAACCGGTAGCCGGGTTGATTTGACCGGCAGTAAGACCCAAGCCCGCGAGATAAACATCACCGCCAACAGTGGTGACATCAGCACGCAGCGCGCCAATATTCTCTCCCTTGGAACGCTGACCATTAATGCGGGGGCAAATGCCGGGCAAACCCTCCATAACCAGGGCGGTGCGCTGGCGGCGAATAATATCTCGTTGAATCTTGGTCAGTTTGATGGCAGCGCAGGTAAAGTCAGTGCCAGTCAGGATCTGACTATTGGTTTACTGAGTGATTTCAATAATCTGGCCGGTTCGACACTTCAGGCCGGGCGTGATTTAACCTTGAGCACTGACGGCACGTTAACCAATGACGGGCAGTTATTAGCGGGCGGCAAACTCAGCACCCACTCGGTCAGTTTATTGAATAACGGCAATATCAGTGCGACCCAAGCCAGCCTCACCGCGACGGGCGCATTGACTAACCGTGGCGAGATCTTAACCCGTGGTCGGCTCGATACCGACTCCAACACCCTGTTCAACACCGGCTCCCTGATCAGTGCAGAAGCCACGCTGAAAGCGCGGGAGCGTATCACCAACTCTGGCCCTAACGCCCTGATGGGTGCCACCGATGAAAACGGCACGCTAGCCCTGCTGGCACCGGTGATTGAGAACAGTGATCTCGTCACGAGCACTGACACTGCCCCGACCACCACCCTTTTAGGGATGGGCAAGGTCATTCTGGCGGGCGGGCAAGATAAGGGCGGAAATTACCTGACGGCGGCTCAGATCCTCAACATTTCCGGTCTGATCGAATCCGGCAAAGATATGTTGATTTACGCCACGACACTGACCAATCGCCGCCATATTCTCACCGCCAATACACAATTTGTGACGGGCAATACCGTTAGCGGATCAGCTTACTGGTCGCCAACCAATCCTGATGTACCGGGTGGTCGCTATGCTGAACCACCTCATGGCGGCTCGATGAACAGTGATTATATTGGCACTAATTATACGTCGACTTACGCCTATAACGGCATTGATCACATTAGCCCTGAGGCACACCTGTTAGCGGGGGGGAACCTGACCCCGCAGGTGGGCACGCTGGAAAATTTCTGGAGTAAAGTGAGTGCGCAGGGAGAGATTGATCTTTCGGGTGTCACCCTGAACCAGGATGGTTGGGGGAATGCACAACGCCTGATTGAACGGACGACATCCAGCGGTGAGTGGCGCTACCGTACCTACAAAGGCAATTTGTGGGGCACGGCGTGGGGGCCGGAGGTCAGAGAGCACACCACCAACCAATATGCCTCCAGTCTTACGGCGAAAACCCTGAGTGGCAGCGGCACAACGATCAACAATGGGGCCAACCCCGGTGCTATTGCGCCGCCGAGTGGTCGCGACCATACCGGTAAAGATCTCGCCGTCGAGTTTAACGGTATTTCGTTGACACTCCCCAATGGCGGGCTATATCAGCTCAACACAGATAAAGGTCACTACGCGCCGGATCCGGAAGGCAAACTTTCGTTCGACAGTATCAATACCCCCTCCGCCAACGTGGATCGCACTGACCTCGCCGCCCCAGATCGTGCAGTAAGTGGCGGCTATCTGGTGGAAACTAACCCGGCGTTTGCCAATCTCAACAACTGGCGCGGGTCAGATTACGTGCTTCAGCAGTTGAATAACGACCCGGATGTGATATTCAAACGTTTGGGGGATAACGCCTACGAACAACGTCTGGTGCGGGATCAGGTGTTGGCGCTGACCGGTCAGGCAGTCGCCAGTGATTACCGTAGCGCTCAGGAGCAGTTCGAACAGCTCTTTGCGGCGGGGCTCGAGTACAGCAAGACGTTCAATCTTGCCCTTGGCACCCACCTCAGTGCGGAACAGATGGCGGCATTGACCCACAATATCGTGCTGATGGAAAGCCGTGACGTTGCCGGGCAAACCGTGCTGGTACCGGTGGTCTATCTGGCTGGCGTCAAACCGGGTGACCTACAGGCCAACGGGGCCTTGATTGCTGCCGAGAATATCGAACTCACCGAGGTGAAGGGTTTCACCAATCAGGGGGCGATTAAAGCCAGCAATGACCTGCGCATTAACATGGCAAAAGATATCACCCTGACCAGCAATGGCGGCTTACTTCAGGCCGGTGGCAACATGCAGCTCAGTACGCTCAACAGCGATATTGACCTGACCGGCGCGCGGTTAAATGCCACTAACCTGCAACTGGATAGCGGGCGCGATGTGATCCTGCGCACCAGCAGTGAGCAACTCAGTAGCGGTAATGGCGCTGTGCTGCGTAATCAAACGATTTTGGGGCCGCTGGCGAGCATCAATGTCAGTAATAACGCCGCTATCAATACCGGTCGTGATTTTATCCTGCAAGGTGCTGGCCTGACGGTTGGCAAGGATCTTCAGGTCAATACCGGCGGCGACTGGATCCTCAATACCGTACAAAGCAGCGACCAGATAAGTGCGAATTATGGTTATGGCAGTTCGACCAGTGAGCATATCCGCCACCTGGGCAGCGAGGTGAATGTCGGCGGTGCGCTAACCGCTAAAGTAGACAACCTCACTGCAGTGGGGGCTAACATTAACGCCGGCACGGTGGATGTGCAGGCACAAAACATTAACCTGAGTGCGGCGACCGACAGCCTGCACGTCACCGGTGAATCCTCGAGCAAGCGCCATACCAGTTCCGTGGATCTCTACGATGAAACGCTGCGTGGTAGCCAGTTGAATGCCACTGGCGACATCAATTTGCAGGCAGCAAAAGACATCAATATCAGTGCCAGTACAGTGGAAACCGACGGTGTGCTGAAGCTGGCGGCGGGCGGGGATGTCACGCTCACCACCCAGACTGAACAGCATGACGCGCAGCGCAATCATACTGGCATCAGCAAAGGGCTGGCATCGACGACCACCACACGTACCGAAGACAGTATTAGCCAGACACTGGCGATCGGCTCGATGCTGTCAGCGGGTTCTATCGATGTCAGCGGCAACAATATCGCGGTCACCGGCAGTAATGTGGTGGCAGACAAGGATATTACCCTGCGGGCTAAAGAGAACCTCACCGTCAGCACCGCGCAACAGAGCGAGAACGAGTCTCACCTGTTCGAGCAGAAAAAATCGGGCCTGATGACCACCGGTGGGATAGGTGTCACGGTGGGGAGTAATAGCCAGAAAACGACTGACACGGGCAAATCTCTCTCCAACGTGGGCAGCACGGTGGGCAGTCTGGGGGGCAATGTCACTCTTGATGCGGGAAATCAGTTAACTATTCATGGCAGCGAAGTGATCGCCAATAAAGACATCAGCCTGCAAGGGTCAGATGTCGCGATAACTGCTGCGGAAAACAACCTGTCCCAACAACATACCACCGAGAGTAAACAGAGTGGCATCACCGTTGCCCTGTCTGGCGCGGTCGGCAGTGCGGTCAATACCGCGGTCACCACCGCACAGGACGCCAAAAAAGAGACCAACGGGAGACTGGCTGCCTTGCAGGGCACCAAAGCGGCGCTATCGGGTATTCAGGCGGTGCAGGCCGGTCAACTGGCGCAGGCACAAGGCGGTGATGCCGCCAGCATGGTGGGTATCAGTATTTCATTAGGGTCACAGAAATCGTCCTCGCAACAACATCAGGAACAGACCCGTGTGAGTGGTTCGACCCTGACGGCGGGCAATAATCTGACCATCAATGCGACCGGAAAAGGCAGCTCGGCGAACAGCGGCGATATCCTGATTGCAGGCAGCCAGCTTAAAGCGGGTGGCGATACCACGCTGGATGCGGCGCGTGATTTGCTGCTGCTCGGTGCCGCCAACACGCAAAAAACCGACGGCAGTAACAACAGCAGTGGCGGCAATATTGGTGTCAGTTTGGGCGTGGGGAGCTCTGGTGGCGGCCTGAGTATCTTTGCCAACGCCAATAAGAGCCAGGGGAAAGAACACGGCGACGGCACCTTCTGGAGTGAAACTCAGGTTGACACAGGCGGTACGTTATCACTGCACAGTGGTCGTGATACGTCATTGATAGGCGCTCAGGCGAGCGGTGAAAGTGTCAAGGCCGATGTGGGGCGTGACCTGTTGCTGCAAAGCCAGCAAGACAGCGATAACTATGATTCGAAGCAAACCAGTATCAGCGGCGGTATCAGTGTCGCGGTGATTGGTGGGGGGGGGTCTGCCAACCTGAGCATGAGTAAAGACAAGCTGCACAGCAATTATGACAGTGTGCAGGAGCAGACGGGTATCTTTGCCGGCAAAGGCGGCTTTGATGTTAAGGTCGGCGAGCATACCCAGCTCGATGGCGCAGTGATTGCCAGCACCGCAGACAAGAGCAAAAACAGTCTGGATACCGGTACGCTGGGCTTCAGTAACATCGAAAACAAAGCTGATTTCAAAGCCGAGCATCAGGGCGGCAGCCTGAGTACCGGTGGTCCGGTGGGGTCTGACCTGCTGAGTAATCTGGGGAGTGTAGTGCTTTCAGGGCTGGGCAATGATGGTCATGCCGATGGTACTACGCAATCGGCGGTCAGCGATGGCACTATCACTATCCGCGATACCGGTAAACAGCAGCAGAATGTCGATGACCTGAGCCGTGATACCGACAACGCCAACGGCAGCATCGGCCCTATCTTTGATAAGGAGAAAGAGCAGAACCGGCTGCGAGAAGCGCAGCTTATTGGCGAGATTGGTGGTCAGGCGATGGATATCGCGCGCACGCAAGGGGATATTATCGCCACCAAAGCGGCGAACGAGAGGATGAAGAATGTCACTCCTGAAGATATTGCGGCAGCAGAAAAACAATGGAAAAAGGCCAACCCGGACAAAGTGCCCACGGCTGAGGATATCAATAACCAGATTTACCAGACGGCTTACAATCAGGCATTTAATGAGTCAGGGCTAGGCACCGGCGGCGCAGTACAGCGTGCGATGCAGGCAGCGACGGCGGCGGTACAAGGCTTGTCGGGTGGGAATATGGCGGCAGCCCTGGCGAATGGTGCGGCACCGTATCTCACTAAACTGATCGCCGATACTTTACCTGACGATCCGGTGTCACGCACACTGGCACATGCGGTAGTCAATGCCGCGCTAGCCGCAGCGCAGGGTAATAACGCTCTGGTGGGTGCGGGTGGTGCGGTCACCGGTGAACTGATAGGCATGATCGCCTTAAATGCCTATGGTAAGCCCGTTAGCGAACTGAGCGAAACAGAAAAACAAAAGGTCTCCGCACTGGCAACGTTGGCGGCAGGATTGGCGGGTGGATTGATTGGCGATAGTACAGCAGATACAGTAGCAGGCGCGCAGACCGGTAAAACGGTGGTGGAGAATAACTCGCTGAGTGGAGATCAAGCCCGTGAGTCTGTTAAGCAGGTTACGAGCAATCTGAAAGATCAGGTAAGAGACAAACTGGGTGAAGGCACACTCTCCGCTATCGTTAACAGTATAATTAATGCGACGGCTGACACAGGTGATGCGATATTAGGCGGAGCAGATTACGGCGCTGATGCAGCGATGGCGCTCACCTCTTGTGCTATGGTAGACAGTTACTGCACTCAGGCATTAAACGATCTGGCGGGTAAAAATCAGGCTGCGGCAGATACGCTGAAAGCCCTGATGAAGAGTGAAACCTGGTCAGCGGTTGCAGGACAGGTGAAAGAAGCGGCTCAAGGTAACCAGCTTGCTCTTGAAGCCACTGGCGGAATGCTGGCGGGGCTGTTCCTGCCAGGCAAGAAACTACCTGATATTGAGGCTGCTAAGTTACCAAGCGGACCGAGTAGCTCAATAGTTCCTGGTGGGGGATTAGCTGCTCATGAAACGGCAGGTGGACACCTAATCGATAGGCATGTTGGAAAAACAGAAACGGAGCTATTAAATAGAGTGTCAACGGGTAATGTTAAATCAGCATCCTCATTCACAGATAGGGCTACTGCTGAAGCAGTCACAAGCAAGGCTATTGATAGTAATCAGGCTAAAATCGATAGTTATCTTTCTGGTAGCCAGAAAGGATATTTAGAGATTGATTATCAATCCAATGTACCGATTGGTATTAGTGTCTCTCGTGGTTCTACAAATGTCTCTTCAGTGACGAATGCTAGAATTATCATTGCGAGAGATCCTTCAATGCCAACAGGGTATAAAATAATTACTGGATACCCAACGCCATGAGTATTAACGAAAAATATCCATCTTTGTCATATCTGCTAAGGTGTTATTTTAACCAGGATTTTGAGGTGCTGTTTGGTAATGCAGATGAAACATTGGCAGCTTATAAAGCAACTGAGACTGTGGAAGAGCGGTTGCAGATGAAAGCTGAAATAGATTATCTGTTGGCACTTTCTCTGCCAGATGATGAATTACAGGATATCCTGCTTAACAAAATTGATTGCAGTTATTATTACCCTAATGAATGGTCTTCATCTGAGGAATGGTTGAAGCATATATATAAACAAATGAACTGAAAGATCCCGGCCAGTTGGCCGGGATCTTTGCTTTTAAGCCTCAAATGCTCCCACTTCCCGCCGGGTTCTGTCGCATTAGCATGGGCAAGTCAGTAAACGTTGCGCTGCCGGTTATTTAAGCAGCCAACAAATAAAATTGTTCCGCCGGGGATAAATGCGGTCCGGCGTAATGCTGATATTGCCCTTTACGTATCATCTGTACCAACTCGATGCCTGCTAACAGTGTCTGTGCCCGTCGAAATGAGCTGAAGCCCAACATCGGCCGTATTCGACGTTTGATATTCCGGTTGACTTGCTCAACCAGATTGTTCAGGTACTTGCTCTGCCTGATGGTCATCCTTTCTTCTTCTGGTTTGTTGGCGTTGAGTATGGTCAGGGCCCCCGTGTTGGCGCCACTTTTATCGATAGTGACCACCTCCGGTTCACCATGATGACGAATGGCCTTGCGAAAGAAACGCAGCGCAGCTGCGGCATCTCGCCTAGCGGTCAGCAGGAAGTCGACGGTTTGACCTGCAGTATCGACCGCGCGGTACAGATATTTCCACTGCCCTTTGATTTTGATGTAGGTTTCGTCCATCCGCCACCGCCGACCCACGGTGCGCTTATGTCGACGAAACGCCTTATCCAGCAACGGCACCAGGCGGATAACCCAGCGGTGAAGCGTCGAATGGTCAACAATAACGCCGCGCTCCGCCATCATTTCTTCGAGATTGCGTAGGCTAAGGGCATAAGCCAGATACCAGCGAACGCATTGAGCAATAACATCGATGGGATAGTGCAGGCGTTTGAAAGCTTTTCGTATCAGAGGCATGAGCAGGCAACATCGTTAAAAAAAACAGCATGTTACCTGACGCCATCTTAATGCGACAGAACCTTTCAGACTGCTATTTCCGGCTACAACCGAAGTTCCTTTCACCCTCTTCGTAAATTTTACTTTCAAGTTTGGTCAGGTAATCTAGGCGCACAAACAGCATGCCATAGTTATAGAGATAATCAGGTGAATGTTTGTCCAGAACATATTTGCAGTTCTCAGGAAAATGAACCAGTGCTGGGCAATCATCCAGTTCCAGATCAAGCGCGCTGTACCAGGCTTTGGTGATCATCCCTTTCAACGAGTCTTCACTTTTGTCGTCTCCTAAGTAGTAATAAGCCTGCTTGTTGAATACCAGACAGATATGAAAATGGCATTTCCCGGACTTACTGAATTCTTTGGCCCACATACTACGTAAGGTATTGGGATGAACCCTAACTCCGTTACGCTCCCTGCGTCGCTCGCTGGCCTCCAGTATCTCATTCAACGAGTTAATGAGCCGGGATATTGCTCCTGGTTCGAGATTGGGGAAGCAACAAACTGTATCCTCAAGGATAGGGGGGTAATGAAAATCAACACGTAAAGCCATGATGCTGTTAAATTCGTTATTCGCGTTGTCAATTACCCCAATCATTTTATCCAGATTATCTTCGTTGTGTAATCCGTGTGTTCCTCTGTACGTTTTCATAATATATATACCTGTGTAATTGATCCTACGGTCTATAGGGGACCGTATTAGTTATCACCACACAGGCAGGGCTATACTTACCCAAGGTTGGGGGTATATACTGGCATCAGATCTTAGTACGGACATCCTATTGTGAACTGATTGGTAATAGTACTCTTAGTTATCCAATACTTGGTAGTAAGGGTATATAGCCATTATAATACCATTTCCTGCATCTAAATTTGAGATGAAGTTAGCCCCAGCCTGTGATGACTGTTTAAAAATCACTCTGCAATTAGCTTACTGAATTAAGTTGGTTATAAAACCATTACTCCAACAAGGTTTGGATATTTAAATCCCACCTCCTCCTAAGGTCTGGAGTGGTTCAACAAAAATAGTTCTTCCAACTTTCCTAACAATAACTCGCCCCTGAAGAGCAAGTGCTGTTAGTACATCGTTAAGTATATTTTTATCTCTGAACTTACCGGGGCCAAATTGGCGAATGAAATTTTTCATGATATAAGGAACTCCACTCTCAGTACTTTCCTTAATAGATTGATTATATATCCATGACCAAAGTTCGTTCTCATCATTTACTGTAGAGCTAAGCGAAGATTCATTTGAGAAAATCTGCTTATACTGAGTCATGTACCAAACGCAAATGTTATGGGCAGATTTTACAGATTCGATAGATATTTCATCTCCTTTACTACTAAAACAGTGTAGAAGGGCAGCAACCCGAGCCATGTTTTCAGCCATTTTTGAAGCATAACCTTTAAATTCAAATAGAATCCCAAAAGACTGCATTTCCTTTTCTGTTATATTGTAAAACTCAATCCATTTCTTCTCTGCTTCTGAAGAAAACTTCAAACAAAGGCGCTCTCCTCTAATATTTCTCTCAATACTTTCATTTAGCATTTCCGTCAATCGGTTGTGGAACCTTGTTAAATTAACTGTCGACATACTAGATCCAGTAATCTCCCTGTAGCCCTGAGTTGACTCAGGTTTGCATATTAAACATCGAGGGAAAAAACCTACGTCATGTGCCATTTTTCCCTTCCTCTCAATAAACCTTTGGAGAATAGTAAGTTGTACCATTAACGATAAAGTAAGCCTGGCATCTTTTATTGGCACCTCAGTTCCATTTTTTCTTTCTACTGATATAACAGAACCATCCCAAAGCTTGTTGATAAACGGCAGTTCATTTAACGCATATCCATCAAAAACGACACCACCTTCATCTGACATAATGCCAATGGACCGCCATGTCCCACATAGATACTCCTTTATTGCTGCGGATGTGGCATCACTAAAAATATACTTATATCTGGGTGGCGAAACAGGATAAGCCAACTTTAAATTTGCTAAGCAAATTTTAATTCCTTCCGTATCCTCTTGGTTTTTTACAGCTCTCCTCAATTTTGATAAAAGGGCTTTCTCCTCTTCACCGATGATCATTAATTCATGATCATATTTAGCTTTTTTAACAAGGTACTCCTCAAATTTACTCTCCTCAAACTGATAAATCGGCTTCATAATTAGTTTATCAACTGCACTTTTTCTTTCTCCTGAATCGGCTATTACGATGCTAAAGATATTCACCGGACCATGAAGATATTTACTCCGAAAAACATCAACAGACTCCTGGCAGCTAAGCGAAATCGAAGATAATATCGCAGCACAGATCATAGGCATTGGAGCCTGTGTCATATACTGCACTTCTCTAGCAGCCTCTTTAGCTACATCGGGCAGTTGCTCAAAAAAAACATTGTCATTCCACTCTTCCAAAATAGCGTCCTCTCTTGGTAGAAAAATAATAAATTTCCCTGCTACTTTGCTATTCCCTGCTACCAAATAGCAGGAATAGCAAAAATAGCGCCAATTAAAAAAGGAAATTTAATACGTAAATTCTTCCATTAGCAATTAACTAGTAACGCAATGAAAACTCGGTTACATTAACGAGCATTAATCCAGCAAAGAAGATCGCTAAGCAACCATGCGCAAGATTTTGGTCCAATAGATTTGCGTATAGGGAACTGCCCTACTTGTTCAAGTTTCCATGCTGTAGAACGGGATACTGATGTAATGTACTGACGCTCTTGCTCCCGAACCAAGCGTTCTGAAGGTTCGCCATAGTTCTGCAGAGCCTGCAAACGCTGTTCAGCGGTAGGTTGAGTATATGATTTGTTCATGATTGCCTCCTGTTGTTTCGATGGAGACAATCATGTGTCAGAGCGGATGAATTGGGAAGGAACACGCTTTTGGATAAGCTCTTACTAAGACGTTAGCTTAGGCTCTTCCAGCCATGGTTTAATATCACCTGCAGTGAACTCAACGTCGAAACAGAAAGGCTCCTGAGCAGCCATTTTGTTGAGTTCGGTAGCGATGGCAGATGCCTTTCCTTTGGAATTTTTAATCTTATTTTCCCTACAAAAGAGTGAAAGAAATAAATACATCCCCTTCCTTTTTTCTAAGGTAAATCTTTGCCTTTTATCTGTATATGGTTCAGGTTTTACAAACCATTCGCATAGTGTACTTTCTGAAATATTCGCTTTCCACATATCGTCGTAATCTGGTTTAAGCTTACTGACAATTGGAATGCCATCACTTTCTACAACAACCTTTCGCATGGCTAAACAGAGTGCAAAATTATATTTCTCTGTAGAGTACTTTCTTTTCAATGGCTCTTCATCATCTGAAGTCAAATCTAGACTCTTAGCACTTACAGAATCTTCGAACAATTCAAGCACACTTATTTCTATATATAAATCATCATTTCCAGCAAAAACGTCCTCATTAAAGACTAGATAGTCTTCATCGTATAAACTATAAACATATACAACTCCTACACTGTCATCCTGAATATTGAATGATCCTTTATCTTTAAGGATATATTTTCCATTATTGAATCTGGATAGCTGAGTAGGAACAATTTTCCAATATCCCAATGCCATCCCAGAATATTCATAATTAAAATATTTACCCTGAATAGACCTTGAAAGTTTGAAACCTTCACTAACGGTTAAGTGAGGACTTAATGGTAAATCGGGGATAAATTTCAAAAATGAATGGGCTGGACTGTCTGCTGATATATAGAACTCGTCTCCATCGCTGATGAGTTTCTCGCCCATTATGTGTAAGGATGGCGAAATGCATCTTGATAACCGGCATTTTTTACCATTACCGCCAAAATACAAAAACAAATCTATTTTCTTAGCGAACCACTCATCAAGAATTTTCTCGACAACCGTCTCATCTGAAACTTTTGATAAAGAAACAAAATTAGAGTTCATCAAACCCACCATTAAGAATGCATTAACTTATTGAATAATAAATTAAATCATCTTTAATATCACTGATGATAATGAAGAGGATGTGATCTTGGTCAAAAATTAGTACAACTCCAAATTCACCTCTCCGACCGCCTCAGATAACCAACGGCTGAATTATGCATTTGGAGAACAGATATCAGCCTTGCTAGCCACCCCTATCCGAACTAGAATCAATGCAGCAAAACGAGGCTTTCCACATGACAAAAAAAACAGTACACGCACAGATCACTAAAACTCAAATCTATCGCGCCGTCGCCAGCTCCACCGCGATAGAAACCGGTGTTTCTGTACAAAAGATTGAGCAGCAACTCAAACAAAATCAGGCACAGGCGAAAGCCGTTGGCCTCGCCCGTTAATCTGGCAAGATGTCACCCACCAGTTGCATCATGGGACTGTAGTTCCCTGATACACCTGCTTGTATTGCCTTGAAGTAAAATGCCTTATGCTCATCCCACAGGCTGTAGTCCAGTAAGCCCTTCCTCGCCAGAACCGACAACACATCGCAAAGTAGCCGCGACAGACGCCCGTTACCTTCTCTGAATGGATGGATCAAAATAAACTCAACGTGGCATTCAGCCAGATAACTAACCAGGTCCGGGCGAGCCAGGAATTTCAGTTCACCAGAGCGGGAGAGAAACAGCCTCTCGAAACCATCAAGAAGCAGCGGGATCCTGTCGGCAGCAGCAAACTGGAAGCCATCCTTAGTGAGGTTAGCGTTACGCAGTCTCCCTGCCCAGTCATACACATTCCCCAGCCATTGACGATGCCACCCACTGATATGCTCAAATACCAATACAGCGGGCGGCTGGCCTTCGATAAATAGCTGCTCATACAGCATCAGCAGCAAGCCAGACTCCAACGCCTCCATTTCCTGTTCATCAATGATCCCCAGTTTATTAGACAGCACCAAATCACCAGAGCCAGGCTGATACCGCTCTTCCGCTGAATGAAGCTCATATTTTGACAAGCCCTTACCTCCGCCCAAACAAGTTCACAACGTTGTTTTCCTGCTGTCGCTGATAGTTGTTGATCCGATCTTCCCAGATCTCAAGCGCCCTACGCTTTTCAGTCAGGTAATCATAACGATCATAGTGTTTCGAGCTGACGTCATTCAACGCGTGATTCTGGATACGGTCGCGGATCTCTTTGCTGATCCCCGCTTCTCCCATCAGCGTTTTACAGGTGCGACGTAAATCTCGCGCCGTGAAAACTTTAAGCTCAGGATTAAAGGCCCGAAAATACATAATGGAACGCGCCAGGCTATCAGTGCGTACCGGTCGTTCACCGTTGGTCGAAAGCGGGAAAATATAGGTACTGTTACTTTCCTTAGTCAGGTCTTTCACTGCAGCTAATTCCTGTAGCGCCGATTCAGTCAGCGGGATCAGGTGCTCACGCTTGTTTTTCGATACATCGGCAATGACCAGAAGCGTCTTTTGCTGCCAGTCAATTGCACTCCACTGACTGGCAATCATTTCAAACGGACGCTGTCCGCCGACGTAAGTACAGAAACGGATTAAGTGTTGCATCAAGGGACCCACTCCAGTCGCCTCGGAGAAATGTTCCATGACAAAACGAAGCTCTTCCAGCGTTAACCATGTATCACCCACTTTTTCCGCCGAAGACTGCTTCGGTATGGCCGATACTGGGTTAACCTCAAGACCGAATGTAATGCCCACGCTGGTATTCATCGGATCGTTATCAGCTTTCAGACCGTAGTTAAATGCCGCCATCAGATAGGAACGAATTCGATTCGCATGGACCACCGCATCACGCTGGATAATGCCTGAGAGGATGGTTTTGATCTGCAGAGGTGTCACATCCTTCGCTTTGGTATCACGAGGAATAACGATGTAGCACTCTCTCTCCATACGCTTCAATACATCAGCCCAGGTCCGCTTGTTGTCGAGCTTCATTTTGTTAACGTAGCCATGCACCAGCTCTTCAAACGACCCCTGAGAACGATGGAGCTGCATGATGCGCTGTTCGGCCAGGCGCTGTTGCTCAAGCTCTTGCTGGGGCTCTTTTCCTTCAATAAGCCAGGCTCCGTACTTTTTCGCCAGCTCATTGGCCGTCACCAGTTTCATCTCAGGCCAGATGCCCAACTGGATGAATTTCTCTTTCTTCCCTTTCTCAACGTAGTAACGGAAATAAAAAACTTTGCTGCCTGAAGGCTGAACCTTAACGCCAAGCCTGCCGGTACCACGTTGAGCACTGTTGCTCCACACGTAGTACGCCGTGCTTTTAGTCTTCAATCCACGTATAGCAGTCTCGGTGAGATTAGCGGCCATGAGGTTACCTTTATGAGAATAAGCGTTACCTGACCCGATGCCCATTTCGGGTCAGGTAACGGGTCAGGTAAGGATAGTACAATGGGGAAATAAGAGAACCAATCAGAAACAAAAATAACTTCATAACCAATTGATTATTGACAATTAAAAATACAAACAGAGACAATGACGAACAATTAAAAACATGCCAATTTTATGACTCATAATCGCTTGGTCACTGGTTCAAGTCCAGTAGGGGCCACCAAATTTTAGCTGTTAAATCAGTACATTAAGCCAACTTTCGAGTTGGCTTTTTTATTAGTTAAAATGGCGATGGCGATAGAATGGCGATGCAGCAATCAGTAAAACGGGCTTGTTGCAAAAAATGGCATTACGATGAACACTCATAACCCACCATGATTTAATAGAGATCTTAGTTTATCACCATTGGCTATTTGCAACAGTGCCATTTATTTTACAACGAATTTTTCAGTTTCAGAATTTAATAGTGTTGCGCGCTGTTTGCTTGGTGAGGGTGGCACTGCTTACTATCACCAGATTTACAGCAGTGCCAATTAAGGTGGGTAAGGGAAATTATCACCTTACCCTATATATACGCCAGTACCATTCTCCGTACTACTACAACAGCGGTATAACCATTTTTGCGCCTAAAATATCAATTTTGGCTTATACAGGTATAACGGTAGGGATTAACAATATACAAGTAATCATAATTACCAATTGCTAAATTGGTCCCATACTGAGCACCGCTGGCTTGTAGAGTAGAAGAATAATAACGATTCGCGCCAGCATCCACGATCCAGCCATAAGCATCCATACTACCCCACTCACTCCACAGAGAGCTATTCGCTACTCGGGTTGCACCGGAGCTTGAGGTAGAATTAGTCAATTCTCCCATAGTTGGAAGCCTATAACCTGCGCCCAGAGATGTTACGCAATGGTTAACATTATAAGTCGCTGAAGGCACATTGTTATTCCACCATTTTTTAATGGTAAAGCTATACTGAACCGCATCATTGTTAGTGTTATTCACCGCCTTAATCGTGACGCGACTGTTCCCAGAGTTTGAGTTGATATTAACATTTCCTCGGTTATCAACCGTTACTGCAGGATTATCACTTGTCCATGTATAGAATGGAGCAACTTCAGCTTCTGTATAATTGTTGATAACAATTCTGAATTTTGCATTTGCAAAACCATTTGCAGGAAAACCAGCATTAGCGGCAAAACTTGCCCCATTTACAGAGAGTGATGTTATTGCACTACTTGCCGGAGCAATCAGTACCGTGGCCGGGGCCACGCCCAGCGCATTGCCGCCCACCGTGACCGTCAGGCTGGCCGTTCCGGCCAACGTGCCCGCGGTCAGGGTCGCGGTGTAGACACCATTCGCCTGCTCGCTCACCGTCCCCAGGGTGCCCAGCGTGCTGGCCAAGGCCACCGCCTGACCGGTCACCGGGTTATTGTTGCTGTCACGCAGTGTCAAGGTGACCTGCGAGGTGTCGCTGCCATTGGCTTCGATATTGACCGGGGCCGCCACCAACGTCGAGTTCGTGCTGCTCAGGTCACTGCTGTCGCCGTTCAGGATCACCGTGGCCGGGGCCACGCCCAGTGCATTGCCGCCCACCGTGACCGTCAGGCTGGCCGTTCCGGCCAACGTGCCCGCGGTCAGGGTCGCGGTGTAGACACCATTCGCCTGCTCGCTCACCGTCCCCAGGGTGCCCAACGTGCTGGCCAAGGCCACCGCCTGACCGGTCACCGGGTTATTGTTGCTGTCACGCAGTGTCAAGGTGACCTGCGAGGTGTCGCTGCCATTGGCTTGGATATTGACCGGGGCCGCCACCAACGTCGAGTTCGTGCTGCTCAGGTCACTGCTGCTCCCGTTCAAGATGATCGAGACTGGCACTATGCCCAAAGCGGTACCGTTGACACTCGCGCTGACTGTAGTGATGCCTGATGTCATTCCCGCTGTCAGTGTGACAGTATAAACACCATTACCGCCATCAGTCACAGTACTCAAGCTTCCTAGGGGACTGTTAAAGGTCACATCTTGGCCGGTAACGGGGATGCTGTTGTCGTCTCTTAGCGTCAGCGTTACGAGTGACGTATCGCTACCATTGGCTTCAATATTGATGGGAGCGGCCACCAAGGTCGAGTTAGCATTATTTATCGTTGGTGCATTCACAGTTATTAACATGCTCGCCTGATGGGAGGCGTTACCTTGGTTGTCATAGGCAATAGCATTCAAAATGTAACTGTTAGCGCTAGCTTGGTTAACCTGATATACCGGTAGCGTTATCTCCAGCCCATCCTTGCTGGTTTGTTTTAACACGCCGCCCGCAGCTATCAATTCTGCGCTTTGCCAGTCAATGTGTTTAAGACCGTGCGTTGCTGTCACTTGCGCGGTTATGGTGTGCAGTGAGAGAGGAGCGCCTACCAAACTTTCTGGCAATGACAAGCGCACCAGATTCTGTTTCTGGTAGTCCAGAACAATATTATTATTACGTTCAACCAAATCATAGCGACTCCCAGCCAGGGCACGGCTTGTTGCAACGGCTGAGGGGTCAATATGGGATTGCCACGTTTCACCCAAGCGATAGTTCAACTGGATATTGATACTGCTGTCGTTTTGCCCACTTTTACCTGCGCGATGTTCAGCGCCAATAGTGACTAATGGAATTGGGGTATAATTTATCCCAGCAGTAATAGCATGAGGGTTTTTCTGGCGGTTATCTTTGCCAAACAGCGCGACTTCATCACCACGATATTTTTCATACATCACCTTACCGCCCAATTGGGGATACGACGGTAGATAAGCTTCAGCACGCAGGTCATAACCATTGGCAGGGCGTTCGTTATAATCGATAAAGTCCCGTGATTGGTGCCAGTCCGTGATACCAAAATAGTTGTTGGCGGACAATTTCAGATAATCAGTCCAGGCTTCTGCCCCCACACCGATACGCCGGTTTTTACCAGTAAGGTCATTATCAAAGAAGGTATTAGCACCATACATCCAGCTCCCTTGGAATGTACGTACCCCTGCGCCCATGTTAACTGTATTACGGCTATCTTTATTACGGGCACCGAGTTGGGTAAAGAGAATTGACTTTTCATTGTCATACAATGGGATCAAAACATCAGCCGCGCTGCCGTCCAAATGGAAGTCATTATTAACATTTAACTGTACGCGGGCAGTACCGAACTGGCTCAGCCACTGTTGTGCTGAGCTCTTGAGCTCATTGCTAGCTGCAGAACGAAGCAGGAGCTCACCAGATTTAGCTGAATCACCGTTGGCTAAGGCGGTAGCACCCGCCACCGCATGGCCGGCTAATTTATTTTCTACTGAAAACGTATTGCCTTTATTGTTATCTATCGAGAAGGGAGATACTTTACGGGGGACATCAATTTCATCGCCCGTAGTCAGCGCAGCGAAGGGTCGAGAAAAAGTACGGTAGATATTAATTTTTTTTAGTTCGTCAACGCTAATACCGTATTTTTTCGCAACAATATCGACAGTCTCTCCCAAACTAAGCACATAGGGTTCAGAGGATGAATAAGATAATGTTGTTGCCGCCTTTGAAGCTTTCATTGCGGCAATAGCCGGAGAAAAAGGGGCACTCAGCGGGATAAAGATTTGTAATAGTAACATCCCCCAGGCAACCCGTCTAATATGGGGGCGCGGGAGATGAGAAACATGCCTTTTCGATGAGACACACGCTGCAGGCAGCGGTTTCTTGAAAAAAGAAAAACACTTAATCATATAATTACGCTCATAAATAGCGAATTTCACTCTGAATGAAGAAAGCAAAGAGCAAGAATTCATTGTATATAGTTATTTTTGCAGTATTACCAACTCGATTTTCCCCGAGTGTGGTAACACAAAGTATGAAGTTAAGATTAGATATGTTTGTCTATAAAAATCAGATTAAAATAACAGACATGCTTTTCCTCGCTAATCTTAGCGGTGTTTTCTATTTAAGAAATAATAAAGGAAAATTATAAAGCAACACCAGTTACTTATTTTTAATATACCTCCTTTTGAGGTGGTAATATTTAATATATCTAGATAACTAATATACAACAAAAAAAATAGAGTAGTTATATAGGACTTCATACCCACCTCAAGTAAGGAAAATCCCAAAAGGTAGACATTAAGGTAGCATCGAGAAAAGGGGGCTTGTTGAAAATAATGAGAGGCGGTGATTTTACTCATTGATGGGGGGAATAATTAGGCTAAAACCGTCTCAATATTAAAGAGCCGATTCATAAAGGCGGATCTTTCCCGCACTCGATATTCAGGTTCGTCACGGCGTAGCCAAATATCAAATTGACCTTTATTCAGTCGTCGCATCGTCTCAAATCCCTGAAGCGTTGACCAGGCTCGGTTTGGCCGCTTGAAACCCCCGGCCGCTTTCACCAATTTTTTGATGGGTGCATGGTCAGACTCGATACGATTATTCAGGTATTTGACTTGCCGCTGCTTTGCATCATCCCGTAGCTTTCCCTCTTTCATTAAACGAGTGATAGCGTAACCGTATGACGAATGTTTATCGGTATTGAGTATTTTAGGTTGTCTTTCAACAGGATAAGGTTTTAACACCCGTTTAAGGAATTGATAGGCAGCATTTTTATTTCGTTTAGCCGAAAAGTAAAAATCTAATGTGGTGTCGTGCTTATTGATGGCGCGATAGAGATAAAACCATTTTCTGTTGACTTTGATATAGGTTTCATCGAGTTGCTATGATGAGTCGGCATGCATAAATTGATATCGTCTCAATTTCTGACGAAGTATGGGTGCATATTCAATAAACCACCGGTAAATGGTAGAGCGATGAACGGAAATCCCACGCTCTGCGAGCATATCACTGACGTTGGCATAACTCATCGGGGTTGAACCGTACTACCGTAAGCACCACAGGATGATCTCGGGTGCAAAATGTTTCCATTTGAAATCGCTAGGGGTCATGTGGGTTCACTGAAGAAGGGATGAATAGCTTCAATTTTCATGACTACGCCATTTTTTGCAACAAGCCCCTAAATAGCCCGCAGCTCTACTTTTTCTAACTTCGCTAATGCGACAGAGCCAAAAAATCAGGCCAGAGCTAAGCCCTGACCTGAAAGTCATATTGTAACATGATGAACTAGAAGCTAATTTTCACACCGACATTACCCGCATAACCGTCCATTTTACCGTTAAAAGCGCGCTGGTATTTAGCATCTGCATAAATATCAACATTACTATTCACTTTAGCAGTCACGCCAGCACCGCCCTGCCAATAGGTTTTACTGAATTCAGGGCGCAGGCTCGCCGTATCAATAGTGACCTGCGGGTTTTTACCTAACTGATGTACCACATCAGCAGATAAATAAGCTTTGATGGTTTGCTGTTTGGTTGCCTCACTAAAGACACGCATCCCAGCGCGGGCCTGCCCGACAGAGTAAGAAGTACCGTTCACTCCTGAGATCTCGTCACTGAAACTGTTCAGATTCAGATATTGGTATTTCAGTTGCCCCTGAGGCTCAACCTTCCAACTTCCTGCAATAGGGTACGCCTGACCTACTTCAGCAGATACCGCCACACCATAACCATTCTGTTTGGTATCATGTTGGCTTTGATAATTATTGCGGTATAACGTCCCTTGACCAACGAGGTCAATATAGCCACCTTGTGACGTAATTAAGGTGTAATAACCGCCCAGACCATAAGCATCAGTATTAATCTTACCCGTATTTACAGATAGCTCCGGACGCACAGCCCGTGCCTTATCTTGCGTGTCAGTTTCCTGTTTACCCAGCGTTATCATCACGCCCGCTGTCGCCTGTGTTCCTGCGGAGTTTTCAGTTTGATAGAAATCATGACCCAATTGAGCGAACCAGATATCTGAGTCATAGCTAAAACGACCTGCATCAAACTTATTATGCTGCCCGCTAATCCTGCCCCAGGAATCCTGATTAAAACCATTGGCCGCACCTTCAGCTGAACCACGGCGTTCGTGCAGACTACCTAAAGTGGTAAAACCATAGAATGCATTTAACCACGGCGCGGCAATATATCCCGGCACTTCACTGCGATAAGCCGTTTCAGGCACAGGGTCAACACCAATACCTATCCCCGGATCTGTCGGGCCAACAGACGCCAGATTGGACTGCAAATTCCAGCTATTCTCATCTATCTTATATAAGAAATACTGATATGCCCCAGCAACAACCGAGTTGCTCATGGTGAATTGCCCGGAGTGGGTATCACCATCAACGGTAATAAGGTTGATTCCGGCGCCGGTAGTTAATGCCCCCAGCCCACCTTGGTTAATCACCTGAACATAATGGTCACCAGTAACATTCCCTATCACATGCAATTTGTTTGCCGGTGAACTGTCATCGCCTAATTGCGCATTGAAAACAAAACTGCCATTGCCAGTCAGATCGCTATTAATGGTTAAGGTACTAAAACTGTAACCCAACGTGCGTGCATTTGGGTTACTGCCGCTTGGGATAAAATTCATCTGACCCAAAATGCGCATCGAATCAACATCGGCATCACCGGTCAAATTCCACACACTGCTGCTATCAACATCAACACTTTTGGCGTTATATGCCGCACCAGTCCAGACCGAATTTTTATTCAGTGTTAAGCTAACATTATTATGATCTTCCGCCTGCAGGTCACCCACCAGTACCGAATAGTTTTCAGCATTAAGATTGACGTTACTGATAATATTGAGCGGAGAAGCTACCGTTCCGACGTTAGTACCGGCGTTGACCAGCACCCCATTACCGCCGATTAACTGTGAACCATTATTCACATCCATATTAATATTTGCACCATATGCTCGAACGCCAACACCGTTCTCGCTGATAACTTGAGAGTTATCCAATATAACCTTACTATAAACCGCATTCGAACCTGCGGCATAAATTCCACCCGCATTCACACCACTGGTAGTAATTTGGCTATCTTTTAGCGCAATAGAACTGCTGGTTTGAGTCCACAAAGCATAAGCACTCGCACCGGTTGAAGTCGCGGTGATATTTTTAGCATTGATCGACGAACCGATAAAGGTGCCGAGCACCATGCCTGAAGCACCGGTGGTGTTAATCGTCGCCCCGGTCAGATTCAGATTTCCACCACGCGCAGCAGTAGCACCAATACTGCCAACACCGGCTGTGGAGATGCTCATATTGCTGGCATCAAAAATTGATTCTGAGTAAATGCCGTGAGAACTATTGCCGCTTGTTCTCACGACTGTACTGTCGACAGTTGCTGTGCCCCGGTTCTCTATAGCGGTAGCACCATCCCCTTCGGTAATGAACTCGGCATTATTTACCTTCACCGATGTCGTCGTATCCGGTACCCTAATTCCCATGGCATAAGCGCCTTTGGAATGGTAGGAACCGCCATTTATCGTGACGTCAGCATTCATGTTAACGTCAACCATCGTCGCGTTGCCGCTATGAGATATCGCATTGATATTATTTAATATAATGACTGCTTTATTGGTCGAACTGTTACCCATAGCGCGTAACACCGCGCCAGAAGCCAAATCAATATTGGCATTGCTGACTGTAGCCGAACCGGTAATATCAAAAACCTGATTCATATTACCCGTGGCCGTCAAGCCATCCATGGTAATAGTCGAATCCCGGCCAACACTCACCCCGGCGTAGCCGTTGGTCATATTAATTGTGGTGTTATCTAAGGTGGCATTTATACCGCCATTCCCAATATAAACCCCAGTGCCACTGGCACTGCTGCTGTTATTTATGGTGTTATTCGCCCCACTTAACGCACTGCCAATATCACTCAGATAAATACCGTAACTACCACCACCACTGGCATTGAGAGTCGTATTATTGACTGTTAATTTGGCACCACCAGACCCCGAAATACCGTAAGCCGATGAGCCACTGGTAGAGATCACGGTACCATTAATATCTGCACTGCTCCCCAGCCCCGTCGAAGAAACACCATAAGCGGTGGAGCCAGTCGTCGTCACCGTCCCGCCCTGTAAATTCACGGTGCCTTTATTATTGCTGATACCAAATGCCACGACACCACCAGTCTTGATAACCGATCCATTCAGTGTCAGAGTGCCACCATTCGTCACATTGGCACCATTTGCACCACGCCCCGTGGTAGTGATAGCGACATCTGAGCCGCCAGTTACCTCGCTGATAAAACCTTGCACGATGACCGGAGATAGGTTGTCACCATCGGTGCCATATTCACCTAAAATTGCAACAGAATTACCATCAGTGACACTGACTGTCTGTGCCGCCCAACTATAAAGTGGAGTTAGCAGCGGCACCAGTAAACTGGCCAGCAACGTTTTACGAAAACAGGGTAAGTGCGCTATATTATGTACATTCATGTTGACAACCTGGTTTTATAACAAATTCAAATATAGAAAGTTTTTAACTTTATTTATTTGGTCTTGTTTTATTTGTAATGTTTATATTTATCCGTCAGGTTTTATTTAAAGAAAATAAATAACCTATCCTATTAGCAATATATGCGATAAGAAATATATTTAATATGGGATCACATACCAAAGCATGTAGTCCATTTCCTAAAATATATAAATAAAGATCTGAATCAGTCGGTTAAAATGGTTGAATTGAAAATATAACTGACGTTAATTTCAGTATGCCAAAATGCTGGAATTTGGCTCTGTCGCATTAACGAAGAGAAGACGAAAAACAGGAGGTGCCTATTGTATAGGCGACCAACAAATAAAATTGTTCTGCTGGGGACAATCCGCCACCAGCGGGATAATGGCACTGTCCTTGGCACTGTTGCAAATAGCCGATGGTGGTAAGCTGGTCTTCTCTATTTTAGCGGAAGACACAGCGCATGAACCCTTTCCATGGAGGGGTCCGCTTTGAAAACGGAAAACATCCTACGTTAAGCCTGTTTTTTAAGCAGGCATGACGGGCAGCATTGAGCGACACTCGCCCTTACTGAAGCCATAAAAAGCTTGTCGAATGTCTCAGGGCGTGAAGCGGACATTGGAATCTATATAATTGGCATTCATTTCAACCCAAAGTTTATAAATCATGTTTAACAGTGGTGGCATTACACTACACCCATAATCATCAATGCCGTTCAATGTGGTAACTTCTTAAAAAGATGAGGAATTGTATGAGTATGGTTGCCCTATTCCGGGACGGCCAGCATTGACTGGCCAAAGTGTAGCGATATTAGGATCAGCTATTTAGACTCGCTAAGCGACTTTACCTATCATGGGCGTTACCAAATGATGGGTATAGCATTCGCGCCATTTCTGCCAATGAACTGTGAGGGTTCACCGTTCTTAACATTTCCTTGCCCATAGAGTCGGATAAGCACAGTCAGGCAACTGGCTGTGCTTATCCGACGGTATTACTCATTTCTCACTCCCTATATTGAGCCTGTTATAAAGTCATTTTCTTTAATGGCTTTAATAAACAGTTGGTAGTTCTCTATCATAACCGCCGATGTTTCACGCATTTCACTCTGGTACTTTCTATATGTCTTTTCACTTTTAGGGTTATTTCTCCAGTCATAAGGCAGATCAAGTCTTAAGGGTTCTCTTTCTGGATTGTCTACCGTCAAAAATGGCGTAAGACTGTTATAGAAAGCAGTGATTGCGATAATAAAGTTATCTTTCACTTCATTAACAGCGGAATTATATAACCTATATTTTGCATCCCTGTATTTTCCTGCACCATCTAAGTTACGGGGAAATTGATATGTCATGCCGACAATATAACTTTGCTCTGCTTCATAAAAGGTGGCTTCATAAGGCAGAAGCGTCAGTATTTCTTCAATGATTTTTAAATCATGCGCTTTCTTTTTTTTCTTCAATACCTGATTCTGTTTTTTAATGGGAAATATTATTTATCGTGGTGATGTTCAGGTCACGACCGGCCTGATTGATATTGCCATTGTTATTTTTATTTGTTTGCCTGAGTTTATATTTTTTGATTATTTTGGGGGCGGCTAATACGGTAATACCCAATCCAATAATAGAAACACCTAACCCCTGATAGGTTGCCCAATCAGTCCCGATGTATGTGTTAAGCCAGTGAAGCATAGTCATTCCCGACGAAATAAAGATGCCTGTCATGATAGCAGAAAGGCGGCGTTGCGACGCGGTGTGTCACAGTTGTCGCATCACTTGGCTTTACGCGGAGAGTGCCAAACTCAAATCAGCTGTTGCCAGTAGCGATTGTATAAATATATCCCATCCGATTACTACCGTAAAATAAGTAGTATGGGTAAGCTAGCCCTTGCCATACAGGGTGTTAAGGCTACAAATAAAATAAGAGTTATCGGTAGCACCTATCTGGATGATAATTCAGAGTATGAAAGAAAATAAACAGCAAGGAGGATCATTCCTCCTTATTGGAAAGATATCTATATAATTTCCATGCCAGGTCCATTGGCGTTATATAATAAGTCATAAACAAGCCAAAAATCAGAGCGACAAGATAACTGAATATTTCATCCGATGTATAATCATTGAACATCATAAAAATAAGAGGGGTAAATAAAATCGCACAAATCAAACATCCCGCAAAAAAAAACGCTTCTTTAAATCTATGAGTAAGCTTGAATAAGTTTCTTTTTGTGTGTCATCACGCGAAATTATTTTTCGCATGTGCGCAATATTCTTAGCCGTAAAGCCTTTATTCAACAGTTTATTTTCCATTTCTGATTCTATCATCGCATTATCTCCTTTTCCCAAGTTCCCCTTGGTAAACGACCAACAGATATCAGCCTTGCTAGCCCCCCTATCCGAACTAGAATCAATGCAGCAAAACGAGGCTTTCCACATGACAAAAAAAACAGTACACGCCCAGATCACTAAAACTCAAATCTATCGCGCCGTTGCCAGCTCAACCGCGATCGAAACCGGTGCTTCTGTGCAAAAAATTGAGCAGCAACTTAAACAAAATCAGGCACAGGCGAAAGCCGTCGGCCTCGCCCGTTAATCTGGCAAGATATCACTCACCAATTGCATCATAGGGCTATAGTTCCCTGATACGACTGCCTGTATTGCCTTGAAGTAAAACGCCTTGTGCTCATCCCACAGGCTGTAATCAAGTAAGCCCTTCCCTGCCAGAACCGACAGCACATCGCAAAGTAGCCGCGACAGACGCCCGTTACCTTCTCTGAATGGGTGGATCAAAATAAACTCCACATGGCATTCAGCCAGATAACTTACCAGCTCCGGACGATCCAGGGATTTCAGCTCACCAGACCGAGAAAGAAACTGCCTCTCAAAACCATCAAGAAGAAGCGGGATCCTGTCGGCTGCGGCAAACTGGAAACCGCCCTTCGCCAGATTAGCGTTACGCAACCTCCCAGCCCATTGCTTGCCGAACATTCAATAGCCAGCACCTTCGTTGGTGAGATGTTTTAGCCCGCTAAAATTCAAAGCTGCTTAACGACCTACAATAATTCTCGTACTATAAAATAGCCATCTAACTCTCCGATGAGACCTGAAAATGTCTGTGCTTACTCACTTTGATATGCTTTTTCAATACAAGGCCTGGGCTGATAAAGAGATCCTCTCCGCTATCGCCAATGTTGATACTGCTGCTTATAAAGATAAACGTCATCTTATGATTCGCCTGATGAATCATATTTATGTGGTTGATCAAATCTTTATCGCCAATATTCAGGGGATTCCCCACCGTTATACTGCGCTGAATACAGTTGAGACACCGCCTCTAGAGGTGCTGAGTGACGCCTTTGCTATCAGTGATAATCACTATCTCGAGTACCTTCACTCTCTGGTTGAACAGCAATTGGATGAAATGATTAACTTCAAATTTGTCGATGGGGGAAAAGGGGCAATGAGTAGAAAAGAGATGTTTTCCCATGTTGAGCATCATGGTGCTTATCACCGAGGTGCCGTGGGGTGGCTGCTGTCTGAATGTGAGGTGACACCGCCAAAAGATGTGCTAACCCTTTTCTTACGCGATACTTATCAGGCAGAGCAATAATCAATCCCAGAGGCGATTAAATACGTTATCAGTTGATAACGTATTCAGTATAAGAATGCTATGAATTGACCGATTGCGTTCTGAGAGCATCAATGGCGGCAATTGGCATCGATATTACGGATTTGAGACTATTTTCAATACGTTCAATAATGGCCATTCGTGGGCCAGAAAGCCAGCCGTCACTGCTGTAAAAACGTGCCTCAGCGCCCGCTAATGCCTCTTGACTGTCAAAGGCACGCATCAGGTAATAAGCATCTGGGTCGTGCAGCGATTGACCATAAGCGACGACGTCCATCCCCTCCCTGGCGTGCAAGGGAATGCTGATCTCTTGCATAATTCGGTGGAATTCCGCACCACTACCTGGCTTCAATGTGTATTGCAGTATTTCCAGTATCCGAGAATCCATTTGCCTTTCCTGTCATTAATATCCATTGAGATTATGTTTCCCACCGCTGATACCTTGCTTACCGCTTAATCACTTTTTCCCGATGGCATTCGCTGGCATCCAATACCTTACCTTGCTGTGAAGATACTGTCAGCTTACTGATGGGATGCCCACTCTGATTCTCAACTAAAATAGAGTGCTTTTCGCCAACAGCAAACAAGTGATCTTCACCCCATTGACGCAAGCTGACCACAATTGGGAATAATTGGCGGCCTTTATCCGTCAACACATATTCATGGTAAGCACTGCCATCAGAGGCTGGGACTATCATCAGAATGCCGTGTTCAACCAAATCACGCAGGCGACTCGCCAAGATATTTTTCGCCAATCCAAGGTTATTGCGAAATTCGCCAAAACGGCTGATCCCATCAAAAGCATCACGAATTATCATGAGTGACCAGCGATCCCCCAAGACCTCAAGCGTTCTGGCAACTGGACATTCTTCTGCTTCTATCCGGCCTTCACTCGTTTTAGTCATTCTTTTACTCCGATTAATTGCTGGAGAAACTGGTTGCATATTAAAACCACCTCTGTTAAAAATCAATTAAGTGGTTTCAAATAAAAACCAGAAAGGCATCAGGTATTTTTATGTCCATCAGAAAAGAATCAGCAAAGAGTCGCACTCGTCGATTACCACAAACGGCTCTGGCACCGCACCTCACATCAATAATGGTGCCACTCTTAGCGATGGTATCCGCCATGGCGGTTGCCAATGTCTATTTTGCTCAGCCCCTACTCGATACTATGGCAACGGATCTTAACGTTAGTCCGTCGGCGATCGGTCTGGTGGTTACTCTGACGCAGGCAGGGTATGCCTTGGGGCTGATATTCATTGTGCCTTTGGGTGATCTGTGGGATCGCCGAAAATTAATTATCGGGCAGTTATTGTTATCTGCTGTGGCATTGATTTCGGTTAGCCTTGCCCCCACTTTTTCGCTGCTTTTGATGGCGATGCTGATTATCGGCCTGATGGCTGTCGTGGTGCAGGTGATTGTGGCTTTTGCTGCAGCACTGGCTCCAGAGCAACAAAGAGGCAAAATAGTGGGTAAGATCACCAGCGGTATCGTATTGGGAATTCTACTCGCGCGCTTTATCTCAGGTACGATGACCGACTTTGCCGGTTGGCGTTCCGTCTATTTTTGCTCCGCAGCAGTGATGTTATTAATGGTGATTGTGCTTTATCGCGTCATCCCACCCGTTGCCAAACCGGCTGTATCGTCATATCGGCAGCTACTACTGTCGCTATGGGGGTTATTTACCCGTGAGCGGGAGTTACGCATACGATCCACTCTGGCCTTACTGATATTTATGGCTTTTAGCGTGCTATGGACCGCGATGGTGTTACCACTCAGTGGCCCGCCATACCTATTATCACCTAGTCAGGTAGGTTTATTTGGGCTGGCAGGTATCGCTGGCGCATTCGCCGCAGCCCGCGCAGGGCAGTGGGCGGATCGAGGGCTGGGAGTGAAAACAACGCAAATCGCCTTGGCATTGCTACTGCTTTCCTGGTTGCCGATTGCATTTTTGCCTTATTCACTCTGGTGGCTGGTTATCGGTGTCGTGATATTAGATTTTGCCGTTCAGGCGGTGCATGTGACCAATCAGAGCATCATATTGGCGTTACGTCCTGATGCCCAAAGCCGCCTGGTTGCTGGCTATATGTTGTTCTACTCCATCGGTAGCGCCATCGGAGCTATCAGTGCAACAATTGTATATGCAAATGCGGGATGGTCAGGTGTTTGTATTCTTGGGGGGATGATAAGTGCCATTGCAATGCAATTTGCACATATGGCGTACAGGAAATATTCCACAGTATAATTAGTTGAATATCATTGATTTTATTTATACATCTATTGTTCGACCTATACTCATGGTAGTTATCGATAACCCAGTTCAGACTATACAGGAGTCATCGTCATGCTAAATATAGATCGGAAATACCTGATGAGCCTTGATGAAAGTACCTTAAAAAAAACAGCGGATTATCATGCGGGTCATCGCAATCCTGCTATTACTGGGTGGGATCTTTTGTCTTATTAACCCACTGGCCTCCAGTGTTGTTCTCAGCAAAATTATTGGTGTCCTACTGTTACTCAGTGGGATTGCAATGATAGTGGGTATGGTAACCAACCGTTCCCATAATCTTTGGCCAATGGTGACCGGTATTTTACTTGGCATTGCATATATTGTGATGGGTTATGTATTTATTACCAATCCAGCAATAGGGATGATAAGTCTGGCCGTGGTGCTGGCGGTGCTGTTTGCCTTTGGTGGGGTGATGCGGTTGATAACCGGTTTTAGAACATGGGGAATGCCGGGGGCATGGCTACAAATCTTGCTCGGCGTCTTGGATCTGATTATTACCTATCTATTGGTGAGTGCCGGCCCACTGATGTCGATCACCATGGTTACGACTCTGGTCGGGATTGAGATGCTATTTAGTTCATTTAGCTGCTTTATGGTCGCTGGTTTATATAAACAGAATTAATAACACATTATTCGCAGCGGTATCCTGAATTGCGATACCGCTGTCCTGGAAATACGCTCATGTTCGCTACTGATATTGCTACTCAGTTTGTGAACTGCCACAGTGAAATAACGGCAACCGATTAATTCTCTCACCCTAGGTAGGCTGCGTGAAACTAACTGATTTTTTAATTGCTCTATGTATTACCGCTATTTGGGGGGTTAATTTTTCGGTAATAAAACTTGGCCTGATTACCGCAGACCCGCTTATTTTAGCCGGGATTCGCTTCACACTCTGCGCCCTACCTGCAGTCCTTTTTATCAAAAAACCTGACACTTCATGGCGATACATAATAGGTTACGGCCTACTGTTTGGTATCGGTTTATGGGGTATCGTCAATCTGGGCATTAAAGCCGGTGTCTCAGCAGGAATTGCTTCGTTAGTGTTGCAATTCGGCGCGTTCTTTACCATGATCCTTGGCGCGTTGCTGTTTCGCGAAAAGCTCTCAAGATATCAATGTATTGGTATCGCCGTCGCGCTCTCAGGGCTAACCAGTATTATTTTCATCAGTGATGGTTCTGTCACGCCTACTGGCCTGATATTGGTATTGTGCGGTGCAGTGGTATGGGGGCTGGTGAGTATTATAATTAAAAAATCCAATACCAAACAGGTTTTTGCCTTTCTAGTTTGGTCGAGCTTATTTTCCCCTATCCCGCTATTTCTACTGAGCTATCTATTTAATGGCTCCCGCGGCTTTACTGAATTAGCCGCCCAGTTCGATGTAACCACGCTGTTCTCTATTCTATTTCAGGTCTATCCCAATACGCTGTTTGCCTATTGGATTTGGAATTCATTACTGACCAAATACCCGGTTTCCGTTGTCGCGCCATTATCGCTGCTAGTCCCGATTTTTGGCCTGCTAGGTTCCGTGATGATTTTTAGTGAAAGCATTCCCACCGCGAAAATTGTCGCGATGATACTGATTATCAGTGGGTTGGTTATCGGCCTCTACGGTAAACGGCTTATCGGCTTGCTACAGAGGAAATCCTCAGTGGCTCCCTAGTTTTGCTGCCGCCCAGTAAAATGGCCTGACTGAAGGTGTTATAGTCAGCTTTTATACTCCGACGAGAGCTATTATGTCCCGCAGCCAGCGTCTGCTTGATTTGATTCAGATATTACGCCGCCATCGCTATCCGGTAACAGGGGCCGCGCTGGCGGAGGAACTGGCTATCAGTGTGCGAACACTTTATCGCGATATTGCCACCCTGCAACAGCAAGGCGCTGATATTGCGGGCGAACCCGGTCTGGGCTATGTGCTACGCCCAGGGTTTATGCTACCGCCTTTGATGTTCTCCGAAGAGGAGATAGAAGCACTGGTATTAGGATCGCGCTGGGTCAGCCATCGTGGAGATACTCATTTGAGTGCCGCGGCACGTAATGCGCTGGCGAAAATCGCGGCGGTTTTACCTGCGGATTTACGTGACGAGTTAGATGCCTCAACACTGCTAATCGGCCCTGTCGGCCATATGCCTGACTGTGAACTGGCGCTGCCAGTGTTGCGCCGCGCAATCCGTGCCGAACGCAAAGTGGATATTACCTATCAAGACTTGAAAGGGGCTGAGTCATGTCGCCGTATCTGGCCTTTTGCTATCGGTTTTTTTGAACAGGTGCGTGTAGTGGTTGCCTGGTGTGAGCTGCGCCAAACCATTCGTAACTTTCGCGCGGATCGAATAAGTGCTATTTCGCTTACGGATCAACGTTATCCTCAGCGCCGACATCTGTTGCTAAAACAGTGGCGGGAAGCGGAAGGCATCAATGATCAGTCGCTGCTGTCTACACCACCAAAACTGTAGCTTTTTATTGTCACTGCAAATCAATAATCACTACTGACAGAAACTGTCAGTAGACCCCGCTAGGATAGCCCCCAGTTAAGCGATATTCGGTTAACAAATAACTATCCATTTGATGACATACCTAAAGTATTTGGAATTTCAGGCAAGGCCGGTCGAGCACCGATTTAAGCGCTGTAATTTCAAGTACTAAAGGGATAAGGGGAAAAACCATGGCAGATCCGAATTTCATTATTCTTTATGTTGATAGCCCGGCCAACAGCGCGACGTTTTACGGTGACTTGCTGGCAAAGGCACCGGTAGAGCTTCACCCAACTTTTGCCATGTTTGCACTGGATTCAGGGATGATGCTGGGCTTATGGTCAAAACATACGGTTGAACCGGCTGCGACAGCCACGGGCGGCGGCGGTGAAGTGGCTTTTGCCCTAGCCGATAAAGCGGCGGTGCAATCGTTATATAATGACTGGCAACAACGCGGCTTACCTATTTTGCAACAACCATTACAGATGGATTTCGGCTATACCTTTGTGGCTTTAGACCCTGATGGTCATCGTTTGCGAGTGTTTGGTGACTGATTAATAGTCATAGTTATAGTTATAAATAGCCATCGCTAGAGACGAAGGAAATATACTTTATAGGTATAATTCCTTCGTTTAATACTTCACGTTACTGCCCCTTCCCTGATGTCATATTCATGACGGCTATCACAATCAGCACACTGCGATTTCCCAAGCTGCACAGCACCGTCTAAATTTGAATAAAAAATCTCATCCGACCACTTGCTGAATTCGGCCAGAGCGGCAGAGACATAACAATAACGGTTTGGTGATATTGCGCCGATTTACGTTGCTGCAATATAACCAGAATGCACCCGATGGAGACTGCAATGTTAGCTTACCCTCACCTGCTCGCACCCCTTGATCTTGGCTTTACCACCCTGAAGAATCGCGTATTAATGGGTTCGATGCATACCGGGCTAGAGGAATTACCCGATGGACCACAACGTTTGGCCGCATTCTATGCCGAGCGGGCCGCCGGTGGCGTCGGCCTGATTGTTACTGGCGGTATCGCCCCCAATAAGCAAGGCGTGGTGTATCAGGGTGCCTCAGTATTAAATGATGCGGCACAAGTTCCCCATCACCAAATCGTGACCGATGCAGTGCATCAGGCAGGCGGTAAAATCGCGTTGCAAATCCTGCATGCCGGCCGTTATAGCTATCAAAAACACCCCGTGGCCCCCTCCGCATTGCAAGCGCCGATTAACCCCTTTACCCCACAAGCATTGAGTAGTGATGAAGTGCGGCAAACTATTGCCGACTTTGCCAACTGCGCACAGCTTGCCAAACAAGCGGGTTACGATGGTGTCGAGGTGATGGGTTCTGAGGGCTATTTGATTAACCAGTTCCTCACCGCCAGAACTAATCAGCGCGATGATGATTGGGGCGGGGACTTTACCCGCAGGATGCGTTTTGCCGTAGAAATTGTGCGGGCAGTCCGTGAAGCAACCGGAACTGATTTTATACTGATTTACCGCCTTTCGATGCTTGACCTGGTAGAAGAAGGTTCCAGCTGGCAAGAGATTGAACAATTGGCGCAAGCGGTTGAACAGGCCGGAGCCACCCTGATTAATACTGGCATTGGTTGGCATGAAGCACGCATTCCCACTATCGCTACCATGGTGCCACGGGCTGGATTCAGTTGGGTAACGCGCAAATTGATGGGGGCAGTGGCTATTCCGCTGATCACCACTAACCGCATTAATGACCCTGCCGTCGCTGAGCAGGTACTGGTTGATGGTTGCGCCGATATGGTGTCAATGGCGCGCCCGTTCCTGGCTGATGCTGATTTTGTCCAAAAAGCCGCACAGCATCGGGCCGACGAAATTAACACCTGTATCGGCTGCAATCAGGCCTGTCTGGACCAAATTTTCGAAGGCAAACTCACCTCATGCCTGGTCAACCCTCGCGCGTGCCGTGAAAGCGAAATGCCCATAGTTCCCACAGAAACACCGAAACGGTTAGCAGTAGTCGGTTCCGGCCCAGCCGGATTGGCTTTCGCCGTTACCGCCGCCAGCCGTGGTCATCAAGTGACGCTATTTGATGCGGCAACTGATGTCGGCGGCCAATTCAATATTGCCAAGCAGATCCCAGGCAAAGAAGAATTTTATGAAACGCTGCGCTATTTTCGCCGCCAGTTAGTGCTCCATGGTGTTATTCAGCAGCTAAATACCTCGGTACAACCACAGCAGTTGGCTGATTTTGATGAAATTATCCTCGCCTGTGGTATCCAGCCACGCCTGCCGGCTATCAAGGGGATCGAGCACCCGAAAGTCCTTACTTATCTGGATGTATTGCGCGATAAAAAACCGGTCGGTGAGCGCGTAGCCATTATTGGTGCGGGGGGAATTGGTTTTGATACCGCCGAGTATCTCAGCCAATCCGGTGATTCCAGCAGTCTGGACAGCGCTGCATTCAGTCGTGAATGGGGTATCGATCAACATTTAGTACATCGTGGTGGATTATCCCCAGCGGGGGCCAAAGTGCACCCATCACCACGGCAGATTTTCCTGTTGCAGCGGAAAACCAGCAAGGTCGGTGAAGGTTTGGGTAAAACTACCGGTTGGATCCACCGCACTAGTTTGGCAATGCGTGGGGTGAAAATGCTTAACAGTGTGAGTTACGACAGCATTGATGATGAAGGTTTGCATATCACCCGTGCAGAACAGGCGAGCTGTTTACCCGTCGATACCATCATTATCTGTGCGGGTCAGGAACCGCGTAGGGAATTACATCAGCCCTTGCTAGATATGGGAAAAACCGTGCATTTGATTGGTGGCGCGGATATCGCCGCAGAGCTGGATGCACGCCGGGCAATTGATCAAGGGACGCGTTTGGCGCTGGCTATATAAGCAGGAATAAGCAAAACAGGGGGTGGCATGAACCACACCCTGCGGCTTCAAGTAGGGAATACCCAAAGTAATTGGAGTCGCAGCTAACACCCCTGCGGCTTCAAGCAGGGAATACCCAAAGTAATTGGAGTCGCAGGTAGGCAGCAAGTGAACAACAAATTGGTCGGGAACCGATTTGAACAGCAGTTATGCTAGCCCGCAGGGTGAGCCTCAAGGATGAGGCTCATTAATCCCGATGAGCTTACATAAGTAAGTGATTCGGGTGAGTGAACGTAGCTAACACCCCTGCGGCTTCAAGTACGAAGGGTATTTAGAAATCGCTATACGACATATCAAGACTACCGCTCCCCCCCCCCTCGGAACGGGATGATGCCGTTTTCACTGCTTTCAGCACCATAAACTTCTGGTTTGAATCCAATGTTTCGCAGTTACCGAACAAACGTTTAAGTTTGTGGAAATAATCCAGATGGCGATTACCCACAATCATCAGTTCGCCGCCCACCTTCAAACAGCGTTTAGCATCACAGAACATCTGCCAGGCCACATGGTCACTGACTGCATGCTGTTGGTGGAACGGAGGGTTACATAGCACCAATTGCAGGCTCTCACGCTCAACACCGGCCAACCCATGGCTTACCATGAATTCACAGCGTGGTAAGTCTTGTGGGCGGTTATAGGTGATATTCAGTTCACTGGATGCAACGGCCATATAGGACTCATCGACAAACAGCATTTCTGCCAATGGGTTTTGTTCCAGCGCGATTAAGCCAACAACACCATTACCACAACCCAAATCCGCGATTTTGCCCGTCACATCATAGGGCAGAATCTCCATAAAGAAGCGCGCACCGATATCCAAATTATTACGAGAGAAAACGTTAGCATGGTTATGGATAACATATTCGGTATTCGCCAACGGCCAATCAGTGGTTTCCAGCGCATCTGCCAGTGGAATATCCGCCACTTCGCAGTGAATCAGGCGGGATTTCTTCCACGCCAGCGTAGTTTTGGTTGGGCCAAGAATTTTTTCGAACAATTGCAAAGTTGAATTATGCACATCGCGGGATTTTGCCCCAGCAATAATCACCGTGTCTGGGGCAACGACCAGGCGCAATGCGCGTAATTGCTGTTCCAGCAGCGCCAAAGCTTTAGGGATCTTAATCACCACCAGCTTAGGGGCTGCGGGTAACGCATCCATACTGCTCAACAGGGTAACGGCATTTTCATCTAACTGGTTTAACTGCACGTTATGCGTCGTTGCCAACTGGCTCATATAAGAGTCACTGACACTAAATGGACGATGAGCATGTAAAGCACAGGCCAGCGTTCCAAACTGATCATTAAACACCAGCACCGGGCGGCCATCAATCTGACTTAAGTCAATGTTTTGTAGCAGATATTCATCTGCCGCTTCCCACGCCTGTAGGGTATTGGAATTTTCTTGTGGTGGAAAACGCTCAAGCTCAAGGCTTTGCGTTCCCAGTAAGAGTTGGCTCATCACCGCTCCTGAATAATAAATTTGGGCTGTTTATCCCCTAAAACGGGCGATCAGTAAAATGTTTTTTTGCTTAAATGACGTTTTAGCAAGGCCAAAGCTAGCTAAAAGGGAGAAATGCCAGCGGCATGACCTGATAAGCAATCGGACCTATAGCTCAACATAGCTTAATCAATGGCGTATTTTACCCCGACACCAATCATTACCAAAGCTTACTTTCATGTTAAATCATTATCAAATGACTCTAATTCTTTTGGCTCAATATAAAATACCCAACCAGACGAATTCAAACAGTTTGCTAATTATATATTATTATTCACTCACACAACAAATTAAATAATTAACATATTAATATTTAATTAAATCACATCTAAAATTATATTCATTTTGACCAAATTTAAATGCAAGACATTGAAAGGAAAATAATATTTTTCATTGAAAAATAATATAGCTCGTCATTGATAAATTCTTAATATTAATTACCAGGAAGGTAAATAAATAATGTATATGTCAAATATTATTCAGCCAGATAGTGGCGAAAAAACACTGCAACCTACTGACGCCCATTTATCACCTTATCGTATAACGCCTTGTGCTAAAGCTATTGGTGCTTTGTTATTAGTATTGGGTAGCACAGCTGCCTGGGCTGATAGTAAAGATAGTTTATTCGATGAAGTAGGTGCTGTATTTACTGAAGCCAGCGATCTCTTCCAGGTGATAAAACCCGTTGCTGCTAAAGTGCTCTCCCCAGAGCCTATTGCTCAAAAACAACAGCAGCTACAAGAGAAAAAAAAACCGAAAGCAGGCATCAATATCCCACGAGCGGATATCGTAGACAATATAGCTAAATCAACACTTGTCATTGGCCACAATCTGCAAGCCGGTAGTTATCTTGCCAATCGAATGGCCGCACAACAGATGTTTATCATTGGCGACGTACAGCATCACCAAGGAGAAGTTCCCTACACTGACCCAATGACGGGCGAGCAAAAAGTTACCAGCATGTGGTTAAACACCAATGGGGCGATAACCCGTTTTAATTCCGCTCAGGACCAACTACATACCAAAGGCACTCGTTATGCGACCCAGTTTGGGGGAGAAATAAGTCAATGGCATATCGGCGAACATGACCTGGGAATTCTGGGAATAACTGCCGGTATCGGTAAAGCCAACAGTCGTAGCAATTCCACCACATCTCAGCATCACGCTAATGGTTCTGTAGTTGGCTATAACTTAGGGTTATATAGCATCTGGCATGCCAACAACATCAGTCAACTTGGGCCTTATATTGGTTTACTTGCACAATACGGAATGTTTAATAATCAGATTAAGGCATCAGAAGTCGTCACCGGTGCTAATTATAAGTCTTATATATTCACCTCGGCATTAGAAACAGGTTACAAAATTCAATTGATCGAAAAAGATAAGGCTAAGTTATTTGTACAACCGCAGGCGAAAGTATTGTTGCAACGTAGCAGTGGGCTGCAACATAAAGAGCTCACCGGGCCACAGATAAAGATAGAAGAGCACAATACGGTTACGACCAAATTAGGATTACTTACAGCGCTAGAACTCGGCATTGATACTTTATCTACTACTAACACCTTAAAAATCAAACCGTTCATTGAAGCTAATTGGATAAATAGCAACGGGGATAAAGGGTTATTACTAGATAATGCCCATATTGCACCGCAAGGAATTAACAACATTGCTGAATTGAAACTGGGTGTTGAGGGCAAGTTCAATAACAACCTTAAGCTATGGAGCCATCTTGGTCAGCAGTTAGGTAAGCACAATTACTCAGATACCCAAGCGGCTTTGGGTATCAATTACCAATTTTAAATTAGTTAGATACTAATTTACTAACTAAAAACCAGTACCAGCAAAGTGTAACGTGATGCTGGTATTGGTACTTTTTATTCGAGTCATTAGATTTGACTCAACTGAACAATAGGATTTTGTCTAAACAGCAGGAAACCGTTATTATCACTCAATTACTACCGTCAATAGCTTCATCAAATTAGGCAGAACAACAGCATATGCAGGAACTGACCTATCTGCAAGGTTATCCCGAAAACTTACAGTCTCAGGTACGCCAACTCATTACAGAGCAGCGGCTGGGGAATGTATTACGTCAGCGTTATCCGCAATCTCATGATTACAATACGGATAAGATGCTGTATCAATACACGGTTGATTTAAAAAACCAGTATCTACGCAACGCGCAGCCGTTAAGTAAAGTGGCTTACGACAGTAAAATTCAGGTGATGAAGCATGCGCTCGGTCTGCATACCGCGATTTCCAGGGTGCAGGGTGGCAAATTGAAAGCCAAAGCAGAGATTCGGGTCGCCACTGTGTTTAAAAACGCGCCAGAAGCCTTCCTAAAAATGATCGTGGTTCATGAATTGGCGCATTTGAAAGAGAAAGATCACAACAAAGCATTCTATAGTTTGTGCTGCCATATGGAGCCGCAATATCATCAGTTAGAGTTTGACACTCGCCTCTACCTGACTCATTTGGATCTGTTTGGTGCAATTTATTAGTATTTGATTTACAAAGCCATAGCTAATAGATTTCAAGTTGTAGGTGAGTGAGCATAGCTAACACCCTGTAATTACAATGTAACTACAATATCACTTCAAGTACGAAGGGAATTCGCCGAGAAAATCCCCCTGTGGGTGTAACCATCTGGCGGTTCAACGTGTTTTTCTTCTGTAGTAATGGAGTTCACTATGATTCGCTTCGCTGTTATTGGCACTAATTGGATCACCGCACGCTTTGTTGATGCCGCCCACGAAAGTGGTAAAATGAAACTGGTTGCAGTTTATTCCCGTAAGCTGGAACAGGCCCAAGAATTTGGCGATGATTATAACGTTACGGACTGCTTTGATAATCTGGAAGCGCTGGCAGCGAGCGATCAAATTGATGCAGTGTATATCGCCAGCCCGAATTCCTTACATTACCCCCAGGCAAAATTGTTTCTCAGCCATAAAAAACACGTTATTTGCGAAAAATCACTGGCATCAAATTTGGCTGAGGTCGAAGCACTGGTTGCCTGTGCTCGCGAACATCAGGTCGTGCTATTTGAAGCCTTTAAAACTGCCTATTTACCTAATTTTATTCAATTAAAGCAAGCTCTGCCCAAGGTGGGGAAATTACGTAAAGTCACCATTAACTTCTGCCAATATTCATCACGTTACCAGCGCTACCTGAACGGCGAAAACCCCAACACCTTTAACCCGGCCTTTTCTAATGGCTCGATCATGGATATTGGTTACTACTGTTTGGCTAGCGCACTGGCATTATGGGGCGAGCCGAAGTCAGTACTGGCGAGCGCCAGTTTGCTCCCCAGTGGGGTCGATGCCCACGGCACTGTCTGTATGAACTATGGCGATTTTGATGTAGTCCTTATTCATTCGAAAGTCAGCCAATCGGATATCCCCAGTGAGATTCAGGGTGAAGATGGTTCGCTGATTATCGAAAGCATCTCTGAATGTTTGTCCATCGCCTTTACCCCGAGAGGGGGTCACTCAGTTGATCTGACGCTGCCACAGCATATTAATACTATGCTGTATGAAGCTGAGGTTTTTGCTGATTTGGTAGAGAATACACAGGTGGAGCACGCTGGTTTGTCGTTGTCATTGCTCACCTCGCGTATTCAAACGGATATTCGCCGCCAGACTGGGGTTATTTTCCCGGCAGATACCCAGCCACCGGCTGTAAGTTAATTTTTTGTTTCAATGATTGACCAACAACCCGTTTTCGATTATTTTTGCGCGGCAAAGGGGAGTAACTTCATTGCCGGTCTGCCGTCATTACGGTGCGAAAGCACCCGGTTACCGGGCAACCTCATTCTGTACTAGCACCTATGGGTGTTGTTACATTATCAGTGTTGTAAGTGAGACCTTGCCGGAAGGCGAGGTTTGCTTGCAGCTCAGACATAGCGGCTAGCGTCTTCCGACGTTGGCCGTTTTTGTTTTTAAGAGGTTTATGAATGATGAATACCGTGGGTACTCCCTTATTGTGGGGTAGTTTTGCTGTTGTCGTGACGATCATGCTTGCCATCGATTTACTCTTACAGGGGCGTCGTGGCGCACAAACCATGACACTGCGTCAGGCAGCCTGCTGGTCGCTGGTGTGGGTTAGCTTATCCTTGCTGTTTAATGCTGGTTTCTGGTGGTATCTGGCCGAAACGGTTGGGCGCGAAGTTGCCGACAAGCAAGCACTTGCCTTCCTGACCGGCTATCTGATCGAGAAAGCACTCGCCGTAGATAACGTCTTCGTTTGGCTAATGCTGTTTAGCTATTTTGCTGTTCCTGCCAACTTGCAGCGTCGGGTACTGATTTACGGTGTGCTGGGCGCAATTGTACTGCGTACTATTATGATCTTCGCCGGTAGTTGGCTGGTCTCACAATTCAGTTGGATTCTGTATCTGTTTGGCGCCTTCCTGTTGTTTACCGGTATCAAAATGGCATTGGCAAAAGAGGACGATACACCCATTGGTGAAAAACCGCTGGTGCGCTGGATTCGTAACCACTTACGCATGACGGATGAGTTACATGGCGACCGATTTACTGTGCGTAAAAACGGCCTGCTCTACGCTACCCCACTGGTGTTGGTGCTGATTCTGGTTGAGTTAAGCGATGTGATTTTTGCCGTTGACAGTATTCCAGCTATCTTCGCTGTGACCACCGATCCCTTTATTGTGTTGACCTCTAACCTGTTTGCTATTTTAGGCCTGCGTGCCATGTATTTCTTACTCGCAAATGTGGCCGAGCGCTTCTCAATGTTGAAGTATGGTCTATCGGTCATTTTGGTGTTTATCGGTACCAAAATGATGATTATCGATCTGTTCCATATCCCTATAGGCATTTCATTAGGTGTGGTAGCCGGTATTTTGGCACTGACATTGTTAATTAATGTCTGGGTAAATCATCGCGCAGACCGCCGTTCAGCAGCAGATAAGACTGCTCACAAGTAAGTCCTCTGACGCTACAATCTATTATGCGGGGTGGCAATAACCCCGCATTTATCCCGTATATTCCGTCACTAGCCAAATGTTATTACGATCACATAAATGTAAACAAAATGTTATGCAATATTGATCCGCATTGGATTTTGCTGATTGTCTTTTTCCTCGCCAATAGATTCCCTTATACTGTTAAAGCAAACACACCCAGTTACAAATAATACTAAGTTACAGGTGTGAACATAAGTGCTCAGTCCCGTTCCGGTTTGAGTGCTAAATGGGTAAAAAAATAAAACAAGTTTAACTTGGGAAGAGGCATCACTGGAAAACTATGGAAAAGACACCATCTGGATTTATCGGGTTTATCGCCCGTGGTAGTTTAGTTAAACAAATACTGGTCGGTTTGGTGGCGGGTATCATTTTGGCAGTGGTCTCTACCCCTGCCGCTGCAGCAGTGGGTCTACTTGGTACATTATTCGTTGGCGCATTGAAAGCTGTCGCCCCGGTATTGGTATTGATGCTGGTCATGGCCTCCATTGCCAACCATAAGCAAGGGCAAAAAACCAGTATCCGCCCTATTCTGTTTTTGTATCTATTGGGCACCTTTTCAGCCGCACTGGTTGCCGTAGTCGTTAGCTTTATGTTCCCATCCACCCTTATTCTGGCGACCAATACTGCTGAAATCACCCCTCCCGGTGGAATTGTCGAAGTACTGAAAGGTTTACTGAGCAGCATAATCGCTAACCCGATTCATGCGCTGCTCAATGCCAACTATATCGGTATTCTGGCCTGGGCCGTGGGCTTGGGTATTGCCTTGCGGCATGCAGCGGATACCACTAAAGCCTTAATTAATGATATGTCTGATGCGGTGACCAAAGTGGTGCGAGTGGTTATCCGTTTTGCTCCGCTGGGTATTTTTGGCTTAGTTTCATCCACCATGGCAGAAACGGGTTTTGGCGTGTTACTGGGTTATGCACAGCTATTAATCGTATTGATTGGCTGTATGTTACTGGTGGCATTAGTAATAAATCCGCTGATTGTGTATTGGAAAATTCGCCGTAACCCATACCCACTGGTCTTTGCCTGCTTACGTGAAAGTGGTGTAACCGCCTTCTTTACCCGCAGTTCCGCTGCCAACATTCCCGTAAATATGGAAATGTGTAAGAAGATGAACCTGAATGAAGACACTTACTCGGTCTCCATTCCATTGGGTGCCACTATTAACATGGCCGGCGCGGCAATTACTATCACCGTGCTGACACTGGCGGCAGTCCATACTCTGGGTATTCCGGTTGATTTACCCACAGCGCTGTTGCTGAGTGTAGTGGCTGCGGTCTGTGCCTGTGGTGCATCCGGTGTTGCCGGTGGCTCGCTGTTGCTGATCCCATTGGCTTGCGGCATGTTTGGCATCCCGAACGAGATAGCAATGCAAGTGGTCGCAGTTGGTTTCATTATCGGTGTGTTACAGGATTCAGCCGAAACCGCACTGAACTCTTCCACCGATGTGCTGTTCACTGCGGCGGCCTGCCAGGCAGACGATGCCAGATTGGCTAACCCTGATCCACTGGCGAACCGTAAGAGTATCTGAATCAGGATAGTGTCATAACCTGTGGGGGCGATTACAGCCCCCATTTTTATTGGGTCACTTCTTCTTTTACCGCTTTCTTCTCATCCCGGAAAGGGTCAATTCCTTTAAGTTGCAGGCGGCGGAAGCGGATAATATTAAAGCCATTTAGCAGTAAGAAACTGCCTTCAATTAATGAGCCACCAATAGAACCCAACCAGACATTATGGATAACCCAGCAAACAGTGGATATCCACATCACACAACGGGTGGTCAATCCACGGGTACGGAACAGTGCCCAAGTGCTGATTACCGTGCCAAAAATGGGCAATATCTCCACCGCGTGTTGCATGCGCCAAATACCAAAAGTCAGCGTCAGGATGATAAATACCATCATCGCGATATTACTGCGGGTTTTAGCGGCCACCAGATTACGTAACGCGTTAAGCATGGCACTACTACCAGCAGCACTGGCTCCCATCAGGAAGAAGTGGCAGCCGATAATGGCACTGTATGCAGAAAGTTGAAGTTTGAAACGCCGTTCATCGCGGTTGAAAAACATGGTGATACCGACAAAAAATGCCAGTACGCCAATGGCTTGAGCAAACCAATAGAAGGTCATGGTGGGGAGTCCTGGTGTGCAGCTACCTGCACTGAGTCTGACTGTTAATAATGAACCCCCTTCGTTCTTGAAGCCACAGGATTGTTAGCTGCGCCCTTTATTCGGCCCATCCATGGGCCTCACCTCGTTGAGGCCGCGGCAAACAGCGTTCAAATCAGCTCGGCAGATTTGTCACCCGACTCATTTACCGGAGTAAGCTCATCGGGGTTTATTCGCTTGCTGCCTACCTGTGACTCCAATTACTTTGGGTATCGGGTCTTATTCATAAAAAATAAAACACCGTTTCATATTATTAGAAAGACATACTGTTTACAAGGTTACGCCACTTTTAAAGATTGCCAGTTCGCGGAAATCATTCACTTCATTGCGCGCCGGTTTACCGTTGGCAATGTCAACAATCAACTCGACAAACTCAGTCAACAGGGTGTCCATGGAGGTGCCGTGAATCAACTTACCAGCATCAAAATCAATCCAATGTGGCTTCTTCGCGGCCAATTCACTGTTGGTTGCCAGTTTCACCGTCGGTACAAAACCACCGTAAGGTGTGCCACGACCAGTACTGAACAGCACCATATGGCAGCCAGCACCCGCCAACGCACTGGTTGCCACCGCATCATTGCCCGGAGCGCTGAGTAGGTTCAAACCTGGGCGCTGCAAACGCTCGCCATATTTCAGTACATCGACCACTTTGCTCTGACCCGCTTTCTGGGTGCAGCCAAGGGATTTCTCTTCCAGTGTGGTAATACCGCCCGCTTTATTACCCGGTGATGGGTTTTCATAAATCGGTTGGTTGTGAGCGATAAAGTACTGTTTGAAGTCATTGACCATACTGACCGTCTTTTCAAAAGTCGCTTCATCGCGGCAACGGCTCATCAGAATACGTTCTGCGCCGAACATCTCTGGGACTTCGGTCAGTACGGAGGTTCCGCCATTCGCAATGACATAGTCAGAGAAGCGCCCCAGCAGAGGGTTGGCCGTAATACCGGACAAACCATCAGAGCCGCCACATTCCAGACCAAACTTCAGTTCACTCAGTTTGCCCGGCACCCGTTGGTCATTACGCATCACCTGATAGAGCGCATGTAAATGCGCCAAACCGGCTTCAACTTCATCATCCTGCTGCTGGCAGACCATAAAGTGCACACGGTCTTCATCAACCTTGCCCAGCGTAGTTTGGAAAACATCTACCTGATTGTTTTCACAACCTAAACCAATCACCAGCACCGCACCCGCGTTAGGGTGACGCACCATGTTTTGCAGCATGGTACGGGTATTTTCATGATCCTGACCCAGTTGCGAACAACCGAATGGATGGCTGAACAGATAAACACCGTCAATCCCTTCAGCATCCTGAGTCTCTTTCAGAAAACGCTGCTGGATTTGACGGGCAATGCCATTCACGCAACCGACCGTCGGTACTATCCACAGTTCATTGCGGATCCCCACATTGCCGTTGGCGCGACGGTAGATTTGTACCTCACGATCGGCCATTTGTGGTGGCAGGTCACTGAACTCAGGCTGATATTGATACTCATCGAGATCACTGAGGTTAGTTTTGGCATTTTGCGAGTGAATATGTTCGCCCGGCTGGATGAGAATTAATGCATGGCCGATAGGCAAACCATACTTAACGATCATCTGGCCCGGTTCGATCGCCGTTAAAGCAAACTTATGGCCACGGGCCACCGGCTGAGCCAGCTTGACGCTGAACTCACCGGTTTCAATGACTTCATCTGCGGCCAGGTCTTGCAGTGCGACAGCAACATTATCTAGCGGGTGAATTTTTATAATACTTTGCATAGTTAAACCTTTAGCTATAGGTCGCTACCGCAGCTCTCATGCCGCGATCAATGATAGTTTGCAGTTGTTCTGTTACCTGATTGGCCAGTTGTGGAACGGCGGTCAAATCCTGTCCCCAATGGGTCGCATCAGACAGTACGCTGTTAACTAACTCAGCCAGCGTGATATCACTGTGTTTTACACCACTCCACAAGGTGGAAAAGCGTTCCAGCCAGTGGGCATCATCCTGCAACGGGTAAGTTTGACCATCACGCTCACCACGGTAAAAAGCGATAAGTGCTGCCAGAGCAAAAGTCAGGCGCGGTGGTAACTTGCCTTGCTGTTGCTGGTAGGTCAGCAACTGCGGCAAAATACGAGTACGGAATTTAGTCATACCATTCAAGGCAATAGACAGCAGTTGATGCTGAATGAACGGGTTGCGGAACCGGCTCAATACCGCTTGTGAGAACGACAATAATTCGTCTTCTGGTAAATCCAATACCGGTACAATCTCTTCGGTAATGGTTTTCTCTACAAAGCTGCTGATTTGTGCGTCATCCATCGTCTGGCCGACGGTGTCCAGTCCAGAGAGGTATGCCACAGGTACCAGCGCGGTGTGTGCGCCGTTCAGAATGGCAACTTTGCGTTCTTTATAGGGTTTGATGTCATCAACGATGCGCACGTTCAGATCGAGTTGATCCAGGCGCAGTTCTTGAGCCAGTTCTTTTGGCCCTTGAATAACAAATAGATAGAAGTATTCTGCGGTATCCAGGAAGCTATCCTGATAACCCAGTTCGGTTTGTAAGGCGGCCACTTCATCACGCGGATAGCCTGTAACGATGCGGTCAACCAGCGTTGAACAGAAGGTATTGTGCTCAGTTAACCACTGGGTGAAAGCGGCAGGTAATTGCCAATGACTGGCATAACGCAACACCAGTTCGCGCAGCGCTTCACCATTGTAATCAATCAGCTCACAAGGCAGTAATACCCAACCTTTATCTGCAGCACCGGCAAAATGTTCAAAACGTTCAAACAGCAAGCGGGTCAATTTAGCCGGGAAAGAGCTTGGTGGTGCGTCGCTGAATTGGTCCGCTTCATTCCAGGCAATACCCGCTTCAGTGGTGTTTGAGAACATAAAGCGAATATTGGCATCGCGGGCCAGTGCCAAATATTCATCAAACTGACGGTAAATATTGATCTCACGGTTAACCGAGCGGATCAGGCGGGATTCACGCACCGCTTCGCCCTGCTCATTCAAACCACGGATCACCGCAGTGTACAGACCATCCTGGGTACTGAGTGACGGTGGGAAATCAGTATCGATCGGGCGGATCACTACGATCCCAGCATTCAGATCAGTATGTTCATTAAGTAAATCAATCTGCCAGTCGACAAATGCACGCAGGAAGTTACCTTCACCAAATTGAATGATCTTGTCAGGGTGGCTACGGCCGGGAAAGTCACGACGGTTTAGAGTTTGCATCAGGGTTCACCTCATAACGCATACAGCTATGGACCGGCATTACTGACAGTCCGTGCTTTGCAGGCAATCCTTTCTTTGCAGAGAAGGTCTTTACCGCAGTGCAGCCGGGCGTTAAATAAATAATGAGTTAGAGTTATACAGAGCCGCTAACCGGCCCTGTTATTGGTTATTCAAATCAACGGGGCGATTACAGCTCGATGGCAAAATATTGCTTCGCGTTATCGAAGCAGATGTTTTTCACCATTGAACCCAGCAGTTCAATATCTGCCGGAGCTTCGCCATCAGCCACCCAACGGCCAATCATCTGGCACAAGATGCGGCGGAAGTATTCATGGCGCGTATAAGACAAGAAGCTGCGGCTATCCGTCAGCATGCCAACGAAGCGGCTTAGCAAACCAAGTTGTGCCAGTTGGGTCATTTGGCGTTGCATGCCATCTTTCTGGTCGTTAAACCACCAGCCGGAACCGAACTGCATTTTCCCGGCAGCGCCTTCACCCTGGAAGTTGCCAACCATCGTGCCGATAACTTCGTTATCACGCGGGTTTAGGCAGTAAAGGATGGTTTTTGGTAATGCATTACGCAGGCCCTGAGCATCCAACAGACGGGACAGTGGCTGTGCCAGTGGTTGGTCATTGATGGAGTCAAAACCGATATCCGGCCCCACCAGATTAAACATGCGGCTGTTATTGTTACGCAGAGCGCCGATGTGGTACTGCTGCACCCATTCACGGCGGTGATATTCGCCAGACAGGAATAGCAATACTGCCGTTTTGAACTGTGCAACTTCTTCGGTACTTGGCTGATTACCGGCCAGACGACGCGCCAGAATCGCATCCAGTGTGGCTTCATCTGCCTCACCGTAAACCACAACATCCAAAGCATGATCCGAAACTTTACAACCGTGGGCGGCAAAGTGGTCCATCCGTTTGTTCAAGGCAGTACACAGATCGGCAAAGCGGCTGATAGAGGTATCAGCGGCAGCTTCCAAACGCTGCATGTAGTCGTTAAAACCTGCGGCTTCAATGTTGAAGGCTTTATCTGGACGCCAGCTTGGTAACACTTTGATGTTGAAGCTACCATCAGCGGCAATAGCTTTATGGTGGCGCAGGTCATCAATCGGGTCATCAGTGGTACCGACCATTTTTACATTCATCTGCTGCATAATGCCGCGCGCAGAGAAACTGTCCTGAGCCAGTAATTCGTTACCGCGTTGCCAGATCTCTTCTGACGTTGCAGGGGATAATAACTTACCTGTAATACCAAATGGACGGCGCAATTCAAGATGAGTCCAGTGATACAGCGGGTTACCGATAGTATGAGGAACCGTTGCAGCCCATGCGTCGAATTTCTCACGATCACTGGCATCGCCGGTACACAGACGTTCTGCTACACCATTAGTCCGCATAGCACGCCATTTATAGTGATCACCTTTCAACCAGATGTCATACAGATTCTTAAAGCGGTAGTTTTCTGCGATCTGTTCAGGGGGTAAATGGCAGTGATAATCAAAGATCGGCTGATCTTTTGCGTAGTCATGATACAGACGACGGGCGAATTCGGTGTCCAGCAAAAAGTCTTCGGTCAAAAACTGCGACATATTAGGTTCCTCACTTGAGTACATCTTAGAGCACTGCTCTCTGTTATCGCGAAGTTATCACACCAATTCCATCTATCGTCCAGCATTTTTTTATCGATAGCGATCGCAAAAACCTAACAAAAAGAACAAATACTCAACATTTATAGTCTATTTAGCCCCTTGCGGCACTAAGTCTGTCGGGTTCTATTATTCCCTAATTGAAAAGTGGTTTTTGTGATGTCACTCAACTTTTAAATCTGTATGACAAGTTATTGTTGCGTCGCCCTCAATCATCTCATCCGCATTGTTCACTCAAACGCGCTGATTTGACCCACACGGGAAGACACAGGCAAGAATGAAAGCAGCGACAGCACCGTTGCTCTCAACAGGAAGGGATACCCAAAGCAGTTGAAGCTACCGATAACACTTCAGCCTCAACTCAAATAAGAAGGTATGACCCAATTAAACAGGGTCGGGTACCACCGCATGTACAACGATGTAGGTTGGGCCAAATTGCGCCATGAAACGCCGCTACAGGTCGCGCTTCATAGCAGTAATCTTAGACTGGGAGAAAGTTATAAATGATGCGTAAAATTAAAGGCTTACGCTGGTACATGATCGCTCTGGTCACCGTCGGCACCATATTGGGTTACCTAACACGTAACGCTATTGCGGTGGCCGCACCGACGTTGCAAGAGCAGTTACATATCACGACACAGCAATATTCTTACATCATCGCTGCTTATTCTGCTGCTTACACCTTGATGCAACCGGTAGCCGGTTATGTTCTGGATGTTATGGGCACCAAAGTGGGCTATGCCATGTTTGCCATTATGTGGGCCATCTTCTGTATGAGCACCGCGTTGGCCAGCAGTTGGGGCGGTTTAGCTATCGCTCGTGGTGCGGTAGGTATGGCAGAGGCTGCTATGATCCCTGCGGGCCTGAAGGCCAGTAGCGAATGGTTCCCTGCAAAAGAACGCTCCATTGCTGTAGGTTACTTTAACGTCGGCTCTTCTATCGGCGGCATGATTGCACCACCATTGGTGGTGTGGGCTATCGTGATGCACAGTTGGCAGATGGCATTTATCATCACCGGTGTGCTCAGCCTGATTTGGGCTATTGCCTGGTTAATCCTTTACAAACACCCGAAAGACCAGAAAAAACTGACCGATGAAGAACGTGAATACATCCTCAGTGGTCAGGAAGCTCAGCACTCCACCGCTAACGCTAAAAAGATGTCTGCATTGCAGATTATCCGTAACCGTCAGTTCTGGGGCATTGCTATCCCGCGTTTCTTGGCAGAACCAGCCTGGGGGACATTTAACGCTTGGATCCCACTGTTTATGTTTAAAGCCTACGGCTTTAACCTGAAAGAAATCGCCATGTTCGCCTGGATGCCAATGCTGTTTGCCGACTTGGGCTGCATTTTGGGTGGCTACCTGCCGCCGTTATTCCAGAAACATTTCAAAGTTAACCTGATTGTTTCCCGTAAGTTGGTGGTAACAATGGGTGGCCTGTTAATGATTGCACCGGGGACTATCGGCCTGTTCACTAGCCCTTATGCCGCTATCGCACTGCTGTGTGTTGGGGGCTTCGCTCACCAATCATTGTCTGGCGCACTGATTACACTATCTTCCGACGTATTTGGTCGTAACGAAGTGGCCACAGCCAACGGGTTAACCGGTATGGCGGCCTGGACTGCCAGTACCATGTTCGCTCTAGTGGTGGGTGCGTTGGCAGACACCATGGGCTTCAGCCCTCTGTTTGCCGCATTGGCAGTATTTGATGTGTTAGCCGTGGTGGTTATCTGGACGGTGCTGCAAAACCGCCCAGCGGTTGAACCGACTATCGATCCGATACAACAGGCTCCTGCCGGACAAAACTAATCTGAGTAGTCATTATTGAGCCATAGGTTCGACTCAAGCCCGGTAATCATTTACCGGGCTTTTTACTTCTTGCCAGCCCCCTGGTTTAGTGCGTATTTTCCATCACAACTGTGATAGCAATGACTAGAACCGAATAGGGATAAGTGGTATAACAAATCCAATTATATCTCCTTCGGGATATCATGCCTTCCAGACAATATGAGCCGCAGAATCTGCAGCCTCAATTGCTCCCAAGAGCCTTAATCATGGAATTAACAGAAACCAGACGGTTGTACCAGCAGTTAGCCGCAGAGTTAAAGCAGCGCATCGAAGCGGGTGTTTATCCTGTAGGGGATAAATTGCCGGCGGAACGCTGCATTTCAGAAGAGATGAATGTCAGCCGAACCGTGGTCCGTGAAGCGATCATCATGCTGGAAGTAGAGGGTTACGTTGAAGTGCGTAAAGGCTCCGGCATCCACGTGATGTCGAATCAGCAAAAGCACCTCGTAATGCCCAACCACAGCATTGAATTCGCCACAGCAGGTCCCTTTGAGTTGCTACAGGCACGCCAGTTAATCGAAAGTAATATTGCTGAATTTGCCGCCACTCAGGTTACGCCGCAAGATATCGTGCAATTAATTGAGATCCAAAAACATGCGCGTCAGGAAGATCGCTTCCGTGATTCACAATGGGATCTGAAATTCCATGTGCAGGTTGCTCTGGCCACCCAAAATACCGCCATGGCAACGATTGTCGAAAAAATGTGGAGCCAACGGGTACATAACCCTTACTGGATAAAACTGCATGAGCATATCGATGATAAATCGATCGAGAGCTGGTGCGAAGATCACGACAGGATCCTTGAAGCTCTGATGCGTAAAGATCCTTACGCCAGTAAACTTGCTATGTGGCAACATCTGGAAAATACCAAGCAGATGCTGTTCCGTGCCACTACCGATGATTTTGAATTTAATGTGGATCGCTATTTATTCACAGAAAACCCCGTTGTTCATCTCGATAATCTCATGATGAATAACAATATGGTCGCGAACAGCAAAGGCTGAACCTTGCTCAGATAGTGGCAGGCAACGGGAAGAGAAACTGATTCTATTCTTTCTCTTCCCGGTTTGATCATGGCGATTTAAGGTCAGTAAATGTCGACTTCTGTCAGCAAATGTCAGTATCAAGCCTGTTTTTAAACCATTGCTTAATAAATACTCAATAGGCATTTATATTTCCCTGTTTCATATCCCGCTATTTTGCTAAAGTGTCAGCACTTTTTTACTTGGGTGCTTTGGGAGCGAAACGCAAATACATGCGCTGGTTGTTTGCTCTATTTATTGCAGTGTCTGGCTGGGCCGGTTCGGTCTCCGGCAACCTGCTATCGCCCACATATTCTGCTCCATCAGGCATGGCGTTATCAGCGCTAAGTGCTGTCTATCATAGCAGCCCCTATATCCGCGACATGTCGTCATCCGTAAGGGCATTATCACCTTACCCGCACCTGCAAAATAAAGTCATCCCCTCCCAATTGCGTCTGATGGGTTTGCCGGTCAAAAAAACCGCCATAAAGAATCGGCTGGGGGCCAGCAAGTTTACCGGCTCAGCCAACCCGTCATTGGTCAATAACACTTGGTCTGGGGCATATCTGGCAATATCTCGCAGCAGTCGGGCAGATGAAATCTACAAACAGCCGCGGCAATCACTGCCACTGCTTAACTACTCCAACTGGATGTTCCATACATCGGCACAGCAAAATCGTGTGGGTGGCTGGAAAGAGAGTAATATTCAATATAGCGGGATGCTTACCTACCACCATGATTCTCAGTCGTCGTAGCTTCCCTGACAGTTACAGCGCGAAGTATATTTACCTATTGATATCAGCGAATTGGTTTGTTTGAACACATTTATCAAAACCATCGCTTAAACACGAAAAGCCATCAGCTATTTTTGCGAGTCGTGTTTATAAACTAACGAACATACCCAAAGTAATTGGTATTGCAGTAAGGCAAAACAAGCGAATCCTGGCCCATTGATGAACATCTCAGTGATTCGGGTAAGAAAGCGCTACTGCAACGTCAGGTAAGTAAGGGTATACAACAATGACGTTTTAGGAATACCAGATGGATATCATTAAAGAACTCTTACATGCTCTATGGGCACAGGACTATGAGACACTGGCGAACCCGTCTCTGGTATGGGCCATTTATATCCTGCTATTTGTAATACTTTTCCTGGAAAATGGTTTGCTGCCAGCGGCCTTCTTACCGGGTGATAGTCTGCTGATTCTGGTTGGTGTACTGATTGCAAAAGGTGCGATGAGCTTCCCTGTGACCCTCGTGGTATTGACCACTGCCGCTAGTCTTGGGTGCTGGGTCAGTTATATTCAGGGGCGATGGCTGGGGAATACCAAAGTGGTACAAGGCTGGCTGTCTCATCTCCCTGCTCATTACCACCAGCGTGCCCATAATTTGTTCCATCGCCATGGGTTATCTGCCCTGCTGGTGGGCCGTTTTCTGGCATTCGTGCGTACCTTGTTGCCAACAATTGCCGGGCTTTCAGGCCTGGACAACACCCGTTTTCAGTTCTTCAACTGGATGAGTGGCTTCCTGTGGGTATTGATCCTGACAACGATGGGCTTTGCCTTTGGTAAAACACCGGTATTCCTAAAATATGAAGACGAAGTGATGTTCTTCCTGATGTTATTGCCGCTGGCACTGTTGGTGATTGGCTTGTTTGGTTCTTTATATGTGCTTTGGCGCAAAAAAAGCACCCCACAGGTTGCGGATAGCAATGACAAAAATAAAGGTAAGCCAGAGTGATCAACCTCAAGGGCCGTTTTAGTCGCCCGGTTTGGCACTATCTTATTTTGCCAGTCATGGCGCTGTTGCTGGCGGCCTTGTTGTTTACGCCTATTATTTTGCGCACAGAAAGTGCGTTGAAAATTCGGCCTAACCAACAGGGGCTGTCATTGCCTGATGGGTTTTATCTGTACCAACATCTTGATCAACGTGGGATTCGGATAAAAAGCATTACTCCAGAGAATGATAGCTTGGTGGTAAGCCTGGAATCCCCTGAACAGCAGGAAGAAGCCATTGAAGTGTTGCAGGATATCTTGCCGAGCGGTTATGTCATTGTCTTAAGCGAGTCTAAGAAACGTCAGCGTCTGTTACCCGCATTCAGAAATACCCTACAAAATGTAGGCTAATTTTCGCTACGGGGGCTAATCTCCCCGTAGTCATCTGCTATTTTTTGCCTATTTATTCCGCTGATATCTGATTAATCTATAAAAATTCCTGTGGTAAACTTGGGTATCACATCATTCAGCGCTATGCTTAGACATTCACGGCAACCTGTTTTCGTCCCTGACTCTTGCTGTAAAAGGAAGCAATACTATGTTGTTACGTCGCTCTCTCCTGTTGGTTTTACCTATTGTCGTATTTTGTAATGTTGCTCAAGCAGCGTTAGACAATGAATGCGACATAAAAGCTAAAGAAATCCAACAACAGATAGATTATGCCAAACAACATGGCAATACCCGCCGCGCGGCCGGTCTGGAAACAGCCTTAAAAGAAGTAAAAAGCAACTGCACGGCGGAAAACCTGAAGGCCGAACAACAGAAAAAAATCAGACAAAAGCAACACAAGGTCACTGAGCGCCAGCAAGAGTTAAAAGAGGCTCAGCAGAAAGGTGATGCGAGTAAAATTACCAAGCAACAGAAGAAGTTAGTGGAAGCGCAAGCCGAGTTAAAACAAGCTAAGGCGCAGAAGTAGCAACTCCGGTTTTAAATACAATAACGGCGAATCATCAGAGTTATTTAAGATTTATTCACCTTTTAACTTTGTTAAATATTCGCTACGTTAGGTATCCACCTCAGTTATGTTAAGGAGCTATTACATGCCACAAGATAAAACCTCTGAACATTTACGCGCTGAACTTAAGTCACTGGCAGATACTTTGGAAGAAGTGCTGCAAACTTCGACCGATAAGCCGAAAGCTGAGTTAGATAAGCTGCGAGCCAAAGCGGAAAGCGCGTTGAAAGATACTCGCGAGCGTTTGAGCGAAACCGGCGATAAAATCGCAGCGCAAACTAAAGAAATTGCTGACAAAGCAGATACCTACGTTCACGACAATCCTTGGACTGGTGTAGGCATCGGTGCCGCTGTTGGCGTGGTGTTAGGCGTTCTGTTGTCTCGCCGCTAATTATGGCTGAGCTTCCTCACACACAGGGCCCCGGTAAAGGGGTCCTCGATACTGTTCACCGCATCGCCACTATTGTGGTGGGCATGGTTGAAACCCGTGTACGTCTGGCCGCCATTGAGCTGGAAGAGGAAAAAGCAACACTGGTTCAGTTGCTGATGATGGCAGGGATTACCTTGTTACTTACCGCTTTCGGGTTGATGAGTCTGCTGGTCTTAGTCATATGGGCTATTGATCCTGCCTATCGTTTAATGGCGCTGGGTACTACCACTGCGGTGCTATTGGCACTGGCGATAATCGGTGTTATCTGGACTATCACCAAGGCACGCAGCTCCACACTGCTGGGTTCTACCCGTAAGCAATTGGAAACGGATCGCGAGTTATTGGAGAAAGAGCGTTGAGCCGCCGTAAATTAGCACAAGAAAAAGCCGCATTGTTACGCGAGATCCAGCAACAACGTCTGGATCTCGCCCACAGTGCTGCACACTGGATTGAAGTCACTGCACCTTATGATCGGGGTTGGGCACAAATCGTCGGTATGCGAAAATATTTGATGGTTGGCTCCAGTCTGGTCGCACTATACGGTATTCGCCACCCCAGTAAATTAATCCGTTGGTCGCGCCGGGCGGTCAGCATATGGGGAACCATCCGATTGTTTCGTAGCACTTTTTTCTTACGTTAACCTGCCGTTAGCTCCCTTTGTAGCACCTCGGTATCCTCTAGTGAGTTACTGGCCGCCCTCCCCCCTTCTGTTGCCTAAACAGACTGTTTTTCGGCATTAATCTGCTACCACTTCAGTTTTTTTGATAAAAATAGACAGTTTTACTTGCTAACAACTTCTCAACTTCTCCACTAACATTCTCTCATCAACTCAGGGAGCTTGTGGGATAACACCGACAAGCAACCACATACAAGCACCTTTAATTAACCATTAACGCCCGCAGATGCCAGGCATTAATAGAACAACTTTTTGGAGAAGTCGTCGATGAACAAATTACAAGATACTGGCCTGTTGGTAGCACGCATTCTGATGCCGATTCTGTTTATTGTGGCCGGTTACGGCAAAATGGGTGATGCCTATGCTGGCACGCAACAGTATATGCAAGCAATGGGTGTCCCTGGCTTCTTCCTGCCATTGACTATTTTGCTGGAATTTGGCGGCGGTTTGGCAATTCTGTTTGGTTTCCTGACCCGTACCACTGCACTGTTCACTGCGGGTTTCACTATTCTGACGGCACTTATCTTCCACACTAACTTTGCGGAAGGCGTTAACCAGTTGATGTTCATGAAAAACCTAACCATCGCTGGTGGTTTCATCGTGTTGGCGGTTGCCGGCCCTGGTGGTTTCAGTATTGACCGTCTGCTGGGTAAGAAGTGGTAAGGCTATACTATAAAATGCAATCCCAAAAGTAATTGGAGTTGCAGCCAGGCAGCAAGCGAATGACAAATGGGTCGGGAACCAATTTGAACAGCATTTATGCTAGCCCGTAGGGTGAGCCTCAAGGATGAGGCTCATTAATCCCGATTAACTTACTCAGGTAAGTGATTCGGGTGAATAAGAGCAGCTAACAACGCTGCAATTTCAAGAACACGGGGGATTGGATGGGGCAGCTCGTAGACGGCATGTGGAAAGACATCTGGTATGACACAAAATCTACCGGTGGTCATTTCAAGCGCAGTACCTCACAGTTCCGCAATTGGGTGACTGCTGACGGGCAGGCTGGCCCACAAGGTAAAGCCGGCTTTAAAGCCGAAGCACACCGTTACCATCTGTATGTTTCTCTTGCCTGCCCATGGGCACACCGCACTTTACTCATGCGCACATTGAAAGGCTTAGAGTCACTGATTTCAGTTTCTGTGGTACATCCATTGATGCTGGAGAATGGCTGGACCTTCGCTAATGACTTCCCTGCCGCCACCGGCGACGAACTCTATCATCTTGACTATCTCTATCAGCTTTATCTGCGCGCCGATGCAAATTATAGCGGGCGGGTGACCGTTCCGGTGTTATGGGATAAGCAGCAACAGACTGTCGTTAGCAATGAATCTGCCGATATCATTCGTATGTTCAATACTGCGTTTGATGGCGTCGGGGCTAAAACGGGGGATTATTACCCTACAGCGTTACGCAGTAATATTGATGATATCAACGGGTGGGTTTACGATCAGGTCAATAATGGGGTGTATAAGGCGGGATTTGCCACTACACAGGAAGCCTATGACGAGGCAGTTAATACCTTATTTGACGCATTAACCAAGCTGGAACAGATTCTGGCGAAACAACGATACCTGACTGGTGGCCAACTGACGGAAGCAGATTTACGTTTATGGACCACATTGGTGCGGTTTGACCCGGTCTATGTCACTCATTTCAAGTGTGATAAGCGCCGTATCAGCGATTATCTCAACTTATATGGCTTTTTACGCGATATTTATCAAATTCAAGGTGTCGCTGAAACAGTCGATTTTGCCCATATCCGCAATCACTACTATCGCAGCCACGGCACCATAAACCCTTACGGGATTATCTCCATAGGCCCACAGCAAGACCTGCTGGAGCCACATGGGCGAGATACACGTTTCACTTTATTAACAGATTAACGCGCAGTAGCCATAACAGCTTAAGGCGTAGCGAGCTAAGACTGAGTGCGTACAGCGCGGAAAAACCGGAGCGTACACGTAGTACGTGAGGATTGTGAACACTGCACAATCTCAGTATAACGACGCGCAGTAGTCGTTTACTTATTAGCGAACAATTTAGGAATCTCTCGCAGACACCACGACTTAGCCTCTCCCATACTGTCGCGCCGCCACGCCATAATAATATCCGCCTCACGGCTGAACTCTGGCCCGACGACCCGTAAACGGCCCGCTTCAATGTCTTTTTCTACCATTTCATAAGGCATGGTCGCCACACCTAAACCGGCTAATAATGCCCGCCGCTTATCTTCGATAGTGCTAACAGTCAAACGTTGCTGTTTATCCAGCAACTGAACCGTAATAACTGGCCGCTCACGAGCGGTATCCGCGACGGCGACACCACGATATTTCACTCGCGTCAGTTCTGACAAAGGCTCTGGTTCCAAATGAATGGGGTGGTCTGGACTGGCAACATAGACACTGGTCACTTTGTACAGTTTACGGCTGTTAATCTCTGAAGATGCACGGAAATGCATATCGGGCGCAATGACGATATCAGCCCGCCCCTGCTCCAACCGTTCCCATGCTCCGGCCAATACTTCGGTAAAAATAGAGACTTGAGTATTGGCTTTAAGCGCCAGTTTGTCGATCAACGGGAACAGTTTCCATGCCGGAGACAATGCCTCGCTGACAATCGTGATATGTGTTTCCCAGCCGCGCGCCAATGCTTCAGCATCAGTAGTCAGTTTGTCTGCGGCTTCTAGTAGCACCCGCCCGCGATCCAGTAGCATCCGCCCAACATTGGTAAATTTGGTGCGATGCCCGGAGCGGTCGAACAACACCACATCAAGCTCTTCCTCAAGTTTCTGCATGGTATAGCTCAGTGCAGAAGGTACCCGCCCCAATTCATCAGCCGCCGCGGCAAAACTACCACGGCGGTCAATAGCATCCATTACTCTCAATGCTTCTAACGTTAGCGCCCGATCTTTGGCCATCATTTTCTCAATCAGGAAATTTGAATATAGCGACCAGATTAACTGGCTAACAATCCGTCGTCCAGACGCTTACCATCTCTTTATCAATTAATATCAGGATAGGGCAATCATTGTCATGATCACATGCAGAACAGCAAAACAGTGCGGGCAAGCTGACTATGGTTGGCTCCAAGCCCGTTATACTTTCTCATTCGGCCACTATTTTGATCCGAAACTATTGGGTTATGCCTCGCTGCGCGTCTTGAATCAAGAGGTGCTGGCACCGGGAGCCTCATTCCAACCCCGAACTTATCCTCAGGTTGATATTTTAAACCTGATTTTACAAGGTGAGGCTGAGTATCGAAATAGTCTGGGTAACTATGTGCGTGGTAAAACTGGTGATGTGTTGCTCTTTTCTGCTCAATCGGGTGTCAGCTATAGCGAGCATAATCTAAGTGCAGATAAGCCATTAACGCGCATTCAGTTATGGCTCAACGCCTGCCCTGAACAGGAAAGTAATCCCGCCCAGCAGTTATCATTATGCACGCAACCATTACGGCTACTGGCATCCCCTGACGGTGAGCAGGGCAGCCTGAAACTGCGTCAGCAAGTATGGATTCATCATCTGGATCTAGCCGCAGGTGAACAGTACACCATTGACCTACACGGCCCAAGGGCTTATCTGCAATCCATTCACGGAACGGTGGCTGTGGTTGGGCCGCAGGCCAGTGAAACTCAGCGCCTGACCTGCGGTGATGGTGCTTTTGTACAAGAAGAACAGCACCTGGTGATTAAAGCCGAAACACCGCTGCGTGCGCTGCTCATTGATTTGCCTGTGTGAATAAGGGCGAGCATGCCAGTCAACATTTAATGGATAGAACGGGCAGCTCCCCCACGTTGCGCCAGCATAATTACGGTTTTAACGACGCCATATCGATCACGAAGCGGTATTTCACATCGCTTTTCAGCATCCGCTCATAGGCATCGTTGATATCCTGAATATTGATCATCTCTATATCTGATGCAATGCCGTGTTCAGCACAGAAATCGAGCATTTCCTGCGTTTCAGCAATGCCGCCAATACATGAACCCGCCACCGAACGCCGTGCCAGAATCAATGGCATGGTGTTTAACATCGGGCTAAGATCACCAAGGAAACCAACAAATACCAGTGTGCCATCCACATTCAGTGTCGGCATGTAGGGGTTGATATCATGGACATAAGGCACGGTATCGATAATCAGATCGAATTGCCCTTTGGTCGCGTCCATTTGTGCATTATCGGTGGATAACACAATATGGTGTGCGCCTAAACGGCGGGCATCAGCTTCTTTACTCGGTGAACGGGTAAAGAGCGTCACTTCAGCCCCTAATGCATTCGCCAGCTTTAATGCCATATGACCCAAACCACCCAGGCCAACGACTGCGACTTTGCTGCCTTTGCCCACTTTCCAATGGCGCAGCGGCGACCAGGTAGTAATACCGGCGCACAGTAGTGGCGCGGCAGCTTGCAAATCCAGACCAGCAGGCATTTTCAGCACAAAATCTTCAGAAGCTACAATGGATTGTGAGTAGCCACCGTAGGTTGGTGTATGGTCGTGGCGATCAACACCATTGTAAGTTTGCACATTGCCCTCTGCACAATACTGCTCCAGACCCTGTTGACAGGGTTGGCACACTCGGCAGGAGTCCACCATGCAGCCAATTCCGGCAAAATCACCCACCTTGAATTTCGTGACACTTTTCCCCACAGCCGTGACACGCCCAACCACTTCATGCCCAGGTACCAGCGGATAACTGCTGAACCCCCAGTCGTTACGCGCCTGATGCAGATCTGAGTGACAAACACCGCAATAGAGCACATCCATCACCACATCATCAGGACGCGGATCGCGACGGGTAAACTCAAGTGGGGCGAGGGGAACTTGTGCGGATTTGGCTGCATAACCGAGAACTTTTATCGTCATGATGTATCTCCGGTATCATAAACACTGTGATGTGAAGCTCGATAAACCGTAAAGAACGTCGAGAGTAGACAGTTTGAGTATAGGGAAAGTTGGTTTCAAGGAAATTGCTATCTAGAGAGTATAGGCCTGTAAAGTAGCAATCCTGCCTCTATTTTTACGCTGATATTTAGCGAGAGAATTACAATCCAGTGAGCTTCTCCAAGGCTTCTGCACCAGCAACCTGGCAAGAGCGATTTGCGCGGGCGAACTACCCTTTTGGTGAGCGGCCTGCTGAATCAAGGTGATTGCACAAAAGTAGCAAATGTCAGAGCAGAGGATTAGATGGATAAATGCGCATGGCTATATGAATCTAACTCATAAATTTAACTATACTGGAACGCACAGACCGCTGAACAGGTAAGTAAGATTGATGTTAAAAGAGAATTTTAACGATTTAATTTCATTTCTTATGGTTGCCAGAGAACGAAGTTTCACCAAAGCAGCGGCAAAACTGGGGGTTTCACAATCGGCCTTAAGTCATTCCATTCGTGGGTTGGAAGAACGACTTGAGCTTCGCTTGTTGACCCGCACGACTCGCAGCGTTGCCCCGACAGCAGCGGGCGAAAGACTGGCAAATAGTCTAGGGCCACGTTTTGCAGAAATTGAGAGTGAGCTGGATGCCTTAAGCGAAATGCGCGAGCGGCCTGCGGGGAATATTCGCATTACTGCAGGCGAACATGCCGTGGACTCGACCCTCTTGCCGGTACTGAAATCATTTCTCGCCGATTACCCTGACATCAATATGGAAATTACGTCGATAACACCTTAACCGACATTGTTAGCGGGCGTTTTGATGCTGGCATCCGCCTTGGAGAGCAGGTAGCAAAAGATATGATTGCGGTGCGGATTGGGCCGGATATGAGTATGGCTGTCGTTGGCTCGCCTTCATATTTAGCTAAATATGGCATACCCGTCACTCCGGCAGATCTGCAAAATCATCGTTGCATCAATATGCGCCTGCCGACAATGGGGGGGTCTTTATGCATGGGAATTTGAAAAAGAGGGGCATGAGTTAAGAGTTCGCGTTGATGGGCAACTGACCTTTAACAGTTTGCGGCAACGCATTGATGCCGCCATCATGGGTTTTGGCCTGGCATTCGTACCAGAGGATGCGGTAAAAGCTGAGATTGCCAGTGGCAGCTTAGTCAGGGTACTGAAAGAGTGGTGCGAGCCTTTTCCCGGTTATTACCTTTACTACCCGAGCCGCCGGCAACATACCACCGCATTTTCGTTGTTCGTGGATGCCTTACGCTATCAGCGTTAAGATAAAACAGACATCCCGCAAACCATATCGCACAAAACAAAAACCCCGCCGAAGCGGGGTTTTGCGGAATGAGTGGAATTGACTGGTAAGCCGCTTTCTTTTATGAAAAGCGTCGTGGACAGTCATTCCTCGCAAACCATATCGCACAAAACAAAAACCCCGCCGAAGCGGGATTTTGTGGAATGAGTGGAGTTGACTGGTAAGCCGCTTTCTTTTATGAAAAGCGTCGTGGACAGTCATTCCTCGCAAACCATATCGCACAAAACAAAAACCCCGCCGAAGCGGGGTTTTGTGGAATGAGTGGAGTTGACCGGTAAGCCGGGTTCTGTCGTGGACAGTCATTCCTCTAGGCCAGCAATCGCTCACTGGCTCAAGCAGCCTACCCGGGTTCAGTACGGGCCGTACCATGTGAACCCCTATTTGGCCTTGCTCCGGGTGGAGTTTACCTTGCCACGAACTGTTGCCAGCCGCGCGGTGCGCTCTTACCGCACCCTTTCACCCTTACCTGATCCCACTTACGTGGGCCATCGGCGGTTTGCTCTCTGTTGCACTTGTCGTAGGCTTGCGCCTCCCAGGCGTTACCTGGCACCCTGCCCTATGGAGCCCGGACTTTCCTCCCCTTCACCTGTCTCCCCCGAAAGGGACGGCAGCGAAGCGGCGACTGTCTGGTCAACTCCGCGGCGGATTATAATCACATTACGGGTGAATGTCATCTTCCGCTTGCTCTTGAGCGCCATCTTGCAGCTCAAGTGCGTACTTATAGAGCGCATTCTTTTTCACGCCGTGGATCTCTGCCGCTAACGCTGCGGCTTTTTTCAGCGGTAACTCTTTTTGCAATAATGCCAGAGTGCGTAATGCTACGGCCGGTAAAGCATCATCGGCTTGTACTTTATGTCCTTCGACAATCAAGACCATTTCACCTCTGCGGCGGGTTTCTTCTTCCTGAACCCAAGCCAACAACTCGCCAACCGGTGCACCGTGGATAGACTCCCAAGTTTTAGTTAATTCTCTGGCGAGTACCACATAGCGTTGTGGGCCAAGTACGGTTACCATGTCCTGTAAACTTTCCAACAAGCGATGCGTTGATTCGTAGAAGATCAGTGTTCGAGGTTCCTCAATCAGCGCTTGCAGAGTATCCTTACGTCCTTTGGTTTTCGCAGGCAGGAAGCCTTCGTAGCAAAAACGATCCGAGGCAATACCGGCGGCAGAAAGTGCAGTAATCGCCGCACAAGCGCCTGGGAGTGGCACCACTCTGATGCCCGCTTCACGGCAACGGCGTACTAAGTGGTAGCCCGGATCGTTGATAAGTGGCGTACCTGCATCTGAAACCAGGGCAATACTCTGGCCTGCTTGCAGTTTCGCCAGCAAATGATCGGCTTTTTGTTGTTCGTTATGGTCATGAAGTGCAAACAGGCGGGCGTTGATCGCAAAATGCTGTAATAACAACCCTGTATGGCGTGTATCTTCTGCCGCAATCAAATCAACGCCTTTCAGTACCTCTAACGCCCGGTGGGTAATATCCCCTAAATTACCGATTGGGGTGGGTACCACATAAAGCGTAGATGCAGAAATCACTGCTCGATCGTGTTGATTCATTGTTTCATCCGAATTACCGATTTAATATTGAGCATCTTGAAAAAAACATCACTGGATACAGTATGCTTTCCTCAACATTCGTTCGTTCCAAAGCAGGGCTTGTCCCTGTAGTTCTGGCCGCACTGATTCTGGCAGCCTGTTCAGGCAGAGCGCCACAGACGCCGCCACCCGCAAATATACAGGACGAAGCAAGCGCGAACTCTGATTATTATCTGCAACAGTTGCAACAGAGTGGTGATGATAACAAGGCTGACTGGCAATTACTCGCCATTCGTGCCCTGTTACGTGAAGGGAAAACGCCTCAGGCGGCAGAACAGCTCGGTACACTACCGGCTAATCTGAGCGATGCGCAACGTCAGGAACAACAATTACTGAGCGCAGAACTGCTGATCGCACAGAAAAATAACCCTGCGGCGGCTGATATTCTTGGCAAGTTGGATGCAACCCAGCTCTCAGCTAACCAACAAGTTCGTTTCTATCAGGCGCAAATTGCAGCCAATCAAGGCAAAGCCACTCTGCCACTGATTCGTGCGTTTATCGCTCAGGAACCGTTACTGAAAGATAAAGCCCATCAAGATAATATCGATGGCACCTGGCAATCACTGGCACAACTGACACCACAAGAATTGAACAATATTGTGATTAATGCAGATGAAAACGTGCTGCAAGGTTGGCTGGATTTACTGCGTGTGTATCAGGATAACAAGCAAGATCCCGAGCTACTGAAAGCCGGTATTAAAGACTGGCAGAACCGTTATCCTCAAAACCCGGCAGCGAAAACTCTGCCAACGGCATTAACGCAGATCAGTAACTTCAGCCAGGCATCCACGGCGAAAATTGCACTTTTGCTGCCACTTAGTGGCTCGGCACAGGTATTTGCCGATGCTATCCAGCAAGGTTTCACTGCCGCTCAGAATGGGTTACCGGTAGCAGCGCCTGCGCCTGCAACACCCGATACAGCAGCAACCACGCCAACCGATACCGCCGCAACGCCTGCTGAGGTAGCTCCGGTGGCCACACCGGCTCCGGCGGTGGCTCCTGTCGCGGCCAACAATGCACAGGTGAAGGTCTACGACACAACAACGCAGCCTATCGCGGCATTACTGGCACAGGCACAGCAGGATGGCGCGACTTTGGTTGTCGGCCCACTGCTTAAACCTGAAGTTGAACAACTGAAAGCCACAACAAGCACCTTAAATATCTTGGCGTTAAATCAGCCGGAGGCCAGCACTAACAGTCCCAACATCTGTTACTTTGCCTTATCGCCAGAAGATGAAGCCCGCGATGCGGCGCATCATTTGTGGAATCAGGAAAAAAGAATGCCATTGTTGCTGACCCCGCGCGGTACCTTTGGCGATCGTATCGCCAAAGCCTTCGCTGAAGAGTGGCAGAAACAGGGTGGGCAAACAGTATTGCAGCAAAACTTCGGTTCAACGGCTGAGCTGAAACAAGCTATCAACAGTGGTGCGGGTATCCGGCTAACTGGCCAGCCAGTGGCCGTTTCAGGCACGCCTGCTGCGGCACCGGCATCTGTCACCATTGCAGGTCTGACAATCCCGGCACCACCAGTAGATGCGCCCGTCGTTTCCACTTCCGCTGGTGGTAACATTGATGCAGTTTATATCATTGCAACTCCGGCTGAACTGACACTGATTAAACCGATGATTGATATGGCCACCAGCTCGCGTAGCAAACCGGCGCTGTTTGCCAGTTCGCGTAGCTATCAAGCCGGCGCTGGCCCGGATTACCGTTTGGAGATGGAAGGCATTCAGTTTAGTGATATTCCATTGATGGCCGGTGCTAATCCGGCACTGATGCAACAGGCGTCGGCTAAATATGCCAACGACTATTCGCTGGTGCGCCTGTACGCCATGGGGATCGATGCGTGGACATTATCGAATCATTTTGCACAAATGCGCCAAATCCCTGGTTTCCAGGTCAGCGGTACAACCGGTGATTTAACGGCATCAGCCGATTGTGTTATCACTCGTAAGCTGCCTTGGCTGCAATACCGTCAAGGCATGGTAGTACCGGCGGCGTAACGTGATTCGGGTGACAAATCTGTCTGGAACAGATTTGAACGCTGCTTGCAGCGGCCTCGCAGAGGCGAGGCCCATGGACGGGTTGAGTAACGAATGTAGCTAACACCCCTGCAACTTCAAGGACGAAGGGAATATGAGCCAACGGGATACTGGCACACATTACGAAAATCAAGCCCGCTGCTATCTGGAGCGGGTTGGTTTAATTTTTCAGGCGGCCAATGTCACCTATCAAAGTGGTGAGATTGACCTTATCATGCGCGATGGGGAAACCTGGGTGTTTGTTGAGGTGCGCTTTAGGCGTAATGCCCTATTCGGCGGAGCCACCGCCAGTATCACTTACAGCAAGCAACAACGGTTACTCCGGGCGGCCGCCATTTGGCTGGCACAGCGAGGCGGCAGCTTTGCCACAACATCGTGCCGTTTTGATGTTTTTGCCATCACGGGTAGCCAGATAGAGTGGCTGCCTAACGCTTTCAATGCGGATTAACAATTTCTCCGGTTTACTACCGGGCTATGACCTAAGACGTTGGAGTTGCAGGTAGGCGGTAAGAGAACGACAAATTGGTTGTAAACCATTTTGAACGGCGCTCGCACTGGCCCACTGGCTGAGCCGAGTAACAAACATAGCCACCCCCTGCGGCCTCAAGTACCAAGGGCATATTAATTTTACTGAGTGGATTAAATCAACGTGCTGGATAGAATCAAAGGCTGCTTTACAGAAAGTATTCAAACCCAGATTGCCGCGGCAGAGGCTTTGCCTGATGCCATATCCCGTGCAGCAATGACGTTGGTTCAGTCACTGCTCAACGGCAATAAAATTCTCTGCTGCGGTAATGGGACTTCTGCGGCTAACGCGCAGCACTTTGCCGCCAGCATGATAAACCGTTTTGAAACAGAACGACCAAGTCTGCCTGCAATTGCGTTAAATGCTGATAATGTTGTTCTGACCGCTATTGCCAACGACCGTTTACATGATGAAGTCTATGCCAAACAGGTGCGGGCACTCGGTCATGCTGGTGATGTTTTGCTCGCGATTTCCACTCGTGGCAATAGCCGTGATATTGTGAAAGCGGTCGAAGCAGCGGTAACCCGTGATATGACCATCGTTGCCCTTACCGGTTACGATGGCGGTGAGCTGGCTGGCCTGTTGGGTCAGCAGGATGTTGAAATCCGTATACCTTCGCACCGCAGTGCACGCGTTCAAGAATTACACATGCTCACAGTGAATTGCTTGTGTGACTTAATTGATAACACTCTATTTCCTCATCAGGACGATTAAAGGAGCACGAATGAAGGTTGGTTATATTTTTGCCATGCTATTCAGCGCCCTGCTATTGCAAGGCTGTGTAGGTGCCGTAGTTGTAGGCAGCGCAGCCGTTGCAACTAAATCTGCCACAGACCCACGCTCTGTTGGCACTCAGGTAGACGATGGCACTCTTGAGGCCAGAGTCGTCAATGCGCTGAGCAAAGATCAGCAGATAAAAAGCCAGACACGCTTTGTGGTGACCGCTTATCAAGGGAAAGTTTTGCTGACCGGGCAGTCGCCAACCGCAGAGCTGTCTAACCGCGCCAAACAAATTGCCGCAGGTGTCGATGGCGCAACGGAAGTGTATAACGAGATGCGCATAGGCAAGCCAGTTGATCTGACTACCGCCTCAATGGATACCTGGATCACCACTAAAGTCCGCTCACAGTTACTGACCGCAGACTCGGTTAAATCATCGAACGTGAAAGTTACCACTGAGAATGGCGAAGTGTTCCTCTTGGGTCTGGTGACTCAGCAGGAAGGGCAATCAGCAGCACAGATTGCCAGCCAGGTTAGTGGCGTTAAGCATGTGACCACTGCGTTTACTATTGTAAAATAATCAATTAGTTAGAAAGAGCAATCCTATTATGGGCCGGGAGAAATCCAGGCCCATTTTTAGCTATCAAAAACATCAAGCTATTAATCTAAATCATTCGCCTGTATGAAGTCTTTCCCACCCAATTGCCGCATCTGGCGCAAAATCCACTGCTGGCGGGAAATAACATAACCTGATGGCGCATTCACCTTGAAACGTAGCGGATTTGGCAATACCGCTGCCAGTAGAGCCGCTTCTGAGGCACTCAATTTACTGGCGGGTTTATTGAAGAAATGGCGTGCAGCCGCTTCCACACCAAAAATACCCTCACCAAATTCGGCAATATTGAGATAAACCGTCAGAATACGGCGCTTGGTCCATATCAGTTCGATACCGGCGGTCAACCCCACTTCCAACCCTTTTCGCACCCAGCTACGCCCGTCCCAAAGAAACAGATTTTTCGCTGTCTGCTGTGACAAAGTCGACGCACCTCGGATACGATTTTGATTGCGCTGATTATGAGAAAGTGCCGATTCGATAGCACCCACATCAAATCCCCAATGTTCGGGGAACTTTTGATCCTCAGCCGCCATCACTGCCAGCGCCATGTAAGGCGAGATCTCATCCATCGGCACCCAGTCAGAGTGCGCTACATAGGAAAAATCACCGGTCAACCAGGCGCCCAGTTGCCTTTCGATCATCACCATAGAAAAAGGGACTGGCAAAAAAGCAAAAATCAAAATGCCCGCCAACCATAGCGCGACGATACCAATGACGCCCCGTTTTCCCCAATACCATAGCTGGTTTAATCCGTGCCTAACTAGCGTCATTCGGTTAAATCCAGCACCTTGGCTACCAACTTATCAATTCCTTTGGCCGCCTCAGAAATTGATGCTGCCAACATATAGGCTGGTGTGGTGACCACTTTATTCTCGGCATCGACCACCACGTCATCGGTAGGGCAAATAACATGCTCTCCACCCATAACTTCAATTGCATCAATAGTATCGGGATCGTTACCAATTGTCAGACGTATCGGTTTACCCAACAGTTTTGGCAGCATCACTGGCGCAATACACATAAAACCGATTGGTTTACCTGACTTATGCATTGATTGAATAAGTTTATATAAATCCGGGTCAATAACACATTCAGAGCCTTGCGTTGCAAAATCGCAGAGGTTCTTCGCGGCACCAAAACCACCGGGAACAATCAGGGCATCTAATTGCTCTGAATTAGCTAAAGAAAGAGGCTTGATCTGGCCGCGAGCAATACGCGCCGACTCCACTAACACATTTCGTTTCTCGGCCATTTCTTCGCCGGTAACATGATTAATAACATGCAGTTGTGGTTTATCGGGCGCGAAGAAGACAACACTTGCGCCCGCACGATCCAATGCCAGTATTGTTAAGACAGACTCATGTATCTCAGCACCGTCAAACACCCCACATCCACTAAGCACTACACCGACCGTTTTCATCACACCTCTCCTTTTCTTACTCTGTCAATCGCTTAACCCGTTCTAGTGACAAAGACGAATCTCTATCACAAATTTTAATGAATCTTGTAACAAGAGCGCTTACATTTGCTATGTTGTTGCTTGTATGATGTATGGAGAATTCCTACAACCTGCGAATTCACTCGAAATCGAAATAATATACCCTAAGTATTTCGAGTTACTGGAAGGCGGCAACTGAGCGAATCCCCAGAGGCTTACATAAGTAAGTGACTGGGGTGAGTGAAAACAGCCAACGCACATGTAACTTGAAGTATGTCGAGTATCGCAGGTTGACGATTTCCCTGGTGTTGGCGCAGTATTCGCGCACCCCGGCCTCGGTCGGGGTTATTTTTTTTCAGCTTCCGCTGCCCACTCACGTAACACCTGTACATCATTGCGCCATTCTAATTTTAATTCATCGACCCAATCTTGCACGTTGTCCCACCATGCTGGCAGTGTCGGTGTTTGGATCTGCTGTGCAAGCTGCTGGATATGGCGCAAACCAACAGAACCGGCAGCGCCTTTAATCTTATGCGCCTCTTCGGTAATACCCTTTTGGTCCCGCGCCGTCATGTTTGAGTCCAACACCGCCAAATAGCCGGGCATCATCTGTTCAAACATTTCCAGGCTTTGATGAATCAATTGTGGGCCAACCAAATCGATGTATTGCTCCAGCATTGCAGTATCAAGTAACGATTCATGGGTTTGCATCACTTTATGTTCCTGTTTTTTCGCCGAGGTTGAGGGCTTATGATCCCAAAATTGCTTAATCATGGCCGTGAGCGCCGGAACTGACAACGGCTTGCTCAGCACGTCATCCATCCCAGCATCTAAATATTCTTTTTTGTCTTTAAGTACGTTGGCGGTCAATGCTACCAGTGGCGGTAATGACTCTGCCCCATATTCCGCCCGAATTTGGCGAGCAATATCCAACCCGCTCATATCCGGCAACTGGATATCCAGCAGCACTAAATCAAAATCATCAGGTTTGAACATAGCCAGTGCATCATGGCCATTCATTGCCACCTCAACGCTGTTGCCTAATTTCTCCAATACCGAGCGCGCGACAATAACGTTCAGCTCAATATCTTCCACCAGCAATACATGCAGCGCAGGCAGAGGTATGTCATCACCTGATGGTAGGCTAGAGGCTTGCTGCACCGCAGGTGCTTTAATGGTCAAGATAAAGCATGAACCTTCCCCTTGGGTACTTTTCACCGTAATATCGCCACCCATGCTTTGCGCTAAGCGTTTAGACACCGCCAGACCAATGCCGGTACCGGTGGCCGGGCGGCCACCATTGCGATCTTTCACCTGATAATACATGGCGAAAATCTTATCCTGCTCATCTTCTGGGATACCCATGCCTGAATCTTCTACTTCAAAAATCAGGCGGTCACTCCCCTCACGCCGTACCCGCACCACAATTTTACCTTGCTGACTAAATTTCACGGCATTACCGATTAAGTTCCACAGAATCTGGCGCAAGCGGGTGCCATCGGTAATCACTTTCTCCGGCAACGGCAATTGCGGTTCCATAATGAACTTCAGCCCTTTTGGCTGCACTAACAGACCCGAAAGGTTCTCAAGATCCGCCATAAAACCTGTAAAATCAATTGGCTGATTATCAAGCTGGACTTTACGCCGTTCCAATTTATCCATCTCAATAATATCGTTGAAGATATTCCCAAGAGTGATAGCACTGACATGAATGGTTTTCAGATACTTTAGCTGTTCGCTGTCTAATTCGGTATCGAGCAGGATGCGGCTCAGGCCAACAATGCCATTAAGCGGCGTACGCAGCTCGTGGCTGATTGTTGAGATAAAGGTAGTCTTATCCCTGCTGGCGTTCTCCAGCGCGTCCTGATAGCGCTTACGCTCGGTTATATCGCGCCCAAACCCCATCAATCCGTGCCGTTTACCAACACGATCATAAAAGGGCACTTTACGCAGTTCAAAGCAGGCTTTACGGCCATCGGGATAAACCAGCCACTGCTCATAGGTAAGAGAAACGTTATGGCGGAAGACTTTCTCGTCGGTTTCCATCACTTTTTCGGCGATATCTGGCGCATAGACATCTTTGGGCGTCAGCCCAACCAGCTGTTTCTCACTCTTGCCCGTCAACAGCTCCATCGCCCGGTTGCAGCCAGAGAATTCATTATCCTCATTGCGGTAGTAAACCAGATCTGGCGACGCATCCAAAAAGGATCGCAATAACGCCGACTGCTGCCCCAGCTCAACCTGCGCCTGCTCACGGTGGCCCATCTCTTCTTTTAGTTTATCGACCACTTGCAGGTGTGCTTTTTCTGCTTTTTCACGCTCAACAATTTCCTGATTGAGTTGAGCAATATTTTCGGTCAGTTGTTTATTCAGCTCTAAATCGCGATAACGCATCACTTCAAGTTTTTCAACCAGACGTGACAGGCGCTGGCGCGACTCTTCTAATTGCTCAACCACCACTGACAAGAAATAGACTGCCCAAGGCGTAATCAACAAACCAAAGAAAATGGAACGTACCAGATCGAGAGTTTCAACAGAGCCACTCAGCACCAACGTCACCGCCATCTGCACCACCATGGCCAGCAACACCAGCACAGAGGCCAGTAGCAGTGAGAAGCGAACCAGTCCTAACTTAACCATTAAATCAACGTAGTACTGGGCTAATACCCTGATTTGCTTCATAGCAACCCCTGTCAGTGTTTATCTGATAGATCATACCGCAAAACTGGCAAGAGATAAGATGGCTTGATTAGAAGTGTGCAAAAGATTGCAAATCACAATGAGAGATTGAGGGAACAATATTTTATACGGGCTAATCATAAGCGAACGGCAGATAACGTCATCAAGCCAAACCAAGGGGAAGTGTGTCGTTGGGGTCGTAGCAGCGTGTGCCGCCGGAGCGCCCCTGGACATACTAGCCCCGAGCAACTCGATCTTTTAGGCAACCTTTTTTCAAGCATGACTATACCCATCCCCAATGGCTGTCCCCTGCCCGCCATGGACAAGCATATAACTATTCAGCTCATTCATACCGGTCCAGCGATTCTCGCACCACAACGGGGCCAACAGCGTGGGCCTGCGCGCACTGGCAGAGATCCGATGATAGACAATCTGCGCTGGAGTGTGGCGGATCATTTCACCCGCAGTCACAACATATTGTTCCAACGCCAGTTCCGGCAACCGCCCTGCCCGCCATGCTTTTCCCATCGTGCTACCTTCCACGATATGGAGTGGATGCAGTTTTACCCCATCAACACCGGTTGCCACCACTTGTTCTAACGTTGCCATGTTCTGTGACTTATCTTCGCCGGGTAAGCCGACAATCAAATGACAACATACTTTCAGCCCACGGGCACGGGCGCGGCGGGCTGTTTGCTGATAACAGGCGAAATCATGCCCACGGTTAATACGTTTGAGCGTTTTATCATTAGCGGTCTGTAGCCCCAACTCAAGCCAGACTTCATAACCTTGCTGGTGATAACCACTCAATAAATCCAAGACCGCATCCGGGACACAATCGGGCCGGGTTCCCACACACAAACCAACAATATCAGCTTCGGCTAAAGCCTGTTCATACATCACGGCTAACGCATTAACTTCTGCATAAGTACTGGTATAAGCCTGGAAGTAAGCCAGGTAACGTTTTGCCCGATTAGTTTTTTTTGCCTGTGCCGCTAGCTGCTGCGCAATACTTTGTTGCTGCATGTTCTCATCGGCAAATGAAGCGACCTGACAAAAGGTACAGCCTCCCCGGCCGAGTGTTCCATCACGATTAGGGCAGCTAAACCCGCCGTGCAGCGTGAGTTTATGCACTTTTTCACCGTAGCGGCGCTGTAAATCCGCACCAAACATATTGACTAATTTCTGCAACTGCATAATCTTGGCACTGCCTGTCAAAAAAGAGCTTAAGGCTACCCGCTAGCGATGCAATTCGCGATGACAGAGATCAACTCCCATGCCCTTGGGTGCAACTTCGCATAACCATTCATTATAAATGCAAATAAAATCACTTGACCGATGATTAAATTTTCTTATTTCCACCAACCTGTTAGCGCTTCTATTACAATTCAGTGAAAAATAGTTTTATAATCCAATAAATATTAATAATGCAGAACTTAATTCCAACATCCCCACCAGCACTAGCATGGTGCAGAGATTTGTCGATTGCACTATAGTGAGACAGCTCACAATTTCGCGCCTATCTTATCGAGTATCCGATGGGTTAAAAGTGCTAATAAATATATATTTTTCATTGTGATAAACCCATTTATTACCTTAAAGATATATCTTAAGCCTATATTTGACCTGAGTATTCTTTCTCGCTAAGTTGGAGGTCCGCTGGAAGCTTTCTAGACGGGCAAACGTCTAGTCATAATTATGCAGTAATTTAAGACTCCCTCTTAAAACAAGTCTTATACCACTTGTGAGAACCGTCACAAGAGGCCATTGGCGGAGGGCGGAAAAGCAGATTTGTCGCGAAATACGCGGCTCTCAGCCCACCCCGTCTGATGTAACCATGTCCTTCTGGAGTCGGTTTGTGAGAGTCTCGCAGAGCCTGGGGAGGTTCACTGATATGTTGTACGATAAATCCCTTGAGAGGGACAACTGTGGTTTCGGCCTAATCGCCCACATAGAAGGCGAACCTAGCCATAAGGTAGTGCGTACCGCTATACACGCACTGGCCCGCATGCAACACCGTGGTGCGATACTTGCTGATGGCAAGACCGGCGACGGTTGTGGCTTGTTGTTACAAAAACCGGATCGTTTTTTCCGGATGGTCGCTGAAGAACGCGGATGGCGTTTGGCCAAAAACTATGCCGTCGGCATGATGTTTCTCAGTCAGGACGAAGAACTCGCCAAGGCAAGCCGCCGCATTGTAGAAGAAGAATTGCAAAACGAAACGCTGTCGATTATCGGCTGGCGTGAAGTGCCGACCAACCCGGATGTTCTCGGTGAAATTGCCCTCTCCTCCCTGCCTCGGATTGAACAGATTTTTGTGAACGCCCCTGCTGGCTGGCGTCCACGTGATATGGAACGCCGCCTGTTTGTGGCGCGTCGCCGTATCGAAAAGCGTATTTCAGAAGATAAAGATTTCTACGTGTGTAGTTTTTCTAATCTGGTGACGATCTATAAAGGCTTATGTATGCCTGCGGATCTGCCACGCTTCTATCTTGATTTGGCTGATCTGCGTATGGAGTCGGCAATCTGCCTGTTCCACCAGCGCTTCTCAACCAATACCGTGCCACGTTGGCCACTGGCTCAGCCGTTCCGTTATCTGGCCCACAACGGTGAAATCAATACCATCGCCGGTAACCGCCAATGGGCGCGCGCGCGTGCTTATAAATTCAAAACGCCATTAATCCCTGATTTGCAGGATGCGGCTCCTTTCGTCAATGAGACCGGCTCTGACTCCAGTTCACTGGATAACATGTTGGAACTGTTCCTCAGTGGCGGTATGGACTTGATCCGTGCCATGCGTCTGTTAGTGCCACCGGCCTGGCAGAACAACCCGGATATGGATACCGACCTGCGCGCCTTCTTTGACTTCAACTCCATGCATATGGAGCCGTGGGATGGCCCTGCCGGGATTGTGATGTCAGATGGCCGTTATGCCGCCTGTAACCTTGATCGTAATGGCTTGCGCCCTGCGCGCTACGTTATCACCAAAGATAAGCTGATCACCTGTGCCTCTGAAGTGGGCATCTGGGATTATCAGCCCGATGAAGTGATTGAAAAAGGTCGCGTCGGCCCTGGTGAACTGATGGTGATCGATACCCGCAGCGGTAAGATCCTCCATTCAGCCGAAACGGATAACGATCTGAAAAGCCGCCACCCGTATAAAGAGTGGATGGAGAAGAACGTTAAGCGTCTGGTGCCGTTCGAAGATCTGCCAGAAGATCAGGTGGGTAGCCGTCAGTTAGATGATTCGACGCTGGAAACCTATCAGAAGCAATTTGGTTACAGCAGCGAAGAGCTGGACCAAGTCATCCGTGTGCTGGGTGAAATTGGTCAGGAAGCCACCGGCTCAATGGGTGATGACACCCCATTTGCGGTGCTATCCAGCGGCCCACGTATTATTTACGATTACTTCCGCCAGCAATTTGCGCAGGTCACCAACCCGCCAATCGATCCGCTGCGTGAAGCACACGTTATGTCACTGGCGACCAGTATCGGTCGTGAAATGAACGTGTTCTGCGAAGCTGAAGGTCAGGCGCACCGGCTGAGCTTTAAATCGCCGATCCTGTTGTTCTCTGATTTCCAACAGCTAACCACGTTGGAAGGGGAACACTACCGGGCTGATCGTGTGGATCTGACCTTTGATCCTGCCGAAACTGACCTGGAACAAGCGGTTCTGAGATTATGTGAAGAAGCGGAGCGCAAAGTCCGTGACGGTGCCGTAATGCTGGTACTGTCTGACCGCGCCATCGCCCCTAATCGCCTGCCGATACCCGCGCCAATGGCTGTCGGCGCTATCCAGACTCGCCTGGTTGAGAAAAATCTGCGCTGCGACGCCAACATTATTGTTGAAACCGCCAGCGCCCGCGACCCGCATCACTTCGCCGTGCTGCTCGGTTTTGGTGCGACTGCGATTTACCCTTATTTAGCTTATGAATCATTGGCTAAATTGGTTGATAGCCAAGCGATTGATAAGAAGTATCGCGATGTGATGCTTAACTATCGTAATGGGATCAACAAGGGCCTATACAAAATCATGTCCAAAATGGGCATTTCAACTGTGGCCTCTTACCGCTGTGCCAAGCTGTTTGAAGCGGTTGGCCTGCATCGTGATTTGTCTAATCTCTGTTTCCAGGGCGTGGTCAGTCGTATCGGTGGAGCCAGCTTCAGTGATTTCCAACAGGATCTGCAAAATCTGTCTAAACGTGCCTGGCTGAAACGCAAGCCGTTGGATCAGGGCGGTTTATTGAAGTTTGTTCACAACGGTGAATACCATGCGTATAACCCGGATGTGGTCAGTACCTTACAAAAAGCGGTTCACAGTGGTGAATACAGCGATTATCAGGCTTATGCCAAGCTGGTTAATGAGCGCCCGGTTGCCACGCTGCGTGACCTGTTAGCCATTAAACCGCAAGGTACCCCGATCCCGGTGGATCAAGTGGAACCGGCTGAATCACTGTTCACGCGCTTTGATACGGCGGCAATGTCTATCGGCGCACTTAGCCCGGAAGCCCATGAGTCATTAGCTATCGCCATGAACAGTCTGGGTGGCTTCTCTAACTCCGGCGAAGGTGGCGAAGATCCGGCCCGTTACGGTACGAATAAAGTTTCTCGTATCAAGCAGGTGGCGTCTGGTCGCTTCGGTGTGACACCGGCATATTTGGTAAACGCCGATGTTATCCAGATCAAAGTGGCACAAGGTGCAAAACCAGGTGAAGGCGGCCAGTTACCGGGGGATAAAGTCACACCTTATATCGCCAAACTGCGCTATTCCGTACCGGGAGTGACATTGATCTCCCCACCACCGCACCATGATATTTACTCAATCGAAGACTTGGCACAGCTCATTTTCGACTTGAAACAGGTCAATCCGAAGGCTTTGATTTCAGTGAAACTGGTATCTGAGCCGGGCGTGGGTACCATTGCTACCGGTGTAGCGAAAGCTTATGCCGACCTGATTACCATTGCCGGGTACGACGGTGGTACCGGTGCCAGCCCGCTCTCTTCAGTGAAATATGCCGGCTGCCCGTGGGAGTTGGGATTAGTTGAAACACAACAAGCGCTGGTTGCCAACGGCCTGCGCCATAAAATCCGCCTACAAGTAGACGGTGGCTTGAAAACCGGCGTTGATATTGTTAAAGCCGCGATTCTGGGTGCGGAAAGCTTCGGCTTCGGTACTGGGCCTATGGTGGCACTGGGTTGTAAATACTTACGTATTTGCCACCTGAATAACTGCGCCACCGGTGTAGCAACTCAGGATGAAAAACTGCGTCGTGACCATTATCACGGCTTGCCTGAACGTGTGGTTAACTACTTCCAGTTTATCGCGCGGGAAACCCGTGAAATCATGGCTGAGTTGGGTGTAAGCCAACTGGTTGATTTAATTGGTCGTACTGACATGTTGCTGGAACTGGATGGTATCTCAGCCAAACAGAACAAGCTGGATCTGTCGCCGTTGCTGAAAACCGCTACGCCACATCCGGGTAAGGCACTGTATTGTACCGAAAGTAATCCTCCGTTCGATAAAGGCGTACTGAACAAAGAGTTACTGTCACAAGCTGAACCACATATTGAAGCGAAACACAGCAAGACGTTCTACTTCGATATCCGCAACACTGACCGTTCCGTGGGTGCTGCACTGTCGGGGGCGATTGCCACTAAACATGGTGATCAAGGTCTGGCAACCGACCCAATCAAAGCATATTTCTCCGGTACTGCCGGTCAGAGCTTTGGTGTCTGGAATGCCGGTGGTGTTGAGCTAACCCTAACCGGTGATGCCAACGACTATGTCGGTAAAGGGATGGCCGGTGGCCGTATTGCAGTGCGCCCACCTGTCGGCTCCAACTTCCGCAGCCATGAGGCCAGCATTGTCGGCAACACCTGTCTGTATGGCGCGACTGGCGGTAAATTGTTCGCCGCAGGACGTGCGGGTGAGCGTTTCGCCGTGCGTAACTCTGGGGCTATTACCGTTGTTGAAGGTATCGGCGATAACGGTTGTGAATATATGACCGGTGGTATTGTCTGTGTGCTGGGCCGCACCGGGATTAACTTCGGTGCGGGTATGACCGGCGGTTTTGCTTATGTTCTTGATGAAGATGGTGAATTCCGTAAACGTGTTAACCCTGAGCTGGTGGAAGTCCTGGATGTCGATCAACTGGCAATCCATGAAGAGCATCTGCGTGGGCTGATCACTGAGCATGTTCAGTTGACCGGTTCTAGCCGTGGCGAAGAAATTCTGGCTAACTGGCCAGAGTGGGTGACCAAATTTGCTTTGGTTAAACCGAAATCCAGCGACGTGAAAGCACTGTTGGGCCACCGTAGCCGTTCCGCAGCCGAGCTGCGGGTTCAAGCGCAGTAAGGGGTTGAAATGAGTCAGAATGTTTATCAGTTTATCGACCTACAGCGCGTAGATCCGCCGAAAAAGCCGCTGAAGATCCGTAAAATTGAATTTGTTGAGATTTACGAGCCGTTTTCAGAAACCCAGGCCAAAGCACAGGCAGACCGCTGCCTGTCTTGTGGTAACCCTTATTGCGAATGGAAGTGCCCGGTTCATAACTACATTCCTAATTGGCTGAAACTGGCCAACGAGGGGCGCATTATGGAAGCTGCTGATCTGGCCCACCAAACCAACAGCTTGCCGGAAGTGTGTGGCCGTGTGTGCCCGCAGGACCGTCTGTGCGAAGGCTCTTGTACCCTGAACGACGAATTCGGCGCGGTGACTATCGGTAACATCGAGCGCTACATCAGCGATAAAGCCATAGAGATGGGCTGGAAACCTGATATGTCGCATGTTCACCCGACCGGTAAACGTGTCGCGGTGATCGGTGCTGGCCCTGCCGGGCTGGCCTGTGCCGACGTATTAGCACGCAACGGCGTACAAGCCGTGGTATTTGACCGCCATCCAGAAATTGGCGGCTTGCTGACCTTCGGTATTCCAGCCTTTAAGCTGGAAAAAGAAGTGATGATTAAGCGCCGTAAAATCTTCTCCGAGATGGGTATCGAATTCCAACTCAATACTGAAATCGGTAAAGATATCACCATGGATGCGCTGTTGCAGGAGTATGACGCGGTGTTCCTCGGTGTCGGGACATACCAATCGATGCGCGGTGGTCTGGAAAATGAAGATGCATCGGGTGTCTATGATGCGCTGCCATACCTGATTGCCAATACCAAGCAGTTGATGGGCTTTGATGCAACCGCCCATGAGCCGTATATCAATATGGAAGGTAAGCGTGTCGTGGTGCTAGGCGGTGGTGATACCGCAATGGACTGTGTGCGTTCATCGATTCGCCAAGGGGCTACCGATGTGGTGTGCGCCTATCGTCGTGATGAGGTCAACATGCCAGGTTCCAAGCGGGAAGTGAAAAACGCCCGTGAGGAAGGCGTTGAGTTTAAATTCAATCTGCAACCATTGAGCATTGAAGTTAACAGCAACGGCAAAGTCTGTGGTGTGAAGATGGTTCGTACCCAACTGGGCGCACCTGATGCGCAAGGTCGTAGTGTGGCTGAGCAGATCCCAGGGTCTGAACATGTGCTGCCCGCAGATGCAGTCATAATGGCATTTGGCTTCCGCCCACACAGCATGGAGTGGTTGGCAGCACATGACGTGGCATTGGATAAACAGGGCCGTGTAGTCGCGCCTGAGAGCACTGATAATGCCTTCCAGACCAGTAACCCAAAAATCTTTGCCGGCGGCGATATCGTCCGTGGCTCTGATCTGGTGGTGACTGCCATTGCTGAAGGCCGCAAAGCCGCCGATGGCATCATGAATTATCTGGAAGTCTAACTGTAAAAGTCTCCTGCCATAAACGTAACGCTAAAGGGCTGGTTATCCAGCCCTTTTTACTGTTTTTTTTCCACGCACATCCACTTCAGTTCAAGATTTTGTAACAATCTCAACCACCTTATTTGCAGCATTTTATAGCTGAGGCGCTATAGTAAAGGCCGAGTCCAAATAGGTTTTATGCTTTCTGTACTTATACTTTCTGTATCTATGCTTTTTGGCCTGACCTCATGGCCAGCCTTATTATTACGCCTTGTTTTAAATAAAGGATTATCTGTTATGAAATCTCACTTACTTTTTATTGCTGGCGGTTTGCTGGCGATCAGCAGCAGTGCATTGGCTATGTCTTTGAATTATCAAGAAGTTGGTTACAATATTGAGGCGCGTGGTGCGCGCGCTGTGGTAGCCGAACTGGCAAAGGCTGGGCAACTGCCTGCGGTAGAGAATAATATTAAGCTGGGTGATGACAACTGGATTGCCATGGCCCCTAAACTGGCCGATGCCGGTAATGCAAATTTCACTGCTGGGGTGAAATCAGCACTCTCTTCTGCGCTGATTTATAACCCAGCTGCAGTATTAAAAGCGGTGAGCGACAGTAAATCACTGACATTATCAGAGATTTGTACCGCACCGGCAGATGTCAAAGACAGTGCTGCCAAAGCCAGCTTCCAACAACGCGCCGCTCATACCTTATCGACTATCAGAAATAGCGATATGATGAGCCAGCGAGATAGCTGTCTGGCCGAGTTGAAAAAACTGTCTTAATGATTGGTTATTTGGCAGAAATAATAAGGGCGGCTAATGCCGCCCTTATTGGGTATGGTAACGCTTTGCGCAAGACAACAGAGTGGTTTGTTACTTAACGACCCGCAATGCTGGGCGACCACCGCTACGTGGCGGTTTTGGTGGCTCATCATCTGGTGAATGACTGTCGTCTTGTGACACCAGAGTATCACCCGTGACTAATGTCAGGTTCTCAGCCGATGCCGTCTCGCTGCCTTCCTCTTCGAAAGCCTCAAAATTACCATCGACATCAGAATCGTAAGCCTCTTCAGGCTCAAACATAGTGCCAGAACCGTTTTCACGCGCATAGATAGCCATTACTGCAGCCATCGGCACGGTAACTTGACGAGGAACGCCACCAAAACGGGCATTGAAACTTACCTCGTCGTTACCCAATTCCAAATTACCCACGGCACGTGGTGCTACATTCAATACAATTTGCCCATCACGAGCAAATTCCATCGGCACTGAAACACCCGGCCGGGTGACATCCACAACCAGATGCGGAGTCAGTTGATTATCAATCAACCACTCGTAAAATGCGCGCAACAGATAGGGACGGCGCGGAGACATATCCGACATCTCCATAACAATTAACCTCGGGTTTTCAGGTGCATTTCACGTTCAGCTTCAGTCAGAGAAGCCAGGAATGCATCACGCTCAAACACACGAGTCATATAACCTTTCAACTCTTTAGAGCCAGCACCGATTAACTCAATGCCTAATACTGGCAAACGCCACAATAGCGGGGCTAAATAGCAATCGACCAAACTGAATTCTTCGCTCATAAAGAAAGGCATTTCATTAAATACCGGCGCGATAGACAACAGAGCTTCACGTAGCTGTCTGCGGGCTGCTTCAGCTTCCTGTGCATTGCCTTGTTCGATCTTATGCATCAGGGAATACCAGTCTTTCTCGATGCGATTCATCATCAAACGACTGCTACCACGAGCAACAGGGTATACCGGCATCAACGGAGGGTGAGGGAAACGCTCATCCAAATACTCCATGATAATGCGGGATTCATACAGTGTTAGCTCGCGATCAACCAAAGTAGGGACGGTCTGGTAGGGATTGAGGTCAATCAGGTCCTGCGGCAGATTGCCAGCTTCAACCTGCTCAATCTCAACACTGACACCTTTCTCCGCCAGTACGATACGTACTTGATGGCTAAAAATGTCGGTCGGGCCGGAAAACAGCGTCATTACCGAACGTTTGTTGGCAGCGACAGCCATGAAAACCTCCAAGATTATCTAGAAAACAGTGCGAATAGCCCACGGTTAGGTTGCTATCCTGAGTCGTTTTACCGCCAGTTCGTCATCTCGACATCTGTTGCCGTAATAAGCCTTGGTCGAGATAGTCATTCAGCCAGGGAGATATACAGACACCAACAGTTCGCCGAACAGGCACAAAAGTGGGTGATAGTTTACCAGATTTTGCATGTTTTGTGGGGATGCTGCTACGATTTCGTGATTAATTGTTTATCAGACAACGGTTTAGCAACGAAAATATAATATGTGCTGTGGTGGAAAGGCGTTTTTCAGGCATAAAAAAACCCGGTGAGACACCGGGTTTTTACCATCAATCTGATGCCGTAAAGGCAAAAAATTAACGTTTGGAGAACTGTGGACGACGACGTGCTTTACGCAGACCCACTTTCTTACGCTCAACTTCACGCGCATCACGCGTTACGAAGCCAGCTTTACGCAGTTCACCACGAAGAGACTCGTCATATTCCATCAGTGCACGGGTGATACCGTGACGGATAGCGCCAGCCTGACCTGAAATACCACCACCTTTAACAGTGATGTACATGTCAAACTTGGTAACCATGTCTACCAGTTCCAACGGTTGATTAACTACCATGCGGGCAGTTTCACGACCGAAGTAAACTTCAAGGCTACGTTGGTTAATAACGATTTTACCGCTACCCGGCTTAAGAAAAACGCGTGCAGCAGAACTTTTGCGGCGACCAGTGCCGTAGTATTGATTTTCAGCCATTGCCATAATCCCGATTAAATGTCCAGAACTTGCGGTTGCTGCGCCGCATGATTGTGCTCAGTACCCGCGTAAACTTTCAGTTTACGATACATTGCACGACCCAGCGGACCCTTCGGCAGCATGCCTTTAACCGCGATTTCAATCACACGCTCAGGACTGCGGGCAATCATCTCTTCAAAGGTCGCTTGCTTGATACCACCGATATGACCGGTGTGACGGTAATAAATCTTGTCTGTACGCTTGTTACCGGTTACGGCAACTTTTTCTGCGTTCAGAACGATGATGTAATCACCAGTATCAACGTGCGGGGTGTATTCCGCTTTATGCTTGCCGCGTAAGCGACTAGCCAGTTCAGTAGCGAGGCGACCTAAGGTCTTACCGCTCGCGTCAACAACATACCAGTCGCGTTTTACAGTTTCTGGTTTAGCTGTGAAAGTTTTCATTATAAAAGCTTACCCAATTAATAAGTTACACGTTGGTGAACACCCAAACGTTCAAAAACAGTTGAGGCTCACACGACCATCAGTCCAGCAAACCTACCCCTTCGAATAGCCAATGCCGGCACTATCAAAGTTTTTGGGAAAAAAACTTTGTTGTAACGTGGGGTCGCAAGATTATAGAGAAGTCGACGTTAAAGATCGAACTGTTTTTGACGAGAAAGGTATAAATTAAACATGTTAAGTTAGGGCGAAGGAAAATCGCCCACCACAGAATAGCATTTTAGCGGGTCAGAAGTGAATAACGGTTGTGCAGATTATCCCTATGGCAGATGCGGTAAAGAGAGATACTCTTCACTTTGCATCTCTTGTAACCGCGATAAACAGCGTTGATACTCAAATTTAAGGCGCTCGCCGCAATAAATATCAAACATTGATACTTCTGCCGCAATAATCAATTTTACCCGCCGTTCATAAAATTCATCCACCAGTGCCAGAAAACGCCTGGCAGTATTCTCATCGCGCGTCTCCATACGGTGGACGTTGTGCAGTAACACCGTGTGATAGAGCTTGGACAGAGCAATGTAATCCAACTGGCTGCGGGCTTCTTCACATAATGTATGGAAATCCACCGCCAAAACGCCTTGGGCTGAGCAAATAGCAGGCAATGGCCGATGGTTGACTTCCAGTATTGGCGCCCGCTCCCCCTCTTTACCGGCCAGTTTGATAAAAATATCGTCCATCGCCTGTTCAGTTTGTGGATTCAATGGCGTCAGGTAAAGATTTGCCTGAGTCAGGGTACGCAAGCGATAGTCAATGCCGGCATCGACGTTCATCACATCGCAATACTGTTTAATCAATTCAATGGCTGGCAAGAAACGGGCACGCTGTAACCCATTATGATACAAATTATCCGGCGGAATATTGGAGGTGGCAACCAGCGTGATACCTCTGGCAAAGAGTGCCTCCAGCAATGTCGCCAGTAACATGGCATCAGTAATATCCGAGACAAAGAACTCATCAAAACACAGCACATCAGTCTGTGCTTTGAAACCGTCTGCAATAATTTCCAATGGATTTTCATGGCCTTGCAACTCGGTCAGTTCTTGGTGTACCCGCAGCATAAAACGATGAAAGTGCAGCCGAAGCTTGCGCTCGCCCGGCAAACTGTGGAAAAACAGATCCATCAGCCAGGTTTTACCCCGCCCAACACCGCCCCACATATATAGCCCCTGGGCTGGGCGAATCGAGGCCCGTGGTGCTGCACGGCCAATCAAACGGTTCAATCGCCCACGCAGACTGGTGTTCACAGGCCGTGCGCTCTGACGTTGGTTTAGTTCCTGATAAAGTGTGTCCAGCCGTGCTACTGCACGCCGTTGTACCTCATCCGGTTGATAGTCGCCAGCAGCGAGTGCCTGCTGGTAAAGTGCTGTAGGTGTAGTTGGTTGCATGTTTATCAACAATCCCTGATAAAATAGTTATCTACTTTTTGCGGTACTTTATTGCTGATTTATCGGGCAATCGCCGCATTTACCGACACTGTCACTGCGAAGAAAGCCTGATAACCATAAGCAAAGTTGCATCAGGATTCCACTCAGACAAGGTTAACGGTTATAGTGGGTATTATTAAGTGAAAAAGTCCTGCTGAACAATGAAGTCAAAAAAGGAGTCACCATGACCTGGGAGTATGCGCTTATTGGGTTGGTTGTTGGTATCGTGATTGGCGCGGTAGCTATGCGCTTTGGCAACCGCAAATTGCGTCAGCAGCAAGTGCTGCAAAATGAGCTGGAGAAGAGCAAAACAGACTTGGAAGAGTACCGTCAGGAACTGGTTGGGCATTTCGCCCGCAGTGCTGAGTTGTTGGATAATATGGCTCGCGACTATCGCCAGCTTTATCAGCATATGGCGAAAAGCTCCAATAATTTATTACCGGACTTGCCACTGCAAGATAACCCGTTCCGCTACCGTCTGACTGAATCTGAAGCCGATAACGATCAGGCACCGGTTAAAATGCCACCTCGGGATTACTCTGAAGGCGCATCGGGGTTATTACGCCCGGAGCATCAGACCCGCGATTAAGCACGCGCTTAGCTATCATACTGACTACGGTGGGGTGTTCCTCATACTGCCGTAGTCAGCACATTTACACTTCTATACTTACCTCTCCTTGAATTGCTTCATAGCGAACCTTATATCAAGCATATCTTAGGATGCTTATATTTAGGACAGCAGTAGCCTTTTGAAATAAGTGAATTTTTTAGCTTAGCCAGAGTCTTAATTTGCAACGGGCCTGTAACAGCCATCCATCCTATTCATTCACCGTTAGGTATTGAGAGAGTTTAAATCAATGAAGAAAAAGTCATTACTTCTTAGTGCGCTGGCATTGAGTGTCGGCTTAGGTCTCGCGTCTGTTCCAATGGTGAACGCAGCAGCTCTCCCAGCGGCAGTAGCCGGGCAGGCAGTCCCTAGCCTGGCACCGATGCTGGAAAAAGTTTTGCCCGCCGTCGTCAGTGTTCATGTTTCAGGAACACAGGTACAGCAGCAACGCTTGCCGGAAGAGTTCAAATTTTTCTTTGGCCCGAATGCGCCAACCGGTAAAGAAAGCAACCGCCCATTCGAGGGGTTAGGTTCTGGCGTTATCATTAATGCCGAAAAAGGCTACGTACTAACGAATAATCACGTTATCAATAATGCGGATAAAATTCGTGTTCAGCTCAATGATGGCCGTGAATATGATGCGAAACTGCTTGGACGAGATGAACAAACCGATATCGCGTTATTGCAGTTAACCGATGCCAAAAATCTGACTGCGATTAAAATGGCCGACTCCGATAACCTGCGGGTGGGGGATTTTGCCGTTGCTGTTGGTAATCCATTTGGCTTGGGGCAAACAGCCACCTCCGGGATTATTTCAGCCTTGGGGCGGAGTGGCTTAAATCTGGAAGGATTGGAAAACTTTATCCAGACAGATGCCTCCATCAACCGGGGTAACTCTGGTGGTGCACTGGTTAACCTCAATGGCGAATTGATTGGGATTAACACCGCAATCTTGGCCCCAGGCGGCGGCAATATTGGTATAGGTTTTGCTATTCCAAGTAACATGGCACAGAGCCTCAGCCAGCAGTTGATTGAGTTTGGCGAAGTAAAACGCGGGCTGTTGGGGATTCGTGGCAGCGAAATGACCGCTGACATGGCAAAAGCCTTTAATATTGATGCTCAGCGTGGTGCTTTTGTCAGCGAAGTGTTGCCAAAATCAGCCGCTGCTAAAGCGGGTATCAAAGCCGGTGATGTGCTGGTTTCCGTGGAAGGTAAACCAATCAGTAGTTTTGCTGAGTTGCGCGCCAAAGTGGGTACCACAGGGCCAGGTAAAGCCATTAAAGTTGGCTTGCTGCGCGATGGGAAGCCGCTTGAAGTTACCGTAACACTGGAAAACAGCAGCCCGACATCAACCAGTGCAGAAACCTTATCAGCCTCATTGCAGGGCGCATCCCTGAGCAATGGCGAAATTAAAGGTGGCAGCAAGGGGATCAAAGTTGAGAGCGTGACCAAAGGCTCACCTGCTGCGCAATCTGGTTTACAGAAAGATGATGTAATTATTGCGGTAAACCGTGTCCGGGTTCAGGATATTACTCAGTTGCGTAAAGCTCTTGACGCAAAACCGGCGGTAATTGCACTGAATATTGTGCGTGGTGAAGAGAATATTTACCTGTTAATACGCTAATTTGCAGAAAAATCGGACACAGCACAATGCTGTGTCCGCCAAACTCATGCTATCCTCCTGTCATCTATTCATTTACGCCTTACACCTCATGTTTCTTAAGCTATTGCGTTCTATTATTTTGGGGCTAATTGTTGCCGGTCTATTGCTGGTCGCAATGCCTATGCTCCGTAGCCCAGGCCATTTCTTTTCCGGCAAGAGCGATAGCATAAGTGAAGAAGTTCCCGCCAGTTATAACCAGGCAGTGCGCAGAGCCGCTCCTGCGGTGGTTAATGTGTATAACCGTAGCCTAAGCTCTACCCAAGATGGGCTAGCTATTCGCACATTGGGTTCTGGCGTTATCATGAGTGATAAGGGATATATCCTGACCAACAAGCACGTTATCAATAATGCTGAACAGATCATTGTGGCGCTACAAAATGGCCGTATATCTGAGGCGTTGCTGGTTGGCTCCGATGGCTTAACTGATTTAGCAGTACTCAAAATTGATGCCGTAAACCTACCCGTGATCCCAATTAATATTAATCGTGCACCCCATATCGGTGATGTGGTGCTGGCAATTGGTAATCCTTATAACCTTGGTCAGACCGTCACCCAAGGGATTATCAGCGCCACTGGGCGTATTGGTTTAAGTGATTCTGGGCGGCAAAACTTCCTTCAAACCGATGCCTCAATCAATCAGGGCAATTCTGGCGGTGCGCTGGTAAATACCTTGGGCGAGCTGATGGGGATTAACACCCTGTCCTTCGATAAGAGCAGTAATGGCGAGACACCGGAAGGGATTGGTTTTGCAATTCCGACAGCGCTTGCGACCAAAGTGATGGAAAAACTTATCCGTGATGGGCGAGTGATACGCGGCTATATCGGAGTTACCGGTGAAGAATATCCCCCCTTCAATGCCAGCGGTAATAGTACGGATCGAGTACATGGGATTAAGGTTAATGACATATCAGCCCGTGGCCCGGCGGTAGATGCCGGTCTGCAAATTGGCGATATCATTCTTAGTGTTAATAATAAACCTGCGACATCCGTTATCGAAACTATGGATCAGGTAGCAGAAATCCGCCCTGGGACCACCATCCCCATCTTATTTTTACGTAACGGTCAGCAAATGACGGCACAAATCACCATCAGCGAGCTAGATCAAAATGCCGTGTTAGGCCATCAGGCAACATCGCAACCGTAATAGTCATATTGAGATTCGGGCAAGAAAGGCAGCGAACAGCACTTGAGCCGACAGGGAAGAAGCGTTTAGCCATAAAAAATGCCAGCACGATATCATCGGCTGGCATCTGTTTTTCTGGCGTTTTAGCGGGTTTATTCGCCTTTTATACGCTCAATCTTGGCACCCAGTGCACGCAGTTTATCTTCAATACGTTCGTAGCCACGGTCGATATGATAAATACGATCAACAATAGTTACCCCGTCAGCAATACAGCCCGCTAATACCAAACTGGCTGAAGCACGCAAATCAGTGGCCATCACCTGAGCACCTGACAGTTGCTCAACACCATAACAAATCACGGTATTGCTCTCGATTTCTGCATGTGCGCCCATACGGATAAGCTCAGGCACATGCATGAAACGGTTCTCAAAAATAGTCTCGGTGATAACACCGGTCCCTTCAGCCACCAAATTCAATAAGCTGAATTGAGCTTGCATATCTGTTGGGAAACCAGGGTGCGGTGCGGTGCGCAACGTAACCGCCTTTGGGCGCTTCCCGTGCATATCAAGGCTTATCCAGTCGTCACCTATTTCAATATCAGCACCCGCTTCACGCAGCTTAGCCAATACCGCATCCAGCGTATCAGGGCGAGTTTGACGGCAGACAACCTTACCGCCAGAGATAGCCGCTGCAACCAGGAAGGTACCGGTTTCAATGCGGTCAGGCAGCACACGATAAACACCACCACCCAGGCGAGCAACGCCCTCAATGGTAATCCTGTCAGAACCTGCACCACTGATTTTCGCACCCAGCGTATTGAGGAAATTAGCCGTATCGACAATTTCCGGCTCACGGGCCGCATTTTCAATCACGGTGGTGCCTTCAGCCAATGTGGCAGCACTCATAATGGTAACAGTCGCGCCAACGCTAACTTTATCCATTACGATATGCGCGCCTTTCAGGCGACCATCGACGGAGGCTTTAACATAGCCCTCTTCCAGCTTGATTTCAGCACCCAGTTGTTCCAAACCGGAAATATGCAAATCAACCGGACGCGCGCCGATAGCGCAACCGCCGGGTAAAGAGACCTGGCCTTTGCCAAAACGGGCAACCAGCGGCCCCAGCGCCCAAATAGAGGCACGCATGGTTTTGACTAAATCATAAGGGGCACAAAACTCATTCACACCGCTGGCATCAACAAAAACTGAACCAGAGTTATCACGTTCAATTTTTGTGCCTAATTGGCTGAGCAGCTTAATCGTGGTATCAATGTCTTTTAGCTTTGGGACATTTTGCAACTCTACCGGGTCTTCAGCCAGCAACGCGGCAAACATTATTGGCAATGCGGCGTTTTTCGCACCGGAAATAGTGACTTCACCGCTTAGGCGAGTCCGCCCCTGCACTCGAAATTTATCCATTGTGACCACTCTCTGTTATCAATTCGAATTTACTGCCCGCCTTAGAACTGTTGATGCTTCGTTAAACAGCTCACGGGCCAACAGCATTAAAAGCCGTTTAGTTTGCGATCCCGTTGCCACTCTTGTGGCGTATAAGCCTTAATCGATAAAGCATGAATACGGTTATCAGCGATATATTCCATCAACGGCGCATACACAGCCTGCTGTTTTTTCACCCGGCTCATATCGGCAAATAACTCACCGACAGCAATCACCTGAAAGTGGCTACCATCACCGGTAACATGCGCTTCTTGTAATGCTAATGCTTGCATCAGCACGTCTTTAATTTCGTTAGTATCCATAAGATTCATTCTATTTTAAGAGGATCGTTATTTTTAAGGTAAGCATAGCCAGCCAAACATATTAGTGGAATACGGCGTGCTCCGAAACTAAAGAAAAGCCCCTGTTTCGTTGTTACGCACAGGGGCCTTTGAATATCTTTGGCTTTTAGCTTTTGGTATAGGCGACACAGAAAGCCGCCAGCTTAACTAACGAGCCATTTCCACTGGAATTATCTGCTGAAGGTTGTACAGCTCAATCAGTGTAGATAGCCGGTCACTGACACCGGTAATCATTAGTGAGACACCTGGCTTGCTTTGAGGTTCATGAAGAAAATGCAATTCACGAAAGTGCACCAGCAATGCCAAGCCTGATGAATCAACACGCTGTAATTGGCTGACATCAATACGCGTCTTACCCGCCAACAACGCCTCACGCTGCTGCCAAAGCGGTAGCAGCGTTTCACGATCCAGTTCACCTTGCAGTACCAGCGTTTCGTGCTCAGAGTGCCAGCTTAGTTTATCTGCCATAATTATTTTTTATCTAACGTAATAGGCTGTTTCGCGGCGATCAACAACTGCTTAGTCAGGCCATCAACCCCTTGCTGACGCAGGATAGAAGCCCACTCATTTTGCTTGGTGCTAATCATGCTCACCCCTTCGGCTATCATGTCATACGCCTGCCAGTTACCGGTTTGGCTATTTTTACGCCATTGGAAGTCTAAACGCACCGGTGGGCGGCCGTTTGGATCAAGGATGGTCACGCGGATAGCAATAATATTGGCATCACCCAGCGGTTGGTCTGGTGCTACATCGTAAGTTTGGCCGTGGTACAGTGCCAATGCCTGACCGTATGCTTGTTCCAGATATTGACTGAAAGCATTGAAGTACGCTTCGCGTTGCGCAGGGGTTGCCGCTTTATAATAGCTGCCCAGAACCAACGCACCGGCATATTTGATTTGGACAAATGGCAACAATTCTTCGCGTACGATGGTGCGCAGGTAGTCCGGGTTCTGTTTGATCTTAGGCTGTTCGTTTTTTAAGCGTGTAAATGTTCTTTGCGCAGCTTCATCCATCATCCGATATGGGTTTGTTTGATCGACAGCATTCGCCAGTGGGGCTACCACCAGCAACGCAACCATAAGTAAACGTTTAAACATTCAGAAACCCTCTTAAGGATGTTGAGTTGCAGGTAAGCTGCCATTTTCTACCGGAGTGGGTGCCGCAGCCGTTGGCGCTGCTGACCCAGTTGCTGGTGCATCAGCATTACCATCGCCGCCACTCTTGTACAAGAACTGGCCGATAAGATCTTCCAAAACCAGTGCAGATTTGGTGTCTTGAATTATACCGCCATCTTTCAAAATACTGGTGCCCATATCCGGGTCTTCAAAACCGACATTTAGCGCCAGGAACTGTTCACCCAACAAACCAGAAGTACGTACCGCCAAAGAGCTGGTATCCGGGATATGGTTATAACGTTGTTGAATGTCTATCGCCACACGCGGGCTGTAGTTTTTGGTATCCAGTGTGATATCAGCTACCCTGCCGACCACAACACCGCCAATTTTGACTGGCGAATTGGTTTTCAGACCGCCAACATTGTCAAACGTTGCGTAAATTCGATAAGTCGGCTGGTTGCCTACTGATTTGATATCCGCAACCTTCAGGCAGAGGAATACGACTGCCAGAATAGCAATCAGTATAAACAAACCTACCCAGACTTCACTTTTCTTCGTTTGCATCGACTCAATTCCCAAACATCAGTGCTGTCAGCACAAAATCCAATCCCAATACCGCCAGCGATGAATGCACTACGGTACGGGTCGTTGCCCGGCTAATCCCTTCAGACGTTGGGACCGCATCATAACCATTGAACAGCGCAATCCAGGTCACAGTAATAGCAAATACCAGACTCTTAATTAGGCAATTCAGTAAATCGGTACGCCACTCAACAGCATTTTGCATCGCGGACCAGAAGAAACCACCATCGATCCCTTTCCAATCAACACCAACCACAGAGCCACCCCAGATACCCACGGCGACAAAAATAGCGGTTAATAATGGCATACTGATAAGACCTGCCCAGAACCGGGGGGCCACCACTCGACGTAGAGGGTCGATTGCCATCATTTCCAAACTGGAGATCTGCTCAGTCGCTTTCATTAAGCCAATCTCAGCAGTCAGAGCTGAACCGGCGCGACCAGCGAACAACAGAGCGGTCACCACGGGCCCCAATTCACGTAACAGTGATAACGACACCATCATCCCAAGGCTGGCTTCAGCACTGTATGTTGTGAGGATCAAAAAACCCTGTAACCCCAGAACCATGCCGATAAACAGACCGGAAACCACGATAATCAGTAGCGATTGCACACCGACGCTATAGAGCTGTTTAACCAATAATGGCCATTGCTTTCGCGGCTCAGGCCGCCCGACAAGGGCATTGAATAACATTAAACCTGCGCGACCAAAGGATGCGCAGACATTAATGCCCCGGCGACCCAAAGACGCTAACGCCTGTACTAACATGAATACTCCATCAGCCTATCTCCTTCGTACTTGAAGCTACAGGGGGTTAATTTTCTACCGACCTGTAAATCCAATCACTTGGGGTATAACAGCTCAGTTTTATAATCACCAGCCGGAAAACGGAAAGGCACCGGCCCGTCGGCAATACCATCGAGGAACTGGCGCACCCGCATATCGCCATTAGCTTGCAACTGTTCCGGTGTTCCTTCGGCAATAACATGCTGATCGGCAACAATATAAGCATAATCAGCAATACTAAGGACTTCAGGCACATCGTGGGAAACCACGACGCAAGTCACGCCTAATGCATGATTCAGCTCATCAATCAGTTTTACCAGCACCCCCATGGTTATAGGGTCCTGACCCACAAATGGCTCATCAAACATAATCAATTCAGGATCAAGGGCAATGGCCCGAGCCAACGCGGCGCGCCGCGCCATACCGCCAGACAATTCGGCAGGCATCAGATTAGCCGCACCACGTAGCCCCACCGCTTCCAGCTTCATCATCACCGTACTGTGCAGCAGTTCCTCAGGCAAACGACTATGCTCGCGTAATGGGAAAGCCACATTCTCAAACACGGTCAAATCGGTAAATAACGCGCCAGATTGAAACAGCATGCTCATCTTCTTACGCACATCATACAAACGCTGACGTGAAAGCGCCGGAATATTATCACCATCGAACCAGATTTCACCTGCATCCGGTACCAGTTGCCCACCGATCAGGCGCAACAACGTGGTTTTACCAATCCCTGATGGCCCCATAATCGCAGTTACTTTGCCGCGAGGGACCGTCATGTTGATATCGGCGAATATCGGACGCTGACCACGGGTAAAATTCATCCCACGGATCTCTATCAAATTCGACGACGGTTGGTTCATTATCATTCGTCCCTTTAGACCTTTGGTTACTCATCCGAGCGCCAATGCTACATCAAATGGCGACAACGAGCACAATGGGAAGTATTTTGGCAACTTATTGCCACTTTTTCGTAGCCAAAGTTGCCATAAGTTTTACTTTTCTAGTACTCAGAGTCAAAATTAGGGTTAACTCAAAAAAGAGCGTAAAACGCTTGTAGTGATTTTTACCCATGGGCTAACTGTTTGCACAGGCGACCTATTCTCAACGGATCTTGGGTTACCAACAGTTAGCTTCTACCAACGGATCGGGATTATACCTAATAAAGGACTCTGCATGTTTCTTGCGATAACACTATTAATCATCGGCTTGGTTTTATTAGTGTATGGCGCTGATCGATTAGTTTATGGCGCTGCCGTGTTATCCCGTTCTTTCGGCATCCCACCACTCATTATTGGGATGACTATCGTCGGTATCGGCACATCGCTGCCTGAGTTGATGGTTTCGGTCACTGCGGCCATGAATAACCAGACCGATATGGCGGTTGGGAACGTGCTTGGTTCTAATATTACCAATTTATTGCTGATTGTGGGTGGCGCAGCCCTGATACGCCCATTGACAGTAAGGTCAGAGATTTTGCGCCGTGAATTGCCGTTGATGTTAGTCGTCACGGTGCTGTGTGGTTTCCTGCTGGCTGATAATCATCTCAGCCGTTGGGATGGTATTATTTTACTGACCGCGGCGGTGGCGTTTATTACCCTGATGCTAAAAATGGCCCGTCTGGCCCATGCGGAAGGCAATGACATTCTAACGCGCGAGCAACTGGCTGAATTACCTCAAGACAGTAGCAATACTGTTGCTCTATTGTGGTTGGTGCTGGCCTTCATTATCTTGCCCCTGTCGGCCAAAATGATTATCGATAATGCCACTGTCATTGCCCGGGTTGCCGGTGTCAGTGAACTGGTTATTGGGTTGACAGTTATTGCTATCGGCACCAGTTTGCCTGAATTGGCTACTTTCATCGCCGGCGCGCTGAAAGGGGAAGATGATATGGCGGTTGGCAATATTATTGGTTCGAACATTTTTAATATTGTGATTGTGTTAGGTGTGCCTGCACTGCTCTCCCCTGGTGATATTAATCCAGAGGCTTTCCAACGTGACTATTGGGTGATGCTGGGTGTCAGCGTGATATTTACCCTTCTTTGCCTGGGGCGCAAACATCGCATCGGCCATATGGCGGGCGCTCTGTTATTATGTGGGTTTATCGCTTATCTAGCCGTGCTGTTTTTTGCGCCCTTTAATGTGGCATAACCATGTTCATTCAGCGGGAACCATGTATGTCTTCTTATGATTTACAGCCAGAAACTGATTCACCATCGGGTATTAACCCATTGCCAAGAGTAGATTTTCAGCAGGCAGGTAAACAGGTGCTTCGCATTGAGCGCGAAGGGCTGGCACAACTCGATCAATACATTAATGACGATTTTGCTAACGCCTGCAATGCAATATTTAATTGCCATGGCAAAGTTGTGGTGATGGGGATGGGCAAATCGGGTCATATTGGTTGCAAAATTGCTGCCACCTTAGCCAGCACGGGGACCCCCGCCTTTTTCGTCCACCCCGGTGAAGCCAGTCACGGCGATCTCGGCATGGTTACACCACAAGATATTGTGCTCGCCATCTCTAATTCAGGGGAGTCCAACGAGATACTCGCGTTGATCCCGGTCCTCAAGCGCCAGAAGATCCCACTTATCTGCATGAGCAATAATCCTGACAGTAGCATGGGTAAAGCGGCCGATATTCACTTGTGTATTAAAGTGCCACAAGAGGCTTGCCCATTAGGATTGGCACCAACCACCAGTACCACCGCCACTTTGGTCATGGGGGATGCGCTCGCGGTGGCATTGTTACAGGCTCGTGGCTTCACTCAAGAAGATTTTGCCCTCTCCCATCCGGGCGGAGCACTGGGGCGCAAGTTGCTATTGCGAATCAGCGATATCATGCACACGGGTGCAGAGATCCCGCACATCAGTCCCGATGCATCATTACGCGATGCGTTACTGGAGATTACTCGGAAGAATCTGGGTTTAACTGTTATCTGTGACGATTTGATGATGATTAAAGGTATCTTCACCGATGGTGATTTGCGCCGGATATTTGATCTAGGGGTCGATTTGAATCACGCGAAAATTGCAGATGTGATGACCAGTGGCGGTATCCGGGTGCGCCCAACCATGTTAGCCGTAGATGCACTTAATCTGATGGAGTCACGCCATATTACCGCAGTGTTGGTCGCAGATGGTGATCAGTTGCTGGGTGTAGTGCATATGCATGACATGCTTAGAGCTGGTGTAGTCTAACCATCGGCTGCCTGGTAAACAAAACAGCTAACAACGCCGCAACGTCAAGTAAGAAGGGTTTCCCAAATTAATTGGGGTTGCAGCTAGGCAGCAAACGAGTGCATCCCGATGAGCTTACACTAGTAAGTGATTCAGGTGAAAGAGAGCAGCTAACAACGCCGCAACGTCAAGTAAGAAGGGTTTCCCAAATTAATTGGGGTTGCAGCTAGGCAGCAAACGAGTGCATCCCGATGAGCTTACACTAGTAAGTGATTCGGGTGAAAGAGAGCAGCTAACAACGCTGCAACGTCAAGTAAGAAGGGAAAAATGAGCGACACCGTATATCAGGACACATGCTATGGACCCGTTGCCAACACCGTGATGTCACGTGCGGCGAAAATTCGCCTACTGATTTGTGATGTCGATGGTGTGATGTCCGATGGCCTGATTTATATGGGCAATCAAGGCGAAGAGCTAAAAGCTTTCAACGTGCGTGATGGTTATGGTATCCGCTGCCTGATAACCTCAGGTATTGAAGTGGCTATTATTACTGGCCGCTGCGCAAAATTACTGGAAGACCGCGCCAACACCTTAGGTATTCGCCACCTTTATCAAGGGCAATCTGATAAGCTGGTGGCCTATAACGAATTGTTGGTAGCATTAGCATGCCAGCCTGAGCAGGTTGCTTATATTGGGGATGATCTGATTGATTGGCCAGTCATGGCACAAGTAGGGTTCTCTGTCGCCGTGGCGGATGCTCATCCGTTACTTATTCCCAAGGCGCATTATGTGACGCGAATCAATGGCGGGCGCGGCGCAGTACGTGAGATATGTGATTTGATATTATTAGCTCAGGATAAACTTGAAGGTGCCAAAGGATTGTCGATATGAGTAAAACAAGACTATGGATAACGATATCCCTGGCACTGATTGCTTTGGTATTGATTGGCTGGAATATGTCAGGCTTCAATCAGCCAGATACGCAAACTGTGGCTGATGATAATGAGCCCTCTTCGCAAAGTCAGCATACTGTGACCGTCGTTTTCAATCCGGTCGGGCAATTGAATTATAAATTGGTGGCTGAGGACGTACAGAACTTCAGCACTCAAGAATTAACTTGGTTTACCAAGCCGGTAATGACTCTATTTGCTGAAAATGCAGTTGCCACTTGGACGGTACGCGCAGACCGCGCCAAACTGACCAATGATAAGATGCTGTATTTGTATGGTCATGTTGAAGTTGATAGCCTGACACCAGATGCACAGTTACAAAAAATTAAAACCGATAACGCCCAGGTTAATTTGATCACTCAGGATGTATCCTCAGACGATGAAGTTACCCTCTTTGGTGTTGGATTTACATCTAACGGCATGAAAATGCGTGGGAACTTGCGGGATAAAACCGCTGAGCTGATTGAAAAGGTTAAAACCTCTTATGAAATCCAAAAATAAACTTCGTCATTTTTTGCTTGCCAGTTCACTTTTGACCGCAAGCCTGCCTGCTCTGGCGTTAACGGGTGATACTGATCAGCCCGTCACGGTTGACTCCGTTAAGCAAGCGTTAGATATGGAAGCAAATACCGTCACATTTACCGACAATGTGGTTATCAAGCAAGGTACCATTGAGATCAAAGCTGATAAAGTCGTGGTTACACGCCCCGGTGGTGATCAAAGCAAAATGGTCATTGAGGGTTATGGTAATCCGGTGACGTTCTATCAGATGCAAGACAGCGGCAAACCCGTTAAAGGCCATGGGCAGAAACTGCGTTATGAAGTCGCAAATGATTTCGTGGTGTTGACTGGCAATGCCTATTTGGAGCAACTTGATAGTAATATCAAGGGTGATCGCATCACTTATCTGGTGAAAAAACAGCAGATGGAAGCCTTCAGTGATAAAGGCAATCGCGTCACCACCGTGTTATTACCGTCCCAATTACAAGACAAAGGGCCAGCAGCTTCAGGCCAAAAGAAGAGTAAGTAATCATTTATGGCAACATTAATCGCAGAAAAGCTGGCTAAGGCGTACAAAGGCCGTAAAGTAGTCGAAGACGTAAGCCTCAATGTGAAGTCCGGTGAGATTGTGGGCCTACTTGGGCCGAACGGCGCAGGAAAAACCACTACTTTTTATATGGTCGTCGGCATTGTCCAGCGTGACGCCGGGCGTATTGTGATTGATGACGAAGATATCAGCCTCTTGCCTCTCCATGAACGCGCCCGTCGCGGTATTGGTTATTTACCGCAAGAAGCCTCTATTTTCCGCCGCCTGAGTGTATTTAACAACTTAATGGCGGTGCTGGAGATCCGTAACGATCTCTCTGCTGAGCAGCGTGAAGAACGGGCTGATGAGCTAATGGAAGAATTCCATATCACTCATTTACGTGACAATCTGGGGCAATCTCTTTCTGGTGGTGAACGCCGCCGTGTTGAGATAGCTCGTGCGCTGGCGGCAAATCCTAAGTTTATTCTGTTGGATGAGCCTTTTGCCGGGGTTGACCCGATCTCCGTTATCGATATCAAGAAGATCATTGAACATCTGCGCGACAGTGGCCTCGGCGTTCTGATTACCGACCATAACGTGCGTGAGACATTAGACGTTTGTGAGCGGGCTTATATCGTAAGCCAAGGCCATTTAATCGCTCACGGTACACCACAGGAAATTTTGGCTGACGAACAAGTTAAACGTGTTTATCTGGGTGAAGAGTTCCGTCTCTGACCTTTGCCCAACACCCCACAGATTTCAAGATGTAGGAAGGCAGCAAACACACCTGCAATTTGAAAGATGACGGGGATTTCGTCATCCATTAAGGAAAATTGATACCGCATTATGAAGCAAGGTTTGCAACTCAAGTTTAGCCAACAACTGGCAATGACACCGCAGCTTCAACAGGCTATTCGCTTGTTGCAGCTTTCTACGCTTGAACTCCAGCAGGAGATTCAGCTAGCGCTGGAAAGTAACCCGCTGCTTGAGCAAACTGATCTTCATGAAGAGATAGAGACAAAAGAGACTGTAGACAGTGAATCGCTTGATACTCGCGAGGCCCTGGAACAAAAAGATATGCCAGAAGAGTTACCCCTTGATGCCACCTGGGATGAGATCTACACCGCAGGCACGCCATCAGGCATGGGCAATGACTACAGCGATGATGAGCTGCCGGTCTATCAGGGGGAAACGACTCAAACATTACAAGATTACCTAATGTGGCAAGTGGATTTGACCCCCTTCTCTGATACCGATGTTGCTATTGCGACCTCTATCGTGGATGCGGTGGATGAAACCGGCTACCTTACTGTGCCACTGGAAGATATTCTGGAAAGCATTGGGGACGAAAACGTTGCACTGGACGAGGTGGAAGCGGTACTTAAGCGGATACAACACTTTGATCCTATTGGTGTCGCAGCGCGTAACCTGCGTGAATGTCTGCTAGTACAGTTGTCACAGTATGACAAAGATACCCCCTATCTTGCCGAAGCTCGCCTCGTCGTTAGCGATTATCTGGATTTGCTGGGTAACCATGATTTCCGTACGATGATCCGCTTGAGTCGGCTAAAAGAAGATACACTTAAAGAAGCGATAACCCTGATTCAGTCTCTGGACCCGCGTCCGGGCCAATCCATCAATACCGGGGAGTCAGAATATGTCATTCCCGATGTTTTGGTGCGTAAAGACAAAGATCAATGGACGGTAGAGCTTAATGCCGATAGCATTCCACGCCTAAAAATCAACCAGCAGTATGCGGCGATGGGGAACAACACGCGTAATGACAGTGACGGGCAGTTTATCCGTAGCAATCTGCAAGAAGCGAAATGGTTGATAAAAAGCCTTGAAAGCCGTAATGAAACGTTGCTGAAGGTGGCGCGTTGTATAGTAGAGCAGCAGGTAGCGTTTTTTGAGAATGGGCCTGAATTTATGAAACCCATGGTACTGGCCGATATCGCCCAGGCCGTGGATATGCATGAGTCGACAATCTCTCGCGTGACCACGCAGAAGTTCCTGCACAGTCCACGGGGTATTTTCGAGCTAAAATATTTCTTCTCCAGTCACGTCAATACAGATAGCGGAGGTGAAGCTTCTTCCACCGCAATTCGTGCACTGGTGAAAAAATTGGTTGCGGCAGAAAACCCTGCTAAACCACTGAGTGACAGTAAGCTGACCACACTATTATGTGAACAAGGCATCATGGTGGCGCGGCGTACCGTTGCGAAGTACCGAGAGTCGTTATCCATCCCGCCGTCAAATCAGCGTAAACAGTTGGTTTGACCTGAACTGAGAAGGAAGACACTATGCAGCTCAATATTACCGGACATCATGTCGAAATAACCGAAGCATTACGCGAGTTTGTTACCACTAAATTTGCCAAACTTGAGCAATATTTTGATCGCATTAACCAGGTATATGTGGTTTTAAGTGTTGAAAAAGTAAAACAAATTGCAGAAGCAACGGTACATGTGAATGGAGGCGAGTTGCACGCAAGCTCAGAGCAGGAGGATATGTACGCTGCAATTGATATTTTGGTTGATAAGCTGGCACGCCAGTTGAACAAACACAAAGACAAATTGAAACAACACTAAGAATCCTTGCGGCTGTTATACCCAGAGAGCATGGCGTTGCAGGTAGGCAGCAAGCGGATGACAAACCGGTTAAACACCGATTTGAATAGCATTTATGCCAGCCCGCAGGGTGAGTAAACGTAGCGAACAGCCCGGTAGCTTTATGTACAAAGGGTATATTCACCAATAAAGGTTCTACACTCGCTACATAACAGTTTCCTGCGCCAGGAGTGAATCCCCGCAGGAAACGGTTTAAAAAGCGCTTAAGTGAAAGATGAGATGATCAACGATCCAGCATTGCAATTAAGCTCGGTATTAAATATCGAGTGCACCAAAAGCTCCGTACATTGCTCAAGTAAAAAACGAGCTTTGGAAATTATCAGCGAGTTGGCTGCCAAGCAACTTAACCTGCCTTCACAGGTGGTTTTTGATGCTGTATTGACCCGTGAACGTATGGGCAGCACCGGTATTGGTAGCGGTATCGCGATACCTCATGGCAAGTTGGAAGAAGACACACTGCGCGCAGTGGGGGTATTTATCCGTCTGGAACAACCTATTGCCTTCGATGCCATTGATAACCAACCCGTTGATCTATTATTTGCCTTGTTGGTTCCGGCAGATCAATGTAAAACTCATTTACACACTTTGTCTTTAGTGGCCAAGCGATTAGCTGATAAAACAGTGTGTCGCCGCCTACGAGCGGCACAAAGTGATGATGAACTTTATCAAATTATTACTGAATTACCGCCAGAAACAGCGTAATCAGGAAAGTAGCAACTGTTTTATCTGTTATGCCCGGATCGTGTAGCCGGAATATAGGGTTCTAATGTATGCCCAATAGATTTTAAGGTGTAGGCAGGCGGTCAACGCGCCTACAACTTGAAAGATAGCGGGGATAAATACCAAGGGGAGTTACTCACATGGTGCTGATGATTGTCAGCGGCCGTTCCGGTTCAGGGAAGTCTGTTGCTTTACGCGCATTGGAAGATATGGGCTTTTATTGTGTCGATAACTTGCCTGTGGTTCTGCTGCCGCAATTGGCAAGTACACTTGCCGATAGGAATATCTCTGCCGCAGTAAGCATAGACGTACGCAATATGCCTGAATCTCCTGAGGTATTTGAACATGCCATGACTCAACTGCCGGATAGCTTTTCACCGCAGTTGCTGTTTTTAGATGCTGACCGCAATACCCTGATTCGTCGCTATAGCGATACCCGTCGCCTGCATCCGTTGTCGACCAAAAACCTGTCATTAGAAAGTGCTATCGATGAAGAGAGCGACCTGTTGGAGCCTCTGCGCTCACGGGCTGATCTGATTATTGATACGTCCGAAATGTCAGTGCATGAATTGGCTGAGATGCTGCGTACCCGTCTGTTGGGTAAACGTGAGCGCGAATTAACCATGGTGTTTGAGTCATTTGGCTTTAAACATGGCATTCCCATCGATGCCGATTATGTTTTCGATGTGCGTTTCTTGCCAAACCCACACTGGGACCCAAAACTACGCCCAATGACAGGTTTGGATAAGCCGGTAATCTCTTTCTTGGATCGCCATACCGAAGTACACAATTTTATTTATCAGACCCGTAGCTATCTGGAACTGTGGCTACCGATGCTGGAAACCAATAACCGCAGTTATTTGACGGTCGCCATTGGTTGTACCGGTGGTAAACATCGCTCAGTTTATGTTGCTGAACAGTTGGCTGATTATTTCCGCGCTCGCGGCAAGAATGTTCAATCACGCCATCGTACTCTGGAAAAGCGTAAATAATGACTATCAAACAAACCGTTGAGATCAAAAACAAGTTGGGGATGCACGCCAGACCCGCAATGAAATTGTTCGAGCTGGTTCAGAGTTTTGATGCTGAAGTCATGTTACGCAACGACAGCGGTACCGAAGCCGAGGCCAGCAGTGTCATTGCACTGCTGATGCTGGATTCAGCCAAAGGCCGTCAGATTGAAGTTGAAGCGACCGGTCCTGATGAGATTCAAGCGCTGGCGGCTGTTATTGAGTTATTTAATTCAGGGTTTGATGAGGATTAATTTTCACCGTTCGTGTGAATGGTGAAAATCAATCACTAATGGGTGAAGCACACCACTTTTGCCATTCAACGCTTTCACACCACGCCCCCTGAATCATCGTTCCCGCTGGCCAATTAGCGTGATTATCGCTTCGGGGTGCTATCCCGGCCCCGCCAATTAAACACAGCGCCCACCCTTTTCACCACCAACAGTGTCTGTCCGGCGAGATACCCCCGTATCCGTACAGATACGCCTCCCTTTCAGCCGCATCGATAAATTGTGGTTTTCTTCTCTGCTAGCCGATACAACGGGGTTTCCTGTTACATCAGTACCAGTTACACCTGTTGTTCCCCGGTCCCCTCGTTTACAACTCGTTATATCTAGATTGATGTTTATTTTTGTGAAAATTTGAATTTTAAATTCAATTTAAATCAAAGAATTACATTACCTCCGTTACCAACTGTTAATAATTGTGAGTTTAATCGCATTTACTTGCTGAAAAAAACCTTACTTTTAACTTTATCAAACATTAAATAACTAAAATTAACATCCTCTATTTCTGTACAACGCCAGCGCGATAACTAAATGGATTTTCGCTGAGCCTTGTTCCCTACAAATCACTAAAATAAGAGGCTCCATCATGTCTGAATCACCTACTGAACAATTAGTGATGCCTAACCTGGTCTCTGCGGAGAATCATGCCTATCGCAAGGCCGCGTGGCATATTTTACCCTTACTGATGCTGTGCTATATCGTCGCTTATTTAGATCGGGTTAACGTTGGCTTCGCCAAATTGCAGATGGCGGATGACTTACAGTTTTCGGAGGCGGTGTATGGGTTCGGCGCCGGTATCTTTTTTATTGCCTACTTCTTTCTGGAAATCCCCAGTAACCTGATGCTGCATCGTGTAGGGGCACGGTTGTGGATTGCGCGCATTATGATCACCTGGGGCATCATCTCGGCTGGGATGGCTTTTGTCACCACACCGATGTCTTTTTACGTAATGCGTTGCTTGCTGGGAATTGCAGAGGCTGGGTTCTATCCCGGCGTCATCCTTTATCTTTCTTATTGGTTCCCAACTAACCGCCGTGGCCGTATGTACGCTTTATTCGCCACCGCCGTTCCATTATCCGGCGTGTTCGGCGCACCGTTATCGGGTTGGATCATGGGTGCCTTTAATGGACTCCATGGCTTTGCGGGTTGGCAATGGATGTTTGTTCTGGAAGGTATTCCGTCCGTTTTAATCGGTATTTTGGTGATTTTTAAACTGACTGACCGTATCAGTCATGCCAAATGGCTAACCGACGAAGAGAAAAAAATCTTGCAGGCCAACATTGATAACGACACACAACATCATGTCCACAGCAGCCTGAAAGAGATTTTCCTACAACCCCGCGTCTGGTTGCTCACGCTCATTTATTTCTGTCTGATTGCAGGTTTCTACACTATCGGCTTCTGGTTACCGACACTGATCAAAGACAGTGGGGTAAAAGACGTGCTGAGTATTGGTTTGTTAAGTGCCATTCCTTACGGTGCCGCCGCCCTGACCATGATCGTGGTATCACGCAGTGCTGACCGTTGGCGCGAACGGCGCTGGCATCTGGCTTTAACGGCTACGTTGGGCGGGGTCGGGATGATTATTTCGGCCAGTTTCAGTGACAACATCGTTATTGCCATGATGGGCTTAACTCTGGGTGCAATGGGAGCATTGAGTACCTTGCCACTATTCTGGAGCCTGCCAACAGCTTTCCTCGGCGGAACCGCAGCCGCAGCCGGCATCGCTCTGATTAACTCCTGGGGCAACCTGGCAGGCTTTGTCGCACCTTATATGATGGGCTACCTGAAAGATCTGACCCAAAGCACCACCACCGGAATGCTGATTATTTCCACCATGCTATTTATTGGTGCGGCGCTCGTATTTTTAGTCCCGGCCAAGACAGTAAACCGCTAACAATACAAATAAAGGATAAGACGATGAACATAATGGTAACAGGAGCGGCGGGCTTTCTTGGTCGTCGATTGATTGAACATTTACTGGCGCAGGAATATCTGACCGACCAACAGGGTCAACAGCGCCATATCAGTAAGATTATAGCCTGTGATGTGGTGCCTCTAGAGGCGGTTGCCGATGAGCGGGTGCAGGTTTTTTGCGGTGATATCGCTGATTCGCACTGGCTTGCCAGCGTTTTCAATCAACAAATTGACACTGTTTTTCACCTGGCAGCGATTGTCTCTAGTCAGGCAGAAGAAGATTTTGATTTGGGTATGCGGATCAATTTTGATGCCACCCGCAGTTTACTCGAACGCGCTCGCCAGCTTGGACACTGCCCTAAAGTCATTATCACCAGTTCAGTGGCGGTATTTGGCGGTGAATTGCCGGCGGTTGTACCCGATGAACAGGTATGGTCGCCTCAAAGCTCCTATGGTACACAAAAAGCATTAAACGATTTATTGCTGGCAGATTATAGCCGCCGGGGATTTGTTGATGGCCGTAGCCTGCGTATGCCAACTATCGTGGTACGCCCAGGGAAACCAAACCGTGCGGCCTCCAGTTTTGCCAGCGGCATTATCCGTGAGCCGTTGCAAGGTATTGACGTGATTTGCCCTGTTAGTCTGCAAACACCGTTGTGGCTGCTATCGCCGAAGATGGCGATTAATAATCTTATCCATGGGCACCAATTGGATGCCAGTCAACTTAAGGGCGGGCGGGTGATTAATCTGCCTGGACTATCAATTACCGTACAGCAAATGATTGATGCATTGCGGCGTATTGCGGGTGATGCTGTCGCTGATCACATTAAGATTCAGCAAGATCCCTTAATTGAGAAAATCGTAAGCTCCTGGCCTGGGGATTTCACAGCGCATTATGCCAAAGCATTAGGCTTTAAGAGTGATAAGGATTTTGACAGTATCATCAATGATTTTATCCTCGGTAATTTACCTGGCAAACTAGTCAAATTACTTGAATAGCGGGTGACAAAATCAGGTTGTATTCCCTCTGGAGATAACACCATCCAGAGGGCGGTCATTGGTGTTACTCATCAGATAATTGAAGCCAATCCTGATGAGTAATCGTTTGCTAATTGCAAAAAATGCAGCTTTTACCCCTTGCAGAGAAACCACACGCGAGTATAATTCGCCACAATTTGCCGGGAGATATGATGGAAAGCCAAGTGCGTTTTGTTGAAAATGACCCTCTTGATGGTCGACAAAATGGCCTGCCAGCAGGCAGTCACCTGCCGTTCTTTCTCCCGTTGCTAAACCGATCTCGTAAGGCCCCTCATTGAGGGGCTTTTTTTTGTCTACTGATCGGCGCCGGATTAAGCATTATCACCAATTAAAATATATACCCTAAATAATTAGAGTTGCAGAAAGGCGGCAATTGAGTAAATCCCCAGGAGCTTACTTATTTTAAGGTCAACGACAAGTAAGTGGCCGGGGTGAACGAAAACAGCCAACACACATGCAGCTTGAAATATGACGGGTCACAGAGGAGAGCGAAATGGCCAACCCATTGTATCACAAGCATATCATCTCAATTAACGATTTATGTCGCGACGAACTGGAGCTGGTGCTGCGTACCGCTGCTAGCCTGAAAAGTCAGCCGCAACCTGAGTTGTTAAAACACCAAGTGATCGCCAGTTGCTTTTTCGAAGCCTCGACCCGCACTCGTTTATCATTTGAAACCTCCATACACCGCTTAGGTGCCTCAGTGGTCGGTTTTTCTGACAGCAGCAATACTTCCCTTGGCAAAAAAGGTGAGACGCTGGCGGATACGATGTCAGTCATCAGTACTTATGTGGATGCCATTGTCATACGTCACCCGCAAGAAGGGGCCGCTCGCCTGGCTGCCCAGTTCTCGGGGAATGTACCGGTAGTTAATGCCGGTGACGGTGCAAACCAGCACCCGACGCAAACGCTGCTCGATCTCTTCACCATTCAGGAAACTCAGGGCCGGCTGGATAACATCAATATCGCCATGGTTGGCGACCTGAAGTATGGCCGCACCGTGCACTCACTCACGCAAGCGCTAGCCAAATTCACCGGTAACCGTTTCTTCTTTATCGCCCCGGATGCTCTGGCAATGCCGGCTTATATTCTGGAAATGCTGGAAGAGAAAGGTATCGAATACAGCCTGCATGAAAGCATTGAAGAAGTGGTGCCAGAGCTGGATATTCTCTACATGACCCGGGTACAAAAAGAGCGCCTTGACCCATCAGAGTATGCCAATGTCAAAGCGCAGTTTATCTTGCGCGCTGCTGATTTAAATGGCGCACAGGAAAATCTCAAAGTGCTACACCCACTGCCAAGAATTGATGAGATAACCGCCGATGTCGATAAGACCCCTTACGCCTACTATTTCCAACAAGCGGGTAACGGGATTTTCGCACGTCAGGCACTACTGGCTCTGGTTTTAAACGCAGAATTGGCTATTTAAGGGGGATTGAACATGACTCAGGATTATAAACTACAGGTTGAAGCGATTAAATGTGGCACTGTGATTGACCATATTCCGGCACAAATCGGCTTTAAATTGTTGTCGCTGTTCAAACTGACCGCCACTGATCAACGTATTACTATTGGATTGAATCTACCGTCTAAACGATCAGGTCGTAAGGATTTGATTAAAATAGAAAATACCTTCCTAACAGAGCAACAGGCCAACCAACTGGCGATGTATGCACCGGATGCTACTGTTAACCGCATCGATAACTACGAAGTGGTGAAGAAACTGACCCTAAGTCTGCCAGAGCAGATAGATGGCGTCCTTACTTGCCCAAACAGTAACTGCATCAGCCACAACGAGCCGGTCGACTCCAGCTTTAAAGTGAAAGCCCTAAAAGGCGAAATCTACCTTAAATGTAAATATTGCGAGAAAGAGTTCGATCATCGGGTGGTTTTACAGGCAGATTGATTACTCAAGCGGGTTAACGCTCTGTTCAGACGAATATTGCCGCCCCAAAATATTTACAAAAGTGGCAATATTCGCTGCAACGCGACATGGCAAACTTGATTCGCGTGGGTTGCTGTAATCCATCCCATCTTTATAATGGTCGCGATAATTAAAATATTTCTTTCCTTACGTAACCAGGAGTCAACATGTCACGCATTATCAGCACTGAACTCGCCCCTGCCGCCATCGGCCCTTATGTTCAAGGTGTCGATCTGGGCAGTATGATCCTCACTTCAGGCCAGATCCCTGTTGATCCAAAAACAGGTTTGGTCGCCGATGATGTATCCGCGCAAGCGCGTCAGTCACTGGAGAATGTAAAAGCTATCGTTGAAGCGGCAGGTTTGAAAGTTGCTGACATCGTGAAAACGACGGTATTCGTGAAAGATCTGAATGACTTCAGTACAGTTAATGCCACTTACGAAGCTTTCTTTACTGAACACCATGCGCCATTCCCAGCACGTTCATGTGTTGAAGTTGCGCGTCTGCCAAAAGATGTGAAAATCGAAATCGAAGCTATCGCGGTACGTCGTTAATTCTGATGTTATTGCGTCTACGGCTGGTTATTACCAGCCGTTTTTTTATGCTTATCCCGCTAATATTGTCTGTCGGCCTTTCCCAATGTGCTATCGCAGATCATCATGATATGGCAACTTTCTGCTCAGCAATAATGCATCCCACTCACTAATTGCACCTAATAATGCTGAACATCGACCTTTCCGTATCGCGATTTTTCGATGAAATGTTACTGGCTGAGGGGCAACACCGAGGCCATTACGACGCCTACTGGCAATGGTTACAACCGGCCGATCAGCTAACAATCGCGCGTAAGCGTGAAGGACTGCGGTTGTTTCATATTTATCCGCAAGGTAACTTTTAGGCTCTGGTTTCAGTTGATATGCGTTCAGTGTTCACCTAACCATTGCGGCCTCCATCCTCGTCGGCAATATTCCTGATTGCGCTCAACGTCAAAAGAGAGTCAGAATCAAAACCATAGCCTTTTGTTTTGAATTGGCCTTTGAAGTTAAAAGCACATTTGAGCTGCCGAGCAAGGAGAGAAGCCACTGATCTGAACTAAATCAATCCCTCACCCAATAAATCCCCTCATATGCTCGCAATACCATCTCCTGCGGCTGGAAAGCACTTTCGCCGTAGCTGCTCATCAACAATTGCCAGTTACCGTCCAGCGCAATCTCCTCTGGCTGCCACTGTTGCGGTTCACCGCTCAGGTTAGCCACTACCAACAACTGCTTACCCTGCCAGTGGCGTAAGTAACACCACAACTCTGGATGCTGCGGGCAGAGATCACGATAGTCACCAAAAGTGAACACATCATGTTGTTTACGCAGGGCTATCAGATATTGATAGGCATAAAACACCGAATCAGCATCAGCCAGCGCGCTATCAACATTAATTTCAGCATAGTTACTGCAGGGTTCGATCCATGGCGTTCCCTGACTGAAACCGGCATTACGGCTACGATCCCATTGCATCGGGGTGCGGCTATTATCACGGGATTTAGCCGCCAGAATCGCTAATAACTCGTCAGGATCGCGACCTTGCGCACTCAGCTCAGCAAACATATTCAGGCTTTCGACATCACGGTATTGATCAATCGAAGTAAAATTAGGATTGGTCATGCCAATCTCTTCGCCTTGGTAGATATATGGCGTACCTTGCATACCATGCAGTACCATTGCCAGCATCTTGGCCGCTGGCACGCGCAGTGCACCTTCGTCACCAAAGCGCGATACAATGCGCGGCTGGTCGTGGTTACACCAGAACAACGCATTCCACGCACGGTTATGCATTCCCTGCTGCCACTGGTTAAATATCTGTTTGAGTTCCACCCGATCCGGCGACATTAGTGACCATTTGGCCCCATTGAGATAATCCACTTTTAGATGATGGAAATTAAAGGTCATCGACAGCTCATCCCCACCCAATGCGGCATAACGCTGACAATGCTCAAGGCGGGTGGACGACATCTCACCAACCGTCATCAGGCCGCGCGGCTGAAACACATCACGGCTCATTTCCTGTAAAAATTCGTGGATACGGGGGCCATCGGTATAGAAACGGCGGCCATCACCCGTAAAATCATCCGGGAAGTCTTGCTGTTTGGATACCAGATTAATTACATCCAGGCGCAAACCATCCACACCAATATCAGCCCAAAACTCGCACACTTTCTTCAGTTCATCACGTACCGGCTGGTGCTCCCAATTAAGATCCGCCTGCTCGGTAGCGAACAGATGCAGATAATATTGGCCGCTTTCAGCGTGCCATTGCCAGGCATTACCGCCAAATTTCGAGCGCCAATTATTCGGTAAATTATCACCCTCACCATCACGCCAAATATAGAACTGGCGGTACGGGCTGTTGCGCTCCGCTGATGCTTTAAACCAGGCATGTTCGGTGGAGGTGTGATTGAACACCATATCCATCACGATACGCATACCCCGCTGATGAGCTGCCGCAACCAAGGTTTTGAAATCATCCAGGCTGCCGTAAGCAGGGTCAATGGCGCAGTAGTCGGCAACGTCATAGCCGTTATCCACTTGTGGCGAGACATAAACCGGTGTCAGCCAGAGGGCATCAACGCCGAGTTTGTGCAGATAATCCAACCGTTGCGTCACGCCAGCCAGGTCACCATAGCCATTACCGGTGCTATCCTGAAAACTCTTCGGGTAAATCTGATAAATGACGCCGTTTTGCCACCAAGGGATAGGATTATTCATAGCAGACTCTTATTCGTTGTAAAAACAGAGAAAATTAAAGAAACAGCTCCGCCACAGGATAACCTTTGGCGGAGGAATACGATTTAGACTGGTAATTCGCCACGACTCTCTTTACGTTTATAAACCAGTATAGTCAGCACCAAAGGCACCACGATCGCCACTAACATTGCCAAAGCATAGATCGCCCAGAACTGTGGTTTGATGGATAAAATACCAGGCAGGCCACCGACACCAATACCGTTCGCCATCACCCCAGTCAGCCCACAAATGAGGCCCGCTAGCGCAGAACCAATCATGGCGCACAGCATCGGGAAGCGATATTTGAGGTTGATACCGTACATGGCCGGTTCTGTGACGCCCAGATAGGCTGAAATTGCCGCAGGTACCGATATTTCGCGCTCATTGATCTTGCGGCTAATGATAATAATGCCCAGTACCGCAGATGCCTGTGCGATGTTAGACAGCGCAATCAGCGGCCATACCGGTGTACCGCCCATGCTCTGAATCATCTGCATATCAATGGCTAACGTGGTCTGATGCACACCGGTAATGACCAGCGGTGCATACAAGAAGCCAAATAGTGCGGCACCAACCGGCGCGAAGCTGCCTGTCATGACCGCTTTCACTCCCCAGGCCACACCATCGCCAATCATGCGACCAAATGGCCCGATAAGCGTATGGGCGAGGAATACCGCCAGCAACAAAGAAACTACCGGCACCACGACCAGATAAAGATAGGCTGGAATGATTTTCTTCAGATTAGTTTCAATCCACCCCAGCGCCAGCCCCGCCAAAATCGATGGAATGACCTGTGCCTGATAACCTACTTTCTCAATGGTAAACCAGCCAAAGTTCCAAACTTCGGGGATCTGTTGCCCCAGAAGGTAGGAATTCATCAGTTGTGGTGATACCAAGGTGATACCCAACACAATCCCCAATACTGGGGTCCCTCCCATTTTCTTCACTGTCGACCAGCAGATAGCCACTGGCAGGTAGAAGAAGATGGCTTCGCCCAGCAGCCAAAGAAAGTCGTAAATGGTTTTCCAGGCTGGGTACATCTGCGCCAGCGTTTTGCCATCAGACATCGGAATATCACCAATCACATTACGGAAGCCGAGGATCAAGCCTCCACTAATTAACGCTGGCAACAACGGGAAGAAAATCTCGGCAAAGTGAGAAATACCACGCTCAAACCAAGTCATGTTCTGCCGTGCAGCCAGTTTGGTTTGCTCTTTATCCACTTCATTCAGGCCAATTTTAGCAATCAGCGCTTGATAATAATCGTCAACCTCAGGCCCGATAACCACTTGAAATTGCCCGGCATTAGTAAAACAGCCTTTAACCATCGACAGATTTTCAATTTCTTTAGGTGAGGCTTTAGAGGGGTCATTCAACACAAAACGTAGCCGGGTAATACAGTGGCTGACGGTGGCAATATTATCTCTGCCTCCCACCAGTACGATCAATTGATCGATATCTTGTTGTTTTACTTTGCTCATTTCAACGTACCTTTCATAAAGGTGGGATAGCGTGCGGCTTATTCGTTTTTCTTAATAAAAGCAGTTAGGGTCAGTCTTAAAGAAAAAACACACCGATAGCCTGTTAAATATACAACCCATTAAAGATTAGCTATGTATTGATTTTTATGAAATGGGAACGTTCCCAACTTGCGTTGAAGATCACAATTTGACAACTTTTTGTGATGTTTTTAGCCGTAAACAACAGGTTCGCCCATCATGCTCTCCCACCACTCTGGATGGGATTTCAGATAGCATCACGTCGAGAAAAGAAGAGTCAGGCCAATTGGCCTGGAATTATAATTTGTTGAATTGATTGACTATGATTAAGTTGATCAAGTAATTGTTGCGCGGCTTTCACCCCTGCGGTGCCATAACCCAACTCGACTGACAGGGTATTTGGGAACAAAAAGTGCAACAGCGGTGTATTACCAATGCCGCATACCTGAATGTGTTGCAGGCTCTGCTGCTGCAAATATTTACTCACCCCCATAGCGATAGTGTCAGAGGCACACACCAACGCCGAGGTATCGGGTTTTATCACCTGAGGTGCAAGCTGGAAGCCACTCTGATAACTCAGTTCACCCAGTGCAACCGTCGGTAGCAGGCCGTGTTGTTGGCTGTAATCAAGATAAGATTGATGACGGCGCATACCGGTAGTGGCATCCGACGGTTGCACGCCAATATAACTAATATGCCGATGCCCGGCGTGACGTAACTTATCCATCAACAGGCGCACAGCCCCGTCGTCGTCGTAGCATACGGAAGAAAAGCCCGCATACTCGCGCGCCAGTACGACCATTTTTTCCTGCCACGGCGAGAGCATTTCTGCGGTTAACCCAGTGAAACCAAACAAAATGACGCCATCCACATGGCGCTGTTGCAGCACATGTAAATGTTCACTGACCAATTCAGGATCAAACTGGCTCTCCATCAGAATAGGGTCATAACCTTGCTGATAGAACAGTGGCAGCATCGTGCGCACGGCCTGATTTTCGGATGGCGAATCCAGGCGCGAAACAATAATACCCACAACTTTATCACTCTGCCCCCGCATGGCCCGGGCCGATTTTGATGGGGTAAAGCTCTGCTGACGGATGACAGCTTCAACTCGTTCACGAGTTTGTGGACTGACACTGCCTTCGTTATTTAATACCCGTGAAACCGTGGATTTTCCAACTCCACTCATGCGGGCAATGTCCTTTATGGTCAAACGGTTTTGCATGGTTTACCTAATGTTTAGGTTTGGAAACATATAATAAACTGATTATTTATATTATCGAAGTTGCGGGAAGTCTAGTATGCGCAGAATCAGACTCAGCGCATGATATCCCAATGGCTCGCAGCATATTACTGCCCTAACGGTATATCTTACCGTCAGGGTAGTTTTTGGCGTGGCAAGCACAGTGATGCGGTTTAATGCCTGTTTAGTTGCTAAGTTTGTTGTGAGATAGAGCACCAAGAACGAAGTGTATGGGTAGATGTCGCGTAGCGCCTACCTTGTCTTTTAATTTACCGGAGGTTAATTACCCAGTGGACCCTGTTCCCTCGAGCCGCACCCTTTGGTGTATTCGGTAAGGTAGTTCCCCGTTTAGCGTGGCTGCCTTACCAGAAACAGATCTGGTAGGCAGTTACTGCGCACCTTCCCCGCGTTGGTTTCTGCTGATTACGTTTTTTGCCATCTCTACGGCAGGTTTGCCGTGGGCGCAACATGAAGAACGTTCATGACATGACAGTAAGGCCTGAACCATGCAATTTAAAAATTTCACCCGGCAGTTGCTCAATGTACTGAGCCGTAACCTGCCTCGCCGCCTAATTCGCCGGGAAACCATGTTAGATGGTTTGCCGCAGGGAAGTGCAACGAAAGATTTGCCCGCAGCGCTGACTGAACAACGATTGCAGTGCGCGAATGAAACGCCGCAACAACTTTATCTGCGTTTCCAAAGCCACCCGGAAGGGTTAACGGAACAAGAAGCAGAAGCCATTCGTCTGCAAAGTGGCAGCAACCTAATTGAAAATCAGCAAGCGACCCGTTGGTGGGTTCACCTATGGCACTGCTATCGCAACCCCTTTAACTTACTGCTCACCATTCTGGCCCTGATTTCCTACGCCACCGAAGACCTGACCGCCGCATTGGTGATTGGTGCCATGGTGCTGATTTCCACCCTGATGCATTTTATTCAGGAAGCGCGTTCTAACCGCGCTGCGGATGCCTTGAAAGCCATGGTCAGCAATACCGCAACCGTAGTGCGCAGCGATGCCCAAACGGGAAAGAGTGAACACCGCGAGCTACCAATCTCTCAGTTAGTGCCTGGCGATATCATCAAACTGTCTGCGGGCGATATGATCCCGGCAGATTTACGTATTCTGGCGGCCAAAGATCTGTTTATCAGTCAGGCCGCCTTAACCGGTGAGTCACTGCCGGTTGAGAAAGTGGCGCAATGCCGTGAGTGTGAGGAGCAAAACCCACTCGAACGAGACACGCTGTGCTTTATGGGCACCAATGTCGTTAGCGGTTCGGCACTGGCTATCGTGGTGGGCACCGGTAACCAAACCTATTTTGGTCTGCTGGCAGAGCGTGTGACACATCAGGATGAGCAACCTAATGCCTTCCAGAGTGGCATCAGTAAAGTCAGTTGGTTGCTGATTCGCTTTATGCTAGTCATGACACCTATCGTGTTGTTGATCAACGGTTTTACCAAAGGTGACTGGTGGGAAGCCGCGCTGTTTGCGCTCTCTGTTGCCGTGGGTTTAACCCCGGAAATGCTGCCGATGATCGTCACATCGACCTTGGCAAAAGGGGCGGTAAAACTCTCCAAGCAGAAAGTGATCGTCAAGCGCTTAGATGCCATTCAGAACTTTGGCGCGATGGATATTCTGTGTACCGATAAGACCGGCACCCTGACGCAAGATAAAATTGTGTTGGAAAGCCACACCGATGTGTTCGGGGCCAACTGTGAGCGGGTGCTGCACTACGCCTGGCTCAACAGTTATTACCAAACGGGATTGAAAAATCTGCTGGATGTCGCGGTGTTATCTTCCATGGCTGAGTCAAAAGATTCAAAATCTCAGGTGGCCGACACGTTGGCGGGTTACCGCAAAATTGATGAGATCCCATTCGATTTTGAACGCCGTCGCATGTCAGTAGTGGTCAGCGATAAAGCGGATTATCACGAACTTATCTGCAAAGGCGCGCTGGAAGAGATGCTGTCCATTTGCCGCCATGTCCGCCAAGGGAGTGAAATTATCCCATTGACCGACGCGCTGTTGGCACGCATCCGTCGCATTACCGATGAGCAGAACCAGCAAGGACTGCGGGTGGTGGCAGTTGCTACCCGTATCATGCCCGCTTATCAGCAAAACTATGCTGTTATCGATGAATATGACCTGATCCTGGAAGGTTATATCGCCTTTCTCGATCCGCCGAAAGAGAGCACAGCGCCGGCGCTACTGGCGCTAAAACGCAATGGCGTTAACGTCAAAATTCTTACCGGTGACAACGAGTTAGTAGCGCGTAAGGTATGTAAAGATGTTGGATTATCTGTCGAGCATGTCTTGCGTGGCAGTGATATCGAACAGATGACAGAGACACAACTGACTGAAGCCACCCGCACTACCACCGTGTTCGCCAAGCTGACACCAATGCACAAAGAGCGCATCGTACAGAACCTGCGTAATGCCGGTCATGTGGTCGGTTTTATGGGAGATGGCATCAATGATGCCCCGGCACTGCGTGCTGCTGATATTGGGATCTCGGTAGATTCAGCAGTAGATATTGCCAAAGAAGCCGCCGATATCATCTTGTTGGAAAAGAGCCTGATGGTGTTAGAGCAAGGGGTAATTGAAGGCCGCCGCACATTTGCCAATATGCTGAAATACATCAAGATGACCGCCAGCTCTAACTTTGGTAACGTCTTCAGCGTGCTGATTGCCAGCGCATTTTTGCCCTTCCTGCCTATGTTGCCGCTCCATCTGTTAATCCAGAATTTGATGTACGATATTTCGCAGATTGCCATTCCATTCGATAACGTTGATGAAGAGCAATTGGCAAAGCCACAACGTTGGAACGCCGGCGATTTGGGGCGATTTATGGTGTTCTTTGGTCCGATAAGTTCTATTTTTGACGTACTGACTTTTTGCCTGATGTGGTGGGTATTTAAAGCCAATACGCCAGAAATGCAGACATTATTCCAATCCGGTTGGTTTGTTGAAGGACTGCTGTCCCAGACCTTAATTGTGCATATGATCCGTACCCGTAAAATTCCCTTCATCCAGAGCCGTGCCTCTTGGCCGCTGTGTCTAATGACACTGGCGGTGGTGGTGATTGGTATCGGGCTAACCTTCTCTCCACTGGCTGGGTTCCTGCAATTACAAGCGCTGCCACTTTCTTACTTCCCATGGCTGATAGTGATCCTAACCGGCTATATGGTGACAACGCAGTTGGTTAAAGGGTGGTTTGTGAGGAGATATGGCTGGCAGTGATTTGATTATTAACGGCGTGAGTGCTGCGCCACGCGAAACACTCGTTATAATGTTTCTTGTGGCGCAACAGGGAACGATAAATGATAAAAAGTTGGAAACACAAGGGACTGCAACGCTTCTTTGAAACGGGTTCTGCCGCAGGTATTAACCCCCAGCATGTTAAGCGACTCCGTGGCCGTTTGCGATTTATCGACTTGGCGGAAACGATTGAAGATGTCAATGTTGCTGGGTACAAACTCCACTCGTTACAGGGTGACAGAGAAGGGATCTGGTCAGTCACGGTAAGCGGAAACGGGCGCATCACCTTCGAGTTTAAAGACGGAGATGCGTTTATTCTTAACTACGAGGACTATCACTAATGAAAATGCATAATCCCCCGCATCCGGGAGAAATGATTGAAGGCATCCTCGAAGATTTGGATCTTGGGATTAGGGAGTTAGCAAGAGCGTTAAACGTTGCGCCATCCACGGTGCAGCGGCTTGTCTCTTGTCACTCTGCGGTGTCACCGGAAATGGCGGTGAAACTGGCGGCGGTTCTGGGAAGCACTCCGGCAATGTGGCTCCGCCTCCAGGCGGCTTACGATCTGGGGAAAGCAGAAGAGAATATCGATATTTCAAATCTAACTAAATTGTACAAGCCGGACCCCGTATCATTGCATAACTGATACGCTCAAATACCCCCTATTTTTCTAAAGGCTGTCCACTCATGGATGGCCTTTTCTGATCCATCGCTAGAAATGTGCTTTGGCATAACTCAAATTCGACTCAAACAATCAATCGCTATCGCCTTGAAGCTATCAAAATGCTGACTGCTCAATAAACGGCTCATTGAACGCTCTCGCACAAAAGTAACGAACAAGTCATAAATCGCCATCGCTTCTTCATAGTCAGTTTTACTGATCGCTAACAGGAAAATGACATGGGCTACCTCACCATCCCCCCAGGCAATGCCATTGGGCGCTAGCAGGGTAACCACCACGGTCTTTTTGGCTAACAGACCGAGTGAGTGTGGCAGTGCAATCCCCTCCCCCAGCATGGTGGAGACAATCGCCTCACGCTCCACCACTGACGGGTAAAAGTCTGCATCAACGAACCCTTCTTCTTCTAACTGACTGCACACTTTTTTAAATAATTGTTCTTGTGTCATCGGCTGGTCGATAATCATAAAATGATTACTGTCGAAAAACTTTTCCAACATATAAGGGCGAGTGCGATCCACCAGCACCAACTTACCCAGTTGTTCTAACTGATATTCAGTCGGAAACGGTGACATTACCACTACCGGCTTATTCTTTTCCGCCAGGCGTGAGTTAGAAATAATAAAATCTTCGTCGATATGGTCGAGATTTTCGTAATCTCGCAGGGAAATGGTCTGTGTCATCACGATCTGCGGATACTTACGAGCAATCTGTGCCTGAATCATTCGGGTAGTAGAGTTACCGGTATCACACACCAGCATCACCTGTGGGTGACGTTGATAACCAATATTGTAATGGCGTTCCAACCCCACACCGATGTGCAGTACCAGATAACCTATCTCATTTTCACTCAAGCTATAAGGCGTATATTTACCCCAACTGGATACCGCCGCCAGTGTTACGTCATAAGCCATCGGATAGTGCTGTTTAATATTGGATAACAATGGGTTAGGGATAGTTATCTGATACTTCACCCGCGTAATCATGGTCTTGATATGGGTGAGTAAATCAATTCGTAGCTGCTTATCACCCTGCAAATTGTAGTTATAGTGTGCGTTGATATAAGAGAGGATGTAATCCACCAATGTCTCTTCATCATCGGCATTGATTTCACTGGGGCGACTGGCACCAGGCGGGCTGGCTTGCACCCGGCGGGCGGCAATATTGACCCGCAAATACGCTTCTTCTGCTGCGGAAATATCTTTACCCGATAGTAGTTTCAACTCATTTGCCAAACGGCCGGAGGCGAGCTTGACCGCCTCATCCACATCTTCAGCATCAAAATCTGATAACGGATAACCATCGGTGATACGTTTGATTGCCACCGCGCAGTAGAAAATCAGGTAGTGCTCGCCCTCATCAGTTAACCGTACCGCATATTGCGCCAATAGCTCATGCAGCAATCCCGTTAATTCGGGGATAGTCTGAATGTTAAGAAACTCATTTTTTAATAGTGGATTATCAGCATCTTGCAGATGTAGCTGAAACAAAAGGTCGGTCAAACACGTACGAATTGCCAACTCAGTACCAAACAATTTCATGCCGTAGCGTGGCTTGGTTTCAATCGTCAGATGGTATCGGTTTAGCCTTTCTCTCACCTCAGCCATATCATTTTGCAATGTGCCACGGCTAACAAACCATTCATCGGCTAAATCTTCCAGCTTCAATGAAAAGGCAGAGGTCAGAAAACGGATTAACAGGTAATGCACTCGCTCATTGGCGGTTCGCGGGGTTAGGTGCGTTTTACGGTTTTGCTGCTGTAGAGCGCGAAAGCGCTCAGCATCATCGATCATCAATCGGTAGCCAAAGCCACGGTTATGGATAAAGTGCGCGCCATAATGTTCAAGGATCTCATTCAACGCCGTAATATCTGCCCGCACTGTACGTGTCGAAACCGCAAAACGTTTCGCCAGCTCATCCTGAGGCAGCGTTTCCGATTGCAATGCATCGAACATGTAGGCCAGACGTTGATAGGGAAATCTCACTGCTCCACTCCGTTATTTAGGGTGTATGGGCACCCCCCGCCACCATGGCCGCAGGGGGAGCGTTATCTCACACGGCAACATCGGCCTTCACCGCTAGTGAGTTTACATCAGGTAAATCAAAGAATTACGGCACTATTTTTTTCACGATAGCCAATAATGTTTGCACATCTTCTGGGCGGGTATTGCCTGTTTTGCTGTCAATTATCGAACTGTAGATATGCGGGATAATTTTCGTTACCCCGGCATCTAATGCGATTTGTACGATTTGTTCAAAATTATCCAGACTGATGCCGCCGGTAGGTTCCAACCAGAAGCCAGTAGCAGCACAAGCCTCAGCCACAAAACGGTACTCATCGATAGAATCCAACCCGTTCATTGGGAAAAACTTTAGCGAACTGCCCCCCATATCTTTTAACATAGCAATGGCGGTGGTCACTGGAACAATCGCTTCCTTTTGCTGTGAACTGAGCGGGCCGGTGGAGATATTTACGTAACCCACTTTGCCAGTCGGTGAAATCAAGCCATTCACCACAGTATCATGCTGCCCCAATAAAGCACGACTTGGGCCAACACCTGTAAATACCTGATTTACATGTTGCGGTTGCACCTGCTGTGAAATCTGGCTGACCATTGTTGATTGCTTCGGATCCCCCGCGCCCAACCCTACCGACAGGGCATTATCGATAAGAGCTGCGTATTCGCGCATATCTTTGACTGCGCTATCGACATCAGAATAGTCCTTCGATAACACCCCCACCAGGACATGGCCTTCAGCGGCTTGATAAATCTCGCGTGCATTCTCTTTTGAACCGGCCAACACATTCAGGCACACCCGGTCACGGTAATAATTCGGGGTCAGTTTCATTAGTCAGGCTCCCTTAGCCAGGCGGTTAATGCAGGTATAAATTATCTCAAGTTGTGATGGCGTGACACTGCGCACATCCACTTCAATTTTGCCTTCATTGGCTTTATAGGCACGGAAGTAAATGGCGATATCACCATGTTTCAGCGCATCCACCAAATCCGGTGTCGAGTGCCCTATTTTGGCTTCATCAAAACTGATTTCAGTACGGGCAATATCACGCCCGGCAGCATCCCAAACCACTTTCGCCGACACACCGTCAATGGTATTTAGCTGACTGATAAATGGTGTCATTTTTTCTACCATTTGCTGACCAGTCTCTTTTTCCAGCGTCATATAGCTTTCAATGGCACGGGTCAGGCCGAGAATGCCCTCTTTACCCACTTTCATCGCCCGGCCAATACCGCTTGACTGCAACTTCACCCAATCAACATAGGTTTTTTTGCCTAAGACCAGCCCGCTGGTTGGCCCTTCAATGGCTTTGGCACCACTGTAAATCACCAAATCTGCCCCCATCTGGTAATAACACTGCAAGTCTTCTTCCGCTGCCGCATCAACAATTAATGGCAATTGATGTTTACGGGCAATCACAACCGCTTGCTCAACAGATAAAATGCTTTTTTGTACACAATGGTGGGATTTTATATACAAGATCGCCGCAGTATTTGGCGTGATCGCCGCTTCCAATTGCTCCGGTAAACATTCGTTGGCATAACCAGCTTCCACCACTTTGCCCCCGCCCAGCGTCACCATGGTATCGACCGGCGCACCGAAGTTAACGTTATGGCCCTTCGGCAGAACAATTTCATGTGGCACTGCGCGCGGGGCAGCATGTAGATTAACCAGTAAATTGGCATCATCTTTCACGATCACCGCAGCGACCGACTGAGCAATGCCGGCAGAAGCGCAGGAGACAACCACCGCGCTCTCAACATTCAGCAAGTCAGCAATGTAAGCACCGGTCTTATTGACCAAATCTTTCATTTCGAAGTAATGGTTTAGGCCCAGCTCTACCGCCTCAACCACATCCTGTCGTGGCGTTGAAACGCCCAACATCGTCATGCGACCAGAAGCATTAATCACATGTTTTAACTGGTATTTTTCATAGACTGAAGACATCTTTTGACTTCCCTTCGTCAGTTAATACTACGTCACCAGCAACGACCGCCGCTAGTGGCACCAGATACGTCTCACCGGTAACCGATTTACCTTCTGAATCGCTAAATAGCTGAGGTTGCTGTTTCAGCTCAAAAATCGTCAGGTCAGCGTCATAGCCCGTTGCCAGTATCCCTTTATGAGTCAAATGCAGGGCTTGCGCGGCATTTTCTGTCACACAAGCAATGACCTGTTTAAGGCTCAAACCGAGGGTGAAAAATTTGGACATCACCATCGCCAGACTGTGCACTGGCCCGTTAATACGGTTGCGACAATAAATATCGGAGCTGATGGTGTGCGGGTAAATACCTTGCTTGATGGCCAGTTCGGCGATATCAAAGCTGAAACTGGCACTGCCATGCCCAACATCCAGTAGCACACCGCGTTTCAATGCGCGTTGAATAGACTCACGCAAGGTCCCGGCAGGTGTCAGAATACGATTAGGTTTGCCGTTATAGCAGTGAGTAATAATGTCGCCTTGCGTTAACAAGTCGGCGATCTCATCCAAATCCGGCGGGTTATTGCCAATATGTACCATCAAGGGTAGCTGATTGTTTTCTTGTTGAATCTCTTTGGCTCGCACCAACGGTTTAATGCCGTTTTTACCGACCACGCTGCTACTCATGCGGGCTTTAATACCGATAATAAAACCAGGATTACGGGCAATAGCCTGACTGACACTTTGCTTATCAATCTGCGCCATATCCGCTAATTCGTTTTGCGTCACGATGCCGGTTTTCGCAATATTCAGAAAAGCATAAACATGGGTTTTGGCGGCACGGGTCAGGCGGTAAAAATCATCCACATCATTGGCACCAGTGCTGCCGGCATCCACCACCGTCGTCACGCCACTGGCAACTCCGACCAAATCGGCTTCGTCATGATAAATAGGGGATGCGGGGTAACAATGCACATGGGAATCAATCCAACCAGCACTGATGTAATATTTCCCAGCCAAATCCAACACTTGTTTAGCGGAATAAACTGAAGGCTCGGCTTGATTATTGTCGTCAGTGGCAATAGCCGCATCAACGGCCACTATTTTTCCATCATTAATTACGATATTAACCTGACGGCCGTCAACTAATAGTGCGCGTGTGATAATAAAGTCATACATTATCTTTATTCTCCATTATGTCCTTCTTACTTGACGTTGCAGCAGGGTTAGTAGGGTAAATATCCAGTAATCTGGATATTTACCCCAGACATCATGAAATAGCGACCGGGAAAATAGACCCTAAAATCATGGCACCCAAAATTGCGCCACCGGTAATCGGTTTATTCCACAGATAAAACAGTAAAGCGCCGCCTAAAGAACCGATCCCAATGGGAATTGATGCTGTTATGGCTGACAGAATAATCAATGGCCCGAGGAAGCGACCAGAGGAGTTACCCGCCCCCATCATAACGTCAGCACCATAAGTTGAATTACTTTGGTTAATCGTGAATTTACGCGCCAAAATAATCAGATAGCCGATAGCTAAACCAATAATCAGGCCGGTTACCAGTGAGGCTGCAAAATTAGCCACCGGGAAGACAAATCCGGCTCCCAGTAATAATGCTGGCACACCCAGACCGACACCGGTTTGAATCGCACCACCGATATCCAAAATACCGACAAGCGAACCTTCAATAATACGGGCAAATAAGAAACTGGCACCAAATGCAGCCACCGCACCATAAACACCAGTATCCATACCGGCACGTAGCATTGAAACAAATGCCACTTCGTTAAATGCGCCGATACCATATAAATAATACATATGAGTACCCGCAAATACGCCGGAGGATAATAACCCTACAAAGATCGGAAATGACCAGTCGGCATACCAGAAATTATTCTTGGTTTGTTCATCCATCATCAAGTTCCTCTCGTTATGTTATTTTCCGCTCAATGCGTTATGAATGGTATCGAGCCAAACCGGCGCGCTCAGGCTAAATGACTCCAGGAATTTCAGATCGAACCCGCGGAAGAAACCACTGAGCACAAATAACAGCACAATGACTGTCATCATGATCTTAGTCACTTTATTCCAGCCGCTTTCCTCAACACCTTTACCAATTAAAATACCCAACACCAGACCAGGTACGGCATTACCCATGATTAGCTGAGCCAACCCGCCAAAAATAGTGGCCCAGAAACCAGAGCGACGCCCGGCATCAATAGCCGCCAGCCAGAAAATAACCGGCATCACGGTGTTAACCAGAATATTCGCTGCCGGTACCAACACTTTAATTGCAGTGACCTGTAATGCTGCTGGTACCGCAGAAGCAGTGGTGTTTAGGAAACTGACAACAATAACCCCGATAATCCCGCAGGCAATTGCCATCTTTTTCGGGTTATGCATGGTTTCCGCTACATTACGATTTTTAATCATCAATGCAGCAGCACCCCAGTTAGGAATGATGCGGTGGTCGACGTCCTGAGTAAAGGCACCGGCTGCCACCGAAGAGGCCCAGGCGTTGAAGAAGAAGCCTAATCCAAAGGAGAAGTGCGATGCCGGATCTCCCTCACATGAGTTCAGTTCACCCAAGGTACGAAATGCTCCCATACCCTGTATTGTCGGTGCATGAAACATACGGGCAGCCCCAACACCCACCCCCACACCGACCAGTCCGCCGATAATAATCGACTTAAAAAGAATGATTAGAAACATCAGTATATCCTTTTCATTTAGATATGAAGACGACCTTATCTGTATTAATAATTGTCACGTTCACGGTGATATCTAATTCAACGCTATATGTCTTTCTTTCACGCGGCAGGAAAAAGAATAAAAACTTTTCATTTTTAACTGATAATTCTGCGTTTAATACTTTTACGTCTTGTGGTTCAATCCGTAACAGAATATTTTGTGTCGATTTCAACACCGTATTCTGGACATTACCGAGTGCATTAGCGAAAGCTTTTTCCTTGCTATCACCTTTACCTTTAACTTGCACCTGAGTGGTATATTGTTCTTTCATTACGGTTGACCGTATTTCTTGATATAGGCTTCCACTAATCGCTGACCTAATTCTTCTTTATCCATAAATCCGAAGCCCAACACTTTGCAACCTTCATTTATTGCCGTCACGCCTTCGTCAACGGAACGCATGCCATATTTTGCTTTATAACCATATTTGTTTTGTGCCGTAATAGCACCCGCACCACCACTGCCACAGAATGAAATGCCGAAGTCAGCTTTTTCACTGTTCATCACATCACCCAGTTTCATATCTGCGGCGACACCGGGAATAACCACCACGCGGCCACCAGCCAATTCAACACCCTGACCCACTTTTTGGCCTTTACCTAGACGGTCGCCAATCACAACGGTAATTTGACTCATAATCTCTTCTCCAGCTCACTATTTTATGGGTTATTGTCTTTCGCTACTTCAAAATGAACCGACAATAAATAGGCTTCTTCAATAGGTAAATTGGCAAATTTATCGACCACCTGCTGGGCCATTTGCATCGAATGTGCTGAAATCTCATCGAATAATGATTTATCCACTTCAGGTAATGGCTCACCGGTTATTGAACGCAACACCATGGCACGAATATGTGATGTCAACATTTGTTGCTGAACTTTATTGGTAAAAATATTTTCAGCATCCAACATCGCGGTAATTTCAGCTAATACCCGCTCAGTAATGATAATTTCCTCTTCTCTTCCAGGTTCCTCGGCTGCACTCAATGCGGCTACATCATTCACGCTGGTAATCCCCTATTTTTTGCTATACCCGCCATACTTCAAGCTACGGAGTGTTGGTTGTGTTCTCTCGCTCCAATCGCCTACTTCGGTAAGCGCCCAAGGACTCACTCCCTTGCCACCCGCCTGCAACTCGAATTATTTAAGGTATGTAACAACTTTCTGACTACAAAGATAAGTTCAGTTATCTTCTCTCTGCGCTATAACCTCACCCTACCTGCAAGCGGAATAGCTGTGTAGCGGCTTTTTTTCCAGTTCAAAGTGGAAATGTAATGTACTGGGGGGATCACTTTCGCAAAACACAGCTATTAAATAGCTAACTTAATCATTAACAACAAAATAACTTTTATATAAATGCACTGGGTTCGTTTGTAGTGGAAAAAAGTTCGTGATCCTGATCTCTTTCTTTTCTAGCCAGAAGCGCCTAATATCAGATTAATATTAAGCTATTTTCTAGCACCCCCTCTCCTATGGCGTGGGGGTGTTGTTTTTATGTTTTGCTGAAATTGAATTGGAGAGTGGTATGACCAAGCCAACCATCACGATTAACGAGCTGGATGCTGAACGTTTGGATGCGTTACTGGCGCAACCGGCCTTTGCCGGTACAGTGGTCGCACAAGCGCTCAATGAAGAACTGGATCGTGCAGAAATTCTGCCACCCAACGCCATTCCGGCAGATGTGGTGACTATGAATAGCCGTGTGCGTTTTCGCGATCTGAACAGTCAGGAAGAGCATATCCGCACACTGGTGTATCCGGCATCGCTAAAAGACAGTAACGAACAACTTTCCGTGATGGCTCCGCTAGGTGCGGCATTGCTGGGGATGCACATTAATGATGAAATTAGCTGGAAGCTGCCAGGTGGGGATGAAACCCGCATTACCGTGTTAGAACTGCTGTACCAGCCAGAAGCAGCCGGTGAATATCACCGCTAACATATTCCTAAAGCCATTGGCGTTACCGCCAGGCAGCAAACGGACAAGTCCCGAATCACTGACTCAAGCCAGTGATTCGGGTGAAAGGAATTATTAACGATACTTTTTATGGTAGGTATCACGGGTCGGTTTAAAGTCTTGGGCTGCTTTCTTAGCCTCATCGAGCTTACCTTGATTCGCCAATGCCAGCGCACCATCAATCTGCCCGATAAATAAGTCCAAACCATGGCGGAAATCCTTCACCTCCGCGCTGCCCTCGCCTTTACTTATCAACTTGGTAGGTATGCCCTTTTGTGCATCCTGCGCCGCTGCACGCATCGCCTGCAAGCCTTCCTTCATCACATCAGTAGAGTCAGCCTTCAACACTTTGCCGTAGTTCTCGGCAATGGTCTCCATATTATCCGACACACTGGCCGCCATCGCTAAAGTACTGGCGCTGAGTAACACTGCCGCCATTAACGCCATCATTTTCTTACCCATGCTCACATTCCTTCTATACCCTTCTGACATGACATCGCAGCATTGTTCGCAGCAATGTCACGCTTTGGGTAGGGTTATTGTTATTGAAACACTGATCATTAGTACATTGCTCACACTTAACATAGGCAATAGACACTGAAACTGGCAATGATTTTTTGTAATCAGTTAAGAAATGGGAGGAAGGCAGAATAAAAATCAAAAAAAAGCTGGCAACCGATGCCAGCTTTAGATGTGAAGCAATACAATGTTATTCGCCCGCAATCTTCATCGCAGGCAATAAAACAGAGCCACATTGAATGTTACTGCGGGTTTCGATATCACTGCCTACACTGACAATATTACGCAGCATATCTTTCAGATTACCGGCAATGGTTATCTCACTGACCGGATACTGAATCTCACCATTTTCAACCCAGAAACCCGCCGCGCCACGGGAATAGTCGCCAGTCACGGTACTGACACCTTGGCCCATCAGTTCAGTTACCACCAAACCTTTGTCCAATTGCTTCAGCATACCGGCGAAATCCTGCCCCTGACCGGCAATGCGCCAGTTATGGATACCACCAGCATGACCGGTGCTTTGCAGCCCCAGTTTGCGGGCTGAATAGCTGGTCAGTAGATAAGTTTGCAGCACCCCGTCTTTCACGATTTCCCGTTGCAGGGTACGCACACCTTCACTGTCGAACGGTGTAGAGGCCAAACCGCGTAATAGATGAGGGTGCTCTTCAATCGTCAGCCATTCAGGCAAAATCTGCTTACCCAGATGATCAAGCAGGAAGGTAGATTTACGGTAGATATTGCCGCCGCTAATCGCCGAAACCAAGTGACCAAACAAGCCGGTCGCCACTTCAGCGGCAAACAACACGGGTGACTGCATGGTCGGCAATTTACGTGGTGACAAACGGGATAAAGTACGACGAGCGCACTCTTCACCAACCCATTCCGGGCTGGCTAAATCTTCCATCCGCCGGCCAATGGTATAAGCATAATCTCGCTCCATATCGCCATTATGCTCAGCGATAACGCTGCTGGAAAGCGAATGGCGACTTGAACAATAGCTCTGCAACATGCCGTGGCTGTTGCCAAACACCTTGATACCATAATGGCTGTTAAAACTGCCACCTTCAGTATTGGTAATCCGCTTATCAGCCTGCAATGCAGCCTGCTCCGCACGGGCAGCCAACAAGATACCTTGTTCTGCATCCAGATCGCTCGGATGGAACAGATCCAGATCTGGCGCCTCAAAAGCCAGCAGCGATTTTTCTGCCGCCCCGGCATAGGGATCAGGTGAGGTATAACGAGCAATATCCAGCGCAGCCTGCACCGTGCGGGCGACGGCATCTGGATTCAAATCAGTGGTGGATGCGCTGCCTTTACGCTGCTGGTGATACACAGTAATTCCCAGCGCACCATCGCTGTTGAATTCCACGTTCTCCACTTCACCAAAGCGAGTGCTGACGCTGATCCCGGTGGTTTTACTGACGGCGACTTCGGCCGCATCAGAACCCACACGGGCCAATTCCAAAGCCTGTGCAACCGCTTGTTCCAGCGTTTTACGCTGTTCTGCAACTTGAGTGACTACTTTCATCAGTCTGCCATAATTAATGAGATAATCGTTCAGGAAAGAGTCGTAACACGACGACTTACACGGATACAATATAGAACGCCATAGTTCCGAGTCTATCAGAGATCTTGGTACTATTTCGCAGAAAGCCAACAACCTGCTACGATTAGCCTCTTTTTAAGGAATTTGACCATGAACAAACAGCCCGAAGATTGGCTAGATGAAGTCCCAGAAGATAAAAACGAAGATGACGATGAAATTATCTGGGTCAGTAAAAGTGAAATTAAACGTGATGCCGAAGCGCTGAAAGACCTCGGTACCGAGCTGGTTGAGCTGGGTAAAAATGCGCTGGAGAAAATCCAACTGGATGAAGATCTGCTGGCAGCCGTTGAACTGGCACAGAAGATCAAGAAAGAAGGCCGCCGCCGCCAGATCCAGTTAATTGGTAAAATGCTACGTGCCCGTGATGTAGAACCTATCCAAACCGCATTGGATAAGCTGAAAAATCGCCATAACCAACAAATCTCGCTGTTCCACAAGCTGGAAATGCTGCGTGACCGTTTGGTTGAAGAAGGTGATGTCGCGATCCCTACGGTGTTGGAGCTATATCCAGATGCGGATCGCCAACAACTGCGTAGCCTGATACGTAATGCCCAGAAAGAGAAAGCCACTAACAAGCCGCCGAAATCATTCCGTCAGATCTTCCAATATCTGCGTGAACTGTCTGAAAAGCAGCAATAATCGGGCGGGGCCGGGTCTGACTCGGCTCCCGACTCAAGAAGGTTAATTCACGCCATATTGAAACGCAGGCTGCCTGCTAACTCCTCTTCTGCTTCCTCAAGCAGCAGCACAATCGCACCAAAGCGGCGTTTACGGCGGTGATTGAAATGAATAAATTCAATCTCTACCGGTAAGGCTATCTCGCCCGTGACCACATCCCACAAAGCATCCAGATTGGCACCAAAATCTTCGCTCAGCGCAAATTTTTGGCAAAATACGCGGTAAAATGCAGGAAGATCAGATATATGGTCAAAATCAAATACCACTTTTACCATCTTATCACTCCATCCGAATGAAACGCTTGTAGTGATCCTGAGTTAAATAAATCAGGCCATCATTGGAGTACAGCAAACGATCGCTACCTCGATGCCCACAACGATAATTAACATCGGCTTCACGCCAGTTGCGGCCTTTCGCCTCAGGTAGTTGGCGCTCACGGTTAGAAAAACGATCACCGCCAATCGCTTTGCCTGGCAACACTTTACACAAATTGCCGTCTTTGGGATCCCAGCCCTGCGCACGCGCCTGCTGCTTGGTCAGGTAAAAATCTGGCAGGCGATGATGCACTTGTAGGTATTTAACCACCTGATGGTGCTGGGTCAATTGTTCAATCGATGCAGATGCCGCTAAAGGTGGGCGTTCCAGATCCACCGATTGGCCGATATCACGCGCTGTGACACCGCCAACCCCTTGCAACGCCGCCACTGCCAGCAACAGTATCGCGCCCAGAATGGCCATAAGTCGTTTATTCATGGTTATCCTTAACCCTCAAGCTGCCAATAACAGTTGTGCTATTCATTGCGATAACCCACGCCCACGTTTTATTCACCAATCCAATTTATAAATTGCCCAAATGCAAAGTTTTCACTTCCATAAACTCATCTAACCCCAGCACTGACCCTTCACGGCCAAGGCCAGACTCTTTAACTCCACCGAAAGGTGCCAGCTCAGTAGAAACTGAGCTTTCATTGACACCAATCATACCGCTTTCCAGCGCATCTGAAACCCGGAATACGCGTTGCAGATTCTGAGTATAGAAGTAAGCTGCCAGCCCGAACGGCGTGTCATTAGCCCGCTTGATAACTTCCTCTTCGGTTTTGAAGCGGAAGCAGGCAGCCAGTGGGCCAAATGTCTCTTCAGAGGCGACTTTCATCTGCTCATTAGCATCGGCAATAACCGTGGGCTGGAAGAAATTGCCCCCCAGTTGATGACGGCTGCCCCCCGCCAACAGGCGGCCGCCCTTCTCCAGTGCATCTTTGACGTGATCTTCTACTTTCTCCAGCCCGGCGAGATTAATCAATGGCCCCATATTGACGTCTTTATCCATGCCATTACCGACGTTTAGTTTTTTAACTTCAGTGGCTAAACGGCTGACAAACTCGTCATACACGCCATCCTGAATATAGAAGCGATTGACGCACACGCACACCTGCCCGGCATTGCGGAATTTACATGCCATCGCACCCGCAACTGCGGCATCCAAATCAGCATCATCAAACACGATATACGGCGCGTTACCGCCCAGTTCCATGGAAATTTTCTTCATGGTGGCTGCGGCATTGCGCATTAAGGTTTTGCCAACTTCGGTTGAGCCGGTAAAGGAGATTTTACGCACTTCCGGGCTGGCCATGATGGCATCACTAATGGCATGCGTATCGCCCGCAACACCATTGAGCACGCCAGCAGGCACACCGGCTTGCTCTGCCAATGCCAGTAAAGCAAAAGCGGATAACGGTGTGTTATTGGCCGGTTTAATCAATCCGGTACAACCGGCAGCCAATGCTGGCCCCAGTTTGCGGGTTAACATTGCCAGCGGGAAATTCCACGGCGTGATGGCCGCCACCACACCAACCGGTTCACGAGTGGCCAGAATGCGCGCCCCCTCTTTGGCTGGCGGAATAATTTCACCATTGGCACGTTTGGCCTGCTCACTAAACCATTGAATAAAGCTGGCGGCATAGGCGACCTCGCCTAAGGCTTCTTTCAATGGTTTACCTTGCTCAGAAACCATTATCTCAGCCAATGATTGCTGATGTTCCATAATCAACAAATACCAACGCTGAAGAATTTCCGCCCGCTGCTTAGCGGGTGTTTTTCGCCAGGCGGGAAACGCGGCGCTGGCGGCCTTAATCGCGGCTTCAGTTTCTTGGGTGCCGGATTTAGCCACTTTCGCCACTAACTCGCCGGTAGCAGGGTTATGTACGGCGAAAGTGTCCTGCGCCTGATGCCATTTACCACCAACAAAATAGCCGATGTGGTACACACCGTCGCTGTGTCGTTGCTTTTGTAAGGGGTTGCGTAATGGATCATGTAATGGGTTTTGTGCTGACATCTTGTCGACCTCCTGAGGGAAGGATGCCCCCCATCAATGGAGGGCGAGGAAGGTTGCTTCACTATGAAGTATATACCCAAAGAACTTGGAGTTGCAGGTAGGCAGCCAGTGAGCGCCGCGAACAACCCTGTGGTTTCAAGGACGAAGAGTAAGCGCGCTCTGATAACGATGCAACACATCCGCTAGCCGTTTGACTGGACGAGTCACGGAGTCAGGTGATTGAAAATCAACTAATTTCTGCTGATATTGATCCAACTCTTGTAGTAAGCGAGCAAAGTAATAGCGCCGCTTCTGGTCATTTTTGGCATTAATGACTCGATCGGCGGTATAGCGGATCTGTTTGTGAAAGGCACTCAACTCGGCGTTAACTGGGATCTCGGTGTTATTGAGCCGCTGATGGGCGATGATCAGCGTCAATGCCAGCCGATACTTATCAATATCACCGGGGAACATCATCAATAATTGATTCAGTTGTTGATACAACGCCGGTAGATGATTTTCGCTGCGGCGGGCTTTATTGGTCGTCAGAGCCGATACCGCACTGTAAACAAAGCGGTTTAGCAAGGTTCTGCCGGTTCTGTCCTTGGCATTATCGCGGATCAACATCAGCACAATCAGGGAAACAAAACAGCCGACAATCTGCCCCAACGCACTGTCGAGGAACATACTGACATTAAACTGCATCGGGTTGCTCAGCACCATAATATTGATGGTACTGGCCAATGTTCCCAGCGAGCCAAGACGGCGCTTTTGCACTTCAATACCAATAATAAATGCCAGTAACCCCAGACTGATGCACAGCAACAGCATACTTTGCTGGGTCGCAGGGATAATAAACATGAAATAGAGCGCCCCAATGGGCAGCGCCATAATCACCCCCAGCAGGAAGTCGATCGCCACCATCCGTGGATTGGGGGTACGCATTGCCAGTGAGGTCACCACCGCAATCATGACCATACAACCCGCCCCGGAGGTCCAGCCAGTCCACAGCCAGAATAGGCCGCCGATCGCCGTAGCAATACCGGTACGCAAGCCATTGATCATCGCATGATGACCTTCGGCTGAAACATGTTTGATTGGCTCGTCACCGTCCAGAATACCCTCTTCCACCCGGCTGATACTGCTGTTGGTATGAATCCCTTTTGATAGCAATAAATAGCGCGTCGCCGCCCCCACCCAACTGCTGATAGTTGCAGGGATCGCCTCACTGTGGCTACCGCCAATATATTGACGCATTTTTTTCATCTGCTGATGAATTTCAGCCGGCGTCTCTGCCGGTTCACTCAGCATCGCTTTCAGCTCGGCACTGAGTAAGTCAGGGTGATTGATCAATATCAGATAGGTTTCGCAGGCTTGAGTGATCAGTGCTAATGATGCCGTGTGCAGCACCCGTAAGCGGCGGTTGCAGCGCTGCCAGCGGGAAGATTCCATCATCAGGTAGCTGCGCATCCCATTCAGTGCCGTGGTATTTTTAACCAGATCATTCCAGGCGCGATCGATATCGTTTTTTTCTGCCGGACGAATACATAACTGCAATAATTTATATTGATCTACCAACACTTTATCGACCAGACGATCAATATCCTGCTTGATCGACCGTGGTGAAAACAGCAGATCCGCCATCACCGCGCAGACGATCCCCAGCACAATCTCGCTACAGCGCTCAACTGCAAACTGTGGTGTCAGTAAGGGTGTTTCACCGGTGGTGACAATGATAATCAGCGCGGTGTAACCCGCCAGCCCAAATGCGTAAGAGTTCTCAACCCGAACCAGTGAGGACATCCAAGTACAAACGCCAGCCCACAAACAGCAAAGCATCAGGGTTAATACCGGTGCTCTGATAGTCAGAACGATGATAACCAAACCACCGATACAACCGATGAATGTCCCGATAATACGTAGCCAACCTCGGTGACGAATCGCACCAGAGAATGGCTCACCGCCCGCAGCAAATGCCGGGCCAGCAGCAACAATAGCGGCCGTCAGCACCGACCAGCGTGGTGTTTCTAATTGCAGATGAAAGCCCAGAAACAGCGCGGCCACAATGGCAAAGCTGAGTTTGAACGCAAAGCGCAGGCGAATAAAGGTCGGGCTGGTCATCTTAGCCAAACTCGCGCAGGCGATGCATCAACTTAACAATCGGTGAAGCCTGATTAGGGTTGCGATCAGTCGCCCCGGTTATCACCACAGTCGCCGTCGTCCCTGCGGGGTAGGGATGCTGTTGATCTTCACTGTCCAAACGGATCTTCACCGGTACTCGTTGCGCCAGCCGTACCCATTCCAGATTATTGTCAATCGTCGCCAACCCTTTGCTATCGACACTGCTGCTGCTGTTGGTGACACCGGCGGAGACACTGTCGACAGTACCGTGCAAAATACGGTTGCTGCCCAGTGGGGTAATTTCCGCCCGATACCCCGCTTTAACGCCTTCCAGCTTGGTCTCTTCCAAATAGGCCAAAATATAGAAAGTATCTTTTTTCACCAGTGCAACGGCGGTAGCACCACGGTTAATAAACTCCCCGACATGAACATTCAGATTCGTCACCCAGCCTTGTGCAGGCGCACGCACGGTGGTGCGTTCCAGATCAAGTTTGGCTAAATCCCGTACTGCGATAGCTTTTGCCAACTGATGCCTGGCGGTTTGTAATCCATTGTTGGACTGGTCAATTTCTTCTTGTGACATCGCCTGAATCCCCAAACGTTGCCGCCGGCCGGACTCACGTTGTTTCTCCGCCGCCAGTGTTTGGTAATAGGCCACATCGGCCTCAGCTTCAGCCAACGCCTGCTGGTAGCGTGGTTGGTCAATAACAAACAGAATCTGCCCTTTCTGCACCAGTTGATTGTCTTTTACCGGCACGTCGGTGATCAAACCACTGACGTCCGGTGCGATAGCCACCACATCGGCAGTAAATTTGGCATCACGGGTCCAGGGTGATTCAGTATAAAAAGCCCAAACTTTGAAAATAGCGATAACCGCCAGTAAAACCACCAATAAGGTGATGCCGATACGGATTATTTTTAATGAAAAAGTACTCACGGCGACCTCAGGAAAAAAGACGGGATATTAAATAGAAAAGGCAACAATACAGCGCGGTATTAAAGAGTGCCGGATGCCAGACAAACTCATAAATACCGGTAGGTTGCAGCACACGGCGCAAAACAAAAAACAGCGCCAGCGAAACGAGCAACTCAAAAAATATTGGCGGAAAAGAGAGGCCAAATATCACCATCACCGGGAGCAACGTCATTCTGTAGATCCTTTCTATTATAGGGTGCCGGTGAACCAGCCATAAGACTAACTTATAGGTTAAACTTAACTAAGAAACATGACTGTAACTTTAGCGAGGCGAGATAACACTTCAACTGCGTGGCTTTCAAACCTAAAACGATTCTCCCGACAGCAGTATATTAGCCTGCTTATTATCACCTTATCTACGATGTGTGATCTAAATCACTTTTAAGCTACAGTTAACAATCAAGTGTTAGCAATCAAAACTGCGTAAACAATCAACTCAGGGTGAATCATGGAAAGACTAAAACGGATGTCAGTATTTGCCAAGGTGGTTGAGTGTGGGTCTTTCACTGGCGCTGCACGGCAGTTAGAAATGAGTGTGTCGTCGATTAGCCAAACAGTGTCAAAACTGGAAACCGAGCTAAATGTTAAGTTGCTAAACCGCAGTACTCGCCGTATTGGTTTAACTGAAGCAGGCCGAATTTACTATCAGGGTTGTCGGCGCATGTTGCAGGAAGTACAAGAGGTCCATGAACAACTGTATGCCTTTAACAACACGCCGACCGGAACCTTACGCATCGGCTGCTCATCAACAATGGCACAAAATGTACTGGCAACGATGACAGCAGAAATGTTGAAAGAGTATCCCGGCCTATCCGTTAATCTGGTCACAGGTATTCCGGCACCGGATTTAATTGCCGATGGTTTAGATGTGGTGATTCGCGTTGGTGCATTACAGGATTCGGGGCTATTTTCACGCCGCCTTGGTTCTATGCCGATGGTGGTCTGCGCCGCAAAAAGTTATTTAGCACAACATGGCACGCCAGAAAAACCCAGTGATATGACCAATTTCTCCTGGCTGGAATATAGCGTGCGACCAGACAGTAACTTTGAGCTAATCGCACCAGAAGGTATTACCACGCAAATATCGCCACAGGGCCGTTTTGTCACCAATGACTCACAAACCATGATCCGTTGGCTTAACGCGGGTGCGGGTATCGCTTACGCCCCGTTAATGTGGGTAATAGAGGAAATTAAACGCGGGGAGGTAGAAATACTGTTTAAAAAATACCATTCTGATCCGCGACCAGTATATGCACTCTATACCGAGAAAGATAAAATGCCGCTTAAAGTTCAGGTCTGTATCGACTATTTGACTGAGTACTTTAAACGGGTGGCCGAGGTATATCAGGGATATCGTTGAATATACCATAGCTATAGGATGCCCCGTTGGGAACTAAACGGGGCATCCTACTAACAACCCCTACGCCGTACCACCTACCGTCAGATTATCTAACTTCAAAGTAGGTTGGCCGACGCCAACTGGCAGGCTTTGGCCCTCTTTGCCGCAAACGCCGACACCTTTATCCAGCGCCAGATCGTTGCCGACCATCGAAATCTGCTGCATGGCTTCAATACCTGAACCAATCAGGGTGGCACCTTTCACCGCACGGGTGATTTTACCTTTCTCGATTAAGTACGCTTCGGAGGTTGAGAACACAAACTTACCGGATGTAATATCCACCTGACCCCCGCCAAAGTTAGGCGCGTACAGGCCATATTCCACACTGGCGATAATCTCTTCCGGTGTCGATTTACCGGCCAACATATAGGTGTTGGTCATGCGTGGCATTGGCAAGTGCGCGTAGGATTCACGGCGGCCATTACCGGTCGGTGCAACGCCCATCAGGCGCGCGTTCAACTTATCCTGCATGTAGCCTTTCAGAATACCGTTTTCAATCAGCACGTTGTACTGGCCCGGCACCCCTTCATCGTCGATAGCCAGCGAACCACGGCGGCCTTGCATAGTGCCATCGTCCACCACGGTACACAGTTCTGACGCGACCAATTTACCCATTTGGCCGCTGAAGACTGAGCTGCCACGGCGGTTGAAATCACCTTCCAAACCATGACCGACCGCTTCGTGCAACAATACACCCGGCCAACCTGCACCTAGGACTACCGGCATAGCGCCAGCAGGGGCGGCAACAGCCGACAGATTTACCAGTGCCATTCTGACCGCTTCATTGGCAAAGTTATCAGCTCGCACTTCACCATCCACAGTTTCGAGGAAGTAGTCATAGCCAAAACGGCCACCACCACCGCTGGCACCGCGTTCGCGTTTGCCGTTGTCTTCCACCAATACGCTGACCGACAGCCGCACCAGTGGGCGCACATCTGCCGCCAGCGTGCCATCAGTGGCTGCCACCAGAACCTGCTCATAGACACCGGTCAAGCTGGCACTGACTTCCTGCACCCGTTTATCGGCGGCACGGGCCACTTTATCTACCCGATGGAGCAGCGCAATTTTATCTTCGCGAGACAAGCTTTGTAACGGGTCTAGCAGTGGATAAAGCGCCTGATAGGCGACTTCACCCAAGGTATGCACTTTACCGTTACCGTTATCACGCACAATACTGCGTGCCGCATGAGCACTTTGCTGCAAAGCATTCAGGGTGATTTGGTCGGCATAAGCAAAACCGGTCTTTTCACCGCTGACCGCTCGCACGCCTACACCCTGATCAATATTGTAAGAGCCATCTTTGATGATGCTGTCTTCCAACACCCAGGCCTCGTGATAGCTGGACTGGAAATACAGGTCAGCGTAATCGAGGCGGCGCTCAGCCAACTGCCCCAATACTGAGAACAAGTCCTGATGGTTCAGCTTGTTAGCAGCGAGTAACTGCTCACTGACAAACGAGAGGCTCATAGTTTTCACTCTTTAATTAGATGATGGTTTATGCGATGACGGCAACGGAGACGGCAGGAAGCGATTGTGCTGCAATACCGGCATCTGATTACGGATAATGTTCAAACCTGTGGTTTCAATTTTTACTTTTAAGGCAGCAACCGCATCTGGGTTCTGCCCCAATATTTTACCCCAGGCATCAACCGCCATAGTGTGGCCCCAGGTGCGGCGAGTGGCGCCATGACGCCCTACCTGTGCCGCAGCCAGTATCACGCACTGGTTTTCAATCGCCCGTGCGCGCAATAAAATCTCCCAGTGAGCTTCACCGGTCATTTTGGTAAAGGCCGATGGCACTGAAATAATCTCAGCCCCCTGCGCCCGCAAAGCCTGGAATAAGCCAGGGAAACGTAAATCATAACAAACCGTCATGCCTAAGCGACCTACCGGCGTATCAACCACCGTTAGTTGTTCACCCGGCTGATAGGTATCAGACTCACGATAACGGCCATGAATATCGTTAATATCCACGTCAAACATGTGAATTTTGTCGTAACGGGCTTTCAGTTCGCCCTGATCATCAAACAGCAAGCTACTGGTGGTGATAAGATCCGGTGATTCGCGGCTTATCATCGGCATCGAGCCCACTTGAATCCACACCCCGTAATGGCGTGCCATCTCACGAATTTGCTGTTGCAGCGGCCCGTCGTTATGTTGCTCGGCATGGTGACGATAAGAGGCGGCATTGGCAAATAACAATGCATTTTCCGGCGTCATAACCAGTTTAATACCAGAGTTTAACTGTTTGATCTGCTGCTCAATTTGAGCCAGATTGTCACGGGTATTTTCACCGCTGCATAACTGTAATAATGCAACATTGGCATTTTTCATGGCGCCTTACTCTCCTTTAGCTGGCGTAATACTTCATGGATGGTTGGTTGATCCAAACTACCGGTAATCTGGTAACGAATCAGCGAAACCTTGCTCCATAATGGCCCTAAAATCTTCGAGGCAGCAAACACCGCAGCCCCAACCACTGGGTTGATCGCAAAGGCTGTTGCGACGCCGACAGTGGCAGAAATCTCTGGTGTAATAACCGCTTCCATGGCTATCTGGCGTTTAGCCAAGTCAACATTACCACTCATGGCAATATCGGCCGCCAAGCCATCCACCACTAAATCATTGGTATGCATTACACCATCTTTAATATTGGCCGTGCCCCGAATTGAATCAAACGCAAAGTCACGACTAAACGTATCACTAAAATCAAGCTGGAGCTTACGTAATAGTGCGTCAAAACTAACCAATCGCAGTAGCTGACCGGCGCGCCCGCCACCGAGATCACTCAGTTGGCCTCTGCCCAATCTACTCTTTAATGTCCCATTCAGGGTATTAATCTGTGGCTGCCACGGAACACCGCGCCAGTTAACATCGGCATTGATATCAAAAGAGGCATCTTTTATCGGTGTTGTCAGGCCGAAGAATGAAATGGTTTCATCGATCTTCGGCCCGCTCAGCGCGATGTTAAGCGCGGTTTTATCACCATTGCGGTCTTGCTGCCATTCGCCGGAAACTTTAGCCCGCCCATTGCCAGCCTCAATCAAGCCGTTAGTTAACACCAGCACCGAGCCTTGCGGCGTCAGGTCAGCGTTAATACGCCCGACATTCTGCCCCAAAATCCAACAGGATTTGCAGCGTAATTGCAGCGCAGGCCAATCACGGAACGAAATCTTACTGGGAGCTTGTGGCTCCTGCAACGCAGCTTGCGCCAGAGGATCTTGTGCTTCGTGCGTGGTCCATTGCGGGTTGTAATAAAGATAATTAATATCGGCACGCCATGGCCCATGTTCGGCCATCAGCAGGCTACCATCCACTTCCTGACCTTTTGCCGTGACCTGAGTACCGGTTAATAATGGTTCAATCAGCAGTGTCAGTTGGTGCCAGGCCTGCCCACCGACCAAAAGCTGTGGCGTCTGTAAGGTCAGCCGGGGAGGAAGCGTGACATTGGATGCACTGCCTGTTATTTTTGGTGGCGCTGATGAGCTAAAAGGTGCACTGACACGGGTAAACTCCGGTGCCAGCAACGCCAACCAACTCTCGCCATCCAGTGCCGGCAGTTTGAGAACTAAACCTTTATCCTCCGGCAGTGGCGGGACTTTTTTACTGTCGGCTTGCCAGATAGCCCGCGCCAACTCTACTTGTTCTTTTTGCAACAACCACTGGCTGTTGAACGTATTGTTGCTGCCAGCACTGCCTGAGAGGGTAAACGCCTCCAGCCCACCCACCACCTGTACATGCATGGGTAATGCCTGACCGCTTGTTTTATCCAGCGGAGAAGGTAAGTGACTGCTCACTTTCTTCAAGTCAGCCGTCACATCAACTTTATAGTCTGGCTTGCCATTTTTCGGTAGTTGCACCGCGACTTTACCCTGCCAATTGGCGCTACCACTGAGCAATTTTGCTACATCAGCGGGAACACCGGGTAATTTGGCCGGTAACCAGTCACCACCCAATCCAACATTCACCAAAAAGTTTTTTGGTTGCTCTTGTGTAGTGAAATCAACCGCCAATGGCTGCCCAAACCAGTTCGCGGATAAGGTATCGCTAGCGAGATTGCCATCGTTAAAGCGGAACTTGCCACTGATGTTTTCCAGTTGGCTTTGCAATGGCTTCACCAACAGGCTGTTGTTGTTGAGCGTCACTTCACCGCTGGCATGGGTGATAAGGCCCTCTTCCAAGGGGATATCCAGATGTAAGCGCCCACTAACTTTACCACCGACTTGCAGCTCTTCCAGCGTTTGCGCCACGGAATCATTCAGCGGTGTCTCCGTAAAGTAGTCATGGACATCGCGCCCTTCGCCAACCACTTCGGCGTCGACATACAGCTTTTCTTTCAGATAGTCGGGGATAATAGCGCTGATATTACTGCCGGTGACCTTTCCCAACATCGCGTGAGGGGCATCCATCCACAAACCTTCGTTGAGGAAATCAAGATCAATGGCTAAATTCTCTAACGCAGGCCAATCTGGTTGGAATTGGAAGGTGGCGTTACGCAGTGGCACATAAACCTGGAACTGGCCTTCTTTCTTTTTATAAGGGAAATCATGAGGATTGCCATTATAGATAAGTGTTGCGTTGTCTACCTGCCCACCCTGTAACGCCTCGGTCAGATAGTCCACCAGCTTCTTGCCCATCAGCGGCTCAGGGAAATAGCGCCATGCATTGGTCGCATCATACAAGCGAATACCGGTCAGAATTTTCAGCCACGGTTGCCCTTTATCGGGTTGCTGATAGCGGAAGCTGCCGTTGCCCCACAGCGATTTAGCTCTGACATCTAACTGGTCACTCCACAGTTCCCAGCCTTTATCATCAATCTGCCAGTTGACTGCACCACTGGCCTGACTAACCTCCAGCGGCGCGCGGAACATATCACCATAGGGTAATGTGCTGTCTTTGAGATTGATATCCAACCGCCCAAGCGCTGCGGAACCGCTCAGCGCACCGGCAAAATTATTAACCCCCGGCAACAAATCCCAGTGTTGCCAACTGATATTGTGCCATTTGGCCTGAAAACGGGTTTTTTCTGGTTGGCTGATAGGAATGTCCAATGCCAATGCATCGATATTCCCTTGTGGCCGTAAATCCGCCCAACGGTTCATTAGCTCTGGGGTAAAAAGTGACAAGGTCGGTAACAGTGGCCCCACCCGCTCCAACTGAATATTAGTGGCGCGAATGCGTAATTCCTGAGATTGGTCTGGGCCAATAAACTGCGTATTTTCCGGTAACCACAGTGCCGATAAATGCCCTTTAGGCCATGCCTGACCATCGGTTTTCAGACTTAGCTGCGGGGCATCAATCTGCCAGCCATTACCCTGACGGTGGCCTTCCAACACAAAATTATCTACTGCCAACTGATGTGATTTGCCCGCGACAGTCCAATTGGCCTGCCCCTCACTGAGTAGCACATTACCACTGTAAATCGCGCCACTTTTGATACTCAGCCAGGCCGCCAGGCTAAATTCTGCATTATCCAGCCCAGTATTGGTACGCAGCCAGCGACTGATCCACGGTTTCAGGTCGATATTGTCGGCCTGCATATAGACCGTGCCGTTATTGAGGATGCCTTGATTATCGTGTAGGTCCATCCGCACCTGCACCGCACCGTGCTGACCATTAATGGTCGACAAGCTGATTTGCCCTTCGGCGCGATGCCGGTTCAGGGAGTTAAGCCAGGTGAGTTGCGGGATCTCTAATTCCGCGCGGGGACCAGAAGGCGTGAGAAATGAGACACGGCTATTACGCAGATCAAAGTGATCTAATTGGCGCAGGAAGATATCACTAAGATTACCCGTTTCAAGATTGCGGCTGCTGTTTTGCTGCATATCCAACGTAGTGTGCAAATCTAACTGCAATTGATAGAAGGTCATATCACGGAACTGCCAGCGCCAGTGCAACAGTGACTGCCACACATCAAGCGCAAGGGTCACCCGCTGCACCTGCCAGTCGGCTTTCGGCAATTTAGCGTGAATATCGCGCAATTCCAACGTTGGGCCAAACGGTTCCCACGATCCCTGCATGAACCCCACTTCCAGTGGAATACCGCTGATGGACTGAACCTTGGCCACGATTTGCAGACGATAGTCGTTGATGAGAGGCAGCATCATGCGTAGCCCACTGACCAACAGTGCCACCACAACAATCATTGTGGCGCCTGTCGCAAATATTATCCTGGGCAGTCGCCTCACACATCTCTCCTTGCCATCCGCTGCACGAATGGCAGCGGAAAATCTTACATCATCACCACATCAAACTGTTCTTGGTTATACAGTGGTTCAATCTGCACTTTGACCTGCTTACCGACGAAGATCTCCACTTCAGCCAGAGCATGTGACTCTTCACCTTTCAGTGCTTCTCCTACCGCTGGAGACGCATAAACCAGGAAGCGATCAGAATCGTAAGCGTGGTGCACTCGGACAATTTCACGCAATATCTCATAGCACACGGTTTCCACCGATTTAACGGTGCCACGGCCACGGCAGGTTGGGCATTCGTTGCATAAAACATGCTCGATGCTCTCTCGTGTGCGCTTACGCGTCATTTCGACTAAGCCTAGCTGAGAGAAACCATTAATACTGGTTTTTACCCGATCTTTACTCAATGCCTGTTCTAATGAATGCAATACACGCCGACGATGCTCTTCATTACTCATATCAATGAAATCAATAATGATAATCCCCCCCAAGTTACGCATGCGTAGCTGGCGGGCGATGGCCTGAGTGGCTTCAATATTGGTATTGAAAATAGTCTCGTCGAGATTACGATGACCCACAAAAGCACCGGTGTTGATATCCACGGTAGTCATGGCTTCTGTTTGATCAATAATCAAGTAACCACCTGATTTTAGCTCAACTTTACGTTCCAATGAGCGCTGAATTTCATTTTCGACATCGTAGAGATCGAAAATCGGCTGTTTGCCTGCATACAGCTCCAGCTTTGCGGTCATCTCAGGAATGTATTCACTGGTAAATTCCACCAGCAGGTCATAAGTCAGCTTGGAGTCGACTCGGATTTTATCCAGTGCCGCACCGGCAAAATCACGCAGTACGCGTTGCGCCAGTGCCATCTCGCCATACAACTTATATTTGGTGATATTGCGCTTCTTCCGCTCCTGGACTTTAGTCCACAGCCGTTTGAGGAAGGCAGCATCTGCCGATAGCTCTTCTTCACCAATTCCTTCGGCGGCAGTACGGATAATAAAACCGCCCTGTTCATCGCAGTAGGCCGCCACAGTTTTTTTCAGGCGTTCGCGTTCTGCTTCGCTTTCAATTCGCTGCGACACCCCAACATGGGCAGCTCCCGGCATAAGTACCAAATAGCGGGAAGGTAACGTGATATCCGTGGTCAAACGTGCACCTTTGGTGCCAAGAGGGTCTTTCACCACCTGCACCATTAAATCCTGCCCCTGGCGCACCAGTTCAGCGATATCGCGCACATTGAAATTTTTCTGTTCATCCCCAGCCACGCATTCGGTGTGGGGCATGATATCGGAGGCATGGAGGAAGGCGGCCTTATCCAGACCAATATCGACAAACGCCGCTTGCATGCCCGGTAAAACGCGGCTGACACGACCTTTGTAGATATTACCGACGATCCCTCTTTTCGCTTCTCGTTCAATGTGTATTTCTTGCAAGATGCCACCATCAATGTAGGCAACTCGCGTTTCAGACGGTGTGATATTGACCAGTAATTCAGCTGTCATGTATTCCTCTCACATTACGTAGCGCAATGAAATTACTTAGTAATTCATGGGTTTCTACCAACGGCAGCCCCACTACGGCGTGGTAACTGCCGGTAATGGTTCTGACGAAACAACCACCTTTCCCCTGAATACCGTAAGCGCCCGCTTTGTCCATGGGTTCACCGGTAGCAATATAGTCACTGATTTCCAACTGGGATAACACACGAAATGTCACATCTGTCACCACCATGGCAGATAACACATCTTGCCGATCAGCCAGAGACACCGCAGTGATCACCTGATGTTGCTGACCGGACAGCGCACTCAATATTCGCTGCGCATCGGCTTTATCCCGTGGTTTTTCTAAAACTTGCCCATTTAACACCACAATGGTATCGGCCCCTAATACCGGCAGATCCTGTGGTGCGACCTTTACCCCTGCCTGAGCTTTCTCCAACGCTAAGCGCCGGACATACTCTTGCGCACTCTCCTCTGGATGGCGTTGCTCTTCAACCTCAGTTTTCAGTACCTCAAAAGGGACATTAAGCAGTGCCAGTAATTCACGGCGACGCGGAGAGCCAGAGGCAAGATACAGGGCGGTCATGAGTCTAAAGTCCTTATTGCACCGCAAATTGGCGGCGAATTTTACGCATTAACAAGAATAGCCAAGGCCACAAAATACCGTTAATTACACTACTCCAGAATACTTCTGGGCGGAATGAGACATTAATCACTAAAAACTCAGACCAAAACACCACGACATCCATGGTGAGTGAAAGCAGCATCACGATGAGCGCCTGCTGCCACAGTGCCATATTGCGGAATAGTTGAAACTTAAAAGCGACCAGATAAGCGATAATACTGAGTGCCAGCGCCCTTACCCCAAGTGTTGAACCCAAAATAAGATCCATAATCAGCCCAAGGACAAAGCCGGTGCCAACATTCACTCGATGGGGTAATGCCATCACCCAGTAGATTAAAACCAATGCTAACCATGACGGCCGGAACATATAAATCTGTTCCGGCCACGGCATAATTTGCAGCACCATGGCAATCAGGAAGGATAACCAGATAACCCAACGACCATTGCTGCTGTAACGGTTCATGGCGATACTCCCGGCGCAGTCACTGCTGTTGGTGTGGTAGGCGTAGCGGCCGGTGGTGCCGGTGGCCCCATCGCATCTGCGGCAGGCAGCACTTGTGACATCATCGGAGCCAGTCGTTCATTGGCTACGCGGCGAACTTCAGTTGGCGGCAATGGCATCTCACCATTACGGTCAGCCCCCCACAATAGCAACAAGTAGCGCAGGCGCTGTAAATCAGCGGTTGGGCGAGCCTGAATCACAGTATAAGCCCGCTGGTTATCAACTTTGACAGAAGAGACCACTGCGACCGGATAACCTTCGGGGAAACGCCCACCCAGCCCGGATGTCACTAATACATCACCAACACGAATATCTGTATTGCTGGGTAAGTGCTCCAGTAATAAATCATCGGTACAACCACTCCCTGCGGCAATTACGCGAATATCATTACGTAGCACCTGAATCGGTAGCGCATGGGAGGCATCACAAATTAATAATACGCGGCTGGTTAGTTTACTCACCGCGACAACCTGGCCTACGACACCACGGTCACTGATAACCGGCTGGCCTTCGTATACCCCGTTGTTAGAACCTTTATCGATAACCACCTGATCACTATAAGGGTCTGTCCCACTGGACATCACCTGCGTGACCATTTTTTGTTCATCCTGACGCAAAGGAGAACCGAGTAACTCACGTAAGCGGTTATTTTCCTGTTTAAATTGCCCAAGCAACTGTAGATCAGTATTTTTAAGCAACAGCTCTTGGCGTAACGCACGGTTTTCCAGCTCTAGCTGTTCACGGGTAGCCAGAGTTTCAGAAACGTTGTCGAGAACTTTGCGTGGCCCATTGGCCAGAAAATAGAAAGGGCTAACGGCGGTGTCCATATAGGTACGTATTTTGACAAACGTGCCCAACCGGCTATCAGCGATAACCAAAACAATAGCGGCAAGAATGGCAAAGAACAGTCGCAGTTGCAGGGATGGACCCCGGCTAAAAATCGGCTTCATAAATTATGCGTATTCCTCGACGACAAAAGGAGGCGCTAAATCGGACGAACTAACCCTTCTTACCTTATGTAAGATGGATAGCGATTCATCTGACTTAGTTCTCCTCCTTTTTGGCTGACTATTATTCTTCGCTGAACAAATCGCCGCCATGCATGTCGATCATTTCCAACGCTTTGCCACCGCCGCGAGCGACGCAGGTCAATGGGTCTTCTGCCACTACGACTGGGATACCGGTCTCTTCCATCAGCAGGCGATCCAGATTACGCAGCAATGCGCCACCACCGGTTAGCACCATACCGCGTTCAGAGATGTCAGAAGCCAATTCTGGCGGGCATTGTTCCAGTGCAACCATTACCGCGCTAACGATACCAGTCAGCGGCTCTTGCAGCGCTTCAAGGATCTCATTGGAGTTCAGTGTAAAGCCACGAGGCACACCTTCAGCAAGGTTACGACCACGCACTTCAATTTCCAGAACTTCATCACCCGGATAAGCAGAACCGATGCTGTGTTTGATACGTTCAGCAGTCGCTTCACCAATCAATGAACCGTAGTTACGGCGCACATAATTAATGATCGCTTCATCAAAGCGGTCGCCACCGATACGAACAGAAGAAGAGTAAACAACCCCGTTCAGAGAGATAACGGCCACTTCTGTGGTACCGCCACCAATATCCACGACCATTGAACCTGTTGCTTCAGAAACCGGCAGACCGGCACCAATAGCAGCAGCCATAGGCTCTTCAATCAAAAACACTTCACGAGCGCCAGCGCCCTGAGCGGATTCACGGATCGCACGGCGCTCAACCTGAGTAGCCCCGACCGGTACGCACACCAATACACGCGGACTTGGGCGCATAAAGCTGTTGCTGTGAACCTGCTTAATAAAGTGTTGCAGCATTTTTTCGGTGACAAAGAAATCGGCAATAACGCCGTCTTTCATTGGGCGAATAGCAGCGATATTGCCTGGGGTGCGCCCAAGCATCTGTTTAGCATCATGGCCCACAGCCGCAACGCTCTTTGGTGAACCGGCACGATCCTGGCGAATAGCAACCACTGAAGGTTCATTCAGTACAATGCCTTGTCCTTTAACATAAATAAGGGTATTGGCGGTACCCAAGTCGATGGACAAGTCGTTGGAAAACATGCCACGAAATTTCTTAAACATAACGAAAGGATAATCCTGCAAGCTGGGGGCGGAAAATAAAATCCGCCTACTTTACCAACCACACGAAGCAGCGACAAGGCGCAAAAACGTCCTGATTCGGTGAAAAAGTAGCTGCGTTGTTGACATCTCGCTCCACTCAGAACTTATGTCGCTTGAAAAGGTTGAATAAACCCTCCACACAACACAGATTCTGCGTAACGACCGGCGTAACACAGCACATAAAATCTAACATTTAACCTGATTCTCGTCGGAAGTAAGCGCCCACCAACGATTTACGGAAATGACTGGCACATTCTACGTTAATTTTTGCTCAACGATCAGGCTAAACATAGCCCTAATACGAATATTTTTTCTTTCCGGGGTTCAAAAGCGTTGGCAGAGCAAAAAAATTGCCCTGTCCACCGTAAATCCCCTTATCCTTCAGCGTTTGCCATTCTTCACGGGTAAGCACTCCTGCGGCAAAAACTTTTGTATCCGTCCCCGCACAAGCACCCGTCAGGCTTTCCACAAACAACTGATTTTCATAACGTAAATTAATGCTTCTTACTAACCCAGGATGAAGTTTAATCATTTCAACCCGTAGCGATTTGATGTAAGAGGTGCTAACAACCGTTAATCCGGCCTGCGACACCATCACCTTGCAGCCCACACCGAGCAATAAACGCATCATCGGACGGATTCGGTCGATATGTTGACACACATCTGCCTCTGCAAGTTCAAAGATAATTCGCTTTCTATCAGACTTTCTGCATTGTAATAGCGTATCACGCAGCCAACGCTGAAAAGAACGCTGCAATAATGAATCAACGCAGATAGAAAATGCCAGAGTTTCGTCCGGCCATAAAGCTAATAAAGGAATTATCCGATCAATTTTTTGACGGTCGTAACGCTCCGCCAGGCCAAGCAATTGCACTAATGGTGTATATTCAGCGGCTAACAACTCTTGCTCACCATCATAGATACGGCTGATTATTTCACGGTGATGAATTTTACCGTCAACAGTAATCACCGGCTTCTGATAAAGCCTTGGCCCGCCGTTAGCCAGCGTCTGCTCCAGTAAAGTGCGCCATTTGACACTACCACGCCCTTTTTCTGACACTTGAGTATCGAATACATACCAGCCATTCCCCCCATACATCGCCGCATTTTTGGTCGCTTGTCCAGCATTATCCATAATCTGTTCAACTGACTCCCCACTGCGATACGCCACAATCCCCATATGCAGCAATGATTCGCGGTCAATAACATGGGGGTCAGGTAACGCCCCAACCGCATGAACCAATTGAGCAGCCATAACATCCGCATCTTTTAGCGTTTTATGGGGCAACAAAATCGCGATATCACTACGATGGTAGCGCGCCAGTAACGCCGAGGGATGGCGGGCAACAAAAGAAGAAAGCAGGTTAATCAACGACCGCATCAGTTCTTGTACCTGCTGATGATCATCAGTTTCATTTAAACTTTCAAAATCAGGTAACTGCACCATCATGACTATCCCATGGGCACCCTCTTCCTCCAGTTGGGTAGTCAGTTGATTATCAAAAAACTGGCGATTGCTGAGACCGGTTTTGGCATCTTGTGCCGCAAAAGTGCGAATAAGCGTATCAACACGGTTACGCTCCTCCCTCACTTCCATCAACTCGGCCAATAGCCGGTCAATGGCACGACTGGCACAAGGTGGCCATTCATGCCCGTCGCTACTGATAGCATATTCACGTTCGCCGTTAAGAATACGCCTTGCTCGCCGTTCAAGTTTTTCCTGCCCTGCGGTTTGATCACGCAACCAGCGGAAACTCAGCAATAGCGCCATGGCAATCACTATAACCACCAGCGATAAAACGGCCGCAGCATAAAGAGAGCGGGTATAGCTGTTCAAGGGGTCAATATAGGTGAAATGCATCGATGCCCCAGGTTGATGCAGCATCGGTACCACCATGTTGCGGTATCTACTTCCGCTATTCCAAGGCGTATAAATTGCAGGGAGTTTGAGATGATACAGCGTGCGGTCTTGATCTTGGACGCTGAGCTCCACCACACCGATAGTTCGCATCATGATAGGCAACCACTCGCGCGCTTTATCCGCCGGTTGCAGCAGAAGCGACTGATCATAAGCTGTCACGATACTTTGGAGACGGTGCTCCATTTTTTTCTGGCATAAATAGAAGAAACTTACCGTGCTACCCAGTAGCACCAAGCACATAGCCGAGACCACTAGTAGCGTCATAAACGCAGAAAGTTTGGTTGTAAATTGCATCCCTTAGCCTTGCGAAGCGCAATTAAGTGAAGAAAAATCCTCATGTCCCTTGAGGAGCACACTATATGACAAAAATAGGCTATAAAACTGACTTTTTACTTCATAATGCGACAATAACACAATATTTTCGCCTTTTTCCCTGATTTTCAATCAATCCCTCTTCAAAGGATAGCCATGATAAAAATCAATGAATTGATTTTTGTTCTTGATCAGGCCAGAAGGTTGCTGTTACCGCTATATTAGCTCACTCTTAACCCATCCCTTTTTTGAATTATTCACAATTTATACACTAAATAGCTCGAGTTGCATGAAGGCAGCCAACACACATGCAACTTGAAGTATGGCGGGTATATACCCAACGTCATTGGCGTTGCAGAAAGATATATCGGGAGAGTGATACATGCGAGCACTGGTACTTGATCAAATTGAAGGCCGTACTGTCGCCGAAGTGCGTGAAATATCGCCCTCGCAATTGCCAGCCGGTAATGTCACGGTTGATGTCAATTGGTCCAGCCTGAATTATAAAGACGCGCTAGCCATCACCGGCAAAGGGAAGATTATCCGCGAATTCCCTATGGTGCCGGGTATTGATTTTGCTGGCACGGTTCACAGCAGTGAGGACCCACGTTTTCATATCGGTCAGTCAGTGTTACTGACCGGCTGGGGGGTGGGCGAAAATCATTGGGGCGGTTTAGCCGAGCAAGCGCGTGTGAATGGCGATTGGCTGGTTCCCATGCCTGAAGGGTTGGAGCCAAGAAAAGCCATGATTATCGGTACCGCAGGGTTCACCGCCATGTTGTGCGTCATGGCATTGGAAGACGGCGGCGTTACCCCTGAAAGTGGCGAAGTGGTGGTCACCGGAGCCAGCGGTGGCGTAGGTAGCACCGCAATTGCCTTACTGTCGGCGCTCGGTTACCAGATTGCGGCAATCTCAGGTCGTGACAGTAACAGTGACTATTTGAAAAGTCTCGGTGCGCAGCGGGTGCTCTCGCGCAATGATTATCTTGATGCGCCACGCCCACTGGAAAAACAGTTGTGGGCCGGTGCAATTGATACTGTCGGCGACAAATTGCTGGCTAAAGTGCTGGCACAGATGAATTACAACAGCACCGTTGCCGCCTGTGGATTAGCGGGTGGCTATACGCTGCCCACCACTGTGATGCCATTTATTCTGCGCAACGTGCGTTTACAAGGCGTGGATTCGGTGATGACACCTCAACCGCGCCGCCAGCAAGCCTGGCAGCGGTTGCTGAAAATCTTACCCGACAGTTTCTATCAGCAAGCATCGCAATCCATCACGCTGGCAGATGCGCCAACTATCGCCGCACGCCTGCTGGCGAATGAAGTCACTGGCCGGACGTTGGTTAAAGTTCGCTAATTATTTATTTTGCAAAAGTCACCGGGTGGATATTGCGGCCACCCGGTCCTATCACTCCATTCTCACTCAGAAATTTCATATTTTTCTCAGCCCCCTCGCACTTGTGCCCATAAGCCGCCATGATTAATACCATAACGGTCAGTATGACTCCCCTGCCCGATGGAGTAGGTCTATGCGCAACTTTTTATCTCATTCAAAAAACAGTCTCAGTGGCAGCAGTACCAAACCACGCAAACTGACCGAAGCTGACGTCACGCCGGAAAGTATTTTTTACCAGCGCCGCAAAGTATTACAGGCACTGGGGATCACGGCTGCCACACTGGCGTTACCCACATCGGCACAGGCAGATCTACTGGCCTGGTTTAAAGGCAATGATCGCCCTAAAGCCCCGTCAGGCAAGCCATTGACGTTTACCAAATCAACGGTGTACCACCCCGATCTGGCGATGACGCCAGAAGAAAAAGTGACTGGTTACAATAACTTCTACGAATTTGGTCTGGATAAAGCTGATCCCGCCGCCAATGCTGGCACGCTGAAAACCGAAGGCTGGCAGATACGTATCGACGGTGATGTGGCTAAACCAATGACACTGGATATCGATGACCTGATAAAACGCTTCCCGCTGGAAGAACGCATTTATCGCATGCGCTGCGTCGAAGCCTGGTCCATGGTGGTGCCGTGGATTGGTTTTGAGTTAGGGAAACTGCTCAAGCTGGTTGAACCAACCAGTAATGCCCGCTATGTCGCATTTCAAACACTTTACGCCCCGGATCAGATGCCGGGACAAGAGGACCGTTTTATTGGCGGCGGGCTAAAATACCCGTATGTCGAAGGCTTACGACTGGATGAAGCTATGCATCCACTCGCCTTCATGACCCTGGGTGTGTATGGCAAAGCCCTGCCACCGCAAAATGGTGCTCCGCTGCGGCTTATCACGCCGTGGAAATATGGCTTTAAAGGGATAAAATCTATCGTTCATATTCGCCTGACTCATGATGAGCCGCCCACCACCTGGAACCTCAGTGCGCCTAACGAATACGGTTTTTATGCCAATGTGAACCCCCATGTCGACCATCCGCGTTGGTCGCAAGCCACAGAACGCTTTATCGGCTCCGGCGGTATCCTTGATGTGCAGCGCCAACCTACGTTGCTGTTTAACGGTTATGCGGACCAAGTTGCATCCCTCTACCGCGGTTTAGATCTGCGAGTGAATTTCTGATGCGCCTGAGTCTACGGCAGATTAAATGGTTAAAAGTGGCTATCTGGCTGGCGGCAGCGCTGCCTTTTCTGTGGCTGATTTTATCGGTTAATCAGGGTTGGTTCAGTGCCGACCCCGCCAAAGATATTCAGCATTTTACCGGCCGCATGACATTGAAACTGTTGTTAGCCACTTTAGTCGTCACTCCGCTGGCGCGTTATGGTAAACAGCCCCTCTTGATCCGCTGCCGCCGGTTATTAGGTTTATGGTGTTTTGCCTGGGGAACCTTGCATTTAGTCAGCTACTCTTTGCTGGAACTGGGGCTGAGCAATATTGGCCTGCTGGGGCGCGAGTTGGTTACCCGCCCCTATCTCACATTGGGGATTATCAGTTGGCTATTGTTACTGTCGCTGGCCGTCACCTCTACCTTGTGGGCGCAACGGAAAATGGGACCCAACTGGCAAAAACTGCATAATCTGGTGTATGTTGTCGCCATCCTTGCGCCAATTCATTATCTTTGGTCGGTTAAAACGCTTTCGCCACTGCCGATTATCTACGCCGTGGCGGCGGTTATATTGCTGGCACTACGCTATAAAAAATTTCGGCAATGGTGCCGTTAGTGGCCGGAACTTATCATGATTCTCCCCGTCATAAATAATGCTGAACGCACAGTTCGCACTCTTTTTTATTGAATATCTTCGCTGATAAGACCAGTATTTAGCTGCTAATTGCTACGATATCATTATAATGCCCGACCTTAGTGCCGATCGCAGTATCAAATTCGTCGTAAAAAGGTGACAAATCGGTGACATCAGGTTATTTTTTACGATGATGGACTAATTGCCGGAGATACCAGCACAATGTCGGATAAGTTTCACATTTTGCTTCTGAATGGCCCTAATCTGAATCTGCTTGGAACGCGTGAACCGGAAAAGTACGGTTACACCACATTGGCTGAGATTGTCAGCCAGTTAGAGATTCAAGCCCAGGGAATGGATGTGGCGCTGTCCCATTTGCAGTCAAATGCAGAGCATGCGCTGATCGATAGAATTCATCAGGCACGGGGTAATACCGATTTTATCCTGATAAACCCAGCAGCGTTTACGCATACCAGCGTGGCACTGCGTGATGCATTGTTAGGTGTACAGATCCCGTTTATCGAGATCCACTTGTCTAATGTGCATGCCCGGGAGCCTTTCCGTCATCATTCATATCTCTCTGATATTGCAGTTGGCGTAATCTGTGGACTTGGCGCAGATGGCTACAACTTTGCTTTACAGGCAGCGGTAAATCGCTTGTCAAAATCCAACTAGACCCGAAATAATTCGAGTTGCAGTAAGGCGGCAACTGAGCGAATCCCATGAACTGACTAAAAAGTGACGGGGTGAACGAAGGCAGTCAACACACATGCAACGTGAAATATGATGGGTATAATTGCAACACACAAAGAGTACGGAATCACACTCATGGATATTCGTAAGATTAAGAAACTGATCGAACTGGTTGAAGAGTCCGGCATTTCAGAGCTGGAAATCTCAGAAGGCGAAGAGTCAGTACGTATCAGTCGTGCTCCCGCCGCACCAAACTACCCAATGATGCAACAGCCATATGCTTTTGCTGCACCACAGCAACAGCCCGCACTGGCTGCCGCCGTTGCACCAGCACCTGCTGAAGCGGCTGCACCAGCAGCAATCAGTGGCCATATCGTGCGCTCCCCAATGGTCGGTACCTTCTACCGCACCCCGAGCCCGGATGCTAAAGCCTTCATTGAAGTAGGTCAGAAAGTTTCTGCTGGTGACACTCTTTGCATCGTTGAAGCGATGAAAATGATGAACCAAATCGAAGCAGATAAATCCGGTACTGTAAAAGCCATTCTGGTTGAAAACGGTCAGCCGGTTGAATTCGACGAGCCTCTTGTCGTCATCGAGTAACGAGGCGTTCCATGCTTGATAAAATCGTAATCGCTAACCGTGGTGAGATTGCGCTGCGTATCCTGCGAGCTTGTAAAGAGCTGGGGATCAAAACTGTGGCAGTTCACTCTGTCGCGGATCGTGATCTTAAACATGTGTTATTGGCTGACGAGACTGTTTGTATTGGTCCCGCGCCTTCTGTTAAAAGCTATCTGAACATCCCGGCAATCATTTCTGCTGCTGAGATCACCGGCGCGGTGGCTATTCACCCCGGCTATGGTTTCCTGTCTGAAAATGCTGATTTTGCCGAACAGGTAGAACGTTCAGGTTTCATCTTTATCGGCCCACGTGCCGAAACTATTCGCCTGATGGGTGATAAAGTTTCAGCGATAAGCGCGATGAAGAAAGCTGGTGTACCTTGCGTACCTGGCTCTGACGGCCCATTGACTGACGACACTACCAAGAATAAAGCCTTTGCCAAACGTATCGGTTACCCGGTCATTATCAAGGCATCAGGCGGTGGTGGTGGTCGTGGCATGCGTGTGGTTCGTCATGATAAAGATCTCGAGCAGTCCATCAACATGACGCGTGCGGAAGCCAAAGCAGCTTTCAATAACGACATGGTTTATATGGAAAAGTACCTTGAGAACCCACGCCATATCGAAGTTCAGATTTTGGCTGACGGTCAGGGTAATGCTATTTATCTGGCTGAACGTGACTGTTCTATGCAGCGCCGCCACCAGAAAGTGGTTGAAGAGGCACCAGCACCAGGTATCACCAGCGAATTGCGCCGTTATATCGGTGAACGCTGCGCGAAAGCCTGTGTAGAGATCGGCTATCGTGGTGCGGGGACTTTCGAGTTCCTGTATGAAAACGGCGAGTTCTATTTCATTGAAATGAACACCCGTATTCAGGTTGAACACCCGGTTACCGAAATGATCACCGGTGTGGATTTGATCAAAGAACAACTGCGTATCGCTGCGGGCCAACCTCTCTCCATCAAACAAGATGAAGTGAAGGTGCACGGCCACGCCGTGGAATGCCGTATCAACGCCGAAGACCCGAATACCTTCCTGCCAAGTCCGGGTAAAATTACCCGTTTCCATGCGCCGGGCGGTTTTGGTGTGCGTTGGGAGTCTCATATTTATGCCGGTTATACTGTGCCGCCATATTATGACTCCATGATCGGCAAGCTGATCACTTACGGTGAAAACCGTGACGTGGCAATTGCTCGCATGAAAAATGCGCTAGCAGAACTCATTATCGACGGTATCAAAACCAACGTTGAGTTACAGCAGCGCATCATGAACGACGAAAACTTCCAGCACGGTGGCACCAATATCCACTATCTGGAGAAAAAACTCGGGTTACAAGAAACCTGATATTTTGTTCTTCATGCTGTTAGTCTTTTATATCAAGGCCGGTTAATCACCGGTCTTTTTTCTTTTGAAATTTTATTTCGACTTATCTATCTGAAGTTATTGGTGTTGTAGTCAAGCGGCAATCTAATGAAATCCGATAAGTTAATTCGGGTGAGTGAGCGCGGCTAACAACGCTGTCGCGCCAAGTACAAAGATATTATTACCCACAGTAATGGGTGTGACAGCCAGGCAGCAAACGAACACATCCCGATGAGCTGACTCACGTCAGTGATTCGGGTGAGCGCGCGCGGCTAACAACGCTGTCGCGCCAAGTACAAAGATATTATTACCCACAGTAATTGGTGTGACAGCTAGGCAGCAAACGAACACATCCCGATGAGCTGACTCACGTCAGTGATTCGGGTGGGTGAGAGCGGCTAACAACGCTGTCGCGCCAAGTACAAAGGGTATGGGGAGAACAATGGAAACAAGATTCATACAAGCTCACAAAGAAGCGCGCTGGGCCTTTGGTTTAACATTGGCTTATCTGGCTGGCTGGATATTGACTGCGTATTTACCCGGTAATATCCCCGGCATGACTGGCCTCCCGGCTTGGTTTGAAGCCGCCTGTATTGCGCTGCCACTGGTGTTTATTGTGCTGTGCGCTCTGATGGTGCGTTTCGTCTTCCGCGATATCTCGCTGGAGGATGAGAATGCAAACTGATGTTGTCCTGCCATTGGTGGGCTATCTGGCAATGGTATTTGGCTTATCAATTTATGCCTATACCCGCCAAAAAACCGGAAGTTTTCTAAACGAATACTTTATCGGCAACCGCTCGATGGGAGGATTCGTACTGGCAATGACCCTGACCGCCACTTATATCAGTGCCAGTTCATTTATTGGCGGGCCGGGTGCTGCCTATAAATATGGCCTTGGTTGGGTGTTATTGGCGATGATCCAGTTACCTGCGGTCTGGCTGTCACTGGGTGTTCTGGGCAAGAAGTTCGCTATTCTGGCACGCCGCTATAATGCCGTGACCCTCAACGATATGCTGTATGCCCGCTATCAAAGCCGGTTACTGGTGTGGTTGGCCAGTATCAGCTTGTTGGTGGCATTTGTCGGTGCCATGACCGTGCAGTTTATTGGTGGTGCACGTTTGCTGGAAACCGCAGCGGGCATTCCTTACGATACCGGCTTATTAATATTTGGTATCAGTATCGCGCTATATACCTCTTTTGGTGGTTTCCGCGCCAGTGTATTGAACGATGCCTTGCAAGGGCTGGTGATGTTGATCGGCACTATTTTACTGCTTGTGGCGGTGATCCATGCCGCAGGTGGGCTGCATAAAGCCATCGATACACTACAACATATTGATCCAGCGCTAGTTTCACCGCAAGGTGGTGAGAAGATCCTTGATCTGCCGTTTATGGCCTCGTTCTGGATCCTGGTGTGTTTTGGCGTGATTGGCCTGCCACATACTGCCGTGCGCTGTATTTCGTATCGTGATAGCAAAGCGGTACACCGTGGCATTATCATCGGCACCATTGTGGTCGCAATCCTGATGTTCGGCATGCATTTGGCTGGCGCATTGGGCCGGGCGATCCTGCCGGACTTGAAGATCCCCGATCAGGTGATCCCGACACTGATGATCACAGTGTTACCGCCCTTTGCCGCCGGGATCTTTCTGGCGGCACCCATGGCGGCGATTATGTCGACCATCAATGCCCAGTTGCTGCAATCGTCTGCAACCATCGTGAAAGATTTATATCTCAATCTGCGGCCGGAAGAGTTGAAGAATGAACGCAAGTTGGCGCGTATTTCCAGCTTATCAACGCTTATTCTTGGGCTGTTACTGTTACTTGCAGCCTGGCGGCCGCCAGAAATGATTATCTGGCTTAATCTGTTGGCCTTTGGTGGCCTGGAAGCCGTATTCCTCTGGCCATTGGTGCTAGGGCTGTACTGGGAGCGAGCCAATGCTCATGGTGCCCTTAGCTCTATGATTGTCGGTGCGGTATGCTATACGGTACTGGCCAGTTTCAATATTAAGATAGCCGGTCTGCACCCGATAGTGCCGTCACTGGTGCTTAATCTGCTGGCGTTTTATATCGGTAATCAGTTTGGCGACAGAGCGCGGGCACGACAGCCCGCGGTAGTTAGCGCTGATTAGAAACGATTAATTTATATCAGCTCAATTATATACCCAATAGATTTCAAAATGCAGGAAGGCGGCAAGCGAGGGCATCCCGATGAGCTTACACAGTCAAGTGATTCGGGTGCGTGAGCACAGCCAACACCCCTGCGATTTGAAAGATGAAGGGGATTGAGCTTTTGAGAGAAAAGTTATGCCTTGGATTCAACTAAAATTAAACACCACTGGCAATCAGGCCGAATCCCTTGGGGACGCATTGATTGAAAGTGGCGCGGTGTCAGTCACGTTTCAGGATACCCACGATAATCCGGTGTTTGAGCCGCTACCAGGGGAAACGCGTCTGTGGGGCGATACTGATGTGATTGGCCTGTACGATGCTGAAACGGATATGGCCGCAGTGATCGCCATGCTGGAATACAACCCGCAACTCGGTAAAGGCTTTATCCATAAGATTGAGCAGTTGGAAGATAAAGATTGGGAACGTGAATGGATGGATAATTTCCATCCGATGCGTTTTGGTGAACGCTTGTGGATCTGCCCGAGCTGGCGTGATGTGCCGGACCCAACAGCGGTCAACGTGATGCTGGACCCTGGTTTGGCATTTGGTACGGGTACCCACCCAACCACCGCATTGTGTCTGCAATGGCTCGATGGCCTCAGCCTGGACGGTAAAACCGTTATCGACTTCGGTTGTGGCTCTGGCATCCTGGCAATTGCCGCGCTAAAACTCGGTGCAACGCGCGCTATTGGCATCGACATCGATCCGCAGGCCATTCAGGCCAGTCGTGATAACGCACAGCGTAACGGCGTTTCAGAGCGTCTGGAGCTGTATCTTGCCAAAGACCAGCCAGCAGACTTATCTGCCGATGTGGTGGTCGCCAATATTCTGGCTGGCCCCTTGCGCGAGCTGGCTCCACTGATTAGCGTACTCCCGGTCGCGGGCGGTCATTTGGGGTTATCTGGCGTACTGGCAACCCAGGCACTGGGCGTCGCACAGGCTTACGAGGATAAATTCACCCTCGATCCCGTGGCAGAGAAAGAAGAATGGTGCCGTATTACCGGTATCAAGCAGTAAGCACGCAAAACTGACTCCCCTGCTAAGGCTGCTACGCCATAGCAGGGACTATCCCCCCTGCTGAGTTAGCATTCCCGGCAATTCACTACACTCTTTTTTTAACTGAAATGAGAGGTCTGACTCATTTCTATATGTGCTTTATCATTGATTTGATGAATAAATCAGCACTTTCGACCAGGTTGATGAGGCATAACCTGTCGATAATTGTGATGTTTAGTAGAAAATCCTTAAGCGCACAAATTAATCGATTCAAGTTAACATCATGTTATATATGAATAAATAATTAATTAGCCAAGTTTAATGGGTATTTTATCGCTCTTTTTTCATCAATTGGTCAAAGTTTGGCCTTTCATCTGAGCGCAAAAATGCGTAATATACGCGCCCTTACGGACACAGTGTGGTCATTCTTTGTCTATGCGTATTGGACACTTCCAGCTTACAAATTGCCTGATTGCCGCCCCGATGGCTGGTATAACAGACCGCCCCTTCAGAGCGCTATGTCATGGCATGGGGGCTGGGATGACGGTATCTGAAATGCTCTCCTCGAATCCTGAGGTCTGGCGGACGGATAAGTCGCGTTTGCGTATGGTTCATAGCGATGAGCCTGGTATTCGTACCGTGCAAATTGCCGGTAACGATCCAGATGAGATGGCAGCAGCAGCCAGAATCAATGTGGCTAATGGTGCACAAATCATCGACATCAATATGGGATGTCCAGCCAAGAAAGTGAACCGCAAACTGGCAGGATCTGCATTATTGCAACATCCTGATTTGGTTAAACAAATCCTCTCCGCAGTGGTCAATGCGGTAGATGTGCCAGTAACGCTGAAGATCAGAACTGGTTGGTCGACCGAACACCGTAACTGTATAGAAATTGCCCAACTGGCCGAAAATTGTGGTATACAAGCCCTGACGATTCATGGCCGAACCCGTTCTTGCCTGTTTAATGGTGAAGCGGAATACGACAGCATTCGGGCAGTTAAGCAGATTGTTTCCATTCCCGTTATCGCGAATGGCGACATCACTGACCCGCATAAAGCCAGAGCGGTGCTCGACTACACTGGGGCTGATGCTCTGATGATAGGACGTGCCGCTCAGGGAAGACCTTGGATCTTCCGGGAAATCCAGCATTATCTGGACACTGGGGAGTTGCTGCCACCGATGCCACTTGGCGAAGTGCAGCGCTTGTTAAACGGGCATATACGGGAATTGCACGACTTTTATGGTCCAGGCAAGGGATTTCGTATTGCACGTAAGCACGTCTCTTGGTATCTCCAGGAGCATGCCCCTAACGACCAGTTTCGGCGCACATTCAACGCCATTGAGGATGCCAGCGAACAGCTGGAGGCGTTGGAGGCATATTTCGAAAATCTTGCGTAAACAGAAAAAAGAGCTGACAGAACTATGTTCGAACAACGCGTAAATTCTGACGTACTGACCGTTGCAACCGTAAATTCACAAGATCAGGTGACTCAAAAGCCTTTGCGTGACTCGGTTAAACAAGCACTGAAGAACTATTTTGCTCAACTGAATGGTCAGGATGTGAGTGACCTGTATGAGTTGGTACTGGCTGAAGTTGAACAGCCATTGTTGGACATGGTGATGCAATACACCCGTGGCAACCAAACCCGCGCTGCCCTGATGATGGGCATCAACCGTGGCACGCTGCGTAAGAAATTGAAAAAATACGGCATGAACTGATACTAGTCGGTTAACTTGTTGTTTAAAAAGGCGTACTCCACACGGAGCGCGCCTTTTTTATTACGCCCCCTGTTTGCCCCCTGCGGGTTCGCGCCATAAATGCCCCATGCTCGGCACTGCGGTAACTCCGCCTATATACACTGCGATCATATTTATTTCCTCAGATTAATCGTTCTCACGCTATAGTCATTATTAACAACTATCTATACTCAACATATTGGGCGTTACAGCAAAACGGCACCGCTGTAACGTCAAGTAGGAAGGGTATTGCTGACGAAGTCTGATTTGTACCGATAATAGGGGTTTGATTATGAATAAACTGGTCATTGCCGTAGCGCTTACAGCGACTGTATTAAGTGGATGTGCTAACAACAGAACGGCGTCTGGTGATACTTTTACTGCCTCTCAGGCACGACAAGTACAGACGGTAACCTACGGTACGGTAGTCTCCGCACGACCAGTCACCATTCAAGGTGGCAGTGAAAATAATGTGGCCGGGGCCATTGGTGGTGCGGTGGTCGGGGGCTTCTTGGGTAACACTATTGGTGGTGGCCGTGGTAATAGTCTGGCAACGGCAGGTGGTGCAGTAGCTGGTGGTATGGCAGGTCAGGGCGTGCAAAGCGCCATGAACCGTAGTGAAGGCGTACAACTGGAAATTCGCCGAGATGATGGCAGCAACATCGTCGTCGTACAGGCACAAGGGCCAACGCGTTTCAGCGCGGGTCAACGCGTCATGATTGCCAGTGATCGTAGCGGCACAGTAACAGTTTCTCCTCGCTAAATTCACCCGCCGGGGGTTTTTGCCTCCGGCTTTTAGCTTGCTAACACAAAAATATCCTACAATTTAGCAACAACTATTGTCGGTATAACCAGTTGTTTCGTAAAATAAAAAATTATACTCGCACATCAGAGCAGATGAAAAAACCATTGACACTGGCTATGGTAGTCAAATATTAGGTTGCCACAGGGAATGTGTTGTGGTTAAATAGCCTCATCGGTTTGGAACACAGACCTTATGAAAGCAGTTTTAGTAAAGCAGTCCTCAGTTAAAGCATATCCAAAGATATCCCTTCTCCGTGAGTCTCCTCCTAAGTGCCTAAGTAAGTTACCCTCTGAAAAACAGACCACGTTCGCCTCACTATTGTGGCAAAAAATAATTGAAGGAAGTATCCCTATGTCTAATAAAATGACTGGTTTAGTAAAATGGTTTGACGCTGGTAAAGGTTTTGGTTTCATCACTCCTGCTGATGGTAGCAAAGATGTGTTCGTACACTTCTCTGCCATCCAGAGCAATGATTTCAAAACCTTAGATGAAGGTCAAAAAGTTGAGTTCTCTATTGAGAACGGCGCTAAAGGCCCATCAGCGGTAAACGTAGTCGCTCTGTAATACAGCGTGATTAGGGGGAGTAGGCTGCCGATAGCGATGACGGCCAGACCCGAGCAGTGTAGCCAGCTCCCCAAATAAAGTAATAAGCAGTACCCGGTTGACAGTAACATTTATGCAAGCAGTTTTAGTAAAGCAGTTCTCCGTATTAGCGTTATCAGACAGATACCTCTTCTCCGCGAAATTCCTTCTAAGTGCCCCATAAGTTGTACCCAAGCCTATCCGCTCGCCTATGGCGGCAATCAAAAATAATTGAAGGAAGTATCTCTATGTCTAATAAAATGACTGGTTTAGTAAAATGGTTTAATGCCGATAAAGGTTTTGGTTTTATCTCTCCTGCTGATGGTAGCAAAGATGTGTTCGTTCACTTCTCTGCCATCCAGAGTAATGATTTTAAAACCTTAGATGAAGGTCAAAAAGTTGAGTTCTCTATTGAGAACGGCGCTAAAGGCCCAGCAGCGGCTAATGTTATTGCGCTGTAACAGCCAATAATAGATACCAAAACTATTGGAATAACGTACGATAGATGAAGGTGATAGCCCTGATAAGTTACGTTATTCTGAATAAAAAGAACCCGCCTTTGTGCGGGTTTTTTTGTTGCCAAAAATAGAGCTACACTTAGAATAATATTCAATTTCCAGTAGGCTAAAAGTAATAAATCCAATAAGCAACGTTTATGCGTTATACATTATTCTTTACTAATAGATTTAGTCTGTCCGATTTGCCTGTACTCAGGCTGCCCCTGACTTTATCTCCTCGTCTATTAATGCAAAATTACGTTGTTTTAACAGATAAAATCCCGCACAGGATAATTAATAAAGTAGAGTAACCGCTAGATTTCGTCTCAATTGTTCTCGCCAGAATAATATATTTCTCCAACTGTGCATCCCCACCACGAACAATATAAGAATGACTTTGATCAAAATGACCACGTTATTTTGTCTATACAGTTATTTCATATAATCACCGCCTTAATCATCTCATTATTACCGCTTTTTTCACTGGCGATGATTAACACTGCACATAAAATAGCATCAGGGTAAATAATCATGTCGATATTCAAAACACGTATAGGAAGGATGTTATTTATCCTATTTATTGGGATAGGTATCTGGTTTAGCCCCGTCCCGGAATCGGTAGACCCGCGCGCCTGGCACCTCATGGCGGTTTTTGCAGCGACGGTTATCGGCCTGATCTTGTCGCCATATCCGTTAGGAGCAATGGCGATATTTAGCCTGACGGTAGTCGCGGCAACAGGTTTGCTGAGCATCAAAGAAGTATTAGCCGGTTTTGCTGACCCGACAATCTGGATGATCGCTTGTGCCTTCTTTATCTCACGCGGCTTTATTAAAACAGGTTTTGGCCGCCGGGTCGGTTATCTGTTTATCAGTAAATTGGGCCACAGCTCGCTAGGTCTGGCTTATGGTTTAGTGCTGACCGATTTGCTATTCGCACCGGCGATGCCGTCTACCTCCGCCCGATGTGGTGGCATCATTACCCCACTGTTCCGCTCAATTTCCGAAGCCTATGAATCGACACCAGAGCGCGGTACCGAACGCAAAATCGGGGCATTTCTGGTGCAATGTATCTTCCAGTGTAATGCCATTACCTGTGCGATGTTCCTGACCTCGATGGCCGGTAACCCAATGATTGGCAAACTGGCAGGTGAAATGGGGATTACCATTACCTGGACCAGTTGGGCATTGGCCGCCATTGTCCCCGGTTTAATCTCTTTGGCGGTAATCCCATTGTTGCTGTATCGCTTCTATCCGCCGGAAATAAAGAAAACCCCGGAAATGCGCGCCCTGGCAATGGTGAAATTGAAAGAAATGGGGCCAATGAGCCGCAACGAATGGATTGTATTATCGGTCTTCGTCGGGCTGGTGACGCTGTGGGTATGTGGCGCGGCACTGAATATTGATGCCACCATGACCGCCTTTATTGGACTGGCAATTTTATTACTGAGTGGCGCACTGACCTGGGATGATGTGATTGCCGAGAAAGAAGCCTGGCATACGGTGATTTGGTTTGCGGTACTGTTAACACTCGCCAGCCAACTGAATAAACTGGGCTTTATTACCTGGTTTGGGTCATCAATTGCCGGTTCAGTACAGGGGATGAACTGGGTGCCAATGATGGGGATCCTGTTGCTGGCGTATTATTACAGCCACTATATGATGGCCAGTGCCATCGCCCATATCAGTGCCATGTATGCCATTTTTGTCTCCATCGCTATCGCAGCAGGTGCTCCGCCAATGCTGACCGTATTGGTATTCGGTATGTTCAGTAACCTGTATATGGCGACTACCCACTACTCTGGCGGCCCGGCCCCTATCCTGTTTGGTTGTAACTTTATCCCACTGGCGACCTGGTGGAAAATAGGTTTCCTGATCAGTCTGGTGGTTATCCCTATCTGGCTGATTATCGGTAGCGCCTGGTGGAAAGTACTGGGTTTCTGGTAATACGTTGAAAGATTAAGAATAAAAAACACCGCGCGATGACACTGACGCGGTGTTTTTTTATCGGCTACTTACTGCTGTTTACGTAATTCGATACCCACATCTCCGCCGGGGTGCACCGCCAGCAGGGCCTGTTTAGTAAAACCTCTGCGAGCCATCAGGCAGGCGCAAATAGCATCAAACAGGGCTAACACCAGAACAATAGAGGTGGTTGCTAACATATTCAGCGGGTCTATCTCTTGCTTCACATGCGTTTTCAGCACCAAGGCAGATACCTGCGCGATAGCCGACTGCTCGTTTTCCGTTACGCTGATAATCTGCACTTGCTTGCGTTGCAGCGTTGGCAGCAACCGGGTCAGCTCATCGGAGTTCCCGCCACGAGAGATCAAAATGATGATGTCCTGTGGCCCGAGGAAACCCAAATCGCCGTGTGCGGCATCAGTGGCATTCAGGTAAATCGCCGGTTGCTCTACGCAAGCCAGCATATGAGCAACCTTTCGTGCGGCAATACCTGATGTGCCCACCCCAGTTACCGCGATTTTGCCACGGCACCCAGCCAACATCTCCAGCACCTGCAACCACACCTGCGGATCGACATTATCCTTTAACGCCGCCAACTCGCGGCTATAAGTCATCCATGCGTCACTGGCTATCTGCCATTCATCACTCTGGCTCATCCTTCCTCCTGCATCAGTTCCTGATAGCGCATATGGTCGTGATACATCTGGTGGAACACGCGGTATTTACGGTCGTAATAGGCTTTGATTTTGTTAGTTTGCGGTGTGACCGTTTTACCAATTCGGCTCATGGCCGCCATCGCCTCCGGCAGCGACTCAAACACACCTGCTGCGACTGTGCCCATCATGGCACTGCCGAGCAACATGGCTTCACTCTCTTCCGGCAGTAACATGGCACAACCCGTCGCATTAGCGTGTTCTTGTACAAAGATCGGGTTTTTAGTCCCGCCGCCACTGGCCATCATAGTGTCAATGCAATAGCCATTCTTATTCATGGTTTCGATGATATGCCGCGTTCCCAGCGCCAGCGCCTGAATGGTCGCCAAATAGCGCAACGCCATATCTTCAAAGGTGGTGGACAGCTTCAAGCCGGTAATAATACCCGTCAGATTCGGATTCGCACGCGGTGAACGGTTACCGTGGAAGTACGGCAAAATGTGAATATCTTTGGTGAGGAAGGCGATATTCTCCGGTTCACCAGCGAGCTGACGCAGAATGTGATTTAGCGCCTCGTAAATAGTCTCACCTTTGCTTTTGGCCTGTGCCAACAGCTCTGGGTAACACGGATGTGTTTGAATAATATGGTCAATTAATGCTCCCGTCGCCGACTGCCCACCCTCATTCAGCCAGTACTCCGGTAAGATAGCCGAATAATAGGGTCCCCAGATGCCGCCAATAAAATGCGCGGAACGGGACATCGCCATATGTGCCGTTGAAGTGCCACCAATCAGCGCAATTCGCCGATCAAAATTGGCATTTTCGCCAGTCACACCACTGGCACCGAGGATACCAATGGTGCCAGCATGGGCATCAATAATAGAGACACTGACCGCAGTACCAGGGATCAACCCCATTTCTGATGCCGCCCGTTGGCTAAGTCCACGGCCCAACGGCTCGCCCATCGGTTTAACGGTAGCGCCGATTTTCGCCGCATTGTTGTCCAGCAAATCAGCCAGCCCGACCAATTTAAAATAGGACGGATCCCAGCGATCCTCATGGCCCAGATAAGTCCATTTACACACCGTAGAACAAAGCGAACGGGTTTCGTCTTTGGTCGCCCGCCAGGTCAGAAAATCTGGTAGATCAAACAGATGACCGACATTACTCCACGTGGTTGGCATATGCTGTTTCAACCACAGCAGTTTTGGGGTTTGCATTTCAGGCGAAATAACGCCGCCAACAAACTCCAATACCGGGTGTTTGGTGGCATTAATTCTTTCTGCCTGGGTAATGGCACGATGGTCCATCCAGACAATCACATTCTGTTCGCTGCGCCCTGACGGGCTAACGGTCAACGGGTTGCCTTCTTTATCCAGCACCACCAGCGAACAGGTGGCATCGAACCCCAGCCCTTTCACTTGGATCGGGTTGATATCAGCCTGATTCACCGCATCCCGTACCGCATTACACACCGCCTGCCAGATATTATCGGAAGACTGCTCAACAAAATCCGCCTTGGGCTTAAACATGGTAATTTCACGGCTAGCCTGCCCGACCATGCGGCCCTGCAAATCGAATACTCCGGCCCTTGCGCTGCCGGTCCCTACATCTACGCCGATAAAGTAACTTGCCATTGTTGTATCCCTCAATTCTTAAGCCTTACGATTCTGTAATGCGATAAAGAGGATCAGCACCCCACCCCATAACGCCATGGTCAGGTAGCTACTCACCCCCAGCAAATTCAGGCCACTTTCCAATAGTTGCAGTACCACCAGCGCCAGGATCAAACCGATGATGCGACCAAAGCCGCCATCTGGGTTAATGCCACCCAATACCGATGCCAGAATGGTGACTAATAGATAGGATTCGCCGTAACCGGCTTTGGCCGAGTTAAATTTCGCCATCATCAAGATAGCCGCCCCCCATCCTAATACGGCTGACAGGATATAGACCGCGACCTGTACTCGATGAGTATTCACGCCACTAAAACGGGTGGCCTGCTCATTGGAGCCGACCAAATAGATACTGCGCCCCAAGGTCGTGTGTTCCAAAAGCACCCACAGCCCCGCTGAGACCAGTAAAAACAAGATCATCGCGACCGGAATACCGGCAATATCACCACTGCCAATGTATTGAATCACCGGTGGGAAATCAGAAATCACATCACCGTTGGACAATAAAATATTCAGCCCGGTAATCAATGTCATGGTGCCCAACGTCGCCAGAATTGGCGACACCCCGACCACTGAAATCAGTAAGCCATTCAACGCTCCAATCATCACCGCCACCAGCAAGCCAGCAACTAATGCCAGTAGCAGGAACAGCGGCTGATCAGGGTGGCTGACAATGATGGCAGCCATGACTAATGAGCAAGCATTCGCTCCGGCAATAATGGATAAGTTAATACCGCCGGTTAGCATGGTCAGCCCCATCCCCAGCGCCAGCATGCCTAAAATCGGCAACTGTGAGGAAATAGACTGGAAGTTACCCAAGCTGAAGAAGCGTTGTCCCAAGGTCAATGAGAAGGCCAACATCACTGCCACCAGAATCAATAATTGCAGGCGGATAATGCGGTCGTTAGGAATAATTCGGTTTAGCCAGGTCATATCAGTGCTCCCTCAGCAATTTGCGTTTTTCATTCCATGCGGTGGTACTGATACTCACCAAAATGATTGCGCCGCTGAAAACCGTATGCCAGTAAGAGGAGACGCTCAGCAGCGTCAGGCCGTTTTGCAAAAATGCCAGTAACATCACGCCGAGCACGGTGCCACTGAGGGATCCACGGCCCCCCGTCATACTGGTGCCACCCAAGACCACGGCGGCCAGCACGGTCAGCTCAAACCCCATCAATGAGTTAGGTGCTACTGACTGGGAAATCTGCGCCTGTACCACCGCCGCCACCCCTGCCAGCATGCCCATGTAGCCATAGACGTAGAGATGCAAACGCAGAATATTAATGCCCAGGCGGGAAGCCGCATCCTTATTGCTGCCCATGGCAAAGATCTGCCGCCCAAGGCGGGTGTAATTCATCAATACACCGGTGAAAATGATGGTCGCCGCCAGGCAGAACAACGGTAGTGTCAGGCCATAGTCATAGCCGTCACTGCCGGTAAACGAGAACCAGTTAATCCCGGTCATAAACCAGTCAGGGAAGCCGTACAACCAGGTACCGTTGGTGAAATAAACCAGCAGGCCGTAGAACAGATTCAGTGTGGCAATGGTGATAATTATTGCTGGGACTTTCAACCAATACACCAGCAACCCATTGATCAGCCCCAGCACTAAACCAACTGACATTGCCAGAACAAACGCTAGCGCGAAGCTGCCGCCATGGGTAATCACCCACGACGCCATGACATATTGCGCAATGGCGGTTACCGCCGGGAAGGAGATATCAATGCCACCGGCAATCAGCACCACAAACAAGCCACAGGCCAGAATACCCAAAATGGCATAACTGGTGGCGACATCGGTCAGATTTCCTAAGGTCAGGAACTCCGGGCTTTTTACGCTCAGTCCGATGACTAACAGTAATACCAATAACCCGAGATAAAACTCATGTCGCCCCGTCAGTTGCCGCAGTTTTAGCTTATCCATTGACCACCTCGGCTACCTGTTGTTCGGTGCACTGATGAGGGTAAAACTCAGCCACCAGTTCACCTTTGCGCATCACTAATATCCGGTGACTGTTGTAGTAAGCCTCCGGGATCTCGTCACAAATCATCAATACCGCCATCCCCTGCTCAGCCAAGGCTTTGGCAATATGGTAAATCCCTTCTTTGTTGGCGATATCTACGCCGACGGTCGGAGAATCGAGGATCAAAATACGCGGTTGTGTCGCCACCCATTTAGCAATAGCAATACGCTGTGCATTACCGCCCGACAACGTCTTGACCGGCAGGGCGGTATCGGACACTTTGATGTTCAGATCCCGCACCAGTTTTTTCACCAACGCTGCGGCTTTGGCATGATCCAACAACCCACTGCGGGTATGTAATTTGTCAAAAACGGACACGATGGTGTTGTCATAGATCGATTGCTCCATGATCAATCCCTGTGTCAGACGATCTTCAGAGACATAACCGATCCCATGGTGGATCGCATCTCGGTTATTACGGAAATGTACTTGTTCACCGGCGACCCACACCTCGCCACTATCGGGTTGGGTCATGCCAAACAGGCTCAGACACAGCTCAGTACGCCCCGCCCCCAGTAACCCGGTGATCGACACAATTTCGCCCTGATGTAAGGTCAAATCGATGTTACGAAACTGCTCGCCACGACTCAGTTTTTTGATTTCCAGCAACGGTGTGGCTTCTGCCGCCAGTGGCGGTAACTGGCTATAGGTAAAGCGCTGGCCGGTCATTAGGAACGCCAGCTCATGGCTGTCCAGTTCGCTGGCAGGCCAGGTACCAATGAGTTGACCATCGCGCATGACACTGATTCTGTCAGCTACTTCCATCACTTCATCCAGCCGGTGGCTAACAAACACCACGCAGATACCTTGCGATTTGAGATCACGTACCACGTCCAGCAAGCCTTTCACTTCCTGACTGGTTAGCGAGGCTGTCGGTTCATCCATAATCACCAAGCGGGCATCGGCAGCGATAGCGCGGCAAATCGCCACTAACTGGCGGTCAGCAATAGAGAGTTGTTCAACTTTTTTATCGGGATCAAGGGTGACACCCACTCGCTGCATGGCGGCTAACGCTCGCTCACGCATGCTTTTGCGCTTCACCCAAAAATCACCACCGGGCAGATAACGGTGGACGGCAATATTTTCCGAAACGGTAAGATTAGGAAATAGCGACAAGTCTTGATATATCACCTGCACGCCATAGAAGAATGAGAGTTGCGGCGTAAACTGATGGAACAGCTTGCCGTCTATCAGGATACTTGCGCCTTTCTCTGGCTGATAAACTCCTGAAATCACTTTGATAATGGTGCTCTTGCCGCAGCCGTTCTGGCCTGCCAGACAGTGCACTTCTCCTTTATTCAGTGTGAGATTCACCTGATCCAGCGCCAGCACGCCAGGGAATCGCTTACTGATATTTTCAAGAGTGATAAATGCGTTGGCCTGAGTCATGACAATACCTTCCCTAACGCCATAAGCATGGCGCTATTTTTACAGCAATTCGGTGATGATGGTGAGGGCAACGGGGGTGCTCTCCCGCTGCCTGATTTACTGCCAAGCACGGCTAGTTAGCCGGTAATTCCCTGGTGTGGCGTCTGAAAATCAGAAACCTAATGTTTTCGCATTATCTTTAGTGACTTCAAGGATCTTGTTAAAACGGATCACTCCTTTCTCGCTATCCACATCGGCTTTACCCAAGCCTTCGATGGTCAAGTCTGGCGTGATTTTTTGGCCTTTCAGTAATTGATCTGCAATCTGTACTACAGCAAAACCGGCGTCTTTTGGATCCCACAACAGGGCTTTTTTGATATCACCACGCATCAGGTATGGCGCTGCCTGTGCAGGCATAGCGATGCCCACTACCGCGATTTGATCTTTCGCACGTTTCTTCGCCACTGCCTGACCGGCACCAATTGGTCCCAGTGAACCAAAACCAATGATCCCTTTCATTTTCGGATAGGTTTTCATCAGATCCAGAGTGGTGGAGTAAGACTTATCAATGTTCTCAGCCACTGGCAGGCGTGGAGTGACTTCGAACATATCGGGGTATTTTTCTTTCTGGTATTTGATAGCGTAATCCGCCCAAGCGTTATGCAATGGCACAGTCAGGGAACCCACATAAATCGCATAACCCCCTTTGCCACCCATGGCTTTTGCCAGTTCGTCCATGTTGGCCTGAGCGTATTTTTCGCTATCGATGGTCTCAACATCCCACTGCCCGATACGTTGATCAGGAGATTCATGGGTTAACACCACAATGCCTTTCTCTTGCGCTTTTTTCAGTACGGGTTCCAGCACTTTGGCATCGTTCGGCACCACAATGATGGCATCCACATTTTTGGCAATAAGGTCTTCAATGACTTTAACTTGTTGCGCTGGATCAGGCGTGGCTGGCCCAACCTGGTAAGCATTAACATCCAGTTTTTTTGCTGCTTCATTTACGCCAACTTCCATGCGGGTAAACCAAGGAATACCGGTAACTTTCGCGACAACAGCAATTTCATATTTTTTCTCTGCCATCGTTTGCGTGGTGAACAGCATGCACGCAGAAACGACACATGCATTCAGTAATGCGAGATTAAGTTTCATAGCAATACCTTCTTGTTTTCTTTCAGATAACGGGTTTGTTGCGAGGTGAGAAGCCCGTAGTGTGACACCGTGACTGTTTTATTTTCATGTGACTGCTTTTCACACACATGAGATTAACAAAGGAACACAATAGGCTGCGCGACGAGCCAGAGTGAATTGTGATGAAAGCCCAAAAAGGTAAAATTTAATGATTTATTATGTTAATAATTGGTTAATTAAATATAAGAAAGAATAAATGCGATCAAATACAAAGGTAATAAATACAAATAAACATCAGATTAATAACATTAAAAACACAAATTGAATTTATACTCCCTTCTGTGGCACGTCGATAACCCACAAATAGAGCAGCGTTAACAATAATTAATCGAAATTGGGATCAGTCTCCCATTTTCCAGTCAGTTGACTCATTGCCCCTCGATTCTAAGGCACCATTTTCTGCGATATGTCGAACTGTAACGCAGTTTATATCGTGATAATTCCGCCAGCACATCTGACGTTGATCTTTTTCTTTCATTTATCGTGAATATGGTATAATCCTCTGAAAGCACACATCGCTTATAGATAGCCTGCCTTCATGACCATTCCCTACGCGAACCCGCTTTTAATGTAAAAATTATGTCAATTATCGTATACACCAAAACGATAGTGGACCATCGGTGTCTGAAGAAATGTATCGCTATCGAGTTACATCCATATGCGTTACAAGCCCGCACTTACGCATAACGATAGAGTTATTATGATAAAGCCGCAAAAATTCCATATTTCATTGCTTCACCCACGCTACTGGCTGACCTGGTTTGGCCTGGGCGTCTTGTTTCTGTTAGTCCAACTGCCCTACCCGCTGTTAAACAAGTTAGGAATTTGGTTGGGGCGTACCTCAATGCGCTTCCTGAAACGGCGAGTATCTATCGCCCGGCGCAATCTGGAACTTTGTTTCCCTGATATGGATAAGCAGGCTCTCGAACAGACTATCGTCGGTAATTTTGAATCCTTAGGCATGGGGTTGATGGAAACCGGCATGGCCTGGTTTTGGCCCGATGCTCGCATTAAGCGCTGGTTTACCGTCACCGGTCTGGATAACCTGAAAAAAGCGCAGCAAGGGCAGCGCGGCGTACTGGTGATTGGTGTCCATTTTATGTCGCTGGAACTCGGCGGCCGCGTAATGGGGCAATGTCAGCCAATGATGGCGATGTATCGCCCACACAATAATAAAGTGATGGAACTGGTGCAGACTTGGGGCCGTATGCGTTCGAATAAGGCCATGCTGGACCGTAAAGATCTGCGTGGCATGGTGCAAGCATTGAAAAAAGGTGAAGCAGTGTGGTTTGCACCGGATCAGGATTACGGCCCACGCGGCAGTGTGTTTGCACCACTGTTCGCCGTCAATCAGGCGGCTACCACCAGCGGCACCTTTATGTTGGCCCGGCTAGCCAAACCAGCACTGCTACCGTTGGTTTTACTGCGTAAAACAGATGGTAGCGGCTATGACTTGCTGATCCAGCCAGCATTAGAAGACTATCCGCTTGATGATGAGATAGCGGCCGCCAGCTATATGAACAAAGTGATCGAAAAAGAGATCATGCGCGCACCTGAGCAATATCTGTGGCTACACCGCCGCTTTAAAACCCGCCCCGATGGCGCGCCGTCGCTGTATTAAGCATCAATATAACAGGATCTGTAATAGCAGCTTCTGTCATAACAACCCGGCCTATGCCGGGTTTTTTATTAGCTAAAACCCACGCAATATCGCGTAGCTATAACTGCGCTTCAGCTTCATCGGGATCATCTATCGCCCTCGCATCGTCTGGTGTGATAAGCGCGCGCCCTGGCAACGTTTTGCATGCAGGCCCGCCGCCAGGAGGGGCTGTAGTGGGATAACTCTCTTGCGGTGAGATATAAACCGGCGTAGTTGCCACGAAACCATCACTGAATGTGGCCTCGATAAAGGTCGCCTGCCAACCGATGGCCGGCGTGTTAAGTGCAACTTCAAGGGTATTATTAGGGGTCACCGCCAACGGAAATGCGGTGTATCTCACGTCGCACGCATAGCGGAAATCGCGAGCATCGGGGTTAGCTGCAGTCCATAGCAGCACTTTTTCTGGCGTCTCTGACAGACTAACCGTGATGGTCTGGACCTTATCTTTCATTGCTATGGTGGTATTCAACTGCGGTATCGGTGTGGCTTGCCGTAAGCGGTTAACAAAGGTGATCAACGACTGTTCACTAAATGCTTTAATACCGGAATGACTGGAATTAGGTGCAACCCGCAACGTTTTATCACCGGGTAATTTGTCATAATAAAAATCGGTATTATCGGGCACGTAGAAATCGTCACCACTGGCATTAATAATGTATTTCGCAATACTGAGCCGGGGTTGATACTCGCTCGCCAGATACTGTAGGGGATCCATAATCTGCATCAATTTGGCAAAGCCGGGGGTATTCAGTTTTTTATCAATCTCTTCCTGATAGTAGGGGGTGAAGGCAATAGGCCAGTTGCCGCCATAAGATTGATACATATGTTCCAATGCGGCGCGGGTATCCAGCAGATCAATCACAAAAGGCACAATAGCCTCCACACGAGAATCCGCAATTGCCGTCAGCCAACTGGTCCAGCCACGTTTGGATAAACCGGTGACAATAAAACTGTCTATGGCTTTTTCCGGCAAGGCTTGTTGCGCCATGGTCATCGCCTGAGAAATCGCCGCCACCATCGGGACATGTAGCGGTAAGGTTGAACGGGCTTCAGGGGCATCGATAAATAACGTCCAACTACGCGCAACACTATAATCCTCCTTACGTGGATTCCCATCTTGTTGATATTCAAGGTACTGATTGGGAATGGTGCTAATGGCAATTACCACCGTGTCTGTCGACCGGGCAATATTTTGCAATGTCTCGATAGCAAAGTCGCCAGGGCCAGAGGGGGGAATGGTTTCAGTACCATAGTTGATACCATTATTGATGACCACCAGCGCCTTGGTGGACGTGCTATTTTCGGGGATAAAGATCTCCACTTCATGCTGCCATGCAGCAGGGGAGACTAAGCTCTCCGGTGACCAATTCTGCGAGGTCAGTTGGTAACGACGCCACTCCAACCCCGGCAGATTTTCCTGACTGAGCAAATTATAGATAAGGGGTTCTGCGGCCAGCTTTTCTCTGTAACAAGACAGAACCTGAGTAAAATCAGTATCACTGCATTTTGCAGTTTCAACATCCACTTGTGCCAGACAACTGGCGGTAAACAGCAATGGTAACCCGCACATCAGGGCGGTTAAATAACGAGGCATAATCCCTATCCTTCTCTCTAATGTGTTTACGTTAAAACACTCCCAAGAGGATTAGATAACGGATCAGCGATTTAAAAAATCCGAATTTCACCTGTTTATGCCGCTTTTTATGTTATTACATTGACGAAATGTATACCTCAGCCTGGTTCAATTACCCCTATCTCTCGTTCATCGCTGTATATAAGAATTTTCTGCACTAAAAAGTGCCAATCAGCCATTAAATGCGCCATTTAAGTGCACCTTACCCGGCCAGAAATTACCTACAAAGAGTTAACGCTAAGTAATTACTCATATCATCAATGAAATGCAATTCTGGCATCCCATTTGCTAATACCAAACTGGCTACACGCCAACAGACAGCGACGGTGCATCACTGGTGCGCTACAAAATTAAAATAGGCTCGACTTTGCCTCACAGGACGCTTTCATGAAGAAAATAATGATTTCAACGCTGGTTGCTGCCGCCTCGTTAGTGGCATTAGCGGGTCAGGCCCACGCGGGCACTACTTTGGATGCGGTGAAGAAAAAAGGGTTTGTGCAATGTGGTATCAGTGATGGGCTGCCCGGCTTCTCCTATGCAGATGCCAGCGGCAAGTTCTCCGGCCTTGATGTCGATGTCTGCCGTGGCGTTGCTGCTGCCGTGTTTGGTGATGCAGAGAAAGTAAAATACACCCCGCTGACTGCAAAAGAGCGTTTTACTGCCCTGCAATCGGGTGAAGTAGATATTTTGTCGCGTAACACTACCTGGACTTCATCCCGTGATGCTGGCATGGGGATGTTATTTACCGGTGTGAACTACTATGACGGTATCGGCTTCCTGACCCACAATAAAGCGGGGCTAAAAAGTGCCAAGGAGCTGGACGGGGCAACAGTGTGTATTCAGGCCGGTACTGACACTGAGTTGAACGTCGCTGACTACTTTAAAGCCAATAAAATGCAATACACCCCAGTTACCTTCGACCGCTCTGATGAAAGTGCCAAGGCGCTGGATTCCGGCCGTTGCGACACATTGGCCTCTGACCAATCACAACTGTACGCACTGCGTATCAAGTTAGGTAAACCAGACGAGTTTATCGTATTACCGGAAGTTATCTCTAAAGAGCCGCTGGGGCCGGTAGTGCGCCGTGGCGATGAAGACTGGTTTGCCATTGTCCGCTGGACACTGTTTGCCATGTTAAATGCTGAAGAGATGGGTGTGACGTCGAAAAACGTCGAAGCACTAGCAGCAAAACCCACCACACCAGATATGGCACACCTGTTAGGTCAGGAAGGCAACTACGGTAAAGATCTAAAAGTACCTAACGATTGGGTAGTGAAAATCGTGAAACAAGTGGGTAACTACGGCGAAAGCTTCGACCGTAACGTCGGTTTGGGCAGTGAACTGAAAATAAAACGCGGCCAGAATGCGCTGTGGAACAATGGCGGTCTACAGTACGCACCTCCGGTTCGCTGATTACTGATTACCTCTCCGGCAGGCCTGCCCTGCCGGATGTATTATCCAGACCGAGGCCCACACTATGTCACAACGCCCAACCGTCAAAGGTGCCTTTTCGCTGACCAATCCAGCGGTACGCGCCTGGTTGTATCAAATTATCGCGCTATTGATACTGTTCGGATGCGGTGCCTACCTTTTCCATAACACCATTACCAACCTATCGACCCGGGGCATCACCTCCGGCTTTGCTTTCCTGAATAACAGCGCCGGTTTTGGTATTGTTCAACATCTTATCGACTATGAGCAAGGTGATACCTACGGCCGGGTATTTTTGGTCGGATTACTCAATACCTTGCTGGTATCAGTATTGTGTATTTTCTTTGCGTCGATCCTTGGGTTCTGCCTTGGGCTGGCGCGTTTATCTGATAACTGGCTGTTACGCAAACTGTCCACTATCTATATCGAGACATTTCGTAATATCCCACCCTTGCTGCAAATCTTCTTCTGGTATTTCGCGGTATTACGCAATCTACCGGGGCCACGACAGAGTCTGGATGCCTTCGGTGTGGCTTTTCTCAGCAACCGTGGCTTGTATCTGCCATCACCGGAGTTTGCTGCCGGTTTTATACCTGCCCTACTCGCTGTGCTACTGGCCGTTATTATCACTTTGGCGCTGTATCGCTATAACCATTTCCGTCAGTTACATACCGGTCAATTTCATCGCACCTGGCCTATTGGCTTACTACTCTTGATAGCCTTACCCGCAGTGGCCCATTTACTGTATGGCTCGGCGCTGCACTGGGATCTACCACAGTTACGCGGCTTTAACTTTAAAGGTGGCCTGGTTCTTATCCCTGAATTGGCGGCCTTGACCTTGGCACTGTCGGTTTATACCTCAACTTTTATTGCCGAGGTCATTCGTTCAGGCATTCAGTCCGTGCCCTATGGTCAGCATGAAGCAGCCCGTTCACTGGCGCTGCCCAACACCGTCACCTTGCGCCAGGTTATTCTGCCACAGGCGCTACGGGTCATCATTCCGCCGCTCACCAGCCAATACTTGAACATTGTCAAAAACTCCTCACTGGCGGCCGCTATCGGCTATCCAGATATGGTGTCGCTGTTTGCCGGCACAGTGCTGAACCAGACCGGTCAGGCGATAGAAACCATCGCCATTACCATGTCAGTCTATTTGGTTATCAGCCTATCCATTTCATTTTTAATGAATCTCTACAACCGGCGGATCGCGCTGGTAGAGCGCTAAGGGAAGCGAATGACGATGACATTAACCCGTGAACCACCCAGCACAGTACAGCCGGGCAACCCGTTAAGCCGGATGGTGTTTTGGGCGAAAAAGAATTTGTTTTCCAGTTGGACTAACAGCCTGCTGACGCTGCTGTGCCTATGGTTGATGTGGCAATTGATCCCGCCATTACTGAATTGGACGATTTTTAACGCCAACTGGCTAGGTACATCGCGCACTGATTGTACCCGTGAAGGTGCCTGCTGGGTGTTTATTCATGCGCGCTTTGGCCAATTTATGTATGGCCTTTATCCCATCGAGCAGCGCTGGCGCATCAACACCACCTTGCTCATCGGATTGTTGACGCTTATTCCATTATTCTGGCGCGCGATGCCACGCCGTGGTCGCTATCTGGCGGTGTGGATGGTGGCGTACCCACTGCTGGTGTGGTTGATGTTATATGGCGGTTTCCTCGGGTTAACCCGGGTTGAAACCCGCCAGTGGGGCGGTCTGACACTAACGCTGATCATTGCCGCAGTAGGTATTGCCGGTGCGCTACCGCTGGGGATTTTATTAGCACTGGCCCGCCGTTCGAGTATGCCAGTGGTGCGCATTCTGTCAGTGGTATTTATCGAGTTCTGGCGCGGGGTGCCGCTAATCACCGTGCTGTTTATGTCCTCGGTGATGCTGCCGCTGTTTATGACCGAAGGCACCAGCATCGACAAACTGATCCGTGCCTTGGTCGGGGTGGTGTTGTTCCAATCGGCCTATGTGGCAGAAGTGGTGCGCGGCGGGTTACAAGCCTTGCCCAGAGGCCAGACTGAAGCCGCCGAGTCATTGGGGCTGGGCTATTGGAAAACCCAAGGGCTGGTTATTTTGCCACAAGCCCTGAAAATGGTGATCCCCGGATTGGTAAACACCATTATCGCCCTGTTTAAAGATACCAGTCTGGTGATCATCATTGGTCTGTTTGATTTGTTCAGCAGCGTGCAGCAAGCCACCGTCGACCCTGCCTGGTTGGGGATGTCGACCGAAGGCTATGTTTTCGCCGCCGCTGTCTATTGGATTTTCTGTTTCAGCATGTCGCGCTACAGCCAGCATCTGGAAAAACGCTTTCACACCGGACGTTCCACACATTGAGGCCTAACATGAGCGACAATCAGCCAACTCCAGGCGATAAGATGATGATTACGCTGGAAAACGTCAATAAGTGGTACGGGCAGTTCCACGTATTGAAAGATATCAATTTACATGTGCGCCCCGGCGAACGCATCGTACTTTGCGGCCCTTCCGGCTCAGGTAAATCCACCACTATCCGCTGCATCAACCATCTGGAAGAGCATCAGCAGGGGAAAATCATGGTGGATGGCATCGAACTTAACGATGACTTGCGCAACATTGAACGGGTGCGTACCGAGGTCGGCATGGTGTTCCAACACTTCAATCTGTTCCCACACCTAACGGTAATGCAAAACTGCACGCTGGCACCAAGTTGGGTACGTAAAATGCCAAAGAAAGAGGCTGATGAATTGGCAATGCATTATCTGGAACGGGTGCGGATTGCAGAGCACGCCCATAAGTTCCCCGGCCAACTTTCCGGCGGCCAGCAGCAGCGGGTAGCAATCGCCCGTTCGCTGTGTATGAAACCCAAAATCATGCTATTTGATGAACCCACCTCGGCGCTGGACCCTGAGATGGTAAAAGAAGTGCTGGATACCATGATTAGCCTGGCAAATGAAGGTATGACCATGTTGTGTGTAACCCACGAGATGGGTTTTGCCCGTACCGTTGCCGATCGCGTTATTTTTATGGACCGTGGGGAGATAGTGGAACAAGCGCCACCTGCCGAATTCTTCTCTAACCCGAAATCAGAACGCACCCAGGCGTTCCTGGCGCAGGTTATTCACTAACTAATTCATTACGTTGGGTTTTACATTGTGTACTTGTGGGTGAGGGTGTCCTCACCCTTTTTTTGCCTTATCGCAAACAACTACCACAATAAATGACCAATCAGCGGTGCACCAATAACCGTAATAATACCGGCCAACATCATTACCAAACTGGATACTACGCCCTCTTGTTGCCCTATTTCGTAAGCTTTAGCGGTACCAGCCCCATGGGACGACGCTCCAAGACCTGCACCTTTTGCCAGCCCACTGCGTACCGAAAGGCGCAGGAACAGTAAATCCCCTACCGCCATACCGAATACGCCAGTAATCACCACAAACAGTGCCACTAAATCCGGCTGTCCACCCAATTGTTTAGCGGCTTCCAGTGCAAAAGGCGTTGTAATCGAACGCACCGCCAAACTACGTTGTACTTCTTCTGACAGGGTTAATAACTTTGCCAACCACACCGAACTGACGACCGCCACACTAACAGCAGTAATCACCCCGGCGGTGAGCGATAACCAGTGGCGGCGGATGATCGACAAATTCTCATAGACCGGTACGGCAAAAGCGATGGTCGCAGGCCCGAGTAGCCACAGTAGCCAATGGGTTTCACCAATATAATCCTGATAAGAGATATGGGTGACCACCAACAGTAACACCAGCACCAACGGGGTCAACAGCAGGGGCATCAGCAATAATGAGCGACGACGGCGATAAAGTTTTTTGTTAGCAAAATAGAGTGCCAGTGTCGCCAGAAAACAGGCGATGCTGATGATAAAATCATTCATGGCGGTTAGATTTGTGGCGTTGTAGCCACACCTCAAAACGGTACACGCGATCAACAACCAATCCGGTGGCGGCGAGTGTCAACGTGGTACTAACTGCAATAACGGCAAAAATCTTCCAACCATCCACCATAATCAACTGTGCATAATTGACGACTGCCACCACCGCCGGAACAAAAAACAGCAGCATTTCAGCCAGTAACCAACGTGAACCAGCCTGAACCCAACGCACTGGTAAAATACGTAACATTATCATTGCCAACAGCAGTAGCATGCCGACGATGTTAGCCGGTAATGGCAGATGGAATAGGCTAACCAACTGATCGGAGATTAAAAACAATCCGGCGTACAGCGCCACTTGAACCGGCACCTGCAAACGCATCAAAACAGACGGCGCGAAACTACGTAACGCCAACAACATGGAGAACTCCGGCAACAAATTTTGACAGTGCTCAGTATAGGCCGCCGCTCATCTTGCAAAAAATGAATTAAAATCATCATAATCATGCCTAAGTGGCATACTGTGCTATCTCACCTAAGCCTTGTTTACAGACAGGACAACTGATGGATATTCGGACACTGCGGTATTTTATCGAAGTGGTGCGCCAACAGAGCTTTACCCGTGCGGCAGAGAAGCTTTTTGTCACTCAGCCCACCATGAGTAAGATGCTGCGTAATCTGGAGAACGAGCTTGAATGCACGTTGTTGATTCGTGAGGGTCGCCGCTTGCATTTGACGGATAGCGGTCAGGCTGTTTATCAGCGCGGTCTGGCAATTCTAGACCAGTTCCAACAACTGGAAGCAGAGTTGGAAGACATCGGTTCGTTAAAAAAGGGCAAGTTGCGTTTAGGTATTCCGCCCATGGTTGGCACGCAAATGGCAGTGCTTATCAGCGAATTTCGCCAAAATTACCCCGGCGTTGAGTTACAAATTGCAGAATTTGGCGGTTTAACGGTTCAACAGGCTGTGTTGTCGGGCGAACTGGATCTGGCTCTGACCGCCTTGCCAGCCGATGAAGATTTACCGCTGACCACACTGCCATTGTTCAGTCACCCTCTCTGTGTAGTGGTACCCCGGACTGCATTCTGGCTTAATCGTACCACGGTCAGTATTCCTGAACTGGCGGACCAATCGATCCTGATTTATAACGAGGATTTCGCACTCTACCGTCAATTAATGGATGCTTTCACTACTGGCGGGTTTATCCCCAAAATTGCCGTTCGCAGCGGCCAATGGGATTTTCTGGCGGCAATGGTGCAGGCCAATATCGGTATTGCTATCTTGCCGGAACCGATCTGTCAGCGGCTGGATAAAAAAGCACTCTTATGGTTACCGTTGGAGCCACTGATGCCGTGGCAACTTGGCTTGATTTGGCGGCAAGGGAGCTACCTTTCTCATAGCGCGCAAGCATGGATAGCCCGCTGCCGTGAATTTTGGCCGCAAAGTTGATTACGCTAGATAAACCGGCCACCGAACGGCAGCCGGATTAAAAAGTATTAACCCTCTTTTTCGATCAGTAACGCTTCCAGCAAATCCAAATCGTGTAGCAGTTTTTGTAGGGTTTCATTGCTGATTTTCTGCGTCGCACGCAGGTGATACAGCTCCCCGCGCTCGGCCCGTAGTGCGGTTAAACGAAAACGCCGCTCCAGATTTTCAACCAGCAAGGTATTCTCAATTTCATCCTTACTGCCGGTACGCCGCCGCAATGTCCCGATAACCCGCGAACTGATCTCTTTCAGCAACTCCGGGTCAATATTCTCCTCGCTGCTGGCAGCCAACCGCTCTTCCATCTTATTCAGGCTAACAATTGCCACCTCGGCTGTCGCCGCCCGGGCGAAGCGCACTTCTTCACGGCTGGCACTTTTATCTGCCATCACCACACCGCGTAGTAATGGCGGCAAGGCAATTACCCCAACAATAACCGATAGCAGAATCACGCCAGTGGCGATAAACACCAATTGGTAACGGGATGGGAAGGCCGAACCGTCGCTAAGGAATAACGGAATAGAGAGAACACCCGCAAGAGTAATCGCTCCCCGTACACCCGCGAACGACGCCACCCACAGCTCGCGGGTGGTGTAATTGCCAAACTCCAGTGGCCGTTTGGTCAGGATGCGTTTACTGATTTTTCTCATCGACCACAGCCAGCTAAAGCGCAGTACCAGCAATGCGCCATAAATGATGGCAACATCTGCGAATAGATTCCAGGTTTGAATGGTTGGGTCCAGTTCAGCCTGTACGATTGATGTTTCCAGAATCCCCGGTAATTGCAGCCCCAAGAGGATGAACACCATGCCGTTAAACACAAATTCCAGCATCGACCACACGCTGTCAGCACGTAACCGCATCGTCAATGGCGCATTACGGATAACACCGGACTGACTGATGGTCATCCCTGCCGCCACGGCAGCCAAAATGCCGGAGACACCAATATGCTCGGCAATCAGATAAGAGGCGAACGGCAACAGCAGCAGTAAGACGATTTGTGTTGCCGGATCATCACCACTCCAGCGGCTCATTAGGCGCAGTGACTTACTGTATAGCCAGGTCACCGCCACACCGGCCAGCAGCCCCCCAATCGCCACTTTCAGGAACTCAAGCGTGGCACCGGACACGGTAAAGACCATCGTCCCCATCGCAACCGCAATGGCAAATTTTAGCGCTACCAGACCAGAGGCATCATTCATCAACGCCTCCCCTTCCAATACGCCCATAATCGATTTAGGTATGCGCCCTTTCCCCACAATACCGGATAACGCCACGGCATCGGTTGGCGACAATACCGCAGCCAGTGCAAAAGCGGCCACCAGCGGAATACCCGGCACCATCCAGTAAATCAAATAGCCGATACCCACAACGGTGACCAGCACCAATGCCAGTGCCAGACCAAATATCTCCCGCCCATGGTGAATAAACTCCCTTGTCGGTGTTTTCCAACCATCGGCAAAGAGCAGCGGCGGAATAAACAGCACCAGGAATAATTCCGGGTCAAAATCGACATGCAAACCAAAGTGGGGAAAGGCCAACAAGGCACCACAGACAATCTGCATCAGAGGAAGGGGGATTTGAAACGGCAACATCCGGGTGACAACGCCGGAAAGCGATACCACCAGAATCAGGATGAGGATTGTAAAAAAGATTTCCATGCTTTCCTTAGACTCAACTCAACACAACTCAATATAAGATTTAACCTCACCCGCCCGTAAACAGGGCCGGAGTTTAGCTTTTGATAGTAGATCACTTTTTTGTAAAACGGGGAAAAAACCTGTAACGGATGGCAGGAAAAAACAAAGAAAATAGGGTTATTAAAAACCGCAGCGGCATCGAGGACAACACCACCCCGATGCCAGCAAAAACTCATCGCTTAGATTGCCCAGCCACCCGCATAGAATGCCACCAACGCGATGGCGATAATCACGGTACCCACATTCAGTTTACGCCATTCGCCGGAACAGATACGGCCAATGACCAGCGAGCTGAAGCCCAACATAATACCGGTGACGATATTACAGGTCAGCACGATAAACACGGCACAAAGCAGGCCAGACATCGCATCAACAAAGTCTTCGAAATCCAGTTTGGATACGTTGCTCAACATCAGCAAACCTACATACATCAGAGCCGGAGCCGTCGCATAAGCCGGAACCAAATAGGACAGTGGTGAGAGGAACAGAATCAGCAGGAACAAAATACCCACTACGGTGGCGGTCAAACCAGTTTTACCGCCTGCGGCAGTACCAGCAGCAGATTCGATATAAACCGCAGCAGGCGCAGCGCCCACCAAACCAGCAAAGATGCTGCTGACGGAGTCAGATGTCAGGGCTTTACCACCGCTGATGATCTGGCCGTCTTTATCCAGCAAATTAGCCTGACCCGCTACCGCGCGGATAGTCCCGGTGGCATCAAATACGGCGGTCATCACCAATGCCAACACACTTGGCAGCACCACAGGTTTCAATGCGCCCATAATATCAAGGCTGAAAATCAATGAGTTACCGTTAGCATCCGCCAGACTTGGCATCGCAAACAGCCCTTGATAGGTCACACCCGGATCAAAAATCAGGCCGATAACCGAGATGGCGATAATCACCAGCAAAATGCCACCTGGCACCCGCAGTTTTTCCAGACCGAAAATCACCGCCAGCCCGAGTAAGGTCATCATGACCGGGAAAGAGGTAAATGCACCCAGTGCAACCGGTAAACCTTCAATCGGGTTTTTGATAACCAGGCCGACACCGTTTGCTGCAATCAGTAACAGGAACAAGCCGATACCGATACCGGTACCATGTGCCACGCCCATCGGCAAATTACGCAATATCCACGAGCGAATCCCAGTCACAGAGATAATAGTAAACAGTACCCCCATCAGGAATACCGCGCCCAATGCCACAGGAATACTGATGTGTTGCCCCAGCACCAAGCTGAATGCCGTAAACGCTGTCAGTGATATGGCGCAACCAATCGCCATCGGTAAGTTTGCCCACAACCCCATCAACAAAGAACCAAGGCCTGCAACCAGACAGGTTGCGACAAACACCGCCGTTGGTGGGAAACCTGCTTTGCCGAGCATACTTGGCACAACAATTACCGAGTAGACCATGGCAAGAAAGGTTGTCAGACCGGCCAACACTTCCTGGCGTACATTACTGCCACGTTCACTAAGCTTGAAAAATGCATCAAGCGAACCTTTTGGCTTTACTGCCCGGTTCGTTTGAGGATTGGTGCTAGACATGGTTATGTCCCCTGTGTGTCATTTTAAAGTAGTCAGCAAGTCAGGCGCTCTTCCCTACGTAATCGTTTCCGTTTTTGCCGATTAACTCGGCAACGCCTCCAACATCTTCATGGTGGAGAAAATAGCAAACGATTAGCTGGAAGCACGCATGACTGAAAAAAAATCGAAGGAAAGAATCCCCCCGCAATAAGCGTATTGGAAGGCAAACGATTATCTAGCTATTGGCAGCGACTAATCAACACCAGATAGCGACATTTATTGCATTTTTTTACATTAATTTGTCGGGGAGCATTAATCTGGCGTAAAACAAAAGTGTGAGTAGCCTCACACTCGTTTGCTTCGCGTGGCAACGACACCGAACAGCCGGTTATCAGCTTTCCAGTTTGTAGGCACCCCCCTTCTCAATCGCTTGTTGGTAAGCTGGGCGCTGATGAATGCGCACTAAGAAATCTTGCAGTTTCGGGAACCCCTCAAGACCACCACGGGTGTTGATTGCCTCGATAGGAAAACTCATCTGAATATCTGCCGCGCTGAAATCACTGCCAGCAAACCACTGATTATTCGTCAAATGCTGTTCCAGATAATCGCGGTGAGTCGCTATTTGCTTATTCAGATAACTTTTTTGCACGCCATCACCCAGTGCTTTGGCAACTGGGCGAATAATCCACGGTACAGGCGGCCCACCCAATCGGCTAAAGATAAGTTTCATCACCAGCAATGGCATCAATGAACCTTCTGCATAATGCATCCAGTAACGGAACTGCTGACGATCATAGTGACCGGTGGGTTTAAATAACCCTTGGGCATCATAGGTTTCCTGTAAATACTCAATAATGGCACCCGATTCTGCCAAAGTGAGATCACCGTCAGTAATCACCGGTGATTTTCCTAATGGATGGATCTTTTTTAACTCTGGCGGTGCCAGAAGGCTGCCCGGATCGCGCTGATAGCGCTTCAATTCATAGGGAACTTGCAGTTCCTCCAACATCCACAAAATACGCTGTGAACGTGAATTATTCAGATGGTGAACCGTGACCATGACCAAGCTCCATATGTATAGGTGACCGGGAAAGTTACAACTGCACAATAAATTATTATAGTCGAGTGTCCAATAGCGCTTCATTATTCTAATATTATCGTAAAAAACAGCCTTTAGGCTGTAATGACAAATAACACCTTGAAGGCTGTATTTAGTGTTTACAACCTACAGTGTGTATTTGTATTTTACAACCCATAAGTTGTATTGCGAAATTACAGCTTATATGCTGTATTATGCTATAACGCACAATTCGCTGCTAAGGGGTCTTGATGGACTATCCCATTAAAATTTTGAGTCAATTACGCCCTACCTTGATTGGCTTTCGTAAGCAGAAAGGGCTAACTCAGGCCAGCCTGGCACAACTGTTAGGTATCACCCAGCAATCCTATGCAAAATTGGAGGCAGATCCTGCATCGGCCAGTATTGAACGGCTTTTTAAAGTATTACAACTTTTAGACGTAGAACTCATCCTCAGTGAGAAAAAAAACGTCAGGCTGTATTCAAGTAAAACCCACCAGCCAGAAGAAAGTCAGACGCTAAATTTGCCGTCAAAACAAGAGGATTGGTAATATGACTCGCCGCATTCAACGGCTCAATATCTGGATGAACGGTCAGTATGTTGGCTATTGGGAAAAAACCCGAGGCGAAGAATCACTGGTTTATGCTCAAGAATGGATAGAGAACGCGCAAGGCCGCCCACTGTCATTGTCATTACCTTTTACTGCAAATAATCAGGTTTATAGAGGCAATATTGTCCGGGACTATTTTGATAACTTATTACCCGATAGCGATGATATCCGGCGGCGTCTGGCAACCAGATATCACGCTGACAGCATCAACCCTTTCGATCTACTCTTTGAATTAGGGAGAGATTGTGTCGGCGCAATACAATTGCTGGCAAATGATACCCCCCTGCCGATCTATTCTCAATTCAACAACAGCCACTAACTGAGCACGATGTGGCTCGTATCCTACGAAACTCATGGTCTGACAATACATTTGTGCGCCCTGAACACAATGAAGATCTCAGATTATCTATCGCGGGGGCACAAGAAAAAACAGCGCTGTTGTTTCACGATGACCGGTGGTGTCTCCCGTTGGGCAGCACTCCCACAACCCATATTTTCAAACTTCCTTTGGGCTTGGTCGGCAATATGCAAGCTGATATGAGGACTTCTGTTGAAAACGAATGGCTGTGTGCAAAAATTCTGGCAAGTTATAACTTGCCAGTTGCCCGTAGTGAAATTGGCCAGTTTGAAGATCAAAAAGCCCTGATTGTTGAACGTTTTGACCGGCGGTTATCCCGTGACAATCGTTGGATTGTCAGATTACCGCAGGAAGATATGTGTCAGGCCTCCGGGACTTCACCCTTGAAAAAATACCAAATGGATGGCGGCCCTGGTATTACAACTATCATGGGGATTTTAAGTGGTTCGGATAATGCCAGTGAAGACAGAAACCTCTTCTTTAAAACACAGATTATTTTCTGGTTACTGGCAGCAACCGATGGGCATGCAAAAAATTTCAGCATTGCTCATCTCCCCAGAAATAGTTACCACCTCACGCCACTTTATAATGTGCTATCGACCCATCCGATTATCGGCTCAAGTCATAATCAAATTGCGATACAAAAAGCCAAGTTAGCGATGGCCGTTCGAGGGAGTGAAAATCACTATTTAATTAACCAGATACAGCGGCGCCATTGGCGAAAACAGGCCGAGCTTGTTGGGCTAGGAGCGTATCTTGCTGATAGTATTATTGATGAAGTTATTACCGCAACCCCGAGGGTAATAGCACAAATACAAGCCCAGCTTCCCGCTAATTTTCCAACTGATTTAGCAGAAAGTATCCTCACAGGTCTTCATCGACAGTGTGATAAAATAGCGGCAATGCCTTGAATGCTTAAATTATATTTACCCTAAATAATTCGAGTGGCAGGAAAGCGGCAAGCGAGAGACAATTGGTTGTAAACCAGTTGAACAGTGCTTGCGCTGGCACGTAGGGTGAGCCTCTGATGAGGATCATAATCCCGATGAGCTTACTTATTTTTTTTTAAGGTCAAGACCAGTAAGTGATTCGGGTAATTGAACACAGCCAACGCACATACAGCGTCAAGTATGGCGGGTATCAGCAACAAAAAGCCCCGCCAAGGCAGGGCTTTATTTTCCTAATCAGCACTGTTGTGCTTAAAAAACAGCGTAATCAGAACGGGATATCGTCATCGAAATCCATTGGTGGCTCATTGCCGCCTTGTGGTTGTGCTGCTGGTGCAGACTGGGCCGGACGCGAAGTCTGACCGCCGCTGAACTGGCTACCACCTTGTGGTTGCTGAGGTTGACCCCAACCGCCTTGCGCACCGCCGTCTTGTTGCGCACCACCACCAGCCGGAGCACCGCCGCCCTGACGGCCACCCAGCATTTGCATGGTGCCGCCCACATTAACCACAACTTCAGTGGTGTATTTCTCAACACCGGCCTGATCTGTCCACTTACGGGTCTGTAGAGCGCCTTCAATATAGACCTGAGAGCCTTTACGCAGGTATTCACCCGCCACTTCGGCCAATTTGCCGAATAACACTACACGGTGCCATTCCGTTTTTTCTTTCTGCTCGCCGGTGGCTTTATCACGCCAGCTTTCGGAAGTGGCCAGGGTGATATTGGCAACAGCTCCGCCGTTTGGCATGTAGCGGACTTCCGGGTCTTGGCCCAAATTCCCGACCAAAATCACTTTGTTTACGCCTCTGCTGGCCATGTGAACTCTCCTGATGAAGTAAATTTTGTACAGTATAAACGAGTAAGTTTAACACGCTAACCGCTAAACGGCACAGTAGATCATAACTGCGAAATGCGTTGCAGTTTTATCATGACATCTGCCTTAATTGCACTCGGATACTGGATATCCATTCAGGCTTTTTTGTGTCATAATTATTCGTTTCGTACTGGCTGTGTCCTTTTTTGACGTTGCAAAATGCGTCTATACATTACTCAAAGTAATTGGAGTTGCAGGTAGGCGGCAAGCGAGCGAGTCCCTATGAGCTTACAGCCAGTAAGTGATTAGGGTAAGTGAACGCAGCCAACAACCCTGCGGCTTCAAGTACGAAGAGTAAAAAAGGGCACGGGAGAGGCTCAGTTTACATCCGGGAAGTGTTTGAATGGATAATATAGAAGTTCGGGGCGCTCGCACCCATAATCTTAAGAATATCAACCTGATTATCCCGCGTGACAAACTGATCGTGGTCACCGGTCTATCGGGTTCAGGCAAATCCTCACTGGCTTTTGATACCTTGTATGCCGAGGGGCAACGCCGTTATGTTGAGTCTCTCTCCGCCTATGCGCGTCAATTTCTATCACTGATGGAAAAACCGGATGTTGACCATATTGAAGGTCTGTCGCCGGCAATCTCTATTGAGCAAAAATCAACCTCGCATAACCCGCGTTCGACTGTGGGTACCATCACTGAAATCCATGACTATCTGCGTTTGCTGTTCGCCCGTGTTGGTGAACCACGCTGTCCAGATCACGATGTTACGCTAGCAGCACAAACAGTCAGTCAGATGGTGGATAACGTCATCAGCCAGCCGGAAGGCCGCCGCTTGATGTTACTGGCCCCGGTGGTAAAAGATCGCAAAGGCGAGCATACCAAAACACTGGAAGGTCTGGCTATGCAGGGCTATATCCGGGCGCGGATCGATGGCGAGGTGTGCGATCTGTCTGATCCGCCAAAATTAGAACTGCAAAAAAAACATACCATTGAAGTGGTGGTCGATCGCTTCAAAGTGCGTGAAGATCTGGCTCAGCGTCTGGCTGAGTCATTTGAAACAGCACTGGAGCTTTCTGGTGGTACTGCCGTCGTTGCCGATATGGATGACCCACACGCTGAAGAGCTGTTGTTCTCCGCCAACTTTGCCTGCCCGATTTGCGGCTACAGTATGAGTGAGTTGGAACCACGCCTGTTCTCCTTTAACAACCCAGCGGGGGCCTGCCCAACTTGTGACGGCTTAGGGGTACAACAGTTCTTTGATCCAGACCGTGTATTACAGAATCCAGAGCTATCGCTGGCGGGTGGTGCCATCCGTGGTTGGGATCGCCGCAACTTCTATTACTTCCAGATGCTGCGCTCACTGGCAGATCATTATAAGTTTGATATCGAAGCACCATTTAACTCACTCGATAGCGCGATACAGCAAGCCGTTTTATACGGTTCTGGCAAAGATACCATTGAATTCAAATACATTAACGATCGGGGTGATACCACCGTTCGCCGCCACCCATTTGAAGGGGTGCTGCACAATATGGAACGTCGCTATAAAGAGACGGAATCCAGTGCGGTACGTGAGGAACTGGCCAAATTTATCAGCAATCGCTCCTGTGCTTCATGCCACGGCACTCGCTTGCGCCGCGAAGCGCGTTATGTGTTTGTCGAAAACACCACTCTGCCTGAGATTTCTGAACTGAGCATCGGCCATGCGCTGACCTTCTTCCAAAACATGAAACTGAGTGGTCAGCGGGCGCAAATTGCCGAGAAAGTGCTGAAAGAGATTGGCGATCGGCTGAAGTTCCTGGTTAACGTCGGGCTGAATTATCTGTCGCTATCCCGCTCAGCGGAAACGCTGTCTGGTGGTGAAGCGCAGCGTATCCGTTTAGCAAGCCAGATTGGTGCCGGTTTGGTGGGTGTCATGTATGTACTGGATGAACCGTCCATCGGCTTGCACCAACGTGATAATGAACGGCTGCTGGAAACACTGATTCATCTGCGCAATCTGGGTAACACAGTGATTGTGGTGGAACATGATGAAGACGCTATCCGCGCTGCCGACCATGTGATTGATATTGGCCCCGGAGCGGGTGTGCATGGTGGTGAGGTGGTGGCCGAAGGGACTGTTGAGGACATCATGGCTGAACCGAAGTCACTGACTGGTCAGTTCCTCAGCGGCAAACGAGAAATCACCATACCGGCACAACGCGTACCGGGTGACCCAACCAAAGTGTTAAAACTGATTGGTGCCAGCGGCAATAACTTGAAAGATGTCACACTGACACTGCCGGTCGGGTTGTTTAGTTGTATTACCGGGGTTTCTGGTTCAGGTAAATCGACGCTGATCAACGATACCTTATATTGCATCGCCCAGCGCCAGTTGAACGGCGCGACCAGCAACGAGCCTGCGCCATTCCGTGAAATTCAAGGCTTGGAGCATTTCGATAAAGTCATCGATATTGACCAAAGCCCGATTGGGCGGACGCCGCGCTCTAACCCGGCGACTTATACCGGTATCTTTACCCCCATCCGCGAGCTATTTGCCGGTGTACCAGAATCACGCACCCGTGGTTATACGCCAGGCCGCTTCAGCTTTAACGTCAAAGGGGGCCGTTGTGAGGCCTGTCAGGGCGACGGTGTAATTAAAGTCGAAATGCACTTCCTGCCCGATATCTATGTGCCATGCGACCAGTGTAAAGGTAAGCGTTATAACCGTGAAACACTGGAAGTAAAATACAAAGGTAAAAGTATCCACGAAGTGCTGGCGATGACTATCGAAGAGGCTCGCGAGTTCTTTGATGCGGTTCCGGCACTGGCGCGTAAGCTGCAAACACTGATGGATGTGGGCCTGTCCTATATCTGTCTGGGGCAATCTGCGACTACGTTGTCCGGTGGTGAAGCGCAACGGGTGAAACTGTCGCGTGAATTATCAAAACGCGGCACCGGTCAGACGCTCTATATTCTGGACGAACCCACTACCGGTCTGCATTTTGCTGATATTCAGCAACTGCTGGCGGTGTTGCATCAATTGCGCGATCAGGGCAATACCATTGTAGTCATTGAGCACAATCTGGATGTGATTAAGACGGCTGATTGGATTGTCGACCTGGGGCCGGAAGGCGGCAGTGGCGGTGGCGAGATTCTGGTCTCCGGCACGCCAGAGACAGTTGCAGAATGTGCCGCGTCACATACGGCTCGCTTCCTCAAGCCAATGCTGCAACGTAAGTAAAGCATCAAATAATCTATCAAGCTCCAAAGTCATTGGAGTTGCAGGTTGGCAAACAGCAACCTCACATTGCGAGGCCCAAGGATGGGCCAGGTAATGAACGTAGCTAATAGTCCTGCGATTTCAAGTAGTAAAGGGGAATCAAACAGCCAGTTCCTGCCGTCGATGCTCTGGTAACCCCTGCAATACCAATTGATAAGAGCGGTCAATTAACGAGTAAAACTGTGAATTCGGTAATTGCCCATCCAGAAACACTGTGTTCCAGTGCGCTTTATTCAAGTGTTCACTCGGCACGATCTCCGGATGTTGCTCGCGCAGACTCTCCGCCAGCTCAGGGCTGGTTTTTACCGAAATAGAGGGCCGCCCACCAATTTCCCCCACCATCGCAAACATCACATCAGCTACTTTAATCTGATTGGCCTGCCATTCCTCATGATCACTCTGTTCAGCTCCCGGTTTAGACATGCAGTATTCCAATAATGCTGAATTATTCATTGGGTTATCTCCTGTAATGGGCCTGCACCGTCTGGCGAAAGGCCTCATAGGTATTCATTCCATCGGATACAGCAACATGCTGAAGTATTAGCTTGCGCCTATGACAGAAGATTTACTGTGAGCGATGAATGATCATTTGGCATGGGTCTGCCACCTTACTTAGTATATTCTTTAATCGATTTACAGCCATTGGCGGAGGGCTAACCAGACAGGTTATGTGGATAAGTAACGGAAAGATGGTGGAAAAAATAAAGCAAAAAGGCGATATTTCTATCGCCTTAAACAGTTTAGCGCCTTAAACAGTTCGGCACCTTTAAAAGTTCGTCGTCTCAGATAACGCGGATCTCTAATTACTGTACTGCCGCAAACGCAGCAGCTACCCGCTGAACATTGCTGTGGTTGACACCTGCCATACACATCCTGCCACTGGCAATCAGATATACGCCAAACTCGTCACGCAGACGATCCACTTGGGCAGCACTAAAACCGGTATAGCTGAACATGCCACGCTGGTGCAGTAAGTAGTCAAAATTACGATTGGGTAGCGCTGCCTTTAAGGCTTTCACCAACGTGCTGCGCATTTCAATAATACGCAGACGCATCTGTTCCACTTCAGCCTGCCACTGCGCCCGTAATTCGCCGTCATGCAGTACTTTTGACACAACCTGTGCGCCAAAGTTTGGCGGGCTGGAATAGTTACGGCGCACCGTGGCTTTCAGTTGCCCCAATACGCGACCAGCGGCTTCTTCACTTTCACATACCACAGAAAGGCCACCGACCCGTTCGTTATACAGAGAGAAGATTTTAGAGAAGGAGTTACTGACCAGACAAGGCAACTCCGCTGCCGCCATGGCTCGAATCGCATAAGCATCTTCATTCAACCCAGCACCAAAGCCCTGATAGGCAATATCCAGGAACGGGATCAGATCCCTGTCTTTAGCCACGCCAATAACCTGATCCCACTGCGCATTCGTCAGATCAGATCCGGTTGGGTTATGGCAGCAAGGATGGAGCAACACAATGCTTCTGGCCGGTAACTGCTGCAACGTTGCCAGCATTTGATCGAATTTTACGCCCAGCTTGTCATTATCAAAGTACGGGTAGGTATTCACCTTAAAACCTGCGCCACTGAAGATAGCAACATGGTTTTCCCACGTAGGGTCACTGACCCACACCTGAGAGTCAGGGAAATAGGAATGAAGGAAATCAGCACCCACTTTCAATGCACCGGAACCACCGACAGTTTGGATAGTCGCCACCCGTTGCTGAGCCAGCATAGGGTGATCGCTGCCAAATAGTAGCTGCTGAATAGCAGTACGATAAGATTGCAAACCTTCCATCGGCAAGTAAACCGGTGTCCCATGTGGCTGAGCATTCATTTGGGTTTCAGCGGTATCCACTGCCTGCATTTGCGGGATTTCACCCTGCTCATTGTAATAAAGCCCAATGCTCAAATTCACTTTATGTGCTCGGTCGTCGGCTTTAAAACTTTCCATCAGTGAAAGGATGGGGTCACCTGCATAGGCGTCAACATTCTGGAACACGGCGCTGCTCTCCTGGATTGAATAATCACTGTTTATACCCTTTGCAGCTTACCTTATTCTCCCAGATATTCCATCGCTACACGGGAGGTCAGCTTAGTGATCAATTCATAGGCACTGATACCGGTGTAAGCCGCGATTTTCTCAACCGGTAAATCGGCTCCCCACAACAGCACTTCATCACCGACTTTGTCGCTGCTATTTGGCCCAAGATCAACTGAAATCATGTCCATTGATACCCGCCCGACAATGCATACTTCGCGACCATTGACCCACATCGGCGTACCCGATGGTGCGCTGCGCGGATAACCGTCACCGTAACCAATCGCCACGACACCCAAGCGCGTATCATGCTCACTAACCCAAGTACCGCCATAGCCCACTGGCTCACCGGCTTTATGTTCACGTACAGCAATCAGGCTGGATTTTAATGCCATCGCTGGCAGTAGATCAAAATGACTGGCATAAGGTTCATCCATCGGCGAAACGCCATACAGTATGATACCGGGGCGAACCCAATCACGATGCGCTTGCGGCCACAGCAAAATACCGCCAGAGGCAGCAATAGACTGTTTACCCGGTTTGCCAATAGCAAAGGCGTCAAAGCAAGCAAGTTGCTGATGGGTGGTCTCCACTTCAGGCTCGTCGGCACGGCTGAAGTGGCTCATAATATTGACGGGCTGAATAACGTTGCGGCAAGCACATAGGCGCTGGTAGAAAGCGTCGGCCTGCTCAGGGCGCACACCTAAACGGTGCATACCGGTATCGAGTTTCATCCAAACATTGATCGGTGCCGGGAGATCCGCCGCTTCCAGCGCTTCTAATTGCTCAATACTGTGTACTGCGGTTTCAATCCGGTTAGCCACCAGAATAGGCAAATCCTCTGCGGCAAAAAACCCTTCCAGCAGCAGAATAGGTTTTACGATCCCGCCGGAACGTAGCATCAGAGCTTCACCGATGCGCGCGACGCCGTAGCAATCGGCATCCTGCAAAGTATGCGCTGTTTCTAATAACCCGTGGCCATAAGCGTTTGCTTTCACAACAGCAATCAGGCGGCTTTGTGGCGCCATGCGCCGTACCTGTTGCAAGTTATGTCGCAGAGCGCGGCGGTCGATTACTGCTGTTGCCGCTTTCATTTCTTATCCTTAATAATTAATAGATGTTATGCCCAGAGTCATTGGAGTTGCAGCAAGGCAGCAAGCGAGAGGTGCCGCATGGGTCACCGCCGCTAACAACCCTGTAGCTTCAAGGACGAAGGGGAAACTATTCGTCGTCGTACTGCGGACCGGCATAGTTATCAAAGCGCGACCATTGGCCGTTAAATTTCAGCCGGACAGATCCGATCGGGCCATTACGTTGTTTACCCAAAATGATCTGCGCGATCCCTTTCTCATCACTGTTCTCGTGATAAACCTCGTCACGATAGATAAACATGATTAAGTCCGCATCTTGTTCGATAGAGCCTGATTCACGTAAGTCGGAGTTAACTGGCCGTTTATCGGCGCGTTGCTCCAAACTACGGTTAAGCTGTGATAACGCCACGACCGGGACTTGCAACTCTTTCGCCAGTGCTTTGAGTGAGCGCGAAATCTCGGCGATTTCCAACGTTCGGTTATCTGAAAGAGATGGCACCCGCATCAATTGCAGGTAGTCGATCATAATCAGGCTCAAACCACCATGTTCGCGGAAAATACGCCGCGCGCGGGAGCGCACTTCTGTCGGTGTCAGACCAGATGAGTCATCAATGTACATATTGCGCTTTTCCATCAATATGCCCATGGTGCTGGAAATACGCGCCCAATCTTCATCATCGAGCTGACCGGTACGAATACGGGTCTGGTCAACATGTGACAGGGATGCCAGCATACGCATCATGATCTGATCGCCGGGCATCTCCAAACTGAAGATCAATACCGGTTTTTCCTGCATCATCGCAGCGTTTTCACACAAGTTCATCGCAAAAGTGGTTTTACCCATTGATGGACGCGCAGCGACAATGATCAAATCTGATTTCTGCAATCCGGCGGTTTTTTTATCAAGGTCGGTAAAGCCGGTTGAAACACCGGTCACCCCATCATGGGGCCGCTGATAGAGCTGCTCAATTCGCGCGACCGTGGCTTCGAGGATCTGATCGACACTTTTCGGCCCTTCATCTTTACTGGCGCGGCTTTCAGCTATCTGAAACACTTTTGATTCAGCCAGATCCAGCAGATCTTCACTGCTACGCCCTTGGGGATCATAACCGGCGTCAGCTATCTCGTTGGCTACCGAGATCATTTCACGTACTACCGCACGTTCGCGTACGATATCAGCATAGGCACCAATATTCGCCGCACTTGGCGTATTTTTCGATAACTCTGCCAGATAGGCAAATCCCCCCACCGAATCCAGATCGCCTTTTTGCTCTAGCGACTCAGACAAGGTGATCAAGTCGATCGGTTTGCTGTTTTCCAGCAAACGCTGCATTTCAGTAAAGATTCGGCGATGCGGGCGGCTGAAGAAGTCATTGCTGGCAACGCGTTCTGACACGTTATCCCAGCGTTCATTATCCAGCATCAAACCGCCCAACACGGACTGCTCTGCCTCCAGCGAATGAGGCGGGAGTTTCAGCCCTTCCATCTGGCGGTCTCGTGGCTCTGTCATATTGTTGGTTGGTTTTTTTGCGGCCATGAAGAGTGTTCTTTACCTTTGTTGCGATAGGAAAATATCGAATAGAAAATATAACGGCCTAGTATATACACAAAGTAATTGGAGTTGCAGGTAGACCGCAAATGAATGGAGCTGATGAGTTCAGAAAGTTCGGTGATGAGGAAAAAAAATGCCGCTCACACTGCTGCATCGCCTGATTCTAAGAGGTAATAATATTCCCTATTACATATCGGTATTAGCCAGATCTTGGCACTCCGTGCAGAACCCTGTAGGGTGAAAATATACCTATCTATAGGAGCTACCATGGCAAAGCATATCCAATTCAGTACCACTGGCGGGCCGGAAGTGTTGCAGTACCTTGATTTCACCCCTTCTGACCCTGCGGCAAATGAGGTTCAGGTAGAAAACAAGGCAATCGGTATTAACTATATCGATACTTATATTCGCAGTGGGCTTTATTCACCATCACAGTTTCCCAGTGGATTGGGAACAGAGGCTGCGGGAATTGTCACCAAAGTGGGTTCATCGGTTAACACAATAAACGTCGGTGACCGGGTGGTGTATGCCCAATCAGCTCTCGGGGCTTACAGCGAAGTGCATAATGTTGCGGCAGAGAAGATTGCCATACTTCCTGACAACATCTCTTTCGAGCAGGCCGCAGCATCATTCCTCAAAGGACTGACCGTCCACTATCTGTTGCGCCAAACCCACGAGATAAAACCGGGTGAGGTATTCCTGTTCCATGCAGCGGCAGGGGGAGTAGGGCTAATTGCATGCCAGTGGGCGCAAGCGCTTGGTGCTAAGCTTATCGGCAGTGTTGGTTCTGATGAAAAGGCCAAATTAGCAAAAGCTGCTGGTGCCTGGGCCACGATTAACTATCGTACAGAAAATATTGCCGAGCGGGTGGCAGAGCTGACTAATGGCGAAAAAGTGGGTGTGGTGTATGACTCCGTCGGGAAAAGTACCTGGCTGGACTCGCTTAATAGCCTTAAGCGTAGAGGCTTGATGGTGAGTTTCGGTAATGCCTCCGGCCCAGTGACTGGAGTAGATCTTGCCATCCTGAACCAAAAAGGCGGGCTATATGTTACTCGCCCCTCTCTAAACACTTATGTCACCAATCGGCAAGAGTTAGAAAGTGCCAGCCACGAACTGTTTTCACTGATTGCTAGCGGAGCAATTAATGTCGATGTGGCAAAGGCACAGCAATTCCCGTTGCGTGATGCTCACCGTGCCCATCAAATTTTAGAAAGCCGCCAGACCACAGGATCCAGCTTACTGATACCGTAAGTTGTCTGGCCATTCCTCAGTAATATTGTTGAAAAAACAAAGGGCTCCGATTAGGGAGCCCTTCTTTACAACGCTTTCTTTGATGCACATGTAGGGGCACAGCAGCGTATTCTGTCAGAGCTAACTGCCGTTTATACGGCTATTTTTACCTCTGGCAGGGATGAAAATGTGATACCAAATCGTATCGGTTAGCATCCTAGCAAGCACGCTCGAGAAAAAATACGTTTTCCCTCGGATTCGCCCCACTAATCTTTCAGGCTGTGATCGCTGCCGCAAGAAAGTAAAATTTTAGTAACGCCTGACTATCGGTTTCTGCATCGAACGCCATATCCAGACCGCCACCACCGCCAGAATCAACCAAGGCAACAGCTTAATCATCATGACGAATAAGCCGCCCAACATCATAAAAGCGGCAGCCACCAGTAATGCAGCGAAGATCCCTAGCAGGGAAATACCGGTTACCATCAGCATGATAAAAAAGCCGATAACAAAGAGAATTTCAAACATGGCTGACTCCTTAATAATTGTGTGTGTCCCACAACCACATCATTAAATATAACGAACAAATCGGGGATTTTATAAGAAGTATTACAAGAAGCATGCCAACTTTAATGCATCAGCTAATACATTGAATTTACTTATTAAGTAATATAAATGCCTACCAGAAAAACAGATAGGCATGGTCGATTTGACTAACTTATAGCTATTTTATTATACCCAAAGTAATTGGCATCGCAGGTAGGCAGCAAGTGAACGCATCCCGAATCATTTACTCAAGTAAGTGATTCGGGTAAGTAAACGTAGCTAACAACCCTGCGACTTCAAGGACGAAGGGTATAAGGCTGAGTGACCAGCGCTAAGGCTTGCTCTACTACGGCAACACCGGCACCGGGCTTATGGGCATTTTCACTTAGATGGCGACGCCATTGACGCGCACCAGGGATCCCCTGAAAGATACCAAGAATATGCCGGGTGATGTGGCCCAGATAAGCACCGCGAGACAACTCCTGTTCGATATAAGGATAAAGTGCTTCAATCGCCTTAACGCTATCGACTACAGGGGCATTCGCATCAAACAGTTCTCGATCGACTTGGGTCAAAATGCTTGGATTTTGGTAGGCTTCGCGGCCCATCATCACCCCATCAAGATGTTTAAGATGCTCTTTGGCTTCAGCCAGCGTTTTCACACCACCGTTAATGGCAATAGTCAGTGTTGGGAAATCACGCTTGAGCTGATAAACCCGCTCATAATCCAGCGGTGGCACTTCACGGTTCTCTTTCGGACTAAGCCCTGAGAGCCAGGCTTTACGAGCATGAATGGTAAAGATATCGCATTCACCACGGTCTGCCACCGTTTGCACAAACTCGCACAAGAACTCATAGTTATCCAGTTGGTCAATGCCGATACGAGTTTTAACGGTGACAGGAATAGAAACCACATCACGCATAGCTTTAATGCAGTCAGCGACCAGTTCAGCCTCACCCATCAGGCAAGCGCCGAAACGACCATTTTGCACCCGATCAGATGGGCAACCCACATTCAGGTTTATTTCATTGTAGCCGCGTTGTTCAGCCAATTTGGCACAATGTGCCAGTGCTTGCGGGTCACTGCCCCCAAGCTGCAGTGCCACCGGATGATCCTGTTCGCTATAAGCCAGATAGTCAGCTTTGCCATGAATAATGGCACCGGTGGTGACCATCTCGGTATATAACAAGGTCTGCTTGGTTAACAAACGATGAAAATAGCGACAATGACGATCAGTCCAGTCGAGCATCGGCGCGACGGAAAAACGTTGCAGGGGGTAGTGTGGCTTAGTGGCCGGGGTGCTGGAAAAAGTCTGGGCTGCGTGCATTTACGGTGATTTCATCGGTTATTATTTCATCGAATACCCATTGAAGTTGCCCGCCGAGCGAACCCTACAAAGGGATGGAATGAGTAATTATACCATAGAACCTCACCATAGCTGCCGGTGTGATAATTGAACCTTACGGCTGATCGTTCTGTCATCGAATTCTATGACTTAACAAAAATGTGATACCCACCTTCCCCTTGCCTTTTCATCTATCGGCGATTAACGCTAAATATGATAAAATCAATTCAATTTGAATGCTGCGGGATGGATATCATGAAACCTATCAATGAGGAAAAGCTGCTGGCTCAGGCTGAAGAGCTGTGCCAACAACGTAACGTCCGGCTGACACCGCAACGTCTTGAAGTATTACGCTTAATGGCACAACAGCCTGGCGCAATCAGTGCTTATGATTTGTTGGATTTGCTGCGTGTTTCTGAGCCGCAAGCCAAGCCTCCAACGGTTTATCGCGCATTGGATTTTTTGCTTGAGCAGGGTTTTATCCACCGTGTTGAGTCAGCGAATAGTTATGTGCTATGCCATCATTTTGAAGAGCCAACCCATACCTCGGCGCTATTTATCTGTGATCGCTGCAAAATAGTCACTGAACGTACCACTGTGGGTATTGAAGAAGCATTAGCGCAGCTAGCTAAACAATCAGGTTTTGCACTGCGTCACAGTGTGGTTGAAGCGCACGGGTTATGTGCTGAATGCGGGGAAGTTGAAGCATGTGAAAGCCATGATCATTGTGACCATGACCACTCTATTGTCACTAAAAAGAAATAGTTGCATATCTAATTGAAGATATTGAAGCCGCAGCAATGTTAGCTGCTCTCCAATTACTTTTGCCTTATACCCGTCATACTTCAAGCTGCATGTGTGTTGGCTGCTCTCAATAACCCGAATCACTTACTTATGTAAGCTCATCGGGATTAATGAGCCTCATCCTGCGGGCTAGCATAAATGCTGTACAAATCGGTTCCCGACCGATTTGTATCTCGCTTACCGCCTTCGTGCAACTCGAATTATTTAGGGTATAGATAGAGATCCCTGGTGGGTATATATCGGTGAGCAAAAAGCAGACTGCCGCGAGCAATGCGACAGGATAATAATTATAAGGCACGTCCTTGTGCCAAGGCAGATATAAATACAGGTACAACCAGAATATCTTTTATTAAAACAATATCATCACATCAGTATAATTGGATTTGATTTATCAATAATTATACGGAATTGATTAATAATTCATATTCTATGAAACGAGAGACCCGATTAATTTATATCAATAGCAGTTTAATTCCATTTCATGCTGTTACCAGCGAAACTTGCTATGGTCTTCCCAAGCTTTGACTTCTTTCTCAGCTTGCTCTTTCTGATAGCCGTATTTCTCCTGGATTTTACCCACTAACTGGTCACGCTTACCTTCAATTACCGTTAGGTCATCGTCGGTCAACTTGCCCCATTTTTCTTTCACTTTACCTTTAAACTGCTTCCAGTTACCGTCGGCTTGATCTTTATTCATAATATCTCCGTTACCTTGGGAATTAGTCAGTTTATTTAAATTAGCACGATAAACATCGTCTATTGAGAAAACAACAATATTTAAATTAGTCACTCACAGTCATAATTTAAAATTAAACTTCGTTGTTTCGCTTACCGTAGGAATAACTATAGCAGAGGATACTGATAATTAAAGCCTTGATAATATTAATCACAAGAAATCGAACTATAAAGTAAAAATATACATTCATATTATTCAGTTAAAACAGTAGGTAATAACTTATTGTCAGAATCGTCTCAATCTAACTATATCCTTTATACTGAAGCTATCAGGTGTTAGCTACACTTGTTACTTGGCCCATCTATAAACCTCACTTCTGTGAGACTGCTGCAAGTAACCTTTAAATCAGCTCCCGGCAGATTTGTCGCTTGCTGGCTGCCTACTTGCAACACCAATTATTTTGGGCATCTGAATAGCCTAATGAGGCAATTAACGATAATAAAAAGCCGCTCCTGAGCAGGAACGGCTTATCAGTTCAATATAAAACGCTAATGTTAGATCCAGTCGCCATTACGGATAACACCGACGGCCAGTCCTTCAATAGTAAAGCTCTGCTCGCGCAGATCGACAATAATGGGTTGGAACTCACTATTTTCTGGCAGAAGCTGTACGATATTACCTTGTTTTTTCAAGCGTTTTACCGTTACTTCATCGTCAATTCGTGCCACAACCACTTGCCCGTTACGCACATCTTGCGTTTTATGTACCGCTAATAGGTCACCATCCAGAATGCCGATATCTCTCATCGACATCCCATTAACCCGCAACAGAAAATCTGCACTCGGCTTAAACATCGATGGGTCTACTTTGTAGTGCCCTTCGATATGCTGCTGTGCCAGCAAAGGCTCACCTGCGGCAACCCGGCCAATCAGTGGCAGGCCATCTTCTTCTTCCATCAGCAAGCGAATGCCACGGGAAGCGCCAGAAACAATCTCAATGACACCTTTACGGGCCAGTGCTTTTAAATGCTCTTCAGCGGCGTTAGGAGAGCGAAACCCCAGACGCTGCGCAATTTCGGCACGGGTCGGTGGCATGCCGGTTTGCGCTAGGTGATCGCGAACCAGGTCATAAACCTCTTGCTGTCTGGTAGTAAGTGCTTTCATTCCGCCCCCTGTTTGTTTATACAGTCTTGCTGTGAGTATATACAGGTAAGCGGGTATTGGGAACCAAAGAGTGAATAAAAACAGGGATTAATCACAGCTTATTTCTGCGGCATTGTTCGTCATAACATTAACCAGCATGCTGCCAAAGTACCGTTATCCAGACAAATAGCGCTAATAAGATGGCGAGAAATACCGCCGCAGACCCCATATCTTTGGCACGCCCCGATAGCTCATGGAGCTCACTGCCAATCCTGTCCACCACCGCCTCAATCGCACTATTAATGACTTCGATGATGATCACTAAAATGACGCTACCAATTAATAAAAGGCGTGCGATAGCATCTACATCTAACCAGAAGGCCAGTATGATAGCGATGATGGCGGCGACAGCTTCCTGGCGAAAAGCTGCTTCGTTTTTCCAGGCAGCCGTTAAGCCTTTCACAGAATAACCGGCCGCTTTATAGACTCGGGCCAGCCCTGTTGATTGATTCGCCATGTTTTATTGCCTTTATCTTAAGTTAATGATGATTTTTGCCGCTTTCTGTTGTCTTATCACCACAGATCTCAAAACCAGTTTCTGGTATCCTTGCGACGAATTGCTAACAAGAGGCTTCATGTAGTTATGTCAGGTTGGCGTAAAATATATTATAAGTTACTGAATTTACCACTTAAACTGTTGGTAAAAAGCAAGGTTATTCCGGCAGACCCTGTGACTGAGTTAGGGCTAGACCCCTCTCGTCCTATTCTGTACGTTTTGCCTTACAATTCTAAGGCTGATTTGCTGACTTTGCGAGCGCAGTGTCAAGCACAAGACCTGCCCGACCCCTTGATTCCATTGGAAATCGATGGCGTGCAACTGCCTAGCCATGTGTTTATCGATAATGGCCCGAGGGTCTTTCGTTATTACGCACCTAAACAGGAATCGGTAAAGCTGTTCCACGACTATCTGGATTTGCACCGCAATAATCCCGAGTTGGATATCCAGATGCTACCGGTTTCCGTGATGTTTGGTCGTTCGCCGGGGCGTGAAGGCCACGGAACACCACATCTGCGCGTGCTTAACGGGGTGCAGAAGTTCTTCGCTGTCTTATGGCTGGGTCGCGATAGTTTTGTGCGTTTCTCTACCACAGTTTCACTGCGCAGAATGGCCAGCGAACACGGTACCGATAAAACTATCGCCCACAAACTGGCTCGTGTCGCGCGCATGCACTTCTCCCGTCAACGCTTAGCCGCGGTTGGCCCTAGTCTGCCTGCCCGTCAGGATCTGTTCAAAAAGTTGCTGACCTCAAAGGCGATTGAAAAGGCCGTTGCCGATGAAGCGCGGACCAAGAAAATCTCCCATGAGAAAGCACAGCAAAATGCTATTACACTGATGGAAGAGATCGCAGCCGACTTCTCTTATGAAGCCGTGCGCCTGTCTGACAGGGTATTAAGCTGGACGTGGAACCGTTTGTATCAGGGCATTAATGTCCATAATGCAGAACGGGTGCGGCAGTTGGCGCAAGATGGCCATGAAATCGTCTATGTGCCTTGTCATCGCAGCCATATGGATTATCTGCTGCTCTCCTACGTGCTTTATCATCAAGGGCTGGTGCCGCCGCATATTGCCGCCGGGATTAACCTTAACTTCTGGCCTGCCGGGCCTATCTTCCGTCGTTTGGGCGCGTTCTTTATTCGTCGCACCTTTAAAGGCAATAAACTCTATTCAACGGTTTTCCGCGAGTATTTAGGTGAACTGTTCACTCGTGGTTATTCGGTTGAATACTTTGTTGAAGGGGGGCGTTCACGTACCGGCCGCCTGCTGGAGCCAAAAACCGGCACATTGTCGATGACCATTCAGGCAATGTTGCGTGGTGGCTCACGTCCAATCACCTTGGTGCCGATTTATATCGGTTATGAACATGTGATGGAAGTGGGTACCTATGCCAAAGAGCTGCGCGGCGCGACCAAAGAGAAAGAGAACCTGTTGCAGATGCTGCGGGGCTTGCGCAAGTTGCGTAACCTCGGTCAGGGCTATGTCAACTTTGGTGAACCGATCCCGTTGACCACCTATCTGAACACCAATGTACCGCAATGGCGTGATGCCATTGACCCGATCGAAGCTCAGCGCCCAAGCTGGCTGACACCGGCGGTAAATGATTTGGCCGGTAAGATTATGGTGAGAATAAATAATGCGGCAGCAGCAAATGCCATGAACTTGTGTTCTACCGCATTGTTAGCCTCACGTCAGCGTTCACTCACCCGTGAACAGTTGCTTGAGCAACTTGATTGCTATCTGCAACTGCTGCGCAATGTGCCTTATGCGAAAGATGTCACCGTACCGGATAAAACGCCGGAAGAGTTACTTAATCACGCCTTGAATATGAATAAGTTTGAGGTGGAGAAAGACAACATTGGTGACATTATCATCCTGCCACGGGAACAAGCCGTGCTGATGACCTATTATCGCAATAATATCCAGCACTTGCTGATGCTGCCGTCCCTGATCGCCAGTATGGTGATGTACCACCGCCGCATTACCCGTGATGAGTTGTTGCGCCAAATCAGTATGATTTATCCGATGTTGAAAGCTGAGCTGTTCCTGCATTACAGCAAAGAAGAGTTGCCACAGACGCTGGACACACTGATAGATGAGCTGGCCCGCCAACAGTTGATTTGTGACAAAGGGACCGAGTTAGTGCTGAATCCGGCCCGGATTCGCCCACTGCAATTATTGGCCGCCGGTGTGCGGGAAACCCTGCAACGATACGCGATTACCTTGTCACTGCTCAGTGCCAATCCGAGCATTAACCGTGGGGCACTGGAGAAAGAAAGCCGTATCATGGCGCAGCGATTGTCTGTCCTGCACGGGATTAACGCACCAGAATTCTTTGATAAAGCGGTATTTTCAACATTGGTTGGTACTTTGCGCGAAGAAGGTTATATCAGTGACAGTGGTGACGCAGTTCAGGAACATACGCTGGAAGTTTACAATATGCTGAGTGCGTTGATGACGCCGGAAGTGAAGCTGACTATCGAGAGTGTCAGTATGCCAGCCGAAACCAGCAATCAACTGCCTGAATCCGAGGCAGAGGATAAATCGGAAGACTAATTCCTCGATGCGCTAAACAAAAATGGCCGGATTCATCATCTGGCCATTTTTTTGACTGTTTTCCAGAAACGTATTTACTGCCAATAACTAATCAGAATGCCTAAAAACAACACCAGCCCAACGTAATTATTATTCAAAAACGCACGGAAGCAGGCGTCACGGTCACGCTGAGTAATCATCTTTTGTTGGTGGATAAACAAGGCACCCGCCAGCAGGATTGACCAATAGAATGCGCCACCCAACCCCATCAGCCAGCCGATAGCAACCATCAACACCAGGGTTGCCAGTTGCAACAACCCTATAATCAGCTTGTCGTGTTGACCAAATAAAATCGCCGTGGATTTAACCCCAATCTTCAGGTCATCGTCGCGATCAACCATTGCGTATTGCGTGTCATAAGCGACGGTCCAGCAAATGTTCGCCAGTAATAACAGCCAACAAACCAGGGGTAAACTCTCACTCACCGCAGCAAAACCCATAGGTATCGACCAGCCAAAAGCTGCACCTAATACCACTTGGGGTAGATGAGTGACCCGCTTCATAAACGGATAAGTCCAGGCTAAAGCCAGTGCTGCCAATGATAACCAAATGGTCATGCTATTAAGGGTTAATACCAGACCAAACGAGAGCAGTACCAATACCACAAACAGGATTTTGCTCTCTCGTTCACTGATAATGCCACTGGGTAACGGGCGGGATGCGGTGCGCTTTACAAAACCATCAATATTTCGATCAGCATAATCATTGACGACACAACCGGCCGCACGCATAAAAAACACACCCAAGACAAACACAATCAGTATTTTGGTTTCTGGGATACCCTGCCCCGCCAGCCATAATGCCCACAACGTCGGCCACAATAGCAACAACGAGCCAATAGGCTTATCAATCCGCATTAAACGGCAATAAGCCTGCCATTTGGTCTGAACAGTACTTCCCTTCAATTTATCCATCTCCAAAATCTTACTACGGCTTAAACCGAATACAGTGGCGAGGCCGGTAAAAAAACTTCCGTCAGTAACAGGGGTTTGCCTGACAGACGCAGCAACGAGCGGCGCGCCCAAAGTTCATTCTGCCGCCCCACTTGAATATAATCACGGCTTAAATTGTCCCCACCAAATAAATAGCGCCCGAGTGGGAGGGTGCCCAAATCCACCAGCGCCCTATCTGGGCCAGACAGTGTCTGCTCTGGGATAACCGTGCGCCCAAGCAACCAAGGCTCATTATCACCACACAAAATGATTTCCCGCAGCCAATAGCGTTCGCTTACAGGTAAGTGCTCTGCATCTTCCCCTAACTCATTACGCGTAATAAAGCATTCTCGCTGGGGTTCGACATGGACTCGTTGGCAATGTTGCTCAAAACGCCGGGTCATCGACCCCAATTCCATCAACCAATCAGCGATATCAGCAGGAAAATTTGGCTGATCAATGGCACACCATTGGATAGGTTTTATAATTGATGCATCGCCGGTAGACATCTAGCTTGCTCCCTGCCGGGGAGAAAAGGCTCGCCCCGCTAATTCGTAAAGAAGGGGACATTGTAGCGCAGATTGAGGATCCCGCGACATCAGGTTACTTTTTATTATGACCAACAAACTAAACTAAATTAAGTGAGTTTGAGATTTAAAGCAGAATTAACCCAAACAGGGTGTCGCGAAGATAACCAATAGCAAAACAAGGCGTTGCGAGTGGCAGTAGCCGTATATAAGACACAAAGAAAAAAGGTGCGCCTAAGCGCACCAACCATCTAGCCATATTCGGCAGTGCCGGGATTTAACCCTTGCCTTTTACACTACCAATAAAGGTTTTTCGGGCTGAAGTTGAGCCCAAATGTTCCGCTTCGTTCAACAATTTCAGCGCCTTATCGACATCACCGGCTTTCACCGCATCTTTAATCGCTTGGTTGAAGTAGTTTTCAGTCTCACTCAGCATTGGCTCCGCAGGTTTTGCCGCCGGGGCTGCCACCGCAGCAGGTTGAGCGCTGTTGCCTACGACAACCGGAGCTGTCGTCGGTGCCGACTGTATTAAGCCAATCATAACGTTACCCATCCCCTGTTCAGCCGTGGCCTTGATTTTCAGGTTGCCTGTTGGGGTGTGTTTCGCGATAGGATCTGGGATATCCGGTACCGCATTGCCTACGCCCATGGCATAAGCTTTAGCCGGATCAAGTAACTTGGTGGTTTTTGCTAAATCGTCACGGGTGGTATAAACCAGCAAATAAATTTGTTTCTGGCCCAGTGCCGGGGTCAGTTTCATTACCCCTTGCAGACGATCATTGGTCATGATGCCTGCTTTTTCATAAGTGAAATAACTGGACGGATAGTAAGCGGCTGGGCGCATTTGCTCGTCTAACACTAATACACTAGGGGAAAATAGCTGATTATCAGTCACTAAACTGCTCAGCGTGATCTCCATCGATCCACGATCGGCGGGTAAAGCAAAAGCGGCAACAGCCCCTTCAACATTCCCTTGAGAGATTTGCGGGCTGGCGGCAGTCAGTTTGATGTCCTGCGTAGCCGGTGGCACTAATGGCTGCCATGGCAACTGCTGTAAAGTGGCGGAACTGATCGTCGGCGCGATAGAAACATTCGCCGGAGAAATAGTTGACTCTGCTTGCACCGCCAGAGGTGCAGTGACCCCTAGAGCCAATGCCAGACAAAGTGACAGTAGATTCTTTTTCATTGTTATACCTCATACATTGAGCGTCAGCGCTAACTGTGCACAGGCAAGGTCGGCAGAGTTAACCAATTATTCCCGTCATACTTCAAGCTGCATGGGCGTTGGCTGCAACTTAGATTATTTAGGGTATATCGCTATATCTTGTTGGAAACGGGCCGTAACCCACCGCATCAAAATAGAACAGCCGCCCCAAAGGGCGGCTGCATCACGACTGTTACCACCAAGCTTCGAATTGTGCACCAAAGGTGACTTCGTTACTTTTACCGCGGCTGTTAGTACCGATAGTTCCGTTTTCTGCTAACCCATTGTCAACACTGCCTTTGACATCGTTATAGCCCCACTTCTCATCCCAGTTAGCATAAGTTGCGAAGACACGAATTGCCGGGCGTGACCAGATGCTATCGCCTGCCTGCCATTGTTGCGCCAGCGTCAGTTTGTACTGGCCGTTACGGTCACCGGTGCGTTGTGACTTAACATTGTCATAGCCCGCTTCCAGTAAGGTACTCATGATTGGGGTCCATTTGTACATCGGACGGACACCCACGCTGTACCACGTGGTGCCGTTTTTGTTGTCCCAGTCAGTGTCCTGATACAACGCCACGTACATCATGTCCCACTTCTCAGCCAGGTTGATGGCACCGTGGTCAATGACACGTAACATACTGCCGTTATTGTTGACTGAAGTACCTTGTGAGTGACCGCTATTGTAAGAAGTCATAGAGTCGGTGGCATATTGCAGTACAAATTTGTTGAAGCCACCCATCATGCTTTGCGTATGCTCAGCCGTCAGCATCACGCCATCTTTAGAAGCACCCGGTGCCAGTGAGTAGTCGTCCTGAGTATTAGCACGACCGTAATCTACACCGAACTCCAGTGTCCCGCCTGGGTTGGTTTCCAGCCCAGCCAAACGCACGTCAAAGACATCGTTGACCGTGTGGTCAGCATCTTTGCGTTGGTTATCAATCCAGGCACTTGAACCACCCGCTTCTGAGTTACGGGTTGCTGCCAGAGATAACTTACCGAAGCCCAGATCAATAGCTTCTACACCTGCACCTGGACCTGAGATATCCCAGTAGTAGAAGTCAATCATATGGACGTCATGACGTTGATAGAAGCGTTTACCTGCCCACATGGTGGAACCCGGTAACCATTCGATCAAATTTTTACCCTGCACGTTAGCTTCACGGAATGCGGGGGATGTTGACTCCCAGTCATCACGCTGTGAAACGGAATACGCCACGTTGGTATCGAAGTAGAAGCTCTTGTCGCCTTCTTTCCACAATTCCTGGCCTAATTTAATTTCCGCATAAGTTTCGCACTCGTTACCCAGACGGTATTTACTTTGGGCGCCGGTAGCTTTGAAACATTGCTGTTCGCCACCGCTTCCTGTCCAACCGATACCGGAACGTGCATATCCGTGGAAATCAACAGCCATAGCTTGAGTGGAAAGAACACCAGCGGCAACAGCCAGTGCTATCGGTAACTTGCGCAGAGTAGTCATCAGTAATCTCCTGTTATATTTGCCTGTCGGCATGCGTGCTTTACATTCGGCTTTGGCTAGACGCCCAGTTCCTGATACAACCGCTTACACGCAGTGCCGTCCTCACGGAACAGATGACAGCGTTGCGGCGGCAGGCCAATAGCGAATGTTGCACCTTCTTCTACCAGCACCACGTCGTTCTGGCGGTAGACCAGGTTCTGACGTATTGCCGGGATTTGGATGTGAATTTGAGTTTCATTACCCAGTTGCTCTACCACCTGAATCTCACCTTCCAGCGTGACTTCAGAGGCACTGCTTGGTAGCAGATGTTCCGGGCGAATACCCAAAGACATATTTGCACCGACCTGAACCTGAGTACCTTCCACCGGCAGCCACACTAACTGGCCATTTGGATTTGGCAGTTCAATCTGTACCTGACGAGGTTCAACGGCGGTCACTTTAACCGGTAAAAAATTCATTTTTGGCGAGCCGATAAAGCCCGCAACAAAGCGATTGGCTGGGTAGTGATACAGCTCCAGCGGCTTGCCTACCTGCGCAACATTGCCGGCATCCAGCACCACAATTTTGTCCGCCAGCGTCATCGCTTCCACTTGGTCATGGGTGACATAAATCATGGTGCGTTGCAGGCGCTTGTGGAGGCGCGAGATCTCAATGCGCATTTGCACCCGCAGTGCCGCATCCAGGTTGGACAGGGGTTCATCGAGCAGGAAAACATCCGGCTCAGCGACCAGTGTCCGGCCAATTGCCACACGCTGGCGTTGACCACCGGATAGCGCTTTTGGCCGCCGGTCCAGCAGGTGAGCCAATTGCAGCACTTCGGCTACCTGATTCACCCGTTGGTTAATCTCGGCTTTCTTCGCGCCTGCCAATTTCAGACCGAACGACATGTTCTCTGCGACAGACAGATGGGGATAAAGCGCATATGACTGAAACACCATGCCAATGCCGCGTTCAGATGGCGGCACTTCGTTCATCCGTTTACCACCAATCAGCAACTCACCCGAGGTAATGTCCTCAAGACCGGCAATCATCCGCAGCAGCGTTGACTTTCCACACCCTGATGGGCCAACAAACACCACAAACTCACCGTCATCGATCTCCAGATTGATATCTCTGGAGATCACAGCCTCACCAAAGGCCTTATAAACGCCGCTCAGCGTTACATTAGCCATCTGTTACTCCTTTGCTTACGCAAACAACTTTTCATATGAACCTGAATGAAGAAAAATGGCGGAAGCAAACCCCGGCATGACCCATCGATTACTCCCAGCCCCTGATGACTCTCTCGCTACGCGTCGTACCGCCATGCCAGAGGCAGGTTGCCTCGGACGACGTCGCGGCCTGAGTATAGGGCTGCACATTGCTTAACGCTTCAACGTCCTGATCTGTCTGGGTGATAATTAACCGAACAACATCATTTTGTTGGTGACGGTGTTTCAATGCTGCTGACGCTGTTTCAATGTCGATGCCGTTTTTCAATGCTGCCGATAGTGCGCGAGTGGCACTATTTGGTAATCATCCGTAACAAAGTTTTTCATGGGGGAGGAGATGGGAGGATGAGGGAACGACCACGGTAGGCAGAAGTTCCACTGGAAAGACAAATACGTGATCTGGCTTGCAAATTTCGACCTACATTATTGTGTCTGACACCACAGAATAGGCAGCAGTGTTAACTGGGTCACAATAACCCGCAGGGGGGCGTAGAGGGGGGGAGGATGATGGTGTATCCGGTTGTGACTCAATATGTCGGCGTAGTGTTTTGGTCAGTGTATTAAATAATTTGCAGCTCAACATTTTTTGCAACGCTGCCACACCCTCCTCACTTAGTGATTCACGGCTACACCAGCCTGAAAATGGGCTAAAGAATTCGCAGCTAATGATTCACAAGAAAGTCGATACCCATAAAATTGGATAAAAGGATTGGATTATGACTCGCAGCTTCACAAAATCCGGCATTGGTAAGACCGCACGTGTTTTGGCTCTTTCAGCGTTAGCCACGCTGGTGCTCTCTTCCTCTGCTTTTGCCAAGATTGAAGAAGGTAAACTGGTTATCTGGATCAATGGCGATAAAGGCTATAACGGGTTGGCGGAAGTCGGTAAGAAGTTCGAGAAAGATACCGGCATCAAAGTCACTATCGAGCACCCAGACAAACTGGAAGAGAAATTCCCGCAAGTGGCTGCCACCGGTGATGGCCCGGACATTATTTTCTGGGCTCATGACCGCTTTGGCGGTTACGCACAATCCGGTTTGTTGGCTGAACTGCACCCTTCTAAAGCCTTCCAAGACAAATTGTTCCCGTTCACTTGGGACGCCGTTCGCTTTAACGGCAAACTGATTGGTTACCCGGTCGCGGTTGAGGCACTGTCTCTGATTTACAATAAAGACTTAGTGAAAGAAGCACCGAAAACGTGGGAAGAAATCCCAGCGCTGGATAAAACACTGCGTGCCAATGGCAAGAGCGCCATCATGTGGAACCTGCAAGAACCCTACTTCACTTGGCCAGTTATCGCCGCTGACGGCGGTTATGCCTTTAAATTTGCAAACGGTGTATATGATGTGAAAAACGTTGGCGTGAACAACGCTGGCGCGAAAGCCGGTCTGCAATTTATTGTCGATCTGGTGAAGAACAAGCACATCAATGCCGATACAGATTACTCCATTGCAGAAGCGGCCTTCAACAAGGGTGAAACAGCAATGACCATCAATGGCCCATGGGCATGGTCCAACATTGATAAGAGCAAAATCAATTACGGTGTGACCTTGCTGCCAACCTTCCATGGTCAGCCATCCAAACCGTTCGTCGGCGTGTTGACTGCCGGTATTAACGCTGCCAGCCCGAATAAAGAACTGGCAACTGAATTCCTGGAAAACTACCTGCTGACCGATCAAGGTTTGGCTGAAGTGAATAAAGACAAGCCTCTGGGCGCAGTGGCATTGAAATCATTCCAGGAACAATTGGCAAAAGACCCACGCATTGCCGCAACTATGGATAACGCCACCAAGGGTGAAATTATGCCAAATATTCCACAAATGGCGGCCTTCTGGTATGCCACCCGCAGTGCGGTACTGAACGCCATCAGCGGGCGTCAAACGGTAGAGGCTGCACTGAACGACGCAGCAACGCGTATTACCAAATAACAGTTTCACCTGCAAAAGGGGCACGATTCGTCGTGCCCAACACCACTTGCTGTAACACTATAACAATACTCAAAGTACGAAGGGAATATTATGCAGTTATCCCACACCGAGTTCGAAAGTCGTAAAAAGAAAACCGCCTGGTGGCAGAGTGATGCGCTTAAATGGCTGATTATCGGTACATTAAGCCTATTCACCTGCTACTTGATCGTCTTGATGTATGCTCAGGGTGAATATCTTTTTGCCATCGTGACGCTAATTTTGGTGAGTTTGGGGCTGTATGTCTTTGCCAATCGTCGCGCCTATGCCTGGCGCTATGTTTATCCCGGCGTGGCAGGTATGGGGCTGTTTGTGCTATTCCCCCTGATTTGCACTATCGCCATCGCTTTTACCAACTACAGCAGTACCAACCAATTAACCTTTGAGCGCGCCCAATCGGTATTAATGGATCGGCAATTTCAGACCGGTAAAACCTTTACCTTTGGTCTTTATCCCAGTGATAACCAATGGCGCTTACAGCTTACCAACCCTGATGACAGCTCTGTTTTGATTTCCGCGCCTTTCAGCCTCGATGCAACGGGTGAGAAAAAAGTAACAGTCGCCCCCGCCAGCACTGAACAGACCGGCGAGCGCGCGTCACTGCGCATCATTACTCAGAATCGCCAGGCACTCGGTGAGTTGGTCGCACTGCTGCCCGGTGGTGGCGAACTGCGCATGAGTTCACTGCGCCAGTTCTCAGCTACCAGCCCACTCTATAAACTGGGTGCTGACGGTAAAGAGCTGCTCAATCAGCAAACCGGTGTTATCTATCGGCCAAACCCTGATGTCGGTTTTTACCAAGCCATTAACGCCGACGGCCAGTGGCAAAACGAAAAACTTAGTCCCGGCTTTACTGTCACTATCGGCTGGAAAAACTTCCTGCGGGTGCTGCATGATGAAGGGATACAGAAGCCTTTTATCTCCATCTTTATCTGGACCATTATTTTCTCGCTAATGACCGTGGTACTGACCGTTGCTGTCGGTATGGTTTTAGCTTGTGTGGTGCAATGGGATTCATTAAAAGGCAAAGCGGTTTATCGCGTGCTGTTAATACTGCCCTATGCGGTACCGTCGTTTATTTCAATCTTGATTTTCAAAGGGTTATTTAACCAAAGCTTTGGTGAAATCAACCTGATGCTAAGTAGCCTGTTTGGCATCAAGCCCGCCTGGTTCAGTGACCCCATTACCGCGAAAAGCATGATTTTGATCGTCAACACCTGGCTCGGCTATCCCTACATGATGATTCTGTGCATGGGGCTACTCAAAGCGATTCCCGACGACTTATATGAAGCCTCGGCAATGGATGGCGCAGGCCCGTTCCAGAACTTCTTCCGTATCACGTTGCCACTGCTAATTAAGCCGCTGACACCGCTGATGATTGCCAGTTTCGCCTTTAACTTTAACAACTTTGTGTTGATTCAGTTATTGACCAACGGCGGCCCGGATATGATTGGCACCACCACGCCAGCGGGCTATACCGACTTGCTGGTCAGCTACACCTACCGTATTGCCTTTGAAGGGGGCGGCGGCCAGGACTTTGGCTTGGCGGCGGCAATTGCCACTCTGATTTTCATTCTGGTCGGCGCGCTCGCGATACTGAATCTGAAAGCCAGCAAAATGAACTTTGACTAAGGAGGAGATGCAAATGGCAATGGTTCAACCTAAATCCCAGCGTTTGCGTCTATGGGGCACGCATTTTCTGATGTTGTGCTTTATCGCGCTGATTATGTTCCCGTTACTGATGGTAATTACTATCTCGCTGCGGCCCGGCAACTTTGCGACCGGTAGCCTGATCCCAGATCAGATTTCATGGGAACACTGGAAACTGGCGCTGGGTATGAGTGTGACTCACGCTGATGGTAGCGTAACCCCACCGCCGTTCCCGGTGATGTTGTGGTTATGGAACTCCATCAAGATTGCGGTCATTACCGCCATTGGGATTGTCACGCTCTCCACTACCTGTGCTTACGCCTTTGCCCGCATGCGTTTTCGCGGTAAAAGCACCCTGCTGAAAGGCATGTTGATCTTCCAGATGTTCCCAGCAGTGCTGTCGCTGGTGGCGTTATATGCTTTATTCGATCGTATCGGGCAGTATCTGCCATTTATCGGGCTGAATACCCACGGCGGGGTGATTTTTGCTTATATGGGCGGCATCGCCCTGCACGTCTGGACCATCAAAGGCTATTTCGAAACCATTGATAACTCACTGGAAGAAGCCGCGGCACTGGATGGCGCGACCCCATGGCAAGCTTTCCGACTGGTGCTGTTACCCCTGTCGGTGCCGATTTTAGCCGTGGTGTTTATTCTGTCGTTTATCGCTGCTATCACCGAAGTCCCGGTGGCATCACTGCTATTGCGTGATGTGAACAGCTACACGCTGGCGGTGGGTATGCAGCAATATTTGAATCCGCAAAACTATCTGTGGGGCGACTTCGCCGCTGCTGCGGTGCTGTCTGCCATTCCCATCACCGCAGTCTTCCTGCTGGCACAACGCTGGCTGGTAGGTGGCTTAACGGCCGGTGGGGTGAAGGGTTAACGATATCATCATTCAAAATTTCATCACCCAATACCCAAAGTAATTGGAATTGTAGCAAGGCAACAAACGAGTGAAGCCCGATGAGCTGACTTAGGTCAGTGATTCGGGTGAGAGAGTGCAGTAAACAAAGCTACAATTTCAAGTAAGAAGGGTATTTTTTCCCTCTGGTACTGTGTCTTTAGGGCGGCCTTAATGGCCGCCATTTTTATAGGTCATTCGCGCTTGAGGCGCTCGGTATTCGCCAAATACAACGTCACCACCAGCAACAATATCGAACCGGAATAAATTAACGTATCGATCGGGTTTTCATGATCAACGATGATCAAGCGGATAATCGCGGTGATCCCGATATAAATAAAATAGCGTAACGGGAAGTGATAACCCGACTCAAAATACTTAACAATCAAAGCAATAAACTCAAAGTACAGGAAATAAATTACAATCCCTTCAATCAGCATGTAAGAAGACGCATCCTGATTATTGACGAATAAGACCTTACCAAGATGGAAGGTTTCTTTTATCAAAAAGACCACCAAAATAGCGGCCAATGCAATCAACCCCACATTCAGTAAACGCTGTAAATTTTTGGCTATCCACTGAGAACGCGAATTTTTGGCCATAAATACCTCATTGAAAGTAGGTGAAATAATCCGAGCCAAAAAAAGCCCCTTACTAGGTAAGGGGCTAATAAGCACGGATCAAAGAGCTTAAGCCCGCAAGCTTAACGCCAGTTCTTGAAACGGTTAATCAACGCATTGGTAGAACTGTCATGACTGGTTACGTTTTTATCATCTGCCAGTTCTGGCAAGATGCGGTTAGCCAGTTGTTTACCCAGTTCGACACCCCATTGGTCAAACGTATAGATATTCAGGATAATCCCTTGGGTGAAGATTTTGTGTTCATACAGCGCAATCAATGCCCCCAAACTGAACGGCGTAATTTCACGCAGCAGGATGGAGTTAGTTGGGCGATTGCCTTCAAACACTTTAAACGGTGCGACATGAGCCACTTGTTCAGGGGTTTTGCCTGCCGCAGCAAATTCAGCTTCAACTTCAGCCAGTGATTTGCCAAACGCCAGTGCTTCGGTCTGTGCAAAGAAGTTAGACAGCAGCTTCGCGTGGTGATCACTCAGCGGGTTATGGCTGATAGCCGGTGCAATAAAGTCACAAGGAACCAATTTGGTACCCTGATGGATCAACTGATAGAACGCATGTTGGCCGTTAGTACCCGGTTCACCCCAGATAATAGGGCCAGTCTGGTAATCCACTGGGGTACCGTTACGATCCACATACTTGCCATTAGATTCCATATTGCCCTGCTGGAAGTAAGCGGGGAAACGGTGCATGTATTGATCGTAAGGCAGGATAGCTTCGGTTTCTGCACCGAAGAAATTATTATACCAGATGCCGATCAATGCCAGCAGGATAGGCAGGTTCTGCTCCGCTGGTGTTTCAGCGAAGTGTTTATCCATGGCATGCGCGCCACTCAGCAGTTGTTCGAAGTGTTCGAAACCAACCGACAGCGCGATAGACAAACCAATGGCGGACCACAGCGAGTAACGGCCACCAACCCAATCCCAGAATTCGAACATATTGTTGGTATCAATACCAAACTCACCGACTGCTTTGGCATTGGTCGACAATGCAGCAAAGTGCTTCGCGACATGTTCCACAGAAACCGCAGTAGACAAGAACCAGTCACGCGCACTGTGGGCGTTGGTCATGGTTTCTTGGGTGGTAAAGGTTTTTGATGCCACCAGGAACAGCGTGGTTTCTGGGTTCAACGGTTTCAACGCTTCAGCAATATGGGTGCCGTCAACGTTAGAAACGAAATGCATATTCAGATGATTTTTGTACGGGCGCAGTGCTTCAGTCACCATATAAGGGCCGAGATCTGAGCCGCCGATACCGATGTTCACCACATCAGTAATCGCCTTACCGGTGTAACCTTTCCAGTCACCGCCAATCACGCGGTCACAGAACTGTTTCATTTTAGCCAGTACCGCATTCACTTCTGGCATCACATCCTTGCCATCCACCACAATCGGGGTGTTACTACGGTTACGCAACGCAATATGCAGTACCGCACGGTCTTCAGTGCGGTTGATCTTTTCACCGGAAAACATGGCTTTAATCGCACCGGCCAGATCAGTTTCCTTCGCCAGAGCTTGCAGCTTTTCCATGGTTTCGCTGGTAATGCGGTTTTTGGAGAAATCCACCAGCATTTGATCATCAAAAGTGGCTGAAAACTTGCTAAAACGCTGGTCGTCCTCGGCAAACAGACTGCTGATGGTGACATCTTTCATCTGCTCAAAGTGTTGCTGTAACGCTTTCCAGGCAGCGGTTTGACTAGGATTAATATTTTTCATAGCGGCGCTCTTCTAGGCTTAAGGATTAATGAAACGAATACCTTGATTGTATCCTGTTACCCTGTGATTGAGATCTCTTTTCTTGCGATAGGTATTATCTCTCGAAACAACTATTGATCTGCTTCCTGTTTTTTCCCGGCAGCCATTATCAAAAGGTATCTATACCCAAAAAAGTAATTGTAGTTGCAGGTAGGCAGGTAAGTGAACGTAGCTAACAACCCTACGGCTTCAAGTACGAAGGGAATAGTCAATTTAGTGATATCACAGAGCATATTATTAAAGATGAAAATACCTCATAGCCATTTCATTGACAGAAAGTGGATAACCCGTTATTTCCTTGTACAGAGATAAATATTGATGATCACCCAAGATGGCATCCCTGACACGAGGTTTTTTAGATGATTCAAGCAGCACCCCAACAGAGCCGCAACGCCCCTTCTGCGACCGTGGTTGCTAAATTTGGTGGCACCAGCGTGGCAGATTTTGCTGCCATGAGTCGCAGTGCCGATGTGGTTTTATCGAACCCGGACGTTCGTTTGGTAATCTTGTCAGCTTCGGCTGGCATTACCAATCTGTTGGTCGCCCTTGCCGATGGCTGTGAGCCTGAAAAGCGCGAGCTTCATTTGGCAGAAATTAGCCGAATTCAATACGATATTCTGACCAAACTCGGCAATCCGGTGGTTATCCGCGATGAAATTGACCGCATGCTGGAAAACATCGCCATGCTGTCTGAAGCAGCCAGTCTGGCAACGTCTGCGGCGCTAACCGATGAACTAGTGAGTCACGGCGAATTGATGTCTACACTGCTGTTTGTTGAGCTAATACGCCAGCGTCAGGTTGCGGTGGAATGGTTTGATGTACGTAAAATCATGCGAACTAATGACCGCTTTGGCCGTGCTGAACCGGATACTCATGTGCTGTCTGAATTAGCCCAAACGCAATTGGCCCCGCGTATCGCACAAGCCATTGTCGTCACTCAAGGCTTTATCGGCAGTGAAAGCAAAGGGCGCACCACCACCCTTGGCCGTGGCGGCAGCGATTATACCGCCGCATTACTGGGTGAAGCATTGAATGTTGGCCGCATTGATATCTGGACAGACGTTCCGGGGATTTATACCACCGATCCACGGGTGGTTCCGGCAGCAAAACGTATCGATAAAATTGCTTTCGAAGAAGCGGCTGAAATGGCGACATTTGGTGCCAAAGTACTGCATCCGGCCACCTTGTTGCCAGCTGTGCGCAGTGATATTCCAGTGTTTGTCGGCTCAAGCAAAGATCCGGCGGCTGGCGGCACGTTAGTCTGTAATGAAACCGAGAATCCCCCCCTGTTCCGTGCCTTGGCATTGCGCCGCAAACAGACGCTGCTGACCTTACATAGTCTGAATATGTTGCATGCACGCGGCTTCCTGGCGGAAGTGTTTAATATTCTGGCTCGCCACAATATTTCAGTTGATTTGATAACCACCTCAGAGGTGAGTGTCGCCCTGACTCTCGATACGACAGGTTCAACATCAACGGCGGGCAGTCTGCTAACCACCTCCCTGCTGACTGAGCTTTCCTCGCTATGTCGAGTGGAAGTGGAAGAAAATCTGGCGTTGGTAGCAATTATCGGCAATAACCTGTCACAGGCTTGTGGTGTCGGTAAGGAAGTATTTGGTGTCCTTGACCCGTTCAATATCCGCATGATTTGCTACGGTGCCAGCAGCCATAACCTGTGCTTCTTGGTGCCAGGGAATGATGCTGAAAAAGTGGTGCAAACCCTGCATCACAATCTGTTTGGATAACACGCGGTTTGAATAACAATCTGTTTGAATAACACTGCTTAAGTCAGCGCAAAAACTAACGATAAGCTGATAACACCAACCGGGCGATCTCGTCCGGTTTTCTTATATCTGACACTGACGACTAAGGACTTTCGCCTCATGTTAGTAAAAATCACCCGGCTATTCCCGCTGTGGGCGTTACTGCTGTCAGTCGCGGCCTATTTTCGCCCAGCCACCTTTATTGGCATTGGGCCTTATGTCGCCCCGCTACTGATGTTGATCATGTTTGCTATGGGGGTCACTCTACGGCTGGGGGATTTCAAACGTGTACTATCGCGCCCGGCACCGGTAGCAGCAGCGACTTTCCTGCATTATCTAATTATGCCGCTCACTGCCTGGATTCTGGCGATGCTGTTCCGTATGCCACCGGACTTGTCTGCTGGTATGGTACTGGTAGGCAGTGTTGCCAGTGGGACAGCATCTAATGTGATGATTTATCTGGCTAAAGGGGATGTTGCGTTATCAGTCACCATCTCTGCGGTTTCTACCCTGGTGGGGGTTTTTGCCACACCGTTACTGACCCGTTTATATGTCGATGCTGCCATCAGTGTTGATGTAGTCGGAATGCTGAAAAGTATTCTACAAATCGTAGTAATCCCTATTAGCGCAGGGCTGATTGTCCATCACACCTTTACTAAAACGGTGAAACGCATTGAGCCTTATTTACCGGCGATGTCGATGGTCTGTATTGTTGCTATCATTAGTGGCGTGGTCGCCGGTAGCCAGAGCCATATCGCTTCAGTAGGTTTCGTGGTGATTATTGCGGTTATCCTGCATAACGGTATTGGCCTGCTAAGCGGTTACTGGGGTGGGAAACTGTTCGGCTTTGATGAATCTACCTGCCGTACACTGGCCATTGAAGTCGGTATGCAAAACTCAGGGCTAGCGGCTACATTGGGTAAAATTTACTTCTCGCCACTGGCTGCCCTACCTGGCGCATTGTTCTCGGTCTGGCATAACCTCTCCGGTTCATTACTGGCGGGGTACTGGTCAGGTAAACCGGTAAATAAAGATAAAAAGTAATACCAAAGAGTATAAATGCCCGAACCTCTCGGGCATTTTCAATGTTTCTGTTTCATTTTATGACCCGCTTTAGACAGAAAAATAAGTTCAATAACATCCGGTATTACCCTGATAATATTTAAAATAATTCTGAAAAAAGTTACTCAATAACCTTTTAATATTAAAAATTTATTATCTTTCCCTTCGCCCTGAATATTCCTTAATTATTATTATCCATCCGCCGTCTCTACTCTTTAGGGACGGTAATAGTGCTGCCCGTAAATTTGACTCAAGGACGGAAAGGACTGGGTCCACTCATCGCGTTATACCCAGAAAATTCCCCCACAAACATCATGATAAAAAAACGTACCGCATTATGTTTTTTATTGAGCACGGGCGCTCACGCTAACATGACTCCGGGGATAGATATTCCCTCCCCGATCAATGAATCACGCCAGAACTTACAGAACAGCAGCACTGAAATTAATCACTTAATAGAAGAGCGCCGTCAGCCTCATGCGAAACACCCTGAGGCAGAGATAGAAACACCCGAAAATAATGCACCTGAATTAGATGATAACGCGCAATGCCTCCCCATTAGCGGCGTCTATATTCAGGGTATTACCTTATTGACTCAGGCAGACTTAGAAAGTTTAAGCCCCATGCCGGAACAATGTATTGGCAGCGCGAATGTCAATCTGTTGGCTCGTGAACTCACTCAGCTTTATCTTAACAAAGGTTATATTACCACCCGCGTTCAGTTTATTCCGCCCGACGAAGAGGACGAATTGGGTTTAGATGTAACTGAAGGTTTTATTGAGAGCATCGAAAGTGTTGACCCAGAATTAAACGGCGAAACTGTTTTCCCCAATATGATCGGGGAACCATTAAATATTAAACAACTCGACCAAGGGCTCGATCAAGCTAACCGTTTACCCTCCAATAAAATAACTGTTGATATTTTACCAGGAAAAGAGCCGGGCGGTTCAATTCTCAGATTGAGTAATATCCGGTCAAAACCCTGGCATCTGACAACATCCCTGGATAATTATGGTAATAAAAGTACCGGTAAATGGTTAAGCCGCAATGCATTTTCTTTCGATAACCCCCTGGGATTATCAGATTCTCTCAGCTTAAATATCAGCACCACCACCGATAACCCACAGAAAAACCATAGCCGCGCCTATTCACTGTTTTATTCCGTGCCTTATGGCGCATTGACCTTCAGTGGTTTTGGCAGTTATTCCGAATACCTTTATCCGGTGAAATTACAATTTAATACCATCGAGTTACAGGGTAAAACCCAGCAGCATGGTTTGCGTACCGATTATGTTTTCTATCGCGACCAAGACCAAATTAATGGCTTAAGTGCACAACTAACTTATAAACAAGCCGAAAATTACTTTAACGAGCAGAAAATAGCAGTCAGCAGCCCAACGCTGACGGTATTTGAATTAGGTCTTAATCATCTGCACGTCCTGCCCACAGGCCTATTCAATGTGAATGTCAGCATTGAACAGGGATTATCCTTATTAGGTGCAGATCAGAACATATCAGCCAGCTATCAGGATAGCCAGTTCACTAAAGCCAAAGCCGCCGTAACCTCCAATCAATATTTCAAACTGTTTGATAATTTCTACCTGTTTAGCAATCAGTTCTATGGTCAATACACCCGTGATCGTCTGCCAGGCGTTGAATGGTTGAGCGTCACCGACAGCAATGCTGCACGTGGCTTTAATCGTAATACCTTATCGGCGGATAGAGGTTGGTATTTACAAAATACGCTCTCACGCAATTTCTCTATTGGCAATACCACGATAACGCCACGATTAGGGGCAGATATCGGCCGTATTCAGCAAAATCCGCAGGGCTGGCGTAGTGCCATGGGATTGAGTGCCGGTATCAACGTCAGCTATCGCGATATCAAACTGGATATTGAGGCCAGCCGCGGCCACTTATTGTCCGGTAAAACAGAGAATAAAGACCCTACTCAGATTCTGGCGCGCTTCTCTTATTCCTTTTAATTAACCGCCGCCAGTAAAAGCCAATTTTTATCAACACCAAACTAGATGACAAAAATGGAGAAGTAAAAATGAAACAAAATAAGTTCAAGCTCTCCCCGGCAGGAAAGCTGGCGGCAGCCGTCGCTATTATTTCAGTATCAGTGGCCACCTGTTATGCTGCCGGTATTGTCGGCGCTGGCGATCCTACCCACAATCCAGGAATTAACTCAGTAAATGGCGTCCCAGTAATTGATATCGTAAAGCCCTCAGCATCGGGGTTATCACATAACCAATATAATGAATTTAACGTTAACAAAGCAGGTGCGGTACTTAATAACTCTCTTTCTGCGGGTCAATCACAACTTGCCGGGCAATTAGCTGCCAACCAAAACTTAAATGGTCAAGCCGCTAGCATTATTTTAAATGAGGTCATCAGCCGTAACCCTTCATTATTACTAGGGAAACAAGAAGTATTTGGTATGACGGCAGACTATATTCTGGCCAACCCAAATGGCATTACCTGTACAGGCTGTGGTTTTATTAATACTAATCGTAATTCATTAGTGGTTGGTAATCCATTAGTAGACCAAGGGAATCTACAAGGATTTGATACCAGAAATAACACTAATCTATTAGAGATGGGGGATGGTTATACATTGAGTATTGGAACAATAGACTTGATTGCGCCAAGAATTAATATTAATGGGGTAGTAGACTCCAGAGCTGACATTAACATCATCCTCGGGCAAAATAAAATAAGTGCTGATGGTGAAATACTAGAATCACAAAAATATGTGGGACCGGCATACGACAGTAAAATATTTGGTAGTATGCAATCTAATAGAATTCGCATTATTAATACGGCAGAAGGCAATGGCGTCAATATATCAGGAGCACACTCTACCCATAAGAGCCTTATTATATCAACACCAGGGGAACTGAATCTTGACCTTGATTCAGCCCCTGATTTGGACTACAACCCAGCGCCTGCCTATTTAGAGAGTCCTGAGATAAAATTAAATGCCAATGATATTTTTTCCTCTGGTGACATTATTGAGACCAAGGGAAAAAACTCAACTGAGCAGAAATTAGAACGTACCAAAATTAAAGGTTCTAATATCTCGATTATTGCCAAGAAAAAAAACCACCTTGATGCCGCCATCATTGATGGTAAAAATATTATTATGCAAGGTTCAGATATTAAATTTGGTACAGAAGAGATTACTAATACTCAATCGAGTAGTTCGGAGGATGGTGCTAATGGATTTTTAGGTATTGGCAAGTGGAATAAATCTTCTAATAAAAAAGCAGAGCAAAAAAATAACATTGGTACCAGTATTATTGCAGAGAACAACCTTTCTCTTCAATCAACTAGTGGAGATATAAAACTCTCTGGAACCTCTATCGAGGCAGGCAATAATCTCTCTATCAAAGCCAAGAAAGACTTAAAATTGGATGGTGTAATTGATAATAATTCAATTCGTGATGAAGGGCATGATTATGCGCACACTATCAAAGATATCGCCTGGAATAATAAAACAGACACCCAAACACTGAATAAAACCACGCTACAAGCAGGTGGAGATATGGGGCTTACCGCAGAGGGTGAAATGAGTGCCAATGGGGCTAAGGCCTCTGCTGGCGGCAATTTATTAATCAATGCTAATGAAGTCAATATTGATATCCAAAAAACAAAAAATCAAAAAATCGCAGTAGATAGAAATGAACAAAATATGGGGCTTGGCGGAATTGATCATACTAATAATGCTGAGAACAAGGAAACCAGCCATCGCTCTGAAGTAACTGCTGATGGAAATGTACTTGTTATTGGTAATAAAGGTGTCTCTATTACCGGCAGTCAAGTCAAAGGAAGCAAAGATGGTTATGTTCAGGCCAGCAAAGGTGGCATCAAAATTGACAATGCTATCAGTACCACCACCACAAAAATTGATGAGCGAACGGGCGTTGCCTTTAATATTACTGGCAGCTCCCATAAAGCGAATAATAGAGATGAAAAAGTTATCGGTAGTGAATTAGCCTCCGATGCCAATCTCAAAATAATCAGTAAAGATAATATTGATGTCATTGGCAGTATGGTAGCAACTGCCGGTGAACTGGGTATTGAAACGCTAGGTGAAGTCAATGTTAAAGCCGCTCAAGCCCAACAGAAAATCGATGAACAAAAGACTAAGCTGACTATTTCAGGTTTCACCAGTGATGATGGTAAACATCAGTATCAGGCTGGCCTGAAGCTGAGTCACACTAGCGAAAGTGAGAAAACTGACAGCACTAAAAATCACAGTGCATCACTTGAAGGCAGCAGCATTAAAGTGGATGCCCAAAAAGACGTTACATTTATCGGCTCTAACATCACTGCCACCAAAGGCGATGCCGATATCAAAGGCGAAAATGTTTCATTTGTCGCTACGCAAGATACTCTCTCGAGCAATAAAACCAAAGAAACCGTTGGGGTTGATTTCCACTACACCGGTGGAATGGATAAGGCAGGTAGTGGGGTAAACGTCAATTATGAAGACACCCAAACTACCAGCAACAAATCAACTGCGGTGGTTTCTAATTCTAAAGTTGCAGGTAATCTTAATATCTCCGCCAGCAAAGATATAACCAATCAGGGAACTGACCATCGCGTTGGTGGTGATTATCAAGCTCAAGGGAATAATATCCATAATCTGGCCGCTGAGAACAGTGAAATAACGAATACCAAGACCACCAAAGTGGATGTCGGCTATGAAGCTAATATTGCTTATGGCGAGGTCACTCGACCACTTGAAGATGTAATCAATAAAACACAAAAGCTTGATTTGGGCGGCATGATTGAAGCGTTAAGCGAAGTGGGTGGCCCTAATGCCGGGTTAGATCTCTATGCTAAAGGCGGAACTAAAGAAACCAACCTCAATAGCAGCCAAGCAGTGGTGACGTCAATTAAAGGCGGGAATATCGCGCTCAATGCCAACGGCGAAGTCAAAGATCAGGGTACAAAGTATCAGGCAGATAAAGGAACTATTGCGCTGGATGCATCGAGACATACCTTTGAGGCGGCAGTTAACCGGGTTGACCAACATATCACTGAGACCCAAGGTGGGGCTGATGTTCGGATTTACACTACCACCGGCAAAGACATTACTGTCGATGGCAAAGGTAAAGGAGGTTCCACAGACCAGCATGTGAAAGGTGATATCGCGCAAGTGGGCAGTATGAATGCTGCAAATGGCGTCAATATCAATGTAAAAGAAGATGCTATTTATCAGGGCACCAACATCAATGCTGGCAGTGGCAAAACTAAGGTTAATGCCGGCGGTGATATTCGTTTTGATCAAGTCACTAACCACACCAGCGAAAGCCACAATAATGTTGAGGCTAATGCCAAAGCGAACCTTGGTACTAACGTTGGCAGTAAAAACTTTGGTGCAGGTTTAGGTGGTAGCAACAGTAAGGGGCAAAGTAGCACTTCGGTTGCCCAAGTCAGCCAATTACAAGGTCAGCAAGGGGTTGAACTGAATGCCGGAAAAGATCTGACACTAACAGGCACCTCGTTCGGCAGTAAAGATAAAGCGACTGGTGATATTCTGCTGGCCGCTGGTGGCAAAGTCGATATGCTGGCCGCACAATCACACGGCTCAAAACAGGATATGACCTGGTCTGCAAACGCCAACGCGGGTATCAGTAAAAGTACCGGTACCGATAAAAACGGCAAAGGGTTCAGTGCTGGCGCAGAAGCCAAAGTTACTCACAAAGATGAGTCGGCGATTAAGCATCAGGGCAGTGTGATTAACAGCAATGGTGCAGTCAACATTAAAGCTGGCGGTCACGATAACCAAGCTATCCATATGCAAAATGCCAATATCACCAGCCAGCAAACTACACTAACGGCAGATAATGGCGGTATCTTGTTGGAATCAGCACAAGACCAACAGCACAAAAATAACTGGAACTTCACAGTTGGCGCCAATGGCAACCAAAATAGCTCTTTCAATAAAGATGATAAAGGGGTGGTCGATAAGCAAAGCAGCGAAAAACTTCATAATATCAGCGCTGAATTGGATGTCGGTGTTGAAAAACTGAATGCTGTAATGCAACAAAACACCCATATCAATAGCAACAATATCGCCCTGAACAGCGCCAAAGACACAGCACTGGCTGGCGCTATACTCAAAGCCAACAATATTAATGGCGCGATTGGCGGTAACTTGAAAGTGCAAAGCCGTGAAGATGTCCGACAGGAAGTTAGTGTCAATACCGGCTTGAGTTTCAATCACAGTAACGAGAAACAAGACAGTATGATTAATCAGGTAGCCGAGGCGACCCCGATCGGCTCGGATAAAGTGAAAAAAAACCTGACCACTAAATCCAATAAGTTATTCGACAAAGTCAAAAAACAGTATGACCAAATCTCCAGCCGATTTACCACTAAAGAAGAGGATAACGTCCAACCCCTTAGTTACACCAAAAAGGGAAGCAATGAAACGTTAACCGAATCCAAGGAAGAAGAAGAAACCCAAGATAAATGGTGGCAAAAAGGCGCGAAAGCGGTTGGCAAAAAAGTCAAAACCAACGTTCAGGATGAACAAGTCAAAGGTGGCAACGGCAAAGCTAAAATTGAAGTAGAAGTCGTTGAAAATAAAGCGGTCGAAGAGCAATCAGCCATTAGCGGCACACAGTCAGTTAATTTGAAAGTAGCCGGTAAAACTGAACTCAATGGCGGCAAAATAGCCAATAGAGACAGCGATGTAAACTTACAGACCAATGGACTGGAATTGCAGGATATCAACGGTAAACACACTCAAGGCGGAGCGAGAGTAAATGCATCGTCTAAAGTTACCGAGATAATTGGTGGTGGCCTAAGTGAAATGATGGAAGGCAAAACACCGCTGCTCGGCGCTCATGGTGGCTCCGAACAGAAAAATGCCGTAGCCGGTGTGACGCGAGGCTAAAGCGCGCAAAACACTTGGTTAAAGAGCATTAAAAAAGGAGATAGTCATCACGGCTATCTCCTTTCATTTTACTTAACAACTAACGCGACGATCAGTCGGCATCATAACCCAAGTTCGGGGCTAGCCAGCGCTCAACCTCAGCTACCGGCATCCCCTTACGGGCAGCATAATCTTCCACCTGATCACGCTGAATCTGTGCCACAGCAAAGTATTTACTGTCTGGATGGCTGAAATACCAGCCTGATACCGAGGCACCCGGCCACATGGCGTAGGATTCGGTCAACTTCATGCCAGTGTGAGTTTCTACATCCAGCAACTGCCAGATTTGGCCTTTTTCAGTATGTTCCGGGCAAGCCGGATACCCCGGTGCCGGGCGAATCCCTTGGTAGTTCTCGCGCACCAATTCCTCGTTGCTCAGGTTTTCATTCGGTGCAAAGCCCCAATACACCTTACGTACCCGCTCATGCAGATATTCTGCAAAAGCTTCAGCCAGACGGTCTGACAAGGCCTTAATCATGATTTTATTGTAGTCATCATGCTGAGCATCATAAGCATCGGCCAAGGCATCTTCTTCCAAACCACCGGTGACAGCAAAAGCGCCGTAGTAATCTGCTTTACCACTAGATTTAGGTGCAACATAATCTGCCAGGCAATAGTTCGGGAAGTCGCTCTTCTCGGTTTGTTGGCGCAGATGATGGCTGACCACCAGCACATCTTCACGCCGCTCATCGCGATAAATTTCGATATCATCGCCGACGCTGTTAGCCGGGAATATCCCCACCACGCCTTTCGGATGCAGCAAGTTTTCTGCCGACAACTTATCCAGCAGCTCATTGGCATCGGCAAATAGGCGTTTGGCCTCTTCGCCTACCACTTCATCTTCCAAAATACGGGGGTATTTACCCGCCAGCGACCAGGTCATAAAGAATGGCGTCCAGTCGATGTAATTACGCAGAGTTTCGATACTGGCCTCGACAGGCTGCACACCTAATTTATGGGCTACTGGCGGCGTATAATTTTCCCAATCGATTATGGTTTGGTTATCCCGTGCAACTTGTAAGCTGACCGGCGGGGTACGCGGTTTTTTACGCGCATGCTGAATACGGACAGTTTCATATTCTTTGCGCGTTTTTGCTACGAAATCATCGCGCTGCGTATCAGATAACAATGCTGAGACCACGCCAACGCTGCGTGAAGCATTGGAGACGTAAGTGGTGGAACCACTGTAGTTTTGTTCGATTTTAACCGCAGTATGGGCTTTCGAGGTGGTCGCGCCACCGATCAATAACGGCAAGGTGAAGCCTTGTCGCTCCATCTCTTTGGCAACGTTAACCATTTCATCCAACGACGGCGTTATCAGGCCGGACAAGCCGATAATATCGACCTTCTCCTCCCGCGCCGTGCGCAGGATTTTTTCAGTCGGCACCATCACACCCAGATCGATAATTTCGTAGTTATTACACTGTAAAACCACACCCACAATGTTTTTGCCGATATCGTGCACATCCCCTTTAACCGTTGCCAGCAGGATCTTGCCTGCGGTAGTACCTTTTTGCTTACTGGCTTCAATATAAGGTTCGAGATAGGCCACAGCCTGTTTCATCACTCGAGCAGATTTGACCACTTGCGGCAGGAACATTTTCCCTTCACCGAACAGGTCGCCAACCACATTCATCCCGGCCATCAATGGCCCTTCGATAACCTCGATTGGCCGCTCAGCCTGTTGACGGGCTTCTTCGGTATCCAGCTCGATAAACTCAGTGATGCCTTTAACCAGTGAATATTCCAGCCGTTTTCCAACCGCCCAGCCGCGCCACTCTGCTTGCTGAATCGCCACTTCACCACTTTTACTGCTACGGTACTTTTCCGCTAGATCCAATAAGCGTTCAGTGCTGTCGCTGCGGCGATTGAGGATCACATCTTCCACCGCATCACGCAGTTCATCCGACAGATCATCATAGATCGCCAGTTGACCGGCATTGACGATCCCCATATCCATACCATTACGAATAGCGTAATAGAGGAAAACAGCATGGATCGCCTCACGCACCGGATCATTGCCGCGGAATGAGAAGGAGACGTTGGAGACACCACCTGAAATCATGGCATGAGGGAGTTCAGCTTTGATATCGGCGCATGCTTCAATAAAGTCGACCGCATAGTTGTTATGCTCTTCAATCCCCGTCGCCACGGCAAAAATATTCGGATCGAAGATGATGTCTTCCGGCGGGAAGCCGACTATTTCGGTCAATATCTTATAAGCGCGGCGGCAGATTTCTATTTTACGCGCACGGGTATCCGCCTGCCCGGTTTCATCAAACGCCATCACAACCATGGCCGCACCATAACGGCGCACCAGCTTAGCGTGATGGATAAAGGCTGCTTCGCCCTCTTTCATCGAAATAGAGTTAACAATCCCTTTGCCTTGAATACATTTCAGGCCTTTTTCGATCACATCCCACTTAGAGGAGTCGATCATGATTGGCACTCTGGCGATATCTGGCTCACCGGCAATCAGATTGAGGAAGCGCACCATCGCGGCTTCGGCGTCCAACATGCCCTCATCCATATTGATATCGATGATCTGCGCGCCACTTTCAACCTGTTGGCGGGCTACATCCAGCGCTTCATCATATTTATCTTCTTTTATCAGCCGCTTAAAACGAGCTGAACCAGTGACGTTGGTGCGCTCGCCAACGTTAACAAATAGCGAGTTAGCATCGATAGTCAGCGGTTCCAGACCCGCCAGGCGGCAAGCCACTGCAATATCCGGCAACGGGCGCGGAGGGACGCCTGCGACGGCTTTAACCATCGCCGCAATATGCCGTGGTGTGGTGCCACAACAACCACCGACAATATTCAAAAATCCAGCCCGCGCCCACTCGCCAATCTGTTCGGCCATCTCTTTGGCTTCCAGGTCGTATTCACCAAAAGCATTAGGCAAACCGGCATTCGGGTGCGCACTGACATAATATTCAGAGATACGGGATAACTCCGCCACATATTGACGTAATTCATCCGGCCCCAACGCACAGTTCAGGCCAAAAGAGAGCGGTTTAACATGGCGCAGTGAGTTATAAAAAGCTTCCGTGGTTTGGCCTGATAATGTCCGGCCTGAGGCATCAGTAATGGTGCCAGAAATCATCACCGGTAACAGCACGCCCATGGCTTCAAATTCAGACTCAACAGCAAAGGTAGCCGCTTTCGCATTAAGGGTATCGAAGACTGTCTCGATCATAATCAGATCAACACCGCCTTCAATCAGGGCGCGGGTAGATTCTCGATAAGCCGCAACCAACTGATCAAAACTGACATTACGGAACGCCGGATCGTTAACTTTAGGCGAGATCGACGCGGTACGGTTGGTCGGGCCAAGAACCCCGGCGACATAGCGCGGCTTCTCAGGGGTACGGGCGGTCCATTCATCAGCGCAAATTCGAGCCAACCGGGCAGCTTCATAGTTAATTTCGGCTGACAACGACTCCATCTGATAATCCGCCATCGCAATGGTGGTGGAGTTAAAAGTATTGGTTTCGAGAATATCAGCGCCCGCTTCAAGGTAGGCATTGTGAATAGCGGTAATGACTTCCGGTTTAGATAGCACCAATAAGTCATTGTTACCTTTCAGGTCACTTGGCCAATCGGCAAAACGTGCCCCACGATAATCAGCCTCTTCCAGCCGATAGCTCTGGATCATCGTGCCCATACCACCGTCCAGCACCAGGATCCGTTGCGCCAGTTGCTGATGTAATTGCTTAACCTTGTTGTTTAATATTGTATCCACCACTGTCTGTCGCCTCTTTACCCTGTTGCTTTGCCATTACCCGACGCATCTTGGTTGTTTATTTGTATCAGACATGCTGAAAAATTCATCCCTATATACCCAATAGATTTCGAGTTGCAGGTAGGCGGCAACGAAATGAACCCAAGGAGTTGAGATAACTCAATGAGTTGGGTGAGTGATGGCAGCCAACAACCCTGCATCTTGAAAGATGACGGGTATAAACTCGTCTGTCATCCTAGCACAAGTTATCAATGTAATGAGTCCGCTAGCAATTGAGACTTTTTCAGGTAGAAAAACCGACTCATCGGATGAGCGTTTTCTATCGTTTGCATGCATACTTGAAAAACGAAAATGAATTCCATAAAAATAAATGAGAGGCTGATTTATGGCGTTACCGGTTCCGATTAAACGAGGGAAAAAACCCAAGGCAGCCGCACAAACCACCCCTGCGGCAACGGGCCAGGTTCAGTCATTAACGCGTGGGCTTAAATTACTGGAATATATTTCCGAATCACAAGGCAGTGTCGCCCTGACGGATTTAGCACAACAGGCGGGTTTGCCGAATTCTACCACTCATCGTCTGCTGACAACCATGCAACAGCAAGGTTTTGTCCGTCAGGTGGGGGATTTAGGGCTTTGGACCATGGGTGCTCACGCCTTTATTGTTGGTAGCAGCTTCCTGCAAAGCCGCAATTTGTTGGCGATGGTGCACCCGATGCTACGCCGTTTGATGGACGAATCGGGCGAAACCGTCAATCTGGCGGTACTCGACCACAGTGACTATCAGGCCATTATTATTGATCAGGTGCAATGTACTGCACTGATGCGCATGTCAGCACCCATTGGTGGCAAACTACCGATGCATGCTTCCGGTGCGGGTAAAGCCTTTCTCTCCACCCTGACAGATGATCAATTAGTGCAGCTATTACATAAGAAAGGGCTGCATGCGTACACCCAACATACCCGTACCAACCCAGCCAGCCTGAAAGAAAATCTGGCGCTGACCCGCAAGCAAGGTTACTCATTTGATGATGAAGAACATGCCCTCGGCTTGCGTTGTATCGCCGCCTGTTTGTTCGATGAACACCATGAAGCCTTTGCAGCGATCTCTATCTCTGGCCCGATATCACGCATTACCGACGACCGCGTCACAGAACTTGGCGCGCTGGTCATTCATGCTGCGAAAGAAATCACTCAATCTTACGGCGGGGGTAATCGTAGCTAATGTGCAAACCGCCGTATGTTGACCGACAAACGGAAACGCCAGGATTTGGCCGGTATGTATTCATTATTGTCAGGTATAAACGTATTCACCAAAAAACTGTTTACCCATAAGTTATGCCCGCACACGTTGCGGAGCAAAATGATTTTTCTGGCAATCATTATCGTTTCTCTGCCTACGCTGATTATCGGCTATCTGGTTGAAACTGAAGGGCGTGATGCCCTATTGCAAGAGAAGAAAGCCAAGCTGTTTGCCGTCACTTCGCTACTGGATAACGCACTGGCAGATAGCTTTACTCTTTATCGTGATCTGCCCAGAGAACAGCGTATTAAGGCGCTGAACCAACATCTGGCACCCGTTACCGATGAAATTACCCGTGCTTTTTCTGGGGTCGGTGCGGGTTACTATAACAAGGCGCTGGACGCCATTATTACCTACGCCCCACAGGCGCAATATGGCAATGCGGTCGGTATTTCGATTAATCCCGATCACCCCGGCCATGACGTGATGGCAAACGGCAAACCACTGGTGAGTAGCGGTACTCAGGTTCGTGGCAACATTATGAATGCCATGATACCCATCAAGCGCGATAACCAGATCCTCGGTTATATCTGGGCCAACGAACTGTCGAATGATATCGATCGGCAGGCGCTGTCGATGGATATCAAAATTATCGTGGTGATCAGCATCGGCTTGTTATTGAGCTTATGGCTAATTATTGCTTTCTCACGCCGTTTTGCCTCTGATATCGATATTATCAAGTCCAGCCTGGCCAATTTATCGCTAAATCTCAACACTGAACTCCCCGCAATGAAGGGAGAAATGGGTGAAATATCCGACAGTGTTAATGCCTTATCCCGCGCCTTGCGGGAAACCAAAACACTTAATGAATTAATCCTTGAAAGTGCCGCCGATGGTGTTATCTCGGTGGATACTAATGGCCGCGTTACCATGATCAACCCAGCAGGGGAGCTTATCACCGGTTACAGCCGCAAAGAACTGATGGGTAAGCCCTATGCGGAAGTATTTGAAAAAATTGACTTTAACAGCCCAGTACTGGATACCTTATTCCGTGGCATAAAACATGTGGCGTTGGAAATTGATTATCCCGGCAAAAAACGCACCATACAGCTCAGTATCAGCACCAGCCAGTTGCATAATGCGCAAGGAGATACCTTGGGTGCGCTGGCAATATTCACCGATTTAACCGCCAGAAAAGAAGTGCAACGCCGCATCGAGCAAGCCGAACGGCTGGCAACGCTAGGGGAATTAATGGCGGGGGTCGCGCATGAAGTTCGCAACCCGTTAACCGCCATCAGCGGCTTTGTTCAAATTCTCAAAGACAGTGAAAAAGACCCACAACGGCTGGAATATACCCATATTATTCTAAAAGAGGTGCAGTCGATTAACCGGGTAATTCAACAACTACTCGACTTCTCCCGCCCGCGCATTGGCCGCTATCATCAGGTTAATCTAAATCAAATTCTAAGAGAAAGCCTGATTCTGGTAAAAACCAAAGGTGTCGAAGCAAGAGTTGATTTTCATGTTCAATTGGATGAAAGTTTATGTGATATTGAAGCCGATGGTGAATTATTAAAACAAGTGCTACTTAATATTCTGATTAATGCTGTCCAGTCCATTGCTGCCAGAGGTGAAATTACTATTTCAACCCAAAAACGGGATGAACATCATCAACAAATAACTATTAAAGATAACGGTTGTGGTATTAGCGATGACATTAAATCGAAAGTTTTTGATCCGTTTTATACCACCAAACCTTCAGGAACCGGATTAGGATTATCCATCAGTCAACGAATTATCACTTCCCACGACGGCGAGATTAGGTTAGAAAGTCAGCCAAATAAAGGAACAACATTTATTATTATACTGCCAGTGAAGCATGGCGCAGGAAACTTATTATGAAAAAATCCTATCGTATTCTGATTGTTGATGATGAAGAAAACGTTCGCCGCATGTTAACCACCGTCTTTAGCCTTGATGGGCATCAACCTATCGGTGCTGCTGACGGGCAGCAAGCACTGGAACTATTCAAACAACAAGCCCCGGATATTGTGCTAATGGATATCCGTATGCCAAAAGTCAGTGGGCTTGAAGCTCTGCAAGTTATGCGGCAAACCCGGCAGGAGACACCGGTAATACTGATGACCGCCTATGCCGCAGTAGAAACAGCCGTAGAGGCGCTGCGTTTGGGCGCATTTGATTATGTAATTAAACCATTTGATTTGGATGAACTGAAAATTATTATCAGCCGCGCGATGCAGTTACAGGAGATGAAACAGGAAATCAATCGCCTGCATCGCGCACTGTCTGATAGCTACCAATGGGGTCGATTACTCACTAACAGCGCCAAAATGATGGAACTTTGCCGCGATACCGCAAAAATTGCGATGAGCCATGCCAGCGTATTGATAACCGGTGAAAGTGGCACCGGTAAGGAACTGATTGCTAAAGCGATTCACTACAATAGCCCGCGCGCCAAAGGCCCATTCATCAAGATAAACTGTGGTGCTCTGCCAGAATCTTTATTAGAAAGTGAGCTGTTCGGCCATGAAAAAGGGGCGTTTACCGGCGCACATATGCAACGCCAGGGTCTATTTGAACGAGCCAATCTTGGCACACTACTGCTCGATGAAGTGGGCGAAATGCCACTCAACCTTCAAGTTAAACTGTTGAGAGTACTGCAAGAAAAAGAGTTTGAACGCTTAGGCGGCAGCCAAACCATTAAAACAGATATCCGTCTTATTGCCGCCACCAACCGGAATCTGGCTGCGATGGTAGAACAAGGCGAGTTCCGGCAAGACCTCTTTTACCGCCTGAATGTCATTCATCTTTCCCCGCTACCGCTGCGGGAAAGGCCTGAAGATATCCCATTATTAGCCAGACACTTCCTGCAAAAATTCAATGCCGAAAATGGTAAAGAAATCATTGAAATAGATGCCAGTGCTCAGGAGATCCTAGATACTTACTCTTGGCCGGGTAATATCCGGGAGTTATCCAATGCGATTGAGCGTGCGGTCATTATGAGTACCGGATTTATCATCTTCCCTGATGACTTGCCTGAACATTTACAGCACAAAACGCATGTTCAGCCCAATGTTAACCGGGGCATATTGACGGAACAGGGATTAAGTTTAAAAGAAAATATCAAAGCTTATGAACGTGAACTTATCTGTGCTGCGCTGGCAAATAATCAGGATAACCGGGTTCAAACCGCACGTGCGTTAGGTATCAGCCGGCGAGCACTGATGTATAAATTACAAGAATATCGCATCGATTCTCAGACACAAACAACCCAATACAATGTATAAATAAATATTAACTGTATTATTTATACTTGTTAAAAATAAAACGCTTGGAATCAAATTTATTTGATAATCAAGCGCTATTTTATTTTGGATTTATTTTTAATCAATAAGAGAAACAAAATGTGCACCCCTGTGCAAGAAATTGCACACTTTCTTGTTAATTAACATCACATCTTATTAACTATATTATTCATATTTAAATTAACCCAACCAATATCAGCGAGTTAATTCCATTCCAGCCAAATTAAAAAATAACATTTTAATTGGCACAGTCGTTGCAATTCCTTAATTGAAACTGTTGTTGGGTATCAAATATAAGGAATAACTATGAAAAGAAAACTCATTGATATTGAGCAGGCTACTGAGTATTTCCGTGATGGCATGACCATTATGATCGGTGGCTTTATGGGGGTCGGTGCACCACCCCGTCTTATTTCCGCATTACTTAACTCTAACGTAAAAGATCTGACCTTAATTAGTACCGATACGGCTTTCGTTGATACCGGCGTCGGGCCGCTGGTCGCCAGCGGTAGAGTGAAGAAAGTCATTGCTTCACATATTGGAACTAACCCAGAAACAGGTCGGCGGATGATATCGGGCGAAATGGAGGTTGAATTAGTTCCACAGGGCACGCTGGCAGAACGTATTCGCTGTGGCGGTGCTGGTCTTGGTGGTTTCCTGACCCCAACAGGAGTAGGCACCGTGGTCGAAGATGGAAAACAAAAAATCACGCTGAATGATATCGAGTACCTGCTGGAACTGCCTCTGCGCGCTGATCTGGCACTGGTTCGCGCCCACCTTAGCGACTATCAGGGCAACCTGACCTACCAATTAAGTGCCCGTAACTTCAACCCACTGATGGCACTGGCTGCCGACATTGTTATCGCAGAGCCAGAATCTGTAGTGGATATCGGCAGTATTACTCCTGACTGCGTTATTACCCCCGCCGCATTGATTGACCACATTGTCTGCCCGCAGGAGAACCAATAATGAACGCTAAAGAACTTATCGCTCGCCGCGTCGCCCTTGAACTGCACGATGGTGACATTGTGAATCTGGGCATTGGGTTACCGACTCAAGTGGTCAATTATTTACCAACCGATATTCATATCACCCTGCAATCTGAAAATGGCTTTCTTGGTTTAGCGCCAGTGACCGAAGCGCACCCTAATCTGGTCAACGCGGGCGGCTTGCCCTGCGGCATTTTGCCGGGTGGGGCCGCCTTTGACAGCGCATTCTCTTTTGCGCTAATTCGTGGCGGGCATGTCGATGTCAGTGTACTCGGTGGTCTACAAGTCGATCAGAAGGCAAATCTCGCCAACTGGATGGTTCCAGGGAAAATGGTCCCTGGGATGGGGGGGGCGATGGATCTGGTTACGGGGGCACGGCGGGTGATCATTGCGATGGAGCATTGCGCAAAAGATGGCTCTTCCAAGATCCTCAAGCACTGTTCATTACCGCTGACAGCTAAGAATAAAGTCAGCATGGTGGTGACCGAGCTGGCTGTCTTCAGCTTCGAACAAGGCAAATTGGTACTTAAAGAACATGCACCGGGAGTGCTCCTTGAAACGATCACGGCCAAAACTGATGCTGAGTTCTCAGTGTCACCTGACTTAAAAGTCATGCCAGTTGCACTAGAGGAAGGTGTCATATGATTGGCCGCATCTCCCGTTTTTTAACTGGTTTCGTTAGCCGTTATCTGCCTGACCCCCTGATTTTCGCCATGCTACTGACGATGCTGACCTTTGGTATCGCACTGGCACTCACCCCACATACACCGGTTGAAATGGTACATATGTGGGGGGATGGTTTCTGGAATCTGCTGGGATTCGGCATGCAGATGGCGCTGATTATCGTCACTGGCCATGCTCTGGCAACGTCGGCCCCCGTTAAACGCATCCTGACACTCACCGCTTCCGTTGCCAAAACACCGGTTCAGGGCGTGATGTTGGTAACCTTCCTCGGTTCGGTGGCCTGCGTCATCAACTGGGGATTCGGTTTGGTGGTCGGCGCGATGTTTGCCCGCGAGGTAGCCCGCCGTGTGCCCGGTTCTGATTATCCACTGCTAATTGCCTGTGCTTACATCGGCTTTCTGACCTGGGGCGGTGGTTTCTCCGGTTCTATGCCGCTGCTAGCCGCCACACCGGGTAATCCGGTGGAGCATATTGCCGGTTTGATTCCGGTTTCAGAGACACTGTTCACCGGTTACAACCTGTTTATCACTTTGGGCCTAATCCTCATCATGCCCTTCGTTACCCGCATGATGATGCCGAAACCCCATGAAGTGGTGAGTGTTGACCCGGCGTTGCTGGCAGAAGAACCTAGCTTCCAAAAAACCTTGTCTGCTGATGCGCCAATCGCAGAGAAGATGGAAGAAAGCCGTATTATCGCCTTTATCATTGGTGCTCTCGGCATTGCCTATCTGGGCATGAACTTCTGGGAAAAAGGCTTCAATATCACCATTAACACCGTAAACATGATGTTTATGATTGCGGGTATTTTGCTGCACAAAACCCCAATGGCCTATATGCGCGCTATCTCTGCCGCAGCCAAGAGCACTGCGGGTATTTTGGTTCAATTCCCGTTCTATGCCGGTATCCAGCTAATGATGGAGCACTCCGGTCTCGGTGGTTTGATTACCGAATTCTTTATCAATGTCGCCACTAAAGACACCTTCCCGATCATGACCTTCTTCAGCTCTGCACTGATTAACTTTGCCGTGCCATCGGGTGGCGGTCACTGGGTTATCCAAGGACCATTCGTTATTCCTGCGGCTCAAGCGCTGGGGGCCGATTTAGGTAAATCCGTGATGGCTATCGCCTATGGCGAGCAGTGGATGAACATGGCGCAACCGTTCTGGGCGCTACCCGCATTGGCCATTGCCGGTTTGGGGGTCCGGGACATTATGGGCTACTGCGTCACCGCCCTGCTGTTCTCTGGCGTCATATTTATTATCGGCCTCACCCTCATCTAGCATCTTCATATAAGGAATTGATATGGATAACATCGTTATTGTCAGTGCCGTACGCACGGCGATTGGGAGTTTTAATGGCGCATTGGCACCGGTTAGCGCGGTCGATTTAGGTTCAATCGTACTCCGTGAAGCCATGGCCAGAGCCGGTATCAGCGGTGATAATGTTGATGAAGTCATTTTGGGTAATGTACTTCAAGCTGGATTGGGCCAAAACCCTGCGCGGCAGGCTCTATTGAAAAGCGGAATACCTGATACCGTCAGTGCCTACACCGTCAATAAAGTGTGTGGCTCTGGTTTGAAAAGCGTGGCATTAGCGGCTCAGGCAATTTTAGCCGGCGATGCCCAGACCATTATCGCCGGTGGTATGGAGAACATGAGCCAGGCACCTTACCTGATGGATAGCAAAGCACGCTGGGGCTATCGACTGGGTGATGGCCAGCTATTTGACGTGATCTTAAAAGACGGTTTGATGTGTGCCACCCATGATTACCATATGGGTATCACGGCAGAAAATGTCGCAAAAGAATATGGCATTAGTCGTGAAGCACAAGATGCGCTGGCGTTAGCATCACAGCAGAAAGCTGTAGCCGCTATCTCAAGCGGTGCTTTCGCACAAGAGATTGTGCCAGTGACAGTGAAAAACAGGAAAGGCGACATCACTGTAGATACCGATGAGTTCCCTAAGGCCGGTACCACGGCGGAAGGTTTGGCAAAATTGCGCCCGGCGTTTAGTAAAGATGGCACCGTTACCGCAGGCAACGCGTCGGGTATTAATGATGGTGCGGCTGCATTGGTGGTGATGTCAGAAAGCCGCGCCAGGCAGTTAGGCTTGACTCCACTAGCCCGTATCCGAGGTTATGCCAGTGGCGGCGTAGCCCCAGCCTTGATGGGCATGGGGCCAGTACCGGCAACCCTTAATGTGCTGAAAAAAACCGGGTTGGCGCTATCCGATATTGATTTGATTGAAGCCAACGAAGCTTTCGCCGCGCAGTTCTTGGCGGTAGGTAAAACATTGGGGTTCGATGCAGAAAAGGTTAACGTCTACGGCGGTGCCATCGCACTAGGGCACCCAATCGGCGCCAGCGGTGCACGAATTCTGGTTACGCTGCTGCACGCCTTGCAAGCCCGCAATAAAACCTTGGGGCTGGCAACACTGTGTATCGGCGGAGGGCAAGGTACAGCAATGATTATTGAGCGGCTGAATTAATTATTTCACACCCAATCAAGGCATAGCGAGCTAAGTCAATCTGAGTACGCCCTGCGCAGAGGGCCTCCTCGTGCACACGCAGTACACGAGGAGGCCGAGCACTGCGCAAACCCAAAATCCGCACGCACAGTAGCCGCTAATCTACCCCAATCAAGGCGTAGCGAGCGAAAGGAGTTTGGGTGCGCACTGCGCGCAGAACCCGGAGCGTATATGTAATACGTGAGGAGTTCGAGCACAGCGCAAACCCAAAATCCGCACGCGTAGTAGCCGTCAAGAGATCACCCGCTGGGAGAAGCGCTGCTTCCGACGATAGGCAAAAACATCCTCCACATGCCCGTCCTTAATGCGTTGCTGCAACCCACGCCAATAGCTGGCGTGAAACAGGTCGCTGTGCATCTCTTCAAAAAAATGCCGTACTTTCAAATCTGTGCATAAGAAATGACGAAACTCTTCGGGGAATACATCATTGGGCGATACGCTATACCACGGCTCGCTGGCCATCTCATCCTCTGGGTAGCGCGGTGGCGGAATATCGCGGAAATTCACCTCTGTCATGTAGCAAATTTCATCATAATCGTAGAACACCACGCGACCATGGCGGGTCACACCAAAGTTCTTAAATAACATATCACCGGGGAAGATATTTGCCGCAGCCAACTGCTTAATGGCATTACCGTACTCCTCAATAGCATCCTTTAGTTGTTGATCATTAGCCTGCTCCATATAAAGGTTCAATGGCGTCATCCGCCGCTCCATATAGAGATGCTTAATAATGATTTGATCGCCTAAATCTTCCAGTTTTTCCGGTACTTCCTGTTGCAGCTCGGCCAGTAATTCCGGGCTGATACGGTGTTTATCAATGACAAAATTCTCATACTCTTGAGTATCCGCCATGCGCCCGACGCGGTCGTGCTCTTTAACCAGTTGATAGCACTCTAAAACTCGCGCCTGGCTGACCTCTTTTTGCGGCGCAAATTGATCTTTAATCACCTTAAATACCCGATCAAATGACGGCAGAGTAAACACCAGCATCACCATGCCCTTCACCCCTGGGGCGATAATAAACTGTTCACTGGATTGATGAACAAAGGTGAGATATTCACGATAACTTTCAGTTTTGCCGTGCTTCTGGCAACCAATTGCCATATACAGTTCAGCCGTCGATTTACCCGGTAATATTTCCCGCAGCCATTCCACCATTGCCGCAGGCAACGGGGCATAGACCATAAAGTAAGAGCGAGCAAAGCCGAATACAATGCTGGCCTCCGCTTTACTGGTAAGGCAAGTATCAATAAATAGGGCACCAGATTCATTGTGATGGATGGGGAGCAGGAAGGGATAAACTCCCTCAGCCAACCGCAGTTTACCCACTAACCAAGCCGCTTTATTGCGGTAAAACAGCTCATTGGCGATTTGAAAGCGAGCACCTCTCAGTTGCTCATCAGGGAATGCTTGCTGAAGTGCAGCAGTGATATAGCCGATATCACGCGGCAGATCTTCCCACGGCAAACGCAGCGGCAAATCACTGAGAACGGTCTGTAACATGCCACTCAGATCCCCTTTTGGGGAGAAATCGCGCGCTAACGGGCGTGGGATCTCACGAAAACGCTGTTCGGGTTGTGAGCTAAAAACAAACAACTTATCCGGCGTTAAATCACGGTGCTTAAACAAGCGGCAGTAAACAGAATTAAAAAAGCTCTCCGCAATTTCAAAACGTGGGTAATCCGGCAACAACTCGGTGTAGATCTCTTTTACCCGCGCCAGAAATTCTGCATCAAAACAGCGCTGATCGGTGATGTGCTTCAGTTGCTCAACCACCAGACCGACATGGTGGTCGTAGAGGTGAATACGCTTCTTCATCGCTTGCTGAACGGCATGCCAGTCCGCCTGCTCAAAGCGGTGCTGAGCGCTGGCAGTGACCTCTAGAAAGCGGCCATATTGTGCATCGAACCCCTGCAAGATCGTCTGAGCGATTAATCGTTCCAGTTTTACCGCCATACTCACCCCCGCCATACGGAACAGAGCCTGCATATGCAGGCTCCTGATAAGACACGCGTTCAGTCAAACCGCATTTAGAATTGCTGTTCTTCCGTCGAACCAGTCAGTGCAGTGACTGATGACTCACCACCCTGAATGATATTGGTGACTTTATCGAAGTAGCCAGTACCCACTTCTTGCTGATGGGATGCAAAAGTATAGCCGCGCTCAACGGATGCAAATTCTGGCTGCTGCACTTTCTCAACATAGTGCTTCATACCCTCGCCCTGTGCATAAGCATGGGCCAGATCAAACATGTTGAACCACATGCTGTGGATGCCTGCCAGGGTAATAAACTGGTATTTGTAACCCATCGCCGACAGATCATCCTGGAAGCTGGCAATCTGCTGGTCGGTCAGATTCTTTTTCCAGTTAAATGATGGCGAGCAGTTATAAGCCAATAACTTGCCAGGGAATTTCGCATGAATCGCCTGCGCGAAGCGTTTAGCCAGTTCCAGATCCGGCGTAGACGTTTCACACCAGACTAAATCGGCGTAAGGGGCATAGGCCAGACCACGGCTGATCGCTTGCTCGATACCAGCATGTGTGCGGAAGAACCCCTCGGCTGTGCGCTCGCCGGTCACGAATTCATTGTCATAAGGGTCGCAATCAGAAGTCAGTAAATCAGCAGCATCAGCATCAGTACGGGCAATCAACAAGGTTGGTACACCCAGTACATCGGCGGCTAAACGGGCAGCAACCAATTTTTGAATCGCTTCTTGGGTCGGCACCAACACCTTACCGCCCATATGACCACATTTCTTCACCGCAGCCAGTTGGTCTTCGAAATGCACCCCCGCCGCGCCTGCTTCAATCATGGCTTTCATCAATTCAAAAGCATTCAGCACACCACCAAAACCAGCTTCAGCATCAGCGACAATCGGCAGGAAATAGTCGGTATACCCTTTGCTACCCGGTTCAATATTATTCGACCACTGAATCTGATCCGCGCGGCGGAAGCTATTATTAATTCTTTTAACCACCGCAGGGACGGAGTCGACTGGATATAACGACTGATCGGGATACATGCTAGAGGCAGTATTCGCATCAGCGGCAACCTGCCAGCCCGACAGATAAATCGCCTCAACACCGGCTTTAGCTTGTTGCAGAGCCTGACCACCGGTTAACGCGCCGAGACAGTTGATATACCCTTTGCGCGCACCACCATGCAGTAATTCCCACAGTTTTTGCGCGCCGTGCTGCGCCAGCGTGCATTCAGGATTCACAGAACCGCGCAGTTTAATCACTTCCTCTGCGCTATATGGTCGGGTGATACCTTTCCAGCGCGGCGATTTCCATTCCTGCTCTAACTGCTGAATTTGTTGAGTACGAGAGGTAGTCATGGCGATATTCCTTATTATTCAATTTTGTAGGGTTAAATAGGGTGTGATACCCAAAGTCATTGGAGTTGCAGGTAGGCAGCAAGCGAACGAATCCCGATGAGCTGACACAAGTCAGTGATTCGGGTGAGCGAACGTAGCTAACACCGCTGCGGCTTCAAGGACGAAGGGTGTTTTAGGCCAGTAATGCATAGCCTGGTAGCGTCAGGAAGTCGATAAGCTCGTCTTGTGTTGTAATTCGCTCCATCAGACGCGCGGCTTCTTCAAACCGCCCGCCATCAAAGCGCTCTGCGCCAAGCTCAAGCTTCACTACCTGCATTTCTTCACTCAACATGCTGCGGAACAGCTCTTTGGTCACCGTCTGCCCGTTACTTAGACTTTTCTGATGATGGATCCATTGCCAAATAGAAGTACGCGAAATCTCTGCTGTTGCAGCATCTTCCATCAGCCCATAAATCGGCACGCAGCCATTGCCAGAGATCCATGCCTCAATGTATTGCACTGCCACTCGGATATTGGCTCGCATCCCTTCGTCAGTACGATCACCAGTACAAGGCTCCAATAACTCAGCAGCCGTGATCGGTTTATCCTGCTCACGCGTGACCTCTAACTGATTTGGCCGTGAACCTAATACCCGATTGAAAACGTCCATCACGGTATCGGCCAACCCTGGGTGCGCAACCCAAGTACCGTCATGACCATTGCTGGCTTCCAACTCTTTATCAGCGCGAACTTTATCCAGTACCAGAGCATTCTTTTCTGCATCTTTATTCGGGATAAAGGCCGCCATACCGCCCATCGCCAACGCGCCACGCTTATGACATGTTTTGATTAACAGGCGAGAGTAGGCGCTGAGGAAAGGCTTCGTCATCGTGACTGACTGACGATCCGGCAATACACGATCACTGTGATTCTTCAGCGTTTTGATATAACTAAAGATATAGTCCCATCGGCCACAATTGAGAGCAACAATATGGTGGCGCAGGTGGTAGAGGATCTCGTCCATCTGGAATACTGCGGGCAATGTTTCAATTAATACCGTGGCTTTGATGGTGCCTTGTGGTAAATCGAAACGTTGCTCAGTAAAGTTGAAAACATCACTCCACCAGGCAGCTTCCTGATATGACTGCATTTTTGGTAAATAGAAATAAGGACCGCTACCTTTGGCCAATAATTGCTTATAGTTATGGTAGAAATACAATGCGAAATCGAATAAGCCTCCGGGGATTGCTTCCCCTTGCCATTTAACATGTTTCTCTGGCAAGTGCAGGCCACGAACCCGGGCAATCAATACGGCGGGATTGGATTCTAGCTGATAAATTTTGCCCGATTCATTCGCATAAGAAATCGTGCCTTTTACCGCATCGTGCAGGTTAATTTGGCCATCGATAACCTTGTCCCAGCTCGGTGCTAATGAATCTTCAAAATCAGCCATAAAGACTTTCACATTGGCATTGAGGGCATTAATCACCATTTTGCGCTCAACCGGCCCAGTGATTTCCACTCTGCGATCACGTAAGTCTGTAGGGATACCCTGAATTTTCCAATCACCATTACGAATGGAATTAGTTTCCGAAATAAAATCAGGCAAAGCTCCCTGGTCTATGGCATGTTGCCAGGAAACCCGTGCAGCAAGGAGTTTGTTCCTCGGCTCAGCAAATTTCACCACCAATTCGGTCAAAAATTCGATGGCCTCATCTGGCAAAACCTGTCGCTCAGCAGCATTAAAATGCTGTGTGAAAACTAACTCAGTGCCAACTAACTGTTGTGTCATTACCCTTCCCCTTACCAATCTCACGTCGTTCACATCAACGCTAACGCAGCGTCACTATTGGATTCTTATCGGGTAATGCCTTCCGGCTGGAAATTTAAGGCTGAATTTCATGGTTATTTTTCACCCCGACAGGACTAAGAATAATCAATTAATTACTAAAATCAAAAACGATTTCCATTTTTATTTAAAATAATTTTTTAATCTTTATTTATCATATTGTTAACATAAATGCATGTTATCGATAGATAGGAATAAGATTCCATTATTGATAGATAAGAGAGATAACTCCTTATTTAACAAAGAGATCAAACCAGTTAGAGAGGTGATAATCAGCACTTAGGAGGGTAGGAACAGACCGGCGGCTTCGATTCAGCCGCCTTTATTAACATTTGAGGTGATAAAAATTCAGTCGAGCGTCGGATTCATATGACGTAAATCAAATGGTGTAATTTGGTACACATAGTAGTTCAGCCAGTTAGCAAACAGCAGATGACCATGACTGCGCCACGATGCTTTGGGTGGTAAAGAGGCATTGTCATCCGGGAAGTAATTAATTGGAACTTGTGGGTTAAGGCCAGCAGCCACATCACGCTGGTATTCACCTGCTAGCGTATCGACATCGTATTCAGGATGGCCGGTAACAAAAGCCACTCGCTTGTCTTTACTGGCAAACAAATAGGCTCCAGCCTCTTCTGATGAGACTAATATATCCAAATCTGTATATTGCTTAAGCACCTCAAGCGGGAAATCAGCATAGCGAGAATGAGGTGCCAGGAATGTTTCATCAAACCCTCGAGTGAGCAGCGCCAGTGGCTCTCGAGTTTGATGCTGGTAAATACCAGAAAGTTTGACCTCACGAGTCATCTTAGGAATGCCATACAGGATATTTAATGCCGCCTGTACCGCCCAGCATACGAACAAGGTTGAGGTTACGTGGTTCTTTGCCCAAGCAATAATACGCTCGATCTGTGGCCAATATGCAACATCACAAAAATCAACTAAACCGAGGGGAGCGCCAGTCACGATCAACCCATCAAAATTCTGGTCTTGAATATCTTCAAAATCACAATAGAAGTTGTTCAGATGCTCTGCTGGCGTATTTTTTGACTCACGGCTATCAATTCGCAGCAATTGGATATCAATCTGTAAGGGTGAGTTAGAGAGTAAACGTAGGAATTGATTCTCCGTCTCAATTTTCTTAGGCATTAGATTCAGAACCAACACCTTCAGGGGACGAATTTCCTGAGTTTTCGCCCGCGATGAGGTCATCACAAAGACATTCTCATTGCGTAAGAAATTCACTGCGGGTAATTCATCAGGAACCCTAATTGGCATGCCTATATCCTCAATATATCCATTTATACGTTTAGACTTCTAGATGCCTGAAGATAGCGGGTTTTCAGTAAAAAGTCGAGTGATCTGCCACAACCTGAAAATGTTTCATTACCACCATCTCAATAGCACTTGGTGCAGTGAACAGTCGGCATATATTTTCGATACTGCCAAAATGCAAAAACCCTCTACAAATGTAGAGGGTTATCATTTTCTATGACGTTATTTTTGAGGGCTATATGCGATTTAGCCACATTTTCAGCATGCAACATACTTGTCACTAAAATCTGTTCTCGGATAGCACAAAAGCAAAAACCCCACGCTTTTGGCATGGGGTCTTTACTTGATTTGATACCTGGCAGTGTCCTACTCTCGCATGGGGAGACCCCACACTACCATCGGCGCTACGGCGTTTCACTTCTGAGTTCGGCATGGGGTCAGGTGGGACCACCGCGCTATTGCCGCCAGGTAAATTCTTTTCTACTACTACCGAACTTTAACCCATGTTACTGGTGCTGATACCCAGAGTCGAACTGGGGACCTCACCCTTACCAAGGGTGCGCTCTACCAACTGAGCCATATCAGCACAACTAAATTTGATGCCTGGCAGTGTCCTACTCTCGCATGGGGAGACCCCACACTACCATCGGCGCTACGGCGTTTCACTTCTGAGTTCGGCATGGGATCAGGTGGGACCACCGCGCTAAGGCCGCCAGGCAAATTCTGTCTAAACTAACCCGCTATATGTCTCCATACAGCCAGCCAGCCCAATCTCGGAACGTCGCTGAAAATATCAATATCTCTCAAACACAAAACACCTTTGGTGTTGTAAGGTTAAGCCTCACGGATCATTAGTACTGGTTAGCTCAATACATCGCTGCACTTACACACCCAGCCTATCAACGTCATAGTCTTTAACGTTCCTTCAGGGGGCTTAAAGCCCCAGGGAAGACTCATCTCGAGGCAAGTTTCCCGCTTAGATGCTTTCAGCGGTTATCTCTTCCGAATTTAGCTACCGGGCAATGCCATTGGCATGACAACCCGAACACCAGTGATTCGTCCACTCCGGTCCTCTCGTACTAGGAGCAGCCCCTCTCAATCTTCCAACGCCCACGGCAGATAGGGACCGAACTGTCTCACGACGTTCTAAACCCAGCTCGCGTACCACTTTAAATGGCGAACAGCCATACCCTTGGGACCTACTTCAGCCCCAGGATGTGATGAGCCGACATCGAGGTGCCAAACACCGCCGTCGATATGAACTCTTGGGCGGTATCAGCCTGTTATCCCCGGAGTACCTTTTATCCGTTGAGCGATGGCCCTTCCATTCAGAACCACCGGATCACTAAGACCTACTTTCGTACCTGCTCGAGCCGTCACTCTCGCAGTCAAGCTAGCTTATGCCTTTGCACTAACCTCACGATGTCCGACCGTGATTAGCTAACCTTCGTGCTCCTCCGTTACTCTTTGGGAGGAGACCGCCCCAGTCAAACTACCCACCAGACACTGTCCTCACCCCGGATTACGGGGCCGAGTTAGAACATCAAACATTAAAGGGTGGTATTTCAAGGTTGGCTCCATGCAGACTGGCGTCCACACTTCAATGCCTCCCACCTATCCTACACATCAAGGCTCAATGTTCAGTGTCAAGCTATAGTAAAGGTTCACGGGGTCTTTCCGTCTTGCCGCGGGTACACTGCATCTTCACAGCGAGTTCAATTTCACTGAGTCTCGGGTGGAGACAGCCTGGCCATCATTACGCCATTCGTGCAGGTCGGAACTTACCCGACAAGGAATTTCGCTACCTTAGGACCGTTATAGTTACGGCCGCCGTTTACTGGGGCTTCGATCAAGAGCTTCGCCTTGCGGCTGACCCCATCAATTAACCTTCCAGCACCGGGCAGGCGTCACACCGTATACGTCCACTTTCGTGTTTGCACAGTGCTGTGTTTTTATTAAACAGTTGCAGCCAGCTGGTATCTGCGACTGGCTTCGGCGCCGAGAGCAAGTCTCTTTACCTAATGCCAGCGTGCCTTCTCCCGAAGTTACGGCACCATTTTGCCTAGTTCCTTCACCCGAGTTCTCTCAAGCGCCTGAGTATTCTCTACCTGACCACCTGTGTCGGTTTGGGGTACGATTTAATGTTACCTGATGCTTAGAGGCTTTTCCTGGAAGCTTGGCATCAACTACTTCACCACCGTAGTGGCTCGTCATCACACCTCAGCGTTGATAAGCAACCGGATTTACCAAGTCACTCCGCCTACATGCTTAAACCGGGACAACCGTCGCCCGGCTAGCCTAGCCTTCTCCGTCCCCCCTTCGCAGTAACACCAAGTACAGGAATATTAACCTGTTTCCCATCGACTACGCTTTTCAGCCTCGCCTTAGGGGTCGACTCACCCTGCCCCGATTAACGTTGGACAGGAACCCTTGGTCTTCCGGCGTGCGGGCTTTTCACCCGCATTATCGTTACTTATGTCAGCATTCGCACTTCTGATACCTCCAGCAACCCTCACAAGTCACCTTCAACGGCTTACAGAACGCTCCCCTACCCAACAACGCCTAAGCGTCGCTGCCGCAGCTTCGGTGCATGGTTTAGCCCCGTTACATCTTCCGCGCAGGCCGACTCGACCAGTGAGCTATTACGCTTTCTTTAAATGATGGCTGCTTCTAAGCCAACATCCTGGCTGTCTATGCCTTCCCACATCGTTTCCCACTTAACCATGACTTTGGGACCTTAGCTGGCGGTCTGGGTTGTTTCCCTCTTCACGACGGACGTTAGCACCCGCCGTGTGTCTCCCGTGATAACATTCTTCGGTATTCGGAGTTTGCATCGGTTTGGTAAGCCGGGGTGGCCCCCTAGCCGAAACAGTGCTCTACCCCCGAAGATGAGTTCACGAGGCGCTACCTAAATAGCTTTCGGGGAGAACCAGCTATCTCCCGGTTTGATTGGCCTTTCACCCCCAGCCACAAGTCATCCGCTAATTTTTCAACATTAGTCGGTTCGGTCCTCCAGTTAGTGTTACCCAACCTTCAACCTGCCCATGGCTAGATCACCGGGTTTCGGGTCTATACCTTGCAACTAGACGCCCAGTTAAGACTCGGTTTCCCTACGGCTCCCCTATTCGGTTAACCTTGCTACAAAATATAAGTCGCTGACCCATTATACAAAAGGTACGCAGTCACACCACGAAGGTGCTCCCACTGCTTGTACGTACACGGTTTCAGGTTCTATTTCACTCCCCTCGCCGGGGTTCTTTTCGCCTTTCCCTCACGGTACTGGTTCACTATCGGTCAGTCAGGAGTATTTAGCCTTGGAGGATGGTCCCCCATATTCAGACAGGATGTCACGTGTCCCGCCCTACTCATCGAGTTCACAGCAAGTGTGCTTTTGTGTACGGGACTATCACCCTGTACCGTGCGACTTTCCAGACGCTTCCACTAGCACACAAACTGATTCAGACTCTGGGCTCTTCCCCGTTCGCTCGCCGCTACTGGGGGAATCTCGGTTGATTTCTTTTCCTCGGGGTACTTAGATGTTTCAGTTCCCCCGGTTCGCCTTGCATGGCTATGTATTCACCATGCAATAGTGCAACGAATTGCACTGGGTTTCCCCATTCGGGTATCGTCGGTTGTAACGCTTCATATCAGCTTACCGACGCTTTTCGCAGATTAGCACGCCCTTCATCGCCTCTGACTGCCTAGGCATCCACCGTGTACGCTTAGTCGCTTAACCTCACAACCCAAAGATGTTTTTTCGTTATTGGTGTGGCTGTGAACACACTCTGCTGCGTTGTGCAGTGCGCGCAATCCTCATGAACGTTGAGTTCACTCCGGTTGCTGTGCGCTGTACGCCTGGCTGAGTGTCTTCTCGCTCACACTGCAACAATGATTAACACATTGGCATTGCGATTATTTGAGAGACTCTAATACAGGTTAATCCTTATCTCAGTCATTCTACGGAGAGATAAGTTTCAGCTGTATTGTTTCAATTTTCAGCTTGTTCCAGATTGTTAAAGAGCAATATTTCACAACACACTGTGCCTTGCGGCCGCAGTACGTTTTGAAATAGTTTTTTTATATGGTGGAGCTAAGCGGGATCGAACCGCTGACCTCCTGCGTGCAAGGCAGGCGCTCTCCCAGCTGAGCTATAGCCCCATATAAAAAGCAAAATACCTTATCGGCATAACTCATTCTCAGACAAGGCGCAGTCACGCGACGTTTATGGGTATAAACGAATGTGTCTGTAACGCAGTATGAGGATGAGTTGGTGGGTCTGAGTGGACTTGAACCACCGACCTCACCCTTATCAGGGGTGCGCTCTAACCACCTGAGCTACAGACCCAACAAGGTACTAAAGCCCGACTAATCTCTCAGCCCGGCCTTATTTGCTCGTTACTTTCTATCAGACAATCTGTGTGGACACTGCGCAATGCGTATCGTTAGGTAAGGAGGTGATCCAACCGCAGGTTCCCCTACGGTTACCTTGTTACGACTTCACCCCAGTCATGAATCACAAAGTGGTAAGCGCCCTCCCGAAGGTTAAGCTACCTACTTCTTTTGCAACCCACTCCCATGGTGTGACGGGCGGTGTGTACAAGGCCCGGGAACGTATTCACCGTAGCATTCTGATCTACGATTACTAGCGATTCCGACTTCATGGAGTCGAGTTGCAGACTCCAATCCGGACTACGACAGACTTTATGTGGTCCGCTTGCTCTCGCGAGTTCGCTTCACTTTGTATCTGCCATTGTAGCACGTGTGTAGCCCTACTCGTAAGGGCCATGATGACTTGACGTCATCCCCACCTTCCTCCGGTTTGTCACCGGCAGTCTCCCTTGAGTTCCCACCATTACGTGCTGGCAACAAAGGATAAGGGTTGCGCTCGTTGCGGGACTTAACCCAACATTTCACAACACGAGCTGACGACAGCCATGCAGCACCTGTCTCACGGTTCCCGAAGGCACTAAAGCATCTCTGCTAAATTCCGTGGATGTCAAGAGTAGGTAAGGTTCTTCGCGTTGCATCGAATTAAACCACATGCTCCACCGCTTGTGCGGGCCCCCGTCAATTCATTTGAGTTTTAACCTTGCGGCCGTACTCCCCAGGCGGTCGACTTAACGCGTTAGCTCCGGAAGCCACGCCTCAAGGGCACAACCTCCAAGTCGACATCGTTTACAGCGTGGACTACCAGGGTATCTAATCCTGTTTGCTCCCCACGCTTTCGCACCTGAGCGTCAGTCTTTGTCCAGGGGGCCGCCTTCGCCACCGGTATTCCTCCAGATCTCTACGCATTTCACCGCTACACCTGGAATTCTACCCCCCTCTACAAGACTCTAGCTTGCCAGTTTCAAATGCAGTTCCCACGTTAAGCGCGGGGATTTCACATCTGACTTAACAAACCGCCTGCGTGCGCTTTACGCCCAGTAATTCCGATTAACGCTTGCACCCTCCGTATTACCGCGGCTGCTGGCACGGAGTTAGCCGGTGCTTCTTCTGCGAGTAACGTCAATCAACCGTGCTATTAACACGACTGCCTTCCTCCTCGCTGAAAGTGCTTTACAACCCGAAGGCCTTCTTCACACACGCGGCATGGCTGCATCAGGCTTGCGCCCATTGTGCAATATTCCCCACTGCTGCCTCCCGTAGGAGTCTGGACCGTGTCTCAGTTCCAGTGTGGCTGGTCATCCTCTCAGACCAGCTAGGGATCGTCGCCTAGGTGAGCCATTACCCCACCTACTAGCTAATCCCATCTGGGCACATCCGATGGCGTGAGGCCCGAAGGTCCCCCACTTTGCTCTTACGAGGTCATGCGGTATTAGCTACCGTTTCCAGTAGTTATCCCCCTCCATCAGGCAGTTTCCCAGACATTACTCACCCGTCCGCCGCTCGCCGGCAAAGTAGTAAACTACTTCCCGCTGCCGCTCGACTTGCATGTGTTAGGCCTGCCGCCAGCGTTCAATCTGAGCCATGATCAAACTCTTCAATTTAAGATTTGTTTGATTTGCTATGAGTTAACATAGCGATGCTCAAAGATTACTTTCTGCAAATAAGCATTCGAACCGAAGTTCAAATGTGTACTGCTTTGGTCACTCTTCAAGACTTTGATATTTCTTCTGCCTGCCGAAACAGGCTTCGATATCGTCTTGCGAGTGCCCACACAGATTGTCTGATAAATTGTTAAAGAGCAGTGCGTTAGCAACCGGTGGTTGGTAACGCGAGGTGCGCATATTACGCCTTCCTCATTCAGAGTCAACTACTAATTTCGTTGAATTTCTCTGTTCTCTCTGCCGGTCACTTAACTACTTGATTCGTTGTGTGCCGTCTCGATGGATGCGCATTATAGGGAGTCGAATTTTTTGCACAACTCTTTTTTCGCCTTTTTCTACTGTTTGAATACTTTTCACTCCTTACGTGCAGATCTTGGTCGATCCATTGCATTTTCCCTATGATCCCAATGGTCGATTGGTTGTAATTCCATCAGCAAAGGCTAGTATTGCCGGTAAAGTGTGATCTTATTAAGAGGCTATTGTTATGTCCGACCCTATCCGCCCTTATCTTCATTATTCACCTACTCTTGGTAAACGCGTAATGATCGATGGATCGAGTGTGATCATCGGTAATGTCATTTTGGGTGATGATGTCAGTGTCTGGCCGTTGGTTGCTATTCGTGGTGATGTTAATCAGGTAGTTATTGGCGCTCGTTCAAATATCCAAGATGGCAGTGTGTTACACGTAACCCATCATTCCGAGCATAATCCTGCAGGGAACCCACTGGTTATTGGCGAAGACGTTACCGTCGGTCATAAAGCGATGCTCCACGGTTGCACTATTGGCAATCGGGTACTGGTGGGGATGGGTTCTATTTTATTAGATGGTGCAGTTATCGAAGATGATGTGATGATTGGCGCAGGGAGTCTGGTTTCCCCAGGGAAACGATTAGTTAGTGGTTACCTCTATATGGGAAGCCCAGCCAAGCAAATTCGCCCTTTAACGCCAGCAGAATTAGAAGGCTTACTTTACTCCGCGAGCAACTACGTCCGCTGGAAAGATGACTATCTGGCAGAAACTAAATAAGTCACAGCATAAGATGCAGGGGGTCAATCATTGCCTTCCCTGCATTATGCAAGATCGTCTATTTACTCAATTCATCACGCAACGTATTTAACACCGGTGCTATCTGCGGCATTACACCATGCCAAAGTTTGAAAGCGTGTGCTGCTTGCCCCACCAGCATCCCTAAGCCATCAGCGTAACCCACCACACCCAACTGCTTAGCCCAAGCTAAAAATGGCGTATCGCCTGCTTGATAAAACATGTCATAGCAACGTGTTTTTGCGCTAATAATCTCTTTAGGTAAGTTTGGCACTTCGCCATGAATTCCAGAAGCGGTCGCATTTATGATCAAATCAAACTGCTGCCCACTAAGTGCCTGCATTTCAGCAGCTTCGATATCACCCAAATGATGAAATACTTCGGCCAGCTGCTGAGCACGGCTGTAAGTTCGGTTAGTGATGACCACCGTGCAACCATAAGAGAGTAACGGCAAAATCACACCGCGAGCCGCGCCACCCGCACCCACTAGCAAGATCCGATCAGAAACTCGGATCAAACCCTGGCGCTCAAGATCACTGAGCAAACCAATACCATCAGTATTGTCACCTAACAAGCGGCCATCTTCTAATTGTTTGATAGTATTCACAGCCCCTGCCAGCGATGCACGATCGGTTAGTTCATCACATTTGGCATAAGCGCGCTCTTTAAAGGGCGTGGTAATATTCGCGCCCAATGCACCATCTGCAAAAAACGACGCTAACGTTTCCTCAAAAGCACCATGAGCGGCCAGCACCATACCGTATCGATGCTCTATACCTGTCTGCTCGGCAAAAAGCGCATGAATTCTTGGCGACTTACTGTGCCCAATGGGGTTACCAAACACTGCGAAATTCTGATCCATGCTACTTTCTATCCTTCTATCCTTGGCGAAATTGTTTACCGGTTAATGCATCTCTTATTTCAGATGGATTCAAACGGCCACCAACCTCACCGGAGAGCACAGGGAGAGAAGGGCCAAATTGCATTCTCACTTCAGCTTCTGTACGGCATGGCTCGTGACCGCTTAAGTTAGCACTGGTTGAAACCAGTGGCTTGCCATATTGCGAACAAAGCTGCTGTACCAGTGGATGGTCACTCACCCTTACAGCCAATGAGCCAAAAGTACCCGTTAACCAACGTGGCGTATTAGCACAAGCAGGAATGACCCACGTGACCGGCCCTGGCCAACAGGAAAAGAGCATTTCCCGTTGCGCCATACTCAGCGTTGAGTCATCAACATACGGCTTCAACTGCTCATAGTTCGCGGCGATTAAGATCAGACCTTTTTGCCATGGGCGCTGTTTTAAAGCTAATAAAGCATTTACTGCTTTTTCACTATCAGGGTCACAACCTAAACCAAAAACAGCTTCCGTTGGATAAGCGACGACTTCTTCTTGTTGCAGTGCCCGTAACACATCTGACAGAGCCCCACTATTCTCTTGTTTATTCACGCTGTTATTACTCACTGACCACTGCCTTTGCACACAATTTGCTAGCGCAAAAACGTTTTACGCCTTGTGCGGTTCTCTTTTCCATTAACAATGGATAGTGGCAATACGCGCACTCTCCGGCAATGGGTTGCTGATTAATTGTAAACTGGCAATCGGGATAACGATTGCAGGCGTGGAAAACCTTTCCAAACCGGGACTTACGCTGTAGCAATTTGCCTTGGCCACATTGTGGACAATCAATCGATGTCTCATCAGGCTTATCAATAACTTCAGTATGAGCACATTGTGGATATTGGCTACAACCAATAAACATACCAAAACGCCCTTGCCGTAACACCATTTCCGAACTGCAGTCAGGACAATGCTGCCCTTCAAGAACTTTCACAATATGACCATCAGATTGCGCTTTCAGTGGGCGCATGTATTGGCAACCAGGATAATGTGAACAACCAAGGAATGGGCCATGACCACCACTACGAATAACTAAAGCTGACCCGCATTCAGGGCACGCCCCATTATCCTTGGCAATAACTGTTTTCGTCATAACGCCTTCTATATAAGGTTATTAGCCAGCGATACTACCACTTAGTGCAAATAGCCTTCATTGACTTCAAAAAGTAACTCTTCCATCTGCTGATAGGCACTTTCGTAACCTGGTATGTTAAACAACACCATCAGCACAACCCACTTGAGATCCTCCAGATCAATCTCATTAGAATCTAACGCCATAATACGGTCGATGACCATCTCACGGGTATCAAGGTGTAATACCTGAATTTGCTCAAGAAATAGGATGAAGCCGCGACAAGTGGTATCCAGGCGTTGGGCTTCTTCCGCCGTATAAATCCGTAATGCTTGTGGGTCAGCGGCATAGAGATAAGGTGCTTTCTGCCCTTCTTGTAGGTCTGCAAGAGCCTCTAACCAGTTCAGGGCGTTGTTGATATCCTCACGATAGAAACCTGCGTCAGCAAGATCGTCAGTAATCTTGTCTTGATCAACAAGCATTTCCGACTCGTTATGCATATAAGTTTCAAATAAGTAAATTAAAACGTCGAACATGGCCTGCCCTCCTTAATCGGACATAGCCGCCGGGTACAGCTGCGATCCACCCTGCTAACTCCAGCTCGAGCAATTTGCTCACGATATCTGGCACAGGTTGGCCGGCGCGTTCGGCGACGACATCAACGGGTGTCACCTCATCCCCTACGTTAGCCAACACATCAGCAAATGGCAATTCAACTTGCGCCCCTGATGCAGAAATAGTTACTTTCTCGGGCAATGATATCCATTGAAGTGAACCACCCACTTGTGTAGCTACCTCTTGTGCTGACCTTACCAGATACGCACCTTGTTGAATCAGCCAGTGCACACCTTCACTGGTTGCACTGCCTAATGGCCCCGGTAAAGCAAAAACATCTCTCCCTTGTTCTATAGCATAGCGGGCAGTAATCAAAGAGCCACTTCTCAACGTCGCTTCAACGACCAATACCGCAGAGCTTAGCCCACTGATAATACGGTTCCTTCTGGGGAAATGGGCGGCAATCGGCAATGCTGTCGTTAAAAACTCGGAAACCAGTGCCCCGCCTTGGTACTCAATTTCTTTGGCCAAATGACGATGCCGGCGTGGATATATATTCTCCAACCCGCTACCTAATACCGCAACGGTCTTTCCTTTCGCATTCAACGCCGCTTGATGGCAAATCCCATCGATCCCAATGGCCAGGCCACTGGTGATAACCAATCCCGTTCGAGCCAGCTCTGAAGCAAAATAGCGGCCCCATTGCTCACCATAATGGCTGAAATGGCGGCTACCGACCATGGCAACTTGGGGGCAATACACAACATCCAACTCGCCAGAAACAAACAGTATCAGAGGAGCGGCAGAGATATGGGCTAAACGGGGTGGATAGCCAGCTTCACCATAGGCCAATAAGTGGTGAGAGGGTTGGTTCAACCAGGTTAGTGTGGCCTCAATATAGTGGGGATCTGCCTGATAGAATTGCTGGCATTGCTGAGCGTCCAATCCATAAGCAGCTAATCTACCAGGGTGAATATCACCACGGGCAAGTAACCGCCTGACCAGTGCACTACCTTTCGCTACTCCAAGCCCCTTAACCTTACTCATCCTGAGCCATAATTCAGCCGCTAACATATTGCCTCCCTGGCTTACTTTCTATGCTGACACCGATTTGTTCAATTGGTAGACGATGCTGTCAATCAGAGCAGGAAATGTCTAGAATAGAGATTGAATATCATTCACTACTCGGACGCAGATCTAGATATTTATGTCAGTATTACAAGTATTACATTACCCAGATGAGCGGCTGCGCAAAATTGCTGCGCCGGTAAAAGAAGTCAATGGCGAAATCCAGCGTATTGTGGACGACATGTTCGAGACGATGTACGCAGAGGAAGGCATTGGTCTTGCCGCAACCCAAGTGGATGTTCATAAACAAATTATCGTGATTGATGTTTCGGAAAATCGTGACCAACGCCTGGTGTTGATTAACCCAGAACTGTTGGAGAAAAGCGGTGAAACCGGCATCGAAGAAGGTTGCTTATCAATTCCTGAGCAACGGGCATTAGTCCCTCGCGCTGAAAAAGTAAAAGTCAGAGCACTGGACCGTGACGGTAAACCGTTCGAACTGGAAGCGGATGATTTATTAGCAATCTGTATTCAGCACGAAATGGACCATTTGGTTGGCAAACTGTTTGTGGACTATTTATCACCGCTAAAACGCCAGCGTATCCGCCAAAAGTTGGAGAAAATGGCCAAGTTAAATGCCCGAGCCGACTAACCCCATCTAATGCAGGAAACCAACGTGTCTGATTCTTTGCGGATTATTTTTGCCGGAACTCCTGATTTTGCAGCGCGCCATCTTGGCGCGTTGTTGTCTTCCCAACATCAGATTGTTGGTGTTTTCACTCAACCGGACCGCCCTGCTGGCCGAGGTAATAAACTCACACCAAGCCCCGTAAAAATCTTGGCTGAGCAACACGGAATACCTGTTCTTCAGCCAAAATCACTTAAGCCTGAGGAAAACCAACATTTAGTGGCTGATCTTAACGCCGACATTATGGTGGTAGTGGCCTATGGTTTGATTCTGCCCGCTTCAGTATTGGCTATGCCACGGTTAGGCTGCATTAATGTACACGGTTCCCTACTACCTCGCTGGCGTGGTGCTGCACCAATCCAACGTGCTGTTTGGGCTGGTGATGCAAAAACCGGAGTGACTATCATGCAGATGGATGTCGGGTTAGATACCGGCGATATGCTGCATAAAATTGAATGTGATATTCAACCGGAAGATACCAGTGCGACACTGTACGATAAGTTGGCGCAATTGGGGCCTCAGGGCTTATTAGTAACATTACAACAATTAGCCGAAGGCAGTACACAGCCAGAAGTACAAAATGAAGCGCAGGTTACTTATGCAGAAAAGCTCAGTAAAGAGGAGGCCAAACTAGATTGGTCACTTTCTGCAGTTCAGTTAGAACGCTGTATCCGTGCTTTTAATCCTTGGCCAGTCAGCTATTTTGTCGTTGATGAACAGCCGATAAAAGTCTGGCAAGCACAAGTGTTTGCTGCGGTTGAGGATATCAAGCCAGGGACTATTATCCATGCTGATAAACATGGGATTCAAGTGGCAACGGCGGATGGCGTTTTAAATATAACGCAATTACAACCCGCAGGGAAAAAAGCCATGTCAGCGGCCGATTTATTAAATTCACGCCGCGAATGGTTTACACCTGGTAGCCAACTAGCATAATAGATTTGTTTCAACTATATACCCTATGGATTTCAAGCAGCCGCCCCAGAGGCGAAGCACATGTATGAGCCAAGTAACAAGAACAGCCAAACATCTGCAACTTGAAAGATGACGGGTATAAGTTTCATTGCTCGATACTTCATCATCGGGCCACTTTCCCTTTATTTGCTGACGTTTGTCGGCTTTTTTGGTTATGAAAAACACATATAATCTCCGCAGCATCGCTGCTAAAGCAATTAGCCAGGTATTGGATCAGGGGCAATCGCTCAGTACTGTTTTGCCTGGGCTACAGAAAAATATTTCCGATAAAGATCGCGCATTGCTGCAGGAGTTGTGTTTTGGCACTTTGCGTGTTCTGCCACAACTCGAGTGGTGCATCCAGCAGTTGATGGCGCGCCCGATGACCGGTAAACAGCGTATTTTTCACTATCTGATTATGATCGGACTGTATCAGTTGGTTTATACCCGTATTCCTCCACATGCTGCTTTGGCCGAAACGGTTGAAGGTGCTACTGCACTAAAACGCCCGCAGCTAAAAGGGTTGATCAATGGGGTACTACGCCAATTCCAGCGCCAGCAAGTGGAATTACTGGAGCGCGCGGCAAATAGCGATAGTCGCTACCTGCATCCTAGTTGGTTATTAGCGCGTATTAAGCAGGCCTATCCAGACCAATGGCAGCAAATTGTGGACGCGAATAACCAAAAACCACCAATGTGGCTGCGGGTTAGTCGTCTCCATCATACCCGTGGTGAATATCTCGACCTGTTAAAAGAAGCAGGAATAGATGCCGAACCTCATGCCTATTATCCCGATGCAGTAAGGCTTATTGCCCCTTGTGCCGTTAGTGATCTGCCTGGTTTCGAACTAGGCTGGGTAACAGTACAAGATGCCTCAGCCCAAGGCTGTGTTGATCTGCTTGATCCGCAAAATGGTGAACAGATCCTTGATTTATGTGCCGCTCCGGGTGGTAAAACAACCCACATCCTCGAAGCGGCTCCAAAAGCACATGTATTGGCTGTTGATATTGATGAACAACGGCTGAGTCGGGTCAATGAGAATTTACAACGCCTGAAATTACATGCTGTAGTGCGAGTCGGCGACGGTCGTACCCCTGAAACATGGTGTGGTGATCAGCAATTTGATCGCATTCTGCTAGATGCTCCCTGCTCTGCAACTGGTGTGATTCGCCGCCACCCCGATATCAAATGGTTGCGCCGCGACAGTGATATTGCAGACCTGGCAGCATTACAATCTGAGATCATTGAAGCTATCTGGCCTAGACTGAAGAAAGGCGGCGTAATGGTTTATGCTACCTGTTCGATATTACCAGAAGAAAATCAGCAGCAGATAGCTGCTTTCCTACAACGACATAGTGACGCAGAATTAGTTGAAACTGGGACTAACACCGCGCCCGGTAAACAAAACTTGCCACACCCCGAGGATGGCGATGGTTTCTTTTATGCGAAGTTGTTCAAAAGATAATCGTGGCTTTGGCTATGCCTCAAAACCTAATTTCAGTGTGGAACAGAGAACGCTATGAAAATAATTATTCTTGGGGCGGGGCAAGTTGGCGGAACCCTGGCAGAAAATCTGGTAGGTGAGAACAACGACATCACAATCGTGGATGTTGACTCTGGCCGCCTACGCCAGTTGCAGGATAAATTTGATCTGCGTGTGGTACAAGGGCATGGATCGCATCCGAGAGTGTTGCGGGAAGCGGGGGCAGAGGATGCTGATATGCTGGTTGCCGTGACCAATTCTGATGAAACCAACATGGTTGCCTGCCAAATTGCGTATTCATTATTTAATACACCAAATCGCATCGCCCGTATTCGTTCAGCTGAATATATTCGTGAAGCTGATAAGCTTTTTCTGCCAGAAGCGGTGCCTATTGACCATTTGATATCACCGGAACAGCTTGTTATCGATTATATCTATAAGCTAATCGAATATCCGGGTGCATTACAGGTAGTTAATTTTGCTGAAGGTAAAGTCAGTATTGCTGCGGTAAAAGCTTATTATGGCGGCCCGTTGGTGGGGAATGCATTATCATCCCTGCGTGAGCATATGCCACATATTGATACTCGAGTTGCAGCCATCTTTCGTCAAGATCGGCCAATTCGTCCACAAGGTTCAACAATCATTGAAGCGGGTGATGAAGTCTTCTTTGTTGCGGCCTCACAGCATATTCGTGCAGTAATGAGTGAGTTGCAACGTCTTGAGAAACCCTACAAACGCATTATGATTGTTGGTGGTGGTAATGTCGGTGCCGGGTTAGCTCTACGATTAGAGAAAGATTACAGTGTAAAATTAATTGAGCGTAACCCGCAGCGAGCTGCCGAATTAGCCGAGATGTTGCACGATACTATTGTATTTTATGGCGATGCATCAGATCAGGAACTGTTAGCTGAAGAGCACATTGAACAGGTTGATGTCTTTATTGCCATTACCAATGACGACGAAGCCAATATTATGTCCGCTATGCTGGCAAAACGGATGGGCGCGAAAAAAGCAATGGTATTAATTCAACGTAGCGCCTATGTCGATCTGGTTCAGGGAAGTGTGATTGATATTGTCATTTCACCACAACAGGCCACCATTTCGGCTCTTTTAGGTCATGTACGTAAAGCAGATATTGTCAGTGTTTCTTCGTTAAGACGCGGTGTTGCTGAGGCAATCGAAGCAATTGCCCACGGTGATGAAACCACATCGAAAGTTGTTGGCCGAATGGTTGAAGATATAAAGTTACCACCAGGTACAACCATTGGGGCAATAGTGCGTGGAGACGAGGTTATTATTGCCAATGGTAACTCAATCATTAAACAGGGTGACCACGTAGTGATGTTTATTACTCACAAAAAATTCGTGCCCGATGTAGAGCGGTTGTTCCAACCAAGCCCGTTCTTCCTGTAATAATTAACTAATTTGAACCCATTTATAAGTTAAAACTATTTCGATAGATAGTGGGGAATTTTTCTATAATTATGGTACTGCCGAGTTTTATTTAGCTAAGATTAAGTCATTCATTTTTAAAGGAGGTGCCATTTATGAGTTTTATGAAGGAATTTCGTGAATTTGCCATGCGTGGCAATGTGGTCGATTTGGCTGTCGGGGTAATTATTGGTGCCGCATTTGGCCGAATTGTTTCTTCACTTGTCGCCGACATCATCATGCCACCACTCGGTTTATTGCTCGGAGGGGTCGATTTCAAGCAATTCCATTTCATATTACGTGCTGCTGAAGGGACTATACCTGCTGTAGTAATGAACTATGGTACATTTATTCAAAGCATTTTCGATTTTGTTATTGTAGCGCTGGCAATATTTTCCGCAGTGAAATTAATGAATAAAATGCGCCGTGAAAAGGCGGAAGAGCCAGCAGCGCCCCCAGCACCAACAACAGAAGAAAAGCTGTTAGCAGAGATTCGTGATTTACTGAAAGCGCAGCAATCAAAGTAAATTCAGCTTCAATAAATGTAATGGCCATCAGAAATTTGGTGGCCCTTACGTTGTTTTAAAATCAGAAGGCCAGTGGTAAAGAATCTATTGATTGCTTACCACTGGCCTCCCAGTTACCGCCTTTGGCGTATTTTTCTTTACGCCGATAACTTCCTTTCCCTTTACTATTTTTCTCAATACGTTGCCTGAAAAGGGGGTCATGGAGTAATGCTTCCACCGCATTATCTTTAATTTTCCCCTTGGTATGACGATATACCGTCATGATAGAGCCTCACTGATAAGTTATTGGTTAAAAATCCCACACATAATACAGCTAATGTATACTGAATAAAACTACCCCTCTGAAAATTTAGCCTTTGGCCCGTTCTTCTGTCGCTCCCTGTTCCAGGGCCTCTAAAATAGAACAATATGTCGTCGCATGAGTACTGCCGCAGCACGCACGACTAAGGCGTTTTAGTGATTCGCGCATTCTTTTTAGCTCAGTTATCTTACTTTCAACATCATGTAATCGAGAATCTACAATTGCTTTTGATTCCTTGCAGGTATGATGTTCGGGATCGACGCGAATCGACAGTAATTCTGCGATAGTTTCTAATGTAAACCCAAGTTGCTTCGCGTAGCGGATAAATCGTAAACGTTGCAAATCTTGCTCACTATAGAGTCGGTAACCGCCCTCTGTCCGTTTCCCATGATCCATCATTCCTTGTTTCTCATAGTAGCGAATAGTATCTGGTGTAACATCGGCAAGTTTAGCTAGCTGCCCAATTTTTAACATTTAGTTACTCCTCTTTTGACAGCTTATCGACCACTTTATGTTGGTACTCTTGATGAAGAAAGTCGGTGCTAAGCCCCGCTTGCCTCAATCTAAGTTCCAATAATGCCAAGCGCTTACGTAAATTTTGGTAGTTATCGTGCGGTGTATATTGTGCTTCTAGTTGTGACAATAATTCGACGATAGTAAGTGCTTCTTGGCGATCCTGCAATTCAACGGGGAGGTACCCTGCATTTCTCAGTAATCTGTATCCAGCTCTCAACTCAGGAGGAACAAAGGAGTCATCATCTAACTGTAATGGTTTACCGCTCCCAGGCAAATTATCGAGCTCACCCTTTTGCTGAGCATCAATAATGTACCGTTCCGCCCATTGATCAATTAATTCCATATCACGATCCAGAGATCAGATTTTATAAAATCGAAGAATAGTTAAGGGTAAAGGATCGGTGGCTAAATAATAAGAGGGGATTGGCAATATATGGGACGAGTTAATCTATCTCACTGAATTATAGATGTAAAAAAACCGGGCAAGCCCGGTTTTTTTACGCGTTTACAGATTACTCTGCAGCAACTACTTCTGCTTGCGAAGCAGCACGATCAACTAACTCGATGTAAGCCATCGGTGCGTTGTCGCCTGCACGGAAGCCACACTTCAGAATGCGAGTGTAACCACCGGCGCGGCTCGCGAAACGCGGGCCTAGCTCGTTAAACAGTTTTGCCACGATCTCGTTATCACGAGTACGGGCGAATGCCAGACGACGATTAGCTACGCTGTCGGTCTTGGCAAGAGTAATCAGCGGCTCAACAACGCGACGCAGCTCTTTCGCTTTCGGCAGGGTCGTCTTGATTATCTCATGACGAACCAAAGAGCCGGCCATGTTACGGAACATAGCCTGGCGATGGCTGCTGTTACGGTTCAGTTGACGACCACTCTTACGATGGCGCATGACCTTATCCTTCTCAGTAAAACCTTAACCTGTGATCCGGTTACTCGTCAGCAATGCTAGCTGGCGGCCAATTTTCTAGGCGCATGCCTAAAGAAAGACCACGTGAAGCAAGCACGTCTTTAATCTCAGTAAGAGATTTTTTACCCAGGTTCGGCGTTTTCAGCAACTCAACCTCGGTACGCTGTACCAGATCACCGATGTAGTGGATAGCTTCTGCCTTGAGGCAGTTAGCAGAGCGGACAGTCAATTCCAGATCGTCAACAGGGCGCAGCAGGATCGGATCGAACTCTGGCTTCTCTTCTTTAACTTCCGGCTGACGTACATCACGTAGGTCAACGAAAGCTTCAAGCTGTTCAGCCAAGATAGTTGCCGCACGGCGGATCGCCTCTTCAGGATCGATCGTACCATTGGTTTCCATCTCGATAACCAACTTGTCCAGGTCGGTACGCTGTTCTACACGCGCTGCTTCAACATTGTAGGCAATACGCTCTACAGGGCTATAGCATGCGTCTACTAACAGACGACCAATCGGGCGCTCATCTTCTTCCGAATGAATTCGGGCAGAAGCCGGCACATAACCACGACCACGTTGAACTTTGATACGCATACTAATAGATGCGTTCTCATCGGTCAGGTGGCAGATAACGTGCTGCGGCTTGACGATTTCGACATCCCCGTCATGGGTGATATCGGCTGCAGTCACAGGGCCAATGCCAGACTTATTCAGGGTAAGAATAACTTCATCTTTACCCTGAACTCTCACCGCCAGCCCTTTCAGGTTGAGCAGGATCTCCAGGATATCTTCCTGTACGCCTTCTTTGGTGCTGTACTCATGCAGTACACCATCAATCTCAACCTCGGTCACCGCGCAACCCGGCATAGATGAAAGCAGAATACGGCGCAGTGCGTTGCCGAGAGTATGGCCAAAGCCACGCTCTAACGGCTCAAGGGTCACCTTGGCGTGCGTCGAACTGACTTGCTCGATATCTACCAGGCGCGGTTTTAGAAACTCTGTCACAGAACCCTGCATTGTGTCCTCTCTTTGGTACTAAGCTTTACTTGGAGTAAAGCTCGACGATCAGGTGTTCGTTAATGTCCGCAGACAGATCAGTACGTTCAGGAATACGTTTGAACACACCTTCCATCTTGACAGCATCAACTTCCAGCCAAGTCGGCTTTTCACGCTGCTCAGCCAGCTCCAAAGCTGCCTTAACACGAGACTGCTTTTTAGCTTTCTCACGGATGCTGACTACGTCATTCGGAGATACCTGATAAGAAGCGATGTTAACAACGCGACCATTTACCATGATAGCTTTATGACTAACCAGCTGACGTGATTCAGCACGAGTTGCGCCAAAGCCCATACGGTAAACTACGTTATCCAGACGGCCTTCCAGCAGTTGTAACAGGTTTGCACCTGTGTTGCCTTTCAGACGTGCTGCTTCTTTATAGTAGTTACGGAATTGACGTTCTAGAACACCATAGATACGGCGAACTTTTTGTTTCTCACGTAACTGCACACCGTAGTCAGACAGACGCGGTTTACGCGCACCGTGCTGGCCAGGTGGTTGTTCAATCTTACACTTGGTGTCAATCGCGCGAACGCCAGACTTAAGGAACAGGTCTGTGCCCTCACGACGGCTCAGCTTGAGCTTAGGACCCAAATATCTTGCCATTTTCTCTCTCCAACAAACCTAAAAGCAGCGTTATACGCGGCGCTTTTTCGGCGGACGACAACCGTTATGAGGGATCGGAGTCACATCAGTAATATTAGTGATGCGGAAACCAGCCGCGTTTAACGCACGGATAGTAGACTCACGGCCCGGACCAGGTCCTTTAACCATAACTTCCAGATTCTTGATACCGTATTCTTTCACTGCGTCAGCGCAGCGCTCTGCTGCAACTTGCGCTGCAAACGGAGTAGACTTACGAGATCCACGGAAACCGGAACCACCTGCTGTTGCCCAACCCAATGCGTTACCTTGACGATCTGTAATAGTAACGATGGTGTTGTTGAAAGAAGCATGGATATGAGCCACACCGTCAGAGACTGTCTTTCTTACACGCTTGCGTGCACGAATAGGTGCCTTTGCCATTATTCAATCACCCCGATTATTTCTTGATCGGTTTACGCGGACCCTTACGGGTACGTGCGTTGGTCTTAGTACGCTGACCGCGAACTGGTAGACCACGACGATGACGCAAACCACGATAAGTCCCAAGGTCCATCAGACGCTTGATGCTCAGGGTCACCTCACGACGCAGATCACCTTCTACAACGTACTTGGCAACTTCGTCACGCAGCTTCTCGATTTGCTCTTCAGACAGCTCACTGATCTTAACATTTTCAGCAATACCCGCTGCAACACAGATAGCCTGTGAACGGGTCTTACCGATGCCGTAGATCGCAGTTAACGCGATAACGGTATGTTTCTGATCAGGAATGTTAATGCCTGCTATACGGGCCACTATGCACTCCTACTATTTTATACAGCAATACCATTCTGAAAAGCCCGTTTTCAGGATACTCAAATAGTATTGCAGTCACATACAAAAGATTGGCTGGCTAATCTAGCCAGCTCAACCCAACTTTGCAAGAAAAATATGCAAGATAAATCAGCCTTGACGCTGTTTATGCTTTGGTTCGGCACTGCAGATTACGCGAACGACACCGTTACGCTTAACAATTTTGCAGTTACGACATAATTTCTTGACGGAAGCACGAACTTTCATTTTTACTCTCCGTAACTTCTCAAACATCCCTGAATTAGCGGTTATAGCCTTTCAGGTTTGCTTTCTTCAATGCAGACTCATATTGACTAGACATCATCAGAGTTTGCACTTGAGCCATAAAGTCCATGATGACCACCACTACGATAAGTAGGGAGGTACCACCAAAGTAAAATGGTACTTTCATCGCGTCACGCATGAACTCCGGGATCAGGCAGATGAAAGTAATATACATCGCACCAATTAAGGTTAGACGCGTCATTACTTTATCGATGTACTTCGCCGTTTGCTCTCCCGGACGAATTCCTGGCACGAATGCACCGGACTTCTTCAGGTTATCTGCTGTTTCACGCGGGTTGAACACTAACGCCGTGTAGAAGAAACAGAAGAAGATGATTGCAGACGCATAGAGTAACACATAAAGCGGCTGTCCCGGCTGCAAATACATCGAAATAGTCGTCAGCCAGTTCCAACCTGTCCCGCCCCCAAACCATGATGCAATCGTGGCAGGGAACAGAATTATGCTGGAAGCGAAGATTGCTGGGATAACCCCTGCCATATTCACTTTCAACGGTAAGTGTGTGCTCTGTGCTGCATAAACACGACGACCTTGTTGACGTTTGGCATAGTTAACGACGATACGCCGCTGACCACGTTCAATGAAAACAACGAAGAAGGTTACTGCAAACACTAATACTGCAACCAACAGCAACAGGAGGAAGTGCAGGTCGCCTTGCCGAGCTTGCTCGATGGTATGGGCTATTGCAGGTGGAAGACCAGCAACAATACCAGCAAAGATTATGATTGAAATACCGTTACCGATACCACGCTCAGTAATCTGTTCGCCGAGCCACATTAGGAACATAGTCCCAGTGACCAAGCTAACAACAGCGGTAAAATAGAAAGCAAAGCCTGGATTGATTACCAGACCTTGCATCCCAGGCATATTCGGCAGACCGGTAGCAATACCGATCGATTGGAATATAGCCAATACCAACGTGCCATAGCGGGTGTACTGGCTAATCTTACGACGGCCAGCCTCCCCTTCTTTCTTTATCTCTGCTAACGCTGGATGAACCACCGTTAACAGTTGGATAATAATCGATGCCGAAATATACGGCATGATACCCAAGGCAAAGATAGAAGCACGACTGAGAGCACCACCAGAGAACATGTTAAACATTTCAATGATGGTCCCTCTCTGCTGCTCGAGCAATTTAGCAAGCACAGTGGCATCGATACCAGGAATCGGAATAAAAGAGCCGATACGGAAAACAATAAGCGCACCGATAACAAACAAAAGTCTGCGCTTCAGTTCGCCTAATCCGCCTTTAGCACTTTGAAAATCTAATCCTGGTTGCTTAGCCATCTGCTACTTATTCCTCAATTTTACCGCCAGCAGCTTCGATAGCAGCACGAGCGCCTTTGGTGACACGCAGACCACGAAGAGTTACCGCACGAGTGATTTCGCCTGAAAGCATAACTTTCGCGAACTCAATCTGGGTACCAACAACGTTAGCGGCTTTCAGCGTGTTCAGGTCGATTACGTCGCCTTCCACTAAAGCCAGTTCAGACAGACGAACTTCTGCCGTGATCATAGCTTTGCGAGAGGTGAAGCCGAATTTCGGCAAACGACGATATAAAGGCATCTGACCACCTTCAAAACCACGACGTACGCCACCACCAGAACGTGAGTTCTGACCTTTGTGACCACGACCAGCAGTTTTACCCAGGCCAGAACCGATACCACGACCTACACGCTTCGGCGCATGCTTGGCACCTTCAGCCGGAGACAGAGTATTTAAACGCATCTGTTACTCCTCAACTTTAACCATGTAGGAAACCAAGTTGACCATACCACGCACAGCAGGAGTATCCTCACGCTCTACAGTATGACCAATACGACGCAGACCTAAACCGATCAGAGTTGCCTTATGTTTCGGCAAACGACCGATACTGCTTTTTGTTTGAGTTACTTTAATAGTCTTTGCCATGGTTATTTCCCTAGAATTTCTTCGACGGACTTACCACGCTTAGCAGCGACCATTTCTGGGGATTTCATATCTTCCAGAGCTGCAATAGTTGCACGAACCACGTTGATCGGGTTAGTAGAACCATAGGCCTTGGCCAATACGTTATGAACCCCTGCAACTTCCAAGACGGCGCGCATTGCACCACCGGCGATAATACCGGTACCTTCAGAAGCTGGTTGCATGAATACACGGGAACCTGTGTGAGCACCTTTAACTGGGTGCTGCAGAGTACCGTTATCCAAAGCAACATTAATCATAGCGCGACGGGCTTTTTCCATCGCTTTCTGGATCGCTGCCGGAACTTCGCGTGCTTTGCCGTAGCCAAAACCAACGCGACCGTTACCATCACCAACTACTGTCAGTGCGGTAAAGCTGAAAATACGGCCACCTTTTACGGTTTTAGATACGCGGTTTACCGCGATCAGCTTTTCCTGCAGTTCGCCAGCTTGTTTTTCGATGTGTGACATCTTACACCTCTACCTTAGAACTGAAGGCCAGCTTCACGGGCAGCATCTGCCAGTGCCTGGACTCGACCATGATATTGGAAACCGGAACGGTCAAAGGATACTTTCGTGATCCCTTTTTCCAATGCGCGCTCTGCAACAGCTTTACCTACAGCTGCGGCGGCATCTTTGTTGCCGGCGTACTTCAATTGCTCATTGATAGCTTTTTCTACAGTAGAAGCTGCTACCAAAATTTCTGAACCGTTTGGTGCAATAACCTGCGCGTAAATATGGCGTGGGGTACGATGTACCACCAGGCGAGTCGCACCCAGTTCTTTGAGCTTGCGGCGTGCGCGGGTCGCACGACGGATACGAGCTGCTTTCTTATCCATAGTGTTACCTTACTTCTTCTTAGCCTCTTTGGTACGCACGACTTCGTCGGCGTAACGGACACCCTTGCCTTTATAAGGCTCAGGACGACGGTAGGCACGTAAATCTGCTGCAACCTGACCAATCACCTGCTTATCAGCGCCTTTCAGCACGATTTCAGTTTGGGTCGGGCATTCGGCAGTGATGCCAGCCGGCAATTCATGGTCAACTGGATGAGAGAAGCCTAAAGCTAAATTCACCACGTTGCCTTTAACTGCGGCACGGTAACCTACACCTACCAATTGAAGCTTCTTAGTGAAGCCTTCGGTAACACCAACGACCATTGCATTAAGCAGTGCACGAGTGGTACCCGCTTGGGCCCAACCGTCTACAGCGCCTTCGCGTGGAGCGAAAGTCAGTGTATTTTCTTCTTGCTTAACTTCAACAGCGCTATGGACGGTACGAGTCAGCTCGCCGTTCTTACCCTTAATCGAAATAACCTGACCGTTGAGTTTTACCTCTACGCCGGCAGGAATGACGACGGGTGCTTTTGCAACACGAGACATTCTTTCCTCCCGAATTAAGCTACGTAGCAGATAATCTCGCCACCAAGACCAGCTTGGCGAGCTGCACGATCAGTCATAACACCTTTAGAGGTAGAAACAACAGCGATACCTAAACCGGCCATAACTTTTGGCAGCTCATCTTTTTTCTTATAGATGCGCAGACCTGGACGGCTGATACGTTGAATGCTTTCTACCACTGCCTTACCCTGGAAATACTTAAGTGCTAATTCCAGAACAGGCTTGGCGTCGCCTTCGATTTTAAAATCTTCAATAAAACCTTCTTCCTTCAGAACGTTGGCAATTGCCACTTTCAGCTTGGAGGAAGGCATGGTGACCGCGACTTTGTTTGCGGATTGACCGTTACGGATACGGGTCAGCATATCCGCGATCGGATCTTGCATGCTCATCTGTCTTTACTCCCGTGATTCAATTGGTGACAATTACCAGCTAGCCTTTCTAAGGCCCGGGATTTCACCGCGCATTGCGGTTTCACGGACTTTAATACGGCTCAACCCGAACTTCCGCAAGAAACCATGCGGACGACCAGTTTGGTTGCAGCGGTTACGCTGACGGGACGGGCTGGAATCACGCGGCAGAGACTGCAGCTTCAGAACAGCATTCCAACGATCTTCGTCGGATGAGTTCACACCAGAGATAATAGCTTTTAATTCCTCGCGTTGAGCGCGGTATTTGTTAGCTAGTTTCACGCGAACAACTTCGCGTGCTTTCATTGATTGCTTAGCCATCAGTAACCCTACCTTACTTGCGGAATGGGAATTTAAAAGCAGCCAACAATGCACGGCCTTCATCATCGGATTTCGCAGTAGTGGTAATGGTAATATCCAAACCACGTACACGATCGACTTTATCGTAGTCGATTTCCGGGAAGATGATCTGCTCGCGCACACCCATGCTGTAGTTACCACGACCATCGAATGACTTAGCGGACAAGCCACGGAAGTCACGGATACGAGGTACAGCAATGGTAATCAGACGCTCAAAGAATTCCCACATGCGTTCGCCACGCAGGGTTACTTTACAGCCGATCGGATAGCCCTGACGGATTTTGAAGCCTGCAACAGATTTGCGTGCTTTGGTGATAAACGGCTTTTGACCGGAGATTGCTGCCAAGTCTGCTGCTGCATTGTCCAGCAGTTTCTTGTCAGCGATCGCTTCACCAACACCCATGTTCAGGGTGATCTTCTCGACCCGAGGGACTTGCATGACAGAGTTGTAGCCAAACTGAGACATCAGTTGTTTGACCACCTCGTCTTTGTAGTAATCATGCAGTTTCGCCATCGTATTACTCCAAATTACTTGATAGTTACGCTATTAGATTTAAAGAAACGGACTTTTTTGCCGTCTTCGAATCTAAAGCCTACACGGTCAGCCTTACCGGTTGTCGTGTTGAACAGCGCAAGGTTGGAAACTTGAATTGCAGCTTCTTTTTCAACGATGCCGCCTGGTTGGTTCAGGGCCGGAACCGGCTTCTGATGTTTTTTAACCAGGTTGATACCTTCAACAATGACCTTACCAGCAGACAGGACATTCTTTACTTTACCGCGCTTACCTTTGTCTTTCCCGGTTAGCACGATAACTTCGTCATCACGACGGATTTTCGCTGCCATGGTTCGCTCCTTAGAGTACTTCTGGTGCCAGAGAGATAATTTTCATGAACTTCTCATTACGCAGTTCACGAGTTACCGGCCCAAAAATACGCGTGCCGATTGGCTGCTCGCTGTTATTATTTAAAATAACACAAGCGTTACCATCGAAGCGAATGACAGAACCGTCCGGGCGACGTACACCCTTCTTGGTGCGCACCACTACCGCCTTCAGAACATCGCCTTTCTTCACCTTGCCACGAGGAATTGCTTCCTTGATGGTGATCTTGATGATGTCGCCGATGCCTGCGTAGCGACGGTGCGAGCCACCTAGAACCTTGATACACATTACGCGACGTGCACCGGAGTTGTCGGCCACGGTCAGCATAGTCTGTTCTTGGATCATGTTAGTGCTCCGCTAATGTCAACTACTACTTTAGGACCCAGAATAGGTCGTTTAAAAGCCCCATGAATGAGGGCGCAGCATTATAACACTGCTTCCAAACTATGGGTAGAAAAAATAAACGGCCCACTTTCTGAGCCGTTTATTATGTTCGAGTTGGCTACTCTATTACAGAATCGCTTTCTCTACAACGCGAACAAGCGTCCAAGACTTAGTCTTTGACAGTGGACGGCATTCGCGGATTTCTACCACGTCACCAATACCACATTCATTGTTCTCGTCATGTACATGCAATTTCGTCGTACGACGGATGAATTTCCCATAAATCGGGTGCTTCACCACACGCTCGATAGCAACAACCATGGATTTCTCCATTTTGTCACTAACTACGCGACCTTGCAGAGTACGGATTTGGTCAGTCATTACGCACCCGCCTTTTCAGTCAGTAAAGTCTTAACACGTGCGATATTACGGCGCACTTGTTTCGACAGGTGAGTTTGTTGCAGCTGGCCACTAGCCGCCTGCATGCGCAAATTAAATTGCTCACGCAGCAGGTTGAGCAGCTCAGTGTTCAGCTCTTCAACGCTTTTTTCACGCAGCTCTTGTGCTTTCATTACATCACCGTCTTAGTTACAAAGGTGGTTCCTACAGGCAGTTTCGCTGCTGCGAGCTTAAATGCTTCGCGAGCAGTTTCTTCCGGCACACCAGCCATTTCAAATAAAACTTTTCCTGGCTGGATCAGGGCAACCCAATACTCTACGTTACCCTTACCTTTACCCATACGCACTTCGAGCGGCTTCTCGGTGATCGGCTTGTCCGGGAATACACGGATCCAGACCTTACCTTGACGCTTAATTGCACGTGTCATCGCACGACGGGCTGCTTCGATTTGACGAGCCGTCAGGCGGCAACGGCCACAAGCTTTCAGGCCGAACTCACCGAAGCTAACATCCGTACCTTGCGCAAGGCCACGGTTACGGCCTTTGTGCATCTTACGGAATTTTGTACGCTTTGGTTGTAACATCAGCGATTCTCCTTACTTGCGGCCTTTACGCTGCTGCTTTTTAGGTTGAGCAGCCGGTTCCGGTTGTTCAACAGCAGCCATACCACCCAAGATCTCACCTTTGAAGATCCATACCTTAACGCCGATTACACCATAAGTGGTGTGCGCTTCAGATGTGTTGTAATCGATATCCGCACGCAGTGTATGCAACGGAACACGACCTTCACGGTACCATTCGGTACGCGCGATTTCAGCACCGCCAAGGCGGCCGCTTACTTCAACTTTGATACCTTTAGCGCCAAGACGCATTGCGTTCTGTACAGCACGCTTCATAGCACGACGGAACATAACGCGACGTTCCAGCTGTGAAGTGATGCTGTCAGCAACCAATTTTGCGTCCAGTTCCGGTTTACGGACTTCGGCGATGTTAATCTGTGCAGGAACGCCAGCGATATCCGCTACGACCTTACGCAGTTTTTCGACATCTTCACCTTTCTTGCCGATAACGATGCCAGGACGAGCGGTGTGAATAGTCACACGGATGCTCTTCGCTGGACGCTCGATAACGATGCGAGAAACGGAAGCTTTCGCTAATTCCTTAGTCAGGAATTGGCGAACTTTAAAGTCGCTGTCCAGGTTGTCAGCGAATTCTTTGGTATTTGCGTACCAGGTAGAGTTCCAAGCTTTGACAATACCTAGTCGAATACCATTAGGATGTACTTTCTGACCCATTGCTAGTCTCCAGAGTCTCAGCGATCGGACACAACCACAGTAATGTGGCTGGTGCGCTTCAGGATGCGATCTGCACGACCTTTTGCACGCGGCATAATGCGCTTCATGCTAGGGCCTTCGTCTACGAAGATCTTCGTGACTTTCAGATCATCGATGTCAGCGCCATCGTTGTGTTCTGCGTTAGCAATGGCAGACTCTAGTACCTTCTTAACCAAACCAGCAGCTTTCTTGTTGGTATAGGTCAGAGTTTCCAGAGCTTGCGACACTTTCTTACCGCGAATCAGGTCCGCTACCAAGCGAACCTTCTGAGCAGAAGAACGAGCGTGGCGATGTTTAGCGATAGTTTCCATCTCTTCCTCCTACCTTAGCGCTTTTTAGCCTTTTTATCGGCCGCATGGCCGCGATAAGTACGGGTCGGCGCGAATTCACCCAGTTTGTGACCGACCATTTCATCGGAAACAAAAACGGGAACGTGCTGACGACCATTATGGACAGCGATGGTCAAACCGATCATATTTGGAAAGACCGTTGAACGACGGGACCAAGTCCGAATTGGCTTCTTGTCTCCGCTTTCCACCGCTTTCTCTACCTTCTTCAGCAAGTGCAGGTCAATGAAGGGACCTTTCTTGAGAGAACGTGGCATGGCTTATCCTCTAATTATTTTTTACTACGGCGACGTACGATGAACTTATCAGTACGCTTGTTGCTACGGGTCTTCTTACCTTTGGTTTGAACGCCCCACGGAGTTACCGGGTGCTTACCAAAGTTACGACCTTCACCACCACCGTGTGGGTGATCTACCGGGTTCATCGCCGTACCGCGAACGGTAGGACGAATACCACGCCAACGACTAGCACCTGCTTTACCCAGCACACGCAGCATGTGTTCAGCGTTACCGACTTCACCTAAGGTGGCGCGGCAATCAGCTTGAACTTTGCGCATTTCGCCGGAGCGCAGACGCAGAGTAACGTAGGAACCGTCACGAGCAACGATCTGAACGTATGCACCAGCAGAACGAGCCAATTGGCCGCCTTTACCTGGTTTCATTTCTACGTTATGAACCGTTGAACCAACTGGGATGTTACGCATAGGCAGGGTGTTACCTGCTTTAATTGCAGCATCAACGCCAGATTGAATCTGGTCACCAGCTTTCAGGCCTTTTGGCGCCAGGATATAACGGCGTTCGCCGTCTTTGTACAGAACCAGCGCGATATTCGCGGAACGGTTCGGATCGTACTCCAGACGCTCAACCACAGCAGGGATACCATCTTTGTTGCGTTTGAAGTCAACCAGACGATAATGTTGCTTGTGGCCACCACCGATATGACGGGTAGTGATACGGCCATTGTTGTTACGGCCACCGCTTTTGCTTAATTTCTCAAGCAACGGGGCATAAGGCTTACCCTTATGCAACTCCTGGTTAACCACTTTAACAACGTGGCGACGACCCGGAGATGTAGGTTTACATTTAACAATTGCCATTGTTTTACTCCTCCGACTTACTCTGCGCCGCCGATGAAGTCCAGGTTCTGGCCTTCTTTCAGGGTGACGTAAGCTTTTTTCCAGTCGCTACGACGACCAACACGCTGACCGTGACGCTTACTCTTGCCTTTAACCAGCAAGGTGTTAACGTCTTCGACTTCGACTTCAAACAGTTTCTGCACTGCAGCTTTAATTTCTGCTTTGGTCGCGTCTTTGGCAACTTTGAGAACGATGGTGTTATTCTTTTCCATCGCAGCGGACGCTTTTTCAGATACATGCGGCGCGCGCAGTACTTTCAGCAGACGTTCTTCACGAATCATGCCAGCATCTCCTCAACTTGCTTCACAGCATCAGCAGTCATAACCACTTTGTCGAAGGCGATCAGGCTAACTGGGTCGATACCGGCTACATCGCGAACGTCAACCTTGTACAGGTTGCGAGCTGCCAAGAACAAGTTCTCGTCCAGTTCACCCGTTACGATCAGCACATCTTCCAGAGCCATATCTTTCAGTTTCTGCGCCAGCAACTTAGTTTTAGGTGCTTCAACAGAGAACTTTTCGACAATGATCAGACGATCTTGACGTACCAATTCGGACAGAATGCTTTTCAGCGCGCCGCGGTACATCTTTTTATTTACTTTCTGACTGTGATCCTGAGGCTTCGCAGCAAAGGTCACACCACCTGAACGCCAGATTGGGCTCTTTACAGAACCTGCACGCGCACGGCCGGTGCCTTTCTGGCGCCACGGTTTCTTACCGGAACCTGTTACTTCAGCACGGGTCTTCTGAGCACGAGTACCTTGACGGGCACCTGCTGCGTAAGCAACAACAACCTGATGTACAAGCGCTTCATTGAAATCACGCCCGAAGGTAGTTTCGGAAACAGTCAGCGCGCCTTGCGCGTCTTTCATTACCAATTCCATTCCTATCTCCTCGACGTTACGCCTTGACAGCCGGTTTTACGATCAGGTTGCCACCGGTTGCTCCCGGTACAGCGCCCTTGACCAGCAGTAGGTTGCGCTCAGCGTCAACACGTACTACATCCAGGCTTTGAACAGTTACACGTTCATCACCCATATGGCCTGCCATTTTCTTGCCTTTAAACACTTTGCCCGGAGTCTGGTTCTGACCGATAGAACCCGGAGCGCGGTGAGACAAGGAGTTACCATGGGTAGCATCTTGGGTACGGAAGTTCCAGCGCTTAACAGTACCGGCAAAACCTTTACCTTTAGACGTACCTGTAACGTCGACTTTCTTAACGTCTGCAAAAATTTCGACGCTAATTTCTTGACCAGCAGTGAATTCTTGACCTTCTGGAAGGCGGAATTCCCACAGACCACGGCCAGCTTCTACGCCAGCTTTAGCGAAATGACCCGCTTCTGGTTTAGTAACGCGGTTAGCTTTTTTAGCACCGGTAGTTACTTGCACAGCACGGTATCCGTCGTTCTCCAGGCTTTTGACCTGAGTTACGCGGTTCGCTTCAATTTCGATAACAGTTACTGGGATTGAAACGCCATCTTCAGTGAAGATACGCGTCATGCCCACTTTCTTACCGACTAAACCAATCATTGTTTCAACCTCTCAATCGCTCAATGACCTGATTAACCCAGGCTGATCTGCACGTCTACACCGGCAGCCAGATCCAGACGCATCAGAGCATCAACGGTTTTCTCGGTTGGCTCAACGATGTCAACTAGACGCTTGTGAGTGCGAATCTCGTACTGATCGCGCGCATCTTTATTGACGTGCGGAGAGATCAGAACGGTAAAGCGCTCTTTGCGAGTTGGCAGCGGGATCGGACCACGAACCTGCGCACCAGTGCGCTTGGCAGTCTCGACGATTTCCGCAGTTGATTGATCGATCAAACGATGATCAAACGCTTTCAGGCGGATACGGATTCTTTGGTTCTGCATGAGACCAGAGCTCCAATTATTTATAAACGTAAATGATTACTCCTCGCACCCATTTCGATTGATGGGGGAGTGTAATCGTTCAACATATAACCCCCATATCGGGAGTATTGTTCAGTAACAGCACTAGGCTATGACTGACAGATTAGTTTCAATCTGGCCCACCAAGATTAGGTAGGCCCGCGCATTATACGTAAATACCAGCAGGAAGCAAGCCGGTGTTGGAAATCTATGCAAAAACTTAGCAGATAATTTAATTAAGGGGATATAAGGTTAATTTAGGTGGTAGGAATGAAAAAAAGAGTGAGTCCAAGAAGGATTCTCACTCTTTTTGACTGAATAATATCATGGTTAATAAACAAGCTATCTTGCGAGGATTTAGTCTTTTGCCAACTGCGCTTGAGAGTAGTTTTGTATACCTAAACGCTCAATCAGGCTCAGTTCTGTTTCGAGCCAGTCAATATGGCCTTCTTCGTCAGCAAGAATTTCTTTCAATAAATCGCGACTAACATAATCATGAATAGAATCAGCGTAAGCGATGCCTTCACGCAGATCCTTCGCACCGGCTAACTCAAGTGCTAAATCTGATTTCAGAATTTCCTCAACATCTTCACCAATATTCAACTTACCCAAGTCCTGTAGGTTAGGGATACCTTCGAGGAATAAAATGCGCTCGATGTATTTATCGGCATGCTTCATTTCGTCTATGGATTCGTGATACTCCTTATCATTAAGGCGCATCAGCCCCCAGTTTTTAAACATCCGGGCATGGAGAAAATATTGATTGATGGCAACCAGCTCGTTTCCGAGTAGTTTATTAAGGTGTGCAATTATCTTTTTATCGCCTTTCATAAGTATACCCTCCGCTTCCAGTACTCAAAGTGTAGTACCAGATGGCAAAGTATGGGGAAAACTTATCCCTGCTAACTATTAGGCAACATCATTCATTTCTGGAATATTCGCGCGCTCCTCAATCAGTATCTCTCTGGCCTGTCGGATGCACTTACCGCAGTCTGTACCAATGGGTACCAATTGACGCAGTTGTTTAATGGTATGTGGATGGTGCTGACGTACAGCTTTACGGATAACTTTGTCAGATACCGCATTACACAGGCAAACGTACATAGAGAGACTCACTTCTTGACCAGTCCCTTAAGTGTAAATAAGAATGCGTGTTATTTCAATTGAGATTATTAGCTTTATAAATAAAAAAGGGTGCCGAAGCACCCTTTATGACTTGATCAATAAAATAATTAATCAGTAAAGCAATTAAGCGATAACTTTAGCAACAACACCAGCGCCTACAGTACGGCCGCCTTCACGGATTGCGAAACGCAGGCCGTCGTCCATTGCGATTGGGTGAATCAGGGTAACAACCATGTTCACGTTATCACCAGGCATTACCATTTCAACGCCTTCTGGCAGTTCGATGGTACCGGTTACGTCAGTTGTACGGAAGTAGAACTGAGGACGGTAGCCTTTGAAGAACGGAGTATGACGGCCGCCTTCGTCTTTGCTCAGAATATAAACTTCTGAATCAAAGGTAGTGTGTGGTTTGATAGAACCTGGTTTAGCCAGAACCTGACCACGTTCGATATCTTCACGTTTGATACCACGCAGCAGAACACCAACGTTCTCACCAGCACGGCCTTCGTCCAGCAGTTTGCGGAACATTTCAACGCCAGTACAAGTAGATTTAACAGTATCTTTGATACCAACGATCTCTACTTCTTCACCAACTTTAACGATACCGCGCTCTACACGACCAGTTACAACAGTACCACGGCCTGAGATAGAGAATACGTCTTCGATTGGCAGCAAGAATGGCTTATCGATAGCACGTTCTGGCAGTGGAATATAGGTATCCAATGCTTCAGCCAGTTCGATAATTTTTGCTTCCCACTCAGGAACGCCTTCCAGTGCTTTCAGAGCTGAGCCCTTGATTACTGGAATGTCGTCGCCTGGGAAATCGTAAGCAGAAAGAAGTTCACGAACTTCCATTTCTACCAGTTCCAGCAGCTCTTCATCGTCAACCATGTCACATTTGTTCATGAATACGATCATGTATGGAACGCCAACCTGGCGACCCAACAGGATGTGCTCACGAGTCTGTGGCATAGGACCGTCAGTTGCAGCAACAACCAAGATCGCGCCGTCCATCTGAGCAGCACCGGTGATCATGTTTTTAACGTAGTCGGCGTGTCCTGGGCAGTCAACGTGCGCATAGTGACGAGTCGGGGTGTCATATTCAACGTGAGAAGTGTTGATGGTGATACCACGAGCTTTTTCTTCTGGTGCGTTATCAATCTGATCGAAAGCACGAGCGCTACCGCCGTAGGTTTTAGCCAGAACGGTGGTGATTGCTGCAGTCAGGGTAGTTTTACCATGGTCAACGTGGCCGATAGTACCTACGTTTACATGGGGTTTGTTACGTTCAAATTTTTCTTTAGACACGACTATATTCCTTACTCTTGTGCTCTCCCACTTATGAGAGAGCACTGGATCATTGTTTTAAACCCGAAAGCTTATTTGCCACGGGCTTCGATAACGGCTTTAGCGACGTTACTAGGTGCTTCAGCATACTCCAGGAATTCCATGGAGTAAGAAGCACGGCCCTGAGTCTGAGAACGCAGGTCAGTAGCATAACCGAACATTTCAGACAACGGAACCTTGACGCGAACGGTTTTACCGGTAGCAGTATCTTCCATACCTTCGATGATACCGCGACGACGGTTAAGGTCGCCCATTACGTCACCCATGTAATCTTCAGGGGTTTCGACTTCAACCTTCATTATTGGCTCAAGCAGAACTGGTTTAGCTCGTTTGAAACCTTCTTTAAAGGCGATAGAACCGGCTAATTTAAATGCCAATTCTGAGGAGTCAACGTCATGGTAAGAACCGTAGTGCAGACGGATTTTAACGTCAACAACCGGATAACCAGCCAGAGGACCGGATTTCAGTTGTTCCTGGATACCTTTATCAACAGCAGGGATGAACTCTTTAGGAATAGAACCACCAACGATTTCGTTGACGAATTCATATCCAGCGCCACCCGGTGGTAACGGAGACATGTCGATAACAACATGACCGTACTGACCACGACCGCCTGACTGCTTAGCGTGCTTACCTTCCACGTCCTTAACGGTATCGCGGATAGTTTCACGGTATGCAACCTGAGGTTTACCGACGTTTGCTTCCACGTTAAATTCGCGGCGCATACGGTCAACCAGGATATCCAAGTGCAACTCACCCATACCAGCGATGATAGTCTGACCAGATTCTTCGTCAGTCCACACGCGGAATGATGGATCTTCTTTTGCCAGACGACCCAGAGCCATACCCATTTTTTCTTGGTCGGCTTTGGTTTTTGGTTCAACAGCAACAGAGATTACTGGTTCTGGGAACTCCATACGTTCCAAGATGATCGGACTAGCTGGGTCACACAGGGTGTCACCCGTCGTCACGTCTTTCAGACCGATCGCTGCTGCGATGTCGCCAGCACGAACTTCTTTGATCTCTTCACGTTTGTTAGCGTGCATCTGTACGATACGGCCCAGACGCTCACGCTGTGAACGCACTGAGTTCAACACGGTGTCACCGGAGTTAACCACACCAGAGTACACACGGAAGAACGTCAGGTTACCCACAAACGGGTCGGTAGCAATTTTGAATGCCAATGCAGAGAACGGCTCTTTGTCGTCTGAATGACGAACAGCCGGAGTATCTTTACCATCGTCCAAAATACCGTTGATTGCTTCAACGTCAGTTGGTGCTGGCAGATAGTCGATAACTGCATCGAGCATTGCCTGTACGCCTTTGTTTTTAAACGCAGAACCACAGGTAACCAAGATAACTTCGTTGCGCAGAACACGTTGACGCAGAGCTTTCTTGATTTCGACTTCGGTCAGCTCTTCGCCGCCCAAGTATTTGTCCATCAGCTCTTCAGACGCTTCTGCAGCAGACTCAACCAGATTCTGGTGCCATTCAGCAGCCAGCTCAACCATATCAGCAGGGATCTCTTCGTATTCGAAGGTCACGCCCTGATCAGCTTCGTTCCAGTTGATCGCTTTCATTTTCACCAGGTCGATAATACCGGTGAATTTCTCTTCCGCGCCGATTGCCAGTTGCAATGGAACTGGTGTCGCGCCCAGACGAGATTTAATCTGACCAACAACTTTCAGGAAGTTAGCACCCATGCGGTCCATTTTGTTAACGAACGCAATGCGTGGAACTTTATATTTATTAGCCTGACGCCATACGGTCTCAGACTGTGGCTGAACACCACCAACTGCACAGTAAACCATTACCGCGCCGTCAAGAACACGCATGGAACGTTCTACTTCGATGGTGAAGTCAACGTGCCCAGGGGTGTCAATGATATTGACGTGATGTGGTTCGTACTGTTTAGCCATACCAGACCAGAAGCAGGTAGTAGCCGCAGAAGTAATGGTAATACCACGCTCCTGCTCCTGTTCCATCCAGTCCATGGTGGCTGCGCCGTCATGAACTTCACCGATCTTATGGTTTACACCGGTGTAAAACAGGATACGTTCGGTAGTGGTTGTCTTACCGGCGTCGATGTGGGCGCTGATACCGATATTACGATAGCGCTCAATGGGTGTTTTACGAGCCATTTGATTCCTCTATTGCCTTAGGCGTTCATTCGGTTAACCATGCGGGTTGACTGTTAAAGCGCCCGCATGGTTAGCATAGCTACTGCGTGGTAATTACCAGCGGTAGTGCGCGAACGCCTTGTTAGCTTCGGCCATACGGTGAACGTCTTCACGTTTCTTAACAGCAGAACCTTTGTTCTCTGCTGCGTCAGACAGTTCATTCGCCAAGCGCAAAGCCATGGATTTATCACCGCGTTTACGAGCAGCATCAACGATCCAACGCATTGCCAAGGCATTACGACGAACCGGACGAACTTCAACTGGTACCTGATAAGTAGAACCACCAACGCGGCGAGACTTAACTTCGACAGTCGGGCGCACGTTATCCAGAGCTACTTCGAAAGCTTCCAGAAAATCTTTACCAGAACGCTGAGCCAGGGTTTCCAGCGCGGTATAGACGATTGCTTCTGCAGTAGATTTTTTACCATCTACCATCAGGATATTTACAAATTTAGCCAGCAATTCAGATCCGAACTTAGGATCTGGCAAAATTTTACGCTGACCAATTACACGACGACGTGGCATGGAAATACTCCGTTGTTAATTCAGGGTTGTCCAAAACTCTAAGAGTTTATTTTGACATTAATGTGAAAATGTTTGGCCTTACTTAACGGAGAACCATTAAGCCTTTGGCTTCTTCACGCCGTACTTAGAACGTGATTGCTTACGGTCTTTAACACCTGAGCAGTCAAGCGCGCCGCGAACGGTGTGGTAACGCACACCTGGCAAGTCTTTTACACGACCGCCACGGATCAGGATCACGGAGTGTTCCTGTAGGTTATGACCTTCACCGCCGATGTAGGAGGTGACTTCAAAACCGTTAGTTAAACGCACACGGCAAACTTTACGCAGTGCGGAGTTAGGTTTTTTCGGGGTGGTAGTATATACGCGGGTACATACACCACGTTTCTGCGGGCATGCTTCCAGCGCAGGAACGTTGCTTTTAGCAACCTTCATGCTGCGTGGCTTGCGAACCAGCTGGTTAATCGTTGCCATTATTAAAAAAGCTCCTGGTTTTTTGCTTCGTAAACACGTGATAAATCCCCCTCGTTTGCACGACTGGCAGAGAACGAGGACGCAGAATTTTATGGCTGACTATCTAAGGTGTCAAGAAATATACAGCATTGACTGCATTACCATGCCAGTTGTTGCTGATGTTTTAGGGTCAAATCCACGAAGTGAGTATAGCCGATTAGCGTCGCGCTGTCTGAAATTTGACCAGACAAACCACGTGCAATAACGTCATCTTCTAACACAAAGAAGGAAGCTGGGTTATTTAACAATAGCTTAAGACTTTCACTGTTTTTCAAAACAGTCATAACACCATCTTGCAGAAAGAGAATCTCATCTTCGGATGTGACTAATCTCAGCAAAGCAGATAAATCGCAACGATAAGGAGAATGACTGACGGTATACAGCATTATAGCGACCCAAATCCCATTAAAAAGTCAGCACAACATCATAAGTTGCCAGTTGGCGGTGTAAATTTACCGGAGATAATACCTCGACATCAAGGATCCAGTTCGTCACACCACTCAACCCACGTTGCTCTATTGAGGCTTCGCAGATATAACAATTCTCAACATCGTACAGGGGTAAGACACCGAAAGTGGCAATATAGTTTCTGGCGAGAATGATTTCCGGTTGTTGTTGCGGTAATAGCTGCAAAACACCATCTGACAGAAAGAATACGCCTAAATCTTCGCTCAATGCCGATGTAGCCAGTAAGGCATCCAACCCTTCCCGCCCCGCCGAATTGCCGTGCGGACCTTGGGTGAAAACAAACGCGACACGGTTCATTGCCATTAAAATTGCACCATCCGGTCACACGTCAATGCAGCTTCAGCTAACGCACCCAAGCCCGTTAAGGTAAAACCCGGTTGCAGATTTGCCACAGCCAAATTGAGTTGGTTAGCTTCGTGTTGGTCGGTTACACCACGGCGCAATGCCGCCGCTACACACACATTCAACATAACAGCATGCTTAGCCGCCAATTGCTGCCATGCCCTTACCAAGTCAAATTCGTCACTGGCTGGGGCGGTCAATTGGTTCGCATTCAGCACACCTTCGCGGTAAAAGAAAACACTGACCAAGTGATGACCTGAATTTATGAGGGCTTGCGCAAATTGATAGGCACTGCTGGCCTGCTGCGTACCATAAGCAGGCCCGGTGACCATAAGACAATATCTTTTCACGCCAGGCATTAACGGTCGTGCCCTACAAGGTCGCCACTTTTGAATTGGCGAATGTAGAGATAGACGGTGTGCTTAGAGATATTAAGCCGTTCAGCAACCTGATTAATGGCATCTTTGATATCAAAAATGCCCTTTTCATAAAGATTAAGTACCACTTGGCGGTTTTTCGCATTGTTAGAAACATTGCGGTCCGCATTGACTTCTTCGATAGTAAATTCAAGTGTTTGTGCCACCAAATCATCAACGGATGAGGCAAAGTTAACCGAAGAAGCAACCTCCTGCGTTTCCGGCGGCATAAACGTCTGGATGATTTGTGAGAAAGGCACATCCAGATTCATGTTGATACACAACAAGCCAATAACGCGCTGGTCACGGTTACGGATAGCGATAGTGACTGATTTCATCAGCACACCACTCTTGGCTCGGGTGAAATAAGCTCTTGAAACACTGCTGTCAGCACCAGCCATATCGTGCAACATCCGCAGAGCCAAGTCTGTTATCGGTGAGCCAATTTGCCTTCCCGTGTGTTCGCCATTCGCAATTCTTACCGCAGAGCTTTTCAGATCTTCCAGTGAGTGCAGGACAATTTCACAGTGGCCGCCAATAAGCATAGCTAAGCCATCAACGACGGCTTCGTATGATTTTAGTATTTCATGGTCCGTCTGACTGAACGGACGTTCATCCAGTAAATCCAGTTCACTGGTTTCGCTACTGAGAAGCGAATTAGACATCGAAGACACCATCCTCTAGGTAAAGCCTGTCTCAATATCGTTGGCAGACTCATAACTCAATATCTTAGATTTTAAGTCTAGCAAATATGCTGAGATAAAATCCTTGTGTTTACACGTGATATTGACGTTAAGCCCACAAGCCATAAACCGTCAAGTTATCAACGAACAGAAGTGAAAATTGATAGATGTGCCGCAAAAAAAAACCGCCACGACAATGATCGCAGCGGTTATAAGCAGAACCGGGGAACTAAGCTAAATTACTTCTTCGCTTTTTCGCCCGCAGCTACTGCTGGTTGTTCTTCTGGCGCATCAGCTTTAGGCGCGGCTTTCACATCCAGCAGCTCTACATCGAACACCAGAGTAGAGTTAGCTGGGATACCTGGGACGCCAGTTTTGCCGTAAGCCAACTCTGGTGGAATAACCAGCGTGATCTTGCCGCCTTTCTTGATTTGCTTCAGGCCTTCAGTCCAACCAGGGATAACACCGTCCAGGCGGAAGGATAATGGCTCACCACGCTTGTAGGAGTTATCAAACTCAGTTCCGTCAGTCAGTGTCCCTTTGTAGTTAACTACAACGGTATCGCTGTCTTTCAGTGCATCACCCGTACCGGCTTTCTCAACTTTGTACAGTAGACCAGATGCGGTTTTCTTCACGTCTTTTTCTTTAGCGAAAGTATCGCGATACTTGGTGCCTTTATCGGCATTTTCTTTAGCGTCTTGCTCCATTTTTGCTTGAGCAGAGGCTTTTACGCGCGCTTCAAAACCTTGTAGGGTTTTTTCAATTTCTTCGTCGGTCAGTTTGCTTTTGCTGGCAAAAGCATCTTGTACACCGGCAATCAGCTGGTCTTTATCCAGTTTAATGCCCAGTTTTTCTTGTTCTTTCAGGGAATTATCCATGTAACGCCCCAATGATGCGCCTAATGCATAAGCAGATTGCTGGTCATCATTTTTAAATGCGCTATTTGTCGTTGCTGGCGCGGCTGCGGTTTTGGCTGCTTCAGCAGCGAAAGTAGCAGAGGTATTCAGGGTCAGCGCCATGGTGGTAGCCAGTAGCGTTACTTTAAACAGTGATTTCATCCATTTCTCCATTGGCTTAAGGACTCTACCCCAAGCAACGATTTTAAGAGTAACTTGTACTATAACTGTCTGTGTGAACACAAAACAATCTCAATACTTATGCTATTAAGTGATATTAAGACTTTTTTTACTACAATAAGTTTCGTTTTTATAGATATCTTGACCCTCACAGGGTAATCACATGCTTTTACAGGTAGAATCTAGCCTGTCCTGCCATTTTAGCTAAACTGCTACCGAGCGGATAATGCCCAAAAGGTATAGCTTGCAGTTGCACCAAGTGTAGCTGCATCGTTTGCAGTAATGAGAGGAAATAAGATGGAACAGTCCCTGTTTGAGCAACGCCTCGAAATGCTGGAAAGCCGTCTGGCATTTCAGGAAGTGACGATTGAGGAACTCAACTTGATCGTGACAGAACATCAGATGGAAATGACCAAGCTGCGGGAGCATCTGCGTTTGTTGACCGATAAATTGCGGGAGTCTCAGTCGTCCATGATGGCCTCGCCAGCAGAAGAGACACCGCCACCGCACTATTAACGCAGATAGCAAAAAGCCAGCCGCAAGGCTGGCTTTTGACTGACAGAGTCAGATATTAGTGACAGCCACAGCCGCCTTTACCACAACCACCTTTGCCATGTTCATGGCCGTGCTCACTCTCATCGTGGTCATGACCATGACCACCGCAGCAACCATCACCGTGTTCGTGGTGATGATCATGCTCACCATGTACGTGACCATGCTGTAGCTCTTCTTCTGTTGCTTCACGGATAGCAACCACGTCAACGTGGAAGTTCAGATCCTGACCCGCCAGCATGTGGTTACCATCAACCACGACGTGCTCATCTTCAACAGCAGTGATTTCTACCGGTACTGGACCTTGATCGGTATCAGCCAGGAAACGCATGCCAACTTCCAGCTCGTCAACGCCCATAAAGACGTCTTTCGGTACGCGCTGCACCAGATTTTCATCATAGCTGCCGTAGCCTTCGTCTGCGTTCACACGCACGTCAAAGCTGTCGCCAGCCTCATGACCTTCGAGCGCGTTTTCCAAACCAGCGATCAGGGAACCGTGTCCGTGTAGGTAGTCCAACGGCGCACTCACCGGAGACTCATCAACTAAAACACCGTCTTCTGTACGTACCTGGTAAGCCAGGCTGACCACCAAGTCTTTTGCTACTTTCATGATATCTCCTACCCTTGGAACAAAAATTGGCACAGATTGTAGCTGAAATCTGCACCGCTGTACCCACCAGCATAAAAAATCGCGAAGGATAACGCTACTCTGGATGGAAAATACCGATCACTTGTTCATGCGGGCGGACGTGCTGATTGACCTGTTCATCAGTCTGGCGTTGATGGTGACCACACTTGACACACTCCACCACCTCCACATGATCTTCACGCCATAAAGCCAAGGTATCCAATGCCTTACATTTTGGACAAACCGCGCCAGCAATAAACCTTTTACGTGTTTTTGTCTTATTAAGAGCACTTGTCATCGCTTTCTCCGACATTATTCGTATTCATCCCACCCATCTAATTGCCGACTTTCATGTAGCATTTCTCGCTGGAAAATATCTTCCAGTTCACGGCGGGCCTCTTTAACTCTGGAGATTTGCGCCACATCACCATGATGCTGCGGCACCAATTCACGCAGCATACGCATATCAAGGCGGCGGAAATGTTGTTGCGCCCGATAAGCTTGATGTGGATGCATCCCCAATCCTAATAGCGTTTTGCGCCCCAACTCCAGCGCACTGGAGAAAGTCTCACGGGTGAAGTCTTTGACGCCATTTTGCAGCAGTTCATGTGCTTCCACACGCCCTCTGGCACGAGCCAGAATGTGTAAATCAGGGAAATGCTGTTGGCACAGATGCACCAACGTCATGGTATCTTCCGGCTCATTACAGGTGATAACGATAGCTTTGGCTTTTTCCGCACCGGCGGCGCGCAGCAACTCCAATTCGGTAGCATCACCGTAATACACTTTGTAACCGTATTTGCGCATCACACTCACTGCACTGACATCACGCTCCAGCACGGTAATGCGCATTTTGTTCGCCATCAGTAAGCGGCCAATCACCTGACCGAACCGCCCGAAACCAACAATAATCACCTGTGGATCATTATCTTCCACAAACGGCTTCTCATCACTCTCTTCCTGCGCGTTATAACGGCGGATCAGAATGCGATCGATAACCTGCATCAATAGTGGTGTCGTCATCATCGACAGCGTAACCACCACCAGCAGCAATGCCAATTGTTCAGCATTTAGCACATGTTGAGAGAATGCGGCGGAGAACAACACAAAGGCAAACTCGCCCCCCTGACTGAGTACACCAGCAAATTGCAAGCGCACCGAACGGCGCAGACCAAATGTACGCGCCAGGCCATACAACACGCTACCTTTGATAAATACCAGTGCTAACACGCCAAGGAGGATGTCCAGCAGATGAGTGAACAATACGCCAATGTTCAGCGCCATTCCGACCGAAATAAAGAACAATCCGAGCAATAACCCTTTAAAAGGTTCGATAGCAATTTCCAGTTCATGCTGGAATTCACTTTCAGCCAGTAATATCCCGGCGATAAATGTCCCTAGCGCCATCGATAGGCCCAATGCATCCATAAACAATGCAGAACCTAATACCACTAGCAATGCAGCGGCAGTAAAAACCTCCCGCACGCCAGAGGCAACGATATAGCGGAACAGTGGGCGCAGCAGATAGCGGCCACCAATTAACATGCCAGCAAACGCGGCAACTTTCAGACCAATCCTGGCCCAGTCGTTAGCGCCACCCCCGCCCCCTGCCAGAATCGGAATCAATGCCAAAGCAGGTATAACCGCCATATCCTGGAACAATAACACCGAGAATCCGAGCTGCCCGCCTTCGTTGCGGTTCATGCCTTTTTCCCGCATTAGCTGCAATGCCATCGCTGTCGAGGACATCGCCAAACCAATGCCACCAATAACCGCCGCCTGCCAGGCGAATTGGGTGAAATAGAGCAAAGCCCCCAATACCGCAGCCGTAATCACTACCTGACACGCACCGACACCAAAAATAGAGCGCCGCAACTGCCATAGCTTGGCTGGATTTAACTCCAGACCAATGATAAACATCAAAAACACCACACCCAGCTCGGAGAAGTGCAGTATTTCGTCAACATCACGAATAAACCCCAAACCCCATGGGCCGATGGCGATACCGGCTATCAGGTAGCCCAACACCGCACCAATACCGAGGCGTTGGGCAATAGGAACCGCAACCACAGCGGCAAATAAAAATAATAAAATGGCAGTAAGTAGCGCTGAGCCTTCCATATATCAGTGCCCTCCTGTAGGCAGCGGTGACTGCAACCACTGCATATAAGCTTGCGCATGGCTGGCAAGGACTTCCGGTTTCTGGCGCCGCGCCCAGTAAATAATCATGGGGTTCATCCAATGCATATGGCACATAGCCGCCGTCAATTCGAAAGGGCGCAGGATATCTTCCATCGGGTAGCGGTTATAGCCTCCCACCCGATAGGCACCTTCCGGTTCACCGGTGGTAATGACCGAACGCCAGTACTTACCCGTCAAAGCGTGCCCGCCCACACCATTGGCAAAACCACGCGCTAACACTCTGTCCAACCACTCCTTCAGCAAAGCCGGGCAACTGTAGGTGTAGAGGGGATGTTGAAATACAATAACTTGATGCTCACGTAGCAATTGCTGCTCATGGTGAATATCAATAAAGAAATCCGGATAATGTGCATAAAGATCGTGCACAGTAACATGTTCTAACTGCTGCACCGGTTGCAGTAAAACCCGGTTTGCCACCGAGTCCTGTGATTCCGGATGGGCATACAGCAGCAAAACCTTCGGTGGCTGCGACATCATTCCCCTCCAAAGCGTCGTCAGGGTCCGGTTTTTCCGTTACCATACTTCGCAAAGACCAAAAATAGGGCACTAAATACCCTGTTTACCTTAATACCATGACAATTTAACATACGGCACTCTATGATTGTTTTTTCTTCGCTTCAAATACGACGTGGTACCCGCGTCTTGCTGGACAACGCTACAGCAACGATTAATCCTGGCCAAAAGGTCGGGCTGGTCGGCAAAAACGGATGTGGTAAATCCACCCTGCTGGCGTTGCTCAAAGGCGAACTGAGCGCCGATGGGGGCAATGCCACTTTCCCCAGTAACTGGGCACTGGCCTGGGTTAATCAGGAAACCCCGGCACTGGATATTCCGGCGATAGAGTATGTTATCGACGGGGATCGCGAATATCGCCAATTGGAGGCCGAACTTCAGGCCGCTAATGAAAAAAACGATGGTCATGCCATTGCCACCGTGCACGGTAAACTTGATGCCATCCAGGCCTGGACGATTCAGTCCCGTGCCGCCAGTTTGCTACACGGACTGGGGTTTTCTCAAGATCAATTACAACAGCCGGTACGTTCATTTTCCGGCGGCTGGCGCATGCGCCTTAACCTGGCCCAAGCGCTGGTTTGCCGCTCTGATTTGCTGCTACTGGATGAACCAACCAACCACTTGGATTTAGATGCGGTTATCTGGCTGGAAAAGTGGCTGAAAAGCTATTCTGGTACGCTGGTATTAATTTCTCATGACCGCGATTTCCTTGATCCTATTATCGATAAGATTTTGCATATTGAACAGCAGACGCTGAATGAATATACCGGTAACTATTCATCTTTCGAACGCCAGCGAGCGACCAAGCTCGCTCAGCAGCAATCGATGTATCAGCATCAGCAAGAAAAAGTGGCGCATTTACAGAGCTATATCGATCGCTTCCGTGCCCAGGCGACTAAAGCCAAACAAGCCCAGAGCCGCATCAAGATGCTTGAGCGGATGGAACTGATTGCACCCGCCCATGTGGATAATCCGTTCCACTTCAGCTTCCGCACACCAGAAAGCTTGCCGGATCCCTTGCTTCGCATGGAGAAAGTGAGCGCAGGCTACGGCGATCGTACGATTTTGCAGTCCATTAAGCTCAATCTGGTACCCGGTTCGCGCATCGGTCTATTGGGGCGCAATGGTGCCGGTAAATCCACGCTGATTAAGTTACTGGCTGGCACATTAGAGCCACAAAGCGGTGAGATTGGTTTATCCAAAGGGATTAAGTTGGGTTACTTCGCCCAGCATCAGTTGGAATTTTTGCGTGCGGATGAATCGCCGCTACAGCACATGAGCCGCCAGGCGCCCAAAGAGTCGGAACAACAACTGCGCGACTATTTAGGTGGCTACGGTTTTCAGGGCGATCAGGTTACTGACCCAACGGCCCGCTTCTCCGGCGGTGAAAAGGCGCGTTTGGTACTGGCACTGATTATCTGGCAGCGCCCTAACCTATTGCTGCTCGATGAGCCAACCAACCACCTTGATCTTGATATGCGTCAGGCGCTGACCGAAGCCTTAATTGATTTTGAAGGCGCATTGGTGGTGGTTTCCCATGACCGTCATTTACTGCGTTCCACTACCGATGATCTTTATCTGGTGCATGATGGCAAAGTGGAACAGTTCGACGGCGATTTAGAAGATTATCAGCAGTTCTTGGTGGACGCGCAGCGCCAGCAAAGCCAGCAGGATAATCCGGCAAAAGAGTTGTCCGGTAACAGTGCCCAACAGCGTAAAGATCAAAAACGCCGAGAGGCGGAGTTCCGAACCCAGACTCAGCCATTGCGTAAGCAAATTATGACGCTAGAAAAACAGATGGATAAGCTCAGTACCGAGTTGGCGGTCATTGAAGAGCGATTAGCTGATTCTGCCTTATATGATATTGCACGTAAGGCTGATTTGACCCAATGTTTACAGCAGCAGACACAAGTGAAAACCAAACTTGAAGAGACTGAAATGCAATGGCTAGATGCTCAGGAGCAGTTGGAGAGCCTCACCAAGATATTTGAAGCGGGATAACCCGCCTTTCAGAAAACGCCTGTATTAAGGATAATAAGGTCATGACTAATAAGGATATTAGCGTGGTGGTGCCGGTTTTTAATTGTGCCGCTTACCTCACACAACTATTGGATTCATTGTTCAAACAGTCCGGTGTGTCATTGGAAATCATCGCCGTCAATGATGGTTCGACCGATGACAGCCTGGCGATATTGGCAGACGCTGCGCGCCGTGATCCACGGCTGGTCATTGTTAATCAAGCCAATCAGGGGCTTTCTGCCGCCAGGAATGCCGGAATCGCTCAGGCAACCGCACCCTGGCTTGCTTTTGTTGATGGGGACGACTGGCTGGCCTCTGAGGCTTTATCGACCTGGTTACAGCAGGCCAATCGGCAACAATTGGATTTACTGATAGGTAATGGTTTTACATTTACCGCTGATCCCCACCTCACGCCCAGCCGCCCCTTATTACATAAACAGCCGTGGAGCGAGATACTCAGCGGCCAGCAATGGGTTATCCGCAGTATTGAACACAATGAATGGCCACATTATGTGTGGCTACAATTGGTTCGGCGCGAACTGGTCACTGCCCATCAACTGGCATTTATCCCTGAAATGCTACATGAAGATATTCTGTGGACCACCCATCTGGCACTTGTCGTACAGCGTGTCGGTTTCTGCGATACGCCATTTTATGGTTATCGCACCAATCCACACTCCATCACCCACTCTCCGTCACCCCAAGCCTTGTTGGCTCGCGCCCATAGCTATCTTAAAATTATTAACGCACTGGTTAATCTTTCTGCCACGCAACAACCGCCGTTATGCCGTGCGCTGTTACGTCACGCGAATCAAGAGAGCGGCCATCTTTTCGGATTGATGCGTAAGAGATTGCCCCCGTCACCAGAACGTTCGGCACTCGCGACTGAGTTTAGGGCATTAGGTTTAGCCAAAGCGCTGTTTCAGGGCGCTGGCAATATCAGTGAGTTTTGGCGAGCGGTACGTTTTTCAGTCACTCTATGGCGTTATGCGCAGCAGAAGCATTCATTATCAAAATAGATCTCAATTTTACGTTTATTTTTGTTATTACTCAGGAAATTTTAATGTTTAATAAGACATAAAATTATTTCTGGGAATATGTATAAATGCAGCGCATTTTGGTCATCCGAATTGATTTCCTTGGCGATCTGGTTTGTACCACGGCTTTGTTACATGCATTAAAGCAGCGCTGGCCAGCAGCCGAAATTCATGTGCTGGCAAATAAATACAATCGCGATGCACTGGCACGTAACCCCGATATCAGCACAGTTCATACCTACGTTTACAGTAAGCAATGTGAAAGAAACCAACAACCCGGCAGGATCAAGGCGCTGTTTAATCGTCTGGCCCTGATTTGGCGACTGCGATGTTTACGTTTTGATTTGCTGGTTATCCCTAACGGGGGCATGAACAAAAACAGTATCCAGTTCGCTAAACAACTTAATGTGGTCGATAGCCGTTGGCATACCCCTGGCAGTGAATTCGATGACCGCAATCCTGACCATGTGGCCAATCGGCCAATACGCCATGAGGCGCTGTCTGGTTTTGCACTGATACCTGAACTGGGGCAGGTCGATATTGATACGCTCAAATTACATATCTATCCTGACCCACAATTGCAGGAGAAATGGCAGGCAGAATTAGGTGAACGAAACCGGCCACGCGTTGGGCTGTTTGTCTCGAATAAATCACCGCAACGGCGTTGGTCGTGGGAGAAGTGGCAACAGTTGGCACTGAAGCTCAGTGATCTGGCCGATATAGTGATTTTGTATGATCCCATCGCACCACCGAGCGAACAGCAACTGGCGAGCTTACACGGACGAAGTTTATTAACACCGTCAGTTGATGAGTTCGTGGCCGCAGCCAGTCAATTGGATGTGGTTATTTCGGCTGATAGTGCGCCGGTCCATATCAGTTCAGCATTACAGATACCGGTCGTCGCACTGTTTGAGTCCCGACCAGAAAAGTATCGGCGCTGGTACCCGTTAACCCGCCATGTGTTGTTGCATGCCGGGCCACAGGTTGACGACATCACCGTTGATGCTGTTGAGGCAGCTGCTCGCTCGTTGTTAGTCACAGACTAAATCAAATCGCTCGTTAACGAGGGCCGGTACACCGGCCTATCCCCCAGAATAGTCGCCCGATGCATCACCCGCCGCTGTGGCAGATAATCAGCATTGGCATAGTGCTGGGTGACACGGTTATCCCACATCGCCACATCATCCTGCTGCCAGCGCCAGCGTACTTGAAACTCGGGTTTGGTAGTGTGCGCAAACAGGAAACGCAGCAAAGCATCGCTCTCTTTATCACTCAGTTCAACGATTCGGGTAGTGAATCCTTCATTGACGAACAATGCCTGACGCCCACTCACCGGATGGGTACGTACCACCGGATGCAATATCGGCGGATTATTCTCTTTAGCCAGTAGCCACCGCTGATGCTCTTCCGGTGTCGCACGGTGTTTGTGCTCGGGGAAGGAATGCGCGAAATCATGCTCAGCCTGTAAACCGGCCAATAGCTGTTTAAATGGAGCCGAAAGCGCTTCATAAGCCGCAATCCCGCTGCTCCACAAGGTATCACCACCGGTTGACGGTAACTGTTTTGCCGCCAGAATCGCACCTAATGGTGGATTGGCGATAAACGTCACGTCGGTGTGCCAATTATCGTTATCCGGCGGATTATCATTATGGGTATCCAGCACGATAATCTCCTCACACTCTTTGGTGTGCGGATAAACCGGATGAATATGTAAATCACCAAAACGCCCGGCCAATTCACGTTGCTGTAATGGCGTGATGGGCTGATTGCGGAAAAACAGTACCTGATGTTTGAGCAACGCATGATAAAGCTGCTCAAACTGACTATCACCCAACGGGCGGGCAATATTAATATTCTCAACCAGCGCACCGATGTGCGGCCCTAACGGCGTAACGACCAAGCGTTCATTCATTGCTGTGCTCCATACCAAGGTGTTAGCCGGCGTTGGATCGCCCGCAAACTTAGCTCCATACCAAAAGCGATAATGGCAATCACGCTGATACCGGCGATGACAACATCGGTTGCGAGAAATTCACCGGCTGATTGCACCATAAACCCCAATCCGCGCGTAGCGGCAATAAGCTCCGCAGCCACCAACGTTGACCACCCCACGCCCAACCCAATGCGAATACCGGTTAAAATTTCGGGTAAGGCGCTGGGGAGCACCACAAACCATAAAACCTGCCAGCGGCTGGCACCCAATGCACGGGCAGCTCTGACCCGCACCTGTGCCACACTCCGCACGCCAGCTACTGCGGCTAACGTCACTGGCGCAAATATCGCCAGATAAATCAGCAGGATCTTTGAGGTTTCACCAATACCGAACCAGATAACCATAAGGGGCAAATAGGCTAAGGGGGGAACGGGGCGATAAATTTCAATCAGTGGGTCCAACACACCCCGTACGGTACTACTTAGCCCCATCGCAATACCCGTTGGGACACCAAGTGCGACCGCAGCGAGTAATGCGATGAGAATTCGCCCCAGACTGGCGGCCAGATGTTGCCATAGCGTGGCATCCATAAACCCCTGCGGGCTGGCAATCACCAATAACTGATGTAATACCTGCTGCGGCGCGGGTAAAAAGAGTGGGCTGATAAGCTGTAACGCCGTCACTGCCCACCACAGCGCGACGACTACAATCAGAGTAGTGATACTAAGCCACAAGCCATTACCCACAGATAAACGGCGAACGGCCTTGCTGGCAACCCGCGGGGGTTCATCGTTAGCCGGTACGCGGTGAACCGGCAAAGTGATTGCTTGATTACGTAACGTACTGTGCAGGCTCATATCAATACCTCCCGTTGCTGGAAGACTTTACCCAACACATATTCGCGGCGAGCGATAAATTCAGGATCAGACTTAATGGATCGGCATGGTTCACCAGCGGCATAACGCTGACCAAAATTCAACGACAGTCGTTCGACCACCTGCCCCGGTCCTGGAGACAGCAATAGCAGCTCACTGGCCAGAAACACCGCCTCTTCGATATCGTGGGTGATCAGCAAAATTTGTTTGCCGGTATCACGCCAAATGGTCAGCAACAGCTCTTGCATCTGCTCGCGGGTAAAAGCATCCAGCGCACCAAACGGTTCATCCAACAGCAATAAGCGCGGGTCAACCGCCAGTGCACGAGCAATCCCTACCCGTTGGCGCATCCCACCAGAGAGTTGCCAGATAAGGTGATGTTCAAAACCGGCTAACCCTACCCGATGAAGCATTTTCAGGGCAGTTTCGCGCCGCTGTTGCTTACTGAGCCCGGCCAGTTGCAGGCCAAACTCCACATTGCTGACCACATCCCGCCACGGCAGTAAGCCCTCATGCTGGAACACCACTCCCCGTTCGGCACTCGGGCCGTGAACCGGTATATCATCCAGAGTGATGCTGCCAGCTGAAGGCTCCATAAATCCGGCAATTAGATTCAATAACGTGGTTTTACCGCAACCTGACGGCCCCAATACCACGACCAACTCTCCAGATGCGATTTGTAGTGACACATCCTGTAAGGCAGGTTTGCCCTGATATTCGGCCCACAGGCCGCGCACGTTTAGCATGATGGCTCCTAGGACTGCGGTGTGGCCTGCACTGCTTTCACAAAGCGGTCAGTGACGAAATGACTATAGTCACTGGCAACTTGTGGGATCTTACCTTGCTCTTTCAGGAACGCGGCCGTATCGCGGATGGCTTGATCCACCGGCTGACCCAGTTGCGTTATCTGCTCAGCCACAGGCAAGTAAGTATTGCCCTTTACCAATTCCGGCACTTGATCGGTTGAAACACCACTTAAGCGCGAAAGCTGCCCCAGATACTGCTGATTTTTCAGCCATTGTTCTGGTTGGGCCAGATAGGCACCCTGTGCGGCCAGTGCACTGCGGGCGAAGGCGGTCACCACCTCAGGATGAGCTTTGGCGAAATCTTTGCGCACCACCCAGACATCCAGGGTTGGCGCGCCCCATTGACCCACTTGAGCAGAATCGGTCAGGACGGTACCGGTTTTGGCTAATTCGTTAACGGCTGGAGCCCAAACATAAGCGCCATCAATGTCACCGCGCTGCCAGGCGGCGGCGATAGCAGGTGGCTGCAAGTTGAGGATAGTGACCTGATCCGGCTTAATTCCCCAATGTTTCAAGGCTGCCAGCAGACTGTAATGTGTCGTGGAGATAAACGGCACGGCGATACGTTTACCAATTAAATCTTGTGGGGTTTTAATGTCTTTCTTCACCACCAGCGCCTCTGAGCTTCCCAGTTGTGACGCCAGTAGGAAGACCTCAATTGGCACATTCTGGCTGGCAGCAACGGCTAATGGGCTGGAGCCGATATTACCAATTTGCACATCACCCGAGGCCAATGCCCGCACGACGCTAGAGCCACTGTCAAACTTGCGCCAATCCACATTGGCGCCGGACAACTTGGCAAAGCTGTTATCCGCTTGTGCAACTTTTGCCGGTTCTGCGGAGGTTTGATAAGCCACCGTCACATCAACAGCATGTGCACTGGCGGCAACCAGCGACAGAGCTAACAGTGCACCACCTGGCCGTAAGAAGCCGCCTATTGCGGCGGTAATACTTGCAGAAGATAAGGTTATCGCCATGGTTCACTCCGCTGGGTTAACTGTGTTATTCGCTATTGCTGCGACCCTGAGCGCATTGGGCGCTCTGAGATAACAGTGTTACCTGAAGGAGTAATATGACAAAAGGAATAAAAAAATATTCTTTATTCCTTTGGGGAATAATAAAAACGTGAAGGAATTGTCTATGCGGTTAACTTAAATATCTATTTGGCCCTTCATGAAAATACGAGCATCACCGGCAATTAAGGTACGATCACCGGCTAAGGTGCAGAATAATTCGCCACCCCGCGCTGATATCTGCCGGGCGTGTAGTGATGACCTTCCCAGTCGCGCTACCCAATAGGGCATTAAGGTACAATGGGCTGAGCCAGTAACCGGATCTTCATTGCTGCCAAGGGTAAAGTAGCGCGAAACAAAATCCACTTCATCACCTGGCGCGGTCACAATCACTCCACGGCCGGTATAGGCAATTAGCGCAACAATATCGGGTTGTAACTGCCGTACCTGCTGCTCGTTTTCCAGTACCACTAACAGAGATTTTGCCTGCCATACCTGCTGAATATGGCTGCCAAGCAATGCCCTCAACTCTGCTGCAATAGCGATTTGGTCGGGCGGTAATGAAGGGAAATCCAGCGACAGTCGGCCAAAGTTATCGCCATCGCGCTTGACGTACAAGTCACCGCTGGCACTGCGAAAACAGATATCCTGCAAGCCAGGATTAACGATACTGAACATCACATGCGCCGCCGCTAATGTGCCGTGTCCACATAAATCGACTTCACGTTCCGGCGTAAACCAGCGGATGGCCGATTTATCTCCTTCATCCCAGACAAAACTGGTTTCCGGTAAATTAATTTCGGCCGCAATACTTTGCATCTCTGCTGCCGACAACGGTTTCTTCAGCAGATACACACCCGCCGGGTTGCCGGATAACCCTGCGCCGACAAAAGCATCAACATGAAAATAGTTATAAGCCATTAAGTAACCCCACGGTTAATGCCAAATCAATAACACACAGGCTGCCGTCAGCAAGCCCATCGAGATATTAAAGCTAAACCAGGCGCGGCGGCTACGTAATAAACGACCAATCAAAGTACCAAAACCCAGCCAAATAATACCGGCCACCAGGTTCACCATAAACATACCAAGGCTTATCATTACGATAGAATGATTATAGGCGGCCCCCGTCATACTGAAGCTGGCGACTGACCCTAGCCCCATCAACCAGGCTTTGGGATTAAGGAACTGCAATAACCAGCCCTGATACAAGCGCAGCGGTTTTGGCGGTGCGACATTGGTTTCCAATTTCTCATAGGCAGAAGTGGCAATTTTCCATGCCAGCCATAGCAGATACAGGCTACCCAAAATTTTCAGAACCAGATGGAGGGAGGGGTAGATAAGAATCAGGCCGCCGACACCAAAGGCCACCAGTAGCAACATGCTCTGCATGCCTAACATAATGCCTAACATCAGCCAGATAGAACGCATAAAACCGAAGTTAGCCCCCGCAGAGGTCAACAACATATTGTTCGGACCGGGGGTAATAGCTGCAACCCAGAGAAAACCTACCATTGAAAGAAATAAACTCAGCTCCATGAGACGGGTGCCTCCCACCCAAAATGATGCGCGATATACCCATGAAGCTAACAGTGTGTTATTGATCACACAAGAGCAACAACATGATTTCCATTCACTATATGCATGAATTATTTCGCCCACTGGCCGGAGCCAGTAATCCACATCTGCAAACACTGCTGCCACGGCTGGTCAGACGCCATGTGACATTGCAACCATTCTGGCAACGGCTGGAACTGCCTGATGGCGATTTTGTCGATCTGGCCTGGAGTGAAAATCCCGAGCTGGCAAGAGATAAGCCCAGAGTCGTACTCTTCCACGGTTTGGAAGGTAATTTTTACAGCCCTTATGCTCATGGTCTGTTAAGTGCATGGCAAGCCAAAGGCTGGCTGGGGGTGGTGATGCATTTTCGTGGATGCAGTGGGGAGCCAAATCGTAAGTCACGCATTTATCACTCTGGTGAAACAGACGATGCCCGCTTTTTTCTCCGCTGGCTGCGGGAGAGCTATGGTCAGGTGCCAACCGCCGCCGTCGGAGTCTCTTTGGGTGGCAATATGCTGGCGATGTATTTGGCGGAGCAAGGCAAGGATAGCCTGTTGCAGGCCGCAGTGGTGGTATCAGCACCACTGATGCTTGAACCCTGCGCTAATCGTATGGAACAAGGCTTCTCACGGGTCTATCAGCATTATTTACTGAACCAACTAAAGTTAAATGCCACACGTAAGCTTTTGCATTATCCCGGAAGCCTGCCTTTGGATCTGGCTCAATTGAAAGGGTTGCGGCGAATCAGAGATTTTGATGATGTCATAACTGCTAAAATTCATGGTTTTAATGATGCAGTCGATTACTATCGCCGTTGCAGCGCTCTGCCGCTATTGCCGCAGATTACAACTCCGCTGCTCATTATTCATGCCAAAGATGATCCCTTCATGACCGCGGAGGTGATCCCAAACCTTAGCGACTTACCAAGCAATATTGACTATCAGTTAACCGAGCATGGCGGCCATGTTGGTTTCGTCGGTGGCTCATTGAAACACCCGCAAATGTGGCTGGAACAGCGAATTCCAACCTGGCTTTCCCCTTATCTGGAGCAACAGTAATGATAGTTCCCTGGCAGCAAGTTGACGGTGAAACGCTGGATAACTTACTTGAAGCCTTTGTGTTACGTGAGGGCACCGATTACGGCGAGCATGAGCGCTCATTAGCGCAAAAAGTCGAGGATGTACGCCGCCAGTTGATCAGCGGTGAAGCCATATTGGTGTGGTCCGAGTTACATGAAACCATCAATATTATGCCGCGCAGCGCATTTCGTGCCGGAGCAGAAGAGCAGCAATAGTCCTTTCGCCGTTAAGAAGACATTCGGTGAAACAGGGTGACAAGCCCGCCACTTTGCCCTAAAAATAATCATCAACGATAAAAAACAGGCAAGTACAGCCCGGCCACTGAAGGTCTAATCCCATGGAGTTACAGCTAATATGTCGACTAAACATCCGGTTATAGCCGTTACCGGCTCAAGTGGCGCAGGGACAACCACCACCAGCCTGGCGTTCCGTAAGATCTTTCAGCAACTGAATATTCGCGCAGCGCAAATTGAAGGTGACAGCTTCCATCGCTATACCCGCCCTGAGATGGATGCAGCCATCCGTAAAGCGCGGGATCAAGGCCGGCATATCAGCTATTTTGGCCCCGAAGCCAATGACTTTGGCCAGTTGGAGCAAAGTGTGTCGGAATACGGCGAACACGGTACTGGCCGCTCACGTAAGTATTTACATACCTATGATGAAGCAGTGCCATACAACCAAATTCCCGGTACGTTTACCCCGTGGGAAGCATTGCCACAACCTACTGATGTACTGTTTTACGAAGGGCTACACGGTGGTGTGGTGACGGAACATCATGATGTGGCAAAGCACGTCGATCTGTTGGTGGGCGTAGTGCCTATCGTCAATTTGGAGTGGATACAGAAGCTGGTGCGAGATACCGGTGAACGTGGCCATTCACGCGAAGCAGTGATGGATTCCGTAGTCCGCTCCATGGATGATTATATCAACTACATTACACCGCAGTTCTCACGCACTCATATCAACTTCCAGCGCGTGCCAACCGTCGACACATCAAATCCGTTTGCTGCCAAAGCCATTCCGTCACTGGATGAAAGTTTTGTGGTTATTCATTTCCGTGGTTTGGAACAAATTGATTTCCCTTACTTACTGGCGATGTTGCAAGGATCATTTATCTCGAATATCAATACATTGGTGGTGCCCGGCGGAAAAATGGGGCTGGCAATGGAGCTGATTATGGCACCGCTGGTGCAGCAACTGCTGGAAGGGAAGAAAATCGGTTAATCTCCTTCGTTCTTGAGGCCGCAGTATAGCAATTGCTGGAGAGAAAAAAATAATTTGGCGCTATCCCAAGCCAAAGTAATTGGAGCTGCAGGTAGGCGGCAAGCGAACTCATCCCGATGAGCTTACATAAGTAAGTGATTCAGGTGAGCGAACGCAGCTAACAACCCTGCAGCTTCAAGTACGAAGGGTTTGCTTAGGCGATATCACGAATTTCAAAACTGTGGGTAATAGACGCCGCTTTACCCAACATCAGTGAAACGGAGCAATACTTTTCGGCTGACAACTCAACGGCTCGCTCAACAATTTTGTCGGTCAGGCCTTTGCCACTGACAATAAAATGCAGGTTGATGTGTGTAAACAGACGCGGTGCTTCTTCACGGCGCTGCGAAGTTAATGACACTTCGCAATCGCGCACATCATTGCGGCCTTTTTGTAAAATAGAGACCACATCAATCGCACTACAGCCACCTGCCGACATTAACAGCATTTCCATCGGACTCGGTGCTTTGTCTCCGGCATTACCGTCCATCAACACCTGATGACCTGATGCCGATTCACCCAAAAATGTCAGCCCCTCAACCCACTTTACACGTGCCTGCATAACGCTTGCTCCCAGTTAAATTTTCTGATTAAGACTACCCTTTCATTTACAAACTAGCAATGTAACCCGACGTTCATCATGCTGAAGCGATACAACACAAGACACTGGCTTCATCCTGTGCTACAAACAGAACCGAAAGTGTTGTTTCTAGAATTAAATAGGGTAGCTTCTCAATACTCAGTGAAGGGTTTCTATCCGGTACGTATCTTGGCTATACCTTTCGGCAGTTGAGCAAATTAATATGCTACGAGAAAGTGTATTTTATAAGCACGCCGTACAGGGAACTCTGAGCCCTGTTAAGTTAGGCAGCGATAACAACAGAGGATAACAGCGAATGGTTCTCGGCAAGCCACAAACAGACCCGACTCTCGAATGGTTCCTGTCTCATTGCCATATCCACAAATATCCATCGAAGAGTACGCTGATTCACCAAGGTGAAAAGGCCGAAACGCTTTACTACATCGTGAAAGGCTCCGTTGCGGTGCTTATCAAAGATGAGGAAGGTAAAGAGATGATTCTCTCCTATCTTAATCAGGGAGATTTCATCGGCGAACTTGGATTATTTGAAGAAGGCCAAGAACGTAGCGCCTGGGTTAGAGCAAAAACCGCCTGTGAAGTGGCTGAAATTTCTTACAAAAAATTCCGTCAGCTTATTCAGGTCAATCCAGATATTTTAATGCGCCTATCTTCACAGATGGCGAGTCGCTTACAAATTACATCTGAGAAAGTGGGTAACCTTGCTTTCCTTGATGTGACTGGGCGTATTGCACAAACGCTGCTTAATCTGGCAAAACAACCTGATGCCATGACCCACCCAGATGGGATGCAGATTAAAATTACCCGCCAGGAAATTGGTCAGATAGTTGGCTGCTCCCGCGAAACCGTGGGGCGGATACTAAAAATGCTGGAAGATCAAAATCTGATCTCCGCACACGGTAAAACGATTGTCGTCTACGGCACCCGTTAATTCCCCCTAAACGGGTGTCGATACTGTCGGCACCCGTTTTTTAATCTTTTGTGATCAATAAATTTCTGGGGCCTTTATGAAATGGCAACGGCTGATTTATCGTCCTGAAGTTATTTATCGGCCCAATGTTAATTACGCGCTGCGCCAAACATTGGTTCTCTGCCTGCCCGCAGCATTAGGGTTTGCTCTCGGCGAACTTCGGCTGGGTTTGATGTTTTCCCTGATACCCGCCTGTTGCAATATCGCCTCGCTGGATACACCACACCAACATTTTTTCCGGCGTCTGCTGGTCGGCGGCACGCTGTTTACTGCGAGTAGCTTCCTAACCCAGCAACTGCTGCTATGGGATATTCCATTGCCCGCCGTCATGCTCGGCCTGGCGTTAGTTTTGGGGGTGAGTGGGGCGATTAGCCAGTTGAATAGCCATTTGTTACCGGCTGCCCTGATTGCTGCTATTTTTAGCCTCAGCATGGTGGGCCGCGCCCCGATCTGGCAAGCGCCTTTACTGTGTGCGGTGGGGACACTTTGGTATGGTGTGTTTAACTGGTTATGGTTCCGACTCTGCAAGGATCAACCGATCCGCGAACCCTTGAGTCAACTTTATTACTTGCTAGCCGATTATTGTGACGCCAAATACAGCCTGTTTGCTCAGCACCTTGAGCCGGAAAAATCGATACCGCCGCTGCTGGACAAACAACAGGCGATTATGGACAAGATTAATCAGCTTTATCAGCAATTTAATCTGATTCATAACACAACGAAGAAAGAGCAGAAACGGTTGTTGGGATTGTTCCAAATGGCTCTCGATCTGCAAGAGCACATTACTGTGACCCTGATTCAGCCAGAAAAAGTACAGGAGTTAATGGAGCAAACGCAGATTGAGGGGGTGATGCGCCGTAATTGCCAGAAAATCTCAGCCCAAATGCGCACTATTGCCAACGATATTCTCTATCACCACCGTGCTGCTGAACATTTTACTGCCGATGATGCTCTGCCAGAACTGGCAAACATCGCACAGGCACACCCGAACAACCCGGTCGCACAATTCTACTACTACCATATCAGCCATATTACCCAATTATTGAGTGACCGGCGGCCACTGTATGACCGTGACCTGATGTCCAGCCAACAATCACAGCCGTTCTGGCCAGCATTGATCAGCTATCTGTCGTTCAAATCAGGCGCACTGCGGGAAGCGGCTCGCCTGGGAGTGACACTGGCAGCAGGTAGCTATATCGGCAGTTTAATTCATTTACCCAAGCCTTATTGGATTCTGCTCACGGTGATGCTGGTAACGCAGAACGGTTATAACGCCACCAAGGTACGAATCCATCACCGTGCACTCGGTACCTTTATCGGGCTGTTACTCGCAGCTACCTTGTTGCATTTTCAGATGTCGGAAGGCACCACGCTGAGCATCATGTTACTCATCACATTGATAGCCTATCTGGTTCAACGCAAAAACTATGGCTGGTCAGTCATTTTTAGAACTATCACGACTGTGTATATCTTGCAGTTATTGACCGGAGAAGGCGCTGACTTTTTGGTTCCACGCCTGCTGGATACCTTAATTGGTTGCGCATTGGCCTTTGCCAGCGCCTTATGGCTGTGGCCCCAGTGGCAGAGTGGCTTACTGCGTAAGAATGCCCATCAGGCGCTAGAGGCGTATCAGAAGATTTTGCGCTTGCTGCTGACACCTGAACCAGATATCACCCAACTGGCCTATGAACGCATTGAAGTGAATAAGGCCAGTAATACCGTGTTAAGTTCCTTAAATCAGGCGATGCAAGAACCGGGATTCAACTCAAAATATCTGGCAGATATGCGGCTATGGGCCACTCACAGTGAGTTGATTGTCGGGCATATCAATGAGATGACTATCCTGACACGGGCCTATCCCTTGGGGAGTTCAGCACCAGGTAAACATCACATTCAGCTCAGCGTCGAACTGGCGGCGGATTATTTACAACTCTGTGAGATAGCCATTCAACAGTGTCAGCAAAGGCTGGAGTCGGACAACAGCGAAGGTAATAACGATTTCGTGCAGATGCCGGATGTCACACCGGATACACAGATCTCTGAGCTGGAACGTAATTTACGGCGGGTCTTGTCACATTTAAGCGTGATGCATACGGTGTCTGCCATGGCTTGGCAACAACAACCCCATCACGGTATTTGGCGCAGTCGGAGGTTGCGGGAGCAAGCATAACAAGGGAGAGGCAACAGCCTCTCCCTAATTGAGTTAACCCTGGACCAGGCTGGCGACTGCTTTATCCAACCTTGCCATTCCTTGTTTGATATCATCCAGCTCCACCACTAATGAAGGGGCTAACCGCAACACATTCGGCCCGGCATTGAGGACCATCAAGCCATTAGCGGCCGCAGCCATCAACAACTCCCGCGCACGGCCATGGTATTGCGGCGTTAACTCGGCACCAATCAATAACCCCATACCACGGATATCCTCAAACAAATGATACTTGTTGTTGATATCTTGCAGAGCCTGCACAAACAGCCCATGGCGCTGTTCAATACCATTAAGTACCTCAGGGGTATTAATCACATCCAACGCAGCCTCAGCAACGGCACAGGCCAGAGGATTACCCCCATAAGTAGTACCATGTGTGCCCACTGCCATTACCGACGCAATTTCTTCCGTGGTTAGCATCGCACTAATAGGGAAACCGCCACCCAAGGCTTTCGCTGTGGTCAAAATATCTGGCGTCACACCATAATGCATATAGGTAAACAGCTTGCCACTACGCCCCATACCACTTTGTACTTCATCGAATACCAGCAGCGCATTATGCTGATCGCACAAAGCCCGCACCCCTTGTAGGAATTCAGGCGTCGCAGAGGTGATACCCCCTTCCCCTTGGATAGGTTCAAGCACCACCGCACAAGTGTGGTCATCCATAACGGCTTTCACCGCAGCCAGATCATTAAACGGTACATGGATGATATCGGCAGGTTTCGGGCCAAAACCATCGGAATATTTTGGCTGACCACCTACCGAGACAGTAAACAAGGTGCGACCATGGAAAGCATTGTGGAAAGCAATGATTTTAGTCTTATAGGGGCTATAGCGCTCAATGGCATAATGACGGGCCAGCTTAAAGGCGGCTTCATTTGCCTCACCACCGGAGTTGGCAAAAAACACGCGATCCGCGAAGGTCGCAGCAATCAGTTTTTGCGCTAAACGCAGTGCAGGCTCATTAGTGAAAACGTTACTGGTATGCCATAACGTCTCGCCTTGCTGATGCAATGCTGCCACCAGCGCCGGATGGCAATGTCCCAACGCAGTAACTGCAATTCCGCCAGCAAAATCAATATATTCGGTACCTTGTTGATCCCATACGCGGCTACCTTTCCCTTTTACCGGGATAAACTGCGCAGGTGCATAAACAGGCAAAATAACCTGATCGAATGTACTGCGAGTTACTGCTAATTTGTCTGCCATTGCGCTGTCCACCCTGTTATCCCCTTCGCACTTGAAGCTACAGGGTTGTTAGCTGCGTTCACGCGCCCGAATCACTTGACTGAGTAAGCTCGTCGGGATTCGCTTGCGGGCTACCTACCTGCAACTCCAATGACTTTAGGTATAATCCATTGAGTTACCAATTATTGGTATGTGAAAATATAATCACAAAATATGCATAAAAAATCACAATCAGGCAAACAAAAATATCCATTTTGTAGTGATTTTATCTCAACATATTAATTTTTAAGAAAATTATCTAATAACTGATGACCTTGTTCACTAAGGATACTCTCTGGGTGGAATTGCACGCCCTCCAGCGGTAGCGCACGATGACGAATACCCATAATTTCATCCATCACCCCCTCATGTTCCGTCCAGGCGGTCAGTTCAAAACAGTCTGGCAATGAGTCGGTCGCAATCACCAAAGAGTGATAACGGGTCACGGTTAGTGGTTGGTTAAGCCCCCGAAAAACGCCCTGACCATTATGGCAAATCGCTGTGGTCTTACCGTGCATCACTTGCCGTGCCCGCACTACACGCGCGCCAAAAGCCTGCCCTAGCGCCTGATGCCCCAGGCAAACACCCAGTATCGGCACTTTTCCAGCAAAATGGCTGATGGCCGCTAAAGAGATCCCGGCCTCATTTGGCGTGCAAGGGCCAGGCGAAATCACCAAATGTGAGGGTGATAACTTTTCAATATCAGCAAGTTGTACCTCATCATTACGTTTAACCACTACCTCAGCACCCAACTCACAGAAATACTGATAGAGGTTGTAAGTAAACGAATCGTAATTATCGATCAATAGCAGCATTTCATATCCAAAAAATCAGGTTAACGCTTACGCCCACCGGTAATTGACCCCAGAACACCGCGCAAAATTTGTCGCCCCAAGTCCCGCGCCATACTCTTGGCTGCGGTCTGGACGATACCATCACGTTTGCCACCGCGCGGGCCGGTAGAGCCAAACAGTAAATCATTCAGCCCATCCATCAAGCCACCGCCAGCACTACCCTGCTGATCGGTTGACGGCTGAGAAGCCGCCCCCCCTCCGGCCGCTGCATCCCCCATGGTGGAGAATCCGCCCGCAGATAATTTCTCATAGGCAGACTCACGATCCACACTCTCTTCATAACGGCCATACAGTGGGGAATGATTGATGGCGTGATTACGTGCCGCCGCATCCAATGCGCCCATTTTTGATTGTGGCGCGATAACCATACCCCGTTCGACCACATTGGGCCGCCCTTTCTCATCAAGGAAAGAGATGAGCGCCTCGCCAACCCCCAGTTCGGTAATCACCTGTTCGGCGCTAAATGCCGGATTCGCACGCATAGTCTGAGCAGCAGCCTTAACCGCTTTTTGATCCCGTGGGGTAAAGGCGCGCAGGGCATGCTGTACCCGGTTGCCCAGTTGACCGAGGATTTTATCGGGGATATCCAATGGATTTTGTGTCACAAAATAGATGCCAACCCCTTTCGAGCGAATCAGCCGGACCACCTGTTCAACTTTATCCACCAGCGCCGTTGGCGCATCACTGAACAGCAGATGGGCTTCGTCAAAGAAAAACACCAGTTTAGGCTTATCAACATCACCCACTTCAGGAAGTTGCTCGAAAAGTTCAGCCAGCAACCACAGCAGAAAAATCGCATACAGTTTGGGCTGATTAATTAACCGATCAGCCGCTAACAGATTGATAACTCCCTGCCCATGGCTGTCGAGTTGCATTAAATCGTGAATATCCAGCATTGGCTCGCCAAAGAATTGATTGGCACCTTGCTCTTCCAACGTCAGTAAACCACGCTGGATAGCACCAATTGAGGCTGGCGTGATGTTGCCGTATTGCGTACGGAACTGTTTCGCGTTGTCGCCAACATATTGCACGATAGCCCGTAAATCTTTCATATCAAGCAGCAGCAGATTGTTGTCATCGGCAATTTTGAATACCAGTTGCAACACACCACTTTGCACATCATTCAGATCAAGCAGACGCCCCAGCAGCAGCGGGCCAAGATCGGAAATAGTGGCACGGATCGGATGGCCCTTTTCAGCGAAGATATCCCACGGCACAATCGGGCAAGCTTGTGGTTGCCAATCCGTAACACCTATCGCCGCCAGCCGGGTTTGGAGTTTTTCCGAATCAACCCCTTCCGCCCCAATGCCAGATAAATCCCCTTTTACATCGGCGAGAAATACCGGCACACCAATACGGGAAAATTGCTCAGCCATTTTTTGCAGGGTGACTGTTTTACCGGTACCGGTTGCGCCGGTAATCAGGCCATGACGGTTAGCCAGAGCCGATAAAATCACTAAATCCTGTGCTGGCGGTACCTTCGCGATAAGCAATGTTTCACTCATAAACCTTCACCTCATCACGTTTACGTTAGAGACAGATAATTGATTATAAGCACCCGATTCGGGCAAACGGATTAATTTATGGTGGCAATACGATGGTTACTCAAAGAACGTGGCGTTGTCGGTAGGCAGCAAGCGAAAGACAAATTGGTTGTAAACCAGCCTTCGAGGTTGAGCGTGAAGGCTGGTAACTCGCGATTAAGGTAAAACTTTCGCTGACAGGATAGTGATCGGTTTGACTGGCACATTCTGATACGGGCCGACATTTTCGGTCTGAACCTGGGAGATCTTCTCTACCACATCCATCCCTTTAACTACTTTACCGAACACGGCATAACCGAAGTCACGTTGGCCGTGGTCAAGGAAAGCATTGTCTGCCACATTCAGGAAGAACTGGCTGGTAGCACTGTCTTTATCGGCAGTACGGGCCATAGAGATGGTACCACGCAGGTTACGCAGGCCGTTATCCGCTTCATTTTTGATTGGCGTTTTAGCGGTTTTCTGTTTGAAATCAGCGGTAAAACCACCACCTTGAACCATAAAACCGGGAATAACACGGTGAAAAATAGTGTTGTTGTAGTAGCCGTTGTTTACATAATCAACGAAGTTTTGTGTTGAAACCGGTGCCTTCTGGCTATTGAGTTCCAACTCAATATTCCCAACAGACGTCGTTAACAACACATGAGGCTCACTGGCGGCAAAAGCTGCAGGAGCCACGGCGCTAAGGGAACAAAGTGCAATGAAGGTCACTAAAGTACGTTTGAACATTAACGGTTCCTTTCTGTGGGATGCGAACAACGGAAAAGCGCTTTGATTCTAGAGAGCTGACCCGCGCAATGCCACCCATTTACAGATTTTTACGTAACAGAATGCGCATTTTGGCTGAAAAGCTGCCTCTTCGACAATTAAACAGCACCATGATGATTCGTTAACCAAATTAAACCATCCCTGCAATCCTGAGCAATAGTGTAATTCTGCTATAGGGATCACGTCTTGCCTATTTTCCTTTGCCCTGCCTGCCATTTTTGCGAGAAACATCTCATTTTGTTTTTGGTTAATTGCTAGTCTGCCCCAAATGAGAGCGCTCTCATTTATAATTAATCCACATGGAGGCCAAATGATGAAAACCTTTAAAATTGCCATTATTGGTGGCGGTAGTAGCTATACCCCGGAGTTGGTTGATGGGCTGATTCAGCGTATTGACCAGTTACCGGTCACTGAACTGGCACTGGCTGATGTTGAATTAGGCCGTCAAAAAGTGGAAATTATTGCTGCATTAACCCGACGAATGCTGGATCGGCATGGGCTGGAGCATGTAAAAGTCAGTGTTCACTTCTCATTGGATGACGCCATTACGGGAGCCAGTTTTATCCTGACACAATTCCGTGTCGGCCAACTCCCGGCACGCGCGGCAGATGAACGTTTGGGGCTAAAATATAACCTACTTGGGCAGGAGACCACGGGAGTAGGGGGTTTTGCCAAAGCTCTGCGTACCATTCCGGTGATGCTTGATATTGCCGCCAGAGTTGAGCGGTTAGCACCGGATGCCTGGATCATTAACTTCACCAATCCCGCCGGGATCGTTACTGAAGCAGTAACGCGTTATAGCAAAGCGAAAATCATCGGTTTGTGTAATGTCCCGATCAGCATGCACCACATGATTGCCAACTTGCTACACGCACCTTATGAAGATATTCAACTGCGCTTTGCCGGGCTAAATCATATGGTGTGGGTACATGAGGTGTTACAACGGGGTAAAGATGTCACCGCCGAGGTACTGAACATGTTGTGTGATGGGGCCTCACTGACCATGAACAATATTAAGGAAGCACCATGGCCACCAGAGTTCCTGCGTGCAATGGGGGCGATTCCTTGTCCATATCATCGCTATTTCTATCAGACTCAGGATATGCTGGCAGAAGAAATCGCCGCAGCGGCTGAACGAGGCACCCGTGCTGAACAAGTTATGCAGGTAGAAAAAGAGCTGTTCGAGCTGTACGCTGATCCGCATCTGGACAGTAAACCAGAGCAACTCAGCTTCCGCGGTGGATCATTTTATTCTGAAGTTGCACTGGAACTTATTCGTGCCATTCATAATAATTTAGGTACGCAACTTGTTGTAAATACAACAAACCGTGGTGCAATCCGTGGTTTATCTGATGGCTCAGTAGTAGAAACTAACTGTATTGTTGATGCACAAGGTGCACACCCACTGACCTTCGGCCCATTACCTGTTGCTATGCATGGGCTGACCCAGCAGGTGAAAGCCTATGAGCGCTTGACCATTGAAGCTGCGGTGCACGGTGACCGTCGTAGTGCCTTGTTAGCGTTAGTGACTAACCCACTGATCGCTAACGCCAGCATTGCTCAGCCACTATTGGAAGAAGTTCTTCAGGTAAATAAACCTTACTTGCCTCAGTTCACAGACCTGTAATGTTAAATTAACTATTGTTGTGGGTTATGATTTTACACCCAACGTCATTGGCGTTGCAGCCAGACAACCCGCGCAAAACCCGATGAACTTGCGCAATCAAGCGATTCGGATCACGCTGCTTGCGAGGTCCAAGGATGGACGGAGTAACGAACGCAGCTAATCCCCTACGACTTCAATGGCGAAGGGGCTACTTTTACCCTAAACAGGAGTATGAAATGGTTACACTGGAAGACGTCGCGGTATTAGCCGGGGTTTCCCGTGCTACGGTTTCCCGCGTGGTCAACGGTGATACCAATGTCAAATCCCGGACCCGCGAAAAGGTAGAACAAGCGGTAGCGGTATTGGGCTATACCCCAAACCCTGCTGCGCGAGCACTGGCGTCCAGCCAAAGTAATACCCTGGGGTTGGTGACAACCTCATATCGCGGTGGCTTCTTTGGTGCGTTGATGGATTTTGTTCAGACCGAAACAGAGTCACAAGGTAAACAGCTTTTAGTGACTCAAGGGCGAGATAATGCAGATAAAGAGTGGCTGGCAATCCAGCGCCTGTACAACTTACGCTGTGATGGTTTAATCCTGCACGTGCGTTTTCTCAGTGACGAGAGACTGCACCAGCTTGCAACAGCAGGCCGATCATTCGTGTTATTAGACAGGATGGTTCCCGGTCTTGAGGCCCGTTGTGTGACCTTTGATCACCGGCGCGCCAGTCAAATGGCGACTCAGGTACTTATCGATGCAGGCCACCGCCATATTGCCTGTATCAGTGGCTCTTCTCAGCGCTACTCCAGTGTGTTGCGCCGCCAGGGGTTTTTGGATGCCATGCAAGCAGCAGGTTTAGAACCTACCGCTTGTGTGGAAGGTATTTACGATCTGGAAAGTGGCTATCAACGCGCGGACGAGATCTTAAAGCAACCTCATCTACCCACAGCTATCTATTGCTGTAACGAAGAAATGGCAATCGGCGCGCTGTTGGCTATCAATAAGCACCATTTGCAAGTACCACAGGATATTTCATTGATTTGCTATGACAGTGGCGAACGCGCCCCTTTTGTCAGCCCGGCCTTAACCAGCCTGCACTTCCCGATTGTTGGAATGGCGCAATTCGCCACTCAGTTGTTGATTAATCCACAGCTCCCCATCGCCAGCTTTCCGCCAGCAATTATTATGCGCGATTCTGTTATGCCACCGAAACAACTCCGCTAGTCAGCCCCGGTGGCAAGTTATCGCTCTTCCCTGCTTATCTTTCTTTTCGTTCATGAAGATAGCGGAAGATAGCGAATGTTATTGGCGTTACTGGCAACAGAATAAACCTCATTAGAGGCTCATCACCCCGCATCACTCACATAAGCAAGTGATGCGGCTACGCGCCTAACACGCCTACTGCTTCAAGAACCAAGGGTAACGCTATTAAAATGTCACATTCAATTTTGCCCAAAGAGTCCGGCCCGGCTCATTCAACGACGTATTGGCTGAGTATCCAAATCCACTATTACCAGCCAGATTCAGGTGCTCGCTGTACGCTTTATTCAGCAGATTATCGATACCAGCGCTGACTTTGACTTGTTTTGTAACCTTGTAAGCCACATTGGCAGACAGCACACCGAAACCCGCGCTATCAGCAAAGTCTTTGCCCACCACATTCCCTTCGTTAATCGCAACCCGGTGCTGACTGCTGACTAACCGCCATAATGCGGTGCTACTCCAGTCCCCTGTTTCAAACGTCAATCCTAACCGTGCTTCAAGGGGAGGGATTTGCGGCAACGGACGATGATTACTGGTATTTTTCCCCCAGGCATAAGCCAGGCTGGCGTCAGCTTTCCAATTGTCGTTAAAGGCGTACCCTGCCCCCATCTCACCGCCCATGATAGTTGCGTCGATATTATCTGCCTGGCTGATGCGCAGATTGTTAGGGTCATACTTGAACAAGATGAAATCATTAACCCGCCCAAGATAAGCTGAAACCCAACTGTTTAGCTGCTTACCATTGTATTGCGCACCAATATCAAGCTGAGTGGTCTTTTCACTCTTCACCCCCTCAAAAGCGCTGGTAGAGCCAACAGGCCCGAACGTCGGTGAAAATAGCTCCCAATAATCAGGAAAACGCTCTGTATGGCCCAAACCGGCGTACCACATCACGGGTAAGTCAGTCAGATTATGCTCAAAACGCATGAAACCGGCGGGAAGCGTTGCAGAGCGTGTCGGCTCATTAGCGCGGACATAATTGGTGACCTCATGATGATCAATACGGGCACCGGTAATCAACTTATCCTGATCGCTGGCACTCCAGGTCAGTTCGCTGAACAAACCGTTGCTAGTAAAGCGGGCATCTTTATCCCAATGGCCTTGTTTGTTTTTACGGTGCGTATTGGTTTGCAAATCAGTACCCGCCTCTAATTTCAGATCCTGCCACAACCAAGTGCCCATGACTCGCCCACCCATCGTGCGCCGGTCTACATTACTGGACATCGCCATCATCGGTGGCGTGCGTAATGTATTGTTATCCATAATATGATTGGCATAGTTGTAGTAGATTTTGGCTTCAATTTTGTCCAACACCTCACCGATATTTGTTTTTTCAAAACGGGAACCCAGGCTCTCGCGCAAGAACTGGGAACCGTCCATACCGCGCCCGGCATACCTTGCTTCACCGTCACCTTTACCCGCTGTTAGCTCAAGTAACGTATCGCTATCTGGTGTCCAACCCACGGCGATATCGGCATTCCATTTATCCCATTTCGAGGGCACCCGCGTGCCATTGCCATCTTTGTAATCACCCGCCTGAGACTGGTTGCCCATCATGCGCAAATAGCCTTGCTCGTTACCTAAACTGGCATCGAGATTTTTATCCCAGCGACCATTAGAGCCCACCAATAGACTGGCATTCCCTTTGATGCCCGCCTGATCAAAGTGAGGGGGTAGCCGCTCAAACAAAATAGTACCGGCGGAAGCACCAGCTCCCCACAGCACCGATTGTGGCCCCTTCACAACGGTCAGCAGGTCAAAGCTCTCTGGTGAAATATAGGATGTGGGCGCGTCCATCCTTGATGGGCAGGCACCCAGTGTTTCTGCACCATCCGTCAGAATCTTTATGCGCGAGCCAAACATGCCACGGAACACCACATCCCCATTGGTACCCCCATTACGGATTTGCGAGAAACCGGGGATAGTTTTCAGATAGTCAGCTCCATCACTGGCGGGAACGGGTTGACGCGGTGCTTTAGGCGAGGTCACGATAACCAGTGGCGAATGAAGGGGCGCAGTAACGGTTATGACATCAGCATCATTGAGCTTTTTATCACTGCTATCGTTGATGGTGTTATTCACCACCGGATCATGAGCCATCAGATGGTCATGCGTGGCGGCAAAGGTATTTAAAGCAAAGACAGAAAAGGCAGAGGTTACTGCGCATGCTAATAATGTTTTTTTATAGGTTTTATTCTTGCCAGACATAATTATTCCTTGGGCAATACAAATCACTCCGGTGAGTATTTATCCACACCAGAAAAATGGTTTTTATTTTTTATCGGATTATCAGGAATAAAAGGCAGGAGGTGCGCGCGGTTGGCTCTCTGAATAGGTATCTTGAATAATTAACCAATAGATAAATAACGGCGCAGGGATCTCGGCTAACAGTAATGCGGAGCGAATATCCGCGTTGCAAGCCGTATTCAGTAGGGGCAAATGAGTCAGTAATACACAATAGCCACAAGCCGCATGATCCATCATCATGCCATCATGGCCGCCTCCGGCCTGCTCGGCATTGCTATCTTGGGCCTTAGTCTGGTTCTGTTGATGATCAGCGTGATGCGCCCTGTCCATAGCACAATTAGCCTGAGCAGTGCTCACGCCCGTCGTTGAAAGGGGTTTTTCCTCATACGAAAGCGCCAGTGAGACTGAAACCACCGGAGCGATAAATAGCATTAGAATCGCCGCTATCCCCAACCAGGCAGAAAAGCGCCTTCTTTGATAAAGAATTTGGCTCAACGGCACCTTATCGCCGTTAGTGTTACATCGGTAATCACGCTTCTCATCACGATAGATTCCTTTATATCGATGAAAAAAAGAAAGTGGACTGATTAATTATCTGTTTTATTAATAGTTTTATACCCAAGTTACTTCGAGATGCAGATAGGCAGCAACCGAGCAAATCCCCTGGGCTTAGATAACTAAGTGACTGAGGTGAGCAAGGGCAGTCAACACCCCAGCATCTTGAAGGGCGACGGGTATATGGTTTTTCACTGTTCTACAGACGGGGAAATCATACCTGAGACAACCTTAACACGGCCTACACTTTAATAGAATTAAGAATCTTTATCATTTGAGGATGCATCGCAATTTGTGACGGCTCACTATTATTCGTAATTGCTTTTCAGTCATTACATTAAAATTTGAATGTAAATCACAAAAACTCACTATGCCTGTGCTAGGATCCGCCGCCTTAGTGCTGAAAACCGGTTTGATCTCCTTTTAGCCCTATGTCCGTTTTTAGCAATTATCTGTCTTTAACTCTTTATTTATTTGATACTGACGCACAGGCCTATTTATGAATAACAGCAATCGCATTCGGCTCACTTGGATCAGTTACTTCTCTTACGCCCTTACTGGTGCGTTAGTTATTGTCACCGGGATGGTGATGGGGAATATCGCAGAGTATTTCAATCTGCCTATTGCCAGTATGAGTAACACATTTACTTTCCTTAACGCGGGTATTTTAATCTCTATCTTCCTCAATGCCTGGTTAATGGAAATCATTCCATTAAAACGCCAGTTGGTGTTTGGCTTTATTCTGATGTTGATTGCTATCGCCGGATTGATGGTTGGCCATAATCTAATGGTCTTCTCAATCAGCATGTTCATCCTCGGGGTGGTCAGTGGGATAACCATGTCGATTGGTACCTTCCTGATAACCCATATGTACGAGGGGCGTCAGCGCGGTTCACGCCTGCTGTTTACCGACTCGTTCTTCAGTATGGCTGGGATGATTTTCCCTGTCGCCGCAGCAATGCTGCTGGCACGCCATATCGAATGGTATTGGGTGTACGCCTGTATCGGCTTGCTGTATGTCGGTATTTTTGTGCTGACACTGTGCTCTGAGTTCCCGGTTCTGGGCCACAAAGCCGCTGATCAAAGCAAACCGGTGGCGAAAGAGAAATGGGGCGTTGGCGTGCTGTTCCTGTCGATTGCCGCATTGTGCTATATCCTTGGCCAACTTGGTTTTATCCAGTGGGTACCAGAATACGCTACCAAAACGTTCAATATGGATATCAGTCAAGCTGGCCAACTGGTCAGTAACTTCTGGATCTCTTATATGATTGGGATGTGGGTGTTTAGCTTTATCCTGCGCTTCTTTGACCTACAACGCATCGTAACCGTACTGGCTGCACTGGCAACGCTGGCGATGTATCTGTTTGTCAGCACCGATAATCCACAATACCTGAGCTACTACATTCTGGCGTTGGGTTTTGTCTCCAGTGCAATTTACACCACGCTGATTACTCTGGGTTCACTGCAAACCAAAGTCTCTTCGCCAAAGCTGGTTAACTTCATCCTGACCTGTGGCACTGTCGGCACCATGCTGACCTTCGTGGTGACCGGCCCGATTGTTGCCAACAGTGGTGTTCATGCCGCGCTGGCAACGGCCAACGGCCTGTATCTGGCAGTATTTGTGATGTGTCTGATTCTGGGCTTCTTCACCAAGCACCGCAGCCACGGCCATGCGACTGACTGATTTATCGGTTTTACTGCCCTGCCACCATCAAGGTTGCAGGGCAGCGCCTACTTAAAGTTCACCACCTCTTCCTGCCCCAGATATATACGGCTTTCGGCTGGCTGGGTTTTGGCAATCACCATCCCATGACGAATGGAATAGTGCACTGGCACCTGTCGCCGCACGGCATCGAACCCATTTTCTGCTGGCAGAATAATCAGGTTAGCGCTATTACCTGGCTGCAAGCCATAATCAGATAAATGCATTGTCCTGGCGCTGTGGGTGGTTATCAGATTCAGCCCATCGTTAATTTGGCTATACCCCATCAACTGACAAATATGTAGCCCCATATGCAGGACTTGCAGCATATTGGCAGTGCCCAGCGGGTACCACGGGTCGAATACATCGTCATGGCCGAAGCAGACATTAATTTCTGCTGCCAGCATCTCTTTAACCCGCGTAATACCACGCCGTTTCGGATAAGTATCAAAGCGCCCTTGTAAATGAATATTCACTAATGGATTGGCGACAAAGTTGATACCGGACATTTTCAACAAACGAAATAACCGGGAAGCATAAGCCCCGTTATAGGAGTGCATCGCTGTGGTGTGGCTGGCGGTAACGCGCGCGCCCATATTTTCCCGGTGCGCCAATGCCGCTACTGTCTCAACAAAGCGTGACTGCTCATCATCAATTTCATCACAATGCACATCCACCAGCCGCTGATATTTCTGTGCCAAGGCAAAGGCGATATGCAGAGATTCAACGCCATATTCGCGGGTGAATTCAAAATGTGGGATGGCCCCGACCACATCAGCCCCCAGCCGCAGCGCCTCTTCCAACAACGCGGCACCGTCGGGATAAGAGAGAATCCCCTCTTGTGGGAAAGCGACAATCTGCATCTCCACCCATGGGCTAACTTCTTCTTTTACCTCTAACATCGCACTGAGTGCCGTCAAACTAGGATCGGAAACATCCACATGGGTACGGACATACTGAATGCCATTGGCGATTTGCCACTTCAACGTCTGCCATGCCCGCTGTTTAACATCCTCGCGAGTGAGCATGGCTTTGCGCTCTGCCCAGCGCTCAATCCCTTCAAACAGAGTACCTGACTGATTCCAGCTCGGTTGCCCGGCCGTTTGGGTGGTATCCAGATGGATATGTGGCTCAATAAAAGGCGGCAATGCCAACCCACCTTGTGCATCCAGCACCCCGGCCTCAACAGTCTGCTGTTCCGGCTGCGGGCTAATAGCACTGATTTTGCCCTCCGCGATAGTTATCTGCCAAAAGCCCGCTTGCCCGGCAAGCCGGACATTATTGATAGTGGTGAGTAAGTGATTTGGTAAGGATTGCGTTGTCATCGGTGCCTCCATGATCCCTTTTATATTCTGGTCATAACCACAAGCTATTTGCTTTAGCTTACCCGACCAACAGTATGCTGCCCGATTTTCTTTTCCGTCATTTAAAATCTCAAACTGAAACCTTTCAGCTAAAGATGAATGAAATCCGCAACTTATCAAAAAACGTTAAAAATCATCCATCTACCACCTTAGAGGTATATGGAAAGCAAATTGATTTACATCAAGAAGTGCGGTGTAGGGAGGATTACTGTAAGCGTAGAAAATTAAAAATTGAGGCAAAAATGAGCAAAGTCAAACTTGCCATCATCGGCAACGGTATGGTCGGCCACCGCTTTATCGAAGACTTATTAGATAAAGCAGATAAAGACCAATTTGAGATAACCGTATTTTGCGAAGAACCGCGCATCGCTTATGACCGGGTACATCTTTCTTCTTACTTCTCCCACCATACTGCGGAAGAGTTATCACTGGTTCGTGAAGGCTTTTATGAAAAGCACGGTGTAAAAGTGCTGATTGGTGAACGTGCCATCACTATCAATCGCACCGAGAAAGTGATCCATTCCAACAGTGGTCGTACGCTGTATTACGACAAACTGATTATGGCGACCGGTTCTTACCCGTGGGTCCCACCAATTAAAGGCAGTGAAGGGCAAGATTGCTTTGTCTATCGCACCATTGAAGATCTGAATGCAATTGAGTCTTGTACTCGCCGTAGCAAACGTGGCGCGGTTATCGGCGGCGGGCTGTTAGGGTTGGAAGCCGCAGGTGCTCTGAAAAGCCTTGGCGTTGAAACCCATGTCATTGAGTTTGCACCGGTATTAATGGCCGAACAACTTGATCCGATGGGGGGTGACCAACTACGCCAGAAGATTGAACGTATGGGAGTAAGAGTCCATACCGGCAAGAATACACAAGAGATTGTCCATTCAGGTCAAAACAGCCGTAAAACCATGCTGTTTGCTGATGGCAGTCAGTTGGAGGTGGACTTCATCGTCTTCTCCACTGGTATCCGCCCACAGGACAAACTGGCACACCAATGCGGTTTAGCAACTGCACGCCGTGGTGGTATTGCCATTAATGATTATTGCCAAACCTCCGACCCCGATGTATACGCCATTGGCGAATGTGCCTCATGGCAAGAGCGCACCTTTGGCTTGGTCGCGCCGGGCTATAAAATGGCGCAGGTCACCGCAGACCATCTACTTGGCCGCGAGAACGCCTTCCACGGTGCCGACATGAGTGCCAAACTGAAACTGCTGGGCGTGGATGTCGGTGGGATTGGTGATGCTCATGGCCGCATTGAGGGTGCTCGTAGCTACGTTTATCTGGATGAAAGTAAAGAAATTTATAAACGTCTGGTGGTTAGCGCAGATAACAAAACCCTATTAGGGGCAGTGCTGGTGGGTGATACCACCGATTACGGCAACTTGCTGCAACTGGCACTGAACAACATCGAATTACCCGAAAACCCGGACAGCCTGATCCTGCCTGCCCATGCGGGCAGCAAACCGGCAATAGGCGTGGACTCGCTACCGGACAGCGCGCAAATCTGTTCCTGTTTTGATGTGACTAAAGGCGACATCATTCAGGCTATCGGCCAGGGTTGCCACACCGTTGCCGCACTGAAATCCGCCACTAAAGCCGGTACCGGTTGTGGCGGTTGCATTCCGCTGGTCACCCAAGTGCTGAATGCTGAGCTAAGCAAGCAAGGCATTGAAGTTAACCATCATTTGTGTGAACACTTTGCCTATTCGCGCCAAGAGTTATATCACCTGATTCGGGTTGAAGGGATTAAGTCCTTCGATGCGTTGCTGGAGAAATACGGGAAAGGTTACGGTTGTGAAGTGTGTAAGCCAACCGTAGGGTCACTGCTGGCATCGTGCTGGAATGAGTATATCTTAGAGCCGCAACACACGCCGTTGCAGGATACCAACGATAACTTCCTCGGCAATATTCAGAAAGATGGTACCTATTCGGTTATCCCACGCTCACCGGGCGGGGAAATCACACCGGATGGTCTGTTAGCCATTGGTCGTATCGCCAAACACTATAATTTGTATACCAAACTGACTGGCTCTCAGCGGGTGGGGATGTTTGGCGCGCAAAAAGATGACTTGCCCGCTATCTGGGCGCAACTCATTGAAGCCGGTTTTGAAACCGGACACGCCTATGCCAAAGCGCTGCGTATGGCAAAAACCTGCGTTGGCAGCACCTGGTGCCGCTTTGGTGTCGGTGACAGCGTCGGCTTTGGTGTGGCGCTGGAGCATCGTTACAAAGGTATTCGCACACCGCATAAAATGAAGTTTGGCGTCTCCGGTTGTACCCGTGAATGTTCGGAAGCTCAGGGCAAAGATGTCGGAATTATCGCCACCGAAAACGGCTGGAACCTGTATGTCTGTGGTAACGGTGGTATGAAGCCACGTCATGCTGACCTGTTGGCAGCGGATCTGGATGAAGAAACCCTGATGCGCTACCTCGACCGTTTCATGATGTTTTATATCCGCACTGCCGATAAGCTGCAACGCACCTCCGTCTGGCTGGAAAGTCTGGAAGGCGGCATTAACTATCTGCGCGCCGTGATCCTCGATGACAAGTTAGCTATCAACGACCAGTTGGAAGCCGATATTGCCCGTCTACGCGACAAAGTGATCTGCGAATGGAAAGTGACGGTTGAGAACCCGGCAGCACAGGTTCGTTTTGCCCACTTCATTAACAGCCCGCTACGCGACCCGAATGTACAAGTGGTACCTGAACGTGAACAACATCGCCCAGCTCGTCCAGATGAGCGTATCCCGGTCCGGGTGTTGGAATTGGAGGATAACGTATGAGCCAGTGGATCCCACTCTGTCCATTAACCGATATTTTACCCGGTAGCGGCGTATGCGGCTTGATCGGTGAGCAGCATGTCGCGGTTTTCCGCCCTTATGCTGACGAACAACTCTTTGCCATTAGCAATATCGATCCTTTCGCACAGGCCAGTGTGTTATCACGCGGATTAATCGCGGAACATCAAGGTGACCTATGGGTGGCTAGTCCGCTGAAAAAGCAGCACTTCCGCCTGCATGATGGTTTCTGTCTGGAAGATGAAAGTCGCTCAGTTGCCCATTATGACGTGCGAGTTCGCGACGGCATGGTGCAAGTCAAAGCGTGATAAATAACTGGCGGATCCGGTAAATCTGGATTTTTGACAAAAATAACATCAATCATCCCCAAAGATATTGGCGTTGCAGCAAGGCGGCTAACACCGCTGCGGCGTCAAGAGCAAGGGGATTGGGATAGAGTATGTATACAGATACGATCAACAAATGTGCGGCCAACGCGGCTCGCATCGTCAAGTTATCAAAAGAAAGCCCGCTGGGCTTCTGGATTGGCTCAGCAATGGCCGGTGCCTACGTCGGCCTTGGCATTATTCTGATTTTCACACTGGGTAACCTGATCGATCCTGCTTACCGCCCACTGGTAATGGGAGCCACCTTCGGCCTGGCGCTGACACTGGTCATTATCGCGGGTTCTGAGTTGTTCACCGGCCACACCATGTTCCTAACCTTTGGCGTGAAAGCTGGCACCATCAAATCCAGCCAGATGTGGGCCGTATTGCCGCAAACCTGGTTGGGGAATCTGCTGGGTTCTATTTTTGTCGCTCTGCTCTATTACTACGGTGGCGGTAACCTGCTGTCGGTAGACACTAGCCTGGTACACACCGCTGCATTAGCAAAAACCTCAGCCCCAGCTATGACCCTATTCTTCAAAGGTGTATTATGTAACTGGCTGGTTTGTCTGGCGATCTGGATGGCAATCCGCGTAGAGGGTGCCGCCAAATTTATCGCTATATGGTGGTGTTTGCTGGCCTTTATTGCCTCAGGCTATGAGCATTCCGTCGCCAACATGACACTGTTTGCCCTGTCTTGGTTTGGTAATCACAGCGAGGCCTACACCTTAAGTGGCATCGGTCACAACCTGCTGTGGGTAACACTGGGTAATACCCTGTCAGGTGCGGTCTTTATGGGCCTTGGTTACTGGTATGCCACACCACGGGAAAACCGCCCACAACCTGCGGCAGTTAACGCGCCGCAAGCTGTGAAACAGTAACGTACTGAGAATGTTGATTAAGGGGAAACATGCCGTTGGAGCCATTCGGTGTAAACCATCGAAGCGCCACGGGTATGGTCGCCCCTTCTATCACTGAACTTATCAATAGCCACTTCCGCCCCTAGACTGAAGGATTGCCGATGGACTACTTCCCGATTTTCTGCCAACTGCAACATAAAGCCTGCCTGTTGGTCGGCGGTGGTGAAGTTGCTGAACGCAAGGCTCGCTTGCTGCTGGATGCGGGTGCAGTAATTACCGTCAATGCCTGTGAGTTTACGCCACAGTTTCACCACTGGGCGGAACAGGGGCTGCTCACATTAGTCTGCGGCGAATTTGTACCGGATTTGTTGGCAGAGAAGTGGCTGGTGATTGCAGCAACTGATCAGGTGGCAGTCAACGCCTTGGTCTATCAGAGTGCCAATCTACAGCGGGTGTTCTGTAATGTGGTAGATGACCCGAAACGCACCAGCTTTATCATGCCGTCCATCATTGATCGCTCGCCGATTATGATAGCGATATCTTCCGGCGGTAAAGCCCCTGTATTGGCGCGCTTGCTGCGCGAAAAACTTGAGGCAATGTTGCCACAGCATTTGGGCCAATTGGCACAATTGGCGGGTAATTTGCGCCAACGGGTGAAGCAACATTTTGCCGCGATGGCCGATCGTCGCCGCTTTTGGGAAAAACTGCTTACTCACGACCGCTTGGCACAATCGTTGGCTAACGACGATCAGGTACAAATCGAACAACATATTGAGCATCTGTTTAATGCGCCGCTTAGCGATCGCGGTGAGGTGGTTCTGGTGGGTGCCGGGCCGGGAGATGCCGGTTTGCTGACGTTAAAAGGGTTACAGCAGATCCAACAAGCAGACGTGGTGGTGTATGACCGGCTGGTGTCTGATGAGGTGATGAATCTGGTACGGCGCGATGCCGAACGGATTTTTGTCGGAAAAGAGTCAGGCTATCATTGCGTTCCGCAAGAAAGTATCAATCAGTTGCTATTGCAACAGGCACAGCAGGGTAAACGGGTGGTGCGCTTGAAAGGCGGTGACCCGTTTATTTTTGGCCGTGGCGGCGAAGAGTTGGAAACACTGGCAGAAGCCGGGATTCCGTTCTCGGTAGTGCCGGGAATTACCGCCGCTTCTGGCTGTTCCGCCTACAGCGGGATACCCCTGACTCACCGTGACCATGCGCAAAGTGTGCGTTTGATTACCGGTCATGCCAAAAAAGACACTCAATTAGATTGGGCTAATCTGGCGGCAGAGAAACAAACGCTGGTGTTCTACATGGGATTATCCCAGGCGGGAGAAATTCAGCGACAACTGATCCAACACGGGATGCCAACTACCACGCCTGTGGCACTGGTGGAAAATGGCACCTCGCGACATCAACGTGTAGTCAGCGGCGAACTGAGCCAATTGGGGTTACTGTCCCAGCAGGTCAACAGCCCCAGTCTGATCATCGTCGGTAGCGTGGTCCGTTTACGTGAAAAACTGAATTGGTTTTCCAGTGCAGAGCACGACAAAACAGCGGAACAGGTAGAAAAGGTGGGTTAGGAAACATTGATGATGAAGGGGGCAAACCCCCTTCATATCATTGAGCCTTACGGATGAGCCACAAAACCGATAGCGTCGTACACTTTAGCTAATGTCTGTTGCGCGCGAGCACGCGCCTTGGCAGCCCCTTCACGCATCACTTCCTGCAAGAAAGCCTCGTCTTCACGATAAGTGTGATAACGCGCCTGTAGCTCTGTCAGCATGCCAGAGACGGCATCCGCCACTGCACCTTTCAAATGACCATACATCTGGCCTTCAAACTGTGCTTCCAACTCAGGAACTGATTGACCGGTCACACCTGACAAGATATCCAGCAAGTTAGAAACACCGGCTTTCTTTTCTACGTCATAACGGATCACTGCTGGCTCATCAGAGTCAGTCACCGCGCGCTTAATCTTTTTAACCACCGATTTCGGATCTTCCAGCAGTTCAATGACGTTGTTGCGGTTGTCATCAGATTTGGACATCTTTTTGGTTGGGTCTAACAAAGACATTACCCGCGCACCGGCTTTCGGAATAAACGGTTCAGGAATTTTGAAAATATCGCCGTACAACGCATTGAACCGACCAGCGATATCGCGGCTCAGCTCCAGATGTTGCTTCTGGTCTTCACCGACCGGCACCTGATTAGTTTGATAGAGCAAAATATCCGCCGCCATCAATACGGGATAATCAAACAAACCCGCATTAATGTTTTCAGCATAACGGGCTGACTTATCTTTGAACTGAGTCATACGGCTCAGCTCACCAAAATAGGTATAGCAGTTCAACGCCCAGCTTAGCTGAGAGTGCTCAGGCACATGGGACTGAACAAAAATCGTACTCTTTTTCGGATCAATACCGCAAGCCAGATACAACGCCAACGTATCTAAGGTTCTTTTGCGTAACTGCGCCGGATCTTGACGGGCAGTAATCGCATGCAGGTCAACGATGCAATAAATGCACTCATAATCATCCTGCATCTGTACCCACTGACGCAGCGCACCCATGTAATTGCCAATGGTCAATTCGCCGGACGGTTGCGCACCGCTAAATACGATAGGCTTGATTGGTTTACTGGATACAGCGGTTAATTCAGTGGGTTTACTCATTTTATACTTCCTGATCTTTTAAAGACGACAGCCCGATGGCGGGCAACAGATCGGCAAAATGCTCCAGCACGCAATCGGGGTGACTGGTGGCAATAGCTTCGCCGTAGTTATATCCATAGGTCAGCCCAATACAAGGGCAACCCGCGGCCTGTGCAGCCATAACGTCATTACGCGAATCGCCGACAAATAGCATTTCGCTGGCGCGGAGACCAAGTTTAGCTAACAGTAAATAGAGCGGGGCCGGATGTGGCTTTTTCACCACCACGTCATCGCCGCCAATAATCACCGAGAAATAATCTGCGATACCCAGTGATGCCAGCAAAGGGGCAACAAACGGCGTCGGCTTATTGGTAATCAGCCCCATTGGCAAACCATGAGCGGCCAGTTGAGCCAGCGTAGCTTTCACTTGCGGGAATAGCTGACTCCCCTGTTCAACTGTTTTGGCATAATAGTGGTCAAACAGCTCACGAGTATGTGCCACTGACTGGGCATCTGGCTCATGGCCTGCCCAGCGCAACGCACGCTCGACCAAAATATCAGCACCATTGCCAATCCAGGTGGATACCCGTTCGTTACCGGCAACCGGTAAGCCTTGATGTTGCAACGCCATATCAATAGCACTGGCAAGGCCTGGCGCGCTATCAACCAATGTACCGTCCAGATCGAACGCCACACCACGGATAGAATCGAATTTAGTCATGAGCAGACATCGCCAGCTCACTGCGCATAGCGTCAATTACTGCGGCATAATCCGGTTGACTGAAAATAGCCGAACCCGCCACAAACATATCAGCACCGGCCGCCGCAATTTGGCGAATATTGTCTACTTTCACCCCGCCATCCACTTCCAGGCGAATGTCATAGCCACTGGCATCAATCAATTTACGCACCTGACGTAACTTATTCAGTGTTTCAGGAATAAATGACTGGCCGCCGAAACCGGGGTTAACTGACATCAACAAGATAACGTCCAGCTTATCCATGACATAATCAAGATAGCTCAGCGGCGTAGCAGGATTAAACACCAAACCCGCCTTGCAGCCATTCTCTTTGATCAGTTGTAAGGTGCGGTCGACGTGTTCAGAGGCTTCGGGATGGAATGAAATATACGTGGCACCGGCTTTGGCAAAGTCTGGGACGATACGGTCAACCGGTTTCACCATCAAGTGCACATCGATCGGCGCGGTAATACCATAGTCACGTAGCGCCTGACACACCATCGGCCCGATGGTCAGATTAGGAACGTAATGATTGTCCATCACATCAAAATGCACAACATCAGCCCCGGCCGCGAGCACCTTGGCGGTATCTTCACCCAAACGGGCAAAATCTGCTGACAGAATAGATGGGGCAATTAAAAACTTTTTCATCCGCTTCTCCAAACGTATCTCTTTGTTCTATAAAATATCTGCCTGACAGATGGTGCATCTACGTCAGGGGTTCTATTTCATAAACCATTGGGTTTGAATCTTTACTGAGCGGCATTCCGCTCAGCTATACAGCGCCAAAAGCTCGTTCACTTTACTACGACCAAGAATATTACGGCTGATAGTACGGCGCGCTTTCACCACATGCAGTGACGCTTGATGATACCAATTGCGCGTCAGTTCTGTGTCGTGGTTAGAAATCAAAACTGGAATTTTGTTCTCGGCCGAAAGTTGATAAGCCAGACGAGCCAAATTCTGTTGATCCACAATGCCAAAGTTATTGGTGTGATATGCCGTAAAATTCGCCGTCGCTGACAATGGCGCATACGGAGGATCGCAATAAACTACCGCCCCGTGCACTGCTTTTAAAAGCGTTTCCTGATAATGCTCACAAACAAATACCGCATTTTGCGATTTTTCAGCAAACCAATACAGCTCAATCTCAGGGAAATAAGGTTTTTTATAACGGCCAAAAGGCACATTAAATTCACCGCTCAAATTATAACGGCACAGACCGTTATAACAATGGCGGTTCAGATAGAGAAATAATAATGCGCGGCGATAAGCATCGGTACTGGCGTTAAACTCTTGGCGCAGTAGGTAAAATTGCTCAGAATTATTGAAATCGCCCGTAAATAGAACGCGAGCATCACGCACAAAGTCATCAGTGCGTTCCTTCACGATATTGTAGAGGTTGATAAGATCGCTGTTGATATCGGCCAGTATGTAAGACGCATACTCAGTGTTAAGAAACACCGAACCCGCACCGACGAATGGCTCTATCAAGCAGTCTCCCGCTGGAAGATGGCGTCGTATGTCATCAACCAGCGGATATTTCCCACCAGCCCATTTTAAAAAAGCGCGGTTTTTCTTCATGCCGTCAGTTAGCTACTTAATAATTCAGAGCCGCAGATTGTACTCTGTTTCAAACAGCACATCAGCGCACAAATAAGAATGATTTATTTTTTAAGGTCTTGCTGCACTTGTTGTACAGGTTTAACCCACGGTTTTTTCGCCTGAACATCGGCTGGTAGCGTCGTGATGGCCCTTTTTGCATCAGCAGAAGAAGGGTAGTTACCACTTACTAAAATATACCAAGGTTTGCCATCACGTTTAGTTTCATAGACATGATAGTCAGTTAATTTTTGCTGTTTGGCATAGGCATTCAGTGTGTCTGAGCGCGATGCGCTGCTCAACTGTAGCGTGAAATGACTGCCTGGCGCATTCTTTAAGGTACTGCTGCTGCCAACTGAACTTGATTTAGTCACCGCAGACGCCGCTGGAGAAACCACAGTGGTCGGTTTTTTATGGTTGCTCACTGGCTGCTGTTTAGCCGCCGCCGCTGCTTGTTTCTGCGACGGATGGGTAATAGTTTCACCCGTAACCGGTGCCGGTGCTTTAGCCCCTTTTGAACCAGAAACCGTTGCAGGTGCCGTCGGTAACGTTGATGTCTGGCCGTCATTCATGTTCTGAGACAAGGTATCAACCTGCCCCTGAGTTTGAGAGAGTGCATCAGACATATTGCCCGGCAGCTCAACACGCTGAGTCGGGCTGTTCGCCGAAGGCGGCACTGAGGCCTCAGTTGGCGTTGGCGAAATCGCCGGGGCACTAATATCCTGTGGCTGAGCCGAGTTCTTCACGCCATTGGCATCATGGCCATCACTGGCATTGTTCGCCACGCCGGGCTGGGTGTTATTGCCACTGGTGAGTGAAGATGAATCAGACAGATTAATATTTCTCGCCGCATCAACATTCGGGTTTTGCTGGGACGCTTCATGCTCTGTCGGGGCTTTCAGGGCTGAACCGATGGCAATAATGATCAACAAAAGCACTAAGATGCCGACACCAATCATGATGTGTTGACGTGAAACTGCAAGCTTAGGTCCGGCCGAGGACTTACGGGCACGTGTAGGACGACGGTCACTACTATCTGGTTTCAGATCGTCTTCCGGTTTTAAATCATCCATCTAAACCCTCCAACTAGAGGCAAAAGCCCACCGCATTTATCACTGCGATCTGGCTGATTGATTTTACTGACTGCAAACAGGCTATACCCGTCAGACTTCAGGCTGCATGTGCGTTGGCTACGCTCAATCACCCGAATCACTTACTTATGTAAGCTCATCGGAATTCTCTCGCTTGCCGCCTTCCTGCAACTCGAATTATTTAGGGTATAAACAGCCCGCAGCAAAGGAATAATATCGTACTTATGCCATTTTTATAACTGGCAATCCGTGATAGATGCTAACACCATGTCATGTGCAATACCGCTACGGATTTCTGATTTACCAATAGCCGTTGGCAGCACCAGACGCAATTCGCCCGCCAGCACTTTTTTATCCCGCATCATATGCGGCAGATAAGACTCTGGTGTCATTTCCTGCGGCCCACAGACCGGCAGACCGGCACGCAACAGTAGTTTTTTGATACGCTCAACATCACTGGCTGAGAACTGGCCCAATCGGCGTGAAGTGTGTGCCGCCATCATCATACCAGCAGCAACAGCTTCCCCATGCAACCAGACACCATAGCCCATTTCAGCCTCAATAGCGTGGCCATAGGTATGACCTAAATTGAGTAATGCGCGCATGCCGCTCTCTTCACGTTCATCGGCAGCAACAACATCGGCTTTTAATTCACAACAACGGCGGATGCAGTAAGCTAACGCTGACATATCCAGTGCGAGTAATGCGCCGATATTATTTTCTAACCAATCAAAGAAAGCCGCATCAAGGATGATGCCATATTTGATAACTTCAGCCAGCCCGGAAGCAAGTTCACGCGAAGGGAGAGTTTTTAGACAATCAAGGTCAACCACCACCGATGCGGGTTGGTAGAAGGCACCAATCATGTTCTTGCCCAATGGATGATTCACTGCGGTTTTGCCACCGACAGAGGAATCCACCTGGGACAGTAAGGTAGTCGGAACTTGAATAAAGCGAACGCCACGCTGATAGCAAGCCGCAGCAAAACCGGTCAGGTCGCCTACTACACCGCCACCTAAGGCAACAAGCGTAGTATCACGACCGTGCGGTTTTTCCAGAAGGGCAGAAAATACCTGCTCCAGAACGCTCAGAGATTTATACTGCTCACCATCAGGTAAAATCACCTGATCAACTTTAATGCCACTTTGTTCCAACACTGCCCGGAGCGAATCCAGATAGAGTGGAGCCAGCGTTTGGTTAGTTACCAGCATTACCTGGTCACCCGCTTTTAGTGGCGCAAAAGAGGCCGAATCATTGAACAATCCGGCAGCAATCGTAATGGGGTAACTACGCTCCCCTAACGTGACAGTAATCTTCTCCATGTCGCGCTCAGTAACCTTCTTAACTTACGCCCGGAGGCATTAGTAAAATGCTAAAATCAGTTACTTTCCAGCATGTTGATAATCTGGTTAGCAACAACTTTCGCGCTTTGATCGTCAGTGCGGATGGTGACATCTGCAATTTCTTCGTACAACGGATTACGTTCTTTTGCCAGTGCTTCTAACACTTCACGTGGAGGCGCATCAACTTGTAACAACGGACGTTTTTTGTCGCGCTGTGTACGTGCCAACTGCTTCTCGATTGTGGTTTCTAAATAAACCACAACGCCACGGGCTGACAAACGGTTACGGGTTTCTCTGGATTTAACAGAGCCACCACCGGTTGCCAGAACAATGCCTTGCTTTTCCGTCAGTTCATTAATAACTTTTTCTTCACGATCGCGGAAACCTTCTTCGCCTTCCACGTCGAATACCCAGCCCACGTCAGCTCCGGTACGTCGCTCAATTTCTTGATCGGAGTCGAAAAACTCCATATTGAGTTGCTGAGCTAACTGACGACCAATAGTGCTTTTGCCGGCACCCATAGGCCCAACCAGAAAGATATTGCGTTTCTCTGCCATGTTTTTGGTATTACTAAGACTATTCGTTAATGATAACCCGCCCCGCCAATCAAATCAGCGGCGGGACCTAAACTGAAACCTCATGAGCGATAGTGCGAGATCAGACGGAAAATTATCTCAGCACTTCTGGTAGTTTGGCAACCGAATAAATCGTTGTACACGTCGTGGGAGGGAAACCATACGTTTTTATCGGCGTATCAACGTTATTAAAAACCTCGGAGCTCAATTCGGTAACCCTTGTAAGCTAAATCGGAGGCAGCGTCAAATTTAGAAGCCTCCTATCACACAAAAAGTTGCAGAAAGTCACCAAGATTGGTCTGTTTTCATAAAACACCCCCCATAAGGCTCAGGCACTGATTAGCCTTGGCGTGATGAAAATCACTAACTCCCGCCGACTTTGTTGTTGGGTGTCTTGTTTGAACAGCGCTCCCAGCCAAGGGATATCGGCCAGTATGGGCACTTTATTAACTCCCTGGCTATTTTTTTGCTGGAAAATCCCCCCGAGCACAATAGTTTCCCCATCGTTTACGGTTATTTGGGTTTTTATTTCCTGCTTATCTATTAATAATGCTTCACTATCCCCGCGTTTAATTGCCATTCCGGGCATATTCTGGCTGATTTTCAAGTTTAGGGTAATCTTGCCATTACGCAGTATTTTCGGTGTGACCTCCATCCCTAATACTGCCTCTTTAAATTCGATGGTTGGCCCCCCCTTTTTGCCGCGAGAAACCGTATAAGGAATATCAGAACCTTGCTTGATACTGGCAGTTTGTTGATGGGATGTCACCAGCCGAGGGCTGGCAATAATATCAACCTGATTTTCTTGCTCCAGTGCGCTCAACTCAAGCTCCAGCAGACGTCCACCAATACGGGCAACATTGAATCCAGCACTGAGTGCGCTATTGGGAAGGGGTAAATTAACATTAAAATTATTCACTCTCAGCGAACGAGCTTGCTTTGCGTCATCCATCCCCCAACGCACACCAAGCTCCTGCAAATGTTCCCGACTCATGGTGACAATGTGCGCCGCTAACTGTACTTGCTGTAACGGTAAATCCATCTCTGCCAGCCAGTTTTTCAATAGTGCTAAAGACGCGGGAGTATCGCGAATGAGTAATGTATTAGTACGTTTATCTACCACTACACTACCCAGTGGTGATAACAGCCCGCCTTCGGGAAGAGTCAAACTGTCTGCAACTTGTTCGGCATCAGCATACTGCAAGGCGAGTGAGAAATTATTTAGGGGCTCAGGTGCATTTTTCTGTTCCGCTCGTTGCCGCCTTTCCTGCATCTCGTGTTCGGTGAAAACCATCATCACCGACCCTTCGCGCTCAACTTTCAGACGGCCCATACGCAAAATAATCGCCAACGCCTGTTCCCAAGGGACATCCGCCAATCTCAGGCTGAGATTACCCTCAACCCCGGCAGCAATCACTAAATTCAGTTGCTGGTAATCCGCCAGTGCCTGCAACACTACAGTTATCGGCGCATCGTGGAACTCAACGGTTACCGGCACTCCAGTTTTTGCGCTAAAGGCCCGACTGGTGAGTAATACCAGCAGCAACATCACCCCAGCACTTAGCGCTGGGGTAAACCCACTCCGAGTTTTCGTTGTAGAAACATTCATCAGACTAATTCCTTTTATGTCCTGTGCATTTGAAACGGTAAGGGTGAGTAGCTTGTCTGGCTACCTTGCCACATTCTTTAGCGATGATAATGATGACCTACAGGGACTCGCGGCTCAGCGCATCGACAACACAGCTGGCTCGGCTGATCCAGAACAAAAACTATCTGGGTTTGTGTACTGTAGGCTCACCTGCCGCGAGCCAATGTGAGTAACTTGCCAGTCTGGCAACAACCGTGAGCCTACCACCAGCTTCTGCCAGCGGCCCTCAGGGCGCAGTATCCAACCAGAATAGTAATCCCCTGCCCTGATAACCCCTTGTAGCCGCCAATGGGTGAGTTTCTCCCGCTCGCCATCACAGGGTTGTACTGATATGTCCTGAAAAGGGTTGCGCCCTGTGGCTGCCAATAAGGGGGGCGCATAAACCACAGGTGCCAGTGATACGATTATCAGAGCGACTCCCTTTAGAAGTTCCATGCCACGCTCCCTTTGCTGCTACTCATTGACGCCCCCGGCGAGATATTCTTTCAGGCTTAATTTCACCCTCAGCACAGAATTATCACTATTAATCTCAACTAGCTGGGCCTGAACAGGAGTAGGAATTTCAGACAGTTGACGAAATAAATGGAGTAATCCATAGAAATTGACCCGCAGAGTAGCGTGCCACTGTTGGTACCTTATTGAATCCACCGCCACCTCGCCAACGGGCTCGGATTGCCGCTGCCAACGCATGACTTGCCCGCCAAACGGGGCAATCAATTCACCAGCCAAATGGGCGATTGAGCTATCAAGTGGCAACCATGACGCCTCTTTTTCCTTCAATGCCATGATTTGCTGACGCAGCAGAGAAAGTGAGGGCAACGGTGCCAAAGCCGCCTGCTGGTGCCAAACCTGTTGCTGATGTTGAATAATTTTATGTGCAGTGAGCCTCTGCTGTTGCCATGCAGGGCGTAATAACATGCCATAAACCATGGCACTTAAAAGCCCCAGCAACCCCCACTGCCCGATCAAGAGCTGCCAACCTGGCCTATCCATCCAACGTTGCAACTGCTTATTCATCACTATCTCTGTCCTGCCAGTCAGCCCAAACCGCAAAGCGAAAATTACCGTCATCCTGCTGAACAATCTTTTGTAAGTGCACCTTTGTGAAGAGAGGCAGGCGGCCTAAACGCACTAAAAAGAGATTAATTGCCGCATAACTCTGGCTCATCACCTCAAAAACCACCTTATCACCTTGTGGTACCAGGCTGACCAACCAGCAACTATCGGGAATTTGCTGCGATAGTTGCTGCAATAACGTTGTATACCGGTGGGCGAGTTGGTGGGCTTGACGATAAATCTGAGCACGGTGTTCCCAATGCCGTAGTTGCGCCATTGCCTGTTGCACTTCTTGATGGTGCTGGCTTAACGCAACTTGTTGCTGAGATAGTGCCGCCAGGCGGTTCTGCTGGCTGAGATTTACCGCCCTTGATTGCCGTTGTATTACAACCAATAGGATGATCAAAAACAGGCATTGGCATAACCCTATATTGCGCCAAAAACGGTAACGGGCTGATTGGCGCTCGGCACGCCATAATGAAAAATTAACTTGATACATCAGTAATCTGCCGGGCGTAATGCCAGCCCGCCTGCCAGAATAAATGCAGCGGGGGATGGTGGCAGTGGGGGTTGATACTGGGCAAAAGCCGTAAAGGGTGACCAGCCAGTGGTATTTTCAGCAGATGCAACATCCGCAGCATTGCTGTAATACACCGTTATCGGTATTCCACGCTGCTCGGGGTAACGCGTCTGGAGTTGTTTCAGCAGTGCTGGCAATGGATTAAATGTAGTCGGCGGTTGGCCTGGTGTTACATCATCTGAGTCAGCCGCTACCACACCAAAATCAAACGGCATGTCTGCGGATGACACCCACAGCCACTCATTCGCCAAACGATGAACCAACCAATATGGCCCCGATAACCCTGCCGCTGCCGCCATATAACGCAGTGCGCAAGGGGTTATATCAATCATATGAGGGGACAAGCCAGCTTGATGTAAGCACGCCTGCCATTGTTCGACTTCTGACTGACGGGCAGCCGTGATGACTAACTCACTACTGGATGCCGTTACGTTACGATAATCGAGGGCTAAAGCCTGACTGCCGAGCGGAAATACCTTACTTGCGGTGGCGTTGATAAAGCCCTCACGCTCTGGTTCACGCAAACGCCGGTCCGGTGTAGGAATAGTGTGTTGCAATATGCGCTGTGCGGGCAATGCAATACGTAATGAAATATGTCTTGGTAATTGTTTACGCAATAATTTGAGTTTGTCGCTAACTATATCTGGCTGTTGTAAAATACCTTCCCGCAAAACGCCTGAAGGTAAGGTTTGATGCCACCAGTAGCGCAGTTGCCAGCCATAGCGGCGTCTGACAACAGCCAAGACGCGTATAGCATCTATTTGAATATCTAGCCCAACCTGCCAATATTGTGAGTACATCTTTGTCGACCTCCATGTCGAGAGACAATAAAAGAACGTATCCATGTTACGGGCTTGCCTTTATACTACGGCGCGGTTGTTTATAAACTGCCCAATTGACATTGAATGGGAAATCTCAGGTGAAGTTCGTAAAGTATTTTTTGATCCTTACAGTGTGTTGCATTTTACTGGGAGCAGCCTCGATATTTGGCCTGTACAAATATATTGAGCCGCAGCTACCCGATGTTGCCACGCTGAAAGATGTCCGGCTGCAAACACCTATGTTGGTGTATAGCGCCGAAGGCGAATTGATCGCTCAATACGGTGAAAAACGCCGTATCCCGTTGACATTAAAACAGATTCCACCAGAAATGGTGCATGCGTTTATTGCTACAGAAGATAGTCGATTCTATGAGCATCATGGTGTGGACCCCGTTGGGATCCTACGTGCTGCCTCAATTGCTATGGTTTCTGGGCGTGCCTCACAAGGGGCAAGTACCATTACCCAGCAATTAGCTCGAAACTTCTTCTTAAGCCCGGAACGGACTTTGATACGTAAAATCAAGGAAGCCTTTCTGGCAATTCGCATCGAACAGTTACTGACCAAAGATGAAATCCTTGAGCTTTATCTAAACAAGATTTATCTCGGCTACCGTGCCTATGGTGTCGGTGCAGCGGCACAGGTCTATTTCGGCAAAGAGGTCAATGAATTGACCCTCAGCCAGATGGCGATGATTGCCGGTTTGCCAAAAGCCCCTTCCACTTTCAACCCGCTCTATTCACATGACCGAGCGGTGGCGCGCCGTAACGTCGTGCTGTCACGAATGCTGGATGAAAAGTACATCACTCAAGCGCAATACGATCAGGCGCGCAGTGAAGAGCTGGTTGCCAACTACCATGCACCGCAAATCGCCTTCTCAGCACCTTATCTGTCTGAAATGGTGCGTCAGGAGATGATTAAGCGTTATGGTGAGAATGCCTATACCGACGGCTACCAGGTCTATACCACCATTACCAGAAAGCTCCAGTTGGCGGCAGTCGACTCATTACGTGCCAATGTGCTGGCGTATGATATGCGCCATGGTTATCGAGGCCCGTCCAATGTGTTGTGGAAAGTGGGCGAAAGTGCCTGGGGCCGCGAGCAAATTATTGATTCGCTAAAAACCTTACCAGTCTATGGCCCACTGCTGCCAGCGGTGGTGACCGAAGCCAATGCGGCGCAAGCAACGGCACTGTTGGCAGATGGCAGCAACGTGACCTTGCCAATGGCCGGCATGCGTTGGGCGCGTCCGTTTAAATCAGATAACGCTCAAGGGCCGACGCCAAAACAAGTCACCGATGTGGTGCAGCCTGGTCAGCAAATTTGGGTGAGAAAAGTAGAGGATAATTGGTGGCTGGCACAGGTGCCGGACGTCAACTCAGCCTTGGTTTCTATCGATCCAAACAACGGTGCGATTAAGGCGCTGGTTGGCGGTTTTGACTTTAACCAAAGTAAATTTAACCGCGCTACGCAGGCACTACGTCAGGTCGGTTCGAATATCAAACCCTTCCTGTATACTGCGGCAATGGATAAAGGTCTGACGCTGGCGACCATCCTCAACGATCTGCCAATTACACGCTGGGATGCGGGTGCAGGCACCGATTGGCGGCCAAAAAACTCACCACCGACTTACGATGGCCCAATTCGTTTGCGTCAAGGTTTAGGTCAGTCGAAGAACGTGGTGATGGTGCGGGCAATGCGTGCCATGGGTGTGGATTACGCAGCTGAATACCTGCAACGCTTTGGTTTCCCGGCACAGAATATTGTGCACTCAGAATCCCTGGCATTAGGTTCCGCCTCCTTTACGCCATTGCAGTTAGTCCGAGGTTACGCTGTGTTGGCAAACGGTGGCTACCTGGTCGATCCGTATTTCATCACCAAAATAACTGATGATGTCGGCAATGTGCTGTTCGAAGAGAAACCAAAGATTGTCTGTGAAGAGTGTAACTTACCGGTTATTTACGGTGACACTCAACGTTCAGTGGTGCTGTCTGACGATAACATCGAAAACGTCGCCACCTCGCAGAGCAATAGCGCCAGTAATGTACCTATGCCTGAGTTAGAACAAGTGACGCCAGCACAGGCCAAGCTCAACAGTGACCAACAATACGCACCACATGTGATAAGCACGCCGTTGGCCTTCTTGATTCGTGATGCGTTGAACTCAAACATCTTCGGGGAACCGGGCTGGATGGGTACCGGCTGGCGCGCTGGGCGTGACCTGAAACGCAAGGATATCGGTGGTAAAACCGGTACCACCAACAACTCGAAAGATGCCTGGTTCTCTGGCTACGGCCCGGATACCGTGACCTCTGTTTGGATTGGCTTCGATGACCATCGCCGCGACTTAGGCCGTAGCTCCGCATCAGGGGCAATATCAGATCAGATCGCGGGTGCGGAAGGTGGGGCGAAAAGTGCGCAACCTGCATGGGATGACTTTATGAAAGCCGCCCTTGAAGGCTTACCGGAAAAACCTGTCTCTCCACCGCCAGGTATTGTCAGTGTAGTGATTGATAAACAGACCGGTAAGTTATCCAGTGGCGGGCCAGGCAGCCGCTCAGAGTACTTTATCGAGGGGACACAACCCACTGAGTTCTCAGTACATGAAGCAGGTACCACCCTGATGGATAACGGGCAGACTCATGAGTTGTTCTAACTTAATTGTTCTGATGGAATGGTTCTGTCAGCGCTAATTGCCTGAGTATCAAGGCAATATAAAAGCCGGGAGCTCGTAACAGAGCCCCGGCTTTTTTATGTTTGAAAATTACTTATTAAGAAATGCCTGAGCCAGAAAAAGGGCACTAACATTACGGGCCTCATTGAAGCCCGGCTCATCCAGCAGTGCCATCATATTGGCGATCGGCCAGCGCACTTGTGGCAAAGGTTCCGGCTCATCGCCCTCCAGACTTTGTGGATAGAGGTTATGGGCAATAACGATATTCATTTTGCTAGAGAAATAGGACGGAGCCATTGTCAGCTTAGTGAGATAATCAAAGCGTTTAGCACCAAAGCCAACCTCTTCCATCAGCTCACGATTTGCCGCCTCCAACACACCCTCGCCCGGATCAATCAGCCCCTTGGGGAAGCCCAACTCATACTCTTCAATACCCACGGCATATTCGCGAATCAGCAAAAGGTCATCACCAATAATCGGCACGATCATAACCGCTTCACGATTTGATGGCCGCATTCGTTCATAAACCCGTTGCACGCCATTGCTGAACTCCAGATCCACCGCTTCAACGGTAAACAAGCGGGAGTGGGCAACCGTTTCTATTTTAAGAATTTTAGGTTTTTGCAGGTGTTTCATGATAGCCCCAATTTAAATACTCACCGCCTATCGAACTCTCTCAGGATAACCCGCGCTATTTTATGGTTACTTAGTAAACCACTTTTTACCGATAACGATTAACCCAACGCTTTATACTGAAATTTATTAGAACTTGATCACATTGTGCGTTAGTGAGAACCTTTATCGCAATCTCAGTTAGATATAATTTACCTGTTTTTAACATGGCGTCGAGTTTAGTCAAGATTCAACCGGTTAAATTTCAGCCTATTTCAGTACAGAACACGTTAAAATTTGTGTTTGAAAATAGGATTATGCTGATATTACCGATGTTTTAGCCTTGCTATGCTTATCAGTCTACGGGCAGTTTAAGAGCACTTGCATTAGGTTTTTTGATGAATAATAGCGTGTGAAATGCTAATTCACTGAATGACTCTGTTATATGCCTTGGTACTGTTTTAACGCATAATATGCATTCTTTCATAGAGCTGACGTGAGTCAGAAGCGCTCGGATGGGGATGGGATGAGCACAATGGTCTTAATATTGGCCTTACTGTTGACCAGTCTGATCGCGGTAGGGTTATTATGGTGGTTCCGATTCCGCCGCCCCGCCCCCGTAACTGCAACACTGCCGTTCGCTAAACCCATCTATCGTAAACTTACCCCAGAAGAACGGGTTAATATTGAGAATTATTTGCTCGGTCAGCGAGAGAAGCTCGGATTCAAAGCTCAATCAACTTTCGACACCCGTACACTGACGAACAACAATCTTGTGCCCGCAAAGCTGGCTCTGACGCCACAAAGCGAAAATGTTTATTCGGTTACCCGCGCTATCACCCGTTACGGCGTGGCGAGTGACGAACCCAATAAATGGCGTTATTACCTTGATTCTATTGAGATTCACCTCCCCTCTTCGTGGGAGCAATATATTGCTCAAGATAATGACGTAGAACTCATCCAAACTCAGACCATTCCTTTAGTGATTTCCCTCAATGGGCATACGCTTAAAAATCACCAAGCTGAGAATAGCTACCAACCGATTTTGCCTTCCACTGCGCAAAATGCATCAATCCGCAAAGCAGACAGCGAACATATAGAGCTGTTGAATATCCGCAAAGAAACACCGGAAGAATATGCCCTGCATGGCGCAAATGGCTTAAAAGAAGCCGCCGCGATTTGTCTGGCGTTATTATTGCTGTTTTTCGCCTTGATCGGCCCGGCGGTCATACTGCCCTGGCTGATTATTGTGGCAATAACGTTAACCGGTTGGGCATGCTGGAATATGTTCCGCCCGTTGTCTGAAAAAGATTTGCGTGAAGTCCATTGCTTGAGTGGCACACCAAAGCGCTGGGGGCTGTTTGGCGAATCGAACCAAGGGCAGATGAATAACATCTCGCTGGGGATTGTCGATCTGATTTATCCGGCCCATTGGGGGCCTTATTTTGCTCATGATCTGGGTAAAAAGACCAACATTGATATCTACCTTAATCGTCAGGTTGTGCGCCAGGGGCCTTTTTTATCCCTGCATGACGAAATGAAACATTTCCCCTTACAGCGCTGGGGGAAAAACCTGACGCTTATCGCCGGTTCACTGCTAATAATGGTGTTATTGCTAATCTATGTGCCGCTCGGCTTGCCATTGAAATTGAGCATTGCCTGGTTGCAAGGCGCACAAAGTCAGCAAGTTACCAGTGTTGAAGCCTTGGAAAAAATGCCGCTACACATTGGCGATATGCTGAAAGCTCAGGGTACCGGTATGTGTTATGTCCCGCCGAATACTCAAAACCCGCATAGTTTTGTTTTTACACCATTTGATTGTTCTGGGATCTATTGGAATAACGCAGCACCATTGCCACAACCTGAGTCTGACACCATTGAGAAAGCCGCCGCACTGGTGGCTACAGTTAATCAGCAGTTACATCCGCAAGGTATTGATGTCAACGTCAACCCACAGTTGGCCACTGCCATCGAGAAGTCTGGCATGATTTTACTGGATAACTTTGCCGATATCGTCTTAAAAACACAGGCATTATGTGGTGGAGATAACGACTGTGTCCGCCTGAAGAATGCCTTGGTTAATTTAGGTAATGCAAAGAATTGGTCGGGGCTGGTTAAACGCGCACAATCTGGCACATTGAAAGGCATGAATGTGCTGCTGCGCCCAGTCAGTGCCGATGCCCTGGAAAGTCTGGTTAAAACCGCTACCTCATCATTTGTTTATCGTGAGACGCATTTGGCAACCGAAGCGTTAAACAGCCCGCCTCCGGGGGGGTTCTTGATAACCAGTGATGAAGGTAAGCAGTTAGTAAATCACCCCGCTCCTGCCGTGCCACTGTTTGATTACAGCGCACTGGAGCAGTGGCGCGAATTACAACGGCTCTCTGGGTTGCTACTTAATACCCCGTTTAAGGCCGAAGGTATCATTACCAATATCACCATTGATGCCAATGGCACGCGGCATATTGCGCTACACAGTGAGCCGGATATCGTCACACTGGGCCGTTATCTGGGTACCAGCTTATTGCTGCTGGTACTGATTGCTTGTCTGGTCGTGAATACCTCTTTATTAATTCAACGGATACTAAAAAACCGTAGCCGGATGGATAATATTCAACGCTATTATGATAATTGCTTTAACCAAACCCTCACTCCAACGCCTTTCCTGCGTTAGCTTTCTTTCAGCCATATCATTCATCGCTGGCTAGCCCTGTAACTTTGATATGCTAGGCTAGCTTTATCTGTGGTTGTTTTGGGACACCGCCCCTGATTGGCCGCCTGTATTTGTTGTAATCCGTATTATTTGGTAGCAACACTTTTGGTTAAAAATAATGTGATTGTGGAGCCGCTATGCCCCCTGAACTTAATTGGCAAGAAATCGATACCGTGCTGCTGGACATGGATGGCACCCTGCTAGATCTGGAATTCGATAGCCATTTCTGGCTAAAGCAGGTGCCGGAAACCCTTAGCCAACACCGAGGGATCCCACTGGAGCAGGCACACAAAATTATTCATGATGAATATCTGGCAGTGCAACATACCTTAAACTGGTATTGCTTCGATTATTGGAGTGAACGGTTGGACTTAGATATTTACGCCATGACCACGGCTGCGGGTAACCGGGTTCGTCTGCGCCAGGATACTGAGCCGTTTTTATCCGGTTTACGCCAGCAGGGGTTACAAACCATTTTGCTCACCAACGCCCATCCACACAGCCTGGCGGTAAAAATTGAGCATACTGCACTTGACCAGCACCTTGATTTATTACTTTCTACCCATACATTTGGTTATCCGAAGGAAGATCAACGACTGTGGCAAGCTGTCGCCCAGCATACTGGGCTGAACCCGGCCAGAACCTTATTCGTCGATGACAGTGAAACGATTCTGGATGCAGCGCGCACATTCGGTATCCGCTACTGTCTGGGTATAGAAAACCCGGATTCCAGTTGTGCTGACAAAGCATTTCACAGCCACCCTGCAATCAATGATTACCGTAAGCTGTTACCCGCTCTACAGTTACGTGGTGATTAAAAAGAGGTTTAGGCCGATAGCCTAAATAATTCGAGTTGCAACAAGGCAGCCAACGCATATGCAACTTGAAGTATGACGGATATAACAGGCAGGAGTAGTCATGAAGGATAAAGCAGTTTCTGACGAATCGGTTCGGCTAGATAAATGGCTCTGGGCCGCCCGGTTTTATAAAACCAGAGCAATCGCCAGGGAAATGGTGGATGGCGGCAAAGTCCATTACAACGGTCAGCGCGGTAAACCGAGCAAACTGGTTGAGCTTAATGCTGAAATCCGCCTGCGCCAAGGCAATGATGAACGCACGGTGCGGGTATTGGCATTACACGGCCAACGCCGTGGTGCAAACGAAGCGCAGGCACTGTATGAAGAGACTGAAGCCAGTATTGCCAATCGCGAGAAGGTAGCACAGGCGCGTAAATTGAATGCCCTGACTATGCCACATCCTGATCGGCGGCCGGATAAAAAAGAGCGTCGCAACCTGATCAAATTTAAACAAGGCGAGTCTGAGTAAACCCTATAGATTTCAACATGCAGGAAGGCAGCCAACACACCTGCAACTTGAAAGATGACGGGGTTGCTTGCAGCCAGAAAGAGAGAAACCTATGTCTAATCACGACCAATTACACCGCTATCTGTTTGCTAACCATGCAGTACGCGGTGAGCTGGTTTCAGTCAATGAAACCTATCAGCAAGTATTAGCCAACCATGACTACCCACCTGCGGTACAAAAGCTGTTGGGTGAGATGTTGGTCGCAACCAGTTTACTGACCGCCACGCTCAAGTTTGATGGTGATATCACCGTGCAGTTGCAGGGGGCAGATGGCCCGTTGTCACTGGCGGTGATTAACGGCAATAACCAGCAGCAAATGCGGGGTGTCGCTCGCTTTAAAGGTGAAATCAGCGATGAAAGCACGCTGAAAGAGATGGTCGGCAACGGCTATCTGGTTATCACCATCACCCCAGCAAAGGGCGAGCGCTATCAGGGTGTGGTAGCTCTGGAAGGGGAGACTATCGCCGCCTGTCTGGAAAATTACTTTATGCAGTCTGAACAATTACCAACACGCCTGTTTATTCGTACTGGCAGTGTGGAAGGTAAAGCCGCGGCGGGCGGGATGCTGCTACAAGTGTTGCCAGCCGAAGAGCGCAATGAAGATGAATTTGATCACCTGGCACAGCTCACCACTACCATCAAAGCTGAGGAGCTATTTACGCTACCCGCGAATGAAGTGCTGTATCGTTTATACCATCAGGAAGAAGTGACGTTATATGAGCCGCAAAACGTCAGTTTCCGCTGCACCTGTTCCCGCGAGCGTTGTGCCGATGCATTAGTCACACTGTCGGAAGATGACATCACCGAAATGCTGGAACAAGATGGCAATATTGATATGCATTGTGAGTATTGCGGCAATCACTACCTGTTTGATGCTGTCGATATCGCCTCATTAAAGAGTGGTAACAGCTCTTCCTCCGAACAAATTCATTAATAACAATAATGATTAGTTGGGTGCTGACTCGTGCCCAGCTATTTCTCCTGGCGTTTCATACTTGCGACAATCCGTGTTCTATCTCTCATAACCTAGCGAAAAATAGGTCATATGTTGAAATATTTGATAGCTATCGCTGTTAATCAGAGATGAGGATTTACAATCGCTGGTAGAAAATTGACGATCCAGGAGTTATGACATGAGTGTTAAAGGAATTACCCCGCAGGAGCTCGCCGCCTATGGCATCCATAACGTCAGCGAGATTGTTTACAACCCAAGCTATGATTTACTGTTCCAGGAAGAGACCAAACCCACGCTTGAAGGATACGAGCGCGGAATCCTCACCACCACAGGAGCAATAGCGGTAGATACCGGGATTTTTACCGGCCGCTCGCCAAAAGATAAATATATTGTCCGCGATGCTATCACTCAAGATACCGTGTGGTGGGCTGATCAGGGCAAAGGCAAAAATGATAACAAGCCACTGAGTCAGGAAACCTGGAGCCACCTGAAAGGGTTGGTAACTGAGCAACTGTCCGGTAAGCGTCTGTTTGTTGTTGATACCTTCTGCGGTGCTAACGCCGATACTCGTCTGCAAGTTCGTTTTGTCACTGAAGTTGCGTGGCAGGCTCATTTTGTCAAAAACATGTTTATCCGCCCATCAGACGAAGAACTGGCCCATTTCGAACCTGATTTTATCGTCATGAATGGTGCTAAATGCACTAACCCGGACTGGAAAGAGCAAGGTCTGAATTCTGAGAACTTTGTTGCCTTTAACCTGACAGAACGTATGCAGCTCATTGGCGGCACATGGTATGGCGGCGAAATGAAGAAAGGTATGTTCTCGATGATGAACTACCTGCTGCCACTGAAAGGCATTGCTTCCATGCACTGCTCGGCCAACGTCGGCGAGAAAGGCGATGTCGCTATCTTCTTCGGCCTGTCTGGTACCGGTAAAACCACGCTGTCGACTGACCCGAAACGTAAGTTAATCGGCGATGATGAACACGGCTGGGATGATGACGGCGTATTTAACTTTGAAGGTGGCTGCTACGCTAAAACCATCAAGTTATCTGAAGAGGCAGAACCGGATATTTATCATGCGATTAAGCGTGATGCCTTGTTAGAAAACGTGGTGGTGCTGGCCGACGGTACAGTTGACTTCAATGATGGTTCCAAAACGGAAAACACCCGTGTTTCCTACCCGATCTATCATATTGAAAACATCGTTAAACCGGTTTCTAAAGCGGGTCATGCCACTAAGGTTATCTTCCTGACTGCTGATGCCTTCGGTGTATTGCCACCAGTATCACGCCTGACGGCAAATCAAACCCAGTATCACTTCCTGTCTGGCTTCACCGCTAAACTGGCTGGTACTGAGCGCGGAGTAACCGAGCCAACACCGACCTTCTCAGCCTGTTTTGGTGCGGCTTTCCTGTCGCTGCACCCAACACAATATGCAGAAGTGCTGGTTAAACGTATGCAAGCGGTGGGTGCACAAGCCTATCTGGTCAATACTGGTTGGAATGGGACTGGCAAACGTATTTCTATCAAGGATACCCGTGGCATCATTGACGCCATTCTGAACGGTGAAATTGATAAAGCAGAAACCTTCACTCTGCCAATCTTTGATCTGGCGGTGCCAACGGCATTACCGGGCGTGAACCCAGATATCCTCGATCCTCGTGACACTTACGCTGATGTGGCGCAGTGGCAAGAGAAAGCCGAAGATCTGGCGAAGCGTTTTACCACTAACTTTGATAAGTATACTGATACCCCAGCAGGTGCTGCGTTGGTTAGCGCAGGGCCAAAGCTCTAAGTTAGCGTTGATTTGGTAGTGATTATGGCAGGGGCACATTCGTGCCCCTTTTGTTTTCCGCAAATCAAAAATGGATTAGATCAGGTTTGGTGGATGAGTGATCGAGGTCGGGTGTTCATTATTAGTTGTTCAGTGATCCGGGTCGGTTGATATGAGTTCAGTGATTAACTTGTCTCCGTTGCCTCAACCGCCAAAGGGTGCGGGCGCGCACCCTTGTGGAATCCAGCGCTTCGCACGTATCGCCTGCCCACTGCGTGGGTTCCCTCACTCATCGTTTCGGCTCACGGACCGCCGTGATTCGCTCCTGCTCAAGCACGGCTCGCTCGGCTTCCCTGCCTCGCGTCCTACCTTCACTCTTCATTCGGCAGCTCAAATGTGCTTTGAAAGTCAAAAGAGGAAATCAACAGCAAAAAATGATGGTTTTGACGTTGAGCGCAATCAGGAATATTGCCGACAAGGATGGAGGGCAGAGTGAGCGGGCATGGACGCCCGCGAAAAGCACGCTTGAGCAGGAGCGAATCGCGCTGGCTCGTCAGCCCGAAAGACGTAGGCGGTTTACCCGTAGGGCAATATTTCGCGCAAGCCGCAGGTGCAGGAGGGCCGGCTTGCCCTCCTGCTCGGTTGAGGCTACGGAGGTAAATTAGGCACTTAACTCATATCAACCGAAACCTGATCCGACCCCACCATAACCGAACCTGACCACTAAACTCATATCAACCGAACCCGATCACCATACTAAATAACCAAAATAAAACTCACACTACCATCGGTGGCTTCGCCTTCATATCTAACGGCAACGGAATATACGCCCGGATCCGTAAACCACCCCGCTCACTGGTACCGATATCCAACGAACCGGCGTGGGCATCAATAATCCGCTGCACAATCGCCAAGCCCAGCCCAGTACCACTGGTACTACGGGCGCTATCGCCACGCACAAAAGGCTGGAACAGATGCTTCAAATCTTCTGGCTTGATACCAGGGCCGTCATCCTCAACCTGGAACCACGCACGCTGTAGCTCAGTGCCACTACTGACTTTTATCCAACCATTACCGTAACGCGCCGCATTCACCACCATATTGGCCAAAGCACGCTTAATCGATAACGGATGAATATCCACCAGCACTTCACCTGCACACAAATCAGTCTCGATTATCCGCTCATAACCACTTTCAGCCGCTATCACTTCACCGAGAACTGCATTCAAATCACTCGATTCAGTCGGCATCTCCTGCCCAGTGCGTAGATAATCGATAAATTGCTCAATAATGGCATTGCACTCTTCAATGTCTTTATTGATTGACTCAGAGAGGTATCCATCGGCTTCACTCATCATTTCAGTCGCCAAACGAATACGGGTCAACGGCGTGCGTAAATCATGGCTAACCCCGGCCATCAGCAAGGTCCGGTCATCTGCCAGCAACTTCACGCCAGCGGCCATTTGGTTAAATGCCCGGGTAACCGAACGCACCTCTGATGCACCATACTCCCGCAACGGCGGCGGAATAATCCCTTTACCCACCTGCAAAGCAGCGTGTTCCAGCTCGACTAATGGCCGATTCTGAATACGGATAAACAGCCAGGCACCCCCGACAGCCAATAACATAATTGCCAAGGTATAACGGAACAGTGGTGAGAAATCGCCCTGATGGATCTCAGTTAATGGCACTCGCACCCAGATATCCGGTGACAACCACGTCTTTAGCCAGACAACAGGGGAGTTTTTATTAACTTCGACCCGAACATCAGTTGGCCCCCCCAATTGCTGGGCCATTTGATCACTGAGAAATTTGTAATGCTGTGCCCAACGCAGGCCACTTTCCTCTGCCGCAGCATTGGTATAAAGCGAAATCCCCAATTCACGGTAAATCTCACGCCGGAACGCCGGCGGGACTTCAAGTAGCGTGCCATCTTCCAATTGCAGCCGATCAGTCATCAGCATACGAACTTCATACGCCAACACTTTGTTAAACTGCTGCAAACTGGGCAAAATGGCGAAATTTAACACCACCAAATACGTAGTGACCAGGCTGACGAACAGCAAGGTCACAATCAGTAATAAGGTTCGGGCAAATGAGCTACGCGGAGAAAAGCGCCATCGCCTCATGCTTTACTGCCGTCCGGTACAAATACGTAGCCCAAGCCCCACACAGTTTGGATATAGCGCGGATGCGCCGGATCTTCTTCTACCATACGGCGCAGACGTGAAATCTGTACGTCGATGGAGCGCTCCATCGCACTGTATTCACGGCCTCGGGCCAGATTCATCAGCTTATCGCGTGACAACGGCTCACGCGGATGACTCACCAAGGCTTTCAGCACCGCAAACTCACCGCTGGTCAGTGGCATAGGTTCATCTTCACGGAACATCTCGCGGGTGCCTAAATTGAGTTTGAACTTACCAAACGCAATTACCGCTTCTTCCTGTGAAGGTGCACCCGGTAACTCGTTAGCCTGACGGCGTAACACCGCACGGATACGGGCCAGTAATTCGCGTGGGTTAAATGGTTTCGGAATATAATCGTCAGCACCAATTTCCAATCCGACGATACGGTCAACTTCTTCACCCTTCGCCGTCACCATAATGATCGGCATTGGGTTGCTTTGGCTACGCAGACGGCGGCAGATAGACAAACCATCTTCACCCGGTAACATCAGATCAAGCACCATCAGGTGGAAAGACTCACGGGTTAGCAAGCGATCCATCTGTTCAGCATTGGCAACACTGCGCACCTGGAAACCTTGCTCTGTTAGGTAACGCTCCAACAGCGCGCGCAGGCGCATATCGTCATCAACGACCAGAATCTTGTGATTCTCTTGCATTTTATTACTCCCAAAGGCCGTATTGCCCGAACCTGTACATTGTTAGAAAAACTTACTCTGTAGCCTAAATAATTCGAGTTGCAGGAAGGTGGCAACTGAGCGAGTTCCCAAGAACTTACATGCGTAAGTGACCAGGGTGCCAACGCACATGCAGCTTGAAGTATGGCGTGTATAACAGACAGCTATTTATGGTATATATTCTAGTCGAAATTGTTACAAAGCTTATTGTTGTGCCTAATTATCAACACTTTCGTCAAATGGGCGATAGCGGATCTCTAAGATCCAGTAGGTTGCTTCACCATTGGGTGTCTGAACCGTCACCTCATCCTCCACCTGTTTACCAATTAAGGCACGGGCAACCGGTGAATCGATAGAAATCCATTTTTTTGCCGGATCAAACTCATCTGGCCCAACCAGGCGAAAGATACGCTGTTCTTCTAATTCATTTTCTACCCGCACCCAGGCACCAAAAAAGACTTTTCCTTCCTGGCGGGGGTCAGGGTCGACAACTTTCAGCACCTCAAGGCGCTTGGTCAGAAAGCGCACCCGGCGGTCGATCTCGCGTAGCCGCTTCTTACCATAGATATATTCAGCATTTTCCGAACGGTCACCCATTGCTGCGGCTTCAGACACCGCTTGCGTCACCACCGGGCGCTCTTCCCGCCACAGATAATGCAATTCACGATCAAGTGCTTGCCAGCCTTCGCGGGTAATGTAATTACTTTTCGCCATATAATTATCCCTTTGGCATTGATACCACTACTATACCCTAACTTTTTACCGATAAGTCCACGTTACCTCAAGCTCTGCTGCCGCTCTACTGGCAATTTATCCGGGCAATCCGTATAACTATCTTCTGCCGTTTTTCCTAATCACTATCAGACTTGACATCAGACTTATGAATGAACAACTGAGCAGCATTATTGCAAGCGAACTACAGGCGCGGCCGGAGCAAGTTATCTCTGCTATCCGCCTGCTTGATGAAGGTAATACCGTGCCGTTTATTTCGCGGTATCGTAAGGAAGTTACCGGCGGGTTGGATGATACCCAGTTGCGCCAGTTGGAAAGCCGTTTGGGCTATCTGCGTGAACTCGAAGAGCGCCGCCAAACCATTCTTAAATCAATTGAAGATCAGGGCAAGCTCACCGAGCAATTGGCCGGTGCCATCAATGGCACCATGAGCAAAACTGAGCTTGAAGATTTATATCTCCCTTATAAACCGAAGCGCCGCACCCGTGGTCAGATTGCGATTGAAGCCGGTCTGGAGCCATTGGCAGACAGTTTATGGCATGACCCTCAGCAAGAGCCAGAACAGGTTGCTCTCGCTTATGTTGATGCCGATAAAGGTGTTGCAGACACGAAAGCGGCACTGGATGGTGCACGCTATATCCTGATGGAGCGCTTTGCAGAAGATGCCACCCTGCTGGCCAAAGTGCGCCAGTATTTGTGGAAAAATGCCCATTTAGTGTCAAAAGTGGTGGAAGGTAAGGAGCTGGAAGGTGCTAAATTCCGCGATTACTTTGACAGCCACGAACCTATCGCCCATGTCCCTTCTCATCGCGCACTGGCTATGTTCCGTGGCCGCAATGAAGGCGTGTTACAACTGGCACTCAATCCTGACCCGCAGTTTGACGAACCACCGCGCGAAAGTCAGGGTGAGCAGATCATTATTAACCATCTGGATCTGCGGCTGAATAATGCGCCAGCAGACGGTTGGCGCAAAGCGGTGGTCAACTGGACCTGGCGTATCAAAGTGCTGATGCATCTGGAAACCGAGCTGATGAGCACCCTGCGCGAACGAGCCGAAGATGAAGCAATCAACGTATTCGCCCGTAACATGCAAGATCTGTTGATGGCAGCCCCAGCCGGCATGCGCGCCACCATGGGCCTTGATCCAGGCCTGCGTACCGGGGTAAAAGTGGCGATAGTAGACGCTACCGGCAAGCTGGTTGCCTTTGATACCATCTACCCTCATACCGGGCAGGCTGCCAAAGCTGCCGCCGTGGTGGCCGCCCTGTGCATCAAGCATCAGGTTGAACTGGTGGCTATCGGTAATGGTACGGCATCGCGGGAAACCGAGCGTTTCTTTGTCGAGCTACAGCAACAGTATCCGGCAGTCACCGCGCAAAAAGTGATTGTCAGTGAAGCTGGAGCCTCGGTTTACTCCGCCTCTGAGTTGGCGGCGCTGGAATTCCCGGATCTGGATGTCTCTATCCGTGGTGCAGTCTCTATTGCCCGGCGGTTACAAGATCCACTGGCTGAATTGGTAAAAATTGACCCGAAATCTATCGGAGTCGGCCAATATCAGCATGATGTTAGCCAAAGCCAACTGGCGAAAAAGCTGGATGCGGTGGTGGAAGACTGCGTAAACGCCGTGGGTGTAGATTTAAACACCGCATCGGTGCCATTACTGACCCGGGTTGCGGGGTTAACCCGCATGATGGCGCAAAACATTGTTAGCTGGCGTGATGAGAATGGCCGCTTCCATAACCGTGAGCAATTGCTCAAAGTCAGCCGCCTCGGGCCGAAAGCCTTCGAGCAGTGTGCCGGCTTCCTGCGTATCAACCATGGCAATAACCCGCTGGACGCATCAACCGTGCATCCAGAAGCCTATCCGATTGTTGAGCGCATTTTGGCTGCAACTGAACAGGCATTGCAGGACCTAATGGGTAATGCTACCGCGCTGCGTAATCTTAATGCGCGTGATTTCACCACCGAGAAATTTGGTGTCCCGACGGTCACCGATATTCTGCGTGAGTTGGAAAAACCCGGCCGTGACCCGCGCCCTGAGTTCAAAACCGCAACTTTCGCTGAGGGTGTTGAAACACTTAATGATCTGACGCCAGGCATGATCCTTGAAGGCTCTGTCACTAACGTGACCAACTTTGGTGCCTTTGTTGATATTGGTGTTCATCAAGATGGTTTGGTGCATATCTCGTCATTGGCGGATAAGTTTGTCGATGACCCGCATAAAGTGGTGAAAGCCGGGGATATCGTCAAAGTGAAAGTCATGGAAGTGGATTTGCAGCGCAAGCGCATTGCCCTGACCATGCGCCTTGATGAGCAGCCCGGTGAAGGCGGTTCGCGTCGTGGCAACAATGGCGGTAATAGTGCGAATAGCAGCGCCAATAGTCGTAATGACAATCGTGGTGCCAGCCAGTCACGTAACAGCAATGACTCGAACAACCGCCCAGCGGCAAAAGGCCGGGCAGACAGTAACTCTGGCAGCAACAGCGCCATGAGTGATGCACTGGCGGCGGCATTTAAGAAGCGTTGATCTCTCTATTCAGGGCCACGTTGGTGGCCCTTTTTTCACTTAGCTTTTTGTTGCAAACAATCGGGCATCTTTAATGGCTTTTCTCATACCCTTTTCGTCTATAAAGCTGAATGTTTATCATTTAAATTAATTAGCATGCGATTCTTTTCTGCGACGAGATGAAGCTTAAATTACGTTTAAACCGGCGCTAATTTAACAATCTATTTAACATGGGCGTTAATTCTGTCAGTTATTCACCCTAATTTATAAATAATTATGATGGCATTCTGCGAGTTAATTAAAACTCGAATGTTATTTGATTAAAGCGAGAGTAAATTGATTATGTTAACAATCGGTATTTTACAGCCCTAACTGACCACGATGTAAACATTCAGTTAACTGATTTAACTCATTATTTGCATTTGCGATCACCTTAATTTGGTGGTAAAACAAGCATAAATAGCAATCAGACTCATTAATCCCGATGAGCTTACATAAGTAAGTGATTCTGGTTAGTGAACGTAGCCAACACACAGGCCGCTTAAAGTATGACGGGTATATAAAAATTAAAGCGTAATGAATACTTACCTTTAAGCATTTAACCTTAGTTGAATATGAAAACGATTCTTACTATTATTATTCTATCTATTACCTTTTAGAGTCGTATCACTCTGAATTTTGGTGCGCCAATAACATAATAACAAGAGGCTCCTATGCATCTTATCCCGCAGCGTTCCTATAAAATTGTTGGTTTCTCGCCTGAAATCAGCCCGGCTTACCGGCAGAAATTATTGTCATTGGGTATGCTACCCGGCTCTTCATTTAATGTTGTCCGCCTGGCGCCATTAGGTGACCCCATACAGATAGAAACCCGTCGGGTCAGTCTGGTGCTACGGAAAAAAGACTTAGACCTGCTTACGCTGGACCTGCAACCCTAATATTACGGGCCAACATCCTATTTTGGCTGCCGGGCTGTGTGTCAAAGCGCTCTTGTGTAGTCTGATTTTAATTTACTGATATCACGTTGGATCATGAAAGCACTCACAATCGGCCTGATCGGCAACCCCAATGCAGGTAAAACTACCCTTTTCAATCAGTTAACCGGTGCCCGTCAACGGGTGGGGAACTGGGCCGGGGTTACGGTGGAGCGCAAAGAAGGCCATTTCACTACCGCGCAGCATCAGGTGACACTGGTTGACCTGCCGGGAACCTACTCCCTGACCACCATTTCTGAGCAAACTTCGCTGGATGAGCAAATTGCTTGTCACTATATTTTGAGTGGCGAAGCTGACCTGCTGATTAATGTTATTGATGCGGTCAATCTGGAGCGCAATCTCTATCTGACACTGCAACTGGTTGAATTGGGTATCCCCTGTATTGTGGCGCTCAATATGTTGGATATTGCCAAAAGCCAGCATATCGATATTGATATCAATGCGTTATCACAGCAATTAGGTTGTCCGGTTATTCCGCTGGTCTCCACCCGTGGGCAGGGTATCAATGAATTAAAAAGCAGTATTGATGAGCTTCAGCCGGTTCCCTTTAAGGCTTTGGTTAACTACCCGCCAGTGCTACTCAGTGAAGTGGATAAGTTGGTAGAGGCCATGCCTGAGTTCTGGCCAGTGCAGCAGCGCCGTTGGCTGGCACTGCAAATATTGGAAGGTGATATCTATAGCCTGGCACGTGCTGGCATCGCCCCCTCAATCGTGGGAGTGGCACGCGACAATCTGCGAGCAAGCCAACACGAAGATCCCGAACTGGTGATAGCCGATGCCCGTTATCAAAGTATTGCCCGCATCTGTGATGTGGTCGGTAACTCGCAACAAGCGGAACCAAACCGCCTGACACAAGCGCTTGATAAAGTGATCCTTAATCGCTGGTTAGGTGTACCGATCTTTCTGTTTGTCATGTATTTAATGTTCGTATTAGCCATCAATATCGGTGGTGCGTTGCAGCCCATCTTTGATATTGGCTCTGCGGCTATCTTTATTCAGGGGCTGCAATGGGTGGGTTATACCCTGCATTTCCCACAGTGGTTGACCATCTTCCTCGCTCAAGGCGTAGGGGGTGGGATTAATACCGTGCTGCCGTTGGTGCCACAAATTGGCATGATGTACCTGTTCCTCTCCTTTTTAGAAGACTCCGGCTATATGGCCCGTGCCGCGTTTGTGATGGACCGGCTGATGCAAGCGCTGGGGTTACCGGGTAAATCCTTTGTACCGCTGATTGTCGGTTTCGGCTGTAATGTGCCCTCGATCATGGGTGCACGAACGCTGGATGCGCAACGCGAACGCCTGATCACCATCATGATGGCTCCCTTTATGTCCTGTGGCGCACGGCTGGCGATTTTTGCTGTCTTCGCAGCGGCATTCTTCGGCCAGGACGGGGCCAGTATCGTTTTCTCTCTCTATCTGTTGGGCATCGCGGTTGCCATTCTCACCGGGCTGGTGCTGAAATACACCATTATGCGTGGCGAGGCCTCACCCTTTGTGATGGAACTGCCGGTTTACCATGTGCCCCACCTCAAGAGCTTGTTATTGCAAACCTGGCAACGGCTAAAAGGTTTTGTACTGCGCGCTGGGAAAGTGATTGTCATCGCCAGTATCTTCATCGGCGGCCTAAACAGCTTCTCTTTCAGTGGCAAACCTGTAGATAGCATCAATGACTCAGCACTGGCATCAGTCAGTAAAGTGCTGACGCCATTGCTGGCCCCCATGGGTGTCCATAGTGATAACTGGCAGGCAACCGTAGGGTTAGTGACCGGTGCCATGGCAAAAGAAGTGGTGGTAGGGACACTCAATACCCTCTATACCGCAGAGCAGATTAAGAACGAGCCCTTTGATGCTGAGAGCTTCAACTTACCGGGCGAATTGGCGGGGGCAGTTAAAATCACCTGGCAGGGTTTAAAAGATACTTTTAGCCTTAGCGTGTTATCAAATCCCATTGAAGCCAGCAAAGGTGATGGCGAAATGGCGGCCGGTTCGATGGGCATGATGAGCAGTAAATTCGGTTCCAGCATTGCCGCCTATAGCTATCTGATATTTGTGTTGCTCTATGTGCCCTGCGTCTCGGTCATGGGGGCTATCGCTCGGGAAACCAGCCGTGGCTGGATGACCTTCTCAATTCTGTGGGGGCTGAATGTGGCCTACTCACTGGCAACCCTGTTCTATCAGGCAGCAACCTTTCACCAGCATCCGCCACAAAGCCTAATGATTATGGCTGTGGTTATTATGGTTAATGTATTAATTTTGTTTGGATTGCGCCGCGCGCGGAGCCGGGTAACCGTCCGATTGCAAAACAGTAAGCCCGCGAATTGTTGTCAGAGTGCTGGCAATGATTGTCACTAACAAACAACGGTTGTTGCGACAGGAGGCATAATGGCAAGCCTACTACAACTACGCGATGCCATCGCTCTGTGTGGCAGCACAGGAGCGAATCAGCTAAGCCAGCAATTGGCAACGCCTTTACCTCTGGTTGAGGCCATGCTGGAAAGGCTAACGGCAATGGGCAAGATTGAACGCATTGAACAAGATAATCGTGGGTGTCTGACAGGCAGTTGCAAGCGTTGCCCTGAAGGAAATAATCACTGTAATATCGTGATTTATCAGATAAAAAATCATCATTAAGTCAGAAATAGAGATGCCCGCCGGGCATCTCTGTCTTATTATTACTTATAAACATCGGCATTAGCGTCAAACTTCTTCTTCTCACGCTCGGCGATAATCACATAATACTTACCGCCTTTCTCGTCAGCCAATTTTGACAGTTCTTCTTTCACATCCATCGGCGATGTTGCCTGACCCGACGTGGTGATAGTGCCGATCTTCTCGTACTTTTTCGCTTCTTCTTTGGTAATTTCTTTCGCCGCCATCGCGCCAAAAGAAACCCCAGTCACAACCAGAGCAACAGCCAGATTTTTCAATAAATTCATACCGAATACCTCGCAAGTAAAGAGTTAATGTGTATAAAAACATTGAGAAAAACAAAGATGATATTGATTTAATTCATGACAGTTGGCTGATGTGATGCCACGCTCAGTGGCCCCCCACAACCTTAAGGAAAACGCTTTCCCCATGCTAGTGCGCGGGGATGCGCCAATTTGAACCTTCTTAATTATTAAGCAGATTTAATATTTAGCCATTAAATTGCACATTAAATTCTATTCATCACTATGTGCTAAGGCCTTAAATCTGTAGCAGTTAGCTATTTCAGTGTGATTTTAGCGTCAACATGCGCTAAAAAGTCGATAAGTAATTTTGAAAAATCATCAGGATGAGAAATAAAGGGGGCATGCGCTGATCCCTTCATCACTACCGACTGACTATGCGGCCAGGTGCTGTCTAGTAACGAGGCGACTTTGCGCGGTACCAACCCATCCAGATAACCATAAATACGCAGCATGGGCAGAGCACTCTCGACCAGTGCTGGCCGTAAATCGGCAGTACGCAGAATATCTAGCCCACCGATTAACACTTCTACCGCCGGCATCTGGTGTTGTAGCACCACCGCTTTCAATAAACGGGCATCCTGTCGTGCACTTGCCGTCCCCAGAGTTTGCAATGCCAGAAAACGCTCAACCGTACGCTGAAAATCTTCACTTAACTGTTGTTGGAAACCAGCCAAGACCTCCGGCCGAATCCCCGGCCATTCATCATGTGCGGTAAAACATGGCGAGGAGGAGACAGTGATCAGCCCGCGCACACGCTCTGGCTGAGTCAAGGCTATCTGACTGGCCACCAGCCCACCCATCGACCAGCCGAGCCACAAAGCCTGCTCTGGCGCTTGTTGTAAGACAATTTTTGCCATATCAGGCAGTGACATCGCACCAAAATCTTTGCTACGCCCATAACCGGGGAGATCCACCAAATGCAGACGAAAATGCGGCGCGAGTCTATCAATTATGCAATGCCAGACTTCGGCGTTCAGCCCCCATCCGTGCAGCAGCACAAGATCGCAATCGCCTTCGCCACAGATGTTCCAATAAAGTTGTTTCATACGTTAATATCCTGCCGCCTTAGCCCCGTTATGCATCACTTATCAAGGAAGAGGTACATGCTAACAATCGTCAACCAGTGTTGGCTATGCCGACAATCGTTATATCACCCACGGCACGGTATTTGTTGTTACTGCAAGCGCCATTTACCTAAATTGCCGCCCTGTTGCCCTCGTTGCGGCTTGCCTTGCACCAATACCGCGTTACCTTGTGGCCGCTGCCTTAATGCGCCACCCCGCTGGGCAAGCATCACCTTTGTCAGCGATTACGCCCCGCCCTTGAACAGGTTGATAAAAAAGCTCAAATTTAATGGCGTCACACAATTAGCACCGGTACTGGCCCGTTTACTATTGCTACGCTGGCTCGATGCCTGCCGTCAGGGTAAGGTTATCAGGCCAGAAAGAATCATTAGTGTGCCTTTACACCGCTGGCGTTGTTGGCGGCGCGGCTATAACCAAACAGACCTGTTAGCACAGCCATTGGCACACTGGCTTAGTTGCCATTACAGTCATATGACGTTACAGCGAGTGCGGGCTACACCACCGCAGCAGCGATTAAAGGCTACCGCGCGGCGTAAAAATATGCGGGGGATATTTCGCTGTACGCAGTCTCTGCGTGGGCAACATATTGCGCTGCTGGATGATGTCGTAACAACGGGCAGTACACTGAATGAGATAGCTGATCTACTATGGTCCGAGGGGATTGCCTCACTACAGGTGTGGTGTATCTGCCGAACCTTGTAGTCACCCCAGCAATGGGCGTATTATAACCGACAAGAATAGTCAACTATTGAGCAGATGCCATGATCACAATAACAGACGCAGCACAATCTCATTTTGCCAAACTGTTGGCAAATCAAGAAGAAGGCACCCAAATCCGTGTATTTGTTATCAACCCCGGAACACCAACCGCTGAATGCGGCGTGTCTTATTGCCCACCGGATGCGGTCGAAGCAACAGATACCGTACTAAAATTTGAGCAGTTATCAGCTTATGTTGATGAAATGAGCAAGCCTTATTTGGAAGACGCTGAAATCGATTTCGTCACTGACCAACTAGGTTCTCAACTGACACTGAAAGCGCCAAATGCCAAAATGCGTAAAGTTGATGATACTGCACCATTGATGGAGCGGGTTGAATATGTTCTGCAATCGCAGATTAACCCGCAACTGGCAGGGCATGGTGGCCGTGTGACACTGATGGAGATCACACCAGATGCATTGGCTATCCTGCAATTTGGCGGCGGCTGTAACGGGTGTTCTATGGTTGATGTCACACTGAAAGAAGGCATTGAAAAAGAGCTGTTGCAGAAATTCCCAGAATTGAAGGGTGTGAGGGATTTGACCGAGCATCAGCGCGGCGAGCATTCCTATTACTAATTATCCTGCGTCCTTGGCGCTACAGCGGTGTTAGCTTCGCTCTCTCTCCCGAATCACTGACTGATGTCAGCTCATCGGGATTTGTTCGCTGGCTGCCTTGCTGTAACACCAATGACTTTGGCTAATAATTGAGCGCTGCTATTACTAATTGTCCTGCGTCCTTGGCACTACAGCGGTGTTAGCTTCGCTCTCTCACCCGAATCACTGACTGATGTCAGCTCATCGGGATTTGTTCGCTCGCTGCCTTGCTGTAACACCAATGACTTTGGCTAATAATTGAGCGCTGCTATTACTAATTGTCCTGCGTCTTTGGCGCTACAGCGGTGTTAGCTTCGCTCTCTCACCCGAATCACTGACTGATGTTAGCTCATCGGGATTTGTTCGCTGGCTGCCTTGCTGTAACACCAATGACTTTGGCTAATAATTGAGCGCTGCTATTACTAATTGTCCTGCGTCTTTGGCACTACAGCGGTGTTAGCTTCGCTCTCTCACCCGAATCACTGACTGATGTCAGCTCATCGGGATTTGTTCGCTGGCTGCCTTGCTGTAACGCCAATGAATAATATTGTTCTTAATGCTGACAAAACCAGATGACTCAATCTGGAGCGGTGAGGATAGGCAGAAGAGTAAAGCGTCCGCGCCAGGGATGGCGCGGCACGAACCTACATGGGCGTATTGACGGCATCTTTACGATCTGCCTGTTCTCTCCGCCACGAGCACTTTATTGGCAGCCTACTGAGGGATTCCCTCCCCTTATCACCCCGCCGACACATTCTTACGCCGCTTATCCAAATCCTTCAATAAACGATTAATCTGGCTGTCAGCAAACATCTCTTCCAACGTCGTGGTCAATTTACGCCGCCAGTTTGGATACTCCTCGCTGGTACCAGGAATGTTTACCGGCGTCGCCATATCCAACCAATCTTCTGGTTGCAAACCCAGTAATGCGCTGGCGCTGTCGGCAACATAGCGCTGTAATCCTCGGTTAAGGACTGGGCTCATCGAGAGGAGTGACGCTTTGTGACCTACCCTCTTTGGCAGGCAGCCATAGTGATGTAACCCTTCCAATAACCCTTGCTTAGCCCGTTCCCGATCAAGATAAAGCTGCTTCAATATCTGTTGGTCTGGATATAACCCCAGCTTATTCCCCAACGTCAGATCATCACTTTGCCAATAGCCCCGTAAGGTCGGCAAATCGTGGGTCGTAATGGTGGCCATCGCCTGTGCCGGATAAGACTGCGGCGCACGGAAGGTATTCTCACTGTCATGCTCAAAATAGAGCACTTTGTAGGAATACACCCCACTGTCACGCAGCTTAGCCACAATTTCTACGGGTACCGTGCCTAAATCCTCACCAATCACCATGCAGTGATGACGCTGACTTTCCAGCGCCAATATCGCCAAAAGATCATCGACCGGATATTTAACGTAAGCCCCCTGAGCGGCAGTCTGCCCATAGGGGATCCACCACAGACGCAATAAGGCCATCACATGGTCAATACGCAGAGCGCCACAACTGGTCATATTAGCGCGCAGTAAATCGATAAAGGGTTGGTAGGCACGCGCAACCATGACGTGCGGGTCCATTGGCGGCAACCCCCAGTTCTGGCCCAGCGGCCCTAAAATATCAGGCGGAGCCCCTACCGAGGCTTTCAGGCAATATAACTCGCGGTCACACCAAGTTTCAGCACCGCCTTCAGCCACACCAACGGCTAAATCGCGGTATAAGCCAATCGGCATTTTTCGTGACTGGCTGTTGCGGAAACAGCTATCAAACTGAGTGGCGGCCAACCACTGTAACCATAGATAGAAGGTCACATCACTCGCGTATTCGCGGCAAAAATCAGCCACCGCAGTGCTGTGCCCATCACGGTATTTTTCTGGCCACACCGGCCAGCCCCACATCATTGGGTCTTGTGCACTCAAATGCGCATGTAGCGCATCAAAAGCGGCTTGTTGATGCAGGCTACGACCGCCTTGTTCCACAAACTGGTGGAATGCCTGCATCCGTGCATCTTTTGCTTTACGGGCAGTAAACAGCGGGAATGCCAAACGCAACGCCATCAATTTAAGTTGCATGACCTGCGGATAATCAACCCACTCATTAGCCCGAACTTCAGCCAGCACCTGTTGCGTTTCTGGCTGATGCCACCAGAGTTGCGCCGCTTCGCTATGCTGAAACTCATCCACGCGGTTCACGTCGATATAAACCACGTTTAGCCAGCGTCTTGACGAGGGGCTATAGGGGCTAGCACTCTGTGGATTAGCCGGATACAGCGCATGAATCGGATTCAAACCGATAAAGGCACCACCACGCTCGCCCACTTGCTCCAACATCTGGCTAAGATCACCAAAATCACCGATACCCCAGTTGTGTTCGGAACGCAGGGTATAGAGCTGCACACAAGCGCCCCACAACTTTTTCCCGGCCAGCAACGCATCTGGCTCATAGCAACGTTTCGGTGCCACAATAATTGAACACTGCCACTGTTGTAAGCCTTGTTCAAGAATCAAACGGTGATAACCCTGCGGCAGAGAAGAGGGCAATGTCAGTGTCTTTTTTGCACTGATACGCCCCTGATGCAACTCACCTTTTTCTGTCTGTAATTGCCAGTGATAATCGCCTGAACCCGCCATTGGTAGCTGCATTGGGCTACCAAAAGTAAATACTTTCACCACCGGTAGTGGTGCACTTTCTGTCTGGGTGTCCTGAGGCACGTAGGTACGCCCCATGGCCGCCAACAACTGTTGCTTGGTTTCCGGCAAAATAGCCTGCGGCTTACCATGAGCATTAATGTAGCTGGCGGCTATCCCTGCCAGTGTTGCTGCTTGATCGAGCGATTTACGATCCATGCAGTCTTCTCCTTAACGTTTGGCTTGCCAGATCCGTGATTGGTAATCACGAATTGAACGGTCAGAACTGAACATCCCTACACGGGCAGTGTTAAGAATGGTACGGCGGGTCCATTCATCCTTATCGCGATACAGGGCATCAATTTGCTGCTGTGCCTGACAATATGAGGCAAAATCAACCAATACCAGATAAGGGTCACCCCCTTCCAACAGGCTATGCAGCATCATGTCAAATGCATGTTTATCACCCTGGCTGAACGCACCACTGGCCAGCTCATCCAGAATGCTTTTCAGGTGCGCATCGGCTTTAAGATACTTCTGCGGCTTATAACCTTTCGCCAAAATGGCTTTTACCTGCTCCACGGTGTTACCGAATATAAAGATATTTTCGTCACCCACCTGCTCGGCAATTTCAACGTTAGCCCCATCGAGGGTGCCCACCGTCAATGCACCATTCAGTGCCAGTTTCATGTTGCCAGTGCCGGAGGCTTCTTTACCGGCGGTTGATATTTGCTCGGACACATCCGCCGCTGGGATCATCAATTCTGCAACTGAAACCCGATAATCAGGGATAAAGACCACTTTTAGGCGATCTTTGACGATCGGATCATTGTTGATCTTATCCGCAGCCTGATTGATCGCATAAATGATATTCTTAGCTAAATAATAACCAGGTGCGGCTTTGGCACCAAACAAGAACACACGCGGTGCGATATCCAGATTTGGGTTGTCACGGATCTGGCGGTAGAGCGACAGAATATGTAACAGATTCAAATGCTGACGCTTATATTCATGTAACCGCTTAATCTGCACATCAAAAATGGCCTCTGGGTTAATGGTCAGCCCCATGGTGCGTTTAATATATTCAGCTAACTTAACTTTGTTATCATATTTGATCTGCTGATAACGGCCCCTGAAAGCCTTATCTTCGGCATAAGACTCAAGCCCGGCTAATGCATCCAGATTATTCGCCCATTCCACTTTCAGCGTGTCATCAATCAGGCCAGATAATGCCGGATTACATTGTTTCAACCAACGCCGCGGCGTAATACCATTAGTAACATTATGGAATTTATTTGGCCATAATTGATAATATTCAGGGAACAAGTCCTTGATAACCAAATCAGAATGCAGTTGCGCTACACCGTTGACGGCAAAGCCACTGACCACACACAAATTGGCCATTCGCACCTGTTTATTATGATGAACCGCCAGCTTGGCCCACACCGCTTCATCCCCTGGCCATTGCTTATCCACCACCTTTTTAAACTGCGCATTGATTTGCTTGATGATGACAAAATGGCGTGGCAACAAACTACGCACCAATTTCTCATCCCAACATTCAAGTGCTTCAGGCATCAACGTGTGGTTGGTATAGGCGAAGGTTTTACTGGTGATCGCCCACGCCGCATCCCAGCTTAGCTGATGCTCATCCAGCAGCACTCGCAACATTTCAGGAATAGCGATAGTCGGGTGAGTATCATTCAGTTGAATAACTTCATAGTCCGGTAATTCAGCCAGTTTACGGCCAGCCAGATGGTGCTTACGTAAAATATCCGCCACCGAGCAGGCGCATTGGAAGTATTGCTGCATCAGGCGCAGACGTTTGCCGGCCAGATGGTTATCGTTTGGATACAATACTTTGGTCAGTTTTTCTGCTTCAACGCCATTTTTTTCGGCCAGCAGGAACTTCCCATCATTAAAGTTAGTTAAATCAAATGGATGTTGATGAGTCGCCTGCCAGAGACGCAACGGTTGAGTAACACCATTGCGAAAACCCAGCACCGGTAAATCCCAAGCTTCACCACGCAAGGTGAAGGCCGGACGCCATACCTGACGGCCATCAGCGAGTTTTTCTAACTTGCCAGCAAAACCGACGTCAACCGCCAACGCGGCATTGTGGCGGAACCACGGATAACTCTCGCGCTGCCAGTTGTCTGGGGCTTCCTGTTGTTTACATTCACTGAAAGATTGGCGGAACAGACCGTATTGATAATTCAACCCATAACCGGTGGCGGGTTGCTCAACGGTTGCCATCGAATCAAGGAAACAGGCCGCCAAACGCCCAAGACCGCCATTGCCCAACGCAGGATCAGTTTCCTGCTCCAGCAAGTCACACAGGTTAATTTGCTGCTCGGCCAGCAACGCCTCGACTTGATCATACCAACCCAGATTAATCAGGTTGTTTGCCGTTAAACGACCAATTAAGAACTCCATTGAAATGTAGTTAACATGCCGTTGGACTTTCTGGGGTTTGCCTGGTGCAGGCTGAGCCGCCAATTGTTCGGCTAACGCCGCGCTGACAGCCTCCCACCATTGGTGTTGAGTCATTTGCTGAGCTGAAGTTAGGCCAAAGCGCTGCCACTGGCGGGTCAGTGCGGCCAGGAAATCGTCCTTTTTAAGCGTAGGCTGTGACATAGGGAGTCTCTATCCTGTGAGTGGGGTAATTTTACCCTTATCCTGCCAATGAGAACGGGCAAGAGCATCATCCTGCCGGGGGATTAGCTGGGGATGAGTCGCAGGGCGTAGCTAAAATTGTGATCCGGTGCAACTTACAGCCATAGGAAACATTAACTCTATTGCAATAATATGGCCGTTATCAGACCTTAGCAGTGCTGATTAATTACGAGGCTAAAAATAATTACTCTTATGAATGCCTGTAACATTTCATTACAAATGGACATATCAATCGCCAGGACGTCTTCTCACCGGATATTAGTTAAACCGGACACAGCATGCTGATCCCCTCAAAACTGAGCCGCCCGGTACGGCTGCAAAATACCGTGATACGCGACCGCTTGTTGGTTAAATTATCAGGTGTCGCGAACTATCGTTTGACATTAATCAATTGCCCGGCAGGATACGGCAAGACGACCTTGATCGCTCAGTGGGCAGCCGACCAATCTGATCTTGGCTGGTATTCACTGGATGAAAGTGACAATCAGCCAGAGCGTTTCGCCTCTTATCTGATTGCTGCTGTGCAGTTAGCAACTGGCGGCCATTGCAGTAAAAGTGAAGCGCTCAGCCAAAAGCATCAATACGCCAGCCTTTCAGCGCTGTTCGCGCAATTATTTATTGAGTTGTCCGATTGGGACGGCCCGCTTTATCTGGTTATCGATGATTATCATCTGATTACCAATGACGCTATTCATGAAGCTATGCGTTTCTTCCTGCGACATCAGCCAGAAAATATGACGCTGATCCTGCTATCCCGCACCTTGCCACCCCTGGGAATTGCTAACCTGCGGGTGCGCGACCAGTTGCTGGAATTAGGCATGCAGCAACTGGCATTTAATCATCAGGAAGCGCAGCAATTTTTTGATTGCCGCCTGTCCGTACCACTGGAACAAGGTGATAGCAGCCGCTTGTGTGATGAAGTTGAAGGCTGGGCCACTGCGCTGCAACTGATAGCACTGTCATCGCGTCAACCCAACTCATCCGCGCAAAAATCGGCAAAACGCCTGGCAGGGTTAAATGCCAGCCATTTGTCAGACTATCTGGTCGATGAAGTATTGGATCAGGTGGATAGCAATTCCCGTGCTTTTCTACTGCGTTGCTCGGTATTACGTTCCATGAATGATGCCCTGATTGTGCGCCTGACCGGAGAAGATAACGGTCAGCAACGGCTGGAAGAGTTGGAGCGCCAAGGGTTATTTATTCATCGTATGGATGATAGTGGTGAATGGTTCTGCTTCCACCCACTATTTGCCACTTTCTTGCGCCAGCGCTGCCAGTGGGAATTGGCGTTGGAGTTACCGGAATTGCATCACTCAGCCGCTGAAGGCTGGATGGCGCTGGGCTACCCGGCTGAAGCAATCCACCATGCGTTGGCCGCAGGTGATGTTGGCATGTTACGTGATATTTTACTGCAACATGCCTGGACGCTGTTTAACCACAGTGAGTTGGCGCTGCTGGAGCAATGCCTGGTCGCCCTGCCTTACTCTTTATTGGTACAGAATCCAGAACTGGCACTGTTACAAGCCTGGCTGGCGCAAAGCCAACACCGTTATGGTGAGGTGAATACTCTGCTCGAACGCGCTGAATCGGCAATGCAAGAGCGCAAAATTCCTATCGATGAGATTTTACGCGCTGAGTTTGATGCCCTGCGTGCTCAGGTGGCTATCAATGCCGGTAAACCGGATGAAGCCGAAAAACTGGCAACTGATGCGCTGAAATATCTGCCGATGGCGAACTTTTATAGCCGTATTGTGGCCACTTCCGTAACCGGTGAAGTTCATCACTGTAAAGGGGAGCTAAGCCGTGCACTGCCCATGATGCAGCAAACCGAGCAAATGGCACGCCGCCACGAAGCCTATCACTATGCCTTATGGGCATTGCTACAACAGAGCGAAATCCTGATTGCGCAAGGTTTCCTGCAAGCCGCTTATGAAACGCAAGATAAAGCCTTTGATTTGATTCATGAACAACACCTTGAGCAGTTGCCGATGCATGAATTCCTGCTGCGTATTCGCTCGCAAATCTTATGGTCGTGGTCACGGCTGGATGAAGCTGAAGAAGCGGCACGCAAAGGCATCGAGATTCTGGTCAATTACCAACCCCAGCAGCAATTGCAGTGTTTGGCGATGCTGGCAAAATGTTCACTGGCGCGTGGCGATCTGGATAACGCCAATATGTATATCCAGCGTTGCGAAGCCCTGCAACACGGCAGCCAGTATCATCTCGACTGGATAACCAATGCCGATAAGCCACGGGTTATTCACTGGCAGATGACCGGGGACAAAGTCGCCGCCGCAAATTGGCTGCGCCAGGCAGAAAAACCAGGGATGGCGGATAATCACTTTTTACAGGGGCAGTGGCGCAATATCGCGCGAATACAGATCATGCTAGGGCGTTTTAATGAAGCCGAAGTGGTATTGGATGAACTGAACGAAAATGCCCGCCGCCTCCGTTTAACCAGTGACCTCAACCGTAATCTGTTGTTAAGCAATATTCTTTACTGGCAAACCGAACGTAAAAGCGAGGCCCAGAAAGCGCTAATTGAATCACTGTCATTGGCTAACCGCACTGGTTTCATCAGCCATTTCGTGATTGAAGGTGAAGTTATGGCGCAGCAGTTGCGCCAACTGATTCAGCTTAATGCGTTACCTGAATTGGAGCAGCACCGTGCTCAGCGGATACTGAAAGATATTAACCAGCACCATCGGCATAAATTCGCCCATTTTGATGAGATATTTGTCGATAAACTGCTAACTCACCCGCAAGTACCGGAACTGATCCGTACCAGCCCGCTAACCCAGCGCGAATGGCAGGTATTGGGGCTGATTTACTCCGGTTACAGTAATGAACAAATCGCCGGTGAGCTGGAAGTGGCAGCTACCACCATTAAAACCCATATCCGTAATTTATATCAAAAACTGGGTGTTGCTCACCGCCAGGAAGCGGTACAACAGGCACAGCGTTTGCTACAGATGATGGGTTATGTTTGATTATTTTTTCTAGTTATAGCAATAAGTTACCACTGTACTGCAATTTACATTAAACGAATGTTGTTGCGGTCAGTGGTCTTTGGCAATAATATTTTTATATTAATAATATTATCAGCTATAACTGTTGATTTTTTAATATCCTTGGGGGTTGAAACAACATCTCGTGATTGAAAAGACAAGTGAAAAATAGCCATATATTCTTTCATTTCATTTTTACAACAAAAATCCCCACCTCATTGAAATATTTAATGAATCTCAGCAATGACTTTAATATCGGGTTAGTATTGAAACAGGTATTCTTTTTCTCCACCTTAATATTATCATTATAAATAGCAGTCTGATATTATGCACTTGATAAACGGAATAGCTTTATTCCAAACAAGCCATATATATTAATAACAATAGATTCAATTTATTAATTCTATAAAAAAACACAATATATTGCATTTGAACTAGAGACAATAATAACATTACAGTTAGTCTGGTATTTATCAGCTAAAAAATGATTATAATCGCGCATTGGCATTTTCTCTCTAAATGCATTTTTGTAAGGTAAAGAAAAATGGAACAGTTTGAAACCATCAGTGTTGAGCAGGCTCATCGCCACCTGAAAGAGAATACCGCCGTATTAGTCGATATCCGCGATCCACAGAGTTATGAGGCGGGCCATGCACCCACTGCGTTCCATTTGACCAATAACAGCCTACATACCTTTATGCAACAAACTGATTTTGAACAGTCGGTGATGGTGATGTGCTACCACGGCAATAGCAGCAAAGGGGCAGCGCAATATTTGCTCCAGCAAGGCTTTGAGGCGGTTTACAGTATTGACGGTGGCTTTGAGGCTTGGGCCAAAGGCTATCCGCAAGAAATCATTCGTGAAAATGTCTGATTTTGTTATCTGTTTGTAGCTTGCGATTCGCCACAGCCGACCAGATTGTGATATTTTTAAGCACTTTAATCGCATTCATAATATCTATACCCAAAATCATTAGTGTTGCAGGTAGGCAACAAGCGAACACCGCTTACAACCCTGCGGCTTCAGATACGAAAGGTATAGACGGTAATGGGCAATATGATTCGTGTAATAGCAATCTCTAATCCGCGCCTGGCGCAGGCCTTTGTGGATTATATGGCCACTCGCAATGTGGTCTTGGAAGTTCGGCCTGATACTCAGGGTTCAGAGATCTGGCTCGCCGATGACGAGCAATTGCCCTTGGTACAGCAGGAGCTGGAGCAGTTTTTGCTGGAGCCACTCAATCCACGCTATCAGGCCGCAAGCTGGCAATCGGGTAATTTACACTCAAATTTATCCTATCAGCGCTTTTCCTACTTGCAGACGCTGCGCAGTCAGGCCGGCCCACTGACATTGAGTGTCATGGTGCTATGCATCGCCATTTATATTCTGATGCAGATTGTCGGCGATGCGGCGGTGATGTCATGGCTTGCCTGGCCCCGTGACGAGAGCCAATACCTACAACTTTGGCGTTGGGTCAGCCATGGTTTTTTACACTTTTCGCTACTGCATATCTTGTTTAACCTGATGTGGTGGTGGTATCTGGCAGGGCAAATGGAAAAACGGCTTGGCACCGGTAAATTGCTGGTATTAACTGTTGTTTCGGCCCTGTTCAGCGGCTGGGGGCAATCGCTGTTTAGCGGTGTGAATTTTGGCGGTCTGTCTGGTGTGGTATATGCCTTAATGGGTTATGTCTGGCTGACCGGCGAACGCGCACCTGAGCGCGGTATCTCGTTGCCAAGAGGTTTAATGGCTTTTTCTGTTCTCTGGCTGATTGCCGGTTATTTCGATGTTTTAGGTTTGTCGATTGCTAATGCAGCTCACGTTTCAGGTTTGATTATTGGGTTATTAATGGCATTTTGGGATACGCGCAGCAGCGTAAGAACCACACAATAACCGCCTGGAGCAACCAGGCGCATTAGGGGATTACCGTGAAGCAAACGCAGCGGCATGATGCGATTATTGAATTAGTACGCCAACAAGGCTACGTCAGTACTGAAGAGTTAGTAGAACATTTTGCCGTTAGCCCACAAACCATCCGGCGTGATTTGAATGATTTGGCTGACCAAAACAAAATTCATCGCCATCATGGTGGTGCAGCACTTCCTTCCAGCTCGGTTAATGCCGCCTATAACGATCGTAAAGTGATGTGGTCAGAAGAAAAGGCGCGTATTGCCCAGCGTGTTGCTAGCCAGATCCCCGATGGTGCAACACTGTTTATTGATATCGGCACGACGCCAGAAGCGGTCGCCCACGCGCTGATGAACCATAAGGGGCTACGGGTAGTAACCAATAATCTTAACGTTGCTACCTTGCTAACGGCCAAAGAGGATTTCCGGCTGATTCTGGCAGGTGGTGAAGTTCGTACCCGCGATGGCGGGATTATTGGTGAAGCCACACTGGATTTCATCTCTCAGTTCCGTCTTGATTACGGCATCCTCGGCATCAGTGGTATTGATATGGACGGCTCGCTCTTGGAGTTTGATTATCATGAAGTGCGCACCAAGCGAGCGATTATCGAGAACTCCCGTTGTGTGATGCTGGTGACCGACCACTCCAAGTTTGGCCGTAACGCGATGGTGAATTTGGGGAACATGAATTTGATTGATTATCTGTTTACTGATCAGGCGCCTCCTCCGAGTGTGATGAAGATTATTGAGCAGCATCAGGTTCAATTGGAGTTGTGTTAGTCGTTAAATTTTAGTTTTGGTGATCCGGTGCGGTTGTTAAGTCAACTCAAGTGATCTAACAACCGAATCGGACCACAGAACACCGAACAACCAAACCTAATCACCAAACCTAATCACCAAATCCAAATCCAAATCCAGTCCTTCCTCCCACATTTTGATAACAAAATTGTTACCTCCATCACGGGGGAATGTTTTTTTTTGGTTAACTCTTGGCTTATTTGTTGGTTTTTGATTACAATCGTGAGCGAAAACGAACATTAAAGAGCTATTCCGAACATCTGGAGGAAGGAAGCATGGAAACCAAAGACTTGATCGTGATCGGTGGCGGCATTAATGGTGCCGGTATCGCTGCTGATGCGGCAGGGCGTGGCCTGTCCGTTCTGCTGCTGGAAGCGCAAGACTTGGCCTGTGCTACGTCTTCCGCCAGCTCCAAACTTATCCACGGTGGTCTGCGCTATCTGGAACACTATGAATTCCGTCTGGTAAGTGAAGCACTGGCCGAACGTGAAGTATTATTGAAACTGGCACCGCATATTGCGTTTCCAATGCGTTTTCGTTTGCCGCATCAACCCCACCTGCGCCCAGCCTGGATGATCCGCACCGGTTTGTTCCTGTACGATCACTTGGGCAAACGTACCAGTTTGCCTGCCAGTAAAGGGCTGCGTTTTGGACCAGAATCGGTATTGAAACCAGAATTGGTGCGCGGTTTCGAATATTCTGACTGCTGGGTCGATGATGCCCGTCTGGTGGTGCTGAATGCACAAGAAGTGGTCGAGCGCGGCGGTGAAGTTCGCACCCGTACCAAAGTGACTCGCGCCTGGCGTGAACAAGGTCTATGGGTGGTTGAAGCCATTGATGTGAATACTGGCAAAACCTTTACCTGCCGGGCCAAAGGCTTGGTAAATGCCACCGGCCCGTGGGTTAAGCAATTCTTCGACGACGGCCTGAAGCTGAAATCACCTTATGGCATTCGCTTGATCAAAGGCAGCCATATTGTCGTACCACGGGTTCATAATCAGCCGCAGGCCTATATTCTGCAAAACGAAGACCACCGTATTGTTTTCGTCATTCCGTGGTTAGATGAATATTCCATCATCGGCACCACAGACGTGGAATACCACGGTGATCCGAAAGAGGTGAAAATCGACTCACAAGAGATCGATTACCTGCTGAAAGTGTATAACGATCACTTTAAAAAGCAGTTGGGTCGCGACGATATCGTGTGGACCTACTCAGGTGTGCGCCCGCTATGTGACGATGAATCAGATTCACCACAAGCCGTCACCCGCGACTACACGTTGGATGTAGCCGATGAAGACGGTAAAGCGCCACTGCTCTCTGTATTTGGCGGCAAACTGACTACCTATCGCAAACTGGCAGAACACGCGCTGGAAAAACTGTCTGGCTACTATCCGAATGTTGGCCCGGCATGGACCAAGACTGGCGCGTTACCGGGCGGGGATCTTGGCGGCAGCCGTGATAACTATACTGTTCAGTTGCGCCATCGCTATAACTGGTTGCCTGAAGGGCTGGCCCGCCGCTATACCCATACCTATGGTAGCCATAGCGAACTAATTTTGGCAGAAGCGACCAGTATCGAAAGCTTGGGTGAACATTTCGGCCATGGCTTATACGAAGCAGAATTGCGCTATCTGGTTGAAAAAGAATGGGTTGTTGAACTGGATGATGCAATTTGGCGCCGTACCAAGTTAGGTATGGCTCTGGACGATGCACAGAAACAGCGCATTGCCCAATGGTTGGCGCAAGTACAGGCCGGGAAACAACAGACATTATCGCTGGTTTCCTGATAACCCATCCGGCGCGTCGATCTGTTTAAAAAAACCCTCTTCACTGTTGAAGAGGGTTTTTATTATTAACTCAGTGGATATAACTACAGCCTGATAGGTTTAATATGCCAAATCTCATTGGCATATTCCTCAATGGTACGATCTGAAGAGAAGTAACCCATATTGGCAATATTGAGTAACGTTTTGCGCGTCCATTCGTCCGAATGACGATATAGATTATCAACTTGCTCCTGAGTATCCACATAGCTGCGATAATCGGCCAATAGCTGGTAGTGATCACCAAAATTGACCAGTGAATCGAACAAGCTGGTATAGCGTTTAGGGTCTTCTGGACTAAAGGTGCCCGTCGCCATTTGCGTCAATGCCAGATGCAGTTCAGGATCTTCATCGTAATATTTCCGCGGGTTATAACCGTTGTTGCGCAGCGCTTCGACCTGTTCGGTGGTGTTACCGAAGATAAAGATATTCTTTTCGCCCACATGTTCGCGGATTTCGACGTTGGCCCCATCCAGTGTGCCGATTGTCAGCGCCCCGTTAAGAGCAAACTTCATATTACTGGTACCTGAAGCCTCGGTTCCCGCCAGCGAAATCTGTTCCGATAGGTCTGCGGCCGGAATGATCAACTGCGCCAAACTCACGCTATAGTTCGGAATAAATACCACTTTAAGCAGATTATTAATCCGAGGATCATTGTTGATCACTTTCGCTACATCGTTGATCAACCGAATGATTTGCTTAGCATTGTAATACGCTGATGCCGCTTTACCGGCAAAAATCACCACGCGTGGCACCCATTTATCATCCGGTGCTTCGAGAATACGGTTATAGCGAGTGATAACGTGCAACACATTCAGCAGTTGCCGTTTGTACTCATGAATACGCTTGATCTGTACATCAAACAGCGCCGCCGGATTAACCACAATATTGAGTTTTTCCGCAATGTAAATCGCCAGCCGTTTTTTGTTCTCCAGCTTGGCCTTTTGTAATGCCTGCAAGAAGCTGGGGTAATCGAGGTTTTTTTCCAGTTCACTGAGTTGGCTAAGATCAGTCCGCCAATGATGACCGATACTCTCATCCAGAACTTTCGCCAGTGGCCGGTTAGCCAGCCCCAGCCAACGCCGTGGTGTCACTCCGTTGGTTTTATTGCAGAAGCGATTAGGGAAAATGTGAGCGAAATCGGCAAACAGCGACTGCACCATAAGCTCGGAATGCAGGGCAGACACACCGTTAACTTTATGGCTGGCGATCACCGCAAGCCATGCCATTCGTACCTTCCGCCCATGAGTTTCATCAATAATAGAGACCCGTGATAACAGTTCGGGTTCAGACGGATATTGTTCCTGTACCAGTTTGAGGAAATGATCATTGATATCAAAAATGATTTGCAGATGGCGCGGCAGGATCTTGCCGATCATGTCGATTGGCCAAGTTTCCAGCGCTTCGGTCATCAACGTGTGATTGGTGTATGAGAACACCTGCTGCACAACATCCCATGCCTCCATCCAACTAAACTTATGTTCGTCGATCAACAGACGCATCATTTCAGGAATGGAAAGGACTGGGTGAGTATCATTGAGATGAATAGCAATCTTATCTGCCAGATTATCGAATGTTTGGTGCATGGCCCAGTGGCGGCTGAGGATATCCTGCACCGTCGCCGACACGAGAAAGTACTCTTGTCGTAAACGTAATTCACGGCCGGAATAGGTAGAGTCATCGGGATACAGCACTCGTGATACGTTTTCTGAATGGTTTTTATCTTCAACCGCAGCAAAGTAATCACCCTGATTGAATTTACCCAGATTTATTTCATTACTGGCCTGCGCGGACCATAAGCGCAGTGTATTAGTGGCATCCGTATCAAAGCCGGGGATGATTTGATCATAAGCACAGGCAAGGATTTCTTCGGTTTCCAGCCAGCGGGTTTTACTGCCTTCCTGCTGAATTCGCCCACCGAAGCGCACTTTATAGCGGGTATTATGACGTGGGAATTCCCAGGCATTGCCGTATTCCAGCCAGTTATCTGGCGACTCCATCTGTTGACCATCCACTATTTTCTGGCTGAACATGCCATATTCGTAGCGGATGCCGTAGCCACGGCCCGGTAGTGCCAACGTTGCCAATGAATCCAGAAAGCATGCCGCCAGTCGGCCCAAGCCACCATTGCCTAATCCAGGGTCGTTTTCTTCTTGCAATAACTCAGACAGGTTAAGGCCCATCTCGTCCAGTGCCTGTTCGATATCTTCATAAATCCCCATCGATAGCAGTGCATTAGAAAGCGTTCGCCCCAACAGAAACTCCATCGATAGATAGTAAACCTGACGCACATCTTGTGATAATTGCGCACGGTTAGAACGCAGCCAGCGCTCTACCATCCGATCACGTACCGCAAACAATGTCGCATTCAGCCAGTCGTGCTGAGTCGCAATCGAGGGATCTTTGCCAACAATAAACATCAATTTGTAGGCAATCGAGTGTTTCAGCGCATCCACACTGACAACGGGTGAGGTATAACTGAACGGTGATGTCATAGCGGTTTTCCCAATTCGTGGTTACAACAAATCGACAATTAGAGACGCCGATAAAGTGACAGATATTGACCAGCAGCTACTTGCCAACCAAAGTCCAACCCCATTGCATGGCGCTGAACATGACGCCAATGTTTTGGCCGGCTCCACAGAACAAAAGCACGGCGTATTGCCCGCACCAATGCCTGCGCATCGCATTCATCAAACACAAACCCCGAGGCGCTGCCATCCGCCAGATTTTCCAGCGCGCAATCCACCACGGTATCTGCCAACCCGCCCGTATGCCGGACCAGTGGCAAAGTGCCATATTTCAAACCATATAACTGCGTTAACCCACAAGGTTCAAAGCGGCTAGGCACCAGGATCACATCTGCACCGGCAATGATTCGGTGAGAAAATGCCTCGTGATAACCAATTTGTACCCCAACCTGGCCGGAATAGTCTGCCGCTGCCGCCAAAAACGCCTCTTGTAGAATGGCATCTCCCGCCCCCAAGACCGCCAATTGCCCACCCAACTTCAGTAATTCAGGCAAAGCGTCCAACACCAAATCCAACCCTTTTTGCTCAGTCAATCTACTGACCACGGCAAAAACAGGTTTCTTATCTGTCACCTCCAACCCCATCGTCGTTTGCAGATGCACTTTGTTGATGGCTTTTTCTTGCAGGTTCTCTGCGTCATAGCAGGCATGCAGCAAGGTATCACTCTGTGGATCCCAAATATTGCCATCCACCCCGTTAAGAATGCCGGTCAAACGCCCCTGACTGGCACGCTCTTGCAGTAGCCCTTCCATGCCGTAACCAAAAGCAGGTTGGGTAATCTCTTTGGCGTAGGTTGGGCTGACGGTGGTGACATGATCAGCAAAGAACAACCCGGCTTTCAGATAGGAAATTTGACCGTAGAATTCCAGCCCGTACATTTGGAAAAATGCAGCAGGAAGTTGTAGTTCAGCCAAATGATGCCCTGAAAATAGCCCCTGATAAGCCAAATTATGGACGGTAAATACCGACCGTGCTGGTCTACCACGCGCGGCCAGATAAGCGCAGGCCAGCCCAGCGTGCCAGTCATGGGCATGCACGACCTCTGGACGCCAGTAGCCATCCAGCCCACAAGCCAGTTCACACGCCATCCACCCCAGCAAGGCAAAGCGGCGATAGTTATCGGCATAGGCATTCAACGACTGGTCGTGGTAAGGGCTGCCAGCTCGGTCATACAACCACGGCGCATCAATAAGATAGATGCCAATACCCTCATAATGGCCGTAACGCAGAGAGACTCGCCCAGCAAAGGTGTCGATCTCCCGGACCAGTACAGTATCTGGTATACCACGGTGCAAATCAGGGAAGCCCGGTAGCATGACCCGAACATCAGCCCCTTCAGCAATTTGTGCGGCAGGTAAAGCGCCGACAACATCAGCCAATCCCCCTGTTTTCAACAAAGGGAATAACTCAGAACATACGTGTAGAACCCGCATCATTTTTCCTGATCCTTCCATTTGGTTTTGGCTTACGTCTAATCTAATAAACTAGAAATGAACCAAATGGGCGTTATTGTTGCAGCCAATTTGAACGCGGACAGCGCGCAAAAACCGGAGCGTACACGTAGTACGTGAGGATTTTTAGCACCGCCCAAGTTCAAAATGGCAAATAAAATAGCCCTATTTTGCGGCCAACTTAGCCAGCATCGCACGCGTCACTAACACCACTCCCCCCTCAGAACGATAAAAACGGGCGCTATCTTCATCGGCGTTCTCCCCGATAACCATCCCTTCAGGGATATGACAGGCGCGATCAATAATGCAGCGACGTAAACGGCACGAGCGGCCAACATTGACATCAGGCAGCAATACCGTGGAATCAATGGTACAAAACGAATTCACCCGCACCCGTGGGAACAACACCGAGTGCACCACTACCGAGCCAGACACAATACAACCACCAGACACCAGCGAATTCATGGTCATGCCATGACTACCTGAGCGATCCTGGACAAACTTAGCCGGCGGCAAAGGTTCCATATGGGTACGAATTGGCCAGGCACGGTCATACATATCCAGCTCAGGTGTTACCGATGCTAAATCGAGGTTGGCCCGCCAGTAGGCATCCAATGTCCCAACATCACGCCAATAAGGCGGCAATTCAGCATTGGATGTCACACAGGATAGATCAAATGGATGTGCCCAAGCCGCCTTCTGCTCGGTAAGCTTGGGAATCAAATCTTTACCAAAATCATGCGTCGAGCCGGGGGTATTCATATCTTCTTCTAATAACTTGAATAGATAATTGGCATTAAAAATATAGATCCCCATACTGGCTAACGCCATATCTGGCCGCCCAGGCATTGAAGGTGGGTTCGCAGGTTTTTCAAAGAACGCCGTTATCTGGTAATCCTCGTCTACCTCCATCACCCCAAACTCATGGGCCTCGTTAATCGGGACGGGGATACAAGCAACGGTACACTCAGCACCTTTCTCCACATGGTCAATAAGCATGCGCGAGTAATCCATCTTGTAGATGTGATCACCGGCCAGAATGACGACATATTCCGCCTCATAGCGGCGGATAATATCCAGATTTTGATAAACTGCATCCGCAGTACCTTTGTACCAATGCTCGGTACTCAAACGTTGTTGGGCAGGCAATAAATCAACAAACTCGTTCATCTCCTCATTGAGGAATGACCAACCACGTTGAATATGCTGCACCAGAGTATGAGACTGGTACTGGGTAATGACACCGATACGGCGAATACCTGAATTCAGGCAGTTAGAGAGCGCAAAATCGATGATACGGAACTTGCCACCAAAATGTACTGCAGGTTTGGCACGGGTGGCGGTCAAATCTTTCAGGCGAGAACCACGACCTCCGGCCAGAATCAGCGCCACAGACTTATTCGGTAATTGTCTGGCTAACATCAACGGATCTTTATTTTCGAATTTAACCATGGCTGGCTCCTTAAGATTTCTGTACGAGTACGCAAATGTCATGCGCGGATCCGTTCCATACGGTGAATGATTCCATCGGTTCTGACGGCCCAAAAGGAGGAACAACCTCCCATTCCCCCGCAGGTAAATGTATTTCACACTCTTGACCAGTGGCGTTAATCACCACCAGCCAGCGCTGAGACAACAGAATTTGCAGCCGTTTCTGGCAGCCATGTTCCCAAGCCGCATCACTCAGCACTTGCCCCTGACTATCTAGCCATTGCACATTGCCATCACCTTCCTGCCACCATGAGTCCTTAGTCAGGGCCGGAATTTGTTGGCGTAACCGGATAAGATCGGCGGTAAATGTCATTAATGAACGATCCGCACTGCCCCAGTCGAGCCAGGTGAGGATGTTGTTCTGACAATATGCATTGTTATTACCTTGCTGGCTGTGACCATGCTCGTCACCGGCCAGTAACATTGGCGTTCCCTGCGAGAGTAATAAGCTGGCTAACAATGCGCGCTGGCAAGACTTACGCCGTTGCCAGATAGCCTCATCAGCCACCAACCCTTCGCTACCAAAGTTATTACTAAGATTGTTATCACTGCCATCACGGTTTTCTTCACCATTGATTTGATTGTGTTTTTGGTTAAAACACAGCAAATCCTGCAAAGTGAAACCATCATGGGCGGTAATTTGATTGATACTGGCGGAAGGCAAACGCTCCCGCTGCTGGAAAAGATGACTTGAAGCGGCAAAATGCTGAGCAAACAGCCCCAGAGGTAAGTCATCACGTAACCAGAAACGGCGCATCGCATCACGGTACTGGTCATTCCATTCACTAAAACCGGTGGGGAAGTTACCCAGTTGATAGCCCCCTAAGCCGATATCCCAAGGCTCGGCAATCATCTTGCAAGCACTCAACCGCTCATCCGCCGCCAGTGCGGCAAATAAAGGGGCATGTTGGTCAAAAGCTGGCGTGCGGCCCAGCACGGTTCCCAGATCAAAACGGAAGCCATCAACATGGCAGCTATCGAGCCAATGATGCAGGCAGTCGATGACCCACTGCATAACATTAGGATGATTAAGCCGCAGCGCATTGCCGCAGCCAGTCATGTTGTCGTATTCACCCTCAGGGGTAAGCCAGTAGTAGCTAGCATTATCGATACCACGCTGGCACAGGGTTGGGCCGAACACATCCAGTTCAGCGCTGTGGTTGAACACCACATCCAGAATCACTTCGATACCCGCTTTATGCAACGCTTTGACTGCATCCCGTAGCTCCCGCAGCGGGGATATACCTTCACGGCCCGAGGCATAATCAGGATCAACGGCATAAGGTGCCAGCACGTTATAGCCCCAATAATTGCTCAGCCCCATTTTCTGTAAACGAGGTTCATCGACGTGGAATTGCACTGGCAGCAACTCCAGTGTGGTCACGCCCATGTTTTGCAAATAGGCAATCATGATGGGATGAGCCAACGCTGCGTAGCTACCACGTAGGTCAGCCGGAATATCAGGATGCAGTTGGGTTAAGCCACGCACATGGGCTTCATAAATTACGGTATTGCCCCAAGGAATAGCCGGTGGCTTATCCCCCTGCCAGTCATATTCTTCATGTAACACAATACATTTAGGTAAAGCGGCAGCACTGTCGCGCTCATCGGGCTGATTAACCCCGCCCTCTAAACTTGGGTCATCCGCCACTTTGCGATCTAATGCATGCGCACCGGGGTCTATCAATAATTTATGTGGGTTAAAACGATGCCCTTGTTGTGGATCAAATGGCCCGCTGACCCGATAACCATAGCGCTGCCCCGGTTTACCACCGGGCAGATAGCCATGCCAGATGTCGCCACTGCGGGCGGGCAATGCAATCCTCACTTCTTGGTTATTGTCATCAAACAGGCACAACTCCACCTTTTCAGCATGGGCCGAAAACAGCGTGAAATTTATCCCATCCCCATCAAAATGAGCACCAATCGGTGCCGGGGAACCACGGGTAAGGCGGGTCATTCTCCCTCTCCCGCAACAAATCCCTCCCGCAATAAATAGATAGTCGACAGTGGCGGCAGTGTTAACAACAATGAATGCGCGTGGTTATGACTACCGACATGATCGCTATAGATGCCGCCCTGATTACCCAGATTACTGCCGCAGTAAAATTCAGAGTCAGAATTAAGCACTTCCCGATAATGCCCGCCCTGCGGAATACCCACACGGTAGTTGTAACGCGGCACTGGGGTGAAATTGCTGATAGCAATCAGTTCGCCACCATTCGCATCACGGCGCAAGAAAGCAAACACTGAATTTTCATGGTCATCCACCACCAGCCACTCAAAACCATCAGACTGATAATCCAACTCATATAATGGCGCATGTTGTTGATAACAGTGGTTCAGGTCACGAACGAAACGCTGCACACCACTGTGCCAGCCGTTTTTATCATCCAGTAAATGCCAGTCTAGGCTGGTATCGAAATTCCACTCACGCCCCTGAGCAAACTCGCAGCCCATAAACAGCAGTTTTTTACCGGGATGTGCCCACATAAACGCGTAATAAGCACGCAGGTTGGCAAATTTCTGCCAGGCATCTCCCGGCATACGATCGAGCACCGAGCGCTTACCGTGGACCACTTCATCGTGGGAGATAGGCAAGATAAAGTTCTCGGTATAAGCGTACAACATACCGAAAGTCATCAGATTATGGTGGTATTTGCGGTGAATCGGATCGCACTGCATGTAATTAAGGGTGTCATGCATCCAGCCCATATTCCATTTGTAGTTAAATCCTAATCCACCGGCATCAGGCGGTAATGTCACCCCAGGGAAATCGGTCGATTCTTCCGCCATGGTCACACCACCTGGGCGCTCAACGCCGATGGTGTGATTGGTGTAACGCAGGAAAGCAATCGCTTCCAGATTTTCGCGCCCGCCGTAATAGTTAGGCACCCACTGCCCTTCAGCACGGCTATAATCGCGATAAATCATCGAAGCCACAGCATCAATACGCAATGCGTCGATACCAAAACGTTCCATCCAGTAAAACGCATTGCCAGCCAAATAGTTACGAACTTCATTACGGCCATAGTTATAAATCAGGGTATTCCAATCCTGATGATAGCCTTCTCGCGGATCGGCATATTCATATAACGAGGTGCCATCAAACTGCATGAGCCCATGTTCATCGCTTGGGAAGTGACCAGGAACCCAATCAAGAATGACGTTAATCCCCGCCGCATGGAATTTGGCGACAAAATCTTTGAAATCCTGCGGTGTACCAAAGCGGCGGGTCGGCGCATACAGCCCAAGTGGCTGATAACCCCAACTGCCATCGAACGGATGTTCGTTAATCGGCAGTAATTCGACATGGGTAAATCCCATGTATTTAACGTATTCGACCAGTTGCTCAGCCAACTCACCATAACTGAGCCAAAAGTTATCATCGGTATGACGACGCCACGAACCGAGATGGACTTCATAGATAGAAACCGGTGAGCGCAAATCATTGGCTTTTTGTCTTGCTGGCGTATTTGGCACCACTTCAGGTAACGGACTGACTAATGAGGCTGTTTCTGGCCGCATCTGAGCCTCAAATGCATAAGGGTCTGCTTTTAACCGCACCTGATCATTACTGTCTATTATCTCAAATTTGTACAACTGGCCTGCCTGTACTCCGGGCAGGAATAGCTCCCAAATACCATTTTCGCGCCGTAACCGCATCGGGTGGCGGCGGCCATCCCAAAAGTTAAACTCCCCCACCACAGACACCCGTTTGGCATTAGGTGCCCAAACGGCAAAACTGACCCCCGCGACCCCATCAAGGCTCATCAAATGCCCCCCCAGACGTTCATAAGGGCGTAAATGGGTGCCTTCGGCCAAGAGCCAACTGTCAATATCCTGCAATAACGTTCCGAATCGGTAGGGATCTTCAATAATTTGGGGACTGTCTTGCCAGGTAACCGCTAATTGATAACGAAACGGGCTTTTACGACGAGGAAGCTTAGCCATGAAAAAGCCGCGCGGGTCTTCACTGGTCAATTGAGCAATGTTGCGCCCACTTTCCGTTTCGACCAGCCAGACTTCTTTAGCATCTGGCAGCAATGCGCATATCTGTAACCCTTGTGCAGTTTGGTGCATACCCAAAATAGAAAAGGGATCGGCATAATGGCCGGAAATAATCTGATTAATCACCTGACGGTCGGGAAGTACTGGCATGATTTCTTCCTATGATTAACGGCATGATTTTGAGCCAAATTCTGAGCACTGACAGCAGAACCGACCTTTTCATCATGCAATCCATTTAGTGTTTAAAGAGTGACTAAGGTCAATGATTAACCAATTAGTTGATTTAATGCCCTAATACACATTTTCTGACAGTAGAACCTCGTCAGCTCACTTTTCTTACCCAAACTATAAGCATAGTCAAAGGCCGCAGAAAAAATCGGCTTACTATTAATGAAATTTTTTCTCATGTGAATTAGCAAAAAAAACAGCGTTTAAACAGTGTAAGACGTGCATGAATGACGTAAAACGCTACATTAAGACGGCAAAAGTAGTGTGGATAACAGCGGCCAGTAGAAGTGCCCAAAACAGGGAACTGAGCTGACGTTTGCCACTATCAGGCCCTTTTTGCTTAAAAGGGGTGACGGTTAAAACTTTCTGCGGCTAAATATGGTTACAATAGCGGCAAGAATTAGCATTTGTGGTTATCAATATGGGCGTAAGCCAAGTCGAACTGATTTTCTCCCTGCTACAACAGATGTGTGTGTATCTGGTGATCGCCTATCTGTTAAGTAAGACACCGCTGTTTATCCCATTAATGCAGGTTACCATTCGGTTGCCCCACAAACTGGTGTGCTATCTCACGTTTTCCATGTTTTGTATCATGGGCACCTACTTTGGTTTGCATATTGAGGACTCCATCGCCAACACCCGTGCTATCGGCGCTGTGTTAGGTGGTGTTTTGGGGGGGCCATCGGTCGGTTTTCTGGTAGGGCTGACCGGCGGGTTGCACCGCTACTCCATGGGTGGGATGACCGCCACCGCCTGTATGTTGTCTACCGTCGCTGAAGGGCTACTGGGTGGTTTCCTCCACAGCTATTTGATACGTAAAAACCGCCTCGACCTGCTGTTCCAACCCTTGATTGTCGCGGGTATTACGCTGGTCGCTGAAGTCCTGCAAATGCTGATTATTTTGGCCGTTGCCCGCCCATTCCATGAAGCTGTCGAGCTGGTTGAAAACATTGCCCTACCGATGATGATCACCAATACCATTGGTGCTGCCATGTTTATGCGGATTTTGTTGGACCGGCGGGCTATTTTCGAAAAATACACCACCGCCTTCTCAGCCAAAGCACTGCAAATTGCCGCTCGGGCTGAGGGGCAACTACGCCATGGTTTTGACCAACAAAACAGTATGCGGGTGGCGCGTATCTTGTATGAGGAACTGGGCGTTGGTGCGGTGGCAATTACCGACCGCGAGAAGCTGCTGGCATTTATCGGTACTGGCGCAGACCATCACCTTGTGGGGAGTGCTATCACCTCAGACCATACCCACCGGGCGATTGAGTTGAATCAGGTGGTTTATGCCGATGGCAATGCCGTCCCTTATACCTGCTCTATTTCCCCTAATTGCAAACTGGGTTCCACGTTAGTTATCCCACTACGCGGTGAAGAGCATCGGGTAATTGGTAGCATCAAACTGTATGAACCCAAAAGTAAATTGTTCTCCAGTATCAACCGCACATTGGGTGAAGGTATTGCTCACCTGCTATCTGCCCAGATTCTGGCGGGTGAATTTGAACAGCAGAAACAGCTATTGGCACAATCAGAAATCAAACTGCTGCACGCGCAAGTGAATCCTCACTTCCTCTTTAACGCACTGAATACTCTGTCGGTAGTGATCCGCCGTAACCCAGACCATGCCCGCAAGCTGGTGCTATCTTTGTCGACTTTCTTCCGTAAGAACCTCAAACGTAGCCACGATGTGGTTACGCTGAGCGATGAAATTGAGCATGTGAATGCTTATCTGGAAATAGAAAAGGCACGTTTTGCTGACCGCCTCTCTGTTGAAATCTTATTACCTGATGAACTGATGGACGCGCGTTTACCGGCATTTTCCCTGCAACCTGTGGTCGAAAACGCCATCAAACACGGCATATCACAAATGTTCAGCAACGGGTGCATCACCTTGCACGGTAAGCTAGAGGGCAATACGTTGATACTGGAAGTGGAAGACAATGCTGGCTTGTATCAGCCGCAACCCAACGGCGATGGTCTAGGGATGAATTTGGTCGATCGGCGAATTAAAGTCCGCTATGGCAACGAATATGGCGTGACCGTCCTAAGTGAAGCAGATAAATTCACCCGCATTACACTGAAATTACCCTTTATCACGGCAAGTGAGGCTTAACACAGGTTTATTGTTGGCCCTCGGCGGCGATGATGCTCACCATATTCAGTACCGCAGCAGAGCGCTCATGCCGCCGCCATGCCAGAGTAATTTTGGTTTTTAACAGACTATCGTCAATCTCATGATAAGTGACATTATTCGCCTGAATGGTTGTCAGTGAACGAGGAACGATAGTAAAACCAAATCCCGCTGACACCATCCCTATTGCGGACACCAACTGGGGGGATTGTTGCCCCAGTTCCGGCTTAAATCCGGCACGATAACAAGCGCTAATAATGGTATCAAACAATCCTGGGGCCACTTCCCGTGGGAAAGTAATCAACTTTTCATGCTGTATCGCTTGCAGATTGATTTGTGGGCAGCGATGCAACTGATGGTTATGCGGTAACACCAGCAACATATCCTCCTCCACCAGCACCTTGCAGGTAAATTCATTACTGGCATCACATGGCTGACGAATAAATGCCACGTCGATGCGATCGTTATGCAAATCATTCATTAATACCGGCATCGTCTCTTCGCTGGGGGACAAGACCACCTCAGGATATTTATCCCGATAGGCATGGAGTAGGCGCAATACCAAGGGCTGGAAGGCGGTCGAACTGGCAAAACCTACCCGCAACTTACCTGTCTCCCCCCGTGCGATACTTTTAGCCCGCGCTATCGCTTCATCCGTAAGCGTCAATATATGACAGGCATCCACATAGAATGCTTTCCCCGCATCGGTCAGTTCAACACCGCGAGCCAACCGGCGTAACAGTGGTGTCCCTATCTCCCGCTCTAGCTTTTGAATTTGCTGACTTAGTGGTGGCTGGGAGATACCCAGTGTTTCTGCCGCCCGAGTGAAGTGGCGGGCTGAAGCAACAGCGGCAAAGTAGCGTAAATAACGTAGTTCCATATATTTTTGATATCAAAAAAGTGAGATTCCTATATTGGTACTTATGTACTTTCAGCGTCAACCTTATAACTAAATATAAATATAATTTATGTTACAGGTGAGCTGGAGCAGGATATGACTAAATCAATAACATCGCATTGTTCATGTACTCAAGAGGTTGTAAAAAGTTTTATTGCCTATCGAGAAAAGCATTCTGAGTGTGTCATTTATCAAACATCACTAATGAGCGCGTTAATTAGCGGCGTTTACGAAGGCCAAATCACCATGGCAGAGTTACTGAAGCACGGTGATTTTGGATTAGGAACATTTAACAATCTTGATGGTGAGCTGGTCGCATTAAACAGTAAGATTTATCAATTACGATCCGATGGCAGTGCTCGCTCAGCGCAGTCAGAACAGAAGACACCTTTCGCAGTAATGACATTTTTTCAGCCCACTGAAAAGCGCAGTTTCAAGCAGAAAATAAGCAGAGAACAGATCCATAACGTGATTGATGACATCACCACCACAGATAATCTGTTTTGTGCTCTGCGTATTGATGGCACGTTCAGCCATGTTGAAACCCGCACCGTCCCCTGCCAGCAGCGCCCCTATAAACCCATGCTTGAAGCTATCGCGGAGCAACCCACGTTTGATTTCACTCATCAAAATGGCGTGATTATTGGTTTTCGCTGCCCGAACTATACCCAAGGTATAAACGTTGCCGGCTACCACGAACATTTTATTACTGACACCCGCAATGGCGGCGGCCATGTGCTCGATTACCAATTGGAAAATGGCGTTCTGACTTTCGGCACCGTAGCCAAACTGGTTATCGACCTGCCGCAGGAATCCGATTTTCTCCGGGCCAATCTCTCACCTCAAAATCTCAATAACGCGATCCGCGCGGTAGAGAGTTAACCGGCCGTAAGACATCAATTAATAGCGGCTAAATCAACCATAGAGGACAACACATCATGACCAATGAAACGCATATTCAGACTTGGCAGTGCGGGGCTGATCTGGTGGTTAATCATTTAGAGCAGCAAGGCGTAAAACAGGTGTTCGGTATTCCTGGCGCTAAAATTGATCGGGTCTTTAATTCACTGGAAGATTCCAGCATTCAAACGATTGTGGTGCGCCACGAAGCGAATGCAGCTTTTATGGCTGCGGCCATCGGCCGGTTAACAGGTAAAGCAGGCGTGGCATTGGTAACCTCAGGGCCGGGTTGCGCCAACTTAGTCACCGGGCTGGCAACAGCAACCTCTGAAGGAGATCCGGTAGTGGCACTGGGCGGCGCGGTAAAGCGAGCCGATAGCCTGAAAATAACTCACCAGAGTATGGATACTGTGAGTATTTTTCGCCCGATAACTAAGTTTAGTGCGGAGGTGACGGCCTCTGCGGCGCTGTCAGAAGTACTGGGTAATGCTTTTAGAACCGCTGAGTTTGGTCGTCCGGGCGCGGCCTTTGTTAGCCTGCCGCAAGATATTCTCAACAAACCTGTGACCAGCCAGGCGCTGATTCATCAACCATGTCCACACAATGGCGGTGCACCTTTGGATGAGATTACTGCCGTGGCTAAGTTGATTAACAACGCTAAAAATCCAATTTTGCTCCTTGGATTGATGGCCAGTCAGCCGGCAAACGCTCAAGCCATTCGGCGTTTACTTCACCATAGCAAAATACCGGTCACCAGCACCTATCAAGCCGCTGGTGTGGTTGATCAGGCGCACTTTGATCATTTTGCCGGGCGGGTGGGCTTGTTTAATAATCAAGCTGGCGACAAGTTACTACAACAAGCCGATGTGATTATCACCATCGGTTATAGCCCTGTGGAATATGACCCAGCGCTATGGAACAACGGCCAGGCAACACTGATACATCTGGATATTTTACCCGCCGAAATAGATGCAGCCTATCAACCGGAAAAAGAGTTATTGGGTGATATTGCCGCTACCGTAGATGCATTAGCCCCCCGGATACATGGCCCGTTAATATTAACATTGGCAACACAGGCGGTATTGGAAGAGCGCTGCCGCCAACGACGAGACTTGGCCCGCCGGGCTGACCATATGAGTGGTTTCGCTATTCATCCGCTGCGTTTAGTCCGGGCAATGCAGGATATTGTTAATAGTGACGTGACCCTGTGTGTCGATATGGGGAGCTTTCACATCTGGATTGCCCGTTATCTTTACAGCTTCCGCACCCGTCAAATTTTGATGTCAAACGGTCAACAGACTATGGGTGTTGCACTGCCATGGGCCATTGCCGCCGCACTGGTGAACCCACATCAAAAGGTCGTATCCGTATCAGGTGACGGGGGATTTATGCAATCAAGTATGGAGCTAGAAACTGCGGTGCGCCTGAAAAGCAATTTACTGCATATTATTTGGGTCGATAACGGTTACAACATGGTGGAAATACAGCAGCAGAAAAAATACCATCGGCCATCGGGGGTTAATTTTGGCCCGATTGATTTCAAAATGTACGCCGAATCCTTTGGCGCGAAAGGTTTTGCCGTAGAGTCTGCCGACGAATTATCCCATAAATTGCACCAAGCTATGGATGTATCAGGCCCGGCAGTCATTGCCATCCCAGTGGATTATTCAGATAACTATCGTTTAATGGAAGAGCTGAATATCAGCCAATTGCTGTAGTGCGGATGGCCGTACTGGGTGACTGGTGCATCAAGAGATACAAAAGAGCTGTGTTAATCATATAAAAAACCCTGACCATAAGATCAGGGCTTTATCGTTATTACTCTTAATAACCAATCACATCAAGATGCGCAGCATACGGCGCAATGGCTCTGCCGCACCCCATAACAATTGGTCACCCACAGTAAAGGCGGAGAGATACTCCGGCCCCATATTCAATTTACGCAGGCGGCCAACAGGGGTATTCAATGTACCGGTTACCGCAGCCGGCGTCAGTTCTCGCATACTCAGCTCGCGGTCGTTCGGGATAACACGAACCCAGTCATTGTGCGTTGCCAACATTTGCTCAATTTCTGGCAATGGCACGTCTTTTTTCAGTTTCAGCGTAAAGGCTTGGCTATGGCAACGCAGCGCACCAATGCGCACGCACAAACCATCGACTGGAATGACGCTGTTAGTATTCAGAATTTTATTAGTTTCGGCCTGGCCTTTCCACTCTTCGCGGCTTTGACCATTATCCAGTTGTTTGTCGATCCACGGGATCAGGCTACCCGCCAGCGGTACGCCAAAGTTATCGGTCGGCAAGGTACCACTGCGGGTTGCCGCAGTGACCTTACGTTCAATATCCAAAATGGCAGAGGCCGGGTCTTGCAACTCTTTAGCCACGCCAGCATGTAGCATACCCATCTGAGTCAGCAACTCACGCATATGGCGCGCGCCACCACCGGATGCTGCCTGATAAGTGGCAACTGATGCCCACTCAACCAAGTTATTAGCAAACAAACCACCCAAAGACATCAGCATCAGGCTAACGGTACAGTTACCCCCCGCAAAGGTCTTGATACCTTTATCCAAACCCTGTTGAATGACACTATGGTTCACCGGATCCAGAATAATAATTGTGTCATCTTGCATACGCAGAGAAGAAGCTGCGTCAATCCAATAGCCTTTCCAGCCGATTTCTCGCAGCTTTGGATAAACTTCGTTGGTATAATCTCCCCCCTGGCAGGTGATAATGATATCCAATGCACTCAGCGCATCAATATCATAAGCATCTTGCAACGTTCCTTGCTGGCCGGTAAATGTCGGCGCGGCCTGGCCGTGTTGCGAGGTGGAGAAAAAGACCGGATGGATGCCGTCAAAGTCGCGTTCTTCAATCATGCGTTGCATGAGCACTGAGCCGACCATACCGCGCCAGCCGATAAAACCAACATTTTTCATGTTTACTGTCCTGCCTTGGAAGGTGACACCGATTAATGGATGCCTGTCTTGTATAACTGCGCGCTGTAAGGGTACGGCAGACTGACTAAGATAGGCCTGATACCACCTTACAAAATATGGACAAAGTGGCAAGTTAATTTATTCGATACCAGAATGATTCAAAGCAATCTTCCTAATATGTGGCTTTGATTGGCGGGAAACGCCAGTCTCCTAGAGGTAATAATGACTGAGATGATTGCGGCAACAGTGTTGCTGTTTTTGATTATGGACCCGCTGGGAAACCTGCCGATTTTTATGTCGGTACTCAAACATCTGGAACCTAAGCGGCGGCGAGTCGTATTGATTCGCGAATTGCTAATTGCACTGATATTAATGCTGATTTTCCTGTTCGCTGGCGAGAAGATTTTGGCGTTCCTAAATCTGCGAACTGAAACGGTGTCGATATCGGGTGGTATTATTCTGTTTTTAATCGCGATTAAGATGATTTTCCCCACCCCAGAAAGTAACGTTACCGGGTTATCGGCTGGGGAAGAGCCATTCTTAGTACCACTGGCCATTCCCTTAGTGGCTGGCCCATCGATTCTGGCAACGCTGATGCTACTGTCGCATCAATATCCTAATCAAATTAGCCATTTAGTGTTGGCGTTGATGATTGCGTGGGGGTTGTCTGCGGCGATTTTGCTGATGTCGAATCTGTTTCTGCGCCTGCTGGGCAATAAAGGTGTCAGTGCGCTGGAACGGCTGATGGGGTTAATTTTGGTGATGCTATCTACACAGATGTTTTTAGATGGTGTGCGGGCATACTTGACCAAATAAGGTTGGCCTCAGTTGCGCAATCCAAGAGGGGCGCACCCTCTTGGGTATAAAATCACTTTAGCTACGACTTTGCAGTGCTAATACACAGCGCTGCACTACGTTATCAATATCCGCATCAATATCGACACAGAGAACATCAGGTTCATCTGAGCCGGGTTCTTCCAGCGCGTCAAACTGGCTTTTTAGCAGATCGGTTGGCATAAAATGGCCAGAGCGGACTTTTAGCCGTTCCATGATGACGTCAAAACTGCCTTTCAGATATAAAAATACCATCCCCGGATTACCGTCCCGCAGGCGATCACGGTAACGGCGCTTCAGCGCTGAGCAGACAATAATACCGGTTTCATTTTTATGATTCAGGCTGTAGGCGGCATCACTCAAGCGCTCCAGCCACGGCATACGATCTTCATCATTCAGTGGATGCCCACTGCCCATCTTCTGAATATTGGCACGAGGATGCAGATCGTCACCATCAATAAATTTGGCATGGATTTGGCGGGCTACAGCCTCTCCTACCGTGGTTTTGCCGCTACCCGATACACCCATCACGATAATGCTATGTCCTGCCATAATGTTGATCTCTATCTCAGAATGGGAATTTTACCGCTCTCTATGGTTCCGTATTTTACCATGTTACCGGTATCATGATACCGGTAACAAAGAGAGATGTGACTTTTATCACAAAGGATAGAACATCGTATAGGACTCAATCGCGCAATCACTTTGGCTGAAAAGCCGGGTGTATATCCCAGCGTTTTCACGGTGCAGAAAGGCGGCGAACGTAAGCCGTCAACACACTGGCAAGTTGCAAGATGACGGGGATAAATAATAAAACTAAGGTCACCTTCCTATCCTACTGATAATAAAAAGAAGCTGACTATCAACCATAACTAAAAGCGATATACCCAAAATAGGTGGAGAAATGCTATGCCATTAGTCATTGTCGCGGTTGGCGTTGCCATGCTGCTGTTACTGATGATCCGTTTCAAACTTAACGGATTTATCTCGTTGATACTGGTCGCGCTGGCGGTAGGTATCATGCAAGGGATGCCAGTCGATAAAGTCGTCGGCTCAATCAAAGCTGGGGTTGGCGGAACGTTAGGCAGTCTGGCGCTGATTATGGGCTTTGGCGCCATGCTCGGTAAATTACTGGCTGATTGTGGTGGCGCGCAACGAATCGCTACCACGCTGATTGATAAATTTGGCAAAAAACACATTCAGTGGGCAGTCGTGCTGACTGGTTTTACTGTTGGTTTTGCGCTGTTTTATGAAGTGGGCTTTGTACTGTTGCTGCCACTGGTGTTTAGTATCGCGGCATCAGCCCGTATCCCACTGCTGTATGTCGGTGTGCCGATGGCCGCAGCCTTGTCTGTAACCCACGGTTTCCTACCACCTCACCCAGGCCCAACGGCTATTGCGACCATTTTCCACGCGGATATGGGTAAAACGCTGCTGTACGGGACTTTACTGGCAATTCCAACAGTTATTCTGGCCGGCCCGGTATTTGCGCGCTTCCTAAAAGGAATTGATAAACCAGTACCAGAAGGATTGTATAACCCGAAAACCTTCACCGATGAAGAGATGCCAAGCTTTGGTGTCAGTGTCTCTACAGCGCTGGTTCCAGTGATTTTGATGGCATTACGGGCGGTGGCAGAGATGATTTTGCCAAAAGGCCACCCAGTGCTTTCTTATGCAGAGTTCTTCGGTGATCCGGTGATCGCCACCTTAATCGCTGTATTGATAGCAATTTTCACCTTTGGCTTAAACCGTGGCCGTTCAATGGAAGCGGTGATGGATACGGTGACTGACTCAATTAAAATCATTGCGATGATGTTGTTGGTTATCGGCGGTGGCGGTGCTTTCAAACAGGTTTTAGTCGACAGTGGCGTTGATCATTATATTGCCAATATGATGAATAGCAGCGGCTTATCACCAATTCTGATGGCATGGTCAATCGCAGCCGTACTGCGTATTGCGCTAGGTTCTGCGACCGTAGCGGCCATTACGGCTGGCGGTATTGTAGCGCCGCTCATTGCCACCACGGGAGCCAGCCCTGAATTAATGGTTATTGCCGTTGGTTCCGGTAGCGTGATTTTCTCTCACGTCAACGACCCAGGCTTTTGGTTGTTCAAGGAGTACTTCAACCTGACCATTGTAGAAACCTTTAAGTCATGGTCAGTGCTGGAAACCATTATTTCGGTCTGCGGCCTGGTCGGTTGCCTGTTATTAGCCATGGTGATATAGCATCTGGCAGCAATGGTTATTTAGCTAAGCTATTGTAATTTAAATACTGCCGCCGGGGAGGATGGTGAAACCGACATCAACCATCCTCGGCGCTACCGCCTCTCCGCGCAGTTTTGCTAGCAGACGCTCGGCACCAATTTGCCCCATTCTTTCACGCGGGGTAAGCACACTGGCCAGCTTCGGAACCATCGACTGGCCGATATCGTGACCATGGAAACCCGCTATTGCCATATCATGGGGGATAGATAACCCCTGGCGCTGGCACTCAAACACGGCCCCAATTGCCAGGTCATCGTTGGTACAAAAAATACTGTCAATCAGTGGATAACTGGCTTGCGCCTCACGCAACAACTCAGCACCAGCCGAATATGACGACGAACGGCTGGTCATCACACTCATCGGCACTAAACCGGACTCACGCATCGCCTGTTCATAACCTTGTTGCTTGATAACCGTTCGCTCATCTTGGCGAGCGCCGAAATAGACAACATGGCGATGGCCTTTGGCAATAATTTGCTGCGTCATCTGCCTTGCCGCTTCAAAGTTATTAAAACCCACAGCCAAATCAATACACGGCGAAATACAATCCATCAGCTCAATAACTGGAATCCCCGCCACCTCAATCATTTTCAATGTACGGGCGGTATGGTGACGTTCGGAAAGGATCAGGCCGTCGATATTATAAGAGAGTAACGAGGTTAACCGCTGCTCCTCACGCTCTTTCTGATAGCCATAGTGTGCCAGCATGGTCTGATAACCATGCACATCCGTCACACTCTCAATGCCACGCAAAACCTCGGCAAAAACCTGATTGGTCAATGACGGCAGCAATACGCCGATGGCATGACTGGTCGCGTTAGACAGGATATCGGGGGCGCGGTTGGGTATATAGCCCAGTTCGTCTAATGCCAGCGCGATTTTTTTCTGCAAAATCGCAGAAACTTGTTCTGGATTGCGCAAATAACGGCTGACGGTCATTTTGGTTACCCCAACCATATCGGCGACATCTTGGAGCACTGGCCTTTTTTTCTTCATTATCAATGAACTGAGGCTGGGGAAATGGGATACTATTCTAGCAAAGAAAAGGGTATGGCGCGATGCACATACCCTTTTTTACATATACCCGTCATACTTCAAGCTGCATATGCGTTGGCTGCTTTCTTTCACCCGAATCACTTACCTGAGTAAGCTCATCGGGATTCACTCAATTGCCGCCTTCCTGCAACTCTAATTATTAGGGTATGGGATGGTCAAACTTAAACTGGCGGTAAATCAAACAACAAGATTTCACTGTCTTCATCTGCGTGAATAGAAAGTGCAGCCTCATCCCAGATAGCGAATGCATCACTGGTAGTGGCATGATGCCCATTGATAGAGACATTACCTCGGACTACCTGTATCCAGATGCGGCGCTCTGCTTGAATCTGATAAATAGACTGCTCCTCGCGTTTCAGTGCCCAGCGCCAGAGTGTCATGTCCTGGAATACTTTCAGCGAACCATCACGGGCATCCGGTGACAATACCAACTGCCGCCCTTGCGGGATATCGAACATCTGCTGTTCATAACGCGGTTCCAAACCTGTTTTATTGGGGATAATCCAAATCTGGTACAAATGCAGCGGTTGGTCGTCACGGCCATTATATTCTGAATGACGAATACCGGTGCCTGCGCTCATAATCTGGAATTCACCCGCATGGATCTGCTCTTTATTGCCCATACTGTCTTTGTGTTCTACGGTACCAGACAGCACATAAGTCAGGATTTCCATATCTTTATGCGGATGGGTACCAAACCCCTGACCCGCGTCGATCACATCTTCGTTAATCACCCGCAGCGCTGAAAAACCCATAAATTCTGGATCGTAATAATCAGCGAATGAGAAGGTATGCCAGCTGTCCAACCAACCGTGATTAGCATGGCCACGTTCTTCTGCTTTGCGTAAATAGATCATATTCAGTTCTCCTCAACGTTTTCTTTAGTCTAGATGTCGCGGGAGAATATGAAAGCGTAAAAAACTCACTCCTCTGTTCAAAAAATTCGACTGATTAATAAGTTGAAAGACAAATGATTTGAATTTGAAGTAATTAGCGAAAGAAAACGTTAAGAAAACTTGAGGCATGACGGCTTATGAGCCAATGAGGCAGCGAACAAACAGCGCAAAATAGGCAAAAAAAAAGCCAGCACCCGGCTGGCTAAGTAAACACTGGAAGCAATGTGAGCAATGTCGTGCCTTCGTAATGTGAACACCTAAACGCTGATGGCCTCATCTGAAAGCACGACAATGATAATCATTATCACTCTCACTTGTAAAGTGTTTTTTCTGACCAGTTGCAATATTATTGACTCAGATAAATAAAACGCTATTTTAGTAGGTAATTCAAACAGTAAGAGTAAGGGTATGTTTATGGAAAATGTGCAGATACGCCATGTGGAGTTCACCGACTATCCGGCCTTGCGGCAGTTATTTTCTCATCCACAGGTTTATCGCGACACATTACAGCTTCCTCTACCTTCTGAAGAGATGTGGGCCAAAAGAATTAAAGATTTTCCTGCCGGGATGCATAGCCTGGTGGCATGTATTGACGAGGAGATCGTTGGTCAACTGACTATTGAAGCCAACCAACGGGCACGGCGTAAGCATGTCGCCACTTTTGGTATTGCTGTTGATGCGAATTACTGTGGGAAAGGTATCGGCAGTGCATTAATGGCTGCTATGATTGATTTATCTGATAACTGGCTGAATATACAACGTATTGAGCTAACCGTGTTTGTCGATAACCTGGCAGCCATCGCACTTTACCACAAGTTTGGCTTTGAAATTGAAGGTACCAGCCCACGCTTTGCTTTCCGCGAGGGCCAGTATATCGACGCGCATCATATGGGGCGAATCAAGATACCCGCCTAACCATCAGGGGGTAGTGTACCAACCTATCCCCTGCCATAACTGAATATGACTAAATGCTCGCGGTTTCTTTAATATATTGGCGAGCCTTCACCGCATACTCAAATGGATTAGCGATAGCCGGATCCTGCTCTGCCTCTACCACCATCCAGCCCTGATAACCTTTTTCATCCAGCAATTTAAATACCGGACGGAAATCAATTACCCCATCGCCCGGTACAGTAAACATGCCTTTTTTCACTCCGTCGAGGAAACTGAGTTTATTCGCTTTCACATCAGCCACTATTTCATCGCGTACATCTTTTAAATGAACATGATTAATACGCGGCAGGTATTTCTCTAAAATAGCCAGCATCGCCGCCTGGCTCCCCTCAGAAACATAGGCATGACCCGTATCAAAGAGCAGGTATACATCGTCGTTAACCATACTCATATAACGATCTATTTCTTCAGTAGTTTGGATCCCCGTCCCCATATGGTGGTGCAAACAGACTTGCATACCTTTGGTTGCCGCAATCTTGGCTAATTCGTTATAGCCATCGGCGACTCGCTGCCATTGCGCATCGGTAAAGTGTGGTTTTTCTTCAAATACAGCCTTCGTCGTCCCTTGAATACTCTTACTTTGTTCTGAGCAACCAATCACTTTTGCCCCCATTACATGGAGGAAATTCATATGATTAGTGAATTCATCAATGGTTTTGGCCCGCTGGTCATCGGCAAAGAAAGTGCTAAACCATGCATTACAAATCTGCATACCGCGCAGCTCAAGCATGGGTTTAAGTATGTTAGGATCTCGCGGGTATTTACTGCCAACTTCGCAACCAGTAAATCCGGCAAGTGCCATTTCACTAATACATTGTTGGAAGGTATTTTCTTTGCCTAGCTCAGGCATATCATCATTGGTCCAGCCAATTGGCGCGATTGCTAACTTCACACGTTCTTTATTCATAATAAACCTCTGCGTTACATCCAATTTATAGAGATGAATACAATTAAAAGGTGATTAATTGCTCGTCTTTAATGCAGGAAAATATATCTTTAGCGCTTGAAGCTGTGGCGTTGTTAGCTGCAACGTCAATAACGTTGAGTTAAGTTTTTATTTAAAATCTTAAAGGGAGCTTGCACCTGAAGCTGCCGGGCCGCGCTACCTCCCCAACAATTCACGTTTAATACGTGAAAGAGGCCATCACCGACATATTTCAGCAGGATAGCTCGCGCACAGGCAGCAGAGTTTGGTGTTATTTATTATAAAAATCAGGTCGTGGCGGCAAGCTCACGGGAACAATTTCACCACTGTTTTGTGCCGCAATACAGGCATCAGCAGTAACGGCGGCAGCAAAACCATCCCAGGCAGAGGGACCGGTGAGTTTTTCAGCTAAAACGTCATTGATAAATGCTTGTAATTCAACATCATAAGCATCAATAAAGCGGTCTTTCCAATCGGTCAGTATTTCATGTGATAACCGTGCCTGGCTGCGCATCAGCACGGATGAGGGTTCTGGTAATTTTGCAATCCCGGTATCACCTACCACTTCACATTGAATATCGTAGCCATATTGGCAGTTCACAAAGATTTCAACATCAATACGCGTCCCTTTCGCCGTTTCAAACAATACGACCTGCGGATCTTTCAGATGCGCTTTAGCGTGTTTGGCTTTACGTGGGAAAACAACCTGAACGGAGACATAATCATCATCCAGCAGCCAGCGCAGCACATCAATCTCATGGATTAGGGTGTCAGTGATCGCCATATTGGTAGTGTAGTTTTCACCGACTCTCGGATTACGGTGAGCACAATGCAGCATCAAGGGTTCACCGATTTCCCCACTGGTAATCACATCTTTCAGTGCGCGATAACCCTGATCATAAGGCCGCATAAACCCAACCTGAACCAAGCGTTTACCTTTGGCAGCTTCAGCGTCTACAATTCGCTTACACCCTTCGGCAGTCACCGCCAGCGGCTTTTCACAAAATACATATTTGCCTGCAGCAATGGCTGCCAGAACAAATTCTTCGTGACTCGGCCCCCAAGACGTAACTAATACCGCATCCACCTCTTTTGCATTAATCACTGCATGCCCATCGGCGTAGACATTCGCTTCAATACCCAGATCACGAATAACTTTAGTGGCATGCTCTTGATTGATATCCGTCACAGCAACCACACGACTGCCCTGTAAAACTTTACTGCAACGACGAATATGATCCTGACCGATAGCACCTGTTCCGATGACACCAATATTTAACGACATATTATTTTCCTCATGAAGTTTCGGTTTGCAGGTGATACCTGCTCGTTTTACGACTTCACATCCAGATCAAGCACCCCCGTATTCTTCAAGTTGCAGATACGTTGGCAGAACTAATTACCCGGCACATCCCTGTACCGCCGTGTGTTGAAAGCTATGGGGTATAACGCATTGATTGCCTGCTAAATTAGCCTTAGTAATCACGGGCTTTGGCGATATTTTTTTCCAGCTCCCGAACCACGGCATCTGTTCGTTCGCTTTCAGAAACCTGAGCAACCCCTACCCGCCACCAACTTAGGTATTTATGTACCATGGTCTTTGGCAGTACTTTTATGTCAATCAAGGTAGAAATCGTCTGTGAATGAGCATCGGTTAATGCATCAATCAGTTGTTGCTCGGTAGAAACGCGATATGTCTTACAGCCGTAGGCGGCAGCCAGCATGGCAAAATCAACGGGAACAAGGCTGCCATCCAATTGGCCAGTTCCCTCATTACGGAAACGGAACTCTGTGGCATAGCTGTCCATGCCATGTTCCATTTGCAGATTGTTGATGCAGCCATTCGTCATGTTATCGAACAGCACAACGTTAATTTTTTTACGCTCTTGAATGGAGGTAACCAGTTCGGAATGCAGCATCATAAATGCGCCATCCCCAACCAATGAGTAGACCTCTCTGTCAGGTTCAGCTAACTTCACACCCAGTGCGGCACCAACCTCATAACCCATGCACGAATAACCGTATTCGACGTGATAGTCATTACTCCCTTTGCTACGCCACACCCGCTGCAAATCACCGGGCAAGCTACCCGCAGCCGCAACAATGACGGCATCCTGAGGTAGTGTGTTATTCAGTACACCCAGCACTTGGCTTTGTGTCAGGAAAGAGCCCGTTTTATTGATAAATTCAGCAAAAACCTGTTCACGGTCCAAATGGTCATTAATTTCAGGAATGAAATCGTCGGCGCGGTATTGCACCTGATAAACCCGCTGCGTCTCAGCGAATTGCTCCGCGCGCATGCGAGCAATTTCGCCGCCCCACCCTGCTTGATAACCGGTAGTACTAAGCTGTTGATGCAATGCCGATAATGCCTCACGCGCATCAGCCAGCAACTGCAAACCGTCCAATTTACCGGCATCAAAGGCACTGACATTAATATTAAGGAATGAAACGTCTGGATTCTGGAACAACCATTTCGATGACGTGGTGAAATCGCTATAGCGAGTGCCAACACCGATCACCAGATCGGCCTGTTTTGCCAATGTGTTTGCAGCCAGGCAGCCGGTTTCACCGATACCACCAAGATTTAATTCATGTTCTGAGCTGATAGTGCCTTTACCGGCTTGCGTTTCTACCCACGGCAAACCAAAACATTCAGCAAATCGTTGCAATGCCTGACCAGCCTGAGAATATTTTACCCCACCACCACACACCAAAATTGGCTTGCGCTTGGCGGTCAGTAACGCAATAGCATCAGCCAGCATGGCGACACTGGCAGGGCGCCTGTCGAGGCGATGAACTCGCTTTTGGAAAAAATAATCAGGATAGTCATAGGCTTCAGCCTGCACATCTTGTGGCAAGCTCAGTGTCACAGCACCTGTTTCTGCCGGATCAGTCAGAACCCGCATTGCATTAATACAAGCGCTCATTAGTTGCTCTGGCCGCATAATGCGATCCCAGTATTTACTAACCGGTTTGAATGCATCATTGGTGCTGATGCTAAGGTCATGAGATTGTTCTATTTGTTGTAACACCGGATCCGGTTGGCGGGATGCAAACACATCGCCTGGGAGCAATAATAGAGGAATACGATTGGCCGTTGCTGTTGCGGCGGCAGTAATCATATTAGCGCTACCCGGCCCGACAGATGAGGTGCAGGCATAAATTTGCTGGCGCAGTTTTTGTTTGGCAAAACCGGTAGCTGCGTGGGCCATCCCTTGCTCATTTCGCCCCTGATGAACCACTAAATCGCCGCAGTTTTGCTCCAATGCCTGCCCCATTCCCAGCACATTACCGTGGCCAAAAATAGCAAAAATCCCTTTGATAAATTTGATTTCCTGACCATCAACTTGTAGGTATTGGTTGTCCAAAAACCGGACTAATGCCTGTGCAGTGGTTAGCCGAATCTTATTCATTTACCCATCCTTTGCTCTGTTGCGCTACATCATGGTGGCCAAGTGATTTTCAGCCCCTGAAGATACGTATGCCGGAGAGAAGCAGCAGGCTTGTTATCTTTCGCCAAGCTGACGACAGTAAGGTGAAACATAGCAGGGATTATAAACAAATATTTTTTTCATAAAATCACATTACAGAAGAAACATTTCATTCTGCGATGAAGATCAAATATTCTCATAAACACTGAAATAACGTTTCTCCGTCTTACCATGCGATTGAACGCTCCTTTCCAATCAACAATGAAGAAATATAATATATTGATATTATTATATTATATTGATTTTAATTCTTCTCTGTCATCCCTCGAAAATACCGCCAATAACCGGCTTAAGCCTTTGGTGTAAGTCCCACTTTTAGGGGTGATATGCGGCTTTTATCTTCGTCACACAATCGGGGAATAAATTTCATTTAACCTTGAATTTGAAATTTTTATTCCTCATACTGACTTTAGAAACGTCATTACAGACTTATTTCATCGGTCATTGTCGGGGCTTGGTTCAATACAGAAGGAAATGGGGATGGGTACACAACACAAAGCGCTGGATGTCATATGTATCGGGCGTATTGCCGTCGATTTTTATGGGCAACAGATTGGTGCCCGGCTGGAAGATACCAGTACATTTGCTAAATATTTGGGCGGGTCATCAGGTAATGTTGCTTATGGCACGGCGATTCAGGGCTTGAAGTCAGGCATGCTGGCACGAGTTGGCGATGAACATATGGGCCGCTTTATACGTGAGGAATTACAGCGTGTTGGGGCTGATACCCGTTTTCTTATTACTGATAAACAGCGCCTGACGGGTCTGGTCATTCTGGGAATTAAAGATCAAGAGACTTTTCCACTGATCTTTTACCGTGAAAACTGCGCTGATATGGCCCTCGTGCCAGATGATATTGACGAGACATATATTGCTTCATCACGCGCGCTGGCCATCACGGGGACACACCTTTCGCATCCAAATACACGAGCCGCAGTACTAAAAGCCTTGGACTATGCCCATAAGCATGGGTTGCGCACAGCGCTCGATATTGATTATCGCCCAGTACTATGGGGTCTAACCTCACTTGGAGACGGTGAAACGCGGTTTATTGAGTCACAAAAAGTGACTCAGGAATTGCAGGAAGTGCTTCATCATTTCAATTTAATCGTTGGTACAGAAGAAGAATTTCACATTGCGGGGGGGAGCACAGATACGCTGACAGCCCTGCGAAATGTGCGTAAAACCACGCAAGCGACACTGGTTTGCAAACGCGGAGCACAAGGTTGCTCTGTCTTTGAAGGGGATATTCCCACCCGTTGGGAGTCAATCAAACTGCATTCCGGTGTACGCGTCGAGGTTCTCAACGTATTGGGCGCTGGCGATGCCTTCATGTCTGGCCTGTTGCGCGGTTATCTGAATGATGAAGGCTGGGAGCAAGCCTGCCGTTATGCCAATGCCTGTGGAGCACTCGTTGTTTCACGCCATGGTTGTGCCCCAGCGATGCCAACAAAAATTGAATTGGATGATTACCTCAGCCGCGAGCATTCGGTTCCGCGCCCTGACAAAGATAGCCGCCTTAATCATTTACATCGGGTGACTACCCGTAAGCAACAATGGCCTGAGCTTTGTGTTTTTGCCTTTGACCACCGCAAACAATTGGCTGATATGGCCCGTGAAGCCGGTGTGGATGAAGAGCGTATCCCAAAACTCAAGACTTTGTTGCTACAAGCGGCGCAACAAGCCGCGTTGGAGTCTGGGCTGGTGCATAAAAGTGGTATTTTGGCTGATACAACATACGGTCAGGAAGCGCTCAATACCATTACCGGCCAAGGATGGTGGATAGGTCGCCCAATAGAATTGCCCAGTTCAAGACCGCTACGGCTCGAACACGGTAATATTGGTTCCCAGCTTATTGACTGGCCACTGGAACATGTTGTTAAGTGCCTGGTTTTTTATCATCCTCAAGACCGTGCAGAACTGCGCCAACAGCAGGATGAACTGATTCTGGATGTATACCGTGCATGCTGTAAATCAGGGCATGAATTGCTACTGGAAGTGATTCTACCTGAAGATAATAAAGATAAAGATGAGCGCTATTATATTGAAACCATGGCTCATTTCTATCAGCTAGGCATTCAGCCAGATTGGTGGAAGCTGCCACCGCTAAGCGCAGAAAACTGGCAACGCGTTGGCGAACTGATTGAAACCCAAGATCCCTACTGCCGTGGTGTATTAATTCTTGGGCTGGACTCGCCAGAAGCACAGTTAAAAGCGGGTTTTGCCGCTGCTGCCCAAGCTCCGTGGGTTAAAGGTTTTGCTGTTGGCCGGACCATTTTTGGCCAGGCATCACGCCACTGGTTGCAAGGTGAACTGAATGATGCCGAGCTGATGACGCAAGTGAAACAAAATTACCAAACCTTGATCAGTTATTGGCGTGAGTATCGCCCTGCTGTTTGAATTAAAAACTGCCCTATCGGCGCTGAAGTGATACTGCCTCAGCGCCACCATCATGCTGCTATCTACGCTGTTTATTACTCATAAAGCCGAAAAATTCCTGATTTCTATCAAAGTTAATAAAGGAATATCTTTAGATTTCATCCAGTTCTATTAATATGGTTTTGTGAATTGATTTAAGTTTCGATGAAATAAAAGCAAATACCAACATCAATAAATGAAATTTTCCAACCACCTGTTAGAATACTTACAGATATACCCAAAGAACTTGGCGTTGTAGCCAGGCAGAGCGAACAAGCCTCGATGAGCTGACACATATCAATCATTCGAGTGAGTGACCATAGCTAACAGCCTCGCAACGTCAAGTCCAAAGGGAATAACCCCTGAAATTTCCTCTGCCGTGGGCCGAATGGATGAACAACCCTACTCAACTTTCATTGTTACAAGACCAAATTCGTCATCGCTATGAGACGTTAAGTAAACGCTTAAAACAAGTTGCTCGTTATATATTGGATAACAGTAATAGTATTGCATTTGATACGGTTGCGTCGATTGCAGCTCAAGCCAGTGTGCCACCTTCAACATTGATTCGATTTGCTAATGCCTTTGGTTTCAGTGGCTTTAACGAAATGAAACAGGTATTTCGCCAGCATCTGATGGAGGAGACGGTTAACTATACTGAACGTGCCAGGTTATTCCGCCAAACCTCGACGGATGGCAACACTGCCCCCGAAAGCCCATCTGAAATACTGAATGTATTTACTATGGTAAATGCGCAAGCGCTGCAACAACTGGCAGTACAAACCAGTGCAGAACAGTTGGATAGAGCGGTTGAGTTGTTAAAAAACGCTGAGAATATTTATGTGATTGGGCTACGCCGCTCCTTCAGTGTTGCTTCTTATCTCACCTATGCGTTGCGCCATCTGGAGCGTCGTGCTTTTCTGATCGATGGTTTAGGAGGAATGTTCGCGGAACAGCTGAGCATGGTGAAACCCAAAGACGTAGTGATCGCCATTAGTTATTCACCCTATGCGCAAGAGGCATTAGAACTGGTGGAGTTAGGGGCGAAGAGTGGCGCACAGCAGATTGCGATTACAGATAGCCAGGTCAGCCCATTAGCGGCGTTTAGCGATGTGTGTTTTGTCGTGCGAGAGGCTCAAGTTGACGGTTTCCGTTCGCAAGTAGCCTCTATGTGCCTGGCACAAACATTGGCAGTTTCACTGGCACTGAATAACGCGAAAGAGTAAACACTCCAATAGGAGTCTCGGTTCGTTTTGCGTCATAAATCATTTCTGCTCACATCCAGTAGGGTAGGGTTCCGCCCACTCTACTGTTTGTTTTTTAACCAGGTTAAGTTAGCTGTTATTGACTGGATAGTTATCGCTGTTGATCCATGCGTGGTCTTTCTCCCAGGTAAATTTCCATAACCGTACCGGCCCTGCCATCACATTCAAATAATAGTTGTCGTAGCCTGCTAATGTTGCCACCGGGTGATAACCTTTGGGAACTTTCACCACATCACGGTTATAAACGGGCATACACTCATCCAGCGAACGGTCGTCAGTATAAACACGCTGCATACAGAACCCCTGTTCAGGGTTCAACCGGTGATAATAGGTTTCTTCAAGATAAGTTTCATCTGTAGCATTTTCCTGATCGTGTTTATGGCTTGGATATGAGCTGGTATTCCCTTCGTCAGTGTAGACCTCGACCACCAGCAAACTGTCCGCAGGCTCACTGTCAGGCAGAATATTATGCACTAACCGCTGGTTGCGCCCCTTACCACGCCTTTCGACCCCGACATCAGCCGGCGTAATCAGGCGGGAAGGCAAATGCCCCTGTGCAGGGGCACGGCATACCGCCAATTCCAGATCCGTTTCTGCCACCACTTTCACATGATCATGATGTGGGACATAAACAGAATAAGGCGGTGTTCGCTCGAACGGACTCATACGTTTACCAATATGTGGGTATTCAGCCCGTAGTGTTGAAACCGAAGCAACACCCGCAACCAATACCAGACAGAGTTCATTGTCACCACTGTCCAGAACTAATGCTTTACCCGCAGTAAGGCGATAAACATCAAACCCAACAAAACGCCAACCCGCATTTTGCGGTGAAATGTGTTGAATGCGCCCATCCACATCCGGTAACTGACATTTAGCAAGCAGTGAAGACATAATGACTCTCCTGTTAACACATGAAATTAGCCCTACGAACACCCGCAGACAGCCTTAGCCAAGTGTAGGCATACTGTATTCTGAAACCGTTTGCTGGCCGGTTGGCCAACGGGCGGTGGTTGTTTTCATCCGGGTATAAAAACGCACACCATCGGTACCGTGAACATTTAACGCACCGAATACCGAGCGCTTCCAGCCACCAAAACTATGGAACGCCATTGGGACGGGCACTGGAACATTGACGCCAACCATTCCGGCCTGAACTTCATGCACAAATAGCCGCGCATAGTGACCGCTACTGGTAAAAATAGCGCTACCGTTGCCGAATTCATGGCTATTAACTGTATCAATGGCTGTTTGGTAATCCGGGACTCTGACAATACCCAGTACCGGCCCAAAGATCTCTTCCCGATAGATCTTCATCTCTGGCGTAACGTGGTCAAACAGAGTGCCACCTACATAATATCCCTGCTCATAACCTGCAACTTTATAATTGCGGCCATCGGTGACTAACGTTGCGCCCTCTTTAACACCTTGATCAATATAACCGAGCACTTTTTTCTGATGGGCGGCTGAGATTAACGGCCCCATCTCATTTCCTTCACCGCCTTGCTGCAAGCCTGGGCCGACACGCAATTGAGTGATGAGTGGTTTTAGCTTCTCAAGCAATTTGTCTGCGGTGTCATCACCCACGACAACTGCAATAGGCAAAGCCATACAACGCTCACCCGCCGAACCAAATGCGCCGCCCATCAATGCATTTACTGTGGCATCCAGATCAGCATCAGGCATGATAATTGCCTGATTTTTAGCAGCCCCAAACGCTTGTACACGCTTACCGTGTGCACTGGCAGTAGTATAAATATGCTCAGCTACAGTAGAAGAACCAACAAAACTGACGGCCTGAATTCGTGGGTCAGTACAGAGCTGGGCCGCATTTTCATTTGAGCAGTGAATAACATTGAATACTCCATCCGGCAACCCAGCTTCTGTCAGAAGCTCAGCCATACGAACAGAGGCTGACGGGTCCAGTGCCGGTGGTTTTAAGATAAAAGTATTGCCACAAGTTAAAGCGACAGGGAACATCCACATCGGAACCATTGCCGGGAAGTTAAATGGCGTTATACCCGCGACCACACCCAGTGGTTGCATCATGGAAAAACAATCCACCCCCGTACCAACATCTGCGGAATATTCACCTTTCAAGAGATGTGGAATACCGCAGGCAAACTCGACAACTTCCAACCCACGAGTGATCTCACCCAACGCATCGGAATAAACTTTGCCATGCTCACGGACAATCAACTCAGCCAGCTCATCACGATGTTGCTCAATCAGTGCTTTAAAGTTGAACATAATACGGGCGCGACGCAGTGGAGTAGTTCGAGACCAGTCGGCAAAAGCTTGATGGGCCACGCCGATAGCCTGATTAACTTCTTCGGCAGAACTTTGCGTAACCTGGCTTTCAACTTTACCGGTGGCTGGATTATGAATATCGGCAGTCTGATTGCTGGAACTCAGGGAATTTTTTCCGCCAATAAAGTTACTCACGATTTTCATGTCTAACCCTCTTCTCAATAGCTGCTATCGCAGGGTTCGTTCAAAGTGGCTTTAACCTGACCATTTCTAACGGACCATACGCTCAATCAATAAGGGCTATCTTGTAATGGGACAAAAATAGCCAGCAAAGCGACCAGCCGCCAGAGAGGCGAAAAACCAGCCGATACGCAGACTTTATGCCATTGAAAAAAAAGTTTCAAATAACTTCTTTTAGAAATTTTGTTTTGTGCGATGTATCGCAAGTTCCTGCAAAGCCGTTACACCGTAATCAAAAAAGCCAGATAGCCCACGCAACGCGCTAAAAAGACTAAAGCACCTCATTCTTTTGCCGTAAATAAATTGTTAAGGTTAAAAAAACAACGGTACCAACTCGCTTTTATTGGTTTTAAATGAAAACTGAGTCGCCTTTTTAGACTAATTTTTGAGCTACATCTAAAAGTCAATGTTTCGTTATTTAATATAAATGAAATAAATGTTCTTATTTTAGCCATGTCTAGATGAGACTTTTCCCCCGTACTCACCACAGCAGGAGCAGTGCACCATGTCCATCGCGCAAGATCGTTTCTGTATTAATCGCAAAATTGCCCCAAATCTTAGTATTGAGCATTTTTTCCGCCTGGTTAAAAAATGTGGCTTAAATAAGGTTGAGCTACGTAATGATATGGCCGGTGGAAAAGTGACTGACGAGCTAACCACGACCCAGCTCAATACACTGGCTGATGAACATCAAATTGAAATTATTACTATCAATGCATTGCAATATTTTAATCTGCCGGAGCGCCGAGGCGAGCTACTACAAGAAGCGGAAACCATGCTCAAGTTGGCACGGGATATCAATTGTCGCGGAGTCATTCTGTGCCCAAACTGTAATGCCAGTGACAAGCGTTCAACGGAGCAAAAAGAGCAAGACACACTAGATGCACTACAACTACTCGCCCCTCTGTTTAAGAAATATCAAGTCACTGGGTTAGTTGAGCCTTTAGGTTTTGGGATCAGTTCATTGCGTTCTCATCTGTTAACACAATCACTGATCCGTAAATCGGCCGCCCCCTACCAAATGGTGCTGGATACTTTCCACTACTATCTGAGTGATATCGCTCAGGCCGAGTTTGATGCACATATAGATGTTAATTTGATTGGTCTGGTGCACCTTTCCGGCGTCGAAGAGAATCGGTTGAAATCCACACTGACGGATGAAGACCGCATTATGCTTAGTAAGCAAGATAAGCTGAACAGTAAACAACAAGTCGCAAATCTTGAACGCTTGGGTTATCAGGGAATCTATGCTTTTGAACCGTTTTCCTCGCAACTAAATATTTGGTCAGAGGCAGATATTGAAAGAGAGATTCGCCAAAGTATTGCTTACTTACAAAGCTAATAAGCACTACAGATTACTGGGGCTGATAACTGATTATTGAGTTTAACGCTGTGACGCAGAACTTAAGACATCTGCTCGGGGTGCCTGCTTTCTCAGGCATCCCGAAATGCTAACTACATTGGGGAAATTGCCATCCTCCCTGCTCATTATGAGCAGGATCACGGCTATCTGGTGCTGTAATTGCTCCAACGTACGACCAGGCTAGCTGCACCCGCGAGGGTTATCAGGCTAACTACACCTGTCCACCCCATTTTTTCCAGCATCAGGCTGCCTAAAGCTGAACCAACCGCCATCCCAACAAACACACCGGTAAATAACAAGGCATTGAGCCGGCTGCGGGCCGCAGGTTCCAGGCTGTAAATAATAGTTTGGTGTGCTACCAGAGTCGCCTGAACACCGAAATCAAAACCAATCGCGCTGATGACCATAAGCCCAATCTGGTATTGAAGTGGCAGTAGCGGCAGAAGAAATAGCGCTGCAAATGAGAGAGTTGCCACACCTGCACCCATCAAAGTAACCCTATGTGGCCCACGGCGATCCGCCAACGCTCCAGCAAGAGGTGCCGCCAAAGCACCTGCGGCACCGGCAAGACCAAACGCACCGGCAACAGCACTACCAAGATGATAAGTATCTTGTAACATCACTGCTAGTGTTGACCAAAAAGCACTGAATCCGACCGATAACAACCCCTGTGATAGCGCAGCACGGCGCAAGGTTTTAAACTGAAGCCACAAGTGAATCATCGACGTAAGTAGTGCTGGATAACTCAGTGTTGACGCTGCGGGAACCCGAGGTAAACCACGCCATATCACCAGCGTGATAAAAATAACTGATAGCGCCGCACCGATATACAACACCCGCCAACTAAAATATTCGGCGACAAAACCACTCAGCACCCGTGACAGTAAAATCCCCAGCAATAAGCCCGTCATTACAGTTCCGACGGTCTTACCCCGTTGTGCCGCTGAAGCCAACGTCGCTGATGCAGGAACAATGTCCTGCGCCATGGTTGCGGCAATCCCGACCACAAAACTGGTGACTAACAACCCATTGATACCAGAGATAAAACCACTGCACAGCAGCGCTGCGGTAAGCAAAAGACCTTTCAATAAAATGACAATCCGACGATCGTGGCGATCACCTAGCGGGGCGAGCAACAAGATACCTAAAGCATAACCAATCTGTGTCAGTGTCGGCACCATGCCAACCGTGCCTACACTGGCATGCAGATCGGTACCTATAACACCCAATAATGGCTGACTATAATAAATTGAGGCGACACTAAGCCCAGCGCCGGTTGCCAACATAAAAACTGTCCGGCCGGAAAGGGTTTTCTCAGGACTATCTAAAGGGCTTGGTATGGTTTGAATGGCTGACATGGCGGCTACCTATAATGATATTGAGTCAGTATTTTTGCCTGAGTAGATAGGTGTTGGTAGTCGCCTAAAGAGTAAAACTGTTATACGCTTAACGTATGATAGAACCCAGTTTGATTAGCATTGATCGTATAGAGTTAATGCAAACATTTATCCGTATCGTTGAGGCCGGTAGTTTATCGGCAGCAGCAGCACGTTTGGGTACAAGCCAGCCGACGATTAGCCGGCGGTTACAAACACTGGAACGCCTGCTTGGCCTGAAATTATTGCAGCGCACCACGCATGTTATGAAGCTCACCGACGATGGCGAACGCTGCTATTCCCATGCTAAGGCACTGGTTGAAAACTGGAATAGGATGGAGGATGACCTGCGCGGGGCCACGGACGAACCCAGGGGAATACTACGTGTTTTAGTGCCGCACGCGTTCGGGCAAGATCAATTAATCAAACCGCTTAAAGACTATTTAGGCCGTTATCCGAAAATGTCCGTGGAATGGATGCTAAATGATCGCCGCCCGGATTTCATCGTGGAGGGAATTGATTGCGCCATTCAAGTTGGAGCCGTCACCGATCCTTCAGTGGTTGCGATTCTGCTGGCTGAGGTGCCGCGTATTGTCGTCGCCGCCCCTGAATTGCTCAATGATAAGCCGCTACCGCTACATCCTGACCAATTGCAGGATTTACGCTGGCTGGCGCTAAGTTCGTTTTACCGTAATGAGGTCGTCCTAAATCATCAGACGAGTGGTGACATACATCGTTTTTCTATCCAGCCGCAATTGAGTACCGACAGTCTGTATGCCTTACGTAATGCCGCACTCGCGGGGGTCGGGGTAGGAATCGCCTCAACGTGGGTCGTGAGCGAAGATCTTGCACAAGGGCGGTTAGTACATCTAACGCCAGAATGGCACGGATTACCTTTGCCCATCTATCTGGTTTATCCCCATGCCAGTTTTTATCCAGCAAGATTACGGGCATTTTTAGATATTATGCGCCACGCCATGCCGAGTCTGGCTGGCACGCAACCCCCAGCGCAGCAACGCAAAAATACCACCAAGTAATGTTGGTTTATCACTCTCACTATTGTGAAGCACAATTTCTTATTATTGACCAATTCGGGGGGAATTCCTGGCCAGGGCACAAGATGGTACCAACTTGGCAGGTTCTAACTTATTCCATGACAATTGGCATAAGAGAATATAAAAAGAGAGCCTTCTCCAGCACACTGCTCCTATCGATATAATCGATGGCGTCAGCAAATTTAGTATTCCACTCACTCAGATTTCATCTCAGACAATAACCATAGTGAAAACTCCCGCATCGCGGCAGTTTCTGTGCGGGATTGTAGCCGAGTTAACCAATACCCACCCAGGCTAATCGTCGTACTAAATGGCTGGATGATACGTTCTCTGAGTAACAGGTGCGTAAACATGGACGGTGGAGCCAGTGCGATACCTATTTCTGCCTGTGCCGCTTCCAGCATGCTCACTGACGAATCGAACACCATTATTTGCTGAGAAGGTGAAGGGACACATCCCCCAGCAGCACTAAACCATGCCGACCACTCATCGCGGCGATAGGAACGAAGCAGCGTAAATTTTTGCAGGTCATCAGGATTGCGTAAACATCCCGCTAACGAGGGAGCACACAAAGGAGCAAGTGGCGCATCGCATAAAAATTGCGACTCAGTATCATGCCAGGCACCATTGCCATAGCGAATAGCATAATCCAGCCCTTCAGCCACCACATCAACACGGTTGTTGTGTGTGGAAAGTGAAACATCTACATGTGGATAACGTTGTTGAAAATCCCTCAGGCGCGGCAGGAGATAGCCGGTAGCGAAGGTCCCAACAACCCCCACTCTGACTTTCTCACGCATTACCCCAGCGGAAAAACGGTCTAGCGTGCCCGCTATACGATCAAAGGAATCATTAAGGATCGGTAGTAGATTCTCACCTTCTGTTGTTAACACTAATCCGCGTGAAATACGAATAAACAAACGGCAATTGAGGCGTTGTTCCAGCGCTTTGACCTGCTGGCTTATTGCCGCATGAGTCACATTTAATTCGATAGCAGCCTTAGTAAAACTTAACTGTCTGGCTGCGGCTTCGAAGGCGCGAAGTGAATTTAGTGGAATATAACTACGTACCATAGGATTATCTGTTAGATTTTCTATTATCAAACACTAAATATAATCGATTGTTATCCATAGTCAATCACCGCAGAATCAGCGACGCAGAAGGAGACACACTGCTTGTTGTTTATCAATCTAAGGAAGATTTTCTAATGTTGAAAAAGTCTGTAATCAATACCTTGGTCTTTACCGCTATCGCAACTTCGCCATTTTATACCTCGGCACAAACCATACTTACGGAGCAACAGGTTGCGGTTATCGTCAATAACACCCTTAAGCCGTTGATCGAACAACAGAATATCCCCGGCATGGCCGTCGCTGTATTTTATGATGGAAAACCACAGTTTTTTAACTATGGTGTAGCGGATATAAAAGCAGGTACCCCAGTCACTGAGAATACGCTGTTTGAACTTGGCTCAGTAAGTAAGACCTTTACCGGAATAGCCGGGGAATATGCCATGCAAACCGGCATTATGAACCTTAATGATCCAGTGACGGAATACGCTCCTGAGCTAACGGGTAGTCAGTGGCAAGATGTGAAAATGTTGCATCTGGCGACCTACACTGCGGGGGGGCTACCTCTTCAACTGCCCGATTCGGTTACAGACCAAAAATCATTATGGCAATATTATCAGCAATGGCAGCCACAATGGGCGCCTGGAGTGATGCGAAATTACTCTAATGCCAGTATTGGCTTATTCGGAGCATTGGCGGTAAAAAGAAGCCAGTTAACCTTCGAAGACTACATGAAGAAGTATGTGTTCCAGCCCTTAAAACTGACACACACTTTTATCACTGTCCCTGAATCGATGCAGTCAAGCTATGCATGGGGATATAAGGATGGTCAGCCAGTACGCGTCACGTTGGGCATGCTGGGTGAGGAAGCCTATGGGGTAAAAACCACCACGAAAGATATGGTGAGATATATGCAGGCCAATATGGACCCAGACAGCCTACCTGCCGAAAACGATAAGTTAAAGAAAGCTATCATCGCGGCTCAATCTCGCTATTTCCAGGCGGGGGAGATGTTCCAGGGGTTGGGATGGGAAATGTATAACTGGCCTATCAACCCGCAGCGGGTCATCGCCGACAGTGGCAATGATATCGCGTTGAAACCGCGTAAAGTTGAGGAGTTGCTGCCACCACACTCAGCAACACGGGCATCCTGGGTGCATAAGACCGGTGCTACCAATGGCTTTGGGGCTTATATTGTCTTCATCCCAGAGGAAAATATTGGCATCGTGATGTTAGCTAACAAGAATTACCCTAATCCTGTTCGCGTGCAAGCTGCCTATAATATTCTTCAGGCATTGCGTTGAGAATCATACCGCACTGACCCCATGATAGCCTCTTGATCAGGTATATCTGGTTAAGAGGCTTTATCTCAACTATCGCGTATCTTCAACTGCCAGTAAAAGTCGTTGACGCAACATCCTCGCCAAGAACCTTTATCACCGCCAGACTTTATGGATGAAATTTAACTGAGCGTACAAACTTTATTTTTGCTTCTCAGCCGCCAATGCCTGCGCACAGGCCCAGGCAGAGCTCCAGGCCCATTGAAAGTTATAGCCACCCAACCAGCCAGTGACATCAACGACCTCGCCAATAAAGTACATTCCAGGCACTTTATGGGCCTCCATTGTCTTAGATGAGAGCTCTTGGGTGTCAACACCACCAAGAGTGACCTCAGCAGTACGGTAACCCTCGGTGCCATTGGGTTGCACTCGCCATTGTTGAAGATTGGCGACTAACGCGGCCTGCTGCGGCGCATTTAATTGCTTCAGAGTAACGTCTGGCAGTTGCTCTAAGGTTTGAAGACACTCCACCAGCCGCTTAGGTAACCGCTGAGCCAGAGTATTCTTCAGTGTCTGATTAGGGTGTGCTTTTCGCTCACTGTCGAGAAAATCGTCTAAATCAGTGTCAGGAAGTAAGTTAATGCTCACATACTCACCAGCCTGCCAATAGCTTGAAAGTTGTAAAATTGCCGGGCCAGAAAGCCCACGGTGAGTAAACAAAATACTCTCACGGAAGCTAACGCCATTTTCGGCGGTGACCACCACAGGCACTGAAACACCAGATAATGTTTGCAGGTGTTCCAGCAGCGGTTTGTGCAAGGTAAAGGGGACTAATGCTGCACGAGTCGGGAGGACTTTCAAACCAAACTGCTCCGCCAGCTTATAGCCGAACGGTGAAGCGCCTAGTCCAGGCATAGATAGCCCACCAGAAGCGACAACAAGTGAGTTAGTGCTCACTTTCAAATCATTAATTTGTAATACAAACCCCGTATCGCTTTTTTCAACCGACAAAACATCACTACGCAACCGAATCGTGACCTGCCCCAACTCACACTCTTTCAGTAATAGCTCAACCACCTGCTGAGCAGAGTCATCGCAGAACAACTGCCCTAGCGCCTTCTCATGCCAGGCAATGCCATAGCGATTCATCAGATCGATGAAATCCCATTGGGTATAACGAGCCAAGGCGGATTTACAGAAATGGGGATTGTGTGACAGGTAAGCGGCAGGTTCCGCAAAGAGATTGGTAAAATTACAGCGACCGCCACCAGACATCAGTATTTTGCGCCCAGCCTTTTTGCCGTTATCGACCAGTAACACCCGACATCCTGCTTGCCCGGCCTGAGCGGCACAAAATAGCCCCGCAGCACCTGCACCTATCACTACCACATCAAACTGTTCCACACTGGGCCTCACTGAGTAAAATCATCATCGCTGCAAAATTGCCCGCTTTTGGCTGATTATTATATTATTTAGCGCATTCAACCGACAAATTGGCGGCGGGAGATTGTAAGTCGCCCGCAGGAATATCGCTATAGTAAGAAAATGTCTCATACGGTAAAACTAAGTAACTTGCTGATATAACATACATATGTTGATCAAAAAGACTAATTCGTCTGCGGTCATGTCAAAAAAAGGTCATATTTTCCTTTTCCCCACCCCCCATTGTCACTGATAATGCGCCGCGTTCATGTCCACAAACTGGCGTAACGCTTATGCTACATCTTTTCGCTGGCCTGGATTTCCATACCGGCCTAATGTTAGTTCTTGCTTTGTTGTTCGTGCTGTTTTACGAAGCCATCAATGGTTTTCATGATACAGCCAATGCGGTTGCGACCGTAATCTATACCCGTGCCATGCGTTCACAGGTTGCTGTTGTGATGGCAGGGGTGTTTAACTTCCTCGGCGTGATGCTGGGCGGTTTGAGCGTGGCTTATGCCATCGTTCATTTATTGCCTACTGATCTGCTGTTAAACGTCAGTTCGGCACATGGGTTGGCTATGGTCTTCTCTATGCTGCTGGCGGCGATTATCTGGAATTTGGGCACTTGGTATTTCGGTATCCCAGCTTCCAGCTCTCATACGCTAATTGGTGCAATCATCGGTATTGGTTTAACCAATGCATTAATGACCAGTACATCTGTTGTAGATGCACTGAACGTTCCTAAGATGATTCAAATCTTCCTGTCATTAATCTTATCCCCGATTGTGGGTCTGGTTATTGCCGGGTTGATGGTGTTCCTGTTACGTCGTTACTGGAACGGGTCTAAAAAGCAGCAACGTATTCACCTGACACCCGCTGAACGTGAAAAGAAAGACGGTAAACGTAAACCGCCATTCTGGACCCGTACTGCGCTGATTCTATCGGCTATCGGTGTGAGTTTCTCTCATGGCGCTAACGATGGTCAGAAAGGGATTGGCTTGATCATGCTGGTATTAATCGGCGTGGCTCCGGCTGGGTTTGTCGTGAATATGAGTGCAACCGGTTATGATATTGCCCGCACCCGCGATGCAGTGACCCATCTGCAACAATATTATCAGCAACATGTTGAGGTATTACCTCATGCCGTTGCGCTAAAACCGCTGGTACCTGCACCAGAAACATTACCGAATACACCCGCACAGTTCCATTGTGATAGCTCACGCGCCATGATTGCTATTGATCATGCCCAAACGTTGTTGGCTAACCTGCAAAGCTATGACGACCTGACGGTCGATCAACGCAGCCATATGCGTCGCTTGCTGATGTGTGTTGCCGAAACCGCAGGGACGGTTGCCAAACTGCCTGAAACCAGTGCTCAAGACCGTCGTTTCCTCAATAATCTGCGTACAGATTTGTTGGAAACTGTGGAATATGCGCCGACCTGGATCATCGTTGCCGTCGCTCTGGCCCTCTCTTTGGGTACCATGATTGGCTGGAAACGTGTGGCAGTCACCATCGGTGAGAAAATCGGTAAGAAAGGCATGACTTACGCGCAAGGGGTTTCAGCCCAGATGACTGCGGCGGTTTCCATCGGTATTGCGAGTTATACCGGTATGCCTGTATCGACAACGCAAGTGCTCTCTTCCGCCGTTGCCGGGACCATGTTGGTTGATGGCGGTGGTGTTCAGAGTAAAACCGTGAAGAACATTATGTTGGCTTGGGTATTAACCTTACCAATCTCTATTCTTCTTTCCGGTGGGCTGTACTGGGTGGCACTGAAATTTATTTAAACCCAGCGAAACGTATTACTATCATAGTGCCTTAACGTAGCATGATGATAAGACTGGGCAGTGAACATATTGAACAGTCACGGTAAATAAAAAGGCGGCCTGATTAGGTCGCCTTTTTTAATTGTCTTTCTGCCAAGAATTCATACTAATACCACAACATTAAGCCCACCAGACTGACCACTACCAAGCCACATAATGCGCTGGTCAGTATAAATTGCCCACGTAGTCTCTCACAGCGGCGGATAAATTCTGGATCATGATGATCAAGATAACGTTGGGCAAAAATGTAACCCACTAATCTAATTTGTTTGCTCGGCTGACCGTGAGAGGTAAAAAATCCACCACCATCAACATATTGATACAGCAACGGGTCGCAGCCACGTAATACTACTAACAAAGCACGCAGAGATGAATAATAACGTGCCATATTAATCACACATACCACACACAAAGCCCAAAAAAGCGCGACGGTACTGATCATAATTATCCTCCCAGCGATATCTCGCACATAAGGTCAGTCACCTGAACCTCTGCGCCATCGCTCACTCTAGCCGATACAAACACCCCCAGGGCTTCAAACGCCACCCCCTATCGCCCGCTTTCTGATTCTGGTTCGATGCGTTGTTCACTCGACACAGTATCCGAACGTGTAGGACTCCCTTTATGAGTGTAGGAAATGAAATGGAAAATAGCCTGATAATCTCTAAATTAAGCCTATTTAGACATTTGTTAAGTATCGATTAGCGTTAACTTATATCTAATATTACTCACTGAAAAATGTTCATAAAACACATCAATAGCGATGAAATATTAATCTTTCTTAACTAAATTATATAAATTTGGCCGCCGTTCTTTGTAAGTTATATTTGCATCACAAATATGAAATTCCGTTAATCAGGATGGTTTATCAGCGCTATACTTAAGATAATGATCTGCTTTAATTTAAGTAACCTAACCGTGTGCCAAGGTAATGAATAGCCGAATCTCATCACTTGTTGATGTAATTGGCGGCAAAATGACATACGGATGCTTTAGTGATCATCATCAAAACAGTGCGTTGTGATCCGTGAAACACTTCAGTTAGGGGTCATAATGGTACTATGCAGATACCGTGTTAGCACCCGTTCAACAGGTTGAATGTTTGCTTACCCATTAATTAACATTATGGAAGGAGTTTACTTATGGCTTACAAACACATTCTGATTGCGGTTGACCTATCTCCAGAAAGTAAGGTATTGGTGGAAAAGGCGGTCTCCATGGCCAGACCGTACAATGCCAAAGTTTCCCTGATCCATGTTGATGTTAACTACTCAGATCTCTATACCGGTCTGATCGACGTTAATCTTGGCGATATGCAAAAACGTATCTCTGAAGAAACCCATAATGCATTAACTGAGCTTTCGCAAAATGCAGGCTACCCGATTGAGCAAACCCTGAGTGGTAGCGGCGATTTGGGCCAGGTATTGGTTGATGCTATTAAGAAATATGATATGGACTTGGTATTATGCGGTCATCATCAGGATTTCTGGAGCAAGTTGATGTCTTCAGCACGCCAACTGATCAATACCGTACATGTCGATATGCTTATCGTGCCACTGCGTGATGAAGAAAATGGTGAGGATGATTAAGCTGCCTAAGTGTTATTAGATTAGCATCATCACCTCTGACGCCCGCCTTTAGCGGGCGTTTTTTTATGCTGAATCCCACGCCCACCCTATATTTCCACACATTAGTAACCCTGCTAAGTTTTTGTCAAAAATCCCTTGTAGTATGAATATAAACCAATGATATAGTCGAAGATGCACAACATCGTCTCCTCACTATTTTGGATAATAATAATAGGTCACAAAACACCGTCAGGAGAGTCTTAATTGGTACAAGGAATGATTAGTGATGAATGGTTTAACTTCTCTGGAGTCGTTTTTAGAATCTTTACAACAACGTGATGCCAACCAACCAGAATATCTCCAAGCAGTACGTGAAGTGTTCACGTCACTTTGGCCCTTTCTGGAGCAAAACCCACATTACCGTGAACAAAGTCTACTGGAGCGCTTAGTCGAGCCAGAACGCGTTATTCAATTCCGTGTTGCCTGGACTGATGACCAAGGTAACGTTCAGGTTAACCGCGCCTGGCGCGTTCAGTTTAACTCGTCGATTGGCCCTTATAAGGGCGGAATGCGTTTTCACCCATCAGTAAACTTATCGATTCTTAAGTTCCTTGGTTTTGAACAAACCTTTAAAAACGCCCTGACGACCCTGCCTATGGGCGGTGGTAAAGGCGGTTCTGACTTTAATCCTAAAGGTAAAAGCCAGGCTGAAGTGATGCGCTTTTGTCAGGCACTGATGATGGAACTGTATCGTCATCTCGGCCCGGATACCGATGTTCCTGCGGGTGATATTGGTGTTGGTGGTCGTGAAGTGGCGTTTATGTCCGGCATGATGAAAAAACTGTCGAATAACACCGCGTGTGTCTTCACCGGCAAAGGTCTCTCCTTCGGCGGTAGCCTGATTCGCCCGGAAGCCACCGGTTATGGTTTGGTCTATTTCACCGACGCTATGCTAAAACGCCACGGCTTAGGTTTTGAAGGCCGAAAAGTCTCGGTTTCCGGTGCCGGAAATGTCGCGCAATATACCATTGAAAAAGCCATGGAGCTGGGTGCCAGAGTGATTACCGCTTCTGACTCAGGTGGTACGGTGGTTGATGAAGCAGGCTTTACCCCAGAAAAACTGGCGCATCTGGCTGAGATTAAAAACAAACGTTATGGTCGTATTGAAGACTATGCCCGTGAACGTAATCTGGTCTATTTAGCCGATCAGCAGCCATGGAGTGTACCGGTTGATATCGCACTGCCGTGTGCGACGCAGAACGAACTGGACCTGCCAGCGGCACGTCAACTGATTGCCAACGGCGTTAAAGCCGTTGCCGAAGGCGCTAATATGCCTACGACTATTCAGGCAACTGATGCTTTCCTTGAGGCAGGTGTGCTGTTTGCACCAGGTAAAGCCGCCAATGCCGGTGGTGTTGCCACATCAGGTCTGGAAATGGCGCAGAACGCAGCCCGCCTGAGCTGGAAGGCCGAGAAAGTTGATGTCCGTTTGCATCACATCATGCTCGATATTCATCAATCTTGTGTTGAATACGGCGGCGAAGGCAAGCAAACCCACTATGTACACGGCGCGAATATTGCGGCCTTTGTTAAAGTGGCAGACGCAATGCTGGCCCAAGGTGTGTTGTAAGTAAGACTCTATTCCCATATTCTTTGAGGTAATAATACCTGGAGAATATGGGAAATTTATTTTCATAGATTTTAAAATAATATACCCCGACAGATAATATATAAAATCCCTGATTATTTTTAAGAACGTGCTTATTTTAAATATTCCCTATACCAGTAACATCCCTCCGGCACATGAGTCGTTAGCAAAATTATGAGGGATAAGAATGTTCAAGGACGAGACTAAAAATCACATCAGAATTCTGGATACGAATGAAAGAATTAATATTAATTATAAATTAAAAGAGATTGACCTATTAGCGATAACCAGCAGAAATAAATGGGAACATAAAAATAAAAATGGAATAAGTATTGTAACGTATTCGTTTAGCCAAACAATACCAATAGATTACCATCATTATAAGTCGAATGATGGTATTCAGGTTTATTCTCTTAATGCAGCGCAAATTCACCAGGTAAGAACCGCTATGCTCGCCACTTCTGATGTGGCGAATATTAAATTTATTGAGGCTGAAAATGATGTTGTAGCTAACATTCCCATCACGAATGCTTTACTCGAGGGATCTCTTGGCGGTTATGCCTATCGCCCGAATCCTGATAACCTCAGCCCCATATTTATTAATGCGAAAATAGAGGAGAATCTAGCCCCCACGCAATCAAACTATGGTGGTCGGGTATTTATGCATGAATTTGGCCATGCACTAGGCTTGGAGCATACTCATGACTCGATGGGCTTGACACAAAAAACCAGTGTAATGAGCTATTTATCTGAGTTCTACTCAGGAGCAATCTACGGGAATAACTTTGCATCAACCCCACAACTCCATGATATTTTAGCACTTCAATACCTTTACGGAACCAATAATCGTACCCGTATCGGCAATACGACTTATGGTTTCAATTCCAATAGTAATAGGGATTACTTTACTGCAACCCACGCTAGCGACAAGTTGGTATTCTGTGTGTGGGACGCCGGTGGTAACGATACGTTTGATTTTTCGGGTTATCATCAAAATCAAAGAATCACACTGACTAAACGTGGTTTCTCTGATATTGGCGGCTTGAGAGGCAATGTCTCAATTGCAGATAAAGTCGTGATTGAAAATGCCATCACAGGTAGCGGTGATGATGAAATCAACGGTAACCGATCAAATAACACCCTAAACGGAGGGGATGGTGATGACAGATTATGGGGCCGGGAGGGAAATGATCGGCTATTTGGCGGCCGTGGCAATGATCGGCTATCCGGTGGTAAGGGCGATGACTTCTTATCCGGGGGCGCAGGTAATGACCGGCTCGCCGGCGGGAGTGGCGATGACCGGTTATTCGGCGGGCGTGGCGCTGACCGGATGAAAGGGGGAGAGGGCCGTGATATTTTCCAATACCGTAATAGCAGGGATTCCACCAAAAAATATACCGATACCATCATCGACTTTACATCTGGTGAAGATAAAATTGATTTATCATTCATTATGGCTGGTAACAATATTGATCTGGTCAATCAATTTAGCGCGAATGGTCAAACAGAATTAATGCAGAAATATGATGATGTCGCTAATATTACCTATCTGATGATTGATTTCGATCCGAAAATAAGCAAAGTCGATATGATGATAAAATTCACCGGCAAACATCAATTCACACGCAATGATTTTATTGTCAGCTCACCGCTTATTTCATAACTATTTATTCAGGTAGAATAGATGATTCAGGTGGCTGCAATAACGCGCAGCCGCCTGATTGAAGCCAATATATCCAAAGTCATTGGCATTACAGCAACAGGGCCAACTAACACTGTAATAGCATCAAGGAAGTGGCATATAGAGGTCAAAACGATGGCTTTTAGTGGTGACAGCCGCTTGCGCAGCTATTCCTGCCAACGGTTCGGCATAATCTGGCCGCTTCACCACTACCCGTTTGGTCGCTAACGCACGGGCCGGTGCCAATAAACCATCGGCATCTTCATCCGCACCCACCAGCGATTGGAACACCCGCATCTCCTTTTTAACCAACGCACTTTTCTGCCGGTGCGGGTACATCGGATCGAGGTAAACCACTTCTGGCCGGGGTTCAATATCTGCCAGTGCTATCAGGCTGGAGGCGTGCAACAGCGTCAACCGTTCACGCAGCCACGGGCCAATCTCAGCATCCTGATAACCGCGACACAAACCATCATCGAGCAATGCCGCCACCACTGGATTGCGTTCCAGCATTTGCACCTGGCAACCCAGCGCTGCCAAAACAAACGCATCCCGCCCTAAGCCTGCGGTGGCATCGACCACGCGGGGAAGATAACCCTTTTTGATACCGACGGCTTTGGCTACTGCTTCCCCTCGCCCACCGCCGAACTTGCGGCGATGCGCCAACGTACCGGAGACAAAATCGACATAAATGCCGCCGAGCTTCGGCTCATCCCTCTTGCGCAACTCAAGGCGCTCAGGTGTCAGCACCAGCGCCATAATGGCCTGCTCGTCAGACACCAACCCCCAGCGCTCAGCCAAAATAGACAAGGCGCCGGGGGCGGCGCCTGCTTCGGACAATAAACAGATACTTACCTGTGACACGTTCTAGCCCTTAATACCGTAATGGCGCAGCATAGCATCCAACTGCGGCTCACGGCCACGGAAGCGCTTGAACAGCGTCATAGGCTCTTCAGAACCGCCACGGGACAGAATATTATCGAGGAAGGACTGCCCGGTGGCAGCATTGAAAATCCCCTCTTCTTCGAAACGCGAGAACGCATCTGCCGAGAGCACTTCTGCCCACAAATAGCTGTAGTAACCCGCCGCATAGCCACCAGCAAAGATATGGCTAAAAGCATGTGGGAAACGGCCCCATGTTGGTGACGGTACCACTGCCACCTGCTTTTTCACTTCATACAGGATCGGCAGGATCTGTGCGCCAGTCAGTGGATCGAACTCATAATGCATGCGGAAATCGAACAGGCCGAACTCTAATTGACGCAGAATAAATAACGCCGCCTGATAGTTTTTGGCCGCCAGCAGTTTATCCAGCATCTCTTGCGGTAATGGCTCGTGCGTCTGGTAATGGCCGGAAATAAACGCCAGCGCCTCCGGCTCCCAGCACCAGTTCTCCATAAACTGGCTCGGCAATTCGACCGCATCCCAAGGGACACCATTGATGCCCGAGACACCGGCAGTATCAATTTTGGTCAGCATATGATGCAGACCATGGCCGAACTCATGGAATAAGGTGGTGACTTCGTTATGGGTGAACAGCGCCGGTTTACCGCCGACTGGCCCATTAAAGTTACAAGTCAGATAAGCGACGGGTTTTTGCAATTGGCCATTCGCCAGACGCAGGCTACCAACACAATCATCCATCCAGGCACCGCCACGTTTGTGCTCACGGGCGTACAAGTCAAGATAGAAGCTGCCGCGCAGTTCACCGCTGGCATCAAAGAGTTCGAAGAACCGCACATCTGGATGCCAGGTATCCACATCGCGGCGCTCTTTGGCGCTAATACCGTAAATACGTTTAACGACTTCGAATAACCCTTCTACCACCCGCTGTTCCGGGAAGTAAGGCCGCAATTGCTCGTCACTGATAGAGAACAGATGCTGCTTCTGTTTCTCTGAATAATAGGTGATATCCCAGGCAGCCAACTCATTGACGCCGTAGTGTTTCTCAGCAAAAGCACGTAATTGCGCCAGCTCTTCTTCAGCCTGCGGGCGAGCGCGCTTCGCCAAATCGTTTAGGAAACCAAGCACCTGTTGCGGGCTTTCTGCCATTTTGGTCGCCAGCGATTTATCGGCATAGCTGCCAAAACCTAACAGTTGTGCCAACTCATGGCGCAATGTCAGAATTTCCGCCATGATTTCACTGTTATCCCACTTACCGGCATTTGGCCCCTGATCAGAGGCGCGGGTCGCGAAGGCGCGGTACATCTCTTCGCGCAATTTAGCGTTATCAGCATAGGTCAGAACCGGCAGGTAACTTGGCATATCCAGCGTCAGCAACCAGCCATCCTGCTGTTTGGCTTCAGCCATAGCTTTAGCCGCAGCCAGGGCACTTTCTGGCAAGCCTTGCAATTGGTTAACATCAGTAATTAACTTGCTCCAGCCCATGGTGGCATCAAGCACGTTATTGCTGTAAGTGGAGCCTAGCTCAGACAAACGGGCGACAATTTCGCCATAACGTTTCTGCTGATCGGGTTGTAAACCGATACCGGATAACTGGAAATCGCGCAGCGCATTCTCTACTGCTTTGCGCTGTGGGGCTGTCAATGCATCAAACCCTGGGCCTTCTTTCAGACTGACATAGGCCTGATACAAACCTTTATGTTGACCCACCCAAGTGCCGTATTCCGACAGCAATGGCAGGCTTTGTTCATATGCAGTGCGCAGTTTTGGACTATTTTTGACCGAATTTAAATGCCCGATAGGCGACCAGATACGCGATAAGCGATCGTCAGACTCAGCCAATGGCTGGCACAGGTTATCCCAAGTGAAAGGTCCTGGCTGGGCAACTACCCGCTCCACCGCTTGACGGCATTCATCCAGCGCGGATTTCACCGCAGGCACGATATCTTCGGGGCGAATCGCAGAAAATGGCGGCAGGGAGAACGGGGTCAACAGCGGATTTGTCATAGGGCAGTCCTGATTATAGTTTTGGATATCAATGATTCTTTTGAATATCAATGATCGTTTTCAATACCGCCGCGATGGTGAATACAACGACGACTTATAAATTATCTATGTATGATTAACATGAGGTCTATCAACATGAAAATCAATGGCTGGCGGCCTGACGACTATTGATTACCCACCGATTTTGGCAATCAAGCTCGCACTGCTGGTGTAGCAAAAACCTCAACCAGCTTAAATTGCTCAAAGACCAATAGCATCTCAGGGGAGAAATCACCCTCTCGTTCAAAGAAGGCCCGATGCCCGGTCTGCCAATAAACCAAGCTTTTATCTCCCTCCCCCTCTTTGTCCGCCATTTCTGCGGTGACATCACAATAGCGGACCAGCGTTAAGCTCATGGTTCTAATGACACAAACCGGTGTGCCTCGGCCATCGAGAATGACATTGTAATCACCAACACTGGGCGAAGCTTCTGATTTATAAGCACGATAGGAGCAACAAGTCGCTGTTTTAGCGCCGTTGATGACCAATTGCGCCAATTCATCTGCCATCTCAGAACTGTCGCCAAAGGACCAGAGCAAAGCGTCTGGGTAGTGCTCAGCAATTATCTTGTTAGTCATTATTATATCCATTGAGGTGAGATCAGGTATTCATCACAGATTAATGCAATTCAGTTTTTATCCACCAGACAGTTTATACTAGTTGCCATAATGTGCTGGCTGCGGTTTCTCACCAGGGTGTTTGTCGCATCCACAGATAAAAAGCACTGCCACAATCTACAGCATATATTCTCGCTAAATCCTTGATTTAAATTAGAATATCAATTGGTTAAAATAAAATGTTAAGTTATCGCCATAGTTTTCACGCCGGCAACCATGCCGACGTTCTTAAACATACCGTTCAAAGTCTGATTATTGAGTCTTTGAAGGAAAAAGAAAAACCGTTCCTTTATCTGGATACCCACGCCGGAGCCGGTCGCTACCAATTAAGCGGTGAGCATGCCGAGCGCACGGGGGAGTACCTTGATGGCATCGGCTTACTGTGGCAACGTGATGATTTACCTGCTGATCTAGCGCCATACATGAGCGTTATCAATTACTTTAACCGTAGCGAAAAACTGCGTTATTACCCCGGTTCGCCGTTAATCGCTCGCCATTTATTGCGTGAAGATGACAAAATTCATCTGACTGAACTGCACCCAAGCGACTACCCGTTGCTGCGCAATGAATTTGCTAAAGATGAGCGAGCTAAAGTTCAGCGTGCCGATGGTTATCAACAGCTTAAATCACAATTACCCCCATCATCACGCCGGGGCTTTGTTCTGATTGATCCACCGTATGAAATGAAAACGGATTATCAGGATGTGGTGAAAGGTATTCAGGAAGGCTATAAACGCTTTGCAACAGGTACCTATGCATTATGGTATCCCGTGGTTTTACGTCAGCAAATCAAACGCATGCTACGGGATCTGGAAGCCACCGGCATCCGCCGTATCTTGCAAATTGAGCTGGCAGTGCGCCCAGACAGCGACCAACATGGTATGACCGCATCTGGCATGATTGTGATTAACCCGCCGTGGAAGCTGGAACAACAAATGAATACCTTGTTGCCGTGGCTGCACAACGTGCTGGTGCCATCGGGCCATGGTCATACACTGGTGAAATGGGTAGTGCCAGAATAATATACCCTTCATACATCAAGTTGCAGATGCGTTGGCTGCCTTCCTGCAACTCGAATTATTTTGGTATAGATAGCACTGGAATAATTCTTTCCTAAATAAATTGCCTATCAGAGCCATTGACGCAACCTTTGCGACAAAACGCGGGTAAGCGTTAAACTGTTAGGCAAATTTTAAACAACGTGGGAACGATTCTGATGACCAAACATTACGACTATCTGGCAATTGGCGGTGGCAGTGGTGGGATCGCGTCGATCAACCGGGCTGCCATGTACGGCCAAAAGTGTGCGCTGATCGAAGCTAAACAGCTTGGTGGCACCTGCGTCAACGTCGGTTGCGTGCCGAAAAAAGTGATGTGGCATGCCGCGCAAATTGCAGAAGCGATTCATTTGTATGGCCCAGATTACGGCTTCGATACCACGGTGAATCATTTCGATTGGAAAAAGCTGATCGCTAACCGTACTGCTTACATCGATCGTATCCATCAGTCTTATGAACGCGGTTTAGGTAATAACAAAGTGGATGTTATTCATGGTTTCGCGCGTTTTGTTGATGCGCATACTGTGGAAGTGAACGGTGAAAAAATCACTGCTGATCACATCCTGATCGCCACCGGTGGCCGCCCAAGTCACCCGAATATCCCTGGCGCAGAATACGGGATCGACTCCGATGGCTTCTTCGAATTAGACGAGATGCCAAAGCGAGTTGCCGTAGTCGGTGCAGGTTATATCGCGGTAGAAATCGCCGGGGTGCTCAATGGGTTAGGTACAGAAACCCATCTGTTTGTCCGCAAACATGCACCATTGCGTACTTTTGATCCGCTGATTGTTGAAACTCTGCTTGAAGTGATGAACACCGAAGGGCCAAAACTGCATACCGAAGCGATACCAAAAGCGGTGATTAAAAACGCCGATGGTAGCCTAACGCTGCAACTGGAAAATGGCACTGAAGTCACCGTTGACCACCTGATTTGGGCCATTGGCCGTGAGCCATCAACTGACAACCTCAATCTGTCTGCCAGCGGTGTCAAAACCAATGACAAAGGCTATATCGACGTTGATAAGTTCCAAAATACTAACGTCAAAGGTATCTACGCCGTCGGGGACAACACCGGTGCGGTTGAACTGACCCCTGTAGCCGTGGCTGCGGGCCGCCGTTTGTCTGAACGCTTGTTCAATAACAAGCCGGATGAGCATCTGGATTACAGTAATATTCCAACCGTCGTATTCAGCCATCCGCCAATCGGTACTATTGGCCTGACTGAGCCGCAAGCACGCGAGAAGTTTGGCGACGATCAGGTGAAAGTGTACAAATCTTCCTTCACCGCCATGTACAGCGCAGTGACTCAGCACCGCCAGCCATCCCGGATGAAATTAGTCTGCGTAGGGGTGGAAGAGAAGATTGTTGGTATCCATGGTATCGGTTTCGGTATGGATGAAATCCTGCAAGGGTTTGCCGTCGCCGTGAAAATGGGCGCAACCAAGAAAGATTTCGACAACACCGTCGCTATCCACCCAACCGCCGCGGAAGAGTTTGTTACCATGACAGGTTAGTGTAGAAAACCCATCCCTACACCTTTTTTAACGCTGAAAAACTGGCCTAAAACGCCAGTTTTTTTATGCTGTCAGGTCGAGGCTTACAGCACTCTTACTTTATTAAATTGGGGTGCCTGGACGACGATTTTGTGACGCGTTTACACGGTCAAATAATTCATATAGCTAATTGGGCAATGCAGATCCGTAAGAGTCCGGGGTTAGTTTGGAGTGCTCATCCTGAGCCTATGCATCCAACAAGCTTCCACGATACCAACTCTAGCCAGAAATCTGGCTATAAAGCTTATCAACAGCATTAATCTTGCCTGTAAGCCTCTGGACTTTATTGTCGATGTCGCGAAAAAGCCCCGCAAAATCCGCTTTCAGGCTATTCAATGCTGGTCGTAAATCTTCCAGAACTTCCTTCTCCCCAATAGCCTGATTCAGTTCTGTCTCATAGCGTGCTTTTTGCTGCTCAAAGACCTGAGATAGCTCATTACTGGCTGGAGCAGAATGCACAGAAGCAGGCTCCACGTCGTTGAACTGGTAAAAATCTGTCTTGCAGTACTCATACTGCATAACTTTTTCTTGCCGCTTTCTGGTCAATATTCCGGCTAATTGCAGCCTCCGAAGATGCGCATACACATATGACCTGGTTTTTTTCTCATCATTGAAACCATCAACTTCCTCAAGCAAAATCTGAGCTAATTCATTGACAGTAAAAGGTTTGTCTTCTGCGCCAACCAGCGCATATTTCATTGCATAGGGAATATTGATATCGGGCTGAATCATTAAAATCGCTTTCGTTAGTGCATAGGATTGCTAAGTATACAGGGACGGAGGAAACTTAGAAAATCTAAGTCTAATTGGGTCTCAGAAGATGGCAACGTGTCAGGCGAAAATCCCTTCCCACTACGCTTGCGGCAGGCAAGGATGCGAGCAGGTCTTTCTCAGAGAGGCTTGGGGATACTTATCGGCTTTGATCCGGGTTCTGCGAGTAGCCGTATGAACCACTATGAGAAAGGAAGACATACGCCCGATATCGAGACACTCCAGCGCCTGGCAAGAGAACTGGATGTTCCGCTTCACTACTTTTTTTGCGTCGATGACGTTTCTGCAGAACTGGCATGCTTAATCGAACGCATGAATACTGAGCAAAGAGCACAGTTACTACAGTTGCTCAAAGAGAAGACATCTGTCCCCTATTCTGAAATAAAATGATGTTGTCTTCGTAGAAAAATGGGCACCCCCCTACTTTTAGGGTCTGTGGAGAAAAGGTATTTCAATGGATGATTTTGAACTACAGTGTGTATTTAATCAAATAACTGCTACGTCTTCCCCACTTGAAGCACTTAACATTTATGAGCAGCACTTCGATTTGTTGAAGGACTGGCGAATCATCTATGCTTCTAATAATGACCATGGTCCCTTTAAGCTACAAAACAAAGTCGTCAATGGCGCAGCTGGAATTTGCTCCATTTTCAGAGGACAATCCCTATGGGTTATTGATGCGAACATGGCAGGAAAAGAAGGCGTGGTTCCCTATATTGCAGGAACTGGAATATACTTCGATTCTAATGCGGCCTCATTCATTTATTCATTAGGATATAAAGAAAAATTTGGTCCAGAGCTAAGAAAGCAACTGGGGAGAATACAGTCTTTAGGGATAGATTATCGAAATATCAATCCTTACTTATATCTTTTTGAAAACAGAAAGCATTTTGACTCCAGACCTGAAAACATTGAATATGGAAGAAAAACTTTTGCGGTCATGACAGCGTTATCACAAATTGCGGGTCCGCTGGATGAGTCCTGGCGGGAAATGTACAAAAAATATTTTTTGGAACAATGTGAAGAAAGCATTGCTCCATTGTTTGAAAGCTTCCTTTCGCAGCATAAGAATGGGGATTTCAATTCCCTTGATCATCAATTTGCGTTGACCGAGTTGTTGCTAATAGAAACTAAGATACTGGACATCGCCACGAATGATAACAATGAACATAAACTTGAAAAACTTATTCAGTTTATGGATGAAAAATTGCAAGTAATGATGCTACGAGAGATTGCTGTTTGTGCAGATATTCTTTTTAATGGAAATAATAGCCAATTAACAAAGAAACTTCGCAAAGTCAACTGTCGTCATCCTGACTCACTTGGTATTATTCATGGTTGCGCTTGGGATTTGTTCATGTTTCGTGTTATGGACTGGTTCAGTAATACAAGTAATAAGTTTGGCGCCGATTTCTATATCTCAAATCTTGTTTCTTGTGATAAGGATGTTTTGGATGTTGCAGAACTCACCAAACTAAAAGCTATCGCATTACATAACAACTCACATGAACATGTAATTTTCCCGGACAACAGCCCGGAGAAAATACTCTTTTCTATTCTGGGGGAAAATAAACGGGAATTTCTGATAAGTCTATTCAACTACGACTCGCGCCAAAAACGCATTGGCTGGACACAGAAAAAAAACAACAAAGAGATCTACGCTGATAAGAATAAAATTATTCGGTCACTTTTAAAGGAAAAGCGGGAGGAGTTGGCATCATTAATTCGTCAGTAAATATGGATGAAATTCGACTTCACAGATTAAAACATGATGCATAGAATTAACAATTTCACGCTCATTGTGTGCTCAAATTTTACCTAACCCCTAACCCTCGAGCGAAGGTCAGGACTCAGAGATCTACGTTCCACAACCAGAAGATATCAGTATCTGTGAGAATTTTTATAGTTAACCATCCTGATTATGGTTATTTCAATAATATAAGTTTTAGTCCTTTCAGTGTAAGTTAATAATGAAATGAATGAGTAATTATTTACAAGCCCGGCAGTAGTTCTTTTTTAGTAAAAAACTGATTAGCAGCCTTATCCTGTTCTGACTGAGCTATCAACTGAAACAACATCATAGATTCTTGTCGCCCTAGGTATGCATGAGGAGATTCTATCGCACAGCAAGGGCGCCCATGTTGAAAGATATCGAATGGACCTACCGGATCAAGCGATGTCGAACTCAACACTATAATTTTTATTTTGCTCACTTTTCCATTCTTCCATGTACCGAATTATGTCACATCTGTGCAGCTTAATTCTGGGCAGTTTCCTTTCATCCTTATGTGATTGCTACGTGTTATCCGGCATATTCTACAAACTTATAGAGCGTTGCAACTTTTCTTATCCTGGTATTATGAATAGATCTCAGTACGATTTGCCGACCGACAGGACTAATCGGGAAAGGTTGTTATCCACTTTGCCTGTGACTATTGGACTATACGCATACGCAGCACAAATAGCCGACGCTCGTTTTTTTCCTATGTTATTTCGGCAGCCTGACGTGAATAATCCCAGGTACGATTAGCTGACCCAAATCACTTTTCCATTTCGCAGCCAGAAATGAGATTTGCAGTCGTTTTGCAACCACACTGAAGGATGCAGCGTTGGAATGTCCTTCTGATCAATCATAATTGACCAACTGGGCCTGGCTTCTTTGAGCAGTAGTAACTCAAGTCGCTTGCCACATCCGCAAGGACAGTGAAACGCCACCGCCCAATCCTCGTTGTCTTCTCGCGCCAGGATTAAATTGCGACGTGGGAGCCTCAATGGGGGAGTGTCCCCCTCTACGATAATGACGCGCCGGGGAGGTAACAGAGATTCTTTCAGTTTTAAAATCCAGTGGGGCCAACGCATTAGTGCACCTCCTTGTTAAAAATCGGCATACCCATCAGCGGCTCAATTAATCCACGGCCAAGATGATGGTTTGGTGCACACTCAAAGTCTGAAGCGCTGATGAAATCTTCGTCACTGGCTGCAAGTGAGAAAATTGTGCGAGCTCGTTTGCTATTTGGATCATGGCGAAACGGGTATGCTCGGGCAATGAACTCCATCACGCAATCGCTGGCAGCCCGCATATTGAGAGTTATCACTGAAGGTGCCTCATCCGCTATACCTTTGATATATCCTTCTGCAACCTGTGCATCTAGTTCGCAGGGGGCAACTTTTTGAAGGTACTCCCGGCGAAGTGTTTCTGGTGTATAAACACCACGATCCGCTAGTGTACTTCCTCCGGGCTTAACATAATCCAGACGGCCACATACATCCCCAATTGTTGCACCGTTTTCAGTTTGTCTGGTAGGAATGGTAACGGCTACATCAAACAATGGTTGTAAGAAAGCCGCGGCGATGCGATCGCACATCTGTCTACCTTCGAAGCTGTCCACGCAACAGAACAGTACATCAGCCATACCTGCAGAATTTATGGCTTCGCGAGTGGATATACTGGCTTTAACCGTTACCACCTCGATGTCACTACGATATGCAGAGAGTGCTGCTGCCATGCTGGTAACTTTGGCTACGGCATTGCTCGCATCTTCGATCGTGGAATTAAGAATGCGGTTGAGGTTTTTAAATTCAATTTCGTCAAAGTCGATAAGAATAAGCCGCCCGATCCCGAGACGAGCCAATTGCTCAGCGACGACTGACCCTGTACCTGATACCCCTACGACACAAGCGGTAAGATAGCGTAGATCTTTACCCATTTGTGATGAAAAGGCCATGGGGCGCGGCTGGAGTCCGTCATATTCAGTGAGCCGCCATAATTTCAGATCGTCACCAGCACAATGTACTGAGTCAACGGTGATAATTTCCAGCTGGCTGTTATAAAACCGCACGTGAATTGCTCCGTCGGAAGTCATAATGGCCGAGCCATGAAGAACGTCTGACCGTTCGCTGGCTTCGAATAAAGCCGGTAAGGTTTCACGATCGCTGCCATTATCCATATCAGAAAATACCAATGTCCCTCCAGGATGAGAGTGCATGAGTATTATGGATAAATTGTGCTGCTCAGCCATATCAATGGCATCTTCAATAGAGGCGCCAGGCCAACTGATGAAATCGTGGGTGCGTATACGGCATGTCGAATGATCAACTAGCAGTATGTCTTTGACGACATAGCGAGATACAGAACTTTGTGCGCACAGGATAATGGCCGCGGCCTCCAGGCCGTCCCCAGGGAAAAGATGCTGATGTAGCGTTTTGTGATGGTTCTCACTCAGAGCAAGTCTGACGCGAGAGTCATGGTTTACGACTTTCATTATTCCACCTCCCGCAGAAGCGATTCTTCGACTACAGCCAGATGGGTCGTAACACTATCCGTTTGTGGATTCCAGCGTGTAGCCCCATTAAGATGGCGACTCCACCGCTGATAGGCATTACCGAGAATCGTTTCCTGACATTCAGTCTGACGAATAATTTGCCCATTGTTAAGAGTAAGCGCAGGGTAAACATAGAACATGTCTAACTGAGCATCTGGATACATGGTAGGGATTTCAACGGCTAAATTGATTTGCTCGTGGTTGTAACCCCCGGGTAGGGGGTAGCCATGAATAATCAGCCAGCGACGAGCTCCTGCGAGACGAGTTTCCCAATCATAGTTCTGCTGGTTAAGGTAGGTGCTGTCCTTCTCAAGTAACGAGAAATCCTGGGAAAAAGTGACAACCGCTTCGCCATTATTGATTTCTGCAGGGGTAAGGCGCAGTTTTTCAATGCCGGGTTTTCTCAGATCTATAACGTCATCCATAGCAATAGTCTGCTTTGGCTCACCCTTAACCTTAAGCACCAAAATCCAGCCCTTATCAGGGTTAAAACCTGCAGCTTTGAGGGCATCCCTGGCAATGATTGTTGGCTGCTCAGAGTTGACTATGACCCCTTGGACATTGAGCTGCCAGCATTTTTGGCGGGTGTACAGTTTCTCCAGGCCAGGTTCATCAAGATTAACGCTTTGCCCTTCCTCAAGAAGCTCATCTGGCCGGTTCTGATGTTCAAGCCAGATAGAGCAGTTATCGGGGATTCTTCCTATTTTACGCAGCACATTTTCCCGAATGTGAGATTGTCCCCATGGAAAACGCTGACCATTTAGTGATGCATAAAAAAGACGATCGCTCTCGAAGAAAATGAATTGCTCAACGCCCTGATTGTATACATCGACTTGATCTTCAAGGTTAACCTCAGTGAGTACGCCTTTTTCATCAACCATCAGAAGCATGTATTGTTCAGCAGGATTTTTTCCTGCAGCCGTTAAAATCTGGCGCCCGGTTGGCACAGGATCGGTAATTTCGATAGCAGTACCATGCCAGTCAGGGTCAAGTACTTCGATAAGGTAATGATGAGCGGCGCGCAACGGGCGTCCTTCTCGTCGGGAAAGAGCAATATCTTCGTGCTCAACGAACGTTTGTGATGGTGAGTTTGAATTGTTCATATCGAGTAATCCTCTTGATGGCTAACCGCACCATGCGGTTTCAGAGCCGTTCAGAGGGTTAATCGATACGAATTCACCAACCGGAAAGCTAAATCACTTATTTTTTTCAGAATCATCAATAGGAATTTTGCCACACACAAAAAAGTTCGGGCATCGCGGACAAACCCGGCTGTCCGGACTTGCGGGGAAAAAGCCACGACTTATCGATGTTATAGCTGTTTGAGCTTTATCGAGGCGCGCTTTTTGCTTACGGGTACTCACTGTTACGATCTCTTGGGTTTCTCCGGCCAGGTGTACGGCCTGCACCCGGAAATCCTTACCATAATGACGCCCTGCTGCCTCTAACAGGAGCGTATATTCAATACGGTCAAATTCATCACTACTCTTTTTGCCGGTTTTAATACGGCGGACACAATGGGTTCCATCCTCATTTAGCGTTACCTCGTCGGGTAGAACAATGATCGTTCCTTCAGGGTATGACAGTTGCAGGACTTCTGGTTTTACCAGCTTAAGCCCCAGGCGGGTCTCCATAAGATATTGGACCAGACGCTGACCTATGCGCAGATAATCATCTGCGTAACTATGGTCCACAGGTCCACTCTTGAGCCACGACTCTCTAAACCGGGCCTCCAGTTCCTTCATATCAGGCGAAGAGTCGCTATGATGGTGTTTGAGCCAGTCTAAAATCTCGTAGATGGCAGTATGCATTTTCAAAAAACCGCTCTCACTTCGTTTTCCTGCTAACGAAAGCATGTGGGTGTAGAGAAAACGTCTTGGACACCTGTCGTACAAACTAATCTGTCTGTCCGTCAGCGACAATGCTCCTTTGGCCGGCGTCAGAACCTCAGATCCAGATAGTCGGAGCTGTTTCCGGGGCGGGTTTTTTCGGGTAATAAGGGAAGAAGCTATACGATCGATAAAAATTGAACGATTTCGCTTATTACCGTTAGCCTGAACTGATGACGCGTAGAGAACCAGGTTGTCTTTGGCTCGCGATGTGGCTACGAAGAATTTGCACTCTTCTTCTTCATCATGGCCGGCCTTCGTTGCTTCAAGCCCGGTCATACCCTGGGAACCGTTAATCAATCCATCCGGTGGGGGACAGCGAGGTGACCGATTAGATCCAGGTAAACCGCCAGCGATCAGACCTGGAAGGTGGACGACCTTAAACTCCAGACCTTTACTGGCGTGTATTGTCATCAGTCGTACCCCGTCAATCTCCTGGGCTGACTGCGGCAACTGCCTGATTTCACGATCCTCGGATAACAATACAATACGTCGAATTCTTGATAACAGCCGATCAATTGGAAAACCCGTCCCTTTGATGGGGGTGCGGGAAAAATTAAGAAGTTGCCAGATAGCAATTCCTTTCATTTGGCTTTGTAGATCACCTGCTTGGTATATTTTTTTTGCCCAACCCATGTGATCGATGACTAGGCTCATTAAAACTGCCCAAGGAGCATCGTATGGTTGAAATTCTCCAATAATTCGTGAAAGGCGCATAAGTGAGTCAGCTGAACGCTTGCCAGCCATGCAGTCTTCGTCTGTTAATGACAGCCAGTCTTGAGGAGGACAGTCGACTTCACGAAGGCGGTTCTGAATTGTGAGGACATCACCTAGATCTATCTTATAGCCAGGTATTGTCGCTGCGCGGATCAGGCCTGAAGCCCGTCTGTCGGTGACTAAAGATAATAATGAAAGTAAGTCTTTTATTTCATCGCGTTCAAATACGCTTCCCAAATACAAAATGGGGATGCCCAGCTTTTCAAGATGGGCGGCAATTTCACTCAGACGATTATTCGACGTGCAGAGTATAGCTTGATCTTTATATTCCATACCTGATAAACGGCTGTCTTCAATTGCTCCCGCAATCAATGATATTTCGTCATCTACAGTCGTCGCTAATCTTAGTTCAGGATGATTCCCCAGATTGCCACGATTAGCTCTGAGCTTAAGTGGCAATGCACCTTCCGAAGCTTTCATGTCTTCTGAGAAGAGACGATATAGCTCGACAATTTCGCCGCCGGAACGATAATTAGTATCCAGTTTTTCGATTGTTGCACCATCGAAGTCAGAGGCGAATCGCCCCATGTTGGTCGATGATGCTCCTCTGAAGCGGTAGATAGATTGTCTGGCGTCTCCGACAACCCAAAGTCGCTTGCTATCACCAGATATCGCTTTAAGTAAACGGACAGAAGCCCGGTTTACATCCTGATATTCGTCAACAAGAATATGTTGGTGGCGTAGTGAAAGCGAACGTCTGACCTCAGCATCTTCTTCTACCAGTTTCACTGGAAGAGAGACTAAATCGCCAAAATCAATACTGTCCCTTTGCTTCAGTAATGCTTCGTATGCCTGATACAGGAGCGCAACATCCAGACATTTCTCTGCTTGTATTATTTGAGTTTCATCTGTAGCTGCAGACAGCATTGCTTCAGCCAGCGCTGTGTACTCAGTGGCATCGATCACCTCATCCTTGGCCCGTGAGATGGCTGATAGCATATCGCTCAGATCTAATGCAGGGTCGTACAAATTCCGGAAATGCTTAATGTCCAGCGATGCGAGCTCGTCTTCAAGGAGGTCTATTGCTTCATCGCGTGATATCAGTGCTGGTTTTTCAGACAAGCCAAGGCGATCGTGAAAGCGATGAACGATATCTAACCCAAAAGAATGGAACGTGCCAATCCATAATGTAGCGATTGCTTTAGGATGTTTAGATGAAATGCGTTCTCGTAGTTCACCGGCTGCTTTATTGGAAAATGTCAGTATCAGGATTGCTCCTGGGTCAACCCCTTCCTCAAGCAACGATTCAACACGATGTACTAATGTTCGGGTTTTCCCAGTGCCAGGGCCGGCTTGAAGCAGAAACGGGCTACCGCGATGTATTGCAGCAAGTTGTTGCGACTTATCTAAATCAACCGGGCTGACGGGGTTCGAATGGGTATTAGATTCTGATTTACAGAGCGGGAGTAAAAGCGCATCAACTAATTGTTGCTGGACAACATTCAAAGGGGCTTGGTATTTATCTGCAATATCGAGCGAAGACATGTGCTCATCGACGTGCATGCTCCTCATCAGATAGCGGGGAAGTAATAGCTCGCGAGCAAATAAGTCCATTATTACTTCCCGCCGCTCATGACTCCCATAATCGACGACACTTTCAATGCTCGTGGCAGGGCCCTCAGAAGCCCGGTCATGTTCGGTGTTGTTGGTCAGGCTATCTTCTTCTGAGCCTTCGAGTTCTAAGTGACCAATTTCATGTGCGATTAGGAATGCTTTTTCAAAGCTGCTGCCCACATCCTCGTAAAGGATGACTCTGGCTTGACTGTCAAAAAGAGCCCTGGCACCGTTAAGCTGAGGGTCTCCACCGGAAATAGCATAAACCTCAACATCTCGTAGCTCGGCTTCATTAAGGACATAACCAAGCAGGTCGCATAGATTGCAGCCCCGGTTTGCCGCTGCTTGGTGAAGACTTTCAGCCGTTTGTCGGGCTGCTTCAATAGCATCCATTCTGCAATTAGTCCTTCATGGCCTTCAACATCACCTGCTGTGACTCGCTTAACCCTGATGTAGCTAATAGTTCGTCAAAAGTAACTTTTTGTCCCGCACTGGGTTTCCCTGAGGCCTTAAAACGCTGCCCGGCAGCAATCGCAGGCGGAGCAGTTAATATATCCTGTAATGTCTCAATGGGTAGTTTGAGATTTTGTGCAAGCAATTTAATAAACTGTGCAGGTATCGTGCTGACCTGAACTGCGTTGTCGCGGATGCGGGACAAGAAAAGGCGAGTGACATTTAAGTCATTTGCTAATTCTTTAAACTGCAGAGTGTTCATTTCAGACAGCGGATTAGCGATGTTGTAAGACATCGCGGACGCCGGATCATCCGGGTTCAGCATGGATTGGAATGTTAACCAAGCTTTTTTGCTCTTCTCATCTGACTGCGATTCAGTCGATAATTTATCGAAAGAAGGCGCTGTCAGTAACTCAATAGATAAATCTATAATCGATTCATTGTATTCCGGGTATCGTTTTAGATAACTCGCCAGTGTTTCCGCATTGTGATTGTTTTCCTTTGAAAACGCGTGTAATACGGCTTCTTTGGACGCTTCGCTTTTAAATTTCATCATAGCCCTCCTTCTGCAGTTGGGTTCGCAGGAGTTCGTGAGCACGACTCAGTCTGTTGCGAACAGTTCTGTCCGTGCATGCTAACGCTTTTGCGATGGTCATCACTTCCGGGTTCAGAGACTCGATCTGCATACCCTGTAAGAATAACCCAACTACACGTTTTTCATCTTCTGGTAGCGTGTTAATCGCCTCCATCAGGCATAACCGGAAAGATTCATCATCTAATAATGAGGGGTTTGGGTTGAAAAAGCGTTCAGCGGCATTCTCGACTTCGGGATGAAGAGCTGTACCTTCCTCATCTTCTCTCATTAAGGGTTGATAGTTGATGAGAGGGTCGGTTTCCCGGGCTGGACCAATTCTTTTCAGCACATCCGTTCGAAAGCTGGACAGCGCGTGGTTAAAATTGACCTCCCAGTAGTACATATTGTCCTCCTGAGAATTCCGTTCCTGCGCGATCATTTCGAACAGTTGTCCGGTAATTTCATCGCAAATAGACGCTGTTTGTGCCAAATGTACAGGGGTCAAAGCCCTGTATAACGCTGATTCTACCCGATCATAGAACGTGGTGAAGACAGGCTGAAGATGTTGTTGCGCAAGCCTGATCTCGCTATGGCGTAAGTAATAAATGAGTATTTCTAAGGGGATGGGAGTATTTGGGCATGTAAGCCTGGCAACTAATTGATCAACAGCAAGTGTATCAAGCTCGCTCAGAATATCTTCGATTTCAATACGGCGCTGGTAGGGCTCACCCTTCTTTGTGCATTTTTTAAGCGGTATAATCATCACTGATTCACTTCTCGTTAAATTACCAACCAATCATCCGGGAATATCAGGCAGCAAAGTGTGACCGAAGCCGCAAAGAGATGTGGCAATCATGATTGATAATAACAGGCCCGTCTATTTTTTTGTCACATAAGTCAGGGAGATATTGAATATTTGTGGTGTCTATCGCGAAACATTTATAACTATGTGAAATATATAACTAATTCATTTATAATTCGAGTGTTTTTTGTTACTTAACCTCATATGAACACATCGTTATGTGTTTCACTGTCATTGCTATTTTCTGCTTACAGAGGCTGAACATAGTGGTCAGATTCGGTGAATTTAAAGGAAGTGGATTATGGTGGGGCCTTATCATGCGGGTGATCAGTTTGTGTCTATGATCAGCCGAAAAAGCCAACCGTGACAAATTTCCTCGGTGCGAGAACTATCAGTGTAGGCAGAGTTTCCACTTGCGAAGATTAATGACGAAGCAGGCGCTGAAAAACTGTCGGGTATCCTCACCATCATCAGTGACATGCCCACCGAAGGCTAAGGCCCGTTTTTAGACTTACCCCTACATTTTTTCCAAATATTAGCGATATATTGAATTGTTCTAAACAGTATGCGAGAGAAGGGGTATGGCCAGAATAATACATTCTTCCGGTTTTACTTTTGGCGCAACACTATATATCAGCAAAGAGTCTGTAAGTTACAACGGTGGGGGGCGCTGCCCTCAGGGCATACCTGCACTCTACGATAATACCGGGCACTTTGTTGAGGTCGTCAACCAGTGGCTTCTTGAACTTAAAACAGTCCGCAGACTCGTCGATGTCAATACAGCGGCCAAAGCGCTGCTCCGATACTGGAAGTATCTTGAACGTGAGGGGCTGGAATGGGACTCTTTTCCTCCGGTTAACCGATTAAAGCCAACTTACCGGTTCAGATCTGATGATTTATTGGCGGCAGCCAGAGAAGGCAGAATAGCCTTCTCAACGGCTAACAGTTGTATGGGACAGGTGGTCAGGTTTTATATCTGGGCAATTGAAAATCACTACCTGGCCATCTCAAACAATAAAGAGGCCCCCTTTAAGATTGAATTTGTTGTACGCCAGAATAATGACATGCTGGCACATCTTCGGCCCCGACTCCTGGTTCAAACAAGCGATCTGCGTATCCGGGTCCCCAAGCATTCAAATTCAACTATTTCCTCACTAACACCGCTGTCAATGGAACACCTCAGCCTGATGGCTGCTCATCTCAATAGTCAGTCCCAAGAATTCATCCTGATGACACTTCTCGCCTGTGAAAGTGGTCTGAGACTGAATGAAGTCTGTACTTTCACCGTCAATGCGTTACAGGAAGCAAGGCCTGCAAGCGCACTCAAATCTCGTTTTCATGTCACGATTGGCCCTTCCAACGATGTCAAAACCAAGTTTGGTAAGACACGGACTATTGAAGTTTCAGCGACGCTGCTGAACCTGCTACAGCATTACGCGCTGTCTGAAAGACGGACAGCAAGATTGCTCAAATGGCAGAAGCATACCCAGCCAGCACAGACAATTCCCCCCAATTCATCCCGGGCCAGGACCCTAGCCGGTGGAGCCGCTCCCCGATTTGAGCCCCTTTTTATCAGCCAACAGGGAAATCCTGTTCGACCTGAAGTACTCAACACCAGATGGGTGGCGTTTCGTAACACGCTACGCCAAAAGGACCCGGGCTTTCGCTATCGCTTTCACGATTTGCGAAGTACCTATGCAACCTACCGGCTACATAATTTACTGGAAAGCGGCCTGCCTGAAGGTGAAGCACTGGACTGTCTGATGGGCTGGATGGGGCATAAGCATGAAAACACTACGTTCAAATATATTCGCTTTCTGAACATGAATGAAACAATTAAGTTCGCTTTTTCAGTGCTGGATACTGTCATGGAGCAGGCCACAGCAATCCATCAGGGGGGCACAGACATATGACCTCTCAACAAAATAAAAACCTGAGACTGACGCTTCTCGATGGCGGCAACAGAGAGTCCACAATTGACTTTGATTGCTATAATTTCCCGGGATTTCCGGCTAAAAAACCTTCTCTGGGCTCGCAGCGAGTGTTGCGCCCGATCAGTGCAGATACTTTGTTCGTTTCTTTTCGGGATGCCGATTATGCGGATGCAACAAAGTTTGGCCTAATCGCTAATCTGAGAAAGTATGTCGCATTCTGCGACAGCGTGTCATTGCCCGTTTTTGCACACGAATCCGTCATGGCCTTTGGCGATCACATTGTTCAAAAAAACAAATCAGGTCATTTACGAAACAGCACCTGCACCCAGGTGATTTCAGGGATTAAGCAGTGCTTCGTTCTACTGAACAGGCCGGGGCACTGGTTCGACTTACTCCCAACACTGGGTAAATCCCAGGCAACGCCACACAAGGCATATAGTGATAACGATTTAAAAAAGCTATTACCTCTGCTTCGTGCACTGTTCAAACAACTCTCCCACCAATTTCTGAAGTACCCGGAGCGCCACTTTTATGCGACCAACTTTAAGCCGACCATGACGTTTGTCTGGAAAGGGGAGAATATTAAAATTTACGGGGCCGTCAGCAAAATGATGGCCGCAGCAACTTATCTGATGTCCTACTACACCTGGGCAAACACCGCTTCGCTACTGGCCATACAAACACCGGACGAGACCACACAATCAACGAAAGAAAAGTGGTACCAGATGCCCGTCTTTAAACGACGTTCTTTCAGGATAATCACACTCAGGTTTGGCGATCATGGTGAGCTTAATATTCCGAAATATTCCCTTGAGTTTTTTAATATGTTGCTGAAAGTCTCGCGACTAATATCTTTCTGTCAGGAAGGCGACACACCTCCCCATCTTCTGATAACCGCCAGGAATTCGCACGTCGCCCCCATGAGTGCGGGCGAACTGACGCGCTTTAACAATTTCCTGCAAGAAGCATTTAACCTGAAAGATGACAAAGGCGAGATTCTGAGAGCTGCGATTTCCCGTTTTCGTGCCACCGGAAGCCAGATGATGCAATTGCACCACCGTCCCGCGCTAAGCGCGGAACTTCTCGGAAATACCACCCGGACAGTACGACGTCATTACTCTGAAGGGAATGAATTTGATAATCAGTCCATGATCCAGGATGCCGTGTCTGTGATGGCAGATAAGGCCTGGCATGAAGAAAGCACAGACAAGGCAAAACTTCGAAGGAAAGAGGATCTTGGAGTAGAAATTCTCACTTATGAGAACCTGCTAAAGATGCATACTCCACCTGTGAAACAGGCTCATGGCAGCTATTGCCAAAACCCGTTTAGCGAACAAGCTGAGCGATTTATCTCACGGGTACGCAGGCACGGATTACTTTCCACAGAGAAATTCGCCTGCTCGGATTTGATGAAATGCTTCTCCTGTCCACACCAGATTATTGTCGCTGAACCCAACGATATCTGGTGCCTGATGAGTTTTAAGGAATGTCTGGAAGACAGTATTTATCGACATATTGATCACCAGCATTTTTATAAAAATTATGCTGCAGTTCTTTCCGCTGTCGACAAGATCCTCAACCAGATTGAAAAAAAAGTCCTGCAGGAAGCAACATGTAAACTCATGGATGACGGCCCGCATCCACTCTGGCAGGAACCCCTTGCCTTTCTTCCGAAAGAAAAGCTGGAGGCACTGTGAGAAAAAGTACACTGGCAATTCTGTTGCCTCATGAACTTGAAGCACATCAATGCCCTGAAGTCCATGACGTTATTGCCCTGCACAGCCAGCAACAACAAGCCAAGCTCGACGAGGTTGTTTTGTGCAAGGATGAATCCGGAAATACCATCGCGAAATTTGGCGATCTCAGTTGGGACTGTTCACGACTGGTCACCACTAAAAACTCTTCACACCGGAAAATCGATTTCTCGGAATTCCGACAATATTCGGATCTCCTGAACGAACTGAAGCTGATTTGTTACGGATGGATGTTCACGAAAAATCTGCAGTACAGTGCTCCGACCAAAATGTCGACCATCATTGGTCGCATATCAGGTCTGAAGATGAGTTACCGCTTTCTCGCAGAACGCAGTTTGTGCAGTATCCGCGTTCTTGACACTCCTGCTGAATGGGCAAAATTCCTTTCATTTCTCGAGGCTCAGAACAAAAGCGCAGGAACATTGACGCATATTCTTTGTGCGGTACAGCAGGCCAGACGTTTATTTCCCTGGATGGGCTATGACAGCTCGGAGATGAACTTCAGCCCCATTAATCTGAGTAAACGACTCTGTCGGCCGGAGGCCACGGAACGGGAACAAACACTGGCAATACCCGAGCGGATAGCCGATGCTCTCTTACATCACGCAGTCAACCTTGTAGAAACGGCATGGCCATACCGGGCAAGGCTTGGTAAAACCGAACGTTTACTCCAGGAAAATTACGAGGCGGGTGAAGAGGCCGTAAACGAAAAAATTCGCGCAGGTGTCTGGAAATGGCTGAATGAAGAAAAAGGGAGTGCTGAGTTCAAACATCGCTTTGCAAAAGAGGCTGTGTATTTAGCACCTCACAACGCATCAGATATTATTAAGCAACAACTTTCCGGCTATCCGGACTGTCCGGCCCGGGCCAACGGAATATGGTGGTATCAGTATCGGGCAAATCTGCTCTCAGCGTGCTTTGTCTGTTGTGCGGCCTTCTCAGGTATGCGAGAAAGTGAACTCTACGAGCTCACGCCTGAAAGCTACTATAGTGCGACCCACAGCGGCAGGACATTTCATTTTTTAAAAGCCAAAACCCATAAAATGGGGGAAAAACACACTGAGTGGGTTGTTGCCCCCATTGTGCAAAAAGTTATCGAGCTCGTCGCGGCATTGACAGAACACTTGCGCAATCAAATTCTTGAATCGGCCACAACTGCGCGTGAAAAAGCCCTTAGCAGATGCTTATGGTTGTCACAGGGACAGCGCTCAACCCTGCCGAAACGGATCTCCTGCTGGACCTTGAGGCTCACCAATTTTTCCCGGCTGGCAGGTCTGTATGTCACTCCGGAAGATTATGACGATTGCCTGCGTGCCAACCCTAACAGCAGGGAGCGGATAAAGAATCACGTACAGACCGGGAGATTGTGGAAACTATCCCCTCACCAGTTCAGACGAACACTCGCTTATTTCACCATCAAAAACCGGCTGGGAAATGCTATCGCCATAAAGCAACAGTTTAAACACCTCTATCTTCAGATGTCAGAATGGTACTGCGAAGGCGGTATTTCTTCAAGGTTACAAGGTATTGAAATCGATAAAGATTTACAAAGAATGATAGACACCGCCGGTGACGAGCAGATTGCCCATAAATACTGGTCGTGGTTTAAAGGCAGTGGGATATTGTCAGGAAGTCACGGCAAGGACATCATGAAAATGCGCAATGACCTTCCCCTAGTGTACAGGTGCTGGGACAGTCTGCTTAAGCACGTTAAGGAAAAAAGGCTTACGCTTCATGGCACCCTGCACGCTTACTGTAAGAATGGCTATGACTGCGACATGGGGGGCGTTATCAATCCGGCATTCTGTGTCGATTGCGGCTCACATGGCAGCATTATCGATGAAGAACAGGCGATGTGGTGGAAGAACAAGCATGACAACCTGACCCGCTGGCTGACCGATAATCCCGGCGCTTCTGTTGCAGAATTTACTCACTGCATGACGCAAATTCTAGCGGCTGAGAAAGTCATGACGGACTTTTCTGTCAGTTTCGCTCCTTACCAGCCTGAACCCCGGGTAAGAACCGATGAGTAAAAGAGATAACACCTTGCTAATCCTTGAAGAGGCGCTGGCTCGTGTTCTGAGCGGCGATACCCGACGGATCCCCCCGACCAGAAAACTCAGTGCCCGGGCCGTTGAGACAGAGGCTGGCCTTAGCAACGGAAGTGCATATTATTACCCTGAATTTATAGAAAAGATTTCGACACTCAAACACAAGTCTGATCCTTCAGTACCACTCCGCAGCTCCGCAAGCAGAATGGGCAAATGGAAGGAAAAAGCGCAGGAAGCGGAACGTCTTAAAAGTAAGTTTCGTGAAGAATGTAACGAGTTGAAGCAACTGAATGCACAGATAGCTGCAGATCAATACCGGCAAATGATGGCCCTGCAGGAAGCAATACAAAAAATAACAGAACTGGAAAAAATCATCGAAAATCTCAATGCAGAACTGATCGATACTCGGCGGCGAAATATTCAGCGAATTTAGTTGCCAGGCAGATCGCTGCGTTACCTGTGACTTCTGGCTACCCATCAGTGAGGCATAAGAAAAGGTGATCCTGGTAGCTAACGGGAAAAGGGTAACAAAGCCACCAGAAGCACACGGGAGAGATTTGAGCGCAACAGGCATGGGGCAGCAATGCAACCCCTCTGCACAGAAGTGTATCTTTCGTGAATCAGGCTGAACGTCATCATGGTAAGCAGCAGAATTTTACGAGCTATCATGAAGAATGCTGCGGAAGAGTAATTTAATGCAAAGGGGAGAATATGACTAAAGGAAAAGTAACTTTTCTTTCTGAGCAACATCCCGTGAAACGCTGGCCATTATCAAGCGGAAAGCGAGTCAGAGCAGCACAGGGTGATGGTACTGGTATGCTTGCTGGCGTTTATCCGGCCTTAATTGGCAGCAAAATTAAAGAACTAAAAGCCGTTCAGGATTGCAGATCATGACCAGTAAAGATTTACATCTAAAAGCTGTAGCGCTTTTTGAAGGAAACCAAGAAGCTACTTTGAGATGGTGCAACGCCCCCAATAGAGCGTTAGGCTGGAAAACACCTGCTGAGACCATTGGTACCGAAGAGGGAAGATTAATGGTTGCCTCATTAATTTTGCGTATAGAGCATGGGGTTTACTCTTAAGCCTGGAGTGTTCTTACAATCGCATGCATTTCTTACTCTCATGGTCAGGTGAGATTGAAACACCGCAGGGGCCGATTACAGGGCATTTCAGTGTAATCGCCCTCTTTCATTTCGCATCGCATACGTTACATATACGGAATTTTTTAGTGTTTTGGTAATGCATACGATGCGAAAAATGTACGTATGCAGATACTTTCCTACATAAGTACCACTACTACTTCATCCCTCGATTTCTTTCAGTTTGCATCCTAAAACACAGGGCTAAACGGCCAGAGACATCGGCTTCAAATGTTACAATCTGGCTATTACCCAATACCAAAGAGCTTGTTGACATGCCTGATGTGAATCCAACTCTGAAAAGAATATTTTTTCTGAAAAAATCAAAAATCAAACATCAAACATAATTCATTGATTTATTTCAATTTTCAGAATAATAAATTTAGGTGGTGTATGGGTATTGTGTAACCATGCGTTAAGGTTTGGTAAAAAACCAGAAAGGCTATGGACCGCAGGGTTGGTAGCCTTTTTTATTGTTTGAAATTCTATCCTCATGAATGTTTTTTACTTTCGCACGGGTGATCCCTTAGTAGTTTCCAGCCAAAATTCATGCCCGCAGCAGCCAGTAGGATGGCGGCCGCCCCAGCCAATTGCACGGCACTCAAGCGGTGATCGAATACCAGCCAGTCGACAATAATCGCCACAACCGGATAGATAAAAGATAACGCACCCACCAAGCTGGTCGGGATTTTCTGAATCGCGCCGTACAACAGTGCAGACATCAGCCCTGTGTGAACCACGCCGATAATAAACAGTAATCCCCATGTGCTACCTGATAGCGGTAAATCGGACCAACAAACGAAGGGTGCCAGCAAAATAGCGCCAACCAACAACTGAATCAGTACAATCAGATGTGGTGGCAAGCCTTTTAGCCGCTTGATAATCGCGGCCGTTACCGCATACATAAATGCCGCCCCCAGCGCCATAATAATGCCGAAGAGGTAATCAGAACCTGAAGTGATGGCCCCCGTTTGCCCGATAATAATAAACAGCATCCCGCCAAAAGCGACCAGTAACCAACAGAGCGCATTTGCTGTTAATTTCTCACCAAAAAACAGCACCCCCAGCCCAACCAGCATAAAGGGTTGAGTATGGTAGGTAACGGTTGCCACCGAAATGGAGGCATAAGAGTAAGCGCCAAAGAGTAGAACCCAGTTCAATACCAGCGTAATACCACCGATAACGGCAATGACGATATGTTGTCGCGTGAGCACACCGCGTTTGAGTAAACCCAGCATGGCACAAGCGATAAACATGGCGAATGCACCAAATACGCAGCGCCAGAACACAACCGTTACTGCAGGCTGCCCTGATGCGATAACCGGCCAACCTACAGTACCGGAAATAAGCATAGCTGCGATCATTTCCATTGCCCCGCGAGCTTTCATTTTCATCATTCTCTCTCCGTAATCGCTGCCAGGGTGCTTTTGTATTTGAGTGCTTGGCACTCAACAGACAATACATTAAAATGAACAAGTGATTATTATAGTGAACGACAATCAATCGTTCGTCAAGATGAACAAATGAATGATATGGTGAACAATGACTCACTTTATGCCCGATAATTCAGACCATGCAGCAACCCCGATTGGCTTGCTTTCTGCTTCTATTCGCCGGGAACGTGAGAAGTTAGGGCTGACGGTAACGGAATTAGCCAAACGCGCAGGTATCGCAAAATCAACGTTATCGCAATTGGAAGGCGGAGCGGGTAATCCCAGCCTGGAAACACTCTGGTCGTTAGCCATGGCACTGGATGTTCCGGTCAGTCGGCTTATCGCCCAGCCGCGCATGCATGTTCAGGTGATCAGGGCCAATGAAGGGATTGCCGCGGTTTCTGAACAGGCGAACTACACCGCGACTTTACTGGCTGCCTGCCCTACAGGGGTACAGCGGGATATCTATCGGATTAACGTTCAACCCGGTGAACTCCGGCGCTCCCGAGCACATATGCCCGGTACCATTGAACATGTGATTATCGGTTCAGGAAAAGCCAGGATCGGGCCGGTTGACCAAGCTGTAGAGTTAAACGCAGGCGACTACATTAGCTATTCTGCTGATGTGGAACATATTTTTGAAGCACTGGCCGTGGATACCACGGCCGTGATGATGATTGAGCACACATAAGATATTGAAATATCCGTGGTCATACAGCATCCCGACCGACATTAACCCCAGCATAACCGTTGGTCAGGTTGTGATAGGCCTCGACTCTGCTATTATCCACAGGTCACAAGCATTCGTATGTCATATTTTGTAAGGTAATCATCTGCATAAGGCATGGATTAAGGCCACTGAGGAGAATTATGCCAAACGCACCGAAAGACAAATCAGCCCCACTGGCGGCAGGGATTGAAACCGGCAAAAAAGCCATTTCCTATATGACCCAGCTGAGTAACCACATCAAAGTTTACCCAGCAGTTGCCCATATTATCCGTGCTACCGATCGTTTTAATGACCGGATGGGCAGCCAGTTTGGTGCAGCTATTACGTATTTTTCGTTTTTGTCATTGATCCCTATTTTGATGGTTTCTTTCGCCGCAGTCGGTTTTGTACTGGCGTCCAATCCTGACTTATTAGCTGAATTAATTAATAAAATTGTTAATACCATCAGTGATCCAACACTGGCCACTACACTTAAAAACACGGTAAATACCGCGATCCAGCAGCGCACCACCGTCGGCTTGACTGGCTTAGCGATTGCGCTGTATTCCGGTATCAGTTGGATGGGGAACTTACGCGAGGCGATTCGTGCTCAATCACGGGATGTGTGGGAGCGTAACCCACAGGATCAGGAGAAATTCTACTATCGCTATGCCCGTGATTTTATCTCGCTGACTGGGTTGGTTATCGCACTGATTATCACCCTGTCACTGACGTCAATTGCCGGTGCCGCACAATCTGCCATTGTTGATGCATTAGGGTTGGGGGGGATTGATTGGTTGCGGCCCGTGATGACACTGATTGCGCTGTCGATCTCTATTGCGGCTAATTATTTGTTATTTTTATGGATTTTCTGGATTCTACCGCGCCATAAGCCCAAGAAAAAAGCGTTACTGCGCGGGACCTTGGTTGCCGCCATTGGCTTTGAGATAATTAAATTTGTTATGACCATGATGCTGCCACGCCTTGCCAGTTCGCCATCCGGGGCGGCTTTTGGTTCCGTTATTGGTTTAATGGCATTTTTCTACTTTTTTGCCCGACTAACGTTATTTTGTGCCGCCTGGATAGCGACAGCCCACTATGTAGAGGATGAAACCTTACCGCAAGGTACAGGGAAATAAGGCCATCCAATAAGCCCAACCTGATAAGGTTAATACCCCATTAATGATAAATAAGCATTATGGCGTTTGCCCACCTCACTGACTTATCACTACACTGGTCGCCGTTATCAAAAAAACAGAGGGCTATCCGTGTCACGTTATATAAAAAAGCCGTGGTTTTTACTGATATTACTCGCAGTTGCGCTGTTGGCCACGGTGTATAAATTGCGTTTTAGCAATGCGGATGCTCTGTGGAAAATCGTTAGCCAGCAATGTGTTCCCCATATGGTCGCAGAACATAACCCGCAGCCTTGTGTCGCGGCTGATATACCGGCTGGCTTTGTGGTGTATAAATCGAATGTTGGGCCATTGCAGTATTTGTTGATGCCGACCGCTAAAATCAGCGGCATGGAAAGCCCACAGTTGTTAACGAGCAGCAGCCCAAACTACTTCCTTGATGCCTGGCAAGCCCGTCACTTTATGGCAGATAAATACGGCGCACCGATTGATGATGCGGATATCTCACTGACCATTAATTCAAAATACGGGCGTAGTCAGGATCATTTACATATCCATATTTCTTGCCTGAAACCACAGGTAAAAGCGGCGCTGGCGGCGCAAGAAGCAAACTTCCGTCAGCAGTGGCAGCCCCTGCCGGCGGGTCTGTTAGGTCATGACTATCTGGTGCGGCGCACAACAGCCGCTGAATTGCAGCATTCAGGTGCATTCCGCCTGTTAGCCGATGAGGTGGCTGGGGCGAAAGATAATATGGGCCGCTATGGTTTAGCCATGACCGCATTGCCTGATGGGGCATTTTTACTACTGGCAAGCCAGGCGAGCCTGACGAAACTGCACCGTGCATCAGTGGAAGAATTGCAGGATCACGACTGTAATTTGCTATCTCCACCGCCGCCGCCGCTGGTTTCTTCACCGTAGAGTTAAAACAACCGGCAGTTAGCTACTCGCGCTCACCGTCATTCGCCAGTATCCTGTTCAAATTGAGTGGGTTACTGGCTCCCATTAGCCTGGCGATAACGCTTTTATTACTCTATTTCTTTTGCTTTATTTTTTGCAGGAAAGGGGTGCACTGATTTCCATCAGCCTCACTGGGCGAAATCAGTGCCAGCAATGCCGCAGCAGGCGTGAGTGCGACACCCAATACAGCAGCAACTGCACCACGGGCGATCAACGGCCCCGCTTTCACACCAGCATCAGGCTGTTTAAATGTTCCTTTCACATACAGCGGAGAGCGTAGGGTCAGAATACGCAACCCTTTGCTTTCTGGATCGATCGATAAGTCCAACCGCTCAGTAGCAAAATTGATATTACCGGTAATGTTGATAATGGCATTCTCGGTATCAATGACAAATAAGCGCGGTGTGGCCAATCCATTGCGCAACTGCACATCGGCCACGGCACAGTTAATTTTTACCTCATCATCACCAAACAGCTTTGCCACCAGATAGTTACCCACATTCAGCCCCAGCAACTCCATCAGGCTACGGCTGATTAACCCCTGATTCAGTAGCAAGCGCAGGTTACCATTACTGGTTGCCAGCAACGCAGCCACGGAGTTACCGGTAGCGGTAAATGATGCATCGCCATTCAACTGCCCCAGACTGTTGCGCATCGCTTTTACCTGCGGCAATAGCTCTTTCAATTGCAGGCGGCGGGCATGCAAATCAACCTTACCGGTCATCGGATCTTTGTTGCCATTCAGCCGCAAAGTGGCATTAAGATTACCGCCCGCCATGCCAAAACGCAGGGGATCGAGGAGTAATTCCCCCTCATTGAGTACCACGTGGGTGGACAGATTACTCAAGGGTAATGATTTATCCCGTTCGATACGCTTAGCCGCATACGTGACATCAGCATCCATCACTCCCCAACTTTTGGTATCAAACTTATCTGTCGGCAATACCTTGTTTGCGGGCTGCCGGTTTCGCTCACCGCGATTGGCTTTTTCCTGATTAGAGTCAGCGCCAATCAATGGTGCTAAGTCTGTAAAACGCAATTTTTCTGATGACATTTTACCCGTTAACTTCGGGCGTGGCTGGCTGGCGGTATAGGTCAGGCTGCCATTAATATCACTGTCACCAATTTTACCGTTAAAGTTTTGATAGTGATAAACCGCGCCGCCAGTTTGCTTTAGGCTGGCAATTAAACGGCCATCGGTATTGTAAGGTGGGGTCGCGGGCAGTAATACACCGATAAGGGGATAGAGGTTATCCAAACTGGTACCGGAAAACTTCAGTTGCAGATCTAATCCCGCCAGATTGCCAGGGTCAGTTAACGTACCGACTACCGCCACACGGGTAGAGCCAGAACGCACATCAGCCTGCAACGGGAATGGCACGCTCGCATCACTCATCGATAACATGCCACCTATCTTTCCGCTGCCGGAGAGTGGCTGGCTTTGATACTTACCGTCAATTTTCCAACCGAAAACATAATCTGGCGTGTTGCTTTGCGCCTTATCAGTGACCGGTTTATCCTTTTTCTCATTACGCTTACCCGTCACCTCAGCAAACGGCAACGGCTTACCCAGTGGATCGATCACGGCGTGCAGCTCAGCTTTCAGGATGGCGTCACTTAGGCTTATTTCACCGCGATCAAAGACAATATCGTCGATATTCACTGACCAAGCTGAAGGTGGTGCTTCCCCCTGAACGGGGCTATTGGCCAGATTGAAGGTCCAGTTATTGTTACCGTTAGCCAGACGAAGCAGCTTGGCATCCGGTTGTGTTAGCCAGATACGAGGGATCCAGACTCTCTGCGCCAATAGGGCTAACGGCGCAATACTGGCATCAATTCGTTTTAACGTGACCATTTCCCCAGCCGGAAAATCTGTAGCGGGAGGGTTATCTTTATTGTCTGTTTTATCACTGACTAAATCTGGCGGATTACCCAATACCAAATCTTCAGCATAGATATGTGGCCATGGCACCCAACCGCGCCAACCCGGCTCATCCCCTTGACGTGACCAATCCACCCCCAAGTTGCCCCGGATAGCAAAAGGCCGCTGCAACTCAGCAGAGACTTTATCATTAATGGTTGGTTTCAAACGGTTCCAGTCAAAGGTCATTACGAATATCACCGTGGCGGCCAGTAGCAGCACGATAAGACCACCAATAGCGGTCAGCACTTTCCCGGTTTTTGTCATAACAGCTCCATGTCTATATTCATAATAGATAAAGCTAAACCCGACATCAGGCGCGTATTTAATGGACATCAGTTCGCGGTAATTTTATCGAAAAATCAGCCAGGAAAATAGTTAACTGATTAATAGTGCGGATTCAGAAGACTATACTAACCATAGTTGATGATGGCTTAGAATCCATTATTTGGGTAGTTGAATCCAGTGATGCGCAGAGGCAACACGGCAGGGAAGTCTTTTTATCAGAAAAGGTTAGCCACAAAACAACATAGGCAGCGTCTGTAGTCTATCAAATGAAGTTGGTCGGGACAGATAATAACCCTGTGCGGCAGCAGCATCAGAGCGTTGTACCATAGCCCACTCCTGCGAGGTCTCAACCCCTTCAACGATGACCCCTTTACAGTAGCGCCCCATTAAGGTGACCAATGTGAAGAACAGTTGATTTCCCACTTCACTTTCTTGCAACACAATAAACAAATCTCTGGCGACTTTGATGTACTCATAGCGCCAACTGATAAATGAAGTGAAGTTCGCCAACCCACTGCCAAAATCATCTAACCAGAGTCGGTCGGCTTCAGCAATACGGGCAAAAGGAGTATTAAAAGAGGTGTCGACGTGCTCGAGTAACTCAAAGCGAATGTAAGGCATAGCGTCGATCAGCCGTTTGGCTTGGAGATCATCTTGCATCGCCATCAATGCCTGACCATCAATGTTGATCGAAACCAGTACCGAGTGATGGACAAATATTGCGTGCCACTGCTTAATCATATTCAACTGCTCCAGTACCACATCCAAACGAGCGCGGATACTGATGGCACTGAAGTAATCCTCTGGATTTAAACGCGTATCCGGGGATGAAGGATGAAAAACAGCCGTGAGTAACTCGATCGCCAGCAGCACCCCGGATGTGCGATAGATAGGTTGAAAAGTGTACCGACGCTGACATTGCCGCCAGAAGCTCTGTCCTTTATTTCGATCAATAGCGGCAAAGGATGGCGCAAGTAAACCTGATACTTTATTGGTCATCATCAGTTTAGTCGCCATGTTGTAAGACACCAGACAGTAATGGCAGTGTACATCGCTGCCAGTCTGCTAGCATCCTGTGGAAAACGGTTTTCTTTCTGGAGATGTTATCGACTCAAGCGACCAGAACTTTATATAGCGGCATGACAGATTATCGCTCCCAAGCGGGCTGGCACGGTACATTAAAGCCATCTACAGTAGTTAACTCAATAATGTCATTAATGTTAATGGAGGTCTGTATGCCTTATGTAAATATTAAAATTACTCGCGAAGGGGCGACGGCGCAGCAGAAAAAACAGCTAATCGCCGGCGTCACCCAACTATTAGTCGACACCTTAGGTAAAAACCCCGCCACTACGGTCGTCGTGATCGATGAAGTGGATACCGATAACTGGGGTATTGGTGGCCAAAGCGTCACCGAACTGCGGAAATCGTCATAATTCTGTTCTGAACAGCGGGAAACTTGTCAGTTTCCCGACTTACATCATAAAAAATTTAAAACGTCGTTTTAATACTATTGACTCCAACTAAGCCAGCAGTGAGACTATAGCCAAAGTCATTGGCGTTATTGCACGGCTGCAAACAACGCCACAACGTCGTCAAGTTAGCAGGGGATAACCCGATATCATTCCCATCACTGACTCATCATTCAGGAATAGGCCGCTTTCCATGACCAGCAAAAATATTGCCGTAATCGGCGAATGCATGATTGAACTGTCACAAAAAGGTACCGACCTTAGCCGGGGTTTTGGCGGTGATACGCTGAATACTGCGGTGTATGTTGCCCGTCAGGTATCAAAGCAGGCTTTGAATGTACATTACGTGACCGCATTGGGAACGGATAACTTCAGTGAAGAGATGCTGGCTGCCTGGCAGCAAGAACAAATCCACACTGATCTCATTCAGCGTATGGATAATAAATTGCCAGGGCTGTACTTCATCGAAACCGACAGCACGGGTGAGCGGACCTTCTATTATTGGCGCAATGATGCCGCAGCCCGTTTCTGGCTGACCAGCCCGGCGGCCAATGAAATCTGCCAACGACTGGAAAAATTTGATTATCTGTATCTCAGTGGGATCAGTTTAGCCATTCTAGACAGCGCATCGCGCCAACGTCTGCTGCAATTACTGCGTGCCTGCCGCGCTAACGGTGGCAAAGTTATCTTTGATAACAACTACCGCCCACGCCTGTGGCAGAGCAAGCAAGAGACACAGGAAGCCTACCGCGCGATGTTAGCCTGTACTGATATCGCGTTCCTGACTCTGGATGATGAAGATATGCTGTGGGGCGAGAAACCACTGGAACAGGTGATTGATCGCACTCAGGCTTTGGGCGTGAGCGAGATTATTATCAAGCGCGGTGCAGACTCGTGTATCGTCTGGGAAAAAGACGGTTTTGAAGCCCGTCAATATGATGTTCCAGCAGTCAAACTGCCGAAAGATAAAGTGGTTGATACCACGGCTGCCGGGGATTCCTTCAGTGCGGGTTATTTGGCCGTTCGTCTAACCGGTGGCAGCGCCCACGACGCAGCAGTGCGTGGCCATTTAACGGCCAGCACAGTGATTCAATATCGTGGCGCGATTATCCCACTGGCGGCAATGCCCGCAGTTTAATCGCGTTCGAAGGAGGGGATTAGGCATTCCGTTGACTCACGCCACGGCGGCCCGCCTCCCCTGCTTCATATTGCCACTGACGACTTGCTAGTAACTCATTGCTACTCGCTAATCGCCATTAACGACAGCCCGGCACATACCACCGTTTTTTTGATTACTGTGCTGTCGCTGGTTTTGCTGGGGCAGCTTGTAGTGCTGCATCCTCTGGCACCACCGTATGAGGTGTCATAATAGCGTTATACGCCGCCTGCAGCGCTTTCACATCCACTTCCGGTTCGCCTTTCGGTTGCGTCAGAATCAGCGTGGTATCTTGCGATAACTGTTGTTTCAATTCCTGATTAAGCTCAGCCAGTGTCAAACCCGACAAAAATGCCTGGCGCAACTTCTGATATTGTTCCGGCGCGATATCGACTACGCCACTTTGCTGCGAACGCAGGCGCTGACTCATCAAAACGTCAGTATCAGTTCGGGCATAGGTCGCAAACAACTTACTTAACTGATCGTTTTTCTGCGCCATCAACGCATCAAACTCAGCCTGGCTCAGACCATTAGCACGCAAACTAGCCAGCTCACGGGCGACAAAACTCATCCCCGGTGTCAGGTTTTCAGTCGGTGTATTCAAATGAATAGCACATTGCGCACGCTGATATTGCACCCGGCAATCAAAGCCCAGTTTCAGGTTCTTCTGATCACTTTTATCCAACACTTGCTGGATATGCCAGAACAGCGCCTCACGCGCTAAATCACTGCGCCAGTAACGGCTCAATGCGATGGACTCCTGAATAGGATGCCATGGGGTATCCCACATCAGCGATAGCGTATCTTGTGTCGCTTGCTCATTAATAAGGCTTACCGGTTCTGGCGGCAATGGCGCTAACATCGCAACCGATGCAGGCGTAGTCCGTTTCCCTTTCAGCTCAGAGAACGTTTTACCAATTTGAGCGGCTATGCTGCGGCTATCCACGTTACCGACCACGTACAACGTCATCGCATCTGGGGTGTACCATTGTTCATAAAACTGTTTTAGCTTTTCGACATCAATCGGCTTCGCTACTGGTTGGCCTGGATCATGCCCAATCAAAGAAGAACCTTTGAGCCGATAACGCCACCAAGGCTCCTGAATATTTTGCGGAAAAGTGGCAATAGGATCGGTGGCACCATTCAGTGCTGCATTAACAGTTTGTTCATTTACTGCCAGCTTGCCACTGGTATCCGATAACCAGGACAGCGCTTCCTTCATCAGGTCCGGGCGGTTATTGGGCAAACTTAGACTGTATAAAGTGAAATCATAAGATGTAATCGCCGGTGGCAACGGGCGTTCGTTATCGACCCCTTGCTGCCACAGCGACTGAAGTTGGGCGGGAGTAAAACTCGCGCTGCTCATTAATGCCAGGCGTGGTAGCAGATGGGCAAAACCAACTTGCTGTGCGCTTTCAGCTAATGAGCCAGTATTAACAACCAGACGTAACTCGATCCGATCGCTTGGGCGTTGCGGCGTAGCCAGCAACTGCCATGAGAACCCGTTTTCTAACTTCCCCTGCTGCCAGGCAGGATCGGGTTGTAGTGCTTCAGCCTGCACATTACTGCTGGCGGCAGCCAACAATAATCCACCAACTATGAGACGAATTCTGGTGCCCTGCATGTGAACCCCTACTTAATAAACTATCCAATTTTAAAACGATACAAATTGACATAAGCCAGCCGTGTTTTCACACCAACTGCCCGTGTTTAACTTGTCAGCGCCATCGATATGGCAGCCATAAAGACATGCATAAACCAATCCAGCCATCACAAACTGATCGCTTTGCCGTCATTATTGGGCGAAAAATCAACGGTCAACACCACCGTGAAACCCGGAGGTGGAAGTGTACCATTCTGTTAGACCGCATGCTTTTGCCGATGTCACTCAACAGAGTAAAAAATAGTATCTAAAGGGTATTTACCACAAGAAGATCGAGGGTGGGGCATTATTTTCGAGATAGAGTGCAGAGGTGCTACCGGTGACAGCAAGCCACCGGTAGTAATTTGGTCGTACAAATCGACCGAGTCTTGATCGTTAATGCTACGAAGAAGAAAGACCGTTTTTTATCTCACTATTCGGCGGTACTTTGTTTGATAGCACTGCCTGCAACTGGTCGTTATCCAGTTGTTTACACCACTTGGCAACCACAATAGTTGCAACGCCGTTACCCACCAGATTTGTCAGGGCACGAGCTTCGGACATAAAGCGGTCGATACCCAGAATCAGCGCCAGTCCAGCCAGTGGCAAATGCCCAACCGCAGAGATGGTCGCCGCCAACACAATAAAGCCACTGCCTGTGACACCGGCCGCACCTTTGGAGGAAAGCAACAATACCACCAGCAATGTGACCTGATGAATAATATCCATATGGGTATTGGTTGCCTGCGCAATAAACACCGCAGCCATGGTCAGGTAAATAGAGGTGCCGTCCAGGTTAAATGAGTAACCGGTCGGGATAACCAACCCCACGACGGATTTCTTACACCCTGCTTTCTCCATCTTATCGAGCATGCGCGGTAGCACGGACTCAGAAGATGACGTCCCCAATACGATCAGCAGTTCTTCTTTTATATAGCGGATAAACTTGAAGATGTTAAAGCCATTGAATCTCGCAATCGACCCAAGCACGACCACCACAAATAGAATACAGGTCGCGTAGAAGCAAATAATCAACTGACCCAGTTGCACCAAGCTGCCCACACCATACTTACCGATAGTAAAGGCCATCGCACCGAAAGCCCCGATCGGCGCCAGGCGCATAATCATGTTGATGATACCGAAGATAACGCGGGAGAAACTCTCAATAACATTAAAGATGAGCTGACCTTTTTCACCCAAACGGTGCAGGGCAAAACCGAACAGAACAGCAAACAGCAACACTTGCAAAATATTACCGCTGGCAAATGCCCCCACCACACTACCTGGGATGATATCCAGCAAGAATGGCACGATCCCTTGTTGCGAGGCTTGCTCAGCATAAAGTGCAACTGCTTTGGCATCCAAAGTTGCCGGGTCGATATTCATACCAGCACCAGGTTGCACCACGTTCACAATCACCAGCCCAATCAATAGTGCAATGGTACTGACAATCTCAAAATAGAGCAGTGCAATCGCGCCAGTACGACCAACGGCCTTCATACTCTCCATGCCCGCGATACCGGTAACCACGGTACAGAAAATCACGGGTGCGATAATCATTTTAATTAGTTTAACAAATCCATCACCCAGAGGTTTCATCTGCGCGCCGATGTCGGGGTAAAAGTGCCCTAACAATACGCCCAAGGTAATTGCCGTTAACACCTGAAAATAAAGACTTTTAAATATTGAAACTTTCATGACTATGTCCTTTTGGGTAAGTACACGGCAGCCTGTCGCTTAACTCTTTGTGATGATTGAGTGACACTTCTTTTTTATCCGTGCTTGCGCGGAAAATAACACCCTCATAACAATATGGAAATTATTAGTTGCACTGGATTGCACCCTTAACGCGAAATTAAGAACTGAAACGCTTCAAGCGGAAGTAACAACGAAAATACAGACAGATCAACCAGACAATTAACCAAAAATGATGAGTCCGCAGAAGGGGCAAAAAAAGAGGTGATTAATAGCCTGGGTGCGTAGGGAAATAGCAGTTTTTTTAACCGGGTGAATCGTCTATATCTGGCAGAAGTGGCCCCCTTTTAGGGTGATGTATCAAGGGGGCGAGTGGCTCATGTCCAACAAACTTACTTGATTGCCCGAGTAGGGGCAGTGGCTGCACTGTTAATGGTAACTTCGTTGATGGCGCTCCACTTATTGATATCCGTACCAAAAGTATCCAGCTTGATATATTTGGCTGTCACCGGTGTAAAAGTCAGCTTCTCACCGTTTTTGTCCGCCGTAGAGGTTTCCAACCCTTCCGCTAACGGCTGCCAACTCTTCCCATCACTGGAATAGGCGATGGAGAATTTCAGTTTACGCTCAGTGGGTTTGAATGGAACGATGAGGATGTTTTCAATGGATTGTTCTTTATCCAACTCCAGTTGAATCCAGCTATCTCCCGATGCCGCCCAACGCGTTTTTACATCGCCATCGGCAATATTCGCCGGAACATGGCCTTTTTCGCTGTCATAACCTGAGGCGGTAACAGCGACAATCTGCGCGGCATAACCCGATGTGCAGACCAGCGAACCTAGTATCAGTGTGGCTAAAACTTGTTTTTTCATCAACCTATCCTTTGTATCACGACACAGAGAACCCGAGAGGAAAAGCGCCGGAACAAGCAACCCTGGGAAGCCACTGCCCGGCACTTTACCAACAGCGGCCCCAGCACGGGCCACTGTCGGGACTATTTACGGCCGTTCGGTTGCAGCTTCTCACCCACATTGAGCAAGAACAGTTCATTATCACGGGTTGAGATCCGGGCCGAACCGTCGTCCATTCGGTAAGCGCCTTCAGTAAAACCAGCACCATTCAGGAAAGGGGGGACTGCCTGTGGTTTATTGCGTAATGAAGCCTCTAGTGCCAATAAAGCGTAAGGCTCAATGGCATCTATATCTGCATATTGACGATCTGGTGACGCCATAAAGAAGCCGTCGATATAGCGGGTTTTAATGATGTTATCGCCGATTTTCTCTGCTAATAACCGATAGTCTTCCACCTGACTGCCATGGTAGAGATCTAATAAAGCAAACAAAGCGTATGGATCGCTGTTGGTAGTATCCAACTTGATCTTCACCTCTTTACCTGGTGCGGTGCCAAGATCACCTAGCCCCTGATCGTTTGCAATACCGCGAGCCACTTTCCACAACAATGGATCATTATCGATAGCATAAGCACGGGCATATGAAATCAGGAATTCGTTGCCCGCTTTGTACGGCTTGAGCACGGTACCTTTTTTGCCATAATAGCCATCACGCGGCAGTGTATAATTGGACAAATCTTGCCCATCGGCAATCATTGGGCGGAAGGTGTTGTCCTTATCGTTATAAGCATATTGCGCGAATGCTTTGAGACCATCCACGGTCCATTTCAATAAATCTTGCCCTTGATTGCCCAGGTCTTTACCCAATTGCAACTGCATCAGCGCATTTTCAGAGTAAAGCGTACTGGTGCGCCCTTTGAGCATCATATTGCCTTCCAACGCTGCTGGGCCAAACTCAGGACCAAACTGACGCTGTGCGCGGTCACCGAACTTGGAGTGGGTATCGGCGTCATCCGTTGGTTCTTCCCGTTTGAGTGCTTGGGTAAACTGATAAACACCAAGGCCAGTTTTTGCATCACGTGGTAATACATACTGCGAGGCTAAACGCTTAGCCCACACTAATGCTCCTGGCTCTTGCTGATGTTTATAAAGCAGGGAAGCGGAATAGATCAGATCATTGCCCGCATTGAGGAAGCTAAGACCTTTGGTGGCAAAGAATGGCGGTTGCTGCTCGAATTTACTTTCCCACAAGGCCCCCATTGGCTTGCCATATTCGCCATGGCGGCTGGTTTCGAGGATACGCCAGTCATAGACATGGGCATTCCAGAAACCACGAATAAAGCGGGCAGTTGCATCACTATCAACACTGAACATCAAATCATAGTAGGGATAGGCATTTTTCAGTTCATGCACCCTCTCTTTTTCACTCGGTCCTTCTGGTTGCAGCGTTTTCAGGTCAACAAAGCGATGACCGCCCCAATAGAGTAAACCGCTCGGATCTTGATAATTCTGGAAATGATAGCGAACGATATCTTCAGCTCGCTTTTGATAACGGGCATCATTGGTAAGCTGGCTCAAGCCGCTCATGACACGCATCAGATTTTGTTGTGCTGAGAAGTTTGATAACACAGCCCGACGGCCATCGGGGAAGATCCATTCCATCTGCTGGCCAGTACGGGGGTCAACACCATCCGCCAACAACGGGCTGGGCTTATCGCCGTGGTAAGTATCTGAAGCCTTGCTTAACACGTTATCGACATACTGTTTCACAACAGTGAGACGATCAGTATCCGCAGCCTGTCCGACGGGTATATACAGCGTTGCCAGTGCTGCCATACTCAAGAATAACGCTCTTTTTTTCATTACTTGCTACCTGTCAAAAATCGTTATGTGAGGTGTGACCCCTGAGGTCAGAATCTGATTATGTCAATGATAGATCAGAAGCTGTATTTCACCCCAACGCGATAACGGGTTTGACGTTCGTTGGTATATTTGCTGCCAGCAACGTTACCCACTGCCATATAAGGAGACCAGTTCTTATCCCACTTGTAAGTCAATTTAAAATCGTGGCTCCAGTCGTAGTTCTCCTTATTTGCCAGTACAACGCCAGCTTTATTGGCTTGTTTGTAGTCCAGCTCATAGTCTAATTGGTAGTCTTTAAAGAATTTATAGCTGACTACGCTCGTCAGATTATAGCCATTTTCAGACGTATCTTTTGGCGTATTAATATTGGCGCTGGTGCGTTTGTAATAAGGACGATAACGGAAGGAAACAGAGAGATCGTCAACGATATTAGCCTTACCACGCAGGTAAGGACGATAACTATTGGCTGTCGAGCTTGAGTCTAATGAGAAACCTGGTTCAATAGAGAATGTATTATCAATTTTGTATACATAGCTGGCAACGACTTCAGTACCATTGCTGACTGTTTCATTAAATGCTTTATCTTTGTCCTGAGCCCCTTTCCATTTGCCTTCCAATGACAAACCAAAACCATTTGCGAAGCGGTGTGACATTAATAAACGATCTTTGTGGGTGTTACCACTTTGATCTTGCATTTCATGGCGATAGTCAATAGTTACTGCCATTGCGCTCGTGCTGATAAGTGATGCCATTGCCAGAGATAATAATTTAAATTTCATTCCAATTTCCCTTATTTTAATAAAGATAAGTATTATTATGATAAATACAAAAGCAACTTATGGAACGTCATTCTATTTATTTTGATATTAAGTTCCGAGATCTATGACTAATAGTTTGAAATTAATAAAACAAATATCCATTTATGTGACATAGTTCAAAGTAAATAGTTTTAACTAATGTCTATCGTCTGTAATTATTCTGCTGTAACGTAGGCGCAGCAAGGGATTGTCGCTATTTTAAAGAGGATAACGTGAGGGATAAATAGTCTTGACGTGGCAGGCAATAATATTGTAGGCACAAGCGAATATAAGGAAAATACATCCCAGCCCAATATTTTCATATGGGTATTATTGATAGTTTTAATCACTTTTACACTGCAGATGATATTTGCTATTTTCTTGTAGGCAAAGGATTGGTAGATATACACGCCAAACCAAGGTGTGACGGATATTTCTTATTAAAAATTAAGGTAATTTAATATAAGAAAAGATAAGATCTTGATATTCCCTGCATAGATGAAAATTCTGATATTTAGCCATATTGTAGTGATTACACCAGCATAATCTGTAGACCAAAAGGGGCAGCCAGCGAATGAACAATTCCACCGGTTACCTCAACCCGTTTTTTGGTAAGCACCAAAACAAACGTTGCAACGGTACCGCTTTATCTTCAGCGGCACCGTTGCCTCCCATAAAGGCCATGTTGTTAATTTAATTAAATTTGATATAACAATTTAGTTAATAATAATTGATCAAGAATACGGCTTTACCACTTGCTTTACCCGGTACGGCGTTCGCTTCGGTTTGAATATAACGAGCCACCAGTGGAACGCGTATCGTAGAGCTGCCGTCTTTTGGCAGCGTTAACGTTTGTTCTGCGGCAAAGTTAAAGAATGTTGGCGCCTGGTTGCTCATACCCCAACCGATTTGTATGCCTACACCCGATGCAGCTCCCGGTACCGTTGAATCGATAGCCATCACTCCATTTATCGAATCAATAACATTGCTCGTTGGTGTTAATCGCACACCAATACTGTTACTGGTTGACGTTGCTACAGCACCCGTACCGGTGCTGTAGTCAAACATCAGTGTGCTATTGTTTGCATTATAGAAACCATAAAAAGTAGGGCAATTTGTCAAGGTAATCGAGGCATCTACCCACGGCGTTGTGGCACCAATAGCCGTAAAGTATTGCCGTTTCTCATAACTCCCCATATTCACATTCACATTCGGTGTCGTGCAGGTCTGGGTAGATACTGTTAACTGCCCCTGAAACTTGATCACGTAAGCTTTGACGGGAAGTCCTGTTGTTGCAGGGTGAGCCAGTGGGTTAACAATAGAGATATTGGCAGACGGCAGTTTTGAGGCATCAAGACTATAATTTCCAGGTGTAATCGTGCCGGTTTTTATTAATGAGACATAGAGGGTTCTACCCGTCAGGTAAGGTTCATATGACCCACCTGTCACTGGACTTTGCATATCAGCAGGATATTGATAGTTAGCCTGGCCCAAAATAGCCGCATCAGCATTGTTGTTACGGGATATGGCAATCCCGATACCCGGAATATTGGTCTGATATACCGCACCGCTAAAGGGGCTACCCGTCCAATTAGCCAGTGGCAAAGGGGCCTGCTCAATCCCCCATGTAATATTGAACCACATAGTAGTATCTACTGGGGACGTGCATTTCATCACGCTAAGGCCGGTTGACCCACTATTCCAACGCCCCTGATAAATCACCGTTCCGACTGGAATATCTGCACCGGCTGAAATCGCCGGAGGGGTGAGTTGCACCGTATCCGTGCGGGGGGCCCCGTTCTGCGGCGCACAAACCACCTCAGCCCAAACGCTATGGCTGGTCATCATGAGTAAAACAAGCCCGACGGTACTTTGTATTATTTTTTTCATTCGTTCACCTTTGGCACAACTACGCATTACTTTCGCTATTTTGGCGGTCACCGACAGAACACAAAATTGATTTAAATATACTTTACGCACAAGTTATTACCCCTTTAGTTCTGTATGCCGTTCTTCTCAGTTTGTGATGGTTCGATGCTCACTGACTTGTCCCTGAGGCACACAGGTCGAGGTAAACCGCATCATCGCGCTGGCTTTACCGTTGGCTAATTGCGGCGGCAGAATATAGTTCAGGTAACATTGCTGGCCGGTACCTTCACCCCAACTGACTTGCAAGCGACCACGCTCTTCGCTCACCCGCGCATAAATCTGCCCACCCTGACCGACAGAACCCACCACCTGACCTTTGGTGTCTAACACTTGTGCGCCAAACGGCACCGGTTCGCCATCTGACTGGGTGGCATTGACCAATATTGGATAACCCTTGGTACTTTTATATTTCACCATCACCACCGCACCGGCATTCGGGGCCACTTTCTGACTGGTGGATTCCAGCTCCACGTCATAAGAGGTGCCCTTCGGATCGATAGTGATTTCATTCATCTGATAGGCACTCAGATACGGCACCACGGCATAACCCCGTGAATCAATTTTCACACCAGAGTAACCGGAGACTTCAGCCCCCTCAGCGCCTTTGGCTTCCACCACCGCAAAGGTCTCACTGCTGTACGGCGTTAACGTCACGCCACCGGGGTGAGCAATCATGCTGCCGGAGATGCCGACAGAGCCGCTTTGATAACTGCTGCCACCGCCATAAGAAGCCATGGTGGTCGCTTTAGCGCCACGGTACTGACCATTGACACTGCCACTGGCACCCGAACCGCCATTGCTGTTCATTGCAGTAGCCCCATAACTGAACTGGCTTTGCTCGCCGGCACTGCCTGAAACCGATGCCTGTTCGCCCCAGTTGCCCTGACCATTGCGGTTCATTTCCAGCCGCATTTGCGGCACATTCGTCTGGTCATTACGCCCCAACGGGAAGCTCATACTGAGCAGATAGGTGTTTTGCATCTCACCAAACCCGGAGCGGCTGCGGTTAACGCTGACACCGTAGGTCATACTTTTATAATTATTGCTGTAACCCACCTGATACTGCTGGTCACTGCCGTCTTTATTCCAGTAATCCTGCAAAGAACCACTGATATACATCTGACCCCAGCCGTCCGGTAACCCCTGATTGGCAGTAACAGTTAAGCGGTTTTTCGCCCGGTAGATACTGTTGGCATCGTAGCCCTGGCGTTCGGCATCAAGGGTTTGCATCGCTGTGGAGAAATCCAGGTAGCCTTGAGTCGAAAAGCGGTGCGCCGCCACACTCAGGTTACTGTTGGTTTCTGCAATGACCTTGCTGTAGCTGACCTGGTAGCTCTGACCACTTTCATTGCCGTTGCGCAGGCGGGTATTCGCCTGTGTCACGTCGACCGCCACCGCCCCAATCGGGGTACTGAACGCGGTCCCAACCTGCAAGGCATAATAGTCTTCACTGGCCTGTGCACCGGTATAACCGGTAATGCTGTTGTTCAGGCCACGCTGATAGGTTCCCTGATAAAGACCCGGTGTAAAGGAGAGTGAGTCATTGCGCACTTTACCCACCGTCAGGCTGTAGCGCTGCGAACCGGGCCGCAGCAATTGCGCCACCGCCGCAAAAGGCACCTGGAAGTTCTGTGTGCTGCCGTCGGCTTCACGTACCGTCACATCCAGATTGCCGCCGTAGCCGGTAGGATAGAGGTCATCAATGATAAATTCGCCCGGCGAAACCGTGGTTTCATACAATACCTGACCACTTTGGCGCACGGTCACCAGCGCATTGGTGCGGGCAATCCCGCGCACTTCTGGGGCATAGCCACGCAGGGACTCTGGCAACATGCGGTCATCGGTACTGAATTGCGCGCCAGTGAAAGGCACGGTATCGAACAACTGCCCGGTGGTATTGGATTGCCCCAACAACACACGGCCCAGCGCAGCCGGGACATCCCGCTGCACATAGCTGTTAATACTGCTGTATTTACTGTCGCCATTCTCTTGCCAGTTATACGAGCCGTTATGACGGAAATACCATGAACCGAGGTTTAACCCGGTGTTAATCCCGGCAAAAGCCGAGTTAAATGTCTGCCCGTTGGAGGAACTGCTGTAGCCATTGAGTGAATAACCCAGCATCCCTGACGTCACCCCGCTGTCCCACAAAGCCGGATTGACGGTGCCACGGGCGGTACGGAGTAACAGCGCTTGTGGAATAGTAATATCCAGCCGCTGTTCGCCACTGTCAAAGACCGCCTGGGCATCGGGGAGTAATGACTCCAGATCGACACAGCCCGCCTCTTTTTTCAGTGGGGCCAGTGATTCAAGCGGTAAAACGTCAGTCTTGAGATTAAGACTGGCAATGACCGACGAGGATAAACAGGCATGGACACTCTTATCGTCGCGGGTCTTAAACTCCACATTCTCATTACCAATCAGGGTATTGTTTAAATAAATGTCAGCACGGTAGGTGCCGGGTAACACGCTTCCCTCTTTCGAGAAGCGGCTTAAATCAATACCGGAGCCACCGTGTTCAGTATTTAAGTAAATATTGTCAAACTCCACAGCCTGGGGTTTATTAGGCTCAAGAGATACAGGACTCTCTGTTTTTCCAATGCTATCAACAGCAAAAACAGCCGGCGATAAAAAAGCAGCAATAAGAGCCGCCGCCACGGGCGTTAAACGACCACTACGGGTAGGTAGTTCTGCTGAAAAAGGCATTGCGGGGTATTTCATTATTCAATGATTCCGTAGCGTACAGACGTATTCCGCCCCCACGAAATAAATGTGGTCATCAGCGGATGCTATGTATAGCTGTTATAGAAAAATTAAATTAATGCTTAATGGGCTGACTCAGTTTATTAAGTGCGCCATAATCATTAATAAATTCAAATTCAACGCTATTCCCGGCGGTATTTCCCGGTAACGAAAAAGTCAGCGAATTATTAGGGCTAATCATTTGGCCTTCAACCGGCGCTGTTTTACTGCCGGTCATCCCCACCGTGACCAAAGAAATATGGAACGGTGTCGGATTGGTGGCTTTAAGTCCGCCGGGGGTTCTGGTCCAAACCAAAGATTGTGCGGCATCATTGGGATTACCGACCAAACCTGTGGGACGGAAAAACAATTTAATCCGGGAACGGTATGCCATCTGTAAATAGTTCTGGCTGCTACTCGCATCCGCTTTAGCCGGTATCTCTAATACATTTAACCAAAAAACAGATTCTTTATCTTTTGGTAAAGCAGAACCGGTATAACTGATTCGCAGTGTCTGGCTTTTATTCGGCTCAACCCGATTAATTGGTGGCGTCAGAACAAAAGGCACTTTCAGCATTTCTGGGCGGGCATTCACATCCCCGTTATCAATCCAGCTTTGTAATACTACTGGGCCGGTGCCGGTGTTATTGACTCTTACCGTCACTTCTTTTTGTTTTTCGGGATAAATTACCCGGGTTCCGGTAATAACAACACTGGCCTGAACAGAGCGACCGACAAATAAAATCAAGAGCAAGGCTGAAAATACAGTGAAAAAAAGACGGTTAGTGCTGTTCATAACAACCTCGACACTTATTGAATGTGTGCATGCTTAATTTTAGTTCTTATCGTCAAAAAGGGCAGATATCTGCCCTTTAAAATTTATATATTACTCGTTAATACTTATTTGTATTGAATAGAGTAAACCACGTTGCTGACAACTGTACCGGCAGTGGTTGCACCATCAGCATAATATTGAACTGCATACGGCAGTGAAGCAGAACCAGTAGTAGCATCAATATAAGTCGTGCTGGTAGTCTGGTTGCTGTTACCGGCTTTAATTGGTGTCATTGCGTTAGACGCATCCAGCAGTTCCAAGCTAACCTGACCGGCAGTACCGCTTACATTTTTCAGGTGGCCGGTAACCACATCGACACTTGGGCCTGCTTCAAAGAAAGCAGAAACTGTTTTCAGAGTGCCAGCACAGTTGCTCAGTGCCATGCCAAAGCTGGTGCTGCCTGCAACCTGGTTAGCAGAAGTCAGTTGGTTAGTACCTACTGTCGGCAGTACAACTGTTGCGTCTGCGCCTTGACCATCAACGGATACATCACAAGTGGAAGCCGTCAGTTCACCATTAAAGGTGATGGTACCGGTAGAAGCAGCTTGAGCAGCGTTAACACCAGCGAATGCAGCAACGATTGAGGCAATAATAGCTAATTTTTTCATTTATATTTCCGATTAATAATAGATGTATGAGTTAAATAACTCGGTACTGTTATGTGTTAATTCGATTGTGGCTATTCCACAAGAATTCATTAGATATTTATTTATCGCTGCTGGGCAATAAGACCAGTTAATGAGTTATTTCAATAATCCAATTAATGTCAAAGCTCAATGTATATATTTGGTAGCGAAGACGATATTTTAAATATCTTTTATATAGTGGGAGTAAGGCGGGTTTCTAATATTCACAATGTCCGTGCTGTATATTAAACCTAAAACATCCTTGTCGCTGTGCTCACTTGCTATGGATTAAAGTATACGCGATCGATTCATCTAGTAAACACCGATATCACAGATCAATGGTCTGCATGCAATATTATCTTTCAGCTCATTATGCTAAATACTATCTTTGACGAAGATTTTTAGATCGTCTACATATAAAAAAGTAATCGTTAATGTGGATTAAGATCATTTTAGTAGATTATCATGTTTTTATTTTAATAAATAAAATAGTCCATTTCTATTTGCGGGGAGTAAACAATCTGAACCCCCCCGTATTTAAGCCCACAAATAAAAATAAAATTCCTACGCAGGTGTGGGAATTTTATTTTTATTTGTCGGTGTTAGTACATTCACACTACACTCACCCCACTTAATTCTCGATAAATACAAACTAACGTCATGCCTTTTTATAAAGACATAAGGCTAACTTTTTTGGTAATTGGCAAATAGCCAGTAGTGATAAACTCAGCATTCTTTTGGTGGAAAGGGCAGTTCAGGAATCCTTTCCATGATAGCTGACTCAAGTCAGTGATTCGGGTGACAAATCTGCCGGGAGCAGATTTGAACGCTGCTTGCAGCGGCCTCAACGAGCGAGGCCCAAGGATGGACCGAGTATACGAGTGCAGCGAACAACGCTGCGGCGTCAAGGACGAAGGAAACAGCCAAAGTCATTGTCGTTGCAGCCAGGCAGCCAGCAAACGACAAATTGGTCGGGAACCGATTTGGACAGCATTTATGCTAGCCCGTCGGGTGACTCAAGTCAGTGATTCGGGTGATAAATCTGCCGGGAGCAGATTCGAACGCTGCTTGCAGCGGCCTCAACGAGGCGAGGCCCAAGGATGGGCCGAGTATACGAGTGCAGCTAACAACGCTGCGGCGTCAAGGACGAAGGAAACAGCCAAAGTCATTGTCGTTGCAGCTAGGCAGCCAGCAAATGAATCCCGATGAGCTGACTCAAGTCAGTGATTCGGGTGACAAATCTGCCGGGAGCAGATTTGAACGCTGCTTGCAGCGGCCTCAACGAGGCGAGGCCCAAGGATGGGCCGAGTATCCGAGTGCAGCTAACAACGCTGCGGCGTCAAGGACGAAGGATGTAGCGCGCCTCAAACACCTCTCGCGGTAACGGCTCTGAAAACAAAAACCCCTGCCCACAGTAGATGCCATGTTTTAGCAACCATTGACGTTGCTCATCTGTCTCGATACCTTCGGCCATTACTCGCAGCTTTAATGCTTCTGAAATAGTGGCGATAATGCGCGCCATTACGTCATCTTCTGGCAAGTGTTTCACAAAACATTTATCTAGCTTAATCATGCTGATTGGCAGGCCTTTCAGATGATTGAGATATTGAAGACTTGAATACCCCATACCAAAATCATCCAAAGCGATCGACAAACCCAGCCCCTGTAATTCGCGCAGTAGCCCGAGAGCTTCATCCAGATTCTGAATACGGGCGGTTTCGGTTATTTCCAGTAATAACTGGCGCGGATCGATTTGATACTGATTAATGATGGTTTTCAGATGCGGTAAAAACTGATCACTCTGCACCTGTGATCCAGAAATATTCACTGCCAACGATAGGGTAATCCCTTGCGCTTTCCAGTCAGCCAGAATACGGCATGCCTCTTCCAGTACCCAGTTACCCAGTGGCATCATCACGCCCCCCTCTTCCGCACCAGGGACAAACTCTGAAGGGGAACGATAACTACCATCCGGCTGAGGCCAGCGTAACAACGCTTCTGCGCCGATAACCCGCTGATCTTGCATATTCCATTGGGGTTGTAAAAACAGCCGGAAGTCGTGATTTTCAATTGCCTGTAAAATGTCATTCTCCTGAGTCAGTCGCTTTTGCGTTTTCTCAGTCAAATGTGGCTCAAACACGATAATCTGGTTTCGCCCCTGATGGTGAGCAGCCATCATCGCAGTGCTGGCATTGCGCATCAGAGACTCGGCTGTCTCATCCTGGTATTGGTAATCAGTAATCCCAATACTGGCGCTGGGCCGCAATTGCATATTGCCAAAGACCAAGGGTTGGGTAATCTGCAGCATAATCTGCCGTGCCAACTGCATTGCCGGGAACGGGCGACTGATCCCTCTGGCGAGTACTGCAAACTCAGTTTTACTCAGTTGCGCCAGCAGGCTGTTTTCATCAATACACTGCTCAAGTTGCTGTGCCATCGTCAGCAAGAGCTGCCGGTGCTGCTCTTCACTCATTACGCCGGAAACTTCTTGCAATGTTTCAATGCCAATGACGAGCAGGTGGAATTTCTCAGCATGCATGCCAGCCGCAATTTCCTGCTCAAGCAGAGCCATAAACAACGGGCGATTGGGGAGTTCAGTTACTGGAAAACGGGTATTTATACGGGTCATATCCGTATAAGCTTCGGCTAATAGCTGCTGATTACGGTTGTAATTGTGTACCAGTACGCCTAATTCATCATCCTGATGGTGGGCAGGTAAGGTCAGTTGGTGGTTAAGTACACCTTGCTGACCGATCTTTTCCAGCTCTTTAGCCATTGCCCGTAGCGGATGGATAATCAGGCGGTTAATACACCAAGCGATAGAGACTGAAAGTACCAATGCCAGTAACAAATAGGTCGATAACATGGCCGACAACGCACTGAGAATGAACTGATACATACGGAATGAGTCGGCACGCAACACTAAATGTGCCAGCGGCTGCGGATTTGCGGATACCCGCTCCAGAGCATAGAGCGGCACGGTTATTTGTACTGGCAGGGAAAAAATGCGCTTAGCCCAGCGAGGAACAGGCCGTTCCGTGGGGAAGTTGGCATGTAATACCTGAATCTGATTCGGCAATATCACGTCAGCACGACTGAGAATACCAATCGGTAACAAGCTATTGAGGATTTTTTTGGCTTGTGGGACATCGACACTTAATATGGCTTCTGACAACGGTTGGCGAACTGAATAGGCGATGCTCTCCAACTGCTTGGCGTAGTCATCTTTGCGCTGCTGCACAAAGTGGAACAACTGAAGGACGATAAAAATACAGATGGTCACCAGTGCTACAACTGCCACTGCCGCCATTTGTTTAATCGTTAATGAACGCCTTACCTGCAAACTTGCTCTCCGCCAATGCCGACTGAATAAAATAAAATGGTGCCATTATGATATGGCGTCTCACCGATGCTGTCTGAGTATACCCTTCTTGCTTGAAGTTGTTGCGATGTTAGCGACTCCTCACTCACGAAGCACTAACCAGCCTCAGCTCATGGCTCGCTCGCAGCGGCCAGTGACTTCGAGTGTATGATACTCGATCGCGCTCAGATTTTATCTTGTGAAACCAAACCGGAGGGGAAGAATACCGTGGGTTTCAGTCTTTTCCTATTAGGATCGCAACGTCAGAGTGCTATTTCTCACTCTAACGTTGTTTTTTCGGGCGAATCTGTGCGACTCAGTGACTACTTGAAATCGGCGTAAGGCACCAAGGGCTGTGGTGGCATATCCAGTGAGCCTTGCCAGCCAGCCATAGAGTAACGCAGGTAGATAAGCGCATGGCTTGGGGTATAGTCCTTCGCCTGCTGGATATCGACCCCAGCACCCAATGTCCAATGCGAACTCAAACGGCGTTCGATCAAGGCGCGCAAGGTATAACCCACCCCATTGCTGCTACCACCATCATCGGGTTCATACCGATCTGGAATAGGCTGGATGCTGTTATTGAGCAGATTTTGCAGTGGATAACGCGCTCGTGAGCTGGTTGCAGAATGTGAAACAGACACCGACCCACCCAACTCCCACGACCAGTTATCTGTCCGCTGCCGATAGTTTACCGGAATAGCCAGTGACAAATACTTTTGCGGGCTGTAATACCCACCCTGGCCTAGCGTATAACCGCTGAGGTCTTTTTGATAATGCCACCACATACCGTTCAAACCGACGGTAACACGGCGGTTATCTTCATTGATTAGCTTGTAGTAATAGCCTGTCATAAAGCGCAGGCGCTGGTTATCTGCTACATTTTTGCCAGTCAGATAATGATAGCTTAAATCGCTCCACACTCCGTTGGCTTCACCACGATCGTAACTGGCTCCCAGACTGACGCCGTTAGCACGCACGCCCCCCCAGGTCACATTGGTATTCGGATCTTTGGCTCCGGCAAAAGCCAGCATCGAGCTGGATATTGGTCGACGTGATGCCGTGGCAGTCCAGCCAATATGATTCCAACTATTGCTGTATGCCAGCCCACCGACCACATCAACAACGTCAAACCCCATCGGCGTAGTACCGATATCGGTTTGCCAACTGTCATTTTGCCAACCCACAGCAACACTGGTGCCCGTTGCCTGTTGATGCAGATTAGTCTGACATGGATTTTCTGTCTGGTAGCAGGTACCGGCTTTATATCGGGTATTCTTGTCAAAGGTCCCGGCATCCATCTGCACCGTATCCGTTCTGAAGAACGCCCGACCATCAGCTAACGAGGTATCTACCTGCAACATCGTGTTGTGCGCACGGAGGTCTGAAATCCCTTCAGTGCCACTTGACCGCAGATAGTCGTGATCGAGAGTGATGCGGGTATCCTGCTGACGATAAAGGTCAGCGGCATCAGAACGAACACCCCGCTTAAGCCAGTCATCCGTGGCCTGATTGCGGGTCAGCAAGGTATAACTGTCGTTATCAGCCGGGAGCGTAGGTGTGATACCACTGGCTACCATGGCATGTTTGAAATCATCCTGCGCCGCAGCAGGTTGCCCCTGTAATTGGGCTAACCGGCCTGAGTCACGGAATATCAAGGCATTATCCTGTGAAGGAACACCTTTGGCAGCCACCAGCTTCAAACGTTGGAAAATATCTGCTGCTTTTTGTGGCTCCCCTACGCTGCGCCAGGCATTAGCTATCCGGCGCTGAGTGTTCAAGCTGGCCCCTTCATCGGAAAGTGGCTTATGTTGTAAATTTTGATGAGCATCACTGAGGCGGCCTTCAGCAATATAAGCCTCAATCTCACCCAGTATGGCATCAGGGTTTTGTGGCTCGCGCGCCCGAATTCGCTGATAACCCGCCAGTGCTTCCTGATAGTCGCCACGCTCCAGCGCCCAATCGGCAAGCGTCAGGTCAATTCCGGTGTTGGCTGGCTGCTGACGTAATACGGTTACCGCGCCCGCTTCATCACCACTTGCCCGCAGTTGGCGGGCCACGGCCAGTACCTGTTCCAATTTCAAGCGCTGGTCTAAAGCGCGGATATTATCAGTCCATTGCAGGGTTGGCAGCGTTGCCAAATGCGCCAATGCCTGACTATCTCGCCCCGTGCTGGAGAAATACAGTGCATAGGCATATACCTGTTCGGGATCTCCCGGCTTACGGCTTGCTAGCCGGTGGAACTGGGCATCAGCCTCCGCCAAATGATCCTCTTGCGCTAACGCCTGTGCCAGCCGATAAGTTATCCAGACATCGTCCGGGGCCATCTTTAGCGCCTGCCGATATTTTTCTGCCGCCTGACGCCATTGTTGCTGCGCCGCCAGATTTTCGGCTTGTTGTTTCAGCATATCTATTTGCAGGCTATCTAATGTGTCACGCATTTTGGCTTGTTGACTGCGTGGCAAACTGTTCAGGTAACTCAATGCTTTTTGCGGCGATTCACGCTGGTAGATATTACTTAGCCCACGCACTGCACTGTCGTTTGATGGGTCCAGACGTAGCGCTTGCTGATAATACTGTTCGGCTGTTTTATCATCATGACGGGCCACGGCAACATCAGCTAAGCCAATCAATGCATAGCTGTCGCTGCCGTCAATGTGCCGTGCCTGCTGGTATTTCTGTTGCGCCACGTCGGTATTACCCGCTTTCAGCGCTTTATCTCCCTCGTCATTTAGCAGCCAGTAGCGATTGGTTTTTATCAGGCTGATCCACTTGTCGCTTTTCAGACCATCTTTATCTGATTTTTGCGCCTGCTCAAACAAGCGCAGCGCTTGGGCGCGGTCACCGCTACGGGCATATGCCAGGCCCAATGCGCCGAGTATTTCGGGGTCATTAGGTGAGGCAGCCAGTGCCTGTTTTAGCGCAGGGATCGCCGCCGCCCCGCCACCGCTGTCTACCTTTGCCAATCCGTTTAAACGCGCTTGATAAGTCGGTGAAGCCAGCATGGCCTGCTGGTTTGCCAATGCCTGACGGGCGAGATTAGCTTGAGGGCCAGACGAGAAGACGTCGAGGAAATGAGTCAGTGCCGCGACACTTTGTGGGCTAACAGTCATTGCCTTGATTGTTTCCATCCACAAATCTGCGGCTTGTGAAGCTCCCACAGGGTCCGAGGCCACTTTCTCCAACATGGCATAGCCTTGCGTAGCGTTTTGCTGGCTGAAATACAGGCGGGCCAAGGCCATTCGCAGCGCGACATTGCCGGGGTATTGTTGATCAAGTGCGGCTAACTTCTGGGTGGCGAGGGCTTCCTGCCCCGGAACACGTGCGACCAACCGCCAGTATTCCACAGCAAGATCCAGCGTCGGCGGTTTTCCTTGCAACAATTGATCATATTGCGCTTTGGCCTCAGCAATCCGCCCGGCAGTCGCCAACAGACGTGCTTGTTGCAACTGTTGCCGCACCTCCGGTTTAGTCAGCGCCAACATCAGTTTCGCTCGCTGATAAGTATCTGAATCAGGTGCCAGTTGTTGCAGTTTATCCAACTGTTGTTGTGCTTCGGCCAAATTACCCTGTCTCAGGGCTTGGCGCATACTTGCCGCCACTACATCTGGGTTATTTGGGTCCATCATATTCAGGCGATATAATGATTGCTTAACCAATTCGTCTCTATTGGTCGCTTCCCCTAACCGTACCTGTTCCAGTAAAAACTGGGTTGGTGAGACCGGTTCCGCGCCCAGAGCCATACCGGTAAAGGCTTGAGGCAACAGCGCCAGGCTTAAGAGCCAGTATCTTTTAATGTTGCGCATTGACTATTCCATGAGGGCTGAAGCTCACCCTGACGATTAAAACGATAGCGCTGCTGTACCCATCCCTGACCAAACAGCGTCAGCACAGTACTGTAATAAGCATTCGCGGACGGTGGGGTATCTTGCACACGCTGTTGTTGCCCATTAAAGGTTTGCTGATTATAGGGTTGAGGACTGCTGGCTAAAAATGGCAGTAATGCTGCCGAGAACCCTTCCGGCCCCTTGCCACTGGTTTTGCCGTTACTGGTATCCACATTTTCCGGTGGCACTCCTTGCTGTTGAGTTACCGCCACCATCGGCTGGAATCGCTGGATTAACGCCGCCTTTTGTGGGCTGTTATTGGACAACATGCCAACCCACAAATAGACACGTATCGCGTCGTAGCTACCGATATCGGGCCGTGTTTCATCAGATTGCCAACCTTTCCCTTCTTGCCAAACGACCCAATCAGGGGAGAAACCATGGGGTGCCGTTTCAAGCAATAAGCGCTGATTGACTTTAGCCATCGCTTTCCATGGCCCCGCCAAAGAGGCAAAGCGTGCCAACAGTTGTGGCGGCAGATAACTCGGGTTGAGCCGCCAACGGTCATTATCGTTAAAGCCAATTTTCCCCGGTAATAACATCTCGCCAAGGCCCGGAATATTCACCACTTCTTCTTGGGCAATACGTTGTAGCAACAAGGTGCCCATCGTCTGGTAACGGCGACTATCCCATAGCCGCCCCGCTTCCAATAAGCTATATGCAATCCATAAGTCCGAATCCGAGGCCGAGTTTGGATCCAGAACGTCCCAATTATTATCCTTACGTTGCCCCCATAACCATACGGGCAAACGTGCAGTCAAATCCCCCGCAGCCAGATTGTTTTCCGTCCAGGACAATAATTGGTCAAAAGCGTCCCGATCATTGGCAACCAGAGCAAAAAACAACCCATAACTCTGCCCTTCAGACGTGGTTACTTTCCTCGCGCTACTGGGATCAATAACTCGCCCAGCATCGCTGACATAGTCATGTTTGAACTGCTGCCATGCCGGCCAATCACATGTTGCCGCGCTACCAAAACTGACCAGCAGCAGCAGGGCACAGAGCCGCCGTTTAAACATCACGACCATCAGCCTTAATCTCTTTCATCGGGTGATAACCGGCGGCGGCTGATCAGACGTAATACCCGCCAGACCATCATTGCAGCCATAACCACAACCAATACTGCCACGCCAGCCAGCAGCACCGGATGGGTAGATAAGGCATACCAGATACGTTCCCACCACGGTAGGTGGCCGACCTCATAGGTCTCGCCAACCCGTAGACTGTTGACACCTGACTCACGAATAACCGCGACCGAGCCAAAGATAGCCTCGCGCTTGCCGGTATCGAGCAGTGCATTGTTCAACAAGCTATAGCCATGCGAGCCATCCGCCAATAACGCCACAATACTGCGCTGAGAGAAGTGAGGTGATTGCATGCCGATGATAGCGGACATTGCGCCTTCAGAGCTTATCGTCGCTTGGCTGTCTGCCATCCAGTCTGATTGTGGTGCCATTATGGTCGGTAAGTCCGTTTGCCGATTTGGCATTTTCAGCCAACTCAGCGTCTGTTCCACCAGCACGTTAATCTGCCGATCATTGCGCAGTTCTGGCGGAATTGTGCCAATAATCAACACATCGGCATCTTTTTCCTTCACCTGTGACCAATTATCAGTGATGTTAATACCGACGGCTGGGTAGCCCACCTGCGCCCCGATATTACCCACTGCATTGAGCAGGGTTGTTATCTGTGCCGGAGCCGGTTTTGGTGGTACCAGAACCAGCGTTTCAGAGAGATCAGCCATGCGGCTGAAGGGGAATCCAGCATTGGCAAATGCCCGCAGATCAGGCATTTCCATAAAGTGACGGTAGCCGGAAAAATCGATAGTAGAGTTACCGTCAATCACCGCGTGATTCGGCGCGGTAGAATAGGTTTCACATCGCCCTTCGACACCGCTTGCCAACAAGGTGCTGTAATCAAAATCAAAGCGCAGTTGGTTGATAGCACCCAGTTTCAAGGCCGGAATGCTTAGCCTTTTGGTGGCATCCTGTAAGCCTTGTAACAGTGGCATGCGCAGGATCTTACTGTCTTCTGGCATATTCGGTGACAGTGGGTAATCCTGCACAAACTGATTATTCAAGCTGATACTTAAGCGGGAACCATCCATCAGGCGTGTTGAGGTGTAGCGATATTTCAAACGCATATCGATACCGGCACTGCGAATCAAGAACAAATCCGGTGGCAGATTCATCGCTAATGAAATCGGCGGTGGCAGTAATCCCGAGGTTTGCAGTTGATCAGGATATTGCTGTAACTCAGCAAACGTCATCGGGCGATCGGTACGTACCCAATTTGGCGCGTCATAAGGCAGGCGAGGCGCTAATTGCTCAACCTTATCCACGGTGACGTTCTGGCCACGGAACAGAATATTGCCTTGCGCGATCCCCTGTGCGGCAGTAATCAGATCATTATCATCGCGCCCTAGAATCAGTAGCAATTTCACATACGGGTTATTCGGATGGCTGATGATTTCCACCGTTGGCGCTTTCACCGGCGGGTAATCTTTCAGGAAATCAGGCCGTTGTGAATTGGTCGCGAACACCACGCCATGCTGAGTAGGCAGTTGGTTGTACAATACTGGGAAGCTCTGCCCACGCCATTGCGCCTTAGCACCAAACCATGATGCCAGAATAGCGGCAGCCCGCTGTTGTGACACATCAGGTGCAGCAGCAAATATCACGGGTAGAGTCAGCGGGCGATTATCCCTGCCATCAAAAAATGGCTCAGGGAAGTGGGACAAATCATTTTTAACCAGCAGCGATTGATAGCGCAAATCCAGCGAGCTGGATTTACTGACATCCAGCCACAATGTATTGCTCGCCGGGTTCTCACAGATATTTTGATAGTGGCCGACAAAAACTAACCGCAACCGGTTGAAATCAGTGATATAACGTGGATCAATCGGTAATTGCAGATGGGTGGGTTGACCAAGCTGATCTTTGGTGATCGCCGTGACGCCCATCAGTTCGTCATTCAGGAAGATCTTCACCTGCGACTCCACCGGGATCAGTGAAGGTGACGGCGTAAACTCAAGATTCAACGTCGCATTAGTCACTACCTCATCACTGCGCACACCGAACTCAAGTTGGCCTTCAGGGTTAGTACCACGCAAGGAAAATGTCCCCGGCGGCGGAGCGATTTTGGCGAACGGGTACTTCACGTCACGCAGCGGCGCATCACCCAATGCTGCGGGAACCAGCACCGCGTCACCGGTCATGACCGCCGATTGAGTTGGTGGCGCAGCCGGAGTTTCAGCATGGGTGAATGGCGTCAGTCCCAAAGCCAATGCGGTAAACCAGGTTATTTTTCTCGTCATCATATCATCATCAATGTTGAGCCACTGTCTGGCTTTGGCTGCTCGGAACCTGATTTTTACCTACGCCATGGGGTACAAATGACGCTATCCAGGCAATCAGGGAAGTAAATCCTACCAATACATTTCGTATTACCGGCGGTGCATAGCTGGCCATACGGACATATCCTCTAAAGCCCAGCGCCAACACATCACGCAGACTTTCAATTGGCTTATCTTCAGGGAAACCATCCTGCCACAGCGCCCAAGTATCGGCGCGGGCAAATGTGCACTGTATAAAATCAATATGTTGGGCCACACTCAGTTGATGCATTCGCATCCCGGCTTTAGTGCCGAAGGCACGGGTCACCTCACAGGGGAAGGTGTACTCTTGCGCCCCACGTTTAAGCAGTAAGTGTACCGCCTCACCCTCTTGCAGTAATCCAACGTCACGCATCTCAATCCCCACGCCACCATCGGAATAGTCGCGCAGTGTACAGGAGAACAAGTGACCATCAGCGCGTGCGACTGCGGCTGGCATGGCTATTTCGACCCGATGTGATTGGCGCACTTGTTTGGCTTCAACCGCCACCGCAACGGCACCGCCTAAAATCGTCATGTTATAAATCACCCACACCAGGCTGATAACCACCGTCATAATTTCATTCGACGGGCCATGACCTAAACGCCACAACCCCGCAATCAAACCCGCAAGGTTAAGCAAAACCAGCGTCATATACGGGCGGGTGATCACCCAATCCACATGCTGTTCTTCAACCAGCCCCCCTTTCGCCGTGACGTTAAACGTCCCTTTGTGCGGATTGAGGAGTGCTATGGTGGTCGGCCGGGCGATATACCACGCCAGCACCGTTTCATAGATTTCACTCCAGAAGGAATGGCGGTATTTCCCTTGCAGACGTGAGTTGGTCAGACTGGCATGGATCATATGCGGCAACACATAGAGTGCGATCGCCAATGCTGGAGCAAAAATAATGTAAGCATGCAGTAGCAGGAAAGCCAGCGGAGCGGTTAAGAAGATCAACCTTGGTACGCCAGATAAGAAGTGCAACATGGCATTGACATAGCATAGACGCTGTACCCATCTCAGCCCTTTGCCAAACAACGGGTTATCTAACCGGAAGATTTGTACCATACCCCGCGCCCAACGAATGCGTTGACCAATATGGGCCGACAAACTTTCGGTCGCCAGCCCAGCGGCCTGCGGAATACGGATATAGGCGGAGGAGTAGCCTTTACGGTGCATACGCAACGAGGTATGGGCATCTTCAGTCACTGTTTCTACCGCAATACCGCCAACAGCATCTAACGCACTGCGGCGCAGCACCGCACAAGAACCACAGAAGAAGGTGGCATCCCACATATCGTTACCGTCTTGCACCAAACCATAAAACAGCGTGCCTTCATTCGGTGTCTGACGAAAACGCCCCAGATTTCGCTCAAAGGGGTCGGGAGAGAAAAAGTGATGTGGCGTCTGGAGTATGCCTAGCTTGGTATCTTTAAAGAACCAGCCCAACGTCAATTGCAGGAAAGAGCGGGTCGGTACGTGGTCGCAGTCAAAAATGGCGACAAACTCCCCGTGAGCCTGTTTCAACGCATGGTTGATGTTCCCGGCTTTGGCATGCTCGTGAGTCGGTCGGGCAATGTAATGCACCCCAACCTCAGCGGCGAACGCTTTAAACGCAGGCCGGTTACCATCATCCAAAATATAGATATTGATTTTATCTTTCGGCCAATCAATACCAAGAGCAGCATAAATGGTTGGTTTGACCACGCCGAGGTCTTCGTTATAGGTCGGCACCATCAAATCAATGGTCGGCCAACTATTGATATCATCTGGCATTGCCACCGGCTGGCGGTTGAGCGGCCAAATAGTCTGGAAGTAACCTAAGACAAGCACCACCCAGGCGTAAGTCTCAGCAAACAGCAACAATAATCCGCATACCAGACTAACCGGGTCATCCCAGTTCAGCGTTTCGGTATAGCGCCACCATAGATAGCGGCAGGAGACGGTCAACGACAGCACGATAAGCATTAAAGTCGGTAAGCGCCCCGGCACGCGCCGCATCACCATCGCCAACGCCCAAAGCAGCAGCACAAAAACGAACTGCGCCATCATGCCAAACGGCTGAGAAATACACAGCAGCGCTAAGATGCCGGTGAAGATACCCAAAATAATAAACATAACCCGGCGGGTGCGCTTTGAAGACGGGGTTAATCGAGTGATCAGCGATTGCTCCAGCCGCTGGAGTTCAAAGCGTTCAGGTATGTTCCCCAGCCAACGGATATAACCTTGTCTTTTATGTTTTACCCATTTCTTGCCGACGGCGGCAGGTTGGTGCCTTTTCTCATTGCGCGATTCAGGATAGGTCAGTAGCAGCCAAAGCCCTTGCAAGAGATACCGTAGGCCATCGCCAAGCCGTGGGCGAGTAGGTGAAATCTGTGGGAACCAGTAAGTGCGGTTTTGTATCACACGCTGCCAACTGGGTGACTCAAAACGTAGAAAAATCCAGCACAACGGTAGAGCTAATGTGGTCAGAAAAGCAGTGAGCACGGTGCAGCCTTGCTGCATATACAGATGATAGCGTCGACGCATCCCTTGATAAACGGGGGTCAGAAATAATACCCGTATCAGGCTATTCATGGCCTTTTTTCGCCATATTAATCAAACACCAATTTGCCAGTGTGATGACCTCTTCGGCAGCCAGACTTTGCGCACTGTATTCACCCAATGGCTGTTTGGCCGCCAACGCTTCAGCAACCGCTTCATCGCGATGAATAAATATGGGTAATAAGTTGTCCAGGCTTTGTAACCAAAGCTGATGTAAATCCTGTTGTAGATGGCTACTGGCAGAAAATTGGTTCAGCAGGAAATGGCAGTTAGCAGGCAGATTTTGCTGATGCAAGCGAATATGACAACTGGCATCGGCATGGATCAATACCAGCACCTTATCAGCCAGCGCTAACATCTGACGCGTGAAAGTGCTGTCCCCCGCAGGGATATCCAATAGAATCCAGCAACTGGGCGTGCTGGCCTGCAACGCAGCCAGATTTTCCCGCCACAGGTTGGGATGCTGTTGTAAAGAGGTGTGCAATTGCTCAGTTTCAGTGAGGGTTAACTGGCCAAAAGGCAGAAAGTCCAACTGTTCGGAATAGCGCATCGCCCCTTGCTGCCAACCTTCGCCCGCGATTTCGGCTTTGGCCCAACCACGGGGTTGATCAAACGGCATATTGAAATGCAACCGCAGTAAGTTATCCGGTGAAAAATCGATCACCAGAACTGATTCTTTCAGTTGCTGCAATGCCCAAGCAAGAGCGGCGGCTACCGATGTAGTACCAACCCCACCTCTTATCCCTTGTAATGCCAGTACCGGCATAAACTATTCTCTCCCTGTAGATTGGGCCAGTTCAGCCAGCAATGGCCAGCGAGCCATCATCTGAGTTAATCGTTCCTGACGAACGATATCAATATAACTTAACGTTGGTAATGAGAAAGCCTGAGTTAATGCTAGTAGATCATCCTGAGATTCGAGTAATGTTTTGGCGTGAAATCGATTTATTATGGCTTTCATTTTATCCGCCTTCAGAAAATAGGCTATGGTAATTAATTATACCGATAATTAGAGTATACTTTCTCCCAACAGGATGAGTCTTAGATTATTATCACGGTAAAGACATTGGTTAATGATTATTGCAATGTTACAATTGTTCAATGAATTTATCCAGTAATTGGCCCAATCGTATTTTAACCAAGCAGATAAAAAATCTATGCCACGATCTTTCACATTAGGTGTTCGAAAAATCTGGGATGAATTAGCCGTGATGCAGGCGCCTGGGTTTTATTGGGTCAATATTGAACGTCAAATTGATGCTAATTTATTCTGTCAGCAACTTATTCGTAACCAGCCTGAAAATACGCGGGCCGCGTTGATTTGTGCCGGGCTAAAACCGGAGAAGTTACTGGCAAGTCTTGTGGGTTATGGCCCTAACAAATTGCCACTCTTTACGCTCCCTGCGCAAAAAAAAGCATTGCTACACTTAACTCACGATTTAATGCGTTCATTACGGCCGCAACAGCGACTGTTCATTCTGTTGGCGCCGGCCAGTTTATGGCAAACATTCACTGGCGAAGAGATGCAGCAGTGGCTACAACATATTCAACAATGGTTGGGCGAACAGAACTGTACGCTAATCGTGATTTGCCACAGCGCCGGAATTAATAAAGTTAAAAATCAACTAGTTAGCCAGCATCGTTATTTGCAAGGGTTAGCCTGCCTGCAATGGCAGCAAGATAATGCGCAGTATGTTGTCTCTTGGTGGAGCACTGAAAAAGGGGTTACTGCCAATCAGTTAGTTCTGTTGAAAGCCGATGAACAAGGCTGGAGCATGGCGGATGAAGTTCAACAGGCACTGCCGCCTTCACGTAATGATGAGCATCTGTACTTAGCGGAAACCACCATTCTGGAGGGAGCACCACCACTTTCTGCCAACTGGCAATTGTTTGATAGCAACGCTGTATTGGCTCAACGGGCAATCAATGCCCATACCGCCACATTGATTTTTGCTCTTGATCAAAGTGAACAAATAGACGACTTAGCACATCAGATCCATAACATTCGCCGCCAACGCGGTGATGCTGTCAAAATTGTAGTGCGCGAAATGAACGCCAGCCTGCGTTACAGCGATGAACGTTTGTTGCTGGCCTGCGGCGCGAATCTGATTGTGCCTCACATCGCACCGCTGTCACGCTTTCTTACTATGCTGGAAGGTATTCAGGGCCAACGTTTCTCTCGGCATGTTCCTCAAGATATCAATACATTATTAGAGGCTTTACGCCCGTTCCAGCTTAAAGGTTATTTACCTCCTGCCGAGTTCTGCCACTCTGTTTTGCAACTGATGAACAACACGCTGCTGCCCGAAAATGGCAAAGGTGTCATGGTTGCTCTGCGGGCAGTCCCTGGGTTACAGGCAAAGCAAGCCCTAACACTGTGCCATCTACGCCGCTATGGTGATGTGGTAACAGTAGCTGATAACCACTTAGTATTATTTCTTTCTACCTGCCGTATCAATGACTTAGACACTGCTCTGAATTATATATTCCGTTTGCCGGCTGCTGAAGTTTTCAGTAATCAACGGGTGTGGTATCAGGATCAAGCCATTATCGCTGAGATTAACCGGATGAATACCCCCAATGCCTGGCAAATGACCGGTGACAAAAAATCCTATACGCAAGAAGTTGATGCCCCTGAGCAAGCCGAAGTTAGCCGACGAATACCTGTGCCTCTGGCGCTGGATGTCGGGCAGAACAAGGATAGAACACAATGAATTTCAACGATATTTGGCAACTCCTGCTGTTCAGTGCGGTTATCTTTTTCCCATTAGGGTATGTGGCGCACCGTTGGTTTCCACGCTGGTGGGAGAAAAGACAACATCTGTTCTTATCGGCACGATATTTAAAATCAGAAGGGGTTTGGTTGCGTAATGGCTCCTCTTCACAGACGAAGAAACAACCATGAATGCAAAGAATAAACTGCAAGAATCGCCAAACCCGTGGCGTTATTGGCGTGGCCTTGGCGCATGGAACTACTATTTCCTGCTAAAATTTGCCCTGCTATGGTTTGGGTACCTGAACTTCCATCCGCTGGCTAACCTGATATTTATTGCTTTCCTACTCTTCCCAATCCCAGCATACAGGGTCCACCGTTGGCGTCACTGGATTGCGATACCGATAGGTATTGGCGTGTTGTATCACGACACCTGGCTGCCGGGGCTTAACAGTATTCTAAGCCAACGAACGCTCATTATGGGCTTTAGCTTTAGCTATCTGGTTGAATTGTTTGCCCGTTTTATTAACTGGGCCATGATAGGAACTGCCTTTGTTATCTTGGTGGGCTACCTGTTTATTTCACAGTGGATTCGGGTGACTGTTTTTGTCGTTGCAGCCATTATTTGGTTGAATATTGCCAGCATCGCCGGCCCCGCATTTTCGCTAACACCGGCGGCTGAAACGCCGGTAACCGCTGCCGCGATAACATCAGCCGCGATAACACCGGGGGGCGAGCCGCCAGCGCCCAGTAGCAGTCAGGTAGTAGCCAGTGCCCCGCCAACCGATGCCAATCTAACGGCTTATCTGAATGCATTTTATGAGCAGGAAAAGACCCGCCGTACGGCTTTCCCGGCCTCCCTGCCAGCAGATGCACAACCTTTTGATTTATTAATTATTAATATCTGCTCATTGTCTTGGTCAGATATTGAAGCCATCCAACAGGATAAACATCCGCTGTGGAATAAGTTTGATATTCTGTTCAAGAATTTCAACTCTGCCACCGCCTACAGTGGCCCGGCATCAATACGGTTACTGCGCGCCAGTTGTGGTCAATCGTCGCACAAAGATCTCTATCAGCCACAAGAGCAACAGTGTTATCTATTTGATAATTTGGCGAAACTTGGCTTCACATCTCAGTTGATGCTGGATCACTCTGGGGTATTTGGTAATTATCTGCAAAACATTCAAGACGACGGCAATCTGCGCGCGCCGCTCATGTCACAAAAAGGTATCAGTAATCAATTGGCATCCTTCGATGGTGAGCCAATTTACAATGATTTGGAACTGCTCAACCGCTGGCTGGAACAGCAGCAGAAAGGCGGGGATACCCGTAGCGCAACCTTCATGAATATCATACCGTTACATGATGGTAACCGCTTCGCCGGTACCAATAAAACGGCTGATTACCGCGCTCGCGCCCAAACGCTATTTGACCAATTGAACACGTTTTTAGAGGAATTGGAAAAATCAGGTCGCAAAGTCATGGTGGTAATCGTACCGGAGCACGGTGCTGCGCTGGTAGGCGATAAAATGCAGATGTCCGGCCTGAGAGATATCCCCAGCCCAAGCATCACGCATATCCCTGTTGGGATTAAGCTAATAGGTATCAAAGCGCCACAGCCCGCCAGCCCGGTGACTATCAACACGCCAAGCAGTTATCTGGCTCTCTCTGAATTAGTATCACGCATGGTCGATGGCAAAGTATTTACTGCGCCAACTATCGATTGGCAGACCCTGACACAAGGATTGCCACAAACAGCCGTAATATCTGAAAATGATAATGCTATTGTGATTCAATATCAGGGAAAACCTTATATTCGATTAAATGGCGGTGACTGGGTACCTTACCCACAATAAAAACCGAACAGTATTACCTGTGGCTATTCGATAAAGGGTGCATTTATTGCACCCTTTATCATTCATATCCAAACAGGAAATGTTTACAATGGTAGGATTGCATTGCCCAATTTAACTAAAAAAATGTGATCTATATCATTTTAAGGTAATGTCAGCCTCGGCCTAAATAACCGTAGCACTCAGTTATTAACTCATTTCCAGCAATATTTAATTGTCCCGTAATTATTTATTTACAAGATAACGATCACATTTACAGCAATTACTTTTCAAATAACGTTATAAATAGTCCGTGGAAATCTGTTTTTAGTTATAAAAAAACGCCGAATTATCGGCGTTGTTATAATTGATATCATCTTCATTAGGTTTGGCCCCAACCAACAGCGCTGAAGCCTTAACCTGTATTAACTGGCTTTTTCAGCTTCATCCTGATCAACCGCAAAACAGGCGACCATTTGATCACCGTATTGCTTCAGTTGTGGCTGCAACTGGGTACAAGTCCCAAATGCCCGACGGCAACGAGCATTGAACGCGCAACCCGGTGGCGGGCTCATGGGGCTAGGTAACTCGCCCGTTAGCTTAATTCGCTCACGGCGCATATCAGGGTTCAACCGAGGAGTAGCAGATAGCAACGCCTGCGTATAAGGGTGGCGGGGGTTATTAAAAATGGCTTCTTTACTGCCTTTCTCAACACAGCGCCCCAAATACATCACCATCACTTCATCAGCAATGTGCTCAACCACTGACAAATCATGGGAAATAAAGACATACGACAGCCCCAGTTCCTGCTGCAAATCCATCATCAGGTTCAATACCTGCGCCCGCACTGACACATCCAGTGCAGAAACCGGCTCATCGGCAATCACTACATCGGGATTCAACATCAGCCCACGGGCAATGGCGATACGCTGGCGCTGACCGCCAGAGAACATATGAGGATAACGGTCATAATGCTCGGTTTTTAGGCCGACCTTCGCCATCATCGCCAATGTTTTCTCACGCCGCTCTTTGCTGTTGAGCTTAGTATTGATTTGCAGCGGCTCCTCCAGAATCTGCCCCACTTTCTTACGTGGATTCAGCGAACCATAAGGGTTCTGGAACACAATCTGGATCTTCTGACGCCGCAGTTTTTCCGCACTTTCATCCGGCTTAAGCAAATCCTGACCCTGGTAGTAAAGCTCACCGCCGGTTGGGATCTCTATCATGGTCAGCAAGCGGCCCAGTGTGGATTTACCACAACCAGACTCCCCAACTACCGCCAATGTTTTGCCCCGCTCCAAGGTGAACGAAACCCCATCCAGTGCTTTAACCAGACGCTCTGGCGCAAATAAACCTTTTTTGACCGGATAGTATTTTTTCAGGTCGATAGCCTGTAATAGCGGCTTGGATACCTGTGATTCTTTTTTCATATCAGTTGGTTGGCTCATAATGTCGGCCTCCCCGCATCATCGAGCGGTGTATGACATTTAACCTGACGCCCCGCTGGCCCCAGCAGTTCTGGTTCTTCGCGGCGGCAGCGATCATTGGCATACGGGCAACGTGGGTTCAGCAGGCACCCGTCAGGGCGGTCATACTTACCTGGTACTACACCCGGTAATGACGCCAGCCGCGCTTTATCCTGCGCAAACTCAGGCAGTGCACGCAGCAATGCCTGCGTATACGGATGACGCGGTGCACGGAAGATTTCCGAGGCTTTACCGGTTTCCACTACCTGACCGGCATACATCACAATAATATGATGAGCGGCCTCGGCCACCAGTGCCAGATCATGGGTTATCAACAGCAGCGCCATATTTTCACGCTGCTGTAACTCCAGCAGCAATTCAATGATCTGGGCCTGAATGGTCACATCCAGTGCGGTAGTAGGCTCATCGGCAATCAGCAGTTTAGGCCGACAGGCAATGGCCATGGCGATCATCACGCGCTGGCTCATCCCACCGGAAAGTTGATGCGGATACACATCCAGCCGTGAAGCGGGATCAGGAATGCCCACCAGAGTCAGCAAATCTACCGCCCGCTGATGGCGGGTTTTACGGTTGCCACCCTGATGCACCTTCAGCGCTTCCATAATCTGAAAACCGACGGTATAGCACGGGTTCAAACTGGTCATCGGGTCTTGGAAGATCATTGCCACTTCCGAACCCACTAACTGACGCCGCTCTTTCTCAGAAATCTTGGTCAGGTCACGGCCATTAAATTCCAGCTTGTCAGCCATCACTTTGCCGGGGTAATCAATCAGCCCCATAATTGCCAGTGAACTGACCGACTTACCGGAACCGGATTCACCCACAATCCCTACCACCTGCCCTTGCTCAATGCTGTAGCTAATACGGTCTACGGCCTTGAACGGCGCACCTTCGTCACCGAAGTGCACCGACAATTTATCTACATTTAAAAGTGCCATCTCTCTCTACCTCTGTTACTGCTTGAGTTTGGGGTCGAGAGCATCACGCAGGCCGTCCCCCATCAGGTTAAACGCCAGAACCGTCAGCAAGATCGCCACACCGGGGAAGGTCACGACCCACCAGGCGCTTTGGGCGAACTGCAACACGTCAGAGAGCATGGTGCCCCATTCCGGTGTTGGCGGCTGCGCACCCATGCCGAGAAAGCCGAGAGCCGCCATATCCAGAATGGCGTTAGAGAAGCCGAGAGAAGCCTGCACGATTAACGGCGCAAGGCAGTTTGGCAGGATATTGATAAACATCTGGCGCATCGCACCCGCCCCAGCCACTCTTGAGGCCGTTACGTAGTCGCGGTTAACTTCAACCAGCACTGCGGCACGGGTTAAACGGACATAATGCGGTAAGGCCACAAAGGTGAGTGCCAATGAGGCGTTAACAATGGAAGGCCCGAATACCGCCACCAGCACTAATGCCAGTAACAGGCTTGGCAGTGCCAGCATGATATCGACAACACGCATGATGATGGCATCAACGATACCGCCAAAATAACCGGCCAATAAACCGAAAATCACGCCCATCACCAGTGACAGCACCACCACCAGGCAACCCACCAGCAACGAGAGGCGAGCACCGTACATCAGGCGAGATAAGACATCACGACCTACATCATCGGTACCCAGCAGGAATTTCCAACTGCCCCCCTCTTCCCAGACCGGCGGTTTCAGTAACGCATCACGAAATTGCTCTGCCGGGCCGTGCGGGGCAAGCCAGGTAGCACCGGCGGCAATCACTAGCATAATAATAATGTAGAACAGGCCGATAACAGCCCCTTTATTGCGCTTGAAATAGTGCCAAAACTCCTGCAATGGAGTCATCGGCTTCGGCGCACTTTTTACTGTAGAATCAGTAAGTTGAGACATTCTGCGCCCCTTATTTCTTGTGACGAATACGCGGGTTAACTACGCCATAGAGCACATCTACCAGCAAGTTAACTAAAATAATCATGATTGCGACCAGCAACACGCCCCCCTGTACCACGGGGTAATCACGGCGTTGCAAGGCATCCATCAGCCAGCGCCCTAACCCCGGCCAGGAGAAGATGGTTTCGGTCAGAATTGCGCCAGCCAGCATGGTACCAACCTGCAAACCAATCACGGTAACCACCGGCAGTAAGGCATTACGCAGTGCATGGACCACAATCACCCGCATGCGGCTCAGGCCTTTCGCCCGCGCAGTACGGATATAATCTTCACCCAAGACTTCCAGCATTGAGGAGCGAGTCATACGCACGATAACGGCAAGAGGGATAGTCCCTAAAACGATGGCAGGCAAAATCATATGCATCACCGCGTCTTTGAAATCACCCGGTTCACCCCAAACAAAGGTGTCAATCAGCATAAAACCGGTCAACGGCAGGCTGTCATCAAGGAACACCGTATCACTGACGCGCCCGGATACCGGGGTCAGGTTCCATTGGACCGAGACCAACATAATCAGCATGATGCCCCACCAGAAGATAGGCATCGAATAGCCGGTAAGGGAGATCCCAACAGCGGTGTGATCGAATATTGAACCGCGTTTAACTGCCGCCAGCACCCCCACCGGAATACCCACCGCGATAGCAAATAGCATCGCGCAGATCCCCAGTTCCAGTGTCGCTTTAAAGCGTGGGACGAACTCTTCCCAGACAGCAATACGGCTTTTCAGCGAGATGCCGAGGTCGCCATGTAATACGCCATTCACATAATGGAAGTATTGTTGATAGAGAGGCTTGTCCAGCCCCATTTCCGCCATGATTTGAGCATGGCGCTCGGTGGAGATACCGCGTTCCCCAGCCATGATGGTCACCGGGTCACCCGGGATCATATGGACAAAAGCAAAGGTCAGCAAAGTAATGCCGATAAACGTTGGGATAACTAACCCCAAACGTCGGAGTATGAACTGCAACATATCCCGAACTCTCTGTGTAGAATGCCGGGCTGCTCGTGGGCAACCAGGCTTATTAAACCGTCCCAATCAGCTATTTTACGGGGCATGTTGAGACAGGGCAGTGCTCATCACTGTTACGTAGCCATGATTTACAAGGTCATGGTGTCCGCTCCAGTGCTTGCGCGCTGTCCATGCTCAAAATTCCTGCGACAATGACACTTATTGGGAGAGGTTATATGGCTCACATCTGTATCTGTTTTAACCTATACCCTTCATACTTCAAACTGCATGTGCGTTGGCTACACTCAATCACCCGAATCACTTACTTCAGTAAGCTCATCGGGACTCATTCGCTTGCCGCCTTCCTGCAATTCGAATTATTTTGGGTATCAATAAGAAACCGGCGAACATGCTTTTACACATACTCACCGGTCTTATGCACGGTTAAAATTAATCCAGTGACACGTTCTCGAAATGGTGTTTACCCAACGGATCGACAACATAACCTTTCACTTCTTTACGCACTGGCTCATACACGGTTGAGTGAGCAACGATCAGCGCCGGAGCTTGATCATGCATAACAACCTGAGCTTGTTTGTAAAGTGCGACACGTTTGTCATGATCAGATTCAGCACGAGCAGGCTGAATCACGTCTTCAAACGGCTTATAACACCATTTGGAGTAGTTGGAACCTTGCTTGGCCGCATCACAGCTAAACAGAGTGGCGAAGAAGTTGTCTGGGTCCCCATTGTCCCCGGTCCAACCCATCATCACTGTTTCATGCTCGCCGTCTTTAGCACGCTTGAGGTATTCGCCCCACTCGTAAGTCACTATCTTGGCTTTCACACCAATTTTCGCCCAGTCAGACTGGATCATTTCAGCCATACGACGGGCATTCGGGTTGTACGGACGCTGAACTGGCATTGCCCACAGATCGATAGCGAAACCGTCTGGCAGGCCCGCTTCTTTCAACAGCTCTTTCGCTTTAGCCGGATCGTAAGCGTAATCTTTCACGTCGTTGTTGTAGCCCCACATAGTTGGTGGGATCAGGTTCTTAGCAGCTTGGCCAGCGCCCTGATAAACCGCATCGATAATCGCTTCTTTGTTAACCGCCATGGTCAACGCCTGACGAACCTTCACGTTATCCAATGGTTTTTTCTCAACGTTGAAGGAGAGGTAACCGACGTTCAAGCCCGGTTGCTCCATCAGGTTGATGGTTTTGTCTTCTTTCATGCGAGCAATGTCAGCCGGGTTCGGGTAGGGCATAACCTGACATTCATTTTTCTGCAATTTAGCGTAACGGACTGACGCATCTGGCGTAATAGAGAACACCAGGCGATCAATTTTCGGCTTGGTGCCCCAGTAACCGTCAAAGGCTTTGTACAGAATACGGGAGTCTTTTTGGTATTGTTGCAACTGGAATGGGCCGGTACCGATTGGGTTCAAATCGACTTTTTCCGGGGTGCCCGCTTTCAGCATCTTGTCGGCATATTCAGCAGACAGGATAGAGGCAAAGTCCATCGCCAAATCGGCCAGGAATGGCGATTCAGGACGCGCCAATTCGAAGCGCACGGTGTTGTCGTCAACTTTAACCACATTGGTGATCAAATCACCCATCCCCATACCCTGGAAGTATTCATAGCTGCCGCCAGACACTTTATGGTACGGATGTTTGTCATCTTTCTGACGCATGAAGGAGTAGATCACATCGTCAGCATTGAGATCGCGGGTCGGTTTGAAGTCTTTATTATCTTGCCACTTCACGCCTTTACGCAGATGGAAAGTATAGCTTTTACCATCTGGGCTAACTTCCCACTTTTCAGCCAGACCCGGTTCAATTTCGGTAGTACCGAGTTTGAATTCAACCAGACGGTTATAGATGGGCACTGAGCTGGCGTCATACGTTGTGCCAGAGGTAAAGAGCTGCGGGTTGAAACCCTCAGGTGAACCTTCAGAACAATAGACTAATGTTTTTGCTTGAACACTGGCCGCCACGGTCAGTGCAATCAGCCCAATACCGAATTTCAGTATCCCTGTTTTTCCCAAGGAAATCGTCATCGCTTGTGCTCCATTATGGTGATGTGTGTTGTGTGTACGGCCAGCCCCTATAATTTTTTCGTCCGTGGACTGTACCGTTTTGGCTCATTAGCCACAGGGATGCGGGACTGAGATGTCGGATAAAAGCTATCACGACGGCAATTTTGAATGCATTAAATCACCCAAACTGCTCTCGATGACTCCCCCTGAGGGTACCAATTTGGCAACAGTTGGTGGCAACGTCAATACGGTCTGAAAGGATTTATCAAGACAATGAGAAACAGCATGCAAACATAAAAAAAACTTCTCATTAACATTATTAGCATGAAAAATTATGCTAGCGACAATATGCCAGCGATATTGACTGGCTAAATAGAATAAAGCAGTCGCAACATCCAGTGACAAACGAAAAAACTTTGTTGCTAAATGATGCATATCTGGTCGGATTTTTTTGTAATATCGACAGAAAACAGAAGGAAATGCTGCCGTGACAGCCGATAAGTGACGTGTTCGTTGTCACATCCAGCCAGAATTTTAGACATCTTGCGTGCCGTTAAAAAAGCAAAATCAGCTTGCCCTCCTTCTCTCCGCCCAAGAGATAGCAAGGCTTCATACGAAAGCGCACCATAATGGTGCCCCTTATGAGGGCATTGTCGCGCAACAGATATTATCGGTGACCAAATCACGTAAATCAGGGGCAATTCAATTGAGGGGCGAAGCGATATGGATATACGAATTTGGCAGAAAAAGCATGAAAAAAAACCCTGACTGAAAAGTCAGGGTTCTTAAATTTGGTCGGCGAGAGAGGATTCGAACCTCCGACCCACTGGTCCCAAACCAGTTGCGCTACCAAGCTGCGCTACTCGCCGAATCGGGGCGCATCTTACTGCTACGATTTTTGGCCGTCAATCACTTTTTAACAAACGTTGAGTGACTGTTGTTAAAAGCATCATCAACGGCTAAAACTAACACACTTGAGCGTAAATCAGGCTTGCGCTTGCTTTAACTCTGGCGATTGCGCCCGCAGGAATGGTAGCAAGAAGAAAGCAGATAAACAGGCCGCAATGGAAATAACCACAAAGAAACCATTCCAGTGCCAAACCTCCATCACGCGGGCAATCGGGTAACCGGATAAAGCTGCACCTAAGTAGGCGAACAACCCAACAAAGCCAGTAGCAGCTCCCGCAGCATCCTTATGTGAGCATTCAGCGGCAGCCATACCAATTAACATCTGCGGGCCGAAAATGAAGAAGCCAATGGCAAAGAAACACCCTGCCTGCAAGATGTAACTGACACCCGGCATAATCCACAACGATGCCACTGAGAGGAAAATACCAATAGCAAATATCAAGTTCATTGGCCCACGGTTACCACGGAACCACTTATCAGAACCCCAACCCGCCACCAGCGAGCCAATAAAGCCCCCGACTTCGAACAGTGAAATCGCCGAGTTGGCCGTCATCAATGAATAACCTTTCTCTTGCGTCAAATAAAGGTTACCCCAGTCATTGATAGCAGTACGAACGATATAAACCAGTACGTAAGATACCGCCAGCAACCAGATATATTTGTTGGTTAACACATAACGCTTCACAATCTCTTTATTTGATAGCCCTTGGCCTTCAGATTCCTGAACCAATTCCATCGCATCATTGCGCCACTTACCCACACTTGGCAGCCCCATCGTGCTCGGCTTGTCGCGCAAGCGCCAACACATCAGTAAACCGATCACCACACCGATAATACCGGGGATAATCATGCCGTAGCGCCAGCTAAAGTGCAGAGAAATAAAGCCAACCAGCAGGGGAATCAGCGCACCACCAAAGTTATGCGAAGTATTCCACATCGCCCACCAACCGCCGCGTTCTGAGCGCGAATACCAACTGGTTAGGATTTTGGAACAAGGTGGCCAACCCCAACCTTGGAAGAAAGCATTAAGGATCCACAAAGAACCAAACACTAACAGTGACGAGCTCATGCCAAACAGAATATTGATAACCCCGGTCATAACCAGCCCAATGCCCATAAAGTAGCGCGGGTTTGAGCGGTCACTTATCATGCCGGAGATAAATTTAGAGCACCCATACGTGATATAAAAGAGTGTGCCTAAAATCCCGACATCCGACATGGTCAGCCCTAAATCGCTAAGCATTGCGGGCATGATGAAGTTAAAGCTTTTACGGGTGAAATAGAATGCGGCGTAGCCGATATACATCGTCCACATTAGTTGAATACGCCAATATTTATAAGACGAATCAATTTGCGCTTGATCCGTGACTGGCGGCACGTTATCGCGGCTTTTGAGGAAAGACCACATGTGAACCTCAGAGAATTTTACAAGTACATTCATCATGTTCCCCACGTACAGAAAATCGATGGGAAAAACACCCACCGAAAACGAGAATATTTCTTAGTTTTCATTAGCAGACGAAGAAACTGTGGGCAAGGTCACATTTAAACACGTCCCGTTATCGACACTCAGCGTAAAATCGCCCCCTAAAGCACTGACGCGCGACTGCATGCCTCTTAACCCATAACCTGGGGTTAATGTGGCTAAATCAACACCTTTTCCATTGTCGCGAATAGTCAGTGTTATCCGCTGATCATTCTGCTGTGCATCAATTTCAATCCGGCTGGCAGCACCATGACGATAGGCATTGGTCACGCCCTCCTGACAGATACGGTATAGAGTGATTTTCAGTGTTTCATCCATATCAGTATCACTGAGTTGCCAGTTAAGCACGCCTATCACCGACTGGTCCTGCGGAATAAGCTCACGCATCAATGCAGCAATGGCCGCCGATAAGGGCAGATTATTTAATGCCGCCGGCCACAGTTTCGCCAAAACATCATGAACACCATCGTAAACCCGCAACGCCAGCGTCTCGACCATTTCAGCACTGGTCAAAACCTGTGGTTGGGTAGTTAACCGTTTGATAATACTGGCTTGAGTTCGGATAACCGTCACAGTCTGCCCAACCTCATCATGCAGTTCACGTGCAACATCACGGCGGGCATGTTCTTCGGCCACCACCAATGCTTTAGCCAACTCACGATTTTCATTAAGTCGTAACTGTAATTGGTAATTTAGCTCGCGCTGGCGCTGGATCCCCGCGCCTAATAATAAGCCGGTCAAACTCTGCGCCAATAACGACAACAACACATCACGGTGTGAGTCTAATTCTGCTGGCGTATTGATCAATAACACCATGCCATTGAGCAATGTGGCGACCACCGCCCCTTGCCAACCATAGCGATAAGACATAAATACAATCGGGATTGCCAAACAGAACGGCGCAAACAGATACAAATCTGACTCAGTGACATGATGTTGCAGCCAAATGCTCAAGGCAAATAGCAGCAGATACCACAGGATATGACGCAAACGCAGATTAATAGGTTTATGAATCAGCCCCGGTTCCAGGGGAGTCCAGATTTGACGCGCCAAATAGTGCCACAACAGCAGGCAAATCGGCGCGATGGTAAAGCCACCAACCAACCCCAATAACAGCGCCATAGCACCCTGTTCACTGTTAATTTGCCATCCTAATGCTTGTATCAATGCAGCACCAAAGATCACCACACCTTGCATCAACGGCCATTGCCATTCACTGCCGCTTTTCTGATTACGCAACAGCCAAGGAGAAGCGATAACCGCCAATAACGTGGTAGCCAACAGTAAGGGAATAGCAGCCCACAACAAGCTATAAGGATAGCCAAACTGATCGGTCAGCAGCCACCACAGCAGAGCATCCCCCAACAAAATGCCCGGCCAATATTGACGTGGGCTTTGCAATAAAATGCCCATCCGCAAGCCAAACGGGAATAGCAGTAGTGCCTGCAAGGGCCGATCAACCAATTGAGTGCCAACGGACCATAAACAGAAAGCTGCAGTGATATAAATAAAGAATAGTGCCAGCAGCATAATAAAACGCTGCATCATAGATTCAATACCTGCTTAGCCAACTCGACGTTATTACTGACACCGAGCTTGGAAAACAAATTAGCGCGATGGACATGCACGGTTTTCGGTGACAGGCCCAGTGACTCTGCTATCTCGCGCACTTCCATTCCTTGCGCCAACAACAAAGCAACTTCTCGCTCACGTCGAGTTAAGGGATCAACAGCAATACGTGCCAATTGTTGGGCGATTTCAGGCATCAGATAGACGCCGCCACTGCCCACGGTACGGACAGCCGAAACCAGATCTTCTGGCTTACAACGCTTGGATAGAAACCCCCGCGCACCGCGCTCCAACGCCATTTCCACTAGTGCCGGGCTGTCATGCATCGAGAGCATAATGACCCCCATTCCTGAGGGGAGGTCTTTCAGTAAATCTAAACCACTCTCATCAGGCATCGAGATATCACAAATACAGATATTCGCCTGTAGGCTAGGTAACCCGACGCGTGCCTGTTTTGCCGAACTAAACTCTCCTACCACCTGAATATCGTCTTCCAGAGAAAGTAGCTGGGCAAAACCTGAGCGCACAATGTCATGATCATCAATAAAGGCAACACGGTAAGTCATGGAAGACTCCAGCCAGTAGGGATTAGAACTGGAGTATACCGTAACCTAAAAGTGACGATGGGATTGGAATCAAAAATCATTCCGTATCAGATTATACTTGTGCTAAATGTTTATTTTGCAGGCCGCCCCGGTGCCTGACACCAGTTATTCTGGGCATTAATGCCACCATCTGGTGAGGTATAACCTAAACAACCCAGAATAGAATCAAACAATTCAACCTGACGATGGGTCTTACCCACCCGCTGCTCAGCCTGTAGTTGCTCAAAAGCCGTGAGGTGATCCGGTTGTGCCAGGAATTTGTCCGAGGCCCAGACCATCAATGGCACCCGGAACTGCTCAGGGGGCGCCATTTCACGTGGGGTTCCGTGGAAGTGGGAGTTATCGTCGATTGACTCGCCATGATCCGAGGCATAGAACACCAAAGCCTTCTTATCGCGCACCTGATCAATCACATTTGCGATAAACGAGTCGGTGTACAACACACTGTTATCAAAAGCATTCACCAGTTGCTGTTTACTGCAAAAGTCATCAACGCCCATACATTCAGGCTGATAGCGGGCATAACTGCGAGGATAGCGCTGGGAATAGAGATAATGTGAACCTTTGGTATGCAATATTACCAAATGCTTACCTATCGGATAGCGCCCAAGTGATTCCTTTAATTCATCAACCAGTAGCATGTCATCTACCGGCTTATCATCGTTGCGCTTCTCTGAAGCAATCAATTCACGGAACGAGTAATTGTCAGTGTTCGCATTGTTGTAGAACCAGATTTCGCTTTGCATGGCGAACAGTTCAGAAGTGAAGCCCAATGATTTCATCACCGTGAATACATTTTGCTCTTTCAGCGTGCGCTGCGGATTATTTTCCGTGCCACCTTCACGTACAAACATACAGCGCAATGAAAGTTTGGTTGAGGTATCACAAGATGTGCCACGGAAAGCGACTAAATTTTTCTCTTTACTCAAGCGGGGGGTGGTATCACGCGGGTATCCCAGCAGCCCCATATGATCCCAGCGCGTCGTTTCACCGATGATAAACACAACATAGGTGTCATCAATGCCAGCTGGAGCAACATAAGTATGGTATTCAGTCGGGTTATATAATGTTGCCGCATCATAGCTCTCATTATATTGGGTATAAGCATATAAACCTAATGCCGCCAACCAGTTAGAGGGCAAATATGAGTGAGCAACTACGCCGCCGTAACTTGGTAAATCCACCGTTTTTAGTTGCTCATTAGCATCTTGTACATTATCCAGATAGCGCAATGGCAACCAAACCAGCACCACAGTAACCGCCATCAACAAAACAGGTTTAATCCGCTGCCCTGGCGTCAAAAATTGCTCAAGTAAGGTAAGCCGTAGGGTGTTTTTCCAGATAAGTAGCAGCGGCAGTGCACTGACCAGCACCATCCAAATGACAAAATGTAGCCCGATGACTTCTTTTGACAAATCTGTATCGGTGGTCAACACCGAAATAACAATGCCGTAGCCGATGACCACATTGAAAAAAGTCATGTAATAGCTGGCGGCGACAGAAATGAGTACCAGCAGGGTGGCAATAACACGGTAAAACCATCGGCCACCGAGGGAAACCACCCTCATAACAAAAAAGGTAAACAGAATAATGGCCATCACTTCGATGATAGCAGATACGACTTTTATGCCTTGGATACCTTGGCTAAAGGAGTCAAAACGACGATAAAAGACAGATATATTCAGGAAAATACCAATATAAACAGCCAACAACAAAGAAATGCTTTGCTGTGATAAATATTTAACTCTGTCCATATAACGCCAGGTCTCCAGAGACACTATTTGCTACTTGAATCAATCAGACAGTGAACCCCTCCTCAGGTTCAGTGCGATATCAATAAGCACGCTATTGATTTTAATTACAAGAATTATCTTAGCCAAGAAATACGCGAACTACTGCATACCCCCTAAAGGATATATTGGTATATTTATTTGAATTTACAGCAGAAAAGTTGGTGTGATGACATTCAGCCCACAAGATAATTCTTATGGGCTTCTGAGATAGGATATTGGTTTATTTGATATTTAATGTCACATCGATATTGCCACGAGTGGCATTGGAATATGGGCAGACAACATGCGCCTTTTTCACCAAGTCTTCGGCAACGTGACGCTCGATACCCGGCAAGCTGATATCGAGTTGAACTTCAATACCAAAGCCCGTTGGAATAGCACCGATACCCACGGTACCTTCAATGCTGGCATCATCAGGCACTTTCACCTTTTCTTTTGCTGCCACAAATTTCAGAGCACCCAAGAAACAAGCTGAGTAACCCGCAGCAAATAGCTGTTCTGGATTAGTCACAGCACCACCCGCCCCGCCCATCTCTTTAGGGACGCCCAATTTCACATCTAATACGCCGTCAGAGGAGGTTGCCCGACCATCACGCCCGCCAGTGGCTTTAGCTTTGGCTCGGTATACGACTTTTTCAATAGACATAGTACTTTCCTTCCCGAATCAGTAAATATGAAGAACAGATACGACTTGAAAGTATGGCACTTATTATGAAAAAGCCCCCGATTCGGAGGCTTTAAGACAATCTTATTTCGCTGGCGCGCCTATCTTGTCGTCTATCCGCTGCAACATATACGGATAGAATGGATTTGATGAAATACGCATCAGTGAATCTAACCCGACAACCAGTACGGCACGCTCACCACGAGCGGCAAACGTCCCCAGGCTAATACCGTATTGGTCGCGCGGTTCTGGATAGCGACCATACAGCGAATCACTCATTGGGAATGGTAATGCCACATGGGACAACGAGAAGATGTCCGGTGGGTAAATCAAACCAGTGGGTACTGAAGTCTCGTTAGTCTCACCCGCCAAGGTAGTCAGTGCCACGGTTTCATTACTTTGCGGCGAAACGTTAGTAATCACCGTTACGCTGTAATTACGCGGTGGCGGAGGTAACAAACGCGCCAGAGCAGTATAAGACGATGTTCTCAATAACGGGCCGAAACTGGCGGCACGGTTCAAGTCAAACAGCACCACTTCACTGCCATTCTTTGGCAAGTGGTTATAAAGAGCAGTAACGACCGCACGAGTACTGACCGTTGAATCCATTAACGACTGGAAGGTCAGAATTGGTGGCAACTCCGCCATCTTATTATTTCTGGCATCACGAGCAATTTGCTGTTGCAGCACAGATGTCAGTAAATACGACTGGCGGGCAGCATTCACTGGGAACGAGTTATATTTGAAAGGATTAAACTCCGGCACAATCCCCAACCAAGCGGCTTTAGCAAAAGCCGGGAAAATAGCGGGCCAACCAGCAATACCGGCAAAGCGCGCAAAACTGGTTACGCCAATCATCGGGGAGATCAAGATAACCCGCGCCGGTTTCGCCAGTGTAGGATCATCCAGTGAATCCAGCGTATATTTCATTGCCAACGCACCGCCGTTGGAGAAGCCAACTACGTGTAGCGGTAAATCAGCGCCACTCAGTGCCTTAGCTTCACGCACGGCTAAGCGCGTTGCCGCCAACCAATCCTGCCATTCAACATCAGTCAGTGCCCCAGGGACTGTTCCGTGAGCGGGCAAACGAATACCAATAGCAACATATCCACGCTGACGATAATTTTCAGCAATATGACGCAGGCTATAAGGGGTATCAGTTAAACCATGCAGTAATACCACCGCACCTTTAGGTTTACCTTCTGGTTCAAGAATATATGAACGATTCCAGTCATTTTTAAAATGTGGAGGGTAAATCGAGCTACCAGAGTAATAGCGATTTAATGGAATTTCATTTCTTGGTTCTAGTTTTTCGGTAACATTAATCCGCACTTCATCGAAAAGGTTATTTTCAGCTTTGAGGTAATCCGCCCAACTGGCTTTATCAATCTCAGCCGCACGCATATCATGAGGAACAAAAGTGTGCCAAAGCTCGAGCTTAGGGCCACGTTGTGTATCGTAAATTCGAATCGCCAGTATGGTAACTGACATTACCACCAAGACCAGTACAATCCGTTTAATCCACCGCTTAACAGCTATGGCAGTCATGGGCTGCTACTCCGTAGGTATATAATTTTTCACAATTGAGATTAGTTTATCACCATCTGGCTACACCGCTACTTTAAACGCAAAACTTAATCTTGGTATATAGTCGATCACAATAAAATGAATATATGATTATTACCGCTTACTCAACATCTTTAAATACGGTTAATTATCCATTCCTCATTGGAGCCACTCTAGGATTAAATAGCCTGAAGCATTAAATAACGTGATTTAATTTTGTCGTAAACCGATCTCGACAGAATCATTCATCTACCGGGGTAACATATTATGAAAAAAACCGAACCCGTGACCGAACAGTCGCCACTACAAACACGTAAAGTCGACTATCTTCGCTTCCATCGCGCTTATGAACACTTATCAACCCCTTTCGGTAACAGTTGGTTTGCCCAGAAAGCAGAGGCTTTTGCACGTTTTTTCGGCACGCCAATCTTCCTTGGTGCACAAACACTCATTGTGGTGATCTGGATTAGCCTGAATGTGATGGGTATAGTCAAATTTGATATTTACCCGTTTATTTTGCTGAACCTGGCTTTTAGCTTACAGGCAGCCTACGCGGCACCCCTTATTTTATTGGCACAAACCCGTCAGGCAGAGCGCGATAAAGCGAATGCGCTAGCCGATGCACAACATCGTGAAGCATTAGCCATTGCGAATGAAGAAAGGCAAAAAATGGCTGCGCAAAATGCGGATCAAATGCTGGAATTACTGCGGCAGAATACAGAACTCACCGCCTTGACCAATCAATTAACCACTCGCCTCGAAACGATGGCGGTAGAATTACACCAAAAGTTGGTGATCAATTTACCGGCACGCCCCCCACAGAGCTAAAAAGCAGCAGTATGGCCGCTGAACCGATTATCAGCGGCCAGTCGTTGCTAAGCCTCGCGACTTTCTATTTGTTTTTGCAGACTCTCTATAGGTTCCTGAAGGGATTGTGGTGGAGCCTTGCGTAACCAGACCCACCAGGCAAGTGTCATTAAGGCCACCCACGCCACCCCAACATACATGGCGATACGGGTATCAGGGAAATAACCTAAGACTGCGATAATAAACGCCATAAAGATAATGGTCAGAATCGGTGCTACTGGCCAGAACGGTACCGGGAATGTCAGCCGGGCAATATTCTCTTTACTCATAGAGCGGCGCATCGCCACCTGCGATATCAAGATCATCAACCAAACCCAGACGGTGGCAAAGGTGGCAATCGAGGCAATAATAAGGAACACATTTTTCGGGATCAGATAGTTCAGTACCACACCACATAACAGTGCGATCGCCATCACCAAAATAGTCATCCATGGTACGCCATTACGGGTCAGGCGGCTAAAGCACTTCGGTGCCAGCCCCTCTTGCGCCATGCCGTACATCATGCGGCCAGCACCGTAAATATCACTGTTAATGGCTGAAATAGCGGCAGTAATCACCACCAGATTCAGAATATTAGCGGCCGAGCTAATGCCTAAACTACTGAAAATTTCGACAAAAGGACTGCCATTTTGCCCAATGCTATTCCACGGATAAATAGCCATCAGCACAAACAAGGTCAAAACATAGAACAGCAGAATGCGCACCGGCACGGTATTAATGGCACGTGGTAGCACTTTTTCTGGGTTCTTCGCCTCACTGGCCGTGACGCCAATAATTTCGATCCCCCCAAAGGCAAACATCACTACGGCAAAGGATGCAACCACCCCTGTGATACCGTTCGGCATAAACCCTTGATGAGACCATAAATTACTGACACCGGTACTCTCATGACCCGCACCAAAACCAAACATCATGATGCCTAAGCCAGCAGCAATCATGGCAATAATTGCTGTCACTTTTAGCAGCGATAGCCAAAATTCCATTTCACCAAATACTTTGACCGAGCAGAGATTCAACGCACCGATAAAGAAAATAATACTCAATACCCAAACCCACTGCGGTGCATCAGGGAACCATAACCCCATATAGATACCGAATGCGGTCACATCAGCCAACGCCACAATAATCATCTCAAAGGTATAGGTCCATCCGGTGAGAAAACCAGCCAGTGGCCCGAGATAACGGCTGGCGTAGTGACCAAAAGAGCCGGCAACGGGGTCATGTACTGCCATCTCACCCAAGGCCCGCATCACCATAAATACGGCTGCGCCACCAATAAGATAAGCGAGCAAAACCGCTGGTCCTGCCAGGCGGATCGCCTCGGCCGATCCATAAAACAAGCCGGTCCCGATGGCAGAACCTAACGCCATAAACCGGATATGTCGGGCACTGAGGCCTCGTTTGAGCGTGGATGGATCATTCTTCATGGTACATTCTCGCAAAATTTGTGCCCTTTCAGGCAGGGGTTCAGAGAGGGTGATCCCGTGAATCGGGACCACCCATAGGTTGATGTAATAGCTGGTTATCGTTGTTATTAGTAGATTAATTGTTATTAGTTGATGAACTGTTATTAGCGGATAAATTGCTGCTAAAGGCTTGGTAGCAGATGCGGAGGCATCAGTTCATTCATATGACGCTGCGCGATGAGCTGGCTTGCCGCTTCAATATCGGGGGCAAAGAAACGATCTTTCTCGTAGTAGGCCACATGTTGGCGCAATAGCTGGCGTGCAGGTTCCAACGCATCCGAAGTTTTCAAACCTTTGCGCAAATCCAACCCTTGGCATGCAGCTAACCATTCAACAGCCAGAATGCCGCGCACGTTTTCGGCCATTTCCCATAAACGTTTGCCTGCACGTGGGGCCATAGAAACATGGTCTTCCTGATTGGCAGAAGTAGGAATGCTGTCAACACTGGACGGGAATGCCAGCCCTTTATTTTCACTGGTTAATGCCGCAGCAGTAACTTGCGCAATCATAAAACCAGAGTTTACGCCTCCATTTTCCACCAAGAATGGCGGTAACTGCGACATGTGTTTATCCATTAATAGCGAAATGCGGCGCTCGGCTAATGAACCGATTTCAGCCAATGCCAGCGCCAGATTATCCGCCGCCATAGCCACCGGCTCAGCATGGAAATTCCCCCCCGACAACACATCGCCTTGATCAGCAAACACCAGCGGGTTGTCTGACACCGCATTAGACTCGATAGCCAGAACCTCTGCCGCCTGACGCATTTGAGTTAAGCATGCACCCATCACCTGCGGCTGACAGCGTAGAGAGTAAGGGTCCTGTACTTTGTCACAATTCTTATGAGACTCAGAGACTTCACTACGACTTCCCAGCAAGTGGCGGTAAGTATTGGCTGCGTCAATCTGACCACGCTGGCCCCGCACTGCATGAATACGAGCGTCAAACGGACTACGGGAGCCTAATGCCGCTTCCACGGTGAGACTGCCAAAGACAGAGGCCGCAGCATAGAGATCTTCGGCTTCAAACAGGCCGCGTAGCGCATAAGCTGTCGAAACCTGAGTGCCATTGAGTAATGCTAACCCTTCTTTAGCTGCCAGGGTAAGAGGCTCCAAACCCGCTTTCGACAGAGCCGTGCGCGCATCAAGCCATTCCCCCTGATAACGCGCTTTACCTTCACCCAACAACAGCAAGCTCATATGTGCCAGCGGCGCTAAATCACCGGAAGCACCCACGGAGCCTTTTAGCGGAATATGTGGATAGACTTCGGCATTAACCAACGTAATCAACGCATCAATGACTTCCCGCCGGATGCCTGAAAATCCACGGGCCAGGCTATTGATTTTCAACACCATAATCAGTCTAACAATAGCATCATCATTTGGTTCGCCAACACCGGCGGCATGGGACAGGACTATCGAGCGTTGCAGGTTTTCCAGATCTTCGGTGGCGATACGAGTAGATGCCAGCAGGCCAAACCCGGTATTAATGCCATAGGCGGTACGTTTTTCTGCCAATATTGTCTGTACACACTTCACACTTTGCTCGATAGGCACATCAGCACTTTCATCTAGCGATATATTGACCGGATATTGGTAAACATGTCGCAAATCTGCCAGCGTCATCTGCCCAGGGTGCAGCATCATTTTTTTATTGATTGTTTTCATGATTTTTTACCTTGAGTTGCAGCAACCATCGGCAGATTTAACCCCTGCTCTTGTGCACAATTAATCGCTATATCATAACCAGCATCAGCATGGCGCATCACACCCGTGGCTGGATCGTTATGCAGTACTCTGGCAATGCGTTCAGCCGCATCATCAGTGCCGTCACAAACCACTACCATACCGGAGTGCTGAGAGAAGCCCATCCCAACACCACCACCGTGGTGCAGAGAGACCCACGTTGCGCCACTGGCCGTATTCAACAATGCATTGAGTAGCGGCCAGTCAGATACGGCATCAGAACCGTCCTGCATCGCTTCAGTTTCTCGGTTAGGGCTGGCAACTGAACCGGAGTCCAGATGGTCGCGACCAATCACAATCGGAGCCGACAGTTCACCACTGCGAACCATCTCGTTAAAAGCCAAACCTAATTTAGCGCGCTGCCCCAAGCCTACCCAGCAAATACGGGCCGGTAGCCCTTGGAAACTGATACGTTCGCGGGCCATATCCAACCAGTGATGCAAATGCTCATCATCAGGGATCAGCTCCTTAACCTTGGCATCGGTTTTATAAATATCCTCGGCGTCACCAGAAAGTGCCGCCCAGCGGAACGGGCCAATACCGCGACAAAATAGCGGGCGAATATATGCAGGGACAAAACCAGGGAAATCAAAAGCATGAGTGACCCCCATGTCTTGTGCCATTTGGCGAATATTATTGCCGTAATCAAAGGTAGGGATACCCATATTATGGAAGGCCAGCATCGCTTCAACATGTTCCGCCATTGAAGTTTTAGCGGCATTAACCACCAGTGCCGGTTCGCTTTGGGCGCGCTGACGATACTCTTCCCAGTTCCAGCCTTTTGGTAGATAACCGTTTAGCGGGTCATGTGCGCTGGTTTGGTCGGTCACCATATCTGGGCGAACGCCACGACGAACTAGCTCAGGTAGAATGTCAGCCGCATTGCCACACAGTGCAATAGAAACAGCTTCACCAGCCGCAGTATATTTTTTGATTCGCGCTAACGCATCATCCAGATCTGTGGCTTGCTCATCGACATAGCGGGTTTTAAGACGGAAATCGATGCGGCTCTGCTGGCACTCAATATTCAGAGAACATGCACCCGCCAAGGTTGCAGCCAGCGGTTGTGCGCCCCCCATTCCACCCAGACCGGCCGTTAATACCCAACGCCCTTTCAGGCTACCACCAAAGTGCTGCCGACCGGCTTCGACGAAGGTTTCATAGGTACCCTGCACAATGCCTTGGCTACCGATATAAATCCAACTGCCTGCAGTCATCTGGCCGTACATCGCCAGCCCCTTGGCATCCAATTCGTTAAAATGCTCCCAGTTGGCCCAATGAGGCACCAAATTCGAGTTAGCAATCAATACCCTAGGGGCGTTACTGTGGGTTTTGAATACACCGACTGGCTTACCAGACTGAATCAGTAGCGTCTCATCGTCATTCAGATGGGTCAGGCTTTCAACAATCTTGTCATAGCACTCCCAGTTGCGGGCAGCGCGGCCGATACCGCCGTAAACCACTAATTCTTTTGGATTCTCGGCCACGTCTGGATCAAGATTGTTCATTAGCATACGTAACGGAGCTTCAGTCAGCCAACTCTTGGCCGTAAGTTTCGTACCACGCGGGGCACGAATCTCAGTATCACGGAATCTATTTTGGGCAGTCACGGCAATTTCCTTCAACCAGTTTTTCAGGTATCAACGACATTACTTAGCATAGGTATTTATTAACATATACTCGTATAGACAAGTACAATCAAGCTCTGGGAAAACGGTCATATCCTGCCGTGCCTTTAAAAAACAATAATACTAATAGTGTTTAAAATTAATTAGTTATAATTAATCTCATTCTGCATTAAGGCAGAGCGGGAGGATTTTCAACGTGGTTTTGCTAATGAAATCAGCATAAAATTGGTGTGTTTTTGCGCACGAAGTCACATATATGTCACATGGATTTTACATTGTGACACACTAAATATGCGATATCGCACCGTGTGTATTGCGCAGCTTAGCGATTGACCCAACCAGGAACCGCTAAATATAAAATATATCCGTAGTTATCTATAATTCATTGTTTATGGTGGGTCTGACTATCAACAGGCGCTTGCTCCCGCTCAGTTAAGCCGTAGTCCCGCACCACTGCGGCCACCCGCAGGCGGTAACCGGCGAACACGCTCGCACGCCCCGCAGCTTGTGCGCAACGATGCTGTTCAATATTCCGCCACTGCTTAACCGCCTCTTCATCGCGCCAAAATGATAGCGATAGCAACTTCTGCGGGTTAGTTAAACTCTGAAAACGTTCTACCGAAATAAAACCGTCCATTTTTTCTAATAAAGGTTTCAGTGCCGCAGCATAATCCAGATACGCGTGGTATTCACCGTCTGCCGGTTCAACTTCAAAGATAACTACGATCATCTGTGGCTCCATCGAATAAAATGAAAGAAAACAATATTAAACGAAGCCATCGATGTATTTAAGACATTTATTTCCAATAAAAAAGCACTTAACAACATGACTAAACACGTCGATTAAATAATTTAACCGCATAACATTAAATTTAAAATGTGATAAATCAACCAGTTAAATTTCAGAGCATTTACGCTTTTCTGGGGGTTAGTTGGCAATTGCATAGGATGTACATCACTTACTATGCCGGTAGGGAGCATATGCTGATGCGGGTTAAAATCTGCAGTTATTGATGGGATTTGGGGGGGGAATTGCCGCCCTCATGGCGGTTACTTTATTCTTATCGGGCTGAAAGCATTGACTCACACCGATAAAATTCGACAATACAAAACCTTATAAAGGCGCAATGATAAAAGCCCCGACTATTGCAGTCAGGGCTTTTAAGGTACTACAGATTTAAAATTAAACATTAATCAACTTAATAACGTGACACTTATCTTAGTACTATTTATAAAGATGTACCTATTTCTACAGGAATATTTGGTGCTTACAACTAACTCTATCCTCCAATATATTAACTGAATGATAACATTTCCCGTTTATTACATTTAGCCATGCTTATGATAAGACTGACTAAATTAGTACATCACCCTCGCGATATATACTCTTGTTACATGGCTTTACTTTCTTCGCGATATCCTCGACTTCATACTTACGTACACAAATCGCGAACATTACTATTAACAACAAAGCCTTAACTCATCGCGTTATCGTCCACATATGCGATCGTAAAGATTTATTACGTGGCCTGAAATCGTCATCGCACGAGTCAATTACTAAAAACCCATCGCGAATCTCACATAAAAAAATATTTCGTGACCTTTATCGCATTATTTTAAATCAACTACATGGACACCGGCTAAATAAAGAGTTCGTTACTAATTGCACCGGTGTTGAATTCCAATCTACGTGTTCTGTACCAGATGTCAATACTGTTTTTAAGAACATGTTTTTATTATCAGTACTACTGAAGATAACCTGTGATTTTATTGAGTTAGAATCATACAAAATCATCCGTATCGAATCATCATAACTTCAACAAACTGATTCTGCTTATTTTTCATACTTACTTAAAATAGGGATATTTTGTAAGTGCTGAGGAATAGGCAAAAAAAATTTTTGGCGGAAGATCACAGGAGTCGAACCTGCCAGGGACCGCTGGCGGCCCCATCTGGATTTGAAGTCCAGCCGCCCCACCGGGGACGATGATCTTCCATTTGGAAGAGGATGTAAGGCGGTGATTATAACGTGTTTATTGTATGGTGCTAGCCATTCAATAAACATGATAAATAATCCCCTCAAGTGGGGGGAAGGTAAGAGATGTTAGTGGGAGCGCCAAATCAGTTAATAACTCACTTCGCCATACTTATCACGATGCTCTTTCGGGGTAATGGAATAGCCTTTTTTGAATACCGAATAGAAGTATTGTAGCGATGGATAGCCACACATTTGCGATATTTCATTGATAGGCAAGGAAGTGGCAGCCAATAAGTTACGCGCCCGATCAAGCTTCTCTTCATGAATAACACCATGAATGGTCTGCCCGATATCATCCTTAAAGCGCTTTTCCAGATTTGAGCGCGACATTCCTACCGCATCTAATACCTGCTCGACCTTAATCCCCTTACAGGCGTGATGCCGGATATAATGCATCGCTTGAATCACTGCCGGATCCCGTAGCGAGCGGAAATCCGTTGAGCGACGGGCCATGACTTTAACGGGTGGCACCAGAATGCGCTGTAATGGCGGTGCTTCTTGTTGTTTTTGGCGCTGATTAAGGCGTTGATGCAACAACTTGGCTGCCCGATAGCCCATCTGCCGCGTCCCCTGTACCACCGAAGAGAGTGCCACCCGCGATAAATAGCGAGTTAACTCTTCATTATCGATACCAATAACACTCAGCTTCTCTGGCACCGCGATATCCAGATGCTCGCACACTTGTAGCAGATGCCGCGCTCGTGCATCCGTCACAGCAATAACACCGGTCTGGTGCGGTAAGGCCTGTACCCAGTCCGCCAGGCGGTTTTGGGTGTATTGCCAGTTAGCCGGGGCGGTAGCCATACCTTGATAAACCACCCCTTGGTATTGTTCCGCCGCTACTAGCTGCCGGAAAGCGTATTCACGCTCTTGTGCCCAACGCTTATCGCTGCTGGCCGGTAAACCATAGAACGCAAAACGGTTTAACCCTTTCTCTTTTAAATGCATAAATGCAGCCTCAACCAGCGCTGCATTGTCAGTCGCAATATAATCGACTGGTGGATAATCTGCCGGTTGATGATAAGACCCCCCCACGCCGATTATTGGCACGTTAACATTTACCAGTAATTGCTCTATCTGCCGATCATCAAAATCAGCAATAACACCGTCGCCCAACCAATCTCGAATATTATCGATACGGCAGCGAAAATCCTCTTCAATAAAGATATCCCAATCACATTGTGAAGCCTGCAAATACTCGCCGACCCCTTCCACCACTTGCCGGTCGTACACTTTGTTAGCGTTAAACAGTAAGGTGATCCGGTAGCGTTTCTCAAACATGGAAATGGCTCCTGAAATGGGTGGGATATCAAGGCTCAATAAGCAGAAAGATCAATGCAGTATGGCATTGATCTCCCAGCGGAAAGATGGACTAAACCCGGCGTTTGGTTGCGGAATCCATCCATACAGCTAGCAACAAAATCGCACCTTTGACAATGTACTGCCAGAACGTGGGTACATCCAGCATACTCATCCCATTATCGAGAGAAGCCATAATAAATGCCCCCATCACGGCACCCGCCACACTGCCAATTCCCCCTGCAAGGCTGGTACCGCCAATCACACAAGCTGCAATAGCATCCAGTTCGGCAATATTACCGGCAGAAGGTGAACCAGCCCCCAAGCGGGAGCTAAGAATCAAACCGGCCATGGCCACCATCAATCCATTGATAGCAAATACCGCCAGTTTAGTGCGCTCTACGTTGACCCCAGATAAACGGGCTGCATCAATATTGCCACCAATGGCGTAGATCCGGCGGCCAAAAGCAGTCCGGGTAGCCATAAATATACCGGCCAGCATCAATGCCGTAAGAATCAATACCGGGGTAGGTACGCCGCGATAATCATTCAATAAATATATAGCTCCAAGAACTATTACAGCGGTAATAGATTGGCGAGTAACATCTCCTTGTGGTGCCGCAACGGGCAAACCCAGCCGAATACGGTGACTGCGCCGACGCCATTGCCAGGCCACAAACAGCATCAGGCCAATAGCACCGATACCAAAACCGAATCCATTAGGCAGATAGCTTTGACCGATTTGTGACATCGCATTGCTGGTTGGCGATACCGTGGTGCCGTTGGTGATACCGATTAAGATGCCACGGAAAGCCAGCATCCCTGCAAGGGTGACAATAAATGAAGGAACCTTCCGATAGGCAACCCACCAACCGTTCCATGCTCCCAACACCAGCCCCAAGCCTAGCGTAACCACAATGGTTAGCGGCAACGGCCAGCCAAGCCACACATCAAAAATCGCTGCCACACCGCCAAGCAACCCCATCATCGAACCGACAGACAGATCAATCTCCGCGGAGATAATGACAAACACCATCCCCACCGCCAAGATGCCGGTGATCGCCGTTTGGCGCAGAAGATTCGAGATATTTCTGGCGCTGAGATACGCCCCTTCAGTGGTAAAGGTGAAAAACAGCATAATAATGGCAATAGCAGCCAACATGACAAAGACTTGCAAATTAACTGATTTTAGCCGAAATAGCGGCTTTTTAGCGCCATTATCTGGCGAGTTCAGTTCTGACTGATTAGCTTGCGACATGGGTTTCACTCCTGAGTGCGGCTTCCATGACCTTTTCTTGGGTCAGGTTATGGTTAATAAGATCAGCTTTGATGCGCCCCTGATGCATGACCAACACCCGATCACTTAATCCCAAGACCTCCGGTAACTCAGAGGAAATCACAATGACCGCAATCCCCTGCTGGACCAATTGATTGATTAATTTATAAATTTCATATTTTGCGCCGATATCAATACCGCGCGTTGGTTCATCGAGGATCAAAATTTGCGGGTTCAGTAGCAGGCATTTAGCCAGAATCGCTTTTTGCTGATTACCGCCGCTAAGGCGGGCAATTGCCAGCTCCGAAGAGGACGTTTTCACTTTCAATCGGGCCAGGGACTGCACAATGGTGGATTGCTCTTTGGCATCATCCAGCATGCTAAAAGCGCCGGTAAAATCATCCAAGGCCGCCAGTGTGATATTAGCACCCACCCCCATCACCGGTACGATGCCATCTTTTTTGCGATCTTCTGGCACCATTGCAATGCCCAGCTTCATTGCTTGCTGGCATGTGTTGATGGTCACCGGTTTACCATCAATAAAGATATCTCCCTGCCAACGGCCCGGATAGACGCCGAACAGACATTGCACTGTTTCGGTTCGACCTGAACCTACCAACCCGGCAACGCCTAAAATTTCGCCACGTTTTAATGTGAAAGAAACCTCATCAACCCTGCGAATATGGCGGTTGACTGGATGCCAGGCACAGAGATTCTCCACTCGCAGAATTTCTTCGCCAATATGGTGGGCTTCATGGGGGTAAAGCTCTTTAAGCTCGCGGCCTACCATCATAGCGATAATGTCATCTTCACTCATGGTCGCCGCCGGGCGGGTACCAATATGACGACCATCGCGGATCACACAGATATGATCGGATATCGCTTTAACTTCATTCAATTTATGCGAGATATAGATACAGGCAATACCGTGGTTTCGCAGGTCACGGATAATATCCAGCAAAATAGCGGTTTCACTTTCAGTCAGTGAGGCGGTAGGTTCATCTAACACCAGTAGCCGCACTTGTTTATTCAGCGCTTTCGCAATTTCAACGAGCTGTTGCTGCCCAAGGCCCAACTCACCCACGGGAGTGTGAGGGTCGACGAGCAGTTTGACCTGTGCCAGCATCCGCTGGCAGCGTAAATACATGGCATCGTAATCCATGATACCGAAACGCCCCCATTCAGAACCGAGGAACATGTTTTCCAGTACCGACATTTGTTTCACTAACGCCAGTTCCTGATGAATTATTGCAATGCCCTTTTGCTCTGTTTCACGAATATTTTTGGCCTGTAACATTTCACCTGAAAAAAATATTTCTCCTTGGTAAGAGCCGGTGGAATAAATACCACATAACACTTTCATTAGTGTGGATTTTCCCGAACCGTTTTCACCGCATAACGATAATACTTGCCCAGCCTCTAATGTCAGGCTGATATTATCTACGGCTTTAACCACACCGAATTGCTTGGTAATATTCTTCATTTCTAACAGGTAGGGCATAACCCCTCCTTAATACCGCTGATTTTATAGCATTGCGGCTACATTAAATAACGGCCATGTTAATAAATTAAATAACTGGCCGTTTATTACAAAGTCCAATCAGCAATATGCCAATCAATAAACATCTGCTTTTTTGTGGAATCCGTCAGCAATGATAGTGCTATCAATATTGCTTTTATCAACTTGAATCGGTGTTAATAAATAAGCGGGAACATCTTTTATACCATTATTTAATTTACTGTTAGCTTTTGGCTCTTCACCTTTACCCAGTGTGACAGCAATTTCTGCCGCGTCATTGGCTAATTTACTGATTGGTTTATATACGGTCATAGTTTGTGTACCGGCAACAATTCGCTTTATTGCAGCCAAATCAGCATCCTGGCCGGAAATAGCAACCTTCCCTGCCAACCCTTGTGCGGCTAACGCCTGAATCGCCCCGCCAGCAGTTGCATCATTGGATGCCACCACAGCATCAATCTTGTTATTGTTGGCAGTGAGTGCATTTTCCATGATTTTCAAGGCGTTTTCTGGTAACCATGCATCAACCCACTGGTCACCGACAATTTTTATTTTCCCGTCTTTTATCAGTGGATTAAGCACTGTCATTTGCCCTTGACGGAACAACTTGGCATTGTTGTCTACGGGTGATCCCCCCATCAGGAAGTAATTGCCTTGCGGCACCCGCTCAACCAGGCTTTTCGCCTGCAATTCACCCACTTTTTCATTGTCAAATGAGATATAAAAATCAATATCAGCGTTATTTATCATACGGTCATACGCCAATACTTTTATCCCTTCCCGTTTAGCTTCGGCGATAACGTTACTTAATACTTGACCGTTATAGGGAATAATAACCAACACATCAACGCCACGGTTAATCATATTTTCAATTTGTGACATCTGTGTTTCTTCATTGCCATTTGCAGATTGAACAAATACTTTAGCGCCGAGTGATTCAGCTTTGTTAACAAAAATATCGCGGTCTTTCTGCCAGCGTTCAAGGCGGAGATCATCTATCGCCATACCGATTTTAATTTCTTTACTGAATCCGGGCTGGCTAATCATCACCAGTGCGGCACATGCGGAGAGTAAAATGTTCTTAAATTTCATCTTTCGGTACCTTTCTTATTGTGCAAGCAGGGTAAGAGAAACGGTAAACATCAACTGCAATAGGGATTGTTGACGCTTATTTGCACATCGGCAATTACAGATTTTAATCCGCCAATTATGTTTTTTGGTTTAATGTTAATTTTATGATAACGATCATGTTTTCTTCACCATAAAATGCATGATTCCAGCGGAAGTTGTTATCCGCGCAATGAATATCTAAGCGTTTCTATAATTAAGCCGGTATTTATGAGATCTACGCCACAATTAATAATTCTCTGAATTTAAGTGTGAAATAACGTAATTGAGAGAATAGCTAACAACTCCGAAGATAAAAGCTCACCAGCCCGGCAAACGCAGGGCCAGCTTCCAAGGAGTATTGCATGCAATCTTATTTTGATGAATTAGAACAAGTGCGTTACGAAGGCAGCCAGAGCGCTAACCCGCTGGCATTTCATCACTACAACCCGGATGAGATTATCCTTGGTAAGCGAATGGCCGACCACCTGCGGTTTGCGGCCTGTTATTGGCATACCTTCTGCTGGGGCGGGGCCGATATGTTTGGCAGCAATGCCTTTGATCGCCCGTGGCAGCACTCAGGTGATGCACTGGCTCTGGCAAAACGCAAAGCCGATGTCGCGTTTGAATTCTTTCATAAACTGAATGTGCCCTATTACTGCTTCCATGATATTGATGTCTCGCCAGAAGGCGCGTCAATGAAAGAGTATCTTAATAATTTTGCTGTTATGACCGATGTATTGGCCGAGAAACAAGAGAGCAACGGCATAAAATTATTATGGGGTACAGCTAACTGCTTTACCCATCCACGCTACGGCGCGGGGGCCGCGACTAACCCTGATCCAGAAGTCTTTAGCTGGGCTGCAACTCAGGTCTTTACTGCCATGAATGCCACCCAAAAACTCGGTGGTGAAAACTATGTGTTATGGGGCGGGCGTGAAGGCTACGAAACCCTGTTAAACACCGATTTGCGCCAGGAGCGTGAGCAAATTGGCCGTTTTATGCAGATGGTGGTTGAGCATAAACACAAGACCGGTTTCCAGGGCACGCTATTAATTGAGCCTAAGCCACAGGAGCCAACCAAGCATCAGTACGATTATGACGTAGCGACTGTTTATGGCTTCCTCAAGCAGTTTGGGCTGGAAAAAGAGATTAAAGTGAATATTGAGGCTAACCACGCCACATTAGCAGGGCACTCGTTCCATCACGAAATCGCCAGTGCCATTGCATTAGGTATCTTCGGTTCAGTGGATGCTAACCGTGGTGATCCGCAGTTGGGTTGGGATACCGATCAGTTTCCAAACAGTGTAGAAGAGAATGCGCTGGTGATGTTTGAGATCCTCAAAGCAGGTGGTTTTACTACTGGTGGGCTGAACTTTGATGCAAAAGTACGCCGCCAAAGTACTGATAAATATGACCTGTTTTATGGCCACATTGGTGCGATGGATACGATGGCGCTGGCACTGAAAACTGCCGCCAAAATGATTGAAGATGGTCAGTTGGCTCAACGCGTCGCCAAGCGCTATGCGGGCTGGAACACTGAGCTGGGCCAGCAAATTCTGCAAGGTAAACTGTCGCTGGAAGAGCTGGCACGCTATGCCGAGCAGCATAACCTGAACCCGCAACATCAGAGTGGTCATCAGGAACAGTTAGAAAATCTGGTTAACCGCTATTTATTCGGCTGATGCTTAAGATGGGGCACTCGCTGCCCCAACTTCACCTATAAGGAAGGCATATGTACATTGGCATCGACTTAGGCACCTCCGGCGTCAAAGCAATTCTACTGGCCGAAAATGGGCAAGTAGTTGCCAGCCAAAGTGCCGCTTTATCCGTTTCACGCCCGCACCCGTTGTGGTCGGAACAGAACCCGGCTGATTGGTGGCAGGCAACCGATCAGGCCATGCAAGATCTGGCCGCAACACATGATTTGCAACAGGTAAAAGCCCTTGGGTTAACCGGCCAAATGCACGGTGCGACCTTACTGGATAAACAACATCAGGTGCTGCGCCCAGCTATTTTATGGAATGATGGCCGCAGTTTTGCCCAATGTCAGGCGCTGGAACACGCAGTGCCCGAGTCGCGCCAGATTACAGGTAATCTGATGATGCCTGGGTTTACCGCACCAAAACTTAAATGGCTGGCTGAGCATGAGCCAGATATTTTTAGTCGTATTGATAAGGTACTGTTACCAAAAGATTATCTTCGCTTTCTGATCAGTGGTGATTTCGCCACCGATATGTCCGATGCTGCCGGTACTATGTGGCTGAATGTTGCGCAGCGTGACTGGAGTGATGAGATGCTGGCCGCCTGCGGTTTAAACCGCCAGCACATGCCAGCGCTGTTTGAAGGTAGCCAGATTACCGGCCATGTCAGTACAGCTATTGCCCGCCGCTGGGGCATCAGCACCATACCGGTAGTGGCTGGGGGGGGCGATAATGCTGCCGGTGCCGTTGGTGTTGGCCTGTATCAGGCCGGGCAGGCAATGTTGTCACTGGGTACCTCCGGCGTCTATTTTGCCGTCAGTGATGGCTTTCTCAGCAACCCCGCCAGCGCGGTTCATAGTTTCTGTCACGCATTGCCGAATACCTGGCATCTAATGTCAGTGATGCTAAGTGCCGCGTCCTGCCTTGACTGGGCTTGCCAACTCACCGGTGTCGATAACGTTCCGGCGCTGATAGCAGAAGTCGAGAAAGCACCGCTTGCTGCTACCCCGGTATGGTTCCTGCCCTACCTTTCTGGCGAACGGACTCCCCATAACAACCCCAATGCTAAAGGGGCTTTTTGGGGCTTTACCCACCAACATGGCAGAGCAGATTTAGCCCGTGCAGTATTGGAAGGTGTGGGATTCGCCTTAGCTGACGGGATGGACGCGGTGCATGCCAGCGGATTACAGCCGACTTCAGTCACATTGATTGGCGGGGGGGCTCGCAGTGCCTATTGGCGGCAAATGCTGGCTGATATCAGTGGCCAAACGCTGGAATATCGTACCGGAGGTGATGTCGGCCCAGCGTTGGGCGCAGCCCGGTTAGCTCAAATTGCACTAAATCCAAAAACGCCATTAGCGAACTTATTACCAGAACTGGTGCTGGAACAAACCCATTTACCTGATGCAGAGCGGCATCACCATTACACTGCTCAGCGAGTAATCTTCAAAAAGCTCTATCAGCAATTACTGCCGTTATGTAAATAAATAACACTTCGAGGCTGGGGATAATATCCCTCAACCCCGAAGTAACGTATTAGTAATAGTTGATTTTTACGATGGCAGTGGCATCAAATTGGCCCAACCGTATTGATTGCCCGGCGATAGCATTCAGGCTGGCCGTATAGTTTTTTGTCACCTGAGTCACATTGTTCAACTGCGCAAATTCTATATAACGGTTATATACAATCGCCTGGCTGGCATCATTGTAAATCGTCAATTTTGTGCCATTCTGCATATCGATGGCATTATCACCCACTAACGGATTAGTGGTTGAGAACTGCGCCTGAATAGAAAAATTGGACAAGCAACCTTGTTTGACTGCGGTAATGGAAAACGGTTGGCTGATATTGTTGCCGCTATTTTGTAGCAACGCTTTATTAAATACGCCAAAATTCACAATCTGTGATTCTGGATATACCACCAAGTCTGCACCGCAGGCGATAAACCGCACACCCGTTAACCCTGATAGGGCGTAACGCAAGTTCTTTGCCCCAGCAGTCAAGTTCAGACCGGTTGAACCATCAAGTTGGAATACCGTGAAGTTATCTGCGCCGACATAATAACCGCTCGAAGGTGGGTTACCGGTCACTTTAATATAGAGTCGGAAAGTCACCGTAACGGTAACGTTTTGCCCTCTAACTATCGCAGGGGAGTTAGTATTTAAACGGGCTGCGTTAGTTTCTAAATCCTGCCCATTATAGCTGACACCTAATTGCAAACCCTGTCCCAACGATTGATGTAGCGGGTTAAAATAGAACCACACTTGGTCAACCGTCGAGCCTAATACGTTATCGCAATAGGCTGTAACAGTAATATCGTTCGATTCCCAGACTTTCGTCCCTGCTGCAACATTCGATGGTATCGCTAATTGCCCGATAGGTATCGCGGGCTTAATCACAACCCCAGTCCCCTTTTCAACACAATCAAGGGCATAAGCCGTCTGCGATAACAGTAACGCCACTAATAAAATAACTACCGAGCCACCTATCCGGCCCATTTTATTTAACATAGCATGAGTCATTGTCATTCCTTTACCGGTACCGGAACAGGTTGTACGCATTACTTTTTCTTTTCCGCTGGTTGAATTTGGCAATCAACAGCCGAGCAGTTAAAAATACGTATGACCATGCCACCAAAATCATCCATATAACCAACACTATAGCGGTTACCGCTATAACCTGGCGTCTTCGCAATCTCAGTGCCAAAAGGCGCGATCATTAAGCTATCGAAACCGGGGAAATTACCGCGATTATCCTGGCTTAAATACCCTAAAGTGATGTAATACGGTGTCGGGTTATGAATTTTCAGGCTTTCACCTTGCTTGCTAAGCTGTAATTTCTCCTGCCAGATCTCGTTGTAATCTGCTTTTATCGCCGTAGGGCGGTAAAATAGCTTCACTCTATTTTGAATCGCAATTTGCACCACGTTAGTCATTTCACTTTTCGGTGGCACTTCCCGCACGTTGAAATAGAATAACGTCTCACGATCAGTGGCTAACTTATCAGCATCAGGCAATTTCATAATACGCACTTGGCTTTTTTGGCCCGCATCAATCCGTTGCATCGGTGGCAAAGCAACCAATGGGCTATCTATTTTCTGACCGGCGGCATTTTCTAACCATGATTGCGCCAAATAAGGTGATGTTTTACTCTGGTTTTGCAAAATAATACTGGCAGACTTGTCGTTACCGTTGAAGATAATCCGTGTGCGATCAAGGTTAATCGCCGCCTCGCTGACTATTGAGGTAAACAATAATGCTATCCCTACCAGGGTTTTATTTATCTGCTGGGTTTTCCTAATCGGCATCATATTATTAAGGTCTTTCATGCTCTGTTCCGCTCTAATTTGTATCGTTATGCTGTGAATAACTGTTTTAAGTAAGTAACAGTTTAGTGTTAATTAATACTTGCCCACATTGTGGTCTAGTCTACTGACAAGGAAGGAGAATCTTCCCTGAATTCATGCCGTTATTTTCCGGCAATATTATTTTGCACTGTTTTTTACCCCACTGAACCGTCAGTTTCCCGGCATCGTCTAAACCTGCTAAATAGGTCAACCCACTTTCACCTAAAATACCCACCTCAGCCCCGGTTTTATCGGCAATAACCGATGACCCAAGTGGCGGGAAACTACCATCATTGAGGCGGATTATGGCCATAATTTGCTGGCCTTTTACTGCCCTAATTTCACGGTAACCAATTGCCCCTTCAGTCAGAGTTTTTTGGATAACTGTACTATAGACTTCAATATCTTCCGGCAGGCTTTGTACATCGACCCGCACGTCAGACTGCTGATAACTGGTGACACCATTGACTACCGCTACACCAAACCGGTTGGTAATAGCCGAATTATTGTTCAGTGACACGCCTGAAACATCACCGGTATCAATCATTATTCTTGGCTCGTTACCGGATTTATTCTGGTGAGCTGAAACACCCTTCGCTGTCGCCGTTATCGAGCCATACCAGTTGGTATTCAATGAGTTATATTCATTATTTTTATGGCTGGCATCAACACCAAACTCACCATAAGGGGAGCTATGTTGATAGCCACCACGGAACACGCCATTTCCTTGCTGTATTTCAGGGCTGGCCCCCCCAGCACTAACGCGCCAGATATTACTCGGATCCTGGCTGTTGAAATAGGAGATATTCTGCGAGTAACCGTTGTTCTTATCATGTTGCGCGTCATAACTGACCTGCTGCCCAACACCAATCGGGACGCTGAATGAGAAGAACACCTGATTTTCGCTTTCATACTGGTATTTTACTTTATTGGCAGAGATTGTCGTCGAAATGCCTTTAAAAGAGCCAATATCAAAAATTTTGCTGACAGAAACACCGTAATTATTACTGGATACATCATTCCAGTAAGTTTTATGGGTGGCCGATAAGTACATTGTAATATCCGGCCAGGCCAAGTATTGATTCGCAGTCACGGTGTATGTTTGCTTATCATTTTGTAGATAATTATTGCCATTTAGCCGATCCAAATACTGGCTCATGCTCATAAAGTGCTTTTCGGAAAAACGATATCCGGCAAAGGTAATCTGGCTATTAGTCTGGTCAAAGCGCTTGGAATAGTTGACCCGATAACTTTCGCCACTCTGCTTGCCGTCATGCGGTAACTGAGAGCGAGAATGCGTAACATCGACAGACAACGCACCGAAGTCATGCAAATTTTGCCCAGCACCCATGGCTATCGCGGTGTAATCCTGTGAAGTTGCTATCACCCCGCCATACAAGGAAATATCATTAAATGCCCCCCACGAGAATTCGCCATTAAAGAACGTGGGATCACTTACCGCGTTATTATTACCCTGCATCGGGCGGCCCAAAGCCGTTTTATAACGGATAGCACCTTTCCGAGTTAAGAATGGTACGGTCGCGGCGCTGACTTGAAAAGTAGTGACACGACCATCCTCCTCTTCTACACGGACATCAATATTCCCCTGTACCGCTTCACTGATATCCTGAATAACAAACGGCCCCGGAGCGACGTTGGTTTGGTAAAGGGTACGACCATTCTGGCTCAGAATAACTCTGGCGTTAGTGCGAGCAATCCCGATCACCTGCGGTGCATAGCCACGCATTGTCGGTGGTAACATCCGTTCATCACTGGAAAGTGATGCCCCCAGAAAACGAAATGAATCGAAAATACTGGAACTGAGATAGGTTTGGCCACCAACAAATTTAGCCCCTATCGCCGGGATAGCCCGAAAAGCATACACTTGCGACCAGTCAAAATTACTGTAGTGCGAGCCTTCTGTTTCATTATTGGTATATTGATAATCAGCACGAATCCGCCATGGCCCCATATTGGCACCCGCAGTTCCATAGCTGCTAAAATTAGTGCTACTGCTACCACTTTTCGGCGCATAACGATTACCAAACAGGTTGTAATCTAATATAACGCCGGGAACACCATCATCCCATTGAGAAGGCGGCACCCAGTTAGGGTCGCTATATGCCAGCCATGCTTGTGGAATAGAAATAATTAAGTATTGTTTTTCTTTATCGTAATTTGCCGTAATTTCTTCTTTTTGATCAATAGAAACGCACTTGCCATCATTCCATAATGTTAGCGACTCGCGAACAGTTGGAGATAAGCCCAACAGGTCAACTAATTCTGGCGACAGACATAATTTAGTTGACGTCCCATCATCAACAGATAAATAGGCTATTAGGTAGCGTTCAGGCAACAGTCGGCCATTAATCAGCACATCAAGTAGATAATTACCTGCAGGGGTATAATCATCAACTTCAAAGCGAGATAGGTCAATGTTACTGCGATCTTTTGCATCAATAATATTGGTATTGAACTCTACAGCCACCACTCGTCCAGGCAAGAATAAAAATATACCGGCCAACGTTAATATTTGCACCATTCGAAAGATCATTTCTTTTCTTCTAGATTTATATTGCATAAATAAATCACTGTCTTATGGCAAAGTATTAATAAAGGGGAGTCTCCTCCCCTTAAATTGAAGCTATATATCCGGTAACCCGAACAAGTACGCGCCGCTAACGCCACTGTTACGTCAAGTACAAAGGGTATTACCCAAAGTAATTGGTGTTTCAGCAAGGCAGCAAACAAATGAATTCCGATGAGCTGACTCCAGTCAGTGATTCGGATGAATGAGTGCAGCTAACGCCACTGTTACGTCAAGTACAAGGGTATTACCCAAAGTAATTGGTGTTTCAGCAAGGCAGCAAACAAATGAATTCCGATGAGCTGACTCCAGTCAGTGATTCGGATGAATGAGTGCCGCTAACGCTGCTGCAACGCCAAGTACGAAGGGTAATTTTATTTATAGTTCAGCGCGTAAGTAGCCTGAGACACAATAGTACCGGTTGTTACAGGTGCGCCGGTTGCTTCAACGCGAGCTGCGAATACTATCTGATTCGGGCCAGTGACCAAGTTGACATCGGCACCGGTATCACCCACTTTCAGCAATGCGCCGTTAGTGTCGATCAGACGAATACCTGCACCACCTGCGCTACCGGTGTTTGCCAGCAATGCAGGAGAGGTTGCATCAGAAACGCCGCCGAAAGTTACGCTAACTTTAGACATTGCTGGATAAGTTACTGAACCTGCGGTTTGTTCAGTCAGATCACAATCTTGCAGATCAATGCTGTATTGAACGTTCTGAGAATATTTATTGCCGGTTTCCAATACTTTATTCGCTACCTGACCCAGATCTACGCTGATATCAGTAGAGTTTGGCGCGATAGAGCACGGTGCATTAATAACAGTACCGGTGAAATGAATACGGCCATTACCTTCATCAGCAGCAAATGCCTGGAAAATGAAAGCGGAAGATGCTAACGCAATAATAAATGCACTTTTCTTAAAGTTAGACATATTAAAAAACCTTTATTTAGACACCATATTTAAAAAATACGCTAATGGAATACCATCAGCGGCTCACGTCATTACCGATGGCTATACCACGATAAAATAAACAAAACCATGGAGATAGTAATTTAATAAAAAATGAAATCACAAAATAATGCTGAAATTAAATTGTAAAAATGCATTCCAGAATAAAAATCCCAGAATTAAGTTTCAAAATTTAAATTTTAACCATCAAAGTGTAATTTATATTAAATAGTAGTCGATACTTTATAAACCTCCATGTATTTATATTACTTAGCCGTTCTCGCCCCGACTGGACATGAATAGGACTATACGCGATCTTTTTATCTAGTAAATACGCATTTATCAGCCAAATCGATCGTTATCCATAATATATTTAGCTTTTTATGCTATATAAATGACTTAATTGTAGCTGTTTACGCCAAATTTCACTAGCTAATCAAGGTTATGCTTCAAATATATTAACAATATCAGCAATAAATCTTATCCGTGCTTATTCGACAAATCAGAGGTATCGACATGCTAAATGGAAAGTTCCTACAAAAATGCAGGAATATATTCATACAGTATCAATGGAACTGTTCTTTTCATTGTTTCAAATTGTATATTCTAGGCAGTGAATGAATTTTTAAGTCAATTTTTGTTGATACAAAAGAGGTTGGATACAGAACAATACATACACCAAGATTTCAATATACAAGTAGGTGGCGAGTAATGAGCACAGCTAACACACCTGTAAGTTGAAGGATAACAGGTATAAACCAATAGAAACTGGTCCCTTTTACTCCCTATGATGGCCGGATTTGGCATTCCTCTCTATCCAAAACCCGCCCATTATGGAGTCACACTCATACGATGGAGGGCCGGAAATGACTAACAGCGCATTATTGATTATTGATGTTCAACAATCTTTCGAACATAAAGATTTTTGGCAGCAGCACGATTTGCCCGCCTTCTCTGCGGCGTTGAATCAGTTAATTAACGGCTGTAAGCTGCGAGGAGTGGCACTGGTAGATGTTTTCCATGTCGCCCCAGAAGGGCCGTTTTCACTGGCTTCTGGCTATGTTAAACCGATGTCGCTGGTTTCCCATCAGGCGGATGTTACCGTGCAAAAGCGGGTACATAACGCGCTAACTGATTCAGGGTTGGATCAATGGCTAAAGGAAAGGCAGATAGATCATCTGATTATTGCCGGTATGCGCACTGAGCAATGCTGCGAAACCACCGCCCGTGTGGCATCGGATTTAGGTTATCAGGTGACCTTCGTGACTGAGGCCACGCTAACGTTCCCAATGACACAACCTAATGGCGTGGTATTGAGCAGCGAAGAATTGAAGCTGCGTACTGAAACCGTGTTAGTCGATCGGTTTGCCACTATCCGTACTGTCGCGGAAACACTCGATACCCTTGATACACTGCCGTCAGCCGTGCTTGCAGAAAAAACAGTAAACTGGCAACCACAGCCTTATTTGCCACGAGATATCACCTCTGCCGGCGTTAAATATCTTAAGCAGTGGCAGTTGAAGCGCTATGTTATCCGTTACTCGCAGGCTCAAGGTGACACGCCAGATTACGCCCCCGCTTATCAGTTAGTTGGGCAGTGGTTACCTGATGAAGCAGAAACAGTGAACCGCCCAGGTATTGGTTTTGTAATTGAGCATCAGGGGAAAACACTGAATTACCTGATTGTCGGATGGTGGGATAATGAAAACGAACTGCGCGTGAAAGTCTGGGTGCAAGAGCAGGGAGTGTGGCGCGCGGCGCGGGATGAATCATTCTGTGTGTGGGATTTGCAGGTCATGGCCTTTGAACGCGATACTTTTGTTGCTACTTTGCTACAGCATACCCCGGATATTCCGGCTTACCTGAACCGTTATCTGACGGTAACTGTGGATTAACCATGCAACGAAATGTCTATTTCCTATTGCTTCCCGGCGTGCTGTCGCTGGATTTAACTGGCCCTGCTGAAACTTTACGACTGGCAGGGTCGTTTAATTTGTTCTATATCAGCCCATTACCGCAAGTAACAGCCTCCACTGAAATGGTGTTAGGCCAGCTACACCCTCTGCCGGATAGCTTACCGGAAGGCAGTTTGCTGGTCGTGCCGGGGGTGAGTGATTCACGCCACTACTTTGCAACTGAAACGACAGCAGTGGCCCGTCACTGGTTACAACAGCAAAAAATAGCCATTACACAGCAAAAAACGATCTTGGTTTGTGTCTGTTCCGGTGCATTACTGGCAGCGCAAGCGGGGCTACTGGACGGCTATCAATGTACCACTCATCATAATGTACTCGAGCGATTACGCCAGCAGGCACCTGCCGCACAAACAAAAGAAAACCGTATCTTTGTTGAAGACCGTGGCGTGTATACCAGCGCCGGAATTACGGCGGGTATTGACCTCTCTTTACATCTGATTAGCCGCTATTGCAGCCCACAAACTGCATTAGATGTCGCGCGGGAGATGGTGGTTTACTTTCGGCGATCAGGCGATGACCCGCAACTTTCACCCTGGTTACGTTACCGTAATCACCTGCATCCTGCGGTACACCGCGCGCAGGATGTGATATCGGCTGAACCTGAAGCCGAATGGTCACTACTTCAGGTCGCGCAGAAAGCACATGTCAGTAGCCGGCATTTAACGCGGTTATTCCGCGAACATGTCGGGATCAGTGTGCGTGAATTTCACGAACAATTACGGGTCGCAGTAGCTGAAGTTCGCCTGCAAGAAGGGTTTAATCTGGAGAAAGCCGCGCTGGCTGCCGGGTTCTCCTCCGGCCGTCAGCTTCGGCGCGCACAACAGCGTGGGCAAAGGTCAGTTAACTAACCAGACGCCGCCGGTCAATACGCTGTAACCCTATCGATAGCAAAGTGCTTAAGGCCAGAGCCAGTGCGAAAACATAGAAAATATCCAGTATCGGATAATCAGTAAAGTCGTAATGATGGGTGCGGATAAAGTGAATAATAAGCGCGTGGAAACCGTAAATCGCCAATGAATGCCCGGCGAGCCAGCTTAACCAGCCAATTTGCTGGTTCATGCAGTTTTTAAACCACACCAGCAGTGATACCGACGCAACGAAGACCAACGGGCCACAATACATATAGAAAGTATCCGCAAAACTGCCATTAATCCGCGTCTGCTTTTCAGTTGAGATAGCAATAAATATTACGCTGGCGATAAACAGCAATGCCGCCCCCCAACTGGTCGCTCTGCCTTTTGTTTCCAACATGCCGATTGCGCGCCCTAATAGCGCATACAGCAAGTAATAGAACGTATCACCATAGATATAGAGGTTGATTGGCAATAAATGGAAACCGCCAATCGAATACTTGCTAGCTTGGGGATTGGCAAACACTGCCAGCAGCAAAATCACTACCGCCAGATAGCGGCCTGATACCGGTTTGACATTAATCAGCGGTGAAACCAGATAAACCACGATAATGGCGTAGAAAAACCACAAATGGTAAAACACCGGTTTTTGCAGGATATTCTGTAATGAGGCCCAACCGTTGATCGGCGTCAGGATCGAAATATAAATCAGGGCAATCACACTGTAGAACAGCAAGCATAACCCGATTCGAGTAAAGTGCTTTTGCTGTGCGCTTTTTTCACCAAAAAACAGATAACCGGAGATCATAAAGAACAAGGGCACACATGCACGAGAAGCCGAATTAAGCAGATTGGCAATATCCCAGTTAGCCTCACCCACCTGAGCACCACTGGTGACGTAATAGGTCGTGGCATGGATCATGACCACCATAATGCAGGCCACCGCCCGCAAATTATCAATCCAGCCAATCTTATTGGTCATGCATACTCTCTATCACCTGTCAGCATACTAAAAGCGCTGATCTATTTACGGTATCAATAATCAGGTTGCAAACAATAACGTAAATTCGATTTATACCCAAAGTAAATGAAACAGCATCAAGGATAAGGTATGAGCTTACACAAGGTAAGTGATTCGGGTGAATGAGCGCAGCTAACAATGCTGTAGCGTCAAGGACGAAGGGTAATTGTTGCTATAACGTTATATTGACGGCAAAATAACCGACCTGACGCGCTCTGAATACACATCCTGTCTGAGCCGTATCCTTTTTTACGTTTATTATTAATAGCTTAATCTATGCAAACTTCATTTTCACCCGCGACACGTTTAGGTCGGCGGGCGCTTTTATTCCCTCTTTGTTTAGTATTGTTCGAATTTGCCGCTTATATCGCTAACGATATGATCCAGCCAGGTATGCTCGCGGTAGTGGCTGATTTTAACGCCAGTATTGAGTGGGTTCCGACATCTATGACTGCCTATCTGGCTGGCGGGATGTTCTTGCAATGGTTGCTTGGGCCACTATCAGACCGCCGTGGGCGCCGTCCGGTGATGTTGTTCGGTGTCGCATTCTTTGTGGTGACATGCCTTGCCATCTTGCTGGTCAATAGCATCGAACAATTTATTGCCATGCGCTTCCTGCAAGGGATCGGCTTATGCTTTATTGGTGCCGTCGGCTACGCCACTATTCAGGAATCATTTGAAGAAGCGGTCTGTATTAAAATTACCGCGTTAATGGCCAATGTCGCCTTGATTGCCCCACTACTCGGCCCGTTGGCCGGTGCCGCCTTGATTCATGTCGCCCCGTGGCAGGCAATGTTTGTGCTGTTTGCGGTGCTGGGTGCCATTTCATTTGTGGGCTTATGGCGCGCCATGCCGGAAACCGCCGCTCTGAAAGGGGAGAAACTATCTGTGGCAGCGATGTGGCATGACTATAAGTTGGTGCTTGCCAACCGCCGTTTCATGTGTGGTTCCCTGGCGTTGGGCTTTGCCAGCCTGCCATTGCTGGCGTGGATTGCGCAATCACCCGTCATTTTGATCAGCGGTGAGCAGTTATCCACTGTTGAGTATGGTGTTTTGCAGGTGCCGATTTTCGGCGCACTGATTATTGGTAACTTGGTGCTGGCGAGATTGAGCGGCAAAACCAGTATTCCACGCCTTATCCGCTACGGTGCCGGCCCGATGATTATGGGCTTACTGATTGCCGCAGGCTCAACGCTCTATTCATCCCATGCTTATCTGTGGATGACCGCAGGGCTGAGCCTGTATGCCTTTGGTATTGGCTTGGCTAACGCCGGTTTGGTGCGGTTGACACTGTTCTCCAGTGATATCAGTAAAGGTACGGTATCTGCCGCCATGGGGATGATCAGTATGATGGTCTTCACCTTCGGCATCGAGTTTGCCAAGGTAGCTTACTTGTGGGGCAACAGCGGTATCTTTAACCTGTTCAATCTGATCAGTGGCTTGCTGTGGCTGGGCTTGGTGATGATATTTATTCGCCGTCAGCCGGAGGCGGTTACTGCGGAGTAGTTTTAAAGCGGGAGAGAAGCAGCGCTTTTCTCCCGCTAAATATTTTTGTTAGCGTAACTTTAAAGCTGAAAAGCTGTCACGCCATATAACTATCCTTGCGAATTAGGTTAGCGCCAAAAGCAGCACCCAATAATTAATACATCTCATGCGTTGGATATCGTAAAAATTACACATTAGGAGATGTATTGAGAAACAGTCCGCTGTCACGCAGCAAATGGTCATTGCCCCGGCGGCGGGTAAACCCGCTACGGTCAAAGAATTCAAGAATTTGAATCGCGAGCTTGCGGCCAACACCCAGTCTATCGCGGAAATCTGAGGCACAGGCGCTGCCCTGGCTGGCATCCAGCTCACGTACCAAATCAGCGAACTGTTCAATACGCTGGCTGCGATAGTAGCGATCAGGAACAATTGCCGTGATATAGCCCAATTGTGCGGCTTTACGCAATAATGCGCGCATCTCACTTTCCTCAATCTGCATCTGTGCTGCCAAATCGCGTACCCACCAAGGATCATCGGCAAAATAGGATACGACCTGCTGCCACTGAACTTGCTCCTCGTCAGTAAATGCCAGGCCATGAGCTGACAGATGTAGCCAGCCACGGGTATTCTTTAACACCCCTTCAGCCAGCAAATCATCAATCAAACGGAATACCAGCCCCTCATCCAGCGTTGGTAAAGCCATGCGCCGCAAGCGCGCCCGCCCTAATCCCAACTGATCACCATGCTGTTGGTGATACAGGCACAAGACATGTAATAAGGTTTGTTGCGCCTGCTGAGCATGAGGGCGCGACAGTGCAATATCACCGGCGACAACACTGTCGGTCTGCGCCAGTAAGTCCGCCATATCACGTTCAGTTAGCTGGCGCGCCCAACTGAAGTCAGACAAAGAAACCGGCCCTTGGGCCAAATGTAAATCTAGCACTTCACGGTCGGAGGCTGCCTGAGCCAGCGCGGTTAACCAAGATAAATACGCAGGTTGCCGTTTGCCGCGTTTGGGGGCCGTCAGATGAATCACCCGAGCACCGCCCAAGGTCTTCTTCGCCGCAATATCACGCAGAATAAGACGATCGTTTTCAGCCAGCGATAGCGGGTTATCCAACAGCAGTTCAGCAAGTATCGGCTGGGGGTTCTCGTCGGCGGGTTGTGGATTCGTCAGTAGCGAAAAACGCCCGGTAATATGACTGGCGGCATGATGCAAATGTAAAGATTGCCAATGTTGGATCGGCGTATCGGCATCCACAATAACAAGTACTCGATCCGTGGCCTGCAGCGGCTGTCGCGTTAATAGCCAGTCACCCCGGTTGATCTGCTGTTTGCTGATATCGCCACTGATATTCAGGGCGATACGCTGACCAGCTTGCGCCTGTGATGTATTTTGATTTTGGGCATGGATAGCACGCACCCGCACCGGGCAATCACCGCCAGTAAGCCATAAGGTATCGCCTACCGCCACCTGACCTGCCAACGCCGTGCCCGTTACCACCAAGCCAGCCCCTTTCACACTGAATGCGCGATCGATAGCTAAGCGAAAACGCCGCGATAACCGGCTGTGCTGTGCATTTTGTTGGTGATATTGCGCCAGATGTTCACGTAATTCGTTGATGCCACGCTCGGTCGCCGCTGCCGTCACAAATAAGGTGACTTGCTCTGCTTGCCAGCCCTGCGCCACCAGCTCAGCCAGAACCTGCTGGCGAACTTGCTCGATACGCTCATCATCAACCCGATCAGCTTTAGTCAGTGCCACTGTCAAAGTTGGGCGACCGCTGAGGCGTAAAATCGCCAGATGCTCGCGGGTTTGAGCCATGACACCATCATCACAGGCAACCACCAGCAAAGCATGATCAATGCCGCCCACGCCCGCCAACATATTGGCTAAAAACTTCTCATGGCCGGGGACATCGATAAAACCCATAACGCTGCCATCGGGCTGGGGCCAATAGGCATAACCCAGATCAATGGTCATACCGCGCTGTTTTTCTTCCGGCAGGCGATCGGCATTCACCCCAGTAATCGCCTGTAAGAGTGTCGTTTTGCCATGATCGACATGGCCTGCTGTTGCAATAATCATCGAGCCAATTCCCTGAGCAACGCCGCCTCATCCTCCAGGCAACGCAAATCGAGCCACAAACGCCCATCAGCCACGCGGCCAATGACCGGCTTAGCCAAACCACGCCAACGCGCCGTTAGGGCTTCCAGAGCACTTCCGCCCCCCTCTTTTGGTGCGAACGTTACCGCCCAACTGGCCAGGCGGTCTACCGGTAGCGAACCGCTACCGATCTGTGACCAGCAAGGTTCCGCCGCCAGCGTGAAATCGGTGCCATAACGAGGGGTTAGGGCAACCAATACCCGTTGTGCACTCTCGGCGATAACCTGTGTTGGGCGGGTGAGTAACCGCATGGTTGGCAACAGCTCCGTCAGCCGGTCTGGCTGCTGATAGAGGCGCAAGGTGGCATCCAGTGCCGCCAGCGTCATTTTATCAGCGCGTAGCACCCGCTTAAGTGGGTGCTGCTGTAATTGCTCAATCCACCGTTTTTTACCGAGAATAATCCCAGCTTGTGGGCCACCCAGCAATTTATCGCCCGAAAAGGTGACTAAATCGATACCTGCTGCAATCAATTGTTGTGGCATTGGTTCTGCTGGCAAACCATAACGGGTCATATCCACCAATGAACCGCTGCCCAGATCCGTGGCAGTCGGGATGGAGAATTCATTGCCTAATATTGCGAGTTGCGCTTCGGCAACCGAGGCGGTGAAACCTTCAATACTGTAATTGCTGGTATGCACTTTCATCAACAGGCCAGTGTGTTCATTTATGGCTTGGCGGTAATCTTTAAGGTGCGTGCGGTTGGTAGTGCCCACTTCGACCAATTCACACCCCGCCTGCCGCATCACATCCGGGATGCGGAAAGCACCGCCAATCTCCACCAGTTCACCGCGAGAAACTACTACCTGTTTCTCAGCCGCCATTACCGTCAGCATGAGAAACACCGCAGCGGCATTGTTATTCACAATGCAGGCATCTTCCGCGCCAGTCAGCTCGCACAGTAAGTCAGCGATAGCCCGGTCACGGTGACCACGCCCTGCGCCGCTCAAAGAGTATTCCAGCGTTACCGCACCACGCATCGCATCATTCACCGCAGCAATGGCTGATTCAGCCAATGGGGCACGACCCAGATTGGTATGCAATACGGTACCGGAAAGGTTGAAGACGGGTTTTAACGCGGATTGGCGGTTATGTAGACGCTGCTTCAATGCCATTGGCCAGTCACTGCACCAATCAGCCAGCGAATGAAATTGGCTGATATATTCACGAGCCTCAACCTGCATTTGACGCAAAGTATCAGTCAATAAAACAGGGCCGTATTCAGCCACCAAAGGGGCAACGTCTGGCTCGCGTAACAAGCGATCAATTGCGGGAAGCTGACTGTATAACAGATGGAGTTCTACGCTCATACTCACTCAGGTAATAGGGTGGAAAGAGCGCCATAATAACGGCACGGCGCTCTGTCTGAGTAATTAGTGTAGCGCGATAGGGTTCACCACGCTGTTAACTAACGTTTACTGTTGCTTGGTATCCAACAATTCAACGCCCGGCGGGTTAGTCACCACCGTAACTACCATTGGTTACCAGGGAGCCTATTCCCCTGGAAACACAAAGGGATTGATACTGCTGCGGGCGAATCCTTCACCTTCCATCTTAGCATCAAGGATAAGCGAGGCCAGATCATCAGCAACCGCCTCTACTTGCGGGTCTTTTTCCTGATACAGAATTTTCAGGTAAGTGCCGCAATCACCGCAACTTTCCGCTTTTACTGCCGCCAGTTCGCTGTCCAGTGACCAGTAGTTCAAATCACGGGTCTGCTCACAGTTACTGCATTTGATTCGGACCACATGCCACTCGCTTTCACACAAGTTGCAGTGCAGATAACGTAAACCGTTTTGCGTACCGATATGCACCACGCTAGAGACCGGAATACTGCCACAAACCGGGCAGAACTGACGATGCTCACCGTATTCAGCTCGTGCCTTACCGGGGATTTGGCTGGCCATTTGCGCCCAATATAATGATAGGGCAGCCCAGATAAATGGCGCTTTTTCACTACCGATCTGTGCAAATTCGCGGTTTAACAGTGCATCGGCATACAATTCCAGCTCATGTACCGACGCCTTATCCAGATTATCCAATACTGCCACAATGTGATCAGGAGCATCAGGGCGCAGTTCAGCAATCAGTGCTGACAGGAGCTTGCGCCAATGTTCAGTTCGAGGAAAGACACTCAGATCCAAAGGCGGTTTACCGCTGACAGCAGATTGCTCCAACACCGCTTGCATATCCAACACCAGCGGATAGTCATGCAGCGCTTTTTGCTGCGCTTGGGTAATTTTAGCCGCGAAATCCAGATAATCGGACAACGGGTTATCCAGCGCAAGTTGCTGTAAACGTTCAGTACGCCGGGTATACAGGCTTTTTAAATTCGCGAAAAGTAACGGCGGGATATTCCCCGCCGTTGTGCCTTTTTCGCTTTGTTTTCCTAGTTGATCTTTAGGGACAATGCGAATACTCATCAGGGTTTCTCTTCCTGTTTTTTCTGACGCTGACTTTTGGCGTTAACCTCACGGTACCAGCGTGGATGATGCTTTTTCGCCCACGCCGCCGGTACCCAGCCTTCTACCATCGCGGTAATGGTGCCCTTCACCCACAGGGCGGCATAGACGTGCACCATAATCACGATAATTAACCCAACCGCCGCCAGCGAATGCACCAGCAGTGCCAGGCGAATCAGCGGGATCGGGAAGGAAGGCGCAAAGTAAGGCCGCCAGATAACAACACCACTGGCCAACAACAACACCAGACTGATAATAGCAGCCCAGAATACGCACTTCTGACCGAAATTATAGCGCCCCGTATCGCCGACTTCCTCATTCATGGCGATTTTATGGATATTTTTAGCCCATTCCAGGTCTTCCTTATTGATCAGATTATGTTTCCAGTAACGGAAAAACATCATCAGGAAGGCGGCGAACATAATCACCCCGGCAAAGGGGTGAAGGATGCGCGCCAACTGCGGTGTACCAAAAATATTCATCAGCCAGTTAAATGACGGGAAGAAGAACCCCAAGCCACTGATAGCGGCCAGTATAAAGCAGAAAGCCACTATCCAGTGGTTGATGCGCTCCGGCGCGCTGTAGCGCTGGAGCCGTTTTTCTTTTTTCATTTGGGCATCTCCCCGTCGTCTGAGTGCTCAGCGGTGGTCTGCTCCGGTGGCGGCAATGACGTGTCAGCAGGCGTTGAATCCGGCTTATCGTCTTCGCCCTCATCTTCTTCAACCCGGTTCGGGCCGACACCAACATAGTGGAAGATACTGGCCGCAAAGGTTACCGCGAAGCCAACCGCCGCCAGTGGTTTCCAGATCCCCTTCCAGAAGGTGACTGTCGGGCTGATGGTCGGGTTCTCCGGCAGGCCATGATAGAGCTGCGGTTTATCCGCATGATGCAGTACATACATCACATGGGTACCCCCCACGCCTGCGGGGTCATATAACCCCGCATTATCAAAGCCACGGGTTTTCAATTCAGCAACCCGGCCAGCAGCGACTTCTTTCATCGACTCTTTGGTGCCAAAGTGAATCGCTCCGGTTGGGCAGGTTTTCACACAGGCAGGTTCCTGGCCGACACCAACACGATCGACGCACAGGGTACATTTGTACACCCGGTTGTCATCTTTGTTCATGCGCGGTACATCGAACGGGCAACCGGCGATGCAGTAACCACAACCGATACAGTGTTCTGACTGGAAATCGACGATACCATTGGCATACTGAATGATTGCCCCTTCCGACGGGCATGCTTTCAGGCAGCCGGGGTCAGCACAATGCATGCAGCCATCCTTACGGATCAGCCACTCCAGTTTGCCGCTCTCTTCGTCTTCAACTTCAGAGAAGCGCATCACCGTCCATGACTTGGCGGTCAGATCAGCGGGGTTATCGTACACCCCAACGTTATGACCGACTTCATCACGAATATCATTCCACTCCGAACACGCCACCTGACAGGCTTTACAACCAATACAGGTGGTGACGTCGATAAGCTTGGCCACCTCTTGCTGATGGTTACGATCCTGTGGCGGCGGCGTAAGGGAGTTGGTGCCGGAGCGCCGGATAATGTCTTGAGTTTGCAGTGACATAGGTTCTCTCCGTTACACCTTTTCCACGTTGACCAGAAACGCCTTAAACTCTGGCGTTTGCGTATTGGCATCACCGACAAACGGCGTCAATGTATTGGCCAGGAAGCCTTTTTTCGCCACTCCTTCGTATCCCCAGTGGATCGGAATACCAATAGTGTCCACTTCCTGCCCATGAACATTCAGCGTACGAATACGTTTGGTCACAACTGCCTTGGCCTTGATATAGCCACGGTTGGAGCTGACTTTCACGGTATCGCCATGCTTAATGCCCTTCTTCGCGGCCAGTTTTTCGCCAATTTCCACGAACTGTTCCGGCTGAGCGATGGCATTGAGCAACACATGCTTGGTCCAGTAGTGGAAATGCTCGGTCAGACGATAAGTGGTACCGACATACGGGAACTGCTCATGAGAACCCATTGCGGCCAAATCGTCTTTAAAGACACGAGCGGCCGGGTTGGAGATAACATTCGGGTGCAACGGGTTGGTGCCCAGCGGCGTTTCGAATGGCTCATAATGTTCCGGGAACGGCCCTTCTGCCATTTTGTCGATGGCAAACAGACGGCCCATGCCCTCTGGCTGCATGATAAACGGCCCGACATCGCTACCTGGTGCAGCGGCACTGTAATCTGGGATATCAACGCCACCCCATTTGGTGCCATCCCACTCCAGCAACTGACGTTTCGGATCCCAAGGTTTACCTTGTGGGTCAGCAGAGGCACGGTTGTATAGAATGCGGCGGTTAAGCGGCCATGCCCACGCCCAGCCCAGTGTATTGCCAAGACCGGATGGGTCGGCGTTATCACGGCGTGCCATCTGGTTACCGGCGGGTGTCCAGCTACCGGCAAAGATCCAGCATCCACTGGCGGTAGTACCATCATCACGCAGATGAGCAAAGGTACTGAGCTGCTCGCCTTTTTTGGCCAGCACTTTGCCGTCCGCATCAGTGATATCAGCCAGTGCTTTACCATTGCTTTCCTGTGCCACTTCTTCTGGCTCTGGATTGTCTGGCGTCAGATAATCCCAGGTCATATTAAGCACCTGTTCTGGCACTGCACCACCGTCCCGGCGGTACATATCACGCAGACGACTAAAGATACCCGCCAAAATGGCACCATCGTTCAATGCGTCGCCCGGCGAATCAGCACCTTTCCAGTGCCATTGCAGCCAGCGGCTGGAGTTAACAATTGAACCGTTTTCTTCAGCAAAACAACTGGATGGCAAGCGGAACACCTCGGTTTGAATTTTCGATGGGTCGACATCGTTAAATTCACCGTGGTTTTGCCAGAAATTCGCGGTTTCAGTATTGAGCGGGTCAATAGTTACCAGGAATTTCAGTTTCGACAGTGATGCTACTACTTTGTTTTTGTTCGGGAACGATGCCACTGGGTTAAAGCCCTGGCAAATATAGCCATTCACTTTACCCTGCGACATCATCTCGAAATACTGCAATACGTCGTAGCCTTTATCCCACTTCGGCAACCAGTCGTAGCCCCAGCCGTTCTCTTTCTGGGCTTTATCACCGTAGAAACTTTTCATCAAACTGACGAAGAATTTCGGGTAATTGCTCCAGTAGTTAACCTGGCCCGGCAACAGGGTTTTCGGCGTGTTGGCCTTCAGATAAGTGTCAATATCTGGCTGTTTTTCTGACGGCAGACTCAGGTAGCCCGGCAAGCTTTGTGACAGTAAACCCAGGTCAGTTAAACCCTGAATATTAGAGTGACCGCGCAAGGCGTTAATACCGCCCCCCGCCATGCCCATATTGCCCAGCAACAACTGGATCATCGCCATGGTACGGATGTTCTGCGCGCCAACCGAGTGCTGTGTCCAGCCCAACGCATACAGGAATGTGGCGGTTTTATTGGACACACTGGTTTCGGCGAGATATTCGCAAACCTGCAAGAAATCTTCTTTTGGCGTACCACAAATGTTGGAGACCACATCTGGCGTGTAACGGCTAACGTGTTCTTTCAGCAAGTTCCACACACAGCGTGGGTCTTGCAGCGTGACATCGCGTTTGGCAAAGCCGTTTTCATCCAACTGGTAGTTCCAGGTGGTTTTGTCGTATTTGCGGTTTTCGGCGTCATAACCACTGAACAGACCGTCATCAAAGGTAAAGTCTTCCCGCACCAGCAAGCTGGCGTTGGTATAAGCTTCGACGTATTCGCGGTTAATTTTGTTGTTGGTCATCAGGTACAACAACACGCCGGACAGGAACGCGATATCGCTACCGGAGCGGATTGGCGTATAGAAGTCCGCCACCGATGCAGTACGAGTAAAGCGTGGGTCTATCACCAGCAACTTGGCATTGTTGTGGATTTTGGCTTCCATCGCCCAGCGGAACCCCACCGGATGCGCTTCTGCCGCATTACCGCCCATGACGATAATTAAGTCTGCGTTCTTGATGTCAACCCAGTGGTTGGTCATCGCACCGCGACCAAATGTTGGAGCAAGACTTGCTACCGTTGGTCCGTGTCAGACACGTGCTTGGTTGTCTACGGCAAGCATGCCGAGAGCGCGACTAAATTTCTGGGTCAAATAACCCGTTTCGTTACTGGATGCCGAGGCACACAGCATACCGGTACTCAGCCAACGGTTGACGGTAACACCAGCGCCGTTGGTCTTAATGAAGTTAGCGTCCCGGTCTTCTTTCATCAGCTTGGCAATGCGGTCAAAGGCATCATTCCAAGTGATTTGCTGCCATTTATCTGAACCCGGAGCACGGTATTCAGGATATTTCAGGCGGCTTTCGCTATGGATAAAGTCCACTAGCCCTGCACCTTTCGGGCACAGCGCGCCACGGTTTACCGGATGGTCCGGGTCCCCTTCGATATGGAAAATACTCTCTTTGGCGTTTTTTGCGCCGTCACCGAGGCTATACATCAAAAGCCCGCAACCAACGGAGCAATATGTGCAGGTATTCCGCGTCTCACGGGCGCGCAGCAATTTGTAATTGCGCGTTTCCGCCAGCGCCACTGACGGCGTAAAGCCGAGTGCCGCAACCGTGGTTCCTGCCATACCGCCAGCGCAGATCTTAAAGAACTGCCTTCTGCTGACCTGCATGGGTCTCTCCTTCGTTCATTGTCACATTATTTCAGTTCACACTTCCCTCAACGAAACCGGAAGCGCTAAAATCGCTTACGCGATATCACCTTTATCGGTGTGGGATACATTCTTCTGGAAATAGAATTATACCCATACCATTCTTAATGTGAATGTTACCACATTGTGATTATGGGTTATAACTTTCAGGGCCGCATAGTGAGCCAGATCAAACCTTCAACAATTGACCTCTCCACCGGAATCTGCGGTGCAAAACAACTTAACGTGCTACAGCGCCATCAAATGGCCGAGCCGCAATTGGATTGGCTAGCGGAGGAAGTACCGGTAGCGCTGGTCTACAACGGCATTTCCCATGTGGTGATGATGGCAACCCCGAAAGATCTGGCAGCATTTGCGCTGGGTTTTTCGTTGTCAGAAGGCATTATTAGCACCCCGCAAGATATCTACGCCATTGATGTAACACCGAGCTGTAATGGCATAGAAGTTAACATTGAGTTATCCAGCCGCCGTTTTGCCGGGTTGAAAGAGCGGCGTCGGGCGATGGCTGGCCGTACCGGATGTGGCGTCTGTGGTATTGAACAACTTGATGATATTTTTCGCCCCATCGCCCCTCTGCCTTTCACTCAGACCTTTAATTTGAATCAACTCGATAATGCACTGGCACAGCTCAAACAGGTACAAACTGTGGGTCAGTTGACGGGTTGCACTCATGCTGCGGCCTGGATTAATCCGAAAGGTGAGCTGTTGGGGGGATGTGAAGATGTGGGCCGTCATGTCGCACTGGATAAGCTGCTGGGGATACGGGCCAAACAACCGTGGCAGCAAGGCGCGGTGCTGGTTTCCAGCCGTGCCAGCTATGAGATGGTGCAGAAAACTGCGATGTGTGGTGCAGAGATTTTATTTGCTGTTTCTGCGGCCACTACCTTAGCGGTTGACGTTGCAGAACGCTGTAATCTGACGCTGGTTGGCTTCAGTAAACCCGGCAGAGCAACGGTTTACACCCATCCACAACGGATTAGCGAATAGAAAGACCACATAATTAGTACGGCATTGATAATCATTTTCAATATCATTTAATTAACTATAATGATCCGAATGCTTACGCGGCGCTTACTTTTTTGCGCCGCCCTACACTACGGAGACGATGAATATGAGTTACTCACTGCCATCCCTGCCTTATGCTTATGACGCCCTGGAACCCCATTTCGATAAGCAGACGATGGAAATCCATCACACCAAACACCACCAGACCTATGTTAACAATGCAAACACGGTGTTGGAGAGCTTCCCTGAGCTGGCTAAACTGAGCGTTGAAGAGCTGATCAAAGATCTGGACAAAGTCCCTGCTGAAAAACGCACCTTTATGCGTAACAACGCCGGCGGCCACGCTAACCACAGCCTGTTCTGGAAAGGGTTGAAGCTGGACACTACCCTGACGGGTGACCTGAAAGCCGCTATCGAGCGCGATTTCGGCAGCGTAGATAGCTTCAAAGAGAAATTTGAAGCAGCTGCGGCGACCCGTTTCGGTTCTGGCTGGGCCTGGCTGGTTCTGAAAGACGGCAAACTGGCGGTTGTTTCTACTGCTAACCAAGATAGCCCACTGATGGGTGAAGCGGTTTCTGGCGCATCAGGCTTCCCAATTATTGGCCTGGATGTGTGGGAACACGCTTACTATCTGAAATTCCAAAACCGCCGCCCAGACTACATCAAAGCATTCTGGAACGTGGTTAACTGGGACGAAGCAGCAGCACGTTTCGCTCAAGCCAAATAAGCCGCATAAACCGTATGTTGCATATCCAAAGAACGTGGAGTTGCAGCTAACAACCTTGTAGCTTCAAGTACGAAAGACACATGCCAGCAAGGCCATCTTGCTGGCATTTTTATTGCTAAAGTTTAGCCAATTTCTGCCGATAGAATGTGCAAGATGGTCACTGGTATTCATGGATATAAAACTCATGAACTATACCCTAAATAATTCGAGTTGCAGGAAGGCTGCCAACGCACATGCAACTTGAAGTATAACGGGTATATCGTTTGGGAAAAGCATTCTTGCCAAGGCTGCCCCGCGTACCACCAGTTCCCCAAAATCTTCTAATAACTAGACCTCCCCAAACTCACCTACGCTGATTGATTTGCATCAGAGACACCGCATAACGGAGAAGAACATGGCAATATTTAGCAACGTTTTTGGTAGATTTGAAAATGTGAGAGTCGGTAAAAAGCTGGGATTAAGCTTTTTCCTGATGTTGTTGTTGGTCGGGATCATCGCTGGTACCGCAGCTTATCATTTCTCCGTCATTGAAAAACATGCTTATAAAGTCGATTTGAGCTACAAAATCAACGATGAAGCCAATCAGGCGAAATATAACCGTGCGTTATATGAACGTACCTATGACCTGAAATACATTAAAGAAAACTCCCAACATATCAATAATATAAAAAATCTATTAACCCAAAGCGAAAGCCTTAGCTGGTCGGAAAACAACCGTAAAACCATTAGCAGTATTTCCGATGTGGTAGAAGAGTATCAGCAACAGCGGAGTAACTTTGTCAATGCCGTGGCCCATAAAGATGATGTGCGTAAAAGTTGGAATATTTCTGAAACCCAGAAAAACCTCAACGAGCTGCAACAAAGCCTGCTCAATGAAGGGGCGGATACCAATACTCAAATCCTGCTGGCAGAGATGAACCAGAAGTTGATGACCGTGCGCTACAACGCACGCGGCTTATTGCTGGATCGCAACCAAGATGCAGAGTCCTCGCTGATTACCTCAATCAATATCGCCAATAGTGCCGCCAACGCGTTTATGCCGGTGTTATCGGCCGAACAGCAAAAACTACTGGCTCCGGTGATTTCCAGCCTGAGTACCTATAAAGATAACGTGTTGGCCTATTTACCGGCTTATCAGCAAGAGCTGGAAGTGGGTAAAGTGATGGAGTCTAATGCCAACGAATTGAGTAAGCTGGCCACTCATCTGTTCACCCAAGAGCTGCAAGGGACCCACGCAGAAATCAATAATGCACAATTGCAGTTAACCATTGCGGCCATTGCCGCACTGCTGTTTGGCCTGTTGATTTCATGGCGTATGACCCGCCAGATCACGGTGCCACTACGCACCACACTGGCGATGGCAGAACGCATCGCTACCGGTGATTTAACTGCGACGACGACATCACACCGTACCGATGAGTTGGGCCTGTTGATGAATGCCGTTGCCCGGATGAATGAAAATCTGCGCGCCATGATTGATGAGATCCGCATTGGTGTCAGTCAGGTGTCCCATGCCTCCGGCGAAATTGCTGCCGGTAATACCGATTTATCCTCCCGTACCGAACAGCAAGCCGCTGCCGTAGAAGAGACCGCTGCCAGCATGGAGCAATTGAATGCCACAGTTAAACAGAATGCCGATAATGCGCATCACGCCAATCAGTTGGCGACAGAGGCTTCAGATACCGCACAGCAAGGCGGCAAGCTGGTTAGCGATGTAGTGCGCACCATGAACGATATCTCCGGTAGCTCGAAGCGTATCTCTGAGATCACCTCAGTCATTAACAGCATTGCTTTCCAGACCAATATTTTGGCCCTGAATGCGGCGGTTGAAGCCGCCCGCGCCGGTGAGCAAGGCCGTGGTTTTGCCGTAGTCGCCAGCGAAGTTCGCAATCTGGCACAACGCAGTGCACAAGCGGCGAAAGAAATTGAAGGCCTGATTGGTGAGTCAGTGACTCAGGTAAATGCCGGAACCACGTTGGTGCAAAATGCCGGGCAAACGATGGAAAATATTGTCCGCTCAGTAACGCATGTGCGCGATATTATGGCGGAAATTGCCTCAGCATCCGATGAGCAGAGCCGTGGTATCACGCAGGTTAGCCAAGCTATCTCTGAAATGGATAGCACCACTCAGCAGAATGCGGCCCTGGTGGAAGAGTCTGCCGCCGCCGCCGACTCACTGGCTGAACAAGCCATTTTACTGGCACAGGCCGTCGCCGTATTCCGCCTATCCGATGCCGAGGTAGAATCGGCACAGAAAAACACGAGCGCATCCGTGGTACATAAAAGTACGCCAACATCTCGCACTGGCACAGAAAACGGTCGAACCGCTCAGCAAGATAATTGGGAAACCTTCTGATTAGCCGCTAAACCTCAGTACCCGGCAGGGATAGCCATTGCGGTTATTCCTGCTTATCTCATTGTTAATTTCTTTAGCCTTGGAACCCTGCGGTCAGGCAGGGTATTCTGATTCTCCCTTCGAAACGCAGACAAGGAGAGCAGATGAAGTATCCACAGATTTATATTGGTAAAATTGAGCCTTATAACGGCAGCTCCCCGAGCGCGATTGGAAAACGCCAGGTTCAGGGTGGCATCATGCTTACAGCTCTGGGATTGGAAGGGGATGAACAAGCCGAAACCCGCTTTCACGGCGGGCCAGACCGCGCCTTATGCCATTATCCACGAGAACACTATTCCCACTGGATAGAGCGATTCCCTGCACAGGAAGATATTTTCGTAGCACCAGCCTATGGTGAAAACATCTCAACTCTGGGTATGACGGAACAAAATGTCTATATGGGGGATATCTACCGCTGGGGAGGGGCTATCATTCAGGTGACCCAACCGCGTTCACCTTGTTACAAACTCAACTTCCATTTCGCTATCGAGGAAATGTCGGCACTGATGCAACAAACCGGCTATTGCGGCTGGCTGTATCGCGTAATTTCCACCGGTATTGTCAGTGAAGGCCATGCATTAGAGCTGTTGGCGCGCACCAGTGATATCTCAGTGGCAGAGGCTATTACCATCGCCTGGCATATGCCGTTCGATGAAGAACAGTATCGCCGCTTGTTGTCCGTATCGGGGTTGTCAGCCAGTTGGAGTAAAACCATGCTAACGCGCCTGTCGCAAGGAAAGATCGAGGATTTCAATCGGCGGTTATTAGGGAATACCTAACGATAGAGGTTATTGAATAGCAAAATATGCCGATCTTTATTGATAAACTTGACTGTATCTCACTTGAGATACAAACTCAGTTTATTGATGAGGAGGCAAAAATGGCTACACACACCACAATGTTGCATGTCCGTATTGATGATGACGTCAAAAAACAGGCAACAGCAGCACTCAATGCAATGGGCCTTTCGGTTTCCGACGCCGTGCGTTTATTTTTAAATCGCGTCGTCGCTGATCAGGCATTTCCATTCGAATTGAAAGTACCTAACCCCCAGACTCGTGCGGCGATGCAGGAAGCAGAAGAGATAGTTCAAGCCCATAGCGCACGTTTTACTACTTCGGATGAGTTATTTATTGAACTTGAAAAAGACAACAGTAAGTAAACGAACGACAATGCCAAGGACGGCAGATTATACCAAAGACTTCCTTAAAGACTGGGAAAGGCTGTCCCGCAGTGGTCGTTATGATATGTATCGACTCAAACATGCCATGTTACTGCTTATTGCAAATGATACGCCGTTAGGTGCCGAATGGTTAGACCATCCACTTAAAGGAGACTGGGAAAATTTCCGAGAATGCCATATCGGAGGAGATTTTTTACTGATCTATAAATTAAGTAGCAGCAGTAAAATAAGCCAGATTATCTTTGTTCGCGCAGGCACCCACTCAGAACTGTTTGATTGATAATATTTACAAAAACAAACCGGGTAGCGGCCATGCCACCCACCCGGATTTAGCGCTGCGATTAATCAGAATGCTTTTTTCGCGTAGCCGGTCACTTCTTTCAGGCCCATTTCACGGCCTAATGCCGTCATTGGGTGTACCACCACAATGCCGCGTACCGCTTTCTTTAACGTGCCCATATCCGCCTGCTCTTTTTTAGTAATAGCACGGCTGAACGGCAGTTGAGCTAGCTTTTGTGCTTCAGCACTCAGGTTTTTGACCCGCACTTCTTTCAGGCGCTGAATTTCAGCCGCCAGTTTCTCTTTTTCTTTCATATGCTGCGCGATCAAATCCATATTGCCCTGTTGGATCACGATAGGGTCTTTGTGGTTCAGCGCATCCAGCATGTCGCTTAGACGTTTGATTTCTGCATGTTCTTTCATAGTATTGGCCCGTACATGCCACTGATGGGCACGATATTTCGCTAAAGTTGGGGATAGGATAGCACTGATTGTGCATCAAGATAGAGAGTGTATCAGGATGCGGGCTTTTCAGCAGCAGCCTCCTGTATTGGTTGCCACTGCATTCCCGCCGGCAGGCTGCTAATTTCACAAGCTACCGCCCCGAGCCTGACCAAAGCCTGGGTATAGTGGTGGTTGAACGGATAACAACACGAGAGGCGAAAAGCATTACGATAGCGGCCACTCGGCGAGTAAAGCGTGCCGGGGGTCAGGCATATCTGTTCTTGCAGCAATTGATGAAATAGCGCCACGGTATCGACACTGGCAGGGAACTCCACCCAGAAAACAAAACCGCCTGCTGGTTGGGTCACTTTGGTCCCACGCGGGAAGTACTGTGCAATGAGTTGCTGCGCCTGCTGTACCTGTTGCGCATAACGGCGGCGTAGCCCGCGCAGGTGGTGGTCGTAACCGCCAGACTCCAGAAACAGTGCCAGTGTTTTTGATAATAATGCCGGTTCCGCCATCGACGACACTGCTTTTAACTTATGTAATGCCTCCGCGAAGCGGCCACCATCAATCCAGCCGATGCGGAAGTCCGGGGCCAGTGTTTTGGTGAAACTGGAACAGAACAGCACCCAGCCATCGCGATCAAAGGCTTTTACCGCTGGGGACAACGTTGTACCAAATTGTATTTCTGCATATAAACCATCTTCTATCAGCGGCACCTGATGATCGTTCATCAACTGCGCCAGGCGTTTTTTCGCCGCCAGCGGCATCGTAAAGCCTAACGGATTCTGCACCGTTGGCATGGCGATCAATGCATTCAACCGCCCCTCCTGAAGCAGTAATTCCAACACATCCAGCGATAAACCTTGCTGTGGATCGGTTGGAATCTCCACTGTTTTCAGGCCAAGGCTGGCAAGCAAAGGCATCAGATAGAAATAGGTTGGCGATTCCAGCCCGACACAATCACCCGGTTTGGTGGTGACCCGCAACGCTAACTGCAACGCTTCCATACAACCATGCGTAATAGTGATATCAGCCGGATTAGCCAGCATACCTAGGGTCATGGCGCGACGGGCGATTTGCTGACGTAGGCGCTGGCACCCCGGTGGCAACGCGTATTGACTGATTAACTGTGGCTCGCGACGCAACAGCGATGCCATGATGCGGCCCAACTTGGCACTGGGGTAAAAATCCGCCGTTTGCGGGCAGGCGAGCGAGATATTAGTAAAGCGGGGGTTTTGTTGTGCGGCAAATACCGTATCAATTAAATCCAGCACCTCATTCACCGGTTTGCCGACTGTCGCTGTCGGCACCACCGCCGTTGACGCACTACAGACATAAAACCCTGACTGCGGACGCGCCTCAATCAAACCACGATCCTCCAGCGTACGATAAGCTGCCACCACCGTATTAATACTCACCTGATGGTTTTTGGCATAACCGCGCACTGATGGCAGGCGGCTACCCGCCAGCAAACTGCCTTTTTTAATGGCCTGCGCCAAATTCTCAGCCACTTGCAAGTAACGAATTTCATTCATAACAACAGGCATGGTGACAGTTCTCCGCAGGTTCAATAGGTACAGTTCAAACTTATGCAAACTGTACCCACAACAATAGATAACTTCTGCTTCTAACGCCACAGCGGTTTGCTGTTTAAGCTGAATACCTTGATAACATAAATAATACCCACAGTAATTGGAGTTGCCGCCAGGCCGATGAGATGACTAAGCCCGTGCAACTTCGAGTACGAAGGGGAGGACATCCCATGCTAGACAGTGCTTTCATCAGTTACGTTACCGTTATGTCGATCACGCCAGGTCCAAATAACCTGTTATTAGCCGCATCTGGTGTTAATTTTGGCTTACGTCGCACCTTGCCGATGATGCTGGGGATTACCTTTGGCTGCGCATTGCAATGTGCATTAATGACCACATTGCTGGCATTAATTCTCAGTTGGCTGGGGGTTATTCGCCTACCACTGGTGACGTTGGGATGTGCTTACTTATTCTGGTTATCGTGGAAAATTTTTAATTCCGGTAGCCCGAAGTCAAGGGATGGACAACAACCAATGGGATTTATCCAGGGGGCATTATTTCAGGCCATTAATCCAAAGGCCTGGCTGATGGCTATGAATGTCGCCATCTTATTTACACCACGTGAAGGCGCTACGCTGAGCCACACCCTACTGATTGTTAGTGGTTTTGCTTTGTTGAATCTGCCTTGTGTGGCCGTGTGGGCGGTGATGGGGGATCAGCTACGCCATGCATTGCGAGTTAACTGGAAACTACGATTATTCAATGGAGTGATGGGGGGCTTGATGGCAATAACAGCATTGTGGCTGTTAGTTGACGAATGGCTCAGTGTGTTGCAGTAATTCAGGCATGGCCGAGTGGTGAAAGTTTAGAAACCTGTTTTAAGCTAATGCGGGAAAGCAATTCGGTAATCGAGAGCACCATAGTGGAACGCACCATTTGCTGATAACGCTGGCGTTGCATGGCAATCAGCGACGCGTCTGCTTCATCTGGGCGCAGGAAAGTTGGCACTGGCGGCAATTCAGCCACACAATGTAATTCACCAAATGGCCCGAGGATTTCGTCGTCAGTAAAGCGATACTCGGTGCCATCATGGTTCAGCTCTTCACGTAGTGCCATCAATAGCTCAGCATCTTCATATTCATGACGGGTGATCACACCCAAGGCATAAACCAACTTTAGCCGGACAGATAGCTCACCAAGCGGCCCATCGCCAACCAGCAATGGCTCCACGGCATATTTCACCGCATAGTCATCTTTACGAAAAACCTGCACCACGAGAATATTCAGCGCTTCTGCCAATAATTCGACAGCAGCCATCAAAAAACTCCGAACGGTCTTGCCTGCGTTCAGATGCTCAAGTACCCGATTCTCAAATGCCTGTGTTTTTTCAATCATCGCTTGTCACTGAGGTGGTTTCAGAATATCGGGCTATGAAAAGATAAATACCGCGCAATCTGACACGGTATTTATCCCCGTCATACTTCAAGCCGCATGTGCGTTGACAGCCTTCCCGCAACTCGAATTATTTAGGGTATATCACCTAACGCAAACTCGTTTTGTTCATAACGAAACAAAATTAGTGCGCCAGCTTGTCCTGCATGGCGTTATACACATTCACCGCCTGTTCGACAACCTCGCCATCAGCGGGTAAGCCTGAAATTTGCGCTAAAGCAGCTTTCGGCCCCAATTTCGCCAGTAATTCAACCAACTCCTGAGCTTGTGGATCTTGCTCACTGCGATAACTCATGGCCGCCGCAATACCGGTTACCAGATTGGTGTGTGGCAGTTGGTACTCAAGTGTACCCAATAGCGGTTTGATCAATCGATCACCGGCACTCAGTTTACGTAATGGCTGACGGCCAACACGCTCAACATCGTCATGCAGGTAAGGGTTCTCAAAACGGGAGATGATTTTATTGATATAAGCGGCATGTTTTTGTGGATCAAAAGCATAGCGTTTAATCAGTACCGCACCGCTCTCTTCCATTGCGCCTTTCACTGTCTGGCGTACTGCTGGGTCCAGAATGGCATCACGGATGGTTTGATGGCCTGCCAGTTGCCCCAGATAGGCCGTTATCGCATGACCGGTGTTCAGGGTGAAGAGTTTACGCTCCACAAACGCCATCAGATTGTCGGTCAACTCCATACCTGCGATTTCCGGTGGCTGCCCTTTGAACTGGGTGCCATCAACAATCCACTCGCTGAAGGTTTCTACCGTCACTGCCAGAATATCTGTACTGCCTGCTTCTGATGGCGGCACTATACGGTCTACCGCAGAATCAACGAAACCGACATGCTGCTCAACCCACGCTTGTTCACTTTCCGGTAACGCAGCGAAGACATGTTGTTTTAACTGGCTGGTTCCGCGCACCATATTCTCACAGGCAATAATATTCAGCGGGCGAGTATTACCTTGTTGATGACGAGCGGCTAAGCCTTGTGCCACAGTGCCGGCAATACGTGCCAGAATCTGCGGGCCAACCGCGGTGGTGACAATATCGGCGTCAGCAATCAGCGCCACCACGTCTGGGCTACTACTGTTTACCGCACTTACGTTTTTGACTTCTTCAACCCGCGCCTGCTCACCGACCACATTGACTTGATAACTTTTACGTTTATTCAGTTCGTCCAGCAGCGGCTGGTTAACATCTGCGAAGGTCAGTTGCGCACCGGCATCAGCAAGAAGTTTACCAATGAAGCCCCGGCCAATGTTACCTGCGCCAAAATGTAATGCTTTCATGTTTTTTACCTTTTGCTGTAGAAGGGCCGTTTCTCCCAACGGCCCTATTCAGTTATTGCTGGGTTACTTTTTGCCACCCAATAAGTCCAATACTTCCTGCACGCTGGTAGTTTTGCTTAAACGCTCAATGACAGAATCATCGTCCAGCGCATTTGTCAGGCTGGTAATAACATGAATGTGCTCATTATTACGGGCCGCAATACCAATCACCAAACACGCCACTTCATCTTCTTCGTCGCCAAAGCGCACGCCGTCAGGGTATTGGCAAAATACCACCCCGGTTTTCAGCACACGGTCTTTCGCTTCGATGGTACCGTGCGGTACCGCGATAGATTCGCCCAGATAGGTGGAGGTCAGTTTTTCACGTTCCAGCATCGCTTCAACATATTCCGGCTCAACATAGCCCCCCTTCACCAACTGCTCACCGGCGAAGCGAATAGCTTGCTCTTTGGTGGCTGCGTGTTGATTGAGGAAGATATTCCCTGCGCCCAACTTGAACAAATTGGCTTCAGAGGCTTCAAAGCTATCGTCCAGCGTTTCAATCACTTTCTGAGTGCTCGCTGTCGTGTTAGCCGCCTCCACCAAACGGGCTGTCAGGTTGGTGTACAACTGGCTATCAAGGAAGTTGGTCAGCGAGATATGTTGCGCTTGTGGCGCATGGCGCATGGCTCGCTCAGTCAAATCACGGTGGGTGATAACCAAGTCCACATCTTCTGGCAAGTTGTTGATAGCACAGTTAGTCACAGAGATATGCTTCAAGCCTGCGTCTTGTATTTTCTTACGCAGCACACCTGCGCCCATCGCACTAGAACCCATACCTGCATCACAAGCTACGATGATTTTACGCACTGTGGTCAGGTCGCCTGCGGCAGCGGCAGCATTCGCTGCTTGTGCGCCTTTAGATTGCGCTTTCATATCTTGCATACGGCGAGTCGCATCTTCCAGGCTGTCTTCCTCGTCGTCTTTGACTTTAGAGGTTTTCAGCAAGATAGCAGACACCACGAAGGACACAGCAAACGCAGCAGCAACTGCAGCAATGTTGGCAAAATAAGCACCTTTAGGTGTCATCGCCAATACTGCCAGGATAGAACCAGGAGACGCAGGTGATACCAGACCGCCGTTCAGCATAGTCAGAGTGAACACGCCGGTCATACCGCCCAGAATAACCGCCAGCAATAAGCGCGGGTTCATCAGCACATATGGGAAATAGATTTCGTGGATACCACCGAAGAAATGGATGATAGCCGCGCCGCCAGCAGATTGCTTAGCGTTGCCTCTACCGAAGAACATGTAAGCCATCAACACACCCATACCTGGGCCTGGGTTTGCTTCGATCAGGAAGAAGATAGACTTACCGGTTTCAGTCGCCTGCTGGATACCCAGAGGTGAGAAGATACCGTGGTTAATCGCGTTATTCAGGAACAGGATTTTGGCTGGTTCGACGAAGATAGACGTTAATGGCAGCAGGTTAAGCTGCACCATGATATGCACACCAGCAGCCAGTGCTTTAGACAACACTTCTACAAATGGGCCAATCGCCATAAAGGCCAAAATCGCCAACAGCATACCGATGATACCGGCTGAGAAGTTGTTAACCAGCATCTCAAAGCCGCTTTTGATTTTACCTTCAACCCAACGGTCAAAGTGTTTGATTGCCCAGCCACCCAGTGGACCCACAATCATCGCACCGAGGAACATTGGCATATCGGCACCAACGATAACACCCATGGTGGTGATAGCACCTACCACACCACCGCGATCGCCACCCACCAAACGGCCACCGGTAAAACCGATCAGCAGTGGTAACAGGTAAGTGATCATTGGGCCAACCAGTTTGGCTAGCGTTTCATTTGGCAGCCAGCCAGTTGGAATAAACAGTGCAGTGATAATACCCCAGGCAATAAATGCCCCGATATTGGGCATAACCATGTTACTGAGGAATCGGCCAAAATTTTGAATTCTGACCTTTGCGTCTGGTGAAAACATAAAACACCCCTATTGGTACGCGCTAACAATAAGAGCGCGATATAATTGTTTTGTTGAGGCAGTTCTGCAAAACCCGCCGGTGTTATCGAATACAAACACGCTGTATGCAAAACAAACTCTAGCATGCTCCTTTATTCACGCGTAGCTCACCACCTTTGTGTGATCAATGTCACACCAAAACACCCATCACAGGGGTGTATTTGTTGACGCAGATCACACTAAATGGCTGTAAGAAAACCACGAAGGCGAATTTTTAATCTAGAAAGCCCAATAAGAGTGATGTATATCACTCTTTGTGTGGGTTAGTTTGTTTTGAAAATGTGATGTTAATCACAAGTTATTTTTGCGCGCAGAGAGGGGATGAGACATTCACTCGACTAATAACCTCTCAGACTCAACTCTTGGTAGAAATGTGTAATAAAATAACAGGGGGAAGGGGCACACTATTGGAGCGGGTTTCGGTTGATATGAGTTTAGTGCTTAGGTTCGGATCAGGTTTCGGTTGATAAACGCTCAGAGGTCATTTTAGCTCAGTCGCCTCAACCGAGTTAAGGCCCATAAGCGTGGGCCTTAACAATCCGCGCTTCCGCACGTATCGCTTGCCTGCTGCGCAGGTTCCCTCGGCTCATCATTACGCTGGCGGGACGGCTTTATTCGCATCCCTGCTCATGACGCCTAAATCCGCCGTCCATGGCGGATTTCCCTGACTTCATTCTTCACTCGGCAGCTCAAATGTGCTTTTAAAGTCAAAAGAGAAAATCAAAACCTAAAGCGATGGTTTTGACGTTGAGCGCAATCAGGAATATTGCCGGCAAGGAGTGAGGGTAGAGTAAGCGGGCATGGACGCCCGCGAAAAGCGCGCTTGAGCAGGAGCGAATCGCGCTGGCTCGTCAGCCCGAAAGACGCGGGCGGTTTACCCGCAGGGCAATATTTCGCGCAGGCGCGGGATTGCACAAGGGGCCACGCTTATGGCCCCTTTGCCGGTTGGTTCATCGCAGGTTAAGTAAACTCAGTTGCTTTAACAACCGAACCGATCACCAAATCAAATCAACCTAAATCAACCAAAACCATCACTGCATGACACTCGCTACACTCTTCTGCGCTGTCATCATCGCCGGGTACTTGGCGACTAAATTAGCCATCATCGTGTTATATAGCGCCGCTTGCTGTGGGGTCTGGAATTGAACACCGCCATTATTGAAGGTAACCTGCGTACCCTGCTGCTGTAAGAAATCGCCAACTTGCGCCAGATCCTGCACAAAAGCAGAAATCACCGGCACTGCTGGGATCAATACATTGGCTGGCTGAGTCACAATATTGTCGAAAGCTTTATTAAATACCACTTTCAAATCATCGGGCTGCTTCAATACAGCAACAGCACTATCAGCTTGCGTTTTTGCCGTACGAATCTGTTGCACTAACAAGTTCAATGCACCTGCGGACTGCTGTAACGCATCACGCTTGGCAAGATAATCCTGCGCCACACGGATCTCATTGATTTGAGTAATCGCCGGGGTCAAGCTGGCATCGACAGATTTGGTAAGTTGCTGTGAAAAAGTGACTAAAATCGCGTAATCACTGACATAAGGGCCAAACTTCTGCTTTTGATCTTCGCTCAGTGTTGGCAGTTTCATTCCACTACGCATCACTGTATTTTGCAGATAATCAATAAAAGCCTTACGTTGTTCTGGCTCTTTATCCCCGCAGGCGGTCAATTGGAACACCACCAGTAACGCCAGCAATGGCGCTAACCAACGTGAATATCGGGCTGTATTCAGTGCAAAAGTCATGTGAAACTGCTCCTGTAGTAAGTACTTATTTTCACAAATTCTATTCTTATCACCCAACTCCAGTGTTAAGAATAGCTAAGGGGAGCGCTTTACCCTTAATTACTTGACGTTGCCAGAGGTTTACCTGCCTGCAACGCCAAATTCTTTGGATAAATACGCTCCCCTGTTGCCAATCAAGGGCAGAATTACTGTAATAACGAAATATCAGCAACCTGCAAGAATAGCTCGCGTAATTTGCTCAGCAATGTCAGGCGGTTGACCCGCACTGCATCGTCCTCTGCCATGACCATAACACTATCGAAGAACTCATCGACAGTTTCCCGCAGAGCAGCCAGTTCCACCAGCGCTTCCTGATAGTTACCCGCAGCAAAGACCGGCTCCAGCTTATCGCGCAATACCACTAAATGTGTTGCCAGTTTCAGCTCTGCCGGCTCTTTTAACACCGAGGCATGAACATGGTCATTCAGGGTATCCGTGGATTTCGCCAGAATATTCGATACACGCTTGTTAGCAGCAGCTAATGTCGCCGCAGCATCCAGGGTACGGAAATAGGTCACCGCCTTCACCCGGGCATCAAAATCAGCCGGTTTGGTTGGGCGACGAGCCAGTACCGCCTGAATGGTGTCAACGCTGTGACCTTCATCCTGATACCAGGCACGGAAACGGCCTAGCATGAACTCAATCACTTCATCGACCACGTTGCCATTGGTCAGCTTGCTGCCATACAGGCGCACCGCTTCTTCAGTCAGCGTTTGCAGATCAAGCGGCAAGTTCTTCTCGACGATAATACGCAATACACCCAACGCCGCACGGCGTAGCGCAAACGGGTCTTTATCACCTTTCGGATGTTGACCAATACCGAAAATACCGGCCAATGTGTCCATCTTATCGGCAATCGCTAATGCACAAGCAACGGGGTTCGACGGCAAATCATCACCGGCAAAACGTGGCTGATATTGCTCATTCAGCGCAACAGCAACATCTTCAGCTTCACCGTCGTGACGGGCATAGTGCATCCCCATCACACCTTGAGTATCGGTGAATTCAAACACCATGTTGGTCATCAGGTCACATTTGGACAACAGACCTGCACGGGTAGCATGGTTAACGTCCGCGCCAATCTGGGCGGCAACCCAGCCCGCCAATGCTTGGATACGGTCGGTCTTGTCACGCAACGTCCCCAATTGCTGTTGGAACAGCACGGTTTCCAGGCGTGGCAAATTGTCTTCCAGGCGCTTTTTACGGTCAGTCTTAAAGAAAAACTCCGCATCGGCCAGACGTGGGCGAACCACTTTCTCGTTACCGGAAATAATCTGTTGAGGATCTTTAGATTCAATATTGGCAACAAAAATGAAGTTGGGCAGCAAGCTACCGGCCGCATCGTAAACCGGGAAGTACTTCTGGTCACCTTTCATGGTGTAGACCAGCGCTTCCGCAGGTACTGCCAGGAATTTCTCTTCAAACTTGGCAGTTAACACCACCGGCCATTCAACCAGCGACGTCACTTCTTCCAACAGACTTTCACTCAGATCAGCAATACCGCCAATCTTCTGCGCTGCCAGTTCCGCATCACGCTTGATTATAGATTTACGTAATTCATAGTCAGCAATGACTTTACCGCGCTCTAGCAAAATCTGCGGGTATTGGTCAGCGCTATCAATGGTGAATTCCGCTTCACCCATAAAGCGGTGACCACGGATAACACGATCTGAATCGATACCTAACACGGTGCCAGGGATCAATTCGCTGCCTAACAGCAGGGTTACAGTATGAACCGGGCGAACGAATTGGGTTTCTTTATCACCCCAACGCATCAATTTAGGAATAGGCAGCTTACTCAGCGCGGTATTCACCATGCCTGCCAGCAGTAATTGTGCTGATTGGCCTTTGACATGGGCGCGATACAGCAGCCATTCGCCTTTGTCAGTAACCAGACGTTCGGCCTGATCGACTGTAATACCACAACCCCGTGCCCAGCCTTCGGCGGCTTTGCTCGGTTTACCTTCAGCATCAAAGGCTTGCGCAATAGCAGGGCCGCGCTTTTCAACTTCACGATCCGCCTGAGCAGCGCTTAAATCGGTCACTTTTACCGCCAGACGGCGCGGCGCAGCATACCAAACCACCTCGCCATGCGGCAGGTTGGCGTTATCCAATTCAGCAGTAAAGTTGGCAGCAAAAGATTCGGCCAGAGAACGAAGAGCCTTCGGCGGCAGCTCTTCCGTGCCGATTTCCACCAGGAAAGTCTGTTGAGTCATGACAGCCTCTTAGTTCTGATTCTTTTTGCACATAGGGAAGCCCAACGCCTCGCGGGAAGCATAATAAGCCTCGGCGACAGCTTTGGTCAGCGTACGAATGCGCAGAATATAGCGTTGGCGCTCGGTCACCGAGATGGCTTTACGGGCGTCCAGCAGGTTAAACGTATGGCCAGCTTTCAGAATGCGCTCATAAGCGGGCAGCGGCAGCGGGTTTTCCAGTGCCAGCAGCGACTGAGCTTCTTTCTCATACTGCTCAAAGCAGGAGAACAGGAAATCCACATCGGCGTATTCGAAATTATAGGTGGATTGCTCCACTTCATTCTGATGATAAATATCGCCATAAGTGGTTTTGCCCAGTGGGCCGTCGCACCAAATCAGGTCATAAACGCTGTCTACGCCCTGAATGTACATCGCTAAACGTTCCAGACCATAGGTTATCTCGCCAGTGACCGGTTTACATTCCAAACCGCCCACTTGCTGGAAGTAAGTGAATTGCGTCACTTCCATCCCGTTCAACCACACTTCCCAGCCCAGCCCCCAGGCACCCAAGGTCGGGTTCTCCCAGTTATCTTCGACAAAGCGGATATCGTGGATAGTCGGGTCCAGACCCAGTTCTCTCAGCGAGCCTAAATACAGCTCCTGAATGTTGTCTGGTGAAGGCTTAATGATCACCTGGAACTGATAATAGTGTTGCAGGCGATTTGGGTTCTCACCGTAGCGACCATCGGTCGGGCGGCGTGAAGGTTGTACATATGCGGCAGCGATTGGCTCTGGGCCAAGTGCACGCAGGCAGGTCATTGGGTGGGAGGTACCCGCGCCGACTTCCATGTCCAGTGGTTGAACAATGGTGCAGCCTTGGCGCGCCCAATAGTCCTGTAACGTCAGGATCAGGCCCTGAAAGGTCTTGGTATCAAACTTTTGCATGTTGGATTCGCACGCGATACAAGTGGATTAAAATGGAATGGGCCAGTATACCCGTTGACCGTAAGATATACAGCCAGAATCCGGTAAGATGCAACAATCAAGATCGATTTGTCGATAAAATGAGCCTTTCACTGTATTCCAACTGGCTATTTTGCGCTGTGCCCGCAAAGGTAAAGAGTCCGTCGATAGGTTGCTAATCAGCTAATGAACAGCGATCATCCCCTGCTGAGACAGATAATAAAAAGGAAGATGAGTTATGAGTCTACAACGCTGCGGTTGGGTCACCTCTGATCCTCTCTATCTCGCTTATCACGACACTGAATGGGGTATTCCACGCACCGACAGTCAGGCGCTGTTCGAAATGCTCTGCCTCGAAGGGCAACAAGCCGGGCTTTCATGGATAACCGTGCTGAAAAAACGTGAACACTATCGCAAGTGCTTCTATAATTTTGATCCCGTGCGAGTGGCGAAAATGGGGCCGGACGATGTAGAAAAACGGGTGCTGGACAGCGGCATTATCCGCCATCGCGGTAAGATTCAAGCCATTATCACCAATGCACAAGCTTATCTGGCCATGGAAGCCAACGGTGAGGATTTTTCGCGCTTTATCTGGAGTTTTGTTGATGGTGAGCCAAAAATTAACCATTGGTGGTGTCTGGCAGAATCACCCGCAACCACACCCGTATCAGATGCAATGTCAAAGGCATTGAAAAAACGCGGTTTTAAATTTATCGGCTCCACTATTTGCTACGCCTTTATGCAAGCCAGCGGTTTAGTGAACGACCATCTGGCAAGCTGTTTTTGTCACCCGGATAACGCCGTAAAATGATTCGACCTTACCAACCAAGCGATCTCGATGACCTGATGCAACTGTGGCTGACCAGTACCATTGCTGCGCATCCTTTTGTGGCCGAACAATACTGGCACGAGAGCGCCCCGTTGGTACGGAATACCTATCTCCCAGCGGCCCGCACCTGGCTATATTTGTCAGCGGAAACTACCGGTGATACTAACCCCATTGCAGGCTTTATTAGTATTCTCGAAGAACAACTGGTAGGGGCGCTGTTCGTCACCCAATCCATGCACGGTAAGGGGATTGGGCAAGCGTTGATGGATTACGTTCAACAACACTACCACGCTCTAACCCTAGAGGTTTATCAACGAAACCTGCGTGCCTATCACTTCTATCGTAAGCAAGGGTTTACCGTTGCAGGGAAAGCCTATAATGCGGAAACCAAAAACACTATCCTGACCCTGCATTGGCAGCGCCCATTTAACTCATCCCTGCTTTAATTCTCCCTGCATCTGACAAATTTTAATAACCGTATCAAACACGCAACCGCATTACTCTATTCCTGAGCCTATTTTCCTGTGGGAATAAGTGAGGGGTTGAATATGACAAGGACATTGCTAAGCATCCAATTAGCCTTAACTCTCTTAATAACATTGCCCCCATTAGCTATTGCAGATAACGGTAAAAATAGAGAGGTTTGTTTAAATTCTGAAGATCAATATCAAGTTGAAACAGAAGTAACGGACAACACTGAATATAGTGGATGCAGTAGAAAGGTACGGGATGCCGCTGGCACGCTAGGCTGCGCCTTCATCCCCGCCTTGGCGATTTATAATTATGTTACGCATAGCCATTGTGATCAGGCGGATAAATTATGGCGTCAGATATCACATTGGTTTTCCAATGATAATCAAGACAAGGTGGTTTTGGTTAGTGGACAGTCCCTATTGCTTAAACCACACCCCGCACGGCCCAAATATAGCGATGACGAAGCCAATCTCCTCACGCTGACCTTAAGCAAAATTGACACTCGATTACATAATCAGGCACTCACACTACCGGCCAGCGCAAGATTTTGTAAAACTTCGCTCGATAATATTCTCGCTGCGCGCTATCCCCGCAGCCCGGATGAAAACTGCCCTAGTTGGGTATCAAAAGTCTTGGCCGATTTTACCCTGTTATTCGGTCATTCTGTGCGGGACTGGACGCCTGAGCAACTACAGAATGTCGTTACGCGGATTGACGCACAACACTCAACTGGCTATGTGGGCAGCGATCAGGCCACTGAGGGTCATCTGGTCACTGGCATCCGCGCGATTATCCAACAATTGGGATTGACTGAAACCATCCGGCAGATCACCCACGCATTTCGCTATGCCCAATTAAATTATGCCAATTACGTCGAGCATAATCCCAGCGCCACACAATCACCTGCCGCCGCACAGGCTCTTCCGTTAGGGGAATATTCACTTTCTCTGGAATCTTATCACTATCCCGCCGAGCCGCCCGCTGTCCGTATTCGTCAGCATAATGAATGGGTGACCAGACCCGACTTACATTTTGCGGTGGAGATCATTGATGCCAACACCACTGACAGGTCAGCTATTCTTCTCGCGCACACAGTGATGGATCATTGGTTTAATACTTATCTTTTCACACCATTAAAAACTGACCAGCAAGGTAACCCCGTCACTGACCTTGACCGCACTATCAGCGCGGCACGCACTACCAGTACCTCACTGTTGCTTGAGTTGGAAAACACCAGTAATGACTATCTGTTTGTGGTGGTGCGGCTTGAGGGCGAGATTGTTAGTGTGCTGGGGGCCGCGAAAGGGAACGCTACCGATGAGTTCTATATCGATGTTTCGGTGAGTGCCCCGCGCAATGTACTAACACCAAATGCAGAGGGGAATATTCGCGGAGCAGGTACCGCAGCAGTACATGAATTGGCCCGTTATTTAAAAGAAAATGGAGTGAAAACATTACGCTCTAGCGTTATTTCACAACCCTCTGCCCGAATAAAAATGAAGCTAGGTTTCAAACATGATGAGTTTTGATATTTGCTCAAATATGTGATGGGAATATTTATTATTAAATAGTGTCGCCATTTTTATTAAAACTCTCAGCTCATAAAAAAGGAGTTAATTATGCAGTTGAACTTTATAAGTAAAAGTTTAACATTATTATTTTTTATAACCACCACGGCGATTTCCAGCGGAATGGGCGGTTATGTCACCCTTCCACCTGAGGTATGTTTATATTCAGAAGACAAATTCCAAGGGAAATCAAAATGTTTTACCAATAAAGAGAGCGCTGATCTTTTTAACGAAGACGATACAATGATAGGTAATGATAATGCTTCATCAATTCATATTCCCGATGGGATGTTAGCTACCATATATAAAAACGATGATTATAACCCACCCTATTTTAATTTAACTGAATCTATCGGGCAGAACGGTTTAGCTGATTTAGACATGGATAATGAAATTAGCAGCATTGAAGTTACTTATTCGCCCCTTGAAGGTTGTAGTAACCGTTGTGCTATTTTAAAACGAATGCAACTGCCCTTATCCGATATTTTTTCCCAACATTGGAATAGTCCAGCCTATCCTAATAAACAAGTTTTACTGAGTTTTGATATTAATGATAAGAGTACTTTTATGGCGGAATTATCTTTAGGGCCAATAATATGGTTTGTTAACAGAGAATTACTCATCTTTAATAATTCGCAGAATAATGAACCGCTGGCATTCCGTATTCACCCAGATGCTAATCGATTTTCCCTGTTATTTCATCTAAACAACAATAGTATTGCAGTGGATTTTATGGAAAGTCGTGGCACTGAACAGATAGCCTTATCCCCCACTATAACGCTCAGGAATGCTCCCTTTGATCGTCCCGTAGAAACCTCAACCCTCATCATTAATAACACCAGTAAGCAGCCACTGCTCATCGACCAAATAGTGATGGCGGCTAGCACTGAAGATATTCAGTCTGTGCACCATAGAAGCGAACGGGATACCGCCGGAACATTAGGCTGTGCCTTTATTCCCGCGCTGGCGATTTATAATTACGTCACTCACAGTCGCTGCAATCAGGGCGATACGCTGTGGAGTAAAGTAAAACATTGGTTTTCTGATGATAACAAAGCTAAATCGGTTGTGATTACCACCAAGCCCCCCTTACTTGAACCACAGTCACAACTCACAGAAAATAGTGATAACGCGGGACTGATATTAACCAAGTTCGACACCCAATTACATAATCAGGCACTTACACTACCCGCCACCGCGCAATTTTGTAAAACCTCGATGGATAATATCCTCGCCGAACGTTATCCCCGTGATTTAGATGTGAGCTGCCGTCTGTGGGTATCAAGAATATTGGCCGATTTCACGCTGTTATTCGGTACTTCATTGCGCGACTGGACGCAGGATGTTTTGCGCCGGGTATTAATACAAATTAATACTCATGATACGACGGGCTTTGCAATCAGCGATACGGCAGCGGAAAGTCGCTTGGTAAATGAGGTCCAGTCAGTTATTCGTCAATTCGGAATAGATGAAACCATCCACCAAATAGCTCTGGCTTTTGATTATGCGAGATTAAATTACGCACGCTATCTGGCGCACAACCCCACCCCTACTGAATCCCCCTCTGGTGCACAGCGCTTGCCGTTAGGCACATATTCACTCTCTTTGGCCTCTTATCATTACCCCACCGATCCGCCTGCTGCGCGAGTGCTTGAGAATGATCAATGGGTCACCCACCCCGATTTATATTTTGATGTCGATATTTTTGATTCCACCCTCCCGACACGGCCAGATATTGATGCCGCCTTTATGGATGGTGCTTTAGCGGCGGTAGGCGCATGGTCAGACATTTATAACGCGGCACCCATCTATTACCACATAACTAACGAACCCTGGTCGGAACAGAACCGAACTATCGAGGCTGGGCGGATAAACAATTTCGTCCTATATAGCGAATTACTCGCACCTGAAAATAACTATGTGTACGTAGCAGTACGGCTACAAGGAGATATTGTCAGCATTCTGGCAGCCAGGAGAGATGAAACTTTTGAGAATAGTCACGAAAACTAGTACGTCGAATTTTTTGTAACTGATCCCAACTATGTACTGATGCCAGAGGATGAAGGGAGTATTCGTGGGGCAGGGAGCGCCGCACTGCACGGGCTGGCGCGTTATTTACAACAACATGGGGTGAAAGTTTTGCGTTTTCGCGCCCCGAGTCAACCCGCAGCACGAGTGAGTACAAAACTCGGCTTCAAACATGATGAGTTTTGATAGTGAGGTTTCTAGTGATATTCGGCAGTCGTAAAGCGCTTTTCTGTGCTTTTTCTGCCGACAAACGCAGCATTTAGACCAACGCCACAGCACTATGAGAGTTTTCTCAATGGTATTCTCCCCCTTTTTACCGGATAACGATGGCAGATAAAAACCAGCAACGGTGCTTACCGCTGGTTAATGATTTTTTAATCTGCTATTGGGCGACGTTATCTATTTTTTCGCCGAAATAGAGTGCCATTTAAGGGAAATTCAATGAAAAAACGTATTCTGGCCACGGTGGCCGCCGTTTCTGTGGCGCTTACGCTTTCCGCTTGTACTACCAATCCTTATACCGGCGAATCACAAGCCGGAAAATCCGGTTACGGTGCCGGTATTGGTGCAGCATTAGGTGCTGGCATTGGTATGTTGTCATCATCGAAACACGATCGGGGCAAAGGGGCGTTAATTGGCGCAGCAGCAGGTGCCGCGTTGGGTGGTGGTGCAGGTTATTATATGGATGTGCAGGAAGCCAAACTGCGTGAAAAAATGAGTGGTACAGGTGTTAGTGTCACCCGTCAGGGAGATAATATCGTGTTGAATATGCCCAATAATGTCACGTTTGATACTGACAGCAGCAACCTAAAACCCGCCGGTGCTAACACCTTAACTGGCGTGGCGATGGTATTGAAAGAGTATGATAAAACCGCTGTGAATGTGACGGGTTATACCGACAGCTCCGGTGCCAGAGCACATAACATGACCCTTTCACAACAACGTGCCGACAGCGTGGGCAGCGCGCTTATCGTGCAAGGCGTGGCAGCTAATCGTATTCGCACCAGTGGTGCTGGCCCAGACAATCCGGTCGCAAGTAACAGCACCGCCGCCGGTAAGGCACAGAACCGCCGGGTTGAAATCACCTTAAGCCCGCTGTAACTTCTGATATTTTTATAACTTCTGATACTTTTCCTGCGGATAACGTCTTAGGCTTTATCCGCATGTTCCTTGCAACAGCCAATCGGTCATCATAATGACGCCAATCTGATGCGATAAGTACAACGGCGCGAGCCGGATAGAATATGCTCAACACGCTCAACCGGTACCCCTAACACCTGCTGGAACACGGCTAACTCCGCCCGACAAAAACCCTGGCAACTGGTCGCTGCGGCACAGATCGGGCAGTGATTTTCGATTAATAACAATGAGCCGTCGGATTCTACCTGCCATTCCGCCATATAGCCTTCACGACTGCGGATTGCCACCAGCCGCTCAACCCGCTCGGTCACACTATTTGCCCCCACCATCGCCTGACAATATTGAGTGCGGGTTTCCTGCTCGCGGCTATCAATTAGCAACTCAAGGGCGCTGTCGCCTAATTGAGAACGGATTAAACCTAATAGTTGTACCGTCAGTTCGCTGTGCGTATCAGGGAACTGCGCGTTACCCGCCTCGGTTAGCTGCCATAATTGAATCGGCCGACCCACACCGCGCGTTTGCGCCTCGGAGACCACCAAACCCTCCTTAGCCAATTTGACGAATTGCTGCCGGACCGCTTCACCTGTCGTGCCTAAAATCATCCCGGCATCACTCGCTTGCATCGGGCCACGGGTTTTAAGCAGCATCAGTAGGCGTTTCGCCACCGACTGTGGCTGACTGGTGGTATGGTCGATATTCATATCTTCCCCGGTATCATGGCTAGGTTTTTTATTTTTGCTAAATCAATGCCAGCATAACATTTTCCAAGCATATACTTGACTTATTATTGGTAACTGGCCTAAGTTATTCCAAGAATTTACTTGTTTAATTTTATCGTAACCACCAAATCAACTCAACAACCAGATTTCTGGCAGGATAGAAACGTGATAATAAATGATGCAAGCCGTTGGAGTGACCTGTTCTCCGGTAAAAATGCGGCCTTCGCCATAGCCCTGTCAGGGGGTGTGGTGCTACATGCCATTAATATCTATATTGCTACCACCATTTTACCGTCCGTGGTACTGGATATTGACGGTCTGAGCCTGTACGCCTGGAACACCACGCTGTTCGTCACCGCCTCAATCCTCGGTTCTGCCCTTTCTGCGCGCTTACTCAGTGGCTACGGGCCACGTAGCGCATACCTGTTTGCCTCGCTAATCTTTATGCTGGGCAGTGCGTTATGTGCCATGGCACCGAACATGCCACTGATGCTGTTGGGCCGCACCGTACAAGGCTTAGGGGGTGGTTTCCTGTTTGCACTCTCTTACGCCATGATTAATCTGGTATTTCCACAATCATTATGGCCACGGGCAATGGCGCTGATTTCAGGTATGTGGGGTGTTGCTACCCTGGTTGGCCCTGCGATTGGTGGCATCTTTGCTGAAATGAACGCCTGGCGTTTTGCGTTTTGGACGCTACTCCCCATCACCCTGATTTATGCCATCTTTACCTGGAGAATCCTGCCAGCAGGCCGCTCCAGTACCACAACAGCATCGGCATTGCCCGTCGCACAATTGGTGTTATTAACCGCGATTGTTTTGACTATTTCTGCCAGCAGTATTGCCAGTAGCGGCCTGATAAACATGGTGGGTATGGTGTTTGCCATCTTACTGTTGCTGTTGTTACTGCGCATAGAATCGCGCGCCACCTCTCGCCTACTGCCAAAAGATGCATTGCGCCTTAACTCACCGCTGGCCGCGCTCTATATCACCATCTCTCTGCTGGCGATCGGCATTACTTGTGAGATATTTGTTCCTTACTTCCTGCAAATCCTCCATGGTCAGTCACCGTTGATTTCAGGTTATATTGCGGCCACCATGGCAGCGGGTTGGACCCTTTCTGAGGTAATGAGCGCGGGTTGGAAGAAATCAGGCGTCCGCTGGGCGATTATCAGCGGCCCAATTATTGTGCTAGTGGGGTTAGTGGCGCTGTCTATCTTGATGCCGGCCGGTTCACTCGGCGGCTGGCAACATATGGTGCCGATCGCTATCGCATTAACACTGGTCGGTTTTGGTATCGGCTTTGGCTGGCCACATTTGCTGACTCGCATTCTGCAAGTGGCTGCTGAAGAAGATAAAGACATTGCCGGAGCCTCGATTACCACCGTTCAGATGTTTGCCACCGCACTCGGTGCGGCGATGGCGGGCATGGTAGCCAACCTCTCTGGCCTTAATTCCCCAGGGGGTGTCGCGGGGGCAGAAAATACCGCCCATTGGTTGTTTATCCTGTTTGCCATCGCACCCGCATTAGCGATTATTACCGCACTGCGTTGTGCGACTATCCGCTCGCATACCCTTACAGCTAAAAATACCGCCCGCAGCGAAGCGCAATAATTCGACGTCACCAACCTGCCAACGCGGGTTGGTTTTCATCAGTCATAACATGACGAAGGTGATTAGCAGTTGATCCCACAATAGTGATCACTGGTATGCTGGCTTTAAATTTCACCCACCCAAAGTAATTGAGGTTGCGGGCAGGCATCAAGTAAGCAAACCCCGATGAACTTACACAGTCAAATGATTCGGGTTAGTGAATGAAGCTACCACCCCTGCGACTTCAAGTATAAAGGGTAACGTCATTGGAGTTTGCGATGAAGCCTTCTATCGTGCTGTACAAAAGTATTCCCAGCGATCTGCATCAGCGTTTAGCCCAACATTTTACCGTAAACAGTTTTGATGGTTTAACGCCTGATAATCAGCCAGAGCTATTATCTGCGCTGCAACAGGCGCAGGGGCTTATCGGCTCCGGCGGTAAAATCGATCAGGGCTTTCTACAATTAGCGCCGCGTTTGCGCGCTGCCTCAACCATTTCCGTCGGTTATGACAACTTTGATGTTGATGCCCTGAGCCAGCGTGGTGTTGCCCTAATGCACACGCCAACAGTACTGACAGAAACCGTCGCCGACACCATGATGGCGTTGGTGCTGTCTTGCGCACGCCGAGTGGTTGAATTGGCTGAACGGGTGAAAGCCGGTGAATGGCAAGATAGCATTGGTGATGACTGGTATGGTGTTGATGTTCATCATAAAACTATCGGCATTCTCGGTATGGGCCGTATCGGGATGGCACTGGCCCAGCGGGCACATTTCGGTTTCAGTATGCCGGTGCTGTATACCAGCCGCCGCCCACATGAAGAAGCCGAAAAGCGCTTTAATGCTCGCTTCTGTTCTCTCGATACTTTATTGGCTGAAGTTGATTTTCTCTGTATTACGCTACCGATGACCGAGCAGACCTACCATATGATTGGTCGTGATCAATTGGCTAAAATGAAATCCAGCGCAATATTGATTAATGCGGGCCGTGGGCCGGTTGTTGATGAACAGGCGCTGATTGCCGCGCTACAAGATGGCACGATTCATGGCGCTGGGTTGGATGTGTTTGAACAAGAGCCGCTACCGATAGACTCACCCTTACTCTCGCTGCGCAATGTCGTTGCCGTGCCGCATATTGGTTCTGCCACCACGGAGACCCGTTACAACATGGCTGCCTGCGCGGTGGATAACCTGATCGCTGCGCTAACCGGTACCGTGACGGAAAACTGCGTGAATCCGCAGGTTTTGCAGAAAGCCTAACCACGCCCATTGGCCTGCTAGCAGGCCAATTCCCACTCATCCGCGCGTCTCCTCCCCATAAAATCCACTCAGGGATGAGGCTATTTCTTCACCAAACGGCACACTAAATCAGCCCCAATTCGCATAAACCTCTCGCTCCCTAAATAGGAAGATGTGCCATGAAACATCTCAAAATATCCTTGCTGCTGCTACTTTCACCAGCGGCGATGGCTAACTGGTCACTCCAGCATTTCCCTGTGTTCACCGAGCAGGACAGTGGTATTTTTGTCAGTAATAGCGCACTGACTAAAGGGGAGTATCCACTCAAGTTTTATCAGAATAAACAGTGCTGGCAACCCACCGGACCGGTGAAATTGAACCAGACGTTTTCGCTGCAACCCTGTCAGAATCAGGCCGATATTCAGTGGCGATTGTTCCGTGATGGTCAGTATCAAGCCCGCATTGATACCCGCAGCGGTACGCCGACGCTCACCTTAAGCCTCAAAGAACCTGTGGCAGAAGTGGCAAAAGTCGTGACCCACAGTTGCCAGCGCTGGAATGGCTTGCCTGTTACCGTAGATGTGAGCAAAACCTTTGCTGAAGGCGAAACGATACGGGATTTCTATTCCGGCCAAACGACAAAAGTCTCGCTGGGGAAAATCACGCTACAACCGGCCCCCGAAAGCGGTGGTTTATTACTACTGGAATCAGCCCAAACTCAACATGCCGCGCCATTTAGCTGGCAAAATGCGACGGTTTATTTTGCGCTGACGGATCGTTTTAAAAATGGCAATCCCGCCAATGACCACAGCTACGGCCGCCATGGCGATGGTATGCAGGAAATTGGCACATTCCACGGCGGCGACCTGGCGGGTTTAACCGAGAAACTTGATTACCTGCAACAACTTGGCGTTAATGCCTTGTGGATAAGTTCACCACTGGAGCAGATTCACGGTTGGGTCGGTGGCGGTACTAAAGGCGACTTCCCACATTACGCCTATCATGGCTATTACGGGCTGGATTGGACCCGCCTGGATGCCAATATGGGGACTGAACAGGATTTACATAAGCTGGTTGAACAAGCCCATAAACGCGGTATCCGTGTTCTATTTGATGTGGTGATGAATCATGTCGGATATGCCACTTTAGCGGATATGCAAAGTTACCAGTTCGGTGCACTCTATTTGCATGGCGACCAACTGGAAAAAACGCTGGGTAAAAAATGGACCGACTGGACGCCCGGCAAAGGCCAAACCTGGCATAGTTTTAATGATTACATCAATTTCAGTGATAAAACCACTTGGGACAACTGGTGGGGCAAGCAGTGGATCCGCACCGATATTGGCGATTACGACTCACCGGGTTATGACGACCTGACCATGTCATTAGCTTTCTTACCGGACATCAAAACTGAATCCACCCAACCCAGCGGCTTACCGGTGTTTTATCGGCATAAACCCGATACCGCAGCGCAAGAAATTGCCGGTGCCACACCGCGCGATTACCTTACTCATTGGTTGAGCCAATGGGTACGTGATTACGGTATCGATGGTTTTCGAGTTGATACTGCCAAGCATGTGGAGAAACCAGCATGGCAACAGCTTAAACAACAAACCACCGCTGCATTGGCTGAATGGAAAGCGGCCCATCCTGAACAAGCACTGGATAACTTACCGTTCTGGATGGCCGGAGAGGCATGGGGCCACGGTGTGATGAAGAGCGATTACTACCAAAACGGCTTCGATGCGATGATTAACTTTGATTTTCAGGATCAGGCGAAACAAGCGCTCGCGTGCTTCTCTTCTATTGATAGCACCTATCAGCAAATGGCTGAAAAACTGCAAGGTTTCAATGTATTGAGTTACCTGTCATCACACGATACCCGATTATTCTTCAAAGATGATGCCCAGCAGTCATTACTAAAACAGCAACAGGCAGGCTCACTGCTGCTGCTGGCTCCAGGTGCGGTGCAAATCTTCTATGGTGATGAAAGTGGGCGGCAATTCGGCCCAACCGGCTCAGATCCGTTGCAGGGTACCCGATCAGATATGAACTGGAATGAACTCGCCGGTGCCAAAGGTGCGTTGCTGGCGCACTGGCAAAAAGTCAGTCAGTTCCGCGCTCGCCATCCGGCGATTGGTGCTGGGGTACAACAATCCCAACAAACTGCTGATTATTATGCCTTTAGTCGCCAATATCAAGGGGATAACGTGCTGGTGGTTTGGGTTGGAGACAAGAAAGAATAAATAAGAATATTATCCCGCAAAAACACTTCCTGCCGACACTTTCCATCGGCAGGAAGAAATCTTTCCGCGTTGCGCCCGCTTTTATCTGCGAGTATGGTACTTGTTCACTTACGGATAACAATAAATTTTCATTTATGAAGTTTTCACTTTTCGGCGACAAATTCACCCGCTACGCGGGTATTACCAGACTGATGGATGACCTCAACGACGGCCTTAGAACCCCAGGTTCTATCATGCTTGGCGGCGGTAATCCGGCACATATTCCAGAGATGGATGCCTACTTCCAACAACTGTGTCAGGAGATGCTGGAGCGCGGGCAATTGACCGAGGCACTGTGTAATTACGACGGGCCACAAGGCAAAGACTTGCTACTGAAAGCGCTGGCAAAAATGCTGCGCGACGAGTTGGGCTGGCAAATTGAGCCACAGAATATTGCACTGACAAATGGCAGTCAGAGCGCATTTTTCTACTTATTTAATTTGTTCGCTGGTCGCTATGCTGATGGCAGCCGCCGTCGGGTGCTGTTCCCACTGGCACCGGAGTATCTAGGCTATGCCGATGCGGGTTTGGATGAAGACCTGTTCGTGTCTGCCAAGCCGAATATTGAGCTGCTGCCAGAAGGCCAATTCAAATATCACGTCGATTTCGAACACCTCAATATTACCGATGATATTGGCCTGATATGTGTATCGCGGCCAACCAATCCTACCGGTAATGTAATTACCGATGAAGAGCTGATTCGCCTTGATGCAATAGCTCAGCAACGTGATATTCCGTTATTGATTGATAACGCCTATGGTGTGCCCTTCCCCGGCATCATCTTTACTGATGCTACGCCATTGTGGAATCCGAATATCATCCTGTGCATGAGCTTGTCGAAGTTGGGCTTACCGGGTTCCCGCTGCGGTATTGTGATTGCCGATGAGAAAGTGATTTCGGCCATCACCAATATGAATGGCATTATCAGCTTATCACCCGGCAGCATGGGGCCAGCGATCGCCGCCGAAATGATTGAGCGTGGTGATTTGTTGCGCTTATCCAATGAGGTGATCCGGCCGTTTTACTTTGAACGGGTGCAGCAAACTATCGCTATCCTGCGCAAATATCTGCCGCCCGAACGCTGCCTGATCCACAAACCCGAAGGTGCTATTTTCCTCTGGTTATGGTTTAAAGAGCTGCCGATCAGCACCGAACTACTTTATCAGCGCCTGAAAAAACGGGGAGTGTTGATGGTACCGGGCCACTATTTCTTCCCTGGTTTGGAACATGACTGGCCGCACACCCATCAATGTATGCGGATGAACTATGTGCCCGCACCTGAGCAAATCGAAAAGGGTGTCGCAATTCTGGCCGAAGAGATTGAGCTGGCATTTCAGGAAGCGAAGTGATTATTAAGCAGCAAATTGCGTAACTTGCTATTCCTTTGGAAAATATCACCTTAGTCTTTATACGGTGAGGATAGGCAGAAGAGTAAAGCGTCCGCGCCAGGGATGGCGCGGCTCGAGCCTCCAGGGATGGATTGACGGCATCTTTACGATCTGCCTGTTCTCACTGTATTAACACCCTATACGCAGGATAATCGGCTATCCATTACAATGTCCAGAACAGCACGGCGAGTATCTGCGGCGACATTATTCGTAAGAACATCGCCAGTGGGTAAACCGTGGCATAAGAGAGCGCTGCCGCACCGCTGGTTGGGTGCAGGCCATTAGCAAATGCCAACGCCGGAGGATCAGTCATTGACCCGGCTAACATACCGCACAGCGTCAGATAGTTCATCTTAGCTAACATGCGTGCCAGAATTCCTACAGTCAGCAACGGGATGCCGGTAATCATCGCGCCATAACCAATCCATGCCAGCCCATCACCATTAACCAGCGTATTAATAAAATCACCGCCGGACTTCAGCCCGACCACTGACAGGAACAGCACAATCCCCAGTTCACGCAAGGCCAGGTTGGCACTCGGTGGCATAAACCAATACAACTTACCGATGCTACCAATACGCCCAAGAATCAACGCCACCACCAGTGGCCCACCCGCCAGCCCGAGCCGTAATGCTGCCGGGAACCCAGGAATGAACAACGGTATCGACCCCAGCAATACCCCCAGACCGACACCGATAAATACCGGTAACATCTGCACTTGTTGCAGCTTCTGTTGCGCGTTACCCACAACAGCGGATACCGCCTCAATTGCTTCTGGGCGACCCACTAAATTAAGAATGTCACCGAATTGCAGACTGGCACTGTTACTGGCCACCAGTTCGATACCCGCACGATTAAGGCGCGTGATAGCCACGTCATACTTCTGCTTCAGATTGAGGTCACGGATTTTCTTACCTAACACCGCTTCGTTGGTGACTACCACCCTGGCGGTTTGCAACGCTGTCCCCGCGGTGGAAAGCGTAACGTCCACCTCTTCCCCCACCACCAGCCGCACTTTTTCTAAAGCTTCACGCTGACCCACCAAATGCAAATAGTCCCCCAGCTCAATCACTGTGGCGGGCAACGGTACCATCAGCAAATCACCACGTTTCAATCGGGAACAGACCACCTCATCACTATTGAGTAACGGCACATCCTGTACTGACAAACCATTCAGATTAGGGTTGCGCACCGCAACGTTCATGGTTTGCAGCAATTCACGATTCTGCCCGTGGCTACTATCAAACTCCTTGGCCTCACGATCAACGTTGATTTTAAAGAATAAACGGATCAGCCACATCACCAGCAAAATACCACAAATCCCAAATGGGTATGCCATGGCATAACCCATCCCCATTTGGCTAACCAACTGAGGTGGTGACCCCAAATCAGTAAGGATCTGCTGCGCCGCCCCAAGTGCCGGTGTATTGGTCACCGCCCCCGAAAACACCCCCAAAATAATCGGCAGCGGCACGGCAAACAGTTTGTGAATAATGGCGGTCACCAACCCACCAACAACCACCATCAAAATGGCAAAGCAGTTAAGCCGTAACCCCGATACCCGTAGTGAGGAGAAGAACCCCGGCCCGACTTGAATACCGATAGTGTAGACAAACAAAATCAGGCCAAATTCCTGAATGAAGTGCAGCATGTCGCCATTAAGAACAACATCATAGGTTTGTGCAAAATGGCCCACAATAATGCCGCCAAACAGCACCCCGCCAATACCTAATCCAACACCATAGATCTTCCAATTACCGATCCATAACCCCAATACGGCGACCAGCGCCAACATACTGACGGTAAGGGCGATAGCACTCATAAATCACTTCCTTGCCTAAGTTTAACAACCGGTCGGCCATGTGAAATATCACCAATGTCATACATAGCCTTAAATTCTTATAATTAGTAGGGATTCTGTCAGAAGGGAGAACGGTTGAATGTGTGATACACCACAAAATGCACCGGAGAGCGGGGAAACTCTCGGTAACAAAACGCCGCTAACAAAGCGGCGGCGTTAAGTAAGAAGGGTATACCGGCACCTCACGCGGAGGTACCGGTCATCATAATTACTGCTGTTCAGTTTGCTCGGTTGCCGCTGGGCTATCTAATACTTGACGCTCCGCAGGTGCAGCATTGCCGATGGTAATACGCTGTGGTTGCAGCGCTTCTGGCACTTGGCGCAACAGATCAATATGCAGCAGGCCATTTTCAAACTGAGCATTATCTACATTCAGATGCTCAGCCAGAGTAAAGGTCAATGAGAACTCTTTACGTATCAAGCCTTGATGCAGGTATTCAACCTGTTTTTCTACCGGCGCTGGCTTACCGCGTACCGTCAGGCGTGGGCCTTCTACTTCGATATCCAGTTCGCTCTGCTTAAATCCGGCTAATGCCAGTGAGATGCGATAGTGGTTATCATCAGTTTTCTCAATGTTATATGGCGGGAACCCTTGGGCATCCTGACTGCCTTGCATTGAGTTGGCCAGTTTATCAAAACCAATCCACTGACGAAGTAAAGGTGACAAATCATAATTACGCATAGATATAACTCCTTCTAAGAAGCGAGATAATAGAAAGCCGATCAGTCCCCAATTACGGCAGACTTGGCTCAGTTATTAATAATGTGACTTAGCCATATTATTGAAAAAATATATTAAGCTGATTGCTTAATTTCAATACGGCGCGGTTTTAAACTTTCAGGTACCAATCGCTCAAGATCGATATACAGTAAGCCATTCACTAAGTTGGCACCTTTAATTTTAATGTGCTCAGCCAACTGGAATTTCCGCTCGAAGTTGCGCTCAGCGATACCTTGATATAAATAGGTACGAGCCACAGGTTCACCAGCATGGGAACCTCTAACAATCAATATGTTATCTTGAGTAACGATGTCCAACTCCTGCTCTGCAAAGCCTGCCACAGCGATAGCAATGCGGTAGTTATTTTCGTCTACCAACTCGACGTTGTAGGGAGGGTAACCGCCATTACTTTGATTCTGGCCGGATTCTAATAGATTAAATAACCGGTCGAAACCGATAGCGGAACGGTACAATGGAGCAAGCTCGGAATTACGCATAAAAACTGCCTCCTAAATATATTAGCAAGGGTGTTATCCTATTTTTAATTAAGCCTTCCATCATGGACAGGCTAATAGTCTGAATACCCTATCGGCGTATTCTCTCTGACCTGATAATAAGATGGTATCGGTCTTGTTTTTTTCAAGAGTAAAATCAAAAAAATTTTACGAGAAAAATCCTAATAGGATGTTTATTAAACTAATATTCGATAAATTAGTTGTTATAACTTACACTTAAGTTAAATCAGTCCACAAGATTGAATCTTTGACCATCGGAAGTGTCTGTAAATGGGTGTAACAATTTACGACAAAACCTGACATAGTGTATGTGTCAGTTAATCACGGTTTCATGAGAGCTGAGTACAACAATGAGAAATACAGTTATCCCTTTTGTTACCAGTTGTTCTCTGCTGTTCGTTAGTGGCTGCTCAAGCATTATGACCCACACCAGCAGCAGCCAGGGCTACTACTCCGGCACTGAAGCCAATGTGGCGATGCTTAAAGATGACAATACCGGCTGGGCGCTACGGCCCCTGTTGGCAGTAGATCTGCCCTTCTCTGCGGTGATGGATACTCTGCTCCTGCCCTACGATTATCTGCGTTCAGATAATGAAGACAAAATGGCCAGTTCACCGCGTGAGCGTGTTCGCCAATCAGAAACACAAAATCAGCAACCGGCCCAAACAGTCAGTGCACCAATACAATAATCACAGCGCGTGGCCTCTCCAGCCCCTGACAGTCTTATCTTGAGGGGCTTAGCACGATGCATTCACGGTAAAGATTTGCACCCACCCATCTATTTCCCGCATAAATGCCACCTTATTACCGTCTGGTGCAAAAACTACGGCATCCGCCAGCGGTGCAACAGCACTGCGAGCTGTCAGACGGCGCAGTTGACCCGTGGCACTATCACAAAGCATCACACTGTTATCACAGACAAAAGCCAAACTACCGCCCTGTGGATGCCAGCTAAATGCTGATTGAATGCCCCCCACGCTGAATGTCAATTGCCGTAGTGCGCCACCATTGGGGGAAGCCAGCCATAACTGCACGATGCCGTTATCATCTTTCATCAAACAAGCAATGGCACTGCCATCTGGCGATGAACGCAGCCAATGGCGCGGGCTGGTCGCAAGACCGGGGAAAAGCCGCTCGCTGGTGTAAGTTAGCCGCCGCTGAATCACCCCTGCAGGTGGCGCAGGCAGGGTAGTTTGCGTCCCCTCAAGTGGCTCCGCTCCGGCGCGGGCATACTCTCGGTCATGTTCAGGCAAATCCGCAATAAAGATTTCTGGGATTTTTTCACCCTGCGCTGAGAGGGTGTCGCCGATAAAGGCTAATGCCCAACGCTGACGGGTGCCATCCGCTTTAAGATACCCCTGCGCACCAATCCACCCCTCCTCGTATGCCCGATTTATCTGGTCGCTGCCCGCTTGTGGTCTGGGAGTGGTACGACTGACCAAAACACAGAAATGGCTGCCATCGTATTCGCGAGGATGCTGTTTCGGTGGATTAACGCCATGCAGCGGCAGTGCAATGCCCACGTTGCGACAATCCAATGACGGGTCTACTTCATGTAGTACATGGTCGTTATAGGTGAAGCTAAGGCGGCTGCCATCAGGGCTGAAAACGTGGACATGGCTACCACCACGCAATGCCCCTGGGGTATAGGGTGGGCTGATATCCATCGCATCCAGCGTTACCGCCAACTCTCTGTCTGGTTCAGATACAATCACACCGCGCCGGTGATGAAAATCATAGTGCCAGTAGTTATCAGGATGCTCTGGCCCGTGGATAAACACATAGCGTGCCGGAGAGTCCGGGCTAACCGTTACCACACCAACATAGGCACCCTGCTGAGCGCGATAAATCACCTCAATATCACCAGTGATACAATTAACCCGCTCAATCGTTAAGCCACTAAAAGTGCCACCATTGGGCCGTACATCGTAGGCCAACCATTGGCTGTCAGAAGTCCAGACGTTGATATTGGTGAGTTGATGACCGCGAGGATCAAAGGTGAGTTGCTGTTCTTGTAAAGGGGCATCTTGCAGACAGGTCATCTTGGCTCCGGTGATACGGAAGACTAAATCATTTATACAGATTATATCACCAGCCGGTGTATGTGGTCAGAAGCTCTGCATATCGCCATTATCAGCGGTATGCAGAGTCAGGGTTTATCCTACCCGTTTTACATCTCCGACGAGGAAGATATAAGAAAGTGCCCCCATAAATGCCACTGCTGCGATATAAATTAGAGAAGGCGCAAAACCATAATCCTGGGCCAGATAACCGACCACCAGTGGAACCGTGATCCCCCCCAGCCCACCGACAAAGTTAAAGACACCGCCCGTCAGGCCAATCAACCGCACCGGTGCCAATGATGAAACCAGCGACCAGGTAATAGAAGCGAAGCCGTTACCGAAGAAGGCCAACCCCATTAACACCATAATCCAGAACGGATCGTTGGTATAGTTAGCCCCCATAATGCAGGTAGAAAGCAATAAACCGCAGATAATTGGCGTTTTACGGGCAAAACCAATGGATTTGCCTTTGCGTACCATGCGGTCGGCCACCAGCCCAGAGAGCAATACACCAAAGAAAGCAGCCAAAAACGGTACGGTCGTCATAAAGCCGGCAGTCAACGCACTGATATGTTTCTCTTGGGTCAGATAGTTAGGGAACCAGGTCAGGAAGAACCACAGCGTTGAGGTTATGGCAAACTGCCCAATATAGACACCAACCAGTTTGCGGTTAAACACCAGTTTCCACTCAGCAGCCGTGATGGGTGTTCGGGCTTTTTTCTCGGTTGCAGCATCACCATCAACAATACCGCCACCCGATTGAATGTAATCCAGTTCGGCCTGATTAATACCTTTGGATTTGCGTGGTGGCTGATAAACAAAGTGCCATATCAATGCCCATATAATGCCGATCCCTCCAGTGATAATAAATACCCAGTGCCAACTGAGGACTTCCTGTACCCAAATAAGTAATGGGGTCAGAAATGCCAGACCTACAAACTGACCTGAGGTATAAAAACCAACTGCCGAGGCTCGCTCCTGCTCTGGAAACCAACTGGTAACAATACGGTTATTGGTTGGGAAAGCAGGCGCTTCAAATAAACCGGTAATAGCACGTAAACCAATCAGGGTACCCAGTCCGTTAGCGAAACCCTGTAATAAGGTCGCGACTGACCACCCAAAAATCGCAATGAAATACGTCATTTTGGAGCCAACGCGATCGAGGAACCAGCCTCCGGGGATCTGGCATAACGTATAGGTCCAGGCAAAAGCGGAGAAAATATAACCCATCTGGGTTTTGGTGATACCAAATTCTTCCTGAATATGGGCTGAAGCAACGGCAAGGTTGGCTCTATCAACATAACAAATGACAACCGTGACAAATATCATAAATAGTGTCAGATAGCGCCTTTTGCTTGGGGCAGTAGCTAAGGTCATTTCCATGGTAATGATCCCAATGATAATCGGATTAATATACGCCGAAGCTCCCTGCCAGAATTACTGATAACACTGTCGCATTACCGTATTTTGGGCGCAAGGGAACTCCTGCGTGTAGGGTCGCAATAAATTGTTATTTAATAAAATCTCTATTTTTCGACCAGTATTATTAACGGGAAGAAAATAGTTTTTTAACTGCTGATATACGTTTTATCTTTGTTAGGATTAATTCCTGATAATTGTATTAGATAATTTATTAATCGAACGAGGGCAACTTACCATTCGGCTACTGCACCATCAGGATAGCGCCAAACCGGGTTTCTCCAATCGGGGGCATTTTTGCTGCGTTCAATCACTAACTCCTCATTGATTTCTACCCCTAAGCCCGGTTTCGTCAGCGGATAGAAATGGCCATCGGTCATTTTGAAATCGTCTTTATTAATTACATAATCCAGTAACTCAGCACCTTGGTTGTAATGAATCCCCATGCTTTGCTCCTGCAATACGGCATTGCGGGCGACAAAATCAAGGTGCAAACAAGACGCCAGTGCAATTGGCCCAAGTGGGCAATGTGGTGCTAATGCCACATCATAAGACTCCGCCATCGCGGCAATTTTAAAGCACTCGGTCAGGCCACCAGCATGAGATAAGTCAGGTTGAATAATTGCCAACCCACCATCAGCCAATACCCGTTTAAATTCAAACCGGGAGAACATCCGTTCGCCTGCTGCGATAGGAATATGGGTTTGTGCTGCCAGACGAGGATAATACTCTGCCTGTTCTGCTAATACGGGTTCTTCAATAAACAATGGGCGATAAGGTTCTAATTCTTTAATCAGGATTTTTGCCATTGGCGCATTAACCCGACCATGAAAATCTAAACCAAATTCAATACGGTTACCAAAGGCTTCACGAATTTGTGCCACAACCTCGACGGCGGCATCAACTTTACGGGCATTATCAATCAGGCCCATTTCCTCACAACCATTGAGTTTAAACGTATCAAAACCAATCTCAGTGAGTTTATTAATACCGCTAATCACATCAGACGGGCGATCACCGCCAACCCAACTGTAAGCTTTAATTTTATCGCGAACCAATCCACCCAATAATTGGTAAACCGGAACCCCCAATGCTTTGCCTTTAATATCCCATAGCGCCTGATCGATGCCGGCAATAGCACTCATCAGAATAGGGCCACCACGATAGAAACCGCCGCGATATAATGTCTGCCAAATATCGTTGATACGTGCCGGGTCTTGCCCGATAACATATTCAGATAACTCATGTACCGCAGCCTCAACGCTACGAGCACGCCCTTCAATTACCGGTTCACCCCAACCAATAATGCCTTCATCGGTTTCGATTTTCAGAAACATCCAGCGTGGGGGTAAACGGTAAGTGGTTAGCTTGGTAATTTTCATTTTGTGGCATCCTTAAAGGCTTTAATAAACGCAGCCGCTTGTTGTGCAGTCTGAGATACCGATTGGCCTGCACGGTAAAGGTCACCGCCCAAACCAGCACCAGCACAACCCGCAGCCAAATAAATAGACAAATTCTCAGGAGTAATCCCACCAACGGCAAACACCGGCACCTCAGGGGGCAATACAGCTTTCAATGCTTTGATATAGTCGGGGCCAAAAGAGACCGAAGGGAAAATTTTCAGAGCTTGCGCCCCCGCATCAAGCGCGGTGAAAGCTTCAGATGCAGTGGCACACCCAGCACAAACCGTCATGCCTAACTCAACAGCGCGGCGAATCACCGCCGGTTGGGTGTTCGGCGTGACCACCAACTTGCTACCCATGCTATGCAACGCATCCAGTTGCTCAGGTTTCAGTACCGTGCCAGCACCAATTAATGCACGATGACCAAACTCCGCAACCGTTTGCGCGATACTCACCTCCCATTGTGGGGAATTAAGCGGTATTTCAACCGCATCAAAACCAGCATCAAGCAGTGCGGCTACATGGTCATGAACTTCTGCGGGTGTGATGCCGCGCAAAATGCCAATCAATGGCATGTTAGTATTCCATTTCATTTACAATACTCCTGATTCCAGCTTGAAAAGCCTGATCGCCATCCAACACCTGATAAAGCATCCCAGCCATCTCTAGCCCTTGGGTATAGCGCTCAACCAGTTTAGGATTGCCAATCACCGTAATACATTCACCCGCAGCGAGCGGATATTGCTGCTGCATCTGCACGATTTCATTGCCAATCAGCAGGCCAGAAAGCCAGTCGCCGACTGACGTTCGCTTCAAGCGGCCCAACACATGGGCAGCACGCGTCTCAAACAGACAACGCATGATATTGCTGTCATTAAAGCTTTGCGTCAGGCCATCGATAAATGCAGTATTGTCCGGTAATTGAGCCTCCAGCCCTGCCCCCACCAATGAATTATTAAGCAGTAAATAGTGCAATTCACCTGTCATCAAGGTGCGGAAATCCATGACCTGATCACCCTGCATTTGCACCCATTTACTGTGAGTTCCCGGCAGCAAATAGACCGATGAAGGTCGTTCGCTATACGCGCCGATCAGTTGGGTTTCCTCACCACGCATCACGTTGCGGTTATCTGGCTTATCAACACATAAACCGGGGATAATCCATGCCCGAATTGGCTCAGCCTCCGCCACACAGGTTAATTGACGCGATACTTGGGTAAGACGGGTTGGACAAGCAAGATAAGGCACTGAAATCCAACCGGCATTGCTACCAATCATGCCCGCCATCAGCACGGGCAAGTCATACTGTTGCTGCTGCTCACGCCACGGCGCGATAACCTGCTGAAATACCTGCTGCGCACTTTGCCCATTAAAGCGAGTGACCCCGACTTCTGAGCGCAACATGTCTACACATTCACCATGTAAATAAAGCCAGGCACGCAGGTTGGTCGATCCCCAATCAATGGCGATATAGCTTTTATCCATAACACTGCTCACTCATGTAATATCCTTTAGCCGTTTAGCGGAGCTGGCGATCATGGTTAGCGCAGCCCGTTCTGCCGCATCGGCATCTTGATGGCGAATAGCGTCATAAAGATCCTGATGCTCTTGTAATGTGCGCGGCATGTTTTCTTCATCAGGCATGTAGGTTCGTTCAAACACCGCCCGTTGCAGAGAGCTGATTGCCACACTGAGTTGCTGTAATACCGGATTGTGTACCGACGCCAATACCGCCTCGTGATAGCGGATATCCGCTTCGTTAAATGCGTCTCTGTCTTGATGATTGGCGATCATTTCATTGAGTGCAGTTTCAATCACCGCCAGCTCTTTCGAGGTTGCCCGCTCGGCAGCCCAGCGGGCGATGGTAGGCTCTACCAGATTACGCACTTCGCTCATCGCACTGATTAACCGTGGGTCATAATCACTGGCCAGCGCCCATTGCAGTACATCGGTATCGAGATAATTCCACTGATTACGCGGCCGGACAAAAGCCCCACGAAAGCGTTTCACTTCAATCAATCGCTTTGCCATCAGCGCCCGAAAAACCTCACGAATCATGTTACGAGAGGTTTGAAATTCCTCACAAATTTCCGCTTCGGCAGGCAACGGTGAGCCCGGTGGATATTTGCCCTCAACAATCTGCTGACCAATAACCAAAATAATGCGGTCTGTTTTACTGAGTTGTTCTTTTGTCATGTTCGCTCCGGTTATTTCAGGTTAACCAATAATGATTCACTTACTTTACGCATCTCTTGATTAACCGTCCCCACAACGCCGCACAATTTTCAAACTTTGTCGTTCAACACAAAACAGATTGTAGAGCTATAATTTATTTTTGTACTACAATTTGGATCGCAAAATAAGCAACTAATCACAAAATGAATGGAAAAAATGACACAATCGTTGTTTATTTAGAAATAAAAGTCTAATGTGGATTTTTAATTCCAAATGAAATGACCTATGCTTAGTCGATACCAGCCCATTGCCGATGCAATCGCCACGCTTTTTTCTCCCTATGCTGAAGTCGCCATTCATGACTTAGCCAGCCAAAAACTGGTTTATATCGCCAACAACTATTCACAGCGGGAATTAGGGGAAGACTCCAATCTCAATGATTTGCGATTTGATCAGCACTCACAGGTGATCGGGCCTTACCAAAAGCGTAATTGGGATGGCCGTCAACTGCGTTCCATCAGCACGGTATTGCGCGATGACAACAGGCAGCCGATTGGATTGTTATGTATCAATCTGGATATCACCGTATTTGAAAGTGCCAAAGCAGCACTGGAGCTATTCCTGTCAGGACAACAACTACAGCCACAACCGGAAGTGCTGTTTCAGGATGATTGGCAGGAACGTATCAACACTTATATCCATCAATGGTTACAACAGCAGCAACTCACTCTGGCGGCTTTGAATAATGCTAGCCGCCGGATGCTCATTGAGACCCTCTATCAACAGGGCGCATTCAACGGTAAGAATGCCGCCGGTTACGTGGCAAAAATCCTCGGGATTGCTCGGGCGACTGTTTATAACCATTTGAAAAATATAAAAACCAGCTAACGGATTTTAAGGAACCGTCATGAATACATTATTCGATGCCATTAAAGAAGCTCATCAGGTATTACGCCCACAAGTGAGAGTGACGCCGCTGGAATATAGCCCATTGCTATCGCAGCACAGTGGTTGTGAAATCTATCTTAAGTGCGAACATCTGCAACATACCGGTTCTTTTAAATTTCGTGGGGCCAGTAACAAGCTGCGTTTGTTGACCAATGAACAGCGCCAGAACGGCGTTATTACTGCCTCGACCGGTAACCACGGGCAGGCTATGGCACTGGCGGGGAAGCTGGCGGGAGTGAAAACCACCATTTATGCGCCAGAGCAGGCGGCAGCTATCAAGCTGGAGGTGATCCGTGCACTGGGCGGTCATATTGAACTGGTAGCGGGTGATGCTTTAAATGCCGAACTGGCCGCGAGTATCGCCGCAGAACAGCAGGGCAAAGTTTATATCTCCCCTTATAACGACCCGCAAGTGATTGCCGGACAAGGCACTTGTGGCATGGAGATGGTGGAACAGCAACCGGAGCTTGATGCGGTATTTGTTGCCGTTGGCGGTGGTGGCCTGATTTCTGGTATTGCGACAGTTTTAAAGAAATTATCGGATAAGACACAGGTGATTGGTTGCTGGCCAGCAAATGCTACCAGTATGTATACCAGCCTGGAAAATGGCCAAATTCAGGAAGTGGCAGAGCAGGAAACCCTGTCTGATGGTACCGCCGGAGGTGCTGAACCCGGAGCCATCACCTTCGCACTTTGCCAACAGTTGATCGATCAGAAAGTCCTGGTGAGTGAGCAGGAAATCAAAGATGCCATGCGGTTGATTGCCCACACAGACCGTTGGATGATTGAAGGTGCTGCCGGGGTGGCATTAGCGGCAGCCTTAAAATTAGCACCACGTTGGCAAGGTAAGAAAGTGGCAGTGGTAGTGTGCGGTAAGAATATCGTACTGGAAAAATATCTGGGGGCCATCGCCGAATGCTAATTTTGAGTAAGCAACAGATTCTTGACAAGTTCGATGCAGATGCCGTCACCTTACTGCTCAAAGAGGGCTTTATCGCGTATAGCCAGCAGCAGGTGCAAATGCCGCCAGTGCAACACTTGCTGTTTGGGCAAGCCAACGGTGATTGCTGTATTAAAAGTGGGTATTTACAGGGTGACAGCCAGTTTGTCGTAAAGGTTTCCGGTGGTTTCTATGATAATCCCGCGCAAGGATTATCCAGTAATCAAGGGCTGATGATGGCTTTCTCCGCCCTTACTGGTGAGCCACAAGCTATATTACTCGATGAGGGGTGGCTAACTGCGCTGCGCACTGCGTTGGCCGGGCGAATTGCAGCCGAACTTTGCGCACCAAAACATATCAACGCTATCGGTATCATCGGTACCGGTATGCAGGCGCGCCTGCATATGATGTACCTAAAAAGTGTGGTGGCATGCCGTCAGCTATGGGTTTGGGGTCGCAGTGAAACAGCATTAGAGGAGTTTCGGCAGTATGCTGAAAATGAAGGTTTCGAGGTTAATACCACACTGAATGCCGCAGAGTTAGCCCGTCACTGCCAGTTGATTATCACCACCACACCAAGCAGAGAACCTATCTTGCAGGCAGTGGATATTCAGCCTGGCACCCATATCACCGCAGTCGGCGCAGATGGTGTTGGTAAACATGAGCTATCCCCTGAACTGATAGCTAAAGCCGATAAAATTTTGCTGGATTCATGGGCGCAATGCACGGAATTTGGTGAGATTTCGCAAGCATTCCAGCAAGGGTTATTAACGGCTCATACCTTAACTGAGATAGGTTCAGTTTTAGTGCAAGGCATCTCTTTTAGAGAGAATGACCAACAGATTACTCTGGCAGATTTAACCGGATTAGGGATTCAGGATGTGCAGATCGTTAAGGGGATTTTAGCATAATCATGTAATTATTATTTTTACCGACGGTTTTATTTCAAGGCCGATAAACATAATTTATCGGCTGGTATTTTAGCATCTCAATATAGAAAACCAATATTAAGGACTATTATTCTCAGGGCGTTGACGTGGCCAGAAGTATTTCACTCTAAACTCATGCACATTGGATGTTAACAATGAATAGTCAAGATGAACACCTTTAATATCAATGGCTTGCGTGGTTAACTGCAACGCAGGTTCACGAGGGCTAATTTTGAGTAAATTCGCCACTTCTTTATCAGGAATAATCGGCATAAAAGTCTCATAGCATCCGGCAATGGTCATCCCGCAATTTAGCTCGATATAGGCAAACTTTGAATTAACCATATCCCGTAAAGACAAATCAGGGAATAATGCTACAGACATCCAAGTATCTTCTAATTGTACCGGTTTATCATCAATAAACCGCAGCCTCCTAATATAATAAACCTGATCGCCATTTTTTATTCTCAATTGAGAAGATATATTTGCATCTGACTTTATCACCATAAATTTAAGTACTTTACTGGTGCAATTCTTTCCCGCCTGCTGCGCATTCTCTGAGAAACTTTTTAATGCACTAATATTCGGCTGAATATTTTTATTTCTTATATAAGTTCCAGAACCGTGCCGTTTTTCAAGCAGCCCTTCATCAACCAAGACTGTCATAGCTTTACGTAATGTATTGCGTGAAATATTCAACGCAATGGCCAATTTTTGTTCTGATGGAAAAATATCACCGACCTTATATTCCAGTGAATTAACACGGTCTCTAAGGAATTTTACAACTTCAGCATAAACCACTTATGCACCTCTTGTATTATTGTTTGTATTAATTTTTTTTCATTAAATAACAGTAAGTTAGTTATTAACTTTAAAATTTGACTGACAAGGTAGTTCTTTTTTAAGCAACTAAGTGAACACATCACAATATAAAATAAAGTGATCAAGTTAACGGTTTTAAAAATAACATCCAAGTAGTTTAGCCTCCACTCTTGTGGTACCAAAATGGCTAATCAAAAGGTATGAAATAATGGAGCATAAAAAACTGAAGTCTTTTCCCGATAATTTCCTATGGGGTTCAGCGTCTGCTGCCTATCAGGTAGAAGGGGCCTGGGATCTGGATGGTAAGGGTGCTTCCGTTTGGGATACGTTTGTCCGTATTCCAGGTAAAACATTTGAAAATACCACCGGTAATATTGCTGTCGACCATTATCATCGTTACAAAGAAGATATTGCTCTGATGGCCGAACAGGGTTTGTCAGCTTATCGCTTCTCCATTGCCTGGAGCCGTATTTTCCCTACCGGTAACGGAGCTATCAACCAAGCTGGTCTGCAATTTTATGACGATTTGATTAATGAGCTAATCGAGCACAATATCGAACCGGTGGTCACACTTTATCATTGGGATATTCCCCAGGCACTGCAAGATGCCTACGGTGGCTGGGAATCAAGAAAAATCGTAGATGACTTCACCCATTATGCCGTGACCGTTTTTAAGCATTATGGTAACCGTGTGAAGTACTGGGTAACCCTGAATGAACAAAATGTCTTTATCGGACATGGCTATAAAACAGCATTACACCCGCCGGGTGTCGCTGATGAAAAACGGATGTATCAGGCTAACCACCACGCTAACTTAGCCAATGCGGCGGCTATTACCGCTTTTAGGGCGCTCGGCATGGTAGGGAAAATCGGCCCAAGCTTTGCGTATGGCCCCAATTACTCCGTTAATGCCGATCCTCAAAATGTACTTGCTGCTGAAAATGCAGAAGAATTCGGTGCCCATTTCTGGATGGATGTCTATGTACGCGGTGAATATCCTCCATTAGTGTGGAACTGGTTAGAGGCACAAGGCTTGGCCCCGGAGACTCAACCGGAAGATACTGAGCTGCTTAAACAAGGTAAACCGGATTTTATGGGCGTGAATTATTATCGCACCATGACAAATGCTTTTAATCCTATAGATGGTGTTGGTATACAAGCAATGAATACCAACGGGAAAAAAGACAGTGCAAAATATTCCGGTGAGCCAGGTATTTATAAGCACGTATGTAATGAATTCTTAGAAAAAACCAACTGGGACTGGGATATCGATCCGACGGGTTTACGCATTGGTCTGCGCCGTATTGCCAGCCGTTATCAGCTACCGGTGATGATCACCGAAAATGGTTTGGGTGAATATGACACGTTAACCGAGGCGGGTGAAATTAAAGATGATCACCGTATTGCCTATTTACGCGACCATGCATTAGCCGTACAACAGGCGATTACTGATGGTGTTGATGTCATTGGGTATTGTACCTGGAGCTTTACTGATCTCCTGAGCTGGTTAAACGGTTATCAAAAACGCTATGGCTTTATTTATATTGATCGTGATGAACAAAATGAAAAATCACTAACACGTTATAGGAAGAAAAGTTTCTATTGGTATAAAGATGTTATTGCCAGTAATGGTAAGACTTTATCTAAATATTAATTTATTCATTTAATCGCTGTTTCTCAGGCCATTATTATTTTAGAGAATAATCATGAAAAAAATATTACTCGTATGTGCAGCAGGAATGTCAACCAGCATGCTTGTTAAAAGAATGCAAGATCATGCCAGCTCAATTGGTTTAGAAGTTGAAATTGAAGCGCTATCAATTTCAGATGCTAAAGATAAAGTTGATAGTATTGATATCGTTATGCTAGGGCCACAGGTGCGTTATCAGAAAGCAGAAGTTGAGGAGATTGTTAATGGTAGAATTCCTGTCTTAGTTATCAATATGAAAGATTATGGTTCAATGAATGGTAAGGCTGTATTAGAAACAGCATTGGCCGCCATTCAGTAATCAATTGATTAAAAATTTATTAAAAAATTGTGCGTAGATATTTAATCTGCGCCTCTAACTTATTCTAAAAGAAATAAAATTTATAGTCACTCAAATATAAATGGTGTATTTTTAATAAGGAATAATAATGAGTTTCATGACATCCTTCGAAAGAGGAATGGAGAAAATTCTCGTTCCCATTGCAATAAAATTAAACTCACAAAGGCATATTGCCGCTATTCGTGATGCTTTTATTCTATCTTTCCCACTCGTGATGGCAAGTTCATTTATTATATTAATTAACTTTGCTATTCTTTCACCCGATGGCTTCATTGCCAAAATGCTTTTCTTGGGTAAGATTTTCCCTAATATTGCCAGTGCCCAAGCAATATTTTCACCGGTGATGCAAGGTTCGGTGAATATAATGGCAATATTGATTGTCTTTTTAGTGGCGAGAAACCTTGCCATTAGTTTTAAACAAGATGATCTGCTATGTGGCCTAACCGCTATTGGGGCTTTCTTTATTGTTTATACCCCCTATGAAATGATTGGCGGCCAGGCGTATATCACAATGAAGTTTATGGGTGCACAAGGGCTATTCGTGGCCATTATTGTGGCGCTGATTACTGGGGAGATTTTCTGTCGATTAGCGCGATCACCCCGTGCAACTATTGCCATGCCAGCACAGGTGCCACCAGCGGTTGCCCGGTCATTTAAAGTATTGATCCCTGTTTTTGCCGTGATGATTTTCTTCTCGGTACTGAGCTACCTGATTTCTATGATATCCCCACTTGGGCTAAATGATCTGATTTATTCTCTCATTCAGGCACCGCTCAAGCATATGGGTACCAATATCTTTGCTGTCGTGATTCTTGGTGTTGTCAGTAACTTCCTATGGATACTCGGTATCCACGGCCCGAATACGATTGCCGCTATCCGCGAAGCCATTTTCTCAGAGGCCAATCTGGAGAACCTGTCTTACGCAGCAACGCATGGCACAACTTGGGGCGCACCTTACCCAACAACCTGGGGAAGTATTTACGATACCTTTGCCAACTATGGTGGCTCCGGTATGACACTTGGCTTAATTCTTGCCATTTTCATTGCCTCGCGCCGCCCAGAGTATCGGGATATTGCTAAGTTATCGATTGTTCCTGGTTTATTTAACATTAATGAACCTATTATTTTCGGCTTACCTATTGTCCTTAATCCGGTATTGATTATTCCATTTATTATGGTGCCTGCGGTTAATTCATTAATTGGCTATTTCTTTGTCTCAATGAATATTATTCCTCCTGTGGCTTATGCCCTCCCGTGGACCACTCCTGGCCCGCTTATACCGTTCTTGGGTACAGGAGGGGATTGGTTAGCGCTCGGCGTCGGAATTCTCTGCCTGGTTGTCTCGACACTGATTTATCTGCCATTTGTGATGATATCCAACAAAGTCCAGATGAAAAACGCCGAGAATGCATAGTCGCGTAAAATATCAGGAGTGATCACAATGAAAATAGCTGCATTCGATATTGGTGGAACATCGCTAAAAATGGGCATTGTTTCATCTGAAGGCAACGTTTTGGTGCAGGGTAAAGCCGCAATACAGGATAGTAATGGCGATCAAATACTGCACGAAATGCTGCGCTGGCTCAACCTTCAGCACGGTTACGAAGGCATCGCCATCAGTGCCCCTGGGCACGTCAATCCATTCACCGGATTGATTTCCATGGGTGGGGCTATTCGACGGTTTGATAATTTTAACCTGAAAATTTGGTTGGAACAGCGGTGTAGCTTGCCTGTAAGTATCGAAAATGATGCAAATTGCGCATTACTGGCTGAAAAATGGCTGGGTAAGGCGCATCAGCTAAATGATTTTCTCTGCCTGACCATTGGAACCGGCATTGGCGGTGGTATCTTCGCTAATGGCAATTTGATTCGTGGTGGACATTTCCGCGCAGGTGAATTTGGCTATATGTTCAGTTCACAACCCGGAGCGGAACACCCTGGCAGCTATACAATGAATGAAGTCTCTACTTTGCTGGTATTACGCAGACGTTATGCCGCGAAGGTTAATCGCCCGGTTGAATCAGTGACGGGTGAAGAGATATTTAGCGGTTATGACAATGACTGTCTCATTTGCCGACGGTTGGTCGATACTTTTTATAATGATATTTGTGCTGGTATATATAACCTGGTTCATATTTTCGATCCGACACATATTTTTATTGGTGGCGGTATAACTGAAAGAGAAACATTCATAAATGAACTGAATGCCCAACTTAATTGGTTTGATATCAAAGATACCGTTATTGACATTACCACACATAAGAATAATTCAGGATTATTAGGTGCCGTATATCATTTTAATCAAATTCACCAAGATAAATAATATTTATTAACACTAAAAACCATTAGAGGATAACAACTAAATAAAAAAATCAAACAGATAAAATAATATATAAAACCCAAATTTAAATTACTTCTTAAGGTTGTGATGACGCAACCTTAAAAACTGTGTCTGGAGAATGACATGCCCTGCTATTATTCAAAAAATAAGATTGCCCTTGGTATTATTGCCGTTTGTTTATCTTATTCAACTATGGCCGCACCATTATCTGTTGAACAACGCCTTGCATTATTAGAAAAGAAACTCAGTGAAAATGAACAAGAATTACAAAAAACACGGTCAGAGTTACAGCAATATAAAACCAATAGTACCGCTGAGGTTGCAGCAAAACCGGTCACCAAGAATGACCGGGTGCTAGTTCAGCAGCAAGTCCCTGCGACCACGGTGGCCGGTAATGGGCAACCAGAAGTCCAAAATGCGGCTCTGACATTAGATGAGATCAGTAAATATATTAAAGATGACTTTGGTTTCAATTATTCTGGTTATTTCCGTTCAGGTTGGGCAACAACCCCACGCGGAGGGCCAAAATCCTGGGCCATTGGTTCGTTAGGACGTTTTGGTAACGAACACAGTGGTTGGTTCGACTTAACGCTAAGCCAAAGGGTCTACAACAAAGAGGGTAAAACAGCGAAAGCCGTTGTGACTATGGATGGTAATGTCGGCCAACGCAACAATGACAGTTGGTTTAATGACGGTGGTGATGATTTATTAAAATTCTCCGACATGTACCTAACAACGACCGGATTTATCCCTGGAGTGCCGGAAGCTAACTTATGGGTTGGCCGACATGCATTACAGCAATATGAGCTGCAAATGCTTGATTGGAAAGCACATAAAGAAAATAGTGCCAGTGGGGTTGGCGTAGAGAATCTGCCGCTTGGCACAGGGAAACTGGATATCGCGCTTAACCGTCAGGACCTGCAAAACTGCGCGCGTAACACCAACGGTTCTGCAAATTGCAGCCTTACCGATGATGTGAATACCAACTCGATTGATTTTAACTACCATGATATTCCACTGTGGGATAAAGCCAGTCTGACTTTCCGTGGCCGCTATAATTTGGCAAATAAAACCAGTGATAACAAACAGAATGAAAGAGATCATGATTTCTTCGATGTCAAAGATGCCTGGTTGGCAACAACCGTGCTGCGCCAAAACTTTGATCGAGGTGCCTTTAATGAGTTTGCCTTCCAGGTTGCCAACAACTCCATCGCTGCCGGTTTTATGAATATATCCGACGCCAATCCAGACTTTGGCCGTGGAAAATATTACTACGGTGATCAGAATGGTGGCACGGCATTCCGCTTGATTTCACAAGGGGAAGCTTACCTGTTACCGAACGTAATCATGGCAAATACCCTAGTTTATAGCCAAGGCAATAATTTATATGACTACAACACCTTGTCAGATACTGACTTCCACAGTATTCGCGCCGTAATACGCCCATCCTATATTTGGAGCGAATATAATCAAACTGGTGTTGAAGTGTCTTATTTTGATCAAGTTAATAAAGCACAAAACAATAATTATCATGAGTCTGGTTATAAAACTACGTTGTTCCATACCTTTAAAGTTGGCACCAGTTTGCTGAATTCTCGCCCAGAAATTCGTTTCTACAGTACTTACTTAAAAGTGTTGGATAACGAAATCGATCATTGGACATTCAATGATGAGAAAAAAGACCAGCTATCCTTTGGTGTTCAAGCTGAAGTTTGGTGGTAAATAAACCTAACGCGTTATTAGTGTAAAATATCAGGGGCCAGCAAATGGCTCCTGTCTCATACTTTACTAAAATGATATTGAGTCATAACAGGAGAAAATATGGATTTGGAAAGCACTGTAATGGAACTGATTATTTATGCTGGGGAATCGCGTTCAAATTCAATGGAAGCATTGCGGGCTGCTCGCCAGGGTGACTGGGAAAAAGCCGATGAGTTACTTGTGGCGGCAACCGATGCTGCACGCCAGGCGCACCATATTCAAACTCAGCTTATTGGAGCTGATGAAGGTTGCGGCAAGATCCCAGTTAATTTGATTATGGTCCATGCTCAAGACCACCTAATGAATGCCATGCTTTGTCAGGAACTTGCAGTAGAAATCATCAAATTACGCCGTGAAGTCGCCGAATTGAAAAATGCTCATTAACTGTACTCGGCCATATGATAAAGAGACTTCTATTTAGTGTGATCTGATTGATGAGCGGGTTGATAAGCGGGGAAATGTACCGAGTAAGCTGTCGGAGCGCCCATCGGTGCAGTCGCCCCGCCCATCCCCAGACTAGAAAATAATTGTGGTTCTGGAGAAAATCAAAGCACAAATTTCTCTATCGCTACCGCCACACCTTCTTCGCTATTGGTGTGCGTTACAAACTGCGCGATCTCTTTCAATTCAGGGATAGCATTCCCCATTGCAACACCGACACCAGCATAGTTAACCATCGCAATATCATTTCCCTGATCACCCAGCGCCATCACATTTTCCTGTGCAATGCCTAAGTGATCCGCCAGCATTTTTACGCCAGTTCCCTTATCAACCCGCTTGCTCAGGATTTCCAGATAAAACGGTGCACTCTTCATGATAGTGAAACGTTCAAAAGCTTCGGCTGGCATCATCGCTAATGCGCTATCCAGTTTTTCTGGCTCGTCAATCATCATCACTTTAGGGAAGCGCAATGTTGGGTCCATCTCTTCGATTGCACGATATTTCAATGGAATACCGGTTAATAACACCTCATGTAGGGTGTATTTGCTGATATCTTTGTTCGCGGTATATAAGGTGTCAAAATCAAAAGCCTGGAAGCTAACATCCATTTTGCGCGATAACGCCTCGAAATAGAGGTAATCCTCAAAACTGATGGTTTCCTGCAAAATACATTCACCCGTGGCGGCTTTTTGTACTAATGCACCGTTATTGCTGATGCAATAATCACCACTGTTTTGCATATTTAATTCACGTAAATAACGTTGGACCCCAATATAGGGCCGACCCGTGGCCAATACCACACAGACCCCTTTAGCCCGGGCAGCATCAATAGCCTGCTTTACCCGTGGAGTGATTTCATGCTGCGGATTCAGCAACGTGCCGTCCATATCGATAGCGATCAATTCAATAGCCATAGGGTCCTCACATTTATTTAACTAATACCTCATGCTAACGCGATTCAGCGCTCAAATGCTAGTAAGTCTGCATGCTGACGAATGCCATAACCAGATGAGCCCTCAATTTGGGCGCGAATAGGCAAAAAAAAGCCCAGAGGCAGCTTCCTGCTCCGGGCTTTTCTATCCGATCAATTGCTTATCGGATTAAATATCGATATTGGCTGCGCGTAACGCATTCTCTTCGATAAAGGCACGACGAGGCTCAACCGCATCACCCATCAGAGTGGTGAATAACTGATCCGCTGCAACAGCATCTTTCACCATCACTCGCAGCATACGGCGGCTGGTTGGGTCCATGGTGGTTTCCCACAACTGCTCTGGGTTCATTTCACCCAGGCCTTTATAGCGCTGAATTGCCAGACCACGACGAGACTCTTTCACTAACCAGTCCAGCGCATCTTCGAAGCTTGAAACCGACACTCGGCGTTCGCCACGTTCAACAAATGCGCCGTCTTCAATTAAGCCACGCAGTTTTTCGCCCAGCAGGCAGATCTTGCGATACTCACCGCCGTGGACAAAATCAAAGTCCAGATCATAATCGGTATCTACACCGTGGGTACGGATACGCAATATTGGCTCGAACAATTGACGCTCACGGTTTTCGCGCACCACTGAACTGTAGCTGCTGCCGTGCTGCTCTTTTTCGTTCAGTAACACCACCAGCGAATCAATCCACTGTGTCACCACTGCTTTATCGCTCAAATCCTCTTCTTTCAAGGTTGGTTGATAAATCAGGTTATTCAGCAAAGCACGCGGATAACGGCGCTCCATACGAGCAATGGTCTTCTGAACGCTATAATGCTCAGCAACCAGTTTTTCAAAATGCTCGCCCACTAGCGGTGGTGCATCAGGATTGACGTGCAATGCAGCGCCATCCAGTGCCAGTGTCATTTGATACTGTTCCATCGCATCATCATCTTTGATGTATTGCTCTTGTTTGCCTTTTTTCACTTTATACAGTGGCGGCTGAGCGATAAACACATGACCACGCTCAATAATTTCCGGCATCTGACGGTAGAAGAAGGTCAATAGCAACGTACGGATGTGAGAACCATCCACGTCGGCATCGGTCATGATAATGATATTGTGGTAGCGCAGTTTGTCAGGGTTATATTCATCCCGACCAATACCACAACCCAATGCGGTAATCAGCGTTGCGACTTCCTGCGAAGAGAGCATTTTGTCAAAGCGCGCTTTCTCAACGTTCAGGATTTTACCTTTCAACGGCAAAATGGCCTGATTCTTACGGTTACGGCCTTGTTTCGCAGAGCCGCCCGCAGAGTCCCCTTCCACTAAGTAGAGTTCGGACAACGCGGGGTCACGTTCCTGACAGTCTGCCAGTTTGCCCGGCAAACCTGCCAGGTCCAGCGCGCCTTTACGGCGTGTCATTTCACGCGCTTTACGCGCGGCTTCGCGCGCGCGAGCTGCGTCAATAATCTTGCCAACCACGATTTTGGCGTCGGTTGGGTTTTCCAGCAAATACTCAACCAGCTTCTCGTTCATCAGCGTTTCGACCGCCGTTTTCACCTCAGAAGAAACCAGTTTATCTTTGGTCTGTGAGGAGAATTTAGGGTCTGGCACTTTAACAGAAACAACAGCAATCAGGCCTTCACGGGCATCATCACCAGTGGCACTGATTTTCGCTTTCTTGCTGTAGCCTTCTTTGTCCATATAGCTGTTCAGCGTACGGGTCATCGCCGTGCGGAAGCCCACCAAGTGAGTACCACCATCGCGCTGCGGAATGTTATTGGTGAAGCAGTAGATATTTTCTTGGAAACCATCGTTCCACTGCAATGCCACTTCCACACCGATATCATCTTTCATGGTGGAGAAATAGAACACTTTCGGGTGGATCGGGTTTTTGTTTTTGCTCAGATACTCAACAAACGCCCGAATACCCCCTTCATAATGGAAGTGGTCTTCTCTGTCGTTACGTTTGTCTTTCAGTTTGATTGACACACCGGAGTTCAGGAACGACAGCTCGCGCAGGCGCTTAGCCAGAATTTCATACTGGAATTCGATGTTATTGGTGAAGGTCTGGAAACTTGGCCAGAAACGCACGGTAGTCCCGGTCAGATCGGTTTCACCCACCATTTTCAGCGGTGCCTGAGGCACGCCCATTTTGTAGGTTTGCTCGTGTACTTTGCCGTCACGGCGAATGACCAGTTCCAGCTTTTCAGACAGGGCGTTAACAACGGATACGCCCACACCGTGCAAACCGCCAGAAACTTTGTAAGAGTTATCGTCAAATTTACCGCCAGCATGCAACACGGTCATGATGACCTCTGCTGCTGATACCCCTTCCTCTTCGTGCATGCCGGTTGGGATACCACGGCCATCATCCTGTACAGAAACAGAGTTATCCGAATGGATGGTGACTATAATTTCTTTACAGTGGCCAGCGAGGGCTTCGTCGATAGCGTTATCCACAACCTCGAATACCATGTGGTGCAGACCGGTACCGTCATCAGTATCACCGATATACATGCCCGGACGCTTACGAACCGCATCCAGCCCTTTTAATACCTTGATACTTGAGGAGTCATAAGTATTCGACATCAACGTTTCTCGCTCATTTTTAATCCTGTGGTTGAACCTCTATTTTGCCATGTTCCACGCGGAACATCTTGCCCTTTTCGCCTACCATGTCGGCAACTTGCTCAGCACTCACTGCGCTGACAAAAACCTGTGCCTGGGTAGCCTTGAGACGCTCAGCCAATAATCGACGACGGCCGGTGTCCAATTCGGAAGCAAAATCGTCAAGCAGATACAGGCAACGCCGCCCGCTCTGTCGGGTGAGAAACTCACCCTGCGCTAACCGCAATGCGCACATCAGCAACTTCAACTGACCACGCGATAGCAAATCTTCTACCGGCGTACCCTCGGCCCGAATGCGAAAATCCGCTTTATGTGGCCCGATGGCAGTATAAGTTAGCGCGCGGTCACGCTCAAACTGGCGTTCCAGCAACTCGCCATAGTCACTCTCTTTATCCCAGCCGCGCTGGAAAGAGAAACTCAGGGCGAACTCTGGCAGGAACAGGGCGCATGTGGCTGAAATATCCGCCGCAATTGCGTCGCTGTATGCCGCCCGCCACTCACTAATGCGTTCAGCCAGTGGGATAATTTCTTGGTCCCAAGGCCGAATTTGCGCATAGCGACTAACCTGGCGCAGCGCGGCGTTGCGCTGCTTAAGTAATCTTTTTAGATTGCTCCAGGCCGTAAAAAAACCAGGTTCATTATGAAAGCAACCCCAGTCTAAAAAAGCACGCCGAAATTTTGGCCCGCCATTCAATAAAGTGAACCCCTCAGGGGTGATCAATTGCATGGGCAGCATTTGCGCCAATTCAGCCACTTTGTGGCCGTCAGTGCCGTCGATACGCACCTTGCTATCACCCTGCCGGCTTTTACTCAGCCCAATAGATGATTCACGTTCATTCACATCAACCCGGCCATGTAACACAAACTCGGCACATTCGTGACGGATCACTCGGCCAGCTTGTAAACTACGAAAAGCCCTACCATGACCAAGGGTATAAATCGCCTCTAACACACTGGTTTTACCGCTACCGTTGGGGCCAACTAAAAAATTAAACCCCGCCGCCAGCGCCAAGTCTGCCGATTCAATATTGCGAAAATCTTTAATTAACAACCGTGTCAGAGCCATGCTGCAAATGTCTTCATTATTGAACATCAAACCATCAAGGGCGTAATTGTCGCAGACAGATTGGGTGCGGACAGCGCACAACCACCGGAGCGTACTTAATGTACGTGAAGATGGTGAGCACCGCACAATCCCAAGCTGGCAAGTAAGATAGCCCGCTATAGTTCAAAGACGCATTGGCATGACAACATAGGCCGCAGCCTGACTAGCACCGTCTTCAATTTGCACGCTGGAGACCGAATCGGTCAATAACAGGCGTACATCTTCACATTTCAGTGCATTCAGCACATCAAGTACATAGCTGACGTTGAAACCGATCTCCATTTCCGTTCCCTCGTAGCTTACATCGAGGATTTCTTCCGCTTCTTCCTGTTCAGGATTATTGGCGGTAATTTTGAGCTGGTTGTGGCTAACATAGAGCCGAACGCCACGGAACTTCTCATTTGATAAAATGGCTGCACGGGCAAAAGCCTGTTTCAGCAAGTCACAACCCGCTTCTAGCGTTTTGTCAGGGTTCTTCGGTAATACCCGGCGATAATCAGGGAAACGGCCATCAACCAGCTTAGAGGTGAAAATAAAATCCCCCACATGTGCACGGATGTTGTTGCTGCCAATTTGCAGGCGCAGTGGTGTATCCCCGCCATCCAATAACCTGACCAGCTCCATCACACCTTTACGCGGCACGATCACCGAATGTGAAGGTAATGTTTGCCCGATTGGCATGGAACATACCGCCAAACGGTGACCATCGGTCGCCACAGTACGCAGTTCTTCGCCTTCAGTCTCAAACAGCATACCGTTCAAGTAATAGCGCACGTCCTGATGAGCCATCGAGAACTGAGTGGACTCAATCAGACGCTTCAGTGTGGCTTGCGGTAAGGTGAATTCCACCTCACTCTGCCAATCATCCAGATTAGGGAAGTCCGCCGCTGGCAGGGTAGACAGCGAGAAGCGGCTACGGCCAGAGCGCACCAGTAGACGATCACCATCCAGCGCCACCGTGATTTCTGCCCCTTCTGGCAAACCGCGCCAAATATCAAAAAACTTCCGGGCAGGTACGGTAGTTGCTCCCTGAGTATGGGGATTAGACAACGCAACGCGCGCGACCATCTCCATTTCCAGATCGGTACCGGTCAACAACAAAGAGCCTTCGGTCACTTGCAATAACAAGTTACCTAAAATTGGCAACGTAGGACGTCCACCCAGCGGGCTACTGACCTGTTGCAGCGGTTTTAGCAGATGCTCACGTTCAATGATAAATTTCATAGCGCTAGGAGGATAATGTTCTGATTAAGTTAGAGAAATCTTCTTTGATGTCGTGGCTTTCTTCACGCAATTGCTCAATCTTGCGGCAAGCATGCAACACCGTGGTATGGTCGCGGCCACCAAACGCATCGCCGATTTCAGGCAGGCTGTGGTTGGTTAGCTCTTTTGCCAGCGCCATCGCCATTTGGCGCGGGCGGGCCACCGAACGGGAACGCCGTTTGGAGAGCAGGTCAGCGACCTTAATTTTATAATATTCTGCGACAGTCTTTTGAATATTATCGATAGTAACCAGCTTTTCCTGCAATGCCAGCAAGTCACGCAGAGCTTCACGAACAAAATCAATGGTGATTGCCCGACCCGTAAAGTTGGCATTAGCTATCACACGATTCAATGCCCCTTCCAGCTCACGCACATTGGAACGCAGACGCTTGGCAATAAAGAACGCAACCTCACCGGGCAAGCGAATATCATTTTCATCCGCTTTTTTCATCAGGATCGCGACTCGGGTTTCCAGTTCCGGCGGCTCAATGGCAACCGTTAAACCCCAGCCAAAACGCGATTTCAAACGATCTTCGACGCCATTGATCTCTTTTGGATAGCGATCTGAGGTCAAAATGATCTGCTGATTACCTTCCAATAAGGCATTAAACGTATGGAAAAACTCTTCCTGGGAACGCTCTTTATTGGCAAAGAACTGTATATCATCGATTAATAATGCATCAACGGAACGATAATAGCGCTTAAATTCTTCTATCGCGTTGTTCTGCAAGGCCTTAACCATGTCTTGCACAAAACGCTCCGAATGCATGTAAACCACTTTGGCATTGGCTTTACGCGCCATGATGCCATTCCCTACTGCATGTAACAGGTGAGTTTTACCCAAACCTGTACCGCCATAGAGGAATAACGGGTTATATGCACCACCCGGATTATCGGCCACCTGGCGTGCAGCAGCACGAGCCAGTTGGTTGGATTTACCTTCAACAAAGTTATCAAAGGTGTGCTTCGGGTTCACATTCGAACGGTAAGAATGTTCAGGTTGAGCAGGCGAACTGTCCCAACTAGGGCGCACAGGTGCGCTGCGGGTAACCGGAGCAACAGGTGCGCTAACGCTGGCGGTTACTGGATGGCTATGTGCTCTTATCGCCGGTTTACTCCCTACTTCAAAACGCAGTAAAGGAACCTCGGAACCACAAAAGTCATTAAGTAAGCCATTGATATTGTTTAAGTACTTATCACGGACCCAGTCCAGTACAAAACGATTAGGGGCGTAAAGCGCCAGAGTATTGTCACTCAGTTCCGCCTGTAGGGGGCGTATCCACATACTAAATTCTGTGGCAGGTAACTCATCCTGCAATCGGGCAAGACACTGCTGCCAAAGCGAAAGTGACACGGCGGACTCCACTCGAACAAGATCAATAAAAGAAAGAAATCAGGATTTTTTGTAACTCATCGTTTTTGACACACGCCAATATGGCCTGTAGCAAGCCAAAGTGACATGCGAACCGTTTTTCGGTTGTTTTTACGACTAACATCCCCCTGCGATCCCGGAGTAATGATCCAGAGTGGCGGATGCGATCGGAATGGCGGATCATAGCGCAAAAGGAGCAATAGATCCTCCCCTTCCTCACAGATTAGATCCTTTTTATCCACAGGCCATAACTTCTGTTAGGAGTGTAACCCAGTGCACAGCTTTTCGTGTCCCTCATCGGCAATGATCGCAAAATATTTCAGAATATACTGGTAATGCCTTCCCCTTTTCCGCCAACTGATCCTCATTAATCCGCAAAGGATCTCACTGCGATCCTTGCGATTTGTCCGGGAGTCCGTATAATCCTCAGCCCTACGTGTGATGCCTGTACTCTTGATGGCTTTGGCCAAAAAGAAACCAGCGGTGAACACGGGCAGGCTCTTGGTAAACTCCCGATACAGAAAACTTCTGTGCGGGCGGGCGCAATGTCAATTGACTCAGGACTGTACAATTATTACAATCCCGCTTCTTTATATGTTGCGATTGAGGCGTCGGTGTCTTCACTCCGAGCAGCCAAACGCGTTTACTGAATCAGTAATTATTTTAAGTTTAGGTAGAAATCGCTATGAAACGCACTTTCCAACCGTCCGTATTGAAGCGCAACCGTAGCCACGGTTTCCGTGCTCGTATGGCCACCAAAAATGGTCGTCAAGTTCTGGCTCGCCGTCGTGCGAAAAGCCGTTCTCGTCTGACTGTTTCTAAGTAATAAAAGCTAACCATCTCAGTGGTTAAGCTAGCATTTCCTAGGGAGTTACGTTTGTTAACTCCCAGTCATTTCACTTTTGTCTTCCAGCAGCCACAACGGGCTGGCACGCCGCAAATCACCATCCTCGGCCGCCTGAACGAGCTGGGGCATCCCCGCATCGGTCTTACCGTCGCCAAAAAACATGTCAAACGTGCTCACGAACGTAACCGGATAAAGCGCCTCACACGCGAAAGCTTCCGTTTGCATCAGCATACGTTACCGTCTATGGATTTTGTCGTTTTGGTGAAAAAGGGTGTGGCTGACCTCGATAACCGTGCGTTGACGGAAGCTTTGGAAAAATTATGGCGTCGCCACTGTCGCCAGGCTCCCGCATCCTGATCGGGCTAATCAGGGGCTATCAGCTCGTGATTAGTCCGCTGCTGGGGCCGCGTTGTCGTTTCCATCCGACATGCTCTCATTACGGAATTGAGGCATTGCGCCGGTTTGGGATGATAAAAGGCAGTTGGTTAACACTGAAGCGCGTATTAAAATGCCACCCTTTGAACCCAGGTGGCGATGATCCCGTGCCGCCGAAACCCGACGATAACAGAGAACACTAACGATGGATTCGCAACGCAATCTTCTACTCATCGCTCTGCTGTTCGTGTCTTTCATGATCTGGCAAGCCTGGCAAGTGGACAACAGTCCACAACCAGCCGCTCAGACCACGCAACAGACAGCGAATACCGCTACCGGTGATAAAGCAAGCCAGGCTGTGCCAGGCAGTGGTCAGGGCCAATTGATTACTGTAAAAACTGATGTGCTGTCTCTGACCATTAATACCCGTGGCGGTGACATCGAGCAAGCTAACCTGCTGGCTTACCCGGATGCTCTGGGTTCAGATAAAACGTTTGAATTACTGGAAACCACACCAGCTTTCGTTTATCAGGCGCAAAGTGGCCTGACAGGCAAAAGCGGCCCGGATAATCCAGCTAACGGTGAGCGCCCATTGTTTGAAGCGCCTCAAACCAGCTTTGTATTGGCTGACGGTCAGGATGAACTGCGAATTCCATTGACCTTCACTGGCAAAGATGGCTCCGTTTTCACTAAGACTTTTGTGCTGAAACGTAACGATTACGCCATTGGCGTGGATTATCACGTTAAAAACGCCTCTGCTGCCCCGCTGGAGCTGACGCTGTTTGGCCAGTTGAAGCAAAGCATCAATTTGCCTAAACACCGTGATACCGGCAGCAATAACTTTGCGCTGCACACTTATCGTGGTGCGGCTTACTCTTCTGATGACACTAAATATAAAAAATACAGCTTTAGTGATATCGAAGACAAAAATATGGACATCACCACCAAAGGTGGCTGGGTAGCCATGTTGCAACAGTATTTTGCAACCGCATGGATCCCAGTAGCTAATGAAACCAACACCTTCTACTCTTCTGATTTGGGTAATGGTCTGGCAGCTATCGGCTTCAAAGGTGCACCAGTTATTATTCAACCGGGTGAACAGAAACAACTGGGTGCTACCTTGTGGGTTGGCCCAGAAATTCAGGACAAAATGGCGGCCATTGCGCCACATCTGGACCTGACTGTTGATTATGGTTGGTTATGGTTTATTTCTCAGCCACTGTTCAAACTGCTGAAGTTCATTCACAGCTTTGTCGGTAACTGGGGCTTCTCCATCATCGTGATTACCTTTATCGTGCGCGGTATCATGTACCCGCTGACTAAAGCGCAATACACCTCGATGGCGAAAATGCGTTTGCTACAGCCTAAACTGGCTGCCATGCGTGAGCGTATCGGTGACGATAAGCAGCGTATGAGTCAGGAAATGATGGCGCTGTACAAAGCTGAGAAGGTTAACCCGCTGGGTGGCTGCTTACCGCTGGTCATTCAGATGCCAATCTTCCTGGCGTTGTACTACATGTTGATGAGTTCCGTTGAGTTGCGTCATGCGCCATTCATCCTGTGGATTCATGACCTGTCAGCACAAGACCCGTACTACATTCTGCCGATTCTGATGGGTATTACCATGTACTTCATTCAGAAGATGTCACCGACTACCGTGACGGACCCGATGCAGCAGAAGATAATGACCTTTATGCCAGTTATCTTCACTGTGTTCTTCCTGTGGTTCCCGGCTGGTCTGGTACTGTACTATATCGTCAGTAACCTGGTGACCATCCTGCAACAACAGTTGATTTATCGTGGTCTGGAAAAACGTGGTTTACATAGCCGCGATAAGAAAAAATAATCCACAACGATAGTCATAAGTATTAAAGGGCGGTCAATATGACCGCCTTATTCTTTTTATAGAAGCCTGATTTTACACTTTCAGGCTTGTGCAAAAATAATAGGTTAAAGAGAGAAATAACCATGAGCACCACTGATACTATCGTGGCACAAGCAACCCCGCCAGGCCGTGGTGGTGTTGGTATTTTACGTGTTTCAGGTCGTGCGGCCGCAGAAGTTGCGCAGGCAGTTTTAGGCAAATTGCCCAAGCCTCGCTATGCCGATTATCTGCCATTTAAAGATACTGATGGCAGTACATTAGACCAAGGTATCGCTCTCTACTTCCCCGGCCCCAATTCCTTCACTGGCGAGGACGTGCTGGAACTGCAAGGCCATGGTGGCCCTGTCATACTGGATTTACTGTTAAAACGCATTCTGGCGCTGCCAGGGCTGCGTATTGCCCGTCCGGGTGAGTTTTCTGAGCGCGCGTTTTTAAACGACAAGCTGGATTTGGCTCAAGCTGAAGCGATTGCCGACCTGATTGATGCCAGTTCGGAGCAAGCCGCCCGCTCAGCGGTAAATTCATTGCAGGGCGCATTTTCAGTTAAAATCCATCAATTGGTGGAAGCACTTACTCACTTGCGAATCTACGTCGAAGCTGCCATTGACTTCCCAGATGAGGAAATCGACTTCCTTTCTGATGGTAAAATTGAAGGTCAGTTGAATGGAGTAATGGCCGATCTTGAGCAGGTGCGCACTGAAGCGCGGCAAGGCAGCTTGTTGCGTGAAGGGATGAAAGTGGTCATTGCCGGCCGCCCAAATGCCGGTAAATCAAGCCTGCTCAATGCGTTAGCGGGCCGTGAAGCTGCCATCGTAACCGATATCGCGGGCACAACTCGTGATGTTTTACGGGAGCATATTCATATCGATGGGATGCCATTGCATATCATCGATACTGCTGGCTTACGTGAAGCCAGTGACGAAGTTGAGCGCATTGGTATCGAACGGGCGTGGAATGAGATAGAACAAGCAGATCGCGTACTGTTTATGGTTGATGGTACGACGACTGACGCCACCGAACCTGCCGCTATCTGGCCTGAGTTTATGGCCCGCCTGCCATCGACTCTGCCCATCACCGTGGTGCGCAATAAAGCGGATGTGACAGGTGAATCGCTAGGGTTAACCGAAGTGAATGGTCACTCACTTATTCGCTTATCGGCTCGTACCGGGGAAGGTATTGACCTACTACGTAGCCATCTTAAGCAGAGTATGGGTTTTACCAGTAACACCGAAGGTGGTTTCCTGGCTCGCCGACGCCATTTGCAAGCGTTGGAAACCGCCGCACAGCATTTGGTGCAAGGCCACGAACAGTTAGTAAGCGCTTACGCCGGTGAATTACTGGCGGAAGAGCTACGTTTAGCACAACAGTCATTGAGTGAAATTACCGGCGAATTCAGCTCAGATGACTTACTGGGGCGCATTTTCTCCAGTTTTTGTATCGGAAAATGAGTGTGATGTTATAGAGCTGGAGCAGATTATCGCTAATTTTGATAATCTGGCTCTATGAGTCCGAACTGTTAGAGTCTCAACCGACGGTAGCTCGAACACTTAACTTTATTCATAAACTGAGGTATCCATGATTATAAAACCACGTGTACGCGGCTTTATTTGTGTGACTGCTCACCCGGCGGGCTGTGAAGCTAACGTCAAAAAGCAAATCGACTATGTCACAGCAGAAGGCCCAATTGCTAACGGCCCAAAACGAGTATTAGTGATTGGTGCGTCAACTGGATACGGGCTGGCCGCTCGAATCACAGCAGCATTTGGTTGTGGTGCCGATACGCTGGGTATTTTCTTTGAACGCCCAGGAGAAGAAGGTAAACCGGCGACCTCCGGCTGGTACAACAGTGCAGCTTTCCACAAGTTTGCTGAGCAGAAAGGCCTGTATGCGAAAAGCATCAATGGCGATGCGTTCTCCGATGAGATCAAACGACTGACCATCGAGGCTATCAAGCAAGATCTGGGTCAGGTTGATCAAGTTATCTATAGCCTGGCCTCGCCACGCCGTACTCATCCAAAAACCGGCGAAGTGTTTAACTCCACACTGAAGCCAATCGGCCATGAAGTTAAATTCCGTGGCCTGGATACCGATAAAGAAGTTATCAAAGAAGTTGTGCTACAACCCGCAACCCAAACCGAGATAGACAACACGGTAGCCGTGATGGGTGGCGAAGACTGGCAGATGTGGATTGATGCGCTACTGGAAGCTGGCGTGCTGGCTGAGGGCGCGCAAACTACCGCCTTTACTTACCTGGGTGAAAAAATCACTCATGATATCTATTGGAACGGTTCTATTGGCGCAGCCAAAAAGGATCTGGACCAAAAAGTTCTGACGATCCGCGATAGCTTAGCGGCCCATGGCGGCGGTGATGCCAGGGTATCCGTGCTAAAAGCGGTAGTGACTCAGGCAAGCTCCGCTATCCCAATGATGCCACTGTATTTGTCATTGCTATTCAAGGTAATGAAAGAAAAAGGCACGCATGAAGGCTGTATCGAGCAAGTTTATTCGCTGTATAAAGACAGCTTGTGTGGTGATGCACCGCATCTGGACGCCGATGGCCGCTTGCGTGCTGACTACAAAGAACTGGCACCAGAAATTCAAAACCAGGTACAAGCGCTGTGGGATCAGGTTACCAACGACAATATCTACCAATTGACCGACTTTACCGGTTATAAGACTGAGTTCTTAAACCTGTTTGGTTTTGCCGTCGACGGCGTGGATTATGACGCTGACGTAAATCCTGATGTAAAAATCCCTAATCTGATTCAGGGCTAAACCCCGGTTATAGCGATAGAACCCGCTGCGGAATTTGCGCGCAGCGGGTTGATAATCCGCCTTTCGTTCCAATCACCTAATAAAAAACACTAAATCCATTATCTCTATTATAGATAAGCTAAGGTCATTTTCTTCGTTTACGCTTCATCCCCGCAATGTTTGAATGATTTCATTCTTAGCTATCCCGTTCTTAGCTAAAAGAATAACCTGCAACATAATAAATAAAGCCTCGTTTAGAGACTAAATTAACACTATTCCACAGGGAAATTATGATGAGAATGCGTTCACTGGCGATGCCTTTATTCAGTTTAATTATTTTTACTTCACTGAATGCTCATAGTGAAGAAAAGAAAGTTATCAAATTAGGATTTAATCCTGGCCCTTATAAAGAACAATTTGAAAAGGGTGTGGCCCCTTATCTGATCAACAAAGGCTATCGCATCGAATATAAAGATTTCAATGATGGTATTCAGGTTAATAATGCCGTTAGCACTGGCGAGATTGATGGCAATATCATGCAACATCCTATTTATCTGCAAGCGATAAATGAGCGACTGAGGATTGATAATACCGGTATTGTTCAGGTCCCGACGCCACCGATGGGGCTGTATTCTGATAAATATCAGCAAGGCCAAAAAGACCAAAAACCCAAAGAAGGTGCGTTGATTTCAGTCCCTAACCAGCCCTCAAATGAGTACCGCGCAGCACTGCTGTTGCAATCTATCGGCTGGATAAAGCTGAAAGAAAAAATTGATCCGGCTACCTTCTCGCAAAAAGATATAGCAGAAAATCCGTACCATCTGGTGATCAAAGAGATGGATAATGCCCAGCAAGTCAGAGCATTACCCGATGTCGATTTTGGCGCTATTCAGGGCAACTTTGCTGTATCTAACGGTATAAAACTCAGTTCGGCGCTGCAACTTGAAAAACCAACCACACAGTTTGTGAATGTGGTAACTGTCGCCGGTAAAAATAAAGATGCAGAATTTGCCAAGGATATTATTGCGGGATACCACTCGGCAGAGTTCAAAAAATACATTCAGGAAAATGAGAAATATACCGGTTATATGCTGCCTGATTATCTTAATTAATGGAATAATCTGATGATTGAACTTCAGCATATTTCCAAGACCTTTGAACGTAAAGGTGTAAAACTACAAGCGCTTAATAATGTCAGCTTAACTGTCGAAGATGGCGATATATTTGGCATTATTGGTTACAGTGGTGCGGGGAAAAGCACCTTATTACGAATGGTAAACTCGTTGGAAAGCCCAACATCTGGCGATGTGATTATTGATGGTAATAATCTACATGATTTCAGTCATGAGCAACTCAGACTGCTAAAAAAGAATATCGGTATGATATTCCAGAACTTTAACTTACTGGAATCAAAAACTGTTTTTAAGAATGTCGCTATGCCGCTTATCTTATTAGGTAGAAATAAAAAATTCATTCAGGATCGCGTCGCAGAGTTGCTGGATTTTGTCGGATTGGGTGATAAGAGTAATAGTTTTCCTAATGAATTATCGGGTGGTCAGAAGCAGCGGGTGGGTATTGCTCGTGCTCTGGCAACCAATCCATCAATTCTACTGTGTGATGAGGCTACATCGTCACTGGATCCACAAACCACCGCCCAGATTTTATTATTACTGAAGAAAATTAATCAGCAATACAATATTACGGTGTTGCTGATTACCCATGAAATGTCAGTTATTCAAAAAATCTGTAATAAGGTCGCGGTTATGGAAAACGGCCAAATAATTGAGCAGGGTTCTGTATTAACGGTTTTTGGCCACCCCACTCACCCCACAACCCTTAATTTCGTTCGTACAGTGATCAAGGACAGCCTACCCGATAGCGTGAGAAAACTGTTAGATAACAGCCATGCTGGCCGCCAGTTTCGTTTAGCATTTATGGGGGCGATCGCGACACAACCGGTGATAAATCAACTCATCAGGCAATATGATATTGGCGTGAATATTCTATTTGCCAACATGTCGGAGATACAAGACACCACATTGGGTCATATGGTGCTGCTGTTAACCGGTAACAACAACCTCATTGATAGTGCCATCACTCACCTGGCAGGAACGGGAATTGATATACAGGAAATACATTAATGATCGAAACCGCAATTACGTTGGACCAATTTGTCCAGGCGCTACACGACACACTGGTTATGGTCAGTATTTCATTGGTGATCGGTTCTCTTATTGGTATCCCTCTGGGAATCTTATTGGTGGTAACCCGCCCAGGAGGGCTAATTAAGAATCGTACTTTTTATAATATTCTTAACCCCGTGATTAATATCATCCGATCACTGCCCTTTATTATTTTGATGGTGGCAATTATCCCACTTACCCGCTTGATCGTGAATACCACGATAGGAACACCGGGGGCTATCGTGCCATTGATTATTTTTATCGCACCTTATATTGGTCGTTTGGTCGAAAACTCGCTGCTGGATGTAAATCCCGGTATTTTGGAGGCGGCAAAATCGATGGGTGCCACGCCCCTTCAGGCGATTTGGTATTTTTTATTACCTGAAGCACTGTCATCTTTAATATTGGCACTGACCACTGCCACCATTGGCTTGATTGGTGCTACCGCCATGGCAGGTACTGTCGGCGGAGGCGGAATTGGTGATCTGGCTATAACCTATGGCTACCAGCGCTTTGATACATTCGTAACTGTCACTACCGCGATTGTATTGATTATTACGGTACAGCTCATCCAATCGCTGGGTAATTTATTTGCCAGTAAAATTCGCCGTGAGTGATAAAAAAACCCCTTTCAGCGAACAAAAGGGGTTCAAATGAAGGGGAAACGTGCCTTTGGGTCGTAGTGACGTAAGCCACCGAAGCGCCCTTGGGTGTGGTCGTCCCCCTTCACACACTCACTCGTTTTTCAAATAAGTCACAGTCGCGGATTAAACCTTAAAGCCGCTAATCACACTTTCCAACTGCAAAGTTTGATCCTGCATCGCCTGTGCCGCAGCAGCAACTTGTTCCACCAACGCCGCATTTTGTTGTGTTGAATTATCCAACTGATTGATTGCCAGATTAACCTGTTCGATACCTAAGCTTTGCTCCTGACTGGATGACATGATTTCATTCATTAATGCTGCCACGTTGGACACACCGCTCATTAAATCATCCATAGTCGTGCCCGCGTCAGCCACCAAGTCAGTACCAATGGCGATATCAGCCACTGAGTCCTCAATAAGTTTTTTAATCTCACGAGCAGATGTCGCTGAGCGCTGCGCCAAATTACGCACTTCAGATGCTACTACCGCAAAACCTCGGCCTTGTTCGCCCGCTCTTGCTGCTTCTACCGCCGCGTTAAGTGCCAATATATTGGTTTGGAAGGCGATACTGTCAATCACACTAATGATATCGACTATTTTCTTCGATGAGTGATTGATTGAACCCATGGTATCTACCACCTGTTTCACCACCTTGCCACCTTTCACCGCAACAGTAGATGCATCTCTCGCTAATTGGTTGGCATGGCTGGCGTTATCCGCATTTTGTTTCACCGTACTGGTAAGTTCATCCATTGAGGCTGCGGTTTGTTCAATTGAACTGGCCTGATCTTCAGTACGGGCGGATAAGTCCAGATTACCGCTGGCGATCTGGCGCGATGCCGAAGCAATAGCCAGGCTACTTTCACCGACTTGCCGCATCATTTGCTGCAAATAGTCGATAAAATCGTTGAAACTCTGATTGATTGCATTGAATTCCGGGCTGCTGCTTTCCGGCAAGCGCTGAGTCAAATCAGCCCCACCCGCTGACAAGGCAGTGATATTCTCTTTCAAAACCGCTAAGCGTTTCATAAAGACGCGGATAGAAAACACCAGGAACAAGAGCAATAACAGCATAATTGGAATCTGTACTAACCCCAGATGCAACAGGATAGCGTGGCTCTGTTTAACCAATAAACTGGTTGGTAAGTCAGTAACCAAATACCACGGACTATTGGCGATCGGGCGAATGAATAGGGTGTGAGAAGTACCGTCGACATCAAATTCACTTTCCAGTGCTTTTTGCTCTTTCAACTGCGGCAGTAACCGCTGGGTTTCTGCTGCCATCGGCGAGTTGGCCGCAAAGTCAGACAGATTTTTTAATTCTGCTTTACCATCCGCCAGAGCGCTGCTACCGACAATTTTGCCATCAGTTTCGACAATCAGAATAGTGCCATTCACTTTCTGTTCCATCTCTTTAACCAAGCGGTTAAAGAAACCTAAGGTAACGTCAATGGTTGAAACACCGTATGCCTCATCACCTTTATAAATTGCCATCGCACAGTTAGTTCTTGGCTGCGGGCTGGCATCATCCTGGTAGGCCTTAGCCCACGCGCAGAAGCCTTTGGGTGCATTTAAACCATCTTTGTACCATGGCTGCTCAAAATAATTTTGTGATTCAGGTGAATTCCAATGGGTGTTGACGGTTAACTTATTTTCTCCATTACGGGCAAAGAAAGTGCTGAACTTAATCACCCCTTGCTCACGTTTATTAGGTAATGGCCAAATGCCACCCCCAAACACATTACTGTCGCCGTACTGATCCACCAGCCCCGGTAATAGTTGATCGATGGTATTGCTGTCCATAATGGCAACAGCCTGTGTAATGCTGCGGGCTTGCGCTTCCACTTTGTTCATTTGCGCAGTGATTGCCGTCGCTATTTGGTCAACACTATTGCCTACAATGGTACTTTCAGATTGTTTGAGTTGCGGTGTCACAAAAAGCTGAATGACCACCACGGTGATTATCAGTAGTAAAATAAAAAACGCACTGACGAGTAAGGTAAAGCGGGCTTGAGTGGTTTTTAGCATTGTCGTGTCGCTCAATTAAGAAAGCTGGATAGCTCCAGATCTATTAACGGCATTTCGCGCACAGACTTGATGACTGGCAAAAACGATTTTTTCGTTCCTCTCCTGCGGTCACAGTTTCAGCGTAATAATTCCATCCATAACACAAATTTAAGTGATATTTAAATATCGTCATCCGCGAGATAGCCATTGTTTTATCACATAAGTTTGGCCTACTCTGGTAACGATATAACCCATAGATTTCAAGATGCAGGCAGTGGAGCAATATACCTGCAACGAGAAAGATGACGGGTATAAAGCCTCATCCATTTACTGAACGGGAGTATGTCATGTCACAGCAATCCCTTAAAATTGTCACTCTGCTGGGTAGCTTGCGGAATGGTTCCTACAATGCGATGGTAGCCCGCGCCCTGCCTAAATTAGCCCCTTCAGGCGTCATCATTGAAGCGCTGCCTTCTATCCGTGACATTCCGCTTTATGATGCTGATGTACAGCAGGAAGACGGTTTCCCGAACACGGTTCAAGCCATTGCTGAGCAAATTCGTCAAGCTGATGGCGTTATCATCGTCACACCGGAATATAATTATTCTGTGCCAGGTGGATTGAAGAATGCGATCGATTGGCTGTCTCGCTTGCCAAATCAACCACTGGCAGGCAAACCGGTGGCGATTCAAACCAGTTCAATGGGGCCAATAGGTGGGGCACGTTGCCAGTATCATTTGCGTCAGATCCTGGTTTTCCTTGATGCGATGGTGATGAATAAGCCTGAATTTATGGGGGGTGTGATTCAAAGCAAAGTGGATGAGCAAGCCAAAGCATTGATTGACCAAGGAACGTTGGATTTCCTCACCGGCCAACTGGCAGCCTTTGCCACCTATATTGAACGTGTCCGCGTGAAATAACTCATGATTGAAAACCCCCACTGGCCGCTGGTGATTGGGGGTTACTCTCTCGACCCACACATGTTGGATGCTGCTAAATGGCCGTTAAAATCACTGTCTGGCTTATCCTGACCCTGATATCCACTCTCTGGCTGGGTTGGTATGGCTTAAATGAGCAGCAAGCTGAGCGTGAGGCCGATTTTCGTATTACCCACCGCGAATTGAGCCAGCAATTAGCCCAACAACAAGCTATTTTGTTTCTGACTCTTGAACCGAACCAACTGTCGCAACTACAGCGCCACTTCCCGCAATTGGTCGCAATCAGCCAAACTAAAGCCGATAAATCAAAAGCAGGCCAGTTAACGCTGCAAGTTCACGGCGGTGATTATCAGCTATCGAACTCATACAATGGCAGTGGCTTGCAGATTAATGGGTTGAAACTGTTGCAGGTAGTGGGCTTACCGAAAAATTTCGACAGCGTGACATTACGCTATCAGCAACATCCGTTAGCTGTGTTGGGCAATCCAAATCCAGATAGCTTCTGGCAATGGCAAAAACCATTGGGAGAGGGTGCTCAATCCTTTTCGTTAACTGGCTATGCCACGCCTCTTTGGCGTGATTTACCTTGGTTAACAGCTCTCCTGCTTTCACTCATATGGGGAGCTACCCTTTATGGTTGGCACCGTTGGCAGCAGTTGGCGCAATACCGCAATCGCGCCGAACAACGGGCTAAATTTGCTGATCAAGCCAGACTCAATGCCATGGGGGAAATTGCCACGGGTATTGCCCATGAGTTGAACCAGCCACTCACTGCCACATTGACGTATAACCAAACCGCGCTGCGATTATTACCCGCGCAGGATGACAACATCACCCCACTGCTACAGGCGTCGGTTGAGCAAATCAAACGAATTTCGGCGCTACTGGAGCGGCTACGCACGTTACTCAGCCGTGGGCAGGTGAATTTACAACCGGTGGTGGTAGCGGATATCTGGCTACGCGTGAACGCTTTATTAAGTAATGAGATAGCCGCCAGCAAAGTAACGGTTGTGAATAGTATTTCAGCGAATTTACCGCCACTTTCGGCCGATCCTTTATGGCTGGAGCAAATTCTGCATAATTTACTCAGTAATGCTATCCATGCCGTGCAACACACTACGACTCCGTTAATTTATTTCACTGCCCGCCTGCAACCACAGCAATGGCTAATTCAGATAGAGGATAATGGGCCGGGGCTAAGCCATCAGCAGTTAGACCACCTGTTCACACCTTTTTATACCACTCGCGAGAGTGGTCTGGGATTAGGGCTAACCCTGTGTGAGACATTGGTACAGCGAATGGGAGGTGACATAAAAGCCGCAAACAGTGAACATGGCGGGGCTTGTTTTACCCTAACCTTTCCCCTGATTGGCGAGAATACGCATGACAAAACACATTTATCTGATTGATGATGATGACGGTGTTCGCGCCGCGCTAACCGCATTACTCGCCACCCTGGGCTGGGAAGTAAAAGCATTCAGTGACGGCCAGCATTTCCTCGATTCATTGGCAATAACCCAGCCAAGTTGCGTACTACTGGATATCAGAATGCCGGGTAAGAGTGGGATGGCAGTATTAGAAGCCATTCAATGCCGTGATAGCACTCTTCCGGTCATCATAATGACTGGGCACGGTAATATTGAATTGTGCCGCCGGGCATTTAAAGGTGGAGCGCTGGAGTTTTTGACCAAACCTATCGACGCCGATGTGCTGATCGAAACCATCAGCATGGCGTTAGAACAGCATGAACAGGCGCTGGCAATCCACAGTCAGCAGGCAGCCTATCAGCAGTTGATCAGCCAACTCTCGGCTCGCGAACAGGAAGTCGCCGCGCTGATTATCCAAGGGGAAACCAGCAAGCAAATCGCCCAACGATTATCCCTTTCACCGCGAACCGTTGAGGCGCATCGCGCTAACATCTTCGCTAAACTGGAGGTCAACTCGCTAGCATCACTTATTCATAATTACTCCTATATCCTACCAATAATATACCCAAAGTAATTGGTGTTGCAGGTAGGCAGCAAGTGAGCAACAAATTGTTTGTAAACCATGTTGAACAGCGCCTGCGCTGGCCCGTAGGGTGAGCCTATGATGAGGCTCATAATCCCGATGAGCTTACGCAGTCAAGTGATTCGGGTGCGTGAGCGCAGATAACACCCCTGCGGCGCCAAGTACCAAGGGAATAGGTAGAAGTACGGAGTAAAACGGGTAGTTAGCCGAATGTTTTTTCACCACTGATCACCGTAACATAACGGCACGGTGATGAAATCACTTCGCTAACAATAAGGATTTTATATGATCAAGCCTATTGCCCTGACCTCCGCCTTATTCATTGGCCTGATAGCTCAAGCCTCGGCTGCGGGTCTGAACACTGAACGTAATATCTCTCAGGCGCTGGCCACCGATTTGGCCAGCCGTACCCTCGCTGTTTGCCAGGCGGATGGCTACAACGTGGCGGTAACTGTGGTTGACCGTGCTGGGATCATCAAAACTGTATTACGTGCTGATAATGCCGGTCCGCACACCGTTAAAGCCAGCGAGCAAAAAGCCTTTACGGCACTATCGACTAAAACCCCAAGCGGGCAAGTGATGGAAAACAGCCAAAAGACACCTGCAGCCAACAACCTGAAAGACATTCCAGGGTTCTTGCTGTTAGGGGGTGGCGTGCCAGTGAAAGCAGGGGATGAGGTCGTCGGTGCAGTGGGTGTTGCCGGTGCACCGGGCGGGCATTTGGACGCACAATGTGCGACAAAGGCACTGGAGCAAATCAGCGCTCAGTTAAAAGCATAAGATTATAACGACAACGCCCCCACCCTCGGTGTCGAAAGGGGGGCGTTTTTATGATCGGCTATCAGTGATCGACAAAGGCAATTTTTAGCACAAACAGCAGCGCAACAACCACTACGCATGGGCTGATTTCACGCCAACGGCCAGTGCCCAACTTCATCAGGCAATAAGAGATAAAGCCCAGCGCAATCCCTTCAGTGATAGAGAAGCTGAACGGCATCATCACTGCGGTAACAAACGCAGGAACGGCTTCAGTCAAATCATCCCACTTCACCCGTGACAGGCTAGATGTCATCAGTACGCCAACATAAATCAACGCACCCGCAGCAGCATAAGCAGGCACCATACCGGCCAATGGTGACACAAACATCACCAACAGGAATAAGATACCAACGACAACAGCAGTTAAACCAGTACGGCCCCCGACAGACACCCCTGAGGAGCTTTCAATATACGCGGTCACCGATGAGGTACCGATAAAAGCACCGGCTACCGAGCTAATGCTATCCACGTACAGCGCTTGCTTCATGCGCGGGAATTTGCCTTTATGGTCGGTTAAGCCCGCTTTATCCGTGACACCAATTAATGTGCCAGATGAATCGAACAGGTTAACCAGCATGAAGGAGAAAATGATCCCCGCCATACTAATATTCAGCGCTCCGGCTAAATCCACCTGCCCGACCACAGAAGTCACACTTGGCGGCATGGAGAAAATGCCAGAGTAATGCACATCACCCAGTGCCCAGCCAATCAGTGTGGTTACCACAATCGACACCAGCACCGCAGCGTGGATATTGCGAGATGCCAGAACCGCGATAATAAAGAAGCCCAGCGCACCTAACAGCACACTGTGAGAAGTCAGATTACCGACTGCGACTAAGGTATCCGGGTTTGCTACCACGATACCGGCATTTTTCAGCCCCATCATGGCAATAAACAGGCCAATACCACTGGTAATCCCCACCCGTAGGCTCAGTGGGATGTTAGCAATCATCCAATACCGGATGCGGAAAATGGTCAGCAAAAGGAAACCGATTGCGCCCCAGAAAATAGCACCCATGCCGACTTGCCATGAAATACCCATCGCGCCGACAACCACAAAAGCGAAGAAAGCGTTAAGCCCCATCGCCGGAGCCAGTGCTACTGGTAAGTTAGCCAATAAGCCCATAAAGATGCTACCAAAGGCGGCAATCAGGCAGGTTGTCACGAAAACAGCCCGCACATCCATACCCGCAACCCCTAAAATCTGTGGGTTTACGAACACGATATAGACCATAGTCAAAAAGGTAGTGATACCGGCAATCAACTCAGTACGTGCCGTGGTACCGTGCTGTTTCAGTTTAAATACACGTTCGAGCAGCCCCTGCTCAGTATCAAGGTTTGGTTTACTCATTCGAAGAGTTCCACAGAAGGGAGTGATAGTCGGGGGATATCCTATAACAAAAAACTATTGTTTAGAGCGGGATCACACTCTTTTTTGGCTATTTTTTATCTTCACTGTTGCGCAACAACGCCTTCACCATGACTGTCTATTATTCAACCCGTTGTATTTTATTAATTTGTTATTAGTTTTTCTGCTAATAGGGTCAATAAACATCGCATTCTTACTCAGGATGATTAAAGTGAAGTGAACGTAGATCCGCACAATTAAAGGATAGGTAGAGTGAATAACATTGAATGCGTCATGTTCGATTGCGATGGCACCTTGGTTGACAGTGAAGTCCTATGTTGTCGTGCATACGTCGTGATGTTTGCCCATTACGGTATTCACCTGTCGCTGGAAGAGGTGATTAAGCGTTTTAAAGGGGTAAAACTGAATGAGATAGTCGCGCTGGTGAGTAAAGAGAACGGTCTGGATGAATCAATAGCAACGCTGGAAAAACTCTACCGCGCAGAGGTTGCACGCCTGTTTGATGCCGAATTACAACCTATTGCCGGGGCAAGAGCGCTCTTGGAGCAAATCACCCTGCCCGTCTGCGTGGTCTCTAACGGGCCGGTGAGCAAAATGCAGCACTCCCTTGGCCTGACTGGCCTGCTGTCTTTCTTTGATACGCGCCTCTATAGCGGTTACGACATTCAGCGTTGGAAGCCGGATCCCGCGCTGATTTATCACGCGGCAAAAGAGATGCAGGTTGCCGCCGAGCACTGCATTTTAGTGGAGGACTCCGCTGCTGGCACCCACGCGGGGATTGCCGCAGGTATACCGGTATTTTACTACTGCGCCGATCCACACAACCTGCCGATACACCACCCGCTAGTCACCATGTTTGATGATATGCAGCAACTGCCTGACTTGTGGCGCGAAAGAGACTGGCATATTACTCGTCATTAGTGTGCCGACGGCGCTGGTTTATTACTCAACCAGCGCCATGACCGTTTAATGGCACTTTGTTTCTTAATAGCATGCTGTGGGCTAAAGCGGCGGTTAAGGCCATTTGCCAATAAATCCAAAGCCAGGCATAAAGCGAAGTAGACCAACGCGACAAACAGGAACACTTCCATCGGATAAACCATGCTACGGTTATTGACCTGAGTTGCCAGAAAAGTCAGTTCATTCACCCCAACTATATAAGCCAGCGATGTGTCCTTAATCAATGAAATCCATTGATTGATAAATGATGGCACCATCATGCGCAATGCTTGCGGCAAGACCACAAACCATAAGACCTGCCAGCGGTTAAAACCTAGCGACAACCCAGCCTGCCACTGCCCAGCACCAATCGCCACAATCCCCGCTTTTACTGCGTGCGCCAGATAGGCGGAAGCAATCAATGCCAGTGCACACACTACCGTGGTGATTTCGGGTATATCCACACCAAATACAATTGGCAGCAGGAAATAGGTCCAAAAAATCAGCATTATCACGGGAATTGCGCGGAAAAAGCCTAAAAAAGCCGCCAATACGCCCGCCCAAACACCACGAGACATTGCCAGCAATACCCCCAGCACGGTCCCTAAGATTGCGGAAGCAACCCCAGCCATAATACTGATCAGCAGGGTTAATGCCGCCCCGCCCAGAGGGCCATCCGGGAAAGTACCCCACAATAGATAAGTCCAGTTATCGGCAATAATCGTAAAATCCATCTCAATGCCCCCTGATTGCGGTTCGCTGTTGACGCCACATGCCCCAGGCTTCAATCAACGCGATAATGGCGATATACAATACTGTTGCTACACCAAAGGCTTGAAATGTCCGTAATGTTTCGGTTTCAACCTGACGAGAAGCATAGGAAAGCTCAGCCACCCCGATAGCCATCGCTAAAGAGGAGTTTTTAATAATATTCATGTACTGGCCCAGCAATGGCGGCATGGCAATCTTCAACGCCTGCGGCAACACCACATGGCGCATAGATTGCCAGCCCGTTAACCCCAGCGCATGTGCGGCGTATTTTTGCCCTTTAGCGACACCGCTGATCCCTGAGCGTAATTCTTCAGCAATAAACGCCGTGGAATAGAGGGTTAGCCCGATAAAACCGGCCAAAAACTCAAAAGAAGGCCAGCTCAACGTGAGCCCGATAAAGGTGATTTCATGGGGCGTATTGAGCCATGGAACCCAAGTGGCGGGTAAAAACTGACTGGCAGCAAAATACCAAAAGAACAATTGGATTAGCAGCGGCGTATTGCGAAATAGCGTGCTGTAGCCAACAGCAAACCACCGCAACGCTTTGAGTTCGCTATCTCTGGCAGCAGCGAGCAAAAAGCCTAATAACGTGGCAGCAACCACCGTGCAGGCAGAAATCCACAACGTAAGCAGAAACCCCTGCCACAGCCAGTTAAGATATTGCGGGGCCAGCAACCAATCAGTGAGATGATGTAGATTCATAGGTCTTGATACCCATATCGCGCTAAAAGCATCTCAATAGCTATTATTAGCTGTGCTGTAAAATCCATCTTACCTATCCCCCATGGTGTTAATCACTAACGGATTACAATGCAAGCAGCCCCACATCGTGACAATGCAGGGCTTTAATGTTCTCACTTCAAGGACGATGGATATATTAGGCTTTAGGTTGCTGATCCAGTGGCGCAAACTTAAACTCACCGCGCGGCTGGGCTGCATTGGTTGCTGGGCCAAACCAACGATCATAAATCTTCGCCGCTTCGCCGTCTTTTTCCAATTTAACCAGTGTTTCGTTAACACTTGCCGTTAAACGCTCTTCACCTTTAGGAATACCAACCCCTTGGTATTCTTTGGTAATACTGAACGGTGAGATCTCAAAATCAGCTTTTTGTGCCGCCGGTAAGTTACCTAGCAGGCCGACAAGTTTCGCATCATCCTGGGTGATAGCTTGAACGTTACCATTACGCAAAGCAGTAAATGCCAGCGGTGTATCATCGTAAGAAATCACTTTTGCGGTTGGATAATGTTCACGCAGGGTAATTTCCTGAACCGTACCTTTATCAGCACCAATACGTAATTTGCCGATATCTTCAGGTGTCTTTAACACCCCTTTATGCGCAATAAATTTCTGACCCGTGGCGAAATATGGCAGGCTGAAGTTAACTTCCTTAGCGCGCTCATCGGTAATAGTGAAGTTTGCTGCAATCAGATCAACTTTCTTCGATGTCAGTAATGGAATACGGTTGGCCGGGTTAGTGGCGCGTAGTTCTACTTTTACACCGAGATCTTTCGCGATAGCATTCGCCACGTCCACGTCATACCCCACCAGCTTTTTAGTCTGCGGATCGATATAGCCAAATGGGGGGTTACTATCAAAAACAGCAATCCGTACCACACCTGCTTGCTTGATATCATCCAGTTTATCAGCGTGAGCCGCGCCAGAAAGCGTAGCCAGACCCGCTAACAGCGTTAATGCCAGAGCGCTTTTTTTTGTGGACAGAGATTGCTTCATTGAAAGCTCCTAAAGTGATTGAGATGTTGCGATATGGATAAGCTATCAATTCGGCGTTAGGTCAGGAAATAATATAAAACGATATGTTTATAACCAATTAATCTCAGTCAATTAGTCTGATTATATTGGCAAGGAAAGAGGGATCGGTGGCAAAGGAAAATCAGGAAAATGGGGAGCCTTAGAATGCGCCAAAAAACCCGATTCTGAAACTGTCGGCTAAAAAATGCTGTGTATTCAGTAAATAAAAAAATAACCGATGAAAAAACAACCTATATCGTGAACAAAAAACACGATTGAAGCCCTATAATTTGGCCCAATCGCGTTATTAGCATGTATTAGAAAAAAGTGAATTTGCAGAATTATTTGCTACTGGAACTGACATCAGATGTGGCTTCTTCTGCATTAGCCTTTTCCTGAGGGACGACTACAGCAGGTTTTACTTTAACCTTGTTTTGGCTGGCGGGTTCTTCTGTTATCTCAGACTGACCAATAAAGACGCCGCCTTTCTTGATTGAGAAATTGCTACCTTTCACAATGCCGTTTAAACGGCCATTCTCCAGAATTTCCAGATGATCAGAAATGCAAACCCCCTCAATCCGCCCATCTACCGTAATGTGCGGAGCGGTTAAATTGCCCTCTATCTTGCCACTGCGCATCAGCCGAATGGTGCCATCACTCACGATAATATCGCCGGTCACCACACCATAAATTTGAATATCACCATCAAGCTTAACATCACCGGTTAATTGCGTACCTGCGGCAATAATGGTATTTGTTTTAGCTGTATCCGGTGACAAATCAGTTAATGGTGAATGAACTTTATGGGGAATATTAGTCACAGGAAACACCTCGTTATTACTGTTGGTTTTCTTTTTAAACATAATTTTTATTAAGATAAAGATAAGGAATAGAGTAGGAGCAAGTAGTAGAAAGAAAAATAAATTGTAGACTATATAGCTCACTAAACATGCTATCCATAGCACCCAACATAGGCTAAGCGTTACATTTTTGTGCGTATACAGACTCATGTTCACTTATCCCGCTCCCGCGTAAAAACATACTAAAAATAATTACATTAAGCTGAATTTAAAATATCACCGAAAAATTCCGATGTGGGAAATATACCTTCCGCCAAAAGGAAAATATATTTCCCATTAATGATGAAGTCATCAGTAATATATAAAAACAGAGAAACACAATGCTATTTAATTATGTCAATTAATTAGGATTTAGAATATAAACAAACATGAAACAATATAGAATATATTGTTCAAAAAAGGAGGGAAAATACAAAACTGATCCCCAACCCGCCTAATCAGCCAGATTGATTGGGGAAAACGTTATTTTTCAGTTTTACTGGAAAGCAGTTTTTCTAAATCATCACCACCGAGGTGGCGGAAATCCTGCCCTTTGACGAAATAGAAGATAAATTCACAAATATTCTGACAGCGGTCGCCAATGCGCTCAATGGAGCGAGCACAAAATAGGGCAGTCAGCACACTTGGGATAGTTCGCGGATCTTCCATCATATAGGTCATCAATTGGCGTACGATGCCTTCATATTCCTGATCGACCTTTTTGTCTTCACGATAGATACGGATGGCCTCGTCCAAATCCATACGTGCAAAAGCATCCAGCACATCATGCAGCATCTGTACCGTATGGCGGCCCAAAGATTCAAGACTGACCAACAAAGGTTGATGCTGATGAGAGAATTTTTCCAGCGCGGTACGGCAGATCTTGTCTGCTACGTCACCGATGCGCTCCAACTCAGAGATAGTTTTAATAATCGCCATCACCAAGCGTAAATCACTGGCCGTAGGTTGACGTTTGGCAATGATGCGCACACAGGCTTCATCAATAGCCACTTCCATCATATTGACCTTTTTATCGCCGGCAATCACTTGTTTCGCCAGTTCACCGTCCTGATTATGCATTGCGGTGATCGCATCAGATAATTGTTGTTCCACCAGTCCACCCATGGTCAAGACTTGGGTGCGGATATGTTCAAGTTCTGCATTGAACTGGCCGGAAATATGTTTATTCAGATTCAAGTTATCCATAATACTTCCCGTACATGTAAGAAGGCGAAATTGATGTATACCCTAAATAATTCGAGTTGCAGGAAGGCGGCCAACACACATGCAACTTGAAGTATGACGGGGATAGGCCGATCAGCCATAGCGACCAGTAATATAATCTTCCGTCTGTTTTTGTTGTGGCGCAGTAAACAGGGTATCGGTATCACTGAATTCGATTAGCTCGCCCAGATACATAAATGCAGTGTGATCTGAACAACGGGCAGCTTGCTGCATGTTATGCGTCACAATAACCACGGTGTAATCGGACTTCAACTCACTGATCAACTCTTCAATTCTGCCAGTAGATATAGGGTCCAGCGCTGAGCAAGGTTCATCCAATAGCAATACATCCGGGCGGATAGCGATACCACGGGCAATACACAAACGCTGCTGCTGCCCGCCAGACAAGCTATAACCACTTTGGTGTAACTTATCTTTGGTCTCATTCCACAATGCCGCTTTGGTCAGCGCCCATTGCACCCGTTCATCCATATCAGCACGCGACAAGTTTTCAAACAGTTTCACACCAAAAGCGATGTTATCGTAAATCGACATCGGGAACGGGGTCGGTTTTTGGAAAACCATGCCAACCTTAGCCCGCAACAACGCAATATCTTGTTTATCCGTCAGGATATTCTGACCATCCAATAAGATATCGCCTTCAGCACGTTGATCAGGATACAACTGATACATTTTATTGAATGTACGCAGCAGAGTAGATTTACCGCAACCTGATGGCCCGATGAATGCAGTGACCTGATTCTTAGCAATATCCAGCGAGATATTCTTCAGCGCATGGAATTTGCCATAGTAGAAGTTCAGATCGCGAACCTGGATTTTGCTGTTATTGATGTCAGTAGCCATACTCATCAAGACTTCTCTCTTTTAGCCAATGCCGCCGTAGCCGCATTTTGAAATTTATTGGCGATTCGGTATTTTCATTAATCAATGCTGATACTTACGCAGCCGATCAATACTTTTTCTTCGCAAAAATAACCCGAGCCAGAATATTCAGTAACAATACGCACAGGGTAATTAGCAGCACCCCAGCCCAAGCCAGTTGTTGCCATTCGGCAAACGGGCTCATGGCAAATTTAAATATGGTGACTGGCAAGTTAGCGATAGGCTGGCTCAGATCGGTACTCCAGAACTGGTTGGAGAGCGATGTGAACAGCAGCGGTGCTGTTTCACCGGCAATACGTGCTACCGCGAGCAAGATACCCGTCAAAATACCGGAGATAGATGCTTTCAGCGTAATAGCCGATATCATGCGCCATTTCGGTGTTCCCAAGGCATAGGCAGCTTCACGCAGGCTATCTGGCACTAACTTGAGCATATTCTCAGTAGTACGGATAACAATTGGCACTTGTAATAACGCCAATGCAATCACCCCAGCCCAACCGGAGAAGTGCTCCATCTTGGCAACCACGATGGTGTAGACAAACAGACCGACCACGATGGAAGGCGCTGATAGCAAAATATCATTTATAAAGCGGGTAATTTCCGCCAACCAGGATTTACGGCCATATTCAGCCAGGTAAATCCCCGCCATGATACCCAGTGGGGTGCCAATGACAGTGGCCCACAAAATCAATAAACCACTGCCGGCAATGGCGTTAGCCAAACCACCACCCGCAGTATTGGGTGGCGGTGTCATCTCGGTAAACAGCGCCAAAGACATACCATCGATACCTTTGGTCACGGTGGAGAACAAAATCCACACCAACCAAAATAAACCAAACGCCATGGTAGCCATTGAAAGCAGTAGGGCTATACGGTTCTTTTGGCGACGCCAGGCCTGCTTTTTACGGCGAGTTTCCAGCAGCGTCGCATCACTTTGCATATCCATCGTCGCCATCTTAGCGCCCCTCTTTCTTAGCCAGACGCAAAATCATTAACTTAGATAAAGCCAGCACGATAAAGGTAATCACGAACAATATCAGACCCAACTCCATCAACGCTGCGGTATGTAAACCGGACTCAGCTTCAGCAAACTCATTCGCTAACGCGGAGGTGATACTGTTCCCCGGCATGAAGAGTGAGAAACTGTCGAGTTGGTAGGTGTTACCGATAATAAAGGTTACAGCCATGGTTTCACCCAAAGCGCGCCCCAGGCCTAGCATCACACCGCCGATCACACCGTTTTTGGTGTAAGGCAACACAATGCGCCAGATAACCTCCCAGGTGGTACAGCCAATGCCATAAGCTGACTCTTTCATCATCACCGGGGTTTGTTCAAACACATCGCGCATAACCGCTGCAATGTAAGGAATAATCATGATGGCCAGGATGACACCTGCAGCCAGAATACCAATACCGAATGCCGGGCCTGAGAACAACACCCCCACAATCGGGATACCAGACATCACATTGCCGACGGGTTCTTGGAAATAGCGGGCAAATAAGGGAGCGAAAACAAACAAACCCCACATCCCGTAAACAATACTGGGGATAGCCGCTAATAGTTCGATAGCCACACCCAGTGGGCGTTTTAGCCAGTTAGGGGCCAGCTCAGTCAGGAACAGGGCAATACCAAAACTGACGGGGACCGCAATAAGTAAGGCGATAACAGAGGTGACAACCGTACCGTAAATCGGCACTAATGCACCAAACTGCTCAGCCGGGGCATCCCATTCTTTGGTCCACAGAAAAGCCCAACCAAATTTTTGAATACTTGGCCAGGAAGCAACAATCAATGAAATGATAATGCCGCCCAGCAGAAATAGCGTAATCAGCGCAGCCAGTTTAACCAGCGCGCTGAAAATGATGTCACCGTATTTGCTCGGTGCTTTGGTAGTCGGCTTGTAATCAGCCATAGACTCTCTTCTCATCCTTCCCGTCATACTTCAAGTTGCATATGCGTTGGCTGCTTTCGTTACTCGGCCCGTCCAATGGGCTTCGCCTCTGCGAGGCCACCTGGGGATTATGAGCCTCATCAGAGGCTCACCCTACAGACCAGCGCAGGAGCTGTTCAAAATGGTTTACAACCAATTTGTTGCTCAATTGCCGCCTTCCTGCAACTCGAATTATTTAGGGTATAACCTTATAAATAACCGATTACAGGAAAAACTAACCTCAATCAGAAGATTGGCTTACCGCTGCTGTCTTTTACATTGGTTTTCCAGGCCGCACGAACCTGTTCAACCACTTCTTTTGGTAATGTGGCGTAATCCAGTGCATTAGCTTGTTCAGCACCGTTTTTGTATGCCCAATCAAAGAACTTCAATACTTCAGTGCCTTTAGCCGCATTTTTCTGCTCTTTGTGCACCAAAATGAAAGTCGTTGAGGTAATTGGCCAAACCTCACCACCTTTCTGGTTGGTTAAGTCTTGAGCAAACGTTTTGCTCCAGTCTACACCTTTGGCCGCAGCGCTAAAGCTTTGCTCTGTTGGGCTGACCGGTTTGCCATCGGCTGAAACCAGTTTGGTGTAAGCCAGGTTATTCTGTTTGGCGTAAGCGTATTCCACATAACCAATGGCACCTGGCAGGCGCTGAACAAATGCCGCGATACCATCATTACCTTTGCCACCTAAACCAGTCGGCCAGTTAACCGTTGAGCCGGCACCCACTTTCTCTTTCCACTGCGCGTTCACTTTAGCTAAATAGCTGGTGAAAACGAATGAAGTGCCAGAACCATCAGCACGGCGCACCACTGCAATATTTTGGTCCGGTAATTTAACGCCCGGATTCAATTTAACAATCGCCGGGTCATTCCACTTTTTCACATTACCCAGATAAATATCACCCAGTGTTTTACCGTCTAAGGTCAGTTCACCAGATTTGATACCAGGGATATTCACGGCCAGCACCACACCGCCAATCACTGTTGGGAATTGGAATAAACCTTCAGCAGCCAGTTTATCGTCCGCTAAAGGCGCATCAGAAGCACCGAAATCAACAGTATTAGCAATGATTTGTTTCACGCCGCCTGAAGAACCGATCCCTTGATAGTTAACTTTGTTACCTGTTTCTTTCTGATAAGAATCTGCCCACTTGGCATACACCGGCGCGGGGAATGTCGCACCTGCACCTGTCAGGCTTGCAGCAGCGAACGCGGACACAGTGGTCATAGATAAAGTCGCTGCCACAATGCTGGCTACGGTGGTACGCATCAGTTTCATAATCCCTCCTAATGGGATATTAGAATTAACTCTATACCAAAGAACTTGGTATTGCAGGATGAGCCGACTAACGAACCAAGCTGACAACGCTGCAACTTCAAGTACAAAGTGTATAAATTGTTTCATCAGATTAAGTATGGTGCAGGAGGGAAAATAGGACAGTTTAATGACAGAAAAATGTACGTAATATTACAGTTATATGACAAGCCAACAGAGTTAAAACAAAATCATTATTTATCATTATATTAGCGTGATTTTTTATCTTTTTATTCGTGAGAATTTCAGTTGTGACCGTGATTGACCACTATTCAAAGTCTGAAAGCAACCGGGGGCCGGCGGAGATATTTCTCACGCGCATAGCCACCTTAGCCAAATCGTACATCGCAAGCCGTGTCGTCATAGCAAAGCAACCAACATCGAATTTATGTAAAAGAAAAGCGCATAATAAAGCTCGATTCTTAGACACCATTATCGCAGTCAGCGGTTTATTTGGTCGTTAACACAGCCATTTTTGTGATTTTAACCACAAAATACGCAGAAATCGTTTCTGATAAAATAACGTCGTTTTTATCACGTTTAATCCATTATATTAATGAATAAATTCAATTGAATGATGCTGTATTTATTCTCAGCGCTGGGGATATTCAACAAGTTGGATGAGTAAACGTAAGATAACGGAAATAAGGAGAGGAAACTCAATAAAAATACGAATATAAAGCCTATTTTTCATTCTCATCACCATCCTACGGTGCACACTTTTCCAGACGGCCCACTCTATTATTTATTTCCCCCAGTGGTTTTTTTTTGCATTGCTGCTAACATTATTTTCTAAGGTTATGATGCTAAGTAACTCTGTATTAATTTATTCTATTGAACACCTTCACCATTTTAATAAATTCTCAATATTACACACAAAAAAGCTATAGTCTCAGGGGGAAATATCTCTTTCTTAACAACGGACTGGCTCTTTCCGGGCCAGACTCGCGGACAGGATGAGTAACAAGCGCGGCTACCTACTAAAACTGGAAGAATGCGAAAGATAGAAAATATAAATTTTCAGTCAATGCTTTTGATTTACTAAGCCAATTCCTTGTTTTATTACGCTGAATAGTTGTCTCTATATTCTATAAAACGCCCCATGCTTTAGAAAATTTTCGTATAGATAAACACAGCTCACTCATTGGGAAATGATATTATGCAACCTGCAACGCAGCCCTCAGGAAAAAATAGTTTCTCTGAAAATAATATTATTAGCAGTGTAATTAATAAATATGCAAACACCGGTGTATTTATAATTAATACCAACGATCCGCTGCTGGTAAAATTCTATGATATTCAACTGGCACTAGCAGGTGTCAGTCTGGTTCGTTATCCCAACTTCAGTCAGCTTTGGGTAAATAACAAACTGGCTAGACATGCCGTCAGCTCACTGGCGATGGGGGATAGCGATAGCGCACAACAGGTACACAGCATCGTCAGCCTGGACTCTACTGATGGGCAAACATTTTCAGCAAATGCCATTGGTTCGCTACCGGTATCAGCCGTAAACATCACGCAAACCTTAGGTATCTTTGACGAATCAGGCAGCCCGACGGGAACTGTGCAATGTAAAAAGAACTATATTTACACTGCCAATTGCCCTATTCAGGCTGATGGCACCTTCCCAGCCAGTTTAAAACAAACCCGCTATCCAGTTAATATCATCTATACCTTTGCCCAAACGGTGAATAACCAGACAGTTTACGGGGCAGAAATTGTTACAACACAAAGTTACCCAAAATTAATTCAAAATGATTCACCTGCTGATCTAAATAAAAATAATCTGATAAAAATCTGTCTGGCCCGTAAGGAAAACGACTGTGACTACTTTAATAGTTTTGACGGCAATGTCACCGTACCGATAAAAGGTAGCGTAACCTACTTCGGCAATATTGATTTAAATAATGGCAAGCCAATAAACGCTTATAACTCAATTTATCTGGTACGCGAACGGCAGGGTGGCGATCCGATCACCCCAGCCAGTAACTTTAATTTTTTTGACGACGCCAAAACCCGAATTAACGGCAACGTTTTATCTTGGGATCTAGACTGGCTTAAATTCAAACGCCCCGATTTTGAGTCCGGTGAGCGGGTTTATTATATCTTTAAAGTGACATTACAAATTGAAGGCGCAAGTGTGGCCAGTTTTATCACCAATGCTCCCGGTCAGTTCGATCCTGAACAACGCTTTTTAAATACCAACACGCTAAAACCCATGCAAATTACCTATGGTTGTTTAGGTAAAGGCACCCCCATTTTAATGCAGGATGGTAAAGAAAAAGCCATTGACGACATCCTTATTGGCGAATGGGTGCAATCGCAGGATGGGCGAGCGTTAAGAGTGGAAGATGTGATTACCGGTGCGGAGCAAAACTATCTTGAAATTGAAGTCAGGAATAGCTGCGGCCAACTCAAAACCCTAATAACCAGCCTGGGCCACCCCTTTTGCACTACCACCGGTGTGGAACTGGCGAGTGAATTGACCCTAACCAGTCGACTGCTAACCCCAGAGAGTGACTGTGGTATCAACCGTATCAACAAACAACACGGTGAGATTGAGGTGTACAACCTGCACCTTTCCACTGATGACCCCATCAAAGATCTGACAGAAAGTAACAGCACCATGTATGCCGCTGGTGTGCTAGTTGGTGATAGCACGATGCAGTATCACTACGAAGAGGCGTACCACCATCGCTCGGTGAATATCCTAAACCAGCTACCGGAAGAATGGCGTCAGGATTATCAAAACCATATTAAAACCATAAGGTAAATGATTGATATGTTTATTGGTTATCCTGATTTTCAGCAAATCATCACCGATGACAGGCTGCGCGTCGTTGCCGTCTGCCAGCAGCCAGATGTCTACTATTTGTATCCAGAACCCTTCGCCCTGATTGTCGGTGATCCGCTGGCCTTTGCGCTGGATATAATCCTTAGCCTAAGCAACAACATAATCTACGGTGACCTTGATTTTACCGCCGAGCTACAATTTACCAGCGGCAGCGCACTTGAGGCATTCAATCGCCAGCACCCCGGCAAAGCTATCCAAGGTTTGCCGGTTATCCCTTATAAGCTCGGTTTCCGTTCACCACCTGACCATGATTCAGCATTAACCCATCAGGATTACGACCCAACCTGGTATTCGGCGCAGTCGATTCAATTTCTGATCTCGCTTGATGCAGATACCACGCAACTGATGAAAAAAACGTTGCTGGACAATATTGTTGGCTTTAATGCCCGTATCGATGGTTTTGTCGAGGGTGTATCGCCACGGCTGAACTACACACTAGATTGCGATCCCGGCCAGTTAATCGCCGAATTAGCGGCCAATGTTAAAGACGCCAAACCTGCGTCCAACAACCGGATTGCGTTTCCCTACGTGTTGCTTACTCAGTACGTGTACGAAAATCTATCCCGGCTACCGCTGCTGATATCGCCAGCCTTCTCCTCGACCAACCCGGCAGAAGCGCTGTTATTCGCGCAGGCTCTGCTTGATCGTCTGTTCAACACGTTGGGATCGCCCTATATCGGTAACGCCAATACCAATACTACTTATATTTGTCTGTTGCTCCCCCAGAAACAGCGCCGCCTGATAATTGATTTAAAACGCGTTGAGCTAACCCGGCGCCCCATCTGCTTTTTACTGGATCCCTTTGCCATGGCACAACAAATTGCCAAAGAGGCTCCCGAACAGGTTATCCACCAGATAACCGCACCTGCGCTGCCAGACGGTAACCTGCGGATTAACATCCTTTACGCTTTCCCACAGGGTCTTAAAGACGGGGCGTTTATTGATATACAAATCATTTTACCACCGGGTGAGCTTTATCCTTCGGAACAACAGCAAACCCTGCTATTGATGCCCAATCAGAGTTATTTGGCTTTCACATTTATTAATAATACATTCAGTTTGAATGGTGAATACCAGTACCATATTCGCGTTAACTACCCAACCGCCAATGGATATCTCTCTCTCGTCACCGAGCAACGAACCAGCAATAACAAAATACTGACGCTGGATTATTCCAGCTTCCCTTGTCAGTTCCTGACCCTGAATATCGATCCGACATTCGCACAACACAGTAAACTCACAGGCCACTACTATTCCGCTAGCCTGTCGGAACCCTTTGAACTCACGCTGGCTTCGCCCTGTTTCAGTTATCCGATAACGGGACGTGACGCCTATGCCAAGGTGACCGCCTGGGATAACGATAGCGCCGCCTCAGTGGTGCTCGATATGCCAATCACCCAGTCAGCTACCCTCGGTGTTTATAGCTTTCCTCAGTTCGGTGCGCAGCACGCCATCATTATCGCCCGGTTTGCCACTGGCATCCGCTATGGCACGTTACGATTTCAAGCTCAGGGCGAAACGCAAACGCGTGACCACACGTTTACTCATCAGGATAATTGCTATGAATATCAATGGAATGTCACGTCAATTTACTCGGCAGGGTTTCGTTATAAAACCAGTAACGGTCAATGGTCGGACTATGTGACGGGCAATCAAACCATTACTTTTGAGGTTGAAAATGAAGACTGAACCATTAAATCCTGAAAAAAATCTGGCGTCCTTTTTTTTGCTTGATCGCGCTTTCGTCTTTCACGATCAGCGATGCGCGCCCAACAACTATACCTATGGCTGCTTCACGCCTGAAATCGTTCATGACGATCGGGGAAATAAAACCAGTGGTTTTCACCTCACCACCAGTCCGGCAGGCGGCCTCGTCATCCTGATTACACCGCTAGTTCCTCTCAATACCCAAGCTATACAACAATATATTCAGACACATATCTCCCACTCAGGCGGTAACATCACCCTTGAGCAGTGTACTGCGAAGACAGCGATCTTCTTGCGCTTTCAAGAGCCGCGGGGTGACTCCACCTATCTGGTTGAGTTTGAAGGAAACTCTATGTCGACCACCCATTCGGAAGGGATAGAGTTGACTGAGGCCATACAGGGCGACGCGAAGCGGGTTTTTCTTGCCACCCACACACAATTCACGGTAAGCACTACGGTTAATGCCCGTCTCAACAGCGACTGGCGGCAGTTTCTGATACTGGCTTTTAACACTAAAACCCGCACACCAGAGGCTATTGCGCAGCTACTCGACAAGCAAATTACTGCTGGTGTCGTCGTGCTGGACGAGGAGTTTAAAAATACCCCGTCGCCGCAGACCAAAGAGACCGTGAGAAAAAATCTGGTCGATCTCGCTGCCAGCATCCTCAGTAATACGCTCGCCAACATCTCGCATATTGATGAGATACCCACCAAAGTTGACTATGATTTTTCTTACGAAAGCAGCCTGCCCCAATCTTATGAACTGATCGACGAACAGGATATCGCAACGCTATTCAGCGGCTTTATCGCCAATAAACTGATTTCCTATGACTCTTCACCGTTGCCTGAGCCTCAACGAAAACAACCTGACGATCCGGGAAAACAGCATACCTGCAAAGTCAGCCTGGATTTCAATGCCAGCAAGTTTACGATTATGTCGATTGAATTGACGTGGGCGGATAAAAAAGCCCCCATGCAGTGGCCAAACTTTCCTCCGCTCACCATCACCGCCGATAGTCGCGTGAATGAGATTAATATCAAGGTCACCTTTTCCGACTATTCATTCATTAATATCACGCGCCAGTGGCAAGCAGACATCAACCTGACCGTTCAGGATATCGGGTTTCATGAAGTGACCTTTGATGCCCGCCACTTACAATCTGATTTTAAGACGATTTCTGGCAGTGCCAATTACGTCCCAGATGGCCAGGCCAAACGCGCTACCTTTAATTTTTCATTTTCCGATCAACAGTGGCAAACCACTTGGTTACTCAATACCCAGTCAAATAGCTTGAATGGTCGTATTGAATACCACTGGCAGGGAAAAACGTCGTCATTTATAAGCAGAAATTACGATTCAGGTGTACAGCAGTCGGCCTCACTCCGTATTGAACTTCAATACAAAAAATAACCATGAGTTAAGAGGAATAAGCTATGTTAACCACGGCAATCCAGCATTCGATTAAAATAGAGACCAAAGAACACTTAGGCGTCAAGGTATATACCTATACCTGCTATGGCGATAGCGAAGATAAAAATATTTTTTATGTTATTCCTGAAACCCCAATATTTTCTGGTCAGGAAAACAAGCCTGACTTCTTATTCTATAAATATCGTAAAGAAGAACAACAAGGCGGATATGCACAGTTTACCGTTAAACTTCCTGTACCAACAGAAAGCGAAGCTGACAAAATAAAAGCTCAGCTTTACAATGGGATATCACCGCAACTTTTAGCGAAATCAAAACTTATTGTCCAGTATATTAAGGCTGAAAAAGTATTTAATTCCGATCCAACCAATAAAGCCAATCAAGATGCCAAAATTAAAGCTTTTCAAAATGCTGGATTAACCGAAGAGCAAGCAAAAAAATATATACTCGCTTATAACCCTGATGCGGGTGACGATCAATTTCTCGGTCAATTGATGCCCGATGGGGCGCGAAAAATAGAATTGCGCCAGCCCCGCTATACCTCAGCGCAAGCCTCGTTGATCATCAATGAGGACAAAGTATTTTACTGCCAGGTACCCACGCCACTGAGTCCCTCTGGGTTGGGGAATAACGATACTGTATTTAGCATGTCGCTAACGGGGCTGGGAGCAACCCTATTTGAGAATGTATTAAAAGGAACGCCAAGTAATGCCAGCGTCGGGATTCGTTATAACTTCACGTTGGATGCTTCTCTGCCGGCAGTAAAAGTTATTGTCACCTACAACAGTACGAAAATGAAAGAAGTGGCGCAGACCATTACCCGCCATACCTGGTCTGCGGATGAAAAAGAAATCACCCGTGAATTTTCCGAGAAAGGGGCCGCCAAGGTCACTGTTATTACCAGCCTCAGCGCGAAAGAAATGGGCATGAAAGATGACCAATATAGCGCTTGGATAAAAACCTTCGAGGACTGGGGACAAGCACAACTTCAACAAATATTGTCTACCCAAACTGGGCTGGATATGAGTATGGATTTACTGAACGATGCGGGCAGTTTTGATAAATTTAAAGAAAGTCTGAAAAACACGCAGGATTTCACCCGCGTATATGAAGAAAACCGTGTTGTTCCTTTTTCCATCGCGCCGCAGACTCAGTTGCCGTCCATTCTCTCTATTGTTGGTGCTGAGAAGGTCGATGACTATTTCAAAGAATACGATCTTGATGATCCCTTCTTTCAGTTTATTCAGCCGGAATTTTATGTCAGTCAGGATCTGGATAAATATGATATTGAGAATATTATTGTTATCGCAAAATATGATGATAATCATGTCAGCACACTCCGCTTCGACAGAAAAAACACTGCGCCGCAAAAAACTGAGAAATGGTATATTGATAAAAAACTGGGGCGAACCTACAGCTATTCATATACGGTGAATTTCTCAGGGTTGCATTCAAAACCCTATCATTCAGGTAAAATAGATGTAATTGATAGTCTGGTTCAATATATCAACATGGCACAATGCGGTATTGTCTACGCACAAATTGATTCGTTACTTGATGCGCAGGCATGGGAAACATTCAGCCAGGTACTATTGAAAGCCCAATATTCCGATCCAGCACATGGCGTAGAATTAAAAAGCGATACTCAGGTATTGAATGTTTCCACGCAGCCAAAACCTTTTATTTATCCAGTAGGCATGAAGCCAGAGAATCCCATTTATTTCACCACTAATTATTATACCCGTGATGGTGGTAATTTTACTTACATCGAACCAGGTATTGAACCATCTCCGCAATTACCCGGATATGGTGGCACCCGTGCTAACCAGATTCAAATAATGAATGCCTTACCGAGGAAAACGACCTACTCCATATTTTTCATCGCACCGAAGAAAGATGTACTCATTATTATCTTCGACATGATGGTGAACTATAAGACCTACAAGTTTAAACAGACTCAATCGATTAATCTGGAAGAAAAAGATCTCGTGGATGCCTCCACCCGCCGCGACCTTACCTTCGAGTTTTTACCCGATGGCACAGATGACATTCCTGAAATCACCTACAGCGGTACCATTATTTACAATGATGAGCGCGATCCCAAGCCAATTGAGGGCAAGGTAACCGGTTCATCAGTCGCGGTGGTGGTGAAGTGTTAAGGCCCGTCATTCTTCTGGTGTAGCGGCGGCCAGACATGCTGCCTCTGAACCGGTCCTCCCGTTGAGGCGGTGATGAACAGTATTCATCACTATTGGATAGGCAGGGCATCGGTCATTACATTGATGACCGATGCTCGGTTGATTGTTTTTTATTCAACATGGACAACCCCATGGATAACAGAATAACGGAACAAACTATCGGTTTTATTAATGCAATGCCAGGTAGCCAAGTTTATTATTATAGCGCGTTGGCGCCCAGTATTTTGGTGAATGAGCAGGCTATTCCCGAAGTGCATTACCAAATATTCAGGAGCAGCGCCACCGCACAGCCGACGACTTACTACGCAATACTCTCATTGCAGACGCAGCTGAACAGCAGTATGGCTGCTGCACAGGCAGCGGCGCGGGATAATCCCGATATTCCGCCGGACGCGACCCTGCTCCCCTTACAAATTATTGCCAGCACTGCCACGCTCTGTATTCCACAAGCTATGCCTCAACTGCTGAATCACACCTCGCTGGGGAATAATCAATTTTGCTACATCATGGCTGCACTGACTGACGCGAATGATATTCAGCGGATCGTCGCGCTGCTTCAGCAACCGGAATCGGCACCAATTGCCGTTAGTTACAAAATCGACTACCTGCAACAGTTACCCCCCTCAACCTTTGAGCTTGATGCCCAATGGGATCAAGTATATGAATATCTGAAAATCTCATTCGGTTTTAATGCACTGATTTTTTCTTTTAATATTGATGATATTTCCGAAACCTTAATCAGTAAAAAGCTAGTTACTATCAAGGCAAGAAATACCAATCCCGACCATTATATGAGACAAGCCACGGCTGAATTGAGCACTATCCTGACTTGCGAATTTTTCACCCCAGTATTTGGTCAAATAAAAACGGCCCCCGCGCCTAAATTTGGTTTCCAATTACAAAACATCTCAGTTAAAGATATTGATAAACGCACGCTCAGTGCCAGAATCACCGAAACCACGGTAGTGCGGCGATCTCTCTATCCTCAAGCGCTTTTTGCCACATTGGTCAGCCAGAGCCATTATGATGCCATCGACGTCGTAAGCTATCACGAGCTTCAGGATGATTTTTTCGCTTACCGCACCATAAAAGTTCAACTGCTGACACCAGAGTTAGACGAGAATATTCAATTGGTGGCGCTCAATTTGACTTATGGCACCACGCGGTCCCCGTTAGTTTTCTCCAGAAATAATATGGCGGCCAAAACGTTCCATGTTTCCGCCATTATCGACCCTGTAACAAAAAAAATGTCCTGGCCGGTGGAGTATCAGTTCACATTATATTTTAACCATCCGGTCGGTGGTGTGATGTCTGCCAGTTCAGCCATCCTGAGCACATCCTTAACCGAAATTTTTCTAGACATTGAATCGTTATATAGCCGTTATCATTTCGTTATTGCCACAGAAAAAAAATTCAACTGGGCATGGTATACATCAATATTGGTAAATATCACCTGTACCCATATTGAAAACAAAGAAAACAGCACGTCAAAAAATTTCCACATTACCGAGAAAAAACCGTCGGAAGAATACAGCGTCATGCTGCCAGATCCTGAATGTTATAATTTTTCGGTAATCAAAGAATATAGTACTAGAACTAACACTCCCCATATTCCAGTAAGGTTAGACCAGCCCACCAGCCAGGATGTCAGCATATCTTCACGGCTCTATAAACAAAGAACGCTGAAAATCATCCCAGTGTTCGACTGGGAAAAAATCACACAGGTTTTAGTCAATGTGACTTATTGCTATAACCAATTCTCTATGAGCTCGTTAAAGGAAGCATTTTATTTCTCTGAAAACCAGTCAGAGCCTGAATTATTTAGCGCAGACCAACCCGACCCGACGTTGCTGTTTATTAATCTCGACATCATGATTATTGATAATGATGGCGGCGTTGAAAATAAAAAACTCATTACCGATGAAGAACAGATCGATATTACTAACTGACCATGAGGAAATATCATGTTATTACTGAGAGAAAAAACCGCCACGATTAAAAACATCACGTTTTTTTCTGATGATTCAGATGAAAACCAATTTTGGTATTTGCCCGGTGATATTCATATTGCCGTACGCGATGGAAAACCGGTATTTTCATTAATTAAATACACCGGTGATGACGCCAACCAACAGGGCGGGTACATAAACTTTGAGGTCAATACTGCCGTCGATGAAGGCGAACTCAATACCGCGTTTACCGATTACCTGAATAAACTGAAGATCAAGCCGCAAAATGCCCGTAAAGCGCCAGTACCGTTTAATAACGGTACTGTGAACTTTTTTGTTCTGGATGCACAAAATGCCAACGGCCAGTTGATTAGCGCACAAAGCTCTAGCCTGTTTGGTAATAACACCGCCATTTTCAGTGCCAAACTGACGCCACAACAGGCGGTTATTCTGGAAGCTGCGTTTAATCAAGCGCAGGCACCAGCGGCAGTGGCTTACAACCTCACTTATACCGGTATCACCCCGGCATTGAAAGTGGATGTTACCGCCGAATTTGACAGCGTTTATAAGGAATTCGGTGCCAAGTTTGGCATTAATATCCCTATCCCAGTCGAGACACCGGCAAGTTTTTGGCTCGGCTTTGATAGCGTAATTAAGAAACTGGAGCAAGATCAAAAACTCGTTATTAAAGTGACCGAAAGTATGCCCAGCGACGAGGCAACCAAAGAAAAAGATTGGGCATTACAGTTTGTCAAAGAAGAACTACTAAAGATGTTTTTCAATGCAACCATTAAACCAAACGCAGAAAGTAATGAGCAGGCAAAATCGGCCAGCGCTTCCATTCTGGAATCATTGATCGGCAGTAAAGATGAAAAAGGGAAAGGCGGTCTTTTCCCCTGCGCATCGTTGGAATTGAAAGTGGTCAACATTACCGAGCATAAAACCTTATCCTTTAACTACACTTCATCAAAAGCGATTACTCAGGCCGCCGTGCCACAAAACTTTATCGGCACCGACACGTTAAAAGCCCAAAAAGAGAAACCTTATTTTATTGAAGTAAACGTCAATGATCCGTTCTTTCAGAAAATCGAACTGCAAATCTTCGGCCCAGATGGCTTTGAAGAGTTCGGTATCAAAGCGGCAGCATTTCAAGCCAGCTACAATAACAATATCTATACCAGTGATGCCTTTACCGAGGACGGTAAAGAATGGCGGAAAAATATTGCCAGAAGCAAAGACAAAAATGAATTATTCGATCTTCAAGGCGAATTTATCTTTAAATCCGCAAGCAGCTCCGGCTGGGAAGGTAACAGCAGCTATCAGTCAAAATTCAAAACCGCGTCTACCACCATCGGTCTCGATCCAAACAATTTACTCACTTTCAATGAAATTGATATTTTCCTCGATCGCCAGTTCTCCTGGGATAAATACAATCAGGTGCTGGTTGAACTCACTTATCTTGATGACAAAGGACAAAAGAAAACCAAAAAGTTCTCCTTTAACCCCGATAAAACCAAGGTGCAAACCTTCAAGTATCGCTGCCTAACAGAGAAACCCTGGACGGTTCATTATACGATTACTTATCTTGAGGTCGGCGGGCATACCCGGTTGGTCGACGGTACAGATAATCCACCAGCCATCGTTATTCCGGTATGAGTTACGGAAATAATCATGGTTGAACGCGTTGCGGTGTTACCAGCGGCATTGGACGCCCTGGTAACCACTTTATGCCATCATGTGCCGGATTTAGCAGGCGCACTATTACCCGACATTCACCGTTTTAGCCAAAAACGGATAGCGTCGGGGCTGCTATCTGCGGCATTTAATACCAGTCTATTGGCCTATAACGGTAGTCCACTGGAGTTCACGACATCCAGCATAAAACCGCAGGCTGTGGCTTGCACGTTTGATACTTTTCTTCCGTTATCCACCCAGAGACGTGATATTGGAGCCTTCAGTGCGGAAAATTACCCGCATGCCTCGTCAGACTCGTCTGCGCCTGCCGCATCCTGCTTCGCACACATTGCCCGGATACAACGGCCAGATACACCTACCCAGGCGCTAAAATTTGGCTCATGGTTGGGACGGAAATATACCGCTGGCGGCGTTAAAACCAAAGTTTATTCCGAAGTTCCACCAAGCAATCAAGCATTACTCGCCCTATATGCCTCCCCGCTAAATCACGCCAATAGTGATTATCCCCTGCATCAGTTAACCGCAGCCGGACTATCGCTGTTGATGATTGGCTATTACCCAGATAATCCTGACACGCCAACTGAATATTATTATCAGTGGCACAGCGCAGAAATAACGCTGGCAGACATCGCCAACGTTATGCGGTTATTTGGTACTGAACGTGGGTTTCCTCCGCTGGCCGCGCTGCTCAGGCAGGTATTAACTAACATGCCTAATCCAGATGAATTCCCCGCCACCACCTATGGTTTCAGCCTGGTCTATAACCATCAACACCAGTTGGAAAGTTTTAGCCTGTTTACTATGGCGCCGCGCTTTTTAGGTGGCAACGCGCAGGCTGCCATCAAGATTGATGAACTATTGCAGCACGTGGCACAGCCCATGCCACTGCTACAAGCGTTGCTCAAGGAGAATGTGCCTCTTCAGTTTAATGTCATCGGCTTTACGGTTGATGCACAGGCAAGGTGCGGCATCAGTTGTACCTTCAGCCCGCAGAACGACCTTTGGCGCGAGGTTTCCCTACCAGACCGTAGCCCGCCACTGCCGCGCGATATATCGCTAGCCGCGATCCTCCAGCAACAGCAGTCAGAAAACGGGGCGTTCCTGTCCAGTGTCAGAACACCCGACGGCCAGTGGCATCAGGACGCCAATGCTTTTGTCACTGCTCAGGTATTAAGGACACTCGACTACACCGAGCAAACGGCCCCCTATATCGATCGCGCGCTGGATTTTCTCGCTACTTGTGAAACTCGCCCCGGTCATTTCAGTTTCTGGCCTCGTCACGCTCATCCCCGGTGGATGAACGGCCAGATGATTGACGCCGATATTGATGACACGGCGATAATTACCGAAATGTTGTACAAATTTGGCCGTATTTCGCCTGACGCTGTTCGCCTAACGCTGATTGAGATGAATGGTTATCAGTTACAGAAGGTTGATGCCCGACTTGCCGAACTGCAGCATCAATGGGCTGAATGTCAAACCTTCCACACTTGGATGAAACAAAATAATGAAATTAGCCAGCTCGACTGCTGTGTTAATACCAATGCGCTAATTTTACTGTATCGTTTTTATGGCGAACAATGTACAACCCTACCGGCTTATTATCGTATTATCACCATGCTGAATAAAGCCGTCGTTTGGAGTCAAAACGAATACCAGAGAATAACCCAATTAACCCCCTACTACGCCCATCCCGCTGAATGGTTGTCCACACTTGAATATGCCCAAAATATCGGTATCGATGCGCTATCAGACATTATTACGCCGTTAAAAAAATGGCAGTTCGCTAGTGGCGCTGGGGAAATACCGCTCTATCGCCGTCACGATGGACAGTATCTGTGGACCTCATCCTATTTATCAGCGCTAAGGCGTTGCTCTGTTCTCTATGATACGAAGGATACCTATGAACATCTTTCTTAATGACCTGGTCACGCTAAACAAAATCATTCTGGAAAACGCGCAGCAGCAGTTTACCGAAAACGTTAATCTGACCAGAAAATTGCGGGCAACTCTAACGCCATTATCCGACGAATTGATAGCGCAGGTCAGTACCGAGAATGTCTCTGGCGAAATACGCTATCAGATTGAAACCACAACAGATGGCATTAGTTGGACGATGGTACTGAGTTTCTTTCTCAACAAAAACGTTCAGGAAATGCCGTATGTGGTGCTCAATTTCAATCAGTTTGGCAAATTCAATGAAATGATATTTCAGGACGTGGCACTCAAAACTGAACGACAATATCAGGCTCAACTAAAACTAACCCGACTTGAGCAGCGAGATGCGTTATTAAGAGCCTTATCCAACTACGATGCGCAAACCACGCTGGTGATCGCCATCAAGTCTGATACCGGTCTGCTCAATACCATTACTGATCCTAAAATATTTTATTTTGCGGAAAATTATTATCCTTATATCTACCGCGGTATCGCGCCACCGAATCCACGTCTGGAATTAATTCTCATACCAATAGAATATCATCAATATTGGTATAACTATTATCAGGATAACATTCGTAAAGATTATCTTTATTATTTACCAGATACGTTTCAACTGGCCAGTAACAGCAATGACAATAATAAACCCATGTTGTCGATCTCCTTTTCTGCGCCAGAAGGGGCAACAGAGGTGGCTCAGTTCAATGTGACCTTTGACTATTTCTTGCTACCCAAGGTGGACAGACAACGCATTAACGACGCCGAAACTACCTTTATCCAATCCCAGCCACAGGGTAAGTTGATCCCTTTTTCCAGTGCGCATAGCCTTAAACTACGGCTGTCATTACCGGCGGGAAAAACCGAAGAGACCAACGCCATAGTAAACTTGCAAAGCGGCATTATTGATTCGTTCACGCTGCCCTCGGCGCAGTTTGCAAAAATTTGGGACGCGCTGTTTGATACCACAGCACAGCATCTGTTGCTCAATGGCGAACTGGAAGTTAAACAGGAAGGCTTCAGCCCTGACAATATCCCGGTACAACTCAGGATGCCGGTTGAATATAAAAATAATCCCCAGCCGTTTATCGATAAGTCCACCCCGGTTGAGATTGTCAAAACGCTGAAGTTTATCAGCAGCCAGGGTGCTTATGACCCCACCGGCCCGAAACCCATAGAACAGATGCTAATCAGCATCAACAACCAGACAATAGCACTGAACAGCGAGCAGCCCACCAAAACCTTAAAAGTGAAAGTGTCGGCCTTACAACTCATTCTTAATCCGCAAGAAAAGCTGATCTACCATTATGATGTGCAGATTCATTATCAGGATGGGGCAAGAAAAGAACTTAGGGATTTAACCTCAACTTTCGAAATTATTTATGTCCCTTGACCCTCTCAATAACGTTGTGGCATTAAAGTGTAGTCAGTTAATATATTGTTTTTAAACATATAAACTGAAAGTAGTGGCAGCTATTGAGTTAGCCCACATGATACGCAAAGGGTAACGCCAACATTCAGGTGAAAAGGGATTATCATCGGCAGAACAATTTTTACCTGTTGGCTACCTAAAAAACCAGCAACGTAATTTTTGTCGATTTCTGACAATGACTGTTTTGATTTGGCCATAAAAAAAATCCGGTATGCTTTTAAACAGCATAACCGGACTTTTCGAGTTAACGGCTATTTCATCCGCCAACAATATTTTGTGCTATATCTGTCGCAGCTTATTCAACCGTGACTGATTTTGCCAGGTTACGTGGCTGATCCACGTCGGTGCCTTTAATTAGCGCGACATGGTAAGACAGTAACTGTAGTGGCACGGTATAGAAGATAGGCGCAATAATCTCTTCTACATGTGGTAACTGAATGATTTTCATCCCTTCACTGTCAGTGAAACCGGCATCTTGATCAGCAAACACATACAGCAAACCGCCACGGGCACGCACTTCTTCAATGTTGGATTTCAGTTTTTCCAACAATTCATTATTTGGCGCAACCACGATGACCGGCATATCGGCATCAATCAATGCCAATGGGCCGTGCTTCAACTCACCCGCAGCATAAGCTTCGGCATGAATATAAGAGATCTCTTTGAGTTTCAGCGCACCTTCCATCGCGATCGGGTATTGATCACCGCGACCAAGGAACAAGGCATTGTGTTTATCAGAGAAACCTTCAGCCAGTGCTTCAATGGTTTTATCCAGAGACAACATCTGTTCAATACGGGCAGGTAGAGCCTGCAACGCATGAACAATATTCTGCTCCAGACTGGCATCTGCGCCCTTGAGCTTGCCAATACGGCCCACCAGCATCAGTAATACCGTCAACTGAGTGGTAAAGGCTTTCGTCGATGCTACGCCAATCTCAGTACCGGCTCTGGTCATCAACGCTAAGTCTGACTCACGCACCAGCGAAGAACCAGCAACGTTACAAATGGCCAGAGAACCCAAATACCCCAACTCTTTCGATAAACGCAGCGCAGCTAAGGTATCGGCAGTTTCACCTGATTGTGACAAGGTGATCAGCAGGCTGTTTGGGCGCACAGCAGATTTACGGTAACGGAACTCAGACGCAATCTCTACGTCACAAGGCACACCGGCTAATGATTCAAACCAATAACGTGAAACCATGCCTGAGTTGTAAGAGGTACCACAGGCAATAATTTGAATATGTTGAACATTTGCCAATAATGCATCCGCATTCGGGCCAAGTTCAGACAAATCAATCGCACCATGATTTAAACGGCCTTCCAGCGTATTTTTAATCGCCATTGGCTGTTCATAAATCTCTTTTTGCATGTAATGACGGTATACACCTTTATCACCGGCATCGTATTGCACTTGAGATTCAATTTCAGGGCGCTCAATAGCATTACCCTGTTTATCAAAAATTGCGATACTACGGCGGGTTACTTCAACCACATCACCTTCCTCCAGGAAGATGAAGCGGCGAGTCACAGGTAACAACGCCAGTTGGTCAGAGGCAATAAAGTTTTCACCTACACCACAACCAATCACTAATGGGCTACCAGAGCGTGCAGCCACCAAACGACTTGGGTCACGGCTATCCATGACGACAGTGCCGTAAGCGCCGCGTAATTGCGGGATAACACGCTTAACCACTTCCAGCAAAGATCCACCTTGCTGTAGTTCCCAGTGCACCAAGTGAGCAATAACTTCAGTATCTGTTTCAGAACTGAAACGGTAGCCACGACCAATTAGTAATTCACGTAAAGGTTCGTGATTCTCAATAATGCCGTTGTGTACCACAGAGATATAGTCAGAAACATGAGGGTGCGCATTGGCCTCTGATGGCTCACCATGGGTAGCCCAGCGGGTATGTGCGATCCCGGTGCCACCATGTAAAGCCTGATTTTCGGCCGCATCTGACAGCGCCTGTACTTTACCCACCCGACGTAAACGCGTCATATTACCTTCAGCATCAACCACTGCTAAACCAGCAGAGTCATAGCCACGATATTCAAGACGACGTAAACCTTCGATCAGAATCTCAGCGATATCACGTTGCGCTACTGCGCCAACAATTCCACACATCTGTTTTATTCCTATGTAAGATTCTTTAAGAACCTTGTCGATGTCAGTGACCTGATTGATCCGGATTTTCCGGGTTCCCCGAGCCTGTAGAGTTGGGGATTATTATGTTTTGCTCTGTGTTTTCAGCATCAATGGATAAACCAAAAACACAGGGCAAAACATCCCTTCAAAGAATAAACGATATTGAAGGGACTGTTTTAATATAACCTAAATAATTCGAGTTGCAGGAAGGCAGCAATTGAGCACATCCCCAGACGCTTACTTATTTTAAGGTCAACGACCAATAAGTGACTGGGGTGATTGAGCGCAGCCAACGCACATGCAGCTTGAAGTATGACGGATATAGCTTATTTTTTCTTAACCGGACGCTGCCAACCCTGAACATGAATTTGCTTAACACGACTCAGCACTAATTCATCTTCTGCAATATCGCGAGTAACGGTAGTTCCCGCAGCAATAGTGGCACCCTTGGCAACGGTGACAGGAGCGACCAATTGAGTATCGGATCCGACAAAGACATCATCGCCAATAATAGTTTTAAATTTATTAGCGCCATCATAGTTGCAAGTTATTGTTCCTGCGCCAATATTTACATCCGAACCAATCTCGGCATCGCCCAAATAGGAAAGGTGACCCGCCTTCGAACCTTTACCCAAGCGGGTATTTTTGATTTCAACAAAATTACCAACGTGCGCGCCTTCGGCTAATTCAGCGCCTGGGCGCAGGCGGGCAAATGGCCCGACAGTACAACCAGCATCCAGGCGTGAGTTTTCTAATACGCTGTATGGGCTAATGTCAGAATCATCACCGATCACGCAATTTTTCAGTACGCATCCGCTACCAATACGAACCCGATCACCTAAAGTCACATGACCCTCAATGATGACATTGGTATCGATAGTAATATCACGACCATGTGTTAATTCTCCGCGCAAATCAAAGCGCGCAGGATCCAGTAACATCACACCCGCCAATAACAGCTTCTCAGCCTGCTCAGACTGGTATACACGCTCTAGAGCAGCTAATTGCAGGCGGTTATTTACCCCTTCAACCTCACTCAACCGAGCGGGGTGAACCGCAGCAACCTTCTTACCATCAGCATGTGCCAATGCAATAATATCGGTGATATAAAACTCACCTTGAGCATTATTGTTATCCAGCAGTGATAGCCAGCGCTTTAGATCACGCCCATTAGCAACCAGTATTCCGGTGTTGATTTCATTAATTTCGCGCTGCGCATCACTGGCATCTTTATGCTCAACAATTCCTACCACATCGCCATTCTCACGCACGATACGGCCATAACCGCTTGGATTATCCAGCTTCACAGTCAACAAGCCGATGCCACCTTGTGGCTTCGCCGCCAGCAGTCGCTGTAAGGTATCAACAGAGATCAACGGCACATCGCCGTATAGCATCAGGATATCTTCATCATCAGCAAAGTGCGGTGCAGCTTGTTGCATCGCGTGCCCGGTACCCAACTGTTCAGCTTGTAATACCCAGTTCAAAGAGGGATCGGATAGCGTTTTTTTCAGTAAATCACCACCGTGCCCATAAACCAGATGAACGTTTTTTGCACCCAGCTTCATGGCTGCATCAATAACATGCTGAACCATTGGCTTACCTGCCAATGGGTGTAACACCTTAGGAAGGTCGGAATACATGCGTGTCCCCTTACCTGCGGCAAGGATGACTACACTCATTGAGCTGTTAGACATAAGCAACCTGATAACTCCAATTTAATAGACAGAAGTAAACCTGTTTAGCGAAATAATTACTACATATTTCTCAACGAAAAACGTACTCAACCCGCGTGGTTAAAGGGTTGTTGCTACTTGTCATGTAACGAAAAAATGTGGTGAAAAGTGTCTGCGATCAGCGACGCTTACCGTGCTGTTTTTGTCAAAAAACATTCACTCATTCACGCTATTAACTACTTATTTTACGACAAGAAACAAGAATTTTCAGAAAGAAACGCGTTGAGTTTAGCTGAGGCTTAACTAAATGGTAGGAAAGCGGATTAAGGGTCAAACAAAGGGCAAGTATCAGAACTGTCTGACGTACCAGTAAAAAAAATGCCAATCAGTTTTACTGACTGGCATTCTATTTTTCTTACACCCTTCGTACTTGAAGTTGCAGCGCTGTTAGCTACTTTCGCTTACAGCCTACCTGCAACCCCAATGACTTTGGGTATATAGAGTAATTTTATAAACCAACGAGTTAACAAAACCCATCAGTATAAAATTACATCGCCTTCCTGGTCAGTTCGATTACGCGTAATTTCGCAATCGCCTTCGCCAATTCAGCGGATGCCTGAGCATAGTCGACATCGCCGTGGGAGTTGTTGATATGATCTTCGGCTTTACGCTTAGATTCCAGCGCCTTAGCTTCGTCCAAATCAGTTCCACGAATAGCTGTGTCAGCCAATACGATCACAACGCTCGGTTGCACCTCAAGGATGCCGCCAGAAAGATAAATAAACTCTTCCTCACCGAACTGCTTCACGATACGTATCATGCCAGGCTTAATGGCAGTGAGCAGTGGGGCGTGACCAGGGAAAATCCCTAGCTCACCTTCACTACCCGTCACCTGAATTTTTTGTACCACGCCAGAGAACATTTTCTTCTCTGCGCTCACAACATCCAGATGGTAAGTCATTGCAGCCATGTCACCCTCCAGTCAACAGCGTTACAGTTTCTTGGCTTTTTCCACTGCTTCTTCAATGGTGCCAACCATGTAGAACGCCTGTTCCGGCAAGTGGTCATAGTCGCCGTTCATGATGCCTTTGAAACCACGAATGGTATCTTTCAGCGAAACGAACTTGCCCGGTGAACCGGTGAAGACTTCTGCCACGAAGAACGGTTGAGACAGGAAGCGCTGAATTTTACGCGCACGGGATACAACCAGTTTGTCATCTTCTGACAACTCGTCCATACCCAAGATAGCGATGATGTCTTTCAGCTCTTGGTAACGTTGCAGAATAGACTGCACGCCACGCGCTACATCGTAGTGCTCCTGACCAACAACCAGCGGATCAAGCTGACGGCTGGTGGAGTCAAGTGGGTCAACCGCTGGGTAAATACCCAAAGAGGCGATTTGACGACTCAAAACGACGGTTGCATCCAAGTGAGCAAAGGTGGTTGCTGGTGATGGGTCAGTCAAGTCATCCGCTGGCACGTAAACGGCCTGAACAGAAGTGATTGAACCCGTCTTGGTGGACGTAATACGTTCCTGCAACACACCCATCTCTTCTGCCAGCGTTGGCTGGTAGCCTACCGCTGATGGCATACGACCCAGCAGTGCGGATACTTCCGTACCGGCCAAGGTATAGCGATAGATGTTATCGATGAACAACAGTACGTCACGACCTTCATCACGGAATTTCTCCGCCATGGTCAGGCCGGTCAGTGCAACGCGCAGACGGTTACCTGGTGGCTCATTCATCTGGCCATACACCAAGGATACTTTGTCCAGAACGTTGGAGTCAGTCATCTCGTGGTAGAAGTCGTTACCCTCACGAGTACGCTCACCCACACCGGCAAATACAGAATAACCTGAGTGCTCAATCGCGATGTTACGAATAAGCTCCATCATGTTTACTGTTTTACCTACACCCGCACCACCGAACAGACCCACTTTACCGCCCTTAGCGAACGGGCAAATCAAGTCCATTACTTTGATACCGGTTTCTAACAAATCTTGTGAGCTGGCAAGCTCTTCGTAAGAAGGCGCTTCGCGGTGGATTGCCCAACGCTCTTCTTCACCGATAGGACCTTTCATGTCGATTGGGTCACCCAATACGTTCATGATACGGCCCAGAGTTGATTTACCAACCGGCACTTCAATTGGGTGTTCCAGGTTGATGACTTTCAACCCGCGGCTCAGACCATCGGAAGAGCCCATTGCGATACAACGAACAACACCACCGCCTAGCTGTTGCTGAACTTCCAGCACCAGCTTCTCAGCAGTGCCTTCAACCTCAAGGGCGTTGTACACTCTTGGTACAGCGTCTTGGGGGAATTCGACGTCCACTACGGCGCCGATTACCTGGATAATCTTTCCAGTAGCCATCTTGAATCCTCTACGTAATACGTTTACCCGTCATATTTCAAATTGCTGGGGCGTTGGCTGCTTTTTCTCACCCCAGTTGCTTACTTTATTAGCAAGCGCCAGGGGATTTGCTCAGTTGCCGCCGTTTCGCAATCTGAACTATTTAGGGTAATAACCTGGTTAAACCGCGGAGGCTCCCCCGACGATCTCGGTGAGTTCCTGAGTGATGCTGGCCTGACGAGCCTTGTTGTAAACCAACTGCAGCTCTTTGATCAGACTACCGCCGTTATCGGTGGCGGCTTTCATCGCTACCATTCGCGCGGCCTGCTCGCTGGCCAGGTTTTCAACGACGCCCTGATAAACTTGCGACTCCACATAGCGACGCAGGAGGGTATCCAGCAATGCTTTAGGATCGGGTTCATACAGGTAATCCCAGGATTTCTTCTTCAGCTCACCATCTTCCGCAGGCGGAAGCGGTAATAGCTGCATGATCCGTGGTTCCTGAGACATCGTATTGATAAACTTGTTATTAACGATATACAGCTTATCCAGACGACCTTCATCATAGGCTTGCAACATCACTTTCACTGGCCCGATAAGTTCTGACAAGGAAGGGTTATCCCCCATACCAGTAACCTGAGCGACAATTTTGCCACCCACGGAGCCAAAGAAAGAAGCTGCTTTTGACCCAATCAGCGCTAAATCGCATTCAACGCCTTTTTCGGACCAACCTTTCATCTCAGCCAACAGTCTTTTGAACAGGTTAATGTTCAAACCACCGCACAAGCCACGGTCTGTAGAAACCACCAGATACCCAACGCGCTTAACGTCACGCTCTTCCAGGTACGGATGTTTATATTCCAGATTACCTAACGCAAGGTGACCAATCACACTACGCATAGTTTCTGCATAAGGACGGCTGGCCGCCATGCGTTCCTGCGATTTACGCATTTTGGAGGCGGCGACCATCTCCATGGCTTTGGTGATCTTTTGCGTGTTTTGCACGCTGGCGATCTTGGAACGTATCTCTTTTGCGCCGGCCATTTCTGCTTCTCCTCATTACCAGACGGCCTGCTTTCCTAATGAAAAGCAGGGCCGCATAGCGTTACCAGGACTGGGTTGCCTTAAATGTATCAAGGATGCCTTTCAGCTTGCCCTCGATCTCATCGTTGTACGCGCCAGTTTGGTTGATTTGTTGCAGAAGCTCGGCATGCTCACGGTCAGCAAACGCTAACAGCGCAGCTTCAAAGCTACCTACCTTCGCCAACTCAACATCACCCAGATAACCACGTTCAGCTGCAAACAGAACCAGAGATTGCTGCGCAACAGACATCGGTGCGTATTGTTTCTGTTTCAGAAGCTCGGTCACTTTTTGACCGTGGCTCAACTGTTTACGTGTTGCATCATCCAAATCGGATGCGAACTGGGAGAACGCAGCAAGTTCACGATACTGTGCCAAAGCAGTACGAATACCACCGGACAGTTTTTTCATGATCTTGGTTTGCGCTGCACCACCCACACGGGATACGGAGATACCTGGGTTAACCGCAGGACGAATACCGGCGTTAAACAGGCTGGATTCCAGGAAGATCTGACCATCGGTAATCGAAATTACGTTAGTCGGAACGAACGCGGAAACGTCCCCTGCTTGAGTTTCAATGATTGGCAATGCGGTCAAAGAACCGGTTTTACCTTTCACTTCACCCTTGGTAAAGGCTTCAACGTAGTCGGCGTTAACACGCGCAGCACGCTCCAGCAAACGGGAGTGGAGGTAGAATACGTCGCCAGGATAAGCTTCACGACCTGGTGGACGACGGAGCAGCAAGGAAATTTGACGATATGCAACAGCCTGTTTAGACAGGTCATCATAAATAATCAGCGCATCTTCACCGCGATCGCGGAAATATTCACCCATAGCACAACCGGAGTATGGTGCCAGGTACTGCAATGCTGCAGATTCTGAGGCGGTAGCTACAACCACAATGGTGTTAGCCAAAGCGCCATGTTCTTCCAGTTTACGCACTACGTTAGCAACAGTAGAGGCTTTCTGGCCGATAGCAACATACACACATTTGATGCCGGAATCGCGTTGGTTGATGATCGCATCAATCGCCAAAGCAGTTTTACCTGTCTGACGGTCACCGATGATCAATTCACGCTGACCACGACCAATTGGGATCATGGCATCCACTGACTTATAGCCCGTCTGAACAGGCTCATCAACGGATTGACGTTCGATAACGCCAGGTGCGATAGCTTCAACCGCTGAGAAGCCGTCGTTTTCTACCGGACCTTTACCATCAATAGGTTCACCCAGAGTATTGACGACGCGACCTAACAGGCCACGACCGACTGGAACTTCCAGGATACGGCCAGTACATTTAACCTTCATGCCTTCGGCAAGATCGGCGTACGGACCCATAACTACAGCACCTACGGAGTCGCGCTCCAGGTTCAGTGCGATTGCGTAACGGTTGCCTGGCAGTGCGATCATCTCGCCCTGCATAACATCGGCTAAGCCGTGTACACGAATGATCCCGTCACTGACGGAAACAATAGTACCTTCATTGTGAGCTTCGCTCACCACATTGAACTGAGCAATGCGCTGCTTGATCAGTTCGCTGATTTCGGTGGAATTCAGTTGCATATGCTCCAGTCCCCTTAAGACTGCAAGACGTCCGCCAGGCGTTCTAGACGACCGCGAACGCTGCCATCTATCACCATATCGCCTGCACGTATTACTACGCCGGCCATTACGGACTTATCGATTTTGCAATTCAGCTTAACTTTGCGTGATAGACGTTTTTCCATCGCAGCAGCAATTTTAGCCAGCTGTTCGTCTTTCAGTGGGCTCGCAGAGCTCACTTCGACGTCGACGGTCGACTCCAGCGAGGCACGCAGTTGAATAAACTGCTGTAGCACCTCAGGAAGAACCAGTAAACGGCCATTCTCCGCCATAACTCGAATGAAGTTCTGTGCGGATTCATCGAGCTGATCACCACAGACTGCAATAAACGTCTTAGACATTGTTTCTGGTGCAACAGCACCGGAAAGCAATTCAGCGATCTGTTCATTGCGCGTCACTTGGGCAGTAAACGCTAGCATATCCTGCCAACGATCAACCGCCTGGTGCTCAACAGCAAAGTCAAAAGCTGCTTTGGCGTAGGGGCGAGCTACAGTTACAAATTCAGACATCAGCCCCTCCCTCCTTACAGTTCAGCGACCAGTTTATCAACGATGTCGCTGTTAGCAGCTTCATCCACGGAACGTTCGATGATCTTCTCGGCGCCAGCTATAGCCAACATCGCGACTTGCTTACGCAACTCTTCACGAGCACGCTTACGTTCGGCGTCGATCTCTGCCTGCGCTTGCGCCACGATTTTGTTACGTTCCTGTTCAGCTTCAGTTTTAGCTTCATCAAGGATCTGAGCTTTGCGTTTACTTGCCTGCTCAATGATCACCTGTGCTTCTGCTTTGGCCTTCTTCAGTTGGTCGGTCGCATTGGCTTGCGCTAAGTCCAAATCTTTTTTGGCGCGCTCTGCAGAAGAGAGACCGTCAGCAATTTCTTTTTGACGCTTCTCGATGGCAGCCATAATCGGCGGCCATATATACTTCATACAAAACAGGACAAACAGGACAAACGCGATGGCCTGGCCGAGGATTGTTGCGTTAAGATTCACAGCACAATGCCTCTTTAAAAGTTAATAGTTTGGTGTAGTTCACAGTAGAGAAAACTCTACTTACGCGACAGCAAACATCACGTACAGACCCAGACCAACAGCGATCATAGGGATGGCGTCAACCAGACCCATGACGATAAAGAACTGTGTACGTAGCAGAGGAATCAGGTCAGGCTGACGTGCAGCGCCTTCCAAAAATTTACCACCCAGGATGCCGATACCGATCGCAGCACCGATTGCCGCTAAACCCATCATTATAGCGGCAGCCATGTACAGCAGATCCATATTCAGGTTTTCCATGACAGTCTCCAATTATTTCAGTTAAACGCAGTAGTGTTATACACATCATACTTCAAGCTACCTGTGCGTTGGCTTCCTTTGTTCACCCCAGTCACTTACCTATGTAAGCTCCTCGGGATTTACTCAGTTGCCGCCTTCCTGCAACTCGAATTATTTAGGTATATTAAGAAAATCAGTGCTCTTCAGACGCCATCGACAGATAGACAATCGTCAGAACCATGAAGATAAAGGCTTGTAACGTGATAATCAGTATGTGGAAGATAGCCCAAGGTAAACTGAGCATCCACTGTGACCACCACGGCAACAGACCAGCGATAAGGATGAAGATCAACTCACCCGCATACATGTTGCCGAACAGTCGCAAACCGAGTGAAACAGGTTTGGACAGCAGGCTGACACCTTCCAGAATTAAGTTAACTGGAATAAATATCGGGTGATTGAACGGCTGCATCGTGAGTTCTTTTACGAAGCCGCCTACACCTTTCATTTTGATGCTATAGAACAGAATCAGGATGAAGACACCCAATGCCATGGACAAGGTAATACTCACGTCCGCAGTAGGTACCACGCGCAATGCAGGTAACCCAAAGACATGTTCACCGATGTAAGGCAGTAAATCGATTGGCAGTAAGTCCATCATGTTCATCAATAAAACCCAAACAAACACGGTCAGGGCTAATGGTGCGATGACTTTACTTTTGCCGTGGTACATATCCCGCACGCTGTTATCGACAAAACCGATAATTAACTCAACAGCAGTCTGCAATTTGCCAGGCACGCCACTGGTGGCACCTGCCGCAACTTTGCGGAACACAAACAGAAAAGCTAACCCCAGCACGACAGAGAAGAACAAAGAGTCAATGTTCAACGTCCAGAACGTTGCAGGGCCAGGTGAGTGGGGATTGACCAACTCAAAGGTACGCAGGTCCAACTGAAGGTTATTCAGGTGGTGACCTATGTAGTCCCTTGGAGTAGAGATTTCTCCTGATGCAGACATGATGCCTCTTACCCTTTTTGTAGTTAAATACGGTGACCGTTAAATACGATAACTGTTAAGTACGGTAGCCGCTAATCACGGCCGGTGCCAATATCTGCACAATCAGCACCGCTAAATAGGTTAAACCGAGTGGCGCAAACGCTGCTTTAAACAGCCCCAGAGCCACAATCAGCAAAATTATCGTCACGATAACTTTTAACCCTTCGCCAATGGCAAACGACCACGCAACACGACCCGGAGCTGCTGTTTTTGCCTGATGGCGGCAAGCAAACAGCATAAACATGGCACTGGGCAACCAGGCTGCCAATCCTCCTGCCAGAGCAGAAGCACTCCATTCCAGGCTTTTAAAGCCAAAAGCAGCACTGAGAACAACAAAAGTCATTAACTGCAAAAACAGCAGCTTTCGTGCGATTTTCCCACTGTAAAGGGATACAGGCATGACGTTTGTTCTCTCCGAACCACACTAAGGGTATGCTGAGTGAGGTATAAAACTGCCTTTTACCCCATTGAGTCAAGCAGCAAAAAACGAGCAAATTATACGGGCCACTCAAACGAATTCAATCGATAAGTAGCGAAAAGGTGAACAATTATTTAAATTTTCTTCTTTCGGACTATTTTCACAAGAAAAGCCTCGGAATAAAGCCCCCATTTAATTGTCTGACGATTCCAACCATTATCAATAAAGCGTGCAACTGATCACAAAACTTAAAACAAACTGATTTATATCCCATAAAGCTTCGGTTTGTCTTTAACGAAAAGAGCCATTAAAAACTTTTATAAATCATAATGTTAAAATTAAACTATTATCAAACAAGTTATCTACTTAGTAAAAACTTCCCGTTGACATTTCAGATAATAATCAGGCAACACTTCGTCTACATAAAAAGAGCATATCAAGCCGTTAAGGTAATGACTAAAGTAACTATTTGCCAGCTCTCAATATAGTTATGTCATCCATTGCCGCTGTTTTTGTAAACAATACGTAAAATATAATCAGACCATAGGGTACTACGCGAAGAAATACTTACCGATATTAAAAATAATAAATACGATAATTTTCCTACCACCCGCTAAGGATTTATTACATTTTTTTGATAAATAACAAAGTTAGTTTGACTTAAGAATGACCAAATGACGCTCGCCTTCCAACTCTGGCACCTGCAATCGCACAACCGATTCAAGGACAATGCCCTCAGGCAACACGGCTAATTCATCGTCCGGTCTCACCCCTTTAAGCGCATAAAAGCGCCCTTCAGACTTGGCTGGCAAATGGTGGCACCAGGACAGCATATCTTGTAGGGATGCAAATGCACGGCTTATTACACCATCAAATGGCGGTTTTGCGGCAAAGTCCTCAACTCGGCTTTGCACTGGCTCAATATTATTTAAACCCAGTTCGTGCTGTACCTGACGCAAAAAGCGTACACGTTTACCCAAGCTATCTAGCAACGTAAAGTGCGCAGTAGGCCGCACAATTGCTAGCGGTATCCCAGGAAGCCCAGGGCCGGTACCCACATCAATAAACCGATCACCTTGCAAATATGGGTTAACCACAATGCTGTCCAGAATATGTCGTACCAGCATTTGTTGCGGATCACGAACTGAAGTCAGATTGTAAGCTTTGTTCCACTTATGCAGCAGTTCTACATAGCCTATCAACTGCAATTTTTGCTGATCGGGTAATACAATACCTGCGGTGTTTAGCAGGGAATCTAATTTTTTTAACACAACAATATCCTCTGACTAAACTCGTGCAGTCAGCATAAAAAGGGCCGAGATGAGGAATGATAATCTAGCTTGGCAGTGGTTTGAATAGCTAGTTGTGACCAGAAGGCAAAGAAGAACTTACCTGCACCGCTTATCCCTTCGCAGCGCAGGCAAATCCCGTTGTTAGGCACTACGGCGTAACAACCCTTGTTTTTTCAGCCAAACCAACAAAATAGAAATTGCCGCAGGGGTAATACCCGAAATACGCGAGGCTTGTCCGATTGAGTTAGGTTTGTGATCATTCAGTTTAGCGATAACTTCGTTCGATAAACCTGACACCTGATGGTAATCAAGATCTGTTGGCAGGAGAGTATTCTCATTGCGCAGTTGTTTTTCAATTTCTTCCTGCTGACGGGCAATATACCCTTCATATTTAACCTGAATTTCAACCTGATCCGCCGCTTGTGGATCCGTTAATGCTGGGCCAAAAGAGGGTAAGGTTGTCAGCAAACGATAGTCAATTTCAGGCCGACGCAGTAATTCTTCACCATTGGCCTCTTTAGACAAAGGCGCTTTCAGTAATGCGTTGATCTCATCAACATTTTCAGAGTGCGGATGTACCCATATATCACGCAGACGTTGACGTTCTTTTTCAATTTGTTCAATTTTCTTGCTGAAATGTGCCCAACGAGCATCGTCAACCAGCCCCAATTTACGGCCCATCTCAGTCAAGCGTAGATCCGCGTTATCTTCACGCAGCATCAAGCGATACTCTGCGCGAGAGGTAAACATGCGATACGGTTCTTTGGTACCAAGGGTGCTTAAATCGTCCACCAGCACGCCAAGGTAAGCTTCATCACGGCGAGGTGACCATCCATCGTCATCGTTAGCGAAACGGCCCGCATTAAGCCCTGCAAGCAGCCCTTGAGCTGCTGCTTCTTCATAGCCGGTGGTGCCATTGATTTGCCCAGCAAAGAACAGACCGTGGATATATTTGCTTTCCAAAGTCGGTTTCAAATCACGTGGGTCAAAGAAATCATATTCGATGGCATAACCAGGTCGAACGATACGGGCATTTTCCAGCCCTTTCATTGAGCGGACGATTTGCATCTGTACATCGAAAGGCAGGCTGGTTGAAATACCGTTCGGATAGATCTCATTACTGGTCAAACCTTCCGGTTCGAGGAAGATCTGGTGTGAATTACGATCGGCGAAACGCATGACTTTGTCTTCGATCGATGGACAGTAGCGTGGCCCGATCCCTTCAATGATCCCAGCATACATTGGGCTACGATCCAAATTATTGCGGATCACTTCATGGGTTTTTTCATTGGTGTAGGTGATATGACAAGCCATTTGTTCTGGATGCTGGCTAGCATTACCCAAGAATGAAAATACCGGAATTGGCGTATCACCCAGTTGAGGTGCCAGTTGGCTAAAATCAATGGTCCGCGCATCAATACGTGGTGGAGTACCGGTCTTAAGGCGATTAACGCGCAGGGGTAATTCACGTAAACGCTGTGACAATGAGATTGATGGCGGATCACCAGCACGGCCACCGCTGTAGTTCTGAAGACCGATATGAATTTTTCCGTCAAGGAAAGTACCAACGGTTAATACCACCGCTTTCGCACGGAATTTCAGACCCATTTGGGTGACTGCACCCACAACGCGATCATTTTCAACAATCAGATCTTCAACTGGCTGTTGAAAGATCATCAGATTTGGTTGGTTTTCCAATGCGGTACGTACTGCCTGGCGATACAGCACACGGTCAGCCTGAGCTCGAGTCGCTCTTACTGCTGGCCCTTTGCTGGCGTTTAGTATCCTAAACTGAATCCCGGCTTGGTCAGTTGCCATAGCCATCAGGCCACCCAGAGCATCGATCTCTTTGACCAAATGTCCCTTACCGATACCGCCAATCGCTGGGTTACAAGACATTTGTCCCAGTGTGTCGATGTTGTGCGTCAGCAATAAGGTCTGACGTCCCATGCGTGCCGCTGCCATTGCAGCTTCCGTGCCGGCATGGCCACCACCAATGATGATGACGTCAAATTGATCTGGATAAAACATGGTACTGCACCTCGCCGTTATGCGAATTTCTGTGTTTGCCCTGGGGTGGGGGATTCTACTCAAGTTTAGACGATCGACCAAGCGGCTTAGGATCCCCCTTAATTAAAAGAAGATCTTTTTATTTAAAGATCTCTTTATTAGATCTCTTATTAGGATCATGATCCTCTGTGGATAAGTGATTATTCACATGTAAGATCATAGTTTTAAGGAAGATCGTTTGCTGTGAATGATCGGTGATCCTATTGCGTATAAGCTGGGATCTAAATGGCATGTTATACACAGGCACTTTGGGGTGCCAAGGTTGTTATGTGGATATGTACCGGTTTTACCCTGCTTTTAAGCATACTTATCCACATTCGTTCGCGCGATCTTTAATCAAATTAGAGCAAATTAATCCAATTTTTGACCCAAACCTCTGCCGGATCCTCGGGAATTTCATGTTGGATGACGTCAATTTCTAAAATATTACCCAAACGTTTGGCACCTTGTGCGATCAATTGTTGATCCAATGCTCTCACGGCACCGCAGAAAGTGTCATATTCTGAACTGCCCAAACCAACAGCACCAAAGTGCACTTGAGAAAGATCAGGCTTCTGTTGTTCGATTTGTTCTAATAATGGTTGAAGGTTATCAGGGAGGTCACCCGCACCGTGGGTTGATGTAACTATTAACCACGTACCCTCAAGCGTAAGCTCGTCTAATTCAGGGCCATGCAGTGTCTCTGTAGAAAAACCCGCTTCTTCTAATTTCTCAGCTAAATGTTCAGCAACATATTCAGCGCTGCCGAGTGTACTGCCACTGATCAAGGTAATGTCAGCCATAAAGAACCCAACCGAAGTAAAGAGCCGGTATTGTACGCTGTGAATGAGCTGGGATCTACCTGTGGATAATGTGGGTATAGTTATTTAGTGCTTAAGGCACAATGGTACGCATGATGGGGTTTTGCAGGGATATTAGCGTCTCTGTTGACTGGATCTCATCGATAGTCTGGATCTTGTTGATAAGTACCTGCTGGAGTGCATCTATTGACTTACACATCACTTTAATAAAAATGCTGTAGTGGCCGGTGGTGTAATAGGCTTCTACAACTTCTTCTAAACTTTCCAGTTTTTTTAGTGCTGAAGGGTAGTCTTTGGCACTTTTCAAGATAATGCCGATAAAACAACACACGTCATACCCGAGTTTTTTGGGATTAACGTGAACACAAGCCGCTGTAATGATCCCTGCCTGGCGCATTTTCTCCACCCGCACATGAATTGTCCCTGGGCTAACACCAAAATTTTTCGCCAATTCAGCATAAGGTGTGCGTGCATTTTCCATTAATGCGTTCAAGATGCCGCGATCGAGATTATCGATTTGATAAATTTCACCCATATTATCCTCTTTTTTTTATCGATTATTGAATTATAGCTGCATAAAAATGAATGATTAAAAGTGAAAAGGCAATATTGTTTGTTGGATATTGAATTTAACCCTCATTCTGTTGCTTAATCGATGTCAAGCCAGATGGCATAACCTGATTAGCATAATCAATAATAACGAATCGAGAAAACGGCAATGAAAAAACAATTTATCCAAAAACAACAACAAATCAGCTTCGTAAAATCATTCTTTTCCCGTCAATTAGAACAACAATTGGGTCTGATTGAAGTACAGGCACCGATCCTGAGCCGTGTAGGTGATGGCACTCAAGATAACCTTTCGGGTTCAGAGAAAGCCGTTCAGGTAAAAGTGAAAACATTGCCGGATGCAACTTTTGAAGTCGTTCATTCCTTAGCTAAATGGAAACGCAAAACCTTGGGCCGCTTTGATTTTGGTGCTGACCAAGGGATATATACTCATATGAAAGCACTGCGCCCTGATGAAGATCGCCTGAGTGCTATTCATTCTGTGTATGTTGATCAGTGGGATTGGGAACGCGTGATGGGCGATGGTGAACGCAACCTGGCTTATCTGAAATCCACTGTTAACAAGATTTATACTGCTATTAAAGAAACTGAAGTGGCGATCAGTGCTGAATTTGGTGTGAAACCATTCCTGCCAGAGAATATTCAGTTTATCCACAGCGAAAGCCTGCGCGCGCGTTTCCCTGACCTGGATGCCAAAGGCCGCGAACGGGCGATAGCTAAAGAGTTGGGTGCGGTATTCCTGATTGGCATCGGTGGTAAATTAGCTGACGGTAAATCTCATGATGTGCGAGCACCAGATTATGATGACTGGACGTCACCGAGTGCTGAAGGTTTTGCGGGTTTGAACGGCGACATTATTGTCTGGAACCCTGTTCTTGAGGACGCTTTTGAAATCTCATCCATGGGGATCCGTGTTGATGCAGAGGCGCTTAAACGCCAGTTAGCACTGACTTCTGATGAAGATCGTTTGAAACTGGAATGGCACCAATCCTTGCTGAGTGGTGAAATGCCGCAAACTATCGGTGGTGGTATCGGTCAGTCTCGTTTAGTGATGTTATTGCTGCAACAGCAACATATTGGTCAGGTTCAATGTGGCGTATGGGGGCCAGAAATTAGCGAGAAGGTTGAAGGCCTGCTGTAAATCCCCTTTATACTTGATGTTGCAGGTGTTTACCTGCAACACCCATTAGTTTGGTTATATATTAATCCCCTTCACTCGCGAAGGTTGCAACCGCCAGCGCGAGTTTTTAATCTATGCTGTAGTGATATATAAATATTTTAAATATAACTATATGCAAGGTTGTTGATGTCATGGCCCTTTTTCATCCTATAAAGCACTATTTACACGCTCGGCCACGATTGTTGTTTTCGGTTGGCGCGGGTGTTGTCACTTATTTCCTGCTGCCAACGCATTACGCGGTAATGTTATGCCTGATGGTGAGTTGGAATGTTTCCGCCTGGCTTTATTTACTGTTCTTATGGTTGCAATTATTACGCACTGATTCGACGAAAATCAGCAAAATAGCCAGGGTGCAAGATGAAAGTGCCAGCATGGTGTTGAGTATTGTCAGCATGGCGTGTCTGGCCAGTATTCTGGTTATTTTATTTGAATTGAGCACCGCGAATCAGCTCTCTGGATCAGCCAAGGTGTTCCATTTGGTCCTGACAGGGCTGACGTTATTGGTTTCATGGTTATTATTATCCACGGCTTTTACTATGCACTACGCACATTTGTTTTATATGCGCCGTGATAAATCAGAAACGGTTCTACCGTTACTCTTCCCCAAAGAGATAACCACGCCTTCCTATTGGGATTTCCTTTATTTCTCATTTACCATTGGTGTGGCTTGCCAAACTGCCGATGTTTCTACGGGCACGTCAGATATCCGCCGCGTAGTGCTCTTGCAGTCAGTGTTATCGTTTATCTTTAATATGACGATATTGGGGTTGTCGATAAACGTCGGTGCCGGCCTGCTTAACTAGCGCTTCCAGCGGCGCATCAAGCGGCTTTTTAGACCAGTATCAAAACGCCAGATATGATCGAAAATACGCATGATACCGGGCTTACCATACGCTGACATGGCAACAGCATGAAAACGGTGCTGATGAGCCTGCTGCTGGATTTTAATCTTTCTGACTAATTCGTCTGGTAAACGCTGGGCAATAAAATCTGAAATGATCACCGCATCTGCGTCATACCATTCTCTATCTTCCATTTTGTTTAATGTGCTGGCTAAGCACGCGGCCAGATCGGTGCCACCACGAAAATGCTGGCTGAGAAAACGAATCGCCTGCTCAATGCCACTGGCAGCAGATAATTCGTAGTGAATGATTTCAGTGGCAAATAGCATGATGTAGCAGCGGCGGTTATCTGCCAGCGCAATTCGAAGCAGAGCCAAACAAAATGCCTTGGCACATTGCTCGTTAAACCCCCCCATGGAACCTGAGGTATCGACACAGACGATAAAAGGGCCGCGAGGGTGTTCATCATGGCTTTTAAGACTGACCGGGCGCTGTAAGGTTTTCTCTTGCCAGTTGTCACCCTGCAAACGGTAAGTGAGTAAGCGGCGCTCCAGTAAGCGGCGATAAAACTCAAATTCCAGCTCGCTCATCCCTAACATCACCAGTTCTGTTGGGAGCAATCGCAAAATATCATTGCTTTGATGAATGCCACTGACCTCTTCTGGCACCGTATCGGGTTGGCGGACCATGACAGTATAAGGTTCGTAGCGAGCATCTGGTGTCGGTTGTGCTTTTGCTGAACGGCTACGACCCAATTGCTCGGCCAGTTGTTGTAATTCAGGCTGTCGTTGCAGAAAGTCACCGTATTGCAGCAGCAATTGATAATCACCGCGCTGTAAGTGGCTCTGACTCATATCCCAAAGCCGGCCCGCTGCTCCGTCATTGGTTGCCAGTACAGGCTCTAATGCTCCACTGAGTGCTAATCTTTGCTGTAATTCAGCCAGAAGCTGTTCCCGTTCTTGCTCAAGTAATTGGTGATGAATAGTGATGGTTTGTAACGTTAAGCTGACACGCCAGCGCTGTAAAAATAGGGTTTGCAAGCTATCGCCGATTTGGGGATGCCTGGCTAAATCGGCAGTTTGCAGCAATGTATTGGCTTGTGAAGCAAAGGGCGAGTGCAATTGCTGTAACTGAGTCACGATATCTGGCAGATGCGCATAAAATAGCGGGCTACTTTCCAACTGGCTTTGCTGGTATAGAGAAAATTCATTTGCCAGACCCAGAGGGACTTTAGCCTCGCGGATACGCTGTTGTAAGTTTTGTTTCCAACCGGGAATATCCTTCATTAGCGCCCGCTTAATTCGCGGGAATTTTTCGAAAAATAGCACTAATTGAGGAGAGGCTAATAACCCTATCATCATATCTTCAATAAGCTCACCTTCACTTATTGATAGCAGCATATCCAATGTCGCCAGGCTGAGCATCTGTCAGTGTCCGCGCATTTTCTGTTGTTGTTGCTTTAGTTGTTCCACTACCTGCAACAAGCTGGCTTCGACTTTGGCAAGCCACGAAGATGGGGTAAACAAACATGGCTGGTGTTGATTGAATAGCCGTCGCTGTTCGGCAAGGTTATTTTCTACTGTGGTTAATTCCACCAGCAATTCTGGGGGAATAGTGGCCGTGGCCGCACCCGGTTGTGACAGTGTGGAGGGTTGGCGGCTGATATCCAGTATTGTGATATGTAATTGATCATCAATTTCTGCATCAATGGATTGGGCATAACCGACACCATTTAATTTAGCGCGTAAGCTCCCTCCTTTGCTTAACCATTGAGTGAGGGCATCTTTCTCTATTTGTAAATGGTTGACCTGAATATCATGCAGGCTGAGCGGTTTTTGCAGTAATAGTGTCAACGTACTGTCGGTTAGGTTATCTGGCAGAGCATATTGGGGTTTGCGACTGAACATACCGCTTTGCTTAACAACCGTTAGCGCCTGATGGTCACTCTGCTGTTGTTGGTGCTGTAACCATTGGCCCTGAATATGCTGTAGTTTCATTAACAGGCTTTGCTGTTGATATCCCTGCTCAGTTAATAACTGTTCAAGCTGCTGTTGTAGCAGCTTAAGCGAACTGAGGTCATGCCACAGGCAATCTTTCAGCAAGATTAAGTCGATAGGTGTCACTTCATTGCGGCCGCTAAAGAAAGCACTGGCTTGTAACAGGCGCAGCGCTTTTTTCCAACGCCTATCTGAAACATAGGGGGCTTGTTCTTGTGAACTTAGCCGTTGACGTAACTGAAAAATAAGCTCAAAACAGTGATCCGGTAGAGCGATTTTGTCGATCAGCGGTTGCCACTGATAGAACTCTTCATCGCTGATACTGAGATTTTCTGCCACCGGATTATGATTTTCATTTTGTCGGCTAAGTAGTAGTGAGCGGAAGTTCTGCTTCTCTTGCACTCGATCCAGCCATAGGCGGATCAACATGCGGTCATAAAGGGCTTCCAGGCTGCTATCAGCGTCAGGTAGCTCGTTAGAGGCGGTAACCAGCAATCGCATGGGGATGCTGTCTTCTCGATCACCGTTTCGAAAGCGTCGTTCATTAATCGCTGTCAGTAAGGTGTTCAGGATTGCCGGACCCGCTTTCCAGATCTCATCCAGAAAGACGATTTCAGCTTCTGGCAGGTAACCACCGGTCATCCGTTGATAGCGCCCCTCTTCTTTCAATGCCTGAATAGATAGGGGGCCAAACACCTCTTCCGGTGTCGAAAATCGGGTCATCAGATATTCAAATGCACGGGCATTGCGGAAGGCAAATTTCAGGCGGCGGGCAATCAGGCTTTTGGCAATCCCTGGCGGGCCGAGCAAAAAGACACTCTCGCCACTGAGGGCTGCCAGCAAACATAAGCGGATAGCTTCCTGTCTTTCATACAGACCACTTTCAAGGGCACTGCTTAAGCGGGAGATTCTTTCTGCTAATTGTGATGATTGCGCCATAATTGTTCTACATGTTCCGTTAGTTGATTGATTTTTACCTGATAAAAAGGAATAAACCATCTTTTCTTTATGGGATAGCTGGTTTTATTAATAAGATAGTTCGTTGATTCGTAGAATTTTTATATCGCCAGTTATTTGTCACTGATGAATTTTCGCTCTGTTCGGTACCTCATTTAAGAGTAGGCAATCCATTGAAATCGTGCATACTGTGCGCCTTTTGGTGGGCGTATAAACAATACAGAACCGGCGATTACGGTTCTTAAACGCTCGCATCAGCTTATGGATGTTCTAGCAAAAAGAAATCAATTATGACCACAGAACATAAACAGTCTTTATCGGCGGTAACCCTGGCAGCAATAGGGGTAGTTTACGGTGATATCGGTACCAGCCCGCTCTATACCTTGAGAGAGTGCTTTTCTGGTCATTATGGTTTTGATGTCCGCCCAGACGTGGTGTTTGGTTTTTTATCGCTGATTTTCTGGATGCTTATCCTGATAGTCTCGATTAAATATCTTACTTATGTCATGCGGGCAGATAACGCCGGCGAAGGGGGCATTTTAACGTTAATGTCTTTAGCTGGGCGCCATACCTCTTCCAGAGCCACTTCAATACTGGTGATTCTCGGGTTAATTGGCGGTAGTTTCTTTTATGGTGAAGTGGTCATCACCCCAGCAATATCAGTTATGTCGGCCATTGAAGGGCTAGAAATAGCAGCCCCAGTGTTAGACCCCTATATTGTTCCCTGCTCCATTGCGGTACTCACCCTGCTGTTTGTGATTCAAAAGCACGGTACCGGCAGTGTTGGTAAATTATTCGCTCCCGTTATGCTGGTCTGGTTTCTAACGATCGCACTGCTTGGTTTACGCAGTATTATTGCGAATCCAGAAGTATTGGTTGCGCTGAACCCTAAATGGGCAATAGGTTTCTTTACTGAATATAAAGCCGTGTCGTTTTATGCGCTTGGCGCAGTCGTACTGGCGATCACTGGGGTGGAAGCCTTATATGCAGATATGGGCCATTTTGGTAAATTCCCTATTCGTTTAGCCTGGTTTACCGTGGTTTTGCCTTCATTAGTACTGAACTATTTTGGTCAGGGCGCGTTATTGCTGAAAAATCCTGAAGCCATCAAAAACCCCTTCTTCTTATTAGCCCCCGACTGGGCATTGATTCCGCTGTTAATTCTGGCAACCCTGGCGACCGTTATTGCCTCGCAGGCGGTTATTTCCGGTGTATTCTCGCTCACCCGGCAGGCGGTTCGCCTGGGCTATTTACCGCCAATGCGGATTATTCATACCTCCGAAATGGAGTCTGGCCAGATATATATCCCGGTCATTAACTGGACTCTCTATCTGGCGGTGGTATTGGTTATTGTCGGCTTCGAGCGTTCCAGTAACCTGGCGGCCGCGTACGGTATTGCCGTAACCGGTACCATGGTGATAACTAGTATTCTATTCTGCATCGTGGCATTGAAAAACTGGCACTGGAATCGGGTATTTGTCGGTGCCTTACTGGTAATTTTGCTGATTATCGATGTCCCGATGTTCTCTGCCAATGCGTTGAAATTGTTCTCCGGTGGTTGGTTACCAGTGTCACTGGGGCTGGTGATGTTTATCATCATGACGACCTGGAAAAGTGAACGTTTTGGTTTGCTACGTCGTATGCATGAACACGGCAATTCACTAGAAGCGATGATTGCTTCATTGGAGAAATCACCCCCAGTGCGGGTTACTGGTACTGCTGTGTATATGTCGCGCGCAATGAATGTCATTCCTTTCGCGCTGTTGCATAACCTTAAACATAATAAAGTGTTGCATGAACGGGTTGTGCTACTGACATTGCGAACTGAAGATGCGCCTTATGTGCACAATGTGAATCGGGTTACTATCGAGCAACTCTCCCCGACGTTTTGGCGGGTGGTGGCCAGTTATGGTTGGCGTGAAACACCGAATGTGGAAGAAATCTTCCATCGCTGCGGTCTGGAAGGTTTGCCATGCCAGATGATGGAAACCTCATTCTTTATGTCCCATGAGTCGCTAATCCTTACCAAGCGGCCGTGGTACCTGTTCTTGCGCGGTAAGTTATTTATTGCGCTCAGCCGGAATGCGCTGCGTGCAGCAGATCAGTTTGAGATCCCACCGAATAGGGTAATCGAGCTAGGAACGCAGGTAGAGATTTAACCTGAAAGGCCGTTATGATTAACGGCCTTTTTTGTGCCTACTATTCCTCTTTTCCCAATGTGCAGCGAAACGTTTCGATGGCGATCACAATTTTATCAAATTGGATTTGCCTTCTGCTGCTATTTTTCTAAACTCAGTATCAGCGAAACGTTTCGCTGTTGGAGTAGAAAATGAAAAAAGGCGCATTACTTAATTCTGATATTTCCGCTGTTATCTCCCGCCTGGGTCATACCGATCAGGTTGTGATAGGTGATGCGGGGCTGCCAATACCGGCAACCACCACACGTATCGATCTGGCACTGACACGAGGCGTCCCTGGATTTCTTCAGGTTCTTGAGGTGGTAACGCAAGAAATGCAGGTTGAAAGTGCAGTCTTAGCGGAGGAGATCGTTAAAAATAATCCGCAACTCCATGAAGCGTTACTCGCACAACTATCACAACTTGAGCAACACCAGGGAAACCAAATTGTTTTGCTTTATATCAGCCATGAGGCTTTTAAAGAGCAAACCAAACAAAGCCGGGCAGTGATCCGTAGCGGGGAATGTTCCCCCTTTGCTAATATCATTCTCTGCTCCGGCGTAACCTTCTGAGGCATTTATGCAACCTTTGCTGCAACTTAAAGGAATTGATAAAGCCTTTCCCGGCGTTAAAGCACTCTCCGGTGCCGCACTGAGTGTCTATCCTGGCAGGGTGATGGCACTGGTAGGCGAAAATGGCGCCGGAAAATCGACCATGATGAAAGTGCTGACCGGCATTTACAGTAAAGATGCTGGCAGCCAGTACTTTATGGGTAAAGAAGTGGTGTTTAATGGCCCAAAAGATTCGCAGGAAGCGGGCATTGGCATTATCCATCAGGAACTTAACCTGATCCCTCAATTAACTATCGCAGAAAATATCTTCTTAGGGCGTGAGTTTGTTAATCGTTTTGGCGGCATCGATTGGAAAAAGATGTATGCCGAAGCCGATTTACTGCTGGCGCGCCTTAATATCAGTTACAGCAGCCATCGGCTGGTGGGCGAGCTTTCCATTGGTGATCAGCAAATGGTGGAAATCGCCAAAGTGCTGAGCTTTGAATCCAAAGTGATCATTATGGATGAGCCAACCGATGCACTCACCGACACTGAAACCGCCTCTCTGTTTAATGTGATTAAAGAACTAAAAGCGGAAGGTCGCGGGATTGTTTATATCTCTCACCGGCTAAAAGAGATTTTTGAGATTTGCGACGACGTCACAGTATTCCGTGATGGGCAATTTATCGCCGAAAAACCGGTTGATAGTCTGACTGAAAACGCACTGATTGAGATGATGGTGGGCCGTAAGCTGGAAGAACAGTACCCGCGCTTGAATATACCCCGTGGTGAAAAGCGTTTGCAGGTCAAACAGCTCTGCGGTCCGGGCGTGAAAGATGTCAGTTTCACTTTATACAGTGGCGAAATTTTAGGGGTTGCCGGTCTGATGGGGGCTGGTCGCACTGAGCTGATGAAAATCATCTATGGCGCGCTACCGCGTAAATCAGGTTTTGTGATGTTAGATGGCCGCGAAGTTGTAACCCATTCACCACAAGATGGCCTGGCAAATGGCATTGTCTATATTTCCGAAGACCGTAAACGGGATGGTTTAGTACTCGGAATGTCAGTTAAAGAAAATATGTCTTTGACTGCGTTGCGTTATTTCAGCCGTTCAGGTGGTTCGCTTAAGCACGCTGAAGAGCAGCAAGCGGTATCGGATTTCATTCGTTTATTTAATATTAAAACGCCTTCCATGGAACAACCGATTGGTTTGTTATCCGGTGGTAACCAGCAGAAAGTGGCTATCGCACGCGGTTTAATGACCCGGCCTAAAGTGCTGATCCTTGATGAACCTACCCGTGGTGTTGATGTTGGGGCTAAAAAAGAAATTTACCAGTTAATCAACCAATTCAAACAAGAAGGGCTGAGCATCATTTTGGTTTCCTCTGAAATGCCGGAAGTTTTGGGCATGAGTGACCGCATTCTTGTGATGCATGAAGGTCAGCTAAGCGGCGAGTTCTCTATTGAACAGGCTACCCAAGAAGTGTTGATGGCAGCAGCTGTCGGCAAGCGTGATGTATTGAAAAATAATTTATTTACACTCTAAATAATTCGAGTTGCAGGAAGCCAACGCACATGTGGCTTGAAATATGACGAGTAGAGCAGGAGTAATCAGATATGAGTTCCCAAACTATCAATACCAAGCGCTGGTTCAGTAAAGAATGGTTATTAGAACAAAAATCACTGATTGCGCTGCTGGTGCTGATTGCTGTGGTTTCGTCACTAAGCCCGAACTTCTTTACCCTAAATAACATGTTTAACATTCTCCAGCAGACTTCCGTCAACGCCATTATGGCGGTGGGGATGACGCTGGTTATCCTGACTTCCGGTATTGATTTGTCTGTCGGGTCATTATTGGCACTGACAGGCGCAGTGGCGGCATCTATTGTTGGGTTGGAAGTGAATGCTTTGGTTGCCGTTGCCGCTGCATTGGCACTGGGAGCATTTATTGGTGCTATAACCGGGGTCATTGTCGCTAAAGGCAAGGTACAAGCGTTTATTGCCACTCTGGTCATGATGTTGCTATTACGTGGCGTTACCATGGTTTACACCAATGGTAGCCCGGTAAATACCGGTTTTACTGATGTTGCAGATACTTTTGGTTGGTTCGGTATTGGTCGCCCATTGGGTATACCAACACCAATCTGGTTGATGGCTATCGTCTTTGTTGCTGTGTGGTACATGTTGCACCACACTCGCCTGGGCCGCTATATCTACGCATTGGGTGGCAATGAGTCAGCAACACGACTCTCTGGTATCAGCGTAGATAAAGTTAAGATTATTGTTTATTCATTATGTGGGTTGTTAGCGGCACTGGCTGGGATTATCGAAGTGGCCCGCCTGTCGTCGGCACAACCTACAGCCGGTACCGGCTATGAACTGGATGCAATCGCAGCCGTGGTTCTTGGGGGTACCAGTCTTGCGGGGGGTAAAGGGCGGATCGTTGGCACCCTGATTGGCGCGTTAATCCTCGGCTTTTTAAATAACGGTTTGAATTTATTGGGTGTCTCCTCTTACTACCAAATGATCGTAAAGGCAGTGGTTATCCTGCTGGCGGTATTGGTAGACAATAAAAGCAGCAAATAACCTCCCTACTCACAGGAATTGCGACCATGAAAATGAAGAAACTGGCTACCTTGATCTCTGTTGTTGCCCTGAGCGCCACCGTAAGTGCTAACGCACTGGCAAAAGACACCATCGCACTGGTAGTTTCCACGTTGAATAATCCGTTCTTTGTTTCAATGAAAGACGGCGCGCAAAAAGAAGCGGATAAACTCGGCTACAACCTGGTGGTATTGGATTCTCAAAATAACCCAGCGAAAGAACTGGCTAACGTGCAGGATCTGACGGTTCGCGGTACCAAACTGTTGCTGATTAACCCAACTGATTCTGATGCAGTAGGTAACGCAGTCAAAATGGCGAATAAGGCCAATATCCCCGTTATCACACTCGACCGTTTGGCAAACTCTGGCACTGTGGTGAGTCACGTTGCATCCGATAACCGTTTTGGTGGCAAAATGGCCGGTGATTTCATTGCCAAAAAACTGGGTAATGATGCCAAAGTGATTCAGTTGGAAGGGATTGCGGGGGCGTCTGCTGCCCGTGAACGTGGTGAAGGCTTCAAACAGTCAATGGATCAACATAAATTCCAACTGTTAGCCAGCCAACCTGCTGATTTTGACCGTACTAAAGGTTTGAACGTGATGCAGAACCTGCTGACGGCTCACCCGAATGTTCAGGCTGTATTTGCACAGAACGACGAAATGGCGCTGGGCGCACTGCGTGCCTTACAAACAGCGGGTAAAACCGATGTGCTAGTGGTTGGTTTTGATGGCACTGACGACGGTCTTAAAGCCGTTCAAGGTGGCAAACTGGGCGCAACTATCGCTCAACGCCCTGACCAGATTGGTGTTATTGGCGTGCAAACCGCTAATAAAGTATTGAAAGGCGAGAAAGTGCAGGCCGTTATCCCGGTTGATTTGAAATTAGTGACTAAATAATATCGAAAAGCAGGGCATATAACGCCGCTACCCTAAAACGGAAAACAAAACGTTACGGGTGGCGGTGTCATTCACAAAGGAATAAATACGATGAAAACAGGCAAACTGGTGGTCTTGGGCAGCATCAATGCCGACCATATTCTGAATGTTGAGCAGTTTCCGCGCCCAGGTGAAACGGTGATCGGGAAGCAGTATAAAGTGGCGTTTGGTGGCAAAGGTGCTAACCAGGCGGTTGCTGCTGGCCGTAGCGGAGCAAACATCGCGTTTATTGCCTGTGTGGGTGAAGATGATATTGGTGACCGGGTGCGTCAGCAATTAGCCAGCGATAATATTGATACCGCGCCAATCGAGGCTATAGCAGATACCACAACCGGTGTTGCTTTGATTTTCGTGAATGGTGAAGGCGAAAACGTCATTGGTATCAATGCCGGTGCTAACTCAGCAGTTACACCTGAATATCTTGGTCGTTACCAGCAGCACGTTATCGATGCAGATGCATTATTGATGCAACTGGAATCACCACTTGAGACAGTTATCGCTGCCGCTAAATTGGCAAAGCAGCATCAAACGCAGGTCATTCTTAATCCGGCACCAGCTCGTGAATTACCGGACGAGCTATTAACGCTGGTGGATATGATTACTCCGAATGAAACAGAAGCTGAGCGTTTAACGGGGATTCATATTGAGCAGGATGATGACGCAGCGAAAGCAGCTCAAATTCTGCATGATAAAGGCATCGCTACCGTGATTATTACCTTAGGTAGCCGTGGTGTATGGCTTAGTGAACAAGGTAACGGGAAATTGGTTGCCGGGTTCAAGGTTAATGCCGTAGATACTATTGCAGCCGGTGATACATTCAATGGCGCATTATTGACTGCGTTATTGGAAGGTCAGGTAATGGACTCCGCAGTACGTTTTGCTCACGCAGCGGCCGCTATCGCGGTAACCCGCCCCGGTGCGCAGCCCTCCATTCCCTGGCGTACTGAGATCGACAGTTTCCTACAAGGCCGGGTATAACTTTGGCAACGATGAAAGACGTCGCCCGCCTGGCGGGTGTATCCACGTCAACAGTCTCACATGTTATTAATAAAAATCGCTTTGTCAGTGACCCCATTCGCGACAAAGTACTGGCTGTTATCAAGCAGCTCAACTATGCCCCTTCCGCGCTGGCCCGTAGTTTGAAACTCAATCAAACCCGTACTATTGGTATGTTGGTTACCGCCAGTAGCAACCCGTTTTATGCTGAAGTCGTTCGTGGCGTGGAGCGCAGTTGCTATGAGCGTGGTTACAGTTTGATTCTGTGCAACACTGAAGGCGATATCGATCGCATGAGCCGCAGCATTGAAACTCTGATGCAAAAGCGCGTCGATGGTCTGCTACTGATGTGCACTGAAAATCACCGCCCTTCTCAAGATATTCTGCGTTGCTACCCGTCATTACCGATAATTATGATGGATTGGGCACCCTTTGAGGGCGTCAATGACGTGATTCAGGATAATTCATTATTGGGTGGTGAAATGGCAACCTCATATTTGATTGCCAGAGGCTATACCCGAATTGCCTGTATTGCGGGCCCACAAGATAAAACCCCAGCCAAAGAACGTTTGGAAGGGTATCGCCAGGCTATGGATCGCGCAGGGTTACCTATTCCATCCGGTTATGAAGTTGCCAGTGATTTTGAATTTGGTGGCGGTTTAGTCGCGATGAAACAGTTGCTTGCGCTACCGGAACCGCCAGAGGCGGTGTTTACCAGTAATGATGCAATGGCTGTTGGGGTTTATCAGGCATTGCATCAAGCGGGGTTATCGATACCACAAGATATGGCGGTTATTGGTTACGATGATATTGAAATCGCACAATATATGACACCGCCATTGACCACTATCCATCAACCAAAAGATTCCCTTGGTGAACTGGCTATTGATACACTGATTCATCGATTGAATAACCCGGAAGCGGAACCACAAGTTCTGATTCTCACTCCCGAGCTAATCGAGCGTGGATCGGTGGTCAGTTGTTAAACTTCACCCTCCGCAGATTGTGTGGCTTTTTTGCTATTACGGCCTTGAATTAGATTGTCGCCATCAGTTGGTTTCAGTAATAAGAACACCATGGATGAAAGTAATGTCACTACACCCATAGTAATAAAGGTGTAGTGGAAGTGATCGACATTGTCACCAAACGATAATTCATCATAAAACCGCAATACTACCGCACTAATGGCAACGCCAAAGCTAATAGCCAGTTGTTGGGTTACCGCCAAAACACTGTTACCTGAGCTGGCATTGTTATTGGTTAAGTCAGCCAGTGTGATGGTATTCATCGCAGTGAACTGTGTCGACATTGCCATCCCCAAGACAAATAGCGGCAATATCATCATCCACGGCGACATGCCCGGTGATTGCAACGCAAACAGCGCAATCAGTACCCCGATAATAACCGTAATACCTACCAATACGGTCCTATAACCCAGTGAACGTAATACTTGAGTAACGGCAGATTTTGCCATCATCGAGCCAATGGCTGTTGGGGCCATCATACAACCGGCAATAATGGCTGAATATCCGAACCCGACTTGTAACATCAGTGGCATCAGAAAAGGCACACACCCGGTACCTAAACGGGAGGCCACGTTACCGGCAATCCCGACCGAGAATGTTCGGGTCTTAAATAGCGGCAAACCAATCAATGGATTTGGATGACCTTTGGCGTGGAATATATAGAAGAGCAACATCAATAAACCACTCAGTAACACCGTGACTGGCAGATAGCTGGCGATATCTGGTCGGCCCATTATCTCCAGACTTACGGATATCAGGACCAAACTGCTACCAAATAGCAGGAAACCGATAATATCAAAAGCACGTTTAGGCATGGTGAAGTCCGGCATATATTTACGGGCATAAAAGATGCCCAGTAAGCCGATAGGAATATTAAGGATAAAGATCCAATGCCAAGTGGTATAGGTCACCAGTAATCCACCTAATAGTGGCCCCATCACCGGGCCGACTAACCCTGGGATAGTGACAAAATTCAGAACAGGCAATAATTCACTGCGTGGGTAAGCCCTGATCAGCGCAAGCCTGGCCACCGGCATCATCATTGCCCCACCTATCCCTTGAATAACACGGGAGGCCACCAGAAAAGCCAATGAATCGGAAAGTGCGCACAGTAATGACCCTAGCGTAAATAGAGATACAGCCAGAATGAAGACCCGCCGGGTACCAAAACGGTCCGCCAGCCAACCACTCACGGGAATCAACATAGCGACAGTCAGGGTATAGCTGATAATGGCTGACTGCATGGTCAGTGGTGAGCGGTTAAGGCTTTCAGCAATTGATGGAAGTGCCGTATTTAGTATGGTGGCATCCAAAGCCTGCATAAAGAAGGCCATGGCAGCTAGCCAAGGAAGGCCCGCCATACTGCGTGCAGATTTTATCATTGTCCGTCCTGATTATTGGGGTAAGCGTGAGCACCCTCTTTATATAGAGATAGAACAGCTAGCCGCTAATTTTTATCTGTTAATAACACCTGACATGCCAGCAACGCTCCCTGACTGTCACCAGCCAGAATAGTATCAACAATATCCTGATGGTATTGCAGCTTAATCACTTCATCGCCGGTAATGGCACGGAAGTAGCTGTGATAAACCGAACTGAACAAATTGGCGAAAGAGGTCAAAAACGGGTTACCACTGGCTTCATATATTAACTGATGAAATTGAGCATCCACTTGAATCCATTTTTCACGATTAAAGTGGGTATCTAACGCCCGCATCTCTGCAATCAGTGATGCTAACAATGCTCGCTGTTGTTCATTGGCATTAATGGCTGCCAATGAACAGGCTTGAGGTTCAAGTGAAGTTCTTAATATAAGGAAGTGTTGCATCACTTGATCGAAGTTCTCTCTGTTCAGCCACCAAGTGAGTAACTCCTGATCGAGGTAGTTCCAATTTGTTTGTGGCATCACTCGAGTACCAATTCGTGGGCGTGGTAATAGCATCCCTTTGGCTGCCAGTATCTTTACAGCTTCCCGAACCGCAGTACGGCTGACACCAAATTGCTCACCCAACTCTATTTCACCAGGCAGTATGCTACCGGCTTCATATTCTCCGGCGAGAATTCGCTGACCAATTTTCTCAGCCAGCAGGTAAGAGAGATTTCGCTGGGCGGCCTGTTGTTGGGTATTTAGTTGCATGGTGATTTGTCCTATCTGTCTTCTTATATATCTATTTTACTCTACTGTTTAACACTGGTAGTGAATGTTTAGCTTAATAATTGTTTAAATATTGGTCTTTTAGCCCGTTTTTGCTGAAATAAAACGCGGTTGAAAAGTTTTTTCAAATTAGGGGTTGCAGGCTGTCAGGAACTCCCTATAATGCGCCTCCACTGACCGGGAACAACGAAACATACTTAGCCGGGTCAGGAAGCGAAAAGAATGACTTTGACTTCGAAAGAAACGAAAGAAACTCTTGACTCTTCAGCGGGAAAGCGTATTATCTGCCTCCCGCGTTACCGTAAGATTCGCCGAAAGGCAAACGGGTAACGAACGCTCTTTAACAATTTATCAGACAATCTGTGTGGGCACTCGCAAGACGATATCGAAGCCTGTTTCGGCAGGCAGAAGAAATATCAAAGTCTTGAAGAGTGACCAAAGCAGTACACATTTGAACTTCGGTTCGAATGCATATTTGCAGAAAGTAATCTTTGAGCATCGCTATGTTAACTCATAGCAAATCAAACAAATCTTAAATTGAAGAGTTTGATCATGGCTCAGATTGAACGCTGGCGGCAGGCCTAACACATGCAAGTCGAGCGGCAGCGGGAAGTAGTTTACTACTTTGCCGGCGAGCGGCGGACGGGTGAGTAATGTCTGGGAAACTGCCTGATGGAGGGGGATAACTACTGGAAACGGTAGCTAATACCGCATGACCTCGTAAGAGCAAAGTGGGGGACCTTCGGGCCTCACGCCATCGGATGTGCCCAGATGGGATTAGCTAGTAGGTGGGGTAATGGCTCACCTAGGCGACGATCCCTAGCTGGTCTGAGAGGATGACCAGCCACACTGGAACTGAGACACGGTCCAGACTCCTACGGGAGGCAGCAGTGGGGAATATTGCACAATGGGCGCAAGCCTGATGCAGCCATGCCGCGTGTGTGAAGAAGGCCTTCGGGTTGTAAAGCACTTTCAGCGAGGAGGAAGGCAGTCGTGTTAATAGCACGATTGATTGACGTTACTCGCAGAAGAAGCACCGGCTAACTCCGTGCCAGCAGCCGCGGTAATACGGAGGGTGCAAGCGTTAATCGGAATTACTGGGCGTAAAGCGCACGCAGGCGGTTTGTTAAGTCAGATGTGAAATCCCCGCGCTTAACGTGGGAACTGCATTTGAAACTGGCAAGCTAGAGTCTTGTAGAGGGGGGTAGAATTCCAGGTGTAGCGGTGAAATGCGTAGAGATCTGGAGGAATACCGGTGGCGAAGGCGGCCCCCTGGACAAAGACTGACGCTCAGGTGCGAAAGCGTGGGGAGCAAACAGGATTAGATACCCTGGTAGTCCACGCTGTAAACGATGTCGACTTGGAGGTTGTGCCCTTGAGGCGTGGCTTCCGGAGCTAACGCGTTAAGTCGACCGCCTGGGGAGTACGGCCGCAAGGTTAAAACTCAAATGAATTGACGGGGGCCCGCACAAGCGGTGGAGCATGTGGTTTAATTCGATGCAACGCGAAGAACCTTACCTACTCTTGACATCCACAGAACTTAGCAGAGATGCTTCGGTGCCTTCGGGAACTGTGAGACAGGTGCTGCATGGCTGTCGTCAGCTCGTGTTGTGAAATGTTGGGTTAAGTCCCGCAACGAGCGCAACCCTTATCCTTTGTTGCCAGCACGTAATGGTGGGAACTCAAGGGAGACTGCCGGTGACAAACCGGAGGAAGGTGGGGATGACGTCAAGTCATCATGGCCCTTACGAGTAGGGCTACACACGTGCTACAATGGCAGATACAAAGTGAAGCGAACTCGCGAGAGCAAGCGGACCACATAAAGTCTGTCGTAGTCCGGATTGGAGTCTGCAACTCGACTCCATGAAGTCGGAATCGCTAGTAATCGTAGATCAGAATGCTACGGTGAATACGTTCCCGGGCCTTGTACACACCGCCCGTCACACCATGGGAGTGGGTTGCAAAAGAAGTAGGTAGCTTAACCTTCGGGAGGGCGCTTACCACTTTGTGATTCATGACTGGGGTGAAGTCGTAACAAGGTAACCGTAGGGGAACCTGCGGTTGGATCACCTCCTTACCTAACGATACGCATTGCGTAGTGTCCACAACAGATTGTCTGATGAATGTAAATGAGCAAGAGCACCTGTTGATGTTGTGAGTTTCGACTCATGCTGATACGAAACGGTTAGATTTCGGTTTAATCGGAACTTCGTGTCCCCATCGTCTAGAGGCCTAGGACACTGCCCTTTCACGGCTGTAACAGGGGTTCGAATCCCCTTGGGGACGCCACTCCGATAATGTGTGAAAGACATTATCAACTGAATATCTTAAAGATGACTTTAACGAGTCGTGTTTAAGATATTGCTCTTTAACAATCTGGAACAAGCTGAAAATTGAAACAATACAGCTGAAACTTATCTCTCCGTAGAATGACTGAGATAAGGATTAACCTGTATTAGAGTCTCTCAAATAATCGCAATGCGAATACGCATTCTGATGAAGAGAGTCGTGTGAGCTAAGTGAAGGCAAGGCGTACGGCACGGAGGAAGCGGAGTGAACTTAAGGTTCATGAGCATTCCGAGTACCGCACAACGCTGTATTCACGACGCGCAACCGACTTGAACAGAAGAAACGTCTTTGGGTTGTGAGGTTAAGCGACTAAGCGTACACGGTGGATGCCTAGGCAGTCAGAGGCGATGAAGGGCGTGCTAATCTGCGAAAAGCGTCGGTAAGCTGATATGAAGCGTTACAACCGACGATACCCGAATGGGGAAACCCAGTGCAATTCGTTGCACTATTGCATGGTGAATACATAGCCATGCAAGGCGAACCGGGGGAACTGAAACATCTAAGTACCCCGAGGAAAAGAAATCAACCGAGATTCCCCCAGTAGCGGCGAGCGAACGGGGAAGAGCCCAGAGTCTGAATCAGTTTGTGTGCTAGTGGAAGCGTCTGGAAAGTCGCACGGTACAGGGTGATAGTCCCGTACACAAAAGCACACTTGCTGTGAACTCGATGAGTAGGGCGGGACACGTGACATCCTGTCTGAATATGGGGGGACCATCCTCCAAGGCTAAATACTCCTGACTGACCGATAGTGAACCAGTACCGTGAGGGAAAGGCGAAAAGAACCCCGGCGAGGGGAGTGAAATAGAACCTGAAACCGTGTACGTACAAGCAGTGGGAGCACCTTCGTGGTGTGACTGCGTACCTTTTGTATAATGGGTCAGCGACTTATATTTTGTAGCAAGGTTAACCGAATAGGGGAGCCGTAGGGAAACCGAGTCTTAACTGGGCGTCTAGTTGCAAGGTATAGACCCGAAACCCGGTGATCTAGCCATGGGCAGGTTGAAGGTTGGGTAACACTAACTGGAGGACCGAACCGACTAATGTTGAAAAATTAGCGGATGACTTGTGGCTGGGGGTGAAAGGCCAATCAAACCGGGAGATAGCTGGTTCTCCCCGAAAGCTATTTAGGTAGCGCCTCGTGAACTCATCTTCGGGGTAGAGCACTGTTTCGGCTAGGGGGCCACCCCGGCTTACCAAACCGATGCAAACTCCGAATACCGAAGAATGTTATCACGGGAGACACACGGCGGGTGCTAACGTCCGTCGTGAAGAGGGAAACAACCCAGACCGCCAGTTAAGGTCCCAAAGTCATGGTTAAGTGGGAAACGATGTGGGAAGGCATAGACAGCCAGGATGTTGGCTTAGAAGCAGCCATCATTTAAAGAAAGCGTAATAGCTCACTGGTCGAGTCGGCCTGCGCGGAAGATGTAACGGGGCTAAACCATGCACCGAAGCTGCGGCAGCGACGCTTAGGCGTTGTTGGGTAGGGGAGCGTTCTGTAAGCCGTTGAAGGTGACTTGTGAGGGTTGCTGGAGGTATCAGAAGTGCGAATGCTGACATAAGTAACGATAATGCGGGTGAAAAGCCCGCACGCCGGAAGACCAAGGGTTCCTGTCCAACGTTAATCGGGGCAGGGTGAGTCGACCCCTAAGGCGAGGCTGAAAAGCGTAGTCGATGGGAAACAGGTTAATATTCCTGTACTTGGTGTTACTGCGAAGGGGGGACGGAGAAGGCTAGGCTAGCCGGGCGACGGTTGTCCCGGTTTAAGCATGTAGGCGGAGTGACTTGGTAAATCCGGTTGCTTATCAACGCTGAGGTGTGATGACGAGCCACTACGGTGGTGAAGTAGTTGATGCCAAGCTTCCAGGAAAAGCCTCTAAGCATCAGGTAACATTAAATCGTACCCCAAACCGACACAGGTGGTCAGGTAGAGAATACTCAGGCGCTTGAGAGAACTCGGGTGAAGGAACTAGGCAAAATGGTGCCGTAACTTCGGGAGAAGGCACGCTGGCATTAGGTAAAGAGACTTGCTCTCGGCGCCGAAGCCAGTCGCAGATACCAGCTGGCTGCAACTGTTTAATAAAAACACAGCACTGTGCAAACACGAAAGTGGACGTATACGGTGTGACGCCTGCCCGGTGCTGGAAGGTTAATTGATGGGGTCAGCCGCAAGGCGAAGCTCTTGATCGAAGCCCCAGTAAACGGCGGCCGTAACTATAACGGTCCTAAGGTAGCGAAATTCCTTGTCGGGTAAGTTCCGACCTGCACGAATGGCGTAATGATGGCCAGGCTGTCTCCACCCGAGACTCAGTGAAATTGAACTCGCTGTGAAGATGCAGTGTACCCGCGGCAAGACGGAAAGACCCCGTGAACCTTTACTATAGCTTGACACTGAACATTGAGCCTTGATGTGTAGGATAGGTGGGAGGCATTGAAGTGTGGACGCCAGTCTGCATGGAGCCAACCTTGAAATACCACCCTTTAATGTTTGATGTTCTAACTCGGCCCCGTAATCCGGGGTGAGGACAGTGTCTGGTGGGTAGTTTGACTGGGGCGGTCTCCTCCCAAAGAGTAACGGAGGAGCACGAAGGTTAGCTAATCACGGTCGGACATCGTGAGGTTAGTGCAAAGGCATAAGCTAGCTTGACTGCGAGAGTGACGGCTCGAGCAGGTACGAAAGTAGGTCTTAGTGATCCGGTGGTTCTGAATGGAAGGGCCATCGCTCAACGGATAAAAGGTACTCCGGGGATAACAGGCTGATACCGCCCAAGAGTTCATATCGACGGCGGTGTTTGGCACCTCGATGTCGGCTCATCACATCCTGGGGCTGAAGTAGGTCCCAAGGGTATGGCTGTTCGCCATTTAAAGTGGTACGCGAGCTGGGTTTAGAACGTCGTGAGACAGTTCGGTCCCTATCTGCCGTGGGCGTTGGAAGATTGAGAGGGGCTGCTCCTAGTACGAGAGGACCGGAGTGGACGAATCACTGGTGTTCGGGTTGTCATGCCAATGGCATTGCCCGGTAGCTAAATTCGGAAGAGATAACCGCTGAAAGCATCTAAGCGGGAAACTTGCCTCGAGATGAGTCTTCCCTGGGGCTTTAAGCCCCCTGAAGGAACGTTAAAGACTATGACGTTGATAGGCTGGGTGTGTAAGTGCAGCGATGTATTGAGCTAACCAGTACTAATGATCCGTGAGGCTTAACCTTACAACACCAAAGGTGTTTTGTGTTTGAGAGATATTGATATTTTCAGCGACGTTCCGAGATTGGGCTGGCTGGCTGTATGGAGACATATAGCGGGTTAGTTTAGACAGAATTTGCCTGGCGGCCTTAGCGCGGTGGTCCCACCTGATCCCATGCCGAACTCAGAAGTGAAACGCCGTAGCGCCGATGGTAGTGTGGGGTCTCCCCATGCGAGAGTAGGACACTGCCAGGCATCAAATAAAGCCGAGACCCCATGCCAAAAGCGTGGGGTTTTTGCTATGGGTTGAATATGGCAAGATGTGTAAATATTGAGCGTGAGTGGTCACGGCCAGGAAGTATACTCAGCAGCGTTCAATATTGCAGGGGCCGGTGAGAGAAACCCGGCAGTCAGAGAGATGAATAAAACAGAAGGCTACCCTGATGGGTAGCCTTTTTGTATTTATAGTTCTGGTTGATCCGTTTTGAGCCATCTACAAATAAACTCAACGATCTGATTTGGTTGATTAATGTCTAATTGCGCTATTACAGTATCCATCGGCTCGTCACTTGCCAAAGCGATAACGTATTCATCGATCAAATCAGCGAAAGGCTTACCTACCGCCGCCCTATAAAGAGCAATTTTGCTGATTTTTTCATGCTTAAAACCCTCAACTAAAATCAAATCGATAGTTGATGTATCTAATCGGCTAGCCAGATAATGAAGATCCAACGGTGGTTGCTCAGGTGTTTCCGTCATTAATGCCCAGCGGCAATCACTAACAACCAATGTTTGATGGGCTCCAGCTTTACGCAATTCATAGCTGTCTTTGCCCGGCGTATCAATTTCCATATTGTGATGAGTATGTTTGATTAAACCGACTCGGATTTGGCGCTGTTGGAGTAAGGGGATCAGGTGTTTTAGTAAGGTTGTTTTTCCTGTACCACTGTATGCGGCTATACCGAGTAATGGGGGGATATTTCGATTCATAATGGGCCTCTTTTACCTTGTTCCCATAACTCGCAATCTGCAGGAGTATTTAGGTTGCTGAATTGATGGGGTTGCCCATTGAATACCACTCTTTTCGCATTGATACTCGCCATAAATATCATTAACTTACGCTCCCCTTTTGCCAGATATGCTTCTAGGGTCGGTTTAAGACTAACATGCATTAAAGCTAATGTTGGATGCTCACGCTCACTATCACTGACATAAGCTGCAAGAGCCTGCCCTTTTGATTGCCAGAGCTGGGAAACCAGATTAAGTGGCAGCATAGGAACGTCGCAGGGTGCAAATACAACCCATTCGGTAGCTGAATGACTTAACCCTGCATGCATGCCAGCCAGTGGGCCTACAAAGCCGGTAATGATATCGTTGATAACGGGAATGCCACTTTCTTGGTAGAAAGCTTGGTTGCGATTAGCATTAATCAATAAATCCTCAACCTGGGGCCTTAATCTGTCAATCACATGTTGGTACAGTGGCTTTCCATTAAGGGAAATTAATCCTTTATCGTTTCCGCCCATTCTGGACGAACGGCCTCCTGCAAGAATAACGCCTGTAATATTAGGCCGCATTTCTATCACTCCACTGTATTAAACTGACTCTGGGATTGTATCTTCAAATAGGTGAACAGGTCAGGATTTACTTTTATTGACAATAGGCTCTCTTTCCCTATGTGAATATCCCTGCTACTTTGTCAGCATATTTTTGAATAGGATAACTTCGCTATGAAATGTCATCGTGTTAATGAACTGATTGAGCTTTTACACCCAGCCTGGCAGCAAGAACCTGATTTAAATCTGGTGCAGTTTTTACAAAAATTGTCCGAGGAAGCCGGTTTTACAGGTAATTTTGCAGATTTGACTGACGATATTCTTATTTATCATCTGAAAATGCGCGGTTCGGCATCAACGGAAGTGATTCCCGGTCTGAAAAAGGATTATGAAGAGGATTTTAAAACAGCACTATTGCGAGCCCGTGGCATCATTAAAGATTAGTCACACTCCTGTCTGCGTAGGTAGGGGCTTTAATGATACTATTTCTTATTCTCAGCGCGCCGCTGCCACTTATACAGACTGAATGTTGTTATGAACAACTCTGCTTTTAATTTTCAGACTTTGTCTCCAGACCTGATTATGGACGCCCTTGAGGCTGTCGGGTTGCGGGTGGATTCAGGGTTAACTGCGCTTAATAGTTATGAGAACCGCGTCTACCAGTTTATGGATGAAGATCGTAAACGGTATGTGGTGAAATTTTATCGTCCCGAGCGTTGGAGCCGTGAGCAAATTACTGAGGAACACCGTTTTTCGCTTGATTTGGCAGAATCGGAGATCCCGGTTATCGCCCCATTGCAGTTAAACGGCGAAACTTTGCATACTCATGGTGGTTTTTTCTTTGCTGTGTTCCCAAGTGTCGGTGGGCGGCAGTATGAAATAGACAACCTTGACCAACTGGAATGGGTTGGGCGTTTTCTCGGCAGAATTCATCAGGTGGGTAGCGATGGGCTTTTTGTTGCTAGACCAACGATGGGTATTGAAGAGTATCTCACCGAGCCGCGTCAGTTACTGGCCAGCAGTGTGTTAGTGCCAGCCAAACAGAAAGACAAGTTTCTGGCTGCAACCGACTTGTTGATCGCCACTATTAAGCAATACTGGCATACCGATTGGCAGCCATTACGACTACACGGTGATTGCCATCCTGGAAATATTTTGTGGCGTGATGGGCCAATGTTTGTCGATTTGGATGATGCCAGAAATGGTCCAGCGGTTCAGGACTTGTGGATGTTATTACACGGCGAGCGCAGAGAGCAATTAATCCAGTTGGATATACTGCTGGAAGCTTATGGTGAGTTTGCTGATTTTGATCAGCGTGAACTCGCATTAATTGAACCTTTACGCGCGATGCGGATGGTTTATTACCTTGCATGGGTAGCCAGGCGTTGGCAGGACCCTGCATTTCCGAAAAGTTTTCCGTGGATGGCGGAGTCTGATTTTTGGTTACAGCAGACTGCATCATTTACAGAGCAGGTTAAGCTGTTGCAGGTACCCCCTTTGCAGCTGATGCCAATGTACTAAAGCTAAGATAATGGAGATTGTTATAGTATGAAAAAAGTATGGTTAGCTCTCGTTGGCATGGTGATGGCATTCAGTGCATCTGCCGCACAGTTTACGGATGGAACCCAGTACCAGACGTTAAATAGACCAGTAACGGGTGAGCCTCAGGTCTTAGAGTTTTTCTCTTTCTATTGCCCGCACTGCTATCAGTTTGAAGAGGTTTACCATGTTCCTCAGGCAGTAAAAAAAGCCTTGCCAGAAGGGACTAAAATGACCCGTTACCATGTTGATTTCCTTGGGCCATTAGGTAAGCAACTAACTCAGGCATGGGCTGTTGCCATGGCATTGGGTGTTGAAGAAAAAATAACACCACTGATGTTTGAAGGTGTACAGAAAACACAAACTGTTCAAACTCCTGATGATATCCGTAATGTCTTCATTAAAGCGGGTGTGAGTGGCGAAGATTATGACGCAGCATTAAACAGCTTTGTCGTTAAATCACTGGTTGCTCAACAACAAAAAGCGGCTGAAGATTTACAATTACGTGGTGTGCCAGCGATGTTTGTTAATGGCAAATATATGATTAAGAACGATGGCATGGATACCAGTTCAATGGATATCTATGTTAAACAGTATGCGGATGTCGTTAAGTTCCTACTGACCCAAAAGTAATTTTGTAAAAGGAGGAGCTGGTTTTTGTCAGCTCCTCTTTCACTTATCAATACCCAGATTGTGCTCAGTACTTCAATTCTGTATCTACCTCTGACGTGGAAATCATCATGTTTACTAATGTGACGATAATACGACTAAATACTGATTTTATATTTTTCGCAGCATTATTTTAGATGGATTCATCTATTTCAGTGATGGATAAATGCCGATATTAGCGATGTTAAAAGATAAAATGAGGCGATGATGAGTAATAAAATAGATAGTGCGATAAATTATCCATAAGTGAAATTTATTTACCTTAAGTCTGTAACTGAATAAGTAATATCCACAATTTAGATAAAGGAAAAATGACAGTAAAATTAAAAAACAATCAATGTAACTGAATGATTATTCTAGTTTTAAATATTACCCCTAGGAAATAAGCCACATAGTTATAATCTGCACATGTTTTTACTCACAAAGTTATCCACAGATTAGATCATCAGGATCATTGAGTGAAAATGCTCTCTTTCGCACAAGAATGGACGCTAAAATTCGTCTCTTGTCGTCAGCTATGGCATTCTTAGTGTTAGACCTTGCTGAATAAAGATGAAGAAACCTTATGGCCCAGATTGCAGAAAACCCATTGATCCTCGTTGACGGTTCCTCTTACCTCTATCGCGCTTACCATGCGTTCCCACCACTGACCAACGGCAGTGGCGAACCAACGGGTGCGATGTACGGCGTGTTGAACATGTTGCGCAGTCTGTTGCTGCAATATCGTCCTAGCCATGTCGCGGTAGTATTCGATGCTAAAGGTAAAACATTCCGTGATGAGCTTTTCGCTGAATATAAATCCCACCGCCCACCCATGCCTGATGATTTGCGGGCTCAAATTGAGCCATTGCACCAAATGGTGAAAGCTATGGGGCTGCCTTTATTGGTTGTTTCTGGTGTGGAGGCCGACGATGTTATTGGTACTTTAGCGCAAGAAGCTGAGAAAGCAGGTCATGCCGTATTAATCAGTACTGGTGATAAGGATATGGCGCAATTAGTTACGCCAAATATCACTTTAATCAATACAATGAATAACGCTATTTTGGGGCCGCAGGAAGTATGCGAAAAATACGGCGTTCCTCCTGAATTGATTATTGATTTTCTGGCTCTAATGGGGGACTCCTCAGACAATATTCCAGGTGTTCCTGGTGTTGGTGAAAAGACCGCACAAGCTTTATTACAAGGTTTGGGTGGGCTGGATGCGCTGTTCAGTAATTTGGATAAAATATCCACACTGACATTCCGTGGTGCTAAAACCATGTCCGCCAAGTTAGAGCAGAATAAAGATGTTGCTTACCTCTCCTATAAATTAGCCACCATAAAAACAGACGTTGAATTAGATGTGACCTGTGATGAGCTAAAAGTTTCGGCCCCTGATGATGATCAATTACATCAGTTATTCAGCCGTTATGAATTTAAGCGTTGGTTGGTTGATGTAGAAGCAGGCAAATGGCTAGATGGTAAAAAAGATCGGCCAACGGCACAAACAAGTAATAGAGCTTTTGCGGTAGCAGAGCCAGTTGAGGCAGTTGAAGTCACCGCAGTATTGTCACAAGAGAACTATCAGACCATTTTGGATGAGAAATCTTTAGCTGACTGGATTGAGCGCCTTAAAAAAGCAGAAGTTTTCGCTTTTGATACTGAAACTGACGGTCTGGATACGCTTAGCAGCAATTTAATCGGTATATCTTTCGCCGTTGCACCGGGTGAGGCCGCTTATTTGCCCTTGGCGCATGATTATCTGGATTCTCCTGCCCAGCTCGACCGGGATTGGGTATTGGCCACGCTAAAACCACTACTGGAAGACGATAAAGCCCTTAAAGTTGGCCAGAATCTCAAGTTTGACCAAAGCATGCTGGCACGTTATGGCATTGAGCTGCGCGGTATCGCTTTCGATACCATGCTGGAATCTTACGTTTTAGACAGTGTTGCTGGTCGCCACGATATGGATAGTCTGGCAGAGCGTTATCTCAACCATAAAACTATTACTTTTGAAGAGATTGCCGGCAAGGGTAAAAACCAACTGACCTTTAATCAAATTGCGTTGGAACAAGCTGGGCCTTATGCCGCAGAAGATGCCGACGTTACGCTACAGTTGCATTTGGTGCTGTGGCCAAAACTGCAACAAAGTGAAGGGCTAAAGCGGGTATTCCAGGAAATTGAGATGCCGTTATTACCGATTCTGTCCCGTATAGAGCGTACAGGTGTCTTGATTGACCAGAATATCTTGGCCGCACATTCAAAAGAGCTGACTATCCGCCTCGATGAGTTGGAAAAACAGGCCCACGAATTGGCTGAAGAACCGTTCAACCTGGCATCGCCTAAACAGCTTCAGGCCATTTTGTATGAAAAACAAAAACTGCCCATTTTGAAGAAAACCCCTGGTGGTGCCGCTTCAACCAATGAAGAAGTGTTGGCTGAGCTAGCGTTAGATTACCCTCTGCCGAAGGTGATCCTAGAGTATCGTGGTCTGGCTAAGCTAAAAAGTACTTATACCGATAAGCTGCCGCTGATGATTAACCCAGTTTCAGGCCGCGTCCATACGTCTTATCATCAGGCGGTGACAGCGACAGGGCGTTTGTCCTCACGTGATCCTAACCTACAAAACATTCCAGTGAGGAATGAAGAAGGCCGTCGTATACGGCAGGCTTTTATTGCGCCCAAAGGTTATCGCATCATGGCGGCTGACTACTCACAGATTGAGCTGCGTATTATGGCGCACTTGTCGCAGGATAAAGGGCTATTAGCTGCGTTTGCTGCTGGAAAGGATATCCACCGTGCGACAGCAGCGGAAGTCTTTGGTACGCCACTGGAAAAGGTCACAACTGAACAACGCCGCAGTGCCAAGGCAATTAACTTTGGGCTTATTTATGGGATGAGTGCTTTTGGTCTGGCGCGGCAGCTAAGTATTCCTCGTGGGGAAGCACAGCGCTATATGGACCTCTATTTTGAGCGCTATCCCGGCGTGTTGGAATACATGGAGCGCACACGTAAGCAAGCTGCTGATCAAGGTTATGTTACCACTCTGGATGGTCGTCGCCTCTATTTGCCAGATATTCATTCACGTAATGCAACTCGCCGTAAGGCTGCTGAACGTGAAGCGATCAATGCGCCAATGCAAGGTACCGCCGCTGATATTATCAAACGGGCAATGATTGCCGTTGATGCCTGGTTACAGCAGGAACCAGAACCATTGGTACGGGTAATCATGCAGGTACACGATGAATTGGTGTTTGAAGTGCATGAAAGTGTATTGGAAAGCGCTGAACAAAAAATTCGTGAACTGATGGAGCAGAGTATGCAACTGGCGGTGCCATTGAAGGTGGATGTCGGTGTTGGTGATAACTGGGATCAGGCTCACTAGCTTTGTGGGTAAGTGGCGATAAATAAAGCATTTTATGTAATTAAGCTACATTTATCCGCTGTTATACGGAGAAGATGTGCGCTGAATCGTGCCAATTTGTGTAACTATACAACAAAAAATTCTTTTGCCCTGCGAAAAAATGATGTAGAGTTACAGACGTAGGGTACAGAGGTAAGATGTTCTATCTTTCAGACCTTTTACTTCACGTAATCGGATTTGGCTGTATATTAGCCGCCCCAGTTATTTATGACTGGGGCGTTTTTTATTGGGATTTATGGGGGCTTTTCGCGAACCAATAGGGGAAACAGTAGACCGCCGCAGTGAAAATACGGTTTGATGATTTTTATTCAAGGGGGAGTAATATTGCCGGGTATTAATTTAGGGCGATATCAATATCACCCTTGGGGATAACAGCCCTTGCGGGCTGCTTGTTAGCACTTACTCACCTTCATCGTCATAATCATCAATCATAACTTCTGGTGGGATCTCGCTAAACCAGGTATCCAGTTTTTCCCGCAGTTTTTCGACGCCAATCTTTTTCAAAGAAGAGAATGCTTCAACCTGAATATCACCCATAAATGGAATAATCGCTTCTCGCACCATGTTCAGTTGGGCCTTGCGGGCACCAGAAGCTAGCTTATCCGCTTTGGTCAGCAATAAAAGAACCGGTGTACCAACGGCAACTGCCCAGGTGATCATCTGCTGATCTAAATCTTTCAATGGATGGCGAATATCCATCAACACAACTAATCCTTTCAGGCAGTTACGCTTCTGCAAGTATTCACCCAGCGCACGTTGCCACTTGAGTTTCATCTCTTCCGGGACTTCCGCATAACCATAGCCCGGTAAGTCAACCAAGCGAATGCCGTCAACAACTTCAAACAGGTTAATTAGTTGAGTACGGCCGGGGGTTTTACTGGTTCTGGCCAGACTTTTCTGGTTAGTTAATGTATTGAGTGCACTTGATTTACCGGCATTTGAGCGGCCAGCAAATGCCACCTCAATACCTTCATCACGTGGCAGATGGCGGATATCCGGAGCGCTGATGACGAAGTGAGTCATGTGATAGTTATAGTTTCTGATAGTCAAAATTTGTCGTCTCCGTGAGAGATAGCTTACATGCAGCGATTATAACTGCATCAGGCAAAAAAAAGGGGGTTTATCTTTTATACCCTCCAAGTAACAGGGTTCAGGTATACTGGCAGACGCGCTGGTTGAGTTGCCTTGAGGGCCGCAGATATGGCAAGGATGGCGCATTGCAGGAGGGAGATACCCGGTTGTTATGTCAGTGCAGGGAGTGTGCTGTCAGGATATCCTTCCGCAGAAGATGCGAAAAAGGGCGACAGGTTAATCTGCCGCCTTTTTTCTTTCTCTTCTTTCTGCTAGATTCCGGCCCAATCCTATACTAAATCCGATCCCATACTTATTTACCCATTTAAGAGCACAGGTTATGAAGCAGCCAAACAAAGCACCACGCGCGAATATTGCGGCCCCGAAAGGCACCGCCACGCCTAAGCGTATTAGAAAGACCCGTGTAGAGCTTGATATTGAAGCCCGCGAGCGTAAACGTCAGAAGAAACACAGTGGTAATCGCTCAGGGGCGAGAACCAACGTAGAAGGCAGCAACAAGAAGGGCCAGTCTGAGACTCAAGAGAAAGATCCACGCATCGGCAGCAAAGTACCTGTGCCTCTGGTGGTTGAGAGCAAGGTTAAAGCTAAGCCAACCACTAAGCCGGTGGCTAAAGTTGCAGCTAAGCCACGTCTGACGCCGGAAGAAGAGCTGTCTAAGCTGGAAAACGACGAGCGTCTGGATGCATTGCTGGATCGTCTGGATAATGATGAAGTATTGAGCAAAGAAGATCAGGCTTATGTTGATCTGACGTTGGATCGTATTGATGCCCTAATGGAACAATTGGGTATTGAATTGGGCGACGACGAAGATGACGAAGCGCCAGAAGAAAAGCAGGAAGACATTCTGCAATTACTGAAACGTGGTAATCCAAAAGATACATTTTAAACCATGAATTGGGTGATCCCGATAATAGCCCTATTGCTTACATGTTATCTATTGTGGTTATTGGGTAAACTATGGCGACTGTCGCAACGGAGAAAGCGGTTGCGCAGTGCTACTGCGGCCAGACAACGAAAACATCTGCCCTCTAACCGGCCTGGTAGGCGTAAATATCGGAAGGAATGAACATGTCTGAGCAGGCTATAGTTTGGGATCTGTCCCTGATTCAAAAATATAATTATTCAGGGCCGCGTTATACGTCGTACCCCACGGCACTTGAGTTCAGTGAAGATTATAATGAATCTGCTTTTCAGCAGGCAGTGAAGCGTTACCCACAACGGCCTTTGTCGCTGTATGTGCATATCCCGTTTTGCCATAAACTTTGTTATTTCTGCGGCTGTAATAAGCTGGTAACGCGGCAACAGCATAAGGCTGATGAGTATCTGGCGGTCTTGGAAAAAGAGATCTGCCAACGTGCGACGTTCTTTGCCGGGCGTCAGGTTAGCCAGATGCACTGGGGGGGCGGTACACCGACCTATCTGAATAAAAAACAGATTACCCACCTGATGAATTTGCTGCGTGATAACTTCGATTTCCTGCCCGGTGCTGAGCAGTCAATAGAAGTAGACCCACGAGAAATTGAGCTGGATGTGCTTGATCATCTGCGTGCTGAGGGGTTTAACCGCCTGAGCATGGGAGTCCAGGATTTTAATAAAGAGGTTCAACGGCTGGTTAATCGTGAGCAGGATGAAGATTTTATCTTTGCCCTGATCGCCCGCGCTAAAGCCCTTGGCTTTAACTCAACTAATATTGATTTGATTTATGGTTTGCCAAAACAGACACCGGAGAGTTTTGCTTTTACCCTCAAACGGGTAGCCGAACTGAATCCTGATCGCCTGAGCGTTTTCAATTACGCGCATTTACCGAGTCTGTTTGCCGCTCAACGTAAAATTAAAGATGCCGATCTGCCGAGTGCCGAACAGCGGCTGGATATTTTGCAGCACACCATCAGTTTCTTAACTGAGTCCGGCTATCAATTTATTGGTATGGATCATTTTGCCCGGCCAGATGATGAGTTAGCCATTGCGCAGCGCGAAGGTAAATTACACCGTAATTTCCAAGGCTATACCACCCAGGGCGACAGTGATTTACTCGGTTTGGGGGTTTCTGCTATCAGCATGTTGGGCGACAGCTATGCGCAGAACGAAAAAGATTTGAAGACTTACTATGCCTGCGTGGAACAGCGTGGCAATGCGCTGTGGCGTGGTTTGGCGATGACTGAAGATGATTGCTTGCGCCGCGATGTGATTAAAACGCTGATTTGTAATTTCCAAATCAGTTATCAGCCGATTGAGCAGCAGTATGGTATTCGTTTTGCTGATTATTTTGCCGAAGATTTTGAGCTATTAGCACCTTTCGAGCAAGATGGGCTGGTGGAGCGTGATGACAAAGGCATTCGGGTAACTCCGCGCGGGCGCTTACTCATTCGCAATATTTGTATGTGTTTCGATATCTATTTACGGAAACAGGCGCGTAAGCAGCAGTTTTCACGCGTGATCTGATGATGTCCCCCCCAATGGTCAACATGACTTTGAGGGGGCGTCTTCGCAGGGATTAGTCTCTTTCGTTCAACTACTCCATTCCCAGCTCTTTTAACTTGCGCGTTAAAGTATTGCGGCCCCAGCCCAGCAAACGTGCTGCTTCCTGCTTATGACCTTGAGTATGGCGTAATGCTGTGGTTAACAGCGTGCGTTCCATTTCCGGCTGTGCCTCAGATAACAGGTCCTGATGACCGGAACGTAAAGCGCGTTCAGCCCATTGTGCCAGTAAGGTTGCCCAGTTATCTGGCGTCCGCTGACCTGAAGCATCTGGCGTACTGGTTTCAAACAGTTCAGAAGGTAAATCCTGAGTCAGTACTTCCTGCCCGGCAGCCATCACCGTCAGCCAGCGACAGGTGTTTTCCAGTTGGCGCACGTTACCTTGCCAAGGCAGACGGGTCAGTGCCACTTCAGTCTCAGGGTGCAGATTTTTAGCTTCCACACCTAATTCTTTAGCCGCCACTTGCAAGAAGTAACGAGCCAAACGCGGAATGTCTTCACGGCGTTCACGCAGCGGCGGCAGATGTACCCGAATCACATTCAGGCGATGGAATAAATCCTCACGGAATTTACCTTCCTGAACGCGCAGCTCCAGATTTTGGTGAGTGGCAGCGATAATACGGACATCTACTTTGACCGGTGCGTAACCCCCGACGCGATAAAACTGACCATCAGCCAGCACACGCAGCAGGCGGGTTTGTACATCCAATGGCATATCACCGATTTCATCTAAAAACAGTGTGCCGCCATCGGCTTGTTCAAAACGGCCCTGGCGCACTTGATTCGCGCCAGTAAAGGCGCCTTTCTCGTGGCCGAATAATTCAGATTCAATTAAGTCTTTCGGGATCGCCGCCATATTCAGCGCGATAAAGGGCGCTTTAGCCCGAGGGCTATGGCGATGTAACGCATGGGCCACCAACTCTTTACCGGTACCAGACTCACCATTAATCAGCACACTAATAGAGGAGCGAGATAAGCGGCCGATGATACGGAAAACGTCTTGCATCGCCGGTGCTTCGCCAATGATATCAGCGGTTGGTCCGCTGGCGGGTTGGCTGCGTGCCGGTTGCTGCTGCTCCTGATAATGGCTGATAGCCCGCTCAACCAGCGCAACGGCTTCATCAATATCAAAAGGTTTAGGCAGGTAATCAAAAGCCCCTTGCTGATAGGCGCTGACCGCAGCATCCAAATCGGAATGTGCCGTCATTATGATGACCGGGAGCATCGGGTGGCGCTGCTTAATCTGTTTCAGCAGGGCTAATCCGTCCATGCCTGGCATGCGAATATCCGATAACAACACATCCGGGGTTTGTGTCGCGAGTGCATCCAACACCTGGTTACCGGTATCGAAGGTTGCACAGTTCAGGCCCGCTCCAGTCAGTGCACGTTCAAGCACCCAGCGGATGGAGCTATCGTCATCGACGATCCAGACTATCCCTCGTTGCATAGAAACCTCACTGGCGAATAGGCAGGTAAACCGAGAATTCGGTATGTCCCGGCCAACTGTTGAATTCAATTTTACCCGAATGTTGATCGATAAGATTACGGGCGATAGACAAGCCAAGGCCAGTCCCCCCCTCGCGACCACTCACCATCGGGTAAAACACGGTATCTTGTAATTGCGTTGGAACGCCTGGGCCGTCATCTTCAATATCAATGCGAGCGCTCAAACGATAGCGCACACCATGCAGTGTTATCTGAAAAGCAGTACGGGTGCGCAGCGTAATGGTGCCGCCAGCGCCCCCCAAAGCCTGTAATGCATTGCGAGTGATATTCAGCAGCACTTGTTCAATTTGGTCTGGATCATGGGCCAGTTCAGGTAAACTTGGGTCATAGTCACGGACTAATGTCACATTATCTGGTTTTTCTAGTGAGACTAACTGACAAACCCGTTCAGCAACCTGATGGATACTTTGTGTGACGTGTTGACCGGGGCGTTGTGGCCCTAATAAACGATCAACCAGATTACGCAAGCGGTCTGCCTGCTCAATGATCACTTTGGTATATTCCAATAATGCCGGATCAGGTAACGCTTTAGACAATAATTGTGCCGCACCACGTAAGCCACCCAACGGGTTCTTAATCTCATGAGCTAGCCCACGCACCAGATCACGGGCTGCGACTTGCTGTGCATGCTGTAATTGCTCTTGGCTTAACCGACGCTGATTATCCATCGGTGCCATTTCCAGCAATATAAAACCTTCCGGCAGTGACTGTGCTGTCAGCGATAAAATATGCGCACGGCCATCAACCACTACGGTCACTTCGTTATCGGTAAAACCTTGACCAGCAATCAGACTTTCCCGCATCAAGTCGATATTAAGCGAGAAATAGCCTAATAAATCGGGCAGCGGTGTACCAAAAAGTTTACGGGAGCTTTGCGCCAGAAGTTGCTGCGCAGCGGGATTGGCATAATGGATAGCCAAATCATCATCTAATAGCAGAATACTATTAATGAGAGAATTAAGGATCTGCCCAGCATCGGGCAGCGTGCCTGTTGCCATTACGCAGACTCCTGCACACTTTTGGTGCATCTATATTTGTGAATACATCCTAATCGGTTCAGTCACGACTGAGCCAGAAGAATTATGACGAAAACGAAAAGTGGAGAAAAAAGCCCATCCGGAGATGGGCCAAAAGTTTCCACGGCAACAACCCTTCATCTTTCAAGTTGTAGGTGTGTTGGCTGCTCTCACTCACCCGAATCACTTAACTGGTGTAAGCTCATCGGGATTCTCTCGCTTGCCGCCTTCCTACACCTTGAAATCTATTGGGTAAACTAAAACTAAACGCTGTAATACAGTTCGAACTCAACTGGGTGCGGAGTCATACGAACGCGGTCCATCTCTTCTTTACGCAGTTCGATGTAAGCATCGATAGCGTCGTCAGTGAACACGCCACCACGGGTCAGGAACTCGCGGTCTTCGTTCAGTGCAGCCATTGCTTCGTCCAGTGAACCTGCAACTTTTGGAATTTCTGCTTCTTCTTCCGGTGGCAAGTCATACAGGTTTTTGTCCATCGCATCACCAGGGTGAATTTTGTTGATGATGCCATCAAGGCCAGCCATCAGCAGTGCTGCGAAGCACAGGTATGGGTTAGCGGCTGGATCCGGGAAGCGTGCTTCAATACGACGCGCTTTCGGGCTGGCAACCACTGGGATACGGATAGACGCTGAACGGTTACGAGCGGAGTATGCCAACATGACCGGTGCTTCGTAGCCTGGGACCAAACGCTTGTAAGAGTTAGTCGTTGGGTTAGCCAAGGCGTTAATTGCTTTTGCGTGCTTGATGATACCGCCGATATAGAACAGCGCCATTTCAGACAGACCAGCATATTTGTCACCCGCGAACAGATTATTCCCGTTCTTGGACAAAGACATATGGCAGTGCATGCCTGAACCGTTATCACCAAACATAGGTTTTGGCATAAAGGTCGCAGTTTTGCCGAATGCGTGTGCCACGTTGTGCACTACATATTTATAGATCTGAATTTCATCGGCTTTCTTGGTCATGGTATTGAAGCGGGTAGCCACTTCATTCTGACCAGCGGTAGCCACTTCATGGTGATGCGCTTCTACCACCAGGCCCATTTCTTCCATGGTCAGACACATGGTAGAACGCAGATCCTGTGAAGAATCGACTGGAGGAACTGGGAAGTAACCGCCTTTCACTGCTGGACGGTGGCCTTTGTTACCGCCTTCGTATTTAGTGCTGGAGTTCCATGCGCCTTCGATGTCATCAATCGACACATGAGAACCACGGATGCTGCTGCCGAAACGAACATCGTCAAACAGGAAGAATTCTGGTTCTGGCCCGAACAGCACGGTATCTGCGATACCTGAAGATTTTAGGAACTCTTCTGCGCGTTTTGAGATTGAACGTGGGTCGCGATCATAACCTTGCAGGGTGCCTGGCTCAAGGATGTCACAACGGATAATCAGTGTGGAATCTTCGAAGAACGGATCCATAACAGCGGTGCTGGCGTCTGGCATCAGTACCATGTCGGATTCATTAATGCCTTTCCAGCCACCAATCGAGGAGCCATCAAACATTTTGCCTTCTTCGAAGAAGTCAGCGTTGACCTGATGAGCCGGAATAGTGATGTGTTGTTCTTTCCCTTTGGTATCGGTGAAGCGCAAATCAACAAATTTCACTTCGTGCTCATTCAGCATCGTCAAAACATGTTCAGCGGACATACTTATATCTCCTGGATTTGTCATAGTCGTCGTGGAACGATTACCGTTTTATCCCCTTCGAACTTGAAGTTGCAGGGTTGTTAGCTGCATTCACTCACCCAAATCACTTACCTAAGTAAGCTCATTGGGATTCATTCATTTGCTGCCTACCTGCAACACCAATTTCTTTGGGTATATATAATAGTGTTCAGTTATTCATGCTAAACTGCGTCATAAAATCTATTGCGAAATCTATGCCAACTTTCCAAACGCCCCGTTTATGCCATATCATAGGGGTCTGCTGATATTCAGTATGCACCAGGATAGTTATATTGCACTATTTTGGTGCTTCATTTGCGCCGTTGGGCACTGTATTGGTGCAAAAGTGGGCCGAGAGGCTATTTTTGCACCGTGAAAGGGATCACAAACTAACTGCCGTTAGGTTGTTTATAAGAGAAGTTTGTGATCTTGTTTAGTCCCTCGCTTAATACGTGTACAATAGCGCGCTATTTCTAAATGCCTGAGGCAAAAAAGCTGTGATCGAGAATCTGCGTAACATCGCCATTATTGCGCACGTTGACCATGGGAAAACTACCCTGGTTGATAAGTTGCTACAACAATCTGGTACGTTCGGTGAACGTGCTGAAGCAACTGAACGTGTAATGGACTCCAACGATTTGGAGAAAGAGCGTGGGATAACCATCCTCGCGAAAAATACCGCCATTAACTGGAAAGACTACCGCATCAACATCGTGGATACCCCAGGACACGCCGATTTCGGCGGTGAGGTTGAGCGTGTAATGTCTATGGTTGACTCTGTGCTGCTGGTCGTCGACGCAATGGATGGCCCGATGCCGCAGACCCGTTTCGTGACTAAAAAAGCCTTTGCTCATGGTCTGAAACCAATCGTGGTTATCAACAAAGTTGACCGTCCGGGTGCGCGTCCTGATTGGGTTGTAGATCAGGTGTTTGACCTGTTTGTAAACCTGGATGCTACCGACGAACAACTGGACTTCCCTATCATTTACGCATCTGCATTGATGGGTATTGCTGGCGAAGACCACAATGATATGTCGGCAGATATGACCCCGCTGTATCAAGCAATCATCGACCATGTGCCTGCGCCAGACGTAGACAGCACCGGTCCATTGCAGATGCAAATCTCTCAGTTAGACTACAACAACTACGTAGGTGTTATCGGCATTGGCCGTATCAAACGTGGTGTTGTTAAGCCTAACCAACAAGTGACTGTTATCGATAGCGAAGGTAAGACCCGCAACGGTAAAATCGCTAAAGTACTGGGCCATATGGGTCTGGAACGTATCGAAGCGACTATGGCTGAAGCTGGCGATATCGTTGCTATCACCGGTCTGGGCGAGTTGAACATCTCTGACACTATCTGTGACGTGAATGCTGTTGAAGCTTTACCAGCACTGTCTGTAGATGAACCAACCGTTACCATGTATTTCTGCGTTAACACCTCTCCGTTCTGTGGTAAAGAAGGCAAGTACGTGACTTCACGTCAGATCCTTGACCGCCTGAACAAAGAGTTGATCCATAACGTAGCATTGCGTGTTGAAGAAACTGAAGATGCTGATGCATTCCGCGTATCTGGCCGTGGTGAGCTTCACCTGTCGGTTCTGATCGAAAACATGCGTCGCGAAGGTTTCGAACTGGCTGTTTCTCGTCCTAAAGTTATCAACCGTGTTATCGACGGCCGTAATCAAGAACCATTTGAAAGCGTAACTCTGGATATCGAAGAACAGCACCAGGGCGCAGTTATGCAAGCCATGGGTGAGCGTAAAGGTGACGTGAAGGACATGGTTCCAGACGGCAAAGGTCGTATTCGTCTGGATTATATGATCCCAAGCCGTGGCTTGATTGGCTTCCGTACTGAATTCATGACTATGACTTCTGGTACTGGTCTGCTGTACTCCACATTCAGTCACTACGATGATGTGCGTCCAGGCGAGATTGGCCAACGTCAAAACGGCGTACTGATCTCTAATGGTCAGGGTAAAGCTGTAGCATTCGCACTGTACAAACTGCAAGACCGCGGCAAGCTGTTCATTGGTCACGCGACTGAAGTGTATGAAGGCCAGATCATCGGTATTCACTCACGTTCTAACGACCTGACTGTAAACTGCCTGACCGGTAAGCAACTGACCAACATGCGTGCATCCGGTACTGACGAAGCAACCACTCTGGTTCCTTTCTTGAAGAAAACTCTTGAACAGGCTCTGGAATTCATCGATGACGATGAATTGGTAGAAGTTACCCCGCAATCAATTCGTATCCGTAAGCGTCACCTGACGGAAAACGATCGTAAGCGTGCAGGTCGTGGTCCTAAAGAAGGTTAATTCTTCTTGGTACTGCTGATACTTAGGGCGCTAGCTGCGCCCTGAGTTCTATTCTCCGCACCCTTGAAGCTGCAACTCCAAGGTTTTTGAGGATACATCCTATTTTTTTGCCATTGTTATAAAAATATTATTTTTCCTGACTGGCCCCTCCTTTTTCTTCCTCTCCCTGTTCAGTTTTCTCTTTTCCCGTTACAGTAAAACTCACCATCTAATTGGGAGAGCGCTATGCTGTATATCTTTGATCTAGGGAATGTGATTGTTGATATCGACTTCAAACGCGTATTGGGTGTTTGGAGCAAATTAAGCAGTGTCCCGCTGGCGACATTGAGCGAGCGATTTACTATGGGCGAGGTCTTCCAGCAGCATGAGCGCGGTGAAGTTAGCGACGAGGAATTTGCTCATCAGCTCAGTGATGAAATGGGGCTGTCCCTGAGCTTTGAACAGTTTGCCGAAGGCTGGCAGGCGGTATTTGTCGCTTTGCGCCCGGAAGTGATCACTATTATGCAAAAACTGCGTGAGGAAGGGCACCGGGTGGTGGTGCTATCCAATACTAACCGGCTGCATTGTAATCACTGGCCACAACACTACCCTGAAGTTGCCGCTGCCGCTGACCATATGTATCTGTCCCAGGATTTGGGCATGCGCAAACCGGAAGCGAGAATTTATCAGCATGTTCTGAATGCGGAAAATATCCCGGCGGATCAGGCGGTGTTCTTTGATGATGTTGAAGCAAATATTGTTGCCGCCAGAATTGTGGGTATCACTGCAATTCATGTCACCGACCGAAAGGTTATCCCTGCTTATTTTTCCTGATAATTTCTTACTCCATATCCAATAGATTTCAAGATGTAGGAAGGCGGCAAAAGAGAGACCCGATGAGCTTACTGAAGTAAGTGATTCGGGTAACACATCTGCAACTTGAAAGAGAACGGGTATAATCATTAATGGGTTAGCTTTAGGGCTAACGCTGGCCCAAAATCGTGCCTAACCGTGTTGACTGAGAGACGAACATGGCGAGTTTCCTATCTAGACACTTAAAACCCTGTGTCACTTTTGGGCATATGCTGTATGCCCGAATTGATAAAGACGGTTTAACGATGCTCGCTGGGCATTTGGCCTATGTATCATTATTGTCTCTGGTGCCATTGGTTACGGTGATTTTTGCACTGTTTGCAGCTTTCCCCATGTTTGCCGATATCAGCATAAAATTGAAAGCCTTCATCTTCGCCAATTTTATGCCCGCTACTGGCGACATCATCCAAAATTATCTTGAGCAGTTTGTCGCCAATTCAAATCGTATGACTGTCGTGGGTACCTGTGGTTTGATTGTCACTGCGTTACTGCTGATTTACTCAGTAGATAGCGTGCTTAACATTATCTGGCGCAGTAAAACCCAGCGTTCGCTGGTGTTTTCTTTTGCGGTGTATTGGATGGTACTGACGCTGGGGCCGATATTGGTGGGGGCCAGCATGGTGATCAGTTCATATTTGCTCTCGCTGCAATGGTTGGCAAACGCCCAGGTAGACAGCATGATTGATGAGGCGTTAAGGCTATTTCCGCTCTTGATTTCCTGGGTTTCTTTTTGGTTATTGTACAGTGTGGTACCCACGGTGCGGGTGCCTGCCAGGGATGCACTTATTGGTGCGCTGGTGGCCGCATTACTCTTCGAATTGGGTAAGAAAGGATTCACGATGTATATCACGCTGTTTCCGTCTTATCAGTTGATTTACGGGGTGCTGGCGGTTATCCCCATCTTATTCCTTTGGGTTTACTGGAGTTGGTGCATTGTGTTGCTGGGGGCAGAAATTACCGTAACCTTGGGTGAGTATCGGGAGCAGCGGCATAAGGCGAGCGTTAAGGAAAATCAGAGTCAGGAGATGTAAGGCATTATGATTGCGTTGATTCAACGGGCGCTTAGCGCCAGTGTCGTGGTAGATGGGCGCGTAGTCGGGGAGATTGGCCCTGGATTATTGATATTACTGGGCGTTGAACAAGACGACACCGAGCAAAAAGCGCAGCGCCTATGTGAAAAGGTTCTGGGGTACCGGATTTTTGGCGATGAGAACGACAAAATGAATCTCAACGTCCAGCAGGCGGGTGGCAGCGTGCTCGTTGTCTCGCAATTTACGCTAGTGGCAGATACGCAAAAAGGCATGAGACCAAGCTTTTCCCGTGGCGCAGTTCCAGCAGAAGCTGACCGACTGTATCAGTATTTTGTTGCTCAGTGCCGTGAGCGTGGTGTAAAAACGGAAACGGGATTATTTGCCGCAGACATGAAAGTTAGCTTGGTGAATGATGGCCCGGTAACGTTTTGGTTGCAGGTCTAGAGGCAGAATAGCGCCTCAAGACTGAGGGTTACTTTATTGATAATTCTAAAGAGAGAATGCTCCTATGTATCACTTGCGTGTGCCCACAACAGAACAAGAACTCAAAGATTATTATCAATTCCGTTGGGAAATGTTACGCAAGCCGTTGCACCAACCAGTTGGCTCTGAAAAAGATGCCTATGACGCGATGGCCCATCACCAAATGGTGGTGGACGAACAGGGCAAACCTGTTGCTATTGGCCGTTTGTATATCAATGCTGATAATGAGGCTGCTATTCGTTTTCTGGCAGTTGACCCCACCGTCCGTGATAAAGGATTAGGGACGCTCGTCGCCATGACATTAGAGTCGGTGGCGCGCCAGGAGGGTGTGAAACGGGTGGTATGTAGTGCGCGTGAAGATGCAGTGGATTTCTTCGCCAAGCTGGGGTTTGTCAGTCAGGGCGAGATTACTGCACCACAAACGACACCCGTGCGCCACTTCCTCATGATCAAGCCGGTTGTGACGATGGACGATATTCTGCATCGCCCTGATTGGTGCGGTCAGTTGCAGCAAGCCTGGTATGACCATATTCCGCTCAGTGAAAAAATGGGGGTGCGCATCAGCCAATACACTGGCCAGCGTTTTGTCACCACGATGCCTGAGGCGGGTAATCAGAATCCTCATCATACTTTGTTCGCCGGCAGCCTTTTCTCTTTAGCGACTCTGACCGGCTGGGGGTTGATATGGCTATTACTGCGTGAGCGCCATTTGGGTGGCACTATCATTCTCGCTGATGCCCATATTCGCTACAGTGCCCCGGTTACTGGGCGGCCCCGCGCGGTGGCTGAACTAAGCTCACTGAGTGGCGATCTGGATAGATTGGCCCGTGGCCGCCGTGCCAGAGTGCAGTTAGACGTGAATTTATTCGGTGATCAAGATGCTGGTGCTGTTTTCTCGGGAACTTACATGGTGCTACCTGTTGCCCCCGGAGAGGATGCGGTAAATTAATATCGGCCTCGACACTCGTTCAACTGATAAGTAGATGAGCGAGTGTACGTTTATAACTTTCTCTTATCCTACCCCTTGCTATCTATATACTTCTTTTCCTGTGACCCCTCGCACTAATTTATCGATTTCTTTGCTGTGATATGTGCAATATTCAATAGATAACTTACAGTTATACATTCATGTTTCTGATTGATCATTCTTTGGCGGCGAATTAAACCGTGATTTTTTCAGTGTTAATCCCTGATTAATGCACTAAATATGTTTGATATTATTAAATAAAATCACATATAGATACTTGTCTTATTTCTTTTTTGAATCACAGCAATCACCTCCAGATGGTTCGATTTTGATTCTCCATCCTTGGTGTCAAGGAGGGAATTATGACGGTATGCAATGAGAAAACATCAATTAATGTAATAGGTTCATCTGCAGCATTTAAGCAACTTTTACGTTTAGTCGACCGGGTTGCTCCCTCACAACAAACTTTACTGATTTGTGGCCCAACAGGGTGTGGAAAAGAAGTTATTGCCCAACTGATACATCAACGTAGCAAAAATCCCTCTGCGCCATTTATTGATCTTAACTGTGGCGCAATCCCTGAACATTTGGTTGAAGCTGAGCTATTTGGCCATGTTAAAGGCGCATTTACGGGAGCTTCTGGCGATCGGCGAGGCCATTTAGAAATGGTCGGTAATGGCACGCTATTTTTAGATGAAATAGGTGAAATGCCTTTGTCAGTGCAGCCTAAGTTATTGCGTGCGTTGGAAACTCGCACTTTTCGTCCTATCGGGAGCAGTGATCTTCGCCATTTTAAAGGGCGAGTGGTGGCCGCGACCCATCGAAATTTACTTGCTCAGGTAAAAAGTGGTGTCTTTAGGGAAGATCTTTATTACCGTTTAGGTGTTATTACACTGGATATTCCTGCTCTCAGCCAGCGTAGGGAAGATATCCCCGCATTAATTGACTATTTTTCAGCGTTGCAAACTCATCCGTTAGTCTTCAATTCTCAGGCAATGTCTTACTTACAGCAGTATCCCTGGCCGGGTAATGTCCGGGAATTGCGCAATCTGGTAGACCGGTTAGCGGCATTATCTGATAGCCATTTAATTACTCGCGAGGTGTTGGATACATTTATGCCAAGCTCGCAACTTGAGGTGAAAGTCTCATCTGATTTGCTTGCTGATGCCATGTTGGCATTGCCTGGGCTAGATAAGCTCGTGGCGGTGGAACAATTACTGATAGATCGAGCATTACAGCGTACCAGTGGTAATAAAACGGCTGCGGCACAACTATTAGGGATTAGTCGTAAATCGGTTGAACGGCGCATTCACGGTCGGATGGATAAACGACCAATAGCATTAAAACATTTGCAGGAAGGTATGCGGCTAATGCATTGCTCCGCCTACCATGACGCCATTGTTGATTTACAAAAAGGGTTACAACTACTGGTGGGAATCGCCTTGGATGACGAGGTTCGACAGCTTCATTACAACCTCTATCGCCAACTCAGTACTAGCTATCAAATACTTTATGGCTGGTTAAGTCATGATGCCCTTAAATATCATAATGATGCCATCTCTCTAGGTAAGAAGGCTGGTGATGAGTCTGAGCTGGCGGGATTACTCTTCTGGCGTTGGTCGGCACAATTGATGAGCCTTGATTTACCTCATGTTCGCACGCTGGCCCAAGAATTACTGCAACGCGGCCTGACTGAAAAAAACGCGTCAATATGGAGTGAAGCGCATGTCGCACTTGCCAGTGCCCTATTCTGGTTGGGGGATAATCAAGAGGTTTTAACCTGTTTAGCGCGCAGTAAGTTACTGACGGCCCCTTGCCAGTATGCCGATCAACAAGGATTGGATTTGGTTGGTATGGCGTTGACGCTGAAAGGGCTGGCTTTATTTCAGCAAGGGGAGTTTAAAAAGTCCAAAGAGATAGCCAAAAAACTGGCGTCACGAGCTATGGGTGAAGACATTATTGCTTTTCATCGGGTTATCTCCCTACGGGGAGCGGCATGGCTTGCTTGCTTGTTCGAGGACAGTGACAGTTTAGGCCGCTTAACCCATGAATTAGCAAGTCAGGCACAGCAATATGGATTTACTTTTTATCAAGGGCTGGCGAAGGTACTCAAGGGATGTTATTTGCTGACGCAGCATGACTATGTTCAGGCTAAACAGTATATGACCGAGGGGGGTGACAGCCATCTGTTTTGCCAAGAGGGGAAACTTTTTCACTCCTTCCAGGCATGGAAACGTGGCGAGTTATTGCTGCAATCTGGTGAGGCGCAACAGTGTGATGTGCTGATGTCACAGGCACTAGACTTAGCATTTAAGCATCAAGAGCGTGCCTATCTAAGTGAATTAATGGAAGTGAAAGCTCGCGCCAGATTGGCATTGAATGACATTGTTGGTGCTGAGCAGGGCTTTCGCTGCGCCATCACGACTGCGCAAACATTGGGCATCGTTCCGGCACAAATTATTGCTACCAGTGAACTGGCTCGGCTATTAAATCAATCGCAGCGAAAAGCCGAAGCTGTTGCCTTGTTGTCTTCCATTCTGAAAAACATCGACTCCCAGCTTGCTCCACCCTTTGTAATCCGGGCAATTCAGTTACTGGCTGAACTGGATAAAGCGGAATGAGACGGTATTCAGAAGCATGGACGATTTCGACCAATCACCGTCTTCCACTTGGACAGTATCGTCCATTTCTGGTGGTCATAAACGTTTTATATTGAAATTAATAATTAAAAATCAATTGATTAGTTAGTTGGCACGTGGGTTGCAATTTGTACTACGGGTAGAGCGAATATCGGATGTACTACCTAATGATGTCTCCCTCTTATTTATAAGGAACACACTATGAGTACTCTATATACAATTAACTTAATCAATAATAGCCCGACAGCGCAGGATTTCTTTTTCTTCCAAAAACCGGCGATCTATACCGGTGGCGCTAAAGTTTACTCCAACAGTATTTATCAGGAAGTTCTATCACCTTTTGCAAGTTCGGGTTCTGTTCTTACCTTTGAATGCTTAATGCAATTTTATGCTGGTGCTCAATCTCAACTGCCAAACTTGTTGGTGGGTCAAGATTCGGGATATATCACGTCAAGCCAGCCTGTCGATTTGACCTCTGCTAGCGCTGGGGTGCAAACGGCAAATACCACGGTAATGTCGGTTGATCCTTCTCTCGGATTGTCCCCTGCGACGTATACCGAGGGAGTAGAAGCCGGTGCCTATCGTATTATTACTCCTGCATTTAACCCAGTCACCGATGTGTTTAACGCTGGGCTGGCGGTGCAAAGTACCAGTGGTAGCGTCGTACTGTCGAGTTTCATCAATGCTGAACCAAGCAAAAATATCGATTGCCAACCAGTACTGAGTTTTTATGTCCAAACGGGTACCTATCAGGCCGGTACGGTCATTAACTTCTCTACGTCTTCGGTTGGATCCGCAGTATGTGATACCACCCAAGGCGTGACGGCATTCAATGTTATCTATAACCCTCAGGGCACCTGGACGGTTAGCGCTGCTTGATAAGTCGTGTACGGCCTGCTTGATCAACAGCGCCGTACCTGTATACCCCCATATATTTTTTTCTAAGGAGGCTATATGCCTAATCTAACTACCAGTATTCCGCTAAATCTATTATTGGGCCGACGTCCAAATCCTATTGCTCAACTGACGCAACCACCGTTCAGTAATGAGTGTGGTGCTTATGCATTAACTGCCGCATTGGCTGCATTTGCACTGTGGCCGGAAAATACCATTATCGCTTATGGCGAAAATAATAATGTCATTGTGCAGGACGATGATTTTGTTAGCGCTAAGGATAAAATCTATGGTTTAACGGGGATACTCAACCCCGATGGTGGGGATAACGTTGCTGGTGGCGGATATAATTCACCCGCTGCAATGGCGGCGGTGGCGATGGATTTCGCACACACGGTGTCGGTGAATATTACTGCTGCTGGTTTATATGCCTTGGGTGCGTTGTATCCAGATGAACAGGCTGCATGTGTGGCGGTTGTCGGAGCAGCAAATGTGCATACGGATGGTGTTTATGTCGATCCGGTTGATGGGCAAGTACAATTGATTTGTGTGTTTTCTGGCCCACAAGCACTTCACATATTAGCTCGTGGTTCTGACGGACGTTATTACGATCCCGCAACTGGAGTTCGTAATAACGATTGGGGTAATCCAACGGCGGAACAGTTTGAAGCATTCAGTGGTTATGAATTTGCTGGCTTATGGTTAGTTATTAGTTAATGAATGAATAATCTGAAATAGTAAACCGATAAACGGCGCTATCTGGTTGTTTATCGGTTTTCTTTAATATCTTATTTTTATCACAATGTTATAAACCTCCTTTCTTAATTCTTGCTAGAATTTAAATTCTCCCTCTTGGGTTACCTATAGATTATTCGCAACTAAAGTAATAACTTTTAAACCTATTTGTTTTAAAAGAAGAGTAATTAATGCACTGGACTATTAAGCGAAATGATTATTTAATGACTTAATCGCTGGTCGTTTTGTTTTTTAATTCATCCAATGATTTATCTTTTAATTAAAATAAGTAGCTAATTATAAAATGATTTATTTATATCAGAGGTGATAAAGCATAATAACTATGCTTTAGATTTATAGGAGTGATTTAAAATGAATAAAGATTGGCATAAGCAAGATATTTTAGCAGCAATAAGGAAAGAAAAAGGTTCTCTCGCCGCATTATCAAGAGAAAGCGGACTTTCTCCAAGTACATTAGCTAATGCGCTGACACGCCCGTGGCCGAAAGGTGAAGTGATTATTGCCGACGCTATCGGTGTTTCCCCTCGAGAGATATGGCCAAGCAGATTTATTGATTATCGGGGGCGTGTAATTATTCGAAGAGTAAGGAAAACGCAAATTTAAGAGGATGGTTAAAATGGATAAAACACTACTAAACTCGCTTAAAATGTTAATGCCATTTTGGGAAAATAGTTCAGAAGCTTGGGGGGTTAAAGATAATCAATCAAGATTTATTTATGCAAATAACAGATTCAATAAATTATTAGCTTTACCGGATAAATACTGTGTAGAGGGGCGGTCTGATGGCGAACTTCCCACTCCAATATCAGATTTTGAGGTTGAGTTTCAAGAGCATGACCGTAAGGTAGAGCTATTGCAGGATCGTATAACCGCGGTTGAAATACATGAGTGGGATGGCCTTTCCTATTTTAAGCCTAATTTCTGTGACAAATATCCATTAATAGATAGCGATGGGATATCGCAAGGTGTTATTTTCCATGTAAGACCTGTGCATGATATGTTGTTAACAAATTTAGGTAAAATAAAAGTCCCCACCTCACTTATCTTTACCCCGCCATCAGAATTATTTACTAAAAGAGAATGGGAGGTGTTGTTTTATATTTTACATGCTTTCTCAAGTAAAGAGATTGCTAAAAAAATCCATTTATCCACCAGAACAGTTTGTAATATAACTCAAAACATCTATCGAAAGGCCGGTGTGACCAGTAAAAAACAGGTTATAGAATATTGTTATGAAAATAAGATAAATAATTATGTTCCGCAGAGCTTCTTTGAATACTCAGGTTCCTTCCCACTGATATAGGACAATCTTTTGCGCCGATCACATACAACACTTAATGTAATCGGCAGTTATCGTTTAATGGCAACCGGATAGGGCAACGTAAGCCGCCCCTATTGCCCCGCTATGCCATGCAACTCACCCTGCTGCATTGTTTGGTTCACTTGTTGTCCATTGCTGTCAGTGGCTTGTAGAGAGCCACTAACCGTAGGTTTCAATAGTGTATCTGCGGCTAGACTGCCTTTTATTTGCAATTTTAGATTGCCCAGGCCATGCAACGGTAATGCTGGCCAGCCCCAGTTTTGCAAAATATCCAGATTGACCGAGCGGCCGGTCAGCGCCAGTGATAAGGCTCGAGCAGGCGTTTGGTCAATACTGGCAGTGGCTTCCAATAAGCCTTCTTTGGTGAACGCGCTTAAATCACTAAATGTAATTTGTTGTTCATTGGCATTTAAGGCCAGTGACGGGCGGCGAACATCATTTTTATTAAATGTCGCATTACCTGCATTCAACATTAATGAGCCAGACCATACACCCCACTGATGGTTTTTTGCCAACAGTAAGTTAGTGCCAGCGGCGTCCAGCGATGTAATCTGGAAGGGGAAGTCAGGGTTGATGTCAATCAACAAGTTACGATTAGCACTAAGCTTGCCGACATACACCTCAGACAACCAGTTTGGCAATGTTTGTTGCCATTGTTGCTTCCAATCGGCAGGCAAAGTATAAACCAGCGCGACCAGTGTCAGTTCATCCAGTTGTAGGCGATGAGTATTGCGCGCCCAATTTCCCTGAGTTCTTAATAGACCATCCTGCCAGCGGGTTGAGAACTGATTAATTGTGACGCCAGCTGGAGATAAAGCGAATGTTGCTATTGGGTCAATCAGATGAATATTACCCTTGATAATATCACCGGCATTGAAGGACAGTTCGCCATCCTCAGTTTGCCAATCGCCTTGTTTAAACGTGATATTTTTTAGCGTCAAATCTAAGTCATTAAATGCCCAGTTTTTACCTTCTACCCGCGCATCAATTAAATCAAAGCGTTTTAGCGTAATAGGCGGGAGTTGTAAGAACGTATTCCAGACATCATTTACGGATGCTAGCGTTTGCAGGCGGATATTGCTGAGCCGCAGGCGATCGACCAGCCAACTGCCATCAGCCGCTTGGCTGGCGTTACCTGTCAATTCACCCTGCGCTATATCTGCGCCAAAGTTGGTTAGGGTCAGGGCATTTTTCTGTATCGAGCCTTGCAGATACAGTTGTTGAGCAGTAATACCATTAATGGTTAAAGAGCCGGCACTGAACTGAAATTGAGCATTTTCGCCAAGGCTATTACCGGGTTGTGGCAGCCAAGGCACCAAACCGCCAGTCACTTGCTGACCCGCAATCTTCCATTGAGCTGCTGAATTTTTCGGCTCAAGAGTGGTATCGAGGGCCATATTAGTTAACTGCAAAGTATCCGCCTGTAATGGTAGCGGTGATTGGTTGTTACTGAGGATTAAGCGGCCATTTTGCAGATTAAGGCTGAGAAAATGACGCGGTTCGGTCAATTGCCGCCAACTCAGGCCAAATAGCGCTTGTTGAGCAGCAAGAAACGGGGGCTGATTGGCACGCCCCAGCGTAACATCGCTGAAACTGACTTGCCCCGGTTGGGACCATGAGTGGTCTATTTTCCCCAAAGAGAGGCGATATTCACTGTTATCACTAACCCAACGGCTTAACCAACCGGCAGCCCAACTGGTCTGGAGCAATACGTAGCACAGCACTATGGACAGCACCAGTAGCAGTAATACCGTTAGTAGTACTTTCCCGAGAAATTTCATCTGGTCTTTCCACGCCTGTCGGTGATACGGAACCCTGTTTATGCCGCAATTTGTCCATTAGCTCAATAGACAATCAGTTATCCGTTGATAAAAAAATGGCCGGGATCGTTTACGACCGGCCATTTCATTGACGTGTTAACGCAAAGATTATTTTTCTTGTGGGAAGAGCAAGTTAAGTACAATGGCAGTAATACCACCGGCAGCAATCCCGGAAGAAAGCAGCGTTTTGATCCAATCTGGCGCAAATTGCAGAATCAGGGGCTGTTGTGCAACACCCATACCAACTGCCAATGACAGAGCCATAATCATAATAGCGCGGCGATTGAGTGTTTCACGAGAGACGATGCGCACGCCGGAAGCGGCAATGGTACCGAACATCACCAGCGTAGCGCCCCCCAGAACGGGCTCAGGAATATGTTGCACGAAACCCGCAACCGCTGGGAACAGACCCAGCACAATCAGCATCAGTGCGACAACGAAACCGACATAACGACTGGCAACACCGGTTAACTGGATCACACCATTGTTCTGGCCGAAGCAGGAGTTAGGGAAGGTGTTGAATACGGCTGACAGCATGGAGTTCAAACCATTCGCCAGCACACCACCTTTTAGGCGCTTCATGTACAAGGGGCCATGCACCGGTTGCTCAGAAACATCCGAGGTCGCGGTGATATCACCGATGGTTTCCAGTGAGGTGACCATGAAGATTAACATCAGTGGCACCAGCAGATTCCAGTCAAAAGAGAGACCATAATAGAGCGGTGTTGGAATGGTGATCAGTGCGGTATCTACCACCGGGCGGCTCTCTGGCAACATACCCAGTGACCAGGCCAGCAAGTAGCCCACGGCCATTGCAATGACCAACGAGGCCACACGCAAATACGGGTTACGCTGGCGGTTGAGGAGAATAATCACGACTAATACGGCACCTGCTAATAACAGGTTTTTCGGTGCACCAAAGGTATGGTCACTCATTGCACCATAACCGCCACCAATAGATGTCAGCCCAACCTGAATCAATGACAGGCCGATGATCATCACCACGATACCGGATACCAATGGGGTAATAATGCGGCGCGCCAGATGCAGGAAGCGGGAAAGTATAATTTCGGTGCAGGACGCCACCATCAGCGTACCGAACAGTGCCGCCATCATAGTTGGGATATCTGCGCCGCCGTTTTTCAGTGCCAGACCCCCCATAATTAATGGTGAAACAAAGTTAAAACTGGTGCCCTGAATCGATAGTAAGCCCGAGCCAATCGGCCCCCAGGTTTTAATTTGCAGCAACGACGCCAAGCCGGATGCAAACAGCGACATGCTAATAATGCGTTGGGTATCTTCCGCGGGTAGCCCCAGAGCCTGACAAATCAATAGGCCAGGGGTTATCACTGCGACAAACATCGCCAATAAATGCTGGCAAGCGGCGAACAATGTTTGGGCGAGTGGAGGGCGGTCTTCTAAACGGTAAATCAATTCGCTGGGGCGAGTGGTTGCTTGCTGTGGAGTATCAAGCTCGGCGGATTGCGTAGACATGGAGTGGCATTCCCGGATCGGCAAAGAGGGCATTTTAATGATCCGCCTCACAAAAGCAATCGGTTGCGCTGCGTTTTTTAAAAATAATTCTATCTGGTACTCACTCGCATTTTTCTATTACTAAACTTGTAATTGGCGGCGTTTTTTTTTCTAATCCCTTCCTTAACTGTTTTGGCGTTTTTAAGGAACTGTCTAACGTCATATTTTTAATCGATATTTTAATCGCATGGAGTACCAAGATGTTTCATCTCGATACCTATGGCACGCTAGTCGCGGCCTGTTTGGTTTTATTATTAGGCCGAAAACTCGTACAAACTGTCCCATTCCTGAAAAAATATACTATTCCTGAACCGGTAGCTGGGGGTTTGTTGGTTGCCTTCTTGATGTTACTAATGCAAAAGACTCTCGGTTGGGAAATCAGTTTTGATATGTCGCTCAAAGATCCCTTGATGCTGGCATTCTTTGCAACTATTGGTTTGAATGCCAATCTGGCTAGCTTACGTTCCGGTGGCAAGGCCTTGAGCGTATTTGTGTTTGTGGTTGTCGGCTTGCTGTTAATGCAGAACGCGATTGGTATTGCGCTTGCTAAATTGATGGGGTTAGACCCGTTGATGGGGCTATTAGCTGGCTCAATTACCTTATCGGGTGGGCATGGTACTGGCGCTGCTTGGAGTAAACTCTTTTCTGAGCGCTATGGCTTTGAAAATGCGACAGAAGTTGCTATGGCTTGTGCAACATTTGGTTTGGTACTGGGTGGTTTGATTGGTGGCCCGGTAGCTCGCTACCTGGTGAAACACTCTTCCACACCCGATGGTACGCCGGAGGACAGCGAAGTCCCTTCCGCATTTGAAAAGCCTTCGGCGGGGCGCATGATAACCTCGCTGGTGTTAGTTGAAACTATCGCCATGATCGCTATCTGCCTGATGGCCGGCAATGTGATTGCGGGTTGGTTGCTAGGTTCGATGTTTGAGCTGCCAATCTTTGTTTGCGTATTATTTGTCGGAGTTATCCTTAGCAACACATTGTCGGCAATCGGCTTCTATAAAGTCTTTGATCGCGCGGTATCAGTGTTGGGTAACGTTAGTCTGTCACTGTTTTTGGCGATGGCGCTGATGAGCCTAAAACTCTGGGAGCTGGCTTCACTGGCATTACCGATGTTGGTGATTTTGTCCGTTCAGGCACTGGCGATGGCGTTGTACGCTATCTTTGTTACTTATCGTGTCATGGGCAAAAACTATGATGCAGCGGTATTGGCGGCGGGGCATTGTGGTTTCGGCCTTGGCGCGACACCGACTGCGATTGCTAATATGCAAGCCATTACTGACCGGTTTGGTCCGTCTCATTTGGCGTTCTTAGTGGTACCAATGGTTGGCGCATTCTTTATTGATATCGCTAATGCGATCGTGATTAAGCTGTATCTTTTACTGCCAATATTCCCAGCGGTGGTAGGGTAACTGCACTTAGGGGTGGGTTTACCTGCCCCTTATTTATTAAGCGTTAGTGTAACGTGTTCGCTCTGGTAACCAGCGTTCGATCAAGGCGCGTGCATGCTCTGGGTATTGCTGATGCAGATGGCGAGCTACTCGTTGAACTTCGGGAATCATTGCTTGATCACGCAGTAAATCGGCCACTTTAAACTCCGCGCTTCCGGTTTGCCGCGTTCCCAACAACTCGCCAGGACCACGGATTTCCAAATCCCGCTGTGCAATCACAAAGCCATCGTTGCTATCACGCAACACTTGTAAACGCATTTGGGCGGTTTTACTCAACGGTGTTTTATAGAGTAATACGCAATGAGAGGCGACAGCACCACGGCCAACACGCCCTCGTAACTGATGTAATTGCGCTAACCCCAAGCGTTCTGGGTTATCGATTATCATCAGGCTGGCGTTAGGCACATCCACCCCAACCTCGATCACCGTGGTGGCGACCAAGAGTTGCAACTCACCCTGTTTAAAGGCCAGCATAACGGCCTGTTTCTCCGGCCCTTTCATGCGCCCATGAACTAAGCCGACTTTAATTTCCGGCAACGCAATTTTCAGTTCTTCACACGTTACCTCGGCGGCCTGCGCTTCCAGTACTTCAGATTCCTCAATCAGTGTGCAGACCCAATAAGCTTGCCGCCCCTCTTCCAGACAGGCATTTTTAACTCGTTGGATAACATCACTGCGGCGGGTACCAGGGATTGCTACTGTGGTCACTGGCGTTCTGCCTGGCGGAAGCTCGTCAATTACCGAGGTATCAAGATCAGCATAGGCAGTCATGGCTAGCGTTCTTGGAATTGGGGTTGCGGTCATAATTAACTGATGCGGATGGAAGCCTTGTTCCTCGCCCTTTTCCCATAAAGCGAGCCGTTGATGAACACCAAAACGATGTTGTTCATCAATAATAACCAGCGCCAGTCCAGAGAACTGCACCTGTTCTTGAAACATCGCGTGGGTGCCAACAACCATCGCAACCTGACCGCTGGCAACCGCTTCTTGCTGCGCTATACGCGCTTTACCTTTTTGCTTGCCAGCCAGCCAGCCCACTTGCAGCCCTAAGGGTTCGAGCCATTGGCGAAAAGTGGTGGCATGCTGTTCTGCCAGTAACTCGGTGGGTGCCATTAAGGCAACCTGCTTGCCATGAGCAATGGCACGCAGTGCGGCCAGTGCCGCAACCAATGTTTTCCCGGAGCCAACATCCCCTTGAATCAATCGCATCATTGGGAAGTTATGGGCCATATCTTGCTCGATCTCCGCCACTACTCGTTGTTGCGCGTGAGTGGGGGTGAAAGGTAGGGCGGCCAGAAAACGTTGTTTGAGTTGCTGCTCTGCCAAGAGCGGTAATGCCCGATAACTCTGCGCACCCGCTCGGACAGCCAGCATACTGAGGTTATGAGCGAGCAGTTCTTCCATGATTAATCGCCGCTGTGCAGGATGCTTGCCCTGCTCTAAATCTGCCAATTGAATATCTGCTGGTGGGCGATGCAGAGTATGAATAGCTTCTGGCAAGCTAATGAGTGAGCGGCTTAACTCAATCGGCAATAATTCGGCAATAACACAGGTATCCAGCATCGCCAGTGCTTGATCGATAAGTTTGCGCAATGTCGCCTGACGAATCCCTTCGGTGGTGGGATAAACCGGTGTCAGTGATGCTTGCAATTCAACGCCAATATTCTCGCCATGCACCCGATATTCAGGATGAATGATCTCCGGCCCAGTATTACCCCGTTTGGCTTCGCCGTAGGCGATAACATGCTTCCCCGGAGACAGACTGTTTTTCATTGCAGCGTTGAAGTTAAAGAAACGCAGAGTGAGAACACCGCTACCGTCGCTGATTTGGCAGGTCATCATGCGGCGGCGGCCAAAGGTAATATCTGAACGCAGAACCTCACCCTCAACGGTAACGGAGAGGCCAGGCATTAAATCGCCGATGCGATATAGCCTTGTACGATCTTCATAACGCAATGGGAGGTGAAGCAGTAGGTCTTGGATGGTTTCCAGCCCCATTTTAGCCAGTTTCCCAGCCTGACTTGCGCCAACACCGGAAAGTGTACTGAGGGGTACGGCATCCAGCAGGCGGCCTTTCATTTAAGACTCCGTGGATTGCATAGCAGACCACCATTGCGCATCGGCAATGACCTGACCCTGCTCATCAATATGCGGTTGAGGCAGTCCTTTGCGTTTGGCGACTTGTGCCAATACGGGGTAGCCCCCCTCAAACAGCAACCTTTGTTGCTCATCTTCGGGCAATACACTTTTTGCTCGCTGATACATACCTGCATTTTGCCGCTGCCGTTGGGCTTCATATAAAATCAACGCAGAGGCGACAGAAACATTGAGTGATTGCACCATACCGATCATCGGAATAATGATGTCTTGGTCCGCGAGTGCTAACGCTTCCTCAGAGATACCGGTCTTCTCCTGCCCCATCAAAATACAGGTTGGGCGCGTATAGTCTATTTCGCGAAAATCAACAGCATTATCAGATAAATGAGTCGCCAGAATTTGCATATTCTGTGATTTTAGATGAGCAATGGCATCACTAATATGAGTGTGTGTTTTGACTTGCACCCAACTGTTGCTTCCGGCTGCGGAGGACAACCTTGTATACATCTGAGTCGTTGGCCAAATTGCATGTACTTGATGAATACCGACGGCATCAGCAGTACGAATGATAGCGGATACATTATGAGGTTTATGTACTTGCTCCAGGCAAACCGTTAAATCGGGCTGCCTGGTCGCAAGCATTTCACAAATCCGCGCATAGCGTTGAGGATTCATAGGCGTTAATTACGGTTACGGCTGACTTTAACCACATCTGGCATGATACGAATCTTACGCATAATGTTAGCCAGATGGACTCGGTCACGGGTAGTCAGGCGAATAAATGCACTGTATACCCGGCCATCTTTCTCTTCAGTATTCAGGCTCTGAATATTAGATTCGGCTGCATTGATTGCTGCGGTGAGATTTGCCAAAGCGCCTTGCTGATTGAACATATCGACTTTAATTTCAGCAATGAACTCTTGTTCAGTCTCTTGATCCCACTCAACCGCCATAAATTTCTCAGGCTCTTTCTGGTAGCCCCGGATATTCCGGCAAGATTCATGATGGATAACCAAACCTTTACCTGGGCTGATATGAGCGATAATCGGGTCACCAGGAATAGGACGGCAGCACTTGGCAAAGGTAATAAGGACACCATCGGCACCTTTGATTGCCAGATTACGGGTTCCAGAAGTTGCCAGTGTTGATAGGTCACCCAGTAGGTTTTTCGCCACCACCACGCTCATCGCGTTACCCAAGCCAATCTCTGCTAACAAATCATCTAGCGTCGCCAGTTTCATACGGTCCAGTTCATGTTTGATATTCTCTTCAGAAATATCAGACAGTTTTCGACCATTCCCTAACGCATGATTCAGTAACCGGCGGCCAAGGCTCACCGATTCATCACGCTTCAGATTTTTTAGCAACTGGCGAATTTTGGCTCGAGCTTTCGAGCTGACAACAAAGTTCAGCCAGGCAGCATTTGGCCGAGCGCCCGGAGCAGTAATTATCTCAACGGTCTGGCCACTGCTCAGTGACTGAGAAAGTGGGTAGGGTTGGCGGTCAACACGCGCACCTACACAAGCATGACCAATATCGGTATGCACGGCATAGGCAAAATCGACAGGTGTTGCACCGGCAGGTAATTCAACAATACGCCCTTCCGGGGTGAAAACGTAAATCTCATCAGGGAACAAATCAGATTTCACGCTTTCAATAAATTCAAATGAGCTACCCGCACTTTGCTGTAATTCAAGCAAGCTTTGCATCCAGCGCTGAGCGCGAATTTGTGCGGTGGTGCCAGTTTCACCCTGCTCTTTATAAGCCCAGTGTGCAGCAACCCCCATTTCGGCCATTTGATCCATATCTTCAGTACGGATCTGTACCTCAACCGGAACCCCATGAGGGCCGATTAATGAGGTATGTAACGATTGATAGCCGTTAGCCTTAGGGATAGCGATATAGTCTTTCACTCTACCTGGCCGTGGTTTGTACAGGCTATGAGCCTGACCCAACACGCGGTAGCAAGTATCGACTTCTTTGACGATAACCCGAAAAGCATAGATATCCATGATGGAGTGAAAGCGCTGCTCTTTCAGATTCATTTTGCAATAAATAGAATAGAGATGCTTTTCACGACCACTGACCCGGCAAGGAATACCTGCCTCAGTCAGACGCCCTTCAATCTCCGCCAAGATTTTCTGAATCATCTCTTTGCGGTTACCACGCGCGGCTTTCACCACTTCTTTAATTACGCGATAGCGATTAGGGTAGAGCGCTTCAAAACCCAGCTCTTCCAGCTCGGTTTTTAAATGATGGATACCCAGCCTATGTGCAAGTGGGCTATATATTTCAAGGGTTTCACGTGCAATGCGGCGACGTTTATCTGGGCGTAAGGAACCCAGCGTCCGCATATTGTGTGTACGGTCAGCCAGTTTGATCAAGATAACGCGGATATCCTGCACCATCGCCATGATCATTTTGCGGAAATTTTCCGCCTGGGCTTCTTTCTTGTCACGGAAATTCAGTTTATCGAGTTTAGAAACTCCCTCGACCAGCTCAGCTACGCTTTTCCCGAACAACTGCTCCATATCTTGATATGTGGCAGGAGTATCTTCAATGACGTCATGTAACAACGCCGCCATTAAGGTTTCGTAATCGAGCCGCATCTCCGCGAGAATACAGGCCACGGCAACAGGATGAGTGATATAAGGCTCACCACTGGAGCGTGTCTGACCCTCGTGAGCATCACGTGCAACAAGATATGCCTGTTTGAGGCGCTTAATCTGCTCCTCTGGCAGGTAACGTTGAATCAGCAGATTCAGGCTTTCAAACAGGTACAAGGCAGACTCGCTGTCTAATTAACGACGACCTTCAGCAATTGCGGTTACCGCTTGGATCTCTGCGGCTTCCTGCTCTTGCTGTTCTTGGCGTTCACGAACATCGAGGATCTGATTAGTAATCAGGCCTTCTTCGATCTCGCGCAGCGCAATCACAGTAACTTTATCGTTTTCTTCTGGAACCAGTGCGTCTTTGCCGCCGGACTGGATTTGACGTGCCCGACGAGCAGCGACCAACACCAGGTCAAAACGGTTACCAATTTTCTCTACAGCGTCTTGAACAGTTACGCGTGCCATAATTCTGCTACTCCACAGGTGACGAAATGACGGGGCATGATACTGAAACTCGGTTCAGTCTGCCAATAATTTGGTGATTAAAGCGTCATGCCGCTGTTTCTGGCGGCCTAAACGCAGTCTTTCTGCGCGAATAATGGTTTTCAGATCAGATAAAGCCAGATTGAAATCATCATTTACGATTAAATAATCATATTCTGCGTAATGGGTCATCTCGGCGACAGCTTGCGCCATTCGCTTTGCGATAACCTCTTCGCTATCTTGCCCACGGCCCCGCAAGCGGCGATCCAGTTCTTCTTTGGATGGAGGCAAAATAAAAATACTGCGCGCGGTTGGCATTTTGGCACGAATTTGCTGCGCACCTTGCCAGTCGATATCTAAAAATACATCGACGCCGGTTGCTAGAACCTGCTCAATAGCCAGACGTGAGGTGCCATAGTAATTTTCAAAGACTTTGGCATGCTCAAGGAAAGCATCGTCATCAATCATCTGGCAAAACTCTTCTTTAGAAATGAAGAAGTAATGTTCACCGTGATTCTCACCCGGACGTATTGCACGCGTGGTATGCGAAATAGAAACCTGCGTGTCGTACAGCGGTTGTGTTTTTAACAAAGCCTGAATCAGGCTTGATTTCCCTGCCCCACTGGGCGCGGAAACAATGTATAGCGTGCCTTGGACCATGATGACGTTTCAGTTGATTAGGTTGATATACCCTTCTTTCTTGACGTTACAGCGGTGTTAGCGGCCCTCTCTCACCAGAATCACTGACTTTAGTCAGCACATCAGGATTTGCTCGCTTGCTACCTATCCGCAACGCCAATTACTTTGGGTGTATATAGAAAGCAGAAGTGTGAATCTCCGCACAGTATACACGGCTGCTACGCGTGATGCAGCGTTACAACACATTTCACCCGAATGTTTCGACTATAAACAGTTCGATTTTCTGATTTTGCGGCGAAGATTGCGTAATTTCAGCTTGTTGCAGCAAGCTGATAAGTATTGTTCGGTAACGCCCGCATTTATTTTTTTTGGTTCTCGACGAATAAGGTATTTCAGGTTTTACTGCCTGCCACCAAGGAAGGGTGCTGATGAATATGCGGAATTTAAAAATCGTCATACTGTTGATAGCCAGTTTTACACATTGGGCCGCCGGAGCGGGAGCTGCCTGCCCTGAATGGCCGCCAGAAAGAATGTCTGCTGAAATTAATACTCTCAAACAACAACTGGATAAGTGGAGTGTGGCATACCATCAGCAAGGTATTAGTCTGATTGCAGATGATGTTTACGATCAATTACAGGAGAAATTAGCTCTATGGCAGTCATGCCATCGGTTGCCGGATAATTACGGAAACACGCTAATTCCTGGTAATGGGACGTTTCGTCATCCGGTTGCCCATACCGGACTAAAAAAGCTTAAAAATGAAGCTGCATTAGCGAATTGGATGGTGGGGCGGAAAAGTCTCTGGGTTCAGCCAAAAGTGGATGGCGTTGCAGTAACACTGGTGTATCAGGATGGAAAACTAATACAACTGCTCAGTCGAGGAAATGGTTTGAAAGGCCAGAACTGGACTGACAAAGCGCCATTTATTACTGCTATTCCTCAATATATTGCTACCGCTCCTCCTTGGTTAACGCTGCAAGGGGAACTATTCCTGCAAATGGGCGACCACTTACAAGCGTCGTCTGGCGGTGTCAATGCCAGAGCGGCGGTTGCGGGTGCACTTATGCGCAAGTCTCCAGCGGCATTACTGCCTCAATTGGGCATTTTTATATGGGCATGGCCTGATGGGCCAAGCAGCATGGTGGAGAAAGGGGAACTATTGCAGGCGATGGGCTTCCCCTTGACTGCTAAATACAGCAAACCAATAGCATCAAGCCGCGATGTTGCACACTTTCGTCATCACTGGTTTCACACAGCGCTGCCTTTTGTAACTGATGGCGTGGTTATCCGACAGGCAGCGGAACCTGCTGGGCGCAACTGGCAGGCCGTTCCAGGATACTGGGCCGTGGCGTGGAAATACCCCGCACAACAGCAAATTACCGAAATTAAAGATATACATTTTACGATAGGCCGCACCGGTAGAGTGACCGTTGTTTTACTGGTTTCACCAGTAAAAATTGATGATAAATGGATTCGGCGAGTGAATGTAGGTTCAGTCTCTCGTTGGCGGCAATGGGATATTACATCTGGCGATCAAATTATTATCGCATTGGCTGGGCATGGCATTCCACGGCTAGAGAGTGTTGTTTGGCGGGTAAGCCAACGGCAGGAATTCACCCCACCGGCGGGAGACCAATTCCATCAATTGAGTTGTTTTCGCCTTATATCTCCTGAGTGTGAACCACAACTTCTCTCTCGTTTGATATGGCTCAGTGGCCCCAAAGGGCTAGATATACAAAGTATCAGTAGTGGCTATTGGCGAGACCTGATCCATCATGGGCTTATCAATGATTTGGTGGGGTGGCTATCCCTTACTAGAGACCAAATAGCGGGTGTTCCTGGTATAGGGACAGCACGTGCTGAAAATATTTATCAGCAATTTCAAAGCACAAGGCAAAAACCCTTTTCCCAATGGCTACAGGCGTTGGGGTTTGCGCAGGGTATAGTTGTCAATTCTCCGTGGCGGCTACTACAACAACGCAGTATTGCAGAGTGGGGCTTAATACCGGGTATAGGGCCGGTTCGGGCAAAACAAATTACGCGTTTTTTACACCACCCAGAGGTACAAGCTATGGCTGATTTCCTATCGCACCAGAACATTGCAGGGTTTTAGCACGAGGAGTAAATCCGTACAGACCCTGGCTTAATGCTCTGAATGTTCATATTTGAAGATTGGCAGCCCCAGCCGGAATCGTAATGCTAGCAGCCGCGCACTTAACCCTGTGACGAGTGTAATGATAACAACCCAATTATGTGACAGTTGCGTGTATTGCAAAGCAATGTAGATCCAAGCGGCAGCAAATGAGATACCAGCATAGATTTCTTTCTGGAATACCAATGGGATACAGTTACAGAACATATCGCGCAGGACGCCGCCAAAAACGCCGGTAATGACGGCCGCAATAGCGGCAATGATCGTACTGTGGCCCATATCAAGAGCGATTTGTGCACCAATAATAGAGAAAACGATCAGTCCAATCGCATCAAGCACCAAAAACAAATGGCGCAAATGCTTCATTAGCGGGGCCATCCAAGTTGTGACGATTGCAGCAACGGCGACAATAACAATGTATTCAGGGTGTTTAACCCAACCAAGCGGATAATGGCCCAGCAGCATATCTCGGACTGAACCACCACCAATTGCCGTTGCAGATGCAATAATAATGACACCAAACATATCCATTTGGCGGCGGCCCGCAGCCAGTGCCCCGGTCATAGCTTCGGCTGTAATACCAATAATATAAAGAACACTGAGTAGCATAATGAGTCAAATTTCTTAAGGGCAGTAAAGGCCGCAGAGTAGTGACTATGGCTGGCTGTCGCGACTGAGATTTTCTAAGTCATGTGTTTAAGATTACTTTAACTAATCAATTTATAAATTATTTAGCTAATAAATATAGATAAAAAAAGAAAATGTTAATGATAATCCATTAGTAATTATAGGGTAAAAATAGCAGATTAAAGCCCTGTAAGAGCATGCCTGTGCGCCTGTATGATCTTCTTGCCTGATTGCAGAGTCATGCTGCGGGTGGTAGTTTTTATCTTTTATTTCAGTGAGATTTGTTCATGGACAATCGTGTTAATCCGTCGCGTTATCGTGGGGCATTGTTTGCCGGTATGGTTGCTATCGGGGTATTACTGAGCGGTTGTGTTGACAGTGCTGGTCATGCAAACACCGCTGTGGTGAAAGTGGTACCTCCGGCCTGTATTAAAGGTGAGCCGATGACACAAACCACACTCTATTTCGGTTTGAATCGGCCTCATGGTCCCGCTATTTCTATCGCTGAATGGCAGTCTTTTGTCGATAATGATGTGACCAGCCGCTTCAATGAAGGTTTGACCGTAATTGATGCCAAAGGGCAATGGTTAGGAAATAATGGGCAAGTTGCCAAAGAAAGCAGTAAGGCGTTGGTCCTCATTCATAAAGATGGCAAAGAAGGTGCCATCGAAGCTGTGCGTTCCCGCTATAAACAGCAGTTTGCACAAGAATCTGTTATGCGGGTTGATACTACTGTGTGCGTAGATTTCTAACGTCAATTTCAAGCCTTTTATCTTCAATTTACAAGAGATAAAAGGCTGATAGCCCTATTGTTGGTTTAGAGTAAAAGCTTACCTTATTACAAAATAAGCCCTGCAACGGCGGCAGAAAGTAAACTGACCAAGGTTGAACCATAGACCAGTTTTAATCCGAATCGTGAAACGACATTCCCTTGTCGCTCATTTAGCCCTTTGATGGCACCAGCAACAATACCAATTGAGGCAAAGTTAGCAAAAGATACTAAAAAGACAGAAAGGATGCCCAAGCCACGTGGAGACATTTCGGCTGCTACTTTCTTTAACTCAATCATGGCAACGAATTCATTTGCCACCAGTTTGGTCGCCATAATACTCCCTGCTTGCAACGCATCCTGAGTAGGAATGCCGATCAGTAGCGCGAGCGGATAAAATAGATATCCCAGTACTCCTTGGAAACTGATGTTGAATAAGCTACTAAATAAAGCATTAATAGCAGAAATTATGGCAATAAAGCCAATTAACATCGCAGCTATAATCATTGCAATTTTAAAACCAGCCAGAATATATTCACCCAGCATCTCAAAAAAACTTTGGTCTTCATGAAGTTTGTTTAGCTTTAATTCGGGTTCGTCAGCCACTGGGTAAGGATTAATAATAGAGAGGACAATAAAAGTACTAAACATATTCAATATTAACGCAGTTACTACAAACTTTGGCTCAAGCATGGTCATATAAGCACTTACAATCGACATGGATACTGTTGACATCGCCGTTGCTGCCATGGTGTACATTCTACGTGGTGATATATCAGCAATAATTCCTTTGTAAGCAATAAAGTTCTCTGATTGCCCCAAAATCAATGTGCTCACGGCATTGAAAGACTCCAGTTTCCCCATGCCATTTACTTTGGATAACAACGTGCCCACAACCCGTATGATGAGTGGCAATATACGAAAATGCTGTAAAATGCCAATCAGCGCGGAAACGAAAATGATCGGGCAAAGAACGTTCATGAATATAAATGCTAAGCCTTGTTCGTTCATACCGCCAAAAACAAAACTGGTACCGACTGCGGCGAATTTCATCAGAGTTTCAAATAATCCGGCAAAATACTTTATTGCACCCAGGCCACTTTCTGAGTGTAAAAAGAAATAAGCCAGTGCAATTTCTAAAACCAATAACTGAAAAATATAGCGCAGCCTAATATTTTTTCGGTCACGACTGACTAACAAAGCCAGTATTGCAATAGTCATTAACGCTAAAAGAAAGTGCAGAATTTGCAGCATAAAAGAATCCGTCAGGCATAAAGATCAGACAGTATTTTATCCGTAACAGCAGGTTTTTTTCATCTGAAATTCTATCTTCTTGGCAATGTATATTCTATTGAATGCCTTAACTCAGACCTAAACATGCGTATTGTTAAAATTTTTACTGGTTTTCTCATCATTTATCCATTGGGTGACTCACTATTTATCTGCCAGCTTAAGTTGCCATCACTGCGGCAAGCTTAGCGTGTCCTCAATGAGGATTCGGCAGAAATAGCATTATCTGTGTTTAACTAACTCATTGGATGGAATATGAATATGATTAATCTTCCTAGCTGCCGCCCTTTTTCTGAGGCTGGGCACTTATCCCAAATATCGGCGTATTACGAAGAAGAGCGTAATACGATGTGGATGTTGCTGCATGCCCACCCGCGCCCTTGTTTTAATCTGGAGTTAATTGAAAATATTATGACACTTGCACAAGCCGCTAAAGAATCAAAATTACCTTTTGATTTTTGGGTGACGGGTTCGGTGGTACCCAATATGTTTAATGTAGGGGGGGACTTGAACTTTTTCGCGCATATGATTAAAAACCGCAAACGAGAAGCGTTAATGGCCTATGCGCGTGCATGTGTAGACTGTGTTCATGCGGCTTCCCGTGGCTTTGATATTGGTGCCATATCTATTGCGATGATTGAAGGGAGTGCATTAGGTGGGGGGTTTGAGGCAGCATTAGCCCATCATTTTGTTCTGGCACAAACTACAGCCAGAATGGGGTTCCCAGAAATTGCATTTAATCTATTTCCTGGCATGGGAGGCTACTCACTTGTTGCCAGAAAAGCAGGGATGAGAGTCGCAGAACAACTGATTTGGACAGGTGAATCTCATGCTGCGGAATGGTATGAGAGCCGTGGTCTTGTTGATAAGTTATTTCAGCCGGGAGATGCTTATCTTGCGACTCGTACCTTTATAGATACGATCAGGCCAAAGTTAAATGGTATGAGAGCGATGATTAGGGTTCGGCAACGTGTTTTGCAATTAACGCGTTCAGAACTGATGGATATCACGGAGGATTGGGTTGATTCTGCATTTTCTATTGAGCCGAAAGATATAGCCTATATCGAACGGTTGGTTACATTACAAGACCGGCATACTTCGGCAATGCCAAAAGCAATATAGCGTTATACACCTAATCCAGTGGAAGGTGAGGGTGTTGTGTTACCAGCCAATGCTCCAGTTCATCTGCGGGCATTGGTTTGGCGTAAAGAAACCCTTGTTTTTCATCAATGCCAATAGAATCCAGGAATTCCTCTTCCCCTTTAGTTTCCACACCTTCGGCAATTACCCGCATTTTAAGTGCCTCAGCGACAACGATAATGGCTTTAACCAGAGATTGTGAAATCGGATTATTATCAATATCACGTACAAAACTTTGATCCAATTTAATGGCATCAATAGGGATACGAGCCAATTGAGAAAGCGAAGAATAGCCAGTGCCGAAGTCATCCAAATGAACCTGAGCACCCAAGTGACGTAATTGTTTCATGATATTGATGGCCGAATCTTCATCATCGATTAAGCAACTTTCGGTTAATTCAACATCAACCAAACTGGATTCTAATTCGCTGGCTTCAAGAGACTCAATAAAACTGGTTACGATAGCCTCATCAATTAATTGCCGGGCTGATACATTTACCGCCACTCGTAGGTTTATTCCACGTTTCTTCCAATCTACTGCTTGTTGCATCGAAGTTTGCAATACCCATTTGCCCAATGGCCCGATCAACCCGGATTCTTCGGCATAGGAGATAAACTCAAGTGGGGCGATTAAACCGCGCTCGGGTGATAACCATCGGACTAATGCTTCGACACTATGAACTTTACCCGTTTTGGCGGATATCTTGGGTTGGTAAAAAACTTGTAATTGATGTTGTTCTAAACCTTTACGTAAATTGGTATCTAGCCAGACGTATTCAGATACTTTCTTATTCATCTCTTGTGAAAAAATCGAATAGGTCTGTTTTCCATGTTCTTTTGCGGTGTACATGGCAGTGTCTGCGCTACGGATAATATTTTCTAGTGTATCTCCGTGTTCAGGGCACAGTGCTATCCCGATAGAACACCCGGTATATACTTCGATCAATCCTACCCGGAAGGGTAACTTCATGCGGTTGAGAATGCGCTGTGCAGTTGCCTCCAGTAAGTTCATTGAGGCATTCTCCACCAGAACAATAAATTCATCACCGCCTAACCGGGCAAGCATTTCACTTTCACCCAAACAACTTAAAATGGCCAGCGAGACATCTTTGAGTAAGCGATCACCAAACATATGGCCGTAATGGTCGTTAACTTTTTTAAAATTATCGAGATCGAGGTAAATAATGCCGACTGAAGTCTCACCACGAGTTAGGATTGCACTATTAATACGTTCGTGAATAGCGTGGCGATTAGGCAGGCCAGTAATCATGTCGGTATTAGCCAAAATTCGCAAACGCTCTTGTGCACGCCTTTCTTTAGTAATATCAGTACCAGAACAGATAAGGTAACGCTCATTTTTGCCACTACCACTGTGAACAAACTTATTGCGGAATAAAAAGAGGCGTTTCCCTTTTACAGTATTAACCCAACGTTCAACTTCGTAAGATGCACCGCGCTGGAAGAAGCCCTCAATATTTTTGCGCGACGAGGCTCCCTCTTTGGCTGTCATAAACAAGTCGTAAACATTTTTACCAATAACGTCTTGTTCTTTTTTACCGGTATATTCTTCGCTGAGGTGATTGAATCGCTGTACGTAACCATCTTTATCAAGAATCACAATAACAGAGTTAGCTTCAGAAACGACTTGTTCTGCAAAGGAAAGCCCCATCACTAAATCGCGTGCTACCGACTCAGTATCAGCGTACGCGGAGGCGGTTCCACCCCATTCTTTGTCATTAACTTTACGGCCCACCAGATGTAAATGAAGTGGATTACCGTAAATTTCTATTTCAATATCTAAACTGGCAGTAATACCCGTTAAACCCCGAATTTTCATTGTTTGAACGGAATTAAGGGGAATGGCAATATTTGTGGTTCCCTTGATGGCGGATAACTCTAAAGCCTGACTATCAAAAGCCAGTCGCCAAAAAGGGCTATGGGTACCAAAATAGGTCTCTAGGATCGATGTGTTTTGGTCTTGGAACATACGCGATCCCCTAAAAGTGTATATGTGTCTTTTACTTACCTTAGCCAGAAAGGTTAAGCAACGCTATCCCTGACTCACCCTGTTATGATTGCAATTCTGACCCTTATAAAACACCCCGGCCTAAACTGACCAACCAATAAAGTATATGTGTAATTTCTTCAGGCCTGATATTAGATAGTAGCCATAAACATATTAAATGCTCTTTCTGCTTTCACATTGTGGCATAGGAAGAAAGTTAAATATTGGGAAATGCTCTATATTTTAAATGGTTACAGTAAATTATGTTAGATCTTATCATTGATAAAATAATGAAGAAGAGTTGCTTGTTCACCGAGGGCTGTATGGTTTTTGGTGGGTTAACGTCATTACAACTGCAAAGTGGTAAGCAATTAGAGTATTTCATTCTCAGATGGAATGATAATACCCTAATCATAGTTATGATTTATCTGCGATCTTTTTCAGGTATTCATTGTTTTTAAATGCGATCATGATCATCTCAAAACAGATTCGAGTCGCAAGAGCACCGCCAAGGATGCTAAGAAATCCGCCGATGACACTGGTATTTATCATTACGAATACGCCGGAAATAATGATAAATACCAGTAAAAGCCAATATAAACCGGTAAGAATCTTGGGTGTCAGCAGAGCATCGAAAAAAAGTACATTCTTAAGCATTACTAAATCCTTCTTATTTGAGCGTTAAAATTCCCGTAGGGATTATGCATTAGCTTTAAACTTCATACCATACACAAACCCTTACAAATATTTTGGAGTTATAACAATCAGATGATTCTCGTTATTACTGCTCAAATCGGGTACTTTTTTACTCAAAGTTCAGTATCATGCCAACACCGACCTCTTCAATATTGACTGCGTTGGCTAGGGCTATTTTGGCTTTAAGATCAGTGCAATGGCAGGGATAAATTGCTTGAGCATTGAGTTGTTTAAAATAATCAGATGTTCTGGATAGAATATCACTGCTGGCATTTAATAGATGAAACCCACCAATGACTGCGCGGACACGTTTATCGTTGGTAACTTTAATCGCATAATCGATAATATTGCAGATGCCGGAGTGAGAGCAGCCCGTGATAATGACGATACCTTCAGGGCTGGTATAAACTATTGCACTGTCATCGGTAACAAAATCTTCAACTTTATGCCCGCAACAATCGACAGTTTTACCAACAGGCTCTAGCCCTTCAAAATCGTTGTTACGCGCAATCTCCCCTAAAAAGAGTAAATTATCGGTAAGGTAATATACCCCAGGTTGTTCGACCCGTTCGAAAAGCGTCGGATAACCATCTGCCGGTAAATTAGCCCCTATAGATTTATCTTCATAGTATTTCGGCAGAAAGGCATTGGGATGAGCAACAATCTTTATTTTCTTGGCATCTTGATGGTTTACCCGATCAAGATACTGTGCAAGGTGGTTTAGCCCCCAGCTATGGTCGTTATGCCCATGAGAAAGGACAATACTGTCTATCTCAGTCAGGTTAATGCCTAAAATAGCCGCATTACTCAGAAAAACATCGGAGTAACCGGTATCAAAAAGAAATGATTTTCCGTCAATTCGTAAGTGATAGCAGACACCTGGTTCGGCGGTAAGGTACTTATCTATCAAGGTATTATTATCAACTAATACGGTTAACTGCATTTTCCCTTCCTTTTGCTATTTTATCCCCTGATTTTTCACCAATGCCAATACCTTTGTTTTTTCTTCTGGTGATAACGCCATAAACGCTAACATCATGTCTGCTAATACATCGTCGGCGGTATAGAAGTACGCTAGCGGTATTTGCAACACATCTGCGAGTTGTTGGGCAACCTCCATGCTAGCTTCATGTACACCTTTCTCGTAACGATTTATACGTGTACTTGCTTCAAATTCATCAATCCCGGCAGCAATACCAAGCTTTTTTGGGATAGCCCTTTAGCAAGTCGCACCAGCTTAAGTCGTTGACAAAAAACACTATGGTAATCAGATTCTATTTTCATGACTACGATATTCGTAGTTTTGGCTTGAATTGGATACTACGAATAACGTAATTATAGAAATGGCAGCAGATTAAATAGAAAATAGCCCGCGTTAACGGGCTTTAAAGACATTTTTTCGAGGTGCTGAAATGTGGTGATAATTCACTCGGTGCAATCGGTTTTTTAAGTGGATTAATTTAGATAAGATATTGTTATTATGTGTTTTTATTTGAAAACGTCATTGTGTATCTAAAGTTCGCGTGTTAAGTAATGGGACTTATTTTTTGCTCAGCTTCTTAGTGGCCGATTCCAGTTGTTTGATGCTTTTTTCTGGCGTAGGAAGATTTTCCGGCATAGTCCCACCTAATTCTTCGATTGTTTGTCGAACCTTTTGGCCCACATTAAAATGAGTCTGATTTGCTTGCTGTTTTGATTTTACCTGATCTCTACGGAGTTTCTCTTCCGCCTGTGTTGCTCTAAATAGGTTAGCTGCAAGTTCTGTAGAACCCATATGGTCGAGAATTTTTTGACTCTTTTTAAGGCCCTTGCGTTGGTGGATAGATTTTTGATCTAACCCACCATATAAGCCTTGATAACCATGATTTTGGAAGACTGCGAAATCCAACGTTGTTTCGACCCCTGCCTGTTGTGCTGTCTCCACCAGATGTTTGTTATGTTCTTTCAATTCATTACGCAGAAATAGCCGTTTTTCGTTCTCGCGTAGTTTTTTGAAGATTTCATCATCTGCAAGTTCTTGCCGCCTAGTTTGGATAGCAAAGTATGTTTGCCCGGAAGCAATCACCGGCTTGCTTGGATCACCATTTTGTACAACGAGATAGCATGCATACCTAGATAAATGGACATCATCTAACTCGCGTTGTGCTCCAGAGCCTAGAATTACCTTCTTGGTGGATTCAACGAAATGGTCTGATACATTTTGATCACTAGTTTCACAGGCTTGCGCGGCCTTAGATAAAACATTCTGGAAGTTCCTCCAATCCCTGTAATCCAGTAAAGGCGCTAAATCCCTTGCTGACCAATGCTCGTTATTATCATCACTGTGCAGACGAAGGCTTTCAAACGTTTGATGGTGTTCGTTCATGTTAATCTCCATTTTAACGAGACGATAGGTACTCTGTACTTGTGGGAAATTTTACGCTATCAGCATATGCGCTGAGTCGGTACATTCTCTGTGTACTAACGAAGAAAGGAAACTGTAGATTGGATGAAATTTCATAAGTGCGAGGAGGGAGTAAAGCCCGCGTTAACGGGCTTTAAAGACATTTTTTGCGATGTGCTAAAAGTTACTCGATATTCTGAATCTGCTCGCGCATTTGCTCGATCAGTACTTTCAGTTCGATAGCGGAGTTGGTCACGTCGGCATTGATAGACTTTGATGCCAGCGTATTCGACTCGCGGTTAAATTCTTGCATCATAAAATCAAGGCGGCGGCCTACCGCTTCTTTCTTCTTCAGAATATTGTGCGTTTCTTTAACGTGCGCTTCCAGGCGATCTAGCTCTTCGGCAACATCGACACGTTGCGCCATCAGCACCAATTCTTGCTCCAGACGGGTATTTTCCAGTTGGACTTGCGCTTCTTCCAGCTTATTGAGCAAGCGCTCACGTTGCCACTGCAAGATATTTGGCATATGTGCACGGACTTTAATCACTTCCGCGCTAACACCATCAAGGCGCTGTTCGATAAGGGTTTTCAGTGCCGCCCCTTCGGTTTCGCGGGACACGATAAAGTCATCCAGCACGATATCCAATGCTTGCATTAGCTCGGTACTGATTGCGTCCAGATCCTGCTCTTCAGCGGCCATGACACCCGGCCAGCGCAGAATATCCACCGGATTTATCTCGCCTTCATCACTTTGCATTTTGACCCAGTTACCGGCTTCAACTAACTGCTTTGCCAGTTTTTCATTAAGGATCAGAGAGCTTTGTGCGTTGGCATCCAGTTCAAAACGCAGGTTACACTCGATTTTGCCGCGCGTTAAGCGGCCACGGATGCGTTCGCGGATAACCGGTTCCAGACTGCGAAATTGTTCAGGTAAGCGAATATAAGTTTCTAAATAGCGTTGGTTAACGGAACGCAGCTCCCAGGCTGCGCTACCCCATTCACCCTTAATATCACGCCGAGCGTAAGCGGTCATGCTGCGGATCATTGTTGCGTACCCGTTTTAAAGAAAAGATGCAGCGATTATAGCCTCCGAGGCGCAGGCAGGATAGGCATTACATCACTAAGGCCGTATAATACGCGACCAATATCGATTTAAAGCCGGAGAAAGCCCATGCGTCCAGCAGACCGAGCAGCACAACAAGTCCGCCCACTCACACTGACCCGTAATTACACGAAACACGCTGAAGGTTCAGTATTGGTTGAGTTTGGCGATACCAAAGTATTGTGTACCGCCACGGTCGAAGAGGGTGTTCCGCGCTTTCTCAAAGGCCAAGGGCAGGGCTGGATAACGGCTGAATATGGTATGTTGCCGCGTGCTACTCATAGCCGTAATGCCCGTGAAGCCGCGAAAGGTAAACAAGGTGGCCGTACTTTAGAGATTCAACGCCTGATTGCCCGTTCTTTACGTGCTGCGGTTGATTTGAAAAAATTAGGTGAGTTCACTATCACCTTAGACTGCGATGTGTTGCAGGCTGACGGTGGTACCCGTACCGCGTCAATCAGTGGTGCTTGTGTGGCTCTGGCCGATGCACTGAATAAACTGGTCGCTGCGGGTAAATTGAAAGCGAACCCGATGAAAGGTCTGGTTGCTGCGGTTTCTGTTGGTATCGTTAAAGGCGAGGCGCTTTGCGATCTGGAATATGTAGAAGATTCTGCCGCAGAAACGGATATGAATGTAGTGATGATGGAAGATGGCCGGATGATTGAGGTGCAGGGCACCGCAGAAGGCGAACCATTCAGTCATGAAGAACTCTTGGCGTTGCTGGCTCTGGCCCGTGGGGGGATAGAGACTATCTTCCAGGCACAGAAAGCAGTGTTAGCACAATAATTGATTAAGGCGACTTGCTAGTCGCCTTTTTTTTGCCTGCAATTTAGGTATCGAGTCAGTCAATAAAGCAATTAACAAGAACAGTCACAATCTGGAGAGGAGAAGTACCCATGAAAGCCTATCAGCGCGATTTTATCGAGTTTGCGCTTAACAAACAGGTGTTGAAGTTTGGCGAGTTTACCCTGAAGTCTGGGCGGATTAGCCCCTATTTCTTTAATGCCGGATTGTTTAATACCGGGCTGGATCTGGCAAAACTTGGGCGTTTTTACGCCGCTGCCTTAGTGGATTGTGGTGTGGAGTTCGACCTGTTGTTCGGGCCAGCATACAAAGGTATCCCGATTGCGACGACGACAGCTGTTGCATTAGCAGAGCATCACGAGCGCGATGTGCCTTACTGTTTTAACCGTAAAGAAGCGAAAAATCACGGGGAAGGCGGCAGTCTGGTAGGTAGCCCTCTACAAGGCCGAGTCATGCTGGTGGATGATGTAATAACCGCTGGTACTGCTATTCGTGAATCAATGGAGATTATCAACGCACAGGGCGCGACCCTGGCTGGTGTAATGATTTCATTGGACCGTCAGGAACGTGGTCGTGGTGAGATTTCAGCGATTCAGGAAGTTGAACGTGATTACCACTGCAAAGTGATTGCGATTGTTACGTTGAGTGATGTGATCAGTTATCTGGAAGAAAAACCGGAAATGGCTGATCATCTGGCGGCTGTGCGTGAATATCGCAAAAAATACGGTATCTAGTCACTATACGGTTAAGCCAGCAAAAAGGGCCAAATGGCCCTTTTATCGTTTTTTGACTACCCCGGCTGAGGTTTATTGCAACTGTGCCACAATCAGTGGCCAGCGGGCGTCAAACTCTTGTGTTGGCCGATAGCGGAACTCTGAGCGGACAAAGCGCGAAAGCATCCCTTCACAAAATGCCAGCAGTTGAGTTGCTAATAGTGCTTCATCATGTATAAAACCTTGCCCATCACGCAGCTTTTTCTCGCGCAAAACTTGGCGTAATTGCACTTCAATACGTTCAAACAGTTGATTAATCCGCCCTTGCAGACGATCTTGTTCAAACATCAGTGCATGACCGGTCATGATTCGGGTCAGGCCGGGGTTGCGTTCTGCAAACCCTAATACCAACAGCAGGATTAGCCGGAGGCGATTAAACGTCTCTTTTTCATCTTGCAGAATCAAATTAATGCGGGACATCAGACTATCTTCAATAAACTCGATCAGGCTATCGAACATCCGCGTTTTACTGGGGAAATGCCGATAAAGCGCTGCTTCAGAAACCCCCACATTGGCGGCAAGTTTAGCGGTAGTAATGCGTTGGCTGCCGTCACTGGATTCCAGCATCTGCGCTAAAGCCTGCAAGATTTCCTCGCGCCTGTTCCTTTTCGTATTTTGTTTTTCTGCCATGTCCGAGTAGACCCTTGCTAAAAATGACGTAATAACAAAAACCCAAATATCGGCCGCACTGGGTACCAAGCCCCGGCGGCTTATGTGATAGCTTTTTTACGATATTGAGGTCTAGGGTAGGTTATTGGCGCCCAGAATGACCAAAACCACCAGTACCACGTTCACTTTGGTCAAAATCTTCAACCAAATTGAATTCTGCTTGTACTACGGGAACAAACACCATCTGAGCGATACGTTCGCCGGGTTCGATGGTAAAGGCCTGTTGACCCCGGTTCCATACCGAGACCATCAATTGCCCCTGATAATCGGAATCGATAAGCCCCACCAGATTACCAAGAACCACCCCATGTTTATGCCCTAAACCCGAGCGAGGTAGAATGACGGCGGCCAAAGCACTATCGCCGATGTGTATGGCTAAGCCGGTAGGTAGCAATGTGGTTTGCCCCGGCAGTAAATCAACTGCTTCGTCCAGACAGGCACGTAAATCCAATCCGGCAGAGCCTTCTGTCGCATAGGTTGGTAAAGGAAATTCATTGCCAACACGTGGGTCCAGAATTTTAATGTCGATTTTTTTCATCATAACGGCTGACAATCTCGTCTATTAAACGCTGACTGAGGAGGTGTTTATCGCTGAGCGGTAAACGTTTCTCTCCAGCCAGCCAAAAAAGGTGCAAGGCATTGGTATCACTGTTAAAACCATGCTCTGCGAGCGATACATCATTAGCGCAAATCAGATCCAGCTTCTTCCGCGCCAGTTTTTGTCGCGCGTATTCTTCCACATTCTGGGTTTCGGCAGCAAATCCAACAACAAATGGACGATTTTTAGCCATCGAAGCCACACCGGCAACAATATCCGGGTTTTTCACCAACTTAAGGGTAATTTCATCACCCTGCTTTTTTATTTTCTCATTAGAAACTTGCTCTGCACGGTAATCCGCTACCGCAGCACAAGAAATAAAAATATTCTGCTGGGCTGCAGTGTTCTGCACTGCCTGTTGCATCTCAAGAGCACTGACAACATCAATGCGATTAACACCCGTTGGCGTGGAGAGATTAACCGGGCCTGCAATCAGTGTGACCTTAGCGCCTCTCGCTGCGGCGGCCTGAGCAATCGCAAAGCCCATCTTGCCCGAACTTTGATTACTGATAAAGCGCACCGGATCAAGTGCTTCACGCGTTGGCCCTGCGGTAATCATGACACTCAAATGTTGCAGGTCTTGTTTTACAGAAAAATGACTGTCTGCCAGCGCGACGATTTCCAGTGGGTCCAGCATTCTTCCTGGCCCCACATCACCACAAGCCTGGCTGCCGCTGTCCGGCCCCCACAGCAACATCCCGCGATTAGTGAGCGTCTGCAAGTTTGCCTGAGTGGCCGCAGCACGGTACATCTGTTGATTCATAGCCGGAACAGCCGCAATAGGGGCTGCTGTGGCCAGGCAAACCGTAGTGAGGAGGTCATTTGCCATCCCTGCCGCAACCCTGGCCAGCAAATCAGCCGTAGCCGGGGCCATGATGACCAGATCAGCCCATTTACCCAACTCAATATGGCCCATGGCGGCTTCTGCCGCCGGATCGAGCAAATCATCTGAGACGGGATAACCCGAGACTGCCTGCAACGTGAGTGGCGTAATGAACGCTTTGGCGGCGGTCGTCATCACCACCCGCACCTCTGCGCCCCTGTCGCGCAAGCGGCGTACCAGCTCAGGAGATTTATACGCGGCAATACCCCCGCTAATCCCGAGCACAATATGTTTGCCGGAAAGTCCCGTCATCATGATTGTCCGAATGAAAGCTGTAAGAGGCAATATTTTAGCATAACCGTCGAGCAGATTAGCTATCGGGCTGTCGCTTGATGCCATCAATCATCAAATTTGCGAAGCGTTTCGCATGCACTAAATCATGAGTTCGCCAGGCAGAAAGCCTTCTGTCATGCTGCACGCGCTGTTCAGGGATTACAGGAGCCAAAGGATGGATGAATGGTATGGGCAGATAGCCCCAAGGGAAAAATTACTGAAATATGGTGCTGCTGTACTAACCGATGCCGAGTTACTCGCGATTTTTCTGCGTACCGGTATTCCCGGAATGCACGTAATGCAGATGGCTGAATATCTGATTGAAGAGTTCGGCTCACTTCATGGGCTGATGTCGGCGGATTATCAGACGTTATGTGCTCAAAAAGGGATTGGCTCATCTAAATACAGCCAAATTCAAGCCATTGCAGAACTGGCCTGCCGTTGCTTTTCATCCCACCTGATGCGGGAAAGTGTTCTGCAAAATCCCGAAATTACCCAAAAATTTCTGCAAAATATTCTTTCCCATCGCGAACGAGAGATTTTTTTAGTCATGTTTTTGGATAACCAGCATCGTGTTATTCGCCATGAGGAGATGTTTACTGGTACCATCAGCAGCGTTGAGGTTCATCCGAGAGAAATTGTGCGTGAAGCGCTGAAGGTTAATGCCGCCGCGCTGATTCTGGCGCATAATCACCCCTCGGGTAAGGCTGAACCGAGCCAAGCCGACCGTTTGATTACTACGCAGGTGATAAAAGCCTGCTCATTATTAGATATTCGGGTGCTCGATCATTTAGTGGTTGGCCGGGGTGAATGTGTCTCATTTGCTGAACGCGGATGGCTTTAGAGCAATAATAATTGATCCTTTCGGGATCTTTAGCTGTTCGGGACTTGAGCACTTACGCTTCAGAGCGTATACTACGCCACCTTTGAGAATCTTGGGTTTGGCGTGAAGAGCCTATCTCAGCAGGTTTATAGCCTGGTGACAGGGGTTTCTGACCTGATGACAGTGAGTCTTCTCAGTGAATTTGCTGAGATGGGCTCTAAAGCCTGACGAGGCGGCCAAATCCTATACGAAGCTCGAGCTGATTTGATTTTTGGAGAATAGACATGTCCCGAGTCTGCCAAGTTACTGGCAAGCGCCCGGTGAGCGGTAACAACCGTTCCCACGCAATGAACGCGACCAAACGCCGTTTTCTGCCGAACCTTCACTCTCACCGTTTTTGGGTTGAGGGCGAGAAGCGCTTTGTAACTCTGCGTGTATCTGCTAAAGGTATGCGTGTTATTGATAAGAAGGGTATCGAAACGGTCTTGGCCGAAATTCGCGCCCGCGGTGAGAAGTATTAAGGAACTGAATCATGGCTAAAGGTGTTCGCGAGAAGATCAAGCTGGTTTCTTCTGCTGGTACTGGTCACTTCTATACCACTACGAAGAACAAGCGTACTAAGCCGGAAAAATTGGAATTGAAGAAATTCGATCCAGTTGTCCGTCAACACGTGATCTATAAAGAAGCTAAAATTAAATAATTTTAATTTTGGTGGATTATGAAAACCCGGCTTCGGCCGGGTTTTTTATTATATAAAGTTCAGTGAGATACGTTTAGGGAGGTTACATGCCTGAATTACCAGAAGTTGAGACCAGCCGACGCGGGATCGAACCTTATCTTGTCGGCCAAACCATTCTTTACGCGGTGGTCAGAAATGCCCGTTTGCGTTGGCAGGTGTCCGATGAAATTCTGGCATTGAGCGATCAACCGGTGCTCAGTGTTCAGCGTCGGGCCAAGTATTTATTGATAGAACTGCCAACTGGCTGGATTATCGTCCATTTGGGGATGTCAGGTAGCTTACGGATATTGTCTGACGAAACTGAAGCTGAAAAACACGATCATGTCGATTTGGTTATCAGTAATGGCAAAATATTGCGTTATACCGACCCACGGCGCTTTGGTGCCTGGTTGTGGGCAAAAGACCTTGAAAGCAGCAATGTATTAGCGCATTTAGGGCCAGAACCACTGAGCGATGAATTTTCTCCCCAATACCTGTTTGATAAATCACGGAATAAACGCACCGTGATTAAACAGTGGCTGATGGATAACAAAGTGGTGGTTGGCGTTGGCAATATTTATGCCAGTGAATCTTTGTTTGCCGCAGGTCTTTTACCTGACCGTGCTGCTGGTTCATTAACCAACGCTGAAATTGTACTGTTAGTGGCCACAATAAAAGCCGTGTTGCTGCACTCTATTGAACAGGGGGGCACCACATTGCGCGACTTTCTACAGTCAGATGGTAAGCCAGGTTACTTTGCGCAGGAGTTGCAGGTGTACGGGCGGGCGGGCGAGCCATGTCGCCGTTGTGGGCATCTGATTGAAATTGCGAAGCATGGGCAGCGCAGCACGTTTTTTTGCCGCCACTGCCAACATTAATCGTATACCCTCGTATTTGACGCCGCAGGGTTGTGGGCTACGTTCGCTTACCGCTAGCCTGCAACTCCAATGGCTTCGGCGATATAGGGTTGCATAAATAAAAGGGTCAGGCCAGTTTAGTCATCAGCGCTGCGGTGACGGGGGCAGGAAGGAACGGTGTGATATCGCCGCCATGGCGTGCCACTTCCTTCACCAACGAGGAAGAGATAAACGACCATTTCTCTGATGGCATCAGGAAGACACTTTCCAGTTTGGGCATCAGGTGGCGGTTCATATTGGCCAGTTGCCATTCATACTCAAAGTCTGACACTGAGCGTAAGCCTCGAACCAAAATATTAGCATCGTGTTTTTTGGCAAATTCAGCCATCAGTTCGCTGAATCCTAAAACTTCGACATTCTTCAACGGAGCTGTTACTTCCTTTGCTAATGCGACGCGTTCTTCCAGTGTAAACATCGGTTTTTTGCTGGAACTGTCGGCAATAGCCAGGATGACATGGCTGAACATGGCTGCGGCACGTGTCACTAAGTCCAAATGCCCATTGGTTATGGGGTCAAATGTCCCCGGATAGATGGCTTTGGTGGTCATGAGTTCTCGCTTTTCTGATATTGGTGGCTCAATGCCCACAGAGCCGCATATTTATTAAAGGTATATTGCGCGTTTACTACTGCCAGCAATAGCCCTTGTTTACCATCGAGGAAACCTGCACGTAATAACCATGTCTTACAGAAAGCCCCAAGAGTATGGCTGAGAATAGAGAAGTAGCTACAACTCTTACCTTGCTGATGGCGTTGAGTCGCCCACGCTTCGGCATAACTCAGTTGTTTACGTTGAAAAGCAAAGAAATCACGACAAGTCAGATGCAATAAATCACCGCTCAACGGGATAACTTTTGCTGAGCCGCTATTAAGCGATTCATGTACTAAATTATCGTTATATTGGAATTGATGATGCGGATATAACCGGGTGACTCGATCTGGATACCAGCCACTGTGGCGCATAAAACGACCTAAAAATAGATTCCGCCGGGCGCAGCTATAAACCGCGCCTTCCTCCGGTGTAATAAGTACCGCTTCAATAGCAGTTTTAAGCTCAGGAGTCACCCGTTCATCGGCATCCAGCATCAGAATATAATCGCCACTGGCATACTGTTGGGCTAATTGCCGCTGTTTGCCATAACCCGGCCATTGCGCATTACTGTATACTTTCGCGCCATATTGCTGGGCCAGCGCGATGGTTTCATCTTCACTGCCTGAATCCAATACCACTATTTCATCAGCCCAACTCACCGATGCCAGGCAATCCGCTAGCAATGAGGCTTCATTCTTGGCAATCATCACCACTGACAGGCGTTTTCTTGCACTCATTTAGTGGCTCCGTTGTGGCAGATAAGGCTCCAACAAGTGTAATAACCGTTGTAGTGCACCCTGGTTTTCATGCAACACGTCAACTGCATGGCGGCCATAATAAAGGCGGCAATCTTCATCCGTGAGTAGCACGGTGATTTCTTTTACCAGCGATAGGGTATCCGTCACGGTGATCAACCCTTCAGCCTGTTCCAGCTTGGCACAGATGTCTTTAAAGTTAAATGTATGTGGCCCCATCAGCACAGGGATGGCATGGGCTGCTGCTTCAAGCGGATTATGACCACCACGCTCAACCAGGCTTCCACCGACAAAAGCCAGATCGGCAATGCCATATAACAGCATCAGTTCACCCATGGTATCGCCAATCACAACCTGTGTACTGCCAGAAGGAATTTCCCCCTTGCTACGTAAGGTGTAACTCAGCCCTGCTTTCTCCGTCAGTTCAACCGCTTTCGGGAAGCGTTCGGGGTGGCGAGGAACCAAAATCAGCAATAATGTCGGGAAGTGTTGCAGTAATTGGTGATGAGCTTCCAACAAAATGGCTTCTTCCCCATCATGGGTACTGGTTGCAATCCACACTGGGCGATGCGGCGCCCATTGGCGTCGTAATGTTACAGCTCTGGCTGCTAATTCAGGGGTGACGGAAATATCAAACTTTAGGCTGCCCGTTACCGTCAACTGAGAGCGTTTGAGGCCCAGTTCAATGAACCGGTCACCATCTTCTTGATTTTGTGCGGCAATCAGCGTGATACGTTGCAGCATATTACGGATAAAGCTACCGATTTTCTTATAGCCAGCGGCAGAACGGGCAGAAAGGCGGGCATTGGCAATCACCAGCGGGATTTTGCGGTGATGCAGTGCATTAATAAGGTTCGGCCACAATTCTGTTTCCATGATAATGACCAGCTTAGGATTGACCTGATCAAGAAAGCGGTTCACAGAGCCGGGGAGGTCGTAAGGCAGATAAACATGGTGAACATCTTTACCAAACGCAGATTGGACACGCTCAGAACCTGTCGGTGTCATCGTGGTCACGGTAATGGGCAATGATGGGTAGCGGTGACGCAATGCTCTGACTAAAGGGATCGCGGCCAGTGTTTCACCGACTGAAACTGAATGCAGCATGATACCGCCAGCGACAACTTTACCGGCACAAAAACCATAACGTTCACCCCAGCGCTTGCGATAAGCGGGGGCTTTACGGCTACGTAACAGCAACCGCAGCCAGATCAAAGGTTGAATAAGGTAGAGTAGTACCTGATATAAACGCAGCAACATTCTATCAATTTCATTTATATGGATTATTAAGAATAATACCATATTTGAGCAAGAAAGGCTCTTTTCAACTGGGTCAGCCCGATAGCCAGAGCAGGGCCAGTCTATTCATAAAAAAGAATATAATTTTTAACAATTTTCAGTAATTGAGCAGCGATAAAATTGATTTTACCTACTCTCAAATGAGAGTAATTATCATTATTGTTTTTCGTCGTGAATGGTGTAGCCGTAGATATCATTAGGTTATATTTTAATGATATTTTTATCTAGGAATGCGCTTCTTTTTAGCGATATATCTCAGTTTCTTACCGGCTTTACTTTGATAGAAGAGAATTTAGCAATTAATGGCGTAAGCAGAGGAATTGGTGAGTGGCTATTAGGTAGATATCAGCGAGTGACTTACTTAATTATTTAAATAATCAATTAGGGATTCTTAACAATTAGATGCCGAAGTTAATTGAAGCGCTGTATTAGCCGCCATCCTTTGTTAGATAATATGCGAGAAAGATAATCAGATAACCCACAACAATCAACTCTGATAATTACCAGAGTCGATTGTTATTACATGATAAATATCGGCAGGTAGAATTCCTGGCACGAATAAATCACTGGAAACAAACAATAGGCGCTTATGAAATCAGTGCTTCCAATCGTGCCATAATAGTTTCAGCCGTAATTGTATCCATACTTTTTTGTTCGGAAATCACCGCAATCTGGTTTTTCCCATAACCGCCAATTAACCCAGGGTCGGTAGGGCCGAATAGAGTAATATTCGGGCGATCCAACGCTGCGGTTAGGTGGCTGAGGCCGGTATCAACGGAAACAACAGCTTTTGCGCCAGCCAGAACCTCTGCTACCTGCTGGAGACTGAGTTTAGGCAAGACCTCGACATGCGGGAAATGCTCCGCTAATCGTAAAGCACGTTGATACTCATGTTCCGCCCCCCACGGTAACTTGATTTTTAAACCGGTGGGGGCAACCAGCTCGATCAATTGCAGCCAATGGCTTTCAGGCCAGTGCTTGTTGTCTCTGGTCGTTGCGTGCAGAAAAACCAAATACTGACCAGCATCGCCAGGTAACTGGTTTAAAAAGCGCTGCGCGATAGCATAGTCGCCATAACTGTCTGGTTTATCATAACCCAGACTTTTGGCAAACAGTTGGCGTATGCGCTCAACCGCATGTTGTTTGGTGTCAATTTCATGGCGGCAGTTATAAAACCAACTGGCAAATGGCTCACGGGCACTTTTGCAATCCGGGCCATGTCTAACCCCTTTGGCAATACGGGTAATCAGCGCGGCACTTTTAATTAGCCCCTGAGCATCGATCACCAAATCATAATGGCGTTGCTGCACAACACGTTTAAAATCGCAGCGTTCCTGCCGGGTATCACTACCAAACCAATTTTTACGCCAACGGCGGATGGCCACCGGAATCACTTTATCCACTGCCGGATGCCAACTTGGGATCTGACTAAATCCTTCCTCTACTACCCAATCAAAGCGAATATCTGGAAGGGCATTCATCGCATCGGTCAGTGCGGGCAACGTGTGTAAAACGTCGCCCATCGAAGAGGTTTTAACGATTAATACATGCATTAATCGGCCTCACTGACAGAGTTTTGGCAAGCGGATAATTGTTTCTCAAGGGCCGCCATCACTTGTTCTGGCTGGATATCAATCAAACTCTGATGATAGCCCTGCACGCTATCGCCTTTGCGCACTTTGTGATAGCCGGTAATTAGGCGAATGACAGTGGCTTTATCAGACAGTGGTGGGGTGAAGTCCGGGCTACTTGGGCCATATAAGGCCACTAATGGTTTATTTAATGCGGCAGCAACATGCATTAGACCGGAGTCATTACTGACTACCGCGCTACAGGCCGCAATCAATACCACCGCTTGCTCCAGCGATGTTTGCCCTGCCAGATTGAGGCAATATTCGCGGGAGTTTTCGCCCAAAGTCTGGCGGATCTCTTCGCCGGCTTCACTATCTTTAGCTGAACCTAATAAAACGACTTGATAGCCAGCATCAATCAGTTTCTGTGCCAGAGTGGCATAGTGATAATGCGGCCAGCGTTTTGCCGGGCCAAACTCAGCTCCTGGGCAGAAACCTACGATTGGCCGGTTATCTGTCAAATTGAATGACGCGGTAATCTCGGCAATTTCTTCATCCCGAACCTGCAATTGCGGCCATAGCAAAGGTTGCGGTAAATCATCGGCTGAGTGGATTTTTTCTTTATCATAGGCCAGTGCAACATAGCGCTGAACCATCATAGGGAAGGCTTGTTTATCCAGAATACGCATATCATTGAGCAAGAAGTAGCGCATTTCGCCACGCCAGCCAATACGTTGCTTAATCCCTGAAAAATAAGGTATCAGGGCGGATTTAAACGAGTTTGGCAGCACATAGGCGCGATCATAGCCGGTTTCACGTAAGGCTAAACCCAAGCGACGACGTTCATCAAAAGCAAAAGCCCCGTGCCCTAAGGGCATTGGGATTGCATGACGCACTTCTGGCATTCTGGCCAAAAGCGGACGGCACCACGCGGGTGCCATCACATCAATATCTGCTGCCGGATATTCGGCCTTCAGGGTACGGTAAAGACTTTGCGACATCATCATATCGCCAACCCAAGAAGGGCCGATGACCAGTATTTTCATACCGTTTATCAATTCCTTGCAGCAAGTAATTTAGACTGAGCGATTGAGCCAGGCCAGATATTCTTTGACGCCTTCAGCGACTGTTTTGAACGGCTTGTCGTAACCAGCAGTACGCAGCTTGGTGAGGTCAGCTTGGGTGTATGCCTGATAACGGCCTTTCAACTTTTCAGGGAATTCAATGTATTCCACTGGCCCACTATGGTGGAAGTCTACTACGGCATCGGCAACAGCCTGGAAAGATTCTGCGCGCCCGGTACCACAGTTGAAAATGCCGGAAACATTGTTTTGCCAGAACCACAGGTTAACGTCAGCCACATCACCCACATAGATGAAATCGCGTTTGAAGTTTTCACTGCCGGAGAAGAGTTTAGGATTCTCACCTGCGTTGATCTGGTTATTCAAGTGGAAGGCAACGCTTGCCATGCTACCTTTGTGGCCTTCACGTGGACCATAAACGTTGAAATAACGGAAACCACAAATCTGCGAATCAGCTTGCGGCAGAATCTCGCGCACATACTGATCAAACAAGAATTTGGAATAACCATAAACATTGAGTGGTTGTTCGTACTGGCGATCTTCGATGAAATTATCGGTACGCCCGCCATACGTGGCAGCAGAAGAGGCATATAAGAACGGAATGCCGCGATCCAGACAGAAGTGCAGGATATCTTTAGAGTATTGATAGTTGTTATCCATCATGTACTTGCCATCCCACTCGGTGGTGGAAGAACAGGCACCCTCGTGGAAAATGGCTTCGATCTCACCCATATCATCACCGGCAACAATGCTGGCAACAAAATCTTCTTTATCCATGTAATCAGCGATATCCAGATCAACCAAATTGACGAATTTAGTGCCGTCTTTCAGGTTATCAACAACCAGAATATCTTTATAACCGATATTATTCAGTGCCTTAACGATGTTGCTGCCAATGAAACCGGCGCCGCCAGTGACGATAATCATCAGGTTCACCCTTGCTAATCTTCTTGGTCGGGCACAATGCCCCACACTCTAGTTGGCGTTATCATAACATTTCATAGGATAGCGCACAGCCGCAAGGGGCTTAATCTCACGGTTTCTATGCGGCTTTAGGATTGTTCGCCGTGATATGTGCTGCATTTTTTATAATATAAGACAAGGTTCCTCGTCAGCTCGCTCACTAATCAGTAAAATGTACTGTGAAATTGCCCATCCTGGAGATAACTGAATGTCCCTGCCATTTAATCGACACCCTTTTTATCAGCAATTAGAAGAACAACTCATAACTACCCATGCTGAAGGGTTGTATAAAAACGAGCGCATTATCACTTCCGCCCAGCAAGCAGATATTGCTGTAGCTGATGGAAGCCACGTAATTAATTTCTGCGCCAATAACTATTTGGGCTTGGCCAACCATCCAAGGCTTATCGCAGCCGCTAAGCAAGGCATGGATACTCATGGCTTTGGTATGGCGTCGGTTCGTTTTATTTGTGGTACGCAAGACACGCATAAAGAGCTGGAGCAGAAGCTGGCCAGTTTCCTCGGTATGGAAGATGCCATTCTTTACTCTTCTTGCTTTGATGCTAACGGCGGTCTGTTTGAAACCCTGCTCGGGCCAGAAGATGCCATTATTTCTGATGCGCTGAATCATGCCTCGATCATTGATGGTGTACGGTTATGTAAAGCCAAGCGCTACCGTTATGCCAATAACGATATGAGCGAACTGGAAGTCCAACTCAAACAAGCCAAAGCAGATGGCGCGCGTCATATTATGATTGCCACTGACGGCGTGTTCTCAATGGATGGTGTCATTGCCAACCTGAAAGGTGTTTGCGATCTGGCTGATGAGTATCAGGCATTAGTGATGGTCGATGACTCCCATGCCGTGGGCTTTGTGGGTGCTAATGGCCGTGGTACTCATGAATACTGCGAAGTAATGGATCGCGTTGATATTATCACCGGTACTTTGGGTAAAGCACTGGGTGGGGCGTCAGGCGGCTATACCGCGGGTCGTAAAGAAGTGGTTGAGTGGTTGCGCCAGCGTTCACGGCCTTATTTGTTCTCAAACTCGCTGGCTCCGGCAATCGTTGCCGCCTCAATTGAAGTGTTATCACTCCTGGAAGACGGTGCTGAACTGCGTGACCATTTATGGGCGAACGCGCGTTTATTCCGCGAGAAAATGAGTGCCGCCGGATTCACATTGGCTGGCGCTGATCATGCAATTATTCCGGTCATGCTGGGTGAAGCCAAGCTGGCGCAGGAGTTTGCCAATGCCTTGCTGAAAGAAGGTATTTACGTCACCGGCTTCTTCTATCCGGTGGTGCCAAAAGGTCAGGCTCGTATTCGTACCCAAATGTCGGCTGATCATACGACAGAGCAAGTCGAGCGGGCTATTGAAGCCTTTGTGCGTATTGGCAAACAACTTAACGTTATTGCGTAAGGAATGTTCATGAAAGCATTGTCTAAACTGAAGGCTGAAGAAGGTATCTGGATGACCGATGTGCCACCACCAGAGTTGGGGCACAACGATATCATGATCAAAATTCGCAAAACCGCTATCTGCGGTACCGATGTGCATATTTATAATTGGGATGAATGGTCGCAAAAAACGATCCCCGTCCCAATGGTGGTCGGCCACGAATATGTTGGTGAAGTTGTCGCCATTGGTCAGGAAGTGAAAGGCTTTAGTATTGGTGATCGGGTGTCTGGCGAGGGGCATATTACCTGTGGTCATTGCCGTAACTGCCGCGGTGGTCGCACTCATCTGTGCCGTAATACTGTGGGGGTTGGGGTTAACCGCCCTGGTTCTTTCGCAGAGTATTTGGTCATTCCTGCCTTCAATGCGTTCAAAATTCCAGACAATATTTCTGATGAGTTAGCCGCTATTTTTGATCCCTTCGGCAATGCGGTGCATACCGCGTTATCCTTTGATTTAGTGGGTGAAGATGTCCTGGTTTCCGGTGCTGGCCCGATTGGTATCATGGCTGCTGCCGTGTGTAAGCATGTAGGCGCTCGCCATGTTGTAATCACTGATGTGAATGAATATCGCCTGGATCTGGCGCGTAAAATGGGTGTAACCCGTGCCGTTAACGTTAGTAAAGAGAATCTGACGGATGTAATGGCTGAACTGGGCATGACTGAAGGGTTTGATGTGGGTCTGGAAATGTCAGGTGCGCCACCGGCGTTCCGTTCATTACTTAACTCCATGAATCATGGTGGGCGTATTGCAATGCTGGGGATACCTCCCTCTGATATGTCAATCGACTGGAATCAGGTGATCTTCAAAGGGCTGTTTATCAAAGGGATATATGGCCGTGAAATGTTTGAAACCTGGTACAAAATGGCAGCACTCATTCAATCTGGTCTGGATTTAACCCCGATCATCACTCATCGCTTCTCTATTGATGAGTTCCAGCAAGGGTTTGATGCGATGCGTTCGGGTAAGTCGGGTAAGGTGGTTTTAAGCTGGGACTAAAATATTCCCTTCGGCCTTGAAGTTGCAGGGGTGTTGGCTGCGCGCACTAACCCGAATCACTTACTTATGTAAGCTCATCGGGATGAGTTTGCTGGCCGCCTACCTGCACCTCCAATGACTTTGGGAATTCCCTTCGGCCTTGACGTTGCAGGATTGAGAGCGGGGCAGTCAGATGATGATTGCCCCGTTTTATTAAGGTTTATCCGCTTTAGGCTTATCGCCGTCTTGGCTATTTGTTTTTGGTTTATCCACCGGAATAACTGGCGCTACTGGCGGGAAGTATTGCTGCCAATGCCGCTGAACAAAAATCACCGCAGGGCTTTGCATCAAGCTCTCACCTATGATGCTAAACATCCTGTCTGCGTAGATTTTCTCTGCTACATAGCTCTCTTTCGCTTTGCATTGCTTGATAGCTTTCAGGCGCTCGCCTTGGGTTGAACCAGGTAGTTTTGTTTTACCCGATAACATACCGCCACTGTTGTTTTGCGTATTGTTTTGTATTGGCTCATTGAGCAGTGCACTCGGCCGGACTAATACGATATCAGCAGGTAACTGAGGCAACATTTGTTGCAGTACTTTAATGGTGGCCGGATGGGGGTGCCCAATAGCAATAGCTGAACCATTACGGCGGGCCAATTCTACCGCACGGTTAAACTGTTGGCGGATCGCCGCTTCATTTTGTGAGTCATCCAAAAAGACTTTGCGCTTAATGACTTTAACATGAGTCCCCTCTGCGGCCCGGCCCGCCTGGCTATTACCGATGGTCACGCTATCGAGGAAATAGAGCTGATAGTGGTCCAGCTCCTGCATCACTTTCTGCATGCCGGAGAAACTGGAGGTCATCGCGCTGCCCATATGGTTATTCATGCCCTTGGCATAGGGGACATTATTCACCGCCTGGCGCATGATGCGCTGGATCTCTTCGCTGCTCATCGAGGGCTGTAATGTATCGCGCTCCAGCGGTTGTTTGCTTAGGGGAGCCATCGGCAAATGAATCAGAATTTCACGCCCTTGATTATGGGCTTTGATAGCCATCTCTCTGGCATAAGGCGCATTCGGCAGGATAGCCACTGAAATAGGCAATGGCATCTGTAAAATCTTGTTTTCGTTCTGGGGGCGATAACCAAAGTCATCAATCACAATAGAAAGTTTGCCCGCCTGTGCGGCGTTAGCGATGAGTAGGGCGCTTACAATGATAAATCGGCGTGTGTTGAAATAGTGCAATACAAGTTCCCTAACGTTGTTCGCTATCGTCCTAACCAAGGTTGTGGGTTAACTGCTTGTCCTTGACGGCGGATTTCGAAATAGAGTGATGGTTCACCCTGGCCGCCACTGGTACCCACAAGGGCGATCGGTTGGCCAGCTTTCACCTGAGCACCCACATTGACCAGTGCACTCTGGTTGTAGCCATACAAACTCATATCCCCTTTACCATGTTCGATAACCACGACCAAACCATAGCCTTGCAGCCAGTCAGCCAGTAAGACACGGCCATCGGCGATCGCTTTCACTTCACTGCCTTCTGGTGCGGAGATAACCATGCCTTTCCAGCGTAGTTCACCTTGTAAGGCTTCACCGAAACGGTGAGTGACATTACCACGGACCGGCCAGACAGCTTGCCCATCTGGGCGGCCAAGGCCACCAGTGCGCGCCATTAATGAGCGCTCACTTTCACTTGGCTTATAGCTGGAACCGGTTTTCTTGGCTTGTTGTTCTTTAACTTTTATCTGTTCGCGTACCCGAGCGGCTTCTTTGGCCTCTCGTTCGGCGCGAGCTTTCGCTTCTCGTTCTGCTTTGGCAATTTGATCACGTAAGCGGGTTTCGTTCAGTTTTAACTCAGCCAGGCCTTGCTGATCTTTTTCCAGTGAGGCTTCCAGCGAAGTCAGGGTTTTCTTGCGGGCGGTACGCGCTTGTTCCAGTTTTTGCTGCTGAGTTTTCTGCTCATTCAATACGGTTTTTTGCTGGTTTTGCTTTTGCTCCAGCGTTTGTTTCTCGGCAGAGAGATGGGTACGAGTCTGTTTCAGCTCTTCAATGGATTGCTGCCGTGCTTCATTGAGGTAACTGAAATAAGCCAGAATACGCTCACTGCGCTGGCTCTCTTCGCCACTCAAAATAAGCTGTAAACCACTGTGCTGGCCTTGTTTAAAGGCGGCATCAAGTTGTTTAGACAGAATATTTTGTTGCTGGGATTGTTTGCTCTCGAGTTTCTCAATTGAGGAGGTGAGACGGGAAATTTCTTGGTCCAACTCAGTCAGGGTACCTTGGGTGTCACGCAGGCTGCGGCTGGCCTGAGCAATGGTATTTTCCTGTTGCTTCAACTGATCCAGCAATGAACTGCGTTGCTGCTTTTGTTGCTGAACACTTTTTTCTTTTTCGGCAATATCCTGCTGAATGGTCTTCAACTGGTCTTTGCTCTGTGCGGTTTTTGCTGTAGCGGGGGCATCTGCTGCCGTGCCGGATAATGGCAATAGCAATACGCCAGCGCAAAAAACGCTGGCGTACAGTGCTGACCACGGGCGACGCACCAACTGACCTGACAGCCGAGAAACTGTATCTCGGCTGGTGGTGATGGCCTCTTCCGTAACCATTAATTTTGCAAATGACGCTTTTTCCTTCATAACGAAGGATTATTCCACGATGAACAGCGGCTTACCAGTCATCTCTTGCGGGATTTCCATTTCCATCAGTGACAGCATGGTTGGCGCGATATCTGAAAGTTTGCCGCCTTCAACCGCTTTAACCCCTTTATTGCCGACATAAATCAATGGTACAGGCAGGCTGGTATGGGCTGTATGGGCCTGACCGGTTGCCGGGTCGCGCATCTGCTCAGCGTTGCCGTGGTCGGCGGTGATAAGCAATTGTCCATCGGCGGCTTTTACGGCAGCAACCACTTGTTCAATACAATTATCCAGTGTTTCTACTGCTTTCACGGCAGCATCGTAATCACCGGTATGACCAACCATATCGCCGTTCGGATAGTTACAAATTATCACATCATATTTGCCACTGCCGATAGCGCCGACCAATTTCTCAGTCAGTTCTGCTGAACTCATTTCCGGTTGCAGGTCATAAGTGGCCACTTTCGGTGAGTTGATCAGGATGCGGTCTTCGCCTTTAAATGGTTCTTCAACGCCGCCGTTATAGAAGAAAGTGACGTGAGCATACTTTTCAGTTTCGGAAATGCGTAACTGTGTTTTGTCATGCTTCATCAGCCACTCACCGAAGGTATTCTGTAGTGATGCTGGTGGGTAAGCGCAGGCCACTTTAATATCCGCTGCATATTCAGTCAGCATGACGAAATCGCCGAAGTTAACCACTTTATCCCGTTTGAAACCGTCAAAATCGGCGTTAACAAAGGTACGGGTGATTTGACGTGCGCGGTCAGCACGGAAGTTCATGAAGATCAGCGCGTCGCCATCGTTCATAGCTGCATCGGCTTCACCCGCTGCTTGAATCAGGGTTGGTCTGACAAATTCATCGTTTTCATCACGGGCATAGGCTGCTTGCAGACCTGCGACGGCGTTATCAACGGTAAACTCGCCTTTTGCCTGAGTCAGCAAATCGTAGGCCAGTTGTACGCGATCCCAGCGGTTATCGCGGTCCATCGCATAGTAACGACCAATAATAGAAGCGATGCGGCCTTTGCCCAGTGCGGCAAATTTATCAGTGAATCGTTTCAGTGAAGACTCAGCACTACGCGGCGGGGTGTCACGTCCATCGAGGAATGCGTGTAGATAAATCGCTGTCGCACCGCGTTTGGCGGCCAGTTCAACCATGGCTAGAATGTGGTCTTCGTGGCTGTGCACGCCACCGGCAGATAACAGACCCATAATGTGGACCGCTTTGCCTGCTTTAACCGCTTTATCAATCGCTGCTGTTAAGGTTGAGTTAGTGAAGAAGTCGCCGTCTTTGATCTCTTTGTCGAGGCGGGTCAAGTCCTGATAGACAATGCGACCGGCACCCAGGTTGACGTGGCCTACTTCAGAGTTACCCATTTGCCCGTCAGGCAGGCCAACATCCAGACCGGATGCGGCAATTAAAGTATGAGGCTGTTGCTGCCATAAACGGTCCATAACCGGCGTTTTAGCATTCAGAATGGCATTATCCTGCTGTTCTTCGCGGTGACCGTAGCCATCAAGAATAGTCAGTACCAGTGGTTTTTTAGTGCTCGACATTGCATAACCTCTTTCTTATAAGTCCAAGTGTCAAATAGCGGTGAACATCAAACGATGTGCGCGGCTATGTACACTCGGCTATTTATATTAACGTATTTACACCGCCAGAACGAAGGCGGTAATTTACTACAAAACCGGTTAAAAATAGCCCAAAGAGATCAACATTGGCGTGGGGTTTTGCGTAATTGTCATCATTTAGACGACAAAACTTTCCGAAATGGCTCGCAGTTTCTGCAATAGCACTTGCATATTGGCTGTATTTGCCGCAACGCGCAGGTATACTCTGTGACCTTGAATATTATCCCCTAACTAACGGGAGTTTTTACCCCCATGTTGCAAGAAATTATGCAATTCATTAGCCAGCATCCGGTTTTGAGTCTGGCCTGGGTGGCGTTGTTCGTCGCCGTAATTTTCACCAGCTTTAAGACCTCTCTCTCTAAAGTGAAAGAGATCACCCGTGGTGAAGCGACGCGTCTGATTAACAAAGAAGATGCGGTTGTGGTTGATATCCGCACACGTGATGATTATCGCAAAGGCCATATCGCCAGTTCTATTAATTTGCTGCCAAGCGACATTAAAAACGGTAATTTGGCTGAATTGGAAAAACACAAAGCACAACCTATCATTGTGGTTTGTGCTACTGGTACAACCTCTCGTGCTTCGGCTGAACTGCTGAACAAAGCGGGCTTTGAACGCGTATTTACCTTGAAAGAAGGTATCTCCGGCTGGAGTGGCGAGAATCTACCACTGGCGCGCGGCAAGTAATCATATTGCCTGCGTTTTAGTGATATGAGTATTGAGCTGTACCCGTATTTGTTATAAAAATTCGCTATATCAATAAATTATAATGTTAACTGAGGTGTATCCATGGCGAAAATTGAGATTTATACCAAAGCAACCTGCCCGTTCTGCCATCGTGCCAAAGCACTGCTGAACAACAAAGGTGCTGCTTTCCATGAAATCGCAATTGATAGTGATCCGGCCAAACGCGAAGAGATGATTGCTCGCAGCGGGCGGACGACCGTGCCTCAGGTATTTATTGATGGGCAGCATATCGGTGGCTGTGATGATTTACACGCCCTGGATGCGCGCGGTGGGCTTGATCCGCTGCTTTAACTCGTCAGTGGGTCCCATCAATTTGATGGACAGAGCCCACGGCGGCAGTGCTATTTAATACAGACGTCTAACTTAGGGTATTTATACACATGTCCGAACAAAACAACACAGAGATGGCTTTCCAGATCCAGCGTATCTACACCAAAGATATCTCTTTCGAAGCACCAAATGCCCCGCAGGTTTTCCAGCAGGATTGGCAACCAGAAGTTAAACTTGATCTTGATACTGCTTCTAGTCAACTGGCTGAAGATGTGTATGAAGTGGTACTGCGAGTGACGGTAACCGCCTCTTTGGGTGAAGAAACTGCATTCCTGTGCGAAGTTCAACAGGGTGGCATCTTCTCCATCGCGGGTATCGATGGTACCCAGTTGGCGCATTGCTTAGGTGCATACTGCCCGAACATTTTGTTCCCGTATGCTCGCGAATGCATCACCAGCCTGGTTTCTCGCGGTACTTTCCCACAGCTTAATTTGGCACCGGTTAACTTTGATGCCCTGTTCATGAACTATCTGCAACAGCAGGCTGACGGCGAAGGTGCTGAACAACGTCAGGATGCCTGATGAACACCATCAATGCTTCAATGACTGTAATCGGTGCCGGATCTTACGGCACCGCATTAGCCATTACGCTGGCGCGTAATGGCCATCAAGTCGTGTTATGGGGCCATGACCCTAAGCATATTCAGGTTTTACAACGTGATCGTTGTAACCAAGCTTTCCTACCCGATGTTCCTTTCCCTGATACCTTATTACTGGAAACCGATCTGGCCCGTGCGCTGGCAGCCAGCCGCGATGTGTTAGTCGTGGTACCTAGCCATGTCTTTGGCGCGGTATTGCATCAGTTGAAACCGCATTTACGCAAGGATGCACGTATCGTCTGGGCCACCAAAGGGCTTGAGGCCGAAACTGGCCGCTTGCTGGCGGATGTGGCGCGCGAAGTGCTGGGTGAAACTATCCCGCTGGCGGTGGTGTCTGGCCCAACCTTTGCTAAAGAGTTGGCCGCAGGGTTACCGACGGCAATTGCGCTGGCATCGACCGATGTGCAATTTAGCGAAGACCTGCAACAGTTATTGCACTGTGGCAAAAGCTTCCGGGTTTACAGTAATGCTGATTTTATCGGGGTGCAGCTTGGCGGTGCGGTGAAAAACGTGATTGCGATTGGTGCCGGGATGTCCGATGGCATTGGCTTTGGCGCGAACGCCCGTACTGCACTGATAACCCGTGGTTTGGCCGAAATGACGCGGCTGGGTTCTGCATTAGGTGCCGACCCTTCCACCTTTATGGGCATGGCAGGCTTGGGCGATTTGGTGCTAACCTGCACAGATAATCAATCTCGTAACCGCCGGTTTGGTATTATGCTGGGCCAAGGGTTAGGCGTACAAGAAGCGCAGGATAAGATTGGTCAGGTGGTTGAAGGTTACCGCAATACCAAAGAAGTTTTGGCATTAGCACAGCGCCATGGTGTTGAAATGCCGATAACTGAACAGATCTATCAAGTGCTCTATTGTCACAAAAATGCCCGTGAAGCGGCATTGACCTTATTGGGTCGGACCAAAAAAGATGAGAAAAGCGGCATTTGATCGGTTAAGCGGGTTTGGCGGAATAAAATAATAACTACATACCTAACATCATTGGTGTTGCCGCTAACATTGCTGTGGCTCCAATGAATAAGGGTATCGTTGCCTTGGTCGTTCCCTCGGGCAATTTTTTATGGGCAGGAGTAGGTAATGTCGTCAGAAGAGTTAGAACTGGTCTGGAGTAGCATTAAATCAGAAGCAAGAGCACTGGCTGAGTGTGAACCCATGCTGGCGAGCTTTTTTCACGCGACATTATTGAAGCATGAGAATTTAGGCAGTGCCCTGAGTTATATTCTCGCGAATAAACTGGCTAATCCGATCATGCCTGCTATTGCCATCCGTGAAGTGGTTGAAGATGCCTATCGTGCAGATGCTCAGATGATAGTCTCGGCAGCGCGGGATATTCTGGCGGTGCGGCTGCGTGACCCGGCTGTTGATAAATACTCTACGCCACTGCTGTATCTCAAAGGTTTTCACGCCTTACAGGCTTATCGTATCGGTCATTGGTTGTGGGCGCAGGATCGTAAAGCGCTCGCCATTTACCTTCAAAATCAAGTCTCTGTTGCTTTTGGTGTCGATATCCACCCTGCGGCGACCATTGGCTGCGGCATCATGTTGGACCACGCTACCGGTATTGTTATTGGCGAAACGGCAGTGGTTGAGAATGATGTATCGATCCTGCAATCGGTTACCCTGGGGGGGACCGGTAAAACCAGCGGCGATCGTCATCCGAAGATCCGTGAAGGTGTGATGATTGGGGCTGGGGCAAAAATTTTGGGGAATATCGAGGTTGGACGCGGTGCGAAAATTGGCGCCGGGTCAGTTGTGTTGCAGGCGGTTCCCGCTCATACCACTGCCGCAGGGGTACCTGCTCGCATCGTTGGTAAACCCGAAAGCGATAAGCCATCATTGGACATGGACCAGCATTTCAATGGGATTACCCATGGGTTTGAGTACGGCGACGGCATCTGATCATCTCCGTCGTACTTGAAGCTGTAGCGGTGTTAACTGCTCTTACTCACCCGAATCACTGACTTATGTCAGCTCATCGGGATGAGTTCGTTTGCTGCCTGGCTACAATTCCAATTACTTTGGATATACACCTTTCTATTGGGTTGCTAGCTGATCACCGACACATTTTGGCTAAAACAACGGCTCTTTCAGTAACGCACCCGGATAACCTAATTGCCGCCAGGCTTCATACACCACCACTGACACCGCGTTTGACAGATTCATACTACGGCTATCAGCTTGCATCGGAATCCTGATTTTCTGTTGAGCAGGTAACGCATCCAAAACACTGGCGGGCAAGCCACGGGTTTCAGGGCCAAACAACAGGTAATCATCAGCTTGATAGCTTACCGCACTGTGGGCTGGCGTCCCTTTGGTGGTTAGTGCAAATAATCGGGCAGGCTGCGCACTGTCGAGATTTTCACAATCTAAAAAGGCCTGATAATCATGGTGATGCTTAATACTGGCAAACTCATGATAATCAAGGCCTGCTCGGCGTAAGCGTTTGTCATCCCAGGTGAAACCTAAAGGTTTAATCAGATGGAGCTGGCAGCCGGTATTCGCACATAACCGGATGATATTACCGGTATTGGGCGGAATTTCGGGTTCAAATAAAACGATATTAAGCATATGTCCCCCAATAATGAGGGGCGCAGGATATCAGAAACCTCCCCTCTATGCAGCGGTTGCTAATGTCAGTAGCGCGTACAATAATTTAAAAGCAAGCAGCGGAGAGTGTAAGCAGTGGCTGTTTTATATGCTGATTAACACAGTCACTATCAACGGGGTATTTATCATGATCCGTGCGAAAGATACATTCTGGGATGCGATCGTTAATCGGGACAAAACAGCCGATGGTCAGTTCGTTTATGCGGTGAAAACGACTGGCGTTTATTGTCGCCCCTCTTGCCCGTCCCGTCAGGCTAAAGCAGAGAATATTGAATTTTTTGCCGATAATCATGCGGCTGAACAGGCCGGTTATCGGCCCTGTAAACGATGCCAGCCCACTGAATTACCCCTGTCACAGCAGCATGCAGCCAAAATCAGTCGGGCATGCCGCTTAATTGAGCAGGCCGAGACGCCACTTAAGCTTGATGAGTTGGCGGCGCAGGTGAATCTTAGTGCTTTTCATTTCCATCGTTTATTTAAAGCCATTACCGGGTTGACCCCTAAGGCATATGCCAGTGCAACGCGCAGTGCGCGTATTCGTACACAATTAGCGGGGCAAGGTTCGGTAACTGACGCTATCTTTGACGCCGGTTATAACTCTAATGGCCGATTTTATGAGCAATCGAATCAGTTGTTGGGGATGACTCCGACCCGCTATCGCAGTGGCGGGCGTGATACTACGTTGCATTTTGCCGTCGGAGAAAGCTCTCTCGGTGCGATTCTGATGGCGAAAAGTAAGCTGGGTATTTGTGCCATCTTGCTGGGCGACTCCCCAGCGCTGCTGGTGCAGCAGTTACAGGATAAGTTTCCACAGGCAGAGTTAATTGGCGGCGATACTGAGTTTGAGCAATGGTTCGCGCAGGTGGTGGGGTTGGTTGAGGCTCCTAAACTCGGACTAGATTTGCCGCTGGATATTCAGGGTACCGCTTTTCAGCAGCGGGTGTGGCAGGCACTGCGGGAAATTCCAGTAGGTGAGACGGCCAGTTATGCTGATATCGCCGCCAGAATAGGTTCGCCCAAAGCGGTGCGTGCGGTAGCCGGTGCCTGTGCTGCCAATATGCTGGCGGTTGCTATTCCTTGTCACCGGGTTATTCGCCAGGATGGCGCGTTGTCAGGCTATCGTTGGGGTGTTGAGCGCAAAAAGCAGTTACTGGAAAAAGAGGCGCAGGGAGAAGAGGTCAGCAAACCGTGATAGCGGAGATCTGCCCGATCCCAGATGATCGGGCAGAGGTACGATAGATTAAGACTTAAGTGGATGCAACGGCAACCACAGTATCAAGCGCAAGCCACCTAATGGGCTGTCCTCAGCCCGCACCCATCCACGATGCTGATTGACGGCTGTTTCGACAATCGCCAATCCCAAACCCGTCCCGCCCGATTCCCGATCCCGCGCTTCATCAGTGCGGTAGAATGGCCGGAATATTTGTTCACGGTCTTCCGGGCTAACACCGGGGCCATCATCATCGACAGTGATAGTAATACCCTGATTATCAGAGCTGAATGCCACCGCAATGTGATGATGAGAGTAACGCAGTGCATTACGCACGATATTCTCTAGCGCGCTATCAAGTGCTGCTGGATTGCCAAATAAGGTCCATGGCCCAGGAGGTGCGGTGATTTCCAGCGTTTTGCCCATTTGGTCTGCTTCAAACTGGGCATTTTCCAGCACGTCAGACCATAAATCATTCGCTTTGATAGGTTCGCGATGTAGCTCGTTTTTATGTTGGCTACGGGATAACACCAGTAAATCATTGATCATGCTATCCAGTCGCTGTGCTTCCATTTCGATACGTTCCAGCTCTTTCCCCTCACCATGGCGGCGTCGCATCAACGCAGTCGCCAGTTGCAGGCGGGTAAGTGGCGTGCGCAACTCATGGGAGATATCAGAAATCAGCCGTTGTTGGGCCACAACCATTCTATCGAGTGCACTGATCATCTGATTAAAACTGGCACCGGTGGCCAAAAATTCTTGTGGCCCGGACTCCAGCTCAGGGTGCTGTTTCAGATTGCCCCGCGCCACATCATCGGCGGCATTCTTCAACTTACGTGCTGGTTTTGCCAGACTCCAAGCCAGCCATAGCAACAGTGGCGCACTGATAAGCATGGTGACAATCAATAGCAGCAGCGGGCGGTCAAACATCAAATTGATGAAATCAGATTGCGGGCTACTGGCCGGGCGTATTAGATAGAGCTGATAGTTATCTTCACCATCGCGGATAGAGAAGGGGCCGACCATCTCGACACGGCCATATTTCTTCTTTTTCGGCTGATCTGAGTTATCAGACTGGCCGATAAAATTACGGACAATTTGCATTTCGTGACGTTGAGCGCCAATGACACGGCCCTCAGTGGTGACTAACACGAGATGTTGGCCCGGTGGTGCCCATTTTTCGATGGCGCGATAAAGCCTGCGCCACCACATCAGGTCATTGGCGGGGTCGCTGGCCAGTTCAGCTTCGATATGTTGCTCCAGCATCGTTCCCTGGCGCTGTTCGCTGTCGAGCAAGGCAGTCATTTGACGCGAATCGAGCTTCGGCACCATCAATACCAGCATTAATACCAGTGCTAAAGTGAACCAAAAAATAGCAAAAATTCGCGTCGTTAAACTGTTAATCATGTTTCCGATACCATCAGATATCCGCGACCACGCAGAGTTTTAAACCAAGGTAACCCGTCTTTGCGATCCGGCAACTTACGGCGGAGGTTTGAAATATGCATATCAATAGCACGATCAAACGGTGTTAATCGTTTCCCCAGCACTTCCTGGCTGAGATGCTCCCGCGATACAACCTGACCGAGATGCTGAGCCAGCAGGTAGAGTAAGGTAAATTCAGTACCGGTCAATTCCAGCGATTGGCCTTCAAACGTGGCCTCTTGGCGGCCTGGGTTCAATTGCAGGCAATCAACGTCCAGTGTTGGTGCACCTTGATCGACATTTTGCTGTTGTTCGCTCCAGTTCGAGCGGCGCAAAATGGCCCGGATGCGCGCCACTAGCTCACGGTCATTAAACGGTTTTGCCAGATAATCATCAGCACCCAGCTCAAGGCCAAGCACCCGATCCAATTCACTGCCACGGGCAGTTAGCATAATGACAGGGGTTTGGTGATGTTGACGCAACTCTTTCAACGTTTCGATACCATTCTTACGTGGCATCATAATATCAAGCAATAACAAGTCTATAGAGTTATCCAGTAGGTTTAACGCCTGCTCGCCATCATAGGCAACAACAACATTAAAACCTTCCATTTCCAGTAATTCTTTCAACAGCGACGTCAATTCACGATCATCATCAACTAATAGGATTTTATGCATGATTATTTCTCCTCTTGACGCAAAATACGTTAACAATTGCCGGTATTCCATGACTTTACTTAGCTTTACATGCACTGACCCCAGTTTTACATGCGCTGACGCTTGTTTGCAGCAGAAACGATAGACTGCTTCACATTGAATTGCATAGCAGCAAATCGCTTAGCAGATAGAACCCAGGAGTTAATGATGCGCAAAGTAACTAAAGTAACAACGTTAATCATGGCGTCAATGTTAGTTCTAGGCTCTCAAGCCGCCTTCGCCGCCGATAAGACCGGGGCCACTGATGATTGGTGCCACGGTGATGGTACGATGATGAACAAGAAAGACGGTCGTGGTCACCATAACATGTTTGACGGCGTCAATCTGACCGAACAGCAGCGTCAGCAAATGCGTGACCTGATGCGCCAGTCTCGCCAAGGGCAGCCACGCCTTGATATGGCTGACAGAGACGCAATGCACAAGCTGGTTACCGCCGATAAATTCGATGAAGCTGCGGTAAGAGCGCAAGCTGAGAAAATGTCCAAAGACCAAGTTGAGCGCCAGGTCGAAATGGCCAAAGTCCGTAACCAAATGTTTAACTTGCTCACACCAGAGCAAAAAGCTGTCTTGAACCAAAAGCACCAGCAGCGCATTGAGAAAATGCAGCAGGCGCCAGCAGCACAACCCTCTTCTGCCCAGAAGTAAGTAGTACCCTGTAATACCCTGTTTTCCTTGCCATAGACACCATCCCTGTCTTTCGCCCTCCATGATGGAGGGCTTTTTTTGTATGCTACAAAAAATATCTATTAAAAACAGTTTGTTGTAAAACGTACAATGTTCAGTAACGCTTTAAAATTCTGCTAATGTGGACAGTTTGTGGGCGCTCTTATGCTACTAATTCACCCTTTAATGGATTGAGTATAATGGCGTTTTGCAGATAATCTGGTGATAGATGGGTGTAAATCATGGTTTGCTGGATGTTGGCGTGTCCAAGTATCTGCTGTAGCACCTTAGTATTTGATATATCCGCAGTGACCTGCCCCGTTGATTATACGGAGAGGATAAAATGATAATTCAGGCTTAATGATTTGGCTCCCCACGTCAATAGTATTAAAGACGAGAAAGAACCAACTATCAGCTTTACCGATTTGGTATATGGAAAATAAAGGTACCACCCAAAGCGGCTGCATAACGGCTTAAGGTCGCCAAATTAGGTACGCTCTTACCATTTTCCATACGGCTAATATTTTGTTTCTGTGTTCCAATTTTTTGGGCGACATCTTGTTGAGTAAGATGTAATGCTTTACGTGCATCTTTTAGCTGTGTCATCAGTGCCTTGCGGATCTGAATTTCGTTATAAGCTTCCAGAGTTGCCTTATCTTCTAAAAGCAGTGCCTTAGCTTCAGAAAATGGGATGATATCGAGGTCATTATCAGACATTTTTCAGTCTCCGTTTAATATCTTTCATTCGTTGATTAGCTAATTCAAGGGATAGTTTGGGTGTTTTTTGACTTTTCTTATGCAGAACATGAACAACGTAAAATTGCTTTCCGACTGTGAAAAAGAAAAACCCCCTAGCTATCCCCTCCTGAGCACTGACTCTTAATTCCTTTAGTCCGTTGCCTACATCTCGGACTTTCGGTTCTTTCAAATCTGTGCCTAGTTGTTCTAGTTCCTCTATGGCTTCAACCATTTCGGCTTTGAGGCCCGCAGGAAGTTTAGATAACTCTTTTAGTGCCACTTTTATAATGTTTGCTGAAAACATACTACTCATCCATGAGAGCCATAGAAATAATTCTATCACGCAAATCAAAAGTCATCTACTTAGATGACTTTTCCGGTTTGTCGTTCCATCACCCACACATCTCTCCTAACATGCTATCCGTGCCCATTGGTGGCAAACTGGTTGAAACACTGGCGCGAATTTTGAGGGGGAAAATGACCACGGCCAAATATCTCGACATGAGCTGCAACGCCGGGCAGACCATTACCTATGCTGACTATATCGGCCAGTCCATTGCCGACATTTTGATTACACCAGTCGGTTCGCGGGTTATGTGCCCGTCTTATGGCGCTGGTGCTTGAGGTGATTAACATGTTTCATTGCCCTCTCTGTCGAGAATCAGCCCATGCCCGTTCCAGCCGGAGCGGTATCACCAGTGCCAAAATATAAATTGCGGCCATACATTCAAGACCATGGAGACATTCGAAAGCTCAATTATGCGGCCCGGCGAAGTGATTCCGGCGATACCCCACCCAGAGCGGAGCGGCCAACAAAACCTTTGGATGTAGCTGTAACGAGAAAGCCCCAAAATTTGGGGCTTTTTTTCGATGTGGTCAATGTGTGGATATTGAGTGAAATAAATCCTTTTATTTCATATTGATAAGGATGAGGGAATATCACCATCTCTGTCTTTCAGCCTTCATGATGGAGGGCTTTTTTTATTCCACTTCCGTATACTCATAATCCTAAAATATCATTTAGGATAAGTTATGGATCCGCAATATGCGCGGCTGGTTAAAGCTGCCGCGCTCTGTGCTACAGGGCTGGCATCAACCTTACTGATTATTAAAATTTTTGCCTGGTGGCATACCGGGTCGGTAAGTGTGTTGGCGGCATTAGTTGACTCTTTGATGGATCTGGCTGCTTCTCTGACAAATCTTTTTGTGGTGCGTTACTCTCTGCAACCCGCCGATGAAGAACACACCTTTGGTCATGGCAAGGCTGAGTCACTGGCCGCACTGGCGCAAAGTATGTTTATTTCCGGCTCGGCGCTATTCCTATTCCTGACCGGTTTCCAGCATTTGGTGTCGCCAGAGCCATTGCAAGATCCGGGTATAGGGATCTGGGTAACCTTAGTGGCGTTATGCAGTACACTGATATTAGTCACTTTTCAGCGTTGGGTGGTACGAAAAACCCATAGTCAGGCCATTCGCGCTGATATGTTGCACTATCAATCTGACGTCATGATGAATGGTGCTATTCTTATTGCATTGGCATTAAGTTGGTATGGTTTTCACTGGGCTGATGCGTTGTTTGCATTGGGTATCGGTGTTTATATTCTCTATAGTGCGTTACGTATGGGGTATGAAGCGGTTCAAGCCTTGCTGGATCGAGCATTGCCTGATAACGAGCGCCAGCAGATTATTGATATTGTGATGTCATGGCCGGGTGTGATTGGCGCTCATGACCTGCGTACCCGCCAATCGGGGCCGACACGCTTTATTCAACTTCACCTTGAAATGGAAGATATGATGCCCTTGATGGAAGCTCACATCTTAGCTGAGCAAGTTGAGCGAGCATTGTTGCACCGTTTCCCCGGTGCCGATGTGCTTATCCATCAAGATCCCTGCTCCGTGGTGCCAAAAGAGCGCCATGCGCATTGGGAGTTATAATTCCTTCATTAACGACAGGTAAACTGTGGTTACATTATGGTTCTGTGTTGAAGAAAATACCGCCAGATGGCATGACTTGAATCAATTCAGCTTGGTGTTTTTGCTATAATATCCGATATTAATCGTATAAAGCTGAATTTCTGTACGGCGTCTATGTGCAAGAAAAAATCAGCAAATAAAGAATTTTAAAAATCGCATCTACAAGTTTAGAGGTAGTCATGGTCAAAAAAATCGGTGTACTAACAAGCGGCGGTGACGCGCCAGGTATGAACGCAGCCATTCGTGGGGTCGTTCGTGCAGCTTTGTCAGCAGGGTTAGAAGTTTACGGTATTGAAGATGGCTACCTGGGCTTGTATGAAAACCGTATGAGAGAACTGGACCGCTATAGCGTGTCAGATATGATTAACCGTGGTGGCACCTTCCTGGGTTCAGCGCGTTTCCCTGAGTTCCGTGATCCAGAAAAACGTAAAGTCGCCCTGAAGAACATGAAAGACCGTGGTATCGATGGCCTGGTGGTTATCGGTGGTGACGGTTCTTATGCCGGTGCTGACTTGCTGACTAAAGAAGGTGGTATTCACTGTGTTGGTTTACCGGGCACCATCGATAACGATGTGGCAGGTACTGACTATACCATCGGTTTCTTCACTGCATTGGGGACTGTGGTTGAAGCGATTGACCGCCTGCGTGATACCTCTTCTTCGCACCAGCGTATTTCTATCGTTGAAGTGATGGGCCGTTATTGCGGTGACCTGACATTGGCGGCTGCCATTGCTGGTGGTTGTGAGTTTATTGCTATCCCTGAAGTCGAATTCAAACGTGATGATTTAGTTGCTGAAATCAAAGCGGGCATCGCGAAAGGTAAAAAACACGCTATCGTTGCCATCACGGAAAAACTGGATGATATCGACGAACTGGCTAAATATATTGAGAAAGAAACGGGCCGTGAAACCCGTGGTACCGTATTGGGCCACATTCAGCGCGGTGGTGCACCAGTAGCTTATGACCGTATTCTGGCTTCCCGTATGGGTGCTTATGCTGTCGACTTGCTGTTGGAAGACCGCGACTATACGCAAGGTGGCTTCTGCGTTGGCGTACAAAACGAGAAAATGGTGCATGAACTTATCTCTGTTTGTATTGCGCCAGAGAACAAGAAAAGTAAATTTAAAGAAGATTGGTACGACACAGCTAAAAAATTGTTCTAAAACAATCTATTGTCCGATAAGAAAGCCTCCGTTTACCGGGGGCTTTTTGCATTTAACCGCTTGTATATTTCATATTGGTATAATCAAAACTTTTTTATTCTTTAATTGCGCGGGAAGTTTCTGGCACGCTCAGTATCAGGTCAACCAATTTAGTTGATTACAATTTATACCCGTCATACTTCAAGCTGCATGTGTGTTGGCTACACTCAATAACCCTAATCACTTACTTATGTAAGCTCATCGGGGTTAATGAGCCTCATCCTTGAGGCTCACCCTACGGGCTAGCATAAATGCTGTACAAATCGGTTCCCGACCGATTTGTATCTCCCTTGCCGCTTTCCGGCAACTTGAATTATTTAGGGTATAGGTTAATAACTATTTAATTAATAATAATATTTATGGGAGCGGGTCAATGCGTAAATGGGGTGTAGGTCTATCATTACTGCTGCTGGCATCAGGTGCCATGGCAAAAGATATCCAACTGCTGAATGTGTCATATGATCCGACGCGTGAGTTCTATCAGGAATATAACCAGGCATTCAGTAAGCATTGGCAACAAAAAACCGGTGATAAAGTGACGGTGCGTCAATCACATGGCGGTTCCGGTAAGCAGGCGACCTCGGTTATTAATGGCATTGAAGCTGATGTTGTGACATTAGCACTGGCTTATGACGTCGATGCTATTGCTGAGCGTGGTCGTATTGATAAAAACTGGATTAAGCGCCTGCCGGATAACTCCGCACCCTATACCTCAACTATTGTGTTCCTGGTGCGTAAAGGGAACCCGAAACAGATTCATGACTGGTCAGATTTAGTGAAACCAGGAATTTCTGTCATTACACCTAATCCGAAAACCTCCGGTGGCGCGCGTTGGAACTATCTGGCGGCGTGGGGTTATGCGCTAGAGCACAATAATAACAGCCAGGCCAAAGCGCAGGAATTCGTTAAAACGCTGTATAAGAATGTGGAAGTATTGGACTCAGGCGCGCGTGGTGCCACGAATACCTTTGTTGAACGCGGTATTGGCGATGTGCTGATTGCGTGGGAAAACGAAGCTCTGTTGGCGGTGAATGAGGTAGGTAAAGACAAGTTTGATATCATCACGCCAAGCGTATCAATTTTGGCTGAACCGACGGTATCTGTAGTGGATAAAGTGGTCGATAAGCGTGGAACCCGTGAAGTGGCAGATGCTTACTTAACATACCTCTATTCGCCAGAAGGCCAGACGATTGCTGCCAAGAATTACTATCGCCCACGGGATCCGGCAGTGGCGGCTAAATTCGCCAGCGAGTTCCCGAAATTGAAGTTGTTTACTATCGATGAAGTGTTCGGTGGTTGGACAAAGGCACAACAGACACATTTCGCCACTGGCGGCGTCTTTGACGAAATAAGTAAGCGTTAATTTATATACCCTGTGTATTTGAAACTTCAGGGTTGTTAGCGGTGTTGGTTGCTCAGCTTATCCTTGGATCTGGCCGCTGCAAGCGAATGACTTTGAGTATGGTCGTACCAAAACAAAAAAACCGGGGCTGTTTACGTCACCCCGGTTTTTTATTACGTTCAAAAAAGCTTAAAAGCTAAATCAGGCTTTTTTAGCTTTTGCTGCTGCTTTCACGATAACCGCGAAAGCATCTGCTTTCAGTGATGCACCACCAACCAGTGCGCCATCGATATCAGGCTGGGTGAACAGCTCTGCTGCGTTTTTATCGTTAACAGAACCGCCGTACTGGATGATAACTTGTGCTGCAACTGCGGCATCTTGTTTGGCGATATGGTCACGGATGAATTTATGAACTGCCTGAGCCTGTGCCGGAGTGGCTGATTTGCCAGTACCGATTGCCCAAATTGGTTCATAAGCAATAACTGCGCCTTCGAACGCTTTTACGCCCAAAGTAGTCAGCACGGCATCCAGTTGCTTGGCACAGACAGATTCAGTTTGGCCCGCTTCGTTTTCTGCTTCGGATTCACCGATACATAACACAGGGATCAGACCGGCTTCTTTCAGAACGCCAAATTTCTTCGCGATGAATTCATCACTTTCTTTGTGATAAGTACGGCGCTCAGAGTGACCGATGATGATGTACTGTGCACCGACATCTTTCAGCATGTCAGCAGAGGTTTCACCGGTAAATGCGCCGGACAGGTTCACATCAACATTCTGTGCACCCAGAGCAATACGGCTACCTGCCAACTCATGCTTAGCTTGATTCAGATAGATAGTCGGTGGGGCAATAGCAACACCACAACCGTCAACGGTGCTCAGTTCTTTACGCAGGCCAGCGATAAGCTCTTTGACCATGTTAGTGCTACCGTTCAGCTTCCAGTTACCCATAACTAATGGATGACGCATGTTTCTTCCTCCAACAAGGGGACGCGAGGGTCAATAATAATGACTGCCCGACAGGCAGTTTACCTGTCCAACAGTATAGAGATGATTGGTGGCAATGGCTTTGCTTTTCGTCATTAATTGCGGCAAGACTATGCTTCAGATAGTGACAGCTTAATCGGTTCAACAGCGAAAGTTAGCCCTTTTTCACCGTTGTCCGCTACTACATAGCGAATTGCGCCAACCGGATGGGCATAGAAAGGCAAACCTTTACCTTGCGCCAACAGTTGCTGCACATTATCAAGGCTTTGTTGGCGCGTGAGAGTGGGCTCAAACTGGCGCATCAGGGCCGCCATATAATTGACCGCCACCAGCCGGGCCGCTTTCTCTTCACCGCCTTTTATCGGCAAATAGGTAATTTGTAAGGTTTTAATCTTACCGGTCCCTTTCTCCAGCGCGGTGGAAGCATAGAGGTTCTCATTAATCTTACTGGCCGCCCGAGTCAGCGGGGGCAGATCATCTTTGATGGTAATAGCATGAAACTCACTGAGAGGCAGCGTTGGATTCGCGCGGTTATAACTTTCACGGAATTTGACCAGTGTTAAATCAAAGGTTGGTGCACCTGAAAGTAGATAAGGCGCAGTCGGCTGAGTCTCTTCTGTGGGCTGACCACTGTCGTCTGCGGGGTCGGCATGAGCGCGGCTAACTGTTGCTATTAGCAGCAGCATTGCCAGTATTGCGACTCTCTCTTTTCTCATGACTTAGGCCGTCGTTAGAAGTGTGTGTAGGGGATTAAAGCGGTAATTGAGGGTGATTGTCAAAATTCACTGCAAAGATTATAGGTTAGTTGCAGCATTGGGTTACTCTATCGAGTCTAGATCAACTGTAAATTATATCAGGTAAATGGATCGGGTTATTGATGACAATACAGCAGTGGTGTTTCTCGTTTAAAGGCCGTATCGGGCGGCGGGACTTTTGGATCTGGATTGGTTTGTGGCTGTTGGCAATGCTGGTTATCTTTACGCTGGCAGGAAAGGATTGGTTGCCAATTCAGACTGCGGCTTTTGCGATTGTTTTCTTGCTGTGGCCAACGGCGGCAGTGGTGGTTAAGCGGTTGCATGACCGTAATAAAGCGGGCTGGTGGGCATTTTTGGTGGTACTGGCCTGGATGCTGATGGCCGGTAACTGGCAGATGTTGGCACCGCTCTGGCAGTGGGGCGTCGGGCGTTTCATCCCCACGCTTATTATTGTCATGATGTTTATCGATTGCGGTGCGTTCCTCGGTACCGAGGGGGATAATCGTTTTGGCCCCGAAGCGGTGCCCGTGAAATATTTAGCGGAGAAAGTGCAGTAACACCGGCACCTTGCTATCTAAAGTGAACCAAGGGAAATATGCCAACCCTTGGTTCACTGTTTATTACCAATATTGCTCGCTGGTCATATGCCCCGGTTTACGGCGCAGATGTTTGCGCATCTCGCGCTGCTCTTTCAGCAATTGTTGAGTATCTCGCACCATCTGAGGGTTACCACAGAGCATCACATGGCTGTCTTGAGCATCAATTTTCAGGCCGACAGCTGCTTCCAGTGAGCCGTTCTCAATCAATGCTGGCACTCTGCCTGTTAATGAACCGGGTGATTCCTCACGGCTCACAACGGTTTGGATTTGCAACTTGCCGTTGTAACGCTGCTCAAGTTGTTGCATTAGCGGCAGATAACTGAGATCACGGGCGAAACGTGCCGCATGAACCAACACCAAATTTTTGAAGCGCTCTAAATCACGCCCTTCCTGTAAAATTGACAGATAGGGGCCAATTGCGGTGCCAGTAGCCAGCATCCATAAGGTATCGCAATCGGGGATCTCTTCTAGAACAAAGAAGCCCGCCGCTTGCTTGGTCACCATCACTTCGCCACCCACCGCCAGTTGGTCAAGCCGTGGGCTGAGTTTGCCTTCTGGTACCGTGACCAGATAGAACTCCAGATTGTCGTCACTTGGCGCATTGACGTACGAATATGCCCGTTGTACTCGCTCGCCATTAATATCTAACGCCAGCTTGGCAAATTGACCGGCAGTAAAGGGGTCAATTGGCGCATGGACCCGAATACTAAACAAAGAGTCTGTCCAGTGTTCGATGTGAGTAATCTTGCCACTAACCCATTCAGCCATAATTCTTTTCCCGTCATATGCTTATCTGAAGTGATGCCTAAAGCGATGGCGATATTTTATGGCATCTGACTGAAAAGTATTATCGATTAAATGTTATGCGCCGTTTTATTCACAGAAGAATGCTAACCCCCCGCTAACATGGACAGTTTACTTTACGGTAGCGGTGTTTTTATCTGCCAGTTGGCTATTTGGCAATATGTCATGCTGGCTCGCTATAATTTCTAGATTTGTTAGCTTATGCGCCAATAGTGAGGTGTGTCACTTTTTCAATATCGGTGTGGCACGTAGTCCGGCTAATAGATTAGTTAAGACAATGAGAAAAATAGAGAATTTCCACCTGCTGGTTATGTTGATTCTACTGGTTGCTGTTGGTCAGATGGCGCAAACCATCTATGTGCCTGTTATCTCAGATATCGCCCGCGATTTATCGGTTCGCACCGGTATAGTACAGCGCGTGATGGCAGCGTATTTGTTGACCTATGGTTTTTCACAATTGATTTATGGCCCGCTATCAGACCGAGTTGGCCGTCGTCCGGTGATTCTGGCCGGTATGATGATATTCATGTTGGGGGCGCTTGGCGCCTGGCTGGCAGATAGCCTGACCATGTTGGTCGCTGCCAGCGCTTTGCAGGGGATGGGGACGGGTGTTGCGGGTGTGATGGCGCGTACCATGCCACGGGATTTGTATGCGGGTACGGCGCTACGCTACGCCAACAGTATGTTGAATATGGGTATTTTAGTTAGCCCATTGATGGCACCGGTTATCGGCGGAGTGTTGGCCAGTTTATTTGGCTGGCGCGCTTGTTATGCGTTCCTGCTATTTCTGTGCGGTGGGGTGGCGTTTTGTATGTTCCGCTGGTTACCAGAAACTCGGCCACAGCAAACTGAAAAGCGGCGAATGTTAGCCAGCTTCCGCCTGTTACTCTCTGATCGCGCCTTTAGCTGTTATTTAATCATGTTGATTGGGGCTTTGGCCGGGATTGCCGTATTTGAAGCCAGTGCCGGTGTGTTGATGGGGGGAGTGTTAGGGCTGAGCGGTATGATGGTCAGTATTCTCTTTATTCTGCCGATCCCCGCCGCATTTTTCGGTGCATGGTACGCCGGGCGAGAGAGTAAAACCTTTCACAGCCTGATGTGGCATTCGGTTATCAGTTGCCTGCTGGCTGGGTTGATGATGTGGATCCCTGGTTGGTTTGGCATCATGAATATCTGGACGTTGGTAATACCAGCAGCATTGTTCTTCTTTGGGGCTGGGATGCTGTTCCCGCTGGCTACCACGGGTGCCATGGAGCCGTTCCCTTATCTGGCTGGTGCAGCAGGTGCGTTAGTGGGGGGATTGCAGAATGTGGGGTCAGGATTGGCAACCTGGTTATCCGCTATGCTGCCACAAACGGGGCAATTTAGTTTGGGGCTGCTGATGTTTGCCATGGCAATTTTGATTTTGCTGTGCTGGTGGCCGTTATCTCATCGAATGCAACCACAAGAGCATCATGCTTAATGAGGTTGATAAAAACGGGTACCGGTTTAATGGGATACCCGTTTTATGCTCTGATAAAAGAGAGCTAGAAAAGGTTCATTGGGTGGCTTACAACAAGAACTCATGTAATGCTGGATCTTTGCGATCGAGGAAATGAGTCGAACGGATGCGGCGGATAGTGCGGGATTTGCCCCGGATCAGCAGTGTCTCGGTGGTCGCCATGTTCCCTTTACGATAAATCCCTTCCAGTAAGTCGCCTTTGGTAATACCGGTTGCAGAGAAAATTACATTGTCATTACGGGCCATATCGCCCAATAACAGCACGTTACCTGCTTCAATCCCCATGGCTTTGCAACGCATCAGTTCTTGTTCACCAATACGGCGGTTATCTTCGTTATCGCCCTTAACGTGATGGCGTGGCAACAAGCGGCCTTGCATATCGCCATCCAATGCACGGATCACCGCAGCAGAAATGACGCCCTCAGGCGCACCACCGATGCAGTACATCACATCGACTTCGCTTTCTGGCATGCAGGTCAAAATGGATGCTGCGACGTCGCCATCTGGAATGGCGAACACTTTCACCCCAAGTTGCTGCATTTCAGCGATGATACCGTCATGGCGCGGTTTGGCTAGTGTGATAACGGTTAGCTCGGTCAGTGGCTTATTGAGTTTGATGGCGATATTGCGCAGATTAACTTCCAGCGGTAGGTTAAGGTCGATAGCCCCTTTGGCTCCTGGCCCCACCACCAGTTTTTCCATGTACATATCCGGCGCATGTAAAAATGTACCTTTATCTCCCACCGCCAGCACTGCCAGCGCATTCGCTTGGCCCATGGCTGTCATCCGGGTGCCTTCAATCGGGTCCACTGCGATATCAACTGCATCACCCTGACCGGTCCCCACGTTTTCGCCGATATACAGCATCGGGGCTTCATCGATTTCACCCTCACCGATAACAATCTGCCCATCAATATCGACCTGATTGAGCATAATGCGCATGGCATGTACGGCAGCACCGTCAGCGGCATTCTTATCGCCCCGACCCAGCCACTTATAGCCTGCCAGCGCGGCGGCTTCAGTAACTCGGGAAAACTCGATGGCTAGTTCACGTTTCATGGTTAGACCTGTATCCCCGTCATACGTCAAGCTGCATGTGCGTTGGCTATGCTCGTTACTCGGCCCGTCCGAGGCCGCTGCAAGCAGATTTGTCACCCCAGTCACCTGCTTAATGTAAGCGCCTGTGGCTTTTCTCGCCTGCCGCTTTCCTGCAACTCGAATTATTTAGGGTAATAAAAGAAGAATGTAAGCAGGAATTCTACCACCTTTGCGAAGTAAAGCCGTAAGGGTGTCTTTTGGCTGGATGAGATTTTTCACAATAAAAAGGCACCATCAGGGATGATGGCGCCTATGATTTACAAACAACAGTGTAAAACAAGCGGGCTGTTATTCTTCGTGCTCTTCCCATGCCTGAGCACGCGCCACAGCTTTCTTCCAGCCACGGTAACGGACATCACGTTCGGTGGTTTCAATCCCCGGACGGAATTCGCGCTCAATCGTTGCTTTGCTCTTCACTTCATCCAGATCAGTCCAGAAGCCAGTCGCAAGGCCTGCCAGGAACGCAGCGCCGAGAGCGGTACTTTCACGAACGGCAGGGCGCTCAACACGGGTACCCAGAATATCGGCCTGGAACTGCATCAGGAAGTTATTCGCCACCGCACCACCGTCCACACGCAGTGATTTCAGGCGTTCCCCGGCATCTGCCTGCATCGCATCCAGTACATCACGCGTCTGGTAAGCGATCGATTCAAGTGTTGCACGGATAATATGGTTGCTATTAACACCACGTGTCAGACCAAAGATAGCACCACGGGCATACGGGTCCCAATAAGGGGCACCAAGGCCGGTGAAGGCTGGCACTACGTATACGCCGTTGCTGTCTTTCACTTTAGTTGCGAAATATTCGGAGTCGGTAGCATCGCTAATCAGTTTCAGCTCATCGCGCAACCACTGGATAGATGCACCGCCAATAAATACCGCGCCTTCCAGTGCATAGTTAACTTCACCACGTGGGCCACAGGCAATCGTAGTGAGCAGGCCATGGGTAGACTGAACGGCTTCTGTACCGGTATTCATCAACAGGAAACAGCCGGTTCCGTAGGTGTTTTTCGCCATGCCCGGTTGTACACAAAGCTGGCCGAACAGGGCCGCTTGCTGATCACCGGCAATACCCGCGATAGGAATACGGGTTCCGCCTTTACCACCAATGTTAGTTTGGCCATAAATTTCTGAGGATGGACGGACTTCAGGCAGCATAGCGCGCGGAATATTCAGCGCTTTCAGCATGCGTTCATCCCACTCTTTAGTGCGGATATTAAACATCATGGTACGTGATGCGTTAGTGTAATCCGTAACGTGTACGCGGCCTTGGGTCATGTTCCACACCAGCCAGGTATCTACCGTACCAAACAGTAACTCACCGCGTTCAGCACGCTCACGGGCACCCTCGACGTTATCAAGGATCCATTTCACTTTGGTGCCGGAGAAGTAAGGGTCGACTACCAAGCCAGTGTTGTAACGGATGTACTCTTCCAGCCCTTCTTTTTTCAGTTTTTCGCAGATATCAGCAGTACGGCGGCATTGCCAAACAATGGCGTTATACACTGGTTTCCCAGTCGCTTTATCCCAAACAATGGTCGTTTCACGTTGGTTGGTAATACCGATACCAGCGATTTCATCAGAACTGATACCGGCTTTCGCTAACACTTCAACCAGTGTTGAGCTTTGCGTAGCCCAGATTTCCATTGGGTCATGCTCAACCCAACCGGCTTTCGGGTAAATTTGAGTGAATTCGCGCTGAGAAACACTCACGATATTGGCATCATGATCCAGCACCACGGCTCTGGAACTGGTAGTTCCCTGATCAAGCGCGACAATGTATTTTTTTTGAGTAGTATTTTCAGTTGTCATAGTTAGCCTACTTTTAAGTTGCCGTAAATCTATTGGGTAGTATCTATTATTTATGCTTTACGTTCTGTGGTCGTTACCGTGGTTTCTTCATCATCAACCACACACACATCGCACGGTAAATGGCGGCCAATCAGGGCGCGATAACCGAAAGCACCGAGTAATGCACCAACGATAGGCCCGAAGATAGGGACCAGGAAGTAAGGAATATCACGCCCGCCAGTGAAGGCAATTTCGCCCCAACCTGCCAGATAAGCAAATGCCTTTGGACCAAAGTCACGCGCCGGATTCAATGCAAACCCAGTCAATGGGCCCATGGATGCACCGATAACGGCAATCAAGATACCAATCAGTAGAGGTGCCAGTGGGCCGCGTGGAATACCGTTACCGTCATCGGTCAGGGCCAGAATCAAGCACATCAAAATGGCAGTAATCACTGTTTCAACCAGGAAGGCCTGGAACACAGAAATATGTGGATTCGGGTAAGTGGAGAAGATTCCGGCCAGATTCAGGCTCTCGGCGCTACCGCGAACAATATGTTGCGTTTGTTCTAAATCGACAAACAGGTTGTAATAGAGGCCGTACACTAAAGCGGCAGCGCAAAATGCGCCGGCAATCTGCGCCACAATGTAAGGGATAACTTTACGGCGATCGAAACAAGCGAATAACCACAATGCAATGGTTACGGCCGGATTAAGATGTGCACCTGAGATTGCGGCTGTTAAGTAGATTGCCATGGCAACACCCAGGCCCCAAATGATACTGATTTCCCACTGCCCAAAACTGGCCCCAGCCAACTTCAATGCAGCAACGCAGCCTACACCAAAAAAGATTAGCAGACCGGTACCGAGAAATTCAGCGATACACTGGCCTTTCAACGTCGAACTAGCGGTTTGGCTCATAATAGATGTCCTACAGACAGAGATTTATAGGGTTTTCTTATTTTTGCCCTTCGAACAGCGAAGGGAGTGATGTAAATTTATCGTTAACGAGCACAAACGAGAAATAGCGAAATCAAAATGTGTGTGGTGCGTCATAAAAATGAGCGATTTCGCGTTATTCACGGCTGTTAAGGGACTTTGAAAGTGTGACCAGACCAGCGGTTTCACAACCAGTTGTTAAAGGCATGTATAACATTACAGAATGGGTAATAGCGGTTTTTCGGTTTTTGCTGATAGTTACTGACACGAAATTGCTACAGAGTGTGGTTTGTACCGGTATGGCGCTAGACAGGGGGGGGCTGGCTACATACAATCGGTTTATCAAGAGCATCGTTTTTATTAAGCTGCGTTGCCTTTGCGGAGGAACGCGTTAGAACATAGCGCTTGTTACATTAGTTTAATGGATATATAGCGCGATAAGTATTCACAGCAGTTTCATCTGCCGAGTGTTAGCTCTGTAGATACGGTTACTTAGTTAATACGGCGACGTCGGCTAAGAATGATGACTGCGACCAAAAGATGTACGCCTTGCTACCATAAGGGGACCGAAGAATGTCATTTGAAGTATTTGAGAAATTGGAAGTTAAAGTTCAGCAGGCGATTGATACCATCACTTTGCTACAGATGGAAATTGAAGAGCTGAAAGAGAAAAATAACACCCTGTCCCAAGAAGTTCAGGATGCTGCTGGTGGCCGTGAAGCCTTAGTGCGCGAAAATGAGCAGCTAAAGCAAGAGCAGCATGTTTGGCAGGATCGCCTGCGGGCACTGTTGGGAAAGATGGAAGAAGTCTAAGTATTGACTGGCTTAACGCAACTGTAATCGGTTGTTGATGGCCCTGAGTCACGTAGCTACTTCAAATGCTAAGTAGTAAAAAGGGCGATATCAGTATCGCCCTTTTTTGCGAGGATCAGCGGAATGTCATTCAATATCCAGCGGCTCTTCTGACAAGATAATTCCAGTGTTATCTGCGTACAAATGGTCACCTGAGAAGAACGTTACACCGCCAAAATTCACACGGATGTCGCTCTCACCAATGCCTTCATCTGCCGCACCTACCGGAATGGCGGCCATAGCCTGAATACCGATATCTAACTCCGCGAGATCGTCAACCTGACGCACGGCACCGTAAACCACAATGCCTTCCCACTCGTTTTTCAATGCCAATTCGGCTAGCTCAGCATCGATTAATGCACGGCGCACTGAGCCACCGCCATCAACGACCAGAACACGGCCTAGACCATTTTCTTCAAGCTGGTCGAACAACAAGCCATTATCTTCGAAACATTTTACAGTAGTAATCTTGCCACCAAATGAAGTGCGCCCACCAAAATTGGAGAACAGTGGTTCTACCACATTTACCTCTTCATGATAGATGTCACAGAGTTCGGAAGTATCATATTTCATAGGATTAACGTCTGGTTGCGGCTGGGAGATTAAGTATATCTCTTTCTGGCTACTGTTGGCAAAATCATCAATTGTTAAATTTATCCGGGCTGACCTTTATGGCGCATGGCCCGGATAGGGTTTGAATAACAAACGGCGGGGATTAACTGAATACCAAACCGACAGCAAACAGAACGTTGGTCAGCAGTGCGGCTTTAACCATATGCTCAAGCATTGGGCGCATACCCGCAGCGGTAGGCTCACGCAGTACAAACAGTGCATGTTTGACCAGTAACGGAACGGCCAGAATAAAGATCCAACCGGCCCAGCTATGTAAATTCTGAAGTGTGAATAATGCCAGACACAAAATTGCTGCCGCGATTAATGCCGCATGATAATAACGTGCGACTACTGGCCCCAAACGCACTGCTAAGGTATTTTTGCCATTAGCTGCGTCGTTTTCAATATCGCGCAAATTATTAATATTCAAAACGGCCGTTGCCAGCAAACCGCAGGCCGTGGCGGGTAACATCACGATAGTGTCAAAGTGCCCAGCCTGAAGGTAGTAAGTCCCCGCGACACTCAGCCAACCGAAGAAGACCAATACTGAAATATCACCCAGCCCCATATAACCGTAGGGTTTGCTACCGACGGTATAGGTAATGGCTGCCATAATTGCCATTAACCCAAGTAATAAAAAGCCTAAAACATCGCTGGGTTTTTCACAGGCGACGGCGATGAGCGCGATACCGGAAACAATCGTCAGAATAACGGTGATAATCAGCGCCACTTTCATCTGCTGGCGGGTAATCATCCCTTTTTGCATCCCGCGCAATGGCCCGATACGCTCTTCAGTATCACTGCCCTTGATGGCATCACCGTAATCATTAGCCAGATTAGATAGAATTTGTAGCAGGCCGGCAGTTAATAAGGCGAGGAGTGCTACGGCAGGTTTAAAGCTATCGAGCCAGACAGCAAGGGCTGAACCGGTAACGATAGAGGCAAAGGCCAGCGGCAGGGTTCGTGGTCGCAGGCTTTCCAGCCAAGCCTGGGTCTGGCTGGTGTTGGTTGATAGGCTCATGTTTCGCTTCATTTTATTATATTAGGAGTCTGGTCCGCCCACATCGGCGTGTTAAACGCATTATGTCTGTCAAAAAATAAAACAACAGTGGGAGGCGATGCCTCCCACTCGATATTGTCCTGGCGGACCATTTTATCCAGCATAAGCCTATAAAGCGAATTATAGGATAAAACGACTCAGATCTTCGTCTGCGACCAGTTCATCAAGATGCTTACCAACATATTCAGCATCAATAGTGATGGATTGACCATTACTTTCGCTAGCGTCATAGGAGATATCTTCCATCAAACGCTCCAGTACGGTATGCAAACGGCGTGCACCGATATTTTCGGTACGCTCGTTAACCTGCCATGCTGCCTCAGCAATTTTGCGAATACCTTCAGGGGTAAACGCAACGGTAACACCTTCCGTTGCCATCAGCGCTTTGTACTGCTCGGTTAACGAGGCACTTGGCTCAGTCAGAATACGCTCGAAATCATCGGTGGTTAGCGCCTGCAGTTCAACGCGGATTGGCAAGCGACCTTGCAATTCCGGGATAAGATCTGACGGGCTGGACACCTGGAATGCGCCGGAAGCAATAAACAAGATATGGTCAGTTTTTACCATGCCGTGTTTAGTTGATACGGTGCAACCTTCTACCAATGGCAGCAAGTCACGCTGCACCCCTTCACGGGACACATCCGGGCCTGACGTTTGGCCGCGTTTACAGATTTTATCGATCTCATCGATAAACACGATCCCGTGTTGCTCAACAGCATCAATCGCCTGCTGTTTCAGCTCTTCTGGATTGACCAGTTTTGCGCCTTCTTCCTCAATCAGCAGTTTGAATGCGTCTTTGATTTTGACTTTACGCGGTTTTTGTTTTTGGCCGGCGATGTTCTGGAACATAGACTGTAACTGGTTAGTCATCTCTTCCATGCCAGGAGGTGCCATAATTTCAACCCCCATCGGCGAAGCAGCCAAATCGATTTCAATCTCTTTGTCGTCCAGTTGCCCTTCACGCAATTTCTTGCGGAAAGCCTGACGGGTGGCGGATGGTTCTTGTGTTTCATCCGGCTGGCCCCAGTTATTCTTGGCCGGTGGAATCAACACGTCCAAAATGCGTTCTTCGGCTAATTCTTCAGCCCGGTAACGCATTTTCTCAATTGATTGATGACGCACCATTTTCACAGCCGCATCGGTCAGATCGCGGATAATAGAATCCACTTCCTTACCAACATAGCCCACTTCGGTGAACTTAGTCGCTTCAACTTTGATAAATGGCGCATTGGCCAATTTTGCCAGGCGGCGGGCAATTTCAGTTTTACCCACACCCGTTGGGCCGATCATCAGAATGTTTTTAGGGGTAACTTCGTGGCGCAACTCTTCATTGAGCTGCATACGACGCCAGCGGTTACGCAGGGCAATTGCCACCGCACGTTTAGCTTTATCCTGGCCGATGATATAGCTATCAAGTTCGCTGACGATTTCGCGTGGGGTCATTTCAGACATGTCACTCTATCCTTACGCTTTATACGTTAATTCTTCGATGGTTTGGAAGCGGTTGGTATAGATACAGATATCCCCCGCAATGCTCAGAGATTTCTCAACGATATCTTTGGCACTTAATTCAGTATTGTCTAACAGCGCGCGCGCAGCAGATTGGGCATAAGGCCCACCGGAACCGATAGCAATCAGATCATCTTCTGGTTGAACCACATCGCCGTTGCCGGTAATGATGAGTGATGCTGTTTCATCCGCAACAGCCAGTAGTGCTTCAAGCTTGCGTAACATACGATCAGTACGCCAGTCTTTGGCTAACTCAACAGCCGCTTTAGTCAGGTGGCCTTGATGCATCTCCAGTTTGCGCTCAAACAGCTCAAACAGCGTGAAGGCATCAGCAGTACCGCCCGCAAAGCCCGCAATAACTTTATTGTTATAAAGCCGGCGTACTTTTTTGGCATTACCCTTCATTACGGTATTACCCAGAGTGACCTGGCCATCACCACCAATAACGACATGACCATTACGACGTACACTTACAATTGTTGTCACGAGCGGACCCTCGTTGCAGACTGAATGAGTCCCCGTACTGCCTGTCAAAAAACAGCACGGGGTATATTGAGATTATAAATGGGGGAGGATTACGACTTTTCAACCCCCAACAGCGAGGGGAATGCATCCTGATTGACCAGCGCCTTTCAAACGTTGCAAGGTAGTATCAGCGGCTGCCTTGGTACTGTAAGGGCCAAGAACCACTCGATTCCAACCGCCACCGCTGGTAATGCGGCTTTCGATCCCGCCAAATGCCAATTGGGCGCGGATAGATTCGGCCTGATCGATGGCTTTGAATGAACCACACTGCACCATCCAACGTTGTGCCTTCTCTTTTTCTTTCTCTTTCTCTTTTTCCGGTTTTGGCTGCGTAACTGCCGGTGTTACCTGAGCCGCCACTTGTGGTGCACGCTGTGGTGTTGCCACAGGTGATTGTACCTGCGTTTGTTGCTGTACCGGTGCGGTGGTCTGGCGCGGCGGCGTTAATGGCTGCTGTTGCAGGGGCGTGACCGGTGGTTTGATGGTCACAGCAGAGCGTGGCACCGGCATCCCTTGGTTATACGGTACCTCTGACAACTGTGTTGGTTGCTGGCGCATATCTGCCTGCATCTGCTCAAGCAGTTGGCGCTGCTCATTCGTCAGTTGTGTCTGGGAATTAACCTCACCACCGGCAGAAGGCTCTGTTGGTGTCGGTACGCCAATCTGGCGATTTTCCAGCTCTTTAATATAGCGCCAGCGCTCTTCCGGTTTGGGCGGTAACCCATTGCCGGTACGAGGATCATGGCTGGGTAATAACGGAAGCTCACCCGGCTTATTGTGGGTGATGAAATAGAGGCCACCAACAAATACCACTAATAGCGCGACGGCCAGCGCCACCACGGTTTTAGATATTGCTGGAGCACTGCGTTTTTTCCGGCTGGTGCTTTTGCGCCGCGCTCCTGCGCGCCCTCGGCTTACATAATCTCTTTGTGCCACTATCGTTTCGCTGCGTCTTGATGATGGAATAAGTCCGTCATGTTACTGAACCCCTGAATATTTGCCTAGCGTTTAGGCGCAGCAGTACTTTCCCTGACAATTAACTCGGTGTCTAACAAGCGGGAGCCACTTTGTACTGAATGCCCTTGTAGCTGTTCAAGTAATAGTAACATGGCTTGCTGGCCAATTTGATAACGCGGTTGAGCCACGGTGGTCAATGGGGGATCACAATACTGTGACAACTTCAGGTCGTCAAAGCCTACCAGCGAGACATCCTGCGGGATGTTTAGCCCCATTCTCTTTGCCTGCCACATCGCCCCTATCGCCATCACATCATTGTGACAAAATATTGCTGTTGGGGGATGAGGCAATGCCATCAGCACCGCAAAGGTTTCTGCGCCCGCTTCATAGCTAAAGTCCCCGCGCATAATATAGTCACTGTCGACGGCGATACCATTACGACGTAGTGCCTGAATATAACCCTGTAGCCGATAGTGGCTCAGCGGCAAACTCTCTGGCCCGGCAACACAGGCAATGCGCTGGTGCCCCAATTCATGCAGATAATTAACTGCTTCATAGGCGGCGGTCAGGTTATCGATATGTACCGTCGGCAGTTCCAGTTCAGGTGCAAACTCGTTCGCCATCACCATCGGTGGCAAATTACGCTGCTCTTCTTTGCTGGCATCAAAAGGCAGATTGGAACCTAGCAACAACATGCCATCAATTTGCTTGGTAATTATCAGATTAACAAAGCTACGCTCTTGCTGGGTTTGTTGTGCGCAATCGCCAATCAATATCAGATAACCTTGCTGGGCTGCCGCGTACTCAATCCCTTGAATGATATCAGCAAAAAACGGGTCACTGATATCCGGTACAATAACCAGAATTGTGCGCGATTCATTCCGTTTAATATTACGAGACAAAGCATGAGGAGAATAACCCACCGCCAGAACAGCTTGTTCCACTTTTTGCCGGGTTACTGTTGAAACCTTTTCCGGGTTCATCAGTGCGCGTGACACCGTCGCAGTTGAAACACCCGCCATTTCGGCAACGTCTTTCATGGTAGCCATCGTGAATTCTTTCTTATGTTCCAACGCCTTTCTCCTTGCTCTGGCTCCGAGCCAGCACTGATGCTTAATGCAGGCTTTCCGTCATTCTATACAGATAGTGAGGGTAATTTGTTACCTAATTTGCATAAAAAGTGTGACATAAGTAGGTTTTTTCGCACTGGCTCGCAGAAAGCGGGGTAATCGATTGCCTTGTGGCACAGATCAAACAATAAATTACCTAAATAAAAGGATATTACCCAAAGTCATCGGCGTTACAGCCAGACAGCAAGCAAGTGGCAAATCAGTCGGGAACCGATTTGAATAGCACTTATGCCTGCCCGTAGCGAGCCTTAAGCATTAAGGGAAATTAACTGTCTATTGGATCGACATCTAGCGTCCACTTCACTTTACGGGCCTGCGGCAATGTATTGATTAGCGGCTGAGAGGTTTTAATCAGCCGTTGTAGCAATTGCCGTGACGGGTGCTGTAACAGCAATTGCCAACGGAAGCGCCCACTGCGTTTAGCCTGCAATGCGGGCACTGGCCCCATAATCCACAGCGCATCATCTTTGAGTGGGCTGGCTTCCAGCAAATTACGTAACTGTTGCAGGAACAGCGCGGATTGCTGGTTATCGTGATCTTCACTGCGCACGATGATATGGCTGGTATAAGGCGGTAAAAATACGCTTTTACGTTCCGCCAGCGCTTGTTTGGCAAACGCATCGTAGCCCTGTTGCAGCAAAATTTGCAGCAGTGGGTGTTCGGGGTGGTGCGTTTGTAAAATAACTTCCCCCTGCTTGCCCGCGCGCCCGGCCCGGCCTGAAACTTGTGTATAAAGCTGTGCGAACCGTTCTGCTGAGCGGAAATCCGCCGAGAATAGTGCGCCATCGACATCCAGTAAGGCCACGAGCGTAACATCAGGGAAGTGATGCCCTTTAGCCAGCATCTGGGTGCCAATCAAGATGCGCGCCCCTCCTTGATGGACATCCGCCAAATGTTGTTCCAACGAGCCTTTGCGGCTGGTGGTATCGCGGTCAATTCGAGTGATGGGGGTATCCGGGAATAGGGGAGCCAGTTCGTTCTCTAACTGCTCTGTGCCAACACCGACAGAAACCAGATGAGTTGAACCGCATTTGGGGCATTGCTGAGGCACCGGGCGCTGGCTGTCGCAGTGGTGGCAGCGCAACTGACGGTGATTTTGATGCAAGGTGTAATAGTGGTCACAGCGCTGGCATTCAGCAATCCAGCCACACTCATGGCACAGCAGGGCAGGGGCATAGCCACGGCGGTTCAGGAACAAAATCACCTGATTATCGGCCTGCAAATGGGTTTTCATCCGTTTTAGCAGTGGCTGAGAGAGGCCAACTTTAAGCGGCAAGCCTTTTAAATCGAGCAAATGCTGTACGGCGGGTTTGGCGTTCCCCGCCCGTTTAGACAGCGTTAACTGGCGATATTTACTCATTTGCACATTGTGCAGGGTCTCTAGCGCCGGGGTCGCGGTACCCATCACGATCGGAATGCCTTCTTCACGGGCGCGGAATACCGCTAAATCTCTGGCATGATAACGCCAGCCCTCTTGCTGCTTATAGGAACTGTCGTGTTCTTCATCGATAATAATAACCCCAAGGCGGGAAAACGGTGTAAACAGTGCCGAGCGGGTACCAATAACAATGGCGGCTTCGCCGTTACGTGCTCGCAGCCAAACGGACAACCGCTCGCTGTCATTTAAACCTGAATGGAGCACCTCAACGGGGGCGTTAAACCGTTCGCGAAAACGGGCGATAGTTTGCGGCGTCAGGCCTATCTCAGGGACTAAAACTAACGCCTGACGGCCTTGTGCCAGAATATTTTCCAGCACGCTCAGATAAACTTCCGTTTTACCTGAGCCGGTCACCCCAGCCAGCAGCCAGGCAGCAAACTGAGTGTCTTCACTGCGAATCGCCCCAACGGCGGTTGCCTGCTCGGTATTCAGCCGCAAGCGCTCACCCAGAACGGCGAAACCGTTGCGCCAATCGGTGGTCGCAACTTCCTGCGCCCGCAGATCAATTAACCCTTTACTGCGTAATGCCTGCAATGCGCTTTCGGTGAGTGCCATTTCATTAACTTGATGGCGATAGACCGGTTTTTGTAATAATGCGGCCAGCGCCTGTTGCTGCTTCGGCGCGCGTTTTAAGCTTTCCGGCGGCGTGGCTCGCCCTTGTTCGGTTGCGAACCACTGCCACAATGGTGCTGATTGCGCAGGCTTCCCTTGGCGTAACAGAATCGGCAGGGCATGGAATAGCACTTCACCTATCGGGTAGTGATAATACTCGGTGGCCCAGCAGAGAATGCGCCACAGGCTAGGTGGAAATAAGCTGCGGTCATCCAGAACGTCATCAATGGCTTTAAGCTGTTCAAGGGGGAAGGCGCTGGTATCACTGATACCCACCACAATTCCGATGGCTTTGCGTTTACCAAATGGCACACTGACGCGAGCACCGACCACCGGGCAGGCCATGGCGCTGTCTAAACGGTAATCAAAGCTACGGGCCAGTGGTACGGGTAATGCCACTTGAACAACGGACATGTGTTTTCATCCTGATAACTAAAATTGGTCTAAATAAGTACAATTGGCCTATACCCTAAATAATTCGAGTTGCAGGAAGGCGGCAAGCGAGAAAAGCCCGATGAGCTTACATGAGTAAGTGATTCGGGTTATTGAGCACAGCCAACGCACATGCAACTTGAAGTATGACGGGTATAAATAAAGATTGAACAGTTTACACTGAGTGCTTCACAATGTGCGGATTCGATTGCGCGGTTTGGTCAAATTCTGTATGATTCGCCGCCTTTGATATAATTCGATATCAAATCCTGTTAACAACCGTTGCTTAGTTTATCAGCGGCTGTTCGTTAACAATCAAATTGTTATTTATCAATCGTGTGGTGTCTGGCGGAACAGGGCTGGATAGCGACACGGCCTAAATATAGAGGTTTTCCATGAAACAAGGTATCCACCCTAAATACGATTTAGTTACTGCTTCTTGCTCTTGCGGTAACGTTATTAAGATCAACTCTACTGTTGGTCATGACCTGAATCTGGACGTGTGCGGCGAATGCCACCCGTTCTACACTGGCAAGCAGCGTGATGTTGCTACCGGTGGCCGTGTTGACCGCTTCAACAAGCGTTTCAGCGTGCCGGGTGCTAAGAAGTAATTATTGCCCGTCAGATGAAAAAGGCACCTTCGGGTGCCTTTTTCATTTCTACATTTCAGGTTCACTATGACTAATGAACCGAGTGGTAGTTGGGGATCAGTATTCCCAGGTATCGGGGTCAACACCCAATTCACGCATTAAAATTTTTGCGGCTTCCGGGATTTCATCGCTGCGTTCTTTCCGCAGGTCTTCGTCATTCGGCAGCGGCTGACCAGTAAATGCATGCAAAAAAGCCTCACACAACAATTCACTGTTGGTGGCGTGGCGCAGGTTATTCACCTGGCGACGGGTCCGTTCATCGGTGAGGATTTTCAATACCTTCAGCGGAATGGATACCGTAATTTTTTTGACCTGTTCGCTTTTCTTGCCGTGTTCAGCGTAAGGGCTGACATACTCGCCGTTCCACTCAGCCATGGGACACCTTAAATTTGTCGGAAAAATACAAAATTCTGAAAACCGGCTAATTATGCCCGATCTCCGCTGTTCTCACTAAATAAATGTCGATTTTACTAGAGCAACATCACCCATTTAATCATTTTGCTACTTATTGATAGCCGTTACCTTTCGATACGGTCTTTGCGGTTAAACAAAACACCACCGAAAACTCACTGACATCATTAAGATAGTTAAAGCCTCTACAATTTTAGCGGTTATTATTCCATTGCTCAATCTATACGCAAAGAAGTTTAGATGTCCAGATGTATTGACGTCCGTAATTTGTGCGTCTAATCTGGCGTAACATTTTCTCGATAACCGGCTGGTGGAAATCCATATGACGCGTAAACAGGCAACAATAGCAGTCCGTAGCGGGTTGAACGATGACGAGCAATACGGCTGCGTTGTCCCCCCGATTCATCTCTCCAGTACCTATAATTTTCTCGATTTTAATCAGCCACGGACTCACGACTATTCACGTCGCGGTAATCCGACACGCGATGTAGTACAGCGTGCACTGGCGGAACTGGAAGGTGGCGCGGGTGCAGTCATGACCAGCAGCGGGATGTCGGCGATTCATTTAGTTTGCACTACATTTCTAAAACCGGGTGACTTATTGGTTGCCCCACATGATTGTTACGGCGGCAGTTACCGTTTATTCGATAGCCTGAGCAAGCGTGGTGCCTATCGGGTGCTGTTTGTCGATCAGGGTGATGAAGCGGCACTGAGCCGAGCCTTGGCTGAAAAACCCAAGCTTATATTGATTGAAACCCCAAGTAATCCGCTGCTACGGGTGGTAGACATTGCGGCTATCTGCAAGGCGGCACACGCGGCAGGTGCTCTCACTGTTTGTGATAACACTTTCCTTAGTCCAGCCTTGCAGCAGCCACTCTCTTTAGGGGCGGATCTGGTGGTTCACTCCTGTACCAAATACCTGAATGGTCACTCTGATGTGGTCGCGGGTGCGGTAATTGCCAAAGATCCTGAACTGGTGGTTGAGCTGGCATGGTGGGCGAATAATATCGGTGTGACCGGTGCGGCATTTGATAGCTACCTGTTATTACGCGGTTTGCGCACATTATCGCCACGTATGGCTCAACAGCAACGTAACGCAGATGACATTGTCCGTTATTTACAGCAGCAGCCTTTAGTGAAAAAGCTGTATCATCCTTCTCTGCCACAACATCCCGGCCACGAAATTGCCTGCCGTCAGCAGTCTGGTTTTGGTGCGATGCTCAGTTTTGAGTTTGATGGCGATGAACAGCGACTGCGCCGCTTCCTCTCTGCTCTTGAGTTATTTACTCTGGCGGAGTCTTTGGGCGGTGTAGAAAGCCTGATTTCCCATGCCGCGACCATGACCCATGCCGGTATGGCACCTGAAGCACGCATTGCCGCAGGTATTACTGACAGCTTGTTGCGTATTTCCGTGGGTATTGAAGACAGCGAAGATTTGATTGCCGATTTGGAAAATGCTTTCCAGTTGGCGGGAACGAGGTAAGCATGAATGCAACAGCGGTAGCAGCGGCGGTGACCGGCCGTCAACTGCATAAGTTTGGTGGTAGTAGCCTTGCGGATGTGAAGTGTTACCTGCGGGTGGCCAATATTATGGCCAATTACAGTCATCCCGGTGATCTGATGGTGGTGTCTGCGGCAGGTAGTACCACCAACCAACTGATTAGCTGGTTGAAACTGAGCCAAAGTGATCGTCTCTCTGCTCATCAGGTGCAACAGAATTTACGTCGTTATCAACATGATCTGATCAGTGGCTTATTGCCGCCAGAAGTGGCCGAGCCGCTGATCAGTGAGTTTATCCGTGATTTAGAGCGCCTGGCTGGTCTGCTGGATAGCAAAGTAGATGATGCAATTTATGCCGAAGTCGTGGGCCATGGCGAGATTTGGTCTGCCCGCTTGATGGCGGCGGTCTTGAACAAGCTGGATATGAACGCCACCTGGCTGGATGCCCGCAGTTTCCTGCGTGCAGAGCGTGCGGCGCAACCACAAATCGATGAAGGCCGCTCTTACCCGTTGTTGCAACAATTAATGGCCCAGCATCCGCATCAGCGTTTGGTGGTCACAGGGTTTATCTCGCGCAGTAATTCCGGTGAAACCGTGCTGCTGGGGCGTAACGGCAGTGACTACTCGGCGACACAAGTTGGGGCGCTGGCGGGTGTCGAGCGCGTGACCATCTGGAGTGATGTTGCTGGGGTATACAGTGCTGACCCGCGCAAAGTAAAAGATGCTTGCCTGTTACCGTTATTGCGGTTGGATGAAGCCAGTGAACTGGCACGTCTGGCGGCACCAGTACTGCATACCCGCACGCTACAGCCAGTTTCAGGCAGTGATATCGATTTACAACTGCGTTGTAGCTATCAGCCAGAGCAAGGTTCAACCCGTATCGAGCGTGTATTGGCGTCAGGGTCGGGGGCAAAAATTGTCACCAGCCATGATGACGTCTGCCTGATCGAATTGCAGATTGCCAGTCATCACGATTTTTCGCTGGCTCAAAAAGAGATCGATTTGCTGCTTAAACGTGCGCAAATCAAACCGCTAGCTACCGGTATTCACCCTGACCGCAATCTGTTGCAACTCTGCTATACCTCCGAAGTGGTTAACAGTGCACTAAGAGTGCTGGAAGATGCCACGCTGCCTGGGAAATTATCCCTGCGCGAAGGGCTGGCCTTGGTTGCACTGGTGGGTGCGGGGGTGTGCAAAAACCCACTGCACAGCCATCGTTTCTACCAACAGCTAAAAGATCAGCCGGTTGAGTTCATCTGGCAGGCAGAAGATGGGATCAGTATGGTGGCGGTTTTGCGCCTTGGGCCGACCGAACACTTGATTCAGGGCTTGCACCAGTCACTGTTCCGCGCAGAAAAACGTATTGGTCTGATGCTGTTTGGCAAAGGTAATATTGGCGCTCGCTGGCTGGAACTGTTCGCCCGCGAGCAAAAGAATATCTCGGCGCGCAGTGGTTTTGAGTTTGTGCTGGCAGGTGTGGTGGATAGCCGCCGCAGCCTGTTAAGTTACGATGGGCTGGATGCCAGTCGGACCTTGGCATTTTATGATGACGAAGCCAAAGAGCAGGATGAGGAATCGCTGTTCTTATGGATGCGAGCACACCCGTTTGATGATTTGGTGGTGCTGGATGTGACCGCCAGTGAATCGCTGGCAGAGCAATATCTGGATTTTGCCAGCTACGGTTTCCACGTGATCAGTGCGAACAAATTGGCTGGTGCATCCAGCAGCAATAACTATCGCCAAATTCGCGATGCTTTTGCCAAAACAGGCCGCCACTGGCTATATAACGCCACGGTGGGGGCGGGGTTACCGGTTAACCACACGGTGCGTGACCTGCGTGATAGCGGCGACAGTATTCTGGCGATCAGCGGTATCTTCTCTGGCACGTTGTCGTGGTTATTCCTGCAATTTGACGGTACGGTGCCCTTTACCGAGTTAGTCGATCAAGCCTGGCAACAAGGTTTGACCGAGCCAGACCCGCGGGTGGATCTTTCCGGCCAGGATGTGATGCGTAAACTGGTGATTTTGGCCCGTGAAGCAGGTTATGACATTGAACCCAATCAGGTACGGGTAGAATCACTGGTTCCGGCTGGTGCTGATGTGGGTTCCGTGGATCAGTTCTTTGAAAATGGCGAAGCATTGAATCAGCAAATGATCCAGCGCTTAGAAGCCGCAAATGAGATGGGGTTGGTGTTACGTTACGTGGCACGCTTTGATGCTAATGGTAAGGCTCGTGTGGGCGTTGAAGCGGTACGTGCTGACCATCCGCTGGCCTCGTTGCTGCCGTGCGATAACGTCTTTGCCATTGAGAGCCGTTGGTATCGCGATAACCCACTGGTTATTCGTGGCCCAGGTGCCGGGCGTGATGTTACTGCCGGTGCCATTCAGTCTGATTTAAACCGTCTGTCTCAATTGCTGTAATTTGCATTAATTCGCCTCTTCTGCTTAAGCGGAGGAGGCGAAATTACCTCTTTAACCCATTCCCTCTTTAACACCGCTCCCCAATAACGCCTATTGCTGGCAGAGAGTAAGCGAACGTGGCGAACCCTCGTAACTTCAGGGGTTAAAGGTCTACATGAATTTTCCGCGTATTGCGTGTGAAGATTAATCATCGTCCTAAACTTATTTAAAAGTTGACTCTTTAGCCAACTTCCGTCATTTTCTATTTAGCCGTCTAAACGTATAGACGCTCATAATGAGCGGTAACAAATAACATAAGTCGTTATAACGACAATGGAGTGACAGGGTATGAGTTTTTTCCACGCCAACCAGCGGGAAGCGCTGAATCAAAGTCTGGCAGAATTGCAGGGTCAGATTAATGTTTCTTTTGAGTTTTTCCCGCCGCGTACCAGCGAGATGGAAGAGACTTTGTGGAACTCAATCGACCGTCTGAGCACCCTGAAACCCAAGTTTGTTTCGGTCACTTATGGCGCGAACTCCGGCGAGCGCGATCGTACTCATAGCATCATTAAAGGGATAAAAGAGCGCACTGGCCTTGAAGCTGCACCGCATCTGACCTGCATTGATGCTTCACCGACTCAGTTACGTGATATTGCCACCGATTACTGGAACAGCGGTATCCGCCACATTGTTGCTCTGCGAGGGGATTTGCCACCGAATAGTGGTAAGCCAGAAATGTACGCATCTGATTTGGTGACCTTGCTGAAAGACGTAGGGGATTTTGATATCTCGGTTGCGGCTTATCCAGAAGTTCATCCTGAAGCCAAAAGCGCGCAGGCTGATCTGATCAACCTTAAGCGCAAGATTGATGCAGGCGCTAACCGGGCGATTACCCAGTTCTTCTTTGATGTTGAGAGTTATCTGCGTTTCCGCGATCGCTGTGTGGCCACCGGCATTGACGTTGAAATCGTACCGGGCATTTTACCGGTATCCAACTTTAAACAGCTTCAGCGCTTTGCCACTATGACCAACGTGCGGGTACCACACTGGATGAGCAGTATTTTCGAAGGGCTGGATGACGACCCTGAGACGCGCAAAATGGTGGGTGCTTCAGTGGCGATGGATATGGTGAAGATTTTAAGCCGTGAAGGGGTAAAGGATTTCCATTTCTATACCTTGAATCGGGCAGAGTTGAGTTATGCGATTTGCCATACCCTTGGGGTGAGACCGTAAGTTGTTAAAGGGGCGCTGGCCCCTTTTCATCATAATCATCAAGCAAACAAAAGATAATCAGGGGAATCGCTTCCCCCAAAATCAATGGCTAACCTGTATTGCGCATCCCCGCAGCAACACCGGCAATCGTCACCATCAACGCCTGCTCAACACGGGCATCTGGGTGCTCATGCTGGCGCGAACGGTGCAACAGCTCAGCTTGCAGCACGTTCAGTGGGTCGGTATACACATTACGCAATGCGATTGACTCTGCAATCCACGGCAAATCAGCCATTAAGTGATCATCGTTGGCGATAGCCAGCACCACTTTAATATCCGCTGCTAGCTGGTCGCGTAATTGCTGACCCAATGGCCACAGTGATTTATCCACCAAACGTTGGTCATAATACTCTGCCAGCCACAAATCAGCTTTGGCGAACACCATTTCCAGCATCCCGATACGGGTAGAGAAGAATGGCCAGTCACGACACATCGTGGCTAATGCTTCTTTCTTCCCGGCATCGATCGCTTTTTGCAAACCGGCACCCGCACCCAGCCAGGCTGGTAGCATCAGGCGGTTTTGTGTCCAGGCGAAAATCCACGGAATGGCGCGCAGACTCTCCACTCCGCCGTCCGCGCGGCGTTTGGCTGGGCGTGAACCCAATGGCAATTTGCCTAATTCCAGCTCTGGCGTAGCCGCGCGGAAGTAAGGGACAAACTCAGGGTTTTCACGCACATAGCCGCGATACATATCACAGGATGCGTCCGACAGCAGATCCATCACCTCAATCCACTCTTCCTTCGGTTCCGGTGGTGGCAGTAAATTAGCTTCCAGAATCGCACCAGCATAGAGTGCCAGGCTGCTAATAGTGACTTCCGGCAGACCGAATTTAAAGCGGATCATCTCGCCTTGTTCCGTGACGCGCAAGCCACCTTTTAAGCTACCCGGAGGCTGAGAGAGCAGGGCTGCATGTGCAGGGGCACCGCCACGTCCGATAGAACCGCCACGACCGTGGAACAAGGTCAGGGAGATACCGGCTTTCTCGCAGGTTTTGATCAATGCATCTTGCGCCCGATATTGCGCCCAGGATGCAGCCATCACGCCAGCATCTTTTGCTGAGTCGGAATAGCCAATCATTACCATTTGCTTGCCTTGGATCAGGCCGCGATACCAGTCGATATTTAGCAACTGGGTCATTACTTCATCGGCATTGTTCAGGTCATCAAGGGTTTCGAACAATGGCGCAACGGGCAGAGTGAAAGGGCAACCCGCTTCTTTCAGCAGCAAATGCACTGCCAGCACGTCTGATGGCACTTTAGCCATGGAGATAACGTAAGCGGCGATGGAGCCTTGCGGTGCTTCAGCAATCACCCGGCACGTTTCCAGCACTTCTTGTGTATCAGCGCTCGGTTCCCATTTTAGCGGAACCAGTGGGCGCTTGGAGTTCAGTTCGCGCACCAGGAAGGCTTGTTTGTCCGCCTCAGACCAGCTTTCATAATCGCCAAGGCCCAGATAACGAGTCAGTTCAGCAATGGCATTGGTGTGGCGGGTACTTTCCTGGCGCACATCGATACGCACCAATGGCACACCGAAGCAGCGCACACGGCGCAGGGTATCCAGCAGTTGGCCGTTAGCAATGATCTCCATACCACAGGCTTTCAGAGACTGATAACAGGCGTAAAGCGGATCCCACAGTTGGTCATTACTGACCAGCAAATCAGTCGGCGGCAAGACACGCTCACCTTTCAAACGGCCTTCCAGATAAGCCTGAGTATTGGTCAACTGGGTACGGACGCGTTTCATTAATTCGCGGTAAGGTTCGACCACCTCTTCGCCACCGGCCAGTTCACGCAGTTCCGGGGTGCATTCCGACATCGAAAGCTCTGACACCAGCACCTGAATATCGCGCAGGAACAGATCGGTGGCTTTCCAACGGCTGAGTAACAGCACATGGCGGGTAATTTCGGCGGTCACGTTCGGGTTACCGTCACGGTCACCGCCCATCCAAGAGGTAAAGCGGATTGGCACGGCTTCTACTGGCAAGCGGTAATCGAGCGAGTTTTGTAACTGCTCGTTAAACTCACGCAGAAATGCGGGCACACCTTCCCACAGGCTGTTTTCAACCACGGCAAAGCCCCATTTGGCTTCATCGACTGGGGAAGGGCGTATTTTACGAATTTCGTCAGTATGCCATGATTGTGCGACTAACTGGCGCAAACGACGCATGATCTTGTTGCGTTCGTAATCGGCTAAGTCATTGTGATCCAACTGGCTCAGGCAGGTATTCACTTCCACCAGTTTATGGATCAGGGTGCGGCGGGTGATTTCGGTTGGATGAGCGGTTAACACCAACTCAATGGATAACTCATCAACCGCGCTGCGCATATCTTTCTCGCTCAGCTTTTTATCTTTTAAGCGCGTGAAAAGCTGAGCCAGCGCTTCTGGGTTACTTGCGGCTTCACCGTGTGGTGAAATACTGTGATATTGCTCTGCCGTATTCGTCAGATTGAGGAATTGGCTAAAAGCACGGGCTACTGGCAGCAGCTCGTCGTTGGACAGATTTTGCAGCGTGGTCAGCAGTTCCTGACGGCTTGCTTCATTACCAGCACGCGAAGATTTGGATAATTTACGGATGGTTTCTACTTTTTCAAGGATGTGTTCACCAAGCGCTTCTTTGATGGTGTCCCCGAGTAGCGTACCGAGCATACTGACGTTACTTCGCATTGCGGAATATTGTTCGTTCATATGACCCCTGACCCATATCCCCTTCGCCATTGACGCCGCAGGGTTGTTAGCTGCGTTCACTCACCCGAATCACTGACTGGTGTCAGCTCATCGGGATTAATGAGCCTCAAAGAGGCTCACCCTGCGGGCTAGCATAAATGCTGTTCAAATCGGTCATCAACCGATTTGTCTTTCACTTGCTGCCTACCTGCAACGCCAATGACTTTGGGTATAAACTTTTATGGTTTCTTTTTGTAAATTAATTTCACCCAAAAGGCCGAGATGGACAATTCCACTCGCCACGTTCAATTCCATACTCCAATTGACACTATTTTTAGCAAAAAAACATCAATTTTAGGGATATTGCTGAAATTTAATTACCAAGGTCAGGTTATCAGTCTTCCTAATAGGCAAAATTGATCGCCTACCCCATAAGAGGTAATTACTGCTGGCAGAAATGGTCAACCAACTGACCAATCAGCTCGCGGGTTGGCTCGATAAAGGCCACATCGATAAATTCATCTGGCTGATGGGCCTGATCGATCGAGCCGGGTCCCAGCACCAAGGTTGGGCACACTTGCTGGATAAACGGCGCTTCGGTGCAGTAGTTCACCACCGCAGTACGCTCACCCAATAATTTCTCAATAACCCCTACCATATGGTGATCGGTTGGGCATTCATAGCCTGGGATCGGCGGATGCAGTTCGTCAATGCTCAAACGGCCCGGCCAGCGTTGACTTACCGGAGCCAGCGCTTCGGTCATCAACCCGTTCAGATCACTTAATGTCAGGCCTGGCAACGGGCGGATATCCATATGCAATTCACAGCAAGCACAGATACGGTTTGCCGCATCACCGCCGTTAATATGACCAAAATTCATGGTGGGATACGGAATGGTAAACGCCGGATTGTGATAACGCTCTTGCAACCTGGTGCGCAGCTTCATCAATTCAGTGATAGATTCATGCATTAAATCAATGGCATTAACCCCACGAGCCGGATCGCTAGAGTGCCCGGACTGGCCGGTAATACGAATAGCATTGGAAATATGCCCTTTGTGCGCCCGCACCGGTTGCAGCGAGGTTGGCTCACCGATAATGGCAAAGTCTGGGCGCAACTGGCTGGAGGCGGCAAAATAGCGCGCGCCCGCCATGGTAGTTTCTTCATCGGCGGTCGCCAGAATATACAGTGGCTTGCTCAGTTTGCTGGCATCGATATCGCGCACCGCATCCAGAATAAAAGCAAAAAAGCCTTTCATGTCGGCGGTACCTAAACCATACAACTTATTGTCATGTTCGGTCAGGGTGAACGGGTCACGGGTCCAACGCCCTTCATCAAAAGGCACCGTATCGGTATGGCCCGCCAGCAATAATCCACCATTGCCTTTTCCGATGTTTTTTTCACCAATAGAGGCAAGCAGATTAAATTTGTGGCGTGTATCGGGCACGGGTTGGATCTCGACGCGAAAACCCAAGTCTGCAAACCATCCGGCCAACAAGTTGATTAACGCCTCATTACTTTGATCGAGAGCGCTATCGGTTGCGCTGATCGATGGCGTCGCGATTAACGCCCGATACAGCTCAATAAATGGAGGTAATTTCATCTTCACTGTTGACAGCCTTTGGTTAGGATAGTATCAATATTCATGCAGTAATTATGAATAAAAATACATTAAGCTTGAGCGTAAGGGAACCGAAAAACACCCTTAAATTTACGAAAATGTCAACGCTCAATCACGAGGGGAACAGCAAAACCTTGCTGAAAACCCAAATACCGGTTTTGACTACTTATGTCTTTATACCGAATTACATTTTTGTACCCAAAGTACTTGGCGTTGCAGGTAGGCAGCAAGTGAGTAATGAGCACTGCTGCAACGTCAAGTACGAAGGGTAAGGTGAACTGAACCCATGTTGAATACGCTAATTGTTGGTGCCAGTGGTTATGCCGGAGCCGAGCTTACGGCTTACCTGAGTCGTCACCCACATATGAACATAACCGGTTTAACGGTTTCAGCGCAAAGTGCAGATGCAGGAAAATTACTTTCTGACCTGCATCCGCAGCTAAAAGGCATTATTGATCTCCCGCTGCAACCCTTGGTGGATGTGGCTCAGGCGGCAAAAGGGGTTGATGTTGTGTTCCTCGCCACCGCCCATGAGGTCAGTCATGATTTAGCGCCACAATTTTTAGCTGCCGGTTGTGTCGTATTCGATCTCTCCGGTGCGTTTCGGGTGAAAGATGCGGCGTTTTACCGCCAGTATTATGGTTTTGAACATAAACATCCCGATTGGCTGGATAAAGCCGTTTATGGGCTAGCTGAATGGCAGGCAGAAGAGATTAAGCAGGCACAGTTGATCGCCGTTCCTGGCTGCTATCCAACCGCATCACAATTAGCGCTTAAGCCGTTGGTTGATAATAAATTATTGAATGAAGCACAGTGGCCGGTGATTAATGCAGTCAGTGGCGTCAGCGGCGCAGGGCGTAAGGCCAGTATCGGCAACAGTTTCTGTGAAGTCAGTTTGCAGCCATACGGCTTGTTCAATCATCGTCATCACCCAGAAATTGTAGCTCACCTTGGCACACCCGTTATTTTTACCCCCCACTTGGGTAATTTCGCCCGCGGTATTCTGGCGACCATTACCTGCCGCCTGAACGCGGGTGTGACGGCGCAAGATATTGCTGACGCGTATCACCATGCTTATCAGGATAAACCGCTGGTGCGGTTGTATCAGCACGGTGTTCCCGCGTTGAAAGCAGTGGTTGGTTTGCCTTTCTGCGATATCGGTTTCTCAGTGCAAGGCGAACATTTAATTATTGTCGCCACTGAAGATAACCTACTGAAAGGTGCGGCAGCTCAGGCTGTGCAATGCATGAATATACGTTTTGGTTTTACAGAAACCGAGTCTCTGTTGTGGGGCAAGGTAAGTCACTAGCCGAAATAACTGGTTGCGGTCATGCGAACCAATTGCGTTCATGCCGCAGACCTATGAATTTTTACCCGATTAAATAAGGCGCAAAAAAATGAATCCGTTAGTCATTAAATTAGGTGGCGTATTGCTCGACAGCGAAGAAGCGCTGGAACGCCTGTTTACTGCATTGGTGACTTATCGCGAGAAGCATGAGCGCCCGCTAGTGATTATGCACGGTGGCGGTTGTCTGGTTGACGATCTGATGAAAAAACTCGCTTTGCCGGTAGTGAAGAAAAACGGCTTGCGTGTCACCCCTGCTGACCAGATTGATATTATTACCGGCGCACTGGCAGGCACCGCTAACAAAACCCTGCTGGCTTGGGCGGTAAAACATAACATTAATGCTGTTGGCTTGTGTTTGGGCGATGGCGGAACCGTATCGGTAACGCTACTGGATGCCGAATTGGGGCATGTGGGTAACGCTCAACCGGGTTCACCTGCGTTAGTGCAAACCTTGCTGGCTGCGGATTACATGCCCATTATCAGTTCTATTGGTATTACTGCCGACGGCCAACTGATGAATGTGAATGCCGATCAGGCGGCCACCGCGTTAGCCGCCACCCTTGGGGCTGATTTGATTTTACTGTCTGATGTTAGCGGCATTCTGGATGGCAAAGGCCAACGGATTGCTGAAATGACGGCGCAAAAGGCCGAGCAACTCATTGCTCAGGGCATCATTACCGATGGTATGGTAGTTAAAGTGAATGCAGCGCTGGATGCAGCACGCTCATTAGGCCGCCCGGTAGATATTGCCAGTTGGCGTCATGCGGATCAGTTACCGGCACTGTTTAATGGTGAGCCAATTGGCACGCGTATTCTGGCCTAAATACCCTTCTTATTTGAAGTTGCAGCGGTGTTAGCGGCTCTTACTCACCCGAATCACTGGCTTGAGTCAGCTCAACGGGATTTGTGCGTTTGCTGCCTTGCTGCCACTCCAACTACTTTGGGTATATTATGAGTTTTTATTCTGAAACTAGGGAAGAAAGATTATGGCATTGTGGGGCGGGCGGTTTAGTCAGGCGGCAGATCAGCGTTTCAAGCAATTCAACGATTCACTGCGGTTTGATTACCGGCTAGCGGAGCAGGATATTACCGGTTCTGTTGCCTGGTCAAAAGCACTGGTGACGGTTGGGGTATTAACGGCTACCGAACAGCAACAACTGGAGCAGGCACTTGATGCATTGCTGGCAGAAGTGCAGGCTGATCCACAGGCTATTTTGCACAGTGATGCCGAAGATATTCACAGTTGGGTTGAAACCAAACTGATTGATAAAGTGGGTGATTTAGGCAAAAAACTGCATACCGGCCGTAGCCGTAATGATCAGGTAGCGACCGATCTGAAATTGTGGTGCAAGTTCCAGATCACTGAATTACAAACTGCGGTGAAGCAGTTGCAGCAGGTGTTGGTTGCCACAGCCGAAGCGAATCAGGATGCGGTGATGCCGGGTTATACCCACTTGCAACGTGCGCAACCAGTGACTTTTGCTCACTGGTGCCTGGCATATGCAGAAATGCTGTCTCGTGACCAAAGCCGCCTGCAAGATACCCTGACGCGCTTGGATGTTAGCCCGTTAGGCAGTGGCGCATTGGCAGGTACTGCCTATGCCATCGATCGCGAACAACTGGCTGGCTGGTTAGGCTTTGCCTCTGCCACTCGCAACAGCCTCGACAGTGTTTCAGACCGCGACCACGTCTTAGAACTACTGTCTGATGCCAGCATCGGCATGGTGCATTTATCTCGTTTTGCTGAGGATCTGATCTTCTTCAATAGCGGCGAAGCGGCTTTCGTTGATTTATCCGATCGCGTGACCTCCGGTTCTTCGCTGATGCCACAGAAGAAAAACCCAGATGCGTTGGAATTAATCCGCGGTAAATGTGGCCGGGTACAGGGTGCATTGACCGGAATGATGATGACGCTGAAAGGCTTGCCTCTTGCCTATAACAAAGACATGCAGGAAGACAAAGAAGGGCTGTTTGATGCGCTGGATACCTGGCTCGACTGCCTGCATATGGCGGCACTGGTGTTAGACGGTATTCAGGTAAAACGCCCACGTTGTAAAGAGGCGGCAGAACAGGGTTACGCTAACGCCACTGAGCTGGCTGATTATCTGGTCGCCAAAGGCGTACCCTTCCGTGAAGCGCACCATATTGTTGGTGAAGCCGTCGTTGAAGCTATTCGTCAGGGTAAAGCGCTGGAAGCATTATCACTGCTTGATTTGCAGAAGTTCAGCGCGGTGATTGGCGATGATGTCTATCCTATTCTGGCATTGCAATCTTGCCTGGATAAACGTGTTGCTAAAGGTGGCGTTTCGCCACAGCAGGTGGCTTATGCTATTGCAGAAGCGAAAGCACGCCTAATTTAATTAGTTAGCTATTAATATTGATAATGGGCCGCTTTATAGTGGCCCATTTTAAATTTAAAAGTATTAGAAATAAATTTCATGTTGCTTTTCATACTGTTTTATTTTAATTAGCGTTACACCAATAATTATTTTTACTTATTTTACGCATACGATAAAGCCAATATTTTCAGCCTAATAAGATTTTAATTTTAATATTCAGTTGAGTTTATACCTCTTAATGATTATGATAATCATTATCAACCAGTGGCGTTGTAGTGAAACCTCTACTAAGATTAAAAATAGAGACATATAATTCAAAATAGCCGAAAACCTATTTTATTCCTGCATTACCTGATCCATTAATAAAGTGGCTGGGCTGCTATTAGATTTAATTCTTTATGATTTTTCTATTTTGAAAAAGGTAAGTCATATCGTTAATTGATAATGACTTTTCTTTGTTCAAACCTCTCTGGTTGCCCGGCATTAGCTTTATTGCTGGTCATTATTACGTCTGCTATTCAATAACTAAATAGTTAACAGGTTAATTATATTCATATCGTAAGGATGAGATCTAATAAATGGACAATATAGTGAGAGATAAAAGAAAAATAATAACCTCAATGAATAAAATTGCCCTTGGTATATTTATAGCTCTGGCAACAGCGCAAGGCTATTCTGGCAAAGTTCGTGCGGAGGCAACGCTAACCCCTTCGGCTGAAAATGATATGGTATTGGATAAACTAAAAATAGAAGGTGTAAATAATTCCCAGGACGGTGACTGGGTATATGATGAGCTGCACTCCGTCAGTGAAATCTCTCGCGAACAACTGGATAATCGCCCTGCCCGCCATGCGGCAGATATATTGGAACAAACTCCCGGTGTCTATTCCAGCGTCAGCCAGCAAGACCCCGCGCTTTCCGTGAATATCCGTGGCATCCAAGACTACGGCCGCGTCAATATGAATATTGACGGCATGCGGCAAAACTTTATGAAAAGTGGCCATGGTCAGCGCCATGGTGTGATGTATATCGATCCAGAAATATTGAGTAGTGTTGTGATTGAAAAGGGGGCCACCAGCGGTATGGGCGGTGCTGGCGTCATTGGTGGGGTTGCCACCTTTAATACGGTCAATGCCAGTGATTTCCTCGAACCGGGCAAAGAACTGGGGGGGCAAATACGTGCCATGACCGGTGATAACGGCACTCAGTTTATTGGTGGTGGTATTCTGGCGCTGGGTAATGAATATGGTGATCTATTAATTGCTGCCAGTGAGCGCAATCTAAAAGATTATTGGCCCGGCAATAAAGGGGATATTGGTGCTCTTCGTTTTGGCAGAGAAGCCGCCCCACTTTTAGGCAGAGAAATTACAAATAACAAAGTTGAATTTGCCAACTATAAAATGAGCTCACAGCTCGCTAAACTGGGCTGGAATCTGCCCGCCGACCAACGGCTGGTACTCAGCTATTTGCAAACGCAAATAAATAGCCCCAATGCCAGTATGTTAACGCAGATTGTCGATAAGTCAGATCCCTACCGTAGAGATAGAATGGGCTGGAAAAAGAGCAGCGTAAGTGATGTGCTGAACCGTAATATAGGGTTGGATTATAGCCTCAAGCCTGAACATATTGCCTGGCTGGATGTGGCGGCTAAAATCTATTACGTTGATACCAATGATGAAACCGATACCCTGTGTTCTGATGCCGTTTTTTGTAAAAAGTTTTGGACTCAAACCCGTTTGAACACCCGTGGTTTACAACTGCAAAATACCAATTACTTTACCTTCGCCGACCACCATCAATTACAAGTCAAATATGGCCTCGAGTGGTTTAGTGACCGCTCCACCGGCAACTCAACTCAAGAAACAATGCTGGGTGTCACCCCACCCGGCAAGCGCACCATGACCAGCACCTTTGCCCAGTTGAATTACGAACATGCAGACTGGCTGCGGCTGGAAGGTGGCCTGCGTTATGATCAATTTCGCTTAAAGGGTAATACCTGGATGCAGAGCAAATCTTTCCTTGGCAACTATTCCCGTGAAAACCCATGCAACACAAAGATACATGAGCAACATCTCGCTGAAAACAGGCGGTGCTCCTATAATCACACGGTCAAAATGACCTGGGATGTGGATCGCCGTGAACAACAGCTTTCGCCCACCTTGGCTATCGGTATCAAACCTGGTGTGCAGTGGCTGGAGTTTTTTGGTAATTACGGCAAATCCTGGCGGCCACCGGCGATTACCGAAGTGCTGGCGACCGGCAGTGCACATGGTCACGGCTGGATTTTGCCCAATCCGTTTCTGGCCGCAGAGCATTCCAAAGCCTGGGAATCGGGCATTAATATTCAACACAGTAATCTGTTTAGTGAACAAGACCGCCTGGTGGCCAAAATGGCTTACTTTGATACCCGCGTCAGCAATTATATTAATCTTGAATTATCCAAGACCAAACCACTGCTAGGTTCCGGTTCCTTTGCAAATGCTACCTACATTAATAATTTATTGGCAGCCCGTTTTCGTGGTCTGGAATATCAATTAAGCTATGACATGGGTTTTTTTTATACCAGTTTAAATTATACCAGAATGATTGGTGTTAATAACTTTTGTTCTAAAAGGGCTTGGTTAGGTGGAGCGCAAACCTTTACATCTAATAAGGATGGTATTTATCCTCTCGAAAATGATAAAACAAACAATATGATTGATTGCTTGGCGGGGAATAACTTATTTGGTTCTTCTGCTTATTTGCCCGGTGATCGTGGTAGTTTAACTTTAGGTGGAAGATTATTTGATAAAAAGCTGGATCTCGGCACCATTATTCGCTATAACAAAGGACATCAAGACGCATCGGTTGTTAATAGCTACGGCCACGCTAATACCGCTTATGTTGCGGATTGGCCGAAATATACCTTATTTGATCTTTATGCTAGTTATAAGGTAACTAATAATTTAACTTTGCGTAGTACAATAGAAAATATAACTAATCGCGCTTATATAGTCAGTTATGGTGATTCACTTTCTTTTGCGCCAAATCGTGGTCGAACTATTCAGGGCGGTTTTGAATATAAATTTTAGTTATCAATGTTAAATATGAAACCTTAAATAAACATACTAAATATGAATTTAAAATCTTCAGATGGAATAATAACTTCGTCTGTAGTCACACTGACTCAGTGATGAGTCATATAATGGTTGTTAACAATAAGGAAATTTATCATGACAGTAACCATAAAATATCAAAGCCAATTCAGTAACGACACTCTAACCTCTTATACTCAGCAGTGGGCTACCACTCATGGTGATATAAAAGACACGCAGGCACCAGGCTATGCCAAGGACGTTGGCCAATTTTCTGGCGGGGGGTGGTTTAGTGGTACCCAATATTCAATTGGCAGCTCTCATAGTGGTGCTAGTACTGCAATGATCGTAGAGGGTGATTTGCACTATAATATGGGCCACCATACCTTCTACGGGAAAATGGAAAACTTGGAGTTGGGTAAAAACTTGAAAGATAACTCAGATATCACTGGTAAAGAGCTTGACGAAGTGCAAGTGAAATTGAGTGGCATAGATCTGACCGGTGAATATGACCCTACCAAAACAATGGTAGAAAACCATCAAGGGGATATGCATAAAGCCACCTACGGTTTGATGAGAGGCAATGCAGAACCATTGTTGGAAATCCTCGCCGCTAAGGGTATTGATGTGAATACCCCACTGAAGGATATGCCAATCGCCAGCCAATTTGACGTTATGGCGTCAGATGCACCAATGATTGATACCGTTGGTGTGATTGAAAGCAGCGATATGTTGTTAGCCGCTTAATAAATAGAATCACTGGGAAAGGATTTTCTGGTTGATTCTCGCTGCTGTGTAATATTGTCAGTCTATTTTTAACAAGTGTAATTGCGCCACCGCCGTACTCTAGTATATCTGGCTTTTTCTTGGCTGCGGCGGTGGTTCATATTGATATTTAAACTATTATATAACTATTATATTCAGATAAGTTTATTGGTCTGTTTGTAGAACAATATAATTTAATTAATGAATATATATATTGTTAATTAAAAGGATTTTAATATGACAGTGATTATCAAGTATCATGAAGAATTTAAAAATGAAACTATTTCTTCTTATACCTACTGGTGGGCCAATGATTTTGGTGATATAGCCGATATAGCCCAGGAATCGAGAGACGCAGGATATGGTATTTACTCGGCTGGCCCAAATCCACCCACCGTTGGTTTAAAAATTGCGATTCAAAATAACTCTCCTCAAAGTAAAGCCGCAATAGTGATGGAGTCTAAGGGAGTGCATGCGGCGATGGTTATGGAGGCTAACGGAGTTAATTTATCCGAAATATCCCCCATCATTCCCGGTGACAAAGAAAGTCTGCAATTTGGTGCGCATTTAATCCCTATTCCTGATATTAACCTGGAGGATCCGCAGTTTCATCAACTTCAACTCCAGCAAGTACAATTGGAATTCAGCGGGTTAGATATTTCAGATGATATGGATATCTCTTTTTTAGAAGCTCATTATGCAATGCTTATAGATAATAACTATCCAAGTGATATGAATCTTGGTGTATATGGCCTACTGAGAGGGGATAATTCTGCCATACTGAAAATCCTCACATCAAAAGGCATTGATGTAAACACGCCGCTCAAAGACTTGGCGGTTGCCAGTCAGTTTGACGTTATTATTGAAGCGCCAGTTATTGACACTGTGGCTGATAGTAGTGAACTATTATTAGCCGTTTAACATTTAACAACGTTAGGTTTTGTATATTAACTTTAAAATCATTTGAGTGAATTAAATAATTTACTCGGTGGTAAAGGTGTCTCAATGATGAGATATGGCATAATTTAAAATCAATAGGTATCATTATGACAGTGACTATTAAGTACCAAGAACACTTTAAAGATGAAACTATTTCTTCCTATGCTCACCAGTGGGCTAAGGCGTATGATGACTTTGTTAATATATCCAACATTCATGAGAACTATACTTTTTCTGGCGCTACTGATATGAACAATAATAGAATCGCGCTAGCTGAGTTTCAAAACCCTGATGGGCCAGCCGCGCTAATTATTAGTGGCACTCTATGGGGAGATAATGGCCTCATTGAGAGGGGGAATTATATCCAATCTTTAGCGTTTGGTAACTCGTTTATTCCTAATACAGATAATACCTCTAATACAGGTAACACTCCAACCCCAAAGCAGCTTGATCAAGTACAGTTGAGCGTAGAGGGTTTAAACATTGACGGTGACTTTTATTATTCAGTATGTTCATTGTCTAGAGCGATGCATGCAGCGCCAGGAAAACCTTACCAAGGTGGCGAGGGTGAAGGCGTATACAATTTGTTGAGAGGTAATGCTGTCCCAATGTTGGAACTCCTCCAGGCGCAAGGTATCGATATAAATACACCACTCAAAGATATGGCACTTGCCAGTCAGTTTGACGTTATTACTGATTCGCCAATCATTGATACTGTGGGCGTAACAGAAGGCGGCGAAGCATTATTGGCCGTGTAATAAAGGCAGCTCACAAATGATTTTCTGGTTGGATAAATAATACTACCGCCATATCTTTTGGTTTGCTTTTTCATACTTATATCGGCGGTAGTTAATATTTTTGCTTTGCTGAAAATAACTTCCTCCCGAAAAATAATTTTTCCTGATGAATATATTACTTTAATCTAATATCAGCCGCAGAATTTTTTACGAAAAATATAAATTCTGTATGGAAATGGATGCCATGGAATCAAGCAAGAACGCCAGCTCTTCGTTGGTATCGCCAACAATTCTTTCAGTACTGGCCCATCATAAAAAAAGCCTCTGGGGCATAGGGTTATTTACCGCAGTAATTAATCTGCTGATGTTGGCACCCGCAATCTACATGCTACAAGTTTATGATCGTGTTCTCGCTTCAGCAAATACCATGACGCTATTAATGCTGACAATTCTGGTGTTGGGCATATTTGCTTTTATTGGTCTATTAGAATGGATTCGCAGTGCGGTAGTTATCCGGCTGGGGACACGTATTGATATGCAGCTTAATCAGCGAGTATTTAATGCCGCTTTTGCCTCCCAACTTATGGGCCATAAAACGCCAGCGGCTCAGGCGTTAAATGATCTAACCTTTCTGCGTCAGTTTGCTACCGGTAATGCGCTGTTTGCCTTTTTTGATGCACCGTGGTTCCCATTCTATTTGCTGGTAATTTTTCTCCTTCATCCTTGGTTGGGGGCGCTGGCAGCAGCCGGTGCTTGCATGTTGATATTTCTAGCTTGGCTCAATCATTGGATATGTAAAAAACCACTAAAAGAAGCCTCAATAACCACAGTTCAAGCAACACAGCAAGCTAATGCGAATTTGCGCAATGCTGATGCCATTCAAGCCATGGGGATGTTAAAAGCCCTACGTGAACGCTGGCTGAGGCAGCACTCACAATTTCTCTATCAGCAGAATGTTGCCAGCGATAAAAGTAGCCGCGTGACAGCCTTATCCAAATCTAGCCGTCAGGCGTTGCAGTCAACGATGTTGGGGCTAGGTGCGTTGTTGGTTATAGAGGGTGCTATTACCGCCGGGGTGATGATTGCTGGCTCTATCTTGGTTGGCCGTGTGTTAGGGCCAATTGATCAAGTAATTGCAGTTTGGAAACAATGGAGTCACACGCGGCTTGCTTACCAACGTCTGTCTGATCTATTGGCACAATACCCTCAACCCACTACCGGTATGGTTTTGCCGCCTCCGCAGGGCAAATTAAGCGTGAAACAACTAACAGTTTGCAAACCGGGAACACATATACCGGTATTGCAATCCATCAACTTTGAACTGCAACCCGTTGATGTTCTTGGTGTTTTGGGGCCGTCAGGCAGTGGCAAATCTACTCTGGCGAAGCTGTTGGTCGCAAGTCAATCTGCATTCAGTGGTTCGGTTCGTCTGGATAGTGCAGACCTTTCTCAGTGGGATAAAAACCATTTAGGGACATTCATCGGCTATCTACCCCAGGATATTCAGCTATTTCGCGGTTCAATTGCTGAGAATATTGCGCGTTTTGGCCCGGTTGATAATGAAAAAGTTATCGCTGCCGCACAATTAGCCGACGTACACGACTTGATTCTGCATTTGCCGCAAGGTTATGACTCTCAACTAGGGGATGAAGGCGAGGGGTTATCTGGTGGCCAGCGGCAGCGAATTGCATTAGCGCGAGCCGTATACGGTGTACCACGGCTTATCGTATTAGATGAGCCAAATGCCAGTTTAGATAAAGAGGGTGAGAAAGCCTTATTGGCAGGCATCAGCCAGTTAAAACGGCAGGGCAGCACAATTGTGATGGTTACCCATAAACCAGAACTGCTATCGGGCAGCGATTACTTATTGTTTTTGAACAATGGGCAAATGGAATTGTTTGATCGCACCCAAAGCATATTGAAAATCAAGGATAACGCGGCGGTTGAATCTGAGAGCAAACCATTTAACACACGTAATGGTTGGGGTAGCGGTGTGTCATACGGTGTTGCGCCCATTCGTACTGCATCACAAAAATGAAGCCCATGGAGGGAGATAAAAAGATGCTACCTGAATCAAGCCGTTTGCCAGTTACTGATGAAAACCATCAGCAGCAAAACCGATTACGGCCCCAGATAAACAGTGGTTACTATCTAAGCCTCGGTGGGTTACTTGTTATCGGTGGTTTTATTGGCTTTTTACTTTGGGCCGGGCTGGCGCCGCTGGATAAAGGCATTGCGGTTATGGGGCAGGTTGTAGTTGCTGAAAATCGCAAAGTTATTCAGCCCCTGCAAGGGGGGCGTATCCAACAGTTACATATTGCTGAAGGGGACGAAGTAACCGTAGGGCAATTATTAATCACCATGGATGACTCGGTGATTCGTAGCCAGCGGGATAGTCTACAAAATCAATATATAAGTGCTTTGGCGCAGGAAGCCCGTTTAACCGCCGAGCAGGATGGTGTGGACGAAATTACTTTCCCCCAAACATTATTCCTGAACCCAGCCCAACCTTTGGTTGAACGCAATATTATCTTGCAACAACAACTTTTCCATCACCGTCGCCAGGCTCAATTGAGTGAGATTGCTCGGCTATCTGCGCAAATTACTCGTCATCAAGACCGGTTGAATGGCTTGCAGGCGATGCGACGTAACAATCAGCGCCAATCCGACTTATTCCAGCGCCAATTACAAAGTGTTCAACTGCTGGCGAAAAATGGCCATGTTGCCAAAAATCAGTTACTGGATATGGAGCGTCAGGCGATTTCACTGCATGCGCGGGTGGAGCAGGATACCAGCGACATTGAAGAGGCTCATAAACTGATCGATGAAACCAAGCAGCATATTTCACAACGGCACGAACAGTATAAAAGTGAGAATCGCGAGCAATTAGCGAAAGCGCAGCAAAATACCCAAGAGCTGAAGCAGCGTTTGAACATAGCGGAATATGAGTTGGATAATACTCGGATATATGCTCCGGTCAGTGGTGCAATTATTGCTCTGGCACAGCATACGGTGGGGGGAGTGGTAAGTAGTGGGCAAACATTAATGGAGCTGGTCCCTCGTGGGCAACCGTTATTAGTTGAAGCCCAGTTACCGGTAGAGCTAATTGATAAAGCCAAGGCTGGCTTACCCGTCGATCTCAATTTTTCTGCTTTTAATCAGAGTAATACCCCTAAGTTATACGGAACTGTATTACATGTTGGAGCTGACCGCATACAGCATCCACAAACCTTACAGCCTTATTATCCTTTAACCGTCGCGATTGATATGTCTAATACGGAGTTAGCCATCCGGCCCGGTATGTCGGTTGATGTATTTATTCGAACGGGAGAAAGGTCATTGCTCAATTATCTGTTTAAACCGCTAGCGGACCGCCTGCATGTAGCATTTGCCGAAGAATAAAATTTTGGTGAGTTACTTGGAGTAACTTATTTGAAATAAAGGAATATAGTGATTTAATTCATGAAGATAAGACGGAATAACAGCAGCATTCTTCTTTGGTGGGGGAGTGCTATGCTTGCCAGCAGTACCCATATGTATCTGCTCTGGTTGCTGAGTACGGAGTCTGTACTTGTTAAACATCCTGATGACGCCCCAGCGGCAGTGATGCTTACCTTGTCGGCAGAAACGCAGTTCACCCAAAACGTGGAGCAAAATCCGGTGGTGGGAATACAACAGACTTTTAACGAGCCGGAGGTTGAACAACAGGAAGCTCAACCAGAAGACGTGAGTAATTTGCTGACAGCACCTGAACAACCTAATGCTGTACTGCTAGTTGAGAAAGAGTTGGAAATCACTGAAGAAGAACCTGTAGAAGAACCAGTGAAAATAAAACGTCCACAACAGCAAGTAATGAAACTGCGTAAACCTGTCATTGAGGAAACACCAGAAAACCGCAATAAGCCCTCGCCGCCAGCAGCCGTAGCCAGCACAACACTCTCTGGCGAGAGCCATCAAATTGCTGCCGCAGCAAATAGTGATTCCTTGCATAAAAAAAAGGTTAAAATGAATTGGCGAAGCCGCTTGCAAGGGCATCTGGTGGAGTTTAAACGCTATCCACCCAGAGCCAGAAAACAGCGACAACAAGGCATCGCCACTATCCGTTTTGTGGTCAATAAAGATGGGCATGTTCTATCTGCTCAGCTTATAAAAAGCAGCGGGGCCGCTATTTTAGATCATGAAGCACTGGCACTTATTAAACGTGCTCAGCCATTACCCAAGCCACCTACTGAGTTGTTATTGCATGGGCAGATAACATTAGCTCTGCCCATTAGTTTTGATTTAAAAAATAAAAGCCAGTGATAGTAGTTATGAGCCAGCAATCTATAGAGTGAGTTATTTGACCAAACAGAGGGGGTAAATTTTACCCCTGTCTAATCTTATTCAGACAGCCAACCGAGCGCACAGATAACGGTTTAGGCTAACCCCTTCTTCCGAGGCATTAATTGCCAGACGCCGGTGTTGCTCTGGCGGTAAGCGAAGAACCAGTTTCCCGCTATAGTGCTTTTCTGCCAAAGGTTGTGGCGGTGTTTCACCATTAGCCTGTATATCGCGCAGAATATCGGCAACCAACGCAGTTATCCCTGCCAGGGCTTCGACACGTTCCTTTGCAAGCCATGACAAACTGGGGAATTCTGCACATAAACCAACAAACTCATCATCTTCTGCTGACCAGGTAATTCGGTACGTATAGTGTTCGATGTTAACCATTATCCATTTCCTTGAGTTTAGCCAACGCAGCAATAACTTGTTTTACCTGATAAAACTTGGCCATTCCGCTGCTGTCCTTTTGAATGTTGATCCGAGGGTCCCCTTGCCAGGGAGTACCATAAACATGATGGCTACTGGAGTAATGCCTGGGAAAGCCAAAGTAAAAATTACAGATTTTGACGAGTTCGCGGAATTTAACCCCAGCGGGGTTAGCTGTAATCTGAGCAACCCGACTGTCCATGTCTTTCATTGCGTCTCCATTTTAGTATCATTATTGGTATCAAATCAATAGTGGTAGGCCACATAAGTGCCGTTTTAAAACGATTACAATTGAACAAACAGTGGGCATTACGGCTTCACATGCCAAGTAAGATGATTCAATTCATGGAAGCAGTGCGCAAAAATAAGGAATAAAAAAGCCGGGCATAAAGCCCGGCATGGGAAAACAGAGAGCATCGGCGAGTAAAATTAGTCGCCTGGGCAGCGTAGGCAGCGTTCAGCCTCATCGGTGCCCAATCTTAACTTGGACTGCAAATCACGCAGAGCGGTACGTAAGCCTTCTTCAATAACTGGGTGATAAAACGGCATATCCAGCATTTGATTGATGGTCATCTGCTGTTGATGTGCCCAAGCCAATAGATGTGCGATATGTTCAGCACTCGGCCCTATCATCTCAGCACCCAAGAACCGGCCAGTGCCCTGCTCGCCATAAACGCGCAAAATACCTTTATTTTTCAGCATCACTCGCGAGCGACCCTGATTTTCAAAAGAGACTTCACCGATGTCAAAACAACCGCATGCACTAAATTTTTGTGACAACTCACGGAAGGTCGAGCCTACCATCGCAATTTGTGGGTCAGAAAAAACGACCGAAATAGGGCTACGACGTAAGCCGGGGACCACTTCGGGGAAGCCCCCAGCGTTCACCCCAGCGATGCGGGCCTGATCGCTGGCCTCATGCAGTAACGGCAATTGGTTACTTGCATCACCAGCGATAAAAATATGTGGCACGCTAGTTTGCATAGTGAGTCGATCAGCTTGTGGTACACCGCGCGCATCAAGAGCGAGGGACGTATTTTCCAGCCCCAGTTTATCTACATTAGGGCGGCGACCAGTGGCTGCTAAAACATAATCAACCATGATCTCTTGCAGTTTGCCGGTGTTATCCAGATAGCGGATAAAGACTTTATCCCCCTCACGCTGCATGACTTCAACTTTCACGTCAGGATCAAGATAGAACTCTTCACTCAACGTTTTCGCTGCGTAATTACGTACAATGCTGTCAGTCAGTGGGCCGACACTACCACCGACACCGAACATTTTTACCTGAACACCCAGCCGATGCAGTGCCTGACCAAGTTCCAGACCAATAACACCAGGCCCGAATACCGCGACAGATTCGGGTAGGTCATCCCAGCTAAACACATCATCATTAACTATCAGTCGGTCACCCAGCTCATTCCAGGCGGTGGGCCAGGTTGGGCGGGAGCCAGTTGCAATCACGATACGCTGCGCAACAATACGAGTATGATCATCAACTTGTAGCGTATTGTCATCAATAAAACGGGCATAGCCTTGAATTTTATCGGCGGCTGGAATGTTATCTACGCCTTCCAGCACAAAACCAACAAACCGGTCGCGCTCACGTTTAACACGACTCATCACTTCACGGCCATTAATCAGAATGTCACCTTGCGGATGAATACCAAATCTAGGCGCTTTTTCAATATGGTGTACGGCTTCTGCCGCTGCAATCAACAGTTTGGATGGCATGCAACCGACTCGAGCACAGGTGGTACCGTATTCGCCACCTTCAATCATCACCACACTTGGCGTTGACAGTTTGGCTGCGCGATAAGCGCCAAGTCCGGCCGTGCCGCCGCCAATTACGGCGACATCAACGTTTAAGGTTTTCATGTCTGCTCCTAACAGAAAAAAAGGTAGGCCGAAGCCTACCAAGTATACCCTTCGTATTTGAAGCCGCAGGGTTGTTAGCTACATTTGTTACTCAGCCCATCCTGGGGCATCGCCTCTGCGAGCAGCGTTCAAACCTGCTCCCGGCAGATTTGTCCCCCGAATCACTTACTGGTCTTGACCTTAAAAATAAGTAAGCTCATTGGGATGAGTTCACATGCCGCCTACCTGCAACTCCAATAACTTTGGGTATTCACATTATCTTCATTCTATTAATGTTATTAAGCTGATAAGTAATTTTCTAAATCATCACTGCCACCAATGTGGCGGCCACCGATAAATACTTGTGGTACGGTTCCACGGCCAGTGATTGCACGCAAACTAACGGTTGTCGCATCTTTACCTAGCACGATCTCTTCATACTGAATCCCGCGTTCTTGCAGCATTTGTTTCGCTTTGGCACAGAATGGGCAGCCCGGTTTGGTAAAGACAGACACCGATTCCTGTACTTTAAAGTCAGGTGCCAGATACTTCAGCATGGTATCTGCATCAGACACTTCAAACGGGTCGCCCGGCTTATTTGGCTCCACAAACATTTTCTCAACCACACCGTTACGCACCAGCATGGAGTAACGCCATGAACGTGGACCGAAGCCCAGATCGGCTTTCTCAACCAGCATGTTCATACCTTTGGTGAATTCGCCGTTACCGTCTGGAACGAAAGTAATGTTTTCAGCATGTTGATCAGCTTTCCAGGCATTCATCACGAAAGTGTCGTTGACTGATACGCACAGAATGCTATCAACACCGTGCTGTTTAAACACACCTGCCAGTTCGTTATAACGTGGCAGATGGCTGGAAGAACAAGTCGGGGTAAACGCACCCGGTAGTGAAAATACAATCACTGTTTTATTGCTGAATAAATCGTCGGTAGTTACGTCAACCCACTGATCACCCTGACGGGTATGGAAAGTCACTTGTGGGATTTTTTTACCTTCTTGGCTAGTAAACATCAGTAACTCCTTAATTAAAAAATGAAATATTAAAATTTGTCTGTGTGTCTCTTGGTTGGGACACATTATTCATTTTATCGCTTGATAGATCTAATCACTGGTTGCTATCTTATCTATCGTCAATGGCTATCATAAAGCGGAGCACAGATGAATATTCGTGATTTAGAATACTTAGTGGCGCTGGCTGAGTTCAGGCATTTCCGGCGTGCCGCCGACTCTTGCCATGTCAGCCAACCCACATTAAGCGGCCAGATTCGTAAGCTGGAAGATGAGTTGGGTGTGATGTTGCTGGAGCGCACTAGCCGTAAGGTCTTGTTTACCCAGGCTGGGTTGTTGTTGGTGGAGCAAGCCAGAACGGTATTGCGAGAAGTGAAGGTACTGAAAGAGATGGCCAGCTTGCAGGGCGAAAGTATGTCCGGCCCGCTGCATATCGGCCTTATTCCTACCGTCGGGCCTTACTTGCTGCCGCAAATCATTCCTATGTTGCATAAGACATTCCCGAAACTGGAAATGTATCTGCATGAAGCACAAACCCAGAATCTTTTGGCTCAGTTGGACAGTGGTAAGCTGGACTGCGCCATTCTGGCGTTGGTCAAAGAGACCGAAGCTTTTATCGAAGTTCCGCTATTTGATGAGCCGATGAACCTGGCTATTTATGCCGATCATCCATGGGCAGATCGTGACAGAGTGCAAATGCATGAGCTGGCGGGTGAGAAATTATTAATGTTGGAAGATGGTCACTGCCTGCGCGATCAGGCCATGGGCTTTTGTTTCCAGGCCGGTGCAGAAGAAGACACTCATTTCCGCGCCACCAGTTTGGAAACCCTGCGTAATATGGTGGCTGCGGGGAGTGGTATAACTTTGCTGCCGTCGCTGGCGGTGCCGAATGAGCGTAAGCGTGATGGTGTATGCTATCTGGAGTGCTACAAACCGGTGCCTAAACGCACCGTCGCGTTGGTGTACCGCCCCGGTTCCCCACTGCGTGGCCGCTATGAGCAACTGGCCGAGGCGATACGTGAACACATGCAACCGCGCATGAGCTCAGAAGTTACAAACGAAAAGCTAGAACAGGCGGTTTAAACCGTTGAGCGCTGCCACACGATAGGCTTCAGCCATAGTCGGATAGTTGAAGGTCGTATTAACGAAATATTCGATAGTATTACCTTCTCCTTTCTGTTCCATAATCGCCTGCCCGATGTGGATAATTTCCGCTGCGCGTTCGCCGAAGCAATGAATACCGAGGATCTGCTTGGTTTCCCGATGGAATAGGATTTTTAAGCTACCAGTATTCATCCCGACGATTTGCGCGCGCGCCAGATGTTTAAACTGCGCGCGGCCAACCTCGTAGGGCACTTTCATCGCGGTTAGGTCTTGCTCGGTTTTACCAACAGAACTGATTTCCGGGATGGTATAAATACCTGTCGGAATATCTTCAATCAAATGAACGTTGGCTTCACCTTTGATCATCGCTTGTGCCGCGATACGCCCCTGATCATAGGCCGCAGAGGCCAGGCTCGGATAACCAATCACATCACCCACCGCATATACATGGGGCAGCGCTGTCTGGTACATGCTATTGACCTTCAGCAGACCACGGCTATCAGCTTCCAGACCAATATTTTCCAACCCTAAACCGCTGGTATTACCGGTACGCCCATTGGCATACAACAAGCAGTCTGCCTTGACCTTTTTACCTGACTTCAGATGCACAATAACACCGTCAAGAGTCCCCTCAATTTGCTCAAACTCTTCGTTGTGACGGATAACGACACCGTTATTCCAGAAGTGGTAAGAGAGGGCATCTGACATTTCCTGATCAAGGAAGGCCAGTAGACGGTCGCGGGTATTGATTAAATCAACTTTGACGCTCAAACCACGGAAGATTGAAGCATATTCACAACCAATAACACCTGCGCCATAGATAATGACGTGTTGGGGTTCATGGCTGAGCTGTAAAATGGTATCGCTGTCGTAAATACGTTCATGACTAAAATCAACATTCGCCGGGCGGTAGGGGCGTGAACCTGTTGCAATCACAATATTATCAGCGCGGAGTGTATCGTTGGTGCCATCGGCATAGCGCACATTGATAGTGTTGGCATCAATAAAACTGGCATCGCCTGAGAACATATGGCAGTGGTTGCGATCGTAAAAGCCCTGGCGCATACGTGTCTGTTGATTAATAACACGGTCAGCATGGTTTAAAATATCAGCGAAAGAAGAACTGATGGTTCGGGCATTGTCGCTGTAGAGTGGATTTTGGTTGAATTCGATAATACGGCTAACGGCGTGGCGCAAAGCTTTGGAAGGGATAGTGCCCCAATGGGTACATCCACCGCCCACATTATTATACCGTTCAATTACGGCAACACGGGCACCTTGCTTGACCAACCCCATAGCGGCACCTTCACCGCCAGGACCCGAGCCAATAACAATGGCATCAAAATGGAAGTGCTGTTGCATGTAGGAGAGACCTATTCTTATACAAAATTACAACGATACATTAACATCAACCCAACCAGATACCCAATAAATTTCAAGGTACAGCCAACACATCTGTAAATTGAAAGATGGCAGGCATAAGCCAATCAACCATGGGTAAATCACCGTGATGTGTGTTGTAAAGCGGCAATTCTGTATTGGGATGATACGTTTGTATAACGGTTGTTACTATAAAGTTTGGTATATTGTTGACTATATATCTTAGATTGAGAATTTGGATATCCCTTGGGCACGATTATGGGCGTCAGAGCACAACAAAAAGAGCGGACTCGTCGTTCCCTTATCGAAGCGGCGTTCAGCCAATTGAGTGCTGAGCGGAGTTTTGCCAGCCTTAGCTTGCGGGAAGTCTCTCGCGAAGCTGGTATCGCACCGACTTCTTTTTACCGGCATTTCCGCGATGTCGACGAACTTGGCCTGACAATGGTCGATGAAAGCGGTCTGATGTTGCGTCAACTGATGCGTCAGGCACGCCAGCGGATTGCCAAGGGCGGCAGTGTTATCCGTACCTCAGTATCTACATTTATGGAATTTATCGGTAATAACCCGAATGCGTTTCGTCTATTGCTGCGGGAGCGTTCCGGCACGTCTGCCGCATTTCGTGCAGCAGTTGCACGTGAAATTCAGCATTTTATTGCCGAGCTGGCAGATTACCTCGAACTGGAAAATCACATGCCACGTAGCTTCACTGAAGCTCAGGCTGAGGCCATGGTCACAATTGTCTTCAGTGCCGGTGCTGAAGTGCTGGACGTAGATATTGAACAACGGCGACAGTTAGAGGAGCGCTTGGTCTTACAATTGCGGATGATCTCCAAGGGCGCTTATTATTGGTATCGTCGCGAGCAGGAAAAACTCGCTGTATCTCGCACTTAATAAGGTAAGGAAAAATGATGGAACAGTCTCGCCGTGAAATCGGCACCCTGCTGCTGGCGTTGATTACTGGCCTGGCAATAAATGGTTCATTTAATACATTATTCAGCGCGTTTGTGCCTTTTTCAGTTTTTCCGCTGCTAACATTGGTATTGGCTGTATATTGTTTACATCAGCGCTACCTCAATTTTGCCATGCCGCATGGCTTGCCAGTGCTGGCCTCTGCATGTTTCCTGCTCGGGATTTTGTTGTATAGTGCGATTGTACGGGTTGAGCATCCGGCCATTGGTTCTAATTTCGTTCCTTCTATTCTCAGTGTCGTGTTGGTGTTCTGGATCTTGTTTAAACTAAAAGCACGTAAGTCGGTGCAATCAGAATCTGAGCCAGATAATTCGGATAACCAGCAGCCGCAATAACCTGAAAATGGCATGTTTTAAAACGACATATTTTAAAACGCAAAAGGGCAACATCACGTTGCCCTTTTGCTTATCTATTGCCTGTCAGCCGCGCTTTTCTAGTAATACCCCACACTCCATATGATGGGTGTAGGGGAACTGATCAAATAGAGCTAAGCGGCTGATTTTATGTGTCTGTTGTAACTGTTCCAGATTGGCGCACAGCGTTTCAGGGTTACAGGAGATATAAAGGATACGCGGATAACCTTGTACCAGCTTGACCGTCTCGTCATCCAGCCCGCTGCGCGGGGGATCGACAAAAATGGTCTCACAGTTATAACTGCTCAGGTCAATCCCCTTCAAACGGTTAAACTCGCGCACACCTAGCATTGCTTGGGTAAACTCTTCAGCCGACATGCGGATAATTTGCACGTTATCGATATTATTTGCCGCGATATTGTATTGCGCTGCCGCCACTGAGGGTTTAGCGATTTCTGTTGCCAACACGCGTGCAAAATTGCGTGCTAGCGCCAACGAGAAGTTACCATTACCGCAGTACAACTCCAATAAATCGCCACTGGCGTTCTTAGTGGTATCAATTGCCCATTCCAGCATATGGATATTCACCGCCGCATTCGGTTGGGTGAAACTATTCTCCACCTGACGATAAATCATTTCACGCCCGGCAACCGGCAATACTTCATCGATATAGTCATGATCCAAAATAATTTTGGTTTTTGCCGCGCGCCCGATCAATTGCAAGTCGAAGCCTTGTGCTCGCAACTGATCACGTAATTCCAGCGCTTTCTGCTGCCACTCTTCATCTAATTGACGGTGATACAGCAAAGAAGCGATCAGTTTACCGCTTAGGGTAGATAAGTAATCAATCTGGAACAGTTTACGCCGCAAAATTGGTTCGGCTCTAATGGCTGTCATCAACGCGCTCATTAGACGATTGATCAACAAACTCGCCACCGGGAACTGTTCAACCCGGATACGCTGCTTAGTCTGCTGGTCAAACATGATGTGGTACAAGTCATCTTCATCGTGCCAAACGCGAAACTCTGCTCTCATGCGGTAATGTTCGGCAGGAGAACGGAATATTTCCGCAGCAGGTGCCTGAAACGGCGACATCATCGCCTGAAGACGGGCAGATTTTTCCGCCAGTTGTTGGTCGTAGCTGTCTGTCGGCAGGATGTCGGGAGTCATGATTCTTCTCGTCTGGCCATTATAAAAGAGGGTTACTGCTGCGGATTGTAGGGAAAGTGGGAGTGATGTCCAGTTTTGTTGTGTTTATTCACTATAACGAGGATGGAAGTCTAGACATCTATTTTACTTGATCGTAGCATTGCGATCCGGCCTCATGCTGTTACTTAAACACCTAAGAGTTAAAAGGGAATCCGGTGTAAATCCGGAGCTGACGCGCAGCGGTAAGGGGAAGTTACGGCGATAGGTTTCAACCAGACACTGTCCGCAAGGGCGGGAAGTCATCGCCAGCTCTATTTCACGGTATTAATTCATTTAAGTAATGAATAAGGCGTGACATCAGAGATCCCAAGCCCGAAGACCTGCCGGTATTACGTCGCAATATGCGTGGTCGTCGCGAACTATCGGCCATGGCACTGCGGCATCCGCCAATTGAGTTTGGATGCTTGTATTCATGACAATAAAAAAATATACGCTGCTCACAGCCCTTTCTGTGACAGCATTTTCTGGATGGGCCCAGGACAGCACCACAACAAGTAATGATGACATGGTGGTTACCGCCAATCGATTCCCCCAACCCATATCTTCTATCTTGGCTCCGGTTGATGTTGTTACTCGTAATGATATTGATCGCTGGCAATCAACTAACCTGAATGATGTTATGCGCCGCTTGCCTGGTGTGAACATTGCACAAACTGGTGGGCCTGGCCAACAGAGTTCCTTGTTTATCCGAGGTACAGATGCCAGGCATGTTTTAGTTCTGGTTGATGGTGTTCGTCTGAATCAGTCGGGTATCAGCGGTTCTTCTGATCTCAGCCAAATCCCTGTCTCTTTAGTACAGCGTATTGAATATATTCGTGGACCACGTTCTGCGGTATATGGTTCAGATGCTATCGGTGGGGTAGTAAACATCATTACTGTGCGTGAAGCCTTGGGTAGCACACTTACCGCAGGCGTGGGTTCGAATGGTTACCAGAACTACGGTGGTTCAACTCAGCAAAAACTGGGTGATAGCACCACGGTGACGTTGGCAGGAAATTACGATTACAGTAAAGGTTATGACATTGTTGCTGCTGGTAATACTGGCATGGCAAGCCAGCCGGATCGTGACGGATACATGGGGAAAATGCTGTGGGCAGGTGTTAATCATGATTTCAATAATCAATTCAGTGGCTTTGCGCGTGCTTACGGTTTCGATAACCGTAGTGACTATGATGGCAGTTATTATCCCGGTTCAGCATTATTAGATACCCGCCAGCTATCAAGCCGTACTTATGACACTGGGTTACGTTTTAAAAATGGAATTTATGCGTCTCAACTGATCGCAAGTTATAACCGCACTAAAGACTATAACTATGATCCATTGTTTGGTCGGCATGATGTATCCGCCTCTTTAGATGATGCAGAGCAATACAATTTACAATGGGGTAATACGCTGCAAGTCGGTAAAGGCGAGGTTAGTGCGGGGGCTGATTGGCAGGAGCAAACAACCAAACGCAAAGCGATGAATGCAACCAATTCTGATGAATACACATTGCGCAACACGGGTATTTATCTGACAGGGCAGCAACAGATCAATGATGTCACTTTAGAAGGCTCAGCGCGCAGTGACGATAATTCGCAATTTGGTTGGCACTCCACCTGGCAGACCAGCGCGGGCTGGGAGTTTATTGATGGCTATCGTTTGATCGGTTCTTACGGTACGGCCTATAAGGCTCCCAATTTAATGCAGCTTTATAGCGCCTATGGCGGTAACACGAACCTGAAACCAGAAGAAAGCAAACAATGGGAAGGCGGGCTTGAAGGCTTAACCGGGCCAGTAACTTGGCGCTTATCCACTTATCGTAATGATATTGAAGAACTTATAGACTATGACAGTAGTAGTAACCGTTACTACAATGTGAGTAAAGCGGTGATAAAAGGTGTGGAATGGACGGGAGCTTTCGACACCGGGCCGTTATCTCACCAAGTTACGTTAGAATATCTTGATCCTCGCGATGCTGAAACCAATCAAATTCTGGTGCGCCGCGCTAAGCAACAGGTTAAATACCAACTTGATTGGCAGGTGGCCGAGTTAGATTGGTCGGTAACATATCAATATCTTGGTCAGCGTTATGACAATACATTCGATCCAACCACTTTTGCACCAAGCTCAGTAAAATTGGGAGGGATTAGCCTTTGGGATCTAGCTGTTTCATATCCGGTCACCTCTCATCTCACAGTTCGTGGTAGAATTGCCAACCTGTTTGATAAAGATTATGAGACGGTTTATGGCTATAAAACCGCTGGACGAGAGTATTACCTCACCGGAAGCTATAACTTCTAAGGTTGATACTGCCCCTCGCCCGACAGCACTGATTTTTGACTCAGGTGTTGGCGGGCTATCTGTCTATCAAGAGATTCGGCAGTTGCTGCCGGATCTCCACTATATATATGCTTTCGATAATGTCGCTTTCCCTTATGGGGAGAAGTCCGGCGAGTTTATCATTGAACGCGTACTGGAAATTGTCACTGCGGTGCAGCAGCGCCATCCGCTGGCAATCGTCGTCATTGCCTGTAACACGGCCAGTACAGTTGTGCTTCCTGCTTTACGTGAGCGCTTCGCATTCCCTGTGGTTGGGGTTGTTCCCGCTATCAAACCGGCGGTGCGATTAACCCGCAATGGTGTTGTTGGCTTATTGGCTACCCGTGGCACCGTGCATGCTTCTTATACCCGGGATTTGATTGAGCGCTTTGCCACTGATTGCAAAATTGAATTGCTGGGTTCATCTGAGCTGGTGGAACTGGCAGAGTCCAAGTTGCATGGCGGTGCTGTACCTATCGAAACCTTAAAGAAAATCCTCCATCCATGGTTGGCGATGCGTGAGCCGCCGGACACCATTGTATTGGGGTGCACTCATTTCCCTCTATTAGTAGAAGAGTTGGCGCAAGTGTTGCCTGAAGGTACCCGTATGGTCGATTCCGGTGCAGCAATAGCTCGTCGCACTGCCTGGCTCATCTCTTCTCAAGAAAATGTAGTTTCTTCTCAGGAAGATAATATTGCTTACTGCATGGCGTTGAATGCAGATACTGACGTTTTATTGCCCGTTTTGCAGAGTTATGGCTTCCCGGTGCTGCAAAAACTGCCAATTTAAAGGTGTTTTGACTAAAGATTCAGCGGTTGAAAAGTTTTTTCAAATTAGGGGTTGCAGGCTGTCAGGAACTCCCTATAATGCGCCTCCACTGACCGGGAACAACGAAACATACTTCGCCGGGTCAGGAAGCGAAAAGAATGACTTTGACTTCGAAAGAAACGAAAGAAACTCTTGACTCTTCAGCGGGAAAGCGTATTATCTGCCTCCCGCGTTACCGTAAGATTCGCCGAAAGGCAAACGGGTAACGAACGCTCTTTAACAATTTATCAGACAATCTGTGTGGGCACTCGCAAGACGATATCGAAGCCTGTTTCGGCAGGCAGAAGAAATATCAAAGTCTTGAAGAGTGACCAAAGCAGTACACATTTGAACTTCGGTTCGAATGCTTATTTGCAGAAAGTAATCTTTGAGCATCGCTATGTTAACTCATAGCAAATCAAACAAATCTTAAATTGAAGAGTTTGATCATGGCTCAGATTGAACGCTGGCGGCAGGCCTAACACATGCAAGTCGAGCGGCAGCGGGAAGTAGTTTACTACTTTGCCGGCGAGCGGCGGACGGGTGAGTAATGTCTGGGAAACTGCCTGATGGAGGGGGATAACTACTGGAAACGGTAGCTAATACCGCATGACCTCGTAAGAGCAAAGTGGGGGACCTTCGGGCCTCACGCCATCGGATGTGCCCAGATGGGATTAGCTAGTAGGTGGGGTAATGGCTCACCTAGGCGACGATCCCTAGCTGGTCTGAGAGGATGACCAGCCACACTGGAACTGAGACACGGTCCAGACTCCTACGGGAGGCAGCAGTGGGGAATATTGCACAATGGGCGCAAGCCTGATGCAGCCATGCCGCGTGTGTGAAGAAGGCCTTCGGGTTGTAAAGCACTTTCAGCGAGGAGGAAGGCAGTCGTGTTAATAGCACGGTTGATTGACGTTACTCGCAGAAGAAGCACCGGCTAACTCCGTGCCAGCAGCCGCGGTAATACGGAGGGTGCAAGCGTTAATCGGAATTACTGGGCGTAAAGCGCACGCAGGCGGTTTGTTAAGTCAGATGTGAAATCCCCGCGCTTAACGTGGGAACTGCATTTGAAACTGGCAAGCTAGAGTCTTGTAGAGGGGGGTAGAATTCCAGGTGTAGCGGTGAAATGCGTAGAGATCTGGAGGAATACCGGTGGCGAAGGCGGCCCCCTGGACAAAGACTGACGCTCAGGTGCGAAAGCGTGGGGAGCAAACAGGATTAGATACCCTGGTAGTCCACGCTGTAAACGATGTCGACTTGGAGGTTGTGCCCTTGAGGCGTGGCTTCCGGAGCTAACGCGTTAAGTCGACCGCCTGGGGAGTACGGCCGCAAGGTTAAAACTCAAATGAATTGACGGGGGCCCGCACAAGCGGTGGAGCATGTGGTTTAATTCGATGCAACGCGAAGAACCTTACCTACTCTTGACATCCACGGAATTTAGCAGAGATGCTTTAGTGCCTTCGGGAACCGTGAGACAGGTGCTGCATGGCTGTCGTCAGCTCGTGTTGTGAAATGTTGGGTTAAGTCCCGCAACGAGCGCAACCCTTATCCTTTGTTGCCAGCACGTAATGGTGGGAACTCAAGGGAGACTGCCGGTGACAAACCGGAGGAAGGTGGGGATGACGTCAAGTCATCATGGCCCTTACGAGTAGGGCTACACACGTGCTACAATGGCAGATACAAAGTGAAGCGAACTCGCGAGAGCAAGCGGACCACATAAAGTCTGTCGTAGTCCGGATTGGAGTCTGCAACTCGACTCCATGAAGTCGGAATCGCTAGTAATCGTAGATCAGAATGCTACGGTGAATACGTTCCCGGGCCTTGTACACACCGCCCGTCACACCATGGGAGTGGGTTGCAAAAGAAGTAGGTAGCTTAACCTTCGGGAGGGCGCTTACCACTTTGTGATTCATGACTGGGGTGAAGTCGTAACAAGGTAACCGTAGGGGAACCTGCGGTTGGATCACCTCCTTACCTAACGATACGCATTGCGCAGTGTCCACACAGATTGTCTGATAGAAAGTAACGAGCAAATAAGGCCGGGCTGAGAGATTAGTCGGGCTTTAGTACCTTGTTGGGTCTGTAGCTCAGGTGGTTAGAGCGCACCCCTGATAAGGGTGAGGTCGGTGGTTCAAGTCCACTCAGACCCACCAACTCATCCTCATACTGCGTTACAGACACATTCGTTTATACCCATAAACGTCGCGTGACTGCGCCTTGTCTGAGAATGAGTTATGCCGATAAGGTATTTTGCTTTTTATATGGGGCTATAGCTCAGCTGGGAGAGCGCCTGCCTTGCACGCAGGAGGTCAGCGGTTCGATCCCGCTTAGCTCCACCATATAAAAAAACTATTTCAAAACGTACTGCGGCCGCAAGGCACAGTGTGTTGTGAAATATTGCTCTTTAACAATCTGGAACAAGCTGAAAATTGAAACAATACAGCTGAAACTTATCTCTCCGTAGAATGACTGAGATAAGGATTAACCTGTATTAGAGTCTCTCAAATAATCGCAATGCCAATGTGTTAATCATTGTTGCAGTGTGAGCGAGAAGACACTCAGCCAGGCGTACAGCGCACAGCAACCGGAGTGAACTCAACGTTCATGAGGATTGCGCGCACTGCACAACGCAGCAGAGTGTGTTCACAGCCACACCAATAACGAAAAAACATCTTTGGGTTGTGAGGTTAAGCGACTAAGCGTACACGGTGGATGCCTAGGCAGTCAGAGGCGATGAAGGGCGTGCTAATCTGCGAAAAGCGTCGGTAAGCTGATATGAAGCGTTACAACCGACGATACCCGAATGGGGAAACCCAGTGCAATTCGTTGCACTATTGCATGGTGAATACATAGCCATGCAAGGCGAACCGGGGGAACTGAAACATCTAAGTACCCCGAGGAAAAGAAATCAACCGAGATTCCCCCAGTAGCGGCGAGCGAACGGGGAAGAGCCCAGAGTCTGAATCAGTTTGTGTGCTAGTGGAAGCGTCTGGAAAGTCGCACGGTACAGGGTGATAGTCCCGTACACAAAAGCACACTTGCTGTGAACTCGATGAGTAGGGCGGGACACGTGACATCCTGTCTGAATATGGGGGGACCATCCTCCAAGGCTAAATACTCCTGACTGACCGATAGTGAACCAGTACCGTGAGGGAAAGGCGAAAAGAACCCCGGCGAGGGGAGTGAAATAGAACCTGAAACCGTGTACGTACAAGCAGTGGGAGCACCTTCGTGGTGTGACTGCGTACCTTTTGTATAATGGGTCAGCGACTTATATTTTGTAGCAAGGTTAACCGAATAGGGGAGCCGTAGGGAAACCGAGTCTTAACTGGGCGTCTAGTTGCAAGGTATAGACCCGAAACCCGGTGATCTAGCCATGGGCAGGTTGAAGGTTGGGTAACACTAACTGGAGGACCGAACCGACTAATGTTGAAAAATTAGCGGATGACTTGTGGCTGGGGGTGAAAGGCCAATCAAACCGGGAGATAGCTGGTTCTCCCCGAAAGCTATTTAGGTAGCGCCTCGTGAACTCATCTTCGGGGGTAGAGCACTGTTTCGGCTAGGGGGCCACCCCGGCTTACCAAACCGATGCAAACTCCGAATACCGAAGAATGTTATCACGGGAGACACACGGCGGGTGCTAACGTCCGTCGTGAAGAGGGAAACAACCCAGACCGCCAGCTAAGGTCCCAAAGTCATGGTTAAGTGGGAAACGATGTGGGAAGGCATAGACAGCCAGGATGTTGGCTTAGAAGCAGCCATCATTTAAAGAAAGCGTAATAGCTCACTGGTCGAGTCGGCCTGCGCGGAAGATGTAACGGGGCTAAACCATGCACCGAAGCTGCGGCAGCGACGCTTAGGCGTTGTTGGGTAGGGGAGCGTTCTGTAAGCCGTTGAAGGTGACTTGTGAGGGTTGCTGGAGGTATCAGAAGTGCGAATGCTGACATAAGTAACGATAATGCGGGTGAAAAGCCCGCACGCCGGAAGACCAAGGGTTCCTGTCCAACGTTAATCGGGGCAGGGTGAGTCGACCCCTAAGGCGAGGCTGAAAAGCGTAGTCGATGGGAAACAGGTTAATATTCCTGTACTTGGTGTTACTGCGAAGGGGGACGGAGAAGGCTAGGCTAGCCGGGCGACGGTTGTCCCGGTTTAAGCATGTAGGCGGAGTGACTTGGTAAATCCGGTTGCTTATCAACGCTGAGGTGTGATGACGAGCCACTACGGTGGTGAAGTAGTTGATGCCAAGCTTCCAGGAAAAGCCTCTAAGCATCAGGTAACATTAAATCGTACCCCAAACCGACACAGGTGGTCAGGTAGAGAATACTCAGGCGCTTGAGAGAACTCGGGTGAAGGAACTAGGCAAAATGGTGCCGTAACTTCGGGAGAAGGCACGCTGGCATTAGGTAAAGAGACTTGCTCTCGGCGCCGAAGCCAGTCGCAGATACCAGCTGGCTGCAACTGTTTAATAAAAACACAGCACTGTGCAAACACGAAAGTGGACGTATACGGTGTGACGCCTGCCCGGTGCTGGAAGGTTAATTGATGGGGTCAGCCGCAAGGCGAAGCTCTTGATCGAAGCCCCAGTAAACGGCGGCCGTAACTATAACGGTCCTAAGGTAGCGAAATTCCTTGTCGGGTAAGTTCCGACCTGCACGAATGGCGTAATGATGGCCAGGCTGTCTCCACCCGAGACTCAGTGAAATTGAACTCGCTGTGAAGATGCAGTGTACCCGCGGCAAGACGGAAAGACCCCGTGAACCTTTACTATAGCTTGACACTGAACATTGAGCCTTGATGTGTAGGATAGGTGGGAGGCATTGAAGTGTGGACGCCAGTCTGCATGGAGCCAACCTTGAAATACCACCCTTTAATGTTTGATGTTCTAACTCGGCCCCGTAATCCGGGGTGAGGACAGTGTCTGGTGGGTAGTTTGACTGGGGCGGTCTCCTCCCAAAGAGTAACGGAGGAGCACGAAGGTTAGCTAATCACGGTCGGACATCGTGAGGTTAGTGCAAAGGCATAAGCTAGCTTGACTGCGAGAGTGACGGCTCGAGCAGGTACGAAAGTAGGTCTTAGTGATCCGGTGGTTCTGAATGGAAGGGCCATCGCTCAACGGATAAAAGGTACTCCGGGGATAACAGGCTGATACCGCCCAAGAGTTCATATCGACGGCGGTGTTTGGCACCTCGATGTCGGCTCATCACATCCTGGGGCTGAAGTAGGTCCCAAGGGTATGGCTGTTCGCCATTTAAAGTGGTACGCGAGCTGGGTTTAGAACGTCGTGAGACAGTTCGGTCCCTATCTGCCGTGGGCGTTGGAAGATTGAGAGGGGCTGCTCCTAGTACGAGAGGACCGGAGTGGACGAATCACTGGTGTTCGGGTTGTCATGCCAATGGCATTGCCCGGTAGCTAAATTCGGAAGAGATAACCGCTGAAAGCATCTAAGCGGGAAACTTGCCTCGAGATGAGTCTTCCCTGGGGCTTTAAGCCCCCTGAAGGAACGTTAAAGACTATGACGTTGATAGGCTGGGTGTGTAAGTGCAGCGATGTATTGAGCTAACCAGTACTAATGATCCGTGAGGCTTAACCTTACAACACCAAAGGTGTTTTGTGTTTGAGAGAGAATGATATTTTCAGCGAATGTTCCGAGATTGGGCTGGCTGGCTGTGTGAAGAATTGCATAGCGGGTTAGTTTAGACAGAATTTGCCTGGCGGCCTTAGCGCGGTGGTCCCACCTGATCCCATGCCGAACTCAGAAGTGAAACGCCGTAGCGCCGATGGTAGTGTGGGGTCTCCCCATGCGAGAGTAGGACACTGCCAGGCATCAAACACGAGTTATCAGAGTGACATCTGGTAACTGACAAAATCGCGTAGAGCGGTTTTGCACAGCGCGGAGCGCTGGCCCTGTAAGGGGTAAGTATCGGGAAGATACACGTAAAAGAATCGGTGGAGCGGTAGTTCAGTTGGTTAGAATACCTGCCTGTCACGCAGGGGGTCGCGGGTTCGAGCCCCGTCCGTTCCGCCACTTATTTAAATTATGCCTGCTTATCTTAGCAGGCATAATGTTAAGCGTAATCTAGGGGCGTAGCTCAGTTGGTAGAGCACCGGTCTCCAAAACCGGGTGTCGCGAGTTCGAGTCTCTCCGCCCCTGCCATATAAATAACCCTTCGCGAAAGCGAGGGGTTTTTTTATGTCAAAAAACCGTGAATTGTATATTTATCATACTTCTTTGGTGTAGTTATTCTTATATCTTGACGCCTGTTCTGGTCACTATTCCTATCTATTTCCCTCATACACTCAATCCATTCTACCAATTCCAAAAAGATCTTTTTGTTCGAGCGATACTTTGCCATTAACAATATTTACTTTTTATAACCGACAAAATTTCAAAAGGTAACGTTCCCAATGCATACCTATTTAGCTGAATTTATGTACAAAACGATTGTAATTCTGTGGTGTGACGTTGCTCATTATTACTTTCACAAAATGTACTAAAACTAATTAACATTTCAGCTATCAGGAAGCTCACCTTAAAAAACATCATATTCTTGTAGAACAACATAATTTGCATATTGGCCGAAGCTCAGGGCAGTAAATGACCTGAATGATTATCTTAACTGTTCTTTGGAATGGTAATGAGTCAGCGGCTCGACGATGACAAGTGAGGAGAGAAATATGTACAGACGTTTACTGTTAGCAGCAGCTATAACAGCGGCAATGTGTAGTGCAGCCCAAGCGGCTCCGTTAGTCGTGGGTTTTTCTCAAATTGGTTCAGAGTCCGGTTGGCGCTCTGCGGAAACTAAGGTTTCTAAACAAGAAGCGGAAAAGCGCGGTATCACATTAAAAATTGCAGATGCTCAACAAAAACAAGAGAACCAAATTAAAGCCGTGAGATCGTTTATTGCTCAAGGTGTTGATGCCATTTTTATCGCGCCAGTGGTCGCAACGGGTTGGACTCCAGTATTGCAGGAAGCTAAAGAAGCTAAAATCCCCGTATTCCTGCTTGACCGTATGATAGAGGTGAATGACCCCTCTTTGTACACAGCAGCAGTGGCTTCAGACAGCGTGTATGAAGGTAAGGTCGCAGGTGAATGGTTGCTGAAAGATGTTGCAGGCAAACCTTGTAACGTTGTTGAACTACAAGGCACCGTTGGTTCAAGTGTGGCTATTAACCGCAAAAAAGGTTTCGCTGACGGGATCGCATCGGGACCTAACGTAAAAATAATTCGCTCTCAGTCCGGGGATTTCACACGGAGTAAAGGCAAAGAAGTGATGGAGAGCTTCATTAAGGCGGAGCAAAACGGTAAGAACATTTGTGCTGTCTATGCACATAACGATGATATGGCGATAGGCGCAATTCAAGCCATTAAAGAAGCCGGTTTGAAGCCGGGTTCAGAGATTAAGATTGTATCCATCGATGGTGTTCCTGATATTTTCAAAGCGATGAGTAGCGGAGAGGCTAATGCTACTGTTGAGTTAACACCGAATATGGCAGGCCCTGCTTTCGATGCATTAATTGCGTTGAAGAAAGATGGCACCCAACCCCCTAAATTTATCCAAACAGAATCCCGTCTGCTACAGCCTGATACGGCTAAACAGGAATATGAATCTAAGAAGAGTCTTGGCTATTGATTCAAATGGCGGGGGCTTGCCCCGCCTACTTTCGTCACCTGTATTTGGGCAATATCTGAGTCGTTTTTGAACGTGGGTACATCTGATGGAAACACTGCTAGAAGTTCGTGGTTTGTCAGTTGAATTTCCTGGTGTTAAGGCATTGGACTCTGTGGATTTTTCTCTGTTTCGCGGTGAAGTTGTCGCATTGTTAGGAGAGAACGGAGCCGGAAAATCGACGTTAATAAAAGCATTAACCGGGGTCTATAAGCGGGCTGCCGGTGAAGTTTATTTAGATGGCAAGGCCATTTGCCCCATTGATACTGCTGATGCCCAAAAATTGGGTATTGGTACTGTTTATCAAGAGGTCAACTTGCTGCCCAATATATCTGTCGCAGCAAATCTATTTATTGGTCGTGAGCCATTACGTTGGGGGCTGATTGACCATCGCACGATGAATCTACAAGCAGAAAAACTGCTAACGGGCTATGGCCTTACATTAGATGTGCAGCAACCGTTAGCTAACTTTTCTATTGCAATACAACAGATTGTCGCCATTGCTCGCGCGGTCGATCTATCAGCAAAAGTACTTATTCTGGATGAGCCAACGGCAAGTTTAGATGCTAAAGAAGTCAGTATGTTGCTGGATATTTTACGTCAGTTACGAGACCAAGGTATCGGTATGGTATTCGTGACGCATTTCCTCGATCAGGTTTATCGGATCAGCGATCGTATTACTGTTTTACGCAATGGCAAACTTGTTGGCACTAAAACAACCGCAGAACTTCCCCGTATTGAATTGGTTCAGATGATGTTAGGCCATAGTTTTGATGAGCAATTATTGAAGCGTGGCGAACATAATATTACCGCAAGTAGCCCACTGGTTGAGTTTAAAAACTATGGCCGGCGGGGGGTTGTAGAGAATTTTGATTTGGCTGTTTCTCCTGGTGAAATTGTCGGACTTGCTGGGTTATTGGGGTCTGGGCGCACCGAGACCGCGCAACTAATTTTCGGTGTCACGACGGCGGATACTGGTGAGGCCAAAATACAAGGCAAGCCGGTTAAGATCCGAACACCACGCGCGGCATCAAAATTCGGTTTTGGCTATTGCCCCGAAGATCGCAAAACTGACGGTATTGTCGGTGCGGCCACAGTTCGTGAGAACATTATTCTAGCCTTACAGGCTCAGCGTGGGTGGTTAAGGCCACTTTCAATGCGGGAACAAACGCAAATTGCTGAGCAATTCATTCAGCAGCTTGGTATTCGTACTCCCGGCCCCGAGCAACAAATTCAGTATCTCTCCGGTGGAAATCAGCAAAAAGTATTATTAGCTCGCTGGCTTGCCACAAAGCCCCGATTTTTGATTTTAGATGAGCCAACACGCGGTATCGACGTGGGTGCCCATGCTGAAATTATTCGGTTGATAGAGAAACTGTGCGATGAAGGGCTGGCACTGTTAATTATCTCTTCCGAATTAGAGGAATTGGCAGGTTATGCCGATCGCGTCATTGTTCTGCGTGACCGTCGACATATTGCACAACTCGGTCACGATGAGATTTCCGTTCCTGCCATCATGCAGGCGATCGCGGTGCAATAAGGAGTTACTTCATGGTTAATAGGAGCCTATCAATGCCGCAACGACCGCGCAAAGTTAAATGGGTTTTGCCGAAAGGTGCCACTCAATTTGGTGCTCTGGCGGTCATTTTATTGATTGATAGTTTAGTCGCCCCGCACTTTTTCTCGATCCATATTCAGGACGGGCGGTTGTTTGGCAGTGTAATCGATATTCTAAATCGGGGTGCTCCCGTCGCTTTACTGGCATTAGGTATGACACTGGTCATTGCTACTGGCGGCATTGATTTATCGGTCGGTGCGGTGATGGCAATAGCAGGTGCAACGGCGGCCACACTGACCAGTGCCGGATACCCTTTGCCAACGGTATTAGTCGCCGCCCTTACGGTTGGCGCGCTATGTGGTTTATGGAACGGCTTCTTAGTGGCGGTATTACAAATCCAGCCTATTGTGGCCACCTTAATGTTAATGGTGGCAGGGCGGGGGATAGCCCAGCTTATTACTGAGGGGCAGATTGTTACATTTGATACGGGTGGCTTGGCGAAGTTGGGTAGCAGTACGCTGATGTATTTGCCGATGTCAGTGGTCATCGCATTGAGTATGTTGATTATTGTGTGGCTACTGACGCGAAAAACAGCACTGGGATTATTCATTGAGTCAGTTGGTATCAACTTACGATCAGCACGTAATGCGGGAGTGAGTACTCGTTTGGTGCTGATTGCCGTGTATATGATTTGTGGTATCTGTGCGGCGGTGGCGGGCATTATTGTGACCGCAGATATTCGTGGTGCTGATGCTAACAATGCTGGTTTATGGTTGGAACTGGATGCAATTTTGGCGGTAGTCATTGGTGGCGCATCTTTAATGGGGGGGCGGTTTAATCTTTTGCTTTCGGTTATTGGTGCTTTGATTATTCAAGGGATGAATACAGGGATCTTGCTTTCAGGCTATCAGCCAGAGTTTAACCTGGTCCTTAAAGCCATTGTGGTATTAGCCGTCTTGGTTGTGCAGTCACCAATGATTTCATTTAGCCACATCTTCAAGAGGCGAAAATAATGTTAAAGCGCAATATTCCTTTGCTGATTACTATCGCCGTTTTTATTCTGGGATATGCTTTTTGTCTCAGTCAGTTCCCCAGTTTTTCTTCCACCCGAGTGTGGTGTGATTTACTGACGGATAATGCTTTTCTGGGCATTGTCGCCGTAGGGATGACTTTCGTTATTCTATCGGGCGGTATCGACTTATCTGTTGGATCGGTAATCGCGTTTACGGGGGTGTTATTAGCTAAGTTAATCGGAACTTATGGTATTCACCCAATGTATGCTTTTGCCATTGTATTGGTTATGGGAGCAATGTTTGGTGCATTGATGGGATGGATCATTGATTCCCTGAAACTCCCTGCGTTTATCATTACGCTGGCTGGGATGTTCTTCGTCCGTGGAATGAGTTTTATTGTCTCTGAAGAGTCGATACCCATTAATCACCCGCTTTATGCCACATTGGCGAATTATGCCTGGAAAGTCCCCGGTGGTGGGCGATTCACATTATTGGCCTTCATCATGCTAATGGTTGTGGCATTTGGCATTCTGTTGGCTCATCGGACCCGTTTTGGCCATAACGTTTATGCCATTGGCGGTAACAGCGTTTCTGCTGGGTTGATGGGTGTTCCCGTCAGGCAAACGACGATTAAAATTTATATGCTATCGAGCACATTAGCTGCGCTATCGGGAATTGTTTTCTCACTCTACACCTCTGCTGGCTATGCATTGGCAGCCAGTGGTGTTGAGCTAGATGCCATTGCCGCAGTCGTTATCGGTGGCACATTACTCACTGGCGGTATTGGGACTGTTTTCGGCACGTTGTTTGGCGTTTTGATTCAGGGCTTGATACAGAGCTACATTACCTTCGATGGTACACTCAGCTCATGGTGGACCAAGATTGTCATTGGTATTTTATTATTCAGCTTTATTGCGATTCAGAAGGCGATGGGTGCTTTTTATCTGAACCGGCGTGCACGTCCTCAGTCACCGCCACTTAATCCTGTATAGCGCTCTGAGCAGCGTTATTCATAGGTGTTTTTAATAGTTGCCGAATCAATGCTTGCTGGTCACTGTTTTGCAACCAAACGGCATACAGTGGCCGCACAACAGCCGGCATGTCCGCATTCATGGCCAATTGAGGGTACTCCTTTTGCCAGTGTTCGGGCAGAAAGGCACAGCCGCCAGTGGTTTCCAATAATTGCCGGGTTAAATGTGCCGATGTGGTCGTTAGCACCGGCATTTGCACGCTCTCCAGCAATCTATTCTCTTGTTGATGAAAATCAGCGCCCCACTCAAGCTTGATGTAAGGAGCCTCATTTGCATTTTTATGCTCGGCGTCTGACTCAGTTTCTTTCGATAAATCAATCGGCTCAAACGAAAACAGTCGCAGCGAAAAGTGCCCCAGGAGCAGGCTGGACAGTTCATCCATTTTAGGCGGTTCAGTCGTTATCAATAAATCCAGTTGCCGTTCGTGCAACTGTTTCACCAGCGAGTGTCGCAGCGCAATCCGCGCCTCAAGGCGCAATGCCTCTCGTTGTTTATATAATTGTTGCAACCACGGAGTGAGGTATGCCTCCCACAGTGAAGCGGTTGCACCAATGGATAACTCGGTATGTTGTAGTGAGTGAGCGACCTCTTTTTTGGCGAGTTGCCAGGTACTCATCAGCGATTCTGCATAAGGCACCAAGCGTTCCCCTGCCGGTGTCAGACGAATATTATTGCGATGACGAGTGAATAAATTTGCACCTAATTGATTTTCCAACTGACGGATACGAAAACTTACCGCCGACTGTGTTAAGTACAAAGATTCAGCAGCGCGACCAAAGTGGCGAGTTCTACTGACCTCCAAAAAGGTTTTCAGTAATTCGGTATCCAAACCCATCTCCAATTTTTTTTGTCGTTAAGATTTAAATGTTTTGTTTTACACGCTGTCAAGCCTATCTAATACTCCGCGCCATAAACAGCACGACCATGAGAGAATTAGGAGCGTGTCAGATGGCGGATAGCTTCATCACGACCAATCGTTTTTTTGATAATAAACATTATCCTCGCGGGTTCTCGCGTCACGGCGATTTCACCATTAAAGAGGCGCAATTACTAGAGCGCCATGGTTACGCCTTTAACGAACTCGATCTCGGGAAACGCCAGCCTGTAACGGAAGAAGAACAGTTATTTGTTGCTGTTTGTCGCGGCGAACGTGAACCTGTCAGTGCCGAGGAGAAAGTCTGGTCCAAATATGTGACCCGAACTCGTCGCCCTAAACGCTTCCATACCCTGTCAGGCGGTAAGCCGCAGATGGATGCGGTGGAAGATTATACCGATAGCGACGATTAATCCCCTCTTATCCTTCGTCCTTGAAATTGCAGGGGTGTTAGCGGCTTGCTCTTACCCGAATCACTTACTTAAGTAAGTGATTCGGGATACGTTTGCTAGCGGCCTACCTGCGATTCCAATGACTTTGGATATCAGATAGGTGTTTGATAATAGGGTTTTTTACTCCCATATTTACATCAAGCTTTTGTGTAACTGCAACAGCAGCCGGTCCATACAACGATAGCTCAGTGCTTCCGAAAGGTGATTTCTTTGGATGCTATTTTCCTGAGCGAGATCGGCAATGCTCCGCGCTACTTTTAGAATATGGTGCCAGGCGCGTACCGACAAACCCAGTGTCAGCAGGACTTGCTCTAGAAAGGCCGCATTCTCAGGGGTGAGGGAGCAATATTCTGCAACTTCCTGGCTATTAAGCTGAGAGTTTATCTTCCCTGCTCGATCCAATTGCCTCTGCCTTGCCTGCAATACTCGTAACCTGACAGTTTCACTGCTTTCCCCTTGATGCCTCTGGGCCCCCAGCATACCTGATGGCAGTAATGGCACCTCTATCGACAAATCAAACCTGTCCAGAAACGGCCCCGACAATTTTGCCAGATAGCGCAGAATCTGTTGTGGCGGTGTACGGTTATGGACCCCCTGATAATGACCGCTGGGGCTGGGGTTCATTGCGGCGATAAGTTGCACTTTGGCAGGAAAGCACACTTTTGCCGCTGCACGAGAAATGATAATTTCGCCTGACTCCAGTGGTTCGCGCAAAGAATCCAGCACCCGACGTTCAAATTCAGGTAATTCATCGAGGAAGAGTACACCATTGTGCGCCAGCGAAATCTCACCGGGGCGAGGAATGGAACCTCCGCCAATCAGTGCTGCCATCGACGCGCTGTGGTGGGGCGCGCGAAAAGCCCGGCAGCGCCATTGGGCGGGGAGATCGTTACTGTGCAGTAGGCCATTAATGGCAGCGGCCTCTAATGCCTCTTGATCCGTCAACGGTGGCAGTAATCCGGTTAACCGATTTGCCAGCATCGTTTTGCCCGTTCCTGGTGGCCCGAGTAATAGCAGGTTATGCCCACCCGCAGCAGTAATCTCTAAAGCGCGTTTAGCCTGTGGCTGCCCGATGATATCTTGCAGGTCGAGGCTGTTATCCCATGATGGTGTAGATTCAAGGAGCTGGCCTTGAGCGAGGGTGTTTTCACCCTGCAAAAAACCACATACAGCTAATAAGTGGTCGGCAACCCGGCTGTTACCTTGTGGTATTAGACCTATCTCATGACGGTTGGCGGTTGGCAGGATTAATTGCCGCTGCACTTGGCTGCTGGCGAGTGCAGCCGGAATTGCGCCGCTAACACGCCTTAACGCCCCTGACAGGGCTAACTCACCCAAGAACTCATAGTGGGTTAATTTATCCGCAGGAATCTGTTCTGACGCAGCCAGTATCGCTAAGGCAATAGGGAGGTCATAGCGGCCGCCTTCTTTAGGCAGGTCTGCTGGTGCCAGACTAACGGTGATCCGCTTCGCTGGAAAAGTGAAGCCACTGTTGATTAATGCGCTCCGAACTCTATCTCGAGCCTCTTTTACGGTGGTTTCCGGTAATCCGACCAAAATCAATCCGGGGAGCCCATTGCTGATATGAACTTCTACTGTAACCGGTGGGGCCTGAATGCCTAATGTGGCGCGGGTATGAATGGTTGCCAGTGACATGCTGCTTTCCTTTGCCGTGATGTGTCCTTGGTGCCGCTGTGATGTTTATCTATCTGCCGGGCTGAGATGCGATATAGCCGCGGCAGTGTGCCCGAGGTCTTTTTTGAGTTCAGCGAAAAAGTATTGATTTGCGAACGCTCGCGAGAAATTTCGCTGCAAGGGAAGTATCAAAATTAAAAATTGCGATATGGCACGCAAAAAAAGGCCAAACCACTGATGTGGGTATTACTGATTGATAAATAATATATTTATGTCATATCGTGTAGCGGCTCACAGAATAATAATTTAAATAAATATTGTCAGATAACCAATAACTGTGATAACTCTGTAGGTATTCGTTCGACATTGACAGATGAACAACCTAATTATGAAAGCGATTTTCCAAGTGATTAACCTAGTCCTAATTAGCGTGGTGGTGATTATTATCCCACCGTGCGGGGCTGCACTTGGACGAATAAAGGCATAAAAATCAAGCCTTAATCTCAAGAGAACCCCCGCACCGAAAGGTCCGGGGGTTTTTTTATTGGTACGTTAAAGACGCGAGGAACATAAAATGCACAACAGAATAAAATCCTGTGCCTCCCGCAAAAGGTCGGGGAAATAACTATGAATGGTGCTCAGTGGGTGGTTCAAGCGTTGCGTGCGCAGGGTGTTGATACGGTATTCGGCTATCCGGGTGGGGCAATAATGCCTGTCTACGATGCTTTGTATGATGGTGGTGTTGAGCATTTGCTCTGCCGCCATGAGCAAGGCGCTGCGATTGCCGCCATTGGCTATGCTCGTGCAACCGGTAAAGTCGGGGTGTGTATTGCCACTTCCGGCCCTGGAGCCACTAATCTGATCACCGGTTTGGCTGATGCATTGCTGGATTCGGTGCCGGTCATTGCTATCACCGGTCAGGTCGGGTCCGCGTTAATCGGCACCGATGCTTTTCAGGAAATTGATGTACTGGGCTTGTCACTTGCCTGTACTAAACACAGCTTTCTGGTTGAATCATTAGAGGCGTTGCCCGGTATCATGGCGGAGGCGTTTGCCATTGCGACTAGTGGCCGCCCTGGGCCGGTTTTAATTGATATTCCGAAGGATATTCAATTAGCTGTGGGTGATTTAACCCCGCACCTGATGCCGGTTGAAGAGCATCCTGTTGATTCTGCCGCCGAGTTACAACAAGCCTGGGATATGCTGGCAACCGCGCAAAAACCGATGTTGTATGTCGGGGGTGGGGTTGGCATGGCACAGGCCGTTCCTGCTTTACGTGCTTTTATCGAGACAACGGATATTCCTGCAGTTGCCACTCTGAAGGGCTTAGGTGCACCGGATACTCATCACCCGTGCTATCTGGGTATGCTGGGGATGCATGGCACTAAAGCCGCAAACTTTGCGGTGCAGGATTGCGATTTACTGATAGCGGTTGGCGCGCGGTTTGATGACCGTGTCACCGGTAAGCTGAATACATTCGCCGCAAAAGCAAATGTTATCCATATGGATATCGACCCGGCTGAATTGGGTAAATTGCGTCAGGCACATGTCGCGTTGCAGGGCGATTTGAAAGTATTGCTGCCCGCATTACAGCAACCGCTGAATATTCAGCCTTGGCGTGATGAGGTCATGGCATTGAAACAACAGCATAGCTGGCGCTATGACCATCCTGGTCAGGCCATTTATGCCCCGTTGTTACTGAAGCAGATATCTGAGCGTAAAGCACCGCAAACGGTGGTGACTACCGACGTGGGCCAGCACCAGATGTGGACGGCGCAGCATATGAACTTTACCCGCCCCGAAAATTTCATCACATCCAGCGGCTTGGGCACGATGGGGTTTGGTGTGCCAGCCGCCGTCGGTGCTCAGATGGCCCGCCCTGATGACATGGTTATCTGTGTCTCCGGTGACGGTTCGTTTATGATGAATGTTCAGGAGTTGGGCACGATAAAACGAAAACAGTTACCGCTGAAAATCGTATTATTGGATAACCAGCGATTGGGTATGGTTCGACAGTGGCAGCAACTGTTTTTTGATGGACGTTATAGCGAAACTAATCTTTCTGATAACCCCGATTTTATCACTCTGGCCAGTGCGTTTAATATCCCCGGCCAACGTATCACCCGCAAAGACCAAGTCGACGCCGCTCTGGATGCGCTATTTAACAGCGAAGGCCCTTATCTGCTCCAGGTTTCCATCGACGAACTCGAAAACGTTTGGCCGTTAGTGCCGCCAGGCGCAGGTAATGAAACCATGCTGGAGAAAATCTCATGATGCACCATCAATCCTCTATCCAACATCAAATCTCTATCCAAGCCCGCTTCCGCCCTGAGATGTTAGAGCGTGTATTGCGGGTTGTGCGGCACCGTGGCTTCCAGGTTTGTGCTATGAATATGTCGCCAATGATTAATGCCGAGAATGTTAATATTGAATTGACCGTTGCCAGCGGGCGACCTGTCGATTTACTGTCTTCTCAGTTAAGTAAGCTTATGGATGTCGCCTGCGTCGAGATCCTACAACCTAATACATTACAGATACGCGCCTGATGCGCCACAAGGAAAGAAAAGAATGACGAAGAAAGCTGATTTTATTTGGTTTAACGGTGAAATGGTTCCGTGGGCAGAGGCTAAAGTTCACGTGATGTCTCACGCGTTACACTACGGCACGTCAGTCTTCGAAGGTGTCCGTTGCTATGACTCCCACAAAGGGCCAGTAGTTTTCCGTCACCGCGAACATATGCAGCGTTTACATGACTCAGCCAAAATTTATCGTATGCCGGTTTCCCAAACCGTTGATGAGCTGATGGAAGCCTGCCGTGCGACATTGCGTAAAAACAATCTGACCAGCGCGTATATCCGCCCGTTAGTGTTTATTGGTGATGTCGGGATGGGTGTGAACCCGCCAGATGGCTATAAAACAGATGTGATCATCGCTGCGTTCCCATGGGGTGCTTATCTGGGTGCAGAAGCGTTGGAGCAAGGTATTGATGCCATGGTGTCCTCATGGAACCGTGTGGCACCTAATACCATCCCGACCGCCGCGAAAGCGGGCGGTAACTACCTCTCGTCCTTGCTGGTGGGCAGCGAAGCGCGCCGTCACGGCTATCAGGAAGGGATTGCGCTGGATGTTCATGGCTACTTGTCTGAAGGTGCTGGTGAAAACCTGTTTGAAGTAAAAGATGGCATTCTGTTCACACCGCCGTTTACCTCGTCAGCCCTGCCGGGTATCACCCGTGATGCGATTATCAAACTGGCGAAAGACATGGGTCTGGAAGTCCGTGAGCAAGTGCTGTCACGTGAATCTCTCTATTTGGCTGACGAAGTGTTTATGTCCGGTACTGCGGCAGAAATTACGCCAGTGCGCAGCGTGGATGGTATTCAGGTCGGTATTGGTAAACGTGGGCCAATTACTGGCAAAATTCAACAAGCGTTCTTTGGCCTGTTCACCGGTGAAACCGAGGACAAGTGGGGCTGGCTGGATCCAATCAATCAATAAAAACTGGCAGACAGAATCAGCAGGTGGTTCGTTCGCCACCTGCTTTTGACACCACAAATGTGCACCATACTCAGTTTGCAACACATTACATTTACAACAACTAGCTGATTTGCAATATAAAATCTGGAGTAAAGAGACAATGCCTAAGTACCGTTCCCATACCACCACTCATGGCCGCAATATGGCTGGCGCTCGTGCACTGTGGCGCGCTACCGGTATGACCGATGATGACTTCGGCAAACCGATTATTGCAGTGGTTAACTCATTTACCCAGTTTGTACCGGGCCACGTTCATTTGCGCGACTTAGGCAAGCTGGTAGCGGAGCAAATTGAAGCGTCTGGCGGCGTGGCTAAAGAGTTCAACACTATTGCGGTGGATGATGGGATCGCGATGGGCCACGGCGGCATGCTCTATTCACTGCCTTCACGTGAATTGATTGCCGACTCCGTAGAGTACATGGTTAACGCCCATTGCGCGGATGCCATGGTGTGTATCTCTAACTGCGACAAAATTACCCCAGGGATGCTGATGGCGTCTCTGCGTTTGAATATTCCGGTGATCTTTGTGTCCGGTGGCCCGATGGAAGCGGGTAAGACCAAACTGTCTGATAAAATCATCAAACTGGATCTGGTGGATGCCATGATTCAGGGCGCAAATCCGAATGTCAGTGATGCCGACAGTGAGCAGATTGAACGCTCTGCCTGCCCAACCTGTGGTTCCTGCTCGGGGATGTTTACTGCCAACTCGATGAACTGCCTGAATGAGGCGCTGGGTCTGGCGCTGCCAGGTAACGGCTCACTGTTGGCGACCCATGCTGACCGTAAGCAACTGTTCCTCGATGCCGGTAAGCACATTGTTGCGCTGACTAAACGTTATTACGAACAGGATGATGTTAGTGCCTTGCCGCGCAGCATCGCGAACAAAGCTGCATTTGAAAACGCCATGACGCTGGATATCGCCATGGGCGGCTCGACCAACACCGTACTGCACTTACTGGCCGCAGCACAGGAAGGGGATGTTGATTTCGATATTAGCGATATTGACCGTTTATCTCGCCAGGTGCCTCATTTGTGTAAAGTTGCGCCGAGCACGCAGAAATACCATATGGAAGACGTGCACCGTGCGGGGGGGGTCATGGGCATTTTAGGCGAACTGGATCGTGCAGGCTTGCTTAACCGCGAGGTGCGTAATGTGTTGGGGCTGAATCTGACCGATACGCTGGAAACCTATGACGTGATGCTGACCCGCGACGAAGGTGTCAAACAGATGTACGCCGCAGGCCCGGCGGGTATTCGTACCACGAAAGCCTTCTCGCAGGATTGCCGCTTCCCATCACTGGATACTGACCGCGAAGAGGGCTGTATCCGTACTCGTGAACATGCTTACAGCCAAGACGGTGGTTTAGCTGTGCTGTACGGCAATATCGCTGCGAACGGTTGTATCGTTAAAACCGCCGGTGTAGATAAAGAGAGCCTGACCTTCCGTGGCCCGGCCAAAGTGTATGAGAGCCAGGATGACGCAGTAGAGGCTATTCTCGGCGGTAAAGTTGTGGCGGGTGACGTGGTGGTTATCCGTTATGAAGGGCCAAAAGGCGGGCCGGGAATGCAGGAAATGCTCTATCCAACCACCTATTTGAAATCCATGGGATTAGGCAAGAGTTGTGCTTTGTTGACTGATGGCCGTTTCTCCGGCGGGACGTCTGGTTTGTCGATTGGTCATGTTTCACCAGAAGCGGCCAGTGGCGGCCTGATTGGTCTGGTGCAGGATGGCGATTTCATTGATATCGATATCCCGAACCGTGGCATTGTGTTGGATGTGAGCGAATCTGAGCTGACAGCTCGTCGTGAAACTGAAGAGGCCCGTGGCGATGCAGCCTGGTCACCTAAAGCTCGCGAACGTCAGGTTTCTTATGCACTGCGCGCTTATGCTCTGCTGGCAACCAGCGCCGATAAAGGTGCTGTGCGCGATAAAAGTAAGCTGGGAGGCTAAAACCCATGGCGGTATCACAACCCTTATCTGCTGCCCCTTGTGGGGCAGAATATCTGCGGGCGATATTGCGCGCGCCGGTATATGAGGTGGCGCAAGTCACCCCGTTGCAAGTGATGGATAAAATCTCCTCCCGCTTGGGCAATACTATTTTGGTTAAACGTGAAGACCGCCAGCCAGTACACAGCTTTAAGCTGCGTGGTGCTTATGCGATGCTGGCGGGTCTGACAGAAGAACAGAAAGCCTGTGGTGTGATAACCGCCTCTGCCGGTAATCATGCGCAAGGTGTCGCGCTTTCAGCCAGTAAGTTGGGTATCAAAGCACTTATCGTAATGCCGGTAGCAACCGCTGACATCAAAGTAGACGCGGTGCGCGGTTTTGGTGGTGAGGTGCTGCTGTTCGGTGCCAATTTCGATGAAGCCAAAGGCAAAGCTATCGAGTTGTCCCAGCAGCAGGGGTATACCTTTGTGCCACCGTTTGACCATCCGGCTGTTATCGCCGGGCAGGGGACGCTGGCGATGGAGTTGCTCCAGCAAGACGCACACCTTGATCGGATTTTCGTCCCGGTCGGTGGCGGTGGGTTGGTGGCTGGTGTGGCGGTGCTTATCAAGCAACTGATGCCGCAGATTAAAGTGATCGGGGTTGAAGCAGAAGATTCAGCCTGCTTACGTGCCGCACTGGATGCGGGCAAGCCGGTTGATCTAGCCCGTGTTGGGTTGTTCGCTGAAGGTGTCGCCGTCAAGCGCATTGGTGATGAACCGTTCCGCCTGTGCCAGGAGTATTTGGACGAAGTGATCACCGTCGACAGTGATGCTATCTGTGCGGCAGTAAAAGATTTATTTGAGGATGTGCGTGCCATCGCCGAACCTTCTGGTGCTTTGGCGCTGGCGGGCCTGAAAAAGTATGTCCAGCAGCATAATATCAAAGGTGAACGTCTGGCCCATGTGCTGTCCGGTGCTAACGTGAACTTCCACGGCCTGCGCTATGTGTCAGAACGTTGTGAGCTGGGCGAGCAGCGCGAAGCTTTGCTGGCCGTCACTATCCCTGAGAAAAAAGGCAGTTTTCTGCGTTTCTGCGAGTTGCTGGGAGGGCGTTCAGTCACCGAGTTTAACTACCGTTATGCTGATGCCGACAACGCCTGCATTTTCGTAGGGGTACGTTTGACGCGCGGCTATGCCGAGCGGGCAGAGATATTGGCGGAGCTACAGGCAAAAGATTATCAGGTGGTGGATCTATCTGATGACGAGATGGCCAAGCTGCATGTGCGTTATATGGTGGGGGGCCGTCCTTCGAAGCCATTACGTGAGCGGCTGTACAGCTTTGAATTCCCTGAATCACCGGGCGCATTGCTGAAGTTCTTGCATACCCTGGGTACGCACTGGAACATTTCTTTGTTCCACTATCGTAGCCATGGCACTGATTTTGGCCGGGTATTGGCAGGGTTTGAGTTGTCAGATTCTGAGCCGCAATTTGAAGAGCACCTGGCCGCACTGGGCTATGATTGCCATGATGAAACTAACAACCCGGCGTTTAAGTTCTTTTTAGCGGGTTAAGTTTGGGCTGGATTAAGTGGCAGTGAATACCTATCAATAGTAATAAAACTCAGTGCTAATAAGTGCTGAGTTTTTTATTTCTACTTAGTTATATTTAATCTTCTTATATATTCTCAAAAATAAGCATTCCAAATGAAATTCAGTATTAGTGCAGCGTAATATCATCTGTGGATTTATTAATTGAGATGAAGAATATCGCAGTTAATAACCATGTTGTTGAATGATTGTTTTTCATGGTTTGAATAATATATGGAGTTTTTATATGAGTGAAACATTAGCATCAATTAAGGCATCAATTAAATCATCGGCACCTGACTACATTCCACCAACACAGCTAAGCCGTCGTTCAGACCCACTGCAATACTCAATAGAATCGTACTCAGGGGCGCGTGTGAGTAAGACGATTGAAACAACACATAATAGAGATAAGGTAGTTAGAGAGGTTGTAACAACAGAACGAATTGGCCCTGCGAATAATAAGATTATCAATATAAGAACCTATGATGCAACTACCAATACGATAAATAAGGCTATCGAGCACTTTGATTCTAACAATAATATGACTAAGAGGGTGGTTAAAAGCTTTAGCTATGATCCGGTTAAAAAAGCAGTTCAATTGGGGGAAACCGTGGTAGTAAAGCAAAGTTTCGATGCTAAAAATAATATAACGCACCGCGCTGAACAGAAATTTAATGCTGCTGGTAAAATCACTTATAACGTGATTGATACCTATCCCAACGTAAACATTACCAACAATTTGCGCAGCGATATCTGCCAACTGACAAATTCAATAAACAGTTTCCCTACCAAAGAGAGCACTCCTGTTCCTGTGGAGGCGACTATTGGTAATCATTTAAATCTGGGGCTGAGGAATCTTGTTCCCGCCATGAATTACGCTTCTCGATTGTAAACTACAGCAACCCCCAAAATGCTTCGATCAACGGCTCATTGAGCCGTTTTTTGGGTACACAAACCCCCAACTCAAATGGCTCGACCAACGAAATATCATCCAGCAAGGAAATACGGTTGCGCACCGGTTCCGGGCTGTTATCCACCACCACCGATGGGATCAGTGCCACACCGCAGCCCAATGCTACCATTGATACAATCGCTTCATGGCCGGAAACCGTAGCATAAATCAATGGGTTACTGATGCGTTGACGGCGGAACCACAAATCAATGCGTTTTCGTGATGGGCCATGCTCAGGCAAAATAAAGGGGACCGTGGCCCAATCGGGCTGTTCCACCGAGACCTGTGAACGTACTGCACAAGGCAGTGCTGGTGCAATCAGAACCAGTGGAATTTCGCCAATCTGGGTAAAGGCAATGCTGGTGGGGAGCACTTCAGGGCGACCCGCAATACCGAGATCAGCCTCATTCGATTGTACTTTATCCACCGCATCGGCGGCATCACCGGTAGTGAGTTTGATTTCAACCAACGGATGGCGTGCGCGAAAGCGATCCAGAATGGGGGGCAAATGGCTATAGGCGGCGGTGACCGAACAAAATAGTCGCAGTTCACCACTGAGCGATGGCCCGTGCTGACCTAATGCATGGCGCAGTTGCTGGTACTGTAGCAATGTCTGTTGAGCAAAAGCCTTGAGCTGTGTACCGGCATCGGTCAGTTGCACCGTGCGGTTGTCACGTAAAAACAGGGGCTGTCCGAGCGTTTCTTCCAGCCGCTGGATCTGGCGCGACAGGGTGGATGGACTGACGTGTGTCGCTTTAGCCGTGCGGCCAAAGTGGCGGCTTTCAGCCAAATGCAGAAACAATTTTAGGTCACGTAAATCCATAACAGACAGCCTCTGAGGTGAGAAGAGCTATTGTATTGCATAAGAAATAAACTGTATTGCAGAATCTGCAACGTCACATTGTTAATATATCAATTTCAGCAATGTGTTTCCTGTCATATAGTAAATCCAAGATAATCCCCGGCCCAGACAGGGGATGTGAAAAACAGCAACACACAACATTAGCTACACAAACACAATATTCGTTTGCAGTAACCAAAATAAATAGCTGCACCCACAAAACAGAACCCGAACGGAGTAATACCATGGCTAACTATTTCAACACATTGAACCTGCGTCAGCAGTTGGCGCAATTAGGTAAGTGTCGCTTTATGGCACGTGACGAATTTGCCGATGAAGCAAGCTACCTGAAAGGTAAAAAAGTGGTGATCGTCGGCTGTGGCGCACAAGGCTTGAACCAAGGCTTGAACATGCGTGATTCTGGCCTGGACGTGGCTTACGCTCTGCGTAAAGAAGCGATTGCTGAGAAGCGTGCTTCATGGCGCAAAGCGACCGAAAATGGCTTTAAAGTAGGCACTTACGAAGATTTGATCCCACAGGCTGATTTGGTGGTTAACCTGACACCAGACAAACAGCACTCCGCAGTGGTTCAAGCGGTTCAGCCACTGATGAAAGATGGCGCGGCACTGGGTTACTCTCATGGCTTCAACATCGTTGAAGTGGGTGAGCAAGTTCGTAAAGATATCACTGTGGTGATGGTAGCGCCGAAATGCCCTGGTACTGAAGTTCGTGAAGAATACAAACGTGGTTTTGGTGTGCCGACACTGATCGCGGTTCACCCGGAAAACGATCCAAAAGGCGAAGGCATGGCGATTGCCAAGGCTTGGGCAGCAGCAACCGGTGGTCATCGCGCTGGTGTGTTGGAGTCCTCTTTCGTTGCGGAAGTAAAATCTGACCTGATGGGTGAGCAGACTATCCTGTGTGGTATGTTGCAGGCCGGTTCGTTGCTGTGTTTCGATAAACTGGTTTCTGAAGGTACTGACGCGGCTTATGCTGAGAAATTGATTCAGTTCGGTTGGGAAACCATTACCGAAGCGCTGAAACAAGGCGGGATTACGCTGATGATGGACCGTCTGTCCAATCCGGCTAAACTGCGTGCTTATGCGCTGTCTGAACAGTTGAAAGAAATCATGGCTCCGCTGTTCCAAAAGCATATGGATGACATCATTTCTGGTGCTTTCTCTAGCGGCATGATGGCTGACTGGGCGCAAGACGATGTTAAATTGCTGAACTGGCGTGAAGAGACCGGCAGAACAGCATTCGAGAATGCGCCACAATTCGATGGCAAAATCTCAGAGCAAGAATACTTTGACCACGGTGTACTGATGATTGCTATGGTGAAAGCAGGCGTTGAGCTGGCATTCGAAACCATGGTTGATTCCGGTATCATTGAAGAATCTGCGTATTATGAATCCCTGCATGAGCTGCCATTGATCGCCAATACCATCGCTCGTAAGCGCTTATATGAAATGAACGTGGTTATTTCTGATACGGCTGAATATGGTAACTACCTGTTCGCTAACGCAGCGGTTCCATTGCTGAAAGGCAAATTCATGGATTCACTGCAAGCAGGGGATTTGGGTAAGAGCGTTGCCGGTACTGCGGTTGATAACGCGCAATTGCGTGATGTGAATGAAGCCATTCGTAACCACCCAATTGAAGCCGTAGGCCACAAACTGCGTGGCTATATGACCGATATGAAACGTATCGCTGTTGCGGGCTAAGTCCCTTTTGTCTTTGACGCCGCTGTGTTGTTAGCGGCGTTTAACTCTGCGTGAAACAGGCCGCTGCCATTAAATAATGGCAGCGGCTTTTTTTTATCTCAGATTTAGTACATTTCTCGAATGCAAAAATTTATTAAATTAATACACTTTGCTAATTAGTGAGTTTTTTTTGTGAGTGATATTAATCAAATAAATAAAAAGGCATTTAAATATAATATGAGATCAGTAATGAGTGATATCCAAACTGTTTTGACGCGTTGGGGTGTATGGGCTAGGGATAACTCTCATCTGGATTATCCTCATATCGCTAGCGGGTTTAAGGGATTGGTGACGAGTAATAGATAGGTCGAGTCATGTTGCGATAATAACGGATTAGCCATTGAAACAAATGGGGGATTTACAGCGGGCCTCGCGAGAAAAAGAACTGGAACTTATCCTTCGACATTATGTGTATGGGCAATCTAAAGCCTCTATTGCCCGATTGAAAAAATGTAATGAACGGGAGATTCGACGTCAATTACCAATTGCCGAAAGTTTTATTGAAGGACGCATAATGCAATTAGATATTTCACTGGAAATGCAGGCAGAGTGATTTTTACAACATAATAAGATTTAATAGAATAGAGGATTAAATAATGGATTATAGTATTAGTGTGTAGGACTCAATACGAAGTGAAGTAGAGTAAGAATAAGGTGTGCGGCTGTCCATGGTAACCCGAAACCAGAATATAAACTGTCTTTGCGGCAGTTTATATTCATTAAGGTTTTTATTTTAAATTGTTGCTAAATGCCTTTCGGTTACCTAAATCATCAATTAAGACAAAATTGACGGTCTTGCTGCCAGCGGGGGGAAAACGATTGAGTGGAAAATCAAGCTTGGAAAAAGGAGCAACCATATCTGGCAAGCTTTCAGTTGAGCCTAATGTTAATGAAGCTAATGATGCATAATAAGGCGTCGGGTTATCAACTCGAATCAGGGCGGTATCGCCTTTTGTCTCAAGGGTAAAGGTTAACGCTTTACCTAAGGTATCGCCTGGGGCTTGTAAGCTTTTAGGGCGGTAAAATACTTTGTATTGCATGCGTAGGGCCAGTGTGACGAGAGATTCGTCCTCAGTTTTAGGCGTTGCCTTTGGCGGGATTTCGTAAACATTGAGCCAAAATGCAGATTCCCTATCTACAGGTAATTTACTGGCGCCCGATAAGATTAATCGCAGGCTGCGTTGTGCCTGTGGTTGTAACCGAAATAGCGGGGGCAACACTAATACCGGTGAAATAGATTTCTCTGGAGTTGCCGCTAAATCACCGTCATCCACCCAAACCTGTACCGCCACCGGGTAGCTATTGCTGTTAACCAGTTGCAGCGATTCTTCCGTATTACCCTCGCTGAAGATAACGCGTGTCCTTTCTGCAACTACGCTTGCTGTGGCGGGCAGACTACAGGCCATTATGAGTAATAGAAGCCAGCCGCTCATCTTACTATTTACACGTTTCAACATCACATTATTGGACACGTATAACCACTTGCGCATGCGCATTTACTGCTCCTGCTGTCACAGTTTGCCCGCTGATTTTAGTTAACTCAGCCCGAAAACTCTCAGTGTAACTGTTGCCACCACTCACCGCGCCGGTTAATTCTTGTGCACCCTGGAAGATGCCATACCAACCGCCATTGTTACCCGATAGCGTTACATTCTTTGATAACAGATAAATTGGGGCATTGTTCCGGTAGATACGAATTCCAACGCCGCTCGCTGTGCCTGGAGAGCCATAACTATCTGATACTAAATGGCTAATCCCTCCACTGCCATTCATTAAACCCAAGGCTTGCGCTTTGGCGGCATTTGCTGCTGGCACCAGGAAACCCATGGCTACCGTGCCAGAAGTGACACCAGATGTCACGCCGGTCTGGCATTGAAAATCTACTCTAAATTCAGCCGAAGTGGTGCCACCACTGTTCAGTTCTGCCACAGAAATTCTCGGTAATACTACTGTTGGGGTAAAATTGGTTACCGCACAAATCGTGGTGCGCCGGAACGTGACATAATTGTACAACCCAATAGAGGCCGGCCACATTGCATACCAGCCGGGCCAGTTTGATACTGAGTCCGTTCCTTCAATAGGGCCACTAATCCCTGGCCCTTTAAACGCGATATAAGCATTTGGTTGGGTATAGGCATACAGGTAAGAGGCTGCGCTGTTAGTGCCAGCACGGGCATAATCAATGCGAAACAGTTCGGTATACAGATTACTGAAATTTTTGGCTTTGACTAAAATACGGCCACTGCTGTCTTTATCCAGCCCGGTTAAGCGCCGCCCTTTCCATAAGCGGGAGTAATACTCGCCTGTTGATAGGTTTGTAAGCCTGATGACAACATTACGTACATACGTAGCAAAGCCGGAGGGAACATTACCGGCAATGGTGCCGTCTTCATTTTTACCACCAAAGTCATTATCCCCGTTAGTGGCATACATCTCGAAGAGTTGATCAACGTCGGCTGCATCACAGCGAAATAGCACCCGATTAGGGTCATAACCGGTATTCAGGGCAAAGGTGGTGAAGTCAGAGGTACCTGCGGCCAATAACGTACCGTCAGGTTGAAAATTCGCCGCCGTGCTAAGGTCTATAATGCCCGGCAAACCGAGTGAGCCATTATTATAATCCAGAGAGCCCGCCCAGTCGCTTGCCGTACCATCGCCAGCGCCAAGCTGACTTTGTACCGTAATCCGGGTACAGGTTGACCATGCTGAGGTGCTGCATAACCCTATAAATAATATCATTCCAGCCACAATACGCTGGCGGCGGTGACAGGCAGTGGCTGTTGACCGTGATAGTTCGCAAGATATTAACTGCTCTGTTGTTCTTAACATTATTTTTCTCATAATTGTTAACGGTGGCAACTGCCTGTTATATGAATAATATCCTGCTCAGTATCCTGACCATCAAAAGTATAAGGTAATTCACACTGCTCACTGCTGCTCTCACCCCAGCGTACATAAAGTAAGCCTTTGTCGTCTTTTACACGTACGTAGATCTGATTCCCTTGACCTACCATCCCGACAATTTCATTTTTGCTGTTATAAACATCGGCACCCAGTGGTAACCCTCCGCCGTCATTGGTTTGGGTTTGAATTAACACCGCATAGCCTTTCAGAGTATCGAATTTGACTTTCACTGCGGCCCCGGCATAAGGAACGACGCGGCCTTGATTCTCTTTCAGTTCAGTATTGCGATTAATACCTTTAGTATCCAAACCAACGGTATTGTAATTATAGGGTGTTAACGCAGGCACCAAGGCAAATCCGTTATTATCAATCCTCGCCCCTTGTGCATTTCGTACTGTTGCCCCTTGAGCACCATCCGCTTCAATTAAACCGAAGGTCTCGCCCAAATAAGGCCCGAGTGTCACACCTTTACTATGAATTACTGCGGCCCCACGAGCACCAACACCATATTGGGTGTAATTACTACCACGGGAATAGCTGCCATTGACGGTCGCATTAGGGAATTGTTTTTGCACATTCGCCCCCCAGTTATTTGAACTACCACTGATATTGCTGTCGTCATAGCCGGCATTCACTGAATAGTTAAAGCTGTTTCGTTCACCAGCGGTACCTGATAATGACGTCTGATAGCTATTACCACTTTTTGGATTACGGCTAGCAGACATCGATAAATATTGATTTTTATTGCCAATATTGAGTGGGATAGACACAGTTAGCGTCGCAATATTTTCAGTATTCCCGTAGCGCGTTGTCGTCTGATTCGTCGTATCGTCATCCCAATTATATTGGGTTGAGGTATAAACAGTGCGCTGACGGCTAATGGCAAGGTTGTAACTGATATCTTGGTAGCTATTTGAGTAGCTTAGCTGTAACTGCGTATCTCGTTGCGTATCATTATAATAATCACTGGTCGACGCTGATGCAGAGAGTTGACCATAATTGCCCAACGTCTGGTTAATTGAGGTCGTAAACTGGCTGCGTTGTTTATAGGTTGTTGAATCCCATGTCCCGCCATTTTTTTGCGTTGAGCGCACACCAAAAACGTCATTTAAATCGCGATATCCTTTGGTTGAATAGCGATATCCGGCCAATGAAAATGTGGTCCCGGTTTGATTAAATGTCTGGCTATAGGTTGCTTGCATCCGCCAGCCATTCTGCGTGTCATCATTTTCAACTTTCGCATGAGAGTAGGTAGTATTGAGGCCAAAAGCCCCAATGGGGGTACCCAATACGCCACCGACAAGGAGTGCCGTATAGTCTTGCGCTAAACGAAGGCCACTGTTCGCTGTCAACTGATTGGTAAGGCCGCGCTCATAGGTGAAGTCAGTGAAATAGTTATCAATATTGGTGAAATCACGAGATTCCCCGACCACTGCATTATAGCGGCTAACACCTGGACGCATGGAGTCTGGTACGGCACTGAATGGCACGGTGAATGTTGAACGGCTACCATTTGCCTCAATAACCTCAACATTGAGGTCACCCTGACTGGTGGTGCTGTATAAATCGTTAATAACAAAGGGACCGGGTGCAACGGTGGTTTCATAAATTTCGCGCCCATTCTGGCTCACAACCACCCGCGCATTAGTGTTGGCAACACCACGGACTTCAGGAGCAAAACCACGCATTGACTCAGGCCACATGCGCTGGTCAGTTGCCATTTTAATACCACGGAACGACATGGTGCCAAATAACGTACTGTCGGTGAAGGTTTCGCCCAGAGTTAATTGACTATCCAATTGAGGGATAGGGCGCTGGATATAAGTACGAATATTATTCCATTGGGTATCGCTGCCATTATTATTATTGGCATAGCGCACGTTTGATTGTTGGCGTAATTGCCATAACCCGAGATTGAGGCCACTTTTTAGGCCAACAAACCCGTAATCAGAGGTGTTGTTTTGCTGAGACTGCGTCTCGCTGCGATAAAAGTTGGAACTGTAGTTAATGAATGCGAGCTTTTCGCCTTCCTGCCATTCACTTTGCTCGATATAACCTCTGGGCCGGTTTTGCAACAAAGCTTGTGGAATCGACAATTCTAGACGAAGTTTGGCTTGGTCAAAGTTAAAAGAGGCACCTTTTACCCGCTCAGCCAGTGGCTTGCATTGTTCTGTAGACGAAGCTGCCGTATCCGAGGGGGCGGCTTCTGTTTTGAGCGTATTAGGTTCTTTGGTTGCAGTACTGTCTTTGCCAGTAAGAACAACGCCAGCCGCAGTTAAGAATTCATCACTCAGGCAGGGATAAACCTCTGATGAGTCAGCGTTCTTTACAAATTCAATGGCAGTGCGTTTAAACGGTTTGTTATTAACCAAGACATCGACAGCATCGTAATTCCCGGCGGTGACCGAATTCTCTTTATTGAGTTGATTCAAACCGGAGGCAAAATTTGTCCCTAAGAAGAGAGACTCATCGAACTCGAGGTTTTTTGGTTCTTCCTGAGCCAAAGCCGTATCAACATGTAAGATTAAAGCAATACATAGTGTTAATGCTTTCTTACGTCCAGAGAATTTTTTTTTCACAGAAGCGCGTGCAAGCCTCATAGATCTTCCTTTACCGGAAAGGCTGCGACTAAATACGATAACTACCGGTATCTTGCCCGCCGAAATCATTCACTATCAGAAAATTAACAATAGCATTAGAAGGTACAGATGAGTTTGGGATAACCCATTCTGCTTGAGACATCGGTGAGATCATCTCGGATTTCATTTTAAGTTTTTTACCCCCGCCAACAACTTCACCGCTGGCAATGGTGGCATAGAACCCAGTTGGATTTTTCCCAGTTACAACAACATCTTTACCCCGTTGACGCACACTAAAAGTCAGTGCACTGGAGACCTGGTCAACGCTACCCGTAATACTTTCAGGGCGATAAAATATTTTAATGCGGTTACGCATCAACACTAACATTTTATTGCTTTTTTCTGCTTTATTGACGGGTGGTACCTGTAAAAAATTAAGATAGAACACAGATTCTTTATTTGTTGGCAGGCCGCTACCGGTATATTTCAGACGCAATGTTTGTCCCGCATTGGCTTCCATGCGAAAGAACGGTGGCGTGACGATAAAGGGTGCTCTGCCTGTTTCCGGTGTTGATTGAGCATCACCACTGTCTAACCAGACCTGGACAGCATTGGGAAAGTTATCTTTATTTGTTAATTGTATGCTGTGCTCTTTTTCGCCCGCCGAATATATAATTCGACTACCTGTCATGATTACACTGGCTTTGGCAGAAGAGATACCCATAAAAATTAATAAAGCGATGACCAGATAACGATAACTGTAGCTATGCATGTTAACCATCATGGGAATATCCTCTGAATAAAACTGGCCGAGTAGTTATCTTTTTGGTTCTTGGCGCTGCTGAATACGCATGGGGTAACTTTATCCGAATCACTCACAGTGAAGATCATCGGGATTAATGAGCCTCATTGAGGCTCACCCTGCGGGCTGGCATAAATGCTATTCAAAAAGGTCTGCGACCGATTTGTCATTTACTTTGCCTGATTACAGCGCCAATTACTTAAAGTATATCCTATTCGGCAAAACAGGTATTACAGGTAAGAAACTGCATATTGTACCGATGCGATTACAGAACCAGCGCCTGCTTGTCCGGTTGCATAGTATTGAACTGCAAAATCATGCTCTGCTGCTGTATCACCAGCCTTTAACACTATGCCATCTTGCGCCACACCACTATTCAGATTGATACCCGAAGTTGTTGTTGCGTCTTTCAGTAATTGCAGCTCAACGTTTCCTGCTGTGCCGGTATTTTTTAAGTTGCCGGAAGCTGTAACTTGGTTAGCGACGAAAACAGTTTTAACATCAATATCAGTAGGGCCAGGTGCACAACCAGATACACCCAGTGTAAAGGTCGTTTTACCTGCTGTTTTCCCTGAAGCATCTAAATCGCTGCTGGATACAGTTGGCAGCAATACCATTGGGTTTGCATCAACGCCATTGACTGTAACAGAGCAGGTTTGTGCCGTGACTTCCCCTTGGAAAGTAATCGTATTATTACTTGCTGCCATTGCAACAGTTGTGGATGCAGAGAATAACGCCATAGCCAAAGTTAACTTGTTCATTTAAAACTCCAATACAATAATTAAATGTGGGTGAGTATTCATTCATATTTAAATCTGAATGAATACTTAACTTAATAAATATGAAGTGGGTTAACGACTATATGTACGAATGTTATTCGGGTATACTTGTCAGCTTCCACGTTCTTTCATTTAAGTAAGTTGGTGGTAATTATTCCGCCACGTCGTTACTTGATGAGGGAGATAATATAGAAAGCTGTCTTGACTTCACATGAGATAAACGAACCAATTTGTGTGGGAATGTTCCTACAAGAGTAGGGTTCCAACATTTTTTCTATTAACTGATTGTATTTTAAGTTATTTTTCATTTATTTAAAATGTGTTAATGAGATCTTTCTTGTTGTTTTTATTGGAATGGCTGGTTTTTGTTGTTTTTTGGTATGTGAAAATGATTTTTAAATATAATTACACGTGGTCTTTTGTAAGGTTTAGTAGGGTGTTTTTATAGAAAGAAGAGATAAAATCATGAGGGCATATTATATCCATGATATTTTTATATTATATAACATGGGGATTATGTCTGATGATAACCGCTGGAATGAAAAGAAATTATTGCGCCGCCGTGCAGGTGGCGCATGACTAAATTAGTTACGATATAACACTTTAATGATGTGATATCCAAACTGAGTCTTAACGGGTCCATAAGGCTGTAGCAGCTCGCAGCTAAATACTGCTTTATCGAACGCAGGAACCATGTCCCCTTTATTGAACTCGCCCAGATCGCCGCCGTTACGTTTTGACGGGCAGTTAGAGAACTTTTTCGCTAACTCTTGGAAATTTGCGCCGTTATTCAACTGTGCCAGAATATCGTTTGCCTGCTTTTCATCATCAACCAAAATGTGCAGCGCAGAAGCTTTGTTTGCCATAGTAACAATCACCACTAAGTTATTTAGACTATATAGTTATTTGAACGAAGGTTATCTTCAATAGGTCTTGAAGCGCGCCAGTGTAGCGTATTTTGACCATGATGGGGCGACTGCTGCGTGCGTTTTACCAATCAAAAACCACAGGTGTTTTTTTTTCGTTGGCCGCTTTCTGCTACAATCCTGTTCCCCCCGTTAACCCACAGAGCTTCCGAGTGCCATGCGATTAAATCCCAGCCAACAACAAGCCGTCGAATTCGTCACTGGACCCTGCCTGGTGTTAGCCGGTGCGGGATCGGGCAAAACCAGAGTTATTACTAACAAGATTGCCCATTTGATCCGCCAGTGTGGTTATCAACCGAAACATATTGCGGCGGTGACCTTTACCAATAAAGCGGCACGTGAAATGAAAGAACGTGTGGCTCAGACGCTGGGGCGAAAAGAAGCACGTGGTTTGATGATCGCTACTTTTCATACTCTGGGATTGGAAATCATTAAAAAAGAGTATGTCGCGCTGGGGATGAAATCCAACTTCTCGCTGTTTGATGCACAGGACCAACTGGGGCTATTGAAAGATCTGACCCACAAGTGGTTGGAAGACGATAAAACGTTACTGCAACAATTGATATCCCAGATCTCCAACTGGAAGAATGATCTGTTAGATCCAGCAGGCGCGGCAGCTCAGGCACGATCTGAACGTGATAAATTGTTTGTGCATTGCTACGGCTTATATGACGCTCATTTGAAAGCCTGCAATGTGTTGGATTTCGACGACCTTATCACCCTGCCGACACTACTGTTGCAAAACAATCTGGACGTGCGCGAACGCTGGCAAAATCGCCTGCGATACCTGCTGGTCGATGAATACCAAGATACTAATACCAGCCAATATCAAATGGTTAAATTATTGGTGGGCAACCGGGCGCGTTTTACCGTGGTCGGTGATGATGACCAATCTATCTATTCATGGCGCGGGGCGCGGCCACAGAATTTAGTCTTATTGAATGAAGACTTCCCGCAGCTACAGGTGATCAAGCTGGAGCAAAATTACCGCTCTTCAGGGCGTATTCTGAAAGCTGCGAATATTCTGATTGCCAATAACCCGCATGTTTTTGAAAAGAGACTCTTTTCTGAGTTGGGCTATGGCGATGAGCTGAAAGTGATCACTGCCAATAACGAAGATCATGAGGCGGAAAGAGTGATCGGTGAGCTTATCGCCCATCACTTTGTCAAAAAGACCCAATACAGCGACTATGCCATTTTATATCGCGGTAACCATCAGTCGCGATTGTTCGAAAAGCTGCTGATGCAAAACCGTATCCCTTATCGTATCTCTGGGGGGGATTCATTTTTCTCGCGGCCAGAGATCAAAGACCTACTGGCGTATTTGCGGGTATTGACCAATCAGGATGATGACAGCGCATTTTTACGTATTGTGAATACACCAAAGCGCGAGATAGGTTCAACGACCGTTCAAAAACTGGGGGAATGGGCCAACTTACGGAATAAAAGCCTGTTTCGTGCCAGTTTTGATTTGGGGTTAGGTGAGCATCTGAAAGGCCGTGGCCTGGAGTCATTGCAGCGTTTCACGCACTGGATGGATAGCATTATTCGGCTGGTCGAACGCGAGCCCGTGGCGGCAGTGCGGGATCTGATCCACGGCATCGATTATGAAAGTTGGTTGTTCGAAACCTCTCCCAGCCCAAAAGCCGCAGAAATGCGGATGAAGAACGTTAATCTCTTATTCAGTTGGATGACTGAAATGCTGGAAGGCTCAGAGCTGAATGAGCCGATGACGCTGACTCAGGTTGTGACACGTTTTACTCTGCGTGACATGATGGATCGGGGGGAAAGTGATGAAGAAGTGGATCAAGTGCAATTAATGACCTTGCATGCTTCCAAAGGGCTGGAGTTTCCTTATGTGTTTTTGGTTGGCATGGAAGAGGGCTTGCTGCCGCACCAAAGCAGTATCGACGAAGATAATGTAGATGAAGAGCGGCGCTTGGCGTATGTGGGTATCACCCGCGCCCAGCGTGAGTTGTTCTTTACCTTATGCAAAGAGCGGCGGCAGTATGGTGAGCTGATTCGGCCGGAACCCAGTCGCTTTCTGATGGAGTTACCGCAAGACGACTTGAAATGGGAAGATGAGCGCAAAGCCGTTAGCCCAGAAGAGCGGATGCAGAAAGGCCAGAGTCATCTGGCCAATATTCGTGCACAATTAGCGAATGCGAAGAAACAATAGTGTAAGTAAAAAAGAGTCGCACAAGCGAAAACAGTAACGGGCAGTGTATTGGTCTGCCCGTTACTGACCCGCTAAGGCGTTACTGGTTTGCCATCGACAGTCACGTTTTTCACGTCGCTGAAGTGCCAAGGGGTATCACCCCGTAACTCAGTAAAGACCACGTTATTAAATTCGCTGTCACGTAAATCACTGATAGCGGTTGGGTTTACCCGTTTTAATTGCACATTGTTGACGTGTACCAAACGGTGCCAGGCTTTGTTTGCCGTGTCGCCTTTGATTTCAATCACGGCGTTTTTGCCGGTCGTATTATCTAATGTCACATTGTTTACTGTGAAATCATAGAATTGAGCCGGTATTTTGGCCGGTGGATAGTCGATATTGGCATTACTGTCGGCATAATCCAGCGTCATCACTACTGCCTGTTTGGCCAAATCGCGCATTGCATTATTACGGAATGTCACGTTGCGGGCACCGCCACCAATGGTGCTGGTGCTCTTGGCACGCAGGCCAATATCAGTCAGATACATCACGTTATTTTCCGCCAGAATATCCTCAATCCAGGCACCAGTATGGCTACCGGTGACAATGGCACCATGCCCCATACGGAAATAGTTATTAAACAGCCATGCACCTTTCATCGGTTCTTGCTGTTGCGCTTTCTCCCCAGTACCGGCAGCAAAATTGATGCAGTCGTCGCCAGTATCAAAGAAGTTATTAAATACCATTACGTTCTGACTATTACCAAACTCGATACCATCACCGTTGTTCGCATCATAAGTTTGATGAATTAAACCGTTGGCGACCACGTTATGGTTTTCCAGGTTCATGATGCCGTGGAATGCGGGGTTACGTACGGTAAAGCCTGCCAGATAGACGTTTTCTACGCCACGTAATGTCATCAGGCTAGAGCGACGTTGACCATAGGCATTTTTCAAATCCATACCATCAGCAACGGCCTTCTCAACCTGATTTTTAGCCAGAATGCCATCTTCATGCACTTTGCTGTTTTTACTCGCCACATATTGCGGCAATGGATGGCCTAGCTCATCGGTAATTTCAGCCGTTTTTGCTCGCTGCCAGCCATTACCGTCAATCACCCCTGAACCGGTAATACGGATGTTGCGGAAAGTCCCCGGCGCACTTTTATGTGGGTCAATGGCATTGATCAGTGAGGCCGGGCGTTCAATTGTGGAATAAGGATATAAAAGGTAGCCCGCAGGATAATCATCAGGGTTTTCTGAGCCTAATAATGTTGCACCCGCCTGCAGGTTGAGGGTCATATCACTTTTTAACCACAACGCGCCACTTTTGAAGATACCCGCAGGGATTTCAACCCGACAGCCCGGTTTGCAACTATCAATCGCCTGTTGAATAGCCTTGGTATTCAGTGTATTGCCATCATTAACTGCGCCAAAATCGCGTACATTAACGATTTGTGGTTTGGCGCTGGTTTTTGCCGTAACAAGATTGCTGGCAGCAGATAACGAGCCATCAGCATATTGGGCTTTTACCGTGAACTGATAGCGAGTATTGGGTTTCAGACCCTCTACTGTGAAGTTTTGTAGCACAATATTATGCTGGAAATTATCTTTATCATTAGCATAAAAGTGATCGATATAGGGCTTGGCGGGCGAGAATTTATTATTGTTATCACTGGCTTTGCCCAGCAACTTTCCAGCAGAATAAACTTGATAATCAACAATTTTACCGGTGTTTTCAGGTGCTTTCCATACCAATACAATACTGCTCTCATCATAAGCCAGCGTAGGAACTTGTAGCTGTTGAGGGGCATCGTGGTGGTTTGTTTTAGCGGCAATTGCTGTTGGGGCACTGGCTATCAGACTGGACATTATTACCAACATCGCCAGGCTATGTGGATGTTGAATCTGTGCTCGCATTGTTACCTCTTTCAAAAAAGAAACGTTGTTTTATAAAAATACACACAATGTTTCTTTTTTAAGCTGAGGATGATCACAATCTGATTGTTTTGTAGTGATTTCAGTGTGAAGGGCGGTGGGAGAGGGCGACCAGGGCCACCCAATAACAAAGAATTTAATTAAGTTCTTCTAATGACAGCGGCCATTGGACATAACTCTGCCAATGACTTTCCTGTTCCAGCGCTTCTGCTCGATAAGGGTGCTGTTGTAGCCAGCCATGGGGTAGCAGCACATAAAGAGCCTCGCCCTTGGCCCGTAGCCTGACGGCTGGCAAAGTATCATCCCGCCGGCGGCTGGAGAAGATAATCGCCAGACGCAGTATCCGGCACAGATGCTGTGCCATATCTACCGGCAACGCATTCTGCTGATTCAATAGGGATAAATCGAGAGTATCACTCTGATTTTGCAATAATGCGGACAGTAATAGCTTTTGCGCGGGGGTAAAACCGGGTAAGTCCAGATTGCGGATCAGATAAGCAGCATGTTGGGGAGCGCGTTTAAAATCGACACTTAGGCCAATTTCATGAATCAAACAGGCATTTTGCAATAACTCCCGACATCGGTTATCGAGATGCCACTCTTTTTCTACTTGTAGTAAAAAATTATCGGCCAACTTGCTCACGCGCTTGGCTTGTTCGATATCGAGTAAATAGCGGCGTTGCAAATTTCGTACTGTCCGGCTACGAATATCCAGTTCGACCGGTAAATGGAGCATGCCATAGACCAGCCCTTCGCGCAGCGCACCGCCAGCCAGTGTCATACTGTCAATTGCCAGCTCCTGGAATATCGCAATCAAGATAGACAAACCACTTGGGAAAACCAGTGCCCGTTCGAGCGTGAGACCGGGGATCTCCAGTTCTTCCAACTTGCCGCACTGAATCGCTCTTTGCTTGAGTTGCTGCAATTTGGTCAGCGTGATCAGTTCATCCATGCCCTGAGCAACCATAATTTCTTGTAGAGCCTGAACCGTGCCAGAGGCACCGACGCAGATTTGCCAACCATGGTCACGAAAACGTTTCGCGACCGGTTTGATCATCTCACGTGCTGCCAGTTCAGCCCGTTCAAAATTGTCTTTTGCCAGATTGCGATCGCTAAAATAACGTTCCAGCCAGGTGACACAACCCATTGATAAACTAACCAGAATATTCGCTTGAGCACCATTGCCGGTGACCAGTTCGGTGCTACCACCGCCGATATCCACCACCAGGCGTTGCTCAGGCCCGCCGGTGGTATGTGCTACACCGTGATAAATCAGACGAGCTTCTTCTTCGCCACTGATAACCTGAATCGGACAACCAAGAATGTCGGTTGCAGTTTGCAGGAACTCTTCAGCATTCGAGGCCAAACGCAGGGTTGCAGTTGCAACCACCCGGATCTGGTCCAAAGGAATGTCCTGCAAACGTTCTGAAAAAAGTTTCAGACATTGCCAGCCGCGTTCCATCGCTTCTTGTGATAAATGGTTTTGGTTATCCAGACCAGCCGCCAGGCGGACTTTCCGCTTGATGCGGGCCAACGTCTGGATACTGCCTGCCACCTCACGTACTACCAACATATGGAAACTGTTGGAGCCAAGATCGATGGCAGCATAAAGTGAGGTGGAACTTAGCATCATTTATCAGCTCGGTCGCTTACGGTTATTCCGTGGTGCACCACTGCGACGTGGGGCAGAGTTACGGCGTGGGCCATTACCGGTACGGGTACGGGCCAGACGTTTTGGCGCCGGCAAATCAGTTAATAACGCATCGCTATTATATTTGCTTACCGGAATGCTATGACCGGTGTAGGTCTCAATAGCCGGTAAGTTTAACGCGTACTCTTCACATGCCAGGCTGATGGAATGACCGCTTTCGCCAGCACGACCGGTACGGCCAATGCGGTGAACATAGTCTTCACAGTCGTCAGGCAGGTCATAGTTGAACACATGGGTTACCAGTGGAATGTGCAGACCACGGGCGGCAACATCGGTAGCAACCAGAATATCCAAATCACCTTTAGTGAAATCTTCCAGGATACGCAGGCGCTTTTTCTGTGCCACATCACCGGTCAGTAAACCAACACGATGACCATCAGCAGCCAAATGGCCCCAGATTTCTTCACAACGATGTTTGGTATTGGCAAAAATAATGCAGCGATCTGGCCACTCTTCTTCAATCAACGTCTGAAGCAGACGCATTTTTTCTTCATTTGAAGGGTAGAACAGCTCTTCCTGAATGCGGTGGCCGGTTTTTTGTAACGGTTCCACTTCAACATATTCGGCGTTATTCATTTGCTCGAATGCCAATTCACGTACCCGGTACGATAGCGTGGCAGAGAACAGCATATTTAAACGCTTATCAACGGAAGGCATACGGCGGAACAGCCAGCGGATATCTTTAATAAAGCCCAGATCGTACATCCGATCCGCTTCATCAAGAACTACAACCTGAATCGCACCGAGGTTAATATAATTTTGTTTCGCGTAGTCGATTAAACGGCCAGTAGTACCGATCAGAATGTCGACGCCACTTTCCAGCACTTTAAGCTGTTTATCGTAGCCGTCACCACCATAAGCCAAGCCTAATTTCAGGCCAGTCATCTGAGAAAGTGACTCTGCATCGGAGTGAATTTGTACTGCTAATTCACGCGTTGGTGCCATAATCAATGCGCGTGGTTGATTAGTCTGGCGACCCTCTTCTGCGGGGTGAGAAAGCAAATAATGGAAAGTAGACGCTAAGAATGCCAGCGTCTTGCCGGTACCTGTTTGCGCCTGACCCGCTACATCACGCCCAGAGAGGGTGAGTGGCAATGCTAACGCCTGGATCGGCGTACAATTATGAAACCCTTTGTTTTCAAGGGCTTCAATAACTAGCGGGTGCAGGGCGAAGTCGGAAAACTTCAGTTCGGTCAAGTGTGTTTTGCTCATAGTGTGGTAGAATATCAGCTAACTATTGCTTTACGAAAGCGTATCCGGTGAAATAAAGTCATCCTATTGTTGGTTAATGCTACACCAACGAGGTAGACACAATCCTTTGGAGTAGAACATGAGCGATAAAATTATTCACCTGAGTGACGACAGCTTCGACACTGACGTGCTAAAAGCCAGCGGCCTGGTTCTGGTCGATTTCTGGGCTGAATGGTGTGGTCCGTGCAAGATGATTGCTCCGATTTTGGATGAAATTGCTGAAGAGTACGAAGGCAGACTGACCATCACTAAATTAAATATTGATGACAATCAGGGCACGGCACCAAAATACGGTATCCGCGGTATCCCTACATTGTTGTTATTCCGTGATGGTGAAGTAGTGGCCACCAAAGTGGGTGCCTTGTCTAAAGGTCAGCTCAAAGCATTCTTGGATGCAAATCTGTAAGTGGTCTTTGCCGTCAATGATGAAAGTCATTGGCGTTACAGCATTTATGCCTGCCCGCAGGCTGAACCTCAAGGATGAGGCTCATTCACCCAATGAGCTGACGCAGGTCAGTGATTCGGGTCAGAAGAGCCACTAGCATAGCTGCGGCTCCAAGGCTGTAGGGTATGTTTAGCGGCAGTTGTGATTTCTCACACTGACCGCTAGACGCCTGCAAAGAAGCGTGTTAAGTTTACTCCACTGCATATAGAACATTCCTGTGTATCGTGTCCGGGTTTATAGCATCTAGCTTATTCTTTAGTATCTAATTTACTCTTTAGCATCTAATAAATAGTCTGTAGCACCTAAATAGTTTGAATCTAAAGCATTACTCTATGTCGAAACAATGTGTGTTGAGAATGATTATGAACTCAATCAGTTTTTTGACAGTCTAACGGTTTTACAAATCAGTCTAAGGCACCTTCAATCTTTTGACCGTTGTGTCGCGCAAATCTCGCGTAAGTCATTACTTGCGTAGTTTGTTCAAGACCGGTGATTGAATGTCCCATTAAACAGGCACGGATGACGCTGCCATACCATTCACGACCATAGTTCGAGACATACCCCGAGTTTAAGAACCCACCATTATGAATCTTACCGAATTAAAGAACACGCCGGTTTCTGATCTGATAACACTTGGCGAAAATATGGGGCTGGAAAACCTGGCCCGGATGCGTAAACAAGACATTATTTTCTCTATTCTTAAGCAGCACGCGAAAAGTGGAGAAGATATCTTCGGTGACGGTGTATTGGAGATATTGCAGGATGGATTTGGTTTCCTCCGCTCTGCAGACAGCTCCTACCTCGCCGGCCCCGACGACATCTATGTATCCCCAAGCCAAATTCGCCGTTTCAACCTTCGCACTGGTGATACCGTTGCCGGTAAGATTCGTCCGCCGAAAGAAGGTGAGCGTTATTTTGCATTGTTAAAAGTTAACGAAGTTAACTACGACAAACCGGAAAACGCCCGTAACAAAATCCTGTTCGAAAACTTAACCCCATTACATGCCAACTCTCGTCTGCGCATGGAACGTGGTAATGGTTCGACGGAAGATTTAACTGCTCGCGTACTTGATTTGGCCTCGCCAATCGGTCGCGGCCAACGTGGTCTGATTGTGGCACCGCCTAAAGCGGGTAAAACCATGCTGTTGCAGAACATCGCTACCAGCATTGCTTACAATCACCCTGACTGCGTGTTGATGGTATTACTGATTGACGAACGTCCTGAAGAAGTGACTGAGATGCAACGTCTGGTTAAGGGTGAAGTTATCGCTTCTACTTTTGATGAACCCGCATCCCGTCACGTTCAGGTAGCTGAAATGGTTATCGAGAAAGCGAAACGTCTGGTTGAGCATAAAAAAGACGTTATCATCTTGCTGGATTCCATTACTCGCTTGGCCCGCGCATACAACACCGTGGTACCTGCTTCAGGCAAAGTATTGACGGGGGGTGTGGATGCTAACGCCTTACATCGTCCTAAGCGTTTCTTTGGTGCTGCACGTAATGTTGAAGAGGGCGGTAGCCTGACTATCATTGCTACGGCGTTGGTTGATACCGGTTCTAAAATGGATGAAGTTATCTATGAAGAATTTAAAGGTACCGGCAACATGGAACTGCATTTATCGCGCAAAATTGCCGAAAAACGTGTGTTCCCAGCCATTGATTTCAACCGCTCTGGTACACGTAAAGAAGAGTTGCTGACCACCACTGAAGAGCTGCAAAAAATGTGGATATTGCGCCGTATTCTTCATCCAATGGGTGAAATCGATGCGATGGAGTTCCTCATCAGTAAACTGGCAACAGCGAAAACTAACGATCAGTTCTTCGATAACATGAGACGTTCGTAAGTCTAGTAAAATCAGTCAAAACGCCACGCACAGTCGTGGCGTTTTTTGCTTTTGGAATATACGATAGTTGAGTTTGTTAACCATTAAGTTGATAGGCACTCCATAACCTATGCCTATTTTGGTAGCTATTCTCATTACCAACGAGAAAATAGCAAAAAATAGAGTTGGGAATAACAAGCAAGGCTGTCATCATATTCAGAAATAGCTGAAAGCGTGGGGAAGGCATGGCATGCGCCGAGCCACATGCTAAGCTGTCGTATCATTTTGCAGAGAGCGGTTAAACGTGAACTTACTCACTATGAGTACTGAAATCTTTATTATCTTCCTGTTTTCTTTGGCATTTTTATTTGTTGCTCGCAAAGTTGCCAAGAAAATTGGACTCGTTGATAAACCTAATTATCGTAAACGCCATCAAGGGTTGATTCCACTGGTGGGCGGAATATCCGTGTTTGCGGGTATTTGTTTTACCTTTCTGATTACCAACCAGCAGATCCCTCATTTCCGACTTTATCTCGGTTGCGCCGGTTTATTGGTGTTCATTGGTGCTTTAGATGATCGCTTTGATATCAGCGTAAAAATCCGTGCCTTTGTTCAGGCATTGGTGGGTATCGCCATGATGGTTGTCGCGGGGCTGTATTTGCGTAGCCTGGGGCATGCTTTTGGTCCGTGGGAAATGTCATTAGGGCCATTTGGCTATGTCGTCACACTGTTCGCGGTGTGGGCGGCAATAAATGCCTTCAATATGGTGGATGGTATTGATGGTTTACTGGGGGGGCTATCTTGTGTCTCTTTCGGTGCCTTGGGGATCCTGCTTTATCAAAGTGGGCAGATGGCATTGGCCTTATGGTGCTTCGCCATGATAGCCGCTATCTTGCCTTATATTTTGCTAAACCTTGGGTTATTAGGGCGTCGCTATAAAGTCTTTATGGGCGATGCGGGCAGTACGCTGATTGGTTTCACCGCTATTTGGATGTTGCTGCAAACCACACAAGGGAATGCCCACCCGATAAACCCGGTTACTGCATTATGGATTATTGCCATTCCATTGATGGATATGATTGCCATCATGTACCGCCGTTTGCGTAAAGGAATGAGTCCTTTCTCACCAGACCGGCAACATATCCATCACTTGATTATGCGTGCTGGTTTTACCTCTCGGCAGGCTTTTGTCTTAATTACCCTGGCAGCAGCATTGTTAGCGGCGATTGGTGTTATCGGCGAAAGGCTAACATTTGTCCCAGAATGGGTAATGTTGGCATTATTCTTGCTTGCATTTCTGTTGTATGGCTACTGCATTAAACGAGCATGGCGCGTGGCGCGTTTTATCAAACGTATGAAGCGTCGGATGCGTCGTGCATCGCAAAATAAGCATGAATCTTAACCAGAGGCTTTTAGGCAGTGATGAAACCAGAATCTATGTCGACTGATAAAACAGGATCTACCAATAATGAGCCTACTGTGGATAACGAATTAGATATCCGCAGCCTGTTCCGTACTCTTTGGCGCGGTAAGCTGTGGATTATCGGTATGGCAATTCTTTTGGCCGCAATCGCGTTGGGTGTTTCCTATCTGGTGAAACAACAATGGAGTGCGGCAGCCATTACTGACCGGCCAACCGTCAATAATTTGGGTGGTTATTATTCTCAGCAGCAGTTTTTACGGAATCTGGATACTCGTATCAATAGTGGTGTTGCCAATGAACAACCGGGGATCGCTGACGAAGCTTATGGTGAATTCATTACCCAGCTCGCGGCTTACGATACCCGCCGTGATTTTTGGCTGCAAAGTGATTACTACAAACAGCGCCTGGAAGGTGATGCCAAGGCTGATGCCGCATTACTGGATGAGCTGGTAAATAATATTGTTTTCACTCCACGTGATGACAAAAAAATGCTGAATGACAGCATAAAATTGACCGCTGAAACGGCCAGTGATGCCAATAAATTGCTCCGTGGCTATATTGATTTTGCCAGTCAACGTGCTGCCAGCCATTTGAACGATGAGATTCAAGGGGCATGGGCTGCTCGTACTCAATCGATGAAAGCACAAGTTAAACGCCAGGAAGCGGTCGCTCAAGCGGTGTTCGATCGTGAGGTGACTGCGGTTAAACAAGCATTAAAAGTTGCCGGTCAGCAAGGGATTAACCGTAATCAAACGGATACGCCGGCTGAGCAGTTACCGGATTCTAAGATGTTTATGTTGGGTAAACCGATGCTTGAAGCCCGTTTGGAAACATTACAGGCTACTGGACCAAGTTTTGATATTGATTATGATCAGAACCGCGCCATGCTGGCAACATTGAACGTCGGTCCAACGTTGGATAAAACGTTCCAGACATACCGCTACTTACGTACACCAGAAGATCCAGTTACCCGTGATAGTCCGCGCCGTGTTTTCCTGCTGATTATGTGGGGTGCGATTGGCGCACTGGTTGGGGCTGGCGTAGTGTTAGTTCGTCGCACCAGTATACAAGCGTAATTCATTGGCGTAGCCGTCAGGCAACACGGCCGATACAGCGGCGCCAGGTAAAAAGAGTATAAATTGTTAATGGGCGCATTGTGCGCCCAACTTGCAGGCGTTGTCTGCGGCTAACTGACCTTAAAGAGATTCACTGTGAAAGTGTTGACTGTTTTTGGCACCCGGCCTGAAGCCATTAAAATGGCTCCTCTGGTGCATGCTTTGGCTAAGGATGAGGCCTTTGAGTCAAGAGTTTGCGTGACGGCCCAGCATCGTGAGATGTTGGATCAAGTGTTGCGCTTATTTGAGATTCAACCGGACTATGATTTGAATATCATGAAACCGGGACAGGGATTGACGGAAATAACTTGCCGTATTTTGGAAGGGTTAAAACCTGTTCTAGCGGAATTTAAGCCAGACGTTATTCTGGTTCATGGCGATACAACCACAACGCTATCAACCAGCCTTGCTGCGTTCTATCACCGCATTCCTGTCGGCCACGTCGAGGCGGGGTTGCGCACAGGGAATCTCTATTCGCCATGGCCGGAAGAGGCCAACCGTCAACTGACGGGGCATCTTGCTATGTACCATTTCGCGCCGACTGAGAATTCTCGCCAAAACCTACTCCGTGAAATGGTGCCGGAAAATCGAATTTTTGTCACCGGTAATACGGTGATCGATGCACTGTTCTGGGTGCGGGATCGGGTGATGAATAACCCAGAGTTACGCTCCAGCCTGGCGCAACGCTACCCGTTCCTCGATACCAGTAAGAAGATGATTTTGGTCACGGGCCACCGTCGTGAGAGCTTTGGTGGTGGTTTTGAGCGGATTTGCAGCGCATTAGCTGAAATTGCCCTCAAGCACCCCGAGGTGCAGGTGGTTTATCCGGTGCATCTCAACCCGAATGTCAGTGAGCCGGTCAATCGTATCTTGAAGGGTATTGATAATATCATTCTGATTGACCCGCAAGATTACTTACCATTCGTTTATCTGATGAACCACGCTTATCTGATCCTGACCGATTCAGGCGGTATTCAGGAAGAAGCGCCTTCATTAGGTAAGCCGGTACTGGTGATGCGCGATACCACCGAACGCCCGGAAGCAGTCGATTCCGGTACGGTTCTGCTGGTTGGCACTAATATTAATAAAATTGTCGATGCTGTGACCCGTTTGCTCACTGATGAGGCTGCCTATCATCAAATGACGCGGGCGCATAATCCTTACGGTGACGGGCATGCCTGTCAACGCATCCTTGAAGCTTTAAAGAATCATCAGGTGACGCTATGAGTTTTGAAACTATTTCTGTTATCGGTCTTGGGTACATTGGTTTGCCAACTGCTGCTGCTTTCGCGTCGCGCAAGAAGAAAGTGATTGGTGTTGATGTGAACGCCCATGCTGTTGAAACCATTAATCGCGGTGCTATCCATATTGTGGAACCGGATTTAGACAAAGTGGTGAAGATTGCCGTTGAAGGGGGTTACCTGCATGCGGTGACCAAACCGCTGGCAGCCGATGCGTTTCTTATTGCCGTACCGACACCGTTTAAAGGCGATCACGAACCGGATATGGTTTATGTTGAATCAGCCGCCAAATCTATCGCCCCAGTATTGAAAAAAGGTGATCTGGTCATTCTGGAATCCACCTCTCCAGTCGGTGCGACGGAACAAATGGCCCAATGGCTGGCTGAAGAGCGCCCCGATCTGAGCTTCCCACAGCAAGCCGGTGAAGATGCTGATATCAACATCGCTTACTGCCCTGAACGTGTCTTACCTGGTCAGGTCATGGTAGAACTGATTCAGAATGACCGCGTCATCGGTGGCATGACGCCGAAATGCTCTGCCCGCGCCAGCGAGTTATATAAAATTTTCCTGGAAGGCGAATGTGTGGTGACTAACTCCCGCACCGCTGAGATGTGTAAGCTGACTGAAAACAGCTTCCGTGACGTTAACATTGCTTTTGCCAATGAGTTGTCACTGATTTGTGATGAGCAGGGCATCAATGTGTGGGAACTGATTCGCCTGGCGAACCGTCATCCACGCGTGAATATTTTGCAGCCAGGTCCAGGTGTGGGCGGTCATTGTATCGCGGTTGATCCGTGGTTTATCGTTTCACAGAATCCACAATTGGCACGCTTGATCCACACGGCACGTTTGGTGAATGACGGCAAACCATTGTGGGTGGTAGATCGAGTTAAAGCCGCCGTTGCTGATTGTTTGGCTGCTACCAATAAGCGCGCCTCTGAAGTGAAAATTGCCTGCTTTGGCTTGGCATTTAAACCCAATATTGATGACCTGCGTGAAAGCCCGGCGGTCGAGATTGCTCATTTGATCGCAGAATGGCATGCCGGTGAAACATTGGTAGTTGAACCTAATGTTGAGCAACTGCCAAAATCATTGGCAGGGCACGTGACGTTGAAAGATACCGCCACTGCCTTGCAGCAAGCGGATGTGCTGGTGATGTTGGTTGATCACCGCCAGTTCAAAGCGATTAAACCTGAAGATGTGAAGCAATCGTGGATTGTTGACACCAAAGGAGTATGGCGTTGAGACGTATTCTAGTCACAGGCGGGGCCGGTTTTATCGGCTCTGCGGTGGTAAGACATATTATCGATGGCACTTCAGACAGCGTAGTGGTGGTGGATAAGCTCACCTATGCCGGTAATCTGGAGTCACTGGCTGTTGTTGCCCACAGCGAACGTTATGCGTTTGAGCAGGTGGATATCTGTGATCGCGCTGAACTGGATCGGGTTTTTGCGCACTATCAGCCGGATATGGTGATGCATCTGGCGGCAGAAAGTCATGTGGATCGCTCTATTGATGGGCCAGCGGCTTTTATCGAAACTAACGTGGTGGGCACATACACCCTGTTAGAGGCGGCGCGTCATTACTGGCAGCAACTGAGTGCTGAGGCGAAGCAGGCGTTTCGCTTCCACCATATCTCGACCGATGAGGTATATGGCGATCTGCACGGTACTGATGATCTGTTTACCGAAACCACACCTTATGCGCCAAGCAGCCCCTATTCAGCGTCTAAGGCGTCCAGTGACCATTTAGTTCGTGCCTGGTTGCGGACTTATGGTTTACCAACGCTGGTAACTAATTGCTCAAATAACTATGGGCCATATCATTTCCCTGAGAAGTTGATACCGCTGGTTATTCTGAATGCGCTGGCGGGTAAACTGTTACCGGTGTATGGCAATGGCGCACAGGTACGCGACTGGTTGTATGTCGAAGACCACGCGCGGGCCTTGTATCAAGTGGTTACCGAAGGTGTCGTGGGTGAGACATACAATATTGGCGGCCATAATGAGCGCAAAAATATTGAAGTGGTTGAAACCCTTTGTACACTTTTGGATGAACTTGTCCCAGCCAAACCGGCCGGCATTGAGCATTACCGTGACCTGATCACCTATGTCAAAGACCGTCCAGGGCACGATATGCGCTATGCCATTGATGCTGGCAAGATTGAGCGTGAATTAGGCTGGCGGCCACAGGAAACCTTCGAAAGTGGCATCCGCAAAACCCTGTTGTGGTATTTGAATAATGAATCGTGGTGGCGTCGTGTTCAGGATGGTTCTTACGCCGGTGAGCGTTTGGGTTTAAGCGACTGATACTCTTCATCTTTCAAGTTGCAGATGTGTTGGCTGCGCTCGGTCACCCGAATCACTGACTTATGTCAGCTCATCGGGATTTCCTTGCTTGCCGCCTTCCTGCACCTTGAAATCTATAGAGTATTTCGCTGGGTGATTGACGATAGGTTCGAAGTTTATTAATCATTGGGATGGCATCATTCAATATTTTGCATGATGTTTTCAAGAGATGGTATGTTTCAGGAGATCGTATGAAAGGCATAATTCTGGCTGGTGGTTCTGGTACCCGTTTGCACCCCATCACCCGTGGCGTCTCTAAGCAACTGCTTCCCGTCTATGATAAACCGATGATTTACTATCCGCTGTCAGTGCTAATGCTGGCAGGGATCCGTGACGTCTTGATTATTTCCACCCCAGAAGATTTGCCGTCGTTTCAGCGCTTGCTGGGCAATGGCGATGAGTTTGGTATTCATCTGAGTTATGCCGCACAACCGAGTCCAGACGGGCTGGCACAGGCATTTATTATCGGTGAGGAATTTATCGGCAATGAGCCTTGCTGCCTGGTTCTCGGTGATAATATCTTCTTTGGTCAAGGCTTTAGCCCGAAACTGAAAGCGGTTACGGCACGTCAGCACGGTGCGACAGTCTTTGGTTATCAGGTGATGGATCCAGAGCGTTTTGGTGTGGTGGAGTTTGACGACAATTTCCGCGCGCTGTCTATCGAAGAGAAGCCAAGTCAGCCTAAATCCAATTGGGCAGTGACTGGGCTTTATTTCTACGATAATCAAGTGGTTGAATTTGCCAAGCAGGTTAAGCCTTCCTCCCGTGGTGAGCTGGAAATCACCAGTATCAACCAGATGTATCTGGAGCGTGGTGAGTTAACCGTTGAGCTATTAGGCCGTGGTTTTGCCTGGTTAGACACCGGTACGCATGACAGCCTGATTGAAGCCAGTACCTTTGTACAAACCGTTGAAAAACGCCAAGGTTTCAAGATTGCCTGTCTGGAAGAGATCGCCTGGCGCAATGGTTGGCTGGACGACGACGGTGTCAGGCGTGCAGCGGCTGCGCTGGCCAAAACCGGTTACGGCAAATATTTATTGGATCTGTTACATGCCCGTCCACGCCAGTATTGAGCCTTTGGCCTGGGAAAGTGAATTTTTCCAGCGCCACAGTGCAAAACTGATTTTCTCCGACTCAGCCCCGCAGCTTAATCCGGCTGAGTTGGATGCTTTTACGCTAACCCAAGCTAAAGTACCTACCCATCGCCTTGATCTCATCGATTCTCTTGGTCAACTCGATTTTCATCTGGTTGAAGGAGAAGTTGATCTCTCGTTAGCCATTGATATGAACAATGTGATTGGCACGGAAAATGCTTCATCTGAGGCCGATGTCACTGCATCCAAGTTCCAGGTTGCAACGGCGGCGGATATCCCGCAATTGCGCAGTGTTGCCGCCAATGCTTTTGCATTAAGTCGTTTCCGTGCGCCGTGGTATGACCCGCAGGACAGCGGGCGATTTTATGCATTGTGGGCAGAAAAAGCCGTCTTGGGTACGTTCGACCATCAATGTTTATTGGTGACAGATACGTTGGGCCAGCCCGCAGGGTTCGTGACGCTACGAGACTTGCAAGATGGCAGTGCACGTATTGGTTTGTTGGCGGTATTCCCAGAGGCACAGGGTAAAGGCGTTGGTTCATCGTTAATGTCGGCGGCAAAGCAGTGGTGCCAGAGTCATGGGTTACAGCGGTTACGGGTGGCCACACAGATGAGCAATATTGCTGCTTTACGTCTTTATATTCGTAGTGGTGCTGTTATTGAGAGCACCGCGTATTGGTTATGCAGGGGATGAGATGATTCCATTTAACGCTCCACCAGTAGTAGGCACCGAACTCGGTTATATGCAGGCCGCGATGGCTAGCGGTAAATTATGCGGTGATGGTGGGTTTACCCGTCGCTGCCAGCAGTGGATGGAGCAGCGTTTCGGGTGCCCGAAAGTATTACTGACGCCTTCATGCACCGCCTCACTGGAAATGGCTGCGTTGTTGCTGGATATCAAACCCGGCGACGAAGTGATCATGCCGAGCTTTACCTTTGTTTCTACCGCGAATGCTTTCGTGCTGCGTGGGGCAAAAATGGTGTTTGTTGATATCCGCCCGGATACCATGAACATCGATGAAACCAAGATTGAAGCCGCGATTACCGATAAAACCAAAGTTATTGTGCCAGTCCATTATGCGGGTGTTGCCTGCGAGATGGATACCATTATGGCGTTGGCGAAAAAGCATAATTTGTTTGTGGTAGAAGATGCCGCTCAGGGTGTGATGTCCACTTACAAAGGTAAAGCATTGGGGACTATTGGTCATATTGGCTGCTTTAGTTTCCATGAAACCAAGAATTACACGGCTGGCGGTGAAGGTGGCGCAACGCTCATTAATGACCCGTTACTGATAGATCGCGCTGAAATCATTCGCGAAAAAGGTACCAACCGTAGCCAGTTCTTCCGTGGACAGGTCGATAAATATACCTGGCGAGATATCGGCTCCAGCTATCTGATGTCTGACTTACAGGCTGCTTATCTGTGGGGCCAGTTGGAAGCCGCAGAACAGATTAACGAACGCCGTTTGGCGCTGTGGCACACCTATTATAATGCCTTCAAACCGCTGGCTGATGCCGGGCGCATTGATTTGCCAGTGATCCCCGGTGATGTGGTGCAAAATGCGCATATGTTTTATATCAAACTGCGCGATATTGACGATCGTTCTAATTTTATCAGCTACTTAAAAGAAGCTGAGATTATGGCCGTATTCCATTACATTCCGTTGCATGGTTGCCCGGCAGGTGAGGCATTTGGCCGTATGGCGGGTGAAGACCGCTTTACCACCAAAGAGAGTGAGCGTCTGGTTCGCTTGCCCATCTTCTTTAACTTGACTGATGTGAATCAGAAAACGGTCATTAATACTGTTCTGAGTTTCTTCGCCTGATATGTCTCTGGCAAAAGCATCGATTTGGACTGCTGGCTCTACGCTGATTAAAATCGGCGTAGGGTTGTTAGTGGTTAAGCTGCTGGCGGTGACCTTTGGTCCCAGCGGCGTTGGGCAGGCGGGTAACTTTCGCCAGCTAATTACGGTATTAGGCGTGCTCTCCGGCGCGGGTATCTTTAACGGTATTACCAAGTATGTTGCTGAATATCATCAGCAACCTGAACGTTTACGTGCAGTGCTGGGCACCTCTTCGACGATCGTTTTGGGGTTCTCCACTCTGCTGGCATTAATTTTCCTGCTGGCAGCCAAACCCGTCAGTTTTGCGTTATTCGGTCATGGGGATTACCAGAATGTGGTGCGCGCAGTGGCGCTTATCCAGATGGGTATTGCCTACGCCAACCTGTTTCTGGCGATCCTCAAAGGCTATCGCGACGCCATGGGCAATGCGCTGGCGGTGATAGGTGGCAGCCTGATTGGTGTCGTGGCGTATTATATTTGCTTTCGTATTGGCGGCTACTCCGGCGCATTAGTGGGGTTGGCATTAGTCCCCGCGCTGGTGGTGATACCTGCGGCTGCTATGCTGATTCGCCGCAAGACTATTCCCCTAAGTTATCTTAAACTTAGCTGGGATAAGGCGTTAGCCAGCCATTTAGGTAAGTTTACCATCATGGCACTGATTACCTCAGTGACCTTGCCAGTAGCCTATGTGATGATGCGTAACTTGCTGGCAGACCATTATGGTTGGGATGCCGTTGGGATCTGGCAAGGGGTAAGCAGTATTTCAGATGCTTATCTACAATTTATTACGGCCTCATTTACGGTTTACCTGCTACCTACACTCTCAAGGCTCAAAGCGAAAGCGGATATCTCTCGTGAAATCCTGCGCTCACTGAAGTTTGTCTTACCGGCAGTGGCAACCGCCAGTTTGATGGTATGGTTGTTGCGTGATTTTGCTATCTGGCTGCTGTTCTCGCATCAATTTACCGCGATGCGTGACCTGTTTGCCTGGCAGTTGGTAGGCGATGTGTTGAAAGTCGGGTCGTATGTGTTTGGCTATCTGGTGATTGCCAAAGCCTCTTTGCGCTTTTACATTCTCACAGAAGTGAGCCAGTTCTTACTGTTGACCGGGTTTGCCCATTGGTTAATTCCAATGAATGGTTCTTTAGGCGCAGCACAGGCCTATATGGCAACTTATATCGTCTATTTTGCGCTCTGTAGCTGCGTATTCATTATGTATCGTAGACATTCATCACCGTAGACACTCTTTACAGTAGAAAAAAATGACAACCCTGATTCATGTACTGGGATCTGATATCCCGCACCATAATCTGACTGTGCTGCGCTTCTTTAATGACGTGTTGGCAACGCGCGTGCCGGCAGAACAGGTGCGGCATTTTATGGTCGCGGCAAAAGAGACAGCACCTTTTTCGTCATTCCCTCAGTTGGATATCGAAACGCACAGCAATAAGAAAGCGTTGGCAGAGGCGGTTATCGCCCGTGCACAAGCTGATCGCAGCACGCGCTTCTTCTGGCATGGTCAATTTAATGCCACCCTGTGGCTGGCCCTATTGAGTGGTAAAATCAAACCACGGCAGGTTTACTGGCATATCTGGGGCGCTGATTTATATGAAGATGCCAAAAGCTGGAAGTTTCGCTTGTTTTACCTGCTACGGCGTATTGCTCAAGGGCGGGTTGGCCATGTTTTTGCCACTCGTGGTGATTTAATCCATTTTCAGCAGCGTCATCCTCGGGTACCTGCATCGTTGCTTTATTTCCCAACCCGTATGGACCCGGCATTGACGGGGGTTAACATCGAAAAGCCCTTAGCTGGCCCGATGACCATTTTGGTGGGGAACTCTGGTGATTCCACTAACCGCCATATCGAGGCGTTGCAGGCCATTCATCAGCAATTCGGCCCTGATGCCCGGGTTATTTTGCCTATGGGGTATCCGGCTAATAATGAGCTGTATATCGAGCAGGTCAGGCAGGCTGGGCTGGCACTGTTTGCCGCAGAAAATCTGCGTATCCTGACAGAACAGATCCCCTTCGATGATTATCTGAATATTCTACGTGAATGCGATTTAGGCTATTTTATTTTTAATCGTCAGCAAGGCATCGGCACCTTATGTTTATTAACGCAATTTGGTGTGCCTTTTGTCTTGAGCCGCAAAAACCCTTTCTGGCAAGACTTGGCTGAACAGCATATTCCTGTGCTTTTCTATGGCGACTCATTGGATGAAGCGTTGATCCGTGAGGCGCAGCGCCAATTAGCCGGGTTGGATAAGCAATCAATCGCTTTCTTTAACCCGAATTATATCGAGGGTTGGCAACAAGCATTGGCGCTGGCCGCAGGAGAACATCCATGACGCTGGGGCAATTTGGCGGTCTTTTCTGCGTCTATCTGATGGCAGTCATTTTTATCCTGACATTAACCTATCAGGAGTTTCGGCGAGTTCGTTTTAACTTCAATGTACTGTTTTCAATGCTCTACCTGCTGACTTTCTATTTTGGCTTCCCACTGACGTGTATGCTGGTGTTTCAGTTTGGGGTAGAGGTGGTGCCGGTTGAGTACTTACTGTATGCCATGCTGTCGGCTACGGCTTTTTATGGCATTTATTATGTAAGTTACAAAACACGCCTGACTAAGCCACGCAGCCAGCCACGGGCGCCGATATTCACCATGAATCGGGTAGAAACCAATCTGACCTGGATACTGCTGGCACTGGTGGCTATTGGCACTGTTGGCATCTTCTTTATGCAAAATGGCTTCCTGCTGTTTAAGCTCGATTCCTACAGCAAAATATTCTCCAGTGATGTTTCGGGTGTGGCACTGAAGCGCTTTTTCTACTTCTTCATCCCGGCGATGTTGGTGGTCTATTTCCTCAAGCAGGATATGCGCGCCTGGTTTTTCTTCCTGGCAAGCACCGTGGCGTTTGGTATCCTGACTTATGTTATCGTTGGCGGCACCCGCGCTAATATCATTATCGCGTTCTCATTATTCCTGTTTATCGGTATCGTTCGCGGTTGGATAACCTTGTGGATGTTGGCTGCGGCAGGTGTTTTTGGGATTGTTGGTATGTTCTGGCTGGCCCTGAAACGGTATGGTTTGGATGTGAACGGTGCAGAGGCGTTTTATACTTTCCTCTACCTGACTCGGGATACCTTCTCGCCGTGGGAAAACCTAGGGCTGCTGCTACAAAACTACGACAAAATAGATTTCCAAGGACTGGCACCGATTATTCGTGATTTTTATGTCTTTATTCCCAGTTCGCTTTGGCCGGAGCGCCCAGACTTGGTACTTAATACCGCCAATTACTTTACTTGGGATGTGCTGGATAATCACTCCGGGCTGGCTATTTCCCCAACCTTGATCGGTTCTCTGGTGGTGATGGGCGGGGTGCTGTTTATCCCACTGGGTGCCATCGTGGTGGGGCTAATCATTAAATGGTTCGATTGGCTCTACGAGCAAGGCAAAGCGGAAAGCAACCGCTACAAAGCCGCAATTCTGCAAAGTTTCTGTTTTGGTGCGGTATTTAACATCATTGTATTGGCTCGGGAAGGATTAGATTCCTTTGTGTCACGGGTGGTGTTTTTCTGCGTAATTTTTGGTGTTTGTCTGGTACTGGCAAAATTGTTGTATTGGTTGTTCGATACTGCGGGTTTGATAACGCAACAGTTACAGCGTCGGGTTAACAAGCCGAAGCGTTCATCCACTCCTGAAACGGGCAGCCAACTGTAAGGATTGTAATGGAACCGAATACTGTTATTCCAAAATATAATGTCCGTGGTTTCGAGATTTGGGGCTTTCGTGATATGGCCCAAACGCTGGATCATTTGCTAAGCAGTGGCCCGGTGAAGACCGGGACGTTGGTGGCAATGAACGCAGAGAAACTGCTCAAAGCCGAAGACGATGTGGCGCTGCGTGAGTTGATCACCGAGGCTGAATATCTGTATGCCGACGGTATCAGTATGGTGCGCGCGATCCGTCGTAAATACCCGCAAGCGAAGCTGTCACGGGTAGCAGGTGCGGATTTGTGGGAAGCACTAATGCAGCGCGCCGGGCAGCAAGGGACGCCTGTCTTTTTGGTGGGGGGCAAACCTGACGTGTTGGCTGAAACTGAAGCTAAATTACGTGCGCAGTGGAATGTGAATCTGGTGGGTAGTCAGGATGGTTATTTCACCACAGAGCAGCGCGAAGCCCTGTTTGCGAGAATAGCCGCCAGTGGTGCGGCGATAGTGACTGTCGCCATGGGATCGCCTAAACAGGAAATGTTTATGCGCGACTGCCGTAAGTTCTATCCCGACGCACTGTATATGGGCGTTGGTGGCACCTATGACGTCTTTACCGGCCACGTCAAACGTGCGCCTAAGATATGGCAGAATATGGGGCTGGAGTGGCTTTATCGCCTGCTGGCGCAGCCAAGTCGTATTCGGCGTCAGTTCAAGCTGCTGAAGTTCGTTGGCTATTATTACAGTGGCCGTTTGTAATCTTGTCTTTTGAGCAGGGTTTAACCAACCCTGCTGTTATAAAACCCCTCCCATTTATTCCTCCCATCAATATCATTACGCCTTAATTCCATTATGGAATCGATTTTTTAATTTTTATTCCATAAAGTTTTAGTTTCGGGTTTGCTAATCTGGCCCAGATACGGAAGGATACGGGCCGGTTACGGTTATGTGTTCATAATCGCTTTTATAATGGGCGGTTTCCCTATTCGTTAACTTGCATAAATTAAAATAGTCATCATTAGGCTGAACACATTGGTGCAGCCATTAGATTTTTTTTGTGTGAAAAACGTCTATTTTTAATAAAAACAATAGATTAATTAATAAAAACAACCGGGAAAGCCGGAGCAGACACATCATCAGCTCACAGAGGATATATGGCAGACAACGAAGAGAAAAAAGGGTTACACCGAGGGCTGGAAGCCCGGCATATCGAACTGATAGCGTTAGGCGGGACGATTGGCGTCGGGTTGTTTATGGGGTCAGCCAGTACCCTGAAATGGGCCGGGCCTTCGGTATTGCTGGCATATATCATTGCTGGCTTATTTGTATTTTTTATTATGCGGGCAATGGGCGAAATGCTTTATCTGGAGCCGGTTGCCGGCTCTTTTGCCGTCTATGCCCATAAGTATCTTAGCCCCTATTTCGGCTATCTAACGGCTTGGGGCTATTGGTTTATGTGGATAGCGGTGGGGATATCAGAAATTACCGCGATTGGCGTATACGTTCAGTTTTGGTTCCCTGAAATCCCACAATGGTTACCTGCGATTGCCGGGGTGGCCATAGTGGCACTGGCTAATCTGGCGGCGGTCAGATTATATGGTGAGCTGGAGTTCTGGTTCGCGATGATTAAGGTTACCACCATCATTGTGATGATTCTGGTGGGCTTGGGGGTTATCTTCTTCGGTTTTGGTAATCACGGCCAGGCGATTGGTTTTGATAACCTGACGGCCCATGGCGGCTTTTTTGCCGGGGGTTGGAAAGGGTTCATGTTTGCTTTGTGTATTGTGGTGGCATCCTATCAGGGTGTTGAACTGGTGGGCATTACCGCTGGTGAAGCTAAAAACCCACAAGTGACGCTAAAGCGAGCAATTAATAACATTTTATGGCGCATTCTGATTTTCTATGTTGGCGCAATATTTGTCATTGTCACTATCTTCCCGTGGAACGGTATTGGCACGGAGGGCAGTCCGTTTGTCCTGACATTCGCCAAGATAGGGATAACGGCTGCGGCCGGTATTATTAACTTCGTGGTGCTGACTGCGGCACTGTCTGGTTGTAACAGCGGTATGTATAGCGGCGGGCGTATGTTGTATGCGCTGGCGAAGAATCGCCAGTTACCCGCCTGCCTGACGAAGTTGTCGGCCAGCGGCGTACCGGTTTACTGTATTGCGGTGACGATTCTGTGTTTGCTGGTGGGTTCAAGTCTTAATTATATTATTCCGAATCCACAACAGGTATTTGTCTATGTTTACAGCGCCAGTGTATTACCGGGTATGGTGCCGTGGTTTGTGGTCCTCGTTAGCCAATTGCGTTTCCGCCAGGTACATAAAGAAGCGATAAAGCAGCATCCGTTTAAATCCATCATGTTCCCGTATGTAAACTATCTCACGATCGCTTTCTTGATATGTGTGTTGGTTGGGATGGGGATTAACCCTGATACCCGCTTATCGTTGTTAGTGGGGGTAATTTTCCTGGGATTGGTGTCGGCATGTTATTTCGGGCTGAGAATGCATAAACACAACGTTGCTGAAACATCTCCAAAGTAATTGGCGTTGCAGGTCGGCTGCTTGTAGTGGCGACGCCCATGGATGGGCCGAGTCACCCATGTAGCTAACCCGCTGCGGTTTTAAGAGCGAAGGAGATGAAACGCCTATAAAACCAGCGAACAAGGCGAGGTAAGGGCTATCAATGGCTAACTTTTGCGGCAGAGTGTGCAAAGCGTAAGCAAACACACCATTTCTTCTAAAAAAGCACTAGACAGCCAAGTATTAAAACCGTAGTATCCTCACCCGCAACGGCGCTAAGCGCCCGTAGCTCAGCTGGATAGAGCGCTGCCCTCCGGAGGCAGAGGTCTCAGGTTCGAATCCTGTCGGGCGCACCATTAATTTTGTGTGCAAGAGCTGCGGTGGTAAGATTGCCGCGTACGACGATGTAAGCTGTAAAGAAGTTATGGTGGCTATAGCTCAGTTGGTAGAGCCCTGGATTGTGATTCCAGTTGTCGTGGGTTCGAGCCCCATTAGCCACCCCAAATTTTGTGGAACATGCGATGGTGGCGGAATTGGTAGACGCGCTAGCTTCAGGTGTTAGTGTCCTTACGGACGTGAGGGTTCAAGTCCCTCCCTTCGCACCACACAAACATGTAGATATTTATTAATATTTACATGGACATAGGTCGAGAGACTATGTAGAGTAAACAGTAAGAAATCGGCGAGTAGCGCAGCTTGGTAGCGCAACTGGTTTGGGACCAGTGGGTCGGAGGTTCGAATCCTCTCTCGCCGACCAATTTCAGAAGAAACCCCGCAATGCGGGGTTTTTTTTCGTCGGTATAATATTGATTCCCCACCATACCCCTCTCTTCTCACCCCGTTGTATTGACAGTCGCTAATCCAGCCTCGCAGTCTGGCTTTCTGACATCAGAACCTTTGTTGGTGCCCTTTGATCAAATTAGCCCGATAGAGTGACCAGACTGGTGATTTGTCAGGTAAAGATGAGGTGTTGGCTTTTTGCGACAAAAGGCAGCGGCTTTGTCTCCAAACAGAGACATATAACATCATGATAAACATAAAGAAAAACAATGATGAGTTATAGCGTCGTTTTGTAGCGACAGATCACTTAGGCGGTATTGGTATCGCTATGGCCGGTACGCCGTATCGCATCATCTATTTGGATGATAATAAAATTATTATTTATCAGTTAATTAAAAATTTATTCGCGGGTAATTAAATGAAATGGCTATCGGTTAGAGGAGTTGGCACGCTAAGTGCAATATCTACCCTGTAGATGCTCATCTCATTTATTATGATAGCGTGGTGTTATAGCCAACTTAGCTTCATAAACCCAGAGATGATGCAGAGCCGATTTTAGGGTGCCTATTGTCCATGTAAACGATGTCGAATATCTTCATCACATACCGGGCATAACGTTGAGTGAGGCGCCGACATTGTTGTCTGTAGACCTGAAAATTTTAGACGCTTGCCTTTCCGGCAAGCGTTTTTTTTTGCATACCCTTCGTACTTGAAGCCGCAGGGTTGTTAGCTGCACACACTTACCCGAATCACTTACCTGAGTAAGCTCATCGGGATGCGTTTGCTGGCTGCCTACCTGCAACTCCAATTACTTTGGGTATTCTTTGCTACTTGAAGCCGCAGGGTTGTTAGCTGCACGAGTTACTCGGCCCATCCGTGGGCCTTACCTCGTTGAGGCCGCTGCAAGCAGCGCTCAACTCTGCTCCCGACAGATTTATCCCCGAATCAGAAGCAAAAAAAGGCCCCGTAGGAGCCTTTAGATGACTAATGAAGCTGAACCAAGGGGAAACGTGCCGTTGGGATCGTAGCGACGTAAGTCGCCGGAGTGCCCCTAGGTACGGTCGCCCCTTGGCTCACAGATTGACTTGCATACCATCAAAGTGATTCGCCATTCTGCCGCAAGGTCAACAGTAGCCCCTCACGACGCGCCTGCGCTGCATCTTCAGGGCGATGCAGTTTATCTAGCGCATCAGCTAACCATGCATAATCATAGCCGTCTGGGCGCTGCTCAAGCGCTGCTTTAAAGGCTTCATAGGCTTTCTCCCATTCGCCGTGTTTCAGCATGAGTTGCCCCAGGGTGCTATTAAGTAGCGGGGTCGCACCATGTTGCTTGATGTGCTGGCGCAATGCTTTCTCCAGCGGTTCTGGGTTACCTGATTTTAAGCGTGGGATCAGGAGGACTAAACGTTCATCATACTGACGCTTCAGACCGTCCAGAATGATTTGCTGGGCGACATCATGATCGTCACACTCAATTAGATGTTCTGCCAGTGCAACTTGCAGTGGGATCTCATTGCGGACTTTACGGCTTTGATCTTTCCACCAGCGTTTCAGACCGTCACTGCCTTCTTCCGCCATACATTGATTCATCATGCCGATATAAGCTTGCTGCTCCAATGCGGCGATTTCTTCTGGCGTATGGACCTGCACTTTGCCCATCGCAGGTAAAATTTCCAGCAATGAACTGTAAGCACCGGTACGCAGGAAAGCCTGTTCAGCCAGACGCAGCACTTCTGGGTGACGTGGTGCTTGATCCAATAAACGATCCACGCCATGACGTGCCGCATGAGCGTGACCCTGCGCCAATTGAATGCGCACTCGGGTAATATCTACCGGCAACTGATCTGTATCAGCAACTTCTGCTGCTCGTTCCAGATATTGATTGGTACGGAATTCATCGCCACGCTGTTGGGCAGCTTCCGCAGCCAGCAGGTAGTTCACCATGGGTTGTTCAGCATGATCGGCATTGCGGGTGAGCAACTTTTCAACCTGCTTGAAATCCCCTTCAGCCAGTTTGATCAACGCAGCCTTGGTTTGCTTACGAGCGCGGGTACGTTTGCGGCCCATAAACCAACCACGGGTACGGGCACCGGTGCGGAAAATACGGCGCAGTATCCATTCAATGATAAGGAATGCGACCAATACCAATACCAACATAATCACCAGACCGGTCACGCTGGTCTCAACGTTATAATTGTCGGTTTGAATCAAAACATAGCCTTGGTGCCCTGCTAACATAGGGCCAAGGACGATCCCTACGGTTAGGATGAGGAATAACAGTAAAACGCGTAGCATACTTATTCCTCCTGAGCGGCAACTGGCGGTTGTGCCAGTAAGTTACGAACCCGGGTTTGCATCAATTTTTCCAGCATTGGCTGGCTCTTCAATTGATCTGGTACGTCCATTGAGATTGACTGCTGACTCAGGCTCTCTAACTCATCCAGAAAAGCCTTGGTGCTTGGATCATTCACATCAAAATAAGCGCGAACCCAAGTGGAGATAGTCTCCAGAGACTGTTTATACACTTCGTCTTGATGGCGGGGGACTGCCTGCGCGGCGACCAGCAAGCGGGAACGGATATTCTCGCGTAAATAAACATCCTGATTCGGTGCCAGCAGAGGCTCCGCACTACTATCACGGCGGCGGATAGTAATAAAATCAGACATAAAGCTGTGCCAGCTTTTGGTCAGATTCTGACGCCATTCAGCTAATGAACTAGACAGCTCATCGCTATCGGCATCCATCGGTGAGTCATCGGTATTGTTATCAGCCAAACGCAGATTATCTACCTGATTCGACAGTTGATTCAACTTGAGGATAATGCCGTCAAAATCCACCTGACTTACCGCCGACAGAGTACTGATATCTTCGGTGAGTGCGCGGCGTACGTCGATAAGACTTGGGTCATTCATGTCAGCCAGACTGGCATCGGCACTTTTCAGTAAAGTTGCTGCGGTGGCGACATCCTGATCACTCCACAGTTTGCGGCCGGCCATTTTCACCAGAAAATCTGCCTGTGCCAGTAACCATGTTTTGGCATCGCTACCCGAAATAGTGGCGACTTTTTCCTGTAACTCATTCAGTTGGCGGATCAGCGAGGTCTGCTGGCGGTCTGCTGCTTCCAGCGCCTTGCCTTGCTGTTGCAATAATGATTCGAGCTGCTGTTTTTCCTGCAATTGGCTCTGTTTTAATTCAGCTAACTGTTCTTGCAGCGCGATATTCGCCACATCTTGTAACTGAGCCTGCTGCTGTCCGTGATAATAAAGCCCGGCACCCAGCGCGATAGCCAATGCAATAGCAATGGCACCCAGAATTGGGCCGGTTCGTTTCTCCCGGCGGCCTTCAGGTTCTGGCTGTTGGTGCCTCTCAACCGCAGTGGTTGTCTCTTCCACTGGTGCGGATGGGGTATTTTGTTCCGTCATATTGGGCATCCCATAGTCAGGTTTCAGGTTTATTGAAAGTCTTGTAGCGCGCGGATCAGCGCGTCATTATCCGCATTTTCTGCCACCCGGATATTACTCCAGCCCATTTGGGCGGCCAGGGTAGCTAAACGCTCACTCACTACAACCAGGCGGCAGCGTAGCAGCCAGGAAGAACGATAGTAATCAGGAACTAAAGTATAGATCTGTTGTAACATTTCGCCGCTGGTCACTACCAAAATATCGACCCCTGCACGTTGCCAATGCGCACTTTGCTCACTGCCATCGTAAAAGATGGGGCTACGTTGATAACATTCGCAGTAGGTAACTATGGCTCCCCGCTGTGCAAGGCTTTCGCCTAACAGCTCCCGCCCGCCATTGCCGCGCAATAACAGTGCCTTTTTACCGGACAGTTTTTGCAGGTCTGGCAATGATAACAGCATCTCGCTGGTCTCCCCCATGGGAGGGAAAGTGACATGCAAACGGCTGGCAGTATGCAATGCCAATGCGGTAGTACGGCCAATAGCATAATAAGATAACTGTGCAGGCCATAACAGGTTATTTCTTTTTAACAGCGGGTTAGCATAGCGGATGGCGTTCTGCGATAACGCAAACACCAGGTCACCAGCTTGCATATCCTGGAGCAATGCCGGCAGTTTAGGCAGGTCATATCCCGGAGAAAAATCAATTAATGGCGCATGATAGGCAACCCTGCCCAGCGCACGCAGGCGGCTGACTAACTGTTCTCCAGCAGGAGATGGGCGGGTAACCAAAATGGTCATCGTGGTGGGTTATCCTGATAAACGGCGGCCAGAATTGCACGCGCACCGCGTGATAATAACTCATCGGCCAGCTCAATCCCCATTTGTTCTGCATTCTCCGCCGGCCCTCGGCGCTCACCGCGAATGATCTCACTGCCATCCGGCGCACCCACTAACCCACGCAACCACAAGGTGTTGCCTTCCAACTCAGCATAGCTGCCGATCGGCACCTGACACCCCCCCTCAAGACGCGTGTTCATAGCTCGCTCCGCACACACCCGCAGTTCGGTTACACGATGATTGAGTGGTGCCAGCAGTTGGCGGGTAAAATCGTCATCCAGACGGCATTCAATGCCGACAGCGCCCTGGCCGACTGCCGGTAACGACTCATCAGCGGGCATGGCATAGCGGATCCGCGATGCCAACCCAAGGCGATTAAGGCCCGCAACCGCCAGTATGATCGCGTGGTAGTCACCGTTATCAAGCTTGGCAAGGCGAGTACCCACATTACCCCGCAGGTCGCGGATAATCAGGTCCGGGCGACGCTCGCGTAATTGGCACTGGCGGCGCAGGCTGGAGGTGCCGACAATGCTGCCCGCAGGCAAATCATCAATATGAGCAAAATGTGGGGATACAAAGGCATCACGCGGATCATCGCGTTCGCAAATAGTCACCAGGCCCAAGCCCTCAGGGAAGGCGACTGGCACATCTTTCATGGAGTGTACGGCGATATCCGCCCGTCCGTCCAGCAGTGCTAGCTCTAACTCTTTGACGAACAAGCCTTTACCACCGACTTTTGCCAGTGGGGTATCCAGAATGATGTCCCCACGGGTAACCATCGGGACCAATTCGACCTGTAAGCCGGGGTGATTGGCTTGCAGTAAATGTTGAACATAATGTGCTTGCCATAAGGCGAGCGGGCTTTGTCGCGTGGCAATTCGAATAATTTTGTCTAACATTGCTTGTTACCGTTTTATATTTTGCGGCCCATCCTATCATTGACCAGTGAATGCTGTCAGTGCGGTAGCCACATGAAAACGACGGATAAGAGCACAATAAAGCAGCTATTGTAACAAATACATGGCGGGATAACTTCTCCCTTAGCGCCTACTTTGATGTCATGGTGTCGCTACCCGTCAACCTAACTGTAAATGTCGCCTAAGAAAGGGATGTATAGACATTACAATTGTAGGGATAGCTTTACGGTCAATCGGCAAGGTGTTAGATTGATCACGTTTCCAGCAATAATTCGTCAACTGTTATTCAAACAAAATGTCTTCAAACAAAATGTTTTTTGGTCAGTTCAACAAAAAGTACATTTTTCGCTGAAAGTCAAAAAAAGCAATAAACGAATCTGGGACGCGGGTTTTTTTTCTAAGCACCGGAACAATTCTAAGCACCGGAACAATCAGGCGAGACGTCTTGTACCTCTACATCGAGACACTGAAACAGCGACTGGATGCGATCAACCAATTACGAGTCGATCGCGCCTTGGCGGCAATGGGGCCAACCTTCCAAAAGGTCTACAGTCTGCTACCGACCCTACTACATTGTCATCACCCACTGATGCCGGGGTACCTTGATGGTAACGTTCCCCATGGCGTCTGCCTTTTTACGCCCAATGAAACGCAACAGGATTACCTGTCTGAGGTTGAAGCCAAGTGGGGCGAACCTTTGCAACAGAGTGTCGGCGGCGAACTGCCGATTACCGGCGTCTATTCTATGGGTAGCACTTCCTCTATTGGGCAATGCCATACTTCAGATCTTGATGTTTGGGTATGCCATCAGGCCTGGCTTGATTCTGAAGAGCGTAACCGCTTGCAACAAAAATGCAGTCTGCTGGAAAAATGGGCTGCATCAATGGGTGTTGAAGTCAGCTTCTTCCTGATAGATGAAAACCGTTTCCGCCATAATGCCAGTGGCAGCTTGGGGGGCGAAGATTGCGGTTCCACCCAACACATATTATTGCTGGATGAGTTTTACCGCAGCGCGGTTCGTCTGGCAGGGAAACGTATTCTGTGGAATATGGTTCCGGTGGAAGAAGAAAATAATTATGACGATTACGTACTGTCGCTCTATGCACAAGGCGTATTAACACCGAATGAGTGGCTGGATTTGGGCGGTTTGAGCACCCTGTCAGCCGAAGAGTATTTCGGTGCCAGTTTGTGGCAACTGTATAAAAGTATCGATTCGCCCTATAAGGCCGTGCTGAAAACCTTATTGCTGGAAGCGTATTCGTGGGAATACCCCAATTCTCAATTGCTGGCAATGGAGATCAAACAGCGCCTGCATGCCGGTGAGATTGTGGCCTTCGGTCTTGATGCTTATTGCATGATGCTTGATCGCGTCACTCGCTATCTAACCCAAATAAATGACACCACCCGCCTGAATTTGGTGCGGCGTTGTTTCTATCTGAAAGTGTGTGAAAAACTGTCCCGTAGCCCGGCAAGTGTCGGCTGGCGGCGTGAGATCCTCAGCCAACTGGTCAGTGAATGGGGCTGGAGCGACGAGAGTCTGGCGGTGCTGGATAACCGTGCTAACTGGAAGATTGAGCGGGTACGTGAAGCGCATAACGAGCTGTTGGATGCGATGATGCAGAGTTATCGCAATTTGATCCGCTTTGCACGGCGCAACAACCTGAGTGTCAGTGCCAGCCCGCAGGATATCGGGGTTCTGACCCGTAAACTGTACGCGGCATTTGAAGCTTTACCCGGCAAAGTAACACTGGTAAACCCACAAATTTCACCGGATTTATCGGAAGAACATCTGACTTTCATTCATGTTCCGGCAGGCCGTGCTAACCGCGCGGGTTGGTACTTATATAATCAAGCGCCCTCTATGGACGCGATTGTAAGTCACCAACCGCTGGAATATAACCGTTACCTGAACAAACTGGTGTCCTGGGCCTATTTCAACGGGCTATTGACCAGCAAAACCCGGCTACATATTAAAAGCGCCAATCTGTGCGATACGGTGAAATTGCAAGAATTGGTGACGGATATCTCTCACCACTTCCCGTTACGCCTGCCTGCGCCCACACCTAAGGCACTGTATAGCCCGTGTGAGATTCGCCATTTGGCGATTATTGTCAATTTAGAGCATGACCCGACTGCGGCTTTCCGCAATCAGGTGGTGCATTTTGATTTCCGTAAACTGGATGTATTCAGTTTTGGCGAGCAGCAACAGTGCCTGGTGGGCAGTATCGATTTGCTGTACCGCAACTCCTGGAATGAAGTGCGAACCTTGCATTTCAGCGGTGAGCAAGCGGTGTTGGAAGCATTGAAAACCATCTTAGGCAAAATGCATCAGGATGCGGCTCCACCGGAGTCAGTGGATGTATTCTGTTACAGCCAACATTTACGTGGTTTGATTCGTACCCGCATTCAGCAGTTGGTTTCCGAGTGTATTGAGTTGCGTTTATCCAGTACCCGCCAGGAACCGGGCCGTTTTAAAGCGGTACGGGTTTCCGGTCAGACCTGGGGTTTGTTCTTTGAACGCCTGAGTGTTTCAGTACAAAAGTTGGAAAATGCTGTCGAATTTTACGGTGCGATTTCTAATAACAAACTGCATGGGTTATCGATTCAGGTGGAAACCGATCAAATTCATCTGCCGCCAGTGGTAGACGGTTTTGCCAGCGAGGGGATCATTCAGTTCTTCTTCGAAGGCACCGCAGATGAAAAAGGCTTTAACATTTATATTTTGGATGAGTCAAATCGCGTTGAGGTTTATCACCACTGCGAGGGCAGTAAAGAGGCGTTGGTGCGAGATGTCAGCCGTTTCTATTCATCGTCTCACGACCGTTTTACCTACGGCTCCAGCTTTATTAACTTCAACCTGCCGCAGTTCTACCAAATTGTGCAATTAGATGGCCGCACTCAAGTGATTCCTTTTCGCAGCAACACCTTATCTCATCTGTATATCGTCGATAGAGAGCCGAGCCAGCCTGCGCAGCAGTTCCAGTTACATTAATTTCCCAAGCTGATAAGTAAAAAAGACACGCTAAAATGTATCAGGCTGCTGACAAAGTCGATTGAAGGGGAAATGTTCCGTTGGGGGTGTAATCGCGTAAGCGACCGAAGCGCCCCTAGGGACCGTTGCCCCTTCAATCACTGAACGCTCAAATAAGGTCAGTTAACCGAAGCTCACCTCTTCACCTGCCTGCGTGGTGGCCGCTTGTGATAATTTGGCGAAAAATTCCTCTCCGCTACGTGAGCAAAACCACTGGCCTTCACGATAATTGAAATGGTAACCACCGGCTTTGGTTGCCAACCATACCTGATGCAGTGGTTCTTGGCGGTTGATAACAATCTTACTGCCATTTTCGAACGTCAGGGTCATCACCCCGCCATTGGTTTCATAATCGATATCACTATCGCCGCTAAAACCATCCAGTGTCTCTTCAATGTAAAGCATCAATTGATCGGCTAACTGGTGAAACTCGCTATCGTTCATATTCAATTCCTATTGCTTTTCATGATCCACCTGCGATTATAGAGAGCATGGACGCATGAATCACAAGTATTAATGCGATTATACCCTTCATACTTGAAGCCGTAGGGGCGTTAGCAGCGCGCACTCACCCGAATCACTTAGCAATGTATGCGCATTGAGATTCGGGTGCTGACTACCTGCAACGTCAGATCCTTTGGGTATAATAGGTGCGAAAACACAATACAGGCGTTAAAAATGAAAAAAGAATTATGTTGGCCGCTGGTTGCGATGATGGTACTCGCGCTGGCGGGTTGTGGCTTGAAAGGCCCGTTATATTTCCCACCCGCTGACAAACCAAAAGTAGAAACAGCGCAACCGGATAGTGGTCAGGTAGAGCGAAATCAGCAGGACCTGTCAGGTACCAACCAGACAAAATCCATTGCCGGGCCGCAGTAATTATTTTTATCGCAGCCAGATTGAGTCAGTATTTAATTTGCCAGTACCGAGTTTAGCCGGTAAATGAAAGTCAGCGGAGTATGAAATGCAGTTCTCCAAAATGCACGGTCTTGGCAACGACTTTATGGTTGTCGATGCAGTTACCCAAAATGTTTACTTTTCGCCGGAGTTAATCCGTCGATTAGCAGACCGGCACACTGGCGTGGGCTTTGATCAGATGTTGGTGGTTGAACCGCCTTATGATCCCGAGCTGGATTTTCACTACCGTATTTTTAATGCCGATGGCAGCGAAGTCTCTCAGTGTGGCAATGGCGCACGTTGTTTTGCCCGCTTTGTCCGGCTGAAAGGATTGACCAATAAACGTGATATCAGCGTGAGTACCCAGACTGGCCGCATGATATTGAGCGTTACTGAAGATGAACTGGTTTGTGTCAATATGGGAGAACCCAATTTTGACCCGCAAACGGTGCCTTTCAGAGCGACCAAAGCCGAGAAAACCTACATTTTACGTGCGGCGGAACATACAGTGTTGTGCGGCGTGGTATCAATGGGCAATCCTCACTGTGTGATGCAGGTTGATGATGTTTCGGTTGCTAATGTTGCCTTGCTGGGTCCAGTATTGGAAAGTCATGAGCGCTTCCCTGAACGGGCCAATATTGGTTTTATGCAGGTGGTTAGCCGCGAGCAGATCCGTTTACGGGTGTATGAGCGCGGTGCTGGCGAAACGCAGGCCTGCGGTAGCGGTGCTTGTGCGGCAGTGGCGGTGGGTATCCAGCAAGAGTTGTTGGCTGAAGAGGTCCATGTTGAACTGCCAGGCGGCAGCTTGCACATCAGTTGGAAAGGACCGGGCCATCCATTGTATATGACCGGGCCGGCAACACATGTGTATGATGGCTTCATTCATCTATAGTATACCCGTCATACTTCAAGCTGCATGTGTGTTGGCCGCCTTCGTTCACCCCAGTCACTTACTTATGTAAGCTCCTGGGGACTCGCTCAGTTGCCGCCTTCATGCAACTCGAATTATTTAGGGTATAAATATTCATTATGACGGGTGTTAAATGAAAAGTTATGAGGAGCAGGCGTTAGCGGGCATTGAGTTGGACGACGATGCTGTCATGCAGTATTTATTGCAAAACCCTGACTTTTTTATCCGCAATGCCCGTCTGGTCGAACAGATGCATATCCCTCATCCAGTCCGTGGCAGTGTCTCGCTGGTGGAGTGGCAACTGGGGCGACAACGTAATCAGATTGGTCAGTTGGAAGAAGAGATCACCTTGCTGATGGAGCAGGCGGGCTTGAATGAAGTGTTGTTTAATCGCCTGCTGCAACTACAAAGCAATTTGGCTACGGCCAGCAGCTTGCAAGATATGCTTAATCGCTTGCAGCGCTGGGCACGAGACTTCGGTCTGTCAGGGGCGAATGTCCGCTTATTCAGCGACCGTTGGCATATTGGTGCACCGTCTGATTTCACCCATTTGGCACTTGCCCGTCACGCCTTCGAACCGTTACGCATTCAGCGCTTGGGGAGTGATAACCATTATCTGGGCGGCTTGAACGGATCGGAACTGCTACTGTTATTGCCTCAGGCCAAGCAGGTAGGGTCTGTCGCACTTTCGTTACTGGGCAAAAATGGCGATTTAGGTGTCATTATCTTCAGCAGTCGTGATACGCAGCATTACCAGCAGGGCATGGGTACCGTGATGCTGAATCAGTTATCGATGTTATTACCGAGCCTGCTGGAGCGTTGGATAGAACCGGTATGACCGAATTCAGTGCCTCACTTGCCCCGCAGGTAGAGGCTTTCCTGCGTTATCTCAAAGTTGAGCGTCAGCTCAGTCCATTGACTATCACCAGTTACCGGCGTCAGCTACAGGCACTCATGGAAATGGGTGAGCAAATGGGCCTGATGCACTGGCAAACGCTTGATGCGGCTCAGGTTCGGTCACTGGTTTCTCGCAGTAAACGTGCCGGGTTACACTCCTCAAGCCTTGCGTTGCGCCTCTCGGCGTTGCGCAGCTTTCTTGATTGGCTGGTGAGCCAGGGCGTATTGCAGGCCAACCCAGCAAAAGGCGTGAGTACGCCGCGTTCAGGCCGTCATCTGCCGAAAAACATTGATGTCGATGAGGTCGATAAACTGCTGGATATCGATCTGAATGATCCCTTGGCTGTCCGCGATCGGGCGATGCTGGAAGTGATGTATGGCGCGGGGTTGCGTCTATCCGAGCTGGTTGGTATGAACTGCAAACACGTAGATTTAGCCAGCGGTGAAGTCTGGGTGATGGGGAAAGGCAGTAAAGAGCGTAAAGTGCCGATTGGCAGGACTGCAGTGACCTGGTTAGCGCATTGGTTGGAACTGCGCGAGTTATTTGAACCTGTCGACGATGCTATCTTTTTAGCCAACACCGGTAAGCGAATTTCAGCGCGCAATGTGCAAAAACGCTTTGCCGAATGGGGCGTCAAGCAAGGTGTTAGCAGCCATATTCACCCACACAAATTGCGCCACTCTTTCGCCACTCACATGCTGGAATCCAGTGGTGATTTGCGCGCAGTGCAGGAGTTACTAGGCCACGCCAATCTGACGACCACACAAATTTATACTCATCTCGACTTTCAACATCTGGCGACAGTGTATGATGCTGCTCATCCACGCGCCAAACGAGGCAAATCCTGATGCATTTTTATCGCCCACTCGAGAGTATTTCCGCCATTAGCTTCGATTTGGATGACACCCTGTACGACAATCGGCCGGTGATTACCCGCACTGAACAAGAGTCGGTGGCATTTTTGCAGCAGTATCATCCCAATCTGGCGCAGTTACAGGCCACTGATTTTCAACGTTTTCGCACTGAGTTGCTGGCGCAGGACCCGGACATCTACCACGATGTTACCCAGTGGCGCTGGCATGCCATTGAACTGGGCTTGATACGTCATGGCTTAAGTAAGGCTGAGGCGCAATGTGGCGCTGATGCAGCCATGGAGAACTTCGCCCTATGGCGTAGCCGTATTTATGTGCCAGCAGCCACCCATGACACCTTGAGCGCGCTGGCTGAGCATTATCCACTGGTGGCAATCACCAATGGCAATGCCGATCCTAAAGCCTGTGGTCTGGATCGTTACTTCCAGTTTGTGCTGCGCTCTGGCCCTCATGGCCGTGCCAAGCCTTTCCGCGATATGTACCATAAAGCGGCAAACCATCTGGATATCCCGCTCAAACAGATTCTGCATGTGGGTGATGATTTGACCACCGATGTTGCTGGTGCACTGCGTTGCGGCATGCAGGCTTGCTGGATTAATGACCGCCAGCAGAACCTGATGACGGCCAGTGATAGCCGCTTATTACCACATATTGAGATTTCTCAGTTGGCTTCCCTGACAGCATTGCTATAATCCTGTTTAAATTTACAGTGGAATATGGGCGGTAGTGATCTGTCTATTTTCCCTTTTACCCGATAAACGGTGCCTATGGACGTTTCTGATCTGCTCGACAGCCTGAATGAAAAACAACGCGAAGCCGTGGCCGCGCCACGCTGCAACCTGTTGGTCCTGGCCGGCGCAGGCAGTGGCAAAACCCGGGTGCTGGTTCACCGTATCGCCTGGCTGCTGTCAGTAGAAAACGCCTCTCCTTACTCGATTATTGCAGTGACGTTCACCAATAAAGCGGCGGCCGAAATGCGCCACCGTATTGAACACTTGATTGGCACCAGTCAGGGCGGAATGTGGATTGGGACTTTCCATGGGTTGGCGCACCGCTTGCTGCGCGCTCATCACATGGATGCTAACTTGCCGCAGGACTTTCAAATTCTTGATAGCGACGATCAGCTACGGTTATTAAAACGTTTGGTTAAAGCACTGAATTTAGATGATAAACAATGGCCACCGCGTCAGGCGATGTGGTACATCAACGGCAAAAAAGACGAAGGATTACGGCCACAGCATATTGAGAGCTATGGCAATCCGGTTGAAGCGACCTGGCTGCGTATCTATCAGGCGTATCAGGAAGCCTGTGACCGCGCCGGTCTGGTGGATTTTGCTGAGCTGTTGTTGCGTGCACACGAGTTGTGGCTAAACAAACCCCATATTCTTAATCATTATCGTGAACGCTTTACCAACATTTTGGTGGATGAGTTTCAGGATACCAACAATATCCAATACGCCTGGATCCGCCTGCTGGCAGGTGACCGTTCCAATGTGATGATCGTCGGTGACGATGACCAATCAATCTATGGTTGGCGCGGGGCGCAGGTGGAAAATATCCAGCGCTTCTTGAAAGATTTCCCCGGCGCTGAAACCATCCGGTTGGAGCAGAACTATCGTTCTACCAGCAATATTTTGACGGCAGCAAACACCCTAATTGCTAATAATGATGGGCGCATGGGGAAAAACCTGTGGACGGACGGCGCCGAAGGCGAACCGATCTCACTCTATTGCGCCTTTAACGAACTGGATGAAGCGCGCTTTGTGGTTAACCGCATCAAAGCCTGGCAGGACAATGGTGGTGCCCTGAATGATTGCGCCATCTTGTATCGTAGCAACGCCCAATCGCGCGTTTTGGAAGAAGCACTATTACAGACCGCGATGCCGTACCGTATTTATGGCGGTCAGCGCTTCTTCGAACGTCAGGAGATTAAAGACGCGCTGGCTTATTTGCGGCTAATTTCCAACCGCAATGATGATGCTGCTTTTGAGCGAGTGGTCAATACACCTACTCGCGGTATTGGCGATCGCACATTAGATGTGGTGCGCCAAACCGCCCGTGACCGCCAGCTAACGCTATGGCAATCAACCCGTGCCATGTTGCAGGAAAAAGTGCTGGCAGGCCGCGCAGCCTCTGCGCTGCAACGTTTTGTTGAGCTGGTGGACTCCCTGGCCCATGAAACAGCGGATATGCCGTTGCATGTCCAAAGCGATAGAGTGATTCGTGATTCCGGTTTGTGGTCGATGTACGAACAGGAAAAAGGTGAAAAAGGTCAGGCGCGCGTTGAGAACCTTGAAGAATTAGTCAATGCGACCCGTCAATACAGTTATCAGGATGAAGATCAGGATCTGATGCCACTACAGGCTTTCTTGTCTCATGCGGCGCTGGAAGCCGGAGAGGGGCAGGCCGATGCTTATCAGGATGCGGTGCAATTAATGACTCTGCATTCAGCGAAAGGCTTGGAGTTCCCGCAGGTATTCATTGTGGGTATGGAAGAGGGGATGTTCCCGAGCCAGATGTCACTGGATGAAGGTGGCCGTCTGGAAGAGGAACGCCGGCTGGCCTATGTTGGGGTCACTCGCGCCATGCAGAAACTGACACTTTGTTATGCAGAGAGCCGCCGTCTGTACGGCAAAGAAGTGAATCATCGACCATCCCGTTTTATCGGCGAGCTGCCGCAGGAATGTGTCGAAGAAGTGCGGCTACGCGCCACGGTCTCCCGCCCGGTGAATCACCGCAACATGGGTACGCCGATGAATGAGAATGACAGCGGCTTTTCACTGGGTCAGCGGGTGCGTCATCCTAAGTTTGGTGAAGGTACCGTGGTTAATCTGGAAGGCAGCGGCGAACACAGCCGGTTGCAAATTGCTTTCCCTGGTGAGGGGATTAAGTGGTTGGTCGCGGCTTATGCCCGATTAGAAGCCGTATAAATTTACCCTGCGGTCTTGACGCCGCAGCGGCGTTAGCGGCATTCACTTACCCGAATCACTTACTCATGTAAGCTCATCGGGATGCGTTCATTTGCTGCCTTGCTGCAACGTCAATAACTTTGGGTAAACCCTGCGGTCTTGACGCCGCAGCGGTGTTAGCGGTGCTCATCCTGAGGCGCTTGCCTGGCATCGGTTTCAGCCTGCAACAGAATCGCTTTCCCCATCCACTGCGTCACATCCTGAATACCCGCATCATCCAAATGCCAAATATCTTTCAGCACCATAAACACTTCTGAGCCATAAATTAATGAGAAAGAATAGATCACCCGTTGCAAGGCCTCCGGTGACAACTTCCCTTCCAGCGGCTCGACAGCCAGCTTCAATAACCGCTTACGGTTACCGCGCACTAACTTCTCTTCACTGTTAGGGTTGCTGCGGTCAGCCGCCCATTGTTGCAATGACAGATGCAGCGCGGCACGAAGTACACCTTCGTGTTGCAACATACGCGGATAAGCAAAAGAGAGCAGTTCCGCAATGCGTTGCCGAGCGTCTGGCTGGGTAGGCTGCCATGCCAATATCGGCCCAAGGCTTTCATCGACCATGGCAGAAACTAACGCACTTTGCGTCGGGAAATAGCGATAAGCCGTAGCGCGCGAGAGTTGCGCCGCATTTGCTACGTCTGTTATCGATGGAAATGTCCCTTGTTCATACATCGACATCGCCGTATCGATCAGTAACCGCCGGGTTCTGGCTTTGATGGTGGTCAGTGATGGAGAGGCGCGCTCCTGTTTATCCTGATTATGCACGGTCACTCCATGGTCAATAACGAGTATCTGCGCTCACTATAACAAACCGATCGCACAAATCGCCATGAATGCATTTCACATGCAAACTAATTTTGAGACTACAGTCTCAAAAAACAGCAGTACCCTTTGCGAAAATGATACTCTAGTCTCAATATGATTCTATCTTAACCAACTCGCTTCGTTGTTCGGCTGTAAGCAGAAAGTAAACTTCCATTAAAAAGAAGTGAGCTACACGCGCATTCATAGAAGGATGTTCAGATGCCTCGTCATATTTTTATCGCGACTACCACAGATACCAAAGGCGAAGAACTGACGTATGTCAGTGAATTGATTAAAGCAACCGGGCTAACAACGGTCACGGTAGATTTATCGACTAAAGAAGGCCAACGCGCCAGTGGCGCAGATATCTCAGCCGAAACGGTGGCGGGCCATCACCCTGATGGGCGTCAGGCGGTGTTCTGTGGTGATAGAGGGCGGGCTATCAGTGCAATGGCCGTCGCTTTTGAGCGTTTTATTGCCAGCCGCGATGATGTGGCCGCGTTATTAGGTCTGGGGGGCTCTGGCGGCACCGCGTTGATTACACCGGCCATGCAAAGCTTACCGATTGGTATTCCTAAACTGATGGTATCTACCATGGCTTCTGGCGATGTTTCAGGTTACATCGGTGCCAGTGATATCGCCATGATGTACTCCGTTACTGATATTGCCGGGCTTAACCGTATTTCTCGCCGTGTGCTGAGTAATGCGGCTCATCAAATTGCCGGTGCAGTCTATTTCGCCAAAGAAGAGTTGCTGGTTGATGATAAACCGGCGCTGGGTTTGACCATGTTTGGTGTGACAACCCCCTGTATTCAGGCTGTCAGTGCCGCATTATCAGACGAATATGACTGTTTGGTGTTCCACGCCACCGGTAGCGGCGGCAAAGCCATGGAAAAGCTGGCCGAAAGCGGTTTGCTGGCGGGGGCACTTGATCTGACCACCACCGAGGTCTGCGACCTGTTATTTGACGGGGTACTGGCCTGTGGGCCGGAACGTTTCGATGCTATTGCCCATAGCAACATTCCGTATGTTGGCTCTTGTGGCGCATTGGATATGGTTAACTTCGGTAGCCCGGCAACTATTCCGGCTAAATATGCCGATCGCTTGTTCTATAAACATAACGCCCAAGTGACGCTGATGCGCACCACCGAGCAAGAAAATATTCAAATGGCACGCTGGATTGGCGAGAAGCTCAATCGCTGTCAGGGTGAAGTGCGCTTCTTAATTCCAGCCGGCGGATTCTCGGCACTGGATGCTCCGGGCCAGCCATTCTGGGATGAAAAAGCGTTAAAAGCCTTTATCGATACGTTGGAAGAGACCGTCATTCAAACCGATAAACGCCGCTTGGTGCACTATCCATTCAATATTAACGACCCACAGTTTGCGCAAGCTGCGGTAGAAAACTTTAAAGAAATAGCAAAGAGCCCATTCCACCCTAAATAATTCGAGCTGCAGGAAGGCAGCCAACGCATCTGCCGCTTGAAGTATGACGGGTATAGGGCCATTTAATATCTGGAGAAGTCACATGCCAAAATTTCAACGCCAGGCCATTTTAGCCAAATTTCGGGAAATGATTGCCCGCCGTGAGCCGATTATCGGTGGCGGTGCGGGCACAGGGCTGTCAGCTAAATGTGAAGAAGCTGGCGGAATTGATCTTATCGTTATCTATAACTCAGGCCGCTATCGTATGGCGGGTCGTGGGTCGCTGGCAGGTTTGCTGGCCTACGGGAATGCCAATGAAATCGTGGTCGATATGGCCAAAGAAGTGCTGCCGGTGGTCAAGAATACGCCAGTGCTGGCGGGAGTGAATGGTACTGACCCATTCTGTCAGTTCGATCACTTTTTGGATCAATTAAAAGCATTGGGTTTTTCTGGCGTGCAGAACTTCCCAACCGTTGGGTTAATTGACGGTAACTTCCGCGCCAATCTGGAAGAAACCGGCATGGGTTATGGTCTGGAAGTGGATATGATCCGCCTGGCTCACGAAAAAGATTTACTGACTACCCCTTATGTTTTCAGTGCCGCCGATGCGGTTGCCATGACACAAGCGGGGGCCGACATTATTGTGCCACATATGGGGCTGACGACTGGAGGTAACATTGGTGCGGACACGGCACTGAAGCTGGCGGACTGTGTGCCTCTGATTAATGACTGGGCTGCGGCCGCAAAAGCGGTACGTGAAGATATTATTGTGCTGTGCCACGGTGGGCCAATCTCCTCACCAGAAGATGCCCAATACATTATGGATAACTGCCCGCAATGTGACGGTTTCTACGGTGCCAGTTCGATGGAACGTTTGCCGACTGAAATAGCACTGACGAACACCACCAAACAGTTTAAAAATATAAAGCGTTGATATTTTGCCAATACCAAAGGGAAAGCCTGTTTTGTGAATTTTGCCAGGTTTTGGCTAAATGAAGATGCAGGATACGCAAAACCGAAGTCGATGTTGGCTTCGGTTTTTTTTTGCTTTTTATTACCGCATCAGCGCAAATAGTTCTCACCAATACTGGCAACGCCGTACCACGCCAGAATATTACTGACATCAGCCTCACCCTCGGCGGGTGACCAACTCGCTAAATCCTCAGCGTTAACCGGCTGGTATGGGCCGTGTTTTACCTCAAAGATGACCGCACCGACTTCCAGGGATAACACCGCATGCCAAACATTAGCCGGGATCTCCAAAATAGCGGTTTCTTTGCCCAGCAAGCTACGGTGAGTGACCTTACCCTGATCATCAAACAGCAACACAATAAAGCTGCCATGTAGGGCGGTAAGCAGTTCCCAGGTATGAGGGTGGCGGTGAGGGCGGACATAGGTCTGCGGTTCCATCGCAATCGCCAGGCGCTGGATGGTGTCATCGAGTTGTGGATGAAAATTGAGATTAGCTCTCAGACGTGGTGATTGCTGGGCCTGTTGGCTCAGTTGTGCAAGGGATTGCGCGGTAATTTGCTTCATTCTGGCTGAATATCCTTAAGAGTGACTGCCTGTAATCTAACGTAAATAGAACCAGGTTATAAGGGGGGCGGCGGTGGATTCTGTACGCTTTATCACTGTGCGCGGTCAGATAAAAAATCCAGCGCAGAAGAATAGAAAACGACAGTGATGAATTAACATCTTTTAACCGGTTGACAGCCTTTTTCTTCTCGGCGTAACATGCGCGCACTATTCTTTATGAGGACATTCGCCTTGGACACACCCAGTAGATACTGGCTCAATAACCTGTTCATATGGTGCAACTTCTAAGGCTATCCTCTTATTTGCTGATAGCCTTCGTGGTTGTCAGCGGCCCCGCTAAGCCGTCGCTGTGAGTCAGATCTCCTTATGGTCTGAAACATAGAGTATTTATCAATACCTCGCTGTTTCTGTGCTTCAATGCGTTATCCCTATCCATCACCGCAAGGGAGTTTTGGCCTATGCTGAGCGCATTTAAATTAAGTAACAATCGCTTATCCCGTTTGGAGCTGGATGAATCAGATGAGTCAGATGATCTGACCTCATCAATTTGGGTCGATTTAGTCGAACCCGAAGAAGGGGAGCGCGAACGCGTCCAGTCTGAATTAGGGCAAAGCCTGGCGACTCGGCCAGAGTTGGACGACATCGAGGCATCCGCCCGCTTCTTTGAAGATGAAGATGGCCTGCATATCCACTCCTTCTTCTATTATGAAGATGCTGAAGACCACGCGGGTAACTCAACCGTGGCATTTACCATCCGTGATGGTCGCCTGTATACCCTGCGTGAGCGCGAGTTACCGGCTTTTCGTTTATATCGGATGCGGGCGCGTAACCAAACATTGGTTGATGGCAATGCTTATGAGCTGTTGCTGGATCTGTTCGAAACCAAAATTGAGCAGTTAGCCGATGAAATCGAAAACATTTACAGCGATTTGGAAGCCTTAAGTCGCGTGATTATGGAAGGGCAGCAAGGTGATGAATATGACGCCGCGTTGTCTACCTTGGCGGAACAGGAAGATATCGGCTGGAAAGTGCGCTTGTGTCTGATGGATACCCAGCGAGCACTGAATTTCCTGGTACGTAAAGCCCGCTTGCCGAGTGGTCAACTGGAGCAAGCCCGTGAGGTATTGCGCGATATCGAATCCCTGTTGCCACACAATGAATCCCTGTTCCAGAAGGTTAACTTCCTGATGCAGGCAGCGATGGGCTTCATCAATATCGAGCAGAACCGGATTATTAAGATCTTCTCGGTGGTGTCGGTGGTGTTCTTGCCGCCAACACTGGTGGCATCCAGCTACGGGATGAACTTTGAGTTTATGCCGGAATTGCGCTGGTCATTTGGCTATCCAGGTGCAATCAGTTTGATGATTATCGCGGGTTTGGCGCCATACTTGTATTTCAAGCGCAAGAACTGGCTCTAATCTAACCTTCGTCCTTGAAGCTGCAGGGGTGTTAGCTGCGTTCACGCATCCGATTGCCTACCTGCAACTTCAAGTTCTTTGGTTATCAATTCATAACTCATTGAGTAACTGGCGTTTTTGTAGCTTTGGTATCTAGGCGCGCAACTTACGTTGGGTGTAGAGCGCATCCAGAGTGAACAGCAATAGAGCGGCCCAGATAAAGGCGAAAGTCACCATTTTATCGTTACCAATGGTCTCGCCGTAGAAGGTTACCGCCAGAATAAACATCAGCGTTGGCCCAAGGTATTGGAAAAAGCCCAATGTCGATAGTTTTAAACGGGTGGCGGCGGCGGTGAAGAACAGTAGCGGGATCGTGGTAATCACCCCAGCGGCGGCCAATAACAGATTAAGCGACCAGGTATTGGCACTCATATGGCTGGTCGGGCTATCGGCAATAAAGAACAGATACACCGCGGCTATCGGCAATAACCACATGGTTTCCACCAACATACCGGTTTGGGCATCAATCCCCAGTTTTTTACGGATCAGACCGTATAAAGCAAAGCTGATTGCTAACCCCAGGGCGATTATTGGTAACGAGCCAAACTGCCACAACTGGATCAATACCCCACCGAACGCCAATGCCACCGCCACCCACTGCATGCGGCGAAAGCGCTCACCCAGAAACAACATACCGAATAACACATTCACCAGCGGGTTGATAAAATAGCCCAAACTGGCTTCAAGCATATGATTGTGGTTCACCGCCCAGATAAACAACAGCCAGTTACTGGCAATCAATACGGCAGTAACGGCCAGCAATAACAGGCGTTTGCCGTTTCTACAAGCACTGCGTACTTGCGGCCAATTGCGGCTAACCGTTAGCAGGATCAACATAAAGAAAAATGACCAGATAATCCGATGCGTCAAAATTTCATCAGCCGGCACCTGTTGGATGAGCTTGAAATAAGCAGGGGCAATACCCCAAATAAAATAAGCTGCCAGAGCAAATAAAATGCCCTGACGGGTTCGTTGTTTATCCATGGTGTGGCTCGGAACAAGAAAGGAGATGCGGTGAGTGTACTTAACTTTACGCTACGAATCATCACCGCTGACGGGCAAATCAGCCAACCAGGTAAGTCGCCGTTGCGCTAGCGATATGCATTTGGCTTTCATTATGCAGTTCGACGCGGGCGACAGACACTTTATTTCCACTGCGCAAAATACTGCTGCTGGCGATAAAATGCTCGCCTCGTCCGGGGCGCAGATAGTCAACACGCAGGTCGATAGTGCCCATCTTAGCCAGCTTCATTTGCAATTGTTCTTTAATGAGCGGTTCATGGCGCACTAAACTATTCCCGACACATACCAGCCCGGCGGCCACATCCAGCACTGCGGCAATAACGCCACCATGCAGAATTCGCTGTGCAATATTGCCGACTAACTTCTCATTATTATCGAAAGCAATTTCGGCGTAATCTTGCTCGAAACGGGTTAATCGCAGGCCAAGCTCACGGTTAAATGGCATGTGATACACAAATACTTCGCCAATCATGCGGCGAGCATCCTCTAACGTTAAAGTTGTTACTGGCATTTTGCCCTATTCTCTTCTTGGTTGCAGATAAGCAATCGTAGTGTAAGTTAACGAATTGTTTATTTTATGCTTCTGTTTTGTTGTTTTCCAGCCGTTAAATCATAAATATAAACAACACTAATCTCAGGTAACATTTGTGTGTAGAATGAGCTGTTTTCATTACAAATAGAAATAATCCGTAAGGCGATGGGGGAATAATGGGAAGATTTTGGCGGATATTGATAGCGCTGCTACTGGCACCAACCTTGGCGCAGGCAGACGTTACGAAGGTTGAAAAAATTCATGACGCACCTGAGGTGCGAGGCAGCATTATTGCGGCAATGTTGCAGGATCACGATAACCCGTTTTTGCTTTATCCGTATGAAACGAACTATCTGTTATATACCTATACCAGCAATATTAATAAAGATGCTATCAGCTCTTATGATTGGGCGAACAATGCCAGAAAGGATGAAGTTAAATTCCAACTGAGTTTAGGTTTCCCTATCTGGCGTGGTATTGCCGGTGATAACTCCCTGTTGGGGGCATCTTATACCCAACGTTCATGGTGGCAGGCCTCCAACAGTGGCGAGTCTTCGCCATTCCGTGAAACTAACTACGAACCACAGGTGTTTCTGGCGTGGGCTACCGATTACGAGTTGGCGGGCTGGAATTTCCGTGAAGTGGAAGTCGGTCTTAACCATCAATCCAACGGTAAAGCTGACCCAACGTCACGTAGCTGGAACCGGGCTTATACCCGAGTCATGGCACAGCGCGGCAATTTGGAGATTGACCTGAAACCTTGGTATCGCCTGCCGGAAAGCGACGCAAAAGATGACAACCCGGATATCAATAAATACATGGGTTATTATCGCCTGAAAGTCGGTTATGCCTTGGGTGACAGTGTGTTCAGTGTGGATGGTCATTATAACTGGAATACCGGTTACGGCGGTGCTGAAATGGGCTGGAGCTACCCAATCAGTAAACATCTGCGCTTCTATACCCAAGTGTTCAGTGGCTATGGTGAGTCAATGATTGACTATAACTTTAGGCAAACACGGGTGGGTATGGGTATCATGTTAAACGATGTCCTTTAACGTCATCCGGCGTTAGAAAAGTTTCAGACACAGGCCGGTTAACCGGCCTGTGCAGATCTTATAGTTGGGGAAGAGTGTGTCGACCGCAGCAGTGATAAATAGGGAATTACTGGCAGTGCAGGTATTGCGAGATACCTTCGGCTATCAGCAATTCCGGCCCGGACAACAGGAAATTATCAACGCCACCCTATCAGGGCAAGACTGTCTGGTTGTGATGCCAACGGGCGGTGGTAAGTCCTTGTGTTATCAGATCCCGGCACTGGTAACGGATGGGTTGACGCTAGTTGTCTCTCCGTTGATCTCGCTGATGAAGGATCAGGTCGACCAACTGCTGGCCTACGGTGTTGGTGCTGGGTGCTTAAACTCATCACAAACGCGTGAGCAACAGTTAGCCGTGATGGACGGTTGCCGTAGCGGTCAGATTAAGCTGCTGTATATTGCACCGGAACGGCTGGTGATGGAGAGCTTCCTCGATCAACTGTATCAGTGGCGGCCGGCTTTACTGGCGGTGGATGAGGCGCATTGCATTTCTCAATGGGGTCATGATTTCCGCCCGGAATATCGTGCGCTAGGTCAGTTAAAGCAACGTTTCCCTGATTTACCGGTTATTGCGCTTACCGCCACGGCGGATGAGGCAACGCGAGGGGATATTGTTCGTCTGCTTAATCTAGATCAGCCACTGATTCAAATCAGTAGTTTTGACCGCCCTAATATCCGTTACACCTTGGTCGAGAAGTTCAAACCGCTCGATCAATTGTGGCGTTTTGTGCAAGATCAACGTGGCAAAAGTGGCATTATTTACTGTAACAGCCGGGCAAAAGTGGAAGACACCACCGCCCGCTTGCAGAGCCGTGGCTTAAGTGTGGCGGCCTATCATGCCGGGCTGGATAACGAGCGCCGGGGGCAGGTACAGGAAGCATTTCAGCGCGATGATCTGCAAGTGGTGGTCGCGACCGTGGCCTTTGGTATGGGGATTAACAAACCCAACGTCCGCTTTGTGGTGCATTTTGATATCCCGCGCACTATTGAGTCTTACTATCAGGAAACCGGCCGCGCCGGGCGTGATGGTCTGCCTGCTGAAGCTATGCTGCTGTACGATCCGGCAGATATGGCATGGTTACGCCGCTGTCTGGAAGAGAAACCGGCGGGGGCACAGCAAGATATTGAACGACATAAATTAAATGCGATGGGCGCTTTTGCCGAGGCGCAAACTTGTCGTCGTCTGGTGCTGCTCAACTATTTTGGTGAAGGTAAGCAGCAGTCGTGCGGCAACTGCGATATCTGCCTCGATCCACCGAAGCGTTACGATGGGCTGGCTGATGCACAAAAAGCGCTCTCGTGTGTTTATCGTGTCGGGCAGCGGTTTGGCCTGGGGTATATTGTTGAGGTGATGCGTGGGGCAAATAACCAGCGTATCCGTGAAATGGGTCATGACAAGTTATCAGTGTATGGGATTGGCCGCGAACAAAGCCACGAACACTGGGTCAGTGTATTGCGCCAGCTTATCCATCTTGGGTTGCTGAGCCAAAATATCGCGATGTTTTCCGCGTTACAACTGACCGAGGCTGCCCGCCCGATCTTGCGCGCTGAATTACCGTTGCAACTGGCGGTGCCGCGTATTCAAAGCCTGAAGGTGCGCAGTAGCGCTAATCAGAAATCCTATGGCGGCAATTATGATCGTAAGTTGTTCGCCAAATTGCGCAAACTGCGTAAATCTATCGCCGATGAAGGCAATATTCCGCCTTATGTGGTGTTTAACGATGCGACCTTGCTGGAGATGGCGGAACAGATGCCAATTACCGCCAGCGAGCTGTTGAGCGTCAATGGTGTTGGGCAACGCAAACTGGAGCGCTTTGGCGCGCCGTTTATGGCGATGATCCGCGACCATGTAGACAATAACGACGACTAACCGGTCGCCTTTCCTGCTAACGCCTCTGTGGCTTTCCATTCGCAGAGTTTATGAGGATCTATCATGCTGATGCTATTCCTTACCGTTGCACTGGTTCATCTGGTGGCGTTAATGAGCCCAGGGCCGGATTTCTTTTTTGTCTCGCAAACTGCAGCCAGCCGTTCGCGCCGTGAGGCAATGATGGGCGTGGTCGGGATTTCGCTGGGAATTGTTATCTGGGCCGGTGTGGCGCTGATGGGGTTGAACCTAATTTTGCAGAAAATGGCTTGGTTACATCAGATTATTATGGTCGGTGGTGGGCTATATCTGTGCTGGATGGGCTGGCAACTGCTGAAATCTGCCCGCGCCAAATGTCATGATAACGAGGGTGAGGTGCAAGTTGCATTGCCCGCCCGTGGCCGAACTTTTCTGCGTGGGTTCCTGACTAATTTGTCGAACCCGAAAGCCGTTATCTATTTCGGCAGCGTATTCTCATTGTTTGTTGGCGATGACGTCAGTGCTGGTGCGCGCTGGGGCTTGTTCGTGCTGATTGTTGGTGAAACCTTTGTCTGGTTCAGTATTGTTGCCTGCGTATTTGCCTTGCCGGTGATGCGCCGTGGCTATCAGCGTTTATCAAAATGGATTGATGGGTTGGCGGGGGTACTGTTTGCCGGTTTTGGTATCCATTTGATCTTATCGCGCTAATTAATGCCCCAACCGGGAGATGATGCCGGTTGGGTAATCATTTGTTTAAATCAGCATTACACTTTTCTGGCGGTTGCCAATAACGCGCCTACCAGCATAAATAAGCCACCAAATATCCGGTTCAGTAATTTCATCTGTTGTGGTGATTTAATCCAGCCAGCAATTCGTGTTGCGAGGGTGGCATAACCAATCATCACAATAATATCAACCACCACGCTGGTGGTGCCGAGAATCAGATATTGCGCCACTTGCGGTTGATGTGGCAGCACAAATTGTGGGAATAATGCCGCCAGAAAAACGATGCTTTTCGGGTTGGTGAGATTAACAAACACCGCGCGTTTAAACAGTTTTCGCCGTGGCATACTGTTGGCCAGCGCATGCAGATCCAGCGCACCGGCAGCGCGCCATTGCTGAATCCCAAGCCAGATTAAGTAAGCCGCGCCGAGCCATTTTAGTATTTCAAATGCCAGCAAGGATTGTGAAATCAGTGCACCAAGCCCCACGCCAACTAATACAATGTGCACTGCTAATCCTAATTGTAGCCCGCAAATTGAGGCGACAACCCCGCGCGTACCATGGCTAATAGCCGTGCTCATGGTGTTAATCGCGCCAGAACCAGGGGACAGGCTGAGGATAAGTGTGGTCAGCAGATAGGTTAACCACCAATCTAAGGTCATCGGCAAAACTCCCTGAACGCGTAAATTTATGCCACAATACTCTATTGCTAATAGTTGTGCTATGGCTCACAGAACGACTCGGTTTACCAACGTATCAGGTGTATCGAACATTGAGCAATCCCGTTCAAAGGATGTAATCAGTCATGATTTACAAGGCCATGCTATGCCGTTAGATAATCGCTGGTTAACGCGTGAAGAGCAGTTTGCTGCCTTCGTTAACGGGCCGCTGTTGGATTTCTGGCAACAGCGAGAGGAGGATGAGTTTATCGGTGTCGATGATATTCCGATTCGCTATGTCCGCTTTCGTGCACCACAACACACGCGAGTGGTGGTGGTAGTGCCTGGCCGCATTGAAAGTTACGTCAAATACCCTGAAGTGGCTTATGACCTGTTCCAGCAAGGCTATGATGTGATCGTGCTGGATCACCGTGGGCAGGGGCGATCCGGTCGCTTGCTTGAGGATGCTAACCGTGGTCATGTGATTAAGTTTGATGATTATATTGAGGATTTCGCGCAGTTAGTGCAACGCGAAATAACCAATAGTCATTATCAGCAGCGTTTTGCTCTGGCCCATTCCATGGGGGGCGCAATTTTAACGCGTTTTTTGGCCAAAGAACCGGATGTGTTTAATGCCGTAGCACTGTGTGCCCCCATGTTTGGTATCCACTTACCGATGCCGGCCTGGCTGGTCCACCGCATTGTCGACTGGGCCGAAGGGCATCAAAAACTGCGCAATTACTATGCTATCGGTACCGGCCAGTGGCGGCCACTGCCGTATCTGGTCAATGTGTTAACCCATAGCCGCGAGCGGTATCGCCGCTACCTACGCCAATATGCGGATACACCGGAAATCCGCCTTGGTGGGCCAACCTACCATTGGATCCGAGAGAGTCTGCTGGTGGGGGAGCAAATTATCGCGCAAGCAGAAAAAATCACCACGCCGGTTTTATTATTACAAGCCAGTGAGGATCGGGTAGTACATAACCCGGCTCATGATGCTTTTTCTCAGGCAATGGCTCTGGCGGGGCACCCTTGTGAAGGGGGGCAACCTAAGAGAGTTCAAGGCGCACGCCATGAGATCCTGTTTGAGCGGGACCAACTTCGTGCCGAGGCGCTGAGCGCCATATTGCGCTTTTTCGCGCAACATCAATCATCAGTCGGCCATTATGGCTCCGACGCCACCAGAGGTTAGAACATACCACTATGTATCATGTTGTTGCTTCCGATTTAGATGGCACGCTGCTATCACCCGATCACCTTTTAACGCCTTACACCAAAGAAACACTCAAGTTGCTGACGCAGCGTGACGTGCACTTTGTATTTGCTACTGGCCGCCATCATATCGATGTGGCACAAATCCGCGATAGTTTAGAAATCAGTGCCTTTATGATCACCTCCAACGGCGCACGGGTGCATAACACGGCGGGAGAACTGATTTTTAGTCATAACCTTGATGCTGATATTGCGCGTGATTTGTACAATATTGAGCACCACAACCCAGATATCCTGACCAACGTCTATCTGAACGATGAATGGTTTATGAACCGTGAAAGCCCGGCACAGAGAGAATTTTTCCGTGAGTCGGTATTTAATTATCAGATATTTGAACCTGCATTGTTGCCAACTGATGGTGTGTGTAAGGTTTACTTCACTTGTGAAGATCATGACAAGTTGTTGATTTTAGAAGAAGCCATCAATGCACGTTGGGGCGATCGAGTTAATGTCAGTTTTTCTTTCCCAACCTGTCTGGAAGTGATGGGGGGCGGTGTCTCTAAGGGCCATGCGCTTGATCAAGTTGCCAGAATTATCGGCTATTCACTGAAAGAATGTATCGCTTTCGGTGATGGTATGAATGATTTGGAAATGTTGTCGATGTCCGGCAAAGGCTGCATCATGCGTGATGCGCATCAACGGCTGAAAGACATGTTACCGAATCTGGAAGTGATAGGTTCGAACGCAGATGATGCGGTACCACACTATTTACGCAAGATGTTTTTAGGCACAGATAAGTAACGATTGCCTTTAGTCAATACAACGTACAGCACATGAAAAAGTGGCGCATTAAACATCGTTGCGCCACGGGTTTATTCCGTTATTTCAGACCATCAACTTACTGGTGTTGTCCCTGTTTTTGCAGGAATTGCACACCTTTATCCGGGAAGTCAGTAAACACCCCGTCAACCTGTGCTTGATTGTAGATAATATCAAATAGCTGATTGACGTTAGTGGCGTATTTCGGCAGTTTATCCGCGCGAATGGTGTACGGATGAACCATCATATTGCTGGCATGTGCATCTTTAACCATATTGGTCAGCTTGATGTTATCCGGTGTAGAGGTTTCAACCACCAGCATATGGTAGTCAGGGCCGATGCCATCGGCATACTGTGCCACTTGCTTCATTGCACCTGGTTTGAACATCCAGTCGTAACTGTAATTGACCCATTTGCCATCAGGTTTCTGTTCGTAGGTTTCATTCCAGTCGGTATAAGCCACCAGTTGGACCAGTTTCAGGTCCATACCCATCTTCGGTTCTAGCTCATTTTTGATACGTTTCAATTCATTGGCATCAAAACATTGTAGATAAACTTTATCGCCCTTGGTGGTGTAACCGTACTGTTTCAGTACTTCCAACACCTTGGTTGAGATGTCTTTACCTTCTTGTTTATGGAACCACGGCGCTTTGATTTCCGGGTAAATCCCTACGTTTTTACCGGTCGAATGATTCAGACCTTGAACAAATTCAATCTCTTCCTGGAAGGTATGCACACGGAAGTCAGATTTGCCCATCGGGAAACGGCCCGGATAGCTCTGCACTTTTTTACCATCTTTATCAATATCAAAGCCTTCGGTAAATTTCAGTGATTTAATTTCTGGTAGCGTAAAGTCAATGGCGTAATAACGGCCATCTTTGCGTGCGCGATCGGGGAAGCGATCAGCAACATCGGTGACGCGATCCAGATAATGGTCGTGGAGAACCACCAACTCATTATCTTTGGTCATCACCAAATCTTGTTCAAGATAATCTGCGCCTTGCGCGTAAGCCATGGCTTTAGCGGGCAGTGAATGCTCAGGCAGATAACCACTGGCACCGCGGTGGGCGATAACAACTTTGTTTGCTGAAAGTGGGGTGGATGACGGTTCTGCTGCTTGAACCTGACCAACTACTGAGGATGCCAGAATAATACTCGCCAACAGGGTTTTGATGTGGGTTTGCATTGATAGTGCTCCATTTATCAATCTCAGGGTATGAAAAAGGCTATGTCGCTATAAATCCATCAATAACGACACAGCCTGAAAAGCGTAACTAGATGAACGTTATAAGCCCTGTTTTCTAGCCAGCTCTGCGTGATGCTTTTTCTCACTAAACATCACAACGATCAGTAACAGAACAGCCAAGATGCTGCCGCCGATCATAACCATAAAGCCGCCGTCCCAACCGAAGTAGTCCACGGTATAACCCACAATGGCACTTGCTGCTACCGAGCCGCCCAGATAACCGAACAAGCCGGTGAAGCCCGCGGCGGTCCCTGCTGCTTTTTTCGGTGCTAATTCAAGCGCATGTAAGCCAATTAGCATTACCGGGCCATAGATCAGGAAGCCGATGGTGATCATACAGGCCATATCAATACCAGGGTTACCGACTGGGTTCAGCCAGTAAATGATGGTAGCGATAGTCACCAGGGTCATAAAGAACACACCGGTGGCCCCACGGTTACCTCTAAACACTTTGTCGGACATCCAACCGCACAACAGCGTCCCTGGAATACCAGCGTATTCATACAGGAAATAAGCCCATGAGGATTTATCCAGAGCGAAGTGTTTCACTTCTTTCAGGTAGGTTGGTGACCAGTCGAGGATGCCGTAACGCAGTAAATAAACAAAAACGTTAGCAATCGCGATATACCACAACAGTTTGTTGGGCAATATGTATTGCATGAAGATTTGTTTAGCGGTCAGTTCTTCTTCTGCTTCTTCGCTGTAGTCATCTGGATAGTCGTTTTTGTACTCTTCAATCGGTGGCAAGCCTACGGATTGAGGGGTATCGCGCATCAGACCAAAGACAATCAATGCCACCAGAATGGCACCAAAAGCAGGCATGTAGAGTGCAGCTTTCCAGTCGTTAAACCACGCCATCCCCAGCAGGAACAGCAATGGTGGTAAGCCACCGCCGACGTTATGGGCACAGTTCCAGACTGACACGATACTGCCGCGTTCCTTCTTCGACCACCAGTGCACCATGGTACGGCCACATGGCGGCCAACCCATTCCCTGGAACCAGCCGCACAAGAACAGCAGCACGAACATCACGGCGATACTGGATGTTGCCCAAGGCACAAAGCCCATAAACAGCATCACGGCGGCGGCGAGAATCAAACCGGCAGAGAGGAATACCCGTGGGTTAGACCGGTCAGAAACCGAACCCATGATGAATTTTGAGAAACCGTAAGCAATAGAGATACCCGATAACGCAAATCCCAGATCTCCGCGAGAGAACCCTTGTTCGATCAGATAAGGCATGGCGAGAGTAAAGTTTTTACGCACCAGATAATAGGCGGCGTAACCGAAGAAGATGCCCATAAAGATTTGCCAGCGTAAGCGGCGGTAGGTGGGATCAATCTGTTCTGCTGGAAGCCGTGCCTGATGCGGCGCGGGCTTAAAAATACTCAACATGAGTGCCTCCGATGGCTTTTTTGTAGTTTTTGACTCCGGTGTAGCCTGGTATCTACCCGTTTGTTAAGGGCTGCCGGTAGTTAAACGACTAACTTGCTGTCGTTTATGTTCCATAACGAGCGCCATGCTAGATAAATTCGTATGACTTATCTGTGAGTGATGGCTCATTTGTTACAGTTATATGAACGTGGCGGCAATTCTGAGCGATTGGTTAACACTTTGAAACCGACAATGGCAAATCACCTGTGACTTTGATCACAATCATGGTTTTTAAACGCCATATCACTTTCGTTTTTCGTTCGTTTTTGTTCCTTATCAAACAATAACCTTAAAGAGTGTGGCTCAATAGACGCATAATTAGCCGCCAGACGGCTGTCTGATAATGTGGGGTCTTTCATGACGAACAGTTCTCCTTACACAGAAACGGATGTCATCATCATTGGTGGTGGTGCGACCGGAGCCGGGATCGCCCGTGACTGCGCCCGCCGTGGTTTAGCTTGCACGCTCTTGGAGAGGCATGACATTGCTACCGGCGCGACTGGCCGTAACCATGGCTTGTTACACAGCGGGGCGCGCTATGCGGTGACTGACGGTGAATCTGCCCGCGAATGCATTGAAGAAAACCGGATTCTGAAACGTATTGCGCGCCATTGTATTGAGCAAACAGATGGCCTGTTTATCACGCTACCGGAAGACTCGCTGGAATATCAGCAGCAATTTATCGCGCGCTGCCAGGATGCGGGTATCGAGGCCGAAGCCATTGATCCAAAACTGGCCTTGCGGCTAGAACCTGCCGCTAATCCAGCGTTGATTGCTGCCGTCCGCGTGCCAGATGGTACGGTTGATCCCTTCCGCTTAACCGCCGCGAATATGCTGGATGCCCGTGAGCACGGCGCAAATGTACTGACTTATCACGAAGTTATTGGTTTGCTACGCCACGGTGATCGGGTGAGTGGCGTGCGCGTTTTCGACCATAAAAATCAGCGTCAGTATGAGATTCATGCGCAGATAGTGGTCAATGCTGCGGGGATCTGGGGGCAACACATTGCCGAGTATGCTGATCTACGTATCCGCATGTTCCCGGCAAAAGGCGCACTGTTGATCTTGGGCCATAGGATCAACAACATGGTGATCAACCGCTGCCGTAAACCGGCTGATGCTGACATTTTGGTTCCGGGCGACACCATCTCATTGATCGGGACGACCTCAACCCATATTGAATACGATCAAATCGATAATATGGTAGTAACGGCACAAGAGGTGGATACCTTAATCCGCGAAGGATCAAAACTTTCACCCCAGTTGGCGCAAACGCGCATCTTACGTGCTTACGCCGGTGTCAGGCCGCTGGTTGCCAGTGATGACGACCCGTCGGGGCGCAATGTCAGCCGTGGCATCGTGTTATTGGATCATGCTAAACGCGATGGTTTGGAAGGTTTTATCACCATTACTGGTGGCAAGCTGATGACCTACCGTCTGATGGCGGAGTGGGCAACAGATAAAGTGTGTGAAAAATTAGGTATTACCGCCGCCTGTACTACCGCCCAAGCGCCACTACCGGGTTCGCAGCAATCGGCGGAGCAAACCCTCAGCAAAGTTATTTCTCTGCCTGCCAGTATTCGCGGCTCCGCGGTTTATCGGCATGGGGACCGCGCGACACAACTATTGGCCGGGAACCGTCTGGATAACAGCCTGGTATGTGAATGTGAGGCGGTGACTGCCGGTGAAGTACGCTATGCGATTGAATCGCTATCGGTCAATAACCTACTGGATTTACGCCGCCGTACCCGTGTTGGCATGGGAACCTGCCAGGGTGAACTCTGTGCCTGCCGGGCCGCTGGTTTACTCAGCCGCTTTAAAGTGACCACGCCGCAGCAATCCCGTGAACAGCTAGTGCAATTTCTTAATGAGCGCTGGAAAGGTGTGCGCCCGATAGCGTGGGGTGATGCTTTACGAGAGAGCGAATTTACGCATTGGGTGTATCAAGGGCTGTGTGGTCTGGATGATACCCCGTCTGCGGCCAACGTTCAGGAGAAACACGATGAAATTTGATGTCATTATCATCGGTGGCGGCTTGGCTGGTCTGGCGTGCGGTATCCGCCTGGCTGAGCAAGGTAAATATTGTGCGATTGTCAGCGCCGGGCAAAATGCGCTGCACTTTTCCTCAGGTTCTTTGGATCTGTTGGCAAAATTACCGGATGGGCGGGCTGTCAGCCAGCCATTATCCGCACTCGCGACGTTGGCTGAATTAGCGCCTGAACATCCCTATAGCAAGATGGGGCAAGTGGCACAAGTGGGTGAGTTAGCGCAAGAAGCTGAATCCCTTTTACAACGCTGCGGTCTGACATTAGTGGGCAGCGCGGCTAAAAATCACCTACGACTCACGCCATTGGGCAGTTGCCGGCCAACCTGGCTCAGCCCCGCCGATATCCCGGTTGCGCCATTGGAAGGCCCGCTGCCGTGGCAAAAAGTCGCGGTGATTGGTATTGAGGGTTTCCTCGATTTTCAACCACAGATGGTTGCCAGCGCCTTACAAGAGCAAGGGGTTGATGCCACACCAGATTATCTGCATTTACCGGCACTTGATCGTCTGCGGGATAACCCTAGCGAATTTCGTGCGGTCAATATTGCTCGTGTACTGGATTTACCAGAAAACCTGCAACCGCTGGCGGATGAGTTATCTCGTCTGTCATCAGCAGCAGAAATGATTTTGCTGCCAGCCTGTATCGGGCTGGATGTCTCTGCGCCACTAGAAGCATTACGAGCCGCAGTTGGAAAACCCATTCAACTGCTGCCAACGCTGCCACCGTCGTTACTCGGCATGCGATTACATCAGGCTCTGCGCCATCGCTTCCAGCAACTCGGGGGCATTGTCATGCCCGGTGATGCGGTATTGCGGGCTGAGCTGGTGGGGAACCGGATTACTGGGCTGTATAGCCGTAATCATGGCGATATTCCGCTGCGTGCAGCCCAGATGGTACTGGCTAGCGGCAGCTTCTTCAGCAATGGGTTAGTGGCCACTTTTGAGCACGTTTATGAACCCATACTGGATCTGGATATTTTGTCGCTACCGAACCGCGCCGACTGGAGCCGCAGCAATATGTTTGCGCCCCAGCCTTATCTGCAATTCGGTGTTAATACCGATAATCAGTTACGGGCACTACGTGGGGGTATTGCACTGGATAATCTACATGTTATCGGTGCGGTACTGGGGGGATACGATCCGTTGCAACAAGGCTGTGGCGCAGGGGTTTCACTGACCAGCGCACTGTTCGTTGCAGAGCAGATTGTCAGCGCAATGGAGGTGACATTATGACGTGGTTACCGCAGAACGGAGACAGTAACACTTTTTCTCAGAATCAACATTTGCCGCAGGATAAACACTTGGCACGGGATAACAGTTTTGAAAGTTGTATTAAGTGCACGGTGTGCACCACTTATTGCCCGGTCGCCAAGGTTAACCCGCTTTATCCGGGGCCGAAGCAGGCTGGTCCCGATGGTGAGCGCTTACGTTTGAAAGACCCGGCACTGTATGACGATGCATTGAAATATTGCACGAACTGCAAACGTTGCGAAGTGGCATGCCCGTCCGATGTTAAAATCGGCGACATCATCCAACGTGCTAAAGCCAGTTACAGCAGTAATAAACCCAAACTGCGCGATGCGATCCTCAGCCATACCGATATCATGGGCACTCTCTCAACACCGTTTGCACCGGTAGTGAATGCGGTCACCGGTTTGAAACCGGTGCGTGCCTTGTTGGACAAAGCGCTGAAAATTGATCATCGGCGCGAATTACCGAAATACTCATTTGGTACGTTTCGCCGCTGGTATCGTAAGCAGGCTGAAAAGCAGCAGCAATATAGCGAACAGGTGGCATTTTTCCATGGCTGCTTCGTAAATTATAATCATCCCCAGTTAGGTAAAGATTTAGTCAGTGTATTCAATGCGATGAACATTGGCGTTCAATTACTTAAACGGGAAAAATGCTGTGGCGTCCCCCTGATTGCTAATGGATTTATTGAGCAGGCGAAAAAACAGGCGCGGGTAAATCTGGAATCACTGACGGATGCGGTTATTGGGCGGGATATCCCGGTAGTGGCCACTTCATCAAGTTGTACCTTTACCTTGCGCGATGAATATCCACATTTGTTAGATGTTGATACTGCACCCGTGCGCGACAAAGTGGAGTTGGCGACACGCTATCTCTACCGCTTATTGGATCAGGGGCGCGACTTACCGTTGAAACCGCTGTTCTCGGCAAATAATACGCCGTTGCGTATTGCCTATCACACACCTTGCCATATGGAGAAAATGGGCTGGACGGCCTATACCCTGGCTTTGCTACAGCGTATCCCCGGTATTGAACTGGTGGTGCTCGACTCTCAGTGTTGCGGGATTGCCGGAACTTACGGCTTTAAATCAGAAAACTATGCAACATCGCAAGGGATTGGTGCCTCACTGTTCCAGCAAATCGAGGAGAGTGGGGTTGATTTGGTGATTACCGATTGCGAAACCTGCAAGTGGCAGATTGAAATGTCGACCAGCAAAAAATGCGAACATCCCATCACTTTATTGGCTCAGGCTTTAGCGTAATTTGGGAATAGGGTAATACAGGCAGAGCGCTGATGATCCGCGCTCTGTTGAGGAATACTATTTTAGCTTGAGCGTGCTAATAATCGATTCGGCTTCGGTTTGAGCTTGCTGTTGATTGTCAGCTGGCAGCGTAATTTGTATTGTCATCAAATGGTTATCGACTTTCCCCATCAACACGGATGAATAGGCTTTCTGGCCGCCACTGGTAATAATGCTATCCAACTGCTGGAACGGTTGTCCGTCAATTTTGACCGCTTTGTTGGTGACGACTTGCAGATTAGCATCGCGAGAGCGCTGCTGGTCGGCTAAACGGGTAGTCAGCACTTCCAGCGCTTCATTGGAGCTATCACCTAAAATCACGATAACTGCTTTATCGCCGGTTTTATTGGCATAAACGTGCATGTTATTCGCTTGATTGCCCATCTTCCCGCTTTGATCAGACAGATCCGCAGGCAAGCTGAAAGCCACTTTGCCTTCCAGCAGGCTGACCGGCTGACCCACGTTGCTATTGCTGTTGCCATCACAAGCACTTAATCCTGCAACCAGCAGACCGACAGCAAGAAATTTGGTTATTTTATGCATGGGAATCCCTTATTGATGATTAATATCCCCTTGTTACTTGAACTTACAGGGGGTTAGTTACCCTGCAAAGCCAACTAATCGGGGTATAGCCTTATCGCACCTTATTCAGACGCTAAAAGCAATCTATTGTTCCATGGGGCTTACTTTAGCAAGTGTTTGCTGCCCGGTTTTCTGGCTAAAGTATTTCAGCAATACATTGAGCATAACACCATAAGCTGGCAGGAAGAAAAACATGCAAATCAGTAGTTTAAAGCTGTAATCCACCAAGGCAATTTCCACCCAGTTTGCCGCCATAAAAGGGTCGCTACTGCGGTAGAAAGCAATAAAGAAGAACGCCATGGTGTCACTGATATTACCAAAGAACATGGCAGCCGTAGGGGCAACCCACCAGGCACTGCGCTGACGCAGGCGGTTAAAGACTTGAACATCCAGGATCTGGCCGAGTACATAGGCCATAAAGCTGGCAACCGCGATACGGGCCACCACCAGATTAAAGCTGGTTAATGCGGGTAACCCCTGCCAACTCCCCTGATAAAACAGGGCTGAAATTAGATATGAAATCAGTAGCGCTGGTACCATAACGGACAAGATGATCCGGCGCGCCAAAGGAGCACCAAAAATCCGCACCGTCAGGTCAGTGGCAAGGAAGATAAACGGAAAAGTAAAAGCGCCCCAGGTGGTATGAAAACCGAAGATAGCGATCGGTAGTTGCACCAGATAGTTGCTGGAGGTAATGATGACAATATGGAATAGCGACAGCCATACCAAAGCGGTCATCCGCTGTTGGGCAGTAAACGAAAACATACAATGTGACCTTTTTGGTTATTGGGGTGAGGGAACCCAAACAGAATGTGCCGCAATTTCTGCGACGCGGCGGCATAATACGCGTTTGCGCAACGAATGCAATGGCTAATTTTAACGCAAACGTTAGCGTCGCTTGCGCCTGAAAATCGACGGGGTAAACTATCCGCCTTCCCACGCGGGCTTATATTTTATCTTTATACTGCTAGCAAACTGTATAACGACCAACAAGAGACAAGAGACTCACCATGACCGATATTTTTGCCAATCCAGACAAAACACTTGATGCACTGGGCCTGCGCTGCCCTGAGCCGGTGATGATGGTGAGAAAAACGGTCCGGCACATGGAAGACGGTCAAACTCTACTGATAATTGCTGATGACCCTGCCACCACCCGCGATATTCCGGGTTTCTGCCGTTTTATGGACCATCAGTTATTGGCACAAGATACCGGGCAGACGCCATATCGGTATTTGGTCAAAAAAGGGGCAAAAGTGGAGTAACCCCCGCCTCTGCCACGATCCTCAGAACGGATGCTTGATTCAAATATCCCGTTTGCGCAGTAGCCGCAACGCATTGGCTGTTACTAAGGCGGTAGCGCCGGAATCTGCTAATACTGCCAGCCAGAGGCCAGTTAACCCCAGTAGTGTGGTAATCAGGAAAATTCCCTTTAGGCCCAATGCGATAGTAATGTTCTGGCGGATATTGGCATTGGCCGCCCGTGATAACAGAATAATTTCTGCTAATCCGGTCAACCGGTTGTGGGTCAACGCGGCATCGGCTGTTTCCAGCGCGACATCGGTGCCACTGCCCATGGCAATACCAATACTGGCCGCTTTCATCGCCGGAGCATCATTGATGCCATCACCAACCATCACCGTAGGTTGTGTCGCATTCAATGCCATAACCGCCTGCACTTTATCGGCGGGCAGTAATCCGGCACGGTAATCAATTCCCAATTCACCAGCAATTGCCGCTGCGGCTCGTGGGTTATCCCCGGTGAGCATCACACCCTGAATACCTAACTTCTTCAGCGCATCAATGGCTTGTCTGGCATCAGTTCGTAACGTGTCACGTAATGCCAATAAACCAATTAGCTTTTCATCTTCCAGTACGGCGACGGCCGTTTTACCGCTGCTCTCTAACCGGTCGAGCTGGGTTTGCCACTCAGCAGTCAATAACTGTGGAGGCAGCTTACCGGGGGCACTGACACGCACCGTCAGACCATTAACCACACCTTCAACACCCACCCCTGCCAGGGCTCGGCGCTCACTCGCCAGTGGCAATATGGGGGTGTTTTGCTGTGCGCGTTGGATAATAGCGATCGCTAACGGATGGTGGGATCCAGCTTCAACAGCGGCGGCCAACGCTAACAGGCGGGTTTCACTCATATCGGCTATAGGCAGAATATCGGTAACTTTAGGTTTGCCTTCTGTCAGAGTACCGGTTTTATCGAAAGCAACCGTTTGAATTCGGCCCAACTGCTCCAGTGCTGCCCCCCCTTTGATCAGTGCACCACGACGTGTTGCAGCCGCTAATGCTGAGGTAATTGCCGCAGGTGTGGAGATAACCAACGCACATGGACAACCGATCAGTAATAACGTTAGGCCACGGTAAAGCCAGGTTTCCCAAGGCTCGGCGAAGGCCAACGGCGGAACTAACATGACCAGCGCGGAAAGCAGCATGATTGCAGGTGTATAAATACGACTGAAGCGGTCAATGAAACGCTCAATAGGTGCACGGCGTTCTTCTGCTAATTCAATCAGTTGCAGAATGCGGTCAATAGCATTATTGCCCGGTTCTGAGATAACTCGCATTTCGGTGGCGCGATCGACCGATAAGCTCCCAGCCGCGACTTTTTCGCCTTGCTGGCGCTCAACAGGGATCGATTCTCCGGTGAGGGCGCTTTCATCGAAACTGGCAAAAGGGGTCATTAATTCGGCATCTGCGGGTAAGCGACCACCGGGCGAGATTTCAATAATATCGCCGGGGCGCAAACTGGCGACAGGAACCTGCCGACGCTCACCGTCTTTTAACAACAAAGCCTCTTCTGGTACCAGTGCCATAAGGGCTGTTACCCCACGGCGTGCACGATTTGCGGCGTAGGATTCGAGCAGTTCGCCTATCATAAACAGCAGCAATACCATGGCCGCTTCCGCGGTTGCGCCAATAAACATCGCCCCGATAGCTGCCACGCTCATCAAGGTTTCAATAGCGAAGGGCGTACCGGAGCGGATAAGCTTCCGGGCTTTGGCGGTGATCGGGATCAGCCCGACAATGGTGGTCGCGGCAAAGGCAAATTCACTCAGCTCAAGGCTGAATAACGAGATGCCCCAACTGATAAGCATCAGTGTGGTTAATAATGCGATAGGTAAGTATTCGCGCAGGCGTGATTCTGGCGCGGCGGCTTTACTTCCTGCGCTTGATTGAGTATCGACTAGCGTGAATCCAGCCTGCGTGACCGCATTCACGACTTGAGGGCGAATATCTGTGCGAGCATCAACCACTAACTTTTCTGTGGCGAAGAGGACTTTTACATTTTCAATCCCAACCAGACTACTGACGGCATTTTCAATTTTTCGAGCACAGCTTGGGCAATCCATCCCTTTGACCTGCCAACTGAAGCGCTGGCTACCTGAAGGCATCGCTGCCGCGAGTCTGTCGCTTTCGTCATCGCCCTCATCGCTATGGCTCTGACTACAGCAACCTCCATCGTTATGTGAGTGTTCACTCACTGAATCCGCGCTGTCATTGCTGGCACAGGTTGTTTTCTGGCTGCTGCAACCGGTTTGCTGTTTGGCATGAGTATGGCCACAGCCACAGTTGTTGTGTGTATCCGTTGGATGCTGATGTTCAGAATGTGAATGCATGGTGCCTCCTGGAAAGGATGTAACAGGTATTGCAGCACTCTACACCTTAGAGTCAACTCCAGAGTCAAGCGGTAAATGAGAGTCATTGCTAAATGGGATTTTTGCTATATGGCAGGGTATGACTAAAGTGAGCGTATCCCACGCTTGTGATGCGTGCTCCTTCCCTGGAGCACGGACTGACTAACGTATTGTTGTACTGACTTAATTACAAATACAGTGATCGGACAATCAGGAAATGCCCAACAAAGTAGCAGCCAGCAACAATTGCATCTGAAGCTCGGAAAGAAAAACGATAGCGATTCAGCAGCCAAATGCTATGCGAAACCAGCAATAACAGGGTCCCCGCCAGCAGAGAGAAGCTTAAATCGGTGCTGCGAGCAAAGTATTGTTCACCTGCCATCCAGACCATTAATAACGTCATGCCGATGAAAGCAACTACCGGCCAGCGCATATCTTCCAGCCGTGTCCAGATAGTGGCTATCAGTAATGCGCCAATCACGATCAAAACCAACGGCAGTGGCCAGAACAACGTGAATGTCATCTGACTGGCAAAACTGATGGTATACAGTAAATGGGAGAGGAAGAATGCGCCCAAAGCATAAAGTAAGCGCTCACTGGGTAGCAGCAATAGTGCATCAGCAACCAGCGTTGCAAGTAAGCCCAAAACAATCAGATAACCGGCAGGGCCAAGAATCGGCGCTTGCCAGGCAAGTAGTAACAACAGTAACAGAGTAACAGGTTTGAATACCCAACGCTGCCAGCGCGGGCCCCGGTAAGTTGCATCAACGAACAACCAACCAGAAAAGAATACGGCAAGGAATGGCCAGCTCATTATTTATCCTTTTTTCTATGCAGGTTTCAGTGAAAGTACCTGTGTTGTAATGATAATCCGCAACGCCAATGACTCCGAGTATACATCTATTAAGTGTAAGGGATGGAAGGCAAGAACGATAGCGACGCTATCGTTATTTGCATGATTTGTGCCACTTAATGCGTAACGGTCCGCATAATCTGATTTAGCAGGGTAATCAGCCTGCTGAGATCTTGGTCTTGTCTGGCCCACATGCTATGTTAAGGCCGATTTCCTTTCTCTAAATCAAGGGATAGAGGCTGTAGCGCCATGACCAATGAACAATTGCTTTATCGTATTCAGTTTATAAATAACGGTAAGAATTATCAGCTCTACGTCCGTGAGGTCGGCCCAAGTAACTTGTTTGGGTTTATTGAAATTGCTGATTTTGTCTTTGATAGTCAATCAACATTGCTGGTGGACCCTTCAACTGAAAAACTGAAAACAGAATTTTCAGGTGTTAACCGTAGCTATATTCCTCTTCATTCGGTGATTCGTATCGATGCCGTGACGGAAAAGGGCAGTGCTCGGATCTCTGAGTTGGGCAGTAATGTGATGAGTTTCCCCTATCTGCCGGGCAATAAGTCCTGATGGATAACGTATGAATAAACCTCCGTTATTATTTATTGCTGTGGTGGTGTTAATCGCCGTATTAGCTGTCCGCCAGTATTGGCAAAAAAAACGGCAAGATGCCGAGAACGATCAGGCACCGGTGCGCAGTTTACAAGTTGAAGTCATTAATAAACGAGAAGTATTAGCGCCGAATCGTCGTTCACGTCAGCGCGAAGAAATTGTTGCAGAAGAAAAACGCTATGAAGTTACTTTTCAGCCACTGCTCAGTGGTCTTGAGATGAAAAACAATCGTGAAATCAAAATGATACTGCCACAGCAGGAGTATAATCGTATTACACAAGGCGCACAGGGAACGTTACGTTTACAAGGCACCCACTATATTGCTTTTACCTCGCCCCCCATTGCCAACTAAATCTGTCGCCGGATAAGCCAGCCCCCACCAGTAACCTGCCGCTATAGCCATGATATTATAGCCCAGAGGCCTGATGTCGTAGGCGGGCGGCAGATAAGCTTACTTTTTAGGCAGTGATGGTTGTTTCTTTTGCCAGGCAAGTAATTCAAAGACACCAAACACAAAGATTTTAAGTTGCTGTAAACCACTGATCGGTTGATCTTTGGGTTGTGTGGACTTGAGTAGTACCAGTTGTAAACCATGCATCAAAACCATAAATATCATGGCGACATTAATAAAGTATCTCAATGGTTTAGGGAAGGGCTGGAACAGGTTCAGCAGTAAGAAAAACCATACCCCTAACATCAATAACCGGCCGAGATTAATCCACATGGTGTTGCTCCAGTTCTTCCGCTGATACAGCGTGTTGGTGAGTCTGTTCATGACGAATATAGAGACGATAGGCCACTTGACCGGCAATTTTCTCGCGATGTAACTGCCAACTGGCGGGGACATCCGCAGCGGCACTTTCAGCCTCTGCCTCAACGTAAATCCAGGCCTGATCTGCCAGCCAGTTATATTGCTCCAGCAGTGTGATAGTTTCAGCTAACAAGCCTTTACGGAAAGGGGGATCAAGGAATACCAGATCAAAAGGCTGCCCCGGTTGAGCCAGCCACTGCAAAGAATTGGTATTTACTACTTGGCCATTCTCGGCACTCAATAATGCCAGATTGCTGCCAAGTTGCTTGGCGACATGGCGATCAGCTTCTAACAATATGGCTTCAGCGGCATAACGGGATAGCGCTTCCAGCCCTAATGCGCCGCTGCCCGCAAAGCAATCCAGACACCGGGCACCCTGAATCATCGGTGCCAGCCAGTTAAAGAGTGTCTCTCTGACCCGGTCAGTGGTTGGGCGCAGCCCTGGGCTATCAGGCACAGGTAGTTTACGGCCTCGCCATTTACCACCAATGATGCGGATTTGCCCCGCTGACTGATGTGCCGCTGGTTTTGCGCTAGATCGTTGTGTCGTCGATCTTGTCGCAGTTGTAGAGCGTGTTGCTGTTGTCGATCGTGTCGTTGCCGATCGTATAGTCGTAGGTCGCTTTGCCATAGATTACTTTGCTTGAAAATTGGCCAATATTGCAGCACGAAATAAAAGAGTTAATTGCTATTCTACCTACGACTGCTGTGTGGGGGAAACGTTAAACCTTTGTTGACTGAATTCACAATAGAAACCAGCATCGTGCGCGTGTTGCTGTTCAGGGGAAAGTGATAGACTTGCAAACTATTATCTTATTTATGCAAACCCGAAGTCATAAGGGTAAAGCCATGATTAAACCGCGAGGAGTGTAGTCGCAAATGGCAAAAGAAAAAAAACGTGGGTTTTTTTCCTGGCTGGGCCTTGGCCGTCAGAATGAAGAACAACCAACAGAGCCATTGGCTACTGAAAAAGAAAGTGTTGCTGAGCATGCTGAAGAGCAAGCCATCAGTGAGAAACAGATTGAGATAGCATCTGAGCATCTGCCTGTTGAGGTAGAAGAGCATGTCACTGTCGCACCGGGTGAATGGGATAGTGCGGTTGTCAGTGAAGCCGCGTCTGAAATTCTCCCTGAGCTGGATACAGAGCCCACGGCGCGGGTTGCTGACGAACCGATAGATTTATCTTCAGATCCTCAGTATTTACAACATCATTTCTCACAACATGAGAATGAAGACGATAATGTTGCTCAATGGGATGAAGGCACCGTCAGTGCGCCAGAACTGCCGTTGACAGACGATAACCTTGTTCTCGATATCCCTGTACCACCAGCTATGGTGGAAGAGCGCAGGGGCGAGGTTAGCGACGAAACAGTAGCAATTGAAGAAGAAATCGAAGACGAATTTGAGTCACAAGAAGAGCTTGAAGCGGTAAACGAAATCGCGCCGGTAGCGGTTCAGGAGCAAGAACGCCCAACCAAAGAAGGTTTCTTTGCACGTTTAAAACGCAGCTTACTTAAAACCAAGCAGAATCTTGGTTCAGGTTTTCTGGGGCTGTTCAGTGGTAAGAAAATCGACGACGATCTGTTTGAAGAGCTGGAAGAACAGCTCCTGATCGCCGACGTTGGTGTCGAAACTACCCGTAAAATCATTACTTCCCTGACTGAACATGCCAGCCGTAAGCAGCTAAAAGATGCCGAAGCGTTGTATGGCAAGCTTAAAGAGGAAATGTCTGAAATTCTGTCTAAAGTAGACAAGCCATTGGATGTCAGCGGTAAAAATCCCTTTGTTATCTTAATGGTTGGCGTCAATGGTGTGGGTAAAACTACCACCATCGGAAAACTGGCACGTCAATTCCAGGCTGAAGGTAAATCTGTCATGCTGGCTGCGGGTGATACTTTCCGTGCGGCTGCGGTAGAACAACTGCAAGTTTGGGGGGATCGTAACAAGATTGCTGTAGTGGCACAGCATACCGGTGCAGACTCTGCTTCGGTGATTTTCGATGCTATTCAGGCAGCTAAAGCCCGAGGCATTGATGTGCTGCTAGCGGACACTGCCGGGCGCTTGCAAAATAAAGCTCACCTGATGGAAGAGTTGAAGAAGATTGTCCGAGTGATGAAAAAGCTGGACGGCGACGCCCCTCATGAGGTTATGCTGACGTTAGATGCCAGTACCGGACAAAATGCGGTGAGTCAGGCGAAACTGTTTAATGAAGCCGTCGGTCTGACCGGAATTACTCTGACTAAACTGGATGGCACCGCCAAGGGCGGGGTGATTTTTGCCATCGCAGATCAGTTCGGAATCCCAATCCGTTATATCGGTGTTGGGGAAGGTATAGAAGATTTGCGGCCATTTAAGGCTGACGATTTTATTGAGGCTCTTTTTGCCCGAGAGGACTAATACGGATGATTCGCTTTGAACAGGTCAGTAAAGCTTATCTGGGCGGACGACAGGCGCTCCAAGGGGTCGATTTTCATCTGCGCCCAGCGGAAATGGCGTTTCTGACCGGCCATTCCGGTGCAGGGAAAAGTACCCTGCTGAAACTGATTTGTGGTATCGAGCGCCCCAGTGCCGGTCATATCTGGTTTGGCGGTCACGATATCAGTCGGTTGAAAAACCGTGAAGTGCCTTTCCTGCGCCGCCAGATCGGGATGATCTTCCAGGATCACCACCTGCTGTTGGACAGAACGGTATATGACAATGTTGCTATGCCATTGATTATCGCTGGTGCCAGCACTGAAGATATTCGCCGCAGGGTGTCCGCAGCACTGGATAAAGTGGGGTTGCTGGATAAGGCGAAAAATCTCCCAATTCAGCTTTCCGGCGGTGAACAACAGCGTGTGGGCATTGCACGGGCGGTAGTGAATAAACCGGCAGTATTACTGGCTGATGAACCGACGGGTAACCTGGATGATGCGTTATCCGAAGGTATTTTGCGTTTGTTTGAAGAATTTAACCGTGTGGGCGTTACCGTGTTGATGGCAACCCACGATACGTCGTTGATTGCCCGGCGGCATTACCCGATTCTGACGTTGAGTCAGGGGCGGATGTCAGGAGCGCATCATGGCAAGTAACGCACAGAAAGCAAAAACCAAGGCGCTAAAAGGCGGTTGGCGTGAACAGTGGCGCTATTCATGGGTTAATGCCATTGCCGATATGATGCGCCAGCCATTGGCGACGCTGCTAACGGTGATGGTGATTGCCATTTCGTTAACGCTACCAAGCGTATGCTATATCGTATGGAAGAACGTCAGTCAGGCAGCAGACCAATGGTACCCAACCCCACAACTGACGGTCTATTTAGATAAAGCACTGGATGATAACGCGGCTGAGAACGTGGTGACTGCGCTGAAAGCGGAAGCGGGTGTGGAGAAGGTTAATTATCTGTCGCGGGAAGAAGCGATGGGTGAGTTCCGCAACTGGTCCGGTTTTGGTGGGGCACTGGATATGCTGGAAGAAAATCCGCTGCCTGCTGTTGCCATCATCACACCGAAGTTAGATTTCCAAAGCTCAGGAACGCTGGATACTTTGCGTGATCGGGTCAGTAAAGTTGAAGGGGTGGCTGAAGTCCGTATGGATGATAGCTGGTTTGCCCGTTTGGCAGCGTTGACCGGTCTGGTCGGGCAGGTCGCGGCTATGATTGGCATTTTGATGGTGGTTGCCGTGTTCTTGGTAATTGGTAACAGTGTGCGTCTAAGTATCTTTAGTCGCCGCGATACCATCAATGTTATGAAGCTGATTGGTGCGACTGATGGGTTCATTCTCCGGCCTTTCCTGAACGGTGGGGCAATGCTTGGATTTGGTGGTGCAGTGTTATCGCTTGCCCTATCTGAAGGGCTGGTATGGAAGCTTGGCTCGGTGGTTACGCAGGTAGCGGCGGTGTTCGGTACCCAATTTACCTTACATGGTTTGAGCTGGGATGAGTGCCTGTTGTTGGTATTGATCTCCGCCATGATCGGCTGGATTGCAGCGTGGCTGGCAACAGTTCAACATTTACGTCGATTTACACCGCAGTAAAGAATGTTTGTTATACTCTTTCCCTGTGGTGTTGAGCTAAAGCAGGGAAAGAGGTATTTGCCGCAGTGTGTTCCATCTACTCTCCCTGATACGCTTGACCGGTTATCTGCGAAGATCCATAGTCAAAAAGTGTGATCCAGTATGAACTTTTACGGCAATAACCAGTCGAATAACACAGTGAAATGATAATGCGCCCAGCGCTTGAATCTGTTTAAGCAGATGCTAAAATATCTGCGCTGAGACAAAACTGCACTAAACATGCAATGAGAGGGTTTTGAATGACCAAAGAAATGCAAACTTTAGCCTTAGTACCCCAAGGTAGTCTGGAAGCCTATATTCGGGCCGCCAACGCCTATCCAATGCTGACCGCAGAGGAAGAACGGGAGCTGGCTGAACGGCTGCATTACCAGGGCGATCTGGGGGCGGCTAAACAGCTTATCCTGTCTCACCTGCGCTTTGTCGCTCATGTTGCCCGCAACTATTCTGGGTATGGTTTGCCACAGGCTGACCTTATTCAGGAAGGTAATATTGGCTTGATGAAAGCGGTTCGCCGTTTTAACCCTGAGGTCGGGGTGCGTCTGGTGTCCTTCGCGGTACACTGGATCAAAGCAGAAATTCACGAATATGTTCTGCGTAACTGGCGAATTGTCAAAGTCGCAACCACCAAAGCTCAACGTAAATTGTTCTTCAACCTGCGTAAAACCAAGCAGCGTCTGGGCTGGTTTAATCAGGATGAAGTCGAGCTGGTTGCCAAAGAACTGGGTGTAACCAGTAAAGATGTTCGCGAGATGGAATCACGCATGTCCGCACAGGATATGACATTCGATCCATCTCCCGATGACGAAGCACGTGATGGCCAATCCATGGCACCGGTCCTGTATTTACAGGATAAAACCTCTGATTTTGCTGATGGCATCGAAGAGGATAACTGGGATAACCATGCGGCAGATAAACTGTCTTATGCGTTGGAAGGATTGGACGAGCGGAGCCAGCATATTATTCGCGCCCGTTGGTTGGACGATGACAACAAGTCAACGTTGCAGGAGTTGGCCGATCAGTATGGTGTGTCTGCTGAACGTGTGCGTCAGCTTGAAAAGAACGCGATGAAAAAATTACGCATGGCGATTGAAGCCTAATACATAGACCCAAAACCATTAGCATTACAGTTAAACACTACTGCGATGTTAGCTATAAACGGGATATGGCGTAACATGAAGGGCGATATTATTTATTAATGTCGCCCTTTTGCTTGTTCGGTACCCACCATCAACAAAATTTATTTAGCAAAAGCCGCTTTATCTAGCAAAACCAAATGAGCTGAGATCGCTATTTTATTGATACTGGCTATTTGTGCCAGCCTTGTGTGCCACGGCTAAAACCGCAGGCGTGCATAAAACTATCCATCGCCTCATATTGTTCCGCTATAACCTGCTCATCCTTAAGTTGCCAGTGCTGTACTGTCGGTAATTGGCGCTGCGTTTCTTCGATCAAATATAATCCCACGCCACGGCGACGAGTCACCTCTCTGACATACAAATCCTGAAACTCAGCTTGTTGGCCATTTACAGTGATTTTGACTGCGCCTAATAAACGTTCATTAAAACGCGCACCAAACAGCGGCTTACTATCGTTAATCCACTGCTGCCAGAGTGTTGGCTGCTGTTCAGGCCAGATTTTCGCTAAATCGATAAGATCCTGATGAGTAAGGGTTGTTAATCGTTCAATAGTCAGTTTCATCGTCGAGAGACCATAAAAAAGTAAGGTAATGGGGCTGTGGTTTATTGTACTAGATCACAGAGCAGAGCGTTGTGTAAGTTTTTCTGTACGTTCACGGCGGAAAATGTTTTTTCACTACTGCATTTTCCGAGTTTTACCGGAGTAAAAGATCACATAACCAGCACAACCCACTATCATTTGAGTAAAACCCATTCAATTTAATCCTAATTTTATGCTGTTTACACCGCTTGTTTCTGCTTGTCTGAGTTGATTTACAGCATAAAACTCCTGTTTAATGACATGAAAAATAAAGTCTTATTAGAAAAATCCATTACTTTTGAGACTAAATCATTATTACTTATGAATAAAACGTTAAATTCGATAAAACGTTAAGGCCGACACAACAAGCACGTTCACAATGACAGATGGGGAATTCGCGGATGAAATTAACAAAAGGTAAAGTGTTGCTGGCTGGGTGTATAGCAATGGCGATGAGCCACTCTGTACTGGCTAAAGACATTAAAGTCGCCATCGTTGGCGCGATGTCAGGCCCGGTTGCCCAATACGGTGACATGGAATTTACCGGCGCACGTCAGGCTATTGCTGATATCAATGCTAAAGGTGGAATCAAAGGCGATAAACTGGTTGGCGTGGAATACGATGACGCTTGCGACCCGAAACAAGCTGTCGCCGTCGCCAACAAAGTCATTAACGACGGTATTCGTTATGTTATCGGCCATCTGTGCTCTTCTTCAACTCAGCCTGCTTCAGATATTTATGAAGATGAAGGCGTGATTATGATCACTCCTGCTGCAACCAATGCCGATCTAACCACGCGTGGTTACAAAATGATCATGCGCACCACTGGTTTAGATTCTGATCAAGGTCCAACTGCAGCTAAATATATCCTTGAAACTATCAAGCCTAAACGTATTGCCGTGGTACACGATAAGCAGCAGTACGGAGAAGGTTTGGCGCGTTCTGTACGTGACAGCTTGAAAAAGCAAGGTACCGAAGCTGTGCTGTTTGAAGGTGTGACTGCGGGTGATAAAGATTTCTCCACGCTGGTTGCTCGTTTGAAGAAAGAGAATGTCGATTTCGTCTACTTTGGTGGTTACTACCCAGAGATGGGTCAGATCCTACGTCAGGCGAAGCAAGCAGGCCTGACAGCTCGTTTTATGGGGCCAGAGGGCGTTGGTAACTCCTCACTATCTAATATCGCTGGTGACGCTTCTGAAGGCATGCTGGTGACATTACCGAAACGTTATGATCAAGTGCCAACTAACCAACCTATTGTTGACGCGCTGAAAGCCAAGAAACTTGACCCAACCGGTCCGTTTGTTTGGACAACCTATGCTGCGTTGCAATCGCTAACCACCGCGATGGAACGTAGCGGTAGCCAAGAGCCGGCTGATTTAGTCAAAGATCTGAAAACCGGTAAACCGGTTGAAACAGTGATGGGGCCATTGAGTTGGGATGAGAAAGGCGATTTGAAAGGGTTTGAATTCGGTATTTTTGAATGGCACGCAGATGGCTCTTCAACTGCGGTCAAATAACAATAATATTAGAATCATCAAGTTGTAGGGTTGCTCCCACAGCAACCCGGCCCCTTTTACCAACTGCATCCCCCCATGTTTCGGGGGGATTTTCCTCTCTGCACACAGTAGATTTGGCGCAGTTGGCTAGGGCAGCCAGGCAAGTGAATCAAAGGGTTAGGGTATGTCAGAGCAGTTTCTTTATTTTCTGCAACAGATGTTCAACGGCGTTACGTTGGGCAGCACGTATGCGCTGATCGCCATTGGTTATACCATGGTGTACGGCATTATCGGCATGATCAACTTTGCTCACGGCGAAGTGTATATGATCGGCAGCTATGTTTCGTTTATCGTGATCGCCGCGTTGATGATGATGGGGATCGACGCTAGCTGGTTATTGATCGGTGCTGCTTTTCTCGTCTCTATCGTGATCGCTAGTGCTTATGGCTGGAGTATTGAACGGGTGGCCTATAAGCCAGTTCGTAGCTCCAAGCGTTTGATCGCACTGATCTCAGCGATTGGGATGTCAATCTTCCTGCAAAACTACGTCAGCCTGACGCAAGGTTCACGGGATTTGGCACTGCCGAGTTTGGTAACCGGGCAATGGACATTGGCGGAAACCAATGGTTTTGCCGCGACCATCAGCACCATGCAGCTGACCATCTGGATAGTCACTTTCTTGGCGATGCTGGCATTAACCTTGTTTATCCGCTATTCCCGTATGGGCCGCGCCTGCCGTGCCTGTGCTGAAGACTTAAAAATGGCGAGCCTGCTGGGGATTAATACTGACCGTGTTATCTCGCTGACCTTTGTTATCGGGGCATTGATGGCCGCCGTGGCGGGTGTTTTGCTCGGTCAATTCTATGGGGTTATCAACCCATATATTGGTTTTATGGCCGGTATGAAAGCCTTCACCGCAGCCGTATTGGGTGGTATTGGTAGTATTCCTGGTGCGATGATCGGTGGTTTGATTCTGGGGGTGGCTGAAGCATTAACTTCTGCTTATCTAAGCACTGAATACAAAGATGCAGTTTCATTCGCATTGCTGATTGTGGTGCTGCTTGTTATGCCTACTGGGATCTTAGGCCGTCCAGAGGTTGAAAAAGTATGAAACAGCTCAACTTCGTTAACGCCATTATTTCCAGTTTTGTGCTATTCGTCCTCGCCTCGTTTGTGATGGGATTGCAGTTGCAGTTAGACGGTACCAAACTCATCGTACAAGGGGTGGCCGAAGTCCGCTGGTTGTGGATCGGTGCGGGTTGCATCGTGGTGTTTTTCTTCCAACTGGTGCGACCGTATATCCAGCAAGGGATTAAAAAAGTCTCTGGTCCAGCATGGGTATTGCCTAGTTTTGATGGCACCACCCCCCGCCAAAAGCTATTAGCCGCCGCAATTATTATCGCTGCAATCGCCTGGCCGTTTCTGGTATCCCGAGGTTCAGTAGATATTGCGACCCTGACGTTGATTTATGTCATGTTGGGGCTGGGATTGAACGTTGTCGTGGGGCTATCTGGTCTGTTGGTGCTGGGCTACGGCGGATTCTACGCCATTGGTGCTTATACCTATGCGCTGCTGAATCACTATTACGGTTTAGGCTTTTGGGAAAGTTTACCGTTGGCTGGCATAGTCGCGGCTCTGTCTGGTTTCTTATTGGGCTTCCCGGTGTTGCGCTTGCGTGGGGATTATCTGGCGATTGTCACTTTGGGTTTCGGTGAAATTGTGCGTATTTTGCTACTCAATAATACGGAAATCACCGGTGGTCCGAATGGGATTAGCCAAATTCCGAAACCAACATTGTTTGGTTTGGAGTTTAGTCGCACTGCGAAGGATGGCGGTTGGGATACCTTCCACAACTTCTTTGGCCTGACTTATGATCCAAGTGACCGTATCATTTTCTTGTATATGGTGGCGCTGTTATTGGTGATCCTGACCCTATTTGTGATCAACAGACTGCTGCGTATGCCGCTGGGCCGGGCATGGGAAGCATTGCGTGAAGATGAAATAGCCTGCCGCTCATTGGGCCTCAGCCCAACCAAAATCAAGCTGACTGCATTTACTATCAGCGCCGCTTTTGCTGGTTTTGCCGGTACGCTGTTTGCCGCTCGACAGGGTTTTGTTAGCCCCGAATCTTTCACCTTTGTTGAATCGGCTTTCGTGCTAGCGATTGTGGTGTTAGGTGGGATGGGGTCGCAGTTCGCTGTCATCCTGGCGGCGGTATTGCTAGTGGTTTCGCGGGAATTAATGCGTGACCTCAATGCTTACAGTATGTTGCTGTTAGGTGCATTGATGGTGTTGATGATGATTTGGCGTCCACAAGGGTTGCTGCCAATGAAACGGCCACAGCTAAAGCTGAAAGTAGCAGAGATAAAAGCTAAAAAAGGGGAGCAGGTATGAATACGCAACCTTTGTTAGCGGTTGAAGGACTGTCAATGCGTTTTGGCGGGTTACTGGCGGTGAACAACGTGGGTCTGACTCTCAATCAGGGTGAAATTGTCTCGCTGATTGGCCCTAATGGGGCAGGTAAGACCACAATTTTTAACTGCCTAACCGGTTTTTACCGCCCGACTGGTGGCACGATTAAGTTACGTGATCGTCATCTTGAAGGGCTACCTGGCCAGATGATTGCCCGAATGGGGGTGATTCGTACTTTCCAGCATGTGCGTCTGTTCCGTGAAATGACGGTGGTAGAGAACCTGTTAGTGGCTCAGCATCAGCACCTTAAAAGTGGAGTTTTTGCCGGTTTGCTGAAAACTCCCGGTTTTCGGCGTGCTGAGGCCGATGCGTTGGAACGTGCAGCCACTTGGTTGGAGCGTGTCGGCCTATTAGAGCTGGCAAACCGACAGGCGGGGAATCTAGCCTATGGTCAGCAGCGCCGTCTGGAAATTGCCCGCTGCATGGTGACTCGTCCTGAGCTATTGATGCTAGATGAACCCGCTGCAGGATTGAATCCCAAAGAGACCGATGAACTGAATCAGTTGATTATGGAGTTACGTGACCAACACCAAGTCTCGGTATTGTTAATCGAGCATGATATGAAACTGGTGATGGGAATTTCGGATCGCATTTATGTGGTCAATCAGGGAACGCCGTTAGCTCAAGGCACACCTGCCGAAATCCGTAATAACCCGGACGTTATCCGGGCCTATTTAGGTGAATAACTTATTTTTAAGTAAAAGTATTTTTGGGTAAATAAAAAGCGGGCGAGGCATAAACATAACATGTTGTCATTTAATAACGTTTCAGCCCATTACGGCAAAATTCAGGCATTGCATCAGGTTAGCCTACATATTCAACAAGGCGAGATCGTCACACTGATTGGTGCCAACGGTGCGGGTAAAACCACACTGTTGGGCACATTGTGTGGTGAGCCTCGTGCGACCGAGGGCAGTATTGTTTTTGGCGAGCAGAATATTACTGACTGGCAGACCGCACGCATTATGCGTGAGGCAATTGCGATTGTACCTGAAGGCCGTCGGGTGTTTTCCCGTATGACGGTTGAAGAAAATTTGGCGATGGGGGGATTTTTCGCTGATCGTCAGCAATATCAGCAACGTATCGAACGGGTTTATGATTTATTTCCACGGTTGTTTGAACGGCGAGTGCAGCGAGCGGGCACGATGTCTGGTGGCGAACAACAGATGTTGGCAATTGGCCGCGCGCTGATGAGCCAACCGAAGTTGCTGTTGTTGGATGAGCCTTCATTAGGATTAGCACCGATAATTATTCTGCAAATATTTGATACTATTCAACAATTACGGGAAGAAGGGATGACCATTTTCCTCGTTGAGCAGAACGCGAATCAGGCTTTGAAATTAGCAGATCGTGGGTATGTACTGGAGAATGGCCGCATCGTTCTGGAAGATACGGGTGCTGCGTTGTTGGCTAATGAAGCGGTGCGTTCAGCCTATCTGGGCGGTTAAACCGCCATTTTTATTTATGAAGGCCCGTTGCCGGGCCTTAGTTATTAGCTAATCATAAAGCTATTTTCTGGTTTCTAGCTGTTCGGCATCATGCCTGTGGTGTAATAGTGAAATTAAGTGTATCGCTATAACTTCCTTTATCGGTTGTCCTGGTATTATAAAGCCGTATGCGAGGAGCCCAGCACATCTCACCGTCATTATCATTTCTCAATTGAATAAACTTTTTCTCCTTTGGTAGTACAAAGTTTGCCGTATTACCTTCCAGGTTTTGAAACTCTACGGTATAACCGATAGTTTTATCACTCACCGCTTCCTTTAACTGAAAATGCGCGGTGTTTGCAGCTAATCCATTTCGGTTCGTGGCACTAATCATATAACGCGTCTGTTGAATTCCAGTGGTGCGATAGCGGATACAAAAGCGATTACCTGCTGGATTAATCAATGGTGCGTGTACGCTTTTCCCTTTAGTGCTGCGCTCAATTTTCTCAAGTAATTCATCTAAATCGAAAGACTTTAATTGCCATGTTTTTGCGTCCATACGAAATTTAGGATCAATTTTTAGGGCTTCTGGTGCCACGTCTGCCTGAGGATTAAAGAGTGTGCATTGTTTGCCATTTTGACCAAAGGAAACGCCATTAGATGACATCAATGAGTGATATTGCCCTTTGTAATGGAGCACGCCGCCTACCGTTGCACCAATTCTGATATCCTTGAGAGCATGTGCGGGAACCTTGAATGAAACATAGTAATATCTTTTGTCAAAGGGTGATGACTTGTGATCACGATTGAACTGTATTTCCTGAGTATTATCATTCGAGCCTGAGGGTGTTGCACCATTGAGCGAGAGATTAGCGATATCTTTAAATTGAATATTGAAATCTCGTGAACCATCAGCTTTATAGAAATAAAGTGACAGGAGCGCACGCCGGTTAGGTAACCCTATATTTTTCATCTCATCAGGTGGAATACCGAGTAGTCTTCCCCACGCCAACATATATTTCCCATTTATCGTTGTTCCTGATGGAGAATAGAGATCTTTCACTATAATCGCCCGAAAAGAAACCTCCACGCTGTTATCATCATTTAGTTTTATTTCACAGTTCGAATATTGTTGTGTTTAGGGATAAAAATAGAGATTTGCCATAGCTACAGGTTGTATTATTAGCAACATTATTCCCATAAGGAATAGTCTGTATTTAACATTCACTTGATTATCTCTCCATGACTATCAGTTAGTTATTTCAGCTATTCGTTTCAAATATTAATGTTAGCTGCCCGTGATATTTCCCAGCGGAATTTGGCCCACTGGGCGCTAATGCTGAAATATGTAATATATAGTCGGTGTTGGTTTGGCGGGTTTTACCTTGGGCCACGTTGAATGCCTCAGGGATGGTTGATAACACACGCAGGTTGGCGTGATCCGTACCCCAGCGCACTTGCGCGGGAGAGAACGCCTGATCTGCTCCCGCCCGCGCAGTAGAATGTCGAGTAAGTATCAGTGGGTTTTTCACCGAAATTCGAAACCCTTCTTGCCTGCGTAGCTTGACGGTTACTGGGAGTTCCTTTTGATACAGCAAGTGATTTTCCGGGCTACTTTCCAGCTTTATACTGCTATACCAACCTCCTTGTGGTTTTTCAACCTCGATCCTGGGGTGTGCTGTTACTTCTAATCTTACATCGATATTCCCCAGTGGAATCGAATCGGCCCTGACCTGTAAGGGGAGTAATAGGAATAGGGCGATTATTTTGATGATATTCATAATGTTCCTTATCTTTACCCTGCGATACATCGCAAGTTGAAGGGCTTATCCTCGATCATTCCTCGTACATCACTGACCGACAGTTGTCGGCGTTGGTCGGGATAGAGATTAAAGCCCTCTATATCCTGTTCCTGGGTTTTCAACTGACGCCACTGTAGGCGGGTGTTACCGGTATTTTGCAACTCCACCCTCCCGTCAATACAGCGGTGGGCCCACAGGGGTTGCGGTGATGCAGCCAGATGCCTGACCAAGCCCATATAACTTAATTGCACCCCCAACACGGCAGTATGACCACCTGTAACTTGCAGATTATTAACCGGTACTACCGCGAGTCGATATACCTGCTCTTTATCTGGCGTGCTAAGAGCTTTAAGAAATATTCTCCCACTCTGTTTTGGTCCCAGGGTTAGTTTTGCCGGTGAGGCAAACAGCGCAGGTTGTGGCTGTTCACCTACCGAGGTTAGTGATTCTTGTTCTGGTGACTCACCTGGGTTATTAAGTTGGTACAGTTGCACGGCCACGTACTCAGGGTCTAAACCGTAATTAGTCACGGTCACCACCGTATTTTCCTGCTCTATTTCCAGCACATGTGGCTGAATATCTATGGCACTGAAAACAGAGAGCGGCAGGAGGCTAGTCGCAATGAACAGTAAACGTTTCATTATCTACCTTACCGCTAAGTTGTTTGGTTGACAGGGTGATGGGTGTTCCGGGATATAGATTAAGACTATCCGTCTTGTCGCTGGAGTTCAGTTGCTCAAATTTGCTATGAACCGTACCGGTAGAGGTAAGCATGAGATGACCGCTCGACAGACATTTATGTTGCCAGCGACGAACCTGTGCAGTTAAAGGGGGCACATGATGAATCAATACACCATAACCAATACTGATGGTCATAGGAGCATGGATTTTATTTTTGTCCTCATGGCTCCCGAGAGCTTTGATATCGACTACAGGGTTGATATACAGCCGATACAGCGTTTCCTGAGTCGGAGATTTTAAGGGCAATAGCTTAATATTACGCTTCTGCTTCGGCCCTAAAGTGATCCGGTTGGGGTTAAAAATCATTTCAGGCCGCGAGATATCACTTATCAATGTTTTCTGTTCAGGATTTACTCCAGGGTTATCCACCCGTTGCAATGTGATCTCCAGATACAACGGCTTATCACCGTTGTTATAGACCTGAATTGCCTTGTGTTGATCCAGAGCCTCCACTGTGGTGCGGGTAGGGACTGCCACTAACTGCGCATAAGTGGTGCTAATCGGTGCCAACAAGAAGGCGAGAGTAAAGAATAAATAGGTATATTTCATAACAATTCCTGTCGGGTATTAATCCAAGTGACAAAGATAAACGTGATCGCGTTGCTGACTCATATTGCAGCGGTAATGGGCTAAATTGTTTTGAACCTGAATATTTTTCAGCATGGTACGAGAGTGAATAGAAAACAGACCATTGGGGTGGACAGTATCGCCGGTTTCCTGAATAACCCCGCTAACAGGTTGCCCGTGCTCATCTTTGAGAAAACCGCTGTAAAGCAGATTCAATGTGATATCGGCCTTGCTGGAAAATACTTGCCCAGGATGGGCGCGAGCAATATTGACGGGTAACTGAATATTCATATCCAGGTCATTGCGTTCGGTATGTGTTTGTACAAAGAAACGGTCCTGATAGCGTGGGATCGGTATAGCATAAATACCACTGCCGGTTATTGGATGACCTTCCGCATTGAAACTATATGGAGTGCCAGCCAGATCAGGTGTTTCTATCAGTAATGCGGTTCCGCTGTAGCTGCTGCGGCCTAATGCCATGCCTTGTGGGCTGACGGCCAGCATGCCGCTATAACTGATGCTGCCATTGGCTATCTTGTTATCAATCCCCATTCGTGCCGATACATCACCACGGCTGCCACTGCGATGAGCAAAGCTGCCGATGCTGGATATTTTCCCACTGACACTGCCATCAATACCCAAGGTACTGGTGCCATAGTTATCGTTAAATTCTTTTTGATAACTGGCACTGGTAACCAACCGTTGCTGATCATAGGCACTGTTGATGCTGGCGCTGCTTTTGAGAAAGGAGAGTGTGGTATTAAGAAATACACCGTAATTATTCTGGCTATTCCATTGCCCGCCTTTTTGTACACCAAGGGACAGCGCAAGGCTATATTGCGGCCGTCGCCAGTCCCAGCGGCTTTGGATACGATGTTGTTGGCTGGTGTTAAATTGATTGAATTGATAGCTCAGTTGGACCGGCCCCAATTGGCGGTTATAAGAAGCTGATGTGTTACCTGCATTTGGTGCGTATATAGACACATCTGGTGTTTGATAATGGGATACAGATGCATATCCTAGTACGGTGCTTCCGCCGGCTATGCGCAGATATCCTCCATCGCGTTTTTCGCCAGACATCACGCCCAGAGTAGGGGTAAGGTCGAGATCGGAAAAAATAAATGGGCGCGAAATATTCCCTTCTGCTGCCCAGTGGCTGGCGTTATCTTTGAGCAGCGTGATATTCGCTTGCACGCTTTGCAGGTTCATACTGCGACCAAACTGCATCAGGTGGGGAGAGCTATGGCTACGCGCCATTCCTTTACCCATGGTTAGGAACCAGCCATTATTGGTTTGAGTGCTAATATTACTGATGGTTTGGTTTTCCTGGCTGACGACTTTCCCAGTACGATTGACTAACCGGATCTCCACGTTGTAGTAGCCGCCGGGAAGTTGGTTGTAATCAATTTCATTACGGCCTAGTTGAGCAGGGATTCGGCGGATAAGTTGGCTATCGCGATAGATTTCAAAATCGCCATCGCTGGTAGCATATAGCACTAAGCTGCCTGCGGAGGGCTGACTAATAACCAAATAACTTTGGCTACCCAGCGTCACGAATTGGTTTAAAGCAGGATTAATCAGGGTATGAATGCTGCCAGCACTGTTATCCAGATTATTTTGTCTACCAGCCCGTAGGTAGAGCGCTTGGAAGTTCTTTTGCAAGTACCAACTATCGATACCCATTTGAGTTTGTTGCTGATATTGAGACTGGTGTGTGGAGTGATAGCTGTTCTTTGAACGGGTGGTGTTATAAAACCAATTGGCAAAGCCAAAAGATTGAAAAGGTAGACCGATATATCCTTGCCCACGGCCTGAAATAGCGCGGTAATTTTCTGCGGTCATCCGTAGGTCAATGGTCTGATTATGGACCAAGCCCCACGTGGTGACGGGCATCAAATAACGGTTGCTGTTATCGTTTATTGTTACAACATTATTGACCTTATCTACGGTGACTCGATGGTTAGATAAGAGATAATCGCAGCCATTCTTGCATTGCAAATAAGGGATTTGGGATAAAATATTTTCTAATAGAATAATTGATTTTTCATCAATGTGGTTATTGCGATATTGTTGTTGATCAAAACTTAACTGCTGTTTTTTTTCCGAGAAAAAAAATGGGCGAGGTAATGTTTTACCGTCTAATATTCCCAGTAATTGCAGCGCTTCACCTTCTTTCACCGTAGAAAAACCAGCGGGTACTAAGTATTCGATCGTTATCTCTTCTGCCTGTGCTGAAATAATTGTAGTGAGTAATAAAACAAGTAAAGTGGCCTTATTAGTTATTAGTTATTAGTTATTAGATTATTTGTCATAGGATTCCATTCCACTGTTAACTACTATTGCGATATGCCGTCTCCATTTGAATAATATATTTCTATGTTAATGGTTCTGGTTACACCATTACGTTATATTTTTGGTTCAAAGGAGCATGCAGCCAGGAGTTTACCCCCTGACTGTATGTGTTAATAATAAGGAAATTATAATGTTTTACTGAGTTATGCAGCTGTTTCAATAACTAGATTAAGTGTGCCAGTGTATACTTCGGCAGACTTAAGTCCGTTGCCTTTTACGATAATGTTTAGAGTGGTATCGAGTACTGAGTTAGTTAAGGGGAACATTGCGGTACCACCACCAAGCCCAACATTAGCAGCGCCATTCAGCATCGTATTACCTATAGTTACGACAGGGGTAGATGGTATTTTTGAACCATTGTTAGACACTAAATCAAATGGTTTTCCAAGGCCAATACGAACTTTACTGTCGCCATTAGATTCTACTCGGATGTTCTCTGTCGCCTTGTATGAGTTCATGGCGGAGTCTAGGCTAAGTTTAATTAAATTCAGTTCGTCACCATTTGATTTGGAAAATTTAACTATTTGAGGTACTTCTAATTCAACCATGATTTCTTTCGTTAATGCAGGTTTGAAATATACATTCTGATCAGACTGATTCATGCTCTGAATACCTTGAGTTTGAGCATTATTTATACCAGATTGTAAACTTGTCATTACATTCGCATTGGCGCTAACACTGGTGGTTAATATCGCCATGGTAACAATAGAAAGTAGCGTCTTTTTCATTATTAAATACCTGATAGTCCGTTATGTATAAAATCCTTATCCAAATGGAAAGGAATTAATGATGCTTGTGGCTTTTATGGTGATGATAATGAGGGCGTTAAAATCATGTTAATACACTTCCACATAAGCCGAAAAGAACACTAACATTTAAAATGGTATTTTTTCAAGTAAGAGTTAGTCCTATTTTATAATTGTGGTTTTGTTGTATTTCATAATGTTATGAATGTCTTTGTTTATATTTCCAGCCTTTATATTTAATGGTTTTTTTGTTTTAATTTATAGGTTGCATTATAGTTTTATTAATTTTCATTTAATGATTGGTTTTATTTTATTAGTTGATGGTGTTATTTCTGTTGTTAATTTATCTGATGTTTTGCGTTAATTTTTATGTCATTTTTCTGTCACGTTAAAGTTATATTTCTGTCATGAAACGGTGTCATGTTTGCTTGCGAACAAAAACTGATTTATTTCGCTCACTTGTCCACAGTAATTCATTGATGTGAGCCATACAGATTTATTCAGGGGCCAGATATGTTTAATAAAACCATTCGTAAAACATCGCTTTGCATTGCGCTGACATTGGCGTTTAGCGCCAATGCGATGGCAGTGACTGAAATCCCTTTCTGGCATTCTATGGAAGGGGAGTTAGGTGTAGAAGTTAATTCATTAGCTGACCGATTTAACCAGTCCCATAGCGACTATAAAATTGTGCCTGTTTATAAAGGGAACTACGAGCAGAGCTTGGCGGCTGGGATTGCAGCATTCCGCTCCGGTAAAGCCCCCGCGATTTTGCAGGTATATGAAGTGGGTACTGCCACCATGATGGCCAGCAAGGCGATTAAGCCAGTATTCCAAGTATTTAAAGATGCCAATATCAAATTTGATGAGTCCGTGTTTGTACCAACAGTAGCCGGTTATTACACCGATGCCAAAACCGGCCACTTATTATCTCAACCATTTAACAGTTCCACTCCTGTGTTGTACTACAACAAAGATGCCTTTAAGAAAGCGGGGCTGAACCCGGATCAGCCGCCAAAAACCTGGCAGGAACTGGCTGCGGATACTGCAAAACTGCGTGCTGCGGGTTCAAGCTGTGGGTACGCCAGCGGCTGGCAGGGTTGGATTCAAATTGAAAACTTCAGTGCCTGGCACGGTCAACCTATTGCCAGCCGTAACAATGGCTTTGATGGCACTGATGCGGTACTGGAATTCAATAAGCCAGTACAGGTTAAGCACATCCAGTTGCTGGCAGATATGAATAAAAAAGGCGATTTCACCTATTTTGGCCGCAAAGATGAGTCCACTGCCAAGTTCTATAACGGTGATTGTGCCATTACCACTGCTTCTTCAGGTTCCCTTGCGGATATTCGCCATTACGCCAAATTTAACTATGGCGTTGGCATGATGCCTTACGATGCGGACGAAAAAAATGCACCACAAAATGCCATTATCGGCGGTGCTAGTCTCTGGGTGATGGATGGCAAAGATAAAGATACTTACAAAGGTGTAGCTGAATTCCTGCAATACTTGGCTCAACCGGAAATTGCTGCTGAATGGCATCAGAAGACGGGTTACCTACCAATTACGACGGCAGCCTATGAGCTGACTAAACAGCAAGGTTTCTATGATAAGAACCCAGGTGCTGATGTAGCGACTCGCCAGATGTTGAACAAACCGCCATTGCCATACACCAAAGGTTTGCGTTTGGGCAACATGCCACAGATTCGCACCGTGGTAGATGAAGAGCTGGAAGGGGTGTGGACCGGTAAGAAAACGCCTCAAGCTGCGTTGGATGGTGCCGTTAAGCGCGGTGATGTGCTACTGCGCCGCTTTGAACAAGCGAATAAATAAGGTTACTTGGCTACCTGGCTTGCCCGTTTGGGAGCGCTGTCTGCACCCAAACGGCCTGCGCCAGTAACGGCAAATAGCGTTGTACAGTATTGAGTTAGGACGCCACATTTTTGATTAGCACTCTGGTGTTATCAATACGTCGTCGGATAAACGGTTAATTTTATGTCATCTTCCCGTCCCGGTTTTTCCTGTAGTTGGTTGCCTTACCTGCTGGTATTGCCCCAATTGGTCATTACCGCTGTTTTCTTCCTCTGGCCTGCGGGTGAGGCGCTGTGGTACTCAGTACAAATGTTAGATCCCTTCGGTCTCTCCAGTGAGTTTGTTGGGCTGAGTAACTTTATTCAGCTTTTTCAAGATGAATATTATTTGGCTTCGTTTTATACCACGCTGATTTTTAGCTCGCTGGTGGCCGGTATTGGTTTGATTGTTTCGCTGTTTCTGGCTGCCATGGTGGATTATGTTCTGCGTGGTAGCCGTATCTATCAAACCTTAATGATTCTGCCGTATGCGGTGGCCCCTGCTGTCGCTGCCGTATTGTGGATTTTCCTGTTCAATCCGGGGCTGGGGTTGATAACACATTTCCTTGCCACATTGGGTTACAACTGGAACCACGCGCAAAACAGCGGGCAGGCCATGTTCTTGGTAGTGTTGGCTTCAGTATGGAAGCAAATCAGCTATAACTTCCTGTTTTTCCTCGCCGCGCTGCAATCTATTCCGCGTTCATTGGTTGAAGCCGCTGCTATCGACGGCGCCGGGCCAGTGCGCCGCTTCTTCAATCTGGTGCTGCCGCTGATTTCACCGGTCAGTTTCTTCCTGCTGGTGGTGAATCTGGTCTATGCCTTCTTCGATACTTTCCCCGTTATTGATGCGGCGACAGGCGGTGGGCCGATGCAGGCCACGACGACCTTGATTTATAAGATTTATCGCGAAGGCTTTGCTGGCCTGGATTTATCGAGCTCTGCCGCTCAGTCGGTGGTGCTGATGTTGCTGGTGATTGGCCTGACGGTTATCCAGTTCCGCTTTGTTGAACGTAAGGTGCGTTACCAATGATAGAGAATCGTCGCGGGCTGGATATCTTTTGTCACGTCATGCTGATTATCGGCGTGTTACTGATCTTATTCCCACTGTATGTGGCTTTTGTTGCCGCGTCGCTAGATGACACCCAAGTGTTTCAGGTACCGATGACTCTGATACCTGGGCCTTATTTGTGGCAGAACATTAGTCACATCTGGCATGCCGGAGTGGGGAATAACAGTGCACCGTTCGGGTTGATGTTGTTTAACAGTTTTGTGATGGCGTTTGCGATTACTGTTGGCAAAATCACCGTGTCGATGTTGTCTGCTTATGCCATCGTTTACTTTCGCTTCCCGCTACGTAACCTGTTTTTTTGGTTGATTTTCCTGACACTGATGCTGCCGGTGGAAGTGCGTATTTTCCCAACAATTCAGGTGATTGCGAACCTGAATATGCTCGACAGTTATACCGGTTTGACCCTGCCGCTGATGGCGTCAGCTACCGCAACGTTCTTATTCCGCCAGTTCTTTATGACCTTACCGGATGAGCTATTGGAAGCGGCGCGTATTGATGGTGCCGGGGCGATGCGCTTTTTTTGGGATATCGTATTGCCACTGTCTAAAACCAATTTGGCCGCACTGTTTGTTATTACTTTTATCTATGGTTGGAACCAATATCTTTGGCCAATTCTGATTACCAGCGATGCCTCTATGGGCACTGCGGTGGCTGGGATAAGGAGCATGATCTCTAGCTCAGGTGCGCCAACCCAATGGAATCAGGTGATGGCAGCGATGATCCTGACTTTAATTCCACCGGTCGCGGTGGTCCTTCTGATGCAGCGTTGGTTTGTACGCGGCCTGGTAGATAGTGAGAAGTAATCTGATATGGCATGTTTAAAACTTCAGGCAGTAACCAAATCTTATGACGGCATCACGCCGGTGATTAAACAAATTGATTTAGATGTTGCCGACGGTGAATTTATCGTGATGGTTGGCCCCTCCGGTTGTGGTAAATCAACGCTGCTGCGTATGGTTGCTGGATTGGAGCGCACCACCAGTGGTGATATCTATATTGATAATCAGCGGGTTACCCATCTTGAACCCAAAGATCGTGGCATCGCGATGGTGTTTCAGAACTACGCGCTGTATCCCCACATGAGTGTGTTTGACAACATGGCTTATGGCCTAAAAATTCGTGGTTTTGGCAAAGAGCAGATCCGCCAGCGAGTGGATGAAGCCGCACGTATTCTGGAGCTGCAACCGCTACTAAAACGCAAACCGCGTGAACTATCTGGCGGTCAGCGGCAGCGGGTGGCAATGGGGCGGGCCATTGTGCGTGAACCGGCGGTTTTCTTGTTTGATGAGCCTCTTTCTAATCTGGATGCTAAGCTGCGGGTGCAGATGCGCCTTGAGCTGCAACAGTTGCACCGCCGGCTAAAAACCACCAGTCTGTATGTGACTCATGATCAGGTTGAGGCGATGACATTGGCTCAGCGGGTGATTGTGATGAACAAAGGTGTGGCGGAGCAAATTGGTACGCCAAGCGAGGTTTACCAACGGCCTGCGACACTGTTTGTGGCCAGTTTTATCGGCTCGCCTGCGATGAATTTGTTAGCCGGAACCGTCAGCCCGGATGGCGGTGCGTTTATTTTATCTGATGGCCTAACTCTACCGTTGGAATTGCCACGGCCACAATGGGCGGATCGGCGCTTGACCCTGGGTATCCGCCCGGAGCATATTCAGCAGGCAACTTCGGCGCAGGGCATTGCGATGCCACTATTAACGCTGGAGTTGTTGGGTGCAGACAATCTGGCCCATGGTCAGTGGGGGGGGCAGAGTGTTATTGCCCGCCTATCCCATGAGGAAATGCCTGCGGTGGGTAGTACATTACATTTATATTTACCGCCAACGGCGCTGCACTTTTTTGATTCAGATAGCGGACTACGGATGGAATCATGAGTAAAAACTGGCCTTACCCTTCGATCGTCGCTCACCGTGGTGGCGGTTCACTGGCACCGGAAAATACCTTGGCAGCCATTGATGTTGGCGCTCGTCATGGTCACAAGATGATTGAGTTTGACGTCAAATTATCGCAAGACGGCCAGATCTTTCTATTGCATGACGACACGTTGGAACGCACCAGTAACGGCTGGGGAGTTGCCGGCGATTTGCCGTGGGAAAAACTTTTTCAGTTAGATGCCGGAGACTGGTATAGCACGGCATTTCGTGGTGAGCGCCTGCCCCTTTTATCCGAAGTGGCTGCTCGTTGTGCACAGCATGGTATGGCCGCTAATATTGAGATTAAACCCACCACCGGTGCTGAAATACCCACTGGTCGAGCCATTGCACTGGCTGCCCGCCTGTTGTGGCAAGGTCAGGCGATACCGCCGTTATTGTCCTCTTTTTCGTTTGATGCATTAGCGGCGGCGCAGCAGGCTGCACCTGAGCTACCACGTGGTTTATTGTTGGATAAATGGGATGACAACTGGCAGGCGATGACCCGTCAGTTGGATTGTGTCTCTTTGCACATTAACCACAAACAATTGACTGCGGAGCGAGTGGCGTTACTCAAAGCCGCCGGGTTGCATATTTTGGTCTATACCGTCAACCAACCGGCGCGTGCGCAGGAATTGTTAACGTGGGGCGTTGACTGTATCTGTACTGACCGTATAGATTTGATATGCCCTCGTCCTTGAAGCTACAGGGGGGTTAGCTTGCTGCCTACCTACCTGTAACTCCAATGACTTTGATATAAATAAAACAGGAAACAGAGTAGGTCAGCCATTCTTACATTTACGGGCTGACCTGGCCCGGCTTGACAGGAAGTGAACCATGCCCGCCTTTGTTATTTCGCTCTGGCACCAGATTGTGTTGTCTTCACCGCTATTTGTATTGCTTGCTTTGGGTTACTGTTTGGTACGATTTGGTAAATGGCCCTCTGCCATAACTGATGGCTTGACCCGCTTTGTTTTCTCCCTCGCATTGCCCGCTATGCTGTTTCGTATGATGTGCGATTTCTCTGAGCGCCCAGCGGTGGATGCGCGCCTGCTGATTGCCTTTTTTGGTAGTTGTTTGGTGGTGTTTATTATCGGGCGGGTTGTTGCCAGCCGGATATTTCATCTGGATGGCGTGTCCGGTTCCGTTTTTGCCCTCGGCGGCATTTTCTCTAATAACGTGATGCTGGGCCTGCCTATTGCCACCATTATGTTGGGGGAGAAATCAATCCCAGCAGTGGCGTTGGTTTTGGTGTTTAACGGCCTGATCCTCTGGACATTAGTCACCATCTCCGTGGAGTGGGCGCGCAATGGCTCGCCAACACTGGCGGGCTTTGCGAAAACTGCCCGTAGTGTGCTGACTAACCCTCTGATTATCGGCATTATTTCTGGTACTTTATTCAGCCTGACGGGTCTGCAATTACCGCAGTTTATTGATCAACCCGTAACGATGTTAGGGCAAGTAGCGCCGCCGTTGTCACTGATTGTATTGGGGATGGGGTTGGCAGAATATCGCGTCACGGAAGGCTGGCAAATCAGCAGTGCGATCTGTTTTCTCAAATTGATTGTTCAGCCGATGGTGATTTGGGCATTGGCATGGGCGATGGGCTTGCCAGAGCTTGAAACGCAGGTGGTGGTATTACTGGGATCAATGGCTACCGGTGTGAATGTGTACTTGATGTCACGCCAGTTTAATGTATTGACTGGCCCCGCAGCCGCCAGTTTGGTGATGTCGACGGTCTTGGCCGCAGTCACCACACCATTGATCCTGACTATTATCGGCGTGGGGATGTAACTCTCGGATGATTATTGGAATAGTACCAGAGATGAAGAAAGCTCAATTGGGTTAGATTTGAGCATATGTAAACCTAGTTTATGTAAAGTTGCATGGCTGCTTCCGCTACAATTGCACTTTATCATCTCAATGAGCCAATCTATCGTGTTGTTACTGGTCGTTACCACCATTTTATGGGCATTTTCATTTAGCCTGATTGGCGAATATCTGGCAGGGCAGGTGGATAGCTGGTTCTCTGTGCTGATGCGGGTTGGGCTAGCTGCACTGGTCTTTTTGCCGTTTTTGCGCTGGAAAAACATCCACTGGCGGGTGATTCTGTTGTACATGGCCGTGGGTTCGATTCAGTTAGGTATCATGTACTTGTTCAGCTTCCGTGCGTATCTCTACCTGACGGTCCCGGAATTTTTGCTTTTCACGGTGATGACCCCGCTGTATGTCACCTTGATCTATGATCTACTGCGCCGCCAGCGCCTGCGCTGGGGTTATGCCCTGAGTGCGTTACTGGCTGTAGTTGGGGCGGCTATCATTCGCTACGACCATTTGAGTGAGCATTTTTGGTGGGGATTGTTGCTGGTTCAGGCGGCAAACCTCTGTTTTGCTATCGGGCAAGTGGGCTACAAACGCTTGATGGAAGTCCACCCGATCCCACAGCATGTGGCATTCTCATGGTTCTATATTGGTGCTTTCGCCGTCGCGGTTGTTGCCTGGTTTGCCTTTGGTAACCCACAAAAACTACCCACGACGCAATTGCAGTGGGGCGTATTGGTGTGGTTGGGGGTGGGGGCTTCTGCGTTAGGTTATTTCATGTGGAACTATGGTGCGACACAAGTCGATGCTGGCACCCTGGGTATCATGAATAACGTGCATGTTCCGGCTGGGCTGCTGGTGAACCTGGCTATTTGGCAAGAAAAGCCCCATTGGCCCAGTTTTATCATTGGGGCCATTGTGATAATGGCTTCGCTATGGGTACATCGGCGTTGGGTCGCTCCGCATTCTTTACAAACGGCAGACTCTCGCAAGCGTGTTGCCGGGCCGAACGAATAAAAGCTTCAGTAACCGGTTGGCGCTGCTCTCCATCACGGACGGCGGCGTACAACCGGCTCCATAAACCATTTCCCAGCGTTTTAGTGGTGACCAATCCCTGGCGTTCGAAACTCTCTACCACCCAATGTGGCAGGGCGGCGATCCCCATGCGCGCTGACACCATTTGAATCAGTAGCAAAGTATTATCCACATTCTTTAGAGGTGGATTAACTCCTGCGGGTTGCAGGAAATGCCGCCAGACATCTAACCGTTGCCGCTGCACCGGATAAATCATTAACACTTCTTGTGCTAAATCTTCCGGCTCGATGCGAGCCTTATTGGCTAATGGGTGGTCTGGAGCCAGTACCAGACGCACCTCAAAATCAAACATTGGCGAATAGTGCAAACCACTGCGCGGCAAGATATCTGATGTTAGCACCAGATCCAGCTCCCCTTGCTGCAAGGCGGGTTGAGGATCGAAAGTCACGCCTGATTGGAAGTCCATCGCCACTTGCGGCCAGCTCTTGTGAAAATTGTCTAATGCAGGTGCCAGCCATTGAATACAGCTATGGCACTCGATGGCGATGCGCAGCGCAGTTTGGTGCGGCTCATTGCAGGTTTGCAGTGCCTGTTTAATTTGTGGCAGCACTTGTTCTGCGAGTTGTAACAAGATCTCTCCCTGCGTAGTGAAACGTAGCGGCTGGCTTTTACGCACAAACAGACGAAAGCCAAGGCGTTGTTCCAGATCACTGAACTGGTGAGACAAAGCCGATTGGGTCTGATGAAGTTGTGTTGCTGCCGCCGCCAGCGAGCCGGTATTACGCAAAGCTTGCAGGGTGCGTAAGTGTTTCAGTTCGATCATGAGAGTCCTTCACAGTGACAGTGAACAAAATGCGCTTGTGGATTATACAGTACCTGCTGATTATGGATGTGTAAACATCTGGATGGCTAAATGGGAAATATGACGATGACAATTTTAAATCACACACTGGGTTTTCCGCGTGTAGGTCTGAAACGTGAACTGAAAAAAGCGCAAGAAAGTTACTGGGCAGGCAACTCCACGCAAGAAGAACTGCTCAATGTGGGTCGTGAATTGCGCGCCCGCCATTGGCAACAACAACAGCAAGCAGGTATTGATTTGGTGCCGGTCGGTGATTTCGCGTGGTATGACCATGTATTGACCACCAGCCTGCTGTTGGGCAACGTCCCTGAGCGCCATCAAAATGCGGACGGTTCTATTGATTTGGATACGCTCTTCCGTATTGGCCGTGGCCGTGCACCAACCGGTAAGCCTGCGGCAGCGGCGGAAATGACTAAATGGTTTAACACCAATTATCACTACATGGTGCCAGAATTCCAACAAGGCCAGCAGTTCAAACTGGGCTGGACTCAACTGCTGGATGAGGTGGACGAAGCGCTGGCATTAGGCCACAAAATCAAACCAGTATTGCTGGGTCCAGTAACGTATCTGTGGCTGGGTAAAGTTAAAGGCGAGCAGTTTGACCGCCTCTCTCTGCTGCAAGATATCCTACCGGTGTACCAACAAGTGCTGGCCGAATTAGCGAAACGTGGCATTGAGTGGGTACAGATTGACGAACCTGCACTGGTTCTGGAGTTACCACCAGAGTGGCTGGGCGCTTATCAACAGGCTTATCAGGCGCTGGAAGGCAAAGTTAAATTGTTGCTGACCACCTATTTCGACAGCATCGGCCATAACCTTGACGTTATTCGTGAGTTGCCAGTGCAAGGTCTGCATGTTGATGTGGTTGCGGGTAAAGATGATATTGCTGTTCTGGATGCAACATTGCCAAAAGAGTGGTTGCTATCACTGGGGATAATTAATGGCCGTAACGTGTGGCGTGCTGACCTTAGCAACTGGTTCGAGCGCCTGCAACCACAGGTTAATGGTCGCCCATTATGGTTGGGTAGCTCTTGCTCCTTATTACACAGCCCGATTGATTTAAGTGAAGAAACACGTCTTGATGCAGAAGTGAAAAGCTGGTTTGCCTTTGCTCTGCAAAAATGCGCTGAACTGGCATTATTAACACAAGCATTAAACGCGCCGAGCGAAGCCAAACTGGCCGAGTTAGCTGCGTACAGTGCGCCGATCCGTGCCCGTCAATCCTCCAGCCGTGTTCATAATACGCAGGTGGAGCAACGTCTGGCGGCCATTACTGCGCAAGATATTGAACGCCAACTACCTTATGAAGGCCGCGCTGAAGCGCAGCGTAAGCGCTTTAACTTACCGGCCTGGCCAACCACCACTATCGGCTCATTCCCGCAAACTACTGAGATCCGTGGTCTGCGTCTGGACTTCAAGCAAGGCCGTTTGGATGGGAAAAACTACCGCACAGGTATCAGCGAACATATCAAGCAAGCCATTGCTGAACAGGAGCGTTTAGGTCTGGACGTATTGGTTCATGGTGAAGCAGAACGTAATGATATGGTTGAATATTTTGGCGAGCATCTGGATGGATTCGTATTTACCCAAAATGGTTGGGTGCAGAGTTACGGTTCCCGCTGTGTTAAACCGCCAGTGATTATTGGTGACATCAGTCGCCCGGAAGCGATCACGGTTGAATGGGCCAAATATGCTCAATCTCTGACGGACAAACCAGTAAAAGGTATGTTGACCGGCCCGGTCACTATCCTGTGTTGGTCATTCCCGCGCGAAGATGTTAGCCGTGAAACCATCGCCAAACAAATTGCACTGGCGCTACGTGATGAAGTGGAAGATCTGGAGAAAGCCGGTATTGGTATCATCCAGATCGATGAGCCTGCGCTGCGTGAAGGCTTACCCCTGCGCCGTGCCGATTGGCAAGCGTATCTACAATGGGCCGTTGATGCCTTTAAACTGAATGCGGCTGTCGCGCAGAATGACACCCAGATTCATACTCATATGTGTTATTGCGAGTTTAATGACATCATGGATTCCATTGCTGCGCTGGATGCTGATGTGATTACCATCGAAACCTCTCGTTCAGATATGGAATTGCTCGAATCATTCGAAGATTTTGCTTACCCGAATGAAATTGGGCCCGGCGTTTATGATATTCACTCGCCGAATGTGCCAAGTGTGGAGTGGATTGAAGCATTACTACGTAAAGCCGCTCAACGTATCCCGGCAGAACGTTTGTGGGTTAACCCGGATTGTGGTTTGAAAACGCGTGGCTGGCCAGAAACCCGCCAGGCATTGGCAAACATGGTACTGGCTGCGCAACGTTTGCGTGAAGAACAAGTCTGATGCTATCTCGGTCTAATCGTTAAATTCTGGGCGCATCTCGCGCCCTTTTTATTGCCGTTATTTCACTTCTTCAGATATGGGATTGGCGGTAACACCATGTTGATTAAACCAGTCGAGCATCCGCTGCCAGCCATCCAGTGCGGATTCGGCGTGATAACTTGGGCGGTAGTCAGCATTAAAAGCATGCCCGGCATCTGGATAAACAATGATTTCTGCATCGGCATTTGCTGCACGTAACGCCTGACGCATAGTATCGATATGTTCTTGCGTAATACTGCCATCTTTACCGCCATACAACCCCAGCACCGGAGCACTGAGATCGACTGCGATATCCACCGGAGATTTGGGTAACAGTAAGGTTTTTTCACCGACTAGTTTGCCATACCAAGCCACTGCCGCTTTTAACTGTGGGTTATGGGCCGCATACAACCACGCAATCCGCCCACCCCAGCAAAATCCGGTAATGGCCAGTTTACTGGTATCCCCGCCATGGCGTGATGCCCAATGTGCCGCATGATCAAGATCTACCATAACCTGACGGTCTGGTACTTTACCTACCAGGTTTTTCACTAATGCATTGATATCATCATATTCTTTGGCATCGCCTTGCCGAAAGAACAGCTCAGGGGCAATTGCCAGATACCCCTGTTTCGCTAGTCTGCGGCAGATATCCTGAATATGTTCATGCACGCCAAAGATTTCTTGCACGACAATAACCACCGGATATGGCCCATTTTGTTGGGCCGGTTTAGCAATATAGGCCGGTAATTCATCGCCTTGAGACGGAATGGTGGTTTCCCCGCAGTGAATGCCTTGTTGATCGGTATGGCGGATCGTCGAGGCCAGTGGGTCTACCGCAAGGGTGAAACCGCCTGCCGCCTGCCGGAGAGTCATAAGTTGATCAGTTTTCACTGTAGTCTCCTTGCGATATGAGGAAAAAACTTCTGGTTTAATTACCTATTGCGCCCTGCTTTTTGCTGTTGCCGAGTTTAACTATAGGTAATCTTTGAGATTAATGAGATCAGGTTTTTTGTAATTATAATTTCTGGTGATTCACATCTTGAATTTTATAGCCCAGGCTAATGGTTTGGATAACGCTTAATAATCGATAGACGTTAACGATTTATAGACGCTAGCAATTAACAGCAGGATATTGGTCTATCATTCCTGCTAATAGATAAAATATATTCTTCATACTTGGTATCGCAGTGGTGTTAGCTGCAACTGCAATCAGCTTGGATATAATTGCCATTTTTCGCTATGTTTGTCTGAAAAATAGCCTTAATCGCCTTTATATGTGATTTGAATCACATTTAAAATGTATTTGTGTAACTCATTTCTTTTTGCTAAGTGACCATCATCACGAAATTAAGTGGCGATTTTGAGTAAAGTATTTCTTTGCACCTCCCTACAACATCTCTCATGAAAGAGGAGTCTCACACATGGCTAAATCCGACGTTTTTCACTTGGGCCTGACTAAAAATGATCTGCAAGGGGCGACTCTGGCTATCGTTCCGGGTGATCCGCAGCGTGTTGAGAAAATCGCTAAATTGATGGATAACCCAGTACATCTGGCCTCTCATCGTGAATTTACTTCGTGGCGCGCCGAATTGGATGGCAAAGCGGTGATCGTCTGCTCAACGGGTATCGGTGGTCCATCGACGTCTATTGCGGTTGAAGAACTGGCACAGCTTGGTGTACGGACTTTCCTACGTATTGGTACCACTGGTGCTATTCAGCCACATATTAATGTTGGTGATGTGTTGGTTACCACCGCCGCCGTGCGTTTAGACGGTGCCAGCCTGCACTTTGCGCCGATGGAGTTCCCGGCAGTGGCTGATTTTACCTGTACCACCGCATTAGTTAATGCAGCCAAATCAGTGGGTGCGACTACCCATATTGGCGTGACGGCCTCTTCCGATACCTTCTATCCGGGGCAGGAGCGTTATGACACCTTCTCTGGCCGTGTGGTCAGCCGTTTTAAAGGCTCCATGGAAGAATGGCAATCTATGGGCGTGATGAATTATGAAATGGAATCTGCAACCTTGCTCACCATGTGTGCCAGCCAAGGTTTGCGTGCCGGCATGGTCGCAGGGGTAATTGTAAACCGTACCCAGCAAGAGATCCCAAACGAAGAAACCATGAAAGCGACTGAAAGTGACGCGGTGAAAATTGTGGTAGAAGCGGCGCGTCATTTGATCTAAGACCGCCATCTGAGTTAACAGCGACGATTGGCGAGTCAACAAACTGTCTGTTATCGGGTCAGTCTTCTGGCCCGTTTTTTATTTTTCCGGTTTATCTGCTAAGGTCATCACTCTTATAAAGAACAATAATAAGAGGAAAGTATGACGACAACTGCTCTATCTCATCCCTCCCTAATCCCACTTGATGGCGGTATTAATTTTCGTGATCTTGGCGGTAATCAGGCTGCTGACGGGCGGCGTATCAAGCGCGGATTGCTGTTTCGCTCAGGCGCACTCGACCGCTTAAGTGTGAGAGATTGTGATTTCCTCAGTAGCGGCTCGGTCGCTCAAATTCTTGATTATCGCGATGCCGATGAAGTTCAGGCTAAACCAGATGTGGTGTGGACTGGCGCCAGTTATCACAATATTCCGGCCAACCCGCTGAGCAGTGAAGTCAATGCCAATTTGGAAAAGCTGACTAACGAGACATTAGCGACATTTGATGCCCGTGGTTTTATGTTAGAGCTTTATCGCCGACTGCCTTTTAATAATCAAGCCTATAAACAACTGGTTGGGTTGTTGCAAAATTGCGCATCCCCAGAGCATGCTGCTGCGGGGGTGGTACAACATTGCGCGGTCGGGAAAGACCGTACTGGTATTGGTTCTGCGCTGGTGTTATTTGCCTTGGGGGCCGATGAAGCGACGGTATTGGAAGACTACCTATTGACCGAAACTACTCTGGCCCCTTTCCGTGAGCATATGCTGGCAGAGTTGGCACTCAAACTGAATGACCAAGCGTTAGGGCAATTCGCTTTTGTCTTATCGGCCAAAGAAGAGTTTATTCAAACTGCTCTGCGTAGTATTCAACAGCGTTATGGTAGTCGTGAACAGTGGTTGCAACAGGAGTTCGGCCTGGGTAGCGCTGAGCGCGGGAAGTTACAGTCCTATTTTTTAGAGTAGTCGTTTATCTACCCGCACTCTTGCTGATCTTTATAATATTGAGTCACCACTGGGTGGCTCTTTTTAACCGCTTAATGATACAAACTACCGCTTAACCAGATCGCTGATATTTCTCTTAGGGGCCAGGCGTATGTTAACGCCTGACAAATTCCCTGGAGAGAATGCTCATGCAACATGCGATTACCTTTGTTATCGCTTCAGCGTGTATCCTTATGATCTGCTACCGTTTATACGGTATCTTTTTTGTTCGTAAGGTACTGCGCGTCGATGACAGTGAAGTAACACCTTCCCACACCTTCGAAGATGGTAAAGATTACGTTCCAACTAAAAAATGGGTGAACTTTGGTAGCCACTTTGCGGCAATCGCTGCGGCTGGTCCATTGGTCGGCCCTGTGCTGGCAGCCCAATATGGTTATTTACCTGGGTTTCTGTGGCTGTTGATCGGTTGTGTGATCGGCGGCGCGGTTCACGATACGGTTGTTCTGTTTGCCTCCATGAAGCATCAGGGGAAATCCCTGTCTGAGGTGGCAAAATCAGAGCTTGGCCCTGTTGCTGGCTGGTGTACCGGTCTGGCAATGTTGTTCATCATCACTATTACCATGGCCGGCTTGTCGATGGTTGTGGTACATGCACTGGAACGTAACCCTTGGGGTACTTTCGCTGTGTTCATGACGATCCCTATCGCTATCTGCGTTGGCTTGTGGGAGCGCATGACCGGCAGCATGAAAGGCGCTTCTTATGTCGGTATCGCCGCTATCATGGTGTGTGTATTTGTCGGCCCTTATATTGAAGGAACCTGGTTGGGCGATTGGTTAATGCTGAAAGCTGATACCGTCAGTATCATCCTGCCAATGTACGCTTTCTTTGCGACCGCACTCCCTGTGTGGATGCTATTAACCCCTCGTGGTTACCTTTCCAGCTTTATGAAAATCGGTGTATTCGGTGCGTTGATTGTTGGGGTTGTATTTATTAACCCTGAGATTCAATTCCCGGCATTGACCCAGTTTATTCATGGTGGTGGCCCGGTTCTGGCAGGCCCAGTCTGGCCGTTTATCTCCATTACCATTGCCTGTGGTGCTATTTCTGGTTTCCATGCCTTTATCGGCTCAGGGACAACACCAAAACAGATCGACAAATGGAGTGATATCTTGCCAGTCGGCTTTGGTGCGATGCTGGCGGAATGTATGGTTGGGGTTATGGCCCTGATCGCAGCAACCTCCTTGCATCCTGCTGACTACTTTGCGATTAACTCTTCCGCTGAAGCCTGGAGCATGCTCGGCATGGACGTGGTTAACCTGCCAAAACTGAGCCAGGAAATTGGTCTGGATCTGTATGGTCGTACCGGTGGTGCGGTAACCTTAGCTGTTGGTATGACGGATATCTTCATTCGTGTGCCATGGTTCAGCAGTCTGGCGGCTTACTTCTTCCAATTTGTTGTTATGTTTGAAGCGGTATTTATTCTGACCGCTGTTGACTCCGGCACGCGTGTTGCTCGTTACCTGCTGCAAGACTTCTTGGGTGATATTTGGGCACCACTGAAACGTACTGATTGGTTACCGGGTACATTGGCATGTAGTGTTATTGCCTGTGCTTTGTGGGGTTACCTTCTTAATTCAGGTGATATCAACTCCGTCTGGGCGTTGTTCGGCGTATCAAACCAGTTAATGGCTTCTGTTGGTTTAATCATCGGTGCCACGATTATTCTGCGGTTGGCAACCAAGCGTATTTACATGCTGACCTGTGTTATTCCACTGGCCTATCTGTTTGTGACCGTAAACTATGCCGGTTACTGGATGATCACTCACGTGTATTTCAACTCAGCAGCGAAGGGCTACAATCTGTTCAATGGCATCATCTCGATTATTATGATGACTCTGGGCGTTATTATCCTGATATCAGCACTGAAAAAATGGCGTGAACTGTGGATCCGCCGCTCTGCCGAAATGGCTGGCAATAAAGTGGTGACAGCTAACGCCTGATCTCTCTGATTGATTGCATTAACCTGCATTCCTTGTTACTTGAAGTTGCAGCACAGTGAGTGGCGCTCACTTACACGAATCACTGACTTGAGCCAGATTATCAGGATTCGTTCGTTGGCAGCCGGGCTGTAACAGCAATGACCTTGGGTCTATAAACGGTCGGAATCTTCCGGCCGTTTATTTTTTGTTAAACAAAGATCGCGACACATTGGGTATGCTAATAGCAACTATGTTGCTAACAGAAAAATGCATATGACCCTGAATGATGTCATTACTATCGTTATCGATTTTGTTCGTGAACACGAGGCATGGGCGATTCCTATCGTCTTTATTCTGGCTTTTGGTGAGTCGCTCGTCTTTCTTTCTTTACTGCTACCTGCAACGGTTATCTTGCTCGGATTGGGGGCGCTAATCGGTGAAAGTGGTATCTCTTTCTGGCCAATTTGGGCCGCTGCTGCGGCAGGTGCTTTCTTTGGCGACTGGCTCTCCTATTGGGTTGGTGTCCATTACAAAGACCGAGTCGGCACTCTGTGGCCACTTTCCCGCAATCCTCAGTTACTCGTTCGTGGCCATGCATTCTTTGAGCGTTGGGGATTCTTTGGCGCGTTTATTGGCCGTTTCTTTGGCCCACTCCGTGCAGTTGTCCCTTTGGTTGCCGGTATCTGTACTATGCCAAAGTTCTATTTTCAGTTAGCCAATATCACTTCCGCTATAATTTGGGCCTTCGGTATTCTGGCTCCAGGTGCGTTCGGCATTCAATGGCTATCTCACTGGATAGATTAAGTCAGTAAGTGGCACGTCGCTCGTCAATGGATAGCTGTTTTAACCTATTTTGGGTCGCAAGGTGAGCGTTTTTTTGACTGTGTGTTATTTGTGCGCACAGCTTCGCAAGATAGCATGTAACGGAAAAACACTCTGGACATCCATACAGTATCCCCTTACCTTGACTGACAATAGGTTAATGGGGAGATAACCGTGGATATCAGTTTATTTTATGGGCTGGCGGGTTGCCTTATCGGTGGTCTTATTGGTTGGCTAATTGCCAGCTTGTACCAGCAGCGGAATAAAGCGCAGCAGGATATAGAACGGCGATTACTAGAGCAGGCCTTACAGCAGACACAGCAGGGTTCTGTCGAGCTACAGGCTGTTTTACAGCGTAACGAACAGCAATTACGGCAAGGTGAATTGGAACAACGTAATTTGCACAGCCAATTGGCGGCAAATGCTGAAAAACTGCAACAGTTGGCCCATTGGCGTAATGAATGTGATCAACTCAATCAAGAACTCCGCGCTCAAAGAGAAGTGAATAGCGCCCAAGAGGCGGAACTGCGCGAAGTCACTATCCGCCTGGAAGAAACGCGTCTGACTAGCGAGGAAAAACAGCGACTCCTCATTAACAGTGAACAGCGGCTGACCACACAATTCGAAAATCTGGCGAACCGCATCTTTGAACAAACTGGCCGTCGTGCGGACGAACAAAATAAACAAAGTCTGGACAGCCTATTACTGCCTTTACGGGAACAGTTGGATGGTTTCCGCCGTCAGGTTCAGGATAGCTTTGGACAGGAAGCCAGGGAGCGCCACACGCTGACCCATGAAATACGCAGTCTGCAACAATTGAATGCTCAAATGGCGAGGGAAGCACTAAACCTGACTAAGGCACTGAAAGGTGATAATAAAACGCAGGGGAACTGGGGTGAAGTCGTTCTGGCTAAAGTGCTTGAAGCTTCGGGGCTGCGTGAAGGTTATGAGTATCAAACGCAGGTGAGTGTAAAGCTTGATAGCAACAGCCGTATGCAGCCAGATGTCATTGTGCGCCTACCTCAGGGTAAAGATGTGGTGATTGACGCTAAAATGTCGTTGGTTGCATATGAACGCTATTTTAATAGCGAAGATGACGCAGAGCGGGAAGTCGCGCTGAATGAGCATTTATCGTCGCTGCGCGCCCATATTAGAATGTTGGGCCGTAAGGATTACCAGCAACTTCCGGGATTGCGGTCGCTTGATTATGTACTGATGTTCATTCCGGTTGAACCTGCTTTTCTGGTGGCCATTGACCGCCAGCCAGAGTTGATAAGTGAAGCACTACAGCACAATATTATGTTGGTTAGCCCGACAACATTGCTGGTGGCTTTGCGGACTATTACCAATTTATGGCGTTACGAACATCAAAGTCAGAATGCACAGCGTATTGCCGATAAAGCCGCCAAACTCTACGACAAGTTGCGCTTATTTGTTGATGACATGGAATCATTGGGGCAAAGCCTCGATAAAGCGCACCTAAGTTATCGTCAGGCAATGAACAAACTGTCGCAAGGCCGTGGTAACCTGATTGGGCAAGTAGAAAGTTTTCGCACACTGGGGGTCGAGGTAAAACGGCCTATTAGCCCATTACTGGCGGAAAGAGCCAGTGCTGAGCATCAACCAGAAGGCGATTTAGCGCTATCCGATGATGTTGAGTCAGAGACATATCCAAAGCAATCAGGATTACAGTAAGGCAACATGAGTGGCACCGCTGAGTTGACTTAAAATCAGTGAGTTGAGTGAGAGCCGTCAATGCCGCTGTCTCCTTGTGAGAGAAGGGTTTCAATGATTTGGCACCGCTGAAGTATCAGGGTTAGTTGCATGTTCCTCTTATGTATGATGTTGAGAAGACTGCGAATAAGTAGTTACCTTAATACCAGGTGAGGTGGGGCTTTCATCGGAGTTCTGGTACAATTCCTCGAAAGATTGACTGAAAAGCAGGCACAGAAAATGGTAGATCAGGAGAAGGAAACCACTCATTTTGGTTTCCGCACCGTAGCCAAAGAACAGAAAGAAGGCATGGTGGCAGAAGTATTTCATTCCGTAGCGGCCAAATATGATCTGATGAATGACCTGATGTCATTCGGCGTTCACCGTATTTGGAAGCGTTTTACCATTGACTGTAGTGGCGTTCGGCGCGGTCAACGGGTATTGGATCTCGCAGGTGGTACCGGAGATTTAACGGCCAAATTCTCTCGCCTTGTGGGTGAGCAGGGTGAAGTAGTTTTGGCTGATATCAACGAATCTATGTTGCGTATGGGTCGAGAAAAGCTACGTGACAAAGGCATTGTTGGTAATGTCAGTTATGTGCAAGCTAACGCAGAGGCTTTACCTTTCCCTGATAATTACTTTGATTGCATTACCATTTCATTCGGCTTGAGAAATGTGACCGAAAAAGAAAAGGCTCTGCGCTCTATGTTTCGGGTATTGAAGCCCGGTGGTCGTTTGTTAGTTCTCGAATTCTCCAAACCACTGCTCGAGCCTTTGAGCAAAGCCTATGATGCTTATTCCTTCCATATTTTGCCCAAAATTGGCGAACTTGTGGCTCAGGACTCTGAAAGTTACCGTTATTTAGCGGAATCTATTCGGATGCACCCGGATCAAGAAACACTGAAAGGCATGATGATAGATGCCGGGTTTGAAAACGTAACCTATTCCAATTTAACCGGTGGCATTGTTGCGTTACATCGGGGCTTTAAGTTTTAACAGGAATATGGCTATGCCGCTAAAATCACTGATATTTAAATCCTTCTCACTGAAACCGATGTTGCTGTCGCAACTCATTACTGCCGCGATAGAAACGTCATTAAACAGTGTGCTATTTCGCGATAAAAGCATGAAGACAGCACGTTTACGCTTGGTGGGGAAAGTCCTGCGTATCGAGTTACGTGAGATCAATTTTCCTTTGCTGCTGGTATTCAGTGAGCGGCAGGTTGACGTGTTAAGTCAATGGGATGGTGATGCGGATTGCATAGTTAAAACCGAAGTTGCTGTGCTGGCAAAACTGCGGGATCGCCAGCAACTTTCACCTTTGATGCGTAGCGGTGAACTGATTGTCGAAGGCGATATACAGGTGGTTCAGCAACTTGTCGCACTTTTGGATCTCGCTGAGTGGGATCCGGCAGAGTGGCTGGCACCTTATATCGGTGATATTGCAGCGGAAACTATCGGGCAGGCGGTGCATAAAAGTAGCCATTTTCTCAGTGGACAATTGCGGCAACAGCAGCACTATCTGGCTGAAGCCATAACCGAAGAATGGAAAATGGCTCCAGCACCGCTGGAAGTGGTGTGGTTTAACGAAGAGGTTGATGCCACTGTTCGTGCAACTGAGGCATTAAATGCCAGATTGGCAACCATGGAGAAAAAACAATGACGCCAGGAGAACTTCGGCGCCTGTATCTAATTATTCGGGTTTTCTTGAGCTATGGGTTAGATGAGTTAATCCCGAATATCCGCCTGACGCTGCCACTACGTCTTGGCCGTCATCTGTTTTTCTGGTTGCCGAATCGAAATAAAGATAAGCCATTGGGTGAGCGCTTACGCCTTGCCTTGCAGGAATTAGGGCCCGTTTGGATCAAATTTGGTCAGATGATGTCCACTCGCCGTGATCTCTTCCCACCGGCAATTGCTGATCAACTCGCTCTGTTACAAGACCGGGTTGCTCCATTTGATGGTGCGCTTGCGCGCAAGCATATTGAAATAGCGATGGGTGGCCCACTAGAAACCTGGTTTGACGATTTTGATCAGCAAGCACTCGCCTCTGCCTCAATTGCTCAGGTACATACGGCGCGTTTAAAAGAGAATGGTCAGGAAGTGGTTCTTAAAGTGATTCGTCCTGATATCTTGCCGATTATCAAAGCAGACGTGCGCTTGATGTACCGGTTGGCGGGCTGGGTACCCAAATTATTGCCTGATGGCCGTAGATTGCGTCCACGCGAAGTGGTGCGTGAATACGAAAAAACGCTGTTGGATGAGCTGAACCTGCTGCGTGAGGCAGCTAATGCTATTCAATTACGTCGTAATTTTGAAGACAGCCCAATGCTCTATATTCCCGAAGTTTATTCTGATTATTGCCGGGAAAGTGTATTGGTGATGGAGCGTATTTACGGCATTCCGGTATCTGATATTGCGGCTTTAGAAGACCAAGGCACCAATATGAAGTTGCTGGCCGAACGTGGGGTTCAGGTCTTCTTCACCCAAGTTTTTCGTGACAGTTTCTTCCATGCAGATATGCATCCAGGGAATATTTTTGTCAGCTATGAGCATCCTCATGATCCACTTTATATCGGTATTGACTGCGGTATTGTTGGCTCACTGAATAAAGCGGATAAGCGTTATTTGGCCGAAAACTTTATTGCTTTCTTTAATAGGGACTATCGGCGGGTTGCTGAATTGCACGTTGATTCAGGTTGGGTTCCCCGTGATACCAATGTTGAGGATTTTGAGTTCGCTATCCGTACTGTTTGTGAACCTATTTTTGAAAAACCACTGGCTGAAATATCATTCGGGCATGTGTTGTTGAATCTCTTTAACACTGCGCGCCGCTTTAACATGGAAGTGCAGCCACAGTTGGTTCTGTTGCAAAAAACCTTATTGTATGTCGAAGGCTTAGGGCGTCAGTTATATCCTCAGCTTGATCTCTGGACAACAGCGAAACCGTTCCTGGAAAGTTGGCTGCGGGATCAAGTCGGTCTGCCTGCTGTGATCCGGGCATTGAAAGAAAAAGCGCCTTTTTGGGCAGAAAAATTCCCTGAGTTGCCTGAACTGGTTTACGACAGCTTGCAGCAACATAAATTTTTACAGCAAAGTGTTGATAAACTGACGACTCAGATGCAAGGTCAGCAACAACGTCAGGGGCAGTCACGGTATTTGTTCGGCGTTGGCGCTACACTGTTAGTCAGTGGTACCATTTTATTTTTGGCTGATGCGGTAGAGATCTCTGCGGGGTTCATGATCGCAGGTGTGTTGGCCTGGTTTGTCGGTTGGCGACGAACCAGCTAATTTATTTATTGCTAAGAGTACCAGTTAATAGACTAGAGCCTGGCCTAGGCGTTATGTCTGAGTGTTATGTAAAAGTTGTTCAAGAAGTCATTCATTAGTTAAAAAACGTTATGCGTGAGTTCAAAATGCGGTAAGTTAGATTAGTATCCAAAGGGGTTGTATGGCGTATAATGCGGCCCTCTGTGGAATAACCCCTGTAATATAGAGGTGAATGTGATGGGCGGTATAAGTATTTGGCAGTTGTTAATCATTGCCGTGATTGTTGTTCTGTTGTTTGGTACTAATAAACTGCGGACTTTGGGGTCAGATCTGGGTGCATCCATCAAAGGTTTTAAAAAGGCAATTGGTGATGATCCACAGACTCCTCCAACTAACGTTGATAAAACCAGCAACGATGCTGATTTTGCAAAATCAATTACTGAAAAACAGCAGCCGGTAGTTAAAGCTGAAGAGTCTAAGAGTCACGACAAAGAGCAGGGATAAGCTGTGTTCGACATCGGGTTTAGTGAGCTGCTGCTGGTACTCGTGATCGGCTTGGTCGTACTTGGGCCGGAAAGATTACCGGTTGCTGTAAGAACGGTGGCCGGTTGGATTCGTACACTGCGTTCACTGGCGGCAACAGTGCAAAACGAGTTGGCACAAGAACTTAAGATACAAGAGTTGCAAGACAGTCTAAAAAAAGCAGAGCAGGTTGGCTTGCAGAATCTGACACCAGAGCTGAAAGCTTCGATGGATGAACTTAAAGAAGCTGCAGAAGCGCTGAAACGTTCTTATCATTCTGACGTTAGTTCACCAGCACCACATACTATCCATAATCCGCTGGTGACTGAACCGGAAGCGATTCATGATGGTGCCACACCTGCTGAGTCAGCAACTCAAGCTTCGGCATTACCGCAAGTTCCTGATGTCGATAATATGGGTACGTCGGTTACAGTTAAAGCTAAAGCTAACGTTGAAATTGCACCTGCTAGCGTTGAGAAACCCGTAGTTCAGGTTGAGGAATCTGTTAAGCCTGTTTCTATTGTCGCCGTGGATCCTGTGACTGTTACGAATCCACCCGTAACTAAGGTCAAAACTACCGCAACTGACTCCCATAGCACTGATTCATTCAGTGCTGAACAACCTCGAACTCACCAACCTGGCGGCGATCGGTAAACATGGCTGTTGATGATACCCAACCCCTAATCACTCATTTGATAGAACTGCGTAAGCGGCTATTGAATTGCATAATCACTATTTTGGTGGTTTTTTTGGTATTGGTATTTTTTGCCAATGATATTTATCACTTGGTATCAGCACCGTTAATCAAACAGTTGCCTGCTGGTGCCAGTATGATCGCAACAGATGTTGCATCGCCTTTCTTTACCCCAATTAAATTGACCATGATGGTATCGGTGTTTGTTTCAGCACCGATGATTCTTTATCAGGTGTGGGCATTCATTGCTCCAGCGTTGTATAAGCATGAACGTCGCCTGATGGTGCCACTGTTGATATCCAGTAGTCTGTTGTTTTATCTGGGTATGGCATTCGCCTACTTTGTGGTTTTCCCGTTAGCTTTTGGATTTTTTGCCAAAACTGCACCAGAAAGCGTGCTAATTGCCACTGATATCACTAAGTACCTCGATTTTGTTATGGCGCTCTTTATGGCTTTTGGTATTTCTTTTGAAGTTCCGATTGCGATAATTCTACTGTGCTGGGCTGGGGTAACAACACCTGAAGCATTGAAGAAAAAGCGCCCTTATGTGTTTGTTGGCGCTTTTGTTGTCGGCATGCTCCTCACCCCGCCAGATGTGCTGTCTCAGACATTATTAGCGATCCCGATGTATCTGTTATTTGAAATTGGGCTGTTCTTTGCTCGTTTTTATACGGGTAAACAACGTCGTGCTGATATTGACGAAGAGGATGAAGGGGCTGATAACCATCCGAAAGTACCTTAAATCTATGGGTATATGCCTTGATATTTTAGCCGCCCTTTGAGGCGGCTTCTGTTTTGGAACGCTCATGTTTGATATTGGTGTGAATTTAACCAGCTCGCAATTTGCTAAAGATTACTCACAGGTGGTCAGCAGAGCTAAAACGGCCGCAGTTACTGGTATGCTTATTACGGGTACTGATATTGAAGAAAGTCAGGCGGCACTTGAGCTTGCCCTTGCCTATCCTGGCTACTGCTGGTCAACTGCGGGTGTTCATCCCCATCAGGCGAGTCGTTGGCAAATAGATGTTGAGCAGCAAATCAGATCATTAGCAGCACATGCGGCAGTGGTTGCTATTGGTGAATGTGGGCTAGATTTTAATCGCAATTTCTCAACTCCGGCAGAACAAGAAATAGCATTTACCGCGCAACTGGCGTTGGCTGCCGAACTCGAATTGCCGGTGTTTTTACATTGCCGCGATGCTCATGAACGTTTCATTACCCTACTTGCGCCTTGGCTAGATAAACTCCCCGCGGCGGTTGTGCATTGCTTTACTGGCACGGCTGATGAGTTGGACTCTTGTCTGGCATTGGGCTTATCTATTGGTATTACCGGTTGGGTGTGTGATGAGCGCCGTGGCCTTGAGTTGCGGGCGTTACTGCCACGTATTCCTGTTCAGCAATTATTGCTGGAAACAGATGCCCCCTATTTATTGCCAAGGGATTTACATCCTAAGCCAGCATCCCGCCGCAATGAACCCTGCTTTCTACCCCATATCGTCCAGCAAGTTGCTGTCTGGCGACAAGAAGACCCTAAATGGCTGGGGCAGAAAACTGATGAAAACGCCCGCCGGATTTTCCGGTTGGTTTGAGTTAGGAGAACAAGATGAGCTATGCATTTCCGGGCACCTTCCCTGGTCGCCGTATGCGCCGTGTGCGCCGTCATGATTTCAGTCGTCGTCTGGTCGCAGAGAATCAACTGACAGTCAATGATCTGATCTATCCGGTATTTGTGATGGAGGGGACCAACCAGCAGCAAGCCGTCCCTTCAATGCCGGGTGTTTCGCGTATGACGATCGATCTGCTAGTGAAAGAAGCTGAGGCCATAGCGAAGCTAGGTGTGCCGGTCATATCGCTGTTTCCAGTTATTGAATCTGGCTTGAAATCATTACATGCCGAAGAAGCCTATAACCCGGATGGCTTGGTACAAAGAACCGTGCGTGCGTTAAAGGACGCAGTACCAGAGTTAGGTATCCTTACTGATGTCGCTCTCGATCCTTATACAACCCACGGGCAAGATGGGGTGATTGATGCCGATGGCTATGTCATCAATGACATTACTAAAGAGATTTTAGTCCGTCAGGCGTTATCACATGCCGAGGCCGGTGCCGAGATTGTCGCGCCAAGCGATATGATGGATGGCCGCATCGGTGCTGTGCGCGATCAGTTAGAGCTACAAGGGTTTGTGAACACGCAAATCATGGCCTATTCAGCGAAATATGCGTCTTGCTACTATGGCCCATTCCGAGATGCCATTGGCTCTAGCAGTAATCTGAAAGGTGGGAATAAGAAAACCTATCAGATGGATCCCGCTAACAGTGATGAGGCTCTACAAGAGATTGCTCAGGACTTGCAGGAAGGTGCTGACATGGTGATGGTTAAACCAGGAATGCCATATTTGGATGTGGTACGTAGGGTGAAAGATACCTTTGGCGTGCCAACCTTCGCCTATCAGGTGTCAGGTGAATATGCTATGCATATGGCGGCCTTCCAGAATGGCTGGTTGCAAGAGAAACCAACCGTTATGGAGTCTCTGTTGTGCTTTAAGCGAGCCGGTGCTGATGGGGTATTAACTTATTTCGCCAAGCAAGTCGCACAATGGCTACATGACGATCATATGCAACGTTAAGCTACAAGGATGGTTGTTGATAAGGTAGGTACCGAGCGTGCCTACCTTGGCAGATATATTATTGCTTTTCGAATTGGCGATTATCCAAACTTTGCATCACCTGGCTATTAAGCATATTCAGTAACAACATTGAACGCGCTTCACCGTCTGGTTCAGTATAAATCGCCTGTAACCCGGCAAAAACACCCTCAATGATCGTCACGATATCACCTGGAACCGGCACTTCTGGGGCAATGATTTTATCCATCGTATGGGATTGCATCTCGGCAATAACAATTGCTGGGATTACTGCGGGTTGTGCGCCAAAACGAACGAAATGGCTTACACCACGAGTTGCACTGATTGTTGTGGTGTGAATATATTCAGGATCGAACTCCACAAACAGATAGTTAGGGAATAGTGCCTCACTTGCCTCGATACGTTTCCCACGCACTATCTTTTCGATAGTCACTATCGGTGTCCAGCAATTCACTGTTTGCCGTTCTAAATGTTCCTTGGCGCGCAAAAGCTGACCACGTTTACAATATAATAAATGCCAGTGTTTCATAAATTCACATGCCCTTGGGTACTACTTGGCAGCATAGCAAAAGTATGGGGATATATATAGTGAGGAAGAATACATCAACTCGGTGTATATAGTTTGTGATACAAAGATTTAGTCTACTTTATATCGACAAAATCAGGGTTGTACTGGTGATAATTAGCTATAAATTGCAATGAGATACTTTTTTGAGTGAGCCTGTATTCATTTTTAACAAAAAGACAGCAACTGCTATAAAGACAGCCTATAATGGCGCATTACATAGCCGCCGAAATGATCAGCATGAAATACCGTGACTTACGTGACTTCCTCTCGTTGCTGGAGCAGAGGGGTGAACTTAAACGTATTAGCCAGCCCATTGATCCCTATCTGGAAATGACAGAAATTGCCGATCGTACCTTACGAGCCGGTGGGCCTGCGTTACTGTTTGAAAACCCTAAGGGCTACACGATGCCCGTATTGTGTAACTTGTTTGGCACGGCCAAACGGGTCGCCATGGGCATGGGGCAAGAAGACGTCAGCGCACTGAGAGATGTCGGCAAGTTGTTGGCTTTCCTGAAAGAACCGGATCCACCGAAAGGTTTCCGTGATTTATTCGATAAACTGCCGAAATTTAAGCAAGTATTGAATATGCCAACGAAATGCCTAAGTTCGGCCCCTTGTCAGGAGCAAGTTTGGCAGGGTGATGATGTCGATCTTAGCCGCATTCCGGTTATGCATTGCTGGCCTGAGGATGCCGCTCCGTTGGTGTCATGGGGGCTGACTATTACGCGTGGCCCGCACAAAGAGCGCCAAAACCTGGGTATCTACCGCCAACAAGTGTTGGGTAAAAACAGATTAATTATGCGCTGGTTATCCCATCGTGGTGGGGCTTTGGACTATCAAGAGTGGTGTGAAGCACACCCTGGTGAACGTTTCCCTGTTGCCGTCGCCTTGGGCGCAGATCCTGCAACTATTCTGGCCGCAGTAACTCCGGTACCCGATACACTGTCTGAATATGCTTTTGCCGGTTTGTTGCGTGGGCACAAAACAGAGGTTGTAAAGTGTCTTTCCAACTCGCTTGAAGTTCCTGCGAGTGCAGAAATTGTATTGGAAGGATATATTGAGCAGGGTGATATGGCACCAGAAGGCCCTTATGGTGACCATACAGGTTATTATAATGAGATAGATAGCTTCCCTGTTTTTACTGTTACACATATTACCCAGCGCAAAGATGCCATTTACCATTCCACCTATACTGGCCGTCCACCGGATGAGCCTGCGGTGATGGGGGTTGCGCTGAATGAAGTGTTTGTTCCTATTTTACAAAAGCAATTCCCGGAAATTGTTGATTTCTATCTACCACCCGAGGGGTGCTCATATCGGCTGGCAGTAGTCACCATCAAGAAACAATATGCGGGGCATGCCAAACGCGTGATGATGGGTGTTTGGTCGTTTTTACGTCAGTTTATGTATACAAAATTTGTTATTGTTTGTGATGATGATATTAATGCACGTGATTGGAATGATGTCATTTGGGCAATTACGACCCGGATGGATCCATCCCGCGATACGGTGTTGATTGAAAATACACCAATAGATTATTTGGATTTCGCTTCACCGGTTTCCGGTTTAGGATCGAAAATGGGGCTGGATGCCACCAACAAGTGGCCTGCTGAGACTCCGCGTGAATGGGGCCGTCCGATTAAAATGGATGAAGACGTTCGCGCCCGTGTTGATGCTATTTGGGATGAACTCGCCATTTTCAGTGGCAAAGAGACGAAACGCTAACCGGCGTCGATTTTGTCCTTGGTTTTGCATTTGATGACCCGACAGAGGGAAGGCATGACAACTTTAAGCTGTAAAGTAACCTCCGTAGAGGCCATTACCGATACGGTGTACCGGGTGCAATTGGTGCCTGCATCTGCGTTTTCTTTCCGTGCTGGGCAGTATTTGATGGTAGTAATGGACGAGCGTGATAAACGCCCATTCTCTATGGCATCCACGCCGTTGCAGCAAGATTTCATCGAGCTGCATATCGGGGCGTCGGAACTGAATCTGTACGCCATGGCAGTGATGGACCGCATTCTGAAAGAGAAAACGCTGGATGTGGATATTCCTCACGGGGAAGCATGGTTCCGTGAGGGCAGTAAACGCCCACTGGTCCTGATTGCTGGCGGTACCGGTTTTTCCTATGCGCGCTCAATTTTATTGGCAGCATTAGCGGAGCAACCTGATCGCGAAGTGTCTATCTATTGGGGTGGGCGCGAAGCCGTACATTTGTATGACCTAAACGAGTTGGAAGCGCTGTCAATTAAGTATCCACAGTTGAAAGTTATCCCGGTGGTAGAACAACCGGAAGACGGGTGGCGTGGCCGTACCGGAACTGTATTGAGTGCGGTATTGCAAGATTATGGCTCACTCGCTGAACAAGATATCTATATCGCTGGTCGTTTTGAAATGGCTAAAATCGCTCGTGAGCGTTTTTGTGCTGAACGCGGCGCGCAGGAAGCTTATATCTTTGGTGATGCTTTCGCTTTTATCTAAGTAAAACACTAGATAAAAAAAACCCGCCCCTGACAGGCGGGAAAACGGCAACTAAACACCAGGTACAGCGGTTATAAGGGCCTGTATTCAGGCCCTTAATATCTTTCAGATTAATTCGTTTGGACGTTACACGCGTTCAAAAATGGTCGCAATGCCTTGGCCTAAACCGATACACATGGTTGCCAGACCGAACTGCACGTCACGGCGCTCCATCAGATTAAGTAAGGTGGTAGAGATACGGGCACCTGAACAACCCAGTGGATGGCCTAATGCAATAGCGCCGCCATTCAGGTTCACTTTGTCATCCATGCTTTCCAGCAGGCCCAACCCTTTCAAGCAAGCCAGCGACTGAGCTGCAAACGCTTCATTTAATTCAAATAACCCAATATCTTTCAAGGTTAGCCCAGCACGTTTTAATGCCAATTGGCTAGCGGGGACGGGGCCATAACCCATGATCGATGGATCGCAACCCACCACAGCCATTGAGCGAATACGGGCACGCGGTTTTAACCCTAATGATTTAGCTCGGGATTCGCTCATGATAAGCATGGCAGAAGCACCGTCGGATAATGCAGATGATGTTGCGGCAGTTACCGTGCCATTGACCGGATCAAAGGCTGGGCGCAGTGCTGCCAAACCTGCGAGGTTAGTTTCCGGGCGAATAACTTCATCGAAATCAAAACGTTTCAGAATACCATCAGCATCATGCCCATTGGTGGCGACAATCTCTTTGGCGAAGTGGCCCGCCTGAGTAGCGGCATAAGCACGCTGGTGAGAGCGAACAGCAAATTCATCTTGAGCTTGGCGGCTGATGTTGTGGATTTTTGCCAGCATTTCAGCGGTTAATCCCATCATCCCTGCGGCTTTAGCCACTGTGCGGCCCATACCCGGATGGAAGTCCACACCGTGACTCATTGGCACATGGCCCATATGCTCTACGCCACCAATCAAACTGATTTGTGCATCACCCACCATGATGGCTCTTGCACCATCATGTAAAGCTTGCATTGATGAACCACACAGGCGGTTAACAGTAACGGCCGGTACGCTATGGGGGATTTCTGCCAGTAAAGAAGCATTGCGGGCAATGTTAAAACCCTGCTCCAACGTCTGCTGCACACAACCCCAATAGATATCGTCAATTTCTGCCGCGTTTAGTCCAGGATTGCGGCTAAGAACCTCACGCATTAAGTGAGCAGAGAGATCTTCAGCCCGTACTTGACGGAATGCGCCCCCTTTGGAGCGGCCCATCGGTGTACGTACGGCATCAATAATGACTACATTTTCCATATTTTCAGACCTCATGCCGGTTGACTGGTAGAAACATCAAGCAGCGCTGCTGCCACAGGATAATAGCTTTCGTTGTGTTCAGCTTTGGCTCTCAGCCCTGCGGGGACTTGATACAGCGCGCCAAGGTGAGCATAGCGCTGGGCCATTTCGACATAGTTTGTACTGCCGATAGTATCAAGATAACGGAACACGCCCCCGTGGAAAGGAGGGAAGCCAAGACCATATACCAACGCCATATCACCTTCGGCTGGGCTGGCAATAATGCCTTCTTCCAGGCATCGCACCACTTCATTGATCATCGGTATCATGGTGCGGGCAATAATATCGTCGTCACTGAATTTCTGAATCGGTTGGCTAACTGTTGCCAGCAAGTTATCCACGATTTCGTCATTTTCTTTACGCGGCTTACCTTTTGCATCTTGGGTATAACGGTAGAAGCCTTGGCCATTTTTTTGGCCAAATCGTTGGTTATCGAACATCACGTCAACCGCATCGCGATAATCTTTGTTCATCCGCTCAGGGAAGCCAACTGCCATCACGGCTTGTGCATGGTGTGCGGTATCAATACCCACGACATCTAGCAGATACGCAGGTCCCATCGGCCAGCCAAACTGTTTTTCCATCACTTTATCAATTTGGCGGAAGTCAGCACCGTCTCTAACCAACATGCCAAACCCAGCCAGATAAGGGAACAACACGCGGTTAACGAAGAAGCCTGGGCAATCATTAACCACGATTGGTGTTTTACCCATTTGTGTGGCGTATGCCACCACCGCAGCAATGGTTTTATCTGAGGTTTTGCTGCCACGAATGATTTCAACCAATGGCATGCGGTGCACGGGGTTGAAGAAGTGCATACCGCAGAAATTCTCAGGGCGTTTAAGTGATTTTGCGAGTTGGTCGATAGGGATTGTAGAGGTATTAGAAGCAAGCACCGTATCTTCACCGATCAGTGCTTCTGCCTCTGCCAGCACCGCCGCTTTGATTTTGGGATTTTCCACTACCGCTTCCACAATGACCTGAGCACGCTCAATGCCGCTGTAATTCAGCGTGGGTTGGATAGTTGCTAAAATGTTTGCCATTTTTAGGCCATCCACTTTGCCGCGTTCCAACTGTTTATTCAGTAACTTGGCCGCTTCATTCATCCCCAGAGCCAGAGATTTGTCATTAATATCCTTCATAATGACTGGCACACCTTTCAGCGCTGACTGATAGGCAATCCCCCCCCCCATAATCCCGGCACCCAGTACTGCGGCCTGTGTTGGTGCACTGACACCTTTGGACAGTTTTTTAGCCTGTCCTTTAACAAATTGGTCGTTGAGGAATATCCCAACTAACGCACGCGCTTCATTGGAACCTGCCAACGGGACAAAACTGTTGGTTTCCAGTTTCAATGCTTCAGCCCGACCAAGTTTAGCGGCGGCTTCGATCGTTTTTACTGCGACCAGTGGTGCTGGGTAGTGCTTTCCGGCCACTTGCATCACCATGCCTTTGGCGATGGTAAAGCACATAGCAGCTTCGGTTGAATTGAGTTTCAATGGGTCAAGTTTCGGCTGACGCGCGGCTTTCCAATCCAGCTTGCCGTCAATCGCCTGTTTCAGCATGATTAGGGCGGCATTGGCCAGCTTTTCAGGGGCGACAACAGCATCAACCAAACCAATTTTTAATGCTTCAGCAGCACTCACGTCTTTGCCCGCGGCAATGATTTCTAATGCGCTGTCTGCACCTAACAAACGCGGTAAACGAACTGAACCGCCAAAGCCAGGCATGATGCCCAACTTGGTTTCCGGCAAGCCGATCCGTGTTTCTGGGGAGGCAACACGGAAATCTGTGGCCAGAATACATTCACATCCACCACCTAATGCATATCCATTGATTGCAGAAATGGTCGGGACTGGTAAGTCTTCCAGACGGTTGAAAATATCATTAGCAAAAACCAACCACTGGTGCAGCTTTTCTGGTGGGGCATTAAACAGGGATAAAAACTCGGTGATATCGGCACCGACAATAAAGGCCGCTTTGGCAGAACGCAACAGCAACCCTTTGAGTTCGCTTTGTTTCTCTAACACCGCCAGGGCTTCACCCAGATTGGCTACAGTTTTAGTATCCAGCTTATTTACTGAACCCGGTGCATCAAACACCAACTCGGCAATGCCGTTGTCCAACCAGTGAAGCTGTAGTGTTTCGCTTTGGTAGAGCATATCTATCTCCTGAATAAGCGCATGTGATCTGGTATGACCAGATATTCAGGAAGTGTGGATATTTTGTTAATAAAATGCAAACAAGAGATTGATTTTTTGCAGTGAAGATCACAGTCATTCAGATGGGTTAATTGATTTTTATCATGTTTATTCATAGCGGATTAGATGAAGAAATATTCAGTTTTGGGGGTGGGTAACGTATTTGATAGGCAGATAAGCGGTCGCTAAAACATGATTCTGGTGACTATGATAAGATGAAAAAATTAAGTTCTAATAGCAAAGGGTACTGTGATGGAAACGCTGGCTTCTTTATATAACGAACATTTATCCACTCTACAACAGCGCACCCGTGATGTGCTAGAGCGCCATCAGTTAGACGCTTTACTGATTCATTCCGGTGAGTTACAACGTATTTTTCTCGATGACCGTGACTATCCTTTTAAAGCCAATGCACAGTTCAAAGCTTGGGTACCTGTCACTCAAGTACCAAACTGTTGGTTATGGGTCGATGGGGTTAATACACCAAAGTTATGGTTCTATTCTCCAGTCGATTACTGGCACAGTGTTGAGCCATTACCGGATAGTTTCTGGACCAAGGCTATCGATATCCAGCCATTAGCCAATGCAGATGATATTGCCCAGCAGTTACCTGTGCAGCGGGAGCGCGTGGCGTATATCGGTTATGCCCAACAACGTGCGCAGGCTCTGGGTTTTAGTGCTGAAAACATTAACCCGCAACCGGTGTTGGATTACCTTCATTTCTATCGTTCTTATAAAACGGATTATGAACTGGCTTGTATGCGCGAAGCACAAAAGACGGCAGTTGTCGGCCATCGTGCAGCACATGAAGCGTTCCAGTCGGGTATGAGTGAGTTCGATATCAATCTGGCCTATCTGATGGCTACCGGCCATCGTGATACTGATGTCCCTTATGATAATATTGTTGCGCTGAATGAACATTCGGCGGTGCTTCATTACACCACGTTACAGCATCAGCCTCCGGCAGAAATGCGTAGCTTCTTGATGGATGCCGGTGCTGAATATAATGGTTATGCCGCAGATCTGACACGTACTTACGCTGCAAACCGTGATAGCGATTTTGCCGCGTTAGTTAATGACCTTAATACTGAGCAACTTGAACTGATCAAAACCATTAAAAGTGGCGAGCGCTATACCGATTACCATGTTCAGATGCACCAGCGTATTGCGAAGTTATTGCGCACTCATCATCTGGTTACCGGTATCAGTGAAGAGGCCATGGTCGAGCAAGGCATTACTTGTCCATTCTTACCGCATGGGTTAGGCCATCCTCTCGGGTTACAAGTGCATGATACTGCTGGTTTTATGCAAGATGATAAAGGTACCCATCTTAGTGCCCCATCCAAATACCCTTACTTGCGTTGTACGCGTATTTTACAACCGCGTATGGTACTGACTATTGAGCCGGGTCTGTACTTCATCGAATCTCTGCTGGCACCTTGGCGTAACGGTGAGTTCAGCAAGTATTTCAATTGGGAACGTATTGATGCGCTGAAGCCTTACGGCGGTATTCGTATAGAAGATAATATCGTGATTCACGATAACCGGGTTGAGAACATGACACGTGACCTGAAGCTGGCCTGATGCAGCCTTATCTAATCCCTACAAATCCGGTGACTATCAGCGAAGAGATCAAAAAAAGTCGTTTTATCACCTTGCTGGCCCACACCAGCGGGGTGAATGAAGCGAAAGATTTTATTCAGCAGGTGAAGCTGCAGCACCTCACCGCCCGGCATCATTGCTGGGCTTTTGTTGCAGGCAGGCCGACAGATTCTCAGCAATTAGGTTTTTCTGATGATGGTGAGCCTTCTGGTACTGCGGGTAAACCTATCTTGGCTCAACTGATGGGGAGTGGTATTGGTGAGATAACCGCAGTAGTTGTGCGCTATTATGGTGGCATCAAACTCGGTACCGGTGGGTTAGTAAGGGCTTATGGTAGCGGTGTTCAACAAGCGTTAAAACAGATCGAAGTAAAATATAAAGTCCCACAGGTAGAATATACTTTGCAGTGTGACTATGGGCAGCTTGCCATAGTAGAAACCTTGTTACAGCAGGTTGAAGGCCAGATTATAGGGAGTGAGTACGCACAATTCGTAACGCTTCATCTCTCTTTGCCAGCAACTCAAGCCAGTCAGGTCGGGGACAAATTGCGTGATCTCAGTCGTGGTACGTTGCAATTGACGCCCATTTCGCAATAATCCCCATCCAAGTGAATTGCTAAGGAACGTGCCGGAATGCATTTTCGTGCCATAACCCGTATTGTTGGTCTGCTGGTCATCTTATTCTCTGGAACAATGTTTATTCCCGGACTGGTGGCATTGATCTATCGTGATGGCGCCGGCCGTGCCTTCAGCGAAACCTTTTTTGTTGCTCTGGCAATCGGCCTCTTTCTTTGGTTGCCGAACCGAAAACAGAAGCATGAGTTAAAGCCCCGTGAGGGCTTTCTCATCGTGGTTCTGTTCTGGACGGTGCTGGGCAGTGTAGGGGCATTACCTTTCTTATTCTCAGAGCGGCCTAATCTTTCATTAACAGATGCATTCTTTGAATCATTCTCCGGGCTGACTACTACTGGCGCGACTACATTAGTAGGGTTAGATTCACTGCCTAAAGCCATTCTATTTTATCGCCAAATGCTGCAATGGCTCGGCGGTATGGGGATAATCGTGTTAGCGGTGGCTATCCTGCCTATCTTGGGGGTCGGGGGGATGCAGCTCTATCGGGCAGAAATGCCTGGCCCATTGAAAGATAATAAAATGCGGCCCCGCATTGCGGAAACGGCCAAAACGCTGTGGCTTATCTATGTCTTACTGACCATTGCTTGCGCGCTGTCTCTATGGGGGGCAGGGATGTCGGTATTTGATGCTATCTCCCACAGCTTCTCGACAATTGCGATTGGGGGCTTCTCGACCCATGACGCCAGTATCGGTTATTTCAACAGCCCAACTATTAACACCATTATCGCTATCTTCTTGCTGATTTCCGGTTGTAACTTTGGTTTGCACTTCGCGGTATTGAGTGGGCGCAGTTTAAAGGTTTATTGGCGTGACCCTGAATTCCGTATGTTCATCTTTGTTCAATTGACACTGGTCGCCGTGTGTACCTTGATACTTTGGTATCATAATGTCTATAAATCCGGTCTGGAGACGATAAATCAGGCATTTTTCCAAGTCGTATCAATGGCTACTACCGCGGGTTTCACCACTGACAGTATTTCAAAATGGCCGTTGTTCCTGCCGATACTCTTATTATGTTCTGCGTTTATTGGTGGTTGTGCTGGCTCAACCGGTGGCGGCCTGAAAGTTATCCGTATTCTGTTGCTCTACCTACAAGGTTCGCGTGAGTTAAAGCGACTGGTTCACCCGAATGCGGTTTATACCATTAAATTGGGGCGGCGGGCGTTGCCGGAACGAATTCTGGAGGCGGTATGGGGATTCTTCTCCGCGTATGCTCTGGTATTCATTATTAGCATGCTGGCGATTATCGCGACCGGTGTTGATGAGTTCTCTGCTTTCGCGGCGGTGACTGCGACGTTGAATAACCTTGGCCCTGGCCTGGGTGTAGTCGCGGATAACTTCACGTCAATGAATCCGGCCGCCAAGTGGGTATTGGTGATCACCATGCTATTTGGTCGGTTAGAAGTCTTCACCCTGCTGGTTCTATTCACGCCAACATTCTGGCGTGAGTAATTCTGCATAAGGAACATTGCAATGAAAGTCCTGATTCTTTACTCCAGCCGAGATGGCCAAACACAGACTATTGCTTCTTATATAGCTAAACAGTTATCGGCAGAGGATAGCTGTGAAATAAAAGACTTATCGCAGCTAGGGCAAATCGATCTGAATCAATACCAACAAGTCATGATTGGTGCGTCGGTGCGTTATGGGCACTTCAGCCCAGTATTGAGTAAATTCGTCAACAAACACGTTGAACAACTTAATCGAATGCCGAGTGCGTTCTTTGCCGTGAATCTGACAGCACGCAAACCGGAAAAGCGTTCCCCGCAAACCAATGCCTATGTACGTAAGTTCCTACTCAGTACCCCGTGGCAGCCAACACTGTGTACGGTATTTGCGGGTGCTTTGCGTTATCCCCGTTATCGCTGGATAGATAGGGTGATGATTCAACTTATTATGCGGATGACGGGGGGCGAAACGGATACCAGTAAAGAAGTTGAATATACGGATTGGCAACAGGTAAGCAGTTTTTCTCAGGATTTCTTAGCGCTACAGTACAAAAAATAGCAATAATGGCGTTTATCACGGCAAATCGTTGAAATAAAGCGCGGTTGAAAAGTTTTTTCAAATTAGGGGTTGCAGGCTGTCAGGAACTCCCTATAATGCGCCTCCACTGACCGGGAACAACGAAACATACTTAGCCGGGTCAGGAAGCGAAAAGAATGACTTTGACTTCGAAAGAAACGAAAGAAACTCTTGACTCTTCAGCGGGAAAGCGTATTATCTGCCTCCCGCGTTACCGTAAGATTCGCCGAAAGGCAAACGGGTAACGAACGCTCTTTAACAATTTATCAGACAATCTGTGTGGGCACTCGCAAGACGATATCGAAGCCTGTTTCGACAGGCAGAAGAAATATCAAAGTCTTGAAGAGTGACCAAAGCAGTACACATTTGAACTTCGGTTCGAATGCTTATTTGCAGAAAGTAATCTTTGAGCATCGCTATGTTAACTCATAGCAAATCAAACAAATCTTAAATTGAAGAGTTTGATCATGGCTCAGATTGAACGCTGGCGGCAGGCCTAACACATGCAAGTCGAGCGGCAGCGGGAAGTAGTTTACTACTTTGCCGGCGAGCGGCGGACGGGTGAGTAATGTCTGGGAAACTGCCTGATGGAGGGGGATAACTACTGGAAACGGTAGCTAATACCGCATGACCTCGTAAGAGCAAAGTGGGGGACCTTCGGGCCTCACGCCATCGGATGTGCCCAGATGGGATTAGCTAGTAGGTGGGGTAATGGCTCACCTAGGCGACGATCCCTAGCTGGTCTGAGAGGATGACCAGCCACACTGGAACTGAGACACGGTCCAGACTCCTACGGGAGGCAGCAGTGGGGAATATTGCACAATGGGCGCAAGCCTGATGCAGCCATGCCGCGTGTGTGAAGAAGGCCTTCGGGTTGTAAAGCACTTTCAGCGAGGAGGAAGGCAGTCGTGTTAATAGCACGATTGATTGACGTTACTCGCAGAAGAAGCACCGGCTAACTCCGTGCCAGCAGCCGCGGTAATACGGAGGGTGCAAGCGTTAATCGGAATTACTGGGCGTAAAGCGCACGCAGGCGGTTTGTTAAGTCAGATGTGAAATCCCCGCGCTTAACGTGGGAACTGCATTTGAAACTGGCAAGCTAGAGTCTTGTAGAGGGGGGTAGAATTCCAGGTGTAGCGGTGAAATGCGTAGAGATCTGGAGGAATACCGGTGGCGAAGGCGGCCCCCTGGACAAAGACTGACGCTCAGGTGCGAAAGCGTGGGGAGCAAACAGGATTAGATACCCTGGTAGTCCACGCTGTAAACGATGTCGACTTGGAGGTTGTGCCCTTGAGGCGTGGCTTCCGGAGCTAACGCGTTAAGTCGACCGCCTGGGGAGTACGGCCGCAAGGTTAAAACTCAAATGAATTGACGGGGGCCCGCACAAGCGGTGGAGCATGTGGTTTAATTCGATGCAACGCGAAGAACCTTACCTACTCTTGACATCCACAGAACTTAGCAGAGATGCTTCGGTGCCTTCGGGAACTGTGAGACAGGTGCTGCATGGCTGTCGTCAGCTCGTGTTGTGAAATGTTGGGTTAAGTCCCGCAACGAGCGCAACCCTTATCCTTTGTTGCCAGCACGTAATGGTGGGAACTCAAGGGAGACTGCCGGTGACAAACCGGAGGAAGGTGGGGATGACGTCAAGTCATCATGGCCCTTACGAGTAGGGCTACACACGTGCTACAATGGCAGATACAAAGTGAAGCGAACTCGCGAGAGCAAGCGGACCACATAAAGTCTGTCGTAGTCCGGATTGGAGTCTGCAACTCGACTCCATGAAGTCGGAATCGCTAGTAATCGTAGATCAGAATGCTACGGTGAATACGTTCCCGGGCCTTGTACACACCGCCCGTCACACCATGGGAGTGGGTTGCAAAAGAAGTAGGTAGCTTAACCTTCGGGAGGGCGCTTACCACTTTGTGATTCATGACTGGGGTGAAGTCGTAACAAGGTAACCGTAGGGGAACCTGCGGTTGGATCACCTCCTTACCTAACGATACGCATTGCGTAGTGTCCACAACAGATTGTCTGATGAATGTAAATGAGCAAGAGCACCTGTTGATGTTGTGAGTTTCGACTCATGCTGATACGAAACGGTTAGATTTCGGTTTAATCGGAACTTCGTGTCCCCATCGTCTAGAGGCCTAGGACACTGCCCTTTCACGGCTGTAACAGGGGTTCGAATCCCCTTGGGGACGCCACTCCGATAATGTGTGAAAGACATTATCAACTGAATATCTTAAAGATGACTTTAACGAGTCGTGTTTAAGATATTGCTCTTTAACAATCTGGAACAAGCTGAAAATTGAAACAATACAGCTGAAACTTATCTCTCCGTAGAATGACTGAGATAAGGATTAACCTGTATTAGAGTCTCTCAAATAATCGCAATGCGAATACGCATTCTGATGAAGAGAGTCGTGTGAGCTAAGTGAAGGCAAGGCGTACGGCACGGAGGAAGCGGAGTGAACTTAAGGTTCATGAGCATTCCGAGTACCGCACAACGCTGTATTCACGACGCGCAACCGACTTGAACAGAAGAAACGTCTTTGGGTTGTGAGGTTAAGCGACTAAGCGTACACGGTGGATGCCTAGGCAGTCAGAGGCGATGAAGGGCGTGCTAATCTGCGAAAAGCGTCGGTAAGCTGATATGAAGCGTTACAACCGACGATACCCGAATGGGGAAACCCAGTGCAATTCGTTGCACTATTGCATGGTGAATACATAGCCATGCAAGGCGAACCGGGGGAACTGAAACATCTAAGTACCCCGAGGAAAAGAAATCAACCGAGATTCCCCCAGTAGCGGCGAGCGAACGGGGAAGAGCCCAGAGTCTGAATCAGTTTGTGTGCTAGTGGAAGCGTCTGGAAAGTCGCACGGTACAGGGTGATAGTCCCGTACACAAAAGCACACTTGCTGTGAACTCGATGAGTAGGGCGGGACACGTGACATCCTGTCTGAATATGGGGGGACCATCCTCCAAGGCTAAATACTCCTGACTGACCGATAGTGAACCAGTACCGTGAGGGAAAGGCGAAAAGAACCCCGGCGAGGGGAGTGAAATAGAACCTGAAACCGTGTACGTACAAGCAGTGGGAGCACCTTCGTGGTGTGACTGCGTACCTTTTGTATAATGGGTCAGCGACTTATATTTTGTAGCAAGGTTAACCGAATAGGGGAGCCGTAGGGAAACCGAGTCTTAACTGGGCGTCTAGTTGCAAGGTATAGACCCGAAACCCGGTGATCTAGCCATGGGCAGGTTGAAGGTTGGGTAACACTAACTGGAGGACCGAACCGACTAATGTTGAAAAATTAGCGGATGACTTGTGGCTGGGGGTGAAAGGCCAATCAAACCGGGAGATAGCTGGTTCTCCCCGAAAGCTATTTAGGTAGCGCCTCGTGAACTCATCTTCGGGGGTAGAGCACTGTTTCGGCTAGGGGGCCACCCCGGCTTACCAAACCGATGCAAACTCCGAATACCGAAGAATGTTATCACGGGAGACACACGGCGGGTGCTAACGTCCGTCGTGAAGAGGGAAACAACCCAGACCGCCAGCTAAGGTCCCAAAGTCATGGTTAAGTGGGAAACGATGTGGGAAGGCATAGACAGCCAGGATGTTGGCTTAGAAGCAGCCATCATTTAAAGAAAGCGTAATAGCTCACTGGTCGAGTCGGCCTGCGCGGAAGATGTAACGGGGCTAAACCATGCACCGAAGCTGCGGCAGCGACGCTTAGGCGTTGTTGGGTAGGGGAGCGTTCTGTAAGCCGTTGAAGGTGACTTGTGAGGGTTGCTGGAGGTATCAGAAGTGCGAATGCTGACATAAGTAACGATAATGCGGGTGAAAAGCCCGCACGCCGGAAGACCAAGGGTTCCTGTCCAACGTTAATCGGGGCAGGGTGAGTCGACCCCTAAGGCGAGGCTGAAAAGCGTAGTCGATGGGAAACAGGTTAATATTCCTGTACTTGGTGTTACTGCGAAGGGGGGACGGAGAAGGCTAGGCTAGCCGGGCGACGGTTGTCCCGGTTTAAGCATGTAGGCGGAGTGACTTGGTAAATCCGGTTGCTTATCAACGCTGAGGTGTGATGACGAGCCACTACGGTGGTGAAGTAGTTGATGCCAAGCTTCCAGGAAAAGCCTCTAAGCATCAGGTAACATTAAATCGTACCCCAAACCGACACAGGTGGTCAGGTAGAGAATACTCAGGCGCTTGAGAGAACTCGGGTGAAGGAACTAGGCAAAATGGTGCCGTAACTTCGGGAGAAGGCACGCTGGCATTAGGTAAAGAGACTTGCTCTCGGCGCCGAAGCCAGTCGCAGATACCAGCTGGCTGCAACTGTTTAATAAAAACACAGCACTGTGCAAACACGAAAGTGGACGTATACGGTGTGACGCCTGCCCGGTGCTGGAAGGTTAATTGATGGGGTCAGCCGCAAGGCGAAGCTCTTGATCGAAGCCCCAGTAAACGGCGGCCGTAACTATAACGGTCCTAAGGTAGCGAAATTCCTTGTCGGGTAAGTTCCGACCTGCACGAATGGCGTAATGATGGCCAGGCTGTCTCCACCCGAGACTCAGTGAAATTGAACTCGCTGTGAAGATGCAGTGTACCCGCGGCAAGACGGAAAGACCCCGTGAACCTTTACTATAGCTTGACACTGAACATTGAGCCTTGATGTGTAGGATAGGTGGGAGGCATCGAAGTGTGGACGCCAGTCTGCATGGAGCCAACCTTGAAATACCACCCTTTAATGTTTGATGTTCTAACTCGGCCCCGTGATCCGGGGTGAGGACAGTGTCTGGTGGGTAGTTTGACTGGGGCGGTCTCCTCCCAAAGAGTAACGGAGGAGCACGAAGGTTAGCTAATCACGGTCGGACATCGTGAGGTTAGTGCAAAGGCATAAGCTAGCTTGACTGCGAGAGTGACGGCTCGAGCAGGTACGAAAGTAGGTCTTAGTGATCCGGTGGTTCTGAATGGAAGGGCCATCGCTCAACGGATAAAAGGTACTCCGGGGATAACAGGCTGATACCGCCCAAGAGTTCATATCGACGGCGGTGTTTGGCACCTCGATGTCGGCTCATCACATCCTGGGGCTGAAGTAGGTCCCAAGGGTATGGCTGTTCGCCATTTAAAGTGGTACGCGAGCTGGGTTTAGAACGTCGTGAGACAGTTCGGTCCCTATCTGCCGTGGGCGTTGGAAGATTGAGAGGGGCTGCTCCTAGTACGAGAGGACCGGAGTGGACGAATCACTGGTGTTCGGGTTGTCATGCCAATGGCATTGCCCGGTAGCTAAATTCGGAAGAGATAACCGCTGAAAGCATCTAAGCGGGAAACTTGCCTCGAGATGAGTCTTCCCTGGGGCTTTAAGCCCCCTGAAGGAACGTTAAAGACTATGACGTTGATAGGCTGGGTGTGTAAGTGCAGCGATGTATTGAGCTAACCAGTACTAATGATCCGTGAGGCTTAACCTTACAACACCAAAGGTGTTTTGTGTTTGAGAGATATTGATATTTTCAGCGACGTTCCGAGATTGGGCTGGCTGGCTGTATGGAGACATATAGCGGGTTAGTTTAGACAGAATTTGCCTGGCGGCCTTAGCGCGGTGGTCCCACCTGATCCCATGCCGAACTCAGAAGTGAAACGCCGTAGCGCCGATGGTAGTGTGGGGTCTCCCCATGCGAGAGTAGGACACTGCCAGGCATCAAATAAAGCCGAGACCCCATGCCAAAAGCGTGGGGTTTTTGCTATGGGTTGAATATGGCAAGATGTGTAAATATTGAGCGTGAGTGGTCACGGCCAGGAAGTATACTCAGCAGCGTTCAATATTGCAGGGGCCGGTGAGAGAAACCCGGCAGTCAGAGAGATGAATAAAACAGAAGGCTACCCTGATGGGGACCTTTTTTTACCTTCAGTTAAAACAAAATACAATATGAGTATTATGATCGGTTAGACTAGCGCCAGAGCTAGTTAGAATGAGTATCCAATGTAATGTCGAATCAACATTCCCCGCTAAAGCATCTCAATACTTTCGCATTATCAGCATATGCGAGCAAAGTAATCAGCGTTTACTCTCCTGAAGAATTGATTAATGCATGGCATGAGTCTGTCTCTAAGCATCAGCCAGTGCTCTTACTTGGTGAAGGCAGCAACGTACTCTTTATTGAAAATTATTCAGGAATAGTATTACTCAATCGGATTAAGGGTATCACTCCTACTGAGGATGATATTGCCTGGCATCTGCATGTTGGGGCTGGAGAGAATTGGCATCAATTAGTCTGTTACTCATTGCGCAATAACATGCCAGGTCTAGAGAATCTGGCGTTAATCCCAGGTTGTGTCGGTTCCGCACCCATTCAGAATATCGGTGCCTATGGTGTTGAGCTGCAGAAGGTATGTGAATACGTTGATTTGCTTGATATGGATAAAGGTACAATTCTGCGTCTTTCCGCTCAAGATTGTCAATTCGGCTATCGTGACAGCATTTTTAAGCATCACTATGGTCATGGATTTGCCATCGTAGCCGTAGGCATTAAGTTGGTGAAATCATGGACCCCAATATTGGGCTATGGTGATTTAACGCGAATGGACCCATCGACAGTTACAGCAGAAGAGATATTCAACTCAGTTTGTACAATGCGGCGTAGTAAGCTACCCGATCCAGCGGTGACCGGCAATGCAGGCAGTTTTTTTAAGAACCCGGTTGTGGATGCTGCTATAGCTGAAGATATTGTAAAACGCTATCCCAATGCACCCCATTATCTGCAACCCGATGGCTCTGTTAAGCTGGCTGCTGGTTGGCTTATCGATCAATGTGCACTGAAGGGATATCAGATTGGCGGTGCAGCGGTGCATCAGCAGCAAGCGTTAGTGTTGATTAACCTGGCAGAAGCGACAGGTCAGGATGTGATCGACCTTGCTACTTATATCCGTCAGCAAGTCGCCAAGAGATTTGCAATCTGGTTGGAACCAGAAGTGCGATTTATTGCAAGTAATGGTGAGGTTAATGCTGTGGAGCGTTTGTCGTGAAAGATATTAAAGTCCCTTTACGGCTGATTAACATATTAGCTGATGGTGCTTTCCACTCAGGGGAGCAATTGGGTGAAGCCTTTGGGATGAGCCGTGCTGCAATTAATAAACATATTCAAACTATTAGAGAGTGGGGACTAGATGTCTTTACAGTTCCTGGTAAGGGCTATAGTTTGCCTGCACCTATTCAGTTGCTTAATGAACAAACAATATTAAGTTATCTCCCAGCAGGTCAAGTGACCGTCTTACCGGTAGTCGACTCGACGAATCAATACTTATTAGATCGTATTACTGAATTGAAGTCTGGCGATGCTTGTGTGGCTGAATACCAACATGCAGGGAGAGGAAGGAGGGGGCGTCAGTGGGTCTCTCCCTTTGGTACGAATCTCTATTTATCTATGTTCTGGCGGCTGGAGCAAGGCCCTGCTGCTGCAATGGGACTGAGTCTGGTGGTTGGGATTGTCATGGCCGAGGTTCTGCGTAAACTCGGTGCTGAGCAGGTTCGTGTAAAGTGGCCAAATGATCTGTATTTAAATGATAAAAAACTGGCAGGTATATTGGTAGAACTTACAGGGAAAACGGGGGATGCTGCTCAGTTGGTCATTGGCGCAGGTATTAATCTAACAATGCGTGAATCAATTACTAATGCCATCAACCAGGACTGGATCAACTTACAGGAAGCGGGTGTTAATATTGATCGTAATAAACTGACGGCTGAACTGTTATCTGAATTACGACTTGCAGTCGTTAAATTTGAAAATGAAGGCTTATCTGCTTTTATTTCTCGTTGGCGGGAAATGGATAATTACCTTGATCGCCCTGTGAAATTGATTATTGGTAATCAAGAAATATTTGGTATTGCTAGAGGTATTGACCAACAAGGAGCATTATTGTTGGAACAGAATGGTAATGTGAAACCTTATATTGGCGGTGAGATATCTCTTCGTGGCGTTTAATTTAATAATAGATGGGAGGCCAAAACCTCCCACTTTAGCTATTTTCTCAAACGTACACTCTCAACGGCATGGTTAGCACTTTTAGTCATTATCAGACTGGCGCGCTCACGCGTTGGTAGTATATTTTGCTTTAAATTCAATCCATTAATCTCTTTCCATAATTGAGTGGCAATTTTGACTGCCTCAGCTTCTGGCAATTTAGCATAATTATGGAAATAAGAGTCAGGATTGGAAAATGCGCCCTGCCTAAACTTAAGGAATCTGTTTATATACCAACTTTGAAGTAAATCTTCAGGGGCATCAACATATATAGAGAAGTCTACAAAATCAGAGACAAATACATGATGTGGATCATGAGGGTAATCCATCCCGCTTTGTAGAACATTTAAACCTTCTAATATAAGAATATCAGGCTGCTTGATTATCTTATTACCGTCAGGGACAACATCATATATTAAATGTGAATAAACCGGTGCGGTAACATGACCTGCCCCCGATTTTACTTCTGAGACAAATTTCACCAGATTATGCATATCATAGGATTGTGGAAATCCTTTTTTCTTCATCAACCCGCGCTCATTAAGCACTTTATTGGGATAAAGAAAACCATCTGTTGTAATCAGTTCTACACTGCGATGTTCCGGCCAACGGCTGAGTAACGCCTGTAGTAAGCGTGCAGTAGTGCTTTTACCGACAGCGACACTGCCTGCAATACCAATGACATAAGGAATACGCTGGCCATCGGTTCCAAGGAATTGTTCCAGAACCGCCTGCCGCCGCAAATTAGAACTAATATAAAAATTAAGCAGGCGCGAAAGTGGTAGATAAATCTGTGCCACTTCATCTAATGAAAGGTCTTCGTTAATCCCTTTAAGTTTAACGATTTCCTCTTCTGTTAGTGTCAATGGTACGGAGTCGCGCAGGGCTGCCCACTGGGTACGATCGAACTGTAGATAAGGCGTCGCTAAAGATTGATCTCTTTTTGTCATAAGCCAAATTCTGCCTGTTAACGCAGGTTGGGAAAGGCGCTGGACGCCAACTCCAGATAAGAAACAAGCTGCATATTATAGGCAGCTTGCTTTTTGGCGTAGACATTTTTGTGCTTAGTGAGTGATTTATTTGATGTACGTTGCTATTCCAATCAATTAAGAACAATTGTGGCAGGCACCGACCTTTTTATGGATGACAATCTCTATCATCAACTGGCTATGGCAGTATGTGATTGATTTACTGAAAATAAACGTTTGAAATAGATTGCTGTCGGATGATAGCTACCATCTGGAGTGCAGGCATAATCAGGAATTTCTCCCATGCAACGATAACCTTGTGCACGGTAAAAAGATTCAGCAGGTGAACCTGCTTGAGTATCGAGATATAGCAATCCACGGCGTAGTTGAACTGCGGTACTCTCCATCGCGAGAATCAATTTGTGCCCAATACCGGTACGACGACTACGGCTATGCACCAATAATTTTTGCACTTCTGCTCGATTTAAACCATTTGGTTTTTGGCAAAGATCTAATTGAATAGTCCCAGTAATCCCCATCTCATCGCGTGCTATCCACAATAGTAACGCTCCTTTGGCGATGGCAGGGCGCAGGTCATCGTAATAGCTCTCAGCTTCTTTCTGCGACAGAGCGCGGGAGTCATAGCCTACAGATGCCCCATGAGCTACTGCATCAATCAGTAAACTTGCCAGCTCACTGCGGTATATAGGCAATGTTGCCGCATTAAGTAAAACGATCTTCATGATAAAACTCCTCAACCGCTGCGGGTCTGTGCTTATGTCTATGTTTAAGCAATAAACAAGCCAAATATGAACAGTGTGATTCTCCTCATTGGAGTCATATTTTTGTCGACGAGATGCACTCTATTGGGGCGCTCTCCCCTTTTTGATGCGCAAAACTAAATCTATGATCAGCCAGTGATGCTAAAATTGGTGGCACAATGAGAAGTGAACTCATTTAAGAGGGTGTTTTTCATTCATGGAGCTGATTACGAAAGCTGGTGCACTGGATGTGAAGTGAGCTAACTATGGTTAATAATACATCTGGCATTTAAAAATAGGCTGTTTTGTGAGCGAAAGGTCGACTTATGCAATTTTTTTGTTGCATCATAAGCTCGCTCTACCTAGAATGCGCTGCACTTGATGCCGGCATAGCTCAGTTGGTAGAGCAACTGACTTGTAATCAGTAGGTCCCGAGTTCGACTCTTGGTGCCGGCACCATTCAAGTACTAAAATTAGGTGGGGTTCCCGAGCGGCCAAAGGGAGCAGACTGTAAATCTGCCGTCATCGACTTCGAAGGTTCGAATCCTTCCCCCACCACCATATTTACCCTTGAGTCTCAAGCCGATTCAGCGTTAGGAATCTAAATGAGTCACTTGAGGGGAAGGTGAAAACCTTCGACGAAGGTTCGAGCCGAGCGTAGCGAGTCAACGACGCGCAGCGGCGGCCCGAAGGGTGAGGAATGAAGTGACGAATAATCCTTCCCCCACCACCATATTTAACCTTGAGTCTCAGGGTGATTCAGAAGATCGAACTCCTAATACACACTCAAGGCGAGAGCGTAGCTCTCGATGAAGAGTGAAGTGGCCAAGCCCTTCCTTTCAAGTTTCTGCAGATTAAGTCAGGTAGCCGAGTTCTAAGATGCGGGCATCGTATAATGGCTATTACCTCAGCCTTCCAAGCTGATGATGTGGGTTCGATTCCCACTGCCCGCTCCAAGATGTGCTGATATAGCTCAGTTGGTAGAGCGCACCCTTGGTAAGGGTGAGGTCGGCAGTTCGAATCTGCCTATCAGCACCATTTCTCATTCTCTCGTCCCCTGATTTTCTTTCTGTGTTATGGATTCAGCAAGCATGCGCTTGGTTGATGTGGTGAAACCACCGATTCCGTGTCTTAGAGGGACAATCGATGTCTAAAGAAAAGTTTGAACGTACAAAACCGCACGTTAATGTGGGTACTATTGGCCACGTTGACCATGGTAAAACTACCCTAACTGCTGCAATCACCACCGTACTGGCTAAAACCTACGGCGGTAGTGCTCGTGCATTCGACCAGATCGACAACGCTCCGGAAGAGAAAGCGCGTGGTATCACCATCAACACTTCACACGTTGAATATGACACCCCGTCTCGTCACTATGCACACGTTGACTGCCCAGGGCATGCCGACTACGTTAAAAACATGATAACCGGTGCTGCTCAGATGGACGGCGCGATCTTGGTTGTTGCTGCAACTGATGGTCCTATGCCACAGACTCGCGAGCACATCCTGCTAGGTCGTCAGGTGGGTGTTCCTTACATCCTGGTCTTCCTGAACAAGTGTGACATGGTTGACGATGAGGAATTGCTGGAATTGGTAGAAATGGAAGTCCGCGAACTTCTGTCTCAATATGATTTCCCTGGCGATGATACTCCTGTTATCCGTGGTTCAGCGCTGAAGGCGTTGGAAGGCGAGCCTGAATGGGAAGCAAAAATTATCGAATTAGCTGAGGCGCTGGATAGTTATATTCCACAGCCAGAGCGCGCGATTGATAGACCATTCTTGTTGCCAATCGAAGACGTATTCTCTATCTCAGGTCGTGGTACAGTCGTCACTGGTCGTGTAGAGCGTGGGATCGTTAAAGTTGGCGAAGAAGTTGAAATCGTTGGTATTATCGATACCATTAGAACAACATGTACTGGCGTTGAAATGTTCCGCAAATTGCTGGACGAAGGCCGCGCGGGTGAGAACGTTGGTGTTCTACTGCGTGGGACTAAACGTGATGACGTACAGCGTGGTCAGGTATTAGCGAAGCCAGGTTCTATCAAGCCACATACTAAATTCGAATCCGAAGTTTATATTCTGAGCAAAGATGAAGGCGGGCGTCACACGCCGTTCTTCAAAGGCTACCGTCCTCAGTTCTACTTCCGTACAACGGATGTAACCGGTACTATTGAATTGCCAGACGGCGTTGAGATGGTGATGCCAGGTGATAACATTCAAATGATTGTTAACCTGATTGCACCTATTGCGATGGATGATGGTCTGCGCTTCGCAATTCGTGAAGGCGGGCGTACTGTAGGTGCTGGCGTTGTTGCTAAAGTCATTGAATAAGATTTGACGCGACATGCGATAAAAGGGCATCATTTGATGCCCTTTTTCTACGTTGTCATGCTAGAACCTATCTCATCAGTGGTTTTTTCATCATAATTACTGGTGAGATGGGCTCTGGAAGTACGGCGAATAGTGTCGAGTGGTGCCGATTAGAGAGTCTCTAGAGCATCCTTCGGCTTGGTTTGCTTTGCGATGCGAAGCAAAGTTGTTGTTCTGAATCATAGTGACAGGTTGGTTTATGAGTGCGAATACCGAGGCTCCAGGGAGCGGACGCGGCCTGGAAACGGCTAAATGGCTAATCGTTGCTGTATTATTAGTTACAGCTATTGTTGGTAACTATTATTTCCGTGATTACAGCCTGCCGCTGCGCGCGTTGGCAGTTGTAGTAATTATCGCTGTTGCCGGTGCTGTGGCATTGATGACGGCAAAAGGTAAAGCCACTGTCGCGTTTGCTCGTGAAGCACGCACGGAAGTGCGTAAAGTGATTTGGCCTACCCGTCAGGAAACTCTGCACACAACGTTAATCGTTGCTGCGGTAACTGCTGTAATGTCACTGATTCTATGGGGGCTGGATGGTATTCTGGTCCGCTTGGTATCGTTTATTACTGGCCTGAGGTTCTAAGATGTCTGAAGCACCAAAAAAGCGTTGGTACGTCGTTCAGGCGTTTTCCGGTTTTGAAGGCCGCGTAGCTCAATCGCTGCGCGAGCACATCAAGTTACATGACATGGAAGAGCTGTTTGGCGAAGTCATGGTTCCAACGGAAGAAGTCGTAGAAATTCGTGGCGGTCAACGTCGCAAAAGTGAACGCAAATTCTTCCCAGGTTATGTACTGGTCCAGATGGTGATGAACGATGCCAGTTGGCACTTAGTGCGCAGCGTGCCACGTGTTATGGGCTTTATCGGTGGTACATCCGATCGCCCTGCACCAATCAGTGATAAAGAAGTTGATGCGATTATGAATCGTCTTCAACAAGTGGGTGATAAACCACGTCCTAAAACACTGTTTGAACCAGGTGAACTGGTGCGTGTCAGTGATGGTCCATTTGCCGACTTTAACGGTGTTGTTGAAGAAGTGGACTACGAGAAAAGCCGCCTGAAAGTCTCTGTTTCTATCTTTGGCCGTGCAACACCGGTCGAGCTAGATTTCAGTCAGGTAGAAAAAGGCTGATTCATTTTTCATCATTGATTGAAATTTGATTCTTGTCTTAGGCGCGAAATTAAAATATAATTTCGCGCCTTTTGTTTTTAGATGTCTTGCTTTTGTCATCCGTGACAGCTTATTTCATCGTAAATAATAGCGAGACAAAACACGGGGAGCCTCGAACGCGAGGCGATACTACCCAAATCGAGGAAATCGTAAATGGCTAAGAAAGTACAAGCCTATGTCAAGCTGCAAGTAGCAGCTGGTATGGCGAACCCAAGTCCACCAGTTGGTCCAGCTTTGGGTCAGCAGGGTGTTAACATCATGGAATTCTGTAAAGCGTTCAATGCTAAGACTGAAAGCATTGAAAAAGGCCTGCCGATCCCTGTTGTTATTACTGTTTATTCTGATCGCTCTTTCACTTTCGTTACTAAAACCCCGCCAGCAGCAGTTCTGCTGAAAAAAGCGGCAGGTATTAAGTCTGGTTCTGGCAAGCCGAACAAAGACAAAGTAGGGACTGTGACCAGTGCTCAGGTCCGTGAAATCGCAGAAACCAAAGCTGCGGATATGACTGGTGCTGACGTTGACGCGATGATGCGTTCAATCGAAGGTACTGCTCGTTCCATGGGCCTGGTAGTGGAGGGTTAATAAATGGCTAAGCTGACCAAGCGCATGCGCGTGATCCGTGACAAAGTTGATGTTACTAAGCAATACGATATCAACGAAGCTGTTGCCCTGCTGAAAGAGCTGGCTACTGCTAAATTCGTAGAAAGTGTAGACGTTGCCGTTAACCTCGGTATCGATGCACGTAAATCTGACCAGAACGTTCGTGGTGCAACTGTGTTGCCACATGGTACTGGCCGTTCAGTACGCGTTGCTGTTTTCGCTCAGGGTGCAAACGCTGAAGCTGCGAAAGAAGCAGGCGCTGAATTGGTAGGTATGGAAGATCTGGCTGATATGATCAAGAAAGGCGAAATGAACTTCGACGTTGTTATTGCTTCCCCAGATGCAATGCGCGTTGTAGGTCAATTAGGCCAAATCTTGGGTCCACGTGGCCTGATGCCTAACCCTAAAGTGGGTACTGTTACTCCTAACGTTGCTGAAGCAGTTAAGAATGCTAAAGCAGGTCAGGTTCGTTATCGCAACGATAAAAACGGTATTATCCACACTACCATTGGTAAAGTTGACTTCGACTCAGATAAGTTGAAAGAAAACTTAGAATCTCTGGTTGTTGCGCTGAAGCGTGCTAAACCTGCTACAGCGAAGGGCGTTTATATCAAGAAAATCAGCCTCTCCACCACCATGGGTGCTGGCGTTGCAATCGATCAAAGCGGTCTGTCAGCAGTAGTGGTCTAATCACGAATTGATATTATCGCTTTACGTGGGCGTAAGGTTTGTCTAGAATCTTACGCCCATGCTTCTGTTGATGGGGCTAACTTATCATCAGAACACCAGAATTTTCGGTTGGAGCTTGGCCTTATCCAAGCCTCCGTCCAAGACCGCAGGTGTGTTGTAAGACACTTAATTTCCTGCGTAGACGGTGACAGAACCTAAAGCATTTTTTCTTTCTTATAAAGAATTGTCCTTGCTGAATTCTGCTCACCGTGTTTCAACGCCCGTTCATTGCGTTTTGTAGTGGATTGGGTGACGTGAGTTCCGGGGAATTATTCTCCGGTTAATCCAGGAGCAAGAACTAATGGCACTAAATCTTCAAGGTAAACAAGCGATTGTTGCTGAAGTTAAAGAAGTAGCCAAAGGTGCGCTGTCTGCGGTTGTTGCGGATTCCCGTGGCGTTACCGTTGACAAAATGACTGAACTGCGTAAAGCAGGTCGTGAAGCTGGCGTTCACATGCAAGTTGTTCGTAACACCTTGCTGTGCCGCATTGTTGAAGGCACTCAATTCGAATGCCTGAAAGACACGTTTGTTGGTCCAACCTTGATTGCATTCTCTTCTGAACACCCGGGCGCAGCTGCTCGTCTGTTCAAAGCTTTTGCTAAAGAAAATGCAAAATTTGAGGTTAAAGCAGCAGCCTTTGAAGGCGAGTTAATCCCTGCGGCTCAGATCGACCGCCTGGCAACTCTGCCAACCTACGAAGAAGCAATCGCACGTCTGATGGGAACCATGAAAGAAGCCGCTGCTGGCAAATTGGTTCGTACTCTGGCTGCGCTGCGTGATCAGAAAGAAGCTGAAGCGGCTTAATCGCCCTCACTTTTATCGGTCACTGCTTTTTAACGTATAAACTATTTCTGTATTTTAGGAACACTTGTTATGTCAACTATCACTAAAGACCAAATTCTGGAAGGCGTTGCAGCTCTGTCTGTAATGGAAATCGTTGAACTGATCTCTGCTATGGAAGAGAAATTCGGCGTTTCAGCTGCTGCTGTTGCTGCAGGTCCTGCTGCTGCTGCTGAAGCTGTAGAAGAACAAACTGAGTTCAACGTTGTTCTGGCTTCATTCGGCGACAACAAAGTTGCAGTAATCAAAGCTGTTCGCGGCGCAACTGGCCTGGGCTTGAAAGAAGCTAAAGACCTGGTTGAGTCTGCACCTGCAGTTCTGAAAGAAGGCGTGAACAAAGACGAAGCTGAGTCTCTGAAAAAATCTCTGGAAGAAGCTGGTGCTTCTGTTGAGATCAAGTAAGTTTAGCTTTGAGTTCGCAGCCTAACTTATAGGCTGATGGCTGGTGACTTTTTAGTCATCAGCCTTTTTGCGCTGTAGGGCGTTAGTCGCATTTCACACTGTTTAGCGGCTGACTAACCCCCAATATTCCTTTCTATTGACGACTTAATATACTGCGTTCTCAGCTACGACCCACTCGGGTAGCTCGGTAGTCAAAGTAACGCGATGAAATGGTTTAAGGGTGATAGAAAAGAGTATTTCGAGAAGTGTTTCAACTTCTCATTCTAAATAATAGTGTTGCATGAACTGTCCTATGTTTAGGGCAGACAGAGTGGGTCGACTTTTCAGCGAGCTGAGGAACCCTATGGTTTACTCCTATACCGAGAAAAAACGTATTCGTAAGGATTTTGGTAAACGTCCACAAGTTTTGGACATACCTTATCTCCTTTCTATCCAACTTGACTCGTTCCAGAAATTCATCGAGCAAGATCCCGAAGGGCAGCACGGCCTGGAAGCAGCGTTCCGTTCTGTTTTTCCAATTCAGAGCTACAGTGGTAATTCGGAGCTGCAATACGTTAGCTACCGTCTTGGTGAGCCTGTATTTGACGTCAAAGAGTGCCAGATCCGTGGTGTGACTTATTCCGCACCGCTGCGCGTTAAACTGCGTCTGGTAATCTATGAGCGCGAAGCTCCTGAAGGTACGGTCAAAGACATCAAAGAACAAGAAGTCTACATGGGTGAAATTCCACTCATGACCGAAAACGGTACCTTTGTCATTAACGGTACTGAGCGAGTTATCGTATCTCAGTTGCACCGTAGTCCTGGCGTATTCTTTGACAGTGATAAGGGTAAAACCCATTCATCGGGTAAAGTGCTGTACAACGCACGTATCATCCCTTACCGCGGTTCATGGTTAGATTTCGAGTTTGACCCGAAAGACAACCTGTTTGTCCGTATTGACCGTCGTCGTAAATTGCCTGCAACCATCATTCTGCGCGCATTGAGTTTCACCACTGCACAGATCTTGGATCTGTTCTTCGATAAAGTGGTCTTTGAGATTCGTGACAACAAGCTGCAGATGGAATTGGTTCCAGAGCGCCTGCGCGGTGAAACGGCATCCTTTGATATTGAAGCGAATGGCAAAGTTTACGTCGAGAAAGCGCGTCGTATTACTGCTCGTCATATTCGCCAGCTTGAAAAAGACGGCATTGATCGCATCGAAGTTCCGGTTGAATACATTGCCGGTAAAGTAGTTGCAAAAGACTATATCGATACGAACACCGGTGAGCTTATCTGTGCAGCCAACATGGAGCTGTCACTGGATTTGCTTGCTAAGCTGAGCCAGTCTGGCCACAAGCAAATCGAAACATTGTTCACCAACGATCTGGATCACGGTGCTTATATCTCCGAGACCCTGCGTGTTGACCCAACCAGCGATCGTTTGAGCGCCTTGGTTGAGATCTACCGCATGATGCGTCCTGGTGAGCCACCAACACGTGAAGCAGCTGAAAATCTGTTTGAGAACCTGTTCTTCTCCGAAGACCGCTATGATTTGTCAGCGGTAGGCCGGATGAAGTTCAACCGTTCTCTGCTGCGTGACGAAATCGAAGGTTCCGGTATTCTGAGCAAAGAAGACATCACCGAAGTGATGAAAAAGCTCATCGATATCCGTAATGGTCGCGGCGAAGTGGATGATATCGACCACTTGGGCAACCGTCGTATTCGTTCCGTTGGTGAAATGGCTGAAAACCAGTTCCGTGTAGGTCTGGTTCGTGTTGAGCGTGCAGTTAAAGAGCGTTTGTCTCTGGGCGACCTCGACACTCTGATGCCTCAGGACATGATCAACGCCAAGCCGATTTCGGCGGCGGTGAAAGAGTTCTTCGGTTCCAGCCAGTTGTCACAATTTATGGACCAGAACAACCCGTTGTCTGAGATTACGCATAAACGTCGTATCTCTGCATTGGGCCCGGGCGGTTTGACCCGTGAACGTGCTGGCTTTGAAGTTCGAGACGTACACCCGACTCACTACGGTCGCGTATGCCCAATCGAAACGCCAGAAGGTCCAAACATCGGTCTGATCAACTCCTTGTCCGTGTACGCACAGACCAACGAGTATGGTTTCCTGGAAACACCTTATCGTCGCGTGCGCGATGGTGTGGTGACCGATGAAATTAACTATTTGTCTGCTATTGAAGAAGGCAATTTCGTTATCGCTCAGGCGAACTCCAACCTGGACGAAGACGGCCGCTTCATTGAAGACTTGGTCACTTGTCGTAGCAAAGGCGAATCAAGCCTGTTTAGCCGCGACCAGGTTGACTATATGGACGTTTCCACTCAACAGGTCGTGTCTGTTGGTGCTTCTCTGATTCCATTCTTGGAACACGATGACGCCAACCGTGCATTGATGGGTGCGAACATGCAACGTCAGGCGGTTCCTACTCTGCGTGCTGATAAGCCGCTGGTGGGTACTGGTATGGAACGTGCAGTAGCGGTTGACTCAGGGGTAACCTCTGTAGCTAAACGTGGCGGTACTGTTCAATACGTAGATGCATCCCGTATCGTTATTAAGGTTAACGAAGACGAAATGTATCCGGGCGAAGCAGGCATTGATATTTATAACCTGACCAAATACACCCGTTCTAACCAGAACACCTGTATCAACCAGATGCCGTGTGTGAATCTGGGTGAGCCAATCGAGCGCGGCGACGTGCTGGCAGATGGCCCATCAACAGACCTGGGCGAACTGGCATTGGGTCAGAACATGCGCGTAGCGTTCATGCCTTGGAACGGTTACAACTTCGAAGACTCCATCTTGGTCTCCGAGCGCGTGGTGCAAGAAGATCGCTTCACAACTATCCACATTCAAGAACTGGCATGTGTGTCCCGCGACACCAAGCTGGGGCCGGAAGAGATCACTGCTGATATCCCGAACGTGGGTGAAGCTGCGCTCTCCAAACTGGATGAATCCGGTATCGTATATATCGGTGCTGAAGTGACTGGCGGCGACATTCTGGTTGGTAAGGTAACACCTAAAGGTGAAACCCAACTGACGCCAGAAGAGAAGCTGTTACGTGCGATCTTTGGTGAGAAAGCGTCTGATGTTAAAGACTCTTCTCTGCGTGTACCAAACGGTGTTTCCGGTACGGTTATTGACGTACAAGTCTTTACTCGCGATGGCGTAGAAAAAGACAAACGTGCGTTAGAAATCGAAGAGATGCAACTGAAGCAGGCTAAGAAAGACCTGACTGAAGAATTGCAGATCCTGGAAGCGGGCCTGTTTGCACGTATCCATGCAGTACTGGTTTCTGGTGGCATCGAAGCTGACAAGCTGAGCAAGTTACCACGTGATCGTTGGCTCGAACTGGGCCTGACCGACGAAGACAAGCAAAACCAACTGGAACAGTTGGCAGAGCAGTACGACGAAATGAAATCCGAATTCGAGAAGAAGATGGATGCCAAGCGTCGTAAGATCACCCAAGGTGATGATTTGGCACCAGGCGTGCTGAAGATCGTCAAGGTGTATCTGGCCGTTAAACGTCAGATTCAACCGGGTGACAAGATGGCCGGTCGTCACGGTAACAAGGGTGTTATCTCCAAGATTAACCCGATCGAAGATATGCCTTACGATGAAAACGGTACGCCGGTAGACATCGTTCTGAACCCGCTGGGCGTACCATCGCGTATGAACATCGGTCAGATTTTGGAAACCCACTTAGGGATGGCAGCGAAAGGCATTGGCGAGAAAATCAACGCCATGCTGAAGAAGCAGGAAGAAGTTGCCAAACTGCGTGAGTTCATCCAAAAAGCCTACGATCTGGGTGACAACGTTTGTCAGAAAGTTGATCTGAGCACCTTCACCGATGACGAAGTATTGCGTCTGGCTGAGAACCTGAAAAAAGGTATGCCAATTGCAACACCAGTCTTCGATGGTGCGACAGAGAAAGAGATCAAGGAACTGTTACAGCTAGGTGGTCTGCCAACTTCTGGTCAGATTACGCTGTTTGACGGCCGTACCGGCGAGCAATTCGAACGTCAGGTTACTGTCGGCTACATGTACATGCTGAAACTGAACCACTTGGTTGATGACAAGATGCATGCGCGTTCTACCGGTTCTTACAGCTTGGTTACTCAGCAGCCGCTGGGTGGTAAGGCTCAGTTCGGTGGTCAGCGCTTCGGTGAGATGGAAGTGTGGGCGTTGGAAGCTTATGGCGCCGCGTACACATTGCAGGAAATGCTTACCGTCAAGTCCGACGATGTAAACGGCCGTACCAAGATGTACAAAAACATCGTGGATGGCGATCACCGTATGGAACCAGGCATGCCGGAGTCCTTCAACGTATTGTTGAAAGAAATCCGCTCGCTGGGCATCAATATCGAGCTGGAAGAAGAGTAACTCTTCGCCAGACGGCAGACTCTTACAGCCGGGAGTCTGCTGGTGGTTCGTACTGGTCACAGGGGCGCTCAAATTTCGTTTTGAGCGCCTATCAGGTCTAACTCCGACAGGAGCCAATCCGTGAAAGACTTATTAAAGTTTCTGAAAGCGCAAACTAAGACCGAAGAGTTTGATGCGATCAAAATTGCTCTGGCATCGCCAGACATGATCCGTTCCTGGTCGTTCGGTGAAGTTAAAAAGCCGGAAACCATTAACTACCGTACGTTCAAACCAGAACGTGACGGCCTTTTCTGCGCCCGTATCTTTGGCCCAGTAAAAGATTACGAATGCCTGTGCGGTAAGTACAAGCGTTTGAAACACCGCGGTGTTATTTGTGAGAAATGCGGCGTTGAAGTGACTCAAACCAAAGTACGCCGTGAGCGTATGGGTCACATCGAACTAGCTTCTCCAACTGCGCACATCTGGTTCCTGAAATCGCTGCCATCCCGCATCGGTTTACTGCTGGATATGCCATTACGTGACATCGAACGTGTACTGTACTTCGAATCCTATGTGGTTGTTGAAGGCGGTATGACCAACCTGGAACGTCGTCAGATCCTGACTGAAGAGCAGTATCTGGACGCGTTGGAAGAGTTTGGTGATGAGTTCGACGCGAAAATGGGCGCCGAGGCTATTCAGGCCCTGTTGAAAAACATGGATCTGGAAGCTGAGTGCGAGATCCTGCGTGAAGAATTGAACGAAACAAATTCTGAAACCAAGCGTAAGAAGCTGACTAAGCGTATCAAGCTGCTGGAAGCGTTCGTACAGTCTGGCAACAAGCCAGAGTGGATGATCCTGACCGTGCTGCCTGTGTTGCCGCCAGACTTGCGTCCATTGGTTCCGTTGGATGGTGGTCGTTTTGCGACTTCTGATCTGAACGATTTGTATCGTCGCGTGATCAACCGTAACAACCGTCTGAAGCGCCTGCTGGACTTGGCAGCTCCTGACATCATCGTACGTAACGAAAAGCGTATGCTGCAAGAAGCAGTAGATGCATTGCTGGATAACGGCCGTCGCGGTCGTGCGATTACCGGCTCTAACAAGCGTCCGTTGAAGTCACTGGCTGACATGATCAAAGGTAAGCAAGGTCGTTTCCGTCAGAACTTGCTGGGTAAACGTGTCGACTACTCAGGTCGTTCGGTTATCACCGTTGGTCCATACCTGCGTCTGCATCAGTGCGGTCTGCCTAAGAAAATGGCTCTTGAGCTGTTCAAACCGTTCATCTACGGCAAGCTGGAACTGCGTGGTCTTGCTACCACCATTAAAGCCGCCAAGAAGATGGTTGAGCGTGAAGAAGCCGTGGTTTGGGATATCCTGGATGAAGTTATCCGCGAACACCCAGTGCTGCTGAACCGTGCACCAACCCTTCACCGTTTGGGTATCCAGGCGTTTGAACCGGTTCTGATCGAAGGTAAGGCAATCCAGTTGCACCCATTGGTTTGTGCGGCATATAACGCCGACTTCGATGGTGACCAAATGGCTGTTCACGTACCGCTGACACTGGAAGCTCAGTTAGAAGCGCGTGCGTTGATGATGTCTACCAACAACATCCTGTCACCAGCGAACGGCGAGCCAATCATCGTTCCTTCTCAGGACGTTGTATTGGGTCTGTATTACATGACCCGCGACTGTGTTAACGCCAAAGGCGAAGGCATGGTTCTGACTGGCCCGAAAGAAGCTGAACGTATTTATCGTGGTGGCCTGGCATCGCTGCATGCTCGCGTAAAAGTTCGTATTACTGAAGAAATTCGTAATGTCGAAGGCGAAAGCATTACGCGCACCAGCATCATCGATACGACAGTTGGCCGTGCTATTTTGTGGATGATCGTCCCGAAAGGCCTGCCTTACTCTATCGTGAACCAGCCGCTGGGCAAAAAAGCTATCTCCAAGATGCTGAACACCTGTTACCGCATCCTGGGCTTGAAGCCAACGGTTATCTTTGCTGACCAGATCATGTACACCGGTTTTGCTTACGCAGCACGCTCAGGCGCCTCTGTAGGTATCGATGACATGGTTATCCCAGAAGCGAAAGCAGGGATCATCGAAGAAGCTGAAACTGAAGTTGCCGAGATCCAGGAGCAGTTCCAATCTGGTCTGGTAACCGCAGGCGAACGTTATAACAAAGTGATCGATATCTGGGCTGCGGCTAACGAACGTGTTGCCAAGGCGATGATGGATAACTTGTCTGTAGAAGATGTTGTCAACCGTGACGGCGTTGTCGAACAGCAAGTGTCATTCAACAGCATCTTTATGATGGCCGACTCCGGTGCGCGTGGTTCTGCTGCACAGATTCGTCAGCTAGCAGGGATGCGTGGTCTGATGGCCAAGCCAGATGGCTCGATCATTGAAACGCCAATCACCGCGAACTTCCGTGAAGGTTTGAACGTACTTCAGTACTTCATCTCAACCCACGGTGCGCGTAAAGGTTTGGCGGATACCGCATTGAAAACTGCGAACTCCGGTTACCTGACCCGTCGTTTGGTTGACGTGGCACAGGATCTGGTAGTAACCGAAGACGATTGTGGTACCCATAACGGTATCGTGATGACCCCGGTTATCGAAGGTGGTGATGTTAAAGAGCCACTGCGCGATCGCGTTCTGGGTCGTGTGACCGCAGAGGAAGTTATCAAGCCGGGTACGGCTGATATTCTGGTTCCGCGTAACACCCTGTTGGACGAAAAATGGTGTGATCTGTTAGAAGAAAACTCCGTCGACAGCGTTAAAGTTCGTTCAGTAGTAAGCTGTGAAACTGACTTTGGTGTGTGTGCAAACTGCTATGGTCGCGACCTGGCACGTGGTCACATCATCAACAAAGGTGAAGCAGTTGGTGTTATTGCAGCACAGTCAATCGGTGAGCCGGGTACCCAGCTTACGATGCGTACGTTCCACATCGGTGGTGCGGCATCTCGTGCGGCAGCAGAGTCCAGCATTCAGGTTAAGAACAAAGGCAGCTTGAAACTGAGCAACGTCAAGTTCGTTACCAATGCAGCGGGCAAGCTGGTTATTACTTCTCGTAATACCGAGCTGAAGCTGATCGACGAATTCGGCCGTACTAAAGAAAGCTACAAAGTGCCTTACGGTGCTGTAATGGCTAAAGGCGATGGCGCAGAAGTCCAGGGCGGCGAAACCGTTGCTAACTGGGATCCGCACATCATGCCAGTTGTGACCGAAGTGAGCGGTTTCATTCGCTTCGCGGACATGGTTGACGGCCAGACCATTACCCGCCAGACCGACGAACTGACTGGTTTGTCTTCTCTGGTAGTACTGGATAGTGCAGAGCGTACCGGTAGCGGTAAAGACCTGCGTCCGGCACTGAAAATCGTTGATGCCAAGGGCGACGATGTATTGATCCCAGGTACTGATATGCCTGCTCAATACTTCCTGCCAGGTAAAACGATTGTACAGTTGGAAGACGGCATTCAGATCGGTGCGGGTGATACCCTGGCGCGTATTCCTCAGGAATCAAGCGGTACCAAGGATATTACCGGTGGTCTGCCACGTGTTGCTGACTTGTTCGAAGCACGTCGTCCGAAAGAGCCTGCAATCCTGGCTGAAATCAGCGGGATCATCTCGTTCGGTAAAGAGACCAAAGGCAAACGTCGCCTGGTTATCTCGCCGTTAGATGGTAGCGATGCATACGAAGAGATGATTCCGAAATGGCGTCAGCTCAACGTGTTCGAAGGTGAAATTGTAGAACGCGGTGACGTGGTTTCCGACGGCCCAGAATCTCCACATGACATTCTGCGTCTGCGTGGCGTTCACGCGGTTACCCGCTACATCACCAACGAAGTGCAGGAAGTTTACCGTCTGCAAGGCGTTAAGATTAACGATAAACACATCGAAGTTATCGTTCGTCAGATGTTGCGTAAAGGCACCATCGTTGATTCAGGTAGCACTGACTTCCTGGAAGGCGAGCAGGCAGAAATGTCTCGCGTTAAAATCGCTAACCGTAAGCTGGCAGCCGAAGGCAAAATCGAGGCTACGTTCACGCGTGACCTGCTGGGTATTACCAAGGCATCCTTGGCGACCGAGTCCTTCATCTCTGCGGCTTCGTTCCAGGAAACCACGCGCGTTCTTACTGAAGCGGCAGTTGCCGGTAAACGTGATGAACTGCGTGGCCTGAAAGAAAACGTAATCGTGGGCCGTCTGATCCCAGCCGGTACCGGTTACGCTTATCATCAGGATCGTGCACGTCGTAAAGCTCTGGGTGAAGTTCCTGTTGTACCGCAAGTTAGCGCGGATGAAGCAACGGCTAACCTGGCTGAATTGCTTAACGCCGGTTTTGGTAACAGCAAAGACTAATCTCTTTGTTGCTCACCAACGTAAAAACCGCTCCTTACGGGGCGGTTTTTTTTTGCTTTTTTTAGGATTTAAACAGTCTGTTTATTGCAGAGAACGCCCTAAATGGCGATCCCAATCCTTCCACACCGGCTGTAACCCCGCCCGCGTCAATGCCTGTGCTACCTGCTCAGGTGTACGATTATCGTGAGGAGCAAATTGTTCAAGCTCTGGATGATTATCCGCATACCCACCAGGCTGAGTTTTGGAACCAGCACTGACATTATTAATCGCGACCGGAATGACATTGTCGCGGAAGAAAGGTGATTCACGGGTAGATAGCGACAGTTCCACATCGGGGGCAAACAATCTAAAAGCACAGATTAATTGCAGCAGTTGCGGCTCACTCATCAGAGATGCAGGCTCGATACCGCCCGCACAAGGTCGTAGTCGTGGAAACGAAATAGAGTAGCGACTTTGCCAATAAGTCTGTTGCAGATAAAACAGATGCTCCGCCAGCATATAACAGTCCGTGCGCCAACTATTAGACAGCCCGATCAACGCACCTAGCCCGATCTTGTCGATCCCGGCCCGACCGAGACGATCTGGGGTTGCCAGCCGCCAGTGAAAATCTTGCTTATGCCCGCGCAAGTGATGTTGCTGGTAAGTCGCTGGGTGATAGGTTTCCTGATAAACCATCACTCCGTCTAATCCCAACGTTTTTAACTCCGCATACTCCTCTTGTGCCAATGGTTGAACTTCCATCATCAGTGAACTGAAGCGACTACGAATAGCTGGGAAGTGACGACGAAAGTAATCCATTCCTACTTTTGCCTGATGTTCGCCAGTGACCAGCAGCAGATGTTCAAAACCCAGCGTTTTGATCGCGTCACACTCACGGATGATTTCTGCTTCATCCAATGTTTTGCGCTTGATGCGATTGCTCATCGAGAAACCACAATAAGTACAATCATTGGCGCACAGATTAGAAAGGTAGAGCGGCACATAAAAACTCACCGTGTTACCAAAACGCTGGCGGGTCAGTTGCTGGGCTTTTTGCGCCATGGGTTCGAGATAAGCCAGTGCAGCGGGCGAAATCAACGCCATTAAATCGTCGCGATTCGGTTTGACGGCATTAATGGCCCGCTCAACATCAGCGGCGGTTTTACTGTTAATGCGCAGGGAAATATCATCCCAATCTAATTGTTGCCAGTGTTGACTGAAATCTTCAGACATGATGCTCCTCCCCTAACTGGCTGAGAAAGCCAGTCAGTGGGCTGGTGGCAATGGCCTTGCCAAATTGTTGGTTGCCAAGCCCAGCCTGACGCGCCAATTCACCAGATTCAACTGCTAAGCGGAAGGCATGCGCCATTTGCACGGGTGAGCGCGCCACAGCAATTGCGGTATTGACCAGCACGGCATCAGCGCCTAATTCTATTGCTTCAAGCGCATGGCTTGGCGCACCAATTCCGGCATCGACTACCACGGGCACTTTGGCCTGCTCGATAATGATTTGCAGAAAGTCGCGGGTACGTAAGCCCAAATTTGAGCCAATCGGTGCACCCAATGGCATAACGGCAGCGCAACCTGCTTCTTCCAGCCGCTTGCACAATACCGGGTCCGCACCACAGTAAGGCAAAACAACAAATCCCTCTTTCACCAGTATTTCTGCGGCTTTTAGGGTTTCTATTGGGTCAGGCAATAAATACTTCACATCAGGATGAATTTCCAATTTTACCCAATGGGTACCCAGTGCTTCGCGCGCCAGACGGGCAGCAAACACAGCTTCTTGCGCTGTTTTAGCGCCTGAGGTATTCGGTAGCAAGCGCACACCTAATTGTTGCAAGGGCGCAAGAATTGCATCGTTCCCTGCCCGCAAATCAACCCGTTTCATCGCCATAGTAATCAGTTGTGACCCTGAGGCGCGCAATGCTTCCAGCATCAGTTCAGGGGTGGAAAATTTTCCCGTACCGGTAAATAAACGTGAGGTAAAAGTGGTATCGGCGATCTTCAGCATGTCAGCCCCCGGCAATCGCTTGGAATAGCAAAATGTTATCACCCGCGTGTAACTGACATTTTTCCCAGTCAGTGCGAGGGACGATGACCTGATTAACCGCCAGAGCCGTACCCGGCTGGTGGCGTTTGAGCTGATTGAGCAGCATTGCAGCGGTGATATTGCTCACCACTTCTAATGGCTGATCATTGAGCACAATCTGTATATGACCCGTTGTCACTGTGCACCTCCGCAGGCAGGGCAATGCTTCGCCCGAGTCAGTTGCAGGGTGCTCCAACTCTGCTGCTTGCCATCGAATAAGCGCAATTTCCCACTCAGTGCCGACGGCAGCCCTGCCAATATCTTGATGGCTTCCAGTGCTTGCAAGGTACCAATGACGCCGACCACCGGCCCCAATACGCCAGCAGTACGACAGTTACGCTGCGGCAATTCCTTATCGGGATAGAGGCAGGCGTAGCAGCCTTGAGAATAAGGCGGCTCAATGACCAGCAGTTGCCCGCTGAATCCCACGGCACTGCCGCTGATTAATGGCTTTTGTGCGGTGATACAGGCTGCATTTACCTGATGGCGCGTCTCCATGTTGTCGCTGCAATCCAGCACTAAATCAGCGTTAGCCACGGCATCGGCCAATGGCGTACCTAACAGCCGAGTATCAAATGGGATAACCTCAATCAATGGATTGAGGCTTTGCAAATGACGCTGGGCTAACCGTGCTTTACTTTGGCTAGCGGAGGATGTTTGGCTGATATCTGTGGTGCGATACAATATCTGGCGCTGTAAATTGCTCAGTTCCAGTTGGTCATCGTCGGCCAGTAATAACTTACCGACGCCGGCTGCTGCCAGATAGAGCGCAGCAGGTGAACCAAGGCCGCCAAGACCGATAATCAGCACACAGGCACTTTTCAGCTTCAACTGGCCCTCTGGGCCGATATCCTCCAGTAATAACTGGCGGCTGTAGCGCAAAAATTCACTGTCACTCAACTCATGCTTGTTTGTCATCAGCCAGCTCCTTGCCCTCGATCAGGTGCAATAATTGTGCTGTTGCTTGCTGCCAATCGTCGCTCAGGGTGATAGCACTGACGACCGCTACACTACCGACACCCGTTGCCAGAACCGCCGGCACGCGCTCAATGCTGATGCCGCCGATGGCGACGGTCGGGTAGTCTGGCGTGTTGTCGACCATTTGCTTGAGCACCGTCAACCCTTGTGGTGACGAAGGCATCTGCTTGGTTTGTGTAGGGAAGATGTGGCCCATGGCGATATAAGAGGGCCGGACAGCTTTAGCTATCGCCAGTTCCTGCTCATCATGGGTTGATACGCCCAGCCGTAATCCGGCTTGCTGAATCGCGGCCAAATCGGCTGTTTCCAGATCTTCCTGACCCAGATGAACGCCATAGGCACCATGCTTAATCGCCAGCCGCCAATAATCATTGATAAATAAGCGTGCCTGATAACGTTTGCCTAACGCTATGGCGGCGGCAATGTCTTGCTCCACCTGCGCATCATCTAACTCTTTGATACGTAGTTGTATTGTGGTTACACCTGCGGCAAGCAGGCGCTCTATCCAAAGTAGGCTATCGACGACGGGATAGAGACCAAGGCGTTGTACCGTCGCAGGGAAACCCTGTTTTGCAGAAAATAAGGCATGATTAGGCAGGTTCATTATCGGCCTCGGTCTTGAGATTAATGGGGCTGTGATACAGCTCGCTGCCGCGAGAGCGGAACTCCGCTGACATCTGTTCCATACCCGATTGTAAGATTTCGATCGGTTGGGCTGCTGTTCCTTGTGCCGCTGCCAGCTCTTGTGCCGCAGCCTGTTCTTGCGTAGCGGCATAGTCGCGAACTTCCTGAGAGATTTTCATCGAGCAGAATTTCGGCCCGCACATTGAACAGAAGTGAGCTACTTTGCCGGACTCTTGCGGCAGGGTTTCGTCGTGATAGGCTCGTGCGGTTTCTGGATCAAGCGCCAGATTGAACTGATCTTCCCAGCGGAATTCAAAGCGTGCTTTCGACATGGCGTTATCGCGGATCTGCGCACCGGGGTGGCCTTTGGCCAAGTCTGCGGCATGGGCGGCTATTTTATAAGTAATAAGACCTTGTTTTACATCCTCTTTATTAGGCAGGCCAAGATGTTCTTTCGGTGTGACGTAACACAACATGGCGCAACCGAACCAACCAATCATGGCGGCCCCAATACCAGAAGTGAAATGGTCATAACCTGGCGCAATATCCGTGGTTAGCGGGCCTAAGGTATAGAATGGCGCTTCATGGCAGTGTTCCAACTCTTCCGTCATATTGCGGCGAATCATCTGCATCGGCACATGACCGGGGCCTTCAATCATCACCTGCACATCATATTCCCAGGCGATTTTGGTCAATTCACCCAAGGTATGCAGCTCAGCGAACTGGGCTTCATCATTGGCATCCTGAATGGAACCAGGGCGTAGGCCATCACCCAGTGATAGTGAGACATCATAGGCAGCACAGATCTGACAGATTTCGCGAAAATGCTGATACAGGAAGTTTTCCTGATGATGGGAAAGGCACCACTTCGCCATAATTGAACCACCACGGGAGACGATACCGGTCAAGCGTTTGGCCGTCATCGGTACATAGCGCAACAACACACCGGCATGGATAGTAAAGTAATCCACCCCTTGCTCGGCCTGCTCTAACAGCGTGTCACGGAACATTTCCCAGGTTAGGTTCTCGGCCACACCATTTACTTTTTCCAGCGCCTGATAGATAGGAACGGTACCAATAGGGACCGGGCTGTTACGCAGGATCCATTCACGGGTTTCATGGATATAGCGGCCAGTGGACAGGTCCATCACGGTATCGGCACCCCAGCGGGTTGACCACACCAGTTTTTCTACTTCTTCTTCGATGGAGGAGGTCACCGCAGAGTTACCGATATTGGCGTTCACTTTCACTAAAAAGTTACGACCAATAATCATCGGCTCAGATTCTGGGTGGTTAATATTGGCGGGGATGATAGCTCGGCCCGCCGCCACTTCCTGACGTACAAATTCAGCCGTGATATTTTCTGGCAGGTTAGCGCCAAAAGCCTGCCCTGGATGCTGCTGGCGTAGTACCTCACCACGAATACGTTCACGGCCCATATTTTCTCGCAGCGCGATGAACTCCATCTCTGGCGTGATCATGCCCTGACGGGCGTAATGCAGTTGGGTGACGCATTTGCCGGCGATGGCTTTCTTCGGGCGTGGCAGATGCTCAAAACGCAAATGGTCTAAGCCTTCGTCAGCCAAACGTTGTTGGGTGAAACCAGAGCTGACAGAGGTCAGTGCGGCGGTATCCTGGCGATCAGCTATCCAGCTATCACGTAATTTGGGTAACCCGCGGTGAACATCCAGCGTGGCGTTTGAGTCACCATACGGGCCGGATGTGTCATACACCGGGATGGCTTCGTTATCTTCATAGCGTGGTGAGTCCTTACTACCGCCGATCAATGTCGGGCTGAGCTGGATTTCACGCATCGGTACCAGAATATCTGGCCGTGAACCTTGTAGGTAAATACGTTGGGAGTTGGGGAAAGTGACACCTTGCAAGGTATCAATAAACTGTTGAGCTTCCTCACGTTGCGCTTTACGTGGGCGTGATGAATTTTTAGCTGTTGTATTATTAGACATAGCAATTCCTACCAGTGTGGTTTATAGGGAAAATTGCTTGTCTGGAGCTTGGCGGGAGTAACGATGTTGGCCAGTAACCGGCAGCTATCGGTGAGGATAAAGACCGGGCCTGTAGCGATAAATTACTCTTGTTCCCTTCGCGGGTATTAACCCGATCAGGTTCCGCGGATCCCGAATTAACGGTCTCAGCCTGCGTTTGCTTTCCTAAAAAGGCAATCGCTAGGCACTCCGACAAGAATCTTCAGTATATACCCTTCTTACTTGAAATTGCAGCGGTGTTAGCTACGTTCATTCACCCGAATCACTTACCTGTGTAAGCTCATCGGAATTAATGTCACCCTACGGGCTAGCATAAATGCTGTTCAAATCGGTTTTCACCGAGTTGTCATTCACTTGCTGCCTACCTGCAATCTCAATTACTTTGGGTAGTAAAGGTTGAATGAAAACTACAATAGTGTGATGTAAGCTATTTTACTTGCCACTTTGAACTTGGGCAGTGCTCAAAATCCTCACGTACTACGTGTACGCTCCGGTTTTTGCGCGCTGTCCACATCCAAATTGTCTGCGACAATTACGCTTACTATTAATTTATTAGGTTAATTGGCCTGACTCTTTTTATTTTCTGGCTGGGCGGCTTGCCACGACTCGGCTGCCCATTGAATTAATTGATCTTCCAAGCGAAAACGGGCATCAAGAGCTTCGCCGATATCAGATAATGCTTGCTGAAACTCGATACAACTGTCCTGATCGATCTCAATGTTGGTATAACGATCATGGAATGCCATGATCGTTTGAGTATTATTTTTTAACGCAGGATACACTTTGGTCGTCAGCGCCATTTTTGGGCTGGACGCGCCGTCTACTTGTTTGATAATTCTGTCATAGATGTGAAAATGCCCGGATGAGAGATAATCCACCAAATTATGGCAAAAGTTCTCCAGCGCTTTTTCGTTAAGCGGGGTATGCTTTTCTTTTTGCGGCTTAATACCGATCACTGCGCAATATGCAACTAACAGTTCTTTACGCGCATGAAGCCATTGATCAATTAATTCATTACTGCCGCCAACGCGTTGAGTCAAGCTTTCCAGTCGGTTTAGCATGAACGACTCCGTGAAGTAATAATACGTTACAAAAATGTAACAAGCCGGATTCTAGATTGCCAGTGAAGTCGAGGTTGTGCAACAACGATATGGAACTACAACTTACAGGTAAAGAAAGTGGCTGGTGGATTGTCAGTCATGAAAACAAATTATGGTTGCCAAAAGGGGAGTTACCACAAGGTAATGCGGCTAATTGGTCATTGCAGGGAGCAACGGCAAGGCAAATCGGTGAATGGCAAGGGCAGGCGGTATGGCTGATCCGTCAGATGATGTCTACTGATATGGGTTCAGTGCGGCAATTACTGGATGTGGATCGCGGTTTGTTCCAACTGGCTGGGCGTGGTGTGCAACTGGCAGAATTTTATCGCTCTCACCGTTTTTGTGGTTATTGCGGTCACCAAATGCAAGCCAGCCGTTCCGAGTGGGCTTGTCTGTGTAACCACTGTCGTGAACGCTATTACCCACAAATCGCCCCTTGCGTGATTGTTGCCATTCGCCGTGATGATGAGATTTTATTGGCGCAGCATATACGGCATCGTGGCGGTATTAATACCGTGCTGGCAGGCTTTGTCGAAGTGGGCGAGACTCTGGAGCAGGCGGTTTCCCGTGAAGTTTTAGAAGAAAGTAATATCCATATTAAAAATCTGCGCTACGTAACGTCACAACCTTGGCCGTTCCCCCATTCGCTCATGATGGCATTTATGGCCGAGTATGACAGTGGTGAACTGCTACATGATCCGAAAGAGCTGTTAAATGCCGGTTGGTATCGTTATGACCAATTGCCATTACTGCCGCCGCCAGGCACCGTAGCGCGCCGATTAATTGAAGATACGGTGGTGTTATGTCGCGAACACCGTGAGTTAATCTAATCAGAAGAGAGTGCTGAAGCGCTAACGCCATAGCCTGACGTAATTTAAACCCCACGAGAGCGAATCATTACCGCGCCTTAATAGCAGCGGCAGTTAGCAGGAAAGTATTATCTGACATGTTACAATACGGTCCGCTAAAAGATGGCCGCCAGATAATTAAGGGAGCCCCACCATGAATGAGTTGAAAAACGATCGCTATCTGCGAGCCTTATTGCGCCAACCGGTCGATGTAACGCCGGTATGGATGATGCGTCAGGCGGGCCGTTATTTGCCAGAATATAAAGCTACCCGTGGGGTTGCCGGGGATTTTATGTCACTGTGCAAAAATGCGGAACTGGCTTGTGAAGTGACGATGCAACCATTGCGTCGCTATCCACTGGACGCCGCGATTCTGTTTTCAGACATTCTGACCATCCCCGATGCTATGGGACTGGGGCTCTATTTTGAAACCGGTGAAGGCCCACGCTTCCAATCCCCGATTACTTGTCGCGCCGACGTCGAAAAGTTACCCATCCCTGATCCAGAACAGGAATTGGGCTATGTGATGAACGCGGTAAGAACCATTCGCCGCGAGTTGGCCGGTGCGGTGCCATTAATTGGTTTCTCCGGTAGCCCATGGACGCTGGCGACCTATATGGTTGAAGGGGGGAGTAGTAAAGCGTTCACCAAACTGAAGAAAATGATGTATGCCGAGCCGCAAACTCTGCATTTGCTACTGGATAAACTGGCCGATAGCGTCATCTTGTATCTTAATGCGCAAATTAAAGCTGGTGCCCAATCTGTGATGGTGTTTGATACCTGGGGTGGGGTGCTGACCGGGCGTGATTATCTTGAGTTCTCCTTGAACTACATGCATAAAATCGTCGATGGCCTGATCCGTGAAAACGATGGGCGTCGGGTGCCGGTGACCTTGTTCACCAAGGGTGGTGGTCAATGGCTGGAAGCAATGGCTGCTACCGGTTGTGATGCATTGGGGCTGGATTGGACCACCGATATCGGCGATGCGCGCCGCCGGGTGGGTGATAAGGTCGCCCTGCAAGGCAATATGGACCCCTCAGTGCTATACGCACCACCTGCCCGTATTGAGCAGGAAGTGAGTACTATTCTTGCAAGCTTTGGTCAGGGGGAAGGGCATGTGTTTAATCTGGGGCACGGCATTCATCAGGATGTTCCGCCAGAACATGCAGGGGCTTTTGTTGACGCAGTACATACGTTATCAAAGCCTTATCATCAAAACTAATCAGTTTATACTCAAAGCCTTGGGGCGCAGGTAACCGTGTTGTAGCGTCAAGCTTGAGGGGGGTTAGCCGATGATAGATACCAAAGCGTTACGGGCAGAACAGTTACAACGGGCATCTGCGGTTATTCTTCACGATGATTTTGACAGCGGATCAGTGCACTTTATTGCCGGTGCGGATGTTGGTTTTGAGCAGCAGGGGGAGATTACCCGTGCTGCTATCGCGATTTTGCGTTATCCCTCGCTAGAGCTGGTGGAATATCAAGTTGCCAGAGTGGCAACTTCACTGCCGTATATCCCCGGTTTACTCTCTTTTCGTGAATATCCTGCATTATTAGCCGCCTGGGGGCAGTTGCAGCAGCAGCCTCAACTGGTGTTTGTTGATGGGCAAGGTATCGCACACCCGCGTCGTTTAGGCGTTGCCAGCCATTTTGGGCTGTTGGTTGATGTCCCGACCATTGGTGTTGCCAAAAGCCGCCTGTGTGGGCACTCTCTGCCTTTAGAGAGCGATAACGGCGCATTACAACCCCTCATTGATGGTGATGAACAACTTGGCTGGGTGTGGCGCAGCAAAATCCGTTGCAATCCACTGTTTATTTCGCCCGGTCATCGGGTGAGTGTCAGCAGTGCTTTGGCGTGGGTGCAGGCTTGCATGGCGGGCTACCGTTTGCCTGAACCAACCCGCTGGGCTGATGCTATCGCCTCAAATCGCCCGCAATTTCAGCGCTGGGTGCGGAAAAATCCTGATTTACTTGGCAAGCATAGGGATATGATTTAATTTCGGGTACACTGCCGCGCAGATAATGAATAATGAGAACTCATAATGATACGTAATCCGATTCATCTACGTCTCGAAAAGCTGGAAAGTTGGCAACATCTGACTTTCATGGCTTGTTTGTGCGAGCGGATGTATCCCAACTATCAGCAATTTTGTCTGGAAACTGAATTTGGCGACCCGGCTGTTTACCGGCGCATTCTGGATCTGATCTGGGAAACTTTGGTCGTAAAAGACGCAAAAGTGAACTTTGATAGCCAGTTGGAGAAATTGGAAGAGGCAATTCCTTCAGCCGATGACTATGCTATCTACGGTGTTTATCCTGCCATCGATGCTTGTATTGCATTGGGCGAGGCCATCCATTCGCGTTTGAGTGGTGAAACACTGGAACATGCTGTCGCCATCAGCGAAGCATCAATCCGTACCGTTGCAATGTTGGAAATGACGTTGGCCGGTAAAGAAATGACCGATGAAGAACTGAAAATTTTGCCTGCGATTGAAGAAGAATGGGATATCCAATGGGAGATTTTCCGTCTGTTAGCTGACTGTGAAGAGCGCGACCTGGATCTGATCAAAGGGCTACGATCTGACCTGCGGGAAGCGGCTGTTAGCAACATTGGCATAAATTTAACGCAATAAGGCAAGAAAACGTGATTTAACGCCTGATTTGTCACGTCTTAAGGCTTCACATCTGCCCCCTGTCTGTTCTACATTTGGGGGGCGAAAAAAAGTGGCTATCGGTGCGTGTATGCAGGAGAGTGCTGTCCATCGGCATATCCGTCGCACTCGATGCTTTGCAAACGATAAACACACTGTAAGGATAACTTATGAATAAGACTCAACTGATTGACGTAATCGCGGACAAAGCGGACCTTTCTAAAGCACAAGCTAAAGCTGCTTTGGAATCCACACTGGCTGCAATTACCGAATCTCTGAAAGACGGTGATCCAGTACAATTGGTTGGTTTTGGTACTTTCAAGGTAAACCATCGTAATGAGCGCACTGGCCGCAACCCACAGACTGGTAAAGAAATCAAAATTGCTGCAGCTAATGTGCCAGCGTTTGTTTCTGGTAAAGCACTGAAAGATTCTGTTAAATCTTAATAGTGTGTCAGTGAAAATAATAAGCAGGGGGGTGGCAAAACCCCTTTTGTTTATGCAGCGGGTGCTGATGACCCTCGGTTTAGCCTTTGGTCTCAGCGCCTGTAGCAGTCAGTCAGGTTCCCCTCTATTTAGTGCCAGCGGGTATATCGCCGATAGCGGTGTCGTTCGTTTATGGCGTCAGGATAATGCGCAGCAGCAGCCACAAGTGCTGATGAGCGTCTACAGCCCCTATTCCGGGGACAATACTCGTGTCACCTTCTACGAATATCAAAATGGCATTTTGCGGGAAATCCGGCGCAACGATTTAGGTCATAATCCGCAGAGCGTCGAGCTGCGTTTTGATGAACAAGGACAGGTGAGTTTTATGCAGCGCCAACTGGCCGAACGGCGTGAGCAGCTCTCTGCGGATAATATCGCGGTCTATCAGTTGGAAGCGAAACGAATTCTCGAACAGAGCAGTGCACTGCGAGCCGGGAATATCAGGTTAATTCAGGGGCAGTGGCTGAATGGCGTCGTTACCACCTGTGATAAGAAGACGTTGCGATTGAAACTTGACGATAACTCACAGGCATGGCTGAGCAAACGGGGAGAGGGCAGTGCGCAACCTCTGGGCGTCGCGTGGTTGGATTCGTCGGAAGGTCAACAATTGCTGTTGGTTGCCAATCAGGACTTTTGCCGCTGGGAGCCGACAGCAGGCAGTTTGTAAGGCCTAATAAGAAGCAGGGCACAGCAAGCTGCGCCCGCAGAATACAATGGTAGATTTATTTACCGCGAGCAATGGCCCGATAACCAATATCTTTACGGCAGAAAGCCCCTTCCCATTGAATATTTTCAGCTAACCGATACGCGTTTTGCTGCGCCTGGGCGACGGTATTACCCAGCGCAGTTACACACAATACGCGACCGCCGTTAGTGACGACTTCATTATTGCCATTCAGTTTAGTTCCGGCGTGGAACACCTTGCCGTCAGCCACTTCCTGCTGTGGTAACCCATGAATGACATCACCCTGGCGATAATCTGCCGGATAACCGCCAGCGGCCAACACCACACCCAGCGATGGGCGCTCATCCCAGTCAGAGGTCTTCTCATTCAATTTGCCTTGTGCACCGGCTAAGCACAATTCAACCAAGTCTGAACGCATGCGTAGCATGATGGGTTGAGTTTCCGGGTCACCAAAGCGACAGTTGAACTCAATCACTTTTGGTTGCCCGTCAGCGGAAATCATCAGACCGGCATAGAGGAAGCCGGTATAGACATTACCTTCTGCCGCCATACCGCGCACTGTCGGCCAGATAACACTTTCCATCACTCGCTGATGAACTTCATCAGTGACTACCGGTGCCGGGGAATATGCCCCCATACCACCGGTATTTGGACCGGTATCACCATCGCCAACCCGCTTATGGTCCTGGCTGGTGGCCATCGGCAATACATTCTCACCATCAACCATCACGATAAAGCTGGCTTCTTCGCCATCGAGAAACTCTTCCACCACGATACGGTGGCCTGCATCGCCAAAGGCATTGCCTGCCAGCATGTCATGAACGGCGGTTTCCGCCTCTTCCAGCGTCATTGCAACAATCACGCCTTTACCGGCGGCCAGCCCATCAGCCTTAATCACGATCGGTGCACCGATTTTACGGACATAGGCTAAAGCAGGCTCCACTTCGGTGAAGTTCTGGTAAAACGCTGTTGGGATATTGTGGCGCGCCAGGAAATCTTTAGTGAAAGCTTTAGAGCCCTCCAACTGAGCAGCGGCTTGCGTTGGCCCAAAAATGGTCAAGCCGGCCGTGCGGAAAGCATCAACCACACCAATAACTAATGGGGCTTCCGGGCCTACAATGGTCAGGCCAATATCATGGCTCTGAGCAAAGGCCAACAACCCTGCAATATCCGTTGCCGCGATATCGACATTTTCTAAACCAGATTCTAGCGCAGTGCCAGCATTGCCCGGTGCGACATAAATTTTGCCCGCTAAAGGTGACTGTGCTGCTTTCCAGCCCAGCGCGTGTTCACGCCCGCCATTACCAATAATCAAAATATTCATCAGATGACTCCGTTAAGCGGGTTAATTAATGGCGGAAATGGCGCATGTCGGTAAAGATCATAGCGATGCCATGCTCATCAGCCGCAGCAATGACTTCATCGTCACGGATTGAACCGCCCGGTTGGATAACACAACTGATCCCGACAGATGCAGCAGCATCGATACCGTCACGGAACGGGAAGAAAGCATCGGAGGCCATGGCAGAACCGGCCACTTCTAATCCTTCATCCGCTGCTTTGATACCAGCGATTTTGGCAGAATAGACGCGGCTCATTTGGCCTGCGCCTATACCGATAGTCATATTGTCGCGCGCATAGACAATGGCATTGGATTTTACGAACTTGGCTACTTTCCAGCAGAACAGTGCATCACGCAGTTCTTGCTCCGTTGGCTGGCGCTTGGACACCACGCGCAGATCGGCTGCAGTCACCATACCTAAATCGCGGTCTTGGACCAGCAAACCACCATTGACGCGTTTGAAGTCCAGACCGGTAGCACGCTCCTGCCACTGGCCACAGGTCAGAACACGGACATTTTGTTTGGCGGCGAGCAATGCCAGTGCTTCAGCGCTGACAGCGGGTGCAATAATGACTTCAACAAACTGGCGGCTGATAATGGCGCTGGCGGTTTCGGCATCCAATTCACGGTTAAAGGCAATAATGCCGCCGAAAGCAGAGGTCGGGTCAGTTTTATAGGCTTTTTCATAAGCAGCGAGCAGAGAATCCGCAATCGCCACGCCGCATGGGTTGGCGTGCTTGACGATCACACAGGCAGGCTCACTGAACTCTTTCACACATTCTAACGCCGCATCGGTATCTGCGATGTTGTTATAGGAGAGCGCTTTACCCTGTAATTGCTGTGCGGTAGCTACAGATGCCTCTTTAACCTCTTCTTCTATATAGAAAGCCGCTTGCTGGTGGCTGTTTTCACCGTAGCGCATATCTTGTTTCTTTATATAGTTAAGATTCAGTGTCCGCGGGAAGCGGCCCGATGGCTGCTCAGTGTCACCATGATAAGCTGGCACCAGCGCGCCGAAGTAGTTGGCAATCATACTGTCGTAGGCGGCGGTATGTTCAAACGCCTTGATAGCCAGATCAAAGCGGGTTGGATACGTCAACGAACCCTCATTATTATCTAGCTCAGTAATAATGGCGGGGTAGTCACTACTCTTGACCACGATAGCGACATCTTTATGGTTCTTGGCAGCGGAGCGCACCATGGTAGGGCCACCGATATCAATATTCTCAACTGCATCTTCCAGTGAGCAATCCGGGCGAGCAACTGTCTGAGCGAACGGATATAGATTCACGACAACAATATCAATCGGCTGAATGCCATGTTGAGCCATGATGCCATCATCCTGACCACGGCGGCCCAAGATGCCGCCATGCACTTTTGGATGCAACGTTTTAACGCGCCCGTCCATCATTTCGGGGAAACCGGTATAGTCAGAAACTTCAGTGACGGGCAGACCCGCATCGGCCAGTAGGCGGGCAGTTCCGCCGGTGGAAAGTAATTCGATGCCACGCTGAGAAAGTGCAGCGGCGAATTCGATGATACCGGCTTTGTCAGACACACTGAGTAGGGCACGGCGGATTGGGCGGCGTTGTTGCATGGTTTTATCCCTTGGCTTTGGAGTCGCAGTTATTCTTCGCAATCATTCAATAGAGCGTTATCTGAATCTTACCTTCTTATATAGACAACTATATAGAGAGGAACAGACTCAGATAACGTCCCAAATAGGGACCAATGCCAGTTTTTACTGCTGTCACCGGGGAGATTCATCCTCTACCGCAATAAAATACGCTTAATCCTGAGCCGTATTCCCCAGTTTTATAAAAAATCACATCATGTCATCGATATTTTGCCGACAAGGTCACTCTTTTTCGACGCGGGGAATTGTAGCGAAAACGATTGCGTGATGCTCGTCAATTTTGAGTACAGATTCAATCTGTGGATAAGTTTGTGTACAACTGGGTATAAAGTGGGGTTTTGCTGTGGAATGCAGCAAACAGTCATTTTTATTGAAATTAGCGGTTGCGGGCGGCGCGGAACTCCCTATAATGCGCATCCATCGAGACGGCACACAACGAATCAAGTAGTTAAGTGACCGGCAGAGAGAACAGAGAAATTCAACGAAATTAGTAGTTGACTCTGAATGAGGAAAGCGTAATATGCGCACCTCGCGTTACCAACCACCGGTTGCTAACGCACTGCTCTTTAACAATTTATCAGACAATCTGTGTGGGCACTCGCAAGACGATATCGAAGCCTGTTTCGGCAGGCAGAAGAAATATCAAAGTCTTGAAGAGTGACCAAAGCAGTACACATTTGAACTTCGGTTCGAATGCATATTTGCAGAAAGTAATCTTTGAGCATCGCTATGTTAACTCATAGCAAATCAAACAAATCTTAAATTGAAGAGTTTGATCATGGCTCAGATTGAACGCTGGCGGCAGGCCTAACACATGCAAGTCGAGCGGCAGCGGGAAGTAGTTTACTACTTTGCCGGCGAGCGGCGGACGGGTGAGTAATGTCTGGGAAACTGCCTGATGGAGGGGGATAACTACTGGAAACGGTAGCTAATACCGCATGACCTCGTAAGAGCAAAGTGGGGGACCTTCGGGCCTCACGCCATCGGATGTGCCCAGATGGGATTAGCTAGTAGGTGGGGTAATGGCTCACCTAGGCGACGATCCCTAGCTGGTCTGAGAGGATGACCAGCCACACTGGAACTGAGACACGGTCCAGACTCCTACGGGAGGCAGCAGTGGGGAATATTGCACAATGGGCGCAAGCCTGATGCAGCCATGCCGCGTGTGTGAAGAAGGCCTTCGGGTTGTAAAGCACTTTCAGCGAGGAGGAAGGCAGTCGTGTTAATAGCACGATTGATTGACGTTACTCGCAGAAGAAGCACCGGCTAACTCCGTGCCAGCAGCCGCGGTAATACGGAGGGTGCAAGCGTTAATCGGAATTACTGGGCGTAAAGCGCACGCAGGCGGTTTGTTAAGTCAGATGTGAAATCCCCGCGCTTAACGTGGGAACTGCATTTGAAACTGGCAAGCTAGAGTCTTGTAGAGGGGGGTAGAATTCCAGGTGTAGCGGTGAAATGCGTAGAGATCTGGAGGAATACCGGTGGCGAAGGCGGCCCCCTGGACAAAGACTGACGCTCAGGTGCGAAAGCGTGGGGAGCAAACAGGATTAGATACCCTGGTAGTCCACGCTGTAAACGATGTCGACTTGGAGGTTGTGCCCTTGAGGCGTGGCTTCCGGAGCTAACGCGTTAAGTCGACCGCCTGGGGAGTACGGCCGCAAGGTTAAAACTCAAATGAATTGACGGGGGCCCGCACAAGCGGTGGAGCATGTGGTTTAATTCGATGCAACGCGAAGAACCTTACCTACTCTTGACATCCACAGAACTTAGCAGAGATGCTTCGGTGCCTTCGGGAACTGTGAGACAGGTGCTGCATGGCTGTCGTCAGCTCGTGTTGTGAAATGTTGGGTTAAGTCCCGCAACGAGCGCAACCCTTATCCTTTGTTGCCAGCACGTAATGGTGGGAACTCAAGGGAGACTGCCGGTGACAAACCGGAGGAAGGTGGGGATGACGTCAAGTCATCATGGCCCTTACGAGTAGGGCTACACACGTGCTACAATGGCAGATACAAAGTGAAGCGAACTCGCGAGAGCAAGCGGACCACATAAAGTCTGTCGTAGTCCGGATTGGAGTCTGCAACTCGACTCCATGAAGTCGGAATCGCTAGTAATCGTAGATCAGAATGCTACGGTGAATACGTTCCCGGGCCTTGTACACACCGCCCGTCACACCATGGGAGTGGGTTGCAAAAGAAGTAGGTAGCTTAACCTTCGGGAGGGCGCTTACCACTTTGTGATTCATGACTGGGGTGAAGTCGTAACAAGGTAACCGTAGGGGAACCTGCGGTTGGATCACCTCCTTACCTAACGATACGCATTGCGTAGTGTCCACAACAGATTGTCTGATGAATGTAAATGAGCAAGAGCACCTGTTGATGTTGTGAGTTTCGACTCATGCTGATACGAAACGGTTAGATTTCGGTTTAATCGGAACTTCGTGTCCCCATCGTCTAGAGGCCTAGGACACTGCCCTTTCACGGCTGTAACAGGGGTTCGAATCCCCTTGGGGACGCCACTCCGATAATGTGTGAAAGACATTATCAACTGAATATCTTAAAGATGACTTTAACGAGTCGTGTTTAAGATATTGCTCTTTAACAATCTGGAACAAGCTGAAAATTGAAACAATACAGCTGAAACTTATCTCTCCGTAGAATGACTGAGATAAGGATTAACCTGTATTAGAGTCTCTCAAATAATCGCAATGCGAATACGCATTCTGATGAAGAGAGTCGTGTGAGCTAAGTGAAGGCAAGGCGTACGGCACGGAGGAAGCGGAGTGAACTTAAGGTTCATGAGCATTCCGAGTACCGCACAACGCTGTATTCACGACGCGCAACCGACTTGAACAGAAGAAACGTCTTTGGGTTGTGAGGTTAAGCGACTAAGCGTACACGGTGGATGCCTAGGCAGTCAGAGGCGATGAAGGGCGTGCTAATCTGCGAAAAGCGTCGGTAAGCTGATATGAAGCGTTACAACCGACGATACCCGAATGGGGAAACCCAGTGCAATTCGTTGCACTATTGCATGGTGAATACATAGCCATGCAAGGCGAACCGGGGGAACTGAAACATCTAAGTACCCCGAGGAAAAGAAATCAACCGAGATTCCCCCAGTAGCGGCGAGCGAACGGGGAAGAGCCCAGAGTCTGAATCAGTTTGTGTGCTAGTGGAAGCGTCTGGAAAGTCGCACGGTACAGGGTGATAGTCCCGTACACAAAAGCACACTTGCTGTGAACTCGATGAGTAGGGCGGGACACGTGACATCCTGTCTGAATATGGGGGGACCATCCTCCAAGGCTAAATACTCCTGACTGACCGATAGTGAACCAGTACCGTGAGGGAAAGGCGAAAAGAACCCCGGCGAGGGGAGTGAAATAGAACCTGAAACCGTGTACGTACAAGCAGTGGGAGCACCTTCGTGGTGTGACTGCGTACCTTTTGTATAATGGGTCAGCGACTTATATTTTGTAGCAAGGTTAACCGAATAGGGGAGCCGTAGGGAAACCGAGTCTTAACTGGGCGTCTAGTTGCAAGGTATAGACCCGAAACCCGGTGATCTAGCCATGGGCAGGTTGAAGGTTGGGTAACACTAACTGGAGGACCGAACCGACTAATGTTGAAAAATTAGCGGATGACTTGTGGCTGGGGGTGAAAGGCCAATCAAACCGGGAGATAGCTGGTTCTCCCCGAAAGCTATTTAGGTAGCGCCTCGTGAACTCATCTTCGGGGGTAGAGCACTGTTTCGGCTAGGGGGCCACCCCGGCTTACCAAACCGATGCAAACTCCGAATACCGAAGAATGTTATCACGGGAGACACACGGCGGGTGCTAACGTCCGTCGTGAAGAGGGAAACAACCCAGACCGCCAGCTAAGGTCCCAAAGTCATGGTTAAGTGGGAAACGATGTGGGAAGGCATAGACAGCCAGGATGTTGGCTTAGAAGCAGCCATCATTTAAAGAAAGCGTAATAGCTCACTGGTCGAGTCGGCCTGCGCGGAAGATGTAACGGGGCTAAACCATGCACCGAAGCTGCGGCAGCGACGCTTAGGCGTTGTTGGGTAGGGGAGCGTTCTGTAAGCCGTTGAAGGTGACTTGTGAGGGTTGCTGGAGGTATCAGAAGTGCGAATGCTGACATAAGTAACGATAATGCGGGTGAAAAGCCCGCACGCCGGAAGACCAAGGGTTCCTGTCCAACGTTAATCGGGGCAGGGTGAGTCGACCCCTAAGGCGAGGCTGAAAAGCGTAGTCGATGGGAAACAGGTTAATATTCCTGTACTTGGTGTTACTGCGAAGGGGGGACGGAGAAGGCTAGGCTAGCCGGGCGACGGTTGTCCCGGTTTAAGCATGTAGGCGGAGTGACTTGGTAAATCCGGTTGCTTATCAACGCTGAGGTGTGATGACGAGCCACTACGGTGGTGAAGTAGTTGATGCCAAGCTTCCAGGAAAAGCCTCTAAGCATCAGGTAACATTAAATCGTACCCCAAACCGACACAGGTGGTCAGGTAGAGAATACTCAGGCGCTTGAGAGAACTCGGGTGAAGGAACTAGGCAAAATGGTGCCGTAACTTCGGGAGAAGGCACGCTGGCATTAGGTAAAGAGACTTGCTCTCGGCGCCGAAGCCAGTCGCAGATACCAGCTGGCTGCAACTGTTTAATAAAAACACAGCACTGTGCAAACACGAAAGTGGACGTATACGGTGTGACGCCTGCCCGGTGCTGGAAGGTTAATTGATGGGGTCAGCCGCAAGGCGAAGCTCTTGATCGAAGCCCCAGTAAACGGCGGCCGTAACTATAACGGTCCTAAGGTAGCGAAATTCCTTGTCGGGTAAGTTCCGACCTGCACGAATGGCGTAATGATGGCCAGGCTGTCTCCACCCGAGACTCAGTGAAATTGAACTCGCTGTGAAGATGCAGTGTACCCGCGGCAAGACGGAAAGACCCCGTGAACCTTTACTATAGCTTGACACTGAACATTGAGCCTTGATGTGTAGGATAGGTGGGAGGCATTGAAGTGTGGACGCCAGTCTGCATGGAGCCAACCTTGAAATACCACCCTTTAATGTTTGATGTTCTAACTCGGCCCCGTAATCCGGGGTGAGGACAGTGTCTGGTGGGTAGTTTGACTGGGGCGGTCTCCTCCCAAAGAGTAACGGAGGAGCACGAAGGTTAGCTAATCACGGTCGGACATCGTGAGGTTAGTGCAAAGGCATAAGCTAGCTTGACTGCGAGAGTGACGGCTCGAGCAGGTACGAAAGTAGGTCTTAGTGATCCGGTGGTTCTGAATGGAAGGGCCATCGCTCAACGGATAAAAGGTACTCCGGGGATAACAGGCTGATACCGCCCAAGAGTTCATATCGACGGCGGTGTTTGGCACCTCGATGTCGGCTCATCACATCCTGGGGCTGAAGTAGGTCCCAAGGGTATGGCTGTTCGCCATTTAAAGTGGTACGCGAGCTGGGTTTAGAACGTCGTGAGACAGTTCGGTCCCTATCTGCCGTGGGCGTTGGAAGATTGAGAGGGGCTGCTCCTAGTACGAGAGGACCGGAGTGGACGAATCACTGGTGTTCGGGTTGTCATGCCAATGGCATTGCCCGGTAGCTAAATTCGGAAGAGATAACCGCTGAAAGCATCTAAGCGGGAAACTTGCCTCGAGATGAGTCTTCCCTGGGGCTTTAAGCCCCCTGAAGGAACGTTAAAGACTATGACGTTGATAGGCTGGGTGTGTAAGTGCAGCGATGTATTGAGCTAACCAGTACTAATGATCCGTGAGGCTTAACCTTACAACACCAAAGGTGTTTTGTGTTTGAGAGAGAATGATATTTTCAGCGAATGTTCCGAGATTGGGCTGGCTGGCTGTGTGAAGAATTGCATAGCGGGTTAGTTTAGACAGAATTTGCCTGGCGGCCTTAGCGCGGTGGTCCCACCTGATCCCATGCCGAACTCAGAAGTGAAACGCCGTAGCGCCGATGGTAGTGTGGGGTCTCCCCATGCGAGAGTAGGACACTGCCAGGCATCAAATAAGCAAAAGAGGCTACCCTAACGGGTGGCCTTTTTTGTTTGTCTGGCATACAGGTTCGGCATTGAGAATGCCCCCGTAGGCCTGAAGGAATGAAACTCATCCTAAGATGTATTGCGCATGCAGTTTGAACATTGAATAACCTTTTCTTTTTGCTTTCTGTCATTTTTATAACCCCCACCACAGAAAATAAACTTTTTTACCTTAAAATCATTCAATCATAAAATTGAAACGATGTTTTGATTGTGAGGTTTGAATGAATGCAGGTCTATTTGTCTGTTCGCTCGCACTGTCAGCGACACTTACTGCCGCAACGGTACAGGCAAGTCCTGTGACGTATCAAAAAGAAGCTATTACTGAAAATAATCTGCCAGTATTTTATCCACAGCTAAAAAAACAGATGACTTATCAAAGTTCATGGCTGGCAGGGAGATACACTGACTTTGCACTGTGGAAGAGCGACACCAGAAAGATTTTCCGACAAGCATTGCTCACCCCTGACTCAACAATTGCATTTTCCGCAGAAAAAATAGATCAGCAGGACCGTGGCCGCTATATTGCTGAAAAAATAGCATTAAACATCACTGATGAAAGCCGTGTCCAAGGCTTGCTATTAACACCGAAAAGCAAAGGCCCTCATCCGGCGATTGTTCTCTTGCATGACCATGGCTCCAAATTTGATATTGGCAAAGAGAAAATGATCCGCCCTTGGGGTGATAGTGCGCAACTTGCCTCAGCGCAGGCTTGGTCGGATAAATTCTTTAGCGGTAAATTCATCGGTGATGAATTGGCAAAACGCGGTTATGTCGTACTTTCTATTGATGCTATTGGCTGGGGTGATAGAGGCCCTATCAGCTATGAGCAGCAACAGGCTTTAGCCAGTAATTTCTTTAATCTTGGCCGTTCATTAGCCGGAACTATGGCTTATGAAGATATACGGACGGTTGATTTTCTGGCGACACTTCCATCAGTTGACCGCCAACGGATTGGTGCTCTCGGATTTTCTATGGGAGCGTACCGTGCCTGGCAGTTAGCGGCATTATCGGATAAGGTCGCGGCTACTGCAGCTATCTCTTGGTTTGGTAACTATCAAGGGTTGATGACCCCAGGCAATAATGTACTTCGTGGACAATCCGCTTTTTACATGCTCCACCCTGGCATTGCCAATAAGTTGGATTTTCCTGATATTGCCAGTTTGGCAGCACCAAAACCGATGCTTCTTTTTAACGGCGGGAAAGATAAATTGTTCCCATCGGATGCTGTCGAGCAGGCTTACAGTAAAGTGCATGCAATCTGGCGGTCACAAAATGCGGAATCACGCTTGGTCACTCGTAGCTGGCCCGCACTGGGGCACGTATTTTACCAAGAGCAGCAAGATGTGGTTTTCCCTTGGTTAGACCGCTGGTTGAAGCCATAAAAAAAGGCCCCGAGGGGCCTTTTATCCACCAAATGCTATCAATGAGAGCTGCTTTGAGATGCGCCCAAGCCAGTTTGTGAACGGACAAACTGTGCTTTGAAGCGCAGACGTTCTTGCTTACCCTCTTCTGAATTATCGGTGACAGAGAAGAACCATATCCCGACAAATGCCACTATCATTGAGAATAATGCTGGGTATTCATATGGATAAATTGGTTTTGCATGCCCCAGAATGGTTACCCAGATAGTTGGGCCTAAAATCATCAGGATCACCGCAGTCAGTAACCCCAACCAGCCTCCAATCATTGCACCACGCGTGGTCAGTTTATCCCAATACATTGAAATAAAGATGATTGGGAAGTTACAACTGGCGGCAATGGAGAATGCCAAACCTACCATGAAAGCAATGTTTTGCTTTTCAAACAAAATCCCCAAGCCGATTGCGACAAACCCTAAAATAACCACTGTGATTTTAGAAACTCTCAGTTCATCGCGTTCGTTTGCTTTACCCTTTTTGATGACACTGGCATAAAGGTCATGAGAAACCGCAGATGCACCCGCTAATGTCAGACCTGCTACCACCGCCAGAATAGTTGCGAAAGCAACTGCTGAGATAAAGCCTAAGAAGAAGCTACCCCCCACGGCATTAGCCAGATGCACTGCTGCCATATTATTACCGCCAAGCAATGCCCCCGCTGCATCCTTAAAGGCTGGATTCGGGCCGACCAACAGGATTGCGCCAAAGCCAATAATAAAGGTCAATATGTAGAAGTAGCCGATAAAGCCGGTAGCATAGAACACACTTTTACGGGCTTCTTTGGCGTCACTTACCGTAAAGAAACGCATTAGAATGTGTGGTAAGCCTGCGGTACCGAACATTAGTGCTAATCCGAGCGACAAGGCTGATATCGGGTCAGAGACTAACCCTCCAGGGCTCATGATTGCCAAGCCTTTAGGGTGAACTTTAATCGCTTCACTGAATAAGGTATTGAAGTTAAAGTTAACAGACTTCATAACCATAATGGCCATAAACGAAGCACCGGCCAGCAGTAACACCGCTTTGATGATTTGTACCCATGTGGTGGCCAGCATGCCACCAAACAAGACGTACAGCACCATCAGGATGCCCACCAACACCACGGCTACGTGGTAGTTCAAGCCAAATAACAACTCTATCAGCTTACCGGCACCGACCATTTGAGCTATCAGGTATAAAGCGACTACCACTAACGAACCACAGGCTGATAATGTTCTTATTGGCCTTTGCTTCAAGCGATATGAAGCTACATCAGCAAAGGTATAGCGACCCAGATTACGCAGCCGCTCGGCGATTAAAAACAGAATGATTGGCCAGCCGATTAAAAAGCCGATGGAGTAAATCAGGCCATCATAACCAGAGGTATAAACCAGCGCGGAAATACCGAGGAATGATGCCGCAGACATAAAGTCACCAGCAATTGCCAGACCATTTTGGAAACCGGTTATGCGCCCGCCAGCGGTATAATAATCACCCCGGGAACGGGTACGTTTTGATGCCCAGTAGGTAATATATAATGTCGCGCCAACAAACAGTACGAACATGATGATCGCCTGAATATTGAGCGGCTGGCGATGAACTTCGCCGGTAATTGCTTCTGCCTGTGACAGCGCAGGCAGAGCCAATAAGGAAAGTACGGACCAATGGCGAGTCTTCATTGCTTCACCTCACGAAGAATTTCTGCCGTCAGACGGTCAAACTCGCCATTAGCACGAATAACGTAAATACCTGTAAGAACAAAAGAAATAACGATTAATCCCACACCAACGGGTATGCCGCGAGTAATGCTGGAGCCTGCATATAGCGGGGCTCCGAGCCATTGTGGTTCGAAAGCAATAAGGAAAATGAAACCGACATACAGCGCTAGGGTAATGAGCGACAGTATCCAGGCAAAACGGCCACGCTTTCGCACTAACTCTTTGAAACGCGGGTTATTTTCAATCTCTTGATAAATGCTGTCATTCATCAGAGTCTCTCCTTTGAGGCATTAATTAAGTTTGCCGCCCGTAGGCGGCACAATTTACGACGGTGTTTGCATTGATTGTTTTTCTTCCAGTAATTTGTCCACTACGCCCGGATCGGCCAGTGTTGAGGTATCCCCTAGGTTGCTGGTATCGCCAGCCGCAATTTTGCGCAGAATACGGCGCATGATCTTGCCTGAACGGGTTTTTGGTAGTGAATCAGTCCAGTGCAAGATATCTGGGGTTGCAATTGGACCAATCTCTTTACGCACCCAATTACGCACCTCGGTATACAGCTCTGGTGTTGGCTCTTCGCCATGATTCAGCGTGATGTAGGCATAGATAGCTTGCCCTTTAATGCTGTGGGGTACCCCGACGACAGCCGCTTCGGCAATTTTCGGGTGTGAGACCAACGCGGATTCAATTTCAGCGGTCCCTAAGCGGTGACCTGAAACGTTAAGTACGTCATCGACGCGACCGGTTATCCAGTAGTAGCCATCTTCGTCACGGCGAGCGCCATCACCACTGAAATACATGCCCTTAAAGGTTGAAAAGTAGGTTTGCTCAAAACGGTCATGATCGCCGAACAACGTTCGGGCCTGACCCGGCCAAGAGTCGGTTATCACCAGATTGCCTTCGGCTGCACCTTCTTGCGGATTACCTAAGTTGTCTACTAGCGCAGGTTGTACGCCAAAGAATGGGCGAGTGGCAGAACCTGCTTTTAATTCTGTGGCTCCCGGTAGTGGCGTTATCATGAAACCGCCAGTTTCAGTTTGCCACCAGGTATCAACAATTGGGCATTTACTGTTACCAATTTTGTTGTAATACCATTCCCATGCTTCTGGGTTTATAGGTTCCCCAACTGAACCCATGATGCGCAGGGAGTCGCGTTTTGTCCCTTCGATGGCTTTGTCACCTTCGGCCATTAAGGCACGAATGGCGGTAGGGGCGGTGTACAGGATATTAACCTGATGCTTATCGATAACCTGCCCCAAGCGATTGACGCCCGGATAGTTAGGAACACCCTCGAACATTAGAGTAATAGCTCCACAGGCCAGTGGGCCATACAGCAAATAGCTGTGACCGGTGACCCAACCAACGTCTGCCGTACACCAGTAGATGTCGCCGGGGTGATAATCGAAAACGTATTTAAAGGTTAGCGCGGCATAAACCAGATAGCCGCCGGTGGTATGTAACACCCCTTTTGGTTTGCCAGTGGAGCCGGAGGTATAAAGGATGAACAGTGGGTCTTCGGCATTCATTTCTTCTGGCGGGCAGTCGGCAGAGGCTTCTTTAATCAGGTCATGCCACCACAAATCTCTCCCGTCTTTCCAATAGCTGGCATTGCCAGTACGTTGGAAGACGACAACATTCTTGATACTGGTGATTGCTGGATTTTTTAGAGCATCATCGACATTTTTTTTCAGTGGAATTGCGCGACCAGCACGAATGCCTTCATCGGCAGTAATCACCAGTTTTGAGTTAGAGTCGATAATTCGGCCAGCAACGGCATCAGGTGAGAATCCACCAAAAATAACAGAGTGAACTGCGCCAATACGTGCGCAAGCCAGCATAGCAACAGCGGCTTCTGGCACCATCGGCATATAGATTGCAACCACATCACCTTTCTTGATGCCCAGTTTTTTCAGCACATTAGCAAACTGGCATACATCATGGTGAAGCTGTTTATACGTGACGGTTTTTGACTGGTTAGGATCATCGCCTTCCCAGATTATCGCTGTTTGATCACCACGCTCCGCCAGATGGCGGTCAAGGCAGTTGGCTGCAAGATTCAATGTGCCATCTTCAAACCAGCGGATACTGACATGGCCGGGGTCAAAAGACGTATTTTTAACCGTTGTATATGGTTTTATCCAATCAATAATCTTGCCATGTTCGCCCCAAAACTCATCTGGGTTCTGCACAGACTGTTGATAATATTGATTATATTGTTCAGGGCTTATCAGGGCATGCTCTGCAATTGCAGTTGGAATAGGGTATTTATGTATTTGGCTCATAATAGTTCTCCTTGAGATTGTTAATAATATGTCAATCAAAAGTTAATTATAGTGCGAGGGGCTGTTTTGTTTCTTTTTTGGGCGGCAGATCACGCATAAAAGATGTTGATTTAGAGACTTACTTAATGTGCTGCGTGGTGAATCGATATCTTAATGATAGGAGAGCTGAGCTATGGCCATGCAATAAAGGAAAAGAAATGTGCACATCAGCCCATTTCCAGAGTGAAATGGGCATATTGAAGGACATATATAATCAAAAGTAATAACGCAATGTGACTAATTCAGTTCTGGGGTAGTTGTTAACCAAAAAATAAAAGTATAATTTACAACTATCGAGAAGTTGTTATTTTTATATCTAATTGCAATTAGAATTAAATATATATTCCAACTGGAAATATAAATATGTAAATAGAAATTTCAATAGCATAAATATGCAACTTACTATTTTCTCTATTTGAGTAACTTACTCGCTATTATCTGAGGAATAATCGACTTTAGTTGTTAAATATCCAAAATAAGCGGAGAATTAAAACAAATAAATTTAACAAAATTAAAACAAATTTCATCAAAAAATAAAACATATCGTGAATTTCTTACACAATTTTATTTAGCGTATTTTTTATACAGTACACCATGGTGTTATTTGTCATTCATGGATTTTATTTTTTCAATAACAAATATTTACTGTGGTTTAATGATTTATTGGGCTAACGTTATGCATCACCGCTATGTGGGCTTAGTGTAAACAAAACTTGCAGAAGAGTGCCCAGAAATGATACTGATTTATAACGTGGCCGGCTGACGGGAGGCTGGACCATACGTTTTATCAACTATAGCCCCGTATTTAATGATTAAGTATTCTATTTGAAATGCTTGGTGACTTGCGTTTTATAGGATGCTTTGAGGAATTTTTAGGGTATGAAAAGTGTAAAAATAGGTCTGGCCTGGCAAATACTCATTGCACTGGTATTAGGTATTTTGGTTGGTGCTGTCTTGCATAACCAAATTGAATCTAGGGAATGGTTAGTTAGTAATGTTTTAAGCCCAGCGGGCGATATCTTCATCCGCTTAATTAAAATGATTGTTGTACCGATAGTTATTTCGACGTTGATCGTGGGTATTGCGGGTGTCGGTGACGCTAAGAAGCTTGGTCGAATTGGCTTGAAAACCATTATCTATTTCGAAGTTATCACCACCGTGGCTATTATTGTTGGGATCACTTTGGCGAATGTGTTCCAACCGGGGCACGGCATTGATATGTCAGCATTGACCGTGGTCGATATCTCTCAATATGAAAAGACCACTGAACAAGTACAAAGTGGTAGCCACAGTCTGGTGAGCACTATCTTGTCGCTCATTCCTCCTAACGTCTTCGCTTCAATGGCGAAAGGCGATATGTTGCCAATTATCTTCTTCTCAGTGTTGTTTGGTTTAGGGCTGTCTTCATTGCCAAAAGAAACCAAAGAACCACTGTTGAATGTGTTTAAAGCCGTTTCTGAAAGCATGTTCAAAGTCACTCATATGATTATGCGTTATGCGCCTATCGGGGTGTTTGGCTTGATCTCGGTAACTGTCGCCAATTTTGGTTTTGCCTCGCTTATTCCATTGGCAAAACTGGTTATTTTGGTTTATGCCGCAATTCTATTTTTTGCGCTGGTCGTGCTGGGAACCGTTGCCAGGTTATGTAAATTACGTATCTGGACATTGATTCGAATTTTGAAAGATGAGCTGATTTTGGCTTACTCTACCGCCAGTTCAGAAACTGTATTGCCGCGAATCATCGAGAAAATGGAAGCCTATGGTGCACCAAAATCGATTACCAGCTTTGTGGTTCCGACTGGCTATTCCTTCAACTTAGATGGTTCTACACTTTATCAGAGTATTGCCGCCATATTTATTGCCCAGCTATACGGCATTGAACTGTCTATCGGGCAAGAAATTATTCTAGTTCTAACGTTAATGGTGACGTCGAAAGGTATTGCTGGCGTGCCGGGAGTATCTTTTGTTGTCTTGTTAGCAACACTAGGCAGTGTAGGTATTCCGCTGGAAGGTTTAGCGTTTATCGCCGGAGTGGACCGTATACTGGATATGGCCCGAACTGCACTGAACGTGGTAGGCAATGCGTTAGCGGTGCTGGTTATAGCCAAGTGGGAACATCAGTTTGATCATAAAAAAGCCAAGGCATATGAGAAAGCGTTGTTTGCACCGGAACAGACACCAGTTAACCAAGGGTAATTCTCTTCGTCCTTGATGTTTGGACGTTGATATCTGTGGACCCCCTTATCGGTGAGATACCGACAAGGGGGTTTTTATTTGCGTCTATCATCAATAAAACACCAGGGATATTACTCATTTAGCCCTAAGCGATACGACCAGTGAATAAGCTCAGCGACTTTGTGTACATCCAGTTTTTTCATCATATTCAGGCGATGGGTTTCGACGGTTTTTTGGCTGATGGAAAGGTGCGCTGCGATAATACGGTTACAGGCACCTTCGGTAATAAGTTTTAGGATCTGTCGCTCTCGTGGCGTTAGCACTGGCTGGCAGGCATCAGTACCTTGTGCCAGCTTATTGACCAGAGAACTATTCAGTGCAGGATCAATATAGCGTTTACCTACTGAAACCGTTTGAATAGCTGCCATCAGAATCTGCTGTGGGCTTTTTTTCAAAACAGAACCTAGTGCGCCGCTGTTTAATGTTCTGCTGGCATGATGTTCCTCATGGCGGGCCGTTAATGCTAAAATCTTCATGGTTGGCCAGCGGCGAAGCAGTTGGATAATGACATCAAGGCCATCCATACCGGGTAACCCGAGATCTATAATCGCAATATCTGGTTCTGTTTGTCGGCACAAGTTGTATACCTCCAGCCCGTTATCAGCTTGCCCAACAATCTGATAGCGTGGATAAGCTGCCAGCATATTTTTAATGCCATTAATGATTAGTTCATGATCGTCGACAATCAGTAATTTCGTATTCATAAAGTTATTCCCTTTACCTGATGATTGAAATGGTGTCGCGGGGATCCCGCGATTGAAACAGCAAATGGATTATCTCGCCGAGGTGATCGATATCCTGCTGTGTAATGAGTTCATTATTTTCGATTGCTATTTCCAACTGAATCACAGCGTCTTGTAACTCAATAAGGCCCGCTTGCCCGGCACAGCCTTTTAAGGTGTGAAGCTGGTGCGATAACGTGGGGGTATGGGTGAGAGACTCTCTCCCCTGCTGTACTAATAATTGCAATGATTGTGATAGTTTAAGACGCAGTGAGGTGTCAGCCAGATTCAATAGTGGCCTCGGTGTTGATAACTGAGGGGAGAGTGTGACCCCGCGTTCGAGCTGGAATTGTGCAGCCAGATCCAGTACTTCTGCCAGTTGGCTGAAAGTCACCGGTTTAGAGAGATAATGATTCATCCCCGCCTGACTGGCCCTTATCTTTTCCTCAGGATTAGTATTGGCACTTAATGCCGTAATCATGCAGCGATTATCCTGATTATTCACATCACCACGCCAATAGCGGGTTGTTGCCAGCCCATCCATACCAGGCATACGAATATCCATCAGCACCAGATCAAAATGCTGCGTTTGGCCGATACGTAGTGCTATTTCGCCACTCTCCGCCAGAGTCACTTGATGCCCCAATTGGCGCAGCATCATGCCGGTAATATCCCTATTGGTTTCAGCATCATCGACCAATAATATGGACATATGCCAAGGTTGTAGCGGGAGTGTATGGGGTATTTGGGGCTGAGATGATGCGTGTTGATCCTCTCCGTTAAGATGCTTTTTAACTTTGCTATATAAGCGACCAGGCAGGTAGCACAACTCTTTATCGCTAAAGGTTTCCTGCTGCTTGTGTACTGATCCACTACTCACTGATTGGCAGGTAATCCCCCAAGCGGATAATTGATGATGTAATGGCTGTGGCGCATAAATTTCGCCTTTAAATAGTTGTACTCTCTATGGTTGTCGGCGATGGGGATTAAAACAGAGAACTACTGTTATGGCCGCAGTAAAGCGCTGGACAGGGTATTGAATAATGCGCTAATTCGGCAACGAAAATTTCCACAGCAAACGCTGCCTGCGGTGCTGAGCAAGCAGCAGCAAGAGCGAATGGCAAGTTACCCGCGCTTATCTGCCCGCTGTCTGGCGCTGGGGTTGGTCCATTTACAATGTGGTGATTATTTGCGCCTACGGCGTTATCGCGAGCAGCTTTCGCCGCTATTGGATGAAGCTGATATTCAACAACTCATTGGTATGGGATATCAGGGGCACCTGCCGGCGACCTTAAACCCACAGCATCTGCCCACGGTTGCTTTACGACTGGGGCATAGCCTGGCACATCAGGTACGCCATGATGATGTGGTCTGGCGTGCAATCTCTATCTCATTACCCCCTCAGCCACGTGCATTATCTCTGTCTCAGGCATTCTCTTTTTCGGTTGACAGTTGGTTAACCCGACTGGAGCGTTTGCTATGAACCCTTTTCATCTCAGGATAGAGAAATTTGATTATTCGCTGCCAGCGGGGCGAGTCATTGCGGCGGTTCAGTTACAGGAAATGGCGCAGAGCCGCGATATTTTATCTGCTGCCCGAGAGCAGGCAGCCAAGATTGTGTAAGCAGCGCAGGATGAGAGCCGCGTGTTGTTAGCGCAAGCACAGCAACAAGCAGACATGCTGATGGTCCAAGTGCGGAGTCAAACAGAAGCTGAGGTGTTGGCGCAACATGTTGGCTGGTTGGTCGCGGCGGAGCAATTGGAGGCCGCTCTGATTACGCAATCCCGTCAGCATATTCTGGCAGCGATTACGGCGGTGGTAACTGCCTGGGCCGGTCAGCAATCTGTGGAGCAGATTTTGATTCATCGGCTGGGGGCGCAAGTGGAGAAAATGGCGCACGGTGAAAAGTTGCTCTTACAGGTTCACCCGCAGCATCTGCCTGCCGTGACCGCTGCTCTGGGTGAGCGGGTACAGTGTGTGGGGGATGAGAGTATGCCTGAAGATGCCGCATGCTTAGGTTCGCCAATGCTGCAAGTTAGCCTTTCTCTGCGTAGCCATTTGGCGCAACTTATCCTTTGGCTACAGGAGCCAGCTCATGATTAATGCCAATAATGTGTCAGAGACCTTGGCAGTTCACGGCTCTCACCAAAATGTGGGGAAGGCGCATGGCGAAATAACCCCCGCACACTCAGTCATGGAATTAGCCAGCATTGAATTATCTGAAGTGAGACAAACTGCGCTGGAAGAGACGATGGAAGAGATCGGTCTGAGTCTCGGTTCCCGTTTGAAAGATCAAAAATCCATTGAGGCTGAAGAGCGTAATCTGCGCCGCCAACAGCTATTGGTGAAGTTGATAACTCAACTCTCTGGTAGCAGCGACATGCTGTTTTCACAGAATATTCCGCTTGATGTGGATCTTGTTTCACTTGCCAACAAGCTTCGACAAGGTGAGCTATCGGCAGGGCAGCAAGTGTTACTGTTGGCCGCCATGCTGGCACACAGCAAAAATAACCCATTACGCCGCCGCAGCTTATCGCAATTACTTGGCCCGCTACTTGAGCGTGAGGGCTGGGAGGTTGAGCTATTTGGTCTGTTGGAGCTGGGTACGGAGGGCAGCCGCGCGCTGGGCGCCGTCAAACAGTTGTTTCAGCAAAGTATTCATCAAAGTGAATTGTCACTGGCGGAGTGGTTTACCCAGGTGAGCCGTTGGCCACAGCGCCAGCAACGTGTTCGGGTACTCATGCGGGCAATCGCGTTTGATTTGTCCTGTCGGCCGTTCGCTCAATACGGTGAGCGTTTGTCCGCTACGCTCTACCAGTTGCGCCGCTTGCTGATGTTTCTCGGGTTGGAAGACCATTGCAGCCAGGTGGGGAATGTCTGTGGCGTGGCAGGAGATACGATTCTGAACGAGGTACTGGCGGTGGTGGGGCAACCCTGGCTATTTAGTAGCTGGTTGCAGCCACGAATTGAAGCGATTACCGGTGCGGATGCCAAAGCACAGCGAGGATTCATTCGTCGGTTTTATGAGTTGTTTAAATTGATGCCAGTGGATTGTTTCAATGATCAGGAACAACAAGCACAAATTTTAGCCACCTTGCTGGAGATATGACTTTTCGTTTCAGGCGAACCCCCGATGGCTGATGAGGCATTGGCTGCGTATTCTTTTCATTGTTTGTTCTCGTCATTTTTCAACTTGCAGGTGCGCTGGCTGCGTTCGTGACTCGGCCACAACTGATTTGTCTCTTGCTTGCCGCCTGCCTGAATTTTGAAATCAATTATGTATAGCGAAACGTTGCATCAAAAGGACACCGGTTATGGCGATGGATTTAGTTGTTACCCGTAACCTCCAATTGTTTATCCGCATGGCGGAATTGCCCTGTTCGGTAATCACCTCTCGCATGCAGTGGCAGATAGAAAAACGGATTATTTTCCTTGAGTGGCGGGCATCAAGATTACTGCTCACTTGCGGTTTACAACAGCGGCACTACAGCCATGATGATCTGCTGCGGCTCCAGCAATGCTGGCGGCTTGAGCGATTCAATGGCGTGCCACAGCGTATCTACTTACTGAAAATGGGTATTATGGTCAGTTGCTCCCCGCCGGCATTGTCCGATGCTGAATTTTGGTATCAGCTCTACCGGCAGCAGTGCGCCTTACTGTGCCGCTTGCCGGGAGCATGTCCATGAGGCAATCGGCATTGATCCGTGGCTTGCTGATGATAACTGCGCGGCAGGATATTTTTCTGGCGATCATGTTGTTGGTAGCCATCTTTATGATGATCCTGCCGCTGCCAACCGTGCTGGTGGATCTGCTGATTGCGATCAATCTGGCTTTCTCGGTCATCCTGCTCATGATCTCGATTTACCTGCGCGATCCGCTCGAATTCTCGGTTTTCCCGTCGTTATTGCTGATTACCACACTTTATCGCTTGGCGTTGACTATCAGTACTACGCGCTTAGTGCTGCTCCAGCATGATGCCGGTGAGATTGTCGAGGCATTCGGTCAGTTTGTGGTTGGCGGTAATCTGGCTGTGGGGTTGATCATTTTTACTATTATCACCGTGGTCCAGTTTATCGTGATTACCAAAGGCTCAGAGCGAGTGGCAGAGGTCAGCGCCCGTTTCTCGCTTGATGGCATGCCCGGTAAACAAATGAGTATTGATGGTGATATGCGGGCGGGCGTGATCGATGCTGCCGAGGCCGGGCGGCTAAGGGAGAGGGTGCAAAAAGAGAGCCGGTTGTTTGGGGCGATGGACGGCGCGATGAAGTTCGTTAAAGGCGATGCTATTGCCGGGATTATTGTCATTCTGGTGAATATTATTGGCGGCATCACCATCGGGGTGCTGCAACATAATATGTCGGCGGAACAGGCGATGATCACCTATGCAGTGCTCTCTGTTGGCGATGGGCTATGTGCCCAAATCCCATCGTTACTTATCTCCATTACCGCTGGGATTATCGTGACCCGCGTTCCTGGCGGCGATAAACAGAGTCTGGCTAAAGATCTGGCGGTACAAGTGGGGTGTCAGCCAGATGCTTTATGGTTAGCCGCCGCCATCCTGACTGTTTTTGCTTTGTTACCCGGTTTTCCATTCCTGATTTTTATCATACTGGCGGCACTGGTGGCTGCGCCGGCGTTTTTACTCTATCGCAAGAATCAGTCAATACGACACAGAGGTACGGTAACGGGGGCCAGTGATAGCGGCTTGTCTGCGGATAATTCGATGACACCAGGAGCGGTACCCTTGATGTTGCATTGCGCGACCAACCTGGATTATCCCGAATTGGTCCGAGATATCGACAGCTTGCGTTGGCGCTGGTTTGAGCATCTTGGCGTGCCATTACCGGAGGTGGTTGTCCGCAGTGATCCTACCTTGATTGAGAACAGCTTATCGATCCGGGTCTATCAGGAGCAAGTGCTGGAACTGACATTGCCATCAGATGAGTTGCTACTGACTCAGCCCAGTGCCCAGCTAGAGACGCGCAGCCAAAGGTTAGGCAGCAGAATGGGCACTTTTGAGTGGTTAGCCGCAGAGCAGGGTAGCCATGCCAGCATCTTGGGTATCCCATATGCACAAGGACATAAACGTATTATCTCTTGCCTGACACGGGTATTTGAGCGACATACGGCTGAATTTATTGGTGTGCAGGAAACCCGTTATCTGATGGATGCGATGGAAGGGCGTTACGGGGAATTAGTGAAAGAACTACAGCGCCAGATGCCGCTGGGCAAAGTCGCGGAGATACTGCAACGGCTAGTGGAGGAGGATGTGTCGATCCGGGATTTGCGGGCCATTTTCGGCGCGCTGGTGGTCTGGGCACCGAAAGAGAAAGACAGTGTCATGTTAACCGAGTACGTGCGCATCGCCTTACGCCGCCATGTGTGTCGCCGGTTCAGTAAAAATAACCTCTGGTTACCGGTATTGCGGCTAGGGGAGGGGGCTGAGAACTTGATCCGCGAATCCATTCGCCAAACCTCTGCGGGTGCTTACTCGGCGTTAGCCGATAAACACTCACGCCTGATCCTCGACAAGATAAAAACTGCCGTTGCACAAAACAGTGATGTTGTCCTGCTGACCGCCATCGATGTACGCCGTTTTCTGCGCAAAATAGTTGAGCGGGATATTTTCACGCTGCCGGTACTTTCCTGGCAGGAATTGGGGGATGAGATGAATATCAAGGTGGCAGGCACTATTGAGTTGATTGGTGATGAACTTGATGAAGCTGCCTGATAGCCCAACACTAAGCGCTCAGTTGCATCATCAATTGCGCTTATCGTCTCTGCCGCCGGATGGTATCGCCTATCGCGGGCCAATACTGGATGTTGGCCCAACCCTATTACGCGCCAATCTGCCCGGTGTGGCGCTGGGGGAGTTATGCCGTATTGCGTCACCGGACATGCTGGCTGAAGTGGTCGCTATTGAACAACAGACTGCGTTGCTATCGCCATTCGCCTCTTCAGCCGGTTTGCGCAGTGGTCAGTGGGTGTCACCACTTGGGCATAGCCACCGTGTCAAAGTGGGGCCATCACTGCTCGGGCGGGTTTTGGATGGTTTGGGGGGGGCTATGGATGGTGGCCCTTCGGTTATCGGGCATTGGCGTGAGTTGGATTGCCAACCCCCGGAGCCACTAGCCCGCCAGCCGATTCGGCAAATACTGACTACCGGGATCCGGGCCATTGATGGCGTATTGAGCTGCGGTGAGGGGCAGCGAGTCGGTATTTTTGCGGCGGCAGGCGTCGGGAAAAGTAGCTTGCTGAGTATGCTCTGTGCGGGCAGCAATGCGGATGTCATGGTGTTAGCACTCATTGGTGAACGTGGTCGTGAAGTGCGGGAGTTTCTTGACCAGGTGCTCACCCCTGAAACCCGTGCTCGCACCGTAGTCGTGGTCGCAACCTCTGATCGCCCGGCGCTGGAGCGGCTGAAGGGTATTTATACTGCCACCACAGTGGCCGAGTATTTCCGTGAGCGCGGGTTGAAAGTGTTGTTAATGGTGGACTCGTTAACCCGCTATGCCAGAGCGGCCAGAGAAATAGGGCTGGCGGCCGGTGAACTGCCTGTGGCGGGCAGCTTTCCTCCCAGCGTCTTTGCGGCATTACCCCGCTTATTGGAACGGGCCGGTAACAGTGAATGTGGCAGTATCACCGCTTTTTACACCGTACTGGTGGAAGGGGACGATATGAATGAGCCGGTAGCTGATGAGGTGCGTTCGCTGTTGGATGGGCACATTGTGCTATCACGCCGACTGGCCGGTGCCGGGCACTATCCGGCTATTGATATTGCCGCCAGTGTCAGCCGTATCATGCCGCAAATCGTCACGGTAGAACATCTGGCGCTGGCACAGAAATTGCGCCACATACAAGCCTGCTATCAAGAGATCGAACTGTTGGTTCGCGTGGGTGAATATCAGGCGGGGCAAGACCCGCAGGCTGATGACGCACTGCAACGTTACCCGAAGATCTGTGCCTTTTTGCAACAGGAGAACGCCTTATCGTGCCATTCCGACGCCGTCAGCCTCAACCACACCTTGGAACAACTCGGCCAAATAATCAATTGAACCACCCCGCGCTGGATATTTTGCAGCGCTTGCTCTCTTTACGGCAACGCAAGGAGCGCCGGTTACGCCAACAACTGTTCTGTTTGCAGCAAGAACAACAGCAGCAGGAACTGCAATTGATACAGTGCCGTCGCGAACGCCACCAGTTATGTCAGCAGTTACAACAACTTGCACAATGGCGCGGTAGGCTGCTCCCCGCGCAAGCGGATCAGCAGAGAGTTTTACAACATCAGGTGTATCAGGCGGAGCGGCAGCAGCAAAAGCAAATTAGCACGTTGCACGCTCTGGGGCTGCAACAACGGGGCGCTATAGCAGCACAACAGGCGCTGATACGGAGTAATCAGCGTGAACAGGAAAAATTACGGATGTTAATAAAAGATGAGTCGAATCGATATTGAAGGGGCATTACCTCTGCTCAGTGAGCATTATTTGGGCGGTTATTCGCAGCAGCTAGTCGGTAATGAGAGACAAAAACAGCAATTTGCCCGTTATCTTTCTCCGCGCGTTCTTCCCATGGCGGAGATGGCTGATGCAATTACCACGGTGAGAGATCGTGGCTTGATATCCACTGATTACTGCATTGCCAGTGGGCCGTTGCGTGGGACACGCGTCAGTGTCAGCCTGGCTGTTCAGGGCTTAACTATTGTGCTCAGCCACGCCAATGGTGAATTGGTTGAACGTTTGCAACGTATACAGTCGCGCTGGCAACGGCAACTGCACTTGTTAGGCTTTCCCTGCTGGTTGGAGGTCATCCATGTTCGAGAGTCTGACGGCTGAATTACGCCAACTCAGCACCGTGATTGGTCATGGGCGGCATTCGGCTGGGGTGTCTGCAACCTTCATCAAAGCTGGGGGTGAAGGGATTTATCTGCCACTGCAATTTAACGGGCAGGAATGTGGCTTGTGGTTATCGCAGTCATGTTGGCAGCACTGGCTGGCTTATACGCTGGCAACGGATGATGCCCCTCTTCTGGCGGCAGAATTGGTGAATGCAATGGCGCATTGGGCCGTCAGTCCACTGCTTGCATCGCTACCTGAGTTGGTCATTCATGACACGCCTCCTCAGGCGGTGACACTGCTGACGCAGTGGGCGGTGGGGCTGACTTTCGAACTGGAAGGGCAGCAACTCAGTGTCGTGCTGTGTAACTGGCCGCCGGTGGCATTAATAGCAAGGTTATCCCACTGGCAGAGTGAGGCGCTACCCGCTCAGCAAAATGCTGTCTGGCAAGCTGGCTTAGTGGTTGGTTGGAGTCATTTATCCTTACACCAGTTACAGCAAATCAGGCCTGGAGAGGGGGTGCGGATACTGGCGGCTGCTGAACTGGAACAGGGGAATTGTTGGTTATGGCAGAGGGCATCCGCGCAGATTTATATCAAATTAGAGGATGGAAACAAAATGACAATTCAACAGGTTAATGACGATATTGACCGGTTGCTGGCGCTGGATATTGCCACTGTGACCCAAGAACCACCGGCGGTGGCGCTAGAGCAATTACCGCAGACACTCGTCATGGAGATTGGGCGGCTGACACTGCCACTGAGTGATATCAAGCAGTTAGCCGTCGGGCAAACGCTGGACTGTAAAACCGCCTTCTACGGTGAAGTGAATATTCGTTTGCATGGGCAATCGGTGGGCAGTGGCAGTCTGTTGTGTTGTGATGAGCAGTTGATTGTGCGGATTGAGCAATGGTTTCTCACCTCTCGCCCTTGAGAATGCGGTGCTGTTGGGCTGAGGCACTGAGGTTATTCAGGTCATGACCTGATTCCGGCTAAGGCGGGCTGGGGAAATACTGTGGGTATTGTTTTTACTTAACAGGCCAGTCTTTTGCGGAACCGATTATGGAGCTACTGAATTCGTCCTCTCAATTGATTGTCCTGCTTTTTTTGCTGTCGGTGCTGCCATTGCTGATGGTGATGGGCACCTCATTCCTCAAATTATCGATAGTTTTTTCTTTGTTACGCAATGCGTTGGGTGTTCAGCAGGTGCCCCCTAATATCGCTATTTACGGGCTGGCCTTGGTATTAACTATTTTCATCATGGCACCGGTTGGCTTAGATGTGCACGCCCGACTACAAGATGAGCCGCTACCCAACGACATTGGCGCTTTGCTACAACATATTGATGAGCATGCACTGGTGCCATACCGCGATTTTTTGCAACGTAATACCGATACAGAACAAGTCACCTTTTTTAACGATATCGTCCAAACCAAATGGCCCGAACGCTATCGCAATAGTGTAAAACCCAATTCACTGTTGATATTAATGCCTGCATTTACGCTAACCCAACTGACTGAAGCATTCAAAATCGGTTTGTTGCTCTACTTGCCGTTTGTGGCGATCGACTTAATTGTGTCCAATATTCTGTTAGCCATGGGCATGATGATGGTGTCACCCATTACCATTTCACTCCCATTCAAGCTATTGATTTTTATTCTTATTGACGGCTGGGGATTGCTGCTAGGTCAGTTGGTGGGGTCGTATTTATGATTATCCAGCGAGGGCTGCATCAATGAGCAATGCCATTGTTGTGCATCTGGCGACCCAACTGTTATGGATAGTTTTACTGCTCTCGATGCCAGTCGTGGTAGTGGCCTCCGTGGTCGGGTTAATTGTCAGTTTGTTGCAAGCGCTCACCCAAATCCAGGATCAAACATTACAGTTTTTGATTAAATTACTGGCGGTGTCAGCCACGTTATTGATTACCTACCATTGGATGGGCGCGACACTGCTGAATTATACCCAGCAGACCTTTTTGCAAATTACCAGTATGCGGTCCTGAGATGCATGACTCTCTGTATTGGCTTGAGGCGCTGGGGGTGGCGATGATGCGCCCTTACGGCATGTTGCTGATATTACCCCTGTTTACTGTGCGCAGTCTGGGCAGTAGCTTATTGCGTAACGGCCTGGTTTTTGCCATAGCTTTACCGGTCACACCACTGTTTTTCTCCCTGCCACTGATAACCCACGATAGCCTCATCGGTTGGTTTGGGGTGCTGTGTGTTGAGCTATTGATTGGGGTGATGATTGGCTTTGTCGCGGCGCTGCCTTTCTGGGCCATTGATATGGCGGGGTTCCTGATTGACACCTTGCGTGGTGCCACCATGTCCACCTTGTTCAACCCCAGTATGGGCATGGAATCGTCTATTTTTGGTGTGTTGTTTACGCAAATATTAACCGTACTGTTTTTATTATCTGGCGGTTTCAATCTGGTGCTGGCAGCACTCTATGGCTCCTATGACATTCTGCCTGTTGGCAGTGGTATTCGCCCCTCATCAGCAATGCTGCACTTCCTACAAAGTGAGTGGCTACTGATGCAGGAACTCTGTCTGAGCTTTGCGTTACCCGCGATGCTGGTGATGGTATTAGCTGATTTATCTTTAGGATTAATCAATCGCTCGGCACAACAACTGAATGTTTTCTTTCTGGCGATGCCGATTAAAAGTGCATTGGCCCTGCTTTTATTGCTGATTAGCCTGCCTTATGCCCTACATCACTATCTGGTGGGGATTAACCAGACCGAACAGAAGATAAACACACTTATCCCACTGATAAATGGGGCTGCTAATGGGGGGTGAGAGCAGTGAAAAGAACGAAAAACCTACCGCGAAACGCCTGAAGGAAGCCAGGGAGAAAGGGCAGGTGATTAAAAGTGTTGAGATAACCTCCGGCGCGCAATTAGTGGTGCTGGTGGTTTACTTTCTCCTGACAGGCTACACGTTGGTCGATCAGGCCATCGTACTTATCCGTAGCTCAATCAGCCAATTACAACAACCGTTGGCCATGGCACTGGCCCGCATTGGTGCGGAGTGCATGGCAGTAGTTATTCATATTATGGGGATATTGGGTGGCGCGCTGATTTTAGTCACCATTCTTGCCGGTATCGCGCAAGTCGGGCCGTTATTGGCAACCAAAGCGGTAGAGTTTAAAGGCGAACATATCAATCCAATCAATAATGCCAAACAACTATTCTCACTGCGCAGTGTGTTTGAACTGACCAAGTCATTATTGAAAGTCGGGGTGCTCACGCTGATTTTCGGCTATTTATTGCTGCACTATGCGGTTTCTTTTGGTTATCTGGCTTACTGCGGAAGCCGTTGTGCGATCCCCGTCTTTGCCACATTAATGAGCTGGTTACTGGGTGCTCTGGTTGCTTGTTATGTGGTTTTCTCTTTGATGGACTATGCCTTTCAACGCTATAACACCATGAAACAACTAAAAATGTCTCTGGAGGAGATCAAACGGGAACATAAAGACAGCAACGGAGACCCACATATCAAGCAGAAACGCCGGCAGTTACAGCATGAAGTGCAAAGTGGCAGTTTTGCTAAAAACGTCAGACGCTCTACCGCAGTGGTACGTAATCCTACCCATTTTGCGGTTTGTCTGTTTTATCATGCTGATGATGCCCCCTTGCCTGTTGTGATTGAAAAGGGTCATGGCGAACAGGCTGCGCTGATCATTGCATTAGCAGAGGAACAGGGTATTCCTGTGGTGGAAAATATTGCGCTGGCACGGGCGTTACACCGTGATGTGGCCTGTGGCGATACCATACCAGAGCAATTCTTCGAGCCAGTGGCGGCTATCCTGCGCTTGGCCTTGGCCTTGGATTATCAACTGCCAGAGGATGAAAACTGTTGATCGCAGTGGTTTGCTGTTTGGTTTTGGTATCGTGCTGGCGGGGGATGCGAAACCGGCTGGATGTATCGTGCTAGATATTCAGCAGGATGGCCCTACGATTCGTTATTTGATTCAGCGCTGAGATGAGTAAGCCTATGGTGCTGATTTTTCCTTTGGGGTTAATGCGTTATCTGTTCAGTGACAGAGGCGTAATCCGAAAGTGTTGAGTACGAGCCAAGCGAAATACGTGATTAAGCAGGCCATGATTTTTATTGTTTTGATAACACTCATGGCCTATCCGATTAGTTTAACTCAGTTGTCGTTTTGCTGGGGCTGGCCACGGCAAGAGACACACCTGCGGCTCTAAGCCGTTTTAATATGCTGAATAACAAAGAGCTTTTGGTATTACTGACCATCCGTGGACTGGGTACTAAGCCGGTCACACTGAGGACAATACCGTCCGGGCTTAACTGACTGAATTTTACTGATGGAGCCGGGGTATCAAGTATCGACTCGTGCTCTTCATAAGCTTCTATCAACAGTGTCTGTGCCAATTCAACATCCAAATCCAGCGGGAAGGTCAGGGCAATGGTCACCACCCCTTGAGCATTCGCCATGGTGGCGTTACGCACATTCTGCGAAATCAATTGGGAGTTCGGGACAATAACCGTCGAACGGTCACTGAGTTGAATCTCGGTAGCGCGGACATTGATGCGGCGAATGTCTCCTTCAACTCCACTGATACTGATCAAATCCCCCACTTTGACTGGCCGCTCGGTCAGCAAAATAATGCCGGAAATAAAGTTCTTCACAATCTCCTGCAAGCCAAAGCCGATACCTACCGACAGTGCACTGACAATCCAGGCTAATTTATTCCATTGGATACCCAGTACCGATAAGGTCAGTAGGATCACCAGCACGTAACCGATGTTACTGAAAAGCGTTACCGCCGAGGTCTTTATACCGGAATCCATCTGGGTTTTGGGTAAGAACTCATTATTCAGCCAACGCCGTGCGGCTTTGAGCACGTATAAGCCGACCAGTAAGCAAACCAGCGCATTAAATAAGTTAGTGGGAACAATATTTAATTTTTCCAGCCCTTCGCCACTTAATAACTCTGCCGCCTTTTGCAGTAGTGAAATCGGGGTAGTGGAGCCAAAGGTGCCGTTGAGTAATGCGATAATTGCCAACAGTATCAGCAGTACTTTGCTGGAAGCGGAGAGTAACGTTGCTGCTTGGGCTAAATGGCGGTCATCAATATTCAGTGATTGCTTAATGGCTTTACCGGCGCTGCTGGTGGGCGAGAAAATACTTTCTGCCAAATCAACACACAGGTGAACTAATAAATACAAACAGGCGATGACCAGACAGCTCCACACCAGCTTGTAACTTAAGAATTTTGCCAGTGCGATATAACCGACCAACAGTGACAGTAATATGGCTAATGCCGTAATGCCGATAGCGAAATGAATCAATCCAGCCAGCGTGGAATAGGCTTCCGGTTTTTCGCCATTGACTACCAAATTACGCCGTACCCGATTAGCACGTAACGGAATAATCGCCGCAGTAAGCGCCACCAACAACGCCGAAATACCATTACTAAAAATGGCCCCGGACACACTGATATTGATCATATTGTTCATCTGATCAAGGGCACCGAAAATCATGATGCAACTGGCTAGCAGAGGGGGGAATAGTCTCAGTGATGCGGCCACTTCATCAGCGATGGCAGGCAACCGCCATGAGGGGCGTTGGTTGGATAAAAATGCCCGCCCAAGGCCCGCGATTAAGGCTGAGAAGAACATGAGCTGAACAAATGCCAGCGCAAAATCCATCACTACCTGTGAGACATCCGGCGTGCGGGTAAAAGTTTGAGTGATACATTGCGCTACTGTGACAGTAATCAACACCGTACAAAGCGTGGTGGCTGAGGCCATAAAACTGCGGCGCAGCGGGCCTAGTGGTAAGTATTTGGTACAAAACCAGGCGGTTAGCACATCGAGAAATTTAAACCCAAATACGCTGATTAAGAGTGCTAGCAGCAGATACATCGTGGTGCCGAACCGCCATTCGGGTTCCCAGGCAGCACTCCAGGCATCGGCCAGCTCTTGGGTGAAATCTTTCAGCCGGCGATCATCGTCAGCATCGGGATTGACGATCGGCGCCCAGAAGTTTGCACCCAAGATGCTGCCAGAGTTTAAAGCAATTTGTGATTTCAACGCCGTGCGCCGTAAAGCGATAATCTGTGTTGCCAGATTTTCTGCGTTGGTTTTGATCGCTTGGGCCTGATCATTCTGGCCATCCAACTGGATTTTACGGGTATTCAAGACCCGCCGCTGCTGGGCGACTACCGGGGTCTCTGCCAGTGCACCGGCGGCAGGTAATGGGCCCAAAACCTCCAACTGTGTTTGGAGTTGTTCCCGCTTAGGCTTCAGGTCGGCGAGCAAGATATCAACGTCACGGACCAGTGCTAATGCGGTTTCGTTTAGCACACTAAACTGGTTATCGGCGGTACTGACCGAAACACTCTGTTTCAGCTTATCTAACTGTTTTTGCAAGCCAATAAGTTGTACTGATACTGCCGGTTTTACTGGCGCCTCACTGTTTTCAGCCGCCGCGTCTGATGCTATGGCGGCAATGCTGGTACCTGATGTTGACGCAAAAATAAGCGTTAGTAACAGCCACAGCAGCGGATAGTTTCTACGTGCAACAACGTACCCAATCTTTTTCATAAAACCGATTAGCCCGAAAGTGAGTGCCACAATTAACCCGAAAATCCTGTAGGTGTGCTGTTAAAGCTCGCCTGAGCGCCATTGTGGCACACTCTGTGGGTTACGGAATAATCTTACTCCGATAATTACTTCTCTTACTTCAAATGATAAAGATAATAATTATCATTGAAATTAACACTCTCATTTAATAGATTGTGCGCTGAACTTATGGACCCACGATTTGTGGCACGCAGGCAATGCGATTGCGCTGTGAAATAGCAATGGATGCTGGTTATAACCATCTATTTTATATGCCTAATTATCTGGGGAAGATAACTATGTTTTCGGGTTTTGTCATAAAGCGTTCTGCTATTTTATGTTCATTGGCGATGTGTATTCCTTTCGCTTCGCTGGCTGAAGATACGATAGAAGTCACGGCCAAAGCGGGTAATGCTGCTGATCTCCCAACCTCGGGCTACACGGCAAAAACCACCAAAGGGGCCACCAAAACTGATCAGCCCTTAATTCTTACGGCCCAGGCGGTATCGGTGGTGACGCGTCAGCAAATGGATGACCAAAATGTCGCCACGATTAATCAGGCGCTGAATTACACTCCCGGCGTGTTCACCGGTTTTTCTGGTGGAGCCAACCGTTATGACACCATCGCATTGCGTGGTTTCCACGGCGGTGATGTGAATAATACCTTCCTTGATGGCTTGCGCTTACTCAGTGACGGCGGCAGTTTTAACGTGTTGCAAGTAGACCCGTGGTTCCTGGAGCGCATTGATGTCATCAAAGGCCCCTCTTCGGCACTGTATGGTCAGAGTATCCCCGGTGGTGTGGTGATGATGACATCTAAACGCCCACAGTTTACTTCTGAAGGCCATTTCCGCCTGACTGCCGGGAATAACAATACACAAGCAGTTGCCTTTGATTATACCGATGCTATATCCGAGCATTGGGCGTTTCGCCTCACCGGGATTACCCGTAACAGTGACACCATGTACGACCATCAGCGTGAAGAGCGCTATGCCATCGCACCCTCATTATTGTGGCAGCCGGATGAAAATACCTCCTTGTTATTGCGGGCTAATTTGCAAAAAGATCCTTCTGGTGGCTACCACAGTTCGGTGCCGGCTGATGGCAGCATCTATGGGCAGAAATTAAGCCGTGGTTTCTTTGATGGCGAAAGTAACCACAATGTATTTAAACGTTGGCAGCAAATCTATAGCTATGAATTTTCACATAAATTTGATGATATTTGGTCATTCCGCCAAAATGCCAGCTATACCCATTCCAATACTCAGCTAGAACAGGTTTATCAGGGGGGATGGAATAGCGATCGCACTCTGATGAATCGTTATTATTCCGGTGAGGACTCTTCACTCAACGCATTCGCCATTGATAACCAACTGGGTGCTGATTTTGCTACCGCTGCAGTGGAACATAAGGTGATGCTGGGCTTTGATTTCCAGAAGTTCAGCAATAATCTGCGCAGCGACAGCGCTTTTGCGACCACCCTGAACCCTTACACCGGTATTTCGGCGGGGAGCACGCTTTATAGCGATTATCTGCTGACCACTCCGGGCATCAACACCTCCTATTTAAACCGCCGCTATGAACAGAGTGGCATCTATTTGCAAGATGAAATGACGCTGGATAATTGGCACCTGAATCTATCAGGCCGCTATGACCGGATGAAAACTGAAAACATTAATAAGACTGCCAATAGCACGGATGAACGCACCGATAAACATGCCAGTGGGCGTGCGGCATTACTGTATAGCTTCGACAGTGGCATTTCGCCCTATGTCAGCTACAGTCAGGCCATCACGCCAAGTCTGTTCCCAGATGCACAACAAAACTTATTGAAACCGATGACCAGCGAGCAGTATGAAGTCGGTATTAAATATCAGCCGCCGGGCAGCACTTCACTCTATTCCGCCGTTTTATATGACCTGACACAAAATGATGTGGCAAACCGTGCCGTACCAGCGACCTATTTTGTGCCAGCCGGTAAAGTTAATTCACAGGGGTTGGAGCTGGAGGCCAGAAGCCAGGTTAATGACCGGTTAAGCGTGATTGCGGGCTATACCTATAATCGAGTGAAATTCAAAGATGCTATTGATGGTAATGATGGCAATACACCGGTGTTAGCACCGTCAAATATGGCATCACTGTGGGCACAATATGAAGCGGGTTACGGAATCAATATTGGTGCGGGTATCCGCTATATTGGTAAGCAATGGGCTGATGACGCTAATACGTTGCGCGTACCCTCCTATACACTGGGCGATGCCTCTGTCCGCGCTGATTTGGGCACTTGGGCTGCGTCACTGAAAGGGGCATTTGTTCAATTAAATGTGAATAATATCGCCGACAAGAAATACGTCGCGGCCTGTTACAACACTTCCTATTGCTACTGGGGTGCTGAACGTTCAGTGCTAGCAACCGTCGGTTATGATTTCTAACTAATAATACTGGCTTCGGTACTGTATTACACCGAAGCCCGTCTATTTAGCTTTAACCTTATTTACTGCCATGAGAACCCTAACTCAGCGCCAGAATGGGCGGCTATAATCCCGTTTGATATCATCCCGGCTTAAGCCAATATCCTTCAATTGATCTGAATTCAATCTTGACAGCGTATTCGCAGTTTTACGTCGTTCATTCCACTGGTATAGGTATCTGTATGCTTTCAGCCATACTTGAATAAAAATATTGTGGCGACTTTTCGTTGCTCGCGCAGCCGACGAACAGCATTCATCTATTTGATCTTCAATTATATTATTCATCATCGACTCCCCGTCATTAGGTGAGCCACTAGCATGAAACTTTGGCGGAAAACATTACAGATGCAAATGGGGACTATTATTTCCATACAGATATGCGATATATAAACTGAATAGTACAAATAAGCGCCATCTGTACTGGTCCTTCTCAATTTATCAGGTGATACCAATGACTCGTTACCAACAACTGGCTGATATTCTTAGTCAACGGATTAAAGAGGGGCTGTATATTGCCGGGGAGCGGTTGCCTTCTGTCAGAGTATTGAGTGACGAGCATGGTGTTAGCATCAGTACCGTCCAGCAGGCTTATCGGCAACTGGAGGAGTGCTTGCTCATTGAAGCGCGAGCAAAATCGGGTTATTTCGTGCGTTGCAGTTCAAACCTGCCTTCTTTACCGGCGACATGCACTCATGCTCAGCGGCCGGTAGAGATATCACAGTGGGAAAATACGCTGGCATTTTTGACCAGAGGCGATCAAACGAATGTTATTCATTTAGGTGTCGGTTCGCCCGATCTTTCTGGGCCGGGACTAAAAATACTCAGCCGATTGCTTAGCCGAATTAGCCTACACCAAAGTGAGGAAGTGCTGGAGTACGACAATATTTATGGCACTCCGGTGTTGCGTGAGCAAATTGCCCGGCTGATGCTGGACAGCGGTAATCATCAGTCGGCTGAAAATATCATTATTACTTCTGGCTGCCATGGCGCATTGGCTATCGCATTGGGGGCGGTTTGTCAGGCTGGTGATATTGTTGCTATCGATTCCCCCAGTTTTCATGGTGCGATGCAAACCCTGAAAGGGATGGGAATGAAGGTGATTGAGATCCCGACCGATCCGGTGGTGGGGATCAGTTTGGAGGCATTGGAAATGGCATTGGATCAATGGCCGATCAAAGCGATTCAGCTTACTCCAACCTGCAATAACCCTTTGGGCTACAATATGCCGGACGAACGCAAGAAGGCTTTACTGACCTTAGCTCAGCGCTATGATGTGGCAATTATTGAAGATGATGTGTATGGCGCGTTGGCTTATCAATATCCGCGCCCACCGACCATTGCCTCATTTGATGATGATGGTCGGGTGTTACTGTGCAGTTCTTTCTCTAAAACGGTGGCACCTGGTTTACGTATTGGTTGGATTGCACCGGGGCGCTATTTAGAGAAAGCGCTGCACATGAAATATATTTCTGCCGGGCGGGTGGCGTCGTTGCCGCAACTGGCGATGGCCGAGTTTATCAAGCAAGGCCATTACATGCAGCACTTGCGCCGGATGCGCCGCCAATATCAACGTAACCGCGATATTATGACCGGCTGGGTAATGAAATACTTTCCACCGAGTACTTGCCTGAGCAGGCCGCAGGGCAGCTTTATGCTCTGGGTCGAATTGCCTCATGGCTTTGATAGCTTGCGGCTTAATCGCTGCTTATTACCGCAGGGAGTACAGGTTGCGGCTGGGTTTATTAGTTCAGCTTCAGGGAAATACCGCAATTGCCTGCGGCTCAGTTACAGCAAACCAATGACCGCAGAAATCGAACGGGCAGTGCAAATTGTCGGTAAGGCAATTTATGAATTATTGGCGGAAAGTGAACCTAAAGTGACCGAAAAGCTAAACCAGCCATAGGCAGGCAAAGTTACCTAAGCAGGTAAAGTTAATGGCAAAGTACCTGCGGCGCAGAGAACTGGCAGATGGTAAAGACACGGTAAAATTATCCTTGATGATTCGAACCGCGCCATTCCTGATGCGGGCGCTTTACTCTTCTGATTATCCTTACGGCGCTCCGATAGCGCCATCGTGATTTGGCACTGGTTTGACTGGCTGCTCGTTTTGAGCCTCGTAATGTGTATCACTTACTGGCGCAAATAGATCTGTGGTAGGGCGGTTTCAGGGTGGCGTGAAATCCCCAAATCTGCCTGATACCAGCGAGTCAGTGTCTCGGCATTGAGCACTTCCTCTGGTGTGCCACAGGCCACCAGTTCCCCTTGGGCCAGCAGCAGGATTCGATCCGCATACAGCGCCGCCAGGTTCAAATCATGCAGTACGCAACAGACTGCCAGTGGTTGTTGATTGGTCAACTGCCGCAGCAAGCGCAGCGTATGCTGTTGATGATACAAATCTAACGCCGATGTTGGTTCATCAAGAAACAGCCAGCGTGGTGTCGGTTGTGGTTGCCACAATTGTGCCAATACGCGGGCTAATTGTACCCGTTGTTGTTCACCGCCGGATAGGGCACGGTAGTCACGCTGCGCCAGAGACAAACAATCCGTCTGAGCCATTACCTCTTCTAATGCTTGCCTCTTTTGTGCCGCCCCATAAGGGGCCCGGCCCATCTGAATCACTTCGCTAACACTAAACGGAAAAGCCAGATTACTGTATTGCCGCATCACGGCGCGGGTACGGGCCAATGCCTGCGGTTGCCAACTCTTCAGGTTTTTGCCGAGCAATTGGCACTGGCCATCTGAAGGGGGGAGATAGCCCGTCAACAACCGCAGCAGGGTTGATTTCCCCGCGCCGTTCGGCCCGATAATAGCGACCATTTCGCCGCTGGCAATTTGCAGAGAAACATTCTTGATTAGCTTTTGGCCCTGCACATGATAGGAGAGCCGATTGGCCTCTAATAACGCTGTAGATGCTGCCGAATTATTCACCCCAGCTATATTAACTCCTGCCATGTCAACCAATTCAATATTAACCACTTACCCGCTCTCGCTGACGTAAAATCAGCCATAGAAAATAAGGGCCACCCAGTAGGCTGGTTATCAAGCCTACTGGCATTTCAGCTGGGGCAACTAAGGTACGGGCCAGCGTATCGGCGGTCAGTAACAGACAAGCTCCACCCAGCGCAGCTCCGGGCAGCAACCAGCGGTGGTCAGCCCCGATACGCATGCGGATAAGGTGTGGCACGACCAGCCCGATAAAACCGATAACCCCACTGACAGCCACAGCGGCACCGATCAAGATGGCACTCAGTAATAACAAACGCAGTTTGGCTTGGTGCACATTAACACCGAGGTAGTGCGCCTCTTCATCTCCTAGCTGCAACAGGTTCAACTGACGCGCCTGTAATAACCCAAGCACACAAGCAGGTAGGATCAACGAAGCCGCCACCATCACTGTTGACCACTGGGCCTGGCCTAAGCTCCCCATACTCCAGAGTGAGAATTGGCGTAATTGCTGGTCATCACTGATATAGGTCAGCACCCCGACAGCGGCACCGCACAGGGCATTAATGGCAATCCCCGCCAGTAGCAGGCGAGATAAGTTGCCATGGCCCCAGCGGCTGAGGGTGAAAATGATGACCGAAATGGCCAAACTGCCGATGAAGGCACCGACCATGTGACTGTAAAGTGCCAGTAGCGGTGGCAGGCTGAATGGCATAACAATAATCAGCCCGACACACAACGCGGCACCACTGCTGATACCCAATAGGCCGGGATCAGCCAGTGGGTTACGGAATAACCCCTGCATGATGGCACCGGAGACCGCCAACGCACAGCCGACAACGACTGCCAACAACACGCGCGGCAGGCGGATATTCAACCAGATATGCCACATGGCATCATCTAATGATGCATGCCACAAGGTACGAAACGAGAGCGTCAAAGCCCCCATATTGGCCGAACCGAGTGCTAATAGGATCAGAACCATCAGTAAGATGCTCAGCATCAGGCGCGGATGGACACGACAATTCATTGCGCTTGTTCCATGCTTTCACGCAGCAGCGCCAGTACTTGCGGTGTTTCCAAACCAAAGCCAAGTAATGCCATGTCATCAACCACCAACAGGCGCTGATGTTGACCTGCCGGTGTCAGGGCTATACCGGGTAATTTCCAGACCCCCTCACTGCCACCCAGCGCTTTCACGCCAGCATGGGTAATCAGCAATAAGTCCGGTGCACTGGCAATTACCCCCTCTTGTGACAGCGGGCGATAGCGGCTAAAGCCTTGCATCGCATTGTTGCCACCGGCGGCACGGATCATGGCATCCGCCGCGGTATTCTGACCTGCTGCCATGGGGGTCAGGCCACTGTGACTCATAACAAACAGTACTTTTACCGGCAGTGGTGTGCTGCTCACTGCAGCTAAACGTTGCTGGTAGTCTTTAATCAGTTTTTGCCCTTGTTCTGGTTGATGAAGCGCTGCGGCGACGGCATTAATCTTCCCTGTGACACTTTCCGGTGTGGTCTGCCCCGGTACGGTAACCACGTTCACCCCGCTATCGGCAACCTGTTTGAGCACCAATGAGGGCTGAGCCAGTTCGCTGACTAATAGCATGGTCGGTTTCATTGCCAAAATCCCTTCGGCATTGAGCATTCGCATGTAACCCACGTCAGGCAGCTTCTGCACTGCTTGTGGTTGTAGACTGGTGCTGTCACGAGCCACAATCTCGCCACCGGCACCGAGTGCATAGGCGATTTCTGTTACATCCCCACCAATAGTGACAATACGTTCTGCGGCGAATGTATTTAGCGGCAGAAGACCTGCGCTCAGTGACAGAATGAAAGGGAGTGACCGCAGCCTTAATCTCATGCGGCGATATCCTTATGGGTCAAGCGGGATACCTGCTCACGCCATTGATTTTGTTCTGGTTTCCCTTCGGTGCGCTGACCGTAAAGTTGAGCCAGTTGGCTACCATCGGCGGCAAACAGCTCCAGGCTGGTGACAAACCCATCCTTGGTCGGTTTACGGGTGATCCAGCTTTCAGCAATCGCCGTTTCAATCAGATGCAGCGTAAAGCGTTTGTTGAAAACGTTAATCCAGCCTTGATACGGGGTTACTTTCTCTATTAAACCGGTGAAAATTTGCACACAACCACGGTTACCCACAAAAATCATGATTTCGTTCTGATCCTGTTGGGCGATATTCAACAGTTGTGTCAGTGAACTGTTATCAACACGATAGGCGAGATCATCCCCGACGGCGCGGAAAGCTTGCTGACGGGTCAGATTATTGCGCTTAAGTAACTGGAAGAATTGGTGCACATCGGTCATGGCACGCCATTCGGTATCCACGGTGGCATTATTAACCGCAGGTTCGGTTACGTCAGGTGTACTTGGTGGCTCTAATGGCAAGGTGGGGTTTGTTGCGGTAATAAACTTCGCCAGCACGGCTTGCCAAGCCACCATATCCGTGTGTTCGGTGGCATACACTTTATGTAGCGCATCGCCCTGCTGGTCGAAGAACTGGATACTATGGCGCATGCCGTGGGATGTCTCTTCTGACAGCGTGAATGCGCTGGCCCACTGATTGAGGAACAACCGTAAATCCAATTCTCGCGGGTTAAGGATTAAGCCGGCATGACCATTCAGATGTTGATTCTGGTAACGGCCCATTTGTTCATGTACGGCATAGGTGTTGCGGGTAATAGCCTTGGCTTCACCCACCGCTTCCAATGCGTTCAGCAGGGCGCGAGCATCACCTTGTAAACGTTTTGCATCCTGGCCCACGCGGCTATGGGTCAGTTCCGCTTCTGATATGCCCATCAATGTTGCTAAATCACGTGCATATTTACCCGGATTCTCTGCTTTGGCTTGTATGTATTGCTCATATATAGATTTGCTCATTGATGAAATCCTCGTTCTATTGATATTTTATATGCAGGTGACAGCGTTAAATGATAAGCCGGTAATCCACAAATTGAATTACCGGATGAGTAGTTTCAGACTATCTTTTTTTAATGGGTTACCACTGGTAACTCACGAACAGCTTCGCGTTGCGGCCATCTTGTGGCACACCTTGGGGGGCGTAGTACTCTTTGTCGAATGCGTTGCCCAGTACCACGGTTGTCGTGACACCTTTCAGTTGTTGCTGGCCTTTGTAGCTGACATAAAAATCATTGAGACCATAACCGGCCTGACGTTTACCGGTGCTTAACGGCTGGGAACGGTCAGCAAATGTGGCAATCCAACCCAGCGCGAATCCACTGTTGGCAACCGGGATATCGACTACGCTGGTGACAGTATCCGGGCTAATGGATTCGAGCCATTCATTGGTGCTCTGATTTTTACCCCGGGTACGGTTATAGGCCAGATCCCAGTTAAACAGGGCTGTTTTGTAGCTCATGGTGGCATCCCAACCCCAAATTTTTGCCCGGTCGATATTCACTGATGATGTGGTCCTGCGCGAAACAGTCATGTTGATGTAGTCTTTCGCGTTGGTATCGAAGTAGCTGGCCTTGAATTGCAGATCGTCTTCAGCCATTAGCAAATCATTGAAACGTAAGCCAAACCCGTACTCTTGGGTTTCATTGGTTTCCGGTTTTAGGTTTGGATTCGGTACCCAATAGTTGCCGGGGAAATGCCGTGAATCGTTGTACATTTCACCCATAGTTGGTGCGCGGAAAGCTTGGGCATAGGAGCCAAACAGCATCAACCAGTCCGTGGGGGTAACGCTAACTGCGCCGCGTGATGACCATTTGTCAGCATCGACGTCGGCATAGCCTTCACTGCTGCCGCTATAGTTGTCATAACGGGTACCGGCTAAAATGGACACTGGCAGATCGCGTAAGGTGATTTCATCTTGTAGCCAGCCGGAGCCAAACCGGATATCTGCTTGTGGGAAGCTGGTCGTCGCGCCTCCCGGTGTTTGCTCTTGTTTATAGGCTTCTGTGCCGTAAGTCAGCAGGTGTGATGCAATGCTGTCGGTAAACAAACGCGTCCGGTTTTCCAGCTTTCCACCTTCCGTGGTTTGTTTACGCCCCTCTTCGGCTGAACCTTGTGGCCGTGCATTGATTGCCACTTCAGAGTAGTAAACCCGTGCGGTGGCATTCAACCACTCCTGATCCAGTGGCTTAAGGTGGTAACTGAGTTGGGCATCACGTTGGATCGTTGAACGATTGGTTATGACATTACTGCTTGAAGCTGCGCTGGTTTGTGGATTTTTAGGTTCTATTGCGTTGTTGTTGTAATAGCGCAGATTGGCACTCAGTGATTGAATCGGGTCAATATGCCAGGTTCCTTTTGCCAGCACATTACTGATGGTTTCGTCATTCGGTGCCTCAAAACCATTACTCTGGCGGATATTGCCGATATCACGGGTACCGAAAGAGAGAATGCCATCAACATCATCGGTGCGGCCATAGGCACTGGCACCCAGACCAAAACTGTGATCACCGGTAGCCGCAGAGCTGTAAACGCGGTAACCGGTATTTTGGCCCGCTAACAGCAAGTCAGCGGCCTCGACTGTTTCAAAAGAGATAACGCCACCTAATGCGCCACTGCCGTACAGCAGGGCAGATGGGCCACGCACCACTTCAACGCGTTTTACCAGTGCCGGATCGAGGAAAGTGGCGTTCAGATGGCCAGTATCGGTACCTTGGCGAATGCCATCAACCAGCGTTAACACGCCTTGCTTGCCGTAGCCACGTAGTGTCACATCCTGACCGTTGACACGCCCGCTGCCGGTGACGGTCAGCCCCGGTATTTTGCGCAGCATATCTGCCGCAGAGGTAGCGGTCTCACTGGTCGGCGAGCTACTTTCAATCACGGTTACCATCATCGGTGCTTCAAAGCTACTGCGCTCATTACCTGTTGCAGTAACTACCATGGTATCGGTGGTGTGCTTTTTACTGCTTGTCGACGTGGCAGTGGTATCCGCCGCTTGAACGGTCAAAGGCAGTGTGCAAGCGATTGCCAAACTGAGTGGGGACCAACGGAAACGGTCAGAAATGAAACGAGGCATGTCGGCAATTCTCCATATTTTCTATGCGAATAAAACAGATATATAGGTTGCTGGCTGCCTTGATTCGAAAATCTGGGTGGCTTGCTCTCCCCTGCGTACTTTGATGCTACCTCGGTGTTAACGGCCTGGTTGCAATACCAATGATGTTGGGGCTGTATAGGTTATTTGGTCAGTATTAGTTTGCCGGCCTTGGTTTGGCGCAGTTGATAATATTCACCTTGATGAACGATAAAGGCGACACCGTGCTCTCCCAGCAGTTGTTCGCTGGTGATAGACAGGGGCTTATTTACCGTCGAATACTCGACAGCAGGTTCGTCGTTCAAATTCGGTGCTTTGCTCAACTGTTTATCCATATATTTAGCATGGTAATGATAATAAGTATCATAAGCATTATCATATATGTTTGAATGTTACATCAAGACATATTTATTGTTAATTGATTTTTTAGCTAGCGAACTAAATCTGGCTCGACAAGTACGTAAGTTTGATGCCAGCACCATCCGGGCTTAAGGCCGTTAATGGTTGAATCAGGCAATCGCACGCGGGTCAGTAGTTGGCTTGGCTGAATGGACGAGATAATCGCGTAGCTGTACTTAGCCAAAAAACACCCGCAGCCACGACGGTCTATGGCCTTCTGACGGCACTGGCAGAAAGTGAAGAAACTAAATATAATGAGGTCATACATTAACCAGAATTATATTAAGGAGGATTACTATGTTGACCCGTGAATTGTTTCTTTATTCACTCGTCTTTAGTGATCGTGATTGCTCAAGCGTTACCGGTATCGTGCTGCGATAACCTGCTTGAGCGAAGCTAACTAACACTCTGACAACTTCCCTCCGGCTTACCGGTTATCGTCGGCTTTATTGACGATAGGCATCTCTATGCCTGTAAAACTTGAGTAAGCAATGACCACATTACTTTCTGCAAAATCTGTCGGTTACGACAACACTTTCGGCCCACTGCTGGCTGAGATTTCCTTCGGCCTGAAAAAAGGTGACCGCATTGGTTTGATAGGCCATAACGGTTGTGGAAAAAGTACTCTGCTGAACATCCTCAGCGGTGATCTTCCCGCCACGGCCGGTACTATCACTACCGCCAACCAGTGCCTGATGGCTCGGGTTGAACAACATCTCCCTGCCGCTTTAGATGATTGCACCTTACTGGATGCGGTGCTCAATCACCTCCCCAATAGCCTGCATCAACCAGAACGTTGGCAAGCAGAGGTTTTGCTCGTCAGCTTGGGGTTTGATGAACCCACTTGGACACTGACTGCCGGTACGTTAAGTGGTGGTCAGCATACGCGCCTGTTGCTGGCACGAGCACTGATCCGCCAGCCAGATTTGCTGCTATTGGATGAACCCAGTAACCACCTGGATTTACCTACCCTGCTGTGGCTGGAGCAGTTTCTCCTGAATTGGGGTGGCAGTTTTGTACTGGTTTCACATGATCGCAGTTTGCTGGATCGTGTGACCAACTGTACCTGGATTTTGCGTGACAAAAATCTGCAATTTATCCGCCTGCCTTGCACTCAGGCACGGCAGGCATTGGCGGAGAAAGATATCTCGGACAGTCATCGCCGTTTAGCCGAACAAAAGGAAATTGATCGGGTAGCAAAAAGCGCCAAGCGACTGGCCATCTGGGGCAGCGTGTATGACAACGAAAAGCTGGCGCGTAAGGCTAAACAAATGGAGAAGCAGGTCGATCGCCTCAAGGATGATCAAACTCAGGTTACCGCCGGTAATCAGTGGCAATTGCGCCTAAATGGCGAAGCTCTGGCGGCAGACCGAGTGCTGGCACTCTCAGATTTACGGGTTCGACCAGCGGCTCAGGCACCGGTGCTATTTGAATTGGCACAATTTCGGGTCAAAAGCGGTGATCGCGTCGCACTGGTAGGCCGCAATGGCTGCGGCAAATCTTCTCTGTTGCACTGCCTATGGCGGGCCTTTAGCCAACCAGAGACCGCCGACGTGGGAGTGACGTTCCATCCTAGGGTACGTGTGGGCTATTACGACCAAAGTCTGCAACAACTGCGTGATGAAGACACTCTATCTGAGGCTTTAACCTCCTTTGCACCTTTGACCGAAGATCAGCGAAAAATGGCGTTGATCGGTGCCGGATTCCCCTATCTTCGGCATCAGCAGCAGGTTAGCACCTTGAGTGGTGGCGAGCGTTCACGCTTGTTATTTATCGGCCTGACACTGGCTAACTACTCATTGCTACTGCTTGATGAACCGACTAACCATCTTGATATGGAAGGTAAAGAAGAGCTGGCAAATACGCTGAAAACCTTCAGTGGTGCGGTGTTGCTGGTTTCCCATGACCGTACATTGATTGAACAAAGCTGCAATCGTTTTTGGTTAATCGATAAGCAGCGGTTGGAAGAGTGGCACCATCTAGAACCGGTCTATGCCATTTTGGCCGATAAACCTGCATCAGTTTCTGTGCCCGCCTCCACATTCGAACCTGAGTCGATAATGTTAGTGGAAAGTGAAGAAGAGCAGTTGTTGGCTGAGTTGTTGGAATTGGAAAGTAAGCTGAAACAGGATCTGGCACGTAAGTTCAAGCATCAGAAGCCAGAGCTGCAATGCCAGTGGCGACAACAGATAGCGCAATTAAACACCTTACTTGATTTGATGTAATGCTCAAGCCGCAAGGATGCGGCTTGTTTTTGTGGCACGGCTAATCGAACTCAGCGAGCCCATTTTAGATTATAAAAACTAATCCAAATTCCAGAATGTCGACCGCGTTACATTTATTGAAATAAACAACTGGTTGAAAGATCAAGTTCACTTCTTTTTGCTGTAATCATCACATTAATGCAGTTTTTTGTGTCGTAGCATCCTGCCGAACGAAATACATAATTCTTAGGAATTTTAATCTGCAAGGCTATGAAAGATGAAAATTTACAGTAACTTACCGATAACTCTCAATGATGTAATTGATGCACAAAAACGATTGAGAGGGCATATCTACAAAACAGGATTAGCGAGGTCGAATTATCTGAGTGAACGCTGTCATGGCGAGATTTTTCTGAAGTTTGAGAACATGCAACGTACCGGTTCATTCAAAATTCGCGGGGCATTCAATAAGCTCAGCTCACTCAGCGAAGAGGAGAGAAGGCAAGGGGTTGTGGCCTGTTCGGCGGGTAATCATGCACAAGGCGTTTCTTTATCCTGTGCCATGTTGGGGATTAACAGCAAGGTGGTGATGCCAAATTGCGCCCCTAAATCAAAAATTGCAGCGACCAGTGAATATTCTGCGCAGGTGGTGCTACATGGTGAGAATTTCAACGATACCATAGCAAAAGCCAGCGAAATTATTGAAATGGAAAACCGTATCTTTATTCATCCTTTCGATGATGAAAAAGTGATTGCTGGTCAGGGTACTATCGGGCTGGAAATACTCGAAGATCTCTATGATGTCGATAATGTGATTGTCCCTATTGGTGGCGGTGGGCTAATTGCCGGTATCGCGCTGGCAATTAAATCTATTAATCCAACCATTAATATTATTGGCGTCCAGTCAGAGAATGTTCACGGCATGGCAGCATCTTATTATAGCGGCAGCATTACTAACCATCGTAAAACCGGTACGCTTGCCGATGGCTGTGATGTGGCTCGCCCAGGTACGCTACCTTTTGAAATCGTCAAAACATTAGTTACCGATATTGTACTGGTCAGTGAAGATGAAATAAGAAAAAGTATGATTGACCTTATTCAACGTAACAAGATTATTACCGAAGGTGCAGGTGCATTAGCATCCGCAGCATTATTAAGCGGCAAACTAACAGATTATATTACCGGCAAAAAGACCGTCAGCATTATATCCGGCGGCAATATTGATTTATCGCGCGTATCACAAATAACGGGATTAGGCAGTATTTCGTAAAATATATTAATAAGGAATTTATTAATGGATATCGATAATGCTATTACAACCACTACCACAATCGAAACAAAAACGTGGCGCAAATCAGATACAACCTGGACTTTGGGATTATTTGGCACAGCAATAGGGGCCGGCGTTTTATTCTTTCCAATTCGCGCGGGTTTCGGCGGTTTAATTCCTATTTTAATTATGTTGGTGTTGGCTTATCCCATCGCCTTTCTCTGTCATCGGGCGTTGGCTCGTTTATGTTTATCCGGCAGTAACTGTTCAGGCAATATTACGGAAACAGTGGAAGAACACTTCGGTAAAACCGGTGGTGTGGTCATTACCTTCCTCTATTTTTTCGCCATTTGTCCATTGCTGTGGATTTACGGCGTAACCATCACCAATACTTTTATGACCTTCTGGGAACATCAACTCCAACTGGCTCCGCTAAACCGTGGTGTAGTGGCACTGGCGTTGCTGTTGCTGATGGCCGCAGTGATTTACTTCGGTAAAGATCTGATGGTTAAGGTGATGAGTTTTCTGGTATTTCCGTTTATTACTTGTCTGGTATTGATTTCACTTTCACTGATCCCTTACTGGAATGCCTCGGTTATTGAGCAGGTGGATTTGAGCCAGATTTCTCTGCTAGGGCACGATGGCATACTGGTGACCGTGTGGCTGGGTATTTCCATCATGGTGTTCTCTTTCAACTTCTCGCCGATTGTCTCTTCTTTCGTGGTCTCAAAGCGCGAAGAATATGAACCGGAGTTTGGCCGTGATTTTACTGAGAAAAAATGCTCTCAGATTATTAGTAAGGCCAGCATGTTGATGGTGGCTGTGGTGATGTTCTTTGCCTTTAGCTGCCTGTTTACGCTGTCGCCGCAAAATATGGCAGAAGCTAAGGCACAAAATATTCCAGTGCTGTCTTATCTGGCTAACCATTTTTCTGCCATGTCCGGTAGCAAATCGACTTTCTCCATTACGTTGGAATATGCCGCTTCACTGATTGCGTTGGTCGCTATTTTTAAATCCTTCTTCGGACATTATCTCGGTACGTTGGAAGGTCTTAATGGCCTGATTATTAAGTTCGGCTACCAGGGCGATAAAACTAAAATATCCGGTGGCAAACTTAATCTGGTCAGTATGTTCTTTATCATGGGATCAACCTGGGTGGTGGCTTATCTCAACCCAAATATCCTTGATTTAATTGAAGCCATGGGTGCGCCAATTATCGCCTCACTGCTGTGCCTGCTGCCTATGTACGCTATCCATAAACTGCCTTCTCTGGCCCGTTTCAGAGGCCGGCCGGAAAACTATTTTGTTACCCTCGTCGGTCTGCTGACCATCTTCAACATCGTCTACAAATTAATATAATTACGGCGCTTAAAAGCCCGTGTTTTGCCCAAAAAACGCGGGCGGAGTAATCACATGACATTAAATCCTACAGTTTTGGTTATTAATTGTGGTTCATCATCTATTAAATTTTCAGTGCTGACAGCCCACAATTGTGAAGCGGTAATCTCCGGGATTGCCGATGGTATTGGTACTGAAAAACCTTTTTTGCGGATTGATAGAGTCACTCAATTTCAATTGGCTAAATGGAATTACGTTGATGCATTGGCAGCGATTGCCGATGAGCTGGAAAAGCGTGGCCTTAATAAATCAATTTCGCTGATTGGCCACCGTATTGCCCATGGTGGTGAAATATTCAGTGAATCGGTGCTGATTGATGATTGGGTAGTGGCGGAAATCAAAAAGGTTTCACCACTGGCCCCACTGCATAACTACGCCAATTTGCATGGTGTTGAGGCGGCACGTCAGTTATTTCCTGGCATCAAACAAGTTGCCGTATTTGATACCGGTTTTCATCAAACATTAAAACCGGAGGCTTATCTCTATGCGTTACCTTACCGCTATTTCCGCGAGCAGGGGGTACGACGTTATGGTTTTCATGGTACGTCGTATCGCTATGTGGCAGGGCTTGCCGCGAGTTTCTTCGGATTTGACGGGAGCGACTGCGGCCTGATTATCGCTCATTTGGGGAATGGTGCGTCTGTCTGCGCGGTTCAGGACGGCAAAAGCGTCGATACATCGATGGGCATGACCCCATTGGATGGTTTGGTCATGGGAACACGCAGTGGTGATGTGGACTTTGGCGCACTGGCATATCTGGCGCGCCAGACCGGAAAAAGTTTGGAAGACCTGGATCATATGCTCAATAAGGAGTCCGGTTTATTGGGGATCTCTGGTCTGTCCGCTGATATGCGGACGTTGGAGAAAGCCTATCACGAGGGGCATGAAGCGGCGCGTCTGGCGATACATACCTTTGTGCACCGCCTTGCACGACATATTGGCGGGCATATCAGTTCGCTGCGTCGCTTCGACGGCCTGATTCTGACCGGGGGGATTGGCGAAAATTCATCGCTTATCCGTCAGTTAACGCTGGAGCATCTGGCCGTTTTTGGTATCGACGTCGATCACGGTAAAAACAACCGGCTACAGCATGGAACCTCCCACGTCATCACTACCGCACGCTCACGGGTCGTTGCCGCAGTGATCCCCACCAATGAAGAAAAAATGATTGCGCTCGATGCCGTCCGCCTCGGCTACACACAACAGAGCGCAGCGGTTCCCGAGGCTGTTTTTTGACCATCCAGCCCATGAAATCACCACCTATATTCTGTTTATTGGAGTTTGTTCATGAAGATTGATGTTGATGTAGATAATAAAAAATATACCGATGCATGGCTCGGATTTAGCGGGAACAATTGGCACCGCGAAATTAATGTCAGAGATTTTATCCAGCAGAACTATCAGCCTTATGAAGGTGATGAGTCGTTTCTCTCCGGGGCCACCCCTGCGACCCAAAAATTATGGGAACAGGTTATGGAGGGTATTCGTTTGGAGAATGCGACTCATGCGCCGGTAGATTTTGATGATGATATTGCCACCACCATCACCGCCCATAACGCGGGTTACATTGAACAGCGGCTGGAAAAAATCGTCGGACTACAGACCGATAAACCGCTGAAGCGTGCGTTACACCCTTTTGGCGGTATTAACATGGTACAAAGCGCATTTGACGCCTATGGCCGTGAGATGAATACCAACTTCAAATATATCTTCACTGATTTACGTAAAACCCATAATCAAGGTGTATTCGACGTCTATTCGCCTGAGATGCTGAAATGTCGTAAATCCGGCATTTTGACCGGCCTGCCGGATGGCTATGGACGAGGGCGCATTATTGGCGACTATCGGCGTATCGCACTTTACGGCATTGCCTATCTGGTGCGAGAACGTGAGCTACAGTTCGCCGATTTACAGCCACAACTTGAGCAAGGTATTGAGTTGGAAAGTGTGATTCGCCTGCGCGAAGAACTGGCTGAACATCGCCACGCGTTGTTGCAGATTCAAACGATGGCTGCCCGCTACGGTTGCGATATCTCCGGTCCGGCCAAAAATGCTCAAGAAGCCATTCAGTGGCTCTATTTTGGTTATCTGGCCGCAGTGAAATCGCAAAATGGAGGTGCGATGTCACTGGGCCGCACCGCGACATTCCTCGATATTTATATTGAGCGCGATTTAGCCAACGGGGTGCTGAGCGAGCAGCAAGCGCAGGAGCTTATTGATCACTTCATCATGAAAATTCGCATGGTGCGCTTCCTGCGGACACCTGAGTTCGATTCACTGTTCTCCGGTGATCCGATTTGGGCTACGGAAGTGCTGGGCGGAATGGGCCTGGATGGCCGAACCCTAGTGACCAAGAATACTTTCCGTTATCTCAACACGTTGGAAACCATGGGGCCAGCGCCGGAGCCGAACTTAACCATTTTATGGTCGGAGGCGTTGCCACAGGCGTTTAAGCGTTATGCGGCCAATGTCTCGATCCAGACATCTTCGTTGCAGTATGAAAATGACGATCTGATGCGGCCAGATTTTAATAGCGACGATTATGCGATTGCCTGCTGTGTCAGCCCGATGGTGATCGGCAAGCAGATGCAGTTCTTTGGTGCGCGCGCCAATCTGGCTAAAACGCTGCTGTATTGCATCAATGGTGGCATGGATGAAAAACTCAAAATTCAGGTCGGCCCGAAATGTGCCCCTATGACCGATGATGTGCTGGACTATGAGCGGGTGATGGCTAGCCTCAATGTGTTTATGGATTGGTTAGCGGTGCAATATATCAGCGCCCTGAATCTCATCCATTATATGCATGACAAATACAGCTACGAAGCGTCACTGATGGCACTACATGATCGCGATGTCTATCGCACCATGGCTTGTGGTATCGCCGGGCTTTCGGTGGCGGCGGATTCGCTTTCAGCGATTAAATACGCCAAGGTTAAACCTGTCCGTGATGCCGATGGGCTGGCTGTCGATTTTGCTATTGAGGGCGAATATCCTCAGTACGGTAACAACGACGAGCGTGTCGACAGTATTGCTTGTGATTTAGTTGAGCGTTTTATGAAGAAAATCAGCAAGCTGCCAACCTATCGCAATGCCGTGCCGACGCAGTCAATTCTGACTATTACCTCTAATGTGGTGTATGGGCAGAAAACGGGCAATACACCCGATGGCCGGCGCGACGGTATGCCATTTGCACCAGGTGCCAACCCGATGCATGGCCGTGATCGCAAAGGGGCCGTGGCATCACTCACTTCTGTCAGTAAGTTGCCATTCAAATATGCCAAAGATGGGATTTCTTACACGTTCTCGATTGTCCCTGCGGCCTTAGGCAAGGACTCGGCGGTGCGTAATAATAATCTGGTCGGTCTGTTGGATGGCTATTTCCACCATGATGAGTCGATGGAAGGTGGGCAGCATCTTAATGTCAATGTCATGAACCGTGACATGCTACTGGATGCCATCGAACATCCAGAAAATTACCCGAACCTCACCATCCGTGTTTCTGGTTATGCAGTACGTTTTAACGCCCTGACGCCAGAGCAGCAACAGGATGTGGTCTCCCGTACTTTCACCAACACGTTATAATTGTTAGCCCCTCTCTAACAAGAGGGGCTAATATCTTAATTCGCTACTGGTGCAATATTAAAACTTAGTCCAGCCGCCTTGTTCTGCGGCTAATACAGCACTCTTAACACGCGTCTTAGGTCTGAGAAGAGGGCCCGTTGAAGAGTCAGGTGCCTTTCCTTTGATTTTAAACACCGAGACAATTTCTGTTAGTTGACGAGCCTGCTCTTCCAGTGAGGCAGCAGCAGCAGCGGATTGCTGCACTAATGCGGCATTTTGCTGCGTGACACTGTCCATTTGAACCACCGCAGTACCAATTTGGCTGATCCCTTTACTCTGTTCGGTCGAGGCAGCGGCTATCTCGCTCATAATGTCATTTACGTTGCTGACTGAGCTAACGATTTTGTCCATCGCATCACCTGCACGGGTAACCTGCTCAGACCCCGACTTAATATTTTTAACCGATTCATTGATCAGCACATCAATCTCTTTTGCTGCTTGTGCGCTGCGTTGTGCCAAACTTCTCACTTCACTGGCGACAACGGCAAATCCACGGCCTTGTTCTCCCGCCCGTGCCGCTTCGACGGCGGCGTTTAACGCAAGAATGTTGGTTTGAAACGCAATACTGTTGATAACGCCAATGATATCTACGATCTTATGTGAGCTGCTGGTAATTTTTGTCATAGTGGCGATGACGCCACTGACAATTACGCCCCCCTGTTGTGCCTCTAGAGTGGCTTGGTTTGCCAGAGTACTGGCCTGACCTGCATTGTCCGCATTTTGCTGAACCGTTGAACCGAGTTGTTCCATGCTAGAAGCAGTCTCTTCCAGTGCTGAGGCCTGTTCTTCAGTCCGGGAAGATAAATCGGTATTTCCAACAGATATCTCACTCGATCCTTTGTAAATCGAATCCGCGCTGTTGCGGATTTCAAACACAGTTTTGGCCCAGTTATCTTGCATCTTGTTAATATAAGGGACCAACTGGCCAATACAGTTTTTACCCTGATCTACGATGTTGTGGTCAAGTACGCCTTGTGCCAGAGATTCGAGATGAGCCTTTACTCTGTTCAACGGCTTAACGAGAAAGTTAACCAGATAGCGGTCGGTTGTCAGCATGATCAGCACGCTGATTAATAAGCCACTGATGAGGATATATTGGCACCACACTAGCCATTGGGAAATCCGCTGATTCGCCTCTTCATTCAGAGATATAATTTTTGCGTTGTATTTGTCTATTGCAGCACTGAAGTCTCGCCTTAAAGGGAGATATTTATCCGCTTTTATTGTTTCAAAACCATTGGTATTTTTTGCTTTTGCTGATTCAAACATCGGCAAAACCGCACTGTTATAGAGATTAAAAGAGCTGTTATAAATAGCATCTATCGTGGCTGAGTCGAGATTCCCATGATCAATGGCTTTAAATTGGCTGAGTCCGTTTTTAAGACTATCTAATTCGGCAAGGGTTGCTTTCATTTCAAGGTCGAAAACCCCAGTGTCATTTTTCCCCAAACCACCCATCGCGCGTTCCATCGCGGTTATCGCGCGGTAGTATTGTGCATTAGCACCATTAATAATATCGCCATTCTGCTGCTGAGTATGGGTGACACCAAGCTCTTGGTTTAATTGTTTAAGCGAGTATAAGGCAAAACCTGATGCCCCAGCCCATAACAGTGAGAACGCGATGAGAATGAGTATAAGTGCTGTTCTTATTTTAATGTTCCGTATAAATCTCATATTATTAAGCCTCTGATGTTGGACAAGGGAATGACTGCCTTGGAAAGGTAGTTAATGGTTTTTATTTTTCTACGAAACAGTTAAGTGAGCTGTTTTATATGTGATATCTATGACTATCGGCGTTTAAAGTTTTCTCTTTAGTTGTTTTTTTAGTTATAGAAAAATAATTAATTTCCAATAAAAATATGTAAAGAGATTTATACATGAGACTGGGGTAAGTCAGTCGATTAGCTCGCTTGATAAAGTGATGTAATTATAATTGGCATGATGAATAAAAAAGTAAATAATCATATTTATCATGGCTTCATGTGGTTTGTTGATTTTAAAACCACTCAATACAGTATAAGTCTATGATGTCTTTGTTTTAAATTTAGAAGTGCTTAATGTGCTAAGATATCAATGGCTTATGGTTGGTTTTTAGCGCTGTTGAAATGTACGTTTTTATTGTAAGTGTAAGATTTAATTATTCGATAGGGTTCACATAACAGGCTCTCGGTAAGTGTCATTCTCTATGCAAGTTTTTTTATTCCAAAATGGAATTTATTTTTTGAATAAATTGAATTTTTGATAATGGACAGGATCACTTTCTTGTTGGAATAATTGTTACATCTGGCAACGTAAAATTATTTTTAGGTGGATTCACTGAACTTTTTGAAAAATTTGCCGAAATGCTATGAAGCCCACAACGCAGGTATAATTTAAAATGACAGAATTAAATATCTATGGTCAGGCGCAGGGCAAATCATTACCTGACTGGTTGCCCCGAGCCACGATCCAAAAAGTCGTCCTCAAAGGAAGTTATTGCCTTCTTGAACCCATTGATATCAAACATAGTAAAGATCTATTTGAAGCCTGGCACAGTATTGACGATGAGCGTGACTGGACTTACTTTCACATTAAACGCCCTATCACTATGAGACAATGTGACCATTACATTGCCTCTCTTAGTACAAGTAAGGATCCTCTTTTTTATTCGGTTATCAATCAATCTAGCGGCAAAGCGGTGGGATTCGTCGCTTTACAGCGCATTGACCCTGAGAATGGAACAATAGAGATTGGTTGGATTAACTGGTCACCCTTGATGAAACGGACCTTATGTGGCACTGAGGCAATATTTCTTTTGCTATCCTATGTGTTGGATACCTTGCAATACAGGCGATGCGCGTGGAAGTGTGACAGCTTGCACCAGCCAGCAATTGAAGCGGCAGAACGGTTAGGATTTCAATATGAAGGTACTTTTAGGCAAGCACAGGTGTCCAAAGGGCATAGTCGTGACACCCGTTGGTACTCCATTATTGATAGTGAATGGCCTGGGATTCGTCAGGCCATGCAGCTTTGGCTAAGCTCGAATAACCTAGACGAACGGGGTAAGCAGAAGCAAAGATTGGCCGAGTTTATGCCTACATCAGAAGCGTAGTTATTTTCAATTATCGTAATACGGGTAGCCATGCTGGATACGCTGGTTCACCAAATAGGCATGGGGTGCCATGCCATAGCGCTTTTTGAATGAACGAATCAGGTAGGAATGCGGCATTCTTATGCTTAGCTGGAGGGTCAGTGCTTGTGCTTATTTTTGCATATCAGTAAGTGCCTTGGTGTGAATAGGACCAGGTGAGTTCAGTTGATATGGGGAGAGGAATAATAGCAAGAACAGACGATTGTAAGATGGCTCTGCCAGGCAGAGCCAAACCGTTTAGCACTAAATCAACTTAAATCGACATCCTTATGCCCGAAAAGCCACGTCAGGATAAATCCAGAAATATACGAGATAACCAGGCCAGCCACATACACCAGCATCCCGGCGAAAATCCCTTGGGCTGATGTCATCAGAGGAATAGACACTAAACCAGATGGGCCAAACACCGTATTCAGGCCCACCGGCAGCCCCAGCCAGGCAACAAGACCAATAAAGAAGCCCCCAACAGCACCGCCTAAACAAGCAGTAATAAAAGGCTTCAGGCGCGGTAACGTGACGCCATAAATAAGCGGTTCCCCAATCCCCAATAGCCCAGGGAAAATGGCCCCTTTAATCTGTGTACGCAGGACTGAACCTTTTGGCGAACGGGCATAAAGTGCCAGTGCTGCACCCACCTGGCCTGCACCAGCCATAGCCAAAATAGGGAATAATGAGTTAAATCCTTGTGCATCCATTAAGGCGAAATAGACCGGAACAAACCCTTGGTGGATACCGAACACCACCGCAATCAGGAATAACCCTGCCAGAATGGCAGTACCAAACGGGTTACCATTTAAATGCATAAACAGCCATGACATCCCCTTAAACAGCTCGCCACCCACTGGCATGATAACAACGAAAGTGATTGCTCCTGTAGCGAGTAACGTTATCGCCGATGTCAGGATCATATCCAGATTATCAGGGATAAAACGGCGCACTTGCCGCTCAATCCATGCGCCCAAAATACAGGCCAATAGAACGCCAATAATATTGCCGCGCGGGTCAATCGCCAGACCAAAGAAGTTTTCCATTCCGCCGTAGTAGCCGACGGTACCTTCCGGCACGTAGCGTAAAATAAATAGCGAAGCGATAATTGCGCCGTTGACCCCCGTCCCACCAAAGGCTTTTTGTGTATTAAAGCCAATCAGAATGCTAAGGAAAGTGAACAAGCCGATGCTAAATACTTTCATGTATGCAATCAGTGCCGCCAGCCACGGAGACTGAATAACGCCGTCCAGTGCCAGTGTCTGCTGGAGCAATGTTGCTATCCCCAGTAGCAATCCGGCGGCAATGAACCCTGGAATGAGTGGGGTAAAAATGGTGGCGAATTTGGTCAGAAAATTATGAACAGCGCTTTTTTGTTTCGCTTTCATTTGCTGTTTTGTCTGGCTGGCCAGCACCTGTAAATCAACATCCTGAGCACTGTCATGTGCCTGCTGCGGTTCAGAACCCAGGATCTTATTCATCATCTCGCTGGCGGTCTGCGCTTTGCCCGGCCCAAGAATGATTTGCAGTTGATCATCGCTATTCATCACCCCCATCACCCCAGGGATTTTTTTCAGGTCGTCGTGTTGTATCAGTTGACGGTTTTTTAAGGTGAGGCGGAGCCTCGTCATGCAGTTTCCGCAGACAATGATATTTTTGCTCCCACCAATGAAGAGCAAAATTTGGTCTATCGTGGTGCCCGTTATTTTCGCCATGGTTATGCTTTAATCTCCTGTAGCGCTTTACGGATAAATCCCTTATTTTTGTTAAGGATAGCGCTGGCTTCCTCAGCAGACATACCACTTAGGATCATCATAATGGCTGTTTTACAGTGTCGGTTACACTCATTGAGCGCCTCTTCCGCCTTTTCGGAGGAACACTCCGTCGCCTGAACAACAATATCGACCTGACGTTGCACCAGTTTGGCGTTTGTCGCCTCAACATCCACCATCAGATTGCTATAAACCTTGCCGCTACGGATCATGGCGCCGGTTGTTAGCATATTCAGAATTAATTTCTGCGCGGTTCCTGCTTTCATCCGTGATGATCCAGTGACAACTTCTGGGCCAACCATCGGCTCAATAGCGATATCTGCCGCTTTACTCATTTCACTGTCTTGATTACAGGAAATTGCTACTACGCTAGCGCCAACATGGCGTGCATAGGCCATAGCCCCCAACACATAAGGTGTGCGGCCACTTGCCGCAATGCCGACTAACACATCACGCGCATTAAAGTTGAGGTTGCGCAGGTCTTGCTCACCCATTTCACGACTATCTTCAGCATTTTCAACTGCCTGTAAAATAGCGGTATTACCGCCAGCGATTAGCCCTACGACCATTTCTCGTGGCGTACCATAAGTTGGCGGGCATTCACTCGCATCCAAGATTCCCAACCGACCAGAAGTTCCTGCCCCACAATAAATTAATCTGCCACCTTGCGCGAAAGCCTCTGCGATAAGGGAAACGGCTTTGGCAATCTCGGGTAGTCTTTCTTCTACCGCGAAAGGCACTTTTTTATCCTCATTATTGATAACCTTGAGTATCTCTAGTGCCGAGAGAGTATCAATTTGAGAACTGGCAGGGTTTCGGCTTTCCGTAACCATTGAGCTTAGATTAATCTTCATGGGGGCTTCCTTTTATTTAAACTATCGGCGATGTTAAGTAATTACTTATTTATTAAACGTGATGCTTATCACGGTAAAATCTATTCTAATTACTGGGGTTATGAGGAATAAGTACAGATAAAAAAGAACAAATAAATAAATTATCTTCATTACATTTATGCAGTTACACCTTGGTCATAAAAGGTGCTTGCACTGGAATAATCTATTGTCTTTAATGGGAAATCTTTGATGTCTATTCTGAATGAAATAACTTGGTTACTGCCTGAACTGGCTGAAAACCAGCAAAAAATAGCGAAATACATTCTTGATAATCCTGAATCAATACTGGGTATATCCTCCTCCCAGTTTGCAGAAGATGCGGGCGTCAGCCAATCAGCTATTGTAAAATTTAGCCAGAAGATTGGTATGAAAGGTTTCCCGGCACTAAAAATTGCAATCAGTGAAGAATTGAGCAGGAATAACTTATTCAAATCCTATCCACATAAAGCGCTGCATAATTCTATTTCATCAGAAGATTCACTCATGGTGATGGCGCAAAAACTTGCGCACGAAAAGACAGCCTCGATTATGGAGACAACCCGGAAAATTAATTTTTCAGTTTTCCAACAAGTGGTTTCGCTCATTAATACTGCTCAGCGCGTACAGATAGTCGGTATTTGGGGATCAGGACTCACAGCAAAAGATCTGAGCTATAAATTACAGAAAATAGGCATAATGACCCTGGTTGAAGCTGACCTCCATGTGCAGATTGCTGCCGCACTTACCCTAACACCTAAAGATGTACAGATAGTGCTTTCTTTTACTGGCAGAAGAAAGGACATGAGAATCGCAGCAACAGTAGCCAAAGCACAAGGGGCAACCGTCATTGCCATTACCGGCAGTAAGGTTTCCCCGTTAGCTAAGATTGCAGATTATGTCCTTGAAAGTATTTCGGATGAAAATGAATGGCGCAGTTCTTCAATCTCTTCCAGAACTGCCCAAAATACACTGACAGATCTGATATTCCTCGCACTGATGCAGCAACGAAAAGAAACGGCTAAACCCTTGATTCTGAATGCTAGCATGACAATAAACAATCTGGATGATTGATATTCAGGTTTGTCATTTATAAAACTTAAGGCAATGAAGGCGATATTTTTAAATTATCTCATTGCCTTAAATTTCTTTTTTTCTAAATTGTAAGAAATTACCTACAAGATAGAATGGTTATTAGATAATTATATCTCAAGTATTCCTGAGGGAGCGAAGTTATTCCTTACCTTATTGCCTTATGCCGTGGGCTTGCGGAAATTTACCCAGAAAAAATAAATGTTATTATTCCTTTTAGGACAAAAAGGCGAATCAATCAATTGTGATAATTATCACTTTATTATGCGAACTAAAAAGTAAAATCGCCCGGCAAACATAACTAATGGAGGAGTTAATGAAAAAAATAATACCCGCGATTCTCTTATTTAGTACCTGCACTTACGCAGATGTTATTCCAGACTCACAACTGAAAAAAATGTGGTTATCACCTCAATTTTCTGCAGAGAAAACCCTCTCTAAAATGAGTTTAGAGGAAAAAATTGGGCAAATATTGATGGTTGATATTCGCTCTTGGAGTAATGCCGACAACAGCGATAAAACGGCATTTATAGAAATAAATGAGACTGTTAGTAAGATGATTCATGATTATCATTTGGGCTCTATTATTCTTTTCCGAGAAAATCTGATTGATACGCCACAGACCGTTGAATTAATCAACAATATTCAGCGTGCTCGCAGTAATTTACCTCTGTTTATTAGTACAGACCAGGAAGGGGGTTATGTCACCCGGCTACGCGTCGGTACTGAAATGCCGGGAAATATGGCATTGGGTGCCACAGGGTCATCTAAACTGGCTCAGCAGGCCGGTAGTATCCATGGTTATGAATTATCCAGCCTGGGTTTTAACTTTAATTTTGGCCCCGTGGTTGATGTTAATAATAACCAGAATAATCCTGTTATTGGTGTGCGTTCTTATTCAAATGATCCGGTGCTGGTGGGGGAGTTAGCTCGTAGTTATATCAACGGTATTCATAAGTCTAATGTGCTCACTTCGCTAAAACATTTCCCAGGGCATGGCAATGTCACCTCGGATACACATTTTGCATTACCGACGGTTAATATTGATAAAGCTGCATGGCAGCAAGTAGAACTGAAACCCTTTGTGGAGGTTATGCCTGTTACTGATGCTATTATGACAGCCCATGTTGTCGTGCCAGCGCTTGATAATTCAATGCTGACAAACACTAAGGGCGAAAAAATCGGAACCCCGGCGACATTATCAAAGCCAATTCTGACCGACATTTTACGTAATGAACTCAAGTATGATGGTCTGATTTTAACTGATGCCATGGATATGGGCGCTATTACCAGTAACTTTGATCGTAATTGGTCTATCAAGCAGGCTATTATGGCGGGCAATGATATTGTATTAATGCCAATAGAAATTAAGAACAGCACCAGTATTGAACAGCTTAATGCGCTTTATGGTTATTTAAAGGCTGAAGCTGCAAAAGATCCTGCTTTAAAATTGCGTATTGAAGATGCGGCGCAGCGGGTGATTTACACTAAACTGAATAAGCGCATTTCTCCCGAACCTCATGATATCGCTAGAGCGCAGAGGGTCGTGGCATCAAAAAACCATAAGGATATTGAGAATTTTATTTCTGAACAAGCCATCACATTGATCAAAAATGATAATGTTCTGCCTTATAAAGTTAAGTCACAAAATAAAATAATGGTATTTTCCGATGAGAAGCCACGTAATGAGCTAATTACCAAACATCTTGATGATATTGCTAATGAATTTCAGGTTAACTTTGCAGTTAAAAATCAAGTTATTAAGCTGGATAAAGATAATGTAAGTGCTGAGGATATCGCAAAACAGATTAAGGATCAGGATATTATTATTCTTGCTACCTATAATCTTAAGCTAAATCCGATTAATGCACAACGGATCATCGATGAAGCCAATAAGGCTAATATTCCGTTAGTTGTTATATCAAGCCGTAATCCTTACGACATTGCATATTTGTCAGGAGTGAAGGCAAATATTGCTATTTATGGTATCACTGGGTTCGATGTTACCAATAACGTACGAAATAGTCTGGAAACTAACATTCGCAGTGGGCTAAGAACATTATTTAAGGGTTCAAAAGGAAGATTAGATGTACTGGCTGAGCCGCACGGGAAATTACCGGTGGATATTAGAACACCTGATAATAGCCAGATACTCTACCCACGTGGTTATGGATTAACGACGTTATAAAAATATCGGAAGGTAAACATGAATATCTTAAAAGGACTCGTTGTTTTCAGTACACTAACAATGTGCGCACCTGTATTAGCGGATGAATTTGAAACTGATTATGATCAGGAAATTCATAAATTAAATAAAAGAATCCAGCAAATAGAGCAAGAAAAAAAGGAAGCACAGGAAAAATTAAGACAAAAAGCGTGGAACTTTGAAACATATATAGGGGCAGAACAAGAAATAGACAGTGATGACAATTGGAAGTTTATTAAGGGTAGTATGGCAACGTCACCTTATGTCGGGGCTTATATTTATCAGAATGACTCATTATGGTTATATGATGTTCAGTTTTTGAAAACATATTTAGATAATAACCAAGAGTATGACCGTACACGTTGGCAGGCAGGTGTAACAAGAACCTTTCCTTTTACCTACAATGGGAAGAGCGGTAATACTAAATTGCGTATGGGGTATCGTAATGACAACTGGCATTATCCTTCAATTAGCAACCCGGCATTAGCGGATCCAGACTACAAAGGGGATATTCGTAAAGGTGAAGAGCGGCATGAGATTTGGATCCGGCCACAAGCATATTATAAATACTCTGATAGCTTGAGTTTTAACGCTAGTTTTTCATTCCGCTTAATTGATCGCAAATTAGACTATGCTCGTGCAAAAGGAAACTATGGTGTATATAAAAGAGATTGGAGCCAAATCAATGAGCACTTTGCTGGTGCAAATATTACCTTTAATCCGAGTAACTCACTCTGGCTAAACTATTTGTACATTGATGAGCAATTGGTCAATACGCTTTATAACAAGGAGCATTTCTTGTGGGGCATTTATCGTTATAAGTTTGATAATGGTCTTTTGTTTATGCCTTATACACGTCTGGCCCTGACTAAAGGTACGCAGAGTTTCCGCGACTCGAATAATCATGAAACGGTACATAAAGAAAAGAATCGTAGTCGCTATGGTTTGCAAGTGCTCTATCCACTAACGAAGCAAACGTCAATATTTTCAGATGCTTATTATCGGCCAGAACAGACCTGGACTAATAACAACAAAACCAGTAACAATTTTTGGTTTTGGGCTGTGGAGTTGAGACATAATTTCTGATAATTGATAAGGTATATCAGAATATCAATCAATTAATTAATTGCGAGAGACAAGGGATGAGGTATTTCCTACGAATATTACTATGTCTGTGTTCATTGTTTATTATAAGCGCTGGCTATGCCAGCGTTACCCAGAAAATTATTTTAGGTGTCGATCAGGAAAATGTTTATGGGCCACTGCTGAAAAATAAGCGAGTGGGTTTAATAGTCAACCAAAGCTCGATTAATAGGGAAGGGCGCCATACCATCGACAAATTGTTATCCGAGCAAGATAAATTCAATTTTACCGTGACGACATTATTCTCCGTTGAACATGGTATACGTGGGAATGCCGATGCCGGGCTGGGGGATGATAATCATATTGATAAACAGAGTGGCCTGCCTATTATTTCTTTGTATGGGCGGGATAAAGACGGGCGTGTACGGGCCCATCCAACTGAAATGCAATTATCTGATGTTGATGTTGTTATTTATGATTTACAAGATGTTGGCGTCCGTTATTTTACTTATACCATCTCCATGCATCATATGCTGGAAAGTCTGCAAAAGTATCATAAACAATTTATGGTATTCGACAGACCCAACCCGCTTGGGAGTCATGTATATGGGCCTATTCTTGAAGAGGAGAATATTTCCGGTATTGGTATGCACCCAGTACCCATGGTGCACGGACTGACGTCCGGGGAGTTTGCACGCATCATAGTCAATGAGGGCTGGCTGACGCATTTCGATGATTCTAATTGGAAGGCATTCGGTATCAACGCTTATCAGTTTCCTCCCGAAGATTTAACTGTCATCGCTATGGGGAATTATACGCATGATTCACCTTATTCATTGCCAGTAAGGCCCTCGCCAAATTTACGCAGTGATTTGGCTATTCATCTTTACCCTTCTTTGGGTTTATTTGAAGCAACCAGTGTCAATATGGGACGAGGCTCTGATCACCCCTTTGAACAGTTGGGCTTCCCATCGCGGAAATTTTATACCAATACCTGCTATCACGTGGATATTAACCAGCAGAAAACAGGGTGGCCGCAAGCGGGTAAAGAAGTCTGTGGCGAAGAATTTACTGCTGCTAATGTAGCCGATATTAAACCGACAATACGCTACTTTGTTGAATGGTGGTTCAAATTTAAAGCAGCGGGTTATTCAATGGTTATCCCTCCCCAGATGGAGGCAAAATATCTGGATTATCAGGAGGAGTATTTTTTAATACGACCGCTTTGGCTAGCTAAATTAACAGGCACTCGTAATTTGACTAAGTTAATGGAAGAGGCTGCTGAAAGGAAGTTGTCTCTGGATGAGACCGTTAATTATCTGGAATCTAGCTGGCAACCCGGTATTGATAATTATTTGAAGCTACGCGAAAAATATAAAATTTATCCTTAAATCCGATTATTCTTCTTTGACGTTTGGGGTGCCAGCGAAAGCGGTACCTCTTTTTTTGTTTTTACTATCTTGGGTGAGATGGTAACCCCGCAGGCTGCTCCCAAAACGAATAAACGACGATATGAGGGCATTGCCCATGAAGAAACGTTTCTCCGACGCACAAATCATCAATATGTCGAAAGATCTGTAAAGTTGAATGGTTCGTTTGCGCGGGATACTTACTGAGGGAATCTATTGAAATAGCGCCAGTCATGGGTGCGGTGTTGGCGCGGAAATAGGCCAGAATCCAGATGTGAAAAAGCCCCGCTTTGCAGCGAGGCCTTATAAATAGTGGTGCCCGGACTCGGAATCGAACCAAGGACACGGGGATTTTCAATCCCCTGCTCTACCGACTGAGCTATCCGGGCAACGGGGCGCATTAAACCGTATTGGCCGCTGATCGTCAACGAATTTATGGTTTAAAACCACTAAAACTGTACTGACTGCTCTCTTTTCAGGCAAAAGAACCAAAAATCATCTCAGAACAGTGATAAAACTCAGTGGTAAATCACTTAACCCAGTGCGCCATTTTTACGGCATTGCGCGACTTCCAATACATCTTCAGCCAGGCGCTTGGCAACTTCAACATCGACGAGTTGGCGTTTAACCAGCAGTTTGCTCAAACAACCTTCCAGAATCAGTTCCATCTGTTGTGCAACCATACCTGCATCATCAGCGTCCATCTCTTGCAACAGCTCTTGGGTATAGAGCAGTGAGGCCTGTTTTTGCTGTTCAGCCAACTGGTGGATCGGGTGTTCATCATCGGGATAGAAACTGCATGCAGCAATAAATAAGCAACCGGGGTAACGCTGATTCTGCACCTGTTCACTTAGCGTCAGGTAACGCGCCAGTAACTTTTGTTTGGGGGATAAGGTCTCGTCCAGTTGCAATTGTCGCCGCCAGGTGTCGATCTGCTGACCATGATAGCGCAGACAGTCATACAACAAAGCTTCACGATCCGGCCAGAAACGGGCCAGATCACTGACTTCTACTGACACCTCTTTTGCCAGCATCTCCAGCGTGGTATTTGCCAGCCCTTGCTGCTCTAACAGATTGAGCGCGCTGCTTAAAACTTGTTCACGTTGCACGTTGCTCTCCTCCAACTTCTTATCTGGCAAGTGTGGTTTACCACCGCCTATAGTGCAAATAGTCTATACCCTGCGTACTGATTAATAGACATCGGCAGGTATCGGCATTTTCTGCCAGCAGACCCTGTACCTTATCATTACTACGGCGAGATTTTTCTAACTCTTTACCCTTTAGCTGTTTGTTAATTTATAACGATAGGATTACAGCACGACTTTTGCTATTTAGCAGTCTGTGAAGCAGGGCGCATTTTATTGTGCATCTGCCTATAACGACCTGTGAATAACTGATAATTCCTGTTCTTTTGCCTGATGGTTTATTGGAACGGGGTTTCTATAATGATCATCGTGAACCACAAATAGAAAAATCTGACAAAACAGGCGCAAAAATTAACGACTAACACACGCTGCCGTGTGCGCTGGCAACCTGAATTGCATAACGTCCTGCATCGAGCCGTCGTTCTGTCCGGGCGTTCAATTATAAGGATCGAAAATGAGTCTGCAAAATTATCCTAATCAGTTCCGCCGCAACCTACAACAAGGGCAAACCCTTATCGGTTGCTGGAGTGCACTGGCAAATCATATTTCAGCCGAAGTGCTGGGCCTGGCGGGTTTTGACTGGTTGGTTCTGGACGGTGAACATGCGCCGAACGATGTCACGACGTTTATTCCACAACTCATGGCGCTGAAAGGCAGTAATAGTGCACCGGTTGTACGTGCGCCCTGTAATGAACCCATCATTATAAAACGCTTATTGGATATCGGTTTTTATAACTTCCTGATCCCGTTTGTCGAAAGCGAAGAAGAAGCCATTCGTGCTGTTGCCTCGACCCGTTATCCACCGGCAGGTATCCGGGGAGTTTCTGTCTCTCATCGTGGTAACAATTACGGCACCGTGCCCGACTATTTCGCCACTATCAACGACAACATCACTGTACTGGTACAAATCGAAAGCCAGCAAGGGGTGGACAATCTTGATGCTATCGCCGCCGTTGATGGTGTGGACGGTATTTTTGTTGGGCCGGGCGATCTGTCGGCGGCACTGGGTTATCTGGGGCAGCCCAATCATCCCGAAGTACAAAAAGTGATTCGTCATATTTTTGATCGCGCTAAAGCACAGGGTAAACCGAGCGGTATTTTGGCGCCAGTTGAAGTTGATGCCCACCGTTATCTGGAATGGGGTGCAACCTTTGTCGCTGTTGGCAGTGATTTGGGCGTATTCCGTAGCGCGACTCAGGCGTTATGCGACAAATTTAAAAAATAACCATCAGTCAGTTTTGACAGTTTAGTGCTGCCGTGTTGACGGCCTTCCGACTTAATTGAGGAGTAATAAATGAAAATCGGCTTTATTGGTTTAGGGATTATGGGAAAACCAATGAGTAAAAATCTGCTGAAAGCGGGCTACTCATTAACTGTCCTCGATCGTAATGCTGCGGTACTGGATGAATTGATCACTGCTGGCGCACGCACCGCAACGACGCCAAAAGCACTGGCAGCAGAATGCGATATCATCATTACCATGCTACCTAATTCGCCTCACGTAAAAGAAGTCGTACTGGGTGAAAACGGTGTTATTGAAGGTGCTAAACCGGGTTCTGTGCTGATTGATATGAGTTCGATTGCGCCACTGGTTAGCCGTGAAATCAGTGAAGCACTGGCATTAAAGCAGGTTGCAATGTTGGATGCACCCGTCAGTGGCGGTGAGCCAAAAGCTATTGATGGCACCTTGTCAGTAATGGTGGGTGGCGATAAAGCTGTGTTCGATAGCTGCTTCGAGGTGATGAAAGCCATGGGGGGATCGGTGGTACATACGGGTGATATTGGTGCCGGTAATGTGACTAAACTGGCCAATCAGGTGATTGTCGCGCTGAATATTGCCGCAATGTCTGAAGCCTTGGTACTGGCAACCAAGGCGGGAGTGAACCCTGACCTGGTATTCCAGGCGATCCGTGGTGGTCTGGCAGGCAGTACCGTGTTGGAAGCCAAAGCGCCAATGGTGATGGATCGTAACTTCAAACCCGGTTTTCGTATCGATTTGCATATCAAAGACTTGGCAAATGCCCTCGACACCTCGCACGGCGTCGGCGCACAGTTGCCACTTACCGCTGCCGTGATGGAGATGATGCAGGCGCTGAAAGCCGATGGTCTGGGTACCGCTGACCACAGTGCATTGGCATGTTATTACGAGAAATTGGCTAAAGTTGAAGTCACTCGTTAATCGGTGGCACCGGTGTCTGTGGATACCGGGCTACTGGGTCACAGGGCTATACTGGTAAGCATCCCGTTATCCTGAGCGGCTGGTTTATAAAGTCGGAGCCTGTGTGGCATTGGATAGCTCATGAGATTGAATCATTTATGAAAATAGTTATCGCCCCAGACTCTTATAAAGAAAGTTTATCTGCCCTAGACGTTGCGGTGCAGATTGAAGCGGGTTTTCGCACCCAATTCCCTGATGCGCAATATATCAAATTGCCCGTTGCTGATGGTGGCGAAGGCACCGTCGAGGCCATGGTCGCAGCCACTGCGGGCCGGATTATTCAAGTTAATGTGACTGGCCCGTTAGGTGACGAAGTGGCGGCTTTTTACGGGATATCCGGTGATGATAAATCGGCCTTTATTGAAATGGCGGCCGCCAGCGGGCTAGAGCTGGTTCCGCCAGAACTGCGCAACCCACTGAAAACCACCTCCTACGGCACCGGCGAATTGATTTGTCATGCGCTGGATCAGGGCGTTAAACATATTATTATCGGTATCGGCGGCAGTGCTACCAATGATGGCGGTGCGGGTATGGTACAAGCGCTGGGGGTCAAACTGCTGGACAAGCAGGGTAAACAGATTGGCTTTGGCGGCGGGAAGCTGGCTGAGCTGGATGTTATTGATATCTCAGGGCTGGATCCGCGTATTAAGCAGTGCCAAATCGATGTTGCTTGTGATGTTACTAATCCGCTGACCGGTAGTGAAGGGGCATCGGCTATTTTCGGGCGGCAGAAAGGTGCTACCCCTGAGATGGTTAGCCAACTGGATGATGGTTTACAGCACTATGCGGGGATCATTAAACGTTATCTTGATATTGATGTTGACCAGGTTGAAGGCGCTGGCGCGGCGGGGGGGTTAGGTGCGGCATTACTGGCGTTTTGCGGTGCAACCTTAAGCCCAGGTATTGATATTGTCACCGATGCTCTTGGTCTGGACGCCTTGGTTAGGGACGCGACGTTTGTCATTACCGGCGAAGGGCGCATTGATAGCCAAACTATTCATGGCAAAGTGCCGATCGGTGTCGCACGAGTTGCCAAACGTTATAACAAGCCAGTGATTGGTATTGCCGGTAGCCTGACAGACGATGTTGATGTGGTGTATGAGCATGGTTTAGATGCGGTATTCAGTGTGATCTACAGTATCTGTACTCTGGAGCAGGCGCTGGACAATGCGGCAGCCAATGTGTTTATGACCGCCCGTAATATAGCCGCCACGCTGGCGATAGGGATGGCTGTTGGTCAGTCATCGCAAGAAAGTAAATAACACGTTTTGAATTAGAACCGCACATCGCTAAATCTCTATCAGGGCTAACGATCGATTGGCCCTGATTTCCTCGCTAGCGCTCAACCTTTCCAGCAAAACGTCACCGGCTCTAGCATTTATGTGACCTGTCCCTCAACTCTCTTCCTTTGTGGTATGAATTGGGCGTTTGTCCAATGTATTCCCTTTACAGAGTACATATGCTGGTGCATCAGCCCAGACTGAGGCCCATTCATGAGTGTATATAATCTTGACCCCCGGCTAGCCCAGGATATTGTTACCCGTACCATGAAGATCATTGATACCAATATTAATGTGATGGATGGTAAAGGTCGGATCATTGGTAGTGGCGATGAAGAGCGCCTTGGCGAATTGCATGAAGGGGCGCTCTTGTCGCTGTCTCATGGCCGGATCGTCGATATCGATGAAGCTGTTGCTCGCCAGTTGCACGGCGTGAAACCAGGGATCAACCTGCCATTGCGCCTTGAGGGTGAAATCGTGGGTGTGATTGGCCTAACCGGCAATCCGGGGCAGTTACGCCAATACGGCGAACTGGTGTGCATGGCGGCAGAGATGATGATGGAGCAGGCGCGACTGGTGCACCTGTTAGCACAGGATAGCCGTCTGCGCGAAGAGTTGGTATTGAACTTGATCCGCACTGAAGAGATATCACCGGCACTGATGGAATGGGCACAGCGCCTTGGGGTAGATATCAATGAACCGCGCGTCGTGGCCGTGGTAGATGTGGACAGCGGCCAGTTGAGTGTTGACAGTGCTATGTCGGAATTACAAGAGTTGCAAACCCTGTTGACGACGCCGGAGCGTAATAATCTGATTGCGATTGTATCCCTGACTGAAATGGTGGTGCTTAAACCGGCGCTGAATAGCCACGGCCGCTGGGATGCTATCGATCACCGGCGGCGTATGGAGTCTTTGTTGTCGCGTATGACTGAGCGGGGCCGTTTGCGGGTGCGCCTGTCGCTTGGCAACTTCTTTACCGGGCCGGGCAGCATTGCGCGTTCATACCGTACCGCTCGTACTACTATGGCAGTAGGTAAACAACGGATGCCGGAGCAGCGTTGCTACTACTATCAGGATTTGGTGTTACCGGTATTGCTTGATAGTTTGCGTGGCGGCTGGCAGGCCAATGAATTAGCCTTGCCACTGGCTAAATTACGGGCGATGGACAGTAACGGTCTGTTGCGGCGCACGCTGGCCTGCTGGTTCCGTAATAACGTGCAGCCAACGGCTACGGCTAAAGCGTTATTTATCCATCGCAATACTTTGGAGTATCGGCTGAATCGTATTTCCGAGCTGACCGGTTTGGATTTAGCGAACTTTGATGATCGCTTGCTGCTGTATGTGGCGCTTCAATTGGGCGAGCAGGAGTAGAGGTGATAGTAAGGTAGCGGTGATAGTAAGAAGGGCAGGCCGAGTGAGTGTCACCCGGCCTGATGATATCGCTGATACTTAGGTCACTGGTGCCGGATTAAACACCGCCAAGGCATTGCGCAACCCCCATTGATCGGACCACGTCCGTTTGCGGTCACTGGCAATATCCAGAATAAATTCAAATAATTGCTGACCAACCTCTTCAATAGTGGCATCGCCTGTCGCAATGGTTCCGGCGTCGATATCCATCAGGTCATGCCAGCGGTTAGCCAGATCGGTGCGGGTTGCCATTTTGATTACCGGTACTGCCGCCAGACCATAAGGGGTGCCGCGCCCGGTGGTAAATACCTGAACGGTAATACCCGATGCCAGTTGTTGCGTGCCGCAGACAAAATCACTGGCTGGGGTGGCTGCAAAAATCAGCCCACGCTTGGTGGGGCGCTGCCCCGGAGAGAGCACTTCCACAATGGCGCTGCGGCCAGATTTGGCGATGGAACCGAGCGCTTTTTCCACTACGTTTGCTAAGCCGCCCTTTTTATTCCCTGGTGAGGGGTTGGCGCTACGATCGGTTTTGCCGGTTTCGAGATAGTCGTCGTACCATTTCATCTCTTCCAGTAACCTTCTGCCAACCTCCTCATTAATCGCCCTGGGAGTTAACAGATGGATAGCATCACGTACTTCCGTGACTTCAGAAAACATGACTGTTGCGCCGCAACGCACCAGTAAGTCCGAGGCATAACCCACCGCAGGGTTGGCGGTTACGCCAGAAAAAGCGTCACTGCCGCCGCATTGCATACCGACCACCAATTCAGAGGCCGGGCAGGTTTCACGTTGGCGCATATTCAGGCGTTGCAGGTGCTTTTCCGCCACTTGCAGAATGTCATCGACCATGGAACGGAAGCCGACGTGTTTCTCATCCTGCAAGCGCACGATATTGCTTTCATCCAGTGAGATAACCTGCACGTCAGGTGTCCCTTCCAGCAGCCGCTCAGGTTGGAGTTTTTCACAACCGAGGCCGACGACCATCACTTCGCCACCAAAATTAGGGTTAAGGGCCAAATTATGAATCGTGCGGATGGGCACTACCGCTGCCGGAGCATTAATTGCCACTCCACAGCCATATAAGTGATTCAGTGCAACTACGCCATCGACATTGGGATACTTGGGCAGTAGGGTGCGTTCAATGATATTGACGACATAATCCACCACGCCAGCCACGCAATGTACGCTGGTGGTAATCGCGAGTAGGTTTTTGGTTCCCACACTGCCGTCAGCGTTGCGATAGCCCTCGAAGGTATAACCTTCCAGTGGTGGTAAGGCCTCGGGGACTGCGGTGGCAAGGGGTAAGGTTTCCAGTGCCGGTGCAGCAGGTAATTCAACTAACGATTCATCTATCCAGCCGCCACGAGCAATATCCCGCACTGCCAGACCAATCACTTCAGCATAACGAATAATTGGGCCGCCTTTAGGAATATCAACCAAAGCCACTTTATGGCCTTGTGGCACATGCTCAATAAGTTCAAGGCCACATTTAAACCGGGTGCCAGCACAAAGCCCATTGTTATTAACCACAATGGCAACGTTATCCGCGTCCTGTACTTTAATATAAAGTGGGTTGTTACATATGCTCATCATATTTTAAGCCTATTAAGATGTTTTCAATTCCAGGCGTTTGATATCGCCGACAACAAATAAGTAACAGAACATGGCCATAATGGCAGAACATCCAACAAAGATTAAGGCAGCATTAAAGGAGTGTAATTCTTTCACCAGATAACCGATAACCAGCGGCGTAACAATAGAGGCGACGTTGCCAAATACGTTAAATAACCCGCCACACAAGCCAACAATCTCTTTTGGTGCCGTATCCGCAATAACCGGCCAACCCAATGCGCCAAAACCTTTGCCAAAGAAGGCCAATGCCATTAGTGCGACCACTACCACGTCGCTATCGACGTAGTTACACAGAATGATGCTTGATGCCAATAACATGCCTAACACGATAGGAACTTTACGGGCAAAAGTCAGGGAATGACCACGTTTAATGAGTGAATCAGAGAATACGCCACCTAATACACCGCCAGCAAATCCGCATAATGCCGGGATAGAGGCGACCATCCCCACTTTTAAAATAGACATCCCTTTATCTTGTACTAAATAAATGGGGAACCACGTCAGGAAGAACCAGGTGATCGTATTAATAAAGTATTGACCAAAAAAGACACCCAGCATCATTCGGCTAGCCAATAATTGCTTCAGATAATCTAATTTAGGGCCGCTTTTATGACCATCGGGTTTTTTGTGGTCCATATCAACAACCGCACCACCTTGTTTTATGTATTCAAGTTCAGATGCAGACATACCAGGGTGATCGGTCGGGTTATGAATAAATTTAACCCAGGCAATGGTTAACACGAAACCTAGCCCGCCCATGACGGTAAACACATGCTGCCAGCCCCAGGCAAAGGTTAAATAACCTAATAATGGAGAGAAGAGTGCTAAGGAGAAGTATTGTGCAGAGTTAAAAATAGCTGAAGCAGTCCCCCTTTCTTTGGTGGGGAACCAGGCCGCAACAATTCTGGCGTTAGCCGGGAAAGAAGGTGCTTCAGAGAAACCCAACATAAAGCGCATGATAAACATGGAGATAGCGGCATACGCTATCGGGAACATGTCGACAAACCCTTGCGTAAAGGTAAATAGCGACCAGAAGAACAGGCTATAGGTGTAGACCCGCTTGGAGCCATAGCGGTCCAGCAGCCAACCCCCCGGTATTTGCATTAACAGGTAAGCCCAGCCAAAGGCTGAGAAGATATAACCCATTGCCACGGCATCTAATTGTAATTCTTTTGCTACTTCAGTGCCTGCAATTGACAATGTTGCCCGGTCAGCATAGTTAATTGCAGTCACAATAAAGATAATTAATAGTATTATATAACGGACGTGGGTCCGTTTTTCAGTCACAGCGGCTTCCAGACTCATTTTTATACCCTCTATAATCATTATTTAGGTTGCCGCATTTAAATTCATCATGAATGAGATGCAATAACCTATTTTTTATTTGGTGTCATATAAATAAAATAATCAATTTTCATAAATGTCTTCGTTAGCGCCAGATACATTATATGGAGCAGAGAAATAATTCGCATTGTGCATCGGCCCAAAAAAATGCGGTTAAATTATTTAATTGTTGTGTGGCTGTACAGCTAAGTGGGGTTATCATCACAAATACGCCTTCTGCCTGAGGCCTCAACGGTGCGAGTTGTCTTGCAGAGCCGCAATTTTATTGGCTATATTTCAATAAAGTTATTTTGCATTATGATAATAAACTGATCTGGATCAAAGTTGTCTTTAGTATCCAGATGGATTAAATAAACATCAAATTAACATTGTGCGAGTTAAATCTCTTTATTATTGTAAATAATTGGGGTAAATAACTGCGCTTAATCGATTCTTACCGCGATTTATTACTCTTTATCTTCGTGCATTTGCCTATTTAATTATCCCGAAATATCAGCAATGGCACGATTCTTTTGCATTAAAAATTAATTGTAATAATACAATATTATAGACACTATGTTTGTAAGGTTAATGAGTTGATAGAGTTGTGAATAGTTGTTGCAAATAATAATTATTTATCTGGCAATGGCGTGACTTCTGGGAAAAATAAGATGAATCCATTTATTGTTGCTGACGCCGAAAGTTGTATTGGTTGTCGGAGCTGCGAAGTTGCTTGTGTAGTCGCTCACCATGAAGGGAAGTTCCCTGATAAGCCTGACTATTTCACGCCTCGAGTGAAAGTCTTTAAAGGTAACCAAAGTGCCACTGCGGTCTTTTGTCACCATTGCGAAGATGCCCCCTGTGCCAGCACCTGCCCGAATGGTGCCATTGTTGAGTTGAATAACAGCGTTCAGGTTATTCAGGAGAAATGTATCGGCTGCAAAACCTGCATGATCGCTTGCCCGTTTGGCATGATGACGGTCGTTACCGAGACCGTGCAACCCGCAAGTCATCGCCTGGCTGATGCCTATCAACGTACTGAAGCACAGAAATGCGACCTTTGTATTGACCAGCCTGATGGCCCTGCTTGTATCAAAACGTGTCCGACGCAGGCACTGACACTGGTCGATCAACATTATCTGCTCCGGCAACAACAGCAAAAACGCCAGCGCACCGCATTGAATGAGCACAATGGTCGTTTGTTCAGCAGTGCGACCTCTGCTGGCGCGGCGCACTCATTCAGTCCATTGAGCAAAAATATTCGTGATGCGGCACCGGTTAATTTATTGCAGCGGCCACGAACTCCACGTCTCGAGCCGAAAAAAATCCCACTGGCGGAGCGTAAAGCAAGTTTTGCCGAGATCTATCTGCCGTTCACCGAAGGCCAAATCCATGAGCAGGCCGAACGTTGTTTGAATTGCGGCGATAAGACTATTTGCCAGTGGACCTGCCCGCTACATAACGCTATCCCGAAATGGATTTCATTGGCTCATCAGGGGCGTATTCATGAAGCGGCAGAGTTATCCCACCAAACCAGTAGCTTGCCAGAGATCTGTGGCCGAGTTTGTCCGCAGGACCGCTTGTGTGAACAAGCTTGTACTTTAAACGACCACGATGGTGCAGTAACGATTGGCCAGATTGAACGGCATATTACGGAAACGGCATTAGCCACTGGCTGGCGGCCTGATATGTCGCAAGTCAAACCCACAGGTAAACGTGTTGCTATTATCGGCGCGGGGCCTGCGGGGTTAGGGTGTGCGGATATTCTGGTCCGTAATGGTATTACGCCGGTGGTGTTTGATCGTTATTCCGAAATCGGTGGGTTGTTAACCTTTGGTATTCCGGCATTCAAATTAGATAAAGGTGTGATGACCCGTCGACGTGAGATTTTTAGCGAGATGGGGGTCGAGTTCTGCCTAAATACCGAGATTGGGCGGGATATCACCATGGAGAGCCTGCTCAGTGATTTCGATGCTCTATTCCTCGGTGTGGGAACATATCGCTCGATGCGCTCCGGGCTGGAAAATGAGGATGCTCAAGGGGTTTACGATGCTTTGCCATTCCTGATTGGCAATACCCAACATCTGATGGGGTACACAGGCAGTAGTGCTCACCCTTATGTCAGCATGGAAAACCAACGGGTGGTGGTTTTAGGCGGCGGCGATACCGCGATGGACTGCGTGCGTACTTCATTGCGCCATGGTGCTAGCAGCGTGATTTGTGCTTACCGCCGTGATGAAAAGAACATGCCTGGCTCCAAGCGAGAGGTGAAAAACGCGCGCGAAGAAGGGGCCGAATTTATGTTCAATCTTCAACCACAAAGGATTGAGGTGGATGAACAAGGGCAGGTCACCGGCATCAAAATGGTGCGCACTGAAATGGGTCAGGCCGATGCTAAAGGGCGGCGACAGGCCCGCCCAATCGCCGGCTCCGAGCACATTATTCCAGCCGATGCCGTAATTATGGCCTTTGGTTTTAGCCCGCACCGTATGTCGTGGTTGGCGGAACACAATGTGGTGCTGGATAAGCAGGGGCGAGTGGTCGCACCGACGATTTCCGGTTACCCGTATCAAACCAGTAATCCAAAAATCTTCGCGGGCGGTGACATTGTGCGTGGTGCAGATCTGATTGTCACGGCCATTGCCGAGGGGCGCAAAGCAGCCGAAAGCATTGCTTATTATCTCAATGTTTTATAACCGCGGCGGCCAGGAGAGAAGATGAACCGATTTGTAATCGCCGATATGACGCAGTGCATTGGTTGCCGCACCTGTGAAATTGCCTGTGTGGTGGCGCACAGCCCCGATAATAACGCCAGCACCATTACGCCAGAGCAGTTCCATCCGCGCTTGAGCGTAATGAAAAGCTTTGCCGTCAGCACCCCAATCTTGTGCCATCAATGTGAAGATGCGCCCTGTGAAAACTCCTGTCCGAACGGTGCTATCGTCACTGGCAGTCATGGCGTTCAGGTAATGGCCTCTCACTGTATTGGCTGCAAAACTTGCATGCTGGTCTGCCCGTTTGGGGCGATGAATATGGTTGAGCAGACAAGCCATGGCTCAATGGTGCGAGCGCAAGCGCATAAGTGTGATTTATGCCATTCCCGTGAGGCAGGCCCGGCCTGTATTGAAGTCTGCCCAACCAAAGCATTGAAATTGGTGACGCCGATGGCGTTGGAAACGCTACAACGGGACAGACAATTGCGCGCTGCTCGTGGCGCTGCACCGGGCATCGTCCGGTAACGTTTGTGGTTATAAGGATAAGAAAATGGAAAAGATCCTCACGGTCTGCCCTTATTGCGGTTCTGGATGCAAGTTAAACCTATTGGTTGAGGATGGCGAAATTGTTGGCGCACAACCGGCCAATGGCGTCACAAACCAGGGGGAGCTATGCCTGAAAGGCTACTATGGCTGGGACTTCCTCAACGATACCCGGTTGCTAACTCCACGACTGACTGCACCATTATTGCGGCGTAAGCGGGGTGAGGCGTTTCAGCGGGTGAGCTGGCAGGACGCCATTGCCTTTATTACCACCAAACTCAAAGCAATAAAAAAACGCCATGGCCCGGATGCCATCATGATGACTGGCTCCTCAAGAGGGCCGGGCAATGAGGCTAACTATGTGATGCAGAAGTTTGCGCGTGCAGCCATCGGCACCAACAATATCGATTGCTGCGCTCGCTTGTGTCATGGCCCCTCGGTGGCCGGATTGCAGCAAACGCTAGGCAATGGGGCGATGAGTAACTCGATTGGTGAGATTGAAAATACCGACTGTGTGTTGGTGTTTGGTTATAACGCGGCTGACTCTCATCCGATAGTTGCCAGACGGATCCTCAAGGCCAAAAGCAAAGGCGCTAAACTGATCGTTTGCGATCCGCGACATATTGAAACTGCTCGCATTGCCGATCAATGGTTGGCGCTGAAAAATGGCGCGAATATGGCGCTGGTGAATGCTTTTATCTATGTGCTGATTGAAGAAAAACTGTACGACGCTAATTATGTCCGTGCGCATACGCGCGGCTTTGAAGAACTGCAAGCGGGAGTGGCAGATTACCGCCCGGAGGACGTTGAACATATTACCGGCTTACCTGCATCTGCGGTACGACAGGCAATGCGTACTTATGCTGCCGCCCCTACTGCCACTATCTTGTGGGGCATGGGGGTTACCCAATGGGGGCAGGCGGTCGATGTGGTTAAGGGTTTGTCTTCGCTGGCGTTATTAACCGGTAATCTGGGGCGGCCAAATGTTGGCGTCGGGCCGGTACGCGGCCAAAATAATGTGCAGGGCGCGTGTGATATGGGGGTGCTGCCCAATACCTTCCCCGGTTATGAGAAAGTGACTGATGATGAGGCCAGAAACCGCTTCGCTGCTGCCTGGGAAGTGCCTGAATTACCCGCGCATATTGGTTACTCGATTACCGATGTGCCGCATAAAGTTGCAGAGGGCAAGTTGAAAGCCTATTACGTGTTTGGTGAAGATCCGATCCAGACCGAACCTGATTTAGCCGCAATGCGCGCCGCGTTCGAGGCATTAGAGTTGGTGGTGGTGCAGGATATCTTTATGACTAAAACCGCTGAATTGGCGGATGTGGTACTCCCGGCGACCTCGTGGGGTGAACATGAAGGGGTTTATACCAGCGCCGATCGTGGCTTCCAGCATTTTAACAAAGCCATTGAGCCGAAAGGCGATGTGAAGCCTGACTGGGAAATAATTAGCCTGATATCGACGGCAATGGGTTACCCAATGGCATATCAAAACACCCGCCAAATTTGGGATGAAATGCGTAGCCTGTGCCCACCATTCGCTGGCGCAACTTACGAGAAAATGGCCGGTTTGGGTTATGTACAATGGCCTTGTCCGACAGAAGATCACCCCGGAACGCCGTATCTCTATACCGATAGTCAGTTTGCTACTGAGGACGGTAAAGGCTTACTCAGTTGTGCGCCATGGCAACCGCCACATGAGCAGACTAACCCTGATTACCCACTGGCACTTTGCACCGTGCGGGAAGTGGGGCACTACAGTTGCCGCTCGATGACCGGTAACTGCGCCACATTGAAGATTCTGGCAGATGAGCCTGGCTATGTACAAATACACCCAGAGGATGCCAGCCAGCTCGGTGTGGTTGATCAAGCACTGATCTGGATCTCTTCGCGGCGTGGCAAAGTGATCGCCCGCGCCAGTGTCACCGATCGAGCCAACCTGGGGGCGGTGTATATGACCTATCAGTGGTGGATTGGTGCTTGCAATGAGTTGACGGTGGATCATGTTGATCCGGTGTCAAAAACACCGGAGTTCAAGCATTGTGCCGTCAAGGTTGAGGCGATTAGTGATCAAAACGCGGCGGAGCACTATGTTGAGCAACAATATAGCCAGATGAAAAAACGCTTATCTGATGCGGCTACCGTGCAGTAATTGATAACCTACCGCGCCAGACCATTCGCAGGGTTTAGCGCGGCATGGTTTGCTGCAAATGTGCTAAGAACTCAGTGGCGTTCATAAAACCGGTCACTCTGGCGGCGGGAACCTCTTTACCCTGCGCATCAAAAAACAGAATAGTTGGCAAACCCAACACCTTGAGTTCTTTCAACATCGCCGCATGTTCGGCGCTGTTGCTGGTGACATCAGCCTGAATGAGCACGGTATCCGCGAGCTGGCGCTGAACATGGCTATCACTGAAGGTATATTTCTCAAACTCTTTACAGGCCACGCACCAGTCTGCATACAGATCCAGCATCACCGGCTTGCCCTGTGCTTGCGCTAATGCAGCCTGTAATTGTGGCAAATTAGCCACCGGTTGGAAGCTTAAGTGTTTGATTTCAACCTGCTGCGTGTTGCCATTAAAAGCCCAATCCTGTAACGGGCGGGCAGCGATTAATAGCGCCGCCAACAGCAGCAATTGTAAGGCCCGTGCCCAGCCAGAATGGGTTTTAAGGCTGAGTACAAATGCCCAACCGAAGAAGGCGATGGCCAGCAGGCTCCATAAACGCAAGCCCCAGACATCACCCAAGACCCTTTCCAGCAGAAATACCGGCAGCGCCAGAATCACAAAGCCGAAAGCTTCTTTGACATATTGCATCCACGGGCCGCTACGCGGGATCAGCTTGTTGCCAAACAGCGTCACAACTACCAGTGGAATCCCCATACCTAACGCATATAAATACAACGTACCGCCACCGGCCAGCATATTTCCGCTTTGCGCGATATACAGCAGAATGGCGCTGAGGGGCGCGGTGGTGCACGGAGAGCAAATCAGGCCCGCCAGTGCACCCATGGCAAAGACACCGGCCAGCGAACCGCCACGTTGGCTGCTACTCCACTGTACCAGCCGGGTTTGCAGTGACGAGGGCAGTTGCAGCGAATAGAGGCCAAACATCGATAGCGCCAATAATACGAACAGCACCGATAACCCAATCAACACATACGGATGTTGTAGCGCGGCCTGAAATTGTAAGCCAGCCGCCGCTACCACTAAACCGAGCAAGGTATACGTCAACGCCATGCCTTGCACATATACCACTGCCAGTATCAATATTCGCCGCTGGCTGTGGGGCTTTTCGCGGCCAAGAATAATGGCGGAAATTAGCGGGTACATGGGCAACACACAGGGGGTAAAGGCGATACCGATACCAATTAATAGCGCCCACAGTGGTGAGAAGGGTAATTCAGCCGGTACAGGCGCGCTATCGTGGGTGGGTTGTGCCGCGCCCTGCGGGTTAACGGTAGCGGCTGAGCTAGCGATGATGGCATTAAGCGGCACCACCCGTACTTCTGGCGGGTAACAGAAACCGGCGGCGGCACAGCCCTGATAAGTGACGCTGACACTCGCACCTCCCGCAGCCTGCGAAATCGGGATTTTCAGCACGAGCTGCTGTTTGAAAATCGCCACTTCACCGTAGAACTCATCATGATGTGCAATACCCTCTGGCAGAGTAAATTCCCCTAGAGTGGCGTGCTGTGGCTCAATTTTTATTTGCTGGCGATACAGATAATAGTCGGGATGAATCTGCCAACTCAGTGTGAGCTGGTCGCCTTGTTGGCGAAAATCAAAGGCAAACGCCTTATCGACCGGTATGAACCGGCTCTGGCTGCTTTTTTGGCCAAAGGAGGAACTCTCACCAAATAGTGAGGCCTGTGCGCTGTGCGGTACGAGTAAAGCGCTGCACAGCAGCAGAATCAGAGTAATGAAGCGTTGAGCCATGACAGGTAATCTTTATCTCCGCCCTGTACCGGTAACACCAGTAATTCTGGCGTCTGGTAGGGGTGATGTTGTTTGATGTAACTGAGAAGGGCTTGCTGATGATCTGTATCGCTCTTAAACAAGAGTTGCACTTCATACTCTTGCTGGAGCTTACCTTCCCAGTAGTAAATCGAGGTTGCACCGGGCAACAGCGTGGCACAGGCGGCCAATTTCTCACCCAGAACCTGCGCGGCTAAATCTTGCGCGCTGGCTTCATCAGGGGCGGTGCACAATACCACAATTGCATCACAATCAGACATCTTAACCTCATCGGTTGCGCGGCTTATATGACGAAGCGGAGCGTAACGTGCTGTATATACGCGTTACCTGAATACTTGCCTGGACACTATAGCGCGAAGCGCGGGCAGGTCAGAAGATGATTTATGTAACGGTGAGATAGATTCGATGAAAGTGGCAAATGAGTGTTGTAGAAGAGGATTGCTGATGTGAGTGGGGGCGCAAATAAATTGCGCCCCACCAAAACGCTTACAGAACCAGACTACCCATCACAAAGCCGAAGCACACGGCCAGCGCCACCCCGATGGTACCAGGGATGAAGAATGGATGGTTAAACACGAAACGACCAATACGCGTAGTACCTGTATCATCCATTTGTACTGCTGCTACCAATGTTGGGTAGGTAGGCAGAATAAACAGACCAGACACCGCCGCGAAAGAGGCGATGGCGGCCAGTGGTGACACGTTCAGGGCCATTGCCATTGGCATCAATGCCTTGGCAGTTGCAGCCTGAGAGTACAACAATGCAGAACAGAAGAAGAAGATAACGGCCAGCAACCATGAGTGAGCTTGAATCAGGCTACCCGCAGTTTCTTTAATCCACTCCAGGTTGTGCTGTACAAAGGTATCACCTAACCAGGCTACACCCAGAATACAGATACAAGCGCTCATACCGGCTTTGAAAGTGCTGGAGTTCAGGACTGCATCGGTATCAACCGAGCAAACCAGCGTAGTGACGGTTGCCACACTCAGCATGATGATCAGGATAGCGTTAGTGGTATTCATCAGCGGAGTTGCAACCAGACCGACACTCGGGCTGTTGATAATCGCGTAGGCAACCACACAAAGAACGCCCGCCAGGAACAGTAGCACTGACGTTTTAGCCCGTGGTTTGATTACTTTTACAGTATCGCCACGCAGTGTTACCAAACCTTCTTCTAAACGTTTGATATAGATAGGGTCATCAGACAATTTAGAGTTAAAGCACAAGGATACGATCAGCGACATCACCAGCACCGCACACAGGGTAGAGGGGATGACGATCATCAGCAGATGCAGATAGCTAACGCCATGACCTTCCATAACGGAAGACATGTAAACCACCGCCGCTGAAATCGGTGAGGCAGTAATGGCTATCTGTGCGGAAACCACTGCTGTGGACAGAGGGCGGCAAGGTTTGATGCCTTGCTCTTTCGCCACTTCTGCAATCACGGGCAGAGCTGAAAGAGAAATGTTACCTGTCCCAGCAAAGATGGTCAGAAAATAAGTGACCAGCGGTGCCAGAATGGTGATGTGTTTTGGATTCTTACGCAGTAACTTTTCAGTTTGCTGCACCAGATAATCCATACCGCCCGCTACCTGCATCGCAGAGATTGCAGCAATAACGGCCATAATAATTGAGATAACATCGAACGGAATGCTACCGGGTTTAACGCCAATAATGGCTAAAACCAGAACACCGATGCCGCCTGCAAAACCAATACCGATACCACCTAACCTGGCCCCTAAAAAAATGGCCAGCAGAACGATGACTAATTCTACGGCTATCATAGTGTTTACTCCTTATTTAAAATTGGGAACAACTTGTTTTAATTAGTAATGAAAAGTTAAAGAATTGTGTTCGCCAGAAAGTAGAAAGGCACGCTGTCCAGAGGAGCATGCGTGCCTTTCAGGGCTACCGGATGATTATATTATTGTTCATTTTCATCGGTATAACGTTTCGCTTTATAAGCCGGATGCATCAGGTTCTCAACAGAGAAAATGTCGTCCAGCTCGGCTTCAGTCAACAAGCCGCGTTCCAGAACAACTTCCCGCACATTTTTACCGGTTTCCGCACAGATTTTACCCACGATGTCACCATTATGGTGGCCAATGAATGGGTTGAGATAAGTGACGATACCGATGGAGTTAAAGACGTAGCGTTCGCAGACCTCTTTGTTGGCAGTAATACCGTTAATACATTTTTCCAACAGGTTATAACAGGCGTTTGTCAGGATATGGATAGACTCAAACATGGCCTGACCAATCACTGGCTCCATAACGTTCAACTGGAGTTGACCCGCTTCGGCGGCCATAGTAATGCAAGTGTCGTTACCGATCACCTTAAAACAAACCTGGTTAACGACTTCAGGGATAACCGGGTTAACTTTGGCAGGCATAATTGAAGAACCAGCCTGTAATTCTGGCAGGTTGATTTCATTCAGGCCAGTACGTGGGCCAGATGACAGTAAACGCAAGTCGTTACAGATTTTTGACATCTTAACAGCCAGGCGTTTCAGCGCACTGTGCACCATGACGTAAGCACCACAGTCAGAAGTTGCTTCGATCAAGTCTTCAGCCGGAACACAAGCCAAGCCACTGATTTCAGATAATTTCTTTATTGCTAACTGTGAGTAGCCTTCTGGTGTGTTCAGCGCAGTACCAATCGCAGTTGCACCCAGGTTAACTTCTAGCAGCAATTCAGCGGTACGTTGCAGGTTCTTGGTTTCTTCTTTTAATAATATCGCAAAGGCTTTGAACTCCTGGCCCAGCGTCATTGGTACTGCGTCCTGCAACTGGGTACGGCCCATTTTCAGGATTTTTTCGAATTCTTTGGATTTTCTTTCAAAACCTTCTTTTAACTGATTGATCGCGTCGATCAACTTCATAATGGAGGCATACACCGCAATGCGGAAACCGGTAGGGTAGGCATCGTTGGTGGACTGGCATTTATTCAGATGGTCGTTAGGGTTAAGGTATTGATACTCTCCCTTCTGGTGACCCATCAGCTCCAGACCGATATTGGCCAGAACTTCGTTGGTGTTCATGTTTAAAGAGGTACCGGCGCCGCCTTGGAACACGTCAACCGGGAACTGATCCATGCACTTGCCTTTATCCAGAACTTCATCACATGCCTGAATAATGATATCCGCGATTTTGCGTGGGATAGTGTGTAGCTCTTTGTTCGCCATTGCTGCGGCTTTTTTTACCATAACCATGCCGCGTACAAATTCGGGAACATCACTAATTTTGCTGTTACTGATATAGAAGTTTTCAATCGCACGCAGGGTGTGAACACCGTAGTAAGCCTCTGCGGGGACTTCTCGTGTACCTAACAGGTCTTCTTCAATACGAATGTTATTTGACATGAGAACCTTCTCTATTGTGCTGTCTTGTTTTGTATTTGTTAATTTAATAATGCCGCCGTGAGCAATATGATGCCGCAATGAACCTTTAGTGCGGAAAGATTAACCACTCATCTTCTTGCTAACAGGATCATATGCTGCTTAGCGACAAAAAGCCTTGAACTGAGATCACTATATGGTCGGATTTAATCGAGATGATCTGATATCTGTGATTCTTCTCACAGTTAGATTAATTAGTAATAAAAGTATGGCAGCAACTTGAAAATCGAGCCAACCATCACCATTTTACTGTAGTCGACCCACGTTGAAGGGGGAGCTGATGCTGAAATCTGCTAACAGAGGGAAAGGGGCGTGTCAGCAACAGCCGGGTCAAGGTTTTCATGGTATCTGTCAGGCAGGTTTACCTGATGAGGGATACTGAATGATCGGAATAAGGAGAATGCGGTGCGTTGGTTACCGTTAGCGCTGATATTTTTATTGGCATACATAGAAATATCGATATTTATTAAAGTCGCAGCCGTATTGGGTGTGTTGGTTACCCTGCTGCTGGTGATCCTTAGCTCCTGTGTGGGGATCTCTCTGGTGCGTAACCAGGGGATAAAAACCTTTATGCAGATGCAGCAAAAACTGGCTGCCGGTGAAAGCCCGGCGGCAGAGATGATTAAAAGTGTGTCGCTGGTTTTGGCTGGCTTCTTGCTGTTGATCCCTGGTTTCTTCACTGATTTCCTCGGCTTACTGCTGTTATTGCCGCCGATTCAGAAATCTTTAACGCTAAAACTGATGCCGCATCTGAATATTTATCGTGGTGGTTTTACTCACAATGGTTCTGGCCCTATGGGTGGTGGCAATACCTTTGATGGCGAGTTTCAGCGCAAAGCTGACGACAGTTTCACAGTAGAACATCGCTCTGATGAGGATGATAAACCTACAGATAATCGTTTCAAAGATGATAAGTAAGCTGTGGGTTTTATCTAATAGCTTGTTTATTAATCATAAATTTATAAAGTAAATTACAGACTTTCTTTGTCGGGTAGGCAACGAGGAGGATGAGAATCTTCCTGATCAGGGTGAAAAAAAGTGAAATTTTTTTTGTCGTCTCCCTTGAAGGGATGAGAGGGTGCCCCCACTTAGAATGTCACGGTATCGGTTATGAAGGCGTGCCGATATTAATCCTAAATCTGATACGGACCTTCTCATAGGAGAGCTATCAATGAAAATTCGTCCATTGCATGACCGCGTTATCGTCAAGCGCAAAGAAGTTGAATCTAAATCTGCTGGCGGCATCGTTCTGACTGGCACTGCAGCGGGTAAATCTACTCGTGGTGAAGTTCTGGCAGTCGGCAATGGTCGCATCCTGGATAACGGTGAAATCAAACCGCTGGATGTGAAAGTAGGCGACATCGTTATTTTCAACGATGGTTACGGCGTGAAGTCAGAGAAGATCGACCATGAAGAAGTGTTGATCATGTCCGAAAGTGACATTCTGGCAATTGTTGAAGCGTAATTCACGCTCTCTAATCTTCTGAACTGAACGAGTTAAGGGAAATACCAATGGCAGCTAAAGACGTAAAATTCGGTAACGACGCACGCATCAAAATGCTACGCGGCGTAAACATCCTTGCTGATGCAGTGAAAGTGACCCTGGGCCCGAAAGGCCGTAACGTAGTTCTGGACAAGTCTTTCGGCTCTCCAACTATCACCAAAGATGGTGTTTCAGTTGCGCGTGAGATCGAACTGGAAGACAAGTTTGAGAACATGGGTGCACAGATGGTTAAAGAAGTTGCCTCTAAAGCGAATGACGCGGCGGGTGACGGTACCACTACTGCAACAGTATTGGCTCAATCCATTATCACTGAAGGCCTGAAAGCAGTTGCGGCCGGCATGAACCCAATGGATCTGAAGCGCGGTATCGACAAAGCAGTTATCGCTGCGGTTGAAGAGCTGAAAAAACTGTCTGTACCTTGCTCTGACTCTAAAGCTATCGCTCAGGTAGGGACTATCTCTGCCAACTCTGACTCCACCGTAGGTGAGCTTATCGCTCAAGCGATGGAAAAAGTCGGTAAAGAAGGCGTTATCACCGTTGAAGAAGGTTCAGGCCTGCAAGACGAGCTGGACGTAGTAGAAGGTATGCAGTTCGACCGTGGCTACCTGTCTCCTTACTTCATCAATAAACCAGAAACTGGTTCTATTGAACTTGAAAGCCCATTCATCCTGCTGGCTGACAAGAAAATCTCTAACATCCGTGAAATGCTGCCAGTGCTGGAAGCCGTAGCGAAAGCCGGTAAACCACTGCTGATCATCGCAGAAGACGTTGAAGGCGAAGCCCTGGCGACTCTGGTGGTTAACACCATGCGCGGTATTGTTAAAGTTGCAGCGGTTAAAGCACCTGGCTTCGGCGACCGTCGTAAAGCTATGCTGCAAGACATCGCGACACTGACTAGCGGTACTGTTATCTCTGAAGAGATCGGTCTGGAACTGGAAAAAACCACTCTGGAAGATCTGGGTCAGGCAAAACGCGTTGTTATCAATAAAGACACCACTATCATCATCGATGGCGTAGGCGATGAAGCGGCAATCCAGGGTCGTGTTACTCAGATCCGTCAGCAAATTGAAGATGCGACTTCTGACTACGACAAAGAAAAACTGCAAGAGCGTGTCGCTAAACTGGCTGGCGGCGTTGCCGTTATCAAAGTGGGTGCCGCAACTGAAGTTGAAATGAAAGAGAAGAAAGCGCGCGTTGAAGATGCTCTGCACGCAACCCGTGCGGCAGTAGAAGAAGGCGTAGTGGCTGGTGGTGGTGTTGCACTGATTCGTGCTGCATCTGCTATCACTAAATCTGGTCTGAAAGGCGATAACGAAGATCAGAACGTCGGTATCAAAGTTGCTCTGCGTGCGATGGAATCTCCACTGCGTCAGATCGTGGTTAACGCCGGTGAAGAAGCCTCTGTTATCGCGAACAACGTTAAAGCGGGTTCAGGTAGCTACGGCTACAACGCTTATACCGAAGAATACGGCGACATGATCGCGATGGGTATCTTGGATCCAACTAAAGTGACTCGTTCTGCTCTGCAGTACGCAGCCTCTATTGCTGGTCTGATGATCACCACCGAGTGCATGATCACTGACCTGCCACGTGATGACAAAGGCGGTGATATGGGCGCTGGCGGCATGGGTGGTATGGGCGGCATGGGCGGCATGATGTAATGCTGCCAACCTTTGAGTTGCCATTAGATTGGTAGCAAAAGGAACAAGCTGTTGATAAAAGCGAGTGGGGTGACCTGCTCGCTTTTATTTTATCTAGTATCACTGCACCTTGTCATAACCCCCCACCTCTACTTACTCTTATACTGAGTCTTTTCTGATTCAAATTTCGTAACTTAACGCGCTAAAAGTGGTTTTAATTCATTCAGTGTGATGATTGCATGACTTTTTTTAGTTGTGGCAGTAATTTAATGTGTAAACTGATAACCATTAACCATCAGGCTCGACATCGAGTATTTGGATAATTTCGGCAACGGATGCCTAAGCGGCAGCGGTGCTTTCTGGTAATCTTTAGCGTGATTCTCAACTTAGAATGGGGAAAAAAATGCGAATTAAAGTGTTACTTGGCCTTTCAGCAGCGCTGTTGCTGGCGGGTTGTAGCTCCACTAACCAATTAAGTTCGGCGGGTGAGCAAGTGAAGTTCTCTGATACTAAGCCTGGTGCTGAATGTCAGTTGGTCGGCCAAGTGGCTGGTACTCAGAGTAACTGGTTCTCTGGTGGCGGTGGTGAAAGCAGTTCTATGCGTGGTGCAGCAAATGATCTACGTAATAAAGCAGCAGCAATGGGTGGCAACGTAATTTACGGTGCTACCAGCCCAAGCGAAACCTTCTTATCAAGCTTTGCGCCACTGGATAGCAAAATGGTTGGCGAAGTTTATAAATGCCCTTGATAGTTCAGGCGAAAATTTAAATAAATCAGGGGATGCCATGGCATCCCCTGATTGTTATATCCATCATCTTTCGAGTTACAGATTTGTCACCCGAATTATTTATCCTGCATCAATCGGAGATCCAGCGGGGTCTTGCTTAACTCACCGCCAATTTCCCGTGCTAAACGGGGAACCAAATAACCGGATACGCGGCATAGAAGCCCTTTCATCAATAGCCTTGCTTCGTCATCATCGACCATAAAGTGAGCAGCGCCCTGTACTTTATCCAACACATGGATGTAATAAGGCAGAATACCGGCATCAAACAAGGCATTACTTAATGTTGCCAATACCTCGGCATCATCATTGATCCCTCGCAACAGCACACTCTGGTTTAATAGGGTCACACCCGCCCGTTTGAGCTGTGCCATACTGTCCCGTAAAGGCTGATCGATTTCATTGGTGTGGTTTATATGTGTAACCATCAGCACTTGTAATCGTGTATCACCCAACCGCTGACACAGTGCCGCAGTAATACGGTCAGGGATAACCACCGGTAACCGGGTATGGATACGCAGGCGCTTGATGTGAGCGATGTTTTCCAGCTCATCCAGCAACCAACTGAGTTCATGGTCTTTTGCCATTAGCGGGTCACCGCCGGAAAAGATGATCTCGTCTAGCTCAGGGTGTTGGCGGATATAGTCTAGCGCTTGATGCCAGTTGGCTTTGTTGCCTTGGTTATCCTGATAAGGGAAATGGCGGCGGAAACAATAGCGACAATTGACGGCACAGCCGCCTTTAACCAGCAGCAGTGCGCGGTTGTGATACTTGTGTAATAAGCCGGGTACGACGCTGCGTTGTTCATCAAGCGGATCGGTGGTGAAACCGGGGGCGGCGATAAACTCTTCGCGCGCGGTCAGCACTTGAAGCAATAATGGGTCAGATGGATCCCCCAGCCGCATACGCGCAACAAAAGCGCGGGGGACTCTGAGAGGGAATAAACGACGAGCCTCAATACCTTGTTGCAGGTTAGGGTGTTCATTTAAGGACAGAATTCTTAGCAATTCGGCCGGATCAGTAATTACATCGGCGAGTTGCTGTAACCAATCTTCTCTAATTGGCATGTTTCGGGTTACAATACTTGCCATTTTTTAGGCTTAACTACCAGTTTCTTGAGGACCATTATGGCCACTTATTATAGCAACGATTTTCGTCCCGGTCTTAAAATCATGTTCGAGGGCGAGCCTTATGCAGTTGAATCCAGCGAGTTCGTAAAACCAGGCAAAGGTCAGGCTTTTGCTCGTGTTAAGATGCGCCGCCTGCTGACCGGCTCACGCGTTGAAAAAACCTTTAAATCTACCGACTCTGCCGAAGGCGCAGACGTTAACGATTTGAACCTGACTTACCTGTACAACGACGGTGAGTTCTGGCACTTCATGAATAACGAGACTTACGAACAGTTGCAAGCTGATGCTAAAGCCATTGGTGATAACGACAAATGGCTGATTGATCAGGCTGAATGTATCGTAACTCTGTGGAATGGTCAGCCTATCGCTGTCAGCCCACCAAACTTTGTTGAACTCGAAATTGTTGACACTGATCCAGGTCTGAAGGGTGATACTGCCGGTACCGGTGGTAAACCTGCAACTCTGAGCACCGGTGCAGTGGTCAAAGTGCCATTATTCGTACAGGTTGGCGAAGTCATCAAAGTTGATACCCGCTCTGGCGAATATGTTTCTCGCGTTAAGTAAGCCTTAATAAGTAAGATGCGCTGAGAATGAAAGAAAACCGCTTTTAAGCGGTTTTCTGCTATCTGGGCCTGTCGGATGTGGATTTTATCGATAGCGCGCGGTGGTGCTGCAAATTGAGTCGGAAAAAGTGCAATGCTGTTTTTTTGACTATCCTTATAAGCTGAGTAAGCCCAATGTCCCATAAGGAACCTTTAAAATGTTGAAGAAAAGTATCGCCATTATTTTTTCATTGTTGGTTATCTCTTCATTGAGTGCCTGCAACACCACGAAAGGTGTTGGCAAAGATGTTCAAAGCGCAGGTAGTGCGATTGAACGTAGCGCCGAATAAACGTCTGTTTATGTTGTTATCGGCGGTGATTGCCGCCGGATTTGTTTTGGTTGATCATGATATTGCTGATTATTATTTAGCGTGATAACGTATCCCCCTTACCTTTCTGCTGTTCAGGACGACCTGAGCACGCATCTGTTTTTCGGGGACGACCCCGCCTGAGCGAGGTGGTTACCATGGCTTGGATTATTCTGGTTATTGCGGGTTTGTTAGAAGTTATTTGGGCTATCGGCCTAAAGTATTCTCATGGTTTTACGCGGTTGACGCCCAGTGTTATCACTCTTGTGGCGATGGCCGCCAGTGTCTTTTTACTCGCTTATGCCATGAAAACGTTACCGGCAGGCACGGCCTATGCGGTCTGGACCGGTATTGGTGCGATAGGTACAGCTATTTTAGGTATTGCACTGCTTGGGGAGTCTGCCAGTTTGGCGCGGGTGCTTAGCTTGGGGTTGATTTTGGCCGGAATTATCGGGTTGAAGTTGGCGTCATAACCGAAGGTTTCCTGTAGCGCGTTCTCGGAATGAAGAGCAGATCGGGTCATATTTCGATCTGCTGTTACAGATTAACGGCTAAAACACCACATTATTACTTTTTAATCTCTGCGCTCCGCCCTTCCTGCTTAACCCATATCAACTGATCAACCGGGAAACCATAATTCTTCGCTACGGCAACCAAACGATCGCGAGTTTGAGTATCAATTGTTGGCGTACGGGATAAAATCCACAAATAATCCCGGTTAGGGCCAGCAATTAAGGCATGTTGATATTTATCATCTAAATCAATGACATTATAGCCGCCATAGAAAGGCCCAAAGAATGACACTTTCAGTGAGGCTTGTTGTGGCGAGCCAATAAAATAGGCTTTGCCGATACTCTCCTGCCATTGCTGCTTCTGCGGGTTATAACCCCGATTAATGACTTTTACACCACCATCATCTCGGGGCGTGTAATTAGCGCTGACTCTCTCTAATCCACGTTCAAAAGAGTGGTCCAACCGAGCAATTTCATACCAGGTGCCGAGATAGCGGGGGAGTTGAAAGTTATCAACCACTTTCATGTCTTTAGGGGGCGTCACGCTACAGGCGACCGAGAGCAGGGTTGCAGTTAATACGGATAGTTTTGACCACAGGCGCATTGACGTTCCTTAGTTTTCTGATAATTACTCTATGGTTGAGAATAGCTATCAGTTATCAGAGGCGCAAATAGATGAATCTGAGTTATTAGCTGAGTGCTGAAAAAGAAACGGCCCGCTAAAGAGCAGGCCGCAGATCAGGTATGAATAATTACAGCGTTAGGACACCAATGATAGTGACCACACTCAGAATGGCTGCCAGACCATAGAATACCCATTTCCCGGCAGGGACATGGATTTTCAAATCATGCATAGCGTGATGGATACGGTGTAAACCGCACCACAGTGGCAGAATTATCATCAGTAGCAGGAAGATGCGGCCAATGAAACTCTGACAGAATGCCAGAATGCGCTCATAACTCAACGCATCACCAGGGAAGGCGCCCAGCGGCAGCAAAATAGCAACCAGCAGAATAACGGCAGGTGCAATAATCGCACTCCACATACCACCCGCGCCAAACAGACCCCAGAAGATAGGTTCATCGGAGCGTTTAGGGACTTGATTCATCTTGTTCTCCTCCGAGTTAGAGTAAGGCAACGGCCAGAATAATCGCGGTAGCCACGACAGTCACAACCCACAGCGCCTTGATAATTGGCTCTGGACCCATCTTTTCGCTATTAACGATAATGTTAGCGGCCTTCGGTGCCAGTTCAAACCAGGTTTTGGTATGCAGCACAGCGGCCAATAACGTAATGATATTGATCAGTAACACCAGTGGGTTTTGCAGGAAACCAACAAAGCCTTCCCACCCAGCCGGGCCACTTTTCAACGCGAATACGCCGTAAATCAACAGAACACTGAACCAGACTGTTGGCACCGACGTGCCTTCACGCACCATATAAAAGCGGTAGAAACCGAGCTTCTGCCACCAGTTTGGGGCCATGGTACGGACATAAGCTTTACGTTTAGTAGTCATTACTGTCTCCCCTCCCTTATTGTGGTTTCAGCATGGCGATCATGAAGTCTTTAGCACTCTCAACCTTGCCTTGCTGGATAGCAGCAGCCGGATCAACGTGTTTCGGACAAACTTCAGAACAGTAGCCAACGAAGGTACAGCTCCATACACCATTTTTACCGTTAAGCTGCGGCATACGTTCTTTTTTACCGTGGTCACGGTTATCCAGATTGTAACGGTGCGCCAGAGTGATCGCTGCCGGGCCGATGAACTCAGGGTTCAAGCCAAACTGCGGGCAAGCGGCATAGCACAGGCCACAGTTAATACAGCCGGAGAACTGATGGTATTTCGCCATCTGAGCTGGAGTCTGTTTATTTGGGCCGTCTTGTGGTTTCCGCTCATTACCAATAATGTAAGGCTTGATCGCTTCCAGACTCTCAATAAAGTGAGTCATATCAACCACTAAGTCGCGTTCAATTGGGAAGTTACCCAAAGCCTCGACTTTCATTCCGCCCGTGTATTCGCGTAGGAAAGTCTTACAGGCAAGTTTCGGAACTTTGTTGACCATCATGCCGCATGAGCCGCAAATCGCCATTCGGCAAGACCAGCGATAAGAGAGGTCCGGTGCCAGGTTATCTTTGATGTAGCCCAATGCATCAAGCAGAGAGGTCTGCTCATCATAAGGTACTTCAAAGGTTTCGAAGTGAGGTTCGCTATCACTTTCCGGGTTATAGCGCATGACCTCCATTTTCAGGAGTTTCATATCAGTCATTCGCCTGCTCCTTATCCTTCAAATCTTTTGCATCTTTCGCATCTTGTGCGGTGGCTTCACCACCATAAACACGTTTTGCAGGTGCCAGCTTGGTAATTTTAACGTCGCTGTATTCAAGGCGTGGTGCGCCACCCGGATTATGGAATGCTAGCGTGTGTTTGAGGAAGTTAACATCATCACGCTCGGTACAGCCTTCATCCAGACGCTGATGCGCGCCACGGGACTCTTTGCGGTTAAGTGCGGAGTGGGCCATACATTCAGCCACATCCAAGCCATAACCCAGCTCGATGGTGTACAGCAAATCAGTATTGAAAACACTGGAGGTATCGGTGATTTTCACGCGTTTAAAGCGCTCTTTCAACTCGGCCAGTTTATCCACAGTTTTCTGCATCAGTTCTGGTGTGCGGTAAATACCACAACCTTCTTCCATTGACAGGCCCATCTCATCGCGGATTTTAGACCAGTTCTCGGTCCCTTCCTGTTTCATCAGATTACTCAGGCGGGTTTCCACATCACGGGTTTGAGCATCCAGCGCACTGCCATTTGCCGGCCCGGCTTCCATGGCCCGCGCTGCTGCTTGTTCACCGGCGACACGACCAAATACCACTAACTCAGCCAGTGAGTTGGAACCTAAACGGTTCGCGCCATGCAAACCAACAGAAGAACATTCACCTACCGCGAACAGCCCTTTGATCCGGGTTTCGCACTGCTGGTTGGTTTCGATACCGCCCATGGTGTAATGCGCAGTTGGGCGCACTGGGATAGGTTCTTTGACTGGATCGACACCAACATAGGCTTTTGCCAGCTCACAGATGAACGGCAGGCGCTCGAGCAGTTTTTTCTCGCCCAAATGACGCAGATCCAAATAGACCACATCACCACGTGGTGTGGCGATAGTGCGGCCAGCACGCCATTCATGCCAGAAGGCTTGCGAAACTTTATCGCGAGGGCCGAGTTCCATGTATTTGTTTTTAGGTTCGCCGAGTGGGGTTTCTGGCCCCATTCCGTAATCCTGCAAATAACGGTAACCATCTTTATTGACCAGAATACCGCCTTCGCCACGACAACCTTCAGTCATCAGGATGCCAGAGCCTGGCAGGCCGGTTGGGTGGTATTGCACAAATTCCATATCTCGCAGCGGAACGCCGTGGTGGAATGCCATCCCCATACCATCACCGGTAACAATACCGCCGTTGGTGTTATAACGATAAACTCGGCCTGCGCCACCGGTAGCCATGACCACCGCGTTTGCACGAATTTGTACACGGGTGCCTTCCATCATATTCATGGCAACTACACCGCGAGCCTGGCCATCATCGACCAGAATATCCAACACAAAATGCTCATCAAATCGTTGAATTTGAGGGTATTTTAAAGATGTCTGGAATAGAGTGTGCAGCATATGGAAGCCGGTTTTATCGGCAGCAAACCAGGTGCGCTCAATTTTCATCCCACCAAAACGGCGAACGTTAACCGAGCCATCAGGTTTACGGCTCCATGGGCAGCCCCAAATTTCTAGCTGTGCCATTTCTTGCGGGCAACTGTGGACAAAATGGTCAACAACATCTTGTTCGCATAACCAGTCACCACCGGCTACGGTATCGTGGAAATGATAGTCAAAGCTATCGTGGTCTTGTGTGACGGCGGCTGATCCCCCTTCGGCAGCCACAGTATGGCTACGCATCGGGTATACTTTCGAGATCAGAGCAATCTTCAGTTGGGGGTTGGCTTCCGCTGCGGCTATTGCTGCACGTAAACCAGCACCTCCGGCCCCGATAATAGCAAGATCGGCGTTAAAGGTTTGCACTGCGCTTCTCCATTGTTCAAGTGAAAATCTTATACCCTTGGTCCTTAACGCCACAACGGTGTGCGCTGCAACGGCAATGACTTTGGCTATATAAAGTGAATCTCTATTCGTAATATTTTTTTAATATTATTACCCCGCTAACTAATTGGCGGGCGACTAGAATGATGGTATTAAGAATAGCTATTTCTTACTTTTCGTATGGGAATAATTATACCTAATGCTAAGTGCTAGAAATTTGATGTGATCGATTGTTTTGTTTTATTTGAACCTACTCAGGCGCATTACTAGCAAAAACGTGATCCCAAACAGGATCTACTGGGCTAAAGTCTTTTTTTCAGTGCGAAATGCTGAATTTAGGCGAGAAATCTGGCTGGGGAGTGACAGATTTGTCTGGGTGAGTAGATGCGAGTAGACTGCATCCCCTGTTTGATTTCGGAGTTAACCACCATGAGCGAAACGGCAAGCTGGCAGCCGAGTGCACCTATCGCCAATTTGTTGAAGCGCGCAGCAATAATGGCAGAGATCCGGCGCTTTTTTGCCGATCGTGGCGTATTAGAAGTTGAGACGCCAACCATGAGCCAAGCGACAGTGACGGACGTTCATTTAGTCCCATTCCAAACCCGGTTTGTTGGCCCGGGCGCTGCCGATGGCCTGACGCTGTACATGATGACCAGCCCTGAATACCACATGAAACGTTTATTGGCGGCGGGCAGTGGATCTATCTATCAATTGGGGCGCAGTTTCCGCAATGAAGAAGCTGGCCGTCATCACAATCCTGAATTCACCATGCTGGAATGGTATCGCCCACATTATGATATGTATCGCTTAATGAATGAGGTTGATGACCTGTTGCAGCAAATACTGGATTGCAATAGCGCTGAAACCCTGTCTTATCAGCAAGCATTTCTGCGCCATTTAGACATCGATCCATTGTCGGCAGATAAAGCGCAACTGCGCGAAGCAGCGGCAAAACTGGATTTAAGCAATATTGCCGATACAGAAGAAGATCGCGATACATTATTGCAACTGCTGTTTACCGTCGGGGTAGAACCGCACATTGGCCGCGATAAACCGGCCTTCGTTTATCATTTCCCGGCGTCTCAGGCTTCACTGGCAGAGATCAGTACCGAAGATCACCGTGTGGCGGAACGTTTTGAGGTTTACTTCAAAGGCATTGAGTTGGCGAATGGTTTCCATGAGCTCACTGATGGTGATGAACAACTGCAACGTTTTGAGCAAGATAATCGTATTCGTGCCAAACGTGGTTTACCGCAGAACCCGATTGATATGAATCTGATTGCCGCCTTGAAACAAGGCTTACCGGATTGCTCGGGGGTGGCGTTAGGTGTTGATCGTTTGGTGATGTTGGCACTGGGGGCAGAAAGGTTAGATGATGTTATTGCATTCCCGGTAGGGCGTGCTTAATAACCCCTCGCCCTTGGCGCCGCAGCGGTGTTCGCTACGTTCACGAACCCGAATCACTTACTGATGCAAGCTCATCGGGATTAATGAACTTGCTGCCTTGCTGCAACACCCATGACTTTGGGTAATATTCCTGATTATTGGGCCTGACTCTTCACAGAGTCAGGCCATTTTTCTATCGATAGGTCAACTTAACTTACAAGCTACCCGGTGTGCGGCCGCGCCCTGAAGTAATAGTGCGGCCAGCGCCACGCCCCAGCGTTTCCAACCGAGCCTGGAAGGGTGGGAATGGCAGAGTAATACCGTGCTCACGGTAACCGGCCAGAATCAACTGGTGGATCTCATGGCGCAGTGGCATACGGTGGCCCATTTCGGCGGCGTAAATACGCAGTTCGAAAATCTGAATCCCTTGCTGAAGATCAACCAGATAGACCTCTGGCGGCGGGTTATCCAATACCAAAGTACAGCGGCGTGCAGCAGTAAGTAGCACCTCAGTCACTTCCTCACTGCTGGTTTCAGCCGGTGCCGGTACTGTTAGTACCACACGGGTAATTGAATCCGACAATGACCAGTTAATAAATTGCTCAGTAATAAATGCTTTATTCGGCACGATAATTTCTTTGCGATCCCAGTCAGAGATAGTCGTGGCACGGGTATTGATTTTGGTCACGCTACCGGTGAGATCACGTATGGTCACGGTATCGCCGATACGGATTGGTTTCTCGAACAAAATGATCAGGCCAGAAACGAAGTTGGCAAAAATCTCCTGCAAACCGAACCCCAAACCTAAACCAAGTGCGGCAACCAACCATTGGAATTTCGCCCATTCGATCCCCAGCATAGAGAAACCGAGCAAGCCGCCGAACAGGATCAACAGATATTTGGTGATGGTGGAGATGGCATAACCGGTACCCGGTGTCAGATCCAGATGCTGCAACAGCGCCAGTTCCAATAGGGCAGGCAGATTGCGCACTAACTGAGCCGTCACAACCATCACTAAGATAGCGATCAACAGGGATCCCATGGTGATCGCCTGTACTGACTCAATACCGTTAATGGTGGATGACACATCCCACAGGCGAATATTTTCCAAGAAACCAAAAGCTGAATGAATCTCAGACCACAGAGCGATCACTGAAACCAAGGCGATCATCGTCAGGATCGATCGCACTAGCCGCAGGGACTGGGCGCTGATCACATCCAGATCAATGACCGGTTCCTCAACATCAATGGACCCTTCGGTACTGTTATTGTGCGGTGTATCTTCTTCACCACGTGCGCGCTGCGCCAGAATATCGGCGCGCCGCTGTTTGGCGCGGTCAAAGGCAATACGGCGGCGCTGAATTAACATCCAGCGGCGGATAATATGGTAAACCACCAACAGGAAGAACCAGATGGCAACTGAGGTTTCCAAACGCGCCAGCAGCGCCTGTGAGGTGGTGAGATAACCGAGTGCCGAGGCCAGTGCAGCAATCAGTGGCGCAGACAGCAGTAGCCCCCATAACGCCACATTAATGATGTTTTCACCTGAGCCTTTTTTATCCAGATAGAGCGGAATACCCGCCCGTTTCAGGCTATTGGTCACCAGACTTAAGGCAACACACAGCAAAATAAAGCACAAGCGGCCTAGGGTGCCCGCAAATTCACGGTCGTTATAATTCTCAAAAGTAATTAGCGCCATCATCAATGGGATAATCAACCACACAGACATGCGATAGAAACGCATTGCCCGCCCAACCTGCGCTGGTGACCAGCGGAAGTGGGTGATAAACAGGCCATGAGGATGTGCAAACGAGGCACTTATCATAAACAGCCACAGTACTGGCACGGTGGCTGTGACGGCATTACCAATGGCGATCGCCATTGGATATGACCAGGCGTTTTGCAGGCCATAACCGAGAGCGGCCCACAACACCGGCAGCGGCAGTGCCACCAGAATTGACCAGAAAACGGTGCGTAACGTCAGAGAGAAATGGTCTTGCGTAACCTTACCTACCCGGCTGCTAGCACGCTCCAGGAAGGCATGATAGTGGCGACGCGAGCTGATACTGAAACCGACAAACAGCAGGGCGGCGATGACCGGTAGCAGCGTCTCCTGGCTGGTCATCATCATGACGAACGCGCGACTTAACTGCGCAAATGTATCCAGCGACAGCAAGCGGGTCAGGTCATGAGCGACGTTAATCGGGTAAGACAGCGATATTGGGCTGACATCTGCGACCCAAAATAGATAACGGTGAGTGGCCTCGCGCACCTCACTTAGCGCATCCACCAACTGACTGTTGGCCACTTTCAACTTGGTTAATTCTAGGATCTGGGTGTCATAACCGGACAGTAGCGAGTTCAGCAATTCACGCTGTGTGCGCCACTGAGCATCAAGGATCCGCTGCTGCTCGGTGGTGAGCGGTGTGCCATCATTTTGTTTTAATTTGACGTTTTGCTGCTGCAACTTCTCCAGCATATCTTCATATAGCAGGCGTTGAACCCGCAACTGTGCCATATCACGATCCAGCTGCTGGGATTTCGGCACTTCAGGCAATCTTGCAACCTGTGCCCGCAGTGTTTCCCCTAATGCGGTTGAAACGCCCAGCCACTGGGCCTGTTCACGAATAGTGCTGAGAGCTTGCCGGACTTGTTGGGTCTGGGCTACCGCTTGCCGTTGTTGCGAAGAGATCAGATCAATGCGTTGCGCCTGTTGATTCAGCGCTTGCGACAGCTCGCGGTTGGTTTGCAGTTCCTTAATAATTGACTCAGGTAAGTCGCCCCCTTGTTCCGCCAGTAACTCGGTGCGTTCAAGAGCCTGTTCTGCCGCCTGCTGGCGTTGGTTATTCAGATTATTACGTAAACTTTGGAGTTGAGCATCTACCCGCTCTTGACGCTTTTTGTATAACTCGGCACGTAGCCGTGACAGCTCTTGCCGGTTGTTGGCGGAGAGCTGAGAAAGTTCCAGTTCATTGGCTTTGGCCTTACGGGCCACCGCTTCTGCTTGCAGTAATGCAAACTGTGCTTGAGCGACTGGATTTGCAGGGTTGCTTTGCGCCTGAAGCCGGGCGCTGATTTCAGCCAGAATTCGGCGAGCTTCTGATTGCTGCTGAGGCAGCTGGCTGAGGGACTCACTGATTTCCCGCGCCCGGTCCTGTTCCTGTTGCGACAAACGGCTTAATTCCAACAACTGGCTGCTGATTTGCAGCACTTGTTGTTCCAGCTCGGATGTGGACATGTTACTGGGGACGGGCAGGGGTTTATCCCCTTCCTGAGCCAATTCCTGGCGTAACTCGCGGGTCAGCTTGGGGAAATCATCAATGGCTTTTTGATACTGCTGTGCGCGGATATCAGACTCTTTTGCATCCGCCAGCCAGCTAAGAGCCGATTGCAGCGCCTGAACAATTTCGGTCTGATTTGGCATCCCTTTATTGGTTTCAGCCTGTTTCAGCTCTTGTCTGAGCTGATCTTCATTAGGCTGAGTTGCCGCATGTAACGGCAGAGACAGCAACATGACAAATGACAGTAATAAGCCAAAAGAGAGTAACTTGCCAAAAGGCTGCGAAATTATTAGGCGCACGTAAGGGTTCCTTAACATCGATTACGTTTATACCCGTCATCCTTCAAGCTGCAAGCAGCGTTCAAATCTGCTGTTGGCAGGGGTGTCACCCAGTGAGTTGACTGGTGCCAACTCATCGGGATTATGAGCCTCAAAGAGGCTCACCCTGCGGGCTAGCATAAATGCAGTTCAAAATGGTTTACAACCAATTTGTCACTCGCTTGCCGCTTTCCTGCAACTCGAATTATTTAGGGTATAGCAGTGCAAGGCCGTTCAGGGACGGCTTCGGCTAATACTTCACCCATGCGGGTAACAGAACCGCTGTTTAACTGTGGTGCTAAATAGACTTTACCTTCAGCAAACAAGTTAATCACTGTCGAGCCTAACTTAAAGCGGCCCATTTCTTGCCCTTTTTCCAGCACTACCGCGCCTTCAGCCCCTGCTTGTGGATAGGTCCAACGACGAATCACACCTTCTCGTGGCGGGGTAATGGTGCCAGCCCAGACGGTTTCTATGCTGCCAACAATAGTGGCACCTACCAGAATTTGTGCCATCGGGCCAAAGGCGGTATCAAAGATGCAAATAACACGTTCATTACGTGCAAAGAGATTAGGCACATTAGCCGCAGTCAATGGATTGACCGAGAACAAATCACCAGGCACATAAATCATTTCGCGCAAGACACCGTCACACGGCATATGAACGCGATGGTAGTCACGCGGGGCCAGATAGGTGGTGACAAAATGACCATTTTGGAATTCAGCAGCCAGCATATAGTTACCAGCCAGCAGGGCTTCCAGCGTGTAGTTATGGCCCTTTGCCTGCAAAATTTGCCCGTCATGAATTGCGCCTAACTGGCTAATAGCGCCGTCGGCAGGTTGTGCCAAGAGGTTTTCTTCCGCGACAACAGGGCGCACACCTGCGCGCAGTGGGCGCACAAAGAACTCATTGAACGAACGATAAGCTGAGAACTCAGGGTCCTGGGCTTCCTTCATATCAACATGGTAATAGCGGGCAAATGCCTTGATCACCAATTGGGTCAGCCAGCCACCTTGCTTATCTGCCCCCCAGCCAGCCAAACGGGTCAGGCCAAGTTTTGGGAGTAAATATTGTAATCTGATTTTGATACTGTCCAGCACGTAGACCTCTGGGTAAACGGTAAAATTAATAAGGGGCGCATTATACCCGTCGCCCTTCAAGATACAGGGGGTTGGCTGCCTTTACTCACCCCAGTCACTTACTTGAGTTAGTGACTGGGGCTTCGCTCAACTGCCGCTTGCCTGCATCTCGACGTCACTTGGGTATATATCTTTCTGCGCCCACAGTTTTTAGCTAAAGCATGTTCGACAGGACTATTTCAACAGGACGATCGCGACATCATTTCTCGTCGCTATCTGATGTCTTACGCGGCTTCGCCTGTTCCATACTTTCCAGAATCCGATGGTAATTATCGAAACGCTCTTCAGCGATCTTGCCTTGTTCTACCGCTTCGCGCAGTGCACAACCGGGATCGGTGGTATGGCTGCAATCACGGAATTTGCAATGACCGAGATAATCACGGAATTCGACAAATCCTTGAGTGATTTGTTCCGGTGCCAGATGCCAGAGGCCAAATTCACGCACCCCTGGGGAGTCAATCACATCGCCGCCTTGCTGGAAGTGATATAAGCGGGCTGCGGTGGTGGTGTGCTGACCCAGACCTGAGTTACCCGACACGGTATTCACCAGAATTTCGTTATCCGTTGGCGGTAGCAGGGCATTCAGCAGGCTGGATTTACCCACACCAGACTGACCGGCAAAGATACTGATGCGCCCGGCCAGCGCCTTTTCAAAGGCTTCCATCCCTTCGCGGGTTTGGCTTGAGACTTCCAGCACGTTGTAGCCAATGCGGCGGTAAATTTCCATCATGCCATCAACGAATTTACGGCCATCGGCATCCAGTAAATCGATTTTATTCAACACAATTAACGGTTCGACTTCCAGTGTTTCACAGGCCACCAGATAGCGATCGATAATATTAAGAGAAAGTTCAGGCAAGATCGCCGAAACGATCACGATCTGATCGATATTCGCGGCGATCGGTTTCACGCCATCATACAGATCAGGGCGTGTTAGCACGGATGTGCGCTCATGCACAGCTTCGACAATACCTTTAACCCGCACACCTTCCTGAGCTTGCAAGCCCGGACGCCAGACCACACGGTCACCGGTAACCAGTGATTTAATGGTACGGCGGATGTTACAACGGTGTTGAACACCATCGGTGGCTTCGACATCGGCGTGCTGACCGAAACGACTGATTACGATACCTTCTTGCGCATCGCCAAGCTGAGAGTCATCTAACTCAGGTTTTCTATCAGTGCGTAGCCGACGCTGATGGTTTGCCTGCACACGGCGTTGTTGACCTTTCGACAGTTTATTCTTACTCACTGCGCCTCACTTGAATCTGCATTAATACCCTTCATACTTGAAGCCGCTGGGGCCACCAGGTTTACTCTCCCGCGGCGTAAGCCTATCGGGGCTCGTTCACTTGCTGCCTACCTGCAACGCCAATTTCTTTGGGTATATCGCTGGTTGCGACCAAAAGGGCTATGATACACATTATTTTATCAATTAACCGTTTGTTCGGTAGTCTCACCCGCTAACAGGCAGGAAATATTATGGCAGAGAATCAAAATAATCTGATCTGGATCGATCTGGAAATGACCGGCCTTGATCCTGAGCGCGATCGGATCATTGAGATAGCCACTCTGGTCACCGATGCTAATCTTAATATTCTGGCAGAAGGCCCAGTATTGGCAGTCCATCAGTCAGATGAACAGCTTGGGCTTATGGATGAATGGAATGTGCGTACCCATACCGGCAGCGGTTTGGTTGAACGAGTTAAAGCTAGCCCATTTAGCGATAGTGATGCTGAACTACAAACCATTGAATTCTTGAAGCAGTGGGTTCCAGCAGGTGCTTCACCTATCTGTGGTAACAGTGTGGGCCAAGATCGCCGCTTCCTGTTCCGCTATATGCCAGAGCTTGAAGCCTATTTCCACTACCGTTATCTGGATGTCAGCACGCTAAAAGAGCTGGCACGCCGCTGGAAGCCAGAGATCCTGCCGGGTTTCAAAAAACAGAATACCCATCAGGCGCTAGACGATATCCGCGAATCTGTGGCTGAGCTTGCCTATTACCGCGAGCATTTTATTCAATCTTAATCCCCTGCGGCCTTGAAGTAGCAGGGGTGTTAGCTGCACTCACTTACCCGAATCACTTACTTATGTAAGCTCATCGGGATGCGTTTGCTGGCTGCCTACCTGCTACTCCAATGACTTTGGGGATTTGCTGCGGCCTTGAAACAGCAGGGGGTTAGCTGCACTCACTTACCCAAATCACTGACTGCCCGTTGACCTTAAAATAAATAGACTCATCGGGATGCGTTTGCTGGCTGCCTACCTGCAACTCCAATAACTTTGGGTATATACTTTGCCTGATGCTGGTAAAAGCGCCACATTGCTGTTTTAATCGGCACTTGAACCAAAAAATGATTTTTTTGCTTTTAGGGGCTTGCGGCAAAACGGATTTCTCGTATAATGCGCACCCCGTACCGATGAAGAATTCGCAAACATGCGCAGACCGATTTAGTACGAGTTATGTGTAGAAGAAGTTGTAAAAAGTAAGGCGGCACAAAGCGGGAATAGCTCAGTTGGTAGAGCACGACCTTGCCAAGGTCGGGGTCGCGAGTTCGAGTCTCGTTTCCCGCTCCAATCTTTAACCATAAAGACAGTGGCCAGCAGTACAGCAGCTTTAGTTCAGAAGTCAGAAATATAAGTGATACGTTATTTTTTTATGATGTATGGCAGCGACGCGGGAATAGCTCAGTTGGTAGAGCACGACCTTGCCAAGGTCGGGGTCGCGAGTTCGAGTCTCGTTTCCCGCTCCAAAATTTATTTCTGAATAAGCAGTAAATATCAAATGCTGTTACATACAGCAGGGTGCAAAAGCATCTCAATGCGGGAATAGCTCAGTTGGTAGAGCACGACCTTGCCAAGGTCGGGGTCGCGAGTTCGAGTCTCGTTTCCCGCTCCAAAATTTTCATTCAATTCTATTATTTTTTATCCACAGCCGCGCTACGCGTCATGCCGCGTTGTACATACAATGTATTAACTTCGTCAACAGACTTATCCACAGATTCTGTTCTTTTTATATCCAGCTCATATTTTATCCACTGCAAAGCCCTCTTTTATATCTCTTTGATTTAGCGATATATATTTTTCTGTGAAAACGTTATGCCGATCACTTGCGCTTTTTTTCGCGCTTGATTGCCAAGGTGTTTTTATTTTTATGCACAGGAAAACTCTGAGTTCATTCATTATAAAAATACATAAAAAAAAGCTATACCAAACAGCATATAGTTTCAGGTAACGGGGGATATCAGGCATCCCGTGGCAGGCCTTTTTCAATAGCCCGCACCAGCCTTTTTTTCTGTGGCGATTGAACATCCACAATCAGTGTAGACCGTCTTTTCAATTGTTGTGAGATTGACCACTCAATATGTTCATCTAACATCGGATGAATCCCGCGACGCGCTTCCAGTGCCAATACGATACTGTCGAGATAGGGAGCATTGCCCAAAGCGACTGAGATATTACGTAGCCAGCGCAGGTGACCAATGCGGCGGATGGCGGAACCTTCCGTAACCCGCAAAAATTTCTCTTCGTTCCAGGCAAATAAATCCAGTAACTGTGGCGTGTGTAGCACGGCGCGTGGGCTGAAGTCTTCTTCATCGGTTAATTGTGAGAAGCGGTTCCAGGGGCAGATAAGCTGGCAGTCATCACAACCATAAATACGATTCCCCATTAGTGGACGAAATTCTTCTGGTATCGCCCCTTCTAATTCGATGGTCAGGTAGGAGATACAGCGGCGAGCATCAACGGTATAGGGCGCAACGATAGCGCCGGTCGGGCAGGTGGTGATACAGGCGACGCAACGGCCACATTGCTCTTCTTGCGGCTTATCAATCGGCAGCGGCAGGTCAATCAGTAATTCGCCGAGAAAGAACCAGGAACCCGCATCACGATTTAAAATTAGTGAGTGCTTACCAACCCAGCCAATCCCTGCTTTTGCAGCCAATGACCGCTCCATAATGGGGGCGGAATCCACAAATGGGCGGAAATTGATGTCACCGTGAGCCTGCTCCAGACAATAACTCTGAATCATATCGCCCAATCTCTTCAGCCGCTGGCGCAACAACTTATGATAATCACGGCCCAGCGCATAGCGACTGACATAACCTAACTCAGCATTGTTTAATGTGCTGGCAAATGCAGCCTTGGCAGGGAGATAATTCATTCGCACGCTGATCACCCGCAAGGTTCCGGGTAATAATTCATGGGGTCGCGCGCGCAGCATACCGTGGCGAGCCATCCAGGCCATTTCGCCATGATATTGTTTATCAAGCCAAGTCTGTAAACGCGGTTCTTCCGCAGACAAATCCGTATCGCAGATACCGACTTGCTGGAAACCTAGCGATTGCCCCCATTGCTTGATATGTTGGGCTAATTGATTCAGATCGAGGGGGTGTGCCATGACGGACCATAGTAAGAAACAAATCGGTATTAGTTTACCACACTCTGTTTTTTCTGCGGACTGGGTACGCCAGAACGAGGCCGTGGCCGCAGCATACTTCTCTCTAACGTTATTTGATCTGATGGTCAGAGCGGGCGATGCGGCTTTTGAACTGGCGCGTAAACAGTATCCAGCGGCGCGTCACTGGTTGATCTTGTGTGGCCACGGCAATAATGGTGGCGATGGCTATATCGTTGCGAGTCGGGCCTTAGCGGCGGGGCTGAATGTTACGCTTATTGCCTGCCCCGGCAATCGGCCATTACCCGCAGAAGCGCATCAGGCGCAATCCCAATGGCTGGCTGCCGGCGGTGTGATTCATCAACCTGATACCCCGTGGCCTCAACATATTGATTTGATTATCGATGCATTATTGGGTATTGGCCTGCGGGCAGCACCGCAAGGCGTTTATGCTACGCTGATTGACACCGCGAATCGCCATCGTGCAGCTAAAGTTGCTTTGGATATTCCTTCTGGGCTCAGTGCCGACAGTGGTGCTGCTCCTGGCTCCGTTATTCGCGCAGACCACACCCTGACTTTTGTCACGCTGAAACCGGGTTTGCTCACTGGTCAGGCCCGTGATTGGGTGGGGCATGTACACTGCAATGACTTGGGGCTAACCGCATGGCTGCTCACCCAACCGGTACAAATTGAGCGAATGACCGCTGATCATCTACCCCAATGGCTGAAGCCACGCCGCCCTTGTGCTCATAAGGGGGAACATGGTCGATTGTTGCTGGTGGGCGGAGACAAAGGGCTGGGAGGTGCGATTAGGATGGCGGGTGAAGCCGCTCTGCGCAGTGGGGCTGGCTTGGTGCGAGTGCTCACTCACATTGAACATGTCGCACCGATTTTGGCAGCGAGGCCAGAGCTGATGGTACAAGAGCTAACGCAGGAAACTCTTGAGCAAGGTATTGGCTGGGCTGATGTCTTGGTTGTCGGTCCGGGGCTGGGGCAATCCGATTGGGGCCGGAATGCGCTGAATTTATTGCAACAAAGTGATAAACCAGCATTATGGGACGCAGATGCACTCAACTTACTGGCATTAAATCCGCATAGGCGTCAGAATCGGGTATTGACCCCACATCCGGGGGAAGCTGCTCGTCTGCTTGGTTGCCGCGTCGCTGATATTGAGAGTGACCGCTTACTTTCGGCCCGAAACATCGTTAAACAATATGGTGGTGTGGTGGTATTGAAAGGTGCTGGTACTCTGATTGCCAGTGAACAGGGCGAGATGGCGATTGCTGATGTTGGTAATGCAGGGATGGCCTCCGGTGGCATGGGGGATATTCTGTCCGGTATTATTGGTAGTTTGATAGCACAAAAGCTGGTGCTGTATGATGCCGCCTGTGCAGGTTGTGTCGTGCATGGCGTTGCCGCAGACAAACTGGCCGAAGTTCAAGGCACCCGGGGTTTACTGGCGACAGATTTGCTGCCGGTTATTCCGAAGTACGTTAATCCTGAGTTAGCAAGATAGATATCACAGAATGAAAGAACTCGTTTTACCTCTGCCTGATGAGGCAGCGACCGTTGCATTAGGGGCTACTTTGGCCCATGCCTTCAATGGTGCCAGCGTTATTTATCTGTTCGGCGATTTAGGTGCCGGAAAAACGACTTTCAGCCGTGGCTTCCTTCAAGCCCTTGGGCATGTTGGCCACGTTAAAAGTCCTACTTATACCTTGGTTGAACCTTATGCGTTAGCCCCAAGACCGGTTTACCATTTTGACCTGTATCGTCTGGCGGATCCTGAGGAGCTGGAGTTTATGGGTATTCGTGATTATTTCGATGAGCGGGCAATTTGCCTGGTGGAATGGCCACAGCAAGGTGAAGGGTTCTTACCTCGAGCCGATATCGAGTTACATTTGGCTTATCAGGCCGAAGGGCGTGAAGCCCGGCTGGTTGCTCTTTCCGATGCGGGTGCGGATGTATTGCGCCGTTTAGCTGCTGTGCAAGGATAATCTGATAATGATGCATAGCTTGTCGCTAATAAATCGCTGCAAACGATCATTTACCGCAGTAATGCTGGTTATGGTGAGTTTATTAAGCCTGCCTTCTGCCTTGGCTATGAAGCTCACCGATATTAAAGTGAACAATGGCCCGACGGAAAGCAGGGTGACGCTCAGTTTTGATGGCAAACCGATTTATGCCTTTTTCTCGTTGAGTTCGCCTGAACGAGTGGTCTTGGATGTCCGCCAAAGCGGTAATCTCTCCGGTTTGCCCCTGGAGTTCAGTGGGCAAAATCTGCTGAAAAGAATTCGCTCCAGTACCCCGAAAGATGAGCAAAGTACCCGTCTGGTGCTGGAACTGACGCAGAAAGTTAAAACCCGCGCGGTGACACAGCAGTCGGGCAGCAACTACACGGTCGTCATTACCATGACCGCGACCGCCCCTGCTCGTCAGGTGCAAACCACGTTAAGCCCAAACAATACGTTAAGCCCAAACAATAGGCCACTGAGCCAAACCAATACCCCTAGCCCGAATGCTGGGCGTTTGACGCCGCCGATAAATAGCGTGAATACGACACCGCGCGTGACCAGTTCAAACACCACATCTGAGGCTAAAAACCCGTTTAATAATAAGCCGACTGTGGTGGTCAGCACTGATACCATCACCACCAATACCGCCCGCCCGATTAAAGCCAGCCGTGTAGCTAATAGCGATCGCGTAGTGGTGGCTATTGATGCGGGTCACGGTGGGCAGGACCCAGGTGCTATTGGGCAAAATGGCCTGAAAGAGAAGAATGTCACGATTGCCATCGCCCGCCGACTTGAAGCATTGCTTAACAGTGACCCCATGTTTAAACCGGTTTTAACCCGTAATGGTGATTACTTCATTTCGGTCATGGGCCGTTCGGATGTAGCCCGTAAGCAGGGCGCTAATGTGCTGGTTTCTGTTCATGCGGATGCTGCCCCTAACCGCAGTGCCACGGGGGCTTCGGTCTGGGTTCTGTCAAATCGCCGTGCTAACAGTGAGATGGGTAGCTGGCTGGAACAGCATGAGAAGCAATCTGAATTGCTTGGTGGTGCCGGTGACGTGTTAGCTAACACCGCGTCGGACCCTTATTTGAGTCAGGCGGTATTGGATCTCCAATTCGGCCATTCCCAGCGAGTGGGCTATGACGTAGCAACCAAAGTGCTGCGTGAGCTACAAACCGTGGGCGACATTCATAAACGTCGGCCTGAACACGCCAGTCTTGGGGTGTTACGTTCACCGGATATTCCATCGTTATTAGTGGAAACCGGCTTTATCAGTAATAGTACGGAGGAGCGGCTGCTTGGCAGTAGCGCGTATCAGGAGAAGATTGCTCAGGCCATTTATAAAGGCTTGCGCAGTTATTTCCTCGCGCATCCGCTACAAGCCGACCCAAAGGTCGAAAACCGCCCGCTAATAGAAACAGCGGCGGTTGATTCTTCAGTACAGCGTTCAAGTGTTAATCAGCCAGATCCGATTGTCAGCAATGCGCAAAGTGGCAGAGTCTCTGCCGTCAAGCCGGTGGCGACAGGTAAAAGCCAAATTCATAAAGTGCAACGTGGCGAAACCTTATCCGGCATTGCGAGCCAATACGGCGTCAGCATGGCGGTATTGCGGCAAAACAATACGCTGAAAAATGATGTGGTGTGGGTAGGGCAGCGTTTGAAAGTGCCGGCATCGGGCCGCACGGTAACGGCAGCGGCACCCAAAACCAGCGCAATTGCTAAAAACAAAACCATAAAACATCAGGTAAAACGCGGTGATACGCTATCAGCCATTGCGGCCAGATATGGCGTATCGATGAGTGAGATTGAGCGGGCGAACAAGATAAAATCAGGTAACGTCCAGCTAGGGCAAACCCTCACGATCCCACAATCGTAAGCGAAAGGAACTGCTATGCCGATTCATATTCTGCCACCACAGCTTGCTAACCAAATTGCCGCCGGTGAAGTGGTCGAGCGGCCTGCGTCGGTAGTTAAAGAGTTGGTAGAAAACAGTCTGGATGCAGGAGCCACCCGGATTGATATCGATATTGAACGGGGTGGCGCCAAACTTATTCGTATCCGCGATAATGGCTGTGGCATCGGCAAAGAAGATTTATCACTGGCGCTGGCGCGCCATGCCACCAGTAAGATCAGTTCGCTAGAAGATCTGGAAGCTATCCTCAGCATGGGGTTTCGTGGCGAAGCACTGGCCAGTATCAGTTCAGTCTCACGCCTGATTTTGACTTCACGCACTGCCGAACAAAATGAAGCCTGGCAGGCTTATGCGGAAGGGCGTGATATGGCTGTCACCATCAAGCCAGCGGCGCATCCGGTGGGTAGCACCCTTGAAGTGCTGGATCTGTTTTATAACACGCCAGCGCGCCGCAAATTTATGCGCACTGAAAAAACCGAATTTGGTCATATTGATGAAGTGGTGCGGCGCATTGCGCTGGCGCGTTTTGATGTGGCGATAAACCTGAGTCATAACGGTAAGTTAATGCGCCAGTACCGCGCAGCCCCTGACCCTTCACAGCACGAACGCCGCCTGGCGAGCATCTGTGGCCCGGCCTTTTTGCAGCATGCACTGGCCATTTCTTGGCAACATGGTGATTTAACCATCCGTGGGTGGGTGGCCGATCCTGCCGCCAGCCGCACGCTCAGTGAAATGCAGTATTGTTACGTCAATAATCGCATGATGCGTGACCGGTTGATTAATCACGCCATCCGACAGGCCTATCAAGATTTACTCAAAGACGATCAACAACCGGCTTATGTTTTGTATCTGGATATTGATCCGCATCAGGTGGATGTAAATGTGCATCCGGCGAAACATGAGGTGCGTTTCCATCAGGCGCGGTTGGTACATGACTTTATTTATCAGGCTGTCACTACTGTTTTACAACAGGCAGCTTCGCCGGTGCTGAATATCAATGAAGATGGTGAAGAGATAGAGGCACCACGTTGGCAGCCGGAAAACCGTGTGGCGGCAGGGGGGAATAAGTATGCTCAACCTGAGCCTGCGAAAGCTTCTCCGGCAGAGCGGACACGGGTTTCAGAGAAAGTATCAACTTCTGAACCCACGGTAGCGACAGCGCGGTCACCTGCCCGTGAACAAGCAGCACCTGGCTATAGCGCTGGGCAACCCTACCAAAAGCAGCAAGGCGAATTGTATCGTCAATTGGTGCAACCCGCCGCGGTGAGCCAAGCTGTAGAACAGTCAGCCCCGGCGCCAGCTCCGCGCTCTGCATCAACCGATGAGCCACTTCATGGCGATAATTACAGTTTTGGTCGAGTATTAACGGTATTCCCGCCAAGCTATGCTTTAATTGAATATAAACAAGGCGTGGCATTACTGGCACTGACCGTTGCTGAGCGCTGGTTGAAACAAGCTCAACTGAACCCGCCAGTCGAGGGTTTACGCCCTCAGCCATTACTTATTCCATTAAAACTGACATTAGATAAGAATGAGGCCGCAGCCTGTCTGCGCCATCAGAACTTATTGGTTACTATGGGGATAGAATTGGCTGTTGAGCAAACAAGAGCCACTTTACGTGCTGTATCTTTACCATTACGCCAACAAAATTTACAAAAACTGATACCGGAACTGTTAGGCTATCTGTCGCAGCATGAAGAGATATCGCCAGATGTTCTGGCCACATGGATTGCCCGCCACCTTGGCAGCGAACATGAGGTTTGGAATGTGTCTCAAGCGATACAGTTATTGACGGATGTGGAACGTCTTTGTCCGCAGTTGGTGCAATCACCGCCTGCTGGATTATTACAACCTATTGATATAAAGGCTGCATTGGCAACCCTGACACATGAATGATATTGAAAACCTAGACCGGCCACCGGCAATTTTTATTATGGGGCCAACCGCTTGTGGTAAAACAGCGCTCTCTATCGCGCTTCGACAGCGGTTACCTGTGGAGTTAATTAGCGTCGACTCTGCCTTGATCTATCGTGGCATGGATATCGGCACTGCTAAGCCTAATGCTGAAGAGCTGGCGTTAGCACCACATCGGCTGATTGATATCCGTGACCCGGCTGAATCCTACTCAGCCGCTGATTTCCGTAAAGATGCATTGAAAGAGATGGCCGATATTACCGCTGCCGGGCGAATTCCGCTGCTGGTGGGGGGGACCATGTTGTATTTTAAAGCGCTGTTGGAAGGTTTATCTCCGTTGCCACCCGCAGACCCGCAAGTGCGCCAGCGTATTGAACAACAGGCCGCTGAGTTGGGTTGGGAGGCATTGCATCAACAGTTAACCGAGGTAGACCCGGTTGCTGCGGCGCGAATTCATCCTAATGATCCCCAACGGCTTTCCAGAGCACTGGAAGTTTTTTTTATTTCAGGTAAAACGTTAACGGAACTGACTAAAATTTCGGGTGAAACCTTACCCTATAGGGTTCACCAATTTGCGATTGCGCCTGTTAGCCGGGAACTGTTGCACCAGCGGATTGAATTACGTTTTCATCAGATGCTGGACGCAGGGTTTGAAACAGAGGCTAGGGCGCTTTTTGACCGCGGTGATTTGCATACGGATTTGCCTGCCATTCGTTGTGTGGGATACCGGCAGATGTGGTCTTATCTGTCTGGTGAGATTGATTATGACGAAATGGTTTACCGTGGAGTTTGTGCGACACGTCAACTGGCAAAGCGCCAAATGACTTGGTTACGGGGCTGGAGTTCAGTTCAGTGGCTCGACAGTGATAAGCCGGGAGAGGCTTTAGACTCTGTAATACAGGTTGTTAGTGCATAGGTTGAATGATTGTGTACAATTGATTAGTACTCAACGCGCGGATTTTTTTTACGCAGTTTATTTTCGAGCCGATAGGTTCTTAGTTAAAAACAACAAGCAAATAAGGAAAATATAGAATGGCTAAGGGGCAATCTTTGCAAGATCCGTTCCTGAACGCATTGCGTCGTGAACGGGTTCCGGTTTCTATTTATTTAGTGAATGGCATTAAACTGCAGGGCCAAGTTGAGTCTTTTGATCAGTTTGTCATTCTGTTAAAAAACACAGTCAGCCAGATGGTCTATAAACACGCCATCTCTACTGTAGTGCCTTCTCGCCCGGTTTCGCATCACAGCAATACGCCGAGTGGAAGCACCAATAATTATCATGGTAGTAATCCGTCTGCGCCGCAACAACCGCAGCAGGATAGCGATGACGCTGAATAAAGCGCATTGCTGGTCGACCATGACGGGGAACATAAACAACGGATTCGGGTTTATGTTCTCCGCACTAGCGGTTTTAATCCGTTTGAGAGGTTGCACGTTTGTTTGACCGCTATGAAGCCGGTGAGCAGGCCGTACTGGTTCATATCTATTTCTCGCAAGACAAAAACTCAGAGGACCTGCGTGAGTTCGAAGCGCTAGTATCTTCTGCGGGCGTAGAGGCTTTGCAAATTGTGACGGGTAGTCGCAAAGCACCACACCCTAAGTATTTTGTCGGTGAAGGAAAGGCCGAAGAAATTGCTGACGCGGTGAAAGCCAGTGGCGCGTCTGTCGTCTTGTTTGATCATGCCCTTTCCGCAGCGCAAGAGCGAAATCTTGAGCGTTTGTGTGAGTGTCGGGTCATTGATCGTACTGGGCTAATCTTAGATATTTTTGCCCAACGGGCCCGTACCCATGAAGGTAAATTACAGGTCGAATTAGCGCAATTACGCCATATTGCGACCCGTTTGGTACGTGGCTGGACGCATCTTGAGCGTCAAAAGGGGGGGATTGGCCTAAGAGGGCCAGGTGAAACCCAGTTGGAGACCGACCGCCGTTTGTTACGCGACCGTATCAGCTTGATTTTGAGCCGTTTGGAGCGGGTAGCAAAGCAGCGTGAGCAAGGGCGGCGTGCGCGTACCCGTGCTGAAATTCCGACAGTATCTTTGGTGGGATATACCAATGCCGGTAAGTCCAGCCTGTTTAACAAAATTACGGCAGCCGATGTGTATGCGGCTGACAAATTATTTGCCACGCTGGACCCTACTTTACGCCGTATTAGTGTGGCTGATGTGGGCGATACAGTGTTGGCGGATACGGTAGGTTTTATCCGGCATTTGCCGCATGATTTGGTCGCTGCTTTTAAAGCGACATTACAAGAAACACGGCAAGCCTCATTACTGTTACACATTATTGATGCAGCAGACCCTCGGGTAACTGAGAATATAGCCGCAGTTAATTCTGTTTTGGCAGAAATAGAGGCGGATGAAATACCTACATTATTAGTAATGAATAAAATTGATTTGTTGGATGATTTTGTTCCGCGAATTGATCGCAACGAAGACAATCTGCCAGTCAGAGTTTGGCTTTCAGCCCAAACCGGCGCAGGGATCCCGTTGCTCTTTCAAGCGTTGACGGAACGTCTTTCAGGTGAGATCGCACACTTTGAATTACGTTTGCCGCCTCAGGCAGGTCGTCTACGTAGCCGTTTTTACCAGCTTCAGGCAATTGAAAAAGAGTGGATAGACGAGGACGGGAACGTCGGTATGGTGGTAAGAATGCCTATCGTTGATTGGCGTCGTCTCTGTAAACAAGAGCAAGATTTGGTCAGTTATATTATTAATTAGTCGGCGTGGCTAATTATTTGATTACTTGACCTTTTTTGTGAGATTAAGAGCCAGCTTCTTTGGCATGTGCTCTTGGCCTGAAGAAAACCAATCATAGAAGAATGGAGCTAAAACATGGCGTGGAATCAGCCCGGTAATAACGGACAGGACCGCGATCCGTGGGGGAGCAGCAATAATAATGGCGGCAACTCTGGCGGAAATAACAATAATAAAGGTGGTCGTGACCAAGGGCCGCCTGATCTGGATGATATCTTCCGAAAACTGAGCAAAAAACTGAGTAGCCTCGGTGGTAAAGGTGGCGGCAGCGGCGGCAATGATAACAGTGGTACAACAAAAGGCCCTGGTTTCAGTGGCCGGATTGTGGGTATTGCTGTGGTTGCGGTTGTGGTTATCTGGGCGGCAAGTGGCTTCTATACAATTAAAGAAGCTGAGCGCGGTGTTGTTACTCGCTTGGGTAAATTAAGCCACATTGTGCAGCCTGGTTTGAACTGGAAACCAACCTTTATCGACGAAGTCACTCCGGTTAACGTTGAATCGGTCCGTGAATTAGCCGCATCCGGCGTGATGCTGACCTCTGATGAGAACGTGGTTCGCATCGAAATGAACGTGCAGTACCGCGTGACTGATCCGGCCGCTTATCTGTTTAGCGTGACTAACCCGGATGACAGCTTGCGTCAGGCAACTGACAGTGCAGTGCGTGGTGTTATTGGTAAATACACCATGGACAAGATCCTCACCGAAGGTCGTACTATCGTTCGTAGCGATACTCAACGAGTACTGGAAGAAACTATTCGTCCATACAAGATGGGTATAACGCTGCTGGACGTTAACTTCCAGGCGGCGCGTCCGCCAGAAGAAGTTAAAGCGGCATTTGATGATGCGATTGCTGCCCGTGAAAACGAACAACAGTATATTCGTGAAGCGGAAGCCTACACCAACGAAGTCCAGCCACGAGCAAATGGTCAAGCGCAGCGTCTGTTAGAAGATGCGCGTGCTTACTCCGCTCGGAAAGTGTTGGAAGCGCAGGGTGAGGTTGCAGGGTTTGCCAAGTTGTTGCCTGAGTATAAAGCGGCACCGGAAATTACCCGTGAGCGCCTGTACATCGAAACGATGGAGAAGGTTCTCGGTCATACCCGCAAAGTACTGGCGAGTGACAAAGGTAACAGTCTGATGGTGTTGCCGCTGGACCAAATGCTGCGCGGCCAAGGCACTGATGCAAATAAAGCGGATGGCAACAAAGATACAAGTCTGATTCGTTTGAATCCGCCTTCCTCTGCTAATAGCAGTCAAGAGTCTGGTGCCAGCAACACTAATACCAGCTCAACCAGTGGCTCTATCATGGATCAGCGCCGGGCGAATGCTCAGCGTGATACTTCCACTCGCGTAGGGAGAGAATAACCAATGCGTAAGTCTTTTTTACTTATCGTCGTTGTGGTGTTAATCGCACTCTACGCTTCGCTGTTTGTGGTACAGGAAGGCCAGCGCGGTATCGTGCTGCGCTTTGGTAAGGTATTACGTGATAGTGATAACAAGCCGTTGGTGTATGCGCCAGGCTTGCACTTCAAGATACCGTTTATCGAAACAGTGAAGACGTTGGATGCCCGTATTCAAACCATGGACAACCAGGCCGACCGTTTCGTCACCAACGAGAAGAAAGACCTGATTGTTGACTCCTATTTGAAATGGCGTATCAGCGATTTCAGCCGTTACTATCTGGCCACCGGTGGTGGTGATGTTTCTCAGGCTGAAGTGCTGTTGAAACGTAAGTTTAGTGACCGTTTGCGTTCTGAAATTGGTCGCTTGAACGTGCGTGACATCGTGACTGACTCACGTGGGCGTTTAACTTCAGATGTTCGTGATGCGCTGAACACCGGTAGTGTGGGTGATGAAGCTGTTACCACTGAAGCTGATGATGCAATTGCCTCTGCGGCAGCCCGTGTTGAGCAGGAAACCCGTGGCAAACAGCCTGCGGTTAACCCGAACAGTATGGCGGCGCTGGGGATTGAGGTCGTTGACGTGCGAATCAAGCAGATCAACTTACCGGCTGAGGTTTCTGATGCTATCTTCCAACGTATGCGTGCTGAACGTGAAGCGGTAGCCCGTCGTCATCGTTCACAAGGTCAGGAAGAAGCAGAGAAATTGCGTGCAACGGCTGACTATGAAGTAACACGTACACTGGCAGAAGCAGAACGTCAGGCGCGTATTACTCGTGGTGGCGGTGATGCAGAAGCAGCCCGTCTGTTTGCTGACGCATTCAGTAAAGACCCAGACTTCTATGCCTTCATTCGTAGCTTACGTGCGTATGAAAACAGCTTTAACAGCGGCAATGATGTGATGGTTCTTAGCCCTGATAGCGATTTCTTCCGTTATATGAAGTCGCCGGATAACTCCAGTAAACGTCCATAACGGCTGTCGTTACAGCATGTTTTGATCGTAACAGTAAGGCCCGTTCACGCGGGCCTTTTCCATTTGAGACAAACAATGAATTCAACCATCTTATTAGCATTGGGCTTGGTTTTGGTGCTGGAAGGGCTTGGCCCGATGCTATATCCCAAAGCCTGGCGCAAAATGATTCAGGCCATGACCCAATTACCCGATGCCACTTTGCGCCGTTTTGGTGGTGGATTAGTGGTTGCAGGCGTTGTTATCTACTACATGTTGCGTAGCCGCATGGGTGGCTGAATGTAAGCACAAAAAATGTCCAGTTATGTGCTAAAAAGTACTGAAAGCAGCCGAATGAGATGTTAGAATCCTTTTTTAAGCAACCTGGTGATTTTTGAGATGGGTAAGAACGTCGTCGTACTGGGCACCCAATGGGGTGACGAAGGTAAGGGCAAGGTCGTTGACCTGCTGACTGAACGGGCTAATTATGTTGTGCGCTATCAAGGTGGTCACAACGCTGGCCATACTTTGGTTATCAACGGTGAGAAAACCGTTCTTCATTTAATTCCCTCAGGTATTCTGCGTGAAAACGTAACCAGCATCATCGGCAACGGTGTTGTATTGGCGCCTGACGCTTTAATGAAAGAGATGACAGAACTTGAAGCACGCGGTGTGCCTGTACGTGAGCGACTGTTACTCTCCGAAGCATGCCCATTAATCCTGCCTTATCATGTGGCTTTGGATAATGCGCGTGAAAAAGCCCGTGGTGAAAAAGCGATTGGTACTACTGGTCGTGGTATCGGTCCTGCTTATGAAGACAAAGTTGCCCGCCGTGGTCTGCGCGTAGGCGATTTGTTCAACAAAGAAACCTTCGCTATCAAACTGAAAGAAATTGTGGATTACCACAACTTCCAGTTAGTGCATTACTACAAAGCTGATGCAGTTGACTACCAAACAGTGCTGGATGAAGTATTAGCTATTGCTGATATTTTGACCGCCATGGTGGTTGATGTTTCTGACTTGTTGGACAGCGCTCGCAAGCGTGGTGATCTGATCATGTTCGAAGGCGCACAAGGCACCTTGTTGGACATCGACCACGGTACTTATCCGTATGTAACTTCATCTAACACCACTGCGGGTGGCGTAGCCACAGGCTCTGGCTTGGGTCCACGTTATGTTGATTACGTCTTGGGTATCGTTAAAGCTTATTCCACCCGTGTAGGTGCAGGCCCATTCCCTACCGAGTTGAATGATGAAACTGGCGAATTCCTGCGTAAGCAAGGTAACGAATATGGCGCAACAACAGGCCGTAGCCGTCGTACCGGTTGGTTGGATATCGTTGCAGTGCGTCGTGCAGTGCAGATCAACTCCCTGTCTGGTTTCTGTATGACCAAACTGGATGTGTTAGATGGTCTGAAAGAAGTGAAGCTGTGTGTTGGCTACCGTATGCCTGATGGCCGCGAAGTTGATACGACGCCACTGGCTGCTGAAGGCTGGGAAGGTATCGAGCCAATTTACGAAACCATGCCAGGCTGGTCAGAAATCACCTTTGGCGTGAAAGAACACAGCAAGTTGCCACAGGCAGCCCTGAACTACATCAAACGTGTAGAAGAGCTGACCGGTGTTCCGGTTGATATCATCTCTACCGGCCCAGACCGTGACGAAACCATGATCCTGCGCGACCCATTTGACGCATGATCCGTTTGATTTATGATTAAGCGGCTAACCGCCAAATAATCAGAATTCAGACTTCAATAAGCCGGGCTTAGGTCCGGTTTATTGTATATACCGGTCATACATTGTTAACTGCCACGCCAGTTACTTTGGGTATAATGAGATGCAGAAGTGACCTCGGATATGCCGTTTTATACCAAAAGTTCCACCCTTCACCTAAATGATTAGCCGCAGGCTTTGTGGCTGGTTTATCATTCAAAGAATATATCCGTCATACTTCAAGTTGCATGTGCGTTTGGCTGCCTTTGTTCACCCTAATCACTTACTGATGTAAGCTCTCTGGGATCCGTGTAGTTGCCGCCTTCCTGTAACGCGAATTATTTAGGGTGTACGTTATGTAAATAGCGCTTAGAATCGCACTTATAACCGATCAAAAAAGTGTTATTTCAGATGGGCTTAAGCCGGGTAAACTGATACTCAGGGGTATACGTGCAGTTAACAAGTTTTACTGATTACGGTTTGCGGGCGCTTACTTATATGGCTTCGCTACCGGAAGGCCAAATGACCAGCATTTCTCAGGTAACTGAGGTCTATGGTGTGTCTCGCAATCATATGGTTAAAATAATCAATCAGTTGAGCCGTGTAGGGCTGGTGACCGCCGTGCGAGGCAAAAATGGTGGCATACGGCTGGGTAAACCGGCTAACCAGATTCGAATTGGTGATGTTGTGCGCCAACTGGAGCCGTTGTCTCTGGTGAATTGCAGTAGTGATTTTTGCCACATAACACCTGCTTGTCGCCTGAAACAAGTACTTAATCAGGCGGTACAGAGTTTCCTTAACGAGCTGGATAACTATACTTTGGCTGACATGGTCAAAGATAATTCCCCGCTCTACAAATTATTACTTGTTGAGTAGGTTTTTGCTTAATCAAAGACATATATACCCAAAGAACTTGGAGTCGCAGGTAGGCAGCCAGTAAACGAATCCTGATGAGCTTACACTGGTAAGTGATTCGGGTGAGAGCGCGCAGCTAACACCCCTGCGGCTTCAAGTACGCAGGGTATAAGACCTGCTGATGGCAACGGAGGAACCGCAATGTCACAAGATCCATTCTTGGAACGAGAAGCAGAGAAGTATGAGTCACCGATCCCTAGCCGGGAATTCATTTTGGCTCATCTCGCGAAGCGCGAAACACCTGCCAGCCGTGAAGAGCTGGCCAATGAACTTAATTTAACCGGTGAAGAGCCTTTAGAGGCCCTGCGCCGCCGCCTGCGCGCCATGGAGCGTGATGGGCAATTGATCTTCACCCGTCGTCAGTGCTACGCCTTGCCGGAGCGCCTTGACTTACTGCGCGGGACTGTTATTGGTCACCGTGATGGTTTTGGCTTTTTACGTGTTGAAGGCAGTAAAGACGACCTGTATCTCTCCGCAGAACAGATGAAAACCGCCATTCATGGTGATGTGGTATTGGCCCAGGCAGTTGGTGCTGACCGCAAAGGTCGCCGTGAAGCGCGTATCGTGCGCGTATTAGTACCAAAAACCAGCCAGATCGTTGGCCGCTACTTTACCGATGCAGGTACTGGTTTTGTGGTACCGGATGATGGTCGATTAAGTTTTGATATTCTGATCCCGCCAGAAGCTATCAACGGTGCGCGGATGGGTTATATGGTGGTGGTCGAGTTGACCCAGCGCCCGACCCGCCGGACTAAAGCCGTGGGTAAGATTGTTGAAGTTCTCGGTGAAAATATGGGCACCAGCATGGCGGTAGATATCGCACTGCGTACCCATGAAATCCCCCATACCTGGCCGCCACAAGTTGAAAAACAAGTGGCAGACCTAAAAGAACAAGTACCGGAAGAGGCGAAGAAAGGGCGGGTGGATTTACGCAATCTGCCATTGGTCACTATTGATGGTGAAGATGCCCGCGACTTCGATGATGCAGTTTACTGCGAGAAGAAACGCGGTGGTGGCTGGCGCTTGTGGGTGGCCATTGCTGATGTTAGCTATTATGTGCGCCCACGCACCGCGCTTGATGATGAAGCTCGCAACCGTGGTAACTCGGTTTACTTCCCATCGCAAGTGGTTCCGATGTTACCGGAAGTGCTATCAAATGGTCTTTGCTCCCTGAATCCGCAGGTAGACCGCCTGTGTATGGTGTGTGAGATGACCATCTCTTCCCAGGGTAAGCTGTCGTCGTATAAGTTCTACGAAGCGGTGATGAGTTCCCACGCTCGTCTGACCTACACCAAAGTGTGGCGGATTATTGATGGTGAAGAGACGCTGCGTGAGCAATATAAGCCGCTGGTGCCGCATCTGTTAGAACTGCATACCATGTACAAGGCGCTGGATCAGGCCCGTGCTGAGCGTGGTGGTATCGCGTTCGAAACCGAAGAAGCCAAGTTTATCTTCAATGCGGAACGGCGCATTGAACGTATTGAATCGACGGTGCGTAATGACGCGCATAAGTTGATTGAAGAGTGCATGATTTTGGCGAATATCTCTGCTGCTCGTTTTGTCGAAAAACACAACGAACCCGCATTGTTCCGTGTGCATGACCGCCCAAGTGATGACCATATCTCCGCACTGCGTAGCGTGCTGAATGAGCTGGGCCTGACCTTAGGTGGTGGCTTGAAGCCAGAGCCGAAAGATTACGCCGTACTGATGGATGAAGTTGCTGATCGCCCGGATCATGAGATGCTGCAAACCATGTTGCTGCGCTCAATGAAGCAGGCGATTTACGATCCAGAAAACCGGGGTCACTTTGGTCTGGCGCTGGCCTCTTATGGTCATTTCACCTCACCAATCCGCCGTTATCCTGACTTAGCAATGCACCGCGCTATCAAGTACCAGCTCGCCAAAGAGCAAGGCAATCAGAAAGAGCGTTGGACACCTACCGGTGGCTGGCACAGTGAGTACGAAGATATGCTGCAATTGGGCGAACACTGCTCAATGACTGAACGCCGCGCTGATGAAGCTACCCGTAACGTAGCGGACTGGCTGAAGTGTGATTTTATGCAGGATCAGGTTGGTAAAGTCTTCACGGGGATCATTGCCAGTGTTACCGGTTTTGGTTTCTTCGTGCGTCTGGATGATCTGTTTATTGATGGTTTGGTGCATGTTTCCAGCCTGGATAATGACTATTACCGTTACGACAACATCGGCCAGCGTCTGATCGGTGAATCCTCAGGTCAGGTTTACCGCTTGGGTGATACCGTAGAAATTCGGGTCGAGGCGGTACATATGGATGAGCGCAAAATTGACTTTGCTCTGGTTTCCAGTACCCGTAAGCCGCGTGGTGAGGGTAAAACAGCCCGAGATAAGGCGAAGAAGGCTGATGGGCAGCGCACGATGCGTGATACCTCAACCGGTCGTGGTGGGCGTGGCAGTTCATCTGGTGCTCCGCGCCGTGATGGCGCGCCAGCCGGTGGTGGGCAGCAACGGCCTCGTCGTGCAAAAAAACCAGTGAACTTCGAGCCGGATAGTGCATTCCGCCCAGCGGATGCAGCCGCTAAACTGGACGATAAAGCGCTGGCTGAGAAAAAAGCCAAAGCGAAAGCAAAACGAGCGTCCGCTAAAACCAAAAAAATTGCCGCCGCCACCAAGGCCAAGCGCGCGAAGAAGAAAACCAGCAGCGACCAGTAATGGTCTGCTGATTGTCGGGTGGCTTTGGCCACCCGCATTCGTTTACTTATTAATACTTAATCATTTATAAAAGAGCATCATGAGCGAAATTATTTACGGTATTCACGCCGTCAAAGCCCTGCTAGACAATGATCCACAACGCTTCCTGGAAGTTTTTATTCTGAAGGGTCGTGACGATCGTCGTCTGCAACCTTTGGTCGCGGAACTGGAAGCTGCCGGTTTAGTGATTCAGGTGGCTAGCCGCCAATGGCTGGACTCCCAGGTTGAAGGCGGTGTCCATCAGGGGATCGTAGCGCGAGTGCGTGAAGGGCGTCAGTATCAGGAAAATGACTTACCTGCCCTGCTGGAAAGCGTGGATATGCCGTTCTTGCTGGTACTGGATGGTGTCACTGACCCGCACAATCTCGGGGCATGCTTGCGTAGCGCCGATGCCGCCGGTGTCCATGCGGTTATTGTGCCACGGGATCGCTCAGCGCAGCTTAATGCTATTGCCAAAAAAGTGGCCAGTGGTGCGGCGGAAAATGTGCCATTGATTAAAGTGACTAATCTGGCGCGCACCCTGCGGTTACTGCAAGAGCACAATGTCTGGATTGTCGGCACTGCCGGTGAAGCAGACCACACCTTGTATCAAAGCAAAATGACCGGCCCGATGGCGCTGGTGATGGGGGCTGAAGGTGAAGGCATGCGCCGTTTGACCCGTGAGCATTGCGATGAACTGATCAGCATTCCGATGGCGGGTACGGTTTCTTCGCTAAACGTCTCGGTTGCCACTGGGGTTTGCTTATTTGAAGTTGTGCGTCAGCGGGCATTGAAAGCGTAATATTTCTTTTGCTATTGAATTCAGAAAGCCAGCATTCACGGATGCTGGCTTTTTTATAGGGATTTTAATTAAATCATCAGTGATATATAGGGCTTTCATCCCCGTTTGTGATGAGCCTGCCAGCAAAAATTTGCGCCTGCACCATACTTAACCCTGATTGATGAATGCCGATGGTACAGTTATATCCAAAGTAACTGAAGTTGCAGGTAGGCGGCAAGTGAGAGAATCCCGATGAGCTTACGGTGTTGTAAGTGATTCGGGTGAGCAAGCGTAGCTAACACCCCTGCGGCTTCAGGTACGAAGGATAGAATACCGAAATGGAGGAAGGTATGGAGTGGCAGACTCACTTGGTTTTCAATCAGCCGGAGCCATTGTCGAACAGTAATTTATTTTTGTCTGACATGGCGTTGCGGGAAGCCGTGATGCGTGAACACGCTGGTTGGGATGGAGAGACTCTCTCTTTGATCGGGCTACAATTGGGATCATCGGAGTCTCTTGAACTTGGGCGGCTGGCAAACACCAATCCTCCTGAGTTATTGCGCTACGATGCTGCCGGGCAGCGCTTGGACCAAGTGCGATTTCATCCTGCTTGGTATGTGTTAATGCAGGAGCTGGTCAATCATCGCCTGCATAATCTGCCATGGCAGGAAGATGCACGAATCGGTTCTTTTGCTGCCCGTGCGGCGCGTTTTATCTTACATGCACAGGTAGAGTCCGGGTCGCTATGCCCAATAACCATGACCTTTGGTGCTATCCCACTACTACAGCAAACACTCCCACCACTATTTCAAAACTGGCTATCGCCACTACTTTCTGATCGCTTTGATCCCCATCAGTCCATTGGTAGCCAGAAACGGGGCTTGTTGATAGGAATGGGCATGACAGAAAAACAGGGTGGCTCCGATGTACTCAGTAATACTACCCGGGCTGAGCCGCTGGGGGGGCGGGGCAATGGTGAGGCTTATCGTCTGGTGGGGCACAAGTGGTTTTTCTCGGTACCACAAAGTGATGCACACCTGGTGTTGGCGCAGACCGATGGGGGGTTATCCTGCTTCTTTCTGCCTAAAATATTACCGGATGGCAGCTATAACGCCATTCGATTAGAACGGCTGAAAGATAAACTTGGCAACCGCTCCAATGCCAGCAGTGAAGTTGAGTTTGATAATGCAACTGCTTGGTTATTGGGGGATGAGGGCGACGGTGTGCGCCAAATTTTGAAAATGGGGGGCTATACCCGTTTTGATTGTGCACTCGGTAGCCATGGTCTGATGCGGCGTGCCTTCTCCGTCGCGCTGTATCATGCGTGGCAGCGGCAGGCCTTTGGTAAGCCACTGGTAGACCAACCTTTGATGCGGCAAGTGCTGAGCCGCATGGCATTGCGTCTGGAGGGGCATACGGCACTGCTGATGCGCTTAGCTAGTGCTTGGGAAAAGTCAGATGAGGCTCATGAGCAAATATTTAGCCGTCTACTCACCCCTGCGGCTAAATATCGTGTATGTGGGCAAGGCAGTGGGTTTGTTGCCGAAGCGATGGAGGTGCTGGGTGGGATTGGCTATTGTGAGCAGAGTGAACTGCCACGGCTCTATCGTGAAATGCCGGTAAACAGTATTTGGGAAGGTTCCGGTAATATCATGTGCCTTGATGTGCTGCGCACATTTCGCAAACTACCGGCAGCCATCGAGATGCTACAGCAAGAGTTCTATCCGGTTCGCGGGCAGAATCGATTGTTTGATCGTGCTTGGCGGCAATTACAGCAGCGGCTGAAAAACCCCAAAGAGGAACAAGGGCGGGCATTAACCCAGCAACTGTTCGATCTGTGTTGTGCTTCTCAGTTACTGCGTTTTGCCTCACCCCCTCTGGCCGATGCCTGGTGCCGCATGACGTTGGATCACCGTGATCAATATATGCTGCCGGAAGCGGTTTGCGCGCTACTGCTCAGTCGCAGCAGCGGTTTTCAATAGGGAAATCAGCACACCCCGCAGCGCCAATAAATTATTTATATAGCAGCGCATTGGCATACCAGGTGCCGGGATAAATGCTGTCGGACAACATAATAATCAAATAGTAGGGCGCGCCACTGGCATTAGCCCTACGTTGAATTTCGGCTTCTATATCCATCGGGCTACCAAATACCTGCGCTGAGACGGTGCCTACTTTTTGCAAATTAAGGCTCTGGGCGCGGGTAATTTCCTGTGCATAAGGCTGGATTGCAGGAGGGGGGGCTGGTGTCGTATGAAAAACACTACAACCCGAAAGCCCGAGCGCCAGCAGTAAAACCCCCATCACACGTTTTATCTTCATTTATTGCCTCGTTATCAACGGCGCAGTTACCGTAAAATCCCAAGATGAAGCGTAATATCTTGGAAGAAATTGATTTAAGACTTTATATCCTCATTTTGGCACACTGCCTTGTTCTTTGGGTATATTACGCTGGTTTTTCCTGTTTATGCTCCGCCTGATCAATAAAGGATTTTTTGCCATGATTGAGATATCGCTGGAAAATATTAATGGTATTGAGGTGATTCATGCTGCCCCTACGGGCAAACGCCAGCAGCCGCTACCGACCATTTTTTTCTATCATGGCTACACCTCATCAAAAGAGGTCTATTCCTACTTCGCCTATGCCTTCGCACAAGCTGGTTTCCGCACCCTATTGCCAGATGCGGATATGCACGGTGCGCGGTTTAACGGTGATGAATCACAGCGCTTATCCTATTTCTGGGAGATTCTGAAATCGAACATTGATGAGTTGCCTGCGATTAAACAACATTATCAACAAGCTGGATTGATTGACGGTGATCGCATTGGCGTAGCGGGTGCATCAATGGGCGGTATGACCACATTGGGGGCGTTTGCTCGCTATCCGTGGGTGAAAGTGGCCGCCGATTTTATGGGTTCAGGTGATTTTACCTCACTGGCTCGCACGTTGTTTCCACCATTGGCGGCGGGGCAGCCGGTCAACGCGGCTGAATTTGAACGTCGTTTAGCGCCACTGGCTGCTTATGAACTGAGCCATCAGTTAGAAAAAATTGCAGAGCGGCCATTATTGGTCTGGCATGGTGAGGCTGATGAAGTGGTGCCAGCGGCAGAAAGTACGCGATTGGTGCAGGCGTTAAGGGCAAGCGGGCGCGATAATCAGCTAACCTATATTACCGAGGCCGGTATTGGCCACAAAATTACCCCAAGTGCATTAAAGGCCGGAGTCACATTCTTCAGCAGGCACTTATAAAAAAGCCCCCAGAGGTCTGGGGGCAAGGGCATATCAAAGGGCTTTTTTTGGTTGTTGGTCGTCGTATTCACTGGTGTTGTATCTTTACTGCTGGGTCTAACGGTAAATCTCAGCATTTACCCGAATTGAGGTGTTGCTACCCGGCTCATGCATCTGAGTAATGTGGTATGCCGTTGCGCCGCGTTCATCAGCCATTTTGCTAATTTGTGCCACGGCGTCATCCGGTGAAACCACATTATGGTTAAGAGAAATCTCGCCGATACTGACACGCTGCTGCTGCATCGCTTCCTGGCGGCTGATTTCTGTGGCGGCAAACGTGTTGGCGGATAGGAGCAAACTGACTGTGGCTGCGATGATGAGAGTGTGTTTCATAGGTGACTCCAATATCTTATACCCGTCATACTTCAAGTGGCAGGCGCGTTGGCTGCCTTCGTTCACCCCAGTCACTTACTGGTGTAAGCTTCTGAGGATTTGCTCAGTTGCCGCCTTCCTGCAACTCGAATTATTTAGGGTATGTTTATATACTTTGAATAACTTTCGATTAGCGCTACCGCTTGTTTTGCGGTGGATGTAAATAATTCTAGTCGCTTTTGTTAATTTAAAAATACGTAGTAATTGATTCACTTGGTCAAAAAAAGTGAATGATATTTTCACTGAGCCAATGATTTTATTGAAAGATTTAATAGACTAATGGATCTACATCCATTGGTTATTTAATGAACAAAAAATGCCTTTTTAGCGAAGTAAGAGCCAGAACAAGAATAAATCCCCGTCAGTCCTTGAGTTTCAAACCGCCCGCAAGTATAGTTACGCGTCATTTTTCAGCCGCACACAAACACGTTCCTTGCCTCCATGGGCCGCGGTTGACCCTATCAGGAGGCTGAATAATCCGTAAGGAGCAATAATCGATGCGTCATTACGAAATCGTTTTTATGGTCCATCCTGACCAAAGCGAACAGGTTCCGGGCATGATCGAGCGCTATAGTGCAACTATCACTAATGCTGCTGGTACGATCCACCGTCTGGAAGACTGGGGCCGCCGTCAACTGGCTTACCCGATCAATAAACTGCACAAAGCTCACTACGTTCTGCTGAACGTTGAAGCCCCGCAGGAAGCGATCGATGAGCTGGAAACAAACTTCCGCTTCAACGACGCCGTTATCCGTAGCATGGTTATGCGCGTTAAACACGCGGTAACTGAAGCATCACCAATGGTTAAAGCGAAAGACGAACGCCGTGAGCGTCACGACTTCGCGTCAGAAGCCAATGATGATTCTGAAGCTGGGGATTCTGAAGAGTAATTGCTGTGGTGACCACTAATCGTCTGGTACTTTCTGGCACAGTGTGCAAGACGCCAGTGCGAAAAGTAAGTCCTTCTGGGATTCCGCATTGTCAATTTGTGCTTGAGCACCGATCAACACAGCAGGAAGCCGGATTTAGCCGACAAACATGGTGCAGAATGCCGGTTATTGTCAGCGGACAAAAGTCACAAGCATTAACTCACAGTATAACGGTCGGCAGTCAGTTAACCGTTGAAGGCTTCATTAGCTGCCATCAAGGTCGCAATGGGCTGAACAAATTGGTTCTGCATGCCGAGCAGATTGAATTTATAGATTCTGGAGACTAGCCAAATGGCACGTTATTTCCGTCGTCGCAAGTTCTGCCGTTTTACCGCGGAAGGCGTTGTAGAGATTGATTATAAAGATATCGCTACGCTGAAAAACTATATCACTGAAAGTGGTAAAATTGTCCCGAGCCGTATTACCGGTACTCGCGCAAAATACCAGCGTCAGCTCGCCCGTTGTATCAAGCGCGCACGCTACCTGTCTTTGTTGCCGTACACTGATCGTCATCAGTAATCGGCCACTGTCCATTAACGACTTTGAGAGGATAAGGTAATGCAAGTTATTCTGCTTGATAAAGTAGCAAACCTGGGCAGCCTGGGTGACCAAGTGAACGTTAAAGCGGGCTATGCTCGTAACTTCCTGGTTCCACAAGGTAAAGCTGTTCCGGCAACTAAGAAAAACGTAGAGTTCTTTGAAGCACGCCGTGCAGAATTGGAAGCCAAATTGGCTGGCGTTCTGGCTGCTGCTGAAGCTCGCGCAACCAAAATTAACGAACTGGGCAGCGTCACCATCGCTTCTAAATCTGGCGATGAAGGCAAACTGTTCGGCTCTATCGGTACTCGTGATATCGCTGACGCAGTAACTGCGGCTGGCGTTGAAGTTACCAAGAGCGAAGTTCGTTTGCCGAATGGCGTTCTGCGTACCACAGGTGATCATGAAGTTCACTTCCAGGTACACAGCGACGTGTTCGCTAAACTGAACGTGATCGTGGTTGCAGAAGCGTAAGTTACGCTGCTGTTAACCTGCTAAAACGCCAGCCTCGTGCTGGCGTTTTGCTATTTGGTGATTGATGAAAATAGTCATCTGCATGTTGGCTCAATACGAAAAACTTAACCCGGCGCTAAAATATCAAACTTGCACTCTTCGGCGGCAACACCTGAACATTGGTAAATTTCCAGAAAAGGATTTTGTTGGTATACCCAGAGTGGTTGCCCACTGATCGATACTGACCAAGTCTTATTACCGTAGAACATATCTATCTGCCTACCTTGCGCCTGCAAGTTATAGGTACACTTCTGAAACTCACCTTGTCCCACGATGTTGTTTTTATCACTATCAATGATGATCAGCGCTTCACTAAAATTTTTAACTGAACTGTTGGGTGGAAGGGTACCTTGTAACATGCCAATCCATTCTTCATTACCAGCCGCAGGTGCACTATAAACTGCACCAGTCTGTTTAATCGTATCCACTGGTGGGCAATGCAACTGAGCTAAGGTATTAAACGATGTGAATAGCATTAAGAAAGGTAATTTGTATTTCATATCATAGTCACTCCCTCTATTTCTACCCGCTATCTTTCAGGCTACCGGTGTGTTGGCGACAGTCATGACTCTTGGGGAAGCTCATCGGGTTCTATGCGCTTGTCGCTTGGCTGCATCTTGAAATCTGTTGGGTATACGAATGTGGTTAGCAATGGTGGATGGCGTCAACCATCCAGAAAACAACCTAATTCGGGAGAGACAACGTGACAATATCAAAGAAGGTAAGGGGTAGGTCAAAAGTGGTTATCGATGGCAGCGATTAACGGTCACGGCGGTAACTGCCATCGCTCTGTCGGGTAAACAGCACTTCTGTATTATTGGTGGTTTCAATGGCCAGCGCGGCGACTACGCCTTGTGCATCCAACATGATTTTGACTTCTTGCCCAGCTTTCAGGTTACTCAATGGTTTATCGTTACCTTCAACCTGTGCCATCGCAAAAACTTCATTGACCGGCAGATTATTATCACGGAATAACTGTGCCAGCGTTTTCCCTGATTGAATTTGATAACTTTGCCAATTTCCCTGCGCCAAAGCAGGTGGTTCGGGAGCCGCCACCGTTGGAGGTGGCGGAGCATCAAGATTACCCTGTAATTGGGCTTGTAGCGGCACGCTGGTGGACGGCGCGCTCACTGGGAAGGAAAGGTTGGTGTTATCCCGCGATGCGGGCCACAGCAGTGCCAGCAGCAATACAGCGGTGGCGACAATAACCCAGCGGCGATGGAACAGAGGCAAAGGTTCCATCCATTCGAAACTGTCCGGCAAATGCCAGATTTTCAGCAGCAGACCTTTGATCCCTTTTTCTGCTGTGGCGCTTGCCACGGATTCAGGTGGCACATTACCGTTTGCAGAAACGCTATCTTCAGTAGTAATAATGTCCTCCGCAGAGGCTGTATGCTCGGGCGCACTGATTTCAGGCATCAGGTTTTGTTCATCGGTAGCTTTAGGATCCGGCATGATCTTCTGCCTAATCGTCAGCCAGGTATGCAGCAGTGGCTGATAAACCCGATTATTCTTTCTTCTCCTGGGCGCGATTCTGCCCATGGTGACCTCTCTTCAACAACGTAAAACAACATAAAATTAAATATGGGCGGTAACCCCATAGGCTTCTAAGTATATACCCTTATCCCCGTTACCTTTCAAACTACGGGTTTGTTGGCCGCTTTTAATTACCCGAATCACTGACTTGAGCCATTTAACGCGATCCACGCACAGGGCGTCATTGTTTCTTTTTCTTCGACAAAAGTCATCATTCACGATGCAAGATTTTACCGCGCTCCCCTGCTGCTGTTATGCTGGCAGCTTCAATATGATGAGTGACTAAAGGAAAATCCATGACAACCCCTTCTTTTGATAGCGTTGAAGCGCAAGCGAGCTACGGAATTGGTTTACAAATCGGGCAGCAATTGCAAGAGTCCGGGCTGGAAGGTTTATTGCCAGAAGCACTGTTGGCAGGTTTGCGTGACGCGATGGAAGGGAATGCACCGACCGTCCCGGTTGATGTGATACATCGCGCACTACAAGAAGTGCACGAAAAGGCTGATAAAGTGCGTGTTGAGCGCCAGCAAGCTCTGGTAGAAGAAGGCAAAACCTTCTTAGAAGAAAATGCCAAGCGTGATGATGTGACCACCACTGAGTCTGGCTTACAGTTCTCCGTGTTGCAGGCAGGTGATGGCCCGATCCCATCCCGCCAGGACCGTGTTCGTGTGCACTATACAGGCCGTCTGGTTGACGGTACGGTATTTGATAGCTCAGTTGAACGTGGCCAGCCAGCAGAATTCCCGGTTAGTGGTGTTATTCCTGGCTGGATTGAAGCCTTATCCATGATGCCAGTAGGTTCTAAGTGGAAGTTATACATCCCGCACGGCCTGGCTTATGGTGAGCGTGGCGCGGGTGCAACTATTCCACCATTCAGCGCATTGATGTTTGAAGTGGAACTGCTGGAAATTCTGTAATTCCTGTATGCGGTGAAACCAGAAAGGGCGGCGTAATGTCGCCCTTTTGCATTTATTGATGCCGGTCATGACCAATGGCGAGATTATTCGCCTTTTAGGGCACGCGGAAACAGCAAATTGTTTTCCAGATGAATATGTTCCATTAGATCAGTTATGAATTCATTGATACCGGTGTAGAGTGCCCGCCAGGTATTGCAGGCCCCTTCTGGTGGGGTGACATTTTGTGTTAACTGTTTTACCACTTCTAGCTGCTGCCCGACCGCATCGTGTTCTGCTTCCATCACAAATATTGGCCCACTAGCCTGAGACCCCATACCACGGGTTATCATTGGGAACAGAATTTGCTCCTCTTTGTACATATGCTGGGTTAGTTCTTCTAAAATTGCAGTAAGTTCAACCGCCAGTCCACGCGGACAGGCCGGTTTCTCGCCGTGTACCCGTTCAACTTTTTCAGCCATCAGAATTAATTCCGGTAACTGCTCACGATGGCGGTTGTGGTAGCGGCTGATAATAAAATCGATGATATTAGCCAGCGGCTGCTGTTGCCAATCTTCAGATGACTGAGGTTCGGATTGCAAGGCATTCAGTTGTGCTTCCAGCTCATCGATATCCAGGTTCAGCTTATTGGCTGCCCGTAGCAGAGTCTGTTTACCACCACAGCAGAAATCGAGCTGGTGATGACGGAATAATTTTGTGGCTCGTGGGATAGCGATAGCCAGAGCACCGAGAGACTGATTGCGGTAATCCATAATGACACCTCATTGAGTAGTTAAATATCTATAACATGCATAATAAATACATGTTATAGATTGCGATATAACCACAAAGAGGTACTTGTGAAAAGTAACAGCGCGTTGAAGCGCTGTTATCCGAGATTATTTGTTCTGTAAGTCGATTTGATAAACGGCAAAGCCAATTTCATCAGTACCTTGTGCTTTCATCGGGTACTGTGCTTTTTGCTTGATAAATTCAGCGGCTTTGGCACTGGGTGACGTTTCAAAGCGGATATTCAGTGGTTGTTTACTGTCGATCGTTGCCAGACGCCAATTATTATCAGCCTGTGGGGTAACTTGCCCGTGTTTCTTGGTTTCAGCACTGATGTAAGCCGACAGTACCGCCCGGTTTTCATCAGGAGACGCAAATGCAATATGCTTATCACCCGTACCGGCAAATTTACCGCTATAAGCCCGATAATTGTTGGTCGCAATCAGGAATGTGGCTTTCGGATCGATAGGTTTACCATTAAATGTCAGGTTTTTAATCCGTTCGGTTTTATCGTTGATCAGTGCGCATTCGCCGTCATAGCGCGCAGGTTGACTGACATCGATTTCATATTTCACGCCATCGATAACATCAAAATTATAAGTGCGGAAGCCATCCCAGTTAATCAACGACTGTGGCTTACTGTTGGTCACATCAATTTGATTAAATTGTGCGGCAGAGCACTCTAACCATTGCTTAACTTCCGCCCCACTGGCTTTCACCACCACCAGAGTGTTCGGATACAGATAGAGATCGGCGGCATTACGGAAGGTCAGTTCACCTTTTTCCACTTCAACAAAACTGGCGGGATCATTTTTACGCCCACCGGCTTTGAAGGGGGCGGCGGCAGAGAGCACCGGCAGATTGGCTAAATCGGGGTCGCCTTGAATAAAGTGTTCGGTATAGGCGCGTTGAGCATTGTTCACAATCTGCACTGTCGGGTCATCTTGGATGAGTGCCAGATAGCTGTACATATTGTCCGATGCTTTGCCGATCGGCTGACTGACGAAATCACGAGTACCCTGATGGTCTGCTGCGAGCACTTTCACCAGACTGGCATCTTCGATTGCCAGCGATTTTTGTGCTGTTTTATCGTAGATCGGGCGCGCTTCAGCTTTGGCTTCAGTAACTTGCCATGGGCCTTTATCATTATTCAGGACGAAATCAACCACCCCCAGGTGATCACCCCACTGGCCCGGCATCACTGCTGCAATACCATTTAAGGTGCCTTGAGCGATATCAGCACCTTTGATGGCGGCAAAATCTTTACTTGGGAAAACGGCATGGGCGTGACCGAACATGATGGCATCGATCCCCGGAACCTGGCTGAGATAATAAACTGAGTTTTCCGCCATGGTTTTATAAGGGTCACTGGAAAGCCCGGAGTGCGGGATAGCCACCACCAAATCAGCACCTTGCTTGCGCATTTCAGGTACCCATTTTTTGGCTGTTTCGGTGATGTCGTTAACGGTCACTTTCCCGCTCAGGTTCGCTTTATCCCATATCATCACTTGTGGCGGGACAAAACCAATATAACCAATGCGCAAGTTATGGGTTTTACCTTCACGATCTTGCACTGGTGTGTCAACAATCAGGTAAGGCTGGAACAGCGGCTTACCGGTTTTCACATCAATCACGTTGGCATTCACATAGGGGAATTTTGCGCCAGCCAGCGATTTCTTCAGATAGTCCAGACCATAGTTAAACTCATGGTTACCGATATTCCCCACGGCATAATCCAGCGTATTCATTGCTTTGTAGACCGGGTGAATTTCTCCGGCTTTCAATCCTTTGGCTGCCATATAGTCACCAAGCGGACTGCCTTGAATCAGGTCACCGTTATCCACCAGTACACTGTTAGTCGCTTGTTGGCGGGCTGCGCTAATCAGGCTTGCGGTGCGCACCAGACCAAACTTTTCAGTAGGTTTATCTTTGTAGTAATCAAAATCCATCATATTGCTGTGCAGGTCGGTGGTTTCCAATACCCGCAAATCAATGGTGGCAGCAGTTGCTACAGACATTGAGGTCGCGACAGCAATCAGGCTGGCAAGAAGAGATAACGTCAGCGGACGCGTGATCATGGCTTTCTCCATTAAAATCTATTCGACATGTATCGCAAAAGAATATGTAACTTTAATTAATTGCTACAACAAAGTGTGAAGTTTGGCAGAAAAGACCACGGGATAACGCGCATAAGTTCACAGTTGCGACAGGTTAATCCCACTGATTTTATTGGCAGTTACCTACAGTGATGGCTATTTGCCAGGAATCTTATTAGTCTGCAACCCTGATGATTGAAAGCATCTACCCGCTATCTTGCAACTTGCAGGCCTGCGGGTTGCGCTTGCTGTCTTCATCTTGAAATCTATTAGACATAGATAATTAATTTTTACGTTTGCGTTCTAAACTGTATATATGGCGAACGAGTAACAAGAGCCTCTATCGGTCTAAACAATCACTATTAATTTAAACAACCACTATCAGTATCCGGCACGACTCATAATACCAAGGGGTGGATGATGTTAGAGCAAATTTGCCAGTTGGCCCGCGACGCAGGCGTGGCGATTATGGCGGTCTATCAGGGTGAGAAGCCCCTTGATGTGACCCATAAGAAAGATGATTCGCCAGTGACAGCGGCTGACCTTGCCGCTCACCAGATTATCAAAGCCGGATTGGCGGCACTGACTCCCGATATCCCACTGTTGTCTGAAGAAGATCCTCCGGTTTGGGCGGTGCGCCAACATTGGCAGCGTTACTGGCTGGTTGATCCGCTGGATGGCACTAAAGAGTTTTTGAACCGCAATGGTGAGTTTACCGTTAATATTGCGTTGATTGACCAAGGCGTTCCTGTGCTTGGCGTGGTATACACGCCGGTGACGGAAGTGATGTACAGCGCTGAGAACGGCCAGGCGTGGAAAGAGGAGTGTGGCAGGCGGATGCAGATTCAAGTACGTGCTGCACTGCCGCCGTTAGTGGTCGTCAGCCGTTCCCACAGCGATGCTGAACTGGAAGACTATTTATCACAGTTAGGTGAGCATCAGACCGTATCAGTTGGTTCGTCACTCAAGTTTTGTCTGGTGGCGGAAGGGAAGGCACAACTGTATCCGCGCTTTGGGCCGACCAATGTATGGGATACCGCCGCTGGGCATGCGGTAGCCATAGCAGCCGGAGCATTGGTTAACGACTGGCAGGGTAAACCACTCTCTTATACCCCTCGTGAATCTTTCCTGAACCCCGGTTTTAGAGTGTCGTTATTCTAACGGCATAGCCAAAGAGCTTGTCGTTACCGGTAGGTGGCACGCACCTGAATCAGGTGTGTGCCACGCAACAAATTCCAGTCGCTTCAAGTCTGAGGCGCGATTACTGTTTCACCAATTGGTGCAATTGATCAATCACCTGCTGCACTTCCTGCGGTGTCAATGCGCCATCTTTGGCAAATTTCACATTCCCTTGTGAGTCTAACACCACAATTGCAGAGCCTTTCTCCGCCAAACCCCAGGCTTTTTTGACATTCCCGTCGCTATCGACCACAAACTGTGACCAGGGAAAGTCGCGCTTATTACTTTCAATACTGTTACGTACAAACACTGCTGTACCGATGATGGCGTCATCAGTATTGACGATTGTCGTCGTTTGGTAATGTTCGTGTGGCAGATTAGCGTGCTTAATGGCTTCCACTAAGGGGGCGTTCAGCTCTTTTGCCGAGGTGCGGCCAGCAATATGTTGGATCACACGCACTTTGCCGGGCAGTTGCGAGCTATTCCAGTTTTTGTAGCTAAACTGATCAGTAGTTTTATCATAATTTAATTCGCCTTTATCGCTGACACCCACCGGCGGTACACGCTGGTTGATTTGCAGGGAGTGAGCGCAGGCCATTAGCGGTGTGAGCAGTAGTGACAGTATAAGCAGGCTATTTTTTATCATGGTATGTCCTTGTAGGATCTTATGGGTAATATCGGGCACTAAGCCCCGCATGCAGGGTTGCCCGTAATTTTTCAAATTGCAGGTTTGTTAGCTCTTTCCTGCATCTTGAAACCTTTTGGGCATCAGTTTTCCAATAATAGGTGCAGATCAGAGGTCTGTCCTGTTTCGCTAAAGTATTTATTTCCTATACTTACTAGATGGTTATTCTGCTATTAAGTCTCATTATCTCTGTATGACTCTGTAATTTTATGTAAATCCAGCAGTAATGACTGGTTTTGGCGGAACTTAACGCCATACTCTAGGTCTATTACTCTGCAATTATATTACGTTACCTGTGATCTTGGTCGTTAAGGCGCAAGAGGGGGCGTATTGATGTCATGGGAGGGAAGTAAAACAATGAGGATCTTCCAACGTTACAATCCGGCTAAAGTGGCGATGTATGTCAAAACGCTTTTCCGGGGGAGGTTGTATATCAAGGATATGGGGGCTTTTGAGTTTGACAAGGGTAAGATTTTAATCCCGAAAGTTAGGGATAAACGCCACTTTGAGGTGATGTCAGAGGTTAATCGTCAGGTGATGCGTTTGCAGGCTGATACCCTTCTTACATAATTGCTTTGGGTATGACATTAGTCTGAACAGAATTAATTGCGGCCCCTATTTTGGGGCCGCTAATGTTTTAAATAATGACTGATTTAAACTTTCATCAGGCATCACTGCTTTCGTGTGGGGCTTTTGGCAGGATGGGGGCTGGCAGGTCACTGAGTTTAGTTACCAGCAGCTGATCGATTTTGTAGCTATCGATATCGACCACTTCAAACTTGTAGCCGGCATATTTGACGAAATCAGTGCGCTTAGGAATTTTGCGCAGCATATACATCATAAAGCCGCCGATGGTTTCATAATTGCCAGACTGCGGGAACTCATCGATATGCAGCACTCGCATGACATCTTCAATCGGGGTACCGCCCTCAATCAGCCATGAACTTTCATCACGAGCAACAATTTGCTCTTCTTGCCCCTGACCGACCAAATCCCCCATCAGCGTGGTCATCACGTCATTCAGGGTAATGATACCAACCACCAAAGCATATTCGTTGAGGATAACGGCAAAGTCTTCACCGGCGGTTTTAAAGCTCTCCAGCGCCTCGGAGAGTGTCAATGTGTCTGGCACAATCAGGGCCGAGCGAATTTGTACGCCACTGCTCAGTACCAAACTCTGGTTGCCTAATACTCGGTTCAGCAAGTCTTTAGAATCTACATAACCTACAACTTGATCGATATGGCCATCACATACCAGGAATTTAGAGTGTGGGTGGGTCGAAATCTTCTCTTTGATGCTGTCTTCGCTTTCCCGCAGATCAAAATAAATCACACTTTCACGTGAGGTCATTGAAGAAGGGACGGTACGTGACTCCAGTTCAAACACGTTTTCGATCAATTCATGTTCTTGCTTACGTAGCACGCCAGCCAATGCCCCCGCTTCCACGACGGCATAGATATCATCTGACGTGATGTCATCATTGCGCACCATTGGTAGTTTGAACAGGCGGAAGATTAAATTCGCCATCCCATTGAAGAACCAAACTAATGGGCGACAAATCATCAGACAGAAGCGCATCGGGTTGACGATCCGAACGGCAACCGCTTCAGGTGAAATCATACCGATGCGTTTCGGGGTTAAGTCTGCAAATAGAATAAATAAGCTGGTGACCAGAACAAACGAGCAAATAAAACTCACCTGATCGGCAAGCTCTGGTGACATGAAACGCTCAAACACCAATTTAAAGGAAGGAGAAAACGCGGCATCACCGACGATACCCCCCAGAATGGCGACAGCATTCAGGCCAATCTGGACCACGGTGAAGAAAATCCCCGGAGTCTCTTGTAATTTAAGTACCCGCAAGGCGTTGATGTCACCGTCATCCGCCAGAAGTTTTAGTTTAATCTTGCGCGAAGCTGCCAATGAAATCTCTGATAATGAGAAAAAGGCACTCACCGCGATTAAAAAAAGAATCAGTAAAATACTGTTTAACATAATCTGTCCGTGTCGTACCGACAATCGCGCCGGCGATCGTAAGGAAGGCCATACATTTGTTTGAGTTAAAAAATACTGTTTAAAGATAACGGCAGAAAGCCGCCATCGGGCCGTGTGAACAGCCCGAATAGTATAACCCGTCTTACTTTAAGTTGCAGCGCTGTTCGTTACTCAGCTCATCCCCAGATTTTGCAAGGTAAGGTTACTTGCTGCCTATCTGCAACTCCACGCCATTGGGGATGCCCGCCGCGATGAGCACCCGCCAGCCTTACAAATTAGGCGGCATACAAACGCCAATACCACCAAGACCACAATATCCATGTGGATTTTTGTGCAAATATTGCTGGTGGTCATCCTCGGCATAATAAAACGGCAGTGCAACCGCCACTTCACTGGTAATTACCCGGCGATCACCGGCTTGCTCCATGGCTTGCTGGAACAAGGCTTGGCTCTCTTGAGCCTGCGTTTGCTGTTCAGGGGTTAAAACGTAAATAGCTGAACGATATTGTGTTCCAACATCCCCGCCCTGACGCATTCCCTGAGCCGGATCGTGATTTTCCCAGAAAATCTGCAATAGTTGCTTATAACTGATGATGGCTGGATCAAAGACAACACGAACGGCTTCGGTATGGGCCGTGCGGCCACTACAAACTTCATGATAGGTTGGATTCGGCGTAAAGCCACCGCAATAGCCTGCGGCAGTACTGTAGACGCCAGGTTGTTGCCAGAATAGGCGCTCGACGCCCCAGAAACAGCCCATGGCGAAGATGGCGACCTCCATCCCCTCAGGGACATGTGTCATAGAGTGCCCATTCATCACATGGAGAGTTGCGACCGGCATTGGTGTGAGTCGCCCTGGCAAGGCATTCGCCGCATCAATAACGGTAGTTTTGTCAAAATTTTGCACCAAAATAGGCTCCAATGTTTACAGTGAATCTGAAGTTTACAGTAAATTAATAACAAGATGTTTACAGTGAATAGGTATAGACAGTTGTATCTGATTGCGAGTTTGCACACAATAAGAGCCATTCTGCGTTAATGTATCGGCTTAAGGTAGAATTTTAGGGATAACAGGCTTAAATCGGTCTTTAAGTGCGGAATGATTGTGTAAGTGATAAAAAGTCCGTCAGATCGGTTTTACAGAGAAATATACCCAATAGATTTCAACGTGTGGGAAGGCGGCAAGGGAGATAACCCCGATGCACTTTTATCGGTTAAGTGATGCGGGCGGTAAATCGGCCCAGATCCGATTTGAACGCTGCATGTGAGGCCCCATGATGGGCCGAGTAATGAGAGCTGCCAATACACCTGCAACTTGGAAGATGGCAGGTATAAAATTAATTAGGAGTACGCGTGCCACGATACCCTATTTTGTGTTTTTTGTGCGTATTGCTCGCCACGCCTGTCGCTTACGCTGCCAATGTGCGGTTGCAGGTCGAAGGTCTTAGCGGGGATTTAGAGAGAAACGTCAGGGCGCGTTTATCAACAATTGGTACGGATGAAGTGACGTCCGATGGCCGCTTCCGCTCAAGGGTGGATGAAGCCATACGTCAGGGGTTGCGCGCGTTAGGTTATTACGACCCCACCATCACCTTTGATTTGCAGCCGCGCCCGGCGCCGGCACGTTCCGTTTTAATCGCCAAAGTGGTTCCTGGTGAACCGGTTTTGATTGCTGGTGTTGATATTGTGCTACAAGGCGGGGCGAAAACCGATCCTGACTATCTGTCATTGGTACGCCGCGATACCCCTAAAATTGGCTCAGTCCTCAATCATGGCGATTTTGATAATTTCAAAAGTTCACTGACGGGGTTAGCGCTGCGCCGTGGTTATTTTGACGCCAATATGATCAAAAGTCAGTTGGGTGTTGCCGCTGAGTTGCGTAAAGCATTTTGGGATATCGATTTTGACAGTGGCGAACGCTATCGGTTTGGTAACGTGGTCTTCCAAGGCTCGCAAATCCGTGAAGATTTCCTGCAAAATTTAGTGCCTTTTCATGAGGGCGATTTTTATACCTCTGATGAACTGGCCGAGCTGAACCGCCGTTTGGCGGCGACTAACTGGTTTAACTCGGTGGTGGTCTCACCGGATTTTCGCGATGCGAGAAAAACCAAAGTCCTGCCACTGGATGCGGTCGTCACTCCACGTACCGAAAATACGGTTGAATTGGGGGGCGGTTATGCGACCGATGTTGGCCCACGTCTGACGGCCAGTTGGCGTAAACCGTGGATGAACTCCTACGGGCATAGTCTGACCACCAGTACCACACTTTCCGCGCCCGAACAGACGCTGGATTTCAGCTATCGCATTCCGTTGTTAAAAAATCCACTGGAACAGTATTACCTGTTGCAAGGGGGCTTTAAACGCACCGATCTGAATGATACAAAATCGGATACCACCACGTTGAACGTTGCCCGTTTTTGGGATCTGTCCAGTGGTTGGAAACGCTCAGTTAACCTGCGTTGGAGTTTGGATCACTTTACTCAAGGTAGTGTCACCGACACCACCATGCTGCTGTATCCGGGGGTGAATATCAGCCGTACCCGTCAGCGCGGCGGCGCTATGCCGGTGTGGGGTGATAGCCAGAATTATTCTATTGATGTCTCTGATACCACCTGGGGGTCTGACGTAGATTTTGCCATACTCCAGGCGCAAAACGTGTGGATTCGTACCTTGGGTGAGAAGAACCGTTTTGTGGTGCGGGGTAATTTGGGCTGGATTGAAACCAATGATTTCGATCGGGTACCGCCGTCACTGCGCTTCTTCGCCGGTGGAGATCGCAGTATTCGTGGCTATAAGTTCCGTGATATTTCCCCACGCGATAGCGAAGGCAAATTAACCGGTGCCTCTAAACTGGCGACCGGTACGCTCGAATATCAATATAACGTTACCGGCAGATGGTGGGGCGCAGTATTTGTCGATTCGGGTGAAGCGGTTAATGATATTCGCAAGAGTGACTTCAAAACCGGTGCCGGGGTTGGGGTCCGCTGGGCTTCTCCGGTCGGCCCGATCAAGCTAGACATCGCCAAACCTATTGGTGACAACGAAGCACGTGGCGTGCAATTTTACATCGGTTTGGGGCCTGAACTATGATGTTGGTAAAGGGAGGGCGCTGGATAAAGAGACTCAGTATCGCATTTCTGCTCATTATCCTGCTGCTGGTCGGGGCTTTGGCGGGTTTGTTAGGCACCACCAGTGGTCTACATTTTGTGATAAACAGTGCCGCACGTTGGGTTCCCGGCCTGGATATCGCCAGTGTCAGTGGGGGGTGGCGTGACCTCACCTTAAAAGGCATTCAATATCAAATGCCGGGTGTCACTGTTAAAGCAGGGCAGTTCCATCTTTCATTACAGCTCTCTTGTCTAAAACGCAGTGAGTTGTGCATTAATGCACTGACGGCACAAGATATTGATGTGGTGGTGGATACCAACGCCATGCCGCCTGCGGCACCAGCGCCTGCCAGCACCGAACCGATGGGGGAACTTAGTACTCCGTACCCCATGACATTACGCATGCTGTCGCTGAATAATGTCAAAGTCACTATTGATGACACTGCGATTTCATTAGATGAATTGCGCACCGGTGCACATTGGCAACAGCGCGCACTGGCATTAATGCCAACCAAAATCAGTGGGTTATTGATAGCTCTACCAAAAACAGTGCCTGCGATGGTGCCGGATGCCGCTAAGCCTGCGGTTGAAACGGCTATTGCGGTAAAAGAAGCGGTTGAGCAACAGGCGGTAGCGCCAGCAGAGCAGGAAACTCCGCTAGGTGAAACGTTAAAAGCGCTGTTTGCTAAACCGCTACTGCCCGAATTGCCGGACTTCCGTTTGCCGCTGGATTTACAAATTAAAGAGATCTCAGGGCAACAACTCCGGCTGACAGGTGATACCGACGTCGTTATCAGTAGCCTTTTGCTGCAAGCCAGCACACAAGAAAACCAAATAACACTGGATAAGCTGGAGATTAAATCGCCCCAGGGTGGGCTGTCAGCGCAAGGTAACGCCACGCTGACCGATAACTGGCCGGTGAGTATGGTCATCAATAGCGCGCTGAACATTGAGCCACTGAAAGGCGAAAAAGTGAAGTTAACCGTCGGTGGTGCGCTGCGCGAAAAACTCAATGTGGCACTCAATCTGTCAGGCCCGGTGAGCGCGCAACTGGATGCAGAAACTGCACTGGCACAGGCCGGTTTGCCACTGGTGCTGACTCTACAAAGCAAGCAACTGCGTTGGCCATTGAGTGGTGAGCCTCAATATCAAATTGATAATCTCAAAATGCGCCTCAATGGGCAGGCGACAGATTATGCACTCTCGATCCGTTCTGATTTTAAAGGTACTGACTTGCCACCGGCAGTGTTCACCCTTGACGGTAAAGGGAATGTCGAGCAATTCAATCTGACCCGTTTACGCCTGGCGGCATTGCAAGGTAACACTGATCTGACTGGTGTAGTGGATTGGAGTAAAGCAATCAGTTGGAACTCGGTATTAACCTTATCGGGCATTAACACCGCGAAGCAGTGGCCGGAGTGGCCAGCAAAATTGGACGGTAAAATTGTCACCCGTGGCAGTATTCATGGTGGTAGTTGGCAATTACAGGTGCCAGAGCTGGCGCTGGACGGCAATGTGAAACAAAACCGAGTGACGGCTCGTGGCTCCCTGACTGGGAATGCGGCAGGCCAGTGGCATATTCCGGGCATTAATCTGGCATTAGGCCGTAATAAATTAGATGTGAAAGGTGACCTTAGTGACACCTGGCAGCTCGATGCCAATGTGGATGCGCCACAACTTGATGGCGCGTTACCGGGATTGGGTGGGGTAGTGAAAGGCGCGCTGAAATTGCGCGGCAACCTTAAAGCACCGCAACTGCTGGCTGATCTTACCGCCAGCCGCCTGCAATGGCAGGAGCTGACCATTAACCGCATTAAGATTGACGGCGATGTTCGCTCAACGGATCAAATCCAGGGGCAGTTGGCAATCAGGGTTGAACAACTGAAGCAAGCGGATCTGGTCGTCAGTTTATTGACACTGGATGCCCGTGGTAGCGAGAAACAGCATCAGTTGCGCCTGAATATACAAGGGGAGCCAGTCTCTGGTCAGTTGGCACTGGATGGCAGCTTCGATCGTCAGCAAGAGCGTTGGCGCGGTTCGCTCAATAATACTCGCTTCGATACGCCGGTAGGTGAATGGCGTCTAAGCCGCGCGATGTCATTGGATTACCAAAATAGCTTACAGCGAGTCACCATCGGGCCTCATTGTTGGCTTAACCCGAATGCGGAACTTTGTGCTCCTCGGGCGATTGAAGCTGGCCCAAGCGGGCAGGCGAGTGTGGTCCTTAATCGCTTTGATTTAGCGATGCTCAAACCATTCCTTGGGCCGGATACCACCATGAGTGGCGTGTTCACTGGCCGGGCCGATGTTAGTTGGAAGGCCGGTGGCAGCCTGCCAGATGTACGGGTGTCGCTCAGTGGCAATGGGGTCAAAGTGCAGCAAGTGGTGCAAGGTAACCCGCTACCGATTGCTTTTGAAACGCTGAATCTCAATGGTGGCCTGACCAATGGGCAAGTGCGGGCTGACTGGTTGATTAAACTGGTAAATAACGGCCAGTTCTCTGGGCAGGTACAGGTTGCTGATCCACAAGGGCGGCGCAATTTATCCGGTAATATTGCTATCAGTAATATTTCGTTGGCAATGATTAACCCGATACTGAGTGATGGTGAAAAAGCCGCGGGTACATTAAATGCCAATCTGCGTTTAGGGGGGAATGCGAAGAGCCCGTTAGTCTTTGGCCGTTTGGCGCTGGATAATGTCGATGTTGACGGTAGTTGGATGCCATTTGATATTACCGAAGGGCGTCTGGCGATGAATTTCGACGGTATGACCTCAACGCTAGAGGGGTTAATTCGGACGTCTCAAGGGCAGCTCAATCTATCCGGTGATGCCGACTGGCGTGATATTAATGCCTGGCGCGCTCGGATCGCCGCAAAAGGCAATAAGTTGCGGGTTACGATCCCACCAATGGTACGGATTGATGTTTCACCGGACATTGTTTTTGAAGCGACACCGCAGTTGTTCACCCTCAATGGTTCGGTTGATATTCCATGGGCGCGGATAACGGTACAAGAAGTGCCTGAAAATGCGGTAGGTGTCTCGTCAGATGAAGTGATGCTCAATAACGATCTGAAACCTATCTCCCCACGGACGGCCAGTATTCCAATCAACAGTAACCTGGTGATTCGGGTAGGTAATGATGTGCGCCTGAATGCATTTGGCTTGAAAGCCCGTTTGCAGGGTAACTTGAAAATGATTCAGGATCAGCGCGGGTTGGGCTTGAACGGGCAAATTAATATTCCATCGGGTAGCTTCCGCGCTTATGGTCAGGATTTAATCGTCAATAAAGGGATATTGCTGTTCTCCGGCCCGCCGGATCAACCGTTACTCAATATCGAAGCGATACGAAATCCAGAGGCTACAGCAGACGGCGTTACTGCCGGTGTGCGGGTTACTGGGATGGCAGATGCTCCACGGCTAGAAGTGTTCTCGGATCCGGCTATGTCACAGCAGGAAGCGTTATCTTACCTGCTGCGTGGTCAGGGGTTGAGTAATTCAGGGGCCGACAGTGGCATGATGACCTCAATGCTTATTGGTATGGGGGTTGCGCAAAGCGGTAAACTTGTGGGTAAAATCGGCGAGGCATTTGGTGTCAGTAATCTGGCACTGGATACGCAGGGAGTCGGTGATAGCTCACAAGTGGTAGTCAGTGGTTATGTCACCAAAGATCTGCAAGTAAAATACGGTGTGGGTATATTTGACTCGCTGGCGACGTTAACATTACGTTATCGGTTGATGCCAAGGTTGTATCTGGAAGCAGTGTCTGGTATTGATCAGGCATTAGATGTGCTTTATCAGTTTGAGTTCTAACAATGCGAATTATTGTCTACGGTAGTTTACGGCGCAAGCAAGGTAATAGTCATTGGATGACGGACGCCCAGTGGTTGGGTGAACATGACCTTGAAGGCTTTGATATGTACAACTTAGGTCATTATCCGGCGGTTATCCCCGGAGACGGCACTGTGCATTGTGAAGTTTATCGGATTAACTCATCTATTATGAATGAGTTAGATGAACTTAAAAGTAATACTAAGGATTACCGGCGCGAACTTATTCAGACGCCTTATGGTAGCGCGTGGATATACCTTTATCGCTTACCGCTCGAAGGTGTACCACGTATCTACAGTGGCGACTGGCTAAAACGCCATGAAGAAAGCGGCAAACCGTAAAATTAAGCTGTAATTAACAAAAAAAAACACCGCTCACAGGGCGGTGTTTTTACTTTTCATGCTTAAAGCATTTTCAAAAGGCGCTTTTTGACATGCGAAACGGGAAATTACTTCTTCGCGCGTTCGAAAGAGGACAGGATCTCGGCTTTAGCAGCGGCGGCATCTTCCCAACCGTCCACTTTCACCCACTTGCCTGTTTCCAAGTCTTTGTAATGTTCAAAGAAATGTTTGATCTGTGCTTTCAGCAGTTCTGGCAGATCTTGCACGTCTTTTATGTGATCGTATTCTTTAGTCATTTTGCTGTGTGGAACCGCAACCAGCTTGGCATCTTCACCCGCTTCGTCAGTCATTTTCAACACACCAACCGGACGGCAACGGATCACTGAACCTGGTTGCAACGGATACGGTGTTGGCACCAGCACATCAACCGGGTCGCCATCTAATGACAGAGTGTTGTTGATATAACCGTAGTTACATGGATAGAACATGGCAGTAGACATGAAGCGGTCTACAAACAGCGAGCCAGTTTCTTTATCGATTTCATATTTGATCGGATCCGCATTCGCAGGGATTTCGATCACTACATAGATATCTTCTGGCAGGTCTTTACCTGCGGGTACTTGGTTCAAGCTCATGTCGGTTTCCTTTTATCAAACCAGAAATGGAGTGTTGGCTATTATAGCCAAGTCGATTTGAAAGTACCCCCATTTTTCGGACGGTTCCGCGCATGAAGCGCTATTTCCGCCTGACGGTGATTTGCCTGTGGCAGAGCGCTCTCTATGAGCCACATAAAAAAACAGCGGCTTGTGGCCACTGTTTTATGTATTTCTCTGTCACTGTTGGATTTAGTGCAAGTTACTTGGCTTCTTCATCCGGGAATCTAGCAATAAAACCTTCTGCGTCTTCCACCATGGATTTGGTACCGACAAAGAAAGGTGCGCGCTGATGCAGTTTCTCTGGCACGATATCCAGAATGCGGTTCACCCCATCCGTCGCCTTACCACCGGCTTGCTCTGCCAGGAAGGCCATAGGGTTGCATTCGTACAGTAAACGCAGTTTCCCTTGAGGGTGGCTAGCCGTGCTTGGGTAAATATAAATCCCGCCTTTCAACAGGTTACGGTGGAAATCGGCAACCAGTGAACCAATGTAGCGCGAGGTATACGGGCGCTTGGTGGCTTCATCTTGCTCCTGGCAGTACTTGATGTATTTCTTCACACCCAATGGGAATTTAATGTAGTTCCCTTCGTTGATGGAATACATGCAACCGGTTGCGGGATAACGCACTTTTTCGCCGGATAAACAGAAAACACCCAGCGATGGATCATAAGTGAAAGTATGAACACCATAACCGGTGGTATACACCAACATAGTTGATGAGCCGTATACCACATAACCCGCCGCAACTTGCTTTGTGCCCGGTTGCAGGAAGTCAGCTTCGGTAATCGGAGTACCAAAGGGGGTAATGCGGCGGTAGATGGAGAAAATAGTACCGACGGACACATTCACATCTATATTTGAAGAGCCATCCAGCGGATCCATCAGAACGACATATTTGGCATTTTCTGCCCGACCACCATCAAAGATAACAATATCATCTTCTTCTTCGGACGCGATACCGGCAACTTCGCCCCGCGCTTTTAGGGCCGCTTTCAATTTTTCATTGGCAAACAAGTCCAGTTTCATCTGGTCTTCGCCCTGAATATTGGAAACGCCGCTGGCACCTAAAATATCAACCAGACCTGCTTTGTTGATATCGCGATGGATAATCTTCGCGCCGAGTTTGATTGCTGAAAGTAATGCAGTTAATTCGCCGGTGGCGTGAGAGAAGTCTAGCTGTTTCTCAACTATGAATTCGCCTAACGTTTTCATGACTCAATCCCTGGATCTACGGTTAAATATCGATTTATTAACAAACAACTCACCTGATTGCAGCAGTGTAGCCCAAAGGTAAGAATGATTCATAGGCAATTCCATTTCTTCTCTCTGTTCTGAGCGGTAGAATGGTGACAAATTCGAAGCTTATTAATACGGAAAATTTATGCGCATTCACATATTAGGTATCTGCGGCACTTTTATGGGCGGCCTGGCAATGCTGGCCCGTTCATTAGGTCATGAAGTGACGGGAGCGGATGCTAACGTGTATCCACCAATGAGCACGTTGCTGGAGAATCAAGGGATCGATTTAATTCAGGGATACTCTCCCGCTCAATTGAGCCCTCCCCCGGATTTAGTGATCATTGGTAATGCCATGAGCCGCGGTAACCCTTGTGTTGAAGCTGTATTAGAGCAAGGTATCCCTTATGTTTCTGGCCCACAATGGCTACATGACCATGTATTGCCAGGGCGCTGGGTATTAGCGGTGGCGGGTACCCACGGTAAAACCACGACTGCGGGCATGGTGACCTGGATACTGGAAGCCTGCGGTTATGAACCCGGCTTTGTCATTGGCGGAGTACCGGGTAATTTTGATGTCTCAGCACGTTTAGGTAATAGCCCATTCTTTGTTATTGAGGCTGATGAATATGATTGCGCCTTCTTTGATAAGCGCTCCAAGTTCGTTCACTACAGCCCAAGAACGCTGGTTATGAATAACCTTGAGTTCGATCATGCCGATATTTTTGACGATCTGAAAGCTATCCAGAAGCAATTCCATCATCTGGTACGTTTAGTACCAGGGACAGGCAAAATCATCGTGCCAGATAATGATAATCACCTGAAGCAAGTGATGGCGATGGGGTGCTGGAGTGAGCAAGAGTTGGTTGGCGAAACTGGCAGTTGGTTCGCACGCAAAGTATCAACCGATGCCAGCGTTTATGAAGTATTTCTTGATAATAAATTAGTGGGTGAGGTCAGTTGGTCGCTGGTGGGTGAACACAATATGCATAACGGTTTGATGGCGATTGCCGCTGCCCGTCATGTCGGGGTTTCCCCCGCCGATGCTTGCAAGGCACTGGGTAATTTCATTAATGCCCGCCGCCGTTTGGAGCTACGTGGTGAAGCAAATGGTGTCACTGTTTATGATGATTTTGCTCATCATCCTACCGCTATTCTTGCCACCCTGGCGGCACTGCGCAGTAAAGTGGGTGGGACTGCACGTATTCTGGCCGTTTTGGAGCCACGCTCTAACACGATGAAATTAGGGTTATGTAAAAATGAGTTGGCACCTTCATTAGGGCGTGCGGATGAAGTGTTTCTGTTCCAGCCGCAGCATATCCCTTGGCAGGTAGTGGAAGTGGCTGAAGCATGTATTCAGCCTGCGTATTGGAGTGCTGATATTGATACGTTAGTCGATATGATCGTGAAAACAGCACAACCAGGTGATCACATTTTGGTGATGAGTAACGGTGGTTTTGGTGGGATTCATAACAAACTGCTGAGCGCTTTGGATAAAAAAGCGGAACAAGAAACGTTATCGCAGGATTAAACCGGATAAAAAAAGCCCCCGCGATAGCGGGGGTAAAGGGTTCGTCGGATAGACGAGGGATTATTCGGGGGCTGACTTCAGCCAACATTTTGTTGTAATCAATACTCTATTCAATAAGCTAAAAATTAGTATTTGTCTTTATTTTCAGTCTATTAAGTAAATTATCAAGATACGAAAGTATGCCCCTCTATGCGGGGCATTTACTTTCATTCCTGGCGTTTAATCTTATTTGTAAATTTTGGCAGTGGCATGCCAGCCATTGTCTTCACGCACACCAATGATTTTGTATGCAGTAGCGCCTTCACTGTCAGCTTTATTCGCAATGGCCTGTTCAATATCAGAAGGAGCACCGGTAATACCGCTCACACTGATTGCGCCTAAATCAGTCATTTTGCTTGCTTGTGCGGCATTGACTGATTCAGCAGCAGATGCACCGAAAGCAACCACAGAAAGTAAACTCAGAGCTGTAAGGGTAGTTTTGATTTTCATGATTTTTCCTCAATCAGATTCAATAACCTAAAAGTGCTTTGAATGATTTTTTGTACTTTTAGTTTATTGTTTTTACTGGTTATTTAACTTTTATTTCAATTTTGGCTTCACGCCATGTTTGATGTATCTATCGCGAATTACTGGTAAATCTTGGCAGTGGCATGCCAGTTATTCTCTTCTCGAACTTCGATCACTTTGTAAGCTTTAGCGCCCATAGCATCAGCTTTATCCGATAGCGCCTGACGAATATCAGAGGGTGCACCGTTAAGGCCACTGACGGTGATGGTGCCCATAGGTTGTAATTTTGCCGCCTGATTTTCATTAATGGAATCCGCTGCAAAAACACCAAATGACAGTGCAGACAGGATGCTAACGGTTGCGATGGTAGCTTTAATATTCATGTTGTTGCCTCTATTTGTTCTTTATCACTTCTTATGAAGTGTGATTTACGTCACGAAAATGAGTATACATCTAGTAACTGAGAATATTAATAGCAAGCTAATAATATTTAAGGTCACTTTATCGTTAGTGACTACTTTTTAAGAACTAAAAGGAATAAAAAGTGACTAAAAAACAACATGTTTGATTAAAAATATAATGTTTTCAATTAAATAAGCGTTTTTGACTAAAAGTGCGTTACTGCGTGGCGGTTTTGACTGCAATAGAGAGAACGGTAGGATGATTTTGCGGTTTAGGCGGGAATTAGTAGCTGTATACCCTGGCTAAAGGCTAAGGGGGTGTGATGAATGGAATAACAATAACAAAGATACAGTGCGGCGCAAAAGGCCGCATCTATATATACCAAACATAAAGGTGTGGAATTAAAGTTCTTGATCGAATAACCCGAGGATAGCTTCATGCAGTTGTTTAACAGTAAAACCTCTGGCAGGCGTTGTGAAAATGGTATCGTCACCGGCAATACTACCTAAGATACCTTCAGCTTTACCTAATGAATCCAGCAGGCGGGCGATCAACTGGGCTGCTCCTGGGCTGGTATTAATCACAACGACCGAATCATTATAATCGACATCCAAAACCAGATTTTTTAGTGGGCTACTGGTTGTTGGTACCCCTAATTCTGCTGGTAAGCAGTAAACCATCTCCATTTTGGCGTTACGCGTTCTAACCGCGCCGAATTTAGTCAGCATACGCGAAACTTTGGATTGGTTAATATTTTCAAAGCCTTCTTCCTGCAAGGCCAAAACGATCTCACCTTGAGAACTGAATTTCTCTTCTTTCAATAACGCCTTAAACGCCTTGATAAGATCTTCTTGTTTTGCTGGATTACGCATTTTCTATGCCTTGAGCAGTCAATAATGAATAGGATTATTATGCATATAAATGAATTTTTATTCAACATGACTATGGAGTATTGGCGATAAAAGCGCTGATATCAAGGTGTGGTGAAATTTTAACATCATCTTACTGTTACGATTATGCTAAATCAGTTTTTATTAACATTCGGCTTGAGTAACCAAAATGTTATTAAAATGATGTTGTTCTGATGTAACAGAAGGGTGTAATGTAACCGCCGATTAACCTGTCATGAATACTTCGGTAAATTTTAGAATAATGTGCGCTATATCATTAATGAATAAGCGATTTACTCTAAAATACATAAGTCTTATGCGCCTTTTTGATGCGTGATATCTCAATCTGACTGTTAATAGATTGTGTTTAAAATCACAATAAATTAAGGTGCCTAAATAGATGAATTCACGGCAAATTTAAATTAAATATAAAAAGGAGTATAGGATGAAAGTTGCAGTTCTCGGTGCCGCTGGTGGTATCGGCCAGGCCCTCGCTCTTCTACTCAAGACCCAGCTTCCTTCCGGTTCAGACCTCTCATTATATGATATCGCGCCAGTGACTCCTGGTGTTGCGGTTGATCTGAGCCATATCCCGACTGCTGTTAATATTAAAGGCTTTAGCGGCGAAGATGCTACCCCAGCCCTTCAAGGGGCCGATATTGTTCTGATTTCTGCTGGTGTTGCACGGAAACCAGGCATGGATCGTTCAGATCTGTTCAATGTTAATGCCGGTATCGTCCGTAATCTGGTTGAGCAAATCGCGCGTACTTGCCCGAAAGCATTAATCGGTATCATTACCAACCCAGTTAACACGACTGTTGCAATCGCCGCAGAAGTGCTGAAAAAAGCCGGTGTTTACGACAAGAACAAATTATTTGGCATTACAACACTGGATACCATCCGCTCTAATACCTTTGTTGCTGAACTTAAAGGTAAGCAACCTCAGGATATCGAAGTGCCGGTTATCGGTGGGCACTCTGGTGTTACTATTTTGCCATTGTTGTCACAAATTCCAGGCATTAACTTTACCGAGCAAGAAGTGGCTGATCTGACTAAACGTATCCAGAATGCGGGTACTGAAGTTGTTGAAGCAAAAGCCGGTGGCGGGTCAGCGACCCTGTCTATGGGGCAAGCTGCGGCACGTTTTGGTCTTTCTCTGGTCCGTGCTCTGCAAGGCGAAAGCAATGTTGTTGAATGTTCTTACGTTGAAGGTGACGGTAAATATGCCCGTTTCTTTGCTCAGCCAATCCTGTTAGGTAAAAACGGTGTTGCTGAACGTAAAGACATTGGCAAACTGAGTGCTTTTGAACAACAAGCGCTAGAAAGCATGCTTGATGTGTTGCACAAAGATATCGAGCTGGGCGAGCAGTTCGTCAATAATAAGTAGTAGCAGGGGCTTAAAGCTGCCCCTGAGATAATATTATCAACCGCCGAAGCAATGTTCGGCGATTTGATGAAATGGTCACCTCCACCCTGTGAGCGATAAGCTGGCAGGGTTTTTTTATGCCCGAACAATAGCTGGGCGTATCCTCACTTTTCGGTCAATAAGTACCCCTGTCTTTGGATCAAAATAACGTGTCGGCCAGATTTCGGAAGGATGAATGTCCAAACATTCGGCAATCAACCATTCCCCCTTTGGCCAGGGACGAGTTAACGCATTGGCAAGTGTAGATGAACTTAACCCTGCTTTACGGGAGAGAGCGGCTAACGTTGTGCCTTTTTTACGTAGGGCGGCAATGATGTCTGCTGGGTGCCAATCAGATTTCCTTAAAATCATCTTTAATCCTTTTTTTTTCTAAGCAGATGGCGCGTTAGTGATATAAATAACGGTACATTGTTAATCGTACTGTGAACAGAAAGTGACCATTTAGAAAGATCATACCATTTATTTTCTAAAAGATTTTAAATGTTTTCTAAATATTCCTTTTTTGAGCCACAACGCATATTAGGAAGCAACACCATGAAAAAAGAGTGGTTTGCCGCTAAGGAATTGGCAGGTCTTGAAGGATTACCATCGTCACCACAAGGTATTAACCTTATGGCGAAACGTGAGGGATGGGAACAGCGCCGCCGTCGTGGCGTTCAAGGGAAAGCAGTGGAATACCATGTTGAGAGTTTGCCCTCCACTATAATGAATTCATTACATCTACGGGAGGAGCCAGCACAGTATACGCCAGTGCGACAAGACCCATTGGCCCTATGGGTAGAGGCTTACTATCGTTTTACTGAGGCTGAAAGGGAGCAAGTTATTACGTTTATTTTTCGGGAAGGAGCTAAAAGCCTGATCGAACGGCTAACAACAGATTAGCCCACCAGGTGCTCACTTCGCGTTAGGGACTTGCTACAGCGGCTCATTGATAGAGTATAGATATGAAAAAACAATGGATTACCGCAGTTGAGCTGATTGGCATCGGTGGGTTGCCTAAAAGTCCAGCAGGGGTTAATGGCCGAGCCAGAAAGGAAGGTTGGGAACGCCGGCGTAAACTGGGGGTGCAGGGAAAGGCGGTGGAATATGCCATCGAGGGGCTGCCACCTGATGTGCTGAATGTTTTACGCTTGAAAGAAAATCCTGCTGAGTATGTTGTGCCGCGCAATGACCCATTGGCCATATGGATTGAAGCCTACCATCAGCTCACTGATGTTGAACGCTCGCAAGCTATTGCATTTTTGCTGCGGGAAGGGGTAGGAACACTGATGAAGCGTTTATCTTAAAAGCAGAAAAGAGAAACCCGAGCGGTAAGACGCGAGTTTCTCAATAGTTTCTTTATAAGGGTTTAAAAGTTGCGTTGTACGGCAATATGCGCTAAACCTTCGAGCGCCAGACGGTATTCACTTTCAGGCAGGATCTGTAACGCAGCAATGGCTTTATCTGCTTCTTCCTCTGCACGCCGGCGGGTATAGTCAAGTGAGCCACACTGCTGCATTGCTGCCAATACTGGCTCGAGCAAATGGCGGCCATTGCCTTGTTCAATTGCTTGCCGAATCATGGCGGCTTGCTCTACTGTGCCATTATGCATGGCATGCAGAAGGGGCAATGTAGGCTTGCCTTCATTGAGGTCATCACCGGTATTTTTGCCCAAAGTGGTGCCATCAGAGCTGTAATCAAGCAGGTCATCAATTAGCTGGAATGCAGTACCCAGATAACGACCATAGTTCTGTAATGCCAACTCCTGCGTTTCTGTGGCATCAGCCAACACGGCAGCAGACTGTGACGCCGCTTCGAACAAACGGGCCGTTTTGCTATAGATAACTTGCATATAGTTTTCTTCAGTGATGTCAGGATTATTACAGTTCATTAACTGTAAGACTTCACCTTCAGCAATAACGTTTGTGGCTTCAGACATTAAAGTAAGAACGCGCAGAGACTCCAGGCCGGTCATCATCTGGAATGAGCGTGTATAGATATAGTCGCCCACCAATACACTGGCGGCGTTACCAAATGCAGCGTTAGCTGTCGCCTTACCACGGCGCATATCAGATTCATCGACCACATCATCATGCAGCAAGGTTGCTGTATGGATAAATTCAATCAATGCCGCGACGGTGATATGCTTATCACCTTCATAGTGCAATGCACGGGCCACCAAAACGGCAATCATTGGGCGAATTCGTTTCCCGCCACCACTGATAATGTAATGGCCCAATTGATTGATGAGAACGACATCAGAGTTCAACTGGTTGAGAATTGTTGTGTTTACATTCGCCATATCCGGCGCGGTTAACTCGATAATCTTTTCTAGGTTCATTGTTATATTCAGCTGTTTTTCTCTTTAACTACGATGAGATTACCGCCCACATTATTACATGACGCTCCCTGAGACTATGATTGTACTTGAAAAAACCATCAAATAAACATGATGTAAGAAACTGTGCTTTTTTTCTTCTCTTGAGCTGATTATATACTTGTCATTCACTGCATTTTTGCGTAGAATTCGCGCCCTATTGTGAATATTTATAGTGCGCTCTGGACTACAAAAGTGGAGTGCACGGAAAGCGGAGTTTTATATGTACGCGGTTTTCCAAAGTGGTGGTAAACAACACCGAGTAAGCGAAGGTCAAACCATTCGCCTGGAAAAGCTGGACATCGCAACTGGTGAAACTGTTGAGTTTGACCAAGTTCTGATGATTGCTAACGGTGAAGAAATCAATATCGGCGCTCCTTTAGTCGATGGTGGCAAGATCAAGGCTGAAGTAATTGCTCACGGTCGCGGCGAGAAGATTAAGATTGTTAAATTCCGTCGTCGTAAGCATTACCGTAAGCAACAAGGTCATCGTCAGTGGTTCACTGATGTTAAAATCACCGGCATCAGCGCTTAAGATTTAGGAGAGCGGATAAATGGCACATAAAAAGGCTGGTGGCTCGACCCGTAACGGTCGTGACTCCGAAAGTAAACGTCTTGGCGTAAAACGTTTTGGCGGCGAAGCAGTTCTGGCAGGCAGCATCATCGTTCGTCAACGTGGGACTAAGTTCCATCCTGGCATCAACGTAGGTTGCGGCAAAGACCATACTCTGTTTGCTTTGACTGACGGTAAAGTCAAGTTCGAAGTTAAAGGCCCGAAAAACCGTAAATTTATCAGCATCGAAGCTGAATAAGTTTTTCGCGTCCTGTAAATAGATGTAAGCCCTGCAATTTCGTTGCGGGGCTTTTTACATTTCTGGGTTAACCCCTCCGGTAAAAAATGGATACGAAGCAGCAGGCTGGTTTAGGTATTTTTTTGGCACTAACCACTGCCGTATTCTGGGGTGCCTTGCCGATTGCAATGAAGCAAGTGCTTGTGGTCATGGAGCCTTTTACCATTGTTTGGTATCGCTTCATGATGGCGGCTATCGGCTTGGGGATTATTCTGGCTTCACGCCGTCAGTTGCCCTCTCTTAAACTTTTTCGCCAACGTCGCTGGTTGGTATTACTGATAGTTGCGACGTGTGGCTTGCTGGGGAATTTCATCTTCTTCAGTTCATCATTACAATATCTAAGTCCGACGGCATCTCAGGTTATTGGGCAACTGTCACCGGTAGGTATGATGGTTGCCAGTGTGCTGATTTTAAAAGAGCGGATGCGCATCACCCAAGTTATTGGTGCGGGGATGCTGATATGCGGGTTACTGTTATTTTTTAATACCAGCCTGTATGAAATCTTTACCCGTTTGACTGATTATACGCTTGGCGTGGCATTGGGTGTCTGTGCAGCGGTTGTTTGGGTCAGCTATGGTGTTGCCCAGAAGGTGCTATTAAGGCGTATGGCATCGCAACAAATCCTATTATTGTTGTACACTTTATGTGCAATTGCATTATTCCCAATGGCGAAGCCCGCCGTTATTTTTCAGCTAAATGGGTGGCAGTTTGCCTGTTTACTGTTTTGTGGGGTTAATACCCTGGTAGGTTACGGTGCTTTAGCTGAAGCTATGGCGCGCTGGCAGGCAGCGCAGGTAAGCGCACTCGTCACATTGACGCCGCTGTTTACCTTGTTTTTTTCAATTCTATTGGCGCTGGCTTGGCCAGAAATGTTTGCCGCACCGTCCCTCAACCTTGTGGGATACGCAGGCGCATTCGTGGTAGTGGCAGGCGCAATGTTTTCCGCAATTGGGCATCGTTGGTGGCCACGTCGGACAGAAATAAACCTGGTTGCTCCGCAAAAGCAGCAGCCCGGTGAATGATTTACGGAGAAAGTAAATGAAGTTTGTTGATGAAGCTACGATTCTGGTTGTAGCGGGTGACGGTGGTAACGGCTGCGTCAGCTTCCGCCGCGAAAAATATATCCCTAATGGTGGTCCTGACGGTGGTGATGGTGGTGATGGTGGCGATATTTTCCTGCTGGCCGATGAAAACCTTAACACGCTGATTGATTACCGTTTTGTGAAGTCTTTCCGTGCTGAACGTGGGCAGAACGGCCAGAGCCGTGATTGTACCGGCAAACGTGGTAAAGATATCACCATTAAAGTCCCGGTGGGTACCCGTGTACTGGATCAGGGAACCGGTGAAATTGTGGGTGATATGACCCGCCATGGCCAGATTCTGATGGTCGCGAAAGGGGGGTTCCACGGGTTAGGTAACACCCGATTCAAATCATCGGTTAACCGTGCGCCACGCCAGAAAACCATGGGTACTGAAGGCGAAACCCGTGAATTGATGCTTGAGCTGTTGCTGCTGGCTGATGTAGGGATGTTAGGTTTGCCAAACGCCGGTAAATCAACCTTTATCCGTGCAGTTTCTGCGGCTAAACCCAAAGTGGCTGATTATCCATTTACGACATTGATCCCAAGTCTGGGTGTTGTACGAATGGATCACGAGCAGAGCTTTGTGGTTGCCGATATTCCTGGTTTGATCGAAGGTGCATCAGACGGTGCCGGTCTGGGTATTCGTTTCCTAAAGCATCTGGAACGTTGCCGTGTACTGCTGCACTTGGTTGATCTGGCTCCGACCGATGAATCTGATCCGATTGAGAATGCCAAAGTCATCGTTAATGAGTTGCAGCAATACAGCGAAAATCTTTCCCAGAAGCCACGCTGGCTTGTTTTCAATAAGATTGACCTGATAGGTACTGAAGAAGCTGAAGTTCGCGCTAAAGCCATTGTAGAAGCGCTGGGATGGGACGATAAGTACTACATGATTTCTGCCGCGAATCGCGAGAATGTGAATGCGCTGTGCTGGGATGTCATGAAATTCCTTAACAGCCAACCTAAAGCCATGGCTATTGCAGAAAGTGCGCCAGAAAAAGTTGAATTCATGTGGGATGATTATCACCGTGAACAACTGGCTGAAGTGGAAGCTGAAGCAGCGGCAGAAGAAGATGACGACGATTGGGATGAAGAGGATGATGACGGCGTAGAGTTTATCTACGAACGTTAAGTCACCCGGTGGTGATGAGTGTAAAGTTGTTATGAGTATAAATTAGGGCTGCCACTTCACCAGTGGTGGCCCTTTTATTTGAACAGCCACGCCTTATGACCACACTAGCTGAATTGAGGTAACACCGTGCTATGAGTGACCGCAGGTATCCAGCATTGTGCCTTTAATCCTGAACGCTCTGTGCGGTTCTCCAGTGTTAGCCTGCCTTGGTGCAGTTGAACAATACGGATCACGATATTTAGCCCTAAACCACTGCCTCCATAGCGTTGATCCATACGACGAAACGCCTGAGTCAGTTCGCCTGCCTGTTCTGGTTTTATACCCGGCCCTTCATCTATCACTTGCAGAATAGTACCCGAGTCTTCAGTAACGAGTTTGACTGAAATTTGGCTACCAATCGGGCTATAACGATGGGCATTTTCAACCAGATTTCGCAACATTAAGCGCAGCAAAGTGGCGTCACCTTCTGTCTTGGCATAAGGAGGGAATTCCCACTGAATAGTTTGCTGGCGAAGAGTACACATTTCCTGCAACTCATCTTGTAGTGGCTGTACTACGTTCTCAACCCAATCAAGAGTTTGATAAAGGCCACTGGCAAAATTTTGGCCAGCCCTGGATAGCGCCAGTAGCTGTTCAATGGTATGCATCAATAAGTCGATGCGGTTAATCAATAATTTACTCTCAGTGATTCCTTGTTGTTCCATCAACTCAAGGTGCAGGCGAATTCCAGCAAGAGGGGTGCGCAACTCATGCGCGGCATCGGCGGTGAACAAACGTTCTTGCGCAAGAGTATTGGATAGCCGGGATAACAACTGATTAAGTGTCGACGTTACAGAGACGATTTCTTGCATATCGCTCTTAACAATCACTGGGGTGAGATTATCGGCTGAGCGTTCAGCCAGCTTCTTTTGCAATTGATCCAACGGGCGAATAATCCAACTGATCGCCCAGAAAGAAAGCAAAAGAGTAATGGCCATCATGATGAGCGACGGGGCAAGCAGTGACGCAATAGCTTCCGCTATTTCAGTATCAACCCGTTCATTACGTGCTTTCGCGCTAAGGGTTTCATCAACCAGGAAGCTTATTTGCTCCTGACTTTCATGCCATAACCAAAATGCGCTAATTAACTGGGTAACCAATAAAATTAACGCCAGCATTAAGATCAGACGGCGACGCATACTGATCATGATTGCGCTTCCAGTCGATAGCCAATACCCCTGACAGTGCGGATTCGATCCTTGCCTAATTTACGACGCAGGTTATGGATATGCACTTCTAACGTATTGGAGCCGAGATCATCATTCCAGGTATACAGATCCTGCTGTAATAACTCACGATTAACCGTTTGACCGGCTCGCATAATTAAGCGTGAGAGGATCGCAAACTCTTTAGGTGTGACTTCCAGCGGCTGATCCTGCAAACAGACTTGCTGGGTTGATAAGTTAAGGCTCAGATCATCTTGTTGTACCAGATTGTCACTTTGCCCCTGATAACGTCGGATCAATGCGCGGACGCGTGCCAGTAATTCGGCTAACGCGAAAGGTTTGATAAGGTAATCGTCAGCACCGGCATCCAGCCCGTCAACCCGGTCTTCCAGTGCATCACGGGCGGTGAGGATGAGCACCGGTAGGGTGACATGCTGGCGACGCCATTGACGCAGCAATACGGCTCCATCTTGATCCGGCAAGCCGAGATCGAGGATTACCATACTGTACTGACTGGTGTGTAATAAACTGTGCGCTTCGGCTGCGGTACCGGCACAGTCGCAGGCATAGCCTTGGTTGGTCAGGGCCATCGCTATTCCGCGTTGCAGTAGTTCATCATCTTCAACAATCAGTAGTTTCATAGTTTTTAATTGTTCTGATAGATATCTTTATACAGGCGACTTTCGAAGCGAACCAAAGGTGCCCGACGATTTTTTTGATCTTCTGGTGGCACGGCGTAACCCGACAAGAATTGGACAAATGCCATGCGCTGCCCGCTCGCAGTGGTGATAAATCCGGCCAGATTGTATACGCCTTGTAGTGCCCCGGTTTTAGCCGAAACCTTGCCATCAACACCAGCCTCATGCAGGCCACCGCGATAGCGTAATGTGCCATCATAACCCGATAACGGCAGCATTGAGATAAAGTTAAGCTCTTGATCATGCTGAGCTATATACTGCAAAGCCTGCATCATGGTTGCTGGTGAAATAAGGTTATGACGTGACAACCCTGAGCCATCCACGACAATACTGTTCCCCAGATCCACACCGGCTTTCTGGCGCAGAACCTGACGCACTGCATCGGCACCGGCGCGCCATGTACCCGGTACACCAAATCGCTGATGACCAATGGTCCTGAATACGGTATCGGCAATCATGTTGTCAGACTTTTTCAACATGATTTTCAGTAAGTCATGTAACGGTGCTGACTGTGCTTGTGCTAACACGCTTCCCGCAGGGCCTGGTGTAGTTTGGCGCCGCAAACTACCGTCAATCTGAATATCCGCTTTTTTCAGTTCATCTTTCAAGATGGCACCGGCATAGCTGGCCCCATTTTGTACGGCAAAGGCCAGCGGCAGAGGTTCGCTACGTTGTGTCAGGCATCCGGTAAGCGTGAATCTGTTTAATTCACCCGGAACGACATCTAACTCGCAATATTGCGCATCCGGTGAACCTTTAGCTAAAGTACGTACTTCACTGAACATCTGCACCGGATAATAGGATGCAACTCGGATAAATGCCATGTCACCCGGATTAGGTGCGCTGTATAGTGAGACAGAAAAACAGTTGCGATCGACAATGGCCGCCGCAGGGGGGGCACTAAAACATTGTGTCATGTCGTTCCACGGCCAACCGGGTGCTTTATCATGGCTGGCGAAAACCGACGTATCAATGATCAGATCACCTGCAACTTGTTTCACACCCGCTTTTCGTAGTGTAGCCACCATATTACGCAGTTGCTGGCGTGTTAAGGTGGGGTCACCGTCAAAACGAGCAATTAAATTGCCGCGCAACACACCATCGGTGATCGGGCCGTGGCTTTCCAGTGTGGTATTGAAGCGAAAATCGGGTCCAAGTTGTAATAATGCGGCCAATGCCGTCAGGACTTTTTGCGTACTGGCGGGTAATGCCATCTGCTGGGCGTGATAGTCTATTGCCGGGGTAGTGGCCCCGATTTTTTGTACCACTAACGCAAGATTTGCCCCATCAGGCAGATACTGTGTGTAATTTTCGACCTGAGCCGCATTGGCGTTAGATATGCTGATATTGATCGCAATAGCGCAGGCCAATCCACTGACAATTCGTGAAAAATGCATAATTTCGGTATAACTGCTGAATAACGTGTTGCCATACTACGGTGCAACGAGGGCGAAAGTAAACGATGACCCTAAAGGAACTCTACGTTAAAATGCATATCAAAATGCAAAATTGATCCTGACTTGGGGTTTTGGCTCCGGGGTGATTTTTTTTGTTTATCGCCTGGAGGCGGGTAGGGTATCAAACTAGCCGTATTTTCATTCGAAAACGTTAGGATGACGGTTTTTTGAACAGGATAGATTTAGAGGTATTTAAAAGATGAAACAGATTCCGATGACGGTAAATGGCGCAGAGAAACTGCGTGAAGAGCTGGATTTTTTAAAAGGCGTTCGTCGCCCTAAAATTATTGCTGATATCGCCACTGCCCGCGAACACGGTGACTTGAAAGAAAATGCTGAATATCACGCAGCCCGCGAGCAACAAGGGTTCTGTGAAGGCCGGATTCAAGAAATAGAAGCAAAACTCTCTAATGCGCAGGTGATTGATATCACCAGAATGCCAAATAATGGCCGCGTTATTTTTGGTGCCACGGTTCGTGTCTTAAATGTGGATAGCGAAGAAGAGCAGCAATACCGGATTGTGGGTGATGATGAAGCGGATTTTAAACAAAATCTTATTTCGGTTAACTCACCTATCGCTCGTGGCCTGATTGGTAAGGAAGTCGATGACGTCGTTGTTATTCGAACTCCAGGCGGCGAAGTAGAATATGAAATTCTTAGCGTGGATTATGTGTAATACTTGCCCATCTGAGCAGCTATTACGCATTATTTCTCAAAAATGAAGTTGTAAAGAAAAGTAAAAGGCCGCTTGCGGCCTTTTATCAGAACAAAGTGCATGGCACCTTTTCTCTAAAACAAGCGTCATTACCGCGGTAAAATGATCTTGCGCTCTTTCGCCGGGCGATAGAGCACTAAAATATTACCGATGATTTGGACGTTAACGGCACCGGTCTCACGCACGATGGCATCAGCAATTAGGGCTTTGGTTTCACGCTCTTCAGCAGTGATCTTCACCTTAATAAGTTCATGATGTTCCAGCGTTTGTTCGATTTCAGCCAGCACCCCTTCGGTTAACCCGTTATTGCCCAGCATGACTACTGGCTTTAATGGATGGGCCAAGCTTTTCAGGTGCTGTTTTTGTTTGTTATTCAGATTCATCGTCTTTTTTGCTTAAGTTGGGATTGAAAACGGTTCATTCTACCGCCATCTCATGTGTATCACCAAATCGGTCTACGTCGATGGGGAGTTTACGCGAGCTAAGCAACAGATGCGCGGGCTCTTAATTAAGATAGTTGGAAAAAGAGATGTCTAATAAAAAGCGTTCGGCTAGCTCCAGTCGCTGGTTACAAGAACACTTTAGCGATAAATATGTAATTCAGGCGCAGAAAAAGGGGCTACGCTCCCGCGCCTGGTTTAAACTTGATGAAATACAACAGAACGATAAACTTTTTAAACCCGGTATGACAGTGGTCGATTTAGGCGCTGCACCCGGCGGTTGGTCCCAATATGTTGTAAGCCAAATAGGCGGTAAAGGGCGAATCATCGCATGTGATCTTCTACCAATGGATCCTATCGTTGGTGTCGATTTCCTTCAGGGCGATTTTCGTGATGAACTGGTCTTGAAAGCCTTACTTGAGCGTGTTGGGGATAAAAAAGTTCAGGTGGTCATGTCCGATATGGCCCCGAATATGTGTGGTACTCCGGCAGTCGATATACCTAAATCAATGTATCTGGTTGAATTAGCTTTGGATATGTGTCGTGATGTACTTGCACCAGGCGGAAGTTTCCTGGTGAAGGTGTTTCAGGGAGATGGCTTTGATGAATACCTACGGGAAATTCGCTCCCTGTTTACGAAAGTTAAGATTCGTAAGCCAGACGCTTCTCGTGCGCGATCGCGTGAAGTGTACATTGTAGCGACAGGGCGGAAACTGTAGTACCCTAACGCTGTTTGTTAACACAGTTGTAATATGAGGTTAATCCCTTGAGTGACATGGCGAAAAACCTAATTCTCTGGTTAGTTATTGCAGTCGTACTGATGTCTGTATTCCAGAGCTTTGGACCCAGCGAATCGAATGGCCGTAAAGTGGATTACTCTACTTTCATGTCCGACGTAACCCAAGAACAGGTTCGTGAAGCACGTATTAATGGGCGTGAAATTAACGTCAGTAAGAAAGATAACAGCAAATATACGACTTACATTCCGGTCAATGATCCAAAGCTGTTAGATACCTTATTGACTAAAAATGTGAAAGTTGTTGGTGAGCCACCGGAAGAGCCGAGCTTGCTGGCCTCTATCTTTATTTCCTGGTTCCCAATGCTGTTGTTGATTGGGGTCTGGATCTTCTTTATGCGTCAAATGCAAGGTGGCGGCGGCAAAGGGGCAATGTCCTTTGGCAAGAGCAAAGCCCGCATGCTGACAGAAGATCAAATAAAAACCTCTTTTGCTGATGTGGCCGGTTGCGACGAAGCAAAAGAAGAAGTCAGTGAGTTAGTTGACTACCTGCGTGAGCCAAGCCGCTTCCAGAAACTGGGCGGTAAGATTCCGAAAGGCGTGTTGATGGTCGGTCCTCCAGGGACAGGTAAAACCTTGCTGGCGAAAGCCATTGCAGGTGAAGCTAAAGTGCCATTTTTCACTATTTCTGGTTCTGACTTCGTGGAAATGTTCGTTGGTGTGGGTGCATCCCGTGTCCGTGACATGTTTGAGCAGGCTAAGAAAGCCGCACCTTGTATCATCTTTATCGATGAAATCGATGCGGTAGGCCGTCAGCGTGGCGCTGGTTTGGGTGGTGGTCATGATGAACGTGAACAGACACTGAACCAGATGCTGGTTGAAATGGATGGCTTTGAAGGCAATGAAGGCATCATCGTCATCGCGGCAACTAACCGTCCAGACGTTCTTGACCCAGCGTTACTGCGTCCAGGTCGTTTTGACCGTCAGGTTGTGGTTGGTTTACCTGATGTCCGTGGTCGTGAACAGATTCTGAAAGTTCATATGCGCCGCGTACCATTAGATACCGATATCGATGCTTCAGTTATCGCACGCGGTACACCAGGTTTCTCTGGTGCTGACCTGGCTAACCTGGTCAACGAAGCCGCACTGTTTGCTGCTCGTGGTAACAAGCGTGTCGTTTCGATGGCTGAGTTTGAGAAAGCGAAAGATAAAATTATGATGGGTGCGGAACGTCGCTCCATGGTAATGACTGAAGCGCAGAAAGAGTCTACGGCTTATCATGAAGCAGGCCATGCGATCATCGGTCGTCTGGTTCCTGAGCATGACCCAGTACATAAAGTGACCATTATTCCACGTGGTCGTGCGTTGGGTGTGACATTCTTCCTGCCGGAAGGTGATTCTATCAGTGCCAGCCGTCAGAAACTGGAAAGCCAGATCTCTACCTTATACGGTGGTCGTCTTGCTGAAGAGATCATTTACGGGCCGGAAAAAGTCTCTACCGGTGCATCGAATGATATCAAAGTTGCTACGTCTATCGCGCGTAACATGGTGACACAGTGGGGCTTCTCCGAAAAACTGGGGCCGTTGCTGTATGCTGAAGAAGAAGGCGAAGTATTCCTTGGCCGTTCTGTGGCAAAAGCCAAGCATATGTCTGATGAAACTGCGCGTATTATCGATCAGGAAGTTAAGTTACTTGTCGAGCGCAACTATCAGCGTGCACGTACTTTGCTGATGGAAAACATGGATGTTCTGCATACCATGAAAGATGCGTTGATGAAGTATGAAACGATTGATGCACCGCAGATTGATGATTTGATGAATCGCAAAGAAGTTCGCCCGCCAGCAGGTTGGGATGATGCGACCAAGAATAAATCATCTGACAATGACAGCACACCAAAGGCACCAACGCCGGTAGATGAGCCAAACGTACCAACGCCTGGCAATTCAAATACCATGTCAGAACAGTTGGGCGATAAGTAAGTCAATTGTTGGCATCTAAAAGCGTTGTGATTAATATAAACCTCGGGCTTGCTCGGGGTTTTTCTTTTTCTGTCATATCCTGCTTACTTGGCGTTGCAGCGGTTCCCACTTGAATAACTGAACTTTGGTGTGTTCATCGGGCCTTGTTCGGTTTGCCTTGCTGCAACGCAATGACTTTGGGTATAAAATTAAAGTGAATTGCCACTTTTAAGGCGTGATTACATGCAGTTAACTGCCAGAGATCGGGTTCTGGATCTTTCTCTCCCGCAAGTTATGGGTATTCTGAATGTCACCCCGGATTCATTTTCGGATGGTGGGAATCACAATAATCTTGATAAAGCATTACAGCATGCCCAATCAATGCTATCAGCAGGTGCTACGCTGATTGATATTGGCGGCGAGTCCACTCGCCCCGGTGCTGCGCAAGTGAGTGAGCAGGAAGAGCTTGATCGGGTCGTGCCCGTTGTAGAAGCGCTAGCCAAGCGCTTTGATGTCTGGTTATCGGTGGATACCTCTAAAGCGGCGGTTATCACCGAATCTGCTCAAGCAGGCGCCCATCTGATTAATGATATTCGCTCATTACAAGAGCCTGGTGCGCTTGACGCTGCGGCAAAAACCGGGTTGCCGGTGTGCCTGATGCATATGCAGGGGCAACCGCAAAGTATGCAACAGTCACCGCATTACGACGATTTACTGGCTGATGTAAACCAGTTTTTTGAACACCATATTGCTCGCTGTGTTGCGGCCGGTATCGCAAAAAGTAAATTGTTACTCGACCCAGGCTTCGGTTTCGGTAAAAATCTGGCGCATAATTACCAGTTATTGGCGCGATTGGCCGAACTACATCATTTTGAGTTGCCATTGTTAGTGGGAATGTCGCGAAAATCGATGGTGGGTCAGCTATTACATGTTCCGCCACAACAGCGGGTCATCGGGAGTGTCGCTTGTGCTGTCATTGCCGCTATGCAAGGCGCACAGATTGTCCGAGTGCATGATGTCAAAGAAACTGTCGAGGCGATGCGTATCGTCGAGGCAACACTTTCAGCGAAGGGATAAACAAAAATTATGAGTAACCGTAAATACTTTGGTACAGATGGCATTCGCGGCAAAGTGGGTGAGAGCCCGATTACGCCTGATTTTGTATTAAAGCTCGGCTGGGCTGCCGGTAAGGTTCTGGCTCGACATGGTTCTCGTAAAATTATCATCGGTAAAGATACGCGTATTTCCGGCTACATGCTGGAGTCGGCGCTGGAAGCTGGCTTGGCTGCTGCAGGGCTGTCCGCATCATTTACTGGCCCGATGCCGACCCCGGCCGTTGCTTATCTGACCCGAACTTTCCGCGCTGAAGCGGGTATTGTTATTTCAGCTTCCCATAACCCTTTCGAAGATAATGGCATTAAATTCTTCTCGATCGATGGCACCAAGCTGCCCGATGATGTAGAGGAGGCCATTGAAGCAGAAATGGAAAAACCATTAACCTGCGTTGAATCGGCCGAACTGGGTAAAGCCAACCGTATCGTGGATGCGGCCGGGCGCTACATTGAGTTCTGTAAAGGCACATTCCCAAGCGAACTCAGCCTGAAGGAATTAAAAATCGTGGTCGATTGCGCCAATGGTGCAACCTATCACATCGCCCCAAGTGTACTGCGTGAACTCGGCGCAAATGTTATCACCATCGGCTGTGAGCCTGATGGTATGAATATCAACGAAGAATGTGGCGCCACGGATGTTCGCTTGCTGCAAGCGCGTGTGCTTGCTGAAGGGGCACATGTTGGTCTGGCATTTGACGGTGACGGTGATCGGTTGATGATGGTTGATCATCTGGGCAACAAGGTTGATGGTGACCAGATTCTGTATATCATCGCGCGTGAAGGCTTGCGTCAAGGTCAACTTAAGGGTGGGGCAGTTGGCACGCTGATGAGTAATATGGGCCTGCAACTGGCGCTGAAAGATCTGGGTATTCCGTTTGTTCGTGCCAAAGTGGGTGACCGCTATGTGCTGGAAGCCATGCAAGAAAAAGGCTGGCGTATTGGAGCTGAAAACTCCGGTCATGTGATTTTGTTGGATAAAACTACCACCGGTGACGGCATTGTTGCTGGTTTGCAAGTGCTTACTGCTATGGTGCGTAACCACATGAGCCTGCATGATTTATGCAGTGGCATGAAGCTCTTGCCACAAATTCTGGTGAACGTGCGTTTCTCTGGTGAACACAACCCGTTGAAATCAGAGGAAGTTGAAGAAGTGACTCGCCAAGTTGAAAAAGAGCTAGGCGATCGTGGTCGCGTTCTGTTGCGTAAATCAGGTACCGAACCCTTAATCCGCGTGATGGTTGAAGGCGACGCTGAAGAATCATTGATTGCTGAAATGGCAAACCGAATTGCTGATGCGGTGAAAGCAGCAGGTTAATGGTATTTTTATGGGGGGAGGGCGTAACTCTTTCCCCATAAATTACGCTGAAGTTGAAGAACTTGACGATTTTTTCTGCAAATGAACTCGTGTAGTGAAATTGCCCTTGCGTGTACTATGCGCTTTGGTTAGTATTCACACCCGCTTAAGTGGGTGAATAAGTCCCCGCTGATGGGTGAAAAGCATTTGGCATGCGGTGAACCCGCAAGGATACAGGTACAACTATGTACGAAGCTCTTCTGGTATTTTTCTTGCTGATTTCGATTGGGCTAGTCGCTCTGATCATGTTGCAGCAAGGTAAAGGCGCGGATATGGGAGCCTCATTCGGAGCAGGTGCATCTGCAACTCTGTTCGGTTCGAATGGTTCCGGTAACTTTATGACTCGCATGACGGCTTTATTGGCGACGCTGTTTTTCGTCATTAGCTTGATTCTGGGCAATATGAGCACCAACCAGGGCCATACAGGCAGCGAGTGGGAAAACTTGGGTACGCCTGCAAAAACTGAGCAGGCTACAGCTCCAGTAGCACCCGCTAAGCCAAGTAGCGATATCCCGCAGTAATGTTTTGCCAGCAGTAAGCAGTAAAGATAGAAAAAAAGTTTTAAAATGGTTGTGACGACTTAAATAGTAAAAACAACCAGTTGAATCAGTGCCGGGGTGGTGGAATTGGTAGACACGCTACCTTGAGGTGGTAGTGCCCGATTGGGCTTACGGGTTCAAGTCCCGTCCTCGGTACCAAATCAGTCAGATAACTTGCTTTTTTGTCGTTATCAACGTAATATTTGCCACGTTTTCGGACGCGGGGTGGAGCAGCCTGGTAGCTCGTCGGGCTCATAACCCGAAGGTCGTCGGTTCAAATCCGGCCCCCGCAACCACTTTCCTGAAGTGTTTTTTTTCAAATGTTGTATTCGGTAGACCTCAGATACTTTCGATTTCAATTTGAAAAAAATACTTGTCAGAAAGTTGCACCGAAGCCGCTTTGCGGCAAACAGGGTCCAGTTGCATAAAGCCCCGAATTTCGGGGTTTTTTGTTATTTGACAGCAGAATCACTGGGCTATTAGGCCCTTTTTTTATGTCTTGGGGGTGGGCTTGTCCACATTAGAACAAAAGTTAACAGAGATAATTTCAGCACCGGTTGAGGCCTTAGGCTATGAATTAGTCGGCATTGAGTTCATCCGGGGGCGCCAATCGACGCTACGAATCTATATTGATAGTGACGACGGAATCACTGTTGATGCTTGTGCTGATGTCAGCCACCAGGTCAGCGCTGTATTGGACGTAGAAGATCCAATTACGGTCGCTTACAACTTAGAAGTTTCCTCTCCTGGCCTTGATCGCCCTATGTTCACCGCTGAACACTATACTCGTTACCTCGGTGAAGAAGTCACTTTGGTTTTGCGTATGGCAATGCAGAACCGCCGTAAATGGCAGGGCATTATTAAAGCCGTTGATGGTGAAATGATCACGGTTACTGTGGATGGAAAAGATGAAGTGTTCGCGCTGAGCAACATCCAGAAAGCGAACCTGGTACCCCACTTTTAAAGTTTGGATGAGGCAACTAGGATGAACAAAGAGATTCTGGCTGTTGTAGAAGCAGTTTCCAATGAGAAATCCCTTCCGCGCGAGAAGATTTTTGAGGCGTTGGAAACCGCTCTAGCGACAGCGACCAAGAAAAAATACGAACAAGAAATTGAAGTTCGCGTCAGTATCGACCGCAAAACCGGTGATTTCGACACTTTCCGCCGTTGGGTCGCTGTTAACGAAGTTACCATGCCAACGCGTGAAATCACGTTGGATGCGGCTCAATATGAAGATCCAACTCTCCAGTTGGGTGATTATGTCGAAGATCAGATTGAATCTGTTACTTTTGACCGTATCACAACCCAAACGGCTAAACAGGTTATTGTACAGAAAGTCCGTGAAGCCGAACGTGCTATGGTGGTGGATCAGTTCCGTCAATATCTGGGCGAGATTGTTACCGGTGTAGTGAAAAAAGTTAACCGTGACAGTATTGCACTGGATCTGGGTAACAATGCTGAAGCCGTTATTGGTCGTGAGGACATGCTACCGCGTGAAAACTTCCGTCCAGGCGACCGTATCCGTGGTGTTCTGTATGACGTGCGTCCAGAAGCTCGCGGTGCTCAGTTGTTTGTTAGCCGTTCACGTCCTGAAATGCTGATCGAGCTGTTCCGTATTGAAGTGCCAGAAATTGGCGAAGAATTGATCGAAATTAAAGCAGCTGCTCGTGATCCGGGTTCGCGTGCTAAAATTGCGGTCAAAACCAACGACAAACGTATCGATCCAGTCGGTGCTTGTGTCGGTATGCGTGGTGCACGTGTTCAGGCTGTTTCCAGCGAGCTTGGCGGCGAGCGCATTGATATTGTATTGTGGGATGATAATCCAGCCCAGTTTGTTATTAACGCTATGGCGCCAGCTGATGTTGCGTCTATTGTGGTTGATGAAGACAGACACACGATGGATGTTGCCGTTGAAGCCAGCAATTTGGCACAGGCAATTGGCCGTAACGGTCAGAACGTACGTTTAGCAGCACAACTGAGTGGCTGGGAACTGAACGTAATGACGGCGGACGATCTTCAGGCGAAGCATCAGGCCGAAGCTCATGCCGCTATTGATACCTTCACCAAATATCTTGATATCGATGAGGACTTCGCCACCATATTGGTAGAGGAAGGTTTCTCTTCTCTGGAAGAATTGGCTTACGTGCCAATGAAAGAACTTCTGGAAATCGACGGTCTTGACGAAGATACGGTTGAAGCGCTGCGTGATCGCGCCAAAGCTGCATTGACCACGCTGGCCCTGGCACAAGAAGAAAGTCTTGGCGACCAAAAACCCGCTGATGATCTGCTGAACCTGGCCGGTCTGGAACGTAGCATGGCATTCAAATTGGCTGCGCGCGGTGTGTGTACGCTGGAAGATCTTGCCGAGCAGGGTATCGACGATCTGGCAGATATTGAAGGGCTTAGCGATGAGCAAGCCGGTGAGCTGATTATGGCTGCACGTAATATCTGTTGGTTTGGCGATAACGCGTAATAAACTGTAGCAGGAAGGAACAGCATGACAGATGTAACCGTAAAATCGCTGGCAGCTGAGATTCAGACCCCAGTTGATCGCCTGGTACAGCAATTTGCTGATGCAGGGATCAAGAAGTCTGAAGTAGACTCAGTTACCCAGCAAGAAAAAGAAACATTGCTGGCGCACTTAAACCGTGAACACGGTAGTGCGCCTAATAAACTCACGTTGCAACGCAAAACGCGTAGCACCTTGAATATTCCGAGCACCGGCGGAAAAAGTAAATCGGTGCAAATCGAGGTCCGCAAGAAACGCACTTATGTAAATACGCCGGAAGCTGAACAAGCGAAAGCGGAAGAGCAGGCACAGCGTGAAGCGGAAGAGCAGGCACAACGTGAAGCGGAAGCAGCAGCGCAGAAAATCGCTGAAGAAAAAGCTAAACGTGCGGCCGAAGAACAAGCCAAACGTGAGGCCGCTGAAAAAGCTAAACGCCAAGCAGCGGAAAAAGAAAAAGTGACGAATCAACAAACCGACGAAAAAATCAAGCCAGCTCAGACCGATAAAGCACGCCGTGAAGCTGAAGCTGCCGAGCTGAAACGCTCAGTAGAAGAAGAAACACGCCGTAAGGTCGAGGAAGATGCTAAACGCGTTGCTGAGGAAGCCCGTAAAATGGCAGCCGAAAACGAAGGTAAATGGCCAGAACCTGTGGCTGAGCAGACTGAGTCTGCTGACTACCATGTAACCACCTCACAACATGCGCGCGCCGCGGAAGATGAAAACGACGCCAAAGTTGAAGGTGATCGCCGTAGCCGCACTCGTGGTGGTAAAGCAACTAAGCAGAAGAAAGGCAATAAACTCTCCGAGTCTAAAGCTGATCGTGAAGAAGCACGTGCTGTTGGTCGTAAAGGCAAACGTAAACCAAGCACATTGCAACAGAGCTTCAACAAGCCTGTTGTTGCGGTTAACCGCGATGTTGTGATTGGTGAGACTGTAACGGTTGCTGAACTGGCAAACAAAATGGCGGTTAAAGGCTCTCAGGTCATCAAAGCAATGATGAAACTGGGCGCAATGGCAACCATTAACCAGGTTATCGATCAAGAAACAGCACAGATGGTTGCTGAAGAGATGGGCCATAAAGTGATCTTGCGTCGTGAAAACGAACTGGAAGAAGCACTGATGAGCGACCGTGATACTGGCGCTGAAGCCGCAGCCGAGCACCGCGCTCCGGTTGTGACCATCATGGGCCACGTTGACCACGGTAAAACCTCTCTGCTGGATTACATCCGCTCCACGAAAGTGGCGTCAGGTGAGGCCGGCGGTATTACACAGCACATCGGTGCCTATCACGTTGAAACTGAAAACGGGATGATCACCTTCCTGGATACCCCAGGACACGCCGCGTTTACTTCAATGCGTGCCCGTGGTGCTCAGGCGACTGATATCGTGGTGTTGGTTGTTGCAGCCGACGATGGCGTGATGCCACAGACTATCGAAGCTATTCAGCATGCTAAAGCGGCGAACGTGCCGGTTGTGGTTGCAGTAAACAAAATCGATAAGCCAGAAGCTGATCCAGACCGCGTTAAAACCGAGCTGTCTCAGTACGGTGTCCAGCCAGAAGAGTGGGGCGGTGACTCTCAGTTCATCAACGTATCTGCAAAAGCCGGTATCGGTATTGATGAATTGTTGAACGCGATCCTGCTGCAAGCTGAAGTTCTGGAACTGAAAGCAGTTCGTACTGGCATGGCAAACGGTGTTGTTATCGAATCCTTCTTGGATAAAGGCCGTGGCCCTGTTGCTACCGTGCTGGTTCAGAAAGGTACCTTGAACAAAGGTGATATCGTACTGTGTGGCTTTGAGTATGGCCGTGTACGTGCGATGCGTGACGAATTGGGCCGTGATATCACGTCTGCTGGTCCGTCTATTCCGGTTGAAATCCTGGGTCTGTCCAGTGTTCCTGCTGCCGGTGATGAAGTGACTGTTGTTCGTGACGAGAAGAAAGCGCGTGAAGTTGCACTGTACCGTCAGGGCAAATTCCGCGAAGTCAAACTGGCTCGTCAGCAGAAGTCTAAGCTGGAAAACATGTTTGCTAACATGACCGAAGGTGAAGTTTCTGAACTGAACATCGTAATCAAGTCTGACGTACAGGGTTCTTGTGAAGCTATCTGTGATTCACTGGAAAATCTGTCTACTGATGAAGTGAAAGTCCGCATTGTTGGCTCAGGCGTTGGTGGTATCACCGAAACTGACGCAACATTGGCAGCAGCTTCTGGCGCAATCATCCTTGGCTTTAACGTTCGTGCTGATGCTTCAGCCCGTCGTGTGGTTGAAACTGAAGGTCTGGATCTGCGTTACTACTCAGTAATTTATAGCCTGATCGACGAAGTCAAACAGGCGATGAGTGGTATGTTGGCACCTGAGTACAAACAACAAATCATTGGTCTGGCTGAAGTTCGTGATGTGTTTAAATCACCGAAATTTGGCGCCATTGCAGGTTGTATGGTTACTGAGGGTGTGATTAAGCGTAACAATCCAATCCGTGTTCTGCGTGACAACGTGGTTATCTATGAAGGCGAGCTGGAATCTCTGCGCCGCTTCAAAGATGACGTTAACGAAGTTCGTAATGGTATGGAATGTGGTATCGGCGTTAAGAACTACAATGACGTCCGTACTGGTGATGTGATCGAAGTCTTCGAAATTATCGAAATCAAACGTACTATCGATTAATCGCCTCAGATCTGCTTATATCCATTTGGGGGGCCTTGGCCCCCCAATTTGTCTGGAGAATCCAAATGGCAAAAGAATTCAGCCGTTCTCAACGTGTTTCGCAGGAAATGCAGAAAGAGATCGCACTCATCTTACAGCGCGAAATCAAAGACCCACGTGTTGGCATGGCTACCGTATCCGGTATCGAGCTGTCCCGTGATTTGGCTTACGCTAAAGTCTTTGTGACCTTCCTGAATGTGTTAACCGATAACGCAGACCCGGATACAGTTAAAAATGGCATTAAAGCACTGCAAGATGCCTCTGGTTATATCCGTACTCTGCTGGGTAAAGCGATGCGCTTGCGTATCGTACCGGAACTGACCTTCGCTTATGATAACTCATTGATTGAAGGTATGCGGATGTCTAACCTGGTGACTAACGTCATCAAAAATGATGTAGAACGTCAGGTTAATCCAGGTAACGACGAGGAGAAGTAATGGGGCGTCCACGTCGTCGCGGCCGTGACATTAACGGCGTTCTGTTATTGGATAAGCCGCTGGGCCTCTCCTCTAATGACGTTTTGCAGAAAGTAAAACGTCTCTTTAGTGCTAATCGTGCAGGTCATACCGGTGCACTCGATCCACTGGCGACCGGCATGCTGCCTATCTGTCTTGGGGAAGCGACCAAATTTTCTCAATTCTTGCTGGATTCTGATAAGCGCTATCGTGTGGTTGCCCGTTTGGGGCAGCGCACCGATACTTCGGATGCCGAAGGCGCGTTAATCAGTGAGCGTGAAGTTAACGTCACTCAGGCACAGATGGATGCCGCTTTGGACCGTTTTCGCGGCGATAGCCAGCAGATACCGTCCATGTATTCAGCACTGAAACATCAAGGTAAGCCGTTGTATGAATATGCCCGGCAGGGGATTGAAGTAGAGCGCGAAGCCCGTAGCATTACCGTGTATGAATTGCTGTTTATCCGCTGGGAAGGCAATGACCTTGAGCTGGAAATCCATTGCTCAAAAGGTACCTACATTCGCACTATCATCGATGATTTGGGTGAATTATTAGGTTGCGGTGCACATGTTAGTTATCTGCGTCGTTTGCAAGTGGCTACTTACCCAAGTGATCGCATGGTGACTTTAGAGCAGTTGACTGCCATGGTTGAAGCGGCACAGGCAGAAGAACGTTCGCCAAATCCAGAGCTGGATTTACTGTTGCTACCGATGGACAGTGCAGTATTAAACTTCCCTGAAGTCAATCTATTACCTGCTGTCGCAGCCTATGTAAAGCAAGGGCAACCGGTACATGTTGCTGGCGCACCAAGCGAAGGTATGGTCCGTATCACTGAAGGCGAAGAGCATAATTTCATTGGTATCGGCACTATTGCAGAGGATGGCCGTGTTGCACCCAAACGCCTGGTAGTAGAGGCGCAGGAAAATGCACTGTAGGCCATACCCTATATAATTCGAGTTGCAGGAACGCTGCTTGAAGTATGACGGGTATATGCGGCTACCTTGCGATCCTGCGGTTCAAAGAGTAGAATAGTGCGGCTTACATATTGGGTTGCTGAATTAGAGATCGGCGCCTGTTTTAATTTATCTATATATATTTGGAGTTGTATCATGTCTCTAAGTGTTGAAGCGAAAGCTAAAATTGTTGCTGACTTCGGTCGCGGTGCCAATGACACCGGTTCAAGCGAAGTTCAGGTTGCTCTGTTGACTGCTCAAATTAACCATTTGCAAGGTCACTTCTCCGAGCACAAAAAAGATCACCATAGCCGTCGTGGTCTGCTGCGTATGGTATCCACGCGTCGTAAGCTGCTGGACTACCTGAAGCGTGAAGATGTAGCACGTTATGCTTCCCTGATCGAGCGTCTGGGTCTGCGTCGCTAAGTCTGCGAGTTTCGGGAGAAAGGGGCCAAATTGGCCCCTTTTTTCTAAGAAGCAATGATAAAATACGTTAGTATATTGTTGTTGCTCATTACCCAAAGTATTGAAGTTGTAAGTAAGCAGCAAACGGGTCCGTCCCGCCGAGGTTGGCTCAGGTCAGTGATTCGGGTGAGTGAGAAAGGCTAACACTGCTGTAGCGTTAAGTAAGAAGCGTAAATTTTAAACATAGGATCTTCCGGTGCAGAGGTTCGCGCGGCTAATGAGAGACTTTAACTCAATGAGAGTTAAGGATTGTCATTAGTCGCGAGGATGCAGTGTGAAGGTATTAGTAACAGGTGGATGGAGAGTCAATACGATCCGGCACCGCATAGTATAAGGATACTATTTTGCTGACTCCGATTATTCGTAAATTCCAGTACGGCCAACATACCGTTACCATTGAAACCGGTATGATGGCTCGCCAGGCAACGGCTGCTGTAATGGTAAGCATGGACGACACCGCAGTATTCGTGACTGTTGTTGGCCAAAAGAAAGCCAAGCCAGGTCAAAGCTTCTTCCCTCTGACCGTTAACTATCAGGAGCGTACTTACGCTGCTGGCCGTATCCCAGGTAGCTTCTTCCGCCGTGAAGGCCGCCCAAGTGAAGGCGAAACACTGACTTCACGTCTGATTGACCGTCCGATCCGTCCACTGTTCCCAGACAGCTTCTTGAACGAAGTGCAGGTGATTGCGACCGTTGTTTCTGTTAACCCACAAGTTAACCCAGACATCGTGGCACTGATTGGTGCCTCAGCGGCGCTGAGCCTGTCAGGTATTCCATTTAACGGCCCAATCGGTGCTGCTCGCGTTGGTTACATCAACGATCAGTATGTGCTGAACCCAACGACCGACGAGCTGAAAGAAAGCCGTTTGGATCTGGTTGTTGCCGGTACTGCTGACGCAGTATTGATGGTGGAATCAGAAGCACAGATTCTGTCTGAAGATCAAATGTTAGGCGCGGTTATCTTCGGCCACGAACAACAACAAGTTGTGATTGAGAATATCAACGCTCTGGTTGCTGAAGTTGGTAAACCTAAGTGGGATTGGCATGCAGAGCCAGTTAACGAAGCGCTGCACGCGCGTGTTGCTGAGCTGGCAGAAGCTCGTCTGGGTGATGCTTATCGCATCACTGAGAAACAAGAGCGCTATACTCAGGTTGATGCTATTAAAGCTGACGTCACTGAAGCGCTGTTGGCACAAGATGAATCTTTAGATGCTAGCGAGATTCAGGACATTCTGGGCGATGTTGAGAAAAACGTCGTTCGTAGCCGTGTATTGCGTGGCGAGCCACGTATCGATGGCCGCGAAAAAGACATGATCCGTGGTCTGGATGTGCGTACTGGCGTATTGCCACGTACCCATGGTTCTGCGTTGTTCACCCGTGGTGAAACTCAGGCGCTGGTTACCGCAACACTGGGTACTGCCCGTGATGCGCAAAATATTGATGAGCTGATGGGTGAGCGTACTGACTCATTCCTGCTACACTATAATTTCCCTCCATATTGTGTTGGTGAAACAGGTATGGTGGGTTCACCTAAACGTCGTGAGATTGGCCATGGCCGTCTGGCGAAACGTGGTGTACTGGCAGTAATGCCAAGCCCGAGCGAGTTCCCTTACACTGTTCGTGTGGTTTCTGAAATCACCGAGTCTAACGGTTCTTCCTCAATGGCTTCTGTTTGTGGTGCATCTTTGGCCCTGATGGATGCAGGTGTGCCAATTAAAGCCGCTGTTGCGGGTATCGCGATGGGTCTGGTTAAAGAAGGCGAAAACTTTGTTGTTCTGTCTGACATTCTGGGTGACGAAGATCACTTGGGCGACATGGACTTTAAAGTGGCCGGTAGCCGTGACGGTATTACTGCACTGCAAATGGATATTAAAATTGAAGGTATCACCCGCGAAATCATGCAGGTGGCACTGAACCAAGCCAAGGGTGCGCGTCTGCACATTCTGGGTGTTATGGAACAGGCTATCAGCACACCTCGTGGTGATATCTCTGAGTTTGCTCCACGTATCTACACCATGAAAATCAATCCTGAGAAAATCAAGGATGTGATCGGTAAAGGTGGTTCTGTGATTCGTGCGCTGACTGATGAAACTGGCACCACCATTGAAATCGAAGATGATGGCACCATTAAGATTGCAGCAACCGACGGCGATAAAGCGAAACACGCTATCCGTCGTATCGAAGAAATCACTGCTGAAATCGAAGTGGGCCGTATCTATGCGGGTAAAGTTACTCGTATCGTTGATTTCGGTGCATTTGTGGCAATCGGCGGCGGTAAAGAAGGTCTGGTTCATATTTCTCAAATCGCTGACAAGCGTGTAGAGAAAGTGACTGACTATCTGCAAATGGGCCAAGAAGTGCCAGTTAAAGTAATGGAAGTTGATCGCCAGGGCCGTATCCGCCTGAGCATCAAAGAAGCCACTACTCCTGACGCAGAAGCTCCGGCACCAGAAGCAGCAGAGTAATAAAGTATTCCATAGCCTCTTACCTCTTGGTGAGGGGCTGTGTTGTCTCGAGGGCAGGATGCTCTTGTGTTAAACAAATGGATGAAAGGATATTTATCCAATGTTTGTCTTCGGGAGTAGGAAATGAAGCCTTTCTTGCGCTGGTGTTACGTTGCGACAGCACTCATGCTGGCAGGATGCAGCAACCATGATTGGCGTAAAGACGAGGTGTTGGCTATCCCGTTGCAACCTACGTTGCAGCAGGAAGTGATTCTGGCGCGCATGGAACAAATCCTTGCAAGTCGGGCACTTACGGATGATGAGCGCGCACAGCTTTTATATGAGCGCGGAGTGCTGTATGATAGCCTCGGGCTACGGGCACTAGCGCGAAATGATTTTTCGCAAGCGTTAGCTATTCGTCCTGATATGCCAGAAGTTTTTAACTATCTGGGCATTTATTTAACGCAGGCAGGCAATTTTGATGCTGCCTATGAAGCGTTTGATTCTGTACTAGAGCTTGATCCAACTTACAATTACGCGCGTTTAAACCGGGGTATCGCCCTCTATTATGGCGGTCGACTCCCGTTGGCGCAGGATGATCTGCAGGCGTTTTATCAAGACGATCCAAATGATCCCTTCCGTTCGTTATGGCTGTATCTGGTGGAAAGAGAAATCGATCCCAAGGCGGCTGCAGTAGCGTTACAACAGCGCTATGAAAAATCGGACAGAGGGCAATGGGGATGGAATATTGTCGAATTCTACTTGGGCACGATCAGCGAAAAAACGCTGATGGAAAGGCTCAAGTCAGATGCAATGGATAACACTTCGCTCGCTGAGCATCTCAGTGAAACTGACTTCTATTTAGGTAAACATTACCTAAGTCTGGGGGACAAGAACACCGCTTCGGCGCTGTTCAAACTGACGGTAGCTAACAACGTTCATAATTTTGTTGAGCACCGCTATGCATTGTTGGAATTGGCGCTTTTGGGCCAAGAACAAGACGACCTATCGGAATCGGACCAGCAATAGCTGACGAACAACTATTAGCCTGACTACCTTGGTTTTTACCAACGTTAATCACCCTAACAGGTGATGGCCTTTTTGTTCGTTTTATAATCTAATTTGAGCCGGTTCACACTTTTCAATGAAAATGACTGAAAATTTTCTCGACGAGTTATGTAGACTGGCTGCCATTATTAATGAGGCACGTGTACATGACTACTGAGCTTGAAACCTCTTTTGCTGATCTGGGGCTGTCCGCTCCTATTCTTTCCGCTCTGACTGATCTTGGTTATGAAAAACCATCTCCTATCCAGTTGGAATGTATCCCACACCTGTTAAACGGCCGTGATGTTCTTGGCATGGCGCAAACAGGCAGTGGTAAAACAGCCGCGTTTGGTTTGCCGCTGTTACACAATATTAAAGCTGAGCTGAAATCACCGCAGGTTCTGGTGCTGGCACCAACCCGTGAGTTGGCTATTCAGGTCGCGCAAGCACTGTCTGACTTCTCTAAACACATTAATGGCGTCAACGTTGTGGCCCTGTACGGCGGCCAGCGTTATGACGTTCAATTACGCGCTTTGCGCCAGGGGCCACAAATCGTTGTTGGTACCCCAGGTCGTCTGTTAGACCACCTGAAACGCGGTACTCTTAACCTGTCCAACCTGAGCGGTTTAGTGTTGGATGAAGCAGATGAAATGCTGCGCATGGGCTTTATCGAAGACGTCGAAAATATTCTGGCGCAGATCCCGGCTGAACATCAGACGGCGTTGTTCTCTGCAACCATGCCTGACGCGATTCGCCGTATTACCCGTCGCTTTATGAAAGATCCACAGGAAGTTCGCATCCAGTCTAGCGTCACTACCCGCCCTGACATCAGCCAGAGTTTCTGGCGTGTAGGTGGTGGTTATCGCAAAAACGAAGCGCTGGTACGTTTCCTGGAATCTGAAGATTTCGATGCGGCCATCATTTTCGTGCGTACCAAAAATGGCACCCTGGAAGTGGCTGAAGCTTTGGAAAGTAGTGGTTATAACTGTGCTGCCTTGAACGGTGACATGAACCAGTCTTTACGTGAGCAGACACTGAACCGCCTGAAAGATGGCCGTTTGGATATTCTGATTGCAACTGACGTTGCGGCACGTGGTTTGGATGTTGACCGTATCAGCCTGGTTGTAAACTATGATATCCCTATGGATTCAGAGTCTTACGTTCACCGTATCGGCCGTACTGGTCGTGCTGGTCGCGCTGGTCGTGCGTTGCTGTTTGTTGAAAACCGTGAACGCCGTCTGTTGCAAAACATTGAACGCACCATGAAGCTGACTATTCCAGAAGTTCAGTTGCCAAACCCTGAATTGCTGGGCGAACGTCGTTTAGCTCAATTTGCTGCTAAAGTTGGCCAACAGCTGGAAAGCAGTGATTTGGACCTGTACCGTGCATTGCTGGCTAAGCTGCAACCGGAAGAAGAGTTTGATCTCGAAACACTGGCTGCTGCACTGCTGAAAATGGCACAGGGCGAACGTCCTCTGATTCTGCCACCAGAAGCTCCGCGTCGTCCGCAGCGTGAATTCAATTCCCGTGATGACCGTGGTAGCGATCGTGGCCGTGATCGTAGTGACAGCCGTCGTGATAGTCGCCCTGATAGCCGTGCTGACAGTCGTGATGGTGGCGAGCGTCCAGCGCGTCGCGAACGTCGTGATGTTGGTGAGATGGAACTGTACCGCATTGAAGTGGGCCGTGATGATGGTGTTGAAGTTCGTCACATTGTTGGCGCGATTGCTAACGAAGGCGACATCAGCAGCCGTTACATTGGTAATATCAAGCTGTTTGCTTCTCACTCAACTATCGAGTTGCCAAAAGGTATGCCGGGCGAAATGTTATCTCACTTCACCCGTACCCGTATCCTGAACAAGCCGCTGAACATGCAGCTGTTGGGTGATGCACAGCCACATGAACGCCGTGAGCGTCCTGCTGGCGGTGCCGGTGCCGGTGGTGAGCGTCGTGGTGGTGGTGCTGGCCGTTCATTCTGTGGCGAACGTCGTGATGGCGCAGCAGGTGCTCCTCCTCGCCGTTCATTCGGCAGTGACCGTGCTCCGGCCGGTGGTGGCGAACGTCGTGGTAACCGCGATGGTCAGCGCTCAGCAGCGCCTCGTCGTGAAGATGCAGCAGCGCCTGCACCAGCAGCAGCGGCACCTACTCGCCGTCGTTTTGGTGATGCATAAGTCTTAATCATTTCTGATGATTAAAAATAAAAACCAGCCCAAGGGCTGGTTTTTTTATGTCTATAATTTCGCTTCAATTGGCGGGTTATAGGTGTTCAACAGGTTGTAACTCTGACTGTAATCCGGCAACTATTTCAAATGAATATAGCCGTGCCTGATGGTCGAAAATCTGGCCATTCACCATCAATTCGTCAGCTTGGGTCTCCCGCAATAATGACTGAAGCCCATGACGCACTTTACTTTTATCCCCAATAATAGATAAGCGTAGCGCCTGATCCACACCAAATTGTTCGGCGGGTGAGCAGATCTTATCCATATTCTCTACTGGTGGCGGTAGTTGACCCGGCGTGCCTCGGCGCAAATTGACAAATTGCTGCTGCATGGAGGTAAACAGGAAACGGGCATCGCGCTCGCTATCTGCGGCAACCACGTTCACACAAACGATAGCATAGGGTTTTGGCCATTGAATGGACGGCTTGAAGTTTTCCCGATAGAGCTTGAGCGCCTGGAATAACATATCTGGTGCGAAATGTGAGGCGAAGGCGAACGGCAGGCCCATGGCTGCAGCCAATTGAGCGCTATATAGGCTGGAACCCAGTAGCCACAATGGAACATGCAAACCTTGCCCAGGAACGGCTTGTACCGCTTGCCCCGGTTGTACTTCAGCAAAGTAGCTTTGTAGTTCGCTGACATCGGCTGGGAAGTTATCTACTTCACCGGACAGATGGCGGCGTAGTGCCATCATGGTGCGTTGGTCACTACCGGGCGCACGGCCAAGGCCGAGATCGATACGGTTTGGGTAGAGGGAGGCGAGGGTACCAAACTGTTCTGCAATCACCAGTGGTGAGTGGTTAGGTAGCATGACCCCGCCAGAGCCTACGCGGATGCTCTTGGTACCCCCGGCAATATAGCCAATCAGTACCGAGGTCGCCGCGCTGGCAATACCTGTCATATTATGATGCTCAGCGAGCCAATAGCGGTGATATCCCCACTTTTCAGCATGTTGAGCTAGATCCAGCGAAGCATGAAAAGCCTCTCGTGGTGTCTTGCCTTGCGCTATCGGCGATAAATCAAGTACTGAAAGCGGAACTGTCTTTTTGTCAGTCATAGAGTCGTCCATCTTAACCTTATGTCGAGTCGCTTGAAGGGCGAACGCACTAATTTATTAACCCAAATAGGGTGTCTAGTCGCCTTACTATGCACATAAGAAATCACATACAGTGCGCGACTATCACGTATAAAAGCATAATCTAAATCGTGGGTTGCGAAGGGGGAATAAATGCGGCGGCAAAAGGACGATTGAGGCGATGAAAAAGAAAGCGCGATGGAGCCTACGATTCGTGTGGTAGCTATATCGAGTGGCTGGGTAAGAATGCCAGCGCATAGAGAAATATCGGGCGTAGTGCTACGCCCGATGGCTTATTTATGACACCAATTCCAGCCCAGCGAGACGCCGCCAGTAGCCGTTACAATCGTTTTTATCGGTCAAAATAAGTGGGCTCAACCCTTGCTCATTAGCCCGGAACTGCTCGATAACTGCCAGCGTATCCAGGCCTTGCGGAGAAAGTCGCACGATATCCACTAATCCTTGCATGGAAATCAGTTCATTACCGAGGTTATAACAGTAGCCACTTTGGGTTTGAATACCATTGAGGATGAATACCTGTTGGTCTTCTTGTGATAATACCGGCCGCCCTTGTGGGTAGTTGATGCAGCAGGTTTCACACTCATCTTTGGCTCGGTCTTCTGAGCGCGCGGTGAAGCAACGGGCGGAATAAGCCAGCGGTAAGTGGCCGTAGCTCAATACCTCTACCTCAAACTGGTTGCGGAACCCCAGTTCTTCACACTGTTGCAGCACATTAACCAGCCAGTCACGTGATAGCTCAACCGGCATACACCAACGCATCATGCCCTGGCGGTGTAAAATTCGCAGAGTATAAGCGTTGTAGCAATTCAGGGCATGGCCGGCAACAAAGGGTAGGCCACGCTCAGCGGCCATATTCACCGCCCCCAGATCATTGGCTTCCAGCAAAAACTCACCGTTTTCCACATAACGCTTTAATTCATTCAACTCTGACGGTGCTTGCAGCAGCGCCAGTGTGGAAATAACCACCTGTTTGCCACTGGCAGCCACTTCTTTTGCAAGTGCCAACCAGTCACCCACCTTCATTTCACGGCGTTTGGTACAGACATTCTCACCGAGATAAATAATGTCGGCGCTACTGTTAGCCGCAGCTTGGTAAAAGGTTTCGATATCAGTTTTCGGCCAGTAATAGAGTACTGCGCCTAAGGCGTACTTCATGTTTCCTCCGGCTACTGCCACTTACGATGATAAGCACCCAATGTGGTTTGAGTACCTTCGGACATTGCGCCCAGTTGCTCCATCCATTCCGCTTTAGCGACAAACTGCGAAGGATTGGCCTGATAGTGGTCAATTGCCTGTCGCCAGACCTTGGCAACCTGGCTGACATAAGCCGGGCTGCGTTGGCGGCCTTCAATTTTCACTGACGCAATGTTGGCAGCAAACAGCTCCGGTAATAACTCAAGCGTATTCAAGCTGGTTGGCTCTTCCAACGCATGATAGCGCTGACCGTCTACCCGATAACGGCCTTTGCACAGGGTGGGATAACCGGCATTTTCATTATCTTCATAACGGTCTATCAGCACTTCATTAAGGCGAGACTCCATCCCCTGTGGGGTTTGCTGCCAGCGAACAAAACGCGCTGGAGAGCAGGCACCGACCGTATTGGGTGATTCACCGGTCAAATAGGAGGAAAGGTAGCAACGGCCCTCAGCCATAATGCATAAGCTACCAAAGGCAAAGACCTCCAGTGGCACCGGGCTGGTACGCGACAATTGTTTCACCTGATGCATTGACAGTACGCGCGGTAAAACCACTCGCGCCACATCGAAATGACGTTGATAAAAGCGGATAGCCTCATCATTGGTAGCCGACGCCTGTACCGATACATGGCGCTCAACCTCTGGGTAACGTTCGGCTGCATATTCCAGCATGGCCAAATCAGCCAGGATCAGGGCATCAGCCCCAAGCTGTGCCGCCATATCCACTGCCCGCTGCCAGCGGGAATAACCGTCAGGGTGGGCGAAGGTGTTAATGGCGATATGCAGTTTACGTTTGCGGCTATGAACGTAATTGACCGCTTCCTGCAACTTTTTATCGGTGAAATTGAGGCCAGCAAAATGGCGGGCGTTGGTATCATCTTTCAAACCGATATAAACTGCGTCGGCACCATTATCAATGGCAGCCTTTAATGCAGGTAAGTTGCCGGCAGGACAAAGCAGCTCCATAGAATTTTCCTGAATGAGTCAACGGCTCGCCTTGCTGAGGTTACCGCTGGCAATTATTTTTCCCATCCGAAGATGATATTCGTGGCGATGAAAATCTTATCGAATGGCGATTCTAGTTAACCTGTCCCACACGGACCTTGATTTAAGGCAGTTTCTTTGGCATTGGTGCTATTCTTCTGATATTTAGCAATACTTTCAGCCATAACTTGGTGCAAAATTTATTGATATAACACATTTACCTTTTTTATCTGGGTTAAAAGGAGTCTGCCTGTGTTGGGAAAACTACGAGCACGTCTGGTGAGTCAAGGGCCTGCGCTGCTGCGAGGTCCATTAAAATTGACACCATTTGCCTTAAAGCGTCAGGTAATAGAGCAAGTGCTCGGGTGGCAACTTCGTCAGGCTCTGCTGGACGGAGAACTGGAGTTTTTGGAGTCCCGCTGGCTAAAAATTGAAGTGCGAGACCTCGCATTGCAATGGTTTATGACGGTAGAACACGGTAGGCTGGTCGTAAGCCAACAGGCTGAAGCTGATGTGAGCTTTAGCGGTGATGCCAACGATTTGATTTTGATCGCTGCCCGTAAAGAAGATCCGGATACGCTGTTTTTCCAGCGCCGGTTACGAATTGAAGGGGATACTGAATTGGGTCTGTATGTCAAAAATCTAATGGATGCCATTGAGTTGGAGTCCATGCCAACATTACTGCGTGTTGGCCTGCAACAACTGGCTGAATTTATCGAGGCTGGTCAGCAAGAGGGTGCGGTGAGTGCTTCCCGTACATTAGCATCGTGCTGATCCGGGTTGAAATTCCGGTAGATGCGCCGGGGATCGACGCCCTATTGCGCCAAGCCTTCAAGCAAGATGCAGAAGCCGAGCTGGTACAGCAACTGCGTGAAGACGGCTTATTGACATTGGGTATCGTGGCAACTGACGATGAAGGCGGTGTGGTTGGTTATGCAGCATTCAGCCCGGTGGAGGTGGGAGGTGAAGACCGTCAATGGGTCGCACTGGCACCACTGGCCGTGGCGGATGGGTTGCGCCGCCAAGGCTTGGCTGAAAAGCTGATATACGAAGGGCTAGACTCCCTGAATGAATTTGGCTATGCCGCTGTCGTGGTGCTAGGCTCCCCAGCCTATTATCAGCGTTTTGGTTTTGTGCCCGCAGTTCGTCATCAGTTGAGCTGCCGTTGGCCCGGTACCGAAGAAGCTTTTCAGGTTTATGCGTTGGCGGAAGATGCATTGACGGGCGCTGATGGCGAAGTGGTGTTCTCTGCCCCGTTTAATCGCTTTTAGCGGCGAGCAACGATAGCAATGAAGAAGGCTGGCTAACTACCAGCTTTTCTTTTTGCTGCTTATTGAGTTGTTTCACCCGATATTCCAACTTCAATGCTGTCGATCTATCCCCTGCCTCACACTGAAATACCAATGTTAACTCACCTTTTCCTCGCAGCGCTTTTGCGCCTTTCCCTACCTGATGTTGGGCCAATCGCCGTGTTACATCAGTGGTGATCCCAGTATAGAGCATGCCAGTGGGGGTGCGCAGTAGATAGAGATGCCATAGGCTGTCCGACATAATTTTATTCCAGTCCGGGGGTAGCGGTGCGGAACATTATTACCGGAATTGGCTGCGGCATCCTGACTTTTTTATCTGCTGGCACCTGATTGGTTAAATAGGCGGGGGAAGTGACCTTCCACCCACCGAGTTATGGCTATTTATTTGGTTTTTGCTGCAAATTCAAAGCGTGGTGAAACCAAACCGTACAGTGTCCAACCAAGGAAGGTAACAATCGCACCCCATGTCATCGCTTCTTGCCCAGAGCTGTATAGCGCATAGAAGCTATACATCGCACCGATAAAGGCAATGATATTGGCTTTACGCGCTTTGGCTGGTGGCACATTGGCTGTTTTCTGGATAATGACCAGCGCCGCCATCGACAGAATATAAGGGATGATATTAGTTACTACCGCCAGATTGACCAGCACATTGAACTGTTTGTTCAATGACGGGCTAATGGTCATCAGGGACAACACACTCTGGATGACAACAATGGTTAACATCCCTTTGATTGGCGCATCTGCTTTACTGACTTTTGAGAAAATTTTCGGGAAGAAACCTTCATCAGCGGAGGATTTAAATACCTGAGCGATGGTGAACTGCCAACCCAGTAATGAACCCACGCAGGACATGATCATCAATGCCATGATGATTTTACCGACCGCTGGGGTGAACATATAAGCGAATGCCAGGCCAAATGGCGCTGTAGAGTTAGCCAAATCCATATTTGGCACGATACCGGCAATCACGTTGGTTGAAATGATATAGATAACTGCGGCACCTAAAGTCCCACCCAGTACGGCGATCGGAACGTTACGTTCAGGGTTTTCGACAGCATCGGTGTTGGCACAAGCAGATTCCAGACCAAGGAAGGCCCACAAGGTCATTGAGATAGAAGAACCGATAGCTTCAAACGTAGGAACTGCATGTGGGTTCCAGGCTGCCATATAGGCTGAGCTGCTAAACCAGAACCAGCCGACGATTGAGATGCCGACCACTGGGATAATAACCCCCCAGATAGTAACACTACTGATCTGCCCCGTAATGCGCGCGCCACCGAAGTTAGCAACTGTTGCCAGCCACAGCACGCCAATGGTTGCAATACAAATACCCAGTGGAGTGAGTGTCGCCCCCAACAATTCAGTACCATAACCTACTGCAGATATTGCAATGGCGATATTGGCAATCAACAGTGAAGCACCGTAGGTGTAGTTCGCCATAAAGTTGCCAGACTTACCGAATGCATATTCAGCATAGCCGCCCATACCACCGGATTTACGGCTGAACATCCCACATTGGGCGAAGGCATAAGCCAGTGCCATTGAACCTACTGCGGTGACTAACCATGAGACGATAGAGATTGTCCCGACTTCGGCGAGTTTGGTTGGTAGCATAATTATTCCCGACCCCATCATATTGACGGCTGTCAGAATTGTTAGCTGTACTACTCCCATCTTATTATTTGTTTTACTCATTTTTATTATCTCTTTTTTAATTTCAGAGACTGTGGGAATAATTTATTCCCACAGGTTTGAGTTATTGGTGTCGTCAAATCCCTTTTTATTTGAAACTACAGTGTTGTTGGCGATTATCATTACTCGGCCTATCCTTCTTGGGCCACGCAAACAGATTTTTCACCCGAATCACTTAATATTCGCCAGTGATTCGGGATCGTTTCATTTGCCGCCAGGCTGTAACGTCAACTAAATCGGGTATAAAATTATTATTATTAACTTATTGCTTCATCATATAACCGTATGCACGGTTCCAACCATCTTCGTCGACTTGTAAATAAACACCTTGTAACTCAGGTGCAAACCCTGGTAGTAAATTAATACTTTCTTCTAATGCCAGGAAATAACGCTGTGCAGCGCCACCCCAAACTTCGCCAGGGACCACACACAATACTCCCGGTGGGTAAGGAAGTGCACCTTCAGCAGCAATTCGGCCTTCGGCTTTACACAATGGAACTAATTCTGCATGACCACGGACGAATTCAATATTGGCATCTTGCGGATTCATCATCACTTTAGGGAAATACTGTTTACGGAACATTTCTTTTTGTAGCTGTTTAACATCATAGCTGACATAAAGGTCATGCATTTCCTGACATAATTTGCCAATAGTATAACCTTGATAACGTGTTTCATTATTGCGATACACAGTAGGTAATACATCGATTAACATTGCATCTTCTTCGATGAAACGTTCAAATCGGGCAATTTGTGCGACCAGGTGCTGCATTTTCGCCAAATCTTCTGCTGGCGTTAATAAGAATAGGATCGAGTTAAGGTCACATTTTTCTGGCACGATACCATTTTCGCGTAGGAAGTTAGCAAGAATGGTTGCCGGGATCCCTGATGCAGTATATTCGCCAGTATTCGTATCAATCCCTGGAGTGGTTAATAATAATTTGCATGGGTCAACAAAATATTGTGACTCTTCATAGCCTTCAAATGCATGCCATTTTTCGCCAGGAATAAAATTAAAGAAGCGTAAATCTTGTGCCATGGCTTCGGTGTCATATTGCTGCCATGGTTTACCATCAACTTCTACCGGTACAAAAGGTTTAATCATATTACAGGTATTCAAGATCATTTTACGTGCTTCAATACCGGTCTTAACACAATCGAGCCACATGCGTTGACCACTTTTGCCTTCATGCATTTTTGCGTTAACATCTAAAGCGGCAAACAATGGATAGAATGGGCTGGTGGAGGCATGCAACATAAAGGCGTTATTAAAGCGTTTATGATTGCAGTAACGATCCTGGCCTTTAATATGTTTATCTTTTTTATGAATCTGCGAAGTTTGTGAGAAACCAGCTTGTTGTTTATGTACTGATTGAGTAACGATAATACCCGGATCGTTTTCATTCAGTTCAAGCAATAATGGTGAACAATCTTTCATCATTGGAATAAATTGTTCGTAACCAACCCAAGCAGAGTCGAACAGAATGTAGTCACAAAGGTGGCCAATTTTATCCACAACCTGACGAGCGTTATAGATGGTGCCGTCATAAGTACCCAGTTGGATGATAGCCAGACGGAACGGGCGCGCTTCATTAGCACGATCAGGTGCTACGCTACGGATTTGTTCCCGCAGGTATTTTTCTTCAAAACAGTGGGCATCAATACCACCAATAAAGCCAAATGGGTTACGGGCAGTTTCCAGATATACCGGTGTTGCACCGGCCTGAATCAGCGCACCATGATGGTTGGATTTATGGTTATTACGGTCAAACAGCACCAGATCACCACGCGCTAATAGCGCATTAGTCGCGACTTTATTAGAAGCAGAAGTGCCATTCAGTACGAAATAGGTTTTATCTGCGTTAAATACTTTCGCTGCATGTTTTTGAGCATCACAAGGTGCGCCTTCATGAATAAGCAAATCACCTAATTTAACGTCGGCATTACACATATCAGAGCGGAAAATAGTTTCGCCGTAGAAGTCAAAAAATTGGCGGCCCGCTGGGTGTTTACGGAAGAATTGACCACCCTGATGACCAGGGCAAGCAAAGGTAGAATTACCCATCTCCACGTATTTTTTTAATGTGCTAAAGAACGGTGGTAACAGCTCTTTCTCATATTTTTCTGCAGCTGATTCAAGTTGTTTACCATAAAAATCAGTGTTGTCGCCACACAGTTCAAATACCCCGTTTAAAGAGGGTAATACATCGGTGTTCAATTCTTCTTCACAGCAAACAGCGGCAAAAATTGGAATCTCTAAACCTAACTCATGAATGCTTTCAATGACACCATTATTAATGTCCTGAACTGAAAGCACGACGGCGGCAATATCAGTAAAATCAGTGTGTAAAACATCTACGACTTCACGCTGTGATTCAAAGCAAGGCATAGCAGATAAACTTGCCGCGATATTTAATTTTTTCATCATAAATTCTCTTTTATTTTAAGAGGCTATTGTTGGTTTATTTAAATTAATTTCTATTAAATTTTGGGTATAACAATCCGTATCAATGAAACAACATTCATTAATCGTCTTGGCTGCTTTATGTTTTTTCTGCGTAACACAGCGACTGAATTTCAGGCGCAGTGATCCTCTGGTCATTTAGCATTAATGACAAAGGTGACAGTAAATTTTACAAGATAGCTATGTTTCTGCTGAAAGATGAATAACACAGGTTGAGTATCGATTGGTTAATAAAAAACCATAATCAGATAGACGTATAAATATAACCGAGTGTTAGTCTCTTCGGAGAAAGCAGACAATAGTTAACTCAACGTAAAGGTCGTGAACGCTTTTCGCATTTGTTAAATATTGTGCATAGACAATGACTATCCAATAAAAGTGGATGTCATCGCAGGGAGGATGTTATCTATAATGATAGTAGGAAAAGTTAAAATAACTACGGTGTGCCGGCATCATTAAATGCGTTGTCCGCCTTATATGCGCCATTTTTTTGTTGTTATTTTCCATTTACGTAAGGTCTCTATTCTTTAAACAAGGTTTACGAACAATGTACTGATGACGGCTATTTTAGTCATAACACTTATTCATTCTGTGACTCAAATCATGTTTTCTACCGATTTAAAAAGAGAATTTGACTAAAAAATGAATAAAAACTTTATTTTATTCATTTTAAACGTTGTTTATTCAAAACTGTACTGTATGTTATGCAAAACAGTGTGGCTATATTTAACACGGCGGATACATAAGAAAGCTTATTATTATCCAATATTCGGTATGAGAGCGGATTCTTAATAGTTTTTGTATTTTATTTGTTAATCCATAATTATTTGTTACATCCAAATTTATACGCGCAATTTGCATATAAATTCATATGCATCTTATGCAGTAAATGCTAGCTAAATCACGTTATTAGGTTGTTGCTCGATTAAGACCCTATTCTTGGGAGGGATATGCTGGCAATGATCTCCTACTCAGAGATAAGTGTGGTGAACGCGTGGCAAAGGCTTTTCCATGTGAGTAAACGCAACTGAATAGCCGCAGAGCTGCTTGTTGCGGGGGACTTGATGTACACTCAATACCGCTTTTAAGCCAGAGGGTGTTGTGAATAATGAGTGACGTGAATAACCCTGATGATCTGCTGGGCATTAGCCGTTTCCTGCGCCAGCAACATGTACTGACGCTGTGTGCGGGTAGCGGTATGGATATGTGGTGTGCCAACTGTTTTTACGTATTTGATGAAACGCAGATGGCGCTATTTATCATGACAGAAAAGCATACCCGACATGGCGAACTGATGCAGATAAACTCACAGGTTGTCGGCACCATCGCCACCCAGCCGCGCACGGTAACCTTGATTAAAGGTATTCAATACCGCGCAGAGATAAGCGAATTAACAGGGGATGCGGAACACCGCGCTCGCCAGCTCTACTGCCGCCGCTTTCCGGTGGCTAAAGTGGTATCCGCTCCACTCTGGCAGCTCAATCTGCTGGAAATCAAGATGACTAATAATACCCTTGGTTTTGGCAAAAAACTGTATTGGCAGCAAGACTCTTCACTATAAATTCCCTGTTTTAATGATAACTGCTATTTTTCGATTCTATGTAATAGTGTTTCTGGTATGTATTATTCATAACAATTGATTTCAATAATTGTCTCCGCACGTTTTCGCGGCGTTAGCATCAATACCATAAGGCAGGAGGTCAGATGGCGAAGGTATTATTACTGGGCGCAAGTGGCCTGGTGGGGGGCGAATTACTGCGTCTGTTACGTTTGGATGCCAGAGTGACATCCATTATTGCACCCAGCCGTAAACCCTTGCCAGTCATGAATAAACTCATTAATCCTCAGGATGAAAATATCGGCGAGTTGCTGAAAACCTTGGATCAGCCGGTGGATTTGGTCTTTTGTTGTTTGGGGACCACCCGCAAGCAAGCTGGCAGCCAGGCGGCATTTCGTCTGGTGGATTATCGGTTGGTATTGGCCGCCGGTGAAACCGGCTTGCGGCTGGGAGCGCGGCATTTTCTATTGGTAAGTGCGATGGGGGCTAATGCTAACTCATGGGTGTTTTATAACCGCACCAAAGGTGAGGCTGAGCGTGACTTACAGGCTCAGGGCTGGCCACAACTTACTTTTGCCCGGCCCTCAATGCTGGCTGGTCAGCGCGACAAGCCCCGCTTGATGGAGAGCCTGAGCGCGCCTCTGTTTGCCTTATTGCCGGATAAGTGGCGCTTGATTAAAGGCAAAGATGTCGCACAGGCGATGCTGGATCAAGCATTTGCGCCGCCGAAAGAGGGCGTGACAATCTTAACCTCAGCTCAGATGCAGCAGCGTTGATTATAACAGGGTAATCGTCTGATTATCATGGGCGATTGCCACGCCTGCCGGTAATGGGTGGTCAAGCAACCATCGGTCAAGTTGGTGGCTGGCGTGGGTCAGTAACGTCTGTTGTGGCATCAGCAAATCCTTAATGGCTAACGCGATGGTCACATCATTGTGATTGCGTGGTGGCGGCGTCTGCGGCGGGTGGCTGCAATCCAGTACCAGCAGATCGATATTTTTGCTGGTCAGAAATAGCGCACTATCAGCGGGCAGCCCGACGGTATCGGTCAGATAGGCGATGGTTCGGTTGGGGCTTTGCAATAAATAGCCGAAGGTTATTTTGGAATGGGTTAGCGGAACCGGTGTGACTCGTAAGTTACCAAAATGGAGGGTCTGGAATGCGGCCATCGGCGGCTGAAAATGCAGAATTCCAGGATGTTTGAACAGATCGTCACAGCCGTCTGGATCCGGTGGTCCGTAGATCGGGATCGAATTTCCGCATCCCCAACGTAACGGAAATAACCCCTGAACATGATCCATGTGGTAATGTGTAAGCAAAAAACGCTGAATTTCCCCCGCAGTAAACTGCTGATCCAGTGTCGGCAATCCGGCATCAATCAAGGTGGTTTCCCCCTGATATCGCAGCATGGCACTGCAAGGTTTACGGCCCAATGCGGGCTGCACTCTGGCTTTAGCACAAATCACACAGTCACAACCAAATACCGGCACTTGCTGGGCGCAACCGGTGCCTAACAGTGTCAGTTCCATTTTTTATCCCCCATTTCTTTACTGGTTAGGGGGGGCGCTACCAGTAATTGTTGTAACTGCCCCAGTGTGTGGTGCAGCTCACCATCATTAGACAGTTGCAAACAATTAAGCGGTAGCTGTTGCTGATAGTGCTGCGCCCGTTGTAATCGTGCATTGATCTGTTCATTGTTCTCTCGGCCACGTTGCCGCAATCGTTGCGCCAAAATAGCCGGAGAAACCGTCAGACAGAGCGGCAAAAGTTGGTCGGGATAGCGCTGTTGCGCCTCAGGCAGATAAGCTCTGGAGCCATTAACCACCACATCTAACCCGTGTTGTAGCCAGATATCAATCTCAATGCCGACCCCATAGCGATACTGATGCGCTTGCCAGTACAGTGCGAATAATCCTTGGGCCGCCCGCAGTAAAAACTCCTGTTCACTCAGCGCAACATGGTTTTCCGCCCCAGCATTGGCTTGGCGGGTGATATAACGATGTGCCACGATAATATTTGCCGGATTGGCTGCCCGCAGAGCCGACAGCAGGCAATCTTTTCCGGCACCCGATGCCCCCATCAGATAGATTAAGCGCGCCATCAGAACACCTGTATTCCCTGACGCCAGACGTTTTGCACGTAAACATGTTTACTTTGCGCACTGTCATGAGCGCGTGCCAGTATCAAATCAGCCCGTTTACCTTCGGCAATGACACCGCGATCCTGTAGTCCCAAGGCGCTGGCAGGATTACGTGTTACCAGATTGACCGCTTGCGGCAAGGTGAAGCTATTCGTTGCATCGTGTGCGATACGAAAGGCCGCATCCAGCAAGCTGGCTGGGTAATAGTCAGACGATAAGATATCCAATACTCCAACAGCGGCCAGTTGGTGTGCGGCAACATTTCCTGAATGGGAGCCGCCACGGACGATATTTGGCGCGCCCATCAATACTTGTAAACCATGCTGATGTGACGCTCTGGCCGCCACCTCTGTGGTGGGAAACTCAGCAATCACACTGCCCAGTGCTTGTGATTCCGCTACATGTTCCACCGTGGCATCATCGTGGCTGGCGAGTGGAATACCTCGCCGCGAACAGTGATCGGCGATTGCTGTTCGATTCGGCGCGGACCAGCGCGCTGACAGGGTGATTTGCTCTTCCTCAAACTCTGCCATTTGTTGATCATTAAGATGGTATTTGCCCTGATAATATTCGCGATATTTTGCCCTGGAGGCGAATTGACGCTGGCCTGGTGAGTGATCCATCAGCGATACCAATGACAGTTCAGGCTGCATCATCAGTTCTTCAAACAGCGGCAGGGTACTTTCATGAGGTAATTCACAACGTAAATGAATCCGGTGTTCTGCCCGGTTCAGTCCCGCCCGCTGGCTATCCACCACCGCATTAATCATTTTTTGCAGATTATCCAGACGATGCCCGCCATCGCGAACATCGCCAATTGCCACGGCGTCCAACACGGTGGTGATGCCACTGGCAACCATCAGCGCATCATGGCTGCTCATCGCCGAATGGGCAGGCCAATCAACGTTGGGGCGTGGGGTAAAAAACTTGTCCAGATTATCGGTATGCAGCTCGATCAACCCCGGCAACAGCCAGCCATTTTGTCCATCTATGGCGGCAGAAAGTTGGGTTGGGCGATCACTGTAATTGTGGATAAGCCCATTTTTGATTTCGAGCGATCCGTTGACCACCTGATCTTCAAGAATAAGATTGATGTTATTGAGGATCATGCGGGTATCTCCGGGCTGGCATCGGCGGGAAAGGGCGTCATGACCAGTAAGCGATCACTGACATGGTTACGAACGGCCTCATCGTGGAAAATCCCAATGATGGCGGCCCCTCGCTGTTTAGCTTCATCAATCAGGCTAACGACTGCCGCGCTATTGGTGCTGTCGAGCGAGGCCGTTGGCTCATCAAGCAGCAATATGGGGTAATCTTTGATAAAACCACGGGCGATATTGACCCGCTGCTGCTCACCGCCGGAAAAGGTCGAGGGGGCCAGATCCCATAAGCGTGGTGGAACATTGAGGCGAGTCAGGAGATCCTGCGCGCGCTGTTGGCATATATGGCGCTCAACGCCAAGCTCCAGTAGTGGTTGCATCACTACATTCAATGCGCTGATCCGTGGGATCACCCGCAAGAATTGGCTGACCCAACCCACCGTATGACGGCGTACCTCCATAATTTGTCGCGCTGGTGCTGCCACAATGTCGAGCCATTCCCCCTGATGCTTGACCCAGATATGCCCGCTGTCAGGCAGATAGTTGGCATATAAAGAGCGTAGCAGAGTGGATTTACCACTGCCGGAATGGCCGTGTAGCACGACACATTCGCCGCTACTCACTTCCAGTGAGGTTTGATGCAATACCGGCAAACGAATACCATGCTGGTGGTGTAGTACGAAGGTTTTACTGAGATTCTCAACTCTCAGTTGTGGGTGATTCATAGGCCGTTGCAGGTGATTCATAGTGAGTTCTCGTTAATCGATTCGCTGGCTAAGAGACAAAACAGTCAGTTTTGTAGCACCGACGAGACCAATAGTTGGGTATAGGGATGATGGGGATCGTCTAGCACTCGATCGGTCAGGCCGCTTTCGATCACCTGGCCTTCCTTCATCACCAGCAACCGGTGTGCCAATAGCCGGGCCACACCGAGATCATGAGTGACAATCACCACTGCCAGTTGCATTTCCACCACCAGATTGCGCAGTAAATCCAGCAATCGCGCTTGTACTGATACATCCAGGCCACCCGTCGGTTCGTCCATAAATACCAGCTTGGGATGGGTCACCAGATTGCGGGCAATTTGCAGGCGCTGCTGCATGCCGCCGGAGAAGGTGGTGGGCAAGTCATCCAGACGTGATAGTGGGATCTCGACATCCTCCAGCCAGCGCCCTGCTTGTTGGCGGATATCGCCGTAATGGCGCTGGCCAATCGCCATCAAACGCTCGCCGATATTGCCACCGGCGGAAACTTGTGGGCGCAAACCATCCAGTGGATGCTGATGAACCACCCCCCACTCAGTGCGCAGTAAACGGCGGCGCTGACTTTCAGCCATCTGATATAAATCAACCGGTTGTTGTGCATCAGAATGGTAAATAACCTGCCCTTGCTGTGGTGCCAACCGGGCAGAAATCGATTTTAATAAGGTGGTTTTGCCGGAGCCGGATTCACCGACGATTCCCAATACTTCACCGGGATAGAGCTGGAAAGAGACATTGCTAAACCCCTTACCTGGCGCATACAAATGCGTGAGATTCTCTACTGATAGCAGTGGGTGAGTGGCTGCGGATGGTGAAATAACGTGTTCGGAGATCATTGAATATTTACCTCTTGTGCCGCTACTTGCGCCAGTTGCTGCTGGCAAAAATCAGTATCAGAACAGACAAACATTCGGCTGCCCTGATCGTCCATCACCACTTCATCAAGATAGCTGTGGCGCGAGCCGCACAAGGCACAGGGGCTAGCCCACTGCTGCACGGTAAACGGGTGATCGTCGAAGTCCAGACTTTCCACCTTGGTAAAGGGGGGCAGGGCATACAGGCGCTTCTCGCGACCGGCACCGAACAGTTGCAGGGCGGGCATCATGTGCATTTTGGGGTTATCAAATTTCGGGATCGGTGAAGGGTCCATCACGTAGCGATCATTCACTTTGACCGGATAGGCGTAGGTGGTGGCGATATGACCGTAGCGGGCGATATCTTCATACAGTTTTACCTGCATCACGCCATATTCTTCTAACGCATGCATTTTGCGCGTTTCGGTTTCGCGTGGTTCGATAAACCGCAGCGGCTCTGGGATCGGCACCTGATAGATAAGGATTTGATCTTCGCTTAGCGGTGTTTCGGGAATGCGATGCCGGGTTTGGATCAAGCTGGCATCGACAGTGCTTTCGGTGGTCGCCACCCCACTAACCCGCTGAAAAAAACGGCGGATAGAGACTGCGTTGGTGGTGTCATCAGCCCCTTGGTCGATCACTTTTAATACATCATGGCGGCCAATCAGGCTGGCAGTCAGTTGAATGCCACCGGTGCCCCAACCATAAGGCATCGGCATTTCCCGCCCGCCGAACGGCACCTGATAACCGGGGATCGCCACTGCTTTTAGCAGTGCACGGCGTAAAGTTCGTTTGGTTTGCTCATCCAGGTAACCCAGATTATAACCAGTGAGAACCTCAGTCATGGTGTGGTTCCTGTTCTTGAGATGAGGGTTGGTGAGAGGATGAACAGTGCTCGTGGCGCAAGCGTTTTAATAGCGCCAACTCGGCCTGAAAATCTACGTAGTGAGGCAGTTTAAGATGAGAAACAAAACCCGCAGCTTCGACATTATCAGCATGGGAAAGTACGAATTCTTCATCCTGCGCCGGGCTGGTGACATTTTCGTCATGTTCGCGGCTTTGCAAGGCTCGATCCATCAGCGCCATCGACATGGCTTTGCGCTCGCCACGGCCAAACACCAGACCATAACCCCGCGTAAAGTGCGGTGGTTCTGATTCCGGGCTGACGAAGCCATTTACCATCTCGCATTCGCTCAGCAAAATTTCGCCGATATCAATAGCAAATCCCAGTTCTTCCGGTTGAATTGAAACGCTCAGATGACCAGTGCGGATCTCGGCGGCAAAAGGATGGGTGCGGCCATAACCGCGTTGCGTGGAATAGCTTAGCGCCAACAGAAAACCTTCATCACCACGGGCCAGTTGTTGCAACCGGGCCGAGCGATTGCAGGGGTAAACGGGGGGATTGCGGGTGATATCTTCCGGCTGAGTACCGTCATCTTGCTCTGTCAGTGCTAGCTGCTCTTGAGCCAATAAATCAAACACATGGGCACAATTATTCTGTAGTAAATCATCGGGTAATGCTTCGCCACGCTTGGGGGCTTGCGGTGTATCGCCTGCGGCCAGCAGGGTAAAATCCAGTAGTCGATGGGTATAATCGTAGGTTGGGCCGAGCACTTGCCCGCCGGGTAAGTCTTTGTAAATGGCCGAAATACGGCGCTCTAGCCGCATATGCTCGGTTGCCAGCGGTTGGCTGACGGCCAAACGTGGCAAGGTTGTGCGATAAGCGCGTAGTAGGAAAATGGCTTCTACTAAATCGCCGCTGGCTTGTTTAATTGCCAGTGCAGCCAGCTCGCGATCGTAGATGCCGCCTTCGGTCATCACCCGATCAACCGCCAGACCGAGTTGTTGCTCAATTTGCTCACAATCGATCGCCGGGATCTGAGTGTCCCCGCGCCGTTGCTGTTCCAGCAATTGATGGGCTGCTGCAATCGCTTTTTCGCCCCCTTTGACTGCAACGTACATCAGCACACCTCCACATGGGTGGTTCGTGGGATTGCCATCAGGCTCTCGCCACAGGTAAACATAAAATCGATACCAGCCGGAAATGCGGCAGGGCGGTTAAGCAGATAATTCAAAACGGCGACGGGCAGGTGGGGTGCAACGGTGCGGCTGTGTTCAATGCCTGGCCCGCGTAACCGCAATGGCACGCCGTGGTGTAGGCTGTCGGTCTGAATCACCACCGTAGTGGATTGTTCTGGTGAGAGTTCATTACCTGCCGGGCAGGTAGCGAGTTGCTCTGCTGTTATCTCATTATTAAATAATGAAAAAGAGGATTTATCACTGCATGTCGTCAGGGGCGCACCGGTATGAAAACGCACATTGTGTTGCACGGTGTCACTATTAAGTGCCGTGTCGAGATAAAGTGGTGTCTCCTGGTCGGCCAGCGTGAGCAGAACACTGGTGGTTGCCGGGTTCAGTGGTTGCCAGCCGGTAGCATGAGGCAGTGTTACCAGCACGCCAGGTTCACTCAACGCTTTGAGAATACGGCGAAAAGTGTACTGCGCATCATCCACGGGATGCTCAAAGTGAGTTAATAGGCTCATCAGTCCTCTCCCCGCACCAAGGTGAAGAAATCAACCTTACTGGCCGTGATAGCACCAGCGCGTAATTGCCGCCGTTCTTGTTGTATTGCGGCCAGTGGGTGAATCACGGTTTTCAGCAATAATTCATTCAACCCGGCGGGCTTACCCTTAACGGTAGAGTGTTGCAACAAGGCATCCAGCACGGCGCACAGCTCGGCATGAGGCTTATTACGCCCGGCAATGTAGCTGTAACCATAAACATCCATGCTGTCGTTAAGCCTGATAACAGCGCGCGTTATGGTCATATCGCCAAGGATAAAACGGCGGCCAGTCGCCCCCATCCGTGCCTGTAATTGGTTTAGGCCTATCTCTGGGGCGCGGATCACTTGGTATTGCGGTGACAAATTCAAGGCTTGCCAGTGAGCAAGCAGCTCTGCTGGCTGGCTGTGGGCTAACACCGACATCCAGTTTTGCCGAAGGGTATGGTGAGTTTCCATTCAGTGCTCCATCGTCAATTCAATCATGTCGGCCCGCGTCAGGCTGACGGAGTATTCCGCCACTTGCTGACTATCAACACAGATATTTAAGGTACGTACACAGAGCAGCGGCGCATGAGTCGCAATCTCAAGTAAGCGGCTCTCTTTTGCCTGCGCACGACGTGCGCTGATGCGGGTTTGGCTACGATTCAGTGGTTGTTGTAAATGCTGGGTGATGAATTGATGCAATGAACCGGAGTTGAATTGTTGTAAAGCCGGCCACCAGCGCAGATCTGGCAGGTAGTGATCGATAACACAGACCGGCACGCCATTAACCCGCCGCAGAGTACGTAAATGGATCACGGTGGTGCCTTCTGCCAGTGAGAGTGCTTTGGCAACATGCTCTATACACGGGCGCAAAACTGCGAGTAAGCGCTCACTGGTGGGGTCACTACCTTGATCCAGCAAGTTCTGGCTAAAGCGAGCATTAGCATGCAGTGGATAGTCATACGGGCGCATTAATACCAGCGTGCCGATACCCTGGCGGCGTTGTAGCCAGCCGCGCTCAACCAGTTCATCCACCGCCCGGCGCAAGGTATGGCGGTTAACTTGATAGCGATCAGCCAGTTGTTGTTCTGACGGCAGGTAATCGCCACAACGATAGGCACCGCGCAATTCTTGTTCTAATTGGGCCGCAATTTGTTGATAGCGGGTGGGGTAGCTGGTCGGTGGTCTAGATAAGTGCATGGCAGATATACCCTCGCAGTGCTATCCCCCTGATGGCCGTTTCTAGCCGCAGCGAAGCAACAGAAGTGGCAAAACGGACGGGCAGATGGTGGATAGTCATAGTGATAACCGGTAAGTGATCTCACCGCTATGCTGGCTGCTTTTGATGACAGTAGGGTTAAGCTGAGATGGCGGAACGATGAAGTTTTACGGCGTGCGATATTATTTTGGCGTACCTAATTCGGGAGGGGAAATGAGTCGCTACGGATTAATATTGAGAAGGGATGTGAGTCGCCATTCTGAACCTGAACAGTGTGCAGAATGGCGGAAATAAATTAACGCAGGTGATGGATAACCTGATTACCGCTGCCGCGCCAGAGCAGTGAGGGATCTTTTAGATCTTGCACGAACTTGCCGTCAACCAACACGTTGATCAGATCAACCACTTGTTGTTGTTCGTCGGTCAGTTCAGCCAAAGTGTAACCTGTCCAGATCCAGATATCTTTGCCGTCGCACTCATTACGCACTCGCTTAACCAGTTGCAGTATCGCAGACAGGTTTTGCGGGTGCAGCGGATCACCGCCGGAGAGGGATAACCCCTGCCGATGGATACGGGTATCATTCAGATCAGCAACTATCTGATCCTCTATTTCACGGGTAAATGGCTTACCCGAATTCAGTCGCCAGGTACTTTTGTTATAACAGCCGACACACTCGTGCACGCAGCCAGAGACGAACAGCGTGCAGCGTGTGCCTGGGCCGTTGATGACATCGACCGGGTAGTATTGATGGTAATTTATAATCAGTGCCTCCCTTTGTACTTGGTGCTGCGGGGGGGCTGAGTTCGCTTGCCGCCTACCTGCAACGCCGATTACTTTGGGTAATATCGTATTAAGTGGTTAGCCCAGTTGTCCGTTCGCCAGATGTTTCACGCGCCGTTTCACTTCTTCTTGCTTACCGGCATTGAATGGCCGTGCATCCGGGCTACCCAGATAGCCACATACTCTACGGGTTACTGAGACTTTCGATGGCTCATGATTGCCACATTTCGGGCAGGTAAAACCTTTGCTGGTACAAGAGAATTCACCGGTGAAGCCACATTCGTAGCACTCATCAATTGGCGTGTTAGTACCGTAATAGGGCACTCGGCTGTAGCTGTAATCCCAGACATCTTCCAACGCTCTGAGGTTATGCTGCAAGTTAGGGTATTCGCCGTAACAAATGAAGCCGCCATTCGCCAATGGTGGGTAAGGTGCTTCGAAGTCCAGTTTGTCGTATGGGTTAACTTTCTTCTCAACGTCCAGATGGAAGCTGTTGGTGTAATAGCCCTTGTCGGTGACGCCATCCACCACGCCAAATTCAGCGGTATCAAGGCGGCAGAAGCGGTCACACAGGTTTTCACTTGGTGTGCTGTACAAGCTGAAGGCGTAACCCGTTTCATCTTTCCAGGTGTCTGTTGCTTGTCTCATCCGTTCGACGATAGCCACGCCCTTTTCACGCAATTTTTCGTCATCAAAGACATGGGTCTGATGACCAAACAGCGCATTAACCGTTTCATGGATACCGATAAAGCCCAGCGAGATGGATGCGCGGCCATTTTTAAAGATCTCAGAAACGTTGTCGTCGGCTTGTAAGCGCACGCCGCAAGCCCCTTCCATATACAGAATCGGTGCCACGCGTGCTTTAATCCCTTCCAGACGGGCAATACGGGTCATCAGGGCTTTCTTGGCTAACAGCAGGCGTTCATCCAGTAATTGCCAGAAGTGGGCTTCATCGCCTTTGGCTTCCAGCGCAATACGTGGCAGGTTAAGGCTGATAACCCCCAAGTTATTACGGCCATCATGGATCTGTTTACCCTCTTCTTCATACACACCGAGGAAGCTGCGGCAGCCCATTGGGGTTTTAAAGGAACCGGTGACTTTTACGACTTGGTCGTAATTCAGAATGTCTGGGTACATGCGTTTAGTCGCACACTCCAGCGCCAACTGTTTGATATCGTAATTGGCATCACCAAACTTATGATTCAGACCATCACGGATAGCAAACACCAGTTTCGGGAATACCGCGGTTTTGCGATTTTTGCCCAAGCCGGCAATACGGTTACGCAAAATGGCCTGCTGGATCATGCGTGATTGCCAACTGGTGCCCAAGCCAAAACCGAAAGTGACAAACGGTGTCTGACCGTTGGCGGTGTGAAGGGTATTAACTTCATATTCCAGCGACTGGAAGGCGTCGTAACACTCTTTCTCGGTGCGCGACATGGCATAACCGGCGGCATCAGGAATTTGCCACTCTTGGGCCACAGATTTATGTTTGTTAAAACTTTCAGTGACAAACGGGGCCAGAATTTCATCGATACGGTTAATGGTTGTACCACCATAGATATGGCTGGCAACCTGAGCGATAATTTGTGCGGTCACTGCGGTGGCAGTAGAAATGGATTTCGGTGGTTCGATTTCCGCATTACCCATTTTAAAGCCTTGGGTCAGCATGCCGTCGAGATCAATCAACATACAGTTGAACATCGGGAAGAAGGGCGCGTAATCCAAATCGTGATAGTGGATTTCGCCTCGTTCATGCGCTAACACCACATCCCGTGGCAAGATATGCTGTTTGGCATAATGTTTCGCGACAATACCCGCCAGCAGATCGCGCTGGGTGGGGATCACTTTACTGTCTTTATTGGCATTTTCGTTAAGCAGCGCTTTGTTACTTTGCTCAACCAATCCACGGATTTCCTGATTCAGGCGACCACGCAGTTCCCGCGAGATATCCCTGTCATGGCGATATTCAATATAGGCGCGAGCTAACTGCTTGTATTGACCGGCCATCAGTTGGTTTTCTACCGCAGTTTGGATGTCGCGGATATCAACTTTCGGCTGGTTTTCCATCGTCTGAGCGACCACTCGGGCAACAGTTGCACAATAATCTGCGTCCACAACGCCAACAGCTAAGGCTGCACGCTCGACGGCTTCCTTGATCCGCACCTCATCGAAAGGTACCTGACAACCGTCCCGCTTAATCACTACTGTTTTCACAATGCCTGCTCCTGTTGCCTGTAGCAAAGGTTATCCACAAGACAAGCCGCAGCGCATAAGGGCTGCGGGGAAGGTGTGGATGGTTTGTGGATAACTACTACATATAGGTGTTTGAATTACTATAAACACTATATATGGGTAATGGCAGAAGTGACAGTCAACTAATTTGACTTAGAACAAGGAAATCGACGTTAGGTCTATTCCCTGTTCAGTGCGTCACAAAAACGATATTTTTATGTGACTTATTGTGCGGATAAAGCGTGATGCGGACCGAAATGTTTTAACAGAAAATCAACCCAAACGCGGACTCTGAGCGGTAAATCGGCAGAAGCATAATAAAGCCATACTGGGGTAGGGGTGGGCCAGTAACTCGCCAATACGGGCATAAGGCTACCGTCAGCAAAATGTGATGCTGCATGCCATTGTGCCACATAGGTGATCCCCATATCCGCTAATGCGGCATGTAGCAGCATATCCGGCTGGGAAGAGATCAAACGACCTGACAACTCTAAAGATTGTACCTCATTATTTTGCTGCAATTGCCATTTTACTCTCCGGCCATTTGATGGATTACGGTGTATTAAACACTGATGTTGATAGAGATCCTGTGGGCTGGTGGGTGAACCATTGCGGGCCAGATAAGCAGGGGATGCCGCCAGAAGCATTTGCATTGGGTAAAACTGGCGGGCAATTAAGCGGCTATCGGGATCGATGCGAGTACCGATCCCGACATCAAAGCCTTCTCCGACCAAATTCACCACTCTGGCCTCCAATGAAAGATCCAAATCAATCTGTGGATAACGCGCCATAAATTTTGGAATAAGTGGCATCAACAGTTGGCGGCCAAAGCCGGGGATGACACTGACCCGTACCGTACCACTGGGTTGTTGCTCATCATTATTACGCACCGTATCCAGTGTGTTGGAAAGTGCCTGCCACAGTGGTGCCACTCGTGCCAGTAATGTTTTGCCTTCATCCGTTAGCACCACACTGTGGGTATTGCGCTGAAACAGACGTAGCGCCAGTTTTTCTTCCAGAACGCGGATATTCTTGCTGACCGCAGCAGGTGTGATACCTAGCTGTCTGGCGGCGGTGGAGAAGTTCTCACTCTGAGCTGCGGTGAGAAAAGCGGGCAGTAAACGATGAATATCCAAAGGCAGCGACATAGTGGTTGATACCTTGAGTTGAAATTAATGTGACTGATAGCAGCCTACACCTGCCTGCCGGAAAATGAAAAAATAAGGTTATCAAATTGGTTGGAGAAAGCGCTATGTCCGGTATTTTAGTTTTAACATCCCATCGTCACCCAGATGAGTCTCGTATTAACCGTCGGTTGATAGAGGCAATCCGCCCATTAGCGAATGTCACGGTGCATGAATTGATGCGTGAATACCCTGATTTTCAAATAGATGTGGTGCGGGAACAGGAGTTGTTGAAGTCACATGATGTGATTGTGATGATGTTTCCGTTTTACTGGTACAGCTCACCGGCTATTTTAAGTGAATGGCAGGATGCGGTATTAACTCATGGTTTTGCCTACGGCAGTGGTGGCAATAAGCTACAGGGTAAGCCGTTGCAGTTGGTGGTTTCCACGGGTGGGAAGGCACAGGATTATACGCCACAAGGATATAACCGTTATCCGGCGTTGGATCTGTTATTACCCTTCCATGCGATGGCGAACCTGACCGGGATGGATTATTTGCCACCGTTTTTGGTGCAGGGGGCAAATGAGATGTCTGAAGATACTTTAGATCGTTATGTTCAAGGTGTGGTGGGGTTGGTTAAGGGGTTTTAGTCACTCGTCCTGGTGGTAAGTGATCCGGTTTATTATTTTGGTTGATTTGGTTGATTTGGTTGATTTGGTTGATTTGGTTGATTTGGTTGTTAGAGTGGTTCGGATCATTATTTCGGTTGATAATCGTTCAGTGCTCAATTCATTTCCGCCACCTCAACCGAGTTAAGGCCCATAAGCGTGGGCCTTAACAATCCGCGCTTGCGCACGTATCGCTGGCCTGCTGCGCAGGTACCCTCAATCATCGTTCCGGCTAACGGACGGCTTTATTCGCGTCCCTGCTCATGACGCCTCAACCCGCCGTCCTTGGCGGGTTGCCTTGCCTACTCTCTTCACTCGGCGGCTCAAATGTGCTTTTAAACATCAAAACCTAAAGAAAAGGTTTTGATTTTGACGTTGGGCGCAATCAGGAATATTGCCGACAAAGATTGCAGGCCGAATGAGCCGCATGGACGCGGCGAAAGGGGCTGTCGAGCTGGGAGCGAGTCGGCCCCGGTTCGATTAGCCTGCAAGCGGCCGGAGGGCATGGTGAAGCCACAATATTTCGCGCAAGCGCGGGATTCCACAAGGGGGCGCGCCCGCCCCCTTTGGCGGTTGAGGCGACTAAGGTTAGGTTAGCCGTAAAGTTATAACAACCGAATCTGAGCACCGAATCAACCGAAACAGTGATCCGATCTACTCTAACAACCGAATCTGAGCACCGAATCAACTGAAACAGTGATCCGATCAACTCTATCAACCAAACCTTAACCCACGAGTGAACGGCAAAACGCTATCCCATAAAATGTTCAGCCAGCTCTAAATCCTGCCGGGTAAACTCTCTTACTATCTTCCCGCTCTCCATCAGGGCCGCGCGTTCAGACATATGGGCCACCACATCGCTGTCGTGGCTGACCAATAAATATGTCATGCCATGTTCGCGTTTCAAGTGATTGAGCAAATTGAGGATCTCTGCCTGCACTGACATATCTAACGCCGAGGTTGGCTCATCCAACAACAGCAGTTTAGGGCGCAGCAGCAAGGCGCGGGCAATAGCAATGCGTTGGCGCTGGCCGCCAGAGAACTGATGAGGGTAACGCTGGGCGGCAGAAGCAGGCAGACCTACTTGTTCTAATGCACTGACAATTCGCTGCTGGATATTCTTTTCACCATGAATCTTTAATGGCTCACCCAGTGTGCGCTGGATATTATGCTGAGGGTGCAGCGAGGCATAAGGGTCTTGAAACACCATCTGCACATCTTTACGCAGTTGGCCGGCGAAACGGTGCCCTGGCCGTAACGGTGTACCCAGCAAGGTTATCTCTCCTTGCCATTCTCGCTGTAGACCGGCCAGAGTGCGTAATACGGTGGATTTACCACAACCGGATGCACCGATCAGGCTGAAGGTTTCACCCGCTTCAACCGCAAAACTTACGGATTCAACCGCTGTTTTTACCTGATTCTTCTGAGGGAAACTGACCCGAAGATTATTGACTTCAATCAGTGCCATGGGAACCTCCAGAGAAATCAGCGCTGCGATCTAATACTGGCAAGTCAGTGCCATAGGTGCCGGCATTCGGGCGGCAAGCCCATAACGTATGGGTATAAGGATGAGTTGAATAAGGTAAGTCTGCCGCCGCCCCCTGATCGACCAGTTTCCCTTGATACATCACCAGCACGCGATGGCAATGCTCAGCGACCAACGGCAAATCGTGGCTTATCAACAGTAAACTCATATTGCGCTGCTCGGTTTGTTCAACAATCAATTCAAGAATTTGATTACGCAGTTTGGCATCTAAGGCTGATGTTGGTTCGTCGGCAATTAATACCCGAGGGTTATTCACCAACGCTATAGCTAACATTGCCCGCTGGCCCATTCCGCCGGAGAGTTGGCCGGGATAGCTGTGATAAGCACCTTCATTCAGCCCAACGGCGGCCAGTGCGTTTAATACCCGCTCATGAGCATCAGCCCCTGAAAGGGCATTATGTAACAGCAAGGATTCTTCAATTTGCTTACCCACGGTTCGCACCGGATTCAGTGCGTAGCGGGGGTCTTGCAGCACCATAGCAATTTCACTGCCACGTAACGCACCCCACTGTTTCGGCTTGAGGGACGTCAAATCGTGTTCGACGATCTTACCGGGGTTTCCTTGTGCATCGGTATTGTCAGAGTAATAACTCAGCTTTTTGGCGCTGACTTTGCCCGGTGAGCGGACTAATCCCATCAATGCTCTGGCAGTAATAGATTTACCGGAACCAGATTCACCAACCAGAGCGACGCGCTCATGGCCAAGCTGGAAAGAGATATTATCCACCACCCGCTGTTGTTTAAAGTCGACACTCAAGCCTTCAACGGCGAAAATTTTATCAGTCATGGTGAGGATCCAAAATATCGCGCAGGCCATCGCCTAACAGATTAAAAGCCATACTGCTGAGCAAAATGGCGCAGCCTGGAATGGCGGCGATCCACCATTGATCGAAGATAACCTGCATTCCGTCGGCAACCATTGATCCCCATTCGGACATCGGCGGTCGGGCACCCAGGCCGAGGAAACCTAACCCGGCAGCGGCCAAAATAATGCCTGCTAAATCCAGCGCCAGACGCACCACCGCCGAGGGAAGACACATGGGTAAAATATGGCCCCACAGCAGCCGAAGACCTTTAATTCCCATCATTTCAGCGGCGGCCAGATAATCACTTTTGCGTAATAATTGGATCTCGGCTCTGGCCTGACGGGCATAGGCCGGCCAGGTAGTCAGTGCCAATGCCAATGCGCCATTAATCAAACCGGGGCCGAGCATCGCCACGAAGGCAAAGGCCAGAATCAGCCGTGGCATCGACATCACTACATCAGTGATGCGCATCAAAATGCGTTCGAGCCAGCCACCGTAATAACCGGACAGCACGCCGACCAGCAACCCCAATGGTAGTGTGATCACGGTAACCAACAGTACCAGCCCTAAGGTTGGGCGGGTGCCGTAAATCAGGCGCGACAGCATATCGCGGCCATAACTGTCAGTACCGAGCCAGTGGTGTGCACCCGGCGGTAATAAACGGTCGGCTGCGTTTTGCCAGTTGGGATCTTGTGGCGCTAACCACGGGGCGAAAATCGCAATGATCACCAGTGAGGAGAGAATAAACAGCCCAATGCTGGTGGAGGGGGAACGCTTTAGCGCGTGGCAGAAGGTTATCATCGACATATCAGCGCGTTCTCGGATCCAGCAGGCGGACCAACAGATCCGTCACATTGTTAATCAAAATAAAGCAGATACCTAGCAGCAGTGTCCCGCCCATAATCGCGGTGGTATCGCCGGCAAATAGAGCGCTGGTCAGATAGCGGCCAATACCCGGCCAGGCAAAGACGGTTTCAGTTAACACCGCGCCTTCCAACATACTGGTATAGGCCAGTGCAATCACCGTCAGCAACGTACCACGGATATTGGGTAGCACATGCATCAGCAGAATTCGCATTTCACCTGCGCCTTTCGCTCTTGCCAATGTAATGTACTCTTTATTCAACTCGCTCAGGCAGGCTGAACGGGTCAGGCGGGTGATACTGGCCAGGGCATAATAAGAAAGCAGGGAAACCGGCAAAATTAAATGGGCAATGGCATTACTAAAGGCACCGGTATCATCGGAGCGCCAGGTGTCGATCAGCGCAAACCCCGTCTTCGCTTCCACGGTATATTGATAAATATCGTCAAGGCGGCCGGGGCCTGGGCTCCATTGCAAGCGCGCATAAAACAGCAGCAACATCAGCAGGCCAAGCCAAAAGATAGGTACCGAGTTACCCAGCAGGGTAATAAAGCGAATAGTGGCATCCAGCTTGCTGCCTGCCCAGCGGGCGCACAATAAGCCGAGGATAACGCCCAGTGCTGCGCCAATCACTAAGGACAAGGTGGCCAGCTCTAACGAGGCGGGGAAAACCGTCAGCAGATCTTGTAACACCGGTTGGCCGCTGGCACTGGCAGTACCCAGATCGCCATGGAGCAGCCGCACCAAATAGTGCCAGAACTGTACTGGTAATGGCTGATCCAGCCCAAGTTGGTGTTTAACTTGTTGATAGGTAGCCTCACTGGCGTGGTCACCCACAATTTGTAATACCCGATCCACTGGCGACAGCGCCGACAGGAAAAAGGTAATTACCAGTAGACCGAATAAGGTCAGGGCCAGAGTAAATAAACCCTGTAAAAACCCCCAAAGACGACGCCGGGATGGGGATCCCGGCGTATTATTTAGTGCGACAGACATCAACTAGCAACTCACTATTTCACAAATAAATTTATCAACCAGCTATGCCCAAGAACTTGGCGTTACAGGTAGGCGGCAAGTGAACGAGTCCCGATGAGCTTACACTGGTAAGTGATTCGGGTGAGTTCGCGCAGCTAACAACCCTGCAACTTCAAGTACGCAGGGAATAGGCTATTTGCTGACACGGTCATAATAGACCATATCCGCATTCAGACCTTGCTGATAGCCTTTTACGTTATCTCGCAGCACAACTTGTGCTTTGGCTTGATCAATAAAGATATAAGGCGAGTTCTGTTGCAGCTCTTGTTGCAACTGGGTGTAGAGCGCAGTGCGTTTTGCCGGATCGGCTTCTGCAACGGCGGCCAATGTTTGTTTATTCAGCTCAGGAATAACCCAACCGTTTAAACCCGCAACGGTGCTGCTTTTGCCGTCGTTATAGGCAAAGGCGCTGGCATTGGAGTGTGCATCGAAGTAATCCGGGATCCACAAACGGATAGCAGACTGATGTTGTTTGGCTCGAACTCGGCCATACACCTGGCTGCCTGCTGCTGGCAGTAACACCAGTTTCACGCCACCTTGGGCAAAACTTGCCTGTAACGACTGAGCGATAGTGATAAACGGTGGTTTGTTCTCAACATCCAGTGTCAATGTGGCATCTTTAATACCTGCTTTGGCCAAAATCTCTTTGGCTTTAGCCGGATCAAAGGTGAAAGGCTTGCTTTCCAGTGCGCCCGGTAAACCAACCGGCAAGAAGCTTTGATGCACGAAATATTGGCCTTTCAGCAGATCTTTAGTAATCCCTTCATAATCAACCAAATAGCGGGCAGCCTGCCAGAATTGAGGTTTGCTCAGTAATGGGTTAGCGGGGTTAGCCGTATTGAAAACCAAATAGTTTTGTTCCGCTGATGGGATCTCAACTACCTTGACGCCGGCTTGCGTTTTCAGCGCGGCTGTCTGATCTGGCCCCAATTCGCGGGCAATATCCGCATCACCCTGCTGAATCAACAGGCGGCGGGCGCTTGGGTCCGGTACGTTCTTGATAATAATATTTTTAATCAGCGGCTTATCACCCGGAGATGTCGGGTTGGCGTCCAGCACAATGGCTTGGTGCGGCTGATACACTCGCATTTTGAATGGGCCACTACCGGCTGAGTGCATTTTCAGCCAGGCATTGCCATAATCATTTTCTTTTACATTGGCGGTGACGGCTTTCTTATCAACAATTGAGGCGATTGGGGTTGATAAGATATTCAGAGCAACCGCAGGGCTAACATCGGCGCTCCAGCTCAGTTGCACGGTCTTGTTATCAATCTTTTTCAGATGTTGATCGATGTTGCTTGCGTCCCAGCCCAGTACATTAAGGATGAAAGCTGGTGAACGGTTCATTTTTATCGCACGGGTAAAGGAGTAAATCACGTCATCGGCCTGCACTGGGTTACCAGAAGCAAACTCAGCCTTCGGGCGTAATTTCACCGTCAGGGTTTTGGCTGCGGCATCACCTTGCCAACTTTCAGCAAGGATCGGCACTACTTTTGCCGGATTATCACGATCAGCCTGTACCAGACGCTGGTAGAGACTCGGAACCGTCTGAATGCTCGACAGTTCATTACTTTCAGCCGGATCAAGACTGACGATATCATCCAGGGATTGCACTACAACCAGAGTATCTGGCGGCGTTGCTGCAAGTGCGCTACCAGATAGTGCTGTCAAAACCAATAATGACAGAATTTTAGCTTTCATTGTGACTCCCCGAAATGGGCTACAACCACGAATATTTTTCGCGTTAATAGCCAGTATAGATAGTTAACATCGCTAGGAAATTATTGTTTTTTCGACTATTTCATCGCAGTTTCTCACGATAGTGGCTTTCCTGTCTGTGGTCAAAGTCTCAACAGTTATTTGTTATAACAATTAGTGATAAAGAAATATTACAAAAAAGTAATGATTATTAACTCGCCCAGCAGCAGCACAATCTTTATTCCAGATAAATAAATGTTAAACGCTTCCCACACAATGAGGGATGAATTAGTTATAATGAAACGTTATTTCATTTTATTCACCCCAAAGGGAAAGCCATGATTACCGGAAATATTCACCATTTGGAATTGTTGCCTTATCTGCCTGCACAATTAAAAGAAGCTATTGAATATGTGAAGAGCCATATCACCGCAGAAACCCCATTGGGTAAGCATGATATCGATGGCAATAATCTCTTCGTATTGATCTCCAATGACTGCACGGATTATCTGGAAAATCGCCGTGCGGAATACCACGCTAAATATCTGGATATTCAGATTGTTTTGGCGGGCGTCGAGGGGATGACATTCAGTAATCAGCCTGCCGGTAAGCCGGATACTGACTGGTTGGCGGACAAAGACATTGCCTTTCTACCGGCGGGTGTTGATGAGAAGCTGTTTGTCATGCAGACCGGTGATTTTGTGGTGTTTTACCCAGGTGAAGTACATAAACCACTGTGTGCGGTGGGGGAACCGGCTAATGTGCGCAAAGCGGTTGTGAAGATATCTGTAAAATAAGCTATTTCACTCGCCAGCTTGAGCTTCGGGCAGTGCTCGCCGCCGTCACATACTCCATGTATGCTCCGTTGGCTGCGCACTGTCCGCACTCAACTTGCCTGCGCCAATAACGCTTATTGATTTGTTGTGAAAATAATTAAAAGCCGATACATCAGATGATCGGCTCTGTTATGTTTAGTCTTGGCCCAATGTGGCGACCATAACTGCTTTGATGGTATGCAGGCGGTTTTCTGCCTGATCAAATACGATGCTATGGGTGGATTCAAACACCTCTTCGGTAACTTCCATTCCACCGGGCAAATCATACTGTTCGGCCATTTGCTTGCCTACGGTAGTTTGGTCATCGTGGAATGCTGGCAGGCAGTGCAGGAATTTGACCTGCGGGTTACCGGTGAGTTTTACCACCGCCATGTTGACCTGATAAGGTTTCAGTAAGCTAACACGTTCTTGCCACACCTCTTTTGGCTCACCCATTGACACCCAAACATCGGTATACAGGAAGTCAGCGCCTTTTACCCCTTCGGCAATATCTTCTGTCAGCGTGATTTTACCGCCCGTTTTCTGTGCCTGCGCCCGGCAAGCCGCCACCAGGTTAGCCTCTGGCCAACATGCTTTTGGTGCAACCAGACGTAGATCCATCCCGACCAACGCCGCTGCTTCCAGCATGGTGTTACCCATGTTGTTACGTGCATCACCAAGATAGGCAAATTTCATTTCACTCAGCGCTTTACCTGGCAAATGCTCTTGCATGGTCAGCAAATCAGCCAGTAACTGGGTTGGATGAAATTCATTTGTCAGACCATTCCATACCGGAACACCGGCAAATTCGGCTAATGTTTCAACGATTTGCTGGCCGTGGCCGCGATATTGGATACCGTCATACATGCGCCCTAGCACTCTGGCAGTATCTTTAATTGATTCTTTATGCCCAATTTGGCTCCCACCTGGGCCGAGGTAAGTCACGCGAGCACCTTGATCATATGCGGCAACTTCGAAAGAGCATCGAGTACGAGTCGAGTCTTTTTCGAAGATGAGCGCGATATTCTTACCTACCAGCTTTTGCTGCTCACGGCCTGATTTCTTGGCTTGCTTGAGTTCAGCAGCCAGATCCAGCAGGGCCGTAATCTCGGTGGGGGTAAAATCCAGTAACCTCAGAAAGTGACGTTTATAGAACTGACTCATCTGTTCATCTCCATTTGCCCTTCATACTTGCTGTCTGACTACAACACCAATTATTAGGGGATTAATTGAACTTCAATGTGAATTTAAATTCAATTTATACGTATAAATATTCAATTACAACCCTAATCAATAAATCTTTCTCGTTTATAGTGGAGGCATTAGCGTGGGTGTGGGAAAATAGCACCATACAAAGCCCATTGACTGAGGATAAAGGCATGGCAAACCGCGAAATGCTGGACGAACAACGTGACGAAACCCGCCTGATCATCGAAGAACTGCTGGAAGATGGCAGTGATCCAGATGCGCTATACACCATCGAACATCACCTGTCTGCTGAGAAGTTCGAGGTGCTGGAGAAGGCTGCCGTTGAAGCATTCAAGCTGGGTTATGAAGTAACAGATGCTGAAGAGCTGGAAGTGGAAGATGGCTCATTAGTGATGTGCTGTGACGTGATCAGTGAAGTTGCGCTAAATGCTGAAATCATTGATGCACAGGTTGAACAACTGATTGCCCTGGCTGAGACCTGTGGCGTTAACTACGATGGTTGGGGCACCTACTACGAAGACCCGAACGCCGAAGATGACGAAGACGGTGATTTCGGCGATGAAGAGTTGGTGGATGAAGACGACGACGGTAAGCGCCACTAAATTACCCTTCGTCCTTGACGCTATAGCGGTGTTAGCTGCACTCACTCACCCGAATCACTGACTTGTGTCAGCTCATCGGGATTTGCTCGTTTGCTGCCTTGCTATAGCGCCAATGACTTTGGGTAATTGCCTTGGTGCTTGACGCTATAGCGGTGTTAGCTGCACTCACTCACCCGAATCACTGACTTGTGTCAGCTCATCGGGATTTGCTCGTTTGCTGCCTTGCTATAGCGCCAATGACTTTGGGTAATTGCCTTGGTGCTTGACGCTATAACTGTGTTAGCGGCATTTTCCAGCTAATACTATCAGGGTGCGTTATGCGCCCTGAATAATCACAGTTTTTTCAGCATCGTCACTTCGCAGTCCACATGGCCAGTATTGCCCATCGAACAGTCAATATGCTCAAAACCCAGTTTCTCATATAAGCCAATGGCGCTGGTCAGACTGGCGGTGGTTTCCAGATAGCAGCGGCCAAAGCCCTGCTGGCGAGCAAAAGCTAACGCTTGTAACGCCAACTGCTTTGCCAAACCTTTACCGCGTAATATGGGCAGGAAATACATTTTCTGCAATTCACACAGATCGGCTTCGCCACCTGACAACGGCGCTATGCCGCCGCCGCCAGCGATATTACCGTCCACCTCGATCACCCAGTAAGCGCTACGTGGCTGACTATACAGCTCAAATAAGTGATCCAGATTAGGATCAGACACGGTATAGCCTTTATCTGCGGTCAAGCCGAATTCAGCCGAAACATCACGGATAACATTGGCAATAGCAAGATTGTCTGCGACGGTGATAGGGCGCACCAGCAGGCGGATAGGTGTGGCAGTGGTCATGGCGTATTACTCTATAAACCGATGGGTAATAACATAGTAATAATCTGTAATACCATCTATACCCGTCATACTTCAAGCTGTATGTGCGTTGGTTACACTCAATAACCCGAATCATTTACTACCAGTAAGCTCATCGGGATGATCTCGCTTGCCGCTTTCCTACAACTTGAATTATTTAGGCTATGACACTGAATTAATGCAATGATAAAAAAACAGCGGGTAAATAATTAGCCCGCTGTTCTTATCTGGCTATCGTGGTCTGAGTTAATTACAGAGCCGCGATGACTGCCTGCTGCTCAATTAACTTCTGTTTAGCTTCAGCGCAGGCCGCCATTCTTTCACGCTCTTTGGCGACCACCGCTTCAGGCGCACGCGCCACAAAGCCTTCGTTACCCAGCTTGCCTTCGATACGCTCAATCTCGGCTTCCAGTTTTGCGACTTCCTTCGCCAAACGATCCAACTCAGTAGCTTTATCGATCAAGCCCGCCATTGGGATCAGCACTTCTGCGCCTTCAACCAGTTTGGTCACCGATACTGGGCCTTTATCACCGTCAGCGAGCAGCGTGAGGGAGGACAAGCGTGCCAGCGACTGGATGAAACTCTGGTTTTCCAACACGCGGCGCTGAGCTTCAGCACTGGCACCACGCAGTATGACTTCCAACGGCTTACCTGGCGCGATGTTCATCTCTGCACGGATATTACGCACCGCAATGATGGTTTGCTTGATCCATTCCAAATCACTCAGGGCTTTTTCATCGACCTGGCTGGCATCATATTCTGGGAAAGGCTGCAACATAATGGTATCTGCTGTAATGCCTTTCAGGGTTTTAACCCGCTGCCAGATGGTTTCAGTGATGTAAGGAATGATTGGATGCGCTAAACGCAGCAATGCTTCCAGCACCTCAATCAGGGTATGACGGGTACCGCGCAGTTCAGCATCAGAACCACTGTTCATCACCGGCTTGGTCAGCTCCAGATACCAGTCACAGAACTGGTTCCAGGTAAACTCATACAAAATACCCGCCGCCAGATCAAAGCGGTAAGTGTCCATCGCTTCACGGTAGGCTTTGATGGTTTGATTGAATTCAGCCAGAATCCAGCGATCAGCCAGTGATAGCACCATTTCGCCGCCATTCTGCCCGCAATCCTGCCCTTCAGTATTCATCAGTACGAAACGGCTCGCGTTCCACAGCTTATTACAGAAGTTACGATAGCCTTCCAGGCGTTTCATGTCCCAGTTGATATCACGGCCGGTAGAGGCCAGCGCTGCCAGCGTAAAGCGCAGGGCATCAGTGCCGTGCGGTTCAATACCGTTCGGGAACTGTTTCTCGGTGCGCTTGCGGATTTTTTCCGCCAACTGTGGCTGCATCATGTTGCCGGTACGTTTTTCCAGCAATTCTTCCAGTGAAATACCGTCAACCATATCCAGTGGATCGATGACGTTACCTTTCGACTTGGACATTTTCTGCCCTTCGTCATCGCGGATAAGGCCGGTCATATAGACGGTCTTAAACGGCACCTGCGGCTTACCATTTTCATCTTTCATAAAGTGCATGGTCATCATGATCATGCGGGCAATCCAGAAGAAAATAATGTCGAAACCACTGACCACAACACTGGTCGGATGGAAGGTTTTCAACGCGTCGGTTTGCTCAGGCCAGCCCAATGTAGAGAACGTCCACAGACCGGATGAGAACCAGGTATCCAGCACGTCTTCGTCTTGACGCAATGCCACGTCTGCGCCCAGATTGTTTTCGCGGCGCACTTCAGCTTCATCGCGGCCGACGTACACTTTCCCTTGTTCGTCATACCAGGCTGGAATGCGGTGGCCCCACCACAGTTGGCGAGAGATGCACCAATCCTGAATGTCACGCATCCATGAGTAATACATATTTTCGTACTGCTTAGGCACGAACTGAATTTCACCGTTTTCTACCGCTTCAATGGCCACTTTCGCCAGCGGTGCTGTGCGTACATACCATTGGTCGGTCAGCATCGGCTCGATAACCACGCCGCCACGGTCACCATAAGGTACTGTCAGGTCGTGTGGCTTAACCTCTTCTAGCAGGCCAAGCTTATCAAATTCAGCGACAACAGCTTTACGGGCAGCAAAACGCTCCAAACCCTGGAACTGTTCTGGGATCGCACCGCTGCAAGCATCGGTAGCTTCACCGTTAGTATCAAACACTTCAGCTTCAGCACGGATATCACCGTCGAAAGTCAGAATGTTGATCATCGGCAGGGCGTGACGTTTACCCACTTCATAGTCATTAAAGTCATGCGCTGGGGTGATTTTCACGCAACCGGTGCCTTTCTCCATATCGGCATGTTCGTCACCGAGGATCGGAATACGGCGGCCAACTAACGGCAGGATAACTTCTTTGCCGATCAGATCCTTATAGCGCGGATCTTCCGGGTTTACTGCAACACCAGTATCACCCAATACGGTTTCCGGGCGAGTGGTGGCGACCACCAGGTAATCTTTACCTTCGGCAGTTTTGGCACCATCGGCTAGCGGATAACGCAGATGCCACATGGAACCTTTAGATTCGCGGTTTTCTACTTCCAGATCAGAAATAGCTGTGCGCAGTTTTGGATCCCAATTCACCAGGCGCTTGCCACGGTAAATCAGATCTTCTTTATGCAGGCGGACAAACACTTCTTTAACCGCATTAGACAGGCCATCGTCCATGGTGAAACGCTCACGCTCCCAATCCACGGAGTTACCCAGACGGCGCATTTGGCGAGTGATGGTGCCGCCTGATTCGCCTTTCCACTGCCAGATTTTATCGATAAACGCATCGCGGCCGTAATCGTGGCGGGTTTTGCCTTCTTCTGCGGCAATCTTACGCTCAACCACCATTTGGGTTGCGATACCGGCATGGTCGGTACCCGCCTGCCATAGGGTATTTTTCCCCTGCATGCGCTGGTAGCGAATCAAGGTATCCATAATAGTCTGCTGGAAAGCATGGCCCATGTGCAGGCTGCCGGTTACGTTCGGCGGCGGGATCATGATGCAATAGCTTTCTTTGCTGGTATCGCCATTTGGCTTGAAATAGCCCTGCTTTTCCCAATGCTCATACAGCGGTTGCTCGATTTCCTGCGGGCTGTATGTTTTATCGAGGGATGGCTCAGTTTTGTCGATATTAGAAGGTGTTTTTTCCATTTTCTTTTTATTTCAATTAGTTGGCGGCGTTGCCGTGGTCAAATGAAAGCCGACGCTGCGATAAGACTTATATCGGTCGCGCGCCAACTGTTTTAAATTTTCTTCGTAAGGGACGAAGTCTACCACTTCATGGAAAGCGGTGGCAAAACCTGCGAACTCTGGTAGCAGGCTGATCAGCAGGTCGCGCGGGGAATTACCGCGCCGTTCCGGCCAGGCCAGTTCAACTGGCGCGCCATATTTTGGCCCTTCACCGGCCAGATTATGGGGCACAAATTGCTCAGGTGCCCGTTGCCACAGAGCTTCATCCAGCCGCTGTGCCTGCTCCTGGTTTTCACAGGCGATCAGTACCCGCTTGCCTGCCCGCCAACGCTCAGCCGCAATTTCGCAGGCCAACGCTTCATGAGCGCGCAGCTCACCGGCGGGCGTGTCGTGTTCGAGCAGGTAGAAGGTGGCGTTTTTCATAGGTTCTCTACAACGCAAAGGGCACAAAAGTGTGCCCTTAGAATAGCATGATGTACATCAAACGATTAATCGTCGCCGTTTAGTCCTGCACGATTTAGCAGGAACTGAGACAACAACGCGACTGGACGGCCTGTTGCACCTTTGTTCTTGCCCGAACGCCAGGCTGTTCCGGCGATATCCAAATGCGCCCAGCTATATTTGCGGGTAAAGCGCGACAGGAAGCAGCCTGCGGTAATGGCCCCACCAGCACGGCCACCAATATTCGCCATATCGGCAAAATTGGAATCCAGTTGCTCGGCGTATTCATCACCGAGTGGCAAGCGCCATGCACGGTCACCAGCTTGTTCAGACGCACCAATCAGCTCATGAGCCAGTGGATTATGATTCGACATCAAACCGGTAATGTGGTGCCCTAATGCCACCACACACGCGCCGGTCAGCGTGGCGATATCAATCACCAGTTCGGGATCGAAACGCTCAACGTAGGTCAGCGCATCGCACAGTACCAAACGGCCTTCCGCATCGGTATTCAGCACTTCGACGGTTTGACCGGACATGGTGGTTAGAATATCACCTGGGCGATACGCGCGGCCACCTGGCATGTTTTCACAGCCCGCCAATACACCAATTACGTTCAACGGCAATTGCAGCTCAGCCACCACCCGCATTACGCCATAAACGGTTGCAGCACCGCACATGTCGTATTTCATCTCATCCATACCTTCGGCCGGTTTGATGGAAATACCACCGGAGTCGAAGGTCAGCCCCTTGCCTACCAGCACAATTGGCTTAGCGTCAGGGTTCGGATTACCCTTATATTCTATCACTGACATCAATGATTCATTCTGCGAACCATGGCCAACAGCCAGATAAGAGTGCATTCCCAGCTCTTTCATCTGTTGCTCACCAATAACGCGAGTAATGATGTTGGTGCTAAATGCATCGGCCAGTTGGCGCGCCTGAGACGCCAGATAGGCGGCGTTACAGATGTTTGGTGGCATATTGCCCAAGTCTTTAGCGGCTTTGATACCGGATGCTACTGCCAGACCGTGTTGTATTGCGCGCTCACCGCTGGTCAGTTCGCGGCGGGTTGGCACATTGAACACCATTTTACGCAACGGGCGGCGAGGCTCGGTTTTATTACTTTTAAGTTGATCGAAGGTGTAAAGCGTTTCTTTGGCTGTTTCTACCGCCTGACGCACCTTCCAGTAAGTATTGCGGCCTTTAACATGCAGTTCAGTTAGGAAGCAGACCGCCTCCATTGAACCGGTGTCATTAAGGGTATTGATGGTCTTCTGGATCACTTGCTTGTACTGGCGTTCATCAAGCTCACGCTCTTTGCCACAACCAATTAACAAGATGCGCTCGGAGAGAATATTCGGCACATGGTGCAGTAACAGCGTCTGCCCGACTTTGCCTTCAAGTTCACCACGGCGCAATAAAGCGCTGATGTAGCCATCACTAATTTTGTCGAGTTGTTCGGCAATTGGAGATAGACGACGAGGTTCGAAAACGCCGACTACAATACAGGCACTGCGCTGTTTTTCCGGGCTGCCGCTCTTTACACTGAACTCCATGCACTCTCCTGAATCTTAAAGACAAAGGCGCAGGCTACCGCTAGAATGTAGCGCTCCGCAACGATCTCTCTCCGTTGTGTTAACGACGTGTGTTAACCTTAACGGCATAAGTTGTTTTGTTTTGGCGACTATAAGCATGTTCCTATAGGACACCTAAACGCTAGATGCTGTAATACTATTTTAGCTGTGAAGGTTGCCATATGATGAGAATAAATGGCGGATTAACGATGAAACTATCGATTTTCCTGCAAAAAGACAAGTTTTCACAGGCGTATTAGCGTGATCATCATAAGATATCTGGTACGGGAAACACTTAAGAGCCAAATTGCGATTCTGTTCATCCTGCTATTAATCTTCTTTAGTCAGAAGTTAGTACGGATATTAGGCGCTGCGGTCGATGGTGAAATCCCGGCAAACCTGGTTTTATCCCTTTTAGGGCTCGGTGTGCCGGAAATGGCACAACTTATCCTGCCATTGAGCTTATTCCTTGGCCTGCTGATGACGTTGGGCAAATTGTACACGGAGAGTGAAATCACCGTGATGCATGCCTGCGGCATGGGCAAAAAATCCCTGATAATGGCGGCATTGATTCTGGCGCTGTTTACTTCTGCGTTGGCGGCAGTTAATACCATCTGGCTTGGACCCTGGTCTTCTAAACATCAAGACGAAGTATTGAATGATGCCCGCGCGAACCCAAGCTTGGCGGCCTTGGCCGGTGGGCAGTTTAAATCTTCAACTGATGGCAATTCAGCCTTATTTATCGGTAATGTGACGGGCAGAGAGTTTAACCGTGTATTTTTGGCACAATTGCGGCCAAACGGTAATCAACGTCCTTCTGTAGTTGTGGCTGATAGCGGCCATATGACCGAACGGCCAGATGGCTCGCAAGTGGTTATCTTAAACAAAGGTACCCGCTATGAAGGCACCGCGTTGTTGCGCGATTTTCGTATCACTGATTTTGTTGATTACCAAGCGATAATCGGCCATCAGGAAGTGCAGCAAAACAACAATGTGGCAGAACAGATGTCCATGAAACAGCTATGGCGCGCGAATCAACCCGATACCCGTGCTGAGTTTCACTGGCGTCTGACACTGATTGTTTCGGTCATTATTATGGCGTTGTTGGTGGTGCCACTGAGTGTTGTCAACCCGCGCCAAGGGCGAGTTCTGAGCATGCTGCCGGCCATGTTGTTGTATTTGATTTTCTTCCTGTTACAAAGCTCCCTGCGCTCTAATGCAGGTAACGGTAAGCTGGACCCATTTATCTGGATGTGGATCGTAAACGGTGCTTATCTGGCTGTGGCGGTGGTATTGAACCTGTGGGATGGCCTGCCGGCTCGTAAGTTACGTGCACGATTGAGAGGTGCTGCCTGATGTTTGGTGTATTAGACCGTTATATCGGACGGACTATCCTCAATACCATTTTGATGACGTTATTCATGCTGGTATCGCTATCTGGCATCATCAAATTTGTCGAGCAGTTACGTAAGGTCGGGCAGGGGGACTATTCAGCCGTTTCCGCTGGCATGTACACCCTGCTAAGCATCCCTAAAGATATTGAGATATTCTTCCCGATGGCGGCGCTATTGGGGGCATTGCTCGGTCTTGGATCATTGGCGACCCGCAGTGAACTGGTGGTGATGCAGGCATCAGGCTTTACCCGAATGCAAATTGCCGCGTCGGTGATGAAAACCGCGATCCCGCTGGTATTGCTGACAATGGCGATCGGCGAGTGGGTTGCACCGCAAGGCGAACAGATGGCACGCAATTTCCGTGCTCAGCAGATGTATGGCGGTTCATTATTATCGACACAATCGGGTCTGTGGGCGAAAGACGGCTCTGACTTTATCTATATCCAGCGGGTATCGGGTGACAACGAACTGACGGGCGTTAATATTTATCATTTTGATAAACAGGACCGTCTACTCTCAGTTCGTTACGCCGCAACTGCGACTTATGAAGACAATATTTGGCGTTTATCGCAGGTTGATGAGTCTGATCTTACCAATCCTAAGCAAGTGACAGGTTCGCAGACCTTGGCCGGTGAGTGGAAGACCAACCTGACACCAGAAAAACTGGGGGTGGTTGCGATGAACCCGGATTCGCTCTCCATTAGTGGTTTATACGATTACAGTAAGTACCTGCGGCAAAGCGGGCAGGAATCGAACCGTTACGAGTTGAACATGTGGGGCAAGATATTTGCGCCATTCTCAGTCGCGGTAATGATGCTAATGGCACTGTCATTTATTTTTGGCCCATTACGTAGTGTGCCGATGGGTGTTCGGGTGGTTACTGGCATCTTCTTCGGTTTTGTTTTCTACGTACTGGATCAGATTTTTGGCCCACTTAGTTTGGTTTACAGCATTCCACCGGTCATTGGTGCGCTGCTACCGAGTATACTTTTTCTCCTAATCAGTGTTTATTTGCTGCTAAAACGGCGTTGATGGCGTTTTTTTCGACACTTAGACCAAACTTAGTGGGATAACAGTTGCATGCGGATCATTGGTAGGTATAATTCACCTCGTTCTCCGCATACTACTTCAGTGCCGAAGTGGCGAAATCGGTAGACGCAGTTGACTCAAAATCAACCGCCGCGAGGCATGCCGGTTCGATTCCGGCCTTCGGCACCATTAGTATGTAAATAGACCTCAACTGAGGTCTTTTTTTATGCCTAAAATCCAGTCCCCGCAAGGCTCTTCTCGCTTTTTCAGTCAACATAAGTCAACCTGATTCAATCTACATCAACTTACTGATGTGGGTACAATTGCGGGTATATCCCGGTTCGATAATGTTTGTACCCACGCAGAACTCTTGAAGGGATACTCAACATGGCTCTGAGTGATGTGAAGGTTCGTACGGCCAAGCCAGAAGTAAAAGCCTATAAGCTTACAGATGGTGACGGTATGGTGTTACTGGTTCATCCTAACGGCTCAAAATACTGGCGGCTGCGATATCGCTTTGGTGGCAAAGAAAAGATGTTGGCGCTGGGGAAGTACCCTGAAATATCGTTGGCTGATGCCAGGGCACGGCGTGACGAAGCTCGTAAGCTGTTAGCTAACGGTGTGGATCCAAGTGAGAGCAAGAAAGCCGTTAAAGTAGAGCAGGAGCAAGAAGCGATAACTTTTGAAGTGGTAGCCAGAGAGTGGCATGCCAGTAATCGTCAATGGTCAGAAGCTCACAGTGCTCGAGTGCTCAAAAGCTTAGAGGACAATCTCTTTCAAGCCATAGGCAAACGGAATATTGCAGATCTCGGAACCCGTGATCTTTTACCTCCAATTAAAGCCGTAGAGATGTCTGGACGTCTTGAGGTGGCTTCCCGCCTGCAACAACGAACCACAGCGATAATGCGTTATGCAGTACAAAGTGGTTTAATTGATTACAACCCCGCGCAGGAGATGGCGGGCGCTGTCGCTACCGGTAAAAGAAAGCACCGTGCTGCACTTGAGTTAAACCGCGTTTCAGAGTTACTTCATCGCATCGATTACTACAGTGGCAGGCCATTAACCCGGCTAGCGGTAGAATTGACTTTATTGGTCTTCATCCGTTCCAGTGAATTACGTTTCGCCCGTTGGTCAGAAGTGGATTTTGAAACCGCCATGTGGACAATCCCTGGAGAGCGTGAACCACTGGAAGGTGTTAAACACTCGCACCGGGGATCAAAAATGCGTACTCCTCATCTTGTCCCCTTATCCCGTCAGGCTCTCGCTATTCTGCAAAAGATCAAAAGCATGAGTGGAAATCGTGAGCTGATTTTTATCGGTGATCACGACCCACGTAAGCCCATGAGTGAGAACACGGTGAACAAAGCCCTGCGTGTTATGGGCTACGATACTAAAGTAGATGTCTGTGGGCACGGTTTTAGAACTATGGCCTGTAGTTCATTGATTGAGTCGGGATTGTGGTCGAGGGATGCAGTAGAACGGCAGATGAGCCATCAGGAGCGTAACTCTGTGCGTGCGGCTTATATCCATAAAGCCGAGCACTTAGATGAACGCAGATTGATGATTCAGTGGTGGGCTGATTACTTGGATGCGAATCGGGAGAAGGGGGTTAGTCCGTTTGATTTTGGGAAGATTAACGCATTGGTGAAAATTCAGAATGGCTGATGATTGCCGAGTACATTCTATATGAATCCTAAAGGTAGTACATGACCCATTGATACATGTAGTAAAACCTCACTGACACAATCGGTCAGTGAGGCTAATGTTTCCATCTTAACCTTAGTTATCTCTGCATATGACCATGTGAGAGACATCTGTTGAAACACTAAGTTATCACTGAGAAAAAAGGCATATAGAGATCATGGGTTAGCTTGTATACAATGAGAGAATTCTTTCTTTAGAGAACATGAAGTTATGAGCGCAATCACATTACGCAAAGCGTTGGGTGTACTCGCGAAGTCATCTTCGTTTTCTGTCACCACGGTAACACACCGACAAAGAGACGTATTTGATCAGTTAAAAGAACAACTCTTTGTTAAACAATATATTGAAAAAGATTTACTACATCACTTGGACGTTGCTAAACCCAGTGAAATCATTTTTTTGTGTGGCAGTAGTGGGGATGGTAAGTCAGAAATTTTAACCCGCTGTCAGTCAAACCAACGTTACCAGCAGCGATTTGCCTTTCATCTGGATGCGACGCATAGCTTCGCCCCCCAACAGACCGCCATTGATGCTTTGGACGATTTGTTCGACGATCATCAGCAGCAATTATGTCCGTTGCTGGTGGGTATCAATACTGGAATGCTCGCCAACTTTGCCAGAGAAGGTGCCGAACGTCATCAGGTACTTCGTTTGGCGATTGATGCATTTTTATCGGGACAACAAGAAAGTAGTGGCCCTTTTCACAGTGACAATTGTTCTTTTTTTGATTTTGAACATTATCCTAAGTTCCAGTTTGATGAAGATAGGCAATATTCACCATTTATAAAAAAATTGTTAAATCAATTAACTAATGATGATGATAAAAATCTGTTTTACACTATTTTTCAACGAGATGAATCAGTAGGGCATGATTTAAATACTGTTGCCAACTTCAAACTGCTCTGTATGCCCGGCGTTCAGAATGTCTTAATCACCCAGCTCTTTAAAGCCCGCTTAATTAAAGACCAGTTTGTTACGACAAGAACATTGCTGGATTTTTTGCATCACCTGCTGACTGGGCCGGGTTACTTGTTTGATAACCTCTTCAATGGTGAAGAAAATGACCTAATTAAAAAGGTCTCTGATTTCGATCCTGCCAGATTGCACACCTACGAGCTCGATCAGTTCATTTTGCGTTATGAGCTGGGATTGGTTGATCCAGACTTGGATGATTTTCTTGTAGCCCTTGAAAAATTACATATTCAATTCGATCGCCAGTGTGTTAAACCGGGCGATGCGGCCTCGCTGATTAGGCTCTTCTGGCTGCTACAATATGAGTCGTTGGGCAATAATTATCACCATAAATTTTCAGTGTTTTTTAACGAATCACTGTTTGAACGCTACTCAGAAATCTGGCATTTGCATAAAAACTACACTGCAGATACAGAGCAGAAAAGATTGTTGAACCGATTTTACTCTTCCGAGCTTATAGCTGGTATCCAGCGCTACGCAAATCGTAAAGCACCTGAGTTGATCGCGCAAAAGGAGGAGTTCTTTTTGGGTGAATTTGGTGGGGTTAAAATCACCGCACCAGTGGCGCTGAAGCCGAACTGGGATGCTATTTTCAGGAAAAATACGGCCCAGCCGACCTGCTTCGACATTCATCTGAAAGTGGGACAAAACTCGTTGCTGCCTATTCGTATCGGGCTTAACTTATTTGACCTATTGAGCAAATTGAATAATGGCTATCGTCCTAATAAATATGACAAGAGTGCAATTGTATTACTGGATGAAGTCGTTGAACTGATTGCTGAGCGGGCCAAATCCAGTAGTGAAATTAAGTTTTATGATGGCGCACAGCGGGTTTACACCGCTAGGGCGGATGACGACATGATCACCATCAGCGGAATGGAGAAATAACATCATGTATCCCATTGCAACAAATTTAAAAGTGGGCAACAACCAACTGGATAGTTACCTGCCGGTGCGCAATAAAAACAATAATATTGACTGGCAAATTGTCACTGGCTTGGTACTGAGTTATGCCGTGAAGTATAAAATTGACACTTATAATCTCGAACAATTTCGCGAAGATTGCAAAACTCACCTGCAAGCATTGATTGATGAGCCAGCCTTCTGGCCTGTGCTGGAACGGATGTATTTTTCCAGCCAGGATATTTTCCGAGTCTCTCCACTTTTTTTACTGTTTCATGCCCAGTTTGATGCTGAAAAGATAAGCGCAGGATCCACGGCAGACAAACGTCTTGGAACGCTATTTGCCAATCTCATGAGGGGATTTAGCCTTAACTACCCGATACAAGATAAGTTGAACTTTTTCGAACAAGAAATGCTAAATAAACTCAATACGAGAGTAAAACGGCTGGGGGAAGGTCCATTTGCAGAAGAGCAACCTTATTTACCCTATCTGGTGACGTGTTTTCAGTCTGATTTGGCATTTCTGGCAGATCATCCACAATATCTTTTGCAGGAGTTGACCAATACCCTGCGTTTGTATGCCTTTAGCTGGTGTGCTCAGTTGGCGCTCAACTTGGATAACTGGAGAAACGGCGAGCCGCAAAGCAGATCTCTGTTTTTTATTCTTGATACAGAGAAAGCCAGCTCCGAGCGAGACCAGATAAAGCGCTTTGGCTATAAATGGTTTTCCAGCCAAAGTGAAAAGCTTTTCCCGATACTCTCCGCACTGGAGGTTTTACAATGGGGTAAAGGAGAGAGAAAACGACCTCTCTGGCAGGTATATCAGGATTGTTTGAGCTATTCAGACGCATCAAGTCAAGTATTAAATGAGCTTAATGATTACATACAGAAGTTTATCAGTAAGGGGGAGCGAGATCTTCCTGCACGCGATCGAGCTACAAACCTAGACGATGCCTTCAAACAGCTATTATCCGTTGCCATTGAACAGTTTCAGGGCAAGAAATCTGAACGTGCATCGGTAAATCGCAAATACATCAACGAGCTGGAAAGCCAGATTTGTACTGACTTCATCCAGGTACGTGGCCGCGCGGGTAAAGTGCTGGTACTGAATCAGGATCGGCTACTGTTACTGACCAATCTTACCGTGGGTAAAAACAAAAAACTCCGGTTGCATGAACTGTTGCTCGGTTTTGAGCAACGCGGATTTTATCTGGATAACCAGTCTGCACAAATGCTGGTGGCGTTTTATGAACGCATGGGGAACGTGGAGCGAATGAGTGACAGTGGAGACGCCGTATATGTCCGTAAAACAGTATGAAACCTATCTGGCGGAAACCTTCATTGAATGGGTTAGCAGCACCATTCAGCCGGGTGAGCGCTACCAGTTTAAATCTCCCGATCCCGATAACGCCTTAAAACTCTGGAAGGCTTTCGACTCTTTAGCTGATGGAAATAAACTGGAGATCGCGCCGGATCAGAATATTACATGTGTCTCATGTAATGGGATCCAGCTTATTCCAGTGCTGCACGGTACTACTGCTCCCGCGTTTACGGAAAACTATATTTCCCATCTGCGTGATAAAGTGTCCGGTCGCAACGGGATTTTTGCCCAAACGGCGTTGTTGATTATCCATAACAGCATGTTGGATACCTTGCTCAATAGCACCAAGGATGTGGCCGCACCAGATGCAATCTGGCATCCCGAAACCTTCCGCCACCAACTAGAAAAATTAATTACTACGGACAGCAACCGTTCGCAAGTGACTCACTGTTTGCTGGGCGATCAGTTGACAACGATACTGGATGAAGGCGCAACCGTCTTTGGTTTTTCATCGCTATACCGTCTGCTGGAAGATGGCAACCTGGATTTCTCTGAGCTAAAGCTATTCAACGATAATAATTTATTAAATTTTAGAGATAAACAGCTACGTGCCCGGTTGAATGAAAACCAGAAGTTATATCGCCAGATAGAAGATAGTATCGAGCGTTACAGTGGGCAACTAGAGAATGTGCTGACCGACTTCAGTACCAAATTTATTCAGAAACATTTCGTCGATGAAGATAATTGGCGTGAGCTTGATTTTTCCGTCTACCTGGATGAGAAAGCGCAGAATAGAGAACAGAAGCTAGTACTGGAAAACATCTGCATTGAGAACGGTGAAGTCTGGCAGAGAGCAAAAAGCACTAGTAAAGCGGGTAAGCGTGATCTCAGCGTCTTGGTTCAGGTACAGCCGGGACAATCGCAGGTAGAACTGGAGTTCAGTTTTCAGAGTAGCGACCTTCAGGATGATCAGATAAAAATTGCTCATCATCGCCAGTTACAGAAAGAACGTTTCTGGCGCACCAGTCGGGCTGGAGGGAAAACCTCCCGCATTATAGCGTCAGTGCCTTTTGATGGGCACCCCTGCTTTTTTAGCCTCGAAATAATCAACCGCAATAACTCGGCGGAAGAGTATAAGTTTCGCTTGCTGTTAGTCGAACAGGGGCAATTCTGGCTGAATGAGATCCAGCATTGCTATCGCGTTGAGCCGGGTAAAGACCAACTGACCCTACAACTTGAAGATAACGAGTTACGGATTGCAGAAACAGGCGACCAGACCTGTACGCTGGATGAAGACAGCAATGACATTGACTGTCGGCACTATGCACGGGTTAATTTTGAGACGCTGGCGAACCAAAGTGAGCTGATCAAATTTGCGCTGATTTCAGGTGATTCCCGTTTGCAGCTTAATATCGAAGGGCCGGGGGCAGAGGAAGGATTAACATTACCGCTGCTTTTTGATCAGAGCCGTTTCAATAAGCTCTTCAAAGAAGAGGGTAATGCAACCTGGAACCGGATGAAGGGGCGTGTCATATTGGATAACACCGAACATAACGTGGTCGGTGTACGCCAGCAGTTGCTGGCGCTGGAAGCGTCACTGATCGAACGGAACTTGCTAGGTGCGGACAATGACGGCAGCGTATTTGCGCTGGATGAACTCCTTGCCAGCTACCCCGATCTTCATAACGCATACTATCAACTATTAGCATACTATCAGCGTTGGAACACTTTGCCGAGCTTGGTGGCGTGGTCAGTGGAATACCGTGCGCTGGTCAGCCACGTAGTCGCTACTTTTGAACATGCACTACAACAAATTGGTCTCAGCAGAGCGCTCACTCTACAGGAAAAACGGCTGCTACATCTCGGGGTTTACCGTGGAGATACGCATGAACGCCTTTCGCCATTGCATCCCTTAGTTCTGGCATATCATTTGCAACTGGCAGAAACCATCATCGCGGAACCAGGGCAGCCTACATCGGCTTCATTTGCCTCATTACCACCGATTACCCTCGATCGCCTGGTTGTCTCAGGCTTAATGCCGTTTGTGTACCATAGCGAACATGAATATGCGCAGCTACAGCCAGTAGTAGAAAATCGCTTCTGGATTAACGTTATTCCTCAGCGCCAGATGAGCCATGACTACGTAAAACGACTAGTAAAAGATAAACTCAACGAATTCACGGATGCCTATTCCCGGTTGTTCCAGAGAGCTGGGAATAATGCATTGATTATCAATGCTATCAACCAGGGCAACGCCCGAGAGTTATTCCTGGGGCTGGTGGAGTACTTTAAGCAGGAAAAAGAGCGAGCAACTTCGGTGCATGTAAACTGCTACGATGAACGCCTGTTGCCGAATGCCTTTGACCAATTTGCCGAAAGCGGCAGCTATGAACAGATTAAAAACGACCTTGGCCTGAACAGTGGCACATGGCGTGCAGAAGCCGATATGCTAATTGATTTGCTGCGTAGCCGATTAACGTTTAGTAAATTTGTCCTGCCATCAGCAAATGACAAACTGGCTTATGCCCATCTGGCGTTTTTCACCAATACCGCACCGGTTGATTGCCGCCAGATTTGCATTGAAGATGCCTCTAGTGGCGTGTTATGCCATGGCCTCATTGCGGGTGAAGGGGCTGAAACCCAGGGCGATGCATACTTTACCGCTTTTGGTTTGCGTAATGTCGATACTGAGCCTTATTGCGCCCTGCGCCTTGCCCGCTTGTTGGGCTGCCTGTGGCAACCAGCGAGACAGAGTAACAGCCAGTATCACGGTCAGGGCATTGGTCTGGCAGTCAGTGGTGATTTTAAGCAGCTGCTCAATCACTCTTATGACAGCTCGCTCTGGACTACCATTATAGACCCCAAAGTCACGCTTGATTTCTTTACCAGCCAGAAAGATGTGGTACTGATCCATTATTCTGACCAGTACACCAGTTGCGCAGGTTATGATGCTGTTACTGTCACAAAGCAGGTTGAGTTGTTCCTGCGTCTGCTCCAGACAGGAAATCAGACCGGGCAGCCTTCCGTTGACAGCCAGCACCTGCTTGCTGAATTTAATGCCTTTAACGGTGAATGGCTGCTGAAAATGCTGCGTTCTGGAGAGAAAGAGCGCAAAGAGAAGCACGGCATTATTGGCGCGTATAAATTCGTGCAATCCATGCTGCATCAGTCCGATATTTGCTGGGTTCCGCTTTCGGTGGCTGAAATGATCCGCGTGTCAGGCAACGTCGGACTAAGAATGAAAGAAAGTGATTTATCCCGCCATTTACAGGGTTATCAAAAAGGTGCGATCTCCGACGATGTGCTCTTTGTGGGTTTTAAAGAGAACAACCTTTATCTGTTACCGCTGGAAGTGAAAACGGGGGCGCGACCCGATTACAACCATGCCGGACAGCAGGCTCGCGAGCTAAAACGCTATTTACAGCAGGATATTCTGGGGCCGCAAACGCTGGCATCTCAGCTGTACCGCGCGCTCTTTATACGGCAGGTATTGATGCAAGTTGAAAAGCTACGTTTGTACGGCGTGCTGGACAACGACAAGCTATCTCCCCTGTTGGAACGACGTGAATGGTGGCTCACCGGTGACTATCAGTTGGGTGAGCTTGCCGGCTACGTTGAGGGTTTTGTGGTGGCGCATGTGGACAGTGGAACCTGCTTCGATCTCACTTATAAAACGACGCAAGATAATATTTTACAGATCGAAATCCCTTATTCATTGCTACCCTCGCTAATCGCCTCGTATGGAGATGAACCACCGCTGGTGGAGCGCTATCGGGTGCCGGAAAAGTACCAGCTGAAACCAGGATGTGATGTAAGTTCGTCACAACCAGAAGCCATGGTACAAGGCACAATGCCGACTACTGCACAATCCGTTTCAAAACCGGAGTCGTTACAGCCTGTTGCTGAGGTGGTAGTCCCTAATATTATCCATACTCCATTACAGATCCTGTTTGGTCATGACGCTCTGAGTCAGAGCCTGTTGCATTGGGAGCCAACCAATACAGCGAAGTTCATGAACACCAATACTGGCATTATAGGTACGATGGGCACTGGGAAAACTCAGTTTACTAAATCGCTAGTCACGCAGTTGATGCGCAATCAATCCTGCAACGTTGATGGTAAACCGATTGGCCTGCTGGTCTTCGATTACAAGTCGGACTATGTGGATAAGGATTTTCTGGAGGCGACTGGTGCTAAGAAATACCAGCTATCTTTATTGCCTTATAACCCGTTATCGCTATTTGGTGATATGCCAATGCTGCCCAGACATACGGCAATGGCATTCTCTGAAACGATGGGGAAAGCCTATAACCTTGGTGTGAAACAGCGAATGAAGCTTGTTACGCTGATTATGGATTGTTACGACCTTGCGGGGATTGTTCCTCATGATCGTACAACCTGGAACCGCACTGCGCCGACAATCGAAGATGTTTGGCAGCAGTACTTAGCTCAGGAAAAAGTAGACGAAGATTCATTGTACGCTGCACTTTATAATCTGGCAGGTTTTCAAATTTTTGAAACAAATCCTGAAAAGATGACCAGCTTGTATGACTTGGTTGATGGCGTCACCGTTATTGAGCTGGCGGGCTACCCATCAGAGATTCAAAACCTAGTGGTCGCACTGACGCTTGACCTGTTTTACGCACAGATGCAAAAGCGCGGCAAACCGACTGTGCAAGGGGATTACCGCCAGATAACCAAAATGATTCTGGTTGATGAAGCGGATAACTTTATGCGCCAGGATTTTGCCAGCTTGCGTAAGATCCTTAAAGAAGGGCGTGAATATGGTGTTGGCGCGATTCTGTCAACACAGGAAATCACCCACTTCAAGACGGGGGAGAATAATTATGCCTCTTATATTCTGACTTGGGTAATTCATCGCGTGTCAGAGATAAAGAATGCAGATATCAAGGCGGTGTTTAACGTTGATGATAAGAGTGAGCAGGAATCCTTAATGGGGAATATTCGGCAGCTTGAAAAGCATTATAGCCTGTATGTGGATGGGGATAAGCAGGTCAAAAAGATGCGCGATAAAGCGTTTTGGGAGTTATTAGCATAATGATAACATTCATCATATCGACAGTACTGCTGGTTGTATTTATTTTTTTATTAGTACTGGTTATTATCAGAGGGCATTTTGCAACAAAATCAAATCATTGGTTGAATTTGATCGATGATATCAAAGAGTTGTTTTCAAGGTTGGCACAACCTAAATTTGTATTAATATCTTTCGTTACATTATCTGTTTCTACCTGTGGCATTTGGATTGGGCCTTTATTTTTAGGCGACACTACACAATTAGGATTTTCAATTTTTTCGTTCATAATTGCAACGTTAGGTGTTCTTGCCGCAGAAAATTTGTTACGGGATGAAGGGGAGCTTACAAATACTCAGTTCAAATATAGAAAACAAGTTAAAATGTCATTCTCTGTATTTCTCTGGTTTATATCATTTGTATTTTCTTTCTATGGATTGAAAGGGAATGTGAACTCTCTGCTAGTTATTGCATTTATTATAACGTTGGTGTTGTGGCTTTCAATTTCATCGACAAAGTCGGATTTTGATTTCCCTGGTTCACCTGAAAGGAAAATGCGAGAAGAACTAGAGATTGTCAACAACAGCCCTGAACCTGGAGATGGTTTATAAAATGAATAAAACCAAAACCATTTATGCGTTGAAAGTAACTCAGCCGTATGGTGATTTTTTTCAAGTTGTACTAAATGCGGAGCTTTTACTCAATTGCTCTTTCATAAATCGTGCAGAAGTAGAAGATGGAGAGATATCTGGGGTACAAAGAAACGGTTCGCTTCCACGTGCTCGTGAGATAGCGAAATTTATAGATTCCGAAGAAGCTGCATTTCCAAACTCCATAATACTATCAGTGAATTATGATGAAAATGATAACCCTGTAACAGATGAGTATCGATGGAAGTTTGAACAAAAAGAAGGTAATTTATACGAACTGGTGATCCCTGATATTAAAATGAAAATCTGTTCAGTAATAGATGGTCAGCATAGATTGCTAGGTTTCGAATATTCAAAAAATAAAAGTATGGAATTGCCTTGTGCTATTTATGATGCTCTTCCTCCATCTGGACAAGCATCAATATTTTCCACAATAAATTTCAATCAGCAAAAAGTACCAAAAAGTTTAGCTTATAGACTTTTTGGATATTCACTCGATGATATTTCTAGGGAGTTCTGGCCACCGGACTTGCTTGCTGTGTATTTGAGTGAGAAATTCAATAATACTGAAGGAACTCCATTCTCTAATAGGCTAAAAAATAGGGTGTTGAAAGAGAAGCCTGAGCAAGACTGGTCAATTTCATCCTCTGTTTTTATTGATGGAGTACTGTCTTTAATATCAAAAAATCCTCGTTTAGATCGATATGCTGTAAATTCGATCCATTCTATAGATAATAGAAAGGGACGTGAGCGCCTTCAGAGTAGTAATGATAATAGTCCATTGAGGATATTGTATATAAAGGGTAATGATCGTGCAGTTGAACAAGTATTGACTATATTTTTTAAAGCAGTCAAGAAAAGATTTTGGACAGATGATTGTATTGCACAAAATACAGTGCTTGTTAGGTCAATAGGTATATCGGCATTGTTCCAATTTTTGCGCCAAAAACTAATTGATATGCCTGAGATAAATATTGTTAACTTAGATAATTTATGTCTGGCATTAGACTTTATTGATCCTAAGGAATTTACTGATTCTAGCGCTTATCCATCAACAAGTGTGGGTAAAAAGAAAATCTTTGACTATTTTATTAAACATGTCTTAGTTAATCCTTAGCTTAATTACTAAGCAGCCATCCTTTTATCTTAATGGATGGCTGCTTACTATATTAGCCAATAGTTTGTGATAAACTTAATAAATTACGATGATTTCGAATTGAAGCAATCCCATCCTCAACATGCGCTGCCCACGCTTTAATTAGCATTTTTTGATCTATCCGAGGATATAGTAATTTAAGAACTAATTCCGTAGTCTGTAGGGTTTCCCCTAGCCACGTAATTTTATCTAGTACTAACGAGCCATCCAGCTTTTTACTATCCAGGTCTTGCGAATAACGGAATTCGCTTTCAACTGAACGGAAAAACGCCAGCCGGGCGGCGACATTAGGCGTAATTCCTGTATATCCCTTTAATTTTTTAAGCTGTTCTTCAGTCTGTCGACTGAGCTGCATGCGGTTCGGGAGCATCAGATTGCCTCCTTGGTTAATTCCCAGAAATAGCCAGGTTTTAGAGTCGATGATTTGGTGTGCGCATTAAAAACAATCTCATAAGCATGAGAAATGTCATCGCGTAGTTGATCGACAAAATAACGTTCATCTACTTCCGTATCAGTAGACAGCAACACTACCTGATGGCTGGCAAACGGAAAGTAGTGATTAATCAGCTTATCCCTATGCTGAGAGTCCAAACGCCCCAATGGCGTATCAATAATCACCGGCAAATCACGGCCAGAGGTTTTTGCCAGAGCTTCAAGGATCGCAATCGCATAGATCTGTTTTTCACCTGCGGAGAGCAACTTACGGTTAACCACTGAACCATTTTCATCCACCAATTCGACATCAAACGTCTCTGGGTTAATATGCGCATTAAGCTGTAGATCTTCTTTACGGGCTAGTTTTCGATAGGCAATTTCAAAATTCGCTGACAGCGTTTTCACTCTTGCCTGAGTTAATACATCGCTGTACCTGTCGAGTAAATTAATCGTTTCTTGCGCATTTTTAAAGGCACTGCTAAAGCCATGCTGACTACGAGCGACATCATGCATTTTTTGCACCTGACGGACGCAATCCAACTGCTGTTGCTTAACTTGTTTAGCGTCTTCTAGCAATGAAAGATATTTTTGTCGCTGCTTTTCACGCTGCTTATCCAGATCTCGCAGTTTCTCAAAGAGATCCATTAGCTGATCGTCTTCCGGGGCGCGGGCAATATTAGCGGCAGCCTGCTCTAACTGTTGTTCAATATCAGCTAACTGAGTGCGATAAAGATCAAAGCGCTGCCATGCCTTTTTGCTGTCTTGTTCAATAGACTGCTGGAGCATACCTGCTTCACGCTCAGAGATATCAAACAGCAAATCGCCTTTAGGCTTGGTTGCCATATACTCTTTCAAATTATCGGTAATCGCTTCGGTCGCAATTTTACTCGTCGTACTGGATCGCAATGCGATATCGCTTTGTAGCAGAGTCAAAAACTGTCCCAATTCTTTTTCAAAACTCTGAGCTTGCTTGATCTGCGTTTCGTCAGCAATTTTTTCCAGCAACCGGGATAAGGTATTCGGGGCCAGCGCATAAGGCAACGCCCCATCACACTCTTGCCGCAATGCTTTTTCCAGACGTTCCTTTTCTTTTAACAGTGTTTCAACTTTTTGTTTTTCCTGTACTTTAGTCTGTGCAAATGCGCCGCCCTGAGCATTCAGCAAGCCTTCATAACGGGTAATATCTTTAGATAAGAACTCAATTCGTGTTTTGGCAAAATCAGCTTTTTCCAGCAGTTCTTCTGTCTGGCAGGCTAATTTTTTACTTTGTTCTTCAAACTCAGCAATTTTTTGTTGTTGAGAACCCGCTAACTGATTGGATTGCTGGCGCTTAACAAAAATCATCAAGTCATTACGCAGTTTGGATATCAGGTCTAGACCCAATAAACGTCGCACTGCGGTGCGCAGAATATTGCCAGAGTCATCTTCCGCCAGTTCCGCAATTTTCTCGCCGTCAAAAAAGAACAGGTCAGCAATACCATGCGGAATTAATTCATTAAGAAATCCCTGGCATTGATCGTAATCCAGCTCACTGAGCGGTTGCCCATTCTGCTGTAGAGAAAGGCGGTCTTTCTTGCCCTTTCTCCAGGCCCGTGTAACGGTAAACTCTGCTTCATGGCCACCCTTATTGTAGGTAAAGGTTAGTTCAACAGCAGCTTCTTCTGGTTGCTCAATATAGTTCGCGCCGTTGTGGATCAACAAGCTAAGCTGTTCAATATAGTCCTGTTGTTGAGTCGCAAGGCCAAACGCCAGCCGACCATATAACGCGAGACGGATCGCCGATAGAATCGAAGTTTTTCCCGCTCCGTTTAAACCACCAAACAGCACAATAGGGCGTGCATTTACATCATTTGGGCGCTTTTTCGGAGCTAGATCAATCGTGTGCGTACCGTTAAATACCCGAAAATTATGTAATACCAGTTGTTTAATGAGCACGTTCTTTTTCCTCATCGGCAAATACAGATGATTCACTGGCATCGACAATTCTGCGCTGTAAAACCTGGAGTTCTGCTTCCAGTCTGGCAACATCTTCCTGATGAATATCCCGATCGTTGCGTTTTTGCAGCGTTACCTGTTGTTGCTGAATTTCTTCCAGGCTTCCCCAGTCTTGCTTCAAAATGGTGCCGAGTTTGTCAAATATCCCCTGACGGCGACTTAATCCTTCCATTGAAACTTCCAATTCAATCAGCTTCATAACCATCTCTGGCACGACATCAAATCCCTGAGCTATCTGTACCAGCAAATCGGCATCGCTGGCGTCAAAGCGCGACTGATCATCAACCACCCAGTCCAAATCCTGCTGATACACGTCACGGTAAATACCGGGTAGTGTGTCGTACCAGTCCGGCTCGTTAGGGTCTTTCAGCCATTCTTGGCGGATAGCGTGCAGTTCCGGCTGCGTGATTAATGTGATGGTATGGCCCTGAGCATTCATATCGCGCTCAATTTCTAACAAATCTTTAAGCCACTTCTGACGATATTTGAGCCAATAAGGGCCGGGAACATGCTTACGATCTGCACTGATTTCTTCACCGTCTTTGGCGTACTGATAGCTCACCTTGCCGGTACGGCGCTTATAGTTGCGAAATGTATCTTTATTCACGGGATCGGTCGTAAATGCCAGCAGATCGCGATATTTAAGCAAAGGGGACATCCACTCTTCACCATTCTTAATCAGGCTTTCCATTGCTTTGTCTTTTGTTACGACAGTACAAGTCCAGCAACCGAAACGAGAATTTCCGCAAGAGGGAGTGCTTTCATCGATTACGAGTGGACACTCACCTTGTGCGGAAGAGTCCATATACAACGTCCAGAGTGGGCGATTATTACCGCCCCACGGGCTTTCCCACTCCTCGATATCATCCGGGGCGTAGCGAAATGCACCGCGTAACAATTTCCAGACGTCTTCTACATCCCAGGTATCAATTGGGGTATAGATAAAGGCGTTTGCCAGTGTGGTATGTCGGGCCAGGCGTGAACCATCAATTTTGTGCTTTGCGATCACTTGCGCACGAGAAGCGCTTTCGCTGCTTCGCGAACCCAATACAACAATTACCTCATCAAACTGGCTGACTTTATCCTTGATAAAATCGCTTACCGGATTGATCTTCATTCGTTCAGTACACCAGCGGAAACTCCGGGTAGGTGCCGGATAACCTTTCCCCAGCAAGTTAACCCAGAACGTTTCATGGGTTTTGGGCATCACTGCGTGCTGAGTGATTGGCAGGCCATTGCGTTTTGCACCAGCCTCGATCTGCAACATAGTTTTCTTAATCAGATCAACCACCACAGGCGTTTCCACCAGAGTGTCGGATGATACTAAGAAAACATCTTTGTTGCGCATTTCCGGAGGCAGGCCCAGTAAGGCCATATATACCAAAGTAATAACCGCTGAAGAATCTTTGCCACCACTGTAGCCAATCACCCACGGACGTTTATCTGCACAATAAATTCTTTGAACTTCAGCAACGTATTCCGCCAGTGGACGCCCGACGAATTGCTCCTGATTAATAAAATCTTCATACTCGGCCAGATCGAAGGCCTGAACCAGTTTACTCATGAGACAACCATTTGAGCTTCAAGCTCTTGTTCTTCGTTTGAAAGGGGAAGAGATAACGCGATTTTTAATGCATTGCAAGTAAGCTGAATAGAAGCATTAGTTTTGCTTAGTTTACCATGTTGCATAGCGCGCTTGGTAAGGTCTGGGTTACTTTTACGCCAGTCGAATTCTCTAAGTGTAACTATTTTCTTTTGCCATGAATCAGGATGTTCTGACAGTAGACTGTTTCCTAATAGCCCTAGGGCTTGGAGCCCTATTCCGTGTGCATGAACATATTCTTGGCGTAAATGCGCTGGAGATACCTCTTTTTTTGCTGCTAATTGCCAGTCTGGCATGACATGAAATATAGCTTGCCAATATAGAGCTGCAAGGTCAGAGCATTGTTCTACGTCGTTAGCTTTAGGATCTTTACCTAGTAAAGAACGTGTAGCCTGCTTAATGCTACTCAGCGTGAACAGTTTATTGGAGAATTTACTGATGCTAGATTTTTCCATTTCAGTCAAACCGATAAAAGGCTCGATATTCATTGCCAGGTACCGCGATAGATTTGAGCTGACATCTCTATGGTCATAGAGAGTCGCTAGAGAAGGACTTGGTCTGATCGCATACTTATTCAAGTCAGCAAACATTTGCTGGCTGCGTTTAAGCCCCTCATCTACGAAGAATAAAACAGGGATGTTATCTTGACCAAGCTCAGGTCGTTCTTCTAAAGCATCCTCTATTGCTTTTCTACGATGCTGCCCGTCGTTTATTAAAATTTGGGCCTCCATAGGTACGCGTAATGTCCCTAAATTGTTGGAACCAGCAAATTCATCAAATTGCACATCAACTGCAATTGAAGCAGTAAGAGCAGAAAAAACATAATCTCTTGGATTATCAAGCAAATAACGAACCATTTCTGGAATTCGAGCTTTATTTAGAGTTCGTTGTGCGCGCAATTCAGGTGGTACTTCATTTTCATCAAAACTGAATATTTTGGGAATGATCCGCATCGGGCAGGTTGCAATGTAGAAGGGGCGTCCAGCTTGTATCCCTCGGACTGCTGGAAAGGAGTAGCAATAATCTGTATCGAAATTCGCCATGCTGCATTTCCCTGATAATTGGTATAAGCATAATTTTTTACGTAAAACTTCACGTTTAATCTTGGTATTATATGTTTTTTTACGTAAAAAATAAATGGTTTTGCTGCTTTCTAATATGCCGTCGAGGAGCAACGATAATACTTAATTTTTGTATAGATAATGATCAATGTGTTGATGAAATTACTATGTAGCTAACTAAATTCTCTTGTTTATTGAGTGTAATCTAGAATGTAAGGGGGGCATTTGGTCATTGTCTACGTAGAGGTGGGGAGTCTTAATTATTGAAAATGTCTATTCTTATCAATAAATAGATTTTAAAAGCGATTTTGGTGAAATTTTGACAACTGTCAATATCGAGTAGTATCTTAAAAATCATTACTCACGCTAATTCTGCCTACCTGCGAATATCTTTATCTAACTAAATCAGCAATCAGTACAGTTGATGTAGTCGACGACAAAAGAGTTCGAGAAATATCCAAATGGCTACCAGTAGAGTAACACTGAGATTTAGCATAATATCCCAGTTAATAAGTATCAGTAAAAGAGTGAGTATACCGGACATGGACTTGGGGAATAAGACGTCTTTAATCCGTTTGTAAAACCACTTGTCTATAAGTTTCGTTGGGCTGCATGAAAAAGTCATTGGTGCCTTCATTGAAGAATACATGTGCTCCTAATTGGAGGCACCACCGTTTTTTATAGCTAGTTGATCAGGAATGCCGACTTAGACATTTTTATTACCCTCTCGGTACTGCCAGTTTCCCCAAGAGCGGTAACCTATTCCACTTAGATAGATTTAACAAGGCGATTTAATGTCTCGATTTGGCCTACATTGTTCATCACTCGGTCCATTTGACATCTATTATCCTATGGCTGATGTTGAGGTGACTGCTGCATATGTATCGATTCTCTGATCGTTAAATCGCCAACAATCAATAGCAAGTTCCATCATTAAACATTGCCTTGCCACTATATTTTCAGCCGACCATTGTTGATATTTATAGTTATAATGTTCTTTAAAACGATTTAATGCCGTGTTGATTCCAATGGAATATGTATCGTTAAGCAGGCGCGTCATGAGTATTTCAGAACTGGTATACTGCTGTTGTTTTAGAGAAAACCATTCAGTACTTAAATCGTTAAAGTTATTTACGGCCTGGTTTATTGTTCCTTCAAGCAAGGTAATATTCCCCAGTTTATATACAAAACTTGAATGCTTGTCGTCAGAAAAATCACTTTCAGTAGGTAAATTTTTGACCGTCTGGGGGAGAATATGCTCGATCTGCAATTGCTGAATAGCCATCTGATTTTTCTGCGGGAAACAGCAAAGCTGGCGAATATGGTTTTCTAATTTACCGAGGATGAAACGCTCACGATATTGTGGCGTAAAATGATAATGCGCAATAAGTGAAAATTGCTGCTTAAAATCGGCCAAACGTTCACTAATAAAAGGTACCAGAGTGGTCGAGACAACCTTAGCGACATCTTCTTTGGTATTCATTTTACGCAGTTTTGCTGCCCACTGGGTAAAACGCTGCTCATAGGTTTTAGTCTGAATCCCCATGGTGTTGGCAAAGAATAAAAAGCTTTCGAGTTGTGCTCCTAGATAATCTATAACATCATCAGGGCAATTTACGTCCAGTGCCATTAGCAATACCAGATGCTGGCGTGAGCGGTATTTATTAATGTAACCGATGTTACTAACGTGAGGAAAACGGGTATCCTCGCGCCAACTGGCGGCTTCGTTTGTTGCATTTACCAGGCTGGCGTAGCGTTCTGAGAGTTTCTCCAATTCTTTAACCAGAACTACAGGCTGCGATTCATATTTAAGCTGGGTTTCACCCTCGGTTGAAATAATCCACTTATAAATATCATCTTCCCGCAAAATACCATGATGATAACGTGACATTAAAAAATAACGCAAAAAACGAAGTGGGTTATCACTCTCACCACAGGCTTCAAGGTTGTTGGTTATCGACTTCCAGATAGTCTTGATTTGTACGAATTGAGTCTCTTTTGCCTGCCTGAAAAGCAGATTTTTAACCAAATCCATCGCGTTGAGACTAGCTCCACGCTGGTTGATAGTTTCAAATATTTTTAGTGCACTACTGAGATTCTCAGATTCAATCACAACCAGTTCAACTTTTGTCAGAAAAAAACGAGAGAAAGAAATGAGGTTATCCATTCCTTCTCCTTCTTCTAACTGACCAGAAAGATATGCGTGAATATGGTGATAAGCACCAGCCATTTTCTTGACTGAGGCGGTTTCCGCAAGACTGTCGATTTCTCCCTTTATAAGTTGAGTCATAAATCCTTGACTCTCATCATACTGGAGGTCAAGGCGGATTTGGACTTCATCACTATTGATATCGTAACTGGAGAGCCATTCATCAATAGTTTTCAGGTACTCCTGACCTTTTTTATCCAAGGTATCTTTGCGTTCTTTGAGTAAATTACGTAGAGCACACATGGTGATGACAATGGTGGTCAGACGTTGCTGTCCATCAATAACATCATATTTTTCACCATTTTTAACGATGATAATTGAGCCGAGGAAATAACCACTTTGATCTTTCTGATCCGGCTGGTATTCGTTATCCAGATCGATGAGAAACTGCTCAACCTGATCGTCAACCTTCCAGACATACTCGCGCTGATAGTCCGGTACCAGAAAGTAATAATCATTTAATTTTGTGATACTTTTTACATCGGCTTCAATTTTCAAGTGATGTCCTTACAGTAAACGGGTCTTGCCGATTAATAGTTCTTGCATCATAGCATGTTTGATTTGACGTATTTTTTCCAGGTGTTGTTCAAGTGCCGGAGTATCGGCATCCCTATGCAAGTAAACGCTACGAAACGTAGCTTACTCAATGGTCATTACTCAACTGGCTTCCTTCGTATACAGGTGCTATTGGTATTGAGGGCACGTCTTTGGCCCACGGTATTCATGTTGGCAGAGTACACAGAAATAAATCCTGTGTGGCAGAGTAGCCCTTGGTAGTGGTTGAGTTATGATAGGGCTCAGCTGTGTTTAAGGTACGGATTGTTTGTGAAAAGTTTGATGCTGCTCTTATATGGTATCGGTATTGACAACCCCTCTCCGATTGGACATCGGGATGCTGCTGGTCATAAATGAATAAACGGCCAGTAAAATAAGTATGCAGCAATTCCAACGGATTATGGCAAGAAGGGCAGGAACCTGAAGATAGGTGTGTGCTATTAACTTACTTGCCCTGTGCCGTTAGGGCCGTTCTGATGTGTTGATACATGATTACATCAGCATCCCCATCTTTCTGATAAAAATCGTTTTGTCTGCCGTTATCCGGTTTCTGAACGGCACAGTTGCATCCACGCAGAGTATTTGCGTCGGTGAAAAATGTCGGATACCGACCTGAGTACTTATCCAGCTCAGGCTGGCACCCGGCGCTTCGGTATCATGAGGCCAAGTGAAGCATTTCTAGACGGGCAACTGGTTGTAATAGCTGAGCTTCTAGCTGTTGATCACCAGATCAGTTTGCATTACATCTTTAGCGGGTACCGGGGCGGAGTGCAAAGTGGATGCCCGCTTCATCGGCGGCAAACACTACGTCAGACAAATAACTCAGCAGATCCACAGCTTTCAGGAATGCTGGGTTAAATGTTAGCCCCTGAGCATTAATGCTATCCGGCACCCAATGGCTGCCCTCTTTGTGCAGCACGCCATTCAACCGGGTTTGCAGAAAACGGGCGTTACGGCCACTGTCGCTGTTGAGGTAACGTGCCAATAACAGGAGTGACACTTCACTGCTGGTATCTTTTAAGGGATAGCGTCCGCCGAAAGTACTGTTCCAGTCATAGACGATAGATGCCTGTCACTGGGCATTCAGGCTCTGAGCGGCAGGGGTTAATACTTGTTGCCACGCCTGTTCCATCGGTTGGAAAAATACCATTTGCCCAAATCCACTCCATTCCTGACCGAGGCTGGCGGCAACCAGGCTGCCGTAATCACGGGTTTCGGTCATATCGGCCGCTTTGCCCTGAAATACCGGTTAGTTTTATACCCCAATGGTCAATAGGCTATTAAAGTATCTGCCATCTCGTTCTGCAGCAGCGTAAGTGGAGCTATTTTAAAAATGCTTAAAGTATTGTTAGTTCAAAAATGTCATCCATTTCTGACAGTCAAGTGACGAATGTGACTATCTTCTACCAGGGATTATGTTTTATGCTGTCCGAACATGTTGCTGTAATCCAGAATGACGAAGGTGGAAAGAAATATGAATTTATCTCCTGAAATTTATAATGCCAGCCAAGTAAGTCGTCCAGGACTACAGTGCCCCCCCACTGAAAAACAATTACACCAAAAACAATTACCCCCCTATCCGGTACACCACTTTCCTCCCGTACTCAAAGATGTTATTCAGGCATTACATAGCAACACCCAAATTCCAATCGAAATGATTGGTAATGTTGTACTGGCAGCAACATCATTGACCTGCCAGTCATTGATTGAAGTAATACAACCCCATACGAATATGCCGGAACCCTGTTCACTTTATCTCATGACCATCGCAGAATCGGGGGAAGGGAAAACAACAATTAATAAACAGGTCATGAAACCCTGTTACGCATTCGCATCAGAACTCATACTGCAATATGAACAGCAATTAGTAGATTATAAACACAAATTTAAACTCTGGAAAATTCGACAACAGGCACTCGAAAGTAATCTCAGGCAGGCTATTAAAAAAGGTTATCAAGGAAAGGAGGAAGAGAAGGACATCAGTCAGCATGCAGTGAATGAACCACAACGCCCGGCACGCCCTACTTTCATTTATGAAGACACCTCACTAAAAGCCCTCATTGAAGGACTCAATGAATACCCTGAAGCCGGATTTATCTCCGATGAAGCGATCACTTTTTTTAAAAGTTATCTGAAAAATAATCCCGGTCTACTGAATAAAACCTGGGATGGTGAGGTGTTTGACTTTCGTCGGGCTGATGGTGAAATTTATAGAATAACACCCCGCCTGACATTTTCATTAATGTCCCAGCCCGGTGTATTTATGGACTACTTGAATAAACATGAAGGTCAGGCGAGATCTAGCGGATTCATGTCCCGTTTTCTTTTTGCCTGGGGTGACAGCACAATTGGCTCCCGCGGAAACACGCAAGAATATATAGCGATAGAGCATGAATTGAATCTTTTCCATGATAGGATTAATGAACTTCTGAAATTGAGTAAAATCGCGCTGAGCGATACCGCCGTCCAAAAGAAAAAATTAAAACTGACGGATGATGCTCTAGAAATCTGGAAAGACAACCGCTTAAAAATAGAAAGAAAAATGGCTATCGGACACGAATGGGAACATATTCGTGATATTGCATCGAAAGCGAGTTCGAATACCCTAAGAATAGCAGCGTTGTTCCAGTTTTTTTATAATGGCAGTTCAGAGGATATTCCACCAAGCATGATTGGATGTGCAATTAAGATAATGGACTGGTACCTTAATCAGGCAAGTGTTTTATTTTACCCCGGGTCAGAACGCTGCCAGTTTGAACAGGATGTCTGCGAATTACACGCATGGATTATGAACAGAATCAAAAAAAATAATGGATTCGCCATTCCGATGAATGAGCTAGAAAAGTATGGTCCTCACCGACTGAGACGTCTGGAAAAACTCACTCCTGTGCTGAATCAGTTAATTAGCCAGGGGTACTTCGGCGTTATTAAAATGTTTTCACATAATGCCCTTTACGTTACTATCGTTAATCAAAATGGTCGCTATAATCTGCCTTTAAACTCCGAACCCCAGGCTCAATGTCATATTATTCATTCACGAGATAATACGAAAGGAAGGCCGTACCAGGTTAATATATCCTGAGTCACGGAGTGTGTGCTAATCTACTCAGGTTATCATCAATGCCCAATAAATCGAAAGCAACCAACCTTCAAGTGAAGGTTGGATTGTCGTGCTTTTCAGTTGCCCTAATAGGGCAAAAAACACTCATTTCATATAGCAACAGCCATGAATAATTGTCTTTCATTGCTACAGTAGCAATGATCTACGTTTTTTTCAGTAAGACATGATTAAAACTGTTCATTAAGCGAACAATAGTGGTGCTGTAGAATGTCCACCTTATTGAGATTTAGAACTATTCCCAGTTATAAAATCTTCGTTTTCGGCGCAGGGAGTTACGTTTTTGAAATAAAAAATGACTGGATTGTAGATATTATACAACCATTAAGGACGGGAGTCTGCAATACGGTGTTTAACCCATGCTTCTATTTCACTTTGTAGCCACCGTGAACTACGACCTAATTTAATGGGTTTCGGAAACTGACCCTCCTGTATTAATTTGTAGAACCATTTGTCACTGCAACCCGTAAACTCAGTGATGAAGACCATATCCACCATTTTATCATTAAGCAGACCTGGGGCAGTATTTTCGTTTGTCATGACGATTTCTCTCTGTCTTATAGTGAATGAAAGACAGGAGCACCAGGATGAATGTATTACCGTTATCCCCGTACTCCGTCATAACATTCCTTTCGCCAGTAGAAAAATACTTTTTATTTAATCAGTACTGACTGCAACCAAAATTACGCTGACCATCGGTATTGTTCTTGCTTTTCAATTTAGCCATATAGCTAGTACGATAGATAAGTGCTTTGTATGCTTCACTGTTATCGCCTTCTTTTGCCTTCAGGTAATAACACGGTCTTTCAGGAATATGGAGAAGTTGTCTGTAACCGGGGTAGGTGAGCCCTAGTGCACTCATCCATGCCTGATGTATAAGGCTCACCAATATTCTTTTATCCTCGTGGAATGAGCCTAATCGGTTAAAGGTTTCTTTATTTAGCAGAAGCAGCACATGATAGTGTCGTTTACCTGTTGTTGGACAGAACTCTCTCACCCAAACGTAATGTAATGATGTATAGCGGACTCTTTTCCCTTGCTTAAGTTTATTACGGCGATAGTATTTTATTTTCCCTTTCAGGGATGCCATAAAACGTGAGATAACAGATGCATCCGTTTTGGCGAAATTAGTTTCATCAAGCATGTCATTGTTTGAGTTAATCACTGGGATATGAAGATCTAATCTTAGCCCTATGATTTGTGAATGCTTCAGTAGTGATTGGTTTATCGTTTGTTTAATTCTGGCGAGATGACGCTCGTTCAATTTCCCATAAGATGTGATATATTTTAACATGTTTACCCCTGAGGTTTTTCCTTGCTGGCATTTAACGCTTCAGCCAATTGTGAATGACTATAGAGTCATGCCTATAGTATTTATTTACTCGTGGTTATTAAACTCAGAAAGCTCAATATATAACGCCTGTCGTTATTGATAACGCCAAATATATTACTCTACCCCTAAAGATAAATCGTTATTGCATAGTATCCTGCATAAGTTTCATCAGTGAGTATTTTTGAATGTAAATTCATCATGTACTTAACGTTTGTTATTTAAGGGTAAGGTTAGTCTGTGTAAACCAATTTTAACTAACTATGCTTATTGTTTATCTATCTACTATTTAATATCACGGTGATATTAAATGCCACTACTACCCAATATTACTATAATATTACTTCGATACTACTAAGCATATTAAATAACAGTATTAAATAACACATAGACAAACCGCCACAAAAAACCATTAAAACCCCTTTTTGCAATAGAAGAAGGAAGTATCACATTAAAGGGAAAATAAGCATAAAATCACTCTGGAGTTATGTTATCTAATACTTGTATTTTATCTGTGCTATTTTGCTCATAATGAATATGTTTTCTTGCTTGAGATACACAGAGTTCATCCGCCATAATAATACTCTCACTCATATCGTTATTAAGCGTTCTGTGCGCCTAAATGTGATGTGGCCTCTGCCTGACTGGTTAGATATTCGCCTCTATTCTGTTTAAAAATTCAATTCAAAAAAAATTCAGACCTATATTACCGCCATAAGAACGGCAGCAGGTTTTGCTACCGTTTTATTATTTCAACTCACGGAGGTTAATGTGCCAGATAAAACCGAACAAGGCATCTCCGCCTTGACACAACCACTTTCCCTTCTCCCTGACAACCTCTCCCGTGCCATTCTCAAACATATACATCAGTGCATTCATTACGAACCCACGATTGGCATTATGGGTAAAAGCGGTGTGGGTAAATCCAGCCTCTGCAATACCTTATTCAATCCGCCTCCTGCCAAGGTCAGCGCCATTAAAGGATGTACCCGCCGTGTACAAACGTATCAATTGAGCCTTGCACCGCATGCCTTGCTCATCGTGGACTTTCCGGGAATAGGTGAAACGCCCGAACTTGACCGTATCTATACGCGGTTATATCAACACTGGCTGGGTCAACTGGACCTGATTATCTGGGTGCTTAAAGCGGATGACCGGGCATGGAACGATGACATTCGTTGCTATCGGCAATTGATTTCGCAGGGAGCAGACCCCGTGCGCTTTCTTTTCGTCCTCAATCAGGCTGATAAAATTGAACCCTGTCGGGAATGGGACCTCGTCACTCACCAACCTTCTTTACGTCAGCAACAGCACTTGCAGGTAAAAATAGCGCAGGTCAATGCGCTGTTTTCACCCCGACATCCTGTTCTGGCCGTATCAGCATCGGAGGGGTTCAATATGCTCCTCTGGGCCGAAACCTTCATTCGTGCTTTGCCGGATAACGCCAGCAGTGCAGTCACACGCCAACTGGAGTCGGGTTATCGTACGGAGAACGTGATCAAGACGGCGCGCGACAACTTTGCCCGTGGCGTGGGCGATATTTTCGATGATGCGCTCTCTGCAATGCAAACCACCGGTGCGCTGGTGCGTCAGCTTAAACGGCTTCGCCACCGACTGCTTTCGGTTGTTCACGCTGTCTGGCATTTCCTGTTCTGATTTCTCACGGCCAACGGTTTATTCGTTCGATCTGTTTCGCCGATCGAACACCTATTTATAATAGTTATTATCTATCAATAATTGATTTTATCATCAAAAAACCAATAGGTTTCAACGATCGGTTTTAGCTTATTGATCTTAATTAACGATTATCTCTCTTTCCCACATCTCGCTACGATCCCCTTTCCAGAACGGTCGTCACCCCTTAATTTCTGTCTACTTATTGATGAATACAGGAGTATTCCCATGATGCAACGCGGTTTCCCTTATCTGGCCTTTGTGCTGCACGATACGAGGTCCCCATGCTAAAACCTTATCCTCTGTCCAAGCAGGACAGCTATGCCTGGGCTCTGGCCATTGTTCTTCCACTACTCTGGGCACCCTTCGCCATTTTCTTTCCTAAAGAGATTGCCCTTGGTTTTTATCTGGTTCTCTCACTGGTTTGGACCCTTCTTGACCGGTTAAGCCTGATGAAACAAGAAAAAGTACCGCCTTCGTTCGGCTATTTTCTGCTACCCATGGTTTATCTGCGGCAACGTGACGAACGTCAGGGGAAACCCTGGCGTTTATTGCAGGTATGGCTGATATGTACTGTTTTGTCGGTGATAGCCGGTGAGCAATTTAAAAAGCAGTCGGGTACAGAACAACTTGCGCAGAGCGCTTGTTCTATTGTTACCCAGCTTATGAAACAGGAAGGTATTGATGAACGCTGTATTCGCGTGACGGACTTAAAGGAAGAGGTCAGCGGGCGTTTTTATCGGGCACAGGCCCTGATGAACACCGGTAATAAAGAGCCGATGACGATTGAAGTCAGGGGCAGGGATATTTATGTCGTTTTACCTGAGTGGGAGGAATGAAAATGAAAGATCAATTTAAAAGTCTCGTCCGCGTTTTTCTCTTAAGCACTGGGCTGTTGTTGTCATGTGTACATGCAGTACAGGCTGACAATTCGCGCTGTGCAAAACCTGTTTTTTATGCCAAAACGCTCAACCATAACAAAGAAGTCACCATCTGCATGGATACCCCTTACGTGTCTTACTCTTTTGGTAAGATCGGCACCCCACATAAAGAGATGGATATCACTGTTCCGGCAGCCAACACCACTTACGCATACCAGAACAATCAGGTTATCAGCATTCAGGAGTTCACCGTCAGAAAGGGTGATACCCGCTATCAGGTCTCCGCCGGAACAAACGATGACGGTGAACCCGTCGCGTCACTCTACGTTTATAAAGGCGCGCCGGACACCGGAAAACTGCTGGCAGAGATAAAACTCGATACCCATACGGTGGTGAATAACATTAGCCACGCACTGGCAGATGACGGTATTGCTGAATCAGACAGCCTTTAATCGCCTACAAAAGGAGTGAGCAAGTGAACGATAACTTTCTGATTGTGCAGGGCGTTCCACAGGTATTACTAAATGGCCTGTTTCTTCCCGTCACTGTCACACCGTGGTTGAATTTTGTTACACAAACCAGAGCGATGCCATGAACATCATCAATATCCTGAATTCAAGAAAAGTCAAAGTGGCCCTGGCCGTGATGATAACACTCATGCTGTTAGTGACCGTCGCCGTATCCGAGCACGGGATCAGCATCCTGTCTCTTATCACCGCAGTTTTCTGGGGCATTGTCAGTTGGCTTATTCTCAGTTTGGTTTTTCGCATCCTCTCTCATTATCTCGTCACTCAGTCAAAGGGGACCGTCACGAGGAAATCTGGGCAAGGTTCGACTGACGCTCATCAGGAGGACTAAAATGATACTTGTCCTTTTACTTTGGATTATGGCTTCGGCTTTCATTGGGTGGTGCGCCAGCTCAAATGGACGGTCATTCTGGCTGTGGTTTATGGTGTCATTGTTACTCGACCCGTTATTCGGAGCAGTGCTTTATATCATGGTCGTGAAATCAAAATGACAAAAGGTAGGCTAAAAAGAGCCGGTATTATTTATCTAAAATTCTGTCTTATGTATGTCCTTATACTCATAGTGGGATACGGTCTGCTCATCGGGTATCTCGGGGATTAGCCGCTTCGGTCAGATACCCCCCATTTTCATCGTGTGTGTGTTATTGACTGATTTGGCGGCGGGAGAAAGGGTATGAATACATCCCGCCAACGTCCGGCATTATTGCACCCATAACTGAATAGCGATATCACGATGCTTATTCACCACTGACTTTACTCTTTATACATCGTCACCCTACTGGCCCTCAGTCTATTTAGACTGGGGGCCTTTTATTTGGAGAAAACACTGATGACCCGTTTAGCGTCCCGTTTTGGTCGGGTGAATTCTGTTCGCCGCGACCGTCCGTTAACCCGCGAAGAACTGATGCATTACGTGCCGAGCGTCTTCGGTGAGGATAAACATGCATCCCGAAGTGAAAAATATACCTTTATTCCCACCATCACCTTGCTGGAAAACCTGCAGAACGAAGGGTTTGAGCCGTTCTTTGCCTGCCAGACCCGGGTACGGGACCCCGAGAAACGTGATTATACTAAGCACATGCTACGCTTACGACGCGTCACTCAGATAGCCGGTCAGCAGGTGCCTGAAATTATTATGTTAAACAGCCACGATGGCAGCAGTAGCCACCAATTAATTCCCGGCATGTTTCGTGCAGTCTGTGCGAATGGGTTAATCTGTGGTGAGTCTTTTGGCGATATTCGTGTGCCACACCTGGGCGATATATCGGAACAAGTCATTGAAGGGGCTTACGAAGTACTGGGGATATTTGATCGAATAGAAGAAAGCCGCGAAAGCATGCTGGCATTAACACTGACACCGGAACATCAGCATGCGCTGGCGCACGCGGCATTGACCTACCGTTACGGCGAAGAACATCATCCGGTCACCGCCAGCCAACTGCTGACCCCACGTCGCTGGGAGGACAAGAAAGACGATTCGTGGACGGTTTTTCAACGTTTGCAAGAAAATTTAACTAAAGGGGGCCTGTCCGGCATCAGTGCCAAAGGCAAACGCACCCAGACCCGGGCAGTGAATGGCATCGATGGCGACATCAAACTCAACCGCGCTTTGTGGGTGATGGCTGAGCGATTACAGCAGGCCATGACCTGATGTTTTGTCTGCCTGCTGGGGCCCGTCTGGTTGACTGTTATCCCGTGGCATTAGACAACGAACCCGGTTGCCGTTCGATATCGGATGATGATTTATGCGCCTGGTGCGGCCATCTGTATTACCGCCCCGGTGAGAGTAGCTTGTGCCGGTTGATTACCGAAAAAAATGACTGGCCTGCCTGTTTTGACGCTGATGGCTACGCACAATCCTGTCCCCAACGGCAACTGATTTTCACCGCTTCCCAGCCAGCACACGACGGATAATTAATCGTATCTAAACACACTCCCCCGGTAAGTACTCACTCACTTTTATCCCCCCCACAAACAGGCTCCCCGGTTTTCCGGTGGGGCCTGTTTTGTTATTAACCGATGATGACACAAGGAGTTGCCCCATGAACCAACACCGCAAGACCGAAACAAACGGACTCACCGCCACCCGGGTTTCTGATGCGCAGCGTATCCATTTCTGGCCAAAGTACTTTGGTCAGGTGCCTAAATGGGCGTTGATTGAACCACGGATTTTTTGGTGGCTGGACCGGTTGTGTGCTGACTATCAGGGCGATTTCTGGGACTTCTACACGCTCAGTAACGGCGGGGCATTTATGGTGCCGGGCACGGAGCAAGACTATGTGCTGTTTAACGCGCTCAATGGCAATGGTGCCACCGTCAGTCGTGAAGCCGCGGGTATCACCGCCTGCCTGATGACCTACAGCCACTGTGCCTGCAGCACCGAGAGCGAGACCATGACCGAACACTTCTACTGGCTACGGGAATACGCCTTACAACACCCTGAAAGCCGCGCCATTTTCTCCCTGATTGACTGAGCAACAAGGACCTCTCACCATGAAAATAACGTTATCTCCAACAGTGGCGGAAATGTCACCCACAGCCCAACGGACCATCAAGCGCGCCTTAACCCTGCTGGAACAACAACTGCGTGAACCCGGTGCTGCGTTTACCTCAACCACGACCGTCCGTGACTGGCTACGCTTGCAAAAGAGCACGTTGGCGCGTGAAGAGTTCACGGTGCTCTTTCTGGATAACCAGAACCGCCTGATCGCGTACGAAACCCTCTTCAAAGGGACGATCAATAGTACCGAGGTTCATCCCCGTGAAGTGGTTAAAGCGGCGTTGAGGCATAACTCGGCGGCCGTACTGCTGGCGCACAATCATCCCTCCGGTCACGCTGAACCCAGTCAGGCAGACCGGCAGATCACCGACAGGCTGGTCAGTGCATTGGGACTGGTTGATGTGAAAGTACTGGATCACCTGGTTGTTGGCGGCCTGGATATTGTGTCATTTGCTGAACGCGACTGGTTACCGGGATGACCGCCACAAAAACAGGAGAAATGTAATGACAACCTTATTCCACACGTTGATGGCCCGCACGGGGCAACGGCTGCTGCAACAGTCCCATTATCCTGATGACCTGGAATGGCGTTGGTCGCTCGGCTATTGTCAGGGCGATGGCTGCGCCTGCTTTGGTACCCTCGATAATACGGCACTGCAACAGTTATTACCTGCATTGTCTGAGCGCCAGTCGCTGAGCATCGAGACCCGGCAGGGATTGGCGTTCGTACTGTCGCAGTCTCCGATAGCGGTATCGCTGACTCTTCAGGACGGACTGCGTTATACCCATGCGGGATGCATTCAGATTGAAATCCTCGATTTTCCCGACGCAGAGGAGGCGCTGTATCAGCCGTTTTATCAGGCTTTACGTCAAGACCTCGTCTCATTGTGCTCGGAGGCTGAACGTCAGGGGTATCGACTGCTTGACGCTACATTGCCCCCCTACGACAGCGACATGCTGTTTGAGCGACGGACACGGCATTTTGCGTTACGGGCCATCGCCGAAGCCAGTGATGATGAGTTGGATGATTCAGAAAACGCGTCATTGTGGGATGACACGCTGGACCGGTTGCTGCACCACGGTGCCCGTTTACTCACTGTCCGGGTCGAACTGGTGTGCCTGACCACGGGCAACACTCTGGCGCAGGACTGGCAATCCGCCGTATTGATTGCCAACCATCAACCGGTACGCCAGTGGTTTGACCGTGAGTACCTGCCCGAACTGATGCAGTCAGCCCGTGAAACCATTCATCAACAACGTCTGGCCTACCAGACTATCCGAACAGCGGCATAAAGGAGAACCCACCATGCCCAACCCACCCGAGCCTTACCCGATATTCTGCGGCTTACAATGCAGTACCGCACACATCACCGAGAACGACAATGCGCTGCTGTACCGGATATCCCATTGTCAGGTGGCATTCAGCGATGGCGAATGGTTACTCTACACGGGCACCGGTTACCTGATGAGATTAGAAGCCTGGACCCACCAGGTATTGCGGCTCAAACAGTTGGGCTGCTCCAAAGCTTGCCGCCGTCTGGTCACCACATTAATGAAACACCATGGGCTAACCTTCCTGCATATTGATGCTCTGGGCGATGTGTTGCCCGGTTTTGCCACGTTTGACTGGTGATACCACAGCTCGTCTCCTGACGTAATCCCGCATTATCCACATTGAGAACATCCCCATGAAACCACGTCCCACCCCACCGGGCGCATTGACCGTGCCTGTTATTTATCAGCAACTGCTCGCTTTCCTGCTGGAGCATTACTACGGCCTGAGCCTCAACGATACGCCTTATCACGATGAACAGGTGATTGCGCAACAGATTGAGCGGGAGATTTCAGTGGGTGATACCGTCAATGCTCTGGTTGAAAAATATGCTCTGGTGCGTATCGGCCGTGCCGGGTTCAGTGCATTGGCGCAAGACACCACGCTGAGCAAGGGAGATATCGCCCGAGCACGCCAGGCTGCGGGGCTGTGGCGAGCACATTTTCCGCCCACCTTGCTCTACCCAACCGAGTCCCTCAACCCTATTCAACCACAGAGAAAAATTTAGCATGGATAACAACATTACCACCGCCCCGGCATGGGGCCTGCAATGTGATATTACACCACGGTTGGGAGCCCGATTGGTTCAGGAGGGAACGCATCTGCATTTTCTGAGCGACAGAGCCCACATTGTCGGCACCTTTTCCCTTGAAGCCACTCAGGCTCTTGATGCAGCGTTTCCCGCGCTGATAACCAAACTGGAATCGCAACTGCTGTCCGGTGCGCTGGATCCACGCCGTCAGCAAGGCATTACGGTTCGGCATGGAGAATGGGTCTGTGACGCGGATACGCTGGGCAGTCACGGTTATGTCTATATCTCGGTATATCAGAAACTGGCTTGAACAGCAGACACTGGCACCTGAAACATCCTTCTTCCTCGACGCCAACAACAATAGTTGGCGTTTTGCTTTTATGGAGTTCCTACGATGTCTACTTCACTTAGCGCAGTTATCGACGAGCCACAGGTTCTAACCGGCCACACCGATGTGATTTGCTCCACCAGCATTGAACGTATCATCACCATGCGTAACACCGCGCTGGTGCAGATTGACGTGCTTATCCACCAGCTTGAGGATATTTCAGCCATCACCAGCAGCATCGGCGGTGGAATTGCAAAGGACTGGGCCATGCGGCAAGACTTCCGTACTGGCTGCTGGTTCATGGAGAAAGCAGAAACAGCCATGAAAGTGATTACCTGCAATCTCGATCGCGGTATATGGCGAGACCTGATGAAAAAATCAGGGATGCTGAGCCTGATGGATGCCCAAGCCCGTGACCAGTGGTACAGAAACCTTGAGGGGGATAATATTCCTGCCATTAGCGAGGAAAGTATTTACAGCACATTTGAGCAGTTGCACCGTGATAAGGACAACGTATTTGAGCGAGGGGTGATTAATGTGTTCAAGTCGCTATCATGGGATTACAAGAGCAACCATCCTTGTAAGTTTGGCAAGAAAATTATCGTCAACAATTTGGTGAGTTACACCCAATGGGGATTTACCCTGAACCACAGCTACCGGCGGGATCAACTGGCGGATCTTGAACGGATGTTGTTCCTGCTCGAGGGCAAGGCGATCCCGGACAACCGGGGAGATGTGACAACTCGGCTGTATGAACATATGAGTGCCAATCGGCAAATGACGAAAGTTTATGAAGACGATTACTTTTCGATAAAATATTTTATGAAGGGCTCAGCGCATCTGACATTTAGGAAACCTGGGTTGATGGACAAGATGAACGATATCATCGCTAAACATTACCCAAGCGTATTGGCAGAACGGGTATAGGGCAGCAGTGCATGTTAGGTTGTATTAGCTGTGCCTTTATCTAACGGTGCCCTCTGGTAGGGCACTATTAAATCTGACCGTCGGATAAGTGCCAGGAGCGGATATTTCACACTTCTGCTTATGTGGTCAAAATCGGTATACCACTACTCTTTATAGAATTTATATCAATAGTTAAGATAAAATGAAGGTTAATTGGAGTTTCATTCGGTTATATAGACCCACCGTTCAATTAATGATGGACTCAGAAATTATCACTGCCAGGGTTCATGTAAACAATACAGGTAAGGGAATATCAGATGCCATCTCAATACACATTCAATGACCTGCTCGGGCTGTTTGTTTTTTCACGCAAATATCACTTTCTCCACAATGATCTGGACTGCCTGATCATTGCATGGGCTGAAGATCAAATCACCGAAGGAAATGATTCGGAGACTCTTTTAATTCTCGCTTCACTGGGGCTTGATAAGCAACCTGAACGGACCGAGGTTGAATTATATATGTCACGGTACATGGCAGAGCAGCGGATAGATCTGCCACCGCTAAAAACAGCAGCATTGGTCTGGATCAAGCTATTTATGAGTCAACTTTCCCAGTGCGCGTCCATCCATGATGCAGAACAGAAAATGTATTTTCTGGTGTGTCATTGGCTTGAACCTGACGTAAAGATTTTCGCGGCGGTGGTCGATACCCTGAAATCGCTTTACTGGCATCTCTTTGATGAATGGGAGGGACCTGGCACAAGCGAAGCAGTAAGGATGGAGGAGTCAGAATTCTTTGAGCTGATTAATCGTGCGATGCTGCCCTATTCCCGTAAAATTGAGAACCCAGATTGGCTGGATCTGCTTGTTCGGTAATTTTTACCAGCATCCTGAAAGGTGCCTTTCCTGTGTGCATAATTCCATCTGATTTGAATTCCTTTTCGCATTCTACTTGAGTATATCCAGCAAAAACATCATCGTTCACCCTAGGAACCTAGACACAAAAGTTAACCTAACTGAGTAGCCGCTCTGTGCCAAGAGCGGACGTTATGAACCTATACGCGAAGAGTAGCTGCATGATGAATATTCCTACAAGTTTGTCGCGCTAAAAGCTGGTGGTGTTTGTCAGATGTATGACGGAGCATGTAAGTAAATCAACCACCAGCATAATGCTGGTGGGATAATAGAAGTGTCACAACGCACCATTACACAAATTATCATTAGCCATAATAGCGCGAAAAATTGCTCTATTTGAGGGGAACTCTTTTTCAGACGTTATATTGCGTCGGCAATATTCCTGTACCGCATCGCTTCCACCAATTTCCCAAAACATTTCAATAGCAATTTTGATAGCCATAGCCATCTGGGAAGCATGCAAGGTAAAAGCCTTACGAAGATTAAACATTTTAAAGTGATTAATGGCACGTTCGCGGTCAACATCAGGCCAGTTTTGAGGAGGATCGGCATAAAAATCAAATACTAAAATCCCTTGAATACTTTCAACAGTAGCGCATATCCAGTCTTCGTCGTAAAATTTAGCATCTTCATTGTAAGGATAAAGAGTTTGCTCATTTTTATTTGTAAATATTTTATCCAATTTCCCAGTATTGCAATCTCTACATGCCGGAACTAAATTTTTTGGATTTACTGAATGCAATGGGTAACGTGCTTTAGGAAGATAATGGTCTAACGTTGAAACATCTCTTATTCCACAAAGAGGGCACCTACCACCGGCTGACGCTCTTAGAATGTCATATATTTTTCTTGCTTGGCTACCTTTTTTTAGCATATGAATTTCGTAAAGGACTTTCAGTTCTGATTTTTTCACATCAGCTATAATTATTTGCTTTATATTTTTTGGTTGACATGGTGTAAGCAAATGCAGATCCTTAGTCCCGCTCCGTGAGTTAAAATCAACCCATTCTGTTGCCACGTCGACTGATATATTAGTCATGCGGTTGATGTAATCTGCATACTTAGCATTAACAGATAATATACACGTTGAAAAAGGATCATTGCATTTAATATCAGGATAACTTAGTCTACGCATTTTGACCTCCCTGCTCGTCATGATGTTTATCCCTTAACATCAACATAGCCATTAAAATAGCCTTACCTTCGCGACCTATACTACCCCCAAACTCTCCTAATATTTCGTCAAAGGAATATCCTTCATTGACTTTTTCCTGAAATAGCCTATGAAATCCTGAACGTTCCATTTCCAATTTAAATACTTCTTTAGTGATTACACCTACGTTTTCCGCAAAAGTCTCTATTGATGGTCTTGCATAATGTGTTGCATCGCCAAAACGTGTCAAAACCCAGCAACATCTTTGCGGGATCTCTTGCACCACCACTGGAGAATGAGTAGCCATAATTGCTACACCATTCCGCTTATGCAACAATTCACTTAAAGAACGAAGGAATGCTGATAAAAGGGGCGGATGCAAATGGCCTTCTGGCTCATCAAACAAAATAAGAGTTTTATCTTGAAGAACTTCAACTAAGCGGCTGATTGTCATAAATACAACTGCATGCCCTGAACTCATTTTTTGCAAACGTTCAATACATGCATCAACCCTCTCGCTCTCTTCAAAATCGGTTAGTTCTGTTAAATTCAGATCTTCAAAATTTGTATCAGACTCCAAATTTCTTATGGCTTTTTTCCACAGTTCCTTTTTTGAATCGTCAGAACAACATCTATTTACTGAATCAGCGTACTTTTTATGAAGCTCTGCCATTGGTAACAGATCGTTTAGATCGTCTGTATTATATGGTTTTTTAAGTCCAATGTAATAGTAACAAGTACCCATCATTGGGTCATCTTGTTCCATCATTGGCCGAAACGGGTCGAATGCACTAAATGAAACAGATATAACTGTACTAAAATAATCCGATCCGATTACGTTTCCGTAAAGGTTACGAAATGAAGCTGATTGAGGCTTCGTCTTCCCAACTAGCGAAGAGACCATTTCATTAAGCAAGGTCGTTTTCCCCAACCCGTTCCTACCTATCAAAGCATGTATATTATTAGAAGGTAATCGAGTAGGGTTAACATTAAATTCTAATTGTAGATCTGAAAATTCATGATTTTCACGAACAAAAGTGAAATCAAACTCTACCAAAGCTTTATCACCATCTATAATCCTTGCAAATTGACCTTGAATCGTATTTATATTGATATCTCTCAATAAAGACACTTGGAAAACGTCTTGTTCTTTAGCAACAATCATTGCCGCATTACTGACAACTACACAGTTAAGTGCTTTTAAAATTTCTTTACAGCGTTGCTCTCCAATTTCATAGAGTTTTTCATAAAACTCCGGGGTTTCTGCAAGACTAAAAAATTCGTTGCCAATTTGGGTGAATTTTTTCTCAATTTTATCATAGGTACTTATTGAAAAATCCTGACCTGCAAATCCTATTTTTATATGACCAATATCAAGAAGTCTCTTTTCTTGCGTGTTATACACGAAAAGTTTAAACAAGGTTCTGTATGAATAATCGTTCCATGTTTGATGAACCAGATAAACTCTATTTGGACTAGGTGATGAAGGCCAAGCTTTGGACGGTAACACTGTAAATTCAATCATCCTTAAAATCCTTCTTTAATAAAAAACAGTCATGTATGGTATTTACTAAAATTTGTAGTTAGTTTTTAACTACTCAATTTCATGTTTTAATCCTCTTACTCCCAATAGCATAATGTTTTTGGGAGGAACCTTATTCTGCGAACCACCCGTCTGCCATAACTTCATCAATCGATGAAAGGGGTAGGAAAACGGCCTGAATCACGTAACATGTCAGATTCTATTTTAGCTTTTAAATGTTTTCATCTTCCTACACCATTGGTACCGAGCACCAGCTAGGGTAAACTGCGCAGCGACAGTGGTAGCTATTGCTCATCTGAGAACGAAACAACATCATCGATAATTGACTAATTTATGTGTAATTAACAGTTGTGGAGTTGGATAAGGCTAAGTGCTTGACTCCCATACTGTCAATCACATCGTTTGTCTTTTGAGTGTTCATTACGATGACAGTGCCTTAATCCAGAAATTTATGTCCGCTCCTCGCTCATAGCCGACCGGTACAGTTCTGGCAGGCAGCTTGGCTGCCAAATAGCGGACGTTTTTAGGCTGACAATAAAATTATAAACTAGGGTACTGTATGAGGCAGTGGCTAGATATCGTAACGCTTCGTGTGACTTGATAAAGGGAGTAAGACTAATGGATTCTTTTTTCTCATCGATAGCTAACTGCCATGTTCGCTGGCAAGATTTGCCGGGAAGTGGCGCGCCGATGATTTTTGTTCATGGATTAGGGTGTGCTTCTTCTTACGAATATCCAAGAGTTGTCACAGAACCATCGTTTGAAGGGAGAAAGGCAATTCTGATTGATTTACCTGGTTGCGGATATAGCCAAAAGCCACAGAATTATGGTTACTCGATTACCGACCAGGCGAGGGTAGTAGTTGAGCTGGTAAAACATCTAGGTTTAAAGCAATGTTTTTTGTATGGGCATAGCATGGGAGGCAGCATCAGCATCGAGGTGGCTGAGCTTCTAGGGGAACGTTTGCTGGGGCTGGTAGTATCTGAGCCAAACTTTCATCCCGGTGGCGGTTTTTTCAGCAAGAAAATATGTAGCTACAGAGAAGATGAATTTGTTGACATTATCTGGCAGCAAATGGTGAAGGAAGAAACTAGCCCATGGGCTGGTAGCCTTGCAGTAGATGCTCCTTGGGCGGTGTGGCGCGGTGCTGCCAACCTAATTGTTGGTAATAATTGGCTCGAGCGTTTTGTTCAACTGCCAATTACAAAGCAGCTTATCTTCGGTGAATACTCTTTGCCAGATGATGATTTTTCCAATCTAACTTCCTCCGGAGTTTCAACGTGCATACTGCCAGGCTGCGGACACTCAATGTCGTGGGAAAATCCCAGAGCACTTGCCGAAGCATTATCCAACTTTTGCCGATAATTTATACCATGTTCAATTGTAAGTTGCTGTATAGAATCTCGAAAGTAAGTATCCTGCAACTTAAAGTATATTTTGTATGGTTAGCCATTACTAAAACGATTGACTTGAATTTTAGTTCTAAGAACTTTTTGAGATCAGTCCGTAGTTCTTACCCTTAGAATATCGAATTAAGAACACAGTCCTATTTCTGCTTTTCGCTCATAGCGGACGGTGGTCAAGGTTGTTGGCAATTGGGGGCTAATGATAAAAGCTTTTTGGCCTGCCTAAACCTTGCTTTGATAGCCATATTGATGTTGTACTGATATGGCTTTGTACCCGCTGGCAATGTCTGATTTTTGTACGGATTTTCGTATGTGGGTACAAGTGCGGGTACAAATATCTTTAACCTGAAATAAATTACATTGATATCAGTTTGTTAATTTTGATTGGCGAGTCCGGCCTTCGCACCATTAGTATGTAAATAGACCTCAACTGAGGTCTTTTTTTATGTCTAAAATCCAGTCCCCGCAAGGCTCTTCTCGCTTTTTTACTCAACATAAGTCAACCTGATTCAATCTACATCAACTTACTGATGTGGTTACAATTGTGGGCATATCCCGGTTCGATAATGTTTGTACCCACGCAGAACCCTTGAAAGGATACTCAACATGGCTCTGAGTGATGTGAAGGTTCGTACAGCCAAGTCTGAAGCAAAAGTAGTGGCACACTGAATTTGGCCACCTGAATAGAGGTGATATCATCACCTCATAGTCAAAACAGGTGACATTATGACCAGACGTAACAGACGCAATTTTAGCGAAGCCAGCACAGCGATAACGAATTACATCACGGGATATTACAGCCAGCTCAGACCTCATCAATATAATGGTAATATAATGGTGGTTTGATGCCGAACGAATCAGAACGATTGTTCTGGAAAAGCTCTAACGCGGTGGCCAGTTTTAGTTGACCACTACAAACCCCAACGACCATTAGCCTTTAATTTCAGTCTGTTAATACATTTCTGATGAGTATTACTGACAACAGAACAGCAAAACTTACCCGCTCAACTATCACTAAAACAGTACCAGAAATCATATGAAATTTTAGATGGGATTTCGTGTAGGATTATTCCTACATAAAGTTCTCTTGTGATCCTATATATAAAATATGCGACATGATGTTTAATAGCGCCATCAATTTTGTAACTTAGATGTACCTATGGTGTTATAAATATATCTCTTGTGATCTATTCCAGACAAGCTGGATCTCGCAATATTTCTTGCCGTGATGGAAATAAAGTAAGTGTTTTCTTTATAAGTAAAAGTCATTAAATCAATCATATTACCTCTTGGGTTTTTGGTGTTAGTCGCAACGAGCCTTAATATGACTGTTTTTATCTCTTATCAATAGATATTCACTCGAAAATTTCAATCACAACAACTATTTCACCATTTTTATGGCGGACTTCCCGTGTTTGATATATGGAGCAATGCCGCTGAATTCAGAAATAATAATATAAATAAGCGACTTTTGTTATTTGATATTATTGACTTATAGAGTGTAAATAAATAAGTATGAGCCTGCATCGTGTAACATCTCCACCTCAAACCAAACAGTTAAATAAAACTCGAATTGCAAAATCAGTCGTCTGGGCAAATATTGTCATCCAGACAGCATTTCCTTTGAGTATTGCTTTTACCCCTGCAGTCATGGCAGCTGAGACCGTTGATGTCTCGAGTTCACAGGCTGAACAAACTACGGCTAATGCAGCAACGCGTTTGGCGTCGGTATTGGCAGATGGTGACTCAGCCAAACAAGCGAGCTCCATTGCACGCGGCACTGCCACCAGTGCAGGTAATGAAGCCGTACAAAAGTGGCTTAACCAGTTTGGTAGTGCGAAAGTACAACTTAATCTGGATGAGAAACTGAGCCTTAAAGGCAGCCAATTAGATGTGTTGCTGCCACTGACCGACAGCCCGGATTTACTGACTTTTACTCAGTTGGGCGGTCGCTACATTGATGACCGTGTGACATTGAACTTTGGTCTGGGCCAACGTCATTTCTTTGCGCAGCAAATGCTGGGCTATAACCTATTTGTCGATCATGATGCCAGCTATAGCCATACCCGTATTGGCGTCGGTGCTGAATATGGTCGTGATTATATTAATCTGGCCGCCAACGGTTACTTTGGTGTGAGTGGTTGGAAAAACTCACCAGATCTTGATAAATATGATGAAAAAGTCGCGAACGGCTTTGATATACGTAGTGAAGCTTATTTACCAGCATTGCCACAATTGGGTGGTAAGTTGGTTTACGAACAATATTTTGGTGATGAAGTTGGCTTGTTTGGCGTAGATAATCGCCAGAAAAACCCACTTGCAGTCACTATGGGCGTGAATTATACCCCAATTCCTTTATTCACTGTTGGCGTCGACCATAAGATGGGACGTGCAGGAATGAATGACACCCGTTTGAACCTTGGATTTAACTATGCATTCGGCACCCCGCTGGCGCACCAGCTCGATCCTAACACGGTAGCCATTAAGCGTAGCCTGATTGGCAGCCGCTATAATCTGGTCGATCGTAATAATCAGATCGTGATGAAATACCGTAAGCAGAATATGGTTACCCTCGAGTTACCAGCACGTGTTAGCGGTTCAGCAAGACAAACCATGCCATTAGTGGCAAATGCTACGGCGCAGCAAGGTCTGGATCGTATTGAGTGGGAAACCAGTGCATTGACGCTGGCTGGCGGGAAAATGACCGGTAGCGCCAATAATTGGCAAGTAACATTACCAAGCTATCTACCGGGTGGTCAGGGAAATAACACTTATCGTATCAGTGCCATCGCTTACGATACGCAAGGTAATGCTTCTCCGGTCGCTTATAGCGATATTGTCGTAGATGACAGTGGTGTGAACACCAAGACCTCTAGCATGGTCGCTTCACCAGCCACTCTGCCAGCAAATGCCGTCGCAAGCAGCGTTATTGAACTTAATATCAAGGACAATAACAACCAACCGATTACGGGTATTGTTGATGAACTGACATTCTCACTTGAATTGGCAGAATTGCCTGACGCAAAACGCGCCAGAGTTGCACGTGCAGCACCATTGCCAAGTGTCGAACATTCGATAACTCAAATTAGCGAGTCGGCTCCGGGTGTTTATCAAGCCACGCTTACCGCAGGCAGCAAACCACAACTGATTAATATTAGCGCCCAGATTAATGGTGTGCCGCTAAATGATGTGAAAACGAAAGTGAGCATGGTCGCTGATGAAGCAAGTGCGACAATACAAGACAATAGCCTGCAAGTTGTGACCAATGGCAGCTTAGCTAATGATGTTGCGGCGAACCAAGTGAAAGCGGTAGTGGTTGATGCCTATGGCAATAAATTGTCCGGGGTAACAGTCAATTTCACCGTTGATGCAGACGCTAACATTGTTGCGACAACAACCAGTGATAACCAAGGGGTAGCAACGGCAACGATCACCAGTACTAAGGCTGCTAGCTATACCGTTAAAGCCGAACTCAATGGTGAGACACAACAGGTTGATATGAACTTTATCGCCGATGTTGGCAGTGCCACGCTGAGTGGTAGCGCTGAACATAAATTGCAGCTAGTGACTGACGGCCAACCTGCCGATGGTAGCAGCGCCAACAGTGTAAAACTGACCGTTGTAGATAAGTTCGGTAACACCGTGCCTAATATCAGCGTCGCTTTCAGTACAGTAAGCGATGCTACAATCAGTGAATTCACCGCAACCGACGACAACGGTGTAGCCACAGCGAAAATCACTAGCACCAAAGCGGGCAATTATACCGTGACAGCAAACCTTAATGGCGCGGAGCAACAGGTGGAAGTGAACTTTATCCCTGATGCGACTACCGCAACCATTACCGCGGATGATTTTACTGTGGAAGTCAATAATCAAACTGCGGGCAGCGGCACCAACAGGGTACAAGCTATCGTGCTGGATAAGCAGGGAAATCCAGTCCCTAACATGACGGTGACTTTCAGCGCGACCAATGGTGTCACAGTAAAAACAGCGTCAGTTCAAACGGGTGTTGATGGGAAAGCCATTACTGACCTTACTATGACGAATGTCGGCGGCACCATCAGTACAATAACAGCCGCGATGACTAACACGGCGGGTGTCAGCAGCTCTCATGATAAAGACGTTACGTTCTATCCTGATTTCTCTAAAGCATCACTGAATACACCAGTCAATGCTTATAGCGGTTTCAGTGTAAGTGATGGTTTCCCAACCAAAGGGTTTAAAAACGCCAACTTCCAGATAGCGCCGCACGGCAATGTTGCCAGCAACAGCAACTATGAGTGGGCGAGTAGCGATGCAAACGTGAGTGTAAGCAGTTCAGGTTTGGTTAATCTTGATAATGACACCACTGGAACAGTTACCATTACTGCTGCATGGAAACTAGACAAGAGCAAAGTATTCACTTATCAGTTTAAATTAGACTCTTGGGTTGGCCACTTTAACGCATCTACAGTGACTTGGGCTGCTGCTAATAGCGCCTGTATTGCTCAAGGGATGAGATTGCCTGGAAATAATGAAGTATCTACTGGAGTGGCAGCACGTGGTATTGGTACTTTCTTTGGTGAATGGGGAAATCTGAATAGTTATCCTGACTTCCCAACAGCAACAATTATGTGGACGTCAACCGAGGGTTATGATTTCCATCCAAACACTGGGGAAGTGCATTCGGTAGGTAACTCCGCCGTGGCTTATATGTGTGTCAGATAAAATAATCAGTCCATTAACCTAACCCCCATTTAACGTTAGGTGACCGTTAATCGGAATGATTAAAATGAAGGCCAGAGGGTAACTCCCCTGGCTTTTTTTGTTATATGCAACCGTGCCTCTCAGTTTGTATCCCACCATCGCAAGCTAATGGCCTTTGTGCAGTCGGCGAGACAACTCACTGATTCGGAGAGGTACATCGTCTGCCCAATTTCACTTTCTGCATATAGAGCACAATTTCAGTTTTTGTTTGCCTGACTCATCATTATCCCTTACCTTTTTGGCTGATTGCCAAAGTGATATTGGCAAAGGGATGAATAAGGGATGAATAAGGGATGATATGGCAACAGGATATTGGATAGTCAAAGGTGATAAGACAAGCTGTGGCGGAATAGTGCATGAGGGGATACCAGATAGACAGTTTGCAGGTCATCCAATCGAAGTGAATGGGAGTAAAGTCTCGTGCGGCATACACCCCGGTAGCTATAGCGTGGGGGAGGACATCCGGGCGAGATAGTGTATGGGCATTACGTTGCCAGCACGCTATATAGCCGTTCGACGTGTTCATGCAAAGCAATTTTTATTCCGTCACAGACGTGGGCATCTCATGGCCCTTATCAGGAAGTACAACCAAGAACCGTCTCTTCTAACACAGTGCTAGATTCAACTGTCACTGAACCACAACAGTTCGCCCAGTCAGCCAACAAAGCCAGTTTATCCCCTATCTCACCGGTGAAAAACCACCTTCTGAGTTTGTGCCGGATTATCCGGTGTTACGTAATACCCACGCTCTGCTGGGTGATGCCTTACGCACGATGTTGGCACGAACCAATCAAGATGTGATGCTACTGACACTCTCGGAAAGTTTGGAAGTGCTCCAATCATGGGGCTGGAAAGACACGAAAACAGCTTGGGTGGAAATGTAGTGGTCAACAAAAATTGGCCACGGCTTTAGAGCTTTTCCAGAACAATCGTTCTGATTCATTGGGCGTCAAACCCCCGTTATATTGATGAGGTCTGAGCTGGCTGTAATATCCCGTGATGTAATTCGTTATCGCTGTGCTGGCTTCGCTAAAATTAGCGTATCCATTATCCTGCACCCATTCTGTTTTCAGACTTCTAAAAAAACGTTCCATCGGGCTGTTATCCCAGCAATTCCCCCGGCGACTCAGGCTTTGCTTTATCTGATATCTCCACCGTAACTAACTGAAATTCCTGCTGGTATAGTGACTGAGTGATACAGTAAATTAGCGGGTTTTCCTCGCGCTTCCCAGGCCATGGACAGGGCTTTCGCTGTCAGTGCAGCGTCCAGTCATAATGTCACCTGTTTTGACTATGAGGTGATGATATCACCTCTATTCAGGTGGCCAAATTCACTATGCCACTACAATCCAACGTCCTAACCATCAAACCCAAAAACAAGAAAATGCCTACAAGCCATTACGGTTAGTCCTGTATTATTTTATCTGTATTTATAGTGTAATATACGCCATAAATTACATGGAAAACATATTTTCAATAATGCCTTGCCGGTAAGGGGTAATAATTTATTGGAACTATTTAAATTTATTTTTATATGGTTTGAGTAGAAAAATTTCCTTTTGAAAAAAGATTGTTTTCCCACTGATTTATGACAGTAAAAACTAAGTTATAGCTGTATTAGGTATAACAGCATGTAATTATCATCTCTTGTTAAGAATTTATCTTAACTTATCGTAAGTATATCGATTAATATAATAAGGTTATTAATATGAAACGTAATCTATTCACTTTCTCTGCACTGGCTTTAGTTATTTCTGCTGCATCTTCATCAGTATTTGCTGCTGATGTCGGTAGTGGCATTATTGAATTCAACGGAGTTGTCAATACTGGCGCATGTACTATTGCTCCATCATCAGTGAATAAGCAAGTGGATCTGGGCTCTATTTCAGCAGCCTCACTCCAGACTGCGGGTTCTCAAGGCCCAGTTTCTGATTTTGTGCTAGAACTGACTAACTGCATCATGGATCCAACCGCCAGCGGCACCGATTTCTCTAAAGTATCTGTTACCTTTACTGGCCAGATGGACGCTGCAGGCAATCTGTGGGCAAATACCGGTACAGCAAACAATATGGGCGTCTTGTTCCAGGACCCTAATGGTAAAAATCTGACAAGCGGTAGTACAGTTGAGCAGAGCCTGAGAGAGGGCAGCAATACTATCAACCTGTCTGCGCGTATGGCTTCATTGGGTAATGCCACTGCGGGTACTGTTAAATCAACAGTCGCTTACGTATTAGATTATCAATAATATGGCACTAAAAGACATTCTTATTATAAATGGCACTATTCATTCTTGATTGCCATTTATTGAGAATGCCTCATGATGAACATTTAAAATATTGTGTAGGTCATTAACCTGCACAGTATTTCAATGGCCCATCAATAAGATTTATTCACCCTTTTATTTTATAAAGATATAGGGGTAAATCAATTTTCCATTTTGAATGCATAATATCGAATAAATCACCACCCATTTGGAATGATACCTCCGTGAACATGAAAAAAAATATAATTACTCAGTTGTTATCACTTTCTCTATTTTATTCATATTTTTCTTATGCACAAGAAGTGCAATTTAACGAACAAGCTCTTTCCATTTTAGGTATATCTGATATTGATTTAAATGCTTTTGAAAAAAGTGAGCAATCCGACGGTAGCTATTTTGTCGGCGTTTCGGTCAATGGCCGGAAAGTCAATTTCTTCGATAAAATAATGTTTGCAAAAAAAGACGAAAAAATACAGGCCTGTCTCCCAGAAACTCTGATCAAAGTTATTGGGTTAAAAGAAGAATTTGTCAAAAAAATCCCCATGTGGAACCAGGATGAGTGTTTTGATCTGGGGGCTCAAGATGAACATATTAAGGTCAATTTTGATGATGAAAAGCAAGAGCTTCTCCTTTCTATCCCACAAGTCTACTTTCTGTACAATGATGACAACTGGGTGCCTCCTCAACAGCGCGATAATGGGGTGAATGCACTAATATTTGATTACAGCATCATAGATAGTTATATCAATGGGCGAAATTCAGCGAGTCAAAATACCCTGAGTTCCCATGGGACGGTCGGTGCCAATGTTGGCTCCTGGCGTTTGCGTAACAACTATCAGTATCAAAACAATTTTGACAGCAAAAACAAACGCAACGATTTACAGTGGGTTCAGACGTATGCATTTACTGACCTTCCCGACCTGGCGTCCAAATTATTTGTGGGTAAACATTACACATCAAGTAATATTTTTGACTCGGTGCGTTTTAAAGGGGTTAGCGCGTTTAGTGATGAAAATATGCTGCCGGCTCTTTTAAGGGGCTATGCACCGAATGTGACCGGAACCGCAACCAGCAATGCGACGGTGACTATTTCTCAAAATGGCCGGATGCTCAGCCAGGTGAAAGTGCCACCAGGCCCTTTTTCGATTGATAATTTGAGTTCATCGCTCTCCGGTACACTTGATGTGAACGTAACCGAAGAAAATGGTTCTGTTCGTCAATTCCAGGTGGTAACAACCAGTGCCCCCTTCCTGACGCGCCCGGGGTCGGTACGCTATAAAGTCAATGCCGGTAAGCTAGATCCCTTAGACTACCAGGACGTCGATTCTGGTTTTTTATCTAGCGAATTGTCATTTGGCTTGCTGAATAACCTTTCGGCTTATGCTGGGTTGTTTTCTACTACCAGCAGTGAGTATCAATCCTATAGCCTGGGGTTGGGTGCCAATATGGCCAATTGGGGCGCACTTTCTTTCGATGTGACCCAATCTCTTAGCGATATAGCGGGACTAGACAAGCAGCAAGGGGAAAGTTACAGAATGAGCTATGCAAAAAGATTCTCTAACTCTAGCCGACTAAACCTGACGGGCTATCAGTTTTCCAATGAAGGTTTCATGTCCGTTAATAACTACATAGCAACCAAGAGTATGTTGTCGAATACGCCCTATCGGCAGAAGAACCTTTTTTCAACCTCGTTTAGCCAGCAACTTTCTGATTGGAATGCTGAGGTTGGGCTGAATTACTCACGTGAAACCTACTGGAATAGCACCCAAAGTAACGATAACCTGAGCCTGTCTTTTAACAAAACGCTTAACAACGCATGGCTGAAAGAAACGGTATTAACTGTTTCTGTTAGTCAAAATACATCTTCAGAAGGGGGTAATTTCAAACAGGCCTATGCCTCTTTGAGTATCCCGTTTGGTGGTAATTCGAATTCCCGAATTCAGTATTTTGGTTCTTACGACGGACAGAGCAAAAACCAAAATAATAATATTAACTATTATACCCGCAGAGGCGATAACAGCATTAATCTGGGGGTATCAAATACCAATCTTTATGATAATGCCAGTATGAATGCGTCGGTGTCTCGTGATACGCCTTATTCCAATATGCAGGTGAGCGGGTCCTATGGTCAGCATAGCCACTCTTTGAGTGGGGTACTGGACGGTTCGTTAACGGTGACCCAACAAGGCCCCGTTTTTCATAGAAAGGTATATCAAAACCAGGCTCGTATGATTATCGATGCTGATAAGGCAAAAAATGTGTCTGTTAATGAGAATGAATCCATTACTAACCATTTTGGTCTGGCGGGGATAAGTAATGTGCCTACGTATTACAGAAGTACTCAATATCTTGATTTAAACAATATGCCGGAAAACGTCAGTATTGAAGATAACGTGATTCAATCAACCTTAACGGCCGGCGCTGTTGGTTATGCCAAAATCAATGCGGTTATTGGTGAAAAAGCGCTGCTAACCATCACGTTGGCAGATGGGACCACACCGCCTTTTGGTGCTATTGTTTATGATAAAGAGAACAATAAACAGCTGGGTATCATTGCAGAACGCGGGCAAACCTACCTAACGGGTATCAGAAATAAACAAGTCATGTCTATTAATTGGAATGGTAATCAATCTTGCCAGATAGCCATTAATACCTCTGATGTCCAGACGCTGAAGCAATTAACCTGCTCTAAGGAATCAACATGATTAAAAGAATCACTTTTATTTTCAGTGCAATGATACTGCTAAGCACCCATGTGCAAGCTTCTCTTACGGTTGATCGTACGCGTGTCATCTATGATATGGAAAAGCCAGGGGTTAGTGTGGTGGTTGAAAATACCGATACCAAAGATCCCTTTTTGTTACAGACCTGGATAGAGTCCAGTCAGGGTGAAAAAATAACCGAGCCACTGGTTGCATTGCCCTTATTACAGCGGATTGAACCCGGTCAGAAAAAACAGATAAGGATCAACTCGGTAAACCAAACGGCACAGTTACCACAGGACAGGGAGACACTATTCTATTTTAATGTTCTAGGTATCCCCCCCAAGAGCCGCTTAGAAAATGTGGTAGAAGTCGTGATCCAGTCACGGTTTAAACTGTTTTATCGACCAAAAGGTTTAGTTAAATACCCAGACTATGATTGGCAGAAAAAACTCACGCTAGCACGCGAAGGCAACTCCCTCGTGTTAACTAATCCGACGCCTTATCATGTGGTCATTATTAATATTAATGACAGTATGCAGAAGGTAAAAGATTTCCCGGAAATCATTATCAAGCCCCTGAGCAATGTGCGCTATCCGTTGACTGCGCAGCAAAAGACCGCTTCTGAAATGGTGCTCACCTATATGGATGATTACGGCACGCCGAATGTGTTGAAATACCAATGTAGTGGAATGACGTGTTCATTAAAATCTCAACCGTAAGTAACGGGTCAGTCATCCCGCTTGCCACAAGGAGTAAGAAGTATGTCTAGGTTAAATCAAGGGTTGGTAAGCGTCTTTTTTACCGTGCTGCTGACGCTATTTCACAGCCAGGCATTTGGTCAGGTCAGTAATTGCCGCCCCACATTTGGGAATACCTACGTTGATGTGAATTTAAATTTTAGTATAACCAGTAATACCACCGCTATATCTCCAGGTACGGTATTAACGTCACAACAGAGTGATTTCATCGGTTTAGAATGTACTTTTACTGGGAATAATTCGACGCTAAACACAGTATATTTTAGGAATGTTTTACCGCAAAGTACCAAAGAATTGCTGCGGAACAGCGGTGTTGAGATTGATCAAAGAAATGTAATTGGTGGTGGGTCGGATGTTGCTATTACTGACCCGACCGTTCCTAATATAAATCTAGGATATTGGATTCCAAAGGCGGGACTGAGTACACAGGACATTGCTTTTGGTATAGAATATAGCTTTACGGTAAGAAAGGGGGCCAATGCTCTGAAACCTTTTGATACCGGTAGAGTACTGCTTGGGTACCATACCGATTATTTAGGTACTAATATCGGGGCTCCTGTTTATATTCACATAAAAGGCGATCTGGTCCTGCTTTGTCCGAGCCCGGTAGTGAATGTAACGGCAAGCAACGGGGGGAGTGTCGGATTTGGTACCGTCTCCCCAACGATTATGAATGCTGGCGATGTGATAAATAAAAACTTTAATCTTAATTTTGCAGTTTCCCAGGATTGTGAAACCGGCTTAAACATATCTGTACGTTTTGAACCCGGTAACAATACGATACTGGATAATAAATATCTGGATATGGGGAACGGATTACAAACGTTATTGAGCAATGCCAACGGCGATATCAATTACAATGAATCCTATCCGGCAGGGAGCTTGCGTCCTGGGATGCCTTTGGATCTCCCTTATACGGCGACGTTGTCGAAAATCCCAGGCAGTAATGTGATATCAGGGCCTTTTTCGAAAACAATCAGAGTCGTTGTCTCCTATTGAATAAATGAGTAAAAGTTAATAACGTGATGGACGTAACTTCCTAACGGGGCTTGAATCGCCCCGGCAAGGCTCTGTCGCATTAACGAAGGTTTAAGAGAGTCATCACACTTTAGTCATCTACCTTGTCATGACACACTCCGGTTAATTTCTCGGAGGAATAAAGCATGCTGATCGGCTACATCAGAGTATCAACAAATGACCAAAACACAGAACAGCACGCGTTAATGCCAGCGCAGTAACAGCTTCAGGCTTAATGACGCGATCTATTCAATCGTACAGCCAGCGGCCTGCTTTGGCTGATTCTGCAAACATTCTTATTGTAAGTGGTTTTTTATTTTGGACAGATTACTAACGAGAAAAGAATCTTTCTTTTTCCAAGGAAAATAATTACCCCAATAGAAGTTATCATAGTTAACGTTAAATGCTTTGAAATAGGCGGCTGTGGCATCACTTATGTCCTCAAAGAACATAGAATCGACTTCAACAAGGATTCTCTTGCAGGCAATCGCCGCTATGAGGGGAAGCTCTTTTTTCAAAAACTCGATAACCTGTAGTTCAACATCAGTTTGAGTTACCATAAATTTTTGCTAACTCAAACTGATAGCCCATGAAGGTTATCTCATCTGCGAGTACACACAGAATCGCTATAGCATTTTGGGTTAAGGTTGGTTGTTATAAATATAATTCAGGATTTTTTAATTAATGGAACTAATAATGAATGTTAATAAATTTCTTTTTACACAATGGCGTTACTATCATTTTGTCTGTTTTTTTATTACCTTTGCTGTGTTCAGATTTTTTACAACCATCATTGATATATATAATGATGGTGGGCTATCTCTATTTAACTATAGCTATATTGTTGGTCACTTACTTATTCTTATTTTTGGATTGGGTTGTTTCTACTTATCAACAAAAAAACCTTGAAATTAAAGGGTGAAATTCAATTGTTCTTTTCAATAGCAATTTTTCTCTGTTATTACCACATAAATTCCCATCACAGCATATTGGATTTGGATGATTACTCCAAACAATTAGCGTGAGTAAAATTCTAAAAATAGGATGGCACTATGGAGGCAGTTAGAAAGGGGCAACGCGGGGTAGGGGAGATTGTCAGATTACAGGAGCAAAAAACCCGGCAGCGGGGCAGGGTTAGTCAGGGTAAGATTAGTTAACAAATGCCCGCAGCATGATTTCTACTGGCTTATATTCACCATCTTTAGGGGTTAGATTAGATGTCACTGTTATGCCCCCCTAAATGCCATTTTCCCTGCTAAAGCCGCTGCATCTAATGATGGGTCAAGGACAAATTTAACTCTTCTGTCAATAATTCCTGGTACCACTGCAGCCCAGCCTTTTGATGGATTATCGATGTACCATTTTCACGTCAATACACCGCTACTGAATTCGCTTTTTATCCTTTATACTCCCTGAAATTACTGAACTTTTCTGTCACGAGTTCTATCGAGGTCAACTCAGTTATACCCAAATCAAGTGGTATCGGGGGCCTTTAAGGGGGCTCATCTCGTTCAACGGGAATTAGGGACCCCATATGCCACTAAATGTACGATAGATTGATACTGCAAAACCCAAAGAATACAAACTCACTGATGGCGGTGGGCTGTATCTGTGAAGTGGTTTACTGATTCTATCCGTTTTCCTTATGCTTTAGGCAAATTAGAAGGGGAAATATTCCGCAATTAAGTCCTGTGCAACATCCTTCCCTAACTATTTCATCAGTAACCCAGACGCCACTGTGCGCTCAAGCTACCCGATACATACATCGCACTGACATATGCTCCAGCCCGCACGCTGCTTCACCTTCCGTATGCCTCAATGTAAAAATAGACACTAACAAGTGCGGTACAACATGCAACTTTATTCACCATGATAGCTTTTCACCGCGCATGGCGAAGTATAAATACAGTAACGCCATAATTTGCATGAAATATTAATGTTTAGTCTTCCGCTGCCGATACCTGTGCTCGGATATCAGATGTGTGCCTAACGCACCAGAACCGAATATATCTCTGATTACGAACAAATGTTTTATAACTACGAACGCACAGGATAAGGGATTATGTGGTTTTACAGATTTAAACATGCATTTATTGCGTTGTTACTCCCATGGATACTTGCCGTTATTATTCAATTAGCAGGAAGAGTCTACCTTCTAAACGACTATGGTAATCCTGAATCCCTGGCAGGGGTATCAACAGATGTGCAACGTATGTTCTTGATTGGTGGGCTTTTTGATGTACGTATCGCCAGCTTGATATTTGTTCCCTGTTTATTAATTGCTGGCCTGCTTGCGTTCAATAAAACCAGCTTTAGACTCTGGCAGCGATTTTGGCCTTGGTTTGCGACGCTTTTCGGCACGCTAGTAACAATACTCACTGTGGGCAATATCTTCTATTACGCTACCTACCAGCGGCCAATTGATATCTTTGTTTTCGGTTTGGTGGAAGATGATACTGTTGCTGTGCTGAAAACCATGTGGAGTGACTATCCGGTTATTCGTAGCGCTATTTGCCTAATTCTATTTGTTGCGGCAATTTCGTGGATTTTTCACCGCTGGCAGCGAAAAATTAGCACCTGGCCTGAACAACATAGCGGTATAGTAGTTTCTGCAATTTCAACTCTGATTATTTTGGCACTCAGTTTTATCGGCGTGCGTGGTTCCATGGGCACATTTCCTCTTCGGCAGTCGGATGCACAGATTTCAGATATTAATTTATTGAATATGTTGACGCCAAGTGGCCCGATGGCACTTACCTGGGCGTTAAAAGCCCATCGGGAATATAGCAATTTCCCCCCAGCAACCGAAAAACAAGGTGAAGAACTGCTCAGTCAGTTTTTTACTAAGCCTACAGAAGCTAACCTCAAGCCATTTATGGCTAAAACCGCGCCTAACGCAATAGCGAAAAAATCACCACCTAATGTTGTTTTTGTCGTTATGGAAAGTATGGGGTATTACCTTGAAGGCTATGATCGCTCGGATCGTGACGTATTTGGCGCACTAAAACAGCACTGGAAAACTGATTGGCGTTTTGGCCGCTTTATCTCTGAAGGGAATGGGACCATTGATAGCCTAAGCCGCTTATTTGTCCGCAGTCCAAATAGTAACATTAGCCAATCTAGTGCTCAAGATATTGATTTTTCTAGTAATATGTTTAAACCCTTCCTTGCTAACGGATATAAAGTTATTTTCGTTACTTCGGGAAACGGTTCCTGGCGCAATCTAAATCAGTTCCTACCCCATTTAGGCATAAGTGAATTTGTTGAACAAAACGGGTTGAAAAAACGCTATCCTGAAGCCGAAACTGGCACTTGGGGCGTGCCTGATGAATATATGTTCCGTTATATTGAAGAACGTTTAGCTCAGGCTGACAAAGAAGGTGAGCATGTACTGATCATGTCAATGTCGACCACTCATCATCCTCCGTTCAAAGCGCCTAATAGTTATGCAAAGACAGATATCAAATTATCGGATGCGGAAAAACAAAGGCTGAGCAATCTGGCCAGCGGTAAACAGTTGGACGAGGTATTCCATACCCTACGTTACACCAATGATCAGCTAGGGCAGTTTATCAGTTGGGTAAAATTACAGTCGCTGGGTGAACATACCATTATTGCCGCCACTGGCGACCATAATATCCGGGGTATTAGTTATCCTGACGCCGCTGAGCAGGCTCTTAGCCGCGCAGTGCCGTTCTATCTTTATGTTCCGCAACGCTATCGTCAGAACAGCCATTTTGATGCATCCCGAGTCGGCAGTCATAAAGATATCTGGCCTACGCTGTATCAGCTCAGCCTGTCAGAAACGCCTTATTACCGAACGGGTTGCGACTTACTGTCTGAAAAACCGGATGCTATCTGGTGCCAGGGCTATAACCCTGAACTGTTGATAACCCAACAAGGCAGTTTCACTTTATCCGGTAAAGGGGAGTTTTATCCCTGGGTTGATAAAGAAGGATTGTTGCTGGGAGCTGCTCAGCCAATGGACGATGAGCAAGAAAAAACGTTTAGCCGGTGGCAAGCATTTACTCCTCTACTGTCATGGCAATTAAACAAACAAGTTCAGGAACTCAAATAACAGAAATAAAAAAGAGTTGTTATGATGGCAATAATGTTTATCCAAGCATTATTGCCGCTTAACAGTCGATACAGACTGGCCGAAATATTTTTCAAATATATTCCGCCTATCTCACTACCAACAGAGGAGAATATGTCATTCATCTCCCCAGGGGATGGGACATATATTCCCACACCCAATGAACCGCCGCTGCTTTTGTTACTACCATCCAGCGTCTGGCTCTCTTGAGTGGATTGTCGCCGTCAGACTGGTGTCTTTACCCATCTGTAACTGGCTGCCGTGCAAAACAATATCGCCATCCGCTCCTTTCACGCCGTTACCGGTGGCGGTGATATTCAGGTTATTACCGGCGGTCAGTGTGCTGCCCTGATGGGTGGTTTGATTGACGGTTTGTTCTGATTTTGACGACTGGCTGCCATAAGACAGGCTAATGCCAATAACATTTTGGTCACTGGCATTCACTGCTGCCAGGCGACCATTGCTTTCTTCACTGGCGGCTTTGGCGGTGGTAACCGCAGTATTGACGGCGCTGCCATCGGCCACCACATGACTGCCGGTGACCGCGATATTTTTGCCACTGACATCAATGGAACCGGCTGAGAGCATTGAGCCGAGTGCCAGTGTCTGGCTAATACTGTCTTCGGTATGGGTGGTGGTGGTCGATGCCAGACCTTTTTTCTTGCCGGTATGAATTCGCAGTTCATCATGCTGTTCGGTCTGGGTGGTGAGCGTGACATCCCCGCCCGCCGCCAGCTGCAGTGCGCCGTCGGTTTGTACCGTGCTGGCGCTGAGGGTGATGTCTTTTGCTGCCTGTAAATTGATATCGCCCTTGGCGTTCAACTGGCTGCCGAGCAGGGTTTCATCATAGAGATCCACTGAGCTGGTATGGCGTTTGCTTGAGGATTCGCCGGTGACGTGCAGGCTGTCGGTGAAAGATGGAAGTATTTAGGACTAAGTTTCAGTAATCTCAGCCAAGACCGAGATTACTATTATCAAACTCACAAATTAGCTTATTTTTGTGATTATAATACCGTCATTTTTATCCATAATTAAGCTATCAGCTAAAGGCAGCTTCCTAATTAATTCCTCGACCGTTCCTCGGGGAAAACGATTCTCGGAAAAACTATTTTCGAAATCTAATGAATAAATCAAACGTTCTTCATTACCATCAAAGCCTAGCCAAAAATTACAACCGTAGTCATATAGTTCCGCAACATTCAACGGTATTAAATTTTCAGGTTCTCCTTCTGAGAAATCCATTTTTTCAATAGGGATAGTGCCAATATCAGCATTATATTTTTTAAGGCCTAAATCTAAACTCTCCTTCAAAGAGGAAATTACAATGTAAAGATCAATAGTTACCCCTTTGCCTGGGATGAATAACCCATTGATAATAAAATTAAAAACCCCACTCGGGGAGCATAGAATATCTAGCTGCTCAAGTTGTATAGCAATTCGATAAGGATCACCAATAATCATTTAATTTTCCATCCCTCTTGCTTACGTAACTGGGCCTTTGTCTTATTATCTAACTGCATTGCATTTTTTGAATCACCAGTACTTCCAGACCAATGGTAAGTTCCTACATTATCAGGGAAATAACGATGAATAGCTCCATCATTTCCCATACTATAACGAGCTTTGTTTCCATCGACTGATACTGAACTACCAAATAGCTCTAAAGAATTCCTTGGCTCAATACCTGCGTCTGGCCTGAATCCTTGGGCACCTGGTGTATGTTTGGTATTTGATTCGACTTTTAACCCATTACTCGCCACGATAGGTTCAGGAATTGGTAACTGGTTATCTCTACCTTCGGCTAGATAAGCCAAATCATCTTTATTCTGTTCTGGGAGCGGCGTTACCGTGCTATTCCCACCCACATCCGGCTTACTATCAGTACTCCCGGTATTACTGGCACCATTCTCACCACTTTTATCCGGTGAGACCAACGCCGTTCCCTTGTTTTGATCGGGCGCAGGATTTACCAGCTTACCGCCTGTGGGATCATCAACTGGAGTAGGGAACCCCGTAATTAAACCCTTACCATTTTTTAATTCTTCGTAGGCTGCTCGCTCGGAAGGTGACAGTTTATCTATTTGTTCCTGATCACCTGACATTGCAGCCAGCATAACATTGGTTTTCTGTACGCCAGAAAGTTCTTCAATCGCCGATGTGGCAACACCAACACCGATGAGAGCGCCAAACCCAAGATCTATGACCGCTTTGCTACAAACGGCTATCTCTGCACAAGCGGCTGCACCGGTACGCAAGATAGCAAGGTTATTATTCTCCAGAGCATTCTTCCCAGCCTGCGCCCCGGCAACGGCGTCAGCGGTGCTGCCGCCTGCTAATCCCCCCGCCAGCCCTGCCGCCAGTGTACCCAAGGCGCTGATGGTTTGTCGTTGCTCTTCAGTCAGGTCTTCACGATTAATCCCCGGATACATCTTCTGGGCAATATACTCCCCCATCACTGCACCCGAAGCGCCCGCCAGTGCATTGTTCCCATTCACCTGCGCCACGACTGCACCCAGTACCGCGTGCGCCATCAGGTTAGCTTCAGTGTTTACCTTACCCGTAACCGGGTCGGTAGTCATATTATGAATGACTTCAGCCAGATATGGCGCACTGCCTCCCGCCAGCGCTTTCGCCATATCACCACCGGCTAAGCCTTGTACGGCGGCTGTCGCGGCCTGAATACCTTGTTGCAGCGCACTGCCGGTGCCGTATTTCTTCATCTCGGCTTTGTAGACATCGGAGTTACGCAGTTCTGCCATATAGTCGGCACGCTCTTTCTCAGTGGCATTCTCCTTCAACGGGCCGAGTTTATCTTGCGCCGCCTTCAGCCCATTGATGTCACCTTGCGTCCGCACGATATCAGCGGCCTGACTACCAATCTCGCCAATCAACTGCGCTTCCCGCAGGCGGTTTTGCTCTTTCTCTTTATCAAAGATAGGGGAGAGCGCATTGTTGGCGTGTTCAACATCACGGCTCAGGTCATCAACATTTTGCTGTTGCTTATCCGTGTCACGAACCGTGATAGTGCCATCGGATACTGCGGCATGGGTGGTGCTGTCGGCGTGACCTTCATTGTTAGTGCCAACCAGCAAGCCGTTGGCCATATTCCCGGCAAACTGACCGCCGATGCTACCGCCGGTACTGATGCCCACACTTTGATGCTCTACCTTGAAGTCCGCTTTATTCCCGATATCACTGAACCCCAGCGTGCCGGTATCCAGCGTGTTTTTATCGGCGGTGGCAGTGGAGCCAATCACTGCACCGTCGAGCTGAGTATGCGCGCCCACGGTGATATCAAAGCCACCAGAGCCTGCAAAGATACCCGTCTGCTCCTGCACCGAGTCAAAGTTGCTGTGCATTTTGTCGCGGCTGGCATTGATGCTGGCACTGCCGGTCATCGAACCAAAATTGAAACTGCCACCGACGCTGGCGTCTTGCTGCTTCGAATCGTAACGGTCACTGTCTTGCTGGCTTTGCAGCAGCAGGTCACGGCCCACATCCACCTTGACGGTTTCCCCACTGACCTGCGCGCCTTGCAGCACCGCATCGCGGCCACTGGTGATGTTGAGCTGGTTACCGGCGTTGACTGTGGTTTCCGTGTGAGTCACGCCGTTGCCACTTTCGCTGCCTTTACCCTTGTTCAGGCTGGCGGAGACATTAATCCCCCAACCGCCCTGACCGGCACCTATTCCTATCCCCAATGAACCGCCGCTGCTTTTGTTACTGCCGTCCAGCGTCTGGCTCTCTTGTGTTGATTGCAATATCACATCACGATTGGCCGTCAGACTGGTGTCTTTACCCGCCTGTAACTGGCTGCCTTGCACCACAATATCGCCATCCGCCCCTTTCACGCCGTTACCGGTGGCGGTGATATTCAGGTTATTACCGGCGGTCAGTGTGCTGCCTTGGTGGGTGGTTTGATTGACGGTTTGTTCTGATTTTGACGACTGGCTACCATAAGACAGGCTAATGCCAATAGCATTTTGGTCACTGGCATTCACTGCGGCCAGTTGCCCACCTTGCACCGCCTGAACACCACTCAATGCCGCTTTAACGCCTTGCAGCGCGGCCAGGCGACCATTGCTTTCTTCACTGGCGGCTTTGGCAGTGGTAACCGCAGTATTGACGGCGCTGCCAACCGTGCCGGACAGTGCCAGCGTCAGGCCGCTCTGTTTTTGCTCAACGGTATGAGTCTGGCTAAGCTGATTCTCCGCCGCCACAATAGCGACATTTTTACCGGTCAGAGCGATGTCTTTACCGGCTAACACCTCAGAGCCTTGCACCGTCAGGTCTTCACCGGCGGTCATGCTGACATTCCCCCCCACACTGCCCACCGTGCTGCCCACGTTGGAGAGAGATTTGCCAGTATCGGTGGTTTTTTGGCTGTTGCTGCCCACCGTGACACCAATCCCGCCAGTGCCCATCAGACCCGATTTTTTCTTCTCATACAGGTGAGACTCGCTCTCGCTCTGTTGCGCGGTGCTGCATGAACATCACCTTACCCCCGAACCGATCCCGGAACTGATATTGGCAGGCGATACGCTGGCGACACTCGGTTTTACCTGTGGCACCCCGTTACAACTGACACGCCAGCATCACATGCTCTGGATCACCACCGTCACCGACGAAGCCACTTGGGAAGTGCTGTGCGAGGCCAGCCAACAGCGGCAAGATTTAGGCGCAGATGGGGTACGGCAGAGCGGCGAGCTGGTGATTGCTGGCGACTGGCTCACCGAGTCAGGTATTACTGGGGCTGAGCAACAGGAGGTCACTGCTGCGCCCGGTGTTATTCGGTTGCGGCGGCGGGAAGTGTGGGGATTTAGGGCTTAGAAGAAGGACCCCCGGCCAGTTGGCCGGGGGTCTGTATTACTCACAAAAAGATAAATTATCTATTTTCTTTATGTCTAACAGTAACTGTTCATCAAGAGTAGTTTTATCTACTTGATTTAAAATATGACTTATCCTTTTTAAGGAAGATAAAACACCTTTTGCTTCCTTGTGACTTAAAGATGCGATTGATGATATTAATTGCCCATCGTAATCATCTCCAGCTAGAGGATCTCCTTGCAAGATCGATTCTGCCCTTGGCAATACATGAACTAAAAACAAATCCTGTCTTATAGCTCGAGCAATATCCCCAACATCCAACTCATCAAGCGGTACATCTACGATACTGCTAAACCACTCATCAAGAGATGACCTAGTGTTAGGCTCATAATTACCGCCTTCCGCTATTAATAGATCTCTAAACGTTGTCATATACCGTATCCTTTGATCGCCGATTCTATTTTGTTAATAGCTTCTGTTGCTCTTCCGTAAGCTGCCTGAGCTTCCGGATTATTAACATTTTTTAGCGTGTTTGCATGATTCCTTAAACCATTAAGGGTATCTTGCATCTCTTTCATATGGTTCCAGTTTTCCCCACTTCCATTAGGTTTAGGAATAGGGTTGTTGTCCATATCTTTAAGAGAGCCTGTAATATCATGATCTTTCAGAGAGTTTTTAATTAGGTTGTCGATTTTTCTCATGGCACTTTCTTGCTTCTGATTCAGCTTATCGACTTTTTTCTCTTCCGATTTGTTCGGATCGTTTTCTGGCGGTGGTGGTGTTCCGGTTCCAGACCCCGAACCACCCAGCTCTTTCTTCTGCTCATCCGTCAGATCCTTGCCGATATTCGGATTCTGGCTGCTATTCGAGTTTGATTGACTCTGCGCTGCAACCACCGCCAACAGCACACAGCTTGCATTTTTCAGACAGGCCGCGTCTAACCCTTCCTTCACTTTCTTGGTCAGCGCCAGCGCGGCTTGCTCGTTAGCTCCGCCTTTGCCTGCTTCGGCCATCGCGGCGGCGTTCAGCGTTTCTTGCGCCATCATCTGCGATATGAGGCCAAGACTGGTCATATTGTTGCTGAGTTCGTTCTTACCTGCCTGCGCACCGGATACCGCGCCAGCAGTATCACCACTGGCCAAGCCGCCAGCCAGACCCGCCGCCAAGCTACCCAGTGCAACCAGCGTTTGCTTCTGCTCTTCACTCAGTTGGCTGACCGGAATATCACCGTACAGTGATTTCTTGATGCTTTCCCCGATCATCGCCGAGGTGGCCGCACCCGCAGCTCCCGCCAGACCGCTATTACCACTGGCTTGCGCCACCACTGCGCCCAGAACCGCATGAGCCATGACTCGGCTGGCTTCATCCGGCGCGTACTGTTTTATGATTTCCGCCAGATACGGCGCTGCAGCACCACTCAGCGCCTGCGCCATATTCCCACCCGCCAAGCCTTGCACCGCCGCCGTAGCAGCTTGGATGCCTTGTTGCAATGCGCTGCCAGTGCCGTATTGGGCTTGTGTGGTTTTATAGGCGGAAGTGCTGGTTAGCAGCTTGTCATACACCGCTCGCTCTTCTGGTGTCGCGTCCTGGCCTGGTGCCTTGATGCCTTTCGCTTCCAGCTCCGCTTCCAGCTCCGCTTCCAGCTCCGCTTTACCGGCGTTTGTCGCCAGGATCTTACCTTGCGTTGCCGCAATGTCTATCGCCTGACTACCAATATCACCAATAAGTTGCGCTTCCCGTAGGCGATTTTGCTCTTTCTCCTTATCGAAAATAGGGGAGAGAGCATTGTTAGCGTGTTCAGCATCGCGGCTCAGGTCAGCGACATTTTGTTGTTGTTTATCGGTATCGCGAATGGTGATAGTGCCCTCGGATACTGCCGCATGGGTAGTGGAACTGGCATCACCACTATTACCGCCCGCGATGGGGATGCCCCCGCCCATATTGCTGATAAAGTCCTTGCTGCCGGTAAAGCCGCCACTGCTCAGGCCCATGCTACTGGTCGAGGTTTTAAAACTGGCCTGATTATCGAGATCAGAGAAGCCGAGCGTGCCAGTATCCAACGTGTTTTTATCGGCAGTGGCCGTCGAGCCAATCATCGCACCATTGAGCTGAGTATGCTCGCCGACGGTGATATCAAAACCCCCTTTGCCAGCAAAGAACCCGGTCTGCTCCTGTACTGATGTGTAGTCTGAGTCAATTTTAGACTTGCTGGCACTGACACTCCCGCTGCCGGTCATGGTGCCAAAGGTGAAGCTGCCACTGGCACTCACGCTGGTCTGTTTGCTATCGTAGTTGTTGCGGTCTTGCTCACTTTGCAGGGTTAAATCACGGCCCACATCTACTTTTACCGTTTCGCCGCTGACCTGCGCGCCTTTCAAGGATGTATCGCGGCCACTGGTAATACTCACCGTATCGCCCGCTTTCAACTGGGTTTCAGTATGGGTCAGGCTATCGCCTTGCTCTTTGCCTTTACTGGCATTTACACCCGCAAAGATACTGATACCGGCTCCTTTTCCGACGCCAATACCTATCCCAATATTGCCACCCGAACTTTTATTACTGCCACGCAGACGCTCACTATTTTCAGCACTGTTCAGCGCAATATCATTTTTGGCATCCAGACTGAGATTTTTCCCTGCCTGCAGCTCGCTGCCTTGTACCCGAATATCGCCCGGCCCCTTGTCTCCGGTGGCGGTGATCGAAAGATTATTCCCGGCAGCAATGTTGCTGCCGCTGGCGGTAGTCTGCTCAAGGCGACTTTCTGATTTACTTTTTTGGCTGCCCAGTGAAATGCTTACCCCTACCGCATTGGGGTCGCCGGTTTCATTGGCCAACACCGCGCCTTGTGCTGCCTGAACGCCCTGAAGGACTGCTTTTGTGGTCTGCAATGCCTGGAGGCGGCCATTGGTCTCTTTTTTGGCATCCTGGGCGGTAGTGACGGTGCTGTTGATGGCACTGTCTACCGCGCCAGACAGGGCAAGGGTGAATCCGGTCTGTTTGCTCTCGGTGGTATGTTGTTGAGACAGGTTGTTTTCCGCCGCAGTTATCGCGACATCTGATCCTTGCAGGCTGATGTCTTTATTGGCGATCACTTCGCTGCCATGAATAGTTAACTGATTTCCCGCATCAAGAGTGACATTGCCGCCCAGACTGCCAATCGTGCTACCCACGTTGCTCAGAGTCTGCATTTTGTCGGTGGTTTTTTGGCTATTACTACCAATCGTGACACCAATGCCGCCAGTGGTCATCAGGCCGGATTTTTTCTTCTCATACAGGTGAGACTCGCTCTCGCTCTGTTGCGCGGTGTCGCATGAACATCACCTTTACCCCTCAACCGATCCCAGAGCTGACGCTGGCAGGCGGCGCATTGGGATTTACCGCTGGCACCCCGTTGCAACTGACGCTTCAGCACTACCGGCTATGGGTGGCAACCGTCACCGACGAAGCCACTTGGGAAGTGCTGTGCGAGGCCAGCCAACAGCGGCAAGATTTAGGCGCAGATGGGGTACGGCAGAGCGGCGAGCTGGTGACTGGCTCACCGAGTCAGGTATTACTGGGGCTGAGCAACAGGAGGTCACTGCTGCGCCCGGTGTTATTCGGTTGCGGCGGCGGGAAGTTGGGGGATTTGGAATTTGAGATCAACCACCTCGGCCATCGGTCGATGGTGGTTCGTTAAAACGGCGAAAATAAAATACTTTTATTATCGCGATTAGCCTGATCTATTAGTGCAATCACAGATAATAGGTAATCATGAACATCTTGCTCTGATGATTCATCTTTCATCAGATTATTAATCTCCTTACGAAGATCTGCAAGTTGCTCATCACTAAAAAGCTCTATGTCACAGTTAGATAACTCAGATAACAATGGGTATTTACAGTGATCGTCCCTGATTAAAAAGCTTTCATTCCCCGGAAAGTCTTCCAATGAGGCAATGTTTTCACCAATAACGTTATCCCATAAGTAAACAATAAACATATAGTTACCTCACCACCGTCTTACCTGGGAACGTATTGACCAAATTACCTTGCTTACCCGCTTTCGCACCTATCTCCAGCAATTGCTCAGCAACTTTACTTCGACACGGTGCTGCGATTGCACACCCTCTGGCTAACAGGCTCAGCTCATTATTCTCAACGGCAGCCGCAGGTATCAGTGACCTGTTTCAGTGCATCATACCGATTAAAAATCCCAGATACCCGGCCCGGCTTAACCATAAATATGGGCTGGTGAGGCCAGACCGTCGGATATTGATTAATTCTCTCATGGGCGCAAGTCCATCATTTTTGATATCGACATCCTTTGCACCATAGCGACAATGCATTATCAGAAAGAAAATCCCAGCAATCCCTAAACCAAAATAACTGACGGGGCTGCCCCAAAAATGGGACCCTAATTTTAAATAAGTGAGTCCCCACATACTTAGTAAAAAGATCATAAAAGAAGATGTAGTCCCTCCTGAATTTAGTCTTACTGCTTGAAAACCTTGCTGATGAAGGAACCATTGTTCATGGGACTTTTGGTAAAACAGCATAACTAGGATTCAAGTCACCCAATTATAACCTCGGCTGGGTATATATTATTTTTTGCCTTCGTAATTCATTCTACGTGAGTAGAAGTCATGAGCTGATTTTCGTTGGCGATCACGATCCACGTAAACCGATGAGTGAAAACACTGTTAACAATGCGCTCCGGGTTATGGGTTATTACACTAAAGTGGAAGTCTGCGGTCACGGTTTCAGAACCATGGCCTGTAGTTCATTGATTGAGTCGGGATTGTGGTCGAGGGATGCGGTAGAGCGGCAGATGAGCCACCAGGAACGTAACTCTGTACGTGCGGCTTATATTCATAAGGCTGAGCATCTGGATGAACGCAGGCTAATGCAGCAGCGGCCAACTGGATCACGCATTACCCCGGTGGCCTGATGTTTGTTGAGTAACAGAGATAACCCCCCGGCAACTGCATCCGGGGGTATTTTATCGGTGTTGGGTGTCGGGCGCAGCCCTGACCAGGTTGTTTTGTCGCACCGCCACAGCATGGCGGTAATGACAAAACATTTCCTGTCCGACGAAGTAGGCTGATTAACGGTTCATCTTCGGATGCTGAGCAGCTAAGAGAGAATACGAGCCGCCATCGCTCTGTGGAACAACAAAAAACGCCGCTGCAACCAATGTGGTTCAGTTGCCGCGGCGGGAAGTGGAAATATTTAAGACTTAACAACAACAACCCCGACCAATGGTCGGGGTTGCAATCAACTACTTACTGATATTGAAGGACTAATGGAGGCTAAAATATCTATAACATCGTCTACAGTTGAGAGCATATAATGAGCAATCTCGTCATGCACATTACCGCTTTGTTCATTAAACCATTCTAGATACTTAGAATTTTCAACGAGATAAAGACCAGTAAGCATCTCACCCTTCTGCTCTTCCTGCATTTTTAACAGGTCACCTTCATCTGTCACCCGGAAAGAATAAATCCAGTCGAACAACACCTTCACTTTACTACCTTCTTCGTTATCTCCAGAAGACAAAATTAGCTCAAGGGAACCAGAGGAATATCGAAAATCCTCTAGTTGACTATTTTGAAGGGAACCTTCAGTAAGAAGAACTTTATTCAGTTTTTCAGTCATATATGATTACTCGTCATACCTAAACTTGATCCTATTCTTACCAGACTGGATCTCTAATGTTGGACGACCATCCGTACTACGTTCACGAACGATAACAGTTCGACCATCTGGCAATTTGCCGACCCTTCCGCCAGGTATATCTTTAATCTCTGTCGGGGATAAGGCATCAAACTCTTTGTTAGCAGCGTTACTACCGCCTGTTCTTTCGAAGAGTTTTGAACGCCCTGTAGTCTCATTCCCTTTTGATGATGTCGAGGTTAAATCTTCGACAGTATTATTCTGTTTTTCACTATTCCGAGCGTTCTCCTCATCCTGAGGCTCCCAGCCGCCAGGCGTTCCAGAACCCGTCCCACCTAATTCCGCCTTGTCTGCATCCGTCTGATCCTTGCCTACGTTCGGGCCAGATTCACTTTCTTTATCTCCATTAAGCGCATCAGCAATAGCAGCACCACCTGCAACACCCGCCATACCACCGCCCAGACTAGGGCGGCTTATGTCGATAGGATTATTCAGACAAGTTAATACTGAACAACCCAGCGCATTATTCTCAACCGCATTCTTCCCAGCCTGCGCACCAGCCACTGCGCTATTACTGCTGTCACCTACCAACCCACCCGCCAACCCTGCTGCCAGGGTACCCAACGCACTGACGGTTTGTTTCTGCTGTTCGGTGAGATGGTCTTTATCCCAACCCATCGCCTTGATTATTGCAGGCGCGGCCGCTTCTGCCGTGAAAGCGCCTGCGGCACCGACGGCTGCATTGCCGTTAAAGTGCCCGACCACCGCACTCAACACCGCATGGGCCATCAGGTTCGCAGTCTGGTTCTGATCGGCGGGCAGATATTTACTGATTTCGTGCGCCAGATACGGCGCGCTGCCGCCCGCTAACGCCTGGCCGAGGTTACCGCCGGTCAGCCCCTGAGTGACTGCAGTCGCGGCCTGGATCGCCCGTTGTAAATCACTGCCGGTGCCGTAGGTCGCCATCGCGGTATTGCGTATCTGTTCGGTCAGCTGTTTTTCCGTCGGCGTCAAGTTACCTTTCGCCGCCAGAGCTTCTTTTGCTGCCTGAATCGCCTGCGGATCTTTTAGCGCTTTTTCTTCCGCTATCTTACCCTGCGTGCGCGCAATATCGCCAACCTGATTGCCTATCTCACCGATCAAATTGATTTCCCGCAGGCGATTTTGCTCTTTCTCCTTATCGAAAATAGGGGAGAGGGCATTGTTAGCGTGTTCAGCATCGCGGCTCAGGTCAGTGACATTTTGCTGCTGTTTATCGGTATTGCGAATGGTGATAGTGCCATCGGATACTGCCGCATGGGTATCTGCGGTGACTGGCTCACCGAGTCCGGCATCACCGACGCGGAACAACTGGAAGTGACCGCTGCGCCCGGTGTTATTCGGTTGCAGCGGTGGGAAGGGGGAGGATTTGGGGCTTAAAAGTAAAGATCCCGGCCAGTTGGCCGGGATCTTTACTTAATGGGATAGTTGTAATGCTCCGGGATTTTATAATCCTCAGGAAAAGATATCTCATCAGGAAGCTTGAATAAACGGTCAATATCCTCGACCGTCTGATAAAAAACCCCATATACCCCCATCATAAAACTTCTGATACGCAGCAAAGCTGCTCGCATAGCTAATTCATCATTACTATCTTTCGCCTTCATAAAAAGGGCTATAGAAAGATTAATATTTTTTATGTCATTCTGAATGCTATCAACGAGTGAATAATCCTCAGCTAGATAAAGGTCATCAACCTGCAACTCATCACCCGCTGTTTTTTTCAAAAAAAACAGATACTCACGGCTAAAATCGTCCAGAGAATCAATATCTATCATTTTGGCAACCTCCGTCCTTCTTTGATCGCTGCTTCAGTTTTTTTCTGATTGTACGAACCATCTAGATTAAGCACGGCTTTCCCGCAGGCGATTCTGCTCTTTCTCTTTATCAAAGATAGGCGAAAGCGCATTGTTGGCGTGTTCAACATCACGGCTCAGGTCATCAACATTTTTACTTATTATAAGTAAGAGTAGTCAGATTTTTATAAAAATCATTTATATCAATAAAATACCGCCATGAATCATTACTAGTAAACATAGACATTTCATGTTTACTACCTAATTTACCAATGTAAATCTCAGGAAAATCAGTTCCTCGCACCCCAAATCTAAGACAATGGCTTGCTCGATAGTCGAACATTTCATCAACTATAATATCATTTCCTATTTCTTCACTTTCGTAGAAGTGCCAAATTTGATAAGCCAAGGATCCACTATCTGTGATATCTATCGGTAATTCTGATGTTTTGATTTCAGATTCATTATCAAGTAACCATTCAATAAATCTGGATAGATTAATATTTCCACAGAAAATAGATATTAAACTAGCCTCATTTTTTATTGATATATCAACTAATTGATATTCATCCTGTAATAAATTTTTAAGCAAACTGATTTTTAATTTATTCATCATTTTCCCTTTATCAATTTGTTATATTCAGCCTTACTAATATCACCACGAGCAAGAAACTCACGTAATATTTTTGGTGGTGCTTCAGTTCCTGGTATTGGATATCCATACCAACCGCCAGCATTATCTGGTTGAAATTAATAGACTTTACCATCACTTATACCATATTTCTGTTTGCCACCTAGGATTGAGTTGTTTAGTACCTCTTGCGCTTTTGCATCACTTAAATCCATTGGCGTTCCCCAGCCTCCGGCTGCATGTTTTGGGCTAGGTACATACTTACTGCTGTCAGATGTATATGCCAAATCATCTTTATTCTGTTCTGGGAGCGGCGTTACCGTGCTATTCCCACCCACATCCGGCTTACCATTAGTACTCCCGGTATTACTGGCACCATTCTCGCCACTTTTATCTGGTGTCACCAACGCCGTTCCCTTGTTTTGATCGGGCGCAGGATTTACCAGCTTACCGCCTGTGGGATCATCAACTGGAGTAGGGAACCCCGTAGTTAAACCCTTACCATTTTTTAATTCTTCGTAGGCTGCTCGCTCGGAAGGTGACAGTTTATCTATTTGTTCCTGATCACCTGACATTGCAGCCAACATAACATTGGTTTTCTGTACGCTAGACAGCTCTTCAATCGCTGAAGTGGCAACACCAACACCGATGAGAGCACCAAACCCAAGATCTATGACCGCTTTGCTACAAACGGCTGCACCGGTACGCAAGATAGCAAGGTTATTATTCTCCAGAGCATTCTTCCCAGCCTGCGCCCCGGCAACGCACTGTTACCGTTTACCTGCGCCACCACTGCACCCAGTACCGCATGGGCCATTAGGTTGGCTTCGGTAGTCATATTGTGAATGACTTCAGCCACCGTACTATCACGGTTTAGAGATAAAGATCCCAGTTTTAATACCGAGATCTTTAAGATTATTTCTTTAAAAACTCTTTTTTTGCTTCATTTAGACTAGGTGCATTAGCCCCGCCAGCAAAGTAAGGATCTTCTGATTGAACAAGATCATCTTCCCATCCACAGACAGTACAAATTTCATAATTCCCTAGATCACCTATTGTGTTCTTACCACAACAAGGACAGGGGTAAAGTTCATCTTCCATCATTGTTTATTCCAATACTCCATACCTTTTTCAGGCTTAAACATTGTCCGTGGAACACCATCGATATTCTTAGAAGCGAATGTGTTCGTCGTCGGATTGTAATATAACTAATCACCATTAGGACGGATTTTAGTCAACGTATCGCACCAACGGCGGTAAGCCGCATCCGTTGCCGCAACTGACCATTAAGGGGCGATGGCTGGAAGCGTTGGGCTTCACCCACGGCCAGCCGGTGAGTATTACGGCTGAACAGGGGAAGTTGGTGATCAAGTTGGCGGATAAGGGATAACTGGCTGACCTGTAAAGTAAAATCCCGCCACTGAGGGCAGGATTTCACTATTCACATCTGTAATTTCCAAAAATTCATGCCATTAATAAGCCAGTATTGTTCCTTGTCTGGTACTAGCAAGCCAAAATCACTATTTGCTTGAGCGTTCCAATCAGAAGGCGCAGACGCTTCGTAATTTCTATCCCAATCAGTATGGCGATATATTTTTTTGTCAAAATTAATATAAAACTTAGGTAGCCGCATTCTCCAGCTATCCCACTCAACTGATACTGGAGCTGTTAATGTACATAAAAATCGCTCAACATAATCATAAAAACTGACAAGCCGCTCATCATCCCTGTCCAATGTGAAGAATGATCTCATCCAATCAACTGTATAAATAGCAACATCATTTCTGGTTATGTAATCTTTAAAGTTATCCTTAGACAATACAGGAACTCCATTTCTGAATGAACTTACTGCCTCGTCATACAGAGACTCCTTCATCCATCCTTTAGCTATATACGCCTTATATTCCGGCCTAACATCTATACAATAATTATCCTTATTATCAATAAGATAATAATGAACACCATCCGCAACAAAGATAGCTATATCTTTATCACCATTAAAAATGGCATCGAGTAAATTCTGATAATCATTTGTTAAATTCATTCAGAAATTCCTCTTTCGTTAATACGCGAGCTTTTGATGAATTTTGCTCTATCAGCCTATCCCACACCTTAGGTGGTTCAAGTGAAACACTTCAATTCAATTGATCAATGCAACAACCATGTTAAAACATGCAGTTGTGGAGGATTATTGAATGAAACGAACATTTACAGCAGCAGAAAAAAGGTTTGTCTTCGACTCGTGGAAAAACGGAATTGGCTTCAGTGACATCGCTAAAATTCTGGATTCAAAGCCAGGAACAATTTTTACTATTCTGAGAGATACCGGAGGCATACGCGATAATGTCAATGACCGTCGGTGTTCCATCATGCTCTCCCAGGTTGCCAAATTCAGTATTCCACTTCATCCAACGGCATTTTTAGTCACGGCGGGGAACAAATGCCCCCGCAACTTCAGGGGGCATGGGCATTAAAGAGAGTTACTGAGCATCTTTACCGTAATTCGGTGAACGCGGACCATACAGAATGCCGTTAGGCGTTCCAGCCGTCAGCATTCGTGTACTTGTAACACCGGCAATATCATGGCTACGATCGGTGAGTGTATTGCTTATCTGCGTTACCGCCGCTTGAACCAACATGCTGATGACACCACCAGAAGAGTTATCACCTTCATTGCTGGATGCAGTAGCACTGCCGCTCCACAATAGTTTTCCGTTTCTCAAATCCACCAATTTGGCATTCGCTGTGACACGAGTATCACTGGTGATAACCTGATAAGAGGTGCCATATTGCACCACGGTAATGTAGAGCACCGCATCTGCACCAAAGATTTTATGCAGTTTGGCTGGGCTGGTAGCACTGATGTCGCCCGCATTCGTCATGCCATTTTGCTTAAATGTCTCTTCCACGACGGCGACTGGCAACACGTAATAGCCTGCCTCAGAGAGTGGATAGGTGACCTGAGATAACATGCCATGGCTGGCAGAAACTTCTGGCGATTGGTTCTGTGGCAGCACTACTAAAATACTCTTTGGTTTACTTTGCTTAAATGCAGAATAGTCCTGCTGTACCGGCTTGGCACAACCGGTCAGTAACAGCGTTATCATGACAGCGCATATTGCGAAAATAGATTTCATTTAAATGCCCCTTTATCCTTGCTCATCAAGAAGTCCATAAACGGAGCAGACTCAGGGAATGCCGTTTTCTCGGTATTGAATTCAACCATTGCTAAATCGGTATGCCCGGTATTGCCATACAGCATGCCCAAATGAGCATGTAAGCCCGGAGGGACGGGCATATTTTTCGCGCGTGACTTTTCAATATTTTCTTTTAAAGCTGCAATTTGCTGTTCAGGGCTGGCATCCGATTTATAGTAATCATAAATCGTTGTTTGGTAGTTATCCCAGTTATAAATAGGTTTTGGTGCTGTGGCACAACCCGCCAATACAGCTGCAGCAAGCAGCAAAGAGAGATTTTTTACTAATTTCATGTTGCAGTATCCATACTCGTTATTAAGAATTATTTTGCTATTAATGTTTATTTCGCTGGTTGCCATGCACCCGATTCGATGCCAGTAACCAGATTGTTGACCGCTTCACGGATAGCCAAGTCCAGTACTTTGCCATTCAAGGTTGAGTCGTAACTTGCTGTTCCGCCAAAACCGATCACTTCGCGGTTGGAGAGTTCATACTCGCCAGCACCTTGTGAAGAGAACACCACTTCAGAAGTTTTCACATTGACGATATTCAGATTCACTTTGGCATAGGCAATCTGAGATTTACCCCGACCCAAAATGCCAAATAGCTGACGATCGCCAGTCTCTTTGCGACCAAACTCGGTCACATCGCCGGTCACGACATAAGTCGCGCCTTTTAATTGCTGGTTTTGCCCTGAAATAGCTGCTTCTGTTTTCAACTCCTCCATATTGGTGCGCTCTAATACGTTAAAGCGGCCGGTTTGCTGTAAGTGTGTCAGCAGAATGGTTTTTGACTGGCTCCCCAAGCGATCAACGCCATCGGAGAATATTCCGCTCATATAGCTTGAACGGTTGTCGAATTTACCCACAGAAATAGGGCTGCGAGGGCCGTTATATTGCGTGCCGTAAGAGGCGACTTTCGCCACGTCTAACGAGCGTGAGGACTCAGAGGCACATCCACTTAATAAGAATGCGGTTATTAATGTGGACGTTAATAATATTTTTTTCATCATAAAAGTACTATTCTCGATAAAAGATTGAACAATTATATCAGGTACCCTTAGCAGACCGGTTATGGGGCGCTTGTGCAATCTGCTGTTCGAAAGCGCCAACCGGCAAGGCTGATGTGGCCGCTCTCCATTGTGGAGGGCATAAAATTGTGTGGGCCAATGACGTAACACGTTGATGGAATGGTCATATTTTTCTCACCCATATTTTATTTTACAATAAATCTAGCTTGCTATGGTGTGCCTCACAGATTTTCATACTCTCCGATAACGATTCATTATGGCCGTTTATCGTACCGCAGTCTTATCCATTTAATTCATTGATGAACAGATCGAAAGATAAATCGGCGTTGACATGCCGGGAAAGCCCTTATAGTACAATAATTTTCTATATCCAAACTGGCCCCTTTTATTATGGGCCAACCCACGTTAATTTAGACTTCAAATTGTCAGGAACTATATTAAATAACTCTTTTATATAAATAAGATGCTGGTTGTAATTTGGTGATATATTCTCATTGCATTTTTCAACATAATATTTTGCTTGGTTATTTAAAAACCATATATCGTGCTCTGTAAAGTTCTTATCCAAGATAGTAACAGTCAAATTATGAACAAGTTCAGCTTCGAGATAGCAAGATAAATTCAAGCTTTTTTCTTTCTTTTCCAGTCGCTGTAGGTTTCTTATGTAAGGCAATGCAAGTCCTAACATTTTCACATATATTTCATTTTTATACATGTAGCCATCCTTATGATTAATATTCATAAAATTTATCACTTTCTTGTCGGCATAGAAGAAGTTCCAGCCGGAGCATTTTTAGTCTGAGTCCATGAACCATTTTGTATAAGCTTTTCTATGTATGAAGCATCTCCTGTTTTCTTATATATTTCCTGGGCTGCAACCATCCGGTGATTACCTTCAGATATATAATAATTTCCCTTACTATCAACATATCCAGCAATACGCCCCTCAGGGGCTGTAAATTTATAATTGCCACTCACCATATCGTTTTTAAGCTGATCCACCTGTCGTGGATTACGTAATCCAACTTGCATACTTTTTATTGCGAATGGAGCACCGCCTTGGGATAAGTTGGTTATGGTAGCTTTTGCTAGTTGTACTAAATCCTTTGCCAGTAACCCACCCGAAACTAACATGGCCTGATTTTCCGGATCTGAGGCAAATACCGCAAACTTCGTCCAGGTCGGGCTGTTTACATCAATGTTCGTAAGATCCTGACTATTCCACTGCTGGACATAGGCTTTGGCTTCGTCACTGGTCATCACGTCCGCACCAATGCTGCCAAGCCAGCTTGGGCGACTTGCCATATCCGAACCACCCTGAGCAACTTCTTTATCCCAGACCTGTGCTCCAACCGGATCGTCTTTCAGCTTCTTATCGGTTTCCGCGCTTTGCTTATCGCTGACCTGTTTCCATTTATCGATAACCACCTGACAATCACCACCTGATTTCCGGCAGTCCGACAGTTCTTTATCAAAGGTCAGAGCCTGGGTCGCGCTCAGCGAGTTATTCTCCACCGCATTCTTCCCAGCCTGCGCACCAGCCACTGCGCTATTACTGCTGTCACCTACCAACCCACCCGCCAATCCTGCCGCCAGTGTACCCAAGGCGCTGATGGTCTGTCGCTGCTCTTCAGTCAGGTCTTCACGATTAATTCCCGGATACATCTGCTGGGCGATATACTCACCCATCGCTGCACCCGAAGCGCCCGCCAGTGCACTGTTGCCGTTTATCTGCGCCACGACTGCACCCAGTACCGCATGGGCCATCAGGTTGGCTTCGGTGTTGATCCCCCCTTCTCTGGTAGGGGCAAGGGTCATATTATGAATGACTTCAGCCAGATACGGGGCTGAGGCGCCTGCCAGCACTTTCGCCATATCACCACCGGCCAAGCCTTGTACGGCGGCCGTCGCAGCCTGAATACCTTGTTGCAGTGCGCTGCCGGTACCGTATTTCTTCATCTCGTCTTTGTAAAAATTGGAGTTACGCAGCTTCTCCATGTAATCGGTACGGTCTTTCTCGGTGGCATTTTCCTTCAGTGGGCCAAGCTCTTTTTGCGCCGCTTTCAGGCTGTTGATATCACCCTGTGTCCGCACAACATCACTGACCTGACTGCCAATTTCGCCAATCAGCTGCGCTTCTTTTAACCGGTTTTGCTCTTTCTCTTTATCAAAGATAGGGGAGAGGGCGTTGTTAGCGTGTTCAGCATCACGGCTCAGGTCAGTGACATTTTGCTGCTGTTTATCCGTGTCCCTGATGGTGATAGTGCCATCCGGTGGTGCCTTCCGCGTGCCCATCATTGCCCAGCCCCGACAGGACCACGTCGCCCAGTGTGCTGGTATCCAACTCAGTATTTATAAACATAGGTCACTACACCTAACCTATTTCATCAAAATAACTGGTGTAGCAATCCCAGTTTTGTCATTAATGGTATAATTTCCTCCATCCCATCTATACGCAATTATTCCACCATCATCACATAATGTCAGACTTGTGAAAGGATTACCCTCAAAATCAAAGTCACTACTCACTTGCCAAATAGTCGCTCCATACATATCTAATAAATAAATATTTCGCGCACATTCAATTTTTCCGTATAGGTTCTCCATTCCTAGCCTATCAAGGAGAATTATTTTATTTCCATCAGAAAAATAGTATTCAGTTAGCACATTATTAGTCATGATTTCTCTCTTACTTTAAGGATTTCGGTATCCCAAAACTGCTAGTTGGGATCTGTTGCAAAAGTTGATACTGAACCCCACCCGCATTAGGTGCATCGAACTGAGGTTGAGCTGCAACTTTACCGACTTGCATTTTCGTTCCTGCTGGTACAAGAACATTTGCTATTTGCGTCGGAATTTTAGGTGAGGCTAAATATTTTTGGATCTGGATTGGAGTCATACCTGCAATTTCATCTGCACGGACTAAGAAACCACCTACGGGGTTATCAACCGTTGAAACACGCACAAAAGTAAGATCTGATGCTGTAGTAAATGTTCGTACTTGGGTTGCCGAATCATAAGGAGCTCCCCAACCTTTTGCTACAAACGGAGCATTGGCCTCAATTGCACTTATAGATTTCACATCAGCTATTGAGCCAGTTGGAATCAAACCTTTTGTCACAGGAACTTCAGTCTTCATCCCATACACTGCGCCACCAATAGCCGCAGTGGTATGCGTTATTGCCATTCCTGTATACAGTGCGGAGGCTATCTCGATACTGACGCCCCAGTTACTCGCTATAGTTTGGATGTCTTTGGCTTTCTGAGCTTGAGCGTCTGCTGTTGCATATTGCCACATCAGACCATCGACTTTCTCCGCCCCCTCTTTGTAAACACTTGCCATAGTGCCGATGTACTGGCCATTCATTTGTTCATCATAGCTTTTGCCCATCGCGGCCAGTTCTTGTCGCATTCCCCTGCACTGAGCTGATGACAGATGCTTACATGCTGCGTCTATGGCTGCATCGAACGCTTTATCTTTCGCGTCAAGGTCAGTGACCAGTTTTTCAGCCTGTACCTTCTTATCACCTTCCAGATAAGGCAGTGACCACTTCGCATCCTGACGCAGCTTCTCATCTTTAGAGGATAATGTATTATTCTCAACCGCATTCTTCCCAGCCTGCGCACCAGCCACTGCGCTACTACTGCTATCACCTACCAACCCACCCGCCAACCCTGCTGCCAGGGTACCCAACGCACTGACGGTTTGTTTCTGCTGTTCGGTGAGATGGTCTTTATCCCAACCCATTGCGTTGATAATTGCGGGTGCGGCGGCCTCTGCCGTAAAGGCTGATACGGCACCGACTGTCGCATTGCCGTTAAAGTGCCCGACCACCGCACCCAACACCGCATGGGCCATCAGGTTCGCAGTCTGGTTCTGATCGGCGGGCAGATATTTACTGATTTCGTGCGCCAGATACGGTGCGCTGCCGCCTGCCAACGCCTGACCAAGGTTACCGCCGGTCAGCCCCTGAGTGACTGCAGTCGCGGCCTGGATCGCCCGTTGTAAATCACTGCCGGTGCCGTAGGTCGCCATCGCGGTATTGCGTATCTGTTCGGTCAGCTGTTTTTCCGTCGGCGTCAGGTTACCTTTCGCCGCCAGAGCTTCTTTTGCTGCCTGAATCGCCTGCGGATCTTTCAGCGCTTTTTCTTCCGCTATCTTACCCTGCGTGCGCGCAATATCGCCAACCTGATTGCCTATCTCCCCGATCAAATTGATTTCCCGCAGGCGATTTTGCTCTTTCTCCTTATCGAAAATAGGGGAGAGGGCGTTGTTAGCGTGTTCAGCATCGCGGCTCAGGTCAGTGACATTTTGTTGTTGTTTATCGGTATTGCGAATGGTGATAGTGCCATCGGATACTGCCGCATGGGTATCGGCGGTGACTGGCTCACCGAGTCCGGCATTACCGATGCAGAACAACTGGAAGTCACCGCTGCGCCCGGTGTGCTCCGGTTGCAGCGGCGAGAATATGGAGGGTTTAGGGCTTAAAAGCAGAGATCCCGGTATAAGCCGAGATCTCTCATTCAGTTAATAGTGCTAGCAAGATGGTAATAACCTTTCGATTGTTTCTTTATCTTTCTCATGAAAAACAACCTCTAGTTGATGCCCTTCATCATCGTTCCAATCTAAGACTGAATCTTTTAATACCTCTAAATATATACACAAGTCAGAATCAGGAATACTCGGCAATGATTCATGCACGATCATTATTTTATTTTCACTAATCCAATCTAGATCGCGTAAACAATCAAAGAGGGAGTTCCAGTTGAGACCAAAATACCCAGGAAACCAAAGTAAGTAATAAAGAGATCTTAGCAACTCGTCAGTATCAGCGATGGTTGGATCCACCCTAGCTAAAAACACCTCACCACCATCATAACATACAGATTTATTTGAAAATTTAAATACACTCATCACATAATTACCTGATTTTTATGAACGTCTTATAATGATCATTTGTATAATAAGCTTCACCATTTTGTCCAACAATAATTCTTTGAGGACCTGGCCCTGATATATTTGGAGTTGAATGAACATATTCCTTATAATATCCAGCAGATTGTGTGGGCAAGCCAGACACGCCTGTTGTACGATCAGGTAGATTTTTGAATACTGAACCATCATTTCTGTGTGGGTATGTTCCGCCGCTAGAAATTCGGTCAAGTGTAGGTTTTAAATCCACAGTCCCAGAAAATGATTGTCCTGTTTTTATATCTTTTACTGTGACACCGTCAATAAAACGAACAGACTCTTTGGTTGCATTAGCTGTATTAACTGGCTTAGTGGAACCTCCACCACCTCTGCCCCCACCACCACGAATACCACCACCGTCAAATTCTGGCTGACTCAAGCATGCTATAGGGTTTTTGCACCCTTTATTTAACAGTGAGTTATTCTCCGCAACAAATTTATCAGAACAATAACATTATCTATACAAGAATACATATATTACTGATGCAATGTATAAAATACGGAGCAACCATAATGAAGTGCTAGCCATTCCATATGTTTTCCCTTTGAGGAGTATACTAAAAAATCCTTTTCGCTCTTCAGCTACCCCATTGAAGCGGTCAGCGTATATATAAAAATATAAAGCGATACCCCAAGTTATTACTATTAATGGGAAGTAAACTGCGCCCTCACCATCCCTAATAAATTTAAGGGTATAAGACAGTGGGAATCCAATAAGCAATGCTATTCGTCCAAAAAACAAACTGAGAGATCTCTTTCTTAGGAAAAAAATGCCATTAAAATACTCGTTCATACCTATTGGGGAGGTAAGGGGGAGGTTGGTACTTCTAGCATAGTGATAGAATGACATAAAAAATATTACCATTGATAATATGATCGTTATGATGTCTGGGCTCATTTTGCTTTCTCCTTGTTGAAATCATAATGATAGAATTCAGTTCCAGAAGAACCATTAACATCTACTTTTTCACCGGAAATATTGGTTGATATACCACTCCATCCCCATGCTGGCCCTACTCCAAAACTAAAGCCAACACCATCTTTTCCATAAGATATCTCGCTAGAAATGATACCAAGCCCTAAGCCTACGGAATTATTTCTTTTGGAATCAATAGTCCCAGGGAAATATGGGCCAAACTGAATCCCCATCTGCCCGGAGATACGCCCACCGACAGCTAATGTTTCTCCACGATTAGCTGAAATCTGATATGGGTCTATACTCGTATCAAAGTAATAACCGGCCCCTGCGCCTCCGGCTACTTCACCTTTTACATATGGTTTAACTTTATACTCTGTTCCCCAAGAAGGCCCTTCGCCAGTAGCAATTCTATTTAACCCTTCTTGAGTTTGTTCCTGTGTCAGATTGTGGTCTACCGCATACTGATTCCACAAGGCTACGGCCTGTCCGTAATCCTGTGCTCCTGATGGCAACAGGCTGTTCCAGCCATCACTCAGCGCATTATTCTCAACCGCATTCTTCCCAGCCTGCGCTCCAGCCACTGCGCTATTGCTGCTGTCACCTACCAACCCACCCGCCAGCCCTGCTGCCAGGGTACCCAACGCACTGACGGTTTGTTTCTGCTGTTCGGTGAGATGGTCTTTATCCCAGCCCATCGCGTTGATAATTGCGGGTGCGGCGGCCTCTGCCGTAAAGGCTGATACGGCACCGACTGTTGCATTGCCGTTAAAGTGCCCGACCACCGCACCCAACACCGCATGGGCCATCAGGTTCGCAGTCTGGTTCTGATCGGCGGGCAGATATTTACTGATTTCGTGCGCCAGATACGGTGCGCTGCCGCCTGCCAACGCCTGACCAAGGTTACCGCCGGTCAGCCCCTGAGTGACCGCAGTCGCGGCCTGGATCGCCCGTTGTAAATCACTGCCGGTGCCGTAGGTTGCCATCGCGGTATTGCGTATCTGTTCGGTCAGCTGTTTTTCCGTTGGCGTCAGGTTACCTTTCGCCGCCAGAGCTTCTTTTGCTGCCTGAATCGCCTGCGGATCTTTCAGCGCTTTTTCTTCCGCTATCTTACCCTGCGTGCGCGCAATATCGCCAACCTGATTGCCTATCTCCCCGATCAAATTGATTTCCCGTAGGCGATTTTGCTCTTTCTCCTTATCGAAAATAGGAGAGAGGGCATTGTTAGCGTGTTCAGCATCACGGCTCAGGTCAGTGACATTTTGTTGTTGTTTATCGGTATTGCGAATGGTGATAGTGCCATCGGATACTGCCGCATGGGTAGTGGAACTGGCATCACCACTATTACCGCCCGCGATGGGGATGCCCCCGCCCATATTACTGATAAAGTCCTTGCTGCCGGTAAAACCGCCACTACTCAGGCCCATGCTACTGGTCGAGGTGTTGAAACTGGCCTGATTATCGAGATCCGAGAAACCGAGCGTGCCAGTATCCAAAGTGTTTTTATCGGCAGTGGCCGTCGAGCCAATCACCGCACCATTGAGCTGAGTATGCTCGCCGACGGTGATATCAAAACCCCCTTTGCCAGCAAAGAACCCGGTCTGCTCCTGTACTGATGTGTAGTCTGAGTCAATTTTAGACTTACTGGCACTGACACTCCCGCTGCCGGTCATGGTGCCAAAGGTGAAGCTGCCACTGGCACTCACGCTGGTCTGTTTGCTGTCGTAGTTGTTACGGTCTTGCTCACTTTGCAGGGTTAAATCACGGCCCACATCTACTTTTACCGTTTCGCCGCTGACCTGCGCGCCTTTCAAGGATGTATCGCGGCCACTGGTAATGCTCACCGTATCGCCCGCTTTCAACTGGCTTTCAGTATGGGTCAGGCTATCGCCTTGCTCTTTGCCTTTACTGGCATTTACACCCGCAAAGATACTGATACCGGCCCCTTTTCCGACGCCAATACCTATCCCAATATTGCCGCCCGAACTTTTATTACTGCCACGCAGACGCTCACTATTTTCAGCACTGTTCAGCGCAATATCATTTTTGGCATCCAGACTGAGATTTTTCCCTGCCTGTAGCTCGCTGCCTTGTACCCGAATATCGCCCGGCCCCTTGTCTCCGGTGGCGGTGATAGAAAGATTATTCCCGGCAGCAATGTTGCTGCCGCTGGCGGTAGTCTGCTCAAGGCGACTTTCTGATTTACTTTTTTGGCTGCCCAGTGAAATGCTTACCCCTACCGCATTGGGGTCGCCGGTTTCATTGGCCAACACCGCGCCTTGTGCTGCCTGAACGCCCTGAAGGACTGCTTTTGTGGTCTGCAATGCCTGGAGGCGGCCATTGGTCTCTTTTTTGGCATCCTGGGCGGTAGTGACGGCGCTGTTGATGGCACTGCCTACCGCACCTGACAGGGCGAGGGTGAATCCGGTCTGTTTGCTCTCGGTGGTATGTTGTTGAGACAGGTTGTTTTCCGCCGCAGTTATCGCGACATCTGATCCTTGCAGGCTGATGTCTTTATTGGCGATCACTTCGCTGCCATGAATAGTTAACTGATTTCCTGCATTAAGAGTGACATCGCCCCCCAAACTGCCAATTGTGCTACCGACGTTACTCAGAGTCTGCGTTTTGTCGGTGGTTTTTTGGCTTGAAGAACCGATGAATACCCCAATACCCCCATTGGTGGAGAGACCCGATTTTTTCTTCTCATACAGGTGAGACTCGCTCTCGCTCTGTTGCGCGGTGCTGACGGTGAGGTTCTCTTTAGCCCGCAGATTAATATCGTTATCGGCCACCACATTACTGCCGGTGACCGCGATATTGTTGCCACTGACATTGATAGAACCCGCCGACAACATGGAGCCGACCGCCAGTGTCTGGCTCCGGCTGTCTTCGGTGTGCGTGGTGGAACTGGACGCCAGACCTTTGTGCTTACCGGTATGAATTCGCAGTTCATCATGCTGTTCGGTCTGGGTGGTGAGCGTGACATCCCCGCCCGCCGCCAGCTTCAGTGCGCCGTCGGTTTGTACCGTGCTGGCGCTGAGGGTGATGTCTTTTGCTGCCTGTAAATTGATATCGCCCTTGGCGTTCAACTGGCTGCCGAGCAGGGTTTCATCATAGAGATCCACTGAGTCGCTATGGCGCTTGGTGACGGCTTTGCCAGTGACCTGTAGGCTGTCGGTCGCTGCACTGAGGTTAATGTTTTGCGCCTGTACATCAAGGGTGCCGGCGTTAATGTTTGCGCCCACGGCGGTCAGATTGTCGACCTTCGCGGCCAACGCACCACCGACATTCACCTCGCTACTCAGATGACGAATATGTTCACTGGTGGCGTGGCCATAACCATAATCCGCACTTATCTGGTCACTACGCTCAACGGTATTGAGGATCCAGTCGCCGCCGGTATTGACCTGAAGATCTTTACCGACATTCACACTTGCGCCTTGCAGGAGAAAGTCACGGTCGGTATTGATAACGGCGTTATTACTGACATTGATACTCGCCAGCGGCCCCAGCAGGGTTTGATTGCGCAGCACGGCGCCATTGCTGCTACTGAGTTGCTCACTGTCCGTGCGCAGGATCACATCGCGCCCGCTATCCAGTTGCAGGTTAGTGGCATTTAGCCGCGTACCAGTCAGGTCAATATCACTGTTCAATGTACTGAGCTGCATGTTGCCACCGGCCTGAAGTAAGCCGCCATTGCTGGTCAGGGTGATATCTTTTGCCATGTTAATGCGCAGGTCATTGCTGGCTTTAATCGCCCCCTGATTGGTTAACCCCTGCATATCGGTGAGTTCGATATTATTGGCGGCAATCAACGCGCCGTTGGCCTGTAAGTCACCCGGTTTGACGCCTGCCAGATAGACCACCGGTACCAGCACGGTTTGCCCGGCAACGTCACGGCTTTCCATCAGCACGATATTGCGGGTCAATGCCGCCATCTGTTCCGCACTGAGGTGGGTGCCAAGGGCAAGATTGAACGCCTTGCTGTACTCGAGCCCCGCCGCAAAGAGTTGTTCGAACTGTTCTTGGGCACTTGTATAACTACTGGCGACCGCTTGGCCGGTCAGCGCCAGCACTTGATCCCGCACCAGACGCTGCTCATAGGCGTTATCACCCAGGCGTTTATGGATGAAAGCAGGATTGTTATTTAACTGCTGGAGCACGTAGTCTGACCCGCGCCAGTTATTAAGATTGGCAAAAGCAGGGTTGGTTTCAATCAGATAACCGCCACCGCCCACGGTGTAGTCGGTATTGAATTTATACAGTCCGCCATTGGGTTGTGTCAGGGAGATACCGTTAAACTCAATGGCGATATCTTTCCCGGTATGGTCGCGGCCATCCGGTGGTGCGATTGAGCCGGGGTTGGCGCCATTGTTGATCGTCGTCCCACTGCCACTAATGGTTTTCGCGGTAAGACTGGAGGCGTATTGGTTGGTCGCGTGTTCTTTGACCTCCGGCCCCCAACCGGTGCCCCACAAATTGCCTTTGTAAGTGCGGTAGCGCCACTCACCGCTGGAGGTGGTTCTTTCGATTAGGCGTTGTGCATTCCCCCAGCCATCTTGTTGCAGAGCCACGCCCGAGAGTGAAATCTCGCCCTGTGCACTGATTTTACTCCAGAAGTTTTCCAACGTGCCTACCTGCGGGGTCAAGTTCCCACCGGTGAGCAGGTGTGCTTCAGGGCTTATCTTATCGATGCTGTTATGGGCGTAAGTCGACGTATAATTAGTGCCAATATAATCACTGTTCATCGAGCCGCCATGAGGCGGTTCAGCATAGCGACCACCCGGTACATCAGGATTGGTTGGCGACCAGTAAGCTGATCCGCTAACGGTATTGCCCGTCACAAATTGTGTATTGGCAGTGAGAATATGGCGGCGATTGGTCAGTGTCGTGGCGTAAATCAACATATCTTTGCCGGATTCGATCAGACCGGAAATGTTGAGGATCTGAGCCGCCGTCAGGTAATTTCCGCCATTATCTTGCCCGCCCGCCAGAATGACCTTGCCCATCCCTAACAGGGTGGTGGTTGGGGCGCTGTCGGTGTGGGTGACGGTATCACTGTTCTCAATCACCGGTGCCAGCAGGGCTAAGGTGCCATTTTCATCGGTGGCACCGATCAGGGCGTTAGGGCCGGAGTTGGTGATACGATCCCGCGCTTTCAGCGTGGCTTCTGCACTGATCAGGGAGCCGGTGTTGAACAGGGTGTTAGTGTCGGTATCGAGCCGACCACGGGTTAAGATCTCGCCACGGTTAGTCAATGCGCCCGTCGCGGTGAGGCTGGCTTGGGTCGCACTGATATTGCCGTTATTCAATAAACTGGCCGAGTGAGTGCTGAGTTTGCCGCCCGCCACTAATTGCCCGTCATTGGTTAACGTGCCGTCAGTGCTCAAGGTTAAATCATGCCCGGCCTGAAGTGTCGAACCGGCCAGATTATTGAAATCGTTCTGCAAACCAAGGCTCAGATCCTGACTGGCGGTAACCTTACCGGCGTTATTGTCAAGCTGGCCCAGGTTCAATGCGATGTTATTCGCCGCCAGCGCACCGCCCTGGTTATTGAGCGTTTGACCTGCATTTGCCCCCGCAGTAATGGTCAGCGAGCCAAGGGAGATGATGTTGGCGCGCTGCGTGCTGATATCGCCACTGTTGGCGATAATATTCATCTCGCGGGCTTGCGTATGGCTGTCAGCCAGATTGACTCGGCTGCCGGTTAGCGTCATGGCACCGGCGGCGAGGGTCTGACCGTGTGCGATTAAGTCCTGGCGGGTGGTTACCATCAGATCACCGACATCTGTCAGCCGTCCATCGCTTTGTACACCTGCACCCAACAGGCTGTTGCCGTTGCTGTTCAGGTTTTCAGCTTGCAGTGAGAGTTTCCCGCCAGAGAGCAAGGTGCCGCCCCGGTTATCGACATCACCCGGCAGATTCAGATTGAAGTCCGTGGTACCGGTTTGCGCTATTACCCCGCCGACATTGGAGAGCGATTGGGCGTTCAGCGTCACTTGATCTGCAATCAGGCGGGCGCTGTCGGTACGTAATTGCGCGGCGGTCGAAGCAGACAGATGTTGGCTGGCGGAGAGGTTCGCGCCAGTGAGATCGATAGCCCCGCCTTGGGTGGTCAATGTGATATCACGGCTTTGAGTTTGGCTGCCACTGAGATCGATACTGTGCGCGTTGAGATTCTGCGCCGTACCACTGATATTTTTCCCTTGGGCGATTAACTGCCCGCTGGCATCAATGCTAAGAGTGCCGCTGGTAACACTGCTGTTGTCGGATTTGACGCCCGCGCCCAAGAGAGAATTGCGGCTGCTATTGACTTCAGCTGCGCGCAGCGAAGTATCACCCGCCGCCGCGACAGTGCCGGTGTTATTCAACGTGCCTGCGGTGGTGAGCTGGGTATTGCCCTGTGCATAAAGCACTCCTGCGTTTGCTATACCGGTGGTGGTCTTCACCGCCAGATGCTGAGCACTGTTGATCTGGCCGCTGTTGATCAGCATACCGTCGGCTGTAATGGAGATATCGCCCGCTGAAGCGCCTATTTCACCCGCATTACGCACCCCGACACCGCTTTCAGTGCCGATCAGCCGAATTTTACCGGCGTACATGCCGCCCAAACTCGCCACATCCACCGCCACGGTAGGGCGGGCGCTGCCATCGTCGGCTTTGGCGGTAATATTCTGGTGCGCGGCGTCAACCTGATTGCGCCCGGCGGTGACTTTTAGATCATTGGCCCAGATACCGGCATTCACTTTAACCGAACGGGCGATCAGGTCGGTATGGTTCTGACGGCTGCTGTCCAGACCTTTGCCCTGAATAACAATCTCACCCCGATCCACATCGTAGCCAGTGAGTTGGCCGTTATTGAGTTGTGCCTGACCGGTGGTTAAGGTCGCACGGTTGGCGTTGATAAAGCCGCAGCCATCACAGGTAATGCCTGATGGGTTGGCGATAACCACCTGCGCTTTGCGCCCGGCCACCTCGATATAACCGTTGAGTCTGCTGGGATCGCGGCTGTTGACTTCATTGAGGATAATACTGGCTTCACCGCGCGCCAGCGACGGGTTTCCGCTGACAAAACCGCCAAGTTGGGTCTGGTTGACACCCTGACCGTTATTGAGGATCACCCCGCGATTATCGACATCAAACTGGCTGTAAACGTTACGGGAAACACCGCCGCTGCTGGGCGTCTGGATATTCACCTGTGGCGTACCGTTGGCGCTGTTGATAATGGTCGGTTGCTGGTTCCCCGGCGCACTGGCATCGGCGACAATAGTGGCCTGCGCGGATAACGAGACGCAACCGAACGCCAGTAACAGACTAAAACTCAATGGCGATAAGGCACTGAGACGGCGGCGCTGAGTATGCCCAACACCGGACGACGGTGACGAGGCAGCCCGACCGGAAGCGGCGATATCGGCCACCACCATTAATAAGCCACGCGCCTTGTTGAAAACGATACGGTACAGGTTCTTATTCATAACTCATCCCAGAGTAAAGCGTTAAGCGGGTGCATCAGTATTGCCAGTTCAGGTTAAAGCCTACGGTCACCGAGTCGGCCTGGAAGCCATCGGGTTGAGACAGCGGTTTGCCGGCAAACAGGTCATAGCGGGTATTGAGCACAGTGCCGCGCACGCCGATGACACTGCCGGCCAGATGGTGGCCCAGCAGATAAGGCCCGCTGTGACCGCTCACTTCACCGTAGTCCACGCCGACATACAGCTCATGCCCCGGTAGCGGGGTGTACCAGCCGAGATCATTGCGCACTGTCCAGCCGTTATCGGCGTTTAGCGTGCGCTCGCCATCAAAACCGCGCACCGACCAGCGGCCGCCGATGGCGAACTGATCCTGTGGCGTCAGGGGGGTGTGGGTGCTTTGCCGCTGGTATTGCAAGTTGTAATGGAAATTTTGCGCCGCAACCGCAAAAGGAATATCCAGTTGCGCATTCAAACGCAGAATTTTGCTCAGGGCAGTGGCTTCACCGGCGTACTCTTCCTGTGCCGGCACCGCACCCAACCAGCGGGTGCCGCGCTGGTAGCTGACACCGGCATCCAGCGTGGCCTGCGAGATAAAGTGGCGGTGTTGCAGGCCAACGCGCCAGGCTGAGGTACGGCGGCGCTGCACTTCAATTTCGGTGTCATTGATATAGTTTTTTGACGAACGGGTCAGCACATCGTAAGTAAAGGTGGTTTTCTGGCTGGCATTGCGGTGCAGCAGGCGGCTGAGTTGCAGCGTCACATTCTCACTGTCACCCCGGTATCGGATATCACCATTCAGGCCCGCCACCGTCTGGTGATAGTCATAGCTGCTGGCGGTGATGCCCGCCGTCCAGTAACCGAATGGCAGCGAGTAGTGGCCAGTCAGGTTATTGGTGCCTTTCTCGCCGCGATTCTTTATTGAACCGCCAGCCGAGACATAAAACAGGTCACTCAGCGAAAGCGGGTTATCGAGAAACAGGGTCGCGCCACCTTGATAACGGCCGGTACTGCGGGTGCCGGAGTCATCCAGTGAGGCCGCCAGCCGCCACATTTTGCGCTGCTGCCAGCTCAGGGCGATGTCGGTCTCACCGGGTGCGGAGCCGGGGATCAATTCCATACTGGCTTGCACGGTGGGGACGCGCTGCAGGTTCTCCAACCCTTGTTCGATATCACGCAAATCCAACAGGTTACCGGGGCGGGCGGGGAAGGCGCTGAACAGCGTGACATGGCGGTCACTGTCGGGCGTCAGCTCTACGCTGCGTATTTTGCCGGGCACCACGTGTAGCGCCAGCGTACCGCTGTTTAAATCCTGCTGCGGGGCCAGCACCCGGGTGGTGACATAGCCGTGGTCGATCAGGCGGTTTTGCAATTGGCTCATCAGCAGATTAATGCCCTGTCCGCCCAAACACTGGCCTTGCGCCTGATTGGCGAGGCGTTGCAGGGGCAACCAGTGGGGAAAAGGCTCGGTGCCGCTGAGGGTAATGCGGTCAATAACGAAGCAAGGTTTCTCAACCGGAAAGACAATCCGGCCCCAAGAGGCCGCCGGTGCCGATAAGCGCACATCCGGTGTTGCGGGGGCCAGGCGCTCTTCCAATGCCCGTTGCCGTTCCTGTTGGTGAATACTCTGTTGAACAGGGGCTAATTCCGCGCCAACACTGGATAACGGAATAGTCAATGCTGGCGATAATATGCCAGCTATTAATATGAAATAACAAGGACGTGACACGAGGAGGCCCTTCCCCAATATTTTGGGTAGATAAATATAAAATAGATTGTGCGCATTATGCCTATGTAATCGTTATTTACAATGTGTTTTTGCATGAGTAAATAGTAATGAAAATAGAGTGATAGAATAATAAATGGCGTTATAACTGTAGCCGCCATCACGATCGGTGTTGGGACTAGAACCTATATTGACTATTACGCCGCCTCTTAATCTGCAAATCCTTGAAATGATCTCCTTTGATAAGTATGAGCATATTAGCCTCTACGCTGAGGTGAATATTTTTTCATATTTACCTGTGTTATCTGATAAATTGTTTTAAAAAGAAATAAAGTAAACTAAATTGTATTTAATTAAACATTTAATAGGGATCTAATCGTTATTATCACGGGGGGAAATTGCCAATCCAATGATCTGTGACGGTTAATTTTTGTGACTTGTTACAACACAAAAATGTTCACACTGGATCGGTACATGAAACATGTCGTTGAGTGCTAGCTTGAAGCTTGCCATTGTTGATGGTCTGCTCAGCAGGTTTGAGTGGGTGCCCATGGTGAGTGATAAATAGAAACGGCACTGCTGGTTTTCACCGAGTAGAGATAAAATGAGCATATTAAGCAATAAAATTTATGGATTTTGGCGAGGATGAGCGGCCCCCCTTTGGCAAGTTAGTCTTGCTCTACAGGTGGAGCCGTGAGTTATTGATAGGTTTCCCCGATAAAGCCCTGGTGAGGCGAAATCAGTATTTGCAGACGGAGCAAGCCAAACAGATAACATTCATGAGATGAGTTGGTATTTTTTAGCTCCGTCACATTAACTATAAACACTTAACGCCATGGCGGGAACGGGTGAAAACCACTCTTGTAACACTTTAAGAAAAGTGATATTAAAATCAGTTGGAGTTTATTAATTTAATTGCAATTTGAATTATTAACGTAGGAAGGTATGTTACGAAAATGAATATTAATGTCACGGATACGCCAAACCCACAAGACGAGGAGTATGTCATTGATAGTCTTTGGGCTCACAATAATAAAACAGAAGCTGTAGACATTCATCCATTGTTCTTAACCGTTACCCACGACAATGGCAAAATTGTGGCGGGATTGGTTGCCAGAACCTGGTGGGGCGGGCTTGAAGTGCAATATCTTTGGGTCAGTGATGAATATCGTAAGAGTGGCTATGGTCGCCAATTAATGGAAAAAGCGGAAGAAGAAGCCATAAAACGCGGTTGTCACATGGCTTATGTAGACACTTTCGATTTCCAGGCCAGAGGGTTTTATGAAAAATTGGGCTATCGTGTCTATGGTGATTTAGGTGGATATGCCAAAAAATATACCCGGCACTATCTGGCAAAAGAAATTTAACCGGTTTTAATCGGCGAGGTAGTAATGGATTTGCCCGATAAAAATAATGAAATTTATTTCAAGGGCCTTATTGCCATGATGGAGCACCTTAGTGAGCCATGGGGCATTAAAGATCTGAGTTCCCGCCATATCTATATGAACAAGGCAGCCTATCTTTATACCAATACACCATTGAACTTTGAGGTTGAGGGGAAGTTGGACGATGAATTTCCTGCCAACTGGGCTGAATTTTCTCCTGAGTTTATGGAACACGATAAGAGAACTGAAGAGTCACAAGGTCGGGTTACCGTCATAGAAACACATTATTGGTATGGTAAAGATACTCTGACCCCCTTTATCAGTGAAAAGCTGCCTATTTATAATGATAAAAAAGAAGTCATTGGTGTTATGTGGAGCGCTAAACCACTTAATACTTTATCTCCACTAAAATATATAAACCAACAAAAACCAAGCGTTCTGACTACCGAAACTAATAGTAAGACTTTTACTCGCGCTGAGCTTGACGTTATATTTTTAATGTTGCAAAGACTTTCCGTTAAAGAGATCGCTAAGATATATAATATCAGCACTAAAACAATAGAAAACAGAATATATACAATTTATCAAAAATCTGATGTCCACACGTTGCAACAGTTTGAGGAGTTTTGCAAATTTGCACATTTGGATAATTATATTCCTGATCGACTGGTGGCAAAAGGAATCCAGTTTATCTGAACTACAAGGGTGTACTTTATCGTGATCAAAATTGAAGATTATCCATTAAGCCGTGTACCACAGGATAAAAGGGTTTCATTTTTAAGCGTTGCCATCGTTCATATGGGTATGCTGACTGCGCTGGATCAATTTATGCTTGGCGCCGTGCTGGGTAACTCCATGACACTGACTGATGCATTCACCGCGATCCTCATCGGTAGTATTATATTCGGTGTGGTCACCTACGGTCTTGGGCTGGCAGGTATGCGTGAAGGGATCTCGGGCAGTCTGTTGGCACGCTGGTGTGGCTTTGGTCGCTTAGGTTCAGTATTGATCGGAATTGTGGTGGCCGTGAGTTTACTGGGTTGGTTTGGTATACAAAACGCTATTTTCGCCAAATCGCTTGATTTCGCTCTGGGTAATAAACTGGGATTCGGATTCGCGGCTGCTTTATCGGGTAGCCTGCTGACTATCCTGGTGGCATTTGGTTTTAAGGCATTGCGCATCGCCGCACGTATTGCGGTTCCGATGTTTATTTTGCTGGTGGCTTATATCTCTATTAGTACGTTGTCTGGGCATAATCTGCATGAAATTATGCAGTTGATACCACCGGGTGACCCTCTGTCTATCAGCGCGGGCATCACCATTGTTGTGGGGGGCGCTATCGTGGCAAGCCTGATGACCCCTGATCTAACGCGTTATTCCAAAAATGGGAAGCATGTGTTAGGGGTGACGATTTTCACCATTGTGGCCGGGGAGTTCGTGGTCAACGGTCTGGCTATCTTGATTGCTAAAACGCTCGGAACGGCTGATGTGGTGACTATTATGTCTCAGGCCGCAGGTGGTGCAGGTTTGCTGGTGGTGGTGTTCTCTACGTTGCGGGTTAATGACCTTAATCTATACTCTTCGTCCCTCGGTATTGTTAATGCGGTCGAGGGGCTGACCGGGAAAAAACTGAAATACACCTTAACCACGTTGGTTATTGGCGTTCTGGGTACCACACTTTCGGTGTTAGGCATTTTGGACCGGTTTGTGGATTTCCTTACCGTGCTAGGCGTGGTGTTCCCACCGATTATCGGCATCATGCTGGTCGACTATTTTGTGTTGCGCTCTCATCGCAACATTCTGGATAAGAGTCGGTTGGAGGGGAAACTCCCTGGCGAAACCCAAACACCGGTTATCGGTTGGGTTGCCATTATCGCCAGTATTGTCGGCAGTGTGATCGGATTGCTGACCGAGTGGGGGATTCCAACCATTAACTCGCTGGTTGCCGCCAGCTTGATATATTGGCTATTCAAAGTGGCAGTTAGTCGTAATCAAAAAAGCATTGAATCAGAAAAAGCGATTTAACGTTATTCTAAATACTCCTCGTTGTGCGGGGAGTATTTGGAAATCCATTCATTACCTGCCCGCACTCAAACTACTGATACAACCTCGGCAAACTTTTAATCTACACCTGTTATTTCATCTGATTCTTTTTGAGGATACTTTGCCGTTGCTAGCGCTGGCCCATGCTTCTTTCTACTATCGCCACAATCAACTCAAATAGCTCAGATTTTGCCTGTGAGGCGGTGATTTCGCCGCTAGCAGCAGAACACGACAACCCTTCTGCTGCACCTAGCAGTGCCCACAGGCTGGCATCTGAAATCAGATTCCCTTTAGCATAGGGCGCGAGTATATTCCGGCATTTGTGGATGTACGCCTTAGAATATTCACGTTTCATCTCATCCAGCTCAGGCGTGCCTTTTAATGCCGCAATGACCCCAGAGATTTCCTGCCCCTGAAGCAGGACACAGTCAATATATGATGAGGCGGTCACAGTGGCGATAGCAGTGAGTGTTGGCTCGCATTGCGCAATGGCCGCATCCATCAATGCGGTTTGGCGGCGATCAAACTCTTTATAAAGTTCGGCAAAAAGCCCAGCTCGGGTACCGAAATGGTCATAAACCACCGGTTTAGTGACGCCGGAGCGCTCAGCAAGGCGGCCTAGCGTCAGAGCCTCAGTGCCTTCTTCCCGCACCAGTTGCCATGCTGTATTCATTAATTGGTGGTAACGCTCTTCACGCGATAGGCGAAGCCGTGACGATACATTCTTTTTGCTAGTTGACATGCTTATATACCAAAGGTAACTTACCAACAGTAACTTACTAATGGTATATAGATTACGCCAACGGCATTTTAATGGCAATCAGGAGTCAGATTATGCATTCACTTATCGTTACCTCACACCCGCTTCATGAATCACTTACTAACAGTGTTGCACGGCAGATTGCAGCGGGGTTGGTTGCATCGGATCCTACACACACTTATGAGATTGCCGATATTGCTACCGAAGGTTTTGACCCAAGGTTTACCGCAGTGGATATTGCCGCTTTTAATCGGCAAGCTTCGCTGGCGGATGATGTGCTGGCGGAGCAACAAAGGGTTGAGCGGGCAGATGCGTTGGTATTAGTGTTCCCAATTTACTGGTGGTCGATGCCCGCATTGTTAAAAGGATGGATTGATCGCGTGTTTTCCAATGGTTGGGCCTATGATGACGCGGGAGAGCTGATCAAAAAGCTGACGCATCTGCCAGTACATATCATTGGAATCGGTGCGGCTGCGTATAAGACTTATATCAATCACGGCTTTGCCGAAGCGATGAAAATACAGATTGAGCACGGTATTTTCAATTTCTGTGGTGCGCCGGTGATGAGTTCAACGGTGTTACTGCTGCCAGACTTAGGTGGCCCTGAACAGGTACTTGAAGCCGCATATAATATGGGTACTAACATTTTTGCCTGTGAGACAGCAGCAGGATGATGGCCTGAAAGTGAGTGATTCCACTTCCGTTTATCCTCCATGTGATGTGTTTGAGTAATTATTCTATCCGCGTAAAAATATCCCAAAACAGGATATTTTGGGGTATGAATTGTTGTGGCTAATTTAGATTTTGTATGGTTATCCGAGTTGGGGCTGAAGATATATTGGGGAGGATAGGGTACCCATACCCCATAACACCTGGCATAGTTAACGCATTCAATAAAATGACTCACTAATTTTGGGTGACGATGCATGGCGGCGGTAAATCACTGGACGCGGGATCAACTGTTAGTTGCTTTTACACTGTATAGCCAAATTCCCTTTGGCAAATTGCATTCCAGAAATCCCGATATTATTCATTACGCCGCGTTAATTGGCAGAACCCCTTCGGCACTCGCGATGAAGTTGGTCAATTTAGCCAGTCTGGACCCTTTTATTACTGACTCAGGCCGCAGTGGTTTAACGAGTGTCTCTAAGGCCGACCGAGCTTTATGGTTGGAATTGAATGAGAATGCTGATGTTTTTGAGCTGCAATGCCAACAGGCGATGAGGCAGTTAGACGAGCCGGTCACCCAACTGTTTGATAGTAATGTTAAAATTGACAATGGTATTAAGGCTGATATTGGTATTAAAGACTTTAGTGGCGGCGAAAGAACCACGATTATTAAAGCGAGGGTTGGTCAGCAATTATTTCGTAAAAACGTACTGCACATCTATGACAATCGTTGCTGTATTACTGAACTAGAAGTACCTGCATTACTCGTTGCTAGCCATATTCGCCCATGGAGTCACGGCGCTGAACATCGGCTTAATCCCAGTAATGGTCTGTGCCTTTCCAGTTTGCATGATCGGGCTTTTGATCAGGGATTAATCACCTTTAATGAGCATTTGGAAATGGTGTTATCCCCTCTGATCAAAAAACTCAAAAGCAGTATCAGTGAAGATAATTTCGCTAAATATGAAGGGCGAAAGCTGCGTTTACCGGTTAAGTTTTCCCCTGATGAAGGGCAGATGGCGTATCACCGCCAGAATATTTTCATAAAATAGAACGCACTGACAAAGTGAAATGAAGGGGATACTTACTGTTGGGGCCGTAGTGGCGTAAGCCACCGTGCCCCTGAGTGCGGTAAACCCTTCACTCACTGAGCCAGAAATCGCGTTGTTATAAACTTCAGTGTGTCAGGTTTATTTCAACAAGAACGACTGACCCTGTTTCAGGACTAAATCACAGGCTTTGGTTTTGATTTTTTCAGTGATTTGTTCACTGCCCAGATCGTTCAGATTCAGACTGTTACCTTCACCGGTTTTCAGTAACCCGCCTAAACCTTCCTGATAATCCTGGCTATTGGCATTTTCGGTACTGGTGATGCCCAGTTTACTCATCAATTGGTCTTTAATCGCCGACGTGCCATTGGCCGACAGTACATTGTTTTGTACGCAATATTGCAATATACCGGCAGCATTGGTCATGGTGCTGGCACTTAGCCCTTTATCGCCGCCATTGAGTAAGCCAGTCAGTGACGACAGTGAGGATGAGCTATCGCCCGATTTACTGTATTGGTCAGCAGCACTTTTTACTGAATCCAATAGACTATTGGCGTGAACGGTACCCGTCAGCAGCGTGGTAGAAAAAGCCAAAGCCAGTGCCAGGCGATAAGTGGTGTTCATAGAAACTCCTGTTTTACGGCGGCCTCACTGCCATGAGGCCGTGATACCACCAGAAAGGCTGCTAGTTATTATGTTCGGCGCTAAGAATAACGCAAAGGACACCTTTTGCTGATAGGTGTTATCTGATAACGCGGCGATTGGCTAAATTGCCACTGGCTTCATATCGCGTTTAAATCCGCCGATTAATGCCCATACCTTAGGCGCAAAACCTCTGGGTAAGGGTCAAAATAGCGCTGCTGGGCAAGATAGCTGTCGGGGTATTCAGCTAAATAATGTTTGAGCAGGGTAATCGGGGCAAGCAGTGGCTGACTGCCTTGACGGTAACGCAAAATCAGTTGTGCCAGTTCGCTGCGTTGCCGAGAGCTGAGTTGGTTGCTGAAATAGCCTTGGACATGCTGCAAGACATTGGTGTGACCACGGCGCGAGGAGTGTTGGCTCATCAGGGCCATCAGCCGGTTACGGTATTCAAAAGCACATTCATTAATTGAAGGCCATTGGTCGATAGCCGCAACGAAACGCCCTAATTCACGGTAGGCAGGTTGCGAATGAGCCAGTAATAACAATTTATAACTGCTATGGAAAGCGATCAGTCGGGCGCGGCTCATGCCTTGCTGCCATAGCTGATTAAACTCGTGTAAGGCATAAATCCGCGCCACAAAATTCTCTTTCAGCTCAGGGTCACACAGGCGGCCATCTTCCTCAATGGGGAGCCACGGTAGTTGGCGCATTAATTCTTGAGTGAAAATGCCAGTACCACTTTTACGGTTATTTTTACCATCGGCTTCATACACCCGCACCCGCTCCATGCCACAGCTAGGGGATTTGGCGCAAACCACATAGCCGCTCAGATGCTGTAGTCCCGCAATTTTTTTCGCGGAGAAGTCCTGCATGGCGCTGGTCAGGTCGGTTTCTGGTTGGTTACTAAAGCTGAGACGAATATCATCGGAACCTGCTTTAACCAAGCGTAGCGCTGGGCGGGGCGAAGGCAGCCCGATTGCCATCTCGGGGCAGACCGGCTCAAAATGAACAAAGGGAGCCAACTCGTCCACAGCAAATGTTAGACGCTTATGCCCGCCATCGAAACGTACTTTCTCACCTAACAGGCAAGCGCTGATACCGACGGCGATTTTGTCTGACATGGTTTTGCCTCATTATTTATCGTGAATGGACTTATTTACCTTCATTATAGTTAAGGTCTGGGTATTTCCGGTATTGGTAATGATCAGTTTACTCATTAATCATTTTGCTGATAGGTATCATCTTATAACGAGGAATATTTGATTGTAACTAACCCAAGAAATCGGGGCCAATAATCCTATAATTATTAGCCCCGGAGTAATGTGAGTCAGTTTTTATCCTTCATTAACGGCTGGCTTTGATTGGCGAAGTTTACGCACCACTCGTAGGATTGGCGGCAGAACCAACACCACCACAGCCAGTATTAGCAAACTTTTTGCGATGGGGCTCGACCACAAGATAGTGTAATTGCCATTGCTAATGGACAGAGCACGGCGCAGGTTCTGCTCCAGCATTTCTCCCAAGACAAAACCTAAAATCAACGGGGACATGGGGAAATTCATTTTTCTGAGCAGATAGCCAAAGATACCCAATCCGACCATGAGCATCAGGTCGAAAGTGGTGCTGTGCACGGCATAAACCCCCACCGCAGAGACTGCTGCAATGGCGGGTACCAGGAACCATAACGGAATGGTTAACATGCGGGTGAAGAAACCAACCAACGGTAAGTTCATCAGCAGTAATATGACGTTGGCTATCAACAGAGAGGCAATTAACCCCCAGACAATATCCGGTTGCTCGGTGAACATCGCAGGCCCCGGCGTGATGTTATACAGGGTCAATGCTCCCATCATTACCGCGGTGGTACCTGAGCCTGGAACGCCCAGAGTAAGCATTGGAATAAAAGATCCACAGGCAGAAGCATTATTCGCCGCTTCAGGTGCGGCAACACCACGAATATCTCCTTTGCCAAAACTATCGCTGTTGCCACTGATACGCTTTTCGGTCATGTAGGTCAGCGCACTGGCGATGGTTGCCCCTGCACCCGGTAAAATCCCGACAAAAAAACCAATCACTGAAGAACGCAGTGTTGGCCCAACACATTCTGCCGCTTCTTTGCGGTTGAACATCAGGCGACCGGTTTTACGCACCAGTTTCTGGCCGGTGCTGGTGCTTTCCAGCATCAACAAGATTTCACTGACCGAGAACAAGCCGATCACTACCACGATAAATTGGATCCCATCAGAGAGATGGACACTATCAAATGTGAAGCGATAAACACCGGTGTTTGCATCAACGCCTACGGTTGCCAGCCCCAATCCAATTAAGGCGGCGAGCAGTGATTTTAAGGGGTTTTGGCTCATCATGCTGCCAAGGCAGGCAATGGCGAAGACCATTAACGCGAAATACTCCGAGGGTCCGAAGGCCAGTGACCACTGTGCCAGTAGCGGTGCAAACAGAATGATCCCACCAATAGCCAAGATTGAACCAACAAATGAGCTAACCGCTGAAATAGATAGCGCCACACCAGCACGGCCCTGCTGCGCCATTGGATAACCATCAAGGGCGGTCATGATGGCTGCAGCATCGCCGGGGACATTAAGTAATATGGATGAGATGCGCCCACCATATTCACAACCGATATAAACCGTGGCCAGCAAGATCAGTGCAGATTCTGCGGGCAGTTTTAGGGCAAAAGCGAGTGGCAGCAAAATGGCCACGCCGTTGATCGGCCCCAGTCCTGGGAGTAAGCCAACAATGGTACCGATAAAGCAGCCTATCAGGGCAATCATCAGGTTTTGTGGTGTTAATGCCACCTCAAATCCTTGCGATAAATACATCCAAGTTTCCATCACAGCCTCGTTAGTTCAGCCAAACGCCAAGCGGTAGGGTGACATCAAGTAAATAGTCAAAGGCATAGAATAATGACGCGCCCAGAACTACGCCGGATAGCGCAGCGACCCATACTTTTGCCTTAAATAACAATGCAATGCTAAATGTTAGTAGGGCGGTTGCCAGTGGGAATCCAAGCGACTCAAACCCCCAGGCATAGAGCACCAGCGTAATCACCATCACCAACAGGCGATGCAATACTTTGGCGTGCGGCCATGCGATAACATCAGGTTTATGCAGCAGCAATAGCACCGCGCACAATGTCATTAACGCCAGAATTGCCATGGGGAAAGGGCGCGGGCCTAGCGGCTCGTAACTGTATTCGCTTTGAATTCCCCAGCCGATAAATAAGCCACTGATGCAGAGCAGGATCCAGATACTGGCAAAAATACGATCGCTCATGATCTTTCTCCTGAATTATTTAGCCAGCCCGAACGCTTTAGCTTGTTGACGATATTGTTCGATCTGCTTTTTGACGTACACATCCAGCTCTTTGCCGGTCAGGTTAAACTCAAATAAGCCGCGTAATTCACGCTGTTTTTTGAATTCGTCAGTTTGTACCAGGGTGTTAAAGGTCTCCGTCCACCATTGATATTCGGCATCACTGACCTTCGGCCCCAGATAGAAGCCACGAATAATCGGCCACACTAAATTAAAGCCCTGTTCTTTAGCCGTAGGAATATTAGCCAGTTGACCGGGCAGGCGTTGTTCTGCATAAACGGCTAACACCCGCAGTTTGTCGCCGGCCAAATAAGGCACCATTTCACTTAAATCCCCGGACACCGCCTGAATATGGTTGCCTAACAATGCGGTAACCGGTTCGCCGCCGCCCTCAAAGGCCACATAGCGCATTTTATGAGGGTCGATGCCCACCTCACGGGCCAGTAACGCCGTTTTCATCCAGTCCTGGCTGCCAATCGAGGCACCGGCCCCGAACACCACGCTGTTAGGATCTTGTTTAAAGGCATCCATCAGATCTGTTAGCGTTTTATAGGGAGAGTCAGCCCGCACGGCGATCATGCCGTAATCAGTGCCGATGGCCGCCAGCCACTTCACATCGTCAGGGCTATAACGGCCAAATTTATTTTGTGCCAGATTAAGTAAAGAACCGCCGGAGAACGCGACCACGGTGCCGAATTCCGCCGGGCGTTGTGCCACGATGGCGTTATAGGCTACCGCTCCGACACCTCCTGGCATATAGGTGACCCGCATCGGGCGGTCAATTGCTTTAGTCTCTTGCAGGGAAACCTGAATCAATTTACAGGTAAGATCAAAGCCGCCGCCGGGTTTGGCGGGCGCAATACATTCTGTTCTGCCGGGCGCGTCGATAGCCTGTGCCATTTGTGCCGTCAGTATCAGAACCGAGGCGGCTAACGTGCGGGTAATTATTCTTTTCATATTATTCCCTCAATATTTTCGTCTAAATTGTGAGCTTTCCCGCGATTGCGAGGTTATTGAATTGTTAATAGATTAACCTTTCAGTTACCTTTCAATGGGAAGGAAAAAGTACAGGATGTGATATGCGTCTCTTGTTAGTAGAAGATCACCCCGAGTTATCTCACTGGTTACAGAAAGCATTGACTCATGCGGGCTTTGCTGTGGATGTGGCAAATGATGGTGTTGCCGCTGATCATTTGCTGCAAAACGAAAATTACACACTGGTGGTATTGGATGTAGCGTTACCACGCCTGAACGGGTTAGATCTGCTGGCACGGTTACGTAAGCGTGGGCAAACGCTGCCGGTGTTGTTGTTAACCGCCAGAACGGAAGTGGCTGACCGGGTGAAAGGGTTGAACTTGGGGGCTGATGACTATTTGACGAAACCGTTTGAAATGGATGAACTGGAGGCGCGGATACGTGCCCTATTACGGCGTAGTGTCGGTGGAACTGGGCAGGTGGTGCAGTTTGGTGATTTGACCTATCACGACGAAGGCTACTTTCTGTTAGCTGATAAGCCATTGGCGCTGACACCACGGGAATCGGCAGTATTAACGTCATTGATGCATCGCCGGGGTAGGCCGGTTGCCAAACAACAACTGTTTGAGCAGATATTTACCTTATCCGATGATGCCAATCCAGAAAGTATTGAACTGTATGTGCATCGAGTGCGTAAAAAACTACACGGCAGTAATGTGTCTATCCAGACCTTACGCGGCTTAGGTTACAGCCTGGAATGTACCGATGGCGTGCTCTAACACTATTGTGCCACGATGGTTTAAAGCCCCACGTTCGCTGTTTCATCAATTGCTGCTATTTTTTGGCGTACCGTTACTGATTTTGGGCGGGATTTCTATTTATACCCATTATATCAGTGCCATGAATGCCGCTACGCTAGCTTATGATCGCACGTTATTGGCCTCTGCCCGGACGGTGGCGGAGCGGTTGGTTGTCCGCCATGGGCAGCTAGAGGTTGATGTCCCTTATATTGTCCTCGACAGCTTTGAACGGAATATGAATGACCAGCTTTACTATCAGGTGATTACACCTGAGGGGAAAAGTATTGCTGGCTACAATGATTTACCGCCTTTCCCGCTGAATACGCCACGATCCCTTCTCTACCCTGCATTGGTGCATTTTTATGATGCCGAGTACCGAGGTAAACCAATACGTGTGGCTGCGCTTTATCAGCCGGTTAATGAGTCTGGTGTTATGGGCATGGCGATGGTGCTGGTGGCTGAAACGTTGGCTTCCCGCCATGATCTGGCACAGCAGATCATGATATCGGCAGTCTTGACCCAGGGTACTCTAGTGCTCTTGACGCTGGTAATGGCGTATATCTTACTCAAAGGTATTCTCAAGCCATTACGTAAGCTATCAGGCTTGATGCTGCGGCGTGATCCCGGTGAACTGACCCCGCTCCCCAAAGTATTGCCATGGTCAGAAATGGCACCGTTGTTATTGGCCTTTGATCGCTACATCGAGCGTTTACGGGAAATGGTGGCACGGCAGGGGCGCTTTAGTGCTGATGCCTCTCATCAATTGCGCACACCGCTGACGGTGTTGAAAACGCAGGTGGCGGTGGCTCTGGCCAGTGACTCCCCACAACAATGGCGTGAAAGCCTGGTGGCGATGCGCGGGACGCTGGATCACACCGTTTCTCTGACGGATCGGTTATTGCAGTTATCACGGATGAAAGTGCACGAACGCAGACTACAACCGGTTAATCTCGGCCCATTATTACGAGATGCGTGTTTCGCCCACCTTGCTCAAGCCCGCAGCAAGCAGATTGATCTGGGTTATGAGGGGGCGTCTGAATGTTGGATCGAGGGGGATGCTTTGTTGCTGACCGAACTGTGCGACAACTTGCTGGACAACGCGTTGAAATACACGCCAAAGCACGGTGTGGTGACGGTACGATTGGTGATAGGCAGTGAAGCAGGGCGCTGTTTGTTAGAAATAGAAGACAGTGGTCCCGGTATTGCGCAAGATGAAGCCGCGCAAGCGCTGATGCCATTTCATCGGTTGGATAATGTTGGTGAGCAGCAAGGGGCGGGGCTGGGGTTAGCTTTGGTAAAAGACATTACGACCTACCATAAAACCCGCCCAGAGTTATTGCACAGTGAGTTACTAGGCGGTTTACTGGTTCGGATCAGTTTTCGCTTGCGCAAGTGATGTGGCTCAGTCGTTAAATTTGCCTTGCGGTTCCAACATGCGGGCAGCATAGGAAATCTGCTGCCCGTATCGGTTAAGGCATCAAGCCAATAAAGACTGTTTTCTTGCGTGGGCCGGTCATCAATCCCTCCAGTTGTTCGACACACTTCAGGTAATGGGGGGTTTGCTTGTGCGCCGCCACCGCAGCTTCATCGGTATAAGCCTCATAAATATAAAAACGGGTTGGGATCGTCTCATCCCTCAGCACATCAAAACGCAAGTTCCCCGCTTCACGGATAGAACCCAGGTGATTGGCGCGAAAAACCTCAATAAACTGCGCCACTTTGTCTTCTTTCACATTAATTTCGACGAGGGTGACATGCATATCTTTCTCCTTGTCATTGTTTGCCAGCCAAGGGCTGGCCACCATATTGACTCAACCTTTTTCATCTAAGAACAGCTTATAGGCTGTTTGTGCATTTTCATTTTTATGTACCACAGCATGAACCGCTTTTAGCATGGCAATCGGCGCTTCTGACTGGAAGATATTGCGGCCCATATCTACACCTGATGCTCCCTGATCAATGGCTTGATAGCACATTTCCAGTGCATCGCGTTCTGGCAGTTTCTTACCCCCGGCAATGACGATAGGCACCGGGCAACCGGCAGCAATACGTTCAAACCCACTGTCGACATAATAGGTTTTGATTACCTGAGCGCCCATTTCAGCGGCAATTCGGGTGGCCAGAGAGAAGTAGCGCTGATCACGAGCCATGTCTTTACCGACGCCAGTCACGGCCATGGTAGGCATGCCGTAACGCATTCCCTGATCGACTAATTGAATGATGTTTTTAATCGACTGATGCTCATGTTCGGTGCCGATATAGACCTGTGCGGCCACGGCGCAGGAGTTGAGTCGCAATGCATCTTCCATTGCTACGGCCACCGCTTCGTTGGATAAATCAGTCAGAATTGAGTTGGCACCGGATGCGCGCAGTACCACCGGGCGATTGGCCGACGCGGGGACGATACTGCGTAAAATGCCACGGGTACACATTAGGACGTCGGCATATTCAAACAGCGGGGCGATATTGATATCAATCCGCTCCAGACCGGTGGTTGGCCCCTGAAAATAGCCATGGTCAAATGCCAGCATTACCGTGCGATTGGTTTTCGGATTGAAAATTCGCGCCAGGCGGGATTGCATCCCCCAATCCAGTGAACCTGAGCCTTTGAGGGTAAATGCAGGATTTTTCTGTGGCACGCCAATGCCGAAATCTTTGCCGTCTTTAATATCGTCTAAATCAGCCATCTGTTATTACTCCCTTAGTCCTGTTCCGGCCCACCGGTGGGCCGGCCGCCGAGATTAAAAATCGTATTTGTTGATGTTGTCTTTAGTAAAGATGACCCGCTGTGGCAGTAACACAATGCCGCTTCCTTTGGCCTCATGGTCATAGCCCTGAACGCTGTTCGGTGCCACTTCAACCACGCCAATGTTCGGGATATCAATTTTATCGCCGACATTCAGGTCGCCTTTTTTCAGCATTTCATTGGCGACATATACCGAGATTTTGCCTTGATTAACCACATCCCACAGACCGAACTCTTTGACCGTGCCGCGCTCAACATAAGGGCGCATCACGTTCGGGGTACTGAAGCCGACGATCGCCACATTGTCGCGTTTCAGGTTCTCTGCTGCTTGTGCGGCGGCGGGCAGTGCGTTGGCATCTGGGGCAATAATGGCATCCAGATCGCTATAAGCTTTTAAGATGCCCTCAGCGGTTTGCAGCGATTTTGTCGCATCGTTATAGCCAAACTGGGTGGTGACCACTTCCCAACCGGGGTGATCTTGTTGGATTTTTTTCTTCGCTTCATTGACCCATTGGTTTTGGTCGGTAACCGTCGGGCTGGAATAGAAGAACGCGACCTTGGCTTTATCTTTTTTCACTTGATTCGCGGCCATATCGACCAACATCGAACCCAATTGATTTGGGGTCCCTTGGTTGATATAAACCGAACGACATTCTGGTTTGGTATCAGAGTCCCAGGTCAAGATTTTGACGCCACGTTGCATCGCGCGTTTTAACGCTGGGCACAGTCCATCCGGCGAGACTGCCGAGACCACAATGGCGTTGTAACCTTGATTGACGAAGTTATTGATCAACTGAACCTGGCCGGAAACACTTGGTTCTGTCGGGCCATCGTAAGTCACATCCACACCCAGCTCTTTACCGGCATCAACGGCACCTTTACCGCCACTGGTGAAGAAGCCGACCCCGACCAGTTTCGGGATAAATGCGATGCGTTCTGCCGCTTGAGCAGTAGTGATACAGGCAAATCCGAGGGCACAAACCAGTGCCAGCTTTTTTAATCTTTGTGTTTTCATTGCTATCTCCGAAGCTAGGGGTAGAGGTGTTGGCAATTTCACTACAAAAGAAAATAGGTATTAACTTAGGGTGTGTCTGCTGCGACGACGTTGCAGCCATTCATGAATCAGATGCCGGTGCAGGCTGATAGAACGCCCAACTACCACCAGAATCAGCAATGCACCGGACAACGCGCTCGATATCTGGTTTGGTGTACCAATCATTTGCAAACCTTGTTGTAAGTAACCCACCAGTAATACTGCCAGTGCCGTTCCGAGGATGGAGCCAGAGCCGCCGTAGATGTTAGCGCCCCCCAGAACCACTGCGGTGATGGCTGGCATCAGGAACGATGCCCCCAAATCAGAGCGTGCCGAGCCGAAATAAGAAACCAGCAGGACTGCGGCAATCGCAGACGCCACGCCAGTCAGGGCATACAAGATGCATAAGGTGCGCGCGACGGGCAGGGCGCTGTAACGGGCCACTCGACTGTTTTGCCCGATAAGGAATACGTTGCGCCCGCTATGAGTACGGTGCATCAGCAGCCAGAACAGCAGCACGCAGACCATAAAGATAACCAGTGGGACGGGCAGGCCGAATAACGTTTGGTTGGCAAAATCGGTAAAGGCTGTCGGGAAGCCGCCAATCCCTTCATAGCCGGTTGCACCGGAAATGCCAGACAGCAGCAAAGCGCTGCCGCCGAACAGGTACATGGTGCCCAAGGTTATGACCAGCGGGTTGACGCCGGTATACAGAATCAGCCCGGCATTAATCAAACCGCATAGTGCGCCAACCACCAGTGTCAGTGGGATCGCGACACTCATGGGGACACCCGCTTGAAACATCACTCCTAGGAATATGGAGCACAATCCGATAGTTGAACCGAATGAGATGTCAATTCCGCCACTGACAATCACCATGGTTAGCGGTAAAGCCACAATACCGATACAGATGAAATCACTGGTACTGAACAGCAGTACGTTGATATCCAACATGCGAGAATTTGATAAACCAAACAGCAGGATTTCCAGTACTAACAGTGCAGCCAAGGCCAGTTCCCATCCATAACGGCGATATGTATTCATCGCGCTACCTCTTTTTATACCCTTCATCTTTCAAATTGCAGGTGTGTTACCTGCTCTCGTTTACCCGAATCACTTACCACTGTAAGTTCATCGGGATTCTCTCGTTTGCCGCCTTCCTGCATCATGAAATCTATTGGGTATAACGTTTTTCTTTTTATCCGAAGTTGTCGGCTTACCAGAAACTGCCGGACGAGCTGTAAAGCGAGCATATTTCTGCTGGCGGATATTGCGCTCAATGGCACAGCGCAGGCGGCCATCGAACACCAGCACACCCAGCAACACCAATCCGGCAATAAAGTCATTCCACCACGCAGGCAGGCGCAGTAGCACCAACACGCTGTCGATTTGTGTTAATAGGTAAGCCCCCAGAATGGCCCCGAGAATGGTGCCAGTGCCACCAAGCAGGCTGATCCCACCCAGCACACAGGCGGCGATGGCTTTCATCTCTAACCCACTCCCTGTCTGATTAGGGATAAAGCCAATTTGGGAGGCGAAGACGATCCCCGCCAGCGCGGCCATCACACCATTCATTGAGAAAGCGAAAATACGAATGCTGTCAGTGCGGATCCCCAGTTGGCGTGCGCCCTGCAAGTTATCGCCGGTAGCATAGAAACTGCGGCCAAAGGCGGTTTTACCTAGTAGCAAGGCCATGGCTACAATCAGCAGCATAATTAGCCAACCGATAGGAGAGATAGAAAACAGAATAGGGGTGGATAAACTTTTCAGATCTGCCGGCAGCCCTTCTATCCATTTCCCGCCGGTTATCAATAGCATCAAGCCGCGATACAACCCCAGCGTACCCAGGGTGGCGACAATCGCCGGGATGCGCAGCCAGGTAACCAAAATGCCATTAAAGAAGCCCGTCACCATGCCAACCAGCAGAGCAAACAGGCAGGAGGTTGCCAGGCCAAAACCCGCATTGAGCGCCATACCCACGGTGACGGCACATAAGCCGGTAATGGAGCCGACGGACACATCAATATTGCGGGTTAGCATCACCATGGTGGCGCCGATGGCTAACAGGATCAGGATCTGTGCGCTACTGAAGATCATGGTGAAGGTTTGCAAGGTGAAGTAATTACTGTCGATCACACCAAGCAAGGCAAATAAAGCCAAAATGGCCAACAGCGCAGTACCTTCGCGATTGTTTTGAATAAATCTCAACATGATGCACCCTCATTTTCAGCAGATTGGCGCACGCTGGTATCATGTTCACCAAAGGCCAGATGCATAATGGTATCGACGTTCATTTCCGCCCCACTGACTGCGCCACTGATTTCACCCTGATGCATGACCAACACCCGGGAAGCCATCTGCACCACTTCTTCTAGATCTGACGAGATAAAAATGATCGCCACATGCTGAGAGGCAATACTGCGGATCAATTGATAGATATCACTGCGTGCTGACACATCTACGCCACGAGTGGGTTCATCAATAATCAGTAACAACGGATTGGCCTCAAGGCATTTCGCAATCAACAGCTTTTGTTGATTACCACCGGACAAGGTACGCACGGGTTGCTCAAGGTGACTGAACTTAATGTTCAGTGCCCGGCGATAGCGTTCCAGAATGGCGGCCTCTTGTGCCGGATGCGTCCATACCCCTTGATTACCCTGGGTTAGCGAGCAGACATTCCAACTGAGTGGTGCATCCAGATAGAGGCCAGAGGCTTGGCGGTCTTCCGGCAGATAAACCAACCCGGTTGCCAGACGATTGACGGTTTTCATCAATGTGATATCAATACCCTCCAGCCTGACGTGACCACCGCTGGCGGGCCGTAAACCATAAAGTGTTTCAGCAAGTTCTGTTCTGCCTGCGCCAACCACCCCTGCTAATCCCAGAATTTCACCGGCATGCACCTCAAAAGAGATATGGGCAAAACCTTCACCGCTCAGATCGGTAACTTCGATCACCGGTTGATTGGACTGAGCGCGCGCTTGAGAGCGGCGGTTACCGGGCAGCTCCAGCCATAACTTCTGGGTATCGGATAATTCGCTGTTTTTGGCTTGTGGCTTAATAGCCTGAATAATTGTATCGATTGAGAAATCAGTAGTGGCACCGCTCAGAGCGATGCCGCCATCGCGCATGACACTGACCCAATCTGCCAGTTGACGGATTTCAGGCAATTTATGGGAGATAAACACCACTCCGACACCTTGCTGCAATAACATTTTGATTTGGCTAAATAAACGATTGGTTTCCGCCGGTGTCAGTGACGCCGTTGGCTCGTCAAGGATCAAAATACGTGAATCGCGCATCAGGCCGCGCATAATTTCTACTAGCTGTTGATCTGCCACATCCAGTGAACCGGCGCTGACTGACAGGTCCAAATGGCAACCCAGGTTTTTGAGTAATTGCGCCATCTTCTTCTTGTCGGTCTGATGCTTGGGCAAACGAAACAGAATATTTTCTTGTACCGACAGATTGGCAAATAGCATCGGCTCTTGGGGGACCAAATAAATACCGAGTTGATGTGCTTTGGCTGGGGTGAGGTTAAGGCAGGCTTGCCCATTGATCTCGATAGTGCCGCTGTCTGGAGGGAGCACGCCGGCGATAATTTTCATCAGCGTTGATTTCCCCGCACCATTTCCCCCCAACAGGGCATGTACCTGTCCTGGTTGCAGGGTAAAGTCGATATTTTTCAATACCACTACGCCGGAAAACTGCTTGCTGATACCACGAACCTGGAGCAGCGGTGGCGGATTGGTGTGCGGCATCAGTGGCTCCTTTTTATGAACAAAAATATTTTAAATTTAAAAGTGTTCAAAAAAGATAGCTGTATAATCCCATTTATGGCGTAATCAAGATCACATTTCCGTGAATAAAAAAATTTAAATTAAAATATGTTCAAATGTATTGCCTAAGCTGTTAGCGTAGTTATCAATTGTAATTTATACCCGTCATCTTCAAGTTGCAGGTGTGTTGGCTGTGCTCAATCGCCCGAATGACTTACTTATGTAAGCTCATCGGGATTATGAACCTCATCAGAGGTTCACCTTACGGGCCAGCGTTTGCCGCCTTCCTGCATCTTGAAATCTCTTGGGTATAGCATTTATCAGACCGTGGATTTTTGATCGATGATGAATCAACGAAGAATGAGAAAGCGGCAATAGGGATCACGGCTAATGATGAAAGAAAAATCAGTAACAAAAGAAAAACCCATGTCGTCTAACGATGAATACAAATATCCGGGTAATAGCATGAGTGAAGAGGAACTGCTCGCTCGCATTGCGTGGTTTTATTATCACGATGGCTTAACACAAGGGGATATTGGCGAACTGTTGGGGCTGACCCGGCTGAAGGTATCCAGATTGCTGGAAAAAGGCCGCCAGTCAGGGGTTATTCGGGTACAGATTAATTCGCGCTATGAGGGTTGTCTGGAACTGGAAAACACCTTGCAACAGCATTTCGGCCTCAAGCATATCCGCATTCTGCCTTCTTTGGCTGATCTCAGTATCAGTAGCCGGCTGGGAATTGGTGCTGCACATTTATTGATGGCATTGATACAGCCACAACAATTACTGGCAGTTGGTTTTGGTGAAACCACCATGTGTGCCTTACAGCATCTAAGCGGTTTTATCGCCTCACAGCAGGTCAGGTTGGTAACACTTTCTGGTGGGGTTGGCTCTTATATGACCGGTATTGGTCAGTTGGACGCCGCTTGTCAGGTCAGTATTATTCCTGCGCCGTTGCGTGCTTCCAGTGCCACAGTGGCGGAAACATTCCGTCAGGAAAACAGTGTGCGCGATGTGATGCTAGCCGCACGAGCGGCTGATGTCGCCGTCGTGGGTATCGGTTCGGTTAATCAGCAAAAAGAGGCCACCATTTTACGCTCCGGCTATATCGGAGAAGGTGAACAACTGATGTTCAGTCGCAAAGGTGCGGTCGGCGATATCCTTGGCTACTTTATGCAAGCCGATGGCGCATTGGTGCCGGATATGCAGATTCACCAGGAGCTGATTGGCGTCTCACTGGCAGATCTGACCAACATCCCGACGGTGATTGGCGTCGCCGGTGGCGTTGAAAAATCAGAAGCGATTGTTGCTGCATTGCGGGGAAAATACGTGAATGCATTAGTGACTGATGAGCTGACAGCGAGATCAATTATCAAACTGATTTGATTGGCTATTTTACTTGTCAGCTTAGGCTTGTGCAGGGGTTCAAGAATAACGCCAATAGTTTTGATTATTCTGTTGAGAAAAAGGCAGTAGAGGACGGGTTTATCCACGAATTTATATAAAAACACATTGAAGCTGAGGATCGAACATGAATCAACTCTCATCGGCTGAATACCTGATGGCTCTGGATGCAGGCACCGGCAGTGTCCGGGCCGTTATATTTGATCTTAACGGTAATCAGATCGCGGCCGGGCAGGCTGAGTGGCTACATTTGCCCGTACCTGATGTCCCTGGGTCGATGGAGTTTGATTTAGCGACTAACTGGAAGTTGACCTGCCAGTGCATCCGTCAGGCCTTGCATCAGGCTAAGCTACCGGCAAGTGCTATCCGTGCCGTTGCTGCCTGCTCAATGCGCGAGGGCATTGTGCTCTATGATCGCAGTGGCAAACCTATCTGGGCGTGCGCCAATGTGGATGCTCGTGCCAGCCGTGAAGTCAGTGAGCTGAAAGAGCTGCATAATGATGGGTTTGAATTCGAGGTTTATCAATGTTCAGGCCAAACTCTGGCGCTGAGTGCTATGCCTCGGTTACTGTGGCTGGCGCATTACCGCCCGGATATTTATCGCCAGGCGGGCACGTTAACCATGATAAGCGACTGGCTAGCCAATATGCTCAGTGGCGAACTGGCGGTTGACCCCTCCAATGCGGGAACCACCGGCATGCTGGATTTAGTCACCCGTAACTGGCAGCCGAACTTGCTGGAGATGGCCGGATTACGTGCCGATATTTTATCGCCGGTCAAAGAAACCGGAACACTGCTAGGCCATGTCACAGCACAGGCCGCAGAAGAGAGTGGTCTGCTGGCGGGAACGCCAGTGGTGATGGGCGGTGGCGATGTACAACTAGGTTGTTTGGGGTTGGGGGTCGTTCAACCGGGTCAGACCGCAGTATTGGGCGGCACCTTCTGGCAGCAGGTAGTAAATTTGCCTAAGCCGATTACCGATCCGAATATGAATACGCGGATTAACCCTCATGTTATACCCGGTATGGTACAGGCGGAATCCATCAGTTTCTTTACCGGCCTGACCATGCGCTGGTTCCGTGATGCATTTTGCGCCGAAGAGAAATTACTGGCGCAGCGGTTGGGTATCGATACCTACAGTTTATTGGAGGATATGGCCGCCCGCGTACCGGCAGGTGCTTATGGAGTGATGCCGATTTTCTCCGATGTAATGCGTTTCAAATCCTGGTATCACGCCGCGCCTTCCTTTATTAACCTCTCACTTGATCCAGAAAAATGTAACAAGGCCACACTGTTCCGTGCACTGGAAGAGAATGCCGCGATAGTCTCGGCCTGTAATTTAGCGCAAATTGCTGAGTTCTCCGGCGTAAAAGCGGCCTCGGTAGTGTTTGCTGGCGGAGGTTCAAAAGGGAAACTGTGGAGCCAGATCCTAGCCGATGTGACCGGAGTTTCTGTGCGGGTACCGGTTGTCAAAGAAGCCACCGCACTCGGTTGTGCTATCGCTGCGGGGGTAGGGGTCGGCCTATATGAAGCGCTGGATAAAACCGGTGAACGGTTGGTGCGCTGGGAACATGAATACACCCCGAACACCGAGCATCAAGCCCTTTATCAGGCGGCAAAGGTTAACTGGCAAGCAGTATATACCGATCAGTTGTCGCTGGTGGACAGTGGGTTGACGACCTCTCTATGGAAAGCCCCTGGCCTCTAAAATTGGCTATCTTACTTGCCAGCTTGAGCTTCGGGGCAGTGCTCGCCGCCGTCACGTACTGCGTGTACGCTCCGTTGGCTGCGCGCTGTCCGCACTCAATCTGCCTGCGCCGATAACGCCAATTTCCTCTGGTAATTATCTTACTTGCCAGTTTGAGCTTCGGGGCAGAATGATCATTACAATCATTCGTGGCTTTATAGAGTTAGGTAAGAAAGATATTGGCATGCTATACCCTAAATAATTCGAGTTGCAGGAAGGCGGCAACTGAGTAAATCCCCAAGAGCTTACTCAAGTAAGTGACTGGGGTGAGCGAGGGCAGCTAACGCACATGCAGCTTGAAGTATGATGGATATAAAAGAATTGCCATGCAGTAAACACTTGGATAGCATTATTCCCCCTCTTTCGTTGCCGATGATGGCGCATCCTATGATGAATACATCAAATAAGACAGAATCACCTGCCGGGCAACCTTCTGCTCCTGTTGCTGCTACCCAACAGCGGGCATTTAACCTGCCAGATACATTGCGGGAGAAAAGTAACGTTCAGCGTATCTTAGTGATTAAATTACGCCATTTCGGCGATGTTTTACTCACTACGCCGCTACTGAGCACCTTAAAAGCCAACTATCCACAAGCAAAAATCGACGTCCTGCTGTATGGCGGAACGCAAGATATGCTGCGAGAGAACAAAACAGTTAATCATGCATTTATTGTCGACCGTGGCCTCAAGCATGCGGGGCTAAAAACGCAAATCAGTGGTGAAAAAGCGCTGTTTAATGCATTGAAAGAACACCATTATGACCTGATCCTCAATCTATCAGATCAATGGCGAGCCGCAGCGTATTGCCGTTTATTAAAACCCGGCTTCAGTATTGGTTTCCATTACCCCAAACGCGATACCTGGCTATGGCGCTATTGCCATTCTACATTGGTTGATATCCCCAATGCGGCCAAAAGGCATACTGTACTCAATAATCTGGATATCCTTGCGCCACTGCAACTGACGGATATTATTACTGATGTAACCATGTCTTATGGTGCGCACGATGTTGAACGGGTAAAGCAATTGTGCCAACAACGCCATATTAATGACTATATATTGATCCAACCTTCTGCTCGCTGGAAGTTCAAAACATGGGCCAGCGAATCGTTTAGCCAACTCGTCAATCATCTCACCGATCAAGGTGAAACCATTTTGCTTACCGGTGGCAAAGATCAGGCTGAATTGGACTATATTGCCGAGATCATTGCCGGGTGCACACAACCAGAAAAGGTCGTTAATTTGTCGGGCCTGCTGGCGCTACCGGAACTGGCGGTGTTTATCGATAACGCTAAGCTATTTATTGGCGTAGATTCCGTGGCGATGCATATGGCCGCAGCCTTACAAACACCCGCGGTAGTCCTCTTTGGCCCCAGCAATCTTAACCAATGGCACCCGTGGCAGGCTCCCCACACGCTATTATGGGCTGGACATTACCGTTCGTTGCCACACCCTAATGAGATAGATACTGACACGACCGATCGATATTTGAACGCCATTCCGGTGAGCGAAGTTATCAATGCTGTTGACTCTTGGCGTACTCAAAGCCAGTAATGTGCGGGTAACGCATATCTGTCAGTAACTTTATTTTCCGCTAACCAGCTTAAGCTGAGAGAATTATGACAATCCCATCGACTTCTTCGCCAGTCGCTTTCACGACCAACCGTCGCAGTGAAATGCTGAGCGGTATTACAGCATTGTTGCTAGGTATTTCCTTACCGGCATCCAACTCACTGATCAATATCTCGCTGGTTTTAATCTTGATCTGTTTGATAATCAATCGCAACGCATTGCAATTCAAGCCATTACTGACGAATCCGTTGATTTACCTGCCAGCCGCCATGTTTGCACTACTGGCATTATCACTGTTGTTCCATCACAACAGCTACGGCCCGGATATGGTGGGTAAAGATAAGAAATTTCTTTATGTGTTGCCGTTAGCCCTGTTTTTTATCAACCAACCACGGTTGATAAAATTGTTCGGTATCGGCTTCTTAGCGGCTAACGCGGTGGCATTAGCCGGAACATTGGCCGTTGGAGTGTTGCACATTCCCATTGGCAATGTAGACCCAACCAACCCGACCATTTTTAAACTACAAATTACCCAAAACTTCTTTATGGCATTGGCCGCGCTGTTGTGGCTAGCGCTAGCTTTTAAAAGTCAGGGTTGGAAACGCTGGGGGTATGGCTTGCTGGTAGCGGCGGCTAGCTACAGTATTCTGTTCTTGGTATTGGGGCGAACCGGTTATGTGGCATTGGTTGTTGGATTAGGTATATGGTTATTTTTCTCGCTGGGTAGCCGCCAGCGCTGGCTATTAGTGGTATTAGGGGCAATCGCCTTTACTGCGTTGCTACTTATACCCAATAAAGCCACGGATCGTATCGTCCAGGGTGTTGATGAGATAAAAGTCTGTATGGCCGCTTCTGCGGATGATGTAAATGATGCTTGTCGTAGTTCGATGGGGCAACGTTCGGCCTTTGCCATTGAAGCTGTGCGGCTAATTAAAGAGTCTCCTATTTTGGGGCACGGCGCTGGCGGGTTCTATTATGAGAATCCAGAGATCAATTACAAAATCAATAATCCACACAACCAATATCTGTTGGAAACGATTCAATCAGGCATTGTTGGCCTAATTATCTTTTTGGCATGGATTGTCTGTTGTTATCGCGTTATTTGGCAACAGACACCGGTTTTACGCAATGTGCTACTGGCCGTATTGACCAGCTATATGGCGTGTAACTTCTTTAATTCATTCCTGCTGGATTCATCTGAAGGCCATCTGTTTATGATTTTCGTCGCAATTTTGGCGGGCTATTCAGTAACAGAGACTCAGCATGTATCGGATAAGTAATTGATATAACAGGATATATATCCTGTGAATGTGACGTGCAATAAAAACGGCCCCTACTAATGGGGCCGTTTTTATTGATTTCGTAATAATGATGAATGTCTTGAATCTAAAAGTGAATTTTAACGGGAAAACCGATATCTCTATTTGGATCAGAAGATATTTAATGAGATGTAAACGCAGCGCATTGAATATACGAATGTTATTTACGTTTCCTGCTTTTTTGTTGGAATGATAATGTCAGTTATCAGATATTTCCTGCTTAATTTCATCATCATAATCCTACTGCATGTAAGATATTTCAATTATAAACATTAATATTTCTAATGATTTTGTGGGAAAAATGGAGGTGTTTTTCATTTAAATCACCGTATTTCATCAGTGATTAATTTTAAAATGTTGGTTTTAGTTAAATTAAAAAACTGATTTATTATGAAATTTCAGCATTAAACGATGTAATTTTTCACTGAATTAGATGTTACAGTCGAAAGTTTACATTGTTGTAACAAATGTAAATGAACTATAAATGGAGCCTACAATAAATCGAGATAATTATTATTCGGATGCGGTTTGCATTGATTTTTTCGTGATGAATAACTGCGCGGTAATGATTGAAAGAACAACATCATATCCATTTTATAAAAATCAAAACCTGATATATGGCTGTAGTTATCACCTGATTACATATGGCTAATCGATGGCGGTCAGAGGGGGGTAAATGTGAGCTGATAGAGAGTTTTAATAAGATATGACCTATTTTTTATAACGGGATGGTTATTTTTAACTCATTGAAAATAGTTGATTTTTTTGTTTTCACTTTTAATGGTCAACCTCTAAACGTAGACCATATAACGCGAGTGAGCAAGGCCGTAGAGGCTCCTATATATATCGGGATAATTAGGTTAATACCTATGCTTGAATCATCTCAAATGACTATTCTGGAAAAAACAGATATCTATGCTAATGGAGTGACCTGCTGGCAGTGAATTAAACTGTCATGTGATTTCTTTAGTATACAAAATGATGATTTTCAACATGGTTACAAAACCATAGATCCCGTGATATTTTTTCAATAATTTACATTTTGTAATATTTGGTCTGTTTTTTCGGCATTATGCAATAGTTTTAAAGGAAGCTATGATAATTATGTATTTATATTGATAAGTGGGTCTGGGTGAATCTGTCTGTGAGATAAGCAGAATTTACATTTAACTTAATTTATCCAATGTCATTGAGAGCATCATGGCCAATTCAGCAACGAATAAATTATCTTTACCGGCCCTTACCTCTTTGGTGGTCGGTTCAATGATCGGGGCTGGCATATTTTCATTGCCGGCAACATTTGGACGAGCAACGGGCGGGTTTGGTGCACTGATTGCCTGGTGTATCGCCGGGGGTGGGATGTTAATGCTGGCTTTTGTTTTCCAAACATTAGCGCAGCGTAAACCTAATCTCGATTCTGGGGTATTCATCTACGCAAAAGAGGGCTTTGGGGATTATCTTGGTTTTGCTTCTGCATTAGGTTTCTGGGCTGGTACCTGTATTGGTAACGTCTCTTACTTTGTACTTATTAAATCTACGTTAGGGGCTTTCTTCCCGATATTCGGTGATGGTAATACTATTCCAGCGGTGTTAATTGCCTCCGTTATTTTATGGGGATTCCATATCCTGATATTGCGCGGCGTTAAAGAAGCTGCGGCAATTAATACCATCGCTACCTTTGCAAAAATAATTCCAATCTTCATTTTCGTCATTGTGCTGATTTTTGCCTTTAAAGGTGATGTCTTCGCGTTGAACTTCTGGGGCACGCCAGACGTGGTTAAAGGTGCCGATTTATCCCATCTGAATGACTATGGTTATGTTGGTCATGCGGCTGCGGCAATCACCACATCGGTTGAACCTGAGTCTTTATTCTCTCAGGTACGTAGCACCATGCTGGTCACTGTATTTGTATTCTTGGGTATCGAAGGTGCGAGCGTTTATTCACGTTATGCCAAAGAACGTAGCCATGTTGGTATTGCGACTGTTCTGGGTTTTATTGGTGTGCTGTGCCTACTGGTATTGATCACTATGCTGTCTTACGGCGTGCTACTGCGCCCTGATTTGGCAGCGTTACGCCAGCCATCAATGGCCGGGGTGTTGGAAGCGATAGTCGGCCGCTGGGGGGCAATATTTATCAGTGTTGGCCTGATTATCTCCGTATTGGGTGCTTATTTATCATGGTCACTGCTGGCGGCGGAAGTCCTGTTTTCGGCGGCCAAGAGTAACAGCATGCCAAAAATATTCGCGACTGAAAACAGCAATGCTGTGCCTTCAGCAGCGGTTTGGCTGACCAATATCTTTATACAGATATTCTTAATTCTCACGTTGTTTACTGATTATGCTTTCCAATTGGCACTGGAATTAACCAGCTCATTAACTCTGATCCCGTATCTGCTGGTGGGAGCTTATGGCTTGAAATTAGCATGGACCGGTGAGACTTACGAAACGAATAACCGTGGTCATAGAAAAGATTTAATCTTTGCCATTATCGCCACTTTCTACTCTGCACTGATGATTTACGCCGGCGGTCTGAAATACGTGCTGTTGTCGGCCATCATTTACGGACCAGGCACTATTTTGTATCTGATTGCCAAACGTGAACAGCATCAAAAAGCCTTTAATTCCTATGAGAGAATACTGTTTATTGTTCTGATTGTTGCTGCGGTTGCTGCGATTTATAGCATTGCCACCGGGATTATCACCATATAATTTATTGGAGTTCTTATGTCAGATAAAGCTAAGAAAACTCACGCTAAAACTAAGTTTGGTGTTCACTCTGAAGTCGGCAAGTTGCATAAAGTGATGGTGTGCGCCCCTGGGCGTGCCCATAACCGCCTGACGCCAAGTAATTGTGATGAATTATTATTTGATGATGTGCTGTGGGTAGAAAGAGCTAAGCGCGACCATTTCGATTTTATGACCAAAATGCGCGAACGCGGTGTTGATGTGGTTGAGATGCATAACCTGCTGGCTGAAACAGTTGCCATTCCAGCGGCGAAAAAGTGGATTCTGGATCAGCAAATTGTCCCTAATGAAGTATCACTGGGCATTTTGCAAGAAACCCGCAGCTATCTGGAAAGTCTGGAACCTCGCGTACTCGCTGAAGTGCTGATTGGCGGTTTATCGACTACTGAGCTGCATAACGACGGTAAATGTGACAAAGAAGAGTTGAAGCTGATCCGCGAAGCGGTAGGCATAACTGAATACTTGTTACCACCGTTGCCCAATACACTGTATACCCGCGATACCACTTGCTGGATCTATGGCGGTGTGACGCTAAACCCACTGTATTGGCCGGCGCGTCATGAAGAAACTATCCTCACCACGGCAATCTATAAATTCCACCCAGACTTTGGTGATGCCAATGTGAAAGTCTGGTGGGGTGACCCGACGCAGCACCACGGCACTGCTACGCTGGAAGGCGGTGATGTGATGCCAATCGGTAATAAAACGGTGTTAATCGGGATGAGTGAGCGAACATCGCATCAGGCCATTACTCAGTTGGCGCAATCGCTGTTTAAAAATAGCGAAGGGCAGGTTGAACGCGTCATGATTGCGGCCATGCCTAAACTGCGTGCCGCCATGCATTTGGATACCGTGTTTACGTTCTGCGACCGTGATGTAGTAACGTTATATCCGGCGATTGTTAATCAGATCCAAACCTTCTCACTGCGCCCTGATAATGGCCCGACCGGCATTAAGTTAAGTCGCGACAAAGGGACTTTTGTTGAAGCAGTTGCTGGTGCACTGAATCTGAAAAAACTGCGTGTGGTTGAAACGGAAGGTAATGATTACGATACTGAACGTCAACAATGGGACAGCGGTAATAACATGGTTGCGCTTTCACCAGGTGTGGTGTTGGCCTATGACCGTAATACCAAAACCAACACCCAGTTGCGTAAAGAAGGGGTGGAAGTGATTGAAATCGTCGGCAGTGAATTAGGCCGTGGGCGTGGGGGGGGTCACTGTATGACGTGTCCAATAATCCGGGATGCCGTCGACTACTAATCCCCTTCGGCCTTGAAGCCACAGGGGTGTTAGCTGCGCGCACTTACCCGAATCACTTACTTGAGTAAGCTCATCGGGATTCGTTTGCTGGCTGCCTACCTGTGGCTCCAATGACTTTGGGGATGGCCTTCGGCCTTGAAGCCACAGGGGTGTTAGCTGCGCGCACTTACCCGAATCACTTGACTGCGTAAGCTCCTGGGGATTCGCTTAATTGCCTCCTTCCTACAACTCGAATTATTTAGGGTGTAACGGAGTTGCTCTTAAAAAAATAGCCGATAGTGAATAGCAAAGCAGCGCTATTTCTCTATTGGCTATTTATCCGTTACGTGCAAATAACACTACCCATTTAGGCGCTAATTGTGCTGATCTATTTTACTGGGGGATTATTAATCACACTGATAAGAAGGCTGGTGCGCTGTCTGTCACAAAAAAGTGAAGCCTAAAACAGATAAAAAAGTGTGAGTAATTAATCTGCAATAATTATTAAAACCTGACTCAACGAGATCTTATAGTGAAGATAAAAACAGTAATCACTCTGCTATTAACGTTTCTTCTGGCTGCTTGCGACAGAACTCCCCCTGAAGTCGTAGAAAGTGTGCGCCCGGTAAAAATATTTACCGTTGAAGACAGTGGGCAAAATGGCACTCGCTATTTTCCAGCGCGATTACAAGCTGGCGATGAAACCCAACTCTCCTTTAAACGAAGTGGGCAATTGCAACAGTTGCTGGTTCGTGAAGGTGAGCAGGTGAAAAAAGGCCAAGTCATTGCCAGACTGAATGATACGGATTTGAACCTACGAGTCAGGGATCGTCAGTCTACTTTTAATCTGGCTCGCGATCAGTTTAACCGTTTCAATACGTTGCAAGGGCAAAGAGCAGTATCTCGTGCTGAGTTAGATGTACGTCGTGCTGAGATGGAATCTGCGCGTGCGGCCTTGGAAATTGCACAAAAAGAACTTAGTGATGCAACTATCACCGCACCTTTTGATGGCATTATTGCCAATGTGAATGTGCGTAACCATCAGGTCATGGCCCCAGGTCAGGCGGTTGCCACATTAAGTGCATTGGATACGTTAGATGTGGTGTTCAGTGTGCCGGAGCGCCTGTTTACTACGCTGGATATCAGCAATCGGACATACAAGCCAACGGTATTACTTAACCATATGCCGGGGCGCGAATTTATTGCTGAGTATAAAGAACACACCACCTCAACCACCTCTGCTTCACAAACTTTCCAAGTGACGCTGACAATGAAGCGCCCAGCAGATATGCCGTTGCTTTCAGGTATCAGTGGCCGGGTAAGAATCAACTCTGGCAATCTGTCTGGTACTGATCATCCGACGATTATCGTACCAGTGGAAGCGGTGTTTAACCCAGACAGTGCCCAATTGAATGATGCCAGGGTTTGGGTCATCAAGAATGATGACGGTCAGATGCATGTTGAAGAGCGCAAAGTTCAGGTGGGTCAATTGACCGCCAACGGCATTCAAATTACCTCCGGCCTGGCGGATGGCGAGCAGATTGTCTCCGCAGGTACCGGTGAGCTTCGCCCAAATCAGGTTGTCCGGGCTTGGGTCCGTGAGCGGGGTCTCTGATGAAGCTGACTGACAATTTTATCAATAATAATACCCGTATCTGGCTAACGATCCTGTTGCTGGGTATTGGTGGCATTATTGCCTATCTCAATATAGGCCGGCTGGAAGACCCAGCTTTCACCATCAAAACGGCGGTAGTTGTCACCCGTTATGATGGTGCATCAGCGCAGCAGGTAGAGGAAGAAGTCACGCTCCCATTGGAGAATGCGATTCAGGAACTCTCTTATGTTGACGATGTTACCTCTATTTCCAGTGCGGGTTTATCGCAAATAACCATCAATATTCGCGCACAATATGGCGCGAATGAGTTACCGCAAATCTGGGATGAACTGCGGCGTAAAATCAGCGATAACAGTGTGCGTTTGCCACCGGGAGCCAGTGCGCCGATGGTCAATGACGACTTTGGCGATGTTTATGGCTTCTTCTTCTCGCTCACGGGAGAGGGTTACAGTAACCAGGATTTACGTAATTTCGCCGAGCAACTGCGACGTGAACTGGTACTGGTTCCTGGGGTAGGTAAAGTGGGTATTGTGGGTATTCTGCCTGAGGAAGTTCAGGTGGAGATTTCTCGCGCCCAGATGACCGCCGCAGGCATCACGCCACAGCAGTTGTCCGATTTACTGAGCCGCCAGAATGTGGTGTCTGATGCGGGCCAGTTGCAGGTAGGCAGTGAGTCTATCCGTTTGCATCCGACCGGTGAATTCCAAAGTGTACAAGAACTGGGGAATTTACTGGTAAGTCAGCCCGGCAGCCCGAAAAGCGTGTATTTGCGGGATATCGCCACTGTCTCTCAGGGTTTCGGCCATTCACCGACCAATATTTATCGTGCTAACGGTAAACCCGCACTGGCACTGGGGATTTCGTTTGCCCCAAATGTCAACGTGGTAAACGTAGGTAATGCGATTAAAGCCAGACTGGCGCAGCTTGATAGTGAACGCCCGTTAGGTATGCATATCAACGTGTTCTATGATCAGTCCCATGAAGTTGAAGGGGCCGTTAACGGTTTTATCCTTAACTTCCTGTTGGCTCTGTTGATTGTTGTGGTCACTTTGCTGATTTTCATGGGGGTACGCAGCGGTATAGTGATAGCTATCTCGCTGGCACTTAACGTACTGGGTACGTTGCTCATTATGTGGCTATTTAATATCGAGCTACAGCGAGTGTCGTTAGGGGCGCTGATTATTGCGCTCAGTATGTTGGTGGATAACGCCATTGTGGTGGTGGAAGGTATCGTTGTTGGTCGCCAGCGAGGCGAAAACATCTTTACTGCTATTAGCAATGTGGTGAAGCGCTCAATGATGCCGTTGTTAGGCGCGACCATCATTGCCATTCTGGCCTTCGCGCCTATCGGCCTGTCCAATGATGCAACGGGTGAATACTGTAAATCGTTATTCCAGGTGTTGCTGATCTCGCTGATGTTAAGTTGGCTCACGGCACTGACGCTAACACCGGTCTTTGCTAAGTGGGCATTCCAAAACCAGAAACCGGCGAAAGTGGATGCCGATAAGCCGGCCAGACAACCTTATGATGGGTGGTTATTCCGCTATTATCGGGTGATATTGAATAAATTACTGCAACATCGCAGTATCACTTTGGTGCTGCTGGCGGCCATGTTAGTGGCATCGGTGGTGGGTTTTGGTCATGTTCGCCAGAGCTTCTTCCCGCCATCAAATACGCCAATCTTCTTCGTTGATATCTGGCTGCCGAATGGCACTGATATCAATTATACCGAAGGGATAGCAAACAAGGTTGAGCAGTATATCAAGCAGCAAAAAGGGGTTGAGGACACCATGGTGACGATTGGTCAGGGTGCGATGCGCTTTATGCTGACCTACAATGCTCAACGTCGTTATCCTAACTATGCGCAGGTGATGATTCGTACTGAGGACCTAAATCAAATTCCGGGTTTGATTGATGAAATCGAATCCTATATGCATGATGAATACCCGCAGGTTGATGCGCAGATAAAACGCATCATGTTTGGGCCATCCAACAACAGCTCCATTGAAGCACGCTTTGTTGGCCCGGATCCTGAAGTGTTACGAACCCTGGCAGCGCAAGCGGAAAAGGCGATCATTGCTGATCCAATGGCAGATGGTGCACGGCATGACTGGCAGGATCGTAGCAAAATGATCCGGCCACAATTCTCCGACTATCTGGGGCGCGAACTGGGGGTAGATAAACGCGAAGTTGATGGCACATTGCGCATGAGTTTTGGTGGCCTGCCGGTAGGATTATACCGTGATGGCACTCGCTTAATGCCGATTGTACTGCGCACACCGGATGCAGAACGGCTTAATGCAGAACGGCTGAATGATGTGATGGTATGGAGTCAGGCGCGCCTTGCCTTTATCCCGATCGATAACGTTGTCACCAGTTTTGAAACCGAGTGGGAAGATCCGCTCATTATGCGCCTGGACCGCAAGCGGACGTTGACGGTACAAACGGACCCTACCCAACAAGGTGGTGAGACCTCTGCTGAACTGTTGCGGCGTATCAAACCGGGTGTGGAAGCCATTCAGTTACCGCGCGGATATGAACTGGAGTGGGGAGGTGACTATGAAAGTACCAAGGAAGCACAACGGGGTATTTTCATCAGTTTGCCGATCGCGTTCCTGATTATGTTCATCGTAACGGTATTAATGTTCAGCTCGGTGCGCAATGCTATAGCGATCTGGCTGACGGTGCCACTGGCATTAATTGGTGTCACGGTAGGCTTCCTGTTGACGGGGATCCCTTTCGGTTTTATGGCCTTGCTGGGGCTGCTAAGTCTGAGTGGTATGTTGATACGTAACGGCATCGTGCTGGTGGAAGAGATAGGGCTACAGCGGCAGGAAAAACCACTGCGCGAAGCTATCATTGATGCGTCTACCGCCCGTTTACGGCCTATTATGCTGACGGCATTTACTACTGTTCTGGGGCTGGCTCCGCTGCTCAGTGATGCCTTCTTCCAGAGTATGGCTGTGGTCATCATGTTTGGTCTGGGCTTTGCAACGGTGCTGACATTGCTGGTGTTACCAGTGATTTACAGTTGTATGAATCCAGAACCTAAAGAGAAAGTGAGTGACGAACCTGTCAGTGAATAACGGCTAGCGCCGCGTTATCACTACCGAGAATGACCAAAGCTGCCCTTTTATCGGGGCAGCTTTTTTTATGGCGGTTGCTTATCGCTCATAAACCTATTTCTATTTTACCTTATGGCACCGTTTGACGGCTTCTGTGCGCCATCTCTCTTCTCGTGGTTTTATCACCACACTATCGTTCCAATATGAAACCATGCCGAGATAATGGAGTTTCATAATGGAACGTTTTCATTGCTGATTCTCAGCCTGTTTTTTGCGCTTATAGTGGATGCAGTTTCATCAAATTAACCCTAAAAATTATTTATTCTTACATTATCTCTTACGCTACAGGAGCAAGATATGCTGAAAGTCATTCAATCTCCGTCAAAATATATTCAAGGTGCCAATGCATTACAGTCCATTGGTGAATTTGCTAAGTTATTGGCTAATAACTATTTTATCATTGCTGATGATTTCGTCATGAAGCTGACTGCTGATACCGTCGGCTCCAGCATGCAAGCCAGTGAGCTGGAACATCATTTCAGTCGCTTTAATGGCGAATGTTCCCGTCACGAAATTGAGCGACTAACGGTTGAGCTGAAAAAGCACGGCTGTAATGGGGTGGTTGGTATCGGTGGTGGGAAAACCCTCGATACGGCTAAAGCGATTGCTCACTATCAGCATATCCCCGTTGTTGTGGTGCCTACCATTGCCTCTACCGATGCCCCGACCAGCGCCTTGTCAGTCATTTATACCGAACAGGGCAAGTTTGCTGAATATATGATTTACCCGAAAAATCCTGACATTGTACTGATGGATTCCACCATTATTGCCAAAGCACCAGTACGTTTACTGGTCGCCGGTATGGGGGATGCGCTCTCTACTTACTTTGAAGCACAAGCTTGTTTTGACGCTAAAGCTATCAGTATGGCCGGTGGTGCATCAACATTAGCGGCAGTCACGTTGGCTCGCTTGTGTTACGAAACCTTACTGGCGGAAGGCTATAAAGCCAAACTGGCGGTAGAGGCGGGTGTTGTGACCGAAGCCGTTGAACGTATTATCGAAGCTAATACCTATCTGAGTGGTATTGGTTTTGAAAGTAGCGGCTTGGCGGCAGCCCACGCCATTCATAACGGTTTCACCGTATTAGATGAGTGTCACCACTTGTATCACGGTGAGAAAGTGGCCTTTGGTACGTTGACACAGCTCGTATTACAGAACAGCAGCATGGAAGAGATCGAGACAGTGCTCTCATTCTGCCAGCAACTGGGTTTACCAATCACATTGGCTGAAATGGGGGTTTCTGAGGATATCGAACGCAAAATCCACGCTGTCGCCAAGGCCAGTTGTGCTGAGGGCGAAACCATTCACAACATGCCATTTAAGGTGACACCAGACAGCGTATATGCAGCAATTATTGTGGCTGACCGTTTGGGTCAGGCTTTCCTCAACTAATCTGTGCGGCAAATACGTTCTAAGTAGAAAATCGACTGAGTCTGCCGGTGTTTTGCATCATCGGCAGCTCTGTTCTCCAGCATTCCCGTTCGCGGAGCATAAAATGAAAAAATTAATTAACAGCGTTGAGAGTGTGTTACAGGAACAAATTCAGGGGCTGGTTGCAGCGCATCCTGAGCTGACATTGCATCAGGATCCCCTTTTTATCACCCGTGCAGATGCGCCAGTGAGTGGCAAAGTTGCATTGATGTCCGGTGGTGGCAGTGGTCACGAGCCGATGCATTGTGGCTTTATTGGCGAAGGCATGTTGGATGGTGCCTGCCCTGGTGAGATTTTTACTTCGCCGACCCCCGATCAAATGTATGAATGTGGCCAAGCCATTGATGGTGGGCCAGGTGTGCTGATGCTAATTAAGAATTACACTGGCGACATTCTAAACTTTGAAACTGCCGCCGAGCTGTTGCATGCCGGTGGCACCGCTGTTGCTACCTTAGTGATAGACGATGATGTGGCGGTCAAAGATAGCCTGTATACCGCCGGGCGGCGTGGGGTGGCGAACACGGTGATTATCGAAAAATTACTCGGTGCGGCGGCGGCACGTGGTGATTCTTTGGATGAATGCGCACAATTGGGTCAGAAAATTAATAATCAGGGGCATTCTATCGGCATCGCGCTTGGCGCGTGTACTGTACCCGCAGCCGGTAAGCCGTCATTTATTTTGGCTGAAAATGAGATGGAGTTTGGTGTGGGTATCCATGGTGAACCGGGTATCGAGCGTCGGCCATTTACTTCGCTGAATAACACGGTAGATGCCATGTTCCAGACCTTGATTGATCACGGCAGTTATCAGCGCACATTACGCCACTGGGATCGACAAGCCGGTGACTGGAGTGAGACGCGCCAGAGTAAGCAGCCCTTAGCCAAAGGCGATCGGATCATTGTTTTGGTCAATAACCTTGGTGCGACTCCCTTATCAGAACTTTATGGTGTCTGGCACCGTCTGGCGGAGTGTTGTACACAATTCGGTTTGACCATCGAGCGTAAGTTGATTGGTTCTTATTGTACGTCATTGGATATGCAAGGGATGTCCATCACCGTGCTGAAAGTTGATGATGAACTGCTGTCATTGTGGGATGCGCCGGTAAGTACCCCCGCGCTGCGCTGGGGGTGCTGATATCTCCTTGGTACTTGAAGCCGCAGGGCGCGCGCGACTTTCACTAATCTGAATCACTTTAAGTAAGCGCATTGGTGTCATGAGCCTCATTGGAGGCTCATCCTGCGGGGTAGCACAAGTGCTGCATATAAAACAATCTTATAAAACAATGTGCTAGGAGAAGAGCATGGGACTCACTAAACAACAAATTGTCAGTTGGTTACAGCTATGCGCTGAAGTGTTCAGCGAGCAGCGAGATTTTCTGACGCAGTTGGATACCGAAATCGGCGACGGCGACCACGGCCTGAACATGAATCGCGGCTTTAATAAAGTGGTCGAGAAGTTACCTACCTTTGCTGATAAAGACATTGGTTTCATCCTGAAAAATACCGGTATGACTCTGCTTTCAAGTGTTGGCGGTGCCAGTGGCCCGTTGTTTGGCACATTTTTCATTCGCGCGGCACAAAGCACTAATGCTAAGCAGAGCCTCGATCTGACAGCGGTTTGTCAGATGTTTAAAGATGGTGTGGAAGGGGTAGTGATGCGCGGCAAAGCGGAGCCGGGTGATAAAACGATGTGCGATGTTTGGTGGGCGGTGGTGGCGCAGCTTGAACAGGCAAATCAGCAGGGAGTGCCATTGGTGGATGCGTTACAGCAGGCTGTTGAACGCGCTCAGCAAGCATTGGCCGGGACTATTACCATGCAGGCTCGCAAAGGCCGCGCCAGCTATTTGGGCGAACGGAGTATTGGTCATCAGGACCCAGGAGCAACATCAGCGATGTTGATGATGCAGGCGCTATGGCAGGTTGCCAGTCATTAATCAGGCTGGACCGACACGTTTATCAGGAGGAAAGATGGTCAATCTCGTTGTAGTTTCTCATAGCGCGCTGCTGGCTCAGGGTGTGGCCGAACTGGCACAGCAAATGACACAAGGGGGCTGCCAGTTAGCGGTTGCTGCCGGTGTAGACGACCTGGATCATCCTATTGGCACGGATGCCATTAAAGTGATGGAAGCTATTGAGTCGGTTTACACCCCATCCGGCGTACTGGTGTTGATGGATTTGGGTAGTGCCTTACTCAGCGCCGAAACGGCATTGGAGTTATTAGACCCCGACATGGCGCAGCATGTGCAACTTTGCGCTGCACCCTTGGTGGAAGGGACTCTCGCTGCTGTCGTTGCTGCATCATCTGGTGCTTCACTCGCCGACGTGCGTGCTGAAGCGATGGGGGCGTTGATCGCTAAAGCCACTCAGCTAGGGGAAGAGGCTACGGCACCTGCCAGCAATGCGGTGGCTAAGGCGGCAGCGGATGCACAAAGTGTCAGTTGGGTGGTTCGCAATCCTAACGGGCTACACGTGCGACCAGCGGCTAAATTGGTCGAAGCATTGGCTCCGTTCGCGGCAGATTTACTGCTGGAAAAAAATGGCCAGTGTGTAAATCCACGTAGCCTGAACCAGCTCGCTATATTGCAAATTCGTAAAGGTGATACCATTCGTTTGCTAGCCAGTGGGGAGCAAGCAGGTGAGGCGCTAGATGCTTTTATGCAACTGGCTCAACAACATTTTGGCGAATTAGTTACCTCCACCAGTGAGGGGGAATTTACCGGCGTGATGGTACCTCGAGGCGCTATTAGTGCGCCGTTGTTGCAATGGTTGCCTGCCCTCCCGGTTTTTTTACCTCAAACAATCAATGTTGAACAGGTAGCTAAAGAGCGGCAGCGTTTACAGCAGGCGTTGGCTCAAACTGTGACTGATTTGCAGCAGTTGGCGCTACAGGCCGAGCAACAAATTAGCGCTGAGGCTGCGGCTATTTTCAACGCACATGCGATGCTGATAGATGATGAGGAATTGCATCAGGCGATGAACGCGCGCATAGAGCGTCAGCTCGTTTGTGCAGAATCAGCATTGCAGGATGAATTGATGGCAATGGTGGAAGATTATCTGGCTCTGGATGATGAGTATTTACGCGTTCGGGAATTAGATATTCGCGATATACTTAACCGCATATTGGGCCATTTGACTGGGCTACCACCGGTTTCGCTTTCAGTTAGTGGTGAAATTATATTACTAGCTAATGAGTTATTGCCTTCACAGATGATTGGGCTGAACCACCGGCAGGTAAAAGGCATCTGTTTAAGCAAAGGGCATATCATGTCTCATAGTGCCATTTTGGCTAAAGAGTTGGATATTCCAATGTTAGTCGGTGCCGTGGGGTGCCTGGAAGCCAGCCGTAATGGGCAAAACGCAATATTAGATACCGCCATCGGGGCATTAAAGCTGCAATAAAGAATCATCACCAAAAAATGATTAACTAAAAATTGCAGCTCTGCATCACTCCAGAGCTGCAATTTGTGGAGCCAGACGTCTCAGTGGTGACAAAATCTGGTTTCGCCAGTTATATCGTTCTCTAATGAGTGTTGCGCCGGCGTGCCTAATATTAGCTATTTCACCTTCGGTTAATTGGCAAACCTGACGTATTATTTCCGCTAAACTTGCCGCATTCCCTGGAATATGAAGGAACCCATCGATCCCATGTTCAACTTGCTCACTCAAACCACCGGAGTCGGCAACGACTAACAATGCTCCCTGTTTTCTGGCCAGCCAACGAGACTCCATTGGAATCAATCCATTAGGTTCATTCTCCGCAGAAAGAACGCAAACGCGAGTATTACGCCATTGAATAAGGCATGCCATCAGTTCACGATCAAAAGAATTTATAATAGAGGCAGAGATATTGAGTTGGCTCGCCAAGGCAGATAATTCCGGCAAAATAGGATCACTCATAATAACGGGATGAATATCATTACCCAGATAACGGGCTGCCCTGAGTAACACATCATGGCGCTTGTAATGAACTCCTCTCCCTAACGTGATCGCTAAGGGGTGTTCCAGCGATATGCCATATGATGAGAGTGTGTCACTAATTTCCTGATCACTGCGTATTCTAAACCAGGGATCATTGATATTTATTCCCGCAGGTGTCGGTATAAATGATTGTGGATCAGCACCGTATTGTGCCACTAAGTGCGTCGCCAGAAAGTGACTGATATTGCCGAGCTTAATATTAGAATCAATCTTGGCCCAGTGAACAGCTAACGATTCGGCCATAATGCGCTCAGGATTGGGTAATGGCATTTCATGATTAAATGCCGTGCCATGAGAAATATAAACAACTTTTAAATTCAATGTTTCAACCTCAGCATGTAGACGAGCAATGAGTGGGGTGAACGAGAACGGTAATTCATGGCAAAAGGCTAGGGTGATATCATAATTAGTACTGAGATCGATAATTTTTGCCGCACCAGCCGCAGAGGATATTTGCCAGTTTTGTAAATTGCCAAGAAAAGCGTCACCGTAGGGCCATGAACAATCAACGCCTTTCCCCATAGTCATGTCTGGTACTGTCGAAAAAGTCCCTCCCATATTATTAATTTGGTTTATAAAATAGTTATGATGGTGGGTATCAAAGAAAGCATTATACTTACTGGAGGCAATCTCAATAAAATGGGGTTCTAATGTAATATTATTATTAGCCAGTAATTCAATGACCTCTGGTAATGCCAGGATCTGCCCTCTGATATAGGAACCAACCCCGCCGACAAAAAGTTGTACGCCTTCAGTTATTAAATGAATAATGCCAATTTTTAAGTTTTTTTTATCGCAATTAAACAGTTTTTCACGTTGCATATAAACCTCATCTCTTAATGGATAAATATGATTTACATCTGTATTAACATAAGGGAATTAAATGGTTGTCTTTCTTGTATATCATGTAATTATTAATAAATAGAAAATCTAAACCACAGTTTAAGAATAAATTGATAGCATCTTTGGGCGTTTCCACAATTGGCATCCCTTTGGTATTTAAAGAAGTGTTCAGTAATATAGGGACGCCAGTCTCGGCATGGAAATATTCTATTAACGTATGGAATTTCTTATTCATCTCCTTTTTGACTGTCTGCACTCGAGCACTACCATCAACATGAACAATCGACACTAGTGCTGCTCGATATTGCTCTTTGACATTGGCAATAAATAGCATGTGATCACTGTCATGATTCAAATAAAAATAGTCATGTACTTTCTCATGTAAAACAGCAGGGGCAAAGGGGCGAAAATCTTCACGATATTTAACGTTAGCATTAATATGGTCCTTCATTTGTGGGTTGCGTGGATCAGCTAAAATACTTCTATTGCCTAAAGCGCGAGGGCCAAACTCAGATTCCCCTTGGAACCAGGCAATAACATGACCTGATGCGATAGATTTAGCGGCAATAGCTTCAATGTCATCATGGTAATTATATTCAATTTTATCAGTATGCTTTTCAAGCTCTTCTATAACGCTAATATCATTATATTTTTTACCAAAGTACGTTGAGCCAGAGTGTTTTACTCGCTCTTTCTTCAGTATTTCCAACCAGCCATAATAGCAACAACCGATCGAAAGCCCGTTATCACCCGCAGCAGGTTGAATATAGAGGTGCTCAAACTCACTATTATTAATGAGTTTTTCATTTGCAGTGGCATTCAATGCGACCCCCCCGGCATAAGCAAAGTTCTTCATAGGATAAAGTTGGTAGTAATAGCTGAATAGATAAAATAGTGCTTGCTCAAGTTTGGTTTGTGCCCAATAGGCCAAATCAGCGTAATACTGAAAGTTGTCACCAAAGTGAGTGGGGCTGGTGTTCAGTAGCGGATCTATATTTATCCACCAGTCATTACGCAATACCACTTTGCCGGAATCGAAAAAGAATGCTTCCCAATCAATAACATTCGGCCTTCCATAAGGGGCTAACCCCATCAGCTTACCTGCACAATCCAGCTCACCAAAAATATACAGCGCTATTCCTTCATAGAACTCGCCAATAGAATTCTCTATTTCCCAGCTTGAAACAGGGTAATCTCTGCGGTTCTTTCGATTAACCCAGCGGGAGAAATCTTTGAAAATTGGTTTTATTTCTCCATCTTGATAAACGTAGTAGCTGCATGTCTCCCAGTAACGGTAACGATTGTTGACGTGAATGCTATTTGCACCTTTGATACCTTCTACCATGTCATTACAACTGTCTAAGCTACCTCCATGACCATCAATAACCACGATACCCATATCATCAAAAGGTGATGTGCCGATTGCACTGTAGGCATGTGCCAAGTGATGTGAAAGCGTGACGACTGGCACCATAGGGGGCAAAACTCGATTTTTCCGTTGTTCTAATGATTGGCTAAACAATGGATTATAAGAATTTTGTTCAACCACCAACCTGAGATCACTGTATTGAATACCGGCAGCCTCTAAACAATATTGGATTGTGGCATTATCATTGAACCCATCATGCTTCACTCTGGATATTCTTTCTTTTTCAATAGAGAATATAATCTTGCCATCCTTCATTAGGCTAGTTGAGCCATCATGTGATAGGGCCGTGCCGAGAATATAAATTGGTTTTTGCATAATTAATATCCTTATTAATTTGGCCTTTTATTAGTTAAGAATGTAAGCAAGTCGACGTGATAGCGCGAGGGTTGTTAACGATGGATTAGCCGCACCTGGTCGAGGAAATATACTTGGGCCAACAGCATATAGATTCTTAATATGATTAAATTCATGATTTTCATTCAGTATCTTGCCCAGTGGCAGAGTACAACCTTCATGGTTTTCGGTGCCGAGCGGGCTTATCCATGTGGCGGGTTTGTTGACACGGACGGCCCTCGATGAGGAATGAAACTCATGATAGACATCCCCCATGGTTCTCGCATGGACAGTAAAACCGCCTTCAAAAGCTAAAGGGGAGAAGGGGATTGCTATATTTTCACAAATACCATGCCAGAATCTATTTAATTCATCCTGCTGTTTTTGTATTAACGCATTGTCATCATTATTTAAACTACTATAAATTGATAAAGGCATGTCTTCATCATTTCTATCTATATAGATGTATCCTTGTTCTGAAGGGATCTGTTCACCCATTACCCATACTTCTAACTCAATACCAAACTCTGATTGGCTGATGGTGAAAAATAAATTAAACCGCTCGCCTGATGGGCTATGGCAAAAGAAGATGGTGTCAGTGTTATGTTCAATTAACTCTCTGAGCATATTGGGCAGTTTACAATATTCAAGTGTTACATTAAATCCCTGTACAATATGATCAACAAGGCCAGTTACTTTTTCCTCAATCAAAAGCCCTGAGTCATAAAGTGTTTTAGCGGCTAAACGTGTATTTTCAATGGTACCTAAGGCGAGAACAAATTTATCAGCAAATACGGGATATATCTCATTTGATTGAGTATTCCTCAATTTAGCGCCAATACAGTGGCCATTTTTAATGATAAGAGCGATAACTTCATGGCCAGAAATGATTTTCGGATCAGCTTTTAATTGGTTATCCTGTTTCCAATAGGATAGTGGTGAATATGATTCCCAACCCCCTGATGAGTCAATATTGCGGATAACCTGTGGTGCGATTTTAAACTCAAAGCCAGATAATTGGAGAGAGTAATCTGTTTCATGGCTTCTTCCCGCCCATGCGAGTATTTCAGATTGTACCTGAGTGTAAAGTGATGGCCCGCCTAACCAACCTTCTGTCAGATCGCGGACAATATTTGAAGGCCAGTACTTAAGTGACTCCGCCTCTATTGGCAAGATAACACCATGCCAATAGAGGGATCTGCCGCCGACTCTACGGCGCAGACAAGTTCCTTTAGCAAAATGAGGCTCATTTAAAGAATGCCATGAACGGTAGGCATATTTATCAGAATCTTCATTTTTCCAATATTCATTAGCGCGATCGCATTCACCACTTGCATTTATATGGTTGCAATCATCTGCTGGGCCCGCCTCGATAACGACTGTATCTTTTATTCCTCGACAGCTTAGATGCTTGGCTAACTCCAGGCCTGACATACCCGCACCAAGTATTAAGATGTTTATTCTGGATGGAATATCATTTTTGTTTCTACGTGAGTTAATATCTATAATATTCATTATATCTATCCTTCAATAATGGATTTATCAAGAGAGTGATAATTTATATTCATTGCAACTTATCCATAAATTCACTCCATGGTTTTTCAGGAAATCTTGATTGGACAAATTTTTTGTTATTAGCTAACAGAATTTTAATGTCATTAGACTCGGCCGCATGTAAACGCATCCATGTAAACAACTGTTGTGCCGCATCTCGAGGGTGTTCAGGAATCACTTTAATATGATGATATCCAGTACCATAAAATTCAGTGAAGGCCGAGTAGTGTGTCACTGCGCAAGGGATGCCTGCTATCGCGGCAAGTGCTGGCCCTAAACCGACACTTTCTACATTTTCTACATTTGGTGTAAATAAAACCGCACCTGATAAAGTATGGCAAATGGTAAGCAAATCAATTTCATCCAGATACCATTGGTTTTCTTTACTTTTATATGTTTGTATCGGTACTTCATCTAAAAATATAATATCATCATCAAGACCGCATCTTTTTACCTGCTCTTTTAGTTCATAAGCATACTCAGGATCTTCATTGATATTACCGAAGATCAATAATTTTGGCGTGAGCAGTTTTTTTTCTTTATAAATATCAAATAGCTCATTAAAGACACTTATCGATATTTCGATACCTTTGACTCTGAATACCCGAACAGGAACTATAACAATAGATGAACCTACAGGTATATTATGTTGGCTTAGAAAATCAATATGAATATCATTGAAAGCAGACATATCTATTGATGGCAATATATTGGGAATGACATCGGGTACAAGTTCTGTTGGGTAGTTTCTGCTTTCCTTTGCCAGTGCTTCAGAAGCCACTATCCATTTAGTATAGGCATTATCTTGTGGTATTGGTGTCAATATATTGGGTTTTTCAGGGTATAGCCTTTCCTCATGCTCATAAATAGCATAACTACCAAAGAGGTCATGATCCCAAAAAATAATACCGCCATTATTTTTTTAGCCCAGTATTTTCTCGCTGCGTTATGTAGTGCCAGGCTAACAGGAACGGCATCCGAAAGTGTGATGTTTAAGCAGAATACCCAATCGACGTTATTATCCTCAAACCAACTTAGGAAATAATCCTCATAAATTTTAGCAATAGAATCAATATCCTGATTGATGTCTTTAATTTCTGCGTCTGTTAATGATTCATATCTTGCTACTCTCTTTCTGATATGAGTAAAACAGTGAGCATGATCGTTATCATATGGAATTTTTTGGTGAATAGAGCTTACATTCATCCATGTTGGATAATGGGATTCAGCACTGCCATACGGGAAAAAGTGTTTTTTGTCCGGCCGCCAAGAGAATCCTAAATCGGCAGGTATTTCATTAATAATCTTATTGTTTTTTATAGCTATTTCTACAACATTTCTAAAAATAGTGAGTAGACCACTTGTTGGGAGTCCATCCCCTGATATGATAGCCCACTTCATTTTTTTCATTATTTATCTCCTGAGGTTAACTGTTTAATTAGTGTGTTTGATAGTGTATTAATTAATAAGAAGACCAATAGACAACCAATCAATATCGTAATCAGCGCAGTTCTTAATGATGTCATGTCGGCCAACATCCCTATTAATGGTGGGAATATAAGCAGGCCAACTCGTGATATCCAAGTGGCGAATGTAATTCCATTCGTTGAGTTTATATTTGGTATTTGACCAATAAATGAAATAGTTAATGGGAATATAACTGACATCCCTAATCCAATTAACAAAAAACCTAGTATTGAAAAAGTTGGTGAATGAATGATTATCACTGTTGCTATTCCCAATGCCGCCATCAAGATCCCGGTTCTTAATACCGGAATACTCCCAAATTTATTGGTCAGCTCATCACCAAAGCCTCGGCCTATAACCATTGATACTTGACAAGCCAGATAAGGTAAACCTGAAATAACAGAAGGGACTTGATAGTAATTATTCATATATATAGCGCCCCAAATACTTGCTGTATCTTCTATGCCACATGTGAATGCTAGCAAGATTAACGCAATGATATACAGTTTAGTACCTGTGTAACTCATACTTTTTTTAATGTTTTTACGAAGGGGAAATTTATTTTTTAAATTTCCATTTCGGAAGAATACCATATAATTAATCAATATTATTAGGTTCATAAATAATACAGTAATACTAAATTGCCCCATAGAAAAGCCGAATCCGATTGCTGATATGGCGATGGCCCCTCCCATGATTGTGCCGATACTTTCTGCGCCATGAAATTGATTAATCAAGCTTCGGCCATATAACCTCTGTACATTTAGTGCCTGTACATTCATACAAGTATCTGTCCAGGCATCGAAAACCCCAAACAGGAAAAGCAGTAACGTTATTTCATACCATGATGATGCAAATGGTATTATTGATATGAAAACTATAAAGAATAAAAATGCTATATTTGTTGCCCAATATAACCCAATTGAATTAATAAAATTCTTTGAGAGTAATCCCAGGGCAATTGCGCCTGCTGGGATAGATGATATCATTATACCAACCATATAGTGACTAAGGTAAAACTTCTCCTTTATTTCTGGGATCCAAGGGACGAGACTAGCATAGGCTATTCCGTGGATAAAAAAGAGTAATGATAATATTATTTTCTTGTTTTGCTTATTTTGATTTATTTTAATATTCATTAAATTTATTTCACATGGATAGATTGTTATTGTATATAATTAAAGTCAAATCCTAATATGTTACGGTAGCCTATTTTTATTGATGGCTCTTTTAATTTTATCGGAGTTACTTTGTGCCAAATGGTTGAATTTCTATCAATGTGAAACAATCCCTCACCACAATTAAGTGTATGTGATTTAATAAATTCTTCTCTTTCGGTACAATAGAGTTTACTCGTTCCACCGTCGATGTTGTATTTATCAATAACCAGTGCGGATACAATATAGTCACTTCCATCTTGATGTAATCCCTCAGGTGAATTACAGACCGAATTCATTGTATTATCAATAATCAAAGACATCTGATGACAGGTTACTTCAACTTTTTTTATTTCCCGCTCATGTTCACATTCGCACAGCATTTCTACAAAACGTATTATGAGTTTTTTTAATATAAATGAATGACTTGTTGCCAGGTCCATAGGTGGAAATCGACGTTTTAATTTCCTTAAATCTGAGGGGGAGTCAGGATGCTGAGTGAAGTTAGTTGATTCAGGGCTTTCAATATTACTGACTTCCCATTGATTGTTGATGGATTTAACAATGAATCGGCTAATACTTCTTTTTCGAAATGGTTTATAGGCGTAAAAAGTTTGCCTATCTTCTTCAGATAGCAGCAATATGAGTTTTTTAATATTGGGTGGTAGGGTTCTATCATCGAGATAACGCTGTGCCTCCTGAAAGATGACAGTTTTATCGTTATAAAATTTTCTTGCCAAGAATTTCAATTGAGATATTTTAATATCATTAGTATCCCATTCTAATGATTTAAATGATAATGCGTTTTTAACTGAGTTTATATCTATCCCAAGATCATTGATATTAAAATGAATTATTTTATATTTAATCCCTATTATGTCAACATCCTAATAAGTTGGTTTGTTATTGATGAATTATATTGATAAAAACAAATCATATAAAATTACGTATATTAATAGAGGTGTTTTTATTGATGACTTACTATTTTTTATTGCTTCTTTCTTTTTTATATATCAAAGATCACTTTCCGGCAAGTTTTTATAAATATCTATCACTATATATATTTAGCAAATAATTAATTATAGATAGGTATTGGCCTGGTTTGCTGTTGCTTTTTATAAAACAGTAACTCGAATGTATTAAATAGGGAGGTTAATGTTATAACTACTTGATGAGTTATACATTACCTGTATTTTAAATACCCATATGGCTATTTTTACGATTTAGCTATAAATGTCAAAAAATGTGATCTGCATAAATAGAACAATATTCCATTTTTGTGTATCATGCCTTTTTTACACTGCTATAGTTGCTTTTCTTAAACGATAATAACCTAAAGTTATTTTAATCTGGCGCGGGCTAATAACCAAGGATCATGTAATGCCAATTAATTTTTTGGGTAAAACGCTATTGTTAGGATTGATGTCTATTACTGTATTGGGCCAAGCCAGTGCTGCTCAGTATAATGCTGTGGTTTCTACTGCTCCACAGGGTAATGAGTTTTCCTCGATTAATGCTGCGTTACAATCAGCGCCAGCGGATAATTCAGCATTCGTTATTTTCCTTAGAACGGGCGTTTATACTGAACGGCTGGAGGTCAATCGTAATAATGTCACATTAAAAGGGGAAAACCGTGATGGTACGGTGATCAGTGCCAATACTGCGGCCGGCATGCTTAATCCGCAAGGGGAGAAATGGGGAACCTCGGGCAGTAGTACCGTGCTGGTTAATGCGGCAAATTTTACGGCTGAAGAGCTTACTATTCGTAACGATTTTGATTTCCCTGCCAATAAAAAGAAAGCTGACAGTGATCCGACGAAGTTAAAAGATACTCAAGCCGTGGCATTATTATTGGCTGAAAACAGTAATAGGGCGCGCTTTAAGAAAGTAAAACTCGAAGGCTATCAGGATACGCTGTACAGCAAGACAGGCAGCCGTAGCTATTTCACTGATTGTGAAATCAGTGGTCATGTCGATTTTATTTTTGGTTCGGGTATTACAGTATTCGACCGATGCAATATTGTTGCCCGTGACCGTAGCGATATTGAGCCGCCCTATGGCTATATTACTGCCCCCAGTACATTAAGCACATCACCCTATGGTTTGATTTTTCTCAATAGTCGTTTGACCAAAGAGCCGGGGGTTCCAGCCAAAAGTTTCGCTTTAGGGCGCCCGTGGCATCCAACCACAACTTTTGACGACGGCCGTTATGCTGATCCTGCGGCTATTGGTCAGGCCGTATTTATAAATACGACGATGGACGATCACATTTACGGTTGGGACAAAATGTCCGGTAAAGATAAGCAAGGTGAGAAAATCTGGTTCTATCCGCAAGATTCGCGTTTCTTTGAGGCAAACAGTCAGGGGCCGGGCGCAGAGATTAATACACAGCGTCGTCAATTGTCTGCTGAGCAGCTAAAAGCATTCACTTTACCGATGATTTTCCCCGACTGGGCGGTGCATTGAGATTACACTGGCAGTGACTCGCCACCCTTAAATTGGCTGATATCCAGCCGATGAAGTTTTACCTTTCGCCATAAAGTTGTGCGGCCTATCCCTAATAAGGCCGCCATTTCATTGAGCTGACCTTGGCAGACCAGTGCAGCACGAATAATGGCCTGCCTTTCTAATTCTTGTAGCGATAATACGGGCTGAGGTTGCGGCATATCCGGTTCGAGCAGTAGTCTCTCCCCCAATAGATGCTCTGGCAAATCATTGAGATTAATTCGGTTATGGCGGCAGGCCATCGCGGCACGCTCCACTACGCTTTTTAGTTCCTGATCATTACCTGGCCATGGGTATTGGCATAACTGACGGATCACACTTTCATCAGGCTGATATTGGCAGTGGAAATGTTGCCCAATACTTGCCAGCGTATGCTGCACCAGTAGTGGGATATCTTGCTGGCGCTGGCGCAGCGGCGGAATATGTAATTCGAAAGATTGCAGGGTATAAAATAGCTGGCGACGAAAACGCCCTTGTTTTACCAGTAAGGGTAGGTCTGCTCCGGTGGCAGTAATAATCCGCACATCGACGGGGATCACCCGATTGGAGTTGACCCGCATGACCATGCCAGTTTTGACGATTTGCAGTAAAGCTGATTGCATTTCTGGTGACAGATATTCAACTTGTTCCAGATATAAGGTACCGCCATTAGCCAGCTCAAACTTGCTGGGTTGGCCGGATTCCCCTTCACTGGCATCACTGCCAAGAAATTCGCGCGCCATAAAATTCTGCGGCAATGCCTGACAATTTAAGACGATGTAAGGGCCATCGGCTCGATTACTGGCATTATGGATTGCTTGCCCCAACTGCTGTTTACCGACCCCTTCTTCCCCGTGCAGTAAAATTGGATGCCGGCCTTTAGCGGCCTGCTTGCCATAACGCACCAGGCGGCGCATTTCTAGTGAAGCAACCGGCATATCCTCAAAAGTACAATTTGCCCGCCCTAATTGGTTGTGTACCATTTGCCGCAGTAATTCTTGTGGATGAAGTAATGCAATAAAGCCGCAGCGATTACCATCAGGAATGGGTTTGAGGGTTAAGAGGGCGGAAATAAATTGCTGCTGGCTCTCAAACGTCACCTCAACGTGGCTGAGAGGATTACGATGTAAAATGGCATGGGTCAGTAAGGAAGGTAAGGTCAGTAAATCTGTGACCGGTTTGCCGAGGCTACTGGTTTCATCTAACTGCAAAATAGCGGCAGCGCGGCGGTTGAGATACAGCAGACAACCGCGTTGGTCCCATGCCATGACACCATCGTCCACGCCATCGAGTAGGGCATTGAGTTCATTCAGATGGCGGTTAGTTTCTGCCAATAAGCTATCTGCGTGGAGATAATTGCCAATTTCGCGGGCGATAGCTAATGTCAGAGGCAAGTCACTTGCCGCCTGTTCGCTGAGCAGGCTACCTAAAACAATCACCGCCCGTTGGCGGCCACTGTTGTCATACACCGGAGTGGCGCAAAAACGCCACGGGTGCAGCGCTTGTTTAAAGTGCTGTTGGCCACTGACTTGTATCGGGTTACCTTCAGCAATTGCCAGCGCCGGTGCATTGGTGCCCATTAGCCCTTCCGCCCAATAACTGCCGCAACCGATCCCCAATTCCTGTAGCTGACTAATGGTTTGCGGATGCCCGCATTGCCAGAGGGTACAGCCACTTTCATCCAGAATCAGCAGCACACAGGGGCGTGATTCCATATATTCGTACGCATCTTCCAATGCGGCTTGACCTAATACCAGTAAGTCATTTTTGCGCTGGCAAATTGATTGAAAAGTTGCACCCACGGCCCGATGAGGTACTCGCCATTGGTGGGCTTGCATCAATTTTTGGCAACGCCGCCAGGACTCTGCCAATGCTGGCGTGGTCACTGGGTCAGTGTTGCTCATTGAATGCCTTAGAACCTGGATGCCGCCAATGGATCTGCCCTGGCAGAATCAGTTGATTTTGCGCCAGTGGCGATTCGGCAATTAAGCTGGTGATCATCTCAAAGCTATGGCGTGCCAGCCCTTGGCAATCTTGTGCAATGGTATCTATTTTCAACGGTAGGCAATCAAACAGATAATGATCGTCAAAACTGCATAAATGAATATCGCTGTCCATTAATTGATGCTGATTGAGATAGCGCAGTACACCTTCCAACAGCCCACAGGCGGCAGTAAACACCGCTTTTGGTGGGCGGCCTAATTGTGCACAGAGTTGAGCTATCATTTCATAACCGGAACTGGGCAGGTAATGGCCATTTAGTATCCATTCTGGGCGGCACGTCACCCCTGCCTGTTGCAGACCTTGCTGGAAACCGGCTAGCCGATCACGGGTAGGTGAGATGCGTGGCTGACCACCAAGAAAATAAAACTCATCAGGATGTTGGCGGGCAACGTTTTCAACCAATAGGGTGGTGGAGGCCACGGAGTCAGTGATAACCAGCGGCAACTCTGATTCACCAATTAATCGGTCCATCTGCACCACCGGTAGGCAGGCATTGATCTTTTGATATTCACTGTCATTGAGCTGGCTGGATGCGACAATCAGGCCATCGACCTGACGTTGTACCAGGCTATTGACCGCCATCATTTCCTGACCGGGGTTTTCATCGGTGCAAGCAATCAGTAGCTGTAATCCGGCTTCGCGACACAGCATCTCTAGCTCACGTGAAATCAGGGCAAAACCGTGGTTGGTCATCTCCGGGACCACCAATCCTATGGTGTGGCTGCGGGTTGAGCGTAGCGAGCGGGCATGGAAGCTCGGTTGATAGTTATGCTCGTTAGCCAAAGCAACAATACGATCCCGCGTTTCATCGGAAACACGATACTCCTTGCTGCGCCCATTGAGCACCAAACTGGTGGTCGATTTCGACACCCCAGCCAGTTTGGCAATATCGTTAATGGTGATTCGTTTATGATTTTTCACAGGTTATTGTTTTTCACTGAGTGAATCTGTCGCCTTGAAAGATACTTCATTCTAACATGGGCGAAGACAACAACCAGTGTTGCAGACGCAGTTCAGCATTTCCGTTAAAGATTGCTATAGGGTCTTCAGTTGGGAAGTAGCATGTGGTCATTACCGCCTCCCCCTGATTGATAAAGATCTCTATGCTGCAACTATCGCAGAGCAGTTGTAACTGCTGCAATTGACCGCGCCAATAACGGAACTCTTGCAGCCCGGTACGCAAATTCCGGCGGCTTAGTGTGATGCGTTCACCGTCCCATACCAGCATCATTTCATCGCCTAACCCGAGGATAAATGGCGCACTGACGTCGACTATCATTTCCGCACTGCGGATGGAGAGTGCCGGTGCTTCTTGAGCACGGCCTTGCCACTGGCGATGCTCACGGCGCAATACCTGCAATTCACGCGCGGGTCGTTGAATGACTTTGCCGTCAATCAGACTCAGTTCTCGCGGGCAGGTCATGGTATGGATCCAACCATAGGCTACCGTGGGTTGATATAACTCATCTTCATCCGGGATCCCCATCCAGGCGAATAACAAGCGCCGGCCATCTGCGGCCAGCGTGGTTTGTGGCGCGTAGAATTCGAAACCGGCATCCAGTTCGTGGAACGCCTGATGGTCGAATGCTGCCTTGGTATAATCTAATTGGCCCAGTAAATAACCCGCCTGGAAGGTATTACGGTAACGCTCTGCTTCGGCAGCGATGCCCTGCGGGCAGAAAATCAGCATGTCCTGATCCGCTAACCTGAACATGTCAGGGCATTCCCACATGTAGCCAAACGGCCCTAATCCGCCCAGGCCGGAACCGGCAATTTCACCCAGAGGGTGCCATTCACGTAAATCATTGGAGCGTAATAACAGTACTTTCCCTTGCAATTGCTTATCCTGCGCCCCTAATACCATGTACCACTGACCGTCGTGCTGCCAGACTTTCGGGTCGCGAACATGGCCGGTATAACCCGCAGGTAATGGGAGTACTGGCCCTAATTTGTCATATTCCCCCCGTTCATTCTCCTGTGCCAGACATTGGAATGCGGTACGCGAGCCATCAGGATATTTCACATTACCGGTATAAATTAGAGTGATTCGGTCATCAGCAATGACGGCAGAACCTGAGTAGCAGCCGTGGCTTTCATATTCTTCACTGGGCACCAATGCGACAGGCTGATGTTCCCAATGAATCAGATCGGCACTACGCCAATGGCCCCAGTATTTACTGCCGTGGCGGCAATCCAACGGGTTCCATTGATAGAACAAATGGTAATAGCCAGCATGATAAATAAACCCGTTGGGATCATTCAGCAGCCCGACACTGGGGGCCAGGTGCCAGCCCGGCCGATGAGTGTCACGCGATGCGCGGATTTGACCACGCATCACTGCCAGCGTAAGTTGTTTTAGCAAACTGACTTCTTGCATTATTCGCTGTCCGTTTTGTACTTAAGCAGTAGAGAGATAATAAATGCAGCACCAAATGCAATGACCAATCCAATCAGATAATTAACAATTGAATTACCTTGTACGATAGCGATGCCTGGGATGCCGGTTAAACCTACAGCGGTCATATTGACATGATTCGCGACTACCCAGGCTCCCCCTAATGCGCCGCCGGCCAGTGCCGCAAGGAAGGGTTTGATAAAGCGCAGATTAATCCCGAAAATTGCCGCTTCGGTAATACCCAGCATGGCAGAAAATGCCGATGGGATGGCGATGGCTTTAATTTTAGCATCGCGGGTCTTAAAGTAGACCGCCAGGCAGGCTCCGCCTTGCGCCACGTTTGCCATTGACCAGATAGGTAACAAGAAATTGACCCCGATATTCGGATTACCCAATAGCCCAGCCTCGATGGCGTGGAAGCTATGATGAATACCGGTTATCACTATCACGGAATAAAGCCCGCCGAACAGTAACCCGGCCAGCCAGCCTGCATGGGTTATCAGTGTGCTAAGTACCAGCGAGATCCCATCACCCAATACTCGCCCGGCAGGGCCGATAAATAACAGCGCGACAAAACCGGTAATGATCACCGTTAAAAAGGGGGTGAGGATCAGGTCCAGCGCATCAGGTATCACTTTGCGCAGGCGCTTTTCCAGCATACTCATAAACCACACAGCCAGCAGCACTGGGAATACCGTGCCCTGATAGCCAATCATCGCTACCTCCATACCGAAGAAATTCATGGTATGGAAACCGCCTGCAACCCCCCAGGCATTGGTTAGCGCTGGATGCGTCAAAATGCCGCCCAGAGTTGCTCCCAGATACGGGTTGCCGCCAAACTCTTTGGCTGCGGTGAAACCAATTAAAATAGGCAGAATGATAAAAGCAGCGGAGCTGAACATATCCAGCATAATAAACAGCGCGCTGTCGGCATCGGCCCAGCCATAGGTTTTTACCATGCCGAGCAAGCCCATTAACAGGCCGGACGCCACAATCGCTGGAATGATCGGGACAAAAATATTGGATAGCAGGCGGGCAATGCGTTGGAACGGATTGAGTTTACGCGCAGCCACAGCGGCAGCTTCAGATTTACTGGCTTCGTTTACACCCGCTACCTGGATAAATTCGGCATAAACTTTATTGACCAGCCCGGTACCGAAAATCACTTGTAACTGCCCGGCATTGCTGAAGCAGCCCTTAACGCCATCGAGTTTCTCTACCGCTGATTTTTGCACTAAAGAATCATCTGCCAGAACCAAGCGCAGGCGAGTGGCGCAGTGTGCAGCACTGACGATATTCTCTTTACCACCAAGCAATGGGAGCAGAGCCGTTACGGTCTCGTTGATATTCATGATATCCCTCGCAAATTTATTTTTATTCCTGCATGCCGAGGATCGTCACGGCTGCAGGTGGTATTCTTCGTGATTACTGCTGTGCGCAATAGTCAGAACCAGGTTTCCATTTGGATACCAAAGTTCCATTGTCCACCGGCGGCAAAACCATCTTTACCGAAGGAATCATCCTTGGCGTAGTTATCCAGATCTTGGCTCCAATCCATATAGGTGGCGAACACCCGAATTTCCGGCCGGCTGAAGAAGTTGCTGATATCACCTGCTTTAAAGGTTGGGGCGAAGGTCAATTTATAGAAACCGCCACTGACTTTGTGATAATCCTTATAGCCCTGCGGATCCAGATTCATGTACTGATAACTACCTTCATAAGCTAATGCAAAATTCTCGGTGATTTCCTGAATCAGGCGGGTGTTGAATGTTATCCACTTATAGCTATCGCCCGAGACATAACGATCCTTACTTTGTTGCGCCAATATTGCTGGAGCCAGACTCCAGTTTTTACTTAATGCGGTGGTGCCGTAAGTCGCCAAACGCCAGGTATCTGCGCTGCTGGTTAAGTTGCCATCGGAACCGATGGATTTTACTTCAGCCCCTAAACCATGGCCGTACAGCAGTGCGGTTTTTGACGTACCATCACGTAGCCCATAGAAGCTGTCACCGTGATAGGCCAACATGCTGTGAATACCTTTGTCAGCGGCATGGGTATTGACGGTTTCACCGCTATTTTGGCGCGCTTCGTTATCTTTGGCCCGCAACCCGCTCACCATCCACTGGAAGGGGCCGCTATAGTTATTGGCAGTGAAAATATAGCTTTGGATATCGCTATTAACATTCTCGATCTCACCATAATTACGGCCATATAACGAGAAGTTACTCTTCAGGTTATCAGTCCATTTGATGTCATAGATACCGCCACCAGTACCGGCAAGGAATACCACGTCTGAATCCAGCCAGTGAATATCAAAGTTATCGCGATCGAAACGTTTACCTGCCCACAATGTGCTGTCTTTAAAAATACCGTTAAAGGTTGGCAGGGTACCCAGTTCGACAAATGCCTGGCGCACATTGAGGTCACTGCTGTCGGCTGTCCAGTCGTTATAGCTGCGCTGACCATCAGCCAGCATCACTTTATAGCGGGTGGTGGCACCGTTATCCAGCTTCTGCTTTTTCTCCAAATTGACTTCAACATAAGTGTCTGGCTCATTACCCAAGCGGCCAACTGCCCCTCCGGTACTGCCCGCTGGCGTAACATACGGGCCACCTTGGGTGCCGGTGCCAGAGTCGTTCATTAGCAGACCAGAACGGGCATAACCATGAAACTCAAAGCCGTTGCCATCCTGTGTTTTGCTTTCCAGTTTATCGGTGCGCTTAGCCACCTGAACGGTCTTTTCTTCTGCCTGAAGTGTTCTGGCTTCCAGTTTTTGTGCTTGTTTTTCGGCAATTTCGGCGCGTGTTTCTGCATTTTTTGCCCGTTGTTCCGCTTGTTGCAATCGCTGCTCCATAGCATTGAGGCGGGCTTCTATATCCATGCTTGAAGAAGAAGAGGCTGCAAAGGTGGTGGTCGCTGCGCAGGAAAGGATAAGTCCTATTGATACAGCAAGATAGCTTGGTTTTATCATCATTTTATATCACTCGGTATGTGATTAATTGTATTTATGCTAAACAGCTAAACCGGTTTTTCATGGCTAACATAAGGGGGAACCTCTGGGATTAGCAAAATATTTTGCTAACCCGATTCAGCTATTGTGATCCAGGCTGCAAATTGCACGATTTTACGAGTGGAATAAGGCTATGGGCGGCAGGATAGAACTAGAAATACAATGTTAGATACGAGGAAATAGGCTGGGTATTTAGCAACAAGAACGGCAGGTAAGAGGGGAGATGGATGCCTGCCAAAGGCGACATCCTGACGGGTTTATACAGAGAATCGTTTATACAATGAGTGACTGCGTTGAAGAAAATCCAGCAACTGTTGAGCATTAGGTAACGCAGTCATCGCCCCTTTAGCGCTGGTGGCCAAAGCACCACAGGCTTGCGCCTGATCGATGGCGGCGGTGAGATCTGCACCTAAGTGCCAGTCCGGTAGCCGTGCCAATGCCGCCAGCAACCCAGCGACAAAGGCATCACCCGCGCCGGTTGTATCTACTGGAGTGATTTTTCGGCTTGGGTATTTTTGCAGGCGATGGCGGTTATGCACCCAAACGCCATCGGCTCCTAGTGTCACCAACAGCAATTTGCAGCAATAGTCGGCCATCACCTGTTCCATTGCGCTGGCAACATCCTGATCCGGGCAGATAAAATTCAGTTCTTCCAACGACAGTTTCACCACATCGGCTAACATCAGCGCCTGTTGCAGACAGGGGAGTAACGCTTGTGGCTCACGCCAGATATCGGCACGGATATTGGGGTCAAAACTGACCCAACCGCCGTCGGCTTTAATACGGCGCATCGCCTCAAAGGCGGTACTGCGGCTCGGCTCTTGGCTTAAGGCAATAGAGCACAGATGCAGCCACTGATTATTTTTAAATTCAGGTAAATCATCTGGTTGCAAGAATAGATCAGCACTCGGTGTCACCATAAATGTAAAAGTGCGTTCGCCATGTTCATCTAAATCCACCACCACCGTAGAGGTATGGTGCAGCGGATCTTGCGTCATCGCGTGGGTATCAACGTTTTCTTGCTGTAATACCTGCTGCATAAAACGACCAAAACTGTCTTGCCCAACCCGGCCAATAAAGGCACTTTTACCGCCCAATCTGGCGATACCGACCGCCACATTGGCAGGTGCACCCCCTGGGCATTTAAGATAACTATTTGAATTTTCAGGAACTAAATCAATTACAGCATCACCTAAAACCCAAATGGTATTTTCCATGATAAACCCTTTTTTTCTTCAATTCTGGTTGCTGCTAAAAGTAGAAGAATCGGTTTAGCAAAGCAACAAAATAATCTGTTGTAGCCAAAAAAACAGTGCCAGGCTGCATTGTCAGTCGATTTTTATCCCCCGTCGCAAGGCGCTTTCCGGTATAACCCTACTTTATATAAATGATAATCATTATTGTATTTGCATTGCAGTATCTGAATATTATTCAGGGTTTCTCTAGGGAGTATCGGTAGAGTAAGGGATTGGCTTTTTAATGAGGGAAATAGAGCAGTTTATGGTCTTAAACGCAGATTATGTCCAACTGTGCGGGAGGATGATTCACTTAAATGGATGTTATTTGTCAGTAGATGAGCCAGTGATTTATTTTATTGAGATGCAATGATAAGGTTTAATAACATAATTAAAGTGAAATATAATACCGCAGTATTAAACTCAACCATTATGGTAAAAAATAATAATTGAGTCTGTACTGCGTGATTTAATTAGGGTGATGATTCAACGTTTGATAATTTTTCTCCGGCAAAGGCAACTTTATTACGGCCATTTTTTTTGGCTCGGTAAAGTGCTTCATCTGCGGCTTTGAGTGAGGAGGCCAGATCATAGGCTTGAAGAGGCGAAATACCTGCACTCAGTGTCACAGTTGTGGAAACTTTATGGTTAAAAACATGTGGAATATCAAGCCCTAAAACCCGTTGGCGCACGCGCTCAGCCAATTGGCTGGCATATTCTTCACTGACATGAGTCAAGAGCACTAAGAACTCTTCACCGCCGTAGCGCACCACGATATCCCGTGAACGAACTGCATCACGAATAGCGGCAGCAACGCGAACCAGCGCTTGATCCCCCATGGTGTGACCATAGTTATCGTTATAAGCTTTAAAATGGTCGATATCGAGTAACAGTACGTAATGATTGCCAGGGGACTGAGCCAGCAGTGTTTCAAGTTTATTCTCCAGACCCCGGCGATTATACAAACTGGTTAAGGGATCTATCATGCTTAAATCACTGAATTTTTCCCTTTCATTATACAGGCGTGCGACAAGTTTTCGGGTAAAGTCATCGCTACGGCGCAGCATCAAATGATGTAAAGAGAAACCAATCAGTGGCAGCATGATAGTAAATAAAATACGGAAAATATTTTGAAAATCATCCAGTAAAATAACGGTTAAGGCAGATGGGGCGGTGTGCAAACAAAATGCGAGGAAATTATCAGACAGAGCTATGGTGCTGATAAAGAAAATCGTAAACAGGCTAAGCAATAAGTAGTTATTTACATTAGTACCCAAGTATTCGTATTTAAGAATGATTTGCCAGGCCCAAAGCATACCCATGATTATTGAAAATAAATTCAGTTTATCGGCATAATTCTTCGAAATAAAAATCAGATAAGCTGCGGCACTCAGGCTGATAACCGTGATTAGCACTATCGGTAATGTCACCGCTGGTGTTTCAGGCGACGGTAATATCATACTAAAAATAGATGACGACGCATTGAGAAATAGAAAAAGCAGTAAAGAGAGCCGATGCTTACTTTTCAGAAGCTGATCGTAGGAATGGCTATTCATATTCAATTCACTCTGCATAATGTCGTGCTGTCAGTAGACAAATAAACAATATCCTCATAAGGCCCTATTATTTAGGCATCACGATAAATAGTTTTTCTTGGTAATTATTTTTATTTGAAGCTTTTTAACATCATTTTAGGAATTTTCTTAACCAAAATTACCATTTTTGTTTCAGCCTGTCATCATGATGTTTCTTACCTTGTTGTTGCTTGTCTGCTGCCAACAACTTCATAGTGCAGACTGTGGTAGAGTGATATATGATATTGGTTATCATTATCACTTGAGGCCATTGCTATGATTACAACCAGATTAGCCGCTTATCGTTGGTATGGGATCAGTGGGTTATTGAGCCGTGCTATGTCTAGTGGCTGGGGGATATTGCTGCCTTTTGCTTTACTACCGGTTTTGGGATGGGCAGATATCACCATCGGTCAGTTACGTATCCTGATTGTGCTCGCCATGCTGGCCACGGTTAGCATGCTGTATCACGCACGGTTGCGGCATTTTTTATTGCTGCCATCTTGCCTGGCGCTGTTGAGCGGCCTGACTGCGGTATTAATGCATAGCGGGATACATTGATTTACCTAAAACCCAACATTGAACCCAATCGAGCGGACTGAATTTTAGTAAGTAGAGGTATTGGCGTGTATTTCAGGAAGAGGAATTGCCAGAAGAAAGGTATTACTGCGCTTTTTGAAATCATTGTGGTGCGAAGGGAGGGACTTGAACCCTCACGTCCGTAAGAACACTAACACCTGAAGCTAGCGCGTCTACCAATTCCGCCACCATCGCCCAAATGATTTCTTACTGCTTATCCCCGCTATACTTCCAACTGCATGTGCGTTTGCCGCTTTCCTGCAACTCGAGTTATTTTGGGTATATCTTGAAAAAGTAAAACTTAGGATTTATATCACCAGCTTGGTGCGAAGGGAGGGACTTGAACCCTCACGTCCGTAAGAACACTAACACCTGAAGCTAGCGCGTCTACCAATTCCGCCACCATCGCATGTGCTGTGCAATATAAATCTTTACTGCTACTTACTTTACCAAAATGACCTACTCACAAAATAGATTACTTACAAAAGACTGTTTGGTGCGAAGGGAGGGACTTGAACCCTCACGTCCGTAAGAACACTAACACCTGAAGCTAGCGCGTCTACCAATTCCGCCACCATCGCGTACCGGAACATGACTTTTATAAAGCAACTACGGAGGCGAATTCTAGAGATTTTCACGTTCAGGTCAATACTTATTTCCCCTAAGCGGGACGTTTGCTGTAAAAAGCATCATATGTTGAATAATTGATTTGATTACAGAAGCATTTTTAGTTTTTAGCGGCTACTGGGTAGATGGGATGATGGCTGTGGATAATGGGAAAACAGCTCAATAAGCCAGTCAATTAGCACCCTGACCCTGGGGGCGAGAAAACGGCCCGCAGGGAACATGATAAACAGTGGCATAGCCGGCGGTGGGCAGTGGGGCAGTACCTCTATCAGTTCCCCTTGTGCTAATTGGCTCTGAATACCTGACGTGGGAGCCTGAATTAATCCTAAGCCTGCGACACCGGCTGCGATATAAGCATCGGCACCACTGACACTCAAGATGCCAGGTAAGGTACGGTTTTCAACCTTGCCCTGATAAACAAATTCTAGCGGGTAATCACGGCTATTTATCTGTGAGAAATAGCCCACAGCTTGATGGCCAGCCAGATCGTCAAGGGACTGCGGGACACCCTGTTTTGCCAGATATGCCGGAGATGCACAGGTTATCTGTGGTTGTAGACCAATATTTCGCGACGCTAATTGCTCATCATGGGGTAGCCATGCGCGCAAAACACAGTCTACACCTTCACGCATCAGGTCAATGGTGCTGTCATTCGCACCGAGCATCAGTGTGATATGGGGATAACGCTGATAAAAGTCATTCAGCGCGGGGATAACCACATTGCGGGCCAGCGAATGTGGCATATCAATGCGTACTTTCCCCTCGGGTTGTAACCGCTGATGGCTGAATAGCGAGTCAGCCTCTTCAAACGCTGACAATAATTGCAAACAACGCTGGTAATACAGCGTGCCTTCAGCCGTGATATTGACTTGCCGGGTGGTGCGCACCAATAAACGCACACCTAAGCGCTGCTCCAACCGTTTTAAGGTATGGCTGACCGTTGCGCGTGGCAATTGCAGTTTCTCCGCCGCGCGACTGAAACTGCCCAATTCAACAATACGGACAAATATCCGCATAGCTTGTATTTGGTCCATGATTGCATCCCGCCATTGTTGGTGTTTTTTGAACAGTAATGAGCAATCTGCATTATTTATCTTTCCTCGCTAAACAACCACACTTTCTTCCGACATCACTAATGGGGAATATCACAATGCAACAACGTCAATTAGGTTTGAATGGTCCACTCGTCTCAGCGCTGGGGCTTGGCTGCATGGGGATGAGTGACTTTTACTCCACCAATCAGGATGTGAATGAATCCATTGCGACGTTACATCGTGCGCTGGAATTGGGGGTGACTTTGCTCGATACCGCCGACATGTATGGCCCGTTTACCAATGAGGAGTTGGTTGGGCGCGCCATTAAAGGCAAACGTGATCAGGTTTTTCTGGCCACTAAATTCGGTATTGTTCGTGACCCGGCAGATCCGACGGTGCGTGGCGTCAGTAGCCAGCCTGATTATATTCGTCAGTCTGTTGACGGTAGCCTAAAGCGGTTGGGTGTTGATGTCATTGACCTTTATTACCAGCACCGTGGTGATCCGAGTGTGCCGGTTGAGGATGTGATTGGCACGTTGGCTGATTTGGTTACCGCCGGTAAAATTCGTTATATCGGTTTGAGTGAAGTCTCAGCGACAACATTAGAGAAGGCCCATCAGGTACATCCCATTACCGCAGTGCAGAGTGAATACTCACTTTGGACACGAGATGTGGAATCCTCTGTATTGGCGACCTGCGAACGGCTAGGCGTGGGGTTTGTGGCTTATAGCCCTCTGGGGCGTGGTTTCCTGACTGGAGCGTTACGTCGCCCGGAAGATCTGGCTGCTGATGATTTCCGCCGTCATAACCCGCGTTTCCAAGGGGATAATTTTGCCATGAATTTGGTATTGGCCGATGCGGTAGTGGAAATGGCGCGTGAGAAAGGGGTTAAACCCGCCCAACTGGCGTTGGCATGGGTATTGGCGCAGGGGCAATATATTGTTCCGATCCCAGGAACCAAACGGCGTGCTTATCTGGAAGAGAATCTGGCAGCACTCGATCTGGCACTCAGCCCGCAAGAGCTGGCGGCGCTGGATGCGGTATTCCCGTTCCATGCCGCAGCGGGTGAACGCTACGGCGTGGAGGGAATGGCTCATCTTAACGCCTAGTTTTAACGTTTTTTCTTAGCGTCTCGTGGCGCACGCCCGACAGTTGCCTGATACACCTTAAAACGACCATTCTGGGCCAGCACTTCATGGCTGCCAAATGCCGCATCCAGCAGTGCAGGGTAAGGCAGGAAGGAGTTCGCCACTATCCGCAATTTACCGCCGACATGCAGGTGAGCGGTTGCGCCACGGATCAACAATTCTGCCGCAGTCAGGCTGGTTTGAATGCCATCATGGAACGGTGGGTTCGAAATAATCATCTCGAAGCGGCCTTTAATGTCGGAGTAGACGTTACTGGCGATCACTTGTGCGTCGATGTTATTCGCCGCTAATGTCGCTCGGCTGGCCTCAATAGCGGCCGCAGAGACATCACTCAGGGTCCATTTGATTTTAGGTGATTGCTGCGCCAGTACTGAGGCCAGCACACCTGCGCCACAGCCGACATCCAGCACATTGCCTTTAAATGGCTCACTGAAAGTAGACAGTAACAGATGGCTGCCGGAGTCCAGCGAGTCACGGCTGAATACGCCAGGCAATGTTTTGACTGTCACATCGCCCACCTGGTAACTTTCCCACCAGGCATCAGCATCAAATTCCGGCTGCTTATCCAATCGGCCATGGTACAGGCCGCAACGGCGGGCGCTGTCGATTTTGGTCAGTTGCGCAAATTCAGATAACATTTCTTCTGCGCTGCGCACGCCACTGCGGTTTTCACCCACCACAAAAATATCAGTGCCGACAGGCAATAACGAAAGCAGGTTAGCCAGTTGGAACAGGGCTTCCTGTTTGCTTTTTGGCCAGTAATAAACCAGCGTATCGCAGTTAGCCACCATGTCGGCAGTGGCCAAAAGACCGAATTGCACATTCTCTTCCAGCGTATTGCTCAGTAATTGCCAGTGGTGATATTGATTGGTATGAACCCGTACCCCGGCTGCATCAAACTGCGCTGGCAGCGCATCTTGTAAATCACCGGCAAACAACACATGGCGGGCTATAAATTCATCACTATGGCGCAGTATCACTTCACTGGCTGGGGTTAATGCTGACATCAGTCTTTGGCTCCTTATTAATATGATTGGGGATTATAGAGGTTTGTTGGCACATGTTCGATGGGTTTGCTAGCATAGCGTCGAAATACGGGTCGCTCTGACAGGAAATGGCATGGCATCAAGACGAGACTTGCTGTTACAACAGCTAGGCATTACGCAGTGGACATTGCGCCGCCCGGCCGTCTTGCAGGGTGAAATCGCAGTGCGCTTACCCGCAGATACCCGCCTGCTGATTGTGGCACACCAGCTTCCAGAATATGATGATCCACTGTTGTGCGATGTGTTGCACAGCTTGGGTCTCACGCCGCGTCAGGCTTATGCGCTGACGCCGGAAAAGGTAGCGATGTTGCCAGAAGATACGCAGTGCAACAGTTGGCGATTGGGCATCAGTGAACCGCTTGCGGTCGTTGGCGCGCAGTTACACAGCCCGGCACTGGCCGGACTTTATCAAGACGCGAGCGCTAAGCGCGCACTTTGGCAGCAGATTTGTCACCATGAAGCAGATTTCTATCCTGACGCCAGCCGATCTGGCCGCAGCGTACAACATTGAGCAAGCCAGCCACGCTTTCCCGTGGACGGAAAAAACCCTGGTCAGCAACCAAGGGGATCGCTATCTCAATTTTAAGTTGAGTGTCAGTCAACAAATGGTCGGTTTTGCCATTACCCAAATAGTGTTGGATGAAGCGACGCTGTTTAATATCGCCATCGATCCACAGTATCAGCGTCAGGGTTATGGGCGTTTACTGCTTGAACATCTGATTGAACAGTTGGAAACACGTGATATCGTCACTCTTTGGCTTGAGGTGCGAGCTTCAAACGCTCGGGCTATCGCCCTCTATGAGAGTTTAGGCTTTAACGAGGTTTCTGTGCGGCGTAACTATTACCCGAGTGCCGATGGGCGTGAAGATGCCATTATGATGGCGCTGCCGATGGGATAGCACCGTTTTGCCGATTGTCAGTTGTGAATAATGACGGTTTGTCTTGAATAACGATTGTTTGTCTTGAATAACGACTGTTTGTCTTGAATAAATTGTCTATCTCGCATAAATCAGAGAAAATACCGCGCTATAGCCACTTATACCCGACGTAAGAATTGCCGCCAACCGTGCTGCAATTTCACATAAGCAGGGGTATGGCGCCACAATCAATGCCTCGCTTTGCCTGACCCGCATATCAATAAGATATGAGGCCCAGAGCAGGGCGGCCTAAAAGTAGAAATCTCAAACTATGTCTCCAAGTGAATACGCACTGGAAGTCGCGAAAAGACGTACTTTCGCGATCATTTCCCACCCCGATGCCGGTAAAACCACCATTACCGAAAAAGTGTTGTTGTTCGGACACGCAATTCAGACCGCCGGTACGGTAAAAGGCCGTGGCTCAAGCCATCATGCCAAATCTGACTGGATGGAAATGGAAAAGCAACGTGGGATCTCCATCACCACCTCGGTGATGCAGTTTCCCTATGGCGGTTGTCTGGTCAATTTGCTCGATACCCCAGGCCATGAAGACTTCTCCGAAGATACTTACCGTACTCTGACTGCCGTGGACTGCTGTCTGATGGTGATTGATGCGGCAAAAGGGGTTGAAGATCGGACCCGTAAGCTGATGGAAGTGACCCGTCTGCGTGATACGCCGATTCTGACCTTTATGAATAAATTGGACCGCGATATCCGTGATCCGATGGAAGTGTTGGATGAAGTGGAACGTGAGCTGAAAATTGCTTGTTCACCCATCACCTGGCCGATTGGCTGCGGTAAGTTGTTTAAAGGGGTTTATCACCTTTATAAAGATGAAACGTATCTCTATCAGACGGGTAAAGGCCACACTATTCAGGAAGTGCGCATCGTCAAAGGGCTAAATAACCCAGACTTGGATGCAGCAGTTGGTGAAGACTTGGCTAAGCAGTTCCGTCAGGAGTTGGAACTGGTACAGGGGGCTTCTCATGAGTTCGAGCATGATGCTTTCCTGTCTGGTGACTTAACGCCGGTGTTCTTCGGTACCGCTTTGGGTAACTTCGGCGTCGATCATATGTTGGATGGCTTGGTTGAATGGGCTCCGGCCCCGATGCCACGTAAAACAGATACCCGTGAAGTGGTTGCTGCTGAACCCAAATTTACCGGTTTTGTTTTCAAAATTCAGGCAAATATGGACCCGAAACACCGTGACCGTGTTGCCTTTATGCGTGTAGTTTCTGGCCGCTTTGAAAAAGGGATGAAACTGCGTCAGGTGCGTACCAAGAAAGACGTGGTGATTTCTGATGCACTGACCTTTATGGCCGGTGACCGTTCGCATGTAGAAGAAGCGTTTGCTGGCGATATCATTGGCTTGCATAACCACGGTACCATTCAAATTGGTGATACCTTCACCCAGGGTGAGGATATGAAGTTCACCGGTATTCCGAACTTTGCCCCTGAATTGTTCCGTCGTATTCGCCTGCGTGATCCATTGAAACAGAAGCAGTTGCTGAAAGGGTTGGTTCAGTTGTCAGAAGAGGGGGCGGTGCAAGTGTTCCGTCCGTTAACCAACAACGATTTGATTGTCGGCGCAGTTGGTGTTCTACAGTTTGAAGTGGTTTCTTCACGACTGAAAAGTGAATACAACGTGGAAGCGGTGTATGAATCCGTCAACGTCTCTACCGCCCGTTGGGTGGAGTGTGATGACGTGAAGAAGTTCGAAGAGTTTAAACGTAAAAATGAGGTTAATCTGGCACTCGATGGTGGTGATAACTTGAGCTATATCGCCCCAACTATGGTTAATCTTAATATTACGCAAGAGCGTTACCCGGAAGTGAATTTCCGTAAAACCCGCGAACATTAATCACCCGCCAAGCCGCATTCTATCGGGGTACCCAGTACCCCGATTCATTAATTCCCCTCACTATTTTCTCCTTAGGATAACTCCTACTTAATCATAAAAATCCGGCTTTAGGGCGATTCTGACTGTATTTATTCTGTGATGCTCTATCTTTATAGATACACGCAGGATTGACGCACATCACTTTTGGGTCAAATAACCTGTAGTAATCGTAAAGTATTCATCAAATGCCCACCCCTCTGGGGGGCGTAAAAATCCGTAAATTTGGGTGTTGTAATCCATTAAGCTTGATAACCCTTTACGGTTTATAACGACAAAGGAAGAAATCGATGACAAATACAAAATTTGCCCGTTCAATGATCGCTGTTGTTTTAGGTACTGCACTGATGAGTGGTAGCGTGTTCGCTGAAGAAACCATGCTCAATAAGACAAACAACGTGGTAGACAGCACCGGCGCGAAACTCGATAGCTCCATGAAGAAAGTCGATAACTACATGGGCGATAGCGCTGCAACAGCGAAAGTGAAAAGCGCCTTGTTGGAAGAGAAATCCCTTAAAAGTACGGATATCTCTGTTGAAACCAACCATGGCGTCGTCACTTTGACTGGTTTTGTGACTTCTCAGGCTGAAGCTGAAACCGCCGTTGAAATTGCCGGAAACGTTGAAGGCGTTAAATCTGTCAGCGATAAGCTGCATGTGAAGGATCAGAAATCACAATCAGTCAGTGAATATGCTGGCGATGCTGCAACAACCAGTTCAATCAAAGCCAAATTACTGGCTGATGACATCGTACCCTCACGTAAAGTGAAAGTAGAAACTACCGACGGCGTGGTGCAGTTGTCAGGTCATGTTGAGAGTAAAGCGCAGTCTGACCGTGCTGAAAGTATCGCTAAAGCCGTTAATGGCGTGAAAAGCGTTAAAAATGATCTGAGCATCAAACCTTAATTATTATCGGCTGATGGGTATTTCGTGGGAGAGAAATACTTTACGGAATAACGTTTATAAGCCCGTCAGCCAAATAATAAATCCGTTAATAATGCGACTTCTGTTAAACACGCTACTGTTAAATAGACCGAAGGTTAAAACGCTGTTTTTAACGTAAGTGTATAAAGCCATTTTTAAAAACGGGAAGGAGAGGCTTATGTTTCGCTGGGGCATCATATTTTTGATTATTGCTTTAATCGCTGCGGCATTAGGTTTCGGCGGGTTAGCCGGTACGGCAGCTTGGGCTGCAAAAGTCGTCTTTGTAGTGGGTATTGTCCTATTCCTCATCAGTCTGTTTACAGGCCGTAAGCGCCTTTAGTAAGGCGAGAGGGTTACAGCAAAGGATAAGACGAGGTATCCTCAGCACCTGTTGTAACGAATTAAGGATGGATGGTGGGATACAGAATACCTATCACGCTCGGTAATATTGAGCCACTCGCCTATAAACCATATCAACCCGGAAAAATGGCGTTGGTCTGCGAGGGAGGCGGGCAGCGGGGGATTTTTACAGCCGGTGTGCTGGATGAATTCCAACGCGCCCGCTTTAACCCTTTTGATCTGATGATTGGCACCTCTGCGGGTGCACAAAACCTATCTGCTTTTATCTGCGGTCAACCCGGTTACGCTCGCCGTGTTATTACTCGCTACACCACCACAGCTAATTTCTTTAACCCATTACGTTTTGTACGGGGTGGGCACCTAATTGATCTCGACTGGTTGGTGGATATCACCTCCCAGCAGTTACCTCTGGCCATGGATCATGCTGAAGAGCATTTACGCAATGGCCGCGAATTCTTGATGTGCGCCTGCCGCAGTGATGATTTTGAACCTACCTATATTTCTCCCACTCGAGAAAGTTGGCTGCCGACCATTAAAGCGTCCAGTGCAATCCCTGGTTTATACCGTCAGGGAGTGGATTTGGGGGGGATCAGTTATCAAGATGGTGGCATCAGTGATGCCATTCCGGTGGAAGAAGCCTACCGCCGTGGCGCTGATACTATTGTAGTGATTCGCACGGTGCCGTCGCAGGTCTATTATACGCCGCAGTGGATGAAGCGGATGGAACATTGGCTGAGTGAAAGTAGTTTGCAACAACTGGTGCGGATTATGCAGCAACATGAGCAGAGCTATCACCGTATTCAGCAATTTATTGAAAAACCGCCCGGTGATCTGCGTATTTTCGAAATTTTTCCGCCTAAGCCACTTGCCAGTAATGCGCTGGGGAGTCGGGTTGCGGCGCTTAATCGTGATTATCATTTAGGCCGCCGTTGTGGCCGCTATTTTCTGGCGACCGTTGGGCACTGGTTATTACCGCAAGATCATCGGGATCAAGCTGAAATCAATGGGGAGAAAATCTCGATTTCACTCTCACGCCGTATGCTTCAGCCGCAAGATATTAATCAACCGGATGATATGGCAGCGCTAATTGATATTGATGATTCTTCATTTGATATCACTCAACCGCCGAATATCATCACGCCAGCGGATTCAACTGCCACCACTAAGCATGGTCTACCGGCTCAGATGAGGGTGAGCGGCAATGGGTTAATTATTCCGGTCACTACGCATAGCAGCAGAAAACCCCTGGCAGGGGAGATCATTTTGCCTGCCGATATGGCAAAGAACAAAGGTGATACCGCGTAATGGCAGCGATCATTGAGCAGATACCGTCTCTCATCGATACACCTTATTTTATCGATACCCACTGTCATTTTGACTTCCCTCCGTTCAGTGGCGCAGAGGCGGCCAGTCTAGTCACTGCGGCTCAGGCGAATGTCCGGCAGTTGATCGTCCCGGCGGTGGGTGCGGCTTATTTTTCCCGTATTTTGGCGTTGGCTGCGAACTATCCGCCTCTTTTTGCCGCACTAGGTATGCATCCACTCTATATTGCTCAACATCAAGAGGCCGATTTAGCCGCTCTGGCATCTTATCTGGTGAACAAAACGCATAAGCTGGTGGCGGTGGGGGAAATTGGCCTGGATCTCTATATGGATGAGCCGCAGTTATCACGCCAATTAGCGCTATTGCAGGCCCAACTTACGTTGGCGAAACAGCATGATCTCCCCGTTATTCTGCATTCCCGCCGTTCCCATGACCAATTAGCCTCGGCACTGCGCAAAACTGTTTTGCCGCGCACGGGGGTCGTGCATGGTTTTGCCGGTAGCCTGGCGCAAGCGCAAGCCTTTATTCGCCTGGGTTATTACATCGGTGTGGGCGGGACCATTACTTATGCGCGGGCACAGAAAACCCGTGGTGTGATGGCCGCATTACCGCTTTCTGCATTACTGCTGGAAACCGATGCACCGGATATGCCGTTAGCGGGTTTTCAGGGGCAACCAAATCGGCCTGAGCGGGCTGCTGATGTGTTCAGTGTATTGTGTGAATTACGCCCTGAAGCACCACAACAGATTGCCAGCCAGTTGCTAGAGAATAGCCAGCGTTTGTTCCGGTTACCGCCAGCCAAGATATGCCCCCCCTAAATCACCGATGGGTGCATACAAACCACGCTAATAATTATCAACATCTCGTTATTTCTGTCTTTTAATGTGACTTTTGTCACATTTGTGTTGTTCAAGTTGCTTTTAGTTGTGTTTATTTGTGACAGAGATTGTTTGATAGCCCCGTCATGCCGGTATAATCCCCCCAAAATAATTTCAATTTAATTAATGATTTCACTATTAGGGATAGCGACATGCTAATGAGTTTGGTTGGAATGGCAGTACTGATATTAATAGCCGTACTTCTTTCAAGTAATTATAGGGCGATTAATATCCGCACTGTTGTTGGTGCATTTATTATCCAGATCGTTATTGGTGCATTGGTGTTATATGTGCCTATCGGTCGCCGCATTCTGGGCGGCATGTCAGAAGGGGTAGCGAACGTTATCGCCTACGGTAATGAGGGAATTTCATTTATTTTTGGCGGTTTGGTTTCCGACAAAATGTTTGAGGTTTTCGGTGGCGGCGGCTTTGTATTCGCCTTGCGAGTATTACCGGTAATTGTATTCTTCTCGTCATTGATTGCCGTTTTGTATTACCTCGGCATCATGCAAATCGTTATTAAAGTATTGGGCGGTGGTTTGCAAAAGCTGCTGGGGACTTCACGTACTGAATCCCTTTCCGCCACTGCCAATATCTTTGTTGGTCAAACCGAAGCGCCGTTAGTGGTGCGCCCTTATATTGCCACCATGACCCAATCTGAGCTGTTTGCGGTAATGTGCGGTGGTTTAGCCTCCGTTGCCGGTTCAGTATTGGCCGGTTATGCGCAAATGGGGGTGCCATTGGAATACCTGATTGCCGCCTCCTTTATGGCAGCACCGGGCGGGTTACTGTTTGCTAAACTGATGGTGCCAGAAACCGAAAAAACCCATGATAAAGTTGATGCGACTACCTTGATTGCTGAGGATGAACGCCCGGCTAACGTTATTGATGCTGCGGCCTCTGGCGCGGCTTCCGGTATGCAATTGGCGCTGAATGTTGGGGCAATGCTGTTGGCCTTTATAGCCTTGATTGCTCTGCTCAATGGTATTTTGGGTGGGATTGGTGGCTGGTTTGATTATCCACAACTTTCGCTAGAGTTGATTCTGGGCTGGGTATTCTCGCCGATTGCCTATCTGATCGGTGTGCCGTGGAGTGAAGCGATGGTGGCGGGTTCATTTATCGGCCAGAAGATTATCGTTAACGAATTCGTAGCATTTATGAATTTCGGTCAGTATCTCCAGGCGGAAGAGTTAGTCAAAGCTGCGGGTTTACAGGTTCTTTCCGATCACACTAAGGCCATTATCTCCTTTGCGTTGTGCGGTTTTGCTAACTTGTCATCTGTTGCCATCTTATTGGGTGGTTTGGGTAGCATGGCACCGAATCGCCGCCACGATATCGCGCGTTTTGGCCTGAAAGCGGTAGCGGCAGGCACATTGTCGAATCTGATGAGTGCGACGATCGCCGGTTTCTTCCTGGCATTATAATTAGGCTAGCTTGACTTGCCATTTTGAGATTGGGCAGTGCTCGGGACTTGTCACGTACTTCGTGTACGCTCCAGTCCCTGCGTGCTGTCCGCACCCAAACTGTCTGCGCCGCTGACGCTTAGTTTTTTATGGTTCAGGCCCACAATACTGCGTATTTCTGCCCATAAGCTATCCTTGATGCGAGTGGGCATATCATCGGCGATAAATTACAAATCAGATTATTTTGTGACTTTAATCACGTATAATTTTTACTCGTTACAAGTTACTATTGATTAGTGTGAAATTGAGCACACCCAAGGCATCGGTAACGTGTTCAAATAGTATTATTGGTTTTCGGATTGAAAGCCTAAAGCCTGTATGTCGTCGCATTGCATCAGTGATGTATGCAATGACCAAGTAGTTAGTGCGGTGAGATGGATCTCAATTGCCACCCATAGGGGCTATCTTCAAGGAACCAAGTCCGCTCGCCAACGTATTGAGCTTAGAACCCTCTCATTAGGGCGATTTTATTTGCCCAGCGGCAACAATTACGCCTCTTGAGAGGGGCTTTTAATCACCAAAGGTACCGGTACGGTCTCTTTGTCCGCTCATAAATAGATGCTCAGTTCTGGCAAAGTGCTGGGGCTGAAATAGTGTTGGAGAGTTTTATGACCGATTTAACCGCCTGCGCGAATCTGAACGATTATGCCAAACGCGCACTGAGTTTGATGGATTTAACCACCCTGAATGACGACGATACCGACGATAAGGTTATCGCGTTGTGTCATCAGGCAAAAAGCCCTGCCGGTAACACGGCGGCAATCTGTATTTATCCCCGCTTTATTCCTATTGCGCGTAAAACGTTGCGTGAGCAGGGTACCCCTGAAATCCGCATTGCAACAGTAACCAACTTCCCACATGGCAATGATGATATTGCTATTGCACTGGCAGAAACCCGTGCTGCCATTGCCTATGGTGCTGATGAAGTGGATGTGGTTTTCCCTTACCGCGCCTTAATGGCAGGTAATGATAAGGTCGGCTTCGAATTAGTGAAAGAGTGCAAAGAAGCCTGCGCTGCCGCGAATGTATTGCTGAAAGTAATCATAGAAACCGGTGAGCTAAAGCAAGAGCACTTGATCCGTCAAGCCTCTGAAATTGCGATTAAAGCTGGCGCAGATTTTATCAAAACCTCCACCGGTAAAGTGCCGGTCAATGCCACACTGGAAAGCGCGGGTATTATGATGAGCACTATCCGTGATTTAGGCGTGGGTAAAACCGTCGGCTTTAAGCCTGCGGGCGGGGTTCGTACCGCTGAAGATGCCGCACAATTCCTGCAACTGGCCGATCAATTGATGGGTGAGGGCTGGGCCGATGCCCGCCACTTCCGCTTTGGCGCATCCAGTCTGTTAGCCAGCTTATTAACCACGCTGGGCCATCAGAGTGATAGCAAAAGTAGCGGTTACTAATCATTATCGCACTCATTGAGTTTTGCTGATGCACTGCGGGCGACTAGCCTGTAGTGCGGCTTTTATCCTTATTTAGGTCAGGGGGATGCTGTGTTTCTGGCACAAGAAATTATCCGTAAAAAACGTGATGGTCAGCCATTGAGCGAAGAAGAAATTCGTTTCTTTATCAATGGGATCCGCGATAACTCGGTATCCGAAGGGCAGATTGCTGCTTTGGCGATGACCATCTATTTCCACGACATGAGCATGCCGGAGCGCGTGGCACTTACCATGGCAATGCGTGATTCTGGCACGGTGCTCAACTGGCAAAGCCTTAATCTAAACGGCCCGATCGTGGATAAACACTCTACCGGTGGCGTGGGTGATGTGACATCACTGATGCTCGGTCCGATGGTCGCAGCCTGCGGTGGCTATGTGCCGATGATTTCTGGCCGTGGCCTGGGCCATACCGGCGGGACCTTGGACAAACTGGAAGCTATTCCCGGTTTTGATATTTTCCCCGATGATAATGCGTTCCGTAAAATCATTCAGGACGTCGGTGTTGCCATCATCGGCCAAACCAGCTCGTTGGCACCGGCAGATAAACGTTTCTACGCTACCCGTGATATCACCGCCACTGTAGATTCCATCCCACTGATTACTGCTTCTATTCTGGCGAAGAAACTGGCTGAAGGGCTGGATGCGTTGGTGATGGATGTGAAGGTAGGTTCTGGTGCCTTTATGCCGACATATCAACTATCTGCCGATTTAGCACAAGCTATTGTCAGTGTGGCTAATGGCGCGGGTTGCAAAACGACTGCACTATTGACCGATATGAATCAGGTGTTGGCTTCCAGCGCCGGTAATGCGGTTGAAGTGCGCGAAGCGGTGCGCTTCCTGACCGGCGAATATCGCAATCCACGCTTGCTGGAAGTGACGATGGCGCTGTGCGTTGAAATGCTGTTATCAGGTGGTTTGGCGCAAAATGATGCTGACGCCAGATCCAAGCTACAGGCGGTGCTGGACAACGGAAAAGCGGCAGAACTCTTTGGTCGCATGGTGGCAGCGCAAAAAGGTCCGAGTGATTTCGTTGAGCGTTATGACAGCTACCTACCGGTTGCCACGCTGAGCAAACCGGTCTTTGCTGAACGAGCCGGTATTGTTACCGCAATGGATACCCGTGCTCTGGGTATGGCGGTGGTTTCCCTCGGCGGTGGTCGTCGGCGGGCAACTGATCCTATTGATTACAGTGTTGGTATCACTGAAATGGCACGTCTGGGAGGCGGGGTTGATAGCCAGCAGCCATTAGCCGTAATTCATGCCAATAACGAAGACGACTGGCAACAGGCAGCAGATGCAGTACGTGCGGCGATCACCTTGGGTGACAACGCGCCGGAAGAAACACCGGTTATCTATCGCCGTATTACTGAATAAGCGCCATACTTTTGTTATTGACGCTATTTGCTTTCGACGGCAAATGTTAGCAAAAACAGATTAATTACATGGGGGAGCAGATGAACGTAGCTGCCCCAGAGCGTGAACCCACGCAGGAGAAAATAATGAAACGTACATTTATTATGGTATTGGACTCATTTGGTATTGGTGCCAGCGCCGATGCTAACAAATTTGGTGACCAAGGGGCCGATACTCTGGGCCACATCGCAGAGGTCTGCGCCCGTGGGGAAGCCAACGTTGGCCGTAGTGGCCCATTGACGCTGCCAAACCTGAGCCGTTTAGGGCTGGGTAAAGCTGCTGAAGAGTCCACCGGTAAATTCCCGGTTGGGCTGGATAAAAATGCAGACATCATTGGTGCTTATGGTTATGCCAGTGAGTTATCTTCCGGTAAAGATACACCGTCAGGCCACTGGGAGATTGCGGGTGTACCGGTTCTGTTTGACTGGGGTTACTTCAGTGATGTCGAAAACAGCTTCCCGCAGGAACTGTTGGATAAACTGGTAAAACGGGCCAACCTGCCGGGTTATCTGGGTAACTGCCACTCAAGTGGTACCGTTATCCTTGACCAACTGGGCGAAGAGCATATGAAAACCGGTAAGCCGATTTTCTATACCTCGGCGGACTCGGTGTTCCAGATTGCCTGCCACGAAGAAACTTTTGGCCTGGATCGCTTGTATGAGCTGTGTGAAATTGCCCGCGAAGAACTGACCGAAGGTGGCTACAATATTGGCCGTGTGATTGCGCGTCCGTTTATTGGTGACAAGCCGGGTAACTTCCAACGCACCGGTAACCGCCATGATCTGGCCGTTGAACCGCCAGCACCAACCATGTTGAAAAAACTGGTGGATGAGAAGGGGGGAGAAGTGGTTTCTATCGGTAAAATCGCCGATATCTATGCACATGTGGGTATCACTCAAAAAGTGAAAGCCACCGGTCTGGATGCGTTGTTTGATGCCACGATAGAAGAGATGAAGAAAGCCGGTGACAACACTATCGTGTTCACTAACTTTGTTGATTTTGACTCCTCTTATGGTCACCGCCGCGACGTTGCCGGTTATGCTGCCGCATTGGAACTGTTCGACCGCCGTCTGCCTGAGCTGATGGCGCTGGTAAAAGAAGATGACATCATGATCCTGACGGCTGACCACGGTTGTGACCCAACCTGGCCGGGCACTGACCATACCCGTGAGCACATTCCGGTCTTGGTTTACGGCCCGAAAGTCAAACCGGGATCGCTGGGGCATCGTGAGACGTTTGCCGATATTGGGCAGACGGTAGCGACATATTTTAATCTATCTCCAATGGATTACGGTAAGAATATGCTTTAAGTCATTCAGCTAAGCTGAGCGTGCCATTTTGAACCCGGGCAGTGCTCGCCCTCCTCACGTACTGCGTGTACGCTCCGGGGGCTGTGCGCTGGCCGTGCCCAAACTGTCGGTGCTCATCTACGCTGGCGATGGCTGATTTTCTCTGAACTGTGCAAAGTAGTTCAAACTTAAAAACAGTTCAGTAATATAAATTTTAATTCTCTGATTTTTAAGGAAAGTGATTATGGCTACGCCACATATTAATGCTGAAATGGGTGATTTCGCTGACGTTGTATTAATGCCAGGGGATCCACTGCGTGCGAAATTTATCGCCGAAACCTTCCTGCAAGACGTGCGCGAAGTGAACAATGTGCGTGGCATGTTGGGCTTCACCGGTACTTATAAAGGCCGCAAAATCTCTGTAATGGGCCACGGTATGGGTATCCCGTCCTGCTCCATTTACGCCAAAGAACTGATCACTGATTTTGGCGTGAAAAAAATCATTCGTGTCGGTTCATGTGGTGCGGTTCGTGCTGATGTGAAACTGCGTGATGTGGTGATCGGCATGGGGGCTTGTACCGACTCCAAAGTAAACCGTATGCGCTTTAAAGATCACGACTATGCAGCGATTGCTGACTTTGAGATGACCCGCAATGCTGTTGATGCGGCAAAAGCGAAAGGTATCGACGTTCGTGTCGGTAACATCTTCTCTGCTGATCTGTTCTATACGCCAGACCCGCAAATGTTTGATGTAATGGAAAAATACGGCATTCTGGGTGTGGAAATGGAAGCTGCCGGTATTTACGGCGTTGCTGCGGAGTTCGGTGCTAAAGCCCTGACCATCTGTACTGTTTCTGACCATATCCGTACCGGTGAGCAAACCACCGCTGCGGAGCGCCAAAGTACTTTTAATGACATGATTGAAATTGCGTTGGAATCGGTGTTGCTGGGCGATCAGAAGTAATCCCTTCTCTGCTTCCCTCTATTCAGCGGCAGCGATCTCTGCCGCTGAATCTATTCATAAAATCTGCCAGAAAAAATAGGTTTGTTTACACATCAGATAATTAGCGTTATAAATCTATTCATCATTCTATTCACGAATCTATTCATATGCTCTCTCTGGAAACGTTATTACGCCAAAAACCGGCGACCGCGAGCTATCTGGCGCAAGCTATGGCAATCAGTCAACCCACGGTTTCCCGGCAGTTAAGCGGGTTAAAAGAGAGGGTGCTGAAAATAGGTAAAGGCAAAGCAACACAATATGCCTTACGGCGGTACATTGCTGGAGATAGTGCCGCAGAGCATGCATTCCCGCTATATCGCATCGATGAACAGGGTCATGCAACCCATTTCGCGATACTCTATCCTATCCATCCGGCTGAAATGTGCTGTGTACATCAACTGGCATCTGATACATGGCAGCTATTTGACAGCTTGCCGTGGTATTTGACTGATATGCGGCCGCAGGGGTTTCTCGGGCGGATTTGGGGGAAATCAGTTGCAGGTAAGTTACAGCTCACCGATGACGTTCGTTTGTGGAACGAAGACCATATCTTATTAGCTCTGTCACGTCAGGCTGATGATATGAATGGCAATATATTGATTGGACAACAAAGTTATCAACATTGGTTAGCTGCACCTGATGCGATACCTATCGATCCGGTAGATAAGTTATCCCGTTATGCAGAACTTTCTCAAATGGCTCTGGCGGGTGAAATGGTCGGTTCTTCTGCGGGCGGCGAACAACCGAAATTTACTTGTTATGCTGGGAATCTGGAGCGACCTTCGTCATATGTTATTGTCAAATTTTCTGCCTCTTTACAAAACGCCAATAGCCGTCGCTGGGGTGACCTACTGATATCTGAGTCGCTTGCACTTAGCACCTTGAATAATGGGGGTTATAAGGCGGCCACAAGTCAGGTTTTACAGGGTGTTGGTAGGCAAATATTCCTTGAGGTAGAGCGATTTGATCGCTGCGGGCAGCGTGGCCGTTTAGGGATAGTTTCTTTAGAGGCGGTTAATGCCGAATTTGTTGGCAACCCAGTTGCCAGTTGGCCACAAGTTTGCCAACAATTAGTCGATAAAGGATTACTGGCCGCGCCGGCATTAGAGCAGGTTAACGTTATCTGGGCATTTGGCAAATTAATCGCCAATACCGATATGCACCAAGGTAATCTTTCCTTTCTGCATCCTGAGAACACACCACTATCATTAGCGCCAGTTTACGATATGTTGCCAATGGCATTTGCCCCGACGAGCACGGGGAATATGCGCCACAACGTGCCGGAAATCTCTTTATCTGTTGATATCAGCAAACTGGACTGGCAACGAGCACAGCAACTGGCAAATATATTCTGGCAACGGGTGATAGATCACTCGAACATCAGTAATGAATTCAAACTTATTGCCCGACAGATGCAGGGACAACTGCTTTCTCTCACCACGTTAATTGAGCGCATGGCATAATATCTATCCGCAGTATTATTTATCTCCCGCCTTTTTATCTGCATCTGGCTGATTGGCAGGTGCCTCTGGTGTTTCATCCTCATCTTCTTTGACCGGTGTATTGGCGGTGAGCAGATAAGGTGATTGCTGCCAACGGCTGCGGCGGCCTTGCAGCAGAGTGCGAGCCAGAATAATCCCCACAGCCAGCGCGACGAGAATCATCAGGCGCAGCAAATTGGTGGTATTATCCACTTGCTTGGATTCCGTCGCCAGCACATGGGTGTCCAGCGTCATACGCAGAAAGCCGCTTGGCCCGCTTTTACCGGGGATCAGCTCGACAATCTGGTGGTTGAAATAGCTGCCGGGGCGTTTACCATCTAAAGCCAGTCGATCACGTACTTTTACGTTCTCTCCGGCGCTGGCGACCAGCGTTCCATCAATCTGATATACACTGGCATCCAATATGCGGCTTGATTGCGTCAGTTGCTGGAGAACTTCGTCAACCTTCTGGCTATCGATATCATCATCCCCACTGTCCATGATGGGGGAGAGACTGAACGTGACTTGTTTCGCCAGTGTTTTCGCCAACTCTTCAACTTGTTCCGAACGAGCTAATTGATGACTGAGGCTGAAATAGGATGCACCTTGCATCAGCAAGACCAATAATGCCAGGCAAATCAGTACAATAGCAGTGCGGTGCAGTCGGAATTTTAGTTTAGCCTTGGTCATGCGGGTTCCTTGCAAGAATCGGTGACTTTATACCCGTCATACTTCAAGCCGCATGTGCGTTGGCTACTCTCAATAACCCGAATCACTTACTGATGTAAGTTTATCGGGATTATTTCGTTTGCCGCCTTCCCGCAACTCGAATTATTTAGGGTATATGTTGCCAGAAGCAAGGGCTATAGGATAGCTTGATGCGTCCTTTTGTCTGGTCTTTACCCCGTTTTCTACAGGAGTCATTCATGTCTAATAGTCTGACCTATTGCGATCTCCCCGCGGAGATCTATCAATGGCCGGGTCTGCCACTTTCGCTCAGTGGCGATGAGGTCATGCCGCTGGATTATCGTGCCGGTCATACAGGTTGGCTACTGTACGGTAGAAAGCTGGATAAGCAGCGTATTACGAGTTTCCAAGGCCAGTTGGGTGCTGCCATGGTGATAGTTTCCGCCTGGTGTGTGGAGGATTATCAGGTCATCCGTTTGGCCGGCAGTTTGACACCACGGATTAAAACGTTAGCGGATGAGAACGGTCTGGATGTTGCGCCTTTGGGGGCTATCCCGCATTTGCGTAGCCCTGGCCTGCTGGTGATGGATATGGATTCAACTGCCATCCAAATCGAATGTATTGATGAGATTGCCAAGCTCGCCGGTGTTGGCGAAGAAGTGGCTGCCGTCACCGAACGTGCCATGCAAGGTGAACTGGACTTCGCCGCCAGCCTGCGCCAGCGGGTTGCCACCCTGAAAGGGGCGGATGCCAATATCTTAAAACAGGTACGTGACCAACTGCCATTGATGCCGGGGCTGACCAGCCTGGTATGTAAGCTTCAGGCATTAGATTGGCATGTGGCTATCGCCTCCGGTGGTTTCACTTATTATGCTGAATATCTGCGCGACAAACTGCGGCTGGTTGATGTGGCAGCCAATGAACTTGAAATCAAAGACGGCAAGCTGACAGGCAAAGTGTTAGGGCCGATTGTCGATGCACAATATAAAGCCGATACCCTGCTCAAATTGGCGGAAAAACTCAATATCCCTATTGCTCAAACAGTGGCTATCGGCGATGGTGCCAATGACCTGAAAATGATGCAAGCCGCCGGCTTAGGGCTGGCATTCCATGCGAAGCCGAAGGTATATGCCAAAGCGAAAGTGGCGATCCGTCACGGTGATTTGCTGAGTGTTCTTTGCATTTTGACCGGCAGTCTGAAGCACGAAGAACGATGAAATAGGCTATTTTATTTGCCATTTTGAACGCACTTAAGGGCGGCCCGTAGGGGAGCGTAGCGAATAAAATCCTCACGTAGCCAGGATTTACAACGTTATGGTGTACGCTCCGGTTTCTGCGCGCTGTCTGCACTCAAACTGCCTGTAACAATTACGCCTACTGGGTAATTTGGGGATGGCAGGCGTGAGCTAATTAAATTGAGGTGAACCGTGGCTAAAGCGCCAAAACGAGCATTTGTCTGTAATGAGTGTGGTGCCGATTATCCTCGTTGGCAGGGGCAATGCAGCGCCTGTAACGCCTGGAATACCATTACTGAGATTCGATTAGCCGCGGCAACATCATCATCGTCGCGCAATGAGCGTTTTGGTGGCTATGCCGGTGATGCAGGTGTTAGCCGAGTACAGAAACTGTCAGATATCAGTCTGGATGAACTGCCACGCTTTTCAACAGGCTTTCTTGAGTTTGATCGGGTGCTGGGCGGTGGTGTGGTACCGGGTAGCGCCATTCTGATTGGGGGTAACCCCGGCGCGGGGAAAAGTACCTTACTGCTGCAAACGCTGTGCAAGCTGTCTGAAAACATGAAAACCCTGTATGTCACTGGCGAAGAGTCGTTGCAGCAGGTGGCGATGCGTGCGCATCGTTTGGGATTGCCCACTGCGGGCCTCAATATGCTGTCGGAAACCAGCATTGAGCAAATTTGCTTAATTGCTGAGCAAGAGCAGCCGCGCTTGATGGTGATCGACTCCATTCAGGTGATGCATATGGCGGATATTCAGTCGTCGCCTGGCAGCGTGGCTCAAGTGCGCGAAACGGCAGCCTACCTCACCCGTTTTGCCAAAACCCGTGGTGTCGCCATTATCATGGTGGGCCATGTGACGAAAGATGGTTCACTGGCTGGGCCGAAAGTGCTGGAGCACTGTATTGACTGCTCTGTGATGCTTGATGGTGACGGTGATACTCGTTTCCGTACGCTGCGTAGCCACAAAAATCGCTTTGGTGCGGTGAATGAGTTAGGCGTATTTGCCATGACCGAACAGGGCTTGCGCGAAGTTAGCAACCCGTCGGCGATTTTCCTCAGCCGTGGGGATGAAGTCACTGCTGGTAGCTCGGTGATGGTGGTATGGGAAGGAACTCGCCCGTTGCTGGTAGAGATTCAGGCGCTGGTGGACCACTCAATGATGTCCAACCCGCGTCGGGTAGCGGTCGGTCTGGAACAGAACCGGCTGGCAATCTTGCTGGCGGTATTGCATCGTCATGGCGGGTTACAGATGTCGGACCAAGATGTGTTCGTCAATGTGGTTGGTGGGGTGAAAGTGACAGAAACCAGTGCTGATCTGGCATTGCTGATGTCGCTAGTCTCCAGCTTGCGGGACCGCCCGCTGCCACAGGATTTAGTGGTCTTTGGTGAGGTAGGGCTAGCCGGTGAAATTCGCCCAGTGCCCAGTGGGCAGGAACGCATCTCTGAGGCCGCCAAACACGGTTTTAAACGCGCTATCGTGCCGTATGCCAATATGCCGAAGAAACCCCTGCCCAATATGCAGGTGTTCGGTGTGAAGAAATTGGCTGATGCGCTGGCGGTGTTAGAGGATTTATAACCGCTAATTTAGTCGTGTTCATCTTGCAGCATACTGTGTTATTTTTGTTTAGCGCACTAAACAAGGAGGCGGTATGCTGCAATTCGACTATCTCAAAACGGCAATTAAGCAAAAGGGTTGCACCTTACAGCAGGTGGCCGAATGTAACGGCATGACCAAAGGTTATTTAAGCCAGTTACTCAACGACAAAATCAAAAGCCCCAGTGCGCAAAAGCTTGAAGCTCTGCACCGTTTCCTCGGGCTGGAGTTTCCCCGCCGTGAGAAAAAAGTCGGCGTGGTGTTTGGTAAATTTTACCCGCTGCATACCGGCCATATCTATTTAATCCAGCGCGCCTGTAGCCAGGTTGACGAGTTGCACATCATTCTTTGTTTTGATGAGCCACGCGATCGTGAGCTGTTTGAAAACAGTTCGATGTCACAGCAGCCGACGGTCAGTGACCGTTTGCGCTGGTTGTTACAAACCTTTAAATATCAGAAAAATATCCATATTCATTCGTTTGATGAGCACGGTATCGAGCCGTACCCCCATGGCTGGGATGTGTGGAGCCATGGCGTAAAAGGCTTTATGAATGAAAAAGGCATTGTTCCGAACTTTATTTACTCCAGCGAAAGCCAGGATGCGCCGCATTACAACGAGCAATTTGGCATTGAAACCATCCTGATTGATCCACAGCGTTCATTTATGAATATCAGTGGTCGCCAGATCCGCCGTGACCCTTTCCGTTACTGGGACTATATCCCGACTGAAGTGAAGCCATTTTTTGTCCGTACTGTGGCGATACTGGGCGGTGAGTCCAGTGGGAAATCCACTTTGGTCAATAAGTTAGCCAATATCTTCAATACCACCAGTGCGTGGGAATATGGCCGGGATTATGTCTTTTCCCATCTTGGCGGCGATGAGATGGCGTTGCAATATTCTGATTACGACAAAATCGCGCTGGGGCAGGCACAGTATGTGGATTTTGCGGTGAAATACGCCAACAAAGTGGCATTTATCGATACTGACTTCGTTACTACGCAGGCCTTCTGCAAAAAATATGAGGGCAAAGAGCACCCCTTCGTGCAGGCGCTGATTGACGAATACCGTTTTGATCTGGTTATTTTGTTGGAAAACAATACGCCGTGGGTTGCCGACGGTTTACGCAGCCTGGGTAGCGATCGTGACCGCAAATCCTTCCAGAACTTACTGGAGCAGATGTTGCGCAGTAACAATATCGAATATGTTCACGTCGAATCGGCAGACTATGATGAACGCTTTCTGCGCTGTGTCGAACTGGTGCAACAACTTCTGGCCGCTGACCTGCAACGCCTTGCCCGCCCTTCATTATTGAGTGATGTACCACAATAGGGTTGATGAAAATTTGATATCTGAGGGCGTGATTGTTGCAGTCAGTTTGCATGCGGACAGTGCACAGAAACCGGAGCGTACACCATGACGTTGTAAATCATGGCTACGTGAGGATTTCGAGCACTGCCCAAATGTAAAATGGCAAATAAAATAGCCCTGTTAATAATATATTTAGTAAGCAATAACGACTTTACCCTGCATATGCCCGCCTGCAACTTGCGCGTGGGCGGCATGCAGGTTTTCCACTGTCAGGCCGTGCAGTGTTTCGCTTAAGGTGCCTGGCAGTTTGCCCTCATCCACCAACTGACTTACCTGCTTTAAAATTTGCCCTTGTTGAGCGATATCCGGGGTAGAGAACATGCTGCGGGTGAACATAAATTCCCAATGCAGGGCGGCACTTTTGAGTTTTAACTGATTCTGATCCAACGGTTTTTCATTTTCAACAATGGTACAGATTTGCCCCAATGGTGCGATGAGTTCACTGATGGCGGGCCAGTGGCCGTCGGTGTCATTCAGGCAAAGAATATAATCAACTTTATCAATACCCTCTTTTGCCAGTTCAGCTTTCAGATTGTGGTAATCAACGGTCAAGTCTGCTCCGCGTTCACGGCACCAGGCGGCTGATGCTGGCCGTGATGCTGTTGCTATCACTTTTAGCGTGCTACGTAATGCCGCCAGAGGAATAGCTAACGAGCCAACACCGCCTGCTCCCCCGATGATCAATAAGCTTTGTCCGGCACTGGCTTGCTGAATTTTTAGATGTTCAAACAGCGCTTCCCACGCAGTTATTGCGGTTAATGGCAATGCAGCGGCCTGCGCCCAGTTGAATGAGCGGGGTTTGTGGGCCACGATGCGGGCATCAACCAACTGTTGGTTAGCATTGCTACCGGGGCGGGTGATATCGCCGGCATACCACACTTCATCACCTGCACGGAACTCGGTGACGCTCTCACCGACGCTGATGACCACTCCAGCGGCATCCCAACCCAGAATACGCGGCTGTTGCAGGCCATTCTTCTTCAGGCCAGCATGTACTTTGGTATCAACCGGATTGATGGATGCGGCTTTAACCTCAACCAGCAAATCAAACGGACCGGGAGCGAGTGAGTCCAGAGCGACTTCAATAAAATCAGCGGGTTGTTGCGGGTTCACAGCAATGGCTTTAACTGACATGGTAATACTCCTGTTTAGCGTATGGATTGAGTCTAGACCTTCTGGGGGGTGGTGATAAGATGGACAATCACTAACGCAGTGTTCGTCTAAGATAAACAATCATGTTTAAACAACTTCAGGATATGGCGCTGTTTGCACGGGTCGCGGAGTGTGGCAGCTTTACCCGCGCCGCAGAAATGGCGGGTTTGCCGAAATCCAGTGTTAGCCAGCGCATCAGTCAGTTAGAGCAAAACTTAGGTATCCGTTTACTCAATCGAACCACCCGTCAACTGAACCTGACCTTTGCCGGTGAGCGCTATCTGGTGCATTGTCAGGAGATGCTACAAGCCGCAGAGCGCGCTGATCTGGCGCTGCAACGCCTGAAAGATAACCCCAGTGGCCGCTTGCGCATCTCAACTCCGGCAGGGCTGGGGGCGACTTTACTGGCGCGGTTGGCAACAGATTTTCAGCGGCAATACCCGGATGTGTTGTTGGAGGTGTTAGTCTCGGACACCATGGTAGATTTGGTTGAAGAGGGCTTTGATGTTGCATTGCGCACCGGTAAGCCGCAGGACTCGTCACTGATTGGCCGCCGATTGGGCTATGCGCCACGCTATCTGTTAGCGTCACCTGCCTATTTGGCACAGCATCCGCCACTGACTCATCCAAGGCAACTGGATACTCACCGCTGCATTGCCCATCGTGCCTGGCAGGCGTTGATTTTACGCCGTGAAGACGAATTTTACCGCTGGCAGGTACCTGCGCTGCATGTCACTGATAATCTGCTGTATGCCCGCGAATGTGCTCTTGCGGGCGGTGGCATCACCCTATTACCGGCATTTTTAAGCCGTGAAGTGGTGGCGAACCGCCAATTAGTGGAAGTGTTACCGCAATGGCAAGCTGAAGGTAATGAGCTGTATCTGGTGTATCCGAGTCGGAAGTTGAACTCACCGGCACTGAGCTGTTTTATTGATGTGGTGATAGGCCATCCGGTATTTGAAGATTATGTGCAGGGGCTGGCCACGTCCTGAAAGATGTGGAGCCAGGCTCCACATCGGGCGAGCTATGCCAAATAGAACACTTCTCGTAGTGCCTGGCTTACCGGGCTGTAATCGGGGTTGGCTGGCATCACATCGGCCATATGTTGCCACCAGCGCTGGCAAATGGCGGTTTGGGCCACGGCATTCCAGCGCTCTTCTGATTCAATTTCGACAAAACCAAATAGCAAATTGCGCGTTTCATCGAGAAAAATTGAATAGTGGTGAGCGCCATGGGCCTTCAGTACCGCTTCCAGTTCTGGCCAGATGGGTGAATGCCGCCGCTGATATTCTGCATGGGCATCAGGGTTAACCTGCATTACAAAGGCTTTGCGTATCATGATATTACTCCGATCAAAGTGCCTGTAAGTACAGTGCGCGGACTTGATCTCTGTCCGCAGTACGTGGGTTACAAGGTGCACAAGGATCCGCCAGCGCTTTATCTAACCAGCCTTCGATATCACTTTCCTGAATACCTAATGCTGAGAAGCCAACAGGAATGCCAACACGTTGCGACAACTGCCGAATGGCGCTTATCGCTTGATGGCTGGCTTGCTCATCCGTCAACTGCTGAGTATTTACCCCCATGGCTTGTGCTATACGGGCAAAACGGCTGACCGCCTGTGGGCGGTTATACTCTTCAATAATGGGCAGTAAAATAGCATTGCACACCCCGTGTGGAAGGTTATGGGTGGCACCCGGTTGATGGGCCAGTGCATGCACTAAACCTAGCCCGGCGCTGTTAAATGCCATCCCCGCCAGATACTGGCCGCACGCCATCATTTCACGCGCGTGCAGATTCTTACCGTCATCGACTGCCAGAGGTAACCATTGGCTGATCAGGCGGATAGATTCAAGCGCTGAATGGTCGGTTAGGGTGTGTGCGCCCAGCGATACATACGCTTCGATAGCGTGGGTGAGGGCATCCATTCCGGTCGCAGCAGTCACACTGGCAGGAATATTCAACATGACAGAGGGGTCATCGACGGCGATATCAGGAATGATATTGGTATCGATAATGACTTCTTTTACTTGCCGCTGGCTATCAATAATCACTGCATTACTGGTCAGTTCTGCGGCTGTTCCGGCGGTGGTATTGATGGCGACCAGCGGGACACCACTCTGTTTTACTTTGCCGACACCGGAATATGCCGTGGATGGCCCTGGATTGGCGGTCAAAATCTTAACGGCTTTGGCTGTATCGATTGGGCTACCCCCCCCAAAAGCGATCAGATAGTCACACTGATGCTGCCTGAACGCGGTTAATCCTGCCTGTACTAACGCTTCGGTAGGGTTAGGAAATACCTCGCCAAACAAGGCATAAGGTAACTGATGCTGTTGCATCGCAGCGAACAGGCTGTCGAGTAAGCCGAGTTCGACCAATTGCCCATCAGTGACAATCAGGGCTTTGCCCCACTGTTTGTCGCCGAGTAATTTAACCATATCCTCGATTGCACCTGTGCCGTGCAAGCTGATTTTTGGTAGTGCCAACATAAAACTCATGCTGTGCTCCTCAAAGAAAGCAGACCAGATAATGACCAGCCCCGGCCTGAACCGGAGCGTTGGTCGAAGGGGTTAAACGTCCAGCGCAGCAGCCAGTGGCGTGACGCCAAAACGAGCCGCAAGTGCTATCAGTTGTTCACGAGAAATGGTTTGCTGCTTGCCGCCCATCGACAGGACTTTCACCATGATTTCGGCAGATTTCTCGGCGGTATCAATCAGACCAAAGGCATCATCCAGCGTTGGGCCACTGCCGAAAATACCGTGGAATGGCCATAGCACCAGACTGTGTTCACGCATCTGTTCGGCAGTTTGGCTACCGATACCGTCGGTTCCCGGCACCATCCACGGCACGATGCCGATACCGTCGGGGAACACCACCAGACACTCGGTGCTGCCCTCCCATAACAACCGAGTGAAGCTGGCATTATCCAGTTTTTGTACATAACTCAGAGCAATCAGATTGGTGGCATGGCAATGCATGATCACTCGGTTGCTGCCACCACTGACTTGCATGCGAACAATATGAGATTGGAAGTGCGCGGCAAGCTCCGAGGTTGGCAGCCCCCCTTGTGGCAGGCCCCAGTGAATGTGATAAGCCATGCCATCATTGCTGATTTGCAGTAGTACCAGATTGTCTTCTGGGTTTAATTCAACATTGCGGAAAAATTTGCCAGAGCCGGTGACTAAGAACCAACTGTTCGCCAGTTCAGGGGCGGGTTGAGTGAGTTCCACGTTACGTGGTTGCGCAGCGAAATCACCACGATACGGTTCAACCTCCTCAGCCAGTAAGCGCAGGCTGATATTGCCACCGTTACGTTCATCCCACCCTTTGCGCCACATATCGCTGGTGGCTTTAATCATTCCCTGAATAAACCAGGAAGATTGAATAGCTTGCATAATCATGAGTCCTTAACGTTGGCTGAGAGTCTGTTGTTCGTAATCACGTACGGCATTGAGCCAGCGAGCATCGACCGGCACATCGTTGCGCTGACAATACCCTTCCCAGATGGCTTGCCATGGCAGGGATTTCTGTTCTTCCAGCAGTGCCAGGCGTGCGGTGTAGTCACCGCGCAGTTCCAATTGGCGTAGCATCTCAGTCGGCTCCAATAAGGCGCGCAGCAAGGCTTTCTTCATGTTGCGAGTGCCAATGACCCAGGCGGCGATACGGTTGATGGAGGCGTCAAAGAAGTCGAGACCGATATGCACCCTGTCGAACAGGTCGTGGCGGATAATTTCGCTGGCGATAGCTTGTGTTTCATCATCGAGCAAGACCACATGATCGCTGTCCCAACGCACCGGACGGCTGACATGCAGTAGCAGGCGCGGAACATACAACATGGCACTAGAGATCTTGTCGGAAATCACTTCAGTCGGATGGAAGTGACCGGCGTCCAGACACAGTGCGGTCTGGCGGCTGGCGGCATATCCCATGTAAAACTCGTTAGAACCGACGGTGTAGCTTTCAGCCCCAATACCAAACAATTTGCTCTCGACGGCATCAATGTGATGTTCCGGGTTTAACTTTTCACTGATAACCTCATCCAGTGCTGATAGCAGCCGTTGGCGGGGTGCCAAACGGTCGATAGGGGTATCCTTCATGCCATCGGGGATCCAGATATTCATCACCGATGGTGTCCCTAGTTGCTCACCAAAATAGGCCGAGACCCGGCGGCTGGCCTGACAATGTTCAATCCAGAATTGGCGAATTTCAGGGTTGGCATGAGACAGGGTAAAGCCATCGGCACTCAGTGGGTGAGAGAAGCAGGATGGGTTGAAGTCCAATCCTAGATGATGTTTTTTAGCCCACTCAACCCAGCGGCTAAAGTGGCGTGGCTCAATTTTATTACGGGCCACGGGGGTATCCGATTCGAGATAAATAGCATGTAAATTGAGTCGCTTAGGGCCGGGGATCAATGTTAGGGCTAGCTCGATGTCAGAACGTAACTCAGTAGCATTACGCGCTTTACCGGGGTAGTTGCCGGTGGCCTGAATCCCGCCAGTCAGTACGCCATCCGGGTTTTCAAAACCGGTGACGTCATCACCTTGCCAGCAGTGCATGGAGACCGGCAGGGTATCAAGGCGGGCAAGTGCGGCATCAACATCCACGCCGACGGCGGCAAAGCGCTGTTTAGCCAGATCCCAGGCCTGTTCAATAGAGTTCGTCATATGCAAAGTTCCTTAGGTAATTGACTCAGTGACTGGAATTGCGGCCAATGGGCTGCAAAGTCAGTGTTGTCGTGAGGGGATAAAGGGTGGAGTGGGAAGTTATTCGCCACGATGCGGCGGTAGTGAGCAACATCGCTCACCTCTCCCAGTGCAATTAATTGGCTGCCAATATTGCCCAGTGTCGAGGCTTCAACCGGCCCCATGGTGACATTCAGGCCACAGGCATCAGCACAGAGCTGATTAAGGAATTGGTTTTGGCAGCCGCCCCCGACGATATGCAAATGGCTGATTGGACGCCCGCGTAACTCTGCCAGTTCTTGGGCAACTTGCCGGTACAACATGGCGAGGCTATCAAAGATGCAACGCGCCAGTTGGGCTGCGGTGGTGGGGATTGGCATGCCATATTCGCGGCAGGCGTTCTGAATCTCGCCGCACATATTGGCTGGATTGATAAAGCGGCTGTCATTGGGGTTAATCAGCGAGCGGCAAGCCGGTTGGCGTGCCGCTTGTTCGATCAGCTGCGGCAGGTCTTTAATCTGCAACTCATCAGTGGCCCGTTGCAGTAGCCACAATCCCATAATATTTTTCAGTACCCGATAGCGGCCTTCTGCACCACCTTCATTGGTGATATTGCTGGCCAGCGCCTGCCCATGGGTTATGGGGGTGGGGCTTTCAAATCCCATCAATGACCAGGTACCGGAGCTAAGATAGGCCGCATCCGCATCAATCAATGGTGCGGCAAGTACCGCGCTGGCAGTATCGTGGCTGGCAACGGCAATGACCGGCACCTGCTGGCCGCTGGCACCTGACCAATAGCCGATGGTATTGCCAGGGTTAGTGGGTTTGGCAAACCAATGGGCCGGTACGCCGGCATAGGCTAATAGATCGCTATCCCAATCATTGGTTTCAATATTAAGTAACTGGGTGGTAGTGGCATTGGTGTATTCCCAGTTAAGCTGGCCAGTAAGGCGATAGTGCAAATAGTCCGGGATCAGCAACAGATGGGCGACATCAGCCAACAAATGCGGTTGCTGTTCACTTAATGCCCGTAATTGATACAAGGTATTGAACGGTAAAAATTGAATACCGGTACGGCGATAAATGGCACTGTTTCCCAGCGTTTGTTGCGCCTGCTCCATCACACCCTGTGTACGGCTGTCGCGGTAAGCGACTGGCTGCCCGACCCGTTCCCCTTGCTTATCAAGCAAAACAAAATCAACACCCCAGCTATCAATTCCAATGCTGTCGAGCAGAATCCCTTCGCTATCGAGCTGATTCAAACCCTGACGGATTGATTGTTCAATAGCATCGATATCCCAGACATCTGTACCATCAATGGATTTAATCTGATTAGCAAAGCGGCAAACTTCCCGTAGCGCAAGTTGTTGTTGGCTGGGATGATAGCTTGCCAGCATCACGCGTCCGCTGGATGCGCCAAGGTCAATGGCGACCATGTGCCGTGTGCTGATGGATGGTGTCACTGCTGATTGTGTGGGCATGATTAGCGGCCTGTCATTTCTCAATGCCGACAGTGTAGAAACTTGGCTTACTTGCCACCTTCTCATCACTGCCAGCCCCTATGGCTTGCTGGCAAAATGACGAAAGTGAAAGTGAAACAGCTCACAGTTTTGTATTTAAACAGGGCATCCCCCGCCTGTGACCCTGCGCATACTTTTCAACATTGCTGCACTTATCTAAAAAAAATCACCGTCAAAGTCGCTTTTAACGTCAAAATTTGAAGGTTTCATTACCGCTGCTGCTTTTACTATCGAGAGCTGAAGCAGGGCGATTTCGCCGTGCCTGTTGAAAGAGGGCAAAAGATGACTGTCTTGCACAGTATTGATTTTTTCTCTTCAAGTTCCGCGTCGGTTGCAATTGAATCCCGGTCGCCACAACCTGTATTCCCTGAGCATCATCATGATTTTTATGAAATTATCATTGTTGAACAGGGGGCGGGGGTCCATGTGTTTAATGGCAACCCCTACACCTTAAGCGGAGGATGCGTTTGTTTTGTCCGTGACCATGACCGTCACCTGTTTGAGTCAACCGACGGTTTGTTCCTCACCAACGTCTTATTCCGCGCGCCTGATGCTTTTCGTTTCTTGTCTGGCGTAGAACATTTTCTACCACGTGAAAGTGAAGGGGGTTACCCCTCACATTGGCGGATTAATGGGCAGGTTTTACAGCAAGTTAAACACTTGATTAGCTGCCTTGAACACTCGCCTCACAGCGAGAAAGCTGAAGATATCGCGCTACATGAAAGTGTGTTTATGCAGTTGTTGGTTCAACTGTGGCAAGGGTGTCGGGCGCAGGTGGGGGAGGATCAGGAAGGGCGCTTATGCCAATTATTAGACTGGCTACAGAACCACTACAGTGAAGCAATTGAGTGGCCGGAACTGGCTGATCGCTTTGCTTTACCGTTACGTACGCTACATCGGCAGTTAAAAAATCAGACCGGCATGACCCCACAACGTTATCTGACGCGTTTGCGCTTGCTACAGGCGCGTCATCAATTGTGTTACAGCGACAGTAGCGTCACTGAGATTGCCTACCAATGTGGTTTCGGTGACAGCAATCATTTTTCAACGTTGTTTAAGCGGGAGTTTGCTCAGTCTCCCCGTGATTTGCGCAGTCAACTCTAGTGCAACCTATGGGGCGTGAATGGCATCACGGTAAAAATCGGTAGTTTCATGATAATGAGCTGATTATTAATTAGCTTGTCAATATAGGGCGATAGACATGCGAATACCACTGCGGTTAGAAAGCCGGGATTATTTGCCATCGGAGCAGATGCCGGTGGCGGTAACCAACCGATACCCGCAGGAAGTTTTCGCAGAGCATACCCATCAATTCTGCGAAATTGTGATTGTCTGGCGGGGTAACGGGCTACATGTCCTAAATGACCATCCTTACCGCATTACTTGTGGCGACGTTTTTTATATTCAAGCCACAGATCATCATAGCTACGAATCCGTGCATGACTTGGTATTAGATAACATTATTTATTGCCCCGAACGATTACACCTAAATGCACAGTGGCATAAGTTATTACCTCTATTTGGGCATGAGCAGAATCAAGGATACTGGCGGTTAACCACGCAGGGCATGGCACAGGCTCGGCCGATTATTCATCAGTTGGCACAGGAGTCACGTAAGACAGATTCCTGGTCAATACAACTGACGGAGGTGCTATTATTGCAACTCGCCATCGTACTAAAACGCCATCGCTACCGAGCTGAACAGGCACATTTATTGCCTGATGGTGAACAGTTAGATCTCGTGATGTCTGCCGTACAGCAAAGCCTGGCAACGCATTTTGATATGGCGGAGTTCTGCCATAAGAATCAGTTAGTTGAGCGTTCTCTTAAACAACTGTTTCGCCAACAGACGGGCATGAGTATCAGCCATTATTTACGCCAAATTCGCCTTTGTCATGCCAAATGTTTGCTGCGGGGAAGTGAGCATCGCATCAGTGATATCGCTGCGCGTTGCGGGTTTGAGGACAGTAATTATTTCTCTGCCGTTTTTACGCGTGAAGCTGGGATGACACCCCGTGACTATCGCCAGCGCTTTGTTCGTACTCCATTATTATCGGCTAAAAACGGCAGCGAAAAAGAACAACAACATCAGGGTAGTACCACGCTTTAAATTTATAGCGTCAAATTGACGGGGACGTTTCTCAACATCACCCGCCAATGCAATTATCATCTTCAGTAAGCGTTATTATGCCGCCATACCCAAACCGACTATATTTGCTGCCAGAATGATCACCAGACAACCAATACACAGTACCGTCACGGGTTTCCTGCTTGAGCATTTCCACTCTTTGAGTAACAGACCCACAATACCGCCACACAACACATAGAAACTCATGTGTAACATCCAGCTCATATAGTCATACTGTGGTGGGATTTTGGCGTGACCCCAGGCATAGAAGAAGAATTGCAGATACCACATCAATCCCCCCAAGGCTGAGAACAGGATATTAGTGATCAACAGCGGCTTGGCGATAGAGAAATCGGCTTTGACCGACAAATTCTTGAGGCTGGCTAAACGAATAAAACAGTAACTCAGGTTGATGATGGCCCCACCGCCCATGATGATGACGTAACTTGGCAACGCCACATACAGAGGGTTAATTCCTAATGCGCTGGCGGCTTCATGCATCGGTTTCGCGGCATCCATGGCAAATGACATACCGGCTGAGAAAATACCGCACATTACGGCCAGAATAAGCCCTTTCTTCAGGTTGAACTCTTCCGCCTGAATGCCCATGGCGCGTTCTTTCAGTAATCCGGCATAACTGACAATAGCTACCCCGATCAGTGCCACGGCGACGCCCAGCAGGGTCATCCGGCCGCCAGCAGTGCCGAGTAACACATCAAAGCGCCCTTGCAGTATGGGGGTCATTAATGTGCCGATAATTAGAGTGATACCGATGGCAATCCCAATTCCCATCGACATGCCGAGGTAACGCATGGTCAGGCCGTAGTTGATATTACCAATCCCCCACATGGCACCGAACAGAAATACTGGCAGCAGGGTTGCTATACTGAAGGAGCCGTAATATTGCCAAAAGTCAGGCAATAACAAGTAGCTGACCGTCCACGGCAGGATAAGCCATGACACTAGGCCACCAATCGACCACATGGTCTCCCATGACCACTTTTTAACTTGCTTAAACGGCGCATAGAAACACGCCGCACTGGCAGCGCCCACCAGATGCCAAATTATCCCCAATATAATCGCATTGTTCATCTTATTATCCTTCGTTGTGATGGTGCGGGTAGGCGCAGAACCAGAAGGGCGCATAAACCGCTGATAACGAAGGAGTCTAAATAGTGTGCAGTCTTGTCACCTTCGGCTGACTGCCTTAGGACAAGGAATACTGGCAAAATTCAGTGGGTAAGAAGGATAACGATCACAGAATGGAATTCTGGTGGTTGGCGGCTTGTTTGGTGCAGAGAGTCACGGAGTATTCGGCTCATTTGATGAGCCGAATAGCGGCATTAATCGGCTCATCAAATGAGCCGATGTCATATTACTTGGTCATCTTCTTATACTTGATACGGTGTGGTTCCAGTGCTTCGGCACCCAGGGTGCGTTTCTTCCACTCTTCGTATTCAGTAAAGTTACCTTCGAAGAATGCCACTTTACCCTCATCCTGATAGTCGATGATATGGGTAGCAATTCGGTCAAGGAACCAACGGTCATGGGAAATAACCATCGCGCAACCTGGGAATTCCAGTAAGGCGTTTTCCAGCGCGCGCAGCGTTTCGATATCCAGGTCGTTAGTTGGTTCATCGAGCAGCAACATGTTACCGCCAACCTGTAGCAGTTTGGCCAAATGGATACGGCCGCGCTCACCACCAGACAGCTCACCCACACGCTTGCCCTGATCAATCCCTTTAAAGTTAAAGCGGCCTACGTAAGCACGGCTTGGAATTTCAAAGTTACCGATCTTCATGATGTCCTGACCGCCGGAAACTTCTTCCCATACGGTTTTGCTGTTGTCCATGTTGTCACGGAACTGATCAACCGATGCCAATTGCACGGTATCACCCAGTGAAATCGTGCCGGAATCAGGTTGTTCCTGCCCAGATAACATGCGGAACAGTGTTGATTTACCGGCACCATTCGGCCCGATGATCCCCACTATCGCCCCTTTCGGCAGCGCAAAGGTCAGATCATCAATCAGCAAGCGGTCACCGTAAGACTTGCTCAGGTGCTCAACTTCCAGCACTTTGTCGCCCAACCGTGGACCCGGTGGAATGAACAACTCACTGGTTTCGTTACGTTTTTGATACTCAACGCTGTTAAGTTCTTCAAAGCGGGCCAGACGTGCTTTACCTTTCGCCTGACGGCCTTTGGGATTCTGACGAACCCACTCCAGCTCTTTCTCAATAGACTTACGGCGTGCGGCTTCGGAAGAGGCTTCCAGTGCCAGACGAGCATCTTTCTGCTCCAGCCATGAGGAGTAATTGCCTTCCCACGGAATGCCTTCGCCACGGTCCAGTTCCAGAATCCAACCCGCCACATTATCAAGGAAGTAACGGTCATGGGTAATGGCGACAACAGTGCCCTCGTAGTCGTGCAAGAAGCGCTCCAGCCAAGCCACGGATTCGGCATCCAAGTGGTTAGTGGGTTCATCCAGCAACAACATGTCGGGTTTTTCCAGCAGCAGGCGGCAAATTGCCACACGGCGGCGTTCACCACCGGATAGATTGGCAATTTTGGCATCCCACGGCGGCAGGCGCAGAGCATCGGCAGCACGTTCTAACTGGTTATCCAGATTATGGCCATCATGGGACTGGATAATCGCTTCCAGCTCGCCTTGTTCCTTCGCCAGCTTATCAAAGTCAGCATCAGGATCGGCATACAGCGCATAAACCTCATCCAGACGGGTCAGCGCGCGTTTAACTTCACCCACGGCCTCTTCAACCGATTCACGCACGGTTTGCTCAAGATTTAGCTTAGGCTCCTGCGGCAGGTAACCAATTTTGATACCAGGCTGCGGGCGGGCTTCGCCTTCAATATCAGTATCAATACCCGCCATGATACGCAGTAAGGTAGATTTACCCGAACCGTTAAGGCCCAGCACACCAATTTTGGCTCCAGGGAAGAAACTCAGGGAGATGTTTTTCAGAATATGACGTTTCGGCGGAACGACTTTGCCGACACGATGCATAGAATAGACGTATTGAGCCACGTTGCTCTAACCCTCGCTATAACTGGTTTTCATGATATCCCACTCTTGGAGTGAGGCATGTATGGGGCATTAGTGCCAAGAAGTGCCCCATTTGCATTGCAATAAATGAGGGATTCACCTCGGTGGATAACGACCAACACGCATAAGAAGGCGCGATTGGTATGTATTTCGATATCGCAGTTTAGCCCGTTTCACGATGCGATCCCAGCTATCACCCAGTGCTGTTGGTGTAAAATGTTAATCAGCTCCCTTTCCTTTAGCGTTTATCTGGGGGCATAGATAAAAGGGCTGAGGTTTGTCCGGGCCTTACTGAGTCGTCTTATCAAGACTTTTGCTTTGCTGGAGTGGTGGAAGGTGTGGGGATAGCTCTGAAAATAAGCTCATCTCTAGTCTTTCGCGGCGCGGGTATATCTTCCGGTGTTTATCTATTGATAGCCAGGGGTTAGTCGTTAAAACAATGAAATACTACCTATCGTTGATAAGGCGATATATGGCATAGCATAGACCCAAGCAAGAATCGAAGATAAAAATATGATAGCGACAGTTAGTAATATATCAATAATCACTTTATCTCCTTAATTAATAATATTTTATTATGTATTTTTTATCATTTTAATGGTCGCGTATACACTCAGTTATCAGGAATGTGACCGCAGTTTATCAAGATGGGTTCGTATTATTTTATAACGAGTTTACATTTAAAATACATAAATAATTTTTATGTTTATTTGACTTGTATCCCATTACTATTAATTATTGGTAGTGACAGTTTGCGTTATGACGAGATGACTTCTACGTTTAGATAGGTTTAGGTGTTCAAATAGTCAATTGTAAATATAAGGGATTTATATGATTAAGAAATTATTAGCGGTATCAGTATTATCTCTGGGCTTGACTTCATTTGCTGGTATTGCTGCTGATGCGGCAATGACTCATACCGACGCGGCAGTTCAGCATGAGAAAGCTGCTGAGCATCATAAGAAAGCTGCTAAGCATCATAAAGAAGGGAAGACAGAGGAAGCGAAGAAAGAAGCGGGTATGGCTCATGAGACTTCTACAAAAGCTCATGAAAAAACGACTGAAGCTGCCGCTGAAAGCACTAAACAGTAATTGGTAGTAGGCGACTCAGGTCGCCTTTTTCTTTAAGGTCGAAACCTATCATCAGCACACCCCAAAACCTCCTGCAAAATCCCTGCTACGCTTTGTTTATTGGCGGCTACTGCGAATCAATTTTTGACCGATTTGTTATTTGTTTGCCACCTGGTTGCACCACCAATGAGCTTGGGATGCACCGAGGCAGCAGAACAAAAAAAGCGTTACGGAGCGGTCACTATCATAGATACCCGGCGGTTTTCAGCTCGCCCTTTAGGGGTATGGTTATCGGCGACGGGCTCTAACTTACCACGGCCTCGAACATCAATATTGGCTCGTGGAATACCGATGGCTGCCAGTGCATCTGCTACCGCAGAGGCTCGTTCCAGCGACAACTGTTGGTTATAACCGTCTTCACCGATGGAATCAGTATGCCCATCAACCCGCATATGATGAATGCCCACATTCGCCAGTGCACGGCCAATTTTTTGTACCCTCTGCACGCCTGACGGATTCAATTTTCTCACGTCACTGTCGAATAACACTTTGTTTGCCAGACCAAATTCCCAGCCATTATCAGTTAATTTAAACCCTTGCTCCTGTAATGCCGCTATCTGCTCCGGCGTTAATCCTGGTGGTTTAGCTGCCTGACACCCCGCCAATATCAATAAACTCATGGCGAAAAAACTGATCCAGATATGGCTTATCAAACTGTTTTTTTTCAATCCCTGCATGTCACCTATCCTAAGCTTTCAGTGAGAGTAATATCCGATTGATGAGTAATAACGCCACCGGACGGGAAACTTTTCTTCGCTTGATACATGGCTTCGTCGGCCCGTTGTAATAGGTCTTCGGGGGTCTGCGCATGATCAGGGTAAATTGCAATACCGATGCTAATAGAGGCGGTTATCTCACTACCATCAACAAGATCAATAGGTTGATTCATACTGTCGATGATTTTATTGGCGATGGTAAGAACATCATCGGTATTGTGGATCGGTGCCAGTAAGACTGCAAACTCATCACCGCCCAAACGTGCCACTAAATCGGTTTCACGTAACAGTGAGCGGATACGATCGGCAATCGCGGTCAGCACCAAATCGCCAGCAGCATGGCCGTAGTTATCATTGATTTCTTTGAAGTGATCACCATCAATAAATAATACGGCCAGTTGTTCATCAGCAGCGCAATCACTCAGCGTACGGCTTAGTCGACCCTCAAAGAAAGCACGATTAGCTAATCCAGTCAGGCTGTCATGGGCAGCGCGGTGTGCAAGGAAGTCATTTTCCTGTGTTAAATGGTCTTGCCAAACCTCCAGTTCTTCCAACAATCCATTGAAGTCATTGCTTAACTCGTTGAGTTCGGCAATTTTCGCTGACGGCACACGCTGACCAAAGCTGCGATGGCGGCTAACATTGTGAGCAACTTCGGTGATTTTGTTCAACGACTCAATAATGCCAAAAAGCATTCTGCGAGACAAGAATAGCGCCACTATCGTGCTGAGGATTAAGCAGATAAATAAGCCCGCCAACCCTTGCAACAGAAAACGCAACAGGTTACCGCCATGGCCGAAAATCACGATGCTGCCGACTTTTTTACCGGAATGCTCTATTGGGAGTACCACCGGTTCAGGCAGTGCCCAACGGGCGATTTTTTGTTCCATATCAAACATTGGACCATCGTTGGGTAATGTCCAATTAGCCACTTCTCGGCCATCCACATCGAGAATTTTAGCTTGGGCAACTTCTTCATTTTTCGCAATCAAGGACAGCGCTTCGTTGGCAACCACGCTATCACCAAACACCACGGCGGCTTCGGTGGTGTAACTGATTGAGCGAGCAACTAAATGTAGGTTATGGTCGGCATATACCCGTAAGGCAAACAGTGCTGCCAGTGTTAGAAAAATACCTGCCGTCGCGACCGACACTAATGCTACCGTGATATGTATACGGCCCAGGACTCGGCCCAGCGTGGGGAGCTTCGCAGTGTTTGGGCGATTCTTTGTCTGTTTGACTGACTTATTCTGTGTTGAATTCATAATGCATCTGTCTTTTTACGGGCAAGTTGCAACACATTGGGATGAACCCTTATCCCGCTGCGCGCTAATGCATCCATATTGACCTTGAAAGAAGCCTGCTTATCTTCCAGTAACAAACAAAATGCACTGCCAAACGTACATTCGTCATAATCTTCACTGATGGTAAGAATGGGGTATCCCGACAGTCGGGTTGTCAGTTCCTGGCGCAGTTGTGGCTCGGTACGCCCCAGATAAACGACATCGCAATGGGTTGCAATTGAGGTATCCGAGAGGGAATAACGCTGAGTTTTAATGGGATGTGCGGTTTCCATAAATGCCGGGTTAAATAGCGCTTCCGCATAGTTTGTCGGGGCTACCACACACAAACGAGTTACGACGGGGGCCACGGGCCAGCGAGCATAGCTGATAATGCCTAGCACCATTTTGGTGACGGCATCACTGCGTTCATGGATAAGGGCTTCATTTAGGGTATTTCCCGCCTTTGATGGCAAGGGGGTAAATAAACTTGAGAGAAGTAATAAAATAGAGGCACAAGGCCGCCAGAGATGCCGCAGTGTCATCAGTTTTAGCGGATAAAAGCGCTCATAAATACTGACGCCGTTAATTGCGCAAGTTGCAGTGTTCATTTTTGCGCTTCCTGTAGGGCGGCATAATTCACATGTTCATTGCAGCGATCGCATAATAAATCGCCGCTGTTCTATTATAAGATTTAATTGATGCAATAATAGTCATGATATCGGCAATATGCGATTTATCTTAAATCATATTTCTAAGTGATAAAAAAGCCCGGCTGATTAGCCAGGCTTTGGGTGTTGCGATGTCTGGATATCAGACAGGATTCGATCCGCGCTTAAAGCGACCGATAACCCACTTTTCGATTTCTACTATTAAGAAGATGGCGATAGAAACCAACAATGTTAAGCCCCAGTAATAGGCAGGCAAGGGTTCGGTACCAAACGCGGTATTCATAAATGGCAGGTAGATGATGGCTAACTGCAACACGATCAGTACACCTGATACTAACCACAGCCCTTTGTTAACAAAGACTTCTTTGTTCAGAGGGAAACGGTCAGTCACTCGGCAGTTAAACATATAAATCCACTGCGCGGTAACCAAGGTTTGCATCAACACGGTGCGGATAAATTCAGTGCTGTAACCGCGTGGCTCCATATAGGCTTCCAAGGCAAAAGCACTTAAAGCAATCAACGTACCGACAAACGCGATGCGCCAGATGGCATGGCCGTCTAACACATGTTTTGATGGGTCACGCGGATTGCGGCGCATAATGCCTCTTTCTGCCGGTTCAAATGCCAAACCGAAAGAGAGCGTGGTGGAGGTAGCCATGTTTATCCAGAGGATTTGCAGTGGCGTTAAGGGAATAACTGCACCGGCGAGGATGGCAAAGATAATAAGCAACCCTTGCGCCAGGTTGGTGGGCAATACAAACAGAATGGTTTTCTTCAGGTTATCGTAGACACGACGGCCTTCTTCAACCGCACTGGCAATGGTCGCGAAGTTATCGTCTGACAGCACCATATCGGCAGCTTCTTTTGTCACCTCGGTGCCCTTGATACCCATGGCGATACCTACATCGGCCTGTTTCAGTGCTGGCGCATCATTCACACCATCACCGGTCATACCGACAATTTCGCCTTTCTCTTGTAACGCTTTAACCAAACGCAGTTTATGTTCCGGGCTGGTACGGGCGAAAATATCATAATGAACGGCCGCCTGTGCCAGTTCGTTATCGTCCATATGCTCCAACTGACCACCGGTAATAGAATCTTTACCATTACCAATTCCCAGCATGGCACCAATCGCCATCGCGGTTTCCTGATGGTCGCCGGTGATCATTTTCACGCGAATACCGGCCTGCTGGCAGGTTGCTATTGCATCGATGGCTTCAGGACGTGGTGGGTCCATCATGCCAGCGATACCCACAAACACCATGCCTTGCTGGATATCACTGTGGTCCAACTCGCTGACCGGTTGTTCTGTTGGGCGGAAGGCTGCGGCTACCATGCGTAGACCTTGCTTGGCATAACGTGCCATCTCGGCTTCCCAGTAATCGCGGCGGAATGGCGCAACACCCTGATCCGTCAGTTCTTGCTGGCAGAATGTAAACAACACATCAGGTGCGCCAGTCAGGAAGATACTATGTTCTGCTTGAACCTGATGGCTGGTAGCCATGTATTTATAGGCAGAATCAAAAGGTATTTTACCGTGCTGAGTCACCTGACCCAGCTCAATACCGGATTTAGCGGCTAACACTTTCAGCGCGCCTTCTGTCGGGCCGCCGGTAATGGCCCAATGACCTTGCTCGTTCTTCTGAATTTGGCTGTCATTACACAAATTCACCGCAGTGATAAATGTCTTTAACGTGCCGTTGGTATCGAGTGAGGCTTGCTGGTCACTCCCTTCTGGATAGATGTTACCAACCGGTTCGTAGCTTTCGCCTTCTACGCGATAGCAATGGTCTGCCAGAATGACCGCTTTAACGGTCATTTCGTTCATCGTCAGTGTGCCGGTTTTATCGGAACAGACGACAGTCATGGCACCTAAGGTTTCTACCGTTGGCAGTTTGCGGATAATCGCGCGGTTGCGCGCCATCGCTTGCACACCCAGGGAGAGGATGATGGAAATAATCGCCGGTAAGCCTTCTGGAACCGATGCCACCGCCAGACTGATTAATGCCAGTAACAGTTCATTGACCGGCAGGTCGCGCAGGATAAAGGCGAAGACAAACAAGAAGGCCATCATGACCAGGATCAGGATGAAGATGGCTTTACCTAAACGATCCATTTGTTGCAGCAGCGGGGTACGGGTTGATTCAACCGCCGACATCATTTGGTTAATATGGCCCAGTTCGGTATCACCGCCACTGGCAATCACCAAGCCTTTTGCGGTACCGGCACTGATGGTCGTTCCTGAGAACAGCAAGTTTTTGCGATCACCAATCACCGACTCGTTCTCAATCACGCCGATTTGCTTCTCGACCACCGTTGACTCACCGGTCAGGATAGCTTCTTCAATCTGAAGATTGTGGGCTTCCAGCAAGCGCAGATCTGCCGGGATTTTATCCCCTGGTTTCAAGGTGACGATATCACCGGGGACCAGATTTTGTGCATCAATGACCTGAGCGCTACCACCACGAGTGACCACCGCTTTACTGGAAAGCATATTCTGTATGCTTTTCAGCGACTTCTCGGCTTTATTTTCCTGCACATAACCAATTAAGGCATTAATAACTGCCACACAAAGGATAATAATAGTGTCAACTGAATGACCCATCAGGCCTTTGACCAACGCTGCGGCTAATAAAATGTAAATCAGAACATCATTAAAGTGGGCTAAAAACTGTAGCAGGGGATGTTTTCTTTTTTTAGCAGGTAGTGAATTGGGGCCGTATTGTTTAAGGCGTTCCTCCGCCTCTTGTGGTGTTAACCCTTCTTCGCGGCTATTTAAATGCTGCAAAGACTCTTCCGCAGTAAGTTGATACCAAGCCTTACCCTCTGGGGGCGGGGAGGCGGATTTATGGTCTGATGAGTTTTGCATTGAAAGAACCTTCTTAAAAATTAATAAATCTAAAATCTATCTATCCGTTTCATCGTGGGACGGGGCAGAGAAAATTGTCTTCATTTCTTCCGTGAAGAGGCGTTGTGAATCTAGCCTGTTCCTTAATTGTTTGATTTTGATTAAAAAGCAAAAAAATACGTTGAAAGATATATTTACAACAACCTAGTTATATTAAGCAAGGATAGTAGGTTTTCATCAAGATAGTGCTTTGATCTGAGATAATAAACATGAAACATTTAGCAACATATGGTTGGTAACCTTGTGAATAGTAAGTAATTACAGGTTGAACTATCCTGCCGGTTATTTTTTTGCTGATGTTGAATGTTTCACTGATATTGAGTGATAACACATAATGATGAATCTTCATTTCATATTGGCCCGTGTTATTGCTGGCTATCAGGTAAAGCTCTTCGCTAGTATGTTCTGCTGCCGGAACTAATTAGGCATATGCTAATCAGAGGTTGCGGTAAGTGACATAATGATGTGGCGATAAGTAAAGTGCAGTAGCCAACAACCAGTGAGGAAACAGTAAGTATGGACAAGTGGCGATATCTGGCGATTGGCGTGTGTCTGGTGACGACTTCAGGAGCGGCATTCGCTGACTCTATTGATGCCCAACGGCAACGCTATCAGCAAGTTAAACTGGCCTGGGACAGCAATCAGATGGACACAGTGATACAACTGATGCCCACGTTGCGCGATTATCCCCTGTACCCGTATCTGGAGTACCGCCAGTTAACGCAAGACCTGAGCCAGGTGAGCGCGGCGCAAGTGAACGATTTCCTTAGCCGTAATCCAACCTTGCCGCCAGCACGTTCGCTGCCATCTCGTTTTGTTAATGAATTAGCCCGCCGGGAAGATTGGCGTGGGTTATTGGCATTCAGCCCGACAGCACCGAAGCCGGTTGCTGCCCGTTGCAACTATTACTATGCCAAATGGGCTACTGGCGAACAGCAGGTAGCCTGGGATGGCGCGAGTGAAATTTGGCTAAACGGCCAGACACTTCCAGGCAGTTGCACTAAATTATTCAGTGTCTGGCAACAAGCTGGGCATCAAACCCCTCTGGCAACGCTGGCACGGATGAAGTTGGCCTTGAAAGAAGGCAATGCCAGTTTAGTGAGTTATTTACTCAAACAACTGCCAGCGGATTATCAGACCATGGGTACGGCACTGGCGAAACTGCAAAGTGACCCGGCCAGTGTTGAAAACTTCGCCCGTACTGTCGGGCCGACCGATTTTACCCGCTCTGCTACCACCATTGCTTTTACCCGCCTGGCGCGCCAGGACGTAGAAAATGCACGTGCAATGATTCCAACCCTTGCACGGTTACAAAAAATGAGTGACAGCGAAAAACTGGAGCTGGAAGAGGCGGTTGCCTGGCGTTTGATGGGGACAGATGCGACTTATGATCAGGCCAAATGGCGAGATCAAGTCACTCTGCGTAGTCATTCAACTTCCTTGCTGGAGCGCCGTATTCGTATGTCTCTGGGCAGCGGCGATCGTCAAGGGGTAGCGACCTGGTTGGCTCGCTTGCCGGCCGATGCGCAAGATAAGGATGAATGGCGCTATTGGCGTGCATCGCTATTATTGGAGCAAGGTAAAAAAACTGAGGGTGAAGCTATCCTGCGTAGCCTGATGCAGGAACGTGGCTTTTACCCCATGGTTGCGGCCCAAAAGTTGGGGGTTCCATATCCCATTAATGTTGAGGTAGCGACCAAACCGGATGCATCGTTGGCACAGCGGCCGGAAATTATCCGGGTGCGTGAGTTGATGTACTGGAATATGGATAATTTGGCCCGTAACGAGTGGAGCTATCTGGTTGCCAGCCGCAGCAAGCCGGAACAGGAAGCACTGGCACGCTACGCGTTTAACCAGAAGTGGGCGGACTTAAGCGTACAGGCGACCATCGTTGCCAAATTGTGGGATCATCTGGAAGAACGCTTCCCGCTGGCATGGCCAAAGGAGTTCCGTCAGGCGACAGAAGGCAAAGGGATAACCCCAAGTTATGCTATGGCCATTGCCCGTCAGGAAAGTGCCTGGAACCCGAAAGCACAGTCACCAGTAGGGGCTGCAGGGTTAATGCAGGTGATGCCGCGAACCGCTGAACACACAGTAAAACTCAATAATATCAGTGGGTATGTCAATAGCAGCCAATTGCTGGATCCGCTCACAAACATTGAGATCGGTACCAGTTATCTGGAAGAGGTCTACCAACAGTTCGGGCGCAACCGTATCTTATCCAGCGCCGCCTATAACGCCGGTCCATCGCGAGTGAATACCTGGCTAGGTAACAGTGGCGGGCAAGTGGATGCAGTAGCCTTTATCGAGAGCATTCCATTCTCTGAAACCCGTGGCTACGTGAAGAATGTGTTGGCATACGATGCCTTTTATCGGCACTTTATGAATCGCCCAGCGAAGGTGTTGAGTGATGCCGAGTGGCAGCGGCGTTACTGATCCTCTTCGTCCTTGACGCTGTGGCTGTGTTAGCGGCGCTCGCGCACCCGAATCACTTACTTGTGTAAGCTCATCGGGGTTTGCTCGCTTGCTGCCTTGCCACAACGCCAATGACTTTGAGGATATTCCCGTTCTGGGCGGCGCTCGCGCACCCGAATCACTTACTGGAGTAAGCTCATCGGGGTTTGCTCGCTTGCTGCCTTGCCGCAACACCAATGACTTTGAGGATACTCCCGTTCTGGGCGGTGTTAGCGGCGCTTACTACCTTGGCGTTGCAGGCTGTTTACTGGCAGCAACGCAACGCCAAGTCCTTTGGCTATATCTGACGTTATGGTATGCTCTCGTACTAGTTAAATAGTACCTTGGGTATCTATCATGACAAAATTACGATTGACCGATGACCTGTCGGCTGACGAAAAAAACATGCCTAATATCCACAACTCGGTAAATACATCTTCCGCGCCAGATCCGGCGTTATCCCCTGAAGATAATCAGCACTGGCTGAGCTTTGTTGGGCTGTTGGAAAACGCTATTGCGCAAGACCTGCATTTGCCCTTGCTGCAATTGCTGCTAACACCGGACGAACGCACGGCTCTGGGGACTCGGGTACGTATTATCGAGGAGTTAATGCGTGGGGAATTAAGTCAGCGTGAACTGAGAAATCAGTTAGGTGCCGGTATCGCGACCATCACTCGTGGTTCTAATAGTTTGAAAATGGCCCCACCACAGCTCAAAAGCTGGCTTGAGGCCCAATTGCTGACAAACAAAAAATAACCCGTCATCTTTCAAATTGCAGGTGTGTTGGCCGCCTTCCTGCACGTTGAAATCTATAGGGTATTGCTTGCTGGGCGCTGATATATTTCGTTGTGAAATGGTACTAGCGCTAACAGCAGTGCCTGGTGATAAACACTGCTACGAGTCAATTTACCGTCGGTAAAAATGCCGATGGCACCACCCTGATGCTTAACATTCGCAATGCCAGTTAAAACTGCCATTTCGTCGCCTAGCTCACGGCCTTGGCGAATCCCATGCAATATAATATCGGGCAGCATTAAGCTGGCAGAACGGGATTCTCCCCGTAACTGTAAGTGTTCAATTACCATCCAGGCAAAGGTCATATTATCTTCAATACCGGCTTCAACCCCAACCCAAAAATCAGCCTCAGGGCGAATCTTACGTGCGTTGCTTACCCGCTGCCTGGCACCTGTGCGTGTCTCAATACTGCCGATGGGTTGCAGGGGAACACCGCTATCGACATTAACGCCTTCAATACGATAGTGACCGGGGCCATAAACATCATCGAACGCGAGCGTGATAGCCTTAATCTTTGCAGGGTTGGTAGTTGCGGCAACAACATGGTACATAATGAGTCTGGTATCCTATTCCCTTGGTACTTGAAGTCGCTGTCTACCGGCTGCTCCAACGTCTTTGGGGTTATCTAAAGTAATAGTTTTTGTGCCTATTTTACGCAGTATAACGGAAAAACGACATGTTACAGGTATATCTCGTGCGTCACGGTGAAACCCTCTGGAACGCCTCACGCCGCATTCAGGGCCAATCAGACAGTCCTCTGACCGACATCGGTATCCGTCAGGCCAATTTGGTCGCGCAACGGGTTAGCAATCAGGGCATCACCCATATTATTACCAGCGACCTTGGTCGCACTCAGCAGACAGCTAAAATTATTGCTGATGCTTGTGGGCTAACCATGGTGACAGACGCACGCCTGCGTGAGCTGAATATGGGCGTGTTGGAAGCGCGCCCCATTGAGAGCTTATCGGTGGAAGAAGAACAATGGCGTAAGCAGATGGTTAATGGTACCGAGGGCGGGCGTATTCCTGAAGGTGAGTCGATGACTGAACTGGGTAGCCGTATGCATGCGGCGCTGAATAGCTGTCTGAAGTTGCCAGCCGGCAGCAAGCCGCTGTTAGTTAGCCATGGTATGGCGCTGGGATGTTTGTTGAGTACATTACTGGGTTTGCCTGCGCATGCTGAACGGCGTTTGCGTTTGCGCAACTGTTCGCTATCACGAGTTGATTATCAAGAAAGCCCTTGGCTGGCCTCTGGGTGGGTTATTGAAAGTGCTGGCGATACCGCTCACTTGGATATGCCAGCACTTGATGAGCTACAGCGTTAACAACGGATAGGAATGAGATATTCACATTTCAGCGAGGTTGGAGGCCCGTCTTTCGGCCTCCCCTGCGGGAAGAAGCGCTCTATATCGTATCCTTGGCGGCGAGTTAGCTCTAATTGCGGCAGACAGGTGCCATAGAGTGTCAGGATGAAGTTTTGCAATCCCTCCAGCGGCCCCTCATAGTTGAACTGCACGTACTCACCACCCTGCAAGATAACCGGTTGCCCTTCTGGCACATTACCCGGAACATGCTGCGGCTCAATGGCCGTGGTATAGAAAATCTCTTGCTCGTCATCCTTCTCCTGATTAGGGCGAGAGTGATGTAAGCCATAGAGTACCGGCGGCAGGTGATCGGCATCACCGAGATATTGTTGCCAAAAATGCAAACGCAATTCAGTACGGTGAGTTGTTATCTGCTCAAGCGTACAAGAGTAGCTTTGTGTCACGCCAATCAGGTGCTGTTCAGGCAAGGTGATGAATTCAGGTTGAGGTAACGTATATGTCCCCAGCCGAATCGGTGGACAAATCCCTGCCGAGTGCCAATCTTCTGCCCGACGGTACAGCGCCGGCGTTTGCGCAAATTGTTTTTTAAACGCCCGGGTAAAGGTTTGCTGCGAATCAAAGCGATATTGCAGGGCGATGTCCAGAATGGGGCGACTGGTTAATCGTAACGCTACAGCGGCTTTAGATAACCTTCTGGCACGGATATAAGCACCGATAGCATTTCCGGTGACATCCTTGAACATTCGCTGCAAATGCCATTTAGAATAGCCAGCTTTGGCAGCAACATTGTCCAGTGCTAAAGGCTGGTCTAAATGACTTTCTAGCCAGCTAAGCAAATCACGAATGATACTGGCTTGATCCATAGATCTTCCTCGTAAAGCGGCTTAAATTTAGGGTATTAGTCATATGAAAAGAATAGCTCTGGCGAATAGTAGCAACTTTTTATGTTCCCGACTGCTTAAGAATTTCATGGCATAGTGTGTTAAAAAAGAGCCTAAGATTTATAAAATAGCTTTTTATCGGGTATTTTATTTTTAGTACAAATAGTTAACGTTGAATAACGTTATTCAACGGAATGGAGTAAGTGTATGAAAAAGAAGTGGATATTTATTGGTTGTCTACTTTCGTTTGGGGCAATAACTGCTCATGCAGAGGAAATTGGCTCAGTCGATACGGTCTTTAAACTACTGGGGCCAGATCATAAAATCGTGGTTGAAGCCTTCGATGACCCTGATGTTAAAAATGTAACTTGTTATATCAGCCGTGCTAAAACCGGGGGTATCAAAGGTGGATTGGGGTTGGCGGAAGATACTTCTGATGCCGCGATTTCCTGCCAACAAGTGGGGCCGATTGAGCTAAGCGATAAAATTAAGAATAAAAAATCTGAAGGTTCAGTGGTTTTTCAGAAGCGGACTTCATTGGTGTTTAAAAAGCTACAGGTGGTGCGTTTCTACGATCAAAAGCGTAATGCCTTAATCTATCTGACCTATTCCGATAGAGTCGTCGATGGTTCGCCGAAAAATGCGATCAGCGCCGTTCCGATTATGCCGTGGTAACTATTTGATAGATATAAAAAAGCCAGCATAGAAATGCTGGCTTTTTACTGTAGAGAGCAGGCAGAGGTTTACTCTTCCAAGTCACCACAGAAACGGTAACCTTCACCATGGATTGTGGCGATGATTTCTGGTGTGTCCGGCGTGGATTCAAAATGTTTACGAATGCGGCGGATAGTCACATCAACGGTACGGTCATGAGGCTTCAGCTCACGGCCTGTCATTTTCTTCAACAATTCGCCACGGGATTGAATCTTGCCTGGGTTTTCACAGAAGTGCAGCATGGCGCGGAATTCACTACGTGGCAGCTTATAATGCTCGCCAGCAGGGCTTATCAGTGAGCGGCTATTGATATCCAGCTCCCAGCCATTAAATTTATAGCTCTCAACCAAGCGGCGCTCTTCACCCACGCTACCCAAATTCATGGTGCGTGACAGTAAGTTACGTGCCCGAATGGTTAATTCACGCGGGTTGAAAGGTTTGGTGATGTAATCATCTGCGCCAATTTCCAAGCCAAGGATCTTATCTACTTCGTTATCACGACCTGTCAGGAACATTAGGGCAACACTTGCTTGTTCACGAAGTTCTCGTGCTAGCAGCAGGCCATTCTTGCCCGGCAGATTGATGTCCATGATAACTAAGTTGATATCATTCTCAGACAGAATGTGGTGCATTTCTGCGCCATCATTGGCCTCATGAACTACATAGCCTTCCGCCTCGAAAATGCTCTTCAGGGTGTTACGAGTAACTATCTCGTCTTCTACGATCAGAATGTGCGGGGTCTGCATGTTTGCTACCTAAAATTGCCAACAAAATAGAAATAGGAAGTACAGAAGTCTTTGTTATACTAGGATTTTTATTGACTTATTACTCGTCATCCCGTTCATCACATGACTAAAGTACGTAAACGCGTTCTTGATGCACTTTCCATCAACGTCAACAACATCATTAGCTTGGTCGGGGTGGTACTCCCTACAGCCCCAAAGGTGACAAAAGCGGCGCATATCCTAACCCTATTAACAGCAATATAACAGTGTGAGCCGAATCTACCACCCAACAAAACTACGCTTTGTTGACATATATCAAATTCAATTGTAGCACGTTAACACTTTTGTGAAAAAGACTTACAAGAATACCAGCTTAAGCGAAAGTTGGTTAAATTATGTGATCGATTCAGTGTTATTAATATTAAAAATTGAATGTCAAACGTAACAAAAAAAAGATTTTTCTAATCTATTGATTTTTATTGTTTAAAATCAATATTCTTCCGCCATTACAGTCAGTGGATGGTTTTTCTTGTCAGCGGCGTATTTTGGCTAAAAGCATAAGAGGAATTATCGTCAATGTTAGTCAAATGTAAAGAAATGGGGGAAACTTTTCATATTTGTTGTTTTTTACCTCATTTGGGCGAATCAATGACCCTTCATTTGCGATTTAGTGTCTTCAAGCGGATTTCATTATCGAGATCCAAACAATTACCTGCTGGTGGCTTTTCAGTCATTTAGCTAAAAAAAACCTTAAAGTAGATAGTATTGATTAAAGCGAATATCCCAGATTTATTATCTGGTTTCTTGCGTGAATTTTTATTGGTATCTGCTGATAACCCCCATTGAATGAGTAGATTACCCATTGTCGGTAGGCGTGTTTTTTTAGGCCGTTGGATGAAAAAATTTGACTTGAGGAGGCGATTGCTTTAACCAATAGAGGGACAGCTTCATTATTTATGAGACAGACAGACAACATGCGATACATCAGCCTGAATACAACAATTATTACCACCACCGAAACCACAGGTTACGGGGCGGGCTGACGCGTACAGGAAACAACAGAAAAAAGCCCGCACCTAGACAGTGCGGGCTTTTTTTTTCAATCAAATCTTTGCAAAAAAGTTTGCGATAAAAAAGCGCGAAAGCGGGAGAGAACCAGAAATGCGAGTGCTGAAATTTGGCGGGACATCAGTAGCGAATGCAGAACGCTTTATGCGTGTTGCCGATATCATCGAAAGTAATGCACGTCAGGGACAAGTGGCTACAGTGTTATCCGCTCCCGCTAAAATTACCAATCATCTGGTTGCGATGATCGACAAAATGGTCGCCGGGCAAGACATCTCGCCAAATATCAGCGATGCGGAGCGGATTTTTTCCGACCTGTTGCGCGGTTTGGCTGATACTCAGCCGGGGTTTGACTATGAGCGCTTGAAAGCACTGGTGGCACATGAGTTTGCGCAACTCAAACATGTCCTGCATGGCATCTCATTGCTCGGCCAGTGCCCGGATAGCATCAACGCGTCAATCATTTGCCGTGGCGAAAAACTCTCCATCGCCATCATGGAAGCGCTATTCCAGGCGAAAGGTTATCAGGTTACTGTGATTAATCCGGTCGAGAAGTTGCTGGCTCAAGGCCATTACCTCGAATCCACTGTAGATATCACGGAATCTACTCGCCGTATCGGATCGAGCAGCATTCCGGCCAACCACATCATCCTGATGGCCGGTTTCACTGCCGGTAACGATAAAGGTGAGTTAGTGGTACTGGGGCGTAATGGCTCCGACTATTCAGCCGCAGTGCTGGCTGCTTGTTTACGCGCGGATTGTTGTGAGATCTGGACGGATGTTGATGGGGTTTATACTTGTGACCCGCGTACTGTACCTGATGCCCGTTTACTGAAATCGATGTCATATCAGGAGGCGATGGAGCTTTCCTATTTTGGCGCTTCCGTCCTTCACCCCCGCACTATCGCCCCCATTGCCCAGTTCCAGATCCCTTGCCTGATTAAAAATACCTCTAATCCACAGGCACCGGGCACCCTGATTGGCGGGGAAAGCAGTGATGATGGCTTCCCGGTCAAAGGTATCACCAACCTGAATAACATGGCGATGATTAACGTCTCAGGGCCGGGGATGAAAGGCATGGTCGGTATGGCTGCCCGTGTTTTTGCTGTGATGTCACGCAGCGGCATTTCAGTGGTACTTATCACCCAGTCTTCTTCTGAATACAGCATTAGCTTCTGTGTGCCGCAAGGGGAGCTAGACCGCGCTCGTAGAGCATTGGAAGATGAGTTCTATCTGGAATTGAAAGATGGCCTTCTGGAACCACTCGATGTGATGGAGCATCTGGCGATTATCTCCGTGGTGGGTGATGGTATGCGCACATTGCGTGGCATCTCCGCTCGCTTCTTCTCGGCGTTGGCGCGTGCCAATATTAATATCATTGCGATTGCGCAAGGCTCATCTGAGCGCTCTATTTCGGTGGTGGTGAGTAATGATGCGGTTACCACCGGTGTGCGTGTCTGCCATCAGATGCTGTTTAACACTGACCAAGTGATTGAAGTGTTTGTGATAGGCGTCGGCGGTGTCGGCGGGGCACTAATCGAACAAATCTACCGCCAGCAACCGTGGTTGAAACAGCGCCATATCGATCTGCGTGTGTGCGGTATCGCTAATTCCAAAGCCATGCTGACCAATGTCCATGGCATTGCGTTGGATAACTGGCGTCATGAACTGGCGGAAGTGAAAGAGCCATTTAACTTAAGCCGCCTGATTCGTTTGGTAAAAGAGTATCACTTACTTAATCCGGTGATTGTCGATTGTACTTCCAGTCAGGCTGTTGCCGATCAATATGCTGATTTCCTGGCTGATGGTTTCCATGTTGTGACACCAAACAAGAAAGCCAACACCTCATCGATGAATTACTATCGTCAGATGCGTACAGCAGCGGCGAAATCTTGTCGCAAATTCCTGTATGACACCAACGTGGGGGCGGGTTTACCGGTAATCGAAAACTTACAGAATTTGCTCAATGCCGGTGACGAATTGATGCGTTTCTCTGGCATCCTTTCGGGGTCGCTATCCTTTATCTTCGGCAAGCTGGATGAAGGCATGACATTGTCACAGGCAACCTTGCAAGCCAGGGAGATGGGATACACCGAACCTGACCCACGCGATGACCTCTCTGGCATGGATGTTGCGCGTAAATTGTTGATCTTGGCCCGTGAAGCAGGTTACAAACTTGAGTTGACGGATATTGAAGTTGAATCCGTTCTGCCAGCCAGTTTTGATGCTTCTGGTGATGTAGATACCTTCCTGGCGCGTTTGCCGTCACTGGATGCCGAGTTTACCCGTTTGGTGGCAGATGCGGCGGAGCAGGGCAAAGTGCTGCGTTATGTTGGGGTTATCGAAGAAGGGCGTTGTATCGTCAGAATGGATGCTGTTGACGGTAACGACCCGCTGTATAAAGTTAAAAATGGTGAGAATGCCTTGGCCTTCTATACCCATTATTATCAACCTATTCCGTTGGTGCTGCGCGGATACGGTGCGGGTAATGACGTGACTGCTGCCGGGGTATTCGCCGATCTTTTACGCACATTATCATGGAAGTTGGGAGTTTAAATATGGTTAAGATCTATGCTCCGGCATCGATTGGCAATGTCAGCGTTGGGTTTGATGTCTTGGGCGCAGCGGTTTCGCCGGTAGATGGCACCTTGCTGGGCGATTGTGTCAGTGTGACGGCGGCTGACAGTTTCAGTCTGCGCAATGAAGGCCGCTTTGTCAGCAAACTGCCTGATGACCCGAAAGAGAATATTGTTTACCAATGCTGGGAGCGTTTTTGTCAGGAAATGGGCAAACAGATCCCGGTGGCAATGGTGTTGGAAAAGAACATGCCGATTGGTTCAGGGCTGGGTTCCAGCGCTTGTTCGGTGGTTGCTGGTCTGATGGCGATGAACGCGTTCTGCGGCAACCCACTGGATAAAGTCAGGCTGTTGGGCATGATGGGTGAGCTGGAAGGGCGTGTTTCTGGCAGTGTGCATTATGATAATGTTGCACCTTGTTACCTGGGTGGGATGCAGTTGATCCTCGAACAGGAAGGCTATGTTAGTCAGAACGTCCCCGGCTTTGATGACTGGCTGTGGGTGATGGCATATCCGGGCATTAAGGTCTCAACCGCCGAAGCGCGCGCCATTTTACCGGCGCAATATCGCCGTCAGGATTGTATCGCTCATGGGCGTAATTTGGCTGGATTCATCCACGCTTGCCACACTCAACAACCTAGTCTGGCCGCTCAGATGATGAAAGATGTCATCGCCGAGCCTTACCGCACCCAACTGTTGCCAGGCTTTGCCGCCGCCCGCCAAGCCGCACATGATATTGGTGCATTGGCTTGTGGTATTTCCGGTTCTGGCCCGACGCTGTTTGCCGTCTGCAATGACCATGAAACCGCGCAGCGCATGGCAGGCTGGCTACAAAAGAATTACCTGCAAAACGACGAAGGTTTTGTTCATATTTGCCGTCTGGATACCGCAGGCGCACGACTACTGGGATAACACATGAAACTGTATAACCTTAAAGATCACAACGAGCAGGTCAGCTTCGCGCAAGCGATCAAACAAGGCCTGGGTAAGCATCAGGGGTTGTTCTTCCCACTGGAATTACCAGAATTTGAACTGACAGAGATTGATAGACTGCTGGATCTGGATTTTGTGACGCGCAGTAGCCGTATCCTGTCTGCTTTTATTGGCAGTGAAATTGCCCCTGAAACTTTAACCAAACGCGTTCAGGCGGCATTTGAGTTCCCGGCACCCGTGGCTCAGGTTGAGAATGATATCGCGGCACTGGAGCTGTTCCACGGCCCGACACTCGCGTTTAAAGATTTCGGCGCGCGTTTTATGGCGCAAATGTTAGCTGAAGTGGCGGGTGATCAGCCGGTGACAATCTTAACGGCGACTTCCGGTGACACAGGGGCGGCGGTGGCTCATGCATTCTATGGTCTGAAAAACGTGCGTGTGGTTATCCTCTACCCACGAGGCAAAATCAGTCCATTGCAGGAAAAACTGTTCTGCACGTTAGGGGGTAATATCCACACCGTGGCAATTGAGGGCGATTTTGATGCCTGCCAGGCCTTGGTGAAACAGGCCTTTGATGATGAAGAGCTGAAGCAGGAACTGAGCCTTAACTCCGCCAACTCGATCAACATTAGCCGTTTATTGGCACAAATCTGCTATTACTTTGAAGCGGTAGCCCAGTTGCCACAAGAAGCACGTAATCAACTGGTTATCTCGGTACCCAGTGGTAACTTTGGTGATTTGACCGCCGGGCTGTTAGCGAAGTCATTAGGTTTGCCGGTTAAGCGCTTTATTGCCGCCACCAACGCCAACGACACTGTGCCGCGCTTCTTGGTTAACGGCCAGTGGCAGCCAAAACCTACTGTTGCGACACTCTCGAATGCAATGGATGTCAGCCAGCCGAACAACTGGCCACGCGTTGAAGAGTTATATCGCCGTAAAATCTGGCAGTTGAAGGATTTAGGCCACGGTGCGGTGAGTGATGAGGTGACCAAAGAGACCATGCGTGAGCTGGCGGAGCTGGGTTATATTTCTGAACCTCATGCGGCGATTGCGTATCGTGTCTTGCGTGATCAGTTGCAGGACGGCGAGTTTGGGTTGTTCATCGGTACCGCTCATCCGGCGAAATTCAAAGAGAGCGTAGAAGAGATCCTCGGCCAGGAACTCCCGTTGCCAAAACCACTGGCTGTTCGGGCGCAACTGCCATTGCTATCCCATGATTTACCAGCCGATTTTGCGCAATTGCGGACTTTCTTGATGGCTTTGCCAAAATAATTACCCGTCTTACTTGGTGTTGCAGCGTTGTTAGCCGCTCTCACTCACCCGAATCACTTACTTGAGTAAGCTCATCGGGATGTGCTCGTTTGCTGCCTAGCTGCAACACCAATTACTTAGGGTAATGCTTTTTCTACTTGACGTTGTTAAAACTGTTCAGCGCGCTTAAATACCAGTTCATTTTTCGCCGACAGCCCGGCATCAAACTCATAACCTTCCAGATTGAAATCAACCAGTTGTTCTGGTTTGGTTAACTTATTCTGGATGATAAAGCGGCTCATCAGGCCACGGGCTTTCTTGGCATAGAAACTGATGATTTTGTATTTGCCGTTCTTCTCATCCAAAAAGACCGGTTTAATCAGTGAGCCTGCCAGCTTGGCCGGTTTAACCGCTTTAAAATATTCATCAGAGGCCAGATTAATCAGCACATTATCACCTTGTTGCTCCAATGCCTGATTCAGTTTTTCAGTTATCTGGTCACCCCAAAACGAATAGAGATCTTTGCCGCGCGGATTAGCCAGCTTAATCCCCATTTCCAGACGGTAAGGTTGCATTAAATCCAGCGGGCGTAACAGGCCGTACAAGCCAGAAAGCATGCGCAAATGCTTTTGCGCAAAATCAAAATCGGCGGCGCTGAAATCCTGTGCTTGCATACCGGTATAGACATCACCTTTAAAAGCCAAAATCGCCTGACGTGCATTGTCTGGGGTAAAATCAGGCTGCCAGTCGCTAAAGCGGGCGGCATTTAAACCGGCCAACTTGTCGCTAATCCCCATCAGACTGCTGATTTGGGCTGGCGTCAGCTCACGACAAATCTCAATAAGTGCTTGTGACTTGTCCAACATTTCAGGCTGAGTAAACTTCTTGGTCGCTAATGGACTTTGATAATCAAGGGTTTTAGCCGGAGAGATAATAATAAGCATAACGACATCCTGTTAATACCCATCATACTTCAAGCGGCATGTGCGTTGGCTGCCACGCGAATTATTTAGGGTATATTTAAATAAGACACTGTAGCAAAAAGCAGAGGTCAGCAAAAAGAAGATTGGGCAATTGCTAAGATAGGTATCCCCATCATACCCAAAGTTGTAGGGTTGTCAGAGATGATAGCGCTAAGCTAAATCGTCTCAGCACGATAAGAATGGACGAAATTGCTATTAACCAACCGGTTTCTGGCTGTTTTGAACGGCGAAAACGGTTGCTAAGCGAAAAGCGTGGGTTTGCGCTTTTTTTAATCAGTTTAACTGCCTTGCACCAAGGCTTACGCATGTTATTATCAAGACAAGGCAGTGCGTCCAGATAGCCACTATTGCGAAATGGCTAACATTTCGAAAGAGCAGAAAGCAGCTTAAGAAAACAGATTCTTGAGAAAATGCGTTCTTTAGGAAATGAACAGTTTTGACATGCCAAAAGTTCATGCACAAACGACGAGAAACGACAACATGACCGATAAACTTACTTCCCTACGTCAAATTACCACTGTAGTAGCAGATACCGGGGATATCGCGGCAATGAAGCTGTACCAGCCGCAAGATGCAACCACTAACCCATCACTTATTCTGAATGCGGCTCAAATTCCTGAATATCGCAAACTGATCGATGAAGCCATTGCCTGGGCGCGCGAACAAAGCAGTGACCATGCTCAGCAGATTGTTGATGCCACTGACAAATTGGCTGTAAATATCGGTTTGGAAATTCTGAAACTGATCCCAGGGCGCATTTCTACCGAAGTTGATGCCCGTCTTTCCTATGACACCGTTGCCAGCGTGGCAAAAGCCAAGCGCCTGATTAAACTGTATAACGAAGCAGGCATCAGCAATGATCGTATTCTGATCAAATTGGCCTCGACCTGGCAGGGTATCCGCGCTGCGGAACAACTGGAAAAAGAAGGCATTAACTGTAACCTGACTCTGTTGTTCTCCTTCGCTCAGGCGCGTGCTTGTGCTGAAGCGGGTGTGTTCCTGATTTCACCGTTTGTTGGCCGTATTCTTGACTGGTACAAAGCCAATGGCGATAAAAAAGAGTTCGCGCCACACGAAGACCCAGGTGTTGTTTCAGTTACCGAGATTTACCAGTATTACAAAAAACACGGTTATAGCACCGTAGTGATGGGCGCAAGTTTCCGTAATCTGGGCGAAATCATTGAGCTGGCCGGTTGTGATCGCCTGACTATCGCACCTTCTCTGCTGAAAGAACTGGCAGAAAGCGAAGGCCCAATCGAGCGTAAACTCGCTTATACCGGTGAAGTTCAGGCGAAGCCTGCGCCACTGACCGAAGCTGAGTTCTACTGGCAGCACAATCAGGATCCTATGGCTATCGATAAACTGGCCGACGGTATCCGTAAGTTTGCTATCGACCAAGGCAAACTTGAGAAAATGATCTCTGACCTGCTGTAATTCGAGTTGTGTGTCAGATAAAAGGTGGCGTAAGCCGCCTTTTTTATTGCCCGTTAACCAGACAGGTTTGCGCGCCTGCCCCACGCTAATTACGTTGGATATGCTATTATTCGCCCTGGATAACAGGCATTTCGTCGAGGTAGTCGTATGAATACATTACGTATAGGTTTAGTCTCCGTCTCTGATCGGGCGTCGAGTGGGGTATATCAAGACAAAGGCATTCCGGCACTGGAAGAGTGGCTGGCAAGTGCGTTAACCACCCCTTTTGAAATAGAAACTCGCCTTATCCCCGATGAGCAAACTCTGATTGAGCAGACATTGTGTGAGTTAGTCGATGAAATGGGCTGCCACTTGGTGCTGACCACTGGCGGTACCGGCCCGGCAAGACGTGATGTTACCCCTGATGCCACGCTGGCAATCGCGGATCGGCAGATGCCTGGTTTTGGCGAACAAATGCGCCAAATTAGCTTACATTTCGTTCCCACTGCTATTTTATCCCGTCAGGTAGGGGTTATCCGTAAGCAAGCATTGATTATCAACTTACCGGGGCAACCTAAATCTATCAAAGAAACCCTTGAAGGGGTTAAAGATGCTGAATCAAAAGTGGTCGTCGCCGGTATCTTTGCCAGTGTGCCTTATTGCATTCAACTACTGGATGGGCCTTATATAGAGACCAATGCTGAAGTGGTAGCGGCTTTTCGCCCGAAGAATGCCATTATCGATATAAAAAACTAAATTAAAATTTTTTACAACATAAGGCACCATTCTAACCGTGTGGGGAATTTTGTACGGTATAGTCCTATTAACTTTACAAAAAGCTGAAAATATTTTTCTTCCCCAACTCTGGTTTATTACGGTGTCATATGTCTCAAGAACACAATTCATCTCAAGTCGACTTATCTCAACCTCATGTTGCTCAAGAGCATAATTCTAACCGTCGATTGAATAAGCAAGATTATAAAACGCTCACTCTGGCTGCATTAGGGGGCGCTTTGGAATTTTATGATTTCATTATTTTCGTCTTCTTTGCTGCGGTTATCGGCGATCTTTTCTTCCCGGTAGATATGCCTGAGTGGCTGCGCCAGGTGCAGACATTCGGTATTTTTGCGGCCGGTTATCTGGCTCGCCCATTGGGCGGTATCATCATGGCGCATTTTGGCGACCTGGTTGGCCGTAAGAAAATGTTTACTCTCAGTATTCTGTTAATGGCCTTACCTACGTTGGCGATCGGTATGTTGCCGACTTATGCTTCGATTGGTATCGCGGCCCCATTACTGCTGCTCTTGATGCGTGTGTTACAAGGTGCGGCAATTGGCGGTGAAGTCCCCGGAGCATGGGTTTTCGTGGCTGAACATGTACCGCGTCGGCGCATCGGGATTGCCTGTGGTACGTTAACGGCCGGTTTGACTGCGGGGATCTTGCTGGGGTCGCTGGTGGCTACCGCTATGAATACTGTCTTAAGTCCTCAAGCCATCTTAGCCGGTGGTTGGCGGGTGCCATTCTTCCTGGGGGGAATTTTTGGTCTGTTCGCGATGTATCTGCGCCGTTGGTTGCAAGAAACACCTATCTTTAAAGAGATGCAGGCACGTAAAACTTTAGCCGATGAGTTGCCACTGAAATCTGTCGTGGTTAACCATAAGAAAGAAGTGTTTGTTTGCATGTTGCTGACCTGGTTGCTCTCTGCCGGGATCGTAGTAGTTATCCTGATGACCCCGACGTATTTACAAAAGCAGTTCGGTGTACTGCCCGCGCTGGCATTGCAGGCCAATAGTTTGGCGATTGTCGCGCTGGTGTGTGGCTGCGTGATTGCCGGGCTGGTCATTGACCGCTTTGGTGCCAGTAAAACCTTTATCGTTGGCAGCCTGATGTTGGCGGCATCCACATGGTCGTTCTACCACACTAATTTGACTGATCCAACCCAGCTCTTTACGCATTATATGATGGCTGGATTCTGTGTCGGCATCGTCGGTGCGGTACCTTATGTGATGGTACGGGCATTCCCGGCAGAGGTTCGTTTTACCGGTATATCCTTCTCTTACAATGTGGCCTATGCCATTTTTGGTGGTCTGACACCGATTGTGGTGACCCTATTAATGAAGATGACACCAATGGCCCCGGCCTATTACATGCTGTTGTTATCGCTGGTAGGGGTGCTGTTGGGGATTTATCTGCGTAATGATATTAATAGCGATGTTAAAGTGCATCTGCCAAAGAAAGCTCTGGCTGAGTCCGTGGGGGATTAAATAAATCTCCCTGCCAGGAAATAGCCCATAACTTTATGGGCTATTATTTGCTCGGCATAATTTAAAATTCATTCTTAAAATTAAAACCGACCTTCTGTTTGACGCGGGCCGAAGGTTGAGAAATGACTTCAGAGTACAATGTGCGAGCACCCTGTTGTTGTAAATATCGGCCCAGTTCTCTGACTGCCGCCGTGCCCGCGCCTCTTACGGTTCCTTCTCGGTCAGGAAATAAGACATAGTCTGGCAGGGTTGCAGATGCGACCAGTTCAACTTCATCTAGGTTATTAAAACGGTCAGCAAGTACTATCGCGATAACTCTTCCTCGCAGTTTAACAATTACATATATTTCACCGGGGCGATGAAGAGAGAGTCTTCGATTGATAATACCCGTCACAATATTTCCAGCGCGCAGCAGTTTTATGCGGGCATCATTCATTTCATCTGTAGCTTCATCTGCACTGGCAGCGAGATCGGGGTAACTTCGGTCATACTGCTGTTCCCAGTGAGTAATGGTTTCTTTCAGCTTTTTCCGCATCGCTTGGGCATTACTCACTACTACACCTGAAAGTTTTTCTTCTTCCTCGGGTGTCGGTGTTGGCAGCACTTCTATTTCGAATTCCAATTCAGGTTGCTCGACGAGTTCACCTTGTGAAATGATTATTGGAGTCGTCGGTCTAAAGACGAAAGTCTCTAATAACAACTCATAAATGCCTAATGGTAATAGCTCCACCTGTGATGGTGATTCATTAGATGAAGAAACAGAACTGTAAGATATATAACTAAGTTGAGCATAATCAAAAGTGGTTTTAATATCGGCAAAGGCATTATTAGTGGTTCTATCGGTTACTTTTTCTTTTATAGCTTGGATTAACCTATTTTCTACTGCTTGATTTTTGACGGCAATACCAGTACTTCCAGTTCTTATTATTGAATCGACTATTTGACTAAAAAATACAGTATTCCAGGTTTCTAAGCTATTGCCAAACAGCATGGTAAAGTCAGTCATAATCTCTAATGTCCAATCAATACAATGGGGCCTTATTTGACGTATTGGACGAGAGTTAAGTAAAGAGTGGAGCGAAACCATGCAGGTTTTAGCTACCGCCGGGAGACTGAGAGATTGCTTCCGTTGACTACTATCTATATAAGTTAATGTCATGTAGCTATCGACACTATCAGGCATCTGTAACTCTTCTTCTTTGGCGGACTTTGGTTTTAGTGGGGAACTGTTTCCGGCAATATGTAATGTTTTTCCTTTTGTATTATGGTTGAAAAAATCATTTGCACTGAATACAATGCTATTCAATTGTTGGCATTTACCTCGAATAATATAATTATAAATATTTAAAAAAGGAGTAAACGCACAGAGTATTTTACTTGTTTGTCCTAAATCTCTTTTTTCCCAATCTTTATCTCCGGTGTCAGCGGTAAGTATGGTTTTTGTGATAACTAAAGGTTTATCTTTATTGTAGTTAGTTATTGCTATCTCTGGGGTTGTACTAATGCCATTATCCCAATCAAAGAAAATTATTGGGGATATATTTACTAAGTTATTTCTCAATGTTTGAATGTATTGTACTTGTACAATATCTTTTTTCATTTGTATAATGAAAGATAGGTTGTCGCTGCGTTCATAATGTTCAAAATAAAACTTAGTGTTCATTCTTTCGTTGTAGAATTCAACTCTACTATTATTAATGTTAATGTTAGCACCGTTAAATAGCGAGAGAACATAATTATCATCTTCGCCTAAATTCATAGTATTAAAAACCAATAAAACTTGCTTATTCTTCAGGCGTTCATCACTCCAGTATTCTTTAAATACATCAGCAAGTTTTATGGTGTAGCTATTTATAATGACACATTGCTGATCACAATTAAGGCCTTTTATTTCTGCTACCTTGATGCTAGTGATTGCATCACTCATTTCCAGTACTTTTAGGCTATTATCAGTAATGCTTTCGGTTAACTTAAAAAAAGGGGCATTGAAATTATCATTCCTGTAGATTGTTGCTATCATTCCTTTGGGTATTGTGATGGATTGAATACTACCTATTATGAATAGGTAGTACTTCTCTGTTAGACTCAATGATGGCTTCTATATCGTGATAAAAATCTATTTGTTGATTAGATGCTAAACAAGTACTGTCTCCTTGAAACTCATCTTCTGTATAAAAACAGATTGCCGGTGCTATTTGATATGAGTTTATCTTTTTATAAAACCCTGATGATTTTAGTTGCTGTAGATTAATATCATTCTTTAATGTTATTTTTCTACCAGAAAGATCAATATCATCATAAAGGGTTACAATCATGCCCAGCGGAACCGAAATTGATTCTATTTTATTATTGAATTCATCATTATAAGCAGACATTGATTCATTCTCTGCTGCGCAAAATGATTCCCCACTAAAATCTGCCAGTTCATAAAAACAGACTTTCGCCTCACTTGAATAGACGGATTCTGATATCATTAATATAGCGCTTATCAATAGTTTTGTGACTATTTTCATGGGCTAGACCTTAAGTCTATTAATTAGAATATTTCATATTACTTACCTCGACTTGATGTTATATGATTTGTTTTTTATTTACTTTATCAATTTTTATTCTTCTATTTAATTATTTTGTAATATTAATTTTAATCAAATAATCTATTTTTTTAGACGTGATAAATAAACATAAAAAACCCCTGAACATGAATAGTCAGGGGGAGTTAAATTTAAACTTCCTACGTGAACTGTAATTAAACTACATGTCGTGCTGTCAAAGTTTGAGTCGGTTCGCCAATTGGCAGCACGGTGCGGCCATATTGTTCGTTCAACACTTCAGCCATTGCCAAATAAATTGCACTGGCACCACAGATAATGCCTTCGAAGCCCGCAAAGACCAGCAGCGAATGGTTACCAGTAAAGTTACCCACTGCCAGTAGAGCAAACAGTACTGTTAAGCTACCAAAAACAAATTGTAAGGCGCGGTTAGCAGGCAAGGTGCCGAAGAACATAAACAGGGTGAAGATGCCCCAAAGACCTAAATAAACGCCGAGGAATTGTGCATCAGTTGCTTCTGCCAGACCCATTTTAGGCAACATCAGCAGGCCAACCAAACTTAGCCAGAATGCGCCGTAGGAGGTAAATGCGGTTGCGGCGAAGGTATTGCCTTTTTTATACTCCAGCATACCTGCCAGAATTTGTGCCAGACCGCCGTAAAAAATCCCCATACTCAAAATAACAGAGGTCAGGGGGAAGAAACCTGCATTGTGTAGGTTGAGCAAGACGGTTGTCATCCCAAAACCCATCAGGCCTAACGGGCCAGGATTTGCCAACTTGGTGGTGTTCATAAGTCCTCTGCAATTAACAGAATGCTAAAAAATGGATAATTATCCGAATAAGTATCAAGCGCCTGAATGACCAAAAAGTCGTCGATTCCTTCAGTGCGCGCCGCATCATAATGATCCAGGCGGTTGGAAACAATGATCTCAAGGGTGATAAAAAGTAATTTTTTTTCATCTGCCCCCTTGATGCTACGTTTCGTGGCCCCATCTTATTCCCAACCGCAGGGACTAATCGTGGATCAGCGGACACATGCATCAGTAAAATATTGGGCATGAAAACATTGATTAACAAAATACGGGCAGTTGAAAAAAAACAATCCGCCCACATATAGATTAGTAACTTGACCGAATATGACTTTTTAGTGGAGGCGTTTTAGATGGGTAAAATTATTGGTATCGACTTGGGTACTACCAACTCTTGTGTAGCAGTTATGGATGGCACTAAAGCTCGTGTGCTGGAAAACAGCGAAGGCGACCGCACTACGCCTTCTATCATCGCTTATACCCAAGATGGTGAGATTCTGGTTGGTCAACCGGCTAAACGTCAGGCTATTACTAACCCACAAAACACACTGTTTGCCATCAAACGTTTGATTGGCCGTCGTTTCCAGGATGAAGAAGCACAGCGTGATAAAGATATCATGCCGTACAAAATCGTGGCAGCCGACAATGGTGATGCTTGGGTTGAAGTAAAAGGCCAGAAAGTTGCACCACCACAAATTTCTGCTGAAGTTCTGAAGAAAATGAAGAAAACGGCGGAAGATTTTCTGGGTGAACCAGTAACTGAAGCTGTTATCACCGTACCGGCTTACTTCAACGATGCTCAGCGTCAGGCAACTAAAGATGCTGGTCGTATCGCAGGGCTGGAAGTAAAACGTATTATCAACGAACCAACCGCAGCGGCACTGGCCTACGGTCTGGACAAAGAAGTTGGTAACCGTACTATCGCGGTTTATGACCTCGGTGGTGGTACTTTCGATATCTCTATTATCGAAATCGACGAAGTTGACGGTGAAAAAACCTTCGAAGTTCTGGCAACCAATGGTGATACTCACCTCGGTGGTGAAGACTTTGATAGCCGTCTGATCAACTACCTGGTTGATGAATTCAAGAAAGACCAGGGTATGGATCTGCGTACCGATCCACTGGCAATGCAGCGCCTGAAAGAAGCCGCTGAAAAAGCAAAAATCGAGCTGTCTTCAGCTCAACAGACCGATGTCAACCTGCCGTACATCACGGCTGATGGTAGCGGTCCAAAACACATGAATATCAAAGTGACCCGCGCTAAATTGGAGTCACTGGTAGAAGATTTGGTTAATCGTTCTATTGAACCACTGAAAGTGGCTTTACAAGATGCTGGCCTGTCTGTTTCCGATATCCAGGACGTTATCCTGGTAGGTGGTCAGACTCGTATGCCAATGGTTCAGAAGAAAGTTGCTGATTTCTTCGGTAAAGAACCACGTAAAGACGTTAACCCAGATGAAGCTGTAGCAATTGGTGCAGCAGTGCAGGGTGGTGTTCTGTCTGGTGAAGTGAAAGACGTTCTGTTATTGGACGTTACCCCACTGTCACTGGGTATTGAAACCATGGGTGGTGTGATGACCCCGCTTATCACTAAAAACACCACTATCCCAACTAAGCACAGCCAGGTGTTCTCTACTGCAGAAGACAACCAGTCTGCGGTAACCATCCATGTGCTGCAGGGTGAGCGTAAACGTGCTCAGGATAACAAGTCTCTGGGTCAGTTCAATTTGGACGGTATCCAGGCTGCTCCTCGCGGTATGGCGCAAATCGAAGTGACCTTCGATATCGACGCCGATGGTATTCTGCATGTGTCTGCTAAAGACAAGAATACCGGTCGTGAGCAGAAGATCACCATCAAGGCATCTTCTGGTTTGAATGAGGAAGAGATCCAGAAAATGGTACGTGATGCTGAAGCTAACGCAGAAGCAGACCGTAAGTTTGAAGAGCTGGTTCAGACCCGCAACCAGGCTGACCATCTGATTCACGGCACCCGTAAACAGTTGGAAGAAGCCGGCGACAAACTGCCAGCAGAAGACAAAACTGCGATCGAAGATGCTTTGAAAGCGCTGGAAGCTGCTCTGAAAGGCGAAGACAAAGCTGAAATTGAAGCGAAAACTCAGGCTCTGGTGCAAGTTTCTGGCAAATTGCTGGAAATGGCTCAGCAGCAGCAAGCGGCCGCAGGCGGTGATGCTGGTGACACCAGTGCTAAGAAAGAAGACGACGTTGTAGACGCCGAATTCGAAGAAGTAAAAGACAAAAAATAATCGCCCTTAAGCGGGCACAGCAGTGGTAGGCCTTACTGTTGCTGGAAACCAGCACGGGCGTCGAGGAAACTCTACGCCCGTGCACGCATGTTAAGGGTAGGAAAAAAAGAGAATGGCGAAGAGAGATTATTACGAGGTTTTAGGCGTTAAAAAAGACGCTGATGAACGTGAAATCAAAAAGGCCTATAAACGCCTGGCAGTAAAGTATCACCCGGACCGTAATCAGGACGAGAACGATACCGGTGAAAATTTCAAAGAAGTTAAAGAAGCTTACGAAATTCTGACTGACCCACAAAAACGTGCAGCATACGATCAGTATGGTCATGCAGCCTTTGAACAAGGTGGTATGGGCGGCGGCGGTTTTGGTGGTGGCGGTGGTGCTGATTTTAGCGACATTTTTGGTGATGTTTTCGGTGATATCTTTGGTGGTGGTCGCCGTCAACGTGCTTCCCGTGGTTCCGATCTACGCTACAACATGGATCTGACCCTGGAAGAAGCCGTGCGCGGTGTGACTAAAGAAATCCGCATCCCAACGCTGAATGAATGTGATGTTTGCCATGGTAGTGGCGCTAAGCCGGGGAGTTCACCTGTCACTTGTTCGACTTGCCGTGGTGCAGGTCAGGTACATATGCGTCAAGGGTTCTTCACCGTCCAGCAGGCGTGTCCTACTTGTCACGGCAATGGTCAGATCATTAAAGATCCTTGCAACAAGTGTCATGGGCATGGCCGTGTTGAAAAATCAAAAACACTGTCGGTTAAGATCCCCGCAGGTGTTGATACCGGTGACCGCATTCGCTTAAGTGGCGAAGGTGAAGCAGGCGAACATGGCGCGCCAGCAGGTGATTTATATGTTCAGGTGCAAGTTAAAGCGCACCCAATCTTCGAACGTGAAGGCAATAACCTGTATTGTGAAGTGCCAATTAACTTTGCGATGGCAGCCTTGGGCGGCGAGATTGAAGTCCCAACGCTGGATGGGCGGGTTAAGCTGAAAGTTCCTGCGGAGACCCAAACCGGCAAGCTGTTCCGCATGCGTGGCAAGGGTGTTAAATCTGTGCGTGGCGGAAGCCAGGGTGACCTGTTATGCCGTGTTGTGGTTGAGACACCAGTCCATCTGAGCGAAAAACAGAAACAGCTACTGCGCGAACTGGAAGAGAGTTTCGTCGGAGCTGCGGGCGAAAAAAATAGTCCCCGCTCCAAAAGCTTCTTAGATGGCGTTAAGAAATTCTTTGACGACCTGACTCGCTGATCAATGAGTTGTTAACCGGCGAGTAAAGCGCAAGAAAACTAAAAATCCTCGATTAACCTCGGGGATTTTTTTCATCTCCGACTGACTATTATGTGTGAACCAGATCATTAATAGATCGGTTTTTCCGATCATTTAATGCAATAAAAACGACTTTTTTCGAGTTGAAGACTATTCTAAAATTGATGCATTGATTCGCCGAGCACAGGCTCACTGTCCGATGTAAGGAGTTATTCATTGTGACAAACATGATCCGTCAATTTTTACGCCAAGAGGCTGCTGGTGGGCTGATTCTAATTTTTGCTGCCACCGTCGCCTTATTTATGGCTAACAGCCCCTTATTTAGCATTTACCAATCATTTCTTGATGTACCTGTATCGGTAAAGATAGCCTCGCTGGATATCAGTAAGCCACTATTACTGTGGATTAATGACGGTTTAATGGCGATATTCTTCCTGGTTGTCGGGCTGGAAGTTAAACGCGAGCTGATCGAAGGCTCGTTGGCTGGCCGCGATAAGGCGGTATTCCCAGCGATTGCAGCATTAGGTGGTATGCTGGCACCGGCTTTGATTTATCTATTATTTAACGGTGCTGATGAGGTTACCCGCCAGGGTTGGGCAATTCCGGCGGCTACTGATATCGCCTTTGCGCTAGGTGTGATGGCCCTGTTAGGAAACCGAGTTCCAACCAGCCTTAAAGTCTTTTTACTGGCACTGGCCATTATTGATGACTTGGGTGTCATCATCATTATTGCGTTGTTCTATACCCATGCGGTTTCGCTACAAGCCCTGACCATTGCTGCCGCGGCTATTGCGCTACTGGCATACATGAACTGGCGTGGAGTAGGGAAGACATCAGCCTACCTACTGGTGGGATTAGTATTGTGGGTCTGCATCCTCAAATCAGGTGTGCATGCGACCTTAGCCGGTGTCATTGTCGGCTTTATGATACCGCTGCATACGAAAAATAATCGTTCGCCGTCAGAATCGCTCGAACATGGTTTGCACCCATGGGTTGCCTACTTAATTCTGCCATTGTTTGCATTTGCCAACGCGGGGGTTTCGTTGCAAGGGGTTTCTCTCTCTGGGCTGACATCATTGCTGCCGTTAGGGATAGCAAGCGGCCTATTTATCGGTAAGCCACTGGGGATTTTCCTCTTTAGTTGGCTAGCGGTTAAGTTTGGGGTGGCTAAACTACCTGACGCAATAAACTTTAAGCAGATTTTTGCTGTATCAGTGCTCTGTGGTATTGGTTTCACAATGTCGATATTTATTGCTTCATTGGCATTTGAAGGCGCGGAGCAGGCCCTGACAACGTATTCTAAACTCGGAATATTGTTAGGTTCGACCATCGCCGCTATTGTCGGTTACAGCTTGTTGCGTATGGCCTTGCCGGCGAAAAGAAAAGCGGTGAATTAATCGGCTTTTACACTGATGGCGTTTTATCACCGCCGGTGTGAGGATAATGACACCGGCGGTTTTGTTTGGCAATTCCTGACTCACAGTTAGTGTGGTCTCAGAACAAGGACCGTTTGTCGTGGATGGAGCCATGTATCTGCCCGCGATATGTTAAGGGGATAACAACATGCGAATGTCACATATCAATTTCAATCATCTTTATTACTTTTGGCAGGTCTGTAGAGAAGGCTCTGTTGTCGGTGCAGCCGAGGCGTTATTCCTAACGCCACAAACAATTACCGGGCAAATTAAAGCGTTGGAAGAGCGCCTGGGCGGTAAATTATTTAAGCGCCAGGGGCGAGGCTTGGTGCCATCAGAACTGGGGCAGTTGGTCTTTCGTTATGCGGATAAAATGTTCATGCTCAGCCATGAAATGCTGGATATCGTTAACTACCGTAAAGAAGCTAATCTGCTGTTCGATGTGGGTGTGGCCGATGCATTATCCAAGCGTTTAGTGAGCCAGGTACTGGAAACGGCCGTCGTTGAGAATGAAAAAATTCATCTGCGCTGTTTTGAATCGACCCACGAAATGCTGCTGGAGCAGTTAAGTCAGCACAAGCTGGATATGATTCTGTCCGATTGTCCGGTTGATTCCAGCCAACAAGAAGGGTTGTTCTCTGTTAAGTTGGGCGAATGCAGCGTGAGTTTTTATTGTCGTCAGCCTATCCCGGATTTACCTTTCCCTGCTTGTTTGCAGCAAAAACGTTTGCTGATACCGGGCCGTCGTTCCATGCTTGGGCGCAAATTGTTGAATTGGATTAACAGCAAAGGGCTACAGGTAGAGATTCTGGGGGAGTTTGATGACGCGGCACTGATGAATGCTTTCGCTATTTATAACAATGCTATTTTTGTCGCACCGACAATGTACGCTGCTGATACCTATGCTAAAGATGACCAGATTGTTGAAATTGGCCGCTTAGACAGTGTGCAGGAAGAGTATTACGTGATTTTTGCCGAGCGGATGATCCAACATCCGGCAGTACAACGAGTATGTAACAAAGATTTTTCCGCGCTTTTCAGCGGCTAACTATCCCCGTCATCTTTCAATACGCAGGAGTGTTGGCTGCCATCACTCCCCCAATCCATTGAGTTATCTCAACTCCTTGGATTCATTTCGTTGCCGCCTACCTGCAACTCGAAATCTATAGGGTATAGATCGGACTGACAGTAAAGAGGTTAAATTGTAAGCAATATCAATCATTGGATATAAAAAAACCGGCCTAGGCCGGTCTTTTTACTAAGCAATCGACGTAATGCAATTACTGCATTGCGTTGATTTGCGCGACTAAGTTTGACTTATGGCGCGCTGCTTTGTTTTTGTGGATCAGACCTTTACAGGACTGACGATCCACGATTGGTTGCATTTCATTAAATGCTTTTTGCGCTGCGTCTTTATCGCCAGCTGCAATTGCCGCATACACCTTCTTAATGAAGGTACGCACCATTGAGCGACGGCTAGCGTTATGCTTGCGGCGTTTCTCAGACTGTACGGCGCGTTTCTTAGCTGATTTGATATTAGCCAAGGTCCAACTCCCAAATATATTCTATTGAGGACAATTCAAAGGCCGAGGAATATGCCCTTTTAGCCTTCGTTTGTCAATGGATTTGTGCAAATAAGCGCCGTTTGTACGGGCGGCACTTGCTACGTTGTGATGGAGCGGGATTTTACCAGCTTCACACTGCGGAATACAGTCTTTCGAAAGAAAAATCCACAGTTCACTGCCTTGAAGGGATTCGACGGTGGTTCTTGTAAAAATCTCAGCCTGCTTCTGTATTCAAACTCCGTGCGCATTCTACAGGATAAAGTGAGTAAAAGGGATTTTACCTGCACAATATTGGCAAAATGGTATGACTTTCGGTTAAAGGTACCAATCGCGGGTTAACCTTAAGGGCTGTACAAGGTATAATCCGGCGATTTCCACTGTTTTGAGCCAGCTATGGAGCTAATTCGCGGTATACATAATATCCGGGCACGCCACCATGGTTGCGTGCTAACTATCGGTAACTTTGATGGTGTCCATCGTGGACATCAGGCCTTATTGGAGCAGCTAAAGCGTGAAGGTCGGCGCTTAGGGTTGCCCGTAATGGTTATGATATTTGAACCGCAACCTCTGGAATTGTTTGCAGCGGACAAAGCACCAGCAAGGCTGACACGCCTGCGGGATAAAGCCAGATATCTGGCCGAGGCCGGCGTTGATTATCTGTTGTGCGTAAAATTTGATCCGCGTTTTGCCGCTAATACTGCGCAAGCTTTCGTTGCCCAGTTGCTGGTAGATAAGTTGGGTGTTAAGTTTTTAACTGTTGGTGATGATTTCCGCTTTGGCGCAGAGCGTCAGGGGGATTTTCAGCTGTTACAACAAGCCGGTGCTGAATTTGGTTTCGATGTTATCAGCACAGATAGCTTTTGTGATGGTGGGTTGCGCATTAGCAGCACCGCTATTCGTCAGGCACTTTTTGATGATGATTTGGTGTTGGCTGAGGCGTTGCTTGGCCACCCCTATAGCATTTCCGGCCGAGTGGTTCATGGTGATGAGCTGGGGCGGACGATTGGCTTCCCCACGGCGAATTTGCCGTTAAAACGTTTAGTCGCTCCGGTGAAAGGAGTGTATGCGGTTGATGTGTATGGCTTGGGTCCAGAGCCATTACCCGGTGTTGCCAATATTGGCACCCGGCCTACCGTTGCTGGTGTTCGCCAGCAGCTAGAGGTTCATCTGCTGGATGTAACTATGGATCTTTATGGGTGCCATATTGACGTGGTGCTCCGCGCGAAATTGCGCAACGAACAGCGTTTTGCTTCGCTCGATGCCCTGAAGCAGCAAATCGCCCATGATGTGGTGACGGCCCGAACATTTTTCGGGCTAAAGACACCGGTTTAATATTTCTAGCCGAAACGGAACCGAGAATCTAATGAGTGACTACAAGAATACCCTGAACTTGCCTGAAACAGGGTTCCCGATGCGCGGCGATCTGGCTAAGCGTGAACCTGACATGCTGAAACGTTGGTATGAGCAGGATCTGTACGGGATTATTCGTACGGCCAAGAAAGGTAAAAAAACCTTTATTTTGCACGACGGCCCTCCTTATGCGAACGGCAACATTCACATTGGTCACTCTGTTAACAAAATTCTCAAAGACATTATTGTTAAATCGAAAGGAATGGCGGGTTACGACTCCCCTTATATTCCAGGGTGGGACTGCCATGGTTTGCCGATCGAGTTAAAAGTTGAACAGTTAATTGGTAAACCGGGCGAGAAAGTCAGTGCCGCAGAGTTCCGTGCTGCCTGCCGTAAATATGCTGCTGAACAGGTTGAAGGCCAGAAGAAAGACTTCATCCGCCTGGGCGTATTGGGCGATTGGGACCATCCTTATCTGACGATGGATTTCAAAACTGAAGCCAATATCATTCGTTCATTAAGCAAAATCATTGATAACGGCCACCTGCACAAAGGCGCGAAGCCAGTGCATTGGTGTACCGATTGCGGTTCGTCACTGGCTGAAGCAGAAGTTGAATATTACGATAAAACCTCACCTTCTATCGATGTGCGCTTTAATGCTGTCGATGTAGCGGCAGTGAGCGCCAAATTTAATGTTGCGGCGATTAACGGCCCGATTTCACTGGTTATCTGGACGACAACTCCGTGGACCTTGCCCGCTAACCGTGCGATTTCACTGAATGCTGAATACATTTACCAACTTGTCCAGGTCAATGGCGAATGCCTGATTCTGGCAGAAGACCTGGTTGAAAGTGTCATGAAGCGCGCAGGTATTGCTGAATGGACAGTATTGGGGAGCTGCAAAGGTTCTGATTTAGAACTGCTGCGTTTCAATCATCCGTTTATGGGCTTTGATGTGCCGGCAATTTTAGGCGATCACGTCACACTGGATGCCGGTACTGGTGCGGTTCACACTGCACCTGGTCACGGCCCGGATGACTTTGTTATCGGGCAGAAATACGGTTTGGAAGTTGCCAATCCGGTTGGTCCGAATGGCTGCTATTTGGCGGGGACGTATCCTGGTCTGGATGGCATGTTCGTCTTTAAAGCCAACGATGTGATTGTTGAGTTGCTGCGTGAAAAAGGCGCACTGCTGAAAGTTGAAAAACTGGTTCACAGCTACCCGTGCTGCTGGCGTCATAAAACACCTATTATCTTCCGTGCTACACCACAATGGTTTATCAGCATGGATCAGAAAGGCCTGCGCAAGCAGTCGCTGGAAGAGATTAAAGGCGTGCAATGGATCCCGGATTGGGGTCAGGCGCGTATCGAAACCATGGTGGCAAACCGCCCGGACTGGTGTATCTCGCGTCAGCGCACCTGGGGCGTGCCGATGTCCCTGTTTGTGCACAAAGAGACTGAAGCACTACATCCACGCAGCACCGAGCTGATGGAAGAAGTCGCTAAGCGCGTTGAGCAAGACGGTATTCAGGCATGGTGGGATCTGGATCCTGCGGACATCCTGGGTGCTGATGCTGCCGATTACACCAAAGTGCCAGACACCTTAGACGTATGGTTTGACTCCGGTTCAACCCACTCGTCGGTGGTTGACGTGCGCCCTGAGTTTGGTGGTCATAGCCCGGATATGTATCTGGAAGGTTCTGACCAACACCGTGGCTGGTTTATGTCTTCACTGATGATTGCAACCGCGATGAAAGGCAAAGCGCCTTATCGCCAAGTGCTGACCCACGGTTTTACCGTTGATGGTCAGGGGCGTAAAATGTCCAAATCCATCGGTAACACCATCAGCCCGCAAGATGTGATGAACAAACTGGGTGGTGACATTCTGCGTCTGTGGGTGGCATCGACTGATTACACCGGTGAGATCGCGGTTTCTGACGAAATCCTCAAACGCTCTGCTGACTCTTATCGCCGTATCCGTAACACTGCGCGCTTCCTGTTGGCAAACCTGAATGGGTTTGATCCTGCGCTGCATCAGGTGAAACCGGAAGAGATGGTGGTAGTGGATCGCTGGGCAGTCGGCCGCGCCCAAGCGGCTCAAGCCGAGATCATGGAAGCGTACGAAAATTACGATTTCCACTTGGTGGTGCAGCGCTTGATGCAGTTCTGCTCGGTTGAGATGGGATCCTTCTATTTGGATATCATTAAAGACCGCCAGTACACCGCGAAAGGCGACAGTGTTGCCCGCCGCAGTTGCCAGACCGCATTGTTCCATATCGCAGAAGCATTGGTGCGCTGGATGGCACCTATTATGTCCTTTACCGCAGATGAGATCTGGAACCAACTGCCAGGCAGTCGTCCACAGTATGTCTTCACTGAAGAGTGGTATGACGGTCTGTTCGGGTTGGCGGGTGATGAAAGTATGAACGATACTTTCTGGGCCGAGCTGTTAAAAGTCCGTGGCGAAGTCAACAAGGTGTTAGAGCAAGCCCGTAGTGATAAGCATATCGGTGGTTCATTGGAAGCGGCAGTCACCTTGTTCGCTGAGCCTGAACTGGCTACGCGGTTGAACAGCTTGCAAGATGAATTACGTTTTGTGCTGTTGACCTCTGCCGCAAAAGTCGCTCCTTATGCCGATGCGGGTGATGATGCGCTGCAAAGTGAATTGATTGCCGGGTTGAAAATCACCTTTAATAAGGCTGATGGTGAGAAGTGCCCGCGTTGCTGGCATTACACTCAAGATGTCGGTTTGGTGGCGGAGCATGCAGAATTGTGCGGCCGCTGTGTCACTAACGTTGCCGGAGACGGTGAAGAGCGTAAGTTCGCCTAATGAGTAAACCTATTTGTTCGACCGGATTGCGCTGGTTATGGCTGGCGGTATTGGTGGTTATTTTGGATCTCAGCAGCAAACAGTGGGTCATGACCCACTTTGCCCTGTATGAGTCAGTGCCGCTGATCCCTTTTTTCAACCTGACCTACGCACAGAATTTTGGCGCAGCCTTTAGCTTCCTTGCCGATAAAAGTGGCTGGCAGCGTTGGTTCTTTGCGGGCATCGCTATTGGTATTTCAGTGATACTCATGGTGCTGATGTATCGCTCTACTGCCAAACAACGCCTGCTCAATTGTGCTTATGCTCTGATTATCGGTGGGGCATTAGGTAACTTATTTGATCGCATGGTGCACGGTGCGGTGATCGATTTTATCGATTTCCACGTCAATAACTGGCATTTCCCAACCTTTAACATCGCCGATACCGCTATCTGTATCGGTGCTGCGTTGGTTATCTTTGAGGGTTTTTTAAGCCCTGCTGAAAAAACGGCCATGAATAAAGGTGAATGAGATGTCTGAGCGTGTACCCGGTAATCAAGTACAAGACCATTTTGTACAAGACAAGAGCGCCGTATTGGTGCACTTCACTCTGAAACTGGAAGATGGTTCAACGGCGGAATCAACACATATTCACGGCAAACCTGCGCTGTTTCGTTTAGGCGATGACAGCCTTTCTGATGCACTTGAGCAGCAGTTGATAGGTTTGAAAGTGGGTGATAAACATGCTTTCACCTTGCAGCCTGAAGATGCGTTTGGTTTGGAAAGCCCTGATCTGATTCAGTATTTCACCCAGCGTGATTTTGCTCAAACCGGTGTGCCAGATGCCGGTACTATTATGCTATTTACCTCCCGCGATGGCAGTGAAATGCCAGGCGTGGTGCGGGAAGTGGCGGAAGAGTCTATTACTGTTGATTTCAATCACCCGTTGGCAGGGCATTCCATTAGCTTTGAAATTGAAGTGCTGGAGATTGACCCCCAACAGGAGGCAATGCATGCAGATATTGCTGGCTAATCCACGCGGTTTTTGTGCCGGAGTTGATCGGGCTATCAGTATTGTTGAACGCGCGATCGAAATGTATGGCGCGCCAATTTATGTGCGCCATGAAGTGGTACACAACCGTTATGTGGTTGATAGCTTGCGTGAGCGCGGTGCTATCTTTATTGAGGAGATAGCAGAAGTGCCAGATGGCTCTATTCTGATTTTCTCAGCCCATGGCGTGTCGCAGGCTGTGCGAGCAGAAGCTCGTGAGCGCAAGCTGACGATGCTGTTTGACGCAACCTGCCCATTGGTGACCAAAGTTCATATGGAAGTCGCACGCGCTAGCCGCAAGGGTAAAGAAGCCATCTTGATAGGGCACGCTGGTCACCCGGAAGTGGAGGGTACCATGGGGCAATACAGCAACCCGCAAGGGGGCATGTATCTGGTTGAATCACCTGATGATGTATGGGCTTTGCAGGTTAAAGATGAGAACAATCTGTGCTTTATGACACAGACGACTTTGTCGGTTGATGATACCTCTGCAATTATCGATGCCTTGCACCAGCGTTTCCCGAAGATTGTCGGTCCACGCAAAGATGATATCTGCTATGCCACGACCAACCGGCAGGAAGCGGTGCGCAATCTGGCTAATGATGCTGATGTTGTCTTAGTGGTTGGCTCGAAAAACTCCTCTAACTCTAATCGGTTGGCTGAGTTGGCACAGCGGATGGGTAAACCTGCTTATCTAATTGATTCAGCAGCGGATATACAAGAGTTATGGTTGCAGGGTGCGGCACGTATTGGTGTTACTGCTGGCGCATCTGCTCCTGATATTCTGGTTCAACAAGTCATCGCACGCTTGCAAGCTCTTGGTGCTGGTGGATCTATCGAACTCAGTGGCCGTGAAGAGAGTATCGTTTTCGAAGTACCTAAAGAGTTACGTGTCGATGTAAAACAGATCGACTGATTGATATCGTGCTTCAGCGTTAAAAAGCAGCCCTCAGTGGCTGCTTTTTTATGGGTATATTTCACCATAACTGCATGAATATGCGAAATAACCGCACTATGCCAGATGAAGTGTTTCCGAGTATTTTACCCTAAATAATTCGAGTTGCAGGAAGGCGGCAAGAGAGATACAAATTGGTCGGGAACCGATTTGAACGCAGCCAACGCACATGCAGCTTGAAGTATGACGGGTATGTAAGGAATTAAGTGGTTTCACTGATAAAAGCACGCGTATATCATTTTTTTCTAATACAGATTAAATAGGCTGGCAGAGTCCATAGCGGGCGGCTAATCTGAACCTTGGTCAGGGTAGATGACACAATATGAGAGGAAGTATGACTGATTCAACAATTCGTATCGCTGTTGTCGGCGCGGGTGGCCGTATGGGCCGACAACTTATCCAGGCAATTACTCACACTGAAGGTGTGGTGCTGGGGGCTGCTGTTGAACGTGTCGGATCCACATTAGTGGGGAGCGATGCCGGCGAACTGGCCGGAGTGGGGTTGTTAAACATCACAGTAAGTGATGATTTATCTGACGTAGTTGATCATTTTGATGTGTTGATCGATTTTACCCGGCCTGAAGGCACGCTGGCGCATTTAGCCATTTGTCGTCAATATCGTAAGGCGATGATAATTGGCACGACTGGCTTTGATGATGCAGGTAAAGAAGCCATCAGGGTTGCGGCAACGGACATTGCTATTGTGTTCGCTGCCAACTTCAGTGTTGGGGTCAATGTGGTGCTAAAACTGCTAGAGAAGGCAGCGAAAGTGATGGGCGACTATACCGATATCGAAATAATCGAAGCACATCATCGGCATAAAGTTGATGCGCCTTCAGGTACCGCGCTGGCGATGGGGGAAGCAATTGCTGACTCACTAGGGCGTTCACTGAAAGATTGTGCAGTTTATAGCCGTGAAGGTCATACCGGTGAACGCAAACCTGGCACCATCGGTTTCGCAACTGTGCGTGCTGGCGATATCGTTGGAGAGCATACGGCTATGTTTGCTGATATTGGTGAGCGTGTTGAGATCACACACAAAGCGACCAGTCGTATGACTTTTGCCAATGGCGCGGTTAAATCGGCTGTTTGGGTGTCAACGCGCAGTAATGGCTTATTTGATATGCGTGATGTACTGAATTTGAATGAACTTTAAAGGTGTAAAGCACAGCCAGTGATGTGGTTGTTTTTATCATAATCGTTTGATAACAGGGCAATATTTTATTGTCCTTTTTTATTTGTTTTAATAAATAATTGTTTCATTATTAATTTTTTGTATAACCTTTATTTATCTGTGTTTTTGTCTGTTTTTTTGTCTTTTAATCCCTTCCTTGGTCATTGGCCCTGATTTTTACTGCTCTGGAACGATATTTCTCAGTCACTACACCTCGCAACCGTTTACTATGTTAAGTTAGCATGTGTTTTTACCGCTATAATCCCCTCATTTTAATGAGAACGGTAAAAAACAGAGAAAAAATGGCACTTTGGCTAGACAAGAGCGTCACTCATCATTAAAATGCGCCCAATTTGCCAAAAATTAGCTTTGAGGGCGGTTTTTGCATTGATTTAGATCGCTAGATATGAATTAATATGCAAATAATGTGACTGTTTATTCCTTGGAGGATGTTTTGATTAAGTCAGCGCTATTGGTTCTCGAAGACGGAACCCAATTTCACGGTCGGGCCATCGGGGCAGAGGGTACGGCAGTGGGGGAAGTGGTCTTCAATACGTCAATGACCGGTTATCAAGAAATCCTCACTGATCCTTCCTACTCCCGCCAGATCGTTACTCTTACTTATCCTCATATCGGCAATGTCGGCACTAATGCCTCCGATGAAGAATCCTCCGCAGTACACGCCCAAGGTCTTGTTATTCGCGACCTGCCTTTGATTGCCAGCAACTACCGTAATGAAGAAGGCTTAGCTGAATATCTCAAGCGCCACAACATTGTTGCGATTGCTGATATCGATACGCGTAAGCTGACACGTTTGCTGCGTGAGAAAGGGGCACAAAATGGCTGCATTATTGTGGGTGACTTGTCTGATGCCGCTTTAGCACTCGAAAAGGCGAAAGCATTCCCAGGCCTGAAGGGGATGGATCTGGCAAAAGAAGTGACCACGGAAGAGCGTTATGACTGGTTACAAGGTAGCTGGACTCTGGAAGGTGACTTACCTGCGGCAATGCAACCAGAAGATTTGCCCTTCCATGTAGTGGCATACGACTACGGCGTGAAGCGCAATATCCTGCGCATGCTGGTGGACCGAGGCTGTCGCCTGACGGTCGTTCCTGCACAGACACCGGCAGAAGAAGTGCTAAAACTGAACCCAGATGGCATTTTCTTATCCAACGGCCCAGGTGACCCAGAGCCATGTGATTATGCTATCGCGGCTATCAAGCGTTTTCTGGAAACCGACATTCCGGTGTTTGGCATCTGCTTAGGGCACCAATTGCTGGCGCTGGCCAGTGGCGCAAAAACAGTGAAAATGAAGTTTGGTCACCACGGTGGCAACCACCCGGTGAAAGATTTAGATGCCGATTGCGTGATGATCACCGCACAGAACCACGGTTTTGCGGTAGATGAAACCACATTGCCATCCAACCTGCGAACTACACATGTTTCTTTATTCGATGGTTCTCTGCAAGGGATTCACCGCACTGATAAAGCCGCATTTAGTTTCCAGGGGCACCCAGAGGCCAGCCCAGGCCCACATGATGCAGCGCCATTGTTTGATCACTTTATCGAACTGATTGAAGCTTACCGCGCAACAACTGCAAGCCGTAACAGTAGCCATACCAATAAATAATCAGGAGCCTCAAACCATGCCAAAACGTACAGATATAAAAAGCATCCTGATTCTGGGCGCTGGCCCAATCGTTATCGGCCAGGCCTGTGAGTTTGACTACTCTGGGGCTCAGGCTTGTAAGGCACTGCGTGAAGAAGGCTACCGTGTCATTCTGGTGAACTCCAATCCGGCAACCATCATGACTGACCCGGAAATGGCCGATGCCACTTATATCGAGCCAATCCACTGGGAAGTGGTACGCAAAATTATTGAAAAAGAGCGCCCGGATGCAGTGTTGCCCACCATGGGTGGTCAAACCGCACTGAACTGTGCGCTGGAACTGGAGCGCAAGGGCGTTCTGGCTGAATTCGGTGTCACCATGATAGGTGCCACTGCCGATGCTATCGATAAAGCAGAAGACCGCCGTCGCTTTGATATCGCGATGAAGAAAATTGGTCTGGATACTGCGCGTTCAGGTATTGCGCACAATATGGAAGAAGCTCTGGCTGTAGCGGCTGATGTGGGCTTCCCTTGCATTATCCGCCCCTCTTTTACTATGGGTGGCACCGGTGGCGGTATCGCGTATAACCGTGAAGAGTTTGAAGAGATTTGTGAGCGCGGGTTAGATTTATCGCCAACCAAAGAGCTGTTGATCGATGAGTCGCTGATTGGTTGGAAAGAGTATGAGATGGAAGTTGTGCGCGACAAAAACGACAACTGCATCATCGTCTGCTCCATCGAAAACTTCGATGCGATGGGCATCCACACCGGTGACTCTATCACTGTTGCACCAGCTCAGACTCTGACTGATAAAGAATACCAAATCATGCGTAATGCCTCGATGGCAGTGCTGCGTGAAATCGGCGTAGAAACCGGTGGCTCCAACGTGCAATTCTCGGTTAACCCGAAAAATGGCCGTTTAATCGTTATTGAAATGAACCCGCGAGTGTCCCGTTCCTCCGCTCTGGCCTCTAAAGCAACCGGCTTCCCGATTGCCAAGATTGCCGCCAAACTGGCGGTAGGTTATACGCTCGATGAGTTGATGAATGATATCACTGGTGGCCGCACGCCGGCCTCCTTTGAGCCATCTATCGACTATGTTGTCACCAAAATCCCACGTTTTAACTTCGAAAAATTTGCCGGTGCGAATGACCGCCTGACCACGCAGATGAAATCGGTTGGCGAAGTGATGGCGATTGGCCGTACCTTGCAGGAATCGCTGCAAAAAGCCTTGCGCGGTCTGGAAGTTGGCGCGACCGGCTTTGACCCGAAAGTGAGTCTGGATGATCCAGAAGCACTGACTAAAATTCGCCGTGAATTGAAAGAAGCCGGTTCTGATCGTATCTGGTATATCGCTGATGCCTTCCGTGCAGGCATGTCGGTTGATGGTGTTTTCAATCTGACTAACGTTGACCGCTGGTTCCTGGTGCAGATTGAAGAGTTGGTTCGTCTGGAAGAGAGCGTGGCAGAGTGCGGTATTAATGGTCTGAATGCTGATTTTATGCGTCAGTTGAAGCGCAAAGGCTTTGCCGATGCCCGTCTGGCAAAATTGGTCGGTGCGGCGGAAAGTGAAGTGCGTAAGCTGCGTTATAAACAGGGTCTGCATCCGGTGTACAAGCGTGTAGATACCTGCGCGGCTGAATTCTCTACCGATACTGCCTACATGTACTCAACCTACGAGGAAGAGTGTGAATCCAACCCAACCAGTGATCGTCCGAAAGTGATGGTACTGGGGGGCGGCCCGAACCGTATCGGCCAGGGTATTGAATTCGACTACTGTTGTGTACATGCGTCACTGGCGCTGCGTGAAGACGGTTACGAGACCATCATGGTGAACTGTAACCCTGAGACGGTTTCGACCGACTACGATACCTCTGATCGCCTCTATTTCGAATCTGTCACCCTGGAAGATGTGCTGGAAATCGTGCGTATTGAGAAGCCGCAAGGCGTTATCGTGCAGTACGGTGGTCAGACTCCATTAAAATTAGCGCGTGAACTGGAAGCCGCCGGTGTCCCTGTTATCGGGACTAGCCCGGATGCAATCGACCGTGCAGAAGACCGTGAGCGTTTCCAACAGGCGGTAAATCGTCTGGGCTTGAAACAACCAGCGAACGCGACGGTTGCTACTATCGAACAAGCCGTAGAGAAAGCCACGGGTCTGGGTTATCCGTTAGTGGTCCGCCCATCGTATGTCTTGGGTGGTCGCGCGATGGAAATCGTTTATGACGAAGTTGACCTGCGCCGCTACTTCCAAAATGCAGTGAGTGTCTCGAACGATGCACCAGTGCTGCTGGATCGTTTCCTTGATGATGCCGTTGAAGTGGATGTTGATGCCATTTGTGACGGTGAGCGCGTGTTGATCGGTGGCATCATGGAGCACATTGAGCAAGCAGGGGTGCACTCCGGTGACTCAGCCTGTTCATTGCCCGCTTACACCCTGAGTAAAGAAATTCAGGATGTAATGCGCCAACAAGTTGAAAAACTGGCGTTTGAGCTTTGCGTGCGCGGTTTAATGAATGTGCAGTTTGCCGTGAAGAATAACGAAGTTTATCTGATTGAAGTTAACCCTCGTGCAGCCCGTACCGTACCATTTGTGTCTAAAGCCACCGGTATGCCACTGGCAAAAATCGCCGCACGCGTGATGGTGGGGCAGTCATTGGCAGAGCAGGGTATTCTGGAAGAGATTATTCCCCCTTATTACTCGGTAAAAGAAGTGGTATTGCCGTTTAACAAGTTCCCAGGTGTGGATCCGATTTTAGGGCCAGAAATGCGCTCTACCGGTGAAGTGATGGGGGTCGGTCGGACCTTCGCTGAAGCTTTCTCTAAAGCGATGCTGGGCAGTCAGTCTGGTATGAAAAAGAGTGGCCGCGCACTGTTATCTGTCCGTGAGGGAGATAAACACCGGGTGGTTGATTTGGCCGCCAAGTTGCTTAAACAGGGCTTTGAATTGGATGCAACCCACGGTACTGCGGTGGTTCTGGGCGAGGCAGGGATAAACCCACGTTTAGTCAACAAGGTACATGAAGGTCGCCCACACATTCAGGACCGTATCAAGAATGGTGAATATACTTATATTGTGAATACAACGGCAGGGCGTCAGGCGATTGAAGATTCTAAACTGATTCGCCGTAGTGCTTTGCAATATAAAGTGCATTACGACACCACCTTGAATGGTGGCTTCGCAACAGCAATGGCTTTGAATGCGGACCCTACCGAGCAAGTGATTTCAGTACAAGAAATGCATGCCAAGATTAAGAATATGAAAGCTTAATTTGGGCGCTAAGAAAGGGGGGCGATGGAGACATCGCCCCCCTTTTTTATGCTCATATATCCTTCGTTCTTGAAGCCACAGGGGGGCCTACCTGCAACTCCAATGACTTTGGATATAAAATCGCGCTTTTTACCCGCATAAACAGTGTTTTTTATGCACAGAAGTATTATTCATAAACGATAGTATTGTTCATAAACAACATTGGTGAAGATCAATGTTCGTGCGGGTTGTGAATAGTAGCTTATAGCCAGGCGTTAAGAATCGGCGCAGTTAGCTTAATGCAACTTTGATACCCAGGCCGATCAACAGACCGCCCAGTAATTTATCGACAACTTTTTGCACTTTCGCCAAACCTCGGCGTACCGGTGCACTTTGAATCAGAATCACCAGTAGGGGCCACCAGATAACAGCCAGTAGCCAGATGATTGAGGCGTACCACAGTTTCTCACCCACGCCGGAGTTTATCTGTAATATTTGTGTGAAAACGGCGAGAAAGAAAAGAGTCGCTTTGGGATTTAATAAATTGCAAAGATATCCCTGCAAGAACGCGGCTTTCAGTGTGACGGGATATTGTGCAGTGTTATCGATACTCAGCTTACTATTTCCTCGTGACAGCAGGGCCTGGATACCAATCCAGATCAAATAACAGGCTCCGGCATATTTCAGCAGATTGAATAGCCATGGCGTGGTAGTGATAACGACTGCCAGGCCAGCCACGCAATAAGACATATGTGTCGCAACACCCAAAATTACGCCGAGGGCTGTCATCATGGCTGCGGGGCGGCGATAGCGGGCAGCGTTTTTGATTACCAGAAAGAAATCTGGCCCGGGGGAGAGCATGCCCAAGGTAGCAAGTGTGGCAACGAATAAAGAGGTTTCAAGCATAAGGATTACCGAATGAGAGTGGTACTATCTGGCGATAATAACGCCACTTGGCTTCCTCTGCATTATTCTTATTTGTTATCTGTGGTGGTTTGCTTATCAGTAGTAATGGGATTGCCGCAGATGTCTTTTACTCTTTTGACGGATAGTGATGCACGAATATGAGCCTGGATAATGTAATAAGCAGTGATGTTTCGCATCAACAGCAGCGAGAAATTACGCGGTTGTGCATCAAATGTGCCCTATTGTTGTTGCAGCATGGGGCCGAAAGTATGTTGGTTGAGCAGCTATCTGCACGGCTTGGCATGGCTCTGGGGATGGACAGTGTCGAGAGTTCTATCTCGGCTAACGCAATTGTGCTGACCACAATAAACCAGGGTAATTGCCTGACATCCACCCGTAAAAATACCGATCGTGGGATCAATATGCAGGTGGTAACGGAAGTACAGCATATTGTGATTATGGCGGAGCACCACATACTGGATGCAAAAGATGTAGAAAAACGCTTCGAGCATATTAAACCTCTTCGCTATCCGCGCTGGCTGGTCGTCGTGATGGTGGCGCTCTCTTGTGGTTGTTTCAGTAAATTAAACGGTGGTGGTTGGGATGCGTTTTCTATCACCTTTTTAGCCAGTGGGTTGGCGATGTTTGTGCGCCAGAGCCTGACGGCACATCATATGAATCCGCTGATTAATTTCTGTATCACTGCTTTTGTTGCCACATCAACATCTGGTTTGTTAATGCGTTTACCGTTTTTCCAAGAGGCGTCCAGTGTGGCGATGGCCGCCAGCGTATTGCTGTTAGTTCCGGGATTCCCGTTGATCAATGCAGTAGCCGATATGTTTAAGGGCCACGTTAATACTGGTTTGGCCCGTTGGGCAATGGCAAGTTTATTAACGTTATCAACCTGTATTGGGGTGATATTTGCGATGGCGTTATGGGGATTGCGGGGGTGGTGATGAATTTACTCTGGGCATTATTACAAGACATGGTGTTGGCGGCTATCCCGGCATTGGGTTTTGCTATGGTATTTAATGTGCCGGTGCGGGCATTGCGTTACTGTGCATTGCTGGGCGCTGTCGGGCACGGTTCGCGTATGTTAATGATCCATTTTGGAATGAATATCGAGCTGGCTTCATTATTGGCTTCAATTATGATTGGCGTCATCGGGATTAACTGGTCACGCTGGTTGCTGGCACATCCAAAAGTTTTCACTGTCGCGGCCGTTATTCCTATGTTCCCAGGTATTTCCGCTTATACCGCGATGATATCGGTCGTTGAGATTTCTCACTTGGGTTATAGCGAGGCGTTAATGTCCACGATGATGACCAATTTCTTGAAAGCCTCATTTATTGTTGGCGCGTTGTCGATTGGTTTATCCTTGCCTGGATTGTGGTTATATCGCAAACGTCCTGGTGTATAAGGTTTTTTTTCTTCTCTGTTTATATATCGGGCTAAGAGCAATCTTATATGTGTGATTAGCCTGCTTATCGCTATCGACGCTTGATTAGGCTTTACGTATAGTGTGAGCAATTTTTCGGTATTGGCTCTTGTAGCCTACAGGGTTTAAACATGATTATCAGCCTGATCGCTGCGTTGGCAGCGGATCGCGTTATTGGTATGGAAAACGCCATGCCATGGAACTTACCGGCTGATTTAGCGTGGTTCAAACGTAACACGCTAAATAAACCGGTTATTATGGGTCGTAAGACCTTCGAATCTATCGGTCGTCCTTTACCGGGGCGGCTAAATATCGTTATTAGCAGCCAACCAAGTGCTGATGAGCGCGTGACCTGGGCTACGTCAATTGAGGAAGCTCTTTCTTTCGCAGGCGACGTGGAAGAAGTTATGGTCATGGGGGGCGGGCGTGTTTATAAGCAATTCTTGGCTCGCGCGAATCGTATGTATCTTACCCATATCGATGCGGAAGTTGGAGGGGACACTCATTTCCCTGACTATGAACCGGATGAGTGGGAAAGCACATTCAGTGAGTTTCATGACGCAGATGAAGCGAACTCGCACAGCTATTGCTTTGAGATCCTTGAGCGCCGCTGATTATAAGATCTTCACTAAAAACAAAGGCGCATATTATGCGCCTTTGTTTTTTCAATCGTTAGTTATCAGTAAGTTATAGATAACTAAAGGGATCTTTTGCCGCGGCTATTTCATCCGTGTTACTTATTTCTGCTTCCACTTTGAATGCATGTTGGGTGAAATAACGTTTATCTTCCCAGCGGAGCAGCGTTAAATCGCCCCCCCAGCAACAGCCGGTATCCAAGCCATAGATACCTTCAGGAACACCTTTTCCTTCCAGCGATGCCCAGTGACCAAAAATAATTGAATAGTCAGGGGACACCGACCTTGGCAACTCGAACCAAGGCTTGAGCGGAGCAGGGGCATTTTCTGGCGTATCTTTACAGATCATATCCAACTGGCCGTTCGGGAAACAAAAACGCATGCGGGTCAGGGCATTAGTACTAAAACGCAAACGTGCTAGCCCGGATAGCTCTGGTGACCAGTTGTTAGGCATATCACCGTACATGGCATCGAGGAAGAGTGGATAGCTATCACTGCTCAATACCGCTTCCACTTCACGAGCACACATTTGGGCGGTTTCAATATCCCACTGAGGTGTTATCCCCGCATGAGCCATGATCAATTTTAATTCATCATCAACCTGTAAGACGGGTTGGCGACGCAGCCAATTAATCAACTCATCAGCATCAGGTGCCTCGAGCAGTGGAGTAATACGATCTTTGGGTTTATTACGGCTGATGCCTGCATAAACGGCCAGTAAATGTAGGTCATGGTTGCCCAGAACCATACGAACAGCAGGCCCTAATGAACGGACATAGCGTAAAACATCCAGTGAAGCTGGGCCACGGGCAACTAAGTCACCGGTTAACCACAATGTATCCTGCTGCGGATCAAAGCTCACCTGCGCTAATAACGCAAGCAGCTCATCGAGGCAGCCATGAACATCGCCAATAAGATAAGTAGACATAGTTGAAAGGTCAGAGTTAATGGATCAGTGCTGGGATCGCTAAGCGGAACACCGGAATCGCAGTACGGAAAGCCTGACCAAGGTGATCGACCATCTCATAATGCCCTTCCATGGTACCCAGCGGGGTTTCCAGAACGGCACCGCTGGTGTATTGAAACTCGTTACCTGGCAGGATCAACGGTTGCTCACCGATGACCCCTTCACCCTGAACTTCAGTCTGCCGGCCATTACTATTAGTGATTAACCAATAACGGCCAATGAGTTGCACATTTGAACGACCCAAATTGCGTATCGTCACGGTATAAGCGAAGACGAAACGTTCTTCGTCGGGTATCGACTGGGTTTCCACATAGATACTTTGCACTTGTACACAAACGCGGGGCTGTTCAATCATAATGTGCTCCTGCTTATTCTTGCGGTGTCGATTGAGCTGAAAGCCAGTTAGCCAGCTTACAGTATTGCGCTACCGAAATATTCTCTGCCCGCAGTATTGGGTCAATACCTAATTCGATTAACTGCTCTGGAGTGAATAGGTCTCCTAAGCTGTTACGCACGGTTTTTCTGCGTTGATTAAATGCTTGCGTGGTAACGCGGCTAAGCATACGCACGTCACCCACCGGATTTGGCATGTTGACATGTGGAATCAAGCGCACAACTGCCGAGTCAACTTTTGGAGCAGGGGTAAACGCCGTTGGCGGTACTTCTAGCACCGGGATAACATTGCAATAGTATTGCGCCATCACCGTCAGCCGACCATACGCTTTACTGTTAGGCCCTGCGACCAGACGATTGACTACTTCTTTTTGCAGCATGAAATGCATGTCACGAATAGCATCAGTATAGCTGAAAAGATGGAACATTAACGGGGTGGAAATGTTGTATGGCAAGTTACCAAACACGCGTAATGGTTGCCCTGCAAGCTCCGCTAACTCAGAAAAATTAACTTTCATCGCATCTTGCTGATGGATGGTCAGCTTGTCTTTCAGTTGTGGATGGCTGGCTAAACGAGCCGCCAAATCGCGATCGAGCTCGATCACTGTCATATGATCCATACGTGCAGCAACAGGTTCAGTCAATGCCCCTAAACCGGGACCTATTTCAACCACGGCTTCACCAGGAACTGGGTGGATCGCAGAGACAATACTGTCGATGACAAACTGATCGTTTAAAAAGTTTTGTCCAAAGCGTTTGCGGGCAAAATGCCCTTGGTGGACTCTATTATTCATTGCTGTTATTTATCATTTTAATGGCTAAGTTTAATGCCGTAATGAAACTGCCAACATCGGCAGAACCGGTTGCGGCGAGTTCTAAAGCGGTACCGTGATCCACAGAAGTGCGGATAAAAGGCAAACCGAGAGTGATATTTACTGCCCGGCCAAACCCTTGATACTTCAGCACTGGCAATCCTTGATCATGATACATCGCAAGAACTGCATCTGCATGTTGCAGATATTTAGGCTGAAATAGGGTGTCTGCCGGTAGAGGGCCAATAAGATTTATGCCTTTCTGACGCAGTGCATCCAGCGCAGGAATGATGGTATCGATCTCTTCATGGCCCATATGACCACCTTCACCCGCATGGGGATTCAGCCCGCACACGTAAATCTGTGGTTGGCTAATACCAAATTTGGTTTTCAGGTCATTATCAAGGATCGTGATAACTTCATGCAGGCTAGCCTGAGTGATCGCGCCAGGCACAGCCAGCAAAGGCAAGTGAGTTGTCGCCAATGCTACACGTAACTCTTCTGTTGCCAGCATCATCACTACCCGTGGGCAGAGGCTGCGATCCGCGAAAAATTCGGTGTGCCCGATAAACGGGATGCCAGCATCATTGATAATACTTTTTTGTACCGGGCCTGTGACCAATGCGGAGAATTCCCCGCTTATCGCACCATCACAAGCCTTGGCCAATGTTTCCACAACATAGTGGCTGTTTTGGACGTCAAGCTTACCAGGAATCACTGCCGTGGCCGTTTTCACCGGTAATATTGTGAGGGTACCTGCAAGCTGCGCCAACGCGGGTTTACCCGGCTGATATTCACGCAACTGCAATGGCAGGTTAAGCTGACTGGCCCGAGCAAGTAGCAGGGCCGGATCAGCGCACACCACTAACTCAACAGGCCAATCCTGTTGAGCCAGGGCGACGACTAAATCCGGCCCGACCCCGGCTGGCTCACCGGGGGTAATAACGATACGATTATTGTGGTTGTGCATTACTACCATCAAGAATTTTTACATAAGCAGCAGCACGCTGCTCTTGCATCCAGGTTTGAGCTTCTTCAGCGAACTTACGGCTAAAGAGCATACGGTATGCCCGGTCTTTCTGTGCTGCATCAGTTTTGTCTACCTGACGTGTATCGACAACCTGAATTAAGTGCCAGCCGAAAGAAGAATGAACCGGTGCACTGATCTCACCTTTTTGCAGTTTCATCAACGCATCACGGAACGCGGGATCATAAATATCAGGTGATGCCCAACCCAGGTCACCCCCTTGCACGGCAGAACCGGGATCCTGAGAGATCTCTTTGGCAATAGTGGCGAAGCTGGATTTACCACTTTTGATCTCCGCCGCTGCTGCCGCTAACTTGGTGCGAGCCTGATCGTCGGTCATTACCGGTGAAGGTTTCAATAAAATGTGGCGGGCATGAACTTCAGTCACGGAAATGGTCTTATCCGCACCACGGATATCATTGACTTTCAGGATGTGGAAGCCAACACCAGAGCGGATTGGACCGACAACATCACCTTTGTTGGCAGATTGTAATCTTTCAGCAAACAAAGAAGGCAGCTCTTGTAATTTGCCCCAACCCATCTGGCCGCCTTTCAACGCCTGAGAGTCCGCCGAGTTGGCGATAGCCAGCTTACCAAAATCAGCGCCGCTTTTAATGTCGGATACTAATTTTGTCGCCAGCTCTTCAGCCTGATCAACTTGTTGCTGAGAAGGATTTTCTGGCAATGGGATAAGAATATGGCTGAGGTTCAGTTCAGCATCACCGCTGGTCTGGTTACCAATTTGTTTAGCCAGCGATTCAACTTCCTGTGGCAGGATGGTGATTCGACGGCGCACTTCGTTGTTACGCACTTCAGAAGTCAGCATCTCTTTACGAATCTGCTCGCGGTAAGTGTCGTAATTCAAGCCATCAGCGGCCAGACGGCTGCGCATCTGAGCGGTCGTCATACGGTTTTGCGCGGCAATATCAGCAATGGCTTTATCTAATGCTTCGTCATTGATAGTAATGCCCATCTTCTTCGCCATCTGTAACTGGATATTATCCATGATCAGACGCTCAAGAATCTGATGACGCAATGTCGCATCATCAGGAACTTGTTGCCCAGACTGCTGTGCATTCAGTTTTACTGATTGTAACAGACCGTCAACGTCACTTTGCAGCACGACGCCGTTATCAACCACTGCGGCAACTTTATCAACTTCTTGTGGTGCTGCGAACGCGGTATTGGCACAGACAACCAATCCGAGAATAAGCGTTCTCCAGTTCTTCATACCTTTTCCATTTATGTAATCCGCTTTAGCGGGTTAAAATTCACTGTATTCAGTGTGTTACACAGTATCAGAATGCACTTTGATAAGGCAGAATACCTGAGCGCAGCATTTGTGCAGTACCCAGGTTGTGGTCGCTACTCAGACCACGTAATTCAATGTTAAAGCCAATCTTGTTGTCATACTTACTGGCTTCAGTTTGTGAATTCCAGCCGGTAATTTTACGTTCATAGCCCACGTTTATCGCCCAACAGCAGGTGTTGTATTGTAAACCAACTAACTGGCTCGCAGGCTGGTTAGCTTTGGTATCGTAGTAATAAGCGCCGACCAGTGCCCAACGATCGGCAATCGGCCAACTGGCAGTAGTGCCAATCTGAGAAATACCTTGCTGATAACCAGGACTTTTTACATTCGGTACTGCTGCCTGAATATATTCCGGGCTGGCATAGCGGTAATTCAATTGAATCATACGCTCAGAATCTTTCCTATACTCCAGTACCGCATTACCCAGGGTCAAACTCCCCAGACGGGTATCATACTGCGCGCCACCTTTTAGACCCACTTGATCACTGATACGCCAGAATGTATCACCAGCCCAAACAAGGCTACCAGTATCATTACTGTTATCAATTGTTTCGCTATTACCGGTACGCGAGCGGCTGAAGTAATAGATTTGACCCACAGAAGCATTAAAACGTTCAACCAGCGCATCATCATATATGCGTGAAGTTAAACCGGTAGATACCTGATTCGCAGACGCTATGCGGTCGAGGCCACTATAGGTACGGTCACGAAACAGGCCAGAGTAGTCTGACTGCATCAGCGTGGTATCGTAAATATAGATATCATCCTGATCCCGGTATGGAACATAGAGATACTGCATTCGTGGTTCGAGTGTTTGGGTGAAGCCTTTACTCCAATCCATTGGCCGATCAAATACCACTTTGCCATCAACTTTAAATTGTGGCATAACCCGGTTAATCGAGTCTTTTAAATCTGGAGCTGTCGCACCATTATTTTGGTTTGCATAATTACTGGCAAAACCATTTGGGATATCCTGCTGATAATGGGTTGCCAGTAATTTGGCTTCGGTATTCAGGCTACCCCAACCGTTGGCCAGTGGTAGGTTAATCGCCGGTTCAATATGGAAGCGGCTGGCCTCTGGGTTTTCTGGATTGACGCTGGTGAATTTGGCGGCTTGACCGTAAACATGCAGATCAAACGGGCCAATATCATTTTTATAATAGTTCATGTCCAACTGAGGTTGGGCACGGTAAGCATTACTATTACCGGCGTCAGTAAAGACCTGGAACTGTTTGGAGGCCAAAGTGGCATTCCAATTTTGATCAGCATAGCCAACGCTGAATATTTGGGTCGCATAGCCGTCGGTGGTCGAACCGTATTGCGACGTTAAATCAGTAAAGTAATTTGGGTCACTAACACGGGTATAGTTGATGTTGAAACGCCAGACTTTATCCATCACCCCGGAATGGCCCCAGTAGTACAACCAGCGGGTAGTATCTTTGTCGTTGCCATCGGTGCCATGGTACAACCGATCACTCGGTAGCCAATCTAATGCCATGGTGCCGTTGCCCGGTGCCAGCAAGTAGCGGAACTCGTTCTGCCACTGTAACCCACGCCGCTCCATGTAGTGAGGGGTAATCGTAGCATCGAAGTTGGGGGCAATATTCCAGTAGTATGGCAGCATAAATTCGATGCCGTTATTACTGGTATATTTAGCATTAGGGATCAGGAACCCTGAGCGGCGTTTGTCACCAATCGGCAACTGCATGTAAGGGCTGTAGAACACCGGTACTTTGCCAATCTTAAAGCGGGCATTCCAGATTTCTGCTACTTGTTCTTCGCGGTCATGAATAACCTCGGAGCCCACAACACTCCAACTATTATCACCCGGCAGACAGGAGGTAAACGTCCCATTCTCTAAGATGGTATAGCGGTTCTGACCACGTAACTTCATTAAATCCGCATCACCACGCCCTTGACGGCCGACCATCTGATATTTGCCTTTATCCATATCAGTGTCTTTGGTGTTCAAGTTTGACCAGCCTTTCGGGCCTTTTAGCTTGATTTGTGGATCGTCATAATTAACGTCGCCAGTGGCAGTGACAGTACGCACCGGGATAGCTGCATCAGGTTTCTGTACTTGCGTCAGCTCGACCTGATTAGCGGTCAGGGTGCTATTGCCTTGTTGGACAATGACATTGCCAGTGAACAAGGCATTGTCGGGATAGTTGGCTTCGGTTTTATCCGCATTAATACGGACCGGTAGCTGGTTGGGATCACCGGTAACCAATGGCTGGTCATAGGTGGGTACACCAAGCATACATTGCTCAGCGAGTCCGGCCAGCGATTGCTGGCTATATAGTGCCGTCCATATCAATGTGGCCAGCAGTGTTGGGAATCTTTTTTTCATACGCGGTTTTGGTGTTCCGTCATCGGGGGGCATCATGCCGGCAAACGGTCTGAGACTATATTACTCATCACAGTTGCGCTAGTGTTAAATCCGGCCGTTTGCACCTCTCGTTGTTAGGCGCTGAGCTGAATGCCGAGTATGATAATGCAAATTTTGACTGACGGCATGATGAATTGAGGAGTATATGCGGTATTGGGGAAAACTGCTCGGTCTGGTATTGGGCTTAATGTCTGGTGCTGGTTTCTGGGGTGTGGTACTGGGGTTGCTTGTCGGCCATATGGTAGACAGGGTGCGAAGCACGAAGCGCCGCGGCTATTTTGCCGATCAACAAACACGACAATTAATTTTTTTCCGCGCCACTTTTCAGGTCATGGGGCACTTAACCAAGGCCAAAGGGCGGGTGACGGAAGTTGATATTCAACTTGCCAGTCAGTTGATGGATCGGATGCAATTGCACGGTGACGCTCGAACAGCCGCACAGCAAGCGTTTCGCGAAGGGAAAGAAAGCAATTTTCCATTGCGTGAAAGATTGCAGGAATTACGTGGTGTCTGTTTTGGGCGTTTTGATTTAATTCGGATGTTTCTGGAAATTCAGTTACAGGCCGCATTTGCCGATGGCTCTTTGCATCCCAACGAGCGGCAAGTGTTATATGTCATTGCTGAAGAGTTAGGAATTTCGCGCGGTCAGTTCGATCAGTTCCTGAGCATGATTGAAGGCGGCCGTCAATTTGGTGGTCATGGCGGTTGGCAAGGTCAACAGGGCGGATACTCTCACGGGGGCTATCAGCAAGCGTCGAATGGCCCGACATTGGAGGATGCCTGCAAAGTGCTCGGCGTTAATAGTACCGACGACAGCGTGACCATCAAGCGTGCTTATCGCAAGTTAATGGGTGAGCATCATCCAGATAAGTTGGTGGCAAAAGGTCTGCCACCTGAAATGATGGAGATGGCGAAGCAAAAAGCCCAAGAGATTCAAGCTGCGTATGATTTGATTAAGCGCGAGAAGGGATTCAAGTAGGTTTTGTTTCAAGAGTGCCCACCTCAGATCGGCGTTAATGCGCCGTTCTGGGGGGATTTCGAGCCAATATTCTTACGACAAAAATTAAAACTCTGCCTCACATGTAAAATGCATCGCCGTTCCAAACTCAGGGTGAGTAATACACAGCTCCTGAGCATGTAACTGCAAGCGGGATGCCATCGCTTTGGCCTCTGGATGGGCGTAGAAGCCATCACCAAGGATCGGGTGACCCATCGCCAGCATATGGACCCGTAATTGGTGTGAGCGCCCGGTGATGGGCGATAACTTCACTCGTGTGCTGCCATCAGTATCGCGTGAAAGCACCCGATACTCAGTTTGTGCCGATTTACCGGTTTCATAACAGACTTTCTGCTTTGGCCGGTTCGGCCAGTCACAGATTAACGGCAGGTCTATCAACCCTTCATCTTCGGCCAGATGCCCCCAGACGCGGGCAATATAAGACTTTTTCGGTTCACGTTCACGAAATTGGCGCTTAAGCTCGCGCTCAGCCGCTTTGGTCAGTGCCACGATAATTACGCCACTGGTGGCCATATCCAGCCGATGAACGGACTCTGCCGTCGGAAAATCAGCCTGAATGCGAGTCATGATACTGTCTTTATTCTCCGGCGCGCGACCGGGTACAGAAAGTAGCCCGCTTGGTTTATTGACCACCATGATGTGCTCATCTTGAAACAGGATGTGCAGCCAAGGGTCGCGTGGGGGATTATAGGGTTCCATTAGTGCTCCATTTATACCCTGCATTGTTCAAGTCGCAGGTGTGTTGGCTGCTCTCGTTAACCCGAATCATTTGACTGAATAAGCTCATCGGGGTTAATGAGCCTCATCCTTGAGGCTAGCATAAATGCTATTCAAATCGGTTCCCAACCGATTTGTCTCTCCTTTGCCGCCTGCCTGCATCTTGAAATCTATTGGGTATATTGCAGAAACTGATTATTACTCAGGATTACTGATGTGTGACCACCACCAGGCGGATAGCATCTAAACGCCAGCCCGCTTGATTGAGGTTTTCCAGCACCATTTTACGGTTATGCTCCAGTGCTTCTATTTCGTCATCACGAATATTTGGGTTAACCGCTTTCAGGGCTTCCAAACGTGCCAGTTCGGTACTCAGCTTATCATCAGCTTCGTGCTTGGCAGATTCAATCAACAGTTTTGCCTGCTCTTCAACCAGTGCCTCTGCTTGTTGCAACATGGCGTGGACTTCTTGTTGCACTGCGTTGACCAGCTTGCTGGAGGTATGACGGTTTACCGCATTCAACTGACGGTTAAAGGTTTCAAATTCAACCTGTGCCGCCAGATTGGTGCCATTTCTGTCCATCAGCATCCGCACTGGGGTGGGTGGCAAGAAGCGGGTTAATTGCAGGTGTTTCGGCGCTTGAGCTTCTACCACATAAACCAATTCAGCTAACAGTGTTCCTACTGGTAATGCTTTGTTTTTCAATAAAGAAACTGCACAGCTTCCGGTATCGCCGGACAAGATCAAATCCAAACCATTACGGATGATCGGGTGCTCCCAACTCACAAACTGGGCATCTTCCCGCGATAACGCCTGTTCACGATCGAATGTCACGGTACAGCCGTCTTGCGGCAGCCCAGGGAAGTCCGGTACTAGCATGTGATCAGAGGGGGTCAGTACGATCAGGTTGTCACTGCGATCTTCTTGGTTAATCCCGACAATATCGAACAGGTTAAGCGCAAAACTGACCAAATTAACGTCATTATCTTGATCTGCAATGATCTGCGCCAGTTGTTGACCATGCTCGCCGCCGTTGGAATGCATCTCCAGTAGCCGATCACGACCTTGTTCCAGTTGCAGTTTCAACTCTTCGTGCTGTAGACGGCAGGCGTGGATAAATTCATCCAACCCTTCTTGTTCACTTGGCGTTGCCAGATAGCCAATCAGTTCTTGATAGCCGCTGTCATAAATGGTGCGTCCGGTCGGGCAGGTGTGCTCGAAAGCATCCAAACCTTCATGATACCAACGCACCAATATCGCCTGCGCGGTATGTTCCAGATAAGGCACCATGATCTGGATTTCGCGGTTTTGACCGATACGGTCCAGACGACCAATACGTTGTTCCAGCAAGTCCGGGTTAAACGGCAGGTCGAACATCACCAACTGGCAGGCAAACTGGAAGTTACGGCCTTCTGAACCTATCTCAGAACACAGTAATACCTGAGCGCCATCTTCTTCAGAGGCAAAATAGGCCGCAGCGCGGTCACGCTCTATCAGTGATAAACCTTCATGGAACACGGCGGCGCGAATAGCTTCACGTTCACGTAGCACTTGTTCAAGTTGTAAGGCAGTGGCTGCCTGGGCACAGATAACCAACACTTTCTCATTACGGTTAGCAATCAGATAGTTAAGTAACCACTCTACCCGTGGGTCAAAGTTCCACCAGGTTGCGTTCTCACCTTCAAACTCCTGATAGATTTGCTCGGGATACAGCATATCTTTGGCGCGCGCTTCCAGCGTTTTTTTGGCACTCATGATGCCTGATACTTTAATCGCCGTCTGATATTGGGTTGGCAATGGCAGTTTGATTTGATGCAGGACGCGGTGCGGGAAGCCTTTCACCCCATTACGGGTATTACGGAACAAGATACGGCTGGTACCATGTCTGTCCATCAGCATTGTCACCAACTCTTGGCGAGCAGCTTCGCTGTCTTCACTTTGGCTGTTGGCCGCTTTCAGCAAGGGCTCAATATCCTGCTCATCAATGAGTTCGCCCAACAGATTCAGTTTATCGTCAGTTAAACGCTCACCACCCAGCAGCAGTGTTACTGCATCTGCAATTGGGCGATACTTCTGCTGTTCATTGACGAACTCTTCGTAATCGTGGAAGCGATCGGGATCCAGCAAACGCAGACGGGCAAAGTGGCTCTGCTGGCCCAATTGCTCAGGTGTTGCGGTCAACAGCAGCACCCCTGGGATATTCTCAGCCAATTGTTCAATGACTTGATATTCACGACTTGGGGCTTCTTCGCTCCAGGCCAGATGGTGCGCCTCATCCACCACCAACAGATCCCAAGATGCATCTGCCAGTTGTTCCAGGCGTTGCTTATTGCGGCGCACAAAATCCAGTGAACAGATAACCATCTGCTCGGTTTCAAACGGGTTAGAACTGTCGAGCAGGGCTTCGGAATAGCGGCTGTCATCAAACAGTGAGAAGCGCAGATTGAAGCGGCGCAACATTTCCACCAACCACTGATGTTGCAGGCTTTCCGGCACCACAATCAGGATACGTTCAGCACGGCCTGACAACAGTTGTTGGTGAATGATCATCCCGGCTTCGATGGTTTTACCTAAACCGACTTCATCGGCCAGTAATACCCTTGGTGCATGGCGCTGACCCACTTCATAGGCGATATGTAATTGGTGTGGGATCAGGCTAGCACGGATACCGCGTAACCCACTCCATGGCAGACGGAACTGCTCACTTTGATATTTACGAGCGCGAAAACGCAGGGCAAAGCGATCCATACGATCGATCTGACCGGCAAATAGCCGATCCTGCGGTTTGCTAAACGTCAGTTTGCTATCGAGCAACACTTCACGCATCGAAACGCCGGTTTCCTCAGTATCCAAACGGGTGCCGATATATGTAATCAGCCCATTTTCATGAGTCACTTCTTCCACTTTTAGCTGCCAGCCTTCGTGGTTGGTGATGGTATCGCCCGGATTGAACATGACGCGGGTGATTGGCGAATCATTTCTAGCGTAAAGGCGGTTTTCACCGGTTGCGGGAAACAGTAAGGTAATCATGCGCACGTCGATGGCAACGACAGTACCCAATCCAAGTTCGCTTTCTGTGTCGCTGATCCAGCGTTGACCAAGTGTAAAAGGCATAAATTATCGGCTCGATTTTTTTGTTGGACAGTTAAGAAAATGCTTTTAAATTATCTGGTTATAAATAATTAGTGACAGCCAAATATCATAAAACCACTGGCAATAGTCTACCCTCCGCGCAGGCGATACGGCCTGAGAGTCTGTCTGAAAATGTAGCATCTACAGGCAGCACCCAATAAGAAGGAGTATTACGGCTAGCGGTTATGTAAATGTGATTAATGCGAATTTTGGCAAGGGCGCTATGGTAATGGAAGGCGAGCGTTTCGTCACCTGTAAAATACCCGTCATGCTTCAAGCTGCATGTGCGTTGGCGGCCGCAGTTTACCCCAGTCACTCACTGCTCTTGATCTTAAAATTAATAAGCTCTTGGGGACTCGCTCACTTGCCGCCTTCCTGCAACTCGAATTATCTAGGGTATCAGAATAGCCCCATCTGACCAGTTATCAGTGTTGTGAAGTCATCATGCATGAAGGGAAGTATAGCGTCTGCTACCGGTTGCAACTGTCGTGTCAGGTAGTGATCGTAGTCGATAGGGGATTGCCGAATCTCAAGGGGTTCGGGGCCAGCGGTGGTCATGACATAGCTTATCCAGCCCCCATTTTGATATTGCAGCGGGCGGCCGAACTTGCGGTTAAACTCATCCGCCAACCGTGCCGCTCTGGCGTGTGGTGGCACATTGCGCTGATAGTCATCTAGCCGTCGGCGCAGGCGTTTGCGGTAAACAAGCTGCTCGTCTAATTCGCCGCTAAGGGTTCGTGCTACGTAGTCCCGCAGATAATCCTGATAGGGTTGCCGCTGAAAAATGCGCAGGTACAATTCTCGCTGAAATTGCTGGGCCAGTGGTGTCCAGTCAGTGCGCACGGTTTCCAGCCCTTTGTACACCATCTGATCACCCTCAGGGGTAGAAATCAACCCGGCATAGCGTTTTTTACTGCCTTGCTCTGCACCCCGGATGGTTGGCATCAGAAAACGCCGATAGTGAGTTTCAAATTCCAGTTCCAGGGCGCAGGGTAGATTAAAGGTTTGTTGTATATGCTCTTTCCACCATAGATTGACCTGGCGTACCAACTCTTTACCTATCTGTGATGCCTGCTCTTCACTGTGAGCATTTTTCAGCCAGACGAAGGTTGAATCGGTATCGCCATAAATCACCTGATAGCCCTGAGCTTCAATGAGTTCGCGGGTCTGGCGCATGATGTCATGGCCGCGCAAGGTGATAGACGATGCCAGTCTGGGATCGAAAAAACGGCAGCCGCTGGAACCCAATACGCCATAAAAGGCGTTCATAATAATCTTCAGTGCTTGTGATAACGGTTTGTTTTGGTGGCGTTTAGCGGCTTCCCGACCTTGCCAGATTTGGTTAACGATCGCCGGCAAACAGTGTTTCTCGCGCGAGAACCAGGCACCGCGAAACCCCGGTACCGAGTGCTGTTCATCAGGCTGAGCCATACCAGCCACTAAACCGACCGGATCGATTAAAAAGGTGCGAATAATCGACGGATACAGGCTTTTATAGTCAAGCACCAATACCGAGTCATATAAGCCGGGTTGGGAGTCCATCACAAAGCCGCCAGGGCTGTGCTCTTCTGGCAATTCACCTAAATTGGGGGCGACGTAACCGATGCGGTGCATACGCGGCAGGTAAAGATGGGTAAACGCGGCCACGGAGCCACCGCTACGATCCGCGGCTAACCCCGTCACTGTGGCGCGTTCCAGCAGGAAGCTGAGCAGCTCGGTTTTGGCAAAAATCCGCGTCACCAGCTCACAATCTTTCAGGTTATAGCGCGCCAGCGCCGGTTTGTCATGGGCGAAACGTTGATTGATTTCATCCATTCGCTGATAAGGGCTGTCACTGGCTTTTCCTTCGCCCAGCAGGGTTTGTGAAACAGATTCCAGACTAAATGACGGGAAATTCCAGGTGGCGGATTTTAGCGCCTCGATGCCGTCGATAATCAGCCGACCGGCTGCCGAGGCAAAAAAATGCCCTTGTTTAAAGCCGTGTTCACGCCATTCCAGCAGGTTACCACCACGGCCAAAGCGCAGTGGGATCTGATAACGGTCCGCGTGTTTTTGCAGAACACGTAAGTCGAACTGCACCAGATTCCAGCCGATAATGGCATCGGGATCATGCACTGCCAGCCACTGGTTTAGTTTTTCCAACAACTGCGGGCGGCTGGCGACGTATTCCAGATTGAAATCCAGCGCTGCACTTTCAGCCGTATCACCGTTAGGTGGCCCCAACATGTAAACCTGGCGCTGGCCGCAACCCTCCAGCCCAATACAGTACAGCTCGCCATGTTCGCTGGTTTCGATATCCAGCGACAGCAGTTTTAGTGTCGGACGATAATCCTCGGCCGGTTTCATTTGGGTGTTAAGCAGCAGGCCATGGTTATTGTCATCACCGCTGAACCACACCGGCGCGGTAATAAATCGTTCCATCAGAAACCGCTCTGGTGGGCGAATATCGCCTTCATAGACATTCACACCACTTTCTCGCAGCAGTTTTTCCAAACGAATTAATTGACGATGTTGACTGCAATACAGGCCCAGCACCGGGCGTTGGTGGAAGTCAGTCAGTTCAAGTGGGCGCAACTGCCAGCGGCGTTCATCACGCAGCACGGTTTCAGCCCGTTGCCGTTGTTCGGCCGGGATAAATGCCACTGAGGGTTGAGGGGGCAGCCTGACCTGCTGTGGCCCTTCATCGGTGGCTAACCAGAATTCAACTTCGGTGCCTGCCTGCGTGTCGCGCCAGTGGCGAGTAAGCAGGAAGCCCTGACGGTGTTGCGCCACAATGCTAACCTTTATAGGTAATGTACAGGCTATTTTATTTGTCATTTTGAACTTGGGCAGTGCTCGATATCCTCACGTACTACGTGTACGCTCCGGTTTCTCCGCGCTGTCCGCATCCAAACTGACTGCAACAATAACGGCTGAGAGTTTATGCTATCCTAGTATGGTTATTTATACAGTGTTTGTCTATTTTAATGATGATTTCCATTCGCTCCATGTATACCCAAAGTCATTGGAGTTGCAGGTAGGCAGCAAGTGGTCTAATCCCGATGAGTCTATTCATTTTAAGGTCAACGGCCAGTAAGTGATTTGGGTGAGTGAGCACAGCTAACAACCCTGCGGCTTCAAGGACGAAGGGGAAATTTGTTGATTGACTCATTTCACGACACACCGGACAATCCTCCGCCCTGAACCTTGGGTGTTACCAACGGACAACTTTATGGAAGCCTATTTATTACATTTATTGACGCAATCTCTGGCTTTCACGCTATTTATCGTCATGTTTGTCACTTTTCTCGAATCATTAGCGCTGGTGGGGATGTTACTTCCCGGCACGGTGATGATGACCAGTGTGGGGGCGTTGATTGGCAGTGGCGAAGTCGGTTTTTACTCGGCCTGGGCCGCTGCAACTGTCGGCTGTCTATTGGGGGATTGGATCTCGTATTTTATCGGTCGGCGCTTCAAAGAACCACTGCACCGTTGGTCCTTCCTGAAAAAGCATAAGTCGATGCTGGATAAAACCGAACACGCATTGCATAACCACAGTATGGCAACCGTCCTACTGGGGCGCTTTATCGGCCCGGCACGGCCGATTGTCCCGATGGTGGCGGGTATGCTAAACCTGCCACCGGCAAAATTTGCCTTGCCCAACGTGATTGGTTGCCTGACCTGGCCACCGCTCTACTTCTTCCCAGGCATACTGGCAGGTGTTGCTATTGATATCCCACCGAGCGCCAATAGCTATATGTTTAAGTGGTTGCTATTTGTGGTGGTGATGCTGATTTGGCTGGCACTGTGGCTATCATGGCGCTGGTGGCGGTTTGGCAAGCGTAGCCCTGACCGCCTGAGCCAATGGTTGCCACTGGCTCGTCTGCGCTGGGTGACCGTGCTGGCTATGGTGGCGGCGATTACCAGCTTTGCCTGGTTGCATATGCAGCCCATCATGCCGATTTATCGTCATTTGTTGTGGAAGGTTCTCGCTGGGTAATCCCCTTGGGTATACAAGTTATTATGGTCGGGTAGTAATGCCCAGCACACTGGCTTCGGGGGCGGTGCCGTTAACCAGCGCCTGGGTTGGGCCGTCGTAGTAAATACGGCCATCTACAACGAGCAATGTCCGATCGGCGATGCGGGCGGCATCATCCAAATTGTGTGACACCATCAGTAATGTCAGTTGCCGGTGGGTACACACCTGATCAACCAATTGCAGCATTTCATTGCGCAACGCCGGATCGAGCGCGGAAAATGGCTCATCCAGTAGCAGGATTGGCTGACTGCGCACTAAACAGCGCGCCAATGCTGCCCGCTGGCGTTGGCCGCCGGAAAGTTGTGCGGGTAGTCTCGCAAGGCAATCTTCCAGTCCAACCTGCTGGGCAATCTGGCGTAACAGTAACTTTTGCTCATGGCTGAGTTTCAACCCCGGATGTAAACCCAACCCGATATTCTGTGCGACGGTCAAATGTGAGAACAGGTTGTTTTCCTGAAACAGCATTGATACTGGCCGCTCGGCGGGGGCTGTTACCGTGTGATCCTGATTATTCAGTAGCATACGGCCACTGGCGGGGGCGAGAAAACCAGCAATCAGGCTTAGCAGTGTGCTCTTACCTGCGCCACTCGGACCCAGGATTGCCACCCGCTCACCGGGCTGAATACGCAAATCAAAACGCATCGGTAAGTGGTCATACAAATAGGTGATTTTCTCAAGCTTTAGCATGGCGGCTCGGCAGTCGTTCGATAAGAGTAAACAGCAAGAAACAGAGTAACAACAGCAGTAGGGCGGTAACTGCGCCGTCGTTGCTGCGATAAGAGCCTATCTGCTGGTAAAGATAAAACGGCAGAGTGCGGAAATGTTCATTGCCAAACAGTGCCACTACACCAAAATCACCGATGGAAAGCACGCTGGCAAAGGCGAGTGCTTGAGCCAGCGGGCGTTTTAGTGCCCTTAACTCAATCAGGCGCAAACGATGCCAGCCATGAATATCCAGTGATAAACACAGTGGCGTGTAGCGTTCAGCCAGATCCCGCATTGGGTTATCCAACACTTTTAACGCGTAGGGTACAGCCATCAGGGCATTGGTGAGGATCACCAGCCCGTAAGGGGATTGCGGCAAGCCAAAGGTATCGTTGAGCAATAAAAAGAAGCCGGTCGCCAGGACAATGCCCGGCATTGCCAGAATCACCATACCACTGACTTCCAGTGCCTGCCCAGAGGCCATCTGCTGGCGCAGTTTCAGTTCACGGCTGCTCCATAGCAACATCATTGTGAGTGTCACACACAGCAACCCAGCCCCGATAGCAATCGTCAATGAGGTAAAGAAGGCTTGCCATAGTGCAGATTGTTGTAGCACCGCCAGCATAGTTTGATTACTGCCATCAATCACTACCGCCAGTAATGGTGGCACCATCAATAGCAAAGCTGCGCCGATGAGCAGGGTGTCGCTGATGCGGGACCAATAACTATCCTGCTGACTACGCCAGAGTTGATCGTGAGTATTACCTACCGCCAATACCGTGTTCAGCCGCAGGCTTAGCACCACCAAACCCAGACAGCACCCCAGTTGGATCAGCGCCAGTAAGGCCGCACGCCCCAGATCGTAGTCATAACTGAGTGCCTGATAAATAGCCAGCTCGATTGTAGTGGCTTGCGGCCCGCCGCCCAGTGACAGCACGGTGGCAAAACTGGCAAAACAGAGCATAAAAATCAGTGCTGCGGTTGGCAGGATTTGGCGGCGCAGATAGGGCCATTCAACCCAGCGCAAGTGCTGCCAGCCATTCATCCCCAGTTGTGCGGCTAACTGGCGTTGTTCAACTGCGATGCTTTCCAGTGACTGCAATAGCAAGCGAGTCGCCAGTGGCATATTGAAGAAGATATGCGCCAGCAAAATGCCCTGTAAACCATAAGGTGAGAAGCGGTAATCAACCCCCAGCCAGTTAAACAAAGCCGCCAACCAACCCTGACGACCATAAACCGTCAGAATACCAAATAGCGCCACTAGCACGGGTAGCACCAGTGTCATGGCGCATAAACGCAACATCAGTTGTCGGCCGGGAAAGCGGCGGCGATACAAGGCTCGCGCTAAGAAAATGGCAGGGATGACGGACAGCAGGGCAGATAAGAATGCCTGCCAAAAGGTAAAGCGGATCACATGCCACAGATAGCGGTCATGCCAGATACTTTGCCAGTCTGCCGCAGGCGCGTGACGCCAGATAGCGGTGAACGCCAGTAAGGCGACACCGACTATCAGTAAGGCAGCCAGTAGCCCTGGCCACAACCATGAAGGGATCAGTGGCTGACGGCGGATTGCCATGCCTGAATCCATTTGCCGCGATTATCTGCCACATCTTTAGCATCAAACTGCAACGCTTTTTGCGGCACGGTAAGGGCTTCAAACCCAGCCGGTAAATCCATTTTAATCACCGGATACATCCAATTACCGGTAGGAATATGGTCCTGGAATGCTGGCGTCACAATAAATTGCATAAAGCGCTGTGCCAGTTGCGGCTGTTTGCTTGAGGCAACCTGGCCTGCGACTTCAACTTGCAGATAGTGGCCTTCGCTGAAATTAGCCGCTGCATAGTTGCTTTTCTTCTCTTCAATCAGATGATAAGCCGGAGAGGTGGTATAGCTCAGCACCAAATCCCCTTCACCTTTCAGGAACAGGCCATAAGCTTCGCTCCAACCCTTGGTGACGGTGACGGTTTTTTTCGCCAATTGCTGCCACGCCTGTGGCGCTTTATCACCATAAACTTTCTGCATCCATAGCATCAGACCAAGGCCTGGGGTGCTGGTGCGCGGGTCTTGATAAATCACCTTCCACGGCTCTTTGCTATCGACTAATTCTTGCAAGCTCTTCGGTGGGTTTTTCAGTTTGTCTTTGTTATACACAAAGGCGAAATAGCCATAATCGTAGGGGACGAAGGTCTTATTCTGCCATTTCTCTGGGAGCGTAAGGTTCGCAGTATTCACTTGGCTTGGTGCGAATAATCCAGTTTGTTCTGCCGCCTGCACCAGATTATTATCCAATCCTAAAATCACGTCGGCCTGACTGTTTTTACCTTCCATCCGCAGGCGGTTCAGTAATGAAACACCGTCTTCCAGCGCCACAAATTTAAGCTGGCAATCACACTCGGCTTCAAAGGCTTTTTTAATCGCCGGCCCTGGCCCCCAGTCGGCAGCAAAGGAGTCATAGGTGTAAACCGTCAGTGTCGGTTTATCGGCGGCCACCGCAGCAGCAGATAGCAAAAACAAGCAGGGAATAATGCGTTTAAACACTTTGCACTCCTTAACAATAAAGGTGGCAAAGGTATCTGAGGCGGTAAATAACAGCGATAGCATGATAATGCGGTGTTATTTTTCTCAAATCCCTCCGCCGGGGTTAGCCGGATCAGGTTCGACGGGTTTGCTCTCAGCGAAAAACTTGCTGCGGTTAGGTTGATCCGGTGTTGGGCAGTACTCGAAATCCTCACGTACTACTTGTACGCGCCGGTTTCTGCGTGCTGTCCGCCTCCGACTGAACCTACCTCGCGACGTTTTTGTTTCATTGTTAATGGAACGAACCAGTATGAATTCTGGACACGACCACAACAGTTTTTCCGCACCCCGTTGAGACAACGCCATTGTAGAGACTAATCTGGGCGGATGAAAGCGGGTTAGCCCTCTGGTGGCGTAAACCAGGCCGATTTGAAATCAAACCAGCCGAGCGTGTTCATACGCACCCCGCGCATACTGTGCTGCCCATATAATTCTAACCAATGATGGAACAGTGGGTGGAATTGATTCTGGCTAACTAACCGTTGGCTCCAATCCGCCATCGGCAGGGTATTATTTCGCCATAATTCAACATCCTGATGCAGTTTTTCATCCAAACAATGTTGTAGCAGCGGCAGTTCGTACAAGGTGGCAAACAGGGAAAACTCCAGTGGCAGATAGAAGTTCGCACTGCCGAGCCAGATATCACTGTGGGCATCGCCCTGATACCAACTGACATAATCCAACACTTGAATCACCAATGTGACGCCGTGTGCCGCCAACAATGTGGTCAGTGTTTGGCTGATGGCATCAAACTCGGAATGTTCGCTGTAAAACGTCAGCGTCAATTCGGTCAGCCCTTCGGGCTTTGGCTCAAGGGTGGTTAGCCGGTTGTGATGCCAGCGGGGCAGCATGCCATAGGCCGGTGACCAGTAGCGTTGATAGAAAGGATCTGCATGGCTGAGCAGGGCGACCGGTGTTATCAACTCACACAACCAGCGGCGGATCTCTGGGTTACTGGTCTGAGGCGATCGTTGATCAAACAGTAAAAAATAGCAGCCTTCCTCCAGCCGACTTTCCAGCTCATTTTTACTGGTATCGTCAGCCTGTAATTGCACCCCGGAATAAACCAGCTCCTCAGACAACTCAGGTAGTACCCAGATATTGACCTCATCAATCAGTGCGCGGAAACCGAAATAGTTATCAAAAGCCTGTATTTTCAACTGATTATGATGGTTTCTAATCACCGAGTAGGGGCCAGTACCAATAGGGTGGCGGCGGAAGTCGGGTTGATTCTCCCACTCTTGCGGCAAAATCATGGCGTGAACGCTACCCAACAACCATGGCAACCAGTGATCTGGGCAACTTAGATGGATATCAATCACATAGGGTGTTGGTGAGCGCACGGCGGAGATATGTGAGAACAGGGGCTGCGGAATAAGCCGGGTCAGGCTGCTGATAACATCATCCATTTCCAGTTCACGCCCATGGTGAAAATGGATGGCAGGGCGCAAATAAAAGCGCCAATGCAACGGGCTGATAGTTTGCCAGTGGTGGGATAAATCCGGTTCCAGTTCCCCATTTTCCTCATTTATTCGTGTCAGGCCATTAAAAATCTGCCGCACCATATGTGTTTCGGAGCGGCGCAGCGCGGTACCGGGTAACAGATTCTGTAGCGAGCGATAATAGAGCACCCGTAGGATATGTTTCCCTTGGCGGAAACTGCGCCCCAACTGGGATAGCAGCATTTGGCGCACTGCTTTTTTATCCCCCACCAACTGCACTAACTGCTCGATATGGTCCTGTTCCAGTAGTTCTTCGGCCCGCTGTTGTTGCAGTGCCAGCCCGGAGTAGAGAAAGGCCAGTTGCGAGCGTTTACCGCGGCCCGCTTCGGCCTGCCAGCTTAGCCACCCCTCTTGCTGCATGCTGCCCAGCAAGGATCGCACATGGCGGCGTGAACAACTGAGCACGTCCGCCAGCTCTTGTAAGGTGGTTTCTGTGGGCTGACCATTAAAACGTTGCCAGAGGCGAATAAACTGCTGTTGTAGACGTGAGGCAGACATAAAAGAGGAACTCCACGGCAAATTTCATCAATTTTTCTTTCCCTATATTACGCAGATACTGGTTGCCAATGAAAGCGGGTTATCGTGGCAATGCCGCCAACGGGAGGAATAAGATGATTTTTAATTTACAGCGTTATTCCACCCATGACGGCCCCGGTATTCGCAGTGTGGTATTCCTGAAAGGCTGTTCGCTGAGTTGCCGTTGGTGCCAAAACCCGGAAAGCCGGTCACGTAAAGCGGAGGTGTTATTTGATTCTCGCCTGTGCTTATCAGGTTGTGAGTTATGCCAACAAACCTGCCCGCAGGCCATTGAGCGCATTGACGATCGCATTGTTATCACGCGCCAGCGGCTGGAAGAGGATGACCTTCAGGCACTCACCGTGCGTTGCCCGACGGGTGCGCTTACGGTGTGTGGCAGCCCGATTGATATTGATGCCACTATGGCAACGCTACTGCGGGATATGCCGTTTTACCGGCGCAGTGGCGGTGGTGTGACGCTATCCGGTGGTGAGCCATTTATGCAACCCGATGTCGCGGCTGAATTATTGCAACGTTGTCATCAGCTTGGTATCCACACAGCGGTTGAGTCTTGTCTGCATACGCCGTGGCATTACATCGCACCCTCTTTGCCGTGGCTGGATCTGATGCTGGCGGATTTAAAGCACACGGATGAAAACCGTTTTCGTCAGTGGACGGGTGGTTCGGCTAAACGGGTGATGGACAACTTTCGTCAGTTAGCGGCTGCGGGCACCAACATTACGGTACGGGTGCCGTTGATCCCGGATTTCAATGCGGATCGCCACTCGATACAAGAGATCGTCGATTTTGCCGCTGATGAGATAGGCGTTAAAGAGATTCATTTTTTGCCTTACCACACGCTAGGTATCAACAAATATTCGCTGCTGGGTGAAGAGTATCGGGCAGCAAGCACACCGTTGGACGCTCCTGAACTGCTTCACTTCGCGGAAAGCTATGCCCGTGATAAAGGCTTGACCGCAATTTTACGAGGATAATGCTATGACCACTCTTGATTTGGTAACGCTAAGCGAACGGACGAAACAGCATAAAAACGCACTGATTCACATTGTGAAACCGCCGGTCTGTACCGAGCGAGCGCAGCATTATACCGAGGCTTATCAGCAGCATCAGGACAAACCTCTCCCCGTCAGGCGTGCGCTGGCGCTGGCACATCACTTACAGCTTCGCACCGTTTGGATCAAAAATGACGAGCTGATTATCGGTAATCAGGCCAGCCAACTGCGCGCCGCGCCAATTTTCCCTGAATACACCGTGAGTTGGATTGAAAACGAAATTGATGAGCTGGCCGATCGCCCCGGTGCGGGTTTCTCGGTCAGTGCAGCAGATAAAGCGGTATTGCACAGTATTTGCCCGTGGTGGCGCGGCCAAACAGTGCAGGACCGCTGCTACGGCATGTTTACCGATGAGCAAAAAGCGTTATTGGCTACCGGCATTATAAAAGCCGAAGGTAATATGACTTCTGGTGATGCGCATTTGGCGGTTAACTTCCCGTTATTGTTAGAAAAAGGGCTGGATGGCCTGCGCAGTAAAGTGGCGAGTCGCCGCGAACGGTTACAACTGACGGACTGGAGTGACCTGCATAAAGAGCAATTCCTGAAAGCCATTGATATTTCATTGGTGGCACTGAGCGAACATATCGAACGTTATGCGGCGGTTGCGCGGCAAATGGCAGAAGAAGAGAGCCGTGATTGGCGGCGCATTGAACTACACACTATCGCCACAAACTGCGAGTTGATTGCTCACCAACCGCCACAAACCTTCTGGCAAGCCTTGCAGTTGTGCTATTTCATCCAATTGATGCTGCAAATTGAATCTAATGGTCACTCGGTTTCTTTTGGCCGCCTCGACCAATACCTCTATCCATGGTATCGCCGTGACGTGGAGCTGGAAAATACCCTTAGCCGCGAAAAAGCCATTGAGATGCTGCATAGCTGCTGGCTCAAGTTGCTGGAAGTGAACAAGATCCGTTCCGGTTCGCACTCTAAGGCCTCGGCGGGCAGCCCGCTGTATCAGAATGTCACTATTGGTGGGCAGAAGCTGGTGCAGGGTAAAGCGATTGATGCGGTTAACCCGCTCTCTTATGCGGTGTTGGAGTCCTGTGGCCGTTTACGTTCGACTCAGCCGAATCTCAGCGTGCGCTACCATGCCGGTATCAGTGATGATTTCCTTGATGCTTGTGTGCAGGTCATTCGCTGCGGCTTTGGTATGCCGGCATTTAATAATGACGAAATTGTTATTCCTGAATTTATCAAATTGGGCGTAGAACCACAGGATGCTTACGATTACGCTGCCATCGGTTGCATTGAAACTGCGGTGGGGGGGAAATGGGGCTATCGCTGTACCGGCATGAGCTTTATTAATTTTGCTCGCGTGATGCTAGCGGCGCTGGAGCAAGGTAAAGATGCAACTTCCGGGCAAGTATTCTTGCCGCAAGAGCAGGGGTTATCACAAGGTAACTTCACTGATTTCTCACAAGTGATGGCGCAATGGGATCAGCAGATCCGTTACTACACGCGAAAATCCATCGAAATTGAGTGTGTGGTAGATACCGTGTTGGAAGAGAATGCCCACGATATTGTCTGTTCTGCACTGGTGGATGATTGTATTGAGCGCGGTAAAAGTATTAAGCAGGGCGGCGCGCGCTATGACTGGGTTTCTGGCTTGCAGGTGGGCATTGCCAATTTGGGTAATAGTCTGGCAGCGGTGCGCAAACTGGTGTTTGAACAACAGCTTATCGGCCAACAGCAACTGGCAACGGCATTAGCTAATGACTTTGCTGGCCTGAACGGTGAGCAATTACGCCAACATCTGATTAATTCAGCACCGAAATACGGTAATGATATTGATGATGTTGACCAACTGCTGGTGCGCGCTTATCAGACGTATATTGATGAGTTGAAGCAATATCACAATACCCGTTTTGGTCGCGGCCCGATCGGCGGTACCTATTACGCCGGAACATCGTCTATTTCGGCTAACGTGCCGTTTGGTGCGGCAACGATGGCAACGCCGGATGGACGTAAAGCCCACAGCCCACTGGCGGAAGGCGCAAGCCCTGCCTCCGGTACTGACCATTTGGGGCCAACGGCGGTGTTTAACTCACTGTCAAAACTGCCGACAGCTTCTATTCTGGGTGGGGTGCTACTGAATCAAAAACTTAATCCGTCGACCTTAGATAACCCGCGTGATCGCGAAAAGCTGATGATGATGTTGCGTACCTTCTTTGAGGAGTATCTGGGCTGGCATGTGCAGTACAACATTGTATCGCGTGAGACATTGCTTGATGCCAAGCAACACCCAGACCGCTACCGTGATCTGGTGGTGCGGGTTGCGGGTTACTCGGCATTCTTTACCGCGCTATCGCCAGATGCACAAGACGATATTATCGCCCGAACCGAGCACACTTTGTGAGCTGTAGTAAATGATAATGGATGTTGATATTTGTTAAACGAACCCTGTCTTATTTTGCTGTGTACCAAAAATTTCTGAGTAATGGTGTTTTTCACCAGCCAGTGGGTTCAACAATCTGCTGGCTTTTTTTATCCTGCCTCCTTGAGGTTGAAACACGGTCGACCGCATCCATTATTTGGATGTGAAATTTATGTGGCTGATATACTTTTCTCTATATAAATCTACACGCTTCTGTAGCATAGCGTTTAATTGTTATTTCTGGCGCTGGAGCCTGGAATGAAATCTGCTTTGACCTTTTCCCGCCGTATTAACCCGGTGTTTCTTGCTTTCTTTGTGGTGGCTTTTCTTTCCGGTATCGCCGGCGCGTTACAGGCACCGACATTAAGCCTGTTCTTAAGCACTGAAGTGAAAGTACGCCCACTGTGGGTTGGACTGTTTTATACCGTCAATGCCATTGCCGGGATTACCGTCAGCTTTGTACTGGCCAAACGCTCAGATTTACGTGGTGACCGCCGTAAGCTAATTATGGTTTGTTACTTGATGGCGGTGGGGAACTGCCTGCTATTTGCCTTTAATCGTGACTATCTGACGCTAATCACCGCCGGTGTGCTGCTGGCGGCGGTGGCCAATACCGCGATGCCGCAGATTTTCGCCTTAGCGCGAGAATATGCCGATAGCTCGGCGCGGGAAGTGGTGATGTTTAGCTCGATTATGCGTGCGCAGCTTTCATTGGCTTGGGTTATCGGCCCGCCGCTGTCGTTTATGTTAGCGCTGAATTATGGTTTTACGCTGATGTTCAGTATCGCCGCCGGTATTTTTGTCCTCAGTGCGCTGGTGGTGTGGTTTATTCTGCCTTCGGTGCAGCGAGCAGAGCCGGAGGTGGATGCGTCAGCGGTGGTGCAGGGCAGTTTGTTTGCCGATAAAGACGTTTTGTTGTTGTTTATTGCGTCAATGTTGATGTGGACTTGCAACACCATGTACATCATTGATATGCCGCTGTATATCACGGCAAACTTGGGGTTGCCTGAGCGGTTGGCTGGTCTGTTGATGGGGACCGCTGCCGGACTGGAAATCCCTATTATGCTGCTGGCGGGTTACTCGGTCAGGCGTTTTGGTAAGCGCAAAATTATGCTGTTTGCGGTGCTGGCGGGTGTGCTGTTTTATACCGGATTGGTGTTATTCAAATTCAAAACTGCACTGATGCTTTTGCAGATTTTTAATGCCATTTTTATTGGTATTGTCGCCGGGATTGGCATGCTCTATTTTCAGGATTTAATGCCTGGCAGGGCCGGAGCAGCAACCACGCTGTTTACCAATAGTATTTCCACTGGGGTGATTTTGGCTGGGGTTCTGCAAGGGGTATTGACCGAAACCTGGGGCCATAATTCGGTATATGTGGTGGCGATGGGATTAGCGATTCTGGCGTTAATCATCTGTGCTCGGGTGAGAGAGGCATAGCGCCCCGCAGGGCGCTTGCGAAAGAGCTTAATAGATGGGTAACAGGTTCAGACTGGATAAAATATGGGCGATGGCGTTAACCGCCCCAAACAGTAAAATCACAATAATCAATGGGGTACCGCCCCACACACGATACAGTGGGCTGCCGAAGCGCTTACGTGAAGCGCGTGCCAGCAGTGCCGGTACGATGGCCGCCCAGACGGTAGCTGCCAGCCCGGCATAGCCGATAGCGTAAATGAAACCATCTGGATATATCAGCCCACCCAATATTGGCGGCAGGAAGGTGATAACCGCAGTCTTCCCACGTCCTAAGCGACTGTCGTCAAACTTAAATAAATCCGCAAGATAATCAAATAGTCCCAATGTTACGCCAAGGAATGAGCTGGCGACCGCGAAGTTTGAGAAGACAGTTAGCAGCAGGTCCATCGATGAACTTTGCAAAATCCCACCAAGCGCACTGACCAATACATCAATATTGCCGCCCTGGCTGGCTATCTCGCGAAATTGTGGCCGTGGGATATTGCCCATCGTGCCGACCAGCCAGATGATATAGAGGGTCAGCGCCAGCAGAGTACCAATCAGCAGGCAGTTACGGATACGATGTGGATTCTTGCCGTAATACTTCATCAAACTGGGGACGTTGCCGTGGTAACCGAATGATGCCAGGCAGAACGGCAAGGTCATCAGCAGGTAAGGCAGATAGCTGGGATTGGCTTCGCTCAGGTTAAACAGTTTCACCGGTTCGACATGGCCCAACAGCCCGCCGAACGTCATAAAGAAGGTGAGAATTTTAGCGCCCAGCACGATGGTGGTCATCCGGCTGACGGCTGTGGTGCTGAGCCAGACAATAAAGGCGACAAACAGAGCAAAGAACAGTCCGCCTAATCGGGCCGGAAAATCGATCCCCATCCCGCGCAACGTGTGTTGAATAACCGAACCGCTGGCAGAGATATAAGCGTAAGTCAGAATGTAGAGCACAAAGGCGACAGTCAGGCCATTGATTACATTCCAGCCGTTACCCAGTAAGTCTTTGGTGATGGTGTCAAAACTGGCACCGGTATGATAATTGAGGTTAGCTTCGAGGATCATTAATCCTGAATGAAGCATACAAAACCAGGTAAAAACCAAAACGGCAATAGACCAATAAAACCAGATCCCTGACATAACGACCGGTAATGAAAACATACCTGCGCCGACGATGGTTCCTGCAATAATCATTGCTCCGCCGAGCAGGGAAGGATTTTTAATTTTACGTGCTGCGACCTGATCTTCCAGTGTTGTTTGGGCCATAGTAGGGTGTCCTCGTGTGGTTTTACCACTTATAGAGGTAGCGATTTGGCAGCAATATTCCCCCTGCCTGAAGTGAACAGGGGGCGTGTTGTTAGAGTGGTAGTCGCGCTTTATTCGACCGGTTTTAACCGGGCAACAAAGTGGCGCAGAACAGGGGGTTCGTAAGTAAAGGTTAAGCCTTTGATATCATGAGCGCGTGATTTGAGCGAAATCAGTGCGTCGGCGATGTAATCCATATGGTCGTTGGTGTAGACCCGGCGCGGGATCGTCAGGCGCAGCAGTTCCAGCGGTGACGGTTTTTGTTTACCCGTTTCTGGATCTCGCCCCAGCAGTAGCGAGCCAATTTCCACACTGCGGATACCTGCCTCCAGATACAGTTCGTTATTCAAGGCTTGGGCTGGGAATTGCTCAGCCGGAATATGTGGCAGCAGAATCTTGGCATCGACAAATACCGCGTGGCCGCCGGTAGGATACTGAATTGGGATCCCGCCCGCCCGCAGGCGGTCACCCAAATATTCTACCTGTCCGATACGGTACTTCAGGAAGTCCTCGTTCATTCCTTCTTCCAGCCCGATGGCCAGTGCTTCCATATCACGACCAGCTAAACCGCCATAGGTGACAAACCCTTCCATTGGCACACAACGGATGCGAACATCGTTGAATAGGTCTTCATCGGTACGGAAACAACATAATCCACCAATATTTACCATGGGGTCTTTTTTGGCAGACATGGTTAACATATCGCCATATTGGTACATCTCTAAAATGATTTCTTTGACGGATTTATCCGCGTAACCCGGCTCTCTTTGTTTGATAAACCAGGCATTTTCACAGAAGCGAGCGGAGTCGATCACCACTGGAATATTGTGCTGCTGAGCGATGCGATACACTTCGCGCATATTGCTCATAGAAATAGGCTGGCCGCCGGAGCTATTACAGGTCACGGTGGTAATAATAGAAACCACGTTTTCTGCACCATGTTCGGCAATGGTTGCTTTTAACTGATCTAAATCGAAATCCCCTTTCCAGTCATAATATGCAACGGTATCAAAGGCTTTCGGTGTGACTACGTTAATTGCCTTCGCACCATTCATCTCAACGTGAGCCGCCGTGGTATCAAAGTGGAAATTGGAAATAAAGACTGGCTTCTTACCCCCACCGGCCTTTTGTTTTTTCGCAATCAGGCAAGGGAACAGAATCTGTTCAGCGCCACGCCCCTGATGGGTTGGGATAGTAAACGGATAGCCAATCAGTTTCTTCACTTGGTCACACAAGTGATAGTAGTTACGCGAGCCGGCATAGGCCTCATCGCCCATCATTAACCCGGCCCATTGGCGGTCACTCATCGCACCGGTGCCAGAGTCGGTGAGCAAATCAATATAGACATCTTCACTTGGCAGTAAGAATGGGTTATAGCCTGCTTCGATTAATGCTTTCTCACGATCTTCCCGGTTGGTCATCCGAATATTTTCAACCATTTTAATACGGAAGGGTTCTGGGATACGTTTCATGGCTTATGACTCCAAATACCCTTGATACTTGCAGTCGCAGCTAACGGCTCTGCAACTCCAATTACTTTGGGCATATATATTAATATTAAAAATGCAGTCATGTGTGGCGAGCGAAAATAGTTATTCGCATTACCAATGACGGCAATAAAATAAATAAATGAGTGTTTTCAGCCTAAGCTGAATAAGCAATGGAGGTGTTAACGCGGGAAATCGTTGGCGAGGCGGTAATCTATATTAAACCAGGCTCGGCTATCGCCGGAGATGCGAGCTTCGTAACGCAATGCAATGCGTGTCATAAGGCGCCCTCTAGGTGTGGATGGAGGATGACAGCATACCGTGGTTGAAGAAATAAAAAGTGACCGCCAGCACAAAATATAATCAAATTAGTCAATATCAGAATCATTAATACTTAGTTAAAATAATAACTTGAGAAACTGTTATATAACAAGTTGATTGATATGGGATTTGGCTTTTTTCGTGAAAAATGAACTAAGAAAGGATGCGTTTTTAATTAGTATTTTTATAGATTTTGAATTGTTGGGTCAGGGCTTACCTGACACCAACAATATACTCACAAAATTAACTTAAAATAAATTAACGTAAAAATGCCGGTTGCTGTTTTTCATATGCAGAAATATTACTTTCATGCTGCAACGTCAGGCCAATACTGTCCAAGCCATTAATCATACAATGGCGGCGGAAGCTGTCTATTTCAAAAGAATAACTATTGCCACCGGCCTTCACGGTTTGCTCTTCCAAATCAACAATAAACTCAATGCCTTCATTGTCGTTAACCAATTGGAATAAGGTATCGATATCCGCTTCGCTTAGGGTCACCGGTAATAATTGGTTATTAAACGAGTTACCGTAAAATATATCAGCGAAACTAGGGGCAATAACCACTTTGAAACCGAAATCGGTCAGCGCCCATGGCGCATGTTCCCGCGAGGAGCCACAACCGAAATTCTCACGCGCCAACAGAATAGTTGCACCCAGATAGCGGGGTTGGTTCAGCACAAACTCAGGGTTTGGCACCTGGCCTGCATCGTCAAGAAAACGCCAGTCGTTAAATAAGTGTTGGCCGAAGCCAGTGCGAGTCACTTTTTGTAAAAACTGTTTTGGGATAATCGCGTCGGTATCGACATTTGCCGCATCCAACGGAGCGACCAAACCCGTGTGTTGAGTAAATTTAGCCATAATGGTGTCTCCGGTTAGTGGGTAGCGGCTTCTAAGTCGCGAACATCAGCAAAATGACCACTGACAGCGGCGGCGGCGGCCATGGCCGGGCTAACCAAATGTGTGCGGCCACCACGGCCCTGACGGCCTTCAAAGTTACGGTTGCTGGTGGAGGCACAACGCTCTCCGGGTTCCAGGCGGTCGTTGTTCATCGCCAAGCACATGGAACAACCGGGCAAGCGCCACTCAAAACCGGCATCGATAAAGATCTTGTCCAGACCTTCCGCTTCTGCCTGCGCTTTTACCGGGCCTGAGCCAGGTACTACAATGGCTTGCACGCCCGTCGCGACTTTACGCCCTTGTGCCACAGCGGCGGCGGCACGCAAATCTTCAATACGTGAGTTGGTGCAGGAACCGATAAAGACTTTATCAATTGCTACCTCGGTCAACTTAATGCCGGGGCGCAAATCCATATACGCCAAGGCTTTTTCCGCCGAGGCACGTTCAACTGGATCATTGAATGACTCAGGCGCAGGAATCATGTCATTAACCGCAATGACCTGGCCTGGGTTGGTGCCCCAAGTGACTTGTGGCGCGATATCTGCGGCATCCAGGGTGACGATAGTGTCAAATTTGGCATCAGCATCAGATTTCAACGTGCGCCAGTAGGCCACACCTTGTTCCCACTGCTCGCCGGTTGGGGCGAACTGACGACCTTTCAGGTAGTCGAAAGTGGTGTCATCCGGGGCGACTAAACCGGCTTTAGCACCCATCTCGATTGCCATGTTACATAATGTCATCCGGCCTTCCATGCTCAGTGCTTCAATGGCGCTGCCACAGAACTCCACCACATGCCCGGTGCCGCCTGCACTACCGGTCTTGCCGATAATCGCCAATACGATGTCTTTGGCGGTAATCCCTGCACCGACAGTACCGTTAACTTCGATTTTCATGGTTTTGGCACGGCCCTGTTTCAGGGTCTGGGTTGCCAGCACATGCTCAACCTCTGAGGTGCCGATACCGAAGGCCAATGATCCGAATGCGCCATGGGTCGCCGTGTGTGAGTCACCACAGACGATGGTCATGCCCGGTAACGTCATGCCTTGTTCAGGGCCAATCACATGGACGATACCTTGGAACGGATGATTCAGGTCATATAAAGAGACACCAAACTCAGCACAGTTCTTAATCAGCTCCTGCATCTGAATACGGGCCATTTCGCCGCTGGCATTGATATCTTTGGTTTGGGTTGAAACGTTGTGGTCCATCGTGGCAAAGGTTTTACCCGGCTGACGCACCGGGCGACCCATCGCGCGCAAACCATCAAAGGCTTGCGGCGAGGTAACTTCATGTACCAGATGGCGGTCGATGTACAACAATGGCGTTTCATTTGGCGCTTCGTAAACGATGTGCGCATCGTACAATTTTTGATATAAAGTCTTGTTTTGATATAACGTCTTGCCCATTTTACACTCCCTCCATTACGAATTTAGCGATAACATCGCCCATTTCGTTGGTACCGATGGCTTTACCTTCGCCAGCCAAATCAGCCGTGCGATAGCCTTGTTCTAATGCCTGGTTGATCGCGCGCTCAATAGCATCGGCGGCATCGTCTTTACCCAAACTGAAACGCAATAGCAGAGTTAATGACAGAATCTGGGCAATCGGGTTGGCGATATTTTTGCCCGCGATATCGGGTGCGGAGCCACCTGCGGGTTCATATAAACCGAAACCTTGTTCGTTCAAGCTGGCCGACGGCAACATCCCCATTGAACCCGTTATCATGGCGCACTCATCAGACAAAATATCGCCAAACAAGTTAGAACACAGCAACACATCAAACTGGGAAGGGTCTTTGATCAACTGCATGGTGGCGTTATCGATATACATATGGGACAACGCAACATCTGGGTAATCGGCTGCAATGGCGGTTACCACTTCACGCCACAGAATAGAGCTTTGCAACACATTGGCTTTATCAATAGAAGTAACCTTGCCACGGCGTTTACGCGCAGATTCAAAGGCAATTCGGGCAATACGTTCAATTTCAAAGCGATGATAAACTTCGGTATCAAAAGCGCGCTCGTGCTGGCCTTGGCCTTCACGGCCTTTGGGTTGGCCGAAGTAGATGCCGCCAGTTAATTCACGCACACACAGAATATCAAAACCTTTAGCGGCAATATCGCTGCGCAATGGGCAGAAATCTTCTAACCCTTGATACAACCGCGCTGGGCGCAAGTTGCTGAATAATTTAAAGTGCTTGCGCAATGGCAACAACGCACCACGCTCAGGTTGTTCTGCCGGGGGCAAATGTTCCCATTTCGGGCCGCCTACCGAGCCAAACAAGATAGCGTCAGCCTGCTCACATCCGCTGACAGTCGCTGCGGGTAACGGGCTGCCGTGACGGTCGATGGCTGCACCACCCACATCATAAGCGCTGGTTGAAATCTTGATGCCGAAACGCTGACGCACCGCATCCAATACTTTATTTGCCTGAGCCATTACTTCAGGGCCAATACCGTCTCCGGGCAAAACGGCAATATGATAAGTCTTAGTCATGTTCACACCATTTCCTGATTATTTTGTTGCAAGCGCTGCTTCTCAATATCTACCTGATGAGCGCGCCAGATGTTATTTAATACGTGAACCAACGCCTTCGCGGATGACTCGACAATATCTGTTGCCAGACCCACGCCGTGGAAGCGGCGGCCTTTATGGTCAACCACGATATCAACCTGACCCAATGCATCTTTACCCTGACCGTTGGCAGACAGTTGATATTTCACCAGTTCAATCTCATAACCGGTAATGCGATTGATGGCCTGATACACCGCATCAACCGGGCCATTACCTGTGGCTGCTTCTGATTTAATGTCTTCGCCACAGACCAATTTGACGGATGCCGTTGCCATTACGCTGGAGCCAGACTGCACGCTGAAATAGTCTAAACGGTAGTGTTCCGGCTCTTCCTGCTGTTTATTAATGAAGGCTAACGCTTCTAAATCGTAATCAAATACCTGACCCTTTTTATCCGCCAACTTCAGGAATGCGTCGTACAAGGAGTCCAAATTGTAATCTTTATCCTGATAACCCATCTCTTCCATGCGGTGTTTGACCGCTGCGCGACCAGAACGGGAGGTCAGGTTCAACTGCACTTCTTTCAGGCCGATGGATTGCGGTGTCATGATTTCGTAGTTTTCACGATTTTTCAGCACGCCATCCTGATGAATACCGGATGAGTGAGCGAAAGCATTACTGCCGACAATGGCTTTGTTAGCGGGTATTGGCATGTTGCATAACTTACTGACCAATTGGCTGGTGCGGTAAATCTCTTGATGATTGATATTGGTATGCACGCCCAACATCTTTTCACGCACTTTAATAGCCATGATCACTTCTTCCAGTGAACAGTTACCAGCGCGTTCGCCTAAACCATTAATCGTACCTTCTACCTGACGTGCACCGGCTTGGACCGCAGTGATGGAGTTGGCAACTGACATGCCTAAATCGTCATGGCAATGGACCGAGATGATGGCTTTATCAATATTTGGCACTCGCTCATACAAGTCGGTGATAATTCCGCCGAATTGATAAGGGGTCGTGTAACCGACAGTATCAGGGATATTGATGGTAGTAGCGCCGGCATTAATCGCGGCTTCTACGATGCGACACAGGTTATCAATAGGCGTACGGCCTGCATCTTCACAAGAGAACTCTACGTCATTGGTATAGTTGCGGGCGCGTTTCACCGAGTGGACAGCCATCGCCAACACATCATCAAATGAGCGCTTTAATTTAGATTCGATATGTAAGGTGGATGTCGCCAAGAACACATGAATACGGAAGGCTTCAGCAATACGCAAAGCTTCGGCGGCGACATCAATATCCTTGTCTACACAGCGAGCCAAGGCGCAAACGCGGCTGTTTTTGACTTGCTGAGCGATGGTGCGCACTGACTCAAAATCACCAGGGGAGGAAACCGGGAAACCGACTTCCATGACATCGACACCCATTCGTTCCAGTGCAAGCGCAATTTGCAGCTTCTCTTTAACACTCAGGCTGGCTTGTAATGCTTGTTCACCGTCGCGCAATGTTGTATCGAAAATAATGACTTGTTGGCTCATGGTTTGTTCCTTGTCGTGTTTACTTTTGCGCTTAGCGGGTAAAAAAAAACCCGCGCATTTGCGCGGGCTTGTTAATCTTGATGACTGAATCAGTTCTGATTTCCGTCCACCAACATACCGCGCAAGTGAGATGCGTTAAGTAGTAGGCTTAGTAGACGGGTTGAGTAGAACATAATTTTTCAGTTTCTCATTGGTTAAAATAATGCGTTGCCTAAATTGATACGTGAATTTTGTGGTCATGTCAACTTTTGTTTAAAATGGCGTGTTCAACTGGTTACGCGGGTTATAGATTCCTTATAACGACATAAAAAACCTAAAAATTAAATATATAGGGTTTTTAATCTAAAAATAGATACTGATGATTTTGTTTTATTTGGCATAATCTTCATAATATGGATTATTGTGCTTCTCTGATATTTTGGGCCATAAATCATCTGCCTAGAGAGGAAAACGTCGGTTTTGGTATGCCACATTGAGGTCTCCTTGGTAGGGAATGAGATAAGTAATAGCAGCCTGTTAGTTATTACAATGATAAATTCACAATAAATCTTATTATTTTTACAATATATATTTTTTTAATATAAATATTCATCACTATTATAAATAATAGCGTTTGTTATTTTTAAATGTTATGAGTTTGTTCTGTGGGTATAATTAAATGACGAGATTAAATTCATTATTTAATATGTTGATGCTAATAACTAAGGATTAATAAGTTTGAATTGATGAATTTATTATTTATTAATGGCATAGTTGTCAATCATCTCATTTTGTGATGTGATTATCTTGTTAAGTTTATTATTGGTACTTATGATTAAACGGGTTGGCATTTTTGATGTAAATTTCTGTGGAAATATATATAAGATATTTTATGTGAATACTTTGTTCGCGAATTTATCTATGGGCGTTATTGACTAAAAGATAGGGAGTAAATTAATACTTTTGCATTTATACAAGGATGAGACTCATTTTACTCAACAAGAGTAGTGATGAGAACATTGGTATTGTTAATAGTAAGAGAATAAAGATATTTTGAGGTGTATATAAATATCAGTAAAGTTCTTTTATTAATCATGCCATCTGCATAAAGCTTAGTGGAGTTAAGCATGTTTGAACACAACTTAGTAGCCGACGACCAAGTAACTAAAAAAGAAGGTAGTGATGTTCACTTAAGAAGTGTCGACCTCAATTTATTAACCGTTTTTGATGCCGTGATGCAAATGCATAACGTGACACGTGCAGCCCAGTCACTGGGAATGTCCCAGCCAGCAGTGAGTAATGCCGTTGCCCGTTTGAAAGTGATGTTTAATGACGAGCTGTTCGTTCGTTATGGCCGAGGTATTCAGCCTACCTCCAGGGCTCGTCAGTTGTTTGGGCCGGTGAGGCAAGCCCTGCAATTAGTTCAAAATGAGTTGCCCGGTGCCGGCTTTGAAGCCAAAAAGAGTAAGCGAATCTTTAAATTATCTGTTTGTAGTCCGTTAGATATCAGATTGACGGCACAAATAATACAATGCATTAAGCAATTAGCGCCTAATGTTCAGATCATGATCAAATCCTATTTGAATGATAATATTGAGCATCAGTTACGCTATCAAGAGACCGAATTTGTTATAGGTTATACCAAATTTGAGCGCCCGGACTTTCATTATTTATCAATCTCTAATGATGAATCCGTTCTGGTAGTCTCGAAAGACCATCCCCGTATTGGTAATTCAATTACGCAAGAACAACTCCTTTCAGAGTCACATGCGGTAGTGTCATTGGATAAAGTAGGTTCTTTCAGTGGGCATTATTATGAGTCAGAGGTCAGTGCTCAAACTATTGTATATGAAAGTACTGATATGAATAGTGTGCTTAATATTGTATCTCAAACTTGCTTTGTGGCAATTGCGCCTCGTTGGCTTGCTCAAAAATACAGCGATGCGCTTAATCTGAAACTTATCTCTTTACCTTGGAAAAATACAAACCGGCCATGTTATCTCACGTGGCATGAATCTACTGATAGAGATAAAGGCCATCAGTGGATGAAAGAGCTACTCAGCCAACTTACTATTCCTGCGTAATTATTTTTGTTAACCCCTGCTGCTGGAATTATCTTATTCTCAGTAGCAGGTAAGGTAACAACTAACTTAACGTGTGTTTTTGTTGTCGGCCATTGTTCAGTTCAACGCCACGCTATTGTCCTGCCGACTCCCCTTGCCGCCCTAAATGCTCTATTTTTCATCAAAGTCAATTTCAGCTCACACTTCTACTCTGAATTTTATTTGCTCTAACCGATAGAGCGGGTAGACTGCGCGAAAAAAAGTGAACACATGTAAGCTGAATGCCAATTAGCTGCAAGTTGCAGTACACTTTAATGGATAATCAATACCCAATAGATTTCAAGGTGCGGGACGGCGCTAAGCGAAAGGCTCCCGATAAACTGGTCCAGTCACCTGATTTGGATAAGCGCAAGCCGCTTCACAGCAGTAACTTGAAAGATGGCGAGTACAAAGCGAGCGGCGATGTTATGACCCACACATTAGAGCAATACCACCTTGTGCGCCGACTGCGCCAACAAATCAGCCACCGTGCTGACCAAATAGCCTTGCGTGAATGGTCGCCAGAGGGCGAACAGCAATTAAGCTGGCAGCAGGTTGATACCCATGTCACCCAAATTTCAGCCGCTCTGTTATCCCTAGGGGTTGCCATCCAAGAGCGCATTGGGATTTTTGCCAATAACAGCATGACCTGGTCGTTGGCGGATTTAGCTATTTTGCAGTTACGTGGTGTCAGTGTTCCATTGTATGCCACCAATACCAGTGCTCAGGCCGCCTATGTGCTCAATGATGCCGATGTGCGTATTTTATTTGTCGGCGGACAAACGCAATTTGATGTAGCCGCAACGCTAAAGCCGCTGTGCCCGCAACTTGCTCAGATTATTGTGTTAGACCCTACAGTTGATTTACGCGGTTGTGAATATGCCCAACACTTAGCTGATTTTGAGCAGCAGCCTGATGCGGTACAGCAACATCTACTCACTGCACGTATAGATAGCTGCGACTTAAATGATTTATTCACACTGATTTATACCTCGGGAACCACCGGTGAACCGAAAGGTGTGATGCTGGATTACCGTAATATGGCCGCCCAGCTTTATTTGCACGATCAGCGTTTAACCCTGACAGCAGAGGATGTCTCTCTTAGTTTCCTGCCGTTATCCCATGTGTTTGAGCGGGCCTGGAGCTTCTATGTGATGCATACTGGCGCCCAAAATGTGTATATCAGCAATACTGATTGGGTGCGACCAGCGATGCTGGCAGTAAAGCCGACGGTGATGTGTGCTGTCCCTCGGTTTTACGAGAAAGTGTTCAGTGCCATCAATGACAAAGTCGCTCTGGCAAAATGGCATCGCCGGATGTTGTTCCGTTGGGCGGTAGGGTGTGGCGAGCGCCAATTCCAAAGCCTGCAACGTGGGCAAAAATTATCATTGTTATCCGGGCAGATGTACAAGCTGGCGGATCGCTTGGTATTGAGTAAATTGCGTGGGGTATTAGGCGGGCGGGTGCGCTTTTTACCGGCCGCCGGTGCTCGGTTAGATGACAATATCATCCTGTTTTTCCAGGCAATCGGTATCAATATTAAGTACGGCTATGGCATGACCGAAACCTGTGCCACCGTTTCATGTTGGGAAGAGCAAGATTTCCGTTTCGGCTCTATCGGTAAGCCGCTGCCGGGGATTGATGTGCGTTTGGGCGCAGAGAATGAAATTCAGGTACGCGGTCCCATTGTGATGCGCGGCTATTTTAACAAACCGCAAGAGACGGCTGAGTCGTTCACCGAAGATGGTTGGCTCAAAACGGGGGATGCCGGGGCGTTGGATGCCCAAGGGAACTTGTTTATCACCGAACGGCTGAAAGACTTGATGAAAACCTCCGGCGGGAAATATATTGCGCCGCAAATGATTGAGGGCACACTTGGTCAGGATCGTTTTATTGAACAGGTTGCGATTATTGCCGATACGCGCAAATTTGTCTCCGCGCTGATAGTGCCCTGTTTTGAGTCACTTGAAGAGTATGCCCGTTCGATAAACCTGAAATACCACGACAGGTTAGAGTTATTACGCCATAGCCATATTGTCAGTTTGTTTGAACAAAGGCTGAAAGATATGCAAAAAGAGTTGGCGCTGTTCGAGCAGGTTAAGCGCTTTACGTTGTTACCGCAGGCATTTACCATGGAAACGGGTGAATTGACCCCTACTATGAAGCTGCGCCGTAAAATCATTCTCCAGCGTTATCAGAATGAAATTGATTCTATGTACCGCGATTAGTCGATACTGTCATCATGTTGCTGCCTGTTCTGATACAGGCAGCCGCTGTTTTTCTGAACGTTCAGCCCCTTCACTTACCTGGCCCGGTATCATCCCACGTTTTTTCTTCTACCAACGCGTAAAATTCTTAGCCTGATTAAGTTCTATGATTAATTATCTTGGCGGTGTTTAAACTAAGGTCAGCCCTTCTCAGGCAGTTTTTTGTTTTTGTAATGTGAACAAAAACAGAGTGCGGCCAACTAAATTGTCTTTAGTGCAGCGAATTGCCATTTGCCTGCCAGAAAATCTGACGTTATGTTAATAAGTTATTACGTACAAATAATAAATATAGGAATTAGGGCGAAGTGCCTTTCCTACAGGATCCCGTGGAAATGACTTCCCGTTATCCAATGAGCAAACTAAGCCTGGAGGCAAAACCCATGGAGATGTTGTCAGGAGCCGAGATGGTTGTCCGATCGTTAATCGATCAGGGCGTGAAGCATGTATTCGGTTATCCCGGCGGGGCCGTACTTGATATCTACGATGCCCTGCACACGGTCGGAGGCATCGATCACGTGCTGGTGCGCCATGAACAAGGCGCGGTTCACATGGCCGATGGCTATGCACGAGCAACCGGCGAGGTTGGCGTGGTACTGGTTACTTCAGGCCCAGGTGCGACCAATGCCATTACCGGTATCGCTACTGCGTATATGGACTCAGTACCGATGGTGGTGCTTTCCGGTCAGGTACCTAGCTCATTGATAGGCTACGATGCTTTTCAGGAATGTGACATGGTGGGGATCTCCCGCCCAGTGGTGAAACACAGTTTTCTGGTGAAGCGGACTGAAGATATTCCAACAGTACTGAAAAAAGCCTTCTATCTGGCATCAACTGGCCGCCCAGGCCCGGTCGTTATCGATTTGCCAAAAGATATTGTTGGACCTGCAGTAAAAATGCCTTACGCCTACCCGGATCAGGTTAGCCTGCGTTCTTATAACCCCACAGTACAAGGCCATCGTGGGCAGATTAAACGCGCGCTGCAAACTATTCTGGCGGCCAAGAAACCCATCATGTATGTCGGCGGTGGGGCGATTAACTCTGCCTGTCACGAAGAGCTGCTCGTTCTTGCTGAGAAACTGAATTTGCCGGTGACCAGCTCTTTGATGGGGTTAGGGAGCTTCCCAGGAACTCATCGCCAAAGCGTAGGTATGCTGGGGATGCACGGAACATTTGAAGCCAATATGGCGATGCACAATACGGATCTGATTTTTGCCGTTGGCGTGCGCTTTGATGACCGTACCACCAACAATCTGGCGAAATACTGCCCGAATGCCACGGTAGTACACATCGATATCGACCCGACTTCAATTTCGAAAACCGTAAATGCAGATATTCCAATAGTTGGTGATGCCAAACAAGTCTTGGTACAGATGCTGGAGTTGTTGTCTCAGATTGATTGCACACAGGATTGCGATAGTTTGCGTGACTGGTGGCAATCCATCGAACAATGGCGTGCCCGCAATTGCCTGAGTTACAACAAAGACAGCGGTAAAATCAAGCCGCAGGCGGTGATCGAAACCTTACATCGCCTCACTCGCGGTGATGCCTATGTCACCTCTGATGTCGGTCAACACCAGATGTTCGCTGCACTTTACTATCCGTTTGATAAGCCACGCCGTTGGATTAACTCCGGTGGACTGGGGACGATGGGCTTTGGCCTGCCCGCAGCACTTGGCGTCAAGCTGGCGTTACCAGACGAAACCGTAGTTTGCGTCACCGGTGATGGCAGTATCCAGATGAATATTCAGGAATTATCCACTGCATTGCAATATAACTTGCCGGTGCTGGTGTTGAACCTGAACAACCGCTATCTCGGTATGGTGAAACAGTGGCAGGACATGATCTACTCTGGCCGACACTCACAGTCTTATATGGATTCGCTGCCTGACTTCGTCAAATTGGCTGAAGCCTATGGCCATATTGGCGTTTCTATTCGCACGCCGGATGAATTGGAAAGCAAACTGGCTGATGCCCTGACACAATTATCCGAGACCAAGCGTTTGGTATTTGTGGATGTGACGGTTGATGAAACGGAGCATGTTTACCCGATGCAGATTCGTGGTGGTGGCATGGACGAAATGTGGCTTAGCAAAACGGAGAGGACATAATTATGCGCCGCCGGATTTTATCAGTTCTACTGGAAAACGAATCAGGTGCGCTCTCAAGAGTTGTGGGCCTGTTTTCTCAACGTGGTTACAACATTGAGAGTTTAACGGTCGCGCCGACCGACGATCCGACACTGTCCCGCATGACGATTCAGACCGTGGGCGATGCTAAGGTTCTGGAGCAGATAGAAAAACAACTGCATAAACTGGTCGATGTACTGCGTGTTAGTGAGTTGGTTTCTGGCTCACATGTTGAGCGTGAGATCATGTTGGTGAAGTTGCAGGCCAGTGGTTACGGGCGTGAAGAAGTGAAACGGTGTGCGGAAATCTTCCGTGGGCAAATTGTGGATGTGACCGCCACGCTTTACACCGTCCAACTGGCTGGCACCAGTGATAAGCTGGATGCATTCCTCAATGCGGTGCGGGAAGTGGCAGAAATTGTCGAAGTTGCCCGCTCAGGTATTGTCGGTGTGTCACGCGGTGACAAGATTATGCGTTAATGAAACTTATTAACACTGACTAATCTCCAATAATCAGGCTCGGCAGGTGTGTCGGGCTTTTTTTTTCTTATTTTTTAACCGAGATAGCGTTATATGGCGGTTAAAGCGGTTGCTCAAGAGTGAGTTCTGCGGTTAGATCTACAGTGTGCTATATCCGTAGTTAAACTATGTCTATAAATCTTGTGGTTTAGCTTGTGACACCGCAGTTTATCGGCGTTTTTGAGAATCACTGGGATACTTAGCTCTGGCAGACATCATGCCTTTCATCACTTTATTGGGTTTATAAGGGGTTAATGTGAAACTGGATGAAATCGCGCGTCTTGCGGGCGTTTCGCGTACAACGGCCAGTTATGTCATTAATGGCAAAGCGAAACAGTACCGAGTCAGCGACAAAACAGTAGACAAAGTTATGGCGGTTGTCAGGGAACATAACTATCACCCAAATGCTGTTGCGGCAGGATTGCGCGCGGGCAGAACCCGTTCCATTGGTTTGGTGATCCCGGACCTTGAGAATACCAGCTATACCCGTATTGCAAATTATCTGGAACGCCAGGCGCGCCAGCGCGGTTATCAACTGTTGATCGCCTGTTCTGAAGATCAGCCAGATAATGAGATGCGTTGTATCGAACACCTGTTACAGCGCCAGGTTGATGCCATTATCGTTTCTACCGCATTGCCCCCTGAGCACCCTTTTTACCAGCGCTGGGCTAATGATCCATTGCCAATCATTGCATTGGATCGGGCGCTTGATCGGGAGCATTTCATTAGCGTCGTCGGCGCGGATCAAGAAGATGCACTGATGCTGGCACAAGAACTACGTGCCTTCCCCGCAGAGTCGGTATTGTATTTAGGCGCGCTGCCGGAACTCTCGGTCAGTTTCTTGCGTGAGATGGGATTCCGTGAGGCGTGGAAAGATGATCCACGTAAAGTTGATTACCTGTATGCCAATAGCTACGAGCGCGAAGCTGCTGGCGTGCTGTTTGCGCAGTGGCTTAAGACCCACCCAATGCCACAGGCGCTATTTACCACCTCATTCCAGCTACTACAGGGCGTTATGGATGTGACCTTAAAGCAAAGTGGGCGTTTACCCAGTAATCTGGCGATTGCTACTTTTGGTGATAACGAGCTGTTGGACTTCCTTGAGTGCCCAGTACTGGCAGTGGCACAGCGCCACCGTGATGTTGCCGAGCGCGTGCTGGAGTTGGTATTAGCCAGTCTGGATGAACCGCATAAACCGAAACCGGGGTTAACCCGTATTCGCCGCAATTTATTCCGCCGGGGCAGTTTGAGCCGCAAGTAACCGAGTAATAAATATTCCGGTTAGGGCGGTTAATACCCAATAAATTTCATGGTGTAGGAAGCCAACAGCGGCCTCAACGAGGTGAGGCCGCTGTTGGGCCGAGTAGTGACGCCAACACACCTGCATTATGAAAGATGACGAATATTCTCAAACATAGCCTGCCACGCGGAACAACCGGCGGCAGTATTCCAGAAAGTAGCCGTAAGCCACACCCATCGCCATTGAAACCAACGCGTTACTGGTAACCGCCGTAGTAATTTGTTCTAAATCAGCCCCGACCGACCACAAGATTATGGCATAAACCGGAGACTGGAAGCTGACATAGGCCAGTAAGTCTGCCAGATTCCGCGCCCAAAAATGCTTATCGGCATGATGGCGCGCAAAGCGGATAAAGGCATCCCGATACACACCATAAGGCCAGGCAATAAGGATATTGACGGGTATTGAAACCAGGCGGGAAGAGAGTGACTGCTGGAAGGTCATTCCCGATATCACGATTTCAATTATCATACCGATGACAAAACAATACACCACGAGCGCAAAAGTATCGGCTGCAGCACTACGCAGGCGGGACCCAGTTGAAAACATTGTCATTAACTCCCTACTTGGGGGAAAAGTCTGCCAAAATACCAATTGATGAGATTTTTAGCAGGATTTATACATTGCTTATCATTTAAATTGCAGGTGATTATATTGCTATTTTGCTTTTGATATAGTTTACAGTGCTATCGTTATTAATATAACCAGCTTAAAATTTTTATTTTTAACATTTGTCTGGTTTTTATACTTTGTACTGTGAGGAATTGAGCTTTGGGTGGTTTTTTAAATGGCGGGATGTCTATTTTTTCTTTAAAAACATGTGGTTGTGTTTTTTGATGTTGGCGAGGAAAGGGCCGGCAACGTAACTCAAATTTTAAATAAGGTGTGAAACAGAAACTAATTTACTTAAATTTCTAATTTAAGATTTATCTGCCTGAAGACATTCATATTTCAGTGATGCTAAGAAATATGCACCAATAATTTATTTCAAAATAGATTAATCCCCATTGGTTAATTGAAGTAAAATGTCGCGCCAGTAACACTCGTTGTTCCCAAGGTTATTATTGTGCTGCTGTGGGTTTTGCCGCCGACTATCGCTGTTTTTCCTTAGGAGACGCCAGCGGTAGCGGGTTTTGTACTCAGGCTGTTTATTTTTAGACCGTACAATTTTCATACTAAAAATGAGACATTCCTTGCAGAAGGAAATAATGAGACAATTAATCGGCAATTAATTATTTATTTAAGTAGCTAGAATTATTGGCGGAAAAATAGCCCGTTTATCATGACGTTAATTTCTATTACAACCACTAAAATAGCCCCTTCTACGAGATATATCTCAAAAATGGCCCATAAATATTGTCAAAGCGCATCGGCTCTGGCTTGACAAGGTTTTCATACCATCCGTAAACTCTTTAATGTGGGGATTTGTGGGGTAAAGTGGCGAATTGGGTCATGAAGGGGTAACTCAGTCATGTTTCGTGGTGCAACGATGGTTAACCTCGACAGTAAAGGGCGGCTTGCCGTACCTACCCGTTATCGGGATTTACTGAACGAGGAGTCGCAAGGCCAGATGGTCTGTACCATAGACCTTCACCAACCATGCCTGTTGCTTTATCCACTCCCTGAATGGGAAATCATTGAACAAAAATTATCCCGTCTGTCGAGCATGAATCCGGCTGAGCGTCGGGTCCAGCGTTTGCTGTTAGGGCACGCCAGTGAATGTCAGATGGATGGTGCCGGGCGCTTACTGATCGCAGGAACATTGCGACAGCATGCCGGGCTGAATAAAGAAGTGATGCTGGTTGGGCAGTTCAACAAGTTTGAACTGTGGGATGAACAGACCTGGTATCAACAAGTCAAGGATGACATCGACGCAGAACAGTCCACTCAGGAACCCTTGTCTGAGCGGCTACAGGACTTATCGCTATAAGCATGGTAGATAACAACAAAATTGTAGATAACAACTACAAGCATACAAGCGTATTGCTGGATGAGGCGGTAAATGGCCTGAACATCCGCGATAACGGCATCTATATTGACGGCACTTTTGGCCGTGGTGGCCATTCGCGTCTGATTCTGTCCCAGCTTGGGCCAGAAGGGCGTCTGATTGCAATTGACCGTGACCCACAAGCTATCGAAGCGGCAAAATCTATTACTGATCCACGTTTCTCTATCGTACACGGTCCTTTTTCCGAGTTAGCGCATTATGTGCGAGAACTGGATTTAGTTGGCCGCATTGACGGTGTATTGCTCGATCTAGGGGTTTCATCACCCCAGTTGGATGACCCTGAACGTGGTTTCTCTTTCATGCGTGACGGGCCATTGGATATGCGTATGGACCCCTCCCGTGGATTATCTGCTGCTGAGTGGTTGATGAAAGCCAGCGCCGACGATATCGCGTGGGTGTTAAAAACCTTTGGTGAAGAGCGTTTTGCCAAGCGCCTGGCTAAAGCCATTGTTGAGCGCAACCTTACTCAACCGATGACTCGCACCAAAGAGCTGGCTGATTTGATTGCCAACGCCAGCCCATTCCGCGAAAAGCACAAACATCCCGCTACCCGTAGCTTCCAGGCTATTCGTATCTATATCAACAGTGAATTGGAAGAGATTGAGCGCGCACTTGATGGCGCACTTGAAGTTCTGGCCCCTGCGGGCCGTTTGTCAGTGATTAGCTTCCACTCTCTTGAAGATCGCATTGTTAAAAACTTTATTCGTCATCATAGCCGTGGCCCACAGGTTCCTGCAGGGTTGCCATTGACGGAAGCGCAGTTGCGCAGCATGGGTGGGCGCACATTGAAATCGGCTGGCAAAATGATGCCTCCAGATGCTGAGGTAGCGGAAAACCCACGGGCACGAAGCTCGGTATTGCGTTTTGCCGAGAGGATTAAAGAGTGATAGGCAACGAACGCCACGGTTTAGTTGGGGTCATCAGCGGTGATTTAATCCGCAATGCGAAGATCCCGTTAATTTTACTGATCGCGGTGTTGGTGTCTGCTGTTTTCGTGGTAACCACCGCTCACCGTACACGCTTGTTGACCGCAGAGCGTGAGCAGTTGGTGCTGGAACGGGATGCGCTGGATATCGAGTGGCGTAACCTGATTTTGGAAGAGAACGCGTTGGGTGACCACAGTCGTGTTGAAAGTATCGCGACTGACAAACTGAAAATGCAACATGTTGATCCATCACAAGAAAATATTGTGGTTAAACAATAGGTTATTTCCAATAAATAAAGGAATTAGTCGCCACCATGACGTTGAGTAGCCAAGGTAACGGATGAAAGCAGCGCGCCCCGGGAAGTTAAAGCGCCAGGAAGAACAAGCCAGCTTTATTAGCTGGCGTTTTGCGTTGCTGTGCGGCTGTATTTTGCTGGCATTGGTCGGTTTGATGTTACGTACCGCGTACCTGCAAGTGATTAATCCTGACAAACTGGTGCGCGAGGGTGATATGCGCTCGCTGCGAGTGCAGGAAGTACCGACTGCTCGTGGCATGATCAGTGACCGCTCAGGCCGCCCGTTGGCGGTAAGCGTGCCGGTCAATGCGGTTTGGGCTGATCCGAAAGAGCTGACCGAGCGTGGTGGTATTACGTTAGATACTCGCTGGAAAGCGCTATCGGATGCTCTGGAAATCCCACTGGATCAATTGGCGACACGTATTAATGCCAATCCTAAAGGGCGTTTCGTTTATCTGGCGCGTCAGGTTAACCCCGCGATTGGCGACTATATCCATAAACTGAAACTCCCCGGTATCTATCTGCGGCAGGAATCACGCCGCTACTATCCGGCCGGTCAGGTGATGGCACACATTATTGGTGTCACCAATATTGATGGTCAAGGCATTGAAGGGGTTGAGAAAAGTTTTGACCGTTGGCTCACTGGGCAACCAGGTGAGCGTACGGTACGTAAAGACCGCTATGGTCGTGTCATTGAGGATATCTCTTCTGTTGATAGTCAGGCCGCACATAACCTGGTGTTGAGTGTTGACGAGCGCCTACAGGCGCTGGTGTATCGCGAATTGAACAATGCGGTGGCATTCAACAAAGCAGAATCAGGCACTGCGGTGCTGGTAGATGTGAGTACCGGCGAAGTATTAGCAATGGCGAATAGCCCGTCTTATAACCCGAATAACCTGACCGGAACGCCGAAAGATGCGATGCGTAACCGGGCGATAACCGATATTTTTGAACCCGGCTCCACAGTGAAGCCAATGGTAGTGATGACGGCATTGCAGCATGGCGTTGTGAAAGAAAACAGCGTGCTGAATACCTTGCCGTACTTTGTTAATGGGCACCAGATTAAAGACGTGGCCCGTTACGCAGAGCTGTCCGTGACCGGGATCTTGCAGAAGTCGAGTAACGTCGGTGTTTCTAAGCTGGCGTTAGCGATGCCATCCTCAGCGTTAGTAGATACTTACTCACGGTTTGGGTTTGGGAAAGCGACCAATTTGGGGTTGGTCGGAGAAAGCAGTGGCTTATATCCTAAAAAACAACGGTGGTCTGACATAGAGAGGGCCACCTTCTCTTTCGGCTACGGGCTAATGGTAACACCGTTACAACTAGCGCGAGTCTATGCAACCATCGGCAGCATGGGGATTTATCGCCCGCTGTCGATCACCAAAGTTGACCCGCCAGTGGCCGGTGAACGCATTTTCCCTGAACCGCTGGTTCGTACCGTGGTGCATATGATGGAAAGTGTGGCATTACCTGGCGGCGGGGGCACGAAAGCCGCCATTAAAGGCTACCGTATTGCCATTAAAACCGGTACTGCCAAGAAGGTTGGCCCGGATGGCAAGTATATGGACCGATACCTCGCTTACACCGCCGGCGTTGCGCCCGCGAGTAACCCTCGATTTGCTCTGGTTGTGGTCATCAATGACCCGCAGGCAGGGAAATATTACGGTGGTGCGGTTTCTGCACCGGTGTTCGGTGCCATCATGGGCGGCGTTCTGCGTACCATGAACATTGAGCCAGATGCGTTACCCACCGGTGATAAAAGCGAATTAGTGATTAATACAAAAGAGGGTTCAGGTGGCAGATCGTAACTTGCGCGACTTACTCGCTCCTTGGGGGCTAGACGTCCCGGAGCGTGCGCTACGGGAAATGACATTAGACAGCCGTGTTGCCGCTGCCGGGGATTTGTTTGTCGCCATTGTCGGCCACCAGACGGACGGGCGTCGCTATATCCCGCAAGCTATCGCACAAGGTGTTGCAGCCGTGATAGCCGAAGCCGGTGGCGTGGCACCGGATGCCAGTGTGGTAGAGATGCATGGTGTTCCTGTTATTTATTTGCGTAATTTGAATCAACATTTATCCAAGCTGGCGGGGCAATTCTACCATCAGCCGGGTGCAGCATTACGTTTGGTCGGTGTGACGGGGACCAACGGCAAAACCACCACCACCCAATTGTTGGCACAATGGAGCCAGGCACTGGGGGAAACCAGCGCGGTAATGGGTACGGTTGGCAATGGTTTGTTAGGGCAAGTGATCCCGACGGAAAATACCACCGGTTCAGCGGTTGATATCCAGCATTTACTGCGCAATTTGGTTGATCAAGGGGCTACTTTTGCGGCGATGGAAGTTTCTTCCCACGGTTTGATTCAAAACCGCGTAGCTGCATTGCCGTTTGCTGTCGCCGTGTTCACTAACTTAAGCCGCGATCATCTGGATTATCACGGCAATATGGCGAGTTATGAGGCGGCAAAATGGTTGCTGTTCTCCACCCATCAATCCGAACACAAAATTATCAATGCTGATGACGAAGTCGGTCGCCGCTGGTTAGGGCAGTTGCCGCAAGCAGTCGCTGTCAGCATGGAAGGCCAGGTTCCTACGGGCTGGAATGGCCCGTGGTTATCGGCGAATAACGTTCATTATCACGATAACGGTGCCAGCATCGCTTTTGACTCAAGCTGGGGCGAAGGCCAATTAGAAAGCCGTTTGATGGGGGCGTTTAACGTCAGTAATCTGCTGGTGGCACTGTCAACACTCCTTTCACTGGGTTATCCGCTAGCACAATTATTAGCAACCGCACCAAACCTGCAACCGGTATGTGGGCGTATGGAAGTGTTTAACGCGCCAGGTAAACCGACGGTGGTCGTGGATTATGCTCATACCCCGGATGCTTTGGAAAAAGCCTTGGCTGCGGCCCGCTTACATTGCAAAGGTCAGTTGTGGTGTGTGTTTGGTTGCGGTGGTGATCGTGACAAAGGTAAGCGCCCACTTATGGGCGGTATCGCAGAACAACTGGCGGATCGGGTGGTCGTCACCGACGATAACCCACGCAGTGAAGAGCCGCAGGCTATCGTGGCGGATATCCTCAGTGGCTTGTTGGATGCTGGGCATGCATTGGCAATTCATGGCCGCGCCGAAGCGGTGACCAGCGCCATTATGCAAGCCAAAGAAGAAGATGTCGTCCTGGTGGCAGGTAAGGGACATGAAGATTATCAATTAGTGGGTAATCGCCGCCTGGATTATTCAGACAGAGTTACCGTCGCCCGTTTGTTGGGGGTGATGGCATGATTAAGGTCTCGCTGCATTTCCTGTCTACGCTGCTTAACGCTGAATATATTGGCAGTGAAAACGTCGATATCACTGAAGTGACCATTGATACCCGTAAGGTTACAGCGGGTTGTTTGTTCGTGGCACTGAAAGGCGAGCGTTTTGATGGACATGATTTTGCAGAAGATGCTGTTGCCGCAGGCGCTGGCGCTTTGCTGGTAAGTAAACGCTTACTGGTGGGGGCACCGCAGTTAGTGGTCAAAGACACTCGTCTGGCGCTGGGGCAACTTGCGGCGTGGGTGCGTGAACAAGTGCCTGCTCGGGTGGTGGCTTTAACCGGCTCATCCGGTAAAACCTCAGTAAAAGAAATGGTGGCTGCCATTTTACGTCAATGCGGCAATGTGCTGTATACCGCTGGCAACTTCAATAACGATATTGGGGTGCCACTGACTTTACTGCGTTTGTCGCCTGAGCATGATTTCGCCGTGATTGAACTGGGGGCGAATCATGTTGGCGAAATCGCCTATACCACGGATTTAAGCCGCCCTGAGAGTGCTTTGGTTAACAATTTAGCTGCCGCTCATCTGGAAGGTTTTGGTTCACTGGCGGGAGTGGCGAAAGCCAAAGGTGAAATTTTTGCCGGGTTGCCTGCTAACGGGACGGCAATTATTAATGCCGACAGCAATGACTGGCCGCACTGGCAGGAAATGCTGCACAACAAGCGCGTTTGGTATTTTTCACCTCGCGGTGCGGAAGATATCGATTTCTATGCCAGTGATGTGCGTATTACACCACAGACGACGCATTTCACCCTGCATTCGCCCTTTGGCACCATAGCCATCGAATTACCCCTGCCGGGGCGGCACAACATTGCCAACGCCTTAGCTGCAACGGCGTTAGCCATGTCAGTTGGCGCGGATTTAGCTGCCGTCCGCCAAGGGCTGGCACAATTAAAAGCTGTACCGGGCCGTTTATTCCCGATTCAATTATCGGCAGGTAAATTGCTGCTCGATGACTCTTACAACGCCAACGTCGGTTCTATGACTGCTGCGGCACAAGTGCTGGCGGAAATGCCCGGTTACCGCGTGCTGGTGGTGGGGGATATGGCTGAATTGGGCGATACCGCGGTGGATTGCCATCGTCAGGTGGGGGAAGCTGCCAGACAGGCGGGTATTGATAAAGTGCTGAGTGTTGGCTCATTGAGTCAGACGCTGAGTGATGCGAGCGGTAACGGCGAACATTTTCAGGATAAGAACACATTGGCAGCCCGTGTGAGTGAATTGCTGCTCGAACATCCGGTTATCACCGTTTTAATTAAAGGTTCACGTAGCGCCGCCATGGAAAATGTCGTGCGTGCGTTACAGGAGAATGCATCATGTTAGTTTGGTTGGCTGAATACTTAGTAAAATTTTACTCGGGCTTTAACGTCTTTTCCTATTTGACGTTCCGAGCCATTGTCAGTCTGTTGACGGCACTGTTTATTTCTTTGTGGATGGGGCCGCACCTGATTGCTTATTTGCAGAAATTGCAGATTGGTCAGGTAGTCCGTAACGATGGGCCAGAGTCACATTTCAGTAAACGCGGCACGCCAACCATGGGCGGCCTGATGATTTTGTTCTCTATCACCATTTCGGTGCTGATGTGGGCTTACCCTTCCAATCCATATGTCTGGTGTGTGCTATTCATTCTTGTGGGTTATGGCATCGTCGGTTTTATCGATGATTACCGCAAAGTGGTGCGTAAGAACACCAAAGGTTTGATCGCCCGCTGGAAGTATTTCTGGCAGTCAGTGATTGCACTGGCGGCAGCATTCGCCATGTACAGCATCGGTAAAGACACCGCGGCTACCGAGCTGGTGGTGCCATTTTTCAAAGACGTCATGCCGCAACTGGGTTTGATGTATATCTTGCTGGCTTACTTTGTGATTGTCGGTACCAGTAACGCGGTGAACCTGACTGACGGATTGGATGGTTTAGCTATCATGCCGACCGTGTTCGTCGCCGGTGGTTTTGCATTGGTTGCCTGGGCGACCGGTAACGTGAACTTCGCCGCATACTTGCACATTCCTTATCTGCGCCATGCCGGTGAACTGGTGATTGTCTGTACCGCGATTGTCGGTGCCGGGTTGGGCTTCTTATGGTTTAACACCTATCCGGCACAGGTCTTTATGGGTGATGTCGGCTCGTTGGCCTTGGGTGGTGCGTTAGGCACTATCGCGGTATTACTGCGCCAAGAGTTCTTATTAGTGATTATGGGCGGGGTATTCGTGGTTGAAACGCTGTCGGTAATCCTACAGGTAGGTTCCTTTAAGTTGCGTGGGCAGCGTATTTTCCGCATGGCTCCGATTCATCATCACTACGAACTTAAAGGCTGGCCGGAACCACGGGTTATCGTGCGTTTCTGGATTATTTCGCTGATGCTGGTGCTGATTGGCCTGGCGACGCTGAAGGTGCGGTAATTATGGCTGATTATCAGGGTAAAAAAGTAGTCATTATCGGGCTGGGGCTAACCGGCCTTTCCTGCGTTGATTTCTTTATGGCGCGTGGTGTTACGCCGCGTGTGATGGATACCCGTATTAATCCGCCAGGCCTGGATAAATTGCCTGAAAGCGTTGAGCGCCATGTCGGCGATCTTAATCAGCAGTGGTTATTAGATGCAGATTTGATTGTGGCCAGCCCAGGCATTGCGCTGGCACATCCTGCCTTGAATGACGCAGCCGAGGCCGGTGTCGAGATTGTCGGCGATATCGAGCTGTTCTGCCGTGAGAATCAGGCGCCTGTAGTGGCGATTACCGGCTCTAACGGTAAAAGCACGGTGACCACGCTGGTGGGCGAGATGGCTAAAGCGGCGGGCTGGCAGGTAGGCGTCGGTGGCAATATCGGTGTTCCGGCACTGACGTTATTGAGACAAGAAAACCAACTGGTAGTACTAGAGCTGTCGAGCTTCCAGTTGGAAACCACCTCAAGCTTGCATGCCAGTGCGGCCACCATCTTGAACGTAACAGAAGATCATACTGACCGTTATCCGTTCGGTTTGCAGCAATATCGCGCAGCTAAACTGCGAGTTTATGAAAACGCTAAAGTCTGTGTTGTGAATGCCGATGACGCGCTTACCATGCCGGTGCGTGGCGCTGATAGCCGCTGTATTAGCTTTGGTGTGGATGTGGGTGACTACCATCTGAATAAGCAGCAGGGAGAAATCTGGCTGCGGGTTCGGGGTGAAAAAGTCTTGAATACCCGCGAAATGAAATTGACCGGTCGCCATAACTATACCAATGCGTTGGCAGCACTGGCACTGGCTGATGCCGTAGGGATTCCCCGTTCGTCAAGTTTGAAAGCATTGACCACATTTACCGGCTTATCACACCGCTTCCAACTGGTGTTTGAGCACAACGGCGTGCGTTGGATTAATGACTCTAAAGCAACCAATGTGGGCAGTACGGAAGCAGCGTTGGATGGCATACAGGTTGAAGGCACCTTGCATTTATTGCTGGGGGGCGACGGTAAATCCGCTGATTTCTCAGGGTTGACGCGTTTTCTGCAAGGCGACCATATCAAAGTTTACTGTTTTGGCCGTGATGGTGAGCAACTGGCTGAACTGCGGCCCGAAGTCTCTCAGCTTACCGAGACAATGGAACAGGCCATGGTACTGCTGGCGAAGAGCTTGGCTCCGGGGGATATGGTGTTGCTGTCTCCTGCTTGCGCCAGTTTGGACCAATTCCGCAGTTTTGAGCAACGTGGTGATGAGTTTGCTCGCCTGGCAGAGGAGTTGGGCTGATGCGGATGCCGGGGCTGGGGCTGTTTAATACCGTAAAACACTTTGTGATGGGATCGCGGGAGAGCGATACCACCAGCATGGTGCTTTACGACAGAACCTTGCTGTGGCTGACATTTGGTTTGGCGATTATCGGTTTTGTGATGGTGACATCGGCATCAATGCCGATTGGTCAGCGTCTGGCCAGTGACCCCTTCCTGTTTGCCAAGCGTGATGCCCTCTATCTGGCGCTGGCATTTGGTTTGTCGCTGGTGACATTACGTATCCCGATGGCGGTTTGGCAGCGCTATAGCAACATTATGCTGCTGATTTCGATAGTGATGCTGCTGGTGGTATTGGTGGTGGGTAGCTCGGTAAACGGGGCGTCACGCTGGATTTCACTGGGGCCGCTACGTATTCAGCCTGCGGAATTATCCAAGCTGTCACTGTTTTGTTATCTGGCCAGCTATCTGGTGCGCAAGGTTGAAGAGGTTCGCAGTAACTTCTGGGGCTTTTGCAAACCGATGGGGGTCATGGTCATTCTGGCGGTGTTACTGCTGGCACAGCCCGATCTAGGCACGGTGGTAGTGCTGTTTATTACTACCCTGGCGATGCTGTTTCTGGCTGGCGCGAAAATGTGGCAGTTTTTGGCGATTATCGGCTCTGGTGTGTTTGCGGTTTGTCTGCTGATTGTTGCTGAACCCTACCGTATGCGCCGTGTGACATCCTTCTGGAATCCATGGGCTGATCCGTTCGGCAGTGGCTATCAGTTAACCCAGTCACTGATGGCTTTTGGCCGAGGTGAATTCTGGGGGCAAGGCTTAGGGAACTCAGTGCAGAAACTGGAGTATTTGCCGGAAGCGCACACTGACTTTATTTTCTCGATTTTAGGCGAGGAACTGGGGTATTTCGGTGTGGTTCTGGCACTGTTAATGGTATTCTTCGTCGCTTTTCGTGCTATGTCCATCGGGCGTCGCGCATTAGAGATAGATCAGCGGTTTTCTGGCTTTTTGGCTTGCTCAATCGGCGTCTGGTTTAGTTTTCAGGCACTGGTTAACGTTGGGGCTGCTGCCGGGATGTTGCCGACCAAAGGTTTGACATTGCCACTGATCAGTTACGGTGGTTCGAGCCTGATTATTATGTCAACGGCAATTGTGCTGTTGTTACGTATTGATTTTGAAACACGTCTGGCAAAAGCCCAGGCGTTTGTAAGGAGTGCCCGATGAGTGGCAAGACCAAGCGTTTAATGGTGATGGCGGGTGGCACAGGGGGGCATGTCTTCCCCGGATTGGCCGTGGCACATCATCTGATGGCGCAAGGCTGGCAGGTGCGTTGGCTCGGCACCGCAGACCGAATGGAAGCGTCATTGGTACCTCAAAATGGCATTGAGATCGATTTCATCCAGATTTCTGGTTTACGCGGCAAGGGGCTGATGGCCCAACTGATGGCACCAGTGCGGATTTATCGCGCGGTGCGTCAGGCCAAGAAAATCATGCGTGATTACCAGCCGGATGTAGTGCTGGGCATGGGCGGTTATGTTTCCGGGCCCGGTGGTTTGGCCGCATGGCTGTGCGGTATTCCAGTGGTGTTGCATGAGCAGAATGGCATCGCGGGTCTGACTAATCGCTGGCTGGCCAGAATTGCTAAAAAGGTGTTACAGGCCTTCCCCGGCGCATTCCCAAATGCAGATGTTGTTGGTAATCCGGTTCGTACCGATGTTCTTGCGCTGCCATTGCCGGCGCAACGTTTGGTAGGCCGTGAAGGGCCGATTCGTGTATTGGTTATCGGTGGTAGCCAAGGTGCGCGGGTGCTAAATCAGACGATGCCGCAGGTTGCCGCACTGTTGGGTGAGAAAATCACGCTGTGGCATCAGGTAGGTAAAGGCGCATTGCCAGAAGTATTACAGGCATACCAGCAAGTAGGGCAGGGTGGCGATAAGCACCAAATTACTGAGTTTATCGACGATATGGCAGCCGCTTATAGTTGGGCCGATGTCGTGGTGTGTCGTTCGGGCGCATTGACGGTCAGTGAAGTTGCCGCCGCAGGTTTACCCGCGATTTTTGTGCCGTTTCAGCATAAAGATCGGCAGCAATATTGGAATGCATTGCCGCTGGAAAAGGCCGGTGCGGCCAAAATTATCGAACAACCGCAATTTAGCGCCGAGGCGGTCAGCAGCCTATTGGAACAGTGGGATCGAGCAACCTTACTGACCATGGCAGAACGGGCAAGGTCCGTGGCTATCCCGGATGCCACTGAGCGCGTAGCCGCCGAAGTGGTCGCGGCCAGTAAGTAATAGTAAAAACAGATAATGAACAGCGGGCAGTTAGGTTAATGCGGGCTGTGAATATGCAACAGACAAAAAAGTGAAGAGAAACGTGAATACACAACAACTGGCGAAACTACGAACTATCGTGCCCGAGATGCGTCGCGTCCGGCACATTCACTTTGTTGGCATCGGTGGTGCTGGCATGGGTGGTATCGCTGAAGTGTTGGCTAACGAAGGTTATCAGATTAGCGGTTCAGATTTGGCACCTAACCCGGTCACCCAGCATTTGACTTCTTTGGGCGCACAGATTTATTTCCATCACCGTCCTGAAAACGTTCTGGACGCCAGTGTGGTCGTGGTTTCAACCGCAATCTCTGCGGATAATCCAGAGATTGTTGCAGCTCGCGAGGCGCGTATTCCGGTGATCCGCCGCGCAGAAATGCTGGCAGAGTTGATGCGTTTCCGTCATGGGATTGCGGTTGCGGGCACCCACGGCAAAACCACCACCACGGCAATGGTTTCCAGTATCTATGCTGAAGCCGGTCTGGATCCAACCTTTGTTAACGGCGGGTTGGTGAAAGCGGCAGGTACCCATGCTCGTCTTGGGTCCAGCCGTTACCTGATAGCGGAAGCCGATGAAAGTGATGCGTCATTTTTGCATCTGCAACCGATGGTGGCGATTGTCACGAATATCGAAGCCGACCATATGGATACTTATCAGGGCGACTTTGAGAACTTAAAACAGACGTTTATTAACTTTTTGCATAACTTGCCATTCTATGGCCGTGCAGTGATGTGTATTGACGATCCTGTGGTGCGCGAGTTGCTACCACGGGTAGGCCGCCACATTACCACCTACGGTTTCAGTGATGACGCTGATGTGCAGATAGCCAGCTACCGGCAGGAAGGCCCACAGGGGCACTTCACGCTCAAACGCTTGGATAAGCCATTGATGACGGTGACGTTGAATGCGCCGGGTCGTCACAATGCGCTAAATGCAGCGGCGGCGGTTGCCGTGGCGACAGAAGAAGGTATCGAAGACGAGGATATTCTGCGTGCGTTGGTAGGGTTCCAGGGGACTGGCCGCCGCTTTGATTTCCTCGGCAACTTCCCGCTGATGCCGGTCAATGGCAAAGAAGGCAGTGCGATGCTGGTTGATGACTACGGCCATCATCCAACTGAAGTGGATGCCACCATCAAAGCTGCGCGCGCGGGTTGGCCGGATAAGCGCATCGTGATGGTCTTCCAGCCGCACCGTTATACCCGTACCCGTGACCTGTACGACGACTTCGCCAATGTGTTATCGCAGGTTGATGTCCTACTGATGTTGGATGTGTACGCTGCCGGTGAACCGCCGATCCCAGGGGCTGATAGCCGCTCGTTGTGCCGTACCATCCGTAATCGTGGCAAGTTAGACCCAATTTTGGTTTCAGACAGTGAAACCGTACCGGAAGTATTGGCGCAAGTGCTGAATGGCGATGACCTGATTCTGGTTCAGGGCGCAGGTAACATTGGTAAAATTGCTCGTAAATTGGCTGATATTAAATTGCAGCCACAGACAAAAGATGAGGAACATCATGGCTGAGAAAGTCGCAGTACTGCTAGGTGGTACCTCCGCTGAACGTGAAGTGTCATTGCTATCAGGTCAGGCGGTATTAGCGGGCTTGAGAGAAGCGGGTATCGATGCCCATGGGATAGATACCAAAGACTTCCCAGTGACTCAGCTTAAAGAACAGGGCTTTGATAAGGTCTTTATCGCCTTACACGGTCGTGGTGGCGAAGATGGCACCCTGCAAGGGGTGTTGGAGTTCCTGCAACTGCCTTATACCGGCAGCGGCGTGATGGCATCAGCCCTGACGATGGACAAATTACGCACCAAATTGGTGTGGCAAGCCTCAGGTTTACCGATTTCACCGTATATCGCGTTGAATCGTCAACAGTTTGAAACACTTTCGTCAGTGGAATTAATGGCAGGTGTCGCTAAGCTTGGCCTGCCATTAATTGTGAAGCCAAGCCACGAAGGCTCCAGTGTTGGCATGAGCAAGGTTGATCAGGCCGATCAATTGCACGGTGCCTTGGAAGAAGCCTTCCGCCACGACAGTGATGTGCTGATAGAAAAATGGTTGAGTGGCCCGGAATATACCGTCGCGATCCTCGGAGACAACGTTTTACCGTCAATCCGTATTCAGGCGCCTGGTGTGTTCTATGATTATGAAGCCAAGTATCTTTCTGATGAGACACAGTATTTTTGTCCAAGTGGCTTAAGTGATGAGCTGGAACAGCAGTTAGCAACACTGTCATTGCAGGCTTACCAGGCGCTGGGTTGCAGTGGTTGGGGCCGGGTTGATGTCATGCAAGACAGTGACGGCAATTTCTACCTACTTGAAGTGAACACTTCACCGGGTATGACCAGCCACAGTTTAGTGCCGATGGCAGCCCGCCAGTCTGGGTTGAGTTTCTCCCAGTTAGTGGCGCGAATTCTGACGTTGGCTGACTGATATGTCGCAAGCTGCCCTGAATGCGCGCGAACGTGCGGCGGAAAACAGCGTAGCCCGGCGCAGTAACGGAGGCCAATTAGCAGGTCTAATTTTCCTGCTGATGGTTTTGGGTACCATGCTCTGGGGTGGGTGGGTCGTTGTGGGGTGGATGAAAGATGCCAGCCGATTACCACTGTCAAAATTGGTGGTGACTGGTGAGCGCCATTACACCACTAACGATGATATCCGCCAGGCAATTCTGGCATTGGGTGCACCGGGTACTTTTATGACGCAGGATGTGAACATCATCCAACAGCAGATTGAAAGGTTGCCATGGATTCAGCAGGCCAGTGTGCGTAAACAGTGGCCGGATGAGCTGAAAATCCATCTGGTGGAGTATGTGCCTTTTGCCCGCTGGAATGATTTACATATGGTCGATGAGCAAGGGCGGTCATTTAGTGTGCCATCCGAGCGGGTCGGCAAACAGAAATTGCCATTACTGTATGGCCCGGAAGGCAGTGAACAGGATGTTCTGGAAGGCTACCGGGCAATAAATAAGGTGTTAGCGGCCAATAAATATCAGCTAAAAATGGTGGCAATGAGCGCCAGGCATTCTTGGCAGTTGGCCTTAGATAATGATGTTCGGCTGGAGCTGGGACGGGATGACCGGATGGGGCGTTTGCAACGTTTCATCGAGTTATATCCGATGTTGCAACAGCAGCCAGATAAACGAGTCAGTTATGTTGATTTGCGATATGAGACAGGGGCTGCAATAGGTTGGGCTCCAGTATTTATCGACAGTCAGGGTGGTGAGCCACCAATAAATGGCCAGCAGAACAGTAATCCGCAACAGAATCAGGCACAGGCAAAACAACAATGATCAAGTCGACGGACAGAAAACTGGTAGTAGGTCTTGAGATCGGCACGGCAAAGGTCTCCGCATTGGTAGGGGAAGTTCTGCCCGATGGCATGGTCAATATTATTGGGGTCGGCAGTTGCCCATCCCGTGGCATGGATAAGGGTGGAGTTAATGATCTTGAATCGGTAGTGAAATGCGTGCAGCGCGCTATCGATCAGGCGGAGTTAATGGCGGATTGCCAAATTTCATCTGTTTATTTGGCTTTATCGGGTAAACATATCAGTTGTCAGAATGAAATAGGGATGGTTCCTATTTCAGAAGAAGAAGTAACTCAGGAAGATGTAGAGAACGTAGTGCATACCGCGAAGTCGGTGCGTGTGCGTGATGAGCATCGTATCCTGCACGTTATTCCACAGGAATATGCCATCGATTATCAGGAAGGAATCAAAAACCCTGTTGGTCTGTCTGGCGTGCGGATGCAGGCTAAAGTGCACCTGATTACCTGCCATAACGATATGGCGAAGAATATTGTTAAAGCGGTGGAGCGTTGTGGTCTGAAAGTGGACCAACTGATTTTCGCCGGTTTGGCAGCAAGTTATGCAGTATTGACTGAAGATGAGCGTGAGCTGGGTGTCTGTGTCGTTGACATCGGCGGTGGCACCATGGATATGGCGGTTTATACCGGTGGCGCGTTACGGCACACCAAAGTTATCCCTTACGCCGGGAATGTGGTCACCAGCGACATAGCTTATGCTTTTGGTACGCCGCCTACAGATGCGGAAGCGATTAAAGTTCGGCACGGCTGTGCGCTCGGGTCGATAGTCAGCAAGGACGAAAGTGTAGAAGTGCCAAGTGTTGGCGGACGCCCTCCCCGTAGTCTGCAAAGACAGACGCTCGCTGAGGTTATAGAACCACGCTACACCGAGTTGCTGAATTTAGTTAATGACGAGATTTTACAATTGCAGGAGCAGTTGCGTCAGCAAGGCGTGAAGCATCATCTGGCAGCCGGTATCGTGCTGACTGGCGGTGCTGCACAAATTGATGGGCTGGCTGAATGCGCACAACGGGTGTTCCATGCCCAGGTTCGTATCGGTCAACCGCTCAATATCACCGGGCTGACGGATTATGCACAGGAACCTTATTACTCCACTGCTGTTGGGTTATTGCATTACGGTAAAGAATCTCATCTCAGTGGTGAGTCAGAAGTAGAAAAACGTGCCTCAGTGGGCAATTGGTTTAAACGTATCAATAGCTGGCTGAGAAAAGAGTTTTAATGTTTCAACAAAGAGATCATGCTGAACATATTTTTTGATCTCGAAGCGACAGGCACAAAACGGAGAGAAACTATGTTTGAACCTATGGAACTAACCAATGACGCGGTGATTAAAGTCATCGGCGTCGGTGGTGGCGGTGGTAATGCCGTCGAACACATGGTGCGCGAGCGCATCGAAGGTGTTGAATTCTTCGCCGTTAATACAGACGCTCAGGCGCTACGTAAGACGGCTGTTGGCCAAACCATCCAAATTGGTAGCGGTATTACCAAAGGTTTGGGTGCTGGCGCGAACCCAGAAGTGGGCCGTAATTCAGCCGAAGAAGACCGTGAAGCACTGCGTGCGGCTCTTGAAGGCGCGGACATGGTCTTTATCGCCGCAGGTATGGGTGGTGGTACCGGTACTGGTGCTGCTCCTGTTGTTGCCGAAGTGGCAAAAGAACTGGGTATTCTGACAGTCGCCGTGGTTACCAAGCCTTTCAACTTCGAAGGCAAGAAGCGCATGGCATTTGCTGAGCAGGGTATTGCTGAGTTGTCCAAGCATGTGGACTCACTGATCACTATCCCGAATGACAAATTATTGAAAGTTCTGGGTCGTGGCATTTCTTTACTGGATGCATTCGGTGCAGCTAACGACGTGTTAAAAGGTGCTGTTCAGGGGATCGCCGAACTGATTACCCGCCCAGGCCTGATGAACGTTGACTTTGCCGACGTGCGCACCGTGATGTCCGAAATGGGTTATGCCATGATGGGTTCTGGTGTGGCTTGTGGTGAAGACCGTGCAGAAGAAGCAGCAGAAATGGCTATCTCCAGCCCGTTGTTGGAAGATATCGACCTGTCTGGTGCCCGTGGTGTGTTGGTTAACATCACTGCTGGTTTCGATTTGCGTTTGGATGAATTCGAAACCGTGGGTAATACTATCCGTGCATTCGCGTCCGACAATGCCACCGTTGTTATCGGTACATCGTTAGACCCGGAAATGAACGACGAACTGCGCGTAACTGTTGTTGCGACCGGTATCGGTATGGATAAACGCCCAGAAATTACGTTGGTTACCAACAAGCAGACTCAGCCTGTAATGGACCATCGTTACCAGCAGCATGGCATGTCACCTTTACCTCAGGAAGTTAAACCTGCGGCTAAAGTGGTCAATGACCCTACTGCTCAAACCAATAAAGAGCCCGATTATTTGGATATCCCGGCATTTTTGCGCAAGCAAGCCGATTAATTTTCGAATATTTGGAATCTCCGCTCTTTGTGCTAAACTGTCCCACCGACCTTGTTATAAACTTGGTCGGTAGGATGGATAACATTGCGAGATAAAACGATGATCAAACAAAGGACTTTAAAACGTATTGTTCAGGCAACTGGCGTCGGTTTGCACACCGGTAAGAAAGTCACGCTGACAATGCGACCCGCGCCGGCTAATACCGGGGTCATCTATCGTCGCACTGACTTGAATCCACCGGTTGATTTTCCGGCAGATGCAAAATCCGTGCGTGATACCATGCTCTGTACTTGCCTGGTCAATGAGCATGACGTGCGTATTTCTACTGTTGAGCATCTCAACGCTGCTTTGGCAGGGTTAGGGATTGATAACATTATTATTGAAGTTAACGCTCCCGAAGTGCCGATTATGGACGGTAGTGCCAGTCCATTCGTGTACTTGCTGCTGGATGCCGGTATCGAAGAGTTAAACTCTGCGAAGAAATTCCTGCGTCTGAAAGAGACTGTACGGGTTGAAGACGGTGATAAGTGGGCTGAATTGTCTCCATTCAATGGATTCCGTTTAGATTTTACCATTGATTTTAATCATCCGGCGATTGACTCAAGTACTCAGCGTTACCGTCTGGATTTCTCGGCCGATTCATTCGTCCGTCAAATCAGCCGTGCGCGTACTTTTGGTTTCATGCGTGATATCGAATATCTACAGTCCCGTGGTTTGTGCCTGGGCGGTAGTTTCGATTGTGCCATTGTGGTAGATGATTACCGCGTGCTTAATGAAGATGGCTTGCGCTTTGAAGATGAGTTTGTTCGTCACAAAATGCTGGACGCGATTGGCGACCTGTTTATGTGTGGCCATAATATTATTGGCGCATTCACTGCGTTTAAATCGGGCCATGCCTTAAATAACAAGTTGTTGCAGGCTGTTCTAGCTAAGCAAGAAGCTTGGGAATTTGTGACGTTCCAAGACGAAGCTGAAATGCCACTGGCATTCAAAGCTCCGTCTACAGTATTAGCTTACTAAGTACTTTTATACCCAAAGTCATTGGCATTACAGCTAGCTAACCTCGCTGTAAGTGCAAAGGGTAAAGCTACTTATCACTTTTGGTTGCGTTGGCACTCTCTCCGGCCAACGCAGCCAATCGTTCCAATATTATTCTAAGTTTTTCAGGGCTACGGCTCGCTAATCCTCTTAATTCCTTAGCACTTTCCAAACTTAGATGACGTAATGGCGGCGATTTGTCAGGATCTTGCGCTGATTTTGCCGCATCTTGCGTAATGTTATGGCCTTGGGCCATTAACGACGGATTAATCCTGATGTCGATTGAAGACAATGATGGTAGAATTTGCGCTCGTAGTGCAGAGAGCAGCGCGGGTTGTTCATAACGTAAGCGCATTAACCAGCTAGCGTTCGCGGTCTCTAGCACTAAAACACTCTGTCGATAGTTAGCGACACGGCACCACGGCTGCATTTGTGAAGGGAGCAATCCTTTTACCGCACGGTTCAGTTTTAACAGTGCAGTAGCGCGTTGTTGTACGTTATGTAGCGGTCCGTTTTCTGCTGCAATGGCATCGTCGAACAGAACATCTAATAATTGTGGGCGGTTTTCACGCATTGACAAGGCTCCGGCGGATTTTAAACTTGTGATCGGTATTCTAAATCGTTGGCGACAATTTGGCAGACGTTATTTCTGGCCGCATCTCTTGTTAGGGATGGTAGCGGCGAGTCTTGGCGTGCCATCAAACCTGTCTGGCGTTCCAGACCAAACTGCAATACCGAACACATCATCAAGCCAAAGCCGTCAGAATTACGGTGTGACAAACTTTAACAGTTTGGCATTGTTGCATGATATGCATCGCCGTCCTTCATTCAGCGTAGACTACTGGCAACAGCATGCACTGCGCACGGTTATTCGTCACCTCTCATTTGCATTGGCACCTCAGGTCGCTTATGCGCGGGTGCAAGAAGTTGCCGCAGTCGAGCAAGCTGAACCATCACAAATTCAGCAACTTGCACTGTTGGATACCCTCAATGCACTGCTAACACACGAGTTTAAGCCACCGGCTATCATTCGTTACACCGAGCAAGTTAAGCGGCCTGTTCTTTCGTTACACAAACCTGGACTCTGGCTTGCACAAGTGCAAGGCATTCGTGCCGGGCCTACTATCCTATACCTTAAATAATTCGAGTTGCAGGAAGGCGGCAAGCGAGAAAATCTCGATGAGCTTACATAAGTAAGTGATTCGGGTGATTGAATGTAGCCAACGCACATGCAGCTTGAAGTATGACGGGTATAAGCTAATTATTCTCTTGGTTTACCTCAATTTTATACAACCTTTGGCCGCCGGTTTGGTGGTCTTGTAAGAGATATTAAGAATCATGCTAATCAAATTATTAACCAAAGTCTTTGGCAGCCGTAACGATCGTACTCTACGCCGTATGCGCAAAGTGGTTGATCAAATCAGCCGTATGGAGCCAGAAATTGAAAAACTGACCGATGCTGAGTTGCGTGCCAAAACAGATGAATTCCGCGAGCGTCTGGCAAAAGGCGCTGTGCTGGAAACCTTGATTCCTGAAGCTTTTGCGGTAGTTCGCGAATCAAGTAAACGCGTATTTGGCATGCGTCACTTCGACGTGCAGTTGCTGGGCGGTATGGTACTGAATGAGCGTTGCATCGCAGAAATGCGTACTGGTGAAGGTAAAACCCTGACTGCAACCCTGCCAGCTTACCTGAATGCGCTGAGTGGCCGTGGCGTTCACGTAGTTACCGTCAACGACTATTTGGCTCAACGTGACGCCGAAAATAACCGTCCATTGTTCGAATTCCTCGGTCTGAGCGTTGGTATCAACCTGCCGAATATGGCTGCACCCGCTAAGCGTGCTGCTTATGCTGCTGACATCACTTACGGTACTAACAACGAATACGGTTTTGACTATCTGCGCGATAACATGGCATTCAGCCCGGAAGAGCGTGTGCAGCGTAAATTGCACTATGCACTGGTGGATGAGGTTGACTCCATCTTGATCGATGAGGCTCGTACCCCGCTGATTATCTCTGGCCCGGCGGAAGACAGTTCCGAGATGTATATTCGGGTTAATAAACTGATTCCAAAACTGATTCGTCAGGAAAAAGAAGACTCAGACACCTTCCAGGGTGAAGGTCACTTCTCGGTAGATGAAAAATCACGTCAGGTTCACTTAACCGAACGTGGCCTGATTCTGATTGAGCAAATGTTAGTGGAAGCGGGCATCATGGAAGAAGGTGAGTCGCTGTACTCTCCAACCAACATTATGCTGATGCACCACGTCACGGCCGCGCTACGCGCCCATGTGCTGTTTGCCCGTGATGTTGACTACATTGTGAAAGATGGTGAAGTTATCATCGTCGACGAACACACCGGCCGTACCATGCAAGGGCGTCGTTGGTCAGATGGCCTGCATCAGGCTGTTGAAGCCAAAGAAGGCGTGGAAATCCAGAACGAAAACCAAACACTGGCTTCCATTACCTTCCAGAACTATTTCCGCCTTTATGAAAAATTGGCCGGTATGACCGGTACGGCGGATACCGAAGCATTTGAATTTAGCTCAATCTACAAGCTTGATACTATTGTTGTACCTACTAACCGCCCAATGATTCGTAAGGATTTAGCTGATTTGGTCTATATGACCGAGCAGGAAAAGATTGGTGCGATTATCGAAGATATCCGTGAGCGTACAGCGAACGGTCAGCCAGTATTGGTTGGTACTATCTCAATTGAGAAGTCCGAAGTGGTATCGGCTGAATTGACCAAAGCGGGCATTGAGCACAAAGTTCTGAACGCTAAGTTCCATGCCATGGAAGCAGAAATAGTCTCCCAGGCGGGTCAACCCGGTGCGGTAACTATCGCTACCAACATGGCAGGTCGTGGTACCGATATCGTGTTGGGTGGTAGCTGGCAGAGTGAGATTGCTTTGCTGGAAGATCCGACTGAAGATCAAATCGCCGCCATTAAGGCCGCCTGGCAGATTCGCCATGATGCGGTGCTGGCATCAGGTGGCTTGCACATTATTGGTACCGAACGTCATGAGTCACGTCGTATCGATAACCAGTTACGTGGTCGTGCGGGTCGTCAGGGTGATGCCGGTTCTTCACGCTTCTACTTGTCAATGGAAGATGCCTTGATGCGTATTTTTGCCTCTGACCGTGTGTCTGGCATGATGCGTAAATTGGGGATGAAACCGGGCGAAGCCATTGAACATCCATGGGTGACGAAGGCCATTGCTAACGCACAGCGTAAAGTTGAAAGCCGTAACTTTGATATTCGTAAGCAACTGCTTGAATATGATGATGTCGCCAGTGATCAGCGTCGTGCCATCTACAGCCAGCGTAATGAATTGCTGGATGTATCTGACGTTAGTGAAACTATTAACAGCATCCGTGAAGACGTATTCAAAACAGTTATCGACAGCTACATTCCAACCCAGTCACTGGAAGAAATGTGGGATGTTGAAGGCCTTGAACTGCGCCTGAAAAATGATTTCGACTTGGATATGCCAATTGCACAATGGTTGCAAGATGAGCCACAACTGCATGAAGAAACGTTACGTGAGCGCATTCTTCAACAAGCGATTGAGGTGTATCACCGCAAAGAAGAAGTTGTTGGCATCGATATGATGCGTAACTTCGAAAAAGGCGTGATGCTACAAACACTCGACTCCTTGTGGAAAGAGCACTTGGCTGCAATGGATTATCTGCGTCAGGGGATTCATTTACGTGGCTATGCGCAAAAAGATCCTAAACAGGAATATAAGCGCGAATCTTTCGCCATGTTCGCTGCCATGTTGGAATCACTAAAATATGAAGTGATCAGTGTGCTGAGCAAAGTACAAGTGCGGATGCCAGAAGAGGTAGAAGCGCTGGAAGTACAACGTCGTGAAGAAGCCGAGCGTTTGGCGAAACAGCAGCAACTAAGCCATCAGTCTGACAACAGTGCTTTGATGTCAAAGGATGAAGTCAATGTTGCCGCTAGCCTTGAGCGTAAAGTGGGTCGTAATGATCCGTGCCCATGTGGTTCAGGCAAAAAATATAAACAGTGTCATGGCAGCCTACAGTAATACTTTAGGCCATTGGTGATACTGAAAATGAGGGCGGCTTAAAAACCGCCCTTTATTTTAGTTTTTTTGTCGTTCTTTTTAGAACAGATACCAAGAGGCCACATAACTTACTGTTTATGCTCTGATCAGGAGAAAGAGAATTGAAACATTTACAGATCGCGGTAGGGATTATCCGCAACTCCCAGCAGGAGATTTTTATTACTCAACGCGCTGCTGATTCTCATATGGCAGGTTTTTGGGAGTTTCCCGGTGGCAAGGTTGAGCAGGGTGAAACAGCTGAGCTTGCTTTAAAACGTGAGCTATCAGAAGAAGTAGGGATCGTGGTACAAGAGGCTGTTTTACTCAACGTCTTGGAGCATACTTTTACCGATCGTATCGTGACATTAAGTTTCTATATGGTTGAAGCGTGGGATGGTGAACCTTTTGGCCGTGAAGGGCAGCCCATTCGTTGGGTAAGGCAATCCGAATTGGTTGCCGAGGAGTTTCCACCAGCGAATGCCGCAATCATTGCATTACTCACCAGATAACCCCATATTATTTATTAATAAAATTGTAATGAATACAATGGGAAGGGAGCAAAACACGGTTGCTCCCCAATGATATGCGCATCAATGCGTTGGGGGTTCTTCCTCACTCCATTCATCACTGTCAGATAACTCGCCATGGCTTGAAATACGCTTTTCTTCATCAGCCCACTCGCCTAGGTCGATCAGTTGACAGCGTTTACAGCAGAAAGGGCGATATGGGCTTTGCTCTCCCCAGATAACGATTTTCCTACAGGTAGGGCAGTTAACTTTGATTTCTTCTAAGTCCATATTCTCTCCTTAAAAACCAACTGATTGATTGCCACATCAGCAGCAGGCTAATTCAAACGATAAACGGGCCGGAACGGTACCATTTTCACTGTCGAGCGGTAAAAAGCGAATAGCATACCGTGTTTTATGACCAGAAATTTGTGGGTATAGTTGTGGGTCTAATGGCAAGCGCAGTCGCAGTAGATCAGCACCTTCGGCATTATCTTGAAAGAAACCATTCAAGCTGATTTGTGCCCGCAACGGACCCGACTGGCGAATTAAATCTAAAATGATGGTTAGAGACTGATTGAGTGGCGCTAAGCTTACCAGCAATTTATCAATATGTTGGTCACGCTGCGCCTGTGGTTGATGTAGCCAGGTATGTAACGTGGGTAAATCAAAGCTACAGTAGCCACCGGGAATACTAAGACGTTGGCGAACGACAGCGATTAAACGGTCTTCTTTTAATGATTGCCCGATACGTGGCGCGGACATTAATACTGTGGCATGGTTTTTTAGTTTACTGCGCAAGGAGTCCACTCGCGACATATCCACACCGGGTATATCAGCCCATTGCTGCAACTTTTGTTGTTGGCGCTCAAGCTCTTTAAGTAAATCAGTGCGGACTTCGCCGCGATCCAAAACTTCAATCAAATCGCATGCGGCGCGGAAAAACGTTAATGCAGTGGCAATATTATCTAATGAACGGTGGCTTTCTAATTGTTGTAATAAAAACTCTATTCTTAGCCAGGTACGCATTTTTTCATTTAGCGGATGTTCAAAAAGTATTGTTGAGGTGAGGTCACTCATTGGTGTAAATCCTGTTGGGCCACGGCTGCCAATATTAAATACTGCTGGTGTAATGAAGCAACTTGCGAAGCGATAATGGATGGATCGCCGCTATTGTCAATAATGTCATCGGCACAGGCCAGCCGTTGCTGCCGCGAAACCTGTGACGCTAAAATATGTTCTGCCTGTTGGCGAGTAATACCATCTCTTGCCATCGTGCGCGTGAGTTGTATTTCAGGCGCTACATCTACCACTAACACACGATTAGCACGGTGCTGTAAACCATTTTCAAGCAACAAAGGAACAATCCAAAGTGCGTATGGTTTATCAATATCCGCTAATTGGCGCTCAGTTTCTTGCTGAATAAGTGGATGCAGCAATGAATTTAACCATGCTTTTTCCTGCGGCTCACTGAAAATTTTTGTGCGCAATGCACTCCGGTTTAATGAACCATCTGCTTGCAAAATAGAGTCGCCATAGCGGGATGCGATAGCCGCTAATGCTGGCATACCCAGTTCAACAACCTGGCGAGCGATAATGTCAGCATCAACAAGGGGCACCCCGAAGTTGGCGAATGCATCTGCTACGGTGCTTTTGCCGCTGCCAATCCCGCCAGTGAGAGCCACAATATAGGTCATTGCCTAGCCTTGTATACTGTCAGTGAGTGGTCGAATTGTATCTGAAAGCAGGTGGGAAGAGATAGTAAGGTATGCATTCTGTTTGAGCTACGTGGAAAAATAAATGAAGTGAGCGCGCAGATAAAAGCGCGGTTGCCTCTCTTCAAGTAATTTGTGGGATTATAGCGTAAATAAAGGTGGATTCGCAGTCTTGCCGTAGAATTATTCATGCGTATGATAGCTTCACTGGGATGGCGTGATTTACGCCCGATCACTTTTGCGATCTATCGCCACTAACCAGGAAATAATAAGCCATGCGTATTGAAGAAGGTTTGAAATTAGGTTTTAAAGATGTGTTAATCCGCCCTAAACGTTCCACACTGAAAAGCCGCTCTGAAGTAGAACTGGAACGCCAGTTTACCTTCAAACATTCAGGTTGGAATTGGTCTGGTGTACCTATCATCGCTGCTAATATGGATACTGTTGGCACCTTCCGCATGGCTGAAGTTTTGGCATCATTTGATGTACTTACCGCAGTTCATAAACACTATACGGTTGAACAATGGGCTGAGTTTGTAAAACGGGCTCCTGAATCTGTATTGCGCCATGTCATGGTGTCAACAGGGACTTCCTCTGCCGATTTCGACAAAATGAAGCAAATTCTGGCGTTATCTCCGACTCTGAAATTTATCTGTATCGATGTGGCTAATGGCTACTCTGAGCATTTTGTTTCCTTCCTGCAAAAAGCGCGCGAAGCCTGCCCGGACAAAGTGATTTGTGCCGGTAATGTAGTGACCGGCGAGATGGTAGAAGAGCTTATCCTTTCTGGTGCGGATATTGTTAAAGTGGGAATTGGCCCTGGCTCTGTCTGTACCACGCGAGTTAAGACCGGTGTTGGTTATCCACAGCTATCTGCTGTGATCGAGTGTGCCGATGCTGCCCACGGTTTAGGTGGGCAGATTGTCAGTGATGGCGGCTGCTCTGTACCGGGTGATGTGGCTAAAGCTTTCGGTGGTGGTGCTGATTTCGTCATGCTCGGTGGCATGCTGGCAGGGCATGATGAGTGTGAAGGCCGTGTGGTTGAAGAGAATGGCGAGAAATTTATGCTGTTCTACGGTATGAGTTCAGAGTCCGCCATGAAACGCCATGTTGGTGGTGTCGCTGAATATCGCGCCGCAGAAGGTAAAACTGTTAAACTGCCATTACGGGGTTCAGTTGATAACACGGTACGCGACATTATGGGTGGCTTGCGTTCTGCTTGTACCTACGTGGGTGCTTCGCATTTAAAAGAACTGACTAAGCGCACCACTTTTATCCGCGTTGCGGAGCAAGAAAACCGTGTATTCGGCAGTAACTGATTACTGATGTAAACAGGGCGCTATTTAACGCCCTGTTTCGAAGCCTTTTTCCCGCCACATTCTGCCCTCAATACCTGTATTACCCAATAACATCCCCTAGTTGAAATATCGGTAAATACATCGCGATCACTAGAACCCCGACGATACTGCCAATAATTAACATCAACAGTGGCTCTAACATTTGAGTGAGATTATCGGCTAAATCCTGTGTTTTTTGCTGATGCCAACTTGCTAATTTTTCTAATAACACATCCAATGCGCCAGATTCCTCACCCACACGAACCATTTGTTGGCATAGCGGTGGGAATAGACGATGTTGTTGTGCAAGGGCGGTATGCAGCGGCTCGCCTTGATTGATCTGTTGTTGAATATGCCTTAATGCTTGCTGATAGGCACAGTTATTGATGGAAAGGATCGCGGCATCCAATCCGGCCGTCAGCGGTAATCCAGCATGTTGCGTGATGGCTAATGTTTGAAAAATTTGGCTAAGGCAGCCCCCACGAATTAATGTGGAAATGAATGGGAGGCGTAATAACAACGTTTGCTCCCATTGTTGTACGTGCGCCTGACGCCGCCGAGCATAAAGGTATCCCATACATATTGATGTTAATAACACAGCAATATATGGCCCGTAAGCAGTAAGAAATACTGAAATCAGCAACAATGTGGCTGTCAGTGTGGGTAATGGTGTATCAAATGATTGATAAATCTGCGCAAATTCAGGCAATACCATGATCAGCATAACCAGGCTAACAACCATTGCGATAATGCAGACAAATACTGGATATTTGAGTGCTTTAATCACTTTCTTCTGTAGCTTTTGCTGCCGTTCCTGGTGCTGTACCAACTGAATACAGCACTGTTCAAGGTTACCCGTGAGTTCCCCCATCGCAATCACTGGAGGATATAATCGGGGAAAGGTATGTGGATAACGCGCCATCGCTTCAGATAGTGATAGCCCCTGCGAAACCTGTTGGCTTATGTCCTGCAATAAGCACCGCCATGGTAACGCATCTATTTCTTTCGCTAGCAGTTGCAAGCTATTGACCAAAGGCAGACCGGCTTGCAACAGCGTCGCCAATTGGCGAGTAACAGCCACCAGACGCTCACCTCGCCAATAACTAATTGATAATTGCTTGCCACCCTTAACATTTAATGGTTGTAGCCCTTGGCGGAACATTTGCTCATAAACAATATTTCGCTCGGTTGCTAATTGCGCGCCAGTCTGTAATTTTCCTTTATTATCAATGGCTTTCCAGTAAAATAAACGCTGGTGGCTCACGATGTTGCCTCGGGTTCTTTCAGGGTTCCTACAACACGATTAATTTCACTAAGTGTAGTAACACCACTTTCGACTAATGCCAAACCAGCAGAAAGCAATGTGACTTGTTCCTGCTTTTGCGCAATCTGAGTGAGTTTTGCCGGGCTGACATTGCTGAGCAAGGCATGTTGAATTTGCGGAGTTACACTCAGCATTTCGTAAATACCCGTGCGTCCATAATAACCTGCACAGCAGTGTTCGCAGCCCACCGCCAGATAATGCTGTAATGGACTCGGCCAAACGCCTGCCGGAGCCTGAAAAAGGCTAGGAGAGGCCTGACGACAGTGTAGGCAGAGCCTGCGAACCAGTCGTTGGGCGATAACTAATGTCAGGCTCGATGCAATTAAGTGACGTTCTATTCCCATTTGTGTCAGGCGTATTAGGGTTTCAGACGTTGAGTTGGTATGCAGTGTTGAAAGTACCAGATGCCCGGTTAAAGCGGCCTTAACTGCTATCTCAGCAGTTTCATTATCGCGAATCTCGCCGAGCATAATCACATCAGGATCCTGCCGTAGCATCGCGCGTAATACACAAGAAAAATCCAACCCAATCCTATTGTTAGTTTGAGTCTGATTTATGCCATCAGCCTGGATCTCAATAGGATCCTCAACACTACAGATGTTTCTTTGCGGTTGATTGAGTTGGTCTAAACTGCAATACAGCGTCACTGTTTTTCCGCTGCCAGTAGGCCCAGTAACCAGAACTAAGCCTTGCGGAGCAGATAATGCGCGTGTGAGTTGTTGGTGGGCGATAGTATTCAACCCCAGATTAGCCAGTGTAGGTTGTTGATGAATATTCAATATACGTAGCACCACTTTTTCACCGAACTGTACAGGGAGAGTGGCTATTCTTATGGAGTAGCGAGTGCCATTTAGCACTAAAGCTAGTTGACCATCTTGCGGCAACCGTTTTTCAGCGATATTCAATTTAGCCATGACTTTTAGGCAACTGCTGATGCGGCTGGCTAATTCTGCTGTGGGGGCCGGGGATTCGTGTAGAACGCCATCAATTCTGAAACGAATACGATAATGATGCTGATAAGGTTCAAAATGGATATCTGATGCACGTTTCTGAATCGCCAGCCTGAGTGTTTGAGTTATAAATTGAATAACGGGGGTATCACTTTCATTATCCAGCAACGTTTCATCTAAGTCCTTTGGCGGCAGTAAAGATAAGTCGCCTCTTGCTCGTTCTTTCTCTTGTCGCGATACACCTTGGCTATTTGGGGTAGATTTTACATCCCGGTTTAGTGGCTCTTTTGCTGATGACTCAAGGTTTAATGACTGTTCAATCTTGGCCTCAGGCCAATATTCTACGGTGATTTTACGCCCACAAGTAAAACGCAGGGCAGTTAATAATTCGTCACTTACTGGCTTTGATGATGCGATAGACAGGTTTTTGCCATCGAGTTTTAAGGCTATTGCCCTATAACGACGACAGAGTTTGTGCAATTCAGTGCTGATTCGCTCGGGTTGGTGTGCCATAAATTCAGTCATTTCATTAAACCTTATCATTGAAGCGGAACACGGTCTTACAGCTATCAGCAAGATTGTTATCTACGGTGGTACATGTTCTGGTCCAGACGATATTTCCACTACTACTGAATGTGGGAGTCATCGCTAGAGTCAGGTCGGCAAGGGTATGTTGACCGGTAAAAGTAATCACCCCTTTATCAATGGTTGTTGCACTGACATAACGCGATGATTGTCCGGCCGGTATGCCGTTATTGCCCGCACTACAGTTATCGAACTTGGCATGCTCCAGAGCACAAAGCTCCACGGCCATTTTGTAGGGGACGATGGCTTGTAACATATCGGTGAGTGCGGCTTTTTGGATATAGCGCTGGTAGGAAGGAATACCAATACCGCTGAGCACTGCAATGACGGCGATGGCGACCATTAATTCAATTAAGGTAAAACCCTGTTGCTTATTCATTTGCCACTTTCCTTGTGTGTGAAAACGAGGCAAGAGTGCAGCTTTTTTATTGATAGCAACAGGGGCATTACATCGATTTGCGAAGCAGGCTGTCGAGTATTTAGGTTGTTACAGTTGGGGTCACAGATATCTTCGGCGATGCTCGCAAAAACAGAATTCGAATCTGCTAATGGCTATCATCGGCCGAAGATAATTTGATAGGCTTATTGAAATCGCATGGAAAGGTCTAATGCGGTAACGTGTTTGGTTAGTGCGCCGACCGAGATGAAATCAATACCTGTTTCGGCATAGCTTCGCAGAGTTTCTAGCGTAACGTTGCCAGAAACTTCCAGTTGTGCGCTCTCTTGGGTCTTGGCAAGCTCATTACGCATGAGTACAGCATCACGCATCATTGGAATAGTAAAGTTATCCAGCATAATGATATCGGCACCTGCGGTTAATGCTTGCTGTAATTCATCAAGGGATTCAACTTCAACCTCGACGGGGACATCGGCATGAATCCAAAATGCTTTAGCAACCGCTTCTTTAATAGAGCCAGCAGCAATAATGTGATTTTCCTTGATAAGGAAAGCATCCGACAAACCGAGTCGGTGATTATTGCCACCACCGCAGAGGACGGCATATTTCAAGGCGGTACGTAGCCCTGGCAAGGTTTTCCTGGTATCGAGTAATTGTGTATGTAGCCCAGAAAGCTCCGCTACATAGCGGCCAACCTCGGTAGCGACACCGGATAAGGTTTGTAAGAAGTTAAGTGCAGTGCGTTCACCCGTAAGTAGGGTACGGGCAGGGCCAGTCAGATGGCAAAGTACCTGATTGGCTGTCAACTTGTCGCCATCCTTAACTAACCATTCAACTGCCACTTGGGCGCCAAGTTGAATAAACACTTCATTCAACCAGCGCTGACCACAAAAAATACCAGCTTCGCGTGTAATAATCGTGGCATTGGCTTGTTTATCCGCTGGGAGCAATTGTGCGGTGAGGTCGCGGTCTGCATTAACCTCACCACCAAGGTCTTCGCTCAACGCTTGGGCAACAGTTGACGGGATATCACATTGAATTCGTTCCAATAGCTCGGCACGGCGGCTGTCGGCATTATAGCTGCGAGTCGGCATAGAAAACTCCGAAAGGGCGGATAGATAATAGTTCAAACATGCTACTCTGTTGCTGGCTGAAGTGCCATAAAAGAGCCAGTTGAAGTGTACTATTAGGGGGCTTAGATAAGCAATGCAGTTAGATAATGGCTGGATTTCAGGGGTTAAACGGGTTGTTTCCCCCCATTTTGATCAACGGCCAGAAGGCGAGTTACCTTCGCTGCTGGTAATTCATAATATCAGTTTGCCCCCTGGCGAGTTCGGTGGCCCATACATCGATCAACTCTTCACTGGCACACTAAATGCTGATGAACATCCTTATTTTGCTGATATTGTTCATTTGCGAGTTTCAGCCCACTGTCTGATTCGTCGTGATGGTGAAATTATTCAATATGTTCCGTTTGATCACCGCGCCTGGCATGCTGGAGTATCGAGCTTTGGTGGGCGTGAGCGGTGTAATGATTTTTCGATTGGGATCGAGCTGGAAGGAACGGATGTGTTACCGTTTACGTCCGCACAGTATCGTAGTTTGAATGAGATAAGTGCGCTGTTATTTGCCAATTATCCGATAACCATTGATCGGGTGGCGGGGCATAGTGACATTGCGCCACAACGTAAAACCGACCCTGGTCCCGCTTTTGATTGGGCGTTGTATCAGCAGAATTTGGTGAAGTTATCATCGCCATCGTAATGTGGGCGATTTAGTCTTTACCGCAGGTTCGTTGTCGAGGGATCATCTGCTCGTCGCCTGGTTTTATCGTTTGGTTTATGCATGCCGGGAGGCATATGCCCTGTTCAGGGCTGGTTAAGTGCTAAAGGGAGAATAAGAGCTAATGACACTGTTTACGCTGCTGCTGGTACTAGCATGGGAGCGCTTGTTTAAACTGGGCGAACATTGGCAGTTAGATCATCGCCTTGAAGTCGTATTTGCGCGTTTACATCGCTTTTCGTTGGCACAAACTATTTTGCTGACCGCTGTGTGGATGGCCTTGGTATGGCTGATTTTGCAGTTAGTGCAGAATATCTTGTTTGGTTTCCCCCTGTTGTTGATTTGGATTCTGATTTGCCTGCTGTGTATTGGTGCGGGGGGCATTCGTAAACACTATCGAGCCTACCTTAAAGCTGCACGCCAAAATGATGCTCATGCCACCGATAAAATGGCAGTGGAGTTAGCGTTAATCCATGGTTTACCCATGGATAGCGGAGAGAAAGCTCGCTTACAATCCCTGCAAAATGCCTTGTTGTGGATAAACTTCCGGTATTATTTAGCCCCTATATTCTGGTTCGTTGTGTGTGTTAACTATGGCCCTGTGGCGCTAGCGGGTTACGCGATGTTACGCGGATACCAAACTTGGTTAGCCCGGCACCATACGCCTTTGCAGCGTTCTCAATCTGGTATTGATCGTCTGTTACACTGGCTGGACTGGATACCTGTGCGGTTGGTGGGCGTGGCATATGCCTTATTGGGGCACGGCGAAAGAGCATTACCAGCCTGGTTTGCCTCACTAGGCGATTTCAGAACTCAGCAGTATCAGGTTCTGACTCAATTGGCGCAGTATTCTTTGGCTCGTGAGCCTCATTTAGACCCTGTACAGACGCCAAGAGCTGCGGTCTCGTTGGCACGAAAAGTGACACTAACGGTGATTGTAGTGGTGGCTTTACTGACTATTTATGGTGCACTGGTGTAGTTTTCTGATTTACGGCACTGGCCGGAGAGTTTGTACTCGGTCAGTGCCATCTCAATGGAATATGATGAATTAGCCTGCATTTATTAATGTGAGAATTTTGCCAGATTCACGCGTGGTTATCTGCGGGGGCTTGCCGAAAAGCGGCATACCTTGTTTATCCTAACTGATGGTTTTGATGCGAGGATGGCGAGTCAGTCGAACATGGTTTTGTTAAACAATAAAATAAACGGGCCAGCGCTGTGGCTGACCCGTTAGCTATGATGTTGTCAAATTCCCCAGAGAAACCTGCTTTTCTGCTATCAGGATTTCGCGCGTTGGTTGCGATTTTTCAGGATATAGCCAACAGCCAGTAGCAATACCCAAGCTGGAATCAACAACACAGAAATCTGGATGCCCGGAGTCAGATACATAATGATCAAAATGCCGGTTAGGAACAGCAAGCACAGGTAGTTGCTGAACGGATACCAGAACGCTTTGAACTGTGGAATAACACCTTGGCGGTTTTTAGCTGCACGGAATTTAAGGTGCGCGAGGCTAATCATCGCCCAGTTGATTACCAACGCCGATACCACCAGTGCCATCAGTAATTCGAAGGCACGGCCTGGGATCAGATAGTTAATCAATACACAGAAAGCGGTGGCAAATGCAGAGACGGCGATCGCAATAACAGGTACACCGCGACCATCGACTTTCAGCAGCATTTTCGGGCCGTTGCCTTGTTTGGCTAAACCAAACAACATGCGGCTATTGCAGTAAACACAACTGTTATAGACCGACAATGCCGCTGTCAGTACCACGATATTCAATACAGTTGCAACCACATTACTGTTCAATGCATGGAAGATCAGTACAAATGGGCTGCCGCCTTCGACCACTTTCCCCCATGGGTAGAGTGATAATAAGATTGCCAGAGAACCGATATAGAACAGCAGGATACGGTAGATAACCTGATTGGTTGCTTTGGGGATGCTTTTAGCAGGGTTCTCTGCTTCTGCGGCGGTAATCCCAACTAACTCAAGGCCACCGAAGGAGAACATGATCACCGCCATGGCCATAACCAAGCCCATGATCCCGTTAGGGAAGAAGCCGCCTTGTGCCCACAAGTTAGTCACAGTGGCTTCCGGGCCGCCTTGCCCGCTAAGTAGTAACCATCCACCGAACAGAATCATTGCAATGATAGCGACCACTTTAATGATGGCGAACCAAAACTCCATTTCACCATACACTTTGACATTCGCCAGGTTGATGGCATTGATGGCTAAGAAGAAGACCGCCGCTGACACCCATGTCGGGATCTCCGGCCACCAATATTGTACATAGATACCTACAGCAGTCAGTTCGGCCATCGCCACTAACACATACAGTACCCAGTAGTTCCAACCGGAAGCGAAACCGGCAAAGTTCCCCCAATATTTGTAAGCAAAGTGACTAAAAGAACCCGCTACTGGCTCTTCGACTACCATTTCTCCTAACTGGCGCATAATCAGAAACGCGATAAAGCCGCCGATTGCATACCCCAGTAGCACTGAAGGCCCCGCCATTTGAATGGTTTGCGCGATACCAAGGAATAATCCGGTACCAATTGCGCCACCTAAGGCAATAAGCTGTATGTGGCGGTTTTTAAGCCCCCGCTTTAGCTCTGCACCTTCTTGTTGAACACTCATTGTTGCATCCTCTGTCGTTGTCACTTTTAGCTGGCAAACCCGTCATCTTTCAAACTGCAATGTATTGGCTGTACTCGTTACTCGGCTCATCCTTGGGATTACCGCCTTCCCGCCACTTGAAATCTATTGGGTATAAATAGGTGCTGTTTGCTATGCGTAAGGTTTTGATTACATTATTTGTATTATTTTGTTTACGGTGGCTTTTCTGGGAATTTTCTCTTTAGGCTACCGTTTAAAAGAGAATAGTGGTAGGCGAGAATTATTGCATCTGCTTTTTATTTTAATCGGCGAAGTTTTAGCCAAAACGGCAAGAAAAATGTTGATGCGTGATCAAGCTGTTGTTTTGAGGAAAAGTAGGAATGCGCTTTTTTTGGTTAAAAAGCCACCAGTGAGCCATTTTTATAATGGTCATACCAGTTTTAAGGGGCGAAACAGAGGGATACAGACTTTTCTTATTTTGTTTTGAATATAAATTCAAGTTTATAGGTTTTATATTCACAAATAAAATAACTTTACCGCTTCAGCTTGCCTAATTATCCGTTTCATAAAAGTTAAAACTCGCTCATATCAAGTAATGGTATTACCACTGCTACGTTATCACTTTGCATTGCTTTATCGGTGAAGTTGTTAAAATGTGCTGGGTTTCATGATTTTGGTCAAGGTCCGTATGGACAGCTAGTGAATACTTTGTTACTTTATCGTCACGTTTTTGAAATTGGTATTACCAATTGACTCCGCGCTACTCGCAGAGACGATTCACTCAATACGGCTTACAGCGCGACTTACACAAATTATGGCCTACAACAAAATACGTCAGCCCAAATTATCAGATGTCATCGAGCAGCAGCTCGAATACCTGATCTTGGAAGGGACGCTACGCCCTGGTGAGAAATTACTGCCTGAGCGCGAGTTGGCGAAGCAATTTGATGTTTCCCGACCTTCTTTGCGAGAAGCAATTCAGCGCTTAGAAGCTAAGGGACTGCTATTGCGTCGTCAGGGGGGCGGGACTTTCGTGCAAACCAATCTGTGGCAAAGCTTTAGCGATCCGCTGGCAGAACTACTTGCTGACCATCCAGAAGCACAATTCGATCTGTTAGAAACCCGTCATGCCCTCGAAGGTGTTGCTGCCTATTATGCAGCATTGCGCGGCACTGATGAAGATCTGCAACGTATCCGTGAATGCCATACTGTTATTCAGCAAGCGCAGGATAACGGCGATTTAGATGCTGAGGCAGATGCCGTTATGCAGTATCAAGTGGCTGTCACAGAGGCTGCGCATAATGTGGTTTTGCTGCATTTACTGCGTTGCATGGGGCCGATGCTGGAACAAAACGTAAGACAGAACTTTGAATTGCTTTACTCGCGCCGCGAAATGCTGGCAACAGTAAGCAGTCACCGCGCCGGGATTTTTGAGGCGATTGTGGCACGCGAGCCAGAGAAAGCCCGCGAAGCTTCACACCGTCACTTGGCGTTTATTGAGGAGATTCTGTTGGACCTCAGTCGGGAGCACAGTCGCCGTGAGCGATCTTTGCGTCGGCTCCAACAGCGCAAGGACTAGAAACGAATCATTCAGGTTGCGCCTCTGCAAGACCTCAATAACTCGTTTTATACCCCTCGTACTTGAAGCTACAGGGTTGTTAGCTGCGTGAACTCACCCGAATCACTGACTTGGGTCAGCTCATCGAGATTCGTTCTCTGGCAGCGCTGCCGTAACTCCAATTTCGTTGGGTAGTTATTCTCATTTGAGAATTATTAGCGGCAACTAAACTGATGGGCCTATCTTCCGGTGTTTTCACCAGGGCACGTGCTTTAGCCTGGGGTTAAAGCACAGGAAGATAGGCTCCAAATAAACCATTAGAAACAGATAAGGAATACCACCATGTCAGAACGTTTAAATAATGACGTGGATCCGATCGAAACCCGCGACTGGCTACAGGCGATCGAATCGGTCATCCGTGAAGAGGGTGTTGAGCGTGCTCAGTATCTGATTGATCAGGTTTTGGGCGAAGCCCGTAAAGGTGGTGTGAGCGTTGCGGCAGGTTCTGCCAGCCGTGATTACATCAACACCATCCCGGTAGAAGACGAACCCGCTTACCCTGGCAACCTGGAGCTTGAGCGTCGTATTCGCAGCGCTATCCGTTGGAATGCCGTGATGACCGTGTTGCGTGCGTCGAAGAAAGATCTGGACTTGGGCGGCCACATGGCATCCTTCCAGTCTTCCGCTACCTTCTACGAGGTTTGCTTCAACCACTTCTTCCGCGCTCGTAACCAAAAAGACGGCGGCGATCTGGTTTACTTCCAGGGTCACATCTCTCCAGGTGTTTACGCACGTGCTTTCCTTGAAGGCCGCCTGACTCAAGAGCAAATGGATAACTTCCGTCAGGAAGTTGATGGTAAGGGGCTATCTTCTTACCCGCACCCGAAACTGATGCCTGAATTCTGGCAGTTCCCAACTGTATCTATGGGCCTTGGCCCAATCAGTGCAATCTATCAGGCCAAGTTCCTGAAATACCTCCATCACCGTGGTCTGAAAGACACTGCAGCACAGACCGTGTACGCCTTCCTGGGCGACGGCGAGATGGATGAGCCAGAATCCAAAGGTGCGATCACCATCGCGACCCGTGAAAAACTGGATAACCTGGTCTTCGTTATCAACTGTAACTTGCAGCGCCTTGATGGCCCGGTTACTGGTAACGGCAAAATTATCAATGAGCTGGAAGGTATCTTCAGTGGTGCTGGCTGGCAGGTGCTGAAAGTGATTTGGGGGAGTCGTTGGGATGAGCTGCTGCGTAAAGATACCAGCGGTAAACTGATCCAACTGATGAACGAAACACTGGATGGTGACTACCAGACCTTTAAATCCAAAGACGGTGCGTATGTCCGCGAACACTTCTTTGGCCGTTTCCCTGAAACTGCTGCATTAGTGAAAGACATGAGCGACGATGAGATCTGGTCTCTGAACCGTGGCGGTCATGATCCGAAGAAAGTCTTTGCTGCACTGAAAAAAGCACAAGAAACCACCGGTAAACCTACTGTTATCCTGGCCCACACCATTAAAGGTTACGGCATGGGCGAAACAGCAGAAGGTAAAAATATTGCTCACCAGGTGAAGAAAATGAACATGGAAGGGGTTCACCACTTCCGCGATCGTTTCAATGTGCCAGTTGCCGATGCTGATATCGAAAAACTGCCTTACATCACCTTCGATAAAGATTCTGAAGAAAACAAATATCTGCACGAACGTCGTCAGGCGCTGGAAGGCTATGTGCCAACCCGTATGCCTAAGTTCACTGAGAAGCTGGAAATCCCTGCGCTGTCAGATTTCAGCTCCTTGCTGGAAGAGCAGAATAAAGAGATTTCTACCACTATCGCTTTCGTGCGTGTGCTGAACGTGATGCTGAAGAACAAATCTATCAAAGACAGAATTGTTCCAATCATTGCTGACGAAGCGCGTACTTTCGGTATGGAAGGTCTGTTCCGTCAGATTGGTATTTACAGCCCGAATGGTCAGCAGTACACCCCGCAAGACCGTGAACAGGTTGCTTACTACAAAGAAGACGAGAAAGGCCAGATCCTGCAAGAAGGGATCAACGAACTGGGTGCTGCCTCTTCATGGCTGGCTGCTGCGACCTCATACAGCACCAATGATCTGCCAATGATCCCGTTCTACATCTACTACTCCATGTTCGGTTTCCAGCGTATCGGTGACCTGTGCTGGGCTGCGGGTGACCAACAGGCGCGTGGCTTCCTGATCGGTGGTACTTCAGGTCGTACTACTCTGAATGGTGAAGGTCTGCAACATGAAGATGGTCATAGCCACATTCAGTCACTGACTATCCCGAACTGTATCTCTTACGATCCAGCTTATGCTTATGAAGTTGCTGTCATCATGCATGACGGTCTGGAGCGTATGTACGGCGAAGCGCAGGAAAACGTCTATTACTACCTGACCACGCTGAACGAAAACTACCACATGCCAGCAATGCCACAGGGCGCAGAAGAAGGTATCCGTAAAGGTATCTACAAACTGGAAACTGTTGCAGGTAGCAAAGGCAAAGTGCAGTTGATGAGTTCAGGTGCAATCCTGCGTCACGTTCGCGAAGCGGCTCAGATTCTGGCTAACGACTACGGTGTTGGTTCTGATGTGTACAGCGTAACTTCATTCACTGAACTGGCTCGTGATGGTCAGGATTGTGAGCGTTGGAACATGCTGCACCCAACAGAAACGCCACGTGTTCCTTATGTGGCTCAGGTCATGAACGACGCACCAGCAGTTGCTTCAACTGACTACATGAAGCTGTTCGCTGAACAAATTCGTAACTTCATTCCTGCCAGCGAGTTCCGCGTTCTGGGTACAGATGGTTTCGGCCGCTCTGACAGCCGTGAGAACCTGCGTCACCACTTCGAAGTTGATGCTTCTTACGTTGTGGTTGCAGCTCTGGGTGAATTGGCTAAACGCGGTGACATCGACGCCAGCGTAGTTGCACAAGCAATTACCAAGTTTGGTATCGACGCCGATAAAGTTAACCCGCGTCTGGCATAAGAGGTAAAGAACAAATGGCTATTGAAATTAACGTACCAGACATCGGTGCAGATGAAGTGGAAGTCACCGAAATTATGGTGAAAGTAGGCGATACCGTTGAAGCGGAACAGTCACTTATCACCGTTGAAGGTGATAAAGCTTCCATGGAAGTCCCATCACCGCAGGCGGGCGTAGTTAAAGAAATCAAAATTGCAGTTGGCGATACTGTCGCGACCGGCAAACTGATGATGATCTTTGAAGCAACAGGTGCCGCTGCGGCACCTGCGAAAGCGGAAGAGAAAGTGGCAGCCCCTGCTCAGGCAGCGGCTTCTGTGACCAGTGCTGCGAAAGACGTTGCGGTGCCGGATATCGGTTCTGACGAAGTTGAAGTCACCGAAATTATGGTCAAAGTGGGCGACACTGTTGCGGCTGAACAATCACTGATCACTGTAGAGGGCGATAAAGCCTCTATGGAAGTGCCAGCGCCATTCGCCGGTACCGTTAAAGAGATCAAAATCAGCACTGGCGATAAAGTCAGCACCGGTTCTCTTATCATGGTATTTGACGTGGCAGGTGCTGCGGCACCCGCTGCGGCAACTGAGTCAGCCCCGGCAGCAGCACCGGCAGCGGCAACAGCCTCTGCGGTTAAAAATGTCGACGTGCCAGACATCGGCGACGATGAAGTTGAAGTGACTGAAGTGATGGTTAAAGTCGGCGATAAAGTTGCCGCTGAACAATCACTGATCACCGTTGAAGGCGATAAGGCTTCAATGGAAGTACCGGCACCGTTTGCGGGTACAGTTAAAGAGATCAAAATCAGCACTGGCGACAAAGTTAAAACCGGCTCGCTGATTATGGTGTTCGAAGTGGAAGGCGCAGCCCCTGCTGCCGCGCCTGCCCAGCAAGCGGCTCCTGCTGCGGCACCGGCTAAAGCGGCCACCGCTCCCGCCGCGAAAGCTGAGAGCAAAGGCGAGTTCGCTGAGAATGACGCTTACGTGCATGCCACGCCGGTTATCCGCCGTTTAGCGCGTGAATTTGGCGTAAACCTGGCGAAAGTGAAAGGTACCGGCCGTAAAGGTCGTATCCTGCGCGAAGACGTTCAGGCCTACGTGAAAGATGCGGTCAAACGTGCTGAAGCAGCACCAACTGCTGCCACTGGCGGCGGTCTGCCGGGCATGCTGCCTTGGCCGAAAGTTGATTTCAGCAAGTTCGGTGAGATTGAAGAAGTTGAATTAGGCCGTATCCAGAAAATCTCTGGTGCGAACCTGAGCCGTAACTGGGTCATGATCCCTCATGTGACCCAATTCGATGAAGCGGATATCACTGAAGTTGAAGTGTTCCGTAAGCAACAGAACATCGAAGCTGAGAAGAAAAAACAGGATCTGAAAATCACCCCACTGGTGTTCCTGATGAAGGCGGCTGCCAAGGCGTTGGAAGAGTTCCCACGTTTCAACAGCTCTATTTCTGAAGATGGTCAGAAACTGACACTGAAGAAATACATCAATATCGGTGTGGCGGTTGATACCCCTAACGGTCTGGTTGTTCCAGTGTTCCGTGATGTGAACAAAAAGGGTATTGTCGAGTTGTCTCGCGAGCTATCTGTTATTTCCAAGAAAGCGCGTGATGGTAAATTGACTGCATCTGACATGCAAGGCGGTTGTTTCACTATCTCCAGCCTGGGCGGTATCGGCGGAACGGCGTTTACGCCAATCGTCAATGCGCCAGAAGTGGCTATCTTGGGTGTGTCTAAATCATCCATGAAGCCAGTCTGGAATGGTAAAGAGTTTGCGCCACGTCTGATGCTGCCTCTGTCTCTGTCCTTCGACCACCGTGTGATCGATGGCGCAGCAGGTGCTCGCTTCGCAGCCTATATCGCGACCATTATGGCTGATATTCGCCGTTTGGTGATGTAATCGCCAAGGCCGGCTTCGTGCCGGCCTTGTTTTTATATAGATTAGGGTTGTTGAGACACTCGTCACTCGATGTTGCTTTTCAGATTATTAACAATTCTGTAAACTGCTCGCGGTGCAAGCGTCCCGGTGGATGAAGGGCGTTATGAAATTAATTAGCCTAATATATTCGATAGATTTCAAAATGATGTCTGACCCGCCGGACAAACAATTAAGAGGTCATGATGAGTACTGAAATTAAAACTCAGGTCGTGGTACTTGGGGCAGGTCCAGCAGGGTACTCTGCTGCTTTTCGTTGCGCGGATTTAGGTTTAGAAACCATTCTGGTTGAGCGTTACTCTACTTTGGGTGGTGTTTGCCTGAATGTGGGTTGTATCCCTTCCAAGGCATTGTTGCACGTTGCCAAAGTTATCGAAGAAGCTAAGGCGCTGGCTGAACACGGTATCGTTTTTGGTGAGCCTAAAACTGACATTGATAAAGTCCGTGTCTGGAAAGAGAAAGTTATCAATCAGTTGACCGGTGGTTTGGCAGGTATGGCTAAAGGCCGTAAAGTCAAAGTGGTTAATGGTTTTGGTAAATTTACTGGCGCGAACACCTTAGTGGTTGAAGGTGAAAATGGCCCAACTACGATAACCTTCGATAACGCGATTATCGCCGCCGGTTCTCGCCCAATCCAACTGCCATTTATTCCTCATGAAGACCCACGAGTTTGGGACTCAACTGATGCACTGGCACTGAAAACCGTTCCTGAACGTCTGCTGGTTATGGGCGGGGGCATCATCGGTCTGGAAATGGGTACGGTTTACCATGCGCTAGGCTCGAAAATTGATGTGGTAGAAATGGCTGACCAGGTTATTCCGGCTGCTGATAAAGACGTGGTGAAAGTCTTCACCAAGCGCATCAGCAAGCAGTTTAACCTGATGCTGGAAACCAAAGTGACGGCGGTAGAAGCCAAAGAAGATGGTATCTATGTCACGATGGAAGGCAAAAAAGCGCCAGCAGAACCACAGCGCTATGATGCCGTTCTGGTAGCTATTGGCCGTGTACCTAACGGCAAATTGCTGGATGCCGGTCAGGCTGGCGTAGAAGTTGATGAGCGTGGCTTTATCCACGTTGATAAACAACTGCGTACCAACGTGCCGCATATCTTTGCTATCGGTGACATCGTGGGTCAGCCAATGCTGGCACATAAAGGTGTGCACGAAGGCCATGTTGCTGCTGAAGTTATCTCCGGCCTGAAACATTACTTCGATCCGAAAGTCATTCCATCTATTGCATACACTGAACCTGAAGTCGCATGGGTGGGTCTGACCGAGAAAGAAGCGAAAGAAAAAGGCATCAGCTTTGAGACCTCCACCTTCCCGTGGGCGGCATCGGGCCGTGCTATCGCTTCAGATTGCGCAGACGGTATGACTAAACTTATCTTCGACAAAGAAACTCACCGTATTATCGGTGGTGCCATTGTCGGGACTAACGGTGGTGAACTGTTAGGTGAAATCGGTCTGGCGATCGAGATGGGTTGTGATGCGGAAGATATCGCATTGACCATCCATGCTCACCCTACCTTGCATGAATCTGTCGGTCTGGCAGCGGAAATCTACGAAGGTAGCATTACCGACTTGCCTAACCCGAAAGCGAAAAAGAAATAATTTTTTGCGGATACAGTAAGATAATGAAGCGGCTCCTTAACAGGGGCCGTTTTTTTGTTTAAAGGTTTCTATCACCCAGGTATTTTTATTGAACTTGTTTTTCTTATCGATCAAACATTGGCCCCGCCCGTAGTTGACTGGGTGAAATATGAAAGGTACGCCGCAGTGCGGTGGCAAAATTGGCCGGGCTGGTATAGCCAGCAATGGCGGCGGCTTGATCGATACTGATCCCTTCTTTTTGTAATGCCAGCATGGCCCGCTTTAAACGACAATGGCGCAGATATTCAAATACCGTAATGTGGTAATTTTCACGAAAACGTCGCTGCAACGTGCTCTGGCTCATATTCACCAGACTGGCTAATTCACTCATCGATAGGTGGTCAGCCTCGCCACTTTCCAGCCAGTCACGTACCTGCTGAACCCGGTTCAACCCGCGTAATGAGATTTTATTTTGCTGCTGAGCTTGCTGCTCTAGTGAGCTGAACGCTTCAATGATCAGCCCAATACATTGTGTTTCCCATTGCAGTCGCTCCAGTGGCGTTGAAAAGGGTTTGGCGCTCGCTATTTTCTGAGCAATGGCTTGCGAGTGAACCGATGGACGCCATAAATGAATCGCCAGGTGCTGTTGGGTAAAGTTATACAGCGTATCCCATGCGCCAGCTTGTGGCAGCAAATCGCCATACAGCCATTCACGGTCAAAAGTCAGTGTTAGCGTGCGCTCGTGACGGTTGTTTTTACCGTGGCGGGTAAACAGGGTGTTTTCAGTTAACGAAACCAACGAAGCATCGCCTTTTTCCTGCAAATGCAACTGTTGACCGCCGAATGAGACATGCGCGCTGCCGTTAACCACAATAGCTAGCTTCAGTGCTGGATTAAGCCGGCTTTGTGTCTTGATATCACAGAGGTTGGTGACATTCGCGGTATGTAAAATCAGATGTGGGTTCAGACGCAATACTTGAAAATCGCCAAACAATACCGGGTCAGTGGGCAATGACTTCACGCTGCTCAGTTGATAATCACTGGCAACCAGATTCGATTGTTGCACAATTTGTTCACGATAAATCGGTTTGGATGAGGGAGAGACATTGAGCAATTTGTTTTTCTTCACCGTCGACATGATGAACTCTCCACTGACATTGACGTTATGACAAACAGATTTGCTGTTTGCACAAACCTTTTTCCTACATGCAAATGTAACAATTAGCGCGATGAATTGATAATGAAAATAATTATCAATCTTGTTCGTTTTTGTTGCCCCATGAATAGATTGCCAGAGATTTTACTGTGCGGATATTTGCTGTGGGCTTTTTTGCATCAGGGGAAAATGTAATGAAAGTAAAATGGCAACGGCGTTCTCTGACGACATTGATGGGTATCTGCATATCGACTCCGCTCTGGGCACAAACTCAAGCGGCAAATCAAACTGAGTCCACAGCAGCGACACAGACGACAGCGCAAACAACCGTCACCACATCGCAGCAAGAACCTACCGCGGCAGATGGGGCGGCAACCACCGGTGATACGCTGGTGGTGACCGCTCAGCAGCAAGTTCGTCAAGCGCTGGGGGCATCAACCATCACCGCAGACGATATCCGCAAACGGCCACCCGCGAATGATCTGTCCGAAATTATCCGCACCATGCCTGGCGTTAACCTTTCCGGTAATTCCGCCAGTGGTCAACGCGGCAATAATCGCCAAATTGATATTCGTGGTATGGGGCCAGAAAATACATTGATTATGATCGATGGCATACCGGTTTCGAGCCGTAATGCGGTGCGTTATGGCTGGCGTGGTGAACGTGATACCCGTGGTGACACCAACTGGGTTCCCGCGAACATGGTTGATAAAATCGAAGTCTTACGCGGCCCGTCAGCGGCACGCTATGGCAACGGTGCCGCAGGTGGCGTGGTGAATATCATCACCAAACAACCGGATAAAGAGTTACACGGTAGTTGGAACGCCTACATGAATATGCCGCAGCACAGTGAGGAAGGGGCGACCCGCCGTACCGACTTCAGTCTGATGGGGCCGTTAAGCGATACTGTCAGCTTCCGCCTATACGGTGGCTATAATAAAACCGATGCTGATGATTGGAATATTAACTCAGGTCATGAATCTGCCCGTACCGGTAACCAGGCTGGGACACTGCCTGCTGGCCGTGAAGGGGTACGAAATAAAGACATCAACGGGTTACTGCGTTGGGAATTCGCCCAAGGCCAATCTCTGGAGTTCGAGGCAGGTTATAGCCGTCAGGGGAATATTTATGCCGGCGATACGCAAAACACGAACAGCAATGCCATTGTTCGCAGCTTATATGGTGCGGAAACTAACGTTATGTACCGCGATAATTTCTCGCTAACACACCGTGGTTTTTGGGATAACGGCGTCAGTACAACCTCCTATTTTCAGTATGAGGATACGCGTAACTCACGAATTAATGAGGGGCTGGCGGGGGGTACAGAAGGCATATTCTCAAATAAATATTTCAGTACTATCAAGTTGGACAACTATTTAGCCCACTCTGAGATTAACCTTCCATTTGAATTGGGTGTTAATCAGGTGCTGACCGTGGGGGCGGAATGGAATGACCAGAAAATGAACGACCCCAGTTCCAATACCCAAACAACGAGTGAGGGTGGCAGTGTCAGCGGCTTGACAGGGACTGGGCGCAATACTCGTAGCTCGGCGCAGATAGCCTCGGTATTTGTTGAGGATAATATCGAGTTGACGGATACCACCATGCTCACCCCAGCACTGCGTTTTGATCATCACAGCACGGCGGGAAGTAACTGGAGTCCGGGCCTGAACCTGTCACAGGAACTGGGTGATTACTTCACCATGAAAATGGGTATCGCCCGTTCCTATAAAGCGCCAAACCTCTATCAAACCAATCCGAACTATCTGCTGTATAGCCGTGGTCAAGGTTGCTATGGCGGTGGCGGCAGTTGCTACTTGATGGGCAATGATTCTCTGTCTGCTGAAACCAGCGTAAACAAAGAGATCGGGTTCGAGTTTCACGATGACGGCATTATTGCTGGTATCACTTATTTCCGTAATGATTATCGTAATAAGATTGAGCCGGGTTTGGTCTCCCTTGGGACTGCCAGTGGTGGTACCGGTGCTTATGCTAATTCCGATATCTTCAAATGGAGTAACGTGCCGAAAGCATTGGTGGAAGGGCTGGAAGGTAACCTGACCGTACCATTCACCGAGACGGTAGAATGGCGCAGTAATCTGACCTACATGCTGGAGTCGAAGAACAAAAGCACCGGCGATTACTTATCGATTACGCCGGAGTTTACCTTAAATAGTTCACTGAACTGGCAGGCAACTGATGATTTGTCACTGCTATCCACCGTGACCTGGTATGGGCGTCAGAAGCCGAAAAAGTATGACTATCAAGGTCTGCCGGTCACAGGTACGGCACGTAATGAAGTCAGCCCTTATGCCATCTTTGGTCTCAGTGCTAGCTATACAGTGACAAAAAATGTCAGTGTCACCACCGGGATTGAAAACCTGTTCGACAAGCGCCAATTCCGTGCCGGGAATGCTCAGAACGTAGCCGGTATCGCGGGGGCGGGAGCGGCGACTTACAATGAACCGGGCCGGACATATTTTGTTAGCTTGAATACCCAATTCTAAATGCCCTTCCTACCAGGGGCATAACGTCTTTTGGCAAAGCAGAAACAGTCATTATCGGCTGTTTCTGTTTCATTTATCGCCACAATATTTTCCCTTCGTTATTTATCGCCCTAAAAGTCATATCGATAGCACGAGATCCTCACAGAGAGATGGTATCCATTCATTTACTATGGTTATCTTACAGCGATGTTTTTTGCGGGAATTGCCCTGCAGTAGGGGGCTAACTGAGAGCGGCTATCAATACTTCAGGTGATTACACTGCGCTCAACGATTCAGCAAAAATTTAATGTTGCTTTTATGTGAACGAATTAACACTGAGTTCAAATACTGATATGCTGGCTGAGCGAAACTGGGCATCTTACCTACACCTGGTGCATCAGTGATGATGGCTGGTGGCTACTGATAGCCTGGAAATATACCCAATAGATTTCAAGGTGCAGGCAGGCGGCCAACGAGAGAGTCCCGATGAACTTACATAAGTAAGTGATTCGGGTGAGCGAGAGCAGCCAACACATCTGCGGTTTGAAAGATGATGGGTATAAATGACAATAAAAGCGAGGAGAGAGTCGTGCTAGAAGAATACCGTAAGCACGTAGCTGAGCGTGCTGCTGAGGGCATCGTCCCCAAACCATTAGATGCATCACAAATGGCCGCGCTGGTTGAATCATTAAAAAATCCGCCTGCGGGCGAAGAAGAATTCTTGTTAGATCTGCTGATCAACCGTGTTCCACCTGGTGTTGATGAAGCAGCCTACGTTAAAGCCGGTTTCCTGGCGGCGATAGCCAAGGGCGAAGCCAGCTCCCCTCTGATTAACGCTGAAAAAGCGATTGAACTGCTTGGCACCATGCAGGGTGGTTATAACATTCATCCGCTGATTGATGCGTTAGATAACGAAAAGCTGGCCCCGATTGCGGGCAAAGCGTTATCTCACACCTTGCTGATGTTTGATAACTTCTACGATGTGGAAGAAAAAGCCAAAGCAGGTAATCCACACGCCAAGAAGGTGATGCAATCCTGGGCCGATGCCGAATGGTATCTCTCCCGCCCTGCGTTAGCCGATAAGATCACTGTCACAGTATTTAAAGTGACCGGTGAGACCAACACCGATGATTTGTCTCCGGCACCAGATGCCTGGTCACGCCCAGATATTCCATTACATGCCTTGGCGATGCTAAAGAATGCCCGTGAAGGTATTCACCCGGATCAACCAGGTAGTGTAGGCCCGATCAAACAGATCGAAGAACTGAACAAAATCGGTTTCCCGTTGGCCTACGTCGGCGATGTGGTCGGCACTGGCTCTTCCCGTAAATCCGCCACTAACTCCGTGTTGTGGTTTATGGGTGATGACATCCCTCATGTGCCAAACAAACGCGGCGGCGGCGTGGTGCTAGGCAGCAAAATCGCCCCGATCTTCTTTAACACCATGGAAGATGCTGGTGCGCTGCCAATTGAAGTGGATGTTGCCAATCTGAATATGGGCGACGTGATTGATATCTTCCCGTATTTGGGCGAAGTACGCCGCCATGATACCGGTGAGATACTCGCAACCTTCGAGCTTAAAACAGACGTATTGCTAGATGAAGTACGCGCTGGTGGCCGTATTCCACTGATCGTTGGCCGTGGCTTGACCACCAAAGCTCGTGAATCACTGGGTCTGCCAGTTAGCGAAGTCTTCCGTGTGGCGAAGCCGGTTGCCAAAAGCAATAAAGGCTTCTCGCTGGCACAGAAAATGGTTGGTCGCGCATGTGGCGTTGAAGGCGTGCGCCCAGGTGAATACTGCGAACCTAAGATGACCTCGGTCGGTTCACAGGACACCACTGGCCCGATGACCCGTGATGAGCTGAAAGACTTGGCATGTCTGGGCTTCTCTGCCGATTTGGTGATGCAGTCATTCTGCCATACTGCCGCTTATCCTAAGCCTGTTGATGTGACCACTCATCATACTTTGCCTGATTTCATTATGAACCGTGGTGGTGTATCACTGCGCCCAGGTGATGGCATCATCCACTCGTGGTTGAACCGCATGCTGTTGCCAGATACGGTGGGTACTGGTGGTGATTCCCATACCCGCTTCCCTATTGGGATCTCCTTCCCGGCAGGTTCTGGTCTGGTGGCCTTTGCAGCAGCAACCGGCGTAATGCCGCTGGATATGCCTGAATCTGTATTGGTGCGTTTTAAAGGTGAAATGCAACCGGGTATCACTCTGCGTGATCTGGTGCATGCTATTCCTTACTACGCAATCCAGGAAGGTTTACTGACGGTTGAGAAACAGGGTAAGAAGAACATCTTCTCTGGCCGTATTCTGGAAATTGAAGGTTTGCCAGAGCTGAAAGTCGAGCAAGCGTTCGAACTGGCTGATGCCTCTGCTGAGCGTTCTGCTGCCGGTTGTACCATTAAACTGGATAAAGCGCCGATTATCGAATACCTGCAATCCAATATCGTCTTGTTGAAGTGGATGATTGCTGAAGGCTACGGTGACCGTCGTACGTTGGAGCGCCGTGTTAATGGTATGGAAAGCTGGCTGGCGAATCCAAATCTATTGGAAGGCGACGCCGATGCGGAATATGCAGCGGTGATCGAAATCGATCTGGCTGATATCACGCAACCTATTCTGTGTGCGCCAAACGATCCAGATGATGCCCGCTTATTGTCTGATGTGGCGAATAGCAAGATCGATGAAGTGTTTATCGGTTCTTGTATGACCAACATCGGCCATTTCCGCGCGGCAGGTAAGTTGCTGGATCAACACAAAGGCCAATTGCCAACACGTTTGTGGGTTGCACCGCCGACCAAAATGGATGCCGCGCAGTTGACCGAAGAGGGCTACTACAGCGTCTTTGGTAAAAGTGGTGCCCGTATTGAGATCCCAGGCTGCTCACTGTGTATGGGTAACCAGGCTCGCGTTGCGGATGGTGCGACGGTTGTTTCTACATCAACCCGTAACTTCCCGAATCGCTTGGGTACCGGCGCGAATGTTTATCTGGCTTCGGCAGAACTGGCGGCGATCGCGTCATTGCTGGGGCGTTTGCCAACGCCTGAGGAATATCAAACTTATATGGCTCAGGTTGATAAGACCGCAGAGGATACTTATCGCTACCTGAACTTCGATCAGTTGAGCCAATATACTGATAAAGCTGACGGTGTTATCTTCCAAACCGCCGTCTAAACAGCGATACCCTTTGTCTTTGGCGTTACAGGGTTGTTAGCTTACCGCCTACCTGTAACACCAATTACGTTGGGTATGATGTATAATCCGTATCTGACGGGAGGCCAATGGCCTCCCGTTTCTATTTTAAACAAATCGTCTGGTAGTGAAATCTTAGCGGTATTTACCGGCTTTGCGAGCTTGCGCCAAGTGGGTGGGCTAAATACGGTTACAATAATTATAAGAGCATCAGGAGGGCATGCTATGGACTATGAATTCTTGCGTGATCTAACAGGGCAAGTACTGGTCAGATTCTCCATGGGACATGAAGTGATCGGCCATTGGCTCAATGAAGAGATTAAGGGCGATTTGGCGAAACTGGATCAAATTGAAGCCGCCGCCATGGAAGTGAAGGGCAGTGAGCGGCAGTGGCAGTTGACCGGCCATGAATATACGTTGTGGCTGGATGGGGAAGAAGTGATGGTTCGTGCCAATCAACTGGATCTTGACGGTGATGAGATGGAAGAGGGCATGAATTACTATGATGAAGAAAGCCTCTGCCTGTGCGGGTTAGAAGACTTTCTATTGGTATTGAAAGGCTATCGTAGCTTCATCATTTCTAAATAAAATATTTACTCAAAGAACTTGGAGTCGCTACCTACTTGCGGCTTCAAGTCCGAAGGGGATTGCGGCTGGCAGACCAGCACAGCAGAGAACCGACCACCACCATCGCCACTCCGGGCCAGAACGCGGCTGAGGGCTGGGTATTGAGCCACAAGCTGGCAATCAATATCGAGAGCAGTGGTGTGAAATAGGACAACGCAGCCACTAATGTGGCATTGCCCTTTTTCATGGCAATATCCCAACACAGATAGGCCAGCGCAGTGTTGGCGCCCATCAGTAATAGCTCAAAGGTGGCGCGCTGGGTGAAATGCAACTTGCCGGGGGTCAGCATAAAGAACATGACCCACAAACACAGGGCGCAGGCGAGTAAAAACAGCGGCAACGCCCCTGGCCCCTGACTGTACAAACGAACCAGATTGGAATAAGCCGCCCAGGTGAACGCCGCGATAAGTGCCAGGCTGTAGGCCAGTGGGTTACTGCTGACATTGGCACTCAATACGCCGATATCTAGCCCGTCCCCCCCACTGACTACCCAGATTACACCGAATAGAGCCAGTGCTGCGCCCGGCCATAACCACCAACGGGCGCGCAGTTTAAGCAGCGGAACCGCTAATAGCAGGGTTAAACTTGGCCACAGGTAATTGATCAGGCCAATCTCCAGTGTCTGCTGACGGTCATTAGCCATACCAATAGCCAAAGCGAATGCCACCATATACACCACAAATAGCAAACCACAACCGTACAGATAAGCTGGATGCTGCCCACGCAGCGTAGGTTTACCCGCCACCAACCACACCAACATCCCGCTCACGCTATAAATTGCCGCCCCCGCGCCAAACGGACCCAATGTTTCAGATAGGCCGCGTGTTAAAGCGACACTCATGCTCCAAAGCAGGATTGCAATGATGCCATACAGGGTGGGGAGGCGGTTCATTCGAGGGGCCATTCCTTGCAGTGGAGGGAATAACCGGGCAAAAAGAACCATGCCCGGTTAATCAGTTTCTTTGTGACTTATTATTGATTAATAACCTATAAATACAAATGATTATCAGCAATTTATCACATTTCTGGCAAATTACGCCCGTAGTAAATTTCCTGCATTTCTTTGTATAACAGGCGAGTAATACGTTCTCGTTCTTCTGCGTTCAGCTCTTCTGGCTTGGCGTTAAACAGGTAATGCTTCAAATCGAAGTCTTTCAACATCATTTTGGTATGAAAGATGTTTTCTTGATAAACATTCACATCCATCATGTAATACAACGATTTCATATCGTCTGACATAAAGTTCTGAATCGAGTTGATTTTATGATCGATAAAATGCTTAACCCCATTGATATCACGGGTAAAACCCCGCACACGATAATCCATCGTAACAATGTCGGACTCTAACTGGTGGATAAGGTAATTCAGGGCTTTAAGCGGTGAAATTACGCCACAGGTTGAGACTTCGATATCTGCGCGGAAAGTGCATAACCCCCCTTCAGGGTGGCTTTCTGGATAGGTATGGACACAGATATGGCTCTTGTCCAGATGGGCCACTACTGCATTTGGTAGCGGGCCGGGGTGCTCAGAGGTATCAACATCGCACGGATCGACCGGCTCTTCGCTAACCAGAATGGTGACACTGGCTCCCTGAGGGTCGTAATCCTGACGTGCGATATTCAATATATTCGCGCCAATGATCGAGCAGGTTTCGCTCAAGATCTCGGTCAGGCGGTTGGCATTGTACTGTTCGTCAATGTAGGCGATATAGCCATCGCGGTCGTCTGCGGTCTTGGCATAACAAATATCGTAAATACAAAAACTCAGGCTCTTGGTCAGGTTGTTGAAGCCGTGTAGTTTAAGCTTGGACAATTTAGTTCACCTCCTTACGGATTATCAACGTTTGGCCGTTAAGGCATCCAGCAGATACTGTGGCAAGGCAAAGCTGCCGACATGAATAGCTGGGTTATAGTAGCGGCAGGTCAGGCCCGCATTGGCAAAACGCTGTTGCAGGGTGGGCAGATCTAACAGACGCAGCGATGGGTTCTGAGTTGCCCAAGCGAAGGTCATGATACCGCCGTAATATGTCGGAATTGCTGCCTGATAAAAACTGACATCGCTGAAATAGTGACTAAGCTTATTGTGGCTATCCACGGCTTCATCCTGTTGTAGGAAGCAGACACCGTTTTGTGCCACAAAAATGCCGCCTTGGTTCAGGCTACGGGCGCATCCCTCGTAGAAAGCGGAGGTAAACAGGCTTTCCCCTGGGCCGATGGGGTCGGTACAGTCGGAGATGATAACATCGAATTTTTCAGTGGTCTGGTTAACGAAGTTAACACCATCATCAATAACCAATGTGAACCGCGGATCATCATAGGCACCCGCACTGTGATTTGGCAGATATTGGCGGCAGAACGCCACGACACCGGCATCAATTTCCACCATGGTAATCTGTTCGATATTTTTATGGCGGCTGACTTCGCGCAGCATCGCACCATCGCCACCACCAATGATAAGCACCTTTTTCGCCTGACCGTGGGCCAGTAAAGGCACATGAGTCATCATTTCGTGATAGATAAACTCATCGCGCTCAGTGGTTTGAACCACGCCATCCAGTGCCATGACACGGCCCAGCACGGGATTGTCAAAAATCACCAGATCCTGATGCTCGGTTTTCTCGCGGTACAGCACATTTTCTACTGAAAAATACTGGCCGAAATTGGCATGTAATGTTTCATACCATAGTTCTTTCTGTGACATGTTCGGGGCTTCTCCTTCGCAGTAACAGCCATGAAAAATGGGGGCAACATCATAGCCAACTCTGGATGAGGTTGCACGGTGGAATTACAGACTGAAAGGGTAAAGGCGGGATCGTTAGTTTGCGTAAGCCAATAAACTCAAAGAGTCACGGGCCAGAGACTTGCATTTGGTAGGAACTGGAATAGCGATACCACGCAGGTCGCGATAGCTATCTTCGCCTAACGCTTTCATATTAAAGCTATTGTAGTTACGCAGATCCCAACGATTTTGTTGAGCAAAATAGACGATAGCCCGCTTAATTTCGTTATTGGGTAATTCGTTATAACCACAATCATTTTTCAGATAGACAAATACCGCAGTCAGATCCGCAAGATCTTCTGCTTCGGATTCACTTAATGCAGAACTGGCGGATGAAAATCCGCACAGAGTAAGCAGCAGCATAACTAACGTTGTTCTTTTCATAGCGGAAACAGGCTTATTTATTGTTAACAGACGTTATCACACTGTGATGGTCCAGAGTAAATTTTATTATGCCCTTTATACTTGAACGCAGGGGGAGTTACGTTCGTATCCGCGCCAGGTAAGAGCACTGTAAACAGCGTTTAAATCCACTGATGGCAGATTTGTCACCCGAATCACTTACTTTACGTGGATTGATTCACCGAGTGATTGATTACATCTTGACCTTCCAGTAAGGGGAGGGTTTAAGCTCACAGACTGCTGTTTTTGTGTCTTGCAGGCACCCACTTATTATACAGAATGGAGACGACCATGCATCGCCGTGATTTTATCAAATTAACGGCAGCTCTTGGAGCCGCCACTTCACTACCTTTATGGAGCCGCGCGGCCTTAGCCGCAGATTTCTCACCGCTCCCTATTCCGCCTTTGCTCCAGCCCGATGCCCATGGAAAGATTAACCTGAATATCCAGACCAGTACGGTGGCCTGGTTGCCTTCCGCCGCGACGCAGACCTGGGGCTATAATGGTAATCTATTGGGGCCAGCCATCCGTTTGCAACGAGGCAAACCAGTCACTATTGATGTCACCAACTCCCTACCAGAAGCGACCACGGTGCATTGGCACGGTCTGGAAATCCCCGGCGAAGTGGACGGTGGCCCACAGGCACTGATTCAACCCGGCACAACCCGGCAGATTACTTTTAGTGTCGATCAACCCGCGGCTACCTGCTGGTTCCATCCTCACACTCACGGGAAAACTGGCCATCAGGTGGCCATGGGGTTAGGTGGGTTGGTACTGATTGATGACAGTGATAGCGAAAAACTTCCTCTGCCGAAGCAGTGGGGTGTAGACGATATCCCCGTTATTTTACAGGATAAATTACTGGGTAAAGATGGGCAGATTGACTATCAGTTAGATGTGATGACTGCGGCTGTTGGTTGGTTTGGCGATCGGATGTTTACCAACGGGGCACACTATCCGCAGCAAATCACCCCGCGCGGTTGGGTGCGACTAAGACTGCTCAATGGCTGTAATGCCCGTTCCCTTAACCTGGCTCTCAGCGATGGCCGCCCGATGTATGTGATTGCCAGCGACGGTGGCTTACTGGCCGAACCGGTAGCCGTACGTGAGTTACCTATATTGATGGGCGAACGTTTTGAGGTGCTGGTAGATACCGCTGATGGCAAGCCGCTTGATCTGGTTACCTTGCCGGTGAAACAGATGGGCATGACGTTGGCACCGTTCGATAAACCATTACCGGTATTGCGTATTCAGCCATCACTGGCCGCAGGTAGCAAGGTGTTACCTGATTCGCTGGTTGTGATACCGGCATTAGCCGATGCCGCAGGCCTGCAAGAGCGCTGGTTGCAACTGATGATGGATCCAAAATTGGATATGCTAGGGATGCAAGCGCTGATGAGCCGTTATGGTATGCAAGCCATGGCTGGCATGAACATGGGTACCGGAGCCATGAATGGTATGAGTCACGGCAATATGGCCGGTATGGAGAGCGGCAATATGAAAGGTATGGATCATGGCGCAATGAAAGGCGAGGCGGCTTTTGATTTCAGCCACGCCAATATGATTAACGGTAAAGCATTCTCGATGACTGAACCGGCGTTTGATGCCAAGCTCGGGAAATTTGAGAAGTGGACCGTTTCTGGTGAAGGCGACATGATGTTACACCCCTTCCATGTGCACGGGACACAGTTCCGTATTTTGACAGAAAATGGTAAACCACCAGCAGAGCATCGCCGAGGCTGGAAAGATATTGTGCGAGTGGAAGGTGCGCGCAGTGAGATATTGGTGCGTTTTAGTCACCTTGCTCCTGCCAGTACGCCTTATATGGCGCACTGCCATATGTTGGAACATGAAGATACTGGCATGATGCTGGGCTTTACCGTCAGCGCTTAAGGCGTATCAACAGGTTATGTTTGCGGCGGGTGAGTCCGTCGCAACATGGCTCAGGCTATGGTAAACTCAGCGGCTTTCTTCCGGCAAGCAACGTAAAAAAGCGACGTGAATACCTATGAAACACACTGTAGAAGTCATGATTTCCGAACAGGAAGTCAAAACCCGAATTGCCGAATTAGGCCGCCAAATCTCCGAACACTACCGTGACAGTGGCAGTGAAATGGTGCTGGTGGGGTTGCTCCGTGGCTCATTTATGTTTATGGCTGACTTATGCCGTGCTATTGATGTTTCTCATGAAGTCGATTTTATGACGGCCTCCAGCTACGGCAATGGCATGAGTACCACGCGAGATGTGAAAATCTTGAAAGATTTGGATGAAGATATTCGTGGTAAAGATGTGCTGATTGTTGAAGATATAATCGATTCCGGTAATACATTAAGTAAAGTGCGTGAAATTCTGCAATTGCGTGGGCCAAAATCATTGGCTATCTGCACGTTGCTGGATAAACCAGAGCGTCGTGAAGTGCAAGTGCCAGTCGAGTGGGTTGGCTTCACCATTCCTGATGAGTTCGTTGTGGGTTACGGCATCGATTATGCCCAGCGCTACAGGCATTTGCCGTATGTAGGCAAAGTCGTGATGTTTGACGAGTGATCAGGAGCGGCTACTGTACGTCGCCATTTTGAGATTACGCAGTACTCAGAATCCTCACGTAGCCATGATTTATAAAGTCATGGTGTACGCTCCGGTTCTTGCGTGCTGGGCGCACTCAAACTGACTTAGCTCGCTACGCCTTATTTGCCGCTGGTCACTGCACGTCAATATTTTGAGTTCGAGTGTCTTTAGCAGCATTTAGGGATGGGAGAGGGTGTGCTTGAACACCCTCCCTGGCGGCTGTTCAGTCTTTTCTGTTAGGTTGCAGTAACTTTGCCATCGCTTCACGGTAAAGGACTTCAAGGCTACTGAGGCTGGTGGCCGAGACTTTCAAATCAGTCAGTTTGCCATCTTCAATACCATAGACCCAGCCGTGAATCATGGCTTTCTGCCCACGTTTCCAGGCGGAACGGACAATAGTCGAATGACCCAGGTTATAGACTTGTTCCACAACGTTGATTTTACATAACATATCACTGCGTTCTTCTTGTGGTAACTCACCCAGCAGTGAGCTGTGTTTATACCAAAGATCACGAATATGCAGTAACCAGTTATCGATAAGGCCCATCTCTTCACCTTTGATCGCCGCTTCGACACCGCCACAACCAAGGTGACCACAGATAATGATGTGTTCGACCTGTAGAACATCAATAGCGTACTGTACAACCGACAGGCAATTCAGATCCGTATGGATAACCAGATTGGCAACGTTACGGTGAACAAATAATTCACCTGCCTTCAGCCCGGTTAGCTGCTCTGCGGGGACGCGGCTGTCTGAACAGCCAATCCACAGAAACCGGGGTTTCTGGGCTTGCGCCAAGTGTTCAAAAAAATCGGGGTCATCTTTACTGATAGTGTTTGACCAGATGTCATTATTCGCGAGGAGCTTCTCTATTTCTTTCATTAATGTAAATAGCCTGTAATGAACGGATTGCGATAAGATAATATACGGCAAGGATGACGATTTTGAAATCGGAACAGTGGCCCTGTTGATCGCGCAATTTTCGTCTGCGTAATATCTTCTCGGTATCTCTACACATGATCCCTTTTGCTCCCCGTAACTTGCCCTGATAGGTGGGTTAAGCAAGGCATAGACATGCTGTTATCGCTGAGAAACTCATAGAATAAGGTTCTTTTTTACTTATGACATATGCACTGGAAATAACGCAACTGACCAAAACCTATGCTGGCGGCGTTCATGCGCTGCGTGGCATTGATCTGCACGTAGAGGCAGGTGACTTTTATGCCTTGCTTGGGCCGAATGGCGCGGGTAAATCTACCACCATTGGCATTATCAGTTCATTAGTGAACAAAACGTCCGGTAAGGTGCAGGTCTTTGGTTATGATATTGATAGTGATATCGTGAATGCCAAACGCCAACTTGGGTTAGTGCCACAGGAGTTTAACTTCAACCCATTCGAGACGGTGTTGCAAATTGTGATTACCCAAGCTGGGTATTACGGTGTCACACGGCGCGAAGCGTTGCAACGTGCGGAGAAATACCTCACTCAGTTGGATTTGTGGAGCAAACGCAATGAGCGGGCTATCCGGCTGTCGGGCGGGATGAAGCGCCGTTTGATGATTGCCCGTGCGCTGATGCATGAGCCAAAGTTGCTGATCCTCGATGAACCTACTGCTGGGGTGGATATCGAGTTGCGCCGCTCAATGTGGGGGTTCCTGAAAGAGCTGAATGCGCAGGGGACTACCATCATTCTGACTACCCACTATCTGGAAGAAGCAGAAATGCTGTGCCGTAACATTGGCATTATCCAAAATGGTGAGTTGGTGGAAAATACCACCATGAAACAGTTACTTGGCAAACTTGAGTCAGAAACCTTTATTTTTGATTTAGGTATTAAAAGCCCGCTACCTAAGCTGGAAGGTTATAGTTATCGCCTGACGGACACCTCAACGTTGGAGGTTGATGTTAAGCGTGAGCAAGGTCTGAATGGTTTATTCAGTCAACTGAACGCTCAGGGTATTCAGGTACAAAGTATGCGTAACAAGGCCAACCGTCTGGAAGAGTTATTTGTCACCTTGGTTAATGGTAACGGGGGAGAGAAAGCATGACCCGCCTTTATTGGGTAGCATTACAGAGTATTTGGATCAAAGAAATCACGCGATTTGCACGTATCTGGATTCAAACACTGGTACCACCGGTGATAACCATGTCGCTCTATTTCGTTATTTTCGGTAACCTGATTGGTGCCCGAATTGGTGATATGGGCGGTTTTGATTATATGCAATTTATCGTTCCTGGCCTGATTATGATGGCGGTGATCACCAACTCATATGCTAACGTCGCGGCATCGTTCTTTGGTGCTAAATTCCAGCGCAGTATCGAAGAGTTGCTGGTAGCACCGGTCCCCACACATATTGTGATTATTGGTTATGTCGGCGGTGGGGTCGCCCGTGGGATCTGTGTCGGTATTCTGGTAACGATTATCTCGCTGTTCTTCGTACCGTTGCATGTCCACTCTTGGTCAATGATTGCTCTGACATTGATGCTGACGGCCATTCTGTTTTCCCTCGGTGGGTTACTGAATGCGGTATTTGCCAAGACGTTCGATGATATCAGCCTGGTACCTACTTTTGTGCTAACCCCCTTGACGTATCTGGGCGGGGTCTTTTACTCACTATCATTACTGCCACCATTCTGGCAGGCGGTATCGAAGCTAAACCCCATTGTGTACATGATCAGCGGCTTCCGTTATGGGTTCCTCGGTATCTCAGATGTACCACTGGTACTGACCATTGGTGTTTTGGTGGTATTCATCGCGGTGTTTTATGCGTGGGCTTGGTATTTGATAGAGCGTGGTCGTGGGCTACGTACCTAATACCCTTCGACCTTGACGTTACAGCGGTGTTGGCTACGTTCACTTACCCGAATCACTTACTTATGTAAGCTCATCGGGATGCGCTGACTTGCCGCCTTGCTGTAACGCCAATGACTTTGGGTATTCTTTTCGGCCTTGACGTTACAGCGGTGTTGGCTACGTTCACTTACCCGAATCACTTACTTATGTAAGCATCATCGGGATGCGCTGACTTGCCGCCTTGCTGTAACGCCAATGGCTTTGGTTATTAGCAAAGATTGATCGTGAATTATTAGTTAGTTAATTGTTGTTAATGCTGGAATTTAATCGTAATAAATAATGTCTCCATCTAATATCATCTTTCTCAACTTCCTGCGTCTCGTGCTATGCTGGCGCACCGGATTTTCCCCTTTTCAATGCAGCGCCAAATGCGCATAAGTAGAACGATAATGTGGCATAAAAACAGAATAGCTATTGGGATGCTACTCGGTCTTGTCATGTCGGTAATGATACCGGCAACCCATGCAGATCTCTTACCTGATCAAGCAACTCTTACGCCGAAATTTATGGTTGCACAGCGTGATAGCGAAATATACTCACTGGTTGGTGAGAAGGTCATTCCTGTCGGTGAAATTAAAGAAGACCAACTTATCCAGGTTTTGCCAGCCGCTGCAGAATACTATGAATTTAAATTTGGCAATGGTATCGGCTTTATTGATAAAGACGATTTAAAAGATATCAACAAAGAACGAAAAACCAACGATATCTTGGGCGATTTGAATAAACCGCTGCCAAATCAAAATATACTGATCAAGCGTGAAACCCCGGTTTATCTGGCGGCGGATGTGCGCAGCGAGCAGTTTGCTACGCTGGTAGATAACTTGCGCTACCCTATTATAGGTAAGTTGAAAGATCGGTTAGGGAATACTTGGTATCAGGTGAATATCGGCGATCGTTTAGGGTATGTGAGTAGTGCCGATGCTGAAATCGATAATGGCATTCCGATCTTGACCTATCACCATATGTTGAAAAATGAGGAAAATAAACGTTTCCTCAACACATCAACGACCACCTCTGATGCGGCATTCAGTAACCAGATGACCTATCTCAAGCAGACAGGTTACGACACGATTTCGCTCTATCAGCTTGAAGGTTATCTCAATAACAAGATTAATCTGCCCGCGAAAGTTGTCGTCCTGACATTTGATGATGGCCTTAAATCGGTTCACCGCTACGCTTATCCGGTTTTGAAAGAAAACGGCTTCCGGGCCACTGCGTTTATTATTTCATCACGCATTAAGCGCCATCCACAAAAATGGAACCCTGACTCATTACAGTTTATGAGTATTTCTGAACTGAAAGAGATTCAGGATGTATTTGATGTTCAGTCTCATACCCATTTTTTACACCGGACTGATAATAAACGTAACCCTATCTTATTGAGCCGTTCTTATCACAATATTGTTTTTGACTTTGAACACTCACGAAGAGCGTTATCTCAATTTAATCCGCACGTGATTTTTCTGTCGTATCCCTTTGGTGGCTTTAACCAAACCGCTATTGATGCCGCAAAGAATGCAGGGTTCCATTTAGCGGTGACTACCATGCAAGGTAAGGTAAAACCGGGCGATAATCCGTATACGCTTAAGCGATTGTATATTTTACGGACTGATTCAATACCGACCATGGCCGCACGTATTGCCAATGAGCCGGGTCAAGTATCGATACCTGCTGCACCGGCGGTGATGGAATCAGATTAGCTGCTGGCTGGTATGATTTTACGGTGTGAAAAAGGCGCTTTTGTTTAAGCGCCTTTTTTATGGTGCAACTACACGTATGAAGGGCAACTAAGCGACTTGAACCGGTACCGCTTTGGCTTTGCGTTGCAGTTGATTCTGGCCTTCAAAATACGCCACTTTAGGGTGGTGCAATCGGGCATCAGCATCAGACATCTGTACGTAGGAACAGATGATCAGCTTATCACCGACACAAGCACAACGTGCTGCGGCACCGTTCACCGAGATAATCCGTGAACCACGTTCGGCGGCGATGGCATAAGTTGAGAAACGCTGACCATTATCAACGTTATAAATATCAATGGCTTCGTATTCCAGAATGCCAGCGGCTTCCAGAAAATCCTGATCGATAGCGCAGGAACCTTCATAGTGCAAATCAGCTTGAGTGACTTTGACCCGATGCAGTTTGCCTTGCAACATAGTGCGTATCATAACTCTTACCTTTGACCCCGGTTATTACCCAGAATAAGTCTGGCATCCTATCCCATCATCGATTGATTTAGGGAGAAGCATCCAGTTTTGCTGATTTTATACCGCTTGTCTATGACTCAGCGATTGAGTGATAAAAACAGGGGTTTAAAACGGGGCTGAGGATAGCTGAACAGGGTTATGTTATCAAACCCACTATCCCATAGTCTCTCGGTTGCTTGTGCCGGTGTTGGTTGCAAAAATAGGGATGCTTTGGTGCAATTATGGGCGGCGATTGAGTATCTATTGGTGCTAATGTCAATGCTAATATTTAATATAAATTCGCTATTCTCACCAGTAATAGTGAAATGTTGCTCTTGGTTATTAGACCCCTTAGGCTGAGAAAATCTATCTTTATATCCTGGTGCTGCGAACTGTTTTAATTGATTAAAGGTTTTTGCTATGTTGCTGCGAATTTCCTCCAGGTTCATTCCATCGGTATTATTCAGAGGATGGTACAGTTGATAGAGACAATCCAATGCTTCAGCCTGATGGGTACAACAGAAAAAGTCCTTTATTCTCTCCCATAGACTCATCAATGGTGATGTTGTGTTTTGCGCTATATTTGCGATGACTGAGTGACTAATCTCAGTGGAAAACAGATGATTTCCAACCCTAATTCCCATCTTCAATCCCCTTTTATTTATGCGATGTATTACATACAAAAGGCAGGGAAAATGCTTTCGGGTTAACACCTTATGTGGTGAAGAATACAAGGACCAAGGAAGGGGGATATGCGGTGAAAACTGGGCTATACCGGTATTCACCGCAATTAGCGGTTAACTCAGCAAATCAACCTGTTGGTTATCAATCAGGCGCGCTTTACCCAGCCAGGCGGCCATCAGAATAACGGCTTGTTGACTGTCTACGGTTAACGGCTGCAAGGTATGAGCATCACGGATAAACAACTCATCTGGGGTAAAACCGGCATGGCGTAATTGCTCTGCGGTATCAGCCAGCAAATCATCAATCAGCCTTTCACCCAAGGTCAGTTTCTCGGCCAACGCTTGCATTATCTTATTGAGTTGCGGGGCGATTTTTCGCTCTTCAGCCGTCAGATAGCCATTGCGGGAACTCAGCGCCAGGCCATCTTTCGCCCGCACAATCGGCACCCCGACAATATTGATGTCATAGCCCATATCCGCCACCATTTTACGGATCAGCGCCAGTTGCTGATAATCTTTTTCGCCAAAACAGGCAACATCCGGTTGCACCAGATTGAACAGTTTGCTGACGATAGTCGCGACACCACGGAAATGACCGGGGCGACTGGCACCTTCTAAAATAGTAGACAGGGCAGGGACGTCGACATAGGTCTGGCTTTCCAGACCGGCTGGATAGACATCAACTGCCGCAGGAGCGAATACCAGATCCACACCATGACGGGTCAACTTTTCACAATCTTCCTGCAATGTGCGTGGGTAGCGGGCTAAATCATCCGGGCGTTCAAATTGCAGCGGATTAACAAAAATACTCACTACCACCACATCGGCGCGAGCTTTGGCATCTTCCACTAATGTCATATGCCCTTCATGCAGGTTACCCATGGTTGGCACCAGTGCAACTCGCTTACCTTCCTGACGCCAACGGCGAATTTGCTGGCGCAATAGCGGCAGGGTTTCAATAATCAGCATTCCTTGTTCCCCTAAATATTTTATCAACAATAAGTTACTGGAATGTATGTTCTTCCGCCGGATAGGCACCACTTTCAACTTCTTGAATATACAGCTTAATGGCGGCGCGAATATCACCTGCACTTTGTGCCAGGAAATTTTTACTGAATTTAGGGGTATGACCGCCAGTAATGCCCAGCGCATCATGCATAACCAGTATCTGCCCATCAGTGACATTGCCAGCACCAATACCAATCACTGGAATAGCTAACTCTTCGCTAACCCGTTTTGCCAGTTCTACCGGTACGCATTCCAGTACTAATAATTGCGCTCCCGCATTTTCAAGTGCCAGCGCATCTTTCAGTAGTTGGTTAGCGGCAACTTCTTCGCGGCCTTGTACTTTGTAGCCACCGAAAATATTAACTGATTGTGGGGTTAACCCCAGATGGCCACACACCGGTACGGCACGCTCAGCCAGCATGCGCACGGTATCACACAGCCAACTCCCCCCCTCCAGTTTGACCATATTAGCACCGGCGCGCATCAACTCTGCGGCATTGATGAATGTGTGTTCTGGTGTGGCATAACTCATGAAGGGCATGTCTGCCAATAACAGGCAATGAGGCGCGCCACGACGCACTGCACGGGTGTGATAAGCCACATCAGCGGTGGTTACCGGCAGCGTTGAGTCGAACCCTTGTAGCGTCATACCAAGCGAATCCCCCACCAGCAGTACCTCAATACCCTGCTCGGCAAACAACTGGGCAAAACTGGCATCATAGGCGGTCAATGTAGCGAACTTACGCTTTTCTTGTTTCCATTGACGCAAGTGGCTCATGGTGGTGCTTTTCATCACTCTTTCTCCTGAGACAAGGGGTTAAGATGGAGGGGATATCAGATAGGGATATTATGTGTTGAATTTGGCAAGTATGCCTTACCAAGGCACCAGACCATTTTTATCCACGCATTTAAGGCGAGCTGATAATGCCTCGCCATCGGGGAAAATCAGGTCAGGTGCGATATCAGACAGCGGGTAGAGCATGAACTCACGTTCTTTCAGACCATAGTGCGGCACAATCAAGCGATCCGTTGTTATCACCTGTGAGCCATACAGCATAATATCCAGATCCAGCGTTCGTGGCCCCCAGCGCTGTTCTTTTCTTACCCGGCCCTGATTGCGTTCAATGGCTTGGGTATGGTCTAACAGTTGCTCAGGTGGCAGTGATGTATCTAACGCTACCACGGCATTAAGAAAATCCGGCTGATCTTGTGGGCCTAACGGTTTGGTGCGATAAAATGGCGAACATGCAACTAACCGAGTGCGTGGCAGATGATCCAATGCTTCCAGAGCGGTTTTAACCTGTTGCAGTGGCATGGACTGATTACTGCCTAACGCGATATAGACCCGGATCATGATACGAATTATGCCCCTTCTTTGCGTGGCGCTGCTGGCTTACGTGGGCGACGAGGGCGAGAGCGCCTCGGTGCCGGATCAGCCCCTAACGTATTCAACATGGTTTTCTGCTGTAGCGGTGTTGCTTCCTGGAATTCCCCCCACCATTGTGTCAGACGCAGCAATTCATGGTTATTTTCCACTTCAGCCCGCAGTGCTAACAGATCATAGGCTGCACGGAATTTTGGATGCTCCATCAACTTGTGCGCACGTTTACCCTGACGGCGAGACAGGCGCAGTTGCAGTAACCAGATATCGCGTACCAACGAAGTAATACGTTTTGGAACGGCCAACGAACGGCATTCTTCATCCAGCACATCGTTCATTGCCAGTGCAAAAGCATCGTAATACGCTAAACCGCTTTCCTGCGTCAGTTTCTGCGCATGTTCAATCAGCGGATACCAAAGCATAGCTGCAAATAAGAACGCAGGGTTGACGCGTTGATCATTATGCAAACGGTGGTCAGTGTTTTTTAACACTTGAACCAGAATGCGCTCCATCGGCGAGTCATGCAACTCAGTAAAGTTGCGTGCAATCAGCGGGAATAACGGCTGGAACAACTGATATTCACACAGTTTTAAATAGGTTTTATAACCATAACCCGATTGCAACAGTTTGAGTGATTCTTCAAACAGGCGCGCTGGCGGGATCTCGTGCAGTAATGAGGCCAGGCGTGGGATCGGTTCAGCGGTTTCCGGGCTGATCGTCATATCCAATTTGGCGGCAAAGCGCACAGCACGCAGCATTCGCACGGGATCTTCACGGTAACGGGTTTCAGGATCACCAATCAGCCGGATAATACCTTCTTTCAGATCACGCAAGCCGCCGGTGTAATCACGCAGGGCAAAATCAGAAATACCGTAGTAGAGGCTGTTAATGGTGAAATCACGCCGTTGAGCATCATCTTCGATTGTGCCGAAAATATTGTCACGCAGCAGCATGCCATTTTGCGCCTGCTGAGAAGAATTCTTGTCGCTATCTTCTGCCGGTTGTTGCTCATGGTGACCACGGAAAGTGGCGACTTCAATGATTTCCGGGCCAAACATAACATGGGCCAGGCGGAAACGGCGGCCAACCAGGCGGCAGTTACGGAATAGTTTCCGCACTTGTTCTGGTGTTGCGCTGGTAGTGATATCAAAATCTTTCGGTTTTTTGCCCAGTAACAGGTCGCGGACGCCGCCGCCAACCAGATAGGCTTCATAGCCTGACTTATTCAGGCGATAGAGAACCTTCAGCGCATTATCGCTGATCTCTCTACGGGAAATATTGTGCTGATCTCGCGGAATAATCGTCATCAGACTCTGTTGTGAAGCAGGCACCGCATGATTCTTGCGGCCAGTATTTGTTCTGGCAGGCCTTTTCTCTTTGCGGGCCACGTTATCTTCACCGGGCACTTTATCTTTACGCGCACTGCCATCACGGGCCGTGTCATCACGGACAGCTTTGTTATCGCGATCTGATTTATCATCACGAATCAGTACCTTACGGCAGAAATTGGCTACTCGGGTAAAAATGGTACACCTCGATAGTGGCTAATAAATAACAGAACTACAGAAAAACAGCGGCTAATCATAGCTCACCGTGCTTCCTTTGAGAATGCCGTTGTGTTTTCAGTGACTGCCATTGCCCCGTGAAGCGGAATTGCTGCCAACGTCCAATTTTCGACTGCAAAACGTAATAATAACGTTAAATCAAGATCTTGCCAGCATTCTGGCAGTGGTTGATGCAAAAACTTCAATGCATCAACCAAAATCGGGCGCGGATCGCCACCCGGTAGGGGTGTTGCATGGTTTTGCTTGGATAACTTATTACCGTCATGATTCAATGCCAATGGCAAGTGCAAATAGTCGGGAACCGGCTGTTGTAACTGCTGGTAGAGGGCTATTTGGCGCACGGTAGGTTCAATCAAATCAGCCCCACGCACAATCTCAGTCACGCCTTGAAACGCATCATCAACCACGACAGCTAAATTATAAGCAAATAAGCCATCTCTGCGGCGGATAATAAAATCCTCTTGCGCTAGCGCAGATTCAGCATGCAACTCGCCCAGTAATTTATCATAAAAGGCATAAACCGGCTGCGTTTGTCGCAAACGAATGGCGGCACCATCAGCAGGCAAATGACGATCGCGGCAATAACCGTCGTAGAACCCACCTAGCTGTTGAATGCGGCTGCGTGTACATGTGCAGTAATAACTCAAGCCTTGTTGTTGCAACCAGTCTAATGTGGCGCGATAGGCTTCATGACGCTGGGACTGATAGATAACCGGACCATCCCAATGGAGGCCATAGTGATCTAATGCCGTCAGGATACGGGAAGCAGCACCGGGGATTTCTCGAGGGGGGTCAATATCTTCAATGCGAACCAGCCAACTCCCGCGTTGAGCGTGGGCTTGCAGGTAACTCCCAAGTGCGGCAATCAGTGAACCAAAATGTAAATCACCAGACGGGGACGGGGCAAAACGGCCCACGTACTTATGTTGCTGAACATAATGTTGCCGAACACTGGGCTGTTGCGTATTGATATCTTCGGACATAAAAAGGGAAGGGAATTCCGCGTAATAGATACGGTGCCGGAGGTGACTCTGGCACCGTGTTATACCCTTCGTATTTGGTGCTGTAGGGCTGTTAGCTACGCCTTTTGCCCGAATAACTTACCGTCGCTCGTTCATCGGGATTATGAGCCTCGTCAGAGGCTCAACTTGCGGGCCAGCACAAGTGCTGTTCAAAATGGTTGATAACCAATTTGTCGTTCGCTTGCTGCTTATCTACAACGCCAATTTCATTGGGTATGCAGTTAGCCTGCCATCTGCTTTTCGCGGATTTCGGCCAAGGTTTTACAGTCAATGCACAAATCTGCAGTTGGCCGTGCTTCCAGACGGCGAATACCAATCTCTACGCCACAAGACTCGCAGAAACCGAAATCGTCATCCTCGACTTTTTTCAGCGTTTTTTCGATCTTTTTAATCAGTTTACGCTCGCGGTCGCGGTTACGAAGTTCAAGACTAAACTCTTCTTCCTGCGCAGCGCGGTCTACCGGATCAGGGAAATTAGCAGCTTCGTCTTGCATGTGCGATACAGTACGATCCACTTCATCCCTGAGCTGGTTGCGCCACGCTTCAAGAATCAGCTTGAAATGCGACAACTGGGCGGCATTCATATACTCTTCGCCTGGCTTCTCTTGGTACGGCTCTACCCCAGCGATGGCGAGAATGCTCAAGGACGAGGTTTTACGTTTTTGCCCTTCTTGCATGATGCTTCTCCTACATTCATACGCACTATCGAAATCCCCAAGACGGGGAAAAATCAGGCCGCTATAAATACCAGAAGGAAGGTAGGTTAGCAATTATTCCTGTCGCCTGCTTGACAATGGTGTGAAGGAAGGCGTATTTGGCGAACAACTTTCTCCAATAATCGCTTCTTTATTCAGCGCTTGTTGGTGAGAGCGTTTCGGCCAGTAATAACGGTAAGCGGGCGTCCAGCGCAATACCGTCAGGCGATAGTTGAAAACCGTAGCAAATAACCTCCACTCCTGCTTGCTGAGCCTGGGCCAGCAATTCTGCATAGCGATTGTCAATGTGTCGGGCCGCAGCGACTTGCCTGATGCCCGTATGCAATACGGCAAAAAAAAGTACCGCCCGGTGACCGCCGGCAACCATGCTTTGTAACTCCCTGAGATGCTTCTGACCCCGTAGGGTGACGGCATCCGGGAAATACCCACACTGTTGCTGTAATAAGGTAACCGACTTGACTTCAATATAGCAGTTAGACCTATTTTCTGCCTGCAATAACAAGTCTATACGGCTGTTCTCGTCTCCATATTTAATCTCTCTTTTGACAGAAGTGTAACCAGATAATTCAACAATATGGTTTTTATCTATCGCAGAGCTGACTAACTCATTGGCACGTAAGGTATTTACACAAATCCAATCACCACTTTGAGTATGCGTTAGTTCCCAACTGTGGGGATATTTGCGTTTCGGGTTATCCGATGTTGAATACCAAACAGTATCTCCGGGTGTCGCGCAACCCGTCATTGCTCCGGTATTAGCGCAATGAATGGTCAATCGTTCTCCTGCGGGTGTCACAATATCAGCTAAAAAGCGTTTATACCGCAGGATAAGTGTGGCGGGCTGTAACCGTGGGTTAAAAGATAACAACTGAGGGTTAGACGTCATCAGGTTTCCTTTCGCCGCTGGCCAGTGGCCAGCTTTGTACCTTGGTATAGCGGGTGCGACCCCGCACCAATACTGACTCGTACAGTGAGAAATGGTCTACGCACAAGCGTTGATTATTGGTTTTAGCCGGTATCACCACCGGGCGGGTAGCACCACGCAACAAAGTCACATGGGGGTGGAATGGCAGTGACGTTTGGGCGCAACCACTGCGTGCTGCCTGAGATCGCAGCAACTGCGCCAACTGCAACAAACCTCGGGGCGGATTTTTACAGCCGAGCCATATCACGCCTGAGCCAGGCCAATGGCCGACATCATCTAAGGTTACGCTGAAGCCAGCCTGGCTGATACGCCCGGCTTGCTGCTGCAATACCTGCGCTTTGGCGGCACTTATCTCGCCAAGAAATGCCAGTGTCAGGTGCATATTAGCGGCCACGATAGGGCGACCAGCCTCTGGTGGGAAGTTAGCCGCCCGCCATTGCACAATATCTTGCTGTATGGCTTCAGGCAGTGCCAGGGCAAAGAACATGCGACGGAGACTTGTTTTAGTTTTATCAACGGTATCTATCATCTGTTGGCATAATCACTCGGCTAAATACGCTCTACGGCCATGATGTTACAATGACTGATGATGAAAGTAGAGCATGGAGACAAATGTGGTGGTGAACCAGAAAGAGCGTGATGCGACAGTGACTGCTTTGCCAGTAAGTGAAGTGCTCAGCGAGATACTCTCTGCGTTGCAAGCCTCATCGCAAGTCTTACTCCATGCCCCGACCGGCGCGGGGAAATCGACCTGGTTACCGTTGCAAATCCTGCAATACAGTGGGTTGCCGGGGCGGATTATCATGCTGGAACCACGGCGGTTGGCGGCGAAAAATGTGGCTTACCGCCTGGCGCAACAACTGGGGGAGCAACCCGGTCAGACGGTAGGCTATCGGATGCGCGCTGAAAGCAAAAGCGGGCCGGATACGCGTTTGGAAGTGGTGACCGAAGGCATCCTGACACGCATGCTCCAGCAGGATGCTGAACTAACGGGTGTCTCACTGGTGATCCTCGATGAATTCCACGAACGCAGTTTGCAGGCTGATTTAGCGTTGGCGCTATTGCTGGATGTGCAGCAGGGGTTGCGCGATGACCTGAAGCTGTTAATCATGTCCGCGACTTTGGACAACCAGCGTCTTTCCTCGTTACTCCCTTGTGCGCCAGCCATTGTCTCGGCGGGGCGCAGCTTTCCCGTCGATTGCCGCTATCAGCCGCTATCAAGCCATGAACGGTTTGAGGATGGCGTTGCCAGTCGGGTTAAGCGCTTATTAAATGAGCAATCCGGTTCTTTGTTGCTATTTTTACCCGGCGTCGGTGAAATCCATCGCGTAATGGAGCGCTTGCACGGTGAAGTTGCCAGTGACACAGACCTTTGCCCGCTGTATGGCGCGCTGCCGCTCAGTGAACAGCAGAAAGCGATTCAACCGGCTCTTGCCGGGCGGCGCAAAGTGGTGCTGGCGACTAATATTGCCGAAACCAGTTTGACCATCGAAGGCATCCGGTTAGTCGTGGACAGTGGTTTGGAGCGGGTAGCGTGTTTTGATGTTAAGAATGGCCTGACCCGATTAGTCACCCAGCGTATCAGTCAGGCCTCAATGATTCAGCGTGCGGGGCGTGCCGGGCGGCTGGAACCGGGTATCTGTTGGCATCTGTTTGCGAAAGAGCAGGCCGAGCGAGCGGCACAATACAGTGAACCGGAAATCCTCAACAGCGATTTATGCAGTTTATGGTTGGAACTGCTGAATTGGGGCTGTCAGGATGCGGCGCAACTGAGCTGGCTGGATCAACCGCCACAGGCGGCACTCATCGTCGCGCGTGACTTATTGATGCGGTTAGGGGCTATCGACACCCACGGCCACCTTAGCGCGACGGGGCGCACCATGGCGAGTTTGGGGTGTGAACCGCGTTTGGCGGCCATGTTGTGCTTTGCCGCTGGGCAAAGCCCCGATGCGCTGGCAACAGCGGCATTGCTGGCTGCCATTTTGGAAGAACCCCCCCGTTCTGACCAGATTGATTTACACGATTGGCTTAGTCGGCCGCAATCTCACTGGCAGCGTCGGGCACGGCAATTAACGCAAAGAGTCAACTGCCGTTCAGGTAATGTGGACAGTAATATCGCCGGCCAATTGCTGGCACTGGCTTACCCTGATCGCATCGCGCAGCAGAGGGGGCTGGATGGGCGCTACCTGTTGGCGAACGGTATGGGCGCTGCAATGGCTCAGGATGAGGCGCTATCACGTACTCCCTGGCTGGTGGTTGCCAACTTATTACAAAGCAACAGCGGGCCGGATGCGCGCATTTTGCTGGCATTGCCGATTGATGTTGAACAACTGGTAAAACAATTACCCCGGTTAGTCGACGAGCGGACGGTGGTGGAATGGGATGAAGAAAAGGGTACGCTACGTGCCTGGCGACGCTGGCAAATCGGGCGTTTGACCTTACGAGCGCAACCGTTAGCCAAGCCGAGCGATGAGGCATTGCAATCGGCGTTACTTAACTGGATACGCGAGCAAGGGTTGCAGGTGCTCAATTGGGATGAACATGCCGAGCAGTTACGCGTTCGATTACAATGTGCTGCCCGCTGGCTACCAGAGGAATCTTGGCCCGCGATGGATGATGACAGTTTGCTGAGTAAACTTGAGCTGTGGCTACAGCCGTCGCTGTCCGGCGTGCGGGCTTTACGTGGATTGCGGCAAGTGAATATTAGCGAGGCATTAACCCGCTTATTGAGCTGGCAGTTACGTCAACGGCTGGATACTGAGCTGCCAACTCATTACACTGTGCCCACGGGGAGCCGCCTGCCAATCCGTTATTATATCGAGCGGCCACCGGTACTGGCGGTGCGTTTGCAGGAGGTCTTTGGTGAACAACACAGCCCGATGCTGGCCTGCGGGCGGGTGGCGGTGGTGCTGGAACTGCTCTCTCCGGCACATCGGCCATTACAGATTACGGGTGATCTAGCCGCTTTCTGGCAAGGGGCGTACCGGGAGGTGCAAAAAGAGATGAAAGGGCGTTATCCCAAACATGTCTGGCCGGATGATCCTGCCAATACCCGGCCAACGCGCAGGACCAAGAAGTATCAGAGCCAATAATTTCAGATGTTTCCCCTTTCTATTCGATAAATTGGGGAACACATTAAGCCGCAATAATCGCCAATGCGCGTGGAGAGAAATACATGTCTGGGGATGACCGCGAGCCAATAGGGCGCAAGGGCAAAAAAGCCTTACCCAAAGCCGCATCGAAACGGCCACTGCGCCGGCGGCGTGATGAAGATGAGTTCGAAGAAGAAGACTATTTAGATGACGAAGAGCACGACGATGATGACTACGATGACGAGGAAGAGCCGATGCCAAGAAAGGTAGCATCACGTCCGCCCCGTAAAAAACGCCGCTGGCTTGGCTTATTTATCAAACTGTTTTTAGTCGGTGCCGTGGTGTTGGCTATTTATGGGGTTTACCTCGATTCGCAAATTCGCAGCCGTATCGATGGCAAAGTTTGGCAACTGCCAGCCGCCGTGTATGGCCGCATGGTTAACCTTGAACCGGGGATGTCCTACAGCAAAAAAGAGATGGTCGATTTGCTGGAAGGGATGCAATACCGGCAGGTTACCCGTATGACCCGCCCAGGTGAATTCACGGTTCAGGGCGATAGTATTGATATCTTGCGCCGCCCATTTGATTTCCCAGATGCGAAAGAGGGCCAGATCCGTGCGCGTTTGGTGTTTAAAAACGATCGTCTGGCCCAAATCCAAAATCTGGATAATCAGCGTGATTTCGGCTTCCTGCGCCTTGATCCTAAGTTGATCACCATGTTGCAATCACCTAACGGTGAACAGCGTCTGTTCGTGCCGCGTGCCGGTTTCCCTGATTTGTTAGTCGATACTTTGCTGGCAACTGAAGACCGCCATTTCTATGAGCACGATGGCATCAGCCCGTACTCCATTGGCCGCGCAGTAGTCGCCAACCTGACTGCCGGTAAAGCGGTACAAGGCGGCAGTACCCTGACGCAGCAATTGGTGAAAAACCTGTTCCTGACCAACGAGCGTTCACTGTGGCGCAAACTTAACGAAGCCTATATGGCTCTGTTGGTGGATTACCGTTACAGCAAAGACCGGATTCTGGAACTGTATCTGAACGAAGTGTATCTCGGCCAAAGTGGTAGTGATCAGATCCGTGGTTTCCCGCTGGCGAGCTTGTATTACTTTGGTCGCCCGGTAAATGAACTGAGTCTTGATCAGCAAGCCATGCTGGTGGGCATGGTGAAGGGGGCATCGCTGTATAACCCATGGCGTAACCCAACGCTGGCACTTGAACGCCGCAATCTGGTGTTGCGCCTGTTACAGAACCAAGGTGTGATTGATGCAGAACTTTACACCATGCTCAGTGCCCGCCCGTTGGGGGTACAGCCCAAAGGCGGTGTGATTACTCCTCAGCCAGCCTTTATGCAGATGGTTCGCCAGGAGCTGCAACAGAAACTGGGTGACAAGATTAACGATCTATCTGGTGTGAAGATCTTCACCACACTGGATCCGGTATCACAAGATGCGGCAGAAAAAGCCATTGAAGACGGCATTCCAGCGCTGAAAGCCGCTCGTCATTTGGATGATCTGGAAGCGGCGATGGTGATTGTTGACCGCTTCAGTGGTGAAGTTCGTGCCATGGTGGGCGGAGCACAGCCGCAGTATGCAGGCTTTAACCGTGCAATGCAGGCTCGCCGTTTAGTGGGTTCTCTTGCCAAGCCACCCACTTATCTGACGGCATTGAGTGAGCCAGATAAATACCGCCTCAACACGTGGTTATCTGATCAACCATTGTCGATCAAGTTACCAAACGGTTCATCATGGCAGCCAAAAAACTATGATCGCCAGTTCCGTGGTCAGGTGATGTTGGTTGATGGGCTGGCTAACTCGCTGAACGTGCCGACGGTCAATTTAGGCATGTCAGTTGGGCTGGATCAAATCAGCGCCATGTTGCAGCGATTAGGGATCCCGAAAGCTGCTATTACTCCAGTTCCAGCCATGTTATTGGGGGCGATTGACCTGACTCCAGTTGAAGTGGCACAGGAGTATCAGACTATCGCCAGTGGCGGTAACCGTGCACCGTTATCGGCGGTGCGTTCGGTTATTGCCGAAGATGGCACCGTGCTGTATCAGAGCTTCCCGCAGGCGGAACGCATGGTACCTGCTCAGGCGGCCTATTTGACACTTTATGCGATGCAACAAGGGGTGGCCCGTGGGACATCTCGTTCGCTGTCGGTGAAATTCTCCAAATACACACTGGCGGCCAAAACCGGTACCACCAACGACCTGCGAGATAGCTGGTTTGCCGGTATTGATGGCAAGGAAGTGGCGATTGCCTGGGTTGGGCGTGACAATAACGGCCCGGCAAAACTGACCGGTGCCAATGGTGCACTAACCTTGTATCGCCGCTATTTGGAGAACCAGACTCCGCTGCCATTGGTGTTGCAACCACCGGAAGGGATTAGCGAAATGAGCATTGACTCGGCGGGTAACTTTGTCTGTGGCGAGGCTGGTGGTATGCGCACTATTCCTGTCTGGACTGAGAATCCACAAGGGTTGTGTAAGGCGGCTCAGCCCGCTTCACAACCGCAAGCCGAAGGCGACGGCGTCGCGGGCTGGATAAAAGATATGTTCGGCCAGTAACATTCAACCCACTGGCACGGTTATCGCGACCGTGCCAGTTTATTCATGCTCCACACCCCACTGTTTTGCCTCTGCACTTTATCCTCTCATTTCTTACTACTCAATCGACTGGCTTAGCGCTTGCAGTTCGTCGCAGGTTACGCATAAACTACCTGCTTTGATAATTATTTCACTTTGATAATTATTATCGTTTCGATTCACTTTCTCGCTATTTTTCGATAACGTTCGGGTCGCAATAATTGTTAAACCCGTTAACTTTTAATCGCAGGGCACCATCTTGGACCAACAGGCAAGCCAATCCAGCACTTTTATCCTCCGTGAGCTGAGTTTTTCGGTTCCCGGCCGAACCTTATTACAGCCACTGTCACTGACATTCCCACAAGGTAAAGTCTGCGGGCTTATCGGCCATAATGGTTCCGGTAAATCAACACTATTAAAAATGCTGGGTCGCCATCAGCCCCCATCAAGTGGCGAAGCCTTACTCAATGATGTGCCACTAGCACTGTGGGACAGTAAAGCGTTTGCCCGCGAGGTTGCTTACTTGCCACAACAGCTACCGGCGGCTGAAGGGATGACGGTGCGCGAATTGGTGGCAATAGGCCGCTATCCGTGGCATGGCGTGTTGGGACGTTTTCGTCAGGAAGACCGCCAACAAGTAGAAGAGGCTATTGCGCTGGTTGATTTAAAACCCTTAGCTAGTCGGTTGGTTGACAGCTTATCCGGTGGCGAACGGCAGCGTGCCTGGTTAGCCATGCTGGTGGCGCAAAATAGCCGCTGCCTGTTGCTCGATGAGCCGACTTCGGCACTGGATATTGCCCACCAGGTAGAAGTCTTAGGGTTAATTCAACGTCTCAGCCGTGAACGCGGGCTGACGGTCATTGCCGTGTTGCATGATATTAATATGGCTGCCCGTTATTGCGACCATTTGGTGGCGTTGCGTGGCGGGGAGATGATTGCACAAGGGGCGGCTGACAGCCTGATGCAGGGAGAAGTATTGGCGCAAATCTACGGTATCCCAATGGGGATATTACCGCATCCGGCCGGTGGTGCGCCGGTAAGCTTCGTGTACTAATGACAGCTCATTTATCCATGGTTGAATCCCATTGCTCGATGCCAGATCACTCCCGGCGCAGACTGCTTACCGCATTAGCATTATCGCCGTTACTGCTGTCATTGCCCGGCTGGGCGCAGAATAGCGGCAAGATTGATGTCAATAGAGTTGTCACATTAGAGTGGTTACCCACTGAGTTACTGTTGGCATTGGGGGTTACGCCTTATGGTGTGGCTGATACCCATAATTACCGCTTATGGGTTGAAGATCCTAAATTGCCTGCCAGCGTTATTGATGTGGGCCAGCGCACTGAGCCTAATCTGGAACTGCTACAGCAAATGGCACCGTCGCTAATCCTGATGTCGCAAGGCTTTGGCCCTTCGCCGGAAAAACTTGCGCCTATCGCTCCCTCGATGAGTTTTGCCTTTAATGAAGCGGGTAGTTCACCGCTGGTGGTTGGTCGGAACTCATTACGCACGCTGGGCCAACGGCTAGGGCTAGAAACGGTTGCGGAGCAGCATATTGCTGACTTTACTCACTTTATGCAGGTAGCTCGTCAACGTTTGTATCAGACCCGCCAGGCACCACTACTGATGTTTACTCTGCTGGACACTCGCCATGCGCTGGTTATCGGCAAAGGCAGCCTATTCCAGGATGTATTGGACCAACTGAATATTGAAAATGCCTGGCAGGGAGAAACCAATCTCTGGGGTAGCTCAGTCGTGGGTATTGAACGTTTAGCGGCCATAAAACAGGGCCGCGCCATCTGCTTTGATCATGGTAATCGTGAAATGTTACAACAGGTTGCTCGCACACCGTTGTGGCAATCCATGTCGTTTGTGCGTCAAAACCAATTACGAATAGTGCCGCCGGTGTGGTTCTACGGCTCCACGTTGTCTGCCATGCGTTTTGTGCGTCTTTTGGCGCAGGCATGGGGTAACGCATCATGATGGCAACCCATCCGCGCAAGAGCGGGTTACTGCCCGCAGGCTTACTTGGGCTGTTATTGATAATTGCTGTGGCACTGACGCTATATAATCTGCGCCAATTATTGCCCGTTTCATTATGGGCCGAAGCGTTGTGGCGGCCAGACAACGATGATGTGCGCCAGATGTTATTCCATTACAGCCAGCTACCGAGGTTGGTTGTCGCACTGCTCACCGGTGCGGGGTTAGGGTTAGTTGGTGTTCTATTCCAGCAAGTGTTGCGTAACCCATTGGCCGAACCCGCCACACTCGGTGTCGCGGCGGGTGCCCAACTTGGGCTGACCGTCGCGACACTATGGATGCTACCCGGTGGCGAATTGACCCGCCAACTGGCAGCAATGGCCGGTGGTATGATCATCGGTGCGTTGGTATTTGGTGTCGCCTGGGGGAAGCGCCTCTCGCCAGTCACCCTAATTTTGGCCGGTCTGGTTCTTGGCTTGTACTGTGGTGCAGTTAATGGTCTGTTGGCACTATTTAACTATGACCAGTTGCAGGGGCTGTTCTTATGGAGCAGTGGCGCACTGAATCAGCAGGATTGGAGTACGGTGCAATTTATTCTGCCACGCTTGGTGATTACCTGCATATTGGCAGCCTTACTGATACGTCCATTAACCCTATTGGGGCTAGATGATGGTATTGCTCGTAATCTGGGATTGGGGTTATCACTGGCGCGGTTGAGTGCGCTGGGTGTAGCAATTATTTTCAGTGCGATGTTAGTTAATGCAGTCGGAGTCATTGGGTTTATCGGTCTATTTGCGCCGCTGTTGGCGAAAATTTTTGGTGCTCGGCGGTTATCTCAGCGCTTGATTCTGGCACCGATAGTCGGGGCGTTGCTGCTCTGGGTTACCGATCAGAGCATCATCTGGCTGACGCAAGTCTGGCGGGAGATCCCTACCGGTGCGGCGACCGCCTTGATCGGTGCGCCACTACTGTTGTGGCTACTACCACGGTTACATAGTGCTACCGCACCTAATATGGATTTTGGCGATAATGTTCCCGCTGAACGGCAGCATTTGGGATTATGGCTAAGTGGTGGTTTGCTGTTACTGCTGGCAGGGTTGACGGTAGCGCTTATGTTGGGTCGCGATAGCCAGGGCTGGCATTGGATTACCGGTGATGAACTTCAGGCAGTGTTACAGTGGCGCTGGCCACGTGTGCTCGCGGCATTATCGGCCGGTATGATGCTGGCGGTAGCGGGGACCTTAATCCAAAAACTGACGGGCAACCCAATGGCTAGCCCCGAAGTTCTGGGTATCAGCTCTGGCGCTTCTTTCGGCGTGGTAGTCATGATGTTTATTGTGCCAGGTAATGCGTTGCTATGGTTGTTGCCCGCCGGGAGCTTAGGGGCTGCGGCCACGTTATTGTTGATTCTGGTCGTTGCTGGTCGTGGCGGGTTTTCTCCAGGCAGAATGCTCTTGGCAGGGATAGCACTGAGCACCGCCTTTACCACGGTAATCACTATGTTACTGGCCAGTGGCGATCCACGTATGCGCGGCTTGCTGGCGTGGATTTCTGGCTCTACCTACTCGGTTAATGGCACGCAGGCAGTAACAACCGGTTTAGTTGCTTTAGTGCTGATTGCATTAGCGCCACTGTGCCGCAGATGGTTAATGATTTTGCCATTGGGCAGTGTCACCGCCAGAGCACTGGGTATGGCGCTTGCACCTAGCCGGTTAGCCATTTTGTTATTGGCTGCTATTTTAACCGCCGCTGCTACCCTGACGGTTGGGCCTTTAAGTTTTGTCGGGCTGATGGCACCACATATGGCGCGTATGCTGGGCTTTCGCCGAGCCATTCCACAACTGTTTATCGCGGCTATTTTAGGTGGGTTGCTGATGGTATTTGCCGACTGGTGTGGCCGTATGCTGTTGTTCCCGAACCAAATCCCCGCCGGGTTGTTGGCCACATTTATTGGCGCTCCTTACTTTGTTTATTTATTGCGTAAACAAGGGCGGTAAGCGTTTATTATGTCAATAATCTGCTTCGGTTGAAGATGGATTCTGAACCGTAGTTAGATTTTTATCAAACATATCATCGAGCTATTAATTATGAGCCGATGATATGGAGGATATTGGATTGGTTTATAGTAATATCATTTAATAATTATTATATTTAAAAACATTATAAATAAAAAAATATCATATGCATGGTTAATTATATTTAAACTCAACTCAGTTAAATTTAATAAATAATAAAGTATTGCTCATGAGTTTTTATATGGTAGTGTGAAAAAATCAGGCAGAAAAATCATCGCGTTCCTTAGACGCTAATTATGATTATCAATTAGATAGTTACCTGTATATTATCAAGCTAAATAATGTAATATAAATTATTTTTAAGTTATTGGTTTGTCTGATTATTCTACTCATTATTTAGTGGTAATTAAATTGGAGAGAAATAAGATGACTGAATTAACTCATCAAAGAAATAGGTCTTTCTTGTATGGTGTTGATGATAGATTATTGATTATTGATTAATATATTATTAATATATGGCCTAATAGTGACGGCTTTTGGTGCGTTACTCATTTCCGGTGTGTTAACTTCTTCTCTGAAGACGCACATTGATACTGTTCAACCAGTAACCCGTAATATAATAGATTATCAGCCAGTTAACGTTAAAATGCCTACACTCCCTATGGGGCCAAGTTGGAATGGCAGTAGTGGTGGTGATATTCCACAGCATGTAGCAATATCAGAATTACTTTATACCGTTAATCGGCATTAAATTAATTAAACACATTTAGCCTCCAGTCTTTAATTTATAACCACCTCCAGCGTTTTGGCGGTGGTTATAGTATCTATAGAGATTAAAGCTTGGCAAAACACCGGCGGGCAGCATCGACGGTTTTCTGGATATCGTCTTTGCTATGTGCAACGGACATAAAACCGGCTTCAAACGCAGACGGAGCAAGATAGATGCCTTCTTCCAGCATCAAATGGAAGAAACGCTTAAAGCGCTCAACATCACAATTCATAACATCTTGATAGCAGGTGACAGTTTGCGCATTGCTAAAGAAGATACCAAACATGCCACCCACGTGGTTAACCACCAGCGGGATATTCTCTGCTTGTGCGGCGTCGAGCAGGCCAGTTGCCAGTAAATCGGTTAACTCGGTCAGGGTTTCATGAACACCTACTTGTGCCACTTCAGTCAGACAGGCATAGCCAGCAGCCATAGCTATAGGGTTCCCGGATAGAGTACCCGCCTGATAAACCGGTCCAGTCGGTGCCAGTGCTTCCATAACATCGCGGCGACCACCGAAAGCACCCACCGGCATACCGCCACCGATAATTTTCCCCAGACAGGTTAAGTCAGGAATGACATTGTAGTAATCCTGCGCTCCAGCTAACGCTACTCGAAAGCCTGTCATGACCTCATCAATAATCAGCAATGCACCAAATTCGTCACACAGCTTGCGCAGTCCCGGTAGGAATTCCGGCAGCGGTGGTATGCAGTTCATATTGCCAGCGACAGGTTCAACAATGATACAGGCGATATCTTGTGGGTATTGCTCAAAGGCTTCACGTACAGAGGCCAGATCGTTATAAGTACAGGTCAGTGTGTGCTTTGCAAAATCAGCCGGTACCCCCGGAGAGTTTGGTTGACCGAGGGTCAATGCGCCTGATCCTGCTTTTACCAATAGGCAGTCGGCGTGGCCGTGATAGCAACCTTCAAACTTGATGATTTTATCGCGGGAAGTGAAGCCTCGGGCTAGACGAATGGCGCTCATGGTGGCTTCGGTACCGGAGTTAACCATCCGAACCATATCCATGGTTGGCACCAGTTCAGTCACCAACTCAGCCATTTTGACTTCCATCTCTGTTGGTGCGCCAAAGCTGAGACCGCGCTCGACAGCTTCAATTACGGCCTGACGAATGGCCGGATGATTGTGACCAAGAACCATTGGGCCCCAGGAACCGACATAATCGATGTAGGCTTTACCATCAACATCAAATAGATAGGCGCCGTCAGCACGCTCAATAAACAATGGGATGCCACCGACACCGGTGAATGCACGCACCGGAGAGTTAACCCCACCTGGGATCACCTGCTGTGCCTGGGCATACAGACTTTCGGACTTACTCATAAACTGGCTCCTGAATTGGGTTTGGCTATATTGGCTGATATAATATTAGTTTTAATAACATTAGCTTGAATAACATCAGGTTAATAACAACTATTTTTGATAATACTAGCGTTGTTAACATCAGCCATGACAATGGTGCTTATTCTAAAGAACTGGCCGCGGTTATCAAATGATTGGGCATAATTAACTGTTAGCTTGCGCGACGTGCCGCATATTTGAAACTATCGTGGCTAAAGTTACGTTATGAGTTAGCGCGTTTCATCGGCGTTTAAGCAGGCGCATCATGATGATGTAGGCTAAACTCAGAACTACTTTTCATTCGTATTACTTATTATTTGATTGATAAATATACTAATTATGACTGATTCAACACAACCGATGCCTGGTGAAGGTGTTACTGAACTCAAACGTGGTCGTTTTATTCGAGCATTAGTTAATCGTGATAAAACACCGTTGCTCATTCTTATCATGGCGGGTGTAGTCGGGGTTGTGACCGGTTTACTGGCTGTGGCTTTTGACCGCGGTGTCGATTGGATCCAACAACAAAGGTTAGCAACGCTGGCCAAAGTCGCAGATTACGCAATTTTGGTATGGCCGTTGGCTTTCGTTATGTCAGCGCTGCTAGCGATGGTGGGTTATTTTCTAGTGCGTCGTTTTGCTCCTGAGGCTGGTGGTTCAGGCATTCCTGAAATCGAAGGGGCAATGGAAGAGATGCGGCCAGTGCGCTGGTGGCGGGTTATTCCGGTTAAATTTATTGGTGGCCTTGGTACATTAGGGGCAGGCATGGTGTTAGGCCGGGAAGGGCCGATGGTGCAGATGGGGGGCAACAGCGGGCGCATGGTTGTCGATATTTTCCGTTTGCGTAGCCCTGAGGCACGTCACTCATTGCTGGCAACCGGTGCCGCAGCAGGGTTGTCCGCAGCCTTTAATGCCCCGCTGGCGGGGATTTTGTTCGTTATTGAAGAGATGCGCTCCCAGTTCCGCTACAGTCTGGTATCAATCAAAGCCGTATTTGTTGGGGTGATAACCTCTACTATCGTCTACCGCTATTTTAACGGCGAACATGCGGTTATTGATGTCGGTAAAATGAGCGAAGTGCCACTGGATACCTTATGGCTTTATCTTGTGCTGGGAATTATTTTCGGTGCCATAGGTGTGATGTTCAATGCGTTGATATTCCGTACTCAAGATATGTTCATGCGCTTCCATGGTGGCGATTGGCGCAAATTGGTTTTGATTGGTGGCCTGCTAGGGGGAATGTGTGGCTTATTGGCATTGATTCACGGCGAGGCTGTGGGGGGCGGTTTTGCATTAATCCCAATTGCGGCAGCCGGTAACTTTAGTATCGGCATGTTGCTATTTATTTTTATTGCTCGAGTCATCACTACACTTTTGTGTTTTGGTTCTGGTGCACCTGGTGGGATATTTGCTCCAATGCTGGCCTTAGGAACCATTCTGGGCACTGCCTTTGGCTTATCTTGCGCGCACTTTTTCCCCCAATACGGCATTGAGGCAGGGACTTTTGCTATTGCTGGGATGGGCGCGCTGTTTGCTGCATCGGTACGCGCGCCACTCACTGGGATCGTCTTGGTGTTGGAGATGACCGATAATTATCAGCTTATTTTACCGATGATAGTGACCTGCTTGGGCGCGACATTAATAGCACAGTTTATGGGGGGTAAACCCTTGTATTCAGCTATTTTAGCCCGCACATTACTAAGACAAGAGCAGGCTGCATCTTCGAGTGGACAACAGCAACCGGTGGTTGAAAGTGGTACTCAAACAGGTAGATAATATATAACATTAGCCAGCAATACTTGAATGAATTACTCAGGTATTAGATAATTGATGATTAGATCAGGCTGCCATTGTAGTAACCTGCAACTCGAACACCGGTTGGGAGTGATGAGTATGAGCGATGAAACAGTACTGCCCCTACAGTTTACTGAGGCAGCAGCTAAGAAAGTTAAACTGCTGATTTCTGATGAGGAAAATCCGAATCTGAAGCTGCGGGTCTATATTACCGGTGGCGGATGCAGCGGGTTTCAATATGGTTTTACTTTCGATGATCAAATCAACGATGGTGATATGACTATCGAAAAGCAAGGCGTTGAATTGGTGGTTGATCCGATGAGCCTACAATATCTGGTCGGCGGTGCGGTAGATTACACTGAAGGGTTGGAAGGCTCACGCTTTATCGTGACGAACCCGAATGCGAAGAGTACTTGTGGTTGCGGCTCCTCTTTCAGCATTTAATTTATCCTGCGTCCTTGGCGCAACAGCCGCGTTAGCTGCATTCACTTACCCGAACCACTGGCTTGGGTTAGCTCATCGGGATTAATAAGCCTCATTTTGGGGCTTACCCTGTGGGCCAGCATAAATGCTGTTCAAATCGCTTTTGGCCGATTTGTCATTCGTTGGTTGTTGAACTGTTACGCCCATTATTTTAGATAGCGATACCAGTTAATTTTTTAAAAACCTGAAGGTTTAGATCAGACAAATTAAACCAATCACTCTATTAGTTAGTGCTCTATTTCAAACGTGGGTAGTTTTAAACGCCAGCGGATGGCTGCAAGCCGGATGCCGAGGGTAATTACCATGCCCAGCATCATCGCCTGTTGTAATGGCATACCAAAAGTATAGAACGCCGTAGCATGGGCTATGCCACCAATAATGCAGGCGGTAGCATAAATTTCAGTGCGCAGGATCATTGGGATCTCACGGGCTAATACATCGCGGATAATCCCACCACCAACTCCGGTTATAACACCCATACAGATAGCCACTAACGGGCTGGCACCAGCAGCAAAGGCTTTATTGACGCCTATACCGACGAACACTGCCAAACCAATAGCATCAAGTACCGGCAGGATCCATTTCGGTGTTCGGCGAGGTTGTCGTACCAACAAAATGGTCGCCAGGCAGGTCACCATTGCAACCACCAAGTCAGTAGGATCTTTCACCCAAAAAACCGGGCCATTGGCCAAGGCCATATCGCGGATTGTTCCCCCACCAACAGCCGTCACCACCCCTAGGACCAGTACACCAAACGGGTCCATTCGCAACTTCCCTGCCAGCAACACACCAGAGATAGCAAATACCGCAGTACCTAAAATATCCAGCCAATAAACCAGCATTAATGTGACTCCGCCACGGGGGATTGAAGGGTGGCCATTTGTTGGCACAACTGTTCAGCGGCCAGCAGGATACGCGGACCCGAACGATTAAACCAGTCCTCATTCAGCGTTATAACAGGAATTGCAAGCTGAGGTTGCCAGAAGGCTTTGACATTATCAGCTTGTGGCTGGTCACCACTGACCACAATCACTTGTGGCTGGCGTGTCATGACTTGTTCCCGACTGACTTGAGGCCAGGGAACGCGGCTGCCAGCAAAAATATTTTCTCCGCCACACAGGGAAATAACCTCACTTTGTAGCGTATGCCCAGAACTGGTAAACAGGGGCTGAGTGCCAAATTGTAAAAAGGTACGCAAAGGCGGGTTACGGGTATTGTGGCGACGTAATTCAGTGACCTTCTGACGAAGTTGAGCCGCCGCTTGGCGGGCCTGCTCAGGATGCGAGCTGTATTGCGCCAATTTATCCAGATCACCAGCAATTTGATCCATATTTACCGGATCAGAATAGAAAATTGGAATACCAAAGGCGGTGAGTTGATCAAGTGGGCGCTGTGGATTGCCGCCACGCCACGCAAGGATCAAGTCTGGCTTTAATGCCAAAATACGTTCGACATTCACTCCTTGCCAGGATGCAACCTGCTCAAGCTTTTTAGCCGCCTCCGGGTAATCAGAGTAAGCACTTACTGCAACCAGTTTATCGCCTAATCCTGCCGCGTAAGCCAGCTCGGTGGTACTGGGGGATAGGCTGATAATCCGCTCGACCGCCACTGCTAATGGTGCATACAGGGCAAGTGAAAACAGGCCGAGCAACAAAATTATTGTTGCTCGTGATAGGGAGGAAATACTGACGCGCATCATTAATTACGATTAGCCAGTGTGGTTAACATGGCTTCGATCATAAGCGTCGACTGCTGAGCGGCGACCACTAAGAACTCTTCAAAACTCAGGTGCGACTCTTGATCCGCCACATCAGAAATCGCACGTACCACAACGAAAGGTGTTTTGAACAGATAGCAAACATGGCCGATAGCGGCGGCTTCCATCTCCACTGCTGCCACCGACGGGAAGACCGCGCGGATACGGGCCAGAGGGGCGGAACCATTAATAAAGGCATCGCCGCTGCAAATCAGTCCGCGTACTGCATGTAAGTTCAATTGATTAATGCAGCTTTCTGCCAGCGCAATCAACTCAGCATCAGCAATGAAAGCGGGAGGGCAACCCGCCATTTGGCCTGGTTCATAGCCGAATGCGGTTACATCAGCATCGTGATAGCGAACTTCGTTAGAAACGACAATATCACCCACTTTCAAACTGGAGGCTAAACCACCCGCAGAGCCGGTATTGATCACCACGTCTGGCTGGCAATGCTCTAATAGCAACGTCGTTCCCATGGCCGCAGAGACTTTACCAATGCCGGATTTTAGCAATGCGACATCCACGCCATTGAGTTTACCGGTGTAAATTTCGCAGCCTGCACGTGTCAAGGTTTGGCGATTTTCAATTTTATCACGCAGCAAGGTAACTTCTTGCTCCATTGCACCAATAATGCCTACTTTCATATGGATACCCGTTGATTTTAAAAAGTGGATTAAGCTGTAATTATCAGCGCACAGTTTATCAGTTAAGTGAGATATTCGGGTAGCTCAGCAAAGATAATGCGTAATGTGCCGCAGTTCATACGTAATCAATTGCATCTACTGGCAGGAGCCGGTATCACTGTTTGTATTACATGATCAGGGGGATAACATGTCCGGGATCGATTTTAAGCAGAAAATCAGTTTTCAGCGGCCGTTTGGTAAATCCAGTTCGGCAGAAGATGAATATGACATTACCCGGGTATTTGAAAGTGATCGCGGTCGGATTGTTAATTCTGCTGCCATTCGGCGTTTACAGCAAAAAACGCAGGTCTTCCCACTGGAGCGCAATGCCGCTGTCCGCAGTCGTTTAACCCATTCGTTGGAAGTGCAGCAGGTGGGGCGCTATATTGCCAAAGAGATCCTTAATCGGTTTAAGCAAGATAAAAAAATAACGGCCTATGGGCTGGATAAGCTGCTTGATCCCTTTGAAAGTATAGTGGAAATGGCTTGCCTGATGCATGACATCGGTAATCCACCTTTTGGCCATTTTGGTGAGTCAGCGATCAATAACTGGTTTACAAAACAGATGGACCCTAACGGCGGTGGTGCTGAACCACGTGGCAAGGATCATTGTCAGGTTAACGCGCTAAGGCTGCGGGAAGGGGAAACAGAGCTTAATACTCTGCGCAGTAAAATCCGCCATGACCTAAGCCAGTTTGAAGGTAACGCACAAGCCATTCGTTTGGTTTACAGTTTATTAAAACTGAATCTGACTTATGCTCAAGTGGGCTGCATTCTTAAATATACTAAACCGGCTTATTGGTCAGATGATATTCCTGCTTCTCATCACTATTTGATGAAGAAACCAGGATTTTATCTTGCTGAAGAAGATTATGTTAAAGATTTACGTCGCGAACTCAATATGGGGGAGTTCAATCGTTTCCCTCTGACATATATTATGGAAGCTGCGGATGATATTTCTTATTGTATTGCTGACTTAGAGGATGCAGTAGAAAAAAGTATTTTCAGCGTTGAACAACTTTATGATCATATGATGCAAGAGTGGGGCGAAGTTACCCATGGCGACTTGTTTGATAAAGTTGTTGGTGGCGCATTCCGGCAATTAGGTCGTGGGCAAGGCCGGCGCAGTTCGGAAGATCAATTCTTTATGTATTTACGGGTAAATACTGTCGGGAAATTAGTTCCTCATGCGGCACAACGGTTTATTGAAAATTTACCCACAGTATTTTCTGGCTCGTTTAATCAGGCATTGCTAGAAGATTCCAGCCCTGCGTGTAAATTACTGCAAATTTTTAAAAAGGTGGCAGTAAAACATGTTTTTAATCATCCCGAAGTAGAACAGCTTGAATTACAAGGATATAGAGTTATTAGTGGGTTGCTTGATATTTATAGCCCGCTATTATCTATGCCGCAGGCGGCCTTTACACAGCTTGTAGCAGAGGACAGCCACCGCCAGTATCCAATTGAGACTCGATTGTTCCATAAATTGTCCACTAAACATCGTTTGGCTTATGCAGAATCGACAGAGCGGTTACGGAATTTATCGCCAGAACAACATGAGATATATGAATATTATTATCGTGCTCGCTTAATTCAGGATTATATCAGTGGTATGACAGACCTTTATGCCTACGATGAGTATCGGCGGTTGATGGCTGCGGAATAGTATGCAAGTAAAGTAAATTGCCCGTTTAATTAACTGTAGTTTTGTAAAGACGGACAATATTTTTTACTATTCCAATTATTGGTTCCGTGAACTTCATCCCCCATATTTAATCTTACTATGCATGACGGCTATATCCTTCTTACTTGGCATTGCGCGTAGTGAGCAGCTTTCGTTACTTGCCCCCCTATCATTGAGCATTAGTTAACTCATTGGGGGTCACCCGATCGCTGGCTTGCTGCTACGTCAATGGTTTTGGATATAAGTCAGTTATACCCTTACGTCCTTGACGCTGCCGAGTTGTCAGCTGCAACTTCAATTTCTTTGGGTATATATACCATTTATTAACTCATTATTAATTGTACAGCGAGAACCAGAATACATGAAAAAAGCAACTTTAGTGTTAAGTGCATTGGCATTGAGCATCGGTTTAGCCATGGGGCCGGTTTCTTCTGCTATTTCGGCAGAGACGGCGTCTTCTAGCAGCCAGCAGCTCCCTAGCCTGGCGCCAATGCTAGAGAAAGTGATGCCTTCTGTTGTGAGCATCAACGTGGAGGGGAGCACCCAGGTTAGCAATGCAGGTGCAGGTGGCGTGCCACCACAGTTCCAGCAATTCTTTGGTGATGACTCTCCGTTCTGTCAGGACGGCTCACCGTTCCAAGGCTCCCCGATGTGTCAGGGTGAGCAGGGCGGTAAAGGGGGAGCTCCTGGCAAGCAGGATTTCCGGGCACTCGGTTCAGGTGTCATTATTGATGCTGCCAAGGGTTATGTCGTCACCAATAACCACGTGGTAGATAATGCAACTAAAATCAGCGTCAAACTGAGTGATGGCCGTAGCTATGAAGCAAAAGTGATCGGTAAAGATCCGCGAACTGATATCGCGTTATTGCAGTTAAAAGATTTTAAAAATCTGACGGCAATTAAAATCGCAGATTCTGATAAATTGCGCGTGGGTGATTATACCGTCGCTATCGGTAACCCATATGGTCTGGGCGAAACCGTAACATCCGGTATCGTGTCTGCTTTGGGGCGCAGTGGTCTGAACGTGGAAAACTACGAAAACTTTATCCAGACTGATGCCGCAATTAACCGCGGGAACTCCGGTGGTGCATTGATCAATCTGAACGGTGAATTGATTGGGATCAACACTGCGATCCTGGCACCGGACGGCGGTAACATCGGTATTGGTTTTGCTATCCCAAGTAACATGGTGAAAAACCTGACATCTCAAATGGTTGAATTCGGTCAGGTTAAACGTGGTGAGCTGGGCATTATGGGCACTGAGCTGAACTCTGAGCTGGCCAAAGCCATGAAAGTTGATGCGCAGAAAGGTGCCTTTATCAGTCAAGTCTTGCCAAAATCTGCGGCGGCTAAAGCCGGGATAAAAGCTGGTGACGTTATTGTTAGCATGAATGGTAAAGCCATCAATAGCTTCGCAGGTTTCCGTGCTGAAATTGGTACTCTGCCAGTAGGCAGTAAAATGACCTTAGGTCTGTTGCGTGACGGTAAACCTGTCAATGTGGAAGTGACCTTAGAGCAGAGCAGCCAAACTCAGGTTGATTCCGGTAATCTCTATACTGGAATTGAAGGTGCAGAGCTGAGCAACTCTGATGTTAATGGTAAAAAAGGTGTGAAAGTTGATAGCGTGAAAGCCGGCACTGCCGCTGCACGTATTGGCCTGAAAAAAGGCGATATCATCATGGGGATTAACCAGCAGCCAGTTCAAAATCTGGGTGAGCTGCGGAAGATCCTTGATACCAAACCATCAGTACTGGCGCTGAATATTCAGCGTGGTGATACTTCACTCTATTTATTAATGCAGTAATCGGCATTAATAACGCCAAAAGGGCGCAGTTCATTATGACTGTGCCCTTTTTTATGCTGAAGCGGAGGTGTGCTAAGCAGTACCTAAATAGCTTTTGGCCGCATAGCGAACATTCTCTATCTCATCTAATAATTCCAGCCATTCAGGTTGTAAGTCTTGTAAATCAGTTTGTTGACGCAATTGCTGCTCAATTGTCATGCACAATTGCTTCAGCCGTGGCACTCCGCTACACGCACAACTGCCATGGAATTTATGAATTAGGTTCAGAATGTCGTTGTCATGATTGCCTGCCAATATAGCCTGCACGCTACCTACCACTTGTGGCATAAATTCTAATAACATCATTAAAAGGTCTCTGGCGAGAGCCTCTTTATTGGCAGCTTGCCTGACTGCCAGTGACCAATCTATTGCTCCCTCACATTCAGATTGAAGTGCCAACAGGTGATCTGCCTCTGCTGGAAGGGGGGATGAACTATCGTGCTGAAAGCGGGAAAGTGCCTGTATCAATCGGGTTTCATCAATCGGTTTTGCCAGATAGTCTGCCATCCCCAGTTTTAACAACTGTTCTTGCTGGCCTCTTACGGCGTGGGCGGTGACGGCAATAATGGGGGTATCCAGATGATGGGACATCTGATGAATGACTTCGCTGGCACGGATACCATCAATTTCAGGCATTTGAATATCCATTAAAATGATATCCAGCGTATTTTCTCGGGCATAGGCAATGGCTTTCGCGCCACTGTCACACAACACGGTCTCTTCGACCTGTTCTTCAAGCAGGGTGCCAATGAGTTTTAGGTTAGCTGGATTGTCGTCAACTGCCATCACCTTAAACGGTAATTTAGCCGGTTTATCCGTTTGTTCCACTACGGGGGATTCAGCATGGGGTTCTTCAGACAACAGCAATGGAATTAATCTATTTGATGACAAGGGTTTGACCAGACAAGCTTTGGCACCCATCTGTTTAAGTTGCTCGGCCTCAACCTGTGACTGACTGGGCAGGGCCAGAATCACATGTTCGGAAATTTTCAGTGCCGCGACCAGTTTATCTTGATGAACCGCCATATTATTACGGAACGGAATGGGTACCCCAACCAGCAGGAAATCATAATGTTGGCGCGGTAATTGCGCTAATGTCGGGCTATGAGTGACCTGCAAGGGCGTGACACTCAGAATATCTAACGCGGCCCTTGCTGCACAAGTATTGCGCTCAATATAGGCTAGCGTTTTCCCCTCTAAGTACGACATATCAGGATGGCGATAAGAGACTGTTTCGTTAAGATCCAATGTGAGATGGAACCTAAAGGTTGAGCCGCGATCCACCTGACTGTAGAAGCTGATATCGCCCCCCATCTCTTTGACCAATCTTTCGGTAATGACCAACCCAAGGCCGGTTCCTCCGTGTCGGCGGGAGATACTGGCATCCGCTTGACGAAAAGCTTGGAATAGCTGGGCCTGCTGTGACTCGGAAATACCAATGCCCGTATCGTGAATTTCTACTACCAGTGTGACTTGCTGATCCGTTTTAGCCTGCACGGCAAGCAGAATATCAATATTGCCCTGTTCGGTGAATTTAATCGCATTACCAAGCAAGTTCGTGACAATTTGCTGCAAACGCATTGCATCCCCGACGAGCTGTTCGGGGACATCATTATTTACATGCAGTGTCAGTTCTAGCCCTTTCTCATGTGCGGTGTGTGCCAGCAAGATAATGACTTCATCCAGTGCACCACGCAGAGGGAAGGGGATGTGCTCAAGAATGAGTTTTTCGGCTTCCAGTTTGGAAAAGTCCAAAACATCGTTAATGATGCATAACAGGTTGTTAGCTGAGCGTTGGATAGTCTGCAAATAGTCTGTTTGCGTTGGCGTTAGCGAGGTTTTCAACGTTTGACGTGTAAAGCCAATAACGCCATTTAGTGGAGTTCGCAGTTCGTGGGACATGTTAGCCAGAAACTCAGACTTAATACGTGCGGCTTCCTGTGCACGTTTTTTTGCCAGCCCCAGCTCGACGTTTTGTATCTCCATCTGTTCCAATGTTTCGCGTAAATCTGACGTGGCCTGATCGATATTTTGTTGCATCTCTTCGTGATAGGCCGCCAACGACATCGCCATCGAATTGATACCATTTTTCAGAATGTTCAGCTCACCGAGCATATGCCCTTCGACCCGGCTATCCAATTGCCCACGGCGGATACGGTCAACAGCATTCACCATGTTACGGATTGGGCCAGTCACATCCCGCATCAGGCGATAAGCAAACAAAATGGCCACACACATGCAAAACAGCAGCAGCAGGGTTGAGATAAAGATCTCTTTGTATTGCTGTAAACGCACCGATTGTAAATCCAAATCTATGGCGATATAGCCGAGCGGCCGATGGGTTATATCCGCATCCGAGGCTCTATCACTGGATAAGTTGGACTCCGAGACAATAGGCATCCGCATAATCAGCGAGTCGCCACGATAAGAGAGCATCAGCGAATCAGGGATAGAATCGCCTTTGGGTAACCTTAATTGTGAGGAATTGTAATTATAGTTAGATGTGACAAAAAGGTTGTTATCTGCGTCGAAAACGGATATTGACCGAACAATGTTCGAGTGACGGCGATGAAGTAGATTAATCAACTGACGGACGGTATCGCGGTTGCGGAAGGTCATTCCATATTCACTGGCAACCGCCAGCGGTTCAATAATATTAGAACCAGCATTAACTATTTGTTTTTGAAGTTCATTGTAACGGTTAACCATAAAGGAAGTACTGAGTAACAGCCCAAGAAGCAGCGTGGGGGCCAGGATTAAAATCATCATGCGCGCGCGAAGACTGTATTTGGTCATGGTATTCCAATGTGGGAGAATTAGCAGCTTACAAAACCGATGCTTGATCAATCAATCAATATGGCGCAATTCTACTCTCCAAACCGACGTGTGACGACCCGACAAACGATAACTGTGACAGTAAATTCTCTTGATCCCTTTGGTCAGGGGGTTGCACGCGAGAAAGGCAAAGCTATTTTTATCCCTGGGGTTCTACCGGGGGAGCAAGCTGAAATTGAGCTGATCGAGCAAAAACGCCAGTATAGTCGCGGTAAACTTAAACATTTGTTGAACCAATGCAGTGAAAGAGTGACTCCTCCTTGCCCTCACTTTGGAATTTGTGGAGGCTGTCAGCAGCAGCACGCTTGTAGCCAGCTACAGCAAGATAGCAAAGCAGATTCGCTCAGGCGGCTGCTTGTTAACGCGACGGGGGCTTGCCCTGCATTAGGCCCGGTTATCTGTGGGCCAGAGTATGGTTATAGGCGGCGAGCGAGGTTGGGTTTACTCTATCAACCCAAACAGCAGCGATTGCAAATGGGTTTCCATCAAACCGAATCTCACGACTTGGTTAGTGTAAAGCACTGCCCTGTCTTACGGCCTGAATTGGAACGACTGCTACAGCCGCTTTATCAGTGCTTATCTGCCTTGCAGGCTGTGCGCCGGTTAGGGCATGTGGAACTGGTGCTGGCTGATAATGGGCCGTTGCTGGTTTTACGTCACCTTGATACCCTTAATGACGTAGATCGCGCAGCGCTAACTGATTTTGCCCAGCGGGAACGGGTTGCCATCTATCTGGCCGCTGACAGCGAGAATCTGGAAAAACTCGTTGGTGAGGATCCCTATTACCAAATAGACGGTCTACGCTTAGCATTTCATCCACGGGATTTTATTCAGGTTAATGATACGGTCAACCAACAAATGGTGGCCCAGGCTCTGGCATGGCTTGATGTACAACCTGACGAGCGGGTACTGGATCTCTTCTGCGGTATGGGTAATTTCACGTTGCCGTTGGCAAAGCGTGCGCGTGAGGTTGTCGGGGTGGAAGGAGTTGCGGAGCTGGTGGCGAATGGGCAGTATAATGCGCAGAGCAATGCATTAGCCAACGTGTCATTTTTCCATGAAAATCTTGAATCCGACATCAGCCGCCAGCCGTGGGCGACACAAGGATTCGATAAAGTATTATTAGACCCCGCTCGCGCAGGTGCTGCCGGGGTGATGTCACATATAGTCAAACTGGCGCCAAAGCGGGTGGTGTATGTTTCGTGTAATCCCACTACGCTGGCACGGGATAGTCAGGTGTTGTTAGCCGCCGGTTACCGTCTTGCTCAGGTGCGAATGTTGGATATGTTTCCCCACACCGGGCATCTTGAATCTATGGCGCTGTTCATGCAGGAGCCAGGGGTCGCAAAGTAGGGAGAAGTTATGGTTGCGGTACGAAGTGCACATTTGAATCCGGCGGGTGAGTTTGCTCTCGACGATTGGATCGCCAGCTTGGGGCTTCCTAATCCGCAGTCAGGTGAGCGATTGGCCGAAACCTGGCGTTACTGTGAGCAACAGACGCAAAACCATCCTGATGCCTCGTTATTGTTGTGGCGCGGCCTTGAAATGGTTGAAATTCTTTCCACTCTGAGCATGGACAACGACAGTATGCGCGCGGCGCTACTGTTCCCACTGGTGGATGCCAATGTGGTGGATGAAACCACCCTGACTGAGCAATTTGGCAAGGGTATCACCTATCTGGTGCATGGCGTGCGTGATATGGACGCTATCCGCCAGTTAAAAGCCACTCACAACGACTCCATGAGTTCTGAGCAAGTGGATAATGTGCGTCGTATGCTGCTGGCGATGGTGGAGGATTTTCGCTGTGTGGTCATTAAGCTGGCTGAGCGTATTGCCCATCTGCGTGAAGTAAAAGATGCGCCGGAAGATGAACGGGTGCTGGCGGCTAAAGAGTGTTCCAATATTTATGCCCCGTTGGCTAACCGCTTGGGTATCGGCCAGATTAAGTGGGAGTTGGAAGACTTCTGCTTTCGCTACCTACATCCAGATGAATATAAACAAATTGCCAAATTGCTTCACGAACGCCGTATCGATCGTGAACAATTTATTGATGACTTCGTGGCTTCATTGCGCAAAGCAATGGCTGATGAAGGTATCAAAGCTGATATTTATGGCCGCCCCAAGCATATCTACAGCATTTGGCGCAAGATGCAGAAAAAATCGTTGGCCTTCGATGAGTTATTCGATGTGCGCGCCGTGCGAGTGGTGGTAGAGCGTTTGCAAGACTGCTATGCCGCATTGGGGATTGTACATACCCATTTCCGTCATTTGCCTGATGAGTTTGATGATTACGTCGCTAACCCTAAACCCAATGGCTACCAGTCAATTCATACTGTAGTCCTCGGGCCGCGTGGGAAAACGCTGGAAATTCAGATTCGTACCCGCCAGATGCATGAAGATGCTGAACTGGGGGTTGCTGCTCACTGGAAGTACAAAGAAGGTGCAGTGGCGGCAGGTCGTTCTGGCTATGAAGGGCGTATTGCCTGGTTACGTAAGCTGATTGCCTGGCAGGAAGAGATGGCAGATTCCGGCGAGATGCTGGATGAAGTGCGCAGCCAGGTATTTGACGACCGGGTCTATGTGTTTACCCCGAAAGGCGATGTTATTGATTTACCTGCCGGTTCGACCCCACTCGACTTTGCTTACCATATTCACAGTGATGTGGGGCACCGCTGCATTGGTGCTAAAATCAGTGGCCGAATTGTGCCGTTTACCTATCAATTGCAGATGGGTGATCAGATTGAAATTATCACTCAGAAGCAACCCAATCCAAGCCGTGACTGGCTGAATCCTAACCTCGGTTACGTCACTACCAGTCGTGGGCGATCTAAGATCCATAACTGGTTTAGAAAACAAGATAGAGACAAGAATATTCTTGCCGGTCGGCAGATGCTGGACGACGAACTAGAGCATATGGATATCAGCTTGAAAGAGGCTGAGAAGCTACTGGTTCCGCGCTATAACATGAATTCGATGGATGAAGTGTTGGCGGCCATTGGCGGCGGTGATATCCGCCTAAACCAGATGGTTAACTTCCTGCAAGGCAAACTGAATAAGCCCACAGCGGAAGAGGCTGATTTAGAAGCATTACGTCATCTGAATAATAAGCATCAGCCGCCACCACGTAACGCCAGCAAAGACAGCGGGCGTATTGTGGTCGAAGGCGTTGGCAATCTGATGCACCATATCGCCCGTTGCTGCCAGCCTATCCCCGGTGATGAGATTATTGGCTTTATCACCCAAGGGCGGGGGATATCCATTCATCGTGCTGATTGTGAACAACTGGCTGAATTGCAGTCTCATGCGCCAGAGCGGATTGTTGATGCGGTTTGGGGCGAGAGTTACTCCAGTGGCTATTCATTAGTGGTGCGAGTGACCGCCAATGATCGCAGCGGTTTGCTACGTGATATCACCACCATCCTGGCGAACGAAAAGGTTAATGTACTGGGTGTTGCCAGCCGCAGCGATACCAAAAAGATGGTAGCTACCATCGATATGGATATCGAGATCTACAACTTGCAGGTGCTGGGTAGGGTATTAGCCAAGCTGAATCAGTTGCCGGATGTGATAGATGCCCGTCGGCTACACGGCAATTAATTTTTTTGATCTGGACGGCTACTGCGCTTTGGCATATTGATATTGGGCAGTGCTCGCCCTCCTTACGTACTGCGTGTACGCTCCGGGGGCTGTGCGCTGGCTGCAATCAATCTGCCTGCGCTCGCTACGCCTCGAATTTTAAAAAGCAAAAAAGTGAATAAATTGAGATGACCCAGCCAGTAACTACCCCTGACTCCACCGCCTTAGCCCTGCAACGTCTGTTGGACATTATGCGTACCTTACGTGACCCGGAGCACGGCTGTCCGTGGGATCGTAAGCAGACATTTGACACTATCGCGCCCTATACATTAGAAGAAACTTACGAGGTGCTTGACGCGATTGCGCGTAAGGATTTTGACGATTTACGTGATGAGTTAGGCGACTTGCTGTTCCAGGTAGTGTTTTATTCTCAGATGGGGCAGGAACAGGGATTGTTTGCGTTTGATGATGTTTGTCATGCCATCAGCGATAAACTGGAGCGTCGTCACCCGCATGTATTCCCTAATGCGGCGCTAAACGCCACTGACGTAGCGATTGGCAGTGAGGCTGCGCTAGCGGGCTGGGAATCGCGTAAAGCCGAGGAAAGGGCGGAGAAAGCTCTGTATTCGGCACTGGATGATATTCCCGATGCACTGCCGGCATTGATGAAAGCCCATAAAATCCAAAAGCGCTGCGCGGCGGTTGGTTTTGATTGGGACACTCTTGGCCCGGTGCTGGACAAAGTCTACGAAGAGATCGACGAAGTGATGTTCGAAGCGCGGCAAGCGGTGGTGGACCAAGATAAACTGGGTGAAGAAATTGGCGATTTGCTGTTTGCTACGGTTAACTTATCGCGTCATTTAGGCCATAAAGCTGAAAATGCCTTACAAGCTGCTAACCGCAAGTTTGAACGGCGTTTTCGCCAGGTAGAACAAATAGTTATACAATCAGGTCGGACCATGGAGAGCGCCACGCTGGAAGAAATGGAAGCGGCCTGGCAGCAAGTTAAAAAGCAAGAAACTGAAATTTAAGGTGTTTTAATTCATTTGACCGATGGTTGTTGAATTTTAATTGCGTTAATATATTGAATTATAACGGATAGCGAGACGATGTTCCGCGCGGTTTTGGGCGCGAAAACGGCCACTGGCGCGGAGATAGTTTGTAGCGAAACCAAGGTTCGAGTATACTACTTTCCCGTCTTGGTTCTTCCATCGTCTTTAAACCTAAACTCTCAGGTTCAGCATGACAACTAATTATATTTTTGTGACCGGCGGGGTCGTATCCTCTCTGGGTAAAGGCATTGCCGCAGCCTCTCTGGCGGCTATACTTGAAGCCCGTGGCCTCAAGGTTACTATGATGAAATTGGACCCATATATTAACATGGATCCAGGCACCATGAGCCCGACTCAACACGGGGAAGTTTATGTCACCGATGATGGTGCTGAAACCGATCTGGATTTAGGTCACTATGAGCGCTTCATTCGCACTAAAATGACCCGTCGCAACAACTTCACCGCTGGTCGTATCTATTCCGATGTTCTACGCAAAGAACGCCGTGGCGACTACTTAGGTGCAACCATTCAGGTTATTCCTCATATCACCAATGCTATCAAAGAGCGCATCGTTGAAGGTGGCGAAGGCTATGATGTGGTATTGGTTGAAATCGGCGGTACCGTAGGTGATATCGAATCCCTGCCATTCCTCGAAGCCATTCGTCAAATGGCGTGGGAAGTGGGCCGCGAACACAGCCTTTACATGCACCTGACGCTGGTTCCTTATCTGGCGGCGGCTGGTGAAGTGAAAACCAAGCCAACACAACATTCGGTAAAAGAGCTGCTGTCCATTGGTATTCAGCCCGATGTGCTGATTTGCCGTTCTGATCGCGTAGTTCCTGCTAATGAACGCGCTAAAATTGCCTTGTTCTGCAATGTGCCAGAAAAAGCGGTTATCTCGCTAAAAGATGTTGATTCTATTTATAAAATCCCAGGGCTATTGAAATCACAGGGCCTTGACGATTATATTTGTAAACGATTCAGCTTAACTTGTCCTGAAGCAAATCTCGCAGAATGGGAACAGGTATTATACGAAGAGTCGAATCCAGGTGGCGAAGTGACCATTGGGATGATTGGCAAATACGTAGAATTGCCGGATGCCTATAAATCTGTGATTGAAGCGCTCAAACACGGTGGGCTGAAAAATCGCCTAACGGTGAACATCAAGCTAATCGATTCGCAAGATGTAGAAACGCGCGGCGAAGAGATGCTGAAAGGGCTGGATGCTATTCTAATCCCAGGTGGCTTTGGCTACCGTGGTGTGGAAGGCAAGGTTCTGGCGGCGCGTTATGCCCGTGAACACAATATTCCTTATCTGGGCATTTGCCTGGGTATGCAAGTTGCACTGATGGAGTTTGCCCGCAACGTAGCGGGGATGGAAAACGCAAACTCCACAGAATTTGTGCCAGACTGTAAGTATCCGGTGGTTGCATTAATCACCGAATGGCGTGATGAAGACGGCAACGTTGAAGTACGTACGGAAGATAGCGATTTGGGCGGTACCATGCGGGTGGGTGGGCAGCAATGTCACCTGATCGAAGGTAGCCTGGTACGTCAGATGTATGGCGAACCTACCATCGTTGAGCGCCATCGTCATCGCTATGAAGTAAACAACATGTTGTTGAAGCAGATTGAAGCCGCCGGGTTGCGTGTAGCAGGGCGTTCTGCGGATAACAAACTGGTGGAAATTATCGAGTTACCAAACCACCCGTGGTTTGTGGCTTGTCAGTTCCATCCAGAATTTACTTCGACGCCACGTGATGGTCACCCGTTGTTCGCCGGCTTTGTTAAAGCGGCTGGTGATTATCAGAAGCGCCAGGTGAAATAAAATATTTGATAGAAGGGGCGGCAGCGATGTCGCCCCCTCTGTCTGGAGTTTTAGTTTAACTTGTACTGAGGAAAATCTAATGTCCAAAATCGTTAAAGTCATCGGTCGCGAAATCATCGACTCCCGTGGTAACCCAACTGTAGAAGCTGAAGTTCATCTGGAAGGCGGTTTTGTTGGTTTGGCTGCTGCACCATCAGGTGCTTCTACCGGTTCCCGTGAAGCACTGGAACTGCGTGACGGTGACAAATCCCGTTTCCTGGGCAAAGGCGTTCTGAAAGCCGTTGCCGCAGTAAATGGCCCAATTGCTCAGGCAGTTATGGGTAAAGATGCTAAAGACCAGGCCAACATCGATAAAATCATGATCGATCTGGACGGTACTGAGAACAAATCCCAGTTTGGTGCTAACGCCATTCTGGCTGTTTCTCTGGCAGCAGCGAAAGCAGCAGCAGCGTCTAAAGGCATGCCTTTGTACGAGCACATTGCTGAACTGAACGGCACCCCAGGCAAATTCTCTATGCCACTGCCGATGATGAACATCATCAACGGCGGCGAACATGCTGATAACAACGTTGATATTCAAGAGTTTATGATTCAGCCAGTAGGCGCTAAAACTCTGAAAGAAGCGGTTCGCATCGGTTCAGAAGTGTTCCATACCTTGGCTAAAGTTCTGAAGTCTAAAGGCATGAACACAGCGGTAGGCGACGAAGGCGGTTATGCACCAAACCTGGGTTCTAACGCCGAAGCACTGGCTGTTATCGCTGAAGCGGTAAAACAAGCAGGCTACGTGTTGGGTAAAGACGTTACTCTGGCTATGGACTGTGCGGCATCTGAGTTCTACAAAGATGGCAAATATGTTCTGGCTGGCGAAGGCAACAAAGCGTTCACTTCTGAAGAGTTCACTCACTTCCTGGAAGACCTGACCAAACAGTACCCAATCGTTTCCATCGAAGATGGCTTGGACGAATCTGACTGGGCTGGCTTCAAATACCAGACTGAAGTTCTGGGTGACAAAATCCAACTGGTTGGTGACGACCTGTTTGTAACCAACACCAAGATCCTGAAAGAAGGCATCGAGAAAGGTGTTGCTAACTCTATCTTGATCAAATTCAACCAGATCGGTTCTCTGACCGAAACTCTGGCTGCTATCAAGATGGCGAAAGATGCAGGTTACACCGCGGTTATCTCTCACCGTTCTGGCGAAACCGAAGATGCTACCATTGCCGATCTGGCAGTAGGTACCGCAGCAGGCCAAATCAAAACGGGTTCAATGAGCCGTTCTGACCGCGTTGCTAAATACAACCAACTGATCCGTATCGAAGAAGCGCTGGGCGACCGCGCACCATTCAACGGTCTGAAAGAAGTGAAAGGCCAGTAATTACTGTGCTTTACCTTTCGTAAAACAGTTTGTTGATAAAACCCGCCTTAATAGGCGGGTTTTTTTATGGCATAGGGCGGTTAAGCCTCGGTAATATGCTGGCCGTGCGTTGAGGTTTTTTAGTTTTTAAGCGAGTTGATCTGTTACTTTTGTAAATTAGCCTCTTGTTACCAATTGCTTACCTTTGCGGGTTAATCTGAATCTCACCAACCCCACACATCGGCTTCACATCTCTTACACTGCTGCCGTGCAGATAATTCATCACCCGTTATCATTAATGTGTACCCGAATGATTCGGCAATAATGCATAAAGGAAGATAACGGATGAAACTGAAATATTTAACGTTGCCAGCGATGCTTTTTACCAGCAGTGTGCTGGCTGCGGGCGTTACGGTGACCATGAACGAAGCACTCCCTGAAGGTAATGGCAAGGCTCTGGGCACGGTGACAGTGACTGAAACGCCTTATGGTTTACTGTTCACGCCTCATTTGACCGGGTTGGTGGCGGGGATACATGGGTTCCATCTGCATGAAAACCCAAGTTGTGCTCCAGGGCAGAAAGACGGTAAACCCGTGCCAGCACTTGCTGCCGGCGGCCATTTTGATCCACAAAAAACGGCCGTACACCTTGGGCCTTATAATGATAAAGGGCATCTGGGGGATTTGCCGGGGCTGGTTGTGAATGCTGATGGCAGCGCGACTTATCAGGTATTAGCTCCACGCCTGAAATCACTCTCTGAACTGAAACAGCATGCCTTGATGATTCATGCCGGTGGTGATAACTATGCCGATCATCCAATGCCGCTAGGCGGTGGCGGTGCGCGTATGGCTTGTGGCGTGATTGAGTAACACTCTGATACCAGCCAAACTGGCAGCCCCTTTTTCGGGCAATTGCCTTGCCAGTTTGGTCACAGCCAGAGAATCTGCGATAATCGCTCATTGACCTTAATGACGATGAGATACAGATGCGGTACCCGATTAATGAGATGTTCCAAACCTTGCAAGGCGAGGGTTACTTCACCGGTGTACCGGCGATCTTTGTGCGCTTGCAGGGCTGCCCGGTAGGTTGTAGCTGGTGTGATACCAAACACACTTGGGAAAAGGAAGCCGATCGGGAAGTCGATATGCAGCGCATTATGGTTAAAACCGCAGAAAGTGATGCCTGGGGGGAGGCCAGCGCACAGCAGCTATTAGATATTTTCTCTCAGCAGGGATATACCGCACGCCACGTTGTCATCACTGGTGGAGAACCCGCTATTTACGACTTGTTCCCCTTAACCTCATTGTTGGAGCAGGCCGGTTATAGCTGCCAGATTGAAACCAGCGGCACGCATGATGTCCGGAGTTCAGCGACGACGTGGGTGACGGTTTCGCCAAAAGTGAATATGCGTGGTGGTCTGAAAGTATTGCCTCAAGCATTGCAACGCGCCGATGAGATTAAACATCCGGTTGGCCGCATGCGGGATATCGAGGCATTAGAGGTGCTACTTGCCACGCTAGATGACGACAAAAAGCGGATTATTGCGCTACAACCCATCAGCCAGAAAGACGACGCCACCAAGCTCTGTATAGAAACCTGCATTGCCAAGAATTGGCGGCTGTCGATGCAGACGCATAAGTATTTAAATATCGCTTAATCCCCTTCGTCCTTGTCGCCGCAGCGGTGTTGCGGCGTTCATTACTCGGCCCGTCCATGGGCCTCACCCTGCGGGCCAGCGCATGCTGCCTTGCTGCAAGATCAATGACTTTGGGGAGCGATTTATTCGCCGCGATAAACGCAGCCCGCAGAACAGGTCTCTTTCACCATCACTGCGCTCAGTTCTGGTAGCTGCGGTTTAAGCTGTTGCCAAATCCAACTGGCCAGCACTTCACTGGTCGGGTTTTCCAAACCAGGAATATCATTCAGATAGTAGTGATCCAGTCGTTCCCAAATAGGTTTAAATGCTGCTTTCAGATCAGCAAAATCCATCACCCAGCCGGAGTGAGCATCCACTTCACCGGTAACCTCGATACGGACCATAAATGAATGACCGTGCAAACGGCCACATTTATGGCCTTCCGCAACATGGGGCAGCCGGTGAGCGGCTTCAAATTGAAAATCTTTAAATAGAGTGGTGCTCATAGTCCTGACCTTATTGACTCAAAAAACCGCCGCATAGTACCGGAAAGCACCGCTACTGGCTATGAAAGCGCATCAAGGGGAGCGCTTATTGGCCCCTGCCAACCCAGCTTCTTACTCGTAGCTTACTGATTTATATGCAGACGTAGTAAATTAACGGTTTGGCCTGGGCGGATGAAAATTTTCTTAATAAGTTGAACACTTTAACTCATATCCATTACCTGAAAAACCGCTTAGTCGTTTTGGTTATTTATTATTTCCATCGCTTCTTTAATTGTTATTATCGGGATGGTTAACCTTACAAACATTAAGAAATCTGTGCTGAAAATAGATCGGCTGACACTGGCTAAAGCTAAAGGGAATGCGTACTGCAATGACGACTCAGGTTCCTCCTACTTCTTTACTTCCGCTATCGCCGGAGCAGTTAGCCCGCTTACAGGCGGCGGTTGGTGAGTTTTCCCCAACCCAAATGGCATGGTTGTCCGGTTATTTCTGGGGCATGGTTAATCAACAGCCAGGTGCGGCTGCAACCCCAGCGGCGGCGCTTTCGCCAGCGCTGACGATAACTCTGATATCTGCCTCTCAAACAGGGAATGCACGCCGCTTGGCGGAACAGCTACGCGATGACCTTCTGGCGGCTAAACTTAATGTCAATTTAGTCAATGCAGGTGATTATAAGTTTAAGCAAATTGCACAAGAACGCCTGTTAATTGTAGTTGCCTCCACTCAGGGCGAAGGTGAACCTGCGGAAGAAGCGGTTGCATTACACAAATTTCTATTCTCAAAAAAAGCCCCTAAATTGCTGGAAACCACCTTTGCTGTGTTTGGGCTAGGGGATACGTCTTACGAACATTTTTGCCAAGCGGGTAAAGATTTCGACAGCAAATTGGCGGAACTTGGTGCTCAGCGGTTATTGGATCGTGTCGATGCGGATGTGGAATATCAGGAATCGGCACAACAGTGGCGTCAGCAAATCGTTGCAGTGTTACAGGCACGGGTGCCTGCACAATCGGCAACTGCGGCGGCAGTAACACAAAGTGGTGCCGTGGATGAAATAACGTCCAGCCCATACAGCAAAACGGCACCACTGACTGCACAATTATCGGTGCAGCAAAAAGTGACAGGCCGTAACTCCGAAAAAGATGTTCGCCACATTGAAATAGATTTAGCTGATTCAGGTCTGCGTTACCAACCCGGTGATGCTCTGGGGGTCTGGTTTGATAACGACCCGGCACTGGTAGACGAGTTGCTCGCCCTGTTGTGGCTTAAAGGCGATGAACAAGTCAGTGTCGACGGGCAGAATCTGCCACTGGCACAGGCATTGCGCAGCCATTTTGAACTGACGCAAAACACCACGCTGATCGTTGATAAGTATGCGGCACTTTCCCGTGATGAGAAGCTGATTGCGTTGCTGGCAGATAAACCGGCGCTGCAACAATATGCCAAAAATACCCCGATCGTTGATATGGTCAGACAGGCGCCATCTGATCTCAATGCTGATCAGTTGATTGCGCTGTTACGGCCACTGACGCCGCGCCTGTACTCCATTGCGTCCTCACAGGCTGAGACTGAAAATGAAGTACATATCACCGTGGGTGTGGTGCGCTATGACATTGATGGGCGGCCACGTACCGGAGGGGCATCAGGGTATTTGGCTGATCGGCTGGAAGTGGAAGGTGATATTCGTGTCTTTATCGAACATAACGATAACTTCCGCTTGCCTGCTAACCCGGAAACGCCAGTGATCATGATTGGTCCCGGTACCGGTATTGCGCCTTTCCGCGCCTTTATGCAACAGCGTGAGGCTGATGGTGCCAGTGGCAAGAATTGGTTGTTCTTTGGTAACCCCCATTTCACCGAGGATTTTCTCTATCAGGTTGAATGGCAGCGCTATGTTAAAGAAGGCTTGCTGACCCGCATTGATCTGGCTTGGTCGCGCGATCAGGCCCATAAAATATACGTACAAGACAAACTGCGTGCACAGGGCGCAGAACTGTGGAACTGGATACAACAAGGTGCCCACATTTACGTCTGTGGCGATGCTAACCGCATGGCCAAAGACGTTGAGCAAGTTTTACTGGACGTGGTGGCTGAGCACGGTGCAATGGATACCGAGCAGGCTGATGAATATTTAAGTGAGCTGCGCCTGGCGCGCCGTTATCAGCGGGATGTGTACTGATGAATGAAAAACACCCAGGGCCATTAGTCGTTGCCGGAAAACTCTCTGATGGCGAGCGTATGAAGTCGGAAAGTAATTTCCTGCGTGGGACCATTGCCAAAGACTTGAATGACGGTCTAACGGGTGGTTTCAATGGCGACAACTTCCTGTTGATCCGCTTCCACGGCATGTACCAGCAGGATGACCGCGATATTCGTGCTGAACGCGCCGAACAGAAGCTGGAACCGCGTCATGCCATGATGCTACGTTGCCGCTTGCCGGGGGGGATTATTACCCCACAGCAATGGTTGGGAATTGATAAGTTTGCGGCGGATAACACCTTATACGGCAGCATCCGTATCACCAACCGCCAGACATTCCAGTTCCATGGCATTTTGAAAGGCAATGTTAAACCGGCTCATCAGTTGCTTAATCAATTGGGGCTGGATGCGTTGGCGACGGCAAACGATGTAAACCGTAATGTACTGTGTACGTCGAACCCCGTGGAGTCAGTGTTACATCAGGAAGCCTACGAATGGGCGAAAAAGATTTCTGAGCATTTGCTGCCGCGTACTCGTGCTTATGCCGAAATTTGGTTGGATGCGGAAAAAGTGGCGACCACCGATGAAGAGCCGATTCTCGGAGCAACCTATTTACCGCGTAAATTTAAAACCACAGTTGTTATTCCGCCGCAAAATGATGTGGATCTACACGCCAATGACCTCAACTTTGTGGCTGTTGCTGATAAAGGCAAACTGATTGGCTTTAACGTGTTGGTCGGCGGTGGGCTATCTATTGCTCATGGTGATAAGAATACCTATCCCCGTAAAGCGAGTGAATTTGGCTACATTCCGCTACAGCACACGCTGGCTATCGCTGAAGCGGTTGTTACCACTCAACGTGATTGGGGTAATCGTACCGATCGCAAAAATGCTAAAACCAAATATACGCTGGAGCGAGTAGGGGTAGAAACCTTCAAAGCGGAAGTTGAAAAGCGCGCAGGCGTCAGTTTCAGTGCTATTAAGCCTTATCAATTTACCGGTCGTGGTGATCGCGTCGGCTGGGTGAAAGGCATTGATAAGAAATGGCATCTAACCCTGTTTATCGAAAATGGTCGTTTGCTAGATTACCCCGGTCGTAGCCTGAAAACCGGTGTGGCAGAAATTGCTAAAATCCATCAGGGTGATTTCCGCTTAACTGCGAATCAGAACCTGATTGTGGCAGGGGTGCCGGAAAAAGATAAAGCCCGTATTGAAGCGTTGGCCCGTGAGCATGGCTTGATGGATGACAGTGTCAGCCCGCAGCGTGAGAACTCCATGGCGTGTGTTTCATTCCCAACCTGTCCACTGGCAATGGCAGAAGCGGAGCGCTTCCTGCCGGAGTTTGTGACCCGAGTTGAGGGTATTTTGCAGCGCCACGGTATTGCTGATGAACATATCGTTCTGCGAGTGACTGGCTGCCCGAACGGTTGTGGCCGTGCTTTACTGGCAGAAGTAGGGCTGGTGGGTAAAGCCGTTGGTCGTTATAACCTGCATCTGGGTGGCAACCGGGAAGGCACGCGGATACCGCGGATGTATCGTGAAAATATCACCGAAGATGAGATTTTATCGATTACTGATCTGTTGGTTGGGCGCTGGGCAAAAGAGCGCCATGCTGATGAAGGTTTCGGTGACTTTGTGATTCGCGTTGGTGTGATTGCCCCAGTGATTGATTCAGCCCGTGATTTTTATGACGTACAGGAGGCGGTGTGAGCCAATTTAACTTGAGTGAACTTAATGCCCTGCCGAAAGCGGAACAAGCGGCGGCACTGGCATTGGTTAACGGTCAACTTGAGCATTTTACCGCGCAAGAGCGGGTGAGCTGGGCATTGGAAAATCTACCGGCCGAATTTGTGCTTTCTTCCAGCTTTGGTATTCAGGCCGCCGTTTGTTTGCATCTTGTTACACGGCAATGCCCTGATATTCCGGTCATTCTCACTGATACCGGTTACTTATTCCCAGAAACCTATCAGTTTATTGATGACTTGACCGAGAAGCTTCAGCTTAACTTGCAGGTATTTCGTGCCCCACATAGCCCGGCTTGGCAGGAAGCCCGTTACGGCAAACTGTGGGAGCAGGGCGTCGAGGGTATTGAACGTTACAATGATCTGAACAAAGTGGAACCCATGAATCGGGCACTGGAGACTCTGGGCGCTCAAACGTGGTTTGCTGGTCTTCGCCGTGAACAATCAGGCAGCCGGGCGCAGCTACCGGTGTTAGCCATTCAGCGCGGTGTCTTCAAGTTGCTACCGATTATCGATTGGGATAATCGGCAGATTTACCAATATCTGACCCAAAATGGCCTGAGCTATCACCCTCTTTGGGAACAGGGTTACTTATCGGTTGGGGATACTCATACCACCCGTAAATGGGAACCGGGAATGAGCGAAGAGGAAACTCGCTTCTTTGGTTTGAAACGCGAATGCGGCCTGCATGAAGGCTGAGGCTAATATCAACGCTATTTATAGCCCTGTGAGTGTTACAGCTCAGTGAGTGAAAAGTAGACCGCCCCCGATGGGCGCTCCGGCGATTGATGCGTAACGCCTGCGCGCAACAGCACGCTCCCCCTTCATTTGATTTTATCAGTGGTCAGAGGGCGCTACCTGCGCCCTCATTTTTATTATCTATTAGCTGATGATTCTCTCACGCGCTAATTCAGCCAGAAATTGGCTACGGTTCTTATAACCCCGGTGTGTGGCGATAAACTTATCAATGGCGGTCAGCAGATTTTGCGACATAGTCAGATTGAATTTGACTGACTTACTTTCATATTTGGCCGGATCAATCTCAACAAACCCCAAAATCCCCCCTTCTTCTTTTAACCGGGGATCCCCAATGTAACGTTGTGGATCTTTCGGAGGCGTGGGTAATGGAAAACCTTCATCCATCAGTGCTTCAATATGAACAGCAAAGGCTTCTTCGGCATTTTTACTGATATCGGCAAAGGTATTGCCAGCAAAGAAACAACCGTCAAGATCGGGAAAATATCCATCGAATCCTTCAGTGGTACTGAAAATAAAAATAGGGTAGATCATGGTTAACTCCCTAAGCGTTTATACCCGCCATGATTCAAACCATATGTGTGGAGGCGGCTCCCTGCGATTTATCGCCCTGGTGACTTCACACCTTCCAGCAACTTGAATGATTTAGGGTATGCGGCTTTGTTTAAATCAATTTAATTCCGGCAATCTGCTGAGCCTGCCGCAGAACACCTTTGGATGTATCCTTGCGCGGATGGGGCAGCGTAATGATCTTGCGTACACCCGGTTTGCACATCGTGACATGGCTACCGCCATTGGTTTTTTTACAACCCCTGATTTGCCAGCCCGTATCCTGCAATCGCTTTATTAATTCGCCACTCTCCATGTGACCTCCTGGTGAGTCGCTGGTGGGTATCATACCTACCAGCGAGATTGAGTCAATTAATTATGGGTACCATACCCACCAAGAGTTATACGTGAAAAGCACGAAAAAGGGCGATCATAATGATCACCCTGACGTTGAATTTATTGGTTTTTATCGGTGTTTTGCGCGAAGTTACGCAAAGCCCATATTATTTTTTATCGGCAGCGAGCGCTTGTATCAGGGGCAACAATATTTTCACACTATCGTGTGAACGTTTACTAATACGACCCGGTAAGTACTTATCCAGATAATTTAAGTTATCTAGCTGGCTTTGATGTCGGGTGATACCTTGAGGAAAGTGGCTACTGATGGCCCGTTGCTGACAACCATCTTTGTTACCCAAGCTATAGTTGCTTGCTTCAACAGATAACACCGGTAATCCGGCGCTATAAAAGATATTTTTATCCGCCCTACAGGGAGAGGTAATTTGGTTTTTTACTGTGGTGGCGGTGATACCATACCGACGTGCCAGTGTGAGTGCCTGATCTCTTGCTGCAATGGCTGAAGGCTGGTTACTGGCATTAAAATAGAGCCGGTCACCGGTAATCAGGCTATCTAAGTTGATCACCAGCAGTGTGTTGGCTTTCTCCGTTTTACTCATTCGTTGTAGATAGTTCTCGGCACCTTGTGCACCTATCTCCTCGGCGCTGAGTGCCACAAAACGCAAATCATAGCGTAGCGGTGTGTTTTTCAGTTGTTCAGCCAGTTCCAGCATAACGCCGACACCGGCGGCATTGTCATCAACACCTTGTAGCGTCAGCCCACCCAGATTTTTATCTAAATCTTTATCACTTTGCGGTGTGTAGGTATCAAAGTGCGCCATGATAATTATCTGTTTCTGGTCATCCGCATTGCCAGTCGCCAGTTTTTTACCGAGTGTTGTTATGTTGCGAGCGGCAATCACCGAGGTAGCACTCAGTGTTCGCCAGCTTTGTTTGCCATTTTTACTGGTATACAGATAACGGGTATTAAAACCCCGCAGGTTACTTTGATAACCCATCTGCTGAAAACGGTGGTTGATATACTCACCAGCCAGTAATTCTGCCGGGCTACCCGCCATACGGCCGGGAAAGTAGGTGCTGATATGGCGGATGTGTTGTTCAGCGATTCGACCAACGGGCTGAGTCGTAGCGGCATGCAACGGTAAGACGGTACTGAAACACAGGGTGAATAGTGCCCACTTTAGGCGACGGCGGGAAAACATACCGAAATATCCTTGTTATAGTCTGGGCCATGCCTCGCAGCATGGACAATACAGCTCTTTCCGGTGCTTAGTATGAAACTGTCTACACCAATAGACAATTTGTATACTTCCTAAAGTGTAGAAATTTTATGTCAGCAAGTAAGAAAATCGCCCTGAGTGCATATTGGCTAACTTAGCTGCAAGCCATGCTGTTACGCCTATATATCATTATGGAACTTGTAATTACTTTTCGTCATTTCATAAGGCCATGCCCCCCCCCTATAGTCACCCTACGCTTTATCATGTAATTGAAGGACGTTGTGGACTATCTACCTCTATTTGCCGACTTGAAACAGCGCCCAGTATTGGTTGTTGGCGGCGGCGAAGTCGCTGCGCGAAAAATTGATTTACTCCACCGCGCGGGTGCACAGGTGAGGGTAGTGGCACAGGCTCTTTCATCTGAACTTGAACAACAGTCTCAGGATGGCCGGATTAACTGGCTGGCAAAGGTTTTTTTGCCGGAACAGTTGGATGACGTTTTTTTGGTGATTGCTGCCACGAACGATACCGTGCTGAATGCCGCTGTTTTTACCGCCGCTGATCAACGACATCTTTTGGCTAACGTGGTTGATGATCAACCCCGCTGCTCGTTTATCTTCCCGTCGATTGTCGATCGCTCCCCTCTCGTGGTGGCTATCTCCTCTGCCGGTCAAGCGCCGGTGCTGGCGCGGATATTGCGTGAGAAGTTAGAGGCCCTGCTACCTGCCAGTCTGAGTGATATGGCTGCCGTTGCCGGGCGCTGGCGTGGGCGGGTTAAACAGCATATCGCCTCGATGGGCGCGCGCCGTCGCTTTTGGGAAAATGCCTTTAGTGGCCGCTTTGCGAGTCTGATCAGCCGTGGTCAGTTAGCCCAAGCCGAAGATGAATTACAACGGGAACTGGAAGGGCAGCGCAGTACTCAAGGCGAGGTTGCCTTGGTGGGGGCAGGACCTGGTGATCCAGGTTTGCTGACATTACGTGGCCTGCAAGTGATTCAGCAGGCTGATGTGGTGTTGTATGACCATTTAGTTAGCCCGGAAGTGTTGGATCTGGTGCGGCGTGATGCTGAACGTATCTGTGTTGGCAAACGGGCGGGAGCACACTCGGTAGCCCAAGAAGAAACCAATCAATTAATTGTCTCGCTGGCGCAGCAGGGGAAACGGGTAGTGCGGCTGAAAGGGGGGGATCCGTTTATCTTTGGCCGTGGCGGTGAAGAACTGCAAATGGTGGCGCGTGCGGGTATCGCGTTTCAGGTGGTGCCGGGAGTGACGGCAGCGAGCGGGGCGACAGCTTATGCGGGTATCCCCCTGACACACCGTGACCATGCTCAGAGCGTAACTTTTATTACCGGGCATTGCCGCGCCGATGGCGATGATTTGGATTGGCAGGCACTGGCCAGAGGCCGCCAGACTTTAGCGATATATATGGGAACGGTGAAAGCCGCTGAGATTAGCCGTCAGCTCATAACCCATGGTCGGGCAAGTACTACCCCCGTAGCCGTTATTGGCCGGGGCACTTGTGCAGACCAACAGGTTCTGACGGGCACTCTGGCACAACTTGAATCATTAGCACATCAGGCACCGACCCCAGCACTGCTGGTTATCGGTGAAGTGGTGAATTTACATCACCAAATAGCCTGGTTCGGGCAACAACCGCAGACTGAACAGGCTATCAGCCCGTCAGTCGTGAATTTGGCATAAAGGATCTGTTATGGACGAAAAACGACTCACTCATTTGCGGCAATTGGAGGCGGAGAGTATCCATATCATCCGTGAAGTGGCCGCTGAATTCGGTAATCCGGTGATGCTTTATTCTATCGGTAAGGATTCCTCTGTGATGCTGCATTTGGCGCGCAAGGCCTTCTTCCCCGGTAATTTGCCATTCCCGTTATTGCATGTAGATACCGGTTGGAAATTTCGCGAGATGTATGAATTCCGCGACCGTACCGCTAAAGCATTTGGCTGCGAGTTACTGGTTCACCGCAACCCGGAAGGGGTGGCGATGGGCATTAATCCGTTTGTTCACGGCAGTGCCAAACACACCGATATCATGAAAACCGAAGGCTTGAAGCAAGCACTGAACAAATACGGTTTTGATGCTGCATTTGGTGGCGCACGGCGTGACGAAGAGAAATCCCGCGCCAAAGAGCGTATTTATTCGTTCCGTGACCGCTTCCATCGCTGGGATCCAAAAAATCAGCGCCCGGAACTGTGGCACAACTACAACGGCCAAATTAACAAAGGTGAAAGTATCCGCGTGTTCCCGCTGTCCAACTGGACTGAGCTGGATATTTGGCAATATATCTTCTTGGAAAAAATCGACATTGTTCCACTGTATCTGGCAAAGCCTCGTCCGGTGGTTGAGCGTGATGGCATGTTACTGATGGTGGATGATGACCGGATTGATTTACAACCGGGTGAGGTCATTACTCAGAAGATGGTGCGTTTTCGCACCTTGGGCTGCTGGCCATTGACTGGCGCGGTAGAGTCCGAGGCTGAAACCTTACCTGCCATCATTGAAGAGATGCTTATCTCTACCACCAGTGAGCGTCAGGGGCGAATGATCGACCGTGACCAATCCGGCTCGATGGAGCTTAAAAAGCGTCAGGGATACTTCTGAGGAGCGCCCAATGAGCACGAAATTACAAAACCAGTCCGTTGTCGATGAGCAGCCAGTTTCAGAGAACAAATCGATGATTTTACAAAATACTTCTATCGCCCAGCAGATTGCCAACGAGGGGGGAGTAGAAGCGTACCTGCATGCCCAACAGCATAAAACGATGTTGCGTTTTCTGACCTGCGGCAGTGTGGATGACGGTAAGAGCACCCTGATTGGGCGTTTACTGCATGATACCCGCCAAATCTACGAAGACCAGTTATCAACGTTGCACACCGACAGTAAGCGTATTGGCACCCAGGGTGAAAAACTGGATCTGGCGCTGTTGGTTGATGGCTTGCAGGCCGAGCGTGAGCAGGGCATCACTATTGATGTGGCTTATCGCTATTTCTCAACCGAGAAACGTAAATTTATCATCGCAGATACGCCAGGGCATGAACAATACACCCGCAATATGGCGACCGGGGCTTCTACCTGCGATCTGGCGATTTTGTTGATCGATGCCCGCAAAGGGGTGTTGGATCAAACTCGCCGTCACAGCTTTATCACTACGTTGCTGGGGATCCGCCATTTGGTGGTGGCGGTGAATAAGATGGATCTGGTGGGCTATCAGGAAAGTGTCTTCGAACAATTTAAAGAAGATTACCTGAGTTTTGCCGAGCAGCTACCGACGGATCTCGATATCAAATTTGTCCCTCTATCTGCGCTGGATGGCGATAATGTGGCATCGCCGAGCGAGAAAATGAATTGGTATTCCGGCCCGACACTATTGGAAGTGCTGGAAAGTGTTGATGTGGTCAATGCCAGCCGTCAGCAGCCGCTGCGCTTCCCGGTGCAGTACGTCAACCGGCCAAACCTGGATTTTCGTGGTTATTCTGGCACGCTGTCTGCTGGCGTGGTGCGCGTTGGGCAAAGAGTAAAAGTACTGCCGTCCGGTGTGGAGTCAAATGTGGCACGCATTGTTACTTTTGATGGTGACTTGGAGCAAGCCATCCCCGGCGAAGCCATAACCTTGGTATTGACTGATGAAGTGGATATCAGCCGTGGCGATTTATTGGTTGATGCCAGTGAGACCTTAACAGCGGCGCAAAATGCGCTGGTGGATGTGGTGTGGATGGCGGAGCAGCCTTTGGTCGCGGGCCAAAGTTATGACATCAAAGTGGCGGGGAAAAAGACCCGTGCGCGGGTGGAAAATATTCAATATCAGGTGGAAATAAACTCATTGACCCAGCGGGTAGTCGAAAGCCTACCACTTAATGGCATTGGTTTGGTTGAACTGGCATTCGATGAACCGCTGGTGCTCGACAGTTATCAACGCAATCGGGATACCGGTGGCATGATCTTTATTGATCGGCTGACTAATGTCACGGTTGGCGCGGGGCTAATCCGTGAAACGTTGGCATCGGTTTACCAGGAAACGACTGAATTCAGTACATTTGAGTTAGAGCTGAATGCTTTGGTTCGCCGCCACTTCCCACATTGGGGCGCACGCGATCTGTTAGGAGGTAAATAACGTGCACGCCGATCAGTTGAAAACGTATGGTGCTAATGAGCAGGGCGCTCTGCCGGCCGATGAGAATATCGTCTGGCACCCCCATGCGGTAACCCGAGAGGATCGGGAGCAACAGCATGGGCATCAAGGGGTGGTGTTGTGGTTTACCGGTTTATCTGGCTCAGGGAAATCCACCCTTGCCGGTGCATTGGAACAGGCACTGTTTGCTCGTGGTGTTAGCACTTACTTACTGGATGGCGACAATGTGCGCCATGGCTTATGCCGTGATTTGGGTTTCTCTGATACTGACCGGCGCGAGAATATTCGTCGCGTTGGGGAAGTCGCCAAACTGATGGTAGATGCCGGTCTGGTCGTGTTGACGGCGTTTATTTCCCCTCATCGGGCCGAACGGGAAATGGTGCGCGATATGTTGGCATCAGGCCAGTTTATTGAGGTATTTGTGGATACGCCGTTGGCTATTTGTGAGGCCCGCGACCCAAAAGGTTTGTACAAAAAAGCCCGTGCTGGTGAACTGAAAAATTTTACCGGCATTGACTCTATTTATGAAGCACCTGGACACGCTGATATTCATTTGCCGGGTGAACAATTAGTAACAAATTTGATTGAACAATTGTTAGACGTACTGCGTGGTCGAGCTATTATCAAATCCTAAATGTTACCCTTCGTGCTTGAAGCTTACAGGGTTGTTAGTTGCACGCACTCACCTGAATCACTTGACTGTGTAAGCGAATCGGGATGTATTGGCTTGCTACCTGCCTGTTATGCTAATTACATTGGGTATCTATACTTATGGCTACCGGCAAAACGCCCTTAGAGTGTGCCGGTAAACTGTGCCCACAGGATTGCTATGCAGAATATCACCCAAATTACTATCGACGAACAGCGCGAAAGGGAGGAACCGCCATACTCCTTTCTCGGTGGCGTTACAGGTTTTGTTTTCTATTGGTTGGCGTTTGCGATACCTTTTTTTGTTTATGGCCCCAATACCGTCTTCTTCCTGCTGTACACTTGGCCGTTCTTTCTGGCGCTGATGCCAGTTTCAGTGCTGATCGGTATTGTTTTGAGTGTGTTATTGCGCGGTAATCTCTTATTTACCATTGGTGGGAGTGGTATTGCAGTCTTGTGTTTATTCTGGATGCTGTTTTCATTTCTTACCGGATGGTGAGTAAATCGGCGGGCTATTCGTTTCATCCGATAATAGCCCGCTTCAATTTGTAACAGGTTCAATTTGTAACAGGTTCACGCAGCAACAATTTACCCTTGCGCTGAAAGCACCTTACTGAGGAATGCCTGAGTTCGCGGGTTAGTGGGGGCGGTAAAGATTTTTTCCGGTTGCCCCTCTTCTTGTATCACCCCTTGATCAATAAACAGTACCCGGTCGGCGACATCTCTGGCAAAGCCCATTTCATGTGTCACTACTACCATGGTCATCCCTTCCAGTGCCAATGCTTTCATCACCGCCAGCACTTCACCGACTAACTCCGGGTCTAGCGCTGAAGTTGGTTCGTCAAACAACATGATTTTAGGTTCCATTGCCAAGGCTCTGGCAATGGCGACGCGTTGCTGTTGCCCGCCAGACAGGCTGCTGGGATAGGCATCAATCTTATCGAGTAATCCCACCTTACGTAGCAACAATTCGGCCCGTTCTATGGCTTGCGCTCGTGGCAGCTTTTTAACATCGATAGGTGCCATGATCAGGTTTTCCAACACCGTCATATGAGGGAAGAGATTAAAACGCTGGAATACCATACCAACGCTTTCGCGCATACGGTTGAGATCGGTTTTCGGGTTATGGATCTCAAAGCCATTAACGGTTATTTCCCCCCCGGATAACGTTTCTAACGCATTAATACAGCGCAAAAACGTGCTTTTACCTGAACCCGATGGGCCAATGATGCAAACCACTTCTTTTGGCTGAATTTCGCAAGAGATACCGCGCAACACATGGGTTTCACCAAATTGTTTCTGTAGGTTATGTACGTGAATCACTTTTACCGAACCTCTTTTCCATATGCCGCACTAACAGCGAAAGTAAGAATGTGATAACCCAATAAACCAGCGAAATGGTTAGGTATGGCTCCCAATAAGTCGCATAAGCACCGGAGACGGTGCGAGCGGCATAGGCTAAGTCAGCCAGGCCAATCGCGGACGCCAGCGATGAATCTTTTACGATAGCGATGGCATTGTTACCCAGTGGCGGTAACATCCGGCGGAAAGCCTGAGGCAGAATAACCTTACGCATCGTTTTGCCGTAACTCATTCCCAATGAGCGAGAGGCTTCCATCTGGCCGCGATCAATTGACTGAATGCCCGCGCGGAAGATCTCAGAAACATAAGCACCGGCGTTTAGCGTGATAGCCACGACGCAAGATAAAAAAGCACCGTAATCTGAGCGCAGCATTCTGGCAAAATCAGAAGACATAATGCCATTAGTAACCAGAATGCCATCCCGTGGGTTAATAAACAGTGGCACTAGCGCGAAATGCACCACCATTATCTGCACAAATAAGGGTGTGCCACGAATAGCACTGATATAGATGCGCACTGGCCATTGAACGAAATAATACAATACCGGCTTCCAGATACCGTGAGGCGCTTGCGCCAGACGGCCCAGACCGAGGGTTAACCCCCAGGTTGTGCCAAGAATCACACAGATAATGGTGCACTTAATCGTCATCCAGGCACCGTCCATAAACAGTGGGGCGTATTCCTGAATGATTTCCCAACGAAATCCTGACATAGGGTGATCCGGTCAATCAAGCCACCGCGCATTCACGCAACGGTGGCATATATAAGAAAGGGTTATTTTGCTGGTTGGGTTGCCGCTGGCAGTGTTGGTACCTGTGCATCAAACCATTTTTCATAGATTTTGGCGTAAGTGCCGTCAGCAATGATTTTCTGCAAACCACTGTTAATTTTGGTGCGCAATTCTTCATTACCTTTCGCCACCGCAATACCGAAATATTGGCGCTCAAACTTGGTATCGGAAACCAGTTCAAATGCTTTCTCCGGGTGGGTTTTCAGGTAGAACTTGGCAACACCTACATCACCTACGGCGGCAGCGATGCCATCTTCGTAGAGTTCTTGCAGCATCAGTGGCGTGTTATCGAAGCGTTTGATCGCAGTGCTGTTTTTACCCAAAACATCGGATACCACGATGTCGCCGGTGCTTGAGTTCACCACACCAACATTCAGATCTTTCAGTGCCGCAATGGAATTAACTTTAGAGCCTTTAGCCACGACGATAGTTTGTTCTGCTGGGAAGTAAGGATCTGAGAAATCAACCATTTGCTTACGTTTGTCGGTAATCGTAATACCGGAAATGATAATGTCGCGATCACCGGAGCCTAACGTGGCAAAAATTCCTTCCCACGGCGTATTCACCAATTTGACCTGAAAACCTTCAGCTTTGCCGATGGCTTTGATGATATCTATATCAAAACCTTCCAGTTGTTTTTGGCTATTTTCATACTCAAATGGGCGGTAGGTACCACCGGAACCGACAACATAAGTCGGCTCAACTGCCATAGCACTGCCCGCCGACAATACGGCTGCCAGACAAGTCCCGACCAGCATTAAACGTTTAAACATGTGAATCTCCCGGTAAAAAGTAGCAACGAGTGAAAGTGTGATTTTTATTTATGCAGTTTGAGTGCATAAAAATATACTTTTATACATGTAAACTCAACTGTAATAGGGTTTATTTGTTTTTAGCGAGATTAAATATGCAATTCTAACTTGCGGGTTGGCATAAGCTAATGCCAAAAACAGTTTTTGCAGTGTTTATCTCTGCATGATTTGTTGGGGGCGATAAGTAGCAATAACAGCAGGACACTCGTGCGCTCAAAACCAGCAATTAATGACATTTTGTAGATTTGCATGGTATTTTTGCTGGAAGTCGTCCTTAATCTGAGCTTTATGACCTATTTCCGTCACAGAGTGGAGTCCGACGAAAAGTTGTGGGATGATTAGGCAGTTTTTCAGGGGGCGGGAATGGGGAAACTTACACTACTATTGCTGATTTTACTTGGCTGGTTACAGTATTCACTGTGGTTGGGCAAGAATGGTGTTCATGATTTTGTACGGGTTAAGGATGACGTGGCGCTGCAAGAGGCCAATAACGGCAAACTTAAAGCCCGGAATGATCAGCTATTTGCTGAAATTGATGATTTAAATGGTGGTCAAGAGGCTATCGAAGAGCGCGCACGTAACGAACTGGGTATGATCAAGCCCGGCGAAAGTTTCTATCGTCTGGTTCCTGACCAAGCCAGACGTAATGCGGGTATCCCTTCGACGCCAAATAACGCGCAATAATAAATAATGAGTAATTTTGCAGTTTCCCTTCCTGACGTCATTGCGGTATTACCGGCTGCGGGTATTGGCAGCCGTATGCAGACTGACTGCCCTAAACAGTATTTAACTGTGGCTGGCAAGACAATCATTGAACACGCTATTTTTTCTTTGCTTTGTCATCCTCGCGTCCAGCGCATTATCGTGGTGATACATCCGCAGGACACGCAGTTTTCAACGCTACCTATCGCGCAAGATCCGCGTATCACGCTTGTTCATGGTGGTGAGCAACGGGCTGATTCCGTAATGGCTGGTTTACAATGTGCGGGGCTTGCTGAATGGGTACTGGTTCATGATGCAGCTCGCCCTTGTTTGCATCTTGATGATCTTGAAAGGCTGCTGTCGATTATCGGCCATAGCCATGTCGGGGGCATTCTGGCCGCACCGGTACGTGACACCATGAAGCGCAGTGAGGCTGTTGTTCAAATTGGCGCTCATCCGGCCATTGCCCATACTGTAGATCGCCAAGCGCTGTGGCATGCCCTTACACCTCAACTTTTCCCGCTTGAGTTATTAAAAATATGTTTGTCCCGCGCCCTGCGAGAAGGGGCAGTGGTCACTGATGAAGCTTCTGCATTAGAACATTGCGGCTATCATCCGATATTAGTGTCTGGTCGTTCGGATAATATCAAAGTGACACGTCCTGAAGATTTGGCGCTGGCTGAGTTTTATTTAACCCAACGGCAATAGCCCAAATAATGGGTGTTGCAGCCAGTAAATTCCAGCAGGTTTGGCCCGGTCATTGTGATTCTGGTGAGTGAGCGCTGCTAATGCTACTGCAACCTCAAGTAACAAAGGCATTATAAGGAGTGCAATTAATGCGAATTGGTCATGGTTTCGATGTTCATAAATTTGGCGGAGCTGGCCCACTGATTATCGGCGGTGTGCGTATCCCATATGAGATGGGCCTCTTGGCGCATTCCGACGGTGATGTCGCATTACATGCTGCTACCGATGCACTATTGGGCGCGGCTGCGTTAGGTGATATCGGCAAATTGTTCCCTGATACCGATCCGGCATTTAAAGGTGCGGATAGCCGTGCTTTGTTGCGTGAAGCTTATCGCCGTATTCTGGCAAAAGGCTACCGGCTGGGTAATCTGGATATTACCATTATTGCCCAAGCGCCTAAAATGGCACCCCATATCCCGCAAATGCGCGTGCATTTGGCGGAAGACCTACAATGTCATATGGATGATATCAACGTAAAAGCTACCACCACGGAACAACTTGGTTTTACTGGCCGTGGTGAGGGTATTGCATGTGAAGCAGTGGCGCTTTTGGTTAAAGCATAACAGGGTTAAGGCATAACGATGGACATGGAAAATCTAACCTGGCTGCACGGCAAACCTAAAGCGAGTGGCATTTTAAAAGCCAATCCCGAAGATTTTGTGGTGGTCGAGGATTTAGGCTTTGAACCGGATGGTGAAGGCGAGCATTTGCTGATCCGTATTCGCAAAAATGGCTGTAATACGCAATTTGTTGCTGATTATCTGGCGCGTTTTGCCAAGCTTCATCCGCGTTTGGTGAGCTATGCGGGGTTGAAAGATCGCCACGCCGTCACAGAGCAGTGGTTCTGTTTGCACCTACCGGGCAAAGAAGCACCGGATCTCGCTACGTTCGAGCTGGAAGGGTGTGAAGTGCTGGAAGCAGTGCGGCAGAAACGTAAGCTGCGCATTGGGTCACTGAAAGGCAATGCTTTTACCCTGGTATTGCGCCATATCACTGATCGTCAGGATGTAGAACAACGTTTGCAACAGATAGCCGCACAGGGCGTTCCCAACTATTTCGGCAGCCAGCGCTTTGGCCGTGGGGGTAACAATCTGGTGCAGGCTCGCCTGTGGGCGAATAATGAAATTCGGGTTAAAGAGCGCAGTAAACGCAGTTTTTACTTGTCCGCCAGCCGTAGTGCAATGTTCAACCTGATTAGCAGTTTCCGTTTGTCACAACAGCAAGCAACTACGGTGCTGGCAGGTGACGCCTTACAGTTATCCGGTCGCGGCAGTTGGTTTGTGGCCGGCGCTGATGAATTAGCAGCGTTACAGCAGCGCGTTGATGCGGGTGAATTGAATGTGACAGCGCCACTACCGGGCGACGGTGAACTGGGAACGCAGGGCGAAGCATTGGCTTTCGAGCAGTCATGTCTGGTGGATCAAAGCGAATTACTGGCGTTGATTAAGCGTGAGCGTGTTGAAGGTGCCCGCCGGGCGGTACTACTAAAACCACAGAATATGGTGTGGAACTGGTGGGATGACGTAACCCTTGAACTTAGTTTCTGGTTACCCGCAGGCAGTTTTGCCACCAGTGTGGTAAGAGAAATAATGAATCAGGATAATGCCGATGCTGCGGATATTGCTGAGTAACGACGACGGTATTTCTGCGCCAGGGATACAAGCACTTGCCTCTGCATTGCGCGAGTTCGCGCAGGTACAAATCGTTGCCCCAGATCGCAATCGCAGTGGCTCTTCCAATGCACTGACTCTGGATAGTGCATTGCGCATTACCACATTATCCAACGGTGATATCGCCGTGCAGCAAGGCACTCCAACTGATTGTGTCTATCTGGGGGTAAATGCGTTAATGCGCCCGCGGCCCGATATCGTGGTTTCCGGTATCAATGCTGGCCCGAACCTGGGTGATGATGTTATCTATTCAGGTACGGTGGCCGCCGCGATGGAAGGGCGGCATTTAGGGTTTCCTGCTCTGGCCGTATCACTCAATGGTCATCAGCATTATGCTACCGCAGCGGCAGTGACTTGCCGTTTATTGCGTGCTTTACAACAAAAGCCGTTGCGCACCGGTAAGATACTTAATATTAATGTACCTGACTTACCCTTATCTGAAATTAAAGGTATTCGAGTCACACGATGTGGTAGCCGCCATCCGGCAGAGCAGGTATTTTGTCAACAAGACCCTCGGGGGCAAGACCTCTATTGGATTGGGCCACCGGGTGAGAAATTTGATGTGGCATCGGACACTGATTTTGCTGCGATTGAAGAAGGTTATGTTTCTATAACCCCACTTCAAGTTGATTTAACCGCCTATGCGGCGCAAGACGTAGTTGAAAACTGGTTAGCCAATATTACTGGTTAGCAAACACCTAGGGTGATGGGGAATGGTAAATAAACGCATGCAGACATTGTTGATGCTGTTACGTCAGCAAGGTATTCACGACGAGCGCTTGTTACAGGCGATCGAAGCGGTGCCGCGCGAGCGTTTTGTTGATGAGGCGTTGTCCCATAAGGCGTATGAGAATACAGCCCTGCCTATAGGTTCAGGGCAAACTATTTCCCAGCCTTATATGGTGGCGCGGATGACAGAGTTGTTGCAATTGACGCCGACTTCTCGGGTATTAGAAATAGGGACCGGTTCTGGCTATCAGACCGCAATTTTGGCGCATTTAGTCGAACACGTCTGTTCAGTCGAACGAATCAAAGGGCTACAGTGGCAGGCAAAACGTCGCCTGAAGCAACTGGATCTGCATAATGTCTCTACTCGCCATGGTGATGGTTGGCTAGGCTGGGCATCACGCGGGCCATTTGATGCGATCATTGTCACAGCCGCTCCGCCAGAGATTCCAAATGCCCTACTTGAGCAATTGGATGACGGTGGGATATTGGTTCTTCCCGTTGGGGAGCAGGCTCAAACCTTGAAATGTGTGCAACGGCGGAACAATGAATTCCAAATTGAGACGGTAGAGGCAGTGCGCTTTGTGCCTTTAGTTAAAGGTGAATTGGCCTGAATAAATGTCTTTATACCTTCGTACTTCAAACCGCATGTGTGTTGGCTGCGCTTAATTGCCGCCTCCCTGCAACTTGAATTATTTAGGGTATATTTCAGTCTTAATCTTTAACTAAAGTCGAAGTGCAGTTTTTTTGTGCTAAAGATTGGCCGAAAATCAGTAACATAAATTTTATGGTATGGCAGGCGCGGTATTGATAGCATGCGCGCTTCTGTATCTTGTTTCTTCAGTGCGAGTCAGCATGTGTCTTGGCCTGCGCTGTGGAACCTTTTAATACTCAAAAATGAGTGGAATAGTCGTATTCGGCATGGTGTTTTAACTGTCGTTAACTGACCACTTTAACTACAGTGTAAAAGGTATTTTGGATATATCGCTTATTATTGCTGTCATGGGGGAAGCATGAGCACGGGAAGCCCAATGATTACATTACGCCGGGTTGCGGCATGTACGGTTATGAGTTTATGGTTGGTAGGTTGTACTAATGACTCCTCAACATCTGCGCCAATCAGCAGTGTTGGCGGTGAGCGTTCAGGGACCATGCTAAGTGGCTCGGATACGAATAGCTCAGGTAGTCGCATCGTTTATAACCGTAGTTACAACAGTATCCCCAAAGGAAGTTACAACGGTAATACCTATACCGTTAAGCGTGGTGACACGCTGTTTTATATTGCCTGGATAACCGGGAATGACTTCCGTGATCTGGCAGCAAAAAACAATATTGCTGAGCCATACAGTCTGAATGTTGGCCAATCTATTCAGTTAGGCAATGGGTCTGGTGGTGGAATGTTGGCCGCGACCGATGCCACATCAGGCGGAATGACAAAACCGCCAGCAAATATTCAGAACACAACTACAACGGTTGATTCTCAATCAACTAGCGCGTATTCTGGAAACTCGGGTAAACAGAATGTTGGTAAAATGTTACCAGCGTCAGGGGCAGTTGTCGCTACAACCGCACCTGTTACCGCGCCAAGCAGTACCATCAGCGATCCAACCAGTAATGGTGGTCCAGTTAGTAGCTGGAAATGGCCGACTGAGGGTAAAACGATCGATAGCTTCTCTGCTTCCGAAGGGGGCAATAAAGGGATAGATATCGCCGGTTCTCGTGGGCAACCCATCTTCGCTACAGCAAACGGGCGAGTTGTGTATGCTGGGAACGCACTGCGTGGTTACGGTAATCTTATTATCATCAAACACAATGATGATTACCTGAGCGCCTACGCTCACAACGATACAATGCTGGTCCGGGAACAAGAAGAAGTGAAGGCGGGTCAAAAAATAGCAACCATGGGTAGCACCGGAACCAGTTCAGTTAGATTGCATTTTGAAATTCGTTACAAGGGGAAATCCGTAAACCCGCTGCGTTACCTTCCGCAGCGATAGATTGGGCAGAATACGCTGTATTCTGCTCGCCGGATTCACGGGTAGGAGCAGCATATGAGCCAAAATACGCTGAAAGTTAACGAGTTGCATGAAGATGCTGATTTTGATGAAAACAGTACGGAAACTGAAATTTTCGATGAAAAAGCATTAGTAGAAGATGAACCTACTGAAAGCGAGTTAGCAGATGATGAGCTGTTGGCGCAAGGTGTTACCCAGCGAGTGCTGGACGCGACGCAGCTCTATCTTGGTGAGATTGGTTATTCGCCGCTGTTAACCGCAGAAGAAGAGGTTTATTTTGCCCGGCGTGCATTGCGCGGAGATGTGCCTTCACGTCGGCGTATGATTGAAAGTAACTTGCGGTTGGTGGTGAAGATCGCCCGCCGTTACAGTAATCGCGGTTTAGCGCTGCTGGATTTGATTGAAGAGGGTAACCTTGGTCTTATCCGTGCGGTGGAAAAGTTTGACCCTGAACGCGGTTTCCGTTTCTCCACTTATGCCACTTGGTGGATTCGTCAAACGATTGAACGGGCGATAATGAACCAAACCCGGACTATCCGTTTACCTATCCATATTGTTAAAGAATTAAACGTTTATTTGCGTACTGCACGAGAACTCTCTCATAAATTGGATCATGAACCGAGCGCTGAAGAGATTGCCGAGCAACTCGACAAACCGGTTGATGACGTGAGCCGTATGTTACGCCTGAACGAGCGTATCACTTCTGTTGATACACCGTTAGGCGGCGACTCAGAGAAAGCCTTGTTAGATATTCTGTCTGACGAAAATGAAAATGGTCCAGAAGATACAACGCAAGATGACGATATGAAGCAAAGTATCGTTAAATGGCTGTTTGAATTGAATGCTAAACAGCGCGAAGTGCTGGCCCGTCGTTTTGGTCTTTTAGGATATGAAGCAGCAACACTGGAAGATGTTGGCCGTGAAATTGGTTTGACGCGCGAACGTGTCCGCCAGATTCAGGTTGAAGGCTTACGTCGTTTGCGTGAAATTCTGCAAACACAAGGCTTGAGTATCGAGGCGTTGTTCCGCGAATAAATAAATGTACCCGCCTTTCTGCAATACGAATTAGTTAGGGTATAGAGAGTTATTCTTATGAAACACAAAAACGGTGAACAGATGTTCACCGTTTTTTTATGCCTGTTTACACCATACTCTTCAGGCGATAAATCCATTCCAATGCCTGGCGTGGTGACAGTGAGTCTGGATCCAGAGCCTCTAGTGCTTCAACGGCAGGTGGTGTCTCTTCATTTAACAATGTCAGTTGTGAGCCATCAATCTTGCTGGCTGCTGCATTATTAGACAATGACTCCAGCTCTTTCAGTTTTTGCCGTGCCCGCTTAATGACATCACGTGGCACTCCGGCTAGCGCTGCGACCGCCAGACCATAACTTTTACTGGCAGCCCCATCCTGCACACTGTGCATAAAGGCGATGGTTTCGCCGTGTTCCATCGCATCAAGATGGACGTTTACCACACCTTCCATTTTTTCCGGCAGAGTCGTTAACTCAAAGTAATGAGTGGCGAACAGCGTCATCGCTTTAATACGGCTCGCCAGATTTTCAGCACAAGCCCAAGCCAGCGAAAGACCATCATAAGTGGATGTCCCACGACCAATCTCATCCATCAGCACCAGACTTTGCTCCGTGGCGTTATGCAGGATATTGGCCGTTTCTGTCATTTCGACCATGAAGGTGGAACGGCCTGAAGCCAGATCGTCAGCGGCACCTACGCGGGTAAATATGCGATCAACCGGACCAATGATAGCGCTTTCCGCTGGAACATAACTCCCCATGTGCGCCAGCAAGACTATTAAGGCTGTTTGGCGCATATAGGTACTTTTACCCCCCATATTCGGGCCGGTAATGATTAGCATCCGTCGCTGAGGTGATAACGTCAACGGGTTAGAAATAAAGGGTTCACTGAGAACCTGCTCGACGACCGGATGGCGGCCACCGGTAATTTTAATCCCCGGTTTATCACTCAGGGTTGGGCAGTTGTAGTTGAGTGTTTCTGCTCTTTCAGCCAGATTCGCCAGTACATCCAGTTCTGCTAACGCATTGGCACTGATTTGCAATTCAGGCAGATGTGGCAACAGAAGATCAAAAATCTCTTCATATAACCCTTTTTCAATCGCCAGCGCTTTGCCTTTAGAGGTCAGAACCTTATCTTCATACTCTTTCAGTTCTGGAATGATATAACGCTCAGCATTCTTCAGGGTTTGTCTACGCACATAATGAATCGGAACCAAGTGGCTCTGACCACGGCTTACCTGAATGTAATAGCCATGGACACCATTAAAACCGACCTTCAGTGTATCCAGGCCCAGCTTTTCACGCTCACGGATCTCCAGCCGATCCAGATAATCGGTAGCACCATCGGCCAGAGCCCGCCACTCATCGAGTTCAGCATTATAACCCGGCGCAATGACACCCCCATCACGTACTAACACTGGCGGCGCTTCTACAATTGCCCGCACCAACAGATCCTGTAATTCATCAAACTGACCGACTTGTGACAACAAGTTTTGCACGTGGGGAACATCCACCGATTGCAGTAGACGGTGAATCTCCGGCAATTGCTGGAAAGCATGGCGCATCCGCGCTAAATCTCTTGGGCGCGCAGTGCGCAGCGCCAAACGCGCCAAAATACGTTCTAAGTCGCCTACCTGACGCAACGGCGTTTGCAGTTCGGCAGTGATATCTTGCAAGCCACCGATTGCTTGTTGGCGATCGCTTAATACCTTGATATCGCGCACCGGCATATGCAGCCAGCGTTTCAACATGCGGCTGCCCATTGCGGTCACACTGCAATCGAGAATAGCAGCTAACGTATTTTCAGACCCACCAGACAGGTTCTGAGTCAGTTCAAGATTACGACGGGTCGCGGCATCCATCACAATGCCATCTTGCTGGCGCTCCATGGTTAAACCACGGATATGGGGCAGGGAGGTGCGTTGGGTATCTTTGACATATTGCAGTAGGCAGCCCGCGGCACGCAGTGCCTGGTGGGCCTGCTCTACACCAAACCCGATTAAATCACGGGTGCCGAATTGCAGATTAAGCTGCTGACGGGCGGTTTCTAGCTCAAACTCCCATAATGGGCGGCGGCGTAAGCCATGTCGATGTTCTATCAACGACATTTGCTCAAAGTTTTCTGGGTAAAGCAATTCTGCGGGATGAGTTCGTTGCAACTCGGCTGCCATGGTTTCAAGATCAGCGGGTTCCGCAACCCTAAAGCGACCGGAACTGATATCTAACGTTGCATAGCCAAAGCCGCGCGCATCCTGCCAGATGGCCGCCAGCAGATTATCCTGGCGTTCTTGTAACAGAGCTTCATCACTGACCGTTCCTGGTGTCACGATACGCACTACTTTGCGCTCAACCGGGCCTTTACTGGTGGCCGGATCACCGATTTGCTCGCAAATTGCAGCGGACTCACCTAACTGAACCAGCTTCGCCAGATAGTTTTCTATCGAATGATAAGGTACCCCAGCCATCGGAATCGGCTCACCTGCGGAGGCTCCCCGTTTAGTGAGTGAGATATCCAGTAGCTGTGAAGCTCGCTTGGCATCACTGTAGAATAGTTCGTAAAAATCCCCCATCCGGTAGAACAATAGGATTTCAGGATGCTGGGCCTTGAGCCGAAGATACTGCTGCATCATTGGGGTGTGCGTTGATAGGTCCATGCCTGCAGACTCTTTCATATTGATTTTGCTCGTTTTATAAGTCTTTAGTGTGCTCAAGTGGCCTCAACTGAAACCCTGATAAACTCATCTAAATCCAAGAATTTGTATGCCAGAAGTATTCTAGCTACTATCAAGAATACATTCCCGCACCATTAAGAATACATGAGGCAACTATCGTGAAAATGACTTTGAGCCAGTCCATTGTAATCAATAAGTTATCAATTAATGTGAAGCCGGAACTGAGTTCAAAAGGAGAAGTCATTTATGCACCTAACCTAAGTTTGAAACCATATCTTATCACTGATAATCATCGCGATTCACCCGTAGGTTTTGGTGTCAAAGTCAGCGCTACTAAAAAGACTTACATCATCCAGCGTAGAGTGTCATCCCCTGGTAATCGTCCCACTACAGGTGGCAAAGCACCATCCGAGGTTATCAGAGCGACGATAGGTAATGTGTCTGATTTCGTCAGTATTGATCAGGCCCGCGATGCAGCTCGCAATATTGTCCAGAGCATCAAGGCTACTAAAAGAAACCCAAGTGCTATTAAACGCGAGATGGATGCTGCTGAACTAACTATTGGGGAGGTATTCGCTCAATACAGAAACCATCTGCAGGGAAGAGCTAAGCCTGCAAAGCCTAATACGTTAACGGTCCTTAACAAGGCAGAACACCGTCTTTTGGATTGGGCTGGGTTCCGTGTTAAAGAGTTAACGGGGAATGAGATTCTACGGAAATTTGACGAGATTGCGCTTAGAGCGAGAACAGCAGCGGAGCAGACGTTCAGATGGGTTAATGTAGCCGTTAAACACGCGATTGAAATTGAAGCGGGAAACGCCCAGACCCAGCAACGAGCACCTTCATTATCCTATAATCCTTTCAATATTTTAAAAGTTCAAAAAAAATTTCGGACGCGCTCTGAACTAGAAGATAGCTACCGAGCAAAGGGAGTTAGGAATCCACTTTCCGCAAAAGATACTCTGGGCCAATTTCTCAACGCACTATATAACAAGCGTAGTCTGAATAGACTTGGTTGCGATTATTTGCTGCTAACTGTGTTGTTGGGAGCAAGGAAGGAAGAAACAGCTTCGCTTTGCTGGCGTGAAGTTCTCACTGATGAGGAAGCAAAGACGAGCAACTATGTAGATTTGGATAAGGGTATCATTCGTTTCCATGATACAAAAAATAGAAATGACCATGAACTGCCAGTATGTGACGCTGCCCGAAAGATTCTCGAAGAACGGAAAACTATTGTAATTGATACAGAAAAACACCCAGATAAACTCAGATGGGTTTTTCCAGCTCGTTCCCCTAAAAGCAAAAGTGGTCATTACTCAGACAGTAAAAGCTTGAGGGAAAATCTTTGTCAGGATGCCCACATCGCTAAGCTTGGGATGCATGATCTACGGCGAACATTTGGACGTGTGGCTGAGGAAATAACGTCATACGCTGTTGTGAAAAGACTACTTAACCATAGAAATACCACTGATCCCACAGAACGGTATGCACAACCAGACCAAGATCGTATTTATGAAGCACTGCAAAAAATTGAATTGCATATACTTAAATCAGCCCCTAAGTTATATGAGACATTGCTGAAATCAGAAAAACATCATCCAATAATTAACAATTTCAACGATGACTAATGAACATGCTAATCATTTTATTTGGAATGATTAACAAGAGGGATACATAGATCGACCAAATGCATAACTATAGGGAGAAGAGTATGTGGTCTGATGTAGAGTCGAGCATTGATTATTTAAATTTTGGTGAGGTGTCCAGTTTAGCTGTAGATATATTGAATTCGAAAAATATGCTACCTGTGTCTATTGGGATATTTGGTAATTGGGGCGCTGGAAAATCATCGTTGCTGAAAATAATAGAAAAACAAATAAACGAAGAAGGAGGTAAGGATGTTTTAGTAGTAAATTTTGATGCTTGGCTATATCAGGGATATGATGATGCAAGAGCAGCTCTATTAGAAGTTATTGCAACAAAGCTTAACGAGGCAGCCCAAGGTAATCAGAGCTTGGTTGATAGAACATTTAGTTTATTCAATCGTGTAGATAAAGTAAGAGCATTAGGATTAACCCTAGAAGGACTTGCTTTGGCACATGGAATCCCTACAGGGGGAATGCTCTCGCGCGGATTAGGGGCAATTAAAAATATAGTAAGTGGTGGCGTCAATGAAAATACATATCAAGATGCAGTTAATACAGGGAATGAGATAGCAAAAAGTGGATTGATTAAGGACAGAGAAGTATTAACGCCTCCTCAGCAAATAAATCTATTTAGAGAAGAGTATAGCGGTATTTTAAATGATCTAAATAAGAACCTTATAGTGTTTATTGATAATCTAGATCGTTGCTTACCTAATAATGCGATACAAACTTTAGAGGCTATTCGACTTTTTCTATTTCTACCAAATACCGCTTTTGTCATTGCTGCCGATGAAGATATGATAAGAACTTCTGTATCAGAATACTTTAAAGGAACATCTGCAAGACATCATATTGATTATTTAGATAAACTAATACAAGTTCCAATCAGAGTTCCTAGAACTGGGCTTCTTGAAATAAGGTCTTATCTTTTTATGCTTCATGCAGTAAATGAAGGGGTCGAGGAAAATTTGATTGAGGAGTTAAGAGCAGCGTTAGAAAAATCCCTTCAAGAGTCATGGCATGAAGACCCAATGAAGAAGGAAGATGCTCTTAGGATCTTAAAAAGCGATAATAATACCGAATTAGCCAGAGCATATGACCAAGTAGATAGAATTGCACCTATTTTCGCTACATCACCGATAATACATGGCAATCCAAGAATAGTTAAAAGATTGCTCAATATCGTGAAAATGAGATCTAACATTGCAAAAAGAAGAAAAATTTCATTAGACGAAAACGTTATAACGAAACTGGTAATATTTGAAAGATGTGCAGGTGAAGAAGCCGCCAACGCATTATATTCTATGGTGGACTCTAATAAGAATTTCAAAAAAATATTTAGTGAGTTAGAAAGTAAAAACTTAGAGGAATTGCCACTTTCAGTCCCTAATGCATGGAGAAAAGACGAAGCAACAAGTGAATTTATATTGAAATGGTTACAACTAGAACCCAGGCTGAGTGATAAAGATTTAAGAGCTGCTGTATATTTATCTAGAGAAACTATGCCAGCAGGACATTATGTAATAGGTTTGTCACCAAAGGCCAGAGATGCCTTAAATGTATTGATATCTACCAGTAGGAAGAGTTCTCCGGCGGCCGTGCAAGCACTAAAGGATATTTCAAAAGATGAATTCCCTCAAGTTATCGAAGGGTTAATTGAACACCTAAGAAGTATAACAGAATGGAATAAACAACCAGTGGGTTTTGCTGGTGCCGTTTTGGTTGCTGATAATAATATAGAAGCTGCAAATAGTCTTAAAAGATTTATAGGTGGTCTAAGTGAGCAACCTCCCTGGATGAAGGTACTCGTTAAAGATAAAAATTGGTATAAATAAGGAAGCATAATGGGAACATCACAGTCTAGTAAAGGACCTAAAAATGGAAATGCCCTTGTTCCACCTTGGGCAGATCAGGCAAAAAATGGGGAAAACAAAAACTTAAGTGGATTTAGAACACTATTTGGCAGGTTTGCTCGTAGCAGAGATAGAGATTCTCTCAAAGGTGCGCTTGGCCGTTACTCCCGACAAGTAACAGGTGGTGGTAGTTCTGCTAATGAGCGACTGGGTAATATTGTAGGTGCTGGTGGTGGATTATTTGAATTACTAAATGATGGGGTTGTAAACGATTCAAGCAATAATCCTATTATTGACTTAAATAGCCTCAATGGACTCTCATGTGAAGACGCAATTGCAAGAATATCACAGGCCCTCTCAGAAGGGAGCGAGGATGCTGATAAAATACAAACATCAATGAATGATGCATTAGTCGAAGCTTTAAATGGGAAGGCCACATTTAACCCACAAGACATTACAGACGATGTTCTTATTGAAACCATGATTTGTTATTTAACTGATAGTATTTTCATTCAAGTTACAATGGACGCAGGGAAAGCTTGGAACAATGCACAGTCAGCGAAAGAATTGCAGAATGCAGAAAATGATTTGCATGAGTATATAAGTGCAGTAGTTGATAACTATATGGAGCCTAAAATAAGTAAAAACATTAGGTCTTTTTCAAAACAAGATATTATTGATATTCAAAAAAATGTAATTACCGAAGTATGGGATGAATGGAAGGGTTATAGCGAATGAATATTTATATAGACCATGATTATAGTCGTTTGCCAGCATCGAATGATTCTACTATTTCAGTTCAAATTTATTCGCGAGATGGAGTCATTGCCAAAAATGGAATAAAACCTCGAAATGATATTGCAACAATAGGAAAGCCTGTATATGACGCAATTAAAAGATTAGGAGTTCAAATATCAGACGAGGTAATGGATTTTCTTACAATATCAATGGCTGTGACAGCCGCAGACACCTTTATAGTTCGTGATGATTGCTTTGATGGTTGGACACGGGATATAAACGTATCTGTTAGGGTCATCAATCCAACTGTCTGGATAAAGAATAAAACATATCTTGAAAAAGCATTACAGTTTTTAAGTGGAGATGTCTGGAGTTTTGATTTTAAAAAAGATGGAATGAAACCTCCTGTTCCATTTAAACCAGTCAATGGACGTAGATTAATAAATTTAGATGGATTAGATTGTATTTCTCTGTTTTCTGGTGGATTAGACAGTGCAATTGGCGTTATTGATATTTTAACAACAGGTGAGAAACCGTTATTAATAAGTCATTCGTACAAAGGAGATAAGGCAAAACAGGAACAAATATCAAAAGGAATCAAAGGTAAGGGCACTTTTTCAAGGCTTTGCACCAGTGCAAATCCTATAGGAAGGGGAATGCAAAGAGATATTACGATGAGAACACGTAGCTTAAATTTCTTAGCATTTGCTGCTGTTGGTGCAGATGCTGTGATGAAAGCTAATAATAAAAATAATATATCGATATATGTTCCTGAAAATGGTTTTATTTCTTTGAATGCACCATTAACAAATCGAAGAATTGGCTCTCTTAGCACAAGAACTACTCATCCATATTTTATCGAAATGATACAGGGTATTTTTGATAACGTTGGTTTTAAGATGAAGTTTACTAACCCGTACCAATTTAAAACAAAAGGACAAATGGTTAGTGAATGCAAAGATAAGAATACACTTGCTGATATCGTTGATTCTACAGTTTCGTGCAGTCATTGGAAAAGAAAGCATCAGCAATGTGGCTACTGTGTGCCTTGTATGATTAGGCGAGCCTCCCTATTAAGAGGGGGAGTAAAAGAATCAATAACATATCATCAAGCTTCATATGCTAATTTACTTAATTTTGTTAAAAATAAACAAGATGGAAGAGATGATATCTTTTCAGTGATAATGGCTATTGAAAATGCTAAAAAAAGAAATTTGAAGGCGTGGGTATTGAAATCTGGAAAGCTTAAAGAGCAGGATATTGGCAAGTATGAAGATGTATTCATTGAAGGATTACAAGAAGTAGAAACTTTCTTGAAAAAGGAAAGATTAGTTTGAAGTTTGATATGCATTGTCATTTGGATCTATACAAAGATCCAAAGGATATTATTTATGAATGTGATAGGAAAGGACTATATGTCCTTTCTGTCACGACTACACCGAAAGCGTATATTGGTAGCAATAGGCTTGTTTCTGGTTGTAAAAGAATAAAAACTGCTTTAGGACTTCATCCTGAGTTGGCACACTTGCGGCACGAGGAGTTAGCTATCTTTGATATTTTGCTACCCCAAGTAAAGTATGTTGGCGAAATAGGACTTGATGGTGGACAAGATTATAAAAAACATGCTGAGATCCAACTGAAAGTTTTTAGACATATTTTAAGAGAGATTCATCATCGGGGCGGGAAGATTATGTCAATACATTCACGAGGTAGTGCAGATAAAGTTGTGAATGAATTGAAAGGCATTGATGGAGTTCCAATATTTCATTGGTTTACTGGCACAAAAACGGAGCTGGATAAAGCCATAGATATTGGGGCCTGGTTCTCAGTTGGTCCTGCAATGTTAAACTCAAAAAAAGGAAAAGAGATAATAGGATTAATACCAAAAGATAGATTGTTAACAGAGACAGATGCACCTTTCGCAAAATTCAGTGGGAAAAATTTATTCCCTTGGGATGTTGATAAAGCCATTAGAGGTATATCCGAAATATGGGGGTGTGATTCAGACACTGTTGAATATAAATTAGAAGAAAATTTTAGGCGAATTCTTTCTATCGGTGAACGATGATTTATCTAAGAAGAGTTGATGGTTAGTTGTAGATACACTCTTTTTTGTCGGGAGAAATATGAAGATCATTGAAACACTGAGAGAAATGTCAGAGATATGGCGCTTGTTTGGTGATATGCCCGAAGATGCAACGCTCAACGTGGAGTTAGCATCACTTTATCCCGGCATCAGCGTAAAATCATTAGCCAAGTATAGACAAAATGGCGGTGGACCACAATATATTCAATAGCAGTCTGAGGACAGTAAAGCGAGAAATCAGCGTATTAATTTTCTCTTAAGAGATCTTCGTTCTTGGCGAGATAACCACAAAGTAAGCAATACAATGCACCCAGCTCATATTAGAGGTTTAACTTTCACCTCATTGAGTGATTTCACAGAACATCAACCCTTCTGGCAAATGATTACTAATGGTGGTGCTAAAAATCATATCTCATGCATTAACTACTCCTGATGATATCTTCAGACAGCTACTGAAAGAACCTAATAAAAAAGTAATTTGGACCTCCATAGAAGAAGCTCTCTTTATGGATTGGATTAATGTCGATGAAAGAAAGAAATGGAATAACTTGTTTAATTAGGTTTTAAATTACATAATTAAAAGCTCAAATGCTGCATTGGAAAAGCAAACTATCGAAACAGCTCTTAACTCAAAAGGAATGTAGAAGAAATGAAAACAGGCTCATACAAAAGTAAGTCAAAAGAATACTATATCGATAAGAGGCTTAAGAAAAAGAGTAATCTAAAAGATAAGGATGAATATGAATATTTCCTTGTTAATAAAAATGATCCAACAGACGAAATTGGACCATTTGAAACACTGCAAAAAGCAGAAGATGAATTAGTTAAACTAAACCCTCGCTATCGCCCTGAGTAGTTAAAGAAACTCGGATATAACTTTTATATTGGTCTTTTAAATTTTCTAATGGGAGATCTATATCACATAGCCTCCCATTGTTTTCACCTGGAGACAACAGACGGCGAATGTTGCCCGATTTTCTGTAATGGCTATCGGGTTCATTTATAATATCATTTTCTTTTGGGTATTCGTTATTAAAAGAAAGTATTACATAGTTATCTTTTTCAACAAAATTAACAATCGTATTTTCTTGAATTAAGGATACTATAGGTATCTTTATTTTTCTCCTGTAAATGTTATTATTTGCGTCTCTGAATAAAAATTCTCTATATTCACGAAATAACTCATCATCGTAATTATTCTTGGATTGGGAAAAATCTGTTTCATCAATATCATCATTTTCACTAAAAAACTGTATTTTTATTTTATTCATATAGCACCTCTATAAACATATGGTAATTACTAATATCTATCGTGAAATAAATCTAAAGTCAACGTTAAAGATTAATTTAATGTTTCATGGGGATTTTATAATTAATGAAATTAATACTCTATGATTAGATGTATGCGGAAAAACACAACCAATTAATTATGGCCGTGTCGGTTAAGCTAAAATTGAGGACAGGTATGATATCGTTACTGGCACCGAAACTCGCTCAGATAAGTGAAAATGGGTATTTCCAGCCCGCTCACCAAGAAGCAAAGATGGTCATTACTCCGACTCCAAAAGTTTGAGGGAAAATTTGTGCCAAGAAGCAGGTATTATCAAACTTGGAATGCATGACCTACGGCGAACGTTTGGGCGTGTTGCAGAAGAGCTTACATCATATGCTGTGGTTAAAAGATTGCTTAATCATAGGAACACCACTGATCCTACAGAGCGTTATGCAACACCTGACCAGGATCGCATTTTTGAGGCTCTTCAACGTATTAAATTGCATATGCTGTTGACTGCACCTAAGTTATACAATGCACTATTGGCTTCTTCCAAATACCCACAGTTGTCAGAACACAAGGAGTAAGGGATGAGTGTTGTAGAAACTCTGCGAGATCTTTCAGAAGTCTGGAAACTATTTGGTAATATGCCAGATGAAACGACACTTAATGCAGAACTCACTGCTTTGTTTCTCGGTATTAGTATCAAAACGCTTGCTCGATATCGACAAAATGGTGGTGGACCACCTTACGTTCAGTATCAATCAGAAGACAGTAAAGCGAGAAACCAACGGATAAATTATGTTCTTGGAGATCTTCGCTCCTGGCGAGATGGCCACAAAGTCAAAAATACTATGCACGCAGCTCAGATTAGAGGCCTAACTTTCACCTCATTGAGTGATTTCACTGAACCTCAACCCTTCTGGCAAATGACCAACGATAGTGGTTCTGCAAACAAAATTATATCACATGGACTGACTATCCCTGATGATGATTTCAGACAACTTCTGTCTGAGCCTAATGCAGAAGTGATCTGGCTCTCAATAGAAGAAGCTCTCTTTAAGAAATGGGATAATAAAGACGGACGGACTATCTGGCACTTAGTATTTACATCAGCATTAAACAATATGGTTCTTGCATCGGAGGCTGAACAGGAAAGACATATGCTGGATGATATTTTAATATGGCAAAATGATGAATGAAAAAAATTTGAAATAAGTGGGTTTTTTCTCAAATATCATAAAGTGTATTTTTTTTATGAGTTTACAACAACTATTATGTTGGTTGAATAAGGAATTTTAGCATGGAAAGAGAGTTAACATATATCCCATACAACATAAAATTTTGTCCTTTTAAGGATAGGCATGAAATATCTATAAAGATACTAAATGAAAGGTATGGGATTAAACTTTGTGATTTAGATGTAAGTCCTATAGACACTTTAATTAATATTTATCACACTCTTATACCTCAAAAGAAAAGAATAATTATCGAATCCGTTGACTTCAAATGCCCAGATAAAGAAAAGAAAGGGTATGCAAATCTACGATCTAATATACTAAATGGAAAAGATTTAAATCCACATCTTAGCAAACAGATCTTCAATCCAAAATTTAATGATGGAATGCATTTGGATTTCGGAATATATCATCTTCACTTGGGGGTTGATTTTGAAAGAGACAAAAGGGGGAATTATTTCTCTGAGAGATCTGGTCCCTTGCTAGTTGCATATATTACTGATGATGAAGTTTATTGTATAGGTATATTCGAGCATTCATCAGAATTGTGGTCAAGTAGTAAGCCCATAGAAATCATTGATATAGAGTGGCCTTATTTAATCGAAGATAATAAGGTAAAATATGCTAAAGATATTTCACCTATAATCGAAGATAAAGACAGAGGTAGACTTAGGAAACTAGGGCTTAATACGGTTGTAACGTTACCAAATGGCAATCATTATCAATGGTTAGGCGGGGGTATCGCGGCATCAGGAGGAAGTGCTAAAGCTGGTATGTATGTTGCACGTAATAATGGCTTAATCTACAGGGCAACACTAACGTTTATTAAAATGATTGTTGAAAATGATAGTTTTAAAGACAATATTCCAATTTACTATGGGGATATTGAACTGAATCTAATTAGTATCCCTGATAGCAAATTTTCTGCAATCGATAAAAATTCAGGCATCATTTATCATTTTAACTTTTATCAAAAAGAGCGTATGGTAATAAATCCAACATATTTGCCCAGGTACGCAATATTTCATACTGGAGTTGAGATGACGACACTCTCAATAACCATAAATGCTATATTAAAAGTAAATAGAGGTGATAGTATTAATGCCTATTTACAATATCCATCTATTTATATAATTCCTAATTAAATACCAAGTGCTTTTTAATTGAATAATCATTAGCGATTAACGTTCTCTACTAGTAGAAAATAGTAGAGAATTTTTTTGGAAATACGTGCAAATCAATTTCTCTATTTCAATTTAATTCAAAGTGGCACTCTAACATCAGAATGACATTGACATTTATAACCTAAAATAGTATCTAACATAATGTTAACTTATTTCTCTCTAAACATTTCAATGTTAAAATTATTTCCAAAGGGATTTATAGCGTCGAGTTTTTTATAGTTATGGTTATCAATTATTACTCTATATGATTGACTTGCACCATTAGCTATCATGTCTTCAACTGCCGGGAACTTCTTGTGTGTGATATTTTCTAATAGAGATAAGTCTTTAAGATCTATACTTTCGCCATTGTAAATAACTTTCTCAGGCGTTGATTTCAAATTGTTTAGAGAAATAATTAATTCTTTGTCATTGATCTCCCAATCGCCTGCACCATTAATTAAATAAGAAACATAAATATCAGAGTTATCAATTTTATCCGCTTTGTAAGACATTTTACCGCTAACGTTATATTTCCCATTAGAAAAATAAGATGTCTTGTCCTTTATATTGACAATAATTTTCTTGTCATCATACGAATATGAATAATTTGCTGTCCAGGTTCCAATTATATCGTCTTTCTTGTGCATATCTGGTGGGTTAGGAAAGAAATATGAATATATTCCGAAAAGAGAACCAGCAGCTCCGATAATAATCGGTAATCCAATTAAAAATGATTTCACTACTCTCTTCATGACAAACCTTCCTTAGCAAATGCATTCATAAACAGGATAGTATTGTATCATGTTTTAATTCTCAGTGATAAACCAATCAAAATAGCCATGTATAATATAGCTATACATTAAAAAAGAGAGTGCTAATTATTTTGGAAAAAATGGGTAGGTTTAATCACTGTCTTTGTGTAACGTTTTACATTTTATTTAAGTATCTGGTTTTAACCTGCAGTTATAAAGGTTTTAGTTGTTCTCAGATAAGCAGAAAGGAATCCCCCCTTAACCTGTAAAGAATAATCCAAAGGTTAGGTAATTACTTTTACATTACTGTATACAATGTATTTAAATGTTATTTGAAATCAAAAGATTACTTCCACAAAGTAAATATAGGGGACTATATTTTCACCTTAAGGTGAAAATATGGCCGACTCTCTCATTGGGACAAGTTATATAAGGTGTGTAAAAAATATTTAAAATAAATTTGTAACTTGCTAAAGATTTATGTTACCTAATAAATGAAAATATTTAGGGGGTAAATATGACTGGGAATTATTTGGTGAGGAAAATAAAGGCGGCAACAGGTGAGCGATTTTGTATGATATTAGATACAAAAACGGGTTTGCCACTCTATTACAATAATATTTATCTAACGCTGTTAAGCAGAGTAAAAGGAAAGTCCTTCAATACTATATTAAGAAACGCCTATATTTTGATACTGCTTGAGGAGTATTTGGTGAAACTTAATATCAACTTAAAAGAAAGAATGAAAAAAAAGACGCTTTTAACTTATACAGAACTATACTCCTTAACCGAAAGTCTAAAGTTAAAAAGGAAAGATAAAAAGGTTTTAGAAATTAATGGATATGGGAAATTTAACGCCGATAACTTGCATTATAGACTTGCTGTTATTAGTGACTATATTTCTTGGTATTACGAATCATATTATTGTGGTGCATTAAATGAGACAAAATCGATTATTGAAATGTTTAAGTCGAATGTTCAGAAACACAAGCCAAAAATTCAATCAAAATTGTATGTTAGCGATAATTTTAAATCTTTAGAGGTCGAGAATGTGGCAGAGCTTTTTAAATGTTTAGAGCCTTCTAATAACAATAATCCTTATGATGAAGGCAGTAGAGTGAGGAATCAATTAATATTACTTGTGCTACATGAAACGGGAATGCGTGGAGGAGAGCTTCTTAATTTAAGGATTACCGATTTCAATAGTGAAAAGAAATTTCTGAGAATTACTAAAAGGGTGAATACACCAGAGGACCCAAGGATCATACAACCTCTCGTAAAAACGTTGGAACGAGATTTGAATATTAGTAAAAAACTCACCAATTCAATTAATGAATATATTGAAAAAGATAGAGTTTTCTACACAAAAAAAAGAAAGCATGATTACCTCTTCGTCACTCACAAATGCGGGCCTACAGAAGGATTACCCCTTACGATTAGTGCATATAATAAAATAATAAGGAAAATAAGAGAAATACAAATTCTGGGTCCAGAATTTCGCAATTTTACAGGCCATACGATGAGACATACCTGGAATCATATATATAACTTAAAATATATCGGAGTAACTGATGTAAATAAAATATATCAATTGAATGTAATTAGGTGTTTAAGAATGGGTTGGGCCATTAAATCTAATTCCGAACTGATTTATAATAATCGATATATTCATGAGCAAGCATTGAAGGCATTCGAAGATATGGATCTTACAAGCAAAATAATAACGAAAAATTTAGAAGGAGGTATTGATGAAAACATTGATTCAAGAAAATTACTCGGTATTAAAAACAAAAGACAGCGAAAACGAATTTGACATTAACGATAGTTGTTGGGTTTTGAGTAGAGATGTTAAGTTGAACTTTTTACAGTTTGACAGAAAAGTAAGTAAATATTTATTAAACCGCATAAAAGAAACCCTTGCTTACACCGCAGTAAATTTTAGTTCAGCTTATACGAGAAAGTTTTTCTTCGCTATTAATAAATTGGTTAACTTCAATAAAGGTGTATTGAAAAGCTTTGAATATGGGGTGGTTAAAAGGTTTTATAATGCATATTATAAATCGAGCTATACACATGTAGAAAGTCTCAAATATTTCCTGATTAAGTTTCATGAATTGCATGAAGAGTTATTGAACAAAGAAGTTTTAGACTTGGTGTCAAATTGGAAAATAGACAAACCTAATAGAACGACAGGAAAGATTGAAAAGGGTATAAGTTCAAGACCCTTAATCGAAAAAGAATTAGTAGGGTTTCTTAGTAAAATTACAGAAAGATATAATTCTGGTGACATTAACATGAAAGATTATCTAATGGTCATGCTAATGATATATACGGGAAGGAGACCCATGCAAATCGCTCAACTTAAAAGAAAGGATCTTTATTCTAAAAATGAAGTCGGCTATTTAAAAATGCCAAGAATAAAACAAGGAGGAAGGTTTAGGAGCTATTTCACTGAAGTTAAGGTTGGTGCTAACCTATACAATTCTTTATCTAAATTAAAAGCAGTTATTAAAGATTTTATAGAGAATGAGTTAGATAAAAAGTTAAGTCATGAGGAGCTTGAAAATCTACCTTTGTTCATAGACTCTTATTTTTTTAACGTTACATACGATTTGAAGAAACTTTATGAAAACAACTTCACTAACTTGCATATGAATTCAAAAAAAATAACAGAAAGACTTAAGTCTGTTTATAGGACCGTTAACGATTTAAACAATGACAGTATGCCCACGATCAATTCGCGTCAGCTAAGGGCCACTTTGGCTACAAGAGTTGCACAAAAGGGATATGGATTAAATGTAGTGGCTAAAGTCCTGGATCATACAAATTTGAAATCAGTTTTATGTTATGCAAAAAATAATGAAGAATTTTCTTTTAGAATAGACGAAGCAATCAATGATTTGATACTACCCTATGCGTCATCATTTTTAACTACAGTTAATGACACCAAGCAAAAGATAAATAACGATCTCATGTCCATAATAAAGCACACTAAGACTTTAATATCCGATTATTCTGAAGGACCTGAAGTGGACACAATGTCTGAATTTGTTTCGGTTATAGAAACTAAAGTTATTTCATTAGTTAATTTCTCTAACAATATGGATGGTGAATTATGAATGTTATTAATAATACTGCTTTCGAGATTTTTTCTAAGGGTGTAAAAAAGCAGGTTGATGAAGATGGCGTAATTAATTGGTTTGATTTGTCTTGGGGCAGAGGAGTTGCATTTAAACAGTTAAATCTTCACGAGGGAAGTAAAGTTAATATGACAAATCATTTTCAAGAGTTAGCTAAAAGCTTAATATATCGAGAGTGCTTCCCTAATATTCATAAGACTCTAATATATTTATCAACAATAAAAATTATGGAGTATTCATTTGAAATATTGAAAGTCGCACCTCATATAGTTAACATTAACAATGAAGTTATAACTTACATAGTTGAATGCGCTGTGAGAAAATATTCACTTGATAGAGCTTGTGCAATTGAAAAAGCTTTAAAGGAAATGTTGGGGATTTTAATCTTAAATAATATTTTGCATCCGCGAGTTAATGTATGGAGTGTTAGGTTAAGGAAGAATTCCTACCTGCCCATGAGAAATATTCCGGCAGAAAATGGAGTGAAAAAGAAATTACCGGAAGATGAAGTAATAGATTTCACTGGTAGAGTGTTCTATTCTAACTGCAAAAATGAGAGAGATATTTTTACCAGTGCAGTTATCGCATTACTTCTTTGTGCTCCCACTCGAATATCTGAGATCATGAGCCTGGAAGTTGATTGTGAAGTTGAGGGTAAAGATTCTTCTGGTAACCTAAGCTATGGTATTCGTTATTACTGTGCAAAGGGTTATGGTGAGAGTATAAAATGGATTCCCAGTAATATGAGGCCAGTTGCAAAGTTAGCAATTCAAAGGCTGAAAATGTTATCAAAATCAGCAAGGCTGATCGTATCAATTCGTGAGCAGGGGGAGTTTAGATTTTATGAAAAATTGGGTGTAAACCCTAACGAAACTTCTTTCTGCAAGCAGTTTTACAATTTAATAAATGTAGAAAATAAGGATAGTTTAAATATATATAGTAAAGAAATTTTAGCGAGAATTGAAAGTGAAAGTATAAGTGCAAAAGAACTTTGGGAAGAAATTGTAAAATATGAACAGAGCCAAGATTCCTGGAGTAGTTCTAATAAAACAATAAATTTAAGCAATCAACTCCTTCTGTTGAATAAAGATCAATTACATATGAAGAAAGGAACTGATTTATTCAAAGCTTTGCCTGCAACCATAAAAATGTTTCATGCCGATTTCAAAGCAAGGTCTGGGAAAGGAAAACATAATGCTCTTAATTTCTTTCAACGCCATAAATCATTACAACCCGAAGGTATGAAAGAGGTGTTTAGAAGTCATCAGCCAAGGCATCTTTTAAATACTCTTGTTCAACGTTCTATACTATCTGACATTGAAATAGCATTTTGGTCGGGCAGGCGTAATATTACACAAAACCAAGTTTATGATAATAGAAGTGCTGAGGAGTTAAGAGAGGATGAGAGAAGAGTGCTGTATGCTGATGAAATCATATCTGACGTAAGTGCAAAATTTGAAATTATTTCGAAGATTAGAGCATACCTGGAATCTTTAAACCGAACATGTGAGTTATATTATAGTGAAATAGATTTACGGAGTCAGAACATGTTTAAAAAAGAAATTGATGATATTAATAAAAACATAAATTATCTAATAAATTATTATACAAGAGAGGTTGATAATGAGTAAAAAATTTAGTGATGAAGATATTAGATTTATTTTAGACAAAATAAATAGTTGGGAAGGTAAAGATATAAAATGGGATTTGGTGTGTGATTCTCTTTGTGAATATTTCTGCAAAAGACCAACAAGGCAAGCTCTTTCACGTCACCCTGCAATTCTATATGCATATAAGAATATAAAGCATAGGGAACACGCTGTTGTAGTGCCTGTTAAAAAACCACAAACTATCGCTCACGCTGCAAATAGAATAACCAAATTAGAGTCAGAAAATGCAAGGTTAGCTGATGAGAATTCTAGATTGCTTATTATGGTTAGAGATCTTCAAATGGTTGCATATAGTAAGTGTATTAGAGAAGATCAAATTAGTTAAAAGTAAGAGGGGAATAATTATTTTTCATTATGATAACTTTTGCCTATTGATCTTTGTTGAAAACATGATAAATTTAAATAGTCAGGATGACAATAATAGATTGCAAGGAAGCAACCATATGACAAAAGAAAATAAAACTCTATCTAAAGAAGAGCAATTTATCATACTTATTGATAAATATATTACTGATACATACTCTTCCGGTGATGGGATGTTCACTTATAATTTGTATTTAATCTTCGTGGGCTATCATCTCAAATACTTCCACCCTCAAGCTACTTATAGTAGTTCGATTAGTAACATTGATAATATAATGCAAATGTTTAGTAGCGTGTTCAAATGCATGAAAAGCAATTTTATCAAAACATTAAAAAATAAAGAGGTTCTTTTTTTTCAACTAAATGCACTGGTAGATTACATCGAAGTAAATCAAGTAAGATTAGAACAAGTCTACGTTGAATTGAAAGCTCAGTATGAGCAGCGTGAGATAAGTAGAGAGATTCTAAATAAGGGAAGTTCGAGAAAGAGAGCAAGGTTGTGATGATTTAGAAAAAAAGCTCCCAGAAGGGAGCTTTTTATAAGGGAATTAATCATTAATTGCCGATCACTTTCCAGCCATCGTCAGTTTTGAGTAATCTTATCGGGGTTGTTCTATTTTCATTATTGATGTTTATTTCTGCATTACACTTGTAACTTTTATCGGATTCTTTTGCACAATCAATTTTCTTAACAGAGTTAAGTTTTCTGAGCATTTCTTGTGATGCATTTGGATTAATGGCTCGAATTGCAGAATTCCCACTTTCAATCGATTTATTTAATGCCACAGATATATCTTGCTCAGATGGTTCGCTATCGCAACCTGCAAGCAGGAAAGAAGAAATTATAACTGCTGCAACCAAAGTATATTTTTTCATTTTATTTCCCATATAGACAATTTTTGATTGTGTTTAGGCTTATCTCGATGAATCTTCGATGTTTATCAGACTGAAGTAAAAACGTTTGTACCGATCGATGTTGCATTCATGATAGGCATGACCTATCAAGAATAAACTATCGATCTGTTAAACCGATCGATCAATCTCGTGAAATCAATGGATTAATCCCTACTTTCGATATGGTTGCTTTCAGGCCGATGAAATTGGTTGTTATCTTTGTTGTTTAAGATTTGCAGTAAACTGAGAACGAACAGGAGGGGGAAAGCGGTGAACAGTGAAGATGTTCTTAAAGTTTCTGACTGGATACAATAAAGAGAAACCTACTTTTTTCAATAAGTTAATCAATAAGAGCCATGAGTTAAAACGAGTAACGTTTGCAGATTTACTTCTTTGTGAATTTTGTAAATCGAAAACGGCGTTGATTATGCGTTTGCGTTTATCCTCCTTAACATCAATTTTTGAATCGAGAGAAGCAATTTTCTCAGAAATGGTTAGTGCTTCCCTGACTGTGTTGAATACCATTTTTGCAGGAGCAGGAGCAGGAGCAGGAGCAGGAGCAGGAGCAGGAGCAGGAGCAGGAGCAACTGGCCTGGTATGCAACAGTAGCGAGTTGTCGCGTTCAGGTTCGTAGTTGAGAAGCTTTTGAAGATTCGCCCAAGAGTAGCTCTTACCCAATTGTGAAGCTTTGAAAGCTATATCGCGGTAGGAGAATGAGAACCCGTTCATTTTTCCTGTTTTTGAGACGTTCGCCGTCCAGGAAACCTGAGCTTCTCCGATTCTTTTGATAAAAGTTTCTAGATTGGGTTTATCCGTCAAACATTTATCAATGATTTGTTGTAGGGATTTCTTGGGACAGGGCAAGCCTGTCCGTTGAGAAAGCATCTCTTCATTGCGTGAAAGCTTACGCTTTGTTTGCTTCAGTTGTGTTCTTACTGTTGGGGTTTTAGTAAGGCCATGAGCGATTTCAAGTTCGGAAATTATCCGACCACTTATAAGACTTTCATGTCTGCCCAAGTGAACCTTATCAGACAAGGAATCTACTCGATTGGCAATGATATGTATGTGTTGACCAGCGGCATCATCGTGTAGGACATAACAACGAAGGTGAGTGTCACTGAAACCTAACTGCTTCATGTAATCGTCAGCAATTTTAACCCACTGCTCTTGGGTTAGCTTATCTCCACAAGGCAATCTAAGTGAGTTGTGCCATGCGGGTTTTGCTATGTCGGTTCTGAGCATACTTGCTGTGTCGAACTCTGAGATCAGTTCCTTTACACAATCACCTGTCATGTTGCCCCCTATCACAATGGGAGCTTCACTATGGTGAGAACCAGGCTTCAACACATACTTCACGACATTGATAAAGTTTTTGTGTCTTTTAATCCGTTGCATCCCTTTCATGCGAGAATTACCTGACGGATGGTTCAGAAGCTATAAGGCACGAACGAAGCTCATTAATCTGTCTCTTTACTGCGAAGATCTCTGTTTTCGTTAGCTCACTATTACTGCTTTTGGCATCAAGATGGCTTATAAGGCGGTTTAGCTTCTGGGATATGTCAGACAATGATTTCCAGGCTTCAACATTTATAGCAGGAACGACAGGAGGAAACCTATCAAGAGAGGTTAATCGAAGCCATTCGCCTTTACTTTTGTTTCCACGACTGGAATTAAGGGTCTCTAATTCTTCTTTGTTAAATCGAACACTGACACAGTGTATTCGCAACGATTGAGTAGGGGATTTATGATCGCAGGCTGGCTTGAAATCTGTATAGGATAAGGTAATTGTTTTACTCATAGAAACTCCTTTTCATATTTGTATGTTTGTATTCGCTTATAGTGAGCAATTCCTTTGCAACACTTATAATACAGTTATATTAGAAATACAGTGTATGTCAATCTTCGTGCTTAGATTTTGATTTTCTTTTTTCAACGGAACGGCGAAAAAAGCAAGGGACAAGAGAAGCGGAGCTTCTCTTAGTCATACCTTGCAAATATTCCTATATATAATTTAAAATCTTAGGCCATATTTTATTTCTCTTTCTTTAAATGCATCCTGACCTCCCTCCAGAATTTCACATACATGTTGTCTTATACCCATACTCTTTAGGAGGCAAGTATCCTGTACTTTTTCAAAAGTATTTTCAAGTGCATTGACGATATATTCAAACTGATACTCTTCATTCTCACCATCTTTAATTTGACCAGTTTGGTTTGCAACAATAACACATTCTGAATCAGCAGAAACAACAAGGTTTGCATTATGCGTAACTAATAATATTTGTCTCATTTTTTTTCGCTGTTTAATAAACTTATTCAACTGTTCATATATGGTTCTGTTGTCTAAATTATCTTCTGGTTGGTCTATTAGTATCGGATGTGATGCGTTGCTTAGATGCAACAATAAATTCAAAAGAACTAATCCTCTTTTACCTGGAGACATTTTTAATATTTCATCATTATTATAAATGATTTCATAATCAATAAAGAAATAGTCATCGTAGAGTGTATAAAAGATATCCTTTTTAGTAATCCCTTTCTTCACTTTTGGACATGTTTCTTTCTTTGTATTCGCTAAAATCGTGTTGATTTGTTCTATATGGTTTTCTACATCAAAAGCAAAAAGTTCTTTAGGGTCATATGCATCACCCATTAAAAGTTGTAAATTTCCTCTCATGTCAAAATTATCTATGAATTTACCAAATCCATCTTTATTAAAGCTCAGCTTGGGGATTATTTTCATATCATCAGAAATGCTATATTGTTCGGATGATAACTCAATCAGAAAGTCTTGATATAAAGACATCAATTCTGCATAATTATTTTGTAGATTAGAAAGATTATCTTTTGCATCTAATAATAATTTGTCTATTACTTGTTGCAGTCCATTTATTTTACTCAACTTTTCCCTTTCGATACTTATCTTTTTGGTAAATAAGTCGAGACTTTCTTTCTCCTTAACTTTTAACAATAAAGGATTGATCTCTAACTCTGATTTTTCTTTTATCCCTGTTATTTTATCGATAAGTTCCGGGGTTTTATTTATTTTCAAATCAAAATACTTTTGAGTTTCTAAACGAATATTGTCCATACCCTTTTCGATAATGGCATAGTATTTTTTTGAAAAAATAGCAGTATCTGCAACACTTAACGAGGATGCTAAATCAGATTTTAATGCATTAGTGTAATCCAAAAACCTTTCGTGTAGACCAGTTATTAGTTTTGTGGAATTTAAACGATAGTTCTCAACTATTCTCAATCTATTCTCAGAGTTTTTTATAATGGTATTGAGTTTATTGTATGTTATTATTTCTTGCTGATTGAACCCTGACTTTTCTCTTAATTTTTTACATTGCTCTTCTAATGAGCTGATCTCTTTTTCAATCGAGGCCTTATCACCAATCTTATTTCTTTCATCACATAATGTTGTGTAATTATCTGAGAATGACTGGTGGAGTTCAATTTTTTCCTTTATCTCTTTGTTTTTTGACTTAATTTCAGAGTCTTTAACTTCACTAAATTCATTAAAATCTCTATTCTGCTTCAGAATCGACTCGATAAGTTTTTTGAGCTGATTTTTTCCTTCAGCTTCTGCCAGTTTATTAATGTATAATTGAGGTATATAAGTTATAGGTTTTGTATCTTCTAAGTTAGAGAGCAAACTAATACTTCCATCATCCCACTCTACCTCAAAGTCAATACCTTTTGTATCATAGTTGTCGGTGTCAGCTAAGTTTATATTTTCTAAAACAGCATTTTTATTTATAGTCGCTGCAATGAAGTAAAGTAAGAGTGATTTCCCAGAAGATTTTCCACCTATTATTGTATTCAAATCTTTATTGAAATATATCCAGTCCTTGGGGAACTTTTTATCTTCACATATGAATCTTGCTCTTAATATAGTTTGATATCCGGCTTTTGTCTGTGGGTGAGACTCTTGGATTTTAACTCTCGACTCAGGCTCATATATTATTTGTTTCAGCCCATCGAAGCTGAGATCAGCTTTTATCCAGGTATGCCTATTATCGTCAGGTTTAAACATCTTATCTGAGGAGTGTGCATCTGAACCCCAAACACAAGGTTTTAGGTTTCCAAACTCTCTCAAATAATCTTTTATCGTCTCGTGCTTTTCACCTTTGCAAAAATCAATAGTGCCACTATTTGAAGTGAAGAGCATGTGTGATTGCATTATGAGATGCTTCCGAACAGCATGGCCTTGACTTTTCCAACTGACTTTACTTAGATCTTCATCTGCTGGTAAAGCTAATATGTATTTTCCTTTGAATTTTCCGTTCGTGTTTAATATTTCTTTGAGTTCATCAAGATTGAAGCATGAATTTATCATCCCTACAAATAAAGGATTTTGTCCAGCAAAACTATCTTGATGTTGGCATAGTTTTTCGCCAAATTCGATTATATTTTCTTTTGTGAAATTTCTTCTGTCTGTTCTGGCACCTGGTTCTGAATAAAAATCAAATTTCAGACAGTTTATAATTTCTTTTTCTATGATTTCTGGGGCAATAGAATCACATACTAAGAGATGGTAGTTTACTTTTCTATTCCACTTTAAATCTGATTCTTTTCCGATAACTAATTTATCAATTCTGAACTCGATATTTGGTAATACCTTTATTTCTTTCACTAACTCATACTTTTCAGCACCTAACAATTGCTCCATTTTTTGAGGGTTAGATAAGTAGTCATTTTTTATTTTTTTATATCCATCTATGAAAAAGTAATCAGTAATCCCTATTACTTTTACATTTTCTTCAATAGCTTTAGTGAATAAATCAACAATATATTTATCCCAGTCGTCTCTATATTCGTTTCTCAAAACTGATGCAGGAGTATGGACATGAAGATCCCATTTATTCCATTCTGAGCCTCTACTGATCATTTCTTTCTCCATCTGAATTTAAATTTATTTTTATTTAATAGGTTGCTCATCTAAACCTATTTAGAATATAACTTACATCTGAGTGCATAAGAAGTATTGATTCGTTGTTGTTTGATGACTTGGAATATATTCCTCTAAACAATCTGCTTTGTTTTTTTGTCAATCTTTCAGGTTTTTTAACATAAGTATATATTTCAAGCTCTTCAATCGTGCATACTCTTCTGACTTTGTTAAACAAACCTACTTTATTCAATATATCGAGTTTTCTTGTGTCAATTGCATAAATGACTTTTTCAATATTATTGATTTTTGCTCTTATAGTATCAATTGCGGTGGAAGGACTTGTTACTGTTGGCGCTTTGACCCAGAGCGGTTCATGGTGAAATAATCGATTTCTATATTGTCTTAAATCAAATATCAAATCGCTTAATTCTTTATTTATTTTTGATTGGTCAGGGTTAATAGATGAATAATTTTTGAACGCAGCGCTTAAAGACTTAGGCCAAAGATATTTATCATTCATCCCAGGGTTTTTTGAGATAAACTCTTTATTCAAAATATAATGCCATGCTGAGAAATCGGTTGCTGCTATGATTTTATCGTGAGACCATGTAGGTATAATGCTTGTTGCGGGTAAATTATCCCACGGCTTTAAACCTAATCTTCTTTTCTCAAAATCGATCCATTCCCTGTCCAGCTTATCAATAGCTGAATCAATTTTTTTCATAAAATTAGTCGAGTTGATGTTCTTATTACAATAGATCTTGTTCCACCAATAATCGCCAAATCTTTTCTTCGCAGCATTGTCTATAGTATTTCTAACTGTAATTTCTAAATTTTGAATTAAAGGGTATAAATTCCCACCAACTTGCTGGCACCATAGATAGGCTCCATAGAGTTCATAATCGTTAGAAGTTTGAAAGGTTATTTGATAACTGTTTATTCTTGGAAGCGAGACCAAATCTAAGATTGGTGTATAGTTAGTGGTTTTCGGCAAGGTTCTATCCTCCTTTTTTAGATTAATATAAATTATATATTGACAGTTTGCACTCTTTTGTGTAAGGTTCTTTTATCAACTCGATGCCTGTGTTGTCTACTTCCCCTCTTTGTAGGTTCTGGTTGCACACATTGTAAAGGCAAAGCGCAGTCGAAAGCCCACCGCTGGTGGGCTTTCACCTTTCTAGCTCCCGATCATTTTTGCTTTCTATCACACCTATATCGTTTTCCTGTATACCTCACACTTTTGAAATCATAGGCGACTCAACCAAAATATTTCTCATTAAACCATTTTTTTCATTGGGTTATATTGATTCGGCGATTTAATGCGATACGAAAAAAAATTTTCATCGGCAGGCAAGTCTCCGAGCTTCCAAATACGTATCTCGCCTGAGCTACTCGCTCAGCTTGATTAGGTCGTAGCAAAAGACGGTGTAAGTCTCGGCAATTGGTTCAAGGAATTTGTCCGTAAATAGTTTCGCAAGCAGGGAATTGAGCCGAATGAATAACAAGTTTTTATCGCCGAATAATGTAGCCCATCGGTATACCAAAATCGATAATTGGATATTTATTCTATGTTTATCAATAAATTAACTTTCAAAAAAAGTACTGCTGCATCATTGGGGTGTGAGAATCGAGTTTATCGGTATTATTCATGTGGTTATGATTTATAGTCCATTGAATTTAAAGTTAATTGTGATTTTTATTATTATCGTTAGCTATCACATGATTTTACGGTTAACACGGAAATCTCGCTATCAATGCCGGCACAACAGCCGATAAAAATAAGCTATGAGCTTGAAACAGAAGGGGGTGTAATTGCAACCGTTCATCAAGTCCTTTTTCCAGCCGATATACTAGCCCAGCAGCCCTAAAACTGACATAGGTAAAAACTCGAGGCTGCTCGCAAACGGCGCAGATAAGCCCCTTGATTTAGGGGCCAGGTAATATTCTGATGGCTGATAAGGTAGGCGTTATTGAAAGGCAGGATTGGCGGGGAATAAAGCGTGAGCAGTTTGATACCACTGATCGGCTTGTGCTGTTTCCTTCTGATACCGAGCAATCATGATCAGACTTTGATAAACATTAGGATCATTGTGCAGTTGAATGTACTGCTCTGCCCATACCCTAAATTGACTCAATAACAGCGGGTCAGGGTGCTGGTTAAATTGCAATAATAGATTAATATATCTTATGTATTGATACCTTTCCCATTGGATATAGGGATTGGTCAGGCTATCTAAAGGCTGCATGTCAACCAAGCCGCTTCTTTCGGTCAGTGTGAGCACCCGGCCGGTTTTAAAGCCTGTCACCATAAATACTAGAGTGCATAAGGCCGATAAAATAATGGCAGTGTGTAGCCACTGTTGCCAGCGGGTTGGCACCCATGTGGTGGATTGCAGCATATCTTCCGTTACCATCAGGCGGCCAAGCAAAATAAGCACTAACCAATGGGCTGCTGATTGATAAAGGGGGAACTCGGTCATCAAATGCAACGCAATCGGCAAGGTGAGAATCCACAAAGGGAGAACGGTTTTTGGTTGCATTAAGAGCGGTTTCACATAGCCGATTGCCAATAGCAACATCCCGATCAGCGCGGCAATGCCTCCCTCAACCCAACCGTAAAACACTTCATTATGAGGGTGGGAAGGATAAGTTAAGTAACCAGGAACCTGCCCGTTCTTCGCCAATTCATGGGCAAAGCCTGACTCGAAACTACCGTATCCCCAGCCCTGCCATGGGTGCTGTTGTATCATCTGCCAGGTATATTGCAGTATCAGCCAGCGCTCGGTGTTGCTGGCATCTTTGGATACATGCATACCGATATTCATCTGTTCCAACAGATAAACGGCGGTCAGTAAACTCAGCAGGCTACTTAGCCACACCCAGGCTATTTGTCGCTGACGCCAGTAATATAGCGACAGCAATAGCAAGGTTGCTATCCCGCCAACCCAACCGATCCTCGATTGCAACAGCACCAATAAGCCTGGGAATACCAGCAGGGTAAGTATGCTGATACCCCGGACTGCCCGATTGCCCGTTAGCATAAACAGATAGATTGCAATGCTATAACCCGTTGCCAGATAACTGGCCAGCACATTGGTTTGCTGGAATATGCCATAAGGGCGCTGCGCACTATCAAATTCCATCCAATTATCGGATGTAAAAACAAAAAATTGCAGCAGAGTCAGTACTGCTTGCCCCCAGGCTGATAAGAGTATGAGCACCAGCCATCTCTGTCGCAGGACTACATTCAGTTTCAGGCGGAACAGCCCCAGTAGCAGTATTATCCCGCCCCACAGGCCTAAAATCCGCGGTAACCAGGCAGCGATATGTTGTAGTGAGGCAGGAAATAGCCCCGGCAGGCTTATCATCAAGGCACCAAACAGCAGCCACAAACGGCCGGGAGGGTTCACAAGCTGAATGGCTTTAGTATGGGGTAAATAGAGTGTTATCGTCAGCAGCGCCATCATGGCCCAGATGACTATATTGGCAGGAAGATGAAGCCCAGCCCCTCCTCGGTTGATTTCATAGTGCATCATGGTGGCAAAGGTAATGGCCATCAGCACCATAACAACAAGGTTGAGCCCTTGTTCTGAGAGTGTGGGTCTTATAGATGGGGGTAAACAAAGTTTCATTTTTCTATCAACAAGTAACTTATATAGCTAACGCAGTGTCTTACGGCAACGGGTTAACTCATTGTCCAATATTGGGGTTATAACGGCTCAACGGGGGAGTGTCTGGCAGCAATCAACCGTGACTCATTATCACTTTTGAGCCGATATCCTGCTGAAAAACAGTATGTTTACCCTAAGTTGATGGCTGTTTTATTTTTTTTCAGGGTGCGCAACAAACCAGCGTAATGAGTTCATCACCTTGGTTTCTGACATTCTGGCCCTGTCCTCATCCACTAGCTTCATTAACACTAACCTTGCGGTATAAATATCTAATTGTGCTTTATCCGCAAGCTCTCTGGTTTTCGGCCAATTAATAACCGGAGGAGGAGAATCAGTAAACTGCTCTTTTAAAGAGTTACAGTGATCTTCCAAGATACCCATTACTTCTTCTTTTCTCTGACTCTTCGGTTTCATTATTTTTACTCCATTTGATTTATATATTAAGAATGTGCGACTTTAATTTACCTATATTCTGCATTTGCAAATAGTGCATCCTACATTTTATAAAGACATTTCCTACGAGCTTGGTGACTGTTCTTACATTAAAGCGGCTGAGTTCTTATTTATTTTTTTGTTTTTTTATATTCTGTGTTTTTTACACGTATCATAGACATTAAATTTAACTTCTTTTTATTTTTTTACTCCATAAAATAAATAGGGTTTTTGATCCTCCTGGATAAATAAGTGGTGCTTTTGGCTTTTTTCAGTAAATTTCATTAAAATCAATTGCTTGGTGTCTTTGTTTTTGGGTTGGTTAAGCGTTTATATACAAAAATACTCAGTTACACTATGCGTTTATCAATGTGTCAATACGGATATATTAGGCTATTGCCAAGGTTTTTATGCTCTCTGGTATAAAGTGTTAAGAATTTAATGTCGATTATAAATTGGGGTGTGAAATAAGCAATCATTAATTTTGGCAAATCGTTCTTTAGCGATCAAATGTGTCGACATGCTTATTTTTGGAGTTTTATGTGTCGAGGGTATAATGTTTATCGATCAATCTTATCGATTTTGTTTCATTACTGTAATTAATTAAGTTAAACACTCTGAATTTTATCTATTTGAATTAAATATCTATCAACTGGAAGTCTATATTTGTATTATCTGCCTCGAACAAAAAAGAGCTTTAAACGTTATTTGCATTTTTTTAATGTGTGGCTGGTTACTAATTCCCACATGTTGACTTTATGGCTCTATGCAGTTCTCAGCTTGTCATTTGGTATTTTAACGGCAAGAAGCAACATGCATTTGTATTTTAAAACAACTTTTATGCAGTATTTGTCTTGGCTTTATCAAGGCAAATCAGCGTATTAAATTTTAATTGTGTATAAAGGAATCACGTAATGAAACTGAATAAAACGATCTTGGCAGCAGGTTTGGTATTAGGTTTTGCTTCTATGGCTAACGCCGCTGATCAGGGTCACGGTACTGTGACTTTTACTGGTTCAATTATTGATGCACCTTGCTCAATCGCGCCTGAGTCAATTGACCAGACTGTAAACCTGGGTCAGATCTCTAATGTTGCTTTGCAGAATGGTGGCAAATCAACGCCACGTAACTTCCAGATCAAACTGGAAAACTGTGACATTACGACTCTGGACACTGTTACTACTACTTTCAGCGGCATGGAATCAACAGCCGTAACTGGCCTGCTGGGCTTCACTGGCGAAGCTGAAGGTGCTGGTATTGCCATCACTGATGGTTCTGGTTCTGTTGTTTCTCTGGGTCAACCAACTGCTGGTCAGACTCTGGTCGGCGAAAACAACACTCTGGTTTTCTCTGCTTACCTGCAGGGCAGCACTGCTTCTGACGCGATCAAACCAGGTAACTTCTACAGCGTTGCAGACTTCACGCTGGCTTATCAATAAGCACCCCCTTTTTTAATTGGACATGCGGATTCTTCCGCATGTCTTTTCCTCTTGAAAGAGATATGTGTTGGATGAGCTAGGTGATTTATGTCCAGGTCATTTTTTTTGCTAGTGCCTCCTTCCTTACTGATGGTGTCTTTGGTGAGTCTATCGGTATTGGCTGATCCCATGAAAACAGATTGGGGCCGCGTGAGTATGGAAGGAAGTATTACTGACACTGCCTGTGCGATAGACCCCGGAAGCCTGGAACAGACCATTGATATGGCGATCTTACCCATAAGTCAATTGGTTGAAAACGGCGTGGGCAATGAGCATCCATTTGAGATTCGCCTACTGGATTGTCGGTTGGCTAATGCGGATCCTGAGAAGTCTAATCGCCAGCATTTCGCGGTGTCATTTGACGGTGCTGCGGACGGCAATAATTTTGCTGTTTACGGTGATGCTGAAGGGATTGCAATACAAATTGTTGATGACAAAGGCAATACCACTACGCCTGGCGTACCGTCACCTGAGATAAATATTATCCCTACCGATATGAAACTCAATTATGCCCTGCGTTTAGTGGGCAATGGCAAGGTCCTGCGTGCTGGAGCTTATTATTCCAGTGTTCATTTCAAATTAGATTATTACTGATTTCAATGAGTAAGGTGACATATTCCATGGTATCCGCTCCTTCCATCACCAACGGTGCTGCCCGTCGTGATTTATTGCGCATTTTGATTGCCGTTGCATTAAGTGGCAATGCTTATGGGGCGCAAACCAGTGATGATATTCAGTTTAATACTGATGTATTGGATACCAAGGATCGCGCCAATATCGATCTGAGCCAGTTCTCCCAGCGCGGTTTTATCATGCCGGGGAATTATAACTTATTGGTTCATATGAATAAACAGGAAATCAATGAGCAGCCGGTGGTGTTTTATGCATCGGAACAAGATCCTAAAAAAAGTGAGGCCTGTTTATCACCGCAGTTGGTTGAGCTGCTGGCATTGAAAGAAGATAGTGCCCGGCGACTGACCTGGTGGCGTAATGGTGAATGTTTGGATATCAAAAGCTTACCCGGTATGACTGTGGAAGGCGATTTGGCGACATCATCACTTTATCTGAGCGTACCTCAAGCTTGGTTGGAATACAGTGCCCCCGATTGGGATCCGCCTTCTCGCTGGGAAGAGGGGATCTCTGGGGTTATTTTTGACTACAACCTGCTAGGGCAACTGAATCGCCAGGAAGTAAGCAATAGTAGTAACAATACCTTAAGTGGTAACGGAACCACCGGGGCTAACTTAGGTGCCTGGCGGTTTCGTGCTGACTGGCAGTCGCGTATTGATCAGGCTTCCGGTACTCAGACTGAACGCCAATGGGACTGGAGCCGTTATTACGCCTATCGCGCAATACCGAGCCTGGGCGCCAAGCTCACGTTGGGTGAAGATTTTCTAAACTCAGCGATTTTTGACAACTTCCGCTTTAGCGGGGCGAGTTTAGCGACCGATGACAATATGTTACCGCCAAATATGCGTGGCTATGCACCGGAGATTAGCGGGGTTGCCCGTACCAATGCGCGGGTAATCGTTAGCCAGCAGGGCCGTGTATTGAGTGAAACTCTGGTGGCTGCGGGCCCATTCCGTATTCAGAACCTGAACAGTTTTGTGTCCGGCACCTTGGATGTGCGAGTCGAAGAGCTTGACGGACAAGTACAGCAATTCCAAGTGAATACAGCCAGTATTCCCTATCTGACCCGCCCCGGTATGGTGCGCTATCGCGTAGCTGCCGGTAAGCCGTCGGATATTAGCCATAGTGCTGAAGGACCGGCATTTGCCACTGGGGAATTTTCCTGGGGGATCAACAATGGCTGGTCATTGTACGGCGGCGGAATTGGTGGCGAAAACGAATATCAAGCTGCATCCATGGGGGTTGGGCGTGATTTGATGGAGTTTGGTGCGCTGTCGGTTGATATGACTCAATCGTGGGCTACTTTACCCGATCAAGGCACCTTGAGTGGTGGTTCTTACCGAGTCAACTATTCGAAAAACTTCCAGGAAACGGGCAGTCAGGTCACTTTTGCGGGTTATCGCTTCTCTGAGCGCAACTTTATGAGCATGACTGACTATCTGAATGCACGTTATCGCGGGGGAAGCATTGGTGGGAATAAAGAGATGTATACCATCAGTTTCAACCAACAGTTTAGTGATTTAGGGCTAAGTGCCTATCTGAATTACAGCCATCAGACCTATTGGGAACGCTCAGCGAATGACCGCTATAACTTGTCGTTAGCGCGCTATTTCGACATTGGCAAAGTGAAGAACATCAGTATGTCATTGTCGGCATACCGTAACCGGTATAACAACAGCAATGATGACGGGGTGTATTTGTCCTTGTCTATGCCGTTCGGTAACAGTGCGACGGTGAGCTACAGCGCCACGGTCAGCGGGCGCGAAAACACTCAACGGGTGGGATATGCCGATCGTCTGGATGACCATAACAGTTACCAGCTTAATACCGGTGTAGCACGTAGCGGAGTATTGGTGAGTGGTAACTATAACCACATGGGTAATAGCGCGGATATCAATGCCAACGCCAGTTATCAGGAAGGGCAATACTCTTCTGTTGGTGTGGGTATTCAAGGGGGGGCAACGCTGACGGCTGAAGGTGCCGCATTACATCGAGCCAATACTATTGGTGGTACGCGTTTGTTGCTCGATACCCAAGGTGTTGCTGATGTGCCGGTTCAGGGATATGGCTCAACGGTGAAAACCAACCACTTTGGTAAAGCTGTGGTCAGTGATGTGAATAGTTATTACCGCAACCGGGCTAGCGTTGATATTGACAACTTGAACGACAACGTTGAGGTCACCGGATCAGTAGCACAGATGACTCTGACTGAAGGGGCGATTGGTTATCGTCGCTTTAATGTGATTTCCGGTGAAAAAGCGATGGCTATGTTACGTATGGCTGATGGTACCTCACCACCATTTGGGGCCACCGTATTAAATGAAAACCAGCAAGAAACCGGCATTGTTAACGACGATGGTTCTACCTATCTCAGTGGTATCAAAGCCGGTGAAACCATGTCAGTACACTGGAATGGACAAGCGCAATGCAACATCACACTGCCGACGGTGATTTCACCGCAAGTGCTGGTGAATCTGCTACTGCCTTGTCATCCGATAGTACCGGGGGATAAACCCCCAGTAGCACAATAATAAGTTTCAGAAATAGGCCAGATGGCTAAAGCCGGTTCAGGTAACCGCTATATCTCGGTGCCGCCAGGTTCTGACAGGATTAATTGAAGGGAAAAGTAATGAAATTGAATAATAAACTGCATATCACGGCGATTCTGGTGACGGCACTTATGGCTCAGCAAGCGACAGCAGCGATTGCGCTGGATAGAACCCGTGTGATCCTTAATGGCAGCGATAAATCGATCAGTCTGAATATCAGCAACCAGAATAAGCAGTTGCCTTATCTGGCGCAGGGTTGGATCGAGGATGAGCAGGGTAACAAAATCAATACGCCATTGACGGTTGTTCCTCCGGTTCAACGAGTAGAAGCGGGTGCTCTTAGTCAGCTAAAAGTACAAACCTTGCCTGCGGTGAGCCAGTTGGCGCAAGACCGGGAAACCTTGTTCTATTTTAACCTGCGTGAAATTCCACCCCGGACGGAAAAGCCCAACACGTTACAGATTGCCTTGCAAACGCGCATCAAACTTTTCTACCGCCCAGTTAGCATCGTGCCACAAAAGGCCGATATGTCGACACCTTGGCAAGAGAAGTTACAGCTAACGCGTCAGGGCGATCGTTTTCAGGTTAATAACCCGACACCGTATTACATCACGTTGGTCGATGCCAGTGACAGCAAAGCTGGGAAAACGGCAGACGGCTTTAAGCCGCTGATGATCGCACCAAAAGCGCAGGCCATGCTGGACGTTAGCGCAGGTGCGTTAGGCAGTAAACCGGTACTGACTTACGTCAATGACTTTGGCGGCCGACCAAAACTGATATTTGGTTGTACAGGTAGCACGTGTTCTGTTGTGGAACGTATCAAATAACAGTGTATTGCGGTACAGCGCATAAGAAGACTGGGCGGATGTCAGGCTGAACGATGAATAAGGAATATGGGATGACTGTTGTTTGTAGGGGAATAGTTACCCGGCGGGCCATGACGTCCATCTTTGGGATGACAGCCATCGTAGGGGCAACGGCCGCTGTAATGACAATGTTGTTAAGTAGCTCAGCATGGGCATTAAATAAGTCCGCGACAGTCAATGTTTCGGTCTCCATTTTTGCCGCGCCACCTTGCGTGATTAACGGTAACAACACTATCAACGTTAATTTTGGCGATACCATCCTGACATCAAATATTGATGGTGCTAACTACATGCAGCCGGTGAATTACACATTGAACTGTACTTCGGCCGCCTCTAATGCACTGAAATTAAGCATTAATGGTAATGGGGCAAATTTTGATACCACTGTCTTGAAGACGAGCAATTCAGGTCTGGGGATCAAGTTGATACGTAATGGGCAGTCATTCCCACTGAATACGGCATCTAACTTTACCTATCCGAATATTCCTGTATTGCAGGCGGTACCGGTTAAACAAACAAATGCAACGTTGAGCACGGGCTATTTTTCCGGCACAGCGACCCTGGTTGTGGAGTACCAGTAATGAAAATTAACTCACTGATTTCACGTTGTTCCTTTGCGGCGGTGCTAGCTCTTGGCAATACGGTGGCTTATGCGGACAACATGTTGTTCTCCGGCACATTAATTAATCCTCCGCCCTGTGTGATTAACAATACCGGCACCATTCTCGTCGGTTTTGGCGACGATATTCTGACTTCACAAGTTGATGGTGTTCAGTATATGAAGCCGGTGACCTATACATTGAATTGTATTGGGGCAGTATCCAATGCGCTGAAAATGACGATTAAAGGCAATGGGGCGGGTTTTGATTCCAGTGTCTTGAGCACGAATAATTCGGCACTGGGGATCAAATTGCTACGTAATGATCAAGCATTGTCACTGAATAGTACTTTCAACTTTTCCTATCCAACTATCCCGGTGTTGAAGGCCGTGCCGGTCAAACAACCTGGTGCAACGTTGAGTGCGGGCAATTTTTACGGTACAGCAACCATGGTTGTGGAGTATCAGTAATGAAAAACGGATCACTGATATCGCGTTGTTCCATTGCGGTAGTACTGACACTGAGTAGCACGCTGGCGTATGCGGATGACATGTTGTTCACGGGGACATTAATTAACCCCGCCCCTTGTGTGATTAATGGGGGCAATACGATAGATGTGCCTTTTGGGGAAAATCTGGGCGTGAACAAGATTGATGGCACCAACTACACCAAGGCTGTGCCTTACAGTGTTACCTGTGGTGCGGCAATTCCCGGCATGGATTTGGGCTTGACGATTATCAGTGCATCAGTCACCACATTTGATGCTACGGCGCTACAAACCAATATCCCTAATTTAGGTATTCGTCTGCTGAAAAACGGTGTGCCTTTTGCACTTAATACTCGTGTTGTTTATGACAATAACAACCCGCCAGTATTTCAGGTGGTACCAGTTAAAGCATCGGGTGCAACATTAAGTGAAGGTGCCTTTGAGGCAACCGCTACATTATTAGTGGATTATCAATAGGATCAACTGATGGATAATGGAAATCTGCCGATGCGTCGCTGGCGATATATTCTGGCTATTCTGATTCTGAATATCACTTGGGTGCTACCGACTTTGGCGGTCGATAATATGCGTTTTCATGGTGCTTTAGTTGCCGAGCCATGCACTATACGCCCAGGAGATGAAACTATTACGTTGGGTTTTGGTACTGTTGTCGATAAATATCTCTATTCGAATCAACGAACCTTGGGTAAGCAGTTTCAAATACATTTGGTCGATTGCGATATTACTCTGGGTACGACTGCGAAAATCATGTTTACTGGCAATGATAGCGTTAATTTACCGGGGTTATTAGCTGTTAACGGTAGTAGCAATAATATGGGCGTAGCCATTGGCCTTGAAACGCCAACAGGTAAACCTTTGCCGTTGAATCAAAGCAGTGATGAGATTTTATTGAGTGCTGGGGGGAATGTTATCACTTTGAAAGCTTATGTTCAGGGTGAACCAGATGCTATTGCTCAACGAACCATTCAGCGTGGCGAATTTAATGCGGTAGCAACCTTTAGTCTGGAATATTATTGAGTGGTGAGTTCTCCCCGATTTTATTTCAATACCAATATGTTGATGCTGGAATTTATTATCAACAGCTTAAGTGCTGATAGAAACCATGGAACTTAAACGAATGACAAAGCCTAATATGCGATTAAGTCATCAATATTGCTGGCTAATCGCTTGCGTGCTGTTTTTATTTCCGCTTTATAGCCAAGCGAGTGCCTGGGTTTCGACACAAACGCGAACAGGTGGTCAATATACTGGAACATTCTCCTGGCCGACTGAGGAGTTGAGTAACGTACTTTGTACCTCCTCATCTTGTTCTGTGGCGATATGTCACTACTCCACTCTTGAAGCTGAACGGTGTGTTAACCCGAGCGGGGCATCAACGCGAGTCATTGTTTCTCAAGGAGCAACGGCGAAGACCATGCGAGATGCGTTTGTCAGTCGCAATGGTGCTTCTGGAAGTTGGAGCACCACGACTCCTGTATTGAGTTCATCAAACACCTGTTTTGGTATTCTCTATTGGCAAGGGACTGGTGATTTAAACTTTACCGGTAATCAGATCCCCGGCTCTTATTGTGGTGCGGTTCCTCCAACGCCAGAAACCTGCGAAGTTACCAATGATGTCTATATCAATCACGGTTCACTTAATCAGCAAAATGTTGATGGTGCGATAAAAAGTGAACCGCTCATTATCAACTGTACTGCCAGAACATCGGTGAAATTAACGCTGGTCGGCGGGAAAAGTATTAATCTTGGGCAAAATGGCAATCTAACTTCAACCTTAAAAGTGTCAGGGCAAGACCTATCCAATGGCGTGACGGTAACGGCAGCTATAGGTAATACCCCTTTCCCGATAGAATCAACACTTCATGCGCCAGCATTGCCTGACGCAGGTACATTTAGCGGTAGTGGAGTCGTTATTATGTCTTACTTCTAAATGTAGAATTATATGCATTCATTACCTGAGTGCATGATGATTATGAATATTAAATAGTGCTTTGACTTGGCTGTTTTTATATTCATAAATTGGGTTGTTTTACTGTTATTTTTATATGGCAGGAATATCCCATGGCATTTATTTATATCTCATCCAAGATTAAATAAATGCTATTTTTAAGTTGTAATATGTTGCGTTAATATAGTATAACGCTGTTGCGTTAGATTAGTTAGGTGTTAGTCTATAATCTAAAATGAAACGCATACTTCAATGGGCTATTAAATAAATAGGCTATAAATTTTTCTTTTAAGGGTTTTCTCATGAAAAAAATGAACATGGCAGTTGCAAATACAATCGTTGGCGGTACTGGTCAAACTTGTAAAGATACTTTCCAGTGGCAGACCAGCGGTACAACTGCAACTTGTATGGCAGTGACTACTTGTACTGATAAACACGGTAAAGTATTAAGCACTACTTCTGCACCTAGCAATATTGCTAACTGCCGTTAATTAAGTATTCGTTAATTTTTATCGATATTTAATCGTATCCCAGGCAAGTGTGGGAGGGATTTCTGTACTTGCCTGATTTTTTTAAAATCACTGTCGATACTTAAATTCAAGAATTTTCGTATTAACTAAATATTAGAAAATTTGTTTCTCGGACATAAATGTCATTTGACTCTATTTATGTCTTACCTGAACTCTGATTGTGAATAGAACTAATTATGTCTACTGAAAAAAATATGTTTAGGAGTAAGGGATTCTTTATAGGCTACACACTGTTGGTTATCCTTATTTCTTCATTGATAACAACCGCCTATTTCCACTATTTCGTCCTCAATCAGGATGCGCAGGAAAGCTTGTTTGCTGTCAGCAACAGCGACATTGAAAACAGCCCAATCAAAGACGATAAAAGCATTATTGAGATTTTCTCTTATGGCTGCCATTACTGCGCCATCAATGAAGATAATGTCACCCAATTAGAAAACCGCATGCCAGCAGGGACGCGTTTTATTCGCCTGCATATCAGTAGTGATAAAACCACCGGCTTGGGGCGTTTCGCACCTATTTTCGCCACCTTATCCGTCATGGGTATTGAACCGCAGCACCGCCAAAGCGCATACAAAGCGGTACTGGAAGACAACATTGACCTGAGTGATAACAGCCAGCTCGAAACTTGGCTAAAAGCCAATGACATTGATGTCGCCAAATATCAGCAAGTCAGCCAATCCGCTGAAGTGAAAGCGTTGCTCGCCTATATGGTGGCAGTGACCGCGCATTACAAGATAGACGCCACCCCGAGCTTTATTGTTGGCAAAAAATGGATAGCGTTGCAGGACAGAGAATTCCCTGCGTTCTCGGATCATCTCTTGTCATTACTCGAGCACGACAAGGCGCTGGAGAAATAATGAGGCTGTTAGCTGTATGGGGTTACTTTGCCTGGAGAAACCAGTTCGACAAGCTGGCGTTGAGTGGGCGGTTACTCACCCGTGCACAGGCCAAGCTGGCTTGCTGGCTGTTACGGCACGGTGATTATCGTTTCTTACTGATGCTCGGTGCTTTGCGCCGGGCTTTAGGTTTGATGCCAAAGCGACAGAAGAATCTGGCGCGCGTAGCGGCGGCTAACAGCCTGTGCTTATTGAATGGCAGCAATAGTCCATCAGCACAGCGTTTTATGCGTACCGCCCAGCGCCGTCAGGTATTGGAGTTGGCGGCGACTTATGGTCAAAATCGGCGGGTTTTAGCTCAGTTAGCGGCATGTACTCAGCAGTTAGATAGCCAGGTTCGTGTGCTGCATGAGGCTGGTTCACCGGTTATTTTAGCGCCGCTGCATATGGTTTCTGATGTGCTCGCTGGCATGGTGGGGGCTAATGCTTATCCCGGTCAGGCGACGGTGGTGGTTTCAGCCAGCGCCGAGGCATATGAAGAGCAGGCGCGGCAGATGGGCGGGGTGAATATTTCTTATTGTTCCATCCATGCTGACAGCCGCGCAATCGCCGGTAACCTGATGGAAGCCATCATGGAAGCGGCCGAGCATAAGCGCAATATTATGATTTTCCCGGATATTACGCCGGATTACACCGTCAATAACCAGATGGCTGAAACGGCAAAAATATCCTGCCAATTATTCAACCGCCCAGCCAATTTACACAGTGGCATTATTCGTATCGCTAGAGCGCTTTCCGCTCAGGTGGTTTTTTATTATTTGTATTACGACAAAGAAATAAAAATAAATATATATCCTGCGCTTAGCGCGCGAGAAGTGAAAAGTAAATTACCCGAATTGATTGAAACATCAATGACGCAGCATCCGCAAGATTGGCTGTTATGGCACTCACATTCGTTATTTTTTATTAATGAATAATGGCACTCATAAAGAATAGTAGAAAATGGAAAAGATAATCCCGACCCAGGTTTTTCAAAGCGAAACCAATGAATGCGGTTTAGCCTGTATTGCGATGCTGGCACAGACGCAGGGCATCAATGCGCCGTTGGAAAGCTTACGGGAGCGTTATCCTGCCTCGGCGCACGGCACGTCATTAGCTACGCTTTGTACTATTTTATCTGAATTGGCGATACCTGCTTACCCGGTGGTGTTTGAGCATAAGGAGTTGTCCGCCTTACCGCTGCCCGCCATTTTGCATTATGGCGCGAACCACTACGTGTTACTTGCTTACCGTAAAGGTAACTATGTCTGTGTGATGAATCCGGCAATCGGTCAGCAGTTGTTGCCAATGGATGCTTTGAAAGCGGAAATCAGCGGTTATGCCTTGGTGTTGGATCCAGAAACGCCCGCAGACCCAGAGGCGCTGAAGAAGATTGAGCACAGTACGCGGTTGAGCGCGCTGGACTGCATGAGCTTGAAAGAGACCGCCAGTGTTCGTGGCATCTATTGGCTGATGACGCTGGCATTTTTGATCTCACTGACGCTATTTATCATGCCGACCATGGTCAGCAGCGCCATTAATGACGTATTTTCTTCCGCGGGTGATAAAGACTTCCCTTATTTCTATTTCCTATTGGCTTTTGTGGTATCGACATCACTCGCTTTTTGCGTGCGATATATCACCGAGCGTTATATCAAACACTTTGTGGTGCTAAATAGTGTCGCTGGCTTCTCTCGTTTGCTCAATCATTCACTTAACTTTTTTGATAAACGCGCACCGGGTGACATTTTCAGCCGCTTCTCCAATTGGCAAATGGCGGCTACGCAAAAAATCGAACTGGATAACGGCCTGCGTACCGATTGGATAATCGGTGCTATTGCGCTGGCAGTGATGTGCTATATGAGCCCGGTGCTGGCGATGGTTTCCGCCGTCGGCGTGATGCTGATGGGGCTTATCAGTATTTGGGCCATCTACCGTGACCGTTACTATACCCAACAGTTACAAGTAAAAGGTGCTGAGCAAAGTGATTTTATTCTGGAAACCATTCAGGGCTTTTCCACTATTAAATCAGCCGGTTTGTCCAGTCAACGCCAAGGGGTGTTTGCCAGTCTGGCGCTTTCATTATTCAGTGCATTACAGAAAAAGAAAATTTACGATCAGGTCAAAAATAGTCTGTATCAACTGATCGGCAGCTTGGAAATGGTGTTCTTTATGCTGCTGGCGCTGCCATTGTTGAAGCAGGGGACGCTGAGTTTGGGGGAATTCTTTGCCTATAGCTTTGTCCGTGAGATCTTTACCTCGTATATCACCAAGATCTTCTATGCCATTTTGCAGAAAAACCAACTGCATGTCATTGATATCCGTGCCCGTGATCTGTTCCCTGCCGGGCAGGCAACACCCTCAAGCAGCGATTCACCGATCCCACCGGCGATCCCGGCATTTACCCGCCAATTGGTCTATCAGAATATCCGTTTTGCCTATGACGCCAGTCAGCCGGTATTGCGCAATTTGTCGCTGTCACTGACTCGCGGGCAAAGTGTGGCGATCATCGGGGAATCCGGTGCGGGCAAAAGTACCTTGTTGAAAGTGATGGCGGGCTTGATGCCACCACAGGAAGGGCAGGTATTGGTGGATGGGGAACCGGTAGATTTTCAGCAGGCCCACGCCTTGTTCTTCCTGCAAAGCCAGGAAGATATCCTGTTTAATGCCTCGGTATTACAAAACATCACTTTGTTTGATGGGCATGTCGATGCTGAAAAGCGCCAACGTATTGAGCGTTCACTCCAAGGGCTGCAACTCACCTCGGTTATCGATAAGTTGCCCGGTGGCCTTAGCGCCTTGGTACGTGAAAGCCATGCCGCGCTCTCTTTAGGCCAGCGCCAGCGGCTATTGCTAGCCAGAGCGATGTACAGTGATTGCCCGGTATTGGTGCTAGATGAACCTACTGCCAATCTGGATGAAAACACCGCCCATCAGGTGATGCAGACCTTATTAGCACATTGCCGGGAATATCAGAAAACACTGATCACTGTGACACACAGTGAACGTGTCTTACCCATGTTTGACCGTGTATTCCGCTTGAATGACGGCCAGTTGGCGCGTTTTGCGCAATCTGCGGCGTTAAGCCACCTGACACCGGTTGCGGGTTAATCATGCGTATAAACATAGCGAACAACAAACCACGCTTACTCCTGATCCTGCTTATTACCCTGCTGTTAGTTATCGGCGGTGGGGGAGTGCTGTGGTTAGCTAATAGCGAGCCGGATGTAACGCAATTAACCGAAACTATTGGTCGCGGTGATATCGAACGAAACGTCATGGCAACCGGCAGCTTAAAACCCTCATTGCAGGTGAATGTCGGCGCGCAGGTCAACGGGCAGCTAACCAAACTCTATGTTAAACAGGGCGATCGCGTCACTCGTGGCCAATTGTTAGCTGAAATAGACCCAACCTTACAGCAAAACGAGTTACGTAAATCGGAAGCTGAATTACAGAGCGCGCAGGCACAGAAGCAGGCGAGCCAGGCATTGTTACGCCAATATCTGCTTGAATTCCGTCGTCAACAGACCCTGGCAACAGAAGGTTCTGGTGTGAAAAGTGCGCTCGAAAAAGCGCAGGCGCAATACGACAGCCAGTTAGCACAATTGCACGTTAACGAAGCGCAAATTGTGCAAAGCCAAATGTCACTGGAAACCGCCAAAGCCAATCTGGGTTTTACCCGCATCATGGCACCAATTGACGGCGAAGTACTGGGGATTGTCACTAAAGAGGGGCAAACCATTGTTTCCTCACAAACCGTGCCGACAATTTTGGTTCTGGCGAATGTCGATACCATGACGGTTCACACCCGTATCTCAGAAACCGATATTCTCAAAGTCAACGTTGGGCAACCGCTATGGTTCTATGTGGTTGCTGACCCTGAGCGCCGCTATGAGAGCCGGATGGATGCTATTCAGGAAGCGTCGGCAGAAAGCTTGCGCGAAGAGAGTGCCGGCGCATCTAACAGTCAGCAACCTTCTGCCGTTTATTACAATGGCATATTCAGCATTGCCAACCGTGAGCGACTATTGCGCACATCAATGACGGCGCAGGTATTCATTATCACCGCGCAGGCGAAAAATGTGTTGCGAGTACCGTTGTCCGCGCTGGGGAGTCAACAGTCAGATAAGCGCTATCGGGTTCAAGTCATCCAAGGCAAACAAACGGTGGTTCGTGAGGTATTGCTCGGTCTGCGTAATGATCAATATGCCGAAGTAAAAGAAGGATTGCAGCAGGGTGATCAGGTGGTGCTAATGGGTGCACCTTCAGGAGTCATCAATGCGCGCTAATACCGTTGATTCCCGGCGTCCGTTGATCGAGCTTAATGGCATTTATCGCCATTTTGCGTCGGGTAGCCAATCGGTCGCGGTGCTTAAAGATATCTCGCTATCGATTGGTCGCGGCGAAATGGTGGCGATCATCGGCGCTTCCGGGTCGGGTAAGTCGACGCTGATGAATATCATTGGTTGTCTTGATAAGCCAACGCAGGGGGAGATGTCGATTCATAACATCGCTACCCGGCAGGCCAGCAGTGAGCAATTGGCGCAATTAAGAAGCCAGTACATCGGTTTTATTTTTCAGCGCTACCACCTGATGCCGTATTTAACGGCAACGGAGAATGTGGTCATTCCGGCACTTTACACCGCGATGCCGTCTACTGAGCGTCAGGCTCGTGCGACCTACTTATTGCGCCGCTTAGGTCTTGGTCAGCACCTGTTACACAAACCAGCACAGCTCTCGGGCGGGCAACAGCAACGTGTCAGTATTGCCCGCGCCCTGATGAATGGTGCCGGTATTATTTTGGCCGATGAGCCGACCGGTGCGCTCGACAGAGCCAGTGGGCAAGAGTTGATGGGAATATTGCATGGTCTGCATCAGTCCGGCCACACCATTATTATCGTGACCCATGATCGTAATATCGCTAATCAGGCTCAGCGCATTATCGAGATAAGCGACGGTGAAATCATTGCTGATCGCCATAATGAGGCGTCTGAGACGCAGGCTGTTCACGCCGCGTTGCCCGCCACGCTGGCAACGGGCCGGCCACACTGGTGGTTGAGTGTCAGGGAAGCTATCAAAATGGCCTGGCGCTCACTGCTTGGGCATCGCATCCGTGCTTTCTTATCGATGTTGGGCATTATTATTGGCATCTCGTCGGTGGTCTCTTCCATGGCGGTGGGTGAAGGTGCACGTCAGGAAATTCTAAGTGAAATCAGTCAACTGGGTACCAGTAATCTGGATATTCGCCCCGGATTGGGCTGGGATAAACCGCGCCCTGATTTTGAGCGCGCACTCACGCAGGCAGATGTGGCATTACTTAGCCAGCAACCCTATGTCGATAGCTTGTCACCGGTGGTGAGCAAGATGGTTGCCGCAGTGCGTGGCGACAAACAAGTGATGGTTTCGCTCTCTGGGGTCAGTAACGGTTTCTTTCAAGTAAAAGGGCTGAGTTTTACTGTGGGCGATGGTTTTACCCAGCGCCACGTCAATGCGCGTGAGCCGGTGGTTATCTTGCAACCTGAACTCAGCGACACCCTATTTGCTGTCGGGGAAAATCCAATTGGCGAAATTGTTCAACTCGATGGTATTCCTCTGCGGGTGATCGGGGTCGCCAAGCGTAATGGTTCGTCATTTGGCGGATTATTGGCCGCCTGGATGCCTTATACCTCACTTACCGAGCGTATTTCAGGTGATATTCCACTGGAATCAATCACCGTGCGGGTACGTGAGGGTTACAACCTGAATGAGGTGCAGCGCGAGGTCGAGACGGTGCTGGAGATGGCCCACGGCCAGCGGGACTTTTTCATTCTGAGCAATGACCAGATGAGCAAAGCGATTCAGAAAACCTCTGATTCGATGACATTGCTGATCACCTCCATTGCCGCTATTTCACTGTTGGTGGGTGGGGTGGGGGTAATGAATATCATGCTGGTGTCGGTGACTGAGCGGACCCATGAAATTGGTATTCGCTTATCAGTTGGCGCTCGCCCCAGCGACATCATGATCCAGTTTCTGATTGAAGCGGTGGTTATCTGTACTCTCGGTGGCCTGATTGGGATTATTGGTTCAGGGCTGGCGGGGGTGATTTTCTCGTGGGTTACCCAAGAATTCACTATGATTTTTACCTGGCCGCCGTTAGTGCTGGCGTGCAGTTTCTCTGCGCTTATCGGGCTAGGATTTGGCTTTTTCCCGGCGCGTAATGCCGCCCGTTTGCACCCGACCGAGGCACTGGCACGAGAATGAGCAGACTGATTAATGTAGGACTTATCATGCTGCTGTTAACCGGCTGCGGTTCATTACTGAAAAGCGATTATCAGCGCCCCATGCTGTCGGTTCCTGAGGAGTGGCGGGTTAAAGATACTGGCGGGGGTTACCTGCATCACAGTGTGCATTGGTGGGAAAATTTCGACGATCCACAACTGTCTAACAGCATCAGCCGCATGTTGGTCAGCAACAACGATCTGGCCGCCGCAGGTTTGAAATTACAACAAGCGCGGCTGACGGCAGGGCTGACTAATACCAATTTGACGCCAGATATCACCTTGACCGGTGCGGGCAGTAATACCCGTTCGCTGAATGAAAATACCCAGCCGCGAGAGAGTTATAGTACCTCGCTTGGTCTGAGCTATGAGCTGGATTTGTGGGGCAAACTGGCCCGCGCCCGTGAGCAGTCCGCCTGGCTGGTCAATGCGACCGAACAGGACCGGCAGGAAACTGCACTGTCACTGATTGGGACCACTGCGGATCTCTATTGGCAGATTGCTAAATTTAACCAGCAGTTGGGCTATCAACAGGCGGCGTTGGCTATTGCGCAAGATACGCTCAACATAGTGCGCTCGCGTCTGGCGGCGGGGGATGCCAGTGAAATTGAACTGTTACAGGCGCAACAAGCCCTGTTGGATAGACAAAATCAGTATCAAAATCTCGAACAACTACGGGAAGCCGCACGTAATGCCATGGCACTGCTGTTTAACCGCGCACCTGATTATCGTCATGCTGAACGCAAGTCATTGGATTTACAGCAGCAAGTTGCAATAGCGGAAAGTTTACCGTTACAGGTGATTGCTCAACGGCCTGATGTGCAGGCGGCGGAGTGGCGCTTGCGTGCAGCCTTAGCCGGATCTGATGTTGCCAAGCTGAATTTCTACCCGACCCTTTCGCTAGGAGCCAGTTTAGATGCCGGTAGTGCGGTGTTTTCACAATGGTTTAGCAACCCGAGCCGGACACTCAGTGTCAACAGCGCACTGCCTTTCCTCCAATGGAACACTGTGCAGCTCACCATCGACCAGTCAAAGCTGGAAGTGAAATTGGCGGCCGTCGAGTTTCGCAGCAAGGTATATAGCGCCTTGAAAGATGTCGATGACGCGATGACAGCACGGCTGAGCTATCAGCAACAAAAACAGAATCAGTGGCAAAACCTGCAACTCAGCCAACGTCGGCTAATTCTGACCAACAGCCAATATCAAGCAGGTGCCGTTTCATTTCAGACCTTACTGGATGCGCAGGATGCTCTGCTGACCAGTGAAACCAGTTTGCTCGAACTTCAATATAACTACCTGAATGCCACCATGAAACTGTGGTTAGCGCTAGGGGGCGGTGTTGATAACAGCAGGGAAAGTAAAGGAATTAAATCATGACAAATACCAATAAACAGCGCCGCGTGGTGGTAACCGGCTATGGCAGCGTGACTCCCATGGGGATGACGGCACAGCAGAGCTGGGCGGCGATTATGGACTATCAATTGGGTTATCGTTATTACGATAAATCTGAGCAGGGTATCAAGTCGCGCTTTTTTGGTTTGCTTGATGCTGAGCCGAATCTGAAATCAGTGCCTGCGGCTATTCGCCGCCGCCTACCGCGTTATGCTCGCCTGGTACTGGCGGCAGCGAAAGAGGCGATGGGGATGGCCTTCGCCGAGCAATCACCTGAGGCTTATTATGACTTGCTAGACTGCGGAACCATCATTGGCAGCGGTTGGGCGGGGCAGGATGAGACACATGACAACTATGAAGGCTACCTGGCAACCGGGCTGGGTACGCCTTTTGGCTGCTTCCTCTCAATGCCCAATGCGGGCACTGCGGCGTGCAGCCTGTATTGGGGGTTACGCGGCTACCAAAACTCACCGATAGCCGCCTGCGCTACCGGTACCATTGCCATCGGTGATGCATTTGAAATTATCCGTAGCGGTCGGGCATCGATGATGCTGGCAGGGGCGGGTGAATCATTGCGCAGCGATGCCGCAGTATGGAATATCGATATTCTGGGTGCACTGGCGCGCGAGCAAGACGATATCACCAAAGCCAGTTGCCCGTTTAGTTTGGATCGCAACGGCTTTGTGCTGTCTGAAGGTGCGGCGGTACTGTGTCTGGAAGAACGAGACGGCGCAATTGCACGCGGTGCCACCATCCTCGGTGAGATCAAAGGTTACGGTAACTACTCTGATGCATTTGATTTCACCGCACCGGCGGAAGATCGGGTGGCGCGGGTGAAGACTATCCGTCACGCCTTGCAACAGGCCGGTTTGAGTGCTGATGAAATTGACTACGTGAACTTGCACGGTACCTCGACCCAGCTTAACGATCTCAATGAGACCCAAGCCATTAAGCAAGCCTTTGGTGAGGCGGCCTATACTACGCCATTGTCCAGTACCAAATCTTATTCCGGCCACCTGATTGCCGCGGCGGGTAGCTTTGAATCGATAATCTGCCTGCAAGCGCTTCAACACCAGATAATGCCCGCAACCTGTAATTTGAAAAATGCTGATCCGCAGTGCGACCTTGATTACATCAGCGAGGGGCATCGGCCTAAAGCATTGCGCAATACCCTAAACTTGAGTTTCGGTTTTGGTGGTGCCAATGCTGCCTTGGTTATTGGGCTGGATTAAGCATGATATTCAACTACACCCTCAGTGATGCGCAGCGTTGGGCTGCGTTTTCCGGTGATTACAACCCGATCCATTTTGATCTGCAACATGCACAACGGTTCGGCCAACAGGCACTTACCGTCCACGGGATGCGTGCGATGTTAGATATCAAATATCAGCTCAGTGCTGGGTTATTACCCTGCTTGCCTGCAACGGATTTTCTGCGTTTTAACACCCGTTTACGTCAGCCGGTTCTGTGCAATACCCCCTACGCCCTGCAACTTGAGCAAGGGGCAGGGCAAGCCAGTGGCAATCTGGTGGATATTGCCACTGGAGAAAACTGTTTTAACAGCAAATTGCGCAGCGCACCGGCGTTGGTATGGGCAGAAAGCGAGCATTGGTCGGTCCTCTCGGCGGATAACCTTTATCAGTTAAGCCAACAGTATCCAGGGGACGCCACGCAACCTGCTGAATGCTGGGGGTTTTTCGATGCATTGCTATTTAAATTATTGGTCGCCGCCCCACAAACACTGGCCACCGCCAGGCAGGTGTTACCGGGCATTCAGGCGAGTACCTTGATTGATGTCTTTAAGCATGTGCCTGTCATCCAGACTCACCATGATGTGCATTTCAGTACTGAGTTTATGGGCATCAATAACCCGAATTTATTTGTCCGTGGCGCATTGCGCTACAGCATCGAGCCAACACTTATCGTCGGTAATGCCGATGAGGGTTGGGTATTGCGCGCCGCTATTCAGGCTCGCTTAGATGCCGGGGCATTAATTACCACCGCTGTAACATTAAAAACGCGGTCATTAACCGCGCACTAAATAAGGATAAAACCATGGAAAAGTATCAACACGTCTATGACACCGTTTGTGAAATGTTGTCTGACGCCAAAGATCTGGACATGTCAGCGTTGTCACCGGATATGCCGCTGCATCAGCTAAAACTCGACAGCCTCGATTATGTCGAACTGATGGTGCTGGCAAAGCGCGAATTCGGGGCGACGCTGAACGCGGAAATGTTTATGGAAAATCCAGATATGACTTTAGGCGAGCTTTGCCAAAAGTTAGCAGAACAGAAGAAATAATATTATGAGTAGGCAATGGGTATTAATTACCGGCGGCAGCCGTGGTATTGGCCGTGCTTTGGTTGAAGAACTGGCCAAAGAGTGGAATGTGGTCTTTACCTGGCGCAGTGGTGAGCAACAGAGTCACGATGTGATAGAAAGCTGTGCGGGGTTGCCCGGCTGGGTAACTCACTATCGTTGTGATGGTAGCGACGAAGCGGATGTTGACCACCTCGCGCCACAACTGCTGGCGAAGTATGGTGCGCCCGGCGCGGTAATCCATAATGCAGGTATGACCGGTGATGGTCTGCATATTCAGCAAAATGGTGATAACTGGCGCAATGTGATGAACACCAATTTGAACGCCATTTTCTACTGGAATAAGCACCTATTGCCACCGATGATCATGCAGGGCGAGGGCGCAGTGTTGCTAATGTCGTCGGTAACCGCTATTAAAGGCAATGTTGGGCAGAGTGCATACGGTGCCAGTAAAGCCGCAATGATTGGCCTTGGTCGCTCATTGGCACTGGAGATGGGGCGCTTTGGTATTCGGGTTAATTGCCTGCTGCCGGGGATAATCGACAGCGATATGACGCGTGCGATGCCTGCCGATGCCTTAAAAGGCTTGCGTAAACAGATACCACTACGGCGCTTAGGTGATGCGCAAGAAGTCGCCCGTGTTAGTGCTTTTATGATAGGCAATGACAGCCGCTATATGACTGGGCAAACACTGGTATTGGACGGCGGATTGACGGCCTAATTCAGATAGCCTGCTCAAATGCACTTGGCCTTAGCCATCCTGAATTACGCAGGGATGGCGGGCAACACCCCGCTTTTCTTGGCTTTGTTATCAACGTGTTTATCGAATAATCAGGGAGGAGACCCCCCCTCCCTTTACTGCTTGGCTATTTATAGCGAGGACATCAAATAATAACCGGTATTGCGGGGAGTCATCCTCGTCATTGACGCGGAATATATCCCCCCACCGGCCTTTTCCTCCTGTCACCGTGATGCTGCTCACAATAATTTGTGCAGTTGCCTAAAAAAACACGCCTTTATTGCCAATTTTGCAGCCAATCTCCTAATGACTAATGAAGGCTTATCTTCAATACTGGTAAGGTGAAATGACATTCCATTTAAATAGATCTGATGTTTTACTATTTAAGGTGAGTTAAATCATTATAAAAAATATGGGTTTACTGCGTTAACAGACCAGAAACTCAATGAATTCTAAAGGCAGGTAATCAGGTGAAAATAATATCAGTAGATGTAACCGTTTTTTCTTATCCGACCCGGCGTGTTTCTGATACCGCAGGGCACTCGCATCCAGGCGCAGAGTCCTTAGCCAAAATGGCGATGCTGACGCTGACCACTGACGAAGGTGATTGCGGTTATGCATTTGCACCACCGGAAGTGATTCGCCCGCACATCATCAATAGCTTCTTTAAAAAAGTTCTGATTGGGCAAAACCCGTTTGACCGCGAACGGTTATGGAATGATTTGGTGCATTGGCAGCGCGGCAGTGCCAATCAGTTAACCGACCGGGCGCTGGCTATTGCCGAGCAGGCCATTTGGGATTTGTTGGGGCGCAAATTGGGTCAGCCGGTCTATAAACTGCTGGGCGGATATCGCGACAAAGTATTGGCTTACGGTAGCACCATGTGTGGTGATGAGTTAGCGGGTGGATTGTCGACCCCGGATGAGTATGCGCGCTTTGCCGAGCAACTGGTCGCCCGTGGCTATAAGGGTATTAAGCTGCATACCTGGATGCCGCCAGTCTCTTTTGCGCCAAGTCCGCAGATGGATGTTCGTGCTTGTGCGGCGGTACGTGAAGCCGTCGGCCCGGATATTGCTCTGATGTTGGATGGCTACCATTGGTACAGCCGCAGCGACGCCCTCTATATTGGTCGCGAACTGCAAAAACTTAATTTCAGTTGGTTTGAAGAGCCGATGGAAGAGCAGAGCATGGCCTCTTACTGCTGGCTGCGGGAAAACCTGCAAATTGACATTATCGGACCTGAAAGCCTGGCCGGTAAATACTTTAGCCGTGCTGATTGGGTGAAGGCCGGTGCCTGCGATATTTTACGCGCTGGTGTCCAAGGCGTGGGCGGTATTACGCCTTGCCTGAAAGTGGCTCATCTGGCGGAATCGTTCGGCATGGATTGTGAAATCCACGGTAATGGCGCGCCGAATCTGGCGGTCGTGGGTGCAATCCGTAACTGTCGCTGGTATGAACGTGGGTTGCTGCATCCATTCCTGGATTATGACGAGCCTGCTGCGTATCTCAATAGCATCATTGACCCGATGGACAGTGATGGCTATGTCTCTCTGCCGACCCGCTCCGGTTTGGGAGAGGATATCAATTTTGACTATATCGCAGCTAACACTTTGAGCGCTGAATGATGCTTAACCGCGTCATTATCGCTATAAGCCGTTATCTCAATAAATGTTGTCTCGACCTATAAAAACAAGCCTTCAGATCTAGCCTTTTCTTACCGGAGATGGTCCATGAACGCGATAATAATAGTAAGAACACTCCTCCTTACCCTACTGATCACCCTGACGTCGACCGGCGTCAGTGTCGCTAAAACCCCCGATGACCAACTGATTGTTGGTATGAATATGAATAACCTGCTGTCGCTCGATCCGGCAGCCATGACCGGCAATGATGCTGTCGCTATCATTGTTAACCTGTACGACTCTTTGGTGGAACTGGATCCACACACTCCCAGTAAGGTGCTGCCCGGTGCTGCCACCGAGTGGAAAATCAGTGATGACGGTAAGTTGATCACCTTTACGTTGCGTGATGGTATGAAGTTTCACTCCGGCAATCCCGTGACGGCGGCAGATTTTGCCTGGTCGATGAACCGCTTGATGCATCTGAATTTGGCACAGGCCACCACCTGGAAATCCTACGGTTTTACCGCCGATAACGTGGAGCAACTGATCCGCGCCAAAGATCCACTGACGGTCGAAGTTGAGTTACCGAAACCCACCGATCCCAAGCTGGTGATCTATTCATTGGGTACTTTAGGCAGTGGGTCGATCCTTGATCGCGCCACCGTCATGCAGCATGAGAAAAACGGTGACTGGGGTAATGGTTGGCTGACCACCAATGAAGCGGGTTCTGGCCCATTCAAACTGGATGTTTGGCAGGCAAAAGATGTGTTACGTATCAGCCGGGTAGATAATTACTGGCAAGGTGACGCCAAAATGAAGCGGGTGATATTCCGCCACATGACTGAGTCACAGGCGCTGCGCTTAATGATTGAAAAGGGCGATATCGATATCGCCAGCGGGATGTCGGTACCGGATATCAATGCGCTGAAAAGTAATCCGCAAATCCAGGTCGATGAAGTCCAGCGCGGTACTATTTATTATGTCGCGATGAGCCTGAAAGAGCCGCACTTCGCCAACCCAAAAGTACGGGAAGCGGTGCGCTACCTGGTTGATTATGATGGTATTAATAAAACTATTATGCCGGGGTATGGCATCTTCCATCAGCGGCCAATCCAGAAGGGTATGGATGTCACGCTACCGGATCCCGGCTACAAGTTGGATGTGGCGAAAGCTAAAGCATTGTTAGCGGAAGCTGGCTACCCAGACGGTTTCACCACCACCCTGCGGGTATTGTCTGATCCGCCGTTTATTAATGTTGCTACTTCGGTTCAATCGACACTGGCACAGGCAGGGATTCAGGCCAAAATTCTGACGGGCACCGGTAATCAAGTATATGGCGCAATGCGTGATCGTCAGTTCGATATGCTGGTGGGCCGTGGTGGTGGCGGTGTTGATCCGCATCCGCATTCCAGCCTGCGTTCCATTGCTTATAACCCCGATAACAGCGATGCCGCCAAACTGACCAACTTCCAGGGCTGGCGCACTTCATTCTATGATCAACAACTCAACTCGCTGATCGACAACGCGTTAATCGAAAAAGATCCGGCTAAACAGAAGCAGATGTACATTGAAGTTCAGCAGCGTTATGACGCGCTGTTCCCAGCCATTTTGCCAATTTCCCAAATGGTTGATTCGGTCGTCGTGCGTAAAGACGTGATGGATTATGTGCCACATCCGTCGACCACAACCCGCCTGTTACAGGTGTATAAGCAGCGTTAAGCCGCTGTATGTTGGGGGAGATAGCATGAATGTTTCAGATTGGATAGCTCCGCACGGGATCGTGCGGCGTTTATCGAAGCGCTTTTTGCAAGTGGCCGTGACCTTATTCGGTTTATTGATTCTTACTTTTATTATTGGTCGAGTGATGCCGATTGATCCGGTACTGGCGATTGTGGGTCAGGATGCGGATCAAAGTACCTATCAGCAGGTCTACCTGCAATTGGGGCTGGATAAACCGCTATGGTCACAGTTCTTTATCTATTTTAACTCACTGATCCACGGTGATTTGGGCAATGCCTTACTCACTGGTCGCCCGGTAGTAGATGACATTATCCGAGTCTTCCCAGCCACCATTGAGCTGGCAACCATGGCGATTCTGGTCGGGGCTGGTCTCGGTATCCCGTTGGGGGTTATGGCGGCAGCACGTCGCGGCAAGTTTGCCGACTATGTGGTGCGGTTTATCAGTCTGGCGGGCTACTCAACTCCGATTTTCTGGGTGGGCATGATGGGCCTGTTGGTGTTCTACGCCTGGCTAAACTGGGTGGGTGGCGCGGGTCGGGTAGATATGGCCTACGACGGTTTAGTTGATCGCCGCACCGGCTTATTGTTGATTGATTCGGCGCTGGCGGGGGAGTGGGAGGTGTTTCGCAGCGCGGTAAACCATCTGGTGCTGCCCGCCACTATTCTCGGTTTCCACTCGCTGGCCTATATCAGCCGTATGACCCGCAGTTTTATGCTGGCGCAGTTGTCACAGGAATACATTATTACCGCCAAAGTGAAAGGATTGTCGGAGTTTCAGGTGCTGTGGGGCCATGCATTCCGCAATATTCTGGTGCAATTGCTGACCGTGGTGGCACTGGCCTACGGCTCATTACTGGAAGGTGCAGTCTTAATCGAAACCGTCTTTTCATGGCCCGGTTTTGGCTCTTATCTGACGGGCAGTCTGTTATTGGGTGACATGAATGCGGTGATGGGCTGTGTATTACTGGTGGGCTTGATCTTTGTTTCACTGAATTTACTGTCTGACATGCTGTATCAGATCTTCGACCCGAGGACGAATCAATGATGCTTTCCTCTGAACCCGATAATGTCGTAGCGCGCCCTGAGATGAAACCTCAGGGATGGAAGCGCGGGCTACGGCGGGTAGTTAATTTCTTCCGTTTGTTAATGGGTAACCCGCTGACGGCTATTGGTGTCGCTATCATCGGTTTGCTGTTAGTGGTGGCATTCTTGGCTCCGTGGCTGGCGACCCATGATCCATTGGCGCAAGATCTCAATAACTCACTACAGGCACCCGGTAGCCAACACTGGTTTGGCACCGATGAGTTTGGCCGTGATCAGTATAGCCGGTTGATTTATGGTGCCCGTACCACGCTGTATATCGTGGCGCTAGTGTCAGTGACTGTTGGGCCAATCGGCCTGTTACTGGGGGTGGTAGCGGGTTACTTCGGCGGTAAAGTCGACAGTATCCTGATGCGTATTACCGATATTTTCATCTCATTCCCGAGCCTGGTGCTGGCGCTGGCTTTTGTCGCTGCATTAGGCCCCGGTTTGGAGCATGTGGTTATTGCTATTACCCTGACGGCATGGCCGCCGATTGCCCGTCTGGCAAGGGCGGAAACCCTCTCTTTGCGCAATGCAGACTTTGTTTCTGCGGTGAAATTACAGGGCGCATCACCGCTGCGGATCTTGCTGCGTCACATTGTGCCGCTGTGCTTGCCGTCGGTAATCATCCGTATCACCATGAATATGGCCGGTATCATTCTGACTGCCGCTGGTCTGGGCTTTCTCGGCTTGGGCGCTCAGCCACCGGACCCTGAGTGGGGGGCGATGATCTCCAGTGGCCGCCGTTACATGATGGAGTGCTGGTGGCTGGTGACAATTCCTGGTTTGGCGATTCTGCTGAACAGCCTGGCATTTAACTTCCTAGGAGATGGCCTACGTGACATTCTTGACCCCAGAACAGAATAAATCAGTGCCTTTGCTGGAAGTGGATGACCTGCGGGTTAGCTTCGTCAATGGCAAACAGGTGACCGACGCGGTGCGTGGTGTTTCGTTTTCCCTTGGTAAGGAGAAACTGGCGATTGTCGGTGAGTCCGGCTCGGGTAAATCTACGGTTGGGCGGGCGCTGCTCAAGCTGCATCCGGCCAGTGCACAGATCCACGCCAATAGGTTGCGCTTTGCCGAAGTGGATTTGCTGAAGGCCAGTGAAGCCCATATGCGTGAAGTGCGCGGTAAGCGTATGTCGATGATTATGCAGGATCCAAAATACTCGCTCAATCCGGTGGTGTGCGTGGGTGATCAGGTGGCAGAGGCCTATCTGGCGCACCATAAAGTCTCGCGGCAGGAAGCGCGCGAGCGCGTATTGGCGATGTTTGATGTGGTGCGTATCCGACAGCCACAAAGGGTGTATCACCTTTATCCACACGAGGTATCCGGCGGGCAGGGGCAGCGCATCATGATAGCGATGATGCTGATAACCGGGCCGGAAATGGTGATTGCTGATGAGCCAACGTCGGCACTGGATGTCTCGGTGCGCTTGCAGGTATTGGCGATGCTGGATGATTTGGTGCAAGAGCGTGGCTTGGGGCTGATCTTTATTAGTCATGATATCAATCTGGTGCGCAGTTTCTGCGATCGGGTGCTGGTGATGTATGCCGGGCGGGTCGTGGAGTCGATCGCGGCCTGTGATCTTGATCAGGCGCAACATCCCTATACCCGTGGTTTGCTAAATGCATTACCAGATATTGGTAACCGCCGTGATCGCTTGCCGGTTATGGTGCGTGATCCGGCCTGGATGAATGGTTAAGGAGCCTGTTATGTCTGCAAATGCGATGATTGAAATCAATAACCTTAACCTTATTTTTGGTGAAGGCAGCCAGCAGAATCAGGTGCTGTTTGATGTTAATTTGACGGTGAATAATGGTGAGATTTTTGGCTTGGTTGGGGAGTCCGGTTCGGGTAAAACCACAGTGCTGAAATGCCTGGCGGGGCTGTTTAACCATTGGAGCGGTCAGCTAACCTTGAATCAGATCCCTTTGGCACACCGCATTGAGCGTGATCGCTGCCGCCATGTTCAGATGGTGTTTCAAGATCCCTATGGCTCGCTGCATCCGCGCCATACCATCGAGTATATTTTGTCTGAGCCACTGATTATCCATGGCATTGGTGATCGCGACCAACGGATCGACACTATTTTGGATAAAGTGGGCCTCAACCGGCAGTTTCGCCAGCGCTATCCCCACCAGCTATCGGGTGGGCAGCGCCAGCGCGTCGCCATTGCGCGGGCGTTGATTCTTGAGCCGCGCGTATTGCTGCTGGATGAACCAACCTCTGCTCTCGATGTGTCAGTGCAGGCTGAGATCCTCAATCTGCTGGCTGAGTTGCAACAGCGGGAGAAGCTAACCTATCTGATGGTGACTCATGATCTGGGGGTTATTGCTCACCTTTGTCATCGGGTTGCGGTGATGCAACATGGCCGGATTCTGGAAACACTGAACACTGAGGATTTGACCACTGATTGCGAAAAAACCGCTTATACCCATATGCTGGTAGATGCCAGCCGCCACTATAGCCGTGATTTGGCGCAAAAAGCTGCCGAGATGTCGTAATCGCGTCAGGCGCTTCTGCGAGGGAGCGCCTGCACCTCAGGACTCATCAGCCATCTTCTTAAGCCACTGAATAAACGCGTTAATCTTCGGCCATTGCCGATCGGATAATGTTGAAATGTAATAGCGTTGTTCACATCTGACTTCCATGTCGGGAAACGGCATAATCAACTCTTGGTTTTCCAACCGTTTGTTGACCAGCTTTTTACGGCCCATCGCCACCCCAACATGATTTATGGCTGCGATAATCGCCAAATCGGAGCGATCAAACCCCATGCTGCGCTGGGTGGGATCAAGATCAAAACCGATTTGCTGACTCCAACTATTCCACTCACTGCGATCGGAGTCATAGCTCCAGGCTTGCCGATCGTGCAGCAAGGTGCACTGCCGCAGATTGATCAGATTACCGTGTAACTGATGTTTTTCCGCATATTCCGGGCTGCATACGGGGACCATCGATTCATCCATCAAGTGTTGATATGACAGTTTCTCCGGCGTTTTATCATCGAAATAAATCGCTAAATCAATACCGCCGCCCTGAAAGTTAACATTCTCATTGCCGGTCAGAATATTCAGGCTAATGGCCGGATAGCGATGGGCAAAGTCCGCCAATTTTGGTACCAGCCAACATTGGGCGATGGATGGCCGAGAATAGACGGTTAATGTACCGGACAACTCCTGATTTTTTATCTCCAAAATTTCCTGATTCAGGTACTCCAGCGACGATTTGAGTACCCAAAAGACGCGTTCCCCCTCGCTGGTGAGTTCCACTTTACGATGAAAACGCTGGAACAGTTTGAACCCCAACTCCTCTTCCAAGCTATTGATCCGGTGGCTAACGGCACTGGGACTGATGGATAACTCATCAGCCGCCAGTGCAAATGAGCTGTGCCGCGCGGCAATTTCAAAGGTATAGAGTTTGGATAGTTGATAACCATTAAGCAGCTTATTACGGGTGATATAGCTTTTTTCCGGGTACATGGCGGCGGCTCAGACAATCATTTTTGACCCAATAGCATACCGTATTTATTGCTGGAGCAGATGTTTAGGGTTATCTAATGTGATGCAAACCTGAATAAATCATAAAACTTTGACCGATATTACCTATTTGGGCCAATCTAGCTCATCTGAAGCTGGATTTTCATCATTTGTCAGACCCGGCTAATTCTTATTCAATAGTGATAGAACTTATTATTAGATGAGGTTGGCTATGGACTCACAAATATGGGTAGTGGGTACGTTATTATCAAGTATCATTATTATCATTTTCACCATTGTAAAACTGAAAATACATCCTTTTCTGGCGCTATTATTAGCCAGTTTTTATGTCGGGCTATTAATGGGCATGAATCCCATTGAGATGGTTAATTCCATTGAAAGTGGGATTGGCGGGACGCTGGGCTTTTTAGCCGCAGTGATCGGGCTGGGCACCATTTTAGGCAAAATGATGGAGGTATCGGGTGCGGCAGAGCGCATCGGTATCACCTTACAACGTTGCCGCTGGCTATCACCTGATGTCACGATGGTGTTAGTTGGGTTGATCTGTGGCATTACGCTATTTGTTGAAGTGGGTGTGGTGTTATTGATTCCACTGGCTTTTTCCATCGCAAGAAAGACCAATACCTCGCTATTAAAACTGGCAATCCCGTTGTGTACGGCGCTAATGGCCGTTCACTGTGTGGTGCCACCGCATCCGGCAGCCATGTATGTCACCAATGCTTTAGGGGCTGACATTGGCACTGTGATTGTCTACGGGCTGGTGGTTGGGCTGTCAGCATCATTAATTGGTGGGCCGTTATTCTTACGGTTAGTGGGTAATCGACTGCCTTTTAAAGCAGTACCGCAAGCGTTCTCTGAAATTAAAGTGCGCAATGAAGATGAATTGCCCTCTTTGGGGGCAACTCTATTTACCGTGTTACTGCCCATTATTCTGATGTTGGCGAAAACCGCCGCAGAACTGAATATGGAAAAAGGCACTCCGTTATATTCAGTATTATCGTTTATCGGTAACCCCATTACCGCCATGTTTATTGCCGCGTTTGTGGCCTACTACATGCTGGGCATTCGTCAAAATATGGGTATGAGTGCGCTGCTGGCTAAAACCGAAGATGGTTTCTCCTCGATTGCTAATATCCTGTTGATTATCGGTGCCGGTGGGGCTTTTAACGGCATATTAAAAGCCAGTGGTTTGGCAGATACGCTGGCAGTGATTTTATCCAATCTGGATATGCACCCGATTCTACTGGCCTGGTTGGTGGCCTTGATTCTGCATGCGGCGGTTGGCTCGGCTACGGTAGCAATGATGGGGGCGACGGCGATAGTGGCACCGATATTACCGATGTATCCCAATGTCAGCCCAGAAATTATCACCTTGGCGATTGGCTCCGGTGCCATTGGTTTCACCATCGTCACTGACTCGCTATTCTGGTTGGTAAAGCAATACTGCGGTGCCACCCTTAATGAGACATTTAAATATTACACCACCGCGACTTTCATCGCCTCGGTGATCGCATTAGGTACGACCTTCCTACTTTCTTACATCATATGACCGAAAAGAGACATGCTATGAAACACACTGAAATTGATAAATTAATTACCGACTTTCCTTTGGTCAAAAAGCTTATCAATTTAGAGGAGGTCACTTGGTTTAACCCGTTATCGACCACATTGGCAGAGGGATTGCCATATGTTGGATTAACGCAGTGGGATGTGGCGGATGCCGAGGCACGGCTGCAACGCTTTGCGCCCTATCTGTGTCAGGCATTCCCTGAAACACAAAAGACCCACGGTATTATTGAATCTGATATCGTGGCGATTCCCACCATGAAAGAGACGTTGCAACAGCGATACGGCGTTGAAATTAGCGGTCGACTGCTATTAAAAAAAGATAGCCACCTGCCGATTTCTGGTTCGATTAAAGCGCGTGGCGGCATCTATGAAGTGTTAACCCATGCTGAAAAGTTGGCGCTACAGGCTGGGTTATTGGCCGAAACCGATGATTACAGCAAACTGTTCTCAGATGATTTCCGCCAATTTTTCAGCCAGTACAGCATCGCGGTGGGGTCTACCGGTAATCTGGGGATGTCGATTGGCATCATGAGTGCCAAGCTGGGGTTCAGTGTCAGTGTACATATGTCTGCCGATGCGCGTGAATGGAAAAAATGCAAACTGCGTGAACACGGCGTAAATGTAGTTGAGTATGCACAGGACTACGGCGTGGCGGTGGCACAAGGGCGCAAAGAGGCAGAATCTGATCCGAATTGCTTCTTTATCGACGATGAGAACTCGCCAACACTCTTTTTGGGCTACTCGGTGGCAGGCAGCAGGCTGAAAAAACAGTTTGCCGAGCAGCAGATTGTGGTTGATGAAAACCATCCGCTGTTCGTTTATCTGCCTTGTGGTGTGGGTGGTGGCCCTGGCGGGGTTGCTTTCGGCCTGAAGCTAGCGTTTGGTGACCATGTGCATTGCATTTTTGCCGAACCGAGTCATTCGCCGTGCATGCTATTAGGTGTCTATACTGGCCTGCATGATGGTATCTCCGTGCAGGATATTGGTATCGACAACATCACCGCCGCAGATGGTTTGGCGGTAGGGCGGGCATCAGGGTTTGTTGGCCGCGCGATGGAACATTTACTGGATGGTTTTTATACCTTAAGTGATGCTGAGATGTACGATCTGCTCGGATTGCTAAATCGCGATGAAGGTATTCAGTTGGAGCCTTCGGCACTGGCGGGAATGCCAGGTGCGGCGCGGGTAAGTCAGTGTTCTGACTATTTAAGCAATAACCACTTTAGTGCTGAGAAAATGCAGAATGCGACCCATCTGGTTTGGGCCACCGGCGGTGGGATGGTACCTGCCGAAGAGATGAAAAAATATCTCGCGGCGGCGAATATTTGACCTTGTTGGCCGCATTATGAAGTTAAACAAACGGGGCACAGTATTGCCTCGTTTGTTTTTGCTGAAAAATATACCGATAACGTGCCGTCAGTTCCGGTTTATTGCCATTTAGTCTCAGCCCCGCGAGTTGTGTGGCTGACTTTTTTTGTGTCTATATTGTTCATAGAGGAATTTAAATAACTCCTTGCGCTATAGTGGAGTAAACAAATAAAGGGATGTTGTAATGGACAATATGGCACTGGCTGCCAATCGCGTAGCCACTCAAAAGTCACCTCGCGGGATCGTGCTCGCGGGCGGCGCGCTCGGCGTGGTTTTCGGTGATATCGGTACCAGTCCTCTCTACACACTGAAAACCGTCCTGTTGCTGTCAGGAAATAACCCGACACCTGCGGTGATAATGGGTTTGTTATCACTGATTATCTGGACCCTGATTCTGGTTACCTCAGTAAAGTATGCCGTTTTCGCCATGCGTATTGATAACAATGGTGAAGGGGGCATTATGGCCTTAATGTCGCTGTTGGTACGTAAGGGGAAGGGGAACAAGTGGGTTATTTTTTCTGCCTTACTCGGTGCGGCATTAATTTACGGTGATGGTGCCATTACGCCAGCGATATCTGTGCTCTCAGCCCTTGAAGGTCTAAAAATTGTTCTTCCAGACGCTCAGCCCTATATTTTGCCTGCGACAGTAATTATTTTGGTTGCGTTATTTGCTCTTCAGCCTTTTGGTACCGCGAAAATAGGCAAAGTTTTTGGCCCAATCATGGCACTGTGGTTTTTCGCTATTGCGGGGCTGGGAATATGGGGGATAGTTCAACACCCAGCAGTGTTGCTGGCTATTAATCCATACTATGGCATCAAGTTCTTGTTCTCCAATGGCCTTGCCAGCTTTCTGGTATTAGGCGGTATTTTCCTGTGTGTCACTGGGGCGGAAGCCTTATATGCGGACATGGGGCATTTTGGTAAAAAACCTATCTGGATGGCGTGGTTCGGTTTGGTTTTTCCCAGTCTGTTACTTAATTATGCCGGTCAGTCGGCGCTGATTTTAGCCGGTGCTGATATTTCACATAATATTTTCTTCCGTTTGTGCCCGCCGGTAATGCAACTTCCTTTGGTGATTCTGGCAACACTCGCGACCATTATTGCCAGTCAGGCGATTATTACCGGCGCGTTTTCCATGACCCGCCAGGCGATTCAATTAGGGTGGCTACCTCGTTTGCGGATTAAGCAGACAGCAGCAGAGAGCTATGGGCAAATTTATATTGGCACGATCAATTGGCTATTAATGATAGTGACTATATTTCTGGCTGTATTCTTTAAATCCTCTGAAAACCTGGCCGCAGCTTACGGTATTGCAGTGTCGTTAACGATGTTGATGACGTCTGGTTTGTTATTTGTCGCTATGCGCAAGATATGGCGTTGGAATTTAGCAACCAGCATGTTAGTGGCGGGGGGATTTCTGATTATCGATACCAGCTTTTTAATCGCTAATCTCATCAAAGTGTTGGATGGCGGTTATATCCCGCTGCTGCTGGCGGCTGTGGTCTGTACTGTGATGTTGGTATGGCACCGAGGGGTTAAAGCAACCTCACTCGCTATCAGCGAGAAAGTGGTGGGAAGCGATGAATTCTTTACTAAAATTCGCGATAAAAATATCCCTCGAGTATCGGGTTCTGCGGTGTTTTTGACCCGCACTCAGAATGATATTCCCCCAGTCATGCGCTGGCATGTGGCCCGTAATCGCGCCCTACAACAGAAAGTGTTATCACTGACGATCACTATTTTGAATGTTCCACGGGCGGATGCGGCAGAACGGCTGGTGATGACCGAGCAAGCGCCAGATTATTGGCGCGGAACGGCACAATACGGTTTTATGGAGCGGCCGCATATACCAGCATTATTACAACGTATTGCCGATATGGATTGTCAGTTTGAGCTGGATGATGTGACCTATTATTTAGGCCATGAAACCATTGTGGGCCGTGAAGATGGCAGGGGATTACCGGCATGGCAACGGAGCAGCTTTGCTTTTATGGTCAGAAATTGCACTCATGTGACTGATTACTATCATTTACCCAGCGATCAAGTGGTAGAGATTAGCCGGCGGGTTGCTATCTAGCCAATTAAAGGCCGCCAGCGTAAAATTTCCCACTGGCGGCTGAGTATGTTACTGCGGTTTAACGTTTAGCCCTTACTGCCCCGTGCGGCAATAATCGTATCGGCGACATTACGTGGTGCTTCAGCATAGTGCTTGAACTCCATGGTATAGGTGGCACGGCCTTGCGACATGGAACGCAGCACGGTGGAGTAACCGAACATTTCGGATAACGGCACTTCTGCACGAATAATCTTCCCGCCGCCAATCATCTCTTCCATGCCTTGAACCAAGCCACGGCGAGAAGAAAGGTCGCCCATCACGTTACCGGCGTACTCTTCCGGTGTTTCTACTTCCACACTCATCACGGGTTCCAGAATCACCGGTGACGCCTGTTTGACCGCTTCTTTAAAACCAAAGATGGCGGCCATTTTAAACGCCAGTTCCGATGAATCCACTTCGTGATAGGAACCGAAAGTCAGTGTTACTTTCACATCCACTACCGGGTAACCGGCCAATACGCCGGTATTGGTGGCTTCGAGTACCCCTTTCTCTACCGCACCAATATATTCACGGGGGACCACACCGCCTTTAGTTGCATCAACAAACGCAAAGCCACTGCCCGCTTCCTGCGGTTCGAGGGTAAAGACTACATGGCCATATTGCCCCTTACCACCAGACTGCCGCACAAACTTGCCTTCGACGTCAGTCACGGTTTTACGCACGGTTTCGCGGTAGGTCACCTGTGGTTTACCGATATTGGCTTCCACACCGAACTCACGTTTCATCCGATCGACAATTATCTCCAGATGTAACTCGCCCATACCGGAAATAATGGTTTGGCCTGATTCTTCGTCAGTACGGATACGGAACGACGGATCCTCTGATGCCAACCGTTGTAATGCGATCCCCATTTTCTCCTGATCGACTTTGGTCTTCGGTTCAATCGCTTGCGAAATCACCGGTTCGGGGAACTCCATCCGTACTAAGGTAATCACGGCATCCGGGTCACACAACGTCTCGCCAGTGGTGACATCTTTTAAACCGACACAGGCCGCAATATCGCCGGCGCAGATTTCATCAACTTCAATGCGGTTATTGGCATGCATCTGAACAATACGGCCAATGCGCTCTTTTTTGCCGCGGATCGGGTTATAAACGCTATCACCTTTACGCAACACACCAGAGTAAACCCGCACGAATGTTAACTGGCCGACGTAGGGGTCAGTCATCAGTTTAAATGCCAGTGCCGAGAATTTTTCATTATCATCGGCGCGGCGACTGACTTCATTGCCATCTTCATCGGTGCCACTGACCGGCGGGATATCAACCGGTGACGGCATCAATTCAACCACTGCATCCAGCATCCGTTGCACACCTTTGTTTTTAAAGGCACTGCCGCACATCATGGGCTGTATTTCGCCGGCAATGGTGCGGATACGCAGACCCAGGGTGACCTCTTCCAGCGTCAGGTCACCGGTCTCCAGATACTCGGTCATGAGTGCCTCGGAGGCTTCAGCCGCTTCAGCGACCATCTTCTCGCGCCACTCATTGGCGGTTGCCAGCAAGTTTTCCGGGATCGGGGCGTAACTGAATGTCATACCCTGAGACGCTTCATCCCAGATAATGGCTCGCATCAAACGGAGATCCACCACACCGATAAAGTGTTCTTCACTGCCGATCGGAATCACAATCGGCACTGGATTGGCCTTCAGGCGGTCAATCATCATCTGCCTGACGCGGAAGAAATCAGCACCTGGGCGGTCCATCTTATTGACGAAAGCCAATCGTGGCACACGGTACTTGTTAGCCTGACGCCAAACCGTTTCTGATTGTGGCTGTACGCCACCGACCGCGTCATACACCATGACTGCACCGTCGAGTACCCGCATGGAGCGTTCCACCTCAATGGTGAAATCCACGTGCCCAGGGGTGTCGATAATATTAATACGGTGTTCCGGTAAGGTACGGTCCATACCTTTCCAGAAGCAGGTCACGGCAGCCGATGTAATGGTAATGCCACGTTCCTGCTCCTGAGCCATCCAGTCAGTTGTCGCGCCACCATCATGCACTTCACCCAGCTTATGACTGACGCCGGTGTAGAACAGAATACGCTCAGTGGTGGTTGTTTTACCGGCGTCGATGTGGGCGGAGATACCGATGTTGCGATAGCGCTCGATAGGAGTTTTACGTGCCATATTAAGTCCTTAAAAGATAATGGCAATTTCGGGGCGGGCGGTTTGCTGCTCTGCCGGGAAGTTGTTAAGTTATGATCTTGGTTGATCAATCAGTCGAAAGCAGTATAGTCCAATTGTACGAATATACACGTACAATTTAATCATTTGTTCTTAAAATATGCAATACTGACGGCGTACAACGGCTGGGTAGCTTTCAGCATTGCATGAGAATTAATTGTAGGGTCGAGATGGCGTATAGGCTATATTGCCGCGCTAAGGTGCGTAGCAGTGGCTAAATCAGGCGCTGGCCTGTCACTTATCTATAGGAATACTATGATTGCAAATCACCCTGAGCGTGAGCAGATCCGGCTGGAAAATGTGCTGACGGCTTTAGGTAATCCGCTGCGGTTAGCGGTAGTACGTAGGTTGGCGGCTGGTGGGGAGCATGCATGTGGTACGTTAGTGCAAGGGTTGTCTAAATCCACCCTGACCCATCATTGGCGCGTATTGCGGGAAAGCGGTGTTATCTGGCAGCGGCCTTGCGGGCGCGAGAGTTTGCTATCACTGCGACGCGATGATATCGATGCCCGTTTCCCCGGTTTATTGGATGTGTTGTTGAGCGCGGTGGAGAATGATGCAACCACCGATGAATCAACGGCGAAACATCTGCCGGAGTGAGTTGAGGGCGACAGTGGCTATTTGCCGCCCCAGTCAAAAGGTTAAATCTCTTGGGCGTGCACCAAAACAAAATCTTCTGCTTCTTTCGACCACAAACCGTCAGTTTTGCGCAAAATAGCCTGGAGTTCCTGTAATAACGGCAGCTCTTGTGATTGGCTCATCAACTCACTCAATGACGTCAGCGGGATATTTTTACCGGTATAGACCAATTTCTTACCGCCAATAATCTGCGGTAGATTTAAGGTGGTCTCTGCCGCGTCATTTAAACCCAGAATATGGGAGACCACTTTGCCGGCATTCACCTTCTTCGCTTCAATTAATTTTACTGCTTCGCGCATATCATCGGTATTACCGCCAGAGGTACCGACATAATGGGTAAATGAATAATGGATATCGTAGAAATTAACCGATGCCATAAAATTCTTATCCTGCGGGCCGGCAAAGAAATTAAAGCAGCCGTCCGGTGCCAATAAGCTTGAAGCCAGGGTGACTAATTCTGCAGAAGGTACGAAGACAAATATATCGTTATAGCCTTTGCCGCCAGTTAGTGCCATTAAACGCTCAAACTGATCCTCTGTTTGTTTGGTATTGAGATAATGTACTGCTGTTGATGATTCGCTCGGATACAGGCGGGCGGCATAATCCAGTTTTTGCTGGTGACGGTCAGTTATCACCAGTAATTGTGGATTGACTGGCCCGTGCAGTGCGTAATCAATGGCCAATAATCCCATCGGGCCGGTACCGCCGAGAATTAACACATTCCCACCGGCTTTTATGCCCATTTTATGCTGGTAAGTGCCGGGAATAAGATGGTAATTGGCGTTAAATGCGCCGATAACACAAGAAAGCGGTTCTACCAAGGAACCTTCGAAGTAGCTTTCACCTTGATAAGGTAGCAGGCAGTCTTGTTCCATCACCTCATTAGGGATAACCACATGGGTGGCTTCGCCGCCGACGTAAGGGAATGAATAGCCTGGGCAGTCAGGGCGATCGGGTAATTGCAAGTTGGCTTGAATCACATAACGGCTGCCGGATTTAAATTTATGCTGCCATTTTTTACCTACTTGTAAAATATCGCCGCAAAATTCATGGCCGATAATAATCGGATTTTCTGCCACATTATCCGGCACCTTTTTATGCTCAGCTCCCAGATTGGCTTCTTTCCACGAAGAAAGACAAATACTGTCGGTCACTACCGTTGCCAGAATTTCATCATCATTTATTTCCGGTAAGGTGAAGCTTTCCAGTCGTAGGTCATTCTTACCATATAAACGCAATGCTTTGGTTTTCATTTGGAACCACCTCAATCATTTTTAAAGATAAAAAAACAGCAAATCGAATAAAAAAATCTCCTTGGCATGAATCAGGAAAGAATGCCAAGCCATGAGCCTAAAATTCCAAGGCCAAACAAGGAGAAGATAAGCCAGATAGGGTTAATTTTACGTTTGAGTAAACGCATCATTAACAGGGTTAGTGCCAGTGCTAACAGGCCGGGACAGAGCTGATCCAGAATGTTTTGCACCGTCATGGTTACCGTGCTGCCGTCCTGTGCCGGTGTTTTCGAAATGACCAGTGGCACATTGATGCTGGTCCATTTAGTGACCAAAACTCCCATGATAAACAGGCCCAGAATGGACGCGCCTTCCGTCAGCTTTTGTAGCAGATTGCCGCCAAGGTCTTTGACGATATTGACCCCTTTGGAAAAGCCGTATTGCAGGCCGAACCATTTCAATGCCAGACGAACAGAGTTGAAGGATAAGAAGAACAAGATCGGGCCTAGCACGTTGCCATTTAGCGCCAGCGAAGCCCCCAAGGCTGCGGTGATTGGGCGTAACGTCCCCCAGATTAATGGGTCACCGACCCCGGCTAATGGCCCCATTAGCCCGACTTTCAGACTATTAATTGCCCCTTCATCAATGTCGGCCCCATTGGCTCGCGCTTCTTCCATCGCCGCCGTCACCCCAATGACCGGGCCACAGACTGCGGGAGTAGTGTTGAAGAACACCAAATGACGTTTTAAAGCAGCAATCTGATCTGCTTTCAGTGGGTACAAACGCTTGATTGCGGGCACCATGTCATAGCAAAAACCTAAGCCGTGGATACGTTCATAGTTAAAAGAGGCTTGTTGTAAGTTACTGCGTAAGAACATTTTAAACAGATCAGAGCGAGTTAATTGTTTGTGAGGTGTGCTCATTTCAGCGTCTCCTAATCTTCTAATTCATCAAGTTTGGCGTGGCTGGCTGACGTCGCAGGGGCCGCCGGTTTCTGATACAAAGGATTTAACTGGATATATAGCAAGGCAATAATCAGGCCGATGCCACCAAAGGCGAGCAGGCTGAAACCAAGGTAGCCACCGACAATAAAACCGAGGAAGAAGAAGGGCATAAGGTATTTCACGCCCATCATGTTGAGCACCATGGCGTAACCGACCACCACAATAAATCCGCCTGAGATTTGTAACCCATGGGTGACCACGGTTGGGATCGCGCTGAGCATGTGACTGACGGTATCGGCACTGACAAAGATGGATACGATCAAAACCGGTATCGCTACACGCAGAGCCTGAACCAGTAAGGCTGAGACGTGCATTAAGTCGATCATGGCAAAGTTGGCTTTTTCTGCGGCCCTATCTGCTGCGTGCTGGAAAACCACGGTAATGGTACGGGCGAAGACTGTCAGCACCTGACCGGCTGCCGCCACGGGTAGGGCGATAGCAATCCCGGTGGCAATGTTTTGATGGCCGACAATGACCAGAATGGTTGAAATGATACTGGCGAGGGCGGAATCGGGAGATTGCGCCGCACCGACGTTCATCCACCCAAGGGCGATCAATTCCAAGGTACCGCCGAGAATAACGCCGGTGGTCATATCACCGAGAATCAGGCCAGTAATGGTACAGGCGATTAATGGCCGATGAGTTTGAAATTCATCCAGCACACTGCCCATACCGGCGATGCATGAGAAAATAAAGATTAAGATTATCTGTACTAAACTTATTTCCATGGTGGACCCCTTTCGGCAATATATTCCTATTAACCTTGGCTACTATCGCCTTGGATTATCATTAAATAGTTTCATTGCCCAGGTTGAGTAAGCGGATTTAAATGTTTAATAAAACCTGCGTTATTATTTGTCGGTTGTGCTAAATATTGTTATTTAGACTCCAGTTCACGTATCTTTTTAATCACATCTACCTGCGGGTCAGAAGTGACTACCCGTAAATCCAAATGTACGCCACGTTCAGCTAAGGCATAAAAGGCTTTAATATCCTCCTGATCAACCGATACTGCTTTAGTTAATTGCCTTTTACCTTGTTTAAATGCCATGCCACCAATATTAATAACTTCAATTTTTACGTCTTGATCCACCAGTCGTAAAACATCGGTCGGATTGGTAAATAAATAAAAAACCGTATCGTTACTGTAATTAGGATTGTGGTAAACCGCGACGGCCTTTTCGATGTTAACCACGTTTACTTTTATTCCCGGCGGTGCTGCCTGTTTTAATAACGTTTTACGAATATCATCGTTATAGACTTCGTCGCTACAGATAATAATCCGCCCGGCTTTGGCCTCTTTCGCCCATACCGTGGTGACCTGACCGTGAATCAGTCGGTCGTCAATTCTTGCCAGATTGATTTTCATATAAAGTCGGCCTCTTCTTCTTCTTCGACATTCTGTAAGTGGTGGAATGACTGCACACATTGCGCGCCAATATCCAGTAAGTAATCAGCCAGTTCTCTTGCTGCCATCGAGTGCTGGTTATCAGCAATCTCCAGCGCCAACGGTAGTGATAACCCACTGATAACTTGAATGTTGTGATTGTTGAATGCCAACCGGGTGGCCGCGTTGTACGGGCTGCCACCCTGCAAATCAACCGCAATTAGCCAAGAGTAACCGTCACTATGTGCTATCACATCTTGCATTTTTGTCACTAAATCTTCGGCATTTTCACCACGGTTAAATAACAGCGGGGTAATATTTTGTGTTGCGCCATACACCATATTGACGGAATTAAGCATTGAAACCGCTAAATCACCGTGAGCACAAAAAATGACACTAACCATAATAGTCACCTCTTATCACGCTATGTTTAAATGTAAACCAATCACCCATCGGATATTCCTGCCGTTCTGAATTTTGCTAATACTTAACCACACACCCTAAAGTGCGATTAATTGATTTTTTTGTATAAAGAGGAAAAGTTAATCATGACTGACAGTAAACCTTCCCTCATTGTATTTCTTTAGCTGAATTTTATGCCGTCAGTCTGAGTATCTCCTCAGCGGTTTCTTTGGTAGTCACCAAACTATTAATATATTTCCCTTTAATTGCTCCGATGATCCCGCTGATTTTTTCATGAGAATGTGCAATACCGATGGAGTAACGGGCTTTTTTAATTTTCTCTAAGTCGATGGTAATTGTCTTATCGCTAATATAGGTTTCCACCGGATTGCCCTGTAAATCGTAAAAGCGCGAACAAATATCACCAGCAACTTGTCGGTCATTAAAGTGATCAATAACATCACTGCCATAAAAAGCACGCCAGGTGGAATTACCCGAGATATTGGGTGAACCAATACCGAATATAGCGATATCCAGCCGCTGCCAGTAGTCAGCGATAGCCTGATAATGCTGAGATTGCACAATGCCATCACGAATAACACTTTTTTCCAAAATTGCCGGGAAATCGATCAACAATGACTCGCCTTTTAATTTCATTGCGGCGCTATAAACCAGTGTATTCACATGATAACGGCTTTCCAGTTTACCTGAGGGGCCACCCACCATCGGGATACAGGTTAACTGACGCGATACCGGTGATGTATCCATTTGCTCAACCAAGGTGGCAATCGCACTGCCCCAAGAGAAGCCGAGGATATCGCCATTCTCAATAATTCGGTTCAGCAAGGCGGCACACTGTTTTGCCATTAATATCAACTGATGTTCTGGCGATTGATCGTGCTCTGAAGAGACGACAATCGCCTCACGTAATTTAAAGCGCGATTTCAACTGCTGTTCCAGTAACAAATTCTCGTTATAGTTATAATTGATTGAAATCGTAACAATGCCCTGCTCGCGTACTTTTTTTAGCATTCGGCTGATACTGGTGCGATAAATACCGAGCGCGCGTGCTATCTCCGCTTGTGTGAAGTTTTGCTCGTAATACATTTGTGCAATTTTCACCATCAGGCGCAGATCGTCGCTCTTTTCCATTCTCAACCTCTTGCACATTTGTGCAAATATCATTAAGTTATCTATGGCTTGATATAATCACTTTCCATTTTTGAAGTCAAAAGCACAAAATAACGAATACCTCTCAATATCTTCCATAAAAAATCAATTCAAACGTTATTATCCACTTTAGTTATCGCACAAATGTGCACTCATGCTTAATGAATTGATTTATATTAAATAAATTGAAATAGGGTTTTTGTGTGCATCAACGATCTTGACGACAAAATTTGGCTTGTGATCACATTTTTATTTTGCGTGATGTGGTGGGTTTTGCACATATGTGCAAAATAGCGCGGTTATAGCACCAACCCCGGCAATACTTAACCGGGGTTAGTCAGGGAAAGGGACTAATTCAGTAACGGTTTGTAGTGATGGGGCTGGCGCATGGTGACCAGATCTTTACGGCGCACCACATTGGTTGGGTAGGGGCTGCCGGCGAGAGACGCGGTATTAATGGTTTGTGTTACAGCTTGCGTTTCTTGCCAAAGTAGCCGCTCAAGGCGTGGGAAAGTGAAGGTTTCCGGCCCGAATATTCCGCTATATCCTCCTCGCTCATTGAGATCATCGACAGCATTAGCAAAGGCCAGATAAAGGTTATTTTCCCCCGCGCGGGTTCTGAATAAGTGCCAGTGTAGCGGGTCGGCTCCCATTGGGATCGGATAATTTTGCACCACGGCACTGCCCGCATGCGCAGCAGTGAACCCCGCAGGAAGTGCGGCGGAACAGGCGATAATGTCGCATCCCATCAGGGCCAAAATACGTGCGGATTCGGGTAACAGTGCGTCATGGCCCAGCAGCAATCCAACTCTACCGAGCGCAGTATCAAATACGCGCCAGTGCTCCCCAGCGCTAGCCCAAGCTTGATGTGCCCGAGACAAATGTATTTGCCGATAGGTGCCAATGACCCCCTCCGGCCCCAACAGAATCTGGGTGTTGTAACACTTATCCTGTTGTTTTTCGGCCATTCCTACTACCAGATATACCCGTAACTTTATGGCCAGACGAGCCAACGCCTGCACTGCGGGACTTTCTGGTGTTTGGGCCTGAGCCGCACCTGCGAGATAACCGGTCAGGGCTGACTCCGGGAACACGATAAGTTCACTGCCTTGCTGTAACACTGCCTCTTCTGTCAGGGCGGTAATTGCTGCCAAATTGTCTTCCACCCGTTCTGTTGGGGAGAACTGCGCTACCGTGATACGGCTCTGTTTACCGGGCGGCAACGGCCGTTGCCCGTAAAGCCCAAAGAAATCCTGAGGGTTCCATAAAAAACTGTCACTTAATAGCGCGTGATAATAGTCAGGGCGGCGTTGCTCAAACACCAATTCGCCTAACACTTGGCGCTGACGGCTACGCTTGATGTCAATTTCGGCATAAGCAACTCCATCGCCGCCATCCACCACCGCCGCAATGTTGCCATCAGGTTCAATGATGCAACTGCCACCGCTAAATTGCACGCCGCGCTCTAATCCCCAGCGGTTGCTTTCCAACAGATAGCAGCCATTTTCCATTGCCCGACTGATCCAGTAAGGGGCCGGAGTGCGCTCTGCCAGCCAGTTGCTGATATGGCAAATGACATCAACACCATCCAGTGCCAGTAGACGGGCAGTTTCGGGAAAATGAATATCCATACAGACCAGCATGCCAATACGCCCCAGCGGTGTATCAAACACTTGATGCCCGACATCACCCGCAGCCGCCCATTTAGGTTCTGAAATATAGGGGTGGCTTTTGCGATGGCAGCCAATCACCCCTTGCGGCCCGATGAGTACCGCACTGTTGTAATACAGCGCTGTTTGCGGATCCACTTCTGGCATCCCTAAGACGATATAGCATTGATAACGCTGTGCCAGTTGCGCGAAGCGGGCGGTGCTTTCACCGGGGACAGTTTCGACCATCGGCGCAATCTCCTGTCGATCAAACCAACAGTAACCGGTGGTCGCCATTTCTGGCGTGGTAATCAGACGTGCACCTTTCTGTGCTGCCTGTTCTACCAATGCCAGTAACTGACGCAAATTCGCTTCTTTGGCAAACATTAAGGGTTCAAATTGAATTGCGGCTGCAAGAAAAGGCGTTATCGACATGATTATCCTCATAAATAATAAGTTTTAGGTTTGGCACATAGCGGCAATTAAACTCAATTCTTCCGGCTATGGACTGCACTGGGAGTGGTCCAAGAGAAAATATCGTTGGCTTGAATCAATGCGCACGAGATCTCTTCGACGGTAATGCGCTTATCCATGGCCTGATGGCGCAGGATCTCGTAAGCCTGCTCTTCACCAATGCTGTGCATCCGCATCAGGATGGCTTTGGCCTCACTGACCTGGCGAACCCCCAACACTTTTTTCTCCAGCCGTTCTATTCGATCACTCATCTGCCGCTGCTGCTGGGCATGGTGTAAAGCAAACACCATGGCCGACAATAAGCCTGAGGCACGAATGGGAGTGGTTATCGTGGTGCCCGCGCCCATATTGAGTGCTTGATCAATAAACGTCGGATTTTCATAGGTAATAACTGCTATCAGGGCATGTTTGTTAGGGTTGAGCCATGACACATCCGGTTCCGGGTTATCTGACTGTAATGCATAAAAAATCAGATCCGTATCGGCGGGGAGTTGCTCAGGGATAGGCCAGAAAGCCTGAACCTTAAACCCCATTCGGCGTAAATGATTAGTGAGGGTTGCGCCGTCTTCATCATCGGGATGTAACACCACACAACGGATCCCACGGCTGAGTAATAGGGCGGTCGCACTGATTCTGCTATCGCTAGGTCGCATGTGGATACCCCACGGTCGTTAACTTCGTGACCCAATCGCCCTGAATCTGATTAGTCATATAGGGATCGGGTTCGACGATACGGCGAGATTCCTGCACGATGGTAAATTGCCCATGCTCATTCGCCATACCAATGCGTGGATACAGTCCAGTATGTTGATTCAGCGGGTCAATACGAATGCGGCCTTGAGGGGCATCAAATTGGCTCCCACGCAGTGCAGCAGAAAGTGGGAAAATATGGTCGCTGCCGCATTCTGCCATGGCTTTGGCAAACAGATGCACCTGGCTGTAAGTGGCTTCCCAATTCATGTCGGTGGTGAGTTCCGGCCCGAATTGTTGATGGAATTGTTTAAGTGCTGATTGATTTGCTTTGGTACTAATGCTTTGGAAATAGGGGGCTGAACTGAAATGGCCCTGTGCCACTTGCGCCCCCATAATGGAAATCTCGGTTTCTGATGTATTCAGACTGCCAATTGGCATGCGGTCAGGATCCAGCCCCGCAGCCTGATAAGCCTGATACAAGAAGGGGACTGTTTGACCAACCACGGTACTGAAGATGAAGTCGGGCTGCTTTTTGGTGATCTCCTCGATGATGGGCAAAAACGCCTCATAAGGTGCATTCAGATCTAAATAGCGCTCGCCAATGACCGCGCCATCGTGGCGTTGCAGAATTAACTCCTGCATGTTGCGATTACATTCGTAAGGGTAAATATAGCGGGAACCAATCAAATAAACCCGCGCACCGAACTGCCCGGTGAGATAGTCTGCCAGTTGTACACAGTTTTGATTAGGTGCTGCGCCGCCGTAGAAAATATTCTCCGAAAACTCAAAGCCTTCATACAGTTGCGAGTAAAACAGCAGCCGACGGTACTTTTCGACGACGGGTGACATGGCTTTGCGACTACTGGAGGTGTAGCCGCCAAAAATCACATTGACCTCATGTTCAACGATCAATTGTTCGGCCAAGGCACGGAACTGCGTATCGTCAGATTGTGGGTCAAAATGAATCGCATTCAGTGGCCTGCCGTTGATGCCGCCATTTTGGTTAATTTCGGCAATAGCCTGTGTTGCTCCCCGCCATTGCGACAACTCTTGTGCCGCCGTCACACCGCTGAAGGAGTACAGTAAGCCAATGTTGACCGGTGTATCTGAACCCATATGCACCTGCTTATACTGTTGAAAATGGCGATATACCCGTTACCCATGCAAGATGCAGGGAGGCTGGCTGCCTGCACCTCGATGTTACTTGGGTATAAACGCTTTTTAGGGGGCTAATAGCCTCTATTACGCTAATAGCGCTTTATTCAGCATGGCGCCGACGGTGTATTTCGGGTCGACCATGTTGCCCAGCCGCACTTTGCCGCATTGGCTCAGTAGCATGTAGGCATCCCATTGTTCGAAACCAAAATCGGCCACCAGCCAGTAAATCAGGTCACGATAAGCAATGCGGGTGGCATCCTCTAACGGGCGCGCACTGCCGATACTCATGATGGTTTCGGCGTTCTCCATTCGTGGCCAGGAGAGTTGCCAGTTCTTAATCAAATCCACTTTGATGGTGGTAATTGAGGCGAATTCCACTGCGGTGCCGCAAATCTCACCATCACCCTGACAGGCATGAGCATCACCAATAAACAGGCGGCCTCCGGGGGCGCGCACTGGCAGATAAGTAATACTTCCCGGCCCGATATCCGGGACATCCATATTCCCGCCATGATTATCCGGCGTGAGTGAATTGATGGAGTCAATTTCTGGCGACACACTCAGGGTGCCAATGTGAGGTTTATAGGGCAGGGTGTGGCGCTCGCTCCAGTAGACCTTTTCGCTGTCGAGCTTAATCATGCGCACTTTTTCTGGCAGCGGGTCATTGAGCATGGCGGTTAGGTCTGTTCCGGTCAGCCCGCCAAAATGGGGGATCATGGCGCAGATGCCGTGCGGATTAACGCCACGCGGCAACATGGATTCGATATAAACCGCAATCACATCCCCCTTCTCGGCACCATTGACCATGATCGGGCCATTTTGTGGGTTGAGAAAGGGCATTTTGAGCAGTTGGCTCGGAATATCTTGCTCTGAGCTAATGGCACCTTCAAAGGCATCGCGGGTATCAACAATCACCCGATCACCGGGTTCAATGGTCAGCACCGGTGTTGAGTAGGGGCCGATAGTATAGTGAAACTCTTTTTGCATCTCTTCGGTCAGATGATGGGTCACTGGTTTACGCCCAGCACCAACACCGCGTTTGACCATGATTGATTCTTCGAGCCATTTCATTAGCAATTCTCCACGTAATATACTCGTCATACTTCAAGCTGCATGTGCATTGGCTGCCATCACTCACCCAATTTATTGAATTATTTCAAATTATTGGATTCATTTTGTTGCCGCCTTCCTGTAACTCAAATTATTTAGGGTATAGAGGCATCCGGTTACAAAGCCAGATGACGGCGCATTAAAAGATCATCAGAAAGTTGTTGTTGGGTCAGGTTTTCTACTATTTGGCCTTTGTCCATCACCGCGCACCGTTGTGCGGCCCGTTGGATCATGGCGATATCCTGCTCAACCAGAATCACTGCCACATGCAGTTCGCGGGCAATGCGCACCAGGGTATCGGCAATGATATGGACGATAGAGGGTTGAACACCTTCTGAGGGTTCATCCAGCAGTAACACTTTGGGTGAGCCGACCAAGGCTCTGGCGATAGCCAATTGTTGTTGCTCGCCGCCACTCATGGTGCCGGCTTTTTGTTTGAGTCTTTGGCGCAAGATGGGGAAGTAATCCAGCACCCGTTCCAGCACGTCTTTAGCAAACTCACGGTGTTCTCGCACAAACTGCATACCGACTTGCAGGTTCTCTGCCACCGTCAGGCCCGCAAACACTTCACGCCCTTGCGGGACGTAACCGATCCCCAAGCGAGCACGGCGCTGCGGTGAGGCTAGGGTGATATCAGTCTCGCCCAATAAAATGCTGCCTTGTTTCGTCGGTACCGCACCAATTAAGGTGCGCATCAGTGTGGTTTTCCCCACCCCATTGCGGCCAATCAAACCTAAGACTTCTGCAGCGTGCAGTTGCAGTGTTACGCCATTAAGCACTTGCCCACCGCCATAACCGCCGGTCAGCCCTTCTATTTGCAACACCACGTTATTCATACCGCTTTCCCCAAATAGATATCCGCCACATCCTCACGGGCCAGCACGTCGGTGGCATTACCGTCAGCAAAAACCTGCCCGCCATGGAGGACCGTGACTTGTGAGGCAATCTGGCGCACGAATGTCATGTCGTGTTCCACGACCATCAGCGTCAGACCATCACTCTGCATTTGCTTAATCAGCTCGCCAGTGAGATAGGTTTCATCAATAGATAAGCCCGCCACCGGCTCATCAAGCATTAGCAACGTCGGTTGCAGCGACACGGCCATCGCAATTTCCAGCCACTGCTTTTTGCCGTGAGACAAGTTACCGGCCAACTGATGGTATTCAGCGCTGAGCTTAAAGCGTTCGAGTAGTTCATCAACACTGACCGCTTGTGAGCGAACCTCTGGGCGTAAGTGGCTGAGCGACAATTGCAAATGTTGCTCAACGGTCAATTCAGGGAAAATACCGGGGATCTGAAACTTAATACTCATGCCCATCCTGATGCGCTGAAACGGCGCTAAAGTATTCAGCCGACGATTGAAGAAACGGATATCCCCATCACTTGGCGTATGTTCGCCAGTCAGTAATTTGAAAAAGGTACTTTTACCGGCGCCATTCGGGCCAATGACACAGCGCACTTCACCGCGACGTATTTGCAAATCGACCTTATTGATAACCTGAATGCCACCGAAGCGCTTACTCAGCCCACGGGTTTCGAGGATCAGATCCTGCGATGCCTGATTCATAGCGATTCCCCTTTCTTTTGACGTGCAGCAGACAAGCGGGTGATTTTCTCTGCCAGCCAAGGTAATAGGCCATTAGGGGCGGCCAGCACAACAAACAGCAGAATGGCGCCCAGCAGGATCATGGCGTATTCGCTGCCATAGATAGCCAACCATTGGGATAACCACACCAGCAGGGCAGTGATGACGACCGTGCCGAAAATGTTTTTACGCCCAGCGGTCGCTACCCAGATAACCGGCATCGCGGCGGCGGTTAGCCCCATGGAAGAGGGAGTAATGTAAGAACCCCACAGGGTATAAAGTGCACCGGATAACCCAGAGAGCACGCCACCCAGCACGAACACCAGTAATTGGTAGCGGCGGATATCAATACCGAGCATTTCTGCCCGACGTGGGTTCTCACGGATAGAGGCCAGTGTCAGGCCAAAATCAGAGCGTAATAAGCGCCGAACAGCCCAGTAAACCCCCGCGAGTAGCACAATAATCAGGTAGTAGAACGCATTGCCTTCCAGTGTCAGTAATTCGCCGCCAAACCACGGTAAGGAGAGTGGCGGCATACCTGACATACCATTAAACCCATTCAGTCGTGCGCTGCCGATAGCCCATTGCGGGCCAGCGGTCTGGGACATAAAGGTTTCCAATACCAGCGTGAAGGAGAGCGTCACAATACCGATAAAAATACCGGTCACCCCGCCGTAAAACATTAGATAACCCAGTGCCGCCGCTACGGCAGCAGCCACCAGCAATGCCATGACCAGACCTGACCAGGTGGAGAGTACCCCATCGCCAAAATTCAGCGTCATCACGCCATAGGTGTAACCGGCAAGGCCAAAGAAGGCGGTCTGCCCGAAAGATAAAATGCCGCCATGCCCCCACATTGCTGCCAATCCGATGGCACAGAAGGTCCAGAGTAGGAAGTAGGAGAAGTCGCCTATCATGGCGCTATCGACCACTAACGGCAGTGCGAGTGCACCGGCCAGAATTAACAGTGCCGCCAGCCGGGTGGTGGACGGCGTGCGTTGCTTCACCGTCGATAAATTAACAGAGGTCATTGTCACATTAGGCTCCTAGCGGTTACGGGTAAACAGGCTGCCAATACCGTTAGGCAGTAAGCGGATAACCAAGACAGCGGTGACCAGTAAGCCAATTTGCCCCGCCAGTTGCCCATACCAAGAGTTCAGCCCGGTTTGTATCGCACCTAAGGCAATCGCTGCAGGAATGGTGCCAACAAGTACATTGGCGCCACCGACCACCACCGAAACAAAGGCTTGAACAATAAAACTGCTGCCCATGGTGGGCACGGCGGTTAGCGTCGGGGCATAAATCGCCCCTGCCAGCCCCGCCAGCCCTGCGCCCAGCGCGAATGTCAGGGTATAAATACGATCAGTTTCTAACCCCAGACAGGAGGCCATGCGGGCGTTTTGAATGGTAGCTCTGGCACAAACGCCGTAATTGGTGTGGAAGAACAGCCAATAGAGCACCATTAATATGGCAATGGCGAAAAAAGGCAGTAATGCGCGGTAAGTGGCAAACGAGTATTCGCCAAGGGTAAAGGAGCCGAAAGGCGTAGACAGCCCCTCCAGTGATGGGCCGGCGATCAGCAACATACTTTGCTGCACAATCAGGCTGATAGCCCACGTCGCTACCACCGAATCATACAAGCGGCCATAGAGATGGCGCACCACAAGGCGCTCGACCACCCCGCCGAAGAACGCCGCCGCTAAGGTACCGGCGAGCATGGCGAAGGGCAGTGGCAAGCCAGCTTTGTTCATCAGGATGGTGACATAAGCACCACACATAATGAATTCGCCGTGCGCCAGATTTATCACGCCCATCATGCCAAAAATAACCGCCAGCCCCAGTGCTGCCAGCACCAGATAGGCGAAGTTATCGCCAAACTGATAAATCACCGAATAGAGAAAGGATAGCGTTAACATCGTTTGGCAATCCCTGGTGTCCTGATTGACACAATTGAAAATGGATAACACAGGGAAGCCCGCACGAGGCGGTCACTTCCCTACAAAATCGCCTGCTGTAGCGGATAAAGTCCGCAGACTGGCGGGGCGACTGCACCGATGGGCGCTCCGGCGGCGCACGCACTTGTATTTGAAACTAAGAGGGACCCATTCGGCACATCTCCCTGCTTATCAACTTTGTTATCGGCCGAATAAATCAGGCTTTTTTCGGTGGAGATGATGGGGTGTATTGGCTGTTATCGGGTTTCACCGGTAAATTACAACCGGCTTCACCTAACCAATAAGGTTTGATATCCGCCCACACTTTAGGGATCTCGATTGAGTGGTCATCTTTGACATGAGCCAAATAGATGGTGTGGCTCAAATGATGGCTTTTCGGATCGATACAAACTTTCCCTGAAGGGCCGTCGGTACAGATATCACCACTTTCCAGTGACTTACGCACGGCATCTCGATCGGTACTGCCCGCTTTCTCCACGGCTGCTTTGTAGAGATAAACTGCGTCGTAGGCATTGGCCGCTTCCTGATTGATGTACGGTTCATTCGGGAATTTGGCGTGGAAACGCTGTTTGAAATCATTACTGGCGGGGCTATCCACCTCTTCAATGTAGTTAGCCGTGATATACATATCTTTCAGTGCCGGCGCTTTAAAGCGTTTGTGCTCATAAGCCTGGCCGACGTTAACCGAGCTACCCATCGGCAAGTTCAATTTTGCAGCGGCTTGTTGTTCGTAATAAGAGGATTGGTTCGCCCCGACCAGTAAGGTCATCACGAAATCAGGTTTGGCTTTCTGGATGTTCTGAATGGTTTGACCAAATTGCGAAACACTCAGCGGGATAAACTCCTCACCCACCATGGTGCCGCCATTCTCTTCCACAATTTTACGCACCCATTCAGCCGAGATTTGCCCAAAGTTATAGTCGGCAGCAATGGTGTAAACTTTTTTGCCGTACTTCTCCATCATCCACGGGATCAAAGTTGAGAACTGTTGTTCAGGCACGGCACCGGTGACAAAAACATTGGAGTCACACACGCCGCCTTCATACTGATTGTTATACCAATAGAGCTGTTTTTCGCGATCCATGATCGGGCGGATAGCTTCGCGTGAGGCACTGGAAAACGCCCCGAATATCACATCCACTTTGTCATTTTTAATTAAGCGGCGAGCCATTTGTTGAAAGCGGGTGTTATCGGATTGCGTATCGTATTTGACCAACTCGATTGGGCGTCCGAGTATGCCGCCTTTGGCATTAATTTCTTCTACTGCCAGTTCTGTGGCATGAATTTTGGGGATAACCGGTAAAGCAAAGTTACCGGAAGCATCTTCCAATAAACCAATTTTCACCGGTTTTTCTGCCGCTATCGTCATACCTGAGTAGGTCACGGCAAATGCAGTTGCCAGCGCGATTGAGAGTGCAGCGTAATGACATTTTATTCTTGACCGTTTTATTCTGGACATAAGTACCCCTGATATTGGTTAAAAAAGTGGGTCTGAAAAAAAGCCAAAAAAAAAGCCCGGCAAAGTCAGATGACATTGCGAGGGCTCTATTGCCATAACCACAAGCCGACAACGTTGGCGTTCTTGCGGAGAAGTCAGGGTCACTATAAAAAGTAATCAGAGTTATTGTCAACGAAGAATTTTCAATAAAAATCAAATAGTAAAATTGAAATTCGTTGCACTAAATCAGGGCTTTACGTTGCACGGAAATGGTTCATTCGTTTGGGGCAGGCTGTCGGCGCTAACTGTGGATAATGAAAAGCAAAGTGGCGATATTATCCATGCAGAGCATCGTGAAGAGAGTGATGGCGGTTAATAAATTGCACCAGTGGGGTGCTTAAAAACTATTCGAAATTTTATCTGCTTTTTATCTGTAAACTTTTTATGTGTAATAAACCCAACCCCGGTGAAACCACCGAGGTTGGATTTTACTGTTAACCGCAGCGGTTACATCTTGATGCCTGGATCTGTTGGAAGAAATCATTACCTTTATCATCTACCAAGATAAAGGCTGGGAAGTCTTCCACTTCAATTTTCCAGATGGCTTCCATACCCAGTTCAGGGTATTCCACACACTCCAGACTCTTAATGCTGTTTTGTGCCAATACTGCGGCTGGGCCACCGATGCTGCCCAAATAGAAGCCGCCGTGCTTGTGACAGGCATCGGTCACTTGCTGGCTACGGTTGCCTTTTGCCAGCATGATCATGCTGCCGCCGTGGGATTGCAGTAGATCCACGTAGGAATCCATGCGGCCCGCTGTGGTTGGCCCGAGGGAACCTGATGCATAACCTTCCGGTGTTTTGGCCGGCCCGGCGTAGTAGATTGGATGATCTTTAATGTATTGCGGCAAACCTTCGCCGTTATCCAACCGTTCTTTTAATTTGGCATGGGCAATATCACGGCCAACAATAATCGTCCCACTCAGTGACAGGCGGGTTGATACCGGATACTGGGACAGTTCTTTTAAGATATCAGCCATTGGGCGGTTAAGGTCGATTTTAACCACTTTGCCTTCGGTACTCTGGCGCAAATGCTCAGGGATATATTGCCCTGGGTTTTGCTCTAGCCTTTCCAGCCAAATCCCTTTGCGGTTAATCTTGCCTTTAATATTACGGTCGGCAGAGCAGGAGACCCCCATCCCGACAGGGCAGGATGCGCCATGACGCGGCAAACGCACCACCCGCACATCATGAGCAAAGTATTTGCCGCCGAACTGTGCGCCTAAACCTAAGTCCTGTGCCGCTTCCAGTAGCTCTTGTTCCAGCGCGGTATCACGGAAAGCTTGCCCGTGCTCATTCCCTTCAGTCGGCAGGCCGTCATAATATTTGGTTGAGGCTAACTTGACGGTCTTGAGAGTGCTTTCAGCCGACGTCCCACCAATCACAAAGGCGATATGGTATGGCGGGCAGGCCGCGGTACCCAAGGTGCGCATTTTCTCTACCAGATACTCTTTCAACTTGCCTGGGGACAGCAGCGCCTTGGTTTCCTGATACAGATAGGTCTTGTTGGCTGAACCGCCACCTTTGGTAACGAACAGGAATTTGTAATCCTCGCCTTCAGTGCTGTACAGGTCGATTTGTGCTGGCAGGTTGGTGCCGGTGTTCACTTCTTGGTACATATCCAGCGCCGCATTTTGCGAGTAGCGCAGGTTATCTTCAATAAAGGTGTTATACACGCCGCGTGACAGGGCTTGCGCGTCATTGCCACCAGTCCAAACACGTTGGCCTTTTTTACCGACGATAATTGCGGTGCCGGTATCCTGACAGGTTGGTAAAATCCCTTTGGCGGAAATTTCCGAATTACGCAGGAATTGCAGGGCAACATATTTATCATTTTCGCTCGCTTCTGGGTCATCCAAAATAGCGGCAACTTGCTTTTGGTGAGCGGGGCGCAGCAGGAATGAGGCGTCGTGGAAAGCGTGTTGGGCGAGGAGGGTCAGGGCTTCTGGCTCGACTTTTAGCATGTCGTGGCCTTCAAACTGGGTAACCGAGACGTGATTATTACTGACAAGGTAATACTCAGTATCATCTTCCTTTAACGGGAAGGGATCCTGATAGTGGAACGGTTTGTTTGACATATTTTTCTCACATTCAACATCAGTTAGCGAAAGCGTTCGATAACAGAAACAAGCGTTAGTAAACCAAGCCGATATATTTTTACTTTCCCCTTCGAACTTGAAATAGCAAGATTGTTAGCGGCGCTCATTTGCCGCCTACCTGCCACTCTAATCTCTTTGGGGACATGACTTTGGCGATGATCTTACTATAGATTGTCAGTGCGAGGCGACGGCTCCACCCTCTTTATAAAGGGTGGATCTCATTTTCCGCACTTATCGATGGTTCTGGCAGGATGATGGTGGGACACTGTCAGACCCTTAGCATATACCACTGTGATAAGCGTGTATTTTATCGCTAAATTCTGCCTGTGATGCGGCTACATGACTCTGCTTAATGCCTCGGCAATGCACTTAAACTTGTCAAAACGCGCTCTCAATATCCGGTGTTTTTCAGCATTGGGTAGCAGGCGGGTGATCGGCGGCGGGCTGGCAGTGATGGCGTCCTCAAAACCGCGATAATAGCCACTTCCCACTGCCGCACACAGGGCCGCAGCCCGGCAACCGGATTGCTGAATATCGACAATTTCTAATGGCAAATTACTGGCATCACAAAACATTTGCATCCAGATGGCCGAGTGAGTAGGGCCGCCGCTGAAACGGATGCAGTCGGTGTTATCACCCAGCGCCAGAATCTTGTCTTGATGCAACAGATGCGAAAAAACAATCCCCTGATAAATAGCGTAAACAATATCCTGGCGAGTATGGTGCCCGCTCAGCCCCAACAGACCACCGCTAAGATTGGCACTGTAATTGGAGCCGTATAGCCACGGGAAAAACAGCAAATCTTCCGACTTCGCATAACCCAACTCAGCCCATTGATTGAGTGTTTGATAGCTGTCGGGCAAATCTGGTAGGAATTGCTGTACAAACCACGCCAGATTACTGGCGGAGGTTGGGCTGCCTTCGTGAACAAAGTAAGTGCCGGGGATGCAATATTTCCCCCACACATAAGGGTAGTCGGATGGCTGTACGCCTTCGAATACACGAGTCGCAATTGACCAGGTTCCCGCCACGGCACTGAGCTGGTGGCTGTCATGCAAGCCGGAAGTTAACGCCGCACCGACTACATCAAACATACCACCGAATACCGCAGTACCGGGTCTTAAGCCGCAGGCCTGTGCCGCCTGTTGACTGACATAGCCTGCCAGATCCGCAGAGCCAATAATCGGTGCGGTTTTCTCGGCGACTTCCTCAATGGCGAATATTTTCATCAGTTGCGGATCAAAATTGCCGCTGTACTGGTTATAAAGATTACTGCCAGAGATATTAGTCTCTTCAATGGTGAACTCGCCCGTCAGGCGATAACGGATATAGTCATGCGCCATTAACACATAACCGCTGCGGTGATAGTTTTCCGGTTCGTTCTCTTTAAGCCAACGCAGCAGGGCCGCCGGATGGGATGGCCACAGTTGTTGTAGGCTGAGTGCATAAGCTTGGTTTGCTTTGCCTTCTTTTTGCCAGCGGTTAACCAACGCCTGTGCGCGGGAATCGGAAGAAACAATGCCATGGCGCACCGGTTGGCCTTGTTTATCCACCAAATACAGCCCTTTGCCGTGAGCAGAGAAACTGATGCCGTGAATCTGCTCAGCCGATACACCTGCTACCGCCTGTGCATTATTGAGGGTCTGGCGGATAACCTGGCAAGTTGCCGCCCATAACGCCTCCATATTACGCTCACAAAACCCTGCCTGTGGGCTTAGCACCGGCAGAGCCTGCTCTGTAACCGCAATCTCGCCCCCTTCGGCGGTATAAATCCCGGCTTTGGTTACTGTGCCGCCAAGGTCAATGCCGAGAAAATAGTGGCTCATTATGGCTCCTTAGCATGCAGCCGGTAAGGTATCGTTACCCCAACCAGCCAGCCGCATTTTGTCTTCAATCCAGTGGCGGGCATGGATGATGTCTAGTAATGGTTCGGCAGATTTCTCGGTCCACATTTCAATCAGAAAGGTGCCGCGATAGTTCAGACGCCGCAGTGTTTTAAACAGACTAACAAAGTCGACACAGCCTTCACCGAAGGGCACATCACGAAATTGACCAGGGCAATCTGTGGTGACGGCAAAAGTATCTTTCAGATGGATAGCCGCAATTCGGTCAATGCCACTTGCCAGTTCAGAATCCACTTCATTGCCCCACGCGGTGAGGTTGCCAATGTCGGGATACACGGTAAACCATGGCGAGCCAATTTTGCGGTCCAATGCCTTCCACTTGCTGATGGAATTCATAAACTGTGTGTCCATGATCTCTACCGCACACATCACTTGTGCCGCCGCTGCCTGCTGTGCTGCCCATGCCATACCTTGTTCAAAACGGCGGATAGTTTCGCTGTCTTGTGGCTCGTAATAAACGTCATAACCCGCCAGTTGAATGGTGCGAATACCCAGATCTTGCGCCAGCCGGATAGCTTGCAACATGATAGTGTGTGCTTGCTCACGGGTAGCAGCATCACGGCTGCCAAAGGGATAGCGGCGATGTGCCGACAGGCACAGTGTTGGAATTCTCACCCCGGTTTGTTGGATAGCGCTAATAACTGCCATGCGTTCCTCGCGGCTCCAATTTAACCGGGCCAGTCGCTCGTCGCTTTCATCAACCGACATCTCGACAAAATCGAAACCGCAGGACTTTGCTACCGCCAGCTTTTCAACCCAACTGGTGCCCACAGGCAGTGCTTTTTCATAGATTCCTAATGGGTGAATTCGCATTATTCTGTTTTCCCTATTGCCATCTTACTGAAGTGTTTCAATCGGTTATTTTTCATGGCACGTTTGGCTTTCCATTTCTCTTTGAAAAACTTAAAGGCCAGTGCGAAAATAAGTGTGATCCCCCAAACCGCCAGATTGAAGTGCAGGCTGACACCCAGTAGGCTCAGGCCGGTGGCGATGACCTGCAACACCAATAGCGCACAAAACACATGGCTGACTTTCCCTACTCCGCCGAACGGATTAGTCCCCCCCAGCACGATAGCCAGCACGGTCAGTAACAAATAAGAGTCGCCATATCCCATACGTGCTGAGTTAAAACGCGACATCATAATCAGGCCCGCCAACACACATAACAGGCTTGAAATGGAGTAGATGGCAATCATTACGCGGTCAGTACGGATACCACTGAACCAGGTGGCGTTGATATTGCTGCCGCACATATAGATGGTTTTACCCAGCCGTGTTTTACCTAATATCAGTGCCAACAGCAGTGAGGCGACGACAAAAATAATCATCGGGATAGGGATGCCCATCACCACCTCTGATCCCATGCTGCGCACAATGGGCGGCATACCACTGAGTGCTGCCCCTTTGGTCAGATAAACCCCGATCCCGCTGATAATGGTCATGCTGCCCAATGTCACCAGAATCGGGTGCGCACCAATGCGAGCGATCATCAGCCCGGTTAGCGTGCCGATAATGACGGCAATCAGCGCCGCCCCCAGCAAGGCAATCACCAGCCACATCAGTTGTGTCGCGGTGCTGGCATCAGCCGGAACATATTGAATCAGCAACCAGGCCATAAACAGGCCGGTGAGGTTAGCTGTGCCGATGATGGACAGATTTAGCCCGCCGCTGAGCATCGGCACAAACATGGCAAAAGTCAGCAGCCCCAACTCCGGCAATTGGAAAGCGATGCTCAAAAAGGTGTTCTCGGTAAAGAAGTGACCGGGCATAGCCAGACTGAAAGCCAGTGTTGCCAGACAGCAAATACTCAGTAAGCCGGAGATGGTGCCGTCGATATGGAAAAACGTGTTCTTTTTCATAAAAAGCCCCTGTCAGACAAAGCCAACATCAGTTTCTTTGCGTTTCTTGTAATGGGTGACGCAAATGGCGGCGACGATCACCACGCCAATCACAATGTTGACGAAGTAACTGGAAACGCCGATCAGGTTGAGGCCATTTTTCAGAATACCAATGAGGAAGACGCCCATCAGTGTGCCAACGACCGAGCCGCGTCCGCCGGACAAACTGGCACCGCCGAGCACGGCTGCAGCCAGAACATCCAACTCGCCACCCACCAGCGCACTCGGCACCACTTCACTCATGCGGTAGGTTTGCAACATGCCACCGATTGCTGCCGTTGCCCCTAAATAGCCATAGGCGAACAGATAAAGCAGTGACACGCGAATACCGATGCGGCGTGCGGATTCAGGGCTACCGCCGACGGCATATAATTGACGGCCAATATGGGTTTTATTCAGTAGCAGCCAGGTAATTAGGGCAATAACGAGCATAATGACCAGCGGCAAGCCAATCTGGTAACTCTCGCCATCAACGGTAAAGGGCAGAATGGATCGCTGGGTTATCCACCAGTCCGGCAAGTCATAAATACTGTGACCGTTGGTTATCCACATCAGCATGCCAAACAGCACCGATTGCATACTGATGGTGATAATGATGGAAACGATATTTAGATAGTAAATCAGTATCGCATTAACGAAACCGAGCAACACGCCGATGGAAACGGCGATAACCAGGCACAATAGCGGGCTGGCAATCACGTCATTGAGCAGCAGTGATGCCACCACGTATTGCACTACAGAAGCCACGGCGGCAAAGGAAATATCAATACCACCGGTCACTAGCACCACAAAAAGCCCGAGGGCAAAGACGCCGGTGACGGCATAGCTTTCCGTCAGATCCAGCAGGTTTTGAATAGACAGAAACTCACTGCTAAGCAGGGAGAACAGGGCCAGCATAATGACGATAACCCAGGCCAGCCACCCTTCAACGGATTGCGGTTTGAGTCTGCTGATATTAGGCATTGATGGCCTCCGCAAGCTGTTGTTCAGTAATTTGATTCGGGATCAATTCATTGACGATGCGCCCCTGTTTCATGTGCAGGATGCGATCACAGTTGTAATAGGCTTCTGGCACTTCGTCGGAGATAAGCAGCACCGAAATACCGACACCTGACAGGCGGTGGATCAGTTTGTAAATACTGTCTTTCGCACCGATATCGACGCCCACGGTAGGGGAGTCAAGAATCAGTACTTTCGGTTTGGTGAGAATCCATTTGGCCAGCACCACTTTTTGCTGATTACCGCCGGATAAGGTGGACAGTGGGTTATCGGGGTTGATGACTTTAATGTCTAAATCTTTTACCCATTCTTGCACCAGATCCGCTTTTTTCGTTTCATCAATCAGGTAGAGCGGGGTGCGAATACGTTGCAAGATCGACAGCATCATGTTGTCGGCGACCGATTGCGGCAGTACCGCACCGAGTGTCAGGCGGTCTTCAGAGACGTAACCAATCCCCAGCTCGATGGCGCGGGTATTGTCTTTGATGTGAATCGGGTTGCCATCAATAGCAATCTCGCCGCTATCAGGGTGAGTGATGCCAAACAGACTCAACGCCAGTTCAGTGCGCCCGGAACCGAGCAAGCCACAAAGCCCTAATACCTCACCGCGATGCAGACTAAAGGAAATATTCTCAAACTGCCCTTTGCGGCTGAGATTATCTAACTGCAATACTACTTTGCCCAATTCAGCATTCGGTAATTTCTGCTCATGGGTAATGGTTAAACCGGTCATCAGCTCGGTAATCTGCCCCACGGAAAGATCGCTTGCCGGCCAGGTTCCCACTTTCTCGCCATCGCGAATGACGGTAATTCGGTCCGAAATCTCTTTCACTTCATCCAACCGGTGGCTGACAAACACCACGGTGATGTTCTTGTCGCGCAGGTAATTCACCGTGCGCAGCAACTGATTCACTTCTGTTCGGGTGAGAGACGCGGTTGGCTCATCCATAATCACCAAGCGGGCATCAGCAACCAGTGCGCGACAAATAGCAACCTGCTGACGTTGAGCAATAGGTAAGTTTTGTACCAACGCATCGGGGTCGATGGTAAAGGCCAATTCTTGTAAAATCTGACAGGCTTTCTGTTTGATTTTGGTTTTGCTAAACCAACCGAAGTAGCCCTTTAGGTTGTATTCGAAAGCAATGTTTTCTGCCACTGTCAGGTTAGGGAACAGCGACAAGTCTTGATAGATAACCTGTACCCCCAAATCACGAGCGCGATCAGGGGTTAAACGTGGGTATGATTTATCGTCGATAATAATTTCACTACCGTCATCAGGGGCATACACACCACTGATGGTTTTTATCAGCGTACTTTTGCCGCAGCCATTGGCCCCGGCTAAACAGTGCACTTCACCTTTATTCAACGTCAGAGTGATATTTTTGAGTGCCTGATGTCCGCCAAAGCTTTTTGATAGCTCTTTTAGCGTGATAAGCGGCACTCCTTTATCAGCATCAGAAATATTAGTCATAGTGCAGTTCCCCGGAAAACGGCCTCAACACTGCGGACCGAAATAAGCGCTGGGCAGTGCCCAGCGATGTTTTTTTAGCTTGGGTTGTGCTTACAGGCCAAGCTTGACCAGACGCTTGGTATTTTCTACATCCAGTTTTTCCGGGTTATCACTGAGGATGGTATTCCCCTTGGTTTTGATTTCACCCATATCGCCCAGTTTGACGCCGTCTTTAATTGGCTCGCCGTTCATCATAGCGGTTGCGACTTGCACGAATACCTTACCGGCCACCATTGGATTGGAAATATAGCCGCCATCAATAGCGCCTTTCTCTAACAGCTTGATGCCTTGACCCGGTGTGAAGGTACCGAATACGCAGGTAGTGTCGTTTTTCTTACGTTTATCAATTGCGCGGCCAGCTCCAATCGGGCCTTGTGAACCGAAGGACATAATGCCTTTCAGATCTTTATGTTTAGAAAGTAAGTCATTGGCGGTACGCATGGAGTCATCCACCGATTCTGCGACGCCGAAGCGGTCTTCAACCAGGACCATTTTTGGGTAATGTGCTTTTTGATAAGCAATGGCAGCATCGGCCCACTCATTCACCAGTGGCACAGTCAAACTACCGACAAACATGGCATATTTGCCTTCCTCACCCATGCATTGCGCCATATCTTTCATATGGTTAGCGCCCATGCTTTGGGTGTCTAACAGCTCAAAGTCCCAGTCAGCATTGGTTTGGCCTGGTGATTCGTGAGTAATGACTTTAATGCCTGCTTCCTGCGCCCGTTTCAGTACTGGTTCCAGTACTTTGGCATCATTTGGCACCACACCAATCACATCGACTTTCTTGGCAATCAAGTCTTCAATAGCACGGACTTGCTCGGCGGGGTCTGCGGTGGTTGGCCCGACTTGCCAGGCATTAACACCCAGAGCTTTACCTTCTTCTTTAATGCCCTGTTCCATCACATTGAACCAAGGAATACCCCCCACTTTTACTACTACGCCCATAGTGAATGGCTTATTGGCTTTTTGTGGGACTTTACTGTCATCCGCCCAGGCAGCATGGGAAGAAATTAATGCGGTTATTAAGCAGGGTAAGATTAACTTTTTCATTATTAAATCCTCTGAAAGAACCATTTTAGAAAGCATCAAGACATCCGACCTTATATTGATATAAGGCAACTTGGCTTATTTTTTATTGTGTGACAATTTCACTGGTGTTGACGCATTATTCCGATGAATAATTTATTACTTATCTGATTCAATAATATTTAATTTTGGATTATCACTGCGATAATTTTGTGAACTTAATCTATTCGTAATAAGAATATCGACTTCATCCAGCATGCATATTTTACAAAATGCGTACTGGTCAAATTTACTGGAGTCGGCTAATAATATTTTTTGCCCCGAGACTTGTAGCATAACTTGTTTTAACTTGGCGTTAATGTCATTACCATCACGCACCCCACTTTCCTGATTAATCCCTTGGCAAGAGAAGAAAAAGGTATTGATCTGGAAATTGCGTATGGCATTCTCCGCCACCGGGCCATGGAAATCATCATGGCGGGCAGAATACTCACCGCCAATACCAATAATGCGTACTTTGTCACGGCAGGCCAGTGCCTGGATAATCTTCACCGAGTTGGTGACGACGGTAATCTCAATGTCCGGGATTTGCCGTGCCAGAAACCAACAAGAGCTACTGTTATCCAGTAAAATACAATCGCCCGGATGAATAAATTGTAACGCTGCTTTAGCAATTTTCATTTTAGTATCAGGGTGTTCCTCCGTACGCTTACGGAAAGATTCGGCCCGATCAATAGCATTAAGGCTGTAGTGGGTCTCTTTAATATCAATGACTGATAGGTCTGGGCCATCCAGTGCCACCGCACCACCAAAGCTACGGATCAGTTTTTGCTTTTTTTCCAGCACCGTCAGGTCACGGCGAATAGTTTCTTGCGAGACCTGGCATAAGACAGATAACTCAGTTACCAGCGCTGAGCCTTGCTGCTGCACATGGCTACAGATGATTTTATAGCGTTCGGCTTGTAACATATTTACCTCAAAAATTGTCTTAGCGCTTAATGCTAAAAAGCACCCATAACATTCATGTTGCTATACCTGAAGCCGTTGGTATTGCAGGTAGCACGTCTGCGGCTTCAAATACGATGGTGATATATTGGTATTTATCTGCTGTTTATACAGTGACTGAATTCAAGTATTGCTTTAAGCGGTGTTTTCCCCTGACTTTATGTGACAAATTTCGCATATTTTGTTTTTTTGTTGCCTTGTTTTCTATTGGTGATGTGATGCAAATCTCATATAAAGGGCTTCTTTGTCTTACTGATAGTCAATTTTGGTAATGAAAACACAGATTCGGGCATTGATTTAATGACCGATTATGACCGAGTCTGATTGTTTGCTTCTGTTTTGGGGCGGGACGGTACTCTATCCCCTTTAATTTAGTCATAAATAGGGTTAGGTTAGTTTGCAGACGGGTGTTGTTTTTTTGCATGGTCAATCCTGCGCTAAATAATGGTTTTTAATTCACTACTGTCAGTTAATTATTATTTTTAATTAATGTGTTCTCGCGGTAATCGGTTCAATTGCCAATGACACCACAGATGGCATTTGTATGTTCACAAACAGTGATTAAATAACCTGACGAAGCTGTATGCATTTTTCTGATTATTAATTACCGTACTTAATACTATTTCATGAGGTGGCATTATGTTAGAACAATTAAAACAGCAGGTTTTTGAGGCTAATTTAGCGTTACCGAAATATAAATTAGTCACGTTTACTTGGGGGAATGTTAGTGGTATTGATCGCGAGCGCGGGTTGGTGGTGATTAAACCTTCCGGTGTTGAATACGATACCATGAGTGTGAATGACATGGTGGTGGTGGATTTGGCAACCGGTGAGGTGGTGGAGGGAAATAAAAAACCTTCTTCTGATACCGATACCCATCTGGTGCTATATCGGGCCTTTCCCGAAATAGGTGGTATTGTCCACACCCATTCTCGCCATGCCACCATTTGGGCGCAGGCGGGAATGTCGCTCTCAGCATTAGGCACAACCCATGCTGATTATTTCTATGGTCCCATCCCATGCACCCGCCTTATGACTGATGCCGAAATTGCCGGTGACTATGAATATGAAACCGGCAATGTCATTGTCGAAACCTTTGCCCATCAGGCGTTAAGTGCGGGGGAAATTCCGGCGGTTCTGGTTAATGGTCATGGCCCGTTTGCCTGGGGTAGCAATGCGGCCAGTGCCGTGCATAACGCGGTAGTGCTGGAAGAGATTGCTTATATGAACCTGTTTACCCATCAGCTTCAGCCAGCAGTAGCTAACATGCAGCAAACATTGTTGGATAAACACTATCTGCGCAAGCATGGTGCAAAAGCCTATTACGGTCAGTAAGGTGAATGGCAACTTAGTGGCGTAGTGCGAGTCTGCGCCATCAGTTACTCTGCATCTACATTGGAAATGACCTGTTCTACATCATCCAGCGTTCCGATTTTTACCTCTCCCGTTCGGCACATCTTACTTTTGTCGATCAGTAAAATGGATTGGGTGGCACGCTTTAACAGCATGGTCTTAAATTCGGCATTAAACGGGTTTGAATCCCATAAGATGCCATCGGCATCAATACCTTCGCACGAGAAAATAAACAGATCAATTTCGATGGTTTTTAGCAGTGAAAAGAGTGCGGGATTAACGTAGCAGGCATATTTACGCTGTAAGCGGCCACCGGCACTGATTAACTCAATATTTTGGTGTTTCACCAATTCCTGGCAAATCCGTACACTATTGGTAAACACCGTTATATCGATATCGGGCAGCTTTTTGGCTAAATACCAGCAGGTGGAACTGGCATCCAATGCGATCACCATTCCACTGTCAATCAGTGACAGGGCATGGTCAGCAATGCTGGCTTTGCTGGACAGGTGACTTTTTAGGCGGGTGGTAAAAGGATCGCCGCTGTCTTTGGTGGCACGCTTAATGCTTTTGGCGCGCCCGTGCTGGCGGATGATCAGCCCTTGCGCCTGTAACTCGTTCAAGTCACGGCGAATGGTCTCTTGGCTGACTTCAAGTAACTGAGCCAGATCGGCGGTTGTCAGCGTTTCATGTTGTTTGATATGTTGCAGGATTTTCTGGTGACGAGACGCTTTCATGATCCTCTCCGTCAGCAAAGCCATGTATACATTGGTTGATATTAATATATTGGTTAATACCAACACATCAGTTAATACCAACAAAGAGTACATGGCTAAAGGGGTGAGGTTACGTGATCTCGGGTTTAAAAAACAGGCGTCACCCCTTTCTTTAACAGAATATTGCCGTACTTGGCGGTCTCTCCGGTGATGACGATGGCATAGGCTTGCTGAGCGCGCTGGTAAAACGCAAAACGATCAATGCGCTCTACTGGCAACGCTTCTTGGCTACCAAACAAGGCGTGTAAATAGCGTTTTTCAACTGAGGCATCAAGGGTGTCGCCTGCCACCGCTGCCATCATCACCAATGGTGGTGCGTAGCTGTCCAGTTCAAATAGCGGAATGGTGGCTGCTAGCAATGCACTAACAGATAAGCCATCGGCATGAATCACCAATGGGCCACCGTTTTTTCCAATCGCGTGCGCCGGGAAATGGGCATCTGAAAAGATTATTTCATCACCGTGCCCCATTTCCGCCAGTGTTTTTAGCAGTTGTGGTGACAGTAATGGCGAGATGGTTTTAAGCATGAATGGCTCCTTCAATAATGGGATATGGGCTGTCGCTCAGTGCCTGATAAAGCGGTTGTTGCTCGCCAGGCTGATAGTATTGATAGCGGTAATTGACCTGCTCCCGCGCTTGTTCAGCACTGCGGTAATAGCCAGTGGCACTCCAAACAAACAACGCCGCCCCCAAAACCGTGGTTTCAGCTTCATCGATCACTTTAATGGGCAGATTGAGCACATCGGCTTTGATCTGGTTCCACAAGGTATTACGGCTACCGCCGCCAACCAGCAGCAGTTCGCGGGTACGGAATTCACCAATTTCTTCGAGTAATGACAAATTGCTTTTTAACTGCCAGGCAAGGCTTTCCAACGCAGAACGGTAAAAGTGCCCACGGCGCGCCGCCAGCGAGACCCCTTGCCAGCCGCCCGATTGGTGATGCTGAGCACTGCCCAGCAGGTTGCAATTCATGCGTACGCCATTTGCCCCAGGCACGATAGCCCCGGCCTCGCTAATCATTTGCTGGTAGACCTCGGCACTGGCTTCATCATGCCAGTACAACTGCCGCACCCATTCCAATACCCCTGAAGCCAGCCATTGCAAACCAGGGTTAAACAACGTTGGGCAGCTATCAAGTTCACAAGTGGAACCGGCAAATTGTGGCAATAGCGTCGTATTCACTTTTGGAGTCCGAACCATCAGGATTTCCCAAGTACCGGATGACAGCACCGGTTGATCCAAATCGGCACCCGAACCAAATAGTGCAAACTGGGTATCGTGACCGGCTGATATCACCGGCAAACCCGCGGGTAACCCTAACTCAGCGGCGATATCTGGCAATAGTTGACCAATGATTTCACCGGCGGCCACCATCGGTGGGAATAAATCAGCGTGAATACCTATCTTTTGTAAAATCGTGCTGCTGAATTGCTCACGTTTGACATCCAACAGTTGGCTGGTGCCAGCCATGGTGCGGTCGGTGGTAAATTCCCCGGTGAGGCGATGGTTGATTAAAGATGAAATAAACAGCCAGGCATGGGCTTGTTCAACTAAATCGGGGCGATTTTCCTGTAACCAAATCAACTTGTATAAGGTGTTAAAACTGAACTGACCGATACCGGATATTTGCTGTAACTTTTCAGCAGACATATAGCGGGAGATACTCTCCATCACCGCCACGGTACGCGGGCATTTCCAACTGATAATGGGGTACAGCATTTTGCCGTTGGCATCTACCAATGCACCGTCTACACCGAAGGTAGTGACAGTCATGCCATGGATCTTATCCTGATGAATCTGTGGCATTAATTGGCGGCAACACTGAGCGAAACTGTGCAAGATCCCATCGAGCGGCCACAACTGCCATTGTGGATTAGCCGGATCGGGTTGGCTGTGGTTGGGCATTACCGCTTTTGCTACCACCACGCCTTGAGGATCGACTGCGATCGCCCGGATATTGGTTGCGCCGCAATCTAGAACGATGACCACATCGCGCTTCATAAGTGCTCCTGTTACTGCTGTCAGGCAGAAAATGTCTTGCCACGGGGCGGATAACGCGCAACGAAGGGGATGTGTGCCGCCGGGCGATAACGGCGTAAACCGCTAAAACCCTTGGGCACAATAAACCCTTCATTCACCTTGCTGACAGCAAGGGTTGTTTTATGACTTAGGTGAGAAGTGCTCCACACTTACGAGCCTGCTCAAACATCACATTATCTTTTGTATAGTGGGCCGTAATTTTGGCAGGCACGGTAATCCTGCCCTTCGATATCCATACCGTGCGCGCCCCACGCAGTTGGCCGGTAAACACTTTCTTCTTCGACGTTATGCATGCATACCGGGATGCGTAACATTGAGGCGAGTGTAATCAGGTCTGCCCCGACATGGCCGATGGTCAGCACGCCATGGTTAGCTCCCCAGTTCGCCATTACCGAATAAACATCACTGAATGGCCCTTTGCCGGTCAGGCGTGGAGCAAACCAGGTGGTTGGCCAACTTGAATCGGTACGTTTGTCCAGCGTGTCGTGAACGGATTTCGGTAATTCGACACTCCAGCCTTCGGCAATTTGCAATACCGGCCCGACACCTTTAATCAGATTGATACGGCTCATGGTGAATGGCACACCGCCACGGGTCAGGAAGCGCGAAGAGAAACCGCCGCCACGGAAGTATTCATGGATAGCTGGGCACCATTCGGTTGCTGCCAGACAAGCATCGGCTTCTTGTTGGCTCACTTGCCAGTGTGGTTTGATGGTAGGTTTACCCTGCGCATCGTTTTGGCGGCAAGTGCCGTCCAACGCGGCAGAACCTGAGTTAATCAGATGGATAATGCCGTGTTCGGCAGCCCCTTCCAGTTGATGGCCGGTGACCCGCTGTACTGCTTCCGGTGACCAGTAGGTACGGACATCGGCAAAGATCTGCGCGGTGCCGGTCAGAGTATGGCCAAATAGCATTGCCACGCCGTTCAAACTGTCGTTTTCGGTGGCGACAACCATCGGTTCACGCACGCCGTTCCAGTCGAACGAGCTATTCAGCAAGGCTTCAGCGGTATCGCCATTTGGATATTGATCTGTCCAGTGGCGCTGCCCCTGGAAACCGGCAGCAATGGCGTTATAGCCCAAGGCTTCCTCACCAAAACCTTTCGTTGCCAGCGTTGGATTACCTTGCATCATGTCGCGGATACAGAGCGCCATTTGCAGGCTTTCACGCAGTACCGCGCGGCTGCTTTCCGGTGAACGGCGGTATTGTTCTGCGTTCTTATCCGGCCCGTATTTGAAGTTTTTATCCGCCCATGACAACGCCAGTTCTAGCTCTTGCTCGTCATAGATTTTCTGATCAATGCGGCGGCGCAATTCTGTCATATCGACCGCTTGCACTTTCATTCCTAACCAGGATTCAAAGAAGTTATGGTCAACAATGGAGCCGGCAATCCCCATGGATACGCCACCGAGGGAGAGGTAACTTTTGCCCTTTAAGCTGGCAACCGCTAAACCTGCACGAGTGAAGCGCAGCAGTTTTTCCTGCACATCAGCAGGAATACGCGTGTCATTAGCATCCTGCACGTCATGGCCGTAAATGGAGAAGGCTGGCAATCCTTTTTGATTGTGCGCCGCCAGTGCTGCTGCCAGATAGACCGCGCCAGGGCGTTCGGTACCATTAAAGCCCCAAATAGCTTTCGGGCGGAACGGGTCCATATCAATGGTTTCGCTGCCGTAGCACCAACAAGGTGTCACCGTGATGGTCAGCCCAATATTCTGTGCGCTGAATTTATCGTCGCAGGCGGCGGATTCTGCCATTCCGGCAATGCAGGTATCAGCAATGACACATTCAACGGGCGTGCCGCAAGGATGACGTACCACTTCTTGCAGAAACTCTGCGGTGGCACGGGCCATTTTCATGGTTTGCTCTTCCAGCGATTCACGTACGCCCATTCTGCGTCCATCAATGACCGGGCGAATGCCAATTTTAGGTAATTGAATTGTCTGTTTCATTATTGGTCCTTGTGTTCAGTAGCAAGAATTTAATGTTAATTTATCCGTTACCCGTATTATTAATTAACGGGAACCGTTTTGTACTTGGCGAAAATAAAGATAATGGCAAAGCATAAAGCAGGGATAATTTCAGCCGTAGGTATGTTCCCTGCTGCATCGCTAACTAATCCCATAATTGGGGTGACGATGCCACCCCCGACAATAGTCATAACAATAATAGATGCACCATATTTAGTGTCTTGATTTAGATTCTTAATGCCTAATGAAAATATGGTTGGGTATTGGATTGACATAAACATACTGCACAAGGTGAGTGCTAATAACCCAATGTGTCCGCCGAAAGCTGCAGAGATAATACATAACAACATAGAGATAAATGCATAAGCGGCTAAAACCTTCTCTGGTGCGAAGCGAGTAATTAACCAGGTGCCACTGAATCGGCCGATAAAGAAACATACCATGGTAGCCGTTAAATAATTAGCCGCATATCCCGGTGTAATATTAGGTAACTCTTCAATGGCATAGCGAATTAAATAACTCCAACATGCGGTTTGTGCGCCGACATAACAGAACTGTGCTAATACTGCCCAGCGCCAATGTGTTATCTTTAATAACCGTGGTAGTGATGCAAAGAAAGAACCGTTATGCGTATCATCCGATTCACTTTTTATTGCCGGGAAACGGGTAATCAAAATTAATAACGCAACAAAAATCACCACCGCAACAATAATCAGATAGGGTAATTGAACAGCTTTTACTAAACTATGATGATAACTATTCAAATCCGCAGCAGACAATTTATCCAGCACTTCTTGTGTTTGGTGGGGCACATTGGAGAGTATTAAGCTTTGGCCGAACACCACTGCAATAATGGCACCGAAAGAGTTAAAGGTCTGTGCTAGGTTAATACGAAAGTGGCCGGTTTTTTCTGGCCCCAATACGGTAACAAAAGGATTGGCGGCCGTTTCCAGGCAACCTAAACCGGCAGCAATAATAAATAAACCAATTAAAAACAAGGTGTAATTCATCGTCTCGGCAGCCGGCCAGAACAACGCCGCCCCAAAGGCATAGAACAGTAATCCGGTAATGATCCCCGCCTTATAGCTAAACCTTTTCATCAGGATCCCGGCAGGTATTGGGATCAAGAAGTAGCCAAAATAGAAGGAGGATTGAATCAGCCCAGCTTGGAAGTTGGTCAGGGTGAACGCCTGCTGAAACTGAGGCAACAAAATATCATTTAGGTTGTTTGCTACTGCCCAAAGGAAGAACAGTGAGCACAGTAATGCGAAAGGAATCAGATATCTTTTTTTATTTGCCGACTCGTCACTTACCGAGGCGGAAATTTTAGTGCTATCTGTTTGTATTAAAATATTTCCCATAATGCCCTCGTCAGATACTTCAATAGTCCGAAAGTTTGTAATGTTCGACGGAGTTATTCTTTGTTTAATGAGTGATACTTTCTCTGGCGAGCCATAATTGCCTGAGTGACAAATTTAAATACCCTCATTGCGATAAGTCCCGTTCTTTATAAGGTAAAAATCGCTAAAAAATATGAGCTGAATCACATTGGTAACTCAATGCTGATATTTTGTGATGACAGTCACTTTAAATAAAAACATTTCATGACCGTTTGAAATGAATTGTGTTTCAAACACACATAGCTAATGACCGATTGTTCTATTTCTGTCACAAACGGTCAGTTATCGAGAAATAGCCCGGTATTTAATCATTCAGCGTCATTTGACCGTTTGCCTATATTGTTTTTTCAAACGGACATTTCATGTAAACAAATAAGATCTAAATCACGATGAAGTCATGAATAGTCATGACATGGCTCACATTTTGGTGTGCTTTATTTTTCAGTTTAACTAAATGAGCGAAAGATATATCCACAGTTATTAAGGTTTATTCGTCTACATCCATTATTCAATGCATTTTTATATTTAGGTATTTGCATCTTAAGAGAGGAACAAATGAAGAGAGAAGCACTGGCGCGCGATATTATCAATACTTGCCTGGAAATGACCCGCTTAGGGTTGAATCAAGGGACGGCTGGCAATGTTAGTGTGCGCTATCAGGATGGGTTTTTAATTACGCCTTCCGGTATTGCCTACGACAAGCTTACGGAGTCGCATATTGTTTATATCGATGCCAGCGGTCACCATGAGCCTGGCAAAGTCCCTTCCAGTGAGTGGCGTTTTCATCAGGCGGTTTATCATACCCGGGCAGACGCCAATGCGGTGGTACACAACCACTCGGTTCATTGCACCGCAGTATCAATTCTTAACCGCTCGATCCCTGCGATTCATTACATGATTGCTGCTGCCGGTGGCGATGATATCCCCTGTGCGCCCTACGCCACTTTTGGTACTAAAGCGCTGTCTGAACATGTCGCCGTGGCGATGAAGCACCGCAAGGCCACGCTGTTGCAGCACCATGGCCTGATTGCATGTGAGGAGAATTTGGCCAAAGCGTTGTGGCTTGCCCATGAAGTCGAGGTGTTGGCAACACTGCTGCTGGCTATCTTGCCGATTGTCGATGAGGTGCCGGTGTTATCCAAAGAAGAGATCAGCGTGGTACTGGAGAAATTCAAAACCTACGGTTTACGGGTTGAAGATTAGCGTGTGGGTTAAAATACCGAGAGGAATCAGTGATGAACAGAATGATTTTAAACGAAATGGCGTGGTTTGGGCGCGGTTCACTGGATGCGCTTACCGATGAGGTTATACGGCGGGGATATAAAAAAGCGTTGGTGGTTACCGACAAAATACTGATGGAGTGCGGTGTCGCGGCTTGCCTAATCAGACGCTTGGAACAGGCCGGCCTGGATTTTGCCATCTTTGATGCGGTAACGCCCAACCCGACAATCGCCATTGTACAACAAGGTGTGGCTGTTTTTCGCCAAAGCGAGGCTGATTATCTCATCGCGCTGGGCGGTGGTTCGCCACAAGATACCAGCAAGGCCATCGGCATTATTATCAATAATCCTGAATTTGCCGATGTGCGCAGTTTAGAAGGGGTGGCTGACACCCGCAACGCTTGCGTACCGATTCTGGCTATTCCAACCACCGCCGGTACTGCGGCAGAAGTGACCATTAACTATGTGATTACCGATGAAGAGCGGCGGCGCAAATTTGTTTGCGTCGACCCTCATGCTATTCCGGCAGTGGCATTTATTGATGCGGACATGATGGACAGTATGCCAGCGGCACTGAAAGCTGCGACCGGGGTTGATGCTTTAACTCACGCCATCGAAGGTTATCTGACCAAAGGGGCGTGGGAATTGACGGATGCTTTGCATCTTAAAGCCATTGAAGTCATCAGCCGTTCACTACGGGCTTCCGTGCAGGGTGATGCCGCCGCCACCGAAGATATGGCTCTTGGGCAGTATATCGCCGGAATGGGATTCTCAAACGTAGGGCTGGGGTTGGTTCATGGTATGGCACACCCTCTGGGGGCGTTTTACAACATGCCGCACGGTGTCGCCAATGCTATTTTACTGCCTTATATCATGCGTTATAACGCCGCTTATACCGGTGAACGCTTCCGTCAAATCGCGATGGCGATGGGCCTCGACAATGCCCTGAGTGGGCCATTGGCACAGGTTCGTGAGCGAACCATTCAGGCAGTAATTGAATTGAACCGTGATATTGGTATTCCGTCATCCCTGAGCGCGGTGGGTCTGCTGGCCGATGATATTCCGGCGCTGGCTGCGGCAGCCTTCGCGGATGTATGTACCGGCGGTAACCCGCGTGAAGCGTCGATTGATGAAATTATGGCGCTGTATCATCAGGCTTGTTAAACCGAACGGCTATTTGTCACAGATTCATCATAAAGCAGTGAGAGTAGGGTAATCCTCACTGCTTTATTGATACCAGACAATTCTTGTTCCCCACATAAGCGGTAAGGTTATTATGGCGGGAAGAACTATCCATCATCCTAACTATAATAATTGCTGTAGCTGGGCCACTGCGCTCTCATTCATGACACAACTTCCCCCCGCAGAATTACTCATTTTTTTGAATTAATCGGATTTCATCCATCACGGATGTTGTTCATTTTCTGGAATGCAACCAAGTGGGAATCTTATGAAAGAGACCAACGAATCCCGGCTATTAACGGCAGAAGTTACACGCCGAAAACTGGTCCAAACTACGCTTATCGGCAGTCTTGCCATGGCAACAGGGGCCTTTTCGCTCCCGTTCTCCCGCACCGCCCGTGCTGTGCAATCGGCAATAAATCCAGCCAATGATGGCAAAGTGATCTGGAGTGCCTGTACCGTCAACTGCGGTAGCCGCTGCCCGCTACGTATGCATGTCGTTGATGGCGAAATCAAGTATGTCGAAACCGACAACACTGGCGATGATGATTTTGATGGCTTGCATCAGGTGCGCGCCTGTTTGCGTGGCCGCTCTATGCGCCGCCGGGTATATAACCCTGACCGCCTGAAATACCCGATGAAGCGTATTGGCGCGCGCGGGGAAGGCAAATTCAAGCGCATCTCATGGGAAGAGGCGTTCGACACCCTTGCGGGCAGCATGCAAAGCATCATTAAGGAATATGGTAACGAAGCTATATATCTGAATTATGGCACCGGTACCTTAGGTGGCACCATGACCCGCTCATGGCCACCGGGATCGACGCTATTGGCGCGGCTGATGAATTGTTGTGGTGGCTACCTTAATCATTATGGTGACTACAGTACCGCGCAAATCGCTGCTGGCCTGAATTACACCTACGGTGGCTGGGCTGACGGTAACAGTCCCTCCGATATCGAAAACAGTAAGCTGGTGGTGCTGTTTGGTAACAATCCGGCTGAAACGCGCATGAGTGGCGGTGGGGTCACCTACTATCTGGAGCAGGCGCGGGAGAAATCCGATGCCAAGATGATTGTGATTGATCCACGCTATACCGATACCGCAGCAGGTCGAGAAGATGAATGGATCCCGTTGCGGCCCGGTACCGATGCGGCACTGGCATCGGCCTTGGCCTATGTGATGATCAGCGAGAATCTGGTGGATCAGCCGTTCCTCGATAAATATTGTGTTGGTTACGATGAGAAAACCCTGCCAGCAGGTGCGCCAAAAAATAGCCACTACAAAGCCTATATTTTAGGGCAGGGCGCAGATGAAACCGCCAAGACACCACAATGGGCGCAAGCCATCACCGGTATCCCAGCCGCAAGAATCATTAAACTGGGGCGCGAGATAGGTTCGGTGAAACCGGCTTATATTGCACAAGGGTGGGGGCCGCAGCGCCATTCCAACGGTGAAAATACCAGTCGAGCCATTGCCATGCTGGCGATCTTGACCGGTAACGTTGGCATTAATGGTGGTAATTCTGGTGCCCGCGAAGGTTCTTACGGTTTGCCGTTTGTCCGTATGCCAACACTGGAAAACCCGGTTAAAACCAGTATTTCGATGTTCCTGTGGACTGACGCGATTGAACGCGGGCCAGAAATGACCGCTACCCGTGATGGTGTGCGCGGTAAAGATAAACTGGATGTTCCCATCAAGTTTATCTGGAATTACGCCAGTAACTGTTTGATTAACCAGCACTCAGAAATCAACCGTACCCACGACATTCTGCAAGATGATAAAAAATGTGAAATGGTGGTGGTTATCGATAATCACATGACCTCGTCAGCTAAATACGCCGATATCATCCTGCCTGACTGCACCGCCTCTGAGCAGATGGACTTCTGCCTTGACGCTTCCAGCGGCAATATGGCGTATGTGATTTTTGCCGATCAAGTCATCAAACCGCGTTTTGAATGTAAAAACATCTATGAAATGACCACCGAACTGGCAAAACGCATGGGGGTGGAGCAGCAATTTACCGAAGGGCGCACGCAAGAAGAGTGGTTACGCCATCTTTACCAACAATCGCAACAGGCCATTCCTGAACTGCCTTCTTTTGAGGCGTTCCGTGAACAAGGTATCTTTAAAAAACGTGATCCGGCGGGGCATCATGTCGCCTACAAAGCGTTCCGCGCAGACCCTATTGCCAATCCGTTAACCACGCCATCAGGAAAAATTGAGATTTATTCTGCCGAGCTGGCACAGATTGCCGCCACGTGGGAACTGCAAAAAGACGATGTTATCGATCCGCTGCCGGTCTATGCCGCCGGTTTTGAAAGCTACGATGACCCGCTCAATCAGCAGTATCCATTGCAGTTAACGGGTTTTCACTACAAAGCCAGAACCCACTCCACCTACGGCAACGTCGATGTTTTAAAAGCGTCCTGCCGTCAGGAAATGTGGATTAACCCTATGGATGCCCGCAAGCGTGATATCAAAAATGGCGATATGGTGCGTATTTTCAATGGCCGAGGCGAAGTTCAGATTAACGCCAAAGTTACACCGCGCATGATGCCAGGGGTTGTGGCTCTGGGTGAGGGGGCGTGGTATAGCCCGGATGAGAAACGCATTGATCGCGCGGGCAGTATTAACGTATTGACCACTCAGCGGCCTTCTCCGTTGGCGAAAGGGAATCCATCCCATACCAACCTCGTTCAAGTTACCAAGGCATAAGGAGCTGACTGATGACGACGCAATATGGTTTTTACATCGACTCCAGCCGTTGCACTGGGTGCAAAACTTGCGAGTTGGCCTGTAAGGATTTCAAAAACTTATCTACCGATGTCAGCTTCCGGCGTATCTACGAATATGCCGGTGGGGATTGGCAGCAAGATAATGGTGCATGGCACCAAAATGTGTTCGCTTACTATCTCTCTATCGCCTGTAATCACTGTAGTGATCCCGCCTGTACCAAGGTATGTCCGAGTGGCGCAATGCATAAGCGTGATGATGGTTTCGTTGTGGTAAACGAAGACATTTGCATTGGGTGTCGCTATTGCCATATGGCATGCCCATACGGTGCGCCGCAATATGACGAAGCCAAAGGGCATATGACCAAGTGTGACGGCTGCTATGAAAGAGTTGCTGCCGGTAAGAAACCGATTTGTGTCGATTCCTGCCCGCTGCGGGCGTTGGATATGGCCCCTATCGATGAATTACGCGAGAAATACGGTGATTTGGCCGAAGTCGCACCATTGCCAGCAGCCCATTTCACGCTGCCGAATATCGTAGTGAAACCTAATGCCAACAGCCGTCCGGTCAGAGATACCACCGGTCATCTGGCAAATCCGAAGGAGGTATAATATGGGCATGGGATGGCATGAATGGCCACTAATGGTCTTTACGGTACTGGGGCAGTGCGTGGTCGGCGGCTTTATAGTGCTGGGGCTGGCGCTGATATTCGGTGGTTTGAATCACGGGCAGCAACAGCGAATTCACCGCAGCATGTTGGTACTGTGGGTGCTGATGGCGCTGGCTTTTATCGCCTCGACACTGCATTTAGGTTCGCCACTGCGAGCATTCAATTCATTGAACCGCATTGGCGAGTCGGCGCTCAGTAATGAAATAGCCGCCGGTTCACTGTTCTTTGCGGTGGCGGGTTTTTACTGGTTGTTGACTGTATTGGGTAAAATGCCTGCGGTACTCGGCAAGATCTGGCTAGTGATCGCTATGGTGCTGGGCGTGGTATTTGTCTATGCCATGTGTCGAGTCTATTCCATTAATACTGTTCCCACTTGGGACAACCTCTATACCCCGCTAGGCTTTGTTCTTACCACCTTGATTGGCGGCCCGATGTTGGGTTATCTGTTGTTACAACTGGCCGGGATTAATGGGCGAATGATGCTGCAACTACCGATGATCAGTGTATTGGCACTGATTATCAGTATTGCCAGTGTCATTATGCAGGCGGCCAGTTTGTCGATGATTTACAGCTCGGTACAGCAAGCTTCTGAGCTTATTCCCCACTACGGCACACTGATGGTGTGGCGTTTGGTGTTGCTGGTTCTGGGGCTGGGCTGCTGGATCTGTCCGTTAATCAGAGGTCGCACACCGATGACGCTTGGCATGATCTTCGCTATGCTGCTTATCTTTGCGGGTGAGCTAATTGGCCGTGGCGTGTTTTACGGGTTGCATATGACGGTCGGAATGGCAATCGGCGGTTAAATATAGCCTGATGGCTACTGAGCAAAGCTCATGTTGGGTTTACGCCCAATGTGGCTTTGCTCGCAATGCTTCACCCGTTTGATAGCGAATTGATCACGCTCTTGAGGTAACAAAATGGTTGAAAACAATATGACTTATCAACAAATTGCGCTGACCGGTCACGTATTGGGTGCGCTGTTTTATTGTGAACCGGACAGTCCGGCGTGCAGTGATATTGTGGCGCAACTCAGCAGTGGTGAGTGGGTAGCCCAGTGGCCTTATGGCCTGGAAACTCAACTGATGCCCATTGCCGCTTTATTGGCGCAAGACAAATCAGATGAGACTCTGGAAGAGGCTTGGCAGCGGCTGTTTATTGGCCCATATGCGCTGCCCGCTCCCCCTTGGGGATCGGTTTATCTGGATAAAGAAAATGTCCTGTTTGGCGACTCGACGCTCAAACTGCGTGATTGGATGGCGCAGCAGCAAGTGGAAGTGACACTGGAGCAGCAAGAGCCAGAGGATCATTTCGGCTTATTGCTGATGATGGCGGCCTGGCTGGCAGAACATCAACCGGCGGATTTACCGGTCTTACTGGCAGAGCACCTGTTACCGTGGGGGTATCGTTATCTCGCTTTACTGCAATCTGATGCCGGGCACCCGTTTTATCAGGGGTTGGCTGAGTTAACGACCCTGACATTGACCCATTGGCAACACGAATTACAGGTGACGCCTGCGGTGATTGAGTTATATCGCTGACTCAGAATTTATTTATTCAATAACGAGTGTCACTTTTTTGCCAATATTGCCAGCCATACTAATCAGAGAATCAAGAGTGAATTTTTCAGTTTTTTGATTAACAACATCGGAAACTCTCGGACGCGACACATGTAATAATGTGGCTGCGTCCACTTGCCGTATTCCTTCTGATTTAATCCAATTGGCAATAGATGTCATGAGCGCTTTTTTCATTGCTAAAGCCTGTTCAATTTCTGCATTTGACTCCGCTAACAATTGAGTTGCTTTGTCATCAGCAAAGCCTAAGTCAGTAAAAATATTGTCTCCAGCGGTAGTGATGTGACGTGATGCTGTATCAATTTTATCTATCATTTTTTGTTCTCCGCTCATGAATAACTTCTTTATAACGAACCTTAATAATATTGACGTCTTTCTGACTGGTTCTTTGCGATTTTTTTTGGAAACTGTGTAATACGTAAATTTTCTCTTCGAATTTAGCAATATAAACAACACGATAAGCTTTGGAATTATCATCTAACCGTATTTCAATAATCCCAGCTCCCCAGTCATTTATTGGTTTGAAATCATTAGGTTCGATACCATGCTGGATATTGCGTAGTTGCTTCCCCGCTACCGCACAAGCACTTTCTGGGAAAGCCTTCAGATCCTCAAGTGAACTACCACGCCAATCGATTATTTTTCCAATCATTCATCACTCCTTGATGTATGTATAAAATTTTATACATTCGAGTGAAATAATCAATCCGTTTTTTGTACTGTTACATTCTTATCTAAGCGGCTTTTATCCGAGCTATCTCTCTATCCGTGTCGACTAATTTGTGACCGGCTTCTACTTTCCTTGCACTCACATTGGACAAGCTGCGAGGCGTTTGTATTATTACATTGAATATAAATTTAATAGTGAATATATATTCAATGCGGAGAAAAATAATGAAAAATACCCTACTGAAATCCTGTCTTACCGCAGCATTGATCTCAATGGCGAGTGTTGCTGGTGCCGCCAGTAACGGCCTGATCGCCATTATCACCCCCTCCCACGATAATCCGTTCTTTAAAGCGGAGGCGGAAGGCGCTAAAGCCAAAGCCACGGAACTGGGATACACCGTACTGGTGGCTTCCCATGATGATGATGTGAACAAACAAAACCAACTACTGGAAACTGCCATCGCTCGTAAGGCTAAAGCGATCATTCTGGATAACGCCGGATCAGATGCCACTATCGGGCCATTGAAAAAAGCCAAAGCGGCCGGTATTCCGACTTTCCTGATTGACCGTGAAATCAATGAAACTGGAATCGCAGTATCACAAATCGTGTCGAACAATTATCAAGGCGCACAACTCGGCGCTGAGAAATTCGTTACGTTGATGGGTGGCAAAGGCAAATATGTTGAATTGCTCGGCCGTGAGTCCGATACCAACGCTCATGTTCGTTCACAGGGTTATCACGACGTGATCGACGAACATAGCGACATGAAGATGGTTGCCCAACAGACTGCAAACTGGAGCCAGACTGAAGCGTTCAACCGTATGGAGTCCATTTTGCAGGCTAACCCAGATATCACTGGGGTAATTTCCGGTAACGACACTATGGCACTCGGTGCAGAAGCTGCATTAAAAGCAGCGGGCCGTAATGATGTCATCGTCGTCGGCTTTGACGGCAGTGACTATGTCCGCGATTCCATCATTAACAAAGGCAATATCAAAGCCACTGTATTACAGCCGGGTTGGGCACAAGCTCAGATGGCGGTGGTGCAGGCTGATAAATATCTGAAAACTGGCAAAACCGGGTTGGAAGAAAAGCAACTGATGGATTGCGTATTGATTGATGAAAACAATGCCAAGAATCTGAATGTCTTTGCACTGAAACAATAATCGCGACTGAAACACCCATCTTATAATCACCGGTTATTAAAACCATGGTTTAAGAATGAGGGGCGTAATCGCCCCTCCTGACAGGAGGCAGTATGTGGTTCAGTGCCTTATCGAAAGCAGGCGGTTTGTTGGTTATCAGCACTGTGCTGGTGGCTTGTACCGTGGTTGATTTGGATGAAAACGGTAAACCGATTCTGCCAGTCGATCCTAACGCGGTGGTCAGCGACTATAACCAGCCACCGGACAAAGTCGCTTCCACCATTTGGGTGAGTAAAGTTATGCCGTTTGCCAATAGCAATGCACTCAGTTGGCAGCAGGTAAAGCAGCAACAAAGTCAGCCAGCAGCAGGGAAAAATAGCCAAAGTCGTTTTGTTCGTTTTAACGGCAAAGTGGTGGCGGTAGACACAGAAGGGCGGGAAGGGTTGATTCGTTTGGCTATTGACGGTGACGAGCAAGTGCTGCAAGTGGGGCCAATCGTCAAAGGTAATGCCATTCGTGATGCATCAACGTTTATCCGCTTCGAAGATTTTAAAAATCAGGTGCAATACGCCCAGCTCTCTAAAGCATTAAGCAAGCGTGCTTTGCAGGATGTGGCAAAACCCGATGCCAGTTGGATCGGGCAGCAAGTCGAGGTATTGGCAGCGGTGACACTCACCCCTACCGGCCTGAGCAACGGTGTGCCGCTCAGTGTGAATAAGGAGAGCCACTAATGGACCACAGACCTGACATCGTCATGCATGCTGAGGACATTTCAATGCGTTTTCCTGGCACATTGGCGCTAGATGCTGTCAGTTATAACGTTTATCGCGGCAAAGTTAATGTGATTATCGGCGAAAATGGTGCCGGGAAATCTACCTTAATGAAGATCTTGGCTGGGGTACAGCAACAAACATCCGGCCAAATTTACCTGAATGGTAACGCGGTGAGTATTGCTAATACTCGTGAGGCAGCGGCACTGGGTATTGGCATGGTTCATCAGGAGCTGAACCTGTCGGAAAACCTCAATGTTGCGGAAAACATCTTTTTGGGGCGTGAGATTCAACAAGGTTTGAAACCCATTAACCAGGCGGCGCAGGAGCTGATTGCTGAACAGTTAATGGCGCGTCTTGATCAAGTCATTTCGCCTAAAGAGATGGTATCAAACCTGAAAGTAGGCCAACAGCAATTGATTGAAATCGCCAAGGCGCTGGCAGAACAGGCGGATATTCTCATTCTGGATGAGCCGACGTCGGCGTTGAGTAAAACCGAAGTTGATATCCTGTTTCGGGTTATTCGCGAACTGACGCGACAGGGTGTTTCCATCGTCTATATCTCACATCGTTTGGAAGAGTTAATGGCGATTGGTGACTACATCACTATTTTACGTGATGGCCGTTTTCAGGCCGAAGCTGCGGTAAAAGATATTGATGTGCCGTGGATTGTGCGTGAAATGCTGGGTAGTGATCCGGTTTCCAGTTTTCTTCACCCGGACCGTACATTCGGTGCGCCGATGATGGAGGTTGATAACGTCACGTTAATCAATGAATCCGGCAACACGGTAGTGAATCAGGTCTCATTGCAAGTGCGGGCGGGTGAAATTGTCGGCATCTATGGGTTGATGGGGGCGGGGCGTACCGAATTGTTTGAATGCCTGCTGGGTACGCAACAGAACTATCTTGGCACTATCCGGCTCAATGGTACGTCGATTAATGCCAAAACCTCAACGGCAGAGCGTATCCGTCTGGGGATGAGCCTGGTACCGGAAGACCGTAAAAAAACCGGTATTTTCCCCGTGTCATCGGTGGCGAATAACCTGACCATTTCCAGCTTATGGCGTCGGTTGAAACACCGCTTTGCCATCTGGCAGGAGAGTGAATCACAGGTGGTTGCCTCGGTGATTGGCGACCTGTCTATCAAAGTCTCTTCACCGGAAGTGGAAATTCAGGCGCTCAGTGGTGGCAATCAGCAAAAAGTCGTCATTGGCCGCTCATTACTGACCAGTCCAAACATTCTGCTGTTGGATGAGCCAACGCGAGGTATTGATGTCGGGGCGAAAGCTGATGTGTTTGAAATGATGGTGAAACTCTCTGAACAAGGGATTGGTATTTTGTTCTCAACCTCTGATCTGAAAGAGATCATGGCGGTATCTGACCGCATACTGGTGATGTCGAATGGCAAGCTGACCGCGAACTTATCCCGTCAGTCGGCCAGTGAATCGGCATTGGTTACGGCAAGCGCACAAGGGTTCGAATGATGAAAGCAACAACTGGCACTGCGTTGGCGAGTCACCGGCCCGGTGGCGCGTCGTGGTCACGGGAAAATATGCTGCTGCTTCTGCTCAAGATGCGCACCTTTATTGCCCTGTTTTTGATTCTTGGTTTCTTCTCTGTGATGGTTCCGGGCTTTCTGGCGACGGGCAGCCTGATCATTATGGTGAAGCATATCGCGATCAATGCCTTCCTCGCACTGGGCATCACGTTTGTCATTATCACCGCAGGGATTGACCTCTCTATCGGGGCAACCTTGGGGTTGTGCGGCATGATTGCGGGCTGGATGATCACCCAAGGTATTGTATTACCGATGTTTGGTATTGCCATTTTCCCCAGTGTTTGGGTGGTGGTTCCGGTGGTATTGGTCATCGGTGCACTGATTGGCGCGGTCAATGGTTGGATCATAACCCGCTATAACGTCGCGCCGTTTATCTGCACCCTCGGCACCATGTATGTGGTTCGTGGTGCGGCGATGCTGATTTCTGGCGGTGAAACCTTCCCAGGCTTACAGGGCAATCCACAACTTGGAAACACCGGTTTTGATCTGCTCGGGTCCGGCACGTTACTGGGTTTGCCGATCGCTATCTGGATCATGTTCATTTTGGCTCTGGTGATTGCCTATGTAGCGCGTCGCCTACCTTTTGGTCGCCATGTCTACGCTATCGGTGATAACGAGAGAGCTGCCGAACTGTCAGGCGTTAAAGTCCGGCAGGTTAAAGTTTGGGTTTACACCATTTCCGGTTTCTGTGCGGCAATTGCCGGGATCATTGTTTCCGCTCAACTGGTGGCCAGCCACCCTGCGAACGGCAGTGGCTTTGAGATGAATGCCATTGCGGCTGTGGTGTTGGGGGGGACGTCTCTGGCCGGTGGCCGTGGCACCATCCTCGGTACACTGATCGGCGCATTTGTTATCGGTATTTTGGCTGACGGGCTGGTGATGATGGGGGTCAGCGAATTCTGGCAAATGGTTATCAAAGGTATCGTGATTATTGTGGCTGTGATTATCGATCAAATGCAAAACCGTATGCAGCACAAAGCAGCAATTGTGTCGCAAAAAGCCAGCGTAGTCGCGCAAGTGGGCAAAAGCGAGCAGGCATAAAGAACCATAACGGCTAATGGGCTGATGGGGTAACACCTTGCCCTGAACCGCAGAACACTGAAGAGGTAACGCCGGAGGAAGATTTCCGGTCAGGCTTGATGAAAGCTATTTTTTAGCACCATCAGGAATAAATATTCGTCAATGAGTAAAAATTCAATGGCGAAGGAAAATATAAGAGAGGTAATGTCATGAATCCGTATTCACTGTCAATCGATGAGCTGGTGAGAAAGGCGCGGGCTATCCGCCGCCGGATCGTCCTGCTTAATGCGAACAGCCCCGCAGGGGGGCATACCGGTGCTGATCTTTCGCAGGTAGAGATTCTGACCGCACTCTATTTCCGCATCCTTAATTGCGCACCTGACCGGTTAACTGATCCTGAGCGCGATATCTATGTGCAATCTAAGGGCCATGCCGTTGGTGGTTATTACTGCTGTCTGGCGGAAGCGGGTTATTTCCCAGAGGAATGGTTGGCGACTTATCAACACGCTAACTCCCATCTGCCGGGCCATCCGGTAAAACATAAAACGCCGGGGATCGAATTAAATACCGGCGCGCTAGGACATGGTTTGCCGGTCGCGGTCGGGATCGCATTGGCGGCAAAACGCGCCAACAGCAAACGCCGAGTGTTTGTTCTGACCGGCGACGGTGAGTTAGCCGAAGGCAGTAATTGGGAAGCCGCATTAGTGGCTGCTCACTATCAATTAGACAATCTAATAATCATTAACGATAAAAATAAACTCCAACTGGCGGGCACCACCAAGTCAATTATGAATACCGACCCGTTGGCGGATAAATGGCGTGCATTTGGTTTAGAAGTAACGGAATGCCAGGGTAATAACATGCAATCGGTGGTGGAAACATTGGAGGCATTACAACCCAAGGGTAAACCCAATGTGGTGATTGCCAACACCGAAAAAGGTGCCGGTATCTCCTTTATTCAAGGGCGCGTGGAGTGGCACCACCGGGTGCCGAAAGGTGCTGAAATTGATCTGGCACTGGAGGAATTGAGCGATGAGTAATGCAGAACATTTGGCCTCAGTAATGGTTGAGCAGTTTATCAAAGCCGTGGATAACGGTGTTGATCTGGTTCCGGTGGTGGCTGATTCCACCTCGACGGCGAAAATCGGGCCGTTTACTGCCCGCTTCCCTGATCGCGTGGTTAACGTAGGTATTGCCGAACAAGCGATGGTCGGCACAGCCGTGGGCTTATCTATGGGCGGGAAAGTTGCAGTAACCTGTAATGCTGCGCCATTCCTGATTTCACGTTCCAATGAACAACTGAAAATCGATGTTTGCTACAACAACAGCAATGTCAAATTGTTCGGCCTCAATTCCGGTGCCAGTTACGGGCCGTTGGCCAGTACCCATCACTGTATCGATGATATTTCTATCTTACGTGGTTTTGGCAATATCGAAATTTATGCTCCCTCTGACCCGCAAGAGTGCCGTCAAATAATTGATTATGCTATCGCACATCAGGGACCGGTCTATATTCGTCTGGACGGCAAATCCTTGCCACAACTCCATGATGAACACTACCGCTTTGCTCCGGGGCAGATTGATGTCTTGCAGGATGGTCAGGATATTGCTCTGGTTGCGATGGGCTCTACAGTGCATGAGGCTGTTAGTGCGGCTGCAATACTGGCGGATAACAACGTTTCTGCTGCGGTGGTCAACGTTTCTTCTATTCGCCCGTGTGATACTCAGCAACTGTTAGCCATTCTCCAGAAGAGTCAGCGGGTGATTACCATCGAAGAGCATAACATTAATGGTGGTGTGGGCAGTTTGGTGGCTGAAGTGTTGGCCGAAGCGGGCAGCGGGATCCCATTGGTGAGATTAGGTATTCCTGATGGCGGCTATGCGATTGCTGCCGACAGGGCAGATATGCGCGCCTGGCATGGTTTTGATGCGGCAGGCATTGTCGCTCGTGCGCTGCGGTTTTGCCGAGGAGAGTAATCATGTCAACGCCGATTATTCTGGCTATTGATGAAGGCACCACCAATGCCAAAGCCATTGCGGTGGACACGGCCGGGCAGATTCTGGCGAAGGCTTCAGTGCCTCTTGTGCTGAATCACCCAAGGCCCGGCTGGGCAGAGCAGGACCCGCTGGCTATCTGGCAGGCGGTATCTTTGGCAATTGAAGGCTGTCTGAATCAGTTGGCCGGTGCGCGGGTGGCCGGTGTTGCCATCAGTAACCAGCGTGAGTCGGTGCTGATTTGGGAGCGGGAAACCGGCACACCACTGACGCCAGTGGTGAGTTGGCAATGTCGGCGCTCGGAGCTTTTCTGTCAAACGCTAAGCCAGTTACCGGAAGCGGCAATGATTGCCGAACGCACTGGATTGCAAATTGATCCGCTGTTTCCGGCAGCCAAGGTTCACGGCATGCTGGCAGAAATCCCGCGTGGTGTGGAGCGAGCGGCTTACGGTGAACTGTGCGTCGGGACTATCGACTGCTGGCTAACCTGGCAGCTCAGTGGCGGCCAAAGTTTCTCGACCGATTTCTCCAATGCAGCCCGTACCCAACTGTTTAATATTCATTCCGGCCAATGGGACCCTGACCTGCTGGCGCTATTTGGTATTCCCAGTCTCTGTCTGCCTGCGGTATTACCCTCGGCGGCTATCCATGGACACACCGGTAATACCGGTATTACTGGCTTGCCACCAGGGGTACCGATTGTGGCACAAATCGGCGACTCCCACGCCGCACTCTATGGGCAGGGGGGCGACCGGGCGGGCGAAATCAAAGCGACCTATGGCACCGGCTCTTCCTTGATGACCACCGTGAAGCAGGCGGTGACACAGAGTCACGGTCTGAGTACCACCATCGCCTGGCATAACGGGGAATTACGTTATGCCCTCGAAGGCAATATCACGCATACCGGTTCGGGTGTGGCGTGGGTTTCACGCATGCTAGGTATCACGGATTTAGCGCATTTGACCGAGATGGCGCAAAGTCAGTCAGGTAATCAGGGGGTTTATTTTGTTCCAGCCCTCTCGGGATTGGGGGCACCTTATTGGGATAGCCAGGCTCGCGGCCTGTTCTGTGGCCTGACCGATGCCACTACCCCTGCGGTATTAGCTCGCGCCGGGTTAGAGTCGGTCGCCTACCAAATAGCCGACGTCTTTTTTGCCATGGAGCTGGCCGGTAACCATCGTCTTGAACGGCTGCGGGTAGATGGTGGGGCGACCAGCAACCGCTGGCTGATGCAATTTCAAGCCGACCTGTTACAGCGCACCTTGATACGCAACCATACCGCCGAAGTCTCGGCTCTGGGGGCGGCATATTTAGGCGGGAAAACCTTGGGCTGGTGGCAGGATAACCAGCAATTAGCTGCACTTCCCCGTGAAGTGGAATACATCGAACCGCGCGCTCAAAGTGCGGAGATGCAAGATAACTATAGCCTCTGGCAAACGGCCATCGCGCGCGCGCGTTTTCAGCCGAAATAACCCACACTAGGAGTAAGCATATGTCAGCAATACCTCGTAAGTTAACTTTCGCGGTGATTATCGGCAACCGGGGGTTTTTCCCAAGCTATCTGGTGGCTGACGCGCGCCGTGATGCTCAGGCGCTATTCGATAGGCTGGGCATCAACATCATTATGCTCAATGAAGAGCAAACCCCCTTGGGGGGAGTAGAAAACTGGCGTGATGCCAACGTGTGTGCCGAGTTATTCCGTAAGCACAGCGAAGAGATCCATGGTGTAGTCGTGATTCTGCCCAACTTTGGTGATGAAAAAAGTGTCTCAGATGCTATTCGCCTCTCAGGCCTTAAAGTACCGGTATTAGTACAGGCTGAAGAAGATGCGCTGGATAAAATGGGGCTGGCGACACGTCGCGACAGCTTCTGCGGTAAAATATCACTATGTAATAACCTGCGCCAATATGGCATTCCATTCACATTGACCAAGCAGCATGTTTGTAGCTTAAACAGCGAAATATTTAGCCACGACGTGGAGCAATTTGTACAACTGTGCCGTGTGGTACATGCCATGAAGCGGGTGCGTGTCGGGGCTATTGGTGCTCGTCCAACTAACTTTAATACTGTGCGTTACAGCGAGAAGTTATTGGAGAGTTTGGGCATTACGGTTGAAACTCTCGATTTATCCGAAGTGTTCTTCCGCGTCGCTAATCTCAGTGATAACGATATTCGTGTTGGTGAAAAACTGGTGTTGTTAAAAGCCAATGGTGACACCAGTGCCATCCCACAAGATAAGTTACACAAAATGGCGAAACTGTTTGTGGTTATCAGTGAATGGATTATTGCCAACGATATCGATACCACCGCCATGCAGTGCTGGACCTCGCTGCAACAGAATTTAGGTATCAACGTTTGTTCCATTATGAGCGTGATGTCTGGGCAACTGATGCCAAGTGCCTGCGAAGTGGATGTGATGGGGGCGCTATCGATGTATGCATTGGCGAGTTGCTCACTGGCGCCGGCCTCAATTGCTGACTGGAATAATAACTTTGGCGCAGAGCGCGATAAATGCGTGTTATTCCACTGTGGCAACTTTGCCAGTGAAAGTCTGGAAAGCTCCACCATGGGTACCGCTGATATTATCGGAACAACGGTGGGTTGTGAAAATACATGCGGTGCTGTCCATGGCCGCATGAAGTCCGGGCCATTAACCTATTTCCGCCTCTCTTCTGATGATTTTACCGGCCAGGTTCGGGCCTATGTCGGTGAAGGGCGTTCTGTCAGTGACGAGTTAGATACCGTGGGTTGCCGTGCGGTGGTGGAAGTGCCACAACTGGAAAGTTTACTTACGCATATCTGTAATAACGGTTTTGAACACCATGTGGCGATGAACCATTCAGCGACAGCTCAGGTATTGCAAGAAGCATTCAGTAAGTATCTGGGTGTTGATTGTTACTGGCATGGGAAGTCGCCGCTTTAGCTTCAATGACGTTATCAAATGCCGCACCAGGGAGGGTACGGCAAGTCATCATGGCGGCGACTAGCTAAGCTCCGCCGCTCTAAAGTAAGGTTTCGGCGGTTAACCTATCGGTAATCAATACATCAATATAGTTACCCGTCAGTGCGCCACGAATGGCGGCACTTTTCTCTACCCCTCCGGCCAGCGCTACCACCCGGGGGCAGGCGCGCAGTTGTGGTAGCGACATACCAATCACCGGATCTTCTTCATCACTGAGTACCGCATTGCCAGCAGCATCAAAATAATGCAGACATAAATCACCCACCGCCCCTCGTTCTGCCAGCAACTGGAGCATTTCTCCGTGATAATAGTTACCGGAGTTCCTCAATAGTTGTGATGGTTCCAGATCACCAATTCCCACCAATGCCAGATCAACTTCGGCAAATTTATTTACCACATCAGCAACTTCACCACTGGATATCAGGCGTGCGCGATCTTCAGTGGAACGCTCAATGCTTTGAGCGGGCAGCAAGTAAGCCGGGCAATTTAAAATAGTGGCTAATGCTTGAGTTAACAGCGTGGCTTGCACATTACCATTGGGGCCAACTCCACCTAGTAATTGGATAACTCCGCTGGTTTTGATATTGAGCGGGTGAAGGTTATCAACCATTGCCCGGATAGTGCTACTCCATGACGAGATCCCCACCATATCGTTTGGGCGAATACTGGTTTGCATATAGTGGGCAGCAGCAGAACCAATAGCTTGCTTTATCTGGGCTGGGTTGGCGTCATCAGCAATATCCACCACAATGGCCTGATCGATTCCATAGTGTTTTTGAATCCGTGATTCGATACCAATAAACATATTAGCAGGTTGAATCACGCTGATTTTTACCACCCCTTCTTTAACGCAACGGGTTATCGCTCGGGAGACAAAAGACTGAGATAAATGCAGGCTGTCAGCAATTTCAGATTGCTTCATACCTTCGGTGTAATACAGCGTGGCGATTTTCACCAGCAACCGTTGTTCATCTTGTCTCGACATGGTTCCGCCCCGCTAAATACCTGATGCTGGTATTTTTATTCAAAGCTGAATAAATAACAAGCCGAACCGAATTTTAACGTTAGGGAGCTTGTACAAACAAACCGATCCCCCTATCACCTCCGAGTTACGGGGCATTAGGTGTGCCGGTTGATGGCGATTCCTCTGTTTTCTCTGCTTCTTCTTGTTGATCAGGCGGCGGCATAACATCCTGGATCATTTGCTCGTCAAAGCTAGGGTTCAGCGCTGGCGACAGCGGGGAACTGACCAGACTGTCCGGTATTGCCATATGTGGCACCGGCGCATCGTTAACAAATTCGTCCTGATCCTGTTTCACCGTTCTGCTCAGTGTTATCAGGCCCACACCGCACAGTGCGAAGAATGCATACAGAATATTGCCACCCAGGGGCTGAATCAGGGCACCTACAGCGAGCGGCCCGATACTGGCACCAACGCCAAATGACATCAGTAAACATGCCGCCAGCGACACTCGCCGCTCTGGTGCAATCAGGTCATTAGCCAGAGCGACCACCAATGGGTAGAGGGTGAATTGCAACATGCTGACGACAAACCCTAGACCCAGTAAGAAATGGAACGAGATATGGGGCACCAAAGCCAGCGGCAGTGCAGTTAATGCCAGTAATAATGCGTTAATGCGGATCAATAGCGTGCGGTTATAGCGATCAGACAACCAACTAAGAGGAAACTGGGCCACTAAACCGGCAAAGATAGATAATGCCATAAACAGGCCGGTCTCCTGCGTTGATAGCGATTGCAGGCTGGCATAGACCGGTGCCAGCCCATAGAAGGAGCCGACAATCATGCCAATTACCAACGTTGATGCCAGTATTTTGGGAATTGAACTGATAAAGAATTTCAGCTCCATGGGGGCTGGGGACATTTGTTGGGCATTACTGCGCGTTGTCAGGGCTACAGGCACCAGGCAAAGGGCAAAAAATAGCGCAATAATCATCAGGGTGCTCAAACCCAACTCAGGTTGGAGCATTAATACCACCTGGCCCAATGCCATACCGGCATAGGTTGCAGCCATATAAACACCAAACACGATACCGCGCTGATTAGAGGCGGCCTGATCATTGAGCCAACTTTCCAGCACCATAAACTGACACATCATACAAAGGCCAATAATCAAGCGCAGAACTACCCATGCGGGGATGTATTCAGTAAGTCCATGGCTTAACACTGCCGCTGTGATAATACCGGCACAGGCGACATAAGCGCGAATATGGCCTACACGGGCTATCAGAAAATGGCCGACCTTGCCACCGATCACCAGACCAATATAATTTGCGGCAATAATTGCCCCAATTAATGCGCCTGAGACATGGATGGCGGTCAACCTTAGCGAAATATAGGTCGTCAATAAGCCTGAACCCAGCAACATCAAAACGGTTGCACTATAAAGGGGGAAGAAGGCGTTAAGCGTTTTTTTCACTATCTCGTCCTTAGTTCATCATCCCGGATAAATATCCAGTACCACTGATGCAACTCGCCGCATCCTACGTTGCCGAAAAATTCGAATAGCCCCTTTGATACTAACATTTGAGCCTGCGAGGTAAAGCTTTGTACGGGAAAGCGCTTTTTTCATTCCTCCTTGCGAGACGTTTCGCATAACTGACAGTGGTTGCCGTTACGGGCTAAAGAAGTGCTACTATCGGCGGCGGGAGATTTTATTAGAGTAGGGGGCAACAATGAGCGAGAAACAATTACGCCAGCTCAGTATTGCAATCGGCGATAAGCTAAAGGCCCGTGGTGCCTGGGTGACCTGTGCTGAATCCTGTACGGGTGGCTGGGTGGCTAAAGCATTAACTGATATTGCGGGGAGTTCAGCGTACTTTGACCGTGGTTTCGTGACATACAGTAATGCGGCCAAACACGATCTGCTGGGCGTGAGCGAAACCACGTTGGCAAATTATGGTGCTGTGAGTGAAGCAGTGGTGCGGGAGATGGCGCTCGGTGCATTGAGAGAAGCGAATGCTGACTTCGCGGTGTCTATTAGTGGCATTGCCGGGCCTGATGGCGGCAGTGCGGATAAACCGGTTGGTACGGTATGGTTTGCTTTCGCTGCACGTGAAGGGCAGATTTTAGCATGCAAACAGATTTTCCCCGGTGATCGTGATGCAGTAAGGCTGCAAGCGGCTGTTTTCGCACTACAAACACTATTCGATGATTTTCTGTAAAAATAGGCTTGATACTGTATGATTGTACAGTATAATTAGCGGTAATTTCCTGCACAAAACAACATTCAGTGGTAATGGTAGGGGTAACCCCGGCATACCAGAGAGGGAGTAAAAATGGCTATTGATGAGAATAAACAAAAGGCGTTAGCAGCAGCACTGGGCCAAATTGAAAAACAATTCGGTAAAGGCTCTATCATGCGCCTTGGCGAAGACCGCTCAATGGATGTTGAAACCATCTCTACCGGTTCTCTTTCTCTTGATATCGCATTGGGAGCCGGTGGCTTACCAATGGGGCGTATTGTTGAGATTTATGGCCCTGAATCATCAGGTAAAACAACGCTGACGTTGCAGGTTATTGCCTCCGCACAGCGTGAAGGTAAGACTTGTGCATTTATCGATGCCGAGCATGCTCTTGACCCAATTTATGCCAAAAAATTAGGTGTAGATATTGATAATCTGCTGTGTTCTCAGCCAGATACCGGTGAGCAAGCATTGGAAATTTGTGATGCCTTGACTCGTTCTGGCGCGGTTGACGTTATCATCGTTGACTCCGTTGCTGCATTGACACCTAAAGCCGAGATTGAAGGTGAAATCGGCGACTCTCACATGGGCCTTGCGGCACGTATGATGAGCCAGGCTATGCGTAAGCTAGCCGGTAACTTGAAGAATGCTAATACCTTACTGATCTTTATTAACCAGATCCGTATGAAGATCGGCGTTATGTTTGGTAACCCTGAAACTACCACCGGTGGTAACGCACTTAAATTTTACGCGTCTGTACGTTTAGATATCCGTCGTATTGGTGCAGTAAAAGACGGCGATGTGGTTGTTGGTAGCGAAACTCGCGTCAAAGTGGTGAAAAACAAAATTGCAGCGCCATTTAAACAAGCTGAATTCCAGATTCTGTACGGTGAAGGCATTAACATTAACGGCGAGCTCGTTGATTTAGGTGTTAAACACAAACTGATTGAGAAAGCCGGTGCATGGTATAGCTACAACGGCGACAAAATTGGTCAAGGTAAAGCGAATGCCAGCAACTATTTAAAAGAAAACCCAGCGGTTGCGGCAGAGTTGGATAAAAAACTGCGTGAAATGCTACTTAACGGTGGGAATGGCGAACAACCTGTAGCAACAGCAGCATTTGCCGATGAAACTGATGAAACTAGCGAAGAGTTTTAATTAATAAGGTTAAAACAGCGCATTAGTCTTAGCAGATTAAGTAGTTAACAAGCGGCCCATCAATTGGGTCGCTTGAGCCAATAGCGATTTGTATTCAGCCCTCCACTCCTGCTCATCCCCAAAGTAATCAGAATCCGTACTTGCCTGTAACACCGGAAATAGGAAGGGTATTACCTACCGCAATTGAAGCTGCTAACATCGCTAGAACCTCAAGTGAGAGCCGCCAACACAGCAGTAACGCCAAGTTATAAGGGTAATACCTAAAGTAATTGGGGTTACAGCAAGGCAGCCAACGAATGAGTCCCGATGAGCTGACCTTTGTCAGTGATTCGGGTGAGTGAGAGCCGCCAACACAGCAGTAACGTCAAGTGAGAAGGGTAATACCCAAAGTAATTGGGGTTACAGCAAGGCAGCCAACGAATGAGTCCCGATGAGCTGACCCTTGTCAGTGATTCGGGTGAGTGAGAGCCGCTAACACAGCAGTAACGTCAAGTGAGAAGGGTAATACCCAAAGTAATTGGGGTTACAGCAAGGCAGCCAACGAATGAGTCCCGATGAGCTGACCCTTGTCAGTGATTCGGGTGAGTGAGAGCCGCCAACACAGCAGTAACGTCAAGTAAGAAGGGTATATGAATGACCTGTTAAGCCGCGCCATGAGACTACTCTCTCAGCGTGATCATAGTGAATCGGAGCTGCGCCGTAAGCTGGCAGCCCAACCTTTTTCGGCAAAAGGGAATTGGGGCCGGCGCGCCAACAATGAAAATGACAAACCCGTCGAAGATATTGATCCTCAAGCTATCGAACAAGTTATTGCCTATTGCTACCAACACGATTGGTTAGACGATTCCCGCTTTGCCACCAGTTACATTAATAGCCGTAGCCGCAAAGGCTATGGTGCACAACGTATCCGTTCAGAATTGATGCAAAAAGGGGTCGATAAAGAACGAATTCAAGCCGCTTTTGAAATCAGTGAAATCGACTGGTGTTTACTTGCAAAAGAGCTTGCACAGCGTAAATTTAGTGAAACTTTGCCTGTAGAATGGAAAGAAAAGGCAAAAGTTCAGCGTTATCTCCTCTATCGTGGCTTCTTCCAAGAAGAAATTCAGTCTATTTACAATGATTTTGTCGATTGAATGCACGCGGGATTTTACTTCCCTTCGAAGAAAATTTATCTTATTCCCACTTTTGGTTCGTGAGTTGACTCATTGTGTTGCCGGTTATTGGTACACGATTAGCTCACGGGCTATTCTTTTAGCTTGTTTCCGGGACAATTATGAGCAAGAGCACCGCTGAGATTCGTCAAGCGTTTCTCGATTTCTTCCATAGCAAGGGACATCAGGTTGTATCAAGCAGCTCTTTGGTCCCTAATAATGACCCAACGCTGCTGTTTACCAATGCCGGGATGAACCAGTTTAAGGATGTTTTCTTAGGTTTGGATAAACGGGCCTACTCCCGTGCGACGACCTCTCAGCGCTGTGTGCGAGCGGGTGGTAAGCATAATGACCTTGAAAACGTAGGTTATACCGCACGTCATCATACGTTCTTCGAAATGTTGGGTAACTTCAGTTTTGGCGATTACTTTAAGCATGATGCCATCAATTTCGCTTGGGAATTATTAACTGGCGAACAATGGTTTAACTTACCGAAAGAGAAACTTTGGGTAACCGTTTACGAAACTGATGACGAGGCTTATGAAATCTGGGCCAACGAAGTCGGCGTTCCACGTGAACGTATCATCCGTATTGGTGATAACAAAGGCGGTGCCTTTGCATCTGATAACTTCTGGCAAATGGGTGATACCGGGCCATGCGGTCCTTGCACTGAGATTTTCTTTGACCATGGTGACCATATCTGGGGCGGTCCTCCTGGATCGGCAGAAGAAGATGGCGATCGCTATATTGAGATCTGGAACCTCGTCTTCATGCAGTTTAACCGCCAGTCAGATGGCACTATGCTGCCACTGCCTAAGCCTTCGGTTGATACTGGTATGGGGCTTGAGCGTATTGCAGCGGTATTACAGCATGTTAATTCTAACTATGAGATTGACCTGTTCCGCGATTTGATTAAGGCCGTGGCGCAAGCCACCGGTGCCACCGATCTTTCTAGTAAGTCGCTGCGTGTCATCGCTGACCATATTCGCTCTTGTGCCTTCCTGATTTCTGATGGGGTTATCCCGTCGAATGAAAACCGTGGTTATGTTTTGCGCCGTATCATTCGCCGCGCTATTCGCCATGGCAATATTCTGGGTGCTAAAGAGACGTTCTTCTATAAATTAGTTGCTCCATTGATTGCCGTGATGGGATCTGCTGCTGATGAATTGAAACAACAGCAGGCGATGGTTGAACACGTTCTGAAAACAGAAGAAGAGCAGTTTGCGCGTACCTTAGAGCGTGGTTTAGCCCTACTGGATGAAGAACTCAGTAAATTGACCGGTGATACCCTTGATGGTGAGACGGCTTTCCGCTTATATGATACTTACGGCTTCCCGGTTGATTTAACTGCTGATGTTTGCCGTGAGCGTAATCTGAAAGTGGATGAAGCTGGTTTTGAGCAAGCGATGGAAGCTCAGCGTCGTCGTGCCCGTGAATCCAGTGGCTTTGGTGCCGATTATAACAACATGATCCGTGTTGATAGCGCCAGCCAGTTCTCCGGTTATGACCATGTTCATCAACAAGCTACCGTCACCGCATTGTTCCGCAACGGAGAAGCCGTTGATGAAATTAATGCCGGTGAAGAGGCGGTTGTTGTACTGAATCAAACGCCGTTTTACGGTGAGTCTGGTGGCCAGGTTGGCGACAAAGGCGAACTTAAAAATGCGACTGCAACCTTCGCGGTAGCGGACACTCAGAAATATGGCCAGGCTATAGGTCACTTGGGGCAATTGACTCAAGGCACCCTGCGAGTGAACCACAGTATTGACGCCCAGGTTGACGTCGCACGCCGTAACCGTATTCGTTTAAACCACTCAGCAACCCATTTACTGCATGCTGCATTGCGTAAAACACTGGGTGAGCACGTTGCTCAGAAAGGCTCGTTAGTCAATGACAAGTATCTGCGTTTTGACTTCTCTCATTTTGAAGCCATGAAACCAGAACAAATTCGTCAGGTAGAAGATCTGGTCAACGAGCAAATTCGCCGTAACTTGCCAGTCCAGACGGAAGTAATGGAATTGGATACGGCAAAAGAAAAAGGGGCGATGGCCCTGTTTGGTGAGAAATATGACGACCAGGTGCGAGTTCTAACCATGGGCGATTTCTCAACTGAACTGTGTGGCGGTATTCACGCCAGCCGTACTGGTGATATTGGCTTGTTCCGCATATTGTCTGAATCAGGCACTGCGGCAGGTATCCGTCGTATCGAAGCAGTGACCGGAGAAGGTGCAATTGCACTGCTACACCAGCAAACTGACTTGCTTGCAGATGTCGCCCATCTGGTGAAGGGTGATAGCCATAACTTGGCAGATAAAGTCCGCGCCGTGTTAGATCGCAGCAAAATGCTAGAACGTGAATTGCAGCAACTGAAAGATCAACAAGCTGCTCAGGAAAGTGCTTCATTGTCATCCAATGCGAAGCTGATCAATGGCGTGAAATTGCTCGTCAGCCAGTTAGACAATGTTGAACCAAAAATGCTGCGGACTATGGTTGATGATCTTAAAAATCAACTGGGGTCGGCCATTATTGTGTTGGCAACGACAGCAGATGATAAAGTCAGCCTGATTGTGGGTGTAACCAAAGATCTTACCGGTAAAGTAAAAGCGGGTGAGTTAATCGCAGATATTGCCCAGCAAGTAGGCGGTAAGGGCGGTGGGCGGCCTGATATGGCTCAAGCGGGTGGTACCGACGTTCAGGCATTGCCATCAGCATTGGCAGGCGTGGAAGCTTGGGTAGCATCCCGATTATAAGTAAGTAATGATCTATTAAATCAATACGCCATATCTCTATGCTGGGTATGGCGTTTTTCAATTTTCATGTCATAGTTCGAAAACAAAGTTAAACGCAAAGTTGTTTGCTTCAGCTAAACTTGTATTAGTTAGAGACTCGACCAAGCTACTTACATTTTATGTGAATGTGATGGCTTACGTTTTCACGGTGTATGATGGATAATGGCGGGGAAACTGAGAGACCCGACTCTTTTAATTTTTCAAGGAGCAAAGAATGCTTATTCTGACTCGTCGAGTTGGTGAAACACTCATGATTGGCGATGAGGTTACGGTTACTGTATTAGGGGTTAAAGGCAACCAGGTTCGAATTGGTGTAAATGCTCCGAAAGAAGTTTCTGTTCACCGTGAAGAAATCTACCAACGCATCCAAGCAGAAAAGTCTCAACCTACGACTTACTGATTTTGAAGCAGCGTCTCGTGTTACACGAGGCGCTACTGCTGTCTATTCTCCTCAGTTCTACTGTTTTATTTCCTTTTTACCTTCTCTTGCCGTAATAATTTTCTGTTTTCGGCCTGTTTAATCGGGCGGTTGTGAGAATTTGATTTTTCTTCTATCGGATTACGTGGCGATAAACACTATCTTGCCTGTTGATAAAACACTCTTTTTGACGTCAAACTGGTCATGTTGTGTGTGAATTGTGCAAATGAACGTGAGTTGGGAAAAATTGTTTGACTTATAAGTGCGGGAAAGTAATATGTGCGCCACGCAGTGCCGATGAGCTTTCTTAAAAAGCAAGTCAGGCACGATTCGAAAGAAGCGTATGGTGAGGTGGCCGAGAGGCTGAAGGCGCTCCCCTGCTAAGGGAGTATACGGTCAAAAGCTGTATCGAGGGTTCGAATCCCTCCCTCACCGCCATTTACTATGCACCCATAGCTCAGCTGGATAGAGTACTCGGCTACGAACCGAGCGGTCGGAAGTTCGAATCTTCCTGGGTGCACCATATTTTGCAGTATGGTGAAATAGTCAAATGAACATCAGGTAGTGTCAAAGAATTAATTGCACCCATAGCTCAGCTGGATAGAGTACTCGGCTACGAACCGAGCGGTCGGAAGTTCGAATCTTCCTGGGTGCACCATCTTCTAGGTCATACATCTTGTTGTTAAGTTTCACTTGCTGAAACGCCTCCGTAAAATTAGAAATAAAAATCGCACCCATAGCTCAGCTGGATAGAGTACTCGGCTACGAACCGAGCGGTCGGAAGTTCGAATCTTCCTGGGTGCACCATATTAAGAAACCTCGCTACGGCGGGGTTTTCTGCTTTCTGGGCTTGCTTCTTGTTCCCTATTGCCCCGCAAAACAAAATACTTGAATTCTCTTATCTCGTAGTCAACGCTTCAACTCATCGGTTTCCTCTATATCAAATAGCAACTTTATTAAGCTGAATTTATTATTTATCAAGCAATTTCATATGATTATACAGTGAGCGACAATTTAGTTAGTTTGCGATAAAGTAGCTTTTCATTTTATCCCTAGTCGCGGAGTCACGATGTACGATCGCTACGAAGGCCTGATTTTTGATATGGATGGCACCATTCTGGACACTGAGTCCACACATCGTCAGGCCTGGCGTCAGGTGCTAAGACCTTATGGTATGCATTTCGACGAACAAGCGATGGTGGCTTTGAATGGCGCACCGACCTGGAAAATTGCCCAGGTGATTATTGCTAATCATCAATCGGATGTGGATCCTCATTTATTGGCTGCTGAGAAAACGGCATTAGTGAAGACGATGCTGTTGGATAATGTGAAGCCTCTGCCGCTCATAGACGTGGTTAAAGCCTATCATGGGCGTAAACCTATGGCTGTAGGGACAGGAAGCGAGCATGCTATGGCAGAGATGCTCTTGTGTCATCTGGGCCTGCGGGGGTATTTCGAGGTTGTTGTCGGTGCAGATGATGTCACCAAACATAAACCAGAGCCTGAAACATTCTTACGCTGTGCACAGTTACTCGGCGTGCGGCCCGAAAGATGCATAGTCTTCGAAGATGCTGACTTTGGTGTTGAAGCGGCTAAAAGGGCCAACATGGCAATAGTTGATGTGCGCCTGTTGTGAGTAGTACGCTCGCTATTGCTTCTTTATTCGGGAGTAGCTTCCTCAGTGCGACGCTCTTACCCGGAAATTCTGAAATTCTGTTAGTCACCCTATTAACGGCAGGTAGTGCGCCGGCAATGATGCTGGTGTTATCTGCCACTGTCGGGAATACCCTTGGGGGGCTAACTAATGTTGTTATAGGGCGTTTATTACCGGAGCTAAAGCCACAGCGGGGGATGAGTACAGCATTAGGCTGGCTCCAACGTTTTGGCCCAGCAGCTTTGTTATTGAGCTGGCTACCGATAGTGGGCGATTTGATGTGTGTGTTAGCAGGCTGGTTGCGTATGCCCTGGGGTCTTGTGGTTTTTTTCCTGTGTTTGGGAAAAGCATTGCGTTATATCGTGTTAACGGTAATTACGTTACAAGGAATCGCCTGGTGGCAGTAAAGAATGTGACAAACTTACGTAGTCACCTCTATGCAGTTTCAGTATGCTGACGAGTTATGGTTTTCAAGAGCGGGAGGTCGATTTGATCCCGGATGTATCACACGCGCTAACTTGGCTGGAAGCGCACCCTAAAGCCCTGAAAGGGATCCGTCGCGGTATCGAGCGGGAAACATTGAGAGTGACTGCCGATGGCCAATTAGCCTCGACGGGTCATCCAGAGTCATTGGGTGCAGCCCTGACACATCAATGGATTACCACTGATTTTGCTGAGGCATTGCTGGAGTTCATTACTCCCGTAGATGGTGATATTGACCATCTGTTGACTTTTTTGCGTGATATCCACCGTTATACCGCACGTAAACTGGGTGATGAGCGTATGTGGCCGCTCAGCATGCCTTGCTTTATTGGGGCTGAGCAAGATATTGAATTGGCTAAGTATGGCTCTTCAAATATTGGCCGTTTCAAAACACTTTACCGTGAAGGTTTAAAAAACCGTTACGGAGCGTTGATGCAAACCATCTCTGGTGTGCACTATAACTTCTCTTTGCCGTTGGAGTTTTGGCAGGCGTGGGCAGGTGTTACCGATGAAAAAAGTGGTAAGGAGGAGATTTCAGCAGGTTACTTCCGACTGATTCGTAACTACTACCGCTTTGGTTGGGTTATCCCGTATCTGTTTGGTGCTTCACCGGCTATTTGTTCATCGTTCCTGCAAGGGCGTGAGACGGCATTGCCATTTGAGCGTAATGATAAAGGGATGTGTTATTTGCCATATGCCACCTCTTTGCGCCTGAGTGACTTAGGTTATACCAATAAATCACAAAGCAATTTGGGTATTACGTTTAATGACTTGCACACCTATGTGGCAGGGCTAAAACGTGCAATCCAAACGCCATCAGAAGAGTACGCAGCTCTGGGGCTAAAAGAGGGCGATCGTCATCTGCAATTAAATAGCAATGTATTGCAGATTGAAAATGAACTGTATGCCCCGATTCGGCCAAAACGGGTTACCCGGGCTGGCGAATCACCATCAGATGCTTTGCTACGTGGTGGTATTGAATATATCGAAGTGCGTTCTCTGGACATTAACCCATTCTCACCGATTGGTGTTGATGCTGTGCAAGCACGGTTCCTCGATCTATTCCTGATTTGGTGTGTATTAGCTGATGCGCCAGAAATGAGCAGTGACGAATTGCTATGCACACGCAAAAACTGGAATCGCGTTATTTTAGAAGGGCGTAAACCGGGGCAGACTATCGGCATGGGGTGTAATGATACTCGTGCGCCGTTGGAAAAGGTGGGCAAGGATCTGTTTGCCGATCTGCGTCGTGTAGCAGAAGTGTTGGATGGTAAAGATAGCACTGCATATCAGCAAGTGTGCGATGAACTTGTCGCGTCGTTTGACGACCCGAGTCTGACGTTCTCTGCGCGTATTTTGCACGCGATGAAAGAAGGTGGTATTGGTGGTGTTGGCCTTGAATTAGCGGAGCGCTACAAGGAGATGCTGCAAAGTGAGCCATTGGAGTTGCTAACTGAAGAGCAATTGAGTGCAGAGCGAGATGCTTCATGGCAACGCCAGCGTGATCTTGAACTCAAAGATCAGCTAAGCTTTGAAGAGTATTTGCTACTTCATGGTGGCCAGTAAAAAGAAAAGGCCACATTACTGTGGCCAAATTAACATCTCTATAACAGGGATGATGATAACAAATGCGCGTCTTTCACATATTAAGACGCGCGGGATTCGAAAAAGTTTCACGGATTGCGAAAAAAGATCAGATAAAAAATTATTTTTTTATGAGGAGGTGACCAAATGCCATTATTGGATAGCTTTACCGTAGACCATACCATTATGAAAGCACCGGCTGTGCGTGTTGCTAAGACGATGAAAACCCCTCATGGCGACGAGATAACTGTATTTGATTTGCGCTTCTGTGTGCCAAATAAAGAAGTGATGCCGGAGCGCGGGATTCATACACTGGAGCATCTCTTTGCTGGTTTTATGCGTAACCACCTCAATGGTAACGGTGTTGAGATTATCGATATCTCACCAATGGGGTGCCGTACAGGTTTCTATATGAGCCTGATTGGCACACCGGATGAGCAACGTGTTGCTGATGCCTGGAAAGCGGCAATGGCAGATGTGTTGAAGGTAACCGACCAACGGAAAATTCCTGAGTTGAATGAATATCAGTGTGGGACTTATCACATGCACTCGTTGGAAGAAGCGCAGGAGATTGCCAAAGGTATTCTTGAACGTGATGTGCGAATTAACCACAACGAAGAACTGGCACTGCCAAAAGAAAAACTGTCTGAATTACATATTTAGTTTTCAGCGGGCGAACGCAAAAAAGACGCTGATAAGGCGTCTTTTTTATGTTAACTAACCGCATTGATTAAGCAGTTATGTGGCGCTGCCTTGAGACACAATCGGGGTGACGCGCACCTGTTTAATCATGTTCTCTTGCACATCCAGGACATCAATTAGATAATTGCCGATACGGACCTGAGCATCTACCTGTGGGATCTCTTGTAGCTCTTCTAGCAGCATGCCATTGATCGTACGGGCATCGATAGGAAGTGACCAGTTGAACGCTTTGTTCAGTTCGCGAACGCTGGCACTACCATCAATGAGTACTGAACCGTCACTTTGCGGATTGACCTCTTCTGCCAGTGTTGGGGACATTGATGTAGTAAAGTCACCGACGATCTCTTCCAAAATATCTTCAACAGTCACCAACCCCTGAATATCCCCATATTCATCGACAATCATGCCGACTTTCTCTTTATTTCGCTGGAACTTCACCAGTTGCACATTCAGTGGTGTGCCTTCTGGAATAAAGTAGATTTCATCGGCTGCGCGCAGCAAATTCTCTTTATTGAACTCTTTTTTCTCAGTCATTAACCGATAGGCTTCCCGCACACGTAACATGCCGATGGAATCATCCAATGACTGGCGATACAGCACGATGCGACCATGTGGCGAGTGGGTTAGCTGGCGCATGATTGACTTCCAGTCATCATTGATATCAATACCGACGACTTCATTGCGTGGCACCATGATGTCGCTAACTGTCACTTTTTCCAAGTCCAGTACAGATATCAACATATCTTGATTACGGCGGGATATTTGGGAGTGAGATTCATTTACGATACTGCGCAATTCATCTTTGCTAACTGCATCGCTACTGTGCACATTCCCTCTGATACCGCACAACCGCATTAGCCCACGGGTGATGGTATTGAGTAACCACACCAGCGGCAGCATGATTTTTTGCAACGGTGCCAGTAATACACTGCTGGGGAAAGCGATACGCTCAGGATAAAGTGCCGCGATAGTTTTCGGCATCACTTCAGCAAAAATCAACACCACAAAAGTCAGTACCCCAGTTGCTATTGCAACCCCGGCACTCCCGTATAAGCGGATACCGACAATCGTTGCCAGGGCGGATGCCAAAATATTAACCAGATTATTGCCGATTAACACCAGGCTTATCAGACGGTCGGGGCGTCGTAATAGTTTCTCAACCCGCCGTGCGGCGCGATTACCCTGTTTGGATAAATGGCGTAAACGGTAGCGATTAAGGGTCATCATACCGGTTTCGGAGGCGGAAAAATAAGCCGAGACCACGACCATAATGACCAGAATAATGATCAGCGTGCTAGTTGATACGTGATCCAACACTGTGTTCCTTAATTGCGATGATGGTTCTGTCAGTGCAACTGGGCCATCTGCGGATGGCTTAGAAAATGATTAGGAAACCAGAACTTCTTGCACCAAGCGGCTGCCGAAATAAGCCAGCGTAAGCAGAAATGCGCCAGCAAAGCTGAACCAAATCACTCTACGCCCGCGCCAGCCCTCATGGTAATGGCCCCATAATAGAACAATATAGACAAACCAAGCCATGATCGATAACACCGCTTTATGGATGTTTTCTTTACTAAATATGTTGTCCATATAAAGTAAACCAGTACATAGCGTCAGCGTCAGTAATACCACCCCAATCTGGGTGATATGGAACATTTTACGTTCAATGCTCATCAATGGGGGCATGTCTGCATTAAATGTCAGTTTTTTATTTTTTAACTGATAGTCGAGCCAAGCCAGTTGTAATGCATACAACGCCGCGATAATCAGTGTTGCGTAGGCAAAAAGCGCTAACCCAATATGAACGAATATGGTAGGGCTAGCTTCCAAATGCGTAATAAATTCGCCCGGTAGCAAGCTGGCAAGGGCCAGGTTGATCATGGCAAAGCTATAGACAATCGGCAGTAAGAACCAACCGCGCCCCTGGGAGGCGACGATAGTCATGATAGTGCAGATCATCAGCCCCACGATGGAACCAATATTTAATAAAGTGAGGTTTTGGCCTCCACCGACATCAAAAATCTGATGCTTCAGGGCAATTGCATGGCACACTAGAGCCACGACGGCAGAAACCAGCGCTAACCGACGGTAAGCACTATTTTTCTGCACCAGGCTTGGGACAATCAGGCCCAGGCTGAGCGAATAAGCGATCAAAGCCAAAATGGAGAACACGGGCATAGCGGTATATGGGCATCGGCTAAGTGAATTAGATAGCCAGTATAGCGTTGAGCGCGTCCCTCTCCAACCGTTCTCCGACGTGAGGGCAGAGATCGTTTAAGCTTCGTGTTATAATCCCCCCATTGTGTCGCCAGAGCGGCCTGTTTCCACGTTGAGTATGAGACAATGTTTGAGAACTTAACTGATCGATTGTCGCGCACATTGCGCAATATCAGCGGCCGTGGCCGGCTGACAGAAGAAAATATTAAAGAAACGCTGCGTGAAGTTCGCATGGCGTTACTGGAAGCTGACGTAGCCCTGCCGGTGGTTCGTGACTTTATCAACCGGGTAAAAGAGCGCGCTGTCGGGCATGAGGTGAATAAAAGCCTCACGCCAGGCCAAGAATTCGTCAAAATAGTTAAAAATGAACTTATCGCCGCCATGGGCGAGGTCAATAACGAACTGAATCTGGCCGCTCAACCGCCAGCAGTGGTGTTAATGGCGGGTCTGCAAGGGGCGGGTAAAACCACCAGTGTGGCCAAACTGGGTAAGTTCCTTAAAGAAAAACAGAAGAAAAAAGTGCTGGTTGTGTCTGCCGACGTGTATCGCCCTGCGGCGATCAAACAGTTGGAGACGCTGGCACAGGGTGTTGATATTGATTTCTTCCCGTCTGATGTACAAGAAAAGCCGATTGATATTGTTAATCGTGCTCTGCAACAGGCAAAACTCAAGTTTTATGATGTTCTGATTGTCGATACCGCCGGTCGCTTGCACGTCGATGAAGCGATGATGGACGAGATCAAACAGATTCATGCCGCGATTAATCCGGTTGAAACCTTGTTTGTTGTCGATGCAATGACCGGGCAGGATGCTGCTAACACGGCGAAAGCATTCAACGAAGCGTTGCCGCTCACCGGTGTGGTGCTGACTAAAGTTGATGGTGATGCCCGTGGTGGTGCGGCTCTGTCTATCCGCCATATTACCGGCAAGCCGATCAAATTCTTGGGCGTGGGCGAAAAGTCTGATGCCCTGGAGCCGTTCCACCCGGATCGCGTGGCTTCACGCATTCTGGGGATGGGCGACGTGCTGTCGCTGATTGAAGATATCGAAAGTAAAGTTGACCGTGCACAAGCGGAGAAACTGGCCACCAAGCTGAAAAAAGGTGATGGTTTCGATCTCAACGACTTCCTTGATCAGTTGAAGCAAATGCGCAATATGGGCGGTATGGCCAGCATGTTGAGTAAAATGCCGGGTGCTGGTCAGTTGCCAGAAAACGTGAAATCACAGATGGACGATAAGGTGACGGTTCGTATGGAGGCCATCATCAATTCGATGACGCTGAAAGAACGTGCTAAACCAGAGATCATCAAAGGCTCGCGTAAGCGCCGTATTGCTACCGGTTCTGGCGTGCAGGTGCAGGATGTTAACCGCTTACTTAAGCAGTTTGATGAAATGCAGCGCATGATGAAGAAAATGAAAAATGGTGGCTTGGCTAAAATGATGCGTGGCATGAAGGGTATGATGCCACCGGGTTTCCCAGGCCGCTAAATGTCATACCTAAAGTAATTGGGTTGCAGGTTGGCGGCCAGTAAACGAATCCCGATGAACTTACTCAAGTAAGTGATTCGGGTTAGTGCGCGCAGCTAACAACCCTGCGGTTTCAAGTACGAAGGGGATATTTCACACTGTGAGGTAAACCGGTGTGAGGTGAGTAAAGATTTCCCGCTGAAAACGGCGGTAAACGAAGAAGATTGCACTCATTCCAAAACTAGCGCATAGGAATCTACGCTTTAGATTGCTTTTTGCGCCAAAATGAGTAAAATTTTCGGGCTTTTTATATTGCAACTGGACCCCGTTCCCCGATGGGGTCCAGTTGTTTTATTAACTAAAGAGGATGTTATGGTAACAATTCGTTTGGCTCGTGGCGGCGCTAAAAAGCGTCCGTTCTATCAAGTAGTAGTGACCGACAGCCGTAATGCTCGTGACGGTCGTTTTATCGAACGTGTAGGCTTCTTTAACCCGATCGCAGCTGGTCAGGCTGAAGCTCTGCGTTTGGACCTGGACCGTATCGAACATTGGGTTGGCCTGGGTGCAACAGTTTCTGATCGCGTATCTGCGCTGATCAAAGACGCTAAGAAAGCAGCTTAATCTGTCGCGGTGGTGGTTATTATGAGCAAGCAACTCAATCCAGTGGTTCCCGATCAGCCGATTGTACTCGGTAAAATGGGTTCAACTTACGGCATTCGCGGTTGGCTCAGAGTATTTTCATCCACCGAAAACGCCGAAAGCATTTTTGATTACCAGCCGTGGTTTATCCAGCAGGCCGGTAAGTGGCAGCATGTCGAGTTGGAAGACTGGAAGCGCCACAGTCAAGATCTGATCATCAAAGTTAAAGGTGTTGACGATCGGGATGCCGCGAATTTACTGACTAATTGCGAAATTATCGTAGATTCCAAGCAACTACCCGCACTAGAAGAGGATGATTACTACTGGAAAGACCTTATGGGCTGTCAGGTAGTAACAACCACGGGTTACGAATTGGGTAAAATCATCGATATGATGGAAACCGGTTCTAACGATGTGATGGTAGTGAAGGCAAACCTGAAAGATGCATTCGGTATGAAGGAGCGGTTGGTCCCGTTTCTTCATGGGCAGGTTATCAAGAAAGTCGATCTCACTGCTCAACGTGTTGAGGTAGATTGGGATCCTGGTTTTTGACCTCCGAATTAAACGGCAAAAGTGAGTGGAACAAAGCGATGTGGATCGGTGTTATTAGCCTGTTTCCCGAGATGTTCCGCGCAATAACCGATTACGGGGTAACTGGCCGGGCAGTAAAAAATGGCCTGCTGAGCGTGCAGTGTTGGAGTCCTCGTGACTTTACCTACGATCGGCATCGTACCGTGGATGACCGCCCATATGGCGGTGGCCCGGGAATGTTGATGATGGTGCAACCGCTAAGGGAAGCCATTCATGCAGCAAAAGCAGCGGCAGGCGAGGGAGCAAAGGTGATTTATCTGTCACCTCAAGGGCGCAAACTGGACCAACAGGGTGTTTGCGAACTGGCTACCAATCAGAAGATGATTCTGGTGTGTGGTCGGTACGAAGGTGTTGATGAGCGCGTACTGAAAACCGAAATTGATGAAGAATGGTCAATTGGTGATTACGTTCTCAGCGGTGGCGAGTTGCCAGCAATGGCTCTGATAGATTCAGTATCCCGCTTTATCCCGGGAGTGCTAGGTCATCAGGCTTCAGCAGAGGAAGATTCCTTTGTTGATGGATTGCTGGATTGTCCACACTACACTCGTCCTGAGGTGTTAGAAGGGATGGAAGTTCCGCCAGTATTACTGTCGGGTAACCATGCCGAGATTCGTCGCTGGCGCTTAAAGCAGTCGCTGGGCCGTACCTGGCTTAGAAGACCTGAACTTCTAGAAAGCCTAGCTCTGACTGACGAGCAAATGGTGTTGCTGGCTGAGTTCCAACGGGAACACAAGCCCTGAAGCAACAGAACTATGAAAGGAGTGTTGTGCCGCGTGCCAACTTCCTGATATATCAGTTTACCTAGGGTAAGAGACTTATTATGAGCAATATTATCAAGCAAATCGAACAAGAGCAGATGAAGCAAGATGTACCTGCATTCCGTCCGGGTGATTCCGTGGAAGTGAAGGTATGGGTTGTTGAAGGTTCTAAAAAGCGTCTGCAGGCATTCGAGGGCGTGGTTATCGCTATTCGTAACCGCGGTCTGCATTCTGCGTTCACCGTTCGTAAAATTTCCAACGGCGAAGGTGTTGAGCGTGTATTCCAAACTCACTCCCCAGTAATCGACAGCATTACTGTGAAACGTCGTGGTGCCGTTCGTCAAGCGAAACTGTACTATCTGCGTGAGCGTACTGGTAAGTCTGCTCGTATTAAAGAGCGTCTTAACTAAGATACAGCTAGCGCTGCATCCAAAAGTTAATAGTTATGAAGGGGTTAGCCATTGGCTGACCCCTTTTTTTATTTCAATGGCTACAAAATGGCGACAGAGATTTAGCGCGATAAGTGGGGGGGGGAATGGGAAGGAGAACTGGGGGTAATTAGCGTGGCATCACACCACGCTAAAGAGACTAACAGATGATTACAGGCCGTAAACCAGCGTGACTGATGTTGTGGTATCAGTATTTTTAGGCGCGCTGGCAGGTGGCTTAGTGTTATAAGTCACAACATAAGCTAAGCGCAGAGCGAAGCTTTTATTGATTGCAACGTTTAACGCAGTTTCAGAGTTCAACGTAGTTTCTTCGTTCGCTAATGCAGAAACCCCTTCACTAAATACCGTGTTATCAGTCAGTTGATAGGTATAGTTTGCACCGCCATAAGCCAATGCTTTAGTGGCTCGACCACCACCATAGAATTCATCGTGACGAACACCCGGACCAAATTCCACCCGCAGGTTGTGCAACGGAGTAGTCATAATCTGGCGACCATAACCGGTAGTTAACACCGACCGGGAGTCAAAACCGTTGTAGCGATCATTCAGCCAACTGGCTTGCCCGAACAGGTAGTTACTATCAGTCAGATTATAGCGGGTACGCCCGCCTAGCTGATAACGTTCAGAAGAGCGTTGATTGTTAGCGCTGGTATTGCGCGCGGCTCCCCACAAACTATAGGCGGTGTTAGGTTGGAACCAAGTTAACGTTGAGTTAGCTGTCAACGTTGAGTTAGTGGTATTTCCTGATTGTGCGGTATAACCAGCCTCGACAGTACCATCAAAGCTCTTCTTGGCTGTAGCTGGATCATCTAAGGCAGTAAAAACAGCCGCATCAGCAAGAACTGACGTGCTGATGAGGGATAAAGCGATTGCGCTGATATAAAACGGCAACGCCTTGGTATGACGCAAAGAAAACATAATAGGCCCATGGTGAAAAAAATGATTTTTGTGCTGCGGCCCGCATTGTAGCAGTTGTGATCCAACTAAATCAGAAGATATTTCAGATTGAATAATTAATTATAATAAGAAGGTTTTTCCGATGAGTTAATTCTTAAAATGTAATAAAAAGAGTGTATCAACTTTTTACTGTGAGTAATAAAGTAATAAAAACAGATATTGTGTTCACAGAATGAAATTCTTATGCCACAAAATTAAAGAGGCCAGTTCATTGTGAGCTGGCCTCTTTGCATATCATCTATAAACCGGGTAATTACATAAAGGTCGTTACCAGTAGGTAACCGGTGATACATGAACTAATAACACCGATAAGTCCTGGAATGATAAAACTGTGGTTAATGATAAACTTACCAATCTTGGTGGTACCTGAACGGTCAAAACCGATGCAAGCAAGATCGCTTGGATAGGTTGGCAGAACAAAGTAGCCATAAGCAGCAGGGAAGAAGGCAATCAACATTTTAGGATCAACACCAAGTTGCAGGCCCATTGGTGCTATTGCGGCTAGTGCTGCCGCTTGGCTGTTAACCAGCTTGGAAACCAAGAACAGAACAATGGCATAAGTCCAAGGCTTACTTTTCACGACATCTTCCAATACCAGTTTCAAATCACCCATATGGGCTTGGAAGAAGGTATCACTCATCCAGGCAACACCGAATACCGAGAAGATAGCAACCATGCCAGCTTTAAATACGGCACCGTTAGAGATATCACTAGGTTTAACTTTACAGCCCATCAAGATAACTGCACCGGCTATCAGCATCATCATCTGAATAACCAGATTCATCGACAGTGACTGTAATTTGCCCTTCACTTCAAAGGCTGGGCGCAGCTCAGCAAAAGCACCCAGTAATACGACTATTGCGATAGCGGCGAAGAATATCCAGGTAGACCAATAGGCTTGTTTCGGGAAAACCTGATTCAATAATGTATCTGTTGAACCATAAATAAAGGAGCGCTGCTCTGGATCTTTAATTCTTTCTTGAAAATCTGGGTCTTTATCCAGGTCTTTACCCCGGCGCAGACTCCACAAGGCTGCCATTAGTACCCCAACTAAAGAGGCTGGGACTGATACGGCCAGAATTTCCAAAATGCTGTAAGCATGGCCGATACCGTGATTGGCACCAATAATTGATACTAATGATACGACAGCTACTGATACAGGTGAGGCGGTAATCGCCATTTGAGATGCCACGGATGCAACGGCCATTGGTCGTTCCGGGCGAATACCTTTCTTAATAGCTATATCAGAAATAATCGGGAACATAGTATAAACAACATGCCCGGTGCCGCATAAAAAGGTTAATGACCACGTTGTGAATGGAGCCAGTAGTGTAATATGCTGAGGATGCCGGCGTAATAAGCGCTCGGCAAATTGCATCATTACATTTAATCCACCGGCAGTTTGTAATACAGATGCACAACCAATAACAGCTAATATGGTGAGCATTACATCTACTGGTGGTTTACCTGGTTCTAGTCCGAAGATAAAGGTCAGAATAAATAAGCCAATACCACTTATTAACCCCAGCCCCATACCTCCGTAGCGTGTCCCCAGTAGTAGACATATAATTATAATTATAAATTGTAGTGTTATCATAACGTTCCCTTGCTTCCAACATGAATGAAATTCGGTTAGATATTCGCTGGTTTTAAGCAATGAGCATGGCTCTTACTCGACTTTCTCTATCAGAGCACAGATTGCATTGATTAAAACTTGGCTAATATCAAGGGAGTATTGTTTAGTTATGTAATTAATTAAATCTGAGATCTGTCTCTATTTTTATATCAGTCTGGACTTTTATAATTAATTAAAGTGGCATAAAGAGGAAAGTATGAGATATACAGTCTAATTGTGAAAGTAATGTGTTATTTTTGTATTAAATTAATGTATTGATTTTCTAATGCCACTTATTTTTCTGCGTTTTAACTCATTAATTTTATCAATTGGATCACAACCTATGGTCGGTTTTCCTTTTGAGTTGGCCCCGCCGTACTGTTAATGATTGGCATGCATTGAGAAAGGGTATAACCCGTCGTGGGATCCTCTGCGATTTTCAACAGCCACATCCTTCAACTAATACCTAATTTCTCCTTCAGTGATTTTAAGTAGCGGCGACTCACCGGGATATGTCTGCCGCTTCGAGTAATTACTTCGGCTGACCCATTATCCATCAGTTGAATCTCTCCCAACTGCTCAGTGTTTACCATATATTGCCGGTGGCAGCGGATAAATGGTGTTTTTTCTTCGAGTGTTTTGAGTGATAGCTGGGTATAGCCCGATTGTACTGTCCCTACGACATGCACCCCGCTAAGTTCGGAGCTTAGGTATTCTACTTCCTCAATTTTCAGCAAAAAAATGCGGTTATGGCCAGAGCAGGGGATATGTCGCAGCATAGGTTCGGTGATTTTTTGTAAATTATTATTTACACTCAGGCCGCGTCTTAAGCGTATTAGTGTTTTTACCAATCGTTGATGATCGAGTGGTTTTAACAGATAGTCAAAGGCGTGCTCTTCAAATGCGCGGATGGCATATTCATCGTAAGCGGTAACAAACACGATGTGTGGCATGTTTTCTGGATTCAACATTGATGCCAATTCCAAGCCATTAATTCTTGGCATTTGGATGTCGAGAAACACCACGTCGGGCTGTAGGCGCTGGATTGCAGGGATTGCTTCCAGTGCATTGCTGCATTCGGCGACGATCTCAATATCGTGTTCTTCACTCAGTCTTTCGCGTAAATCTTCACGCGCAGGTTGTTCATCGTCGACGATGATGACTCTTAACATACAGCCTCCACAAATTTTCCGCATTCTATCATGACCTCTGAGGGCGGTTGGGACCATGTGCAGAAACTGCGACTTACCGCAAAAGTCAGACTGAAATAGGGTAATAAAGGTGTGGTAATTATTTATTTACACATATGGATTGAAAACTTTACACGTCATGGTATTGTGTACCCCATCAAACGATAAATACGCTAAACGACATCCGCTAAACAGAGATAGGGTAAAGAATATGATCATGCAAAAAGATGCGCTCAATAATGTCCATATCAGTGCCGAACAAATACTGATAACCCCGGAAGAACTGAAAGCCCAGTTTCCTTTGAGCGGCAATGATCAGTATGCGATTGAATCTGCTCGCAAAACTATTGCTGACATTGTTCAAGGACGAGATCCACGGTTATTAGTCGTTTGTGGCCCATGTTCGATCCACGATGTGGATGCTGCTCTGGATTATGCGCGTCGTTTGAAATCACTCTCAGCGGAGTTGAGTGATAGCCTATATATCGTTATGCGTGTCTATTTTGAAAAACCAAGAACCACCGTCGGTTGGAAAGGCCTTATCAACGACCCAGCAATGGATGGTTCTTTCGATGTGGAAGCAGGCTTGCATATTGCCCGTCGATTACTGCTGGATTTAGTGGGTATGGGGTTGCCGCTGGCAACTGAGGCACTGGATCCGAACAGCCCGCAATACCTGGGTGATTTGTTCAGCTGGTCAGCAATTGGTGCGCGTACTACCGAATCACAAACTCACCGTGAGATGGCATCTGGTTTATCCATGCCAGTTGGATTCAAGAACGGCACTGATGGCAGCCTGGGCACAGCAATCAATGCCATGCGTGCGGCGGCTATGCCCCATCGCTTTATGGGGATTAATCAATCCGGTCAGGTTTGTTTGTTGCAAACCCAAGGTAATCCACACGGTCATGTGATTTTACGTGGTGGCAAAACCCCTAACTACAGTGCACAAAATGTCGCTCAGTGTGAAAAACAGATGCAGGATGCGGGACTCACTCCATCCTTAATGATAGATTGCAGTCATGGTAATTCGAATAAAGACTACCGTCGCCAGACTGCCGTCGCTGAATCTGTGGTTGAACAGATCAAGGCGGGTAATCGTTCTATCACCGGTGTGATGCTGGAAAGCCACATCCACGAAGGGAATCAATCATCTGAACAACCCCGTGCAGATATGCACTACGGTGTTTCAGTGACCGATGCCTGTATTAACTGGGAAAGTACCGAAACCCTGTTACGTGGCATGCACCAAGAATTGCGTTCAGTGCTGGCGGCACGGACTGTAGAGGAAGAGTAAGTATGGTGGCTGAACTGACCGCTTTACGCGATCAAATTGATGAAGTCGATAAAGCACTGTTGGATTTGTTGGCTAAACGCCTGCATTTAGTAGCAGAAGTAGGTGAAGTTAAAAGCCGTTATGGTTTGCCTATTTATGTTCCAGATCGTGAGGCTTTGATGCTGGCCTCACGCCGACAGGAAGCTGAGACTTTAGGCGTACCACCGGATTTGATTGAAGATGTATTGCGTCGGGTAATGCGAGAGTCTTATACCAGCGAGAATGACAAAGGTTTTAAAACCTTGTGCCCACAGTTGCGGCCCGTAGTCATTATCGGCGGGCAAGGGCAGATGGGGCGTTTATTCAGCCGCATGCTGGGCTTGTCTGGTTATCAGGTGAAAACGCTGGAGCAAGAGGACTGGCCACAGGCCGAGTCCATTCTGGCGGATGCCGGTATGGTGATTGTTAGCGTACCTATTCATGTCACTGAAGAAGTGATTGGGCGATTGCCAAAATTACCGCCAGATTGCATTTTATTGGATCTCGCTTCAGTGAAAAACAAACCGCTGCAAGCCATGCTGGCTGCTCATGACGGGCCAGTTGTGGGCCTGCATCCGATGTTTGGCCCTGATGTGGGCAGTCTGGCAAAGCAAGTGGTGGTGTATTGTGATGGTCGCGACCCACAAGCATATCAGTGGCTGTTAGAGCAGTTACAGGTATGGGGGGCAAGATTGCACCGCATCAGTGCTGTTGAACACGATCAGAACATGGCGTTTATTCAGGCATTACGGCACTTTGCGACGTTTGCCTATGGGCTACATCTGGCTGAGGAAAACGTGCAACTGGAGCAATTGTTGGCACTGTCTTCACCAATTTATCGCCTGGAACTGGCGATGGTTGGGCGGTTGTTTGCGCAAGACCCACAGCTCTACGCCGATATTATTATGTCTTCAGAAGATAATCTGGCGCTGATTAAACGTTATTATAAACGCTTTGGTGAAGCGATTACCTTGCTCGAGCAGAGTGATAAACAAGCCTTTGTCCAAAGTTTTCAGAAAGTCGAGCACTGGTTTGGCGATTATGCAGAGCGTTTTCTGGTGGAAAGCCGTTCATTGCTGCGCCAGGCGAACGACAGCCGCCTGTAATTATACCCGCCATTTCTGCACTTGTTACAAGGCCCATCCTTGGGCCTTGTAAATCCTAAGCGGTGTGAACCTCAAAAACTGCGTTAACTTGGATTGACCGGGACCACGTTCTCGCTTGGGTAGCAACCCAGTATTTTCAACGAGCGGGTAATGGGGGCTAAGTCTGCCAGTGCTTTTTGCATCGAATCGGAACGTAAATTAGCCTGCACATCAATATAAAACATCTCTTCCCACGGATTGCCATTAATCGGCCGGGATTCCAGTTTCGTCATAATGATGCCGTGATCTCGCAGCACTAATAGTGCTTCAACCAGTGCCCCTGATTGCTGACCTGTCGCCATAATTAAGGTGGTTTTAGCCGGTATTTGCTCAGAAACTTCAATCGACTTGCGGGCAAGAACAATGAAGCGAGTGATATTTTGTTGCTGATTCGCCAGATTATGTTCCAGCACCTGCAAATTATACAGCGCACCACCGGCTTCACTGCCCAAGGCGGCGGCTGTCGGCGAGTTTATTTGTGCCACTTTTTCCATCGCTGCAGCAGTGCTTTCGCAATACTCAATTTTCCAATGAGGGAAACGGTTAATGAACTGGCTGCACTGCTGGAAAGGTTGTGGATGACTGTATACGGTTTCGATTTTGCTCAGGTCGGTTTCAGTTGCCACCAGAACACAATGGTCAATAGGGTTAGTTATTTCCCCGACGATGAATAAACTGGTGTGTTGCAGTAAATCATAAACATCATTAATAGAGCCGGAACTGGTGTTCTCTATCGGTAAGACTGCGTAATCCGCTTGCCCGGTTTCTACCTGAGTGAAAATATCTTGGAATTTCTGACAACCACATTCAATCAGTTGCTCAAAATGACGAGCGGCATATTGACGTGCAGCCAGATGTGAATAAGAACCTTTCGGGCCAAGGAAAGCGATACGGGCAGAATGCAGGGCAGTTTGATTAAGCTGATGTTGTAACAGTGCCTGTTGAGTTAAGACCGAGTCTTCGATAATAAGTTGGAACAGACGGGTGACATAGAATCCATCAAGGTCATAGGGCTTAGCGGCAGTTATCAGTGCATCCAGTAAATCACGTTCACGTTCTTTATCGCGAATAGGGCGATGATGAAGCTGCTTAGCTTTAGCGACATCCACTGCTAATTCACGCCGCTCTGCCAGCAAGGCGAGCAGTTTTAAGTCTAGTGCGCTGATGCGTTCACGTAGCACCAGTAATGGATTATCGGTCATAGGGATTTGCCTTATTTTTCTGAATGATTATACCCTAAATAATTCGAGCAGCAGGAAGATAGCCAATGCACATGCAGCTTGAAGTATGACGAGGATATACACATAAAAAAAGCCTCCCGTTTGGGAGGCTTTGTTGTTCGTCTTCGCATTCTTTATCACACGACGAAACGCCTCCCAATCAGGGGAAGGTAAAAAAGAATGCGAAGAAAAACACTTTATTGATCATCGTTACTGGTTACCTGTTTTACGCGTAAGTCACAGTGAGCGTGCTACCACGAAAATAATAAAGAAAGTCAGTGCTAAAAAACCACCAAGTTCTAAATTAACCGCCAGCCTGAATTGCTGTCAATAAAAAACGCGCCCAAAGGCGCGTTAGATCCGAAATGAGATGGATGGTCCCGGCTATTGTTCCTGCTCGGATTCTTCTTCCTCTACATCTACTGACTCCAGATTGGCTTCTTTAACACTACTTGCTGCGCGGCGAGCTTCACCTTTGTGCTGCACTTTATTTAATTGGCGTTCTAGTTTGGCGATAAGCTCATTAATTGCAGCATACATATCATCATGTTTGGCACTGGCAACCAATGGTCCCATTGGCGTACTGATAGTTGCATCGGCAACAAATCCTTGTGGATCTTTAGACAGTACAATATGCGGGTTTATTAACTGGGCCTGCCATTTATCCAGTTTGGTGAGACGGTCTTCAACATGCTTGCGAATTGCTGGGGTAATATCCATTTGCTTACTGGTAATGTTGACTGTCATATGACTTACCTCTCTGTCTGCTCCGTCTTGGATAACTTCAGCATACCTCTCTTTCCCACAAAATGTATGACCAAGATCACTTTTTTTTGTCACTTTTTGCAAAGGTCATGGGAACTGTGATTCAACGTCAGGAATAGTGGCTGGGGGCTTGAATCATTGATTATAATGCCGCATTATCGATAAGTTATATTGCATGCATTCAGTTAAAAACGGCGTTATTTTTCTGTTTTAGATAGGATATTAGCGCGATAGTCTGATGCGGTGAGTTTCATCAGCCCACACCAGTAAAGTGAAAATTTGCCGAAAGGGCAGAATTGAAAACGGCAGCCTAAGCTGCCGTTTGTTATTTTATCGAGCCAGATAATCTCAGGCTGGATTCGCTGCAATTATCTTGGCAACTTTGTCTGCCTCGGCATTGAGTTGCAGCTGTTTATAAGCATTTTCCATCAACGGCAACGCATCACGGGTTGCTTGAGTATCAGGATAATCTCTCAACATTTGTTCTACACGGTTAACTACCGCGACGTAAGCGCCTCGTTTAGTGTAATATTGCGCCACGGCCAGTTCATGCTTGGCCAGACGATTTTTCAAGAACGTCAGGCGTTTTTGCGCATCAGTTGCGTACTGGCTGTTCGGATAGTTTTGAATCAACTGGTTAAAATCGCGGAATGCGGCCTTAGCATGTTGCGGGTCGCGGTCTGAACGATCAATCCCGAAGAAACCTTGCAATGCACTGTCATCCAGAGCCATGTCAGTCAAACCACGCATATATAATACGTAATCGATGTTAGGATGTGTTGGATTAAGGCGCATAAAGCGATCGATTGAGGCTTGCGCCAACGGCAGATCAGCAGATTTATAATACGCATAAATCAAATCAAGCTGAACCTGTTGGGAGTAAGGCCCGAAAGGATAGCGGTTATCTAACGCTTCTAGTTGCGTAATAGCTCCCTTAAAGTTACCGTCCTGCAGTTTTTGCTGAGCGGTAGCATAGAGCTCAGAAGGCGGGTTATCGGGAACCACGTCCTTGTTACTGGAGCAACCGGTCAGCACCAGGCTCAACGTGGCGGCAGCCACCAGATATTTCATACGCGTCATGACGTTTTGATTATCCTCGAAGTGTTATTCCGGGAGACTGTCCGTTAAGCTCCCGACAAAGATCTAGATACAATAGCACATTATATTAAACGGCATCGCCGTCAAAACCCAACGTTAACGAACAAGAAGCTGCATATGGCACAACAAGTACAACTCAGCGCAACGGTGGCCGAATCTCAACTCGGTCAACGGTTAGATCAGGCTTTGGCCGAATTGTTCCCTGATTATTCAAGATCTCGCATAAAAGAGTGGATTTTGGAAGACAGGGTCACAGTCGACGGTAAAACAATTAATAAGCCTAAAGAAAAAGTGTTGGGTGGTGAGCTCGTCGCCATTGACGCGCAAATTGAGGAAGATGCCCGCTGGGCGCCTCAAGACATCCCACTTGATATCGTCTATGAAGATAACGATATTTTGGTCATTAATAAACCCCGTGGTTTAGTCGTACATCCCGGAGCCGGCAACCCAGATGGTACGATCCTGAATGCGCTGCTCTATTATTATCCTGAAATCATGGATGTCCCGCGCGCGGGTATCGTTCATCGCCTGGATAAAGATACGACGGGTTTGATGGTGGTGGCAAAAACTGTTCCGGCACAAACGCGTTTGGTTGAAGCGCTGCAAGCGCGTGAAATTACCCGTGAATATGAAGCTGTCGCCATTGGCAATATGACAGCGGGCGGTCGAGTCGATGAGCCAATTTCGCGTCACTCCACCAAACGTACTCACATGGCTGTGCACCCAATGGGTAAACCAGCAACCACCCATTACCGGATTATGGAGCATTTCCGCGCCCATACCCGCCTGCGTTTGCGTTTAGAAACGGGCCGTACCCATCAGATCCGCGTGCATATGTCTCATATTAACCATCCGCTGGTGGGTGATCAGCTTTATGGTGGCCGTCCGCGCCCACCAAGAGGCGCATCTGATTCCTTTATTTCTATTCTGCGTGGTTTTGATCGTCAGGCATTGCATGCAACCATGTTGCGTTTGTATCACCCTATCAGTGGTATACAAATGGAATGGCATGCAGCATTACCAGAAGATATGGTTGAGCTGATAAATGCGCTGAAGGCTGATACTGAAGAATTCAAAGACCAGATGGATTGGTAATGAGTACCCAACTGATACTCCCAGATTGGCCGATGCCTGCCGGTGTTAAGGCATGTAGCACCACCCGTCATGGTGGTATCAGTGAATCGCCGTATGATTCATTAAACCTTGGTACCCATGTTGGTGATGTTGCAACCCGTGTGGCAATTAATCGCCAGCGATTAGTTGAACAGGCAGGCTTGCCGCAAATGCCTGTCTGGTTGGAGCAGGTACACGGTACTCGTGTCCTGCTTCTGGATGGCAAGGCGGTAGCTGATGTACAGGCTGATGCGGTTTACAGCCGGGTTGCCGGGCAAGTTTGTGCTGTAATGACCGCAGATTGCCTACCGGTGCTGTTTTGTTCATTAGCGGGCGATGAAGTTGCTGCCGCACATGCCGGTTGGCGTGGTTTATGTGCTGGCGTCCTTGAACAGACGCTGGCACAGTTTAACGCGGCCCCTGCTTCTATTATTGCCTGGTTAGGCCCAGCCATTGGTCCACAGCAGTTTGAAGTGGGTGAAGAGGTAAAGCAGGCTTTTATCAACATCGACCCAATATCCGCCTCAGCTTTTGTTCCCTCAGGCACCAAGTATCTCGCAGATATCTATTTATTGGCTCACTTGCGGCTACAGGCTGCGGGTATTCATGCCATTTATGGTGGTGATCGCTGTACTGTGAGTGAAAAACAACAATTTTTCTCATATCGGCGCGATGGAATCACCGGACGTATGGCAAGTTTAGTCTGGCTGATATAACCTACTAAATTAGGACGATCCGCTGACGCATAACGAATTACTTTAAATATAGTGTCGAAATAACCTTGAAAATTTGAGGGATGACCTCATCTAATCTCCAGTAGCAATTTTGACCAATATCGGAGGTGTTATGCGTCTGGATCGTCTTACTAGCAAATTCCAGCTTGCCCTCGCCGATGCCCAGTCTTTAGCGCTTGGGCGCGACAACCAGTTTATTGAACCGTTACATTTGATGAGCGCACTGCTCAATCAGGATGGGGGGACGGTTCGCCCATTGTTGACCTCGGCGGGTATTAATGTTGCCAGTTTGCGCAGCGACATTGAGCAGGCTTTAGGTCGTCTTCCACAAGTTGAAGGTACTGGCGGTGATGTTCAACCATCAAACGAGCTGGTACGTATATTGAATCTTTGTGACAAATTAGCGCAAAAGCGTGCGGATAAGTTTATTTCTTCAGAACTGTTCGTACTGGCAGTGCTTGAAGACCGCGGCACCTTGACTGATATGTTAAAGGCAGCCGGTGCAACAACCGACAAAATAGATAAGGCAATTGAAAATATGCGTGGTGGTGACAAAGTCGATGATCCGGGCGCTGAAGATCAGCGTCAGGCGTTGAAAAAATTCACTATCGACCTGACTGAGCGTGCGGAGCAGGGAAAACTTGATCCGGTGATTGGCCGTGATGAAGAAATCCGCCGTACTATTCAGGTGTTACAACGCCGTACCAAAAATAACCCAGTATTAATTGGTGAACCCGGTGTCGGTAAAACCGCCATCGTCGAGGGGTTGGCGCAACGTATTGTGAACGGCGAAGTACCTGAAGGCCTGAAACATAAACGTGTGCTGTCATTAGATATGGGCTCACTGATTGCCGGTGCTAAGTATCGTGGTGAATTTGAAGAGCGTCTAAAAGGCGTGTTGAACGATTTATCAAAACAAGAAGGTAGTGTGATCTTGTTCATTGATGAATTGCATACCATGGTCGGCGCGGGGAAAGGTGATGGGGCGATGGACGCCGGTAACATGCTGAAACCTGCGTTAGCGCGCGGTGAACTGCATTGTGTCGGTGCGACCACTCTTGACGAGTATCGCCAGTATATAGAGAAGGATGCGGCGCTGGAGCGGCGTTTCCAGAAAGTCTATGTTGCGGAACCGACAGTAGAAGACACCATTGCCATTTTGCGCGGGCTGAAAGAGCGATATGAACTGCATCATCATGTGCAGATCACCGACCCGGCAATTGTTGCAGCGGCAACACTGTCGCACCGCTATATTTCGGATCGCCAGCTACCGGATAAAGCCATCGACCTTATTGATGAGGCCGGTTCCAGTATCCGTATGCAAATGGATTCAAAACCAGAATCATTGGATCGGCTAGAGCGCCGAATTATCCAATTGAAACTGGAACAACAAGCGTTGAATAAAGAGTCTGATGACGCCAGTAAAAAACGGCTGGAAATGCTCAATACCGAATTAGAGCAGAAAGAGCGTGAGTACTCTGAGTTGGAAGAAGAGTGGAAAGCTGAAAAAGCCTCACTAACCGGGACTCAGAATATTAAAACTGAGTTGGAACAAGCCAAAATCACCTTAGAGCAGGCTCGGCGTGTGGGTGACTTGGCTCGGATGTCAGAACTTCAGTACGGTAAAATCCCTGAGCTGGAAAAACAGCTCGCGGCAGCCAATGCGCTTGAAGGGAAAACCATGAAGTTGCTGCGCAATCGTGTCACTGAGGTTGAGATTGCTGATGTCCTGGCGCGTTGGACGGGTATTCCGGTATCACGCATGCTGGAAAGTGAGCGCGATAAGTTGCTGCGCATGGAACAGGACCTGCATAAACGTGTTATTGGCCAGGATGAAGCCGTTGAAGCAGTATCCAATGCTATCCGCCGTAGTCGTGCGGGGTTATCAGACCCGAACCGGCCAATTGGTTCCTTCTTATTCTTAGGCCCAACGGGTGTAGGTAAAACTGAGCTATGTAAAGCATTGGCCACGTTCTTGTTCGACAGCGACGATGCCATGGTGCGTATTGATATGTCAGAGTTTATGGAGAAACACTCCGTATCTCGGCTGGTTGGTGCACCTCCGGGTTACGTTGGCTATGAGGAAGGTGGTTATCTGACGGAAGCGGTGCGCCGTCGTCCATATTCTGTAATCTTGTTGGATGAAGTGGAAAAAGCACATCCTGATGTGTTCAACATCCTCTTGCAGGTATTAGATGACGGCCGCTTGACTGACGGGCAGGGGAGAACGGTTGATTTCCGTAATACGGTTGTCATCATGACCTCTAACCTCGGTTCAGATTTGATCCAGGAACGTTTCGGTGAAAGAAGTTATACCGAAATGAAGAATATGGTGATGGAGGTTGTTAGCCATCACTTCCGTCCTGAATTCATTAACCGTATAGATGAGGTGGTTGTCTTCCATCCGCTTGGTCGAGCGCATCTGGCCTCAATTGCCAGTATTCAACTGGAGCGGCTGTATAAACGTCTGGAAGAGCGTGGCTATCAAGTCACTATTACTCAACCTGCGTTGGAGTTCCTGGGGGAAACTGGTTTTGACCCGGTTTATGGTGCACGGCCATTAAAACGCGCAATTCAGCAGGAAATCGAGAACCCGCTGGCGCAGCAGATACTTTCCGGCAAATTAATTCCGGGGGTACCCGTTATTTTGGACGTGGAAAACGGGCATATCATTGCCAAACAGTAATTGTTAATCCTCGAGGGGGCGAGAAATCGCCCCCTTTTTGTTTCCTTTTTCGCCACATCTGCATTTTTTGCCGTATTAATGAGCGGTTGAAAAGTTTTTTCAAATTAGGGGTTGCAGGCTGTCAGGAACTCCCTATAATGCGCCTCCACTGACCGGGAACAACGAAACACACTTCGCCGGGTCAGGAAGCGAAAAGAATGAATTTGACTTCGAAAGAAACGAAAGAAACTCTTGACTCTTCAGCGGGAAAGCGTATTATCTGCCTCCCGCGTTACCGTAAGATTCGCCGAAAGGCAAACGGGTAACGAACGCTCTTTAACAATTTATCAGACAATCTGTGTGGGCACTCGCAAGACGATATCGAAGCCTGTTTCGGCAGGCAGAAGAAATATCAAAGTCTTGAAGAGTGACCAAAGCAGTACACATTTGAACTTCGGTTCGAATGCATATTTGCAGAAAGTAATCTTTGAGCATCGCTATGTTAACTCATAGCAAATCAAACAAATCTTAAATTGAAGAGTTTGATCATGGCTCAGATTGAACGCTGGCGGCAGGCCTAACACATGCAAGTCGAGCGGCAGCGGGAAGTAGTTTACTACTTTGCCGGCGAGCGGCGGACGGGTGAGTAATGTCTGGGAAACTGCCTGATGGAGGGGGATAACTACTGGAAACGGTAGCTAATACCGCATGACCTCGTAAGAGCAAAGTGGGGGACCTTCGGGCCTCACGCCATCGGATGTGCCCAGATGGGATTAGCTAGTAGGTGGGGTAATGGCTCACCTAGGCGACGATCCCTAGCTGGTCTGAGAGGATGACCAGCCACACTGGAACTGAGACACGGTCCAGACTCCTACGGGAGGCAGCAGTGGGGAATATTGCACAATGGGCGCAAGCCTGATGCAGCCATGCCGCGTGTGTGAAGAAGGCCTTCGGGTTGTAAAGCACTTTCAGCGAGGAGGAAGGCAGTCGTGTTAATAGCACGATTGATTGACGTTACTCGCAGAAGAAGCACCGGCTAACTCCGTGCCAGCAGCCGCGGTAATACGGAGGGTGCAAGCGTTAATCGGAATTACTGGGCGTAAAGCGCACGCAGGCGGTTTGTTAAGTCAGATGTGAAATCCCCGCGCTTAACGTGGGAACTGCATTTGAAACTGGCAAGCTAGAGTCTTGTAGAGGGGGGTAGAATTCCAGGTGTAGCGGTGAAATGCGTAGAGATCTGGAGGAATACCGGTGGCGAAGGCGGCCCCCTGGACAAAGACTGACGCTCAGGTGCGAAAGCGTGGGGAGCAAACAGGATTAGATACCCTGGTAGTCCACGCTGTAAACGATGTCGACTTGGAGGTTGTGCCCTTGAGGCGTGGCTTCCGGAGCTAACGCGTTAAGTCGACCGCCTGGGGAGTACGGCCGCAAGGTTAAAACTCAAATGAATTGACGGGGGCCCGCACAAGCGGTGGAGCATGTGGTTTAATTCGATGCAACGCGAAGAACCTTACCTACTCTTGACATCCACAGAACTTAGCAGAGATGCTTCGGTGCCTTCGGGAACTGTGAGACAGGTGCTGCATGGCTGTCGTCAGCTCGTGTTGTGAAATGTTGGGTTAAGTCCCGCAACGAGCGCAACCCTTATCCTTTGTTGCCAGCACGTAATGGTGGGAACTCAAGGGAGACTGCCGGTGACAAACCGGAGGAAGGTGGGGATGACGTCAAGTCATCATGGCCCTTACGAGTAGGGCTACACACGTGCTACAATGGCAGATACAAAGTGAAGCGAACTCGCGAGAGCAAGCGGACCACATAAAGTCTGTCGTAGTCCGGATTGGAGTCTGCAACTCGACTCCATGAAGTCGGAATCGCTAGTAATCGTAGATCAGAATGCTACGGTGAATACGTTCCCGGGCCTTGTACACACCGCCCGTCACACCATGGGAGTGGGTTGCAAAAGAAGTAGGTAGCTTAACCTTCGGGAGGGCGCTTACCACTTTGTGATTCATGACTGGGGTGAAGTCGTAACAAGGTAACCGTAGGGGAACCTGCGGTTGGATCACCTCCTTACCTAACGATACGCATTGCGTAGTGTCCACAACAGATTGTCTGATGAATGTAAATGAGCAAGAGCACCTGTTGATGTTGTGAGTTTCGACTCATGCTGATACGAAACGGTTAGATTTCGGTTTAATCGGAACTTCGTGTCCCCATCGTCTAGAGGCCTAGGACACTGCCCTTTCACGGCTGTAACAGGGGTTCGAATCCCCTTGGGGACGCCACTCCGATAATGTGTGAAAGACATTATCAACTGAATATCTTAAAGATGACTTTAACGAGTCGTGTTTAAGATATTGCTCTTTAACAATCTGGAACAAGCTGAAAATTGAAACAATACAGCTGAAACTTATCTCTCCGTAGAATGACTGAGATAAGGATTAACCTGTATTAGAGTCTCTCAAATAATCGCAATGCGAATACGCATTCTGATGAAGAGAGTCGTGTGAGCTAAGTGAAGGCAAGGCGTACGGCACGGAGGAAGCGGAGTGAACTTAAGGTTCATGAGCATTCCGAGTACCGCACAACGCTGTATTCACGACGCGCAACCGACTTGAACAGAAGAAACGTCTTTGGGTTGTGAGGTTAAGCGACTAAGCGTACACGGTGGATGCCTAGGCAGTCAGAGGCGATGAAGGGCGTGCTAATCTGCGAAAAGCGTCGGTAAGCTGATATGAAGCGTTACAACCGACGATACCCGAATGGGGAAACCCAGTGCAATTCGTTGCACTATTGCATGGTGAATACATAGCCATGCAAGGCGAACCGGGGGAACTGAAACATCTAAGTACCCCGAGGAAAAGAAATCAACCGAGATTCCCCCAGTAGCGGCGAGCGAACGGGGAAGAGCCCAGAGTCTGAATCAGTTTGTGTGCTAGTGGAAGCGTCTGGAAAGTCGCACGGTACAGGGTGATAGTCCCGTACACAAAAGCACACTTGCTGTGAACTCGATGAGTAGGGCGGGACACGTGACATCCTGTCTGAATATGGGGGGACCATCCTCCAAGGCTAAATACTCCTGACTGACCGATAGTGAACCAGTACCGTGAGGGAAAGGCGAAAAGAACCCCGGCGAGGGGAGTGAAATAGAACCTGAAACCGTGTACGTACAAGCAGTGGGAGCACCTTCGTGGTGTGACTGCGTACCTTTTGTATAATGGGTCAGCGACTTATATTTTGTAGCAAGGTTAACCGAATAGGGGAGCCGTAGGGAAACCGAGTCTTAACTGGGCGTCTAGTTGCAAGGTATAGACCCGAAACCCGGTGATCTAGCCATGGGCAGGTTGAAGGTTGGGTAACACTAACTGGAGGACCGAACCGACTAATGTTGAAAAATTAGCGGATGACTTGTGGCTGGGGGTGAAAGGCCAATCAAACCGGGAGATAGCTGGTTCTCCCCGAAAGCTATTTAGGTAGCGCCTCGTGAACTCATCTTCGGGGGTAGAGCACTGTTTCGGCTAGGGGGCCACCCCGGCTTACCAAACCGATGCAAACTCCGAATACCGAAGAATGTTATCACGGGAGACACACGGCGGGTGCTAACGTCCGTCGTGAAGAGGGAAACAACCCAGACCGCCAGCTAAGGTCCCAAAGTCATGGTTAAGTGGGAAACGATGTGGGAAGGCATAGACAGCCAGGATGTTGGCTTAGAAGCAGCCATCATTTAAAGAAAGCGTAATAGCTCACTGGTCGAGTCGGCCTGCGCGGAAGATGTAACGGGGCTAAACCATGCACCGAAGCTGCGGCAGCGACGCTTAGGCGTTGTTGGGTAGGGGAGCGTTCTGTAAGCCGTTGAAGGTGACTTGTGAGGGTTGCTGGAGGTATCAGAAGTGCGAATGCTGACATAAGTAACGATAATGCGGGTGAAAAGCCCGCACGCCGGAAGACCAAGGGTTCCTGTCCAACGTTAATCGGGGCAGGGTGAGTCGACCCCTAAGGCGAGGCTGAAAAGCGTAGTCGATGGGAAACAGGTTAATATTCCTGTACTTGGTGTTACTGCGAAGGGGGGACGGAGAAGGCTAGGCTAGCCGGGCGACGGTTGTCCCGGTTTAAGCATGTAGGCGGAGTGACTTGGTAAATCCGGTTGCTTATCAACGCTGAGGTGTGATGACGAGCCACTACGGTGGTGAAGTAGTTGATGCCAAGCTTCCAGGAAAAGCCTCTAAGCATCAGGTAACATTAAATCGTACCCCAAACCGACACAGGTGGTCAGGTAGAGAATACTCAGGCGCTTGAGAGAACTCGGGTGAAGGAACTAGGCAAAATGGTGCCGTAACTTCGGGAGAAGGCACGCTGGCATTAGGTAAAGAGACTTGCTCTCGGCGCCGAAGCCAGTCGCAGATACCAGCTGGCTGCAACTGTTTAATAAAAACACAGCACTGTGCAAACACGAAAGTGGACGTATACGGTGTGACGCCTGCCCGGTGCTGGAAGGTTAATTGATGGGGTCAGCCGCAAGGCGAAGCTCTTGATCGAAGCCCCAGTAAACGGCGGCCGTAACTATAACGGTCCTAAGGTAGCGAAATTCCTTGTCGGGTAAGTTCCGACCTGCACGAATGGCGTAATGATGGCCAGGCTGTCTCCACCCGAGACTCAGTGAAATTGAACTCGCTGTGAAGATGCAGTGTACCCGCGGCAAGACGGAAAGACCCCGTGAACCTTTACTATAGCTTGACACTGAACATTGAGCCTTGATGTGTAGGATAGGTGGGAGGCATTGAAGTGTGGACGCCAGTCTGCATGGAGCCAACCTTGAAATACCACCCTTTAATGTTTGATGTTCTAACTCGGCCCCGTAATCCGGGGTGAGGACAGTGTCTGGTGGGTAGTTTGACTGGGGCGGTCTCCTCCCAAAGAGTAACGGAGGAGCACGAAGGTTAGCTAATCACGGTCGGACATCGTGAGGTTAGTGCAAAGGCATAAGCTAGCTTGACTGCGAGAGTGACGGCTCGAGCAGGTACGAAAGTAGGTCTTAGTGATCCGGTGGTTCTGAATGGAAGGGCCATCGCTCAACGGATAAAAGGTACTCCGGGGATAACAGGCTGATACCGCCCAAGAGTTCATATCGACGGCGGTGTTTGGCACCTCGATGTCGGCTCATCACATCCTGGGGCTGAAGTAGGTCCCAAGGGTATGGCTGTTCGCCATTTAAAGTGGTACGCGAGCTGGGTTTAGAACGTCGTGAGACAGTTCGGTCCCTATCTGCCGTGGGCGTTGGAAGATTGAGAGGGGCTGCTCCTAGTACGAGAGGACCGGAGTGGACGAATCACTGGTGTTCGGGTTGTCATGCCAATGGCATTGCCCGGTAGCTAAATTCGGAAGAGATAACCGCTGAAAGCATCTAAGCGGGAAACTTGCCTCGAGATGAGTCTTCCCTGGGGCTTTAAGCCCCCTGAAGGAACGTTAAAGACTATGACGTTGATAGGCTGGGTGTGTAAGTGCAGCGATGTATTGAGCTAACCAGTACTAATGATCCGTGAGGCTTAACCTTACAACACCAAAGGTGTTTTGTGTTTGAGAGATATTGATATTTTCAGCGACGTTCCGAGATTGGGCTGGCTGGCTGTATGGAGACATATAGCGGGTTAGTTTAGACAGAATTTGCCTGGCGGCCTTAGCGCGGTGGTCCCACCTGATCCCATGCCGAACTCAGAAGTGAAACGCCGTAGCGCCGATGGTAGTGTGGGGTCTCCCCATGCGAGAGTAGGACACTGCCAGGCATCAAACACGAGTTATCAGAGTGACATCTGGTAACTGACAAAATCGCGTAGAGCGGTTTTGCACAGCGCGGAGCGCTGGCCCTGTAAGGGGTAAGTATCGGGAAGATACACGTAAAAGAATCGGTGGAGCGGTAGTTCAGTTGGTTAGAATACCTGCCTGTCACGCAGGGGGTCGCGGGTTCGAGCCCCGTCCGTTCCGCCACTTATTGCAAAACCCTGAATCTCTGATTCAGGGTTTTTTGCATTATAATTTTTGTATATTATTGATCTGCTACATATATCCCTGCGGCAAAATCCAACTACAACTCTCTTATTGTCAGATTGCTACTCCACCATCACGCTCTCCGTGTTATTTATGATTTTAATTTAATGGGTTATTTACCACATGTATAAATATAATTGTATGGATAAGAGTGGCTTGGGTGCATTATAGGAATGGAATGAGGGGATATTAACTTTTCATGGAGGTAAGCCCTCCGATAGAGGGCATAATGTTATACGGGCTCTTTACGGCAAATTAATAATGTATGCCCAATACCAAGGCCATCAATATCTTTCTCAACATAGAATCCAGCAGCAGATAAACACTGGTAAAAAGTATCTGAATGATAAAAACGGCTATTACCGTTAGCCATACATGTAAAATAAAGAGATGAGGCATTCAAACTGAATGCACCAGCCTCAAATTGTTGCCTATCCCAAAATATCTCCATGATACATACGTAGCTATCAGGTTTCATTGCACGATGAATAAGCTTAAGAATATGGATGATTCTTTCTTCACTAAAGCAGTCTAGGAATTGGCTCATCCACCAAACGTCGGCTTCTGCTGGCAAACTATCGGCTAATAACAGATCCACCGGATACGTAGTGATGCGCTCGCTATAGCCTTTGTTTTTGACGTTCTCGTTGGCGAGAACTAATTGTTGCGGTAAATCCAGCAATGTTATTCTCACGTCAGGGTTATAGGCAGCACATTGTAAAGCCCACTTACCGGTATTGGCTCCAATGTCATAGATATGTTTTGGTTCAAGATCAAAAATAACTTTTAGTGCAAGCTGAAAAGCGTTGTCGGAATAAAAATGATCAAAGGCGAACCAACTTTCACGTGCGGCAGTTGGCAACTCGCTCAGGGCAGGGTAAATAGTTGGCCACTCACCAAATACGGATAATCCGGCAGGCTTTCCTGTCTCTAGTGCTTCTTTTAGGTTGAATAACCCCTGATAACAAACGTCCTGTGTGAAGTCCATATTTACGCGGGTCATTTGGTCATGCAATAAGTAGTGACCAACTTTACCCAGATAAAATCGGTTTTCCTGCTGGTAGAGAATATTACCACTAAGCCCCATATCTAGCAGGATACTGATTGCATATCGACTTAGTGGGCAATACGACTGAAGCTCATCAAGAGTAATACCATTTTTACCTGATTCATCTAATGCGGCTAGAATTCCTGATTCTCTCAGGTTAAGCGCAGCTTGAAATAGCATAGGGGCAAAAGCTATTTTCTGAGCTTCAGTTATTGCCGCCAAAGCACTGATTTGGTCTTTGTCATATCCGTAGCGCAAGCTTACGTCCTCGTAATTCAGGTAATAGCTCACCATTTAGCATGATCCAGCTTGAATGGTGAGCATGGATTTTAGATAACTATTTGTTATATATGATTTTATATTGACAGGCGATTTAGTTGAATCTGGATATCTTTATTCAAGTTAGCGATCCAGCGATTATATTTTGAGTGTATCTTTCCATTTTTGGCATCCATATTAGTACTGCCAATGTATTTTATTTGGTAATTATTAGCATTGTAATTAATTTGAATTTCAACTGTATGGTCGCGATTTATTAGCTTCCCATTAATCACGCCTTCAGCGGCAGGTATCATTACCCAACCACGGTTTATCCCACCTGCCAGAATTGCTTTTTGTACTTCTGCGGTTGTGTGACTACCGATTACTGTTTGGCTAACGTTTTGGATAGGTGTCGTACCTGCACATCCAGTAATAAATACGATAGATACCAACCCGACTAAGAGTGTTTTTAATAGTTTCATGATGATCCAATTAATTAATAATTTTCATGTTAGCCATAGGAGGCGTAACGAAAGAATGCTAAATAGCCAAGATAAAATACTCTGACTGATTCTAATACACAAATATTCTTATGTTTATTTTGTTTTAACTAAATGTAAAATTTATGTTTTATGTTGTTTCGTGCTTTATTTTTAAATTAAATTAGATTTAATTAATTATTTATCTAAAGAAGATGGAATTTATGCCGATAAATAAGATATTTTCCTTATTTCTTTTCAAATGAGCGCCATATGAATAGCCGATAATTAAACCAAAGAATAATGAATAAAGTTTTTAAATGCTTTTTACCAAAAAATAGAATAAATTATCTCGTTTTGCTGTCTGGGAAGTTCTGATATCGTGACTCATTCATTGAATATATTGAACTGGTGTGCTTTAGCTCCTGGTATGGGGGGGCAAGAGCTCTGGCTGGCTTGGGCGCGAGAGGGTGAACATTCGGTTAGATGGCAAGGGGATCTACCCAAGTCAGCGCATATCCCTATGATGTCCGCTAGAAGAATGAGCACAGGTAGCCGGTTGGCTGTTGAAGCAGGGCTGTCATTGCTCGAGGGTGCAACGGCTGATATGGCAATATTTACCAGCCGGCATGGGGAATTAGAGCGTACTTATAAAATATTGCAATCTCTCCATCAGCAGCAGAATATTTCGCCAACAGATTTTGCCATGTCAGTGCATAATACCGCATCAGGATGGTTAACTATTACGGCAAACGATACAATGCCGGTGACATCTCTTGCCGCTGGCATCGACAGTTTTCAACAAGGCATAGTTGAAGCGATGGGAATGCTGGCTGGCGGCGCTGAGCGCGTGCTATTGGTTGATTTCGATGGAGCAATACCTGATTTTTATCATTCTCAGACTTCTCCAATAGGGCTGCCCTATGCCTTAGCATTACTGTTAACCGCTGGTGACGATCTACAGTGTGAATGTATTTCTAAGGTTGATGTTAGTGAGCCAAAATTGCCTCAGGGTCTGAACTTTCTGCGTAATTGGTTGAGTGAAAAGAGTTCCTTCGTTATACAAGGTCAGCATAATAATTGGCAATGGAGTCAGTGATGGACAGTTCTCTTGCAGTACAAGCTGCAACCCAACATTCTTCTTTGCTAAATCGTTTATGGCGAGTGGTTGCAACTGGTTTTTGCTTTGCACTTTTTGGCTTGGGTGGGCTGTTATTATCTATTTTATGGTTTACCTCCCTCCGTTTAATTGTTCGCTCTGAAGTTGTACGTACCCAGATCACTCAGCAGAGTATCCGTTATAGCTTTCAACTGTTCTTGCGTATTGCCAAATTTCTGGGTGTTTTTGATTATCGAATAGAAAATAACGAACTGTTCTCTGAAGACTCGGGATGTCTGATTGTCGCTAACCATCCTAGCCTATTAGATTATGTGCTGCTGGCGGCACACATGCCAAGATGTGATTGTATTGTCAAGGAAGCATTGTTAAATAACATATTTGTTTCTGGAGTGATTAAATCTGCAGGGTACTTGGTTAATGCCGAATCAGATAAATTATTAGCACACTGTAAAGCGCGTTTAGGCCGAGGGGGGAGTATCCTTATATTTCCTGAAGGAACCAGGACAACCGCTGGTTGCGCACTGAATTTGCAACGAGGTGCGGCGAATATCGCGCTTCATAGTGGGTGTGATATTCGCGTAGTATATATTGATTGCAACCCGCCGATGCTGACGAAAGAACTCAAATGGTATAATATACCGCCGGTAAAACCTCAATTTAATATTATTGTTCAAAATAAAATCAATAGTAATGACTTTATTCAAGATAGCGATTTATCGTTAGCACTTGCTGCGCGACGACTTACTAAACATTTAACCTGTGCATTAATGCCTGAATCTAAGAGAAAGAGTTAATGGAATTACTGAGTAGTGAGATTAAACAGCTAATTATTGATGTCCTAAATCTGGAAGGTATGTCGGTGGATGATATTGATTCACAGGCTGCATTATTTGGTGATGGTTTAGGCTTAGATTCAATCGATGCGCTAGAACTTGGATTAGCACTAAAAAACCGATATAGCGTTGTACTCTCTGCAGAGAGTGAAGATATGCGTCAGCACTTTTATTCGGTAGAAACGCTCGCGAAATTTATTTCTGAACAGCGTAACTAACAGGATATTACCATAATGGGAAAACAAGAAATTTATCAGCAGATTACAGCTCTTCTGGTTAAGCTTTTTGAAATTGATGAAGCTGATATCAAGCCAGAATCACGGCTCTATGAAGAGTTAGAGCTAGACAGTATTGATGCTGTCGATCTGGTTGTGCATTTGCAGAAAGTGACGGGTAAAAAAATAATGCCCGAAATGTTCAAATCCGTTCGGACGGTTCAAGATATTGTCGATGCCGTCGACAATTTATTAAATGCCAAGTCGTAAATGGTGAAATCAGGTGACAGCTAATCAGAGTAATTTATTCATTGGTCGCCTGACTGTTTTGCTCAAAATCTTCACCGTTATTGCCCTCACAGCCTACCCACTGGCGGTATGGTTCGGTTTGTCGCGTTGGGGAATGCAGGTATTAGCACCGATATTGCTATTGGTGTTTACTTTGCGCCTCTTTGCTGTGCGTAGCAAAATTAAGCAACAACTTTGGTTAGGCAAAGCACTGGCGCTAGCTGGCATTATTCTGTCTTTGGCAAGTTGGGGTTTAGGCAAGGCCCAGTGGCTGTTGTTTTATCCTGTTGTGGTAAACATCATTTTACTGGTGCTGTTTTCCTATTCTCTATTTCGCCCCCCACCCATCATTGAAAGATTAGCGAGGCTGTCTGAGCCTGAATTATCTCCTCGAGCGGTGGCTTATACCCGAAAGGTGACTCAGGTATGGTGCGGTTTTTTTGCCGTAAATGGCACCATTGCTCTGGCAACCTGTTTATATGGCAATATGCATTTGTGGGCCTTATATAACGGTGGTTTGAGTTATTTACTTATTGGTTCTTTGATGGGTCTGGAATGGATAATCAGAAAAAGGGTTCAACAGCAGTGAGTCTACCCATGGCGAATTGGTTGGATCATTCTCGGGATGATGACTTGGTTATCGCTATGTGCGGCGACAAGATTATAACTTTGAGTCAATTCAGGTGCGATGTTACCTATCTATTTAATAAAATTAATTTTTTACCCAATCAGCGCTGGGCACTCTGTTTTGAAAATAGTTATTGGTTTACTGTCGCGCTGCTGGCTACGCTGTATTGTCAAAAAACACCAGTAATTTTCGGTCATGCACGTGAGGCCGTTCTCAAAGAACAATTGCATGAGTTTGATGGCATGCTGACGGATCAGTTACTGAATCTTGCCTGCCCGAGCGTTACAGTGGCAAGCCATGCCGCTATTGGGGCTGATTATCATCCACTGCCTGATTGGCCTTCAGCTGCTTCACTAATCCTTTTCACCTCGGGTTCTACGGGTGCTCCCAAAGCAATCGTTAAATCTGTTGCGAGTTTGGATACCGAAAGCCATTGGCTGGCTGTTCAATGGGGACAGCGCTTTGATAGAAAGAGTAATCCATTAATTGTTGCGTCGGTGTCTCATCAACATTTATACGGACTGACTTTTCGTATCTTTTTACCTCTCTCGCTAGGTATTCCCTTTCAGGCTAAATTGATCGGTTATCATGAGCAACTTCAGTCACTACCTGAATCTTGCTCGCCGATATTTATCAGCAGCCCAGCATTTCTAAAGCGTATGGATACAAAACTGTCGCCGATTTCGTGTCGACAGATATTTTCCGCGGGCGGGCCGCTCAGTTATCACGATGCACAATCTACCCTAAATACACTGGGCATACTGCCAACAGAGATTTATGGTGCCACTGAAACCGGTCTTATTGCTTATCGCCACCAATCAGCACCTGAACAAGCATGGCAGTTTTTCTCCGGTGTCAGTTTGGAGATCAACAGCGATAAAACTTTCACTGTTTATTCTGCCTTGATACCTGAATCAACCGGTGTGCCGATGAACGATATTATTGAGCTATCTGATAACCGGCAGAGTTTTTATCTACTGGGGCGTCAAGATCGGATAGTTAAAATAGAAGAGAAGCGTGTTTCACTAACCGAGATAGAACAACGCTTAATATCACTTCCTGAAATTGCAGATGCGACGGTATTGGTCTTAACCCACAACGAAAGAGTAAACATTGCTGCTGTTGTTGTATTAACGGACATGGGTAAAGAGCAGGTGGCAGCCGCATCATTGGGTTTTTTAACGCAAAGTTTACGTAGCACTTTGCGTCACTGGCTTGATCCGGTCTCGCTTCCTCGTCGTTTACGTGTGATTGATGTTATCCCGCTGAACCCGCAAGGGAAGCGTGATTATGCCCGCTTACAGGAGTTATTCTTATGATGTTGCCCGTCGTTGTCAGTCAGCAAATAACAGGTGATCACTTTGCCAGCATTGATCTCTTATTACCTGCTGATTTACTGTGGTTTAGTGGTCATTTCCCCACCTGTCCAATATTGCCCGGCGTCGCACAAATTAATTGGGTTATGCACTACGCCAATCAGTTACTGGGTCAGTTGCCGGTCGTGAGAAGCATTGATGTCGTAAAATTCCAGCGGCCACTGATGCCTGACGATGAAGTCACTCTCGAACTCAATTGGGAACGGACAAATCATAAGCTGATGTTTAAGTACCTTGTCCAAGGCGAAATAACTGCCAGCAGTGGGAAAATATCCCTATGTCAGTAACGTCTTTCGCGCCGTGCGTGGTTATCCCTTGTTTCAATCATGGTGAGACCATGGCGAGTGTGTTGTCTCAGTTGGCTGCGTATCAATTGCCGTGTCTGATAATTGATGATGGCAGTGATGTTGATACTGCCAATGAGCTAACACGCCTGGCGGCGAAATACCCGTGGGTGCTGCTAATAACACAACCCGAAAATCGGGGGAAGGGGCATGCCGTTCTGAATGGACTGACTGTGGCACAAAAGCAGGGTTACAGCCATGCTTTGCAAGTCGATGCTGATGGCCAGCACCAATTATCTGATATTCCAATAATGCTGGCCGAGGCGGAAAAATACCCCCATCATCTAATTTCAGGGCGACCGGTTTACGATGAGTCTGTACCGAAGGCGCGGCTTTATGGCCGCTATATCACTCACTTCTGGGTATGGATCGAAACCTTATCGCTATCGCTGAAAGACAGTATGTGTGGTTTTCGCGTTTATCCGATTGCTGAAACACGGGCTTTGGCTGCCCGGCACCCATTGGGGGTGCGAATGGATTTTGATACTGAGGTGATGGTGAGATTATATTGGCAGGGGACTGAGAGCCGGTTCTTGCCAACAAAGGTCACTTATCCCGCAGAAGGTATTTCACATTTTGATGCGCTGCATGACAACTTACGTATTTCGTGGATGCATACCCGGCTATTTTTTGGCATGTTGCCGCGTATTCCTGCGTTGCTAAAGCGTAATATGCAAAAGCCCGAGCACCATTGGTCCCAAACGAAAGAACGCAGTGGTTTGTGGGGGATGCGCTTGATGCTGCGCAGTTACAAAATTCTGGGTCGCACGGCTTTTAATCTGTTGTTATACCCTGTTATTGGCTATTTTTGGCTTACCGGCCATCGTCAGCGCCAGGCGTCAAACCATTATTTACAACGTCTTACGGCTTTCGCCAAACAGCAAAATCACCCCTTACCGGCATCTTTAAATAGCTTCCGTCATTTCATGCGGTTTGGTGAGTCTATGCTCGATAAACTGGCGAGCTGGCAAGGGGATTTAGTGATGGGCAAAGATGTGGCTTTGGTTGGGCGTGAGCGCTGTGAAGCACAGATCGCCAGCCGTCAGGGGGCGCTAATTCTGGCATCGCATTTAGGTGATATTGAATCTTGTCGTGCTTTGGCTGAGCTATCTGTTGGTGTAAAAGTTAATGCATTAGTCTTTACCCATCATGCCGCCCGTTTTAATCAGGTCATGCAGGAGATTAACCCACACGCACTGATTAACCTTATCCAGGTAACCTCGATTGGGCCTGATACGGCTATTTTATTACGCCAGAAGCTGGATGAAGGGGAGTGGGTCGCGATTGTCGGTGACAGAACTTCCGTCAGCCCTTATCAACGAGATAACCAACCAAGAGTCATTTGGAGCACCTTCTTAGGCCACCCCGCACCTTTCCCTGTTGGGCCGTTTGCGTTAGCTGCGGCATTGCGTTGCCCGGTGTTTTTGATGTTTGGTTTAAAACTCGGCGGGCAAGAGCGGCTGGCTGCACCATCAGGTGTTATTGATCCCGCATCTGCTGCCCGATTACATGTTTATTTTGAGCCTTTCGCCGATCCATTGATATTACCGCGAGCAAATCGTCAGTCGGCATTGCAACAGACAGTGGATAGTTACGCCGCCCGTCTGGAGCATTACAGTTTATTAGCGCCGCTCGATTGGTTTAATTTTTATGATTTTTGGCATTTAAACGATGAAAAGCCAAACCAAGGAAATCAGTGACATGAATTTACCCGATGACCCGCGTTTTACAACCCGGATAGTTCACAATATCCCTTTTCATGATATTGACCCTATGGGGGTGGTGTGGCATGGCAATTATTTCCGTTATTTTGAAATTGCTCGTGAGGCTTTATTGAACCAAATTGATTATGGTTACCGCGCGATGCAGGCGTCAGGCTATGTGTGGCCAATAGTTGATACGCGAGTGAAATACATTGCCCCGCTCGAATTTGAACAGCGTATTCATATTTGTGCCTCTATTGAAGAATATGAGAATCGCTTGCGTATCGGTTACCAAATTTATGATGCGACCAGCGGGAAGCGCATGACAACGGGATACACCATTCAGGTTGCCGTTAAAGCATCCACGAAAGAAATGAGCTTTGTTTCACCACCGGTACTGCTGGAAAGAATGGGTATCGCCTCATGAAATCGATATTCACCGTTCTCTTACTCTGTCTGAGCCTGAGCGCTCATGCGGTAACGCTGGCATCATTACAACAGCGATTTAGCGAACAACCGGTGTTGCGTGCCGAGTTTGAACAGCAGCGCAGTATTAGTGGAATGAATAAACCTTTAAAATCAAGTGGTAATCTGCTGATTTCACGTGATAAAGGGCTGTGGTGGTCACAGCAGCAGCCTTTCGTTCTGACACTGCTACTCGACGATAAGCGCATGGTACAAACCATGGCAGGCCAGCCCGCACAGGTTATTACTGCTGACAGCAATCCGCAAATGTTCCAATTTAACCACTTATTAACGGCACTATTTCATGCTGATACGTCGATTTTGGAGCAGAATTTTACCTTAGCCTTCACTGATAGCGGTCAGGATCGCTGGGTGTTAGTGCTCACTCCGAAAACGACGCCATTGGATAAACTATTTAAAAGCATCACGTTGCACGGTCAATATTTTCTGGAAACTATCGATATTGAAGATATGCAGGGCGATGGGACCCACATCCGGTTTTTCAACCAATTAACTGAACCTAAGATACTGAGCCATGCCGAACAGCAGCTTTTTGCGCACTGATTGCCACCGAAAACTGGCTATCGGCTGGTTATTTATCTGTTTGCTATTACTGGCAACATTACTCTGGCTGATCCCTCGTAGCCAGATTAATAGCAGTGTCTTGGCACTATTGCCCAAGCAGGAGTTGGCAGGCGTACCTGTCGAATTAACCGAAGGGTTTAATCAGCGCCTTGATCGCCAATTAGTGTGGCTGGTTAGCCCAGTAAAAGACCAATTGGCTCCGGTGAACTGGTGGTTGCAGCAGTTGCAGAAAATGCCCGCGCTGCATCAGGTCAGTGGTGAGATGACTGCTCAACGTTTACAGGAGTGGGGTGCCTTTTTCTTTCAGCACCGCAATGTATTGCTGGATGAAGCCACCCGCCTGCGATTAAGCCACGGCGGTGAGGCGCAGGCTCAGTGGATACTGGGGCAGGCGTATTCGGCATTTGCTGGTGTGAGCGGTAAAGAGTTGCAGTATGATCCCTTGCTGTTGGTGCGTGGCTCTCAATTGGCACAACAACAAAACAGTGGGGCGTTAAGTATCAATAAGGGCTGGCTGGTGGCGAAAGATAGCCAGGGCCGCCAATGGTATTTGATTCACGGTGAATTACGCGCTTCATCTTATGATATGGCCAGTGCCCGTAGCACCGTTGAGTCATTGGCTGAATTAAAGCAGCAGCTTCAGCAGCGTTGGCCCGGTACTGAGGTCTTGGAGCGCGGCACGCTTTTTTACAGTAACTACGCGAGTCAGCAGGCTGAAAGTGATATCTCGACCATTGGTTTGATCTCCGTCGCCGGTGTATTCCTGCTGATATTGATAATGTTTAAGTCGCTATTGCCACTCGCCTTATGTCTTTTATCAATAACTATTGGGGCATTGGCTGGGGCGGTTGCCACGTTACTGGTCTTTGGCGAAGTCCATGTAATGACGCTGGTATTGAGTGCCAGTATCATTGGTATTTCAGCGGATTATACACTTTATTATCTGACAGACCGCATGGCGCACGGTGGTCAAACGACTCCATTGGAGAGCTTGGCAAAACTCTTCCCTGCACTATCAATGGCGCTACTCACCACCGTAATTGCGTATCTGATTCTGCTTATTGCACCTTTCCCTGGGTTGCAGCAATTGGCTGTTTTTGCGGCCGCAGGTCTAACTGCCGCCTGTATTACGGTGATGTGTTGGTATCCGATACTGGCTAAACGGTTGCCGGTGCGCCCGGTTCCCCGCATAAGGCTTATTCATCTGTGGCTAGACAGTTGGCAAAACAACCGAGTGTTGCGTTTAGGCTTGCCCGCCCTGATTATTATTTTGACTATCAGTGGGTTAGCTACATTACAAATTAATGACGATATCAGTGAATTGCAGGCGATGCCGCGTGAGTTCCAGCAACAGGAACAGCGCATTGCGGCACTTACCGGCCAGCACAGCGACCAGAAATGGTTTGTTGTTTATGGTGATAATGCTGAGCAGGCATTGCAACGTCTGGAGCAGTTCTCTCCACAGCTATCACAGGCGAAAAAAGCTGGATGGATTGAAAGTTATCGTGTGTTGCCGTTGCCATCATTATTGCGGCAGCAGCAAAATCTGGCATTACTTGAGCAAACCGCGCCAGCCATTATCCACCAATTGCAACAGGCTGGTATTAGCGTTTCTCTGCCAGACTTGCCAGCACAAGGCAACCAGAAGACATGGGTGACACCAGATCAATGGCTTGGCTCCGTGGTCAGTGAAGGCTGGCGGTTACTTTGGCTCTCATTACCTGATGGGCGCACGGCGATGTTGGTGCCGGTAAGCGGTGTCAGTAATCCGGCGGCACTGCAACAGTTAGCAGAGTCCGTGCCAGGAGTGACTTGGGTTGACAGAAAAACAGAATTCAATACGCTATTTTCCCTTTACCGCGCCTATCTATCATGGTTGTTACTCATTGCCGTGGTTGCTATCGCTGTAGTCTATTGCTGGCGCCTGGGTCTGCGTCGCGGCCTATATTGTGTGGCGCCGACGTTACTTTCATTGGGGATGGGGCTGGCGGTGCTTGCTCTTACCGGCCACTCGTTGAATCTCTTCTCGTTATTGGCATTAATATTGGTTTTGGGTATTGGCATCAATTATACCCTGTTCTTTACCAATCCCCGAGGGACGCCTGCCACGTCAATGTTTGCTATTTTTATGGCCGTGTTCACCACTCAACTGACTTTCGGCATGCTGGTATTCAGCCACACCCAAGCCATTAGTAGCTTTGGTATTGTGCTGAGCAGTGGTGTATTTACAGCCTTTTTATTAGCGCCTTTGGCGCTGCCCAAGCCAAAAGGAGAGCGTGCGTGAATTATAAACGCTGTGGGGTATTGCTAGTCTTAGCCTTATTGATGGTAGGGTGCGCCAGTTCGCCGGACCAAACGCAGCCTAAAGCCTGGCTTAAGCCTGGAGTGCGGGTCGCTTTGCCGCAACCAGTCTTGGCACAACCTATCAATCAGCAGCAATTACTGACCGCAACAGCACAGGGGAAGCAACAATCATTATTAGTGCTACTTCAGGCTGATGGGCAGCGCTTAACCTTGGTTGGGCTGTCGCCGCTTGGCATCCGCTTATTCAAGGTTTCCTATGACCAGCAAGGTATTCATTTAGAACAAACTATGAAAATTGTTGGATTACCTCCAGCAAATCAGGTTCTTGCCGATATTATGTTGAGTTATTGGCCCATCACGTCATGGCGTCCGTTATTACCCGAAAATTGGCGGCTGGTAGATGAAGGGGATAAACGCAGACTCTATGATGATAAAAACCAAATAGTGACGGAGATTAGCTACCAGATATCAGGTAGTACCCGTAAACCAATTACTATTGAGCAATTTGTCTTTCACTACCGTATTACTATCCAGAATGTGGAGGACTAATTGCGATGGTCTATTTCTCTGCAGTTGGCATGGTTAATGCGTTAGGTAGCTCACTGTCTGAGGTGAGTGCGAGCCTTCGTGCCGGGCTGGCCCCCGGCATGGCACCCCAGCAAGGGTGGCTCTTGGGTGATTCGCCTATCTGGCTGGGGGCGGTGAATACTGAATTACCGGCCTTGCCCGAGCCACTTTTGCAGCACAATAGCCGGAATAACCGCCTGTTGTTAGCGGCATTGTCGCAGATTCAACCTGAGGTTTCCGCATGCATCCTTCGCTATGGCGCATCACGGGTTGCTGTGATTATGGGAACCAGCACCTCAGGTATTTTTGAGGGGGAGCGGGCAGTTAGAGAATATATGCCCGGTTCTGGTGATGTCGCCGGGCAGTTTCCGCCAGGGTACCACTATCAACAGCAGGAGTTAGGTGATCCTAGTATCTTCCTCTCCCGTTATTTGGGGTTGAATGGCCCAAGTTATACCGTGTCCACGGCTTGTTCTTCCAGTGTACGGGCGATTATCAGCGGTAAGCGTTTGATCGAGTCTGGAATGGTCGATGCGGCGATAGTCGGTGGCGCTGACAGTTTGTGCCGTATGCCAATCAATGGTTTTAATAGTCTGGAGTCACTCTCGGCTGAGCGTTGTACCCCTTTTGCCGCCGGGCGCAAAGGGATCAACGTGGGGGAGGCCGCAGCGTTGATTTTATTGTCACGCGAGCCTTCACCTGTAGCACTACTCGGCGTGGGGGAGTCTTCCGATGCCTGGCATATGTCCGCCCCGCATCCTGAAGGGCATGGGGCGGAACAGGCTATCAGGCTGGCGTTACGTCAGGCAGGATTGCAACCCGCTGATGTGGGCTATATCAATCTGCATGGCACGGCGACGCGGTTAAATGATCAGATAGAAGCGCTGGTTGTGAATAGAGTCTTTGGTCATCAGACACCTTGCAGTTCAACCAAACATCTTACCGGGCATACGTTGGGGGCCGCTGGGGCCACAGAGGCAGCGCTTAGCTGGCTGATGTTGAGCCGGACTTTACCCTTACCAGTACAAGATTTTTCTCATAGTGCTTGGGATGCAACTTTGGCCGAGATTAATTTGGTCACCAAACCGGAAGTACTTAAAACCCCGGTTATTTTGTCGAACTCATTCGCTTTTGGTGGCAACAACGCGTGTGTGATATTAGGAGCCGGCTGATGGCGTATTCCGCTGAACATTACCTACCGCATCAATCACCAATGGTGATGCTGGATGACGTCCATAGCGTAGGGGAGGACGGGGCTGAATGCAGCGTCACGCTGAGTAAGGATGGGGTGCTTGCGCCTTTCCTCGATGCTCAGGGCTGCCTCCCCAACTGGTTTGCTATCGAATTAATGGCACAAACTATCGGCGCGTGGCGTGGCTGGCATGGCTTGGCACAAGCGATACCCCCCACGATAGGGATGCTACTTGGTGGGCGAGCTATCAGTTGTGAATTACCGGTATTTCCAGCGGGTAGCAAGCTTCAGGTTTGCGTCCAGTTAATCCTGCAAGATGAAAAAATTGGCAGTTTCGAGTGCTGTATCAACATGGCAGGAAAGCAGGTTGCTCGTGGTCGGTTAAATACTTATCAACCAGATGCCGAAGAAATAAAAAAACTTACATTGGGGAAAGGCGCATGAAGCGTTCTATTTTAGTCACCGGGGCCAGCAAAGGGATAGGGCGAGCTATCGCACGCCGTCTGGCTGCGGATGGTTTTTTAGTGGTTGTGCATTATCACCAAGATCTTGCTGGCGGTGAAGCGACACTGGCTCAGATTATTGAGGCGGGTGGTGAAGGGCGCTTGATTTGTTTTGATATCAGCGACAGGCTGCAGTGTAAAGAGGTACTCGAGCAGGATATCGCCACTCATGGTGCCTACTACGGCGTGGTGAATAATGCCGGTATCACACGTGATGGCGCATTCCCAGCATTGACGCAAGAGGATTGGGATGGCGTCATTCATACTAATCTGGACAGTTTCTATAATGTGTTGCACCCCTGCGTAATGCCGATGATTGGTTTACGTAACGGCGGGCGCATTATCGCACTTTCTTCGGTCTCTGGTGTGGTGGGGAATCGTGGTCAGGTGAATTACAGTGCGGCTAAAGCAGGGGTTATCGGGGCTTGTAAGGCTCTGGCGCTGGAGTTGGCTAAACGCAAGATTACCGTGAATTGTATTGCACCTGGGTTGATTGATACTGGCATGATCAATATGGAGCCTATCGCGCTGCAAGAAGCCATGCGGATGATCCCACTTAAACGAATGGGAGAGGCCGAAGAGGTGGCTGGGTTAGCCAGTTACCTGATGTCAGATATTGCCGGTTATGTCACGCGTCAGGTGATCTCAATTAATGGAGGAATGGTATGAGCAGCAGGATGGTTGCCACCAATAGAGTTGTGATTACCGGAATGAGTGGAGTCACCGCCTTTGGCAATAACTGGGTGGATATTTCAGCACGTATTTATGCCGGTCAAAATGCGGTGCAATATATGCCGCAGTGGGAAGAGTATCAGGGGCTGAATACCCATTTAGGTGCGCCGATTGATGATTTTGTGGTGCCTGCACATTACACCCGTAAACGAATTCGCTCGATGGGGCGGGTATCCTTGTTGGCCACCAGAGCCACTGAGCTGGCGCTAGAGCAAGCGGGTCTGATGGGGGAAGATGTACTTACCAATGGGGATACTGGGATTGCCTATGGCTCTTCTACCGGTAGCACTAAGCCGGTGAGTGAATTTGCCACGATGTTAACCGAAAAACACACCAACAATATTACCGGCACGACCTATGTGCAAATGATGCCGCATACGGCGGCGGTGAATACCGGGCTATTTTTTGGTTTACGCGGGCGGGTTATTCCTACCTCAAGTGCTTGTACGTCAGGTAGTCAGGCAATTGGCTATGCCTATGAAGCAATCCGTCATGGCTACCAGAAAGTGATGGTTGCTGGTGGTGCAGAGGAACTGTGCCCTTCCGAGGCGGCAGTGTTTGATACCTTGTTTGCCACCAGCCAGCTAAATGATTCACCAAAATTATCGCCAAGGCCATTTGATCGCCAACGTGATGGTTTGGTCATTGGTGAAGGGGCGGGTACGTTGATTTTGGAAGAACTCGATCACGCCAAAGCACGTGGTGCCACTATTTATGGTGAAATCATCGGTTTTTATACTAATTGCGATGCCAGCCATATTACTCAACCGCAAAAAGAGACCATGCAAATCTGCATTGAAAAGGCGTTACTAAGCGCGGGCCTGGCTGCCGCTGATATTGGCTATATCAGTGCTCATGGTACCGCAACTGAACGCGGGGATATTGCCGAGAGTCAGGCTACCGCGGCTGTTTTTGGTAACCGGACCCCAATTTCCTCTTTGAAAAGTTATTTTGGTCATACCTTAGGGGCTTGCGGTGCTCTTGAAGCCTGGATGAGTCTGGAGATGATGCGGGCCGGGCGTTTCGCACCAACCATTAATCTTACTGACCCTGATCCCGCCTGTGGTGACCTGGATTACCTGATGGGCGAGGGGCGTTATATTGATACCGAATTCTTCCAAACAAATAACTTTGCGTTTGGCGGTATTAACACCTCATTGGTGATCCGCCGCTGGCCGTAACCGCCATTGGTTTCCTTATTGACCAACGCTGCTAATCTGGCCCGTAACATGTTAGCGCAGGAATTACGCTTGAGTGCTGACGATATGGCACTCAAGCGTCGCTGGATCGCGGTGAGCGATGAGCCAGCCCTGAAGGCTCGGCACCAGGATGGGATTAAGCGTGGTTTAATCCTTCATCTGAGCCATCTACCTCTGTGACTGGCTTCAAAAAGTAGGGGATTATTTGGCAGGGAACATTTGTGTCAGGCGTTCATTGATAAAATCAATAAAACAACGCAGCCGGTTACTGACAGCCTGATCACTGTAATACACCGCATTAATAGGCATAACAACGGGCAGAGTATGTTCCACCAGTAGCGGCACTAAGTCCCCACGTTGTAGATCGCGCCTGATCATGAAATCGGATAAGCAAGCAATGCCATTCCCCTCAAGGCAAAGGCGGCGTTGCGTCTCCCCATTATTTGACGTTAAATCTGAATTTATTTCATAAAGTTGCCCATCTGCACCTGCGAGCGGCCAACGATTTAACACTGGTAAATCATTGAACCCCAGACATAAATGATGCTGTAAATCCGCCACCGTTTGCGGTGTGCCATGCTGTTCCAGGTAGGCCGGTGAGGCCAGAATATGGCGGTAACTGGTCATCAGCTTTCTGGCACGTAAGGTGGAGTCCTGTAACGTGCCCACCCTGATGGCAATATCAACTTTTCGCTCAATCAGGTTAATAAAGGTCTCCGACGAAACCAGTGATAATGTCACCAATGGATAACGCTGACGAAACTCCGCCATCAGCGGAGCCAGAATGTGCAACACCACTGGAGTCGAAGCATCAATACGCAGCAATCCTTTGGGATTTAACTGATTATCGAGTATCTCGTTTTCCGCCGTGGCCATTTCACGCAGAATATTTTGCACTCGCCGAAAATAGTGTTCGCCTTCTTGCGTCAGGCTGATTTGCCGGGTTGTACGATTTAGCAGCGTCACCCCCAGCTTGCCTTCGAGTTTTTTTACTGTGCGGCTGACCACTGAATTAGCTTGATCCAGTTGCTCTGCCGCACGACTAAAACTGCCACATTCCACCACGGTAACAAAAGTAATCAGTTCATCTGAATGCGTTTTCATTGTTGCTACTCCAGCAAAAATATTTTGATATTTTGAGCATTTTTGTTATTTAACCATAGGGACATAATAGCCGCTATCAAATTGACCCCTATTTCTGGAGTAATTATGCCGCTTGCATTATTGGCACTGACCATCAGTGCATTCGCTATTGGTACCACTGAATTTGTGATTGTCGGGCTGGTTCCGACCATCGCAGAACAACTGGGGGTTTCTGTGCCGTCCGCTGGTTTATTAGTTTCAATCTATGCATTGGGCGTTGCTATTGGTGCTCCAGTGCTAACCGCATTAACCGGGCGTATACCGCGTAAAATGTTATTGATTGGTTTGATGGTCTTGTTCACCCTAGGTAACTTATTAGCCTGGCAATCCCCCGGTTATGAGACTTTGGTTATTGCTCGTTTACTCACCGGTCTGGCTCACGGTGTTTTCTTCTCGATTGGTTCGACGATTGCTACCAGTTTGGTGCCAAAGGAGAAAGCCGCGTCGGCGATTGCTATCATGTTTGGCGGTTTAACGGTGGCACTGGTCACCGGGGTTCCGCTCGGGACATTTATTGGCCAGCATTTTGGCTGGAGGGAGACTTTCCTTGCGGTGTCACTGATTGGGGTTATTGCCATTATTGCCAGTGCCATTTTGGTTCCCAGTAATATTCCCAATAAGGCTTCAGCCAGTATAAAGCAGCAGTTACAGGTGCTCACCCACCCACGTTTACTGCTGATTTATGCCATTACCGCCTTGGGATACGGTGGTTTCTTCACCATGTTTACTTTCCTTGCGCCGGTGATGCAAGAGCTGGCTGGATTCTCACCCGCAGCAGTGAGTTGGATCTTACTGGCATATGGTGTATCGGTCGCGATGGGCAATATCTGGGGCGGTAAACTCGCAGATCGCCATGGTGCGGTACCTGCTTTGAGCTTTATTTTTACCGCACTTGCTGTCTTACTGTTTGTTTTCCAATTCAGCGCCAGTCACAGTATTGCGGCATTAATTACGTTGCTGGTCATGGGGGTTTTTGCCTTTGGTAACGTCCCCGGTTTACAGGCTTATGTGGTGCAGAAAGCGGAAGAATATACGCCACATGCCGTTGACGTTGCTTCTGGCCTGAATATCGCGGCGTTTAATGTAGGGATTGCGTTAGGATCGATTATCGGCGGGCAGACCGTTATCCGGGTTGGGGTGGCTCAGACCCCTTGGATCGGTGGCGTGATTGTTATTGGTGCACTATTACTGGTGACACTGAGTGGCAAACTGGACAAGAAGCACCAACGGCACGTTGCTGTCAGCTAAATTCTGGCAAGATAACTCAACAGTATCCATTGAAGCCTGCGACTGTAGGCTTTTTTGTTAATAGAAGGCTTATTAGTGCATTATTAATCACATAGATTGAATCTCTCCTTGTATACCCCAATATCAGCATAATCCCGTAACTAAAAGAAATTACTGACGGGAGCATCTGAGCGTATAATCAGTGAACTACCGGCTGTTGTTACCTCTTGAGCCAGAGTGATTTCGAATAAGGAATAGGCCATCAAAGTGCCGAAACGAACATACGCAATGCGATATGTTGCAGGTCAACCGGTTGAACAGATTTTCCCAGGTTCTGCTAAGCAACTGGGGCTAGGGTTACCGCCAGGCGCGCCATTGCCAACTTCTGAATTTCTGCGTGTGATGGTGTGGAATATCTTTAAGCAACAGCGGGCGGAATGGCTCTCAGTGCTCAAAGAGTTCGGGCGCGATGCTCAACTGATGCTACTGCAAGAAGCACAAACTACACCTGAGCTGGTGCGGTTTGCTACGTCTCACTATCAGGCCGCCGATCAGGTGCCTGCCTTTGCGCTGCCTCAGCACCCCTCAGGAGTGATGACGCTTGCAGCCACCCATCCGGTCTACTGTTGCCCCCTGCGTGAGAGAGAACCGTTACTGCGTTTGTCTAAATCGGCATTAATTACTGTTTACTCAATCCATGACGGCCGTTTATTGATGGTGGTAAACATTCACGCAGTGAATTTCAGCCTTGGTGTTGATGTTTACAGTAAACAACTTGAGCCAATTGGGGAACAAATCGCGATGCATCGCGGCCCGGTGATTCTGGCGGGGGACTTCAATGCGTGGAGCCGGCAGCGAGTTAATGCCTTACAGCGCTTTGCCCAAACTGTGGGGTTAGCTGAAGTTGAATTCCGGGCCGATAACCGTAGCCGTGCGTTTGGCCGACCGCTTGATTTTGTTTTTTATCGTGGTCTTACTCTTGCTGATGCGTCGGTATTAGTGACCCGAGCCTCTGATCACAATCCACTTCTGGTTGAATTCCAGCCATAAAAAAAGCACCCCGAAGGGTGCTTTTTAACAGCTTTAATCGCGATTCTGACTCTACGTATCCGGGGTTGATTTGCCGTTAACGAACAACGTCAATTTCAAGCCTGGTTGTAAACTATTAGCCTTGCTGACTACCGAATTCCATCGCATCACATCGTCGGTGTTTACACCGTGACGCTTGGCAATACTGGCAAAAGAATCACCTTTACGAACCTGATAGGTGATGCTGTTGCTGGTCTTTGTATTGCTTGCCAGTTGCAGGGTTTGCCCAACTTTTAAGGTGCTCTTGGCACGTAAGTTGTTCCAACTCTGCAAATCGCTGGTCTTGATATTCAACCGCTTGGCAATCGTAGATAAAGTATCGCCGGAGCTAACTTTATACTGCGAACTTGATGCTGATTTTGAGCTGTTCTGTGCCAACTTGGTTGGTTGAACGGCGGCAATATCAGTATCTGCCAATGAATCTTTAAGCTGCTCAGCATGGGCTTTCGGCAACATAATATAACGAGGACCATGTCCATCAGGTGCCGTTACATTGCGCTTATACCCAGAATTAAAGGATTTCAACTTAGTAAGTGACATCCCCGCCATCTCAGCCGCCTGAGTTAGCTGTATCTGCTGACCTACATCAACACGTGCTAATGCACGGTCTTTGTCGGGTTCTGGCAAGTTTATACCGTACTTTTTGCTGTTCTTGATTAAATCACCCAAGGCCAGCATTTTAGGAACATAAATTGACGTTTCACGTGGAAGCGACAATGCCCAAAAATTAGTCGGTTTACCCTTTGCCTTATTCGCTTTCACCGCTTGCATGACTCTGCCTTCACCACTGTTATAAGCCGCGACTGTTAACAACCAGTCACCGTCAAACATGTCGTTCAGGCGCTCCATCATATCAAGCGCTGCTTTGGTAGAAGCAACCACATCTCTGCGGCCGTCATACCATTGGTTTTGTTTCAAGCCATAGTTTCGACCTGTACTCGGCACTATCTGCCATAGCCCTGCGGCATTGGCGGATGATGTCGCGTGTGGGTCAAAAGCGCTCTCCACTATGGGTAGCAGTACCAGTTCCATCGGCATCTTACGTTTCTTAATTTGCTCGACTATCAGGTACATGTACGGCTCTGCCCGTAATGTTACATCGTGGAGATAGCTCTTATTTTTTAAGTATTTTTGTTTTTGTTCACGGATCCGGGAATTTTCCGGAACCTTCATCTTCAGCTCGTCGCTAATGAAGTTCCACAAATCTTGCTGCGCGAGGCCACTTTCACTATCAAGCCATCGCGCGTTGCCCTCTCGGGCGCTATTTGTGTACTCTCCTGCTTCACTCTCTTGACCTGCTGAAGACAAACTCTGTGCATGCTGTACGGGAACCTGTACGTCCTGCCTGGACGTCTGGCACCCAACAAGCAAGACTGAGGCGAGAAATATCGCTTTGGTCTTCATGTGTGTGTCAATGTCAGTTGCTTAAAAGACGACCAATCATACTTTGCTTCGACAAAAAACACAACTAAAAGCTCAGAAGCGGTCTTTCTGGGCGCGTAATTCAGAAAAAACTGAAGCAAGTGAGCTTGGTGGCGAGATAACGCCTATTTTCCTTTGTAAATCAATGTCATTGCAACGTAAAAAAACATTAATTTTGCGTTCAAATTGCAATTTTACCGGCAAGCTAGGTAGGTTTTTTGCCCGTAATTGCATGATTTGTTGTTGATATCTAGCAATATCTTCATCTGCGGGCAAAATGAAATGGGCAAACTTAAGATTTGCGAGAGTGTATTCATGCGCGCTGCAAATTAAGGTTTCATCGGGAAGCAGCGCGAGCCGTTGAATTGACGCATACATTTGCTCAGGTGTACCTTCAAACAGTCTGCCGCAGCCAGCGGAAAAAAGCGTGTCGCCGCAGAAAAGATAAGGTTCGCTGTAGTATGCAATGTGGCCAAGGGTGTGGCCGGGGACGGCAATAATGGTGTAGTTTTGGCCGCCAATTGTCAGGTGATCACCCCCATTTACGATAACTGTCGCACCTTTATTCGCTGTTTCTTGCGGGCCATAGACGGGAATATCGGGGAAATGGCGGCGTAACTCCGCCACACCACCGACGTGATCGTTGTGGTGATGGGTAAGCAAGATAGCCTGAGGGATATATTGGCCTTGGGCCACTGCTGCCAGTACCGGAGCGGATTCCCCCGGATCAACGATAACGCAGTGTTTTTGTGGGTTTGCCAATAGCCAAATGTAATTGTCTTGAAACGCCGGAATACTGATAAGATTCATTGGATACCTCTTTTGTTGGCAACCGCTTGAGCTTGAAAGAAGATAATATACCCGTCATCTTTCAAATCGCAGGTGTATTGGCTACTCTCGTTCATCCGCATCACTTACGAGTGTCAGCTCATCGGGATTAATGAGCCTCTTTGAGGTTCACTTGCTTGCCGCCTTCCTGCACTTTGAAATCTATTGGGTAGAAACATGAAACCAGCGCAAACACACCAACAGATCGATGCACCCACATCCTGGGCTGAGTTACCTTGGGGGGAGTATTATCGCGCAGCGCTCGAACAGCAATTACAACCTTGGTGGCCGAAGTTCTTTGGTTTTCATTTGTTGAAAATAGGCCAGTTAAGTGCGGAAATCGCCAGCGATAAATGTGCTATCTCCCATCAGGTTAATGTGGGGGAACAAGGTACTAATATGCAGGTGCTGGCCAGCCCATACCAGTTACCTTTTGCCGAAAAATCAGTAGATGCCTGTCTGTTATCCCACTCTTTAGCCTATGCCACTGATCCACATCGTATTTTGCGTGAGGTAGATAGGGTGCTTATCGATGACGGCTGGTTGGTTATCAGTAACTTCAATCCGATAAGTATATTGGGTGCTGGCAAGCTGGTACCACTATTACGCCAGCGCCAGCCCTACGTTAGCCGAATGTTTACTCAGATGCGCTTGCTGGATTGGCTGAGCCTACTGAACTATGAAGTTATGCATATGTCGTGCTTTCACGTTTTACCCTGGCATAAAGAAGGTGGGCGCTTTATCAGCACCCATCTACATGCATTGGGGTGTGTCAGCCTGATTGTGGCCCGTAAGCGCACTATACCTTTGACATTCAATCCGATGAAGTTTGGTGCACGTAAGCCTTGGTTCAGCCGTGCGGTTGGCGCAACCAAAAGTTATCGCGACCAACCTTGATTCGGTGTATGAAAGCCACTAATGCCGTGGCAACGTCAGGTAAGAAGAGTTAGTTGGGGATATAGCCAATATCGTCTTGTGTCGGTGAATTGGCCGCAAGGCGTGCCAGTTCATCGCAGCGTTCATTTTCAGGATGGCCAGCATGGCCTTTGACCCATTCCCATTGTACGGTATGGCCTTGGATTGCCAGATCCAGCCGTTGCCATAAATCGACATTACGTACCGGTTTGCGATCCGTGGTTTTCCAACCGCGCTTTTTCCAGTTGTGGATCCACTGTGTGATACCTTGACGCACATATTGGCTGTCAGTGCTGAGTGTCACCTGGCAAGGTGAGGTCAACGCTTCCAAGGCGACGATAGCAGCCATCAGTTCCATGCGGTTATTGGTTGTCAAACGGTAGCCAGCACTAAAGGTTTTTTCATGTTGTTTGTAACGCATAATTGCGCCATAACCACCGGGGCCAGGATTGCCAAGGCAAGATCCGTCGGTGAAAATTTCTACCTGTTTAGTCATCTCTGGTAGACTCTTCCTATCTGTTTAAACGTTAAGTCTGACATAAACGAGCGCTATGAGCACTGGCAATATGCAAGTTACACCGACCAGACAGATTGTTCTGGATACTGAAACCACCGGTATGAATAAGCTGGGCGTTCATTATGAAGGCCATCGGATTATTGAGATCGGTGCTGTTGAAGTGATCAACCGCCGCTTGACCGGCAGAAACTTCCATGTGTATGTGAAACCGGATCGTCTGGTCGACCCAGAGGCCTACGGTGTCCATGGTATCAGTGATGAGTTTTTAGCGGATAAGCCCACATTTGCTGATATTACGCCTGAGTTTCTTGAGTTTATCCGTGGTGCTGAGCTAGTCATTCATAATGCAGCGTTTGATATCGGCTTTATGGATTACGAGTTCCGTATGTTGCAGCAGGATATTCCGAAAACGGAAACCTTCTGTACCATCACCGATAGCCTGTTATTGGCGCGCCGTCTGTTCCCAGGCAAGCGTAATAACCTTGATGCGTTGTGCGATCGCTATCTGATAGATAATACCAAGCGAACGCTGCACGGCGCATTACTCGATGCCGAAATTCTGGCTGAAGTGTATCTGGCGATGACTGGCGGTCAGACGTCACTGTCTTTCTCTATGGAAGGCGATCAGTCGCAAAATGATTCTTCCGAAGATATTCAGCGAATTACCCGACCAGCATCTGAGTTGAAAATAATTTATGCGGCTGAAGATGAGTTGCTAGCCCATGAATCGCGTTTGGATTTGGTGATGAAGAAGGGCGGCAGTTGTTTGTGGCGGATGCCGCTTGAATCGGAAGATAGTGCAAATGCAGAATAAAACGACTTCCAGATGAAAAACTGTGCAAACGGCTTATTTTGCTGGAAAAAATGTTGACGAGATTGCGTTCTATACGTAATATCTGCCTCGTTCTTAACCGGAACAGCAGCGTGGTGCGGTAGTTCAGTCGGTTAGAATACCGGCCTGTCACGCCGGGGGTCGCGGGTTCGAGTCCCGTCCGCACCGCCAACATTCAGACCCCAGTCTTATAAACAGACTGGGGTTTTTTATTTGTGGTCGATCATGTAACTGTCTCGTGACATTATTGGGGGAACTTTACCGCCCAGTAAAAACGACACGCATTTCCAATCTGCGAACGGCTTTCATCGGTAACTGTGGCTCAGGGTAAACCCCACAGATCTTACACTTGTGCTTATCTTTCCCCGCAGTGAATACTTGCGCCAAAAAAACAGTATTTAATATTGGCAGCATTATGACTAAACGCCGCTAGCGTAATTTATATGTCAGATGATGCTTATGCCTTGAAAAGGGCGTAGCAACTGAATATAGCCACTCCCTTTTATCCTATTTACAGCCCCGTGATGTATAAAACAGTTCAACCTAAATTGAGTTCTGCTGAACACGGGGTAAACATAACGTCTGGTTAAACCAGCAGATTCAGTAATAGTACAATACCCGGCCCTACTATCGAATTATTCAATTCCAGCAGCCCCACGTGTTAAAAGTATCTTTAATAGATAATCCGAAATACTCTTAAATAACCGGAATGCAGCATCATTAACTCTGGTTCCCTTCGAATAAACCTCTATTATATGTTATTCAGTCCGTATGCGATATTGTTGTTCAACGAAAGCATCACCTGGGGTATTTTTGCCTGTTGCTCGCAGAATAGAAGGGAAGCCATAAAACATGGCAAAAAATGTGTTTTTTTCTATTTCTTTGTGGGAAATTTCAGATTTTAATTGTGGAAATAAAGTGATTACATTGTAATAAATACAGTTAATAATGATTTTTTTATCGGGGTAATTCAGTATTATTTTGTAACTTGTTGTAAAACATATTGTTTTTATTCCCTTTCGACATGTGGTTAAAGAGTGCTAACTCGTGTTATATGAACTGTTTTCTTATTCTTAATTTTTAAACAAATGAGTGAATGTTGGGTTTTAAATGGCGTTCCTCGCTACTGATGCATTATATAAATCGGTGTTTATTTGTGTTTGTGGTTTTTTATTTCGCAAGCCAAGGAGATTAATTAACAATTTAATGATTTGCTATCTGTATGGTAATTTCGGTGTGATATTTTGTTAAAAGTAAATTAGAAGATATAGTCTGTCTGAAATAATATCTGCAACAGATTGCTTTTCTGTAAGGAACTCATAAAAGCTTGGCGCTAACGTTATTTGTCTGGTTAAGAAAAATCATATTCATTTATTAATTAACTTTGCCGCGTCAGTTTATTCTGGATGCGTGACTCATGGATTATTTTCCACAGGCAGCGGTATGTTTTATCGCGTAATAGCGATGACAAATAAATTAACAATAACCCTGCAAGCGGGGAATACCGTTTCTTTTGTTTACTATTGCTTATTTTAGTTTGCCAGGTCCGGCGGTATCACCGTCTCTAGGGAACGCGTCAATGAAAAAACCCATCAGACTGTCCATTATTGCCACCTTGCTTATCGGGGGCGGTGTGCTGTCCTGCGGGTTGATACCCGAGATGGGGTACGCCGAGTCTTCTCCTACCCGTATTTATACGGTGGAAAGCCGTATCAGTCTCTATCAGATTGCGTTGCAAAGTGGTCTGGACCTGCGCACCTTGCGCAAACTCAATAACGGTAGCCTGGACAAGCGCGATGAGCTGAATGCCGGTGAAAGCCTGCTGTTGCCCGCCAATTCCCCTCTGTTTCCGCTCGACCCGCTGGCGGGCAAGGCCATTGCCAGTAACCTGCCGGAGCTGGGTATGGGTAATGACCCCGTTCCGCTGGTGAGCAGTGGTGAACAAAAAACGGCGGCTGCCGCGCACGCTGTCGGGGCGCAGAACTGGAACAACATGACCAGCGACCAGATGAAAAATCAGGCCGAAAGTTGGGCGAAAGGCCAGGCCAAGGCACAGGTGGTTGACCCGTTGCGCCAGCAGGCCCAGGAATTATTGGGCAAGTTCGGCAAGGCCCAGGTCAATCTGGCGGTGGACGACAACGGCAGCCTCAGCAAGAGTGCCTTCTCACTTTTTTCGCCCTGGTATGAGAACGACGCCATGGTGGCGTTTTCCCAGGTGGGGGTGCACCGTCAGGATAACCGGATGATTGGTAATCTCGGGGCCGGGGTGCGTTTTGATCAGGGCGACTGGCTGTTCGGTGCCAACACCTTCCTTGATCAGGATATCAGCCGCAATCACAGCCGATTAGGATTGGGGCTGGAGTGGTGGGCCGACAACCTCAAGCTGGCGAGCAACTATTATCACCCGCTGTCCGGCTGGAAAGACTCCAAAGACTTTGATGATTATCTGGAACGGCCAGCACGGGGTTTTGACGTGCGCGCCCAAGGCTACCTGCCGGTCTATCAGCAGTTAGGGGCATCCGCCGTGTATGAGCAGTATTACGGTGATGAAGTGGCGCTGTTCGGCAAGGATAACCTGCAAAAAGACCCCCATGCAGTGACCGTGGGTGTGAATTATACCCCGTTCCCGCTCGCCACCCTGAAGGTGAGCCACAAAATGGGCAAAGACGGCAAGAACAATACCGAGCTGGGTCTGCAAGTCAGCTACCAGCTCGGCACGCCACTGGAGAAACAACTGGACCCAGGCAATGTGGCGGCGATGCGCAGCCTGAAAGGCAGTCGGTATGACCTGGTGGATCGTAACTACGATATCGTACTGGAATACAAAGAAAAAGCCGTGCTGTCGCTGGATTTGGCGGCGGTGCCAGCAACCTTGCTGGAAGGCGATGTCTACATGATGCAACCGCTGGTGCGCAGCAAATACCGCATCACCAGTGTGAGTTGGCACGGTGATGCGGTGCCGCTGTTGCTGGTGCCCACGGCTGGGGCCAATAGCCCGCAGGGCTGGCAAATCACACTACCCGCATGGGACGCCACGCCGGGGGCCACCAACCTCTACACCCTGTCCATCAGTATCGTGGACGAGAAAGGCCATCAGGCCACCTCAAATGATGTGGAAATCCGGGTCGGACAACAACGCCTTGGGCGATTGTTCATCGATGGCGACAGCGCGATGCCCGCCACAGGTCTGGATGCTGACGCAGTGAAGTTGTCGGCGCATCTGGAAGACCATCAGGGAAAATCCATCAACGACGCGGCATTAGCGCCGGTTTGGGTAGCCAGAAGTCTCTATTCCGGGGCGGTAGTGCCGCTGGTGACGGGCCCGACCTGCCCGACCGATGAGGACGGTTTTCCTGACGCCTGCCTGCGGGTGGTGCATACCGCGACCGAGGTGCGTGATGGCATCACTTACTACGTCAGCTCGCTGATAAGTAATCAGCCAGGGACTTTTATTATTACCACCGACCTCGGGGCTTACGGTGTGACCAACGCGAAAACCATCACGTTCACGTCTGCGTCGCCGATGGAGACTGTCGTGGCTCGCGCCGAAATTCGCGATCCGGCGGGGGAAGATTTACTCACGACCCACAACGCACCGCAGGTGGGAGTGACTTATACCGTGGTGCTGTTTGACGAGAATGATGTGGATGTCACGGAGACTCTTCCGGCGGACGAGGTGCATTGGGCACTGGACGGGACCAATACGGCGGGGTGTGCCATTACCCTGGATAACCATGATACCGGCATGACCGGGTACACCTTTACCCCGCGACCTAACGCCAGCAGTAACAGCGGTGTGGTCTGCGGTGATCAGGGCTTTGGGTTGAAAGTGAATTACTGACCCATTTATGCGGGCTCCTCAGTGAATGCAGGGTAACGATGACGATGAAAATGACCACACACATGAAAAAAAGCCTGCGGTTGAATGCCGTGGCACTGGCATTGATGCTGGTGGGCAGTACGCTCAGTCCGGTCTGGGCGGGCAGTACGCCGACCACCACCGCTACCCAGGGCAGCGCTCCGTCACTGAGTGCGTCAAACAACCTGCCGCACACGGTGGATTTTAGCGGGACTTTTGCCAGCCAAGGTGCGCTGTCTACCGGTGACACAGTGGTGATGACCTATCACTACACCGACGCGGAGGGTGATGTGGATGATTCGCTGTCCACGGTGGTCTGGTACTACACCCTGAACGGGACTGATGTGCCGATAACGGCCATGACCAATGTCGCCGCCATTGATGGCGCACCGGGTACCTCGACCATCACTATTCCAGCCAGTGCACTGGGTGCGTCGGCCATCAAGGTGGAAATCTGGGAGCAATCCCAAACCGGTCTTCCGCTGCGCGGCCAGCAGTCGATTCTGGTGCTGGACACCAGTGGCGCAACCGGCGCGGGAGGCGGCGGTACGCTGACTCCGCCGGGGCCGGTTGTCTCGGGTGTGGGTATCAGTGGCGGGATATTCCTGGCATCGGACACACCGGGGGCAGGCAGTGGGGCTATCGATTACGCTCGCTCAACGACGGTCCACCCGACCGTGGGGGCCACGTATGTGTTCCGGGCCTGGGATGACAGCAACAGTAACGGGGTATGGGACGCGGGAGAAGCTGACCTGACAGCGACGGTGAGCCACATTCAATGGCAACTGGACGGCAGTAATGCGGCTGCGGCAGGCAGCAGTTCACCGGCAGTACTGTCTGGCCGCGCGATATCAGGGGCGACTACTCATAGCTATACCGTACCGGTCAACAGTGTTTCAAGCTCAGGGGCCATTCCGGGGGATCAGGGGTTCAGTCTGAAGGTGACTTTCGAGTAAGGCCATCTGGCCAAGGGCTGCATCGGGTGTGTTACCGAGCGGACAAAAGTACCCGGCCGCTATGGTCACGGATAACGACGCTGCAACAGTGACTGATGGTGTCACCGCATAATCAGTGTGCACATTGTTCTATAAGGAAAGCAGAAGATGAGAATCACCAAGACCCGTACATTTACATTAAAGAAAGTCGCTCTGGCACTGATGATAGCCGCGGGCACCATTACCAGTGCCTATGCGGTAGTGACTGGTTCGACTGGCACTATTCGGGGCGTTATTCCGGTGCTGAAATCTGCCAGTGGTGCTGACATCCACGCAGTGGACTTTGCGACCAATGGTACTAACCCGTTGATGCCGGTCACCGGTGACACCATTACCATGACCTACAAATACACTGATACTGATGGTGATGCGGATAACTCCACGACCACGGTACACTGGTACTACGTGCCCGCCAACGGTACGGCCCCGCAGGTAGAAATCACCACAGGGATTACCAATGCGCTGGCTGGCGATACCACCGATAGTGCAGGCGGCAGCAGCGCAGTTGTCATTCCTGATGAAGCGCTAGGGGCCATCATTAAAGCAGTCATCACGGAGACATCCGTGACGGGTGACCTAAATACCGGCTACACCCTTACCTATGACAATGTCTCTAAACCGGGCGCTATCACTCCGGGACCCGATGGCGGCACCGATACTGGCGGAGGAGGGGAAACGACGGTTCCTGACCAACCCGTTGGACCGGGGGCCGATTTGATCCCGGCTATTTACACAACCACGGATACTGGTTTCACCACCAACCTGCTTGCCACAGAGAATGCGAATATCAAACTGAAAGTCGGTGCGACCTATCAGTTCAAACTGTTCGGGTCAGATGGCACTACCGACCTGACCAGTACTGTCAATTACAAATGGAAACTTACCGGGAGCAGTGCAACCACCCATACCGCAGCACCGGAAACCTTGTTCAATCCAGATGCTAACTTTGTGGTACCGGCAAATGTGGCGGCTCAGGCGGTCGTTGTGTCACCAGACGGTGTGCAGGGCTTTGGTTTGGCGGTCGATTACAACGCCAAACAGTAAAGGATTTTACTCTCTGGCAGGCCTTTCGGGGCCTGTTTTTACCGATATTCAAGACAGACACTACAGGGGCTATCTGAGCGTTTGCGCTTAGACGAGTGTTCAGATAACCATTGTTTTGGGCACATAGCAGGCAGACCGGGAAGGATGACAATCATGAAAAACGAGACCTGCTATTCTGATGCTGACAGACAGTACATTAGGGCACACCGACAACGCTGCTACCGGCCAGGTACGGTGTCCACGCTGGTGGGGCTGATACTGGTGGCGATAAGCGCCCCGACAGTTTGGGCAAAAGTGACTCACTCCACAGGCACCATTGAGGGGCGGCCTCCCACTGCAACGGGATTACTCAATGTGATGTTCCCGGGGGGAACCACGGCTGTGACCCAAAATGTAGTAGTAGGAACAGCCCATAAACCCAATGATTTTTGGCTTTCTGCATCCGGCCTGATATTGAAAGACCAGGACAGTGATACGGGGTTAAGTGCCTCTCTGGATACCGCCGCCGTGACCTGGGTCTGGAAGTACAACAATGTGGTGCTCACACCAGCACAACTGGCGGCACCGTTCAGTGCGTCATTTTTAGGCAAAACGCTGACAGTGGTCGCCAGTGGCCCGATAGCAGTCTCCTCGCTCACTGGGGCCCCAACAACCAGCAGCCCGAGTACCCTCAGCAGCGCCACATACACACTTGTGGTACCTGCGAGTTTACCGGTGGTGCGGGTAAATGGGGCCAGTTTCGCCTTAGACTCTGGCTTCCCAAAAACCGGCTTCAGTCAGGCCACATTCCAGTTTTGGATGAACGGGACCAGCGCCAGCGGGAACAGCAATTACACTTTCGCTGCTGACCCGCGGGCACCGTGGGTCACTGTTAACCCCGCAACCGGTGTAGTCACATTCGTCGCTGAACCTGCGTCCGCACAAACCGTAAATATCACCATTACTGATACGCGCACGAACGAAGTTACACCTTACTCATTCACCATTGGCACCTGGTTTGTGAACAACGGGAGTAACAAAATGACAGCAGCCCAGGCTGATTCCTATTGTGCCGGTTTAGGGGCGAGTTACGGAGTGCCAAGTTATTTAAAAATGACGAATGCGGCGACAGGAACAAATGGAACGCGCGCACCTGATGGCAGACTTTGGGATGAGTGGGGGAGTTTAGGTGTTGCGGACTACACAGGTTCCGGCTGGGTCAGCAACTACCATTGGGCGTTTGAACTGTATGGTACCGGCAGCAGCAGCCGGTACGTCGTCTTCCTCAGCGTTGGCAACATGTCCGGCTACTTCTCGGTGAGTCAGCTCTATGTTGCGTGTTCGAGGACTCTTTGATCTCTATAACCATAGATCATAAGCCGCCACGATAAGCAGGTAAGTAAAGCGTCCGCGCCACGGATGGCGCGGTTCAAACCGGCAAGGTGGTTGTTGTTAAAAGGGAATATGGCGTCTTTATGATCTGCCTATTCTCTGCGCCGTTGGCACCTTGTCAGCAACTATCAAAGATAGCTGAAAGTGTCTGTCCCAGGTGACTTACTGCGTAGCTTTCGCATTACCCGCTTGCGCGGCAGTTTTCACCCAGCCATCAAAGGTGGCCTGATGAGCCTGAATCCAGCCATTCACATGACGTTCAATATCGGCATCTGACGATTCACCTGCGTGCATCCGCATGTTCTGCGCATTTACATCATTAATCGATAATTTCATGATAGAGAACAGCTTAGCGGCAGCCGGGTTAGCTTCAGCCCATTTTTTGTTAGCCACGATATGCATCACACTTGGTGGGAAGCCGTAGTTCGCACCATTAGACAGCTTGGTGTCGATAGTTTTATCCGGCAGGGAAGAGAAAGGAACCTGCAACCATACTACGTCACGGCCCGGTACCAATACATCACTGACCCAATAAGGTGTCCAGGTGTAATACAGGATCGGTTTGCCTTCTTTGTAACGGGTAATGGTATCGGCAATCATCGCGGCATAGTTACCCTGATTATGGGTAACGGTATCGCTCAGACCATACGCTTTGATCTGATGATTTATCGGTGCTTCACAACCCCAGCCCGGATTACAGCCGGTTAGATCGGCTTTGCCATCGTTATTGGCATCAAACAATTTGGCGATTTTCGGATCTTTTAGCTGCTCAATATTGGTAATGTGGTATTTATCAGCGGTTTTTTTGTCAATCAGATAACCCTGTGCCAGCCCTTCAATATAATTACCCTGACGATAAAATTTGGCATCGCCACCGGCCGCATTATATTGGTCGTTATGCAGCGGTACCCAATTAACCGCCAGATAGGTGGCATCACCTGCGCCGATAGTTGAATACGCAACGTTGTAGTCTACCTCTTTGGTCGGTTGGACATCGTAACCGAGTTTTTCCAAGGCTTTATTGACCAGAGAGGTCTGGAAGGTCTCTTCCGAAATGGTACTTTGCAGTGGCTGGACAGTGATGCCTTTGCCCGGTAATTCTGCGGCGGATAACTGAGTGCTGATCAGTGTGGTGAGGGCTAAGGCCCAGATTCCTGTCGAACGCATAGTTGTTCCTTTTTAAGCTATTTTACTTGCCATTTTGAACGTGGCAGCGCTCAACGTCCTGCGGTGATTGCGCGCTGCCCATGTCCAAACTGCCTGCGACAATTACGCTTAAATTTGAGCGTAATAATTTGAAATTACTTAGTATTTCGAAATGGTTTGGTGATAAGCCCAATCGGGCCGGCTGCATACCAGCGGCCAATACCTTTGGTACGGCGATCACGGCCTAATGATTGGGTCAGGCGGTCAAGGATAATCGCCAGAATCACGATACCGACACCACCGACGGCGGCCAGCCCCATATCAAGGCGGCCAATACCGCGCAGTACCATTTGACCTAAGCCCCCGACAGCAATCATCGAAGCGATAACCACCATCGACAGTGCCAGCATCAGGGTTTGGTTGACACCGGCCATGATGGTTGGCATCGCCAGCGGTAACTGCACTTTGAACAGTAATTGGCGTGGATTAGCGCCAAAGGATTCAGCGGCTTCGATCAGATCTTCTGGTACCTGTTTAATGCCCAAAATAGTCAGCCGGACAATGGGGGGCAGAGCAAAGATGATAGTCACGACCACGCCGGGGACGTTACCGATACCGAATAGCATAACGATGGGCACCAGATAAACGAATGCCGGTGTAGTCTGCATGGCATCCAGTAACGGCCGAATTATACGTGCGGCATTATTACTGCGTGCCAGCCATATCCCCATCGGTAGCCCGATAAGAATGCAGAAGAACAACGAAGTCAAAACCAGTGCCAGTGTCACCATCGCTTGTGACCACGCACCAATAGCGCCAATAGCCACCAGTGAGATCAGGGTTGCCACGCCCATTCCTAAGGTGGAGAACTGCCAGGCGATCAGCGCGAAAACCAGAATCGCGATCGGTGCTGGCATGCCCAGTAGCAGGTGCTGAAAGCCACTGAGAATAAAATCAACCGGCACACGAATGCCCTGGAACAGCGGGCGAAAATGCAGCACAACCCAGTCAATACCGTGAGTGACCCAGGAATCCAGTGGCACCCAGGTGTTATGGAACGGGTCCATCAGGCTGAAATGTTCGGGAGCAGCGGCCGGAGTACTATTCAACCAATCGGTACTTTGTGTCGCAGTGCTCTGAACGGCCTGAGAAGCAACCTCATGGCTGGCACTGCTTGCGGCATGGCTACCCTCGGCCATGCTCGCTCCCCACGGGTCAGCAGCGGCTGACAGTGTCTGAGGGGCAGTATCCGTAGCTACCGGTGCTGCTGAAGCCGCCGCATCCGTCGCCCAAGGGTTACTGTCTACGGGGGTACTGTTTTGAATTGGATCACTCATTTGGCGTTTCCTTATCTAAGGCCTGCAACAGCATGGCTTTGGAAATAATACCGATATAACTGTTGTCTTCACCGACCACAGGGACCGCACACGGCGCCTGGGCAACCAGTGAAATCAACTCACTGAGGGGCATATCTGCGGGAACCGGTGCCGGATCGGCCAGTAAGGCACTATCCAGCGACTGGCTCTCAGACAAGGCTTTTTTCAGTGAATCTATCGATACCACGCCAATAAACTTCTGCCCGCGTTCCAGCACATAGCCATAATCGCGGTCTTCGTCTTGCAGCAGTTTTAACGCCGAACGCGGGCCGAAACCCGGAGTTTTACGGATTAACGATACCGGGCGACGGCGCGCGATATCCTTGGCACTAAAGACGTGGCTGATATCGACGCCACGGAAGAAGGTGCGCACATAGTCATTAGCCGGATTATTCAGTATTTCATCCGGGGTGCCGACTTGTACTACTTCGCCGCCCTGCATAATGGCGATACGATCACCAATGCGCATGGCTTCATCCAGATCATGAGAGATAAAGACAATGGTCCTTTGATGTTTGGCCTGTAATTTGACCAGCTCATCTTGCATTTCTGTTCGTATTAAGGGGTCTAGCGCCGAAAAGGCCTCATCCATTAATAAGATGTCAGGGTTATTGGCCATCGCACGGGCTAAACCGACGCGCTGACGCATCCCGCCGGAAAGTTCATCGGGGTAGGAGTGGGCATAGCTTTCCAGACTCACCTGACGCAGTGCTTCCAGCGCTTTGTCGTGACGTTCCTGCAAAGGGACGCCAGCCAGCTCCATACCGAATGCGGTGTTATCGAGAACATTCAAATGGGGCATTAATGCAAAGGACTGAAAGACCATACTGATCTTATTACGGCGAACGGTGCGCAGGGCACTATCAGATATTTTGGCAATATCTTCGCCATCGATCAGTACTTCTCCACGGGTGGGTTCTATCAGACGATTGAGAAGGCGTACCAGGGTGGATTTACCGGAACCGGATAACCCCATGATGACGAATATCTCGCCTTCTTCAATGGCCAGATTGGCATCTTTAACGCCAACGGACAAACCAGTTTTGGCAAATATCTGCTCTTTATTCTTACCTGATTCAAGCAGCTTAAAAGCCCGTTCTGGATGCTCACCAAATATCTTATATAAATTTTTTACTTCGAGTTTAATTGCCATGCAGTTGGTGTATTCCTCTGTCAATTTTGAATTATGTTTATTCGATCAATGTTTATCCTGATGAAAAAATAGAGCGCCATATACCCTAACACAGTGAGAATCTGAGACAACCCTCAATGTTCTTATAATCTGAATTGCAATAGTCCTTATCTCAGTATATATCTTTTAAACTTGTTAATTTACATGCGTTAATATTGTGTTTTTTTGATGTGCGTGTCTCGTCTAATATCGATAGGCCGAGTTAACTCTAATTAGTGAGTTAATGGTGTGAATGTTGTCCCGGTATATCCAATATATGGCTTATGTCATTATTGATTATATCTCTCCGATCTTTGCCTCTGCTTAGTCTTGGACTTAGGCGCTCTTCAGCGCGCTGATATCACATTTTTATCGTCGCAATATATACGCTGAATCCCCCTTATACACTGGCCTGCGCCTAAATGAGCGGTGAGATGAAAATTTCAGTTTTTAGTTATGGGTCTGTTCATTAAGGAGGTAAAACGCAGACGGTGCTGTGAATTGTTTTCGAGGTGACTGAGGCTTTAAATCATCACAAAATAAACGGCAGCCTCGCTGTGACTGCCAGTGGGTGTGGATCCCCTCATTTTTATGCCATAAAAGTGAGGGTGAGGCGCAGGCGGGGAAAGCTTAAAAGTCCCAGTCTTCGTCTTCGGTGTTAATCGCTTTGCCGATCACATAAGAGGAGCCTGAACCGGAAAAGAAATCGTGATTTTCGTCTGCATTTGGTGATAATGCCGCCAGAATCGCCGGACTGACCGCTGCCTGACTGGCCGGGAATAAGGCTTCATAACCTAAATTCATTAATGCTTTATTGGCATTATAATGCAGGAACTTTTTGACATCTTCGGTCCAGCCGACCTTATCATACAGGTCCTCGGTGTAACGCACTTCATTGTCATATAAGTCTTGCAGCAGATCGAAGGCAAAGTTCTTTATTTCCTGACGGCGAGCATTATCGACTTTCTCCAACCCTTGCTGAAATTTGTAGCCGATATAATAACCATGTACGGCCTCGTCGCGGATGATTAATCGAATAAGGTCGGCCGTGTTGGTTAATTTAGCCCGGCTGGACCAATACATCGGTAAATAGAAGCCGGAATAGAATAAAAATGATTCCAAAAATACACTGGCTATCTTTTTCTTCAGTGGGTCATCATTATGGTAGTGCTGTAAGATAATATCGGCTTTCTTTTGTAGTGGGCCATTTTCTTCACTCCAGCGATAGGCGTCGTCCACATCAGATGTCATGCAAAGAGTAGAAAAAATAGAGCTATAAGAGCGGGCATGGACCGCCTCCATAAAGCTAATATTCGAGAATACCGCTTCCTCATGAGGGGTGATTGCATCTTTAATCAGTGCCGGTGCACCCAAGGTATTCTGAATAGTATCCAGCAGTGTTAGGCCGGTAAAAACCCGAATCGTAAGTTGTTGTTCATTAGGTGTCAGCGTTGCCCAAGAAGGAATGTCATTTGATAGTGGGACTTTTTCTGGCAGCCAGAAATTAGCCGTCAGGCGGTTCCATACATCCAGATCTTTATCGTCTTCAATCTTATTCCAGTTAATGGCACTGACGTGCGCTATCGGTTTTACTGCACTCATATCATTTTCCTTATCAACCATTTTTATTCATTCAGTGCCGCGCATTACAGCGAGCAAGAAACACAGCCTTCGACTTCCGTGCCTTCAAGTGCCATCTGGCGCAACCGGATGTAATAAATGGTCTTAATCCCTTTTTTCCAGGCATAAATTTGCGCTTTATTAATATCGCGGGTGCTGGCGGTATCACGGAAGAACAGGGTCAGTGATAGCCCTTGATCGACATGCTGTGTTGCCTCCGCGTAGGTATCGATGATTTTCTCCGGCCCTATCTGATAAGCGTCCTGATAATATTCAAGGTTATCGTTAGTCATATAAGGTGCGGGATAATATACCCGGCCAATCTTGCCTTCTTTGCGAATCTCAATCGGCGAGACAATCGGGTGAATACTCGATGTCGAATGATTGATATAGGAAATAGAACCGGTAGGGGGTACTGCCTGCAAGTTCTGGTTATAAATACCGTGTTCCATCACTGACTGGCGTAATGCGGCCCAGTCCTGCTGATCGGGCAGTACAATAGCGGCCTGAGCAAATAGTGCCTGCACCTTGGCGGTTTTAGGCTGCCAGCGCTGTTCGATATATTTAGTGAAATAAGTACCCGAGGCATAATCTGATTCATCGAAGCCTTTAAAGCGCTTACCCCGTTCTATTGCCAGTTGGTTTGAGGCACGGAGGGCATGATATGTCACGGTATAAAAGTAGATATTGGTAAAATCGAGCGCTTCTTCTGAGCCGTAGAAAATACGTTCGCGGGCCAGATAACCGTGCAGATTCATCTGCCCGAGGCCAATAGCATGAGATTCCTGGTTACCTTTCTCAATAGAGGGCACCGAGCGAATATTGCTCATATCGGACACGGCAGTCAGCCCACGAATAGCGGTTTCAATCGATTTGCCAAAGTCTGGTGAATCCATGGTATGCGCGATATTCAGCGAACCAAGGTTACAGGAAATATCTTTGCCGATATGGCGATAACTAAGATCGTCGTTGTATTCGGTTGGTGAATTAACCTGCAAGATTTCTGAGCACAGATTGCTCATATTGATTCGGCCTTTAATCGGATTGGCGCGATTAACCGTGTCCTCAAACATCATGTAGGGGTAACCGGATTCAAACTGGATCTCGGCCAGAATCTGGAAGAACTCGCGCGCCTTTATTTTGCTTTTGCGGATACGCTTATCATCGACCATCGCGCGGTATTTTTCGCTAATACTGATTTCTGACATTGGTACACCGTAAACCTGTTCTACATCGTAAGGAGAGAACAGGTACATTTCTTCGTTATTCTTCGCCAGCTCAAAGGTAATATCCGGGATAACCACGCCTAAGGAGAGGGTTTTAATTCGAACTTTTTCATCGGCATTTTCGCGTTTGGTATCCAGAAAACGTAAAATATCAGGATGATGGGCATGGAGATATACCGCTCCCGCACCTTGCCGTGCACCCAACTGATTAGCATAAGAAAAGGCATCTTCCAGCATTTTCATGATCGGGATGACGCCGGAGGATTGATTTTCAATTCTTTTGATCGGCGCACCGACTTCACGAATATTACTTAGCAGGAAAGCGACCCCGCCGCCACGCTTGGACAATTGCAGTGCTGAGTTAATGGAGCGGCCAATTGACTCCATATTATCTTCAATACGTAACAAGAAGCAGGAGACAAGCTCACCACGCTGTTTTTTACCACAATTGAGGAACGTCGGCGTTGCTGGCTGGAATCGGCCAGAGATTATCTCTTCTACCAGTTCCTGCGCCAGTGTCGGGTTACCTGCTGCCAGGGTCAGCGCCACCATGCAAACCCGATCTTCATAGCGTTCCAGATAACGTTTGCCATCAAAGGTTTTCAGGGTATAGCTGGTGTAATATTTAAATGCACCGAGGAAGGTAGGGAAACGAAATTTTTTGCTGTAGGCCTGTTGGAATAATCCTTTGATAAAGCTGAAATCGTACCTTTCCAGTACCTCTTTCTCGTAATATCCTTCTTCGACTAGATAATCGAGTTTTTCCTGCAAATTGTGGAAAAACACGGTGTTTTGATTTACGTGTTGCAAGAAATACTGGCGTGCCGCCAGTCGGTCTTTATCAAACTGGATATGTCCATCGGCATCATAGAGGTTCAGCATCGCATTCAGCGAGTGATAATCAAGCTCGCTGCTGGATGGTTCAGTGATATTCAGTTTTGTCGTTGCCAAAATTCAGTTACTCCCATGCGCACATTTGCCACATCTTCTGCTGTACCCAGTAGTTCAAAGCGATACAGATAAGGAACCTGACATTTTTGGGAGATGATTTTCCCTGCCAGGCAATAGGCGTCGCCAAAATTAGTGTTACCCGCCGCAATAACGCCGCGGATCAATGAACGGTTGTGTGGATCATTTAGAAATCGAATAACCTGTATCGGTACTGCTCCTATCGGGCTGCCGCCGCCATAGCTGGGTACTAACAAAATATAGGGTTGCTCAAGTTGTAGTTTCCCTCGCGCACCGGCAATGGGGATGCGTATTGCCGGGAGTGCTAACTTTTTGACAAAACGGTGAGTGTTCTCCGAAGAGCTGGAAAAATAGACCAGCGGATTCATGTCGCTACCCTTATCAGGCACTGACGGCCTGAACCAATGCATTAATTTTGTCAGGGCGGAAGCCAGACCAATGCTCATTACCTGCAATAATCACCGGCACTTGCTGATAGCCAAGAGATTTCACATGATTTAATGCTTGTAAATCTTCTGTTAAATCAATTGTTTGATAGGCTATTCCTTGTTTGTCAAATGCGCGGTAAGTGGCATTGCACTGGACACAATCAGGTTTACTGTAAATAATAATTATCATGATTCGTATTTACCTTTTATGTTAAGAAAAGGCGGATTAGCCGAGTTGTTGATGCGCTGTGACCACCTGCCTCTGATAATCAACTGCGGTTTCATTTCCGTAGGTGATTAAATGAATACTATATCTAGTGTTTATTTAATTCAACCACACTATATGTAGTTTTTTGATGATTCAACAGCAAGTCAGAGATAGGGCCACCAACTCGGGGCACCGTGAGATGCTATCGGCAAGTCTGAGGCGTCAGTTGGCAGGGGGGGTTGAGGTTGAACAACAAGCTGGAGGAGTACAACTGCTGGCGCGACTGGGTAAGGGGTTTGCTGATTATGCCGTAGCAAGGTGGGCGCGACAGCAAGGGTTGGTGGTTCAGGCGCTGGCCCGCAGTGAGTTTAGTATCACTCGGGCCACCAATTAACCAAACCGCCAGATATCGTTATCAACACAAGTAGACACAGCAATGAGGGTGTTAAAATACCGGCGGTGTATTGGCTATCAGATTATTTTTAACGGCGTGCTAACAGCACACCCAGTACGATACCGATCGCAGCACCAATACCGACACCTTGCCATGGTTTGTCGCGGATGTAGTCATCTGCGTTACCTGCAACATCGCGTGCATGCTGTTTTAGGCTGGTCGAACCGTTGAAACGTGCTCGTGCATCACGTAATACACCTTCGGCATTGTGGCGCACCTTGGTCAGCTCCTCTTTGGTTTTCTCACCTGATGAACGCAAGACATTGTCGAGAGTATCTGCCAGAAGGGTCACGTCCTGATTGAGATCTCTTTCAATTTTTTCTGATTTCTTGAACATTTGACGCTCCATTTTGCCTGATGAACATTAAGCATAGACCATCAAGTCGCTGTGACATGTGCTTCAGGACTAATCCGAGGGCGAGCGGAGAATTAACCACAATGAAACTGCCGCACCGCGAATTGTTTTTAAATAACGTGAAGCATGATGCGTAGCGTAAATAACAATCACTATTACTTTGTACATTTGGTTACTTTACGAAACCAATGACTCACGGAAAGGAAAAATTGATTCCTCTATGATTCTTCCAACGGCCCCACAGGGGGCTTAGCGAAACAAACTCTGAGGATTTTAAAATGAAAAAAGTATTAGCGCTGATCGTTGCTGCAACCATGGGTCTGTCTTCTGTTGCTTTCGCTGCTGAAACTACTGCAGCCGCTACAGCAGCACCAACTGCAACCAGCACTACTGCTGCTCCTGCCGCAGAAAACGCAGCACCAGCTAAAGCAACTCACCATAAAAAACATAAAGCAACCAAACAAACCACAGAACAAAAAGCACAATCTGCTAAAAAACATGTGAAAAAAGCACCAGCTCAAAAAGCACAGGCTGCTAAAAAACACGTGAAAAAAGCGCCAGCTCAAAAAGCACAGGCTGCTAAAAAACAAGTGAAAAAAGCGCCAGCTCAGAAAGCTCAGGCTGCTAAGAAACACCAGAAAGCCGCTAAAAAATCAGTAACAGCTCCAGCTGCATAATTATGCCGGAATGCGGGCCATTGAGTACCGCACCGTCTAGCCAATTCCAGACACCCGGTTAATGCCGGGTGTCTTTTTTTATAGGCTAACCATCATGATCAATCGTTATTTGTTTGAACTGATTTTCAGTGTGATGACCCTATGTGGTGTATCACTTGCCTGTGCGCTGTTTCTTACCGACACCTTTATTTAGTCTTGCAGAGTCTGGATGGCATGTGGCGTCACCCTAATAATGTTGCAATATCAGCGCAAAATATGTTGTTGATGAAGGAACTCAACGATCTGTTGAACCGTTTGTTGATGTAACTTTTCTCTTTTTGTCACTGATGTTGCACAGATAAAGTCTTCGCCTTCCTCTGCCAGAACTGCGCGGGCTGTCGGTTTACAGGCTGGCAGGAAATCGAAATGGCCGCTGTGGGCTAAGGTCCTTGTGGTTATACCCGGCGGATTAAGCTGCTTTATCCATTCACTCCCGCCCAGATTTAGTGCCATATTCGGTGAGATAAAATAGTGAGCATTAATCAGAAGCAGTGGGGCTGTTAAATGAAACAAGCTACTGTTTTGATAAAATGGCACCATGCCGGGGTCCAAAGCGACCGCAAAACGTAAACGTTTATCGGCATAATTCCCTTCAAATTTCCGCACTGGAAGTGCCTTTAATTTTACGTCCGCACGGGTATAAAACTGGCAGTTGGCTTGTTCGGGTTGCTGTTGGCAGCCGGCAATGAAACGTGGAAATGAAAGCGTTGCACCCAATGCCGCAATGGCACTGTAACCCCCTTTCGAATGGCCAATGACCCCAACAGGTTGATTATCCAGTACCGACTTCCAGCGTGAATCAGACAGTAGTGCACTAATAATAAAAGAGATATCTTCAGTTTGTAACCATAGCTGTGCTGATTCAGCCGGTATTGAGTTGCCAGTGGTACTACCCGGATGATTGGCTGCGACTACCACCATTCCTTGCTGTACCAACTTATCTGCCAACCACGCCATACTGGTATTGTTTCCACCACTGCCGTGACTGAGGACAACCAATGGGAACTGGCCTGCGGCAAGGGGGGCGTCAGGTAAAACCGAGATACTGTTGAAGACGGCGTTATCAGCCAGTAGGGTTGTTGTTCCCTGTTTCGCCGTTGGATAATAAATTAAGCTATCAAGTTGGCGCTGGCGTTGAGTGTCATTGAATGAAATGTGAGTAACCGCTGTTTGCCAGCCATAACTGACCATTGGGAAAAACAGCAAAAAACAGAAGCACAGCACAGCATTTTTCATGATTTAATATCCTGACTGATTGAGTTCTGTATCACCTTAGAGGGAAGGGAATTTAGCCGCGACCTCGATCATGATCCAGTCCCTGAACCTGCTTGTTTTCGCTTATCTGGCTGTCTACACTACAAAACCGTTATTCACGATATCCACTTGTTAAGGCAAGGGTTATGCCACTGATCCCCGTCTCTTTTCTGTTATCAATTTTATGTATTGGTTTGTTTTATCATTTGATTAAATCCGGTAAGCAGAGCGGATTCTTACTGCTGCTATTGCTGGTTTGTGCATTACAAAGCGGGTTGATTGGCTTGCGCTACGGCTATCATCTTGCCCTGTTTAATGGCTTACAACCTATCGTCGCTATGACTATCCCGCCGCTGACCTATTTAGCACTCCGCAGTACAGCCGAGGAGAGAAGGGTGGGTATGTGCCAGCCTGGGATACATGCTTTAGGCCCTATCGGTACGGCAATTTGTGTCTGGATCGCGCCGCAGTGGCTCGATGCAATGGTCATTATCAGTTATTTGTCTTATGGCCTTGCGGTGCTGGTTTACTTGCGTCCTGGTGAGGATCGTTTGCAACAGATCGCTGTGGAAAAAAGTTGGCTTAGCTACCGCTTATGGCTTCTTATGGCTATCTTGCTGATTGGGTCGGGGGTGGGCGATATCATTATCAGCGCCGACTATGCATTTTTTGCCGGAAATCAGGCTGGGCTAATAGCCAGCCTCAGTAATCTTCTGATTACGTTGGCGATGTGCTACACCCTGGCGACCAGCGCACATCGTGAAGAGCCGACGGTTGAGTTGGCGGTAACGGATGATAAGCCATTAGCTGAATCGCTGGAGGCACTTTTCTCTATCATCTTATTGACCTTAAAGAAAAATAATCTGTATCTGGAGAGCCAACTCAACTTGTCAACGTTGGCGCGCAAAGTTGGCGTTGCCCCGCGCAAAGTGTCGCAGGCGATTAATCAGCAAACGGGGCAAAATGTTTCGCAATACGTTAATCAGTTGCGGGTCGATCATGCCGCGATGCTATTGATGCGTACGGGGCTACCGGTGATCGATATTATGCTAGAGGCGGGGTTTCAGACTAAATCCAATTTCAATCGCGAGTTTATGCGAGTTAAGGGCATGACCCCATCGCAATGGCGTGAAAACAGGCCCTCACGGGAGGCTGAATAAGATTTTATTATCCGTAACTGAGTTAGCCCTCTTTTGTGGCGGCTCACACGCTACGGGCGGTTTTGGTATGCGACTGCTATGGCGACACTACCACGCCAGCAACGGATTATTAACGCGCCAGTCGGGTAAAAATGGTGTTGTTTGGCTCGCCGGTGTGTGGACTATTCCGAAATAGTCGTTTTGAGCCAATAAATACGTGGTTTCCCTTATTTATTACGGTAAGGTCGCTCAATAGCAGTCAAAAAGAGGGGAAATAAATGTATTTACGGCCAGATGAAGTGGCTAAGGTCCTGGAGAATGCCGGTTTTGATCGGGATTATACAGTGGATCAGGCTTACGGTTATCGCAAAGCGGAACATTACGTTTATGTTAACCGCGAAGCCCGAATGGGCAGGACAGCATTGGTTATTCATCCCGCGCAAAAAGATAAAAGCTTGCTGTTTGCCACACCAACGGCAACTATTCGTATCAGTGATAAGTATGTCGAGTTTCCGCTTTATCTGGCCGGTGAAGCTGACGACCGCTATGGTATTGCCCACGGTTTTAGCTCAAGAGAAATGTTATTGCGCTATCTAAACAGTATGTACCCGTAAAACTAGCCCACCTTGGCGCAATAAATTTCACCGCGCCGTAGTGCCAGAATCAATGCAATACGGCGTCTGCTTCCTGATTAAATTGCATATTATACTGTCGGCGGAATTGCGCCAATTCAAAGGCATCTAAATCCAGTTCTGCGAAATAGAACAAAGCCGCTTCGGTATGTTCGGCTGTTAGCATTGGGGATATATGTGAGCGAATCAGCGTATTGCGCCATTGCATCACATTTTCATCGGAAGGATCTTTGATAAAGGTTTGGTAAATAAAGACCAGATAAGCCGCCTTTCTCACATCCTCGGCATAGCCATTGCTGGTGGAGCGGATAAACATTTGTGTCTGGCGTTGCCCCATTTCTTGCAACATTGATTCAATATAAATCGGTTTTATCTTCAGTAAATTGGCCAGTGTATCCACCGCTTTACGGGTATCGGATGTCAACACACGGTAGCCGACAATAAAAACTACGATCAAAACAGCAATAATTATCCACGTCATTGAGTGTTTCTTTGCGCCGTAAAAGGTGTAATTGACAACGTAAAATTATCTGGCTGTTAAGACGCCTGAGTAGATAAAATCAACGAAGTGTTTAAGGGTTATCGCCACTGAAATTATCGCTATTTTTTTGCTGGTTATTCAGATGATGATTAAAAGCGGCAGCATCTTTCGCCAGAGCGTCAAGATGCGCACCCAGCACTTTAATTTGCCGAACCAATGAATGTTGCTCCGGCAAGGTGTTTGCGGTGTTAAGCTTTCTAAGCAACATATCATTTTTAGCACGCAATGCTGTTTCCCGTGCTTTTGACTGCTCCAGTTCATGTTTTAATGCATTGTAGCTTGCCTGCCATGTCTGGTGCTGTTTCTCAAAAGTTGACTGCAACTCACTCATTGCATTAAGAAACTGTACTTCAAGCTCACGCATTGTCATTGCTTTTCCTTTATGACGGCTTCCGATTTTCATTGGCATTATAACGAAATCTGAGCATAACCTCACCCGCTAGAATCTGTCTTTCTAGCCCGGCACAGGATGCATCCGGGCGATGTATGACCGTTGGTTTTATACCCGTCATACTTCAAACTGCATGTGCGTTGGCTGCCATTACTCACCCAAGTCATTGAGTTATCTCAACTCCATGGGTTCATTTCGTTGCCGCCTTCCTACAACTTGAATTATTTAGGGTATATCATAATTTATGCACAATTTGTTTTTATCATTCATTAATACTCAAAATAAATAAGGCTTGCTATTAATATCTCAGCATGCGTTAATAGCTTCATCGGTTTGTAGCACAGACCTATTTATGTAAGCCATTTAAGTAAAGCAGTTCCTAGTTAAAGCGATATTTTTAGACATCACTTCTCCGACGAATTTCCTTCTTTAGTGCCCCCATAAGTAACTCTTGATCAGCAGACCACAATTGCCACGTTTTGGCACAAATAATGAAGGAAATATCTCTATGTCTAATAAAATGACTGGTTTAGTAAAATGGTTTGACGCTGGTAAAGGTTTTGGTTTTATTTCTCCTGCTGACGGTAGCAAAGATGTATTCGTACATTTCTCTGCAATCCAGGGCACTGATTACAAAACTCTTGATGAAGGCCAGAACGTAGAGTTCAGCATCGAACAAGGCCAGAAAGGCCCTTCAGCTGTAAACGTAGTAGCACTGTAATTTACACTGCTATCATGAACGTTTAGCTGTAATTAAATCTGGCTCAGGTCAGATTTTTTTTTTGGTAAACGTATTGTTGGTAACACTATTGTTGGAAAGTTGCGATAGCGATGATGGCCTAAGCCGGAGCAGACAATAATATCCTCAATAATATTATTCTTATTTCTTAAATAAGAATTACCAACAACCTAAAAACCTCGCCACGGCGGGGTTTTTAGTTTTCTAATCTTGTCGATATTGATTCTTTACTCTGGAACACCTCCCTTAGTTATATTTAAACTGCCGCCGATACACTGCAGGTGTGATCCCTACTTTTTGGCGAAATGCATTTCTAAAACCTTCAATGGTCTGAAATCCGCAATATTCGGCAATTCTTGCAATACTCATCTGATCCCTTTCTAGTAATTCTTTCGCTTTGTGCATTCTCTCGTGCTGTAACCATATTTTGGGCGATTGGCCCGTGGCGGCAGAAAAATGCCGTAAAAATGTTCTGTCACTGAGCGCCAATTCGGCAGCCATCTGGCTGACACTCCAATTATGGGCCAGTTGCCCGCGCACTTGCTGCATCATTTTTGCCATATCCCGATGCGTTTCTTTGGCAAGAGGCAGTGGAATAAATTGCTGTTGCCCACCCCGTCTCTGGGGTGCCATGACTAACCGCTGTGCTACCTGATTGGCAATTTTAGCCCCAAAATCACGGGTAATCAGATGTAAGCAGGCATCAATACCGGCACTGCTACCCGCAGAGGTGATAATTTGCCCCTCATCAACATACAACACATTGGCATCGACATGAATGTCAGGGTAGTGTTGCGCCAGATAATCGGTATAGCGCCAGTGAGTCGTGGCGCTTTTCCCCTGTAATAACCCCGCTGCCGCCAGTACAAAAACACCAGAACAGATGGATATAATGCGTGTACCGCGTGCAACTGCTTGCTGCAAAGCCTCGATAAGTGCTGTTGGAGGGGGAGAGTCAGGGCTACGCCAACCGGGTATTACAATGGTTTTAGCCTGTTCCAGTAGGGACAGATCGGTATCAACTCGAATATGTAGACCACCATTGGCCGTTGTGATGTGTTGATCTACACCTACCACTTGGTGCCGGTACCAGGGAAAATCAAATTCAGGGCGCGCTAACCCAAATATTTCCTGCGCAATACCAAACTCAAATAGGCACAATCCGTCGTAAGCCAGCGTCACCACTAATCCCGGCTCTTCCTTTGGTCTGTTGGCAGATATTGACGCAGTGGAAATATTCATTGGCGTATCTCAGTGGTTTATTGTCATGTCTGCCACTGTAATCAGCTAATGCCATTTCATAAAGTGGTGTTTTATAATATTGAATGGAGAAATCATATGAGCAGTTTAGTCAGTCAGACCCCACCGGCTTGTGCCGAACGCGCATTACAGTACTTTTCTCAGCGTTTAGCATTTGAAACTGATTGCTCAGATGTCTATACCTGCCAGCAGCAAGGTAATGTGGATTTTGTGTTGGTGGATGTGCGTAGTGAGGCGGCATTTGCCACGCTACACCTACCGGGAGCTATCAATATTCCTCATCGATTAATGGATGCTACTTTGCTTTCAGTCTATCCACCAGAGACATTATTTGTGATTTATTGTGCCGGCCCACACTGTAACGGTGTTCACCGTGCAGCCGTTAACTTGAGTAAACTTGGTTATATGGTTAAGGAGATGATAGGTGGTGTAACGGGCTGGCGTGATGAGGGGTTACCGATGCACACTAAAACTCTGACCATTGATAAACCCAGTGATCCGGTGAACTGTGGTTGTAATATATGAATGTAAACATGTCGTTTTTTCGTGCGCAGGGCAATTGGCGTTATTATTCTTGGCGCTCGTTATCGGTTAGCTGATAGAGTAACCGCGTTTACTCATTGCGGGAATTCTGTATGCGGTCTATTTATCTGTGGATAGCCGTGGTGGCTATTAGCATTACGGCACTCGTATCTCAGCTCAGCTTCTTTTTTATTGAACCTCAAATGGGGTGCAGCGCAGGGAAAGTTTTAGTGCTTAAACGCATTCCGAAGATGAACTTTATCGATAGCCCACAAGGATACTGCCAGCGCCAATATCCGACAGAAGACTATGCTCGCTGTGAGCCAAAAATCCTCCCCTTGCTTTTGGAGAGCACTCAAGCTTTGTATGAGTTGCCATTTAGCGCTTATTTTTATGAGATGAGCTACCAGCCTAATGGTTAGGTATTCACTGTAAGTGGCTACGGTCACTATACTGCATATTTTTAATATACGTGTAAGTAAAATAGTTTCATTGCTTTAATATATAGCATAAAGGAGTTAGCGGTGAATTGGACGGAGGTTATGGTATCCGCAGGTGTTGGTGTGGTTTTGTCTGGTATCACAACAATATTACGCAACAGAAATAAACTTAATAAGATTAGTGCTATTCTGCTGGTTATTATTCCAATTGTGGTCGGGAATATTATTTATTACCAATATATTAATCCGAACGGGCTACGGAACGGTGATCGTGCGCGAATAGAAGATTCTTTTGAAAACGTTCCCGTATTACAGACAATAAAGCAACAAGACCCGGTGCTGTATACTCAACTGATTAACAATTTTGTCAATTCGATAAAAGCGGGACATTCTGAGCAGCAACTGATTGACGAAATGAAGCAGACAATTGCGGAGTTAACGGTAAAACGCATTCAGCGCGCGCCTGATGAAAATGTGATTACTTATATGCAAGTTATCTTGGAAGAGTTGCGCTATTATCAGGAACATAATCGTAGCGAAATGCTCTGTTTTAAAGCCCTCTTCCCGCAGGTCAGTGGGGGAGTTAATAGCACTAAAGTGTTACCTACCGAACTGCTAATGCGTGATCTGGAGGCGATCAATCTTTTGTTTAAAGCCTCTACTGGTGAGTTCGTAAAGCCGACCGATCAAGAGCATGAAAGCAAACTGAAAGCCATTGTGCAGCGGATGGAGCAGCAGTACGGTAATGATTTACAGATGTTCGTAAATCCAGCCGCTCCTGATGCCGATCGCGAAAAAATCTGTGATATGTCCATCGATATGTATACCCAGATATTAACGCTCTCGCCTAAGGATGCGGGGGCTATTTTGCGTTCAATGTTAGCGGGGGAGTAAAGGATAGCGAAAGATGTTTTTGCCACAAAAAATATTCTGATGTGAAGGAATGTCTACTCAATCACTCTCTTTCTCTCATTATTATGATAGGTTTCACTCAGTGGAAAATAATCTCTGGTTGGAACTTATCCTATTATCCTGGTGATATTTTGCTGATTAGCAATAACAATTGAACTGATGACGCGATAATTAAGCACTTGGATGAAATGGCGCGTGTGCTAATTAATAGGCTATCTCTCTTGGTTTGTGGGAACTAATCGGCGAATTATGTTGTAAGGTGATATTATAATGAATATATCGGTTATCTAATTTAATGTTTTTTGTTGTTTTTATAGATGTAGATCAACTTTATTTATAGTCAACGTTAGAACTGTCTTGGTTTTCTTTGATTTTCCTCATCTAAATCTGATATTTATCAGTTTAGTGCTGTTAAGTTCCAAGTAAAGAATAGAAAATTAGTCATTAATGCTAAACATGGTATCAATTACTCATATTAATGTTTAGTGCTACGCTTAATTACTTGTTGAATCTTTGTCTGACAGGCAATGCCCTATATTTGCTGGCTAATTTATCAAAGGATGATTCATGTCTAAACGTCTATGGCTCCGAAATACCCTACTAACAGCGGCTTTACTCAGTGTTTTTTCTGTTCCCGTTAGTGCCGCAACACATACGCTGCAACTGGCTATCGGTGATGAACCCACAGAAGGATTTGACCCGATGTTAGGCTGGAGTCACGGCAGCTATCTGCTGCTGCATAGCCCGTTGCTAAAACAAAATGAAGATCTTAGCTGGCATGATTTTCTGCTGAGCCAGTATAAAACCAGCGATGACGGTAAAACCTGGTTACTGACGCTCAAGCCGGGCCTCAAATTCTCTGACGGCTCTCCTCTGACAGCCAAAGATGTGGTGTTTACCTATAACAATGCGGCTGCCAGTGGCGGTAAAGTCGATATGGGTAATTTCCTCAGCGCCGAAGAAATTGATCCCCTCAATATTCGTATCCAATTGAAAGCACCACAAAGTACTTTTGTAAATGTGTTGGGATCGCTGGGGATTGTTTCTGCTGATAAATATAATGCCAAAACCTATGCGCAAAACCCTATTGGTGCTGGTCCGTACCGTTTGGTGAGTTTCCAACCTGGCCAGCAAATGATCGTGGAAGCTAACCCTCATTATGCGGGTAATAAAAATGATTTCGATAAACTGATTTTTGTTTTCCTTGACGAAGATAGCGCCTTTGCTGCAGCACAAAGTGGGCAGTTAGGGGTAGTTCGTATTCCACCATCGATGGCGGCCGGCCCGGTTAAAAACATGAAGTTATGGGTCCGACCAAGTGTGGAAAACCGGGGCATTGTGTTCCCAACCACCCCAGCAGGTAAAAAGGATGCGCATGGTTACCCGATTGGTAATGATGTAACGGCTGATGTTGCTATCCGCCGTGCCATTAACTATGCCATCAACCGTCAGCTTCTGGCCGACCAAATTATGGAAGGTCATGCGATTCCTGCCTATACAGGTGTGCAGGGGCTACCATGGAATAACCCAGATTCGGCCATTAAAGATGGTGATATCGAACAAGCCAAACAGATATTAGAGCAGGCTGGCTGGAAGCTAAACAGCCAAGGTATTCGGGAAAAGAGTGGGGTTCCGGCCAACGTGACGCTTTGGTATACCAGCGGTGATACTACGCGGCGCGATTTAGCCCAGGCACTGCGTTCGATGCTAAAACCTATTGGTATTGATGTTGATTTGAAATCCGGTAGCTGGGAAACCGTTGAACGTAATATGCATGCTAACCCCACGTTATTTGGCTGGGGTAGCCTTGATCCAATGGAGCTGTACCATCACTACAGCAGTAAAGCTGCCGGTGTTGAATATTATAATCCGGGCTACTACCAGAATCCGGTAGTTGATAAACATCTGCAACAGGCACTGGACGCACCAACTTGGGAACAAGCGGTGCCATTTTGGCAACAGGTTGATTGGGATGGAACGACCGGTGCCGGTATTCGTGGTGATGCGGCATGGGCGTGGTTATTGAATATTCAGCATACTTACCTGGCTAATGATTGCGTTGATTTAGGCAAGGGGGCACCGGAAATCCATGGTTCCTGGTCATTGCTTAATAGCCTTGATAGCTGGAAATGGACCTGTCAGTAATGAAGGGGTTCTCGCTATTTACTCTGCGTTTAATTTGCCTGCTGTTAATCACCGCAGTAGGCACTTTTACGCTGCTGAGCTTTTCCCCAGTAGACCCAATACGCGCCTATATTGGCAGTGAGCTGCTGCATGTTCCACCGGAACAATATCCACTGATTGCGGCGCGGTGGGGGTTGGATCTGCCTTTGTGGCAGCGTTTCCTACATTGGTTTACTCAGGTTTTGCAAGGTGATTTGGGTTACTCCATGCTGTATAACGCGCCGGTCTCACAGGTTATTGGTGAACGTTTTGCCACCTCGTTTGCGTTACTGCTTTCGGCATGGCTATTCTCCGGCATTGTTGGGCTACTGCTGGGGCTGACTGCGGGGCGTTATCTTAATCGCTGGCCTGATCGTCTGATCTCAACCCTGTCATATTTATTGGCTTCGCTGCCCACTTTCTGGATTGGTTTATTGTTGCTGTCATTATTTGCGGTGAAGCTGAATTGGGCGCCGATTTGCTGTGCATGGACACCCGGCAGCACTGCTGAAATAGCCAGTTGGGGCGATAAACTGCGCCATCTCATTCTGCCAATGCTGGCTTTAGGATTATTGGGTGTTGGCAACATTGCGCTGCATACCCGCGCCAGAGTTGCTGAAGTGATGAACAGCGAATTTATCCGCTATGCCCGCGCACAGGGGGATAAGGGCTGGTCATTGGTTCACTTCCATATTTTACGCCATGCCATTACGCCAGCACTGTGTCTGCAATTTGCCTCAGTGGGGGAATTACTGGGTGGTTCGCTGTTAGCGGAGAAAGTTTTTGCCTATCCCGGCTTAGGGCAAGCCACTATTGATGCCGGGCTTCACGGCGATATTCCGTTACTGATGGGGATCGTCATGTTTTGCGCCATATTAGTCTTTTGCGGTAACAGCGTTGCCAACGCACTGTTACATCGCTTGAATAGGGGAGCTGCGCGGCAATTATGACTTATAACCCAAACCGGGCGTTATTCCGGCTGTTCGTTTCATTGGCGCTATTATCCATTTTAATCGTTTATGGTTGGGTTATTTACCCCATTGAAGTTCCAATGGATCTGATGGCGCGCCGCCAGCCACCATCACCGGCTTATTGGTTTGGTACGGATAGTCTGGGGCGTGACCTGTGGTTGCGCTGTTTTCAGGGCATGACAACCAGCTTACAAATTGGCCTGATTGCTGCTTTTGCCAGTGGGCTGTTGGCGATGCTCACTGCCAGTTTGTGTGCTATCAATAAAACGCTGGATTATATCATTCGCGGATTAATTGACAGTATGTTGGCATTGCCTCACTTGCTGTTGTTGGTGCTGATCTGTTTCACGTTGGGGGGCGGGAAACAAGGCGTTATTCTGGCGGTAGCACTCACCCATTGGCCAAAGCTCGCATTGATTCTACGTGCAGAAATCTTACGTATTCGTGAGACTGATTATGTGATGCTATCTCATCGGTTGGGTAACAGTAATTTTTACCGTTGGCGTCATCATCTGCTACCGTTATTACTGCCACAATGGATTGTTGGCACACTATTAATGTTCCCCCATGCGGTGTTACACAGCGCAGCGCTCAGTTTTCTTGGGTTTGGGCTGTCACCCCATGAGCCGTCGTTGGGGATATTATTAGCGGATGCACTGCGTTACCTGAGCAGTGGTGCATGGTGGCTGGCATTTTTCCCTGGCCTGATTTTGGTGGGATTGGTATTGGTATTTGACCAGTTTGCCCGGTCGCTGCAACAACTCTGGGTGAGGATAACCTGATGTTGAAATTTGCAAGGTTCGCTATTGATGTTGCTCATTATCGCTGGCTGGGGCGAAAAACTTGGCATCCTTTGCTGAGTAATATTTCTTTGGAGGTGAATCCGGGGGAACTGGTGGCGTTAGTCGGCGGTAGCGGTGAAGGCAAAAGTTTGTTGCTGCAAAGTGTATTAGGTTTATTGCCGGACAATATGCGTTGCCATGGTGAGATTATCCTTGATGGCGATGTTTTGTGTGCTCAGGACAAAATTGAGCGGCGTGGTAAAACGTTATGTTATGTTCCTCAAGGGGTTAGCGCCCTAAACCCATTAATTAAAGTCGGCTCACAGATGACCCGCGCCGCGCAGCTTAGTGGTGTAAAACTGCGGTTGGAAGATGTGGCAATGCAACTGCAAACCTACAATCTTGCGCCGGGGTTGGTACATGATTTCCCTCGTCAACTCTCTGGCGGCATGGCAAAGCGCGTGCTGACCAGTTGTGCCACGTTGACTAATGCCCGTTATATCTTGGCAGATGAAGTGACCTCATGGCTCGACGACGAGCATGCCTGCCAGTTACTGACTCACCTGCGAGCTTTTTGCCAACAAGGGCGTGGCATTCTATGGGTAACCCATGATCTGGCATTAGCGGCACGTTTTGCCGATAAAATTGCGGTGTTACATCAGGGTAAGTTACATGAGACGCTGAGTGCCGAAGAATTGAAGAATAACGGTGGTAGCCCTTGGCTACAATCACTATGGGCCGCACTGCCGGAGCAACAATTTGTTAGCCCGCATATAGCCGCGACAGAGGTGGGCGAATATGTTTAGTGTCGATAATCTGACGGTGGTTCAAGGTGGTAAACTGTTGTGGGATGGTCTGTCCTTTTCTCTAACGGCGGGAGAGCGTTTAGGTATTTCGGCCCCCAGTGGTTTTGGCAAAACGACCCTTGGCCGTGTATTAGCACAATGGCAATCGGCAACATCAGGGCAAATTTTAATCGATGGTGTACCGCTCGCTAAAAAGGGCTATTGCCCCATTCAATTGGTGCCTCAGCACCCAGAACAAAGTTTCAATCCTTACCGAACGACGGGTGAGAGCTTACATGATGCCTGGCGGCCCGATGCTGATTGGCTTGAGCGGATGGCTGTTAATCCTGATTGGTTGAAACGCCGACCTGATGAGTTATCGGGGGGGGAATTGGCTCGTATTGCACTGTTACGGGCACTGGATCCGCGCACCCGATATTTGATTGCTGATGAAGTAACGGCACAATTGGATGCACATGTTCAGGCGCAAATTTGGCGCGTGTTATTAGATGAGGCTGCACACCGTCGTTTGGGGCTTATTGTTTTTAGCCACAATAAATCTTTATTGGAAAGGGTATGTTCGCGCATATGGATACCTGAACGAGAAAGCAAAAAAAAGCATTATTTAAACTCCGAGGCTAAGCCTCAGACTGGTTTGGCATGGATAAAAACAGGATAACCATAGTGTTAATTAATAATGGCGAAATGACCTGTCTCTATATCCTAAATAATTCGAGTTGCAGGAAGGCGGCAACCGATTTGTACAGCATTTATGCTAGCCCGTAGGGTGAGCCTCAAGGATGAGGCTCATTAATCCCGGCGAGCTTACTGTCGTAAGTGATTCGGGTTATTGAGTGTAGCCAAAGCACATGCAGCTTAAAGTATGACGGGTATATCAGGTGATTATAGTAACTCAATGCCTAATGATGGGGGGGCTATTATGTAAAACAAATTTATTGATTAAGATCACATTCTCTTTGAGTAATGATAAGAATGCGAAACTATAACGTTGTAAACATAAGGAATAGCACATTAAGATAAATTTATATAAATGACTTGAGTTTATATTAACATGAGGGGCGCTATTATGTTATCCGGCAGTTAATATTATTACCTGTTCGTATAAGTGTAAGTACCCCTAGGTTTTGTGCGATTTTGTTTCTACCTCAATACTCCTGCTTAGTATCATATTTTGATGCAGTATATCTTACATGCTTTTTTTCAATGAATATAAATCCGCCTTTGTCTGTTTAACTTATTGATATTTAATGGTGTTTTTTAATGTAAATCTCATCGGTAGAGTGATTTTTATTAAGTTGTCAATTAATGATGAATTTTCCAGTTTTTGGTCTATATTGGTTAGAGGTGTTTTTTTTATAGCAATATATTGTTTTGTAGCCATCTCTGTTACAAAAAAAACACACACCAAAATTAGCTCTGAATAAGGGATTCATTAGCTATGGGGCACAGAGGCTTAATCGGTTCATCTGTTTGTTTCTCACTGTGGATAAATGCAGTAATCCTTTTCTGTTTTAGTAAAAAAATATTACCGGATGCCATTCACCTATTGATCGGCATAACTAAAAGCGGTAAAAAACACCTATCAAAAATTCATCATACAAATCAACCAGGCTGGATAACACCATCATACTCGATTGTAATGTCTTGTTATGTAACGGGGGGGGAGTCGTTCTTTTGCTATTTTAAGTCGCAGCAAAAATATCGGGCAGCAGATTGATGGTAATTAAATGCAAAATCAGAACTCAAATGAAGGGCCTAACAAGATAGGAAGGAGGCTGCGCTTAAATTCTGAAATATGCTAATTAACCAGCATCGAAATCTTATTTTTCAGTAATAACAAGGGATAACCCTTTACTGACCAGGCAAGTTAGCAGTTATAGCACGAGTCGGTTTTTTCTTACTTTCACTTTCTTAACCTGATACAGGAGGGCTTATGCAGCTCACCCCAAGAGAAGTTGAAAAACTCATGATCTACACGCTGTCTGATGTGGCGTTCAAACGCAAAGCGCGTGGCTTGAAACTCAATTATCCCGAAGCCGTTTCTATCATTACAGTGACAGCAATGGAAGGGGCCAGAGATGGCAAATCGGTAGAAGATGTTATGAAAGAAGCCAGCAAAGTTCTCACTAAAGATGATGTGATGGACGGGGTAGCTGATCTGATTCCGAATGTTCAGGTTGAGGCAATTTTTACTGACGGTAGCCGATTGGTCACGGTGCACGATCCTATTAAATAAATGATGGCAACATGCGAGTAAAACCTGAACTGAATATTGCAGAGGATTAAAGCATGAGCGCAAAGAAAAGCACTAAAAATAATGCAGAACAGAATACCCCTCTCGGTGGCTGCATTTTAGCCGATACACCGATTACCTTTAATGAAAATAAGCCGGTAACTAAAGTTAAAGTGCGTAATACCGGTGACCGACCCATTCAAGTGGGGTCGCATTTTCACTTCTTCGAAGTTAACCGTGCACTGGAGTTTGACCGTGCTGCGGCTTATGGCAAGAGACTCAATATCTCATCAACAACCGCAATTCGTTTTGAACCCGGTGATGAAACCGAAGTTCCGCTGATCCCTTTCGGTGGCAAGCAGACACTGTATGGCTTTAACAACCTGGTGGATGGTTGGACTGGTGAGGGTGTGGTGCCTGATAGCGAACGCCCGGATAAGCTAGAAGCTATCCGTCGTGCGGCTGAACGTGGTTTCAAATCGTCTAAATGACACCTTATCTAATATAGAAATTCACATACGTGTAATCAGCGATACCCAATAGATTTCAAGCTGTAGGGCGGCGGTAAACCAGAGAGTCACGATGAGTTTACACCGGTAAGTGATTCGGGTTAACAAGAGTTGCGACACCCCTGCAATTTGCACGATGAAGGGTATAAACCGTTACACGTACCGGAAAAAGAAAGGAGCGACAGATGCCTCAAATTTCTCGGCAAGAATACGCGGGTCTATTTGGCCCAACGACTGGCGATAAAATCCGTTTGGGTGATACCAATCTGTTTATCGAAATCGAAAAAGACCTGCGTGGATATGGTGAAGAGTCCGTTTACGGTGGTGGCAAGTCATTGCGTGACGGGATGGGGGCGAATAACCATCTGACCCGCGATAATGGTGTGCTGGATTTAGTGATAACCAACGTCACCATTGTTGATGCCCGTTTAGGGGTAATTAAGGCTGACGTCGGTATTCGCGATGGCAAAATTGCCGGTATCGGTAAGAGTGGTAACCCCGGTGTGATGGATGGGGTGACGCCAGGCATGGTAGTCGGTGTTAGCACTGATGCCATTTCCGGTGAGCATTTGATCCTAACCGCCGCTGGTATTGATAGCCATATTCATTTGATCTCCCCACAGCAGGCGTATCATGCGCTGTCCAACGGTGTAGCGACTTTCTTTGGTGGTGGGATTGGCCCAACCGATGGTACCAACGGAACCACCGTGACACCGGGGCCATGGAATATTCGCCAGATGTTGCGCTCTATTGAAGGTCTGCCTGTCAACGTGGGTATTCTGGGTAAAGGCAACTCCTACGGGCGTGGCCCTTTGCTGGAACAAGCCATTGCCGGTGTGGTTGGCTATAAAGTCCATGAAGACTGGGGGGCGACCGCCAATGCCCTGCGCCACTCATTGCGCATGGCAGATGAGATGGATATTCAGGTTTCCGTGCATACCGACAGTTTGAACGAATGTGGCTATGTGGAAGATACCATTGATGCATTCGAAGGCCGCACTATTCACACCTTCCATACCGAAGGGGCGGGTGGGGGGCATGCCCCCGATATTATCCGCGTGGCCAGTCAACCTAACGTGTTGCCAAGCTCAACCAACCCAACTCTGCCATACGGTGTCAACAGTCAGGCTGAGCTATTCGACATGATCATGGTATGCCATAACCTCAATCCAAATGTGCCGGCTGACGTCTCGTTTGCTGAAAGCCGTGTGCGCCCGGAAACCATCGCGGCAGAAAACGTCCTGCACGATATGGGGGTCATCTCCATGTTCTCCAGCGACTCGCAAGCTATGGGGCGCGTCGGGGAAAACTGGCTACGTGTAATGCAAACCGCTAACGCGATGAAAGCATCACGCGGGAAATTACCAGAAGATGCGCCGAATAACGATAACTTCCGTGTACTACGCTATGTGGCAAAAATCACCATTAACCCCGCAATTGCACAGGGTGTCAGCCATGTTATTGGCTCAGTTGAAGTGGGCAAAATGGCTGACTTGGTACTGTGGGATCCGCGCTTCTTCGGGGCTAAACCTAAAATGGTTATCAAAGGCGGCATGATCAACTGGGCGGCGATGGGTGACCCGAACGCATCACTACCAACGCCACAACCGGTGTTCTATCGCCCAATGTTTGGTGCGATGGGCAAAACCTTGCAAGACACTTGCGTCACCTTTGTTTCTCAAGCCGCTCTCGACGATGGCGTGAAAGAGAAAGCGGGGCTGGATCGTCAAGTTATGGCGGTTAAAAACTGTCGTACCATTTCTAAACATGATCTGGTGCGTAATGACCAAACCCCTAATATTGAAGTGGATCCTGAAACCTTTGCGGTGAAAGTGGATGGCGTACATGCCACCTGTGAACCTATCGAAACAGCATCAATGAACCAGCGCTATTTCTTTGGTTAGCAAGGCGTTGGCTTAATGGGGGATACCCCGTTATTTCAGCCTTCAGCTTGCCCACAGTGAGTATCATTTAGCGCCAAGGAGGAGGCGCATTTGGATGAATAATACAGAAAGGGACTTCATTACTGTGGGCAACTGGTTTTTGCTAAAAAATACAGGCAAGGAGTCAACAACATGATTTTGATAGAGCACATTCTTGGCAATGTGAAAAAAGATCCGGTTTGGCAGGCGAAACTTAAAAATGCCACTGTTGATCTGTTGGTTTTGGACCAACGGGAAGCGCAAAAAAGCCGCTGCCGTAAATCTACCCTGCAAGGGCTGGATCTCGGTATTTCTCTCGACAGACATGTAGTACTTGCTGATGGTGATGTGCTGACATGGGATGAAGAAAGCAATGTAGCCGTAGTGGTGCAGATCCATCTGCGCGATGTGATGGTGATTGATTTGAGTGAACTGAAAAACCGTTCAGCGGATGAGTTGATTAAAACCTGCTTTGAACTGGGCCACGCATTGGGTAATCAGCATTGGAAGGCGGTGACTAAAAATAATGAGGTGTACGTACCGCTGACAGTTGCTACCACCATGATGGATTCGGTCATGCGAACCCACGGCTTCCAGCATTTACCTTTCCGTTTTGTTAAAGGGGCGGAGATTCTGCCGCTGCTGACCAACTCTGAAGCCCGGTTGCTGTTTGGTGGCGCTGAAGACACTGATACCCATGTTCATGTCGCCAGCCCTCTGGATGAACCCCATGGCTCTGGCTTACATATTCACAGTATTCACTCTCATGGTGATGGTCATAGCCACGATCACGACCACAGTCATGGTGATCATGATAGCGACCATAAACACTGATTCAGGCAGGGAGGCACCGCAATGAATGCATCAGATCTGATTCGCATTATGCAATTTGGTGATTCCGTACTGCCGGTCGGGGCCTTTACGTTTTCCAATGGTGTGGAATCAGCGATTCAAACCGGCGTGGTTCATGATGTGCCCACATTAAAAGGCTTTGTCCTGACTGCGTTAAAGCAGGCGGCGAGCTGTGATGGTATGGGGGTTGTCGCGGCCCATCGTGCCGTGATGGCAGATGATCGTGATGGCATCATCCGTGCTGACTGGGCAGTGCATAACCGTAAGTTAAATGAAGAGAGCCGCTTGATGGCAACCCGGATGGGGAAAAAATTGGCGGAGATGTCTATCCATGTGGTGGAGCACCCGCTGATCAGTTGGTGGTTGGGGCAGATAAAAAGTGGCAATACCGCAGGCACTTATCCGGCGACTCAGGCGGTGGTTATGGCTGCACAAGGGATAAAGCAGCGGGAAGTGGTTGTTATGCATCAATACGGTGTGGCGATGACGATATTAAGTGCGGCTATGCGTTTGATGCGCGTGACCCATTTCGACACGCAACGCATCTTGTTTGAGTTGAACCATGATATTGAAACGTTCTGTGATATTGCCGAAATAGGCGATATCGATCAGATGTCTTCTTATGTGCCAATTGTGGATGTATTGGCAGCGGTGCATGTGAAAGCACACGTTAGATTATTTAGTAATTAGCTGATTAATAAACAGTATTCTGAGTGCTTGGTTTTGTGTTAACCGAGTGAAGAGCTAAAGCCAGATCAAAATTAAGAGGATTACCCCGTGAATAGCCATTCAACCGATAAACGCAAAAAGATTACCCGCATTGGTATTGGTGGCCCGGTAGGTTCAGGTAAAACCGCCATCATTGAAGTGATCACCCCGATTCTGATTAAACGGGGCATTAAGCCACTGATTATTACCAATGACATTGTAACGACAGAAGATGCCAAGCAGGTGAAACGTACCCTGAAAGGCATTTTGGATGAAGAGAAGATCCTTGGGGTTGAAACCGGTGCCTGCCCGCATACTGCGGTGCGTGAAGACCCAAGTATGAATATTGCCGCAGTAGAAGAGATGGAAGAGCGTTTCCCTGACAGTGACCTGATTATGATTGAAAGTGGGGGGGACAACCTGACACTGACTTTCAGCCCGGCCCTGGCTGACTTCTATATCTATGTAATTGATGTGGCTGAAGGGGAAAAAATTCCGCGCAAAAATGGCCCCGGCCTGGTTCAGGCAGACATACTGGTCATCAATAAGATTGACCTCGCCCCCTACGTCGGTGCCAGTTTAGATGTAATGGAGAGTGATACCAAAGTGGTTCGTGGCACGCGCCCTTATATTCTGACTAACTGCAAAACCGGGCAGGGGATTGAAGAGTTGGTAGATATGATTATGCGTGATTTTCTGTTTACTCACGTACAGCCTGAAGGAGCAAATGCATGACATCGCAGAGCCAGAATATCGTGGAGACACCTTCACGGGTTCGCGCTCACGCACTAGGTGTTAACGCGCCGGAATTAGCGAAATATCAGGATGAACCGGCGCAGATGCGTAGCGGGGCCGTAGGGAAAAGTGGCTACCTCAAACTGAGATTTGCCAAACGTGAACATCGCAGTATTTTGGCCGAAATGGAAAGACGGGTGCCGTCGATGGTGCAAAAGGCGCTGTACTGGGATGAGGAAATGCCTGAGTTACCTTGTGTCACCATGATTTCTACCTCGGGGTGTATTTTACAAGGGGACAGGCTGGCCACTGATGTGATTGTGGAGGCTGGAGCTTGCGCCCATGTTACCACTCAGTCAGCAACCAAAGTTCATATGATGAATGCGAACTACGCCTCGCAGATACAGAATTTTACCGTGGAAGAGGGGGGATATCTGGAGTTTATGCCGGACCCGCTGATCCCACACCGTAATTCACGTTTTATTACTGATACCACTATTAATCTTCATCCGACGGCAACGGCAATTTATTCAGAAATACTGATGTCTGGGCGCAAGTATCATCATGCTGAAGAACGGTTCGGCTTTGATGTGTATTCGTCGAAAGTGGCGGCTCATGATTTATCTGGGAAAGAGTTGTTTGTTGAGAAATATGTTTTGGAACCGAAGTCAGAGAGCCTTGATGCTGTTGGTGTGATGCAAACATTTGATGCTTTCGGCAACGTGATTTTATTAACCCCGAAAGAGCATCATGACCGCATTTTGGCACGGGTGGCCGCCCGCTTTGATATTAAAGGCGGTATTGCCAGTGGGGCAACACGCTTACCCAATGACTGTGGTTTAGTGTTTAAAGCTCTGGGTATCGATAGCGGCGGAGTGAAGGCGGAGATTCGCCAGTTCTGGAAGATCGCTCGTGAGGAGATTCTCGGAATCACGCTGCCGGAACAGTTCTTGTGGCGCTAATACTCAGGTTGGGTAGCCCGGTATTGTAAATGCGAGGCCCAAGGATGGGCCGAGTAACGAGAGCAGCTAACACCGTTGCAGCTTCAAGCTAGAAGGGTATTACCCAAATTAATTGGAGTTGCAGCAAGGCAGCAAACGAATGAATCCCGATGAGCTTACATCAGTAAGTGATTCGGGTGCGTGAGAGCAGCTAACACCGTTGCAGCTTCAAGCTAGAAGGGTATTACCCAAATTAATTGGAGTTGCAGCAAGGCAGCAAACGAATGAATCCCGATGAGCTTACATCAGTAAGTGATTCGGGTGCGTGAGAGCAGCTAACACCGCTGCAGCTTCAAGTAAGAAGGGTAAAGATAATGAATGCAAAAACAGACAACCAATCTGGCTGGACACAACTGGCCGCTTCGAATGTTTTTATTGAATTTATTGATACAACTCTGCGTGGCTGTGCTCAGGTAATGTTCCAGAATAACCCACTCACTGGATTATTCTTTTTTATCGCAATATTTGTCGGTGCCTATGGTGAAGGTAATCCGGCCGTCGCCTATGGCTGTGTCTTAGGTACGGCGGTTGCCACCCTTACCGGTTTAACCATGCGCGACCGTAAATCATGGCGTGCAGGGTTATATGGCTATAACGGGTGCCTGGTTGGCGCGGCTCTCCCGACATTTTTAATGGTTACTCCTGTGCTATGGGCTTGCATCGTGCTGGGCAGTATTGTGTCGGTAATCGCCACTGTGTGTATTGCCGATATTTTAAAAACCTGGAAAGTCGCTGCATTGACCGCACCTTTCGTGTTCACCACTTGGATCATTTTGCTGGCGAGTTACGCCTTTAGCGGTTTGCACAGTAACGGATTACCAGCACCGGCTTTGCCACATCAATTAATATTAGAATCCAGTAGTCTCTTTGGTGGCGGTAATGCTTTTGTCAGCATGTTTAACGGTATTTCCCAGGTATTCCTATTTAGTAGTCTGGTTGGGGGGATTCTATTTGTTATCGGATTGGCGGTGGAATCCTTGTGGGCGGCTGTTTTTGCTGTTTTGGGGGCGATATTAGCTATCCTCACTGCTGCTTTCCTGAATGCTAATCCCCACGATATCAACGCTGGGCTTTATGCTTTCAGCGCTGTCTTGACCGCGATAGCACTGGGTTCGACCTTTAATAAACCCAGTTGGCGTGTTCTGGCTTACACCATTGTGGGGGTTATTTTTACCGTGTTGGTTCAAGGTGCGCTGAATACCTTATTGTTACCGATTGGTATTCCAACACTGACCATGCCGTTTGTTTTAGCTTCATGGCTGTTCTTGGTTCCGAATAAAGATGTGATGCCGGCACATCGACAATAGCTATTCTGCTCTGAACATTTTATCGCTGTACGGCTGAAAATAATCTGGAGTGCGAGCATGACGACAGTGACAGAAAAAAGAGTGGCATTTGGCAATCAGCAAACCAAACTTCGTGCTATCTACCTGCTTATTGGTTTGCTGGTAGTCAATGGATTGGCTTGGATTTGGGCATTTAGCGAATTTAATGATAATGCAATACTAATGGGGATGGCTTTTTTGGCATACAGTTTTGGCCTGCGACATGCGGTTGACGCGGATCATATTGCGGCTATTGATAATGTCACCCGCAAACTTATGCAACAAGGTAAAACACCGATTGCCGTCGGGACTTTTTTCTCGCTCGGCCATTCTACCATTGTGGTATTAGCCTCGTTGGCTATTGCCGCGACGGCTATGGCGTTTAAAGATGATATGGCGTGGTTTCATGAAACCGGTGGGTTGATTGGTACGCTGGTGTCATCGATATTCTTACTGCTATTCGCTTTTCTTAATCTAACCATTCTGATCTCGGTATATAAAAAGTTCAAACAGGTCAAAGCAGGCCATGTCTATCAAGAAGAAGAGCTGGATCTCTTGGTTGTGAACAATGGTGGTTTGTTAGCCCGAATGTTCAGACGTGTATTTAATATGGTCAATAAAAGTTGGCACATGTATCCGGTGGGTTTCTTATTTGGTTTAGGTTTTGATACTGCGACAGAAGTGGGGGTTTTGGGGATTTCCGCCGCCAGTGCCACTCATGGCATGAATTTGTGGTCCATTATGGTATTCCCAATTTTATTTGCCGCCGGGATGGCATTGATCGACTCACTTGATAATTTTGTCATGATCGGGGCTTATGGTTGGGCCTTCTCTAAGCCAGTACGGAAATTGTACTACAACATCACTATCACGGCAGCTTCGGTTATTATTGCTTTCTTTATCGGCGGAATTGAGGCTCTGGGATTAATTGCAGATAAAATGAATCTAACCGGAGGGATCTGGACGCCGATTAATAATATTAGTGAAAATTTAGGCGAGATAGGTTACTGGATAATTGGAATGTTTATATTATGCTGGATAGTTTCGGCAGTAAATTATTATGTGCGCGGTTATGATAAATTAAGTATAAGTCGCTAGTGCTTTGAAAAATAGAAGACACTCATTAAACATTGTTAATTAGTGAGTGTCTTACTTATTAGCACTATATATTGGCTACATGTTGTGTTTTTTTGCGAAACTCATGATATCTTTCTTGATTTCAGAAAGTTTACTTTCAGGTGCTTTTTTACACACTTCAACTACTTTAGGTGTCACGATAGTATCCGTTTCTTGCAGATCAACATAATCACCTTTCTTATATTGAGTGTCATCATTTAATACCCAATAAACAACCGGAGTAAATGACTTAGGATTCAGATCGAGGAATTCTTTGCAGGTCATATCACTCGGGGTAGTGCCCGTTGCTTTAGCGGTTGTAGGTGTAGCTGCAAAGGTTGTCGCGGCAGCGGAAAGCAATAAACCAGTCAATGCAATATTACGAAGTGATTTGTAGGACATGCTTATTTCCTTATTTATTTGTCAAATATTATTTAATATTCACAAGGTTAAACCAAGGATGATATACATCAATCGGTTATGACATCTTAGTCGATATCGTCACCCTGAGTACGGCTGTATTATCGTGCATAAGTAGCATTAATGCCAATAATCAAACTGATTAATTTCTTCGTTATTTAGTATGGGTAACTTTACATTGTGTAAAATGAACTTTATATCTAATAGTCATAATCTACTGCCTCGCAATAGTGAATGCTGCCACTGGGTTTTAATCTAATTTCACTCCCTGCTAATATTGGATAACTATAAATCAGGGCAAATAGCTCACTATTCATAAAACTTATCATTTGATTTTCATTAAAAATATTTTAAAATAACCATGAATTTTCCCGTTTTTTTATCTATACTTAATTCACCTATAACAATTTTAGTCACGCTATTGATGAAAATATTACAGGAAATTAAGTCTAAAGTTTCGATACCTTTTTGCCTTGCTATACTGGTGGCAATTAATGGGTATCTGGTCTTAAGCCCAGTACTTTTGCGGGCGATATCTCATTCAACCGACGCTATCAATAATTTCAATACTTGGAAGGAGGCATTAAGTTTTCTTGAATTATTTGAAATTCCGCGATTTATGATCGGTCTGGTACTGATATTGATGGCAATAGCACTGTCGATGGGAACCCGTATTGCATGGTTCTTCACTGTGTTGTTGCTGGTTACTATTGTGGCTATCAATCTCTTTATTCTGAAAGATCATAATACACTGACGACTTATTCCATTGTGATTATTGTTGCCTTGATTTTTTATTGGCGCGATTTTGATTACCATAGCCTTGGTAGTGGCACATTCTTTGCGGTCGTCAGTATTGCTTCATTGATCGTCTATAGCATGCTCGGTACACTCTATATGGGCGATGAGTTTGCTCCGGCCGTGACCGATTTACCTACAGCTTTCTATTTCGCGATCGTTTGCATGTCGACTGTGGGCTTTGGGGATATTATCCCCCATACCACGCTGGCGCGGATGTTTACTCTTACGGTGATTCTTTCCGGTATAACCGTCTTTGCTGCTTCAATTTCTTCCATTGCCGGGCCGATGATCAGTAATAATATCAAACGAATAGTTAAAGGCAGGATTTCTCACGTGGAACGTAAAAATCATTTTATTATTGTCGGTACCAACTCCCTGGCTGCGAATGTCTATAACGGTCTACGTGACCGGGGTGATGAGGTTACTGTCGTTATCGCTGCCGGTAGTCAACATGAATTTCCTTCCGATGCAGATATTATCGAGGGCGATCCATCAGCGGTTGCAACATTGCAATTGGCGGGAGCAGCTAAAGCAAAATATATTATCGCCTTATGTAACAGTGATGCTGATAATACCTTTACCATTTTAGCCGCTAAAGAAATCGCAGGTGAGTCGACTAAAACGCTGGCATTGGTAAATGAAAGTCAGAATATGAAAAAAGTTAAACGGGTCAACCCCGATATGGTGTTCTCATTGCCCCTGCTCGGCAGCGAACTATTGGTTAGAACCCTGAATGGCGATCCCATCAATAACGATCTTATTACAGACATGTTCTTTGGTCACTGTCAGAAGTTAGATTGATCTGATGAGCTTAATCTACAGTAGTAGATAAAAACACCCTCACACTGAGGGTGTTTTATTTTTAGCCGTTAACGGATATTTATTCAGCCGTTGCTGGTGGGTCTTTCGGTTTTTCTTTAGGGCCAATCATCAAACCTAATTCAACAGCGATAAAGCCTACGATGAGGCTGGCGACCAAATAACAGATTGAGACTAAAATCCCGCCAGGGTTTTTCATCATTTCTACCGCACCAAAGACAAAACTGGAAAAAGTTGAAAGGCCACCCATGATCCCGGTAGCGACCATCAAATGCACATATTGATTAATTTTATCTTTTTTAAAGAAAGAGGTAGTTAGCCCTAATAAAAATGCTGCGATAATGTTGGCGACAAAAATATCCATTGGGAAACCGTCGGCCAGTCGCGGCACTGCTAGCATAATAAACTCGCGACACATGGCACCAAAAGCGCCACCAACAAAGACTAAAATAATAAGATTTGGCATAGTATCCCTCTCCGCTTAATAAGCCAACCAGGCACCCAATGCCGCTGCCGCCAGACCAACTAATACCGAAATCATCAGATATCCGGCAGCAATCGCCCTGCCACCGGCGGTGGCCAGTTTTGCTGCATCTAATTGCATGCTGCTGAAGGTGGTATAACCGCCAAGAATACCGGTGAGTACCGCAGCATTGATCAAATCACCGTAGCGATCACGCCAGTCAACACTAAAGAGAATACTCAGATATCCAATAACAAATGCACCAGAAATATTAATCAGAAAAGTACCAAGAGGAAAATTACCTTGGTATATTTTGCCGACCCTCAGCCCTATCCACCACCGTAAAAGTGAGCCGAGACCGCCACCAAATCCAACCCACATTACATCGATTGCAGTCATAACAATGCCCTCAATAATAATTTGTCAGAGTAAGGGTAATTGTAGTGCAAATAAATGACGGGATCTTTCGAATATGACGAATTATCAGCCTTAAGTATTATGCTTTATTCGAGTTTAATCAGAGGGGAAAATATAAATGAACGGGTAATTAGCGCAGAAGATAATCGGGATGGAATATGGTTTGTCACATGGATTATTCCGTAATGAAACTATATTTCTATTGCTGCCAATGATAGAACTTTATACCGATTGCGTGGGGGGTATCACTTGCGGGGACAAAGGATAGCGTTAAAATAGAAATGCCGTTTCAAAATCAGATAAGTAGAGACAGGAGCTATCATGCCCTACCAAGCAGATCCTTCCCGATATAACCAAATGCAATATCGTTTTTGTGGAAAAAGTGGCTTGCAGCTTCCGGCGTTATCGCTTGGGCTGTGGCATAACTTTAGCTTTAACAATACATTAGAGTCACAGCGTACATTATTACGCAAAGCTTTTGACCTAGGGATTACTCATTTCGATTTGGCCAACAACTATGGCCCACCTCCTGGCTCAGCCGAGCAAAATTTTGGTAAATTGCTGCACGACGATTTTAAGCCTTACCGTGATGAGCTGATAATCTCGACCAAAGCAGGTTATAACATGTGGCCTGGCCCGTATGGTGCGGGCAGTTCGCGCAAATATCTGCTTGCCAGCCTGGATCAAAGCTTACAGCGTATGGGGCTGGACTATGTTGATATCTTCTATTCGCACCGTGTAGATGAAAATACGCCAATGGAAGAAACCGCCTCGGCACTGGCTCAGGCGGTACAAAGTGGCAAGGCACTGTATGTGGGGATTTCATCATATTCTTCTGAACGCACCGCCAAAATGGTTGAGCTATTGCAGCAATGGAAGGTTCCACTGCTTATTCATCAGCCCTCCTACAATATTTTGAATCGTTGGGTTGAGCAGACTCATTTATTAGATACATTGGAGCAACAGGGGGTAGGTTGTATTGCCTTTACCCCGTTGGCTCAAGGGTTGTTAACGGGGAAATACCTTAATGGCATTCCCGATGATTCTCGAATGAAAAAAGAAGCTGGCGGTTCGCTGAAGGAGAATATGCTATCAGCCGCCAATCTGCGCAGTATCAAGGCACTGAATGCGTTAGCTCAACAACGTGGGCAATCATTGGCACAAATGGCATTGAGCTGGTTATTGAAAGATAATCGTGTGACCTCGGTATTGATCGGTGCCAGTCGCCCAGAGCAGTTGGAGGAAAACTGTGCAGCCTTGGCTAACCTGAGTTTTAGTGCTGAAGAGTTACGGGCGATTGATCAGCATGTGGCCGATGGGCAGCTTAATTTATGGCAGGCTTCTTCTGACCGCTAGCCCGTGATAACACGATAAGCCGGAGATGTTCTCCGGCTTTTTTATGGGCAAACCCCTTATTCGGATGATGAGCCCGCCGCCAACCCGACCTTCAGTAGCTTACCGTCACTCTCATCTGTTAGCAGATAGACATAACCATCTGGCCCGACCCGGACATCGCGGATACGCTCACCGCGATCACCCAGTAGACGCTCCTCTGCAATCACTTTGTCGCCATCCAACTGCAAGCGAATCAACTCCTTCTGTGCCAATGCGCCAATAAATAGTGAATGTTGCCACGTGGGGAAGCGGGCAGCGTCATAGAAAGCCATGCCACTGATACCGGGTGATTTCTCCCAGTAATATGCCGGTTGCTCGGTGCCCTCAACATGGGTACCTTTCGCTTCTGGAATGGCTAAACCTGAATAGTTAACACCATGAGTGGCTAATGGCCAGCCGTAGTTTTTCCCGGCCTGTGGGATATTGATTTCATCGCCGCCTTTAGGACCATGCTCATTAGCCCACATCACTTCAGTCCATGGGTTAAGCGCCAGACCCTGTGGATTGCGATGACCATAGGACCAGATCTCCGGCTTTGCCGGAGGCTTATTGGTAAACGGATTATCTTTCGGCACCTTACCATCAAGTGCCAGACGAACAATTTTACCTTGATGTAAGCTCAAGTCTTGAGCCGTGGGGCGCTGATTATTTTCGCCCAGAGTAATAAAGAGATGGCCTTGCTTATCAAAAGCTAATTTACCGCCAAAATGGTTACCGGTAGATAATTTAGGTTGTTGGCGGAAGAATACTTTAAAGTTTTCAATGGTTGTCCCCTGGGGATTAAGACGACCATAACCCACAGCGGTGCCCGCTTTCCCCTCGTCCCCCGCTTCAGCAAAACTTAGATATACGCGGCGATCCTGAGGAAATGTTGGTGATAACGCCACCTCCAATAGGCCACCTTGCCCCTTGGCATAGACGTCTGGCACACCTTTTAAAGGCGGTGATAGGGGTTTCCCTGCTTGCCACAAACGCAACTGCCCAGAGCGCTCCGTGATTAAAATCCCCCCATTATCAGGCAGAAATGCCAGTGACCATGGATGATCCAACCCACCTTGTAATTCTGTTACGGTCACTACCGGGGCGGCCAAGGCGGACATCGAAACAAATACGCTAAATAACAAGCCGCTCAAGCTATAGCTCAGTGTTCTATTTCTGAATATCGTCATTAGTCGCTCCTTTAAAATGCAAACACCTGTTAACTTTAGAGTATTAAGGGAAAATCAGCGACTCATTGCTATTGTCAGCGTTATGCGGAGGACAGCATTCAGATTTCGTTCCACAAAAAAAGCTCACAAGCTGAGCAAATGGAAAAGTGGCAAAGGTTAAGTTCAAACAATTCTGCAAACCGATAAGGTGCCCTAATTAATGCTGCTGCCAGCCACTAGCGCCTATTGCTAGTGAAAAATATCCGTCACTAATATGTGAATAATAATTAACTAAATGATATGTAAGTATATTAAACTTAATTCGCCAAGAAAAAGAATCATCATTTTGCGATAAACATCACATTGCATTTGCTTAGAAATGTGAAGGGCATCAATATGAAAAGTCAACCAGAGACGATTATGTGAGTACTTGAATTACTGTCTTAACTGTTAACGCCATATACTGCCGACAACCAGAAACAATGGGGCTGGGCAAGGGGCACGATAAAGTACAGATAAAGGGAATTCACCATTGCACTGGCATATAGTTAACGTGTGTCTTTTGAACATCAAAAGGTGTTGGGTATGGAAAAGAAAAAAATTTATCTATTTTGCTCAGCCGGTATGTCTACCTCACTACTGGTTTCAAAAATGAAAGTGCAAGCAGAGAAGTATGACGTACCCGTGATTATCAATGCTTACCCTGAGGCACTGGCGGCAGAACATGGCGCTCAAGCGGATGTTATTTTGTTAGGGCCGCAAATCGCTTACATGTTGCCTGAAGTGGCAAAAATGTTCCCCAATAAGCCAGTTGAAGTGATCGACGCGCTCCTATACGGCAAAGTCGACGGACTGGGGGTATTAAAAGCTGCCGTAGCCGCAATAAAAAAAGCAAAACAATAAGGGGTGCACTGTGAGCGCATTTATTAATTCTCTGGAAAAGGTCATCTTGCCTTTTGCTATTAAAATAGGCAGACAGCAACATATTAATGCTATCAAGAATGGGTTTATTCGGCTGATGCCGTTAACCCTGACGGGTGCCATGTTCGTACTGATTAACAATGTTTTCTTAAGTTTTGGTGACGGGTCATTCTTTTTCTCGATGGGTGTAAGGTTAGATGCCGATACCATCACTACACTTAATGGTTTTAAAGCGATAGGCGGTAACGTTTATAACGGTACCCTCGGCATTATGTCGCTAATGACGCCATTCTTTATCAGCATGGCGTTGGCTGAAGAGAAGAGAGTCGATCCTCTGGCAGCAGCCCTGCTAGCTATTGCTGCTTTTATGACCGTGACGCCATACAGTGTTGGCGAAGCCTATGCCGTCGGTGCCAATTGGCTAGGTGGTGCTAATATCATCTCCGGTATCATCATCGGTTTGGTGGTGGCAGAGCTATTTACCTTTATTGTGCGGCGTAACTGGGTTATCCGTCTGCCAGACAGTGTGCCGACGTCAGTTTCCCGTTCTTTCTCGGCATTGATTCCTGGGTTTATCATTCTTTCCATCATGGGCGTGATTGCTTATGCCCTTGGATTGCATGGCACCAACTTCCACCAGATCATTATGGATACCATATCAGCGCCGTTGTCGAAGATGGGCAGTGTCGTGGGGTGGGTATATGTCATGTGTTCCTCGCTGTTGTGGTTCTTCGGGATACACGGTGCGATGGCTTTATCTGCACTGGAAAGTGGCATTATGATGCCATTTGCATTGGAGAACGTTGCAACCTATACCCAGTATGGTTCCGTTGCTGCGGCACTGGCTGCCGGTAAAGAATTCCATATGTGGGCTAAGCCGTTTGTTGACTCTTATATTTTCCTGGGGGGCACCGGCGCAACACTTGGACTGGTTATTGCCATCTTTATTGCTTCCCGCCGTGAGGATTATCGTCAGGTAGCAAAATTGGGCGCACCGGCGAGTATTTTCCAGATAAACGAACCAATCCTATTTGGTTTGCCGGTCATAATGAACCCGTTGTTCTTTATTCCGTTCATCTTGGTTCAACCGGTGTTAGCCATCATCACTTCAGTGGCGTATTACACCGGCCTTATTCCGCCAATCACCAATATTGCGCCATGGACCATGCCGGTCGGCTTAGGTGCCTTCTTCAATACCAACGGCAGCATTGCCGCAATGTTATTAAGCTTGTTCAACTTAGGCATCGCCACGCTGATGTATCTGCCATTCGTGATAATTGCCAATAAGGCGCAGAACGAAATTGATCGTCAGGTTGAAAGTGAAGAAGAGATTGCTGATAGCTTGAAATTCTAAGCGTTAAATATGTTTATCGTATAAGGCTGGAGGCCGGAATGAAGTATCAATTTCCTGATGATTTTTGGTGGGGTAGCGCCACCTCGGCCACCCAATCCGAAGGGGCGTCGTTGCGGGATGGCAAGAGCAAAAACATCTTCGATTATTGGTACGAAATTGCACCGGAACGTTTTCATGGTCAAATTGGCCCTGAAAACACCTCCACCTTTTACGATAACTATCAGCAAGACATTTTGCTGTTAAAGCAATTGGGGCATAACACATTCAGGACATCGATTTCATGGTCGCGGCTGATGCCAAATGGTGAGGGTGAACTTAACCCTAAAGCTGTCACATTTTATAACGCGGTGATCGATAGCCTACTGGCGAATGGCATTACCCCTTTCATCAATCTCTATCATTTTGATATGCCGTTATGCATGCAAGAACAAGGAGGCTGGGAAAGCCGTACTGTTGTGGATGCCTACGCTCGTTATGCTAAAAACTGCTTTATGTTGTTTGGTGATCGGGTTAAACACTGGTTTACCTTTAATGAGCCAATTGTGCCCGTCGAAGCAGGCTACCTGAACGATCTGCACTACCCAGGGGTGGTTGACTTTAAACGTGCGGTCACCGTTGCTTATCACAGCGTATTGGCCCATGCCAAAGCCGTGGAAAACTACCGAGAATTAAAGCAGGGCGGTGAGATTGGTATCATTTTGAACCTTACCCCGACCTATCCTCGCTCTGACAGTGCACCAGACCAGATTGCGGCTAATCATGCCGATTTACTGCTTAACCGTAGCTTCCTCGATCCCGTTACCAAAGGTGTTTACCCTGGCGAACTGATCACGTTGCTGCGAGAGCACGACTTATTGCCACAGATTGAATCCGGTGATTGCCAGCACATTGCGGCTGGTGTAATCGATCTGTTAGGGGTTAACTATTATCAGCCAAGACGTGTTCAGGCAAAAGATATTCCAACCCCTCAAGGGCAGGTAAAAACGCCGGAGGATTTATTCAGTTTTTATGCGATGCCAGGGCGGAAAATCAACCCGCATCGTGGCTGGGAAATATACGAAAAAGGGCTGTATGACATCCTGAAAAACCTGAGAGAGAATTATGACAATATTGCGTGTTATATCTCTGAGAATGGCATGGGTGTTGAAGGTGAAGAGCAGTTTATCACGCCATCGGGTATGGTCGATGACCAGTACCGCATCGAGTTCATTCATGCGCATCTGAAGTGGTTACATCAAGCGTTACAAGAGGGTAGCAACTGTAAAGGCTATCATCTGTGGACTTTTATTGATTGCTGGTCTTGGCTCAATGCATACAAAAATCGCTATGGTTTAGTTCGGTTGAATATCGCCGACCAGACGCGAGCACTAAAGAAAAGTGGCTACTGGTTTGCTGATGTCGCAAGGCAACATGGTTTTAATTAATGGTTTTAATTTACGGAGTAACAATAGCATGTTTGATTTAGATAAAATCGTGGATGATGTGCAGCCTACCGATGAAATGGAAGATGTGGTTATGGGGCTGATTATCAATGCGGGGCAAGCCAGAAGTTTGGCCTACAACGCTTTGAAACAGGCCAAGGCGGGTGACTTTGCTCAAGCGAAAGAGTTGATGGCGCAATCCCGCCTGGCGCTAAATGAGGCGCATTTAGTGCAGACCAAGCTGATTGAAGCCGACCAAGGAGAGGGTAAAACCAAAGTAACATTGGTACTGGTCCATGCTCAGGATCATTTGATGAATGCGATGCTAGCCAGAGAGTTAATTGATGAGTTGATCGAATTGCATCGAAAGCTACAGTGAATTTTGTATAACACATTGGCTATTTTGAACGAGAAAGTGAAGGTAAATAAGATGGAAGTCAGGTTAGTACGTCAAAAAGACTTTTTTAACGGAAAAGAGTTTCATCTATTTATTTATAACAAAACGGAAAGTGCCACCGGCTTACATCAACATGATTACTATGAATATACGCTGATATTAACCGGCATGTGTTTCCAGGAAATAAACGGTAAGCGAGTCTTTTTAGAGCGAGGTGATTTTGCTTTTATTCCCATGGGGTCTCATCACAAAAGTTTCTATGAATTTGGTGCCACCCGTATTCTGAATGTGGGAATAAGTAAAACCTTCTTTGAAGAGCACTATTCTCATCTGCTATCGCGGCCTGTTGTGGCTTCTCAGGCTTATCGCCTAAAAGGTGATTTTCTCTCTTATATTGAATCGGCGATTTCTGCACCACACTTTAGGGACGATGAGCTTACTGAACTGGTAGAACTGTTGACTTTTTATGTCACTAACCGCATCAGCCATCATAAAGAGAGTGATACTAACGACGATATTCCGCTGTGGCTGAAGAGCAGTATCGACAAGATGCATGATAAATCGATGTTTGGTGAGAAAGCGTTGGTGAATATGATCGAACTTTCTGGTAAAACCCAAGAGTATCTGACCCGCGCTACCCGCCGTTATTACGAAAAAACGCCGATGCAGATTATCAATGAAATTAGAGTTAACTTTGCTAAAACTCAGCTTGAAATGACCAATTACTTAGTCTCTGACATTGCTTTTGAAGCAGGTTACAGCGACACCACGTTATTTATTAAAAACTTCAAAAAACTCACCTCTTTTACGCCAGGGAACTATCGCAAAAAATTCAACTGCGTCAAAGAGGGGTTATCCGATTAGTTTCCAGCCAGACATTTCTTGCTGAAATGGCCTAACAAGGAGCCCACAATGGAAAAGTTACTTATTGTTAATGCTGATGATTTTGGTTTAAGCAAAGGTCAAAATTACGGGATCATTGAAGCATTCCAGCACGGTATTGTCTCATCCACCACGGCGATGATGAACTGCGCCGATATCTACCATGCGGCAGAACTTAGCGAGCAAAATCCAACTTTGCCCGTAGGGATGCATTTTGTTCTTACTTACGGGCGGCCGTTAACGTCTATGCCATCATTAGTTAATGCCAACGGTGAACTGGGCAAGTGGTTGTGGCAACGTGCCGAGGCGGGTGAACTGAATCTTGACGAGATAGCTCAGGAGTTGGCTGCTCAGTTTGATAAATTTGTTGCAGTCTTCGGCCGTGCCCCCACTCACATCGACAGCCATCATCATGTACATATGTTGCCGCAAATTTATCCGCTGGTTGTTGCTTTTGCCCACCAGAAATCTCTTCCACTGCGTATTGACCGCAATGAAGCACAGCAGCATGAGATTGTGCTTGATAACCCGCGAAGCAGCGAGTGGTTCGATAGTGGTTTTTATGGTGAAACGTTATCCGAACAAACATTTTTGCAGTTGCTGGAAAATGCTGATCAAAAAGCAATTAATTCACTCGAGATTATGTGCCACCCCGCGTTTGTCGACAACATTCTTATGACCAGCGGCTATTGTTACCCACGCTTGACCGAGTTAGAAGTGCTGACATCGCCGGCATTAAAACAAGCCATTGAGCAGCGCGGCTATAGATTGGGATCATATTTGGATTGCTGAAATTATTAAGATAAAGTCGCCATTTGCCGATAATCATTGTACTGACTTAGCGAATGATAAGGATATGTCCGATGGGTATAAATGCGAGCTTACCAATAGCAGCAGCGGCGGGAAATGGCGGCAAGAATACTGCAAGTGCTGGAAATGATTTGGCAACTCAGATACAGAATGTAATCGCAAAAATCGCTGAGGTTACGCAAAAACTCAAAGATGGTATTGATTTGTCAAAAGAACAGCGAAAAAACATTCAAGCTCAATTAACGATGCTACAGCAGCAACTGGCTGAATTGTTACGTCGTCAGGCGCAACAAGCGCAGCAAAAGCATGATGGGAAAAGTAATGTTGTTGAGAACGCAGACCAGATAAAAGCACAAGATAGTAATATAGATATTTATATTTGATTCATTAAATATCAACAAACTAGCCGTATAAGCTAAAGTATTTTTTAGTTATTTCCATTATATCGGGTGATTCGTTAAGTGAGCATGTTTTAGAACCACGCCATGATAGATTGATACTGTCACCTTGTTCAGAAAGAAAGATTTATAGAAAAACTGTTCACTTGTTGTGAACAGTCAGCCTTTTTTCAACAAAACATCTATCAGAGAGGTAAAGACTGCGCCGGAGGTAAAACCACTCTCAGTTTTGTACTCTTCGCCTTTGATATCTTTAAACCGGGCAAGAGCAGCCTCCGGTGAAACGGCTTGTAGTTCTTCAAACTGTTTTATGTAGCCTTTGTCTAAAAGTCGTTTCTGGTTTTTCCCAAAATCAGGTGCTGAGCTATCCAGTGTAAAAACCTGATCACCTTTCATGAAAAAAATGTAAGTCAGCATCGTATTCTCCTTATGGGGTGTGTTGATATTCAGAATCGCTACAGCTTTAGCATTTTCCCAAAAAAATCGTTCTGATTCATTGGGCGTTAACCCACCGTTATATATGCGGGGGCTGAGTGACACAGCTAGGTGTTGCGGCGGGTATTGCTGAAGAATACTGCATATTCACGCTTATCACAGTACGAAAGTGGAATACATAAACCTACGTTTAAAATGGTTTGTGCTTTTGCCAAGGTATTGAATGTGCCTGAGTGCTATTTTTATACAGTTGACGATAGCTTTGCCGAAGCAATTCTTCGATTATTTGATGGCGAATTAGTACCGTGGGAATACATGCCAGAAGTTAGCTGATGGGTAAGTGTTTTTACGAGAAAAATTTATATATTTCAATCATATTTATGAACTCTAAAGAAAAAGCATCTTGAGTAATGCTAAAGATTACCGATGTGTCTTTTTAACGGTAAAAATAGATGATACCCAAGAGATTGAAAGCTGCTCGGCTCAGGGCGCAATTAACTCAGGAACGGCTTGGTGTACTTGCCGGTATTGAAGAAGCAACCGCCTATTCACGTTTGTCACACTATGAACATGGAACGCATAAACCGACCTTTGAGTTAGTGTGTGGGTTTGCTCATGTCCTAGGTGTACCAGAGTGCTATTTCTATACTGTAGATGATGAATTTGCCGAGAAAGTGTTGGAACTATATGAGCAGTATAAAAAGGATCGCAGGGATTAAGTAGGTAAAACTACGTGGAAAACTAAATTCGGTTGTGGGCAACAATTATATTCGTTGCCCAGAGTGTAAATATGCATCTCATGCCCGCTCCAGTCGTTATTCTACCAGAGCGAAAAGTATTAAATCGCTACGGCTCTAACGCACGAATTCATTAATAATCCTACTCCGCCTGTAACCTCTCAAAGTGGGGATCTCCCGCTCTCGCCACTTCACTCTTGCCGTTTAAGGGCTTTTTCTCTGGCTAGCCTGCCCAAAAGAGCACTGCATGCATATAGTGCATGAATTTGCATGCAACGCCTCAGCATCAAAACAGCTGAAACACCGCGCTACAAGGGCTTGCAGGCTCTCTATGTCATGCATGAAAAGTGCATGATAAAGTCAGAGCGCGTAGGCGGGGGACCATTGCGCGCGGGAGAAGTTATGCGCCGAGGCTGATCATAGTGCGTTTACTACTGTTGGGAAGTTGATAACGGAAACGCCAAACTTTTTTGCCAGTAGTTTTGACTAACAAAAATAAACCATCACCATCATGGAGGGTAAGGTCTTTATTGATGGCGTTCGCTTTTTGTACTTCGGTGTGGGTGAGGGGGCGTGTAGTCCGCGCCATGCAAGATTCTTCCCTGTAATTGGTATACATCTTACCGTATACCAATAAACGCCGGTTTCAGGCGGATCTCCTCGGACTACTACAGACACAAAAAAGCCCGCAAACCTAAGTGGGATGCGGGCTTTTCGTACTTCACCGGACTTATCTGGTAATAACCGGTTTAACATTTGGTGGGCTGGGGGGATTTGAACCCGCGTCCGTAATTCCCTAACTTATTGTTATGGAATGTTTATTTTTCTGGCGCGTATCCTGTGCGGCTCCTTTGGTGTACTTCCTCAGTCATCCCACTGTATTCCTTCAGGAACGAACCGTAATGCCTGAAAAGCATCTCCGGCCCCTTGTGGCCCATCTGTCCTGCTAACCAGAATAAATTCGCACCCTGGCTAATATGCATCGTGGCAAACGTATGTCTGGTCTGATAGGGATTCCGGTACCGGACGCCAGCCTTTTTCAAAGTTGGTACCCACGCTTTTTTTCTGATCGCATCAGCACCGGCCCAAGCCTCATTCGTTTTCGGATCATGAAAAACAAACTCATTTAGCAAAAAGGTAAAGGGCTTCTGGTTTTTGATTGCCAGTAATGCTTCGGAGTCTAATTCTATTTTTCTTCGACCTGCTTTAGTTTTAGTCCCTTTGATTACCCCCTCTACACTTGCCGTTATTACATGAGCTGTATTGCCGACGAGATCGAGGTCTTGCCACCTTATCGCGCATAATTCGGAACTTCTCATTCCAGTGTGTAAAGCAAATCTAAAAAGGTTTTCCCATTGAGCATTCATCGCTGTAGATATCGACTATCTGGCCCGCAACCTGTTACCGGATCAGTGTGATGAGGATTGGTTAGCGCGCCACGGCAATATGAAGCGCTGCCCCTGCAAGGAATCAGCAACGGCGACCGGTTTTGTACGCTGGGAGGGCGTCACCAACGGTATTGAAGTGCCTGCCGGCAGAGTAATTCAACGTGATGATTTGCAAGAGTACACCACCACCGCTGTGGCGACTGCTGTTGCGGGCGTTTTGCGGGTACCGGTGATTTGTTCTGTTGCTGGCACTGCAGGTAATACTGACGATGGTATCAGCATGGTGCTGACTCAACCGATTAACGGCCTGCCATCATCTGCTGCCGCTGACAGCATCGAGGGCGGTACTGATGTGGAGCCGGTGGACGAGTGGCGAGCACGAATAATCGAACGCTGGTATTACACCCCGCAGGGTGGCGCTGATGGCGATTACATTATCTGGGCTAAAGAGGTGCCCGGCGTCACTCGTGCCTGGACTTATCGCCACTGGATGGGGGCTGGCACGGTCGGCGTGATGGTAGCTAACAGTAATCTTGAAAACCCCATCCCAGATAACGTCGTGGTCACCGCTACACGTGATCACATCTTACCGCTGGCTCCGGTGGCGGGGGCCAGCCTCTATATTCTCGCGCCAGTAGCAAAAGTGGTGTCGTTCCATATTCGCCTCACGCCAGATACACCCGAAGTGCGCTATGCGGTCATTGCTGAGTTGCGCGCCTTGTTTCTGCGTGATGGGGTGCCGGGTGGAACACTGGATCACTCGCGTATCAGTGAGGCTATCAGTATTGCGACTGGCGAATATAAACACGTTCTGGTCAGCCCGACCGATGATATACCGCTGGCCGCGACTGAGCTGCCCGTTGTGGGAGATCTAACGTGGACTTAACCGACAGTTATAGCCAGTTATTAACCAACCTGCTGCCGCGTGGCCCGGCATGGGAGGGGGATGATCCCCTACTGCTGGGGCTTGCACCGTCTTACTCTCGCGCCCATCGGCGTGGGGATGGCTTGATGGTAGAGATTGACCCACGCACCACCACTGAGTTGATTGACCGCTATGAGCAATTAGCTGGCTTGCCGGACTCTTGCGCCCCGCCCGGCGTACAGACTCTAGCCCAGCGGCAGCAGCGACTGGATGCAAAAATTAATGTCACTGGCGGGATTAATAAGGCGTTTTATCTGGCACAACTGGCGGCATTGGGCTATCCGGATGCCACTATTACCCAGTTTGAAAGTGATGTTTTTCGTTGCACCTCGACCTGTATTGACTCGCTTTATGCAGAAGAGTGGCGCTACTGGTGGCAGGTCAACATGCCGAATGTCACCCAGATAACTGACATGACCTGCGCCTCTGTCTGCACCGACAGCCTGAGAACGTGGGGCGATACCACTGCCGAATGCGTCATTAACAAACTTTGCCCCTCACACACCTATGTGACTTTCTTATACCCGGAGTAACCCTTTATGCATCGTATTGATACCCCAACCGCCCAGGTTGATAAATTTGGCGCGGGTAAGAACGGCTTTACCCGTGGTAACCCACAGACTGGCGGACCGGCCACGGCTTTGGATGATGATTACTTTGATGCCGTGCAGGAAGAGCTGGCGGGACTTGTTGAGGCAGCGGGGATTACGTTAAAGAAAACAGATCGCGCTCAGGTGCTGGCAGCAATAAAGCTGCTTATTGGCAGTGAAACGAACACCAAATACCTTAAAGTCGCGAGTAATCTGGCTGAAATTAAAGCAGCTGGAGTTACTGCAGTATCGGCGGCTCTGACAAATTTAGGTTTAAGTGATGTCGCCCACTTGCCACAACTAACTGGTGTTATAGGAACATCGCGTAATGCGAAAATGAGCGTTACTGCTGCATCAGCAACAGTAACATTCACCGCAGATGAACTGATTGTGCAAACTGCTTTGGGCGGGCTTCAGTACAAACTTAGCAGCTTCAATAAGGCAATTAACCTGGCAACTGTCGGCGTTGGCGGGATGGATATCGGAACAGCTCCAGTAAGCGGTTTTGTGGCCCTGTATGCGATTTACAACCCAACAACACAGGCATCAGCATGCCTGCCGGATACACTGCATCAGCTTTAGTCAGTATTTCCCCTATCGCCTCAAGCCAGTTTAAAGTTAGTTACCTGATAGGCAGAAAAGTATCATTCCCACTTGTTCAAGTTGTGTCAGCTAGTACATCCATGGCAGCGCTTACGGCTGTATCTATTGCATTGGCCACCCCACTCAATGCGATAACAGCTCACGGTAATTGCAAAGTTGGAGGTGGTAGCAGTGCAGCAGCGTCATTTTCATCAATATCTCTTGGCAGTGATAGCTTTGGTACTGGTTGGCAGGAAGTAAGATTGGGGGCTAATGCTGGGAATGGTATTGATGCGGCGAGTAACTTTTCAATTGATATCATAACACCTCAAACACTCTATTATCGTTTTGAAAGTGATATGACAAGCAATAAAGCTGGTTCTATTTTGATTTCAAGTTATTTATTTTAATGGGGTGTTGATATGGTCTTATATGTGCAATTCTCTGATGAAACAGAGACGACAATAATCACATGGTTTGCCTCACCACAATCATCATCTAATTTTAATTTTTTGGGTGAAGTTGAACCGTCAGATGGCCGTTGGGTAGCATTCTATGACGCTACCCCTGCCTTTGCTATAAACTCGATACCAAAACCATAACATCTATAAATAGAATCAATGATTGGAAATTCGTCATTTGACTAAAAATATAACGTGGGGTGTGCATCCACACGTTATATTTTTTAATTTTAATCTTTGGTTTTGAGTTTATTTATAATTGCTCTAGCTACTTTAGAAGTGTTATTTTCTATTGCTATATGAATCAAATAAGATACGAAAATTGATGAAAATAGTAAGTATATAAACTTACCAAACCCTGAAGTCTGTGTATATAGCTGAAAGAAGTTACTGTGTAATGGTATAAATGCCATTATTATAGGATGTATGAGGTATAGTGGATAGGATATATCGCCTAGAAAATTTAGGTATTTATTGTCTCTTACTCCTTTTATTTTTTCTCGGATGACAGAAGCCACTAAGAGCAAAAAACAACCTAAACCCACGTTTGTAACTCCATGTCCCGATGCACCACCGCCAAAAGTATAGAACAAAAAAACACCCAATGATGAGTAAAATATAAAGTCACTTGCAGATTTTAATATTTCATTGTCGGTACGAATTCTCATGTATATTTCACATGCAATCATTCCTAAAATAAACTCAATTAATATCGGGTTTGCCAAGTTTTTTATTAATCCTTGGATGCTATTACTTGCTGTGAAATTTAGAGTGGTGGTTGGGTCTAATGTCAAATACCCATTGTATTTTATATTTAAATAGGAAAATACAGATAACATCATAACTGACGATATTAGTATTCTATAACGATGTGATATTTTTAACGCAATCAAGAAAAATACGTAAAAAATAAGCTCGTAAGTTAATGTCCAAGCGGTAATGATAAAACTATATGCATAAAAAGGTGCGGCAGAATTATAATCTAACTGTAAGAATAAAAGAGACTTGATTACAGCAATTTCAATTACGTTAGGGTAGTTTATTACAACAAATAAGGCCATGCAGAATAAATATACGGGATATATTTTAAATAATCTTTTAACTGAAAAAGATAATATGCTGTCATCATTTTTAGTTGAGTAAACAATAACAAAACCACTAATCATGAAGAACAGGTCTACACCAAAGTATCCACTAGAAAATAGCATATCTCCTAGGTTTTTTTGTGCATATGTATCGTTGAGTAAAAATTTTAAGTGAACGAAAACTACAAAAAGAGATGCAATCCCTCTCAACTGATGGACTGATTTTATCATGCTAATTATCCAGCATAGTTATTATTTCTAGTTGTGAATAAAATCAGGGATGCTAAAGCGCTCTACTACCTGAGAAGAAAGCATTTTAGGTGTTTATAATTACCTGTCAATAATGAATTGGGAAATAAAAAGTTTAGAGTTAGATTGGTATAGGGGGACGGATCAGTGTCAGTCATGTTCGCGATACTGCCGGACAGGGCATACAAAAAGCGTGGCAGATGAAACGAAATATGATAACCAAAGGCGAAAAAAAACCTCTGGGTTAGCAGAGGCTTTTTAATCTTCAAAGGAGCCGCGTATCTTTTACGTATCCTTTTTGGTCCAAACTAGGTCAGTGCTTCGTCCGGTCATTTATCATAAGTCACTGGTTTATATGATACTGTCCGGTCACTGTCCTATCAAATGTGGTGGAGCTGGGGGGATTTGAACCCCCGTCCGAAATTACTACGCCGTCGGCACTACATGCTTAGTCCAGTCATTACATTCGCCGGTTAGCTGCGGACGGACACGCCACTAACAAACTATCCTGATTGGGTTTAACGCTTTCACCACAGGCAAGGTGTCCACGCGATCTCTTTTAGGTTTGACCTCTCTTGATCCCCGTCCTAAGAGCGGAGGCTAGGGAGAGAGGGAATCTTCAGTTTCTTAGGCTGATTAAGCTGCTAAAGCAGCAGATTCGTATTGCGAGTCGTTTGCAATTATTTTTTTTGCGGTTTTTTACGAGGCCTCCGCACCTCGGCATGCACCTTGGGTTTCGCGAATCCCGTCGAATCCAGAATCAGCCCCAAAGAACTTCTGTAGTATACCAGAACTATACGCTGATAAGCCAGAGACTTAACGGTTAGCGTGTTTCATTATTCTGGCTTTATCGAGCTGCCATTCACGATCTTTGATGTCATCGCGTTTATCGTGATCTTTTTTACCTTTTGCGACACCGATTTTAACTTTAACCCAAGCATTTTTCCAATATACGGAAAGGGCAACTACGGTAAAACCGTCGCGATTAACTTTACCGAGCAGAGAATCCAGCTCACGTTTGTTTAGTAGCAGTTTACGGGTACGCATTGGCTCGCAGACAACATGAGTCGACGCAACGTTCAACGGCGTAATGGTGGCGCCAAACAAGAAGGCCTCGCCATTTCTAAAGGTTACGTAGCTATCACTAATGTTGGCTTTGCCAGCACGCAGAGATTTTACTTCCCAACCTTGCAGTGCAAGACCCGCTTCGAACTCTTCTTCAATGAAGTATTCATGGCGGGCACGTTTATTTTGCGCAATGGTTGCGGAACCGGGTTTGTATGCTTTTTTCTTTGTCATAGTGTTGATCATTATACTGTATGCCGAGGGGAATGAAATCCTTTCCCGTAGGATGCCTGTGCATTTTGTCTCATTTGTTGCACGCAATGCCTAGCAGATTTTTTGTCTGGCGGTGGATAAATGCTATTATCAGCGCGTTTTATGTCTCACAGGAAATGTTATGCCACAGATTAGCCGCTCTGCGTTGGTTCCGTTTAGCGTAGAACAGATGTATCAACTGGTTAATGATGTTCGCTCTTATCCAGAGTTTCTGCCCGGTTGCACCGGTAGCCGGGTGCTTGATGTTACTGAAAATGAAATGACGGCCGCAGTTGATGTCGCCAAGGCAGGTATCAGTAAAACATTTACTACACGCAATACATTGACGGATAACCAGAGCATTAATATGCAACTGGTTGATGGGCCGTTTCGGAAATTAATGGGTGGATGGCATTTTACCCCATTAAGTGCAGATGCTTGTAAAGTTGAGCTCCACCTTGATTTTGAATTTACCAATAAGCTGATTGAATTGGCGTTTGGTAAAATATTCAAAGAATTAGCTGGGAATATGGTGCAGGCATTCACTCAACGCGCTAAAGAGGTATACAGTGTCTGAGATTCGCGTTGAGGTGGTTTATGCCTTGCCTGAACGCCAATATTTGCGCACTGTTTCACTTGAGGCGGGCAGTACTGTTGAGGATGCTATTAAAGCGTCGGGTTTACTTGAGTTACGGCCAGATATTGATCTGACAAAAAATAAAGTGGGTGTTTACAGCCGCCCGGTAAAACTGGGCGATAAGCTTAACACGGGCGATCGTGTTGAGATTTATCGCCCTCTGAGTGCAGACCCTAAAGAGTTACGCCGGCAACGCGCCGAACAGGCAAAAAAATAAGGCACTGTCTGTGCCTTATTTTTATTGTAGCCCTGAACTGCTATCGAAGAAAAAGCGCACGCTATCCTATGGTTGCATAAGTATTAGGCGGCTTGTTGCCTAAAACCATAATCAGTATTCGTTCCCTTCATCTGCTCTGCAATCTTCGGATAAATTAATTTCCTGCTAATGTTGGTTCGTTTTTGATATCAGTCAGCACACCGCTGCTATCAAAGGTCAACGTCAACGTCTGTTGTGTTACTTTCTCGTGGCCAGGTTGTTGGCGGAACACATAGAACCAGGTTTTAGTGCCAAACGGGTCCTGTAGCATTGGTGTACCTAAGGTATATGCCACTTGTTGCTGGGTCATACCTTTATGAATTTTGGACGCGTCATTAGGTGATAAATAGTTACCCTGATTAATATCAGGCCGGTAGACCACCTTCTCCAGCGTTGAACAACCCGCAGTAAGCATTGCAAGCATCACAGCGGCGGCAGTCAGCATTTTACAGCGCATAGTAATCACATTCCTTTAGGGCGTAGGATGACGATGATAATAGACCTTGCAGCAGTTGGAAACCTTTACAGGGCACCTGTATGACCTCTGGAAAGGAAAAAAGTTAATCTTTTCTACGCTGCGAGCAATTCTTTTGCATTTGCCAAGGTGTTTTTCGTCACTTCACTGCCACCCAGAAGGCGCGCCAACTCTTGCAAGCGGGCTTTTTTATCTAACCGATGCATATGGGTTTCGGTTTCTGTGCCATCGGTTTGTTTGCTCACAAAGAAATGTTGATGACCACAACCCGCAACCTGCGGAAGGTGAGTGACACACATAACTTGAGTCGATTCACCAAGCTGACGCAACAGGCGGCCTACTATGGCTGCCGTTGGCCCACTGATACCAACATCTACTTCATCGAAGATAAGCGCCGGAGTGTCCATTTTACGCGCTGTAATCACCTGAATCGCCAATGCGATGCGAGACAGTTCACCACCGGAGGCCACTTTAGCCAGCGCTTGCAGCGGTTGACCAGGGTTGGTAGTGACGCAGAACTCAATGCGGGTCGCCCCTTCAGCACTGAGGTGCTCTGGCTCAAAATGGGTATCAATCGTGAATCGACCATGTGGCATTGATAATTCATGCATACTTTCGGTAATTAGCGCGGCCAATTCATCAGCATAATGCTGGCGCTCGTGGTGCAACCGCTTAGCTATCTCTAAAGCATGTTGATAGTGAGTATTTACTGCATGGCTGAGTTGCTCATGATCGTTTTCTTGGCGTGATAGCTGTTCTTGCTCATCCAGCAACTGCTGATAAAACAACGGTAATTCTTCCGGCGTTACATGGTGTTTACGGGCCAGATTTAATTGACGAGATAACCGTTGCTCCAGTTCATACAAGCGGTTAGGGTCCATATCAAATTGTTCTGCATAGTGGCGCAATTCATCACTGGCTTCACTAATTTGAATAGAAGCCTCTTCTAGCATATTCAAAAGGTTATTAAATTGCTCATCCATACTAGCCAGTTCAGTTAACTGATGTTTGGCGGAGTAGAGTTGGCTGAGAATATTATTTTGTTCATCATCTGACAGTAATTGTAAGGTTTGTTGGCTGAGTGACAGCAATTGCCCACTGTTGGCCAGGCGTTTATATTCGATATCAATTTGTTCATATTCCCCCGCTTGTGGGGCAAATGAATTTAGCTCTTTCAACTGATATTGCAATAATTCCTTTCGAGCGTTACGTTCCAGCGATTGCTGTTGATGAAGTGCCAGCGCCCGGCAGCTTTGGTGCCAGATTTGATAGGCTGCTTTCATTTCGCTTAGCAGAGCAGGTTGGTCTGCGTAGGCATCTAATAACTGTTTTTGATGATCTGGTCTTAATAGCAACTGATGGGCATGTTGGCCGTGAATCTGGATGAGATGCTGGCCTAACTCCCGCAGTTGTGACAGCGGGACTGCTGTACCATTAATAAAGCCTCTTGAGCGGCCATCGGTTCCAATAGCCCGCCGCAGTAGGCACTCATTGCTGTCATCAAGATGGTTATGTTCCAACCATTGGCGGGCCGATGGGGTGTCTGCCAGTGAAAAGCGAGCACAAATATCGGCACGCGTTGCACCTAAACGCACCATACTGCCATCTGAGCGGCTACCAAGGCATAGCCCCAATGCATCTATGGCGATAGATTTACCTGCCCCTGTTTCGCCAGTAATTGCTGTCATTCCGGGTTGAAAATCAATTTCTAACTCACGCACAATTGCAAAATTACTGATGGTTAATTGGGCCAGCATGGTAAATCTCCTGTACATAAACACATGGCTGTATTTGAATACAGTATAAACTGGTTTTATATACAGTAAAGTCCTTGCGGTGTTTTTTAGAATAATTTTTTCGACCAACCCAATTTTGTGCTTAACGTATTGAAATAACTGTAGTCCTTTGGATGAATAAGATTGAGGTGGAAATCACTACGGCGAATTAATACTTCTTCACCTTCTTGAATCGGTAGCGCTATCTGGCTATCACAGCTTATTTCCAGGTCGCTGGTGATTTGCGAAAACTTCAATCGGATGGTGCTGCTACTATTAATAACCAAGGGTCTGGCGGTTAGAGTGTGGGGGAACATCGGGACCAATACGATGGCGTCCAGTGTGGGGGTGAGGATTGGGCCACCTGCCGAGAGCGAATAAGCCGTCGAGCCGGTGGGGGTGGCAATGATCAGGCCGTCTGAACGCTGAGAGAACGCGAAGCGGTTATCGATATACACTTCGAATTCAATCATATGTGCCACCTTACCCGGATGCAAAACCACTTCATTGATTGCTGTGCTGATGCGGCTTTGTTGATTGGTGCGGGTCACTTGTGCTTCCAGTAAGAAGCGTTGTTCGCTTAGGTATTCACCTTCCAATACATCTGAAAGTTGTTGTTGGGCGTTATCTGGGTCTAAATCAGTTAGAAAGCCCAGATTGCCTCGGTTGACACCGATGACTTTGATATCATAGCGAGCGAGTACTCGTGCGGCACCGAGCATGTTGCCATCGCCTCCGACCACCACGGCTAAATCAGCTTTTTGGCCAATATCAGCCAGGCTGCCGGTAACGGCATCGGTTAAATTAAGATCTTTGGCGATCTGCTGTTCAACCATCACGGCATAACCTCTGGCGTTCAACCAGTGGTAGAGCATCTCATGGGTGGCAAGTGCAGCCGGGTGCCGTGGGTGACCGACAATACCAATACAATTGAATCTTTTATTATTCATTGCCGTGATTTTCCTTACTGGGGGCGTCTTTTACCCCACATTATGACCGGTTCCCTTGAATCCCCGGTTTTGATCCCCATAATAAGCCAAGTAGCGAGATTAATGCTAAAACGCGGAGATATCCATGAGTAGTAAAGAACAGAAAACACCAAACGAGCAAGTCTCGGAAGAAATGGAAAATGCAGCAGAGCAGCAAGTGGAAGCGACACAAGAGACGGGTGAAGGTGTAGATCCGCGTGTTGCCGAGCTTGAAGCGCAGTTGGCTGCAGCCGTACAGCGTGAGCGCGAAAGCTTGCTACGCGCTAAGGCTGAAGTTGAGAATATCCGTCGTCGTACTGAATTGGATGTTGAAAAAGCGCATAAGTTTGCACTGGAAAGATTTTCATCTGAATTATTGCCAGTGATCGATAATCTGGAACGTGCACTGGATACTGCTGATAAAACCAATGCCGAACTGACTTCGATGATTGAAGGCGTCGAGTTGACGCTGAAATCACTGCTTGATGCAGTAGGTAAATTCGGCATTGAAGTTGTTGCTGATACCCATGTGCCGTTTAATCCTGATGTTCATCAGGCAATGACGATGCTTGAATCTGCTGATCATGAACCAAATCATGTGATGATGGTGATGCAAAAAGGTTACACGCTGAATGGTCGTCTGCTACGCCCAGCGATGGTTGCGGTATCTAAAGCGAAAGCTTAAGGTGTTTTGACGTGAAAAAGGCACCTTCGGGTGCCTTTTTTTATTTAACTACCTTGGTAGTTTATTCTGCTGTTGGTAGTTTTGGTTGCCAATCAATAGGCTGTTGACCCTGTTGTTTTAGTAACTGATTTGCCTGTGAAAAGTGCTTGCAACCAAGAAAACCACGATGGGCAGACAGCGGTGATGGGTGTGGTGCTTTTAAAATAAAGTGGCGTTGGGTATCAATGATTCGGCCCTTCTTCTGAGCATGTGCCCCCCACAACAGAAAAATCACTCCATCACGATGTTCATTCAGTGCTGCAATGACTTTATCAGTGAAGGTTTCCCAACCAAGGTTAGCATGTGAGTGTGCATTACCTGCTTCAACGGTTAGCACCGTGTTAAGCAGTAATACCCCTTGTTCAGCCCAGCTTTGCAAGAAACCATGGTTAGGGCGCTCAAAACCGGGGATATCAGTAGCCAACTCTTTGTACATGTTCACCAAAGAGGGGGGAGCCGGCACGCCAGGTAACACAGAAAATGATAATCCATGTGCCTGATTGGGGCCGTGGTAGGGGTCTTGCCCCAAAATAACCACTTTAACCTGATCCAGTTCGGTCAGGCGGAAGGCGTTAAAGACATCTTTTTGTGCAGGATAGATAGTCTTGCCTGCACTGCGCGCTGCTGCCACATAGGCCAGTGTATCTTTGAAGTAAGGCTGTTCTTTTTCCAGGCCGATCACATCGTGCCAGGTAAGGGAGGCAGACATAAACACTCTCCTTGGTTTCTGTAAAGTATTGATGTGCGTTAGCTTACCGGTTCAAACCGGTGAGTGAAACCGTTAAACCTGACTCTGTGACGTGATGATGCTTTTTTGACCTCTTTATGCAAAAAATGTTGAAAATTTACAAAAATAATTGCTGTCAGTGCTTTTGATAAAATTGATATAAAACATAAATTTGCTGATTGAGCTGTTGCTGGTGTGGCTGAAAGATTGATTTAAGTCAAAGAATTGCGGCTGTCTGGCTGGTATACAGAACAATAAGACAACAATGGTTTTACCAAATAACCAAGATAGTTTCTCCCCCTTGGAATTTATATCCGCATTATGGAGGCACCAAATGATTACTGGTATTCAAATTACTAAAGCTAACAATGAAGCCTTGCTGAACTCTTTTTGGCTGTTGGATGATGAAAAATCTGAACTGCGCTGCGTTTGCGCTAAAGCCGGTTATGCCGAAGATCAGATAGTTCCTGCCAGTGAGTTAGGCCAGATCGAATATCGCGAAGTTCCACTGGAAGTGCAGCCTACAGTGCGTGTTGAAGGTGGTCAGCATTTGAACGTTAACGTTCTGCGCCGCGAAACACTGGAAGATGCAGTGAAAAATCCAGAAAAATATCCTCAGTTGACGATTCGTGTTTCTGGCTATGCAGTGCGTTTTAACTCACTGACACCAGAACAACAACGTGATGTGATTACCCGTACTTTCACTGAAAGTCTGTAATTTTTGCCATAACGTTTAATTCATTCAAAAATCTTAAGGGAGCTTCGGCTCCCTTTTTCATATCTGCTATTTATTGGTCGATAAATTTGATAACGATCACACTTCTCTGTATTTATAAATAAATCTTACCATTTCCATTTAAGAACTCATCCGATGTGTCGATAGATAAACTCATAACGCCGAAGTAACTATCTGGATTATCTTTCGACAAGGAGTGGCATGAGTGGATCTGTCAGTTTAATTGGGCCTACTGCATTAGCAGGTTTAATGAGTCAAGTGAATCCATCGGAACTGGTCGGGAGGGATGCTACCACCGCAGACAAGCCTTCAGTGGCGCAAACAACTCATTTTACAGCAGCAACGTTGGCCGGTAATGAGCTTTGTTACAGTATGCAGGCTAACGTTAGCTTGCCACGAAGTGATGGATCCACCATAGGGAGTGAGCGTGTTGCGATATCTAGTGGACAAGGATCACAGCAAGGGGACTATTCATTAGCATTACTTGCTAAAGATGTTTACGCTCCTGCTGTCGGGAGCATCGGCGGGTTTACACGTTTGAGTGATGGTGAGTTACTCACTGCGGGAATAGATCCGGCAAGTTTATTTGATAGTGCTTCAGGCTTTCAGGCTGGAGTTTACCGTGATAGTCAGCAGTATGTTTTATCCTTCGCGGGTACCAATGATTTCAGTGATTGGTTAAGTAACATCCGGCAAGCCACTGGCTATGATGATGTTCAGTATAATCAAGCAGTTGCTTTATGTAAAACAGCAAAAATGGCATTTGGTGATGCGCTGGTGATCACTGGGCACTCATTGGGAGGCGGTTTGGCGGCGACCGCAGCATTAGCGAGTGGAACATTTGCGGTGACATTTAATGCCGCTGGTGTTTCAGACTACACAATAAATCGCCTTGGCATGGACCCGACTCAAGCACGCATTTTCGCAGGAAACGGCGGTGTAAGGTGCTATAGCGAACAATATGATTTGCTGACAGATGCTCAGGAATCGACCTCGCTAATTCCTGATGCGATTGGCCATAAAATCACGCTGGCAAATAGCGACAAACTCACCGGAGTGGATGACTGGCTGCCACATAAGCACCTTGAACGCGGCTTATCGGCACATAGCATTGATAAAGTGATCAGCTCAATGAGTGAACAACAACCTTGGGAGCGGCAGTATGCCTGAATCGACACTGGCAATGAGGGTTAAGCGCCATTTGCGTTATGCCATCTACGGTGTTTTGATGCCATTAATCAGTTTTGAGGGGCAGGCGATGACAGATATTAATACAGCTTTTACTGATCCGGCGATAATGCCGATCGCTGATGCGATTGTTCGCGGAGATGTGAAACAGATCCATCAGTTAGCAAATGAAAAGTTGTTACAGCAGCAAGGTGATCGGTCAGTAACACTGATGCAGTGGGCTATTCTCAACCAACAGCCAGAAAGTTTAGCTGCGTTGCTGCAAGCACATGCTGATCCTTTTCAGTCGGGGATGCAGGGTGATACCGCCTGGCATACGGCGGCCAGCGTGCAAGATGCGCATTACATGCAAATTTTACTTGAAGGCAGCATGAAACCTGATGTGCGCAATAGTGTGACACTGGCGACGCCTTTGGCCGCTGCTGTTATGGCGGGGCGCGGGGTTCAGGTGATCCTGCTGTTGGTTGCCGGGGTTGATCCGAATATAGCTGATCGGATGGGGGATACCCCCCTGCATTTAGCGGGTAAAACCAATGCGCCAGACCTGGCATTACGGTTATTAAAAGCCGGAGCTGACCCTGAATTACGCAACAAGCAGGGGGCAACTTTTCAACAATATTTTGCGATGACGCCTTTGAATATTCAAAGTGCTGAAATGCAGCAAAAGCACCAGCAATTGAATACCTGGCTGCGCGGGAAGAAACTCGCTGAGGTCTATCAGCAGTAGCAGAATATTCGCCGGATAGGCTAATACGCGACTTGGGTGCGAAACACACTGCGGTTGTCGCAATAGTGCTGATAATAAAAAAGCCGCTGTTATAAGCGGCTTTTTCGCAAGGATGCTAAATCAATCGGCACTCTTGGTATCAGGTTTTTCCTTTGGCTTACGCCGCTTACCTACATTTTTGGCATCGCGGTGACGGACCTTAACCTTGACCTTCTCTTTGCTGGCTTCTTTTAGCTCTTTACGCTTTGCTAAAACCTTTTTAGAGGGCTTGCCGGTGGTTTTTTCGCTTGGTGCCTTGCTGGTCGGGCGCAATTCATCAATAACCCGTGGCTTCAGCGGCTCGTTAAGATAACGGCCAATTTTACCCAGCAATAAATGGTCATGTGCTTCAACTAATGAGATAGCAACACCTTTGCGCCCGGCACGGCCAGTACGGCCAATTCGATGCAGGTAGACGTCAGACGTCAGCGGCAGATCAAAGTTGAAGACGTGGCTGATATCGTCGATATCCAGGCCGCGTGAAGCTACATCAGTGGCAACCAGAACGTTAACTCGGCCATCGCCTAAACGAATAACTGCTTCGGTACGCTTAGCTTGAACCATTTCACCTTCAAGGAACCAGGCGTTAATTCCGGCCTCACGTAACCAACTGACCAGTTGGTGTACCTTTTCACGGGTGCGCACGAAAATAATGGATTTCTGCACTTCCGGTTGCTTGAGCAGATGCACTAGCAGCGCGGTTTTGTGTTCTATATTGTCTGCACGATAGTACCATTGCTGAATTTTTTTACGTTCGCGGCGAGATGGATCGGCTTCCAACTCTACCGGCTCATTCAGGATGCGTTCCGCAAACTCACGGATAGCTTCACCTTCAAGGGTGGCGGAGAACAGTAAGGTTTGTTTACGCCAGCGGGTTTCTGCGGCAATGGTTTCAATGTCCTGCGCAAAGCCCATATCCAGCATCCGGTCGGCTTCATCCAGAATCAGGGTTTCTACTGCCCGGCAGTCAAAGTTCTCTTCTTTGATGTATTGCAACAAGCGGCCAGTGGTAGCAACAACGATATCCTGATTTTCACTAAACACTTCCGCGTGGTTCATATAAGCCACACCGCCGGTGATCGTGGCGATATCCAACTGTGTATGCTTGGCCAATTCACGGGCTTGATCCGCAACTTGCATAGCTAATTCACGGGTTGGCGTCAGGATCAGTATTCGTGGTGGGCCAGATTTTTTGCGTGGGAAATCGAGCAAATGCTGCAAGGCGGGCAGCAAAAAGGCGGCAGTTTTGCCAGTACCTGTTGGAGCCGAACCCAATACATCGCGCCCATCCATAGCTGGCGGAATAGCCGCAGCTTGAATGGCTGTAGGGCGCTCATAGCCTTTGTCGCGCAATGCGTCAATCAGGCGTTCATCGAGATCGAGTTCGGAAAAATTGGTTACAGTCATGGTCTTCCTCTACTTGGGGCGCCGATTATAGACGGGTTAGCCGAATTCTTCACCTGTTTAAGCGGTAATGATGTCTTTTCCCTTCAATCATATTGTCCTATGCTACGCCGGTTATGGATTCTGGTGACTAATGTGGGCGATCAATTGAAAAAAAAACCGGCGTTGCGTGGTGGTGGTTTCACTTTTAAACAATTCTTTGTGGCACATGACTGTTGTGCGATGAAAGTCGGTACTGACGGTGTTCTACTTGGGGCTTGGGTGCCGGTAGAAAAAGCCCGTAAAGTGTTGGATATCGGTTGTGGCAGTGGGCTTATTGCTCTAATGATTGCTCAGCGTTCAACATCTGAGGTATTGATTGATGGCGTTGAACTGGAGCCAGAAGCCGCGCGGCAGGCAAGCAGCAATGCAGCATTATCTCCCTGGGCTGAGCGGGTTTGTATCTATGAGCAGGATGTGCACCAGTTTGCTGAAAACCACTCTCATCAATACGATCTGATCGTCAGTAATCCACCTTATTTCGCTCCGGCGGTCGCTTGCCGGGATGAAGCCCGTGATACTGCGCGTTACACCGGCTCCTTAACGCATGATGCTTTATTAAACTGTGCAGAGAAGCTTATCACAGAGAACGGTGTGTTTTGTGTGGTTTTACCTCACGACTTGGGAATTGAGCTTTCCCGCCGGGCTGTTCAACAAAATTGGTATGTGCGCTGCCAGGTAGACATCAGGGATCGCCCTGGTAAGCCGTTAAATCGAATGCTATTGACGTTATCGCGCCAGCCGGGAGAGACAGAATATCAGCATTTGGCTTTGCGCCAATCTGAGGGGGTCTATTCCGCTGAGTTTTGTCAGTTGATCAGCGAGTTTTATCTCAACTATTAGTTGTAGTGATAAATCAAGATAAGCAGGGCGCGATATTGAACCGCGCCCTGAAACGCTACTATGGGTGGAGAATGGTAGGTTGTGGGTTCTCTATTTGATCAGGATAATCAAGCGTATAATGCAAACCACGGCTCTCTTTACGCGCCATGGCACAGCGCACGATTAACTCGGCTACTTGCACCAGATTACGTAATTCCAGCAAATTATTGGAGATACGGAAATTGGCATAATACTCATCAATCTCCTGCTGTAATGTATTAATCCGACGTAAAGCGCGTTCTAAGCGTTTAGTGGTGCGTACAATACCGACGTAATCCCACATGAATAAACGCAGTTCATGCCAGTTATGCTGAATGACGACACGCTCATCAGAGTTATCAACACGGCTTTCATCCCAATCAGGCAAATGTTTCGCCAATTTGGCATGTGGTAAGCGCATAAGAATATCCTCAGCAGCAGACCAGCCATACACCAGACACTCAAGTAGAGAGTTAGAAGCCATACGGTTAGCGCCATGCAAGCCGGTATAGCTGACTTCGCCAATCGCATATAAACCATCGAGGTCAGTACGCCCATGTTGGTCTACCATTACACCGCCACAGGTATAGTGGGCGGCAGGTACGATAGGGATGGCTTCTTTAGTCAGATCGATACCCAGCGACAACAGCTTTTCATAGATCATTGGGAAGTGCTGCATCACGAAATCAGTCGGTTTATGGCTAATATCCAGATACATGCAATCAGCACCGAGGCGCTTCATTTCATGGTCTATCGCGCGGGCGACAATATCACGCGGGGCCAGTTCACCACGCGGGTCGAAATCAAGCATAAAGCGGCTGCCATCAGGGCGCTTAAGGTAAGCACCTTCACCACGTAATGCTTCGGTCAGCAAAAAATTACGCGCTTGCGGGTGGAATAGGCAGGTAGGATGAAATTGGTTAAATTCTAAGTTAGCAACACGGCATCCGGCACGCCATGCCATGGCGATACCATCGCCAGAGGAGATATCTGGGTTGGTGGTATATTGGTAAACTTTGGCGGCACCACCGGTAGCTAAAACGACGGCTTTAGCCCGAAAAGTTTCAACTTTCTCAAGCTCACGGTTCCAGATATAAGCGCCGACCACACGTTTAGTGCCTGTCAGACCAATTTTGTTGGACGTGATAAGATCGACAGCATTGCAGCGTTCTTTCACTAAAATATTAGGGTGGGTCCTTGCTTTACCTACCAGTGTGGTTTCTACTTCTTTACCTGTAGCATCAGCAGTATGCAGTATACGGCGATGGCTATGGCCGCCTTCACGGGTAAGGTGATAACGTTCTACGCCGCTGGCATTGGTTTCGGTATCGAACAGAACGCCTTGATCAATAAGCCATTGCACGCAAGAACGGGCGTTACTGGCAATAAACTCTACGGCGTCTTTGTCACAAAGCCCGGCCCCAGCAATCAGGGTGTCATCGACATGTGAACTAATGCTGTCAGTTTCATCAAAAACGGCAGCAATGCCCCCCTGAGCATAAAACGTGGCCCCTTCATTAAGTGGCCCTTTGCTCAGAACAGTTACTTTACAATGTGGCGCCAGGCGTAAAGCCAATGACAAACCGGCGGCGCCACTCCCGATGATCAATACATCGCTAACGTGTTCAGATGATGATTGCATATCGTATGATGTGTGCAGAAGAAGAGTGAAATTCATGTTAGCCTATCTGCCAGAGCAAAAGCTATGGCTATAAGATGTCTAAAGAATATTCAGACAAATAATCTGGCAACATGGAACTTTGCAATTTTTATAAACTCCAAGCGTGTGCTTGCTCAGGAAAATAAAGATATGGCTGGCAGTACTACTTTTAGCGTGGGGATAGATTTCGGGAGAGTTCACCTCGGATGAGCGAGCAGTTAACGGATCAAATGCTGGTTGAACGGGTCCAGAAAGGTGATCAGCAATCGTTCAATTTACTGGTAATTCGATACCAGCATAAGGTTGCGAGCCTCGTATCCCGCTATGTGCCTCAGGGCGATGTCCCTGATGTAGTTCAGGAATCTTTTATTAAAGCTTATCGTGCGCTGGAGTCTTTCCGTGGCGATAGTGCTTTCTATACATGGCTTTACCGTATTGCTGTGAATACAGCAAAAAATTACTTAGTTGCTCAGGGGCGGCGTCCGCCATCCAGTGATGTAGATGCAAATGATGCTGAAAATTACGAAAATGCAGGTGCATTGAAAGAAATATCGAACCCTGAGAACTTAATGTTGTCTGAAGAATTGAGGCAGATAGTTTTTAAAACCATAGAGTCACTTCCTGAGGATCTGCGGATGGCGATTACACTCAGGGAGTTAGATGGTCTAAGCTATGAAGAGATAGCTGTGATTATGGACTGTCCGGTCGGTACTGTTCGTTCCCGTATCTTCCGCGCCAGAGAGGCTATCGATAACAAAGTTCAGCCGCTAATTCAGCGATAAGCGGACACATAAAGGGTATTTGGCATGCAGAATGAAAAGCTTTCCGCTCTGATGGACGGAGAAACTCTCGATAGTGAGCTGCTTGGTTCTTTATCAAGAGATAAAGCATTGCAGCAAAGCTGGCAGAGCTATCATTTAATCCGTGATACCCTGCGGGGGGATGTTGGTGAAGTCTTGCATCTGGATATCGCCAGCCGCGTCGCAGAGGCACTCAAAAACGAGCCAGCTCGCTTTGTACCTATTGCTGTGCCCGAATCTCAGCCACAACCTCATGTCTGGCAGAAAATGCCTTTCTGGCAAAAAATCCGCCCATGGGCAAGTCAGATTACTCAGGTTGGTGTCGCCGCGTGTGTTTCTTTAGCGGTAATTGTTGGTGTCCAACAATATAACCAACCTGAAACCGGTAATTTGCAATCAGAATCACCTGCATTTAATACCTTACCGATGATGGGCAAAGCCTCACCAGTAAGTTTTGGTGTGCCTGCTGATGGTTCTTTCGGAACGTCTCAACAACATCAGGTTCAGGAGCAACGTCGGCGCGTCAATATGATGACTCAATTGCAAGATTTTGAGTTGCAACGTCGCTTGCCACAAACGGATGTGTTGCAGCAGCCTTCAACATCAACGCAAGCCGCTATTCAGGTCCCTGGAACTCAGTCCTTAGGAATGCAGCAGCAGTAATGAAGCAACTTTGGTTTTCCGTCTGTTTAATGGCGGGCAGCCTGCTCATGCCAACAATTGCTTCGGCGGAAACGACGCCGATAGCAATGTTGCAGGATATGAGCAGTGCCAGCCAGTCGCTCAACTATGAGCTATCCTATATTAATGTTAACAAGCAAGGGATTGATTCCCTCCGCTACCGGCATGCCATTCTAGATAAAAAAACATTTGCGCAATTACTGCGTATGGATGGCCCGCGTACTGAGATTTTACAGCGCGGTAATGAAATAAGTTATTTCGAACCCGGTTTCGACGCTTTCACATTGTCTGGTGAGCATATAGTTGATGCATTGCCATCTATTGTATTCCCCGATTTTGAAAAATTGTCAAAATACTATAACTATATTGCACTTGGTCGTGCCCGCATTGCAGACCGACCATCTCAGGTTATTCGGGTGGTAGCTCGTGATAGCACGCGATACAGCTATATTATTTGGATGGATGAAACGAGCAAACTCCCGATGCGGGTAGATCTGTTAGATCGTGATGGTGAAACACTCGAGCAGTTTCGTGTGATTTCTTTTGCCATCGGTGAACCTATCAAGGATATTCTGCAAGACATGGTTAAACTCTCGTTACCGCCACTGCTGGCGTTACCGGCTAAAACTAAGGTCGACTTTACCTGGGTTCCTCGTTGGTTACCGGACGGTGTTAGCGAAGTTTCACGTAGCCGCCGTACATTACCAAATATGGATGCACCAACCGAATCACGGTTATATTCTGATGGCTTATTCAGTTTTTCAGTAAATATAAACCCAGCGGGTAAAGATGCGCCTTCAGAGCAATCTTTGCGTCAGGGGCGGAGAACTGTGCATACTGAAGCGCGTAATAATATTGAAATCACCATAGTGGGTGAACTGCCGCCTTCAACCGCGAAACGTATTGCTGATAGTATCGTTTTGGAATCAGCTAAATGATGAAAGAATGGGCTACGGTTATCTCGTGGCAAGATGGTGTAGCACTGCTGCGTTGTGAACCACAGTCTGGCTGTGGGAGCTGTAATGCGCGTACTGGATGCGGTAGTCATTTATTAAATGAGCTGGGGCCGGAATCGGAACACCAATTGCAAATAGCCATCTCGCAACCGCTTGAGCCAGGCCAAAAGGTTGAAGTTGGCATTAGCGAAGGCAGCTTATTACGTTCTGCTTCTCTGGTTTATTTAACGCCTTTAGCCGGATTAATCGCGGGTGGTGGTTTGTTCCAAACTTTATTTATCACCGATGCTTTTACTGCTCTTGGTGCTATTTTGGGGGCGGGGCTTGGTTTCTTGCTAGCCAGAACATTAGCCAGCAGAATTGAAGGGCAGAGTGATTATCAACCGATTATTTTGCAGATCGGTTTACCACCAACAGCGATACGTATTCAGTAAGAGTAATTATCCCTTTCCTATTCCCCATGATAGGCTGGAATACGGTTTTGTATCATGTGCTCAACTAAAGCAATAAAAAGGTCGGCACTGACCAGCGCTGAGTAATCTACTGAGAAAAGCATGTTACCTTTGGCATCAAATAATCGGATTTTATCATGATGTTTCTCACGTAACGTCTCGATACGCAGAATATCTTCAATGCTGATAATACCCTCCGTTGTAATTAATGAGTGTGCGCTAAGGGACAGTGGCGTGGTGTCCATCGGAACATTTTTTATCATGATGACATTTAAAAGATCATTGTATATGAGTGATTTTAGCCAGTTATCATTTTTTTTGATTACATCAAATACAATCGTATTTCCTCTTGATAACATATTCAAACTGATTATCCCGACATGCATGACTTGCTGATGGATTATTGTATTTATCAGAGGATAAGCATTGGTTATATTATTGATTATAATATTCCATGGTTGGAGTTTTGAAGTGCGAAATGCCATGGTGTTGATTTTACCATTAGGGTTTATTCCGCTATGGTATTTATGAATGTATTGTATTTTACTAAACGTAATAAAATAGACATTTCCATTATGATGATTGAAGACTCGGACACCTTTCTCATAAAGGAAGTAGGTAAACATTGGGTTACTGTATAAGCGTAAATACAGGAAGGTACTCAGCGAAATAGCTGCAATAGTGACACATAAAATTGAAAGAACCGACGGGGTTGAAAAAACAGATGTTGTCACTGATAGCGTAATTATTACAAAACTAAATACCAATATAAATATTATTGCGGCAATTGTTGCTAGGGAGTTTTTTTTTCTAAACTCATGGCGGCTCAGTATTTTTCCTTCGTCAATCATAATATTCTCCATATGTCCGCCAAGAGAATATTTCACTTGGTGTTATAAAGTCACATTACTACTCTAGATTATTACCCAACCGGGTAAATGAGCATTTTCCGAAAATGAATGAATAATCAGTTTGGCAAAATAGAAATATATCCACCTACTAAGTTAGGGTGTTATTGTATCGATGTCACTGATTGTTATCAGTAAAATATTGGGTTTCAGCAAGGGCTATAAGCTATAGCCATAATATAATTATAGGTATTAAGCTGTTTTTACCGGGATATCAGCCAGGAGTAGCGCTAAGCGTGTGTGCTATCAATCACTATGTGAGGTAAAGCGCTGATACATTTTAACAGGGCAAATCAGCTAACAAGCTAAGTGTGATGCCTTTCACGAGGCAGACTTACAGTGTAAGATGCGTGCATATTTATGTGGGTAGTTTTGGGTTTGAGTCCATCGCTGTGTCCACCAATAATCAATTAAAGACAACGACTAGAGAAAAATTCATATAAATGAAGCACATAAGAAACTTTTCTATTATTGCCCATATTGACCACGGTAAATCGACACTGTCGGACCGTATTATTCAGATTTGTGGCGGATTAGCTGAGCGTGAAATGGCCGCTCAAGTGCTGGATTCTATGGATCTGGAGCGTGAGCGTGGTATTACCATCAAGGCACAGAGTGTGACCCTTGATTACCATGCTAAAGATGGTCAAACCTATCAGCTCAACTTTATCGATACTCCTGGCCATGTTGACTTCTCCTATGAAGTTTCCCGCTCTTTGGCGGCTTGCGAAGGGGCATTGCTGGTTGTGGATGCAGGGCAAGGTGTTGAAGCGCAGACGCTGGCTAACTGCTATACCGCGATGGAAATGAATCTGGAAGTGGTGCCGGTTTTGAATAAAATCGACCTGCCTGCAGCCGATCCTGAGCGCGTTGCTGAAGAGATTGAAGATATCGTAGGCATTGATGCCACCGATGCGGTGCGTTGTTCAGCGAAAACCGGCGTAGGCGTGCCTGATATCCTTGAGCGTTTGGTGCGTGATATTCCACCGCCACAGGGTGATCCTGATGGCCCATTGCAAGCGCTAATTATCGATTCCTGGTTTGATAATTATCTGGGTGTTGTATCGTTAATTCGTATTAAAAATGGCTCATTGCGTAAAGGCGATAAGGTCAAAGTAATGAGTACCGGGCAGAGTTATAATGCTGAACGCCTCGGTATTTTTACACCAAAACGTATAGATCGCGATGTGCTGAACTGCGGTGAGGTTGGCTGGTTGGTGTGTGCGATAAAAGACATTTTAGGCGCACCGGTCGGCGATACATTGACTCTGACCCGTAACCCGGCGGAGAAGTCATTACCTGGCTTTAAGAAAGTAAAACCACAGGTTTATGCAGGTCTGTTCCCTATTAGTTCAGACGATTATGAAGCTTTCCGTGATGCGCTGGGCAAGTTGAGTCTTAATGACGCCTCTTTGTTCTACGAACCAGAAAGCTCTACTGCATTGGGCTTTGGTTTCCGCTGTGGCTTCCTCGGCTTACTGCACATGGAGATCATTCAGGAGCGTCTGGAGCGTGAATACGATCTGGAGTTGATCACCACTGCACCGACGGTCGTATATGAAGTAATCACCACCAGTCAGGAAACCGTTTACGTTGATAGCCCATCCAAGCTGCCTGCGTTGAACAACATCGAAGAGCTGCGTGAGCCGATTGCTGAGTGTCATATGCTGTTGCCACAGGAATACCTGGGTAACGTCATCACTTTGTGTATTGAAAAACGCGGTATGCAGACCAACATGGTTTACCACGGTAACCAAGTGGCACTGACGTATGAAATCCCGATGGCTGAAGTGGTTCTCGATTTCTTCGATCGCCTGAAGTCAACATCCCGTGGCTACGCCTCGCTGGATTACAATTTCAAACGTTTCCAAACCTCTGACATGGTGCGTGTTGATGTGTTAATCAACAACGAACGTGTTGACGCGCTGGCGCTTATTACCCATCGTGATAATGCGCAATACCGTGGCCGTGATCTGGTTGAGAAAATGAAAGAACTGATCCCACGCCAGCAATTTGATATTGCTATTCAGGCTGCTATCGGTAACCACATTATTGCTCGTTCTACTGTGAAACAGTTACGTAAAAACGTACTGGCGAAATGTTATGGCGGTGATGTTAGCCGTAAGAAGAAACTTTTGCAGAAACAGAAAGACGGTAAGAAACGTATGAAGCAGGTCGGTAACGTTGAATTACCGCAAGAGGCTTTCCTGGCTATTCTGCACGTCGGAAAAGACAGCAAATAAGGAGTTTTGATGGCTAACATGTTTGCCTTGATTTTAGCGATAGCGACACTGCTGACAGGGATTATCTGGTGCTTTGAGCGGTTTAAATGGGGACCGGCTCGCCAGGCAAAAATTGCGGCTGTTAATGCGCAAACTGCGGCGATCAAGGCACAAACGGGTTGTGCTGTAGATAATAAGACTTTAGCACAGGCAGCAAGGCAGCCTGGCTGGATAGAGACTTGTGCGTCAGTCTTCCCGGTGTTAGCTCTGGTATTTATCGTCCGTTCGTTTATTTACGAACCCTTCCAGATCCCTTCTGGTTCGATGATGCCAACGCTCTTGATCGGTGACTTCATTCTGGTTGAGAAGTTTGCTTATGGGATTAAAGACCCCATCACGCAAACCACGCTGATCCCTACGGGGCATCCCAAACGTGGCGATATTACGGTATTTAAATATCCGCTAGATCCACGTTTGGACTATATCAAGCGAGTCGTGGGCTTGCCGGGGGACCGGGTGAGTTATAATCCAATCAGCAAAGAGGTCACGGTTCAGCCTGCGTGTAATACCGGTACTTCTTGTGATAGCGCGTTGCCGATTACTTACAGTGCATCTGAGCCAAGCGACTTTGTGCAGACATTCCGCTATAGCGGCAATGGTGAGGCTTCTGCTGGCTTCTTCCAGATCCCGACAAACCAAGCGGTGCCTGATGGTGGCGTGCGTCTGCGCGAGCGTACTGAAACGCTTGGGCCGGTTGCACACCATATTCTGACTGTCCCTGGGCGTCAGGATCCGATTGGTTCTTATTATCAGCAACCTGGCCAGCCGTTAGGGGTATGGGTGGTGCCGGAAGGCCATTACTTTATGATGGGCGACAACCGGGATAACAGCGCCGATAGCCGCTTCTGGGGTTTTGTGCCGGAACGTAATCTGGTTGGTAAAGCTACGGCTATCTGGATGAGTTTTGAAAAGCAAGAAGGTGAATGGCCAACGGGTGTTCGTTTAAGTCGAATTGGTGGAATTCATTAATATCGGCTATACCCAAAATCGTTGGAGTTGCAGCAAGCGAGTAAACGAGTAAATCACGATGAGCTGACAAAAGTCAGTGATTCGGGTGACAAATCTGCTGGGAGTAGATTTGAACGCCGTTTGCGGCGGCCTCGTAAAGGCGAGGCCCAAGGATGGGCTGAGTAACGAAAGCCGCTAGCGCTGCTGCAACTTCAAGTAAGCAGGGTATTTAAACGCAGCATTATATTTCCACTCGTTGTAGAATAACCTTTCGAGCGATAAAAGTTGGCTTCTTTATGGGAGCCACTGCAAACGAAACAGCTTTGTCCTGCATATTGGCGGATCAGACCTGTTCCGTATGCTGTAGTTTTTGACGCATTCTTGATCTATTGGTAACTCATGAACCCCATCGTAATAAACAGGCTACAGCGGAAGCTGGGCTACACTTTTCAACAGCAGGAGCTCTTGCTGCAAGCACTGACTCATCGTAGCGCCAATAGCAAACACAATGAGCGTTTGGAGTTCCTGGGTGACTCTATATTAAGTTTTGTTATCGCCAATGAGCTGTATCACCGTTTTCCCCGTGTTGATGAAGGGGATATGAGTCGGATGCGCGCCACATTGGTTAGAGGGAATACACTCGCCGAAATGGCCCGTGAATTTGACCTTGGTGAATGTTTGCGCCTTGGGCCGGGTGAATTGAAAAGTGGTGGTTTCCGCCGTGAATCAATTTTGGCAGATACCGTCGAAGCCTTAATTGGCGGTATATTCCTCGATAGCGATATTCATATGATTGAACGGCTGATTCTCGACTGGTATCGCAGTCGCTTAGATGAGATCAGCCCTGGTGATAAGCAGAAAGACCCAAAAACGCGCTTGCAAGAATATTTGCAAGGCCGTCATCTGCCATTACCTTCTTATCTGGTTGTGCAGGTTCGCGGTGAAGCGCATGACCAGGAATTTACTATCCACTGCCAGGTGAGTGGCTTGAATGAACCGGTAATAGGTACCGGCTCAAGTCGCCGTAAAGCTGAGCAGGCGGCAGCGGAACAAGCGCTGAAACAGTTGGAGCTTGAATGAGCGAAGTAGAAAAAACGTATTGTGGTTTTATTGCAATTGTAGGTCGCCCGAATGTGGGGAAATCTACCTTGCTAAATGAACTGTTGGGGCAAAAAGTCTCCATCACTTCACGTAAACCGCAAACCACACGCCACCGGATTATGGGGATCCATACTGAAGGGCCTTATCAGGCCATTTATGTTGATACCCCAGGGCTGCATATTGAAGAAAAACGCGCCATTAACCGCTTAATGAATCGCGCGGCAAGCAGCTCTCTCGGTGATGTGGAATTAGTGATTTTTGTCGTTGAAGGCACCAATTGGACTGCCGACGATGAAATGGTTGTTAATAAGCTGCGCAGTTTACAATGCCCGGTATTATTGGCGATCAACAAAGTTGATAACGTAACAGACAAAACCAAGCTGTTGCCCCATATTCAGTTCTTAAGTAAGCAGATGAATTTCCTGGATGTTGTTCCTATCTCTGCTGAGAAAGGGATGAACGTGGATACCATCGCCAGCATTGTGCGCAAGCTTATGCCGGAAGCGGGTCATCATTTCCCAGAAGATTACATTACAGACCGCTCCCAGCGCTTTATGGCATCAGAAATCATCCGTGAAAAACTGATGCGCTTCTTGGGTGAGGAATTACCTTACTCGGTAACGGTTGAAATTGAACAGTTTGTACCAAATGAGCGCGGTGGTTATAACATCCATGGGCTGATTTTGGTTGAACGCGAAGGCCAGAAGAAAATGGTCATCGGTAATAAAGGTTCGAAAATCAAGACCATCGGTATTGAAGCCCGTCAGGACATGGAGCAAATGTTCGAAGCAAAAGTACATCTTGAGCTGTGGGTGAAAGTGAAATCAGGTTGGGCAGATGACGAACGTGCATTGCGCAGCTTAGGCTATACCGACGATCTGAAGTAAGGCTCGCCAATGGACGGTTGGCAACGCGCATTTGTCCTGCATGGGCGGCCCTACAGTGAAACCAGTTTAATGCTGGATTTATTCACTGAAGGGGAGGGGCGTATGCGGGTGTTGGCAAAAGGTGCACGGGGTCGCCGTTCTAATCTAAAAGGCTGCTTGCAGCCTTTTACGCCATTATTGGTCCGTTGGGCTGGGCGCGGTGAAGTTAAAACCTTACGCAGTGCTGAGCCTGTATCGTTGGCTCTTCCATTGACTGGCTCTATGTTATACAGCGGCTTATATGTCAATGAGCTGCTCTCCCGCGTGTTAGAACATCAAACTAATTACTCTGCTCTATTCTTCGATTATCTGCATTGCTTACAGGCGTTGGCAGGCAGCGATGGATCGCCTGAATATGCTCTGCGCCAGTTTGAGTTGGCGATATTGGCCCATCTTGGTTATGGTGTGGACTTTCTCCATTGTGCAGGGAGTGGTCAGCCAATATCAGATACCATGACCTACCGCTATCGGGAAGAAAAAGGATTTATCGCCAGCTTAGTGGTTGATCACTATAGCTTTACCGGTCGCCAATTATCAGCCTTAGCTAACCGTGAGTTTCCTGATGCTGATACTTTACGCGCCGCTAAGCGATTCACCCGCATCGCCCTTAAACCCTATCTGGGCGGTAAGCCGTTAAAAAGCCGTGAACTGTTTCGCCAGTTTGTGATTAAACCGCCAGCAGATCCCACACCGTAGCGGCAATCCCCTCATTTTTTAAACTGCCCACCATCAACTTTCCCGCACAGTAACCTATCCGCTGACAGTCTAGTCGGTGTAAACTGCGAGGCACTTACGCGTTTAAGGGCAGGCTTTCTTTGCGTGCTTATTGACCTATTAAAGATGCATCCATATCTGGAGGGCTGTCATGGCTGATTTATTGTTGGGCGTCAATATTGATCACATTGCGACATTACGAAATGCACGTGGGACCATTTACCCCGATCCTGTTCAGGCAGCGTTTATTGCCGAGCAAGCCGGTGCCGACGGCATTACCGTGCATTTACGTGAAGATCGTCGCCATATCACTGATCGGGATGTACGCATCTTGCGCCAAACCATCCAGACCCGCATGAATCTGGAGATGGCGGTTACTGATGAAATGGTTGATATTGCCTGTGAGTTACAACCGCACTTTTGCTGTCTGGTACCGGAAAAACGCCAGGAAGTCACCACTGAAGGCGGGCTGGATGTTGCCGGTCAACTCGATAAAATGACCATTGCGGTGAGCCGATTATCTGAGGCTGGTATTCTGGTGTCACTGTTTATCGATCCCGACATGCGCCAGATTGATGCAGCCGTTGCCGTGGGTGCCCCATATATTGAGATTCATACCGGCGCATACGCGGATGCTACTACCGATTTGGTGCGTCAGGCTGAATTAGTACGCATAACCAAAGCCGCGACCTATGCCGCAGGCAAAGGATTGAAGGTAAATGCAGGCCATGGCCTGACTTATCACAATGTGCAACCGATCGCAGCCTTACCAGAGATGCATGAGCTGAATATCGGTCATGCCATTATTGGTCAGGCAGTAATGACGGGCCTGGCGGCTGCCGTTACTGATATGAAAGTATTAATGCGGGAAGCGCGTCGTTAATGGCGATTTTGGGGTTAGGCACTGATATTGTTGAGATTTCAAGGATTGAGGCCGTGGTGGAACGCAGTGGCGAAAAACTGGCTCGGCGTATCCTTAGCCCATCGGAATGGCAGCATTATCAGCAGCATCAACAGCCAATTCGGTTTCTGGCAAAACGCTTTGCCGTTAAAGAGGCCGCAGCTAAGGCATTTGGCACCGGTATTCGTAATGGTTTGGCATTTAATCAGTTTGAAGTCGTTAACGATGCACTGGGTAAGCCGACATTGCATTTACATCAACGTGCGGCAGAATTGGCCGTTGAGCTGGGTGTCAAATCCCTGCATGTAAGTTTGGCCGATGAACGGCGTTATGCCTGCGCGACCGTCATTATTGAAAGTTAAGACAGTGTTAGCGGCTAACCGTGGCAAGAGAGAACAAGGGTGTGCATGAGAATGCCGCCCTTTTTGCTATGCGCAAATGTAGGTATTAAAAACGAATATTGCAGCGGGTATTACAAACGTTCGGCGTGATGCAGTTGGACAAACTTATCCCACAGTTGTTCGTTACTCTCAACCCAGGCAGGATCGATAGCAATCGTATTATCGATAGGACAGACCAACTGGCAGGTTGGTGTTTCGTAATGACCGACACATTCCGTACAGCGCATCGGATCAATCTGATAGATCTCTGCACCCATGGAAATTGCCTCATTAGGGCATTCCGGCTCGCACATGTCGCAATTAATACATTTACGAGTGATCAACAGGGCCATGCTTTCTTTTACCTTAGGTCGGGTATTCTCAACTGCGGGGGATTATACCCCTCTGGTATCCTTAGACCAGTTTTTTTACCAGTGCCGCACTGTGCTTAATATGATCCTGAGCGCTTTCCAAGTCTTGCTGGATCATCGCCATAAATAATAGATCAGTTAGAGCATATTGCGCGGTACTTGAGGAGATCGCTGCACTGCGAATCGCTGGCTCTTCCGAAATGGTATATAAGCAATGGTCGGCACGTTGCTGCAAACTGTTAGGGGAGAAACTGGTCAGTGCCAGCACTTTGGCACCAGAACGCTGTGCCTCTTCAGCCGCCAGATTTATCTCGCGGCGTTCACCGCTAAATGAGATAGCCAGCAGTAAATCCCGCGCATCCAATGCTTGTACTGCGGCCAATTGTGCATGCATATCGGTTTCCGAGACCGCCATAATACCGATTTTCAGTAGCTTATAAGCCAGATCTTTTGCTACCAGCCCGGATGCTCCAATACCGGTCAGAATAATTCTTCGTGCCGACAATAACATCTCTAATGCTTGCGTAAGTCGTTGTTCACTGTTGATATCCAGAGTTGCCCGTAGTGCTGCGGCTTTCTCGCTCAGGAGTTTTTCCCCGACGATCTTCAAACTGTCAGTGCTCAAGATTTGATTATGCAGTGTTACAGCCTGTGCTGGAGCCGCGACAATTTCACTCAGGGCCAGTTTTAGCGCCGGGAAGCCTTTGTAGCCTAATTTTTGGGCAAATTTAACTACCGCAGATTGGCTGACACCGGTTTGCTGCGCCAACTTTTGCGAACTAAGATGGCGTGCCTGCTCAGGATTGGTTAGCAGGAAATCGGCTAACTTACGGTCATTTTGTGCCAGCGTCGGATAAAGCTGACGGATGCGAAGAAGACTACTCATAAATCAGTTCCTGAATGCGGGAAAAATAATACCCGGAAATACTCAAGATAAACGGCAAGTGATGGAGCATAGCACCCTTTTTTGTGTTCATTAGATGAATAGCGCAAGAAAATAGTCGCTTAAATGAATATAATATTCATTTGTAAATTAAATGTTATGAATTAAAAATTCAATGAAGGACATATCATGAATTTGGGTACATTGATTTCAGAAAGTCGTAATCCGGCTACGATGGAGTTGGATAAGCTTTCTACGCTCGAGATGTTGACCTGCTTTAATGATGAAGATCGCAAAGTGCCGGAGGCCATTCGTTTGGTCTTACCGGCTATCGTTCAAGCGGTAGATTTAGCCGCAGAGTCCTTAAAGCAAGGTGGGCGGCTAATTTATCTGGGGGCCGGTACCAGCGGGAGGCTCGGCGTGTTGGATGCTTCCGAATGTCCACCGACCTTTGGCGTACCTCATGGCAGGGTGATCGGCTTAATTGCCGGAGGCCCAGGCGCTTTACTTAAGGCGGTGGAAGGTGCTGAGGATGATATCGCGCTCGGTGTACGGGATCTGCAAGATTTAAAGCTGACAGCCACTGATATGGTGGTCGGGTTGGCAGCGTCTGGTCGCACGCCTTATGTCATCGGTGCGCTACGTTATGCCCGCCAGCTTGGGTGCCCAACGGCGGCCATTTCTTGTAACCCAGACTCTCCCATCGCGCAGGAAGCTCAGGTTGCGATTTCACCGGTAGTCGGGCCAGAAGCCCTCACTGGCTCTACGCGTATGAAGTCGGGTACTGCACAAAAGTTGGTGCTGAATATGTTATCCACTGGGGCGATGGTGAAACTGGGTAAGGTTTATCAAAATCTGATGGTCGATGTGAAAGCGACCAACGTGAAGCTGATCGATCGCGCTTGCCGCATTGTGGTTGAAGCCACCGGTGCCAGCCGTGCAGAGGCTGAAAATGCCTTATCACAAACGGAGTTTGAGGTAAAACCGGCCATTTTGATGATTCTGAAAGGCGTGAGTGCCGAGCAGGCTCGTCAGGACCTACAGCAGCATAACGGCTATTTGCGTGCTGCATTGTAAGACTCACACTCAGGGAGCCAGCATCAGTTGATTGTTGGCCCTGGTGCCACAGGCAAAGTGATGTTGTATTTAGCTACGATGGTTGTCACCATACTCGTAAGCTTTATATTTACCTGGTTTATGGGATTCAATGACCCTGAGGAGTAACGTTTGAGCGCAGAGCAGGCTACATCAACCTTTAAGCATGCTGGCAATAAGTGCGAGGGGACGGCTGAGGCACCATCAACAAGTGCCAAACGCATTGTCTTCTTTGATCTGGATGGCACGTTGCATCAACAGGACATGTTCGGCAGTTTTTTGCGTTTTCTGTTGCGACATTTGCCGCTAAATCTGTTGCTGGTGGTCCCATTATTACCGGTGATTGGGCTGGGATTGCTGGCGGGAGGCCGTTGCGCTCGTTGGCCTATGAGCCTGTTACTGTGGGCGATAACCTTCGGTCGGCGCGAAGCGCATTTGAACGATCTGGAATTACGTTTTGTGAATGATTTTCGCCAGAAAGTGACGGAATTTCCCGTGGTCGTGATGCGTTTGCGCCAATATTTGGAGAGTCATGACGTACAGGTATGGTTGATAACCGGCTCGCCGCAACGGCTGGTGGAACAGGTTTATCATGATTCTACATTTATTCACCGTTTGCGGCTGGTCGGTAGCCGCATGGCGCGGCGTCATGGCGGTTGGGTGCTACCTTTACGCTGTTTGGGGCCAGAGAAAGTGGTGCAACTGGAACAGCGTTTGGGATCACCGCTGAAACTTTATAGCGGATACTCGGACAGTAAGCAGGATAACCCGCTATTGTATTTTTGCGAGCATCGCTGGCGGGTCAGTAAAAGCGGCGAATTACAGCAATTAGAATAAACGTCCATTGAAGTCATTCGCCACGTTAAGCGGTTTGGATTTTAGTGGGTGACGTCATTGTCATGGTGGCCAAGCCGCCATATGCGCTCGGCATGTCGGCCCAATAACCACAAGCTGATGCCGAGCAGCAGGAAGAAAATAGTTTTCGGCATCGCATCCCAGAAGAACTCAAAGAAACGGGTATATAAGTTGATGGCTAGAAACGTTAGGCCAAACCCGCGTAACATAGCATCATCGCGCTTTAGTCCTAGCCAAATAGCCACACTGGCAGCAATAGCAAACAGTAGGCTCCAATGCAGCAACTCGATCTGGCGCACTTGGTACCAATAGTCCAGGTCACCGTAATTGCCAAAAATAGACAATAACCACAGGGCAATAAACAGATAAAGCAGCCCCATCGCCTGTGATACCCTATCTAGCCTGCGTTGTGCCAACTGTGGTTGTAATGTCAGTGCCGCTGCACAAAGTAGCAGGCCAAAAGCAATAAAGCGTATCGGGTAGCTCATTCCCAGCCAGTAAGCTCCCCAACCGGACAGATAACCGGTTTCCGCCCCAAACGCATTACCCAGTGACAGCAAGGCAAACAGCCATACCAACGGCGCACGGCCAAACCAGCCCACGACACCGTAGATGACGGTACCCAAAAGCAGTAATACTGAAATGCGCCCACTACCGTTATCCAGCCACACGCCGAGTTGGCCGATGGCGGCTGCGGTAAATATTACGCCGAGAAAGAGTACGGCCTCATTACTGTAGATCTTACTGGCGTCTCGCCGGCGGCGGTTAAAGCCCCAACCGTAAAAAGCGGCGGCCAATATCGCAGTGACTACCACCCGTACCGGGGGATCGAAGCGGAAAAACTGGCTTATCCAGTTGAGCAGGAAAGTATCAGCCATCAGGCTGCCAATGGCGATAACCAGCGAAGCCAGTGCAGCAAGAAAGGCGTAACCGGCTAATCTGCGCCAGTCAAAAGGTTGAATATCGATATTCTGTAACAGACGTTGATGCTCTTCCTCAGGGATAACGCCTTCACTGGCCCATCCACTCAGGGTTTTACGCACGACAGCGGCATTTTTCTTACTGAGTTTCATGTGTTTGCCTTCTCATATTTCTATCCTGCCGGAACATTAACTGATCATTATGGACTGAGCTACTTTATATTGGAGATAACGGGTATAGCGGTTGTCGCTGGCTGTGTATAATGCACGCCGCCAAAGTACCAGAGAGGTTTATGTGTCTGCTGATAAAAGTTTGTCTTCTGAATTTGATTCACCTGCTGAATACAGTGATGAGTACTGGATGCAGCGGGCGTTGACGCTGGCTCTGCGGGCGCAGAATGAGGGGGAAGTCCCGGTAGGTGCGGTTTTGGTGCTGGGTAATCAGGTTATTGGTGAAGGGTGGAATAAATCTATTCGCGATAACGACCCTACCGCTCATGCAGAAATCATGGCGCTACGGCAAGGTGGACAGGTGGTGCAGAATTATCGCCTGCTGGAAGCCACGCTATATGTGACGCTAGAGCCATGCGTAATGTGTGCCGGAGCCATGATACACAGCCGGATCCGTCGCTTGGTCTATGGGGCCAATGATTTAAAAACCGGTGCTGCCGGTTCGCTGGTGGATATCTTGCACCATCCGGGGATGAATCATCAAATAGAGGTCAGTGCTGGGGTACTGGCAGAGACGTGTTCCCACCAATTAAGTGCTTTTTTCCGCCTACGGCGTGAGCAGCAAAAGGCGTTGAAACTCGCGCAGCAAGCCTCTACCCGTCAGCCATGACTCGGCCCATCCGTGGGCCTCTCCCTCTACGGAGCCACTGCTGGCAGCATCTTAGTTATTGATTGACCAGCCTGGGCCGACAACGGGATAAGCTTTACCCAGTTCTGCTTCGATAGCGGCATGTTGGGCTGCTTTTTTCTCTCTTTCCTGCAAATATCCCACCAGACTGACCTGATAACGACGGATGTTTTCGACATAGTTATAAGCCTCATGACCACGGGCGTAACCATAGGTGGTGCTTGGGTAGTAGCGTTTTTGACTCAACATGGGTAAACGCATTTTTACATCAACCCAACTGTCTGGATTACCATTCTGATTTTTAGTCAGGCGACGAGCATCCAGCATGTGGCCATAACCCAGATTATAGGCGGCCAGCGCAAACCAGATACGCTCATCTTCTGGAATGGTCTCCGGCACTTTTTGCATCAACCGCTGCAAGTAAATGGAACCGCCTTTAATGCTTTCCTCAGGATCAACCCGGTCTTTAACCCCTAAACCATCTGCTGTGGCGCGGGTTAGCATCATCAAACCGCGCACGCCAGTGGGCGAGGTGGCTTGCGGGTTCCAATGGGATTCTTGATAAGCAATTGCTGCCAGCAGTTTCCAGTCAATTTCCCCGGCATGTTTTTCAAACAAGGATTGGAAAGCGGGCAACACACTGTCGATGGCTGAGAGGAATGTTTTGGTATCGACATAATCAAAGCTACCGACATGGCCGAGATATTTTTCTTCCAGCCGTGCCAGACTGCCGTCTTCAACCATCTGGCTGTAGAAATCGAGCATTGCGGCATACAGGCTGTCATCATCCCCCTTTTGGAAATACCAGGTGACTGGCTCTTCATCTGTGACATCAAAAGCAACCGCCAACTGCGGGTGGATGCGTTGCAGTAGGGCGATTGTCACCGAATCACCCAAGGTATAGTCAAGTTTGCCGTCCGCGACCTGTTCCAGTAACTCTTTACCAGAACGATCAATGGATGATCCCCAGTTAAGATCGGGATATTTGCTCTGCTTAAGTTGTTTGAGGGTGGTCATATGGGCTGAACCAGAGGCGACAATCAACTGACCCTTCAGATCACTGAATGATTTTGGCCGTGGTTTACCCAGTCGATATACTAATTGTTGCGAGACTGAATAATAGGCAGGGCCGGTACGCGCCCGATTAAGACGCTCACGGTTATAAATTAGCCCGGCAGCCAGCATGTCTGCATCATCGCTATCAAGTGCATCAAACAAGTCATCAATATTATGATGCGGGGTAATGACTAGCTTAATCCCCAGATAGTCGGCAAAACGTTTGGCTAGCTCGTAGTCAAGACCGGAAGGGCCATCCTTTCCGGTGAAGTAGATAAGTGGTGAGCTAATCGTGCTAACACGTAGCTCGCCACGGGCTTTTATACGGTCTAGTTGTCCTTCTTGACTACTGCGCCAGGGAATATTGGGCCACAGCGCGAGGGCCAGAAGTAAGGCAACTACACCGATAACAAAGTAATTTAATTTTATGCGCGTCAAATAGTTATCTCTCGGCAGCGCTCTTTATGTGTGTGTTGTGAAGTAAGAATCGACATGGTTAAATCCCCAGTGGAGTGGCATTTTGCGCAACAAATCGTCAGTGTGCAACTTTATTGCGAGCTTATTTATCTGCTATTCATCTTCTAGAGATAACGACAATTTCTGACGCAATTATTAATAATAGCTACGCAAACGGTTTCGTCGGAGGTTTAGATTCACTATAATGGCGCGCGTTTTCCCCTGTTTTGCGCCAATAAATGCTGCGCCCAATGAAGTGCTGTTCCAGTCGCTTCGAAGAGAGAGAAACTTAGATTATGGAAATACTGCGTGGTTCGCCCGCTTTGTCGGCTTTTCGCATTACCAAACTGCTGTCCCGTTGCCTGGATGCTCACCTTTTAGTGAGTGATATCTACGCCGAATATGTTCACTTTGCCGATGTTAGCGCCCCGTTAAGTGCTGATGAACACGCCAGACTCCAACGGCTGCTTAAGTATGGACCCTCTCTCCCTGAACACGCACCGGAAGGGCGTTTGTTACTGGTTACGCCAAGGCCGGGGACCATTTCTCCGTGGTCTTCCAAAGCGACGGATATCGCGCACAACTGTGCGTTGCCACAGGTTCTGCGTCTGGAACGTGGTCTGGCCTTCTATATTCAAGGCCCAGAGCTGAATGAAAGCCAATGGCAACAATTGTCGGCGCTGCTGCATGACCGCATGATGGAAACGGTATTCACCGATTTGCAGCAAGCAGAGCAGTTATTCTCTCATCATCAACCCGCGCCAGTACAACGGGTGGATATCTTGGCGCAGGGCCGCAGTGCACTGGAGCAGGCCAATATTAAGTTGGGTCTGGCTCTTGCTCCTGATGAAATTGACTACTTGCTGGCTGCCTTTACCGGCCTGGGGCGCAACCCGACGGATATTGAGTTGTATATGTTTGCTCAGGCAAACTCTGAGCATTGCCGCCATAAAATCTTTAATGCAGATTGGATAATCGACGGTGTTTCTCAGCCTAAAACACTGTTTAAAATGATCAAAAATACCTTTGAACACACACCGGATTACGTGTTGTCAGCCTATAAAGACAATGCGGCGGTGATGGAAGGTTCTCAGGTCGGGCGCTTCTTTGCTGCACCTGATAATGGCGTTTATGGTTACCATCAGGAAGCTGCGCATATCCTGATGAAAGTAGAAACTCATAACCATCCGACGGCAATTTCACCTTGGCCGGGTGCCGCTACGGGATCAGGTGGCGAAATCCGTGATGAAGGTGCTACCGGGCGTGGCGCTAAACCTAAAGCCGGTTTGGTGGGGTTCTCTGTTTCTAACCTGCGTATTCCCGGATTTGAACAGCCGTGGGAAGAGAATTTCGGTAAGCCGGATCGCATTGTGACCGCACTGGATATCATGACCGAAGGCCCACTGGGCGGCGCGGCCTTTAACAACGAATTTGGTCGCCCGGCGCTGCTGGGCTACTTCCGTACTTATGAAGAGCGCGTCAATAGTCATAACGGCACTGAGTTACGTGGTTACCACAAGCCGATCATGTTGGCCGGTGGGATCGGTAATATTCGGGCCGACCATGTACAAAAAGGCGAGATAACAGTCGGTGCCAAGCTGGTGGTGCTCGGCGGTCCGTCAATGAATATCGGTCTGGGTGGCGGCGCGGCCTCTTCCATGGCCTCTGGCCAGTCAGATGCAGATCTGGATTTTGCTTCAGTACAACGTGATAACCCGGAAATGGAACGCCGCTGTCAGGAAGTGATTGACCGCTGCTGGCAGTTAGGTGATCACAATCCGATTTTATTTATTCATGACGTCGGTGCGGGTGGGCTGTCTAATGCCATGCCAGAACTGGTCAGCGACGGTGGTCGTGGTGGCCGTTTTGAACTGCGTGACATTCTTAATGATGAGCCGGGCATGAGCCCGCTGGAAGTGTGGTGTAACGAGTCTCAGGAACGTTATGTTCTGGCCGTTGCCCCTGCGCAGATGGCTCAGTTTGATGAAATTTGCCGTCGTGAACGTGCGCCCTATGCCGTCATTGGTGAAGCCACGGCAGAAAAACATCTGACACTGAATGACCGCCACTTCGATAATCAGCCAATTGACATGCCTTTGGATGTCTTGCTGGGTAAAACGCCGAAGATGCTGCGCGATGTCACCCGCCTTCAGGCGCAGGGTGATGCAGTGCAACGTGCTGAGATAAGCATCGCTGATGCGGTCAAACGGGTGATGCATTTACCGGCAGTGGCAGAGAAAACCTTCTTGATTACCATTGGTGACCGTAGTGTGACCGGTATGGTGACGCGTGATCAAATGGTTGGCCCGTGGCAGATTCCGGTGGCTGATTGTGCGGTCACCAGTGCCAGTCTGGACAGCTACTATGGTGAGGCGATGTCATTGGGCGAACGTGCGCCAGTGGCATTGCTGGACTTTGCCGCCTCTGCCCGTTTGGCGGTAGGCGAAGCACTGACCAATATCGCAGCCACTCAGATTGGTGAACTAAAACGCATTAAACTGTCAGCTAACTGGATGTCAGCAGCCGGTCATCCGGGTGAAGATGCCGGTTTGTATGACGCGGTGCGTGCGGTGGGCGAAGAGCTATGCCCTGCGCTGGAGATTACTATCCCGGTGGGCAAAGACTCTATGTCGATGAAAACCCGCTGGCAGGAAGGTGATGAGCAGCGCGAAATGACGTCGCCGCTCTCTCTGGTCATTACTGCCTTCGCCCGTGTTGAGGATGTTCGCCATACAGTGACACCACAGTTACGCACCGATAGAGGCGATAACGCGCTGTTACTGATTGATTTAGGTGCAGGCCACAATGCGCTGGGTGCAACCGCACTGACGCAAGTCTACCGTCAGTTAGGTGATAAACCTGCTGATGTGCGCGATGTACAGCAACTGGCGGGCTTCTTTAACGCGATGCAGTGCTTAGTAGCCTCTCAGGCTTTATTGGCCTACCACGATCGCTCTGACGGCGGCTTGCTGGTGACACTGGCTGAGATGGCCTTTGCCGGTCACTGTGGGATGCAAGTTGATATTCACACCTTGGGTGATGACGCGCTGGCGGCACTGTTTAATGAAGAACTGGGTGCGGTGATTCAGGTTCGTGCTGAACAACGTGCCGCAGTGGAAAAAGTGCTGGCAGATCACGGTCTGGCAAACTGTGTTCACTATCTGGGCCGTGCTGTTGCAGGTGATAGTTTCGATATTCTCAGTGGTACTGAGGTGGTATACCGCGAGAAACGCAGTACTCTGCGCTTGTGGTGGGCAGAAACCACCTGGCAAATGCAGCGCCTGCGCGATAACCCTGATTGTGCTGATCAAGAGCATCAGGCTAAACAGGTTGAGACTGATCCGGGCTTGAATGTCCAACTGACCTTTGATCCTGCAAAAGATATCGCTGCACCCTATATCATCAAGCAGGCTCGGCCAAAAGTGGCCGTATTGCGTGAGCAGGGTGTTAACTCCCACGTAGAAATGGCTGCCGCCTTCCATCGCGCCGGGTTTGATGCAATCGATGTACATATGAGTGACCTGCTGGCCGGCCGAACTGATTTGCAATCATTCCAGACCTTAGTGGCCTGTGGTGGTTTCTCTTACGGTGATGTGCTGGGCGCGGGTGAAGGTTGGGCGAAATCTATTCTGTTTAACAACCGGGTTCGTGATGAGTTTGAAGCCTTCTTCCATCGCCCAGAAACATTGGCATTGGGGGTCTGCAACGGTTGTCAGATGATGTCTAATCTGCGTGAACTTATTCCAGGGGCTGAACATTGGCCACGCTTTGTCCGCAACCTGTCTGATCGCTTTGAAGCGCGTTTCAGTTTGGTTGAAGTGGCCAATAGCCCATCGCTGTTTATGCAAGATATGGCCGGATCTCGCCTGCCTATTGCGGTTTCACACGGTGAAGGGCGGGTTGAAGTGCGTGATGCGGCACATCTGGCGCTGCTTGAGCAGAACAATCTGGTGGCTTTGCGCTTTGTGAATAATCAGGGGGAAGTGACTGAGGTTTATCCGGCTAACCCGAATGGCTCAGCTCACGGGATTACTGCGGTGACTAGCGCCAATGGGCGGGCAACAGTAATGATGCCGCACCCAGAGCGGGTCTTCCGCACGGTCAGTAACTCATGGCATCCAGAAGAGTGGGGCGAAGATAGCCCATGGATGCGTATGTTCCGTAATGCGCGTAAGCAATTGGGTTAAGTGAATCAGCCTTGATTGTGATAACAGGGGCATCAGTTGATGCCCCTTTTTTACGCATGCTGATAAGGGCTTAAGATATATTCATTTATCTTTAATAACTTGAGTCATACCCCGAGGTCTGATTCGCTAATGTCATATGAAAGGTTTTGCTAGAAATCTGGTGGTCAGTTGCCAATCCTGTAACAACTAATCGATAGTTCCCAGGCGGCAAGTTCACTAAAAACAAGGTCATATTCTTAGAGCGATTATCGATAAGTGTCGCTGTCTGTGTTTTCTCATCATCATATTGATCATAGAGATAGGTCGTAATTAGCAGGTGATCAAGAGTCGTTACCGTCATCGGTATCTCACCCGAACTGTTTTCGAGCCAATAATGTGTTTGCACGCCATGTACGGAAAAATTATCAGTGAGAATATGACTATTATTTATCAGTATGGGTTTTACCCGTAAATCTTCAAGGGTTATAGGTTGTGCCATTACAGATAAATTGATCAACATAATGTTGGCGAGAATCATAAGACTGATTTTCATATGAGTACCTTCCTAATGATAAGTTGTGCAACTCCACGGCAGATACCTGTGAATCACCTTATGGGCATAAACCATTACCAGTGTTTTCTTTTGCTGTACGTTGGCAATTTCTTGTCGGTACCTGAGTCAAGTAATCAACGTGACTCATTCTTGTGAGTTATTAAACATCATAATTTATAAAGTAATAATGATTTAAACAGCATGCTTCCAAAGGGAAGAATAACAGGCAGCCAGAGATACACGGATAATTAAATGCCATCATGACTTTTTAACTTGTTGATTCTAAATCACTTTATTATTTTGTCGGTAAATTGCGACAATAGCTCCATAACCTGTCTCAAATAGGAGACATATAAACATTTGATTTATATCATATTTATTTAATCAGGGGATTGCTGTCGTGAATAGACGACAAAACAGCGGCAATTGATGACAGCTGGCGGGTGACACCTCGGTGATAATCTTCTTAATTATTTTATTTTCTTTTTAAATCATTGGTTTAATATTTTTTTGATAAACTTGGCACGCAAGCTGCATTATTACTTACAGTTGCTCATTCAACTTATTATGATAGTCCCGCGATTAAGCGGAATATGCGCTTCATAAACCATCGAATGATGCCTAAGACTGGTACCTATCGTCCACCAAACCGATATCGTGTGAATTCACTTTATCAAACATCGGACGACACGTTGAGTGAGGTACCGCCTATGTCCTGCTGTGATGAATGGTTCATCAATTTTGGACATGTTTGGATGCTATTCGTCTCATCCTCCCGATGATTGCTTCGGCTTCATCAAACTGGAGACGATGTTTAAGGGCATCCACATATTCTGCGACGGGGCAATTTATTGCCCCGTTGTCACATCTATACCCGCCATACTTCACGAATTATTCAGGGTATATTACGGTCAAAGATAAGCTAAGCTCGCCGTTTTTACTGCAAATAACAATAAAAGCAGGTCTGATGATGATATCTGACGATATGGACAAGCAGCCTTAATTAAAAGCACTTAGCTCAAAGCCAGGTGCTTTTTTTTTATCTCAATCAAGAGACATTGTTCCTGGTACATACCCAATGAATTTCAAGTTGTGGGCAGGCGACAAACGAGATACAAATCGGTCGGGAACCGATTTGAACAGTATTTCTGCTAGCCCGCAGGGTGAGCCTCAAGGATGAGGCTCATTAATCCCAAGAGCTGACATCAGTCAGTGATTCGGGTTATTGAGTGCAATCAACACACCTGCAACTTAAAATATGACGGGTAATTGGGCCACAAGCATTGTAATCCTCACGCAGTCAGTTAGCATCACCACAGAATGATAGGTAATGAGATGATTTCGTTGAAAAGATGGCGTTTATTCCCCCGTTCTTTACGTCAATTGGTGCTCATGGCATTTCTGTTGGTGCTGTTACCTTTATTGGTGCTGGCATATCAGGCTTATCAAAGCCTTGACCACCTAAGCACGCAGGCGGCCGACATTAATCGTACTACGCTGGCAGATGCGCGGCGCAGTGAGGCGATGACCAGTGTGGCGCTCGAAATGGAGCGTAGCTATCGCCAGTACTGCGTATTAGGTGACGCAACACTGGCAAAGTTATATCAGCATCAGCGTAAACAGTACGCTCAAATGCTTGATACTCACGCCCCTATCCTGCCAGATGCCCGTTACTATCAGACCCTGAGCGGTTTACTGGCACAACTTTCTGATATTAAATGTAAAAACAGTGGCCCGGAACAAAGTGCGTCAACGCTGTTGGAGCAGTTCTCCCGCTCGAATGCTGAGATGGTACAGGCAACGCGCGATGTGATTTTCTCCCGTGGTCAGCAACTACAAAAAGATATTGCCGAACGTGGGCAATTCTTTGGTTGGCAATCCCTGTTGCTGTTTTTAGTCAGCGTACTGTTAGTGGTGTTATTCACTCGGATGATAATCGGGCCGGTTAAAGGCATTGAGCGGATGATTAATCGCTTGGGTGAAGGGCGGCCATTGGGTAATACTGCGCTGTTTAAAGGGCCACGCGAGTTACGATCACTGGCACAACGTATTATTTGGCTCAGCGAGCGCTTAGCGTGGTTAGAGTCACAACGCCACGAGTTTTTGCGCCATATCTCTCATGAATTGAAAACACCATTAGCCAGTATGCGCGAAGGGACTGAATTGTTAGCGGATGAGGTTGCCGGGCCGTTGACGCAAGATCAAAAAGAAGTTGTGGCTATCCTTGATAACAGTAGCCGCCATTTGCAATTATTGATTGAGCAATTATTAGACTATAACCGTAAACTGGCAGACGGCCCCGGTGAACATGAAAATGTTGAGCTGGCAGAAATGGTCGAGGATGTTATTTCAGCCCACAGTTTACCTGCAAGGGCCAAGGCTCTGCGCACCGAAACGGATCTTCAGGCGGACATTTGTTGGGCAGATCCGACACTATTAATGCGGGTATTGGATAATCTCTACTCCAATGCGGTGCACTATGGCGAGGAATCCGGTACCATTTGGATTCGCAGCCGTCGGGTGAATAACCGCGTACAAATTGATATTGCCAATACTGGGGCTCCGATCCCGCGTTCTGAAGAAACCATGATATTTGAGCCTTTTTATCAGGGAAGCCACCAGCGAAAAGGGGCTGTCAAAGGCAGTGGATTGGGGCTGAGTATTGCCCAGGACTGCATCAGACGTATGCAGGGCGACTTGCAACTGGTGGCCGTTGATTACGCTGCGGTCTGCTTTCGTGTTGAATTGCCACTAACCGCCGAGAATGAATGAATAATGTACAAAAGGTCTATGAGCAGCGTTATTAAAAAGACCGTCTTTTTATCATGTCCGACATCAACTGCGGCAGCGATGCCAGCGGCTAAATCTGCTATGGGTATTTTTTGGCGAGCTTTGTTGCTGGCTCCACTTTTGCTCACTGGATGTAGTGATAATCCAGCCAGTAGCCGTTTTTCACAAGCAGTACAGATGGTCATACCGGAAACGAAAATTGTTGATTATCGGACCTTATCTTGCGATGTGTTATGGGATCTTGATGATAAAGAGACGTTGGAGAACTCCCTTTACTGGCTACGGGCAATGGATTGTGCTGAACGCTTGGGTTCTACTCAAGCACGAGTATTAGCGAAGTCACTACCGGTAACGGCATGGCCTTCGGCCTTTAAGCAGGGCATTTTAGTTAGCAGTGCTGAGCCGACAATGGCGGAACGTCGCCAAGTGGTTGAGCGTTTAAACAATTATAGCCAAAGCGTCCCTGGGGCTGTGCGCCCATTGATTCAGCTATGGCGTGAGCAACAGGTGCTGCGCATCTCCCTGGCAGAAGAGCGCATTCGCTATCAGCGCTTACAAGACGAATCGGACGCCCAGATTGATCGCCTGCGGGAAAGCCAGACCCGGTTGCAATATAACTTGCTGGATACCACCCGTAAGTTAGAAAACCTGACTGATATCGAACGGCAGCTTTCAACACGCAAGCAGTTGCAGAATGAAATTCCAGATACTGATGCAGATAGCAAATCAGCCATCGTGCCGAAATCGGTAGAGGCTAAACCTCAGCCAAAAGTTGAGGCGACTAAACCAGTTGCAGCTAAGCCAGTAGAGGCTAAACCGGTTGAAGCTAAACCGGTTGAAACTAAGCCAGTTGAAGCTAAACCGGTTGAAGCCAAACCAGTTGAAACTAAACCAGTTGAAGCTAAGCCAGTTGAAGCTAAACCGGTTGAAGCCAAACCAGTTGAAGCCAAACCAGTTGAAGCTAAGCCAGTTGAAGCCAAACCAACAGCACCTCAAGCTGACACTAAACCGGCTCCGCAATCGGTAGAAAAACCGGCTGATACTTATACTCCGCCAGTGGTACCCCCAACGGATGTACCACCTGCCACCAATAAGGAATCTCATGACGCCACGCAAACCGGCCAATCTACTGCTGGTTGATGACGACCCCAGCTTACTTAAGTTACTGGGGATGCGTTTAACCAGCGAAGGGTTTAATGTCACTACGGCTGAAAGCGGCCAGGAAGCGTTGCGCCTGTTAATGCGTGAGAAGATAGATTTGGTTATCAGTGACTTGCGGATGGATGAAATGGACGGCATGGCGCTGTTTGTGGAAATTCAGAAGCATCAGCCAGGCATGCCAGTGATTATCCTGACCGCCCACGGCTCGATCCCTGATGCCGTGGCTGCCACCCAGCAAGGGGTGTTCAGTTTCCTGACCAAACCCGTTGATCGCGATGCTTTATATAAAGCCATTGATGCAGCTTTAGAGCTTTCTATTCCTGCCGGTGATGATACCTGGCGTGAAGAGATAGTGACCCGCAGCCCGGTTATGTTGCGCTTGCTAGAGCAGGCTAAAATGGTGGCGCAATCTGACGTTAGTGTGCTGATTATCGGGCAAAGTGGAACCGGTAAAGAGGTTCTGGCACAAGCTATTCATGCTGCCAGCCCTCGGGCGAAAAAAGCCTTTATTGCCATTAACTGTGGTGCATTGCCGGAACAGTTGTTGGAGTCTGAATTATTCGGCCATGCCAAAGGTGCGTTTACCGGTGCGGTCAGTAGCCGTGAAGGGCTATTTCAGGCCGCAGAAGGCGGCACGCTGTTTTTAGACGAAATTGGCGATATGCCACTGTCTTTACAGGTTAAATTACTGCGAGTGTTGCAAGAGCGCAAAGTGCGCCCACTGGGCAGCAACCGTGATTTAAGCATCGATGTGCGGGTCATCTCAGCCACCCACCGTGATTTGCCTAAAGCCATGGCAAAAAATGAATTCCGCGAAGATCTCTACTATCGTTTGAATGTGGTGAATCTGAAGATCCCGGCGCTGCATGAGCGCTCAGAAGATATCCCGCTACTGGCTAATCATCTGTTACGTGAATCAGCTAAGCGGCATAAGCCATTTGTCCGCAGTTTCTCAACCGATGCCATGAAGCGGTTAATGACCGCCAGTTGGCCGGGTAACGTGCGCCAGTTGGTCAACGTGATTGAACAATGTGTCGCACTCACCTCGGCTCCGGTCATTAGTGAGGCACTGGTTGAGCAGGCGCTGGAAGGGGAAAATACGGCATTGCCGACCTTTGTTGAAGCCCGTAATCAGTTCGAATTGAATTATTTGCGTAAGTTGCTACAAATCACTACAGGTAATGTGACCCAGGCTGCCCGGATGGCAGGGCGTAACCGTACCGAGTTTTACAAGTTGTTGTCGCGCCATGAGCTGGATGCCAATGATTTTAAAGAATAATTATTGTGAGTTAGTGGTAATAATTATTCCCTGATAAAGCTGAAATAGAGTTTAAACACAAATGAGCAGATCACTTTCCATTGCGTTAGCCCAGTTGAATTGGCTGGTTGGCGATATTGAAGGCAACACGGAACGTATGTTGCAAACCTTAAATGAGCAGCAGAAGGCGGGTGCTTCACTGGTTATGTTCTCCGAGCTGGCTTTGTCCGGTTATCCGCCAGAAGATCTGCTGTATCGTGATGATTTCTATCAACGTTGTGAAGCACAACTGGATCGTTTGCAGGCGGCAACACAGCAGACGGCGGTGCTGGTGGGGCACCCGTGGCGTGAAGAGGGCAACTTGTATAACGCATTGTCCCTGTTTGCGGAAGGCAAATTGCTGGGGCGCTATTTCAAACAGCAATTGCCTAACTACGGCGTGTTCGACGAGAAACGTTACTTCTCCGCAGGCCATGAAAGCTGTGTCGTGGAACTTAATGGCTACCGGTTGGGGCTGCTTATTTGTGAAGATTTATGGTTCGATGGCCCGGTAGATGCCGCTAAAGCTGCCGGTGCAGAAGTGATATTGTCGATCAATGCTTCGCCATATAACCGTGAAAAACCGTATATTCGTAAAACTTTGATGGCAGGCCACTGCCAGCGCACTGGGTTGCCACTGGTTTATCTCAACCAGATTGGCGGGCAGGATGAGCTGATTTTTGACGGTTGTTCCAAAGTGTTCGATGCGGCGGGTAATATGACGCATCGTTTAGCGGCCTTTGCGGAACAGACCACCATGTTGCAATTGAATGAGTGCAATGTGGTACCCATGACGGCCCCTGCCGCAGAGTTACCGCCATTAGCACAAGTGTATGAAGCGCTGGTGTTGGCGGTGCGTGATTATGTGACAAAAAATGGGTTTAATGGCGCAGTGCTGGGCTTGTCCGGGGGGATTGACTCGGCGCTGACCTTGGCGATTGCAGTTGATGCGTTGGGCAAAGATAAAGTTCAGGCATTGATGATGCCGTTCCGCTACACCGCCGATATCAGTATTGCCGATGCTAAAGAAGAAGCTGAAATTCTCGGTATTGAATTTGATGTGCTGTCCATCGAGCCGATGTTTGATGCCTTTATGAGCCAACTGGCACCGATGTTTGCCGGTACTGGCCGCGATACGACAGAAGAAAATCTACAGGCACGCTGCCGTGGTGTCGTGTTAATGGCTTTGTCTAACAAACGCCGCAGTATTGTATTAACTACCGGTAACAAAAGTGAAATGGCGGTAGGCTATGCCACGCTGTACGGTGATATGGCCGGTGGTTTTGATGTGCTGAAAGATGTGCCAAAGACCCTGGTATTTAAACTGTCGGAATACCGTAATACCGTCTCTTATGTGATTCCGCAGCGGGTGATTACTCGCCCACCGTCTGCCGAGCTGGCTCCTGATCAGAAAGATGAGGACAGTCTGCCACCTTATGATATTTTGGACGCTATTCTCGAAGGGTACGTCGAGCAGGATAAGTCGGTGGCTGATTTGGTCGCAGACGGTTTTGATGAAGCTATCGTGCGTAAGGTCATCCGCCTGGTAGATATCAATGAATATAAGCGGCGTCAGTCGGCTGTCGGGCCACGTATTACCGCCCGCAATTTTGGTAAAGATAGACGCTATCCGATTACATCAGGCTTTGGCCGCAAGAATTGGTAAAACAGGGATTCACCATGAAAAAAATTGACGCGATTATTAAGCCATTCAAACTGGATGATGTCCGTGAGGCACTGGCTGAAGTCGGTATCACCGGGATGACAGTGACAGAAGTAAAAGGTTTTGGCCGCCAGAAAGGGCACACCGAACTGTACCGTGGCGCTGAGTATATGGTGGATTTCCTACCAAAAGTAAAAATAGAAATTGTGGTTGCTGACGATATTGTCGATACCTGCGTTGAAGCGATTATGCAAACCGCCCAGACCGGCAAAATCGGCGATGGCAAAATATTTGTATTTGATGTCTCACGCGTGGTGCGTATCCGTACCGGTGAGCAAGACGAAGAAGCGATTTAAATTTGGCGACTGCACCGATGGGCACTCCGGCGGTGTACACTGCTACGACCCATTCGGTACATTTCCCCACCTATTGACGTGATAATAAGCCCGTTTCCACCAGCGGGCTTTTTTTACCCCTAAATTCGACGTACTTGGTGTTGCAGGTAGGCCGCAAGCGACCCCCCTGCAACGTCAAGTACCAAGGATTTATGCTGGAACAAATAACCCCAGCCAATAGAATAGATTCAGCACGATACCGGCAAGAATCACCGCCACCACTGGTGCGGCAATCTTCATCACCGGGCGACCAATGGCTTCATTCAGGAAATATAAGGCGGTGGTGATGGTGAAACCGGTATAACCCGCCATTTTGATCGATGCAAAAATTGCCCCGATTAACAGCGCGTATTCCATCAGCAAGTTCATGGCGTTACGGATATTATCAGACGCATTGCGTACTGATGGGAAGCGGCCTAACCATTTTCCGATTGAACGCAGCATCAGCACTTCCAGTGATATCACCACCGCGCCTATTATCCCCGCCAGCAAGGGGTTGGGGACCAGATAACCGACCACAAACACAAAAGTGAAACCAGCAACGGCATAAACACCGGTCGCCAGCGCCGTGGTGGCAATCAGCGGCACAAATCCGAGGCCACGCATAAACTCAGCCAGCGACGCCTGATGGATTAATGCCAATGACTCTTCCGGCGTGATGCCCGGTGCGTAAGCTTTTGCCAGTGTATAAATGGACACTTCGCTACCACCAAAAATCTTCATACTGGCGACGGCTGAAATTAATCCACCCACCACCGCCAGCATCGGTAAGTTCTTAATAATTCGCTGGGTTCGCTCTTCAAATACAGAGTGCCCGCCACCACCCCCCAAGTGGTTTTTTGCCCGTAAGTCTTGAGCAATAGCAATGCCGATAAGCAGGATCATACCGACAAAAATTTCAATTGATTCAGGGAACAACCCGGTGAAGCGGATAATAAGTAGCCGGGTTAGCAGCACGATAAAGGCGGAAATAACCGCAGTTTTCCAGCCAAACTGATAGAAAATAGCCACCAATGGGAACAGGGCGAAGGCTGAGATCACCGGGCTACTCAACTCCCCCAGAGAGCCGATAAAATTCACTGGCAATGAGGTGAGCGCAGTATTAACCGCCGGTAAGCTGGTAAGGGCCAAAATACCCCACGCGGCCCCCAGTGCGAATGCCAGATAGCTATTGATTGCCAGCACACCAATGATGTCAGTCGGCAAAAACAGTAACCAGGAGTTAAGTAAGCCGGTCGAAAGGGTAAATGAGATACCGACTGAGGCGATAAAACCCACACTCAGACCGAAAGCGATACTACCCGCTTCACGGCGGCTCATATTACCTTCAACCAACTGTGGCAAAATAGGGCGGATGCCATCATGGAACACGGCAACGGAACGGTGAGAAAGCAGCGCGGTCATCCCTGTTAGTAGAGCAACCACAACTATATGAATATAATCCACGGTGGTCTCCCCTTAGCGCAACTGTGTAATAAGCAGTGGGATTGCATGTTCAATATGTTCGACGGATAAGCCAAATGCCACTTTGCCATCGGTCACCAACTTCGCTATTTGCTCAGGTTTAGCTTTGATGCCAGGTTTGGCGATAGTGGCGCTTTTGTTATAACCGATAATCGCGATAGCCATCGACAATGCTGCTCCGGCTCCGGTGTTACAGGCTCCGATATAATAGTCCAACTGGCCTTCTTTCACTTTGATAGCCGCATCCATGTCCGAGAGAATAAATGTCTCAAAGGTATTCGGTGCCGTCTGCTCGATCATTTCGCGTATTAACTCTCGTTGCAGCCCGGCAATGCCAATCTTCTTCATAATCACTTTCCTTGCGTGGCGAAAAATTTATTAGGATTGTGGCGCAACATCATTTCCACCTGAGCGTGGGAAATCCCTGCGGCCAGTAACATGGGAACAAACGAATCAACTAAATAACTAAACCCGCTGCCGCCATTCGCTTTTAAATGTGAACGGCGGGTGATATCCATCGATAGCATGACTCTATCCAGCAACCCGCGTTCAGCCAACGTCAGTAACATCGCGACCCGACGTTGGTCCGGGAAATAACTATTTTTACCGATGGTATCGAATTGGACATATACGCCCCTATCGATCATTTGCACAATAAGATCAGGCTGTTCTTTCAGGTCACAATGGCCGATGACCACTCTATCAAGTGGTACACCATGTTGTTTGAGTAGATCAATTTGCTGCAACCCCATGGTACTGAAACTGGTATGGGTTGAGATGGCCAGGCCAGTTGCATGGTGAGTCAGTGCTGCGGCATGAAAGACTTTTGCTTCATCAGGGGTAATCACCCCCTCACTGGTGCCTATCTCAGCAATGATGCCCGCTTTCAGTGCGGTGCCATCAATACCTGTCTCGATCTCATCAATCATGGTTTGTGCCAATTGCTGTGCGGTACTTGTACGCACCTTCGGCGGGTAGAAACTGTCGGTGTAGTAACCGGTTGATGCGATGATATTTATGCCACTGTCATGCATCAGATTCAATAAAAACTGAGGGTTACGACCCATGTAACGGTTGGTCACTTCGACGATGTTTACCACCCCTTTACTCACCAGTTCACGCATTTCGTCACAAATTGGCTGATATTGATCCAAGCGGCAGTCCAGATTATTTTTGAAGCCAGACAAGTCAATGTGGAGATGTTCGTGTGCGTAGGTGTATCCATTGGGATTGATCATCGAGTAGGCTCCGACGAAGGGCGGTATAGGGGCCAAAGTTCACCCGGATATCGACAGTCTTTTATTGCAGGATGATTGATTTCATTAATATCGCTTACGATAATGACACTACTATATCGGCAGTTTTATTAATCAGTACAGCAACAATATGGTTTATTAACCCTATTATTCAATAAGAGTATCACGAGAACATATTACCAGGGCTAAAGCGTTGGCTTCTTGTTTTACCTGAGCTGATTACCCAGACTGTCGTAACAGCCCAGTAGACGGGGCTTGCCACTCTGAATTCCATCAATCAATACTACGTCGCTGCGGGTAACAAATATCTGCGTGCGGAAACTCATGATGGTCGGGCTGCCAATGGGGAATTTACCCGCCAAACGCAGACAGTAATCGATACTGCTATCTTCCATCGGTGATACTACGCTTTGAGTGAAGCGGTTGCCATGCCAGACCAATGCGTTTTGCAAATGACCACGGCGATAATAACCTCCGCCAAAAAAATAGCTGCTATCAGCGACATGATGCGAAATCTCCGACAGATAAAGCATGGAAATCTGTTCAGGTTGGTTACCATGCTGATTGGCGGGAATGGTGCCGGTGAGTGCATGCCCAGGTTCACTGTGTGTCACGCCTAGCTGGGCTAATTGGGGTAGGGTAGTGCAACTGGTGGCCGAAGGGGCGTTGATTTGCTCAAGGCTAATGCCTTGCGTCAGTAGGATATCGCGGGCGGCCAGTAAAGTGTGCATATTGGCCGTCGGTAAGGTCTGCCGTGATAGGGGATCATACAACATACAAGGGAAGTGTGTTATTCCGACCAGGCGCACCGCTGGCATTTCATTGATCGCAGCAATGGTTGCGGGTAAATTCTCTAATGCGAAACCGGCTTCCTGCCCGGCATACAGCAAATCACCGGGTTGAAATACTTTCAGCATCAGCGGTTGGATATGATGTTGGTGGTGGGCGGCTTGAGAGACCTCCCGTGCCTTCTCCAATGAGAAAACGGTAATCACTTCTGGCCGCTGGCGCACTATCGACGCTACCATTGCTGAGGGCGGCTGCACTAAATGACCCACATGGGCGACAGGAATAGCATGGCGGTATAACTGCCGCGCCTCTTTAAAATCGACCGCGACCATTCCCTGAAAACCGCATGCCAGCAGGCGGCGGCATAGTTCAGGATTACGCCCGAACTGCTTACTCATCAGATACAGTTTTATCTGGTATCGATTGGCCGTTGCAACCAGTAAACGGGCATTAGCTTCAGTTTGTTCCACGTCAATAACATAACTATCTGGATAGATTTCCCCCTGTTGCCAGTAGGAGATAGCGGCATCGATTAATTTGGTATTTTGTTTTAAAAGGGTTTTTAAAAACATTTGATGTCCTAACTCCCTGAGGCAGAATTATTTTGTTTAATTATTATTATTTTGAATATTTACTAAAAAAAGACTCTGATATTAGTTGTTCAACAACGCATCCCGCTAAGCGCTGTTTCAGCGCAATGGGGGCATATCACTAGAAATGTATAGACCGTAAAGGTTAGCGAGTAAATATCCTATTTCGTTTTCTGCCGGTTTTAGTGAAAAATAGGCCAATAAATCCTGATTGATTTCACGGATATAGTGAATCTCTTCACTTTGGGTAATTTCCGCTAATATCGCCGGATCCAAAGCATGGATCTCTTCGCCCCGGCGGGTACGCATTAATGCATTCGCCATATGCGTAATGGCCATAATGCCCTGCTCACCCCTGGCGGGTAACTGCCAAAAATTTTCTAACCGGTTGATAACTTGATCTAAACCTTGACCAATATCAGTATCGATAACCCCTGATTGACACAGAATATTAAGACGCGCATCAATACAATTTGCCAAAGAGTAGGCCTCCTGAAAACGGCTTAGCTTGCAGCCAGGTAAGTAATATTAATAGCGAGGTTCTATCTCGCCCTTCTGTACTGCCCGCTGATGGTGCAGCAACAATGCTTCATTAATGCCTTTTTCCAGTAATAATTTAATCGGATGGTTATCTGGCCTGGTTAGGATCACCGCCTGAGATGCCTGAATATAACGCTCATCGCCTTGTAATTTTATCGCCTGCAAATGTTCATGAGGAATATCTTCAGCCAGGTTCCAAATAGCTGCATCAATATCACCACGGCTAATATGTGCGATACAGTCGCTATAAGGTAATTCAACCCGTTCAATGGGTTGACCAGAAAATTTAATGTCAGTCAGTAAACATTGGTCGGGCGAGCGCGGGTCCAATCCTACCCGCCGGATTTTGTGCTGTTCACCAGGGCGGCAAATAAGCTGGTGGCCATCCACGTAAGAGCCGTTTCCCAGATTTAATGCCAGTGATACTTTCCCTTCGTTCAGATAACTTTTCGCTGCCAGATGCGACACAACGGCCATATCGTAAACACCGTCTATTAGGCATTCGATACGCACTTCGGCCCCCCGCATATGGGCAAAATAGAGCGGGAGTAGGGTAAATTGTTCTCTTAAACCGCTGGCCAGCCCTTCATAAAGCTTGGTATAAGGCAGCGGCATGGCACATACCATGTTACCCAAATCAGCTTGTTGCAGTAGCTGCGACATATTGAGGTCAATAAGCAAAGTACCATTACGACCTCGACGCTCAACGACGATAGCCCCATCAGCTTCCAAAACTTTTAATGCGTGCTGAACTACACCGACGGAGATACCAAAATCTTCTGATAATTCATCAATGGTTTTAAGCCGATTACCAGAGCGCTCACCAATTAAATAGCGCGCTATTGATACCAATGCCAACCCTTCCTTTTTTATGAATTTCTTACTCATGGTAGGTCAATTCAGCCTTATTTCACCCGATAGTTAATGATGTTAGCGGGTAATAAATAGTAAGAGGGTAATTTTAGCCATACGGATAATTTTCAGTTGTATAGATATTGACACACTTGTCCAATGTATCATCGTGGCAATAATGAGTCAGGATATATGTGATACACATCACATTGCGCCAAATTTAAACGTAATAATTAGAGGTGTTTTTTGAACGGAAATGCAGGAGAGGCGCGGCAGCCTCTCCATGAGAAACTCAATAATTATATGACTTTATGTGGGCCGAAACATTCATAATGAATATGTGCAGGTGCGATCCCTTGCGCCAATAACTGTCGGCCAGCAAATTGCATAAATGCCAGCGGGCCACAGAAATAATAATGTCTATTGGGATCGGCTGCCAGCCACTGATGTGAACTGAGATCCATCAGCCCCTGGCTGTGGTAATCCTCACCGGCAATATCCTGAGCGGTGGGCGCGCGGTACCATACGTGGCGGCTAAGATTAGGCATATTCTGTGCAATAGCCGCGACTTCATTGGCAAATGCGTGTACTCGGCCATTTTCAGCAGCATGCAGCCAATGTATTGATGCAGCATGCTGCTTATCATGAAGGGTATTGAGCATACTCAACATTGGGGTTTGGCCTACACCAGCGGAAATCAGTGCAACAGGCGTTTCTGGTGAGATATCGAGAAAGAAATCGCCACGAGGAGGAGCGATACGCACACTATCCCCTTCGTGCAGTTGTTGGTGTAAATAGTTAGAAACGGTGCCTTGCTCTTCACGTTTCACCGCAATACGGTAAGTCTTACCGTTGGGTGCTGCTGTCAGGGAATATTGGCGGATTTCTTGATATTCAAGTTGCTCATCTTCAATATAAATCCCCAGATATTGCCCCGGTTTGAAATCCAGCACAGGGCCACCGTCTTGCGGCGCTAACACAAAGCTGCAAATCACCTCGCTCTGCATCTCTTTTTTGATGATGCGAAAACGGCGCAAGGTGCGCCAGCCACCGGTGCTGGCCTCCCCCTGTTGATAAATCTGACTTTCTCGCTGAATAAAAACATCCGCCAGCACACCATAGGCCTTACCCCAGGCATCTAACACTTCCTGGCCGGGGGAGAACATTTCATCCAGCGTACTGATGAGATGATGACCGACAATGGCATAGTGCTCTGGTTGAATATTCAGGCTGGTATGTTTTTGGGCAATACGCTCAACGGCGGGAAGTAGAGCCGCCAAATTATCGATATTGGCTGCATAGGCACAAATCGCATTAAACAGAGCCTCACGCTGATCACCATTAAACTGATTGCTCATATTGAAAATGTGCTTCAGCTCGGGGTTGTGCCCGAACATGCGATCATAAAAGTGTGCAGTGAGTTTGGGGCCAGTGGCGGCAAGTAGCGGGATGGTGGATTGAACGGTGGCGATGGTTTGGTTATCTAGCATGGTGTGCTCCTTATTCCCTTGGTACTTGGCGCCACAGCAGTGTTAGCCTGCTCTCGTTACTTAGCCCATCTACAGGCTTCGCCTTTACGAGCCCGTTGCTTGCGACCTTGCTGCAACGCGAATTACGTTGGGTATTATTGTGTGTAAATCAATACATGTATTTTAAATGCATCTTATAGATTGTGCCCTAATTTGTAAATGCAGATTCTACTTATAAGCGATTACTCTTACGGGTTAGTTCACAGAATGTGAAAAAATCACATGTTGAATATGAGGATAATTCCGTTGCATTGGATGAAGTCTGAACAGCTCAAAGCCTTACACCGTCTGGAGCCAATCGTTTGCGTAAAAACCTCTGTCAAGACCTATCTTACCGAGGGGAAAACAGTTTACACTGTGGGCTAGAACCCAAACGGGTAGCCCACTAGGTATAACTTGTTAGCTAAGTCAGGAGAGCCGGATGTTAAAGCGTGAAATGAACATTGCCGATTATGATGCAGATTTATGGCATGCAATGGAGCAAGAAGTGGTGCGCCAGGAAGAGCACATTGAACTGATTGCCTCTGAGAACTACACCAGCCCGCGCGTTATGCAGGCGCAAGGTTCTCAGTTGACGAATAAATATGCTGAAGGTTACCCAGGCAAGCGTTACTACGGTGGTTGTGAGTACGTTGACGTTGTTGAGCAATTGGCTATTGATCGTGCTAAAGCGCTGTTCGGTGCCGATTACGCCAACGTCCAGCCACATTCCGGTTCCCAGGCAAACGTCTCTGTTTACTCTGCATTGCTGCAACCCGGTGATACTGTATTGGGGATGAATCTGGCCCATGGCGGCCACCTGACCCACGGCTCACCGGTTAACTTCTCCGGTAAACTGTACAATATCGTGCCTTACGGTATCGATGAATCTGGTCAGATTGATTATGAAGATCTGGCGCGTCAGGCCGAAATTCATAAACCAAAAATGATCATCGGTGGCTTCTCTGCTTATTCCGGTATCGTTGATTGGGCAAAAATGCGTGAAATTGCTGACAGCATCGGCGCATGGTTCTTTGTGGATATGGCTCACGTAGCAGGTCTGGTTGCTGCAGGCGTTTATCCTAACCCAGTTCCACATGCACATGTCGTTACCACTACCACGCACAAAACCCTGGCTGGCCCACGCGGCGGCCTGATTTTGGCGAAAGGCGGTGATGAAGACCTGTACAAGAAACTGAACTCTTCTGTTTTCCCTGGCAACCAGGGTGGCCCATTGATGCATGTTATTGCTGGTAAAGCAGTAGCATTGAAAGAAGCCATGGAACCAGAGTTCAAAATTTACCAGCATCAGGTAGTTAAAAACGCCAAAGCGATGGTGTCAGTGTTCCAGGATCGCGGCTATAAAGTGGTTTCTGGCGGTACTGAGAACCACCTGTTCCTGTTGGATCTGGTGGATAAAGATATCACCGGTAAAGACGCCGATGCCGCCTTGGGCCGTGCAAATATTACCGTGAACAAAAACAGCGTACCTAACGATCCGAGAAGCCCGTTTGTGACTTCAGGCGTGCGTATCGGTAGCCCGGCAATTACCCGCCGTGGCTTCAAAGAAGCGGAATCTCGCGAACTGGCTGGCTGGATGTGTGATGTGTTGGATAACATCAATGATGAAGCAGTCATTGAGCGTGTGAAACAGAAAGTGCTGGCTATCTGCGCCCGCTTACCGGTTTACGCATAATATTGCTGGATCTATAGCTGTAATAAAAACCCGCGAATGCGGGTTTTTTTACATCTGATATTGATATCTGTGGCGTGAAGGTAACGATGCGATAGCGGCCGCGCAATTTGTGGCTATTTTGTAAAACATAATGTTTAAATGTGAGGATTATCTCAAACTCTATGTTTACCTAATGACAAAGTTGCCAGCAGGCGAGGCCTCTGTCACAGTGTCGGGCTGAGCCTGGAGGGATTCATGGTATTGCAATCAACACGTTGGCTGTCGCTCAGCTATTTCACTTATTTTTTTTCTTATGGCATTTTCCTGCCTTTTTGGGGCATCTGGTTACAAGGGGAAGGCATTCCACCTGAAACCATCGGTATCTTGTTGGGCGCAGGCTTAATCTCCCGTTTCCTCGGTAGTCTGATTATTGCCCCCGGCGTCAAAGATCCTTCCCATTTGGTTACAGCAATCCGAATTTTGGCACTACTGGCATTGGCCTTCGCCGTCGGTTTTTGGTTTGGTAACGGTTGGGCCTGGTTGATGGTAGTGATCGCGGGCTTTAACCTGTTTTTTGGCCCATTAGTGCCACTAACCGATGCGCTGGCGGCCACCTGGCAGAAACAGATAACCATGGATTACGGCAAGGTCCGGCTGTGGGGGTCACTGGCTTTTGTTATCGGTTCGGCATTGACCGGTAAATTGGTCTCTGTTTGGGGCCACACCGCTATTCTCTATAGCCTGACTTTCGGTATTGCCGCCATGCTACTGGGGGCGTTGTTAAAGCCCAGTATTATGCCGCAAGGCGAGGTTAAACACCGTAATGTTGCTGCTACCCAGTGGAGGGTATTGCTGTCGGAACCACAGGTCTGGCGCTTTTTACTCTGCGTGACCCTGTTACAAGGCGCACATGCTGGTTATTACAGCTTCAGCTCTATTTATTGGCAAGATGCGGGGTATTCGGCCGCCACCATTGGTTATTTATGGTCATTGGGCGTGGTCGCTGAAATCCTGGTGTTCGCATTTAGCAATGTGCTGTTTCGCCGCTGGACCGCCCGCAGCTTATTACTGCTTTCCGCGATAACTGGGATTATCCGCTGGAGCCTGATGGCATCGACCACCGACTTGCCGTGGCTAATTTTGATTCAGATTTTACATTGTGGCTCGTTTACTGTTTGCCACTTGGCGGCGATGCGTTTTATTGCCGCACGGCGTGGGCCGGATGTGATCCGTTTACAGTCAGTTTATTCTGCACTGGCGATGGGCGGTGGAATTGCGGTCATGACGGTGATATCCGGTTTCCTGTTTGAGCATTATCAGGGCGGGGTGTTCTGGGTGATGGCATTGATTGTGATCCCTGTGCTGTTTATCCGGCCTCAGGTTGTGCCCAATCAGTCTGCCAGTTAAGGCAATTCCAATACACTGCGTAACTGTTTGTTTTGTTGCTCAGTGAGCGGTAATTGTACCTGAATCAGCGGGGGCGTTGATTCAGGTTGCCTTACGGCATACGGTGTCAGCACCAAGGTGGTACCGGTCGGGGCACCTGATTGCAGATAAACGTCGTGGGGCAAATATTTAATATGTAGTGGCAGTAACGTTAGTTCACGTACTTGTTGTTCCACTTGCTCTTCCAATTCGGGGTTATTCCGCGTCAGCAGTAAAATCTGCTTTTCCTGTAATGCATTTTCCTGCATCAACCAGGCACCAAAGCTAATGGCAATCAGACCCACTTCATCAGCAGAAAATTGAATCTGATATTCCTGTTCGAAAGTAACCAGCGCCTGTCGCGTGGTTTGTAACAGTAGCGGGTATTTTCGGATAACGTCCTCTAGCAAGGAATTATCAATTCCGATATTGAAATAACAGCGCTCAATAGCGGGAGCAAGATGGGCGAAAAGCTGGCTGATCAGTGCTTCATTGCTACTGAGTGTCATACCAGAAAGTTGCTGAAAATGCGTGATCAATTGGTCAATAGCGTTGATTAGGCGGGTATCTTCTGCCGATTGAGTACTGTGATAACTGTGCGCTTTAATCATCGTCAACATCAGAATCAGCATATCCCGTTCAACTCTATTCAGCGAATGACCTAACAATGGATTAAATGAATCAAACAAACTGTCAGCCGCTGCCAGTGCGGGCTTGCATTCTAACCATTGCTGCTGGGTCAGTGATAACTCGGGCAACACCTGCTGCTGGTTTTCCCAAGCACAATAAGCCAGATACAGTTGTAAAAACTGACGATCTTTTTCATTTAACTGCCGACTGAGATGGGGTTCACATTGGCTAACTATCTGTGGCAGATGCTGTGATAACACCGTGTTATCCCATGACAATGCCTGATACAGGTGGGGAGCAAACTGATTTTCCACGAAATGTGGGCAATAGCGTAGCCCACGCCGTAACCAATGAATTAGGCACAGTCTTTTATCCAGGTGGCTGCCCTGAATCAGACAACTATTGTCGCTATCGGCATTGAGTTGCAAATGGTAGAAACGCTGGATTTCATTAGCAACCTCGGTTATATCTTGCCGAGTAGTCGCTAGCCCAACGCCATTGAATTGGCTGATAGCCTCCAGTTGTACTTTATGCGCAGGCATGAACAACATCAGCACCATATGACAGCGTCGCTGTTGACCGGATAGCGGTTGATCGGATAACTGGGGCACAGGGGTAGTGTCCAAGCTCATATAACCTTCCGTGATGGATGTGTTGTTATTTATCAGGCTTAAGCATAGCAAAAGAGATTCTATTCGGTTTGGTGGGGTAATGGGCTTTTATATCGACTTACAACTTGCATCACAGTTTTTCCCTTCGTGTTTGATGCTACAGGGCACCGGTGCTCCCATGATTTTGAGCATATCGTAGAATATCTAAGGATTGATTAATGTTTGATATGTTATATCATAACTATTTGTGGGTGATTAAGCGGCCGATAGCCTTGCTGTTGGCGGGTGGGATTTTTGTTTATAGCCAGTTGGCACAGGCTCATCCCCATAGTTTTATTGATATGGACGCCACTTTCGTCAGTGATAAACAGATGCTGGTGGGCATGAAAATGGTATGGACTATGGATGAAATCACGTCTGCTGATCTGTTATATGATGCGGAAAATGCTAAAAGTGACTCCGAAATCTGGAAAAAACTGGCTGCTGAAGTGATGGCCAATGTGCTGGGGCAGCACTATTTTACTGATATTTATCGCGACGGTAAGCCGGTGAAATATAAAAACTTACCAAGAGAGTATCAGTTGTCCCGCAAGGGGCATCAGGCAGTTTTAGAATTTGTGTTACCCCTGGCGGAACCGCAACCGTTGGCAGGTAAGCCGTTCATTATCTCCACTTATGACCCGACCTATTTTGTTGATATGACTTATGCCAGTAACAAGATGGTAAGGTTATCAACCGAAATGGAGCAACGTTGCCAGTTAACCTTATTTACCCCAAATCCCAATGCTTCGTTACAGGCGTATGCATTATCGTTGGATAAAAGTGATTCTCCGGGAGATGACATGGAACTAGGAAAACAATTTGCACAGCGGATCACCGTACAATGTCAGTAGGTATCACGGCAGTTTCACGGCCTCGGCACTGGCTGATAAATTTATGGCCACTATTGCTGTTTTTACTGGTCTTAGCCGGTGCAGCCCAGGTCGCATGGCTCTACTGGCCTGAGTTGCTGTTCAAAACAGTGGTTTGGCAGAAGAACATGCATCAGCAGATGGCCCAATTACTGCAACAGGTTAAAGCCAATCCCCATCAGACCGGTTTGACATTGATGATGTTTAGCCTGATTTATGGCGTATTGCATGCTATGGGGCCAGGGCATGGCAAAGTGGTGATTGTCACTTATCTGGCGACCCATCCGGCACAATTAAAAAGTAGCCTGAAGCTGACCTTTGCCGCCTCAATATTGCAAGGTGGTGTAGCAATCTTGCTGGTAACGTTACTGCTTGGTGTTTTACAGCTTTCATCACGGTATCTGCATCAAAGCAGCTTCTGGTTGGAGAAGGGCAGTTTTTTACTGGTTATCGCACTGGGGATTTTGCTGTGTTTGCGGGCATTAAAGCGTCTTTATCAGCAAATAAAAGCAGTGAAACCGCAAAAAATCAGTATCCAGCGTATACAACCTTTGCCTGCGAACCATATTCATAGTGACCATTGTGGCTGTGGGCATCGCCATCTCCCCAGCGCTCAAGAGTTGCAAGCTGGCAATGACTGGCGCACCCGTCTGGCGATTGTTCTGGCCATGGGGATGCGGCCCTGTTCTGGTGCGATTATGGTGTTGTTATTTGCCAAAGTGATCGGCGTCTACTGGTGGGGAATTTTGTCAGCGATAGCAATGGCAATTGGGACATCCCTGACCATTTCACTACTGGCGCTATTCGTTCATTATGCGCGGCGTTTGGCGGTGCATTTAAGCCGTAATCGTGCCCCTGCGGCCTGGGGAGCAATTGCGTGGTCTACGCTGGCATTAACCGGTGGGATTATTCTGCTGTTTGCCGGTGTGCTGCTCTATCTTTCCAGCCAGCCGGAGTTTATCGGCGGCATACGGCCCTTTGGCCGCTAAAGTTAACAATGAAAAAAGCCAGTCAGGATTAGCCGACTGGCTTTTTTATATGGCTGGAAACGTATATACCCTATAGATTTCAAGGTGTAGGAAGGCGGCAAACAAGAGAACCCCGATGAGCTTACACGAGTAAGTGATTCGGGTGAACGAGAGCGGCCAACACACCTGCAATTTGAAAGATGACGGGTATATGATATTAACGTTTCAATGCATCACTAATCTCATCGCTCATCGCTTGAACGATAGATTTAACAATTCGTGGATTACCGGCTACGATATTGCCAGAACTGAAATGGTTATGACCGCCAGCAAAGTCAGTCACGATGCCGCCTGACTCACGTACCAACAGTTCGCCACCAGCAAAATCCCATGGCTTCAGACCAATCTCAAAGAAACCGTCAACACGGCCTGCGGCTACATAAGCCAGATCCAGTGCCGCTGAACCGGTGCGACGGAAGTCTGCACACTGCTCAAACAGTTTACCCACAACGCGCAGATAAGCCGGCGCATGTTGTTTTACTTTGAATGGGAAACCGGTCGCCAGAATAGTACCGTCTAAATCTTTCGCATTGGTGCCACGCAGACGATAGCCATTTAATTGAGCGCCCTGACCACGGGTGGCTGTAAACAGTTCGTTACGCATTGGGTCATAAACCACCGCAACTTCGGTACGGCCTTTGATACGAACAGCGATAGATACAGCGAAGTGAGGGAGGCGTTTGATGAAGTTGGTAGTGCCATCCAGTGGATCAATAACCCATTGTACATCATCGTCTTCGCCAACCAACTCACCGCATTCTTCACCAATAATGGTGTGTTTTGGGTAAGATTTACGGATAACCTCGACAATCAGGCGTTCTGCATCACGGTCTACATTAGTAACAAAGTCGTTAGTCCCTTTCTGGCTCGCTTCGACAGCGTCCGGGGTTTCATAATTTTTGGCAATCAGGTTACCGGCCTTACGCGCAGCGCGTATGGCGATAGTCAGCATCGGATGCATGGGTATCTTCCACTAGGATGTTAAAGAACGAGAAACGGCGCGTAGTATAGCAGGGGTTCTGATAAATGCCTATACCCGTCACCCTTCAAGATGCAGAGGTGTTGGCTGCCCTTATTTGCCCTGGTCACTTAGTTATCTAAGCTCCCAGGGACTCACTCGGTTGCCGCCTGCCTGCAACTCGAAGTAGCTTGGGTATATGTCTGTGTTAAGATATGGCGATTCCCCGTTATCTTCAGAGTTTGTATGCTACACAATATTCGTATCGTTTTGGTCGAGACCTCACACACTGGTAATATGGGCTCGACAGCCAGGGCTATGAAAACCATGGGATTAACCAATTTGTATCTGGTCAATCCTTTAGTCAAACCCGATTCTCAGGCGATTGCACTCTCCGCTGGTGCCAGCGATGTCATTGGTAATGCTACTATTGTCGATACTTTAGATGAAGCATTGGCTGGGTGTAGTCTGGTTGTCGGTACCAGTGCTCGTTCACGCACCTTACCTTGGCCAATGTTAGAGCCGCGTGAATGTGGTGTGCGTAGCGCCCACGAAGCAGAACATGCTCCGGTTGCCTTGGTATTTGGCCGCGAACGGGTGGGGCTAACAAATGATGAACTACAAAAGTGCCACTATCATGTGGCGATTCCGGCAAACCCCGAATACAGTTCATTGAATTTGGCAATGGCCGTGCAAATTTTAGCCTATGAAGTGCGGGTAGCATTCCTTGATCGCCAGCAGGCTACGGCACCGGCAATAGAAGAAGAGGAAGCCCCTTATCCTTTGGTGGATGATCTGGAGCGTTTTTATCTGCATCTGGAGCAGGTGTTATCCCATACTGGTTTTATCCGACAGGCTCATCCAGGCCAGATTATGAGTAAATTGCGCCGTCTGTTTACCCGTGCACGCCCAGAGGCTCAAGAGCTAAATATCTTGCGCGGTATGCTGACATCCATTGAAAAACAGGATAAATACCCACAGCATGATGCGGCTAATAGTGCGCTAGATAACAAAAAATAAGGCTTTATATCAATTGGTTATTATTAAAATTCTGCCATATTATTCAAAATGGAATGAGTTAATAATACTTGAGTGAATTACTAGGTTAAATAGTTGACTAAAACACTCAAGAATGTCAAAATTCTGGCTTGTTTTCACCAACAGGTAATTTTAGCTATGAGACTGACATCCAAAGGCCGTTATGCCGTGACCGCCATGCTTGATGTGGCATTACATTCCCAGGACGGGCCAGTTCCTCTGGCAGATATTTCTGAACGCCAAGGGATCTCATTATCCTATTTAGAACAACTGTTCTCACGGTTACGCAAAAATGGCTTAGTTGCCAGCGTTCGTGGTCCAGGTGGCGGTTACCTGCTGGGTAAAGATGCATCAGCAATCGCAGTAGGTGCAGTAATCACCGCTGTAGACGAATCTGTCGATGCTACCCGTTGTCAGGGTAAAGAAGGCTGTCAGGGCGGTGATCGTTGCCTGACTCACACCTTATGGCGTGATCTGAGTGAGCGCATCAGCAGCTTCCTCAACAATATCACGCTGGCAGAGCTGGTAAATAACCAAGATATCCTAGAGGTTGCGGATCGTCAGAATAACGATACGCGCCGTACGGCTAATGGCCGACCGCAAGAGACGATTAACGTTAATCTGCGCGCATAAGCAGAATCTGCGGAATTTTACGTTTTGGAAGTGATGTACGGAGCATAAGAGCAATGACCGAATCAAAAATAAAGACACCGATCTATCTGGATTATGCAGCAACTACCCCGGTAGACCCTCGTGTCGCTGAAAAAATGATGCAGTATCTGACTCTGGACGGTATTTTCGGTAATCCCGCCTCGCGTTCTCACAAGTTCGGCTGGCAGGCAGAAGAAGCCGTTGATATTGCACGTAATGATATTGCTGCTCTGGTAGGTGCTGACCCTCGCGAGATTGTCTTCACCTCCGGTGCAACTGAGTCTGATAACCTCGCAATAAAAGGTGCGGCTAATTTCTATCAAAAGAAAGGCAAGCACATCATCACCTGTAAAACCGAACATAAAGCGGTGTTGGATACCTGTCGTCAACTGGAGCGTGAAGGCTTCGACGTGACTTATCTGGCACCCCAGTCTAACGGTATTATCGACCTGAAACAGCTTGAAGCGGCCATGCGTGAAGACACTATTTTGGTCTCTATCATGCACGTGAATAATGAAATCGGTGTGGTGCAGGATATCGCTGAAATCGGCGAAATGTGCCGCAGTCGCGGGATCATTTTCCACGTCGATGCGACGCAAAGTGTCGGTAAATTACCAATTGATCTCAGCAAATTGAAAGTTGATTTGATGTCCTTCTCTGCCCATAAAGTTTATGGTCCGATGGGCATTGGCGCACTGTTTGTTCGCCGTAAACCACGCATTCGCATCGAAGCACAACAGCACGGTGGTGGTCATGAGCGTGGTATGCGTTCAGGCACCTTACCAGTCCATCAGATAGCCGGTATGGGTGAAGCTTACCGTATCGCCAAAGAAGAGATGGAAAGCGAAGCTGCGCGTCTGCGCGCATTGCGCCTGCGTTTGTGGAATGGTTTGAAAGATATCGAAGAAGTTTACCTGAATGGCGATTTAGAGAATGGCGCACCTGGCATTCTGAACATCAGCTTCAACTATGTTGAAGGTGAGTCGCTGATCATGGCGCTGAAAGATCTGGCTGTTTCATCGGGTTCAGCCTGTACCTCCGCGAGTTTGGAACCTTCTTATGTGTTGCGTGCGTTAGGGATGAACGACGAACTGGCTCACAGTTCAATTCGTTTCTCTCTGGGGCGTTTCACCACTCAAGAAGAGATCGACTACGCCATTGCGCTGGTGCGTAAATCCATTGGCCGTCTGCGTGACTTGTCCCCGTTGTGGGATATGTTCAAACAGGGCGTGGATATCAGTAGCATTGAATGGTCTCACCATTAATTCCAGACTTTAAGACTCAGGAGTAATCACATGGCTTACAGCGAAAAAGTAATCGATCATTACGAAAATCCACGCAACGTCGGTTCATTCGACAACGCAGATCCTACTATTGGTAGTGGCATGGTTGGCGCACCCGCTTGTGGTGATGTCATGAAATTGCAGATCAAAGTCAACGAAGCCGGTATTATTGAAGATGCTCGTTTCAAGACTTATGGTTGCGGTTCAGCCATTGCTTCCAGCTCTCTGGTAACTGAATGGATGAAGGGTAAATCTCTCGATCAGGCTGAAGCGATCAAAAATACTCAGATCGCCGAAGAACTGGAGTTACCGCCAGTCAAAATTCACTGCTCGATTCTGGCAGAAGATGCCATTAAAGCAGCTATCGCCGACTACAAAAGCAAACATACTGCCAAGTAGTTGTAACATAGGTTATCAATTGTTAGCAGAGTTGAGGAAGGTGTATGTCGATATCAATCAGCGACAGTGCTGCACAACGGGTCAGTGCCTTTTTAAATCACCGTGGTAAAGGCTTGGGTCTGCGCTTGGGCGTAAGAACATCGGGCTGCTCAGGTATGGCATATGTACTCGAATTTGTTGATGAAATGAACGACGATGACGTCATTTTTGAAGACAAAGGTGTGAAAGTGATCATCGACGGCAAAAGCATGGTCTATCTTGATGGCACCGAATTGGATTTCGTCAAGGAAGGGCTGAACGAAGGCTTTAAGTTTAACAATCCGAATGTCTCAAGTGAGTGCGGATGTGGTGAAAGCTTTAACGTCTGACGCCTGTTTTTGTTTCTACCTCAGGTACTTGTGCTTCATACAGCTCTCTTGCATAACAAGAGGGCTGTATAATATTTGCTAAGCCATCACTATATTCCAGAGCATGCTATGGATTACTTCACATTGTTCGGGCTGCCGCCTCGCTATCTGGTTGACGGCAACCAACTCACTACCCGCTATCAGGAATTACAACGTCAATTCCACCCTGACCGTTTTGCTAACCAGCCTGAACGCGAGCGTTTAGCCTCGTTGCAACAAGCCGCCACCATCAATGACGCTTACCAAACCCTCAAGCATCCGTTAAAACGTGCCGAGTATATGTTATCTTTGCAGGGTTTTGATTTAGGTAATGAACAGCACACCATGCGTGATACTGCGTTTTTGATGGAGCAGTTGGAACTGCGTGAAGAGCTTGATGAGATTGAGCGCAAACCCGATGCTGAAACACAGCTTGCTGCATTCAGTAGCCGCTTAGCGTTGATGACGCAAACGCGCAGTCAGCAAATGGTGGAACAACTGGATAAGCAACAGTGGGAGCTGGCGGCTGATACCGTGCGTAAATTGCGTTTCTTGGATAAGTTACAACAGCAGGTTGAACAACTTGAAGAGCGCCTGTTTGATGATTTATCTCGATAGTTTAGTGAAGTGAAAAGTTGTATCTAATTGATAAAAATAAATAAAGATCAATTTATTGATGACTGCAATGCCCAGCTACTTCTTATTAGGGCGCGTCACTAACGTTTTTATATGCTCTAAATAATTCGAGTTGCAGGAAGGCGGCAAGTGAATGAACCCAAGGCGTTGAGATAACGCCTTGGGTGAGTGATGGCAGCCAACATACATGCAGCTTGAAGTATGACGAGTATAGATTGATGGAAGCTCAACATGGCCTTATTACAAATTAGTGAGCCTGGTTTAACTGCGCAGCCGCATCAACGTCGGCTGGCCGCAGGCATAGACTTAGGTACGACCAATTCATTGGTCGCCACCGTGCGTAGTGGTAAAGCGCAAACGCTGGTTGATGAGCAGCAGCGGGATCTTTTGCCCTCAGTGGTTCATTATCAAGCAAATAGTATTGATGTTGGTTGGAATGCCCGCAATCTGGCGGCATTGGACCCGGTCAATACCATCAGTTCAATTAAACGTATGATGGGCCGCTCTTTGGTGGATATCGTACAGCGCTATCCTAATCTGCCTTACCAATTCCAGCCCAGTGAAAATGGCTTGCCGATGATCCAGACTGCCAGCGGGTTGGTGAATCCGATCCAAGTGTCTGCGGATATTCTTAAAGCATTGTCTGCTCGCGCCCAGGCGGCACTGAGCGGTGATCTGGATGGTGTCGTGATCACCGTGCCGGCGTATTTTGATGATGCTCAGCGTCAGGGTACCAAAGATGCGGCACGTCTGGCGGGGCTACATGTATTACGTCTGCTTAATGAACCGACCGCAGCGGCCATTGCCTATGGCCTGGATTCAGGTCAGGAAGGGGTGATCGCCGTTTATGATCTTGGCGGTGGCACCTTTGATATCTCTATTCTGCGTTTGAGCCGCGGCGTGTTCGAAGTGTTGGCAACCGGTGGTGATTCTGCCCTGGGGGGCGATGACTTTGACCATCTATTAGCCGATTGGCTGCGTGAACAAGCAGGTATTGACTCCCGTGATGATCATGGCATTCAGCGGCAATTACTTGATGCAGCGATCGCGGCTAAAATCGCGTTGAGTGACGCTGAGGTTGCAGAGGTGTCCGTTGCTGGCTGGCAGGGGCAGATAACTCGTGGGCAGTTTGAATCGCTGATCACCGCGTTAATCAAACGCACATTAATGTCTTGTCGCCGTGCGTTGAAAGATGCCGCAGTGGCCCCTGATGAGGTGCTGGAAGTGGTGATGGTTGGTGGCTCAACCCGTGTGCCGCTGGTGCGTGAGCAAGTCGGGCAATTCTTTGGTCGCACGCCGCTCACCTCGATTGATCCCGATAAAGTTGTGGCAATCGGTGCCGCCATCCAGGCCGATATTTTAGTGGGTAATAAGCCCGATAGTGACATGCTGCTGCTTGACGTTATCCCGCTCTCATTGGGGCTGGAAACCATGGGTGGCCTGGTGGAGAAAGTTATTCCGCGCAATACCACCATTCCAGTGGCCCGTGCGCAGGAGTTCACCACCTTTAAAGATGGTCAGAGCGGGATGAACATCCATGTGCTGCAAGGCGAACGTGAATTGGTGCAAGATTGTCGTTCATTAGCCCGCTTTACCTTGCGTGGCCTACCGCCACTGCCCGCTGGTGGCGCGCATATTCGTGTTACTTTCCAGGTAGATGCTGACGGTTTATTGAGTGTCACTGCGATGGAGAAATCCACCGGCGTTGAGGCATCGATTCAGGTTAAGCCATCCTATGGGCTGTCTGATGATGAAATTGCCAATATGATTAAAGATTCGATGGCAAATGCGCAAAGTGATGTCAGTGCGCGTAAGTTAGCGGAGCAACAGGTCGAAGCATCCCGTGTGCTGGAGAGTTTACAAGGCGCATTGGCAGAAGACGCAGCATTACTCAGTGAGCAAGAGAGTACTGCTATCGCACAGGCGATGGCCTTATTACAGCAGCAGATGCAGGGCAACGACCCACATGCAATCGAAGCTGCGATCAAAGCGTTAGATACGCAAACGCAAGATTTTGCCGCGCGCCGGATGGATGCTTCCATTCGCCGAGCGTTGGCGGGTCATTCAGTGGATGAGGTTTAATCATGCCCAAAATAGTATTTCTGCCCCATAAAGACCTTTGCCCGGATGGTGCAGTACTGGAAGCAACCCAAGGTGAGACTATACTCGACGTTGCCTTGCGCAATGGGATCGATATTGAGCATGCCTGTGAGAAATCCTGTGCCTGCACCACCTGTCACTGCGTGGTGCGTGAAGGGTTCGATTCCTTACCAGAAAGCAGTGAGTTGGAAGATGATATGTTGGATAAAGCCTGGGGTCTGGAGCCGGAGAGCCGCCTGAGCTGCCAAGCCAGAGTGACCGACGAAGACTTGGTGGTTGAGATCCCGCGTTATACCATTAACCATGCTCGGGAACATTGATATGAGCTTAACATGGCAAGATACCCAAGAAATCGGCGAAGCACTTTACGACAAATTCCCTGATACCGATCCGAAAACCGTGCGTTTTACCGATATGCATCAATGGATTTGCTCTTTGGACGACTTTGACGACGATCCGCAGAAATCGAATGAAAAAGTGCTAGAGGCCATTCTATTAGTGTGGTTGGATGAGTTTGAATAAGTATTGTAGGGTCGCGAAAGCGGCCTTTTTTCTACCTGATCTGATACCTTATACAAAGAAATATTATTGGGTCCGCCGCAGTCAACACAGGGCTGCGTATAACTAGCTGAATAACAGCAAAAAATAATAATGAAGAGGTTGTCATGACAACAGAATTGATGCAAGTATCCCTGTCGCATAATCCGGCAGATGCCCGTTGGGGCGAGAAAGCGCTGTTGAGTAGCGATGCCGAGGGGATGACTATCCACCTGACGGGCAACGGTAAATTAGGTGCGATTCAACGTGCCGCGCGCAAAATAGATGGTCAGGGAATCAAACGCATAAAACTGGCCGGAGAGGGCTGGGGGCTGGAGCAAAGTTGGGCATTCTGGCAAGGGTTCCGTGGGCCAAAAGGTCAGCGCAGTGTGGAGTGGGCAGAACTGCCAGAGAACGAAAAAACTGAACTGGAACAACGCATAAAAATTATCGACTGGGTGCGCGACACGATCAACGCACCGGCGGAAGACTTAGGTCCAGAGCAATTGGCCAAAAATGCCATTGATTTGATGTGTGCCGTCTCGTGTGATGCGGTCAGTTACCGTATTACTAAAGGCGAAGATCTGCGTGAGCAGGGCTATGCTGGGATCTATACCGTGGGGCGTGGATCTGATCGTGCACCGGTATTGCTGGCATTGGATTATAACCCAACCGGTAATCCTGATGCGCCGGTAATGGCCTGTCTGGTAGGTAAAGGGATTACGTTTGATTCCGGCGGTTACAGCCTGAAGCAGAGCGCGTTCATGGACTCGATGAAATCTGATATGGGCGGTGCAGCCACCGTGACGGGTGCCTTGGCCTTGGCGGCGGCGCGTGGCTTGAAACAGCGCGTGAAGTTGTATCTGTGTTGTGCCGACAATATGGTTAGCGGTAATGCCTTTAAACTGGGTGATATTATCCGTTACCGCAATGGTAAAACTGTAGAAATCATGAATACCGATGCTGAAGGGCGTCTGGTACTGGCTGATGGCCTGATTGATGCCGCTGAACAAAACGCACCGCTGATTATAGATGCTGCCACTTTAACCGGCGCGGCCAAAACAGCATTGGGTAACGACTACCATGCACTGTTCAGCTTTGATGATGAACTGGCACAAGCGCTGCTGAACAGCGCGCAAAGTGAACATGAACCTTTCTGGCGTTTACCGCTGGCGGAATTCCATCGCAGCCAGTTACCGTCTAACTTTGCTGAATTGAATAATGTAGCGGGCGCGGCTTACAGTGCAGGTGCCAGCACTGCCGCTGCTTTCCTGTCGCATTTTGTGAAAAACTACCAACAAGGTTGGCTCCATATTGACTGCTCTGCTACTTACCGTAAAAGTGCAGTTGAACAATGGTCTGCCGGTGCTACAGGTTTAGGCGTTCGTACCATTGCTAATCTGTTGTTGGCGAAAGCTAAACAGTAAGTTTGGTGAATGAAGGGGCTAGCACACCTAAGGGCACTCCGGCAGCTCACGCCGCTACGACCCGAACGGTGCGCTTCCCCTACGTTTGGCTTTGTAAGCTACCAATGGGGCGCATTGACGTCCCTTTGTTCGATCTGCTCGACGTTTTTCGGAGTACAAGATGAGTTTGCTACAACCACCTGCCGATGATAACCACGATCACCATCACCATGATGAGGATCAGAGTCTGGAGTCGTTGTTAAAACTGGCGGCGACGGAGTCAATTTATCGTACTGCCTTTTTCCGCACACTATTGGATGCCACGGTGTTAGTGCTGGTGGCCGGCTCAGAACCGGGCGGTGAGGATAGCGAGATGACCTTCACTGCGGGCAATGGGGTGAATATTCTGCATTGGGAAAAGCAGGATGGTGAATCGGTCATTCCATTCTTTACCTCGATAGAAGTGTTGCAGCAGGCGCTGGATATCGCCGAAGATCAACAGATTGACAGTGAAAAACAGCCCTTTATTGCAATGCCAGTGCGAGTGTTATTTGAAATGACGCAGGGTGCGCACCTGTTCCTGAACCCGAAATCAGAACATGGTAAAGAGTTTTGGCCGCAGGAAGTGGCGATGCTATTGGAAAATGGCGGTTTAGCCCAACCGGCTGAAATGAGTGTGGATAAAGAGAGCCAAATCTTATTGGGCCAGCCGGAAGAGTATCCGGCGGTGATGGTTGATGCCCTGATCAAACTGTTCAGCCAGCGCAAACCGGTGCGGCGTGCTTTCCTGGCATTGATGCATGATAAAAGTGTGGATGAGCAGCCTAACTTACTGATTGGCTTGGAAGTAGATGCCTCGCCTGAGGAAATAGATCAACTGATTCAGGAAGCGGGTAATGTGGCCAGTGACCATGCACCAGATGATCGCCCGGTCGATTTCTGTCTGGTTAACGAGAAAGAGCGTGGGGTAAGCCACTATCTGATGACTCATACGCAGGCGTTTTATCAGCGCCGCTGGGGCAGTTGGCTGAGAAATGTTATTCCCTCGACCAGCCATTAATTCGCTGTTGGTGGGTCAGGTTAGGCCGATATAGGAAAGGGAGCCGTAACTGGCTCCCTTTTTTGACACACCATTCTCATTGCTACATGAAGAACTTAACGTGTTATTTAGAAGGTGTAAGCAACGCCCATATTAATGGTCATTGGGGTCGCAATGTTTTTACCTTTAGAGACTTTAACTTCAGAACCGATTGACAGGTTAGAGGTCAGGTTTACATTGACACCCACGCCCGCGTTAGCACGAGTCCCTTTCAGGCTGTTATCAAACATTTCGTTGTTAACCATCACCTTGTTACTGGCCATCAGGTCATGATCCACTGAGAAGATAGCGTAAGGCTTAATTTCAGTACCAGCGTTCAACACAAAGCGATAACCGGTGTTCATCCCCAGAGTACCAGTGGTAGAACGTGCGCCTTGGCTCTGTGCTTCCATGCCGTTAGACAGTTGGTACTGGCTCTTACCGGAGCTAAAGGTGTTCAGTGCGACATAAGGAGAGATATACATATCATTGATATTGATATGTTTACCCGCCTTCATGGCCAGACCAAGACCGGAGAAGTTAGTATTGCCGGTGGCGCTGCCGCCTTTAGCTGTCACATTGAGGTTCTGTTTAAACTGGTTAGTTTTCAGCACACCATTAATGTAATAACCGCTATTAGCCAAATATTGCGCGTAAGCACCCAATGAGTTGCTTTCCACACTGCCGCTGCTCTGGTAATCAGATTTGATATTTGAGCTGCTGTAGCTGGCGAAGCTACCGATACTGAATACGGCATTACCTAAATCAATGGCTTTATCGCCACCTAAAGTCATACCATTCAACTTCTGGTTGAAGTTGGTCGCGGTGCCTTTCACGTTATAGCTGTCGTTCAGGTAAGTGAGCCACACGCCGCTTTCGTTAGCCGACGAGCTTTGCTTATCCAAACGATTCTGAATCGAACTCAATTCAGCATTAAAGATAACCGGCATGGTATTGGCGACAGCCAGCACACCCGCAGTGCTTGGTGTCAGGGTTGTTTTATCAGCTACCAGTTTGAAGCCACCTTGACCATCACTGACCAGGTTGTGCTTATAGTTACCCAGATCTACCGGGCCATTAGCCAGTGCAAAGCGTGCGTTATTGGTGCCTGCCACATCAACGACATTCAGGTTAGCCGGAGCAACACCGCTGGCATCGATCTGAACGTTGAAATCACCATTGGCATCACCCGTTACATTCAGTGGTGCCGTGGTATGGCTGTGCAGGGCTGAACCCAGGTTAAAGCTACCGTTACCTGCCAATGAGCTCATGGTCAGTTGCGCTTTCGTTTGGCTCATATCGATAGAGCCACCCGCTAGCGTGACATCTTTAAAGGCGAATTTAGCGGGTTTGCCATTCATGGCGCTAAAGGCCGCATGGGAAGTTGGGTGTAGCCTGACATAAGGTGCATCTTCGGCCACCAGCACCATGTTACCGGCTAAATTCAGGTCTGCATTTTGGGTTACTGCACCGTCATGGACGCTCAGGAAACTGCCTTTATTAGCCTTGATGGTACCCGTGATAGTGGCATCTTTATTAAACACCGTGGTGCCACCATTTAATTGCATGTCTTCTAACTTACCGCCAATCAGTGCTAAGCCATCGTCAACTTCCAGCTTCATTGCCTGCATGCGCGATTTAAGTTCAAAGATACCGCCTCTTACTTTGGTATCGTTGGCAATCGCATCATCTTTAACCGTGAAAGTACCACCATTAACCGTCGTCCCAGTGGCTCCTGCACCCGTTTCAGCAGTGAAAACACCATCATTGAGTACAGTATTCATGGCGAGTGCTTTATTTTGTAGAGTTAAGCTCCCGCCGTTGATATTTGCTTTAGAAATAATAGTAATCTCTGTTGCGGTAATATCACCTTCGCTAACTATCTCATTGATATAAGAATACTCTCCGGCTGTAACCTTGCCACCTTTAGCAATCACCGCACCTTCTGATTTGGCTCGTTCAGTCTCACTTATCCCTTTAAGGCTCAACTGACCTTCTGCACCAACATTGGTATTTTTATCCGTACCACCGTTATTTTCCATAATGCCTTTGGTGATAACAGTGCTATTTGCCAATGCGCCAAGCGCCAACTTTACGGTGCCATCTTCGCTAACAATGCTGCCAATGATTTCGCCGTCTTTTTCCACATTTTGCGTGCCGCCCGATACTTGGGTATCGAGTGCAAAGGTTCCTGTAGCGACAGTTTGTTGCTCGGTGCTGGCAATTCTTTGCTCAAATGCAGGTATATCAATAGTCGTAGTCGTTACTTTCTCTAAATTAGCTAATTCTGCTGTCGCATTGTGCATTTCTGTCGTGCTGGTTGCGAGCTTATCCGCAGCGTCAGTTTTAATCTTATTGGCAGCAGTAACCTTAAACTCAATATCATTAAAAGCAACGTCGGCAGACTGATGTTTCTTGGTTGCGGCATCAGCTAACAGTTTTGCTGCTGCTGCATCCTTGATGGCCTTTTGCGCGTCTTCAGCCTTGGTTTTTTTGTCCACAGGCGTGTTTGGATCATCAATCAAATCCTGAAGTTGTTGTTCGAGATTTATTGTATTTTCATCCCAATTTCCATCGACAGTTTTAATCGCAGAGATTTTTTCAGTATCAAGTTGTTTTAAGTTATCTTCAGCTTGAGTTTTTTCTTTCTCAGCGAGTTTGAGCTTTGCTTGATTAAATTTTAATTGAGGAGTCAGACGTACGACATCAACACTTGCTTTTTTTTCTGCTTCTTCTGCTTTTTTATGCGCCTGTTCAGCAACAGCCAGCTCGTTGAACTTAACTTGTTTATCGGCAAAATAAGCCGCCAGTTTTTCCTTTTGTTCCTGGCTAATCACACCTTGAGTCAGGTAATTTTGTACCTTAGTCAGAGTATTTTGGCTTGCTTGTTGCTGCTGTTTGATTACGGTGACTTTTTGCTCATGTTCTGGCGAAATAGTTGAATTATCGTTGGTTAATGACGCAGTAAACAGTGAGTTGGCTTCTTCAGCGGTGAACTGCCCCGGCGCTTTGTTATTGAGCGAGGCTGTAAAAGCATCTTTTGCTGCTGCATTGAGTTTGTTCTTGTTGTCTTCGGTCTTGTCTTTTGCATAAGCAACAACGGCTTCTAACTGCGCGATATTTTTTTCAAATACACCTTTAAATGAGTCTAGTTCTTTGTTCGCTTGTTTTTGTTGTGCCGGTGCTAATGCAGCAATGTTGGTTTCATAATCCTTAATCTGCTGCTGGTGATCCTGTCGCATTGTTGTAATTTGCGACTCAGCCTCGGCAATCATCTTTGGTGTAATTGTTTGGCTTTCAGGAAAGATGCTTTCCAGCAAGATATCTTCAGGGGCTTTGGTGTTAATCACGGGGGTGTTAGCGGGCATGAGAACGCTGCCAGCATTCGCCATAACAGTAGTGCCTGAACCATTAGCAAAAAGTGGTGTGTGTTTGATGCTCGGGAGCGTAGATTGTTCTGTAAGAATTGGCATAACTGCCATTGCACCACCAGATATCAATGATGAGACCAAAATAGATAACGGCAATAAACGTGTATTTAATGTGTTGCGATGACCCATGGTTTTATACATTCCTATTTATAGATGAGTTTAAAAGACGAAATACTCAAAAGGGGTAATAACGACAAAATGTTGGATGAAATATAAATAGGTAAGCCGCTCATTCCTATTTATTAAAATATTAATTCAGGTGGTTTATATTAATTTGATTTTTAATTTTATTTTTCTGTGAGGGATGGCTTGTTTTTGTGTTGATTTTATTGGTTTTTATCTTGGATGCTGTCTTTTCTTTCATTGGTGGACTGAATAATTTAATTTTTATTAAAAAAATATTAAATAGGTTTTTGGTGTGCGTTGTTTAGAAATGGCGATATAAATGCGAGCCAATGCGCATTTTTTTATGAAGAGAATGACTTGATTCCTCCCTCCCTATATTCCCTTTCATACCGATGCTATAATCTTGCTATCAGCCAGGGAGCAAGATATGAATCACAATGGTTTGCGTCGGTTAATGTCAGGAATTAAAGGGAGTCGGGCGGCTATATTGATCGCTGCGGCGTTGTTATTAGCCGCTTGTGATGACAGCAATAATAAGGGTGTGGTCACACCGCCTGCGGCTCAAGCCAGTACCTCGGCGGCAAAAACACCGGCGAGTAAACCCACAGATACAGTGGTACTGGCAGAGTTGGCAAAACGCCATGCTGGCCAGCCGCTCACCTTGCTGGATGCCTCTGAGCTGCAACTTGACGGGGCCAGTGCCATGGTACTGACCTTCTCGCAGCCACTGGATCCCAAGCAGGACTTCGCCGCGCAGGTGCATTTGGTTGATACTGTCAGTGGCAACATCGACGGTGCCTGGGAGCTATCCGATAATCTAATGGAGCTGCGTTTACGCCACCTCAAACCGGAGCGTAAATTGCTGTTAACTGTCGACAGCACGCTGAAAGGCGTCGGTGGCGCGCAACTGGGTGCACAGCAACAGCAGCAAATCACCACCCGTGATATTAAACCGAGTGTCGGTTTTGCCAGCAAAGGCTCTTTGCTGCCGGGCAAACTGGCGCAGGGATTGCCGGTGATGGCGCTCAATGTTGATAACGTCGATGTTAACTTCTTCCGCATTAAGCAAAGCAGTCTGGCTAACTTCCTCGCTAACTGGCAAAACCGCAGTGCGCTCTCTAACTGGGAATCGGACGAACTACTGAAAATGGCTGATTTAGTCTATACCGGCCGTTTTGATCTCAACCCTGCGGTTAATACCCGTGAAAAGCTGTTGCTGCCCTTAGCCGATATCAAGCCGTTACAAGAATCCGGCGTCTATCTGGCCGTTATGCAGCAAGCCGGTCACTATAGCTATACCAATGCTGCCACCTTATTTACCCTGAGTGATATCGGTGTTTCGCTGCATAGCTACCATAACCAGATGGATGTGTTCACCCAGGCATTGGCCGGTGGAGCGGCGTTGAAAGGCGTGTCACTGCAACTGTTAGATGATAAAGGCCAGGTGTTGGCTCAGGCCGAAACCGACGGCAAGGGCCATGCGCAGTTGGAAAAAAACGCTAACGCCAAATTGCTACTCGCCGCGCAAAATGGGCAGACCAGTCTGATCGACCTTAATGCACCCGCTTTAGATCTGGCCGAGTTTGATATTGCCGGTCCAGAGGGTTTCCAGAAGCAGTTCTTTGTCTTTGGCCCCCGTGATCTGTATCGGCCAGGTGAAACCGTAATTGTTAATGGGTTACTGCGCGATGCTGATGGTAAACCCCTAACAACCCAACCAGTTAAAGTCGATATCCTCAAACCGGATAATCAAGTGGTGCGCAGCTTTACCTGGCAACCACAGGATGGCTTGTATCAATACCAATATGCTTTACCTGAAGGTGGCCCAACTGGCGAGTGGTCACTGCGCCTGAATTTGGGTGATAACCAACCACGGTTGTACAAATTCAAGGTAGAGGATTTTCTGCCAGAACGTATGGCGCTCGATATTGCCACCAATAAAGAACCGATCGCCACTGACAGTGAAGCTAGCTTTGCCGTCACTGGCCGTTACTTATACGGTGCCCCGGCCTCGGGCAACCGTCTGCAAGGCCAATTATTCCTGCGCCCACTGCGTGAAGCTGTTGCCACACTGCCCGGTTTTGAATTTGGTTCGATTATCGAAGAGAACCTCTCCCGCACTTTAGATGAGTTTGATACCACCTTAGATAACGAGGGGCAGACAGATATTGCGGTGGATAACAGTTGGCAGCATGCCCAATCGCCACTGAAATTGATTTTACAGGCCAGCTTGTTGGAGTCGGGTGGTCGGCCAGTCACTCGCCGTGCGGAGCAAGCGGTGTGGCCTGCTGATGCGTTGGTGGGGATTCGCCCGCTGTTCAATAAACAGCAGGTTTATGATTACCGCAGTGACAGCTATAAATCGCAGGCGATGGTAGATCAAGATACGCAGGCTGATTTTGAAATTATCTATGCGAATGCCAGCGGCGAAAAACTGGCCGCCAATGGCATTAAAGTGAAGTTGGTACGTGAGCGGCGTGATTACTACTGGCAGTGGTCAGAAAGTGACGGCTGGCAGTCGTTGTTTGATAAAAAAGATCTGACTCTGGCAGAGCAAAGTGTGAATATCACCGCCAACGGGAGCGCTAAAGTCAGTTTTCCGGTGGAGTGGGGCGCATACCGCATTGAGGTGAGTAACCCAGATAATGAATTGATCAGCAGTTCTCGCTTTTGGGCCGGTTACAGTTGGCAGGATAATACTGCTGGCAGTGGAGCGGTGCGTCCTGACCAGGTCAAATTAACATTGGATAAACCCGCTTACCGTCCGGGCGAAAAAGTGAAGTTACATATTGAAGCACCGGCTGCCGGTAATGGCTATCTGCTGGTGGAATCCAGCGATGGCCCGCTGTGGTGGCAGGAAGTGACTATTCCTGCGGGTGGTGCAGAGGTCGACGTGCCGATTAACAAAGAGTGGAATCGGCATGACCTGTATCTCAGTGCCACAGTGATTCGCCCCGGTGATAAATCACAACAGGCGACGCCAAAACGAGCGATTGGTTTATTGCATCTGCCGTTGGTGGATGAAACCCGCAAGTTGGCATTGCAATTGGATGCTCCTGAGCGTATCCGGCCCAATCAAACTTTAACGGTAAAAGTGAAGGCCAGCCGCAGTGGCGCGCCGTTACCGGAAAAAGTGCAAGTTTTACTGTCAGCCGTTGACAGCGGGATCTTGAATATTACGGATTACGCCACACCAGATCCTTACGATGCCTTTTTTGGCCGTAAGCGCTACAGCGCCGATCGCTATGATGTCTATGGGCAATTGATAGAAGGGCAAGGGCGCTTAGCCAGCTTACGTTTTGGTGGTGATGGTGATGAGGAAGATGCGCTGTCCCGTGGGGGCAAGAAACCCATTACCGAAGTGACCATAGTGGCGCAGCAAGCCCAACCGGTGACATTAAACGCACAGGGTGAAGGCACCGTTGAGCTGGCGATTCCAGACTTTAACGGTGAGCTACGTTTAATGGCCCAGGCCTGGAGTGATGAAGAGTTCGGCAAAGCAGAGTCGAAAGTGGTGGTGGCTGCACCATTGATTGCGCAACTGGCAGCGCCACGTTTTCTGGCCGGTGGCGACAGTACTCAACTGGCTCTGGACTTAAGTAATTTATCCGGTCAGGCGCAAACCTTAGCGCTGAAATTGGCCGCCAGTGATTTGCTGGCGCTAAATGGCGCGCAAACTCAGTCCGTTACGCTGGCGAACGGTGAGCGTAAAACGGTGCTGATCCCAGTTCGGGCGCTGAACGGGTTTGGGCAGGGTGATCTTGGTCTGACGATCAGTGGCATGGTACTGCCAAACGAAGAACTGCCAGATTACCAGCATCATTGGAAGATCGGCGTGCGGCCAGCCTATCCGGCCCAAACGCGCCATTTCGCTAATGTGCTGCGCAGTGGTGAAAGCTGGAGTTTGCCTGCGCAGGCTACGGCGGGATTGAGTGCTGAAACATTGCAAGGCCAACTGCTAATAACCAGCCGTCCACCTCTTAATTTGGCTCGTTATATCAGTGAGTTATACGCCTATCCTTATGGCTGTCTGGAGCAAACAGTCAGTGGATTGTATCCCTCACTGTACAGTAACCATGCACAGTTGACCGCGCTGGGCATCAAGGCCGATAGCGATGAAAAACGGCGGCAGACAATTGATGTCGGGATTGAACACCTACTGAGTATGCAGCGCTACAACGGTGGTTTTGGTTTGTGGAGCAACGACAGCCCGGAAGAGTTCTGGCTCACCGCCTATGCCACCGACTTCCTGTATCGTGCCAGCCAACAAGGTTACAGCGTACCAACGGCGGCACTGACGGCGGCGAATACCCGCTTACAGCGTTATTTACAGGATCCTAATCAGGTTGAAATTCGTTACAGCGAGCAAACCAAGCATACCCGCTTTGCGGTGCAAGCCTATGCAGGGCTGGTATTGGCGCAGCAGCAGCAGGCTTCGCTCGGCGCATTACGGCAGTTATATAGCCGCAACAGTGAAGCGCGTTCTGGCTTACCCTTGGTGCAGTTGGGGGTAGCATTGAAATTGATGGGCGACATGCCGCGTGCCAAAGAAGCCATCACTCAGGGGCTAAATACCACACGCAGTGATAAGGACTACTGGCTGGAGGATTACGGTAGCCCGATACGCGATGATGCCCTTATTCTGGCACTGTTAACCGACAACAATCTACTGCCACAAGCACGTGATAGTCGTCTGCTGGCCCTGTCTGATGCCTTGACCAGCCGCAACTACCTGTCAACGCAGGAGAGCAATGCTATATTCCTTGCGGGGCGCACCTTGATGAACGGCGCTGAAACACCGTGGCAGGTTGCTATCGCGCCACAAGCTGAGCCAATTGCGGATAGCGTGACGCTGACCCAAAGTACCGCGTTAAACCAAAACTGGTCGGCATCACAACTGGCTGCGGGGATGCAACTGCAAAATCGGGGGGATACACCATTGTATAGCCGCGTTGCAGTAGTGGGATATCCGCAGCAAACCCCGGCACCATTCAGTAATAATTTACATATCACCCGTAGTTACATTGGGCTTGATGGCAATCCGTTGCAATTATCACAACTGAAAAGTGGTGAGTTAGTCTTGGTGCATCTGGATGTTTGGGCCGATAAACGGGTGCCGGATGCGCTGGTGGTTGATTTGCTGCCTGCTGGTCTGGAACTGGAAAACCAGAATCTGGGCGATAGCAGCGCCAGTTTGGGGGAGAGCGCCAGCAGCGTGACTGAGCTACTACAGGATATGCAGCAATCCGATATCAAGCATCAGGAGTTCCGTGATGATCGTTATGTCGCTGCCGTCAGTGTCGATGGCTACCGTCACACCACGCTGCTTTATCTGGCGCGGGCGGTCACGCCAGGCATCTACCAGGTACCTGCGCCACAAGTAGAATCGATGTATGTACCCGATTGGCGTGCGCTGGGGAGTACTCCGGCGCAGCTTGAAATCGTTAAGTGAATATTTACTTCCCCTGAGCGGCGAAATAGCTGTCAGGGGGAGTAATACGGTTAATGCGCAAAAAAATCTATTCCCGCTATCGGCGTATGGGCTGGGCGTTAGCGCTTATTATGGTGTTGTTTCCGGCCACTCTTTGGCTGGCGGATAGGCTTTGGCCATTGCCTCTGGCTGAGGTTCAGGTAGCGCGGGTAGTGGTAGGCGAAGATGGCACACCGTTATGGCGTTTTGCTGATGCTGACGGCGTATGGCGTTATCCGGTGACGTTGAATCAAGTTTCGCCGTATTATTTGCAAGCACTGCTCACTTTTGAAGACCGCTGGTTTTACTCCCATCCTGGGGTGAACCCATTGGCGCTGGCTCGTGCCGCCTGGCAGGATCTGCGCGCCGGTAAGATACTTTCAGGTGGCAGCACGTTATCGATGCAGGTTGCCCGCTTGATCGACCCTCATCCGCGCACGTTAGCTGGCAAATTGCGTCAAGTCTGGCGTACTTTTCAGTTGGAATGGCATTTTTCTAAAGAAAGAATCCTCGAGATCTACCTTAATCGCGCTCCATTTGGTGGCACCCTGCAAGGGATTGGTGCTGCCAGTTGGACCTATTTAGGTAAGCCGCCCTCTCAATTAACAGCGGCAGAAGCCGCGCTGCTGGCAGCATTACCGCAAGCTCCCAGCCGGCTACGCCCCGATCGCTATCCCCTACGGGCAAAGGCTGCCCGAGACAAAGTGTTAACCCGGCTGGCGGACTATCAGGTTTGGACCGCAAAGAATGTGGCTGATATCAAACAAGAGGACGTCTGGCTGGCACCACGTCAGATGCCACAATTGGCTCCTTTACTGGCTCGCCGTTTAACCAGTGGTAATCAGCGCGAAGTGATCCACACCACGCTGGATACCGGATTACAGCGCCAATTGGAGGATATGGCTACCGGCTGGCGTCACCAACTACCAGAGAAAACCTCATTAGGCTTGCTGGTGGTTGACCATACCACTATGAAGGTGCGCGCTTATCTTGGGTCGGTGGATTTTCAGGATAATAGCCGCTTTGGTCATGTGGATATGGTCAGTGCATGGCGCTCTCCGGGATCGACACTCAAACCGTTCCTGTATGCCATGGCACTAGATGACGGCCTGATCCATGCTGAATCTCTGCTTCAGGACGTGCCGCGCCGCTTTGGTGATTACCGGCCCGGCAATTTTGATACCGGATTCCATGGGCCGGTCAGTGCCAGTGAAGCTCTGGTGCGTTCGCTGAATTTACCGGCGGTTCAATTACTGGAAGCCTATGGCCCAAAACGTTTTACCGCCAATTTGCGCAATGGTGGTCTGAACTTACGTTTCCCCTCTCACAGTGAACCCAGTCTGGCGGTAATTTTAGGCGGAACCGGTTCACGGTTGGATCAATTGGTTGCCGCGTATAGCGCTTTTGCCCGTGGCGGAGTGGCGGCAACACTACGCTTTGAACCGCAGCAACAAATACAAGAGCGGCGGCTATTCTCGCCGGGAGCGGCATGGATTACCCGGCGCATTATGGCCGGTGAAGCCAGACCATTACCGGATGACATTTTGCCAGCCAGCGTACCACTGGCATGGAAAACCGGTACCAGCTACGGCTATCGTGATGCTTGGGCTATTGGCATCAATGCGCGTTATACAATAGGCGTGTGGGTGGGGCGTCCAGATGGCACTCCGGTTGCCGGGCAGTTTGGTTATGCTACTGCGATACCGATACTTAATCAGGTCAATAACCTGTTGATGGCAGGGTTACAGCAAAGCATTCGCAGGTTACCGTCAGATCCAAGGCCATCGTCAGTCAGTCGGGAAGAGATTTGTTGGCCGGGTGGGCAACCGTTGGCGGTTGGCGATAGCAACTGTCGACAACGGCGTCAAAGTTGGGTGCTCGATGGTACCGTACCGCCCACACTGGCTGCACCCGGTCAGGAAAATATGCAGGGTAGCCAACTCAATGTGTGGTTAAATCAGCAAGGCGAACGGGTTGCTGCGGATTGCTTAGGGGCCAAGCCAGCGCTAGTGGCCCTGTGGCCGTTGCCACTGGAGCCTTGGTTGCCACTGGCTGAGCGCCGCAATCAACGGTTACCCGCAGCAAGCCAGCAATGCCCACCACAAAGGGAGGCCAGTGCCGCCCCATTGCTGATTTTAGGTATACGTGACGGTGCCGTTGTTAAGCGCTTACCTGGCCATAATAACCTTGATCTGCGCCTGGTAGCGCAAGGCGGGAGAGGTCAACATTGGTGGTTCCTCAATGGGGAGCAGGTGGCGGTGACCGAGAATAATCAGTCATGGGTACAAAGCTTATCTGTGCCGGGCGGTTATCAGCTTAATGTATTGGATGAAAGTGGTCAGGTGGGTAATATAATGTTCCGTATGGAATAGTAATACTGATAAAACTAATTAATAACAATGGTTAATTGGTTTTGGTATTTATCATTAAAATAACACCCCTGTGATAAATAAAATGATATCAATGTTTTTATTAGCCAGATAAAGTAATTATATCATGGTTTTTAACACTGCTATTTATTTCTGGGGGTTATTAGATGAACCATAACTACTTAATGATATTTTTCACGCTAATATTAACTGAAAACGTTTCTGCTCAAGAGGAAAAAGTGTGTTTCTTTGCTAATAATAACTATACGGGGAAATCAGTTTGTGCGGGGCAGGGGCAAGAAGTAAGTGATCTTAAGGATGAATGGAGTGACAAAATATCATCTATTTTTGTTCCCTCAGGTATGATTGTCACGGTTTACGAAAATAATGATTTCTCAGGCAAAGCATTGACATTTAGAGATGATGTTGATTTATTTTCCTCTCGCAGTTGGGCTGATTTAAATAATGAAATTAGCTCCTTTAGAGTTCGAAGCGCTGCCTGTTTTTATGAGCAAGATAACTTTTTAGGTGAATCAATTTGCCTCTCTGGTAACGAATATATTGATCTGTTCAATAATACTGATCGCCGTAGAAAACAATCACATGTTTTAAACCCACTTAATGATCAAATTAGTTCGATAAAACTACCGCAAAATACCCAAGTGACCGTTTATAAAAATGATAATTACAGTGGCGATTATTTTACTTTGACTGATGATTACTCAGCTTTTGATTTGCAAAAAATAGGCATGGATTATAGTATTAGCAGCATTCAGGTTTCTCAGCAAGAATATTTTATTTGCGACCAATACTGTGTTGTAAAGAATAGGATGATTATTCCGATACAATACGCCTTTGGTCGATATTGGGGTGATGAACGAATAGGTCAAAAACAAACCTTGGTAAGTTTTGATTTGAATGATAAAGGTAATTACTCTATAGAAATAATTGGCGGTGGTATATTTAAGATAATAGGTCGTGAGGCTTTTTTTATTCATGAAAGCAGAAGTCATAGTTCTATATTCAAATTGAGCAACGAAAGCGATACATTATCGATGTTATCGACATTTAACGGTGGCTATTTCGAAGTTCAATTTATGGAGTCTATTGGCGAACAGGTGGTCTATTACTATCCACTGATTACCTATTTGTTTGATGCGGATAAAACGAGTGTTAAGTTTTTCATTAACAATACAAATGTAACTGAACCATTAATTATAAATAAAATAGTGCTGACGGCTGAAAAAAATCAAAGTAGGGAAGGGCGAAGTCTGGTTGGAACAACCGCTTGTTGGTTAGTTCCCCTGCTTAATATTTATAATTATGTTATCCAAGGGCAGTGTAATCAGGTAGACCGGTTTGTCACTAATGCTTATGATTTTTTCAATGGCGCTAACAATAAGATATTGCAAGTATCTGGTTCTTCGAAGCCCCTCCCTAAATTAATGACGAATGAAGCGTTGTCTGCTGACGTGTTTTTGACTGAGTTGTCCACTGAGCCGGTCGGTATATTGACTCAAATTAATTCTGATATGAACGGTAAATCATTGACAGTACCGGCCAGTGCACGGGCCTGTAAAGTTTCAATGAAAGATGAAGTGCTCCCTCATTTACGCTTTCGCCGCCAGCTTATTCCCCCCTGCATTGATTGGACATTGAATATTTTGACTGATTTTACACTGCTCTTTGGTGACAGTCTTGATAGTTGGAACGCTGAAAATTTTGGTCGGGTTATTGCACGGATTATCCGCTCAGGTGATACCGGTTATGCGGCATTAGATACAGCGACTGATGCGCGGTTTATTGAAAGTGTCCGAACCTATATCGCGGAGAATATTGATAATATCGCCTTGTTAAAGACAGCATTTGATTTTTCACAACTTAGCTATTCTGTTTATTTACATCACAATAATCTGGATTTTAATGTCGAAACACCACAAGTAGCACAGCTACTACCTCAAGGGCGCTATGAGTTGGCACTGCAAAATTTCGAGTTTGTCGAAACCATCCCCAGAATACGGCAACACAATCAATGGCTAGAACAGCCTGAAATGCACTTTGATATTGAAATCATTAGCGGCGCAACCGAAGACACGTTGGCTGCCAGGCAACATGTCCTCCCGGATATCGAAGAATGGCGACGGCGCTACCGTGAGGCCGCGCAGACTTTAAAAAGCGCAACGAATATTGAAAACATAGGCAATCCCAATCTGTATGAGGGGATGGATGTGGTTATTTCTGCCTCGAATTTGGTGAGTGACGTGGTGCAGAGTTGGCTAATAACACCCCGTGACGATTATATCTATGTGATCGTTCGTCTATCAGGAGAGGTTATTAGCATCACGCTGGCCGTTGATATTAATGAGTTTGATGCTGGTGTTGCCGGCTCGCTGACTCATCCAGCTTATGTACTACATCCAACGGCTGAAGGTGTTATCAGAGGCGCAGGTACAGCGGCTATCAGAGCATTAGCCGGCTATTTGGCCAAAAAAGGGAAACGTGCACTGGTATCGGATGTGATCAGCCAACCCTCTGCCATTGTGAAAAAAAAGGTGGGCTTTCAATTTATCAATGAACTTTGATATTAATAACGTTTTGCCTGCAAAGCACTGCGAGTATGGCAAATGGGTTTTTATGCAAAGTGTGAGTTGTACGCAAAAATGAGTAATTAAGATAAATATTTTTTAATGAAATGTTGTGATTCCCGTATGCAAGCGTTAATCGCGCACTTATAATCGGCGGCCACTGTACAGGGGTCGGCATAATTTTGTAGTAAAGGAACCGTTCGCCAGCCAAGTTTATATCCTTATTTAGGGTAGTTAGCGGGGCGGGTTCCACGTCCGGTCAATATTAGAAATTCAATAGAGGTTATCATGGCTTTAGAACGTACTTTCTCCATTATCAAACCCAATGCTGTTGCCAATAACGACATTGGTGCTATTTATGCGCGTTTTGAAAGTGCTGGTTTCGAAATCATTGCTGCAAAAATGCTGCGCCTGACCAAAGAACAAGCAGAGGGTTTTTACGCAGAACATAAAGGCCGCCCGTTCTTCGATGGTTTGGTTGAATTTATGACCTCTGGCCCAATTATGGTGCAAGTTCTGGAAGGCGAAAATGCCGTTCAGCGCAACCGCGATATCATGGGGGCTACTAACCCAGATAACGCACTGGCGGGTACTTTGCGTGCTGACTTTGCCGACAGTTTTACCGCTAACGCAGTACACGGTTCTGATGCGGTTGAATCAGCTCAGCGTGAAATTGCCTATTTCTTCGCTGCGGATGAGATTTTTACCCGTCGCTAATGAGTTGATTCTGTGTAGAAATGGCCGGGATTTAATCAACTGAAACAATAAAGTTGCCCCGACACCTTTCCAATCATGGAATCCATGCTCTAAAATTCGTACAATGCCGCGCCCCGGTGGAGACATCTCTCCCGGGGCGTTCTATTATTTATTTATCGCCGTTTCGAAAGCCTATCCGGTTTAACACGCAGCGCCGTAAAGTGTAACAACGAGGCCACGACAACTCATGTCTGAACAATTATTAACTTCATCAGCACCAATTGATGCTGTCCCTACGACAGACAACGCGCCCGCTATTGCCGTGCCTGTCACTGGCAAAATTAATTTGCTCGATTTAAATCGCCAGCAAATGCGCCAATTCTTTGCTGAAATGGGCGAGAAGCCTTTCCGTGCAGATCAGGTCATGAAGTGGATATATCACTATTGCTTTGATGATTTCGAGCAAATGACCGACATCAATAAAGTGCTACGCGCCAAATTGCAGCGAGTAGCAGAAATCCGTGCACCGGAAGTAACCGAAGAGCAGCGATCAACGGATGGCACCATTAAATGGGCCATCAAAGTGGGCGATCAGCAAGTTGAAACTGTCTATATCCCGGAAGGTGACCGCGCAACGCTGTGTGTCTCATCTCAGGTAGGCTGCGCACTGGAGTGTAAATTCTGCTCCACGGCACAACAGGGTTTTAACCGTAACCTACGGGTATCGGAAATCATCGGTCAGGTATGGCGTGCGGCCAAAATTATCGGCGCAGTAAAAGCCACGGGTATCCGCCCAATCACCAATGTGGTGATGATGGGGATGGGTGAACCTTTACTCAACCTGAATAACGTGGTGCCGGCCATGGATATCATGATGGACGACTTTGGTTTCGGCTTATCTAAACGCCGTGTGACCCTGTCGACTTCCGGGGTAGTTCCAGCGTTGGACAAATTGGGTGATATGATTGATGTGGCATTGGCTATCTCATTGCATGCCCCAACGGATGATATCCGCGATGAAATCGTGCCCATCAACCGTAAATACAATATCGAAGCCTTTTTGGCTGCGGTACGGCGTTATTTGGATAAATCCAAAGCCAATGGCGGGCGGGTTACTGTTGAATACGTTATGCTGGATCACATCAATGACAGTGTAGAACAAGCTCATCAACTGGCGGAATGCCTGAAAGACACCCCCTGTAAGATTAACTTGATCCCATGGAACCCGTTCCCTGGCGCACCTTATGGCCGTAGTTCAAACAGCCGGGTGGATCGTTTCTCCAAGGTATTGATGGAGTATGGTTTTACCACTATTGTTCGTAAAACGCGTGGTGACGATATAGATGCTGCATGTGGCCAGTTAGCGGGTGAGGTGATTGACCGCACCAAGCGCACCTTGAAAAAGAAAATGGCCGGTGAACCTATCTCTATTAAGACAGTCTGATTGATAGTATTGATTTCTTCTATATAACTAATTGTTATTTAACTTATAATTTGTTAGATGCTCAATACTAAAAAAGTTATACCCTAAATAATTCAAGTCGTGAGCGTTGCTGTAGCTAATGTGCTTGAAGTATGGCGGGTATCTTCACACATAAGGACAATTGAGAAAGCATGAAGCTGACAAGACTGTGGAGAGTTTGCCTGATAGCGACCGTATTGGCTGGCTGCTCCGGCTCATCGCCGGAAAAGGTTAGCCAACCCACCGCCGGGCAAACGCGTTTACAACTGGGTTTAGAGTATTTGGCGCAGGGTGATCTTAATGCCGCGCGGCAGAATCTTGAGAAGGCTGTAGAGGCTGATCCACAGGATTATCGCGCTCAATTGGGTATGGCGCTTTACGAGCAACGTATCGGTGAAAACAGTGCCGCAGAGCAGCGTTATCAACAAGCGATGAAACTGGCGCCGGGAAATGGCACGGTACTGAATAATTACGGTGCGTTTCTGTGTGGTTTAGGGCAGTATGTACCGGCCCAACAACAGTTTAGCGCAGCAGCGTTGTTGCCTGACTACGGTCAGGTTGCAGATAGTCTGGAAAACGCGGGATATTGCTTTTTACGGGCCAATCAAAATGATCAGGCTCGGATACTGTTGAGTCGGGCATTGAAGTATGATCCGGATAAAGGTGAGCCGCTGCTTGCAGAAGCTCAAAGGCATTTTGGAGAAGGGAATCGCGCTCAGGCGCAACTATTACTGGATGTTTACCAACATACGCTTCCGGCCAGTGCTGAAAGTTTATGGTTACAAATTCGTTTCGCCGCGCTAGCAGGCCGTCAAGATAGTGTTCAACGCTATGGCAAGCAGCTTGCGCGAAGTTTTCCACAATCCAAACAGTACCAGCATTTTCTAGCTAATGAATACTGAAGCCTCCCAAGATCAAACAGTTACAGAGACGACAGGTGTGCGCCTGCGTCAAGCCCGTGAAGCTCTAGGGCTAACTCAGCAGACGGTTGCAGAACGTCTGTGTCTGAAGGTATCCACAATCCGTGATCTTGAGGAGGATAAAGCGCAAGCTAATCTCGCCTCAACATTCCACCGTGGTTACATTCGTTCTTACGCCAAATTGGTTCACCTCCCTGAAGATGAACTGTTACCCATGTTGGAAAAACAAGCGCCAATCAGGGCAACAAAAGTGGCCCCAATGCAAAGTTTTTCATTGGGGAAGAAGCATAAAAAACGTGATGGCTGGTTGATGAGTTTCACCTGGCTTATTGTGTTGGTTGTGCTGGGGTTGACAGGAGCATGGTGGTGGCAAAATCATCAGGCGCAGCAAGCAGAGATAATCACTATGGCTGATCAATCCTCTGCCCAGTTGTCGCAAAATGGCGGGCAATCTGTGCCGCTGTCTGATGAGAATAGTGATCCTAACGCGCCGACAGATACCCAGGCTCCGGTGGCAACTAGCCAGCCTGCCTCTACACCAACGGCAAGTGGTGCTGCACCTGTAACAAACAGCGCAGCGCCTGTAGATACGGCAAATAACCGTGTCGAAACAGCAACCAATCAGGGGGCGGCTCCGGCGGAGTCTGTGGTCGTTTCCCCGAGTCAGGCACATGTGCCTGATGCTTCTACTGTGCAATCACCACTACCCACAGCAGACGCTGGGGTAAATGGTGCCGCAGCGTCTGCGGGTTCACTGGTAATGAATTTTAAATCTGATTGCTGGTTACAGGTTGTTGATGCTAGTGGGAAGACATTGTTTAGCGGCATCCAAAAAGGAGGCGCGACCCTCAACCTATCGGGTAAGTCACCCTATAAGCTGACTATTGGTGCACCTGGTGCGCTGACAATCACGTATCAGGGTAATCCGGTAGATTTGAGTAAGTTTATTAAGGCTAATCGCGTAGCCCGCCTGACCGTCGGTGTAGAGTAATATTGTGGTTTTGACAAACTATGTAGTGGTTCAGCTAAACAGCCACTGTAGTTTTGAAAAACTGCTTTGTTGTATAAACTACACGACTGTAAAGGAGAGTGTGTAATGCATAACGAATCCCCAATTATCCGGCGTAAATCTACCCGGATTTACGTCGGTAAAGTGCCAATTGGTGATGGTGCGCCGATTGCAGTGCAATCGATGACCAATACTAAAACCACAGATGTTGCTGCGACTGTTGCCCAAATCGTAGCATTACAGCGTGTTGGTGTGGATATCGTGCGAGTCTCAGTGCCCACTATGGAAGCGGCTGAGGCGTTTAAATTAATCAAGCAGCATAAAGATGTCATTGTGCCGCTGGTTGCCGATATTCATTTTGACTACCGTATCGCCCTGAAAGTGGCTGAATACGGTGTTGATTGCTTGCGCATTAACCCCGGTAACATTGGTAACGAGGCCCGTATTCGGGACGTAGTTGCTAGCGCTCGCCACTACAACATTCCCATCCGTATCGGTATCAATGGTGGATCGCTGGAGAAAGATATTCAGGAGAAATACGGTGAACCTACGCCGGAAGCCCTGCTTGAATCCGCGATGCGTCATGTCGACATTCTTGACCGCCTCAATTTTGATCAGTTTAAAGTCAGTGTGAAAGCCTCCGATGTGTTTCTGGCAGTAAACTCCTATCGTTTGTTAGCCAAAAAAATCGATCAACCTTTGCATTTGGGTATCACCGAAGCGGGTGGTGCGCGCAGTGGTTCAGTTAAATCTGCCATTGGTTTAGGTCTGTTGTTGTCTGAAGGTATTGGCGATACGTTGCGTATTTCGTTGGCGGCTGATCCGGTTGAAGAAGTTAAAGTTGGTTTCGATATCCTTAAATCTTTGCGCATTCGTGCCCGTGGGATTAACTTTATCGCTTGCCCAACTTGCTCGCGCCAGGAGTTTGATGTTATCGGTACTGTGAATGCTTTAGAGCAACGGTTAGAAGATCTGATTACACCTATGGATGTCTCTATCATCGGTTGTGTGGTCAATGGGCCAGGTGAAGCATTAGTGTCGACTATCGGTGTGACCGGTGCCCATAACAAAAGCGGTTTCTACGAAGACGGTGTTCGCCAAAAAGAACGCTTTGATAACAAAGATATGATTGACCAGTTGGAAGCCAAAATTCGAGCGAAAGCATCCATGCTTGATGCAAGTAATCGGATTACAATCAATCAGTTGGATGATAAGTAAGCATCACTGGTCATGGGTTGTCGGTCAGCACAAAAGCGGGTTTTAGCCCGCTTTACATTGCGCCTGTAGGGGTAACAAGTTGTCATCATTGAATATATGGGTGGCAAGCCTCTATAATCGGCTTTATTTTTTGCACCATGCCCAAAGTAATTAGAGTGGCTGCGAACGGCGTTGCTGCTTCAAGTAAACAGGGTATAAAACTACAGAGAACAGACGTGGCAAAGAACATTCAAGCCATCCGTGGTATGAACGACTACCTGCCAGCCGATACGGCAATATGGCAGCGTATTGAAAGCATCTTGAAGCAAGTGCTTGCAGGTTACGGTTATAGCGAAATTCGCATGCCGATTGTAGAGCAGACCCCGTTATTCAAGCGCGCGATCGGTGAAGTCACCGACGTGGTTGAAAAAGAGATGTATACCTTTGATGATCGCAATGGCGAAAGTCTGACACTGCGCCCTGAGGGTACCGCAGGGTGTGTGCGTGCGGGTATTGAACATGGTCTGCTGTACAATCAGGAACAGCGTCTGTGGTACATCGGTCCGATGTTCCGCTATGAGCGCCCGCAGAAGGGCCGCTATCGTCAATTCCATCAGTTGGGCGCAGAAGTTTTTGGTCTGCAAGGGCCGGATATTGATGCCGAATTGATTTTGCTGACGGCTCGCTGGTGGCGTGCTTTAGGTATCTCAGAGCATGTGCAACTTGAACTGAACTCCATTGGATCATTGGATGCACGCGCTGATTATCGTGAAGCGTTGGTGACTTTCCTGGAACAGCATGTTGAGGTGCTGGACGAAGATTGTAAGCGTCGGATGTACAGTAATCCGCTGCGAGTATTGGATTCCAAAAATCCCGATGTTCAATTGCTACTTAATGATGCGCCTAAGCTATCTGAGTATCTGGATGAAGAGTCAAAACAACATTTTGCAGGTCTGTGTGAACTTTTAGACCAGGCCAGCATCCCATATACCGTCAATGAGCGTTTAGTCCGTGGTTTAGATTATTATAACCGTACGGTATTCGAGTGGGTCACCAATAGCCTGGGCGCACAGGGCACCGTGTGTGCCGGTGGGCGTTACGATGGCTTGGTAGAACAACTCGGTGGGCGTGCAACGCCTGCGGTTGGTTTTGCCATGGGCCTTGAGCGTCTGGTTCTGTTGGTGCAGGCCGTCAATGCTGACTTCCAGGTACCAGCGACAGTGGATGTTTATGTCATTTCGTCTGGTCAGGATACGCAAAGTGCCGCAATGCTACTTGCTGAAAACCTGCGTGATGCTATGCCAACGCTGAAATTAATGACCAATTACGGCGGTGGTAATGTTAAAAAACAATTTACCCGCGCTGATAAGTGGGGCGCCCGTGTTGCATTAATGCTTGGCGAAAGCGAAGTAGCAGCACAGCAAGTGGTCGTAAAAGATTTGCGAAATGGTGAACAAGAAACGCTGGCGCAAGCGGATGTTGCTGCGCGTCTGGCTTTGATGTTGGGTTAAGGAGAGAGACACCGTGGAAGTCTATACCACTGAAAATGACCAGGTTGATGCAGTGCGCCGTTTCTTTAGTGAGAATGGTAAAGCGCTGGCCGTGGGTGTGGTGCTCGGGATTGGTGCATTAGTGGGTTGGCGTTACTGGCAGAGTCATCAGAACACTGTCTTGACGGAAGCCTCCTCTGCCTATCAGCAAGCCAGTAATGCTTTGTCTGCGAATAGCGCCGACGGTGTTGCCTTTGCTGAAAAATTTGTTCAGGGCAATAACAATAACTACGGCGTACTGGCCGGGTTAGAGCTGGCTCATCACTTTGTTGAGCAAAACGCGTTTGATAAAGCGGCACAACAACTTACTCAGGCGCTGGGTCAGACCAAAGATGAAAATCTGTTGTCACTGATTAATTTGCGCCTTGCACGTCTGCAATTGCAATTGAAGAAACCAGACGACGCATTGAAAACACTGGATGCAGTGCAGGGTGATGGTTGGACTGCGATGGCCCAAGATGTTCGTGGCGATGCGTTATTAAGCAAAGGTGACACCGCAGGTGCGCGGGCTGCTTACAGCAAAGGCGTCGAATCAAATGCTTCTCAGGCGCTGCAAGCTTTGCTGCGCATGAAATTGAATAATTTGTCCAGCTAAGGGGTATTCCCATGCAATTGCGTAAAACACTCTTAGTAGGACTGGTATCTGTTGCCCTATTGAGCGGTTGTTCACTGTTTAACAGTGAAGAAGATGTGGTTACCATGTCACCACTGCCAAAAGTTGAGAATCAATTCACACCAACTAAAGTGTGGAGCACCTCAGTCGGTGGCGGTATCGGTGATTATTACTCCCATTTACGCCCAGCCTGGCAGGGGACAACTGTCTTTGCCGCTGACCGTAAAGGGTTGGTGAAGGCCATGGACGCTGACAGCGGTAAGCAAATCTGGCAAACCGACTTGTCTGAGAAAACCAACTTCCTTTCCAGCAACCGTTCTGCAATGCTATCTGGTGGCGTCACCGCATCAGGTGCGCATGTGTATGTCGGCAGCGAGAAAGCGGTAGTTTATGCGCTTAATTCCGATGATGGTCAGGTTGCATGGCAGACAGTGGTGGCGGGGGAAGCATTATCTCGTCCGATTGTCAGCGATGGGGTGGTACTGATCCATACATCAAATGGCATGCTGCAAGCACTGAATGAATCAGATGGTGCGATTAAGTGGACATTAAACCTCGATACACCAGCGCTGTCTCTGCGCGGTGAATCTGCGCCAGCAGTCGCATTCGGTGCAGCGATTGTCGGTGGTGACAATGGTCGCGTCAGTGCAGTAATGATGGAACAGGGCCAGTTGATCTGGCAACAGCGTATTTCCCAAGTGACGGGTACCACTGAAATTGACCGCCTGAACGACGTTGATACCACGCCTGTGGTCGTCGATGGTGTGGTTTATGCATTGGCATACAATGGTAACTTGACTGCATTAGATCTGCGTTCCGGCCAGATCCTGTGGAAGCGTGAAATGGGGTCAGTAAATGACATTATTGTCGACGCGGGCCGCATTTATTTGGTCGATCAAAATGACCGTATTGTTGCGCTGAAAACAGATGGCGGTATAACCCTTTGGAGTCAAAGCGATTTATTACATCGTAACTTGACTGCCCCAGTGATGTATAATGGGTATCTGGTTGTAGGTGATGCCGAAGGTTATTTGCATTGGGTGAATACCGATGATGGTCGTTTTGTGGCCCAACAGAGCGTAGACAGCTCCGGCTTCCTGAGTGCGCCAGTGGTTGCCAGCGATAAGTTGCTGGTTCAGGCGAGAGGCGGCACGGTATACGCGTTTACCCGTTAATCCTGATTTAGTGCCTGTTTAACAGGCCAATAATAGGTCAATACCCAACGTTATTGGTGTTGCAGCAAGGCAGCAAACAAATGAACCCTGATGAACTGAGACCATCAGTTATTCGGGTTAGTGAGTGCCGCTAATACCGCAGCAATGTTCAAGAACGAAGGGTTTTAAGCGGCTCCTGAGATTCAGGGGCCGTTTGTCTTCTAAAAACTGCGCTGTTGCGGGTTTGGTACAGCGCTGTAATGATTTGAAAATTAAGTAATGAGGCTTCAACAATGATACCTGTCATCGCGCTGGTCGGGCGCCCGAATGTGGGTAAATCCACTCTATTTAACCGCTTAACGCACACTCGTGATGCGTTAGTTGCGGACTTTCCCGGGCTAACGCGTGACCGTAAATATGGTCGTGCCGAGGTCGAGGGTCATGAGTTTATTGTTATCGATACCGGAGGTATTGATGGCACAGAAGATGGCGTAGAAACCAAGATGGCAGGTCAATCGTTATTGGCGATTGAAGAGGCCGATATTGTCCTGTTTATGGTTGATGCCAGAGCGGGGTTAATGCCTGCGGATCAGGGTATTGCCCAGCATCTGCGCAGCCGTGAAAAAGCGACTTTCCTGGTTGCCAACAAAACTGATGGTATTGATCCAGATACTGCTACAGCAGATTTCTATTCATTGGGCTTAGGCGAAGTTCATGCTATCGCGGCGTCCCATGGCCGTGGTGTGACTCAGTTGATTGAAGATGTTATGGCACCCTATATGGATGCTGTAGAGCCTGAAGTTGAATTGACCGATGAAGAAGCGAATGCTGCTTATTGGGCTGCACAGGAAGCTGAGGACGACGCTGTTCCTGAAGATGACGCAGAAGATGATTTTGACCCACGGACTCTGCCAATCAAACTGGCTATTGTCGGGCGTCCTAACGTAGGTAAGTCCACACTAACAAACCGCATTCTCGGTGAAGATCGTGTGGTGGTTTATGATATGCCGGGCACCACGCGTGACAGCATTTATATTCCTATGACCCGCGATGAGCGTGAATATATCCTGATTGATACTGCCGGTGTGCGTAAACGCGGCAAAATCACTGAAACAGTTGAAAAATTCTCAGTAATTAAAACCTTGCAGGCAATCGAAGATTCCAACGTTGTCTTGCTGGTTATTGATGCTCGTGATGGTATTTCGGATCAAGACCTGTCGCTGTTGGGCTTTATTCTCAATAGTGGGCGCTCACTTGTTATTGCGGTCAACAAATGGGATGGCATGACAGAAGAAGCGCGTGCGCAGGTTAAAGATATGCTGGATCTGCGTCTTGGCTTTGTCGATTTTGCGCGGATTCACTTTATCTCAGCCTTACATGGCAGTGGCGTGGGTAATCTGTTTGAATCTATTCAAGAAGCCTATGACTGCTCAACCAAACGTGTGGGCACATCCTTACTGACCCGCATTATGCAAATGGCAGAAGAAGACCATCAGCCTCCTTTGGTACGTGGCCGTCGTGTCAAATTGAAGTATGCCCATGCTGGGGGTTATAACCCGCCGATTGTCGTTATCCACGGCAACCAGGTTACTGACCTGTCGGATTCGTATAAACGCTACCTAATGAATTACTTCCGTCGTTCACTAAAAGTAATGGGTACGCCAATTCGCATCCAGTTTAAAGAGGGTGAGAACCCATTTGCGGGTAAGCGCAATCCATTAACACCAAATCAGATGCGTAAACGTAAGCGTTTGATGTCGCACCTGAAAAAAGGTAAGTAGTAACAGCAAAGCGCGGGCATTCCGCGCTTTTTGCACATTTAATGACCGCCGTCAGTAAAGTGCAGCCTTGGCCGCTTAACGGTAAACAAAGGGAGTTGAAAGCCAGTCATGTCTTGGGAAACCTGGAGTTTTGCATTTAGTGTTACGATGCCTAACTTGCTGATGATGTTACTCGGTGTGCTGTTACGGCGCGTTGGCTTGATGGATGATCGCTTCTGTGATGGTGCGACCAAGCTGGTCTTCAATCTCGCCCTCCCTTGTCTGCTGTTTTTCAGTGTCGCGACCAATCATGTCAGCTTATTGGATAACCTACCCTTGGTTGTCTACGGCGCTATTGGTACGTTAGTGACCTTCTTGCTGTTGGAAGTCGCCGCCAAGTGGCTGGTAAAAGACCCAAAAGAGCGTGGTGTATTCGTGCAGGGAGGGTTCAGAGCCAATACCGCTATCGTCGGGTTGGCTTTTGCCATGACGGCATATGGTGCTGAAGGGGTGGCACTCGGCTCGATGTATCTAACGGTGACAGTGATTTTATTTAATATGCTGTCGGTGATCACCCTGACTCGCAGCCTGCAAGCTGGGCAGGGCGGCAAAATCAGTAAATTATCATTGCTACGCAGCATTGTGACCAACCCGCTGATAATTGGGCTACTGTGCGGTTTACTCTATGCACAAACTCAATTACCCCTTCCTCAGGTGATTGTGCAAACGGGGAGTTATATCTCTGCTTTGGCATTGCCATTGGCTCTGTTGTGCACCGGTGCGAGTCTTGACTGGCACGCGATGTTCCGTTCATCCAATGTGGCAGCGTTATCTTCAACAGCTAAATTATTCGTGGTGCCAATATTGATGACTGCTGGCGGCTTGTTAATGGGCTTTCGTGGGGCGACATTAGGGATTATATTCCTGTTCTCTGCCACCCCAACGGCGGCTGGCAGTTATGTTATGACCCGCGCCATGGGGGGCAATGCCACTCTGGCGGCGAATATCATTGCTATCACCACGGTCGGTTCATTTTTTACCACCGCGCTGGGGATTTACTTCTTACGATCACTTGGGGTGATGTAGTTTTTTAAGGAGAAATAGATGGATGCATTATGCCCGGTTTGCCAAAAACTGATGACCGAAGTAAGTGGCCACTTTCATTGCTCTAACTGCCATGGCAACTATCAGCCACAGGCGGAGTGCCCTGATTGCGCTAAACCGTTACAGGTACTGAAGGCATGTGGCGCAATTGACTATTTCTGCCAGCACGGTCACGGCCTCATTTCGAAAAGCCGCGTTCACTTTAGTTACTTGCCGACGATTTGACTAGCCGCAATTGAGCCGGGTAGCATTACTCTTTTGCCGCTTTCCGTTGGCGAGCCTTTTTCGCCACATTGATTTGGGTGATTTCACTTTCTACCCAACCGTCCTGCAATCGGGTCGTCAGCTTATCGCCTGCCTGTATCTGCTTCGTGGTTTTCAGCACTACCCCTGCTGAGGTCTGCGTGACACTGTAGCCACGGGCCAGCGTTGCTAATGGGCTGACAGCCTCTAACTGCGAGCAGGCGATACCAAAACGTTGCCGATAACCATTAAGCTGGCGCTCTAATGCCTGGCGCAAGCGGTATTCCTGCTGCTGCACTTGCTGGCTGTAACGGTGAATCTGCCCTTGCGGTTGCACTTGCGCGAGGCGCTGCTGGAGCCGTTCGGTGCGCCGGCTTAACCCGCGAATTTGGTTTTGCGCGCTCTCTTCCAGGCGGCGTTGCAGCTTTAATAACAGGGTCTGCTGACGTGCCAACCGCAAATGTGGGTGTTGTTGCTGTAAACGGTGTTCAAGGCGGGTGAATTGCTGGCCGCGCTGCGCCAGATAATAATCCATCGCCATTTCCATCCGCTGCTGCTGCCCTTGAATTTGCCTGACCAGCTCAATCTGGTTACGGCTTACTAATTCTGCGGCAGCGGAAGGTGTTGGCGCCCGTAAATCAGCGACAAAATCAGCGATAGTGATGTCGGTTTCATGGCCGACCGCACTGACTATCGGGATGTGGCTATTGAAAATAGCGCGGGCAACCCGTTCGTCGTTAAAACTCCACAGGTCTTCCAGCGACCCGCCGCCACGCCCGACGATTAATATATCGCACTCGGCACGTAGGTTAGCTAACTGAATGGCACGGACTATCTGCAATGGAGCATCAACACCTTGCACTGCTGTTGGGTAAATAATTACTGGCAATGATGGGTCACGGCGTTGCAAAACCTGTAGAACATCATGCAGCGCCGCACCACTGGCAGAGGTGATGACACCAACTTGCCTGGCAGGACTTGGCAGCGGTTGTTTATGATGTTGATCAAACAGCCCTTCCGCCGCCAGTTGTTGCTTGAGTTGGTCAAACTGTTGTTGCAGCAATCCGTCACCGGCAGGCTGCATGCTTTCCGCAATTAACTGATAATCGCCACGCGGCTCGTACAGGGTAATCGATGCCCTAACCAACACTTGTTGACCATTTTGTGGGCGAAACGTAGTACGGCGGTTAGTGTTGCGAAACATCGCACAACGCACCTGCGCTTGGGCGTCTTTTAGGGTGAAATACCAGTGACCGGATGATGGTTGGGAGAAATTGGATATCTCGGCCGTGAGCCAAATCTGGCCCATTTCCATTTCCAGCAGTTGTCGTACCGTCTGATTAAGGCGGCTAACAGTAAAAATTGTTGATGCGGAAGATTGTGACATGTGACCTGGATCAAATTTTAAAACAAGCACTTAATTGATCGATATTACCTACCTCAGACCGGTTGGCAAGAAAAATTATGAGAAAGTGCTGGAGGCAACCGATTACGCTCTGTATAATGCCACGGCAATATTTTATCTTTTCACATCCACCTTGGTGAGATATTGCCCATGCTACGTATCAAGAAAGAAGCTCTGACATTTGACGACGTTCTCCTGGTTCCAGCCCACTCCACAGTTTTGCCTAATACGGCCGAACTTGGCACTCAACTGACCGCAACTATCCGCCTAAATATCCCTATGCTGTCCGCAGCCATGGATACCGTTACCGAAGCTCGTCTGGCCATTGCGCTAGCACAAGAGGGCGGTTTAGGTTTCATTCACAAAAATATGTCCATTGAGCGCCAGGCTGAAGAAGTTAGCCGCGTGAAAAAACACGAAAGTGGCGTTGTTACCGAGCCGCAGACTGTTACCCCAACCACCACACTGCGCCAAGTGAAAGAATTGACTGCCCGTAACGGTTTCGCTGGTTACCCAGTTGTTACCGAAGATTATGAGCTGGTCGGCATTATCACTGGCCGTGATGTGCGCTTTGTGACTGACTTAGACCAACCCGTGACGGCGGTGATGACACCGAAAGAGCGTCTGGTTACCGTCAAGGAAGGCGAGGCTCGCGAAGTTGTCTTGCAAAAAATGCATGAAAAACGTGTCGAGAAAGCATTGGTTGTTGATGATAGCTTCCACCTGCGCGGCATGATTACCGTAAAAGACTTCCAGAAAGCAGAGCGCAAGCCTAACGCCTGTAAGGACGAGCATGGCCGTCTGCGTGTCGGGGCTGCCGTGGGTGCCGGTGCGGGTAATGAAGAGCGTATCGACGCGCTGGTCACCGCTGGTGTTGATGTTTTACTGATTGACTCATCCCATGGTCATTCTGAAGGCGTTCTGCAACGTATCCGTGAAACCCGTGCTAAATACCCTAACCTGCAAATCGTTGGCGGTAACGTTGCGACGGGCGCAGGGGCAAAAGCCTTGGCGGATGCCGGTGTGAGTGCCGTAAAAGTAGGGATTGGCCCAGGCTCAATCTGTACCACCCGTATTGTTACGGGGGTTGGTGTGCCACAGATTACGGCGATTGCTGATGCGGTCGAAGCACTGGAAGGGACCGGTATTCCGGTGATTGCCGATGGCGGTATCCGTTTCTCCGGCGATATTGCGAAAGCCATTGCGGCGGGTGCTTCCTGTGTCATGGTCGGTTCTATGCTGGCAGGGACTGAAGAGTCTCCGGGCGAAATTGAACTCTACCAAGGCCGTTCATTCAAATCTTACCGTGGTATGGGGTCACTGGGCGCGATGTCCAAAGGCTCTTCTGACCGTTACTTCCAAACTGATAATGCTGCCGATAAACTGGTACCAGAAGGGATTGAAGGGCGTGTTGCATACAAAGGTTTGTTGAAAGAGATTGTGCATCAGCAGATGGGGGGCTTGCGCTCCTGCATGGGTCTGACCGGTTGTGCCACTATCAATGAATTGCGCACCAAAGCTGAGTTTGTGCGTATCAGTGGTGCAGGGATTCAAGAAAGCCATGTGCATGATGTGACTATCACTAAAGAATCCCCTAACTATCGCATGGGCTAATTCCAGGGGCTTAAACCGGCGAATTTGGTCATCGTTCGCTGCTCGCATTGCTCATTGACTTGGTGTCAACTGCGCATGCCGTGCTGCGGGCGTTAACCAACTTCTTGGCTTCGCCGACTGGAATGATTCATAAATAATTATGGTAGCTATTTAATTTTATTATTTTTCTGTGGAATACGCCGCACATGACAAAAAATATTCATAAGCATCGCATCCTTATTCTTGATTTCGGCTCGCAATACACCCAACTGGTGGCGCGACGCGTTCGTGAAATCGGTGTTTATTGTGAACTATGGGCGTGGGACGTAACCGAAGCTCAGATCCGTGAATTTAACCCAAGCGGCATCATTCTTTCTGGCGGTCCTGAAAGCACCACTGAACACGACAGCCCACGCGCACCTGATTACGTGTTTACTGCGGGTGTGCCGGTATTAGGTGTGTGCTACGGCATGCAGACTATGGCGATGCAATTAGGGGGCAAAGTTGAAGGTTCAAATCAGCGCGAGTTTGGTTATGCGCAGGTTGAAATCAAAACTGACAGCGCACTGATCCGTGATATCAAAGATGCTATCAATCCAACCAACGAAGCAATATTGGATGTATGGATGAGTCATGGTGACAAGGTCACTGCCATCCCTGCTGATTTTGTGACGGTTGCCAGCACCGATACCTGTCCGTTCGCCATTATGGCTAACGAAGAGAAACGTTTTTATGGTGTGCAGTTCCATCCAGAGGTCACGCATACCAAGCAAGGCCAACGCTTGTTAGAACGCTTCGTGCTGGATATCTGCGGCTGCGAAGCATTGTGGACCCCGGCCAAGATTATCGAAGATGCCATTGTTCGCCTGCGCGAGCAAATTGGTGAAGATCATGTGATTCTTGGCCTGTCCGGTGGTGTTGACTCCTCTGTGACGGCAATGCTACTGCATCGTGCTATTGGTAACCGTCTGACGTGCGTATTTGTCGATAACGGATTATTACGGTTGAACGAAGCCGACCAAGTGCTGGAAATGTTCGGTGATAAATTCGGTCTGAATATTGTTCATGTTGCCGCCGAAGACCGTTTCCTTGCAGCGCTGGCCGGTGTCGACGAGCCTGAAGCGAAGCGTAAAATCATCGGCCGCGTGTTTGTCGAATTGTTTGATGAAGAAGCGTGTAAGCAAGATCAAGTGAAGTGGTTGGCACAAGGCACCATCTATCCTGATGTGATTGAATCAGCAGCGTCTGCCACTGGTAAAGCACACGTCATTAAATCTCACCACAATGTGGGCGGTTTGCCGAAAGAGATGAAACTGGGGCTGGTGGAGCCACTGAAAGAGCTGTTTAAAGATGAAGTACGCAAAATTGGCCTGGAATTAGGTCTGCCGTACGACATGCTATATCGCCACCCGTTCCCTGGCCCAGGCTTGGGTGTACGTGTGCTGGGCGAAGTAAAAAAAGAGTATTGTGATTTGCTGCGCCGCGCTGATGCCATCTTTATCGAAGAGCTGCATAAAGCCGATCTGTACAATAAAGTGAGCCAAGCCTTTACTGTGTTCCTGCCAGTGCGTTCTGTTGGCGTGATGGGGGATGGGCGTAAATACGATTGGGTGGTTTCACTGCGCGCAGTAGAAACCATCGATTTTATGACCGCACATTGGGCGCATCTGCCATACGACTTCTTGGGCCGCGTTTCAAACCGCATTATCAATGAAGTGAATGGTATTTCCCGTGTAGTTTACGATATCAGTGGCAAGCCACCGGCTACCATTGAGTGGGAATAAGTATCTTAACTCGTCGATAAGATAGTGTTGTGACATTAATTAAGCCTCCGATCTTTCGGGGGCTTTTTACTTTGGTTGCGATGAAATAAGCATTTATATTTTATCTTTACGGATAAATAAAAAACGAACGGCATTTTTGTGAGTATCGCTTTTAAGTCAGGTTGCTGTATGTGAATATAAAAACCGTGATGCTTACCTTCCCATGTGATGTAAAGGATACCTTTGGTTTCTTTATAATTAACAGGTGAAATATGAATGCTAAAATTAGTATTTTAATTATCCTATGTGTTTTTATATCAATACTATCAATAGCAGACCATCGTAATGAAGATAATGTCTGTTTTTATTCAAAAGATAATTATTCTGAAAAAGAGGATGGTACAAAATTTTGCGTGCCTTATTATACTGAAGATGAATGGCTATTTAGTCAGTGGAATAACAATATTGCATCAATAAAGATCCCTTCTAATTTACGGGTTGATGTGTTCAGTGATTATTCTTTTCTAGGAAAAGCGGCTTCATTTTATAAAAACACCAATGCGGCTGAGTTAGCAACGTATGGATTAACAGCAGACATCAGTTCTTATCGTGTATTACCAAAAAATTTATACTCTGAGAACCATCGGGTGATATTCAATTATCATTCAGATATTTTTCCTGAAAAATATTTCAGCTATGATTATTATGTTAACAATGGTCATAGCATCCTTTTAACTAAGCAAAGTCAGCCTATTGATGCCAATGGACAAAGTTCTTACCTCTTTTATAGTCATGCAGGGCAGATAATGACGGCCTTTATCGGGCAAGGGTTTGATCGTAACCTCTACTGCTTGTCACCGGTGGACCGGCGTAGTAATAATCTTGATGCAAATGTGGCATTTACCTATTGCGATTTTAATAACTCTGGCCAAAATTGGTTTCCCCAAATGGTAGAAAACAAACTACGATTAGTTAATCTGGGAACAGGTAGCGCTTTATCATTGGATCAAATTGGCTTCTATGTGAGGTTACATACTGGTCCAACTAATATTCTTTATGGCGGGATGAATCAACATTCTCCGCAGAGTGTGTTCATTGATGAAAATACGGTATGGTTTGATGAATCTACTATTGATACGTGGAAGGAAAACGCAGTTAGACCCTTTTTACAATATAAAGAAACGCTTGAATCAAACGGCGTAAATGACCATCGTGAGGTAATTACCCATCGTTTGGACCAACCAGATGATACCTATATCTATTTGGGCAATAAAGATGGCCTAAATCATATTTATTATAATGCAGAAACTCAATACTTGATGGCGTATAATAAATTAAGTGAAGGTAAGGCATTAATAGAATCCTCATGCCTTTCATTATTGAATGATGGATCTGACAAACCTTCAGCTATTAGTTTTACCTACCACCGCAGCAACTACAGTGATAATAGTTTAGAATACCGTTGTGATAATGGTGTTGCTTATAATATGTACAACAAAAAATGGTACTTTATGGCTGACTGGGAATATCATTATCTGGTTAATGGATATAAAAATAAAATTTTACATTTTTATATGAATGACAAACCACAATATATTAACTTCAGAGGTGTGCTGACCGGGCCAAAATTAGGCGAATATATTGGTGCAGCAGTGAACTTTAATGAGCGAACCCCCCATGATGCAGTATTCATTAATAGTCCGGCTTTAGGCTATGTGCTTGATGTAGAAAAGAGCATTTGTGCACTGGATGGACTTACCGATGATAAAGGCATGCATTGCAGTGCTCTGAATGCCACATGGTCCGCAACAGGTGTTGGTGTATGGGATGTTAGTCTCAGCCGTGACTATATTCCCTGGCTGCTGGCGCAAATTTCTCACAAGTTACATACAAGCGAATGGACTACAGGATTAGATGCTTACTTGCAAAAAGTGGGAACACTGGAAACCTTTTTTGAGACAAATAAAGACCATCCTATCGATGAGGCAATATGGCAACAAACTAAAGCACTCTTGGTGGAATTCTTGCATACCTATAACTCAACCGAATATCAGCAAGTTTGGCATCAAGTGGCGTATATCCTTAATCGTATTGAGGTAATGATGGAGGCGAAGACATGATCTGCTTCTATAAATACAACGGATGAATACTGCGCTGGCATGTCTATTTGCCCGATTGGTACCATGTATAACGGTATTATCCATGTCGAAATAGCAGCACAGACTGGTGCAGTTGTGCGCCCACAAGCGGTGGTTTATAAGTTAGAAATTAATGATAAAAAAGCAGATTACCGCAGCCACAGGTTATTAGTTTGAGTCATTATTTGCCACAGCAATTTGGACAATTGGCACTGAATATAAAAGCCGATGATGTGAAGGCGCTGCGCGGGGAATAGTGTATTAAAATAAGGGAGCTAAGGCTCCCTTATAAATTAATAAATTTTTGCCAACTCATTTACCAGTTCAAATGCATTTTTTTGCATTTGAGGTGTTATCTTATCGGTATCGTCAAAAAAATCAGGGAAATTTTTGCAGAGTTCTACCGCATCATTATTAGAACAATTGCTATTCTTTTCTGAGCAATTTTCTAATAACTCCATTAGTTTTTCTTTTCTTTGTGGATCGAATTTAAGATTGTTTATTAAATCTGACTTTTGCTTTATTTCATCATTGTTAAATATTTCTTTATGTAAAGAAAACTTAATTATTGGATTGCAGTGTACATAATTAACTCCATTCAACTCTTCTATTTTCTCAGTCGCCATTTGCATATCAACAGGCAAGGTGGCTGAGGATAACTCAGTGTCAATAATAAAAACCACCTGACGAATATGATAGTCTTTAATATCTAATACATTGATATCCCAGCTATTGCCATCTCCTTTTTCGAGATAGAATAAATTTTTATAGTCTATATTTGCAGTAACATAATATAGCTTTTCACTACTGCCAAATTCAAGCGTGTTAAGTGGTATTTTTATTCTACCATTTAACTCCCCAATGGTGTTTCCTGTATTAAATTGACTACTGCATTGGTCTTGGGTTAATGACTTAATATAGTTTGTGGCTTCTGTTTTACTATTTAATATTGGGCTGCTATTATTTTCACCTGAAAATGGAATGTTTTCTTGTGTGAGGTTTGTTGTTGTGAAAGTCAATTCATTTGATATGGTCTGCATAAATAATCCTTAATTAACTTGGGTGAAAGTTGATTATCTTTTCCCCCTATTTTAGGTAAAGGATTAAATTGGCTAATCAGGTTTTTACCTGACTCTGATTCAATATTTCCTTATTTAACCTTTTCATTATGCCAATGCATTAGTATATATTCGCCATCATTACTGATACCGGTAGCTATAGCCACCCACCCCTGTTTTTGATAAAACGCCAGCGCATGCTGGTTTTTTGCCAAACATTTGAGTGAGCCGTGGCTGGCAAATCGCTGTTGTGCTACCTGTAATAACGCTTTCCCCGTACCGGCCTGTTGCACCACGGGGTCAATAAACAGATTATGCAGGAAACTCTCCTCCATAAAAATTGAGGCAAAACCCAAGTGTTGATCGCCATCAACGGCAACCAGCACCGTTTCACCTATCGTTGAACGATCAAAATCTTCCAGCCTAAAGCGTTCAACGTCCAGCCAGGTAAATGCTGCTTTACGTGATGCCAGATACAAGGTGCGCAGGAATGGTCGGTCACTTTCCTGATACTGACGAATCTTGATGCTCATCCTACGGTTATACCTCCCAGACAGGGCATTTTCGCGACATTGATCATTGGTTTAACCAATACATGATTGATCTTCTACCACCTGCCCGTGATAATAACAATTCTGACTCGGGGTGCCTGCCACAAACAGTGGCATGGCTGAGATATTACCCGTATTACCTGATCTGGATTATGCCAGCGTAGGGAAGTCTCGGCACCTTAGGGTACCGCCTTCTTGACCGCCGGTTAGGAGGAATATGTTCGTTCAACCTGCCGTTTTCTCTTTAGCTATTCTCGCTGTTGCTGCTATTCGAACTCCCATTGATATGAGTACGGGAGACATTCATGAAGCGAATTAATGCGCTCACGATTGCCGGAACTGACCCCAGTGGTGGGGCCGGTATTCAGGCTGATTTGAAAACTTTCTCTGCTTTGCAAGCTTACGGCACCAGTGTGATCACCGCTCTGGTGGCACAAAATACCCGTGGTGTACAGTCAGTTTATCCCATCGAACCGGCGTTTGTCGCAGCTCAACTCGATTCCGTTCTCAGTGATGTGCGCATCGATAGTGCTAAAATCGGTATGCTGGCTAACGCTGACATTGTCGATATCGTTGCCAGGCAACTGCGCCGTTATCCCATCCCATTTGTGGTGCTGGATACCGTGATGGTCGCCAAAAGCGGTGATCCGTTGCTGGCACCAGAGGCCGTGGACGCAGTACGCCAATTGCTGTTACCGCAGGTTGCTTTAATTACCCCGAATCTGCCAGAAGCGGCGGCGTTACTCAATTGCCAACCCGCTTGCGATGAGCAACAAATGTGTGATCAAGGGCGGGCGCTACTTGCACAGGGTTGCCAGGCGGTATTGATGAAGGGGGGCCATCTGAGTGGTGAAGATAGCCCTGATTGGCTGTTTACGGCACAAGGCGAACAGCGTTTTGTTACCCGCAGAGTGAAGACCCGTCATACTCACGGCACCGGCTGCACCTTATCGGCAGCATTGGCGGCTTTGCGGCCACGGCACCGCGATTGGGCTGATACGGTGAATGCCGCCAAACACTATCTGCAAGGTGCATTAGAACAAGCCGATACCCTTGAAGTCGGGCAGGGGGTAGGGCCGGTGCATCATTTCCACCAGTGGTGGTAATCCCCTTCGTCCTTGAAGCTGCAGGGTTGTTAGCTGCGCTCACCCCCCCGAATCACTGACTTGAGTCAGCTCATCGGGATGTGTTCACTTGCCGCCTACCTGCAACTCCAATGACTTTGGGGATCCTTCGCCTTTGAAGCTACAGGGTTGTTAGCTGCGCTCACTCCCAGAATCACTGACTTGAGTCAGCTCATCGGGATGTGTTCACTTGCCGCCTACCTGCAACTCCAATGATGAAGTACATGCCTTATTTATTGGAATAGCAGGGATTCTTATGCCAATAAATAGCGCTGAGTCATTGCAAACATCGCGATAGCTCGTTGCAAATGATGGGCATCAAAACGGTTAAGCAGATAACTGTCCGCACCCTTGCGCGGGCGAATACACAGTGAGAGTTTTGGCTCGCCTGCTGCACCGTTAATCAGATCAAATTGATAACTGCCGATATCTTTTTCATCTTCACGCCAGGAAATTTGTACCGCAGGTAAGGGGTTGCCTGCGCTAGGTTGGCGAACGGCAAAAAAGTACTCTCCGGCCCAGAACCCAGCGTAATCTCCATCAGCCTGTAGATGTTTGGTGCGGAAAATAGGGGCATCGACTAACTGGCGGATAGCCTCCGGCGTAATCTGTTGCTGGGTTTGCTGCCACAAAGGCGTGCCATTTTCAAGTTGCCAGCAGGCTGCGCCAAGATAATCATTCAATTCGCACCAATCAGCATCTAGTTGCTGTAGCAGCTCTTCATCGAGGATATTACGGTATTGCTGCATGCCGCTAGGTTGCTCGCCCAATGTTTCGTAGGTGATTAACTCCATGGTGCGAGGTTTACGGCGAAAGCTCATCCACAACACAGCCTTAGGAATGCGGAATTCAATGGATTGAATGCTCAGACGATAGCGATCGCCTTTATTCACCACAAAACCGTTGGCCGTACCGCGCTTATTCTGGTAATTACGTACCACCACCACGCTGTTTAGCCCCATCCAACCGGTAACATAATGTTCGCTGTCGGAGTTAGCAACATCCAGATCGACAACCATCTGGATAATTTTATCCGTTTCAAGCTTAGCCAGCGGGTGGGCATCCCCGGCAGAGTAATACAGCTTCTCGGGTTCTTCGGGTAACTCAACGGTTAACATGGCATGGCCTTTTATCGTGTTGTGATCGGCTAATAGCTATCTGGTTCATAGCTTAACTCAAGCTGTCATACAGATTATGGTATAACTGGAATTAGGATGAAAATTCGTGCTATGGATCAACTTTTTCGCCGGTTGATGGTCATAGACAGGCAAACCAATACCACGCCCGCTGAGCCGTTGCACAGAGCCAGGTTCGCTGCTCGGCGAGTAGATTAATCAGATAATAAGGATTTCGATAATGAGAGGTAACAAAACCCGCCATTGTCTTGTTGCAGCGGTGATGTTCAGTGTCAGCTCTTGGGCCTTCGCGCAGTCAGCCGCCACAACTGCCGCTGTCACGTCAGCCGCTGAGATGTCTCCCGCCCAAATCCGCACGACTACGGCAGATTTGCTGCAACAGCCGGTTTATAAGAATAGCTGGCAAAAAATGGTGAAAAGCCAAAAGAATCTCCCGGCATGGGCGCGCAAAGGGACAGGGACGTCGGCACCTTATGAGGTGATAAATTGGCAAGGGCAGCAATACAAGGTGGGGCGAATTTGTAAACCTCATGATTGCAGTAATAACTTTATGTGGGTGGCGTTTAGCCAGAATAAAAAACAAGTATGGCAGGCGTGGGGAATGCGTATCTCTGTTGCCGACAAGCCACAAGCACTTGATAAGCCAAGTGAGTTCGCGACTTATCAATGGCTAGGTCGCCCTGATGACAGTATCCAGGCCATGCTAAAAAAACAGTTACAGCAAGATCCTAATTGGCACTGATGGTTGGTGATTCAGGCGTATTTATCAAAGATGCTAAACTCAATAGTGTTAACGATGCAGGTAGGGCGCTAATAAGCGAATTTATCTAGATTAATCAATTGATTATATTAGTATAAATGCTACTGGCGGATTTGAATGCTGTTTGTAGCGGCCTCGTAGCAGCGAGGCCTGTGTGGTGAATACAGCTAACGCGGGAGATATCAGCCAACGCCCGCTTGATGCAGGTCGTGCAGATTAATGGCTCCCACCAGTTTCCCGTCCAGGTTCACCACCGGTGCAGCACTGAGATGGTGCTGATGCAGTGCCTCCAGCGCTTCTCCTGCACGCCACTGCTCAGGTAATCGGTAGCCTGGCCGAGTGATAGCGCTTCCCAATGGTTGTTGTAAGGTGCCGCCTTTTACCAGCCAGCGGCGTAAATCGCCGTCAGTAAATACCCCGACTACCCGTTGCTCTGGATCACATACGGCCACCAGCCCTAGCCCTGTACGGCTCAGTTCTAACATGGCTTCCATTACGCTGTCGGATTCATGCACCATCGGCAGGCGATCACCGGTTCTCATTAAATGATGGACCCGATTAAGCAGCCTTGCGCCCAAGCTGCCGCCAGGATGTGAGCGGGCAAAATCTTCTGCACCGAAACCGCGATGGCGCATTAATGCCATTGCCAGAGCGTCCCCCATCATCAGGGTATTAACCGCGCTGGAAGTGGGAGCCAACCCCATCGGGCAAGCTTCGTGCTCAACACTGATATCCAGTACACAGGCAGCACCTAGCGCCAGCGGGGACTCTTTACCGCCAGTGATGGCAATCACGGGAATTTTGCTATCCGCTAGCAATGGCAGAATCAGGTCCAGTTCTTTGGCACGGCCAGAGTAGGAGATAAAAATCACCACATCCTGTGGGCCAATCATGCCCAAATCGCCGTGCAATGCCTCAGCAGGGTGTACAAAGAAAGAAGGGGTGCCGGTACTGGCCAGCGATGCAGCAATCTTTTTACCAATGTGACCAGATTTGCCAATCCCAGACACTACAGCCTTACCGGTGCAGGCTAACAATAACTCACAGGCCCGAACAAAATTATCATCTAAACGTGACAGCAACTTGTGCGCTTCGGTCAGTTCAATTTCAAGTGTTTCGCGGGCATAGGTAATTAACGGATTAGTCATTTTTATCAACCAGAATGATGTTAATGCCCATGTCCTGTAGTGCTTGCAAATATTCTGGGCTAATACCTTTATCTGTAATCAGGGTATCAACGGCACTTAACGGGCACACTACATTTGGGCTTTTACGGCCAAATTTGGAAGAGTCGACCAGCAAAATGATACGGCTAGCGGCGTGGCACATAGCTGTACTGACATGATAAACTTCGTTAAACGTAGTGACTCCCGCCTTTAGATCGACCCCATCCGCACCGATAAATAGCTTATCGAAACTGAAATTATCAAATGCAGACTCCGCCAGACTACCATGAAAAGAGGCTGAGCCTTTACGGTAAGTGCCACCTGGCATCAAGATAGTCTGATCGTTATCCAGTTCAACCAGTTCATTGACGATATGCAGGCTGTTAGTCATCACCGTGATATTGTTGAATTTTGTCAGGTGGGGCACCATTTGCAGCACGGTACTACCTGCATCAAAAACCAGGCTATCACCGTCTTTAATCAGTTTGCTGGCAGCTTGAGCAATTTGCTTTTTCTTATCCGTATTAATGTGGGTTTTACGGTCAATGGGTTGTTCTATATCATCACGATTTAATACTACCCCACCGTAGGTACGGATAACCGCCCCTTCATTTTCAAGGCTGGTTAAATCCTTACGGATAGTGGTACCGGTGGTTGAGAAATGCGCGGCGAGTTGATCGACGGCCGTCTTTCCGTGTTGTTGAAGATATTCCAAGATTGCAACCTGTCGCTGCTTTGGTTTCATAACGATCCCCGCTCAAGTATTTCCATTGCCTCTTCTCCAGGCATAACTTTCACATGAAAAAGAATAACTTTCATTGTGAAAATATCATGATTTCGGTTTAATCGCTAATAATAGTGCAGTTTGACATGCTTTATCCGTAGGGAAGATCACATCCGGGATTAAATCCTGCTGATGTAAGCCATGAAGCTGGGGTAATGGGCGTGGGCGGGCAAACACGCTAATGCCGCGCATCATCATGCTGTCACTGACCCGCATATTTTCATCGAAAGCCAGTGCTATCACCACGCGGGGTTTAAAACGCCCGCCAGAACGGCCAACACCGACTGATTTACTGTGCTGACATAGGCGGTCGAAAGCACGGTTAAACTGATTGATTTGCCACCAGCCGAGCATGATTTGCAGTACCCAGGCGATGATAACAATACTGATCAGTGCGGATGTGGGGGACATATTTTATCCTTCTTACTTGATGTTGCAGCGATATTAGCGGCGTTCGTTGCTTAGCCCATCCTTGGGCCTTGCCTCGTTGAGGCCGCTAGAAACAGTCACCCTTCGCTCGCCGGGACTACAAACTGTTTTTTCAGACAGCATCGAACTTAAAACATCACCTGACCGCCGGTAATATTAATTGATTGCCCGGTGCAATAGGCTGCTTTATCGCTGGCGTAGAACAACAGCATGTTAAGCACATCCTGATAATCACAACCCCGTTTTAGTGGCACTTTATCGGTGTAATACTTTTCAACTTCTTCCGGCTTAATGCCCAGTTTTGCGGCGTACTGCGGTAAAAGTGACTGGAACATCGGTGATTTCAATAAATTGCCTAACATCAGGGAATGTACCGTAATACCGTAGTCAGCCAGGTCCAGAGCCAGTGATTGGGTCAGACCAACACCACCAAACTTGGCAGCACTGTAACCCGAGTTGTGTTTACTGCCTACTTTACCTGATTTGGAATTGATCTGAATGATTCGCCCGGCAATGCCATCACGGATCATCAGGCGGGAGAATTCACGGGCACATAAGAAGTAACCGACCAGATTCACCTGTAGTGAGCGGTCAAAATCATCCAGTGGGAAATCAGTAATCGGTGCAGCTTTGGCAATGCCTGCGCTGTAAACGAGCAGGTTGGTTTGATGGAAACTTTGGTCTACTGCTTTTGCCAGCATCTGCACGCTGCTTTCATTGGTTGCATCAACCTGAAAACCACGGGCGCTATCTGCGCCGTATTCGGCATTAATCTGATCGGCGACTAGCTGTGCGTTATCTGAATTCAAATCAGCAACTGCAACTTTATACCCTGCTTCGGCAAGACCATGACACAAGAATGCGCCCAGAGTTTGTCCACCGCCAATAACGACTGCTACTTGTGACATAACTACCTCCAAAATTATCCTTGGTATTTGAAGCCGCAGCGGTGTTAGTTGAATGCTCCCGAATCACTGACGAGTGTCAGCTCATCGGGATTTGTTCGTCTGCTGCCTTGCTGCAATTCCAATTACTTCGGCTAATACCCTTAGCTCTTGCAGCATCCGCAGTGTTAACTACGATGCTAATGACATCGGGTATAAATTAATAAATAAGTTAACGAATAAATTTCAGTGAGCTACCGATAGCAATATCACTGGGTGTTGGCCCTATCACATGGATAGAACCGGGGAACTCAGGCTGCTTATCACCATTAAAACGAATGGTGACATGGCCCAGTTCACGCAGGTTCTGAGTTGCCACCTCGCCGACTGCGGTTATCACATAGCGCAGGTCAGCCAGTTCCATAATATTGCCAGCCTGTAACTCCCCATCGGTATCGCTGTGCTGGTGGATAAAACAGAACTCTTCAATATCTTTGGGCGCCCCTTCGCGGAAGGTGATAAGCATGTCATCAAGCAGCGCCTCGCGGGCGCTGTCGCCGATATTGGTAATAGTTGTCTGATAAATAGTATTCATACGTACATCCTTAACCGTTGAATTTATTACCGATAATTTAATACTTACTGATAAATAAAGGCTGATACTGCCCAGGCAATCAATACTGTTGGGGCGCCGGTAAGGAAGCGGCCAACCAGAACCGATGGAACACCGACACGAACGGTATCTTGCTTGGCTTCGGCTAGAGAGAGACCTACCGGGATAAAGTCACATGCCGCCTGAGCATTAATCGCAAATAATGCTGGCAGGGCCAATTGTGGTGGAATATTCCCCAAACCAATTTGTACCCCAACCAATACGCCGATAACTTGTGCGATAACGGCCCCTGGGCCTAAGAATGGTGACAACAGCGGGAAAGAGCAGATCAGTGCCAAGAGCACTAACCCTATCGGGCTGCTGGCCAGAGGTGTTAAACCGTGGGCGATAAAGTCGCCCAAACCTGATGCCATGATGATGCCGATTAATGCTGAAACGAAGGCCATAAACGGCAGAATAGTTTTCAGCACGGTATCGATGGTGTCGCGGCCTGACTGGAAGAACACCGCCACGACCGACCCCATTCCCATCCCAACTTTTGCCAGCAAACCGTCACTTTGTTCGGTGATTTTCTTGCTGGTATCGTAATCACGGCCAGATTTGCTTGTAGTTGTTTCCGCTGGTTTTGACGTTGCTGTCGCCGGTTCTGCTGGTGCAGTCGTTGCGGTGGCGTGATCGGTTCCACTGACTTTATGGATATTTTTTTCACGCACACCGGAAACATAAATATCTTCCAGTATGTATTGCGCCATCGGCCCGGATTGACCGGTTGAATGGATATTAACTGTTGGAATACGGCGTTTCGGATACAGGCCGCAGCGCAAGGTGCCACCACAGTCAATAATCGCCACGGCGATCTCTTCGGCTGGCGGCTCACCTTCTTTGAAGCCATCAACCGCTTCCCAACCAGTCAGTTCGCTGATGCGGTCAATGATGGCTGGTCGAGTACCTGCGGTGATATAGACAATTTTTTTACCTGGGACGATTGGCAACACTAATGGCCCACCCCAGCCGCCTTCGCCTTTTTCAATCCTGATGAATTCACTCATGATCTGCTCCACACAGTATGTATTTAATTTACATATTAAAGTTGTACGTTACGGTCCAGACGGATGCCCATTTTGCGTTCAAAGATGGAGGTCGTCAGATCGGTAACCCAGCCACGGAAGAAGTTGGTGAACAATCCAACCAGGAAGTAGCTAACAGCCAGCGGACCGAGTGGTAAGCCTAATGTGGTTAAACCACTGGCAATACCTAAGAACACGAACAACTCACCTGGGTTAATGTGTGGGAACAAACCATTCATCGAGTGGCAACTGTAAGAAGCGGCCGCGTAATAACTTGGTTTATATTTTTCAGGCATAAAGCGCCCAAGACTCAAGGTCATCGGGTTACAAAACACAAAAGTGCCGATCAGTGGTAGTAGCAGATAACGTGAAACGGGGTTACCAGCACAACGCTGTGCTAATCGTTCAATCCTGTCCTGACCAACAAACTTGATTAGCGCATTCATAATTACTAACAAACTGATTAATAAAGGTAAAATCCCGGTGACCATGCCAACAAAAACTTCGCCCCCTTTTTGGAAGAGTCCGATAAACCACTCGGCTCCATGGGTTATAAGTTCAATCATTTTTTTCTCCTGTAATCGAGGTTATGGCTGTTTTTATAAACTTTTGTTTTGAAAAGAAACTTCAGGAACCGCGTGATAAAACGGTATTCAAAATACTGAGGTACCAGAATGAACTTCAGCATCTTGTCTGTCGCCATGTGAACTACCATAATCATTTTTCAGATTCATTTATTGCATATAGATCACACTTTGAAAGATAAACCTTTCAAAGTGAAAATTAAAGTTAAAAGAAAATGGGATTGAAATGAAAGGTTATGGCGTGAAATAAATGTGTTGGATCAGACTAAAGCCTGATTAGCGTTAAGTTTGTCAGAGAGATAGGGGTAATAAAGCCCAAAGGAATCATGGGCTAACCGCTGGGAAGCCCACTTATAAATATTTAACCTAGCAGTTCACAATTAGGTGGCAGGCGGCATCCAATTGCATTGGGGATTATCTCGATACGGAAATGTTTGCCTGCCAGTGGTTCGCCATCCAGATTAAAAGTGATGTCATGGGGGGCGGTGATTTCCAGCCAAGGCAAGGTGGCCTCCACTACATTTTTATTTTTCTCACCACTGAACACGCTGGTCAGTAGGGCAGGAAGCAATTCTTCTGCGGTCAGCAACCGCAATTGCAGCAAGCCATCATTAATCAGTGCGTCGGGGCAGAGAGGCTGTCCACCACCGGCTTGCCGACCGTTGCCGATACCTATCACCAGAGCATCACCCGCCCATTGGAAATCAGGGCCATGTATTTCACAGCTATCTGCTTTAATTGTATCCATACGCATCAGGCCATGAAGAAAATATGAAGCCCCCCCCAGTACGGCTTTGAGTTTTTCGGGGGTTTCAGTGGTAATGCGGGTGCCAAAACCACCGGTTGCCATATTGATAAAATAGTGTTCGTCATTTACCCGAGCGATATCAACGGTAACAGCCCGGCCTTTGACCGCTAATTGCAGCGCATTTTCTATGTGCAGGGGAATATTACAACTGGTAGCGAAATCGTTGGCTGTGCCTAAGGGCACAATACCCAAATTAGGCCGATTGTAAGAGGGTAAGCCCATCAGTGCGCTGGCGACCTCATTAATAGTGCCGTCTCCGCCACCGGCAATTACAGTATCGACCCCCAGACCGGCTGCCTCGCCAACATAACGCTTCGCATCCCCATATTCCCAAGTGACTCGAACGTGAAGCGTGATACCTTCCTCACGTAAGTTCTTAACGGCATTGCGAACTTCAAGATTACCCGATTCCTTACCATTCAAGATCAAAAGGGTACGTGGCATTGAGGTCATAAGGTGCTCCAATCGTTTCTGCGATAGGAGTAACAGTAACCCATTGCTGTTTATTTTACCTATCCCCTTCTTACTTGAACTTGCAGGGGTGTTAGCGGCACTCACTCACCCGAATCACTTACTTGAGTAAGCTCATCGGGATTCATTCATTTGCTGCCTACCTGCAAGCCCAAGTTCTTTGGGGATACCCTTCTTACTTGAACCTGTAGGGGGGTTAGCGGCGTTCGTTACTCGGCCCATCCTTGGGCCTCGCCTCGTTGAGGCCACCGCAAGCGGTGTTCAAATCTGCTCCCGACAGATTTGTCACCCGAATCACTTACTTGAATAAGTGATTCGGGATTAATGCGCCTCATCCTGCGGGCTGGCATACATGTCACCCAAATCACTTGCTGGTGGTGAGTTTAACGCCTTTAGCTATATGAGATTATTCCGACAATATGGCAAATATCAATTATCGTTAAGTTTAATAAAAAGAGGTTTTATTTTTGTTAGGGTGTTTATTTAATGGAGATAATTAATATTTGATGGTGAGGTTATTCAGAAAACCGGTTTTCTTATTATTAGTTAATAACTTAACAAGAACCATCAATAATAAAAAAGTAGGTAAATTCAATAATAATCAGGTGGATAGATACGTAAAAAAGAAAAGGCCAGCCCAAGGGAGATTGGGCTAGCCAAGGAGGTGGTTCCTAGTCTTGTTTTAAAACTTTTTTAGTTCTTGATTGTACTCGAGCTATGTTACCTCAGCGTAATTATAATTGATGTGATCTATTTCTAATATTTGCTAAAAATGCCATCTGGGTGATGGCATTATTTTTTATTGCTTTATGTTACGCTTTTTCATGGGGATTTCGGCTATTTGTCCCGTTTAGATTACGTACCAGTAAGCCATATTCTACATTAATGTCCTCGGGGATCGGCAAATACATGATATGGCCATTACCCGGAGCAATATCAGCGGGCTGACTTTTTTTATCTTGCATGCTGGCGAGTATGAACTGAATATTGCCGTTTGGCGTCATCAGCTCAACGCTATCACCGACCGAGAATTTGTTTTTGACCACCACTTCCGCCAAGCCGTCACGGCGCACACCGGTAAACTCACCGACAAATTGCTGGCGTTCAGAAACTGAATAGCCGTAATCGTAAGTTTGTTGCTCTTCATGCACATGACGGCGCAGGAAGCCTTCGGTATAACCACGGTGAGCCAAGCCTTCCAGCGTGGTCAACAAGGTTGGATCAAAAGGTTTGCCCGCAACGGCATCATCGATAGCGCGGCGGTAAACCTGTGCGGTACGGGCGCAATAGTAGAAAGATTTAGTCCGACCTTCAATTTTCAGCGAATGTACCCCGAGTTGAGTCAGGCGTTCCACATGTTGAATAGCGCGTAGGTCTTTTGAGTTCATGATGTAAGTACCGTGCTCATCTTCGGTGGCGGTCATGTACTCACCAGGGCGCTGTGCTTCCTCAATCATAAACACTTTGTCGGTCGGTGCGCCGATACCCAATGTTGGTTCAATATTCTTTACCGCGATCGGCTGGTGAATATGCACGATGTTGCCGATTTCATCTTCTTTGCCTTCCTGAACATTATATTCCCAGCGGCAAGCATTGGTGCAGGTTCCCTGGTTCGGATCGCGTTTATTGATATAACCAGACAGCAGGCAACGGCCGGAATAGGCCATGCACAGTGCGCCGTGAACAAAAATCTCCAGTTCCATATCAGGAACTTGCGCGCGTATTTCTGCAATTTCTTCCAGTGATAACTCGCGGGAGAGAATAACGCGGGTCAGACCCATTTGTTGCCAAAATTTGACGGTAGCCCAGTTGACGGCGTTGGCTTGTACTGACAGATGAATATCCATCTGCGGGAACGCCTCGCGTACCATCATGATCAAGCCGGGGTCTGACATAATCAGTGCATCTGGCCCCATATCGATCACCGGTTTTAAATCACGCAAAAAGGTTTTCAGTTTGGAGTTGTGGGGGGCAATATTCACGACCACATAGAAGCGCTTACCAAGTGCATGCGCTTCCTGAATACCTAATGCTAGGTTTTCGTGATTAAACTCATTATTACGCACCCGCAGACTGTAACGCGGTTGGCCGGCATAAACCGCATCTGCGCCATAAGCAAAGGCATAACGCATGTTTTTAAGGGTACCGGCAGGCGATAATAATTCTGGGGTAAAAGGGATAGATGAAGACATATAAACGGCTCTCAGTCTGAGTTCAAGTCAGGACCACGCCCGAAGGGGTGGTTAAAAGCCGGGGATTGTAACCTTGCCAATCAGGAAAATCAGCCATCGCACAATTTTTGTAAGGTTTAAATGATCTGGATCAATATAAAAAGAGAAAAGCGCGGTCAACTGCCCCGCGCGTATTCCCATCATCTTTCAAATTGCAAATTTTCGCGTTGAAATCTATTGGGTATAAGGATAAGTAGGTAAAATAGCGCTATCAGATAAATAAAAATTACAGCGTCAAATCTTTAATTGTGGTGGTCGGGCCATTTTTTGTTACAGAGGCAATGCCATTTTTGGTGGCAGCTTCAGAACTGTAAGATTCACTGATACCAATAATCTGATGATTCTTTGCTTTCAAAACGAAGTAAGGTTCGTTTTTGACGTTACGCTTCAGTTCATACTGGCTTTCCAGCGGAGAGTTGCTTTGCACTGATGATATGCCGTTTTCAGCCGAGGCTTTACTGGCGTACATCTCACTGGAGAGAATAATTTCGCCATTGCTGGCTTTCAAATTGAAATGGTACTGCCCATTTTTTGCTTTCTTAATCTCATAGTGACCCATGGCCATAGTGTTTCTCCTATTGGTTGATACCTCTAACAGTGTAGTCAACGTTCATAGGAAGTCAGCTTAATACGCCTTACTCCAGCATAATTCGGACTGGGTAATAAGGAAATTACAGTAAACGGCAGATCTCTGCTTCCCAGCGATATCCCATCCCATATACCGCGCGGATAAATGGTTTTTCGCCATCGAGTGATTCCAGCTTGCGCCGGAGATTTTTGATATGGCTATCGATGGTGCGATCCGTCACCACGCGGTAATCGTCATACAGATTATTCAACAGTTGTTCACGGCTAAACACATGGCCCGGTTGGGTTGCCAGTATTTTCAGTAAACGAAATTCTGCCGGGGTTAATTCTAATGAGTGGCCCTGATAACTGGCCTGAAAGCGGGATTCATCAATCAGCAGTGGCACCGTCTCACTGGGCTGCTGCGGGAGCGGCCGGCAGCGGCGCAGAATGGTTTTGACCCGCGCCACCACTTCCCTCGGGCTATAGGGTTTGCAGATATAGTCGTCAGCACCAATTTCCAGCCCCAGCAACCGATCAATCTCTTCGGTTTTTGCCGTCACCATCATAATTGGCACATCAGAGAAACGGCGGATTTCTCGGCAAATGGTAATGCCATCGCTGCCGGGTAACATTAAGTCCAGCAAGATAATGGCCGGTGGCGACTGACGGACTGCCGCGACTACCTCGTCTCCCCTGGTTAGCCATTGGGTCTGATAACCCGCAGCTTGCAGGTAATCGACCAATAGCTGGCCGAGCTTCGGTTCATCTTCAACAATCAATACGGAGCCAGACTGGCTGGCAGACTGAAGTGGCTCTTGCATTACAATGAATTACCCTATGGAATGGAATAACGGAAATATTACCGTAATCCGCAGGCCACCCAAAGGTGAATGTTCAGCACTGATTTTGCCATCGTGTGCCTCGACAATATTGTGACATATCGCCAGCCCTAGCCCAGAGCCGCCGCTGGCGCGGTTACGTGAACTTTCGGTGCGATAAAAACGCTCAAAGATACGTTGGAGCTGTTCATCGCTAAGGCCCGGTTTACTGTCCTGCCAGTGTAAGATTAATCTCTCTTCCTCTGGTTGCGCGATAATCTCAAGCTGCCCGCCCTCATTGGTATAGCGCAGGCTGTTTTCCAGTAAATTATGAAATAGCTGATTCAATCGGTCGGGGTCACCAAATATTACCGCCTGTTCAGACAGATGGGCGGTGATGGTGATATTTTTACTTTGGAAACGGCCATGGAAGCTGGCGATGGCGATTTGTAACAAGCGCACCGCATCCAGTTGGGTTTTACGGTAGGCCAGAGCACCGCGATCCGAGAGCGATAACTGATGCAGGTCGTTGACCAGTTTGGTCAAAATCCCTACCTCGGCTTGCAGTGAAATCAAGGATTCAGGTGTTGGTTGCCGCACACCATCCTGTAGCGCCTCCAACTCGCCACGCAGTACTGCCAGTGGTGTACGTAGCTCATGAGAGACATCGGCCATAAAGTCGCGCCGCATTTGCTCGTTTTTCTCCAGCGAACTGGCAAGTTGGTTAAAGTCTTGCGCCAACCGGCCCAGTTCGTCACGGCTACTGACTGCCACTCGAGTGCTGAAATCACCCGCAGCCAGCCGATGTGTGCCTTCCACCAGCCGTTTTACCGGAGCCAACATCCCGCGCGATAAAATCCAGGTCACCGCCGCCGCCAACAGGGTTGATAAACCGACAATAATCCAACTGGTACGGCGTTGTTGTTGGTCAAAGTTAATATCGGCATTGCGCGTCAGTTTTTCGGGAGGGGTAGACATCACCCAGCCCACCACGAGTTTATTCACCTTGATGGCGCGACGGCTGGCTTCTTTCGGAACCTGACCGGTGTGCCCGACCAGTAGATTATTGTGATTATCGACCACCCAGAACTGAGCGCGCCAGCCCCGTGGTGGCAGGTTGCGGCTGTTATCACCGCTTTGCTCGAAAGATCGCATGATCTGATAAATCACCTGATCATTATTACGCAGGAAATCCCAGTTACCGTAACGTTGATATTGTACCTCAAGCGCATCTCCCAACATGGCGATGCGCTGCTCATTGCTCTGTTTAATGTAGTCAATGAAACCGCGCTCGAAACTGGCTCTAACCCCCCAGTGCATCGTGATCAACACCAGCATGCAGGTAGCAAATATCGCCATAAACAGTTTTCCGGTAATGCCGATTCTCATTATGTTTTTACCTGTTCTCTCGCTTGCCGCCTGAGTATATCGCCATAGGCTACTCCAGCCTCATTAGCGGCTGCTTACTAAAGCGGTTGCGTAATCGGTCAAAATAGAGGTAAACCACCGGTGTGGTATACAGCGTCAGCAACTGGCTCATTACCAGCCCGCCGACGATAGTTATCCCCAGTGGTTGACGCAATTCGGCCCCATCACCGCTGCCTAGCACCAGTGGCAGCGCCCCGAACAAGGCGGCCAATGTGGTCATTAGAATCGGCCTAAAGCGCAATAAACTGGCCTGAAAAATAGCATCACGGGCGCTGAGATTACCATTACGTTGCGCGTCGAGGGCAAAGTCCACCATCATGATAGCGTTCTTCTTCACGATACCAATCAACAGCATAATGCCAATAAGTGCGATCAGGCTAAAGGGGGCGTCGAACAATTCCAGCGCCAGTAGCGCGCCCACGCCAGCAGAGGGCAGTGTGGACAGAATGGTCAGTGGATGAACATAGCTCTCATACAAAATCCCGAGCACGATATACACCGTAGCGATAGCGGCCATAATCAGCCACAACTGCGATTTCAGTGTTTCCTGGAATACCTGCGCAGTACCGGTAAAGGTGCCGCGCACGCTGGCCGGTACCCCAAGTTCGGTCATTGCCCGCTCAACGGCGGCGGTTGCTGCAGATAAACTGCCAGCTTCCGGTAAGTTAAATGAGATGGTCGAGGCGGCAGATAAGCCTTGATGATTAACTGACAGTGGCGCATTGGCCGGTTGCCACTTGGCGAAATAAGACAGTGGAATTGACTGACCGCTGCTATTAATCACAAACATTTTATCCAACGAACTGACATCCTGAGTGTATTGAGGCGCGACTTCCATCACCACTTTGTATTGGTTCAATGGCTGATAAATAGTGGAGATCTGCCGTTGACCAAAGGCGTTGTTTAGCAGGGCATTGGCAGTGGACACATCAATCCCCAAGCGTGCCATGGTTTCGCGATCATAAGTCAGTGCCATCTCCGAGCCTTTATCCTGCTGGTCAGAGTTGACATCTGCCAGCTCTGGCAATTTAGCCAGCGCGGCGCGGACTTTTGGCTCCCATTCACGTAGTGCGGCTAAATCGTCTGCTAACAGCGTAAATTGATAACTGGCGTTGGCTTGGCGGCCACCGACGCGAATATCCTGCACCGGTGCCAGGAACAGGCTGGCTCCTGGCTCTTTGGCCAACTTGGCACGCAGACGAGTGATAATTTGCTGAGCGCTCTCACTGCGTTCACTCAAGGGTTTGAGCGAGATAAACATCGAACCGCTATTTGTGCGCGAGCCACCGGTGAAGCCGGTGACATTGTCGACGGCCGGATCAGCACTGACAATCTTCATAAAGTCTTTCAGCTTTTTCTGCATCGACTGAAACGAAATACTTTGATCAGCTTGAATAAAGCCCATCATCCGGCCTGTATCCTGCTCAGGGAAAAAGGTTTTCGGGATACTGATATAGAGCCAAACATTGAGCGCAATAGTGGAAAGCAGTACCACCATAACCCAACGTGTATGACCCAGTACCCAATTGAGTGAGCGACCATAACCTTGCTGGATAGCCAGCAGCATTTTACCAAACCCGCGAATCCGGGGTTGCTGACCAACCGGGTGTGATCGTAGCAAATGAGCGCACATCATTGGCGTCAAGGTGAGGGAAATGACCAGTGAAATACCGATAGCCACCGACAGTGTTACGGCAAACTCGCGGAATAAACGGCCCGGTAACCCCTCCATCAGCAGCAGTGGAATAAACACGGCCACCAGCGAAATACTCATCGACAACACGGTAAAGCCCACTTCACGCACCCCGCGCAGGGCGGCAGCCATCGGTTTTACCCCCGCTTCCAAATGGCGGGAAATATTCTCCAGCACCACAATGGCATCATCAACCACGAAGCCGGTGGCGATAGTCAATGCCATCAATGACAAGTTATTCAGGCTAAAACCGCACAGATACATAGCGGTAAATGTTCCGATCAACGAAACCGGTACGGCAACCGCAGGAATAAGCGTGGCACGCCCTGAGCGCAGAAAGAGGAACACTACCAGGATCACCAGTGCCACGGCGATCATCAGTGAGCGCTCCACTTCATCCAGCGAAGCACGAATGGTCGGTGAGCGATCTTGTGCAATATTCAACTGAATCGAGGCGGGGATCGAGGCGCGCAGGGCCGGAAGCTCTGCCCGGATCCGGTCGACGGTGGCGATAATATTTGCTCCCGGCTCGCGGCTGATCACTAACAGCACCGCCGGTTTACCATCGGACATCCCGGCGTTACGCACATCTTGCACCGAGTCCACCACCGTGGCGACATCCTGTAGCCGTACCGCTGAGCCATTGTTGTAATGAATCACCAGTGGGCGATAACCCTCTGCGGTTTTGATCTCGTCATTGGCCTGCACCTGCCAGTGCTGCTGACTGGAATCGATAGCACCTTGTGGGCGGCGGACGTTGGCGGCGCTGATTGCCTGTCGCACCGCATCCAGCGAGACACCTTGGTTAAACAATGCGCCGGGGTTCAATTCAACCCGCACCGCAGGCAGGGAACTGCCTCCCACCGAGACATCACTGACTCCCTCGGTTTGAGCAATTTTCTGCGCCAGTTTGGTTGAGGCAAAATCATATAACTGACCTTGAGTAAAGGTATCCGAGGTCAGCGTCATTATCATGATGGGCGCATCCGACGGGTTCATCTTGCGATAGGTCGGGCGGTTTGGCATGCCAGTGGGCAGCAGGCTTTGTGCGGCATTAAGCGCTGCCTGTACATCACGGGCCGCACCGTTGATATCTCGATTAAGATCAAATTGCAGAATGATCCGTGTGCTGCCCAATGAACTGGTAGAGGTCATTTCATTGACGCCTGCAATTCTGCCCAGTGCGCGTTCCAGCGGGGTGGCAATTGACGACGCCATGGTCTCAGGATCGGCCCCTGGCATAGACGCACTCACCGAGATCACCGGATAATCTACCTGCGGCAGCGGTGATACGGGTAATAAGCTAAAACCAATAATACCGCTGAGGGTAATAGCCATTGTCAGCAAGGTGGTAGCCACCGGGCGCTGGATGAACAGAGCGAAGAATTTCACGGTTGCTCCTGCCCATGGGGTGACTCAGATGCGGCAGTATCCTGATGGCGATAGCGGTTTTTGCCGTGAGAGTTGCGCGCCAGTTTGTCAAACAACAGATAGATAACTGGCGTGGTAAACAGGGTCAGTACCTGACTGACAATCAGCCCGCCCACCATACACACACCTAGTGGTTGGCGTAGCTCGGCACCGGCTCCGGTGCTGAGCATCAAGGGTAATGCACCAAATAACGCGGCCAATGTGGTCATCAGAATGGGGCGGAAACGTAACAAGCACGCTTGGTAGATGGCATCATACGGGGTCATCCCCTGATCCCGCTCCGCGGCCAGCGCAAAGTCGATCATCATGATGGCATTCTTCTTCACAATCCCGATCAGCAAGATAATGCCGATAATGGCAATCACATCCAGCTCATTGCCGGTCAGCATTAGCGCCAGCAAGGCACCGACACCGGCAGTGGGCAGGGTTGACAAGATAGTGACCGGATGAATAAAGCTTTCATACAATACGCCGAGCACGATATACATCGCCACAATCGCGGCGATAATCAGCCACAGCGTGCTACCGAGTGCGGCCTGAAATGCCAGCGTAGAGCCTTGGAAGCGGGTGGTGATATCAGCCGGTAGCTGAATTGCCTGCTCAGCTTGTGTCACCGCGTTTACTGCTTCACCCAGGGAATAGCCCGGTGCCAGATTGAAAGAGATAGTGGCCGACGGGAATTGATTCAAATGGTTGATAGACAGCGGCCCGAAACGCTCTTCAATGGAGGCAATACTGCTCAGTGGCACCCCTTTACCGTCGCTACCCGTCAGGCGGATATCGTTAAATGCCGCCAACCCCGGCGTGGCCTGCACGTCATGTTCCAGCACCACGCGGTATTGGTTGGCTTGGGTATAAATGGTGGAAATCAGGCGTTGACCAAAGGCGTTATATAGCGCGCTGTCGATAGCTGCCATCGTGATACCTAAACGGCTGGCACTATCGCGATCGACATTAACAAACGCCACCAATCCCTTGTCCTGCCAATCACTGGTGACATCCTGGAAGGGGGCTTGTTGCTGCAACTGGCTAACCAGCTTCGGTACCCAAGTGCTCAACTCCTCAAGTGTCGTGCCTTGCAGGGTAAACTGATATTGCGTCCGGCTCAGTTGAGTATCAATGGTCAGATCCTGTACCGGCTGTAAGTAAAGTTTAATCCCCGGTACACCGGCGACGCTTGCCTGTAAGCGGGTAATGACCTGCGGGATGCGATCGTCACGGCTGTTGAGTGGCTTAAGGTTAATTTGCAACCGGCCATTGTTCAGCGTGGCATTAGTGCCATCAACCCCGACAAATGAGGTCAGGCTTTCTACCGCCGGATCTTTCAGGATAATGGCGGCTACTTGCTGCTGGCGTTCCGCCATATTACTGAATGACACGGATTGCGGTGCTTCCAGTGTCCCCTGAATCAACCCATTATCTTGCAACGGGAAAAAGCCCTTGGGGATCAGCAGATAAAGGATCACGGTCAGCGCCAGTGTGCTGAGTGCCACACCCAGTGTCAGCCACTGATGGTTAAGTACTTTTTTCAGTGCTACGGCATAATGGGCGATCACCCAGTCAAAGAATTTCTCACTGGCACGTGACAGGCGGTTTTGCTTGCGTAGTGACTCATAACTGAGCATCCGCGCGCACATCATTGGGGTCAGCGTCAGCGAAACTACCGCTGAAATCAGGATCGCCACCGCCAGTGTTACGGCAAATTCGCGGAACAGCCGGCCCACGATATCGCCCATAAACAGCAACGGAATCAATACGGCAATTAATGAGAAGGTGAGTGAAATAATAGTAAAGCCAATCTCACCAGCACCTTTTAGCGCCGCATCCAGCGGTTTCTCGCCTTTTTCAATATAACGGGAGATATTCTCTATCACTACGATGGCGTCATCGACCACAAAACCCGTGGCAATGGTCAGTGCCATTAATGTCAGGTTATTGATTGAAAAACCGAGAAAATACATCGCGGCAAAAGTCCCAATCAGTGACAGCGGTACTGCCACACTGGGGATAATGGTGGCTGCGGCATTGCGCAGAAACAGATAAATCACCATCACCACCAGCACAATGGCGAGCAGTAACTCAAACTGCACGTCACTGACGGAGGCGCGGATGGTGGTGGTGCGGTCGGTTAGTACCTTGACATCAACCGACTTGGGCAAACTTTTGATCAACTCCGGCAGCATCTCGCGAATACTGTCTGCGGTGGCAATGACGTTGACCCCCGGCTGGCGCTGGATATTCAACACAATCGCCTGCTGGGTATTGGCCCACGCGGCCAGTTTGTTATTTTCCGCGCCCTGCTCGATGGTAGCGACATCCTGCAAGCGGATCGGTGCTCCATTTTGGTATGCAATGATCAGATCACGGTAATCCTCGGCAGATTTCATCTGGTCATTAGCCGACAATGTCACCGAACGGGTGGGGCCATCGAGGCTACCTTTGGCGGAATTGACGTTAGCATTGCTGATGGCAGTACGAATGGTTTCGCTGTCCAGCCCCAATGCGGCGACCGCCGGAGCATTCAGTTTCACCCGCACCGCCGGGCGCTGCCCACCAGAAATAGTGACCAGACCGACCCCGGTGACTTGCGATATTTTCTGCGCAATCCGGGTTTCGACCATATCTTCTACTTGCGTCATCGGGATGGCTGTGGAGGTCACGGCCAAGGTCATAATCGGCGGATCAGCCGGATTTACTTTGCTGTAAATCGGCGGATAAGGCAGATCATTGGGCAGCAGGTTGGTGGCAGAGTTAATGGCAGCTTGCACCTCTTGCTCTGCCACATCCAGTGGCAACGTAAGCTGGAATTGCAGCGTAATCACCGACGCACCACCAGAACTCTGTGATGCCATCTGCTTGAGACCAGACATTTGACCAAACTGGCGCTCCAACGGCGCGGTAATGGATGATGTCACCACGTCTGGGCTGGCCCCAGGATAGAGTGTCACCACCTGAATCGTCGGATAATCAACCTCTGGCAGGGCAGAGACGGGCAGTGCGCGGTAACCGAGGATCCCGGCCAGCAGAATGGCAATCATAAATAAAGTGGTGGCAACCGGGCGCAGAATAAACAGCCGTGACGGCCCGCCACCGGGTGTTGGAGGCATCACTTGCATCAGGATTTCTCCGCAGGAACAGTGCTACCCGCCGCTTTTCCGCCCCGATGTGTGGCTTTCTCCTCGGTGGTCGGTTTCTCTGCGGCCCCCGTCTGGTTCGCCGCCGCCGCCCGTGGTGTTACCACTTCGACCTGCAAGCCTTCGGTCAGGCGATCAATACCGTCAGTAACCACGCGTTGACCCGCACTCAATCCGGCGCTAATAACCACTTGTTTGCTGTCTTGAATACCGGTAGTGACCAGATGCTTACTGACTTTATTCTCGTCATTTAAGATCCAGACAAAGCTCCCTTCATTACCCATTTGTACGGCTGCGGTTGGCACCACCACGGCATTTTGCAGTAAATCTACCTTGATACGGGCATTAACAAATTGGTTTGGGAACAGAGCGTCATCGTCATTGGCAAAGCGTGCTTTCAGCTTAATGGTGCCAGTGGTGGTATCAATTTGATTATCAATACTGAGCAGATAGCCCTGTGCCAGTCGCTGTTTATTGGTGCGATCCCAAGCCTCTACTGGCACGGTAGTGTTATTTTGGGCTGCATTCTTCTGCGCTTGCATGATTGCGGGGATATCGCTTTCTGGCAGCGTAAAGACCACATCAACCGGATGTGTCTGAGTGATCACCACAATGGGGGTTGCGGTACCGCTGGTAATGTAATTACCGACATCAACCTGTTTTAGGCCCACTTTACCGCTGATGGGGGCGGTAATACGGCTATAAGTCAGTTGCAGTTTGGCACTGTCGATAGCGCCTTGATCGGCTTTAACACTGCCTTCACTTTGGCGCACCAACGAGGCTTGGGTATCAAGTTCTTGTTGTGAAATAACACCGGTTTTCACCAGTTTTTGGTAGCGGGCCAGATCACGACGGGCATTATCCAGCGTGGCCTGATCCTTCGCCAATTGGCCCTGTGCTTGGGTCAGTTGTACCTGATAAGGGCGCGGATCGATTTCCACCAGTAAGTCACCAGCGTTGACCTGCTGGCCTTCAGTAAAGTGGATTGCCATTAATTGGCCATCAACTCGGCTGGTCACGGTAACCGTGTTGGCGGCAAGCACGGTACCTAAGCCGGTAAGATAGCGTGGTACAGCTTGTTCGGTTGCTGTGGCGGCCTGCACCGGTGACATGGGCATATTCCGCCGCCCACCGGCGCGGGCTGTGGTGGTCCCGTTAGCGGTGGGCTGCGCACCTGGCGGCGTGCTGGCAGGGGCGGCACTAAAGTCGCGCCAGACAAAGACAGCAACAATAATCGCCACCACCGCCCCGAGTACCATCAGTACCCTGGAAGTGCGTTTGGATTGAGCTTTCATGATGGCGGTAGTCCTTTTTGTTTATTTTGTTATGCGCACATAGATGCAATCAATTGGGTATCGATATGTTACTAGTTTAGCGGGGATTTACCGGATAAAAATGGAGGAAATATGAAAGTAGTGTCAGGGTATGTGAGATTTTGGTTTTTATAATTTTAGGATTCAAAATTGATAGGATTTGGTTGCAGTTGATATTCGATTAAGTGATGCGTTCTGTTTTTTGATTACCCACAATGCAGTGGGTAATCAAAATAGCATTAGCGATACAGGGTCTGCGCCCAACGGGCCAAACCGGCGGTCACTGAGCCGAAGTCATTGCCACCCACTAGCGGGATACCCGGTAGTTGCTGTTGCAGGGCCGCTCGTAGTAACGGAGAGCGAGCGCTGCCGCCCGTCAGATAGATGACATCTGGAGTGATATGGCTGGTGGATAACGCCAAACTGACTTGTTCCTGAATCCGTTGCAGTGGCTGAGATATGGCTTCGGCAAGCTGTTGCTGGTTGATAATCTGGCCTAACGCGGGCTCGACAAAATGCAGTGTAGTCGCCACTTGTGCTTGTTCGGACAGTGCGATTTTGCTCTCTTCCGCCGCCCGGACTAAACGGTAACTCAGGCGCTGTTGATACACTTTCAGCAGGCGTTCTACTTGCTGTGGATTTGCCGCGTCACGGATCAGATCACGCAGGAAGCGGCCATTAACTGTGCTGTAGAAATCGCTTTGTGCCGGAACATCGTTAGTCGCAACAGCATTCCAATAGGGCAGTGACGGCAGAGCAATCCCTTTCTCGGTCTCGCCACCCATGCCAAACAGCGGCATCAGTTGTTTAAACGCGAGCATAATATCCAGATCGTTACCGCCAACGCGACAACCACTGTGGCCCAGTAGGCTTTGTTGGCGGTCTGCCAGCCCTTGCCACTTCGGCCCCATTAACAGCACCGAGCAGTCAGTGGTACCGCCACCGATATCCACCACCAGTACGGTTTTTTCTTCTGTCAGCGTCGCTTCAAAATCCAGCCCCGCGGCGACCGGTTCAAACTGGAAAGCAATATCACGAAAACCGGCGCGTTGTGCGGCGCGCAGTAAAATCCCTTCAGCTTGCCGGTTAGCGTCTTCACCGCCAGAGCCTTGGAAGTTGACTGGACGGCCAATCACTGTCTGACTGATTTCTGATGCCAGTACAGATTCTGCCTGACGTTTGATATGGAACATCATGGCGCAGACCAAATCCTCAAACAGCGCCAATTGCTGAGGTTTCAACCCATTGGCACCCAGGAAGGATTTAGGTGATTTTACAAAGTATACGTCTTCAGGGTCTTCGATATAGTGGGCGAGGGCCGACAGGCCAAATGTCAGACTGTCGGCGGCAACCGGAATATCCTCTTCGCGATTGAACGCCATGGCCCGGCGTAATAGCTGCTGGTTTTCGTCGCTACCGGTGGGGACCTGCCAGTGGCGGTGCAGGCATTCACTGACGGCTTCCCGTGTGGGCGCACACAACATGGAGGGCAGATAGACGTCATTATTTTCCAGTGCCAGTAAGTTGGGAGCATCATCCCGCATCACGGCAACTGAGCAGTTTGCTGTGCCGTAGTCAAAACCAATGAACATAATCGCCCCCCAGGCCAAATAAAGGGGGGCGACTTTACCCGATAGTGGGCAGCGGGGCAATCGTCATGTTAGTGATTTTTTAATCATGGTTGAGGGCGCAACATGATGAACCGGCTATTTAATCGCAAAATATCCGCTGTCGAGTAAATCAGACAACGGCTGCGGCGGGCTGATGGTTTGACCGTCAGCTAAATCGACACCGATGGTTATCAGTTTATTGAGCGTCAGGGGGAGTTCTGCTGGCCCAGCCAGAGTGGCGATATTGGCCCGCTGAGCGGTACCGTTAATGATAGAGACCAGTACTTCATCCATCTGATTGATATGAATATGGGAAATTAAGTCACTGTTAAATTTAAGATAATCGATAGTGTGATCCGCCAGTAACTCGAAATCATTCAGGTTGTGACCAAACTCTTTAACGATAAGTTTGCCGCCCAGTTGTTGCAATTTAGCGAGAAAATTGCCAATCGCAAAGGGGTATTGCAGTAATGTGGATTCATCAACCATCCAATAGAGACTTTGTGGTGGCAGTACGGTTTGCTGCACCAAGGTCAGCAATGATTGGCGGAACTCTTCTTTGAGCAGCGCCACCTCTGACAGCGGGATAGCCAGCGCCAGCCCTTTATGTTTGATAGCTTGGGCATGTGTCATTAACAGTTGCTCACAGATCCAATTATCAATCTGCGGCAGCAAGCCATAGAGTAGCGCGGCTTCCTGAAAATCAGCCTGACTAACGTTAAGACCCTGTGGCCGATTAACCTCGAAACTGATTTGATAGAAACAGACAGACAACGGCGTTCTGGGGGGCGCGGTTGGGGTGAGTTGCAACTCCAGTTGGTTATCATTGAGAATGTTCTCAACATCTTCCCTGCTTAGCAGCTCGTGTTGGCGTGCCAATAGCTGTTTTTGCCGTGGTTGATAGAGATAAACCTGGCCGCGCCCACTGTGTTTGGCGGTATAACAGGCGATATCGGCCTGTGCCATAATTTCACTGCGCTGATTGTTACTGCTGCTTATTTGTGTCACACCCGCGCTGGCCCCAATACGATAGAGCTTATCTTCCCAGTAGAAATGATAGCCATTAATCAGTGATACCAGAGTTTGGGTAATGGCTTTGGCATGGGGCAGGGTGCAGTTGAGCATTAGCAAGCCAAACTCATCACCACCGAGGCGTGCAACACAATCGCTGTTGCGTAAGTGCTGGCGCATCAACTGGCTCAACTCTTTCAATAATGCATCTCCCGCCGGATGCCCGGCAGTGTCATTAACGGCTTTGAAATAGTCCAAATCAAGGAAGGCCAATGCATGTTGCTGGTTAAGTTCGACGCTAATTTGGATTGCCGCTTTCAATTTATTCTCAAAATTGGCGCGATTTGGTAGCCCGGTGAGATTATCGTGAGAGGCACTATGGCTGAGTTTGCGCATCATTGCGCGCGATTCGCCGACATCCTGAAACACCAGTACCGCTCCGACAATGTCACCTTCCAATGTTTTCAGCGGTGCGACCGACTCTTGAATATCATAATACTGGCCATCACGATGATGTAATACCATTGACTCATTGAGTGAAGAGTAGGGGCGATGATTCAGGCAATGTTCTATCGGGTTATCAATCTCCGCGCCGTCTACACCGTTAGTCAACTTGATGATATTGTTGACAGGTTGGCCTAATGCGATGGTATTTGCCCAGCCGGTCATTTTCTCGGCTACCGGGTTCATAAACGTAATCTTCATCTCTTGATCGGCACAAACCACCGCTTCACCGATGGAGTCCAGCGTGATATGCAGCCGTTCTTTTTCCTCGTGCAGCGCTTCCGTCAGGTTTCTGATTTCCGTCATATCCAGCGTGGTACCAATCAGACGCAAAATATTGCCATTTTTATCGCATACCATATTGGCTTGATTACGCAGATGAACAATTTCACCATCCGGTAATAACAGCCGGAATTCCAGACGGTATGGCTGGCGCTGCTTGAGGGCGGCGCTATATTCGCGATTAACCCGATTGATATCTTCCGGGTGAACATGTGTCCGCCAAACACGCTCATCAACCGGGGTATTAAACGGAATATGATAGAGTTCATACATCCGCTTATCCCAACTGAGAACCTGCGTTTTGATATCCAATTCCCAGATACCAATGCCCCCCGCCTCGTTAGCCAGCGTAATTCGCTCCATTAGGCGGCGGTTAACAATCTCGGTCTTTTTCAGCTCATTAATATCTTCAACCTGCGAGATGAAATAGAGCGGTTGCTGTTGGTGATCCCGCACCACACTGACCACCAGTAGTGTCCACACGATTTCGCCATCGCTGCGGATATAGCGCTTTTCCATCGAATAGCTGGGGATACGGCCGTGATAGAGGTCGTCGAGTAATTTCAAGTCAGCAGAGAGATCGTCTGGATGGGTAATTTGTTGGAAAGTCAGGGTCAGTAAGCTCTCCTGGCTGTAGCCCAATAACTTGCATAAGGCCTTATTGACCTGCATCCATTGGCCTTGCGGCGACACCAGAGCCATCCCGATGGCTGAATATTCCATCGCGTTACGAAAGCGGTTTTCACTTTCAATAATATGCTCTTTCTCCATGCGAAAGGAGTGCATTACCATCGCCATCGCATGGGGTGGAATTAATACCATTAATAAAGGGATAAAGGAGAACGCCTGAATTGACAGACTTGTATCGGAATGGATGGTATACAGCTTGAAATTAAGCATCAATGCGATCAGTAATGTTGCCATAAAGCAGATGGCAAATGTCTCAAAACGCGGTAAGCGGATTGAGGTCCAGATCAACACCATAATGACAAAGGTAAAGGGGAACGGCAGATAAATCAGTCCGAGATAGCAGGCGGATAACGATACTACCATCATAAGTATCATATCAAACAGTGCTTTGGATTTGGTCGCGATATTGAAATAACCCCGACGGTAAAGTAACCCGACCGGCCCTAAGGCCAACATCCCTACCGCCTCGGACATAAACCACACCGTGAGCACTTGGGTAAAGCTGCCGCTTTGTGGGGACAAATACCAAGCCGCTGCCAGCCCACTAACCAGAGGGACCATAATCACGGTACAAACCGAGAATTTGAGCCAACTAAGCAGATTATTGAGCGGGTCTTTGGCGTGCAGGAATTTACGCAGTAACCAAGCCCCGGCGGTTGCTTCAACCAGGTTGATTAATACCAGGGGGAGTGGGAACCAACTGATACCATATAAAATAAAATTAGCTGCAACAATACATATTCCTGCCGCTAATAACTGCCATAACCAATAGCGTGCAGGGTGGTGGAATAGCGCGACTATTAAGACTGCCGTCGGGAACCATAGTGGGGCGAGATTTTCTGACCGTTCAGAAAGCTGGATACAAAAGAGTGCGAACAAAAAAACGACAATACTGATGATAGTAATGTGGAGAATGGTTTTATTGTCAGGTGCCGGTTTTTCAGACGCACTAAGATCCATATAACGCCTTATTTTGCTTGCACATATTCAGGTATGATAGAAAAAACCATCACATAAAGAGTATGCCACCGCGACAAGACGGCATGTTAAAAAGTTTAGTATAGCTAAGCACTGTGGCGTGTTATTCCTCTTTCCCAGTGCTTAATTATTTGTTTATTAGCACAATAGTCAGACCAAGAATATAGTTGCCAGTCCCAGAAAGATGAAAAACCCACCGGTATCCGTGATGGCAGTGATCATCACACTCGATCCGATAGCAGGATCACGCCCCATACGGGCCATCGTCATCGGGATAATAACCCCCATGAGTGCCGCCATCAGCAAGTTCAGAATCATCGCTAATGTCATCACGCCACCCATCGCTGGATCGCCATAAAGCAGATAGGTCACGACCCCCATAATCCCGCCCCAGACCAGACCATTAATCAACGCCACGCCCAATTCTCTAAACATTAGGAAGGTCACGTTACCCTGTTGAATATGGTGTAATGCCAACGCGCGCACAATCATGGTAATGGTTTGATTACCGGTATTGCCGCCAATACCCGCCACAATCGGCATTAACGCTGCCAGAGCCACTAATTGTGAGATGGTATCTTCAAATAAGCCGATCACGCGTGAAGCAACAAATGCCGTACAGAGGTTGATTGCCAACCATGACCAACGGGTGCGCACCGCACGGCCTACCGGGGAGAACACATCTTCTTCCGGGCTTAAGCCCCCCATGCGTCTTAGGGTGGTATCGCTCTCTTCGTTGACCACATCGACAATCTCTTCGATGGTCAAACGACCCATCAGTTTGCCTTTGGCATCAATGACTGCAGCACTGATTAAGTCATAACGTTCAAAAGCACCGGCGGCATCTTCTGCTTTCTGTTCGGGTTGGAACGTGGTCGGGTTGCTATCCATCACCTCAAATACTTTAGCATCGGGCGCATTGAGCAGGATAGACGTCAGTGGAAGCTCGCCAAGCAAGGTATTCTTGCGGTCAACTACAAAGATCTTATCCGTGGCATCGGGGATACTTTTCCGATAGCGCAAATAGCGTTGCACTGTTGCCAGCGTAATATCGGCACGTACTGTCACCAGCTCGAAATCCATCATTTGACCGACAGTATCGCGGCCATATTGGATAACTTCCCGCACTCGGGCGCGCTGGTCCGGGTCTAATGAGGTGAGCAGGCGGCCCATTAAGTTACGCGGCAGGTATTCAGCTAAATAAGCCTGTTCATCAACATGCAAGGTGCGCATGGCTTTTAACAGGTCTTTATCACTCATCTCTTTAATCAGTGTATCCCACACCGTTTCAGAGACTTCAACCAGCGTTTGGCCGCGTTTCTCGTTTTTGACTAACCGCCACAGTGCCAAACGTTCATCATGAGGTAATGCCTCCAGTAAGTCCGCAAGGTCCGCAGCATGCAGGTCATTGAGCAGACTTTTGATTTCTAACGTTTGCTCTGACAGTTGTTCATCACTGAGCTTTTCTTTCTCTTCCTGACGGCCAAGAATGCCATCAACCAAAGCCTTATTATTCAATAATAGAGAAAGTATCCGGTTGCGTATTTCAGCCAGTTTTTTCGTATTATTTTTAGTTTTATTCTTTATAACGGCAGAAATTGGCACAGGAATAATCGGCACTGGCATAGTGTGTCCTTAATTCGAAATCGACCCTTTGCCCCTGAAGTCGTAGGGATAGGCACTAAAACATTAACGACAAAACATCTAGGGGCTGAGATCGTCCTCATGTGGCCCCAGTGGTTCGCCCTCTACCGTGAGTTCAAGCTGCTGTGATTGCCTGCGCTCCTGGTGATGGGAAATAGACGCGATCGCCGCATACAATAAACGGCCAAACAGAATGAGAAAGCTCACCAGTAGGATTATTTTTGTTAGCTGTGCTGTTGGCCGTCTTCTCATCATTTACCTTCCTACCCTTCGCTCTTGGCGTTGCAGCAGTGTTTGTCACAATTAATGTTAGCTGCTCTCACTACTCGTCCCATCCATGGGCCTCGCCTCGTTGAGGCCGCTGCAAGCAGCGTTCAAATCTGTTCCCAACAGATTTGTCACCCGAATCACTGACGAGAGTCAGCTCATCGGGACTCATTCTGATCACTCGTTGGCGGCAACCACATCCACCACTTCTGGCTCTTCTTCGTCAATAATCAACTTCCAACCGACGACATCATCCCAATATGCCTGCTCACGCTCAAAATCCAGTTGCACCAGATTATTTTGTGCCAAATAACCAGCGGGGAAACGTAATATCCAATGGCTATCGTCAGTTATCAACCGCAGACTCTCCGGCGTGGTAGTCGACTGACGCTGATTATTCAGTAATGTACTCAGACGTAATAACTGAATTAACGGTAAGTAATACTTTTTCTTGAATAAATTCAAACGCGGTAATTCATCCAACTTAATGCCTTTACGATGCAAGCGAACCAACGTCGCCAACAGCAGTTGTTGCTCCTGATTAAAGCCCGGCAAGTTGGTGTTCTGCAGAATATAGGCAGAATGGCGGTGCATCCCGCTGTGATTAATACTCAGACCCACTTCATGTAACATTGCCGCCCATTTCAACAACGCTTCAAGCTGCGGCTGCACTAACTTGGTGTTCTGCGCTAACCACTGAGTATAAAGTTGTTCAGTTGTTTCCAGCACTCGGTGGGCTTGTTCACGGTCAATATTGTAGTGCTCAGCCAGGCTTTTTGCCGTGCGCTGACGAATATCCTGATGGCGGAAACGGCCTTCCATCTCATACAGCACGCCCTCACGCAGCGCGCCATCGGATAAGCGTAACTCTTTGACTGCTAACGCATCAAAGACACCGCACAAGATAGCCAGACCGGGTAAAAATACCGACTGACGATCTTCTGATAATCCCGGCAGACTCAGGGCTGAGAAGTGTTTGAATTGCAAAACTTGCTCAACCAGCATTTCGAGGCGCTCCGGTGTTATCAAACCGTCTTTTTCGCCCATCTCCACCAACACTTCATAGGTGGCCTTAATGGTACCGGATGCCCCCAGCGCGTATTGCCACCCCTGAATGCGGTATTGCCATGCCAGGTTTTCCAGTTTCTGTGCCGCCGCAAGACGGGCACGTTTGAAATTGGTCTTACTTATCTCACCGTGTGGGAAGAATTGCTGGGCAAAGCTCACACACCCCATACGGCGGCTCTCTACCAACAGTGGCTCAAAATCTTCACCAATAACTAACTCTGTTGAACCACCACCAATATCAATGACCAGCTTACGGCCTTTCTCTGGCTGAGTGTGTTCGACGCCCATAAAAATTAGACGGGCCTCTTCCTGGCCGGAAATGATTTCTATTGGATACGGAATAACCGCTGCCGCCCGCTTAAGGAAAATCTCTGCGTTAGCGGCTTGTCGCAGTGCATGGGTGCCCACAATACACACATTGTCTGGTGAGAAACCCTGCAAGCGTTCTGCAAACAGCGCCAAACAGGCTAAACCCCGTTCGATGGCTTCTTCGCTAAGCATGTTATTGTGGTCCAAACCATCAGCCAGGTGTACGCGCTGCTTTAGGCGACCTAAAACCTGTAGCGCGCCGTTAACAACCCGGGCAATGACCATATGGAAACTGTTAGAACCCAAATCAATAGCTGCAATTTCCTGCGGCTTTGCGGTCGATGAACTGTTGGATAGCGGCATAGTTTTAGCTCGATGCGTCTGGTTGTTCCAGCGCTTTTAAATAATCATAGATGGCAATCTGTGCACGTACTTTGCGCCTATTACCACGCGGTACATAACGATTACTCAGTTCTTTATCAATATAACGGGCTTTTACCGTGTCGTTGAATAACAGCTCTAAAATATCTAGCACCCGTTGTTTTAATTTCGGGTCCAGCAATGAGACCGCGACTTCAATACGGTAATCAATGTTACGGGTCATCCAGTCAGCGGAAGAGAGATACACCAATTTGTCGCCTTTATTCTCGAAAACGTAGACCCGGTCATGTTCTAAGAAACGGTCAACAATGCTGGTAACCTGAATATTATCGCTGATCCCCGGTATATTAGGGATTAACGAGCACATGCCACGGACCAATAATCGGATTTTTACCCCAGCACTGGAGGCGCTATATAACCTATCTACCAGACCTTTATCTACTAAATTATTTATCTTCAGGGTGATACCGGCGCTTTCTCCAGCCTGAGCATGAATAATTTCCTGATCAATCAATTGATACAACATTAAGCGTGAGTTCTGCGGTGACACCATCAGATTATCAAACTTGACTGGGCGATAAGGATTTTCGATAAAGTTAAATACCCGCCGCACTTCATTGGTAATACGGGCATCAGCGGTCAGTAATGAGTAGTCGGTATAGATTCGGGCGGTTTTCTCGTTAAAGTTACCGGTACCAATATGGGCATAGCGCACGATCTCCTCACCTTCAAGGCGGGAAATCAGGAATAATTTGGCGTGGATCTTCAGACCAGGTGCTGAGAAAATAACGTGTACACCGGCGGCTGTCAGGCTTTTGGCCCAATGGATATTGGCTTCTTCATCAAAGCGCGCCTGTAACTCCACCACTACCGTGACTTTCTTACCGTTATGGGCGGCATGGATCATGGATTCGATAATGCGCGAATCCTTGGCGACCCGATAAATATTGATTTTAATCGCCAATACGCTGGGATCGAATGAGGCTTGACGCAGTAATTCCAATACGTGTTCAAAGGTGTGATAAGGGTAGTACAGCAGGACATCCTGTTCACGGATAGCGTCAAAGCCGTTGCGGAATTTATCAAACCAGATGTGGCGCAGACGTGGCATTGGCCGGTTAACCAGATTGCTTTTGCCCACATTTGGGAAGCTGATAAAATCTTTGAAATTATGGTAACGACCACCTGCAATAACCGAGTCATCATTCGAGATACCCAGCTTGTTGCGCAGTAACTCCACCATCTCATTGGGCATATCGCGCTGGTAAACAAAACGCACCGGTTCTGCCGTTAGGCGCTGTTTCAGGCTCGACGACATTAGCTCCAGCAGGCTGGATTCCATTTCTGTGACCAAATCATATTCGGCATCACGGGTCATCTTCATCGAGTAGGCGTTTAGCGCGTCGTAATCAAAGAAGCCTTTGAAAATCTCATCGAGGCAATATCTCAATATATTATCAAGTAATATCATTGGCTTGCGGCGGCGAGGTGCTTCTGGTGGCAAATTGACAAAGCGCGGAACTTTATCTGATGGGATTTCCAACAGGGCATAAGCAATTTCCTGACCCCGGATAATTTCCACAGCCAGATAGGTGTAATCGTCTTTTAGGAACTGTACCAGATTGGTGTCATGGTTAATCAGGATCGGCGTAATATGTTGGCGCAGATGCTGTTTAAAATAGAGCTTTAGCCAGGCTTGCTGATTTTCGGAAATTTGCCGCTCATTAATCAGGAAGATCTGATTACGTGCCATCTCCAGCAAAAGATCATTATATAACCCGTCAAACTCTTGATCGGCTTTTACCACTTTGCTCTGAATTTTTTTCAGCAGATGGCGGGAGGTGACGGCAGAGCCTTGCTCCTCGCTGATCAAAATGCGCCGTTTCAGATCGGCAAAGCGAACTTTATAGAACTCATCCAAATTATTGGAGTAAATACCAAGAAATCGCATCCGCTCGATGAGTGGATTGCTCTTATCCGCTGCTTCCTGCAATACCCGCTCATTAAAAGATAACCAGCTAAGTTCTTTTTCGATGTAGAGCTTTTCCTGACCCATTGCAACTCCAGTAAGATTATTGTGGGAGTATTTAGTGTCCTCAATCATTATTGCGAAAGATTGACAAGAAAGTCCAACAGATATCATTAGTTAACTTTGTTTGTTAAACCGCTATCTAACAGACTTTAACTGCGCAAAGGCGATATGGAACAGACAGGTCAGTCAGCGACGGGTTTGAAAGATGGTGAGTAGAAAACATTGTCATGCAAACGCCACAAAAGTGACATAAGATGCTCGGTCATCTGGCTGTATAGATATACGCTTGGATTGATAATAGTAAACGGGGCATGGGGCAATCGAAGAGTATGCAGCGAGCAGGCAGAGCAACACCATCAGGGAGAGATAAGCGCCGGGCTGTCATTGATCGTTTGGTACACATGGCGGTGACGGGTAGCGGCTTGTTCGTGTTGCTGACACTTATGCTGATTTTCGTTTATTTATTGTATGCCGTATTGCCATTGTTTAAACCGGCCTCCATCAGTTTGCATAATCAGTTCGCTGTCACTCGTAGTGCGCCGACGGCAGTGCTTGGCGTTGATATTCAAGGGCAGGTAGGTTATCGCATTGATAATCAGGGCAATGGTTATTTTATTCGGCTCAATGCGCAGGGGGCGTCCCCCGCCGGTAGTCTGATAAGCGAACAGCGATTGTCGCCGCCACCGGATTCAATCAGCCGGGCCGCCGGTGGGCAACCGTTGTATGGCGTTGGCCTGAGCAATGGTCGCCTGATACTACTGCAACCCGATTTTTCAGCTACACCGCCACGCTGGCAATTTCCGCTGGGTGAGTCGCCGCGTTTTATGGATTTGAAAGGTCACCGCTTACAGCATTTGGTGCTGGCTGAACCGCAATCACAGCAGTTTACCATTGCCGCCGTTACCGATGATGGCCGCTTGTTGGCAGGGGAGTTTACTGCCCAAGGGCAGCAGGTCACCGAACTGACGGGGGTGCCGAAAACAGTCGATCAGCTGTTATTAGCGCCAGACGGGCGTTTGATCTATCTGTTATCCGGTTACCAGTTGTTTATCTATCAATTCGGCCCGGAATTAAAATTGCGTGAGGTTGTGTCGCTACTGGATGACCAGCATGCGTCCGATGGGCCATTGACTCTATCTTTATTGTCGGGGGGCAAGTCGTTACTCGTACAATTGCCAAACGGTGTAATAAGCCAATGGTTTGATGTGCGCAAAGCACCAGACAATCAATTTCACTTGACGCGCATACGCAGTTTCACTCCGGCGGGTAAGGGCTTACTGACCACTGAAAATGGGCGTCGGGTATTTGCCTCACTATCGCCACAAGGCGAGCTATCACTCTTCTCCAGTATCCAGTCAATGCCTTTACTGCAACATAAATTAGCCAAGGGTGTTACCCACGCCGCATTCTCCCCTTGGGGCGATAGCTTGCTGCTTGAGAATGCTGCCGGTTGGTCTGCTTACCAATTGGACAACCGCTATCCAGATATTAGCTGGCGTAGCCTGTGGCAACGGGTGTGGTATGAAAATTACCCTGAGCCAGCCTATGTTTGGCAATCCAGCTCGGCTGAAGAGAGCTATCAGGCTAAATTCAGCCTGGTACCGATTATTTTCGGCACACTAAAGGCGGCCGCCTATGCCATGTTGTTTGCTATTCCATTGGCCTTGGCTGGGGCAATTTATACTGCCTACTTTATGTCGGCAGGTTTGCGGCGGGTGGTTAAACCGGCCATTGAGATGATGGGCGCATTTCCAACAGTGGTGATAGGTTTGATTGCCGGTATTTGGTTGGCACCGGTGATTGAACATTATCTGACGGGGATCTTGCTACTTCCGCCGCTGTTGGCGTTGACCATTTTACTGTGTGGCTGGGGGAGTGCTCGTTTGGCGCCAATGCTACAGTGGCGGCTGCCTGCAGGCTGGGACGTGATTGTGTTACTGCCAGTTATCCTGTTGACCGGTTGGTTCGCCTTGTGGTTGGGCCCACAGCTATCGGTATGGGCGCTAGGGGTACCATTACATGAGTGGTTGGGTGACAACTACTCCCAACGTAATGCGCTGGTGGTGGGGATTGCTATGGGGTTTGCGCTGATCCCGGTCATCTTTTCGCTGGCAGAAGATGCACTATTCAGTGTGCCGCCGTCACTCAGCCAAGGCTCATTGGCACTGGGGGCGACCCCGTGGCAGACGTTAACTCGGGTCGTCTTGCCCTCAGCTTATGCCGGTATTTTCTCTGCACTGATGATTGGTTTTGGCCGCGCAGTGGGGGAAACCATGATTGTACTCATGGCGACCGGCAATACACCCATTATTGATGGCAGCATTTTTCAGGGGTTACGGGCAATGGCGGCCAATATCGCTATCGAGATGCCGGAAGCAGTCGTCGGGAGCGGCCACTATCGGGTGCTATTCCTGACTGCACTGGTACTGTTTTGCTTCACATTTTTGGTCAATACACTGGCAGAGGCGATTCGTCTGCGATTGCGTGAACGCTATCAGATGGAGCGGACGGCGTGATGAACATTGAGCCTAAAGTCTCTGGCGTGAGCAAAAAGTGGTTGGCATCCGGTTCCCCGTGGATCTGGCTGACCGCCGGTGCTGTCAGTATCAGCCTGCTGGCGTTGCTTGGGATCATATTATTGTTGGCAGGCCAAGGGATGCGATATTTCTGGCCAGCCCCGGTCTATCTGTTTGAGCTTAAGCAAACAGCAGCAGGGCCGGTCAACATGATTGGCGAAATTTATCAACAGCAGACGTTGTCACGTCAGCAATTAGAACAAGCCGGAGTGATGTTGCCACCGCAGGCCGGTGAAACCGTAACCCGCTATTTGATTAAAACCGGTAACCGCGAGATTCAGGGCCAGGATTTCCACCGCCTGCTGGACAGTGATATCCAGCAACGCACTTTGCCTAAAGATCTGCTGGTGCTGGATCGCCAGAACAATGGCACGGCATACGGCTTCCTCGCCGGCATGTTGGATAACGGCCAACCTTTAGTGGGCAATGATTTGGCTCAGGAACTGCTAAAACGTATTCCTGTGATACAAAGTCTGGTCAGGCAGTCGAAGGATATTCAGTTCCGCCAGATGAATATGCTTAATCAACAGTTTGAGGCGTTGCGGCTAGAGAAAAAACGGCTGCAAATGCATGGCGACCTGGACAGTAAATCACAGGACCGTATCGCGGCGGAGTGGGGCGAATTGCAACGTAGCCATCAAACCATGATGGATACATTACGCGGGCTACAAACCGAGCAAAGCCGCTACACGTTGTTATTGCGGGATATGAATGGGCAAATTCATCCACTATCACTTAGCCAGATTAACCACGCCTGGTACCCCAATGACATGACTTTTGGGCAGAAACTACGCCATTGGGCGGCACAAACCCAGAAGTTCTTGACCGATAATCCGCGCAATGCCAATACCGAGGGCGGTGTGTTCCCGGCTATTTTTGGCACGGTATTGATGGTGATACTCATGTCCATCGTGGTCATGCCATTAGGGGTGATTGCAGCGGTGTATTTACATGAATATGCAGGTAAAAACTGGCTGACCCGCATGATTCGTATTTCCGTGGTGAATTTGGCCGGGGTGCCCTCGATTGTTTATGGCGTATTTGGCCTCGGTTTCTTTGTCTATCTGATAGGGGGTTCACTGGATAAGCTATTTTATCCTGAGGCGCTTCCCAACCCGACATTCGGTACTCCAGGGGTGTTGTGGGCGGCGTTAACGCTAGCGTTGCTGACGTTGCCAGTGGTGATTGTTGCCACCGAGGAGGGGCTATCGCGCATTCCGGCCAGCTTGCGGCAAGGCTCGCAAGCGCTGGGAGCCACTAAGGCCGAGACATTGTGGCATATTGTGTTGCCGATGGCGGCACCAGCGATGATAACCGGGCTTATCTTGGCGGTGGCACGTGCTGCGGGGGAAACCGCACCGCTGATGCTGGTAGGGGTGGTGAAATCAGCGCCAGTCTTGCCGGTCGATGGTATCTTCCCGTTTTTGCATTTAGAACGTAAGTTCATGCATTTGAGCTTCCAGATATACGATATGGCATTTCAAAGCCCGAATGTGGAAGCGGCTCGCCCATTAGTCTTTGCCACAGCTCTGCTGCTGGTGATCATTGTGGTCGGGCTTAATTTAGCCGCTATTGGTATTCGCCATCATTTGCGTGAAAAATACCGAGGTTTATTGTTGTGACTGAACTTTTTAACCCACAGGACGAAATATGGGACTTTTGACGCCGGATTCACTGCCGCTGCTTAATGTGCAGCAATTGACCGATGAACAAACGGCGCTGGCAGTCGAAAAGCTCAATTTGTTTTATGGCGATAAACAGGTATTGCACGATATTTCATTTAATGTGCCTAAACACCGTGTTACCGCGCTGATTGGTCCGTCCGGTTGTGGTAAATCTACATTATTGCGCTGTTTTAACCGCATGAATGATTTGCTGGATAGCTGTCATTTTGAGGGTGAAATCCGGCTCGGTGGTGAAATTATCACCGATAAAACCACTGACGTTGCCGCATTGCGTCGGCGGGTTGGCATGGTGTTTCAGCGGCCCAACCCATTCCCCAAATCAATTTATGAGAATGTGGTATATGGCCTGCGTTTGCAGGGGATTCGTGACCGTCGGGTGCTTGATGATGCTGTTGAGCGCTCATTGCGGGCTGCCGCATTGTGGCATGAAGTGAAGGACCGGTTGCGGGAAAATGCCTTTCGTCTCTCCAGTGGTCAACAGCAGCGCCTGGTCATCGCCAGAGCCATTGCTATTGAACCTGAGGTGTTATTGCTCGATGAGCCAACATCCGCTCTGGACCCAATATCCACTCTAACCATCGAAGAGTTGATAACCACACTCAAACAGCAATATACCGTAGTGCTGGTTACCCATAATATGCAGCAGGCGGCGCGGGTCTCGGATTATACCGCCTTCATTCATCAGGGGAGCCTGGTGGAATATAACGATACCGATGCGTTGTTCACGTCGCCACACCAGCGCCGGACGGAAGATTATATCACCGGGCGTTACGGTTGAGCATTTAGCGTCAGTACAGTCAGCTTCTAAGGTGTTCGCTTTATTTATCAATTGCGATTTAAGTTTACACTTTCATGTGCCGCTCGTTATTTAGGTGACTATTGAATGGAAGCGTTAAGTGAAAGAGCTATTGATAACTCAGCCTGATTTTATGGAAACATTTAGTTGTGTCGGCACCGCCTGTCGCGAACACTGCTGCAAAGGCCAAAATGTCACGCTTGATAGAAATCGTTATCAAAAATACATTAAAAGCCCTTACGCAGAAATTAAACGCATTGCCATTAACCAGATTTCGGTTACTCAAGCCAGCCTTGCCTCTTGGGCCAATATTCACCCAGATAGTCAGGGGAATTGCCCCTTTCTTGATGAACAACGGTTATGTCAAATTCACAAACATGCCGGTGCTCATGCGTTGAGTCACAGTTGTGCAACGTTCCCCCGCGTTGAGCATGTTTATAAAAATCAGAAAATCAAAAGCATGTCATTGTCTTGCCCTGAGGTAACCCGGCAGGTGCTATTTTCCGATGATGCGCTAACGTTGCGTTTTTCTACTATCAACCAATATGACTATTACAAAGCGCCGGATATTGTTATTGAAGAGCGGTTGGTTAACCGCGCTTGCGCGGCAATTGCAGCCAGTCAGCAACCGAATATTGAAGAAAATCTTTGGGCGATAAATTGTTTTTTACAGAACTATCAAGCCTGGGATGACGTGAATAAAATTAAAATGGTTGAGATAGACAACCTGCGCACTGAACTTATCGCCACTATGACGGCAGGGCAAGCAGCCCATGAACTGGCAGCGATGAAGATAGCTCCGGCTATCAGTGATGAACTATTAAATTATTTGGCTGATTTTATTGCACAACTGGCTGATATTCGGGGGCGAAATATGCTGGCGGCTTATGCTCAACCGTTGCTGAGCTACGCCACTAATGATTTGGTTGGGCAAAATCACAATAAACAACAACTAAACAATGCATGGCAACAATATGCCTTGCCCTTTTTTACCAAACACCCGTCGGTATGGCGCAATTATTTTATGTTCCGCATTCATCATGACCAATTGGCGATGGGGGATGATCAAGCGGCTGTCACGGTATTTAATCTACAAGCCATAGATTTCTTCTATTTGAAAGCACTCATTTCAGCCTATGCCAGCCACCATGGGGAGCTAACCGAAGATGACGTGATTGGTATTATCTATTCTTATCATGCGTGCCGGGAATCCACGGATAACTCAAGCCATATATTTAAGCAAAACGTGATAGCTTGGGTGCTAAAAGAAGATTTTTCATTATTATCGTTGTTGGCGTGAAATCGTGTTTAACTTAGTGGCGGGTTGTGTCGTTTGTTATCTGTTCCTAATAGGGCGCTATCCAGTGAAACAGTTACCGATCATTCAATCTGAATATGTTGAATTGATATTGGGGCCAACTGAACTGGCCCCAGCGGATTAAGCACTCTTTATCGATGGTGTTTTATATTTAGCCAAATATTGTGGCTGGAAAATGCACATACGAATTACAGTACGGTATTCACCATTGATAAAGAACTCTTGCTTTAATTCACCCTCTATTTCAAAGCCTAATTTTGTATAGATATGGATGGCTTTTTGATTTTCTTTATCAACAATCAGATAAAGTTTGTACAAATTCAGTACCGAAAAACCATATTCCATCGCCAGTCTTGCGGCGGTACCTGCATGGCCTTTACCTTGATGAGCCGGGTCGATAATTATCTGAAACTCAGCACGGCGGTGAATATGGTTAATTTCAACTAACTCAACCAGACCGACTTTTGTCCCCTGGCTTTCAATAATAAAGCGGCGCTCACTCTGGTCATGAATATGTTTATCATACAGATCAGACAGTTCAACAAAGGCCTCGTAAGGCTCTTCAAACCAATAGCGCATCACGCTGGCATTGTTATCTAACTGGTGAACAAACGGCAAGTCATCCCGTTCTAGTGGGCGTAACCTGACGCTGTTAGTGGTAGACATGCTTATTCCTCATTGGCGACAGCGGTTGCTGCCTTAAAAATTATACTATTAGCACAAGAGGTAAGCACAGGGGAATTAAAAAAGGCGCTAACCATAACTGGCCGCGCCTTTAATCAATATTTATTAACTTGTTTTATTCAGCCGCGTAGCCTTGCGCAGGTAAGCGTTTACCATCCAGCCAAGCTGCATTATCACGCATAGCAAGACGGCCATCGGTAAACCAACTCACCACCAACGGATAAATACTGTGCTCCTGAGTTTGTACTCTTTCGACCACATCCTCTTCGCTATCCTCACTAAAAATCGGTACTTTGGCTTGCAGAATAACCGGGCCGCCGTCCAGCTCTTCAGTAACGAAATGCACCGAGGTGCCATGCTCTTGATCACCGTTTTCCAGTGCCTGACGATGAGTGTGCAGACCAGGGTATTTCGGCAACAGTGACGGATGGATATTTAACATCCGGCCAGCATAGTGCTGAACAAACTCCGCACTGAGAATGCGCATATAACCGGCTAACACCAGTAAATCAGGTTGATAGTGGTCAATGGCTTGCGCCAATGCCAAATCAAAACTGGCGCGGTCAGCATAGGACTTGGCATCCACTGCATGGTGGGGAATACCCGCCAATTCAGCACGTTCCAACCCATAAGCATCAGGGTTATTACTGAATACGGCACTGATGGTGCCTGAAATACGCCCTTGTTGTTGGGCGTCGATCAACGCTTGTAGATTACTGCCCTGGCCGGAGAGCAAAACCACGATCTTTTTCATATACCCTTCGTACTTGAAGCTGCAGGTTGAGTCAGCAATGTTATGGATTGATGATTACTTGCTCTGCACCGTCAGTCGCCGCAGCAATCACACCGATTTTCCAGGCTTTCTCACCGGATGCAGTCAGTAACTCAACGGCAATATCAGCCAGTTCTGCTGGGAGCACAACCACCATGCCGACACCGCAGTTAAAGGTGCGATACATTTCGTGGCGGCTGACATTGCCGGTTTGCTGCAACCAACTAAATACCGCGGGCCACTGCCAGCTAGCTTCGTCGATAACCGCTTGAGTCCCTGCGGGTAATACCCGTGGGATGTTTTCCCAGAAGCCGCCGCCAGTCAGGTGAGCAATAGCATGAATATCAAGCTGCTCAATCAGGCTGAGAATGGATTTAACGTAGATTTTGGTCGGTTCAAGCAAATGGTCAGCCAGTGATTTACCGCCCAACTGAGTTTGCTCAGGATTGGTATTGCTGACTTCCAGAATTTTGCGTACCAGTGAATAACCATTGGAGTGTGGGCCGCTGGCACCTAAGGCAACCAACGCATCACCCGGTGTCACTTTGCTGCCATCAATGATTTCAGACTTTTCAACTACACCAACGCAGAAACCGGCAACGTCATAATCTTCACCGTGGTACATCCCCGGCATTTCTGCGGTTTCGCCGCCAACCAGTGCACAACCTGATTGTTTACACCCTTCGGCGATACCGGTAATCACACTGGCGGCAGTCTCCACATCCAGTTTACCGGTAGCAAAGTAGTCAAGGAAGAACAGCGGTTCAGCACCCTGAACCACCAGGTCATTGACACACATAGCTACTAAATCGATACCAATGGTATCGTGACGTTTCAGGTCCATCGCCAGGCGCAGCTTAGTGCCCACGCCGTCGGTGCCTGAGACTAAAATAGGTTCACGGTATTTTTGCGGCAAAGCACACAGGGCACCGAACCCGCCCAATCCACCCATCACTTCTGGGCGACGAGTCTGTTTAACCACACCTTTTATGCGATCAACAAGGTCATTACCGGCATCGATATCTACGCCTGCGTCTTTATAGCTGAGAGAGGTTTTGTTGGTCACTGCGAGGTCCCCACGGCGGTTGGCTGTTTGAGCTTATCCCTTCATCCTTGAAGCCGCAGGGTTAGCACCGTTCACTTACTCGAATCACTTACTTGAGTGAGCTTATCGAGATGTGTTCGCTTGCTGCCTACCTGCAACTCCAATTATTTTGGGTATTAGGAATAAAACGCGATAATTCTAACAGCGCAGGCAAACGTTTGCGAGTAGCTTGTGATATCACGCTGATTTTTAGCTTTCTTGACTTAAGATTGATTTTCTATTGATCTGAATCAGGCTATTCATTGTGGCGTTCAAAAAAAAAGGCGGTATAATCTCGCGATTTTTTTGGCCGTCAACCGCCTAACCAGGAGAAAAATAATGAAGATCGTTGAGGTGAAACACCCGCTAGTAAAACATAAACTTGGTTTGATGCGTGAGAATGATATCAGCACGAAGCGTTTTCGCGAGTTAGCGTCTGAAGTAGGGAGTTTGCTGACTTACGTGGCAACCGCCGATCTGGAAACTGAGAAAGTTACCATCGAGGGTTGGAACGGGCCGGTAGAGATTGAGCAGATTAAAGGTAAGAAAATTACGGTGGTGCCGATTCTACGTGCCGGTTTAGGTATGATGGAAGGGGTGTTGGAGAACATACCGAGTGCCCGCATCAGCGTGGTGGGTGTCTATCGTGATGAAGAAACATTAAAACCGGTACCGTATTTCCAGAAACTGGTTGCCGATATCAACGAACGTATGGCGTTGGTTGTTGACCCTATGCTGGCAACCGGTGGTTCGATGATTGCGACTATCGATTTGCTGAAGAAGGCGGGCTGCCAGAGCATTAAAGTGTTGGTATTGGTTGCCGCACCGGAGGGTATCAAAGCGCTGGAAGAAGCGCATCCAGACGTAGAGCTGTATACCGCCGCCATCGATCAGTGCCTGAACGAACACGGTTACATCATCCCTGGTTTGGGTGATGCCGGGGATAAGATTTTCGGAACAAAATAACTGATGATAGCCGACTCGATAGTCGGCTTTTTTTTGAATAACTTTTAGCAAAATCATTTTTAAACACACCATTAAGAGGATAGAGAAATGAGCCGTCGCACCATCGGTGTCAGCGAGCGTCCACCGCTGCTCCAGACGATCCCCCTGAGTTTTCAACATTTGTTCGCCATGTTTGGTGCCACCGTTTTAGTTCCTATTCTGTTTAAAATTAACCCGGCGACGGTGCTGCTGTTCAACGGTATCGGAACCTTGCTCTATCTGTTCATTTGTAAGGGAAAGATCCCGGCTTACCTCGGTTCAAGTTTTGCGTTTATCTCACCGGTACTGCTGTTATTACCTTTGGGATACGAAGTTGCCTTGGGTGGCTTTATCATGTGCGGCGTGCTGTTTTGTCTGGTGGCGCTGATTGTGAAAAAAGCCGGGACGGGTTGGCTGAATGTGCTGTTCCCGCCCGCGGCGATGGGGGCGATTGTTGCCGTTATCGGCCTTGAGTTAGCTGGCGTTGCCGCGGGTATGGCCGGATTATTGCCCGCCCAAGGTGTGACAGTAGATTCAACCACTATCATCATTTCAATGGTGACGTTAGGGGTAACTATTCTGGGATCGGTGCTGTTCCGTGGCTTCTTCGCCATTATCCCTATCTTGATTGGTGTGTTGGTTGGCTATGCTTTGTCATTCGTGATGGGGGTGGTTGATTTAACCCCAATTAGTCAGGCCCATTGGTTTGCCTTACCGACGTTTTATACCCCACGTTTTGAATGGTTCGCTATTTTGACCATCTTGCCTGCGGCGCTGGTGGTTATTGCTGAACATATCGGTCACTTGGTGGTCACTGCTAATATCGTGAAAAAAGATTTGATTCGTGACCCTGGTTTGCATCGCTCGATGTTTGCCAATGGTATTTCGACGGTGATTTCCGGCTTCTTTGGCTCAACCCCCAATACCACGTATGGTGAGAATATCGGTGTTATGGCGATCACCCGTGTTTACAGTACTTGGGTGATCGGTGGTGCTGCGATTCTGGCGATCATGCTGTCTTGTATCGGTAAATTGGCCGCTGCGATCCAAGCGGTGCCGGTGCCGGTAATGGGCGGTGTCTCACTGCTGTTGTACGGTGTTATTGCCGCATCAGGTATCCGTGTGTTGATTGAGTCAAAAGTTGACTATAACAAAGCACAAAACCTGATCTTAACCTCTGTTATCCTGATCATCGGGGTGAGTGGCGCGAAAGTGAACATTGGCGCAACCGAACTGAAAGGCATGGCTTTGGCAACGGTTGTGGGGATTGGCTTGAGTCTGCTGTTTAAAGTGATCAGTCTGATTCGCCCTGAAGAAGAGATTATTGACGCTCAGGAAGACGAGTCCGCGCGTTAATATCGGCGCAATAAAAAGTGATATCTGGCCGCGCGGTTATTGTGGGTTCGGCCAGTTTTTCGCTCTAGATCAGGTTTTTATGCTGTTGTTAATTTTTGTGGTAAGCTTGCCACGTTTTCCCGCCCGTTTTGTTGGTTGAGGTGCTTCTGAATACGCCGGCACAGCTTTCACTGCCACTCTATCTTCCCGATGATGAAACTTTCGCCAGTTTTTATCCGGGGGAGAACCCGTCCCTGTTAGCGGCGATCCAGTCCACGGTTCATCAGTCCCACGGCAGTTATATCTATTTTTGGTCGCGCGAAGGCGGTGGCCGGAGCCATCTATTACATGCCGCTTGTGCAGAGTTATCGCAAAAAGGTGAGGCGGTAGGCTACGTCCCGCTTGATAAACGCGCTTATTTTGTGCCCGAAGTGCTGGATGGTATGGAGCAATTGGCGCTGGTGTGTATTGATAACATTGAGTGTATTGCGGGTGATGAGCAGTGGGAAATGGCGATATTTAATCTCTATAACCGCATTGTTGAAACTGGCCGTACCCGTTTATTGATTACCGGTGATCGCCCACCACGGCAGTTAAATCTCGGTTTGCCTGATTTGGCCTCGCGCCTGGATTGGGGGCAGATCTATAAATTGCAGCCGTTGTCAGATGATGAGAAATTGCAGGCATTACAGTTACGTGCCAAATTACGTGGTTTTGAATTACCTGAGGACGTTGGCCGTTTCTTGCTAAAACGGTTGGATCGGGAAATGCGCACACTATTTATGACCCTGGATCAACTTGATCGGGCCTCTATCACCGCCCAGCGTAAGCTCACCATTCCTTTTGTAAAAGAAACCCTTAGCCTTTAATCCCCTTCCTTTGCCAAGTGGTAGGGGGCGCTGCGTGGGTTACCCGGCCCATCCATTGGCCTCGCTTCGATACGCAGCGTTCAATCATGGGGTGCAATCAAGTTACTGTAAAATCTCAAGTACCTGCTCTGGCGGACGGCCGATGCGTGCCTGGCCGTTATAAACTACAATCGGGCGCTCGATCAGTTTTGGGTTATCGCTCATTGCTTGTAGCAACTGATCCTGCGTTAGTGCCTCATCTGCCAAATTCAGTGTTTTGTAGAGATCTTCTTTGGTACGCATAAGCTGCCGGGCGTCATGAAAGCCGAGTTGTTGCAGTAACACTTTTAACCCCGCTACTGACGGTGGGTGGTCTAAATATAATATGACCTGTGGTTGAATACCCTGCTGTTCAACCAGTGCGAGTGTTTCCCGACTTTTGGAGCAGCGTGGGTTATGATAAAACGTGACATCTTTCATGATAAATTTCCTTAAGACTTCTGGTATTTCTGGAAGCGCTTATCTAGCTGGCGCAACTGGTCAATGCGTGCATCATAACGCGCTTGTTCCAGGCTCCCCAATTTCACCCGGGCGCTGGCATCGCTGAGCAGGCCAATGGCCTGCGGCAATTTACCACTCAAGGCCAGGCTCTCTGCCCGAGCAGCCAGCTCCTGATCGCGTAAACCCAGTGCAGCGGCCGCCTGGGCTAACAAATCCCAACCATTAGGGTCGTTTGGATTAGCAAAGGTGTAACGGTTGAGTATCTTGACCGCTGCCGCCGGTTGCCCGCCCTGAACATACGCGTTGGCCAGATTCAATTGCAACACCGGCTCATCATTTTGTTTAGCGGCTGCCGCTTGCAGGCGGGCAATGGCGGCGGCTGTTTTGTTTTGCCCCAGATCGATATCAGTCATCAAATCAAGGAACCAAATATTGCCTGGTTGCTGCGCTAACAGGGGTTGTAACTGATTGCGAGCTTCATCGTACTTTTTGGCCTGGTACCACAAAATGGCTTGACCGTATTTAGCCGCCAGTTGCTCGCGCACTGTGCCTTTACTCAATTTTTCCAGCAGGTCTGGTGTGAGGCTGTTTTCAGTTGAACCATACATGCCCAGAATACGAACTTTGGCGAATAAGTAATCTTGTGATGACGTGATAGGGTGCGGTTTCATCTGATTAGCGCGGTTACGCGCATCAGATAAACGGCTATCCGGTAAGGGGTGAGTTAGCAGCATTTCCGGTGGCTTTGACGCATATCGTGACTGATCGGCCAGTTTTTGCAGGAAATTAGGCATGGCCTGCGGATCAAACCCGGAGCGTTGCAATACCTGAATACCTATACGGTCAGCTTCCTGTTCGTTGCCTTGAGTAAAGCTGATGACGCCCTGTTGAGCGCCTGCTAACGTGCCGCTCAAACCTGCCATCCCCGCTTGTGGGCTGGCCATGGTTAACAGAATAGAACCTAATACCCCGACCCACGTCAGCGGCGCCATTCGTTGCTGCTCTTCCATCGCGCGCGCCAGATGGCGTTGAGTCACATGGGATATTTCATGCGCTAATACGGATGCCAATTCACTTTCGTTCTCGGTATAGCGGAACAGGGCAGAGTGGAGCACCACATTGCCACCGAAGAAAGCAAAGGCGTTAATCTGATCGTTATTCACTAAATAGAAATGAAACGGGGTTCGTACCGAGTAGGCATTGGCGACCAGCCGATTACCCAGCGTATTGATATATTGGGTCAATAGCGGATCATAAATCAGCGGTGTGCTGGCGCGCATTTGGCGGACATAAAAATCCCCCATTGCATTTTCCTGATCGATACTCAGTGTGGCACCCGCAGAGGTGCCAATATCGGGCAGCAGATCTTGCGTCTCAGCGCTGGCTGGTATAGTGCCAGTGAGCAGCAAGCTACTGAGTAGTGTGGCGATCATTGTCTTACTTAACCGACCTGTTTTAGTTAACCGATAAGTCATAAATGAGGCTGCCCTTGCTAATGTAATGACAATTAGACTCCGAGATGTGTAAGAGTTCTTCTTCCTTGCTCTGCTCTCCAGTACAATCATCACGAAAGCGGGTTATACCCGTCATCTTTCAAATTGCAGGTGTAAGCTCATCGGGGTTCTCTTGCTTGCCGCCTTCCCGCATCTTGAAATCTATTGGGTAAGATCTCATAAATAGCATCAAATACGTCAAAGGTTAAGCTCAACATCCGTTGCTGAGGCTCGCAACTATCTTAGCCAGCATGGGGAGATAAGGGAACGTCTGACGAGAACAATTTACCTTCGGGTTATGTCCCTGCGTGTCGGGGCGGTTAAAGGGGACGACCAATTTGTCGTTCTCTCATGGTACTTAAGGAGCAATTACGGATGCTAGAGCTGTTGTTACAGTGGTATCGTCGGCGTTTTACCGACCCGCAGGTTATCGCTTTATTGGTTATTCTGTTGGTTGGATTCTGCATTCTCTACTTCTTTAGTGGCATTTTGGCTCCTCTGCTGGCGGCGATCGTGTTGGCGTATTTGTTAGAATGGCCAACCGCCCGATTACAGCGTATTGGTTGTTCGCGTCCTTGGGCTGCCAGTATCGTGCTGGTGATTTTCGGTGGTATCACACTCCTGGCTGTATTTGTTGTGGCGCCTACGGTGTGGCAACAGGGCAATAATCTGATATCAGATATGCCGAAAATGCTCAATAAATTCAATGCATTTGCTCAGACGTTGCCTTCGCGTTACCCCGCGCTGGTGGATGCTGGCATTGTCGATATGATGGCGGAAAATCTGCGAAGCAAGCTGTCGGGGATGGGGGAGTCAGTGGTTAAAATCTCTCTTGCTTCATTGATAGGTTTACTGACATTAGCAATTTATCTGATTCTGGTGCCACTGATGCTGTTTTTCCTGCTCAAAGATAAAGAGCAGATGCTGAATGCGGTGCGGCGTATTTTACCACGTAATCGTGGTCTGGCTGGGCAAGTCTGGCTGGAAATGAACCAGCAGATAACCAACTATATTCGTGGCAAAGTATTGGAGATGGTGATTGTTGGCATCGCCACGTATTTAGTGTTCTTTGTTATGGGTATGAATTACGCGCTGTTATTGGCGGTGTTAGTCGGCTTCTCGGTACTGATTCCTTATATTGGTGCCGTGATTGTCACTATTCCAGTAGTGCTGGTGGCATTATTCCAGTGGGGGGTTGGGGCGGATTTCTGGACACTTTTTATCGCCTATCTGGTAGTACAAGGGCTGGATGGCAACTTGCTGGTGCCGGTACTGTTCTCAGAGGCCGTAAACCTGCATCCATTGGTGATTATTCTGTCAGTGATCATTTTTGGCGGCATGTGGGGCTTTTGGGGGGTATTTTTTGCTATCCCGTTAGCTACGCTGGTGAAAGCGGTTATTCATGCCTGGCCGGAGGAGTTTATCCCCGACGCAGATTAACTTATACTCGTCATACTTCAAGCTGCATCTGCGTTGGCTGCCTTCGTTCACCCCAGTCACTTACTTATGTAAGCTCTTGGGGCTTCACTTAGTTGCCGCCTTCCTGCAACTCGAATTATTTAGAGTATATGAAGATATGACGAATAAAAAAGAGCGCTTGAGCGCTCTTTTTTTGCAACTTTCGGCCAAGGCCAGTGTGTGATGACTCAGGCACTTTGGCGCAAGTAATCCATTACAATTTCGTGGTGGTTGGTGGTTTTGAAATTATCAAATACATGCTCCACCTTACCGTCCGCATCAATTAAGAAACTGATACGGTGGATACCGTCATAGGTTTTACCCATAAAGCTTTTTTCGCCCCAGACACCAAATTGCTCTGCGACCTGATGATCTTCATCAGACAACAATGTGAAATTCAGTAGCTCTTTTTCGGCAAAACGTGACAGCTTTTCAGGTTTATCGGTGCTAATACCGAGCACTTCGACACCTGCTTTCTTCAATTCATCCATGTTGTCGCGCAGACCACAGGCCTGAACAGTACAGCCAGGTGTCATGGCTTTAGGGTAGAAGTAGACCAAGACACGTTGTCCCTGGAAGTCGGCCAAACTAATGTGCTCGCCATCCTGGTCTGGCAAACTAAACTTCGGCGCTATATCACCGGCTTTCAATGGGCTCATTATTAACTCTCCATTCGTGAGTCATGCTGTGGATAGTTCACAACGCTAATACTGCCTTGTGCGTTGAGTTCTGTACATAGCTGATAAAAAGCGTGTTCAATTATCGAACTGTTTTGGCTGGCGGGACTGTGCGCACTAATCTGGATATGTAACCGAGGGGGATTGCCGCCTTCAGCCGGTTGAGTCTTGGAAACCAACTCTGCAATATTCATATTGTGGCAATGGAACAAGTTGGTAAACCGTTCGATAATATGGGGGGAGTCATTGACTTCAACTTTTACCCATACCGTGGCAGGCATCGCTTTTTGGCCCTGAGCGTTGGTGCGCTTCATCACAATCAGCAAATCAAGCTCTGCCCCTCGTTGTGGCAAGGTCGACTCCAGTAGGGTAATCGCATTCCAACTGCCTGAAAGCAGCATAATAAATGTGAACTCCTCACCGAACATTGCCAGCCGGCTATCTTCAATATTACAACCGCAGCTACTGACATGGCGGGTGATGGTATTCACGATTCCTGGGCGGTCAGCACCCAGTGCGGTAATGACCAGATAATGTTCATCAAGCTGCGGCAAAATCGCTCTTCCTGTCATGCTCTTTGGGGTTACCATGGTAAACATAAAAAAAACCTGCTGCCAAGCGCTTACAACACAGTTGTTTGCTTGCTTTTGGATAGAGGTCAAAAGTACCATGAGTAACTTGTTTAAGGAGGGGGTGGGCAATGTTTACGGGAAGTCCAATGTTTACAGGAAGCATAGTTGCACTGGTAACGCCGATGGACGACCAAGGTGTGGTCGATCGTGCAAGCCTGAAGAAACTTATTGATTACCATGTGGCCAGTGGTACGGCGGCGATTGTCTCCGTGGGCACAACGGGTGAGTCTGCAACACTGAACCATGACGAACATGTTGATGTGGTCATGCAGACGCTCGAATTGGCCGATGGCCGCATCCCAGTTATTGCCGGAACCGGCGCTAATGCCACCTCCGAAGCAATTTCTCTCACACAACGGTTTAATAATACCGGCGTAGTGGGGTGTTTGACTGTCACGCCATATTATAATCGGCCAATGCAGGAAGGGTTGTATCAACACTTCAAAGCGATTGCTGAAAGTACCGATTTACCCCAAATTCTCTATAATGTGCCTTCGCGTACCGGTTGCGATATGTTACCGCCGACCATTGCTCGCTTAGCTAAGATTAAAAATATTGTTGCTGTTAAAGAAGCAACAGGGAACTTAAGTCGGGTTAGTCAGATCCAAGTGCTGGTTGATGATGAAGATTTCATCCTGCTCAGTGGTGACGATGCGAGCGGACTGGACTTTATGCAACTGGGCGGCAAAGGTGTTATTTCGGTGACGGCAAACATTGCTGCGCGCGAAATGGCCGAACTTTGTGCCTTGGCGGCACAGGGTAACTTTGCAGAGGCACGCCGTTTGAATCAGCGCTTGATGCCGTTGCATCAGCATTTATTTGTAGAAGCAAACCCAATTCCGGTGAAATGGGCCGCGAAGAAGCTGGGATTAATGGCGAATGACACTCTGCGTCTGCCAATGACCCCACTGACTGACCCGGCTAAACGGGTTGTGGAAGACGCGCTGAAAAGCGCAGGTTTGCTGTAACTCTTAGGGAAATTTGATGGCAATAACATTGCAAAAGTCGACGGTGGTAACGGTTGTGGGTGTTTCGCTGGCAATGCTGCTGGCAGGTTGCTCCACTGACCAACGCTACAAACGCCAGGTTGGCGGTGACGAGTCTTATCTTGAAGCTCCTGGGCTAAAGCCGCTTAACTCACCGGCAGGAATGATTCTGCCAGTGCAGAATGGTGAGTTTGATATCCGTTCCGTCAACTCTCAAGGCGCAGTGGGTAAACAGTTGGACATCCGTCCTCCGGTACAACCACTGGCATTGCTTAGCGGTTCTCGCGCTGAAAATGCTAACGATACCAGCAAGCTATTGTTAGAAAATAGCCCGCAAAATCGTAACCTTTGGGCACAAGTTACTCGCGTTCTTCAGGATAAAAACTGGACGATAGCCAGCCGTCAGGATGCCAGCCAAACGTTGACAACTGACTGGGTCAAATGGAACCGTGCAGATGAAGACGTGCAGTTTGAAGGCCGTTATCAGATAAGTGTGCAGGAACAAGGTTATCAGTTGGTGTTAGTGGTGAAATCCCTTGCGTTACAGCAAGGTGGGCAACCGGTCACCAGCTATACCGAAATCCAGCGCTACAACGGCGCAATGCTGAATGCCATTATCGAAGGTCTGGATAAAGTGCGTTCTGATAGCGAAAGCAGTCAGGCTTCCCGTAAAGTCGGCACGCTGGATGTGCAAAGCGGCAGCGATGATACTGGTTTACCGCAACTGATTGTACGTGCCCCTTATGCTGTGTTGTGGGAACGTCTGCCAGCCGCCCTTGAGAAGATCGGCATGAAGGTTAATGATCGTAGTCGTCCGCAAGGCTCGATTAACGTTACCAATAAATCCATGAGTAGCAGTGGTTGGGATGCGTTGGGGGCCAAAGACCCTGAATTGCCAGAAGGCGATTATAAGTTACAGGTCGGTGATCTCGATAACCGCAGTAGCTTACAGTTCATCGGTCCGAAAGGGCACACTCTGACTCAGTCTCAGAACGATGCTCTGGTCGCGGTGTTCCAGGCAGCATTTAGCCAAACTGGTGCTACAAGTACCAAATAAAACCAAAGGGGCTTCGGCCCCTTTAAACCCGTCATACTTCAAGCTGCATGTGTGTTGGCTACGTTCAATCACCCGAATCACTTACAACACAGTAAGCTCATCGGGATTATGAGCCTCATCAAAGGCTCACCCTACAGGTCAGCGCAGGCGCTGTTCAAAATGGTTTATAACCAATTTGTCATTCACTTGCCGCCTTCCTGCAACTCGAATTATTTAGGGTTTAGTCATTTTATGGCGAGTTATATTTTCACATTACTGGAGTAATTAAGATGCAAAAGCTAGCTGAGTTGTATCGTGGGAAGGCGAAGACCGTCTATACCACCGAAAATCCTGACCTATTGGTATTGGAGTTCCGCAACGATACGTCAGCACTGGATGGTCAGCGCATTGAACAATTCGATCGTAAAGGGATGGTAAATAACAAATTTAACCATTTCATTATGACTAAATTGGAAGACGCCGGTATTCCAACGCAAATGGAACGCTTGTTGTCAGATACCGAAGTGTTGGTCAAAAAACTGGAAATGATCCCAGTTGAGTGTGTTATCCGTAACCGTGCAGCGGGCTCGTTGGTAAAACGCTTAGGAATAGAAGAAGGTTTGCAACTGAACCCACCACTGTTCGACCTGTTTTTGAAAAACGATGCCATGCATGACCCGATGGTCAATGAGACTTATTGCAAAACCTTCGGTTGGGCAACTGAAGCACAATTGGCGCGCATGAAAGAACTGAGCTATTTGGCTAATGATGTGCTGAGTAAGCTGTTTGATGATGCCGGTTTAATCCTGGTGGACTTCAAGTTGGAATTCGGCCTGTTCAATGGCGAAGTGGTGTTGGGTGATGAGTTCTCTCCCGATGGTAGCCGTTTGTGGGATAAGAAAACCTTGAACAAGATGGATAAAGACCGTTACCGCCAGAGCCTGGGTGGTTTGATTGAAGCCTACGAAGAAGTTGCACACCGTATCGGCGTAAAATTAGACTAACCGCGCAATCGATTACGTTTGTCTGGCGCAGGGGAGATAGCTGTTATCTCCCCTCATTGTTCTTACTCAACGCCACCGCGTTGTTAGCTATGCTCACCTCTCGGCCCATCTCTGCTGCGAGGCCGCTGCAAACCGCATTCAGGTAGGCTCCAGACAGATTTGTCTCTCACTTGCCACCTGATTGTACCGCTAAGTACTTTGAGCATGTATGTGAATGCCAAATTCCCCGAATAGCACCAATCAGTTAAGCTTTTAATGGTATTAGCTAAACAGATTTCCTACGATAATATGTAAGGAAAATATCTGGGAGTATCGCTATGCGTTGGCAAGGTCGTCGTGAAAGTGACAATGTAGAAGACAGACGCGGGGACGCATCCGGTGGTGGTGGCGGGTTCCGCCCTCCGATTGGCGGTAAGGGCGGTATTGTTATCCTGATTGTAGTGTTGGTGGCGGGTTACTACGGGCTTGACTTGACCCCGCTGTTAAATGGCGGTGATCCGATGTCACAAACTCAAACACAGCCACGTTCCCCAAGCTCAGTCAGCACCAAAGATGATCAATATGCCAAATTCACATCAGTCGTTTTGGCGGATACAGAAGACGCTTGGAAACCTATTTTCCAAAAAATGGGGCGCACCTATCAGGAGCCTAAATTGGTGATGTATCGTGGTGCAACGCGTACGGGGTGCGGCACCGGTCAGTCCGTTATGGGGCCGTTTTATTGCCCGGCGGACAGCACGGTTTATATCGATTTATCTTTCTATGAAGATATGAAGAATAAACTGGGAGCAGGAGGGGACTTTGCTCAGGCCTATGTGATTGCTCACGAAGTTGGCCACCATGTGCAGCATTTGATGGGTATTGATACTAAAGTGCGTCAGCAGCAACAGGGTGCATCTCAGGCTGAAGCTAATCGCCTCTCGGTCAAAATGGAATTACAGGCAGACTGTTTTGCTGGCGTGTGGGGCAAAGCCATGGAAGACCAGCAGGTGTTGGAAGTGGGTGACTTACAAGCGGCACTAAATGCAGCACAGGCGATTGGGGATGATCGCTTACAGCAGCAAAGGCAAGGGCGTGTCGTCCCCGATAGCTTCACTCATGGCACATCACAACAGCGTTATACTTGGTTTAAACGTGGCTTCGATAGCGGTGATCCCAATAGCTGCAACACGTTCTCAACCCGTTAAATTGATCAGCTAAAATCATCGGCGTTACAGCGAACAGCGCTGTAGCGTCAGGTACGAAAAGTATAAATAGATTATCATAAGACCACTTTCCTCTTACCGGCACGCTAGCTGCCGGCATTTATTGCAAGGCAGGGATAACCATGGCCGCTCTTGATCCAACTTTATTGATTCTATTGGCGTTGGCTGCGCTAGGTATCATTAGCCACAACATGACCGTCACATTAGCTATTCTGACACTACTTGCCATCCGTATTACTCCGTTAAATCAGTTTTTCCCTTGGATAGAAAAGTATGGCTTAACCATCGGCATACTGATTCTGACCATTGGGGTTATGGCACCGATTGCCAGCGGCAAAATTAGCGCCAGCGAGGTGCTGCACTCCTTTGTGCAGTGGAAATCGATATTAGCCATTGTGGTTGGGGTCGCGGTCTCTTGGTTAGGTGGCCGGGGCGTGTCGTTGATGGTTCACCAACCGTCAGTGGTGGCAGGGTTATTGGTCGGAACGGTGCTGGGTGTTGCATTGTTCAAAGGGGTACCGGTTGGGCCATTGATTGCTGCGGGCTTGCTTTCACTGGTGATCGGTAAATCGTAGCGTGATCAATGAGATTGTGGTCAGTCAGCCGCTGATGGCGCGGCAGGGGATACGGCGTTTACTGGTCCTCAGTGGCTGCGCAGATTGGTCGCGCCAGCAGGCATTAAATCTGCGTCAGCAACTGCCAGGTGATTGGTTATGGATAGCAGAACAGGCACCTGACACTTGCAACGCAATTCCCCCGACAGCGGCTAAAACCTTACTTGGGCAGGAAGGGTTACATGGTGTATTTGATGCCACAGAGGGTCTGAATAGCGAGGCGCTGGCGGTGCTGGCTGGCGTATTGCAAGCTGGGAGCTGGCTGGTGCTATTAGTGCCGCAGTGGGACAGGTGGCCATGTTTACCAGACGCTGATAGCTTGCGCTGGAGCGAGCAACTCACCCCCATCACCACGCCGAATTTTATTCGCCATCTCCAACGTCAACTTCAGGCTGATCCCGATGTTATTTTGTGGCAACAGAATCAGCCGCTATCTATACCTATGGCGTACTCTCGCCCGGACTGGCAGCAGCCCGACGGTTCCCCTACCACGGAGCAGCAAACTATCCTTCAACGCCTGATGCAGGCAGACCGAGGGACTTGGGTGCTGACGGCAGCCCGTGGGCGTGGTAAATCGACGCTGGCAGGTATGCTGGTGGCACAATGGCCCGGTAGCTGCTGGGTTACTGGGCCGGGTAAAGCTGCCACACAAGTACTGAGCGAGCGGGCAGGAGAGCGGGCACGTTTCTGGGCACCAGATGCACTGTTAGACTACTGCCGGTTAAACGACGTTAGCGGGGTTGACTGGCTATTGATCGATGAGGCCGCGGCTATCCCTGCCGCACTACTATCGGCGTTATTGGTGTATTTCCCACGGGCACTATTAACCACCACGGTGCAGGGCTACGAAGGCACCGGGCGCGGTTTCTTATTGAAATTCTGTACAACACTACACGATTGGCATCCTCTGACGCTAACAGACCCTATTCGTTGGGCCAGCGGTGATCCGCTAGAGCGCATCGTGGATGAAGTTATGCTATTTGACGATGAGCTACCACACCGCGAATCTCTCTCAGCACCAGTCGATATTATACCCTGTAAGCAGCGCGATTGGTTGCACCACCCCGAATTGCTGCGACGTTTTTATGGTTTGCTTGCCAGTGCGCATTATCGTACCACCCCCCTTGATTTGCGGCGTTTGATGGATGCGCCAGGGATGCATTTTTCTGCGGCTAAGGTGGCTGATTCAGTCATTGGTGCTCTGTGGCTGGTGGATGAGGGGGGGCTTAGCAGTGCATTAGCCCATGCCGTTTGGGCAGGGAAACGGCGGCCAAAGGGGAGTTTGGTGGCTCAATCACTGGCTGCTCATAGTGGTCAATGGCATGCACCAACCCTACTGTCGCGGCGTATCAGTCGAGTCGCCGTCGCGCCATCGTGGCGGCGGCAGGGGATAGCCCGGCAGATGATTGCCGCCGAGCTTGCGTGTGGGCAGCGCGAGAGGCTTGATTATATTTCAGTCAGTTTTGGTTATACCCCCGAATTAGAATGCTTCTGGCGTGCCTGCGGCTTTCATCTGGTGCGTATTGGTAGCCATAAGGAAGCCAGTAGCGGCTGTTACGCGGCAATGGCGGTATCACCCTTGAGTCCGGCGGGGCAATCGCTCTGTGAGGCAGCACGGCAGCAATTAGAGCGTGATTGGTATTGGTTGCAACAATGGGTAGACATCCCAACGCCCTTATCGTTATCCCCGCCTCAACAACCTGACATTTCCTTAAATGACGACGACTGGCGTGAATTGGCTGGTTTTGCCTTTGCTTTTCGGCCGTTAGAAGCGAGCTTACCCGCTCTACAGCGTTTGTTATTACGCAGTCAATTACCCCTTCCCGCATTAAGGTATTATTTACAACAGGGTATTTCGCCCGCGCAGATTGTTAACAATCTAGCCCTCACCGGGCGAAAAGCATTAGTGGCGCGCTGGCGGCAAGAGGCAGCCGAGGGGATGGCAGAGGGTTGATGACAGTTATCTTTTATTGTCTTAAAACTCAATTTCTCATGATGTGTCGAAGAGGCTCTTAAGGTAAGGTATTCGCCATATTCAGGATGAGTATAGCGAGGATACCAGGCTAGATGCACACGCACAGATTGGTCACTGAAGGATTAGTAAAAATTGAAGATGGCATGGGGTACATTGATATTGAATTTGTTTTTGCGGGAGATGAAAAACGTTCCATCACCGTGAGGCTAATGTTCTGTCCCCCCTCTTTAGATCCTGTGGCGGCAGCCACTATGCACAGTATGATTGGTAAAAAAATCAGAGGATTACTCGTTTTTGTTGTCAGTTTTTACAATAGGCAGCAGGAAGAGCTAAACCCGACACAGATATTTGCAAAGCCTGAAGGCTCAATTGATCTACTGCTACATGAGTTACATTATCTCTATAGCGCGTTAGTTGACTTCATGCTCAGGGTGGCTGACATTGAAAGCACACAACTTCTGTATTTCTCTGCCGAGAACGAAGCCTTAAATACGATATATCCAAGGTATGTTAAGCGGTTTGCCAGAGAGCGTAATCTCACCTACCTAAATGATGGAGCTTGTTATGCGATACGAACGCGGCACTACCCACACGAAGGGTAAAATTGATTTTAAAGCGATTCATGATGGCAAAGTCGAAATGTTCAAACGATTTATGGCCGCTAAAGAAGTTGCTGAGCGCAAAGGCGAAGTGATAGTAAAACCGCTTTGATCTCATCTCTTTATAATGATAATGAAAACAGGCTAATTGGCCTGTTTTGTTGATAGGAAATTATTCGAGTAAATCGATTACCCATCGAGTCAGATCCCGCATCTGCCGTTACCTTCAATAATTCCCACCAACTCCATCAATAAAACCCAATATCTCTCCGAAACCAGCGGCGTATAGTATTGCTATTGTCATTTAATGATTAAAGGCCGCTTGATGAATCAGACTTCTATCGTAGTGCAGCAACCTGCAACGCCAGAACAATTAATACTGTTGTTTCATGGTGTTGGTGATAGCGCCGCTGGAATGGCACCGGTTGGTAGCCATTTTGCACAAGCCTTTCCTCAGGCGCTGGTAGTCAGTATTGATGGTACATTCGCCAGTGGCATGGGGAGTGGACGTCAGTGGTTCTCAGTGCAAGGTATTACTGAGGATAGTCGCCAGGAACGTGTTGACGCCGTGATGTCGCAATTCATTGATATTGTACGTCATTGGCAACAGAAGAGTGGCCTTGGGGCACCACAGACCACTCTGGTCGGTTTTTCGCAGGGCACAATTATGTCACTAGAGGGTGTGAAAGCTCAGCCGCAGTTAGCCGGGCAGGTTATTGCGTTCAGTGGGCGTTTTGCGACGTTACCACAACAACCCATCGCTGACGTGGTGATCCATTTTATTCATGGTGAGCAGGATGGCGTGATTCCTATGGGGTATGCCAAAGCGGCAACCAGTAGCTTACTGGTTTTGGGCAGTCGCGTAACATTGAATCTGGATGCCAATACTGGGCATGGTATTAATCAACCAATGCTCAAACTGGCTATCGACCATTTGCGTGATGATATTGCTGCGAGGTAATTCACCCTGACGAAGGGGGCTGGCCCCTTCGTTTGAGATATGAGTCGAGCTTTACTTATTTTTCTTGTTCTTATCCGGCCAGTCGTCATCGTCGTCCCACTGCGCATTGTTATCGCGATGAGGCGGTAATTCCGGTTTGTTTTTTAAAAAACGTTTATGATCAAGGCGGCGTAATTCCTTGATACCGTTTAAGATAATCCCCGCAAGCAGGATAAGTATGATCCACCAATAATCTGCTAACCAGTGCATGGTTAAGTTCCTTCCGTTGATATACCCGTCATCTTTCAAACTGCCGGTGTTGGCTGCCTAAGTTTGCCGCCTTCCTGCATCTTGAAATCTATAGCGTATGAATAAATCGTGAAAAAATAATGGGTAAATGGCTTGCCAGCCACTCACTACCTGCCACATCCTGTGATTGCCAAGCTTCTAGTAGAATGTTGGGTGTCAGTAAATGTTCTGCCGCAGCAGCTAACGGGCGATAACTCAGGTGCCAAGGTTCTGCTGCAATACCGCCGTTGTCTTCGCTAAATGGCCGGTAAAAACCAAATTCAGCCATATGAACATCCAACCATTGGGTCAACGGATAAAAATAGCCGCCAGTATCGTATTCCCATGGCTCCAGTTGTAATTTTGTTTCTGCGGGCAACAGGGAGGGATCGTAAATATCCAGATCACTGCCCCAGTGGTGGCGGCTGGCCCCTGGCAGGGCAGACCAGCGCAAAATAGCTTCACAGCGGGCCTGAGCATCAAGTTGGCGAATGTCCATCGGCTGGCTGTCTTTATCTAATACTGGTCGCTCGCCGCGAAATTTACCATTCCAGATCGCTAATTGGCGGTCAAAATCGCGAAAAGTGCTGGCAGGCTGTAAATCGAACCCCGCCCGCGCAGCGGCTTGCTGCATGGCTTGAAAAGCGGCAACAGCCTGTGGTTGCAAACGATGGTTGCCGCTTAACACCGCCAGATGATCGGTTGAACGGCCGGTAAGCATCTGTGGTGTTAATGTATTAGTTGTCATGCGATGAGCTGCTCCATAACTCGCTGATACATCCGGCTCAGTAGTTGCAAGTCAGCGGCGTGAACACATTCATTCACTTTATGGATAGTGGCATTAACTGGTCCTAATTCCACCACTTGAGCGCCCATTAAAGCGATAAAACGACCATCAGAGGTACCACCGGTGGTTAACAATTGCGGAGTGATTTCAGTGTAGTGCTCAACAGCATTCACCACTGCATCGACCAGCGCGCCCCTTGCGGTAAGGAAGGGTTGACCAGACAACACCCACTCGAGGGTATAATTCAGTTGATGGCGTTCCAACAGCGCCTCTACTCGCTGCTTAATCATGCTGTCGGTCAGTTCCGTACTGAAACGGAAGTTGAACTGCACATAGAACTCACCAGGAATCACGTTATTGCTGCCGGTGCCGGCATGTAAATTAGCAATTTGCATACTGGTGGCAGGGAAGAACTCATTGCCTTCATCCCATTGCGTAGCAACCAGTTCATTCAGGGCTGGCATGGCACGATGAACCGGATTATCTGCTAAATGAGGGTAGGCCACATGCCCTTGAATTCCATGGATACGCAAGTTGGCGGTAATAGAACCTCGGCGGCCATTCTTCACCACATCCCCGACCCGGTCAGTACTGGAGGGTTCGCCAACCAGACAGTAATCCAACCGCTCATTGCGTGCCATCAACGCATTAACGACTTTGACCGTACCGTTAATGGCTTTGGCTTCTTCATCGGAGGTAATCATAAATGCCAACCGGCCTTTATGGTCTGGATGAACGGCAACAAAACGTTCGGCGGCGACCACCATCGCGGCCAGTGAGCCTTTCATATCGGCGGCACCACGGCCATACAGCATGCCATCACGAATGGTCGGTTCAAACGGTGGGCTGCTCCAATGGCTTTCATCACCGGTGGGAACCACATCGGTATGACCGGCAAATGCCAGTGTTTCACCTTCGCCGCGCCATGCCCAGAAATTAAGGGTATCGCCAAAATTCATGGGCTCTACCGTAAAACCGATAGCTTCTAAGCGCTTAATCATGATCGCCTGGCAGCCCGCATCAGAAGGGCTGAGCGACGGGCGTTTAATTAATTGTTGAGCCAGTTCGATTACCGGACAGATCATGTTATTGCACCTCGATAACGTGTTGTTTAATAATATGTTGTTGAATGAATAGTTGATAGCTTTCAATTTTGAAGCCCAGCAGCATCTCGCCATTGGTGGCTTCCAGCAGCGGGCGTTTAATTATGGCTGGTTGTTCTAGCATCAGCGCTTTGGCGGCCAGAGCATCGGTGATTGCATCACGCTGGGCCTGCGGCAATTTACGCCAGGTGGTACCGCGCGTATTGAGCAATGGCTCCCAACCCAGTTTATCGATAAAACCTTGCAGGCGTTCGTCACTCAATCCGTCCACACGATAATCGTGAAACTGATAGGCAATACCTTGCTCTTCCAGCCAGCGGCGGGCCTTTTTTATGGTATCGCAATTTTTAATGCCATAAAGGCGCAATGATGGGGTGGCTGGGCTATCTGACATGGAAAAATAATACCTCGGCTAGAATGGCAAATCAGGCCAGCCGCGTAGACGGCTGCCCGGAGCAAGGGGGCAATTTGCCCATAATGCGGGAAAATGTGATTTGAATCCAGACGGCTATGCGTAGTTTAGCGCGGTGGTAATCAGAACTGAGCTGTTGATTTAACCAATACGGTCAAGGTCAGCGGCATAGTGGCGAATCGCTTTTTGGTAGAGGCTGATATCCTGATAGTTTGAGGTTTCAGCCAGCAATATCAATAATGCAGCGACGGCCTCTTTGGTTTCACCGAGGTTATACAGCGTCATGGTACGGAATAAGGTTATCTCTTTCGCTTGCGGGAAATGAGCTAACGCGCGGTCAAATGTGTCCAGCGACTCTTGATATAGCCCCAGAGCGCGATAAGTGCTGCCCAGCCCCAGATAGGCCTCCTGCAACTCTTTACCTACCAGATTGTGCTCAATCGCGGCACGGTAGAAAGGGATTGCCTGCAACTCCAACCCCTGCACATCATACAGTGAGGCAATCTTATATAGCAGGCTGGCGTTATCGGGTGAGCGACGCAGTAAGTCTAGCGCCAGTGCCACCGCATCATCATAACGGCCCAGCTCTTTTAATGAGTCGATGGAGTGTTTCATGGTTGTGCTCTGTCTTTTGCCAATAACGGGTTTTGTCAAAAACGGCGTTTACCCCTATATATCTGAGCACGCTACTCTCGAATGATAAAACAGGCAAGCGATGTAATGCTTACCCATAAGACTCAGCAACAGGGCAAAATTCAAGATCTCTGCTACAGATCCCATTTCAACAGATAGATAGCTTGCTTTCAATTTTGACTGTTCAAAAAACAGGCGTATAATGAACCGCGATAATTAGAGAGGATGTTATGGTTGAATTTGAGTTAAGTACGTGGAAAGAGTTTATCGATGCTATGCTGCGCAAGGCATAAGCGAATAAACCGGCAGTAAGAGTAACTATCTTTTTGTTGTTTTAACGATTGACTTATCAACACCCAGGGGCGAAAAATCGCTCGTCAGAAAGGCAGAGACCATGTTGGCTCTGCCTTTTTTATGCCCGTCATCTTTCAAACCGTAGGTGTGTTGGCGGCTCTCATTCACCCGAATCACTGACTTGATGTCAGCTCATCGGGATTCTCTTGCTTGCCGTCTTCCTACAGCTTGAAATCTATTGGGCATAATCAGGCGTCATCTTTCAAACCGTAGGTGTGTTGGCTGCTCTCATTCACCCGAATCACTGACTTGATGTCAGCTCATAGGGATTCTCTTGCTTGCCGTCTTCCTACAGCTTGAAATCTACTCTTTCGCGCGCGGTGGCCTGCCTGGGAAGCGGCGACGCACCAGAACAAAGAACAACGGTACAAAGAAAATCGCCAGCACGGTAGCTGAAATCATCCCTCCCATCACGCCAGTACCGACTGCGTGTTGGCTGCCAGAGCCTGCACCCTGGCTGATAGCCATGGGTAACACACCAAAGATAAATGCCAGTGAGGTCATCAAAATAGGCCGCAACCGCTGGCGGGAAGCCTCAAGAGTGGCTTCGACTAAATCTTTGCCTTTATTGTTTAATTCACTGGCAAATTCGACGATTAAAATGGCATTTTTGGCCGACAATCCAATAATGGTCAGCAACCCGACCTGGAAATAAACGTCATTCTCCAACCCGCGCATCCAGGTGGCTGCCACCGCACCTATCACCCCGAGTGGCACCACCAACATCACAGAGAAGGGTATTGACCAGCTCTCATACAATGCTGCCAAACACAAAAACACCACCAATAACGAGATAGCATAGAGCGCTGGGGCCTGTGAACCCGATAGCCGCTCCTGATAAGACATGCCTGTCCACTCCAACCCAAAACCATTTGGTAGTTGTTTGACCAGCTTCTCCATGACATCCATTGCAGTACCGGTACTGATACCCGGTGCCGCCTCACCGACAATTTCCAGTGCAGAATAACCGTTATAGCGCTCCAATCGTGGTGAGCCATATTCCCAGCGGGTGGTAGAGAACGCCGAGAAGGGCACCATGCTGCCGCTTTTATTACGGACATACCATTTGTTAACGTCTTCCGGCAGCATACGGGCGGTGGCCTCAGACTGTACATAAACTTTCTTCACCCGCCCGCGATCAACAAAGTCGTTAACATAAGTTGAACCCCAAGCCGTTTTCAGCGTGTTGTTAATATCATCCAGCGCTACGCCCAACGCTTGTGCTTTGCGCTGATCGATATCTATCTGCAACTGCGGACTATCGTCCAATCCATTATGTCGCACTCGGGTCAGTACGGGCTCTTGAGCGGCCATCTGTAATAACTGATCGCGAGCAGCCATCAATTTGTCATGGCCCAGACCGCCGTGATCTTGTAATTCCATATCAAAACCAGAGGAACCACCCAAGCCTGAAATGGCCGGTGGGCTACTGACCGACACTCTGGCTTCGGCAATTTTATTAAATACTTTGGTGGCGCGTTCAATAATGGCAAAAGAAGAATTATTACTCTCTTTACGCTGCTCCCAATCAGACAGCCGAATGAAGAGGCGCGCCACATTTTGGCCGTTACCGCCTGGGCCGGATCCCACCGTTGAGAATACCGATAACACATTATTTTTTTCTTCCGTCAGGAAATAGTTCTCCACTTTTTCAACCACTTTCAGTGTCTGTTGCTGGGTTGATCCCACCGGAAGTTGGACTTGGGCCATAAACACACCACGGTCTTCCAATGGTAAGAACGACGTTGGTAACTTGATAAACAACAGAGCCAGCCCGCCCAACAGCAGAAAATAGAGCAACATATAGCGCAAACTATGATGTAACACCTGAGCCACGCCTTTCTCGTAACGGTGAGTATTACGATCGAACATGCGGTTAAACCAGCCGAAAAAGCCGCGCTTGGCGTGATGATGCCCCGGCTGAATGGGTTTGAGCATGGTAGCGCAAAGTGCCGGGGTTAGAATCAAGGCTACCAGCACCGAAAGCACCATGGCGGAAACGATGGTAATGGAGAATTGGCGGTAGATGGCCCCGGTGGTGCCACCGAAGAATGCCATCGGGATAAACACGGCAGACAGTACCAGCGCTATACCCACCAATGCGCCCTGAATTTGCCCCATGGATTTACGCGTCGCTTCGCGTGGGTCTAGCCCTTCCTCGCTCATCACTCGTTCGACGTTTTCCACCACCACGATGGCATCATCAACTAACAACCCGATAGCCAATACTATGGCGAACATAGTTAGGGTATTAATACTGAATCCGAACGCCGACAGTACAGCGAACGTACCCAATAGCACTACAGGGACGGCGATTGTTGGGATAAGAGTGGCGCGGAAATTCTGCAAAAATAGATACATCACCAGGAAAACCAATAAAATGGCTTCCAACAGTGTTTTTACCACATCTTTGATTGAGGCTTTAACGAACGGGGTGGTTTCATAAGCAATTTTAGCTTCAAGCCCGTGCGGGAAGAACGGTGCCAGTTCTGCTATCCGGGCCTTAACCAACTCATCGGTTTGCAGTTCATTGGCCCCGGAGGCCAGCTTGATACTCATCCCAGAGGCGGCCTGCCCATTAAAGCGGCTCAGGTAATCATATCTTTCGGCACCCATCTCAATTTTAGCCACATCACCTAGCGTGACCAGCGATCCGTCCTGATTGACGCGCAGCGTGATCGCTCTAAATTGCTCCGGTGTTTGTAATTGAGATTGAGCATTAATCGTGGCATTCAAGGCTTGATTATCGACTGAAGGGGTACCGCCTAATTGGCCCACTGCTATCTGGCTATTTTGCGATTGGATAGCACTGACAACATCTTGCGTAGTCAGTTGATAATTATTGAGTTTGTTGGGGTCCAACCAGATACGCATCGCATATTGTGAACCGAAAGCATCAATACTGCCGACCCCTTCGATACGGCTGAGTGGGTCTTGCAGATTACTGGCGACATAGTCGGCAATATCTTGTTTATCCATACTGCCATCGGTGGAGACAAAGGCCAGCATCATCAAGGTATTATCACCGGATTTTGAGACTGAAACGCCTTGCTGTTGTACGTCTTGTGGTAGTTTTTTGATGGCAGATTGCAACTGATTCTGTACTTGTTGCATGGCTTCGTTAGGATCAGTTCCGGCCTGGAACGTCAGGGTTATTGATGCACTGCCGGAGTTGCTGCTCTGCGACGACATATACAGCAGTTTATCAAGGCCGGTCATGCTCTGTTCGATAACCTGCGTGACGGTATTTTCCAGTGTTTGTGCCGAGGCTCCTGGATATGAGGCGCTGATGCGAACATTGGGCGGAGCCAGATTCGGGTATTGCTCAACAGGCAGTGTTGAGATTGCTAATGCCCCGGTAAGACACAAAATTATCGCCAATACCCAGGCAAAGATCGGGCGGTCGATGAAAAAGTTTGCCATGCAGTGCCAGCCTCTATAAATAAAAAATCAGATACAGCAGAATCTACTGTGCACTTTACGCGGGAATGCGGGGGGAAACGTGAAGAAAATATGGAGAAGCTGTAAAAAACCTCAATAAAGCTGAGTTAATCCGCCTCTGTGTAGAAAATAGTGATAAACAGGTGTTTTCTCTGACATCAGGTAAACTGATTATATCCCAAGAATTTAGCGTGGCAGCCCGGTTGCAATGTTAAATAAGCAGGGAATAGCAGTCACTCAAAATAGGAATTTTTATGGAGCTAAATCCGGTATTTGCCCGTCGTCTCTATCTCTGCTGGTTAATCAGCAGTGGTGACTCGCTTAATGTGCCGCGTTTGATGGAATTGACAGGTTGGCCACGGCGAACCTTGCAGGATGTCTTGAAGGCGCTGCCCGGTTTGGGCATCACTCTGACTTTTGTACAACATGGGGTGCGCAATAACGCAGGCTACTACCAGTTGGATAACTGGGGACCACTGAACAAAAAATGGATATATGACAACCATGATTTTATTTTAGCAGCCATTGAGTAGCCTTACAGATAGCGAATAGTTTGGTCGCTATTAAATAATAGGGTGGTGGTTAGTACTTTTTATTTTCCAAAAACATGATGGTTGCCGCCACTCGCGAACGTACATTTAACTTACGTAATAAATTGCGGATATGCACTTTTACGGTTTCTTCTGAAATGTGTAACTCAAACGCCACCTGCTTATTGGACATCCCGCGCGCCACTTCTTGCAACACATCTAATTCGCGCTCAGTTAACTCAGCGAAAGGATTAATTTCTTCATGGCGGGAAGATAAATACTGTGCAACCTCATTGCTGAATACATTCTCGCCATGTGCTGCCCGGCGGATATTTTCCAGTAATATTTCCGGTTCGCTGTCTTTGAGCAGATAACCATCAGCACCGGCATCAATCATGGCATATACATCGCTGCGAGCATCAGAAACCGTCAGCACGATAATCCGCGCATCAATCCCGTCATGTCGCAATGCTTTGAGTGTATCCAGCCCGGACATTCCCTTCATATTTAGGTCGAGCAGAATCACATCCGGCTGACATTTGGCCGCTTCGGTAATGGCCTCACTGCCGCAGTTGGCTTCAGCAACGACATCAAAGCTGTGGTCCATCTCAAGTAATTGCCTGATACCACGGCGCATCAGTGGATGGTCATCAACGATCATAATAGTGTAACTATTGGTCATATAAGTAATGTCCCTGTAACCGATATATACCTCTCATCTTACAAATTGCAGCGGCGTTGGCGGTTGGCGTTACTCGCCCTGTAAACGGTGAGCAAATCTGCTCCCGACCGATTTATTGCTTGCTTGCCGCCTTCCTGCATTTTGCAATCTATTGGGCATAGACGTTGAATATTTGGTTGTTGAATACAGATTATTTTCGATAGCCAATTTAGCTGGCTACGTTATCCATTATTGTTAGTAAAACTGCGATCTAAGTGTACCTCAAAACTGAGGCCAAACTCATTTAACCGCAAGAGTTTACCTGAAGAATTAATTACCAAAAACGCATTTTATTTGATAGCCATTCTCATTAGGTAAATCGTTATATAAAAAAGGTAATAACGCAAATAGATTTAACAGCGACAAACTGCGTAAATAACCACTAAATTAATTGATCTTGCTCAATATCTACTACTGATTAACCCTAAAGAGTAATTATTTTATTACTCATTATTCTGTATCTAATACCCCAACACTGGGGAATCTTTTTAATAAAAATAAGAATTATTATCATTCAGAGTGTGGGCATCTGAGCTTTCTCTATCGCACATGCGGGCGCGCCAGTAGATGTTAAGGATATCAGTATGACTGATTTATCACGGCGTAAATTGCTGACTGGCTTTTGGCAAGCAGATAAACGAGAACTTTCAGCGCATAGACCCCCCTGGTCGGTGATGGAAGCGGATTTTATTGCTGGCTGTACCCGTTGTCATGCCTGTGTGACTGCCTGTGAAACCGGTGTATTAGGGGTGGGCAGTGGTGGATTCCCCGAAATAGATTTCCAACGTGCTGAATGTAGTTTTTGCCAAGCCTGTGTGCAGGTATGTGAAGCGGGGGTGTTTACCGCGACAGATCGCGTGCCGTGGCAGTTTAAAATCAACATTTCAGCGCACTGTTTACCTTTTCACAATATTGAATGCCGTAGCTGTCAGGATAGCTGTGAGACCCGGGCAATTCTATTTCGTCCGCGCTTAAACGGCATTGCTCAGCCCGAATTAGACCTCCCTGCTTGTAACGGATGTGGTGCCTGTGTATCCAGTTGCCCAGTTCAGGCAGTAACCCTTACCCGGAGTGAAGATGGACGATAACGAATGGCATGTCTGTGGATTGGTGCTGCAAGCCAAACCGGCGCGAATTGCACAACTGATCGACGACCTGTTGGCTATTCCGGGAACAGAAATACCCACCAGTGATGCTGCTCTGGGCAAATTGGTGGTGGTTATGCAGGCAGCGCGCTCAGACGTGCTCCTGAATCATATTGAGTCAGCACGTAATCTGGATGGTGTGCTGGCCGTATCGCTGGTTTATCACCAGCAGGAAAGCCAAGGTGAGGAAATACCATGAAACTCAGCCGCCGGGATTTTATGAAGGCCAATGCTGCAGTAGCCGCAGCCGCAGCCGCCGGATTGACCATACCTACAGTCGCTAAAGCCGTCGTGGGTGAGACCACAAATGCAATAAAATGGGATAAAGCACCTTGCCGATTCTGTGGTACTGGCTGCGGTGTATTGGTCGGAACACAAAATGGCCGCATTGTGGCGTCGCAAGGGGACCCGGACTCACCGGTTAACCGTGGGCTGAACTGCGTCAAAGGCTATTTCCTGCCGAAAATCATGTATGGCAAAGACCGCCTGACTCAACCGCTGCTGCGCATGAAAGACGGTCAGTATGATAAAGAAGGTGATTTTACTCCGATCAGTTGGGAGAAAGCCTTTGATATCATGGAGCTGAAATTCAAAAATGCGCTAAAAGAAAAAGGCCCAACCTCGGTGGGGATGTTCGGCTCCGGCCAATGGACGGTATGGGAGGGCTATGCGGCTTCCAAGTTGCTGAAAGCAGGCTTCCGCTCCAACAACCTGGATCCAAACGCGCGTCATTGTATGGCCTCTTCGGTGGTAGGTTTTATGCGTACCTTTGGTATGGATGAACCTATGGGTTGCTTCGATGATATTGAAGAAGCAGATGCATTCGTGCTCTGGGGTTCCAATATGGCGGAAATGCACCCGATTTTGTGGTCGCGCATGACCAGCCGTCGCCTGACCGATGACAATGTCAGAATCGCTGTCCTTTCCACCTTCGAACACCGTAGTTTTGAACTGGCAGATAACCCGATCGTTTTCACACCGCAGACCGATCTGGCCATCATGAATTACATTGCCAATTACATTATCCAGAATAATGCCGTTGATCAGGGCTTCCTCGACCGCCATGTGAATTTCCGCCGTGGTGCCACCGATATCGGTTATGGCCTGCGCCCAACCCATCCATTGGAAAAAGCTGCCAAGAATCCGGGTAGTGATGCCTCCGAGCCGATGAGTTTTGATGATTTCAAAGCGTTTGTCGCCGAATATACCCTAGAGAAAACCGCTAAAATGAGCGGTGTGCCGGAGGACCAACTGGTGTCTTTGGCGCAGTTGTATGCCGATCCGAAAGTAAAATTAGTCTCCTACTGGACTATGGGCTTTAACCAACACACCCGTGGAGTTTGGGCCAACAACATGTGCTACAACCTGCACCTGTTAACCGGCAAAATCTCTAAACCGGGGTCTGGTCCATTCTCTCTGACCGGCCAGCCTTCTGCTTGTGGCACGGCCCGTGAAGTGGGAACCTTCTCCCATCGCCTACCGGCAGATATGGTAGTTACCAACGAAAAACATCGCCAGATTGCTGAAACCAAGTGGCAACTGCCTGCCGGTACTATCCCTGAGAAAGTGGGGTTGCATGCAGTGGCGCAAGACCGCGCGCTGAAAGACGGTACCCTTAATGCTTACTGGGTAATGTGTAATAACAACATGCAAGCGGGTCCGAATATCAATGAAGAGCGCATGCCGGGTTGGCGTGATCCACGCAACTTTATTGTGGTTTCTGATCCCTATCCCACGGTCAGTGCGCTGGCTGCTGATCTGATTCTACCGACGGCAATGTGGGTGGAAAAAGAAGGCGCTTATGGTAATGCTGAACGGCGCACCCAATTCTGGCGTCAGCAAGTCCCGGCACCGGGCGAGGCGAAATCTGACTTATGGCAGATTATTGAGTTCGCCAAACGCTTTAAGGTTGAAGAGGTTTGGCCTGCTGAGTTGGTCGATAAGAAACCAGAATATCGCGGTAAGACGCTGTATGACGTGTTGTTTGCCAACGATGTGGTAAGCAAATACCCGCTGAGTGAAATCCCTGCCGATCAATTGAATGACGAAGCACGCGATTTCGGCTTCTACATTCAGAAAGGGCTGTTTGAAGAGTATGCCGATTTTGGTCGCGGACACGGCCATGATTTAGCGCCGTTTGACCGTTATCACCAAGAGCGCGGTCTGCGCTGGCCGGTAGTCAATGGTAAAGAAACGCTCTGGCGTTACCGTGAGGGGTTCGATCCTTTCGTGCCGAAAGGCGAAGACGTGCGTTTCTACGGTAAACCTGATGGCAAGGCAGTAATTTTTGCGCTGCCCTACGAGCCTGCGGCTGAAAGCCCGGATCAGGAATATGACCTGTGGCTCTCTACCGGCCGTGTGCTGGAGCATTGGCATACCGGTTCAATGACCCGTCGCGTCCCTGAGTTACACCGCGCTTTCCCTGAAGCGGTGCTATTCATTCACCCACTGGATGCCAAAGCCCGCGATTTGCGGCGTGGTGACAAAGTGAAAGTGATTTCACGCCGTGGTGAAGTTATCTCATTGGTGGAAACCCGTGGCCGTAACCGCCCACCGCAAGGACTGGTGTATATGCCGTTCTTCGATGCTGCACAATTGGTCAATAACCTGACGCTGGATGCCACCGATCCGTTATCCAAAGAAACTGACTTCAAAAAATGTGCAGTGAAATTGGCGCGGGTAGTGGCGTAATTGAGATTGCCTGCCCTGCGGGGTGGGCATGAGCAGCCAGTTATAACCCTTATCCAGGGATGCTCAGGAAAAGACGGTGTACTCAGGAGAAAATAATGAATAACACGATTTTTAAATCATTAAACCGCCGGTTTTTGTCAGTCATATCGCTGCTGGTGGTGTTGGTGATCGCCGGTGCAGCCACTGCTGCCAGCAATGTTGAGATGGACTTGACTCAATCACCAGAAGTCTCTGGCACGGCTGAAGGCAAAGTGAAAATGCCGAAACAGCAACAGCGCATGGCATTGAACTATGTTAACCAACCCCCGCTTATCCCGCATAGCGTGGATGGCTATCAAATCAGTAAAAATACCAACCGTTGCCTGCAATGCCATGGTGTGGAGCACTATCGCACCACTGGAGCACCGCGTGTCAGCCCAACTCACTTTATTGACCGTGATGGCAAAGTATCGAGCGAAGTCTCACCACGTCGCTATTTCTGTCTGCAATGCCATGTGCCACAAACCGATGCCGCGCCGATTGTCGGTAACAGCTTCCAGCCAGCCCCTGGCTTTGGCCAATAACCGAAATGAGCGATAAGCGAGATAAGTTATGAGCGAAACTAAAAAGCCCGGTGTTATCAGACGTACATGGCAGTGGTGGCGCAGGCCAAGCCGGCTGGCGCTCGGGACTTTACTGCTGATTGGCTTTGTCAGTGGCATCATTTTCTGGGGTGGATTTAACACCGGTATGGAGATGGCGAATACTGAGAAATTCTGTATTAGCTGCCATGAGATGAAAGATAACGTTTATCAGGAATATATGGGGACCATCCATTACAGCAACCGCAGTGGTGTGAAGGCGACCTGCCCGGATTGCCATGTTCCCCATGAGTGGGGGCCAAAGATGCTGCGTAAGATCAAAGCGAGTAAAGAGCTGTATGCCAAGGCCTTTGGTTTAATTGATACCCCGCAGAAGTTTGAAGCTCACCGCCTGACCATGGCCGAAAATGAGTGGGCGCGGATGAAAGCCAATGGCTCGCAAGAATGCCGCAATTGCCATAATTTCGACAATATGGATTTCACCGCCCAAAAAACGGTGGCGGCAAAAATGCACAGTCAGGCGATAACCGAAGGGAAAACCTGTATCGACTGCCACAAAGGGATCGCTCATAAGTTGCCGGATATGAAGGATGTTCCTACCGGCTTCTAACCGACCTCTTTCGTCGTACTTTTCGCTGTTGAGATGCCCTGTTGACGTTGTGTCGACAGGGCATTTTTATTGCTTTATTGTGTCACTGCTCGCATAATGAGACCTGTTAACAGGTCTTTTTGAGGTGCCTATGCCAAGTATAATTTTGACTGATACCAGTGCCAGCGTGAGCGAACTGAAAAAAAATCCAATGGCAACAGTGAACGCTGGGGCCGGTTTCCCCGTAGCTATCCTGAACCGCAATCAACCCGCATTCTATTGTGTACCCGCAGAACTATATGAACAAATAATGGAAGCGCTTGATGATCACGAATTAGCTGAGTTGGTTAACAGGCGGCGCCATCAACCCTTGCTTGATATCGATTTGGATAGCTATCTATGACCTATGCCGTTAAGTTCAGAGAAGAAGCGCTAAAGGAATGGCACAAACTGGATAAGACGATACAACAGCAATTTGCCAAGAAATTAAAAAAGTGCAGCGATAATCCGCATATTGAAAGCGCTAAACTACGTGGTATGAAAAACTGCTACAAAATTAAATTACGATCCTCTGGATTTCGATTAGTGTATGAAGTTATCGATGATGTGTTGATCGTTGCTGTGGTTGCAGTAGGAAAAAGAGATCGTAGCGAGGTGTATAACCTTGCAAGTGACCGATTACGCTAATGACTATTAACCAGATTAAAGAAGGGTTTATGTCAGTCAAAATTGAAAATATTCAGAGCGAATTATTATCCAAGAACTGGTTCCAGCTACACAAATACACTTTTAATTTAATTACCGATAACGGAAAGTCAGTACAACAGGTTCGCGAAGTGTATGACCGGGGTAACGGCGCAACCATCTTGCTGTATAACCGCCAGAAGGGCACCGTGGTGCTGATTGAGCAATTTCGCATGCCAACCTATGTGAATGGCAATCCTGGTGGCATGTTGCTGGAAGCCTGTGCCGGTTTACTGGATAACGACTCACCGGAAGAGTGTATCCGCCGTGAAGCGATGGAAGAGACCGGCTACCAGGTTGATAAGGTGCAGAAGCTGTTTGAAGCTTATATGTCGCCGGGTGGCGTGACTGAAATCGTCTATTTCTTTGCGGCGGAATATCATCCAGATCAGAAAATCACTGATGATGTCGGCGTGGAGGATGAGGTGATCGACGTGGTTGAATTGCCGTTCAGCGAAGCCATTGCCATGATTGCTGATGGCCGCATTAAAGATGGTAAGACGATCATGCTATTGCAATACGCCCAAATTCATAATTGGTTCAAATAAATACCTTTCTTACCGATATTGCCGTGTTATTAGCGGCATTTATTCCCCCTATTGTTGACCATCCTCTCTGATTGATAAGTAAATTCTTCAATTGAAGCAAAAATGTTATGCAGAGTATGGCCTGCTTCATAGATTGTGATAAATCACTCACTATACTGGTTCTGTTATTGGTCATATATACCCTTCGACCTTGAAGTCGCTGTGGTGTTAGCGACGTTTATTCACCCGAATCACTTACCTGAGTAAGATTATCGGGATTCGTTTGCTTGCTGCCTGCCTGCGATTTCAAGTTCCTTGGGTATAACCTTGAATAATAAAAGCAAAGGGAACCTACAATGGACGAACAGTTGAAACAGAGTGCGCTTGATTTTCACCAATATCCAACCCCAGGGAAAATTCAGGTGTCGCCAACCAAACCGCTAGCAACCCAACGGGATTTGGCGCTGGCCTACTCGCCTGGAGTGGCAGCACCGTGTTTGGAAATTGCCGCTGATCCTTTGGCTGCTTACAAATACACGGCTCGCGGTAATTTGGTCGCTGTGATTTCCAATGGTACTGCGGTGCTGGGGCTGGGTAATATCGGCGCATTGGCCGGTAAACCGGTCATGGAAGGCAAGGGCGTGCTGTTTAAGAAATTTTCAGGTATTGACGTGTTTGACATTGAAGTGGATGAACTCGATCCAGACAAACTGATTGATATTATCGCGTCTCTGGAACCGACATTCGGTGGCATTAATCTGGAAGATATCAAAGCGCCGGAATGTTTTTATATTGAGCAGAAATTGCGTGAACGCATGAAGATCCCGGTATTTCACGATGATCAGCATGGCACGGCGATTATCTGTACCGCTGCGGTACTCAATGGTCTGCGGGTGGTGAAGAAAGATATCGGCGATGTGAAACTGGTGGTGTCCGGGGCAGGGGCGGCATCGATTGCCTGTTTAAACCTGCTGGTGGCGCTGGGATTAAAGCATCACAATATCACTGCATGCGATTCCAAAGGTGTGATTTATAAAGGCCGTGAAGCCAATATGGCACAAACCAAAGCGGCGTATGCGATTGAAGATAATGGTCAGCGTACACTGGGTGATGCGATGCCAGGTGCGGACATCTTCCTCGGCTGTTCTGGTCCGGGCGTTTTAACTCAGGACATGGTGAAAACCATGGCACCTAACCCACTGATTTTGGCACTGGCGAACCCGGAACCCGAAATCCTGCCGCCGTTGGCGAAAGCGGTGCGCCCTGATGCGATTATTTGCACTGGCCGCTCGGATTATCCGAATCAGGTTAACAACGTACTGTGCTTCCCGTTCATCTTCCGTGGCGCGCTGGATGTCGGGGCCACCACTATTAATGAAGAGATGAAACTGGCTTGTGTCCATGCCATTGCGGATCTGGCGCTGGCTGAACAGAGCGATGTTGTGGCCTCCGCTTATGGTGAGCAAGATCTGTCCTTTGGCCCTGAGTACATAATTCCTAAACCATTCGACCCACGCCTGATTGTAAAAATTGCACCGGCAGTGGCTAAAGCGGCGATGGACTCTGGTGTGGCAACCCGGCCAATCGCAGATTTCAGTGCTTACATCGAAAAGCTGTCTGAATTTGTCTACAAAACTAACCTGTTTATGAAACCTATCTTCTCGCAGGCGAAGAAAGAGATGAAACGGGTGGTATTGGCGGAAGGGGAAGAAGAGCGGGTGCTGCATGCCACTCAGGAGTTGATCTCGCAGGGGTTGGCTTATCCTATTCTGATTGGTCGCCCGAGTGTGATTGAGACCCGACTGAAGAAGTTGGGCCTACAAATTACAGCGGGTAAAGACTTTGAAGTGGTTAACAACGAATCCGATCCGCGTTTTAACGAATACTGGCAAGAGTATTATCAAATCATGAAACGCCGTGGCGTTTCGCAAGAGCAAGCCCGCCGCGCCGTGATTGGTAATCCAACGTTGATTGGTTCGATCATGGTGCACCGTGGTGAAGCTGATGCGATGATTTGTGGCACTATCGGTACCTATCATGAACATTACGATGTGGTAGAGAAAGTGTTCGGTTTCCGTGAAGGTGCTCATGTGGCGGGTGCGATGAATGCACTGTTGCTACCCACCGGTAACACCTTTATTGCAGATACTTATGTCAACGATGATCCGACACCTGAGCAGTTGGCTGAGATTACCTTAATGGCTGCTGAAACCGTGCGTCGCTTCGGGATTGAACCGAAAGTGGCACTGTTATCTCATTCAAGTTTTGGCACCTCAGACTGCCCAGCCGCACGTAAAATGCGCCGCACGTTGGAGTTGGTTAATCAGATGGCGCCAGAGCTGGAAATTGACGGTGAAATGCACGGTGATGCCGCGCTGGTGGAAAGTATTCGCCATAACCTGATGCCAGACAGCCCATTGAAAGGTGCTGCCAACGTGTTGATTATGCCGAATATGGAAGCGGCACGTATCAGTTACAACCTGCTGCGGGTGACATCATCGGAAGGGGTAACGGTTGGGCCTGTGCTGATGGGCGTGGCGAAACCGGTGCATATTTTGACGCCAATTGCTTCGGTGCGCCGGATCGTGAATATGGTGGCGTTAGCGGTGGTTGAAGCGCAGACCGAACCTTTATAAATACGCTTTGTCCTTAGCATTGCCGCGTTGTTAGCGGCAATGCTCACCCGAATTACTTACCTCAACCCGCTTCGGCGGGTTTTTGCTTATAGGCTTCTGGCCGCTTGCTGTAACCACTTATCCAGTTCGTTGGCAAATTGCTGGCGGTCACGCTGATTTAAAGTGTTAGGCCCACCGGTTTGGATACCGCTGGCGCGCATGGTATCCATAAAGTCACGCATATTCAGCCGTTCACGGATGGTATCTGGCGTATAGCGCTCACCCCGTGGATTCAGGGCGATACCGCCTTTCTCTATCACCTCTGCCGCCAACGGGATATCTGCGGTTATCACCAGATCATTTTTCTCCACCCGCTGCACAATTTCGTTATCGGCAACATCAAAACCGGAGGCGACTTGCAGGGTACGGATAAATTTTGATGGCGGGGTTTTCAATGGCTGATTAGCCACCAGCGTGACCATCATGCCGGTACGATCTGCGGCACGGAATAACACCTCTTTAATCACATTCGGACAGGCGTCCGCATCAACCCAAATTTGCATCAGTGTTGTTCTCCGATCGCTAGCCACTCTTTTACTGGCAGAAAATCGCGATACAACGCCGCTTCAGCGCTATCTTCTGCCGGCTGATAGTTATATTCCCAGCGCACCAATGGTGGCAGAGACATTAAAATAGATTCGGTACGACCACCGGTTTGCAAACCGAACAAGGTGCCGCGGTCCCACACCAGATTAAATTCTACATAACGCCCACGGCGATAAAGCTGGAACTGGCGCTCCTGCTCACCCCAACTCAATGCTTTGCGCCGTGCAACAATTGGCATATAAGCGTCAAGGAAACCATCGCCCACCGCCTGAGTGAAGCGGAAACAGGTATCAAAATCAGGGCTATTCAAGTCATCGTAAAACAGGCCGCCAATGCCACGCGCTTCATTACGGTGCTTGATATAAAAGTAATCGTCACACCATTTTTTATAGCGCGGGTAGACTTCTTTGCCGAAAGGTTGGCATAACTGATGGGCGGTCTGATGCCAGTGAATAGCATCTTCTTCAAAGCCGTAGTAAGGGGTTAAATCGAAACCGCCACCAAACCACCATACTGGATCTTCGCCGGGTTTCTCAGCAATAAAGAAACGCACATTGGCATGGCTGGTGGGCAGATAAGGGCTTAGCGGATGAATCACCAGCGACACCCCCAATGCCTGAAAACTACGACCGGCCAATTCGGGGCGATGTGCGGTAGCGGATGCGGGTAATGCTGCACCTGACACATGAGAGAAATTCACCCCTGCCTGCTCAAATACTGCTCCATTAACCAATACTCGGCTGCGCCCACCGCCACCTTCTTCGCGGGTCCAGGTCTCTTCTGTGAAGGTCGCCCGGCCATCGGCATGTGTCAGTGCGGCACAGATTTTATCCTGCAAAGCCAGCAGGTAGGTTTTGATTTGAGCGATATCGGGTGAATTCATCAGCGGGGGTTCTATTAGCTTGCAAATATTTAGGGGCCAAGTATACCTCGATTCGCCGCCATTATTGTACTTTCTGTGTGGATTCGCGGGTATTAAGCCGCAAGATCGGCAAGATTTATCTGCTTCTTCTCAAATATCATTACTCACTATCACAGTGGGAAATATCACTTTAATATTGCGTGATATAATATTGCCACGATAATCAGAATATCCATATTACTCAAGGGTGCGAACATCCATGGAAATCCGCGTATTTCAGCAAGACGATTTTGAAGAAGTGATTCTGCTGTGGGAGCATTGCGACTTGCTGCGGCCTTGGAATGATCCAGAAATGGATATTGAGCGTAAGTTGAATCACTCGCCCGAACTGTTTTTAGTGGCGGAAGTGAGCGGTGCCATTGTGGGTTCAATCATGGGCGGTTACGACGGTCACCGTGGCTCGGCTTATTATCTGGGGGTCCATCCTGATTTCCGTGGTCGTGGCTTTGCCAATGCGCTGATCAGCCGCCTGGAAAAGAAATTAATTGCCCGTGGCTGCCCGAAGCTGAATATCATGGTGCGCGAAGACAATGATGCGGTGATCGGCATGTATGAAAAGCTGGATTACGAAACCCAAGACACGATTATGCTGGGCAAACGACTGATTGTGGATCAGGAGTATTGAGGGTTTAATTGGTTGAATTTAAAGGATATTGATTTTAAATTCACTTTTGATTCGATAGCGCCACTGGCTGAAATGACCGAGCAACAGATAAGGTGATTCCAGCCTTTATCTAAAAAATTTCAGCCACCAATTTTTCTGTTTCCAGCTGTTTTTCTCTCCTCAAATCGACCTTATTTGCCATAACTTATCTATGCGCATAGATAAATAAAATCTTTTTTGCCACACTCTTGCCACAGTTAGAAATAAAAGAGTGCAGAATGGCGACGATCCGCAAGCGTGGTGCCTATCAATGGGAAACTCAAATCCGTAAACGTGGCTTCCCGTCACAAACTAAAACGTTTAATACCAAAGCCGAGGCTGATGCCTGGGCAAAAATGGTTGAGTCGGAAATGGCTCGCGGCGTGTGGCTTAGTCGTAGCGAATCGGAATCGACAACGCTATATGACTCGCTTGTGCGTTATGAAAATGAAATTGTCGCCAACAAAAAGGGTGCGGTGCAAGATAGGTCTATTATCCGTATCTTTAAACGGCAACCATTAGCCAGATGTTATATGGCCAGTATTCGTAGTGCCGATGTCGCCAAATTAAGAGACTAATGGCTAAAAGACTATGCGCCGGCTACGGTGCTACGTCGCTTATCTCTGCTTTCCCACTTATTTAATATTTCCCGCAAAGAGTGGGGAATGGAAAGCCTGATTAATCCTGTTGATCTGATCCGCAAACCCCAACCCGATAATGCACGTACACGGCGTATAGCTGTTGAAGCTATTCAAGCCGTAGATGAATCGGGTAATGAGGTTAAAACGCCAAGAAATACCGCTCAGGACGAAATCGAGCGAATTATTACCAATACTCAATCTCCGATATTGCCATCAGCGGTTTGCCTGGCGTTGGAAACGGCTATGCGACGTGGTGAAATTGTTGGGTTACGCTGGAAATATGTCGATTTAAAGCTGCGTGTCGCTCATCTGCCCAAAACAAAAAATGGTGATTCGCGTGATGTGCCGCTTTCTTCAAAGGCGGTGGCAGCATTAGAAAAGTTAAAGGTTATCGCGGAGGTCAGGGAAGAGGACGAGAATTCAACTGATGATCGGGTATTTAAAGCCCGAGTTGACGCAATAAGCTGTGCATTCGATAGAGCCAGAAAGCGCGCTCGTAAGTTGTATGAGCAAGAATGTGCTGCTTCAGGAAAGAAAGCCAACTCGGATTATTTACTGGATTTGCGATTCCACGATTTACGCCATGAAGCCACATCACGCCTGGCTGAAATCTTTCCCATGCACGAACTCACAAAAATAACTGGCCACAAAGACCCTAGAATGTTGATGAGATACTATCATCCTAGGGCAGAGGATTTGGCTAAGAAGTTACTATAGTTCAGAATTGTATAGTTCCCTTGAATATTATTGACCTATGTGTAATAAATACTTAGTTACATTTCAACCGGACAAACGATTAGCAGAGAATTTTAATAAAGCTTGAATGACGTCTCATTGAGTCACTTAATACCGAGATGTAACTATTTCTCTTGTGTCTATTTTTATACGTAAACCAAATTCTTGAAATATCAACTTCTTACTAACTAAAGGATTTTGAGAAGCAATGTTAAATCAAACATTTTCTAGTAGTAATTTGATTAGGCTATTGAATAAAGATGATCCGAGAAAATTTAGGATTGGTAGAAATAGTGATGAGTACATTATAAATTTAAAACAATGCGCAGATAGAATAAATGAAGACGCCTATTTATTCTCGGGATGTCATCAGTCAAAAATAAATGGGAAAAATATATTTATTTTAAAAGAGTTTGTAGACTTGATTTCTATAAGGAAAGCTAATGATAATATTAAAAGAATATTTAGTATAAAACAAGCAGATAGAAATGACATTGTTACTCGTGTAAAAATAATGCTATCTGAGCCCATACCATTTTATATATATAAGCTAGATATAAAAAGTTTTTATGAAAGTATTGACAGAGGTTTTATCCTAAAAAAGATATATTCTAATTCATTAGTCTCTTATAGAACCAAGAGAGTTATAAATAAATTCTTTGAAACTGATGAAATTAAAAATATTAATGGATTGCCACGAGGTGTTGGCTTAAGTGCAACTTTGTCAGAGTTATTTCTGGAGGGTTTTGATAAAATTATAAAGATAAATAGCAATATATATTACTACTCTAGATATGTTGATGACGTAATTATATTTAGTCATAAAAAAATTGATGACTTTATTGCTTTTTTTGAAAAATTATTACCTGGTAGTTTGAGTTTAAATAAAGATAAATGTCGGGAAATTATTATTCACAATGAAAAATCTAAGAATTCCTCACAATCATTTAGTTATTTAGGATACAACTTCACAGTAAAAAATGGTTTTACGGATAAAAATAATAGAGATTTATCATTAAAAATTGCTGAGTAAAAAATTAAAAAATTAAAGAAAAGGATAATTTTAACCCTTAAAAGTTATGCAAAAAACAAAGATGTTGAACTAGCTAGGAAGAGGTTTAAATATTTAACTGCAAATATTGCAATAGAAAAAAAACAAAATAAAAATGATGAAGAAAGAGGGGCTCTTTATAGTGGGATATATTATAATTATATACATCTAACAGAGTACACCCAATTACTGGAATTGGATGGTTTTAAGAGTAAGTGTTTGTTTTCAAAACGAGGAAGTTTAGGTAAAGGATTAATTTCTTGCAATCAGACCGATTTGAAATCTTTAAGAAAATATTCTTTCTTGAGTGGTTATAATAATAGAAGAAAAACAAAATTCACATATGCTGAATTGAAATTAATCTCTGCGTGTTGGTGATGATATGAAAATAAAAATAAAAAAAGATGATTATTATAGAGTTTTATTAACTGACACACTTCCTTATGAAGTGCCAATATTATTTAATAATGATTATTTTCATGGTATTTTACAAGATAGAGAATTGCCAGTGAAAATAAAAAACTTCTTCTTTAATGAAAATATTGTGGTAACAATCCCATATAATTATAGAATAAGGAAAGGAGAAAATAGTTTCCGAACATTAAGTATTATACATCCAATTTATCAGGTGAAAATATGTGATTTTTATAAAAAATATGAACATGTAATGATACACTCATGCACAAAAAGTCCATTATCATTAAGATATCCAAATAGAGTTGGAAACTATTATTATGAAAAAGATTTCTCTAGCAATAGAGTTTCATTCAAAGAGGGGGTTGTTGAGTTTAATCGTGATGGATTTGAAGTGCAAAGTCAGACTTCATCCTCTCACTTTTCATATAAAAAGTACCCATTTGTTTATAAATTTTATGAGTCATATGAATTTCATCGATTGGAAAGAAAATTTAGCAAATTGATGAAGTTGGATATTTCTAAGTGTTTTGGCCATATTTATACGCATAGTATATCTTGGGCTGTAAAGTCTAAAGAATACGCTAAGAAAAATACTAGTTATAACCACTTTGAGGGGCTATTTGATAAGATTTTCCAAAACTCAAACTATGGAGAAACTAATGGCATTTTGATCGGGCCTGAGGTGTCTAGAATATTTGCGGAAACAATATTTCAACGAATAGATCTAAATATAATAAATAAACTTTCTGACGTGTTCGAACTTGAATTAGAAAAGGATTATTCAATTAGACGCTATGTAGATGATTTTTTTGTTTTTTCAACGGATAATATAAATCTAGATAAAATAGAAAAAGTGGTTTCCACTGAGTTAGAGAAATATAAGCTTTATCTAAATGAATCAAAAAAAGAAATAATGGACAGGCCGTTTATTACAGGGACAACAATTGCAAAGTCAGAAATAAGAACTGCCGTTCAAGAAATATATGAACAACTTGTTGATGTTGACAAAGTTAAAATAATAAATGATGAATTTTTTTCTAAGAAAAAAATCACTGGAGATGAAGTTGATATAACATTACTCTTTCCACTAAGGAGAATTAGAAACAAGAGAGTGGAGGCTAATGAATTTATAAAGTCAATAAAGATGATTGTTAAAAGAAACTCAATAAGTTTTGACTATGTTTCGTCTTATTTACTAACCGCATTGAAGAATAAACTATTTAAAATAATAAAATCAGTGAGTGTGTTTGAGTTTGAGTTTGAGTTTGAAGAAAACCATAAAAATTCCGTTATTAGATTTTTTTCTATTTTTTTAGAAGTGGTATTTTTTGTTTACTCAATGGATAATAGAGTTAGACCGACATATTTAATATGTCAAATAATTTTGGAGATTAATTCCTTTGCTAAAAAACAGAGCGGAGAAATTTCTGAAGTTTTAAAGAAAAATGTTCTTGATGAGGTTATTATATCCCTTAAAGGAATGACTAGACTCTCAGATGGTGAACAAGTCGAATTCTCTAACTTATTAATATGTCTCAAAGAGTTAGGTGATGAGTATTCATTGAGTGAAGAGTATTTACTTAGTTTGCTTAACATTAATGAAGAATGCGATGATGAACTCAGCTATTTTCATATATGTAGTCTCCTATATTACATTGGTGATAATGTGGAATATAAAGGGATAATGAAAATCCTCACGGATACAATAGAGTTAAGGATGGCGAACAAAGATAAATAATTTAATGATTGTGAAAAAACTCTGATATTTATGGATTCAATGTCTTGCCCTGTTCTTGATAGGGAATTCAAAAGAAAAATATATAGAATTTTTTTTAATGATAGTAAGAAAAAACCAACACCAAATATAAATATAGATGAAATAATTAATTATTACAATGAGAATTTTTTTTCTTTAACTGGTATGGTTACACTGATTTAGAGCAAGTTTTATATAGAAAAGAGTTGCGTACTCCGTATGAGTAGCGTTAAAATTATTAAATCTTAAGGCTGCGAAGGTATTATCAATTTTTTTGATGGACCGAATTACGACGAGCAATCGTTGGCTTTTGAAAAGGATATTTTTAGGTAGCGCGATAAACTTGAAAATCACCTTTGATTAAGACACACTACTTGCCTTAGATTGGGATGGGCCAGTTATCTGGCCCTATCTTAATTTATTTTTTGAATCCAAATAAGTAGATAGAGTCTACCCCATCATTATATTTTTCGCGTGCTTCCATCTGGATATTTTTTAACCCACACCCCATTAACCTTCACCGGTTCCGGCAATCCAAGATCTCTATTCTCTTGAGCTGCCTTGGCTACAGCTGCGGCCATCAGCCTGTTGGCTTCTTCTCTGCCAATTAGGTCGATAATAGACTTTGCCATATTGTTCTCCCTTGAAGGTTAATAAATACTAACCTAGCACTGTTTAGTATAAATACAAGCCGATAGGAGCGATATGGATACTATTTCACGAGAGCCGACAACTTTGGCTGTCATGCTGGTTGAGGAGTTTATGAACCCAACCAATATTAGTCAGCCTATGCTTGCTGAAGGGCTTGGACTTTCTATTGAGCTGGTTAGGGCGATCTGTGAAGGAACTGATCGGATAAATTGTATTAGCTCAAACTCGACCTGACACTATTATATCACAGATCTATACCTAATCTGACAGGCTGCTCTGTGCCAGAAGCGGAAGTTGGATGCTGAGTGGTGGGAACAGTGATGCTCGAATCAAACTGATGATAACGACGTTTCTGAAAAATTATATAACCTTTTTAAACCTGTCCACTCAGGATTTCTGTAAATTCTCTGCGCTTCCTTGTTGCCCACTCAGGTTTGATGGAGAGCATTAAACTATATTGTTTTCGAAAATAAACATACCTGAATTCCGTTTCAGGTGAGCTATTCATAGCTGCATACTCTGTAGCCAGCCCAACCACACCACACTCAACAAACCAATAAAGAATCTCATCATCACTGAGGGTCACTTTACGCGCTATTTCGGCACCTCTTTCATTGACAATGAAATGATATTCTTTGCCATGAATTTCCAGATATGGAGTCGCCATACCATCAGATCTGTCAGGGATGGTGAAGTAATAATTGGGTCTTATTCCCCCTCCAATTCTTTCACCGATTTTGAGAAGTTCTGCGCGTAACTCTAGGATATTTTTCATGATTTATTTTTTTTGAGGGTTAACCATTCGTTCCAGACATGCTCCGCATCAATATCTTGATAGCCCCGGCTTTTAGTCATGTCTCTGGCAATTTGTGTCGGTAATTCAATAGCGGTAGCATTATCTCGTATCGCCTCAACCTCATGCCTCAGTAGTTCACGACCGGCCTCTTTCTCTTTTGCTTCAAGCAACGCAACAAGTGACGGGATGAATACAACAGCCATTTCAGTAAGTCTCCACTAATCACTAAATTTGAATCATTTTGGCATAAGTAGCAGGCTGTTATACACCCTTAAGAACCAATGAATAATGACGTACATTCCCTATGGCATCAGGTTCTGATGTCCGCATTTTGCTCTGAGCAGACCGAGATTTTCGAGAGGCAGGTAAGTGTCAGTAGCGGACACCCCCTACCATCGAGTGCCGACATGAGTATCAGCCAGTACGTCGCAATCCGCGAAGTAGCAGGTTCAGCGCGGTAATGGCTTTTGTCAGCCGCATCTCGCTTTCATCACCGTCGGCAATCCAGAATGCCGCTTCTGCCAGGCTACCGTAAATCAGCGAAGCCAATCCCTCCGGATCGACGTCATCAACGACACCTTGCTGAATCAGATTGCGAATCAGACACCGCATGGATTCCACGCAATGATGTTGCGATTCAGGTGAAGAACCGCCCAGTACCGCTTTTGCATCACGCAACACAATGCGCTGAAATTCAGGTTCCAGCGCCATCTTGAGGTAGGTTCGACAGCGGTTGCAAAAGCCCTCCCACGGATCCGCCGCATTACTGGAAATCGCCTGCAGGCGTTGATCCATCTCGTCATCGATCTGCTCCACAACTGCCGCCAGCAATCCTTTTTTGTCACCAAAATGATGATAAAGCGCACCACGGGTCAGCCCTACCTGCGCAGTCAGGTCATCCATCGAGGTTTCAGCGTAGCCATATTCGCAAAAAACCTTACGGGCAGTTGCTAACAATGTGGCTCTTGTCTCTTCCATCTCAGCGCGGGTTCGGCGAACCATAATTTTCTCCTTACATACGACATGAATGATTATTTACAAACACTCCGTATGAATATAGGATTGGATTCATACGCGTTGTATGTATTGTCGCTGTGTCACCTCATTGTGGCAAGCAAATGCTACCGGAGATTATGATGGCTAATCTGTATCGAGACCTTTTTTCTGTCCCTGGCACGGGACATTTTGCCGTTGCTGGTCTGCTTGCGCGGATCCCATTGCCGATGGCAGGCATCGGGATTATCACTCTATTTTCGCAGCAGTGCGGTGGCTATGGGCTGGCCGGAGCAATTTCCGCGACCTTTGTTCTGACCTACGCCCTGCTGTCACCGCGGATCTCCCGATATGTGGATCTTTATGGGCAATACCGGGTTTTGCCTGCGGCTACGGCTATCAGTGTCACCGGCTTTCTCATCCTCATAGCCTGCTCCCATTGGAATGTTGCCAACTGGGCCCTGTTTTTCGGCGCATTCCTGGCGGGGTTTATGCCCAGTATGTCTGCCATGGTACGGGCACGCTGGACGGCGCTGTACCGGGGCCAGCCGAGTTTGCAGACAGCCTATTCGCTTGAAACGGTGCTCGATGAGCTGACGTTTATTGTTGGCCCGCCCCTCTCGATTGGCCTTTCCATCGCGCTGTTTCCCCAAGCGGGTCTGCTGCTCACAGCATTTTTGCTGTTTTTAGGCGTGTTTGCACTGGTGATACAGCGCGGCACGGAACCTCCGATTATGGCGCTCTCCTGCTGCAAAATTGGCTCTGGTTCGGTCATTCGTATGGCAAGCGTACGGCTGTTGGCGCTGCTGATGGTGGCGATGGGCGTCATTGTCGGCACTGTTGATATCGTGAGTGTCGCCTACGCCGGACAACTGGGGCACCCGGCAGCTGCCAGCCTGGTTTTATCAGCGTATGCCGTTGGTTCGTGTCTATCCGGATTACTCTATGGCTCACTCAAACTGAAAACACCACTCCATCAGCTGTTGTGGTTGGGCGGGCTGGCAACTGCCACAACCACTGTCCCACTGATACTGGTCACAAATCTTACCGCGCTGGCGGCAGCCGTCTTGGTGGCGGGACTCTTTTTCGCCCCAACCATGATCGTGGCCATGTCGCTCATTGAACGCCTGGTTTCTGAAAGCCAGTTAACAGAGGGCATGACCTGGCTGCTGGCCGGGCTGAATGTGGGCGTTGCGCTGGGCGCCGCAATCGCCGGTCAGGTTGTTGATAGCAGTGGATCACGGGTTGGATTCTACGTCGCCTTATGTGCCGGAATCCTGGTACTGCTCATGGCACTTTTAAGTCATTTAACCCTGCACAAGCAGGATAATCGCGCCTGAGCTCGGTGCGTTCTCCAGGATCTGAATGATGAATACATTTTCTACCATGAAATCTGTTCGCAACTCTTGGACAGCAGTTATTGCTGTCGGTCTGGCGACTTTCTCTGTTGTCACAACAGAAATGCTCCCGGTGGGCTTGCTGACATCCATAGCCGGAACACTCTACATTACCACCGGAAGCGCAGGTCTGATGATTTCCCTGCCAGCATTGCTGGCAGCTTTATTCGCGCCATTCGTCGTCATTGCATCGGGTGGAATAGATCGCCGATGGATACTGTGTGGCCTGCTGGCGTTGCTGGTTATAGCAAATCTTGCCTCCGCGCTGGCACCAAATCTGATCTTAATGCTCGCAGCCCGGATTCTGGTTGGCTTCTGCATGGGGGGAATATGGGCAATCGCGGGCGGTCTTGCCTCACGTCTGGTTCCGGAGAATGCTATTGGCCTGGCAACCTCCATTATCTTCGGTGGTGTTGCTGCTGCATCGGTATTGGGTGTGCCCCTGGGGGCGTTTATTGGCGATGTCATCGGCTGGCGCTGGGCATTTGGAATCATGGCAATTTTCAGCGCATTGGTGCTGGTATTCCACCTTGCGGTCATTCCGGCGTTGCCCGTTACGGGTTCGGCTAACATTAGCCAGTTCACTGCCCAACTTGGCAACCGCAAAATACAAGCGGGCTTATTCCTGACGTTGCTGCTCGTAACAAGTCATTTCGTAGCGTTTACCTTTGTGCGCCCGCTACTGATCTCAGTGTCGGGATTTGATGCGCAGTGGATAGGTGCCATCTTGTTTGCCTACGGTGTCGCCGGTATCACTGGTAACTTTCTGGCGGGCATCACTGCAGCACGCTATACGACATTCACTCTGATTGTGATTGCGACAGGTCTTGTGTTAACGCCGTTACTGTTCATTACCACCGGGCAATCGGTCACAGGTGGTGGTGGTGTCCTCATCTTCTGGGGGCTGGCTTACGGTGGGCTTTCGGTCGGACTGATGACCTGGATGATGAAAGCCGCACCCCGTGCCGTGGAGATCGCTGCAGCGCTTTATGTCGGGGTATTCAATACAGGGATTGCGCTGGGATCATGGATCGGGGGTCAGATCGTAGATATGTTGGCCCTGACAGATACACTCTGGCTGGCCTGTGGGTTAGCGACTGCAGCCTTACTTTTGGCAGTGGCTGCTGGCCTGAATCGAGGTGATACGTAATAAGATCGGATCCTGCCCTGCCGCAGGGGCCATTACGGTCACTGACGTCTGCTGTTCGCTCAAAGCGGACCCTCAGTCCCAGTCCGCTCGGTACCTGAAGCGGACGTTGCTAACAACAGTCTGAGTTGATCAACGGGGAGCAGGTCAGACGCGTTATTTATTAAACAGCATTCATGTGAAAGTGCTTCACCTTTGGTGGCAAATTGCTTGCGAATTCGTTTGTCGTTTGCTCCAAATAGATAACACTCGCTAAGCCTCTTTCCTGATGGGTGCTTACGAACGGTCATTCTGTTTAGTCTTCATGAGTAAATCCCGAATTTTCGCAAGGTTTGAATTTTCGGGGACTGAATCCATGTACGGATCGCGCTCAAACACTAATTGCTCAGACTCAACGAAAGCCTGCCACTCGACTGGATCTAGCTCAAATTCCATCGCAGACATATCACTTTCATCTTCCCCCTCGATCCAGCGGACTAAATAAAACAATTCATCATCAGGAGAGTCATCATCGCCATCAACAATATCAACGTCGGTTACAGTGATGCGAAGGGTGGGATCGATTTTTGAGACATAAATCCCTAACTGCGGCATAGATGGAATATTGTTCATGAAAATTCCCTTTATTGGTGTTTGCTATTTGAATAAAAATACGCCAAACAGAGTGCTTGCTGTGAATACGGCAAGAATCGTTGTAAGTATCCCGCTTAGACGCCCCATTCTCTTTTAGAGATCCTCTTGCATATGGATTATGTTACCCGAAAACGAACATCCCTTCCTCGCTCGCAACCGACTGTCAGACTTGATTGTGTTCTTTCCGAGAAAACTGTCAGGTCGAGTTTGAACTAATACAGATAAATGCTAAGGAAATATCTCTGCTAGCAGCATTCTTCGATACTAATCCCGAGTTTTGGTTTAACGTCCAGGATAACCATGAGCGGTGGGTATTACGAAATAAAAAAACCAGCGTCTGATTGCTACGCTGGATTTGCTGAATAATCTTTTTACTCGACTATCTTATAATTTTCCTGGCATCAGCTTTTAGCTCGTCAATTTGTAGTGCTGATATCACAGGGCCACCGATAAGGTGGCAGTGCAACATAACACTGATATCAACCAGTAGGTCTGCAAAAGCTATGGCTTGGCTTTTTGGCTGAGTGTTTTCAGCTGGTGTAGCGATAATTGTTATTAACTCATTTAAAAAGGGTATGAAATTTTCAACCTGCTTGATTGGTTGTGAGTTGTTCATTAGCTATCATCCCTTGGCGTTTTATTAACAAAGTTATCGATCATTTCTTCGTCGGTTTCTGGTGCAGAAGCGCAACTTCCCGCATTGTTTCCAGCCCCTAGACCATCACTATCAAATTGACTGCTATCATTTCCATTATTCATTCCGCTACTTTCACGGATCGAGTAAGCCATTTTTCCACCAGTGGTTTCAGAGACTCTTTCCTGAATAGAGTCTTTTATAGCTCCAGCTTTTTCTTGAGCAACATCACGGGCAGCATCGGCAAGGCTTGATCCCATCGACTTAGCAAAACTGCCCGTTCTTCCCATTGCTTCTGAAAAGCTGCCACCTGAAGAGCTATGTCCTTCACCACTAGGGCTACTGCCAGCGTCCATGCTTTGTTGCGCTGATTCAAATGCTGCCTGAAGCGCTGATGTGCCACCTGCGGCACTGGTAGCCGCCGACATTGCACCTGATGCAGCTGTAGAAACTGCGGCAGCGGCCATGCTTGCGGCTCCCATTACAGCCCCGGCCCCAAAAGTGCCGATACCACTTTGTATCGCACCTGCGCCGACTATCCCAGCCAGTAGCGTTGGGATTTTGTTGATGAGCGCATATAAAATGACCGTGACAACCAGCATTACGGCCATTTCTTTTAAACTGATGGTATCACTCAACTTGACGTAATATTCATCCAGAAATGTTTTGCCAATACCAACCAGTAAAATCATCATCATTAGCTGTATCCCGACTCCCACGACTGTTTTGTAGTAGTTAATGGCGATATCTGATGTCCACCGACTACCACCGAAACCCAGCAGAAAAATACCGGCGTATGCAAGTATCCAACTGGTCACGAGCAGTAGCAGCATTTGTACACCTATTAGCGTTAAAATCAGTAATGTCGCTAGCGAGAAAAGAATGGCGCAGGTTGCATCGACTGGTGCCCAAAAAGTTGACTGATCAAACGCACGAAAGAGAATATCAAACCCCATATCAACAATATCGTAGGGCTGTAGTTGGCTACCTAAGCCAGCGGCTTCAGCTCCGATCATTTGAGTCGATTTAATGATCGACATTGCTATCGAAGGGGCATTAACCAATATCCAGAAAAAGAAGCCAGTGGCGGACAGAAAACGTAATGCTTCTGCGAAGAACTCCTGAATATCTGCTTTTCTTAATGCCATCATGCCAAAAGTCCAAACCATGCTTAATAAAGCCATTCCCCAGAATAACCATGAAGCGTATTGAACCATGACAGCCCCCCAACCACTGGCGGCGCTCTGAAAGCGGTCTAATACCGTATTCATTATCCCTGAGTTATCAATTGCTGCTGTGGCGTTAACGGAATACCACATGAGGAAACTGGCTAACGCTAACATCCATTTAGAACATATTTTCACTTTCATTTTATTTGCTCCATTACCAACTTTGGGAAGGGCTTTTCTTGAATTCGCCCTTACGAAGACATTTGGAAGCTAGCTCCCGACGTTGGGGGGAGTCCTCCATGTGGCGCACATCACTGCATGACTGATTGTTTTTTGAGTTATCGCATCCGCTAAGGACTAATACCGCAACGGCAAAACCGATTTTTATGATCATCGTGTTGTCCTCACCAGCTTCCAGGGGGGCTTTTCTTAAATGAGCCTCTGCGTAGATGAAGGGAAGCAGCTGCTTGCTGGGCTTCCCTATCTGTAATAACTGCGGAACGGGTGGCATCAGCATTTTGTTGGGCGACTAACAGCCCCCTGATTTGCAGTAATTGATTAGTTTGGGCACTGGCTAACTGATTGGCGTACTGGATTGCAGCCATCTGTCCAGTCGCGCCCTGAGCTTGTTGCTGTAAGTGGACTAATTGGCGTGCATCATTTTGTAAGGCGGTTTGCTGCTGATCTACACCACGAAGCACTGCATCATTGGCCCTCTTTTGTGCTTCTGAGCCATAGGTTTGCGAATTCAGCATGATTTGCATCTGTTCGGGTGTGCAGCTATTGCTGCTGAAGCAGGGGGATGTTCGGTAAAAATTGATGTTCTGGTATTTAGCCAAGTAAGCATCAATGTTGCCGACCTGCTGTTTGTAGTAACTCAGAGTATCAATTGCGCCCATCAACTGGTTGATGGTGCTGTTGGCCTGATCCCAGATATATGCCGCAGGTGCTGCGGTGTTTTGCAGCATGTTTTCGTACTGCTGTAATTGGGTTTTATATTGCTCAATTTGTTTTAGCGTTTGAGCCACGCTTTCCATCGCGGTCATGATGTTTTGCGAGAGGTTGGTGACATCCATCACTGGGATACCCGCCCCTGCCGCTTGAATTTCTGAAACAGGGAAAACGGCAGTTGACGCCATGAAGATGACTAATGTGAACTTGGTTGCTATCGCTAACTTAGTGCAATGCATATTTTTCTCCGCTGTGATGAGGGCATGTGTCGGGAGATAACAGGCCCAATACTTTTGCCTCGCAGAGCAAGATCCCCGTTGAGCGCCGAAGGTGCGAATAAGGGAGAGTGAAGATTGATAACCAGCTTGCTGGTTAGCTAACTTCACCTATCTTGCCCTCGTATCTGCCAGTTTGTTTTCAAGACATATTTCTCAATCAAGATAAAACCAAGATTCGAGCAAGATAAAACCGAGATAGAACCAAGATGAAATCAAGATTAATCCAGGATATATCCAAGAAAATTAAATAAGATATAAATATGAGCAAACGATATATCGTAATTTAACTTTTCATGGTGATAGAAAGTCGCCTGAAATTACCTCTGAAACTGTTTCTGTTGGGAAATACATTCTTCTACCGACATAAAATTTCTTGTCATTTAACTTCTTGGCCCAAGGCTCTTTGGGTTGCAATAACGCCATTCTTAGACCTTCTGGTTTTCTACTTAAAATGGCCGCGAGTTGCTCCAGTGTTATCACTGCTCCATGCGTTTCAATCAATATATCGAAATTACTTTTCATAAACTTGGCTCAATTAAAATTGGATGATTTATTATTATCTGGACTTGGTTAGTTTGCATGGTAGTATTATTTAAAATTCCTACACCTTATGAGTGAACTCACTATATGTTTTCGAAAAAAGAGTTAATCGAAAGGGATAAGGTTCGTACTACTTTTCTGATGCAAGAGTTAATGCGAAGAACTAATACAACCAATCCAAATCAATTCGCCAAATGGTTTGATCTGCGTACCGAGAGTATGAGAATCGATGGGAAAGAGATTCCGGAAACAACAACATCGAAGAAGTGGTATCCGATAGCTAAAGGCGATCAATCCATAACAAAGAAGACCTTAGCTGATCTCAAAATGTTCTTTGATGACATAGAGATAGTGTATCAATATGGCCCAGGAGGGCTGTGGGCGGCTCTGTGGGGGCATACCAGCCAATTGGTGGCCTGTATGCGAACGCATCCAATGATATCGGCGTCATCACCACTAAAAGAGTTTTCAACGGCAATAACCATATCGGCAAATTTGGGTTATACAGAGACATTGACCATTGCAGATTTAGCCAGAGCTGTAGCGGCTTATAGATTTCACTTAATAACAGACAGAAAAACTCAACTTGAAGGTGTAGGCATTTATATCTGCGATCTTTATTTCAAGAATGTTCGTAATATTTTAAACAGTGAATTATTAACTCCAGAACTTATTGAGTTAGACCTTTTACCCACTATAACGAGCGAAATTGATAAATTAGAATTAGAGAGTAGAAAAGATGATAAATATAGCTCATCTTTTAATATTGATTCATTTTGCCAGCAAAACTTAAATTTTAGCCGCTAAAATTTAGCATTATGATAGCAAAATAAAATCCTTAATAATGTGCCTTTGATTTTCACTTTTAAAATTGGACTGCATTCTGTGCTACAGGAATTGCTTTGCAAAAACTCAGCACTATAATTGTTAGTGGGTTAATACCTGCCTGTCCTCTCGAAATTTGGTTTCTTCCGCCGAAGTATGTTGATAACTAAACTAGAGAGGACTCCTTTATTTATCATCTCAGAGCGGTGGGTTTCGATATTTTCCTTGTGCTAAATCGGACAACCAATCACAAACATCCTTTGATGGAACTCCAACCCCTGTCATTTGAAAGTTTATCCAGGCATCTAGTGATGCAGCCTTGATCGATTCCCGCCTTTCCTCTTGTTCTACATAGCGCGTAATAGCCTGCATCAACAACCAGTGTATTGAGCGGTCTTTCGTGAGAGCAAGCTGCGCCAGTCTGTCTTTCAATTCTGGGGCGATCTTTACTGATATCGTCTGTTTCATCTTGATCAACCTACTGTGGGTATTCGCGTTAGCTTCATCATAGCGCCTTTCTCTGGCGTAAAACGTCTTGAAACGGGATTTTAGTCGCCACTCTCACTCTCAAACCTGCGTTTGTTATCTCTGATTTTTCTCTAAGTCAGGGTAGTTATTGGTAGAAATAAGGTAGAGGGAATTTCGCTGCTCTGGAAAGCAGGCTACATGCGGGCTGCGGAGAATTCGGCGCGACGCAGCAGCGATAAAGCGCGATGCAACAGCGACAAAGCGCGACGCAACAGCGATAAAACCGCGACGCAACAGCGAGCCATAATTACGAATTTTTTAGCCTGCGCCACACTGTCTGAATATTGCCTTTTTTACTTTTCTCGATCCGGGCTTCCGTTATGATTTTAAGGCGAGTTAGTTCTTTCATGGCCTTAACAATGGCTGGTTTGAAATCTCTGAGGCGACCAGTGTAAACAAACTTCTCTTTAAGCCATTCAAGAGAATAGTATTGAATCTCATCACTAGATGTGGAAATCAGCCGTTGTAGTGATTTGGCCATATCTTGTTTATGACCAATTTTTAGCCGTTTACTCCAATTAATAAGGGAGTATTCATTATTTCTATACATAAGGCTCCAACGAGGGTCTATACGAAGTATATGTTTTTGAGATTTATCATCATAATCAAAGGAGTTAATCAAATGTAACTCCGAGTTTTTCCCGATAGTTAGTATCCTTTGGCTCCTATTACACTTGAACTGAATGGATAATATGGCTAAAACCAATTTCTCCATACTTCTGTGCAACCACTCGTAGTTTGTTCCGGTTGTCGTGCGACCGATAGCTTGAAGGAACTTTGAGCGATTAATTTCTACAGGGTGGCCCAAAGGGAATTTTGATGCTTCAAACATTACCTGCATCCAAACATCAGCCTGAGATTCATCAAGTTGTTCACCTGAGAACTTAATTACAGCATCTTGACGGCTGACGAGAGTTACATCGTTATATATTTGCTTCGGCTTGGTTCCTATAGGTGCAAAAAGGCTTGAGCGAGCTATATGATTTGGCATGGTACGATAAAGCTCACCAATTTCTGGGAGATGAGGGGGCATTAACTGCCTATCGTTAGTCTTTTCCTTATTTCTCTTTGGCGAGCTGGCTTGCAGCGTTCTAACGCGAGTGAGAAGGGAAGGCTTAACGTCAATATCACTCACCAGATTATCGTCCGGTTTTAAGAGCTATCGGCAGTACCGATCTTTTTTTGTTGCGGGCGATTTGCTCCGCTTTTGTTGGGCGGCCACGCTTGGCAGGAACAACAAGATTTATTGAGCTGGGTAGGGGAGGTTGCTGTGGAGTACACACATGGCAAGCCAACCATTGTTCTACATCTTCCAAGCGCCACAATAAGCGCTTAGTATTGGGTAATCGGCAGATAGGTGGTAATGAAATAGGATTGCGTGTGGCATCGCTGCGGATACTGGCCACGGTTTTATGGATGATTTTAGAAAGTTGTTCGGCGGTCATTAAGTCTTGCATAAGCACTCCATCTTGCGACCATGCTTCTTGCATTGGATCGCATCGGGTTTCAGATGAGTGCAATATTTGCAGAGTGATTAAAAGACATCGCGGTAGAGGAACAGGAAAAATCTTACACTAAATCTTGATGTTACTACGCCACAATCTTGCCACACTTATAACGCACAATACTGCAATTCAACCTCGTGTTCTGCAATTCTTTGTTTGTATAATATTTTGATTTTTATTGAAAATATAGTATTAACCCCAGTTAGCCCCAGAGTTTAAATTGGCTTTGCCAATGCGCTGATCAGCCGTTTGGAAAAGAAACTCATCGCCCGTGGCTGCCCAAAGCTCAACATTATGGTGCGCGAAGACAATGATGCAGTGATCGGCATGTATGAAAAACTTGATTATGAAACCCAAGACAGCATCATGCTGGGCAAACGGCTGATTGTCGATCAGGAGTATTAAGGTTGGTCTTAACCTTAATATGACAATAACCCTATCCCCAAAAGCTGATAAAGCAGCAGAGGATAGGGTAAAGATTAATTATTTAATCTTGGTAATACTTTTCACATCAACTTCTACCGAATTCCAGTCTTTATCAACTTTTCCTTCGATTTGTATTTTATCTTGTGGCGTGATGGTTTGGCCGTTCCAGCGTTTGTTATCAATATCAACGGTGATGGTACCGGTGCTGTCGCGGAAAGTATATGTATCGTGACCTAAACGCTCAACGATATTCCCTTGCAGAGTGACACGAGTGTCATCACGCATCGTTTTGACTTTGTCTACCGTGGTATTGGTTACACTTGGGCCAGAGAACCCACCCTGAGTTGCTGGCTGTGTCTGTGTTGCTGCCGGGCCGTCGAAGCCCCCTTGCGCGGTATTGGTCGCACTTTGCGCCAATAACGGCGTGCCGCATAACATAATTAAGGTTGCCGCTAAGGTTAATTTCTTCATTTTATTGCTCCTTCAATGAATGAATCATTACGTTTGAAAACAAAAACTGCACAAGCCTCTGTGGTACCCAATAGTAGACCAAATTTGCGTTAAGGCGTGCTGAAGTATTGCAATACCGTGGCCGCAAGTCTATTCGATTAGACCCGTCATACTTCAAGCTGCATGTGCGTTGGCTACACTCAATAACTCGAATCACTTACGACAGTAAGCTCATCGGGACTCTCTCGCTTGCCGCTTTCCTGCAACTCGAATTATTTAGGGTATAGACCTATTTACTGGTTATAACAATTAAAGCCGGTAGCGTTAGGGCACTTTTTTAACTGTGTGGACTCAAACCACTGGTTATCATTTTTAAACTGCGCATGTAGATGCCCTCTGTACCTTGTACAATGCAGAACAGCTTACCGGATGCGGTGGTTTTATAAGGAGCTTTAGATGAATATTCGCCCACGGTTGTCTGGGGTGAGATTGTTATTACTGGGTGCCCCTTTGTTGTTAGCCGGGTGCTCAACCATGTCAGGTTTTTCCTGGTCTAGTCTGTCGCCACTCAATTGGTTTGGCAGCAGCAGTATGCAGGTGACTGATCAGGGTGTCGGCGGCGTTACCGCCACTACTGCGTTGACTGAGAGTGACATCAAAGAAGGGCTAAAAGGCGATTATCGGTTGCGTAGTGGTATGGCGACCAAAGACGGTAAATTGATTTCCTTCTATCAGGCGATGAAAGAGGGCCAAATCAAGCTGGTTATCTCTGGGCAGCAGAAAGGCACGGTAGAGCGCATTGATGTTATGGATAAGGCTATTCCCAGCCAGTGGGGGGTGACGGTTGGCACACCATTTAGCGAGCTATATAAAAAAGCCTTTGGTGTTTGCCGTAAAGGCAGTGGTGATGATAGCGCACAAATAGAGTGTGCGGCACCGGACAGCAAGCACGTCAGCTATTTGTTTGATGGCGACTGGCATGGTCCTGAAGGTTTAATGCCATCCGATGATACATTGCAAAGTTGGAAAGTGAGCAAGATTATCTGGCGAGCTAAAGGCGAGTAACCGCCTCTTCTTCCCTGGCGTTACAGCAGTGTTAGCGGCACGCATTACTCGGCCCATCGCCTGGGCCTGCTAAGGTGAGGCCGCTGCAAGCCACGTTCAAATCGGCTTCTGGCAGTTTTATCCTTCGTTTGCTGTCTTGCTGTAACGCCAATAATGTAGGGCGGTATTGTTTATCATTGCTTTGGTTCTCTTTTGTGAATTAGCTAATAATATTCCCACCTGTGGTATCACTTCCTCTGCCTAAATTTATTTTGCGTTGTCGCAAGGTAATCCTAATCGGTTCCGCTATTATATTCGCCATAATCAACACCGATATTTTGTGAGGAACCAAACATGACTCAAGTTCAGAGTGGCATTCTGCTGGAACATTGTCGTTTTGCCATCTTTATGGAAGCAAAAGTACAGGGCGAGCTAGATGCTATTCGTCAGGGATGCAAGCAATTCTGTCAATCATTGCAGGAATTACAGCAAGAATTTCCTAACGAACATTTAGGCGCTGTCATTGCTTTTGGTTCTGATATTTGGCATGACCTATCCGGCGGTAAAGGGGCTAATGAGTTAAAACCCTTTGTGCCATTAGGCAAAGCGCCAATCGTCGCCCCCGCAACACAACGCGATTTGTTGATTCATATTCAGTCATTGCGTCAGGATATCAATTTTACTTTAGCGCAGGCTGCGGTGGCCGCTTTTGGTGATGCGATTACCGTTGAAGAAGAGACACATGGCTTCCGCTGGGTAGAAGAACGTGATCTTACTGGTTTTATTGATGGCACCGAAAACCCGCAAGGGGATAGCCGCCCGGAAGTGGCGGTGATTGCGGACGGTGAGGAAGATGCCGGTGGTAGCTATGTGCTGGTACAGCGTTATGAGCACGACCTGAAAAAATGGCAGCGCATTCCTGAACACAAGCAAGAGCAAATTATCGGGCGTACCAAACATGGCAGCGAGGAGTTGCCGTCGGATCAGCGCCCGGAAACTTCCCATGTCAGCCGCGTCGATTTAAAAGAAAATGGCAAAGGGCTGAAAATTTTGCGTCAAAGCTTGCCTTACGGTACCGCCAGTGGCAAACACGGGTTGTACTTTATTGCTTATTGCGCGCGCTTACATAATATCGAACAGCAATTATTAAGTATGTTTGGCTCAATAGACGATAAGCATGATCTGTTATTAGGTTTCAGTAAGCCGGTGACCGGCAGTTATTACTTCGCCCCGTCGCTGACTCAATTATTATCACTGTAAGTACGTAAGGCTGGGCGTCAGGGGTTTCGCAACCGACAATATTTACCCATAAGTCTTTTCTATCACCCGGTGCAGGTTGGCCGGGTTTTCAATGGGCAAAAGGGAGTGGCTGGCGACCAGCGCGGTTGCTGGCTTAGAGCATTTGATACTTGAACATCACTAAACGGTATATAAAAGCATTATAGGTATGCACCTAGTTATAAATACACTGAACATATTACAGGCACTGCTCACATTTAATGACATGCCTGTCGGATGAACTCAGTGAATAAGGTGCGGCATGAAACAGACTTCAGTGAAGAGCGCTACGCATAAAGGATGGCACCGTGTTGCCTTATTAAGCGCGTTAATTTTCGGCAGTGCAACTGCCTCTGCCACTGAGTTACTTAACAGCTCTTATGATGTTTCCCGCGAGTTATTCGCGGCACTCAATCCAGGCTTCCAGCAACAGTGGGAGCAGCAGAATCCCGGCGACAAGCTGACCATCAAACAATCTCATGCCGGGTCGTCTAAACAGGCTCTGGCTATCTTACAGGGCTTGAAAGCAGATGTAGTGACCTATAACCAGGTCACCGATGTGCAGATCCTACATGACCGCGGCAATCTGATCCCGGCAGACTGGCAGGCGCGTTTACCTAATAACAGCTCACCGTTCTATTCCACCATGGCGTTCCTGGTTCGTAAGGGCAATCCAAAGAATATCCACAACTGGGATGATTTGGTGCGTGAAGACGTCAAACTGGTGTTCCCGAATCCAAAAACTTCTGGCAATGGCCGTTATACCTATCTGGCAGCCTGGGGCGCTACCCAACAAGCGAATGGCAAGGATGAGGCCAAAACCCGCGACTGGATGAAGCGTTTTCTGACCAATGTGGTGGTGTTTGATACCGGTGGCCGTGGTGCTACCACCACCTTTGTCGAACGCGGGTTGGGTGATGTGCTGATCAGTTTTGAATCGGAAGTTAACAATATCCGCAAAGAGTATGGCAGTGATAAATACGAAGTAATTGTCCCGCCGGTAGATATTCTGGCTGAATTCCCAGTGGCCTGGGTGGATAAGAATGTCGAGAAAAATGGCACTGAGAAAGCGGCTAAAGCTTATCTCAACTATCTCTACAGCCCGCCAGCGCAGCAAGTGATCACCAGCTTCAATTATCGGGTTTACGACAAAGCGGCAATGGAAGCAGCTAAGTCCCAATTCCCACAAACCAAACTATTCCGTGTTGAAGATCAATTCGGTAGCTGGCCGCAGGTGATGAGCACCCATTTTGTGACTGGCGGTGTGCTGGATAAATTGTTAGCGCAAGGGCATCAGTAATGTTGTCGGCATCCAGTAAACGGGTTCTGCCCGGATTTACCCTCAGTCTTGGGAGCAGCCTGCTTTACACCTGCCTGATCTTATTATTACCGCTCAGCGCGTTAGTCATGCAGGTTGCACAGATGAGTTGGGCCCAGTACTGGGAGGTGATTACTAACCCCCAAGTGGTCGCTGCTTATAAGGTGACCTTACTGGCCGCAGGCGTTGCCAGCATATTTAATGCGGTTTTTGGCATGTTGATGGCATGGATCTTGACCCGCTATCAGTTCCCTGGCCGCAGTTTGCTGGATGGTTTGATGGATTTACCGTTCGCCTTACCCACGGCAGTGGCGGGTTTGACACTGGCAACGCTGTTTTCTACTACGGGCTGGTACGGTGCCTGGTTAAACGAACTAGGAATTAAAGTTTCCTTTACCTGGTTGGGGATTGCCGTAGCGATGGCATTCACCAGTTTGCCGTTTGTGGTGCGCACCGTACAACCGGTGTTGGAAGAATTGGGTCCCGAATATGAAGAAGCCGCAGAAACTCTCGGTGCCAGCCGTTGGCAGAGCTTCCGGCTGGTGGTGATGCCAGAACTGGCTCCGGCGTTACTGGCAGGCACTGCTTTATCCTTTACCCGCAGTCTGGGGGAGTTTGGCGCAGTTATCTTTATCGCCGGTAACATTGCCTGGAAGACAGAAGTCACCTCGCTGATGATCTTCATCCGGCTACAAGAATTTGATTACCCGGCTGCCAGTGCCATTGCTTCCGTTATTCTGGCTGTTTCACTGGTATTGCTGTTTGGTATTAACACGTTACAAAGCCGCTTTGGTCGGCGGATAGGCGGGCACTGATGGCTGATATCACGGAATTTAACGGCGTGGCCCGCCCACCCATCAATTGGGGCAAATGGACCCTGATCGCCATTGGCGCGGTGTTCTCATTTTTACTGTTAGTGATCCCGATGGCGTGGATCTTTATCACCGCTTTTTCCAAAGGAATTGCGGTGGTTGGGCAAAATTTATTAGACCCGGACATGTTGCATGCCATTTGGCTGACTGTGCTGGTGGCACTGATTACGGTGCCGGTGAATTTGGTGTTTGGTGTGGTACTGGCATGGTTGGTGACGCGGTTTGTATTTCCCGGCCGTCAGTTATTGATGACCCTAATTGATATCCCGTTTGCGGTCTCACCGGTAGTTGCCGGCCTGATGTACCTGCTGTTTTACGGTTCAAATGGTGTGGTGGGCGGCTGGTTAGATTCTCACGATATTCAATTGATGTTCTCCTGGCCCGGTATGGTGCTGGTCACCATTTTCGTCACCTGCCCATTTGTGGTGCGTGAACTGGTGCCGGTAATGATGAGTCAGGGCAGCCAGGAAGATGAAGCCGCAGTATTACTTGGGGCATCTGGCTGGCAGATGTTCCGTCGGGTGACGTTACCGAACATTCGCTGGGCGTTGTTGTATGGCGTGGTGTTGACCAACGCCCGCGCTATTGGCGAGTTCGGGGCCGTCTCGGTGGTATCCGGTTCTATTCGTGGCGAAACCTACACCTTGCCACTGCAAGTTGAGTTGTTGCATCAGGATTACAACACCGCAGGGGCATTTACCGCCGCCGCGTTACTGACCCTGATGGCAATATTGACCCTTTTTCTGAAAAGTGGCCTGCAATGGCGCTTAGCGCGTCAGGTTGTTCGTCTCGAACAGGAGCAAAAGCATGAGCATTGAGATTGATAATATCAGCAAGTATTTTGGTCGTACCAAGGTACTGAATGACATCCGGCTTGATATTCCTTCTGGTCAGATGGTGGCCTTGCTTGGTCCTTCCGGTTCGGGGAAAACGACCCTGCTGCGCATTATCGCCGGGCTGGAGAACCAGAACGCCGGGCGTTTAAGTTTCCATGGCACTGACGTTAGCCGCCTGCATGCCCGTGATCGACGTGTCGGGTTTGTTTTCCAGCATTACGCCCTGTTCCGCCATATGACGGTGTTCGATAACATTGCATTCGGTTTGACAGTGTTACCGCGCCGCGAGCGGCCGAATGCGGCAGCCATCAAGCAGAAAGTAGAACAACTGTTAGAAATGGTGCAGTTAGGGCACCTTGCCAGCCGTTATCCATCACAACTTTCTGGTGGGCAGAAACAGCGTGTGGCCTTGGCGCGTGCGTTGGCCGTCGAACCCCAAATCCTGTTACTGGATGAGCCATTCGGTGCGCTGGATGCACAGGTGCGTAAAGAGTTACGTCGCTGGTTACGCCAGCTACACGAAGAACTGAAATTTACCAGCGTATTCGTTACCCACGATCAGGAAGAAGCAATGGAAGTTGCTGATCGGGTGGTAGTGATGAGCCAGGGTAATATTGAGCAGGTCGGGACGCCAGATGAAGTGTGGCGCTACCCTGCGACCCGCTTTGTGTTGGAGTTTCTGGGTGAAGTTAATCGCTTGAGTGGGGAGATTCGAGGCTCACAACTCTATATTGGCGCGCACCACTGGCCGCTGGATTTGGCACCGATGCATCAGGGCAGTGTTGATTTATTCCTGCGACCGTGGGAGATGGAAGTCAATACACACGCCAGTGCTCGTTGCCCGCTACCGGTTCAGGTGCTTGAAGTCAGCCCGCGTGGGCATTTCTGGCAATTGACGGTGCAACCTATTGGTTGGCATCAAGATCCTATCAGTGTGGTACTGCCGGAAGGCGAAATTGACGCCCCGGTGCGCGGTAATCGTTATTATGTGGGCGGGTTAAATGCACGCTTATATTCTGGCGACCAATTATTACAACCCATTGCGTTAGCGCAAAGCGCCTGATAAGTTTTTCTTCTTTTGGTAAACATAGAATTATACCCAACGTCATTGGAGTGGCAGCAAGGCAGCTAACGAGCGATAAATTGGTTGTAAACCATTTTGAACAGCGCTTGTGCTGGCCCGTAGGGTGAGCCTCAATAAGGCTCATAATCTCGATGAGCTTACATAAGTAAGTGATTCGGGTTCGTGAGAGCAGTGAACATAGCTGCCGCTTCAAGGAGAAAGGGTATTGAATAGGTATTTACAGTGACAACCCTCGAACACTGCATTGGCAACACCCCACTAGTCAAACTGCAACGTTTAAGCCAAGGGCTGGATGCGCAGATTTGGGTCAAACTGGAAGGCAATAATCCGGCAGGCTCGGTCAAAGACCGCGCGGCACTGGCAATGATCCAACAGGCCGAATTACGTGGTGAAATAGCACCGGGTAATGTGTTGATCGAGGCAACCAGCGGTAATACCGGTATTGCGCTGGCGATGATCGCGGCCATGAAGGGCTATAAGCTAAAGTTGCTGATGCCAGAAAACATGAGCCAAGAGCGGCAGGCTGCAATGCGTGCCTACGGTGCGGAGCTAATTTTGGTTAGCCGCGAGCAAGGAATGGAAGGCGCGCGCGATGAAGCGCTGAGGATGCAGGCTCAGGGGTTGGGCAAAGTGTTGGATCAGTTTAATAATATTGACAACCCCTATGCACATTTCACCGGTACCGGGCCGGAAATCTGGCAACAAACTGCGGGGAAAGTGAGCCATTTTGTGTCCAGCATGGGAACGACAGGGACGATTACCGGCGTTAGCCAATATCTGAAAAGCCAAAACCCACAAGTTACCATTATCGGCCTGCAACCGGCGGAGGGCAGCAGTATTCCTGGTATTCGCCGTTGGTCACCGGAATACATGCCGGGGATTTTCCGCCCTGAGTTGGTTGATCAGGTACTGGATATCACGCAGCGTGAAGCCGAGGTAACGACACGAAGACTGGCCACGGAAGAGGGGATTTTTTGTGGTGTCAGTTCTGGTGGTGCGGTTGCTGGCGCACTGCGGGTGGCTGCTGAGAATCCCGGTGCGGTGATCGTGGCGATTATCTGTGACCGTGGTGACCGATATTTGTCGACAGGGGTTTTTGAGTAAACCGACTGCTGGTTACCCTAGCCTATCAAGCCCATCTGAACACACTGTCAGTTGGGCTTGATAGGATATTTGCGCCTCCCGTTCAATGCTTCAACTTTTATAGTCTTGAATCTATACCCGTCATCTTTCAAGTTGCAGGTGTGTTGGCCGCGTTCAACCACCCGAATCACTTACCGTCGTGCGCTCATCGGGATTATGAACTTCATCAGAGGCTCACTCTACGGGCCAGCGCAAGCGTTGTTCAAAATGGTTTACAACCAATTTGTCTTTCGCTTGCCGCCTTCCTGCATTTTGAAATCTATTGGGTTTATACGTTATAAAACTGAGCGGATTTTTGGCGCCAGAGATTTTGATTTATAACTAATCATATTTAAGTACATTAGAACTCTGTTGTTGTCCTTTCCCTCCAGCCAAATTGCCTGCTGATGTTATCTATTGGTAAATGATATTTATGCAATTAATTGTGGGCTATTAGAAAAACCTATTTTGTAAATATAGCCAATTCGCATCACATAGTTAAAATAAATATTGTAGGAATATTCATACAGTCAGCTTCATTGATTAGCCATTTAATTTAAGTTGTCGTTATTTACTGCTATGAGTTGTAAGGGTATTTTAGTTTGTTTTTGAGAAAATTCTTATAAATCAATTTACTATGCCAGATTTATTTGGCTGCGTATGGTTACATTCTGTAACATTTAACCAATTGGTGTTGGTTGTCTATTCTTTCTATACTGCTGCTGTTCGTGTTGGTCTTATATTCTCTATTGAAAGTTCATATATATTTTATTTGATGCTCTATTTTTGTGAATGTTTATTTTCAATGACTTAAGTAAGTTAAAGGGTTGTAATATTTATTAAAATCCTTTAAGTGTAAAAATATAATAATCAACAGTGTTGTAGCCGCAATTTTTATTGATTTACCCCTTCACTTAGAGTTTTGCTGGCAAAACGTCTGTATTTCAGCCCAACATGGGCTTATCCCTCTGGGCTAATCGTATGTTGCTACATCTGTTGATTGAACATAATACCTACTATCGGCGAGTTTAATTTACCTAAGCTGGGTAATGGTTATTTTATTACTCGAATTTTCCGCTGATATTTGCATTAGAAGTGATGGGAAATGCCCGCGCAAATAACAAATGATGAAACCCATGTTTATTGAAAAAATAAAGTCGGCTTGGCCTGGTGATATGTTGAAGCGCGTGCGCATGTCACACTTAACTCTGTCCAAGGTACAGCGCCATTTAGGTAAGATTATGATTCTGATACCGATGTTGCTGCTGATTCTCTACTTATTGATTTTTAGCCAGCCACGCTATCTCAGTGAATCTAAAGTTGCCATCAAACATTCCAACGATCTCAATGGCAGTAATCTGAACGTAGCTTTGCTGATGGGCGCTGGTAACCCAAGTTCTGCCGAAGATGCCTTATATCTGAAAGAATATATTAATTCTCCTGATATGTTGGCGGTCTTGGATAAACAGCTCGATTTTCGTCAGGCTTTCGGTCACAGCGGTTGGGATTTTTTCTATCATTTGTCTGATAGCGCCACTCGTGAGCAATTCCTTAATTATTACCGTAACCGTATCTCTGTTTCTTACGATGATAAAACCGGTTTGCTCACCATTGGTACACAGGGGTTCTCACCTGAATTTGCCCAAAAATTCAATCAGGCTGTTTTGAAAGAATCCGAACGATTTATCAATGAGATCTCACACCGCATTGCCCGCGAGCAGTTGCTGTTTGCTGAAAACGAAATGCAGGACGCGCGCACGCGGTTAAATAGCAGCAAAACCGAGCTACTCACTTATCAGAACAGCAATAATATTCTTGACCCTGAAGCTCAGGCTTTGGCCGCGACCTCATTGATTAATACGTTGGTAAGCCAGCGCATCCAGATGGAAGCGGAATTGCGTAACCTACTGACTTTCTTGCGTGAAGATGCACCTCAGGTGGTCAGTGCACAAAATGCACTCAAGTCACTCGCCAGCCAGATTGATAATGAAAAAAGCAAAGTCACCGCACCCGATGGGCTCAAATTAAACCGTATGGCGGTGGATTTTGAAGAGATTAAAGCCAAGGTGCAGTTCGATACTGATATCTACAAATTGACCCTGACATCAATTGAGAAAACCCGCGTTGACGCGGCAAGAAAGCTGAAGATGTTATCGGTGATCAGCTCTCCTCAGTTACCGCAGGAATCAAAGTTCCCCAGCAGTTTGTATCTGCTTATCAGTTGGTTACTGGTTTGTTGCTTACTTTTTGGCACCGTCAAATTATTGCTGACGGTGATTGACGATCATAAAGATTGACGCTGTTTTAACGCTATTTCTAGCTTGTCGGAATGATACCGCAGGCAGTAACTCAGAGCATGCTATGAAATTATTGAAATCTGTTCTTCTGATTATTGCCATACAGGCAACATCCGCTCAGGCCGTTGATCTGAATGCCGATCCCAATATGACGGGGGCGGCACCGTTGCCGTCGATTATTTCTGGTCAAAGCCAGCGGTCTTATAACGACAGTCAGTTTGACGATACCCCCCCACCGGTGATCCCGGTGGTGATGAGCCGCATGTTTGGTGCGCAGCTCTTTACTTCGGTCTCTGCGGCGGATAGTGGTTCCAGTATCGGTTTCAATCCAAACTACGTGGTGAGTTTGGGGGATCAGATCCAGGTACGGTTATGGGGAGCATTTAACTTTGAAGGTGCGCTGAGTGTGGACCCGAAAGGTAATATCTTCTTGCCAAACGTTGGCCCGCTGAAAGTGGTTGGCATCCCAAATAGCCAGATAAACAGCGTGGTGACGGCCAAAGTCAAACAGGTCTATCAGTCGAATGTGAATGTCTACGCCTCTTTATTGCAGGCTCAACCGGTCAAGGTGTTTGTCACCGGTTATGTTAATAACCCTGGTTTGTACGGCGGGGTGGCATCTGACTCGTTACTCTCCTATCTCAGTAAAGCCGGTGGCGTCGATACCCAGAGTGGCAGCTATGTGGATATCAGCATCAAACGTGGTAACCGCGTGCGCTCACAGGTTAACTTGTACGATTTTCTCCTCAACGGCAACTTGGGGCTATCACAGTTTTCTGACGGCGATACTATCGTGGTCGGTCCACGCCAACACACTTTCAGTGTGGAAGGCGAAGTGTTCAACAGCTACGACTTTGAATTCCGCAATAGCACTATTCCGGTGAGTGAAGCGCTGAGTTGGGCACGCCCTAAGCCGGGGGCCACCCATATGACCATTATTCGCCAGCAAGGTACGATTAAGCGCAGTGAATACTATCCGCTTAGCTCTGCACCAGGGCGCTCATTACAAGATGGCGATAAGCTGATTATCAGTACGGATCGCTACTCAGGAACCATTCAGGTTCGGATCGAAGGTGCGCATTCTGGCGAGCATGCCATGGTACTGCCCTATGGTGCGACCATGCGTCAGGTTCTGACAAAAATCCGCCCAAATAGCATGTCGCAAATGGACTCGATCCAACTGTATCGCCGCTCGGTCGCGCTGCGTCAGAAAGAGATGCTTGACCTATCACTGCAAAAACTCGAAGAAGCCTCTTTATCTGCACAGTCTTCCACCTCAGAAGAGGCCCGTCTGCGGATGCAAGAAGCACAGCTTATCAGCCGCTTCGTTAACAAAGCCCGCAACGTGGTACCCAAAGGCGAAGTGGTGCTCAATGAAAGCAATCTTGATCAGGTGATTTTGGAAGACGGTGACGTGATTAAGATCCCTGAAAAGACCTCACTGGTCATGATCCATGGCGAAGTGATGTTCCCGAATGCGGTGAGCTGGCAGAAAGGGCTTAGCCCGGATGATTACATCACCAAGGTTGGCGGTTATACGCAAAAAGCCAGTAACACCAAAGTCATTCTGATTAAACAGAATGGTGAAGCGCTGAATGCTGAAGACGTTAAGACGCTGCAACCGGGTGACGAACTGATGGTATTACCGAAGTTTGAATCGAAAAACATCGAAGTAACGCGGGGGATTTCGACCATTCTTTACCAGTTGGCAGTTGCCGCTAAAGTGGTGCTAACACTCTGATGATAGGCATCTTTTCGGCAGGGATCTATCGCATTGAGCATCTGGAAAACTTTCTGGCTGAGCCATGCTGCAAGCTGTCATCGTTGCGATCAATTCCGCCGGGGATAAGTGCGGTGGCGGTGTGGGGCCATCGTCCGAGCGGTGATAAAGCTGTCGCGTTAGCGCGTGCTGCCAGCTTGCCTGTTGTGCGTCTGGAAGACGGCTTTATCCGGTCGCTGGGATTGGGTGTGTCCGGTTGCCCGCCGTTGTCGATGGTGGTGGATACTCAGGGTATCTATTACGACGCCAGTGGTGCCAGCTCACTGGAATCGCTGATTCTTGACCAGGCCGGTAACCAACCACTTTATGCCGACGCCCGAGAGGCAATGCAGTTAATTGTTGATGCTGACTTGTCGAAATATAACCTGGCACCGGCATTCAGCGGCGCGCCTGCGCAAGGTGATGCGGTATTGGTCGTGGACCAGACTTTTGGTGACATGGCTGTTAAGTACGGCAATGCCAGTGCGGCGGACTTTGAGGCTATGTTAGATGCCGCGCTGAATGAAAACCCACAGGCAGAGGTTTGGCTGAAAATTCATCCCGATGTTTTACAGGGTAAGAAAGCAGGCTACTTCAAGGCAATATCAAAAAATCCACGCATCAAGTTGCTGGCAGAAAATGTCAGCCCGCAGTCGTTATTGCGCCAGGTCAGCCGTGTGTATGTGGTGACTTCGCAATATGGTTTTGAAGCGTTGCTGGCGGGCAAATCTGTCACGGTATTTGGTCAGCCTTGGTATGCCGGTTGGGGATTGACTGACGATCGCCACCCACAGGCTGGCGGATTATCGGCCCGGCGTGGGCTGGCCAGTTTGCTGGATTTATTCAGCGCCGCCTATCTGCGATACAGCCGTTATATCGATCCCTGTAGTGGGCAGCCGGGGACATTATTTGATGTGTTAGACGGCCTGTTGATGCAAAAAAATCATCAGCTACAACGCCAGGGGCAGTTATGGGCACCGGGATTAACACTCTGGAAACGCAGTATTTTTTTACTGTTTTTAAAGACCACACTGAACAACGTCTCTTTCAGAGAACGTAAAACATCGAACACGGCTTGTGTGGTATGGGGCAATAAAGGCGAACAGCGCTGGCAAGCAAAGGCTCAGGCGCAAAACGTGCCGGTATGGCGTATGGAAGATGGGTTTATACGCTCATCGGGGCTGGGGTCTGACTTGCATCCGCCGCTGTCGCTGGTACTGGATAAAAGCGGCATTTACTACGATGCCACCCGGCCGAGTGATCTTGAGTCGTTACTCAATAGCAGCCGGTTAACTGACCTACAGCGAGTGCGGGCCGCAAAACTTCGCCAGCGGTTGGTCAGCGCCAAAATCAGTAAATACAACATTGGCGCGCCATTCAGTCTGCCGCCGCAAGCCAGTGGTAAACGCATTCTGCTGGTATCCGGCCAGGTGGAAGACGATGCATCCATTTTGAGCGGAACAATCAGTATTCGTACCAATAGTGAACTGCTGAAAACGGTGCGCCAGCGTAACCCGGACGCTTTCATTATCTATAAGCCGCACCCGGACGTATTGGTTGGCAACCGGCAAGGGCATATCCCTGCCGCTGATATTGCGCGTTGGGCTAACACTCAGGCGCAGGATGCCGACATCATCCAATGCATTCAGGCTGCGGATGAGTTGCATACTTTGACGTCGCTTTCGGGCTTTGAAGCGCTATTGCATGGGAAGCAGGTATTTTGCTACGGCATACCTTTTTATGCGGGTTGGGGGCTGACACAGGACGAACATCCAGCACCACGTCGGCAGCGCATATTGACGCTGGATGACTTGGTCTATCAGGCGTTGATCGCTTACCCGACGTATGTTGACCCTCTTCGGCGTGAAGCAATAACCGCAGAACGGGCGTTAGACATATTGGCGACTCAGCCACGTGCCGAAATGCAATTTAGTAAAAGAAAGGCGGGCAGGATTATGCGTAATTATAGAAAACTGCTCATGCTAACTAAAGTAACAATGAACTTATAAATCAGTCTGTTAAATAATAATGGTGGCGTGTTTATGCTTACAGATTGCCGTGCACTGACAACACTTCTTGCTGGGAAGAAGTACCTGCTGTTACAAGGCCCGATGGGACCTTATTTCAGTGATACCGCTGAGTGGCTCGAATCTCAGGGGTGCGAAGCGGTGAACGTGGTATTCAACGGTGGCGACAAGTTTTATTGCCGTAAGCGAGACTATTTGGTGTTCAGGCAGACGCCGAAAGAGTTCCCCACCTGGTTGAAAGATACCTGGCAAGATTACCACTTCGACACTATTTTGTGTTTTGGCGATTGCCGCCCGCTACATCAGGTTGCCAGACTTTGGGCGCAGACCAAAGGGGTGCGTTTTCTGGCGTTTGAGGAAGGCTACCTCCGCCCGCATTTTATTACCCTCGAAGAGGGCGGGGTGAATGCGTTTTCCGCCTTGCCACGTAATCCTGATTTCTACCGTAAGTTGCCAGAAATTAAAGCACCGGTCGCCAAAAAATTGACATCATGCTTTAGTCTGCGGGTGCGCCGTTGCATAGGTTATTATCTGGCGGGCTGGTTTTACCGCCACCAATTCCCACAATATCGTCACCATAAATCCTTTTCACCCTGGTATGAAGCCCGTTGCTGGATACGTGCTGCCGCGCGTAAACAGTGGTACCGATTCTTGCAACGAAAAGTACTGAGCCAACTACAGGGTGAGCTTGACCAGCGCTACCATCTGGTGGTTTTACAGGTCTACAATGATAGCCAGATCCGCAACCACAGCCCATACAACGACGTGCGTGATTACATCAACGACGTAATGTATTCATTTTCAAAAAAAGCCTGTAGTGACCAGTGGTTAGTTATCAAACATCATCCTATGGACAGGGGGCATCGCCTGTACGGGCCATTAATCCGTAAACTCGGTAAGCAATACAACATCAGCGAGCGAGTAAAATATGTACACGATTTGCCGATGCCGGAACTGCTGACTCACGCCAGGGCGGTGGTCACGATTAACAGCACGGCTGGGTTATCAGCCCTTATTCATAACAAGCCGTTGATCGTTATGGGTAACGCGCTGTATGACATGAAAGGGTTAACGTTTCAGGGGCATCTTAATCAATTTTGGCAGTCTGATTTCAAGCCAGATATGAAGTTATTCAAAAAATTCCGGCTATATATACTGAGAAATACCCAGATTAATGCGGTTTATTATGGTGATAACCAGCTTGAACTGATACCTACGGTAAAGACCGAATATAAAGACGAATATTACCAGATCCCGGTTTAGTGAGTTTGAGGGATACCTTTCAAGATGGGGCGGAGAAATGATTATTGCTGATGCCGATAAATAATACAGATAACACTGCTGCAACCATTTTCCGATTATTGTTGCGCTGCCACCTCTGGTTAGTATTAGCCTCAGCCGCCTCATACACATTATCGCTACAAGCTGCTCAACTGACATGCTATTTACCTGATGCCACCACGTTACAGGGGAATATCAGCTTGCAGCCGCACTGTATTTATCGTCAATCCCTCCTGATATCGCACAGCAATACTCACCTCGACTGCCAAGGGGCTACGTTGGAAGGGGACAATAATCTGCCCTTTGGTATAATGGTCAATAGCAAAGGCAAACCACTAAAAAACGTCAGCATCAAAAATTGCCACATCCGCAACTTTAGGCACAGCGGTATCCGCATTACCTCTACTATTCCGGCTAATCAACTTAGCACCGATCACCAGATTAATTATCACAGAACGCCGACGGGTATTCTTATCGACGCAGTGATAGTGACTGGCAGCGGGCGAGTAGGCATTTATTTTGATGACTACGTGACTGACTCCACCCTCAGTAATTCTACTGTCCAGCAATCTTATATGTCAGGAATATATCTGGAGCACTCATCGCGCAACAACCGGATTATTAATAACCGTATCGTGAATAATGGTCATGAGAGTCTGGGGCGGGGCAAGCGGGAAGGATTAGCGGTGGATTCATCCGCCAATAATCTGATAGAGGGGAATCTATTTAAAGGCAATGGCGCGGGTGGTGTGTTTTTGTATAAGAACTGCGGCGAGCATTACAGCAGTGGGAAGTCTGTTATCCGCTGGCAGCACAGCGACCACAATATTATCCGCAATAACACCTTTACCGACGAGCAGATCGGCATTTGGCTAGCCTCCCGCCAAAGCAGAGATCTCTCTGGTTTTGATTGTGGTGATAACCCCAAAGATAATTCTGGTAAGTACTTTGCTGATTACGCCGATAACAATGTATTGGAAGGGAATAAGTTTATTGGCACTCGTGTAGATATTAAAGATGAGGGGGTTGGGAATATACATTAACGATTGGGTTGATATTTTTAATAGTAGCTCTAAAAGGTTATTAATCAGTTAGAGCTGTGATGATATAAATTAATTTTTTTTATAACCATTAGGGTTTTTTACTTGCCAATTCCAACTATCCCTTATCATTTCCGATAAGTCTTTCTGTGCTTTCCAGCCTAACTCTTTATTTGCCAATGAAGAGTCTGACCAACACTCTGCAATATCACCTGTTCTTCTTGGTGCGATCTTATATTTGATGTCTTTATTAGATACTTTACTTAAAACGTTAATGATTTCAAAAACTGAATATCCCTTACCTGTACCAAGATTATATACAGAAACACCATCTATACTACCAGTTTTTTTTAAAGCAGCTAAATGGCCTTCTGCAAGATCCATAACATGAATATAATCTCTTATACCAGTTCCATCAGGCGTAGGATAATCGTTACCATAAATAGAAACGTATTCTAACCGGCCAATTGCAACTTGCAATAAATATGGGACAAGATTATTTGGAATCCCATTAGGATCTTCACCGATCAGTCCAGACTCATGTGCCCCTACAGGATTAAAATAGCGTAAGCATGTAGCATTAAATTTTGGTTCAGCATTAGAAATACTTTTTAGCATTTCCTCAACGATCAGTTTTGATTCACCATAAGGGTTAGTTGTTCCTCCAGTTCTACAGTCTTCAGTTAATGGTTTTTTTTCTGGTAAGCCGTAGACAGTAGCTGAAGAGCTAAATATAAAGTTGTAGACTTCAGCCTTAAGCATTGCGTTAATTAAATTCAAAGTGCCAGAAATATTATTTTTATAGTATTTAATTGGTTTATTAATAGACTCACTAACGGATTTTAATCCCGCAAAATGAATTACAGACTCTACTTTATTTTTTCTAAAAATATCATTTAGTATATTAGTATCTAATATATCACCAATAATGAAGTCTATTTTATTATTGGTGATTCGCTCAACCATTTCTATTGCTTTCTTTGATGAATTTGATAGATTATCCAGAACAATTACCTTATAACCGTCTTCGAGTAACTTTATTACTGTATGCGAGCCTATATAACCTGCGCCACCTGTTACTAATATTGACATATATTCACCTTAACTCATATTGATTTTTATTATTTCTTAGGTAAGACAATGTTTGATAATATTTTTTGCAAGAAAATTATAAGCCCTATCATTAAAGTGATATATATCATTCTCTCTAAGTAGATCGAGTGTTGATATTTCAATCTCTGAGTATATATATATATTTTCGAACGTAGAGGTTAATCCATTTATTGCCTCTAAATATAAATCACTCCTTGATTTAAGATTTTTGTCATTCTTTAATGATATTGGGAATGGAAGGAAAATAATCTTACATCCTGGATTTTTTGAAGTTATATACTCAAATACACTGCTATAGCTTAGAACATAACTCTCCACAGAAATAAAACTATTATTAAATGTAAACTTATCAGCCTTTTCGGTTAAATACTTCTCATTAATAAACATTGGTGTTTTAAGCTCAATGTGCTCATATAGTTTGAAAAACAATTCAGCAAAGTTATCAAATATGAAAATATCAACTTTGCCAGATTCTATACAACTAAGAATATTATTAAGAGGTACTTTATCTTCTTTTTTAGGTAGAGCTCGCCCTAATCCGATATCAGCCAATTGGTTGTCTATAGTATTGACGTAATTAAATTCATCCAAAAGTGTTAAACCAATATTGTTTTTAGTAAGTCTAGGGTAAATTTCCTTTATGTAAATTTGATCAAATTGGTCAATTCTATTATGTTGGACACTGCTTATTCTTAACCAATTATCAAACATTTTAGATAATTGTTCAGCGACACTTGCCGATAAGCAGCTTCCAAATGAACAAATTAATTTCATTGTTTATGAATTACCTTGTTTTTTGTATGAAAGAGGTTTTTCCACATATCGTGGATGAATGACTTAGGTTCTCTTACCAGTTTTCTTAATTTTCTAAATTTTTTATATATGACAGGACTTTTTGAATATGTGTTATTTTCAATAGGATGAGCTATCTGTTTGGGGATTTTTTCTAGTTTTGAATTAATTATATGACTGAAGTCGGAAATGTTATTTTCAATTAATGGAATTAACGAAATGTCATTTGGTCTTACTTTTTCTCTTATCGCCAAAAGATTTATCTGTCTACTCTTTAAGCTATTAATTATGGCGTTTCTAACTTTTCTCGAACCTTTTAGTGTATCTTGCCATATCAAACTTATTTCATCAGATATACAGTCAATTGATACTCCTTTGTTGTCTAGTATTGAGTGACCGTAAGTATAAATATTAACGTCAAATTCTAGAGATTGAAGTAATACTGTTGAATTTATACCAATAACTGAGTGCGCATTTTGTATTAGGGTATTAGTATCTAAACTCTTCTCTATTTTTACTCTATCGCTTGCAAATTTATCATAGCGATCAGTATTTTTATCCAACGGGTGAGGTTTTACTATTAATAATGTTCTATCAGATATTTGATCAATGATATGTTTAATGAAGGTTTCATTGTTTTTGAATCTTGGAGAGTTGACGATCAAGTTAGTATCATTCTCTAACTGTGTAACTAAAAGCGCATAGTCGCCAGAAATTTTCACCTCAGCATTGCAATTATCAAATGTCTTACCGCATAGCTGTTCAGATGTTTGACTAGCTAAATAAGATAAGCCATTTACACCCCATTTATCGAAGTAAACATGATCTTTTTGGGGGAACCATCCTAATTCTGAATATACTATTGGGATTTTAAGTTCTTTTAATGCTCTTAATACATGAGTGTAAATAGGATGGGAACCATTATGAAATAATATGAAATTTGGCCTGTAATTTTTTATTTGAGTTATTAATCGAGACGTATTTTTAACCCAATCGAAATGACAAAAATATTTTTTTTCTATTTCAAAAGGATCATGTTTAAAAACGGTATGATGACCCAATGGCTGTCTGGATACATACCTATACTCATAACCTAAATAAGAAATTACGGGCCCCCAAAGCTCTTCAATATGTTCATTCGAGTATGCGACTCCAAATACTCTTAATTTATTTATCTCCTGGTGTGATATTTCACTCCTAACAGGTTCATATACATGATGTTTTGCATTGTTCATGCCAAAATAAGGTGCTATTTCTTTTTTTGTTATTTCTTTAATTAGAGATGAAATTCCATTATTAAAGTCTTTATTAATATTATTAATGCTTGTCTCGAAATGATTTTTTTCTGGTTGGTTCTCGACAAAATTTATTATTTTTATAGCGAAGTCTCTATAATCACCAAATTTTGCACATTGTAAAACAGTAGGGGGGGATATTTCTTTATTGCCACCAACATCCCAAGTTACAACCGGAACATGGCATGCTAATGCTTCTAGTATCACCATACTACAATTTTCAAAATTACTTGGTAGCATCAGGCACTTAGATTTTCTGATTAAATCAAATCTCGCGTTACCTAATATTTGTCCTTTTTTATGAACTTTACATTTTACTTTAGGTGATATTTTAAGTGTTTCAGACTTTGCACCAAATAATAGAACATTGAAGCTATCTGGTAAATATTCTAGTATTCTATTTATATGAGCTGTGCCTTTTAACTCTTGAAATCTACCCATAAACACTAAGTCATATATTTTTTCAGGTTTTAACTCTGGTTCCTCAATATCTATTGGGTTTTTATAATATGTGACTTGTGTGTTTTTTAATTCATTTTCTATTTCTTTTATTAAAGCATAAGAAGGAGATGAAACTAATTTTGCTTTATATATTACCCTAAGTTCATTTGAGTATTCTTGTTGATTAGGAGTGTGCCCATCGTATTTTTGGGCAACAGCCAAAGGACAATGTAAACGGATGTGAACATTATATTTTGATGGGAGGAGTAACGTTGATGCTCTTGCCTCTGGCGCTTCTATGATAACATCATCAAACCCAAATTTAGTTGTTATATATCTTAAGACTTCTTCCCTGAATTCAATTGGAGAGAGATTTTTTTTATTGTCAAAGCTGACTAAATCAATATCATTAACTACATTTTTTAGATTTTTAATGTAATTGGCAATTCCATGACTTGCATTATGATAAGGGTTAATAACTAGATACTTCATGAACCATTCCTTAATGTGAATTTAATCTGTAGACTAATTTAATTAATTGAGAGTTTTTGTTTTTTTGTATGTTTCCGTTACATGTCCAACAGAGTTAAAAAATACCTATTTTTAACTATATAAATAACTACTTGTGATATTTTATGTCGTTTTTATTTTTCCAAATGATTGTTGTTATATCAATTATTTTATTTTTAATTCTATTTAAAATTTTTAATTAAATTAAATAAAAACTATATCCCTTCATCAACTTTATAAACCGCAATCGCTTCATCCACTGATTCGAAATATTTCACTTGATTATCTCGGCCAATAAATAGTGCAGCATCGCAGAACTCTTTTAGTGAACCAAGGCTGTGGGAAACCATAAGAAAGCTGGATTCCTGGTGGCGGGATTTGAATAACTGCGCACATTTTTGCTTAAAGCGTGCATCACCTACGGCGGTGACCTCGTCCACCAGATAGTAATCAAACTTAAATGCCATGCTCAGGCCAAAACCCAGGCGGGATTTCATGCCGGAAGAGTAGGTTTTGATTGGCATATCAAAGTATTTGCCAAGCTCGGCGAACTCCTCAACAAAGGCTACTTTCTCTCGTAATTCACGGTCTGTTGCATACAGACGGGCGACAAACTTAACGTTTTCACGCCCGGTCAAACTCCCTTGGAATCCACCCGCCAACCCTACTGGCCAGGAGATCGTTTTATCGGTAATAACTTTGCCGCTATCAGGCCGATCGATACCACCGATAACCCGTAATAGCGTGGATTTACCGGACCCATTGCGTCCAATCAGGGCCACACTTTTATTGGCAGGGAACTCGACATGCAGATTTTTAAAAACGTAATGGCGGCCAGCCGGGGTACGGTAAGATTTGGTTAGATTTTCAATTCTGATCATGAGGTTAGCATCGCCTCTTCACCGTTACGGTACAGCACTAGCCCGACAAACAAACTGACTAACGCGCAGAAGGCTAAATAGTATAAGTTGGCACCTTCGCTGATATAACCCGGAACGACGGCTTCACGGCATAGCTCAACGACATGGACTAACGGATTCCACAATAAGTACGGCCAGTAATCCTTTGGGATTGAATGGAGCGGAAACATAATGCAGGAAATAAAGTAGAGCGGCTTTAACAGAATGGGTAGAAATTTCTCGGTTTCGGGGAAGGTCTTTCCTATCACCATAAAACTCAGGCCGATGCCACAGGAGAAAATGATTAGCATTAACCAAACCAGAACCAGTGAAATAAGGTTAACGACTTCAAACTCTTCGCCAAGCAAGCCGACGATCGCCATCAGTAAAACGTAAACTACCGCATAAATCAGTGACTCTAAAATAGCGCGGGCAATGATGGTGTCTATCGGCCTTACCGGGCGATAGTTAAATAAGCCTTGGTTGGCTTCTATGGCACCAATTGAACGGTTACTGATATTGATGAAGACGAAGTAGGGGACAATCCCATTAATCAGAAAAACCGGGAAGGAGATGTCTGGCATGGTGCGCTGCATAATGTAGCCGAAAATGCCTAGCAAAATGAGCATGTGAGCCATAGGTTCTAGCGCCGCCCAAAGATAACCCAGCCGATACTTGCCAAATCTGGTTTTAATTTCCCTCAGAAACAAAGCATTAACGGCAGCTTTTTGTACTTCGAAACCACTACGAGCCATCTGTTGTTGTCCAAAAAGTTAATTTGGTTTGTCCACGCTACCGCCTCTGGTTTACAGCGCCCAGTATGCTGAAAAACAAAAATAGAGTATGGAATACCAATATGGCGAAAATAACTACGCCAAAAGGATAGAAGTATTTATAAGTGTATTATAAAAAATAGATAATACTTGCCATGTGCTGTCTGGATTTTAAACATGTATATCCACACATTACCGCAGGTAATTAGATGTGTAAAGGTTCTTCAGGTTATTGGCTTAATTTTAAGAATGTTATTTGTTATTTATAAGACCATTCTCATGAAAGCAAGAAAAGTCTTATAAATAACCGGTGGCACTCATTGGTATTATATGGTCTGTCTGTTGGGGTGTGATTTATTATATTCTAATAAATGTATGGTTGTTTATTTTATTATTTTATATTTTTTGATTAATAATATCGAGATTGTATTTTTGTTAGTCTATTTAAGGGGGGCATAGCGAATATAGATGATGATAATCCTATGCTTAAGCCCCCCGAATTATTCACTCCCGCTCTAAAGCCCTGATGGGGTCCATTTCGGCGGCCCGTTTGGCGGGGAAAAAACCAAAAATCACCCCAATCAAACTAGAACAAATAAACGCCATCATGATAGAGGTGGTTGAATAAACCATTGAAAAGTTACTGCTGAACTGACTGAATATCAGGCCGATTGCTAGCGATAATATTACCCCCAGGCAACCACCTAGCAGGCACACTAGCACCGCCTCAATCAAAAACTGCTGCATAATATCGCTGGCCCGTGCGCCAACCGCCATCCGCACACCAATTTCTTTGGTGCGCTCGGTGACTGATACCAACATGATATTCATCACCCCAATACCACCTACCACCAATGAAATAACTGCAATCATTGATACCAGCAAAGTCATGGTTGAGGTGGTCTTCTCAATGGTTTGACGGATACTGTCGGTATTCATCACGAAGAAATCCAGTGTCCCGTGACGTTGAGTGAGCAGTTTTGTTACACCTTGCTCAGCATTCGCCAGATCAATATCATCATTTACCCGCACGGTAATACTCTTTAGATAAGATTGCCCGAGCATGCGCTTCATCGCGGTAGTATAAGGGATCCACACGTTGAGGTTCTCGTCACTACCAAAGCCACTTTGCTTCTTGGCGGCTATACCAATCACGCGGCAGGGCAAGGATCCGAGCAAGATAACTTTGCCAATGGGATTTTCACCTTGGGCAAACAGCTTATCGCGGGTGTTTTCATCAATGACGGCTTCTTGCATCAGGCCATCGACACTGGTGCGGTTAAAGGCCATCCCTTGGTTAATACTGTAGCCGCGCACCAAAAAATATTGCTCACCGACCCCATTGACGGTGCCACTGACCGATTTATTGCCATAACGCAGCGTGGTACTGGTAGAAACCGCCGGGGTCACGCTGTGAATATAACCCTGCTGTGCCAGTGCATCGGCATCGGTCGCTCGTAGGGTATGGATCGCCGCTGAGCGCATATCACCAAAGTCCTTGCCGGGGAAAATCTCAAGCGTACTGGTTCCCATCGCGTTGATATTCGCCAAAACCTGTTGCTGCGAGCCTTTGCCTAATGCAACCACCGATACCACTGAGGCAATACCAATAATAATCCCCAGCATGGTCAGTACGGTGCGCAAACGTTGTGCCGCCATCGCCAGTATCGCCATTTTAAACGCCTCTTGTAGGCGGTCACGCTGCGCTTTCCATGCGGTGAGTGGTGGTTTGCTGGTAATGCTTGATTCTTGTTCAACCGTTGCTGTACTTACCGATTCCGCTGATTGCATTTGCCGGTCAGTAATGACTTCACCATCTCTCAATTCGACAATTCGCTGTGCATGTTCTGCAATCGACATATCGTGGGTGACAATCACCACCGTGTGGCCCTGTTGATGTAAGTCTTTCAGGATATTTAAGACGTCATTGCCACTGTGAGTATCAAGTGCCCCGGTGGGTTCGTCGGCCAGAATGACTTCACCGCCGTTCATTAGCGCCCTGGCAATACTGACCCGTTGCTGTTGCCCACCGGAAAGCTGACTGGGACGATAATCCAGCCGCTCGGCCAGACCAAGGCGAGACAACAGGCTGGCGGCGCGTTGCTTGCGCTCTTCTCGATTGATACCGGCGTAAATCGCCGGAATTTCCACATTTGCCTGCGCACTTAAATCATTTAGCAGATGGTAGCGTTGAAAGATAAAGCCAAAATGTTCACGGCGCAGTTCGGCGAGCGCATCGCTGTCCAAATGTCGCGGGATGCGTCCAGCGACCAGATATTCCCCTGAGCTGGGTTTATCCAAACAACCGAGGATATTCATCAGCGTTGATTTGCCGGAGCCTGATGCCCCAACAATCGCCACCATTTCGCCGCTGCAAATGGTTAGATTGATATTTTTCAGTACCTGAACCGTCTGTTCGCCATTTATAAATTCACGGCTGACATTATCAAGCTGAAGTAAGATCTTACTGTGGTTGAGGTCTGGCATCAGTTACATCCCCATCTGCGGCCCCATGCGTTGGGCCTTATTGTTGGTGGTGGTAGTGCTGCCTTGGCTGACGATCACCTGTTCTCTGGCTTGCAAGCCAGAGAGGATCTGCGCATCAACATTATTATTTAATCCAACAGCTACTTCACGCCAGCGGATGCTGCCGTTGTCGCTTACCACTTGAACCTGATACTTTCCTTTCACATTTTCTAATGCGGTCGCTGGGATAACGACGGCGTTCTCGGCTTTGTTGAGCACAATGTAGACCTGCGCGGTCATTGAAATACGTAAAGCGCCGTTCGGGTTAGCAACATCAAACAGGCCGTTATAATAAATGGCAGTGCTGCTGGTGCTGGAACTGGATGATGATGAGGTGGTGGTGGTGGTGGTTTCATCGTTGATCGAATCAGGGGCCGGTTCTATTGCCCGCAGCGTGGCACTGAATCGTTGTTCCGGCTCACCTAAAATGGTGAAGTAAACGGGCATACCCGCTTTGACTTTCACCACATCAGCTTCAGAAATTTGTGCTTCTATCGTCATCGTATCGAGTTGAGCGACTTTGATAATCGTCGGTGCACTTTGTACTGCGTTGACGGTTTGCCCTTCTTCAACTGGGATAGCCACCACGGTGCCGGTGATGGGGGAACTGATTTTGGTGTATCCAAGATTGAGTTTGGCGGTATTGACGGCAATTTCTGCTTGTGCAATCTGGGCATCAAGCGCAGTAATTTCCGCCTGAGTACTTTCTAATGTGGCTTTGGCACTATCAAAATCAGCGCGCACGCCGAGACCTTTGGCCAGAATTTGCTGCTGCCGTTGGTAGGTTAATTGATTGTTTTTCTGCGTTGCCACTTTTGCCGCACGTTGGGCAAGCACATTTTTCAGCGCTTCCTCGGCATCTTTCAGGGCATTCTGCTGAGTTAGGTCATCAATTTCAGCCACTAATTGGCCTTTCTCAACCTGTTGTCCCAGAGTGACATGGAGCGCTTTGATTTGCCCTGAAACCTGAGCACCAACAGTGACTTGCTTTTGTGCTTTGATGGTGCCATCAGCCAGGACAGTTTGTTCCAGAGTGCGAGTTTCTGCGGCGGCGGCAATGTAAGCGGGTTTATCCGCCGGTGAAATCAATCTAAATAGTAGTACGCCGCCCGCTATCAGCAGCAGTACGGCCAGCCCGATAATGCGTCGTTTCGACCTTGTAACCTGTTGCATAATCAATCAAAGATCCTTGAACCACAATGAAGAAAATAGTGAAACCAAATGCAGGGGGGTAATTTACCGCCAACACCGCTGAGTGTGAGTTAAGTGAGATTCAAGAATATGTAAGGATTGAGTAAAACCGGCTGCACGCGAGTCAAATAGGCATGAAAATAGCCGAAATCAGGCAGGAGAGTTAAAAATGAAGATTTTGTTAGTCGATGATGATGTGGAATTGGGCACGATGCTGAGGGAATACTTGGGCGGCGAGGGGTTTAATGCCGAATTGGTATTAACCGGCAAAGCAGGTATTGCCGCAGCCTTATCAGGAGACTATACCGCCTTAATTCTCGATATTATGTTGCCTGATATGAGTGGCATTGATGTCTTGCGGCAAGTGCGTAAAAAAAGTCGCTTACCGATCATTATGTTAACCGCCAAAGGGGATAATATTGACCGGGTTATCGGTCTGGAAATGGGGGCGGATGACTACATGCCTAAACCCTGTTACCCCCGCGAGCTGGTAGCCCGCTTGCGTGCGGTATTGCGCCGTTTTGATGAACATCCTGATGTATCGTCAGCCGATGACAGTATCATCAGCCATGGCGACCTCACGCTCAACCCGTCAACACGCAGCAGCGAATGGCAGGGTAAAGCGTTTGATCTGACTGCATCAGAATTTAACTTGTTAGAACTGCTGTTGCGTTCACCCGATCGCGTGGTCACCAAAGATGAATTATCCGATAAAGGATTAGGCCGACCACGGGAAGCCTATGACCGCAGTGTTGATGTGCATATCAGTAATATTCGTCAAAAACTTGCAGCCTTGGCGGGGAATAAGCTGAATATTGAAACGGTACGTAGTATTGGCTACCGCATCAGATAATAGCCTTGGGTGGAGTGACATTACTTATGCGCGGACGGCTGTTCTGGAAAATCCTGCTAGGGTTTTGGTTTACCTTTATTTTAATGACTCAGATGTTGTGGGTGGTGTTTTCTTTTTACGGCAATCGCCATGAACCCCCTGAGCGTGAAATGGTGCGGCAAATTGCTAAATTGCAGGTTGCTTCGGCGGCATCGGTATTACAATCCGGTGGTTTGCCTGCGCTGAATACCATGACAGCGAACTGGTCAGCGGCAGACAAAACTCATTTTTCTGTATTACCGGTGGCGGCGCTGCCACCGCTGGCCGAAGAAGTGCCCACCACAAAGGCCGCTTCCCAAGGCAGTGAACCTGAATTTTACCGTCGTGAGGTGACCACTTGGGCCCAAGACCCGGATGGGCAAAACTACCGCGTTAGCTACGACATTGATGGTTTACGTCCCGTTAATCAGCGGGGTGGGCCGGATGAAAACCGCCATGAAATACTGAATATACCTATTCCTATGATTTGGATGGGAGTATTAGGCGGGTTGTTCTTCAGCGCGTTATTAGCCTGGAACCTAACGCGGCCAATGCGCCAGCTACGTGCCGGCTTTGAACGGGTGGCACAGGGGGATTTGTCGGTACGATTGCTGCCGGTAATGCGGCGGCGTCATGATGAGTTGACCGAAGTTGCGCGCGACTTTGACTCAATGGCCGAGCGCCTTGAAGCGCTGGTCAGTGCGCGGGAGCAATTACTGCATGATGTTTCCCATGAATTGCGCTCCCCGCTGGCGCGTTTGCAACTGGCGATTGGGTTAGCGCATCAGAATCCGGGCAATGTTGAAAGCTCATTACAGCGCATTGAACATGAGTCGGAGCGGCTGGATAAGATGATTGGCGAGCTGTTGGCGCTATCACGGGCTGAAAGCCACCATCTGGCTGATGATGATGAGTATTTCGATTTACACGAACTGGTCAACGTGGTGGTAAACGATGCCCGCTTTGAGGCGCAAGTTCCGGGGGTTGAAATCCTGCTACAGGTGTCACCGCTAATTGAGTATACCGTTAGGGGTAATGCTGAGTTGATGCGGCGGGCTATTGATAACATTGTCCGTAACGCGCTGCGCTTCTCCGTTCATGGGCAACAGGTCAACGTCGCACTTTCACTGGTGGATAAGAGTTATCAGATTCAGGTTGCTGACCAAGGGCCAGGGGTTGAGGAGAGTCTGTTATCCAGTATTTTCGACCCGTTTGTGCGCGTGAAGTCTGCAATGTCTGGTAAAGGTTATGGTTTGGGATTAGCCATTACGCGTAAAGTGATTCAGGCTCATGGCGGGCAGGTTGAAGCTCGCAATGGTGAGCAGGGGGGGTTGGTGATTACACTGCGGGTTCCACGTTGGCTTGCTGTGGCGTAGTTTTTTAGTCACGGCAATAGCGATAAGGTTATAGCAGAAAACAAAAACGGCACCCTTAGGCGCCGTTTATTTTATTCGTAGAAGATTACTTCTTGATACGAATAATCGGTGTTTCACCAACGATGACACTACCGGACAGCTTAATCAGTTCTTTGATCTCGTCCATGTTGGAGATAACAACCGGCGTCAATGTAGACTTGGCTTTCTCTTCCAGCAGGGCCAGATTGAACTCAATAACCACATCACCTTTCTTGACGCGTTGACCTTCTTCAGCGATGCGTTTAAAGCCTTCGCCTTTCAGTTCAACAGTGTCAATACCGAAGTGGACGAACAGCTCAATGCCGCTGTCTGATTCGATAGAAAAAGCATGGTTAGTCTCGAAAATTTTACCGATGGTGCCGTCAACAGGAGCAACCATTTTATTGCCTGAAGGCTTGATAGCAATACCATCACCAACGATTTTCTCTGCAAAAACAACATCAGGAACATCTTCAATGTTGACGATTTCACCAGACAATGGTGCAACGATTTCAATAGTACCGCTGTCTTTTTTATCATCTGAAACCAATGATTTCAGTTTATCGAACAAACCCATGATCTTCTCCTAAGTATTTATACTCGTCATACTTCAAGCTGCATGTGCGTTGGCTGCGTTCAATCACCCGAATCACTTACAACACAGTAAGCTCATCGGGACTCTCTCACTTGCCGCCTTCCCGCAACTCGAATTATTTAGAGTTTATATCGGGCAGCGTTCCAGTATCGTGGAATTAGCAGAGTGTTTTTTCTTCGATGAATGTGGTAATCAAATCCATCAATTCCTTCGCTGTTGGTTGAGCTAATGCCTGCTCTGCCAACACCTTCACATCTTCGAAATTCGTGTTACGGATAATTTTCTTGATGCGTGGGATCGAAATCGCACTCATGCTGAACTCATCCAGCCCCATGCCCAATAGCAACAGTGTAGCACGTTCATCACCAGCAAGTTCACCGCACATACCGGTCCACTTACCTTCAGCGTGAGACGCATCAATAACCTGTTTGATCAGGCCCAATACCGATGGCGACATTGGATTATAGAGATGAGAAATCAGCTCATTACCACGATCTACTGCCAGAGTATACTGAGTTAGGTCGTTTGTCCCAATACTAAAGAAGTCAACTTCCTTAGCTAAATGATGAGCGATGACTGCCGCTGCAGGTGTTTCAACCATTACGCCGACTTCGATCGTTTCATCGAAGGCCTTGTTTTCTTCACGTAATTGGCCTTTCAGCAGCTCAAGTTCAGCTTTCAGTTCACGTACTTCTTCAACCGAAATAATCATCGGGAACATGATACGCAATTTGCCAAATGCCGAGGCTCGCAAGATTGCGCGCAGTTGTGCGTGCAGAATCTCTTTACGATCCATCGCAATACGGATGGCGCGCCAGCCCAGGAATGGGTTTTCTTCTTTCGGCAGGTTCATGTACGGCAAATCTTTGTCGCCGCCGATGTCCATGGTACGCACGATAACGGCCTGAGAACCCATGGCTTCTGCAACGGCTTTATAAGCCTGGAACTGCTCTTCTTCCGTTGGCAAAGAATCGCGATCCATAAACAGGAATTCGGTACGATACAGGCCAACACCTTCAGCGCCATTACGTTCAGCACCGGCGATATCACGCACAGTACCGATGTTGGCAACCACTTCAACCTGATGACCATCAAGGGTGATAGCAGGCAGGTCTTTTAATTTGGCCAGATCATTTTTCTCGGTGATGTATTGAGTATTCACCGCTTTCAACTGCTCAATAATATCGGCAGTCGGGTTTAAATAGACTTTGTTGTTTACCGCATCGAGGATCAAATAGTCGCCATTCTGGACTTGTTTGGTCACATCAGAGGTACCGACAATCGCCGGGAGTTCCAACGAACGAGCCATAATCGAGGTGTGAGAGGTACGGCCACCTAAATCGGTGATAAACCCTAACACTTTATCCAGATTAAGCTGTGCGGTTTCTGACGGCGTCAAATCGGTGGCAACCAGAATAACTTCTTCCTGAATGGCACTCAGATCAACAATTGTCAGGCCGAGAATGTTTTTCAGCAGGCGTTTACCGATATCACGCACGTCAGCCGCGCGCTCTTTCAAGTATTCGTCATCCAGTTCTTCCAAGGCTTTTGCTTGCCCTTCAATCACTGAATAAGCGGCTGCATCAGCAGAGGCATGCTCATCTTTGATGAGGGCTATGATTTCCTGCTCAAGCTCTTCGTCTTCCAACAGCATGATATGCCCTTCGAAGATGGCAGCTTTCTCTTCGCCGAGGCTTGCTTCAGCTTTGGTCTTAATCGCTTCTAACTGCTCAGACGCTTTGGCCCGCCCAGATTTGAAACGTTCGACTTCCTGCTCCACTTGGTCAGCAGAGATCTTTTTCCGGTTGATGACAATCTCATCTTCTTTCAGCAAAAGTGCTTTACCAAAAGCGATACCCGGTGATACTAAAATGCCTGAAATCATAACCCTACCTTACTCTTGACTGGTGTTAACTAAAAAAGCGTGCGTGATTACTCAAGCTCAGCCATCAGTTTTACCAGATGCTCAACAGCTTTCTTCTCATCTTCGCCTTCGGCAGAGATCGTAACAACAGTACCTTGGGTCAGGCCCAGAGTTTGTAGTTTGAACAGGCTTTTGGCGCTGGCGCTTTTACCGTTAGAAATCACAGTAATTTCAGACGTAAAACCTTTTGCTTCTTTTACGAACTGGGCAGCAGGGCGGGTGTGCAGACCGTTTGGTGCAGTAATGGTAACTTCTTGCTGGAACATTGTATTTCCCCAACTTATTGGATTTATGTTGTGGAGCTAAAGTTTAGTGTAAAACCCAAACTTTAGCCTGTATTGGTGCGCGTGTAACAAGACGATTAGACTTGCGCATGACTATGCCTCAACCACCGGCAAGTCACAAAGACAGTTTCTGATGCGACCCGAATTCGGGTCTAAAATCGCCACTGCCATATCTAACAATAATGCTCTCTTTGCGTTATGTCTTCAATCTGCGTTCAGTGATGACATTTTTTGCCGCATTGCATAATTGATAAATCGATTCAGCCAGAGATGCACTCAAGATACGATTAATTTCGCGTATCAAAATAATTGACCGGTTAAATACTAAACCCAGAGGGTAAAATCAATCTTTATGTAGTGAAAACTTTGAAGTAGGCCACAAAAAAAGCACCCACGGGGGTGCTTTTTTAGCATTTAGTGCGACAGCGTGACTATTGTTGCAGCTCTTGCTCTGTGAACAAATCTGCAAACAATGCTGTGCTTAAATAACGCTCACCCGAGGAAGGAAGAATAACCACAATTGTTTTGTCAGTAAAGCCATCTTCTTCGGAAAGTTTGACTGCTGCCGCAACGGCTGCACCGGAAGAAATACCGGCCAAAATACCTTCTTCGTCCATCAAACGACGCGCCATTGAGATAGCTTCGTCATTGGTTACCAACGCTACGCGGTCAACCAAACTCAGATCGAGGTTGCCGGGAATAAAACCAGCACCGATACCCTGGATTTTATGCGGGCCGGGTTTGATTTCCTGCCCAGCCAAAGCTTGAGTGATAACGGGGGAATCGGTCGGTTCAACCGCCACCGTGGTAATCGCTTTGCCTTTGGTATTTTTAATATAGCGGCTAACACCTGTCAGGGTGCCACCGGTACCGACACCAGCGATAAAGACGTCTACTTCACCATCGGTATCTTCCCAGATTTCCGGGCCGGTGGTTTGCTCATGAATTGCCGGGTTTGCCGGGTTACTGAATTGCTGCAAAATCAGATAACGGTTAGGGTCAGTTGCTTGAATTTCTTCCGCTTTGGCAATGGCCCCTTTCATGCCTTTGGCCCCCTCGGTCAGTACCAGATTGGCCCCAAGCGCTTTCAATAACTTGCGGCGCTCAATGCTCATGGTTTCCGGCATAGTAAGGGTTAATTTATACCCGCGCGCGGCGGCAACAAATGCTAAAGCAATGCCGGTATTACCACTGGTAGGCTCTACCAGTTCTTTGCCAGCGGTCAGAATACCGCGCTTTTCGGCATCCCAAATCATATTGGCACCGATACGGCATTTAACGCTGAAACTTGGATTGCGTGATTCAACCTTCGCCAAAATGCGCCCGTTACCGATACGGTTCAGACGAACCAGCGGCGTATGGCCGATTGTTAAAGAGTTGTCTTCATATATCTTGCTCATAGCCCGTCCTTTAACTCTATGAAAATGTAGGAAACGTTCAAAGCATACGCTAACAGTATGGCTATGGAAGTAAGTAATTAGTATATCGATATGTTATTAGGAAATAAGTTTTAATCCCAATAGCTTTTGATCTTAGTCACGAGGGCGTGACTGGCACGCCCAGAGGACACTAACGCGTTGGTTGAGTAAACTGGTCACGATAGCGGTCTACCCACATTGCAGTGGCCCCGCAGACGGCAACCGGTAGAATCACCAGATTAAGGAATGGGATCATGGTAAACAAGCTCACCAGTGCGCCAAATTGCAGGTTATCGACTTTATTCTGGCGCAGCGCGCTGCGCATCTGCTGGAAACTCACCTTATGGTTATCAAAGGGATAATCGCAATATTGAATCGACAGCATCCAGGCGCTGAATAAGAACCACAATACCGGAGCAACCGTCTGACCAATGCCAGGGATAAAGTAGAGCAGCAGTAGTCCTAATGCCCGGGGCAGGTAGTAAGCCAGCTTTTGCCATTCGCGCGCCATAATGCGGGGCAAATCTTTAACTATTCCCCATATGCCCGTGTCTGGCAGTGGTTTACCCGTCAGGCTGGCCTCCAGTTGTTCAGCCAGCAAACCGCTAAAAGGGGCGGCGATAATATTGGCGAGGGTACTGAACAGGTAACTGAATACCAGTAGCACTGAGATAACCATTACTGGCCACAGCAAATAACTCAACCACTGCAACCAGTCGGGAACATGGCTCATCAACTGGGGCACCCAGTCGCCTATACGGTTGAATAACCACCAGAAAGCGCCCCCCATCAGCAGAATATTCACCAATAAAGGCAAAATAACAAATCGCCGGATACCCGGACGGGAAATTAATTGCCATCCTTGGGCAAAATAATGGACACCACTTACCTTTTTTACCGCTTTTTGCGTATACGCCATGCCATTCAGTTCTCTGTAAGTCTATTGACCCGCGTATCATATCGGTATGATTTCCCACTGCATAGTCACATATTGTGCAAAAAGTAAGCGAAACATCTAGCATAATCATCTTTCTTCGAAGAAAATTGAGCACGGACTTGCACTTGTGTTCGTTGGCAAATAGAGTTAAAGGGTGAATGTTTGCCGCGGTGGCAATGTATTGGAACAACAGAGATAGTAATGATGCAGGATTTGCGTCTGATATTAATCGTTGTTGGCGCGATCGCCATAATAGCGTTGTTATTGCATGGTTTATGGACCAGCCGTAAAGAACGCTCTTCACTTTTTCGCGATCGCCCAGTTAAACGTCCGAAACAAGAACGTGTTGAAACCCCGATCGAGAGTCTCGATGAAGGGGTAGGAGAAGTGCGCGTCCGCACTGCTCATCCACAGGAGAAGCCTTCGTTTAGTCATATTGATGACGACGACGGAGAAATGCCGGTTATTCAGCATACTGATACCAAACCGGCTCAGGTCAAGGCGGAACCTCGTCAGAAACCTTTTGCTTCAGTGCCAACAGACTATGACGACCCTCTTTTGGGTGGGCTATCGGCTGAGCAACCACCGCATGCATCACCGCGTGATCCTTTGCTTGGAACGGTTGACGAGTCTTATTCACAACCGCGACACGCAGAGTCACCGCATGTGGCAGAACCTGCACCTCGTGTGGCACCACAACATGTGGCATCACAACCAGAGCCTGTGGCTCCGGCATCCGAGGTGAAACCACAGAAACTGAAAGAAACCGTTCTGGTGTTGCATGTTGCCGCGCATCACGGTGGTGCTCTTGGTGGCGAGGTGCTGCTACAGAGTGTTCTTCAGTCTGGTTTCCAATTTGGTGAGATGGGTATTTTCCATCGTCATCTTAGCCCGGCAGGCAGTGGCCCAGTATTATTCAGTCTGGCGAATATGGTAAAACCGGGTTCTTTCGACCCTGATACCATGTCTGATTTCTCAACGCCGGGTGTTTCAATGTTTATGATGGTACCGTCTTATGGCGATGCAAATCAGAACTTTAAGTTAATGCTGCAATCTGCCCAACGCATTGCCGATGATGTTGGTGGTGTGGTGTTGGATGATGACCGCCGCATGATGACCCCGCAGAAGCTGGAAACGTATAAAGCGCGTATCCGCGAAGTGCTGGATGCAAACGCAAGCGCCTGATAACGTCGCCTCGCAATGAATCGAATTAACCCGAACCCCCGCATGCCGGGGGTTTTTTATCTTTGATGGTGAGCCATGGAATCGATAATTCAGCAAATTAATCAACTAAGAACCTCATTGCGCCATCATGAACATCTTTATCATGTGTTGGATGCCCCTGAGATCCCTGATGCTGAATATGACCGTTTGATGCAGCAATTACGTTCCCTGGAAGCACAACACCCCGAACTGATTACTCATGATTCACCGACGCAGCGAGTGGGTGCCGCGCCACTTGATGCATTTGAACAGGTTAGGCACGAAGTGCCGATGCTGTCTCTTGATAACGTCTTCGATGAAGATAGCTACCTGGCTTTTGACAAACGGGTGCACGATCGCCTGAAAAGCGCGGAGCCACTGACTTTCTGCTGTGAGCTGAAGCTGGATGGCCTGGCAGTCAGCCTATTGTATGAAAATGGTGAGTTAGTCAGGGCCGCCACCCGTGGTGACGGTACCACGGGTGAAAATATTACTGCAAATGTGCGTACCATCCGTGCCATTCCACTGCGCTTGCATGGGGAGAATATTCCGCAGCGGGTGGAAGTTCGTGGTGAAGTCTTTATGCCGCAAGCGGGTTTTGAGCAGCTTAACGAAGAGGCACGCCGCAAAGGCGGTAAAATTTTCGCCAATCCACGCAATGCTGCCGCCGGTTCATTGCGTCAACTTGATCCCCGTATCACAGCTAAACGGCCATTAATGTTCTTCTGTTATGGTGTGGGTTTACTCGATGGCGGTGATCTTCCGCGTAGTCATATTCAGCGCCTGATGCAATTTAAAGCCTGGGGGCTGCCGGTCAGTAATCGAGTGAAATTATGTACTGGTAGCGATGAGGTGATTGCCTTCTACCGTCAGGTAGAGCAGGACCGTACCAGTTTGGGATTTGATATTGATGGCGTGGTTATCAAGGTTGATTCACTCGACTTGCAAGAGCAACTTGGTTTCGTGGCTCGCGCCCCCCGTTGGGCTACAGCGTTTAAATTTCAGGCGCAGGAACAGATAACTCAAGTTCGTGACGTGGAATTTCAGGTAGGGCGCACCGGTGCTATCACTCCAGTGGCACGTCTGGAGCCTGTGCAGGTGGCGGGCGTGATCGTCAGTAATGCGACATTGCATAACGCCGATGAAATTGAGCGTCTTGGTATCCGTATTGGCGATACCGTCATTATTCGCCGTGCTGGAGATGTGATCCCGCAAGTGGTTGGTGTGGTGATGGAACAACGCCCGCAGGATACCAAAGAGATAGTTTTCCCGGAGCACTGCCCGGTATGTGGTTCTGATATCGAGCGGGTAGAAGGTGAGGCGGTTGCTCGCTGCACCGGTGGCCTGTTCTGTGCCGCACAGCGTAAAGAGGCGTTGAAGCATTTTGTTTCCCGCCGGGCGTTGGATGTGGACGGGATGGGTGACAAGATTATCGAACAACTGGTAGAGAAACAGTATGTCGAGAACCCGGCTGATTTATTTGAGTTGACCGCTGGCAAACTGACCGGTTTAGATCGGATGGGGCCAAAGTCGGCACAAAATCTGATTGCGGCGTTAGAGAAAGCGAAACAAACAACCTTTGCCCGCTTCCTGTATGCCCTGGGTATTCGTGAAGTCGGCGAGGCGACTGCGGCTAATTTAGCGGCTCACTTCTGTAATCTGGATAATCTGCGCGCGGCAGATATCGACGCATTAAAAAGTGTGCCGGATGTAGGGGAAGTGGTGGCCAGGCATGTGCGGAATTTCCTCAGCGAAGAACATAATCAGAAAGTGATCGCGGCGCTGGAGAAAGTGATCAGTTGGCCGGAACCTCAGCAAATTATTGCCGAAGAGATTGATAGCCCCTTTGCTGGGAAAACGGTAGTGCTGACGGGATCACTGACCATACTCTCGCGGGACGAAGCGAAAGATCGTCTGGCCGCTTTAGGTGCCAAAGTGAGTGGCAGTGTTTCCAAAAAAACGGATCTGGTTATTGCTGGTGAGGCGGCGGGGTCAAAACTGGCGAAAGCGCAGGAACTTGGGATTACCGTCATTGATGAAGCGGAAATGATTCGCCTGCTGGGTGAGTAGAGCTAACGCCAGAGGGCGGTATGGAAAAAGAAAATTTGATTGAGATTGCCAATACCCGGATGCCGTTTGGTAAATACCAAGGGCGGGTATTAATCGATTTGCCGGAGGAATACCTGCTCTGGTTCGCCCGTAAAGGGGAATTTCCGCCGGGCAAGTTGGGTATGCTGATGGAGCTGACGCTGACCATTAAAATCGAGGGATTGGATGGTTTGGTAAAACCCCTCAAGCGTGGTTAACTTTGCAGTCTAAAACAGGGCGATGGTCGTTATGCTGCCATCGCCCCATCAGTGTTTAACCAAATATCAATGTGATTAAATATAAACGTCAATCTGGTTCTGTGCGGAAGGGCGGTTTACTCCATCACCGGTGGGCGCAGTTGCCGCATTGTTGTCACCTTCTTTGCTTTTATCCGCTTCCTGTGCCTGAATACGGGCAAGCTCAGCTTGTAGCGCTGCAATTTGACTCTGAATCTGTTGTTGTTGCTTTTGCAGTTCATCGGCAGTCAAACCAGAATCTTTTAACGTACTTAATTTTTCGGTCAGTTTTTGGATCTGCTGACTAATGGATTTGATTTGTGCCGCCGCACTGCTGTCAGAAGAGCTACTGCTGCTCACTGACACCGATGCTGCAGAGATAGTATTCGACATCATTATTCCTCAGTAAAACGTGGGTGGAGTAATGCTTATCGACGAGAGGATATTAACCTTTAACGTTAAAGGGCTGCTTTACACAATCTTATCACTTGCTTATCACTTGGCTGTTTTTTGAACACAATAATATTATCCTGAGGCGTTAAATCACCAAACGTAGTTCAGGCCAATGTCGTTGCCAACCTTTGTTCTTTATCCGTTGGTAGTAGGTATCAACCTCACCGTTTTTTGGGTTCAAGGTGATCGTTCGAGTAAACAGTGCGCCCAAACCCAGCGGTGCCACCAGTTCAATATCGCCGCTAGCATTGAGCCTGGCACCGATTGCTGTTTCTACTTCAACCCAGTAGCTGATGGCATCGTCGGTACTGGTATAAGGTTGGCGACCACTACGCAGGTGCATTCTGGCTTGATTTTTTACTGACCAGGGGAAGGAGAGATGCTGAGCCGCACTCTTTTGCTGTAGCTGCGCTTCTCGCTGTAAGTCATGTTGTTCGTGGGCATGTTGCTTATCGAAATAGACTAAATCGATGTCATTGAGCGCGGTTGCTAACGGGTACCCATGTAATTGATCCCACACCAGATTACGCACAAATCCTGCCGCCAGACACCACTGGTTTAACCCGAGTTCTCGGGCAATCGATAAAGCCTGCATACGATAAGGGTCAGCCTGTAGCCATTGAATGATTTGTTGCTGCTGATTCATGCCTATTTCCACAGTAATCAATACCTTTGATTAGCTCGCAGGATAGCAGAGATAAATGACAAATAGTGAGGAGGGCTTACGCGAGAAAGCAAAAAACCGACCATAGGCCGGTTTCTTAAAGAGTGGTGGAGCTAGACGGGATCGAACCGTCGACCTCTTGCATGCCATGCAAGCGCTCTCCCAGCTGAGCTATAGCCCCACAAATGTGGTTGTTCGTACTGACTTATCTATAATGCCACCCTTTTCCGGCCTGATATGCAATCAAACAAGAAAATTTGGTGGAGCTAGACGGGATCGAACCGTCGACCTCTTGCATGCCATGCAAGCGCTCTCCCAGCTGAGCTATAGCCCCAATGCGCACATAATAAATCGTGTGAACGGGGCGCATGATATGAAACCACTGAAACAGTGTCAACGGCTAATTCGATTTCTCGCGTTAAGCGCTGAAAAAGCCGCCAAATCAGCGGGTAAATAGCATTAAATATTAAATGTAGCTCACACTATCTAACGAGTAATAATAAAAAGGCGGCCTGAATAGCCGCCTGATTGAACGCGCAATAACCGTATTATTGTTGTGCTTCGCGCTCGCTGATAAAGGCTAATGCTTTATCAATACGTGCCAGTGAGCGTGCCTGACCGATAGCATGGACAGTGACATCCATTCCTGGCGATTGACCCGCACCGGTGACAGCGACACGCAGCGGCATACCCACTTTACCCATACCTACACCTAACTCATCAGCCGTGCCCTGAATCGCGTTGTGAACGTTTTCAGTGGTCCAGTCGGTGATGGCGGCGAGTTTGGCTTTAACCGCTTCAAGCGGCTGGCGGGCCACTGGACGCAAATGCTTTTTAGCCGCATCAGCATCGAACTCGTCAAACTCTTCGTAAAAGTAACGGCAGGACTCGGCCATCTCTTTCAGAGTTTTGCAGCGCTCACCCAACAATTTTACGATTTCAACTAACTCAGGGCCATTACGGGTATCAAGCCCCAGTTGCTCAACATGCCATGACAGGTGAACAGCAACATGCTCTGGTGGCAGGCTATTGATATAGTGATGATTCAGCCATTGTAGTTTTTCAGTATTAAATGCACTGGCTGACTTACTGACCGCATCGAGTGTAAACAACTCAGTCATTTCGGCCACCGAGAAAATCTCCTGATCACCATGAGACCAACCCAAACGTACCAAATAGTTCAGTAGTGCCTCTGGCAGATAGCCGTCATCGCGGTATTGCATAACACCAACAGCACCGTGGCGTTTAGACAGTTTTTTACCGTCATCACCCAGAATCATTGAGACATGGGCATACTCAGGAACTGGCGCGCCTAATGCTTTCAGAATATTAATCTGACGCGGTGTATTGTTAATATGGTCTTCACCACGGATAACGTGGGTGATTTCCATATCCCAGTCATCAATGACCACACAGAAGTTATAGGTTGGTGAACCATCGGTACGGCGGATGATTAAATCATCCAGTTCCTGATTGCTGAATTCAATCGGGCCACGGATTTTGTCGTCGAAAATGACTGAGCCTTCCTGCGGGTTGCGAAAACGCACCACTGATGGCTCATCAGCGCCATGAGTACACTGGCTATCGCGACAGCGGCCATCGTAGCGAGGCTTCTCGCCATTGGCCATTTGGGTTTCACGCAACTCATCCAGGCGCTCTTTAGAGCAATAGCAGCGATAAGCGGTGCCCTTTTCCAACATTTGGTCGATCACGGCATTGTAGCGATCGAACCGTTTGGTTTGGAAATACGGGCCTTCATCCCAATCCAGATTCAACCAGTTCATACCGTCCATAATCGCGTCGATGGCTTCCTGAGTTGAGCGCTCAAGATCGGTATCTTCAATACGCAGAACAAACTCACCACCTAAATGACGGGTGAACAGCCAGGAATACAATGCGGTGCGCGCGCCACCTACATGGAGATAGCCGGTAGGGCTGGGTGCAAAACGGGTTTTGATTTTCATTGGAATCGATGCCTTATTACGCTACGCCGGCCAGCAAAAGCTGACAGTTGCTCGAAATTTGAAAAAGTAGGTGACATTCTACCACCCTGTAGTAATTCCTCAACGATGTTACCGGTATGCAATTGATGATATCCCCGTCATCTTTCAAATTGCAGGTGTGTTGTCCGCACTCACTCACCCGAATCACTGACTGTGTAAGCTTATCGGGTTCATTTGCTTGCCATCTTCCTGCACCTTGAAATATTTTGTGGATAGTTTAATAAAGGTTCACAGCGGTGATAAATATCGCATCCTGTTTAAATTTGCGGCGAACGATTGTTTTCGTTTTAAAAACCGTTGACTCACTTCGAACTATCCCTATAATGCGACTCCAACAACACGGCGGGGCGATTAGCTCAGTTGGTAGAGCATCTCCTTTACACGGAGGGGGTCATCAGTTCGAATCTGGTATCGCCCACCAAACTCGACGTGTTATGAAGTAAAGCAATAAATGAGATAGATGAGGGCGATTAGCTCAGTTGGTAGAGCATCTCCTTTACACGGAGGGGGTCATCAGTTCGAATCTGGTATCGCCCACCACTCATCGCTCATTATTTAAAGCGTTAAGATTCAAAGTAGTAGAAGTGGGCGATTAGCTCAGTTGGTAGAGCATCTCCTTTACACGGAGGGGGTCATCAGTTCGAATCTGGTATCGCCCACCACTTCTTTTACTTCGCAGTATCCTACAACGGGTCGTTAGCTCAGTTGGCAAGATAGTAGCTTTTAATCAATTGGTTAAAGGTTCGAGCCGAGCGAAGCGAGACAGCAACGCGCAGCGTTGACCCGAAGGGCGAATCCGCAGGATGAGTAATCCCGCATAATTCGCGTTAAAAATGTCGAATAAACCTATATAATGGGTCGTTAGCTCAGTTGGTAGAGCAGTTGACTTTTAATCAATTGGTCGCAGGTTCGAATCCCGCACGACCCACCATTATATCAAGTACCGCATTAATCCCCCGACACTAAAAACTCAAAAACTGCACGAAATCGTGTGGGTGAGACCCTGCGTTCAGGTTCGAGCCGAGCGAAGCGAGACACCAACGCGCAGCGTTGACCCGAAGGGCGAGTCCGCAGGATGAGTAATCCCGCATGAATCGCGTTAAAAATGTCTAATAAATCTATATAATGGGTCGTTAGCTCAGTTGGTAGAGCAGTTGACTTTTAATCAATTGGTCGCAGGTTCGAATCCCGCACGACCCACCATTATATCAAGTACCGCTTTAATCCCCCCGATACTAAAACTTCAAAAACTACACGAAATCGTGTGGGTGAGACCTTGCGTTCAGGTTCGAGCCGAGCGAAGCGAGACAGCAACGCGCAGCGTTGACCCGAAGGGCGAGGCCAGAGGCCGAGTAATCCCGCACGACCCACCATTATATTCACTACCTCACTTACAACGCCATTTATTGCTTATTAACTGCCATATCACATCCATCCCAGTATTAAATTTACCCACTAAAGTCCCCCAACTTTTGATTACTCAAAGAATCATCATTCGTGTAAATAGCCCAGGCGTGAATCGTAGGCATAAAAAAAGGCGCCGTAGCGCCTCTTTAAGGATTTTTTTCTGCGACTTAGAGTACCAGGCCCGCAATAGAGGCGGACAGCACACTGACCAGCGTAGAGCCGTATAACAGCTTCAAGCCAAAGCGTGAAACCACATTCCCTTGGTGCTCATTCAAACCTTTAATCGCACCGGCTACGATACCAATAGAGGAGAAGTTAGCGAATGAAACCAGGAATACTGACAGGATACCCACGCTGCGTGGCGACAGTTCTGATGCCACTTTCTGCAAGTCCATCATTGCCACGAATTCGTTAGAAACCAGTTTGGTTGCCATGATGCCACCAACTTGTAAGGCTTCATGAGTTGGTACGCCCATCACCCAGGCAAACGGGAAGAAGACATAGCCCAAGATACCTTGGAAGCTGATACCGAACAGCAAGCTAAATAAGGCATTCATCGCAGAAATCAATGCGATAAAACCAATCAGCATGGCTGCAACGATGATAGCCACTTTGAAACCGGCCAGAATGTACTCACCCAGCATTTCAAAGAAGCTCTGGCCTTCGTGCAAGTTGCTCAGTTGCAACTCTTCTTCATCCTCTGCTTTATACGGGTTGATCAATGACAACACGATAAAGGTACTGAACATGTTAAGCACTAACGCTGCAACCACAAACTTCGCGTCCAGCATTGACATATATGCACCCACGATTGACATGGAAACTGTCGACATCGCGGTTGCTGCCATGGTGTACATGCGTTTTTCAGACATTTTGCCCAAAATGTCTTTATAGGCGATGAAGTTTTCAGATTGGCCCAGAATCAGTGAGCTGACGGCGTTGAATGATTCCAGCTTACCCATGCCGTTAACTTTAGACAGCAAAGTACCAATAATACGAATAACGACCGGCAGAACTTTAATGTATTGCAGAATACCAATCAGAGCAGAAATAAAGACGATTGGGCACAGCACTCTCAGGAAGAAGAACGCCAAACCTTTATCACCCATATTGCCAAAGACGAAGTCAGTACCGTTAGCGGCAAATCCAAGTAACTTGTCGAATAAACCGGCGAATCCTTTCACAAAACCCAATCCAGCTTCTGAATGGAGGAAGAAGTACGCCAACAACACTTCAATTACCAGCAATTGAATAACAAACCGAATGCGAATGCTTTTCCGATCCTTACAGATCACCAGAGCTAATATGGCCACCACGACTAAGGCCAACGCAAACTGCAGAATATGGGACATGTGTGCTCCAAATTTGAGGCAGGCTAGATTTCGGTGGACATTTTATGTAACGGCTACATTAAAAACGAGATGTAGGCAGCAAATATAGAAATTCACTTGCACTAATGCAAACGAATTAGTGGGGTTGATCACAAAAAATAGGATGTTAATAATTTGCTACGAAAGTAGTTCAAATATGCTAGGTTGAACAATTGTAGTAACGCGTGACGAAAATAGCGATGGAATAGTTAACTCGCGTTTTCAGAAAGCAGTCACCGGTGATTGCTGCCGCCTGATTATACGGTGTTAGCTATTAGAGAGATAACTTTTACCACCCCAAATGCGCTTGATAATTATTATCATTTAGATATTATTGCTGGTAAGAAAGTAGACGTAAGTTTTCAAGGGTAATACTGAATGCTAAATAGCCGCGCTGTCGATACATCCCGCCGTACATCAAGGAGGATAAAACTCTCCCTGATGGGGCCTGCTTTTATCGCGGCCATCGGTTATATCGACCCCGGCAACTTCGCTACCAACATTCAGGCCGGGGCTTCTTTCGGTTATACCTTATTGTGGGTGGTGGTTTGGGCCAACATTATGGCTATGTTGATTCAATTGCTCTCCGCCAAGCTCGGTATTGCCACCGGCAAAAATCTGGCTGAGCATATCCGTGACCGTTTTCCACGGCCTGCGGTATGGGCTTACTGGGTACAAGCTGAAATTATTGCGATGGCGACAGATCTTGCCGAATTTATCGGAGCGGCCATCGGGTTTAAATTACTGCTAGGCGTGACACTCCTTGAAGGTGCTGTCCTGACCGGTATCGCCACTTTCCTGATTCTTATGCTGCAAAAACGTGGGCAAAAACCTCTTGAGCTGGTTATCGCTGGGTTGCTGATTTTTGTGGCTGCGGCTTATATCGTCGAACTTATTTTCTCCCAGCCGGAACTCGCGGCGTTGGGGCGCGGTATGTTGGTTCCTGAGCTACCTAATCGTGACGCGGTGTTTTTGGCCGCTGGGGTATTAGGTGCCACCATAATGCCACACGTTATTTATCTGCATTCATCCTTGACGCAAACGGCGGGAGATGACTCCAAGACATCCCGTTATGCTGCCACAAAATTGGATGTGGCGATTGCCATGACAATTGCCGGTTTTGTAAATCTGGCGATGATGGCAACGGCAGCGGCGGCTTTCCATTTCAATGGCTATGGCAGTATTGCTGAAATCGAGCAAGCATATCTAACACTACAACCTTTGTTAGGTAATGCCGCCGCCACTATTTTTGGCTTAAGTTTGGTTGCCGCCGGGTTGTCATCGACAGTGGTGGGGACATTGGCAGGGCAGGTCGTGATGCAAGGCTTTGTCCGGTTTTATATTCCTATCTGGGTGCGCCGTACGGTGACCATGTTGCCTTCATTTATTGTCATTTTGGCAGGTATGGATGCAACACGGATCTTAGTGATGAGTCAGGTACTGCTGAGTTTTGGTATTGCGTTGGCGTTAGTTCCATTGCTGGCTTTCACTGGCAATAAAGAATTGATGGGAGAGATGGTTAACTCAAAATTGATTCAAGTTTTGGGGAAGATGATTGTGTTAGTCGTGGTTGGATTAAATGCCTACCTGCTGATTAGCTTGCTCTAAGGTATTTATGGTGGCGGATCGATAGCCAATCATCCGCCTGAAGCTTTTGCTAATTAGTCATCATCATGATGGCGCTCATGCCCTTTACCACGATGATGTTTCTTGCCGCGGTTGTCATGATGTTTATCGTATTTCCAATAGCGCCCTTCACGGTAATAATAGTTCTTTTGCCATGAGTCTCTGTTTTGCCAGCGGTGTCCATCCCAGTAATGCCCATGGCGGTTTCGTTCGCCTAAATCCCGCCCCTGATGATCCTGCCACCATCGCTGATCGCGCCAGTCATAACCATCCCAATAATTGCCACGGCGATCTTGCTCACCTATCTGCAATGAAACACTGGGGAGTAGCTCAATACTCTCGGCATTTGCCATAGGAACGAGAGGAAACCAGGCTAATATCGTTACTAATAACAGTGGTCTTAACGAAATAGGTCTAAATATCGTCGGTTTCAAAACATCCACTTTTGACATGATTTATCCTTGCGCAGCTTTATTGGCTATGGCCTATCTTAAACTGCGGTTCGGCAACTGTGACTCAGATAAAACTGTAAAATAAAAAATTGAGATTTATCTGTAAAAGTGATGGATGGGGTACCTGAGTACCCCTATTGCTGCTTAGAGAGAGCGTTTACACCAGAATATCTTCAATACGTTTGATTTCTTCGGCGCTGAAGTCCGTGTTTGCCAACATACCGACAGCATCGTCAATCTGGCTGGTTTTGCTGGCACCAATCAGTGCTGAAGTCACCCGCCCGCCACGTAATACCCAGGCTAAAGACATCTGTGACAACTTCTGGCCGCGCTCGTGCGCCAACGTGTTCAACTGGCGCACTTTGACCAGTTTTTCTGCGGTAAGCTGCTCAGGATTAAGGAATTTGCTGCTACTGGCAGCCCTTGAGTCCTGTGGAATACCGGCCAAATAGCGATCTGTCAAAACGCCGCCCGCCAACGGTGAAAAGGCAATTGACCCCACGCCATACTCATCTAAGGTGTCTTGCAGATCGGCTTCAATCCAGCGTTCGAACATCGAATATTTAGGTTGATGGATCAGACAAGGCGTACCGAGACTCGCCAGAATGTCACAGGCCTGGCGGGCTTGCGCGGCTGGATAGTTAGACAAACCGATATACAGCGCTTTACCTTGGCGCACCAGCAGATCCAATGCAGCCATAGTTTCTGCCAATGGTGTGTTAGGGTCTGGGCGATGGTGGTAGAAAATATCAACATAATCCAGCCCCATGCGTTGCAGACTTTGGTTGATACTGGCCACCAGATATTTCTTCGAACCCCAGTCACCATAAGGGCCAGGCCACATAGTGTATCCCGCTTTTGAAGAGATAATCAGTTCATCACGATAGGGGCGCAGGTCTTGTTGCAGGATGCGGCCAAAGTTCAGTTCGGCTGAACCGGGCGGCGGACCATAGTTATTGGCTAAGTCAAAATGAGTGATACCACGGTCAAAAGCACGATGAACCAAATTGCGGCTATTTTCGTACAGTGTACTGTCACCAAAGTTATGCCACAGGCCAAGAGAAATTGCCGGGAGCATTAATCCACTACGACCACAACGATGATATTTCATCTCTTGATAACGGGAGGACGTTGCCTGATAGACCATGATGATCCTTATTAGCGAGAGTAAACGACAGTTTAGTGTATGCGTTTTCACTGGCGACGTAAGCTAACAGGATCACAAGATAAAGCGGAGAAGGGAATGTTAGAAAATAATTACAGTAGTCACTAATTAGGCGTCTGGTTTATCGATACCATTACTACCGGTTAATTGGTCTAACAACCAATAGCCCGCTGGCCCCGGTGGGCTTTTTTTCGACCAAACCGCATCAATAGAGATCATTTTCGGCCAACCAATGGTGGGCAACGCGACCAGTTTTTTACGGCTGTATTGATCCACCAACCAGCGTGGCAAAATGGCCCAGCCAAAGCCTTGCTCCGCCATTTCTAATAACATTAAGTAGCTGGGGGCTGACCACATTAGCCCTTGTGACTGGTTGCGTTCAGTTCGATTGTAAGTATTGAGGCAAAGTTGTCGGGTGGTGGCCAATTGTTCGCGGTGAACCTGGGGGAGCTTTGCCAGCGGATGACCCTGCTGCACGAATATCGCCATTTCAGTCTGTGCGGCTAATCGGCGGGCCGCAATATCCGGTGGATAGTGCGACTGAACTTCTACTACACCGATATGTGCACGCCGCAGTTGTAGCAGGTCAATAACGTCACCCTCTTCGGCAATCAGGCACTCAAATTCGATATCAGGGTAACGCTGCTCAAAACGGCGTAGTAAGACCTCATGATGTGTTGGTTGATAAGTATCAGAAAGGACAAAAGTCAGTCGAGTTTCAACCTGACCTGCCAGGCGAATTGATAGATTATCCAGCCGTTCGCTGGCCGCCAGAATTTCCTGCACATGGGATAACACCCGGCGGCCATGGTCAGTTAATACCGGCTGGCGCGCTTGGCGGTCAAATAAGGTCAACCCCAGATCGGCTTCCAGATTAGCGATGGCGGTGCTGATAGTTGATTGGCTTTTGCGCAACTTACGTGCCGCCGCGGAGAAGGACCCAAGGGCTGCGGCTTCAACAAATGCGATTAAGGCTTCGGGAGAATATTGCATAAACTATCTATTTTATCGATGGGTTCTATTTTTAATCTATCTTAAAAAACGATGATAATCACCTCCAACAATCTGTCATCAATTAATTTAAGTAGGTGTTTTATGCAAGTTCATTACCGATCTCTCTTGGAGCGGATTATTCATGCCGTTGGGTTTGAAGTGATTGCCGTCGCCATTTGTGCGCCCATTGGTGCATGGTTACTGGATCGTTCCATACTGCAAATGGGAACATTAGCCGTGATCCTCTCCTCGGTAGCGATGCTGTGGAATATTGTCTACAACAGTCTGTTTGACCACTTCTGGCCAGTCAGCCGGGTAGCAAAGACTTTGCTCGTGCGGGTACTCCATGCACTGGGCTTCGAGGGTGGTTTTATCCTGATAGGCTTACCTATCGCGGCTTTCACGTTGGGCGTGTCGCTGTTACAGGCATTTATGTTGGAGATCGGTTTCTTCTTGTTCTTCCTGCCTTACACCGTATGTTACAACTGGGCCTATGACAGCCTGCGGATGCGTGTTATTCGCTCGCGCCAGCTTGCGACATTGCAACCGGTTTCTGAGAAAGGGCGCAATTCGCGCTAAATACTTACGTCATTTTTCACCTTCAGCAGCGGTATTTTGCCGTTGCTGAAACGTTTTTATGTGATCTTTGTCACAAAGCGAAAGGGTTTAGCGCATTGATATTGTTGTTTCTCCAACCTGATTTTACAGTGGGCGTAGTTGAAATTAAGCATCCCCCTGTAACGGAGAAGTTTCTGATGACGAGCTATGCCCTGGTGGGTGACGTTGGCGGCACTAATGCCCGTTTGGCGCTTTGCGCTGTGGCGACGGGCGAAATATCACAAGCAAAAACATATTCAGGGTTGGAATACGACAGCCTGGAAGATGTCATTAAGCAATATCTGTCAGAACATACAGTCACTGTAAAGGCTGCCTGTATCGCTATTGCTTGCCCGATTACCGGGGATTGGGTGGCGATGACCAATCATACTTGGGCATTTTCTATTGCAGCCATGCAGCAAAGCCTGGGGTTGGATCATCTGGAGGTGATCAACGATTTTACGGCGGTATCGATGGCGATCCCGGTGCTGTCCGAACAGGATGTGTTGCAGTTTGGCGGTACAACGCCTCAACCGGGTAAACCAGTGGCAGTTTATGGCGCAGGTACTGGGTTAGGTGTGGCCCATTTAGTTAATGTGGACCGCCGTTGGATTAGCTTGCCGGGAGAGGGCGGTCATGTGGACTTCGCCCCGAACAGTGAAGAAGAAGACGTTATTTTGGCGGTTTTGCGCCAGGAGCTGGGCCATGTCTCTGCTGAGCGGGTACTTTCCGGGCCGGGGCTGGTTAATTTATACCGGGCTATCGTGATATCTGACGCACGCCTGCCGGAGAATCTGGTACCGAAAGACATTACTGAACGCGCTCTGGCGGATAGCTGTACTGACTGCCGCCGCGCCTTATCACTATTTTGCGTGATTATGGGCCGTTTTGGCGGCAATCTGGCATTGAATCTCAGCACTTTTGGTGGCGTTTATATTGCTGGCGGTATCGTGCCGCGCTTTATGGAATTCTTTAAAGCCTCGGGCTTCCGTAGTGCTTTTGAAGATAAAGGCCGTTTCAAAGATTTCCTGCAAGATATTCCTGTTTATATGATTACCCATCAGCAACCGGGTTTGCTGGGGGCGGGCGCTTACTTGCGTCAGCGATTAGGGCATGAATTATAAGGTTTTTGTTCGCCATCGGTGAAATATGAAAGCAGAGCCAAGGCTCTGCTTTTTTACATCATTGCTTTAAACCAGCCCCATACTTTACAAACTCTGGCTGAGTTGTATTAGTTATGGTGGGCTGCGTCACACCCTATTAGGCATGGCTACGGGCAGTCACGCCTGCTGTCGCGGTTGATGTGCTTTCAATCTCGGTTGCTGCACCTTTTGGCGGTTTGATTATCAACGTCAGCAGCAGAGAAAGCACTGACAGCACCGCGATAACCATAAATGTCGCCTGATATCCTCCCAGTTGTGCGGCAATAAACGAACCTGCCAGCGCACCCAGACCAAACCCTTGATAGATGACGCCGTAGTTTTTACTGTGATTTTTCAGACCGAAGAAGTCGCCCACAATCGCTGGGAACACGGTAATATTGCCGCCAAAGCAGAAGGCTATCGCCCCGACACACAGGAAGAACAGCGCATGAGTCAGTGGAACAAAACTCAACACGGATACCGCTAATGTGGTGACCAGCAAGGTGAAGCTGATTACGCGCAAACGGCCCACTTTGTCTGATAGTGCACCAAGGATAATGCGCCCTGCGGTATTAAAGATAGCAATGGCCGACACGGTGTTAGCCGCCGTCGCCAGGTCCATTCCTGCCAGTTGTACGCCTAAATCTTTCACGATACCAATCAGATATAAGCCACTCATACAGGCGGTGAAGAAGATGATGAATAAGAAGTAAGACTCTTTAACTGCCAGCATCTCTTTGACACTGAAATCACGCCCGTTACGGGCAGTTTGCAGGCTGTTGTTGGCCTGTGGTGCAACTGCTTTTTCTTGTAGCAAGAAAGAGCCGGCTCCCACTAATACCATCACGATGATGCCCCAGTAGAAAAATGCCAGCGACACCCCTTGGTTGGCAATCAGACTGGCATTTACATATTTGAACAATAAGCTGCCGGTACCAAATGCCCCCACCGAAATGCCGGAAATCAGCCCTTTACGTTCCGGGAACCATTTAATCAGATTTGACAGGGTGGTGATGTAGGCAGTGCCATCGGCGAAGCCGACCACGATACCGGCCAACAGATAAATCATTCCCAATGATGTGGCAAAAGAGCTGGCGATCAGGCCCAAGCCAAGGATGATACCGGAAATCAACGTCAGTTTACGGATACCGATACGCTCTTGCAGGCGGCCAGCAAACAGAGTGGCAATAGCGAGAGAAAAACTGGTAATGGAAAATGTGGTTGCAACCGCCCCTAACGACCAACTGAACTTCTCTCCCAGTGGCTGATTAAATAAGCTCCAGGTATAGATAGTTCCCAACCCCATCTGAACGATGATGGTACCCGCAACAATTAGCCAACGATTTACCGGTTTACTGCTCATGCCGGACTCCTTAAACATCAATGCAATGTGGCTCGAATATGGCTATTGCGAACATAACAATCAGTTGCAATAGCGTCGGAAGCCAAAGATTACGCGCTGATGGAGCACCGGAAATCTTGTCTTGAGGTGTTATCAGCCCGCCGAATGAAACCAGTATACGGGCGGGCTAATCACTATAGATCGAAAGGGGAATGAGCTGCATTCCACGCGGAATGAAATGCATTTAAAGGCGCATCAGTTGCCTGAATTCTTTTATCTTGCTGCGGCTGACAGGGACTTCAAAGTCCAAATCGCTGAGCCGCAGAATATAGGTATTGTTAAACCACGGTACAATTTCACGGATTTTGGCTAAATTGACACAATAGGAGCGATGGCAGCGGAAGAAGTACTCCTCCGGCAGGCGGCTGAAAAATTCGGTAATATTCATCGGCATAATGAATTCTTCGCGTCGCGTATAGACCAACGTGACCTTTTCCTGCGCCGCTGCATAATAGATATCATTGATGTCGGTGACGATGATGCGCTCATCTTTCATCAAATTGATGGTATGTGCCGCAGAACGGTGGCTGGTACTGCTGGTCTGCTCCCTATTTTGGCGCTCACGCTTATGCAGCGCTTCGAGTTTTTGCAGCATAGTGACAATACGAGACTCATGGTAAGGCTTCAAAATATAGTCAAAGGCTTCAATTTCAAAGGCTTCTACCGCATGCTCTTTATAGGCAGTGATAAAGATAATATAAGGCTTATGGGCAAACTTGCTGATGTTCTGAGCCAATAACACGCCATCCAACGACGGAATATTGATATCGAGAAAAATAGCATCAACCTGATGGTTTTGCAGGTATTTAAGCACATCCAGCCCATCGTCAAAGGTTGCCTCAATGGTTATGCCGCTGTGCTGGCGAATCAGGTAACTCAACTCTTCTTGAGCCAGAAACTCATCTTCAACAATGATTGCTTTCACGGGTTAAACTCCGGCTGGAATACGGGGTTCAGCATGGATTTTGCCGCCATTTTTGCTGATATAAAAAGAGATCTCGGTGCCCGGTTCCATGCGGCGTATCTGTAAACCTTCCCCATACAGTAATTTCACCCGATGATGCACATTGAGTAAACCAATTTTATTGCCCGGCATTTCATTATTCGCCACGCGCTCAATAGTCTCTGGGTTAATACCATTACCGGTGTCTTTCACTGAAATTTTTATTTGGTCGCCACTGTCTTTAACCGCAATGACCACGACACCTTTACCACGACACGGCTGAATGCCATGCACAATAGCATTTTCAACCAAAGGTTGAATTAACAGACTGGGTATTTTCAGCGCAATATCGTCGTCAATATCATAAATCACGGTTAACTTGCTGCCGAAGCGGGCCTGCTCGATGGCGATATAATCCTGAATTTGATGTAGTTCTTTGCGAATATCAATCTGTTCGTCATTCAGTTCAAGGTTATAACGCAGATAACGGGATAAATTGATGATCAATTGGCGCGCGGTATCTGGATTAATACGAATTGAGGACGAGATGGCATTCAAGGCATTAAACAAGAAGTGCGGGTTAATTTTACTTTGTAGTGCGCGCATTTCCGCTTTATTTGCCATTTCGCGTAGTTGTTCTATGCGGGAAACTTCAATCTGAGTTGAGATGATTTGTGATAAGCCTACCGCCATCACTTTTAATGAATAGGTGATTTTATGTGCATGGCAATAATAGATTTTTAGCGAGCCGGTGACCTCGCCTTTTTCCCATAACGGGATAATGATGAGGGAGTGAATTTGTGGTGTGCGATTGACTTCATCATTATTGCGGATGGTAATCTTCCCGCGCTGAATGCTCTCTTTGGTAATATCACTGATGATCTCATGGCCGATATTATAGGCTTCAACGCCCACCCCCACATAAGCCAAAATATGTTGGGTATCAGTAATGGCGACAGCGTCAGCCTTAATATCGGTGCGAATAATCTCACACACACTGCGCAGTGATTCGCCATTGATATTGCGAAAATACGGCAGGGTTTTGTTGGCGATATCCAGTGCCAGTTTCGCTTGCCGCGCGGCAATAACCTCTTTTTCATCTTCGACACTTTGTACCAGCAGAACAATTAACCCGATACAAACCGCCCCTAAAATCATTGGAATGGCGATTTTAGACACAATATCAATACCTAATGCGGTCGGCCTGGCCCAAATAACCACCAATAGCATGGTGAGTGACTCACAAATCATGCCTGCCAGAATACCGACACTCCATTGCCGTTCTTTCTTTATTTTTAGATGGATATAGCCAGACATCAGGCCAGCAATAATACTGGTAATCAGACAGGGGATTGATGTAATTCCATCAATATCAATTAAATATCGGTGAGATCCAGCGATAAGCCCGGTAATGATACCTACCCACGGGCCAAACAAAATACCGCCAGACATGACGGCAATAACCCGAACATTCACTAACGAACCTTCGACGTTAATACCGGAATAAGTACCAAAAATAGCGAATAACGAGAAGATAGCGGTTACCGCTGCCAGCTCCAGTGGTGTGTGCTTCTCTTTTTGCAATAACTGACGAAACAGGTGGGTGCGAGTCAGAAAGAATAAGCAAATCAACATTAATGCGGCGCGGTCGAACACCGCCAGTAGCATTTCAAATATCTGGTGCACACTATTTTCTCTTGGCAACAGCCTTAGTCTTAGCTGGGGAACAATCAGGTTCTGAGGCGAATAAGCGGTTAACTATAAGGAAAATAGCCGTCGACTACCACTTTATCCGCGTTATCCGATGAAGGGCACTGCGGGGTGCAAGGGAATCTGCTGGCGGGCCGCGCCAGCAGAGATAACGTTGAGGAGATTATTTATATCGTCATTATTGGCAGAGAAACACGGGATTAATTGGTGCGTTATTCAACCATACCTAACTGTTGTTTGCCGATGGCGGTTAGGTTATCGGCGGTAGCTCTGCCGCTGAAATCCACCTCGAAATCATCGGCGGCAAAGTCTGGTGGTGAGCGGCCATCAATAAAACTGGCTAACTGGCGTGGCAGGTATGCGGCGTTCTTGTCACACCATGGCGCTGCCGCGATATACATGACGTTGCTATCAAACTCACCGTTATGCTCATTTTCCACTGAGTGAATCACGTCGCAATGCCAAAATACCGTATCACCCGCTTCCAAATCTGGAATAGGGGAAATAGCTTCCATTAAAAGAGGATGCCACTGCTCAGAGGCGGATAAAGCGCGCCCTGGTGCAGCACCGCACAGATCATCGTCAGCGACATCATCTTGTAATGCGCGCAGCAGGATATAGGCCATGGCATTAGCGATCGGGATAACATTCAGCGTCCCCGCATGGGTTCGTTGCGGTGTCAGTGCCGTCCAGCCTTGAAAGGTGCGGAACATCGAACACACTGCCGGCGAGGGGAATTCGCGCACTTGTGGGCGGCCTTCAGCGGCAAATGGGTCATACTTCTGCCAGTCACCTGAGAATACATGGCGGTATACGTGACGGAAGTTCTCATCCAACCAGCGCTCGATGGAGCCACCATCAACGTGAGGTGATAAGCCCAGTGATGATGATTTTGGTGGGCGGCGACGGGTGCGGTCGGCATAAGTCACCACGCGGTTAGCATCAAAATGTTGCTTGCCGTTGCTCTCGGTTTGCCACAAATTATTTAAAAATACCTGCACCGCATTCATGCGCTGATCCTGGCGAGCCTCAACCTGCGGTGTGGACCAGTAAATCCCGTAAATTTGCGGTTTGCTGGCAGCCAGCGTTCCGAAATAGTTATCTTCTGCGGCATTTTTCAGGCGTTCGACGAAATTATTACGTTCGAGATAGTTACCGATTTCACGGTTCCACGCCGCCGCTTTTTCCGTTGGGAAGACACCGAGAATGGCACAGCATCCCCGTTGTTTTATTTGTGTTTTTTGTTCTTCGGTGACCTTACCATTGATAATATCATCGGCATGAATTTGGGGAACTGGGTTCTCACCCTGTGCCAGACTACGGCGGATCTCGGTGACTTGCTGGCGAATATTCTCTTCCACGGCTTGGAAGACCTGCTGATAATCAGGCAGCGCCTGACGTAATTGCTGCTTCACCGCTTTGATTGCTGCGGGAATATCGTCTATTTGTAATGAAGCCATAATACTGATTCTCCGATAGCTGTAGGGGAGGGCCGTGGTAATGGTGCGTGTGATGCTGACCATTTGTTTGTTTTTTGTTATCTTGAAGTGAACATTATTTAAGTAAAATGGAGAAGAATAAAGGGATGAGGTTGTAGAAAAATTTCCTCTTTAATATTCTGCGTTCTGTGTATGGCTAACATCTGCAATTCGAGGGAAAAATGTCACCAGTAGTCCCGATGTTCAGTAGCTCGCCGATTTCTCTGAGAACACCACGTTTGGTGCTCGATAGTCTTAAAGAACAGGATTGGCCGCTGTTTTTGCGCTTATACCAGGATCCTGCGGTTCAGCGTTATATGGCCGATCCAATGGATATAGCCGAGATCCGCGCGCGTTTTGAATCACGCTTAATTCCTTGGGACAAGACCTCCAGCCATTGGCTATGTCTGGTGGTTCGTGAACGCGCCAGCGAGCAGAGCATGGGCCTTACTGGCTTCTTAGCCGAATGGTCGCCGTTACAGCAAGCTGAAGTGGGTTATGCCATGTTACCGTCCTGCCAGGGCAAAGGTTTTGCCAAAGAATCCTTGTTGGCTGTATTGGCGTTTGGTTTCCAGCAATGCCAGTTTCATAAAATGAAAGCCACGGTTACCGTGGGCAACCATGCTTCACGCGGGTTACTGGAACGCTGTGGTTTTCAGTTGGAAGGCACGTTGCGGGATAACTATCAACTTGGCGGGCAATGGTGTGATGACTGGGTGTTAGGGATGTTGGCCTGCGAGTTTGATTCTTAGTAACTTATCCGATGAGTTAGATATTTATTATCAGCTACTCGACAGCCCTTTAGCGCTGGGATATGTTCATAAACAGACCATCTGATGGTCAGCGTCGCTCGGACGGTCCGGGCGCTAACGTATCCTCGAGGAAATTATGGCTGAACTCCCTGCTAAACGTCGTTTTACCCGTATTGATCGCTTGCCCCCTTATGTTTTCAATATTACCGCTGAGTTGAAAATGGCTGCCCGCCGGCGCGGTGAAGATATTATTGATTTCAGTATGGGTAATCCCGATGGCCCGACACCGCCACATATCGTTGAGAAAATGTGCAGTGTCGCGCAGCGTGAAGACACCCACGGCTATTCAACCTCGCGGGGGATACCTCGGCTGCGTAGGGCGATTTCCAACTGGTACGCCGAGCGTTACCAAGTGGACATCGATCCTGAAAGTGAAGCTATTGTCACCATCGGTTCGAAAGAGGGGCTGGCGCATCTGATGCTGGCGACACTAGACCACGGTGATACGGTGTTGGTGCCGAATCCTAGCTACCCGATTCATATTTATGGTGCGGTGATTGCCGGGGCGCAAGTTCGCTCAGTCCCATTGACTGAGGGCATTGATTTCTTCTGTGAATTGGAACGCGCGATTCGTGAAACCATTCCCAAACCGAAAATGATGATCCTCGGCTTTCCGTCTAACCCTACAGCACAATGTGTAGAACTGGAGTTTTTCGAACGGGTGGTGGCGTTAGCGAAGCAATACGATGTGCTGGTGGTGCATGATTTGGCCTATGCCGACATTGTGTACGATGGCTGGAAAGCACCGTCAATCATGCAGGTGCCCGGCGCTAAAGACATTGCAGTTGAGTTTTTCACCTTATCCAAAAGCTACAATATGGCCGGTTGGCGTATTGGTTTTATGGTGGGTAACCCGGAATTGGTGAATGCGCTGGCCCGCATCAAAAGCTATCACGACTACGGCACGTTTACCCCGTTGCAGGTGGCGGCAATTGCTGCCCTGGAAGGGGATCAACAGTGCGTCCGTGATATCGCTGAAAAATACCGCCAGCGGCGTAACGTATTGGTGCGTGGGTTGCATGAGGCTGGCTGGATGGTTGAAAATCCCAAAGCGTCGATGTATGTCTGGGCGAAAATCCCAGAGCCTTACGCCCATTTAGGGTCACTTGAGTTTGCCAAGCGCCTGTTATCTGAGGCAAAAGTCTGCGTTTCGCCGGGGATAGGATTCGGTGATTACGGTGATACCCATGTCCGCTTCGCCTTGATTGAGAATCAGGATCGGATCCGTCAGGCGGTGCGCGGAATTAAAAGTATGTTCCGTGCCGATGGCTTGTTGAAACCGAGCAAAGCGGTTTCAGGTGACGGTATCTAACCCTGCGCTTACTCTGAACTAAATAGCTAACTCCCTATTCTGACCGGCGACTCAAGCTGTCCGGTCAGAATAAAGTACCTTATGTTCAAAACGTTATCTGCCCACCCTTAATGTTCTCTTCATCTATTTTGTACCATACTGACTATTAACTTAGTGAAGTCAGTGGAGCACAACAATGAGAAATCGCTATTCGTTACCCCAAATAACCCTGCATTGGTTGACGCTAGTGATGGTCATTCTGACTTACGCCGCCATGTTACTCAGTGACTCGGTGCCGGATGAAGACCTTGCCTTAGTGAAAAATCTGCATTTCAATTTTGGTATTTCTGTCTGGCTACTGATGTTGGTACGGCTCTGGTTGCGCCAGCGTAATGTGGCACCGGCGATTACGCCAACGTTACCTAAATGGCAGCTGTTAGGGGCGGACATTATGCATTGGGGACTGTATTTAATGTTCTTATCATTACCGGTGCTGGGCGTGTTGACACAGGCTTATGGTGGGAAAACCTGGTTCTTGCTGGGGTGGCAGGTACCGCAATGGGTGACACCGGATGATGTCGCGCGTAGTTACCTTAAGCAAACTCATGAGTTAATCGCTAATTTAGGCTATTTTGTGATTGGCGCTCATGCGATGGCCGCGCTTTATCATCACTATATTCGCCGGGATGATACGTTACGACGAATGATTCCTGGAAAATGATAAAGGGCGCAAATGCGCCCTTTATACGATGTCAGATTGTGGATGGTTTGAGTAAGTGTTACTCGACCATCATCATGAAGGTGCCAACCCAGACCACCAACATAATTGAGATACCCATAAAGAAATATTTCACTGAACAACTCCCCTTGGAGCTACTTCGCCAGTAACGATCCAAATTGCTGTGCTGCGTTTACCCTTGTAACTTGAAATTGCAGTGGCGTCCGCGAGGTTAGCTAACCCGAGTCACTTACTGATGTAAGCCCGTCGGGATCAACTCACTTGCTGGCTAGCGCTAATTCCAAATACTTTGGGTATTAATGTGGACGAATCACGCGTTCAATCAATGGCGGCCATTTCATCATAACTGGCTAGCTATCAATCTGAGATACATCCGAATTGTCGTGCCAGCCTGAGTGAACTCAGTGGGATACGACAGGATCGGGCTAATGTAATCCCAACAGGGAGAAACTTTCAATACTGTAATTTTATGCATCAGATCACGTTTTCGTATCTAAATGGCAAATATTGTGAGCCAATGCATTGAAGTGTGAGGCTATTAACGTTTTTTTAAATTATCGCCAAATAACAATTTGTTACTCTCTTGGTTACAATCTAAGCCAATGCGGCTGACGTTAAGATAATCAGCTTATTTTTTTTACCTCGATGTTGGCCTCAAAGCCCAGTAAATACAGGGCTTGCTCTAGTGCTTCAACCTTGGAGGCGTAATACACATCCAGCAGGCGATCCATCTGTGCGGCATTCAAACCAAGCTTGCGCGCCATATCTGCTTTGCGGGTATTGGTGGTTAACATCGCATTGTGTAATTCAGCTTTCAGCCGCACCAGAATGGGCACATGAACTGAAATATCACCCGGTTGCAGTGCTGAGGGGGCAGGGACGGGGCGGCGCTCTTCCATTTCTGCTGCAATACCATTCTTAATACCGTCTTGTGCTTCCAGTTCAATATCTTCCTGAGAGTAGGTCACTGATTCCAATTCAGGGAAATCGCGATACTGGATGTGGTACTCGCCGCTGGCTTCATCAAGGGTATAATGGGCTGGGTAATGGAACACGGTGTCACTCCTGTGGCGAACAAGCTACTAAAGGTAGTGGCATTGTACTGACATCAGCAGGTTGGGGTTACTTATTTAACGTAGTGGTACTTTGGTTCAATCGGCCATTTGGGGCGATGTTAGTTGCATTTCCAACGCCCTTGCCGGGCACCTGAAGGCACACTCACCGCAGCCATCGCACAGTGCTAAAGCCAGCGTAGGCGGCTGGTGGGGCCGCCACAGCAAAGCCTGTTTATCACAGTAATCAGCACAAGTGTCGCAGTAGATATAGGTGTTTTGACAGATGTTTTTTACGCCCGGATGCGCCGTAATAGGGTGGGCAGACGGTGATAAAGCACCGCTTTGGCAAGCGGTGGTACAGGCCAGACAACGGCTGCAATATTGAGTAGAAAAATCCAACTCAGGCTTTTGATTTACCATGACTATCAGATGTTCGCCGCAGACGTGCATGCAGGCTTCACAACCGGTACACGTTTGCGTGAAAGCACTTTCAGCAATGGCTCCCGGTGGCCTGATTGCCGTTACCGACGAGAGGGGAAGCGGTTGTTGGCGGGCACTTTTTAGCAAGCCGCGAAATAGCCCACGGCGACTGATGGTGCGGTTTTCCAGATACGCTTTGTAGTAGCGCTCGTCTTTTATCACCGACTCTTTTTTTATCACCGAAATAGCTCGCGGGGCTGAGGAAATAGGCCCAGTTCAGTTTGTAAGGTTTGCAGGTAGCACTCGGTTATCTTTGCCAGTAACGGATATACCTGATGCTCGGTCTGGCTACTTGATACCAGCTCAAGGTAGCGATAGGCCCACGGCAGTAAATGCTCAGTGAGTAATACCAGTGCAGCTTCGCCAGATGGAAGCTTAGTTACCGGTTGCTGCTCAATTAAATGAACCCATGCCAATAACATTAGGCCAAATTGGTCTTCAGGTTCACGGATAGTACTTTGATTTACCAGCCCGAATGTTGACAGGAATTCGCGATATTGCAGGGTGCTATCTCCCATCAAGATATTTTCTTTATCCAGATAAACGGAACCCCAGGGGGGCGCGGGCATTTCACCTTGCCCCTCAAACAAAATCGAGAAATCATATTCCAGTTGTTCGGGCTGGATACTCGGCATTTGCTGGCAATAGCGCGCAATTTTAGCCGGATTTGACCACGGAAAAAGCTCAGCAATCTGTGGCAGCAGTGGCCAAAGGCGCTGTACGGTATCGGACTGTGGTGGATAGTAAAAACAGGCACCTAAAATCCTTGGCAGCGTGGTATTTAGTAACATCAAAATTTTCTCTCTTTGGTCCAGCTATCTCAATACTGATTAGCCGCAGGTATCACGGCTAATCAGTGAGTTGTGAGTAGGGCAATAGCATCAATAGGTTAATTTACATTGGTACTTGCCACAGATTGTAGAAAGCGATGCGCCCGGCCAACTCACCGATCACCAGCGCCGAAGCACTGACCGCGAGCGTAACTCGAGGGATTCTGTCTTTCAGTAATGCTGCGGTGGCAACAAAGATACCGAGCGTCAGCAGCAGAATTTGAATTCCCCAGAACAGCCCCTGTTGGCTACTCAGCTCCGCTGAACTTTGACCAAGAAAACTGAGATAACCTGGTTTATTCACCAATGTCACAATGGCACCTACCAACACCGCTAATGCACCAAGCTGGCGAGCGCCGGTCAAAATAGCGAAAGCGCCACCGCCAACCAGTACCGTCATCCACAGTTGTAGCGAGGTATACGAGGTATCCCAATTAGGCACCGTGGTCAGTTGATAAACTTGAGTGATTGACCAGGCAAAGGCCAGGCCGAAGATCACGGTTGCCACATTGCACAACATTGCCAGTAGCGTATTTTGGACGATGGTTGAGAAAAATACGGTGCCACAGGCCATGGCGACAAATAAGCCACTGAGCACTATCTCGTTACTCATTGGTGAGCGGCCAACACCCAGTAGCATGGTGGCAGCGCGCAATGGTTGCCCAACATGTAGAGTGCCAACGATCAGGCCGACCATCATCAGCATCAGGCCGATGATATTGGCTTGTTTGAGTTGTAAAGGGGTGGTCATACCGAGTTTGTTACTCAGCAGCACCAGTGCAAACAACCCGACAGCGGTTTGCCCCAGTACGGTGAAAAACACCAAGGGTAATTCATGCATTTTATACCTCCGCCGGATTTTGGATACGGCCTGATGTATCACCAGATGGCTTGGCATCACGGTGGCTTTTGATAACCAGATTGGGGTGTGTCAGATGTGCGTACGGTAATGGCGCAATGGCATTTTCTTCACCGTATTTATCCCTCAATAGCGTGATTTCATCAAAATCTAGTGCGCGCTGCGGGCAGGATTCGACACAAACCGGTTTATCGCCCGCGGCGACCCGTTGATAGCAGCCATCGCACTTGGTCATCAGTTTCTTCTTGGCATCAAATTGCGGCGCACCATATGGGCAGCGCATCTCGCAATAGCGGCAGCCGACACAGAGATCCTGATTAACGACCACCAAGCCATCTTCTTCACGTTTATGCATGGCACCAGTTGGGCAACCTGTTACGCAGGTGGGCGATGAGCAGTGGTTGCAGGCGATAGACAGATAGTAGTTGAAGACGTTTTGTACCCAAATATTGTTCTGCTTAGCCCAACTGCCGCCGCCATATTCGTAAACACGCCGCAACTTCGGCCCAAGATCTAATTTCTTCTCATCCTTGCAACTGATTTGGCAGGTCTTACACCCAGTGCACTTGGTGGAGTCGACAAAAAAACCATATTGCTTCATTACTCAACTCCTTATATGCGTTTTACTTCAACGAGGTTGGTGTGTTGTGGGTTACCTTTTGCCAGTGGCGACGGTCGCAGTGTTGTTAACGTATTGATACACCCTCCCACATCAATGCCATCCTTATTGGTATTTCGCCATGCCCCCTGCGGCACGCTAATCACCCCCGGCAACACCCGTTCGGTAACCTTTGCGGCAATACGAATACGGCCTCGGCTGTTAAAAATTTCGACCATATCTCCTTGTTGGATACCGCGAGGCTGGGCGTCAATGGGGTTAATCCAAAACTGATGCGGAACCGCTTCCCGCAGCATGGCTACGTTATAATAAGAGGAGTGGGTATGGCCTTTGATATGGAAACCTGTCATCTGCAAGGGGTAGTTTTTCATGGTTTCTACATCGCTAACACCTTCAAAGGTTGGGCAATATTCGGCGACAGCCGTAATGCGATCACCGGGTGCCAGTTGCCACTCTTTTTCCAATGTTGCCAGCGCTTCGGAGTAGATCTCAATTTTGCCGGACGTGGTTTTCAACGGGTGGTTCACCGGGTCATCACGGAAATCTTTTAATGCGATATATTGACTGCTGTCCGCATAAATACGATCGATGATGCCTTGGTCGTTGGTCTGTTCAAAAGGCGGTAAGGCGGGGTTTTTCTCACGCATTTTGTTATAGCTGATTTCAATCCATTCTTGCTGGGTATGGCCTTCGGTAAAAGCATCGCCAATCCCTAACTTAGTGGCAATTTCGGCTAACACATCATAAGACGGGCGGCATTCCCACAGTGGCTCGATCGCATTTTGCAACCGTGTGACATAGTGATAAGCCCCACTGGCGTAAGAGTTATCAATCAAATCATTTGATTCAACTGAAGTGACATCGGGCAGTAATAAATCAGCATACTTGGCAGAGTTAGTCATGTGGTTTTCCCACACCAAAATAAACTCGCACAGTGATTCATCTTGTAAAATGCGGTGAGTTTTATTCAGATCAGAATGCTGATTGCCGATAACATTACTGGCGTAGTTCCACATAAACTTAATATTGGTATCAAGTTTATCTTTATTCTTCACATGCGCATTTTTCGCCGTCATTTCAGTGCCACGGAAAATAGCATCGGTCCACATAAAGCAGGGTATAGCCGTCTTCACTGGGTTCGGAATACTGAATCCTGGCACCGGATATTTCACATTCCCACCCCAGGCACCGGTATTGGTTCCGGCGCGGCCAATATTGCCGGTCATCAGTGGCAACATCATAATAGCGCGCGCCGCCTGCTCGCCATTAGCACTGCGCTGAATACCCCAACCTTGTGATATCCATGCTGCACGGGCATTTCCCAATTCGCGGGCTAATTGAATAATCCGTGTTGGCGCAATACCGGTTATCTCACTGGCCCATTCTGGTGTTTTTTCTACCCCGTCGAGGCCGTTACCTAAAATATAGTCTTTGTAAGAACCATTGGCGGGGGCTGAAGCGGGTAATGTTGTGGCATCCCAGCCGACACAATATTGTGTCAGGAAATCTTCATCAGTCAGATTTTCTTTAATTAATACATGTCCTAATGCCGCCACCAGTGCGGCATCGGTGCCGGGGAAGATGGGGATCCATTCTGCATTGAGGGTCGTCACACTGTCGGTCATGCGTGGATCGATAATAATAACTTTGGCTTTGCTCTTCCCCAGCGCATGAACGGTTTCGATATATTGCCCGCCACCCGACATGCGTGTTTCTGCCAGGTTATGACCAAACATGACCACTAAATCTGAGTTTTTAATTTCATCCAGTAAGGTTTCGTCTGCGCTACCATAGATATACGGCATCACCGTATTTATTTGAGCAGTAGAATAGGTACCGTGTTGGTCGAGAAAACCACCGAGCAAGCTCAGCATTCTTTTACAGGCATTGCGGCCTTGTAAATTAGCACCGGTCGAGCCAGAACCATATTGATAATAAATTGCTTCGTTACCGTATTGTGCAATGGTTCTTTTTAGATTATCGGCCACAATAGTGGTAGCTTCATCCCAACTGATACGTTTGAATTTACCTTCGCCACGTTTGCCAACACGCAGCATGGGGTATTTTACTCGATCTGGATTATATGTTTTCCATCTTACCGATCTACCACGCAAACAGGGGCGAATTTGATGCTCACCAAAGGTGGAGTCATCATAAATTGCTTCATTAGCAATCTTAATAATTTCGCCATTTCGCACATGTACTTTTAGTGGGCAGCGGCTACCGCAGTTAACCAGGCATGCACTGTATTTAATGGTTTCCTCTGTTGCTGCTGCGCGCTGTTCTGGCGCGGCATGTACTGAAAAAGGAAGGGTGATAGAACCGGCAATAGCCGCAGCCCCAGTCACTGCGGCGGATGTTTGAATAAATTCACGGCGGCTCAGTGAACCGGTGATAGGTCTTTTATTGTTATTCATCGACATTACCTTTGCGGAGGACACTTTTTTAATGAAAAATAAGAAAATCAGGCGTAAATGGTAGTGCTTCACCTTAGGAAATAATTTGTTACTTTTATATGATGCAAATCAATTAAGGCGATATAACGGAAATATAGCGCTATTTTTTGTGAGTTTGCCGAAGGTTATTAATGATTTAATGAAAGGTATTAACCATTTACTATACATATACGTAATATACTTATATAAATTTGGCTGTCGTAATAAAGAATCAATCTCAAATGAAAGTATGTTGTTATTATTCTCATTTTTTGTGATGTTAATTTAATTTATCTTTATAATCTTAAGAAAAGTCTCAATAAAATCGCTGCTGTTTTTTCTATTGTTTTTTATCACGATAACGCGAATTTTAGGTGGTATTAACACAAGCTAAATAATGGCTTAAACGAGGTGGTGATCTATTTTTTATGACAAGAGGAGATCTACATCACGATTTTTATCACTTGCGGCTTGCAGTAGGGTATTAACATGTTAATTTAGGGGTAGTTGGATTGTTACCGTCAATGGCGGGCAAAACCTGATTGAGTAGCTTGATGAATGCTGCTGAGTCGGGTTTTTTTGTTTTCAGGGCCAAAGCATGCGAATTGCGAAAATACTTAACAACAACGTGGTGATTGTTCTCGATCAGCATGGTCAGGAACAAGTCATTATGGGTCGTGGCCTTGGCTTTCAAAAACACCCAGGTGAAGCACTAGATAACTCATTGATAGAAAAAGTGTTTGCTCTGAAAGATAATGAGTTGGTTTCGCGACTGAGTGAGCTACTTAGCTGTATTCCATTGGAAGTAATGATTACTTGTGACTGTATTATCACGCAGGCAAAGGCAAAACTGGGTAAGTTGCAGGATAACCTCTATATTTCGCTGACTGACCACTGTTTCTATGCAATTGAACGGCATAAACAAGGTTTGGATATAACGAATGGATTGCAGTGGGAGATTCGTCGGTTGTATCCCAAAGAGTTTGCCTTGGGTCGTGAAGCATTGCAGATCATTAAACAACGGCTTGGGGTGCAATTGCGTGAGGATGAAGCCGGGTTTATCGCGCTGCATCTGGTGAATGCGCAGTTGAAGGGTGAAATGCCTGAAGTGATGCAAGTGACGAAGGTAATGCAGGAAATTCTGCATATCGTGAAGTACCAATTTAAGCTGGAATATGATGAGGACGGGCTGAGTTATCACCGTTTTGTTACCCATTTGAAATTTTTCTCGCAGCGGATGTTGGGCCGAAATGGGGTCACCAGTGATGATGATTCCTTACACGATGCGGTGAAAGATAATTATGCTGAGGCCTATCGCTGTGCGGGTAAGATCCAGCAGCATATGAAATTGCAGTATCAGCAGGATTTGAGCAAAGAAGAGCGGATGTTTTTGACTATCCATATTGAACGCGTTCGCCGGGAAAGTTTTAATCTGCCAGATTAAATGACTTAAAAGGGCGGGGTTCTAAGTAGTAACAGAATTTCACCAAACTGGATTGTTACTGCTTCGGCAGGCAAAACCTGAATGTACTTGTATCGCTAAGTCGCGATGCGGAGTGCGTTTGGGTTTTTTTTTTGCCCGAATTTTTACCTGTATAAACAAGAGTGTTACCGAAGGAATACACGATGCAATACACAACGGTCGCCAGCGAGATCCTCGCCGGAGTAGGGGGTCAGAGTAATATTAATAGCGTAGTACATTGTGCTACCCGTTTGCGCTTCAAACTCAAGGATACGGCGCGGGCTGATGCCCAAGCGCTAAAAGACAATCCCGGCGTTATTATGGTTGTGGAAAGTGGTGGCCAGTTTCAGGTGGTTATCGGAAACCATGTTAGTGAGGTTTATCAGGCGCTAGTAAACCAGGCGGGGCTGGCTGATGCTGAAGAACATGACAGCAAGTCAGGTAACTCAAAAGAGAGTGTGTTTAGCCACTGTATTGATATCATTTCGGGTATTTTCACTCCCTTGCTCGGTGTGCTGGCGGCTTCCGGTATCCTTAAAGGTTTTCTGGCACTGAGTATTGTTTGCGGCTGGTTACAACCCAATAGCGGCAGTTATACAATTTTATTTGCTGCCAGTGATTCGCTGTTTTATTTCTTCCCGTTGGTCTTGGGTTATACCGCAGGTAAGAAATTCGGCGGCAATCCCTTCATTACCATGGCGATTGGTGGTGCATTGGTGCACCCCTTGATGCTTGCCGCATTTAACGCAGCCGGGCAACCTGGTGCTTCTGAGGTCTATTTCCTTGGTATCCCGATTACATTTATTAATTATAGCTCGTCGGTTATCCCTATCATATTAGCGGCTTGGGTTAGTAGTCGGTTAGAAAAAGGGTTCAACCGGGTGTTACACAGCAATATTAAGAACTTTTTCACCCCGTTGCTGTGTCTGGTAATAACCGTTCCGGCAACCTTTTTATTGATTGGCCCGCTGGCAACCTGGCTCAGCCATTTATTGGCGTCGGGATTCCAAATTATCTATTCGGCTGCTCCGCCTGTTGCCGGTGGTGTATTGGCTGGGCTATGGCAGATTTGCGTTATCTTTGGGCTGCATTGGGGGTTAGTCCCGTTGATGATCAACAACCTGAGTGTACTAGGCTATGACGCCATGTTGCCACTGTTGTTACCCGCAGTTATGGGGCAAGTGGGGGCCACGCTCGGTGTCTTTTTGCGTACTCGCGATGCAAAAATGAAGGTACTGGCCGGTTCGGCATTTACTGCGGGAATATTCGGTATCACTGAACCCGCTGTTTATGGGGTGACATTACCGTCGAAAAAACCGTTTGTTTTTGGCTGCGTAGGTGGTGCGATAGGGGGTGTCATCGTTGGTTTCTGCCAGACCCATGTTTATTCATTCGGCCTTGCCAGTATCTTCTCTTTTGCCCAGATAATTCCCGCTACAGGTGTCGATGCCAGTGTATGGGGCGCTATTATTGGCACCCTGATTGCGTTGATCTTTGCTGCCATCAGCACCTTCTTTTTTGGCCTGCCAGCGCCTGTTGTCACCGCAGAAACAGAAGATTTGTCTCACAGCTCATCCATCACCGATAACCACAGTGGTCTGGGCGAAGTGATATTTAGCCCGATCAGTGGCGAATTGTTAGCTCTAGCGGATGTCAGTGACAATATTTTTGCCAGTGGTTTACTGGGGGCGGGAATCGCGATTATTCCACAACAAGGGCGAGTAGTGTCACCCGTTAACGGCGTTGTTGCGTCACTGTTTAAAACCCACCATGCGATTGGCATTGAGTCTGATTCTGGTGCTGAGATCCTTATCCACGTTGGTATTGATACCGTCAAACTCGATGGCAAATATTTTACCGCTCATGTTAAAGCCGGTGATCGGGTCAACGCGGGTGATTTACTGCTGGAGTTCGATTGTACGGCGATTACAGGTGCCGGTTATGACCTGACGACACCGATAATTATCAGCAACAGTGAAAATTATCAGGATGTCCTGTGTGCCAAAGGCACCGCTATTACTGAGCAAGCCCCGTTATTAACCGTAATTCGTTAATACTGATTCAGGAGAAAACCGATGAAACATGCATTTCCAGATAATTTCCTTTGGGGCGGTGCGATTGCCGCTAATCAGGTAGAGGGGGCTTATCTTACTGAGGGTAAAGGGCTATCTACCTCTGATTTACAACCCCATGGTATTTTTGGCGATATCATTCCCAGGGTGAGTGGTGACAGTTATGTCAAAGATGTTGCTATCGATTTTTATCATCGCTACCCAGAGGATATTGCGCTATTTGCTGAGATGGGGTTTAAATGTTTGCGGATATCCATTGCCTGGACACGTATTTTCCCACAGGGCGATGAGCAGCAGCCCAATGAGGCCGGTCTGGCATTCTATGACCGTGTATTTGATGAAATGGCGAAATATAACATTACGCCATTGGTGACATTATCCCACTATGAGATGCCTTACGGGCTGGTTAAGAATTATGGTGGCTGGGGTAATCGTAAAACAATCGGTTTCTTTGAACACTATGCCCGTACCGTGTTTCAGCGCTATCAGCATAAGGTTAAATTGTGGCTGACATTTAATGAGATCAATATGTCACTGCATGCGCCGTTCACCGGCGTAGGATTAGAGCAAGAAAGCAGCAAAAGTGCCGTATATCAGGCGATCCATCACCAGTTGGTTGCCAGTGCCAAAGCGGTTGCTGCATTGCATGAAATTATCCCTGATGGTCGAATCGGAAATATGCTGTTGGGTGGGCTGATGTATCCACTCACTTGCAAGCCTGCCGATGTGTTGGAAACATTACAGCAGAATCGTGAATGGCTATTCTTTGGCGATGTGCAGGTGCGCGGTTATTACCCCTCTTATATGGCTCGTTATTTTAAACAGCACGGCATTAGTGTTGAAATTACGGCTGAAGATAAATTGGCATTAAAACAGACTGTCGATTTCATCTCCTTCAGTTATTACATGAGCGGCTGCGTGACCGCCGATGAAGAGTTAAATCGTAAAGCCCGAGGCAATATTCTTAGCATGGTGCAAAACCCGCATTTGGCCAGCTCTGAATGGGGATGGCAGATCGATCCTGAAGGGTTGCGTATTCTGCTCAATGAATTATGGGATCGTTATCAAAAACCCCTGTTTATTGTTGAAAATGGGTTGGGAGCGAAAGATAAGCCGGATGTTAATGGCCATATTGAAGATGATTACCGCATCGAATATCTCAATGACCATCTGGTTCAGGTTAGTGAGGCGATCGAAGATGGTGTTGAGGTGATGGGATATACCAGTTGGGGACCGATTGATCTGGTCAGCGCCTCGAAAGCTGAATTATCCAAACGTTATGGTTTTATTTATGTCGACCGCGATGACAATGGCAAGGGTACGTTGGCGCGTCGCCGTAAGAAGAGCTTCTATTGGTATCGCGATGTCATTCAGAGTAATGGCGAGATATTGAAACGCTAATAGAGACGCTTATATGTTGCAGTGAGATGAACAGTACTCAACTGTTTTTCCTCACTGCAACACGACTTATTTGGAGAGAAGCACCGAGTATTTATTATTAGATGTGCGAATTATTCTAAAAAGGGAAAATAATGAAACCAACTTTATATCTGACTCGTCAGATGAATTCTGCTGCATTTTATTTGCTGGCCTCTACCATTTTATTTTCATCATCGGCACTAAGCGAAGATTTAACGGGAAGTGGCGAATATGTCGAGCAATCAACGCTGGAGTGGCAGGGGATCGCATTAGGTTTTGAACCGCAGCAAACGGGGCTGCTAGGCGATATGTTAGGCATTCGCCCTATTTTATCGGAGCACGGTTTTAATTATTCACTCGCTTACTTGAGTCAATTATCATATAACGCGGGTGGCGGCTATAATCATGATAAACAAGCTTCTTATATTGATCAGTTTTCACTGACTTTTCAGCAGGACCTTGAGTTATATACGGGTATTTCCGATGCGGTAATTGAAGGGAATATTGTTAACCGTAATCATGATAACAACCTAACGCGGGATCGGTTACAAGATCCTCGGGCGAATATAACCGATTTGTCGCAAGAAAGTTTTGGTGGACAGTCGATTACTCGCTTGGGCTGGTTAACCTTTGCCCGCAGTTTTGCCGATCAGAAACTGCATTGGCGAATTGGTTTGATGAATAAAGTGCAGGATTTTGACCAAATTATTCCCTGCGATTTTCAAACTCTTGGATTATGTGGTGGTAAATCAGCAAACTCACTGACCTGGTTTAACTGGAACGTCCATTATTGGGGAACCACACTGCAATATAAGCTTACTGATGGTTTAACATTAAAAGCTGGGGTGATGGAGCAAAATCCTGATGCGCCGAGCCGTGGTAGAGCATGGAGTTGGTCAACCAAGGGCAGCAAAGGCATATTACTGCCGCTTGAATTGGAATTAAAAACCAATGCGTTTCAGGATCTACCCGGTATTTATAACCTCGGTGTTCTTTATACCAATGCTGAGCAACGGGATCTTTATAACGGTGTCTCTGGCGCTCCCGGAGCGACCGACCCAGGTGGTTATCGTTATCATGATAATACTTGGTTCTTTTACAGTGGATTCAATCAGCAGGTAACAAAACATCAGGATGATGCCAGTCGTGGTCTAAGCGTGTTTTACAGCATGTCGCTGGCGGATCAACGGACCAATTACATGCATTACGCTACTTCCGCAGGTATCCGTTATCGCGGCTTATTTGATAGCCGCCCACAAGATTGGTTGGGATTCGGCGTATCAATGGTCAAACTGAGTGATTATTATAAAGATAATCAACGTTATCTGAATCAAATCAATAATGTTTCCGATTATGCTAATCCACGTTACTCTCCAATTCCTGGGCATTCGATTACCGCTGAACTGTATTATCGTTTCCGTGTCACTTCATGGCTGGAATTACAACCCGACCTACAATATTGGCACTCACCAGCAGGGGTAAACCAAACGCAAGATGCGTGGGTAACCGGATTAAAAACAGTTATTACATTCTAAATCGCGGCTGCATTGCCGATAATACGGCTATAACGTGGTGCTTTAACTGGCACCACGTAAGCTGTTACTCTATTCTCCATCGGGTATTATCTTGCAGGGAATCAGCGCGATGTTGAATATGAGAAACAGATTCGATGATAATCACATTTTCGGTGAGAAGAATATTCATGCAGTTTTTGAGCTGAGCTTATTGCTGAAAGCAATATTGGCTATGATGGAGATTATCGCAGGTATTTTAACCTATTTCGTGACACCGAAATTTTTACTGGATATTCTGCATCGCATCACGCAAGTTGAATTTATTGAAGACCGTGGCGATATGGTAGCCAATTATTTACTGCATGCGGCGCAAAATCTCTCTATCAGCAGTCTGCATTTCGCCGCATTTTATCTGCTCATCCACGGCGTGGTTAAGTTGTGGGTCATTATTGGCTTATGGCGCAAAAAACTGGGTTATTATCCGGCGGCAATAACCATATTCAGCTTATTCATTATCTATCAACTCTATCGTTATACCTTTACTCACTCGGTGCTATTGATCCTGATAACTGCACTGGATGCAGTGGTTATCGCACTGACTTTGCTGGAGTATCGAAGATTACGGCATCAGCATAAAGCCCCGAGCAAGCCATACTGAGCAATGAACCAAAAAACCGAGGTGCAATGCCCAGTTAGGTTACTCAGTTAGCAAAAATATGCGCTTGACCAATAATTGTCAGATCAACCATTAAACCGATACTTATACCTTCGCGGCTGATGGTTTTGACGTCTACCGTTTCATTGCTTTCAACAAGATATAAGGTAAGTGTTGAGATGAAACCCGCAAAATCAATATTGATAACCTTGGCCATACAATGAGTGGTGTAGTGATGATCAGTTGGCAGTGGGGTAATGGTAATTTGTTCTGGCCGTAACATAATCCGGCTCAAACCATGGCGTTGTTCATCATCAACCCTGACTTTGCCTAGTGCGCAATCAGCCCATCCGGTATCAATATTGGCGGAAAGAATCAATGTTTCGCCAAGGAACGTTGCCGTTGGTTCATCAACCGGCCGCAGATAAAGTTCTTGTGGCGGGCCAACATGCGCCAGTTTACCCGCCCGCATTACCGCGACTTGCGAGGCAAATGATAATGCTTCGGTTTGATCATGCGTCACTAAAATAGAGGCAATATTCGCCTGTGCTAACAGTTCAGCCACCGCTTTACGCGTTGAGGCGCGCAACGCGGTATCCAGCGCTGAAAAAGGTTCGTCCAACAGCATCAATACCGGCCGCTGTGCTAGCGCTCTGGCGAGAGCGACTCGCTGTTGTTGCCCACCCGAAATCTCATGAGGCCAAAGTTGTGATAACCGCCGATCCAATGCGACCATTTCCATCAGCTCATCAACTCGGCGGGCTTTTTCCTGCTTGGTCCCTTTTAGCCCATAACCAATATTGCCCGCAACGGTAAAGTGGGGGAACAGCGCCCCATCTTGCGGCACAAAACCAATCCCTCTTTTGTGCGCTGGCACATGGGTTGAATGGTCGAATACCGGATGGCCTTGCAGGATAACTTTACCGTGATCGGGGGTTTCGAACCCGGCAATAATTCGCAGCAACGTGGTCTTGCCTGAACCGGATGGCCCAACAATCGCGGTGCGACTGCCGGCGGTAACCTGCAAGTTAATTCGATCTAATACGGTAACCGACTGGAAAGACTTACCGATTTGCTGAAGTTCAAGCGTGCTCATAATCCTGCCGTACGTTGCGATTGAGAATAAAGAAGCCAGGTTAGTGGTAGAGACAGTGCCACCATCAACAGTGCATAGGGTGACGCCGCGACATAATCAATTTCACTGGTCAAGGCCCAGAAACCAGTCGCCAGTGTCCGGGTACCGTTCGGGGCCAGTAATAATGTGGCGGTCAACTCATTGGAGATGGCGAGGAACACCAGCGCCGCTCCGGCAGCGGCACCCGGAGCAGCAAGGCGCATAGTGGTGCTCCATACAGCCTGAGTCGGTGTTTTGCCCAAGCTGCGGGCCACGTTTTCCAATTCGACGGGGGCGGTCGCAATGCCTGCCCGTAAACTGATTAAGGCGCGTGGGGTAAACATCAATAAATAAGCCAGCAAAATAGTGAATTCTGTTTGATACAGCGGGCGAGCAACACGGATAGTGATGGTGACCAGCGCCAGCGCGACCACAATACCGGGCAGCGAACTGGTGACATAATTACAGCCTTCCATCGCACGGTGCAAACGCCCTGGATAACGCACCGATAGCCATGCCATGGGGACGGCACACAATGTGATAATAACCGCACCGCTCAGTGCTAATGCCAGTGTTTGTTTCAGGGCAGGCAGCAGTTCAGGGTTCAGCCAGACATCAATCCCACCAATATAGAGCCAACGGGCCAGCGTGATAAAGGGCACGCCCAGCGAGAGGGTGGTGAGTACCAATGGCAATAGCAGACACAGCAGTGTGATGGCTGTACTCATTGAATACGCAGTCTGACGCCTGGCACTGCCGGAGCCGACGCGTGCATAGCGGTTGTAGCCACGGCTGGTGGCTTCGATTAACAGTAGCCCCAGGCAACATAACGCCAGAACCCCTGCTAACATATTGGCCGCCGGGCCATTAAACGTGGATTGGAATTGGTCGAAAATAGCGGTGGTAAAAGTATCGAAACGGATCATGGCATACAAGCCATACTCCGCTAATAGATGCAGCGCGATCAGTATCGACCCGCCCCATACTGCTAATTTTAGTTGTGGCAGGACCACGCGAAAGAAGACGACTGTTGGGGGGCTACCCAATGATGCTGCTGCGTCTTCAAGGCCGGGGTCAAGGCGGCGTAATACTGCGGATGCGGGCAGATAAATAAAGGGAAAATAGGCAATCACTGAGATAAACACACCAGCGGCAAGACCATGCATTGATGGCACCAGGCTAATCCATGCATAACTTTGCACAAAAGCAGGTACGGCTAGCGGTGCAATAGCCAATAGCGACCAAATCCGCCTGCCGGGCAGGGCTGTGCGCTCGGTCAACCACGCCAATGCAACGCCAATAATGGCGCAAAGAGGTAAGGTAAAAACCACCAGTAGTGCGGTGTTAATTAGCAACTCGCCCACGCGTGGGCGAAAAACCAATGCTTTGACTGTCGGCCAACCGGTATCAATAGCGATACCAATAACAAACCCTAATGGCAGCAGGGATAGCAGTGACAGCAAAATCGCGATAGCCACAATCCCGAACCCTGGGCGGTGGTTATACTGCCGTTGGGCTGCCTTACTCAGTGAAACCGATACAATATCGGTGCTTATATTGGCCATAATAGTCAAGGCACTCGGCTTGTTAAATGCCCGCCACCATAGCGATGTGACGGGCTAAAAATGTATTCTATCAGCAGGTTGCCCTTATTACAGCAGGCCGGCTTCGGTCATTAACTCAACCACTTTTTTACTGTTGAGTTTAGATGGCTCAACAGTTGGCGCTTGCAGGTCTTTTAGTGGCACCAATTTAGGGTTTGAAGCGGCATCAACACCAACGGCATACTCAAATGCTGTGTTGGTTCGCAAGATATCCTGGCCTGATTTGCTGGTGATCCATTTGACGAATTCCTGCGCTTGTTTCGGGTGTTTACTGGATGCCAGAACACCGCCACCAGAGATACTCACAAATGCGCCAGGATCTTGATGTTTGAAGTAATGCAGCTTGGTTTTACCGCTGTTCTCACCTGTTTTTGCCTGATCGACAAAACGATAATAGTGATAGATAACCCCGCCATCGATTTGGCCCGCATTCACCGCTTTCATCACGGTGCTATTACCTTTGTAGGCAGTGAAGTTGGTTTTCATGGCTTTTAGCCATTCCAACGTTGCTTTTTCGCCTTTCAGTTCCAGCATGGCACTGACAATGGCTTGGAAGTCGGCACCGGAGGGCGAGGCAGCCCAACGGCCTTTCCATTCAGGTTTTGCCAAATCCATAATGGATTTAGGTAATTCGGCTTCGCTAATTTTTTCCGGGTTATAGACAAACACGGTGCTACGAGCTGCAATACCGGTCCAGCGACCATGTTCAGGGCGATATTCTTTCGCAACCTGTGCCTGTGTGGCGGTATCCAGTGGTGAGAACAGTTTAGCGTTATCGACCAGTACCATTGCCGGAGAGTTTTCAGTCAGGAAAACGTCGGCGGGGGATGAGTTGCCCTCCTGAACCAGTTGATTACCTAATTCGCTGTCGCCGCCATTGCGCAGAGTCACTTTGATGCCGGTATCTTTGGTAAAACCGTCCACCCAGGATTTCACCAGATTTTCGTGTTGAGCATTATAAATCACGATACCTTCATCATTTGATGCGGCATTGACGGAGAACGCCAGCATCATTGAGGAAGCCAGTAAAGCGACAGGGCCGAAAGAGGGGAAGCGTAACGTCATAAACTGAGATCCTTTTAAAAGCGCAAAGAAGAAGACGATATTGTCAGGCAACCGCAAAACAGAGCAATTGTATAGAAAGAAATTAACAATGATAGTAAAAATCATTCGCGTTATTTGCTACGAAATGTTTCATTTTCAGCACTATTATTCTTAATTAATAAAGAGTCTTAATATGATCGTGGCCAGTCAATAGATTTACTGTTCTCATCATTTCCTTATGAAGAACCAAGGGGAATACTGTATTTTCCTGTTTGTTCGTGGCAGACAATGACTTAACATAGCTATCACTTTTTTGTATGGTTTATGGGTATTCGATGCGCTACCTGGCTATTATTCTTCCCTTACTTACGTTGCTCTCTGCCTGTAGTAGCAAACCGACACCTCCTGTTGCTGCCGAGCCATCGGCGGGCCTGATACAGAGCGGTTTCTTGCTTGAGCCGCAACATGTGGGGCATTTGCAAAACGGTGATTTTGCTTATAACGCCGACACTGCCCGATTTGTTGACAAAATGGTGCGTGAACACGGTTTTGAGCCTCAACAACTGCATGATGTATTGGCCCAAACTAAAAAACTGGATTTTGTTATCCGCCTGATGGATAAACAAGCGCCATCGGCAGGCCGCCCTTCCGGCCCTAATGGTGCGTGGAACCGCTATCGCAAGCAGTTTATTACCCCTGATAATGTGCAAAACGGTGTGAACTTCTGGAATCAGCATCAAGAGGCGTTGCAACGCGCCTATGAGGTTTACGGCGTGCCACCAGAGATTATCGTCGGAATCATTGGGGTTGAGACTCGCTGGGGCCGGGTGATGGGTAAAACGCGCATCATTGATGCCTTGGCAACACTCTCCTTTGCCTATCCACGCCGTGCTGAGTACTTTTCTGGCGAGCTGGAAACCTTCCTGTTGATGGCTCGTGCGGAGGGTAATGATCCGCTCAGCTTGCGGGGGTCTTATGCTGGAGCGATGGGGTACGGCCAATTTATGCCATCGTCATTTAAAAGCTATGCTGTTGATTTTAATGGTAACGGCCACATCAATTTATGGGACCCGGAAGATGCCATCGGCAGTGTTGCCAACTACTTCAAATCCCATGGCTGGACCAAAGATGCGATGGTCGCGGTGCCCGCTAATGGGCAAGCGCCATACCTTGATAATGGCTTTAAGACGAAATACCCTACCTCGACGTTATCTGCCGCAGGGCTAAGCCCGTCCGGTTCGTTAGGGGGCTATCAGGAAGCCAGTTTATTGCGCCTGGATGTCGGCACCGGTTATCAGTATTGGTACGGGTTACCCAATTTCTACACGATTACCCGCTACAACCACAGCACCCATTACGCGATGGCGGTATGGCAGCTAGGTGAGGCAGTAGGCAGGGCACGTTCAATACAGTAAATGGTGAGTCAAAGGCGTTGCCGGCGGTTAGCGCTGTTATGGCAAGCAGTAAAAGGGCCACATGTTACGATGCGGCCCTTTCTATTTCTATTAGTGGTTGGTGCTTATTACAACAGGTGTGAAATATCATCTGGATTAACGGATGGCGGCGATTTACGCCAGCCGCGAGTCAGCCACAACAAGTAGATAAAGCCTGCCAATAGCCACAATAAGCCGACTTCAAGCGCCCGTTGCTCAAGGTGAACCCACAGCCACACCGACATGACGAATCCCATCATGGGTAATAGCCCGTACTTAAACATAGCCGCAGTACCGCGGCGTTTCTCATTGATAATAAAATGCTTTATCACACTCAAATTAACAAAGGTGAAGGCACCGAGGGCACCAAAGCTTATCATCGATACCACTAAGTTCAGGTCAAGGAACAGGGCCAGCAGCGAGATGGTTGCAACGAACAAAATGGCCCGCCACGGTGTGTGGAATTTGCGATGCAGATGGAAGAACACTTTGTGTGGTAGTACGCCTTCTCGCCCCATGGCATAGAAAATACGTGACACACTGGTCTGCGCGGTCATTGCGGAGGCATAAACGCCGGTCAAATAAGTGGCCATAAAGAAGTTATACATCCACTTCCCACCGACATGCTCGGAGATAATCAGGCTGGCGGTATCCTGATGCGGGATCAACGATTGCCAGTCGGGATAGGCCAAATGGGCAGCATAGGAAACGGCGATAAAAATAGCACCGGCGCTGATCACCGTAAAGAGTATAGCCCGTGGCAGGGTGCGTTTGGCGTCGTGCGCCTCTTCGGCCATGGTCGCGATGGCATCAAAACCAAGGAAGGCTAAACAGAGCACTGCCGCACCAGAGAGTAACCCCGACAGGTCACCGGCGTTCACCAGCAGTGGCTTCATTAACGCTTCCGGGCTTAAATCGGCCTGACTGAAAGAAAGCGCAATAAATAATACGATAAAGACCATCTGTGCTGCGATCAGCGAGAAATTAACTGAGGTGAGTAAACGCACACCCAGAATATTAAGCAGACTGACACTGATGATAGACGCAATAATAAATACCGGAGCGGGAATAGCCGGAAATGCCTCATGCAAGAAAATGCCTAAAACTAAATAATTAAGGATTGGCAGGAACAGATAATCCAAAATTTGCGCCCAACCCACCAGAAAACCGGTTTTACCGCCAAAACTGCGCTGAACATAGGAATAGGCGGAGCCAGACAGCGGCATGGCGCTGGTCATCCGGCAATAACTGAGGGCGGTAAACAGAATGGTGGCAACAGTCACCAGATAGGCAACGGGCAAATGCCCCTGACTTAATACAGTCACCTGTCCATAGGTAGTGAATACGCCTAAAGGCACCATATAGGCAAGCCCGAAAGCGACCAGCGCGGGGGTTTTAAGCACTCTGCGCAACTGAATATTTTGTGGCATTACCGTATCATCTCCTGGTGATAAAAAGCACCGTTACGCTGCATTTTTATGCAGCTATAGAACATAAAGGAGCGGATTTTGACATAAGGGTCGCTGTAACGCCAATGACTTCCGTCTTAACCCGATGTTGCCATGCTGAAATTTGCGCCAAACAAATGTGTCCCCCGCATCACCGACGCGGGGGAATTGACTAGGCTTGATAAACCACATTACCGCCGATCAGCGTAGATTCCACCTGTGTCTGGTAAATCGCGTTTGGCGACTGCTCAAACAGGTTATTTTTCAGAATGATGATATCGGCGAACTTCCCTGCTTCCAGTGAGCCGATATATTGCTCTTTGGCAATCATATAAGCGGCATCAATAGTGGCAGAACGTAATGTTTCAATCAGCGTCAGGTCACGATCATTATCCAACCGTGGGCCAGCCGGATGACCATCGAGATCCCATGCACGACGGGTCATACCCACTTGCAGGTTGTACCATTCATCCAGTCGGTCAATGGGCCAGTCACTGCCATACGCAATACGTGCGCCAGCATCAAGGAAGCGCGCTGCCGGCTCCATATGCTGGAAACGGGCCTCGCCCAACATCTCACGCTCTTCATCAATTAGCACGCCAGGCAGGCCGGCCCACTGGAAGGAGAGCACCGCTGTTGCCCCCAGTTTGGCAAAGCGATCATATTGATGGGCGGCAACCAGTTCGTTATGTGCTAATCCTGGGCGGATATCTTTGCCCGGCAAAGCAGCGCGCATCTGTTCCACGGCATCCAGCACCATCTCGATGGCCCCATCACCTACGGTATGAGTGTGTGGGTGAAGACCGACGCGAGCACATTCCAAAATCACGGCATTGACTACTGGCGCGCTAAAATAGAGGTCGCCATAGCGCTCGGTATTTTGCCAGTCAGGTTGGTGTGCTGAACCTTGGTTGGCACGATACGGCTCCAGTAATGCAGCGGTCATAGTCGGGGGTTGCAATACCCCGTCGATAAACAATTTCAAGTGATCGATGGCGAAACCCGGTGCGGGCGTCCATGCGTGGCTTCCCCATTGGCGGGCGAACGCTACCACTTCTTCTACCACGCGCGCGGCGTCCTGCGGGCCTTGCAGGCTATCAGGGGTCACTTCTTTAGCACCCAGTACCCGTAAGGTTAATGCGCCACGTTCATGCAAGCGGCGGAAAGCCAGCAACTGTTCGGCAAAAACACGAGTATCCATCACGGTAGTGACACCTTGCGCATTAAGTACTTGCTGCACATGGGCTGCAATTTGCACATTTTTTTCCGCAGTGGCGGAGGGGATACTGTCAAAGGCGCGCATGGCGGGCGCATCTTCCAGAATACCGGTCAATTTACCGTTGTTATCGCGAGCAATTTTGCCATCTGGCGGTACTGGAGTGTGTTCATCGATGCCCAGCAATTCCAGCGCGCGGCTGTTGGCTGCCAGCGTGTGGCAATCATTGGAGAATAATGCAATGGGGCGGCGGGTATTGAGCGAATCCAAGGCTTTTCGGCTCATATCAGCGCCGGTTGGTGTCATCGCCTGACGCTGCCAGGCGCGCACGGTCAGCCAGTCATTTTCACCGTTAAAAGGATCGCTATCGAGGTGCTGCTGGATAATATCCAGTGTCTGTTCAACACTTAGTGCAGCATAATTGAGGTTACAACCAATCAGTTGTTTCCCGCCCCAAAACGGGTGCATATGGCTGTCAATCAGGCCAGGCATCATAAACTTACCCGCCAGATCGATAAGTTGAGTATGCGCGCTAGCGAATTGCTGTTTGATCTCCTCACCGCCCGTGGCCAGAATATAGCCCTGGCCTATGGCGATGGCACTGCAAACCGTGTTATCAGCATCTGCCGTATAAATTGTGCCGTTGTAATAAATACTGTCGGCGACAGGAGTCTGTTTAGTCATGTTATGTACTTTATAATATGCCCCTTGTTCCTTGACGCGCTGTTAGCTGCTTCTAACAGATTTATCACCCGAATCAATAACCTATATCAGTTCATCGGGGATCATTCCTGCGCTGCTTTGCTGCCACGCCAATGACGTTGGGGATTTGAGGAATCAGATAATCATTATAGCTTGTCCTATCAGGGAAAACTCTCCGAGTTAAGTACCCGCCAAGGTGAAAATCTATTAAGGTTTTTTCAGTAACTCGCTTTTCATCATCGCGGCCAGATGGCGCAAGATTTCCGCTTCTGAAAAACCTAACTCTGTAAACTGAGTCAGGCCATCCAGACCGCACACCAGCCCGATCAGCCGCCAGGCAACATCACTGGCATTGATATCTGAGCGGAATTCATCGCTGGTGATGCCGGTATGGATCACCGCCACGGTCGCCGAGTGCCAGTCTGACATCGAAGCCGCATAGGCTTCCTTAATGAGTTCATCCCGCTCGGCCAGTATTGAAATTTCATTCCACAGCCGGGTTTCTCTTTGGCAGGCTTCATCTTGTGGATAGCCCAAAACTTGCTGTATCCGTTCAACGGCAGGTAAGTGCTGACTGTTTAGCGCAAAAGCAGATAACGACTGTTTAACTAAGAGTAGAAATGCGTCTGCTCGTAGTCGTGAAACTGAGGTGAAATGGTGATGAACTTGCCCAACAGCCACCCCCGCTTCGCTGGCAACTCGGCGTACAGTGGTTGCCGCCATCCCTTCACTTATCGCGATACGCATCGCCGCCTGCAAAAGGGTGTCGTGGCGTTCTTCACGGTTCAAATAGGCCAAAGTGACTCCTTATCTGACGCATTAGTGTTTCAGCCATTATGTGATGAATTGGACGCCAGTTCAACTTTCCGCTATCATTGATATATTGAACAAGTGTTCAACATTAATCTATGCCTTATTTGAGCGTTTTGTATGTCTAAAAAGTGGATGATTTTCTACGTTATTATTCTGATGTATCTTCCTGTTTCTATTGATGCAACGGTACTGCATGTGGCCGCCCCTCGGCTGGGTATTGCGCTGTCAGCCACGGGCAGTGAATTGCTGTGGATTATTGATATTTACTCACTGGTCATGGCTTGTTTGCTGCTGCCCATGGGGGCGCTGGGGGATCGCATCGGTTTCAAACGGCTGGCGCTATTGGGGTCGGTACTGTTCGGATTCGCCTCACTGGCAGCGGCTCTTGCGCCATCGGTTGCCGCGCTTATTGCGGCGCGCGCTTTTTTGGCGATCGGTGCTGCAATGATCCTGCCGGCAACTTTGTCGGCCGTGCGCCATATCTTTACCGATGAACGAGAAAGAGCATTGGCGCTGGGGATATGGGTTGCCATTGGAACGACGGGGGCCGCGATGGGGCCACTGGTCGGTGGATTATTGATGGAATATTTCTACTGGGGGTCCGTCTTCCTGATCAATATCCCGATTATTATTGCCGTGGTTATTGCCACGCTGCTGGTCATACCGAGCCTGCCTGTACGGGTGGAGCAATCATGGAAATTGGCACCGGCACTGGTATTGATTACTGCGATCCTATTGTTGGTCTATGCGGCCAAAACCGGGCTACGCGGTGGGGGAGATATGAGGGTAACCTTCCTGACCGCGTTTACCGGGGGGGCGATGCTGTTTGCTTTTGTTCGTCACCAGTTATCAACGACGGCTCCGATGATCGATTTTCGCCTGATAAGCCAGCGGGTGATCGCTGTTGGTATGGCAATGGCCATGACGGCAATGATAACGCTGGTTGGTTTTGAACTCTTGCTGACACAGGAATTGCAGTTTGTGTTAGGTAAAAGCCCACTCGAAGCGGGTATATTTCTGATGCCATTGATGATTGCCAGTGGTGTTAGCGGGCCGATATCCGGTTGGCTGGTGGCTAAACTGGGGTTGCGTACCGTGGCAAGCGCAGGCATTGCATTTAGCTCATTGAGTTTTCTCGGCCTGGCCTTGACCGATTTTGCCTCGCAAGTTTATTTGGCATGGGGATGGATGATAGTGCTGGGGTTCAGTATTGAAGCCTCGTTATTAGCTTCTACCGCGGCGATTATGAGTGCGGCCCCCCCAGAGAAAGCCGGTGCGGCAGGGGCGGTTGAGGGCATGGCTTATGAGTTGGGGGCTGGATTTGGGGTGGCAATATTTGGTTTGATGTTATCGCGGGCTTATACCGCGTCTATTGAGCTACCGGCAGATTTACCCGCTGATCTGGTTACACAGGCCAGTGCTTCTATCAGTGAAACCATTCAGGTGGTCAATAGCCTTGGTGGAGACGAGCGTCTACTGAGCAGCGCCAAACTGGCCTTTTCTGCCTCACATAGTCTGGTATTAGGTACTGCCAGCGTACTGTTAATTCTGCTGGCGGTAGTCGTTTGGTTTACCCTGCCAGAGAGGAAAATACGGCAATTGGGCAAACAGCGTGCCACACCTCACTGATTAGGGTGTGGTTAACACTTCATTAATTAAACAGTCATTACTCTTACTTAACTGTGTGATATACCTATTTAGGGTTTGAAACATTAGAGTTTGGAAGAGGTAAGATCTGAGCAATGACTGAGCAAACGTCCCCCGCACAACTTGATCTCGATAGCGCGGCTCAGCCCCCCAGAGTTTATATTCGGGGGGACTGGGTGTTGGCGCATTACTGCGTTTTGGAGCCGCGCGTTGCGCAATTGCGCGCTAATATGCCCAATGGGGGGGTATTTGATCTCAACCAACTGGGGGCGTTAGATACCGCCGGTGCAACGTTGTTAGCTCTGCTTCTGGGTGAGGATCGTGTGGCAAATTTACGCGAACTTGCGCCTAAATTGCCAGAAGAGCGGAGGATATTACTTGAAACGGTAAGCCATGTATTGCCTGACGTAACCCCTGAGTTGTCTGAAAAACCCGCACGGTTTTGGCTTGAGATGCTGGCTAATACCGGCCGTTCGGTAGATAACTTATGGCAAGATATTAAGTCACTATTGGGCTTTATTGGTCTGGCGCTGGAAACCTTGCTGGGAACACTTTTTCGCCCCTCCCGCTGGCGCATTACCTCATTAATTGCCAATATTCAACAGATTGGCCTCAATGCTGTGCCGATCATTATGTTGCTCACCTTTTTGGTGGGGGCAGTTATCGCCTTTCTCGGTGCAACCGTACTCACTACTTTCGGCGCGGGCATTTTTACCGTCGATTTGGTGGTATTTTCTTTTCTACGTGAATTTGCGGTACTGCTTACCGCGATCCTGATGGCAGGGCGAACAGCCAGTGCTTTTACCGCTGAAATTGGCTTGATGAAAGCCAATGAAGAGATTGATGCTATCCAAACACTGGGCTTGAATCCGGTTGAACTGTTGGTGCTACCGCGCGTCTTGGCACTATTGATCTCTCTGCCGATGCTAACCTTTATTGGCATGGTTTGCGGTATTTTCGGGGGCATGGTGGTGTGTGCCTTAACACTGGATATCTCTCCCACTATGTTTTTGTCGATTATGCAAAACAGTAATGGGTTGCAGCATTTTCTGGTGGGAATAAGTAAAGCCCCTATTTTTGCTTTCCTGATTGCTATTATTGGCTGTCTGGAGGGGTTCAAAGTAACCGGTAGTGCTGAATCAGTCGGGGTTCATACCACCACCAGTGTGGTGCATTCGATCTTTGTGGTGATTTTGCTTGATGCCGTGGCAGCGCTATTTTTCATGGAAATGGGGTGGTGAGCCAAATGACGCAAGATGCAATCATTCAAATTCGCGATCTGGTTAACTGCTTTGGCGTACAGTGCGTGCATCAAGGGTTGAATCTTGATGTTAAGCGCGGAGAAGTTCTTGGCGTGGTTGGTGGCTCGGGTACCGGTAAATCTGTTCTGTTACGCAGTATTGTTGGGCTACGTCGTCCGACTGACGGGAAAATTCATGTTTTTGGCAAGGATTTAATGGCACTGTCAGGTCAATCCCGCTCCATGGTCGAGCGCCGATTCGGCGTATTATTTCAACGAGGCGCACTGTTCAGTTCTCTAACCGTGACTGAGAACGTGGCATTACCATTAATAGAAAACGCCGGATTACCCCGGGCTGAGGCTGAGCGATTGGCTCAGGTTAAACTGGCACTGGCCGGGCTACCGCCGGGCACTGGCAGTAAGTATCCGGCATCTCTGTCGGGTGGTATGGTCAAGCGTGTTGCGCTAGCCCGTGCCTTAGCGCTGGACCCGGATATTCTGTTTCTTGATGAACCGACTGCGGGTCTTGATCCCATTGGTGCGGCGGCGTTTGACAGTTTGATCCGCACCCTGCGGGATGCCCTCAATCTAACGGTATTCTTGGTGACCCATGATCTGGATACGCTGTATACACTGTGTGATCGTGTAGCGGTGCTTTCGCAGAAAAAAGTGCTGGTGGTTGATACTCTGGATAAAGTTGCAGCGACTGATGATGGCTGGATTCAGGCGTATTTTCATGGCCCACGTGGCCGGGCTGCTTATCAAGCAGCGGCAATTAACAGTGGAGAGAGGTTGTAATATGGAAACCCGTGCTCATCATGTCGTTATTGGGTTATTCACTCTTATTGTGGTGAGTGCCGCGCTGCTGTTTTGCCTATGGCTGACAAATTCCGGTTCTGATCGCCAGTTCAGATTGTACGATATCGTTTTCAATGAGCCTGTGAGTGGCCTGTCACAGGGGAGCACCGTTCAGTACAGCGGGATTCGAGTCGGTGAGGTGACGCAATTACGCCTGGACCGAGACAATCCGAATAAGGTTTGGGCACGTATCCGCGTTTCTGCATCTACTCCGATACGCGAAGATACCCAAGCTCGTCTCACCGTTGCGGGTATTACCGGCACCTCAAATATTCAATTCAGCAGTGGCAGCCAGACCAGCCCGTTGCTGGAGGGCAAAGATGACGAGGTTCCTATTATTATTGCTACCCCTTCGCCGATGAGCCAGTTACTGGCTAACGGTGAGAATTTCATGACCAATGCGAATGAAGTGTTGGTGCGCTTGAACCAGTTGCTGGCACCGGATAACCAGCAGCGCCTGGTAACGACACTGGATAATCTCGCGCTAGTCACCCAAACCGTGGCTGATCAACGTGGTGATCTCCGTACCCTGTTGCAGCAGTTGGCGCAGGCCAGTAAACAGGCTAATGAGACACTGACTCAAACTAATCGCCTGCTGCGTAATGCTAACGGCTTAATGGATGGGCAGGGGAAACAACTGGTCAGTGATGCCGCCAAGACCATGGCATCGTTGCAAAATACCAGTGCCATCCTCGATAAATTAGTGAGTGAAAATAAAACCTCACTCAATAACGGGATGCGGGGGATGAATGAGCTGGGGCCGGCAGTAGATGAGCTGCGCAGAACATTAGCGACATTACGTGCCGCCGTTTCTCGTTTGGAAGAAAACCCAGCGGCCTTGTTGCGCGGCCGTGAAAGAACACAGGAGTTTACGCCTTAATGCTCTCTTTTAATCTAATGCGCTATGCAGGCCGCCGCGTGTGGCTATTGATGATATCCGGGGGAGCGATACTGCTCTCTGCCTGCACCATTTTACCCTCGGCCCCCGTATCACAAGTTTATCTTCTGCCGGTGCCAGCAGCAGTGAGTGCGCCACACGCGCAGACAGTAAACTGGTCATTACGGGTTTCACAACCGGCGACGAACCAGTTTCTTAATAGCTCACGCATAGCGGTGCAGCCTCAAGGCCAGGAGATAGCGGTTTATAAAAACTCCCGTTGGAGTGATTCAGCGCCGATCTTGGTGCGCAATCGTCTTATTCAGGCGTTCCGTAGCGATGGACGGATCCGTGCAGTCAGTAGCGACGATGATAGCTTGCAGGCTGATGTGGAGTTGAGTGGTGATTTGTCAGCGTTCCAAGGGGTATACCATGTTGGTAGCAGCGAAGTGCTGATCCGCTTTGATGCTCGGCTGGTAAGAATTTCAGACCGTAGGATTATTGCAACTCGCCAGTTTGAAATTCGCCAACCGATAAAAGGTAACGAGATGAATGAGGTGGTTCAGGCCTTTGGCCTGGCCAGTGACCAGTTAGCCACTCAAGTGCTCAACTGGACGATGCAGCAGTCCCCTGCGCAGGGTTGATATCTAAACCAGCACCGGCTGATTTTATCTGAGGCGAGTTGGCAGTAGCTAACTCGCCTTTTTTATCGTCTAGTTTAATGATTCAAGGCGAATAATTGCGTCCAAGGGGAAAATATTCTCTTTATTGTTTTGTGATTAGTATCTCATTGAGTGGGGGGTAAATGGTGTTTGAGTTATCTATTGTATTGTTTTTAATGGTTTTTTATTTAAATTGTTCTGTGTTTATCTTTTTTGTTAAAGAGAACAATATTCTCCAGGTATTAAAAACAACAAGAAAATAGGAAAAGTATTTCTCCCCGTAAAACCATAAGATAAAAATAATCCAAATCACTGATTAATTACTTCAAATGCAAAAAATAACACATCAACAATTACTCGATTGGTTGAAAAAGGAAGTGAAACTTTCATTAGGTTGTACTGAACCTATTGCTATTGCGTATGCTGCCGCAGTGGCTGCTAAATATCTCAACGCACCGATATTAAAAATAACGGGGAATATATCGGAGAATCTGTATAAAAATGCGATGGGCGTCACTATTCCGGGAACAAGCTATTGCGGAGTCACTCTTGCAGCGGCAATAGGGGCTATTGGTGGTAACGCGGATGCCGATTTAGAGGTATTAAAAGATATTACTGCGACACAAATTACCGAAGCCTATATATTCAATCAATCAGGTAACGTGTGTCTAAACGCAGTAGATGCTACGGACTTTATTTTTATCGATATTACGCTATATAGTCTTAGTGATCAGTGCCGGGTTGTGATTCAAGGCAGCCATACTAATGTCACTGAAGTTTATATTAATAATATAAAGCAAATATTAGTCCGAGACTTAATTACCACCAATGACAGTGGTGTACTACCCGAATTTTCCCTTAACGATGCATTTAAATTTGTAACCGATGTCGCCGCTAAAGACATCATGTTTATGCTGAAAAGTGCTGAGATTAATACCGCGCTTTCTGACGAGGGGCAAAGGAAGAACTATGGTTTGAACGTGAGTGGCGCGTTGTCGCAAGCCAGAAAAAATGGCTTTATTAGCACTGACTTACTGAGTCAAATGTTGATCAACACCACTGCGGCATCAGATGCCCGTATGGGCGGCGCACCCTTACCCGCGATGTCAAATTATGGCTCTGGTAATCAGGGGATTACCGTGACAATGCCGGTAGTGACACTTGCCCGACATCTTAATACCAATGATGAAACACTGGCCCGGGCATTAGCGTTGGCCCATCTAGCCGCAATCTCAATTCATATGCGTTATACCCGATTGTCCGCATTGTGTGCGGCGTCAACGGCAGCAATGGGGGCGGCGGCAGGTATGAGTTGGTTATTGACCCAAGATTTTCAAACTATCTCCTACGCGGTCAGTAATATGATCAGTGATATTAGTGGCATTATTTGCGATGGTGCATCAAATAGTTGTGCCATGAAAGTGTCTACCGCTACCGCCTGTGCATTTAAGTCGGTGTTGATGGCGCAACAAAATAGTGTTGCAGGGGAGCGCGATGGCATTGTTTCCTGCGATGTTGAAGGTTCTATCAATAATTTATGTAAATTAGTGTTATCGCCAATGAGGCAAACAGATAAAGAAATTATCAGTATAATGACACGTAAATAAATATTACGGTTTAACCGCGTGGCCTAACATCATTATTAATAATGATCGGCGGGCTATCGTTAAAATTTAAAGGGACAAATAATGAGCAACTCAAAATCGATCGCGACTCTGGTTATCCATGCCGGAGATCAAGTTGACCGAGGCAATAATGCTATTTTTCCACCGATTACTACCGCCAGTTCCTTCATTCAGCCAAATTTAGGCGAAGAAGGGGAGTTTTGTTATTCCCGTTGCAGTAACCCGACAAGATATGCATATGAAACCGCCTTGGCTGAGTTGGAAGGTGGTATCTATGCTACGGCAACCGCTTCCGGTATGGCAGCAACTGCACTTATATTGGAGTTGCTACCTAAGGATTCCCATGTATTAGTAATGAAAGGGGTCTATGGCGGTACTTATCGGTTGTTTGAACGTCTGCGTAAACAAACTTCAGGTACGACATTCAGTTATGTCGATCTTAATGATTTGACGTCAGTAGAGCACCATATTCAAGAGAATACAGGTTTAATCTGGATCGAAACGCCCACTAACCCACTGTTGGAATTAGTTGATATTGAAGCAGTATGCCAGGTTGCCAAAAGCAGGGGCATAATGAGCTGCGTAGATAATACCTTTGCCAGTGCCTGGAACCAAAGGCCACTCACCTTAGGTGCTGATATCGTTATGCTCTCTACCAGTAAATATATTGGTGGGCATTCAGATTTAATTGGCGGTGCAGTTATTACCAATGTACAGGATATTGCAGATCAATTGGATTTCTGTAAAACCACCGTTGGGGCTATTGCCTCGCCGTTTGATGCCTATTTGGCATTACGCGGTATGAAAACACTCGATGTCCGTATGGAACGTCAATGCAGTAACGCTTTAAAAATTGCTCAGTTTTTAGAGCAACATCCTAAGGTGCTGGATGTGCATTACCCAGGTCTGGAATCTCATCCTCAATATCAATTATGTAAAAAACAGATGCGTTCTGGCGGAGCGGTAGTCAGTATCCGGTTAAAAGGCGATATAACAGCGGTGAAAACCTTTATTGCCAAATTAAGTTATTTTGTTTTAGCCGAATCACTGGGGGGCGTTGAAAGTATGGTTAACCATTCTGCTTCAATGTCGCATGGCTCAATGTCTCAAGAAGAGAGGGAAAATATAGGCATATACGATACAACACTACGGCTCTCAATCGGTATCGAAGATATTAATGATTTAATAGCAGACGCAGAGCAAGCCCTTTCCTTTATACAATAATTAATAGGGTAGTCATATGCATGATTATGGCGTGTGGACAATTATAACTCCACTGGTAACTATTTGTTTGGCAATTTTTACTCGGCAGGTAATATTATCGTTATTAATGGGGATAGTTGTTGGATTTACGGTTATTAATGATCACAATCTACTTCAGGGGATCAGTGGCACTTTAAATGGAATTATTGATACGTTCTCTTCTCCTGGGAATACTCGTACCGTTATTTTTATGGTGATGATTGGCGGGATCATGCGCTTAATTGTCGTGACCGGGGGCGTCCGAAGTTTAGTTCGCGCCTTAACAGAAAAAACCCAGTTTGTTACCAATAAAAAAGCAGTGCAGTTGTTGGCGATGGTGATTACGTCAATTATTTTTATTGAAAGTTCGATCAACCAGCTTATTGCCGGCGCATCGACCAAAGATCTGGCAAAAAGATACGGTCTATCACCAGAGAAAATGTCTTATATTGTCCAAACCTCGTGCGTATCAGTCTGTTCTTCAGCAATGATTAATGGTTGGGGGGCGGCAATGATGGGGGTTATCGGTGTCCAGATCGCCAAAGGGTACATCGATGGACAGCCTTTTGAGATTCTGGCCAGATCGATGGTATGGAATCTGATGGCATGGTTCTCGTTGGCGTCAGTGCTGTTCTATATTTTCTCCGGGGCATCTTGGGGGCCGATGAGAAAAGCTGAGGTGAATTTCACCAGCAAGCAGGATCTGCACGTTGAGAAAGAACCCGATGAAGTCATTGATCATCCGGCGTGTAATTCATTGCTTAACTTCCTCATCCCTATCTTATCGACAGTTATTGCGGTTCCGGTTGCCCTTTATGTTACAGGGGACGGTGATTTCACTAAAGGTAGCGGCTCTATGTCGGTATATAGCGCCGTGATGTTTGGGACAACAGTTTCTTTTGTTTGGTTCTGTGGGCGGCGGATCCTGAATATAGAATCCTTCTTTAAAGAGTTGTATATCGGTTACGCCAGTATGGTGAAAATCAGCTCAATTATGGTATTGGCATTTTTGATGGGGAATGTCTCTGCTGATCTGAATACCGGGCAATATATTGCCACTATAACGTCCGGTGTTATTTCTCCTGGATTCTCAATTGGCTTTATTTTTATTATCAGTGCCATTATGTCACTAGCAACGGGGACGTCGTGGGGCACATTTGCCATTATGATCCCTATTGGTGTTCAGCTTGGGGTCTCTCTGGGGATGCCAGTGGAATATATGATTGGTGCGGCCATTGCGGGTTCTATTTTTGGCGACATGACATCCCCTATCTCTGGTGATGCTATCGTGGCCTCTATGGCAACGGATTGCGACCATATTGAGCATATTCGAACACAAATGCCTTATGCTATCGCCACAGCAAGTATTGTTTTGGCAATCTATCTCTATCTCGGGTTTACGGTATAACCTGATGGCTTTCTACCTATCTGTTAGATAGAAGGTTCTACGGATACCCCTACAAATAATGCCATTATAAATATTTATAATGGCATTATTTTCTGCTTTAAATTCCAGCTATTTTTTCGCTGGGAATGCTTGTTTAACCAATCCACTGTTTTTATTTCTCCAGTACTTATCTGCTTGTTTACTCTGCTTATGTCAGGTTAAGTAAAGTCCAACAATTAATCTGACCGAGTAATTATCGACTCCTACAAAATAACTGACAGCGTTTGGAAAGATATATCTTATATAAAATAAGTGTTGATTTTATGTTTCAAAGTGTTTGACTATTGTCATGTGAATTAAGCATTCTGTAAATTAAGCAAAAGGGAATAATCATGCTTTGGAAAAATACCAAGGAGCAGTTCGGGCGTATAACTATTGGTATCCACTGGTTAGTGGCATTTACAGTATATGCATTGTTTGCTCTGGGTTTATGGATGGTAACCTTAGGCTACTACGATGGTTGGTATCATCAGGCACCTGAAATACATAAAAGCATCGGATGCATACTGTTTGCAGTGATGTTATTTCGGGTGATTTGGCGCTTTATTTCGCCGCCACCAAAACCATTATCGAGTTATAGCCGTTTCACTCGGCTCAGTGCGATATTGGTACATTTGATATTATATCTAGTTTTATTTTGTATTATGTTCAGCGGTTATTTAATCTCAACGGCCGATGGGCAACCTATCAATGTATTTGGTTGGTTCACTGTCCCTGCAACACTGACTAACCTACCTGATCAGGCAGATACTGCCGGAACTGTGCACCTCTATTTGGCTTGGGCAGTCGTCGTGCTTTCACTCTTGCATGGACTGGCCGCAATTAAACACCATTTCATTGATGGTGATGTAACCCTTAAGCGGATGCTGGGACGTAGCACCGATTAACCAACTGTATTATGGAGAATTAAATATGTTTAATAAGACCCTGTTGGGCCTGGCTGTAGGGGCACTGATGTTTACTGCAGGCAGTGCTGTAGCCGCCGAATATAAAATCGATAAAGAAGGGCAACATGCCTTTATCGAATTCAGAATTAAACATTTAGGATATAGCTGGTTATACGGCAGTTTTAATGATTTTGACGGTTCTTTCACTTTTGATGAGAAAAATCCGGCCGCTGATAAAGTCAATGTGGTGATCAATACCAATAGTGTTGATACCAACCATGCCGAGCGTGATAAACATCTGCGTAGTAAAGAGTTCCTGAATGTCAGTAAATACCCACAGGCGACGTTTGAGTCGACCGACGTTAAGAAAAATGCAGAGGGTTATTCCGTCGTGGGTAATCTGACATTAAACGGTGTCACTAAGCCGGTGACACTGGAAAGCAAGTTGACGGGGCAAGGTAATGATCCTTGGGGTGGTTATCGTGCTGGTTTTGAAGCCAATGGCACGATCAAACTGAAAGATTTTAATATCACCACTGACTTGGGCCCGGCTTCACAGGAAGTCGAGCTGATTTTGTCAGTCGAAGGTGTTCGCGCTAAATAGTTTGGGTGACACGAATACCGCAGTTGCTTGACCTAAAGGAGCCTTGTGCTCCTTTTCTTTGGTCGGTACCCAGCGTGGGTGCTTGAGTTAAAAGTTAAACTAATTAATCGGATATCCTTCCAATAGCTATACTTAAAAAATCGGACCATAGCGTGCAACCATCATTAAAAGATTAATTTGACTCACTAATCGTATTTAATTGTTCGTGGGGTATATATGGCCAATGTTCCCAAAAAAACGCGCACTATCAAACCACCCTCTTATTTAGATGCCATTACGCCGATGCTGTCGTTGGTGATACTCGTCGGTGCATCTGTCGCGCTGTTTGGGCTTCAGGCCGTCAATGGCCCCTTACAGGTTGCCCTTATCCTTTGCACCATGATTACTTCGGTAATCATCATGAAAAATGGTCATTCGTGGGAGGATATTGCCCAGTCGACGCGTAAGGGGATATCGACGGTGGTCGGTGCGATATTTATCCTGCTTGCTGTTGGTGCATTAATTGGTACCTGGAACATGTCGGGGACGATCCCGACCTTGGTTTATTACGGCATTATTCTGATTACCCCGAATTGGTTTTTCCCCATTACTTTTCTTGTTTGCGTCGGGGTTTCTATGAGCATTGGCAGTTCATGGACAACCGCGGGGACTATTGGCGTCGGGTTAGTCGGGCTGTCAAATATGATTGGTGTCTCACCAGAGATAACCGCAGGCGCGGTGATTTCGGGTGCCTATGTGGGGGACAAAATCTCGCCATTATCAGAAAGTACTGTGTTAGCCGCACAGTTGAATGGTGTTGAGCTGTATCGCCATATACAGGCACAACTTTGGACCACTATTCCTGCCGCATTGATTGCTTTGGTGGCCTTCATCATATTAGGTATCAATCAACAAGCCAGCTTTGATGCCACAATTACGCACGCCGAATTAGCCCGATTTGATGAGTTATTCAACATTACACCTTGGAATTTACTGCCACTGATATTCTTGCTTGGATTATCCGTCGGTAAAGTCCCGGCACCTTTGGCCATTATTAGCGCTGCGTTGCTTGCTGGTGTGATGGCGGCATTTATTCAGCCGCAGGCCATTGCGCGCTTTATTGCTGAACCTGATACCGCGTTACCCATTGCCGCTGTGAAGGGCGTCTGGCTGGCGATGGCTAATGGTTTTCAGGAGAACTCTGGTATTCCACAGATGGATGCATTGTTGTCGCGCGGGGGAATGGACAGCATGCTGTTAACTATTTGGTTAATCATCGGTGCGGTGACGTTCGGTATTATGGTGGATGACTTTGGTCTGCTTAATAAGCTGGTAACCCCTATTTTGTTGCGAGCCAAAACCGTTGGGCAACTTTTTGCTTCTGCGGTTGCTACGGCCATTGGGCTGAATATCGTCGCGGGTGATCAATATATTGCTTTATTGCTGCCAACACGGTTATTCCACGGTGAATTTGCCAAACGCGGGTTAGCGCCAGAGAATCTTTCTCGCTTGGTGGGGGATGCCGGTATCGTCACGTCTCCGTTGATTCCCTGGAATTCTTGCGGCGCCTATATGGCGGCTGTATTAGGCGTATCCACCATGGGCTACCTGCCATTTGCGGTATTTAATATTGCTGCGCCGATAGTCACGTTAATACTGGGTGTTACCGGCTATAAGGTTCGCCGAATTGTGGTTGAGAGAGCTTCATCTGTGCCACCAATACCCAGTGATCGCCGGGGCGATGGGCTATAAACACAAACTAGCCCTTGCTATACCCAATACGCGCCCAGTGAACAGGGCGCTTTATTGATGGTTGAGCGCTGATTGGCCTAAATAGGGCCCGTCACTGACTGAGTCCCTGACAATCAGTTCGGACTGAAATATATTTTCAGTTGATAAATACCCCCCGTCTAACATTGAAATTAGCCGGTTAATGACATCATTTATCATACCGCTGACCGGGTCTTTAATACTGGATAACGATGGGCTTAAAAAAGGCGCAATGGGAATATTGTCGAACCCAATAAGAGATACGGCTTCAGGTACGTTGATCCCCACCTCATTTAATCTTTTCATGGCACCAATGGCCATATCATCATTGCTGGCGATAATGGCACTAAATGGTTGTTGGCTGGCTAATAACGATTCTACTGCAGTTGCACCACTGAGCGGGGTCCATTTCCCTTGAATAATCAGGCTATCCCGCAGCGGAAGCGAACATGCTCTTAATGCTTCTTTGTATCCAGAAAGGCGCTCAATCGCTGTCGGTGAATCCAGTGAGCCGGTGATAAATGCAATATCCTGATGGCCTCGTTCAATAAGATATTTTGTTGCATTATAACTGGACCCTTTATGATCGCAGAAAATACAGTGGCTGTGGTTTTTTCTTAATTTTCTGTTGACCACCATAATAGGCTGCTTATATTTATCAATAATAACATCCATATCATCCACAGTTAAAAACCGGGGGTAAATTATTATTGCATCGCAACGTAAATCGAGCAGGAATTGGATTGCTTCTTGTTCTTCTTCCGCGCTGTGTTTCCCGTCAACCAGTACCAATTGACGGCCATTATTCTCTAATTTTTTTGCCGCTTGAGACAGTATTTCATTAAAGTAGTTACCATTATAAAGAGTATTGGTCACCACTAAACCAATGCATTGTGATTTATTGGTCGCCAGATTTCTGGCCAGTAAGTTTGGCCGATATCCGCTCTCTTCAATCGCTTTATATACCTGCGCTTTAGTCACTTCACTGACATAGCCTTTGCCTGACAGAACACGCGAAACAGTGGCTTTCGAGACACCTGCTTTTTTTGCCACTTCTTGCATTGTAGACATAGGTCTTTCCTACCCGTTGAAAATTATTGTCATTCTATACCTTTCATCCTTGAAACTGCACGGCTGTTAGCAATATTCACTGACCCTCTGAGCGGGCATACAGGCTGTTCCCATTGGGTTCTGGTCAATGGGCCATAGACTGGTGGCTGACTGCAATACTCAGTTCTTTAGGCCTACAGCTACTGTCTTACACAATCGTCCCTGATCAATGCCGATCCTTATCACAGAATGAAAATTTAATGCTGACATCTATTGAATTGTAATTGGTAATTTAAGATTCTCGTGTGGAACCGGTTACCTAGTTGCCTGATAATAACTAAAAGCAAGGGTATACCGGCAGGTGATATTTAAATAACTCTATGAATATAATAGCTAATTACCACTTATACCGGTGAGGGCAGTCCCCTTAGACCGCAAATGGTTTGCTTAGCTCGGCGTGCGTCATTACGGGGAGTTGCTACTCATGTCAAAGAATTATGCCGCAGTATCCGCATCGATAGTCGATGCCATTGGTGGGGTGAATAACATCGCAGCAGTGACCCACTGTATGACGCGTTTACGCTTTGTGCTTAACGATGATAGTGCGGTTGATCTGGCGAAGTTGAAGTCCATCACCGGTGTGCTGGGTGTGGTGCGCAATGAAAACCAGTGTCAGGTCATTATTGGTAATAACGTTTCATATGCATATGCTGAAGTGCTAAAACTTCTGCCAGAAGGGCTGGTGGCTGAAAATACACTGCCGCAAAAAAATAAAATAACCTTGAAACGTATTGGCGCAGGGATACTTGATGCGCTGATTGGCACCATGTCACCTCTGATACCGGCCATTATCGGTGGGTCGATGGTGAAACTGTTAGCCATGATTCTGGATATGACCGGTGTTTTTGGCAAAGGCTCATCGACACTGATTATTCTCAATGTCATTGGTGATGGGGCGTTCTTCTTCCTTCCGGTTATGGTTGCGGCTTCTGCTGCACTCAAATTTAAAACCAATATGTCTCTGGCTATCGCCATTGCCGGGGTGTTGGTTCATCCAGCCTTTATTGATTTAATGGCGAAAGCTGCACAAGGCCAACAAGTTGAGTTTATGGGCGTTTCGGTCACGGCAGTGAAGTATACCTATACCGTTATTCCGGCATTATGTATGACCTGGCTGCTGTCTTATATTGAAAGATGGGTGGATCGCATTACACCCGCGGTGACCAAAAACTTCCTTAAGCCGATGCTAATCGTGCTGATTTCCGCGCCTATTGCCATCATGTTTATTGGCCCTCTGGGGATCTGGATCGGCAGCGGTATTTCTTCGTTAGTGTACACGGTTCATGACTATCTGGGCTGGCTCTCGGTGGCGATTATGGGGGCACTTTGGCCATTATTAGTTATGACCGGCATGCACCGTGTCTTTACTCCAACCATTATTCAGACCATTGCGGAGACGGGCAAAGAAGGCATGGTTATGCCATCAGAGATTGGCGCTAATCTTTCACTAGGCGGCTCTTCGCTGGCTGTCGCCTGGCGAACCAAAAACCCAGAATTGCGCCAAACGGCACTGGCTGCAGCCGCATCAGCGATTGTCGCGGGTATTTCTGAACCGGCACTTTATGGGGTGGCATTGCGCCTTAAACGCCCGCTGATCGCCAGTCTTATCAGTGGTTTTATCTGTGGTGCGGTCGCTGGAATCGGTGGGCTGGCAAGCCATTCGATGGCATCTCCTGGATTATTTACCAGTGTCCAGTTCTTCGACCCGGCCAATCCAATGAGTATTGTATGGGTGTTTGGTGTGATGATTCTGGCCATCGTGATTTCGTTTATTACCACGCTGTTGCTGGGCTTTGAAGATATTCCGGTTGAAAATAGCGAAAGCGATACCGCCCATTCTGCTGTTGCGCCGAGTGCAGTAAAAATTAACTAAATACGAGGTATGTAATGCCAGCATCAACATTTCCCGACGGTTTCTTATGGGGCGGCGCATTAGCCGCAAACCAGGCCGAAGGTGCTTGCTTTGAAGGTGGAAAAGGGCTGACGACGGTTGATATGATCCCTCATGGACCACACCGTTTGGCAGTAAAGTTGGGGCAGGAGAAGCGTTTTACCTTAAGAGATGATGAGTTTTATCCCAGTCATCAGGCGATCGATTTCTATCATCGTTATAAAGATGATATCGCATTAATGGCCGAAATGGGGTTCACCGTATTTCGTACCTCAATCGCATGGAGCCGAATTTACCCTAACGGTGATGAGCTAACCCCAAATGCGGAGGGCATCGCATTTTATCGCGACCTTTTTGCCGAGTGTAAAAAGTACAATATTGAGCCACTAGTGACGCTGTGCCACTTTGATGTTCCCATGCATCTGGTCACAAAATATGGCTCGTGGCGTAACCGGAAAATGGTTGATTTCTTTGCCCGTTATGCGCGCACATGTTTTACGGCGTTTGATGGATTAGTTAAATACTGGCTCACGTTTAACGAGATTAATATCCTGTTGCATAGTCCGTTCTCTGGCGCTGGGTTGGTGTTTGAGCAACAGGAAAATCAGGAGCAAGTAAAGTATCAGGCGGCTCATCATGAGTTGCTTGCCAGCGCCTTGGCGACAAAAATTGCCCATGAGGTCAATCCTGCTAATCAGGTGGGTTGCATGTTGGCGGGGGGGAACTTCTATCCGCGCACGTGCAAACCCGAGGATGTGTGGGCCGCGCTGGAGAAAGACCGTGAAAATCTGTTTTTTATTGATGTACAGGCCCGAGGTGCTTATCCGGCTTATACCAAACGGCTTTTCAGGGAGAAAGGGATTTCAATTGTGACTGAAACGGGTGACGACGAGATACTCAAACACACAGTGGATTTTGTCTCCTTTAGTTATTATGCCTCCCGCTGTGCGTCGGCAGATATGAACGACCATAATAGCAGTGCGGCGAATATCGTAAAATCGCTGAAAAATCCTCACATTAAGGCCAGTGAATGGGGTTGGGGTATTGATCCTTTAGGTTTGCGCATCACCATGAACATGATGTACGACCGCTATCAGAAACCGCTATTTTTGGTTGAGAATGGGCTGGGTGCCAAGGATGAAATCAACCCGCAAGGCGAGATTGACGATGATTATCGCATCAGTTATTTGCGCGAGCATATCAACGCGATGGGGGAGGCCATTGCTGATGGCATTCCGGTAATGGGCTATACCTCATGGGGTTGTATTGATCTGGTTTCTGCTTCTACCGGTGAAATGAGCAAGCGCTATGGTTTTGTTTATGTTGACCGTGATGATCAGGGCAACGGGTCTTTAGCCCGTAAGAGAAAGAAATCCTTTTATTGGTACAAAAAAGTTATTGCCAGTAACGGTGCCGATTTGGATTAAGTCATCTGCCGGGATATCGTCTATAGCCGATATCCCCAGTGGATAAATATAGTCGGGAGCGGGTCCATTTTCTCCTTATGATGTATTACTCGGCGCTATCATTACGATCGTGCGGGCCTTTCTTCAGATGAATCATGAAATCGGTAAATGCGGTGCGCAGCGGTGCAAACAGCGGGTGTTTACGGTTTTCCAGCATTGTTTCTGAAAACAGTTTCAGCCCGAGGGCAAATGCTGCGGTTTTCTCTTTGCCGAAGTCTATATCTTCCCGCGCTTGTAACCGTTCGATGATGCCGAGGATCTCGTCGTGATTCTCGGCTTCGAACGTTAGCGGGGCTTTATCAATAGCGTCACCTTTGCGGTCGGTTAGCGGCTCAATGGTGATGCGATAACGATATCCCGGCATCAGCTTTTCTCCTGATCTTTTTCATCAGTTGTAACCGATGGGGGGGCTAATTCTTTTTCAATCACTTCTACTGCTGTCAGTAATGCGGCGTTAATGCGCGCCACCTGCTCTGGTGCGACATCAGAACGCATCATACTGCTGCGCAGAATATGGCGTAAGCGATGCATAGCATCAGAAATACCTTCTGCCAGATTCCCTTCTGGCCGTCGATTTACCTGCGCCAAGCGGGAGAAAATTACATCCACTATTTGTTGATTTTGTTGTAATTCCACTTTACCCGCATCAGTGATTTGGTAGCTTTTACGGCCATTACCGGTTGCCACTGGCGTGACAAAATCTTGCTCTTCTAGCAGCGTTAGCGTTGGGTAGATAACCCCAGGGCTTGGGACATAGAGCCCAGAAGACGCTTCTTCAATTGCTTTAATCAGCTCGTAGCCGTGGCTCGGCTTTTTATCAACCAGCGCCAAGAGTACGATGCGCAAATCTCCGTGTTCGAACAAACGGTGCATTTTATCACCACGACCACGCCTGCCACCCCTTACTGCCTCAGCGCCTTCAGCGGCCATATGATGACGGCCCCCGCGATGCATTCTTTTGCCACAACAACGCTGCCCTTCATGGTGCTCACCACCTTGGTGATGACCACATTTTGAAAAACCAAACATAATGACTCTCCTTTAGATATATCTAAACAACTTAGATATATCTAATTTAGATCGATATATCTAAATCCGCAAGCCGAGAGTAAAAAATAGTGGATTTTCTGGGTGAAAATAGAGGGGGTTTGTACGTTATTTATTGATATTTATCATAAATATTTATTATGTGCCAACGAGAAATGGAGTGAGGAACAAGTCACATATAGTGAGGGGGATGGGTTGGCTGGTAATGTTTTAACAGGATTTTATGGACTTAGTGGGATGTGCTGAGAGGTGCTAATGGTGTCCCCGACTGGAATCGAACTATTTACTTAATTATATGTTTTTAATGCTTATTTTTAATTTTTCTTAATCTACTTATACATATCCTTATACATAAATTTTTCTCTTATTCGAGATAGTCACACCTAACTCAATATTCATGTTATTAGCCTACCTATATAGAGTATCTCTGACCTAATGCTCTTAATTCTCTTTTTTTTACATTTAGTTACAGAAAAGCTTCTTAACCCTTATTAACTGTCATTAACCTTTATTCACCATTAGGTGTACAAATAAGAAGCAATTATTGGTATTAATTTAGGTTGTGTCCATTCACCCTATATTTACATTGGCTAGGGGAAATGTAAGTCTAATAGCGTCTTCACACATTTATACAAGTCTATTAAAGGATAATTTTATGGAGCGGGATTCTATTACCATAAATAATATGGCAAAAAGGTTAATACGGTTACCCGATGTGATGTCTATTACCGGGTTAAAACGTTCTACTATTTATTTCAAGATGAAAGAAGGGAACTTCCCTAACAATATCCCTATCGGAGAAAGATCCGTTGCATGGGTTGAGGGGGAAGTAATTAATTGGATTAATGGAAATATTTCAAAGAGAGAAATGAGATGCTAAAAGAATTACAACTGACGAAGTATGATGATGATATCAATACTATTGTGACATATCAGCCAATACCATTTTCCCCTGAGCAGGGTGATGCTGGTTATGCAATCCGGGTAATCGAAATATATCGATTAAAGAAAATGGCCCCCTTATTGGAACAATTCGAATTATTAACGGGTTATGCAACTCCTCGCGCGAACTGTACATCAGAAGAAATAAACTCACTGGTCGAGAGAGGTTTGATTATTTGCCAAAGAGAAGAAAGCAACGTAAAGAAGATAGAGCAAAAAATACAGCAATTAAAAATTGAACTAAATAACGCCAAGCGTGGTGTTAGTAGTTTATCTGATTATCATGAGAATACTCGTCATTTAATTGCTGATGTTCAATATAAAATGGAAAATGAGCATCAATACCTTGAGCAAGCAATACTAGAGGTATCAGCCCGTAAAGGTTTGTTGGGACTACTACGAGAGCAAACTGAGTCTATGCTTAACAATGGAGTAAAAGGACTTAAAAGCAAGGTGATGACATTATTACCTTTAGACCCACTGCCAGCTAGAACATATAAAGAGGGAACGTTTAATTTTGGATTGAAATCACATATTTATGCTTGGAAAGAGCTAAATATACTAGAAAAATCAATAAAATCTATTTTAGATAAATGTTCTATACCTAATGATAAATATTTATTGTCTAAAGGTGGAAAAGAAAATGCTGAATTCAGTATGCAATACTATCGGCCAGAAAGTGAGAGTATTAGGAAAATAATGTCGGTAAGTGAGTATGTTAAAGATATGAAAGGAAAGACGGATTGGACTAAACGTCGATTGCAAGAATTAAACCAGTCCCTTTAAACAATAGATCAAGTAATTCATTTCATAAAAGGAAATTATAATGGCTAGAATTAATCCTCCTGCTATGGCGGGACAGTTTCATCAAAATTTCATTGGTAATATAGCATCTAGATTTGATAACAATAATAGTTTTTCTATTTCTGAACCGGCTGAAAATCAGTTGCGTGTTTCTATGCTGGAATCAGGCTGGATGATGAATAATATTATCTTGTTGGATGTGGATACACCACAAGGACAGAATATTGAGATAGGAGAATCAGGCTTACATACTGGAAGATCAATTGAGGGGCGTTTTAATCGAGAATTAAAGATTGAAGGCTCTGACTATTCTTTAGCAGATACAGATTCCTGTGCATCTCTCTCTTATGAGCGAATGGCTGCAATTGCTAATGTAGGAGGTATTGGGCATTTCACACAGACTGTCTCAGATTTCTTCGCTACAGCGGTTTCATTGGATATGTTGCGGGTTGGATTAAATGGCCAACGGATTGCTTATCCAACAGATCCTATTGCTTGCCCTAAGGGGGAAGATGTAAATATTGGTTGGCACGCAATTGCTAAAGAATTTAATGGCGGCTCTCAGGTATTGACCGATGGATTTACTATTGGTGATGGAGGCGATTTTGCACATTTAGATGCACTTGCTAATCATCTTATTACTGAAAAAATCCCCTAAGCCTATCGAGAAGATCCCCGCTTGGTAGTGATGATTGGTGCTGAATTGGCAGCAGCAGAACGTTTACGGTTATTTAATACCGCAGACCGTCCATCTGATGTGGCCGCAGCCCAAATGCTAATGAGTTCGGTAGCAGGGCGCTTCGCTTTTGTCCCCCCATTTATGCCGGGTAAACGCTTGGCGGTGACTACATTAAGTAATTTGCATATTTATACCCAAAAGGGAAGCCGCCGCTTCCGAGCTGAGTTTGTCGATGACCGGTGCGTTTATGAGCACAGCTATTGGCGCAATGAGGGCTATGCCCTAGGGAACGGTTTCTTATATGCGGCAGCCGATGAAAGTGCTGTTAGCTTGGTTAAGAAGTGAGGTAGCTAATGACTGATTCGCAATTAACTACCGGCTGGATATGTATCGCCACCGAGGGAACCACTCTTGATGGCCGCAAAATTGAATCGCAGTGGCTGCTTGATATGGCTGAAACCTATGATGTACGCACTTACACGGCATTGATTTGGGAAGAGCATAAACGTGACCGGGATAATTTAGGCGAGGTGCTGGCGCTACGCAGTGATAAGCAAAGAGGTATTGTTCATTTGTATGCTCGTATCCGGCCCACGGCCAAATTGATGAGTTATAACGAACTGGGGCAAAAACTGTTTTGCTCCATCGAAGTGGAAGAAGATTTTCAGGACAAAGGTCATTTTTATTTAAGTGGTCTGGCGGTTACTGATAGCCCCGCCAGCATTGGCACTGACCGGTTACGTTTTAGTGCTAACCGTTCTTATTTTTCTAAACGTGGTGTTAAAGCAAAAATAAGTAAGCCGAGGGAATTTAGTTTATCAGACGCCACTATTATGGTCGGTAAAGGTTGGGTTTCTGCAATAGCGTTAAGTTAATTTTTATATTACAGATAAGAAATACCCGGCTGCTGGGCCGGGTATGGTTCTCTTCTATCGGAAAACAACAATGAAAAATAATTCAATTAATGCTGATTTGACTATCTCATTCACCGTTATTTCCGTCAATAAAATAGGTTCGGATATATACGGTTATATTACTGACAAAAGTATTTATGCTTTAGGTTCTATGCCACGGCGTTTTAATTCCTGCCGGGCCAGCTCTTTAAGCCAATTGCCAAGGCTCACGCCATCTTTAGCCGCTTCCGCATTAAGTTGTTCACGCAGTTCTGGTGCGATACGAATTTGGAATGTTGGCGATAGACCGTCACCTTTCGGGCTTTTATCTCGTTTTATAGTTGACACGTACGTACATAACCTCATAAGCTGTCTTTCGTTAGGTACGTACGTTAACACGGCGTACCGACAAAATACAGCGGCCCGTCAAGGTGCTACCAACACCAAGCCGGGCCTGACCATCATGTTAGAGGAACTAACGCAATGGCTACGTCAAAGTGTACCTACATCTTTGCGGCGATCAACCGCACCCAACAGAAAATTAGCCCTGTCATGCTGCATATCATCGCAGAGAATGAGAAGACGGCCCGCCGCCGTTATGCCGCAGATTACATACTGCTTTTTGCCGGGCGTTTGCCTGTGCAGGAGGCATAACATGACGACTAAATATAATTTAGCGCAGGGAAGTGTAGATAAAGTTCTACGGGCCATGCTGGTTTCAGAATTAATGAGAGAGTTATTGTACTCAAAAAATGAAACCCCACAGCCTCATGTTAATTCAGTCAATATTGCAGCTGTCTTTGATTGTATTTATGAAGATTTAGATTCTGTATTGGATAACGAATTTGACAGGGGAAAGAATGAGCGCCGTTAATTTATTCCCGTCACTGTTATTTCTTTTCATATTTACGATGGAGACGCCGCGATGAGCAGTCAATTTGTCTCTGAAACGCTGCAAGCGGCCCGTGGGCGTTGGCCGCATATTTTGCCAGCGCTGGGTATTACCGTGCCGGAGAATGGTAAACACGGTGCTTGTCCGAAGTGTGGCGGTAGTGATCGTTTCCGCTTTGATGATCAAGAGGGCCGTGGCACATGGATTTGTAGCCAGTGCAGTCATGGTGATGGGTTGGATCTTATTCGTTTGGTTTCTGGCAACGGGGCATTTCAGGCGGCAACTGAGGTGGCCAAGACGCTAACCTTACCGAATGCACCGCAGGAAGCGATTAAGCCTGCCAGAAATGAAATCCCCGAAGAGCGTAAAAAGGCGATGGTGGCCAAGGTTTACCACGCTTTGCTAGCCCGTTGCAGCAGCGGAGAAAGCAGTTATCTGGCTAATAAGGGGTTGTCTGTCCATAGCCAATCCATTACGCAGGATGTTCATAAAACGGGAGGTATGGACTTCCCGGCAGGCTCTTTGTTGTTACCGCTAACTGATATCGACGGCAAGCTAACCGGTGGTCAGCTTATTAGCCCGTTAGGTGACAAGCGGTTATTGCCCAATACGGTGCTTAAAGGGGCGTTTATTGCGGTTCACCCATTAGAGGCAGGGGATAACCCGGAGCTGGTTGTTATCACAGAGGGTTATGCCACGGCTTTAACGCTGGATATGTTAACTGATGGGCTGGTTGTGGCGGCAGTCGCGGTTAACAATCTGCCGAACGTGGCGCAACACCTGCGCCATAAATGGCCCGATGCACGGTTGATTATCGCTGGGGATAACGATTTTGATGATGGTAAAGAGAACACCGGTAAGCAGTGGGCCGAGAAAGCCGCTAAAGCGGTAGATGGCTGGGTATCACTACCGCCTACCCGTCATAAAGCGGATTGGGACGATTACCGCCGTGATAACGGGTTGGAACGAGCTAAGGAAGCCTTTCGGGAAGAAATGATCTTGTTTGGTAAAGGCAAAACCAAACTGCCGCAGGGGTTCCGCTTAACGCAGGAATATCTCTGGTATGACAAGTTGGTGAATAAGTCTGATGGTGATACCGAGATCCGCAATATCAAATTGTGCAGCCCGGTAAGAGTCACGGCGATTACCTGCGATTCTGACGGCGGCAATTATGGCCGCTTGCTGGAATGGGAAGACACCAACGGTATCAGCCGAAAGTGGGCCATGCCGATGGAGATGCTCAGTAGCAGTGGGGAAGAGCTGCGGCGCATTCTGTTGAGTAATGGCCTGTCTTATATCAGTACCACCGGGCAGGCACGGGCGCATTTGATGGAATACCTTTCCCTGTGCAAGCCAGAGCGCAAGGTAACTTGTGTTAATAAAACCGGCTGGCATGGTTCGGTTTACGTGTTGCAAGACGAAGTGATCGGCGTTGGGGCTGAGTCGGTAATCTTACAAACCGCCAGTGTGCAAGGGCGGGATTTCAGAACGGCTGGAACACTGGACGAATGGCGCGATCAGGTTTCCCGTTATTGTGTCGGTAATGGCCGGGTGGCGTTTTCTGTCAGTCTCTCTTTTGCCTCACCACTGTTAAAACTGGTCGGTGTGGGCGGCGGTGGTTATCACCTGAAAGGGGAATCAACGGACGGTAAAACCACCACTATGAAAGTGGCGGCTTCAGTTTGTGGTGGCACTGACTTCTGGCATACGTGGCGCTCAACCGGTAATGCGCTGGAGGGCACCGCCAGCCGCCGCAATGATGCCACCCTAATGTTAGACGAAATACGGGAAGTGGACGGCAGAGAGGCCGGGAATATCGCCTATATGCTGGCGAATGGCCAAGGGAAAGCGCGGGCGCGTACTGACGGCAGTTTGCGCGAGGCTAATCGCTGGTGTCTGTTGTTTCTGTCTACCGGTGAATTGTCGTTAGTCGAACATGCTGCCAACGCCGGAGAGCGTACTTATGCCGGGGTGGAAGTACGGATGGTACAGATCCCCAGTGATTCCGGTAAGCATGGTGTATTTGAAGAGTTGCACGGCTTTGCCGGAGGTAAAGCACTGTCGGAGCACTTAGAACAGGCGGTTGCTTCCTGCTACGGTGAGCCGTTCCGCGCTTGGTTGCGATTTTTAACTGCAGACCTGACCGGTATGACCAGCAAGGCCAAGATACTGCTAAAAGAATATACCCGGCTGCTTACCCCGGAGAACGCCGGTAATCAGGTGGGCCGCGCAGTTACCCGTTTTGCACTGGTGGCAATGGCCGGAGAGTTGGCCACACAGGTTGGGATCACCGGCTGGCCAGAGGGCGAGGCGTTCCGGGCAGCACAAACCTGCCTTAATGCGTGGATGGGGGATCGTGGTCACACCGCCAATCAGGAAGACGCTGCCGCACTGGAGCAGGTGAAAGAGTTCATTACCCGTAATCAGTTCAGCCGCTTTGCTGACTGGCATGACGAGCGCAGCCGCCCGGCTAACATGGTGGGCTTCCGGCGAGTGGATAAAGGCAATAACAAAGAAGATGCGGTGACGACTTTCTTTATTTTGGCCACCGGTTGGAAAGAAATCTGCAAGGGCTTTGATGCCAAGAAAGTAGCTCAACTCTGTGTAAAGGCCGGTTATCTCGATGTGCCAGAGGATGCCCGGACACAGAAAAACATTCGCCTGCCAGAAATGGGGCTGAAACGGGTCTATCAGTTCAATAGCACGGTTTTAGGTTAATACATTTACGCGAGTCTTATTGAGAACTGGTAACACTGGTAACAGAGGTAACAACCATAAGCCGCAAGGGGCAGGGCTGTTACCAGTAGTAGAGGGCTATTGGTAACACTGGTAACAGAAATCAGCCTGTTACCACCGGTTACCAGTTGATATTGCTCAGTGGTAACTCAGTTTATCTATATAAATCAAAGGTGTTACCAGCGTTACCACTGATACCAGTCACAGGCGTAAGAGACAATATAAAAACGAGTCAGTTCGAGGCTTATTTTCTGGCTGGCGGTTCTGGCTTTAAACAGAGGGCCATATCAATATGCGAGTTTTTAAAGTTATTTGTCCAGATTGTGGTACACCCGCTCATATTCGTAAAACTAACCGCAAGCATAGCCATATAGCGGATCTCTATTGTGCTTGTACTAATCTTGAATGTGGCCATACCTTTGTGATGAATGCGACCTTTTCCCATACCCTTAGCCCCAGTGCGTTAACGCATAGCCGGTTAATTAAGGACTTGGTAGACCATATATCACCGCAGGAACGGCAAGAGGCTATCCGGCTATTGCAAGTGGCCCATAAAGATGAGGAACAACAGCAGGCAATCAGTGACGCAAAACCGCAAATTACGCGTAGGGTGAGCAAGGATTACGTGGCCAACCGCTAGCCCGGTGTTACCACTCTGGCGCTCGATTTTCTTCCCGGCCCTGTACTGTGTTTTTCAGTTAGCCAAAAATAACCTTGCCCCGCGAAGCCACGCCCGGCAAGGGTTTCAACATTTCCCCCACGCTATTCTCTCACCTAATTTTTTCCACCCTGACCACGTAAAATAGAATATGTCTTTTAAATCATATAATTAAAACTTTCAGCGGTAAGGTTAGATAAAGTGAAACTGAAATTTACTGAAATTCTTTTCAATCTTTTCAGTTGGGATTTTCAGCCAGAACCCCAGTCACGGCGCGGGCTGGCGCTAGGGTTTGTAGGAATTTAAAACTGAAATAAGTTTATAAAGCAAAGTGTGCAGGCGGGTGCGGTGTAGTGCCGTTTCCGTGGGATTAAAGATTTGTACAAAATAAAATATTGTATAAAATCACAGTATAACAACATTAACTCAATGTTAAATTGGAGAAACGAATGACAAATAAAACATTCAGATTTGAATTTGATATGGATAGTTTGAGTGTAATTGGAGAGTCTGAATCTGGAGATTCTATTAATAATGATTCCGATGATATATCTTTACGTATTTTTGATGCGGTAAAAAAAGGTTTTGAAGATATCACAGCTCCATTTTTATCCAGTTTCTCAGAGTTACTAAATTGTGATAAAGTTGATGATGCTTATTATGTTTTTGAAGAAAATAAAGACAGATTACCGTTATCCAAAGATAAGGTTATTTATTTCAATCTAAAGAGACTTTACTCATTAGTTGTAGATAAAAACAGAAAGAAAGAATTAAGTTTAAGCATATTAGGTTTGTCACTTCACTTTAAAATGTTTGATTATATCGAAAGTGATATTGAGTTAATATATGAAAATCATGGAGATGAATTAAAAGATGAAATGAAAGAAATATTGCTTTTTGAGAAGGCAAATGTTTTATTTAGAAAGGGATCATTTAATGCTTCAACCATCTTGTTTAAAGAGTTAATTAGTAATATTAAAAATAAAAAACTTCTAGGTTATATATATGGTCAATTAGCTAGAGTAAACGGTGAGTATGAAGATGTAAAACATTATGCTACTTTATCTATCGATAATCATCTTGTTTGTGGGAATAAAAAACAAGCAGTAAATAACATGATGCTTCTATTTTCTATCATAGCAGGGAAAAATCCTGATGAAGCACTTAATATTATAGATAAAGCTATCAATTTATATAGTAGTGATAATTTGTTGGATAGAGAGTATTTAGCTTCATTGAAGCATAAAAAAGCCTCTCTACTTATTGAATTAAATAGATCAAATGTTGCGTATGATTTAGTCGTTGAAATTTGTGATCTACGGAGAGGTTTATATGGGAATTTGGAAGGTTTTCATGCATCTTTATCTTTGGCTGAGTTATGCTGTAATAAAATCAAAAAGCACGATGAAGCAAATAGGTATAAGCTAGAAGCGGATTCAATTATTTCCATCATAGATGATGAGGAGTTTTTATTATCTCAGGAATTAAATGAATATCTATCAAATTAAAATGAAGTAATAGATCAAGAATTCGAAAAAAGAATATTATCCTCAGAACATTCAAATTTGAAAACCTCTATGTTTATGGCTAAAGCTTTAAAACCTTGTTATAACATTCATAGTAAATTGGAGTTTCTTGATTCAGCACTGAATATTGCAGACCATAGAGAAGGAGATTTAAAAGCAATGGTCTATTATATAATGGCTAGAGTTTATTATGAGGAAGGATTCTTAACAGAGGCTATTAAAAGTTATAATACTTCTTTGGAACTAAATGAATTTTATTATGATGCCTATCAAGATCTAATAGCCATTCTATTTAAGAATGAGTTGTGGAATGATGCAGAGATTGTTTTGAAAAAACTAATTAAGATAAATGGAGAACAACCGAATATCTGTTTTACCTATGCAAGAATATTAGAAAAAAATAATAAATGGATAGACGCATTTAAATACTTTAATAAAGCAAAACAGTATTCATCTATAAATATTGATGTTTTAAATTCTCATATACAAAACTGTATTCAACATTTTGATAATGAAGAGTTAGTGGAGAGTAATAAAAGTATAATAGTTAGTGACAATCACTCTATCAGTCTTGATGACTTTTCTTTAGCACTCGATGGATTTATAGAGTCAATGTCTTCTGATTCTAGAATGCAATTTTGGGTTGCTAACAAAGAAGATACCATAAAAAGATATAGATGGACTAAAAATCCAGAAGAAGTATCAAAACATGCATTGATAACTTATTTAAAGGGTAAGTTTGGAAAGTCGTGTATAGAACTTATCCAGGAACCTAGAGCTGGTGCTGGATTCATTGATTTATATATCCTTTTAAAAGGAGGTCTGAATATAGTTGTTGAATTGAAAATGTGTGGGGAAGGCTATAGTTCTACTTATGCTATAAGTGGAGAGTCACAGATATTACATTATCTAAGAAATACGAACTCGAAAGTAGGTTTCCTAGTTATTTTTGATTCTCGTAAGAGGGAGTTTGGTACTAAATTTAATGATACTGTATATATAGATAATTTTTATATAAATACAAAAGTTGTAGATGTAAGGCCTTTTGTCGATAAAAAATAATTTAGTAGTTCTTTGCATTTAAAATGTATGTCCCATACCATTCCAACATCTCCCTGCGCCCTTCGAGATATTGCGCATGGTTATAAGTTCCACGGATGGAATTTTTATCAACATGGGCAAGCTGGGTTTCAATCCATGCACTGTTATAGCCTTTCTCATGCAAGATAGTGCTCATGGTGTGCCGGAAGCCGTGACCGGTGGCCCTGCCATGATAACCCAGCATCTTGATCACCTTATTGATACTCGCCTCACTCATCGGCTTACCGGCATCATTGCGTCCGGGGAACACCAACTTATAATTCCCTGTCAGCACCTTTAGCTTTTCAAGGATCGCTAAGGCTTGTGTGGAAAGCGGTACAAGATGAGGGCGGCGCTTTTTCATCCGTTCTTTAGGAACCTCCCACAAGGCATTATCCAGATCAAATTCAGACCATTCAGCGGCCCGTAGCTCGATAGTTCTTACGCCCGTGAGCATTAACAACTGGGTGGCGTATTTGGTCAGTTTGCTGCCTTTATAGTTATCCAATGCCTGAATAAATTCGGGTAACTCACTTTCAGTCAGGAAAGGGTAATGGCCATTCTTGGGGCGGTTCAATGCGCTGGCCAAATCAGGGGCTGGGTTATAAGTGGCCCGCCCTGTCACTACTGCATAGCGGAATACTTCACCACAGCGCCGCCTGATTTTTCCGGTGAGTTCCAGTGCGCCACGTTTTTCGATGCGTTGCAGAACGGCTAACAGTTCCAACGGCGCTATTTGGTCAATTGGGCGCTTGCCGATATAAGGAAATACGTTGTTATCGAAGCCACGCATAACCGTATCCGCATATTCTTGCGTCCAGGTGGGTAATTTGGAGGTATGCCATTCTTTGGCGATAGCCTCGAACGTGTTGGCGTGGGAATGCTGTAGGGCTATCTTTTCAGCTTTGCGGGCATCACTGGGGTTAATGCTGTTGGCCACTTGCGCTCTGGCTTCATCGCGTTTCTTGCGAGCATCGGCTAATGAAATATCACCATACAGGCCGAAAGATATCATTTTAGGCTTCCCGGCAAAGCGGTAACGGAAGCGCCAACCCTTGGAGCCATTGGGTTCAATCAATAGGGATAGGCCATTGCCATCATTCAAGGTATAGGCTTTATCTTGGGCTTTAGCCCGGCGAATTTGGATATCTGTGAGTAGCATGTGTATAGCCCTAAAGATCGAACCTAGCGTTATACGCAATCCTATACACATATGTGCTTAGATTCCACTAAACATTGTGGGATCTCTTTAGACGCCAAATGTCTATTTATCGTTGTTTTAACAGGATTTTATGGACTTAGTGGGATGTACTGAGAAGTGCTAATGGTGTCCCCGACTGGAATCGAACCAGTAACTAGCCCTTAGGAGGGGCTTGTTATATCCGTTTAACTACGGGGACCCGGTCATCGGCAGGGTGATTGCCGCTGAAGTGTACTGCCGAGCATTATACGCATTTTTATCCAGATAATAAGCGGTTAGCTGGCTGTTTGGTTACTCTGTCACCAACTGAGAGTGATTAAGTGATAGTAATAACCGAAAAACGATGTTTATCGGCACAGTTGTAGCTATCTAGCCTTATAACTGTTTTTTTGCCGTAAGCCATTAACAACATCGAGTATCAGGCTGACGTGAGAAGTGAATAAGCTAATTTGAATAGGTTAATTAAGGACACGAGGCTGTCGCCACTCGTGTCCAGTAAACTCAGCAACCAACGGCAATTCCCCCAGAGGCTACATTTCTATCGGGGGGGGTAATTCATTGATTAAGAATTTAACTTTTCTTAACGAACTCTGATTTCAACTTCATTGGACCAAACCCATCAATTTTACAATCGATATTGTGATCACCTTCAACCAGACGAATACCTTTCACTTTGGTACCAATTTTCAGCGTTGAAGAACTGCCTTTTACTTTCAGATCCTTAACCACAGTGACCGAATCACCGTCAGCCAATAAATTGCCGTTGGCATCACGCACCACCAGGTCGTCTTGGGCCGTGGCTGAAGCACTGCTTTCAGACCATTCATGACCACACTCCGGGCAATTCAGTTGTTCACCTTCTTGCCATGTAAATTTAGAACTACATTTTGGACAGTTTGGTAAATCCTGCACGTTAACCTCTTGAAATTAAATTGAATAAATATAAAAAAGTGATAAATAGCAGACTGCTATATTGATGTTCGCATATTTTACACTTTTTATTGTATTAAAGAATAGCCAAGTGGTCAGTAGGGCCGGTAAATAATTATTGGTCTATCTACTCAATCATCTTTGAATCCTGCTACGCCACGGTATTTCCCATGGTTTAGATGATATAAAGATAATTGACTTAACTAAGGGGATTTTATTAAAAATTTCCGCTATATCATGGTTACCCATTGCGAGTGGAACGGTGATAACTGAATTCTGTTTACTTCTGTGCTAAGCGCTGATGTTGTTCAAGTTCATAGTCAATAAAGGCATTGATCATCGTCCGGTAGACTTTCTCGATAATCTCTTCTGCTAGCCCTGCTTTATTGGCTTCTGCGGTGACGCGATCTATCACTATCTGAACCCTATCTGGCGCACGTACTGCGTTCTGATCCTGCTTAAATGCGGCGGCCGCTTTGACACATTGGCCCCGTTGCGCGATTAACGCGACAATTTGCGAATCTATGCCATCAATGGCCGTTCTGATGTCCTCTATCGAAGAGAAATGCATGAGTTGTACTTCCTTGCTAGTACGGAATTACCACGTTAGCACAGCGGTTAAGTTTGTGCTATTCAGAGGAGGGGGGCGCAGTTATTAAGGGCGTGAAATAGCCCATCAGAACGGGAGGGTAAAGTAACCAAACGCTAATGTTGTTGGTTTTTTCTACAGAAATTTGATCTTATACCGAATAATACCTCTATAAGAGTAGGGCCAGGGTCAGGCCCACGCTACGTAAGGATTAAGCCTTATGTTATCATTCAGTTTTCCTGAAACAACAATCCTACGGTGGAAACCACACCTTCATGTTGGAAGCTAAAAACCTGACCTGTATCCGAGATGAGCGAAGCTTGTTCCAACAGTTGAGCTTCTGTGTGGCTGCGGGGGAAATTGTCCAAGTCGAGGGGCAAAATGGTGCAGGTAAAACCAGTCTATTGCGGATTTTAGCCGGACTGGCCGATGCAGATGAAGGGCAGGTGAGCTGGTTGGGGGCGAATATTCGCCGAGATCGCGCTAAGTATCATCAGGATTTATTGTTTTTAGGCCATCAGCCGGGAATTAAGTCGGTACTGACGCCTTTTGAGAATCTGGCGTTTTACCAATCGGTGTGGCAAAAGGTCGATAGCGCCGCAATCTGGCAGGCTTTATCTCAGGTCGGGTTAGTGGGTTATGAAGATTTACCGGTATCTCAATTATCTGCCGGGCAGCAACGGCGCGTGGCATTGGCCCGTTTGTGGTTGAGCAAGGCTCCACTCTGGATTTTGGATGAACCGTTGACCGCGATTGATAAACAGGGGGTTGCTACCCTGTTAGCTCTGTTTGTCGAGCATGCAGCCAACGGTGGCATGGTACTGCTTACCACACATCAGGACCTGAACGGTGTTGGTCAACGTGTACGTAAAATCCGTTTAACCAACACGCAGGAGAATTAATGTTTATCAGCGTGTTGCGCCGTGAATTAAAGATAGCCTTTAGAAAAGGTGCAGAGATAGTTAATCCGCTCTGGTTTTTTCTGATTGTCATCACTTTGTTTCCGTTGGGGATCGGCCCGGAACCGCAATTATTGGCGCGTATTGCGCCGGGAATTGTCTGGGTGGCAGCATTGCTTGCATCGTTACTCTCTTTGGAGCGGCTATTCCGCGATGATTTCTACGATGGCTCCCTTGAACAGTTGCTGTTATTACCCGCGCCACTGGCACTCACGGTGTTAGGCAAAGTGTGTGCTCACTGGGTCGTGACCGGATTACCGTTACTGATTTTATCTCCGCTGGTCGCTTTGTTGCTTTCCCTCGACAGCAATACCGCGATTGCCATGGCGCTGACGCTGCTGTTGGGGACACCGACCTTAAGTTTTATCGGGGCTATTGGTGTGGCACTGACCGTGGGGTTACGCAAGGGAGGGGTGCTGCTGAGTTTATTGGTGCTGCCGCTGTATATCCCGGTGCTGATATTTGCTACTGCGGCCATTGATGCGGCGTCAATGTCGCTGCCAATTGATGGGTATCTGGCTATTTTGGGGGCAATGTTAGCGGGGAGTGCAACACTGGCGCCTTTTGCTACCGCTGCCGCATTGAGAGTGAGTGTGCACTAGCAGTTTAATGCCACTCAGAAGGTAACAATTTCGAAAAAGAAGCGTGCAGTTAAGTGTGTGAGCGTTTTCATAAGCTTAAGCGCGGTAGCCAACGCAGTCAGAGCAGATTGTGCGCCGTACCCTGCACCGGCATTCCAATGGGTGATGCCTGTCAAATTTTACTGTGAGCAATGAAAAATGTGGAAATGGTTTCATCAATTCGCTAAACCCGAACGGCTCTATACGCTGTGCGGCCGGTTTGTTCCATGGCTGGGTATTGCTAGCGTGGTCTGTCTGATGGTGGGCTGGGTGTGGGGATTTGGTTTCGCCCCCTCGGATTACCAGCAAGGCGACAGTTTCCGTATCATCTACTTACATGTCCCGGCGGCTATCTGGTCGATGGGTATCTACATGTCGATGGCAATTGCGGCATTTGTCGGTCTGGTCTGGCAAATGAAAATGTCCGATAACGTGGTGGCCGCCATGGCACCGGTCGGCGCGGTCTTTACCTTTATTGCATTGGTCACCGGTTCTGCCTGGGGTAAACCGATGTGGGGAACCTGGTGGATTTGGGATGCGCGACTGACCTCTGAATTAGTGCTGCTGTTCCTCTATCTTGGCGTGATTGCGCTGTATAACGCATTTGACGATCGCAAGTTGGCCGGGCGGGCTGCCGGTATTCTGGTGCTGGTCGGGGTGGTTAATATTCCAATCATTCATTTCTCGGTGGTGTGGTGGAACACCTTGCATCAAGGTTCCACCAACATGCAGCAAAGCATTGATCCGAGTATGCGTTCGCCATTGCGTTGGGCGATTATTGGCTACTTATTATGTTTTATTACGCTGACATTAATGCGCCTGCGCAACTTGATTTTGCAGCAAGAACGCCATCGACCTTGGGTTAGCGCCCTATTGCGTAAGGAACCACGTCTATGAATCCGGCCTTTCACTCCTGGGCGGCATTTTTTGCCATGGGCGGCTATGCCTTTTATGTCTGGCTGGCGGCGGCGGTTACTTTGTTGTCTCTGTTTAGTTTGTGGGGATATACGTGGTGGCAGCACAAGCAGCTATTCGCGGATATTCAGCGTCGTCAGGCGCGGGAGCTGCGCATTCGGCAGGCAAATCAGACTCAGCATTCCGCCCGTTCGCAGGAGAAACAGCAGTGAACCCACGTAGAAAAAGTCGGCTCTATTTGGCGATGGTGGTTTTGATCGGCATCGGCCTGACGACCACTCTGGTGTTGTACGCACTGCGTGCCAATATCGATCTGTTCTATACCCCTGGCGAAATTTTGCAGGGTAAAGGTGAGCGCCACGAGAAGCCGGAAATAGGCCAGCGTTTGCGTATCGGCGGCATGGTCATGCCGGGTTCGGTGAAACGTGATGATAAGACGTTGGAAATGAGTTTCAAGGTTTATGATGCGCGTGGCGCAATCACCGTCACTTATACCGGCATTCTACCGGATCTGTTCCGCGAGGGGCAGGGGGTGGTAGCGCAAGGCGTATTTGCTGAGGGCAATACGGTAAATGCGAAAGAGGTGCTGGCAAAGCATGATGAGAAATACACGCCACCAGAAGTGAAAGAGGCGATGAAGGAAAACCACACGCGCCCCGCAGAGGCTTACAGTAGCACTAAGCGTGAGGGCAACGCCTCATGATGCCTGAAATGGGGAGTTTCCTGTTATGCCTGGCACTGGCCATCTCACTATTGCTGAGTTTGTATCCGCAATGGGGTGCTGCGCGTCAAGATGCCCGCATGATGGCGGTTGGCAGACCCTTGACTTACGGTATGTTTGCTACCATCGCGCTGTCATTTATATGTCTGGTGTATGCGTTTGTGGTGAATGATTTCACTGTCTCCTATGTGGCGGCGAACTCAAATTCACACCTGCCGGTTTATTATCGTATTGCGGCGACCTGGGGCGCACATGAGGGATCGCTGCTGCTGTGGGTGCTGCTGCTAAGTTGCTGGTCGCTGGCTGTGGCGCTCTTTAGCCGTTCAATGCCGGATGATGCGGTAGCCCGAGTGCTGTCGGTGCTGGGGATGATTACCAGTGGTTTCCTGTTATTTATTATTCTGACGTCAAATCCGTTTACCCGCAGCTTGCCGGACTTCCCAATTGACGGTAACGATTTAAATCCGTTGTTGCAGGATGTCGGGCTGATTTTCCATCCGCCACTGCTTTATATGGGGTATGTGGGGTTCTCAGTAGCTTTTGCTTTCGCCATCGCTTCCTTAATGGCTGGCCGGCTTGACAGTGCTTGGGCGCGCTGGTCACGGCCGTGGACTCAAGCGGCATGGGTGTTCCTGACCATGGGGATCGTGCTCGGTTCGGCGTGGGCTTATTATGAATTAGGCTGGGGCGGCTGGTGGTTCTGGGATCCGGTTGAGAATGCCTCGTTTATGCCTTGGCTGGCAGGTACGGCGTTGATTCACTCATTAGCGGTGACTGAAAAACGTGGAACATTCAAAGCGTGGACGGTATTGCTGGCGATTACGGCATTCTCTCTATGCCTAATGGGCACCTTCCTGGTGCGTTCCGGCGTACTGGTTTCGGTGCACTCTTTTGCCTCTGATCCGGCCCGTGGCATGTTTATTCTGGCTTATCTGGTGATTGTTATCGGTGGCTCATTGCTACTGTATGCGGTTAAAGGCGCACAAGTGCGCAGCCGTACTCAGCACGAGGTGTTCTCACGCGAGACTTTCCTGCTCGGTAATAATGTGCTGCTGATCGCCGCGATGCTGGTGGTGCTTCTGGGTACCTTGCTGCCATTGGTTCACAAGCAACTGGGGCTGGGCAGTATTTCAATCGGCGAACCGTTCTTTAATACCATGTTTACCTGGTTGATGGCACCGATGGCGCTGCTGATGGGGATCGGGCCGTTAGTGCGCTGGCGCAGAGATGAGCCGAGCAAACTATGGAAACGCCTCAGTGTGGCTCTGGTCATCACTTTGCTGCTGTCGATATTGGTACCCTGGCTGCTGCAAGACACTATTGCCGGTATGACTGTTGTCGGTCTGATGATGTCTATCTGGGTCATTATCCTGACATTGATGGAGTTGCATGAGCGAGCGACTCACCGCCATGGTTTTTGGCGTGGTTTAACACACTTATCTCGCAGTCATTGGGGCATGGTATTGGGGCATTTGGGTGTTGCGGTGACGGTGATCGGTATTGCTTTTAGCCAAAATTACAGTGTTGAGCGTGATGTGCGCATGAAGGCCGGTGATAGTATCAATATTCACGATTATCACTTCGTGTTCCGCGATGTTCACGATATCAAAGGGCCGAACTATACCGGCGGTGTTGGTATTATTGATGTCACCCGTAATGGTAAACCTGAAGCCACGTTACATGCGGAGAAACGCTATTACAGTGTGGCCCGTTCGATGATGACTGAAGCTGCTATTGATGGTGGTTTCAGCCGTGATCTTTACGCTGCACTGGGTGAAGAACTGGATGACGGGTCATGGGCGGTGCGCTTGTACTACAAACCCTTTGTCCGCTGGATCTGGTTCGGCGGGGTATTTATGGCTATCGGCGGTATCTTCTGCATGCTTGATCCGCGTTATCGGATGAGTAAAAAATTAAAGCACAGTGCTGCATCGGAGGCTGAATAATGAAATCTCATTTTTCATTCAATAAGCTGATGTTTATTCCGTTGGTACTGTTTTTACTGTTGGTTGTAGCCTTTTTAGTGCAATTGACCCGCAATGCTAATGGTGATGATCCGACGATGTTGGAGTCGGCGTTGATTGGCAAACCGGTGCCAACGTTCAAACTTGAATCTCTTGACCAGCCGGGGAAAACCTTTGATCAGGCAGTATTACATGATGGTAAGCCCATGCTACTCAATGTCTGGGCGACCTGGTGCCCGACGTGCCGCGCTGAGCATCAATACCTGAATAAGCTGGCAGCACAGGGCATCCGTGTGGTGGGGTTGAACTATAAAGATGATCGTGTCAAAGCGGTACAGTGGCTCAATGCGCTGGGTAATCCTTATGCGCTGAGTTTGTATGATGGCGATGGCATGTTAGGGCTGGATCTGGGGGTTTATGGTGCGCCGGAAACTTTTCTGATCGACGGCCAGGGTATTATCCGTTATCGCCATGCCGGTGATCTCAATGATCGCATCTGGTTGCAAGAAATTCTGCCGTTGTATAAGAAGTATCAGGGGGGCGCATGAGATTACTGAGCCTGATCTTTGGCCTCATGCTGAGTTGGAGTTTGTTTGCCGCCATCGATACCTATACCTTTAAATCTGAGGCACAAGAGCAGCAGTATCGTGAGCTGACGGAGCAACTGCGTTGCCCTAAATGTCAGAACAACAGCATTGCCGACTCCAACGCCATTATTGCTGCTGATATGCGTGCCAAAGTGTATGAACTGATGCAGCAGGGTAATTCCAAACAGCAAATCATTGATTATATGGTGGCCCGTTACGGTAACTTCGTTACTTATGAACCACCGGTTACTGCCGCGACGCTGATTCTGTGGGTGGGGCCAGCACTGTTTGTGTTGATAGGTGCCGCAGTGGTGGTATTACGTGCACGGCGGCGGGTGGTGAAAGAAACTCCACTGTCGGCGCAGGAACAGCAACGATTACATCATCTGCTAGCTGAACATTCTCGCGGTGTGGAAAAACCGGCTGCCGTGCAACACAGCATGCCAACTGAACACGTAAAGACTAACAGGGAACAACCATAATGGCTTTTTGGCTGATAGTGATCATTTTGCTGGTGGTCGCGGGTGCCTTGTTGGTTATACCTGCCATGCGACAAAACCAGCATGCACCGGCGACCACTCGGGATGAATTGAACAAGGCTATTTATCAGGATCGGTTATCTGAATTGGCAGAAGATGAAGCACAGGGCGTGGTAGAGCAGCGACCAGAACTGATTCAGGAACTGCAACAAAACCTGCTGACAGATATCCCGCAACAACCGGATGAAGAGATAAGCCCGATTAACCGCTGGATGTTATTGCCTGGGGTGGTGATTCTGGTGGTGGTAGCGGTAGGGTTATACCTGAAAACCGGTGGTTTGGCTCAGGTGCAGGCATGGCATCAGGTTGAGGCGCAAATGCCTGAATTACGCGCCAGAGTTGCCAATGAACGGGCGCAACCGCTAAGCACGGAAGAGATCGCACGTTTAGGACTGGGCTTGCGTACTTCTTTGCAACAAGATGCCGGCAACGTCAATGACTGGATGATGCTCGGCAGGGTGGGGATGGCACTGAATAATGCCACTACCGCAACCCAAGCTTTTGCAAAAGCTTATCAACTTGCCCCGGATAATGAAGATGTCAGACTCGGTTATGCCGAAGTGCTGACACGCTCCAACGATCAACAGGATAATCAGCTCGCAACCCAGATGTTGCGAACGATGGTTGGGCAGGATCACACCAATCTGCGCGCCATGAGTTTATTAGCTTTTAATGCTTTTGAGCAGGGGGATTTTAAACAAGCGATTGGTGCATGGGAAGTTATGCTAAAATTGCTGCCTGCTGGCGATTCCCGCATAGAAGTGATAAAACGCAGTATCCAGCAAGCCAAATCACAGGCAGGGCAGGAAACAGCTACACTGGGAATAGAGGTTTCATTATCCTCCGACGCCGCACAGAAATTACCCCAGCAGGGAACCCTGATTATCTCGGTAACCGATGGGGCAAATCCGGTACCGGTTGCAGTAAAACAATTGCCTTTGAGCCGATTCCCGCTATCTGTAGCGCTTGATGACAGCAATGCAATGATGCCAGAGCGCTTGCTCTCTTCTTTGTCTCAGGTGAACGTGCGGGCGCGTATCTCGCTGGATGGTACGGCCAATCCGCAAGCAGGGGACTGGTTTGGCGAGAGTGGTGTACAGGGTTTCGGTGAGAAAGCGCAGCCGCAAACGATTAATGTACAGATAAACAAACAGATCCCTTAAGTGTAAGGGGCTGGACAGAATTTCATGGAGAAAATTATGAACTACCGCCTGACTGGGCTGGCTTTTGCCACCGTGCTATTAGTAGGGTGTGCCAGTAGCTCGCCGGATCACATCGAGCAGGGCCGCTCAGATCCGCTGGAAGGTTTTAACCGGGCAATGTTCAATTTTAACTATGAGGTTCTTGATCCTTACGTGGTGCGTCCGGTTGCCGTAGTTTGGCGTGATTATGTGCCACAACCTGCACGTAATGGTACGAGTAATTTCCTGAGTAACCTTGAAGAGCCAGCCAGTATGGTCAACAGCTTCCTGGTGGGTGACCCGTATAATGGCATGAAACACTTTAACCGCTTTTTCCTGAATACTATTTTGGGTATGGGTGGCTTGATAGATGTGGCGAGTATGGCTAACCCTAAACTGGCTAAACAAACCCCTCACCGTTTTGGCAGTACCCTGGGCCATTATAACGTCGGTTACGGCCCGTATGTGGTACTACCGGGCTATGGTAGTTTCACTATTCGTGAGGATGGTGGTAATGCGGCTGATTATGTTTACCCGGTATTGAGTTATCTGACGTTCTGGATGTCAGCAGGTAAATGGATGGTTGAAGGGATTGAAACCCGCGCTCAGTTATTGGACTCCGATGGTTTGCTGCGTAACTCGTCAGATCCTTATCTGATGGTGCGCGATGCCTACTTCCAGCGTCATGATTTCCTGGCGAATGGCGGGCAGTTGAAACCGGAAGTTAATTCGAACGCACAAGCGATTCAGGGTGATTTGGAAAGTATCGATTCAGCCAACTGATTTTGATGCTTAATACGAATAACAAAAAAGCGCCGAAAGGCGCTTTTTTGTTTGCCAGTATCGGCTGATTAGAACGCGTAGTTAAAGTTCACACCGTACAGCAGTGCGGTACCTTTGGAGTCGAACTCATAGGTAGTGCCACCCAATGCGGTAGGCGTTTTTTCCTTGATGTGCACGCTCTGGCCATGCATATAGGAAACACCGACATCTACTGAGGCATCTTTGTTGAAAGCGTAAGTAGTACCGGCACTGATCCAGAAACGGTCTTGGTCTGGAATCGAGATAGTGCGGTTATCTGCCGGAACCGGGCTGTCATCGAAGGCAATACCGGTACGGAAGGTCCAATTATCATCGTAATAATAAGTGGTACCCAGCGCGATACGGTAAGCGTCATGGAAGCCTTCTTGCTTCTCAAACAGGGTTTGCCCATTTGTGCCCGTCGCTCTCAACTCTTTGAACTGGCTCCAACTGGTATACGCCATGCTGTAGTGAATGGCCCACTGTGGTGCCACACGGTTGTAGCCAGAGACTTCCCAGACTTCTGGTAGATTAAGCGTCAGAGAGCCAGGGACTGTTTGACCTGCCAGCCCACCTAGTCGAGTAGGCAATTGGTTACTGTAATCGCCATCAAAATCAATCTTAACTTTTGATCGGTAGGTAAAGCTGTAGCGGTTTTCTTTATCTACTTCATACAAGACACCCGCATTCCAACCGTAACCCCATTTTTTCCCCTCAAGGCGGGAAACCTCGGTACTTGGTGCTTGTGGAATAGGTAAGCGAGGGCCAGCTTCGCCAGCGTGGCGTACTATGGTCGCATCGGCGTACACGGCATTAAAGCCCAGACCGAAACTGAAATTCTCATTCAGGCGATAAGCGGTGCTCAAGTTCAGGTTGGCTGTTTTCAGATCAGTCTGACCGCCGAGAGAACCGGCAGTATAATTGTCATTGAATTCAGTAGCCAAACCGTAGTTTGAGGTACCAGAGGCACCAATTGCCCATTGCTCATTCAGTGGCATAATAAAGTGGATATTCGGGATCCACTCCGATGGTGCGATGTTATTGGCATTGGTACTTTGACCGCTTCGTGATGTGCCACTGATATTGACATCAGGATCAACATAAACAAAGCCGCCAGAGAAAGAAGGGCGGTCGAACAAAGTCATTGCAGCGGGGTTGCGGCTACCAACAGATGCGTTGTCGGCAACGGCGCCTTCACCAGAGAAAGAACGCCCCAATGCAGCGGCTGAATATTCATTCAACTGGAAGCCAGCCGCAGAAACGTTCGACGATATGAGTGCAACTGCAGCCGCCAGAGCTGATCGGGTAAACAGGTTTTTCTGGTTCATGACCAAAACCTCATTGTTTTAATTAATGTTACTCATCGTAACAAGAGAATGCGGGATTGTAGGGTCCGTTATCGGTCAGACAAAGCAGACCAGTGGCTGAAGTATAGGTCCGACCTGTGTCAGTGTTGCAAGTATGTTTTAGGATTTGTTCAGTTTTGATTGCAAAAAATAGACACAGTTAACAAAAAAATCACAATTTAGTATCAATTATTACATTACCAATGAATGAGCATGTGATTCGAGTGTGATCTTTATCACTTAATAAGCCTATAAACAGTAAGTCCTAGTGCCAAGTGACCGACGGTAGTAAAATAGTGACAGAGAATATATTTTTTTTGCGCCATCTCTTTTTGCGCTATTTGCGCTAACGAATTGGCAATTTGCACCTATTTTGAAATGTCCGTTGAGGAGAATTGAAGATGTCAGATGCAATTAATCGCTGTAGTGCGGAAGAAACTGCTGCCTGCTGCTGTATAGATGTCGGCACTATCATGGATAATACTGATTGCACGGCGTCTTACAGTTGTGTGTTTGGTAACCGTGCTGACGCTGAAGCCATGTTGAAATCGCTGACTGAAAAAGCGCGAGCTGTTGAATCAGAGCCTTGTCTGATTGAGCATAAATTTGAAGAGAAAGACGGCGGTGTTTGTTTAACCATCGACTTTACCTTTGCTTGCCAGGCAGAAACCATGATTTTCCAGCTTGGTCTGCGTTAATTAATACCGGTTTTCACTGAAACTTAGGTTAGTGAATCTCTCCCCAACGCGAAGCTTTTTGCTTCGCGTTTATTTTTGTATTATTCCCCTTGTGAATTTATTGCATTAGATTCATCACATTTACTGCTGTTATCCCCATTTCCAATTCGTCCTTCCATCGATTTTTGTCGCTAAAAGTTGCTCCTGCTCCCACTTTCCTGCTCTGTAGGTTTACCAAATGTAAATGTTTGGTTAACAATAATTGGATCAGGTCAGACCTGTTATTTGTTATGCTTAACTAAAAGCCATTCTATTTATCAGGAGCGTTTATGAGTAAGCCATTACCGCTAGTGACGCGCCAGGGCGATCGCATTGCAATAGTCAGCGGCCTGCGGACCCCTTTTGCCAAGCAGGCAACTGCTTATCACGGTGTACCCGCTGTCGACTTAGGTAAAATTGTGGTCAGTGAGCTGCTGGCCAGAAGTGGCGTTGCTCCTGAGTTAATTGATCAATTAGTTTTCGGTCAGGTGGTGCAAATGCCTGAAGCGCCAAATATTGCCCGCGAAATCGTGTTGGGAACCGGTATGAGTGCGCATACCGATGCTTACAGTGTGTCACGCGCGTGCGCTACCAGTTTTCAGGCGGTAGCCAATGTGGCAGAAAGTATTATTGCTGGCTCAGTCACGGTAGCGATAGCTGGTGGTGCCGATTCCTCTTCCGTGCTGCCAATCGGTGTCAGTAAAGCATTGGCGCGCACCTTGGTGGATGTTAATAAAGCACGCACCCTCTCCCAGCGGCTGAAGTTGTTCAGCCGATTAAAGTTACGCGACCTGCTTCCTGTTGCTCCGGCGGTGGCTGAATACTCTACCGGCTTGCGCATGGGGGATACCGCAGAGCAGATGGCAAAAACCTATGGTATCAGCCGTGAAGATCAAGATGCTTTGGCGCTACGCTCGCACCAAATGGCCGCGATTGCCTGGCAGCAAGGGCTATTACACGACGAGGTGATGACGGCTTATATCCCGCCTTACCGTGATGCTATTACTGAAGATAACAATATCCGCAAAGATTCCACGATGGCGCAATATGCCAAGTTACGCCCGGCATTCGATCGCAAACATGGCAGTGTCACTGCGGCCAACAGCACCCCGCTGACGGATGGTGCCGCAGCCGTGATGATGATGAGTGAAGCGAAAGCAAAAGAACTGGGTTTACAACCGTTAGGTTATCTGCGCAGTTTCGCCTTTTCCGCCATCGATGTTTGGCAAGATATGCTGCTAGGCCCCTCTTATGCTACGCCACTGGCGCTGGATCGTGCCGGTATCACGCTGGCAGATTTGACCCTTATCGATATGCATGAAGCATTTGCGGCACAAACACTGGCTAACCTGAAAATGTTTGCCAGTGATACTTTTGCGCGTGAAAAATTGGGGCGTAGCCAGGCTATTGGCGAAGTTGATATGAGCAAATTCAACGTATTGGGCGGTTCGATTGCCTACGGCCACCCCTTCGCAGCCACCGGTGCTCGCATGATCACCCAAACATTAAATGAATTGCGTCGCCGTGGCGGAGGATTAGGGCTAACGACCGCATGTGCCGCAGGTGGTTTGGGTGCCGCGATGATTCTGGAGGTAGAGTAATGAACCAGGAAAAGTTACTTAACGGCAGTGATGAAACGGTAGGTGGGGATAGCCATATTCCGGCCGATTCGGTCTTTACCCTCAGTGTGCGGCCAGACAATATCGGTGTTATCACCATTGATGTTGTTGGTGACAAAGTGAATACCTTAAAGGCTGAATTTGCAGAGCAAATTGCCGAAGTACTGCAACAAGCACAGGCTTTATCACAATTGCAGGGGCTAGTCATTATTTCTGGTAAACCAGACTCCTTTATTGCCGGGGCTGATATCACCATGATTGCTGCTTGCCGCACTGCCCACGATGCCCGTGTATTGGCACAAAAAGGTCAATCGACATTGGCACAAATCGCGGCATTCCCCATACCGGTAGTTGCCGCTATTCATGGTGCTTGTCTGGGCGGCGGGCTGGAACTGGCATTGGCGTGCCATAGTCGCATCTGTTCTCTGGATGATAAAACGGTACTCGGTTTACCTGAGGTGCAACTGGGTCTGTTGCCCGGTTCGGGTGGCACACAGCGCTTGCCGCGCCTGATCGGTGTCAGCAAAGCACTGGATATGATCCTCACCGGCAGGCAGATCCGTGCGCGCCAGGCGCTTAAAATGGGGCTGGTTGACGATGCAGTGCCTCACGATATCTTGTTAGATGTGGCGGTCAAACGCGCCAAAGCGGGTTGGCTTGACAGGCCGGTTTTGCCTTGGCAGGAACGCTTGCTTAGCGGCCCGTTGGGTAAAGCATTATTGTTTAAAATTGTGCGTAAAAAAACGTTGGCAAAGACCCAAGGCCATTACCCGGCTGCTGAACGCATTATTGATGTGGTGCGTAAAGGGTTGGATCACGGTGGCCCCAGTGGTTATGAAGCGGAAGCCAGAGCCTTTGGTGATCTGGCCATGTCCCCTCAATCGGCTGCTTTGCGTAGCTTGTTCTTTGCTACAACATCACTGAAAAAAGAGACCGGTGGTGCTGCACAGCCTCATGTTATTCATCGTGTTGGGGTCTTGGGTGGCGGCCTTATGGGCGGTGGGATTGCCAATGTCACTGCCACCCGCGCAGGCTTGCCGGTACGGATCAAAGATATTAATCCGCAAGGGATTAATCAGGCGCTGAAATACACGTGGGATGCCTTAGGTAAACGGGTACGCAGCAAACGCATGCGCCCGGCTGAGCGGCAGCGCCAGATGATGCTGATTTCCGGCAGTACAGATTATTGCGGTTTCGACACGCTTGATATCGTAGTTGAAGCTGTGTTTGAAGATTTATCATTGAAGCAGCAGATGGTTGCTGATATCGAACGTTTCGGCGCAGCACATACTATTTTTGCCTCCAATACCTCCTCATTGCCGATAAGCCAAATTGCCGCGCAGGCACAGCGACCAGAGCAGGTAATTGGCCTGCACTACTTTAGCCCGGTCGATAAAATGCCGTTGGTGGAAGTGATTCCCCATGCAAAAACCAGCGAAGAAACTATCGCAACCACAGTAGCTTTGGCGCGTAAACAAGGTAAAACAGCGATTGTTGTCGCTGATCGCGCTGGATTTTATGTAAACCGTATTCTGGCTCCGTATATCAACGAAGCTGCCCGCTGTGTCCTTGACGGTGAACCTATCGATTCGGTTGATAAAGCGTTGGTGAATTTCGGCTTCCCGGTTGGGCCGATCACGCTGTTGGATGAAGTCGGTATTGATGTCGGCACCAAAATTATGCCGATTTTGGTTGCGCAATTAGGGCCACGTTTTGCCGCTCCGCCGTCATTTGATGTCATCTTAAAGGATGGGCGTAAAGGGCGTAAAAATGGCCGTGGTTTTTACCTTTATCCAGCGGAAAATAAAGGTGCTTTTTGGAAAAGAAAACAGGAAAAACAAGTCGATACCAGCGTTTATGTTTTGTTGGGCGTGACGCCGAAAGCCCATCTTGAGTCCTCGGTGATAGTACAGCGTTGTACCATGATGATGTTGAATGAAGTGGTGCGTTGTCTGGATGAGTCGATTATTCGTAACCCGCGCGACGGTGATATTGGTGCGGTGTTCGGTATTGGCTTCCCGCCGTTTTTGGGGGGGCCTTTCCGCTATCTGGATAGTCTGGGGGCAGAAAAGGTTGTGAAAGCGCTCAGATTGCTGGCGCAACAGTATGGTGAGCGTTTTGAACCTTGCCAATTGCTGGTTAGCATGGCTGAACAACAGCAGACGTTTTACCCGCAGGAAAGTAACCCCGATGCAGTGCCAGGTGAAGAGCGCTGAGTTAGCAATCAGGCGTTTGTTGCGGGGATTAGTGGTGTTTTTCCCGCACAATATTGTGCCGACTAACAGCTATGATGAAGAGTGTGAGCAGGATCACCACCTGCGATTCTAAGGGATTAGGTGGCTGTACACCGGGGACAACCCGCGCTACCTTAGCCAGAATCACGTTAAGTGACTATTTGTGCCAAAATGAATTCATCGGCACTCATTGCGCAGGTGATAAAGTTTAGATTAAGCTGTTGATATGGTTATTATGTAACCACTCAAGGTTGGCTGTCGGTATGCTCGGTGTAAAAAACAGCCATTTTCTTTACCTTAAGTTTCAGGCAAAATGCCCGGCCGCCATAGAGAGACGGCGCGTTATCGTTATGAAGTTTCTTTGCCTATGGGTAAAGGTTTCGGCGGTACAGCACGCAAAGCGTTTCTGTATAGCGTTATTTTGTTAACAAAAACGGTGCAATATGCAAGTTTTCATTATGCGTCACGGTGACGCGGCCCTTGATGCAGCAAGTGATGCGCAGCGGCCTCTTACTCTGTGTGGTCAGGATGAGTCACGTCAGATAGCAAGCTGGCTAAGCGAGCAGTCTGTTGATATCGATCAGATTTTGGTTAGCCCTTATCTACGCGCCGCGCAAACATTAGACGTCGCGCGTGAGGTGATAACGCTACCGGCGGAGCAGGAAGTGATGCCAGAATTAACGCCGGGTGGGGATGCCGCTTTTGTCTGTTGTTATTTGCAGGCATTGGCAAAAGAAGATTGTGCCGCAGTGCTGGTTATTTCGCATTTGCCGCTGGTCGGGTATCTGGTGTCTGAGCTTTGTCCAGGGCAATGTCCACCGATGTTTGCCACTTCGGCAATCGCCTGTGTTGACCTTAATGGTGAGACAGGAAAGGGGACGTTTGACTGGCAAGTCAGCCCGTCACAACTGCTGGCAAAGGCTTGCCACGGTTAAAACAGTGTTAGTGAATACCCAATCGGCGCGGCATCTCTGTCGCGCCGTTGTTTTTCTCTCAAACCGCATTTCACGTCTATTCTTCTAACTCAATTAATACCAGTAATGCCGCAGTTCCACCCCAGTCTTTAGGGGCTTGATGGAATGCCAGCACATCGGGATGCTGTGCCAGCCACAAAGGGGTTTGTTGTTTCAGAACATGCTTGCCGTGGCCATGCATCACGCAGGCACAATGCACATGCTCCCGCTTACAGGCAGCAATCAGTGCGCCCAATTCCTGTTTAGCCTGTTTTTGGGTTAATCCGTGTAAATCCAAAAACATATCGGGCGAGTAATCACCGCGCCGCAGCTTTTTAACTTCAAAATGATCAACGCCAGGCCGCACATAGCGTGTCGGGCCTTCGCTATCCAACTGTGGTTGGAATTCATCAGAAAAATAATAACTGGCATCAACCTGTTCTTGCAGTAATTTTTCCGGCGCGATTTTTTTGCCCAACTTGGGCGGTGTATGCAAAACAATCGTATCTTGTTTCAGTTTCTTCGCCCCGACTATAGACTCCTTAAATAGCTGTAAATCATCAGTCGTGAGGTGATATTTATTTTTCATTATCAGTTCGTTTACTTATTTGATTACCTCCAGTTTACCTGTTGAACGTCATCTGTCTAAATAAATGTCTATACCCGTCATATTTCAAGGTGTAGGTGCGTTGGCTGCCCTCGCTTACCCGAATCACTTACTTGTGTAAGCTCATCGGGATTCTCTCTGTTGCCGCCTTCCTACGCCTCGAAATCTATTGGGTATAGGTATGTCGTCATATTTCAAGGTGTAGGCGTGTTGGTTGCCCTCGCAATCAATCGGTTATCCATGCAATTTTTGTCATTAATGCACTTTTCATTATTCGGTTATCATTCAACTGATGTATTGCTGCTGATTTGTCGCGGGCTTCATGGCAAACTAGGGGATAGATAATGATTTTTCGCACCGTTGTTGGAGAATACCTTGGACAAGATTTTCGTCGATGAAGCAGTAAATGAGCTGCACACCATTCAGGATATGCTGCGCTGGGCAGTTAGCCGGTTTAATGCGGCGAATATTTTTTATGGTCACGGTACTGATAATCCGTGGGACGAAGCAGTACAACTGGTTTTCCCAAGCCTGTTTTTACCGATCGATATTCCTGAAGATATGCGCAGTGCGCGCCTGACGTCGAGCGAGCGGCACCGGATTGTCGAGCGAGTAATCCGCCGGGTTAATGAGCGAATTCCGGTTGCTTATTTGACCAATAAAGCCTGGTTCTGCGGCATGGAATATTATGTTGATGAGCGGGTGTTGGTGCCACGTTCACCGATAGCTGAGTTGATTAATAACAGCTTTGACGGGCTGATTAGACACCAGCCTAAGCATATTCTGGATATGTGTACCGGCAGTGGCTGTATTGCTATTGCTTGTGCCTATGCCTTCCCAGACGCTGAAGTGGATGCCGTCGATATCTCTAATGATGTCCTGGCAGTAACTGAGCATAATATTCAGCAACATGAGATGGAACATCAGGTGACACCGATTCGCTCTGACCTGTTCCGTGATTTACCGCCAATCAAGTATGACTTGATTGTCACTAATCCACCGTATGTTGATGCCGAAGATATGGCCGACTTACCGCAGGAGTTCCGCTTCGAGCCTGAACTTGGGTTGGCTGCTGGCAGCGATGGCTTGAAACTGGCTCGCCGTATTCTGGCTTGCGCACCGGACTTCTTGCAAGATGATGGCGTGTTGATTTGCGAAGTGGGCAACAGCATGGTGCATTTGATGGACCTCTATCCAGATGTGCCTTTCACCTGGCTGGAGTTCGACAACGGCGGTGATGGCGTATTTATGCTGACCAAACAGCAACTGATTGACTGCGCTCCGCATTTTAGTATGTACCGCGATTAATCGATCTCTGCTTATAAAGTCTGTCAGTGTGATAAATATCATACTGACAGATTGTTTATGACTACATGGTAAGGAGCCGTGATGGCTGGCAACAGTATTGGGCAGTTTTTCCGCGTCACCACTTTTGGTGAATCTCACGGCATCGCCTTGGGGTGTATTATTGATGGCGTCCCGCCGGGCATTCCAATCACTGAAGCTGACATTCAGTTGGATCTCGACCGGCGTCGCCCAGGTACCTCACGCTACACCACTCAACGCCGCGAACCGGATCAGGTGCGTATTTTATCCGGCGTGTTTGAGGGGGTCACCACCGGTACCAGTATCGGGTTGATGATTGAGAATACTGACCAGCGGTCACAAGATTACAGCACGATTAAAGATGTCTTCCGCCCAGGCCATGCGGACTATACCTACGAACAAAAATACGGTGTGCGCGACTATCGGGGAGGGGGCCGCTCTTCAGCCCGTGAAACCGCAATGCGTGTTGCCGCCGGTGCCATTGCTAAAAAATATTTGGCGCAAAAATTCGGGGTACAGGTGCGTGGCTATCTGGCACAAATTGGCGATATCAGTTGTGATTTGATTGATTGGGATTTGGTTGAACAGAATCCGTTCTTCTGCCCAGACGCCAGTAAGTTGGAGCCGTTAGATGCGCTGATGCGCGAACTGAAAAAAGCTGGTGACTCCATTGGGGCCAAAATTACCGTGGTAGCTGAACACGTACCAGTGGGGTTGGGTGAACCGGTATTTGACCGTTTAGATGCTGATTTGGCTCATGCATTGATGAGTATCAATGCGGTGAAAGGGGTAGAGATCGGTGATGGCTTTGCTGTTGTGACTAAGCGCGGCAGTGAAAACCGTGATGAAATTACCCCACAAGGTTTCCAGAGCAATCATGCCGGTGGCATTTTAGGCGGCATCAGCAGCGGGCAACCAGTTGTGGCCCATATCGCTTTGAAACCGACATCCAGCATTATGGTTCCAGGGCAAACCATTAACCGGCAGGGTGAGGCGGTTGAGATGGTTACCCGTGGCCGCCATGACCCTTGTGTCGGTATTCGTGCCGTCCCGATTGCGGAGGCCATGATGGCTATTGTGTTAATGGATCACTTGCTGCGCCAGCGTGCACAGTGCGGTGATGTGGTTTCAGACGTTCCGCGCTGGTAGGCACAATGAACAAATGGATTGTGGGTGCAATAGCACTTGCCACAACAGTAGCGCTGGCTGCTATGGCCCCAGTCATGGCGGCAACGCCATGGCAACAGATAGCCAACCCGGTGGCGGGTTCTCCGCAGTCGATTGGTGGTTTTGCCAACGGCTGCGTTATTGGTGCGATGCCCTTGCCGCTCCAATCGGCAGAGTATCAGGTGATGCGCCCGGATCAGCGCCGTTATTTTGGTCACCCTGATTTGCTGAACTTTATCCACCGTCTGAGTGCGCAGGCTGAGCAACATCGCTTGGGTACAGTGTTGATTGGCGACATGGCAATGCCTGCCGGTGGGCGCTTTAGCAGCGGGCATGCCAGCCATCAGTCTGGTCTGGATGTGGATATCTGGTTACAACTGCCACAACAGCGCTGGAGCCAACAGCAATTGTTGAAACCGCAACCCATTGATTTGGTGGCTGCTGACGGTAAACGGGTAGTGCCAGCACTCTGGCAACCGCAGGTCGAGAGTCTTATCAAATTAGCGGCTAACGATAACGAAGTGACCCGTATTTTTGTCAATCCGGCAATTAAAAAACAACTGTGTCTGGATGCCGGAACGGATCGTAATTGGTTGCATAAAGTGCGCCCGTGGTTCGGTCATCGTGCACATATGCATGTAAGATTGCGCTGCCCGGCAGACAGTCTGGAGTGTTTGGATCAAGACACGCCTCCTGCGGGGGATGGTTGTGGTGCCGAACTGGAAAGCTGGTTCCAGCCACATCAACCGAGTGCTAAACCGGGTAAAACCTTACCCCCACCATTGCCGCCTTCATGTCAGGCTTTGTTGGATAACCATTTTGCTACGGAATAAATCATGGATTGGTTTACGCTGGGCCCTGCAGTTTTAGGGATTTTGTTTGTCGTTGCCTTATTGGCGGGTTTTATTGATTCCATTGCTGGCGGCGGGGGCTTACTCACTGTGCCAGCATTGCTGGCGGTTGGATTACCCCCAGCGCAAGTGTTGGCGACCAATAAATTACAATCCGTCGGTGGATCATTCTCCGCCAGCCTTTATTTCATCCGCCGTGGGGCGGTGAATTTAAAAGAGCAAAAGTTGATTATTGCTCTAACGCTGGTCGGTTCAATGCTGGGTGCTATTTTGGTTCAGCATATGCGGGCCGACATTTTGCGGCAAATTCTGCCATTACTGGTAATAGGTATTGGTGTCTATTTTCTACTCACCCCCAAGCTGGGTGAGGTTGATCAACAACGCCGTCTATCTCCACTACCTTTTGCCTTGATTGCTGGCGGTGGTGTCGGTTTTTATGATGGTTTCTTTGGCCCTGGAGCTGGTTCTTTCTATGCGTTGGCCTTTGTGACCCTGTGCGGATTTAATCTGGCAAAATCCACTGCCCATGCCAAAGTGCTTAATTTCACCTCTAATTTGGGTGGCCTTATCTTTTTCATCATCGGCGGCAAAGTGGTGTGGAGTATCGGGTTGGTGATGCTGGTCGGGCAAGTGCTGGGCGCGCGCCTTGGTGCACATATGGTGTTGACTAAAGGCCAAAAATTAATCCGCCCAATGATTGTCGTGGTGTCATTCGTAATGAGCTGCAAGCTGCTGTATGACAGTCATGGTACCGAGATCTCCTCCTGGCTGGGATTACACGTTTTCGCATAACTTAAGGTATCCAATAGGGCAGTGAGCCTGAATGCCGTTGCCGATACCGCTCTTACGGACCCAAGTATGACTCATGATTATCAGCAATTAATCGATGTTTTTAATGCCTGTTTTAGCGACCAATATAATACCCGGCTGGTAAAAGGTGACGATGAACCTATTTATCTGCCCGCCGATGACGAATTTCCCTATCATCGGGTGATTTTTGCCCATGGATATTATGCCAGCGGAATGCATGAGATCTCGCATTGGTGTATTGCCGGTGAAGAGCGGCGCAAGTTGGTCGATTTTGGTTATTGGTACTGCCCGGACGGGCGAGATGTATTAACTCAGAGTCAGTTTGAAGTGGTTGAGATCAAACCACAGGCACTGGAATGGATGTTCTGTGTAGCGGCGGGTTTCCCTTTTAACGTCAGTTGCGACAACCTGGAGGGGGATTGTGAGCCGGATCGCATCACATTCCAGCGCAAAGTGCGCGAACAAGTATTGTGGAATTTAGAAAACGGTATATCCACACGACCTGCGGGCTTTATTCAGGCACTACAATCGTTTTACAATACGCCGCCGTTGGTAGCCGAGCTTTTCCCTTACCCGGAAGATCTCGTGTAGCTTACCGCCTGGCTGCAACGCCATTATTTTTGGATATAGAATATAACCCAATAGATTTCAAGGTGTAGGAAGGCGGCAAGCAAGATACAAATTGATTGTATTTTGAACAATGCTTGTGCTGGCCCGCAGGGTGAGCCTCTGATGAGGTTCATAATCCCGACGGTAAGTGATTCGGGTTAACGGGGCTGCCAACACACCTGCGGTTTGAAATATGGCGGGTTATTGAGGAAAATTGATGATCGCAGAGTTCGAAACGCACATATTAGCGCAGATTGATGACATGGTAGAGCACGCCAGTGATGATGATTTATTTGCCGGCGGCTATCTGCGCGGCCATCTGACTCTGGCCGTAGCTGAATCTGAAGAGTTTGGTGAACATACGGCTGAGCAGCTACATGCCCGCGTGCAGACCAGCCTGGAAAAAGCGATCAAAGCCGGTGAGCTTTCCCCACCGGATCAGGTTTTGGTCTTGGGCTTGTGGGATCGTTTACTTGAGCAAGCTATCAAATAGCTTCCATTACTGAAGTCGCAGGGGTTTAGCCAGATCCGTTACTTGGCTTCACCTCTGCGATTCTAGTGATTTTGACGCCGCTGCAAGTCACCCCGCTGCGCTTAAGATAACGTCGCAACGCGCTGTTGTACCGGCCTGCCTTTCAGCAACTTTCGAATCCAAAATCGATTAGGATTGAGTGCCGCCAGCGTTGGTGCATCTAATGGCTGCGGTTCCCCGAACATTTGTGCCGCCAGAATTTCTGCCACCAATGGCGCACTGCACAAGCCCCGTGACCCCAAAGCCCCCACCATGAATAATTCCGGCCATACCGGAGCTGGCGCTATCTCATCACCACGCTGAATTTTGCGCGGCAGATCCTGATATTGTGCCAGTGTTGCAGCATAATCTGGGACTGCGCCCACCATTGGCAAGTGATCACGAATAGCGCAACGCACCCCGCAGCGCGCTTGATTATCACTGATATCAACCTGGTGCGGCCACTTAACTTGCGGCAGGCAACGTAACAGGCGATCCCGATTCTCTTGTTGTTCATCGGCACGAAAATCAGTGGCAATATCGCCGCGCTGATAACTGGCCCCAATACAATGATGCTGATTAGCCGGATTCACTGGCGTCAGGTAGCCGTCATAGCATAGCACTTGCTGCAACTGACTGAGTACTGAGGTGGTGGGAATGTGGGAAACCTGCCCGCGCACGGCCGACAGCGGCAGATGCTGGGTTTGTTGCCACTCAGCTAAGCGGTGGCCGGTGGCCAGCACCACTGTAGCATGTTGTTTCGCCACCCGTGGTTGTTGGGTATCGATGGGTTGGGCACTGAGTTGCTGGAAGCTGAGCTGCCATTGCCCGTCAACATACTCTAACTGGCGCAGTTCATGTTGATAGTGGCAAGTCATCCCTTTTTGCTGAGCCAGCATTACCAGCGCTGTGGTGAGGTCTGATGGGCATAACCAGCCTCCGGCTGGATAATGTATACCATCGTGGGCGCAATCTAGCCCAGCGAGCGCACTGAGCTGTTCACGGCTCATGGCTTCAGCGAATTGCACCGGCCAGCTTATTTGCAGCATTTTATCAATTTTGCCACGGCTTTTTTCATCAAATGCCAATTGGCTGACACCACACCATTGATGGTCAAAACTCACGCCTTGCGCTAGCAATTGGTCATATTGGCGGCGAGCAAAGGTAAATGCGCTGGTGAAAAAGGTTTCCAGTGCATCATCTTTACCGTTTAGCAGGGGATAGAGTGCACCTTGGCGGTTACCTGATGCACCTTGCGCTGGTTGTGTATCGGCGCAATAGAGCGTGACCTTAGCCCCACGGCGCAATAAGGCTAATGCTGTCAATGCACTGACGATGCCCCCGCCAATGATCGCGATATCATCACAATGGGCTGCTGCTGGCCGGTGGTACCAGGGCGTGGCGGGTGACTCGATGCTTTGCGGCAATCTGCCCGTGAGCATTTCACGTTTTTGCCCAAAACCTGTCACTTTAGCCACGTCGAACCCTACTTGTTGCAAACCACGGCGAACAAATCCGGCAGCGGTAAATGTGGCGAAAGTCCCTCCCGGCCTCGCCATACGCGCCATGGCATTGAATAGCATGTCATTCCACATATCGGGGTTTTTAGCCGGGGCAAAACCATCAAGAAACCAGGCATCCACTTGATTATTCAGGCTGGCATCCAACTGGGGCAGTAAGGTATTGACATCACCAAACCACAGATCCAGAGTAATACTCCCCTGTGCCAACAGGATACGGTGGCACCCCGCAAGGGGTAATGGCCAGTGGGCGCGCAGTTGTTCGGCAAAAAACGCCAGTTCTGGCCAGCGGCCATGGGCGGCGGCCAAATCAGCCACCTGAAGCGGGTATTTTTCGAAACTGATATAGTGTAAACGTTGGAGCTTAGCACTGGCGTGTTGCTGTTTGAACTGAGCGAAATCACGCCATAACGTTAAGAAATTTAATCCGGTTCCGAAGCCCGTTTCGGCAAAAATGCAGTTATCTCGCGGGTGTTGAACAAAACGTTCAGGAAAACCATTCCCCTTAAGAAAAACGTAGTGAGTCTCTTCCAGCCCATCTTCATTGGAAAAATAGATGTCACCAAACTGTTCCGATACAGGTGTACCCTGTTCATTCCAGCTTAATGTCGCGGTTTGGATTGGGGGTTGGCTCACGTTGAAAGACTCGTATCTCAAGGGGTAGGGCGATTCTAACTATGTGACCGGCCGCGTGCAAATCGTAAAATTATCTGGGTATATTACGCTGATCGGACTTGTTCGGCGTACAACTGTACGCTAAAGTGCGTTGCAAAATCCCGAATGTAAAATAAGTGGAAGAGGTATTGAATGAAGCGTGCAGTAATTACTGGCTTGGGTATTGTCTCCAGCATTGGTAATAACCAGCAGGAAGTTCTGGCATCTTTGCAGGAAGGCCGCTCTGGCATTACTTTCGCTCAGGAATTTAAAGACGCAGGTATGCGCAGCCATGTATGGGGCGATGTAAAGCTGGCATCTGAGCCTAAAGACCTCATTGATCGCAAAGTGCTGCGTTTTATGAGCGACGCCTCAATTTATGCTTTTCTTGCGATGCAAGAAGCGATAGCAGACTCTGGTCTGTCAGACGATCAGGTATCCAATTTCCGCAGTGGGCTGGTAGTGGGTTCCGGTGGTGGTTCACCCCGTAATCAGGTTGCCGGTTCTGATGCAATGCGTACCCCACGCGGCTTGAAAGGTGTTGGTCCTTATATGGTGACCAAAGCCATGGCATCCGGTGTGTCCGCGTGCCTGGCAACACCGTTCAAAATCAAAGGTGTTAACTACTCAATCAGTTCTGCCTGTGCGACATCCGCACACTGTATTGGTCATGCTTTGGAGTTAATCCAACTGGGCAAGCAGGATGTGGTGTTTGCGGGTGGTGGTGAAGAACTGTGTTGGGAAATGGCCTGTGAATTCGATGCCATGGGCGCGTTGTCGACCAAATACAATGAAACTCCGGCTAAAGCTTCCCGTACTTATGATCAAGACCGTGATGGTTTCGTCATTGCAGGTGGCGGCGGTATGGTGGTGGTAGAAGAGCTTGAGCATGCTCTGGCGCGTGGCGCACATATCTATGCTGAGATTGTTGGCTACGGCGCAACCTCTGATGGTGCTGATATGGTTGCACCATCAGGTGAAGGTGCTGTTCGTTGCATGCAGATGGCAATGGCAGGCGTTGATACGCCAATTGACTACATGAACGTACATGGTACTTCTACACCGGTTGGTGATGTGAAAGAGCTGGGTGCGATTCGTGAGGTATTTGGTGATAACACACCGGCTATCTCCTCAACAAAAGCCATGACCGGCCACTCACTGGGTGCTGCGGGTGTGCATGAAGCTATCTTTAGCCTGCTGATGGTTGAACACGGCTTTATCGCACCAAGTATCAATATCGAAAATCTGGATGAGAAGGCGGCGGGGATGAATATCATTACTGAGCCAACTCAACGCGAATTGACTACTGTTATGTCTAACAGCTTCGGTTTTGGTGGTACTAACGCCACACTGGTCATGCGTAAATACCAGAAATAAGGTCAATCGCAGATATTTCTGCTCATTGATATTGAGTTACTAAGGCCTGCGAGTAATCGCGGGCCTTTTTATTCGCTATGAATAAATACGTCTAAGGAAGAATACAATAATCATCAGTTGATCACTGACTATTCATAAAAATATCTTGTACTCAATAATCGAGATGAATAACATTATAGACTGTAGGTGATTGAATCTTAATACGTTAACCTAATTACATCGTTTCTTAATATTTTTTTATTCTGTTAAAGTCAAATTTGAAGTTAAAAAATCCTTGCCTGCTCAAAAACGTTAATTCACACTATTAGAACAATAATTAAACAGTTTTATTTTTGTCTTTTAATTTACCAACACAGCAGGATAGTTCAATGAGCCATAATCAAAGTGATCAGAAGATTAAGATTGCCGATTTAAACGAGCGCGTTGTTCATGAAATTCTGGAAGTGATAAGTGATGGTATCTGGGATTGGAATGCCAACAGTGGATTTGTTTATCGTAATACTGGTTGGTATGAAATGCTGGGTTACCCTGCCCATGTTTTTGAAAATACAGTCCATACTTGGGAAAAAATCATCCATCCAGACGACTTTGAAAGAGTGATGTTTCAGTTTGATGCCTATATTAATAACCAGGCAGAACGATACCAGATTGAATACCGTTGCCGGACTCATGATGGCGACTATATATGGATTGAAGATCGCGGCAAGGTGATTGAGCGTAATAGTGATGGTTCCGTATCGAGGATGATCGGCGCTCACCGCAATATCCATGACAGAAAACAGCGCCTTGAAAAGTTAGAGTTAAAGAATAAATCTCTGGAAGCGTTAGTCGAGGAGCGAACTGTTGAATTACGCGAAACCAATTTCCGGTTACAGCAGCAACTCGATATCAAAAAAAGTCTTTCTGAAACAGATGTATTAACCTCTGCGGCTAACCGTTATTTGCTGGAAAAAGTACTGAAACACGAATATAACCGCGCAAAACGATTTTGCCAGCCGTTGTCATTGCTTGCGTTGGATTTAGACAATTTCAAATCTATTAATGATAAGCATGGTCATTCTGTTGGGGACTTAACATTGACGCATATTGTTGATGTGATCAGGAATAATATTAGGGAAATTGATGTGTTAGGCCGTTGGGGTGGCGATGAGTTTATGATTGTGTTACCTAACACACAATTAAATGAGGCTAAATGTATTGCTGAGAAAATCAGGCAATGCATCGAAACCATGCCTGTGGAAGGGAATATCAATGTAACGATGAGCCTGGGTGTGGTGGAATTGGGGCAAAATGAAGCGCAGGAACAGCTATTAATCCGTGCAGATAAAATGCTCTATAACTCAAAAGCAGCGGGTAGGAATATTATTAGCGGCTGATATTCTTCCAACTTAACGCCGTAGTGATGTGGCAACCTTTGTCACTCGGCCTATTGCTGAGTCATGCAGGGGAGGTCGCAGCAAGCGGTATCAACCTCTGCTGCCCACCGATCTGTTATTGTTTGCTGCCTTGGCAAATGTGTGATGGCTGGGGAATCATCACAATTAGCATGTCAGCGCATATTCAGCGGCCGCACAGGCATGTATTGCGGTGGTATCAAATACCGGTACGCTCGCGTCTTGCGCGTTAACCAACAATGTAATCTCGGTGCAACCAAAGATAATCCCTTGCACGCCTTGCTGTTCTAATTTGCCCATAATGCGGCGATATTCCTGGCGGGAGGTTTCACTGATAACGCCCAAACACAGCTCTTCATAAATAATGCGGTTAACACTTTCGCGATCGATACTATCAGGGGTAATTACTTCAAGACCGTGTTTTTCCGTCAATCGGCCCCGATAAAAATCTTGTTCCATGGTGTAGCGGGTGCCCAATAAGCCAATTTTATTGATCCCTTGCAGCTTAATTTGTGCGGCAGTAGCATCTGCGATATGCAATAACGGTAATCCGCTGGCCGCTTCAATGTCATCAGCCACTTTGTGCATAGTATTGGTGCATACCACGATGACGTCAGCTCCGGCATTTTTTAATGAAACGGCGGCATCAGACAGCAACTGTGCTGCAGTTTCCCAGTCCCCCTTGGCCTGAAGCTGTTCAATCTCATGGAAATCCACACTATAGAGAATGATTTTGGCACTGTGTAACCCGCCAAGTTGTTCTTTAACCTGCTGGTTAATCATCCGGTAATAAGGGATGGTTGATTCCCAACTCATACCGCCAATAAGACCCAAAATTTTCATTCGCTTATTCCTGTACAAACGCCCGTCTGAGTATGGATAGAAATTTAACTATGTAGAAACACGCTGCTGATGCACCGCGACAAAGCAATTAGCGGAACTGTGACAAGACTCCGACTATACCTATTATCTCTGTCTATCATGTTGGTTGTAACAAATCTGTAGCAATCGGAACATCTATTTATTCCTCTATCCATTTTTACACTATTACCATCAACAGGATGACGGAGATTAGGATGATAAAAATAAAGACGGCATACACCCTGACACTATTAGCGCTACTCTTGCCAGCGTCAACCCATGTTGTAGCACAGGATAAAAGTGACAACTATAAACTTGAACAAGTGCTGGTGATGAGCCGGCATGGTATACGAGCACCTTTGGTAAATTATGGCGATATGCTTTCCAGTGCGACACCCGATAAATGGCCACAATGGACCACCCCTGGCGGTTATCTGACACCGAAAGGGGCTGAGCTTGAGGCGATGATGGGGGGGTACTTCCGCGAGTGGTTGGTTAATGCCAAATTACTGAAAGCGACAGGATGCCCGGCAGATACCACGGTATTTACTTATGCTAACAGCTTGCCAAGGACTATTGGTACCGCGCAGCATTTCTTATTCGGTGCTTTCCCTGGTTGTAATGTGCCAGTGGCGCACCAAAAAGACATCGGCAAAATGGATCCAGTTTTTAATCCGATCATCACGCTATATGTCACACCAGAATTTAAAGAAAAAGCCTTGGCATCGATTAATCAACACGCCGGGCCGGGCGGGGTAGAAGGGCTAAATAAGCGCTTACAGCCTAATTACGATTTACTTTCCCGCGTGTTGGATTATAAAAAATCACCGGCCTGTTTAACGGATAAGAAATGTGACTGGAGTACCCAGCCAACTAATATTGTATTGGTACAAAATAAAGAGCCAGGCATCACCGGCCCGCTGAAGTTAGGTACCGGCGCATCAGATGCATTTATGTTGCAATATTACGAAGGTTTCCCGATTAAAGATGTGGCCTGGGGACGGATTCAGTCATCGGAAGAGTGGCGTAAATTAATCGATATCAAAAACCTCTACCATGAGACGTTATTCGGTTCTCCTGCCATTGCGGATAATGCGGCTGAGAAGTTAGTCGGTTTTATCAGTGCCGCCCTTGATCCCGTCGGTGAGAAAACGCCTAATGAATTAGCGGCGCAGAAAGCTAAATTGGCGGTATTGGTTGGGCATGACTCTAACATTGCTTCATTGTTGGCAGCACTGAAAACTAAAGAATACCAACTGCCAGACCAATATGAGAAAACACCAATCAGCGGCAAAGTAGTATTTGAGCGCTGGAAAGATACGAAACAAAATAAAGATATGATGAAGATCGAATATATCTATCTGTCGACTGAGCAAATTCGTAATAAGACGCCGCTGACCCTTCAGGCACCACCAAAACGTGTCACGCTGGAAATTAAGGGCTGCCCGGTTGATGCCAACGGGTTCTGTTCAATGGATGATTTCAGAAAAGCGATAAAACACAACACACAAAGTTAAGTTAACACTGCCCTGCCGCCGGTTGCGGCAGCCGGTAGACAATAGGGGCTGGCATAAAATGATAGGCTACGCTAACGTAATCTCTCTTTGTCAGCCCCTGGCCATTTGTAGATTTCCTGATGACATTATTTGCGACTACTCAGCAAGCAGTAAAAACGGTATTAAGACCTTTTCTCAAAGATCGTCTATTACATATTTTATTGATTTTGGGGATAGGGTTAACGGCCTTAATGCCAGCCCAAATTGCCGTCTTCCCGCAGTTTATTGACTGGACCACCATTGTTACTTTATTGGGATTAATGCTACTGACTAAAGGGGTTGAGGTCAGCGGTTACTTCGATTTTATTGGCCGGAAAATTATTAACACACTCCACACTGAGCGGCATCTGGCGCTGTTTTTAGTCTTAGCTGCGGCAGTGTTGTCATCCTTTCTGACCAATGATGTGGCGCTATTTATCATTGTTCCACTGATTTTGACGTTGAAAAAAATATCGTCTCTGCCGGTTGCCCGCCTAATTATTTTCTCGGCGCTGGCAGTCAATGCCGGGTCGCTATTAACCCCGATCGGCAATCCACAAAATATTCTGTTATGGGGCCGTTCCGAACTCTCTTTTATTGGTTTTACCCGCCAAATGGCACCTTTAGCAGCCATTATTCTGCTGACATTATTAGCGGTAACATGGTGGCGTTTTCCGGCGCGTAAGATAAAGAAACAGGCCTCAAGCCCGCTTTATCCCTACCAGTTCCGCCTGTTGCTAAGTTGTTTGGCGTTGTATGTTATTTTTATTATCTGCGTAGATTTGGGCAGGGCTGGCTATGGGCTGCTTGTCGTTTTCGCTGGTTTATTGTTACTGGCGCGGCGGGTGTTATTGGCAATTGACTGGAGCTTGATTGTGGTCTTTATGGCGATGTTCATTGACGTGCGCCTACTGACGGAGTTACCTGCGTTACAATCGCTGTTCGGTGAAATCAAAACGCTGTCTGCGGCTGCCGCCTATATATTGGGGATGGGTCTATCGCAATTGATCAGTAATGTCCCCGCCACAATATTGCTGCTTAATTATCTGCCTTCCAGCGCGCTGGTGGCTTATGCGGTCAATATTGGTGGTTTTGGTTTTGTGTTGGGTTCTATGGCTAATTTAATTGCGCTGAGAATGGCAGCAGAACCTGCCATCTGGTTAAAATTCCACGCTTATTCACTGCCATTTTTGTTGTGGAGTGCTCTGGTTGGCTGGTGGCTATTATTGTAATCAGATGGATGGCTCAGCGGGAGATAACCTGAGCCACATCTGGTTAGAGGAAGATAGCCAACAAAAAGGCCATCACTATAATTAGCGCCACAAATGCCAGTGACGGTTTTTGCAACAATGGCTGTAATGATTGGGGTAATGCGGCGATCAGCGGGTTAATCACTGGTTGCAGAGTTTTTTGGTCTTCTGCTAAACGTTGGGCTGCATTAGCCCGATCTAATCTGGCGGTAAACAGGACATTGATAATGTCATTCAACTGCGCTTGTGTCAGCGGCGTGGTAGGGCTGGCCTGAAAGCGATTCTGGCTGTAATCAATTAATAATTGTTGTTCCTGCGCATCAGCGGGCTGCTTCAACGCGGTTTGCAGGTTAACCAATGTCGGTGCCGTTTGTTGGCTGAGTGCCACTTTGGTCTGTAAAAACTGGCTGAGTAGCTGGAAATGGCGCGCAGGTAATGGATCATTACTTTTCACCCCCACCATATCAAACAACGCCTGCCATATTTTGGCCGGTTGCTCACCGGTTGCAGCACTAAGTTTTGCTACTAGCGATTGAATATTCTGATGCTCTGCGGGCAGTAACGGCCGATCAGTTATTGTTGCCAGTTGTGGCTGTGGAATATTCAGGGTGCCGGATTGCAGTAGCACCAAAACCTGTTGTAACTCAGCATGACTTAGCTGACTTAATACGGTATGACCAAAGTGCTGGCGGATAAAATCACTGACCGCCTGCCGGTTGTTACCTTGTGGCAGCAGTTCGGTCAGTTGCTGGCGCAATTGATGATTGGCGTGATTTTCCTGTGCCTGTGCAAGGCGGGTTTGCAGCAATTGCTCTGCGGGTTGGAAGTGGCGTGCCAGTAAGTCGCTGGTGCTACCCAAGGATAAATCATGGCGCAGACCGGCCCAGATCTCGGCTGATTTAATTGGGCTGAGGGCCATAATCCGCACAATTAGCTTTTCCAGCGTAGTGCGTTGCGCAGGGGTAAGTGCCTGATCTTCCACTTGGCCCTGATGAGGTACTTTGGTCGGTGCAATATTGCGATCACTGGCAATCGGTACACCCGGGCCGTTCAAAGGTTGCATATAACCGGTCCTTCGCTGTGGAGGAGATACTGTGGACGTTCATAAAGTACCCGGCGATAGACGCAGGCTACCAATATGATACGCGTAAATGTGGGCGACCCATACCGTCAGATTATGTTTTTTTGGTTAAATACGTTTGTAATTAAATGTCACTTTGAGTGATTGTTTAAGTTCAGACATTGATAATCTTAATTATGCCGTTAAGATGAGCGCTCAGTCTTGAATGAGACTAATTTATCAATTTTACTGATGAATTATACGGATCAGGATTAAACACGGTAAATGGTTAAACAACAGCGTGCGGCAAAGTGGTTCCTCTGTCTGGCTTGCCTGGTCATATTAGTTTGTATGACACAACGCATCGCCAGCCTGCACGCGTTGGAAAAAAACCTCCTTCAGACATCGTCATCACAGGTTGCTGCCGATGCAAATGAAGCTCCCACGCCTTGTGAGCTAAGTGCCAAATCCCTGTTAGCATCCCCGCCTGTTCTGTTCGAATTAGCGATTTTTTCTCTGGGTTTATTACTCTTGCTATTGGGGCCAGTGATTCCGGCCCGCATGAGGTTTCCGCCACCCAGAGTGATATCACCCAGCCGTTTGAGGGTGCACCTGCAACTCTGCATTTTCCGGGAATAGAGATGCTGTTGGCATAACTACGGCAACCTTTTGCGTTGCTGTGATTAATCTATTTCTGGAGAAGAATCATGTTCAATTTAAGCAAGACAGCGTTGTTCTGTCTGTTACTGCTATGGATGCCCACCCTTTGGGCGGCAGACAGCGGCTGGTTGGTCAGCCCACAAAACTCACATGCTAAGGTGCGGATTCATGCCGAACCCTCAACGAGCGGTGCAACCCGCCTGTTACTTTCCGTTCAACTGGATAAAGGCTGGAAAACTTACTGGCGCTCACCGGGTGAAGGGGGCATTGCACCAACCATTGCCTGGAGCACACCTCTTGACGCGGTAAAATGGTACTGGCCTGTACCACAACGATTTGATGTTTCTGGTATTTCTACCCAGGGCTATCACGAGCAGGTCATGCTGCCGATCGTCATTTCCGCTAAGGCACCCCAAACGCTAAATGGCATCTTGACCCTATCGACCTGTAGCAATGTCTGCATTTTGACGGACTACCCGTTTAGCCTCGATCTTTCCTCGCCGTTAAGCGACGAAAACCAACAACAATTCCAACACGATTTTGCCCAAGCGATGGGGCAGGTACCCATTGCCAATGCCTTGACCCAACAGATCCAAGCTGGTTTTGGTCATGGTGAGGTGCAAATTCTGGCGGTACGTGACGAAGGTTGGCAACAGCCCGAATTGTTCTTCGATACCTTGGCGGACGTGGATTTCGGCAAACCGCAGGTCAGCGTACAGGGTAATCAGCTCTCGGTGCGGGTTCCTGCGACCGATGGTTGGGGGGAGGGCGTGGGGGATCTCCGTGGTAAACCCCTGACAATGGTGATTACTGACGCAGGTCTGGCGCAAGAGGCCACGGTGACGATTGGGCAAGCGCTCACTTTACCGCAATCCTCCCCCCGTTTTTGGTCTTGGATAGTGATGGCGCTGGCGGGCGGATTTATTCTTAATCTGATGCCTTGTGTGCTTCCGGTTCTTGCAATGAAACTGGGGTCGATTTTGCAGACCGGGCAGCAAACCCGCCGTCAGATTCGTTGGCAGTTTCTGGCATCGTCTGCTGGAATTGTGACTTCGTTTTGGTTGTTGGCACTACTGATGACCGCCTTGCGCTTAGGTAATCATGCCCTTGGCTGGGGAATTCAGTTCCAAAGCCCTTGGTTTATCGGCTTTATGGTGCTGGTTACCGCACTCTTTACGGCCAATCTGTTCGGCTTGTTCGAGATCAATCTCTCCTCATCGCTCAATAGTCGTATTGCTGCGCCTCGTGTAGAGAAAGCGGGGGCTCGCGGTTTGGCCGGCCACTTTGGACAGGGCGCATTGGCGACGCTACTGGCAACCCCGTGTTCCGCGCCATTCCTGGGGACGGCGGTAGCCTTTGCGCTGGCCGCCCCTTTACCGGCGCTATGGGGCATATTTACCGCCCTGGGGGTTGGCATGAGCCTGCCGTGGTTGGCGGTGGCGCTATGGCCTAAATTAGTGCTGTTTTTGCCCCGCCCCGGTCGTTGGATGAATCGCCTGCGCATCGGGATGGGGGGGCTGATGCTGGCATCAAGTCTGTGGTTACTGAGCCTGATGGTGAGCCATGTTGGCCTACAACTGGTGATAGTGATTACCGGAGTGTTGCTGTTAACGCTATTGCTGGCTATTGGCTGGCGTTATGGCGTGCGTGTTGCAGCAATCGTCAGCTTAATCGGGGTGTTGATTATCGGCGGATTACTGTTGGCAGGTTCGTTGACGGCTAATCTGTGGCGCAAACCGCTACATGACAACATCCCGTGGCAGCCATTAACTGAATCTGCCATTAAGGAAGCGCTGGTGGAGCATAAGCGGGTGTTTGTCGATGTCACTGCCGATTGGTGCGTGACCTGTAAAGTTAACAAAATACACGTCCTGATGCGTGACGATGTGCAGCAGGCATTGCAAGCGCCTGACGTGGTGGCGTTACGCGGTGACTGGACACGGCCTTCTGCTGATATTACTGAGTTTTTGCGCCAGCGCGGCAGTGTCGCAATCCCATTTAATCAAATTTATGGGCCACAACAACCGCAGGGTGTGGTGCTCTCACCACTGTTGGACAGTGACGTGTTATTAAAAATTTTGGCCGATGCTAAAGGAAATAAAGAATGAAAATTATCATGGTTGTGTTGTTAACGCTGATCTCGACGCCACTCTGGGCGGCTGCGCCTTTTACACCGGAGCAGGAAGTGCGGATTAAAGCCTTAATCCGTGAAACGCTGGTCGCTAACCCAGATATTCTTGAGCAATCCATCAATGCCTTGCAACAGCAAGCTAATGAAGCGCAAGGGCAGCAAATGGATCAATTTATCGAAGCCAATAAACAAGTGCTATTCCAAGACCCCGGCAGCCCCCGTTTCGGGGCTACAATGCCAGCCCTGACATTGGTTTCATTTACCGATTACAACTGCCCATTTTGTAAAACCTTTGATCCCTTGCTGGAAAAAATCGTGAAAGCGTACCCGCAGGTGGCGGTGGTGATAAAACCGCTGCCGTTTAAAGGGGAAAGCTCAATGACCAGTGCGCGGTTGGCACTGACGCTGTGGCAACAACATCCGAACCAATTTCTGCCATTCCATCAGCGCTTGATGGCGAAAAAAGGTTTCCACGATGCTGACAGTATTGCCGCGGCGCAGAAAAAGACCGGTGTTACGCCAGTAGCGCTAAGCGAGCAGAGCTTGAATGTGCTACGTACCAACCTGAAGTTAGCGGATCAACTGGGTATCGAGGGCACACCAGCCACCTTGATTGGTAATCAGATAATTCCAGGTGCTATTTCCTATGAGCAACTGGAGGAGATAGTGAAGCAGCAACTGGCTAAGGCGGGTAAATGAGTCGCTTGAAGCGGTGGGGTAAAGAGCTGGTTATTTTACTGGCACTGGTCACGGTGGTCTCTTTGGCGATGGATTGGTTGCGTAGCCCGCAGGTACCGGCTAATTGGAGCGATATGTCGTTGCAAACCCTGGCGGGCCAAACTGTCTCGTTAAAGGCGATGAGCCAGGACAAACCGTTGCTTATCTATTTTTGGGCAACATGGTGCGGTGTGTGTAAATTCACCAGCCCCAGTGTCAATCAAATGGTGCAGGAGGGCGAGAATGTGATGACGGTGGCGCTGCGCTCCGGTGAAGCACCACAGCTTGAGCGCTGGTTGGCGAAGAAGGAGTACCGGTTGCCGGTGATAAATGACCCACGCGGTGAGTTGTCTGCGCAGTGGCAAGTCGGTGTTACACCGACGTTAGTGATCCTCTATCAAGGCCAGATGGTACAAAACACCAGCGGATGGACCAGCTATTGGGGTATGAAACTGCGTTTATGGCTGGCCTCGTTCTAAGGTAACTGTCTAGTAAAGTTCACAGGGAACTGCACACCAACAGTTTGACTCAGTCTGACTGTTGGTCGTGCGTTTTTTGATTGATTTTATGCCTGGCACTGACGAATCGCCGCACTTAATCTGGCTATTCCTTGGCTAATCAGCTCGGGTGAATTAGCGGCAAAATTCAAGCGCAAGGTAAATTCGCCTTGTGATTCTTGGGGGTAAAACCCGCCTCCTTTTGCAAAAGTGACCCCCGCCTGCCACGCCAGCGGCATCAATTGAGTCATTGGTACGTTTGCTGGCAATTGTAGCCAGATAAATAACCCCCCGTCAGGAACCTCAAATTGGCAGCCGAGCGGCAGCGTCTGCTGGAGGGCATCGACCATGGCATCACGGTGCTGGCGGTACAAACGGCAAGCCCGACGGAGCTGTTTGTCATAACGCCCAACAGTGACAAAGGCATCCAACGCCCGTTGGATCAGGTTCGAACTGGTAAAACTGTCAACATGCTTTAAGCGCGCCAGTTGAATGTAATGGGGCGCGTCTGCCACCAGATAACCAATGCGCATGCTGGGTAGTAACATTTTGGAAAAAGTACTGACATAGATAACTTCACCTGTTGCTGCCAGTGAACGCAGCGAAGGCAGCTTTTTGCCGCTGTAACGCAAGTCGCCCACATAATCATCTTCCAGTATTGGCACCCCAGCGGTTCTGGCTATTTGCACTAACTGATGGCGGCGCTCTTCACTCATACAGCGTCCGGTGGGGTTATTAAAGTTGGGAATGCAATAGATAAGCTTCGGTTGATGTCTGGCTAACAGCGCAGGCAGGGTAGCCAGATTCATACCTTGTTGGTCGCTTGGCAGGGTAATAATATTCACTTTATGCAGGCGGAACAGGGCTAATGCTTCGGCATAAGTGGGTTCTTCTACCAGCACGCTATCGCCTGGGGCCAGCAGTGATTGGCTGATCAGACTGATGGCATGTTGCGAACCATTGGTTATCAACAGTTGCTCTGGCCGGGTAGGAATACCTTGTGCGGATAGAATGCGGCTGAGTGTATCGCGCAATGGATAATAGCCGCAGTAATCGCCGTAACTGAATGCTTCTTCAGCATGGCGGCGCAGAATTGAATGCAAGATCTGGCGGAATTCATCCAATGGGAAAATTTTGGGGCTACCGATGCCAGCGGCAAAATTGATGGTATCTGGCGGTAAGGGGATATCGGCATACCCGTCCAGCCGTGAGGTGACAGTGGTAAAACGGTCCAGCGGGAACTCACCATGTAGCCGTGGATGCGGATGGCTTGGCGGTGGTGAGAGGTGACAGACATAGGCACCGCTACCACGACGTTGTTGTAATAACCCCTTAGCCGCCAGTTCGGCATAGGCATTATCCACGGTGAGGCGGCTCACTGATAATTCTGCTGCCAAGGTGCGGGTTGAAGGCAGTTTGTCGCCATCGGCAAACACCCCACTGAGGATAGCACGGCGCAATGCCTCTTCGATTTGTAGATACAGTGGAATGTCTTGCTGACGATCTAACGGAATATGCATGTCTCACCGGCCAGAAGTGGCTCACTGTGGATAATGTATTGTCACTATACTCAAGCTTAACAAGGCTTCAAGAGGGAAAAAGTGGCCTGTATCAATCAGCAGGAAAGTGGCTCTGGTAGCAGAGAACATGGGGGGTACAATCGCTATCTGATCACTATCGTGAAAGTAGTTATGAGGTTGTTATGGCGATTCCGGCAAATTTATTCCCATCAGCATTTGGCTCTATCGGGGCGGGCAGAGGCGGGTTTAGTGGCAAACGACAAGGCTATCTGCTGGCGATCATTAGTGCCATGTTGTTGGGTTTTACCGGCATCATAATTCGTATCCTCACGGCGCATTATCATCTACCCACTTCGGTATTGGCTTTCTGGCGGGCTGCACTGGTCGCCGTGGTGTTATTGCCTATTTTACTTCTGACCAAACCGGAATGGGCCAAATTACGTGGGTGCCAGCTAAAGTTCTATACTGCATATGGCTTATTGCTGGCGGTCTTTAATGGGCTGTGGACTGAATCTGTTGCTTTAAACGGTGCGTCGATCTCCACCATTCTGGTCTATTGTTCAATCGGTTTTACCGTGTTTCTCGGCTGGATTTTCTATAACGAATATATGGGCTGGCGTGAATTATTGGTTATGGTGATCAGCCTGTTGGGCTGTTTCTTAGTCAGCGATGGCCTGAATATTACTGGTTCAGACTTTAATTTTGTTGGCCTCTTTATCGGATTAGCCTCTGGTATTGGTTACAGCTTTTATACTCTGGCGGGGCGCATTGCGACCGAACGCCGTTATCCGGTCTGGAACACTATCCTGTATGTTTTTGGTTTCTCCGCTATCTACCAACTGATATTTAATCAGTTATTGCTGTGGTTCCCGCTGCCAGGGTTACAGCAAATGGTGGGTGATCTATTCTTCTTATCTTATAGGGCTGATGGTATTCAATGGTCTGGTTGGGGGCTATTGTTAATTTTAGCCGCCGGACCAACATTACTGGGGTTTGGCCTGTTTAATCTCAGTTTGAAAACACTGCCTTTGGCGGTGGCCAGCCTACTATTAACGCTGGAACTGGTCTTCACTGCGGTGATTGCATATTTCTTGTTGGGGGAAACGCTCTCTCCCTCCCAATTGCTGGGCAGCGCACTGGTATTACTGGGCGTGCTGATGTTGCATCGTAAAGATAAGGTCCAAACAGAAATGATGGCGGTTAGCGCGGAATAAAAGAAATGTATGGGGTAGCAGCGCAGCCTATACGCCGCTACCTTATTTTTACTGCGCCGCCGAGCGCCGCAATGGAGTGCGCAGGCGTTGAGCTAAGATCACTCCCGCCAGTGTGATACCCCCGCCAATCAGGTGATAGCTGTGTAATTGCTCATGAAGGAAGGCCACGGCAATAATGGCGGTAAATACCGGTGTCAGATTCATAAATATTGATGCGGTATTTGCACCTAAACGCATCACACCGTGGATCCATAAATAAGGCGCAATAATTGAGGCCGGTATACCAGCAAATAGCACCAATGGGATATTTTGCGCCGTCAGTTGCACATCTGAGGCCATCAGGAAATTAGGCAATAACAGCACCACGCCGAAAACGATCTGCATATAAAGGGACTGCCAGTTCGGTAATTGAATCGCCCAGCGTTTGGTCAATACACCATACAGCGCATAGGATGCCGATGCGCCGAACATCATCAATTCGCCTTTGCCAATACCATGTTGCAACAGTTGTGCTGGGTTACCTGCACTTACCAACCACACCAGCCCACCTAATGACAGCACGCTACCTAATGCAATACCGACCGTGGGGGCGACACGTAACACCACAATGCTAATAAGCACGGTCAGCAAGGGAATTAACGAACTGAGAATCCCCATAAACAGGGCGCTAACACTGTGAGCTGCGTAGTACGCCAGGCTTTGGTACAGCACCATGCCCAGCATCCCTAATATCATCAATTTCCACCAATAAACGCGGATTGCCTGCCAGTTACGGATAACACCCAGCAGTAAAAATGGCGTTAACGTTAGCAACGCCAGTACCCAGCGATAAAACGAGATGGCGGCGGGATCAATTGCGGTGGCAGAGACCTTACTGACCACGGCATTGATTGACCAGATGATCACCGCGAACAGGGGGAATAGCATATTCATGATAATAATTCTCATCTAAATAATATGTGACGTAGTCTACAGTTGTCTGATTTATTCTATATACTGAAAACCAGACAATTATTGCTGTGATTAAGACAATCTCGGCAGGAATTCTTTTTCACAGGAGATAGTTCACCATGGCTGAGCCTTCTTTCCCGGTGGTAGCAACGACCGTGCCACTGAGCCTTTCCTTTCGTTGCGAGGCCTTTAATGCCAATACTGAGTTTTTGCCGCATACCCATCCTTATGGGCAGTTGATCTGCGTAAAGTCAGGTGTAGTGGCAATGAGTATTGGGGGGCAGCGCTTTCTGGCACCTGCTGAATTCAGTGTCTGGATACCAGCCGGCATGGAGCACTCCAGCTATAACCGCAAGCCGACGCAATTTCGTGCTATTGATATTGCACCTGCGCTTTGTAAGGAATTACCGGTATCAGCTTGCCTGATTAATGTCAGCCCGATCTTTAATGCCATTGTGGAAGACTGTTTCTCCCGTGGTGTATTGATGCCGGAAAGTGAGCAAGATATGCGCTTAGCCCACGTATTGATCGATCAACTCAGAATGTCACCGGTACAGCGCACCTACTTGCCTACCTCGCAGGATAAATTACTGTCACCTATTCTGACGGCGCTAGAACGTTGCCCGGCGGATAATACCTCACTGGCGCAGTGGGCCAAGCGGGTCTATACCACCGAGCGGACGTTATCGCGCCGCTGCCAGCAAGAACTGGGCATGGCCTTCAGTGAATGGCGTCAGCGGTTGCGTTTTTTGCACGCTATCTCGTTGTTAGAGCAAGGGAAAACCGTGCAAAGCATCGCACTGGATGTCGGGTATAGTTCCGCATCGGCTTTTATCGCCATGTTCCAGCAAATTGCAGGGACTACGCCGGAGCGTTTTCGTCGCAACAATCCCCTTCATCCTTGACGCCGCAGGGGTGTTGGCTATGCTCACGCACCCGAATCACTGACGTGAGTCAGCTCATCGGGATTTATTCGCTTGCAGCTTACCTGCAACGCCAATGATTTTGGGGATCGTCTTCATCCTTGACGCCGCAGGGGTGTTGGCTGCAACTCCAACTTCTTTGGGTATATACTAAGTCCCTGCTTTTCATCTATAGGGCAGTAAGCTGCCGGAGAACAAAGTGAAAATCCTGGTTGATGAGAATATGCCGTACGCGGATCTGCTATTCCGGCGTTTAGGTGAGGTACAGGCAGTGCCGGGGCGACCAATTCCTCGTGAAGCACTGATTGGTGCAGATGCGCTGATGGTGCGATCGGTCACCAAAGTGAATGAGGCCTTGCTGCAAGGCACGTCAATTGGCTTTGTGGGTACAGCAACTGCCGGTACCGACCATGTCGATGATAACTGGCTACAGCAACAAGGAATTGGTTTCTCTGCGGCCCCCGGCTGTAACGCCATTGCGGTTGTGGAATATGTTTTTTCTGCACTGATGATGATGGCTGAACGCGATGGTTTCCAATTGCGTGACAAAACCGTCGGCATTGTTGGGGTGGGGAATGTCGGGGCCAGATTGAATGCCCGGCTACAAGCCTTAGGTGTGCGTACTCTGTTGTGTGATCCGCCACGGGCAGACAGGGGTGATAATGACACCTTCTGGCCGCTGGAAAAACTGGTGCGAGAGGCAGATGTCCTCACTTTCCATACACCGTTGAATAAAACCGGCCCTTATCAAAGTCTGCACATGGCGGACGATGAATTACTGGCAGCCCTGCCGGATGGCCGCATTCTGATTAATGCCTGTCGCGGAGCGGTGGTGGATAACGCTGCGCTGCTTCATGCGTTGGAGAAAGGCAAGAAACTCAGTGTGGTATTGGATGTGTGGGAACCAGAACCAGAGTTATCTTTGCCGCTGTTAGGGCGGATTGATATCGGGACACCGCATATTGCCGGCTATACGCTGGAGGGCAAAGCGCGCGGTACCACACAAGTATTTGAAGCTTTTAGTCAACATCTGGGGCAGCCGCAGTCGGTAGAGCTAGCCTCCTTGTTACCTCAACCGGAGTTTAGCCACTTGAGACTGAACGGTGAGTTGGATGAAGGCAAATTAAAACGATTGATGCACTTAGTGTATGATGTGCGCCGCGATGATGCACCGCTGCGCCATGTTGCCGGCATCCTCGGTGAGTTTGATCGGCTGCGCAAGCACTACCAGGAGCGGCGCGAGTGGTCATCGCTCTGCGTGCAATGCGATAATGTGGCCAGTGCCGAACTGTTGCAGAAATTAGGCTTTAGTACACAGTTATTATAAGCCCGGTATAAACTTTAATTTATTGATTGTCAGGCGGTTTTTTTACCGCCTTTCTATTTCAATCGATCTTAGTATCTGAATGAACCCTTGTAATTTAATGAACGTTAGTGGAGAAAACCAACATGTCTGACGGCTGGAATATTGCTCTGTTAGGAGCAACGGGCGCAGTAGGTGAAGCTTTGCTGGAGCTGTTAAATGAGCGCCAGTTCCCGGTTGGTGAATTGTATCCTCTGGCCAGCGAACGCAGCGCCGGTGCGTCTGTGCGCTTTAATGGTAAAAGTTTGCTGGTGGAAAATGTTGCTGAATTTGACTGGTCTCAGGTGCAGTTAGCTTTCTTTGTTGCCGGGCGCGAAGCCTCACAGCAATACGCTGAAGAAGCGGCGAATGCAGGTTGTCTGGTTATTGATAGCAGTGGCCTGTTCGCGATGGAACCGGACGTACCGCTGGTGGTGCCAAGTGTGAATCCTCAGGTGCTGGCAGAATATCGCAATCGCAATATTGTGGCCGTGGCCGATAGCCTGACCAGCCAGTTGCTGACTGCGATTAAACCACTGACGGAACAGGCTGGGTTGTCCCGCTTGCATGTCACTGCGCTGATTTCAGCCTCCGCTCACGGCAAGGCTGCTGTGGACGATCTGGCCGGTCAAAGCGCCAAGCTGTTAAATGGCATTCCTGCTGAGCCAAGTATCTTCGCCAAGCAACTGGCATTTAACGTATTACCGCTGCTGGCTGATGAAGAGGGCAGTGTGCGTGAAGAACGCCGTTTGGTTGATCAGGTGCGTAAAGTATTACAAGACGAGGGTCTGCCTATCTCGGTGAGTTGCATTCAATCACCGGTATTTTACGGTCAGGCACAAGTGGTTCATCTGGAAGCTTTGCGCCCGATCTCCGCAGATGAGGCACGCGGCGAACTGGAAAATTGTGAAGATATCCAATTATCTGAAGAGGATGATTATCCAACACAGGTTAGTGATGCCTCGGGCAGTGAGGTGCTGAGTATTGGTTGTGTGCGTAACGACTACGGCATTCCTGAAGTGTTGCAGTTCTGGTCAGTGGCCGACAACATCCGTTTTGGTGGCGCATTGATGGCAATTGAAACGGCGGAGCGCCTGTTGCAGGAGCAACTATACTGATGTCCGAACTTGAGTTGGCTCAGCAACAAGACGTCGTGGCTGAAACGGCCAGTATAAAAATTGCGCTGGGCATTGAATATAACGGCAGCCGCTATTTTGGTTGGCAACGCCAGTTAGAGGTTGCCAGTGTGCAGGCTTGCCTGGAGGCCGCTTTATCGAAAGTAGCCAATGAACCCATCGGTGTATTTTGTGCTGGGCGCACTGATGCTGGCGTACATGCCACCGGGCAGGTGGTGCATTTTGTCACCACGGCGGTGCGTAAAGATGCCGCCTGGACTATGGGGGTTAATAGTCATTTACCTTCAGATATCGCCGTGCGTTGGATAAAAACAGTGGATGATGATTTTCATGCCCGTTTCAGCGCAACCGCCCGCCGTTATCGCTATATTATTTTTAACCATCGCTATCGCCCCGCGGTTTTGGCGCAAGGGGTAACCCATTGCTACCTGCCGCTGGATGCGGAAAAAATGGAACAAGCTGCGCAATGTTTACTCGGCGAGAATGATTTTACCTCATTTCGCGCGATACAGTGCCAGTCTCGTACGCCATGGCGAAATGTAAAACATGTCAAAGTTACCCGACATGGCGCGTATATCGTGGTAGATATCAAGGCCAACGCTTTTGTCCATCATATGGTGCGTAATATTGTTGGTAGCCTGATTGAGATTGGGTGTGGTAATCAGGATGTCAACTGGATGGCCGAGTTGCTGGCACTGAAAGACCGATCGCGTGCTGCGGCAACGGCGAAAGCCGAGGGGTTGTATTTAGTCTCTGTTGATTATCCTGAACGCTTTGCTCTACCAATGGCGCCAATGGGGCCACTCTTTTTGGCAGATGACTGATTTCTCTACATTGATGAGTGAGCTCGCCTCGGGCTAAGGAATACCTAAGGAAGTTCAGTTAACCTCACTCAATCAAAGCATAGGCATGTTTACCACTCGAGAGTATTTATGGAATTTATACGTTTCGTTATTGATTTTATTTTGCATATTGATGTTCATCTGGCGGAGCTGGTAGCGCAGTATGGGATTTGGGTTTACGCCATTTTATTCCTGATCTTATTCTGTGAAACCGGTCTGGTGGTGACGCCGTTCCTGCCGGGGGATTCTTTGTTGTTTGTGGCCGGGGCGCTGGCATCATTACCTTCCAATGATATCAACGTACACGTTATGGTGGCATTGATGGTTACCGCCGCTATTTTGGGCGATGCCGTTAACTACACCATTGGTCGGGTGTTCGGAGAGAAACTATTCAGTAACCCAGATTCAAAAATTTTCCGCCGCAGTTATCTGGAAAAAACCCATCAGTTCTACGAAAAGCATGGCGGTAAAGCGATTGTTTTGGCACGTTTTGTCCCGATTATCCGCACTTTCGCGCCGTTCGTCGCCGGAATGGGGAAAATGTCTTATCGCCACTTTGCGGCTTATAACGTGATTGGGGCGTTGGTATGGGTGCTGTTATTCACCTATGCTGGTTATCTGTTTGGTAACGTACCTATCGTGCAGAACAATCTGAAATTGCTAATTGTTGCCATTATTGTGGTGTCAATTTTGCCGGGTGTATTTGAGGTTTGGCGGCATCGGCGCGCGCAATCACGCCAAAAAAATCAGTAAAAACGTTACCTAAGCCGTGGGTTCGACCAGTTTTTTATCTACACTGTCGAGCCAATATGGTTTAATGAGTAACATTTATGGTCTGTTCCTGCGGACAACCCGAGTTCCAGTGCCTTAGCCACGTTGTCATGGCGTGTATCTCAGGCATTTTTTATTGGGATGTTTTCAGGGAGATGGTTAAAGCATGAACAGCGGACTGGCAACAGCCAGGTTCAAACAGAAAGGTCATCGATGAGCTGGATTGAACGAATTCTTAACAAAAGCAATATTACACAAACCCGTAAAGCGAGTATTCCTGAAGGGGTGTGGACTAAATGTGACAGTTGCGGTCAGGTGCTTTACCGTGCCGAGTTAGAGCGTAATCTGGAAGTTTGTCCTAAGTGTGATCACCACATGCGTATGACAGCCCGTTCACGGTTACATATGCTACTGGATGCAGGCAGTGAAGTTGAATTGGGTAGCGAACTGGAGCCGAAGGATATCCTGAAATTTAAGGATTCCAAGAAGTATAAAGATCGCATTTCTGCTGCACAAAAAGACACGGGTGAGAAAGATGCCTTGGTTGCCATGAAAGGAACCTTGCAGGGCATGCCTATTGTTGCCGCTTCATTTGAATTTGCCTTTATGGGTGGGTCAATGGCGTCAGTGGTAGGTGCTCGTTTTGTGCGTGCGGTTGAGCAGGCGCTGGAAGATAATTGCCCGTTGGTGTGCTTCTCTTCCAGTGGTGGTGCTCGTATGCAGGAAGCATTGATGTCACTGATGCAGATGGCAAAAACCAGTGCTGCTTTGGCTAAAATGCAAGAGCGTGGCTTGCCGTACATTTCTGTGCTGACAGACCCTACCATGGGTGGCGTCTCCGCCAGTCTGGCAATGTTGGGTGATATCAATATCGCAGAACCTAAAGCCTTGATCGGTTTTGCTGGTCCACGGGTTATTGAGCAAACTGTTCGGGAAAAACTACCGCCGGGCTTCCAGCGCAGTGAGTTCTTGATTGAAAAAGGCGCTATCGACATGATCGTTCGTCGCCCGGTGATGCGCCAGACAATTGCCAGTATCTTGTCTAAATTAACGCATCAGCCACAACCTAGTGTGATTGAGAGCAAAGCCGATACTGCACAGGCGGATAATCAGGCCGAAGCCTGATTACTCACGCGGGCATCACCCTGATAAGGTGATGCCCGGTTGTTGTGCATGGTCGCAACTTAAGCTTTATAGCTTTAAAAAAGAAAATATTTACCCAAAATAATTCGAGTTGCAGGAAGGCGGCAATTGAGTGACAACTTGGTTGTAAACCATGTTGAACATCGCTGCTTGCAGCGGCCTCGCAGAGGCGAGGCCCATGGATGGGCCGAGCAACGAAAGCAGTCAATGCACATGCAGCTTGAAGTCTGATGGGTATAAAGGCCAGTGACGGGACTCATGAAAAACCATCAAATCCCCAAAGCCACGTCGCCTTTGGCCGCGTGGCTTTACTATCTTGAACGTTTGCACTCTCAACCAATCGAGTTGGGTCTGGAACGTGTTAAACAGGTTGCTGAGCGTTTGGATCTGCTTAAACCTGCCCCAAAAGTCTTTACCGTTGCTGGTACCAATGGCAAAGGCACCACCTGTTGTACCCTGGAATCAATCTTACTTGCGGCGGGTCTGCGGGTCGGGGTTTACAGCTCACCTCACCTTTTGCGCTATACCGAGCGAGTTCGTATTCAGGGGCAGGAATTGTCTGAGGCTGAACACAGCCACTCTTTTGCTCAAATTGAAGCCGGGCGCGCGGGTATCTCCCTGACTTACTTCGAATTTGGCACCTTATCAGCGCTGCAATTATTTAAGCAGGCTAAGCTTGATGTAGTGATTCTGGAAGTGGGGTTGGGTGGGCGTTTGGATGCGACCAATATAGTCGATTCTGATGTTGCGGCTATTACCAGTATTGCCATAGACCATACTGACTGGTTGGGCTTCGATCGAGAAAGCATTGGCCGCGAGAAAGCCGGTGTTTTCCGTGCAGGGAAACCTGCCGTGGTTGGCGAACCTGATATGCCGCAGTCGATTGCCGATGTTGCTGCGCAATTGGGGTCACAACTGTATCGCCGTGATGACGCATGGTGGTTCAGCCAACAGGCGCCATTTGATCAACAAAGAAATAGCTGGGATTGGCAGTGTGGTAACCATCAGTGGGCCAATTTGCCTTTACCAAACGTACCTTTGGCAAATGCGGCGACAGCTTTGGCCGTATTGCACTATTCCGGCCTGCCTTTAAGCGATGAGGTTATTCGCCAGGGCTTGTTGGCTGCCAGTTTGCCGGGGCGTTTTCAGGTTGTCAGTGAGCAGCCGCTGCTGATTTTGGATGTAGCCCATAACCCGCATGCAGCACGTTATCTCACCGACAGGCTGGCTCGATTGCCGAAACACGGTAAAGTACGGGCAGTGGTCGGCATGCTATCAGATAAAGATATTGGCGGGACGCTGGCCTGTTTATCTGAACAAGTTGATGAATGGTATTGTGCGCCGCTTGAAGGGCCGCGTGGGGCGACTGCGGAGCAATTAGCCGAGCATCTGGTGCTATCACGCCAGTTTAGCGATGTAGAAACGGCCTGGCGTCAGGCGATGCAGGATGCGGAACCACAGGATGTGGTTATTGTCTGTGGTTCTTTCCATACTGTCGCTCATGTGATGGCTGTATTGGATTTATGACAGCTTGAATTTGTGACAACTTGAGTTTATCAAGGCATTGAATTGGGGAGTGCGAGTGGCAAGTAAGTTCCAGAACCGTTTAGTCGGGACCATAATTCTGGTGGCGTTAGGCGTGATTGTACTGCCGGGGCTACTGGATGGTAAAAAGAAGCATTATGAGGATGAGTTTGCGGCTATCCCATTAGTGCCAAAACCAGGCGATAGTCAGGAGATCGATGCGGTTGCTCCGGTCAGTCAACCTCTGCCTATCGCTCCACCAGAAGGTGCGGCGCAAGCCGTGGATGTCCCTAAAGATGATTCCGCCTCTCAGGCTGCTAATGATGCCGGTAACCTTTCGTCTGAACCGACTATCGTGGCACCGCCAGTGATACCAAGTAAGCCGGTTGAGGTGAAACCTGTTGAGAAGAAACCGGTTGAGGTCAAACCGGTACCGGTAGAGAAGAAACCGCAGGAAGTGAAACCTAAACCTGAGGTTCAAACTGAGGTTAAGCCGGACGTTCAGCCACAAGTCAAACCGACCACAGAAGAAAAAGCACCGGTAGGGCAGGCTTATGTCGTCCAACTGGGCGCGTTGAAAAACGCCGCTAAAGTGAATGAAATCGTGGCGACGCTGCGCTTGTCAGGTCATCGGGCGTTTACGGTGCCTGCAACGCCAGTTCAGGGCCAGATAACCCGCGTGTATGTCGGGCCAGATGCGTCAAAACAAAAATTGCAATCTGCGCTGCCGGAGCTTAATTCATTAAGTGGTCTGAATGGGCAAGTTAAGCCCTACGGCACGGCGCGTTAAGGTTTATGCCGAGCGTTAAGATATCAGTGTGTATGGGGTTTTTGAGCTAAGTTTGTGCGGCGATTGTTGTTTTTAAAATCGCCGCACTTTAATTTGTCGTGGGTAAGAATTCCCCTACGCAAACGTTTTCTTTTTCTGTTAGAATTCGCCGCGAACAGGATGCAGCGGCGATTTCGTCATTGGAATAGCCATGGTCTGGATTGATTACGTCATTATAGGGATTATCGGATTTTCTGCGTTAGTCAGCTTAATCCGGGGTTTTGTCCGTGAAGCATTGTCACTTGTAACATGGGGGTGTGCGTTTTTTGTTGCCAGCCATTTTTACACTTACCTTGCTGTCTACTTCACGCGTTTTGAAGATGAAGTAGTTCGCAACGGAATTGCCATCGGCATTTTGTTCATCGCGACATTGATCGTCGGGGCTATTGTTAACTATGTGATTAGTTCGTTGGTTGAACGTACTGGGTTATCAGGAACTGACCGGGTGCTGGGTGTCTGTTTTGGCGCGCTGCGAGGTGTTCTGATAGTCTCTGCCATGTTGTTCTTTCTGGATACGTTTACTGGCTTTTCACAGAGTGTTGACTGGAAACAGTCACAATTGATCCCGCAGTTCAGTTATATAATCAGGTGGTTCTTTGACTACCTGCAGAGCACGTCGAGTTTCTTACCGAATCAATTACCGATTCGGAGCGGCTTATGAGGAAAAGACAACATGTGCGGTATTGTCGGTATCGCCGGTTTTGCACCGGTAAACCAGTCGATTTATGATGCGCTGACGGTGCTTCAGCACCGAGGCCAGGATGCTGCGGGCATCGTTACCATTGATGCCCATAATGGGTTCCGGCTGCGTAAAGCAAACGGCTTGGTGAAGGATGTATTTGAAACCCGGCATATGCTGCGCTTACAGGGGAATATGGGTATTGGCCATGTTCGTTACCCGACGGCTGGCAGTTCTAGTGCTTCCGAGGCTCAGCCTTTCTACGTTAACTCACCGTTTGGCATCACTCTGGCTCATAACGGTAATCTGACTAACGCTCACCAACTGAGAAAGGAATTATTCGAAGTTTCTCGCCGTCATGTGAACACCACTTCTGACTCAGAAATTCTGCTGAATATTTTTGCCAGTGAATTAGACCGTTTTCAACATTATCCGTTGGAGTCAGACAATATTTTTGCCGCTGTTGCTGCAACGCATCAGTTGATCCGTGGGGCATATGCTTGCGTCGCGATGATTATCGGCCATGGTATGGTTGCGTTCCGTGACCCTAACGGTATTCGTCCGTTGGTTATGGGTAAGCGCGCTTTGGCTGACGGCCGCAATGAATATATGGTCGCTTCTGAAAGTGTGGCACTGGATACTCTTGGTTTTGAATTCCTGCGTGATGTTGCACCAGGCGAGGCCGTGTATATCACGGAAAAAGGCCAGTTGTTCACCCGCCAGTGTGCTGAAAATCCGAAATATAATCCGTGCTTGTTTGAGTATGTTTATTTTGCTCGCCCAGACTCCTTTATGGATAAAATTTCTGTTTACAGTGCGCGCGTGCGCATGGGGCAGAAGTTGGGTGCCAAAATTGCCAAACAGTGGGAAGATCTGGATATTGACGTTGTCATTCCTATCCCGGAAACATCTTGCGATATCGCGCTGGAAATCGCCCGTATTCTGGATAAACCGTACCGTCAGGGGTTTGTGAAAAACCGTTATGTTGGCCGTACCTTTATCATGCCTGGTCAACAGGAACGTCGTAAATCAGTGCGCCGTAAACTCAATGCCAACCGCGCAGAGTTCCGTGATAAGAACGTCTTATTAGTAGATGACTCTATCGTGCGTGGCACAACGTCGGAACAAATTGTCGAGATGGCGCGTGAGGCTGGGGCGAAGAAGGTCTATTTCGCCTCTGCTGCACCGGAAATTCGTTTCCCGAATGTGTATGGCATTGATATGCCAAGTGCGAACGAATTGATTGCCCATGGTCGTGAAGTGGATGAAATCCGCCAGTTGATTGGTGCCGATGCACTGATTTTCCAGGATCTTAGCGATCTTATCGAGGCAGTACGCGAAGATAACCCAGACATCATCCAGTTTGAGTGCTCGGTCTTTAACGGCGTTTACGTGACTAAAGATGTCGATCAGAGCTATCTGGAATATCTTGAGTCGTTACGTAACGATGATGCGCAGGCATTACGTAATCATAACGAAGCCGAGAATCTGGAGATGCATAACGAAGGGTAATACCTGTCATCTTTCACGTTGCAGATGTGTTGGCCGCGGCCAATCCACGCTGCATCTTGAAATTTATTCGGTATATTCAAGTCATCGGCAGAGCATGAATCAAAAAGGTGCAACCAGCGTTCCGGCGCGGTGCACCTTTTTTGTTATCTACCCGAGGGCCATGAGTATTGTGGCAAAACGGGGCCAATAACTTGCTAATCCGCACTTGATACGGCAAAGTCTGGCGATATTTCTTTATGTTATGCTCACTCTATAAGGCATAACATCAGCGCGAGGCAGTACCCCATGAAACGACTTATTATCGGCATTAGCGGTGCCAGCGGTGCCATTTATGGTGTACGGCTATTACAGGTGCTACAACATGTCGAGGGCGTGGAAACTCATCTTATTCTCAGTAATGCGGCGCGCCAAACGCTGGCGCTGGAAACTGAGCTCAGCGTAAAGGATGTGCAGGCACTGGCCGATGTTGTACATGACTCACGTGACATTGCTGCTTGTATCTCATCTGGGTCATTCAAGACCTGTGGCATGGTCATTTTGCCTTGTTCAATCAAAACGTTATCTGGCATTGTTCATAGCTATACCGACGGTTTGCTGACCCGTGCTGCTGATGTGATCTTAAAAGAGCGCCGCCCCTTGGTGTTGGGTGTGCGCGAAACCCCGTTGCATTTAGGGCATTTACGCCTGATGGTACAAGCCGCTGAGCTGGGCGCTATCATTATGCCGCCGATGCCAGCGTTTTATCATCGACCACAAACCATTCAAGATATTATTGATCAGACCGTTAATCGGGTTATCGATCAATTTGATATCGAACTACCTGAAGACCTGTTTACGCGTTGGCAAGGTAGTAATTAACATTTTCCCCTTAATTGATACATTTGTGCAACATCGCACTGAAATGGGGCGGATAATGCACCACAATGATCCTGTTTGAGAAGGTGTGTCAGGGCATGCGTTCCGTATTCGATTTTTGCGTACAACTTGATGCTGGTATTTAGCGGTGATCGTGCTAATTAAGCAGTAGTGAAATTAGCTTTATCGCCAGATGATTACTGGCACGATTACTGCAAATTGGTTTATGAACGCTCTGGGTTGTACGGAAAACTAACGCACTTTATGGCATCGAAAATCAATTTGAGGGTTATGTATGAATAAGAAGATCTTGGTTCTTCCGCTAGTATTAGCATTGGCTGCTGCCAGCAGTGCTTTTGCTGCCATTCCTAAAGATGTCAAAATTGGTACTGATCCAACTTATGCTCCTTTTGAGTCCAAAAATGCCAGTGGTGAATTGGTAGGTTTTGATATCGATATAGCAAAAGAGTTATGTAAACGTATCGATACCAAATGTACTTTTGTTGAAAGTGACTTCGATGCATTAATCCCATCGCTCAAAGCTAAAAAAATCGATGCCATTATCTCCTCACTCTCCATTACTGAAAAACGCCAAAAAGAGATTGCTTTCACCGACAAGCTCTACGCGGCCAATGCCCGTTTAATTGCCACCAAAGGCAGTAAAATCGAGCCTACATTAGTGGCCTTGAAAGGCAAACGTGTTGGGGTGTTGCAAGGCTCTACTCAGGAAGCATTTGCCAATGCTGAGTGGCAGCCAAAAGGTATTGATGTAGTTGCTTATCAAAATCAGGATCTGATTTATGCTGACTTGGCCTCGGGGCGCATTGATGCGGCTTTCCAGGATGAAGTTGCAGGCAGTGAAGGTTTCCTGAAACAAGAGGCGGGTAAAGGTTATGCTTTCGCCGGTCCATCAGTAAAAAATGATCAATTCTTTGGCGTAGGTACCGGTATGGGCTTGCGTAAAGATGATGCAGAACTGAAAGCGGCGCTGGATAAAGCCTTTGCAGAAATGCGCAAAGATGGCACTTACGACAAGCTGGCGAAGAAATATTTCGATTTTGATGTTTACGGCGGTTAATCACCTTTGCCGTTAAGGCCCCAGCCAAAAATGGTTGGGGCCTCTACATGCAATTAAACATAGCAATTAACCAGACTCCTTACTCAGTAAAACAGGATAACCCAGATGCTGGATGGATATTCGAAACTGATATTTGAAGGTGCGCTGGTGACGCTGGAGTTGGCACTGTGTTCAGTGCTGCTGTCAGTGATTATCGGCTTGATTGGTGCCGGTGGAAAGTTATCATCGAATCGGCTGTTATCTGGCTTTTTTGAATGCTACACCACACTAATCCGTGGTGTACCCGATTTAGTCTTAATGCTGCTTATCTTCTACGGTTTGCAGATAACCCTAAATAGCATTACTGAATCAATTGGTTTTGAGCAAATCAATATTGATCCTCTCTCCGCTGGGATAATTACCCTTGGCTTTATCTATGGTGCTTACTTCACTGAAACCTTCCGGGGTGCCTATATGGCGGTACCCAGCGGCCAGATTGAGGCGGCGACGGCATTTGGTTTCACCCCTAGCCAAATTTTCCGCAGAATCATGTTTCCTGCCATGATGCGCTATGCACTGCCCGGTATCGGCAATAACTGGCAAGTCATTCTAAAGGCAACGGCATTGGTCTCTATTTTGGGGTTAAATGATGTGGTTAAGGCCACACAGTTGGCAGGCAAGGGGACTTATCAGCCATTCTTCTTCGCTTTAGTGGCCGGCGTGGTCTATCTGGTCTTCACCACGGTATCGAATGGCGTATTACTGTGGCTAGAACGGCGCTATTCCCATGGGGTGAAGAGGGCTGAGCTATGATAGAGATCCTGCAACAATATTGGCAAGCACTGCTCTGGAGTGATGGTTATCGCTTCACCGGGATGGCTGTCACCTTATGGTTACTTATTTCCTCAGTCGTCATGGGCGGGTTGCTGGCAATTCCTTTGGCAGTAGCAAGGGTCGCCGAACGGCGTTGGATTCGCTTGCCGGTTTGGATTTTTACTTATATCTTCCGTGGTACGCCCTTATATGTACAACTATTGGTATTCTATTCCGGCATGTACAGTTTGGAGATTGTCCGAGGCAATGATTTGCTGAATGCATTTTTCCGCAGCGGATTGAATTGCACTATTTTGGCGCTAACATTGAATACCTGTGCTTATACCACTGAGATTTTCGCTGGGGCCATTCGTTCGGTGCCACATGGTGAAATCGAAGCCGCCAGAGCCTATGGTTTTTCACGTTTTAAATTGTATCGCTGTATTATTTTACCTTCTGCGCTGCGTATTGCCTTACCGGCTTACAGTAATGAGGTAATCTTAATGCTGCACTCCACCGCTCTGGCATTTACTGCCACGGTGCCAGATATACTGAAAATAGCGCGTGATATTAACGCTGCAACTTATCAGCCGTTTTATGCTTTTGGTATTGCTGCCGTACTTTATCTGATTATCTCCTTTACGCTAATTAGCCTGTTCCGCCAGGCAGAGAAACGTTGGCTGGCTCATATAAAACCTCAGGCATCGCATTAAGTACGGAGATCTTATGACTGACACATTAGAAACTAAAATAGCTGAAACCAAACTGTCTGTGACGGAATTGCATAAGCACTACGGTGAACATGAAGTTTTAAAAGGTGTTTCACTTTCGGCTAAAGCAGGGGATGTTATCTCCATTATTGGTTCCTCCGGCTCAGGGAAAAGTACCTTTTTACGCTGTATCAACTTTTTGGAAAAGCCCAGTGAAGGCTCGATTAGCGTTAATAATCGAGATATCCGCCTGGTACGGGATAAAGATGGGCAATTGAAAGTTTTTGATAAAAAAGAGCTGCAACTGTTGCGCACGCGCCTGACGATGGTATTCCAACATTTTAATTTGTGGAGCCATATGACGGTGCTGGAGAATGTAATGGAGGCACCGGTTCAAGTCTTGGGGTTAAGTAAATCAGTGGCCAAAGAGCGGGCTATCCGTTATCTGGATAAAGTTGGAATTGATGAGCGCGCACGGGCTAAATATCCGGTACATCTATCAGGAGGCCAGCAGCAGCGTGTTTCCATTGCCCGGGCACTGGCGATGGAACCCGATGTACTGCTATTTGATGAACCTACCTCTGCGCTGGACCCAGAACTGGTCGGTGAAGTATTGCGTATCATGCAAAAACTGGCCGAAGAGGGGAAAACCATGGTGGTGGTAACCCATGAAATGGAGTTCGCACGCCATGTTTCCAGCCATGTTATTTTCCTGCACAAAGGGGTAATCGAAGAGGAAGGCCCGCCGGCTGAACTTTTTGGTAACCCAAAGAGTAACCGCTTGCAGCAGTTCCTTTCTGGCGCACTAAAGTAACATCTCTGCGGGATAGCGATTTTATCTATCCCGCAGCAATTCGATTAAGCCGAGGGTTTGTGCAGCACATTGCGCAGTGCTTCTTCCAGTTCAAAATAGCGAAAGCCAAAACCAGCTTCTTCCAATCGTTTCGGCACCGCCCGTTGTCCGCCCAACACTAATGCTGCGGATTCGCCCAGCAATAAGCGGATCGCGGCGGCTGGTGTGCGGATAACCGCTGGCCGGTCTAACACGCTGGCCAGTGTGGCAATAAATTGCTCGTTATGTACCGGGTAAGGTGAAACCATATTAAATGGGCCGTTTAGGCCATCGGTAGTCAACAGATAATAGATCCCATGCACCATATCATCGATATGAATCCAGGGGAGATATTGGCGACCATCCCCTATTGGGCCACCTAGCCCAAGGCGCAACAGCGGCACCATTTTGGCTAGTGCACCGCCGTGTGGCGCTAATACAATACCCGTGCGTAACAGGCAAACGCGGGTATGACTACTTTCAGCCGCCCGAGCCAGATTTTCCCAGCGCTCGCACAACTGATGGGTAAATTCATCATGCGGCGTCTCTTCTTCGGTAACCAGAGCTTGCCCCTGATCACCATAAAAGCCAACGGCGGATCCTGAAATAAATACCGCTGGTGGTGTACTGCTGGCCCTTATTAACGTGCTCAGGCGTTCGGTTATCTGCCAGCGGCTTTGGCACAAAATCTCTTTTTGCTGTGGGGTCCAGCGTTTTTCTGCAATAGGCTCGCCAGCCAGATTGATTACTGCATCAAAATCATTGAGGTCATGTTTATCATTTAGCGTTGACCAGCAGGTGACTTGTGCGCCGAGCACATTATTCGCCCGCTGAGTGTCACGGGTTAGAACGGTTACTTGATGGGCTTGCGATAAAAGGAAGGCAGTTAGACTGCGCCCAATTAGGCCTGTAGCTCCGGTTATTAATATACGCATAGCCAATCTCCATTTATCCTCTTCTTACTTGAAGCCGCAGGGGGTTATCTGCGTTCACTTACCCAAATCGCTTACTTGATGCCTACCTGCAACGCCGAGTCCGTTGGGGATAGCGGCAGTCTGGTTTCTCCTTCAGCATAGGCTAACCTGCGATCTTCTCCTACGATGCTGAGCACATCCTGAGATTATTTTTTTAATCTCATCGGTAAGTCTGGGTGAGTCACATCATTTGGAAAAATAAAAAATAATAACTAAACAAATGCACCAATCTATCCGATTAATACAGTATTGAACGTTCAAGTAATACCACTTCGGCAGTAGAAAACTGCAGATATGGCTATTGTTCTGAACAACAAGAACGACTATAAGCCACACCTTGCTTACTTTTAAAACACTGATTTTGTGAATTTCTGCTAGAGTGAACAAACTAACCTGAATGGAGGAGAAGGCTGTTGGCCTCCTATACCTTGTGAAGTTTGGATGTTTTATAAATAAATGTTGGGTGCTTTATAAAAACTCGCGGTGGCTTATAAATCCTCCGGCTGAGGTCTGGTTGTGACCTCATTGTTGTCCATATACTTTTTCAGGTGCGCATGAAGCTAAATATCGAAGTTAATTGTTCTTATGTATGCGAGCCCATACATAGACAAGATGGTAGCTTACTGGCAGTAGAGCTATTAAGCCGATTTTCTGCGAAATCGGTCGATTTGCCCATCGATGTAGACAAGTTTATTAAAAAATTAGATATCGACGGAAAGACTGATTTATTCCAGGACCAGTTGCGGGCCGTAAAAGCGTATAGCGATTGGTTTATCACGCACAATGTTCTGCTTTCAATCAATATTGATTTTGATTTGGCGGGGGTGATTGTGACGGATGCTGCAATACGCCAGTTGTTGGATGAGATGCCTTTCCTACGATTGGAAATCATGGAGACCTTTTCTAATTTATCCGATGGGATGAATAACCCGTTGCTACGGGAACTAGCGGAGCGCTATCCGTTATGGTTAGACGATTTGGGCAGTGGCGGTTCCACCTTGAATGCAGTCACGGCCAATATTTTTGAATATGTAAAAATCGATAAGCATTTTTTCTGGCAACACAATAAACATACCTTCCCGATCTTAATCAATAATATTAAGAAATATTGCCTCGGTGTCATTGTGGTTGGCGTGGAAAATGAGGATGAGTCAGCGCAACTTAAGGGCAGCAATATTGATGCTATGCAGGGGTATTTATTCAATCCGGTGACATTGGATGAACTGGTATCTCAACCCTCGTTGTAACGCTACCCTCGTATTGTAGTTCACCTTGCGCTGATATTATTTTGTCGTGTCGGCGCTGTTTTTTGCGATAAAATTTTCTCATGACAGATTCCGATTTTTATCGGATTAATCCGACCAATTGGATGATAGAATAGACTTCTTTATCTCTCGTTAAGTCCCCAGGCGTTTATGCCACCTGATTTGCTGAGAGTAGACCTAAGAGAAAACGATATCATGAAGTTAATGTTTGCTTCTGACCTGCATGGTTCGTTACCCGCGACGGAAAAGGTTCTGGCTACCTTCGAGCGCAGTGGTGCGCAGTGGTTGGTGTTATTGGGTGATTTGCTTAACCATGGGCCACGTAATGCGTTACCCGCAGGTTATCAGCCAGCCGCGGTTGCAGAGCGCCTAAACCCCTATAAAGAAAGGATCATTGCGGTTCGTGGTAACTGTGACAGTGAAGTTGACCAGATGCTATTACAGTTCCCGATAATGGCCGGTTGGCAGCAGATTATTATGCCAGAAACCCGCCTATTTTTGACGCATGGTCACCTTTATCATCCCGGCGCACTTCCTCCGTTGCGTAAGGGGGATGTCTTAGTCTATGGTCATACTCATCTGCCCGAAGCTCAGCAACAGGCAGATATTATTTGTTTTAATCCAGGCTCGGTCAGTATCCCCAAAGGCGGATACCCGGCGAGCTATGGCATGTTAGACCAAGGAGTTTTACAGGTTCTGGCCCTACATAACGATGAACTTGTCACCCAATTGGATTTAAAAAAACTATTATAAATAGTTAGTTACTCAAATTGATTGATGCAGTAACGTCAAATCAGAAGGGTAAAATTATAATTAACAATTGCGCGAGTCTCACCGCGCCCAGATAGAAGGTTTCAGAGGATGGTGGAGCAAAATCCAGCAGCAGTCATCGAGTGGGTTGATATTGTTGATGAGCAAAATGAAGTTATTGCGCAATCCAGCCGTCAACAAATGAGAGCTCAACGACTACGCCACCGTGCTACCTATATTGTGGTGCACGATGGAATGGGGAAAATTCTGGTACAACGTCGTACCGAGAGTAAAGATTTCTATCCTGGTAAACTGGATGCCACCGCAGGTGGTGTTGTGCAGAGTGGTGAAAACTATCTGGAATCTGCGCGGCGTGAGGCAGAGGAAGAGTTAGGGATCGCCGGTGTCCCGTTTGCCGAACATGGCCTGTTTTATTTTGAAGAAGAGTGTTGCCGGGTTTGGGGCGGATTATTCAGTTGCGTGTCCCATGGGCCATTCGCACTACAGGCTGAGGAAATTGAAGAGGTATGCTGGATGGTACCGGAAGATATCACTGCCCGTTGTGACGAGTTTACCCCTGACTCTCTGAAAGCGCTGTCACTGTGGCTGACGCGTAACAATGAGCAGGATTACGGTAAAATCACCCCTCGCGAAGATTAATTCTTGCTTAAGCATAAAAAAGCCCCTCTTCAGGGGCTTTCGTGTTTCTTACTTTCATCTTGCTGATTATCTTACAATAATACCCAGTAAGATACCCAGCGCACCGAAGTCAGCATCACTGAACGTGGTATTGGCAAAGCCGATGTCACCCAGTACTGGCAGCAGGAAGACTGGCAGGAAGGTAATCAATAAGCCCTGCGCGAAGGCACCTAAAATAGCACCACGGCGGCCACCGGTTGCATTACCAAATACCCCGGCTGCTGCACCAACGAAGAAGTGAGGAACTACGCCTGGGATAATCACGGTCATGTCCATCAAGTAAAGTGCGAACATACCGATAAGACCCGCAGCAAAGCTGCTCAGGAAGCCAACCAGAACCGCATTAGGTGCGTATGGAAATACTACCGGGCAATCCAATGCAGGTTTTGCATTAGGAACTAGCTTGTCTGAAATCCCTTTAAATGCTGGCACTATCTCGGCAATAACCATACGTACACCTTGCAGGATGATGTACACACCCGCGGCAAAAGTGATGGATTGCATCAACGAGAACATAAACCAGTTCTTACCGCCACTCAGGCTTTTCACCACTTCTGGTCCGGCGAACAGGCAAGTCACGATAAAAATGATACACATGGTGAATGAGATAGCCACTGGTGTATCACGCAGGAACAGCAGGCTTTTCGGCACATTCATATCTTCAGTAGAATGTTCTTTATTACCGAATTTGCTACCGATAAAACCTGCCAGTACGTAAGACAGGGTAGAGAAGTGGCCAATTGCCACATCATCAGAACCGGTCACTTTTTTCATGTAAGGGTGGGCAATCGCTGGGAAGAACACCATCGCAACCCCAACTACCAACGAACCAATGACAATCAGTGTCACGCCGCTGATACCTGCGGTAGCCAGAATTACTGCCACCATCATCGACATAAACAGGGTGTGATGACCGGTCAGGAAGATAAATTTCCATGGCGTAAAGCGGGCAATCAGAATATTGATCACCATAGCGAAGAACATAATCATCGCCATCTCTTTACCAAAACTCTTTTGTGCCACAGAAACGATTGCTTCGTTATTCGGCACCACGCCCTGAATACCGAAAGCGTGTTGGAAGATATTGGCAAAATCACCCAGAGATGAAACCACCAGGCCCGCGCCCGCACCTAAAATGACAAAACCCATGATGGTTTTTACGGTGCCTTTAATACACTCAGTTACTGGTTTTTTCTGGGCAATCAGGCCGATTAACGCGATCAAACCGACCAGAACTGCCGGTTCAGAAAGCACATCACTCATTAAGAAACGAAAGAAATCCATGCCAGCCTCCGCTTACAGCGCGCCTAATTCAGTTAATGCCACAGACAAACGTTCTTTCATGGCTTTCTTATCAATCATGTTATCAAGAGCAACGATTTTGCCGCCAACCGACTGAGCAATGAGTTGCTCGGCAATATCTTTGGTACCGATGAAGATGTCACTTGGGGTACCTTTGGCAGAGCCAAGATCCACATGATCCACTTCGGCTGCGACTGCCAACTCTTTCAGAATACTTTTGATGCTGATTTCCATCATCAGGCTGGTACCTAAGCCGTTACCGCAAACCACTGTAATTTTCATTTTCTTTCCCCTTAAAATTATTATCCGTACTGAATGCCGTGATTAATAACGCGCAATGACTGATTGAATCTCTTGCGGCGTTTGTGCATTAAGTAAGGTTTGTACATCTTTATCGTTATCGAACAACTGAGCGAGTTGAGAAATAGCCTCAATATGGCTATTGCTGTCTGTCGCGGCTAACACAATGAGTAGTTTGACCGGGTCATTACCTTCAGCATTGAAAGTGACACCCTCGGTAATGACGGTTAATGCCAAAGAGAGTTTATTAACGCCTTCTTCCGGGCGGGCATGTGGCATCGCAATGCCGGGGCCGACCACGTAGTAAGGGCCAATAGCCTCATGGGAGCGATAAATAGCGTCGACATAGCGCGCTTCAATAGAGCCATTATCAATCAGTGGCTTACATGAAATTGCGATGGCCTCACGCCAGTCTTTTGCCTGGCTAACCACCTGAATGACGTCTGACGTTAACAGTGTTTTTAACATGATATTGATGACTCCCGATGACTGTTAACCAGAGAGTAGATAGTTATCGTAGTTATTAATGTGATGAATATCTCAATTGGTAGCGCTACCTGATAGCGCTACCAAATTTTGTGATAGCGCTATCATTTGTTGCGTCAGGGTCTTTGGCTATCTCGTAATAAGCCATATACAATGCAACGTATTGCCGAGATTCGTTCGGACTGATTTGTTTTATCCAAACAGGATATTTTAATTCGGCAAGAAATTTTAATCAGGCAGGAACTCAGCATGGAAAAAACACGCAAGCGCCGTAATACCGGGCGGGTCACTCTATTGGATGTGGCGAATTACGCTGGGGTAGGGTCGATGACTGTTTCCAGAGCGCTGAGAACGCCGGAGCAGGTTTCAGATAAGTTACGTGAGAAGATAGAGCAAGCTGTTGAAACATTAGGATATATTCCCAACCGTGCAGCGGGGGCTTTGGCCTCAGGACATAGCGATACTGTCGCGGTTTTGATTCCATCGCTTACCGATAAAGCCAGTTCCCGATTTATGCAGGCGCTACAACAGATTCTGAACAAGAATGAATTTCAGTTATTGCTGGGTTGCCATGAATATAATCAGCGGAAAGAAGCTGAAATACTGATGACACTGCTGCAAAGCAATCCAGCAGCGGTGGTGATATTCGGCTCACAACTGGCAGATAAAACTTATCAATTGCTAGAGCGAGCCAATATTCCTAGCGTTAATGTGGTGGGTTCCTACTTTAAAGGGGCAAAAATTACCCTTGAAGCGGCATTTTTTGAGTCTGCTTATGCATTAAGCAGTCATTTACTGGAGCGCGGTTATCACAATATTGGTTTTATTGGCGCTCATATGGATAACCGCTTGCAACGTCAGCAATTGAACGGCTGGCATAAAGCGATGCTGGAACATTACAAAAATGCCGATCAAACCGTCACTACACCAGAAACAGCCAGTTTGCAGTTTGGCCGCTATGCCTTGACGGAGATCCTACAACGCCAGCCGGAACTGGATGCTGTTATTTGCAGCCACGAAGATATCGCTTTGGGAGTGTTGTTTGAATGCCAGCGCCGCTTGCTGAAAATCCCCGGCGGGATCGCGGTTGCCTGCCTGGATGGCTCTGATAACTGTGATCAGACTCACCCGACGCTGACGTCGATGCGTATCGATTACCGGAAAATGGGTAAAGATGCCGGCAAGATGTTGATCGAACTGCTTGAGAGTGAGGACGATGGCGAGTTGAGTGAACCGGTTAGCCAGAGTTTCAGCTATAAATTTGAACCACGGCAGAGTACCTGAGGCTAGCGCCAAACAATAAAGGAAAACCGCCCCGCAGGGCGGCTTACCGGGCTTACTTGCCTGACGTGTTGATTATCACCGTGATTGAGTTGTTGAAAATACGCCAACCCCCATTCCCGGATGTTAACAATGCGCCAAATACAACGAGCACAATACAAAAGTACCGTTTCATTGTGCGGTCCATGCTTAGACCGCTTCACGCCAGCACCACCGGTGATACTACCGTGAATACAAGTACAGGGTTGCACTTGCGTTACGGCCAATGGATATCCTTCCCTTAAACCGATGCCCGCTTGCTTAAGGCGGCGAAAAGGTCCGCCGCGATTGTACACGAATGCACCCCCAGCCGATACTTGACAGTGAATAGCAACTGGCCCAAAATATGAGAACAGGGTTGCACTTGCGATATGTTAGTAACAGTTATTTTGATACTAACAAGCCCGCTGGAATGGCCGCTTACCGGACCAGCACAGAGAAACCGCCTATATGGCGGTTTTTTTGTTGGCGCGTTTTACGGATACGCTCTTTTGGCGAATGTGGTTACGAGGTGAAAGCGTTCTAACCCCAATTTATACATCGCTTTGCCAACAAACAAAAACGCCAGCACAAGGCTGGCGTTTCGTAGACAACGTAATCTTAGACTTAAGATGCGCTGGCGTCAGCCTGAGCGGATTGAATCGCCGTCAGTGCTACGGTATAGACGATATCGTCAACCAATGCACCACGGGACAAATCGTTAACTGGCTTACGCATACCTTGCAGCATCGGCCCGATAGAGATCAGGTCAGCAGAGCGTTGTACCGCTTTATAGGTGGTGTTACCGGTGTTCAAATCTGGGAAGATGAACACAGTGGCTTTACCTGCAACCGGTGAGTTAGGCGCTTTGGATTTTGCCACATCTGCCATGATTGCCGCATCATACTGCAACGGACCATCGATGATCAGATCTGGGCGTTTTTCTTGTGCCAGACGGGTCGCTTCACGTACTTTTTCGACATCGCTACCCGCACCAGAATTACCGGTAGAGTAAGAGATCATCGCCACACGTGGTTCAATACCGAATGCTGCAGCAGAATCCGCAGATTGAATAGCAATCTCAGACAGTTGTTCAGCGGTTGGATCTGGATTGATTGCACAGTCACCGTAAACCAGAACCTGGTCAGGCAGCAGCATAAAGAACACAGAAGAAACCAGTGAACTGCCTGGTGCGGTTTTGATCAACTGCAACGGTGGGCGGATGGTGTTTGCGGTGGTATGTACTGCACCGGAAACTAAACCGTCAACTTCACCTTTTTCTAGCATCAGAGTGCCGAGAACGACGTTGTCTTCCAACTGTTCGCGTGCGACCACTTCGGTCATGCCTTTGCTCTTACGCAGCTCAACCAGACGCGGAACATATTGTTCACGCACGGCAACAGGATCGATGATTTCAACGCCTTTGCCTAGCTCAATACCTTGCGCGGCAGCAACACGTTGGATCTCTTCTGGGTTGCCCAGTAGCACACAAGTCGCGATACCGCGTTCAGCGCAGATAGAAGCAGCCTTAACGGTACGTGGCTCATCGCCTTCTGGCAGTACGATGCGTTTACCGGCTTTACGGGCCAGTTCGGTCAGCTCGTAGCGGAATGCTGGTGGTGACAAGCGACGTGAACGCTCAGAAGTTGCACTCAGAGAGTCAATCCACTCACCACTGATATGGCTGGCAACGTAGTTTTGCAGCTTCTCAACACGCTCATGGTCGTCGGCGGGCACTTCCAGATTGAAGCTTTGCAGGCTGAGGGAGGTCTGCCAAGTGTTGGTATTAACCATAAATACTGGCAGGCCAGTTTGGAAGGCGCGCTCACACAGCTTTTTAATCGGTTCATCAATCGCATAACCACCTGTCAGCAGGATGGCACCAATTTCAACGCCATTCATTGCCGCCAGACAAGCTGAAACCAACACGTCTGGGCGGTCTGCTGAGGTCACCAACAGAGAACCTGGACGGAAATGTTCCAGCATATGCGGGATACTACGAGCACAGAAAGTGACCGATTTAACGCGGCGAGTTCTGATATCACCTTCGTTAACAATGGTCGCTTTCAGGTGATTAGCCATATCAATGGCACGAGTTGCAATCAGCTCGAAGCTCCAAGGCACACAACCCAGAACGGGCAGCGGGCTGTTGGCAAACAGTTGGCTCGGATCGATATTCGCAACGCTGGCCTTGGTGGAATCATCAAAGATTTCAGACAGGTCAGGGCGGGTACGGCCTTGCTCATCAACCGGTGCATTTAATTTGTTAATGATAACGCCGGTGATATTTTTGTTTTTGCTGCCACCAAAGCTGGAACGAGCCAGTTCAATACGCTCTTTCAGCTGATCCGGTGAGTCATTACCCAGCGCAATAACAAAGACGATTTCAGCATTCAGCGTTTTAGCAATTTCATAGTTCAATGCATTGGCAAACTGATGTTTACGTGTTGGCACCAAGCCTTCAACCAGAACCACTTCTGCGTCTTTGGTATTTTCGTGATAACGGGCAACAATTTCTTCCATTAACACATCTTGCTGGTTAGAACTCAGCAAGGTTTCCACATAACCCATGTTCAACGGCTCAGCAGCAGTGATGCTGGAGTTCGCACGGATAATAGTGGTGGTTTGGTCAGGTGCATCATCACCGGCACGAGGCTGGGCGATTGGCTTGAATACGCTCAGGCGTACACCTTTTTGTTCCATGGAGCGGATGACACCCAAGCTGACGCTGGTTAGACCAACGCTGGTGCCGGTAGGAATCAACATTATTGTACGGGACACGGCTAAACCTCTTTACGGTTATACCCTTCGTCCTTGAAGCCGCAGGGTTGTTGGCTACGCTCATGCACCCGAATCACTGACCTGAGTCAGCTCATCGGGATTTATTCGCTTGCCGCCTACCTGCAACTCCAATGACTTTGGGGACATCCTTCGTCCTTGGAACTTCAGGGGGTTGGCTACGTTCACTTACCCGAATCACTGACCTGAGTCAGCTTATCGGGATGCGTTCGCTTACCGCCTACCTGCAGCTCCAAGGTCTTTGGGTAAAAATACTTATGCGGTTAGGCGAGCAGCATCTTGCGCGATAACCAGTTCTTCATTGGTTGGGATAACCAGAGCCAGACGGCTGCCATCTTTGGTGATGGTGCCAGACTTACCAAAGCGTGCGGCCATATTACGCTCGTGGTCAATTTCAAAGCCCAGTAGACCCAGTTTGTCCAACGTCAGTTCACGTACCATTGCTGCGTTCTCACCAATACCGCCGGTGAAGACAACCGCGTCCAGACGGCCATCCATCAGCGCAGTATATGCACCGATGTATTTTGCCAGACGATGGCAGAACACATCCATTGCGCGGCGTGCATCTGCTTTAGTTGCATAGTTGTCTTCAACATAGCGGCAGTCACTGGTGACTTCCGTCAGGCCCAGCAGGCCAGATTCTTTGGTCAACAGCTTGCTGATCTGTTCCATGCTCATGCCCATGGCATCATACAAATGGAAAATGATCGCCGGGTCGATATCACCACTACGGGTGCCCATGACCAAACCTTCCAGTGGTGTCAGGCCCATAGAAGTATCAACACATTTACCGTTACGAACCGCAGTGACTGAACCACCGTTGCCCAAATGGCAAGTGATGACGTTCAGCTCTTCCAGTGGCTTGTTCAGGGTTTTAGCGGCTTCCTGGCTGACGTAGAAGTGGCTGGTGCCGTGTGCGCCATAGCGACGGATACCGTTTTCTTTGTATAAACGGTACGGCAGGGCGTAGAGATAAGACTCTTCTGGCATGGTCTGATGGAATGCAGTGTCAAAGACGGCGACATTTTTATCAGCCAGATTCGGGAATGATTTCAACGCTTCAGCGATACCGATCAAGTGAGCTGGGTTATGCAGTGGTGCAAATGGGATGGAATCTTTGATACCCTGAATAACTTCGTCGGTAACGATAGCGGATGCTGTAAACTTCTCGCCACCATGAACAATACGGTGACCAATAGCGGTCAGTTGCGCGGAAAGCTCTGGTTTTTGTGCCAGAATAGTATTAACAATGAAATTCAGTGCTTCGCTGTGTGCTGCACCAGCACCCAATGCTGCTTCCTGTTTGCCACCATCAAGTTTCCATTTGATGCGGGCTTCAGGCAGATGGAAGCATTCGGCTAAACCAGAGAGGTGTTCTTCACCGTTGGTCGCGTCGATGATAGCAAATTTTAGGGAAGAGCTACCGCAGTTAAGAACCAGTACTAGCTTACTCGACATGGAAGTACCTATTTTATAGTCGTGTTCAACATTTGTTTTTACACAACGATGCGCGTGGGGCATTGAAGGTGCAAAAACAGCGAAAAACATGTGGTTAATAAAACGTCAATCAGTCCAAAAGCGTAGCGCATATTGGCGTCGACATTAATGATTAACATCATGCGATAGAGAAAAAGGCATGATGATGGAAAAATCGCGGATTAAACGCTAAGTGCAAACGTTAAAACCTGGTGGTAAAAATCGGTGCGATTTAACAAAAATGATTTAAAAGCTGCAAAAAGTTGACATATTTAGTGCCATCTTCTAGCGGCCAAAAGGCCGAGCTAGGATACCGATAGCGCAGCCTAAAAACAAAATATATTTAACAGACTAATTTTTAGTTTGTGGATTGCAAAAAAAATTTTAATTTTTGTTTGTGAAGTTGAGGTAAACCATGACAACAAAACCCTCTGATTCTGTAAGTTGGTTTCAGGTACTCCAGCGCGGCCAACTTTATATGAAGACCTGGCCTGCAGATAAGCGCCTGGCGACAGTGTTTCCCGAAAATCGCGTGGTTACGGCGACACGTTTCGGTATCCGCTTTATGCCTCCGTTGGCCATTTTTACCCTGACCTGGCAGATAGCCCTCGGTGGGCAGCTAGGGCCAGCTATCGCAACTGCGCTGTTCGCCTGTGGTTTACCATTACAAGGGTTATGGTGGTTAGGTAAGCGTGCGATAACCCCATTACCGCCAACGTTACTCAAGTGGTTCCACGAGGTACGCAACAAGCTGACTGAAGCGGGGCAGGCCGTTGCACCGGTCGAGCAGACGCCAACTTACCAATCCCTGGCGGATGTGCTGAAACGTGCCTTCAAACAGTTGGATAAAACATTTCTTGATGACCTCTAAGGGGCGTTTTATGCCAGCAGCTTTCTATGCATCAAAGGATTAGTGGTGCAAAATCCCCTGTCAAATCAAAGTATGGCCTAAGCCTGTGTGCGATGATTTCCTCATTATTTATGTTTTAGGAGTTAGTGATGGATATGACAAACGCCCAACGACTGATTCTGTCGAATCAGTACAAAATGATGACCATGCTGGACCCGGAAAATGCTGAGCGTTATCGTCGCCAGCAAACCATTGTCGAGCGCGGCTTTGGTTTGCAGATGCGTGAACTGGACCGTGATTTTGGTGAAATGAGCGAAGATACTTGCCGTACTATCATTAATATCATGGAGATGCATCACGCCCTGCAAGTCTCCAGCGGTAACCTGAAAGACAAGCAAGACTTGGATGAGCGCCGTATCTCATTCCTCGGCTTTGATGCTGCTACCGAATCCCGTTATCTGAGTTATGTGCGCTTTATGGTTAATACTGAAGGGCGTTACACCCATTTTGACTCAGGAACTCATGGTTTCAACTCTCAAACCCCAATGTGGGATAAATACCAACGTATGCTGGCTATCTGGCAATCATGTCCACGCCAATACCATTTGAGTGCCGTTGAAATTTCGCAAATCATCAATGCCTGATAACGTGTAACTTGTGTGCTATCAGTAAGTTGAAGAAATAGTTTTACTGAAGAGGATGTGCTTGTGGAGTGTAAAGGTTTTCTTTTTGATTTGGACGGGACGTTGGTTGATTCTTTACCTGTTGTCGAACGGGCCTGGATTGGCTGGGCGCAAGGGCGAGGCATCAATCCAGCAGAAGTTCTTGATTTTATCCATGGCAAACAAGCAATTACCTCTTTACGTCATTTCATGTCAGGTGCAAGCGAGGCTGAAATTCAGGCTGAGTTTCTGGCATTGGAGCAGATTGAAGCCAATGACACCGATGGTGTGAGTGCACTGCCAGGCGCAGTGGCACTGTTGGATCGACTAAACAGCCTGTCAATTCCGTGGGCTATTGTCACTTCTGGCTCGGTACCGGTCGCTTCTGCTCGCCGTGCTGCCGGCCATCTGCCGGTACCTGAAGTGTTTATCACCTGCGAACAGGTTAAGCATGGCAAACCTCAGCCGGATGCTTATCTGTTGGGGGCCGAGCGCTTAGGGTTGGCTCCTGCTGATTGTATCGTAGTGGAAGATGCCCCTGCGGGGATTTTGTCAGGCTTGGCGGCGGGCTGTCAGGTGATTGCAGTCAACGCTCCGGCGGATACGCCAAAACTTGATCAGGTTGATTTGGTGCTCAGTTCGCTGGAACAAATTAATGTTGAAGTGACCACTAATGGCGCACGGGTTGTGCGAGTAGGTTAAGTTTTCGCGCGATGCTTAAACATCTTCACTGAGAGCGCCTGATGGCGCTCTTTTACTGTCTGGAACCTCACAAATTGATAAACTTTTTTCAGGGAAAAAATACAATTAAACGCTTTGCGGGATAGTAAGCACATAAATTTGCAGTCATTATTGATCTCAGACAGCGGCCATCGCTGATTTTAATGTTTTACTGCCAGAGCCGGATATTCCCTTTCACTTTTTGCCAACGAGGCCATTTTGAACAGCGAACTATTGTGGGTGTTGACGCTACTTCTAATAGCTATTGTGCTGTTTACTACCAATAAACTGCGCATGGACGTGGTAGCACTGTTGGTCATTATTGCCTTTGTGATGAGCGGTACGTTGTCATTAGGTGAGGCGACCAGCGGATTCAGTGATCCCAACGTGATATTGATTGCGGCGCTGTTTGTTATTGGTGAAGGGTTAGTCAGAACCGGTGTTGCCTATCAGGTGGGCGATTGGTTGGTGAAAGTCGCCGGTCACAGTGAAACCAAAATGTTGGCGCTGTTAATGGTAACGGTTGCCGGATTGGGCGCTTTTATGAGTTCAACTGGCGTGGTGGCGATCTTTATCCCTGTGGTACTGAGTGTTGCCAGCCGGATGAAAATTTCGCCGGGGCGTTTAATGATGCCGCTGAGTTTTGCTGGTTTGATAAGTGGCATGATGACGTTGGTGGCAACACCGCCAAATATGGTGGTAAACAGTGAGTTACTGCGCGAAGGCATCAAAGGGTTTGGCTTCTTTGGTGTGACTCCGATTGGTATCATCATTTTGCTAATGGGTGTTGGTTACATGCTAGTGGCCCGGCGCTGGTTGGGAGGGAAGCCGGAAAGCTCAGAGAAAGAGCAGCAATGGAAACGCCGTACTTTCCGAGACCTTATTCGCGATTATAAACTGAATGGCCGTGCGCGCCGTTTGGCTATCCGCCATGATTCTCCTTTGATTGGCCGTTCACTTGACGAGCTGCATCTGCGTGCCCGTTATGGGGCAAATGTGGTGGGGATTGAACGCTGGAAGCGTTTTCGGCGTGTGATGGTGAGCGCCACCGGTTCATCCGAATTGCACGAGAACGATGTCTTACTGATTGATATGTCAGATTGCGACATAGACTTACGTGAATTTTGTACCGAGCAGATGCTGGAGCCGATGGTACTGCGCGGTGAATACTTCTCCGAGCAGGCGCGCAACGTCGGAATGGCTGAGGTTTCGCTCATTCCTGATTCCGCTCTATTGGGAAAGAGTCTACGTGAGGTCACCTTCCGTACCCGCTATGGTTTAAATGTGGTGGGTATCCGCCGCAATGGTAAGACTTTGGAAGGCAAACTGGTTGATGACAAATTACAGTTTGGCGACATCTTACTGGTGATCGGTGATTGGAAACTGATTCGCCAGTTGCAGTTAAAGACCCGTGATTTCATCGTACTGAACCTGCCGGCTGAAGTGGATGAAGTGGCACCGGCCATTTCGCAAGCCCCCCACGCATTGTTCTGTCTGGCGTTGATGGTTGCCATGATGATGACCGACGAGGTGCCGAATGTGATTGCAGCGCTGGTCGCCTGTTTACTGATGGGGCAGTTCCGATGTATTGATATGGAAAGTGCTTATCGTTCAATCCATTGGCCGAGCTTGATTTTGATCATCGGGATGATGCCCTTTGCGCAGGCATTGCAGAAAACCGGCGGGGTTGATTTGATTGTTCGTGGTTTGATGGATGTGGCCGGTGGGATGGGGCCGCGCGTCATGCTGCTATGTTTGTTTGTGTTGTGTGCCACAATCGGATTGTTTATTTCTAATACGGCAACGGCAGTTCTAATGGCACCGATTGCCATTGCTGCTGCGCGGGAGATGTCAGTCTCGCCATATCCCTTTGCGATGATTATTGGTATTGCAGCCTCAGCCGCTTTTATGACCCCCGTTTCGTCACCGGTGAACACCTTGGTATTAGGGCCTGGTGGCTATAAATTCGGTGATTTTGTCCGCATGGGGGTACCATTTACGATATTAGTCATGATTGTTAGTGTGATGGTGGTGCCGGTGCTGTTTCCATTCTGATTGGGATGCTATGGGGTAAGAGTTGTGTTTAGTTTGGTTGATATGAGATTGGTGCTCACCTTGCCCCTTGGTGCCTCAACCGCCAAAGGGGTCACAAGCGCGTGACCCCTTGTGGAATCCCCGCGTTAGCGCACGTATCGCGTGCCTGCTTCGCAGGTCCCTCCGCGTGACGCCTAAAACGGGCGTCCTGCCCGTTTTCCTTGCCTATATTCTTCGCTCGGCAGCTCAAATATGCTTTTGAAAATTAACTTCAACTTCAACTTTAATCCAGTGAGTCGAGGCTGATTTCATCCAGTGACAGGCTAAAGCTGGGCACAAACACCGCCATAAAGTAATCCATTTCCGGGCTTTGGCGCATCGAGAGGGTTTTCTCCAACCGCGCTTTGGCTTGAATAAACTCGTTATTACCGGCCGATAACTCTTCCAGACATTTTAGATAAGCACACAGGGCATCGGCTTGTTTAACCAGCGCTTTCTCTTCTTCGCTGTAATAGTGCTCGTCCAGCAGACAGCGGAAATCATGCTGTAACTCCTTCGGCAGCATTTCGATCAGTTTTTGTTGGGCAACCTTTTCTATTTTTTTGTATTCGTGGGCGATTTGCGGGTTGTAATACTTGATGGGCGTCGGTAAATCCCCGGTAATCACTTCGCTGGCATCGTGGTACATCGCCAGCAGTGCAATGCGATCAGCATTAAGATTGCCGTTAAACTTACGGTTCTTAATGATAGCTAGCGCATGAGCGACAAATGCCACCTGCAAACTGTGTTCAGAGACATTCTCAGTGCGGACATTGCGCATCAGAGGCCAGCGGTTGATTAGTTTCAAACGGGATAGATGGGCGAAGAAATGACTCATAGTTTTCTCTCTATTCAATATATTAACCATAAGATGATGGAAACAATCTGCATACGAGGATAACATCAAATCGATTTGATCAATGAGATAATGAGTTAATTAAATATTCTCACAATATCTCAATTTTGTTTATTAAACCCTCACTTTATCTTTGTGTTTCATCCTTGCCATTCATTCTATCTTATTAATTATAAAAGAAATTATTTAACATTGGCTCTATTGAGTCTGTGATGTGAACTCATTATTCTTTTTTTGTCCATTCTATGGATTATTAAATTTCAGTATATAAATTTTATTTAAATTATAAAGCTAAGGATAGTTATATGAAATTATTACTTATTCCTATGTCAATTTTATTATTCAGTGCGACAACACAAGCTCAGGAGGAGTTCTGTGTCGGGGGAAATTTGGGGCCGTTCAGTGAGGAGTTTTGCGCTACGCATAACGCCGCGAGGGATAAGCAGCAAGAGCAACGAAGAATAGAACGTTGCAATAAGCTGATTAAACAACAAGGTTCTGCAATATCTTGGAGCATTAATGATTCGGTGAGGGTTTTAATCGATCGTCAACAAAGGGAAGAACTCGGTTGTTTAAGATAATCACTGCATAAATAAAACAGGGCTTGCTATACAAGCCCTGATTAATTACTGGTGGTAGGTTTCCAAAAACCGCCCCAGTTTCCTAACTGCCATCTCCAGCTCATCCACGCGCGGTAATGTTACAATCCGCACATGATCAGGGTATGGCCAGTTAAAGGCGCTGCCTTGAACCAACAGCACTTTTTCCTGCAATAGCAGATCCAATACCAGTTTCTGATCATCTTTCAGGTTAAACCGCTTCTGATCAATGCGCGGAAACATATACAGCGCACCTTGAGGTTTCACGCAAGAAACCCCCGGTATTTGGTTGATTAGCTCCCAGGCACGGTCACGTTGTTCGTACAAGCGCCCACCCGGCTGAATAAACTCGCTGATGCTCTGATAGCCACCGAGTGCCGTCTGAATGGCATGCTGCATCGGTACGTTGGCGCACAGACGCATTGATGCCAGCATTTCTAAACCTTCAATATAACCTTTAGCGTGCTTTTTCGGGCCGTTCAGCACCATCCAGCCCTGACGGAAACCAGCAACACGGTAAGTCTTGGACAAACCATTGAAGGTTACAGTTAACAAATCAGGTGCCAAAGCAGCAATAGAATGATGCTGAGCTTCGTCATATAAAATCTTATCGTAGATCTCATCGGCGAAAATGATCAGATCATTTTGACGGGCGATTTCAACAATCTCCAGCAACAACTCTTTGCTGTATACCGCGCCGGTTGGGTTATTCGGGTTAATAATCACAATACCACGAGTACGCGGCGTGATTTTACTGCGGATATCGTCTAAATCAGGGAACCAGCCCGATTCTTCATCACACATGTAATGTACGGCGGTACCGCTTGAAAGCGAAACTGCCGCCGTCCATAACGGATAATCTGGTGCAGGTACCAGCATTTCATCGCCCTGGTTCAGCAATGCCTGCATGGATTGCACGATCAGCTCAGAGACACCGTTCCCAATGTAAATATCCTCCACTGTCAGGTCACGCATATCCCGTGCCTGATAGTGCTGCATAATGGCTTTGCGCGCCGAAAACAGGCCTTTGGAATCGCAATAGCCCTGTGCAGTCGGCAAATTACGGATCACATCCACCAGAATTTCATCGGGTGCATCGAAACCAAATGGGGCTGGGTTGCCGATATTCAGTTTCAGAACCTTGTTACCTTCTTCTTCAAGACGCTTAGCTTCTTTTAGCACTGGTCCACGAATGTCGTAACAGACGTTGTCCAGTTTGCTGGATTTCTCAATGGGGGACATAAAAAATTGAGCCTTTTGCTGGTAAAAGCGTGTCCTCAGCGTGGAACACTGCAAGGCCTCCAATGTACTCCGACGTCACTGGTTTTTGAAGTTCTATGCACGTCTTTAGTGCAAATGTCTGCTTTTATTTGAAACGGCAGCCAACCTGGCTGTTGCAGAATATAGTTTATGTTTTATGACTAAAAGCTATTGTTATATGCTTTTGTTATGTAACTTTATGGTGTTTTATTCTGGTTAATTGAATGATATACAGCAGTTAACAACAAAGTGTATCTATAAGATGTCGTTGACTTTCCACCCCCAAATGGCGGGTTGATGCCGGTGATAATGAGACCTAATTATGCTGTATTTTAATGGTTGGGATCTCAATTCAACAATTTATATCATCATACATATTATTAAGATGTGAAAAGAGACAAAATTGTAGATAGGAAAACTATTAAGAATAATTAATGTTACCCAGGCTAAATCTTAGCGGGTATCAATGTTATTAGTTGAATTTACTCAATTAGATAAAAAACATACGCAAAGATATATTGATGTTTTTTGATATTCTGAAAGAGGCTGGTACGGATTTTTTAATTAGAATGGCGTTACAGCACGATAAAAGACCTGAGGAAAAACAGGTTCCTAAAGAGAAAAAATCTTCATTAATCGAAGATTTAGTGGCTGCCTATCACTGTTCTTACAAATAAATACATAACTTATCCAATAGATTTTTATAAAAAGAGATAGCGGTAACGAAATATAAGTAAATTTTTTGCCCTACTCTAATGAGTGGGGTACTGTCATGCTTAGCGTCGTCCCTTATTGATGGCGCTGTTACTTAAAACACCAGGGTAGTTTGTAATTAGAATTCAAAAAAGTGAAGAATACACTATGACAAATGCAAATCGTCCGATAATTAATCTCGACCTCGATCTGCTTAGAACCTTTGTAGCTGTTGCTGACTTGAATACGTTTGCCTCTGCTGCCGCAGCGGTTTGTCGGACTCAATCAGCAGTTAGCCAACAAATGCAACGGTTAGAACAGTTAGTCGGTAAGGAGTTATTTGCCCGCCATGGGCGTAACAAATTATTGACTGAACATGGTCTCCAGTTACTTGGCTATGCCAGAAAAATTTTGCGTTTCAACGATGAAGCTTGTACGTCACTTATGTACAGCAATATAGAAGGGTCACTCATTATCGGCGCATCTGATGATACTGCCGATACGCTGTTGCCTTTCTTGCTGAACCGAGTGGCGACGCTATATCCTCGGCTAGCGATAGATGTGCGAGTAAAACGCAGTCCATTTATCGCTGATATGCTGAGTAATGGCGAAGTGGACCTGGCTATTACTACCGCCAAGGTCGACACTCATCATGTGATCTTAAGGACATCACCCACGCTTTGGTATTGTTCCGCCGACTATCAGTATCAGTCAGGTGAATCGGTACCGCTAGTGGTGATGGATGAGCCAAGCCCATTTCGCGATATGGCAATAGAAAATCTGACCAGAGCCGGTATTGCATGGCGTATCGCCTATGTAGCCTCTTCACTTTCTGCCATCCGTGCGGCAGTCAGGGCAGGGCTGGGTGTGACCGCCAGGCCAATAGAGATGATGAGTCCTGATTTACGCGTACTGGGTGAAACAGAAGGGCTACCTCGGTTGCCTGAAACACATTATGCATTATGTAAAGACAGTCAGTGTGGCAACGAATTGGCCTTAGCCATTTTTGATGCTATGCAGACGGGCCACCAACATGGCTTGCAGTCTGGATCGGATTTAGTGCTGGATTCTGATTATTTAATAGACGAGAAAAGTTGAACGTCTAGCGTTAATTAAAATATCATAAGCCCCTTATTTTAGGGGCTTTTTTGTTTTTATCTTTTATAAAAAACAGTTTTCCACTGCTCCCGTTTAATTTCATGCTTAAAACGTCGCTTTATTTCACTTAGCGATCAGTCTGAGTATGGGTTAAAGCAGAATAAACCATATTGAATTAGTGGTTAATATTTCTTCTTATTTTTCCATTTATTTTTATTAAAACAACGTTCCACTATTTATTTTTTTTAAAAGACAACTTTTCACGTCGAATATTTATGAAATAACACTCAAAACGTGTTCTGGATCAAAAAAATACCCCTAGCTAGTGAGTGGAAGAACCGGTTATTCCTGAGACAATGGTATAGTTAAAACGAACTCTCCACGTTGGTTTATATGTGTATGTTCTGACTTAACAAATTACTGACACGATTTAGCTTTACACTTCGCACCAAATGTTAAGTAAGATCGTGCGTTTGTAAATTAATGTGTAGTTACTTTTGTCAAAGTTGACAAAAGGTTACTGAAAGGAGTAAAAAGCCCACAGTAAAACACTGGCTAAACAGTTGTAAAGACAGTGTGTTTCGTGTGGTTTTTATCCTTCCCTTTGAATCGATGTGGTGCACTAACTGCCAACATAAGAGCAGGATGTCCGACACCACTTTTGATGAGTAAGCAATGAGTATGTCAACAACCACTGAAGTTATCGCTCATCATTGGGCGTTCGCTGTATTTCTGATCGGCGCTATCGGGTTATGCGGCTTGATGCTCTTAGGTGCGTTCTTCCTGGGTGGGAGAGCTCGGGCTCGCGCCAAAAACGTCCCCTATGAGTCCGGTATTGATTCGGTAGGCTCTGCGCGTATGCGTTTGTCTGCCAAGTTCTATCTGGTCGCCATGTTCTTTGTTATTTTCGATGTTGAAGCCCTGTACCTGTATGCGTGGTCAATCTCTATCCGTGAGAGTGGCTGGGTAGGCTTTATCGAAGCAACCATTTTCATTTTGGTGCTCTTGGCTGGTTTGGTTTATCTGGTGCGCATCGGCGCGCTGGACTGGACTCCTACGCGTTCTAATCGCCGAGTGAGCAAACCGAGCATAGTCAAATACGCCAGCAGTCCTCCACAAGATATACCTAAAGATCTTGGCGTTGCAGGTCAGCAGCAAGCGGACGGCAAATCGGTCACGATTTGAAGCGCATGTATGCTAGCCCGTAGGGTGAGCCTCCACCATGAGGCTCATTAATCCCGATGAGCTGACTCAAGTCAGTGATTCGGGTGAGTGAAAGTAGCTAACAGCCCTGCAGCTCTAAGTACAAAGGGTATAGTGGTCAATAAATACAGCGAGGCATTAACATGGACTATACGCTCACCCGCATAGACCCTAACGGTGAGAATGACCGTTACCCCCTGCAAACTCAGGAAACCGTCAGCGGCGATCCTCTCGAGCAACATGTCCACCGTAGTGTTTACATGGGTAAACTTGAGAACGCCATGCACGACATGGTGAACTGGGGGCGTAAAAACTCTCTTTGGCCGTATAACTTCGGTCTTTCCTGCTGTTATGTGGAGATGGTGACCTCGTTCACTGCCGTACATGATGTGGCACGTTTCGGTGCGGAAGTGCTGCGTGCTTCTCCGCGTCAGGCTGACTTCATGGTCGTGGCGGGGACTTGTTTTACCAAAATGGCCCCGGTAATTCAGCGCTTGTATGAACAAATGCTGGAACCCAAGTGGGTTATCTCCATGGGTGCCTGTGCCAATTCCGGCGGCATGTATGATATCTATTCCGTAGTACAAGGCGTGGATAAATTCCTACCGGTAGATGTGTATATTCCTGGCTGCCCACCGCGCCCTGAAGCTTATATGCAAGCACTGTTGCTGCTACAGGAATCTATCGGTAAAGAGCGCCGTCCTCTCTCTTGGGTTGTAGGTGATCAAGGCGTTTACCGCGCCAATATGCAACCAGAAAGAGAGCGTAAGCATGCTGAACGAATTGCAGTAACTAACCTGCGTACACCTGACGAGATCTAAGCTTGTTATTTTGCAAAAGATAACGGCTCAGGATCGCGGTGCGTAAGTGATTTGTTTTGGGAATGAACGGTTTTTCTTCCAGAACATGTGTGCGGCAAATGACCACAAAATGACACATACAGTGTGGTGAAAAAACAGTGTGGTGAATAAATAATGACCGATTTAACGACGTCCGATAGCGCCCAGCCTGCATGGCAAACCCGTGATCATCTCGATGATCCGGTGATTAGCGAGCTGTCGAACCGTTTTGGGCCTGAGGCCTTTGTTGTTCAAGCAACCCGTACCGGTATGCCCGTGGTATGGGTAAAGCGTGAGCAATTGCTGGAAGTAATGACGTTTCTGAGAAAACAACCGAAGCCGTATGTCATGCTGTTCGACTTGCATGGCGTTGATGAGCGTCTTCGCACTCACCGCCAGGGCCTCCCTGAAGCGGATTTTTCTGTTTTCTATCATCTGCTTTCCATCGAGCGTAACCGCGACATTATGCTGAAAGTGGCACTGTCTGAAAAAGACCTGCACGTGTCCACAGCGACCAAGATTTTTCCTAATGCCAACTGGTATGAGCGGGAAACTTGGGAAATGTTTGGTATTACCTTTGATGGTCACCCACATCTGACGCGCATCATGATGCCGCAGACTTGGGAAGGGCACCCGCTGCGTAAAGATTACCCAGCACGAGCTACCGAATTTGATCCCTTTGTGCTGACCAAGCAGAAAGAGGATCTGGAGATGGAATCTCTGACCTTCAAACCCGAAGATTGGGGTATGAAGCGCGGCACCGAAAACGAGGACTTTATGTTCCTTAACCTCGGCCCGAACCACCCTTCTTCACATGGTGCCTTCCGTATCGTGTTGCAGCTTGATGGTGAAGAGATTGTCGACTGCGTACCGGATGTGGGTTACCACCACCGTGGTGCGGAGAAGATGGGCGAGCGCCAGTCCTGGCACAGCTACATCCCCTACACCGACCGTATCGAATATCTGGGTGGTTGCGTTAACGAAATGCCTTATGTGCTGGCGGTTGAAAAACTGGCAGGCATTGAGGTACCGGATCGCGTTAAAACCATCCGTGTGATGTTGTCTGAATTATTCCGCATCAACAGTCATTTACTGTATATCAGTACCTTTATCCAGGACGTCGGCGCAATGACGCCGGTGTTCTTCGCCTTTACTGATCGACAGAAAATCTATGACTTGGTTGAAGCGATTACCGGTTTCCGTATGCATCCGGCCTGGTTCCGTATTGGTGGTGTTGCACACGACCTGCCGCGCGGCTGGGAGCGTTTGCTGCGTGACTTCCTTGACTGGATGCCAAAACGTCTCGATTCCTACGTCAAAGCGGCGTTGCAGAACAGTATCCTGAAAGGGCGTTCTATCGGCGTTGCTGCCTACAATTCCAAAGAAGCACTGGAATGGGGTGTGACTGGCGCAGGCCTGCGTGCCACCGGGGTTGAGTTTGACGTGCGTAAATGGCGCCCGTATTCCGGCTATGAAAACTTTGATTTTGAAGTGCCAGTCGGTAACAACGGCGACTGTTATGACCGCGTGATGCTGAAAGTGGAAGAATTACGTCAAAGCCTGCGCATTCTGGAGCAATGTTATAAAAACATGCCAGAAGGGCCATTTAAGGCTGACCACCCACTGACGACGCCGCCGCCGAAAGAACGTACGCTTCAACATATCGAAACGCTGATCACCCACTTCCTGCAAGTTTCATGGGGTCCGGTGATGCCAGCCAACGAATCATTCCAAATGGTTGAAGCGACCAAAGGGATCAACAGCTACTATCTGACCAGTGACGCTAGCACCATGAGCTATCGCACCCGGATACGTACCCCAAGCTATGCCCATTTGCAGCAGATCCCCTCGGTTATCCGTGGCAGCCTGGTATCTGACCTGATCGTCTATCTGGGCAGTATCGATTTTGTAATGTCTGATGTGGACCGCTAATTATGAGTGATCAAAAAGAGACTCAGGATCATAACGAAAGCCAAAATGTGGTGGATCTGGCAGTCAATGCGGCTGAACCGGCGACCACAACTGAAGTTTTCGAGTTGAGTGCTGAAGAACGTGATGCTATCGAGCATGAAAAACACCATTACGAAGATGCCCGCGCCGCGTCGATTGAAGCACTGAAAATTGTGCAGAAACAACGTGGTTGGGTGCCGGATGGGGCGATTCACGCCATTGCTGAAGTGCTGGGTATCCCGGCCAGCGATGTCGAAGGTGTGGCCACATTCTACAGTCAGATCTTCCGTCAACCGGTTGGGCGTCATGTGATCCGTTATTGTGACAGCGTAGTGTGCCACATCACCGGTTACCAAGGGATTCAGGCCGCGATTTCGAAGAAGCTCAGTATTGAGCCGGGCCAGACCACGTTTGATGGCCGCTTTACGCTGCTGCCAACCTGCTGCTTGGGCAACTGTGATCGCGGTCCGACCATGATGATCGACGACGATACCCACAGCTATCTGAAACCTGAAGATATTGAGAAGTTACTGGAGCAATATCCATGACAACTAATTCGGGTTTTACCAAAGAGGTTATTCGCACGCCAGAAATGCATCCGCTGACCTGGCGTTTGCGCGATGACAAACAGCCAGTATGGCTGGATGAATATCGCAGTAAAAATGGTTATTTGGGTGCTGAAAAAGCGTTAAAAGGCATGACAGCACCTGATGTGGTCAATTTGGTAAAAGACGCTGGCCTGAAAGGGCGCGGCGGTGCAGGCTTTTCCACTGGTTTGAAGTGGAGCCTGATGCCAAAAGACGAAAGCATGAACATTCGCTATCTGCTGTGTAATGCCGATGAGATGGAGCCAGGTACCTATAAAGACCGCTTGCTGATGGAGCAATTGCCTCATCTGCTGGTGGAAGGGATGCTGATCAGTGCGTTTGCGCTGAAAGCTTACCGTGGTTACATCTTCCTGCGTGGCGAATATATCGAAGCTGCCGTGCACTTGCGCCGTGCGATTAGCGAGGCAACGGAAGCTGGGTTGCTGGGCCAAAATATCATGGGCAGCGGTTTTGATTTTGAACTGATTGTTCATACCGGTGCTGGCCGTTATATCTGCGGTGAAGAAACCGCCCTGATTAACTCGCTGGAAGGCCGCCGTGCCAATCCGCGTTCCAAGCCGCCTTTCCCTGCATCGTCTGGGGTATGGGGCAAACCGACTTGCGTCAATAACGTTGAAACTCTGTGTAACGTTCCGGCCATTCTTGAGCACGGCGTTGACTGGTATCAGGGGATTACGGCGGGTAAGAGTAACGATGCGGGTACCAAACTGATGGGCTTCTCTGGCCGGGTGAAAAACCCAGGTCTGTGGGAGCTGCCCTTTGGTATTTCAGCGCGTGAAATTCTGGAAGATTACGCCGGTGGCATGCGTGATGGCTTGAAGTTCAAAGCCTGGCAGCCGGGTGGGGCAGGGACCGATTTCCTGACCGCCGACCACTTGGATTTACCGATGGACTTCGAAAATATTGCCAAAGCAGGTAGTCGGTTAGGCACTGCACTGGCAATGGCAGTAGACCATGAGATCGGTATGGTTCCGCTGGTGCGTAATCTGGAAGAGTTTTTCGCCCGTGAATCCTGTGGCTGGTGTACCCCTTGCCGCGATGGGTTGCCGTGGAGCGTGAAGATCCTGCGTGCACTGGAGCGCGGCGAAGGTCAGCCGGGCGACATTGAGACGCTGGAGCAACTTTGCCGCTTCTTGGGGCCGGGCAAAACCTTTTGCGCTCACGCGCCGGGCGCGGTTGAACCACTACAAAGTGCGATCAAATATTTCCGGGAAGAATTCGAAGCCGGGATCGCAAGTAAAGACTATGGCAACACCCGAGCCATAGCCGGTATTCAACCGAACCTATTAAAAGCGCGCTGGTAGCAGCATTGACGCTCTTGCTGTTTTCAGCAAGAGCCAGATTTTTTGATTAACGCTTGTAAACGAACCGTTTTAAGGTCGTCGTAACAGACAATAAACGTGTTCAAATACAAGTCACTTGGAAGCATGCTGATATGGCTACGATTCATGTAGACGGCAAAGAATACGACGTAAACGGGGCCGACAACCTGTTACAAGCTTGTCTCTCCCTGGGACTCGATATTCCTTACTTTTGCTGGCATCCGGCGCTGGGAAGCGTCGGCGCTTGCCGCCAATGTGCGGTAAAGCAATACCAAAACGCCGATGATACCCGTGGGCGTTTGGTCATGTCCTGTATGACCCCGGCCACTGATGGAACCTTTATTTCCATTGATGACGGCGAAGCCAAAGCGTTCCGTGAGAGTGTGGTTGAATGGTTGATGACTAACCATCCACACGATTGCCCGGTCTGTGAAGAAGGGGGTAACTGTCATCTGCAAGATATGACAGTGATGACCGGACACAGTTTCCGCCGCTATCGCTTCAGTAAACGGACTCATCAAAATCAGGATCTCGGTCCGTTCATCTCGCACGAAATGAACCGCTGTATCGCCTGTTATCGTTGTGTGCGTTACTACAAAGATTACGCTGATGGCACCGATCTGGGTGTTTATGGCGCACACGACAACGTCTACTTTGGTCGTACTGAGAGCGGCACGCTGGAAAGCGAGTTCTCTGGCAACCTGGTAGAAGTGTGCCCGACCGGGGTATTCACCGATAAAACCCATTCCGAACGGTATAACCGTAAATGGGATATGCAGTTTGCGCCAAGTATCTGCCAGCAGTGCAGTGTGGGTTGTAACACCAGCCCTGGCGAACGCTACGGTGAGTTGCGCCGCATCGAGAACCGCTACAATGGCAGCGTAAACCACTACTTCTTGTGTGACCGTGGCCGTTTTGGCTATGGCTACGTCAACCTGAAAGATCGCCCACGTCAACCACAGCAATTGCGTGGTAATGACTGGATCCACCTGAATGCCGAACAGGCAATGCAAGGTGCGGCGGATATTCTGCGTCAGGCGAAGAAAACTATCGGTATCGGTTCACCGCGTGCCAGCCTGGAAAGTAACTTTGCATTACGCGAGCTGGTCGGTGCGGAAAACTTCTATACCGGCATTGCCGCAGGTGAGCAACAACGCCTGCAATTGATGCTGAAAGTGCTACAAGAAGGCGGCATTTACACGCCATCACTGCGCGAAATTGAAAGCTACGATGCGGTGTTGATCCTGGGTGAAGATTTGACCCAGACTGGCGCACGTATCGCACTGTCTGTCCGTCAGGCGGTGAAAGGCAAAGCCCGTGAAATGGCCGCTGCACAGAAAGTGGCTGACTGGCAAATCGCGGCGATTATGAACATCGGCCAACACGCTAAACATCCGCTGTTTATCACAAACGTTGATAACACCCGTATGGATGATATCGCGGCGTGGAACTACCGCGCACCGGTGGATGATCAGGCTCGTTTAGGCTTTGCTATCGCTAACGCGCTAGATGCATCGTCACCGGCTGTCACGGATCTGGCCCCCGCGCTGAAAGGCAAAGTGGATATCATCGTGCAAGCCTTGGCGGGCGCGAAAAAACCATTGATCGTGACCGGTAGCAGTGCAGGCAGCGATGCCATCATTGCTGCGGCAGCTAACGTGGCAACCGCACTGAAAGGCCGTGGATCTGATGTGGGTATCACCTTCGTTGCCAGTGCAGCCAACAGCATCGGCTTGACTATGATTGGCGGTGGCTCACTGGATAGCGCGCTGGAATTGTTGACCCGTGGTGATGCTGACAGCGTTATCGTGATGGAGAACGATCTCTATCGCCATGCGGCGCAAGACAAAGTTGACGCCGCGCTGGAGAACGCCGCCAACGTGATCGTGGTTGATCATCAACGCACCGCGATTATGGAAAAAGCAGACCTGATTCTGTCTGCCGCCAGCTTTGCTGAAAGCGACGGTACGCTGGTCAATCAGGAAGGCCGCGCTCAACGCTTCTTCCAGGTTTACGATCCAACCTATTACGACGACCCGAAAAAACCGGAAAACAACAGCATCATGCTGGAAAGCTGGCGCTGGTTGCACTCCTTGCATTCAACTTATACCAGTCGCCATGTGGACTGGACGCAACTGGATCATGTGATTGCGGCTTGTGTCCGCGCATTGCCACAGTTGGAAGGTATTGTTGAAGCAGCACCGGATGCGACCTTCCGTATTCGTGGTCAGAAACTGGCGCGTTCACCTATCCGTTACAGCGGCCGCACGGCTATGCGCGCAGATATCAGTGTGCATGAACCGCGTCAGCCACAGGATATCGACACGCCGTTCGCTTTCTCAATGGAAGGGAATAACAGCCCACTGGCTGATCGTCAGCAGATCCCATTTGCCTGGGCACCGGGCTGGAACTCACCGCAGGCATGGAACAAATTCCAGGCTGAAGTGGGTGGCAGCTTGCGCTTTGGTGATCCGGGTGTGCGCCTGATTGAAGCAGGAGAGGGGACGCTCGGTTACTTTGATTCAGTACCGGCAGCCTTTACCGCTCAGGCTGATGGCTGGCAGATTGCCCCCTACTACCACTTGTTTGGTAGTGAAGAGATGTCGCAGCGCTCAGATGTCATCCAGCAGCGCATGCCAGCACCTTATGTGATGGTCAATCCAGCCGATGCTGCAACGCTTGGGGTTAACCTCGGTACGCTGGTGGAATTCAACTGTGCCGGTCAGACATTGCGTCTGCCAGTGCGCCTGAGTGAAACCTTGGCTCGGGGTCAGGTCGGCTTGCCGCTTGGCTTACCGGGCATTCCACCGATGATGGTGGGTGCGCGCGTTGAGAATCTGCGGGAGGCAGTATTATGAGCTGGTTTACCCCTGAATTGATTGAGATTTTAATCTCTGTCCTGAAAGCGGTAGTGATTCTGTTGGTGGTAGTGACCTGCGGCGCATTTATGAGCTTCGGTGAGCGCCGCTTGCTGGGCTTGTTCCAGAACCGTTACGGGCCAAACCGTGTCGGTTGGGGCGGGTCATTGCAGTTGGTTGCTGACATGATCAAAATGTTCTTCAAAGAGGACTGGGTTCCGCGCTTTTCCGACAAGGCTATCTTTACGCTGGCCCCGGTGATTGCCTTTACCTCACTGCTGCTCTCTTTCGCCATCGTCCCGGTCAGCCCGACCTGGGCGGTTGCGGACCTTAATATCGGTATTCTGTTCTTCCTGATGATGGCCGGGCTGGCGGTATATGCCGTGCTGTTTGCCGGTTGGTCGAGTAATAACAAATATTCTCTGTTAGGGGCGATGCGTGCATCTGCGCAAACCCTGAGCTACGAAGTATTCCTTGGCTTATCATTGATGGGCGTAGTCGCACAGGCGGGTTCGTTCAATATGCAGGATATTGTTAACTCTCAGGAACACGTCTGGAATGTGATTCCGCAATTCTTTGGTTTTCTGACCTTTGCCATTGCGGGTGTTGCAGTATGTCACCGCCATCCCTTTGACCAGCCAGAAGCTGAACAAGAGCTGGCCGATGGTTACCACATTGAATATTCCGGTATGAAATTCGGTCTGTTTTTCGTCGGTGAATACATCGGTATCGTGACCGTCTCTGCTCTGATAGTCACTCTGTTCTTCGGTGGTTGGCAAGGTCCGTTCCTGCCGCCATTTATCTGGTTCGCGCTGAAAACGGCTTTCTTCATGGTGATGTTCATTCTGATCCGTGCATCCTTGCCGCGCCCACGTTATGACCAAGTGATGTCATTCGGCTGGAAAGTTTGCCTGCCGTTGACCCTGCTGAATCTGCTGGCGACTGCCGCGGTCATTTTGTACAACGCTCAATAAGGGGTGAATGAACCATGACGTTGAAAGAGTTAGTGGTTGGTTTCGGCACCCAAGTGCGCAGCCTGTGGATGATTGGCCTTCATGCCTTCCACAAGCGTGAAACCCAAATGTATCCCGAAGAGCCGGTTTACCTGCCGCCGCGCTACCGTGGTCGTATCGTGTTAACGCGTGACCCTGACGGTGAAGAGCGTTGCGTTGCTTGTAACCTGTGTGCCGTTGCTTGCCCGGTTGGCTGTATCTCATTACAGAAAGCTGAGCACAAAGATGGCCGCTGGTATCCCGAGTTCTTCCGTATCAACTTCTCTCGCTGCATTTTCTGTGGTTTGTGTGAAGAGGCTTGCCCAACAACCGCTATCCAGCTAACGCCGGATTTCGAAATGGGTGAATTTAAGCGTCAGGATCTGGTGTATGAGAAAGAAGACTTGTTGATCTCCGGCCCGGGTAAATATCCTGAATATAACTTCTACCGGATGTCCGGTATGGCAGTAGACGGCAAGCAGAAAGGCGAAGCCGAAAACGAAGCCAAACCGATTGACGTTAAAGGTCTGATGCCTTAGGAGCCGCTTTCCATGGAATTTGCATTTTATATTGCAGCATTGGTGGCAGTGGTGGCGACTATTCGCGTCATCACTCACACCAACCCGGTACATGCGCTGCTGTACTTGATTATCTCTTTGCTGGCTATCTCGGCGGTGTTCTTCTCGCTGGGTGCTTACTTCGCTGGTGCGCTGGAAATCATCGTTTACGCCGGTGCCATTATGGTGCTTTTCGTGTTCGTGGTGATGATGCTGAACTTGGGCAACGTCGAACAACAAGAGCGCGATTGGCTGAAACCGAGCCTGTGGATTGGCCCTGGCTTGTTAGCACTGGTACTGCTGTCGGTACTGATTTATGCCATCAGTTCAATCACTGATTCTGGTATTAGCGGTGAAATGGTCGATGCCAAAGCTGTCGGTATCAGCCTGTTTGGCCCTTATGTGCTGGCAGTTGAACTGGCGTCAATGTTGTTGCTGGCCGGTTTGGTGGTTGCCTTCCATATCGGGCGCGAACATAAACCGGGTGAAGTGATGGGCGCGAGCGACAGCGCGAAAAGAAAAACGGAGGAACAAGCATGATCCCTCTACAACATGGCCTGATTCTGGCGGCCATACTGTTTGTGCTAGGGCTAACGGGGTTGCTGATTCGTCGCAATCTGCTGTTTATGCTGATAAGCCTTGAAGTGATGATCAACGCAGCGGCGCTCGCCTTTGTTGTGGCGGGCAGTTATTGGGGTCAGGCTGACGGTCAGGTGATGTATATCCTGGCGATCACGCTGGCAGCAGCGGAGGCCAGTATTGGCTTGGCATTGCTGTTACAGCTCTATCGTCGCCGTCATACTCTGAATATCGATACAGTCAGTGAGATGCGCGGATGAACCTATTATATTTAACAATTCTGCTGCCACTGCTGGGCTTCTTGCTGTTGGCATTCTCCCGTGGGCGCTGGTCTGAAAATACCTCAGCCACGGTTGGGGTCGGATCGATTGGCTTGACGGCGTTGGTCACACTGTATGTTGCAGTGGACTTCCTCAGCCAAAAGGCTACTGGTGTCCAAGTCTTTAACCAGACGTTGTGGAACTGGATGTCGGTTGGCACCTTCAACATTCCGTTGACCCTAACACTGGATGGCTTGTCGCTGACCATGTTGTCGGTGGTCACCGGCGTGGGTTTCCTGATTCATATGTATGCCTCTTGGTATATGCGTGGGGAGGAGGGCTACTCTCGCTTCTTCGCCTACACCAACCTGTTTATCGCCAGTATGGTGGTTTTGGTGTTGGCAGATAACCTGATGCTGATGTATCTGGGTTGGGAAGGTGTGGGTCTGTGCAGTTACCTGCTGATTGGTTTCTACTACACTAATCCGGCCAACGGCGCGGCGGCGATGAAAGCCTTTATCGTGACCCGTGTTGGTGACGTATTCCTCGCCATTGCCTTGTTCATCCTTTACCAAGAACTGGGTACGCTGAATATTCGCGAACTGATGGTATTGGCACCGCAGAAACTGGAAATGGGCTCTACCGCCATTACCTGGGCGACGCTGATGCTGCTCGGTGGTGCGGTGGGTAAATCGGCGCAGTTGCCGTTACAAACCTGGTTAGCCGATGCAATGGCAGGCCCAACCCCGGTCTCCGCGCTTATCCATGCGGCAACCATGGTGACTGCGGGTGTGTACCTGATTGCGCGTACCCACGGCCTGTTCCTGATGGCACCTGAAGTGCTGCATTTGGTGGGGATTATCGGTGCGGTAACACTGGTGCTGGCAGGTTTTGCCGCGCTGGTGCAAACCGACATCAAGCGGGTGTTGGCGTATTCCACCATGAGCCAGATTGGCTACATGTTCCTGGCGCTGGGCGTTCAAGCGTGGGATGCGGCTATCTTCCACCTGATGACCCATGCCTTCTTTAAAGCGTTACTGTTCCTCTCTTCGGGTTCCGTAATTCTGGCCTGTCACCACGAGCAGAATATTTTCAAAATGGGCGGTCTGCGCAAGACAATCCCATTGGTTTATATCTGCTTCCTGGTGGGTGGTGCCGCATTGGCTGCATTGCCAGTGGTTACCGCAGGCTTCTACAGTAAAGACGAAATTCTGTGGGGCGCATTGGCCAGTGGCCATATCAATCTGATGGTCGCTGGGCTGGTTGGGGCATTCCTCACCGCGCTGTATACCTTCCGTATGATTTTCATTGTGTTCCACGGCGAGCCAAAAACTAAAGCGCATCCGGTTAAAGGGATCACTCACAGTCTGCCGCTGATTGTGTTACTGGTGCTATCGACTTTCGTCGGCGCGCTGATAACACCACCGCTGGCGGGTGTGTTGCCAGAGCTTCACTTCGGTGAAGAGGGCAAAATGCCACTGGAAATCTTCTCCGGCGTGTTAGTGGTTATCGGGATTGCATTGGCTGCGGCACTCTATCTGGGCAAACGCCAACTGGTCAACAGCATCGCGCAAAGTGCGCCGGGCCGCTTCTTTACGGTCTGGTGGTTCCATGCGTGGGGCTTCGACTGGCTGTATCACAATGTGTTTGTCCGCCCGTACTTGTGGATTGCAAGGCTGTTGCAGAGTGATCCGCTGAACTCACTGATGAATACCCCGGCGATACTTTCGCGCTGGAGTAATCGCGGTTTGACGCTCAGTGAAAATGGACAGGTGCGTTGGTATGTCGCGTCTATGGGTTTGGGTGCAGTCGTCGTACTGGCTCTGTTGCTTTTCGTTTAATTAGGGACACAAAACGCCATGCTATTACCTTGGCTAATTCTTCTCCCCTTTATCGGCGGCCTGCTGTCTTGGCAGTGTGAGCGCTTCGGTACTAAAGTACCGCGTTGGATAGCGTTACTCGCGATGGGGCTGACATTGGTGCTCTCTCTGCTGTTGTGGGGGCAGGGCAACTATTCACTGGTTAACCCGGCGGGAATACCGCAGTGGCAATCAGAGTTCATCTTGCCGTGGATCCCACGGTTTGGTATTGAATTCCATCTGGCGCTGGATGGGTTATCACTGCTGATGGTGGTGCTAACCGGCCTGCTAGGTGTGCTGGCTATCCTCTGTTCGTGGCGTGAAATTCAGCGCAACCAGGGCTTCTTCTACCTGAATCTGTTGTGGATTCTGGGTGGGGTTATCGGCGTGTTCCTCGCCATCGACATGTTCCTGTTCTTCTTCTTCTGGGAAATGATGTTGGTGCCGATGTACTTCCTGATTGCCTTGTGGGGTCACAAAGCATCAGACGGTAAAACCCGTATCGCGGCGGCAACCAAGTTCTTCATCTATACCCAGGCCAGCGGCCTTATCATGCTGATTGCCATTTTGGGGCTGGTGTTTGTGCACTATAAAGCCACCGGTATCTGGACCTTCAACTACGAAGATCTGTTGAATACGCCGATGTCCCACAATGTGGAATATCTGCTGATGCTGGGCTTCTTTATCGCCTTTGCGGTAAAAATGCCGGTTGTGCCACTGCACGGTTGGTTGCCAGATGCACACAGTCAGGCGCCAACTGCTGGTTCTGTCGACCTGGCGGGGATTTTGCTGAAAACCGCAGCTTACGGTTTGCTGCGCTTTAGTCTGCCGCTGTTCCCGAACGCCTCCCATGAGTTTGCACCTATCGCCATGTGGTTGGGTGTCATCGGTATCTTCTACGGTGCGTGGATGGCCTTCTGCCAGACTGATATCAAACGCCTGATTGCTTATACCAGCGTGTCGCACATGGGCTTTGTATTGATTGCCATCTATACCGGCAGCCAATTGGCTTATCAAGGTGCGGTTATCCAGATGATTGCCCACGGCTTGTCTGCCGCCGGTATGTTCATCATCTGTGGCCAGTTGTATGAGCGCCTGCACACCCGTGACATGCGTCAGATGGGCGGCCTGTGGGGCCGAATCAAATACTTGCCTGCGCTATCGCTGTTCTTCGCGGTAGCCACACTGGGGATGCCGGGCACCGGTAACTTCGTCGGCGAGTTTATGATCCTGTTCGGCAGCTTCCAGGTGGTTCCGGTGATTACCGTGATCTCTACCTTTGGTCTGGTCTTTGCTTCGGTTTATTCGCTTATCATGATGCAGCGTGCTTATTACGGTGCGCCAAAATCACAAGAAGCGTTACCGGGCATGAGCGCAAGGGAACTGTCCATCATCCTGCTGTTAGTGGTGTTGCTAGTGTTGCTGGGGGTTTACCCGCAGCCAATTCTTGACACATCCCATGCTGCGATGAGTAATGTACAGCAGTGGTTCAATGCTTCATCTATTACAACTACAAGGCCGTAATTCGCCATGACAATAACTCCTCAACAACTGATCGCAATGCTACCGCTGTTGATCGTCGGATTGACGGTGGTGGTTGTGATGCTCTCCATTGCGTGGCGACGCGATCACTTTATTAACGCCACCCTGACGGTCATCGGGCTTAACCTTGCACTGCTGTCACTCTATTTTGTCGGGCAGGTCGGGCCGATGGATGTCACGCCGCTGATGCGGATTGACGGCTATGCGATGTTCTATACCGGGCTGGTGATTGTTGCCAGCCTGGCAACCAGCACCTTTGCTTATCCTTGGTTGAATGGCTATCCAGATAACCGCGAAGAGTTCTACCTATTGGTGCTGATTGCCACCATGGGCGGCATTCTGTTAGCCAGTGCCAACCATTTGGCGTCGCTGTTCTTGGGTATTGAGCTGATTTCCTTACCGCTGTTTGGCCTGATTGGCTATGCCTATCGCCAGAAGCGTTCACTGGAAGCCAGTATCAAATACATGCTGCTGTCTGCGGCGGCATCGTCATTCCTGCTGTTCGGGATGGCGCTGCTGTATGCTGAGTCTGGCAGTTTGTCTTTCGCCGGTCTGGGTAAGAGCCTAAGTGACTCCGCTATCCACCAGCCGTTGATTCTGGCTGGTCTCGGGATGATGATTGTTGGTCTCGGCTTTAAGTTGTCGCTGGTGCCGTTCCAACTGTGGACGCCGGATGTGTATCAGGGTGCTCCCGCTCCGGTATCTACCTTCCTGGCGACTGCCAGTAAGATTGCCATCTTTGCGGTAGTCATGCGCTTGTTCCTGTATGCGCCGGCCGCCGACAGTGAGGCGGTGCGTTTGGTGCTTTCCTTGATTGCGGTGGCATCAATACTGTTCGGGAACTTAATGGCTATCAGCCAGACCAACATCAAGCGTCTGCTGGGTTACTCTTCTATCGCGCACCTTGGCTACTTGCTGATTGCGCTGGTGGCGGTGCAGACCCATCAGTTGGCACTGGAAACCGTCGGTGTTTATCTGGCCGGTTACCTGTTCAGCAGCTTGGGTGCGTTCGGTGTGGTTAGTTTGATGTCCAGCCCGTATAAAGGCCCGGATGCCGAATCGCTGTTCTCTTACCGTGGTCTGTTCTGGCATAAACCGATTCTGTCTGCGGTGATGACCGTAATGATGCTATCACTGGCCGGTATCCCAATGACGTTGGGCTTTATTGGTAAGTTCTTTGTGGTCGCAATGGGTGTCAGCGCCAACCTGTGGTGGTTGACGGGGGCGGTGGTCTTAGGCAGTGCCATTGGGTTGTACTATTACCTGCGTGTGACTGTCAGCCTGTACCTTAGCGCGCCGGAAACATTGGTGCGTGACACGCCAAACAACTGGGCATTAACTGCTGGCGGTGTGGTCGTGCTGATTTCTGCGATTTTGGTGCTGTTCCTGGGTATTTACCCGCAGCCGTTGATCTCGCTGGTTCAGATGGCTCAGCCACTGATGTAATTGATTGTTAAGCCTGTTCCCAAACCCCCTGTTAGCCGAAACGCGCAGGGGGTTTTGTTTTTTTACCCTGTGCTGAAATTAATGTTATTTAAGGTGGGGGTGGGGTAAAACATGGAGCGGTGAACACATTTTTTTGAGATATCTTTATCAGTGATTATTTCACTCTATTCTTAAGGATATTTATGTTGTACTGTATACCTTCGCTTCCATCAATTAATGATAATAACTCTTATACAAAATATGACTCTGATGATTTTTTATCGCTATCAGATGAAATAGTTCCATCTGCCGGCTTTTTTAAAGATAAAGAAACAATCAACTTCTTGCTTGATAGGGCGAAGGGAGATGAAGAATTAAATATGGCGATGATAGAAAATGCATATTTAATTACAAATAAAAATGATATATATATGAGAAACCCTTATGTTACCTTAATCGATAAAGTTAATATTGTTGTAATTAAATCTTTGAATTTATTGCATAAAAAAATAGCCGAAGGCAGTGAAATTCATATTAAAGCTGGCGAATTGCTCAATGAAGTCATCATTAATCATTTCATTGGTACAGCATCTGACTTAAAAAAAGATGATATCAATATTGATAATTGGGTAAATAGAAACCCGCTAACTAAAGCGCTGAAGTTTTGTATTAAAGATAATCATGGGCAGCCTGATATTAATGCGGTTATCTCAGAAAGAGTCATTCAGTACTATCAATCTATAAAAAACGGAGCGTCTTTTTTAGATTGCGACCCTGAGGTACTCACTAATAGACTGCTTTTCAATATTTTTAATTTCCAAACACAAATAGTACCATATGCTAATGAAAAGGGTTTTTTTAGCGAATTGACAGCAAGTGGTGATAAGCAAATTTTTAATAAACGCGCGTGTATCGCGCTTCCAAATTATGCATAGTGTTTATTATGTGACTTTAATCACATAATAAATGTAATGATAACAATAAAATTTATATTTTTGTGACAAAAATACGGAATATTGCTCATCAACTCAGGTAAACTGCTCGGCTTTCACTCAATCGATATTGGTTTGATACTTTCGCGCAGGTAACACTGATGAACATTATTCTGATGATTGCCATTACCACTGGCATTCTCTCGGGTATCTGGGGCTGGGTTGCGGTCAGTTTAGGGCTAATCAGTTGGGCTGGTTTCCTTGGCTGTACCGCCTATTTCGCTTGCCCACAAGGTGGTTTAAAAGGATTACTGATTACGCTGCTAACCTGCCTGAGCGGGGTGTTCTGGGCGATGATGATTATCCAGGGCAGTGCCTTACAACCTGAATGGACGATCCTTGGGTATGTTTTGACAGGGCTTGTGGCGTTTTTGATGTGCATCCAGGCCTGCCAGCAGTGGTTATCATTTGTTCCGGGTACTTTTATCGGCGCTTGCGCTACTTTTGCCGGTAATGGTAATTGGAAGTTGGTGGTTGCTTCATTGTTAGTCGGGGTGGTATTTGGCTACGCTATGAAGAACAGCGGGTTGTGGTTGGCAGCGCGGAGGAGTCAAGGGAGGCGTTCCTTAGGAGCGCCGGTTGATATTGATTAGGTGATCCGGTTCGGTTGATATAACTTTACGGCTGACTTAGCTTCGGGCATGTGAACCGCAGAGCGGATCAGGTTTCGAGGGATATTCGTTCAGATTATCGGTTCGGTTGATAGATACCGGATCAGGTTTCGGTTGATAGTCGTTCAGTTATCACCTTACCTCTGTCGCCTCAACCGAGCAGGAGGGCAAGCCGGCCCTCCTGCACCTGCGGCTTGCGCGAAATATTACTGCTATTCGCAGTGCCCTCCGGCAGTCGTTGGCCTTATCGAGCCAGCGCGATTCGCTCCTGCTCAAGCGCGCTTTTCGCCGCCGTCCATGGCGGCTCACTCGGGCCATCGTCTTTGTCGGTAATATTCCTAATTGCGCTCAACGTCAAAATCAAAACCATTGTTTTTAGGTTTTTAGGTTTTGAAGTTTAAAAGCACATTTGAGCTGCCGAGTGAAGAGTGTAGCAAGGGAAATCCGCCATGGACGGCGGATTTAGGCATCACGCGGAGGGACCCGCGTAAAGCCGTCCCGCCAGCGAAATGATGAGTGAGGGAACCCGCGAAGTGGGCAAGCGATACGTGCGCTAGCGCAGGGGTTCCAAGGGGGTTACGCGCTTGTAACCCCTTTGGCGGTTGAGCCAATGGAGGTAAAGTGAGCCGTGAAGTTATGACAACCGAATTGTTTCACTAGCCAATATCCCCCGAAACCTGATCCGGCCTCTATCAACCAAAATAATACCGAATCAGATAAGATGATTAGCCACTTTAACCACGATCTTACGAATCGGTGCAACGTCACCTAATGTCCCCATCGGGCGATGCAACTCGCCGGGGAACAGCAGGGCAATATCACCCGGTGCCAGTGTTAACAACGTTTCTGTGGTAATACCTTCAAACAAACCGTAATCCCGCTCGCTATCAAAATCCATCGTTGGGCGCTGGCCCTGAGCTGATGGTGAAGCGCCAATCACCTCGCTGCCTTCCAGCAGAATATGAATATCAATATAGTAACGGTGTAATTCAGGGGCTTGTTCATATAATGGCTTGGTCGTGGCGATAATATGATTTAAGTAAATCTCACGCCCTTCAATTTCTTGCTCGCCCGCTGGCAGGTTAACCAAATCCATTTTACAGATAGCCGTTAGTGCTCGGCGGATAACATCTGGATAGATCGGGTTATTCGCTGCGCTTTTCAGTTCATCAAGTATCATAACTCTTCCTATATGATTATGTGGCCCGCACGTTTATGCACAATGACTCACGCTATTTTCATGTGCCAGCGCGACAATACAGTGCTTAACCACACCGGCGACGTCGGGCGAAATATCTATCTGAATAACATCCGGTTCACTGCTATCGGGTATTTCCAGGGTTGCAAATTGGCTTTGCAACAGGCTTTCAGGCATAAAATGCCCAGCGCGCTGCTGCATTCTGTGTAGCACCAAATCGTAATCACCGCTCAACCACAGAAAACGTATCCCTTGATTACCGGCCCGCAAACGATCGCGATACTGCTTTTTCAGCGCCGAACAGACTAAAAAACCAACTTCATTTTTCTGTTGCAGGCTATAGGCCACGTCACTTAGCCGTTCAAGCCACGGAGCGCGGTCGCTATCATTAAGCGGCTGACCTGAGGCCATCTTTTGGATATTGGCACGCGGATGCAGGTCGTCACCATCAATAAACTTGGCGTTAAGTGCCTGTGCCAGTGCCTGACCAACACAGGATTTACCCGTGCCGGATACACCCATAACAATAATGCATTTACCAGACATAATGTTCCTCTGTTCCCGGTTAATTGAAGCATTAACCAACGTCATTGATGGGGCGAATAACGAAGGTCGCTAACCCCCAACAGTTTCAAGCGACGGTTAAACGGCAACTAACATTCCACCATCAACAAACAACAGATGACCATTAACAAAGTCTGACGCTTTGGAGGAGAGATAAACCGCAGCACCAATCAACTCTTCCGGGTCTCCCCAGCGAGCAGCCGGTGTCCGTTTACATAACCAATCAGTAAAGGCTTTATCATCTACCAGCGCTTTTGTCATATCTGTTTTGAAATAGCCAGGTGCGATACCATTGACCTGGATATTATAGCGAGCCAGCTCAACGCACATACCGCGAGTTAGCATTTTTACCGCACCTTTAGAGGCGGCATAGGGGGTAATTGTGTCGCGGCCTAATTCACTTTGCATCGAGCAGATATTGATAATTTTGCCACGCTGACGTTTAACCATATAGCGGGATACGGCCTGTGAAACTAAAAATACTGATTTCTGGTTAACAGCAATGACGTCATCCCAATCTTTTTCTGGAAATTCAGTAAAAGCATGGCGGCGTTGAATGCCAGCATTATTAATTAAAATATCGATAGCACCGATGCTACTTTCTATTTGTTCAATGGCTTCATTAACTGCATCGTGGTTGGTCACATTAAAGGCGGCGGCATGTGCAATAAAACCGCTAGCACGTAATTCCGCCACGGTTTTTTCCGCCCGATCTGCGGTAATATCATTAATAATTATTTCCGCACCAAATTCAGCCAAACCTTTTGCTAATAAAAATCCGATACCTTGTGCTGAACCGGTAATTAATACTTTACGGTTTTCTAACGAAAATAGATTCTTCATAATAATTCCTGATAGAAATGGCGCTTATTAAGCGACATTATAAAATAAATATTATTGAATAATGGCGGTGTGAAAACATGTGCATATCAAACCGTTTTCCGCTTGGGTAAACTGTGATGAAGATCACTTTAAATCATGTTACAACAAGCTGTTACCACATACGTGAGCGATATCCCCTTGATGAAGGGAAAATACCGTCGCTAGCTGGGGTTTTAGCTGTTTTATTGTAGGGTTTCAGATTAACCTATTGATAATAAATTAGATTAATAATATGCCACCTGGCTGTTATTGTATTTTAAAGCGGTAACATGCTTTTCATTACACAAGCTAACAGTGCATAATCACCTTACCCATTGCGCACTCTTGTTCCAGGTATTTGCCATGAAAAACCAGCGTGTTACGTTACAGGATATCGCGTTACTTGCGGGCGTGACCAAAATGACAGTCAGCCGCTACTTACGCACGCCGGAAAAAGTGGCTCCAGAGACGGCCGAGCGTATTGCTCAAGTGATGGCTGAGGTTAACTACGCACCTGATTCTGAAGGGGAAAATGGTCTTAATCAAAAGATCCCGCGTATTGGTATCTTGATTCCTTCCTTTAATAACCAGATTTTCTCTGACTTACTGGCGGGTATTGAATCGGTAACCGCTGCCAGCGGTTATCAAACGCTAGTGGTTAACTATAACTACGATAAAGAACGTGAGGAGGAGCAGATTGTTAATCTGTTGTCCTGTCAGATTTCCGGTCTGATACTCACCGACTCAGAACATACCTTACGTGCTGATAAGTATTTGAATGCAGCCGAAATTCCGGTTGCGCAAGTGATGGATTTAGAACCACAGTTCAACCGTATTACCGTTGGTTTTAATAATTATCAGGCCGCCTACGATATGACCAATACGTTACTGGCCAGTGGTAAGCAGAATATTGTCTATTTCGGCTCGATGTCTGATGTGCGAGATCGCAAGCGTTATCAGGGATATAGCCAGGCGATGGTGGATGCAGGCTTTACGCCATTGCATATCACTCCTAATAAAGTCTCTTCTGTCTCGATCGGGGCTGGGATGTTGGCGCTGGCACGACAAATGTATCCGCAGGTTGATGCTATTTTCTGTACTAATGATGATATGGCCGTCGGCGTGTTACAAGAATGCCTGAAAATAGGCATGGCGATACCGGCTGAAATGGCAATTTCGGGTTTCCATGGCTTAGATATCGGTCAGGCCACCACCCCGGTGCTGGCCAGTGTTACCACCCCACGGTTTGAAATGGGTAAAGTTGCAGCGGAAATTCTGATTAAGAAAATAAAGAAAATCCCTACAATTGAACAGGTTGACCTGCATTACCGCATTTCACTCGGTGGGACTATCTGATCTTCTTACCCTAGCTAGCAGCCATGGCTCTGGATGATGGCTGCGAATCACTTTGGTCAATGGCCGCTAAATTATCCCCCGTCCGTCAATAACAAATAACACCAACCGATAACATTTTACGTAGTTAATTTTATAAGTTCTTAACCGGCATTTGTCTGGCTGAAACAATTCAGCTCTGGCAATGATAGGTCGATCACGTTACCGGTAACATGTTTTCTTAACATGATTTACAGTGACCTGAATCACAAAATAAAACATTGAAAACGGGTCTTATAACGACATTCGCTGAATGGCTAAATCATCCGATGATTACCTGTCGCCATTCTGGTTTTTTATAATTTATTGACATGACCAGGTATCCGTAATGAAAAACAGCAAACAAGCCGTATTAATCATCGCTCCGGTAATGGACTACTTAACTGATAAGTTGGAGCAAACCTTTACTGTGCATAAACTCTTCCAGGTTACTGATCATGCTGAGTTCTTTGCAAAACAGGGCCAGAATATTAAAGGCATCGTGACCCGTGGTGATATTGGTGTTAGCAACGAGGTGTTGGCACTGCTGCCTGAAGTGCAGATAATCTCAATCTTTGGCGTCGGTACCGATGCAGTGGATTTAGCAACCACCCACGAGCGCAATATTATTGTTACTACCACCCCCGGTGTACTGACTGACGATGTTGCTGATACCGCGCTGGGGCTAATCATTGCCACGTCTCGCCGCCTATGTTTGGCCGATAAATTCCTGCGTGCCGGGCAGTGGCCGCACAGCACTCTGCCATTATCATCTAAGGTTACCGGCAAGCGTTTGGGGGTTTTTGGTATGGGGCAGATTGGTCAAGCTATTGCTCGCCGGGCGGCGGGTTTTGATATGCAAATTGCCTATACCGACAAGGTGCACAACGAAACGCTACCCTACCAATATGTGCCTGACCTTATGAGTCTTGCCAGCCAAAGCGATATTCTGGTAGTCGCAATATCGGGAGGGAAAGACAGTGCCGGTTTGGTTAATAAAACCATTTTTGCTGCGATGCCTAATCATGCCATTTTGATCAATATTGCCCGTGGCAGTATGGTGAATCAGGATGATTTAATCCTTGCATTGCAGCAGCAGAATATTGGTGGTGCGGGTTTAGATGTTTTTGCCGATGAACCTAATGTGCCACAAGCCTTAATTGAAATGGACAACGTGGTCTTGCTGCCACACATTGCCAGTGCAACGACTGAAACCCGAATTCAAATGAGCGATATTGTCTTCTCAAATATATTAGCCCATTTTTCTGGTGAAAAAGCCCCTACGGCGATCACCTATAAATAATAGATAATTATTTTTAATTAAATATTGAAAATAGTCAGTGAATTCTAATTAACACCAGAGAATAAACTTCTGTTTATTTGCTTGCGGCATTCCCTACACCATTATTCATGGTGCGGGTAATACTCTGCTATTATCATGAGGCGTGTTTATATGGACAGTAAGATCCCTAATGCCCGTTGGTTTCGCGTTATTGTTCCAATAATGATTGCGTGTATTATTTCTTTTATGGACCGGGTAAATATTAGCTTTGCATTACCCGGTGGTATGGAAAGTGATCTGGCTATTACCAGTCAAATGGCTGGTTTAGCGGGTGGTATTTTCTTTATTGGTTATTTATTTCTACAAGTACCGGGTGGCCGTATTGCGGTTCATGGTAGTGGCAGAAAATTTATTGCTTACTCTCTTTGTGTTTGGGCAGTTGTCTCGATTCTGACCGGTTTTGTCACTAACCATTATCAACTGCTATTCCTGCGCTTTGTGCTTGGGGTGTCAGAGGGCGGCATGTTGCCAGTGGTGTTGACCATGGTCAGTAACTGGTTCCCGGAACGCGAAATCGGCCGGGCCAATGCTTTTGTCATGATGTTTGCCCCAATTGGCGGCATGTTCACCGCGCCGCTATCGGGTTTCATTATTAATGCTCTGGACTGGCGTTGGCTGTTCTTCCTCGAAGGTTCACTGTCAGCCGTGGTGCTGGTGATGTGGTGGTTTGTTATCAGTGACCGACCAGAGGAAGCTAAATGGTTGTCGGCAAGGGAGCGTGATTATCTGGTGACTGAGTTGGCGCGAGAAAGGGCAGAGCGGATGCTCGATGCTCCGGTGACCAATGCGCCATTAAAGGCGGTATTCCTGAATAAAGGGTTGATGAAACTGGTCGCACTGAACTTCTTTTATCAGACCGGCGATTATGGTTATACCTTATGGCTGCCGACCATCTTGAAAAACCTAACCGGCGGTAATATGGCTTCAGTCGGTATTCTGGCGATTTTACCCTTTATTGCCACCACTGCCGGTATCTACCTCATTTCTGCCTTGTCGGACAGAACGGGTAAACGCCGGCTGCTGATTATGGTTTCCCTGTTCTGCTTCGCCGCCGGCCTGGTGACGTCGGTGATTTTCCGCCACAACGTACTGGTATCTTACTTGGCACTGGTGGTGTGCGGTTTCTTCCTCAAAGCCGCAACCAGCCCATTTTGGTCAATTCCGGGTCGTATCGCGGTGCCGGAAGTGGCGGGTGGCGCACGCGGAGTGATCAATGGCTTAGGCAATCTGGGCGGTTTCTGTGGCCCGTATCTGGTGGGCGTAATGATTTTCTTCTATGGGCAGAGCGCGGCAGTTTGCATGCTGGCCGGCTCCCTGATTATTGCCGGATTGATAACCTTAACTCTGCCGAAAGAGTGTGATGTTGAGGTTAGTGCGGCGGGGAAGGGTATCGCTGACAAAGGTTTGGCTAAAGCTAAACGCGCTTAAGCTGTAGCGGGGTATCGGTTGGTAACCATTATGCCCCGCTATTTATCACCGGAGAATTTCATGAATCTACAACAGCAATTAGCCCGCTGTCAGCAGCATCAACAACTACTGCAATTACCTCATTTCAATCATGAAACGGCCTGGCGGCTGGGTGAGAAAATAAAGTGTCAGGCTGAGCGGCAAGGCGTGGCTCTGGCTATCGATATCACGGTAAATCGCCAGACGCTGTTTAGTTATGCCATGCTGGGGACTAGCGCTGAAAATCATGACTGGTTGCGGCGTAAGCGCAATGTGGTGGAGCTACTTAATACCAGCTCTTATGCCGCTGGTTTGATGTTACAACAGCGTCAAACCACACTGGAAGCACGCTACGGTGTTAGTTTGCGGGATTATGCCGCCTTGGGCGGTGGCTTTCCGTTACAGGTTCAACAAGCTGGTGTGATTGGTAGTGTGAATGTGTCCGGCGCACCCCATCTGGACGATCACAATCTGTTGTTACAGGTATTGGCAGATTTTATCGGCCTGCCATTGGGCAGCATTGAAATTTTAGCACCCTTGAGTGAATAAGGAATGGCGATGAACGCGACCCTCATCCGAGTCACGCAACGTATTACTGCGCGATCCGAAGCTACCCGTACTGCTTATTTGCAACGTATCAGCGCGGCCAAAGAAAATACAGTGCGCCGTTCGCAACTGGCCTGTGGCAATTTGGCGCACGGTTTTGCGGCCTGCCAGCCAGACGACAAAATTGCGCTAAAGAACATGGTACGCAGCGATATCGCGATTATTACCTCCTATAACGACATGCTATCGGCACATCAGCCGTATGAATATTATCCGCAACAACTGAAAGATGCCTTGCATGCAGTGGGGGCGGTCGGGCAGGTGGCGGGAGGCGTTCCGGCGATGTGTGACGGGGTGACGCAAGGCCAGGATGGTATGGAACTGTCGCTGATGAGCCGCGATGTAATTGCGATGTCTGCGGCAATTGGCTTGTCACACAATATGTTTGATGGTGCACTCTATCTTGGCGTGTGCGACAAAATTGTGCCCGGTTTGTTGATGGCGGCGTTGTCATTCGGTCATTTGCCAGCGGTTTTTGTTCCTGCCGGGCCGATGGCGAGCGGCCTGTCTAATAAAGAAAAAGTGCGGGTGCGCCAGTTGTTTGCGGAGGGCAAAGTCGATAGACAGGCTTTGTTGGACGCAGAGGCTGCCTCCTACCACAGTGCCGGTACCTGTACTTTTTATGGCACCGCCAACTCCAACCAGATGGTGATGGAGGTGATGGGGTTACATTTGCCCGGTTCCTCCTTTATCCAGCCTAATACGCCGCTACGTGATGCGCTCACCGCCGCCGCCGCCCGCCAGATCACCCGCCTGACAGAAACCAGCGGTAACTATTTACCCATTGGTCAGTTGGTGGATGAAAAGGTGGTGGTTAACGGTATTGTGGCACTACTGGCGACTGGCGGCTCGACTAATCACACCATGCATTTAGTGGCGATGGCGCGTGCGGCGGGGATCATCATCGATTGGGATGATTTTTCTGAATTATCGGAAGTGATACCACAGTTATGTCGCATTTATCCTAATGGCCCGGCAGATATCAATTACTTTCAGGCGGCCGGTGGCGTAGCGCTGTTGGTAAAAGAGCTGTTGCAGGGCGGTTTGCTCCATGAAGATGTCCATACCGTGGCCGGATTTGGCTTGCAGCGCTATACCCAAGAGCCTTATCTGGAACAGGGGCAATTATGTTGGCGTGACGGGGCGCAGCAATCGCTGGATGATACTGTTATCGCCAGTATGGCGATGCCTTTCTCACCACACGGTGGCACCAAAGTCTTAAGTGGCAACTTGGGGCGGGCAGTGATGAAAACCTCCGCGGTGCCAAGTGATCATCAGATTATTGAAGGCCCCGCAGTGGTGTTTGAAAGCCAGCACGATGTCGGCCCCGCGTTTGAATCTGGCGCACTGGACCGCGATTGCGTAGTGGTGGTGCGTTATCAGGGGCCGCGAGCTATTGGGATGCCAGAATTGCATAAACTGATGCCACCATTAGGTGTGTTACTGGACCGTGGCTTTAAAGTGGCACTGGTCACCGATGGCCGCTTGTCCGGCGCGTCAGGCAAAGTGCCCTCAGCCATCCATGTGACACCCGAAGCGTATTGTGGCGGTTTGCTGGCGAAAATCCGTAATGGCGATCGGGTGCGTGTTGATGGTGTCACCGGCGAGCTTTCACTGCTGGTGGATGCGGCTGAACTGGCTGCCCGCCATACCGACTTGCCAGATATCGCGGCCTTCCACGTAGGCAGTGGCCGTGAATTGTTTGGTGCATTGCGCGAACAACTTTCCGGTGCTGAGCAAGGGGCTTGTTGTATCCGTTTTTAGTCATAAAACCGGGGAAGGGGCGTCAGTAACCCTTTTCCCCTCATATTATTTACCATACGGATTAATCCTGAAAACTCCATTTCCGCCTTGAATCAATATTGCACCGGCTATTTTCGGCTATTCTTATGAGATGCCCTTTTTTCACTCATGGAGAACGCATATGAACCGAGATAAAGAACAGCAAACCTCGCTGGATGACGATCTGACTATGCTGACTGATACGCTGGAAGAAGTGTTGCGCGCCTCGGGCGATGCGGCTGATGAAAGCTATCAAGAGATTAAAGCACGGGCGGAAAAAGCACTAAAGGAGGTTCAGAACCGTTTGAATGGCCGCAGTGAATGCTACATCAAACGGGCGAAAGCACTGGCATGTTGCACTAATGATTATGTGCGTGAAAAACCCTGGTGCAGCGTGGGGATAGGGGCAACTGCGGGTTTGATCGTGGGGTTATTGATCGCTCGTCGCTGAATGATTGGCGGCTGATCACTGAAACCATAATCAGGGGCTGCGGCCCCTTTACTCTTCAATTGCACCGTGCTGGGTGCCAGATAACACTTATTGAGTACATAAAACCATCAATATCAAATATTAGTGTGATAACTAACAATAACTTTTGAATCTGACTTTTCTTATTATTCACGGCCCGTATAATCCCACTCTTTCTGTTGATTTGCCGAGGTGGTCGTGAAACAACTTTCTGGTTTGCTGGGTGAATTGCGGCAGAAATTACGTGCCGGTTTCCCTGACCAGGCAGGTATCCGGCAAATTATCGTGCCCGTATCGGGGCGTATCGGTAGCCAATTATTAGAGTGGCTGGCCGCCCAATGTCATTTCCCTCAATTTTACTGGCTCCATCGCGAAGGCCATGAAGAGGCCGCAGCATGCGGTCAAACACGGCTCTTCAATGATATGCAAGCGGCTGATCATTTTATTCAGCAGCATCGGGATGCGAGCGGATTACGTATTTGGGGCTTGAATGCCTTTGAACCGGTGATCGTTAACCAACACGCTGCTGATGGCGCGCCACAGGTGCAGGCCAGTTTCCTGTTTTTGCCCCGCATTGAAATATTACGTCGGGGCGAGCAAACCTATTTAACACTCAATCTGGCCAGTGACTTCTCCCTACAGCAAGATGCTCTGCTCGCAATTACCTTTATTGACCAACTGGTGGCCGCCAAATCGTTGCCTGCACTTGATGCTCAGGTACAACATGCCCAGCATATGCCGGAATATCCGCAGTGGAGCCACCTGATTCAGCACGCGTTGGATGAGATAGCGCAACAGAAGATGGAAAAAGTGGTACTGGCACGCGCCACCCAACTGACGCTGGATAAGCCTCTCTCCTGCGCGGCATTTATGGCTGCCAGCCGGCAGGTTAATCACCACTGTTTCCACTTTATGCTGCGTTTTGATGCACGACGTTCATTCCTCGGCTCCAGCCCAGAGCGCCTGTATCTACGCCAGCAATTGCATTTAGAGACCGAGGCGTTGGCCGGAACGGTATCCAGTGCAGACAGCCCCCAGCAGGCGGCGGAACTGGCCGATTGGCTGATGCATGATGAAAAGAATCAGCGCGAAAATTTATTGGTAGTCGATGATATCTGCCAGCGATTACAGGGCGGGGTGGCCGCAGTGGATGTGATGCCACCGGAAATCATCCGCTTGCGTAAAGTGCAGCACTTGCGCCGCTGCATTCATGCCCAACTTACCCGCGCCAGCGATACTGATTGTTTGCAGCGTTTGCAACCGACAGCGGCTGTTGCCGGTCTGCCCCGCAATGTGGCGCGGCAGTTTATTGCACGGTACGAACCTTTTCCCAGAGGCTGGTATGCCGGTTCTGCCGGTTATCTTTCGGCAAAACAGACTGAATTTAGTGTCGCCCTGCGCTCCGCTTGGGTTGAAGATCAACAGGTCCATCTGTATGCCGGAGCCGGTATTGTGGCAGGCTCTGACCCGGAACAGGAATGGCAAGAAATTAACAACAAATCGGCCGGATTACGCACTTTGCTGGGAAGTCAGTAATAGGATAATAAAATGCCGTAATTAACCGCACTCGTTATGTGGGCGGATTGTGACACCTGAGCGGCAGGTGTAAACTGTGATCACTTTCCTTACTTATAACCATTAATCAGTCACTCCGGGCTTTTTTAACAGGATGAAGCACTATCCTCATGTTGATTATCGCGGTCGCAGTGTCTGTTAATTGACTATTGAGCGAACCATGTCGACAAGTGTTTTTAACCGTCGCTGGGCGGCGTTGTTACTGGAAGCCTTGACCCGCCACGGTGTGCGTCATATCTGTATTGCTCCCGGATCCCGCTCGACTCCGTTAACACTGGCGGCGGCGGCGCATCCCTCGCTGGTTTGTCATACCCATTTTGATGAACGCGGTCTGGGCCATTTGGCATTAGGCTTGGCGAAAGCCTCCACCGAGCCAGTGGCCGTCATTGTCACTTCCGGTACTGCCGCCGCCAATCTCTATCCTGCTTTGATTGAAGCCGGGCTGACCGGTGAGCGGCTGGTGTTATTGACCGCTGATCGTCCACCAGAATTGATTGATTGCGGTGCCAATCAGGCTATTCGTCAACAAGGGCTGTTTGCCAGCCACCCTACACTAAGCCTCAATCTGCCGCGTCCGACACCCGATATTTCTGCCAGTTGGCTGGTTTCCACACTCGATAATGCGATGGCGCAATTACAGCAGGGTGGCTTGCACATTAACTGCCCGTTTGCCGAACCTTTGTATGGCGGTGATGAGCACGCCTATGCCGAATGGTCTGCCACCTTAGGCGACTGGTGGCAGGAGTGCCATCCGTGGCTGCGTCAATCCTTATCTGTGCCACAAGGCCAGCAAGCGGACTGGTTTTTCTGGCGACAAAAGCGTGGAGTGGTGATTGCCGGGCGCATGACGGCACAAGAGGGGCAGCTACTGGCTGAATGGGCTGATTTGCTCGGTTGGCCGCTGATAGGTGATGTGTTGTCACAAACCGGTCAGCCGCTACCTTGCGCTGACTTATGGCTCGGGCATCCCACCGCTAAAACTATTCTCTCGCAGGCACAGATTGTGCTGCAATTTGGTAGCAGCCTGACCGGTAAACGGCTGTTGCAATGGCAGGCTGGGTGCCAACCGCAAGAGTACTGGTTGGTCGATAACTTGCCCGGTCGCCTCGACCCGGCAAATCATCGTGGCCGCAGAATCATTTCACCGGTGAATGTATGGCTGGAGGAACATCCAGCACAGCGCCGCACGCCGTGGGCCGGGGAACTGACCATCTGCTCGGAGAATGCTCAAGCCCATGTGGCTGAAGCCTTGAATGAGCAATTTAGCGAAGCCGCAGTCGCGCATCAACTGGCAGAATTATTACCGGATAATGGTCAGTTGTTTGTCGGTAACAGTTTAATTGTGCGCTTGATTGATGCATTGGGCCAACTGCCTGTTGGTTATCCGGTTTACAGTAACCGTGGGGCCAGTGGCATCGATGGTTTATTGTCAACAGCAGCCGGTGTTCAGCGCGCAACGGCTAAACCCACGTTGGTTATCGTGGGTGATTTATCGGCCTTATATGATCTTAATGCTCTGGCGTTGTTGCGCCAAAGCTCGGCACCTACGGTGTTGCTGGTGGTGAACAATAATGGCGGGCAGATTTTCTCGCTGTTACCCACCCCAGAAGCCGATCGACAGCGCTTTTACTGCATGCCGCAAGATGTGAGTTTTGAACATGCTGCGGCGATGTTCAGTCTGCATTATGCCCGGCCAGATAGCTGGCTCCAGCTTCAGCACCAAGTAGAGCAATGCTGGTTACAGGGTGGCGTTACACTGATTGAAATCGTGGTGCCGCCAAGTCAGGGGGCAGAAACACTGCAACAACTGGTGCAACAGGTGGCGCAATTATGACGCTGGCTTGCCGTAAACTCGATCCTCACCCGGAGTCTCCCGCCCGGCATCATTGTGGGCCATGGTTGGTGTGGTTACATGGTTTGTTAGGCAGCGGTCTGGATTGGCTGCCGGTTGCTGAGTTATGTGGCGATTATCCCTCACTGCTGATAGACCTGCCTGGGCACGGTAAATCGGTCGCCCAGACTACCCGTGGTTTTGCGGATATCAGCCGTCAGTTAGTACAAACGTTACAGGCTAACGGTATTCGCGAATATTGGCTGGCAGGCTACTCTTTAGGGGGGCGAATTGCGATGTATCACGCCTGCTATGGTAGTCATCATGGCTTGCAGGGCTTATTGGTCGAAGGGGGTAACCTTGGGCTGGAAAGCGCTGAATTGCGTGAAAAACGGTTGCAGCATGACCGCCTGTGGGGGCAGCGTTTTCGCCAAGAGCCGTTGCCTCAGGTGCTGGCCGACTGGTATCAACAGGATGTATTTGCTGATTTAGACACACAACAGCGCGAGAAACTGGTGTTACTGCGGGCGGATAATCATGGCCCGGCGGTTGCTGATATGCTCGAAGCAACGTCACTCGGCCATCAACCCTGGCTGCTACCGGCGTTGCAACGGCTTACTGTCCCTTACACTTATCTGTGTGGCGATCGCGACCATAAATTCCAGCAATTGGCTGTTCAATTCTCGCTGCCATTACGCACACTGGCGCGTGCCGGACACAATGCCCATCGGGCGAATCCCGGTGCTTTTGCCGCGCAGGTGCTTTCATTTTTATCACAGTCTTCATTTTTGTCACTCCCCCGTTAAAGGAATGCTTACTATGCTTTATCCGAGCGAAGAACAACTGTACGCCGCTATCGACTGGCAGGATTGCTCTACTGGATTTGAAGATATTCGTTATCACAAATCCAGCGATGGTATCGCCAAGATAACCATCAACCGCCCCCATGTGCGTAACGCATTCCGCCCGCTAACGGTTAAAGAGATGATTCAGGCGCTGGCTGATGCCCGCTATGACGACAATATCGGCGTGATCATTTTGACCGGTGAAGGTGACAAAGCGTTCTGCTCCGGTGGTGATCAGAAAGTCCGTGGCGACTACGGCGGCTATAAAGATACCAGTGGCGTCCATCATCTGAACGTGTTGGATTTCCAGCGCCAGATCCGTACCTGCCCGAAACCGGTCGTGGCAATGGTCGCAGGTTATTCTATTGGTGGTGGTCATGTATTACACATGATGTGTGACTTAACCGTCGCCGCCGATAATGCTATTTTCGGCCAGACCGGGCCAAAAGTCGGTTCATTCGACGGCGGTTGGGGTGCAGCCTATATGGCGCGCATTGTCGGCCAGAAAAAAGCGCGCGAAATCTGGTTCCTGTGCCGCCAATATGATGCTAAACAAGCCTTGGATATGGGGCTGGTGAATACCGTGGTACCTATCGCTGAACTGGAACGTGAAACTGTGCGTTGGTGTCGTGAAATGCTGCAAAACAGCCCAATGGCGCTGCGCTGCCTGAAAGCCGCCCTGAATGCTGATTGTGACGGTCAGGCGGGTCTGCAAGAGTTGGCGGGTAACGCCACAATGTTGTTCTATATGACCGACGAAGGTCAGGAAGGGCGTAACGCATTTAATGAGAAACGCCAGCCGGACTTCAGCAAATTCAAGCGTAATCCGTAATGCGCGCGGCCACGCTATACCACTATAGCCTTCCGATGGAAGCGGGAGTGATACTGCGCCACCAGCGGCTGAAAAGCCGCGATGGGCTACTGGTTAAATTGCAGCAGGGCGAACAGATTGGTTGGGGGGAAATTGCCCCCTTGCCGGAGTTCAGTCAGGAAACGCTGCCTGAAGCACAGCTTGTGGCGCAACATTGGCTGCAAAACTGGGTGAATGGGGCAGAACCTGAACTTGATGCTTTGCCATCAGTCGCTTTTGGCCTCAGTTGTGCGCTGGCGGAGCTGAATCAAACGCTGCCATTAGCGGCAAATTACCGCAAAGCACCATTGTGCACCGGTGATCCCGATGAACTATTTGCCGTGCTACAGGCGCTCCCTGGGGAAAAGGTCGCCAAGGTGAAAGTTGGGCTGTATGAAGCGGTGCGTGACGGCATGATTGTTAATGTGCTGCTGGAGGCTTTGCCGGACTTAACGCTACGGCTGGATGCCAATCGTAGTTGGACGCGGGCGAAAGCTGATGGGTTTGCGAAATATGTCAATCCTGAACTGCGCACACGCATTGCATTTTTGGAAGAACCGTGTAAAACCCGCGCCGAATCCCGTGAGTTTGCCCGTGACACGGGGATTGCTATCGCTTGGGATGAGAGTGTACGCGAGGCTGATTTTAAGGTTGAAGCCGAACCTGGTGTGGTGGCGATTGTTATCAAACCGACGCTGGTGGGCAGCATCAGCCGCTGTCAGCAACTGGTGCAGCAAGCGCATCAGGCGGGGTTGGTAGCGGTAATCAGTTCCAGCATTGAATCCAGTCTTGGCTTAACCCAACTGGCCCGGCTGGCTGATTGGCTGACACCGGATACCGTGCCGGGGTTGGATACGCTGAGCCTGATGCAGGCGCAGTTAGTCCGTCCGTGGCCGGAGAGTACCTTGCCTATGGTGACAACCGAACAGTTGGACGTGCTATGGCACAGTTGAATGATTGGCCCTGGCAATATTCTTCTCCCTGGACTTACTCTTCTCCTTGGAAATACTGGGCCAATCTGCGACCTCAGGCGATCGCCATACGCTCGGGGTCACAACTGATCAGTTGGCAACAATTAGCGGCTGATATCGATAGCCTGGCAGCGGGGTTTCAACAGCAAGGTGTCGCCCCCGGTAGTGGTGTGGTACTGCGCGGTAAGAACAGTCACACATTGTTGATGGCCTATCTGGCGGCATTGCAGTGTGGCGCGCGCGTTTTGCCGCTCAATCCACAGCTACCTGATGCGTTGCTGGCACAACTCCTGCCACAGTTGGATATTGATTTTGTGCTGAACCTGGCAGCCCCGCTGGCAGTGTCTCTCTGCTTCACGCCGCTGCGACTTGATACAGATAGTGCCGTTATGACACCGGTTGTCTGGGATAGTTTACGTCTGGCGACGATGACATTAACGTCTGGCTCTTCCGGTTTACCCAAAGCCGCAGTGCATTCGCTGGCGGCGCATTTGGTCAGTGCCGATGGCATATTAAAGCTGATGAGTTTCACCTCGGCGGATAGCTGGTTGCTGTCATTACCGCTGTTTCATGTATCGGGGCAGGGTATTGTCTGGCGCTGGCTGAGTGCCGGGGCCACCTTGGTGGTGCAAGAGGGGGGGGCATTACACGATGCCCTGGCCGGATGTAGCCACGCTTCTTTAGTTCCCACTCAGTTATGGCGGTTACTGGCAACAGATGACTCGGTGTTAACACTGAAAGAGGTGTTACTGGGCGGAGCAGCCATCCCAACCACCCTGACACAACATGCCGAAGCCCGTGGCATTCGCTGCTGGTGTGGTTATGGTTTGACCGAAGCCGCTTCAACCGTTTGTGCCAAACGAGCCGATGGCTTGCCCGGCGTGGGGGTAGCGCTAGCGGGGCGAGAGGTGAAACTGGTTGAAGATGAAGTATGGATAAAAGCAGATTGCCTGGCGGCGGGTTACTGGCAGCAGGGAAAGTTGCAGCCCATAACCGACAGTGAAGGGTGGTTTCATACCCGTGATCGCGGGATGTGGCAGCAAGGTGAGCTGCATATTATCGGGCGGCTGGATAATCTGTTTTTCAGTGGTGGTGAGGGTATTCAACCGGAGGATATTGAGCGGGTTTTGTTACAGTATCCGGGGATACAGCAAGCTTTTGTTGTGCCGCAGGTTGATGATGAATTCGGTCACCGGCCAGTAGCGGTGATAGATGTTGCCGATGAGGTGGATGAGGCGAGTTTATCGGATTGGCTGATACCACAATTGGCGGTCTTCCAGCGACCAATTGCTTTTTACCGCTTACCGGCGGCGCTTAAGCAGGGGGGGATTAAGGTATCCCGACAGGCGGTTATTGATTTTGTGGCTAAGTTGATTTGATTTGGTGACAGGGTTCGGTTGTTAAAGCACCAGGTAAACAGCTATCGTCTTTATCGGTAATACTCCTGATTGCGCTTAACGTCAAAAGAGAAAATCAAAACCCAGTTTTTAGGGTCTTGAGCTTAAAAAGCACATTTGAGCCGAGGGTACCTGCGAAGCAGGCAGGCGATACGTGCGCAAGCGCAGGGTTCCAAGGGGGACACGCGTTTGTGCCCCCCTTGGCGGTTAAGGCGACGGAGGTAAGTTAATCACTGAACTGATATCAACCGGACCCGAACACGAACACCTAATCGGTTACAACAATAATACTAATTTAACCCCAGCGCCTTTTTAACCCCATTACCGTAATCTGGGTGAACTTGGGTAAACAACGCAACCTGTCGGCGCTGAATCTCTTCCGGTACTTGTGATAATTCACCCGCAATGCGGGTAAACATCCGCTGATGCTCCTCTTCACTCAGTAGGTTAAACAGCGCCCGTGGCTGGGAGAAATAATCATCATCCTCACGGTGATTCCAGTGATCCGCCGCGCCTTCCAGTGTTAATGGCGGTTCGCTGAAATCAGGTTGCTCCTGAAACAGGCCAAAACTGTTTGGCTCGTAAGTTGCGCCATTGCCACTGTTACCATCAACACGCATTGCGCCATCGCGATGGTAGTTATGGAACGGGCATTTAGCACTGTTCACTGGAATTTGATGATGGTTCACACCTAAACGATAGCGTGCAGCGTCGCCATAGGAGAACAGCCGGCCTTGTAACATCCGGTCCGGTGAGAAACTCACCCCCGGCACCACGTTAGCCGGATTAAATGCCGCTTGCTCAACTTCGGCAAAGTAGTTTTCCGGGTTACGGTTTAGCTCGAAGAAACCAACATCAATCAATGGGTAATCACCGTGTGGCCACACTTTGGTCAGATCAAACGGGTTGTAAGGCGTTTGTGATGCTTCATGTTCCGGCATCACCTGAATTTGTAGATTCCAGCGCGGGAAGTCTTTGCGCTCAATGGCGTCATACAAATCACGTTGGGAGCTTTCCCGATCAGTTCCAACCAGTTTTTCAGCTTCATCATCCATAAGATTTTCAATGCCTTGCTGGCAGCGGAAATGGAATTTCACCCAAAAACGCTCATTATTGGCATTGATAAAACTGAAGGTATGGCTGCCGAACCCATGCATATGGCGATAAGATTTTGGCAGACCACGGTCACTGAAATCGATAGTTAACTGATGCAGAGACTCTGGGAGTTGGGAGAAGAAATCCCACTTATAAGTAGGATTACGCAGGTTAGTGCGAGGGTCGCGTTTAACAACGTGATTCAGGTCAGGGAATTTTAGTGGGTCACGTAGATAGAACACCGGCGTATCGTTACCCACTAAATCCCAGTTCCCTTCCTCGGTGTAATATTTCATGGCGAAGCCGCGAATATCACGTTCGGCATCGGCAGCACCACGCTCACCGGCCACCGTTGAGAAGCGGACAAACATTTCGGTTTGTTTGCCTATTGCGGCGAAAATTTTTGCGCGAGTATATCGGGTAATATCGTGGGTGACAGTAAAGGTACCGTAGGCACCGGAGCCTTTAGCATGCATGCGGCGTTCTGGGATCACTTCACGATCAAAATGGGCCAGTTTTTCCAAGAACCACACATCTTGTAATAGCATTGGGCCACGTCGGCCCGCAGTGACGACATTATTATTATCAACGACGGGTGCGCCCGCAGCAGTAGTTAATCCTTTCTTTTTGCTCATCATTTTCTCCAGTATAGCTGTTGAATTGATTGCTTTTTAGGGTGTTTACAGTATTACATTGTGCCAAAAGCCTGATTGACAAAATAATAATTTAAACAACAACAAGGGGTTATTCCTTGATCTCCACATTAGTTGTAGTCTTATTGGGTGTATTCAGCAAATAGGTACGCCTTATCGTTACCATTGTTAACATAAGGCCTGGCTATAAGGCGGTTATTTACAATCATTTGAAATACTGTGGTATTTAATCGGTTTTTTCGTGTGGTCATGCGGTTTATTTCGGTTAAACTCGGAAAGGAAAAACCTGTCGGCCAGAATTTGCTTGCGGGTGACATCACGAATAACGAGAGAAAAATATGAAAAAGCATTTAATCGCGTGTGCAGCCAGCCTGCTGTTTGTGGCGGGTTCGGCCAGCGCCGTAAGTTTTAATGGTGAAGTCGGCAGCGATTACACTAATTTAGGCTTTGGTATGGGTACCAATACTGGCGGATTGGCTATCAATGGTAACTGGGCGCGTAGTGATCACGATGGTGATATCTACGGACTGGGGCTGGGGTTCAACCTCCCTCTTGGCCCAATGATGGCAACGGTCGGCGGCAAGGGTATCTATATGTCACCGGAAGACGGTAGCAGCGGTGGTGCAATTGCGATTGGTGGCGGGTTAACTTATCCGATCAACAAATCGTTCACCCTGTACGGTGAAGGCTATTTCGCCCCGGAAGAATTGACCAGCGGCATGAAATCCTATAGCGAAGCCAACGGCGGCTTGCGCTGGAATGTATTCCGCCCATTAACTGTTGACGTCGGTTACCGTTATATCAATATGAAAGGTAAAGACGGACATCGGGATAACCGTGTGGCGGATGGCGTGTATATTGGCGCTGGCGTAGCATTCTGATTATCCTTCGTTCTTGAAGCCACAGGGGTGTTAGCTTCGCTCGCGAACCCGAATCACTTACTTGTGTAAGCTCATCGGGATGCGTTCGCTTGCTGCCTACCTGCGACGCCAATTACTTTGGATAATACATGAGTAATGTTTGATTAAAAAAAGGCGCATTCCTGACAGGATATGCGCCCTTTTAGTTGGGGAGGGTATTAACCGACAGCCGGTAATGCGCCGGTCACTATCCCCACCTGAATGGCAATGACCATCACACCACAGGCAAATACCGCAGCCAGCGCCGGTTTCCCACCCCAAACCCGATAGTGCCCCTGATGGAGCTTACGGGCTTTCCATGCCAGCATCGCCGGCAGCAGTAATGCCAAAACTGACAACGCCACTGCAGCAAAGCCCAACGCCATAATAAAGCCACGCGGATAAAACAGCGCAAACAATAGCGGAGGTGTGAAAGTGATAACGCCCGTTTGCAAGCGGCCTCGCACTGAATTACGACGTTTAAATAAGTCGGCCAGATAATCGAACAACCCTAAGGCCACACCAAGGAATGAAGTCGCCAGTGCCAGGTCTGCAAACAGGTGTACTGCCAGTTCAACGTGAGGTGAGGCCACGACATCGCGTACTGCTTGTAATAAGCCGTTCAAGCCCGCCTGTTGCGCCAATATACCGACAAAAGTGTGAGAGGAAATCGCCCCAAGCGTGGTTAATTGCCAGAAAATATAGGCAATCAGCGGAATGGCGCTGCCGATAATAAATACCCAGCGCAGCTTGCGGATATTGCCGCCCATATAATTGACGATGCTCGGCACGCTGCCATGGAAGCCAAATGAGGTGAATATCACCGGAATTGCGGAAAGCGCTAACCCTTGCTCCAGTGGTAGTGTCAATAGATTGGTTTTTTCAATATGCGGCATCATCAGTGCCAGCATCACAATCAGAAAAATTATTTTGGCGCTAAATAAGATGCGATTGAATAAATCAACTGAGTGGGTACCGATACAGACCACACCGCCTGCGACTAGCGTAAACAGTAATACGCCGAGTGAGGTCGGAAACGATTGTTGCGTCCACTGGCTGATACTGGTTGCCAGTAATTCACCGGCGCCGCTGATATAGGCAGCCGTCAGGGCATACATTAGAAACATCATACTGAAACCGGTCAACCATTGGCCCCGGTTGCCGAGATAGCGCTTGGCTAGCGTGCCAAGCCCGGTATCGGCTGCTTCATACTGATAAACTTCCACCAGCAGTAATGCGGTGTAACACATTAATATCCAAAGAGAAATAAGCAATACTAGCGTAACACCAAAACCCACGCCCGCTGCTGCCAATGGCATCGCCAACATACCTGCACCAATGGTGGTGCCGGCAACGATAAATATACTGCCCAGAGTGCGATTCTTCACGCTTTCCTCTACTACATGACAATTTATTGGAATTATTGAGTGCAGCAGAGTAGTGGATCGTCCTGTTTGTGTCAAATCGACGTTACGCAATGTGTAAACTTATAGTTACGTTTATTGGTGTATTGAAAGGTCGACTTTTATCGGGATTAATTATTCTGATAATAGATAAACGTTGTGTTTATGTAATCAGATTCATAAAGTGAATATATAAGCACTGACGGAGAAGAAAATGATCAGAGTTGAGATGTTGAGTACCGGAGATGAAGTGCTGCATGGGCAGATTATCGATACCAACGCAGCATGGCTGGCTGATTATTTATTTAATCAAGGCTTGCCGATCAACAGTAGGGAAACGGTCGGTGACTCACTTTCGGCACTGATAGAAGTACTGACTGAACGCAGTCAGGTTGCTGATGTGTTGATTGTTAACGGTGGTCTGGGGCCAACCAGTGATGATCTGAGCGCTCTGGCTGCCGCACGCGCAGCCGGAACGGAGCTGGTTGAACACCCGGAATGGATCGCGCGTATGGAGGCTTTCTTCCATGAGCGTGGGAGGGTGATGTCGGCGACTAACCGCAAACAGGCACATATTCCGGCCAATGCTGAAATGCTGGATAACCCAGTGGGTACGGCGTGCGGTTTCGCGCTACGGTTAAATAAGTGCCTGATGTTTTTCACCCCCGGCGTGCCATCAGAGTTTAAAGTGATGGTGGAACAACAAATCATGCCGCGTTTGCGTCAACACTTCGATGTGGCTGAACCCCCGCTGTGTTTACGTATGACCACTTTTGGCCGTTCAGAAAGTGATTTGGCGCAAGAGCTGGACCCACTGCGGCTACCGGACGGTGTGGTGCTGGGCTACCGTTCATCCGCCCCGATTATTGAATTGAAGCTGACCGGCCCTGCCTCGCAACATCAGGCGATGGAGCAGGTATGGCAGCAGGTGAGGGAAGTGGCAGGTGACAGCACGCTATTTGAAGGCACGCAAGGGCTGCCTGCATTGTTGGCCGAGCAATTGAACGGACGCGGCTTGCGACTGGCGGTGAGCGAACAATTTACTGGCGGGTTGATGAACTGGCAGTTGCAGAGTGCTGGTGTGCCATTGGCGGGCGGTGAATTGCTACCGGCGCATTGTCAGGAAACATTGGAAGAGATTGCCAGCCGTGCACAATCGTTATCTATGCTGTGTGGTGCGCAAGTGGTACTGGCGGTCGGTGCCATGCAAAATGATCACTTGAGCGTGGCTCTGTATACCCCTGAAGGAACATTTGCTCAAACAGTACGTTATCAGGCCAGCCGCCATGGTTTGCGCATTCGTCAGGAAAGCAGTGCGATGCTGGCGCTGGATATGGTGCGCCGTTGGTTGAATGGGCGCCCAGTATGCGGTCAGCATGGCTGGTTGGATGTGGTTAATATTTTGTAGTTAATTGATAATTCCCGATGATAATATAAAGGCGCAATATTAAAATATGCGTCTTTTTTTATTAATTTTATATTATTAATTAGGTGGCCTTGCTATTCTTATTGCTTAGTGACTTTATTTTTACCGCTTGTTTTGTTTTTATGTTTACGCTATTTTTACTTTATCAATTTAACTGCGAGCAAGTTATTTAAATATATTGTATATAAATGAATTTAATCTCGATATAGAATTAATATAACATATGGATGGTGTTAATGAATGAATATATTGTTAGATGCTTAATTTTGTTATTTAAAATCATGTTATTGATTATGTCACCGCTAACTTTCGCTGAAAACCGTCCCGGTTTTGTTTGCGGTAAATTTAATGGTCATGTAATGGAAGTGCCGAATAGCTATGTTTTTTACTGGACAGAATATAGCGGTACCAGCGCCTGGGGCTACAGTTTTACTGAAAATACAAAAGGGTGTGATACCGATTTCGTAGCATTACCGATGATAATAAATTGGCCGGATATGCAACCTGGTGATAAATCACTATGGTATAAGAAAAAAGAAAATTTTGGTGGAATAAGAGTAAGTATTCACCCGTTAAAACGACCTGACACCGATATGAATTATAAGCGTGATGTTTATCTTGAAAAACAAAATGATAAAGTATTTGAACCTGTGGTTGATCTTGATGAATTAGAATTGTTTTCTGTCAAGGTAACCAAAAAAATAATTAGAAAAAACACAAGGGACAAAAAAAGTAATTATTGGCTAGATAAGGATGTCATTACTTATTACTGGTCAGAGGTTGATGGGCGAGTACCGGTAGTATTTGACTGTAAGTGGTTACCGATGAAGAAAATATATTATCTTTGTGAATCTTGGTTTATCATGCCGGAAATAGGCTCACTGGTTAGGATTATTTTCACCATAGATAAACTTCCTCAGTGGCAAGCTATTGTGAATAATACTCAGCAATTTATTTTATCGCATATTAAATATTAAGGAGAATAATGATGTCTCCTGATATAAACACCAATTGGTTATTAAATAATAAAACTCAAATGAGAAGGTTAATACTGTTACTTTTAATAATGTCACCACTCGGATTTGCCGAAAATCGCCCCGGTTTTGTTTGTGGTAAATTTAATGGTTATGTAATGGAAGTGCCGGATAGCTATATTATTTACTGGGCGGAATATGAAGGGGCCAGTGCCTGGGATCCTGACTTTATTAATAATAAAAAAGGTTGTGATGCTAATTTTGTGATGCTGCCAATGATCGCCAGTTGGCCGGATATGCAGCCGGGGGATCAGGAGCTGTGGTATAAACAGGGGCTGGAGTATGAGGGATTAGCAATCAGCGTCGAGCCATATATACGATCTGATACTGATGTTGCTTTTATGCGCGATGCCTATCTTAGACTTAGAAAATACGAGAATAAAACCTTTGATCCAGTTGTTTATATCGATAAATTAGGGCTATTTTTCGTTAAAACCACCAGAAAATTATTCCGGGCAGAACCACAGGATAGGAATAGCCCTTATTGGTTTGATGAGGATGTTAATGGTTATTACTGGGCAGAAGTTAACGGACGGGTGCCGGTGGTATTTGACTGTCAGTGGTTACCGTTGGAGAAAAGATATTATATCTGTGAGGCCCTTTTTGTGATGCCAGAAATAGGCTCACTGGTTGAAGTGATTTTTACAGTAGAAAAATTACCGCAATGGAGAGCCATTGTTAGCAGTACTCAGCAGTTTCTTTTATCGCATATTAAACGTTAAGGAAGGTAATTATGTTCCCTAAGATAAATATGAGTAGTTTGTTATGTGATAAAACACGAGTGAGATATTTAATAGCATTATTGATAATGTTTTCACTAATGATGCCACCATTTGCTTCTGCCGAAAATCGCCCCGGTTTTGTTTGTGGTAAATTTAATGGTTATGTAATGGAAGTGCCGGATAGCTATATTATTTACTGGGCGGAATATGAAGGGGCCAGTGCCTGGGATCCGGACTTTATTAATAATAAAAAAGGTTGTGATGCCAATTTTGTGGTGTTACCAATGATCGCCAGTTGGCCGGATATGCAGCCGGGGGATCAGGAGCTGTGGTATAAACAGGGGCTGGAGTATGAGGGATTAGCAATAACTGTCAGACCATTTAGACGATCCGATATCGACATCACCTATAAGCGTGACTTTTTTCTAAGAAAACAAAATGATAGAACCTTTGATCCGGTTGTTTATATTAATGAATTAGGGCTTTTTTTTGTTAAAGCCACCAGGAAATTAAACCGATTCCCACCCGTAGAGAAAAATGATCCTCATCGGTTTGATGAGGATGTTAATGGTTATTACTGGGCAGAAGTTAACGGGAGGATACCCGTGATATTTGACTGTCAGTGGTTACCGTTGGAGAAAAGATATTATATCTGTGAGGCCCGTTTTGTGATGCCAGAAATAGGCTCACTGGTTGAAGTGATTTTTACAGTAGAAAAATTACCGCAATGGAGAGCCATTGTTAGCAGTACTCAGCAGTTTCTTTTATCGCATATTAAACGTTAAGGAAGGTAATTATGTTCCCTAAGATAAATATGAGTAGTTTTTTATGTGATAAAACACGAGTGAGATATTTAATAGCATTATTGATAATGTTTTTACTAATGATGCCACCATTTGCTTCTTCTGAAAATCGCCCCGGTTTTGTTTGCGGAAAATTTAATGATCATGTAATGGAAGTGCCTAAAGAATATATTATCTACTGGGCGGAATATGAAGGGAAAAGTTCCTGGACGCCTGGCTTTACTAAAAATAAAAAAGGCTGCGATGCCAATTTTACCTCTTTACCCATGATCGCCAGTTGGCCGGATATGCAACCGGGGGATAAATCGAAATGGTATAAACAGGGGCTGAGGTATGAAGGGCTAAGAATGCGTGTTGAGCCATTTAAACGCACAGATACTGATATCACCTTTAAACGTGACTTTTTTCTAAGAAAACAAAATGATAGAACCTTTGATCCAGTTATTTATATCGATAAATTAGGACTATTTTTCGTTAAAGCCACCAGAAAATTATTCCGGGCAGAACCACAGGATAGGAATAGTCCTTATTGGTTTGATAAGACGATTAATGGTTATTACTGGTCAGAGGTTGAGGGGAAAGTGCCGGTGGTATTTGACTGTCAGTGGTTGCCGTTAGAGAAAAGATATTATATCTGTGAGGCCATTTTTGTGATGGCGGAAATAGGTTCACTTGTTCGCATCTTTTTTACAGTAGAAAAATTACCGCAATGGAGAGCCATTGTTAGTAGTACTCAGCAGTTTCTTTTATCGCATATTAAACGTTAAGGAAGGTAATTATGCTACAGCAAAATAGCAATGCAGGTAAGTTACAACTTAATGCCGCCGATCTGGCCTGCGCCCGGCAATTATTAGAAGCCCATAAGGAGAGTAAAGACCCCAGCCCGATGTATGATTTTTTTGCCAGCAAAGGCGATCGCTATGCCATATTAGCCAATGGTGTGGCCAAGGGGGATTCTATCGCGGGTGCCATGGCTATTCACAATATGGAAAGTGTGGGGGGCCGTCATAATAAACACCTCACTGAAACGGATATTAAGTATATTCGTTATGATATGGCGCACGGCTATCTTGATACCCAGCAAAACAGGCTGGACGAAAGCCTGACAGGAATTATCTATGGTGATATCGGCCATGAGCAAGCTGCACAGTTTCACAATAGTGTTTTTGAGATGCATGGATTACCGCCAGAGGCCTGGACGTTAACCGAGGTTTTCAACGCGATGACTGAAGATAGTCGGCCAATTTATTGGGAACAGACGTTGAGCACAGGCGGCAGGCCATTTGAAGAACTAAAGCACTCGTTTAAAACCTATCAATTGATGGCTTACAGCTCGTCGTTTGGTCCTGATGATACCCAAAAAAGCACCCGCCAATGGTTGGACAGAATGGATTCTCTCCCAGGCTATTGGGCCTTAGCCAAAAGCAGTACCAGCCAACTCTTTAGCTCCGACGAAGAAGTCGCACCAGTCTCAACCGAGATGTGCCCTATCGACATCAATATCACCCCAACCCCACAAGCGGTTCAGCGCATTGCCGATGAAGATCAGGCCCAGCGCGATGTCACCAACGGCTATCTGGTGAATAAACCCACTCACAGTTTCTCCTTTACTGACGGCAGCCTGGATAAAACCGATTTTGCCTCGGTGCAGATGGGCGCTATGGCATCGGGCGGGGTTCGCCCAGGGGAAGTTCAGCTTGATCCCAATATCCAGCCCAGCCGCTATTTATCTGATTACTATCTGGAACGACCCAGTTATATGCTGCCGGAAACCGGGCTGTTTGATGCCGCCACGCTTAATGGCTTATCAGCACAAACCACGGTAAACACTTATGTTGACCCGCTGCTGCTGGATTTAAGTGGCAAGGGGGTCTCCATGACCGGCATTGAAGATGGGGTGCTGTTTGATACCGATAACAGTGGCACGCTGAAACGCACCGGCTGGGCAGGGCCGGATACCGGTATGCTGGTTATCGATAATGGCAGCGGGAAAATCGACAATATCAGCCAAATGTATTCGGAATATTACGGTGGCACGGCCGGTGTGAAGGGTCAGCCGGGGGAAAAACGCTATCAGGATGGTTTTGCCGCGCTGGCCAGTGAAGATGATGATAGCAATGGCGCGATTGATAAACATGATCCAATCTGGCACAAATTGCGTATTTGGCAGGATAGCTCCCATAACGGCAGGGTCGATCCCGGTGAGTTGAAAACGCTGGATGACTGGGGGATTACGCAAATCAAAGTTAACGCTAACGCGGTTGAGGATAATCGTCAGGGCAATAGGGTGCTGGCGCGTGGCGTTTTTGTGATTAACGGCAAACTGCAAGAAGTGCTGGCGGTGAATTTTGTCAGTTCACCGGTGAGTAACACCGTCACTAAGCGTGGTAATGAGGGGGCAATTATTCGTTCTGTCACCGATGAAACGACCACCACCGCTTATGTGCATCTTGCTGATAAAGGCGCGGCGTTATCAGCCAATATTCTGAAAACAAATAATATCTATGGCGGCAGCAGGGATGACATCTTAACCGCCAGCCCTAAAGGCAGCTGGTTAGTCGGGCGTGGTGGCAGTAATACCTATATTGGTAAGAGCGGCAACGATGTGTTTGTTATCAGCGCCAGTGATGATCCAACGCGAATTCGTGGCAATGGCGGGCGCGATACCGTGTTGATTGTCGGCGATAAAGGGGTAGCGCTGAATATGGCGCGCAGTGGTATCACTATTGCGCAGGGCGGCGATGGTGACGACATTATTGTCAGTGGCGGCAATAACAGTGTGTTTATTAAAGGCGGTAACGGCAACACCACACTGGTCGGCGGCGGCGGTAATGACGTACTGGCCGGTGGCAGTGGCAAGAACCGTATTGTTGGTGGTAGCGGTAAAGCGGTTATTTATGCCGGATCACAGGGCGATACCATCTATGCCGCTGAGCAGGGCAGTATCATCCACGCTGGCGGTGGGGCAGATCGCATTTATGGCAATAAGGGCCATGATGTGATTGAAGCCGGTCAGGGCAATGCGCTCATTGATGGTGGCGGCGGTATCAATCTGGTCACCCTGCATGGCAGCTATGCAGATTACGCCATTACCCGCACTGACAGTGGCTACCAGATAAGGGATAGCGTGGCTGGTCGCGATGGTACTCTGACACTGAAAAATATTCAAAAACTGAATTTTGCTGATATCTCTGCGGTAGATCTGAATACCAATAATATTATTCCAGTCGATGATGTGTTGTCGTTTAGTCAAACAGGCAGAGCCATTCATCGGCACTGGGTGCAGCGTATTCCGGCTGCCCGCTTGCTCGCCAACGATTTACAATTTAATGACGGAACGCCTGGCTACCTATCTTCGGTCGGCGATGCGGTGGGCGGCACGGTCAAGCTTAATCTTCAAAAGGATGTAATATTCACACCTGATAGAACATTCACTGGAGTAATGAGTTTTAAATATCAAGTCAAGAGTGCCACCGGTGATCAGGCTATTTCTGTGGTTGATTTATCCAGCGGAGAATCCGCGCTGATGCGGGCAACGGTAACGCTATTAACACCCGATATCCCGCAAGATCCTTTGGTCGCCAAACAAACGTATTTAAATAAAATCAATGTGATACCTGTCTGGTCTGATTATACCGGTAAAGGTGTGCGCATTGGTCAGTTTGAACCGGGTGGGGAGTTCGCCACCGGCCCAGAGGTTTTTGATATTCAACACCCTGATTTAGCCGCTAATGTTGACCCCTCCTGGCTGGAAACACAAAAGAGCGCCGGAACATTGCCCGCCGATGTTTCCAACCATGCCACGATGGTGGCAGGTGTGATGGTGGCGGCAAGAAATAATATCGGTGGGGTGGGAGTGGCCTATGATGCCACTTTAGGTGGGCACTATCTCAGTAATGATGGCGCGGATTTTACCACCCTGGGTAAGATGTCCAGTTATGATGTGGTTAATCATAGCTGGGGGTTCAAACATGATTTTGCCCTGAGCAATTTATCTGGTAGCAGTGTCAATTTACCGAATATCCTGAACTCGACGCTGCAATATGCGGCAGAAAATGGCCGTGGCGGATTAGGCACCATTATTGTTAGTGCGGGAGGTAATCAGCGCGAACAGGGTGGCAGTGCGCAGGGTTCACTTATCAATAACAGCCGCTTTGGTATTCAGGTCGCGGCGGTCAATGCGCTGGCTGATCTTTCAACCCTTCAGACGCGTTCAGCGCCTTTTTCTAACTCTGGAGCCAGCTTGTTAGTCTCGGCTCCTGGTAGTCAGGTTCTTTCCAGCAGCAACCAGCTTGAAACCGAGCGCGGTGCGGTGTTTGGGGCTAAATACAGCACCGAACAAGGCACCAGTTTTGCCGCGCCGATTGTTTCAGGGATTGCCGCATTGATGTTGCAGGCTAATCCGAATCTGGGTTACCGCGATGTGCAACAGATCCTCGCCTTGTCGGCCCGTCGGGTGGATGACTCAGGCACCCAATGGCGCAACAATAATGCCAAAAATTGGAATGGTGGCGGTATGCATGTAAGCCATGATTACGGTTTTGGTGCAGTGGATGCGCGGGCGGCACTGCGTTTAGCTGAAACGTGGATCCCCCAACAAACCGGTGCTAATCAGCAGGTCTTGGAGAACAGCTATGAGTATTGGCATTGGGGGCAGCTCTCCGCTGGGGAAACAGACTCTTCATATCTCACTCTGGGTGATAGTCTCAATGTTGAGCAGGTCGAAGTTGATTTTAGTGCCAATGTAGGCCGCCTGGGGGATTTGACTGTGAGATTAGTCTCGCCGGGTGGCAGTGAAAGCATTCTACTGGATCGTGTCGGCAGAAAGAATACAGCAAATGGCCCACATACTACTGATACCGGTAGTACTATTTCAGGTGATTTTAACTATACCTTTATGTCCACACATCATCGTGGCGAGAAATCTGGCGGGAACTGGCAATTAGCGGTTAAAGATGCCAGCAAGGGGTTACCTGTCAGGCTGAATAGTTGGTCATTACGATTGTTTGGCAGCAAGCTGAATGCAGATGATACCTATTTTTATACTGACGAATTTGCCGCTCAAGTAGAAGAACAACCAGCACGAGCATTGCTTGATGATGCGGTAAATGGCACGGTAGGTGGGCGTAATACGTTGAATATGGCGGCGATCTCCGGCAATGTTGTGGCTAACTTAGCCAGCGGAAACGCTAAGTTAGGCAGGGCTAATCTGACGCTTCGCTCGCCAGAGGCTATCCATAATTTGTTCAGTGGTGATGGTGACGATAGCCTCACTGCAGGTGGTGGTGGTAGCTTGCTCGACGGTGGGCGGGGCAAAAATGTGCTAACAGGGGGCACAGGTAAAGACGCTTTTGTGGTTCGTCAGCGCGCCAATGGCCGGGATGAGATAATCAATTTTGATGCCAACAATGGAGAAACTATCCATCTGGTGGGTTTTTCTGGTTTAAAATTTAGTGAGTTAGAGTTGATGCAATTGCGGACTGACACCCGAATCTCACTGCCAGATAAGCAAAGTATTATTATCAAAAATCGACAAGTTAATACGTTCGGGCCACAAAATTTTGTCTTTCAGAATACCTTTAGGGCTCCTGTCGGCTATGTAGACAGCACGGTATTGATAAATGACTCAGTGCCAGCAGAACCCGAGCAAATGGGTATTATGCTCAACGGAGGGGCCAGTGGCGTCAGTTTAACGCTTGGGGAAAATGGTAAAATGATTGCCTCACTCGCGGGAACGGTCTATCAGCGCAAGGATGCAGAGCCTGGTGTGTTTGTGGTGGTTCCCCAAGAGGAACAGTCGGATTATCGCAATACTGTGCGGGGGTTCCGACATGGTATTGATAAAATTGATTTGAGTGCCGTGGGGATTCGGAGTTTTAGTGAATTAACGGTGACGAAAAGAAACGCGGTGATTATTAATGGGCTTGCACTTATCCAAGGAGTAAATGTTGACTCTTCAGCACCCAACACTGAAGGGGAGAGTATCAACCTGATGTATTTGGATGGGTTGGATGTTGAGCAACTCGATGCGAATGATTTTATTTTTTCAGCCACCGAAGCCATGCAGGCGGATGCTTCAGTCGTTTATAACGATGTGGCACAACTGATGACTATCATGCCTGAATTTACTGGCTCTAACCCAGAATTAACCAGCGTTTATCCACAGCTTAAAATGCCTCAGTTCCTGGTTCATACCCTGACTGCAAGCAGCTATGCGCCATGAGCAGGTTATTAGCGACATAATTTAGATACCCACTCAGTTGAATGGGTATTTTTAATGTGGGTTTTTAATGATTTTGCTTATGGTTTATTTTACTTGTGCGTTTCTTATATCTTTGCCTGCTTCCCAAATGCGGTATTTCACATCAACTCCTTTGGGTACATAAACCACGATCGGCAGGCGGCTGTTGTAGCGCTGCATAGCGGCGTCCCCCAAATTAGCGGCGACAAATTGTGGATGGCGGCGGTTATCCGGGCATGCCATCATCGTCGAAGCTGGTGGTGAGATTTTATCCATCACCAGATAGTCAAAGCCCCAGCCAGATAAGGTTCTGGTTTCCAGCGTGCCGCCGAGCATATGGCGGTTGCAGTCAACTTCTAGCGTCTTACCAATTAACAACTCCACTTTAAAGCGGGTTTCATCTTGCTGTGGTTCAAGGAAAATAACCTGACGGCTCATGCCTTTTTCAGGCTGCGGGTACGGTGCAATTTTATCTAACGGCTGCTGCGGGTCGAGTGGCTGAGGTGTCGCCGCCATGGTACTGACCGATACTGCCATTAGCAGACTGGTTATTGCGATTGGAAGTCTTTTCATTTTTGTCCCTATGATTTTAATTCCAGATGCAAAAATATCATCTATTCAACAGGCTGATTATAGGTGAAATCCGATTGGCTGATTTATCTATTTGATACCCTAAATAATTCGAGTTGCAGGAAGGCGGCAACTGAGCAACAAATTGGTCGGGAACCGATTTGAACAGCATTTATGCTAGCCCGTAGGGTGAGCCTCAAGGATGAGGCTCATTAATCCCCAGGAGCTTACACTGGTAAGTGACTGGGGTGAACGAAGGCAGCCAACGCACAAGCAGCTTGAAGTATGACGGGTATATTAAAGCTCGATTTCAATATCGCCCTTTGGCTGGCAGCAACAGGGCAGAATTTCACCGCGCTGAATAAAGGCCAGTGGTTGCTGATGATAGCTAACTTCGCCTTTTAGTAATCGCAGGCGGCAAGAGCCGCAATAGCCAGAGCGGCATTGGTATTCGATCTGTACCTGATGGTGTTCGAGGGTTTCCAGCAGATTGCGGCTATCAGCAGGGCGGTTAAGTTGAACACCGGTGGTGCTCAACTTGATAATGGATTTCATGGATTACAGCTCGAAATCACTCAGGTCGTCAGCACTGACTTCTGAATCGATCTGACCGACCAGATAAGAGCTGACTTCAACTTCCTGCGGTGCCACCTGCACGTTATCAGACACTAACCAAGAGTTGATCCACGGAATAGGGTTGGTTCGAGTAGCAAACGGCACACCCAGCCCCACAGCCTGCATGCGGATATTGGTGATGTACTCTACGTACTGACACAGAATCTCTTTGTTCAGACCAATCATGGAACCGTCACGGAACAGGTATTCAGCCCATTCTTTCTCTTGTTGGGCAGCCAGAACGAACAGGTCATAACACTGCTGTTGGCACTCTATGGCAATTTCGGCCATTTCCGGGTCATCTTCGCCAGAACGCATCAAATTAAGAATATGTTGGGTACCGGTTAAATGCAGGGCTTCATCGCGGGCAATCATTTTGATGATTTTGGCATTGCCTTCCATCAATTCGCGCTCTGCAAAAGCAAAGGAGCAGGCGAAACTGACATAAAAACGGATGGCTTCCAGCGCATTGACGCTCATCAGACACAGATAAAGCTGTTTTTTCAGCTCATGCAAATTGACGATGACAGTTTTACCATTAACTTGATGGGTACCTTCCCCCAGCAGGTGGTAATAGCTGGTCATTTCGATCAAATCATCATAATAGGCTGAGATATCTTTCGCGCGTTTGAGGATCTCTTCGTTAGTCACGATATCATCGAAAACTATCGACGGGTCGTTCACGATATTGCGGATGATATGGGTGTACGAGCGTGAGTGGATAGTTTCTGAGAATGACCAGGTTTCCACCCAGGTTTCCAACTCTGGAATTGAGATAAGCGGCAGTAAGGCAACGTTAGGGCTGCGGCCCTGAATTGAGTCCAGCAAGGTCTGGTATTTCAGGTTGCTGATAAAAATGTGTTTTTCATGATCTGGCAGTGCGTTGTAATCGATACGATCACGGGAGACATCTATCTCTTCTGGACGCCAGAAAAATGACAATTGTTTCTCAATCAGTTTTTCGAAAATAGCGTGTTTTTGCTGGTCGAAACGCGCCACGTTAACGGATTGACCAAAGAACATCGGTTCGAGCAACTGGTTATTTTTATTTTGCGAAAAAGTGGTATAGGCCATGATTTCCTCAGGGGACAACAATGCAAGGGCAAATGAAGAATGGCCCGGCGATAACCGTATTTGCGATTACCGCGCAGGGCCAGAACTAAAAATCAGATCTTACATGCGCCGCCTTCACAGTCATCATCACCCGGCTGGCTTTGAATATCTTCCTGCACATCATCAGCACCGTCGCGGGTGTTTTGATAGTAAAGGGTCTTCACACCAAATTTGTAGGTGGTCAGCAAATCTTTCAGCAACTGCTTCATCGGCACTTTGCCAGATGGGAAGCGGGTTGGGTCATAATTGGTGTTAGCTGAAATCGCCTGATCGACGAATTTCTGCATTAAGCCGACCAGTTGCAGGTAACCATCATTATTTGGCATATCCCACAGTAGTTCGTAAGCATCTTTCAAACGTTCATATTCAGGCACAACTTGGCGTAAAATACCATCTTTCGAGGCTTTGATACTGACGTAACCGCGTGGTGGCTCGATACCATTAGTGGCATTCGAGATCTGCGAAGACGTTTCAGATGGCATCAGCGCAGACAGTGTGGAGTTACGCAGGCCGTGAGTCTTAATATCGTTACGCAGCGTTTCCCAATCGTAGTGTAGTGGCTCGTTGCTGATGGTATCCAAATCTTTCTTATAGGTATCGATCGGCAAAATACCCTGCGAATAGGTGGTTTCATTGAACCACTGGCAGGCACCTTGCTCACGAGCCAACGCGTTAGAGGCTTTCAGCAAGTAGTACTGAATCGCTTCGAAGGTGCGGTGAGTCAGGTTATTGGCACTGCCATCGGAATAACGCACGCCATTCTTCGCCAAATAGTAAGCAAAGTTAATCACCCCAATACCTAAGGTGCGGCGGCCCATCGCGCCACGCTGTGCGGCGGCAATAGGGTAATCTTGATAATCGAGCAAGGCATCCAGCGCACGTACAGCCAGTACCGCCAACTCTTCTAAATCGTCAAGGCTATCAATGGCACCTAAGTTGAAGGCTGACAGGGTGCAGAGCGCAATTTCGCCATTCTCGTCATTGATGTCATTGAGCGGTTTGGTTGGCAATGCAATTTCCAGACACAGGTTTGACTGCCGTACAGGGGCAATTTTCGGATCAAACGGGCTGTGGGTGTTGCAGTGGTCAACGTTCTGGATATAGATACGGCCGGTCGAAGCACGCTCTTGCATCATCAGAGAGAATAACTCAACCGCTTTTACCCGTTGCTTACGGATGCTGCTGTCTTGCTCGTATTGGGTATAAAGGCGTTCAAACTCATCCTGATCGGCGAAGAACGCGTCATACAATCCCGGTACATCCGATGGGCTAAACAGGGTGATGTCTTCACCTTTTAGCAGGCGTTGATACATCAGCTTGTTGATTTGGACGCCGTAATCCATATGGCGCACGCGGTTGCCTTCAACACCACGGTTGTTCTTCAACACCAGCAGGCTTTCAACTTCCAGATGCCACATCGGGTAGAACAACGTAGCCGCGCCACCGCGCACACCACCTTGTGAACAGGATTTTACCGCCGTCTGGAAATGTTTATAGAACGGAATACAACCAGTATGGAAGGCTTCACCACCACGGATTGGGCTACCTAACGCACGGATACGACCCGCATTGATACCGATACCGGCACGCTGTGACACATATTTAACAATGGCACTGGAGGTGGCATTGATAGAATCCAGGCTGTCACCGCACTCGATCAACACACAAGAGCTGAACTGACGAGTTGGGGTACGCACCCCTGACATAATCGGTGTTGGCAGTGAGATCTTAAAGGTGGAAACGGCATCATAGAAGCGTTTCACGTAATCCAGGCGAGTTTCACGCGGATAGTTCGAGAACAGGCAGGCGGAAACCAGAATGTACAGGAATTGGGCACTTTCATAGATCTCACCGCTGACGCGGTTCTGCACCAGATATTTACCCTCCAACTGCTTAACGGCAGCGTAGGAGAAGTTCATATCGCGCCAATGGTCGATGAAAGTGTCCATCTGTTCGAATTCTTCTGCGGTGTAATCTTCCAGCAGATGCTTGTCGTATTTACCCATCTCCACCATTTTCGATACATGATCGAACAGTTTCGGCGGTTCAAACTGGCCGTAGGCTTTTTTGCGCAAATGGAAAATAGCCAGACGGGCGGCCAGATACTGATAGTCAGGCGCATCGCGCGAGATAAGATCGGCCGCTGCTTTAATAATGGTTTCATGGATATCGGCAGTCTTAATGCCATCATAAAACTGAATGTGTGAACGCAATTCTACTTGAGATACCGAGACGTTATGTAAACCTTCTGCGGCCCAGTCGATGACCCGGTGGATTTTATCCAGATTGATGCGTTCTTTGCTGCCATCGCGTTTAGTAACAAGTAGGCTTTGGTTCATGTGTTCTTGACCTTTTATCCCCGTTCTTCATGCACAAACAGCACAAATCTACACTCTCTATGATTACGAAAATCATTGAGGCTGTAGTGTATTGTTCAGTATGTAAACACTATATGTAGGGGGTGGGTAGTGGATAGATAACAAGATAGTGAGTATTGCGGCTTTTGGCAAGTGAACAAGATCGCTTAATTGTGTGGATAACTTGGGGGTGAATTGTTACGAAATGCTCTCAGACTGCGCCATCACTGGCTCTTACCTACTGTCGCTCTGGGGGATAAGATTTTACTGAAAATCTTAAAAAGTGGATCGTTTGCCGGTTTATTAAACATTAGAAAAATCCCCTTCATCTTTCGCGCCGTAGCGGTGTTGGCTATCCTCACTCACCCCAGTCACTTAGTGGACTAAGCTCCTGGGAGTTTGTTCGGTTGCCGTCTTGCTACAACGCGAAATCTATTGGGTATTGTTTGATTTTTACACTACCCACGCGATGGATTTATTCGCTATCCCGTTGAGTATGCACCATATAATTCACATCAACATTACCGCCAAGCTTAAAATGATCTGTTATCGGATTGTAATGTAGCCCGATAATGTGGCGCTCACGCAACAGGGTTTGATCAACCCAGCCGATAAGTTCTGATGGGCGAATAAATTTTTTCGAATCATGGGTGCCTTTCGGAACCATTTTCAATATATATTCTGCACCGACCACGGCCATCAGCCAGGATTTGGTATTGCGGTTAATGGTGGAGAAGAATACGTGACCACCGGGTTTGACCAATTGAGCGCAGGCGCGGATAACCGAGGCGGGATCAGGCACGTGTTCCAGCATCTCCATGCAGGTCACCACATCGTAGTGTTGTGGGTGCGCTTGCGCGTGGCTTTCAACTGTTTCTTGCACATAATCCAGTTTGGTACCCGTTTCCAGCGCATGTAGGCGAGCCACTTGCAACGGCTCATAGCCCATGTCCAGACCGGTGACATGTGCTCCTTCCCGAGCCATGCTTTCGGCCAAAATTCCACCACCGCAACCGACATCCAGCACTTTCTTATCAAAAATACCGCCAGAGCGCTGTAAAATGTAATCAAGACGCAGCGGGTTAATGCGATGAAGAGGTTTGAATTCACCTTCTAAATCCCACCAGCGAGAGGCAACCGCCTCAAATTTAGCGATTTCTTGCTCGTCGACATTCTGATGGCTAGCTGTGTTATCTACACGCATGGAGAGTTCTCACTGTTCTGTTTCTTTGTGTCGATTATACATGTTCGCTCCCAATTGATGCAGAATAATACCGCTAAGTTGGGTGGATCAGCCCGACATAAAGTCGTTTCGACAAACATCACGTAGTTTCGCCAAAATCTGGGTTTTGTGATATAGTTTCGTACCTTTAAATCCGGTAATTAGTAGAGGGATAGCGGCTCAATGAGCGACCTTGCCAGAGAAATAACACCGGTCAACATCGAGGAAGAGCTGAAAAGCTCCTATCTGGATTATGCGATGTCCGTTATTGTCGGACGTGCTTTACCAGATGTCCGGGATGGACTGAAACCGGTGCACCGTCGCGTACTGTATGCGATGAATGTACTGGGTAATGACTGGAATAAACCATACAAAAAATCGGCCCGTGTAGTCGGGGACGTTATCGGTAAATATCACCCGCATGGTGACAGCGCGGTCTACGACACAATTGTGCGTATGGCCCAGCCGTTCTCACTGCGCTATATGCTGGTGGATGGGCAGGGCAACTTCGGTTCCGTCGATGGCGACTCCGCTGCGGCGATGCGTTATACCGAAATCCGTATGTCTAAAATTGCTCACGAATTGTTAGCGGATTTAGAAAAAGATACCGTTGACTTCGTGCCTAACTATGATGGTACGGAACAGATCCCCGCAGTGATGCCAACCCGAATCCCTAACCTGTTGGTTAACGGTTCGTCTGGTATTGCCGTTGGGATGGCAACCAATATTCCGCCACATAACCTGTCTGAGGTTATTGATGGCTGTCTGGCCCTGATCGAAGATGAAAACATCACCATTGAAGGGTTGATGGAGTTCATCCCTGGCCCAGACTTCCCAACAGCCGCCATTATTAATGGTCGCCGTGGTATTGAAGAGGCTTATCGTACTGGCCGTGGCAAGGTCTATATCCGTGCCCGTGCTGAAGTTGAAGCCGACGCGAAAACTGGCCGTGAAACCATTATCGTTCACGAGATCCCGTATCAGGTGAACAAAGCGCGGTTGATTGAGAAAATCGCTGAGCTGGTCAAAGAGAAACGCGTAGAAGGCATCAGCGCGTTACGTGATGAGTCTGATAAAGACGGCATGCGTATCGTGATTGAGATTAAACGTGACGCCGTCGGGGAAGTGGTTCTAAATAACCTCTATTCACTGACGCAACTTCAGGTGACTTTCGGTATCAATATGGTGGCTCTGTCTCAAGGGCAGCCTAAATTGCTTAACCTGAAAGACATTCTGGTTGCATTTGTGCGCCACCGCCGTGAAGTGGTTACCCGTCGTACCATTTTTGAACTGCGTAAAGCGCGTGACCGCGCGCACATCCTTGAAGCATTGGCAATTGCACTGGCTAACATCGATCCGATTATCGAATTGATCCGCCGTGCCGCCACCCCTGCTGAAGCAAAAGCGGGCTTGATTGCCAACTCATGGGAATTAGGCAACGTTGCGTCAATGTTGGAACGTGCCGGTGATGACGCTGCCCGCCCTGAGTGGCTGGAAGCTGAATACGGTATCCGTGACGGCAGATATTTCCTCACCGAGCAACAAGCTCAGGCAATCTTGGATCTGCGTTTGCAGAAACTGACGGGCCTGGAGCATGAAAAACTGCTGGATGAGTATAAAGAGCTGCTGACCTTAATTGGTGAGTTGATCTTTATTCTGGAAAACCCGGATCGCCTGATGGAGGTTATCCGCGAAGAATTAGTGGCTATCAAAGAGCAATATAACGACGCACGTCGTACTGAGATAACGGCTAATACTTCCGACATCAACATCGAAGATCTGATTAATCAGGAAGATGTGGTTGTGACGCTGTCCCATCAGGGCTACGTCAAATATCAACCGCTGACGGATTACGAAGCTCAGCGCCGTGGTGGTAAAGGTAAGTCAGCTGCTCGTATCAAAGAAGAAGACTTCATTGATCGTCTGTTGGTTGCCAATACCCATGATACTATTTTGTGCTTCTCCAGCCGTGGCCGTCTCTATTGGATGAAGGTCTATCAGTTGCCGGAAGCCAGCCGTGGTGCACGTGGTCGTCCGATCGTGAACTTATTGCCGCTTGAGCCAAATGAGCGTATTACCGCCATTCTGCCAGTGCGGGAATATGAAGAAGGTCGTCACATCTTTATGGCTACCGCCAGCGGCACCGTGAAGAAAACCGCTTTGACCGAGTTCAGTCGTCCACGCAGTGCCGGTATTATTGCCGTCAATCTGAATGAAGGCGATGAGCTGATTGGTGTGGATCTGACCGATGGCAGCAATGAAGTCATGCTGTTCTCCGCATTGGGTAAAGTGGTTCGCTTCCCTGAGTCACAGGTCCGTTCGATGGGCCGTACTGCGACCGGTGTACGTGGTATCAACCTCAATGGCGATGATCGGGTTATTTCTCTGATTATCCCACGTGGTGATGGCGAAATCTTGACTGTGACTGAAAACGGTTATGGTAAGCGTACCGCAGTGGAAGAGTACCCAACCAAGTCTCGTGCGACTCAGGGTGTTATCTCCATTAAGGTCAGTGAGCGTAATGGTAAGGTTGTGGGGGCTGTTCAGGTGGCACCTACCGACCAGATCATGATGATCACCGATGCGGGCACGTTGGTACGTACTCGCGTATCTGAAGTGAGTGTCGTGGGGCGTAATACCCAAGGTGTGACGCTGATCCGTACCGCAGAAGATGAACATGTCGTCGGTCTGCAACGTGTTGCTGAGCCAGAAGAGGATGATGAAATCCTTGATGGCGAATCATTAGACGGTGAAGAGGGCGGCGAAGATAATGCTGCACTGAACACACCAGAAGATGATGATGCTGCTGATGAAGCAGAAGAAGGCGACGCTGAAGACGAGGATGACAACGTATAATGCGTTGTTGAAAACAAGAGCCAGCTTACGAGCTGGCTTTTTTATGGCTTATCGGTAGTGTATTCTGTTGTTCACGCAGCCTGTCCGGCAATGCTTTTCATCATGGGATCAGATTGAAATATCTCTCTTCATTTCGCACGACACTGAAAATATCCCGTTACTTGTTTCGGGTATTGGCCATCATGTTATGGTCACTTGGCGCACTGCTGACCACTTTTTATATCCTGAATATTCTCAACGAAAAAAAATCAGATATCCGTCAGGAATATAATACTAACTTTGAACAGGCGCAGAGCTACATCAGGCACTCCGCCGATATTATCCGTGATATCAAGTATATGGCGGAAAACAGATTAAACCAGGACTCGGCAAGCAGTGAGATCGCTGCTGGCGCTTTTATCAAAAACAAAACGACACCACAATATCATCCGCTTAGTGCCGGCGCAGATTGTGCTGCACTTAATTCATCGCGTCACTCTTCATTAAATTCTCTTAGTAACCTTATCCTGTATTGGAAAGAGAACTTTGCCGCTGCCTATGACCTTAACCGGATATTTTTTATTGGTAGCGACACGCTGTGCATGGTGGATTTCGATATTCGTAATACCCCGATGGAGCAGGAGAGTCTGCTTAAGTCATTGAATGAGAATATTTTAAAATATCGAGATGCTAAAAATCAGGATAAAGACAGTACGCTGTATTGGATAGTACCGGGTGTGCGGCCTGAGATTGGCACCTTATATGTTCTGACCCCCCTTTATGTGGGGAACAAGCTAGAAGCGATGGTGGGTACTGAGCAAACTATCCGCCTGGAAGATTTTATCTCTCCTGGGTCATTGCCTATCGGCGTGACATTGCTTGATGAGGATAATGAGCCGGTATTACGGTTAGCGACAGGGGAACGATATGCGTCGATATTGGACGATTACCCCGACTCTCCGTTTTATTTTGGCTATGTTGATGATTACAACTCTCTTATTCTAAAAAAGAATTTACTGCCATCAACACTCAGTATCGCTTATTCCTTACCAGTTAGAACGATAATAGATGCATTCAAGTTATTAATTTTTAATGCATTTCTTCTGAACGCACTTTCTGGTGTCGTGATCTTTACTCTGGCGTGGCTATTTGAGCGAAAAATGTTCCATCCGGCAGAAGATAACGCCTTGAGGCTGGAGGAACATGAGCAGTTCAACCGTAAAATTGTCGCTTCGGCTCCTGTCGGCATTTCTATTCTGCGCATTAGTGACGGGACTAATATCCTCAGCAATGAATTGGCACATAACTATATTAATTTGCTGACGAATGAGGATCGCGAACGTATTACACGCATTATTTGTGAGCAGCAGGCAAACTTTGTCGATGTCATGACCAGTAATAACAATAATCTGCAAATTAGCTTTGTTCACTCCCGTTATCGCAACGAAGATGTGGCTATTTGCGTGCTGGTGGATGTTAGCTCGCGGGTCAAAATGGAAGAGTCACTGCAAGAGATGGCAGCCGCAGCGGAGCAGGCCAGCCAATCAAAATCGATGTTTTTAGCCACGGTCAGCCACGAGTTACGCACACCACTATATGGGATTATTGGTAACCTCGATTTATTGCAAACCAAAGAGTTACCGCACGGTGTTGATCGTTTGGTGACGGCGATGAATAATTCATCAGGCTTATTACTCAAAATTATCAGTGATATCCTCGATTTTTCTAAAATAGAATCTGAACAACTGAAAATTGAGCCGAGTGAGTTTTCTACCGTGGAGGTGATAACCCATATTACGGCTAACTATTTACCGCTGGTGGTTAAAAAACGATTAGGCCTCTACTGCTTTATTGAGCCTGATGTCCCACGGCAGATGCTAGGTGACTCGGTGCGCTTGCAACAGGTGATTTCTAACCTGTTAAATAATGCCATAAAATTTACAGATACTGGCTGTATTATCTTGCAGGTACGGGTGCGCGGCGATTATCTGGAATTCCGGGTGCGAGATACCGGCGTGGGGATTAATTCACGTGAAATTAACCAGTTATTTGATCCCTTCTTCCAGGTTGGAACCGGGGTGCAGCGCCATTTTCAGGGTACCGGATTAGGTCTGGCTATCTGTGAGAAGTTGGTCAACCTGATGGATGGTGATGTTGAAGTGGTTTCTGAACTGGGGATGGGCAGTATTTTTGCTATCCGCATTCCAGTGTATTTGGCCGAAAATGGCAATCAGGCCAAAAATGCGGTATTGCCACAAAGTGACCGTTGGCAAGGGAAAACGTTATGGTTAGATATTCGTAATGCGCGGCTAGAGAGCTATTTACTTGATCTACTTAGCCATTTTGGTGCCACGATCCAGCGTTACAGTAATGAACAGACTTTGCAGGAGCAAGTGCTGATTTGTGATTACTTACCGCAAATAAATGCACCGCTATCGACGTGGATTCAAATCTCCATTGAGCACATTGGTTTGCCACAAGAGACACGTCCAGGCTATTGGTTACTGAGTACATCGACCCTGCTGGAGATAGTCCCGCTATTGGACCAGATATTGCTTGAGCAGCCATTGGTTGAGAATGCACCATTACAGTTGCCAGCCCCGAAAGCAAATCAGGATGAAAATGCAGACCTGCAAATTCTGGTTGTGGACGATCATCCGATTAATCGCCGGTTATTAGCTGATCAGCTCACTACCTTAGGCTACCAAGTCATTACCGCGAATGATGGGTTGGATGCTCTGGCAGTATTGAGTGCCAATAATGTCGATATTGTACTGACTGACGTGAACATGCCAAATATGGATGGCTATCGTTTGACTCAGCGCCTGCGTCAGCTAAATCACCACTTCCCCATCATCGGTGTAACAGCTAATGCATTAGCTGAAGGCAAACAACGGTGCATTGAAGCAGGGATGGATAACTGTTTGTCCAAGCCAGTGACACTGGATACATTGCGCCAGATGTTGGTTTACTATAGCGACAAAGTCCGCCGTTCACGTTAAAGCCTTCGTACTTGAAGCCGCAGGGGTGTTAGCTGCAACTCCAATTACTTTGGCTTAAGGCCTGATACTGGAAGCTACGGGGAGCGGTTTAAGCAGTTTGGTTGGTTATAACGAGAGTTAATACATTAATAGTGTGAATGGGCGAATGGATAGAAATAAGCCCGGTGTTGCTGAGCAAAGGCTGCTGAGTAACACCGGGCTTGAGAGTATCTCTGTTGATAAAGATTATTGTTCTTTATCAACCTGACTAATGGTTACAGATGAAAGATAGTTTAACAGCGCGATATCATTATCTACGCCCAGTTTCATCATGGCCGATTTCTTCTGGCTACTGATGGTTTTAATGCTGCGATTGAGCTTTCTGGCGATTTCAGTCACTAAGAAACCCTCAGCAAATAACCGTAAAACTTCACTTTCTTTCGGTGATAAACGCTTATCACCGTAACCGTTAGCACTGATTTTTTCTAGCAGTTTAGCAACGCTCTCTGGGGTGAACTTCTTCCCTTTCTGTAGTGCTGCCAATGCCTTAGGCAAGTCGGCTGGTGCGCCTTGCTTTAATACTATCCCATCAATATCCAAGTCCAAAACGGAACTGAGAATAGCGGGGTTATTATTCATGGTCAGAACAATTATGGCTAAATCTGGGTAATGCCTTTTTATATATTTTATCAGAGTGATGCCATCACCGTACTTATCCCCAGGCATGGAGAGGTCGGTAATTAGCACATTGGCATCAAGTTTAGACAAACTGTTAATAAGCGCTGTGGAGTCTTCAAACTCCCCGACAACGTTTACCCATTCTATTTGCTCAAGCGACTTTCGGATGCCAAACAACACAATTGGATGGTCATCAGCAATAATTACATTAAGGTTGTTCATGGTTATGGGTTACCTTGCTGCAACAGTCTGGTGACGAAAGAATCAATTTGACTGATGCTATTTTCGATCTTCAACCGATCGCCATCTGCGATATGCTGTTCTAATGTTTCACATAGCTGTTTGCCAAGTATCAGGTTCAACATAGCAAATACGCCTTTCAATCGATGTGCCGTCTGCGAAAGCGATATGAAATCACGTTGCTGAAGTTCAGTATACAGTTTCTTCAGATCTACCGGTACTGTCTCAACAAATAAGGAATAATAGTCACTGGATTTTAGTTGCTGCTCATAGGCACTTATATCACCAGCATCAATGAATTCAGATTCTTCTTGTGACTCATCTGATATGATGCGCTGCTCGATTAATAATAATATTGCATCAATAACAGCACTGCCTAAATTATAATTTACCCGAATATAATTATCCTGCAACTGCTGTAAACCTACCTCATCTGAGGCCAGTAATAAGGTAAAATTATCATATTGTTGCGGGTTGTCCGTTAAGGTTACGTCGTAATCCCGCCCTGGTAAACGATCATCGGCGACAATACAGTTAGCACCGAATGAATTCAATAACGTGGTGATGATTGAGCGCACTTCTTCGGAGGTTATATCTAATAGCGCCGTGACACCGTCCAATAGTTTTTCTTGCTCCTCCGCTTGTTCATTTTGGATAGCCATGGTTAAGCGAATTGTATAGCGAGTACCTATATCAACTTTACTGCGAATCTCGAGTTGGCCGTTTAATTTCTTACATAATTGGTTACATAAAAAGAAGGTTAACCCCGACCCATGGTTGTATCTGTCGACCAATGTTTGACTGAGGAACGGATAATTAAGATTGCTGATTTCTTCATCAGAAATACCGACGCCAGTATCGGTTATCTTGATAACCAGTTGTTCTGGATTTTCAGGCTCGTGGCCAACATTGAGCGTAATTTTCCCATAAGCGGTGGTAATGACAGAATAATGCAGCAGCAGCGACAGTATTTTGCGCAATATTTTTTCATCACCGATGTAATCCTGATCAATGTTGACATGATAGTGATTAAACAGCGTTAAACCTTTCTGATTTATGGCAGGCAGTACCTCCAGTAGCAGCGCATCGATTAATGCTGATAGGGAGAAGGCTTCCTGTTCAGGCTGCCAGTCCTGCGTCTCTAGCCGCGTCAGTAGGGTAATGTTATCTATCAATTCGGCAATAGTGTCAGTTTGTTCTACCAACTTGGCCTTCAGTGCATGCTGTTGCTGTAAGTCGGTGGTGTTCTGGAGTTCATGGGCAATTTGATTGAGGTTATTGATAGGCTGATTCAGCTCAATTCCCAGATTGTGCAACATCAGCTTACGTGCTTGCAGGTTTTTGTCGTATTCACGCCGTGCCTGTTGCAGCTTTTTATTTACCAGTACCTCTTTATCCTGATCATGAAGTAGGAACAGATAGGTTTCTGGTGAAATCTGGCTGTGAAACATCCGAATCTCATAAACTTCATTATTCACCGTGCCCTGAATCACGCCGTGATGCTGCTCCGCCATATGGGCAATTTTTTGCAGATTAAGATGCGGCATTAGGTTATCGGCAATCTGGTTGCTGGCGACAACAGTACTGTTGCTGAAGTTATAGACCAATAACCCTTGTGGCAGGCTGGTAATGATCTCTTGGCTCAGCGATTTCTGCGCTTCTAACTGTTCGAGCATATCTGCGCTGGGGCGCACATATTGGCGACGCACAAAATAGATGCCTAAAACAGCTAATGCGAGCAACAATATATTGCTCAAAAGGAGCCAAAAGTTGTTTCTCAGCAGGTCGATTGCCAAGCCACCCACCGGCACACGGTAGACAATTTTCAGCGTGGCATTTGCCAGCGGCGCTGAAAATTCCAGCCAGGAACCATTCAACGCCACGCTGGTGACGACAATGTCCTCAGGGGCCATACCTTCATTTACGGGCGTCTTATCTTGTTGCAGTAGAAAGTTAGAGCGCGCCATGTTGGTCGGGATTAAATCATTGATAGGCAAGTCAAAAGCGATAACAGTAGCCAAATGCCCTGGATGGTTAAATGTGGTTCTCAGGGTAAAATAGTAGGCGTTCTGAAAGCGCAATTTACGTAACGGAGAGAAACTCTCACGTTCGTCTAAGGTATTAGCCTGTTGCAGCATCTCCGCGCGGCGAGATTCAGCGGCAACGGTTAGATAACTTTCTTTGAAGCGTGAGGTGACTTCTTTTAAGGCCTGGGTGGTGATAAGTGTCAGGCTATTATCTTGGCCGTTAAGATAATACATGGAGTAGGTATCATTTTGTGAGCCCCAATGGCTATCAAGATAGTCAGACATCTGTAGGACCATCGGCAGTGTCGCTGTCTCATGATTGCCAAAAACGACCGAGTCAGTTTTTCGGCGCGTTTTTTCAATATAGTAAATATCAGGGCGCAGGCGGACTTCTTGTGCTGAGAGAATACTCTTCTCAGACATGTTGGGGTTATTGGCTAAATCGTATATCTGATAGGTATGATAGCGATAATCATCGATACGTTGTTGCAGACCTGCGGCGATAGCCGTTAGCGCGTATTTTTTTTCTGTCAGATAGGCATTGGTATAGTTGTAGCTATACAGGCCCATCGTAATGAGCAGTAGTACGATAAACAGCCAGAAACAGCGGGTGATATTCGCAGAACTGGTAGATAACGAGTTATTTTGCATAACGATAATGCATATTCCTTGATTAGCGCGTGACGGCTCTGGCGCTGGCAGTGACAGTCAGCAATAGCAATGCCACACAGCCAAAAGCCACCGATAAATTACTTAATTGTGCGACAAACCCAATTGCCGCAGGGCCGGCTAAGATCCCGGCATAGCCAATGGTGGTAATCGATGCAACCGCCAGGTTGGCCGGCATCACGGTCTGGTTACCGGCGGCAGTAAACAAGATAGGGACAACATTCGATGCCCCAAGCCCTACTAGCATAAAGCCAAAAAGAGCGGCCATTGAGCTATCGATGCTAATCGCAATGATGATCCCAAGCGCGGCACACAGGCTCCCGCCTAATAATACCTTGTATCGGCCCAATCCGTTGACAATCCGATCCCCATTTAAACGCCCCAGCGTCATCGCGACGGCAAACACCGCATAACCCATTCCCGCTTGTGAAGGAGCCATACCGTGCAGTGTGGTTAGGAAGAGCGCACTCCAGTCCAGCATCGAGCCTTCGGCCAGAAACATGACAAAGCATAGGAAACCAATAAACATGACCCAGCCGCGCGGCCAAACAAACAGTGGCCCGTCATGGGGTTCTCCACTGCCTCGTAGCAAATGCTGATTGGCGGTTAGCAGTAGAACAATCATTAGCGTGACGGTAGCGGTGATCGCCACCAGTGGACTTAGCCCTAACCATAATAAAGCACTCACCCCCCCAGCACCGGCAATCCCACCAACACTGAACAGACCGTGGAAACCGGACATCATGGCCCGGCCACTGGCCTTTTCAACAATAACGGCCTGAATGTTCATCGCAACATCCATTATGCCTATGGCTGCACCGAATACTAACAGAGCGAAGGCCATCGTCAGTGGTGTATTCATCAGGACTAACAAGGGCAGATCGAGGCACAACACGGCACCCGCCAGTAAAATCACTGCGCGGCATCCCCATTTTGCTGTTAGCACTCCGGTCAGGGGCATTGCCAACATCGAACCGATACCAATACACAATAACAGCAAACCCAACGAAGCATCATTAAGACCAATACGCGCTTTGGCAAAAGGCACTAATGGTGCCCAAGCGGCCATACCCAATCCGGCGATAAAGAATGCCAGCCGAGTTGAGACTTGTTGAGCAACACCTGGCTGCAATGTTTGTTGATGTATTTTGGCGGTCATGGGGTATCGGTCTGCATGTGAGATAAATAAGTTATATTGACAGACGTTTCTATCACAAAGAGAAATGTGGGTCGAAGGGATTTGTCTGGATTAGCGCAATAGTTTCTTTTTATATTTGGCTATTTGTTGGCACGCTACGCCCATATGGGAAGGTATGACTGATCATGGCATGACTGACCCATTGGGCCATGATGCGACTTTTGTGTGTATACCCGTCATACTTCAAGTTGCATGTGCGTTGGTGGCTGCCTTCGCTCCCCCCAGTCACTTACTTGTGTAAGCTCTTGGGGGTTTGCTTAGTTGCTGCCTTCCTACAACTCGAATTATTTAGGGTATAGAAGTACATCCAGGATGACGGTATATCCCAATAAGGTTGTGGCGTAAAATCAGAAAGGATTAGCAGAGGTGTTGCGTATAAATACGATATAACCATTTCTTAGCCATTGATGGATAATTAGATGACTATCCACATGGTCGACTAATAATAAGTCTGATGCTGTTAAGCTATTCGTGCTTAAATAAAACAATGAAATTATATTGCCAGATGACTATTTCACCTTGTTAATAACTCAGTAGCTATAAATATGCTTTCTGATATATCTCAGGCAATAAAAAAGCCGGTCCAGGACCGGCCGTAACACTAACGATTTATCTGGCTGCATAAGCCACAATGAGAATAACAGTAAAAATAATGATGATAGCGGGTGTATTATAGCCCTAGGTTATTTTGTTTTACTTATCAATTTGTGCTGCTTGTTGTTTTTTGTAACTCATTGTTATTTATGTAAATTATATTTATTCTTGACTATGAGTGCTATATTTTTGGTGTTTTCAATATTTGTGAAAGTTCGCTAGTATTTACATTTCGAAATGCTTTATTGGACATATGAAACATTATCCGTCACTTGGTAGCACTTTCTGTATAGATTAATCCTAATCTTATTCCCACAATAGAGAAACCCCATTGGGATTAATTGCTCGAAAGAGCAGTGGCATAATCAAATCTAATAATAGAGGATAATAACGATGAAACTTCGAGTTCTTTCTCTGCTGGTTCCGGCTTTATTAGTCGCAGGTAGTGCAGGTGCTGCCGAAATTTACAACAAAGACGGTAACAAATTGGACCTGTTCGGTAAAATTGACGGTCTGCACTATTTCTCTGACGATAAGAGCAAAGATGGTGATCAGTCTTACATGCGTTTTGGCCTGAAAGGCGAAACCCAAATTAATAGCCAATTAACCGGTTATGGTATGTGGGAATATCAGGCAAATCTAAATAAAGCTGAAAGCCAGGATCAAGGCAACTTCACTCGTGTTGGCTTCGCGGGTCTGAAATTTGCAGATTACGGTTCTCTGGATTACGGTCGTAACTACGGTGTGCTATACGACGTAACTTCATGGACTGACGTACTGCCAGAGTTTGGTGGCGATACATACGGTGCGGATAACTTCCTGTCTCAACGTGGTAACGGCATGGCGACTTACCGTAACACCAACTTCTTTGGTCTGGTGGATGGCCTGAACTTTGCGCTGCAATATCAGGGCAAAAATGGTAACGGTACTGAAACCAATAATGGCCGTGATGTACAAGGCCAGAATGGTGATGGTTACGGTATGTCCGTATCTTACGATCTGGGCTGGGGGGTGAGTGCTTCCGCGGCGATGGCCAGTTCTCTACGTACTACTGATCAAAATAATCTGAAATTTGGTCACGGTGATCGTGCAGATGCATACACCGGTGGTTTGAAATATGATGCCAACAATGTCTATCTGGCGGCTAACTATACACAGACTTATAACCTGACCCGTTTCGGTGATTTCAGCAATAGCAACGCTGATGCAGGTTATGCCAACAAAGCGCAAAACATTGAGTTAGTAGCTCAGTATCAATTTGATTTCGGCTTGCGCCCATCCGTGGCTTACCTGCAATCCAAAGGTAAAGACCTTGGCAACGGCTATGGTGACCAGGATCTGTTGAAATACGTTGATGTTGGTGCAACTTATGCCTTCAATAAAAACATGTCCACCTACGTTGATTACAAAATCAACCTGTTGGATGAAAACACCTTTACCAAAAACGCCGGTATCAACACTGATGATATCGTAGCCGTTGGTGTGGTTTACCAGTTCTAATTCTGATTACAAGATAAGTTCTGAGGCATAACGCGGTCACTTGGCCGCGTTTTTTTGTGCCAGCCATCATGCGGGTATTGTTAGGGCAGGGTGGTAGCAGGATATTTATGTACCGAAGGTGGTTTTTACGTGCATTGAAAACAGCGGGTGATCCATCAAAAGTAGTGCTATTTTTAGCCGTATAGGCTTTTTTTGACCAATTTTGGCGTGAAGTTTAACCAAACGAATCGAATTTCTATTTTTTCTGAATGAAACACTAGACATATCATCACGCTATAGATGATAATGCTGCCCATTGGAAGGATGGCCGAGTGGTTTAAGGCAACGGTCTTGAAAACCGTCGACTGTAACAGGTCCTAGAGTTCGAATCTCTATCCTTCCGCCAAATTTAAAGCCCAAGCTTATTGCAAGCTTGGGCTTTTTTGTTTGTGGTTTTTTCAGGTATGTTGCTGCTCACGAAGTTGTACCTGTAAGCGTTCTTCTTGGTGCTAGTAACGTTTAATGTCTTCATCCAGTTCGACGACCAATATGCCCGCATTACCATCGATTTGAACTCTTTGCCCCAACCAAGGTGATAAAGTATCAATGTCCATGCCCACCAGCGTCGGAATGTTAAAGGAACGAGCCAGGATCACGGTGTGGGAGATGGTGCCACCACTACGTAGTATCAAACCTTTTAATAAGGATTTATCCAGCTCAAGGAATTGACTGGGCGTAAGTTTATCAGCCATCCCCCCTCCAGGCTTGTGTCGTTAAAAAAACGTACTTTGGTGCATCGTTGTAAACATATCTTTCGGCCCCTTGCTCCTCTACCGCTATTGCTTCTAAATCAGAGCTGAGGCGGATTGGAACTATTGTGTGCACTGAACAGTTCTGGGGAACCTCGGTAATAACTCTTCCTATCCCCCTATCGGGTGGTGGGATACGCTCATCTCGTTTCTAACGTGAGGGTTATAAGGCCGGATAGTGTGATGACAGCGAGGAATTTATAGCCCAAATAAGTTGCAAGTTGACTAAAAAACAATCACGCACATAAAAAAATAAAACAGTGTTTTATAAAATTAGCGAAGTTGATCGGCCAATCCTTTTTTTCTTTGCCATAAACTCACCAGAACTGGCAAAAACACAAAGGTTTTCCCACAGCGGTAACCGTATGTTACGAAGATTCCCGGAATATTGCCGGGAAGATAACGCCTAATATATGTAGCTATGGGGATGGCAACAATGAAAACACGTAAAATAGGCCTGTTCAACTATCTTGCCTACGGCTCTGGGGATTTCCTCGGTGCGGGTACCACGGCACTCACTGCTGCCTGGTTACTGTATTTTTACACCACATTCTGTGGGCTTAGTCCAATCGAAGCCACCTTCATTTTTGCGATGGCAAGGGTTCTTGATGCAGTCGTCAGCCCGCTGATGGGCTATCTGACCGATAACTTTGGCTCCACTTGGCTGGGCAGACGCTTCGGTCGCCGTAAATTCTTTATCTTGCTGGGTATTCCGCTAGTCTTCAGCTACAGCCTGATGTGGGTAGGCCATATGGATTATTGGTACTACCTGCTGACCTATCTGTTCTTTGATGTGGTCTATACCATGATCCTGGTGCCGTATGAAACCTTGGTGCCGGAGATGACGGATGATTTTAAGCAAAAAACCAAGTTCTCTGGGGCGCGTATCGGCCTGGCCCAGTTGTCTGCTATTTTGGCGGCATTTTTACCCGGCATTCTGCTCAGTTACTTCGGTAAAGATAATGCTGTTTCATTTTTCTATTCCAGCCTGGTGTTCTCGATCATCTGTGCCTGCATGTTGACATTGGTCTATTTATTCACCTGGGAGCGCCCGGCAGAACAAAAATCTGCCGCCGCGCTAGAAGCCGAAAAACAAAAACTCACGCTACTCCAGAGCTTAAAGCGTCTGAATATCGAATTGTCTTCCACACTGCGTATCCGTATTTTCCGTCAGCACTTGGGGATGTACCTCGGAGGCTATATCGCGCAGGATGTTTTCAACGCCGTGTTCACCTATTACGTGGTATTCGTGCTGATGCAAAGTGCAGCCACAGCCTCCAACCTGATGGGTACCATGGCCATCATGCAGTTTGTAGCGGTTATCGCCATGATCCCGCTGTGTATCCGCTTTGGGCCAGCACCGTCTTATCGCGTAGTCATCGTGTTGTTTGGTATGGCGGCAATCTCTTACTCTGTACTGTATTACGCCAACCTCAGTGATGCTTTCTCATTGCTACTGCTGGTTTCGGGCGTTGCCGGTCTGGGCCGGGGGGGCATCAACTACGTGCCGTGGAATATCTACACCTATATTGCTGATGTGGATGAAGTGATCACCGGGCAACGCCGTGAAGGTATATTTGCTGGCATCATGACTTTGACCCGCAAGGCCTCACAGGCTGGTGCGGTGATGCTGGTTGGTATCATCCTGCAATTGTCGGGTTTTGTTTCCGGCCAAAGTCAGCAATTACCCGAGGTGAGTCACGCCATTTTGATGATCCTGAGTGTTGGTACCCTAGTGGTGCTGGCGATGGGCTTCATTGTCTCACTGCGCTTCAAGCTCAACCTGAAAACACATGGTGTGCTGCGCCAGGAAACTGAGAAGATGCGCCTCGCGGGCCGAGTGGTACCTGACAACATCACGCCAGAAGCGAGAGCTACCGTCGAAATGCTGGCGGGCATGCCCTATGAATCGCTGTGGGGTAACAACAATATTGGCTACCTCAACCGTAATAAACCTGCTGCACTGCCATTCCCCAAGGCCACTTCAGGCCAGAAAGCGGCAGGCAGCGTGACACATTGATCTTAAGGTGTAAAAGGACCTAACTATGACGGTATATCCCGTAAAACACAGCCCGTTACTGCGCCAACCGGAACGCATTATCAGCCACCAGGAACTGCAGCAGTTGATTGACCGCCTGGTGAGCAACTTGGTTAATATCACTGATGAAACTGGTGAGTTCCTGCTACGCCTCGACGATGGCCGGATCATCGATACCAAAGGCTGGGCTGGCTGGGAGTGGACGCACGGCATCGGTTTGTATGGCATCCACCAGTATTACCGCCAGACCGGCGACGCCAACCTGTGTGGCATCGTTGACGACTGGTTCGCCGCACGCTTTGCCGAAGGTACGCCAACCAAGAACGTCAATACAGCCTGTCCGTTTCTCACACTGGCCTACCGCTATGAGGAAACCGGCGATGCGCGCTGGTTACCGTATCTGGAGCGTTGGGCTGAATGGCTGATGCATGAGATGCCCCGCACCGAGCGCGGTGGCATGCAGCACGTCACTCTGGCGGAGGAGAACCATCAGCAACTGTGGGACGATACCCTGATGATGAGCGTGTTGCCGCTGGCAAAAATTGGCAAACTGTTGAACCGCCCGCAGTATGTGGAAGAGGCTAAATATCAGTTCCTGGTTCACATCCAGCACCTGATGGAGCGCGAGAGCGGCTTGTGGTTCCATGGCTGGACCTTCGACGGCAAGCACAACTTTGCCAAAGCCCGTTGGGCGCGTGGCAACAGTTGGCTGACTATGGTGATCCCTGAATTCCTCGAACTGCTGGACCTGCCGGAATACGATGCCACCCGTCGTTTCCTGTTGCAAGTATTGGAATGCCAAGTGGCAGCGCTGGCACGTTGCCAGCACCAAAGCGGCCTGTGGCATACGTTGTTGGACGATCCACAATCGTATCTGGAGTCTTCCGCCACCGCTGGTTTCGCCTTCGGCATCCTGAAAGCGGTGCGCAAGCGCTATATTGATGGCAAATATCTGGCGGTCGCGGAAAGAGCGTTACAGGGCGTGGTGAAGCAGATCAACGCCGACGGGGAACTGACACAAGTCTCATTCGGTACCGCGATGGGCAAAAATCTAGACTACTATCGTCAGATACCGCTCACCTCAATGCCTTATGGTCAGGCGATGGCCATTCTCTGCCTGGTGGAATACCTGCACGTTTACCTGTAACCGTAATGGGGCTGCTGTTGCTGCCCCATAAGAGGACTATCATGGCAAAGCTCAATATTTTGGCTTTCGGTGCCGACGCCAGTGGGCAGCAATTGGCGACTGCGGCTATCCAACACGCCATCGATATCGCCGCGCCGGGGGATACCGTTGTGGTACCGCCGGGCCGTTATCTGACCGGTGCGCTATTTCTGAAAAACCACCTCATCTTCGAATTGCAAACCGGGGCTGTGTTGCTCGGTAGCCGCGAACTAGAGGACTACCCATTGCGACAGACTCGGGTGGCCGGTATTGATATGGTCTGGCCGACAGGCATCATCAATATCCTGCAATGTCATGATGTCTGTGTTTGCGGTAGTGGAACCATCGACGGCCAAGGGGCTGTCTGGTGGCATAAATTCTGGGGTACAGACGAAAACGGCGGCATGCTGGCAGATTACAGCCAGCGCGGCTTGCGGTGGGTGGTGGATTATGACTGCCAACGACCACGCAATCTGGTGGTATACCGTAGCGAACAGGTGGAAATGAGTGGTTTTACTTCACGTGAATCCGGCTTCTGGAATATTCACCTCTGCTATTCACAGCATCTATACCTGCACCATCTGCAAGTAGAAAACTCTGGCGGTCCAAGTACTGATGGTATCGATATCGACTCCTCGCAGCAGGTGCGAGTGGAACATTGTCGGGTGTCCTGCAATGACGACAATATCTGCGTGAAAGCTGGCCGGGGTGCTGAGGCTGAGCGTATTGGTGCCAACGCGCGGGATATTGTGATCCGCGAATGCGAATTACTGCACGGTTCTGGCATTACGCTGGGTAGCGAAACCTCGGGTGGTATCGAACAGGTATTGATTGAAAACATTACCTTCAGCGGTACTGGGGTAGGTTTTCGCATCAAGTCGGCCCGTAATCGAGGGGGCTTTATTCGCCATGTGCGCGTAAGTGGATTGCAAATGACGGATGTTCACTATCCATTTATGTTTCAACTCAACTGGTTCCCAGCTTACAGCTACAGTCCGATAACCGCCAATGAGTCGATGCCCGCTCACTGGCAATCGCTCAGCCAGAGCGTGGAAGGAGAAGCAGGGCTTACTCAGGTGGAAAATATTACTATTTCAACGGTGCGAAGTGTACTTTCGAGCCGTGAGGTATTTAGCCGGGCCTTCTTTATTGAGGGCAATAGCGAAAAACCAATCGACAATCTGCACTTTAGCAACGTCACGCTAGTGGCGCAGGAGTTTGGCAAGATTGCCGGAGTAAACAATCTGCGACTGGACAACGTACAAATTAGTGCCAACCAACCAACCCAGGCTGAAAACGACGAGTATGCACGTTAAGTTTAATCGGGCGTTAGTTGAAGGGGCGCTGAGTTTTTATTTTTAGCTTTATTATTTTACAGATAATTGCGCTCAATATAATTATTACCAATGTTATTTCAAGCATAACGGATACAAATAGCGCCTCTGACGAAAGCGTGAGTGAATTTAGTTGAAATTGAGGTGGGCCTCATTTCAATATTCAACCCGGTCTTATTCTTGAAACGGGTAATGGATATTCGGTATATAAGTTTTATTTACGAACGACCTGTACGATTAACTGATTGGATCTCTCTGGGCTGGACAGAAAATCAATAATTTCGAGTTTATAGCCGAGGGGGTTATAAAATTGCCAACAGGGACGAATTGTATAATAACAGTATGAGTATAGCTTTAGAGCAGCCTATAACGTCAATGCTTGGATACTTTTCATAGAAATAGGAAATGTGTCGGTAAGGAGTGATATCAGTGAAAGACAAAGCCGATTTTGTATAGGGCTTGGGCATATATTCTGATAAATGTTCCATTAATCCGGTGATTGTTGGTCACGGAATAAAAAATCGGTCAGAAACCGATTTGAGCAGTGCTCGAACAGGCCCAAGAGGCGAGTCTCAGAGATGATATGCATTAAGCCCAGAAGAGAATCAGTGGTTGGGATAAACGAGGCAATCCTACGCACATAACTTACGGGACGACAGAGAGTGGTATTTTCGTATTCAAAGGAGAAAAAAGAGTGAAAAAGGTTGCGGTTTTACTGGCCCCAGGGTTCGAGGAAGGGGAGGCTATAGTTACTATAGATATTTTACACCGATTGAAGATAAAGGTAGAAACACTCTCCTGCACTTCAAGTAAAAAGGTAGTGAGTTACCATAACATCCCAATGGTGGCAGACAATACGTTGAAAAAGGCTTTCGACACAAATTATGATGCCGTGGTGTTGCCAGGTGGGCCGGAAGGCAGCGTGTTTCTTGCAAATAGCCAGGACGTGGTGAGTTTTGTGCGTCGCCATGACGACGCAGGCAAATTAATTTGTCCAATTTGCTCAGCCTCAGCCCGAGTATTGGGGGGGAACGGCCTACTCAAAGGTCGGCGCTACGTGTGCTCTGGCGATTTATGGCAAAATGTCAGTGATGGTGTTTATGTTGACCAAAATGTTGTGGAAGACGGTAATTTAATCAGTGGAAAAGGGTTTGGTTTGGTATTTGATTTTGCTTTTACCATCGCAACCCGTTTGCTGGGTGACAGTGTCCCAGCAAATGTTCATGCTGAACACATTTATTATTCGTGGCAGGAATCGAGGTAGTGATAGTGTTGTTGCCATAACTTGCTGTTTCCTTGACTGTTGTCGGAATTTTACTCAATGAGCGGGAGTGCTTACCCGTCAAATCGACAGTAGGATTGAACAGCCGCTTTAGTGACAATGGCGAAACTCGGCAGTGTAACCAGTAGGTGCCCAGCCCCAATCCATTGGGAGGATATTCCCTACTCGAAAAACGTTTGTTCAAAAAAGGCAAAGGATGGTGTTGGCTTTTCTGTCAGTTACGCGTTCCATCAAAACTTCAGGCAGGGCATGCACCCAGCCCAATTTTTTCGTCCGTTCCTTACGGAATCAACTTATGTGCCTTAAGCTGGTCGAAGAGTTCAAAGAAGCTGTCACGCGTACTGCGATAGCCGGTAAAGCCAGCCTTGCGGCTTTTACTTATATCGGTGAACACTTCCATCGGCCTGCCGAGATCGGCATCGGTGTGCCACCATGAGGCTAAGCGACTGACATCCGGCTCCTGCAGATGATAACGCTTGGCGACCTCGCGCCACTGCTTGTCCGCCTGCTGCATGCGATCTTCCAGTGGCTGCGGCACACCGCTGAACGGTACCGCTTCGATACCAAAGTAGTCAGCGACTTCACCCCACATCCACTTCCAGCGGAAAACGTCGCCGTTGACCACATTGAAATCTTCATTCTTCGCATTGTCACTGGTGGCGGCCCACAGCAGCTGATCGGCTAGCAGATGTGCATCGGTCATATCTGTAATACCCTCCCACTGCGCCTGTGAGCCAGGGAAGACAAACGGCTTATTGTTGGCTTTGCAGAGCGTGGCATAAACCGCCAGTGTCTGGCCCATGTTCATTGCGTTGCCGAGCGCAAAACCGATAATGGTATGCGGACGGTGGACGCTCCAATTGAAACCGTATTTTTCAGCAGCGGCAAAAAGCTCATCTTCCTGCGCGTAATAGAAGTTGTCGACCGGTTGGCGGCCCTGCTCTTCGCGAAATGGCGTCATTGGCACTTCGCCTTTTCCGTACGCGTCAAACGGACCGAGATAGTGTTTCAGACCGGTGATCAGTGCTGCATGACCGCCTTTCAGGCGGTTGCCAAGGGCATCAAGCACGTTGCGTACCATCGCGGCATTGACGCGGATGTTCTCTTTTTCATTTTCCTGGCGAGCCCATACGCTAAAAAAGACGTTGTCCACACTGATATCCTTGAGCGCTTGTTTGACCGCCTTAGCGTCAGTGAGGTCAACTTGAATCGCCTGACAGCCTTCTGGCACTGGCGTGCGGCCTCGTGACAGCCCATAAACCTGCCAACCTTGTGCGATAAGGGTTTCAGTTAGAGCTGTGCCGTTGATGCCGCTGGCGCCAACAATAAGTGCGCGTGATGTCATATAAACTCCGGTGATAATCCATGCTAAAGGACGAATGTTAAAAAAGTGTATCAGGGAAACAGCGAAAGCAATCGGGTACAGTTGCTCACCGGCATGTAGGGTACAAGAGTTGAGCCGAAATTGCTGATGGTGCTATTAGTGTGTGATGGGGAATACCATCATGCACTAAGTGTCAAAGACTCGACTGAATATCCAGCTTCACTATTTCCGCTATTGATAACAGTGCCCACATGATAACGGCTTAAAAAAATAAACTCATCTTTAGTAATAGCACACATCCTGCTCTGCTCTGGTTTTATGTGCATAACGTAAAATAACGAACTGAATCGAATCAGCTTTTAACTGAATTTCACTGCGCAATATCACTAAATAAATGCAATTAAGATAATAATTTTACATATAAATGTGTATTAACCCACAAATTAATCCATTGTAACGTGCCAATGTTCCGTGAATTGAAAGCTGTCACATTTTTATACCGTGGTCGTCACTAGGCTTAAGTTGCTTTAACTTAATCAATTCAGCAAAAGGTATAAAGAATGAAAAAAATCATTGTAACGGGCATGGTAATGGGGCTGATGTCATGGCAGGTCGCGGCACAATCTTTCGTGCTGACCGATGCTGAAGCCGGTATGGACAAGGGTGACTGGCAAACTAGCAGCAAAAAGCTGAAGCTGGCGGGTGCAGATTTCAGCATCGAGCAGAAAGTGCTGCACGGCGGTAAACAGGAAGGTTCCAAAGTCCTGACTATCACCAGTAAAGGGCTGACTATTGCACTCAGTCCGACACGCGGCATGGATTTACTCTATGTCAGCGGTGATAACATTCGACTTGGCTGGGATTCACCAGTTAATGAAGTGGTCAATCCGGCGTTTATCAATCTCGAAAGCCGCAACGGTGTAGGCTGGCTGGAAGGATTTAACGAGATGATGGTGCGTTGCGGCTTTGAATGGACTGGGCACCCTGTGGTTGCTGACGGTATGATTTACACGCTGCACGGCCGTGCGGGTAATACGCCAGCATCGAAAGTGGTCGTGGACATTGCAGACACTGCGCCCTATGAAATTACAGTGCGCGGCCTGATTAAAGAACACACGTTCAAGAAAGCTAAACTGGAAACCTGGACTGAACTGCGTTATGTACCAGGCAGCCACTCCTGGACCATACACGACACCCTGACTAACCAGTCCGACTACCCGCATGACTACCAGATAATCTATCACAGCAATTTTGGTCAGCCGCTTCTCGAGCAGGGTGCGCGTTTCGTCGCCCCAGTGAAATCTATTTCACCTTTCAATGACTATGCCCAAAAAGGCATGAAAGACTGGCAGACTTACGCGGGGCCGACCAAGAACTTTGATGAAATGGTGTTTAACATGGTGCCTTACGCCGATGCGCAGGGCAAAACTCTGGCTGGCATAGTCAATCAAGCGGGTAACAAAGGTGCGTCGATTGAGTTTAATACCCATCAGTTGCCACTGCTGACTCTGTGGAAAAACACGGATACGTTGAAACAGGGTTATGTCACCGGCATCGAACCAGGCACCAACTACGCTTATCCGGTGACCATCGAGCGGAAACAGGGCCGAGTTAAACAGTTGCAACCGGGACAGAGTACGGTGTTTGAACTGACCTACTCACTGTTGCCGGATGCTGATGCAGTGAGTAAATTTGAACAACGCGTTAAAACAATTCAGGGCACACAGAAAACCGAAACCAGTGATAAACCTATCGCTGTTGAGTGATTATCCTGAAATATGCATTTTTCTCAAGGCGCCTTGATGGCGTCTTTTTCCATTTAAAGCGTGTAGCACTGTGTCGTCAACGATGACACCCTGCATATTTGCATCTGTATGAACAGTAAGGTCCTATAGGGGGCAGTATAACAACAGCCTCATTTTTAGAACTTCATCAACCCTAGCTCGCACAACTGCATTTACACCCATAATCGCTGTTGAGCGAGTGTTTGAAAAGCTGGCTGAGCGTTTTTCCTGAGATGCTGATGTCCAGTTTGTAACGCGTTTGCGAACTTTATCGGGTGGTTGCAAATACAGTCATCGCCGTTGATGTGTTAGCAAAAGGCGATATGATGACCATAATCTCCATGCTTCACATCAGTTCAACCATCAATCAGAGGACAGGGATGGATATTATCCTTTTGAAACACCTTCTCACTCAATGCGTTATTTTTCTCCAGTTCGCACTGGAGGCGATGTCAGTATTGTGTGTGTTTATTGGCTTACTAAGAACGTTCTACGTCATGGTTGTCTACCGTGGGAGTACGCTCTTCAGTTCGAGAACCCGCCTGTCTTTAGGCAGTGGGTTGGCTATTGCCTTGGAATTCCAACTGGCGGCAGATATTTTGGCGACAACGGTGAATCCTGAGATGGAGGAACTGATAAAGCTGTCTGTTATCGCGGTTATCCGTACTTTCCTGAATTATTTTTTATCCAAAGAACTCGATGCGCAACCGAAAGAAAATGCGGGTAACGAAGAAAAAGCATAGTGAGTGTGTGATATTGGTATGAGCTGAACGCGTTTCTGAGTGGGCGCTAACATCAGGATAATATTGTTGATGGGAACGTTCGGGGACGCTCGCGCAGTTCATTGCGTAAAGTGAGGTACCTGACACTGAAATTTAAAACTATTCTTTACTGTTGGGGGGATGTATTTCCCGATTCACACGTACCTTTGCCTGATCATCCTTAGCCGTTTATCCGCGGTTGTGAGAATTGTGTCAGCCAATCGGTTTGCCGCCAGCAAATCCTCCCGACTGACGCCTGCTCCGGCAGGCGTAATAATAGTCATTATGCGCCCTCTTTGACCTGATAAACAACGTCGATCACGCTGCTGTAACCCCCAGAGTGTCTCGTTCACGACGCAGCGGATCTGATCGCCAAACTGTCTGGCAACTTCGCTTTAATCACCACAAAATATGATGTGTTATCAGTGAAAGTTGATATACCATATCTAGGATCATACAAAATGTAAAACTCCTATTTGCAACAATAGATAATGGATAAACCTACCATGAAGCCGCCCTTGAGAATTGTTTCTATTATCTTTTTGACTTTACTTGTAACCAGTTGCAGTTCGCTACGCAAGACGGTATATCCTCCTCCTTACCTTGGTTCGCCAACTGAAATCAGCACTTATGAAGTGAAAGGTTTACATTTTGTTACTACGGTGACTTTCAACGGTATGTTCGCTGAACAGCAAATTAAAGAATACGCGGAAAAGCATCATTACCGTTATTATGTCATTATTCGAGGAAACTCCGGAGCTAACGATTTCGTGGAAAAAATGAGTGCTAAAATGTACCGATAAATTATTTAATAATTACTCTTACGAATTATACTTTGGCAAGTAATGGGTATGAAAAAGACCCCATTCTTACAATAGATTATTTGTCACTACTGATTTTTTTGTATTTCACTCATATTAGGTGGTTGGATTTAATCCTATATTCCCAGACGTAAGATCATCCTTATGTTAGTTATCCACGCTGGGATCGATATTTCCATAGCGAGTGATATCGCCGATGTGTTATCCATTTTTAGCCCGGCCATACTCCACTGGCCCTTTCACGATCTCGACTCCCATTGCTTTCTTTCCATGAAGGTTTTGAGGCTCGTGTATTTGTGTGATGGCTGTGGTCAGTTTGGGGGTGGAGGACAGCACCTTTACCGGCAGTCACCGCCGTCATTTTCTGCTCCAGACTTTGCTGCACAATGGCAATTTTATCTTGAGGAGTATGATGTCTGCAGCGCTCAGCACCAGTGAACACTTCAACAGTAAGAAGGCAAGAACTTTTAGTTGACCAAGCCAAACACGCCAGCAACTAGTAATGAATTTTTTGATAGCCGCGTGAGCAAGATCCATTTATGCTCGCTGGTGGGGCCGCAGTCACTCTTTGTAAAGAGAATTTAAGGCTAAACAGAGAGTTAAACATTTTATCCTATCCAGGGTAAGCGAGTAACAATGCAGATAATGAATTTAAAACAAGCCAGAATAACCAGTTTCATCTTTGTGATGGGGGGCATACTGCTGCTGTTGCCGCTGAATCTTCTCACCTGTTTTATGGCCGGTTTTCTGGTCTATGAGATTGTGAACATCCTCACACCACATTTTCAAAAAGTGATCGGCGATAAACGGGCGCGATGGTTGGTTGTGGCAGTGATCAGTACTCTTGTCGTCAGCTTGCTGACCACAATTATCGGTACTATCGTTGGTTATCTGATGCAGGATATGAAGAATATCTCCGGTATCAACACCCGTATTGCGTTCATACTGCAGGATGTCCAGCAGGAAGTGGCAAAATATCTGCCGGGCTATCTGCCGTTGAGCGTGGTGGAACTGAAAAACGAGATCCTTAGCCGTTTGCAGCAACATCTTGTGCTGTTGCAGACCATGGGCAAAAGCATCCTACATGGCTTGGTCACCATGTTGATCGGTATGGTACTTGGGGCGATAGTTTCTCTGTGCAGCATTGATAGTACTGGGGATCGACCATTGCTAAAGAGTGAGTTGATGAAAAGGATCTCGCTGCTGTCACAGGCGTTTCGCAACATCGTATTTGCTCAGGTTAAAATATCGACGATTAATACCGTCTTCTCCGCCATTTTTCTCCTCGGTGTGCTACCTCTGTGTGGGATTTATATTCCATTAGCGAAAACGTTGGTGGTGTTTACCTTTATCTTTGGCCTGCTGCCAGTGATAGGCAATCTTATCTCCAATACTATTGTTTTTATTTCTGGTCTGTCGGTATCACTCGGTGTTGCGTTGATTGCGCTGCTTTACCTGATTGTGATCCACAAGTTTGAGTATTTCCTCAATGCTCGTATTGTTGGTACTAAGATCAATGCCCATTCTTGGGAGATCCTGCTGGCAATGTTGATATTCGAAGCGGCATTCGGGCTAGCGGGTGTAGTTGCCGCCCCTATCTATTATGCCTACTTAAAAAGTGAACTCAGAGAAGCGAAGCTGATATGAGTGCTATCCGGCTGCTGCGAATTTAAACGCGGCAGCGGTGTTATTGATCCATGCATAAGCGTTGTCATGCCGGTCGTGGTCAGGGCTCAGCCATACTGTTTATTCAGTTAAAGCCTTGGGGGAAATGCCATGAAAGCATCTTCGATTTACTTGTGGAACGGCCGATATCAACGATTTTATCGATCAAGATCAGGTCAAGCGCATCTATATTCAGGTTACTGTTCGACGCAATAAAACCATAGTCTTCCCACACGTTCTTCAGTAGCACGTCTATTTCTATTGGTTCATTCAGATGTTGGATAAATTCAGCAATAGCCGGGTTGGAAATGTCACCCCTGATCTTCGTCATTTAACACCACCAATATCTTTTCTGATGGATTAAACACAATTGTAAGATTAAGTATATATATCATCTATAACTCTAATGGGCTAAAAAACCTTTTAATCGGCGCTAAATCAAAAATGGCAATACTGTCTTCGGCTAAGCCTCTCTTATAAATTTTCTTTTTGAAATATTTTTTATGACTGACAGCTCTTTTTTGTGGCAAAGGAAACAGGGTCAACCAACACTGACATGAAGAACGATATCACTCAATGGGCATTAAGGGCCACTACAGGCAGAATTAAACATTTAATCACTGCCGACAGTCTCATACTATTAAAGCACCTCCTTACCACATTTTACTTTACAAGTTGATTATACTAATTTCTTTACTTTAAAGATAATTTATAAGAATAATAAAATGTATAAATTAAATTATCGATATAAAAATCTATGTTTAAGCTAAATAAATGCTCAAATATACTTTCTTTAAAACCTTGTTATGATTGTGTCATCCTGATTTAGCCAAGGTGTCGTAGCCAACACCGGTTTATATCACCTTTTTTGTTCAGGGGAGCAACAGCATTAGCACCGCATACCGATATTCAGTAAAAATAGAGTTTTCTATGACCGTATGACCGAGGTAACCGACAGTGATTTTATCCTCTGCCGATAAACAACCGCGTTTTTAGGGGGGCAATATTTAATCGCTCGATTTAAATCAGTATGTACATATTAATAATAAATTAATTATCGTTATTTATATTTTATTTATCTGTATTAACGCTCCCTATTATGTAATAGCGGGGGGCATTTATCTGTGGTTAAAACAACCACGTTATATATCGGGTAACCGAAAATCAATATCACCATGAAGGAATTGTTCCATGCGTAAAACTATTTTCTCTCTGACTCCCGCCGCGTTGGTCTTACTGGCGGTAGCCGGGAATGCACAAGCAACCTCTAACGCCCAATTAACGGTTACCGCTAACGTTGTTGCGTCAACCTGTGATGTTTCTTTGTCGACCAATAATCTGGACCTGGGTAACTATGCAGCATCTGCATTTAGCGGTGTTGCCACCCCAATCCCTGCCAGCAAAAAGTCATTCACTGTGGGCTTGAACAACTGTGATGCGCCGGGTGCTGCGGGTGATAAAGCCTATTTGGTGGTGAGCGGGCCAGTTCTGGGGGGTAACCCGAACATGTTTAACTCTACCGGTACTAACACCGGCATCATGTTGAACCAGGTTGCGACACCAACCACCTATATCAACAATAATGAGAAGCTGTTGGTAGCGACTGCAGGCTCAACGCCAGCCGCAGGTGACTTTAATACCAAGACACTGAACCTGCAGGCCGGTCTGGCGTCAACCACCGCAACGGGTATCAGCATCGGTGCGGTTAGCGCGCCTATCCTGTTTGCCTTTGCCTATAACTGATTGTCCTGATGGCGGGTGGCTTCAGCCACCTGCCATTGTGACCTTTTTCCTTTTTACTCTGTAACGAAAGAATGACGCGCCTGACACTGTTTATTCCGATGATGATGGCGCTGCTGTTTTACCCACCCGACGTATTTACCCACAAGGCGCCGGTAGTCGTGCTGTCACCGTACGTAACACTTGCCTTACCGGGTGCAGGCGTCGTGTATTCAAACAGCTTCTGCCATGATTTTTTCTGATTTTGATGGACAGGTTCACGTCATGCACAACATAACAATAAAAAACAGGCGTAACAGGCCCATCGTGTCGTTCGTTATGGCCGGAGTCTGGCTGCTGGCCGGGGCATTCCCTGTCTGGGCGCGTGACTATTTTGACCCCCGTTTGTTGTCATTGGGCGGCGCGCAGTCGACCAGCACCGACTTGAGTGCATTTGAATCCGCCGGCCAGGTCGCAGAGGGCCATTATCTGGTCACATTGTGGATGAATCAGTCGGATCAGGGGCAGCACACCCTTAACTTTAAAAAGAATGCACAAGGTCAGGTGCAACCGGAACTGACGCCAGCGCTCCTCCATGAATTGGGGGTCAATACTGCGGCGTTGCCGGGGTTCAGCGCATTGCCACCGGACCAGCCGGTCAATGATTTGGCCGCCCTTATTCCTGATGCGCAGGTGCACTTTGACTTATCCCAATTGCGGCTGGACATCAGTGTGCCGCAGATTGCCATGCAGCAAAACGCCGCCGGTTATGTCGACCCCGCATTGTGGGACGACGGCGTGCCCGCGTTGCTGATGAACTATAGCCTGAATGGCAGCCGAAACTGGCAACGTGCGCGGGCTGGAATGGACAGCAGCGAACAGACCAATCTGTTTGCCAGTTTGCGTAACGGGCTGAACTGGCAGGCCTGGCGTTTGCGCAGTGACATGACCTATACCCGCAGCCAGAACAGTGGCACTGCGTCGACGAGCCAGCAAAACACCCGCTTTTCCAATACCTATTTACAGCGCGATATTCATGCCTTGCGCGCTGAGGTGCTGGCGGGGGAAAGCAGTACCGGCAATGAGGTGTTCGACAATATTCCGTTTCGCGGTATTAAGCTGAATTCCAGCGAAGAAATGCTGCCTAACAGCCTGCGGGGGTTTGCCCCGGAGATTTCCGGTATTGCGCAAAGTAATGCGCGGGTGACGGTCAGCCAGAACGGTAATGTGGTGTATCAAACCTATGTTGCACCGGGGCCGTTTCGCATTAATGACCTCTATCAGACCAGTCAGGGCGGGGATTTGACGGTCACTATCACTGAGGCTGACGGCACGGTGCGCAGCCAGACAATGGCATTCTCTTCTTTACCGGTGATGCAACGCCCCGGCGCCCTCAAATATGAGTTTACCACCGGGCGTTACGACGGCGGGATAACGCAAGGCTCGCGTGAGGCCACGTTTGCGCTGGGCACCTTTATTTATGGTTTGCCCTATGACATCACCCTGTACGGCGGTGGGCTGATGGCTGACGACTATCTCTCTTTTGTGGCGGGGTCGGGCCTGTCACTGGGGACTTTTGGCGCGCTTTCAGCCGATGTCACCACCTCCACAGCCCGATTGCAGGGGCAGGATGAACAGCAACAAGGCCGCTCTTATCGGCTGCGTTATGCCAAAAGCCTGTTGAGCACCGGCACCGCTGTGGATTTGGCGGCCTACCGGTATTCGACCCGCCACTATTACAGTTTCTCGGATTTCAACAATCTGGGATATGAACTCAATGACAGTCAGGTGCCCTGGGCCTTAGAGCGTCAGCGTTCCAATTTTCAGATGCGTGTCAGCCAGCAACTGGGGGACTGGGGGGCTTTGTATCTGTCGGCCTCCCGCAATGATTTTTGGGGCAATAACCAGGTGAATAACACGGTCTCAGCCGGTTACAACACCAGTTACCGGGGTGTCAGTCTCGGTGTGGCTTACAGCATTGACCGGATAAAAGGTGACGAAGGGTGGCCTGAAAATCGCCAGTTATCCATGAACATGCAGGTGCCGTTTAGCCTGTTTAGTTCATCCCCGGCGGTGAGCCGCCACTATGTTAACTATCAAATGACGCATAATAATCAGGGGCAGGTGCAGCAGCAGGTTGGGGTCAGCGGCAATGCGCTGGATGACCGTCTTTCTTACAGCGCGATGCAGAGCCAGTCAAATGGCAGCAGTGGTGACAATTCCACCCTGAATGCGGGCTATCAGGGCAGTAAAGGGATGGCAAACATGGGGTACAGCTACAGCAATCAGTTCCGTTCGCTGAACCTCAGCGGTAACGGCAGCCTGGTTGTCCACCCGGAAGGGGTGACGCTGGGGCAAATGCTGGGCAGTTCGGTGGCGATAGTGAGTGCGCCAGGCGCGGAGGGTGTCGAGGTGATGAACGGGAATGTGCGCACCGACAGCCGGGGTTATGCGGTGGTGCCGTATTTATCGAACTACCAGAACAACAATATCAGCCTGAACCCGGCCACGTTGCCGGATGATGTCGACATGGCGAAATCGAGCCTGAAGGTCTACCCGACCAAAGGGGCGGTGGTGATGGCGAAGTTTGATACGCGGGTGGGGTATCAGGCGCTGGTGACGTTGCGCCGGGGGGAAAGCAACATTCCGTTTGGGGCACTGGTGACGGTGGAAGGCGGTTCCGGGAGTGAAAACAACACCGGTATTGTTGGCGACGCCGGTCAGGTGTACCTGAGTGGGCTGCCGGAAAAGGGCCGACTGATGACGAAATGGGGCCAGGGTGCGGACCAGCAGTGCCGCGCAGTGTTTGATTTGGCGGACAGTGCAGCAAGCTCGGGGAGTAACCCTGTTCGCCAATTAACGGCGCGTTGTGACGTGAGTTAATCGCCTGGCATCCGGTAAACATGAATTTGTAGGAAAGAAAATATGAAAAGAATCAGTCAATACTTACGGCGCAAGGTATTTCATCCTTCCCTTGGCCTGTGCCTGCTGGCGCTGATGGGGCAGTCTGCCATGGCGGACACCATTACCATTGGTAAAGGCAGTGGTATTGTGTGGGAGGGGATGCCATTTAGTGTCTCAAATATCGTAACAGTACAATCGGCGAGCACTTCTTCCAGTCTATATTATGGGGTGGCTTCTTTTGTTAAAACGCCTCAGTCAGGAACTGGCTGTGCTATCGGGGCATTAACGACTATCGCGGGCTACCAGGCATATAAAATTGCTCCAGGCGTCGGGATTGTTCCCAGAGCGAATATCAGTGCAAATTATACGTTGGCGAACAATACGTCAGAGACACTCACGGGTACGATGGGTTTACCGGAAACACGGGCGGTGACCTCGAATGGGAGTATTATTACCAATCCACTGTCAACGGGCAGGCAATGGTGCGTGCCGCCAAGAATGAGTGCTGTTGATTATTTCTATAAGGCGGGTACGCCTATAAATGCGACTGCAGCAGGAACTGTGATTATTGTTGCCGATGGAACGCAGACCAGTCAGAATAATATCGCCCTTGATTTATGGTTTGAAACAATTACATATAACTCAATCGCAAATAAACAAGTTATTCCTGCAGGTACGGTATTACGTATTTCAACATTGGAATGTACGGTCAATACACCAGTCATGATTGATTTTGGCACTGTTGCTAAAAATCTCCAGAGCGGTGCTGAACTGAGCTCCTTGTCATACCCGTTTATAACCCAATGCTCACAGTCCTCGGCTCAGGTTAATGCCAACATTAATGTACAATTTAGGGCATTAACCAGCTTATATGGCGGTGTGGCAACCCGCCTGGCATTAAATGAAGGCGGTGGTTATATTACCGGTGAAATTAATAATGCGGTGACGGGCAGTGGGAGTTGCAATTCAACCAACGGGGTGCAATTTAATAGTACACCGCTAAAAATAGGCAGTATTACCAGTGCTCAGACGAGTCAGACAATCACCAATCAGGTGACGTGGCGCTTATGCTCGGGGGGCAGTTCACTGCCGACGGGGGCTGTAAGCGCGGCAGCCGAAATGCTGGTGACGTTTAACTGATTTAAGTATTAACGTCGTAGTAACCTTGGGCTATCACGTTAATTCTTTTCGCGAAAACAAGGATAAAAATCGCTGTTCAATCAGATAGTCTCGTTTTCCGATTCACTATCGATTATTGGAAAGGTTTAATCTAAATAATTATTACGACGATTAGACTTATTCGCTAATGGGATATTCTAGAGAGCATTTAGACGGTCATAGATATACCCTATGACCGAAGGGTTAAATTCTATGGGAGTTAACAGAGTAAAAGAATATGAAAGTATAATTCATACTGCAATCTGTGTGGCTATTGCCAAGAGCGTGATCTGGTTTTTGAAAATTACAGTTCCTTATTAGTGTGGGTCATATTTTTTGGCACTATATTATGGCATTTTTATAGTTATTATTATAATGAGGTGTAAAATGCAGGTGTTTATGGCTAAAGAGGCCGTAGAAATGGGAATTGTCATTGGAGTAAGGCTTAGGCATTGCGGTGAGGGTTGGATTATTGAAATAAGCTTATATGGGACCGATAATATTGAAATTATTGAACTCCAGCGGGGAGGTGCACGGATTTTTAAAACACTAGATGCTGCTATGAAAATGATAGATAGAATAGGCTATGTATCAGAAATTAAAATTGCGGCATGAAGATATATACGCTGTCATTGTGTTATGTATTGTGACGATCGATATTCAATATGGAAGTATTTTGGATTATCGATCACACAATGAAGCTCTTCCATTCTTGTGTTAATGCCACAAAATACTCTCATATTGTAGAGTCATTAAATTATGCGCATAATTTATAGTTGGAGTGCGTGATGGGAAAACGTGCTGTCGTCCTTTTTTGAGGCTGGTTACGCATTATAACAATTTGAGCGGCTACCCCTTCGCCAAATCTAAAGCCCAAGCTTATTGCAAGCTTGGGCTGTATGCTTTTTCAGATGGTGCATAGAGAGCCGATATTACTTGGCCTGCGCCTCGAGAGTAAATGTCTCTTGTATCGTGGCCGTCTCATGAACCATGACGGTTTCTGTGCGCGCTTTTGCCACGCCACGACAGCCTTCACCGTAGTGTTCACCTTCCCAACGCCCAACTAATGCTGCACCAACGGCGTTACTCATCACGTTAGTGGCAGAACGGCCCATATCAAGGAAGGGATCAACGCCCATCAGTAGAATCAACCCTGCTTCCGGGATATTGAACTGGCTCAATGTTGCGGCAATAACCACTAACGACGCACGCGGAACACCTGCCATGCCCTTTGAGGTTAACATCAGAATCAACAACATGGTGACTTGCTCACCCATGCTCAGATGGATATTACATGCCTGAGCAATAAATATGACCGCGAACGAACAATATGCCATGGAGCCTACAAGGTTAAAGGAATAACCAATCGGCAACACAAAGCTGGCAATTTTGTTGGACACGCCAAACTCTTCTAATTTCTCTAACGTGCCAGGGAAAGCGGCTTCAGAACTTGAGGTGGTAAAGGCTAACAGTGCGGGTTCGCTGATACCTTTAATTAAGCGCAATGTGCAGCGGCCAATCAGAAGGATTGAACAGCCAATCAAAATAAGCCACAGCAGGCCGAGGGTGAGATAGAACTCGCCCATAAAGATGCCAGCACTGACTAATACACTTAAGCCACGCTCAGAAATCATGGCTGAAATGGCAGCAAATACCGTCAGTGGGGCAAACAACATGACATAACCTGTGAGCTTCAGCATCAGGTGTGCTAACGAATCTAATACCGAAACGATAGGGGCAGCTTTTTCACCGATAGCGGACAGACTAATCCCCATAAATATTGAGAATACAACAATTTGCAGGATTTCATTACGTGCCATCGCATCCACAATACTGGTTGGGATAGCGTGTGAGATAAACACTTTAGCGGAGAATGGCACCGGTGCGATACCGTCAACAGCGCTGGCCGTTGCTGCCACGAAGTTAATCCCATCACCCGGTCTCAGCAGGTTAACAATTACCAACCCGAGTAGAATGGAAATGAATGCAGCGCAAATGAACAGGAACAGCGTTTTTGAGAAAACGCGCCCTAAGGTTTTGGCATCACCCATTTTTGCAATCCCAACGACTAATGTTGAGATGATCAACGGAGCAATGATCATTTTGATCAATCGCAGGAAAATGTCGGTGAAAATAGATATTTCAGATGAGTACGACTTGGCGAACTCAGGGCTGCTAAAGGAATTAATTAAAAACCCGACAATAATACCTATTATCAGACCCAATATGATCATTGTGGTCAAATTTTTTGATTTCATAAGGATTCCATTTATAAGTAGAGTGGTATCGTTGTTCTAAAATCATTTAATAACGGTACTGATGTTGTATTTGCCTCTATATTAATCACGGCGCAGGGAGAGACGAATAACGCAGCTCAGTGCACCGGATTATTTGGGTGTTTTTCTATTAATACAGCTAATGGAACTGATACGGCTGATAAAATGCTAAATAGTAAACTCGAGCTTCAATAATGGCGCATGTTGCTGAGCACCATAGACATCAGTATCGCCTACCGCGCCCGATACCAGGTTGCGCGGCATGACCACCTTGACAGCATTAGCGGGATCGAACCAAACGATACGATGGACAAATTTGGGTTCAATTTTATAGAGCTGCGCAATCAATTCTTTTTTAAATTGCCCTGACGCTTTAATGCTTGAATATATTTCCTTGTCTTTAAATAAAATATCCAGCACCAATTCATAAGGACCGGCATTTTTCGATCTGACGACGTGTGCCAAATCTAAAATTGATTTTTTCATGCTACCACTCCTTCGGTTGTTACATTTTCCAGGCGGAATTTAAATGCAACTTCTGGCGTGTATTCCATCAAATGATAAATGGAGAATTCATAGACCAGTCCTGCACGAATATCTGACGGAGAGAATGGGAAGGCCAAATTACCCGCAGTAGCTATTCGCCCGGCATAACCATAATGAAGCAGAGTAGAGCGGGCGAGTGAACATATACTATCGGCCATGGCTTGAGTCGGTGCGACAACATCCAGCAAAATACCCAATTCATATGAAGTGGTATCCGGCTCTGGCTCCATTTTACCCATGACACCGTTCTTACCGTACAGATGGAAATTGAGCTTCACCGCGTCAGGATCGATTTTCAGGTTTTTTTCGACACTGTTGCGCACTTCGACCAAAATATTATCGATACCGGCAATCATGATGGAATCACGGGTGCCAGCAATACTCAGGGTACGATAGCCTACTGGGCGCGCGCCTTCTAACTTCACGGTGTATGGCGTGTTTTCATGTACTGATCCGCTGACACGAACCTGTCCATTGCCGACATTTTCAAAGCGGCAGGCTTTCAGGTTCAACACGCCGCCGGGGCCGGGCAAGAAGTAAGGGTCTGACTTTTCATACAGGGTATGTGCTGCGGCCGAGGTTTCAGTAAATTGGCGTTTCTCGTTGAAGGTTTTTAAAGTGAAGCCAGTTTCGTCCAGAATACCCATTGCACAGTCAGAACCTGATCCCGGAGTTGCTGCAATAGCAGCACATTCCAAAATCTTGCCGCAATGCAACGCCAGACCTTCATCGAATCCTTTCATAATCGGTAACGCTGCAAAGCAGGCGGGATCATAAGCACGGCCACCTAACACCACTTGCGCGCCAGCTTGCAATGCTTCCTGAAAAGGCTCGATCCCCATTTGAGCAACGATATAGGTCGTGGCATCAATGGCTTCATGAGTCAGTTCTGGGACAAAATCCAGCGATTGAATCTTGCCAGCATCAAGGGCGGCATGGACCACCTCTTTACTGACGTCGGCAGGGATAACGGCCAGCGTAAAATTGAGAGATTCCTCTTTGGCAATCTCTAAAATTATCTGGCGGCACCACTCCAGATGCGGTGCAGCCCCTGAACCACCCGCAGTACCGATAACCACAGGAATACCATTCTTCACCCCTGCGGTAATCATATAGCGCAGATCGCGTTTTACCCCAGCGCGGTCGGTAAAAGGTTTACCGGCACCCAGATAGTGAGGGCCGGGATCAGAGGAACCCGCATCAACGGCGATTAAATCAGGCGACTCCTCCATCGCTTTCATAAAGCTCTCTTCCGGGAATCCGTACCCCAAGATGGCCGTTGGTGAGAGAATTTTAAAAGTCTTAGACATATCAGTTAGCCTTTGCATTAAGTTGCGCGATGGTGCGAGACATCTCGTTGAACACAATGTTCATCCCTTCATCAAAACCCATCCCTGGTTTGATTAGCATACGCATTGGACGGGAGGCGATAGCGACATGCACACAAGTGCGGGCGCTGATATCAGTTTCGTTACAGGTACCACCTTGGTACGCTTCCATCCCTTTTTTATTGCAGTAAAGAACCGCGTCCACGATGTTGTGAATACTGCCTAAATCAGGGGTTTTGATCTGCACCATGTGACAACTACCCGCATCAGTAAAATCGATGATGTCTTGATAGGTGTTACACCATTCATCGGCCACAATTTTGACTTTCGAACCGAGTTTTGCCAGATTGCGGGTAATTTCAGTTAACAGGCGGATTTGGTCTGGTTTATTGCCTGCATCAACCGGCCCTTCGATATACAGATCCAGATCGCCGGCTTGTTCTTGCAGACTGGCGATATACTCGGCGCACCGCATTGGGTCCATGTCAAAAATCAGGCCAATGGTGCCGTAAACATCGATATGCAGATTCGGTTTGTAGCTAGGGTCAACGCGCAGTTCAGCTACGCGTTTGGCTAACCAACTCACATAATCACGCAGTTTTTCGCCATTGCGGCCCAGTTTTTCATCAACGTTGTTGATAAGGCCGTGCGGCAGTACATCGACGCCTTTAACGATCATTTTATCCACGGCGATATAACGATCATCGCCACTTTGACCAAACAACGGAATAGGTTTGGCAACCAGCGGCAGGTGCCATTCGTCACACACTACCTCCGCTTTTAAACGCCCGGTGGCTAACGCAGTGGCATCCAGCAATGCCTGGGAAAGCCCATAACGAATGGCGGTATGTAGCTGTTTGCCATCAATGGTCACGTCATCAAAGAAACGGGCATTCAGGCGAAACTCACTGACATCGCGCCCTTCCAGTAGGGGTTTGATATGTTTTTCTAAGAAAGGAACGAAATTTGCTGCAATAAACAAAGGATCACGACCACCAGCGCCTGAGTATTGCACTGCGGCACAGTCACCCACTGCCACGGCCCCATTTTCTAAAATTAATTGGACATTGACGCATTCACCCGCCTGCCGAATGGCAGTAAATCCCTCAGTAACAGGCTTGCCTTGATAGATAAACCCATCCAATTTCGCGCCATTTTTGATGGCTTGTTGGTCATCGAAGTAGAAAGATGAGTAACCGGCGGTGAACAGAGCGTGTTTGATTTTCATTATGGTCTTCCTATTAATTTACTGTGGGATACAGCGTTAATGTCATCAATGATCATTTGGAATGAAGGTGCACGACCTTCTTCTTTAGCGCGTTCAGCAACAAAGTCATGATGGAGCGCTAGCACATCTTTAGGCAGTGGAACTGAACCCGGATCGAAGACACGAATGGCACCGTGGTTATCGCGGATGGGCATCATCTTGCCGGAGTTACAGGTGGCGGGTGCAAATGGCACATCAAGCACACCCGCTTCAAAGGCACGCACGGTACCTATCGCAATATCGCCCTGTCCCAATTCCAGCACTTTGTTCATAACGGCGCGAACTTCGCGCTTAATCAAATCGACCTCGCGGTCAACCTCCAGACAAGGTGGGAATTTTTGGTCGCGTACCATGTTCAGCATTTGGTTCGAGGCTCTTAGCCCTTGACCATTTGCCTCAGCGGTTGGGATCCCGTAGGCCTCATGTGGGCTTTTGGTAATAACTTTGGTAGCGCCTGCCATGCCCGCCACTGCGGCCCCCCAAGAGATAACCGCAAATGCGCGGGATTCATCTTCCGGGAACCCGCCCATCCATTGATGGAACACGGTACTCAACTCGTAATTGTCGTAGCCATTGGCGTGGAAATATTCATGGGCTAGCTCGCGTAACGATTGAATAGCCGCAATATCTTGCACAATGTTACCCACCTGGCCGTAGCCCACGGTGATAGACCGGACACCTTGTTCCAGCGCGAGTAACCCTTCAATAATCGCGACCGCATGGGACACAAACGGTGGGATTAAGGTGCCGGTCAATGGGCCAAATGGTTCGCGGTTGATACGAATGCCATGTTCTTCATACACCCCAATCAAGCGATCGCAGTATTGCCAGTCACGAATGGATTTCTCCAGCGTTACGCGTTTTGCATAAGGGATGTTGTAGGAGATACCGCCGCCTTCGTAACTGGTAAAGCCACTGGCCATCGCTATTTCGGCCAGCAGCCGTGCATCAGGTGTTCCGTGCCGGATCTGTAATGGTTTAGACAAGCTTTCAGTAATGCTGCGACAAGCTGTGACACCGTGGTTGACGACCGGTAAACCATTGAGTTTTGATGTCCCTGCTTCGATAGATTTTTGGATGCCGATGGCCGCATCTTCGTAACGATTAAGGCGGGTATAGGCATCAATCGTGGTGGGCAGGAGGTCGCAATCTTTTTGCAACGCTGTCAGCAGTGCGATATGTTCTTCGATTAATGCGACCCCAGCACGAGGTTGGCTCAACGTAATGCCTTGGCGGTCTGCTTCAAATAACGCCCTGGCAAAATTTTTCGACTCAGGAATTGTTTGCTGATACTTAACGCCATCTTCAAATTTCTCAACGTCTTTGCCGGTGTGCCACGTTTGTAAAACGTGAAAACGTTCTGACATAAAGTGATCTAAAGAAATCTTTTTGTTGCGAAGTTCCATCATGACTCCAGTTTTTACTTGTTCAAAATTCGAACGCCAGTTTGGGCGGCAGCTTTAGGAAAGCGACGGGCGACATTAGCCAACAGGGGAAGTAAACCTTGTGTATCTCTGTAATACTCAAACTTGCTGGGGAGCAGTACTTGCTTGCCCTCATCATCTAAATTGCGATATTTCAGCCAGTTATGAATATCGAATGATTCTGCCCGGGAGAGCCACCCGCCAGTGCCAATGACCTTTTTAACCAGGCTTAAGTCGCGGCCGACCTGTAGGTCAATGTTGCCTGCACAGGTACAAACCTGTGTTTTTTTGCCCGCATGACGTTCAGTGGCATATCCGACACAAATCCCAGCCAACAGTTGGTCGAAGACAATTTCTTCATCGCTACGGGGTAAATAGCCCGGATGCGCAGTGACATGGGTTAAATATCGATAAAAAGCATCAATTTGGTTTTGTTGATGTGAGAAGTAATGAGCAATCATCGGCATACCGGTTTCGCCAGCATTCATCGCTGAAACGCGCATCCCCAGGTCACCTTCTACGGTTCGTTTAATCAGCGGTTCTGGGATCCCGTGTATCACGGTATCGGGCAACATATGACTGTTATAGGAGGAATAAACATCGGTGGTAGCACCCCCCATATCTATCAACATGAACGTTTCCCAATCGGGCACGTATTGGCGAATTTGTTGTACCAGTTCGAAGACTGAATAGGGCGTAGGCAGAGGGTCTTCACCCGTTTGATCAACGATGACGTCTAAACCTTTCCCTCTAATAATCTTTTTGAGGAAAATATTACAAATAGCTTTACGTGCATCAAACGGATTAGGGCTGTCGAGATTAGGCAGCACGTTATTAACGATAGTTAAATCTTTATCACCGAGGATCTCCAACACGTCATCTTGCAGGTCACGATTTCCGGCATAAATAATGGAACACTTCAATTTAGATTGAGCCAATAGTTTTGCGTTCGACAGGCCATGAGAGTAGTCACCGCCGTCAGTACCACCGGTAAATAACAGGATATCCGGCGGTGATGCTTCTAAAGCCCGCACATCTGATTTATTCAGGTTATAGGCGAAGTGTTGTGACACTTTAGCCCCCGCAGAATGCGCGGTGACTTTGGCCGATTCGAGGGTGATATTGGGCACCAGCCCAATAGCAGCAACCGCTAATCCGCCTTTGGCCGATGAGGAATAATCAATATTGACCTGCCCTGACGCTAATAAAGGCCGTGCATCGGCAACATTTAGGATCTTATTCAATACCGAAAAAAATCCTTCAGCCAAATGGTGTGGCGTAGTAGGAGATAACGCATAATTCTTCACATCAATATGGTCATCATCTCCCACCTCGAACACTGCTCCTTTTGTCCAGGTGGAGCCGATATCGATAGAAACGGTGATCATTGCACGCCCCCAGCCGCTGCTTCTGATTGCATAGCATGTTCGATATCGCCTTTCATCAAAGAACAGACTAATTCCAGATCAGTGTCGGGTGCGAAGACGCGGTTGAATCCCATCTCTTTGAATTTTGACTCAATTTCTGAAAAGGCATGTTTACCAATAACCAAATTTCCGCCGACATACAGCAATATTTCGCCAATTCCGCGTTCAATGCAGTTCTCACGCATACCAATACAATCCACTTCACCGTGTCCATAGATAGAGGAGATGACAATGGCCTGAGCACCGGTTTCAATGGCAGCATCAATATATTCATCTTGACTCACCATCACTCCGAGATTGATGACGTTGAAGTTGTGCACTGTAAACACTCGGTCTAGCACCTTATTACCAACAGCATGGCAATCAGCACCAATGACGCCAATAACAATTGTTGGATTTTGCATGTTAAGTCCTCTATGTAGATTACGATCCGTATATTGGTTTTGTGAGTAGAGAGCCAAATTTATGCTTTTAGCTTTCTACGCGTAAATCAAGATTATTTATTTTATTCTTCAGGTATCGATGGCAATTCACTGGGAATTGGCTGGCTTATAATGTGCTTTTCTAACAAATCGAATACAATTGATTTATTGTCAGGACATCTTGAAAAAAATAAAAAAGTAAAATTAATTATTTAAAATACCCGGAGTTAATTTAATAAATCCTTTAAAGTCATGGTGTTAATTCTATTATTTATTAATTGTTACTATATGGTTATAATTATCATTAAAAATTAATGTGATTATTTAGAGTGAAAGTGTGATCCATTTAAAACTTATGACTTAATTCTGTTTATGTGACATTCATCATATTTAAATCTCTAGGAGTTAGCTTGGTTTATTGCTAATTACCCATATTTGATGGACTAATATAAAATATTTTATAGATGTGAGGGTTATAATGTTAAAAGTAATGATGAGTTACTATCAAATGAGATAAATATTAAAAAATGATTTGTGCGAAAATAGTATTCTTATCAACGTACACCACCCGCCACCATTTTGACGATATGAATATGTGGATAGTGCTTAATTATCTGTTGTTGATGCAGTGTGCTGATAAGGCGGTCTACGTCGTGCTGTTGATGATTGAACAACAAACCGATAACGCTGCCGCTATGGGCTACGTTCAAACCATAGATTCCGCTGTGCTCAACGATATCCAGTAATTGATGAAATTTAGGCTTAGGCAGCATTGACTGACTGGCGGTGGCACTTAGCGTGGTGGCTTCGCCCAAACGATAGTGGCACTGGGTGTCGTTAGCCTGCTGAAATTGTTGCATAGCACAGGCTAAATTGGTTGCCTGTTTAAGTAATAAGGGTTGGCGATTTCGTTTATGGAACTCTTCGGTTAACAGCGTTTGTGTACTTTCAAGCAGCAGAATGTCGATGCCGGGTCGCCAGGTAAAGGGATGATGACTTTGCGCGGTCTGGTGATCAAAAAGGGTGAGATCTTTAAATATCGTGCTGTCGGTGGGTTCAAGTGCTACACAGAGTTTGGCCAGTGACTCGTCACTCAGTGATTTGCCCAGTAAGCGGCTGGTCGCGATAGCCGCTGCGGCAATATCAGCGGTGCTACTGGCTAATCCTTTAGCCACGGGAATAGTGGATTCAAATTCAATACATATATTCTCGCTGTATTGCGCAGGCTCGCCAAAATGCGCTAACACTTGCCTGACCATTTGGCGCATACGCGGTCGTTCACGCCAGCCCGGTTCCCCTTCAGTGACTGAAACGGTGCTAAACCAGTTAATCGGGCAAGAGATAAGTTTTTCTCCGCCAAAAATCCACCCTTGGATCAGTTCACCACAAGAGGCAGGGCAACGGGCTTCAGCCATGAAAAAGAGCCTGTTGCCAGATGTGGTCTGGATACCGGATATAACTGACGGGTTGAATACCGTTCTTATGCACGACTGGCCCCCTGAACCAAATAACTATTGCTGACCACATACTTAGATTACCTGCAATAGTGGTTCATGACTGATATCAATTTGGCGCGCAGTAAAAGCCAGAACATCACTAAGATTGACCACATGACCAATGACTAACAGCGCGGGGGCATGTAATTTTTTGCGTACAATTTCATCTTTTAGCGTGGTCAGTGTTCCTTTCGCTATCTCTTGTCGTTGCTGACTGGCATACATCACGGCGGCGGCGGGGGTGTCAGGGGATTTACCTCCGTCGATTAAGCGTTGGCAGATCTCCTCTTGTCGCGTCATCCCCATTAATACGATTAACGTCCCATCCAGTTGTGCCAAAACATCCCAGTTTTGTGGTTCATTTCCCTGACACATATGCCCGGTAACCACATGAAAGCTGGAAGCGTAGTGACGATGAGTCACGGGGATACCGGCATAGGCTAAACCGCCAATAGCGGAGCTGATACCCGGAATAATTTCAAAAGGGATCTCTTCATGAGCAAGTGCCTCGGCTTCTTCTCCGCCCCGGCCAAATACATAAGGGTCGCCCCCTTTAAGACGAACAACATTTTTACCCGCCAAGGCATGCTCAACCAGGATTTGATTAATTTGCTCTTGCGGGACTGGATGATGGTTTGAGGTTTTCCCGACATTAATAATCTGACAATGGGGTGGTGCTTGAGAAATTAACTCAAGATTAACCAGACGGTCATGCACAATAACTTGTGCTTCACGAATGGCTAGCAATCCTTTTACAGTGATTAGAGATGCATCCCCCGGTCCTGCGCCAACTAACAATACTTTTCCTTTACTCATTCGAGCAACCTTTATGAACGATAAGGTTTATAATTTTATATAAAATTAATCACCAAAAATGCGTTATATAAAAACGGAATATGATCATTAAACTCCGCATCATTATTCATAAATATTGGATTATATATTTGACCTTGCTCCCAATATTTAATCATTTTATGGAATGATCTCTTTCAAATATTTTGTGTTTGATTACTAACACTCTAACTACATGATTTTTATGTTTAATTATTTTATTGTTTTATTTGTGTTAACGCTGAAGCATCAATATTTAAATGTGCAATGTCCTTCGTTATAGTTTTGGTTCATCCGCTTATTTTTTATCTTTAATATGATATTGTTATTAATAATTATGAAGGCTATCACAAAAATGATGGAGAGCCATGTCTATCTAAATAGAAATGTGTATTTTAAAAATCAAAAAAAGAAGAGTTGTCATCAATATTTGAATATTAGTTGTACCCAAGTATGCACAACTATTTAATCGGTTTTTTATGAAATAACGGGTGAGCCATAATGCGGTGTAAAATTCCTAAAACTGACTTATTAGTGACATTTGAAGCGGTTGCTCAATATGAAAGCTACACGCGAGCGGCAGAAAAGTTAGCATTAACACAAAGTGCTGTTTTTCGTCAAATCACAGCACTGGAGGAGCTACTTAATGTGTCATTATTCCACCATGTTCGTAAACGAATTTTCCTCAATGATGCGGGTCGTTATTATCTTGGCTTAGTCAGAGATACATTGGAGCAACTGGAAAGGGATACGCAAAGCATTATGTCTTACCAGTCGACTCAGCAAGTGTTGGAGTTGGCGGTGACGCCAACATTTAGCACTCATTGGCTCATTCCAAACCTCAGTGACTTCCACGAGAAGCATCCTGAAATTGTCCTCAATTTAGTGGCGCTGACTACACCTGCTGATTTTCTGAATCTGAAATATGATGCGGCAATTATGCGTGAGGATTTCTGTAGCCCGTGGGCTGAAAATGAGCATTTGTTTGAAGAAGAACTGGTTCCTGTATGTAGCCGGATGTTATGGCGAGATGATAAAAAAGTGATGCGTGCGGAGCAGTTGATGGATGAATTTACGTTGCTTCATCAAACAACTCGTTTAGATTCGTGGCATGACTGGTTTACATTGTCGGGCGTTAATAGTCCTAAAGTACGGATGGGGCCGCGTTTTGATCTTTTATCAATGTTGATTTCTGCTGTGCGTTCCAATCTTGGTGTGGCTTTATTACCTCGGTTTGCGATTCACAAGGATTTGGAAAATGGCGATATGGTCATTCCATGTGATTTACCCATGAGCACTGGGAACCACTTTGTACTGACCTACAAAGAAGGTAAAAGAGGGCTGATAAGTTTGCAGAAATTAAGTCGTTGGCTCCATGATAAATCGAAGGAAGAAGAGCTAAAAAGAACATGGGGTAATTGATTTTGTTAAATTGACGGGTACGGTTCCATACTATTTTTTAAAATATAATCTATATATTAGGTATGACACTCAATTAGTGTCATGTTCTAACATTATGGTAATAATTGAGTTTTCGTATTTTACTATATTATTATAGTGCAGCCATTTTGGTATGTGCATGTTTCTAATGGATTATTACCTTGGTCTTTCCCTCATTTTTACTGTGACAATTGAGGGGGAGTTAATCACCAATAAGCATTATGTGTTGCAGATAGAACAATTGCTTTTTATTTTACTCTATTAATAATAGCACTGTGACATAGGCAGTTTGCTGAGGTTGTTTTTATTCTTTGATTTTTAGATGCAAAGGGTCAGCGATATTTTCTTACTATTTCCCATTCAGCTAATCGAGTGAAAATAATGTATAAAAATGATTTTTTCTACCAAGATCTCTTCCCTCTTTCTGAGGACAGCACAGAATATTATTTATTAACAGATAAGTATGTTTCCACTATTGAGGTTGATGGCAACGAAGTATTAAAAGTTGAACCTGAAGCACTGATATTAGTCTCCCAGCAAGCTTTCCATGACGCTTCATTCTTCCTGCGCCCAGCACATCAGCAGCAAGTTGCCGCTATTTTGCATGATCCACAGGCGAGCGAAAACGACAAATATGTTGCACTGCAATTATTGAGAAATTCTGAGATTTCAGCTAAAGGTATTTTGCCGAACTGCCAGGATACGGGGACATCCACCATTGTGGCGAAAAAAGGCCAACGGGTTTGGACTGATACCGATGATGCCCAAGCACTATCACGCGGCATCTATAACACCTTCCGACAGGATAATCTGCGCTACTCGCAAAATGCGGCGTTAGATATGTATAACGAAGTGAATACCGGTACCAATCTTCCTGGGCAGATCGATATTTTTGCTACTTCGGGTATGCAATATTCGTTCTTATTTGTGAATAAGGGCGGCGGTTCAGCCAATAAAGCGGCGCTTTATCAGGAAACAAAAGCGGTGTTGGAACCGGCAAAGCTCAAAGCATTTTTAATTGAGAAAATGAAGAGCCTGGGAACGGCTGCCTGTCCCCCTTATCATATTGCTTTTGTCGTCGGAGGCACCTCCGCTGAATTAACCTTGAAGACCGCCAAACTCGCCTCGACAAAATATTACGATAACTTACCTGGTGAGGGTAATGCACACGGCCAGGCTTTCCGTGATAAGGCACTGGAGGACGACCTGCTACAGGCTTCACGCGAATTTGGCTTAGGCGCTCAGTTTGGTGGCAAATATTTCGCTCATGATGTTCGGGTTATTCGCTTGCCGCGTCATGGTGGCTCTTGCCCGATAGGGATGGCTATTTCATGTTCTTCTGACCGAAATATTAAAGCCAAAATTAATAAAAAGGGTATATGGCTGGAGAAATTAGAACGTCACCCTGAGCGATATATTCCTGAAGATTTGCGGATTAATAATGAAGGGACCGTCGTTAACATTGATCTTAACCGCCCGATGGATGAAATTCGTCAACAGCTTTCACTTTACCCAGTATCCACCCGCGTATCACTCAATGGCCCGTTGATTGTTGCCCGCGATATTGTGCATGCCAAACTGCAACAGCGTTTGGAACAGAATCAACCATTACCTCAATACATGAAAGATCACCCCGTCTATTATGCGGGACCTGCAAAAAAACCGGATGAATTGGTGTCCGGCTCGATGGGACCAACGACTGGAGGGCGCATGGATCCTTATGTCGATCTGTTCCAATCCCAGGGGGGCAGCTTAATCATGTTGGCAAAAGGCAATCGTAGCCAGCAGGTTACCGAATCATGCCATAAACACGGTGGTTTCTATTTGGGCAGTATCGGCGGTTCTGCGGCCATTCTGGCGCAGGAGTATATCGAAAGCTTGGAATGCCTCGAGTATCCCGAACTGGGAATGGAAGCGGTGTGGAAGATGGAAGTCAGGAATTTTCCGGCTTTCATATTAGTTGATGACAAAGGCAACTCATTCTTTGATCAAATTCAAATGAAGGCCTGTGCTGGCTGTCAGAAATAACGTTGTGTTGAGGAAACCACGATGCATGAAGAACGGTATCAGCAGCGGCAGCAGCATCTTAAACAACAAGTAGAGGAGCGGGTTGCTGCCGCGACAAAAAGCGGCGGGATCATTATGGTATTTACCGGTAATGGTAAAGGGAAAAGTACCGCCGCATTTGGAACCGCAACCAGAGCCGTTGGCCATGATATGCGAGTAGGTGCGCTTCAGTTTATCAAGGGGGACTGGGAGTGTGGTGAACGTAACTTGCTAGAACGTAATGGGGTTGAGTTTCATATCATGGCAACCGGCTTTACCTGGGATACTCAAGATAAAGCGGCTGATACTCAAGCAGCCAGGCTGGTGTGGGAGCAGGGCGTGCGGATGTTATCTGACCCTGGTTACCATCTTGTGGTTTTGGATGAGCTCACTTATATGCTCACTTACGGTTATTTGAGCTTGGACGAGGTGTTGGCGGCGCTAAAAAATCGGCCGGCACATCAAAGTGTGGTCATCACCGGGCGAGCCTGCCACCGGGAAATTATTGCACTGGCAGATACAGTCAGTGAGTTACGGCCAGTGAAGCATGCATTTGATCATGGCATTAAGGCGCAGAAAGGTATTGATTGGTGATGGAAGCCTGATTATCAGGACTCACGCGCTTACTTATTCATCAATCTGTTGTTTTATGAAGCGAAATACAAATAATTTGTTGATAACGCTTGATTGTTTGTTCTGAGTTATACTATATTGCGCGCCAAGGAAACGTACTAACGTTCCAAAAAATTTCGCCGGCATAGCTCAGTTGGTAGAGCAACTGACTTGTAATCAGTAGGTCCCGAGTTCGACTCTTGGTGCCGGCACCAATTAAAAACCCGTTATCTGAATAAGATAACGGGTTTTTGCTTTTATACTGCTTGCTCAATTGCGGCGGGGTTACCCCTACCGCAATTGAGCCGATGTTAGCTATTCTTCGCCAATTGAGCGACTAATCGATTCACGCCATCACTCATATTGCTAAACTTAGTCAGTTGGGTACGGGTGACCACGATAAAAACCCCAATGTTCTTTTCTGGAATCATCGCCATATAGGTAATAAATCCACCGCCGCCACCGGTTTTTTGCATAATCCCCGGCAGTTCCGCATTGGGTGCCATGTAGACCCAGCCTAATCCCAACGCATCTGCCTGACCGGCAACATCCATACCTTTTAATGACACCAAATCACGGCGTTGGAAATAGAGCGCTTGTTCGCGTTTGGCTGAGCTTTTGCGCGCGCTGTTATCCGAAGCTAAGAATTGCTGCATCCAGCGCTGCATATCTTCTGGCGTTGAGTAAATCCCACCACTTCCGGCAGCCGCAAGGGTGTTTTCACAACGGCTGCTGCCTACCCCTACCATTAGGCGATTACATTGTTCCGCCGTGGGTGTCAGGGTGGTATTTTTCATCCCCAGTGGCGTAGTGATTTTATCACGCAGTAAACTGGTATAAGGCTTGCCTGACGCCCGTGATAGTGCGTCGGCCAACAAGTCGTAGGCCAAATTGGAATAGGCCGCTTTTACTCCTGGCGGTACGGTAACCTTGGCCTGATTCATCCACTGCCAGCGGTTATCTTTAGTCGGCCAAGTAAACACGGGTCTTTTTGGCGGGCCACCGGGTTGTTCGCGCGGCAAGCCACTGGTATGACTGGCCAGATTTAGCAAGGTAATGGGTTGTTTTGCATTATAAGCAGGAACACGCGCACCCTTAGGGGCGTATTTTCGCAGGGGGTCGGTCAATTTTACTGTGCCGTCATCGGCCAGTTTTACCATCACTTCGCTGGTCATTAGCTTGGTAATCGATGCAATACGAATCAGTGAGTCTGGCCGTGGACGCAGATTGTTACCGGGTTTGGTTTCACCAAAACTGCGGTTGACCACTTGATTGTTATCAATAACCACCAGAGCCATCCCCATGGCACCACTGTTATAGAAAATATGTTCGGCATATTGATCAACAACTTGTGAGGTCAAAAGCTCTGTCTTGGCATAGCTGTGCAATGGAATAGTGAATAGAGCAGCGGCCAGTAGCGGGGCAGTGAAATGTTTCAACAATCTTTTATCCATGTTCAAAAAACAAAGTAAGTGGTCGTACACTTATAGTAATCGGATATTTGTATAAAACATGCTGAAATTTTCAGACAGACGAATAATTTACATTACCGGAAATCCTTTACCGGAGGTTACGGCAAAAACGCGGGGAAATTGAACAATAACAGCGCTAGGGTTAGCGTAAAATAGAACTATAAGGGGATGTAGCGTGGTAAAAAACGCATCGATGTTGGCCGATGCGTTTTGTGGTTATTGCCAGGAATCAATTAGCTTTCAGTCACAGGCTTAGGGGCCACATTGGATGATTCTTTCATACCAAGGTGATTGTTGCCCCAACACTGTTCATACTTCCAGCCGGTCAGTTCTTCAGCAACCGCCCTGGCGTGGGCCGGGATATCCGCCATGGCACCACCACCTTTAATACGGTCAATTTCTTCCAGCAGGATTTTGTGATTCTTACGATCCAGTTTCATTTGCGTGGTGTAGTAGATAGCCACCAGTGCCAGAGCGATAACGCCGATGGCAAATACCCCTACAATGGCTTGTACGGCAACTTCTGGCTGACTCGATTGCCCGGAGACAAAACCAAAGCGACTTAATGTCCAGCCCATAGCGAAAACAATAATCGAACGTACCATTTTACCTGCAAAGGTCATGGCACCGGCGTAGATCCCTTCACGGCGACGGCCGGTCAATACTTCGTCCACATCCGCCAGGAAGGTATAAACCGTCCACGGAATATAATAAATCCCCCCGGTGCTTAAACCGAAAACAGCGGTAATACAGAACAGCACAATGACCGTTGTTGTTTGCGACCAACCAGTGAAATAGAGCGCCGCATAAGCAATCACACTGACGATAACCACTTGCAGAGCAATGCGAAACGGGCGAGCAAAACCCATTTTGACGCAGATACCGATAAAGATTGCAGTGGAAATTAACTGCATGATTGAACTGAAACTATTGAGCTGAGAAACCAATGCAGCATCTTGACCCAAACCAAAAATAATAAAGTAGGTAAATGCAGAAGCAAATAACCATTCCGCGCCAAAGCCAAATAGGTACATCCCCAGATGCTTGCGGAAAATACGCAGATGGAAAGTAGACGCCATATCAACACACAGCTTTTTCAGCGCCTGACCGAGACTGCTGGTGGTTTCACGGACCACTTCGCTGGCTGGGCGTTCCCATGATGAGCTGTATAGCCAAATCATCGCACCGCACATAATCAGACCGTAGGCGATACCGGTATACAGGAAGGGCGTGGCGGAGTCTTTACCGTAAATGGCAATAAACTGGCCAGGAATGAAGGCGGCCAAAAAGTTGGCTACTTTGCCAAAAATGGCTTTAGAACCGGTTAATTTAGAGCGTTTGGCAAAATCAGTGGTCATCTCGGTCGCCAATGTTTCATATGGCACCATGATGGAGGTATAAATCAGTTCAAACAGGGCGTAAGTCAGTAGGTAATACCAGAAGCCAAAACCGCTCATCCATAACATTGGATAGACAAGTACCAGCGGAATACCCAGCAAGATAAAGAAGCGCCGACGACCAAAGATACGGCCCAACCGAGTGTTGTAGAAGTTATCGGTGATATAGCCCATCACCGGATTACTAATCGCGTCAAGAATACTGGCGATTGAAAAAATAGTCGCGGCTTCTACGACAGACAGTCCGCAAAAGGTGGTATAGAAGTACATCAGCCAGGCTCCGCTGATTGCCAGTGCCCCACTTCCCAGTAAGTTGGCACTCCCGTACGCCAGCGTATGCCTTGTTGAAATCTGTTTACTCATTTTTACTGCCACCTCAAATTAAAACAATGTTTCATTAATAATGGATAAGCGTTTCTTTATAAAGGTATGGCGTTTATAAAAATGAGTGTTCGATCACGAAAAAGGGTTTTATGGACAGGAACGACGTGTATTTCAGTAAAAATTGATAAGAATCAAATTAGTGGGTAGTGTGGATAATCAGCAAAAAAACAGCCTATCCAAGATAGTGTGAATAACTAATAATGCCCTTTTGTGGCAATAATGACCGTGATAGGTGTGGCAAGATTTTAACCAGCAGAATTAAATATCATCACTAGAATTAGCGCTATGACTTACAGTGTGGAAATATCATTTCTGTGAACGGGTGAATTATTGTGGGCATAGCCCATGAATGAATGTTGGCCGCAATGGCGGCTGGCGGTGAAGGATGTAAGATGGCAAAGAAAAACCCCTATTATGATGCCAGTAAGCCACACCACACTGAGTTTGGATTCCAGAACCTGGAGCCGGCGGCTCATCATCCACAAGATTTGAAGCGTTGGCGCGAAGAACGAAAACGGCAGTCGCTCCCAAAACCGCCACAGCAAGGATATGCGCAGTTTGTCACTGACTGGTGGCAAGCGGCTGATTTTAGCGGGCAGCAAGATGCACTGTGGTGGCTAGGCCATGCGTCATTGTTATTGCGGGTCAGTGGGAAAACTGTTTTGTTTGATCCGGTACTCTCTGGCCGCGCTTCTCCGCTTAATTTTTACGGGCCAGCACGGAAAACACCTGTACCTGCCAGCGTAAAGGAATTACCCCATATAGATGTGGTGGTGATTTCTCACAACCATTACGACCACTTGGATGTGACAACGATCAGCCAATTATTGCGCCGCTTCCCTGAGGCGATTTTTCTGGCGCCGTTAGGGTTGAAAAGTTGGTTACGGCAACATGGTGCTCGCCATGTTCATGAACTGGATTGGTGGGATAAACACCTCGCGGCTGAATTTGAGTTTCATTGCGTCCCCGCACGACATTGGAGTATGCGTACACCTTGGAATCGCAATCAAAGCTTGTGGTCTGGTTGGGTGGTCAAACGTAATGATATTAACTTCTACTTCACCGGTGATACGGGTTATTGCCAACAATTGCTGACCATTGGCGCTAGGTTAGGGCCATTCAATTATGCCGCCTTGCCCATTGGTGCTTATGCTCCACGCTGGTTTATGCAGGCGCAACATATGGATCCACAGCAGTCGGTGCAGTTATTTAAACAATTACAACAGCCTAAGACGGTTCCTATTCATTGGGGGGTGTTTGAACTGGCCGATGAATCACTGGATGAACCACCACAGCAACTCAAGCTGGCATTAACTGAGGCGGGAGTGGAACACGATAATTTTACACCGATTAAAATTGGTGCGCGAATATTGCTGAGGTAGGAGAGTTTCAGCGAGTTACTTTCAACCCGCTGAAACTAAATGCTATTTGTTAGATGTGTAACAACTATCGAACTAGATCCTAAATTGATTCACCGCGCTGGTTAAATCAGTGGCTTGAGCTTGCAACGCTGCAGAGGCTGCGGTGGATTCCTGCACTAATGCGGCATTTTGTTGCACCATGGTGTCCAATTGTGCAACCGCACTATTTATTTCGTGAATGCCGCGCATTTGTTCGTCTGCTGCGTTAGTGATTTCCGACATTATGGTGGTGACATCCGATACGCTGCTGACAATTTCGGTCATGGTATTACTGGCTTGGCGTACCTGACCAGAGCCAGACGCCACACTGCTAACTGTCGATTCGATCAGCGTTTTGATCTCTTTCGCTGCTTGTGCACTGCGTTGTGCCAATGTACGAACTTCCCCTGCGACTACCGCAAAACCACGGCCTTGTTCACCGGCTCGTGCTGCTTCTACTGCGGCGTTAAGTGCCAGGATATTGGTTTGGAAGGCAATACCGTCGATCACACTGGTGATATCGCCGATTTTGCCTGATGCAGCTTCAATCGATTCCATTGTGGTGATGACTTTAGCAATTACGTCGCCACCACGTGAGGCATCACTAGCTGCCGACAGTACCGCAGTATTAGCCTGCCGTGCCGCGCTGGCGGAATGTGCTACTGTCGCCGAGATTTGTTCCAATGCGGCTGAGGTTTGCTGCAAACTTGCGGCCGCGGACTCTGTTCGGCCAGACAAATCCTGATTGCCTGCCGCTATCTCATTGGCAGCAATTCGCACTGATTCGCTGGTATCACGGATTTGCGCCATGACGACACTCAGTTTGTCGGCAAAATTGTTGAACGAAAGGGCAATTTTTGCCACCTCATCATTGCCTTCTACTGGCAGCCGCTGAGTTAAGTCTTCCGAACCAGAACTGATAGCATCCATGGCTTTATGTACATGGGTCAGCGGTGCCAAAGCACGTTTGGTAATGAGGCTAATGATAACAACAGCAATTAAAATAATGATTATCAGCGTTACCAGCGATGTAGTCAGTAATGACCGCATACCAGTAGTGGCTTGAGCTTTGTCCAGTGCGACAACAGTAAACCATTGAGTCCCTGGTACTGGCTGGGCCAGCAGCAATTTGCTGTTGTCGCCAATATTGGCCGCGATAGGTTCAGTTGAGGTTAATAGTGTTTTGAGGTCCAGTGTCGGTGCAATATCGCTCAGTGGTTTAAGGGTTAGCTTGGCATCTTGATGAGCGATAATAGTGCCATCAGCATCAATTAACATACCAAAACTGTCTTCAGTCGGATGGATGGATTTCACGTTTGCAATAACGCTGTCCATGGTGACATCAGCAGCCAATACCCCTTTAACGCTGCCGTCCTGAATAATCGGCAATGCGAAAGTTACCACTAGCTGATTGGTTCCAGCATCAATATAGGGTGGGGTGACCATGGGTTTACCCGCTTTAACCGCTTGTAGATACCACGGCCGGCCAGTGGGGTCGTAGCCAGCGGGAATGCCATCTGGATTGGAGAAAATAGCGGTTTTGTTGGCGTAACCGATATAAACGTTAATGAAGTTACCGGCGGCCGCAACTTGTCGCAGTGCCGCTATCGGGTCAGCCGCCAGTGCGCTGTCTTTTAGTGACACAATCATTTGTGTTTTAGAGGCAACCCAATCGGCGATTCCAACACCATGGCTGGCGGTGACGGCGGTCAGGGTGTTATCTATCGCACTATTGTTATATTTGTTGGCAACCGAGTAGTTAAAATAGGTGTTAATGGCCAGGGAGCCTGCCACGATGATGATACAGGCAGCCAAGATACGTGAACGAATGGAATCAAGCATAGAGCGTCCTAAATAAGAGGGATGGCATGATCCAAGTAACGGCTTGGCAGAGATAAACTTGAGCTGAGTCACAGTAACAAACTGTAATTAATACGCCATTGTTAATACTTCTTTATGTAATAGTGACAATGTGAGGGGATTTTATTGGCATCTATATCCAATAAAAACATAAACTTGATTATTCATTGCCACTTAATTTGGAGGCAATAATTCAAATAAAGTTGAAAAAAATAGTGGTATTAAAAGTGTAAAATTAGCATCAATGCGAGTAAAACAGCAGTTCACAGGCCGCATTGATGCTGAAGTATTGTAATAACAAGACCATTATCAGGTTAAAATTTATACTGTAAACCTATGGCGATGGTCTGATTTTGGTGAGCAATGCCGGCGCTATTAGCTGCATTTGCTAAAACACCTGCACCAGAATCGATTATTTGTGTATCTCCCTTTCCTTCGGCGTGCCTGTTCCAAGACGCTTCAACAAATAATTTGGTGTTATCGGTCACGTAGTAACCCACATCAACCACTACCGCGTAATAGCGAGAACCTTTGCTGCTGTCTTTAAATGAAAGTTGGCGTAAATAGTGTTCATCATTACCATAGGCATTTACCCAACGGCTGTATTTCAGCAAAGTATTAAACTCAAATTTTTGGTAATGATAGCGACTGACTAAGCCAAGATAGGACATTTCAAATTTTTGTTTATAACCAATGCCGGTAACACTATCAGACGCTGTAAATAGGTTATTGCCATTATTGTAATTATAGTTTCCACCATAAGAGGTCCAACTATTGTTATTGCGCTGATAACCGCCCATCAGACCAATACGGTAATTTTTTTGCTTTAAAAACCAAAATTTCGTATTAAGATCGATTTCATTAGCATAATTCAAATGGGTTTTTTCATGATGAGACCAATCAGTCCACTTAGATTGCCCTGGCATAGTCCAATCATAATCATCCATGACCCCAGTGCCGGAGGATAATGTGGACCATCCTCGTGCGGTTAATGTTAACCGTGATAACAGATCCCACGATATATCTACTTTTACAATAGGTATATTTTCTGCTTTCCAGTCTATCTGACTTAGCTTGTGGCCATTATATTCGGGCTGATAAACAAACTCTTGCGATTCTGCATTCAATAATCCCAATGAGGTGCTAATAGCCAGATCCTCTGTTACATCCGAGTTATAGCTGGCTACTGCCGTATGGCAGGTGATAATCAGCGGTAATACAGAAAGACCTCTCTTTACCCATCTATTCTTTTCCATCATTAACCTTTAATTTTGTTAAAAAACGATGGTAAAAGTTAACATTGATGGGAGATTAAATTTTTAAATTAAAGATTAAAAGAAAATTAAAAGGATTAAACGATGACTTAATAATGAACCAAGATGACGCATTAATATGAGCCGGGCCTGATTACCCGGCTAAATCGTTTTCAAAACTCATTAACCAGCCATTCATCGGCCTCATCAAACATTTCTTCAACTAACCGGTTCAGTACTGATTTTTCTTGTTTATTAGCATCTGTGTTGATGCCATTGGCTTGCATTGGTTTAACCTTAACTTCAGCATCAGGAAACACCCGATGCACGCGCTTGGTTAACTCTGCCTTAATCATTTCAGCGGCGTTGGGCAGGCCGGCGACATTCCGTTTGTCATAAATCAATTCAACACGCATGACTTTTTCCTGAATGAATGGATACTGTATTAATATACAGTATTGGTGGGCGCCAGACAACGCCGTTTTACACGCTTTGAAGCGGAAAAATAACATTTACTGGTTTTTTAGTGCAAATAAAATAACCGCAGGTGATTAAAGATGGAAATCACTGGCGGTTATTTTTTGTGTGAATGTTTATCTGGTTGTTTATACAAGTGATTTATATTTTCCAACCGCAGTCGGGTATCGGTATTTATCAAGGTGGGACTAATTTATTTCCAGCCAACGAGCATCAACCACCACACCCAGTATCTTACAGTTACCATTGAGTTCGATTAATCGGTAGGAGGGATTCAATGGTTTCAAATACTTAACGCCAGCATCAACAATGAGTTTCTTAAATGTTGCTTCGTTATCGTCAGTCAGTTTGGCAATAACAAAATTACCGGGTAGCGGCTCTTTTTCCGGGTCAACCAGAATAATCATCCCTTCAGGAAAACTGATCCCTGAAGGAGATGTCATCGAGTCTCCTTTAACGCTGAGCCAAAAAGCGTTGTCATGGGCATTTTTGGTCGATTCAGGCCATATTTCAATATCACGCAGTGTATAAGGCTCTATCGCTTCATACCAGTTACCTGCGCTTATCCAACTGATTAACGGATAGCTGTTAGCAACTGATCCTGCCGGTTTATCATTTAGCCCACTACGCGCCGAGATCGATAAACTTTCAGCCATTTTTGCTAATTCCTTCGCCAGAGAAGGACTAAAGCTGCTGATGGGTTCATTGAGTATTTTGGCAAAAGCGGCGGCGTTGGTCACATTGAGCGGGTTTATGCCGTTGAGGAATTGGTTTACGGCACTTTGCCCAACCCCTAGTTCGTGCGCAACAGACTCTTGGGATATACCCAGCGCTTTTTTCTTGGCATTAAACAGCTCTTTCAGCCGCTTAGCGTCGTCCAACTGTTCTGGCGTCAATGGCTTCTTTTTCATTAGTCAATTTTATTACCGTTAGCAATAATATCCAATCATCTGCGGTGTTGACTATAAAATCACTTGCGGTAATAATCAACCAAAATATATAAGGGAAACGCATGAGACCGTACTGGCGTGTATCGCTGCGATCCAGAGATGTAGCATGGGTGTTCCGGTTTATCACAAGAAGACGGCGGCCAGACTTACGGTGGTTTCCGTTGTTGAGCAATCGATAGGCTGAGGTGTCACTACGCTGCCCCGCCTTTTGTGGAGTAATTATTTATGAGTTCAATAAACGGTACACAAACCGGAAGCCACAGTCAGCAGAACCAAAACATGAGAGATATTCAGCTAGTCTTGGCGCGCTGGGGTGTATGGGCAAGATATAGCTCCGGGCTGGATTATTCATCTATCGCTGCGGGCTTTAAAGGGTTATTGCCTGATACGTCTAAGAGTAAGGCATCTTGTTGTGATGACGATGGTCTGGTTGTCGATGGTTGTGTTGCTCGATTAAAACAATACCGGCCAGATGAATATGAATTAATAATCCGTCATTATGTGCTTAATCAATCTAAGCGGGCAATTGCTCGTCAGCAGAAAAGAGATGAAAAACTGGTGCGAATTAATATGCAAATGGCGGAAGGCTTTGTTGATGGCTGCCTGGCAATGTTGAATGTGAAATTAACCATGGACCCTTTAATAGAAAATTTACATATTTATGAAAAAACACTAACGCGGTCCGCAAAAAATGTATTAGTTTGATATTACTGGTTGGTTTGTTACGCAATTATCATAATTTAAAATCTCGCTTTGGTGAGATTTTTTGTTTTTTAGTTGATATGAATTTAACTAAAAATAAATCTATTTTTTATAAGAAAACACTAACGCGGTCCGCAAAAAGTATATTAGTCTGATATCACTGGTTCGTTACATACTGATTAAGAAAGAGGAAAGCCCCGCATGGTCGGGGCTTTCCTCTTTCTGTTAGTCATACGCGGCAGTGTATCGACTTGGGAGGTATTAAATGAATGAACAAAATCAACTGCCGTATTGGTGGTCAGGATCGCTTGCTCTATTTTCCGCGCTGAGTTTACAGGATTACACCTTTATTCTTGGTACTATTATCAGCGTAATATTTACCATCAAAACTTATTACGTCAATTTACGGGAAAAGGACGCAATAATTAAAGAAGAGCAGAGACGAACAGAAATTCTACGGGATTTTCTGCGTAACAAAACAGTAGCTGATATTCCAGCCGCAATTGCGGTATGTAATGACGCGCTGCACAAAATGGAGAGCTGACATGACGCCTTCATTACGTAAGAAAGTTTTGGGGGCCGCAGCCGGTGGGGCGGTTGCCATTGCCGGAGCATTGCTGGGTGGACACGATGGTTTTGAAGGGCGTCAGTACACAGCCTACAACGACGTAGTGGGCGTAATGACTTTGTGTGATGGTCACACCGGTAACGACATTATTCAGGGCAGACGGTATAGCGATCAACAGTGTGATGCGTTATTACAGCAGGATTTACTCGTGGTGAAAAAGTGGGTCGATGATGCAATACAGGTACCTGTGGGCGATTACACCCGCGCAGCACTCTATTCATTTACCTATAACGTCGGTAAAACCGCATTTATTCACTCAACCTTATTAAAGAAACTCAATAGCGGAAATATTGCCGGAGCATGCGATGAGTTGCGGCGCTGGATTATGGCCGGCGGCAAACGCTGGCAGGGTTTGGTTAATCGGCGTGAGATTGAACGTGAACTTTGTCTGACACCGAACCTGACGGCAATGAAAGCCAGGGAGGGCAAATGAATAGGCAAGCCATCACCACGGTGTTGCTAGCGATATTACTCATGGGACTGACGGCCAATACTTATCGCCTGAGTGCCAAACAGGTGCAGGAGCACGCGGAGTTACAGGTTGAACGGGCTGTTAATCAAACATTGGATAACATCATCGCTGCCTATCAGTTAAACGATGCGGCTAATCGGGCCGCCGCTGCACGGCAGTTAGAAAATGAAAGGGTACTGCGACATGAAACTGAGGATCGTCTCAAGCGTTTTGTGGCGGCAACCGCAACTGACAACTGCGCTGTCAGCCGTATGCCTGAGTCTGGCATTAGTATCTTGCGCGAATAAACCAGCCCTTCAGGTGGTGAAATCCCCCCAGTTACTGCCACCTGAGTCGGCGATGACCGCGTGTGAAGTCCCAGAATTTGTTGGTTCCACATGGGGTGACAGTAGTTTATATGCGCTAGCACTCAAGCGAGAGTTACGTATCTGTAAAGGGCGGCTTGATGAGGTTATTCGTTGGCGTAATAACCAAATCGATAATCCGTTAACACAGTGAGATGACAGGTTTATCCCCGAACGGGGCAACCATTTATCAGGAGAATAACCATGACAGGTAATGATGTTGGATATCTCATTTTTTATCAGGTGAGCCTATGAATGCAGCACAAATCAGGCAACTGGCCGCCGCCGCATTATTGGGCAAAACAGATGCGGAAGGTCGTATCTATTCAACTGATGCATGGCCGGTAACCACTTATCCGGCCATTTTGTTACAGACACCGCATGAAGTAAAAGAGCCTATTGGCCGCAACGTACCGCAGTTTAATACCATGACCACCTTACGCATTAGCGGGCATATCCAATTGAGTGAGGCGGCAAATCGAGTCACGGAAGCGGCATCGGCACTAGAGCGTTTGTGTGAACAGATTCAACGGGCAGTGATTAATAGTTACGAACTGACTCGCCAGATTCAGCAATTTGCCAAAGTGCGAACCACGATGGGCATCGATACCAGCAGCGAGCAACATTTTGCTGAAGTGAAAGTAGAACTCGATCTCGAGTATTACCAAGGACCGGAAGACTTCTTCCCAGTAGAAACCACGCCACTGGCAGGTATCGACATTGCGATTGATATGCCTGATGGCACCACAGACCCGCTGATCGCCATCCCCCTTTCGGAGTAACCCTATGTTCGTAAAACCGATGACAGGCCGCGCAGTGCGTGACCCGGTCAAGGGCACCTTTTTGCCTGAATCTGGCGCAGAGGTTCCTGATAACCCATTTTGGCACCGTCGTATTCAAGACGGTGATGTGGTGCAGGTTACGGTAAAAACAGCGAAACCTGCATTTTAAGTGTTAACAATGGAGAGTAAAAAATTATGACAATTCCTTTCACTAATATTCCGAGTAATTTGCGTACGCCACTGTTCTTTGCCGAGTTTGATAATTCTCAAGCTAACACGGCGAGCACCTCTCAACGTACTTTGATTATTGGGCAAACTCTGGCGGGAAGCACTTTGCCCGTCAACGTACCGGTGCTGGTTTCATCTGCCGCCACCGTTGCGGGTCTGTGTGGTGCGGGTTCAATGCTACATGGGCAAATGGCAGCGTATCTGGCCAATGACCGTGCTGGCGAAGTTTACCTTCTACCATTGCGCGACTCTGAGGCTATGGTTGCCGCTATTGGTAAAATTACCGTGACGACCCCAGCATCAGCAACCGGTGTTATCTCACTGTATATCGGCGGTATTCGTGTACAAACCACGGTTGTGCCGACTGATGATGCTAATACCATCGCTCTGGCGCTGGCGGCGGCAATCGAGAACAAACCTGAATTGCCGGTAACGGTTGCCCACACTGGTGATGGCGTATCGGAAGGTGCTGTTGTGGTGCTAACGGCCAAAAACAAAGGAGCACATGGCAACAATATCGATCTGCGTTTGAACTATCTGGGGAGTGCCGGTGGAGAGACAACGCCGGAGAGTCTGGTGTTGTCGATCACCCCGATGGCGGGTGGCGCAGGCGCACCTGAACTGGCAAGTGGTCTGGCAAACTTACAGGATCGAACCTTTGATTTCATTATCAACCCTTACACCGATACCGCGTCATTGGATGCTATCAAGGCATTCCTTTCTGATAGCACCGGGCGCTGGAGCTATAGTCAGCAACTGTATGGTCACAGCTTTGCCGCTCACTCCGGCACCTATGGTCAACTGACCGCGGCCGGTGAACTGCGTAATGACCAACATGCCTCACTGCTAGGGATCCATAACTCGCCGACACCGGCTTACATCTGGTCAGCCGCGTATGTTGGTGCCATTGCGCAAAGCTTGCGTAATGATCCCGGTCGCCCACTGCAAACGTTGGCAGTAAGTGGTGTATTGGCAGCACCTCTGTCTAGCCGTTTTACCCTGACTGAGCGGAATAATTTGCTGCATAGCGGTATTTCAACCGTGACGGTGGCGGACGACGGGACAGTTCAAATCGAAAATATCATTACGACTTATCAGACCAACAAATACGGTGCTGCGGATGATAGTTATTTGCAAATTGAGACTTTGTTCTTATTGATGTTTGTCACTCGCTACCTACGAACTCAGGTGACCTCGAAGTTTGCTCGCATGAAGTTGGCTGCCGATGGTACCCGCTTTGCCCCAGGCTCAGCCATCATCACGCCGAATATCATCCGTGCCGAGCTGATTGCTCAGTATCAGACACTGGAATTTAATGGCTATGTTCAGGATGCCAAAGGTTTCGCCCGTGGCCTGATAGTTGAGAAAAATGCCAGTAATCCAAATCGTGTTGATGTGTTGTGGACCGGCGTGCTGATTAATCAGTTGCGCATCTTTGCGGTTCTGAATCAATTCCGTTTGCAAGCGGCTGTTTAACCCTTAGCCATTTAACACACCAAGAAAAAAGGAAATAAATTATGAGCGATACTTCAAACCGCCTGGCAGGTACGGCTTATGTCACCGTTGATGGCATTACTATTATGGTGGCCGGTCAGTTCAAATACAGCCCTTCAAAGGTAAAACGTGAAACCGTCATGGGCATGGATGGGGTACATGGCTATAAAGAAACCGTGGTGGCACCGTCCATTTCCTGCACTATCCGTGACAGCGGCGGGGTCTCTATCAGTGATTTTAACGACCAGACCAATGTCAATATTGTCTGCGAATTGGCGAACGGCAAAACCATTATTGGTAGCGGTATGTGGTCGGTGAGCACGTTGGTGGTTGACAGCACTGAAGGCACGGTTGATGTGAGCTGGGAAGGCGGTTCGGTGACGGAGAATTGATATGACTGTATTGGAGCGCAGTAAAACTATTTCACTGGTGAAAGCCATTCAACACGACGCAACTAAGACCACCTACGAGGTGGTCGAACTTAGTGAACCGACACTGTTGCAAGTACAGCAATTCTACGATGAACAAACCAAATCAGGTTCGCTCAGCGGTATGGGATTGCTGATTGCCTTAGTCTCAGGGGTGCCGCGTGAGGCTATCAAGAAAATGGCTTTTACCGACTATAAAGCCTGTGAGGTTTATATGATGGGTTTTTTAGCCTACTCCCCAACAGGGGGCGATGGCGCGAAATAATCGCTGACGTCACTTACTATTATAGCTGGGGGCCGGGCGATGCCTGGTCCCTGACCTACAGTAGCTTAATGTGGTGGTGCCAGCAGGCCGGGCGGATTAATAAAATTAAGGCTGGCAAAAATGGCTAATAGATACAATATGAATACAATTTCTCCATTATCTAAAATACCGCCTCAAATATTCAGTAACTATAAATTAGTTGGTGGTGGAAACGCAATTATTGCTGTTGGAACTGCGGGAGTGAAATGGCTTAATAACGGTGCTGATGAGGCCCATAAAATAAATACCGCAGCGAGGAACGTTAACGCACCTATTGATCAATTTAGTCAAATAAGTGGCGCTATGCGTATTCGAGGTGTTGAACAAATGGCTGCGATAAAATCAACTGAGCAACTTTACAGCAATTTGAATAATATGTTATGGGGCGATAATGATCAGGGGTTGGCACAGCTACATGAGTATGGGTTTGACATTATCAGTAATGAAAATGGCACTGTGGATGCTACTGCAACAATAGCTAAAATTGCCGAGGATTTTCCACAAATGGCACCCAAGGCACAAAGTAAACTGACGAATGCTCTGAAAATAGACGGTAATACTATTGAGTTGCTGCGAGAGGGGGTGCAGCTAAAAGATTTGCTGGCTAAATCGACTCTATTAGGCTTAACCATTGATCCTGAGCTTAATAAACAATTGACAGAGTTAGACCAGAACACCGATGAGTTAAGTGCTGCTTGGGATGGTTTGAAAGATAAGCTATCTAACATCGGATACGAAATTCTTGTCTCTGATGGCTCTGTGGCTGATGGCATTGGTGGTTTAACTGACACGCTAACTTATGGTCCAGATAATTTTTCCATAATGCGTACTTTAGGGATAATCAGTGGTAATGACTCGGCGAAAATGCGATGGGCATATAATAATGCAGATTTTAAAAAACAGCTTAATTGGTATGAAATAACCATGCTTAATAGTGGTTTTATGACTGATGGGTTTCGTAAGAAATATCAGGATCATATTAAGCCCAATGATACAGAGAAAATAAATTTTCAGACTGAAAATGCAGGGGTTATTTCTGGGCTTAGGCCAATTAAAATTGAGTCTACTCCATTAACCGATCTTTTTAATCTGGGATCTGGGGCTGAAGTTGAAACTCAAACACAAATGCAGAACACCTGGAGCAACAACCGCATAACTGAATTCGGTGCTGAAGATCCCTATTCCCTTAGCCCCTCGTCTTCTCTTGCACCAGATAATAATATAGGCAGCATCCCTACAACTGAATCACCTATTTACACTGACTCAGCGGGGGGCGTTAACGCTAATGCTATTGCTGATGTTATCGCTACCGCAATGCAGAATAATCGGGTGCAGATTGAATTGACGTTAATCGACAGTCGAAGCGGTGAAAGCTTAGTGATCCCAGCTCAGGGAGGCAGCAGAATAGCTCACGCCATGCAGATGTAATTCCCTATGAGTATCCGTAAAAATTAACCAATTAGCATATCGATATAACCCGCTCCGGCGGGTTTTTTATTTCCTAACGTCTACTATCGGACAGGAGAATGAAATGTCACTTATCAATAACGCACTATCAGCGCTCTTGGGAGGAAGCGACGACAGTTGGCAATGGTCGGAACACCTCCATCAGGCCTCCTTTCGGGGCGTGCCCTTCGTGGTCCTGAATAGCAAGGGCCGTTTTGGTCGTCGCCAGGCAGTGCACACTTACCCTTATCGCGATACCAGCTATATCGAGGATATGGGGCGCAGTACGCGGAACATTGTTTTGACTGGATTTTTGGTACAAAACAGCCAGATCTACGCCGCTCCTGATGTAATGACTCAGCGCGATTCATTGATCGCAGCTTGTGAAATGGCAGGACCAGGGACATTGGTTCACCCAACGTTGGGTGAGATGACTGTCAGCATCGCTGACACAGGGCTGGAAATTGATGAAGGTGTTGGTAGCGAGCGGGTATTCGCGTTCAGCTTAACGGTTATCGAATCCGGCTTACGTGCCTTTGCCATCACCGGTATGGCTGAAATGAGCGCATCGGTCCACTCCTCTTGGCTGGGGCTGAGCGCCAAAGCCGTCGCTGGTTTTATCTCAACGGTAAAAGGAGAGATGCGCTCCGCCACTCAGGTGATAAAAACCCTGAAAAATACAGCGGAATTTTGGAGCCGAATGGTATCGAATACCGCCGATGAGGCCAGTAATCTGGGTAACGCGCTGCGCTCAACCTTTGGCCGAAACCGCTATGGCCGCTTTAACCACGGTACTGTCGGTGGCAGCAGTTCGGGCGCGACAGAAGCCGTGAACCGGCAAAGTGATACTACTAACTTACCCATGTTAGTGGCGCAACGGTTGGCGGTTATCGTTGAAGGGCGAGCGGCAATTAGTACTGCCGTGAATGAGTTGCTTGCGACTAACAGTGTTGAGGGGCATGCCGACAAGTTACTCACTCTGGTTAACACGCTGCTAAATGGCGGTTTTAGTACGCTGGATGTTATCCGCGTGATGGAAAGCCTGGCGGCAGCTCACGACGACGCCTTCCGAGCCAATAGCAGTGACCTCGCAATTGCTGACGCCAGTCATCATTTAATGGTGACCTTGTGCGCCGGAGGGATGGTCATTGCGGCGGCACAATATCAGCCGGAAAGTTATGACGATGCTGTCGCTGTACTTGGCAGGGTCAGTAAGGTGATCGATAGCTCAGCACTGGCCGCCGCCGATCGCGGTAATGATGAAACCTACCGTGCGCTAATGCAAATGCGCGAATCTATTGTGGCGCTATTGCAACAGTCAGGAGCGAATTTATCCCGCATCGGCGAGGTTAGTTTTAACCGCTCGTTACCCGCACTGATGCTGGCGAATCGGTTATATCAGGATGCACTACGCGGCGACGCATTGGTGAAAATGGCGAATCCGATTCATCCGGCATTTATGCCAATTCGGTTTAGGGCATTGAATCTATGAATAATAAGATGCCAAGAGATGACTTAACACTGGAGGTAGGTGGCAGAGCGATCACCGGTTGGAGCAAAGTTCAGGTCACGCGGAGTATTGAAAAATTACCCAGTAGCTTTGAGTTATCGCTGATGGATCGTTATCCCGCCAGTGGGGGGCAGCAGTGGATTAACCCTGGTGCTCCTTGCGTGGTTAAGTTGGGTAATGATGCCGTGTTAAACGGCTATATTGACAGTTGGGATTGCGCCATTGCGACCACAACGCACCAAGTCAGTGCCTCGGGGCGTGGTAAGTGCCAGGATCTGGTGGATTGCTCCGCTGAGTGGACAAACAGCGTAATTAGCCAGTCCACGGTGTTGCAGATTGCGCAAAAGCTGTCCGAACCTTACGGCATCAAAGTGACCTCTGATATTACGGATATGACCATTGTGCCGAAATTCACCCTGAATTGGGGGGAAACGGCGCAAGCGGTTATTGATCATGTCACGCGTTCCGCTGCATTGCTCTATTACGACCAGCCGGATGGCAACTTATATCTGACCCGCGCTGGAACGCATAAAGCTGCAAGCGGTGTGGCGCAGGGCATCAATATTCTCAATGCCAACCTTCATACCGATATCAATCAACGCTTTGTTGATTACACCGGCGTGGTGCTCTCTTCCAATGCTGCAGCCAGGCATTCGGCCTCGGGTGGGGATAACACCTCGGTGCGAGTTACTACGCGAGACACACTATTGGCTGAACAATTTCCGGCCCGCCATCGTAACCGGGTCATTATCGTCGAAAGTACCGTGAACTCGCCACATTTGCTGAAAGATTGCATCGAATGGGAAATGAACCGCCGCTCTGGTCGCGCCAACGTCTTGACAGTGCAAGTGGACAGTTGGCGCGATCGTGATGGCCGGTTATGGGAAGTTAATACATTGATTCCAATAACCATTCCAGCATTTGGGCTTAATGATGAGCTGTGGTTACTATCGGAAGTGGTTTATGCCAAAGATGAGAAAGGGACAACGAGCAAAATGACCTTGATGCCACCTGCTGCCTTCACCTTCCAGCCTTACAACATTAAGTGAAATAGGGGGCTAACTATGAATGACCTAACCGGGCAAATTTCGACCCTGTACCGGCAGATAAAAATGCTGTTGGGACTTGGGCGAGTGAGTGCCTTTGACGATAGTGACGGGATACAAACCGTGCAGTATCAGACCCAACTGGAAGTTCACTCCGATACCCCAAGGCTGGCTGAGTTTGGTTTTTCATCGGGATTGCCAGCTGGCAGTGATGTGGTTATCGGTTTTTTGGGAGGGGACCGATCCAACGGCCTGATCATCGCCTCCAACCATCCGGCTTATCGCCATTCAGGACTCACCGCCGGGGAAACAGTGATTTATTCCCAGTGGGGACAATTTATCAAACTGACGGAAAGTGGGGTATTCATTGAGGCGAACAACCAGCCGGTGACAATCAATAATGCTACCGCGGTGACGGTAAACGCATCGGTAAAAGTACGGCTGAATACGCCGTTGCTTGAGGTTAGCGGCGATATTATTGATAACGCAGACAATAATGCCATCACGCTGAAAACCTTACGTGACGCCTATAACAGCCACAACCATCAACTCAAAAATGTACAGTCGGGCAGCGCGACCCTTACCAGTGAAACGCCCGCTAAGGTGGTGTGATGACAACAGATATTAAAACGGTTTGGGATGTTGATGCCTCATTGGGGGATTGGCAGACAGGTCACGGGGGAGTGTTGGATGGCGATGATTTGCATACCGCCATTTTATTGAGCTTGTTTACTGACCGCTTGGCGCGAATTGATGATGCTATTGATGGCGATGATCGCCGAGGCTGGTGGGGGGACAGCGGGGCGCTATCAGCTATTGGTTCGCGGTTGTGGTTATTGCGGCGGGAAAAACTTACCACTCAGGTTGCGATCAAAGCTGAGGACTACGCGGCAGAAGCATTGGCGTGGCTGACCGAGGATAGTGTTGTGACGGCCATAAACACCCGGGCACAAATAATTTACCCCAATACATTGCTGTTGATTATTGCTTACCAACAACCGGGTAAAACCCAATCTTCAGTGAAATTTTCATGGGTATGGGAGGAGTAATTCATGCCATTTAATCGACCCACATTAAGTGAATTGCGACAACGCAATCAGTCTTATATTCAATCGGAACTGAAAACCGGCGGCAACTTACTGCGCTTCTCCAATATTGGCGTTATCAGTGACGCAGATGCAGGGATGGCACATCTGCACTACGGCTATCTGGATTATATCGCCCAGCAAGCCACGCCATACCATGCTACCGACGAGTACCTTGCGGCTTGGGCAGCATTGAAAGATGTGTTCCGTAAAGCAGCAAATCCGGCTACTGCGACTGACGTTCGCTTCAGTGGGATAGCCGGACGAACTATCCCTGCCGGGCGCTTGCTTAATCGGGCCGACGGCTATCAGTATCGGCTTGATAACGAAGTGAAGATTACCCCAGATGGCCACGTTTTGGGGGCTATTACTGCCATGTTACCCAGTCCATTGGATGATGCAACTGGCGGCGGTAGCCGGGGGAACAGTGCGGCAGGCACCCTGTTGACGCTAGATATTGCTATTGATGGTGTTCAGGCCACCGCCACGGCACTGAGTAAAATTTCCGGCGGTGCGGATATTGAATCTGAGGATGCATTTCGTTCCCGTATGCTATTGGCTTACCAGAATATCCCGCAAGGTGGTAATGATACCGACTATCAATCTTGGGCATTAAGTGTTCCGGGAGTGACCCGTTGTTGGGTAAAACGGCGGCTGATGGGGGCAGGGACTGTCGGGGTTTATATCATGTGCGATGACAACGACCACGGCGGTTTTCCGCAAGGTAGCGACGGTATTTCATCCTTAGAACAGTGGGGGGCGGTCACCGCAACGGGCGATCAAGGGCGGGTGGCAAACCAGATATATGCGCAACAACCGATCATCGCGCTGGTCTATGTTTGTGCGCCAGTTGCACAATCCATTGATTTTATTATTAGTGGGATATCGCATGCCGACAGTGCTACCACGACCGCCATCAATGCCGCCATCGATGAGGTATTTTTCAGCGAAGGTGAACCCGGTGGCAAAATTTTGTGGTCATCACTATTACTGGCAATTGGTGAGATCCCGGGAACGGGAGGCTTTATTATGCAATCTCCGGCGGCCAATATTGAGTTACAAACTGGCAAACTCCCCATTAGGGGTACAGTGAGCTACCTATGAGTCGCTACTCTGTCAGTGAATATACCACCGCTTTGCAAGCATTAATGCCGATGGGGTTAGTCTGGCCACGGCAACCGGACGGTGTGCAGACTGATGTCTTGCGGGCGCTGGCGAATGCGTATCAGCGTAGCGATGAAGATGCGCAAGATTTGTTGTCTGCGGCATTCCCGGCCACGGCGACGGCCATGTTACCTGAGTGGGAAGCCACTGTGGGGCTGCCGGATCTATGTGCCATTGGTGAAGTAGACAGCATGATCCAGCGCCAGCGGGCAGTGGTGTCGAAATTGTTTGGCATCGGCGGTCAGTCTGCGGCCTATTTTATCCGCGTAGCCAAGGCATTGGGTTACTCCATTGCTATCACCCAATACCGGCAAGCATGCGCAGGTATGTCGGTATGCCGTGATGCATTGAACGGTGAAGAGTGGCCATTCACTTGGTTAATTACCGCACCCGAAACTACGCTTCATTATGCCCAATGTGGCTTAACCTATTGCAGTGATCCGTTGCGTTCATGGGGCAATAAACAACTTGAATGCCGGTTTGCGGTGTTAAATCCGTCTCATAGCATTCTGAAGTTTGGCTACGTTAGCTAACTAATCAATTTCTATTAATTTAAAACGCCTTAATTGGTGAGGTATTACTATGCAAAAAATTGGAGATATTCCTAATTCACGCGCTGACAATAATGGCGAATTTACCGACGGCAATGTCGCCGGCGGCGTTCCCCCAACGATATTACCGGCTGAATGGTTTAACACCTTACAGCGGGAATTAATGAGTGTCCTTTCTGCTGCGGAGATTGATGCCGACAGTGAGAAGTTTGATCAGGTGGCGACTGCTGTCTCTAAATTAATTACTGATGGTGGATTTTTAAAAACAGCCAATAACCTTGTGGAAATTAAAAATGCGGGAGCGTTAGCCGTTGCAAGTACTCTCTTAAACCTTGGTTTGGGCGATGCAGCCCATCTGCCCCAATTAACGGGCGTTGTTGGCACATCACGCAATGCAAAAATGAGTGTTACAGCCGCATCGTCAACGGCCACTTTCATGGCAGATGAATTGATCGTACAAACGGCGTTAGGTGGACGTCAGTACAAACTTACTAGCTTCAATAAAGCAATTAACCTTGCGACTACGGGCGCTGGCGGTATGGATACTGGCACCGCGCCAGCTGCGGGATTTGTAGCGCTGTATGCGATTTATAACCCAACAACTCAAGTATCTGCATTGCTGGCAGTTAATTCCACGTCAGTGCTTGCTCCTGAAGTGTATGGCGGGGCTAATATGCCATCAGGTTATACAGCATCAGCGTTGGTTAGTGTGTGGGGGACGGTATCATCATTGTTGAAGATAGGATTTCAATCCCATAGGCATGTAGCAATCCAAACAGCTACTATATATTCCGTTTCTAGTGGTACAACAGCGCAAACGCCGTTAGGTGTTTCACCTGTGGCTCCACCCAATGCCACACAGATAGATATTGCTATAACAGTAAATGAAACAGTCGCTGGCAACGGTGTTGCGCTGAGTATTGGCTCATCTCTGTCAGGTATCGGACAGTTCAGTGCGATTTCAACCGTTACAGGGCAAACAGCAACGTCCATTACCACAGGAACGCTGTCATTAATAGAAATCCAGCAGCTCTATTTTTCAATGTCCAATACAAACCCAGGAACATACATTATCGCTGGCCGTGGTTATGATTTTTAAGGAGTGAATATGCTTGTTCAATTTAAAAATTCAACAAAAGAAGAAATTATTGCTTACTTTGGTGGCCCACAAGATCCAGAGTATTTTCCAAATCAAGGGGAGATTGAAGCCGATGATCCCATGTGGGCAGTCTTTTATGACAAAGTACATATGTGGCTTGATGGGTTACCTGAGCCTATTACAATTGCAGAGTAAAGTACAAATCCGGGCTTAATTGCCCGGTTTATTTAATTGCTAGGTGCTGTAGGTCTGGTCATATCAGACACTGTACTTACATTGACTAATGACGGCCCAGGTTATGGCACAAGCCAAGCAGATGTTGAGCAAGGAAGCTATCTTGCAATTACAACAGCAAGCATCGGTTCAATAAAAGAATCAACCAACCAGCAATAACTGCCTCGTTCGTCGCTTGATTTCATGTTAAATTCGCTATCTTGGGCCATTGCGTTGCATAAGTGCCTTGGTTACAGGTGGCTTACGGGAATCTAGGTATCAGTATGTTTACATATAAAGAAATATCAGCGCTGAACGAACTGGAATTGATCGTTTATAATTACATCATAAAAAATACTGACAAAGTGATGTATATGACCATCAGAGAACTGGCTGATGCAGCGGGTGTTTCTACCACCACGGTTTTACGATTCTGCAAAAAAATGAATTGTGATGGCTATTCTGAATTCCGGGTGCGGTTTAAATTATATATAGAGCATGACGAAAAACCACCGGTTAGTTTTGGTATTAGTGAGATAATTAGCTATTTTAAAAGTATTAATAATAGCGAGTTTGATGATTTATTGGATACGGTTGCAGCGCAAATAGCCGCCACGCCCCGAATTATCTTTGTGGGTATAGGAACATCTGGGGCATTAGGGAAATACAGCGCGCGTTTCTTCTCGAATATCGGTAAGTTCAGTACTTATATTGACGATCCTTACTATCCTATTAACAGCGATATGTATCAGGATGCCATTGCCATAATGTTCTCCGTATCGGGCGAGACGGAAGAGATTATTCGAATTGCCAATCAGTTCAGCTTACATAACTGCAAAATAATTAGTCTAACAAATAGTGATAATTCAACACTTGCCAAAATGGCTGACCTTAATATCTCCTATCATATGCCCCCTATTGTATTGGAAGGGAATTATAATATTACCACTCAAATTCCTGTGTTATATATAATAGAAACCATTGGCAAAAAACTCCCGCAACTAATTAATAAGAAAGCACCATAAAACACCGTGTTTTTTGAGTGTGACATATTCCAATTCACGGTTTTTGTTATATCGTGACTTCGCTTTTCTTTTTGCTAGAATCTAATCTCAATCGGCTATGAATATTAATAATAAGCCAATGACGTTCTGGTTATCTTAGGTTCAGTACCCGCGACAGGAGATTAATAATGGCAATAGATTACGTACTGACCGCTCAGGAAATTATCCAATATATTGGTGGTGATGGTAATGTGATTAATGTCACACATTGTGCGACCCGCTTACGGTTTATATTGAAAGACAATAAAATTGTCGATAAAGAACGCTTAAATCGTGTTAAAGGTGTCATCACCGTTATTGAAGCGGGTGGGCAAATGCAAGTGGTGATCGGTAATCATGTCGGTGATGCTTATAAACATGTCATCAGCTTGATTAATATCGATGAAAGTACCCCGGTTGTCGCACCCAAGGTCGGTATTGTCAGCCGTTTGATGGATATTATCTCCAGCATTTTCGCCCCATTCCTTTATCCGTTAGCCGCCTGCGGTATTTTACAAGGGATTATTTCATTTCTTGCCGCGATTGGCTGGATGGATGCGGCGAGTGGCACCTACCGAATTCTGAATTTTGTTTCCTGGACTGGTTTTACCTTCCTGCCCGTGCTGGTGGCCTTTACCGCGGCCAAGAAATTCAATGTTAATCCTTTCACCGCGGTCATTACCGCTTGTGCACTGATCAGCCCTGATTATATGAATATGCTGACGGCCAATAAAATTACTACGCTGAATTCGGCCGATCCAGCCGTTCAGCAGCTAATGCAAGAAGCACTGAATAATCCGCAAGTTGCCCATATTTTAAACACTATTGCGGGTATTCCCTTATCATCGCCAACCTTGGATTTCTTCGGTATTCCAGTGCAATACCTGAGTTATACCGCCTCGGTTATTCCGATCATTTTGATGGTATGGGCCATGTCTTACGTGCAGCGCTTCTTTGAGCGGATCCTGCCAATGGTGGTGCGTAATCTATTCACCCCAATGTTCTGTATTGCCATCATGGTGCCACTCACGTTATTGGTGTTCGGCCCGGTGGGTAATCTGATCGGCGGTGCGATTGGTGGTGTTTATAACACGCTTTATAACCTTAGCCCGGCAGTGGCTGGGTTTATGGTCGGCGCTTTCTGGCAACCGCTGGTTACACTGGGTGTGCATTGGGGGATCACGCCAGTTACCGTTGGTAACTACGCGACGCTGGGTTATGACACCTTTACTGGTCTGCAAGCTTCCGCCGTCTTTGCCATGGCGGGCACCATGTTTGGCGTTTACTTAAAAACCCGCAATAGTGAGATGAAGGGTATTTCACTGTCGGCAGGTATCACCGCGTTGTTCGGTATTACCGAACCGGCAATTTATGGTGTGGCATTACGTCTAAAAAAACCGTTCTTATGCAGTTGTGCTGCGGGCGGAATCGGTGGTGCTATCGCAGGGGCGTCTAATGCGGTGTCATGGAGTTACTGCTTACCGGGTATTGCGGTATTACCGGTCTTTTTCAAAGAGGGTCATATGGCGCAGTTCCTTGGTTTCTTGCTGTCGATCACAGTAGCGTTCGTGTTGGGTACACTTTTCACTTGGTTGGTTGGGTTTACTGATGAACCTGAAAGTGTGCAACAGCAAAACAGTGCTAAAGCATCTGGCGCGCCGCTTGCTCAGGCGCAAATGAATCGGGGCTAACCGCTTAACCGTTGAGGCGGTTAGTCCGTTATTGATTTTCATTTTAAGGGCGCACAGTTGCCCACAGTATTAAGGGAGAAAATAATGAGCTACAAACAATTACCGAAAGATTTCTTATGGGGTGGTGCAGTTGCAGCCCATCAGGTTGAAGGCGGCTGGGATAAAGGCGGCAAAGGTGTGAGCATCGCCGATGTATTGTCGGGTGGCGCGCATGGTGTTGACCGGGTGATGACTGATGGTGTACAGGACGGCTACCGTTATCCTAACCATGAAGCCGTTGATTTTTATGGCCATTACAAACAAGACATTGCGCTGTTTGCTGAGATGGGCTTCAAATGCTTCCGTACTTCTATTGCTTGGACGCGTATCTTCCCGAACGGCGATGAGCAGCAACCCAATGAAGCCGGGTTACAATTTTACGATGATATGTTTGATGAGTTACTGAAATACGGTATCGAGCCGGTTATTACTTTATCTCACTTCGAAATGCCCTGGCATCTGGTGAAAGAATACGGTGGTTGGAAAAACCGTCAGGTGGTCGATTTCTTCGTGAAGTTCAGTGAAGTGGTGATGGCGCGTTATAAAAGCAAAGTTAAATACTGGATGACCTTTAACGAGATCAATAATCAGCGCAACTGGAAGTATCCGCTATTTGGTTATTGCTGTTCGGGCGTGGTGTTTACCGAGCAAGAAAATCCAGAGGAAACGCTGTACCAAGTGCTGCATCATCAGTTTGTTGCCAGTGCCAAGGTCGTCAAGCTTGGTCATGCCATTAATCCTGAGTTCAAAATTGGTTGTATGGTGGCGATGGTGCCGTTGTATCCGTTCTCCTGCCATCCTGATGACATGATGTATTCAGTAGAAGCTATGCGTGAGCGTTATCTGTTTGGTGACGTTCATATGCGCGGTTACTACCCTTCCTATATTCTAAATGAGTGGGAACGTCGCGGATTCACCATCAAAATGGAAGAGGGTGATCTTGATACTCTGCGTGATGGCTGTGCTGATTATATGGGGCTGAGTTATTACATGAGTAATGCCGTTTCTGCCACTAACCCTGGCAGCGGTCATTCACTTTCCGGCTTTGAAGGCAGCGTGCCAAATCCACACGTTGAAGCGTCAGACTGGGGATGGCAGATTGACCCTGTCGGCTTACGTTATTCGCTGAGTGTATTGTACGAGCGTTACCAAAAGCCGTTGTTTATTGTTGAAAATGGTTTTGGCGCGATCGACAAAGTGGCTGCCGACGGTATGGTCCACGATGATTACCGCATTGCTTATCTCAAAGCCCACATTGAGCAAATGAAAAAAGCGGTATTTGAAGATGGTGTTGATTTAATGGGCTATACCCCATGGGGCTGTATTGATTGTGTATCATTCACTACGGGTGAATATAGCAAACGTTATGGCTTTATCTACGTGGATAAAAATGATGATGGCACTGGCACTATGGCGCGTTCACGCAAATTAAGTTTTGACTGGTATAAGCAAGTGATTGCCAGCAATGGTGAAGTGCTCTAAACCCGCGATAATCCCGTAATGTTGGAAAGGCTGATTATAATTTTGGCCTTTCCATTAATTTCCCCTTGCCCAATTTTATCCCTCACCTCAGGCGTAATAAACGCAGTTTGTTACATTTCGTATTAATGAAAAATATGTTTAAAATCAATTTGTTACTTTTTATTTATCGTGTCTGTAGGATATAGCTGACATATCCTTAAAAAAAGCTGGGTTACTCTCTTACCCTAAGCGATAACATCATGCTTTGCATGGGGATATTCGCCAGGGTTAATTCAGTTTTTTTGTGTAAAAAGGATTAGAAATGAAAGGGCAGTTATTAGTTGCAGCGCTGTTGGCCGCTAGTTTTTCAGTCTGTGCGTCGGAACATGCACATTGGGGATATGAAGGTCAGGAAGATCCTGCACATTGGGGAAAGCTCTCACCGGATTTCTCTCTGTGCGAAACAGGTAAAAATCAGTCGCCAATTAATATTCATGGTGCATTGAAAACCCATCACGACCAACTGGAGTTGACGTTCCAACCAGGTAAACAGCAAATCGTGAATAACGGCCATACGATTCAAGTTAATGTCAGTGCGGGCAATACCTTGAAATTGGACGGTGATACTTTCACATTGCAACAATTCCATTTCCATGCGCCAAGTGAAAACGAGATTGATGGCAAACAGTTCCCGTTAGAAGCCCATTTTGTTTATAAAGATAAAGATGGGGCACTGGCGGTGCTCGCACTCATGTTCCAAGAGGGGCAAGCCAATCCGCAACTGTCACAGGCATGGCAGCAAATGCCAACGGCCATTGATCAAATGGCAATATTAAATAAGCCTATTGATATTAAAGCATTGTTACCTAAACAATTTAATTTTTATCGGTTTAGTGGTTCACTGACCACACCACCTTGTTCTGAAGGTGTCAGTTGGATGGTGCTTGAGCAGCCTGTGAGCGCTTCTGCTGAACAAATTAATCAATTCCGCTCTGTAGTTCATCATACGAATAATCGCCCTGTACAGCCACTTAATGGCCGAGTCATTATCGATTAAAACTATGTATGAGTCGCACTATCCTGTCTTCTGGCAGGTAGTGCGTGTAGTCTTTTGTTGTCTGGTTATTTCACTTGGTTATCGTGGAGCACTTAGATGAAAAGGGATAGCGGTAGGCTTGCAGATTTTTTAGTTAAAGCAAAGTTAGCGACTTATGCTGGACAAGCGGATTTAGCTTCGGTAACACCGGCCTTAATGGGTTCTAAACAACTCGAGTTTTCAGAAAACGAGATAAGTTATCGTGATATCTATTTTGGTATGAACTATTTCGTTGGGCTGGAGGCTATTTATGAAAATCACGCTCCTTTATGGTCAATGAGCTATTCCGGTGGAGTAAAAGCAGACACCTCTAATGAGGATGTAAAACGTATTTATAGTTTTCTTAGAAAAGCACTTAGAACGATCCCTACCGATGCCCCTTTTCGTGGTTCCCCGCTTTTAGTTGAAGGTGGTATGACATACGTAAATAACTATTATGGTGATATAAAACGATTTCATGGTGATGAATTGATTAAGATTGATGGTTGTGAGGTTTACTCACTAACATATTCTGGTGGGATATTATTGTAACTTTTTTCTAATAGTTCAAAAAGCGGACTTAGCGGCTAACTGAGCATTATCGATGATACTTCATGGGGGCCATCGATAATGCATGATCTGCTCCCCACAAACAAAAAAACCAACCCTAACGGATTGGTTTTCTTAAGGTATTTTGGTCGGCATGAGAGGATTTGAACCTCCGACCCCCGACACCCCATGACGGTGCGCTACCAAGCTGCGCTACATGCCGATGCTATGGCACTTATACTACATTTTACCGTTATTAATGCAAGACTTGGCAAAACGTTCGCTTGTTTTTTGAGCGTGCTAACATCTGTTTTTTGAGCTAGTTCGCAATAAACCGTTTTATATCCGTCAACACCTGCAGCAGTAATGGGAGTTGAGGCTTTTCATGTTTGATTTCATTGCCTTGCTCATCATAGGTGCGGTATTCACCGTTATTATCTAATACAATAGTCTGCGTTGGCGTAGTAATGACTAACATGCCATTGTCACCGGTCGCCACCCAGTTATTATTGCGCTGTGCGGCGAACAAATCTTCCCCTTGCGAATAATCCTCAGATGCAGTTTTGACGTGTAATAACCGTTGCATCAGTGTTGTCATGATATCTTCATGATTGGTCAGTTTATTCACGGCCTGCGCTGGCGTACCCGGCCAGTGAACCACTAATGGCACTTGTAGTTGCTGGCGGTTAAAGCTGGTGCCTGCACCCCAGGTATCATTACCTCTGTCATTAAACTCAACACCATGGGCCGCAGTAATAATAACTACGGTTTTATCGAGTTGGTCGCGCTGTTTAAGCGTCTCCAGGATGGCTGCAATCTGCTGATCCACATCTTTTGCACCTGCCTGATAATGGCGGATAAAATCAGTCGGTAACGCAACCTTCTGCCCGGCAACCTGGTCTTGTGCTTCAACGGCTCCATTGAGGTTAATGTATGAGAACCACGGAGCACTATTGTTGAGTGTGGACAGCCATTGTTGCCACTGCGCCGTAGTTTCGCTATCCGGTTGTACTGCGGGGGCCGGTAATGTGAAATCAGCTAATAGCGCCTGACGATAGAGTGGCGACTCAAAACCATCGGATGAGAACAGACCAAACTGATAACCCTGCGCGCTTAATGCCGTAATAAAGGCCGAAGGTTCGCGTGCGGAGAGAATGCCGTCTAAATAAGTAGGCGAAATGCCATAAAACAGGCCAAATAAGCCCGTATCCTGACGGTTGCCTGAGCTGTAGTGGTTGTCAAACTGAATATTTGAACGACCAAATTCTGCCAAGGCAGGCATATCTTTTTGCAAGCTGCTGGCACGGATGCCATCAACCACAATGAGTAACAGATTATAACCACTGCCTTTATCGCTGAAAGTAATCGGGTTGAGTGGATATTCAACCGCCAGTGCATCTGGGTTGCCTTGCTCCACCAGACGGCGTTGATATTCCTGCTGATCGAGCAAACCGTGTTTCTCAAGGAACTTACGTGCAGTCATCGGGTAAGATAGCGGCAGGTTTGCGCGTTGCATACTGATTGGGCGATAGAAATTGGCATCAGCCCAAATATAAATCAGATGAGAGGCAAAGAACGCAGAAATAAACACTGCCACCAATGGTTTAACAAAGCGTTGCCGGTTAAGGCTACGTAGCTTTTGCCAGGCCCAAGTGCCGAAAAGCATCTCGACCAGGAAAATGACTGGCACGGCAATAAACATTAATTGCCAATCACGCGCCAACTCGGTTTGGTCTGGGTTAACCACTAATTCCCATACCACCGCATTAAGGTGTAAATGGAAACGGGTGAAAACTTCAGTATCAACCAACAGCAGGGTCAGGCCCGCAGTGGCAAAGGCGGCAGAAAGAAAACGGAGTAGTCGCTGCGACATCACCACAAAGGTGAGTGGGAATATCACCAACAAATAAGCAGCAAAAACGATAAAACTAAAGTGCCCGAGCCAACTGACGAGGGCATAGACACGGCCAACCAGCGATGAGGGCCAATCGGAGACAAACAGATAGCGGCTACCCAGCACCAGGCTGAAAATAATATTAAACAGGGCGAACCAGTGCCCCCAGCTAATCATCTGGGAGACTTTTTCACGATAGCGCTGACGATTTGTCACCATATTGAGATTACAGTCTTGGCCGATAAATTAATGAGATTTATCTTCACTTATTGAAGCCTGAAGAGCTTCAGCGAAAGAACGTGCCAATACTTTACGTTGCGCTGGGGCCACGCTGGTATTGATCAAATTTGTTACCATATTCCCCAACACCATCAAAGAAAGATCGGTTGGAGTGCGGTTTTTTTCCATTACGCTGACTAATTCAGACAGCAGTTTTTCGACTTGTTCGTCGCTATAACGGGATGATTGTGCCATAAAAAGTGTGCTCAATACCTGACAAAGTCCCACATCTTACCGTATAGAGACGCGCTTTTCCGCTATTTTATAGCATTAAGAATCATTAGCCATTAATTGAGGGGCACGAATGCTTTTGAGTTGCAGCTCTTTGGCATCAGTGATTGAATACGCCCCTAGCCAAAAGGAGTATTTATCATGAGTCTGGATATTGACCAGATAGCCTTACATCAGCTTATCAAGCGTGATGAACAAACGCTTGATGTGGTGTTGCGCGATTCTCTGTTACCTGCCAATGCTGTAGTTGAAGAAATGATGGCCGAGCTGCATCGTGTCTACAGCGCCAAAAGTAAAGCTTACGGGCTATTTAATGAGCAGAGCGAGCTGGCCGAAGCGCTGAAACGAAGCCGTAAGGGTGATGAAGACTTCCTCAGCTTTAGCCGTGCTGCCACCGGGCGGTTACGTGATGAGTTAGCCAAATATCCGTTTGCCGAAGGCGGTGTGGTGCTGTTTTGCCAATACCGTTATCTGGCCGTGGAGTATTTGCTTATCTCGGTGCTGAGCAGTTGTCATAGTATGCGAGTGAATGAGCAGCTTGATCTCAGTACCACCCATTATCTCGATATTAACCGTGCTGATATTGTTGCCCGTATCGATTTAACCGAATGGGAAAATAACCCAGAATCCACTCGTTACCTCACGTTCTTGAAAGGGCGGGTAGGGCGCAAAGTGTCCGATTTCTTTATGGATTTCTTGTCTGCGGCTGAGGGACTGGATACCAAAGCACAAAACCGGGGCTTATTACAGGCGGTTGATGATTACTGTGCGGATGCTGAACTTGGCAAAAATGAGCGTCAGGCATACCGTCAGCAGGTTTATAGCTATTGTAATGAGCAGTTGCAAGCAGGTGAAGAGATTGCGCTGCAGGCGCTTTCTCAAGAGCTGCCAAAGCTGGGTGAAAAAGATTTCCAGCAATTCTCGGCTGAACAGGGCTATGCACTGGAAGAGAGTTTCCCGGCAGATCGCGGTACTTTGCGCCAGTTGACCAAATTTGCTGGCAGTGGTGGTGGGCTGAGTATCAATTTTGATGCATTGCTGCTGGGTGAGCGTATTTTCTGGGACGCGGCGACAGACACGCTGACCATCAAAGGCACACCACCTAATCTGCGAGATCAGTTACAGCGGAATTCAGGCAAAAAGTAGCGGTTACCCTGTGACGCTAGCCAATAAAAAACGCCGCATAAGCGGCGTTTTTTATTTCGGCGTCCCGAATATCGAAAGCGACGCGATTAAACGCGAACGAAGTCGATATGAGTCAGTTTTGGCTTGAAAGCGTGACGCTGAACAGCCTGTACTTTAACTTTGGTTTCTTTACCGTCAACAACCAGAGTCAGTACGGAATCATAAAAGCCCGGTTTCAATTCAAGGTTCTTGGTGGTGTCATGGTCAAGAGCAATAGAGATAGCTGCTTCAGAACCACCGTAAATGATTGCCGGAAATTTATTTGCTGCACGCAGGCGGCGGCTCGCACCCTTACCCTGGTCGTTACGTACTTCTACATTGATAGTGGTCATTTTGTTTTCTCTTAAAGAAAATTTACCCTGCTACAGGCGACCCAGCAACAGGTTCGATACTCGGCTTTGATTGGGTAAACCCAGAGCAAAGCGGGCGGCATTCTAGCGAAATATCAGCCAGACAGCAAATAAAACTGCGAAAATCTCAGGCTAAATGCGGCTTAGGCAAGGGAGTCAGCCCGCCGGAAACGCCCCTGATAATCAAATATCTTCTCTCTAATTTGCCACCATTGCCCACGGCGGCGGGCAACGACAAAATCGGGATAACGTAACAGGGCTTGTTGCGCGATGATATCGGCCGCGGTTTGCCATTTCAGTGCCACACCGGGTGCCCGTTGGTGTGGGCGCAGGAAAATTTGTTCAAATGCCATACGCTGCGCGGCGGTGGTTAAGCGAAAACGTTCGCTGGTATCAGTGCCGTCTTCGTCGTAGTAGGTGATTTTCAGCCACTCGCCTTTGGCGTCATGACCCATATCCAGACTCATCCCGCCACAACGCAGCACCAGAGCGTCTTTTAATTTTAAGGCGGCTTTTAGCATATCATCGGGATCGACCAGAACTTCCTGGCACTGGTGACAGCGGCGGGCAGCAATGTCATTTTCCGCCCCACAATGCGGGCAGGACTTAAAGCGAAAACGATAATCACATTGCGCCCGCGTACCTTGTTCGTCTTCAAACCAACCCTGACAGCGGCGACCATAGTGTTCAATGATGTCACCTGACTCGGTGCATTTTCCCCAGAAGATATTGGCGAAGCCGCAATCCGGGCAAAATACCTGAACCGGCTGACTGCCACTATGTGGCTTGCTGGTACCCACTTCAGGGGTAAAAAGGTCATGGGGATTGCCAGCGTAGTCCAGAATCAGGCAATCTTCTTTACCCGGTGATAAGCGCAAGCCACGGCCAACTATCTGTTGATACAGGCTGACTGATTCAGTCGGGCGAAGAATGGCGATCAGATCAACATGGGGGGCATCAAAGCCGGTTGTTAACACCGCCACATTAACCAGATAACGCAGTTGTTGCTGCTTAAAGGCGGTGATTAACGCATCGCGCTCATTTGGTGGCGTATTGGCACTCACCAGTGCAGCCTCGCCTTTAGGCAGTAAACCATACACCTCTTTGGCGTGTTCAACTGTCGCGGCAAAAATCATTACCCCGCGACGTTGAGCGGCATATTCAATTATCTGATTAACAATATGCGGAGTAATTCGTTGCTGCTGTTTAAGTTCACGGTCTAAATCTGCCTCTCGGAACATGCCGTCACTGTTGCTGGTCAGGCGACTGAAATCATACTGCACCACGGGCATATCCAATCGCTCTGGGGGGACCAGAAAACCGTGCTTGATCATGTAGCGCAAGGGTAATTCATAAATACAATCGCGGAACAGGGACTTTTCATCACCACGGATAATACCGTGATAATGGAATTGATAAATCCAGCCTTTTCCCAACCGGTAAGGTGTGGCGGTCAGCCCCAGTAAGCGCAGCCGGGGGTTGGTTGCGCGCAAATGCTGGATAATTTGCTGATACTGGCTGTCATCGTCATCACTGATACGATGGCATTCATCAATAATTAGCAGCGAAAAGGCACTATCAAACAGGGGCAGGTTTCGTGCTACCGACTGCACACTGCCAAACACCACTTTCCCTGCGCTTTGGCGCTGTTGCAAGCCAGCGGCGAAAATATCTGCCTCTAAGCCGTAGGCGCAATATTTGGCATGATTCTGTGCCACCAGCTCTTTGACATGTGCCAGTACCAAAACGCGCCCACGGGCCAGTTTTGCCAATTCGGCGATCACCAGGCTTTTGCCCGCCCCCGTCGGTAGAACAATCAGGGCGGGTTCACTGTGGCGGCGAAAATGGGCAAGGGTGGCATCCACCGCCTCTTGCTGATAGGGGCGTAGTGTAAATGCCATTAGCGCGCCTGCCCGATGGTTTTCAACCCATGCTCCTGCAACACTTTCCTGCGCGTATGCGTGACATTTCTCTCTCTTATTATAATTAAACGCTTTCTAATATTATGCCTGTCTGAGGCGGTTGGCGCGAGGCCCCAAGTTATCCCTGATGGGGTATCGTGATAGATTCCGCCGTCTAAGGAGATAAGCCGTTTCTCAATAACGGCTTTTTACGTAACTGTTTCTAGGATGATATGGCAACCGCCGCTATACTAATGGGTCTGGTAGGCAGCAAATGATTTTCTCCCAACTGCTTCATTCATTTCACACCGTATTATGCGCATCCTGCTGTCGTTGGCAGGTGTGATTGCGGGTATCGTGCCCATCAACGGCACGACAATACAACAGGCAAAGTAGATTCAATGCGATTGGACAAGTTTTTATCTCAGCAATTAGGTGTCAGCCGGGCGTTGGTAGCGCGCGAGCTGCGAGCAAAACGGGTCACTATTGATGGCGAGGTGGTCAAAAGTGGTGCGATTAAGCTAACACCGGAACAAGACGTGAGATTTGATGGTAACCCATTACAACAAACCGTTGGCCCACGTTATTTTATGCTGAACAAACCGCAGGGTTATGTGTGTTCAACAGAAGACCCAGACCACCCGACCGTGCTGTATTTCCTTGATGAACCCGTGGCATACAAACTCCATGCTGCCGGGCGGTTGGATATCGATACCACCGGATTGGTGCTAATGACTGACGATGGCCAGTGGTCGCATCGGATCACCTCACCACGCCATCATTGCGAAAAAACCTATCTGGTAACACTGGAACATCCGCTGGCTGATGATACTGCACAACAGTTTACGGAGGGCGTGCAGTTGCATAATGAAAAATCGCTGACCAAACCGGCTCAACTTGAGGTCATCGAGCCTCAATTGGTGCGTTTAACCCTCAGTGAAGGGCGTTATCATCAGGTGAAACGGATGTTCGCGGCGGTGGGGAATCGGGTTGTAGAACTGCACCGTGAGCGAATTGGCGACATCAAACTTGATGACGATTTAGCGCCAGGCGAGTACCGCCCGTTGACCGCAGAAGAGATTGCCAGTGTCGGCGCACCTCATCTGTAATTGATTTTCTATTACAGCGCGGGCTGTCTTGCCGTTGATATTACACTAAATATTTCGAGTTGCAGGAAGGCGGCAAGCGATAGAGTCCCGATGAGTTGACGGGAGTCAATGATTCGGGTGAAAGAGCGTAGCCAACGCACATGCGGCTTGAAGTATGACGGGTATAACCCGCAGTAGGTTATTGAAGGAGTTGTTGAACGTGCATGCCAGTACTCAACATGAAGAGAAGAACCGGACATCCCACGTTGGCTTGATCTTTATCCTTGGTTTGCTATCGATGCTAATGCCTCTGGCCATTGATATGTATTTGCCGAGTATGCCGATTATTGCACAAGAGTTTGGTGTCGAGAGCGGTGCGGTGCAGATGACCCTTAGCGCCTATGTACTGGGGTTCGCCATCGGGCAAATGTTCTATGGGCCAATGGCGGATAGCATTGGGCGCAAGCCGGTTATCTTTTGGGGTACGCTAATATTTGCGCTTGCAGGTATGGCCTGTGCCATGGCGCAATCAATTGAACAACTGATTAACTTGCGTTTCCTGCATGGTTTGTCCGCTGCCGCCGCGAGTGTGGTGATTAATGCACTGATGCGCGATATGTTCACCAAAGATGACTTCTCACGCATGATGTCTTTTGTGGTGTTAGTCATGACCATTGCACCCTTGCTGGCACCGATTATCGGTGGTGCATTGTTGGTGTGGTTTAGCTGGCACGCTATTTTTTGGACGATGGCGGGTGCTGCATTGGTTGGTGCGATTCTGGTTGCACTGTTTATCAAAGAAACCTTGCCACGAGAGAAGCGGCAAAGGTTCCATTTGCGCACCACCATCGGTAATTTTGCTACGTTATTCCGCCATAAACGGGTACTGAGCTATATGCTCGCCAGCGGTTTTTCTTTTGCCGGTATGTTCTCATTCCTCAGTGCTGGTCCCTTTGTCTATATTGATTTAAATGGTGTTTCCCCGCAAAACTTTGGCTATTACTTTGCGTTGAATATCGTTTTCTTGTTCTTGATGACATTGATTAATAGCCGCAATGTACGCCGCTTCGGGGCGCTTAAAATGTTCCGATTTGGCATGCTAGTGCAATTTGTGATGGGTATCTGGCTGCTGGTGGTTTGCGCCACGGGTATGGGGTTCTGGGCGCTAGTATTGGGTGTCGCGGCGTATGTCGGTTGCATTGCCATGATCACTTCGAATGCTATGGCGGTCATTTTGGATGACTTCCCACATATGGCCGGTACCGCCTCTTCTCTGGCAGGGACCTTACGCTTTGGTATTGGTGCGGTAGTGGGAACGCTGTTGTCGATGGCGCCCTCCCGCAGTGCCTGGCCGATGGTCAGCTCAATGGCATTTTGTATTATTGTTGCCATGCTGTTGTATCTTTATGCCAGTCGCCCACATAAAAACGCGGTGAAATAACGGTAACCACACCCATTATCAAGGCTAAGCTATGGGTGCTTATCCGTTAATGGTTGCAGCAGAAGGTGAAGGGCCGCCTGAGGGTGTTCCCTTTACCCCATTATTTATCGTCAGTTTATTTATTGCTCCCTTATTCGATTATTTCCCTCATTTATTCCCGTCAAAATCGCCCGAATTGCCACTTAAAAACGCGCAGTTCTTGCGCTCAATCAATATAGTAAGCATGCATATCATTATTTATTGCATAGTTATGATTGGCACCATATTGTTAACTTTTTGAGCGTTCATATAAAAAATCGTCAATTGTGATTAACGCATTTTTATCAGATATTTCTGTCATCTAAACCGTTACGCGGATCCGTTAATCTATATATTTATCAATTAATTAATGTCATTCTGAGTCATGGAAATAACAGCTAATTGTTCGTTAAATGTAAAATTTTGACAGGCATTAAGTAATGGGTTTGCAAGAAAAATGGTTGAGATGGTCGCCATAAAGGTATAAATATAACGAAAAATGGGATCTAAATCTCAAACCGATAGTTTCAGTCTGATATGAAGGGCTGACGCGTGATTAAAAAAACAACACAAAAATGGCTTTGTTGGTTTTAAGTTTCTAAATTGTTATCAATGTTGTGTTTTGATGGGGGTTGAATCAGGCACAATGCCAACTTAACGGCTATAACTTTAATGAGTGTGAGTCATTGTGGTGCTTTTGTAATTTTTTGATTTTTTATTTTTACTAGGAAAAACACGTGAATAATATTCAACTTTCGGTAGTACATCGTCTGCCGCAAAGTTACCGTTGGTTATCTGGCTTTATCGGGGTCAAAGTTGAACCGATACCACTGACAACGATAGACGACAACAATAATAACCTTATGGGGCTGAAGTTACTCAGCCACGATGGTAGCGATGCGCAGCTTATCATGCAGCGGCTCCACCTCTCTCTACAAGAGATACAAGTGGATTCTGCGATAGTTGAGTGGGAAGGTGAACCTTGTCTATTTGTTCACACTCAAGATGAGAGTGCCACCATGTGTCGTTTGAAAGATGTCGGTGTTGCCATTGCCGAAACCCTGACCGCCTTGTATCCCTTCTGATTCGCTATTGCGCGTTGGTCGGTATTGTGTGTCACGGTGCTTTGTTATGGCCGCAACCTGACCTCAATCTGACGAGTCCGCAAATTGTAACAATAGCTGAGTATACTGCTGTTGGGGCGCGGCAAATATGGCCTGACAGTCACCTTGCTCCACCACCTCGCCTTGCCTTAACACAATTACCTGATGGCAGAGTGAGCGCACTACCTGCAAATCATGGCTGATAAATAAATAGCTGAGCTGATAACGCTGCTGAAGGGATTTCAGCAACGCCAATATTTGTGCCTGTACCGATTTATCCAATGAAGAGGTTGGCTCGTCGAGAATAAGCAACTGAGGTTGCAGGATCAGCGCACGGGCAATCGCAATACGTTGGCGCTGGCCACCAGAAAACTCGGTTGGATAGCGATAACGGGTGACCGGATCTAATCCCACTTCTTCCATCGCCTTGATCACCCGTTGTTCACGGTGCACAGCACTGAGTCTTTGATGGACTTCCAGCCCTTCAGCGATGATCTGCTGGACATTCAGGCGTGGATTTAGCGCAGAGTAGGGGTCTTGAAATACCACCTGAATTCGGCTGCGATAGGGCAGCATCTGTTTAGGGGTAAACTTGTGTAATGGCTGCCCGCTAAACCAAATCTCACCCTTTGAGGGTAACAAACGCAGTAATGCCAACCCTGATGTACTTTTCCCTGAACCTGATTCACCCACTAAGCCAAGGCTCTCACCGGGATTAAGGGTAAAACTGAGATCTTTCAACGCATAGTGGTAATCGACTGTGCGCCGTAATAAACCACGCTTGATAGGAAAGGCTACCTGTAGCCCTTTTACTTCAAGCAAAGGTTGTAGACCTGGCGTGAGGGGCAGTGGATCACCTTGTGGCTCGGCGTCTAATAATTGGCGTGTGTAGGGGTGTTGTGGGGTGCTAAACAGCGCCTGACGGCTATTCTGCTCCACCTTGCGGCCTTCACGCATCACTGCCACGTTATCTGCCAACCTGCGCACGATATTCAGATTATGAGTGATAAATAGCAAACTCATGCCCATCTCTTGCTTTAACTCTTTCAGCAAACTCAAAATCTGGGCTTGAACCGAAACATCCAGCGCAGTAGTCGGTTCATCGGCAATCAGTAATTTAGGTTGGGTCAATACCGCCATCGCGATCATCACCCGCTGGCGTTCTCCACCAGAAAGTTGATGGGGGAAATCGCCCAAACGCCCTTTGGCATTACGAATGCCCACGCGATCGAGACATTGAATAATCTCAACTCTGGCCGCCTCCCGGCGCATACCGCGATGCAGTGACAACACTTCGGCCAACTGTTTTTCAATGGTGTGCAGGGGGTTAAGTGACACCATTGGCTCTTGAAAAATCATTGAAATCTGATTGCCGCGCACTTGCCGCAGCGTTGGTTCATCAGCATGCAGCAGTGATTTCCCGGCAAACAAAATATCCCCGCCGGGATAGACCACCGGAGGTGAGGGCAGTAAACGCAATATCGACAGGGCCGTGACACTTTTGCCTGAACCCGATTCGCCAACCAGTGCCAGTGTCTCACCGGCATTGATTTGCAATGACAGCTCGCTGACCACCTCGCGATCAATATTCGCCTGACGAAATGCAACACTGAGATTTTGAATATCCAGAAGTGGTAAGGTCGCCATATCAGTACACCTTGCTTGGGTCAAAGGCGTCACGTACTGCTTCGCCGATAAAGATTAACAGCGACAACAGCACTGCCAATACCAGGAATGCCGTGATGCCAAGCCAGGGAGCCTGAAGGTTATTTTTGCCTTCTAATAGCAAACCGCCTAATGACGGTGACCCCATCGGCAGGCCAAAACCGAGGAAATCCAGTGACGTTAGCGTAGTTATCGAACCGCACAGGATAAAGGGCAGGAAGGTCAGTGTTGCCACCATGGCATTAGGCAGCATATGGCGCGACATAATAACCCGGTCACCCACCCCCATGGCCCGCGCTGCACGGATGTAGTCATAATTTCGGGTGCGCAGAAATTCAGCCCGCACGACACCCACTAATCCCATCCAACCAAACAGCACGGTGATGGCTAACAGCCACCAAAAGTTGGGTTGGACGATACTGGACAGCAGAATCACTAAAAACAGGGTCGGCATCCCCGACCACACCTCGATAAACCGCTGACCCCACAAGTCAATTTTGCCGCCGTAATAACCTTGTACAGCGCCAGCACAAATACCAATGACGCTGGAGAACAGGGTTAATGTCAGGCCGAATAGCAGCGAGATACGAAAACCATAAATGACTTTGGCCAATACATCGCCGCCGGTACTGTCGGTACCCAGCAAGTTGGTGCGGCTAGGTGGTGAAGGGAAAGGGACATCGGTTGCAAAGTTGATGGTGTTATTACTAAAGCGAATCGGTGCCCAGATAGCCCAGCCATTGTGATTAATTCGACCAATTACATAGGGGTCTTGATAATCTGCCGCAGTGGTTAAAATACCGCCAAAGGTCGATTCGCTATAATTAGTCATAAAGGGCATATAAATTCTACCCTGATAGTTCACCAGCAGTGGTTTGTCATTGGCAATCAGTTCGGCAAACAGGCTGATAATAAACAGTGTCAGGAAGATCCACAGTGACCAGTAGCCACGGCGATTATTGCGAAAACGCGCCCAGCGGGCCTGATTAATAGCACTTAGCCGTATCATTATTGGCGGCCCTCAAAATCAATCCGTGGATCAACCAAGGTGTAGGTGATATCACTGAGGATATTCAGCAGTAAACCAATCAGGGTGAAAATATAAAGGGTGCCAAACATCACCGGATAATCGCGCTGCAAAGTGGCGTCATAGCCCAGTAGTCCTAGCCCATTGAGTGAGAACATCACTTCGATCAACAGTGAGCCGGTGAAAAACATACTGATAAAGGTGGCGGGGAAGCCTGCGATGACCAGCAACATGGCATTGCGGAATACATGGCGATACAGAATTTTTTCTTCGGGTAACCCCTTGGCGCGCGCAGTAACGACATATTGTTTACGGATTTCATCAAGAAACGAGTTTTTAGTTAGCATCGTCAATGTGGCGAAACCGCCTATCACGGTAGCCAGTACCGGTAAGGTGATATGCCACAAGTAATCCGTTACTTTGCCGTACCACGGCAGGGTGTCAAAGTTACTGGAAACCAGCCCTCGCAGTGGGAATAGATCGAAATAACTGCCACCGGAAAACAGTACCACCAGTAAAATCGCAAACAGAAACGAAGGAATGGCGTACCCGATAATAATCAGCGTACTGCTCCAGGTATCAAAGGCTGTGCCATTGCGCACCGCCTTTTTAATGCCTAAAGGGATCGAAACCAGATAAATAATCAGCGTGCTCCATAGCCCGAGTGAAATAGAAACCGGCAGGCTATGTTTCACTAACGACATGACTGATTCGCCCCGGAACAAACTGTCGCCAAAATCAAAGCGAACATAGCTCCATAGCATATCGAAATAGCGCTGGTGCAGCGGCTTGTCAAAACCAAAGCGTTGTTTGATTTCGGCAATGACTTCTGGGTCTAACCCACGTGAACCACGATAGTTGCTATCACCCACTTGTGCTGCATTGAGACCGACTTTGGCACCACCCAGCCCGCCATCACCGCCCCCAGCCGTAAATCCACTGGAGTGACCCAATTCGATATTGGCAATCGCCTGATCAACTGGCCCGCCGGGCGCAATTTGGACGATAAAAAAGTTGATAGTAATAATTGCCCACAGCGTGGGAATAACCAGCAATAGTCGCCGTAACAGATATCCACCCACAGCAGCCCCCTAGTGACGTTCTGTTGGCAGGCGAGCTGCCTTGTTGACATCAAACCACCAGCTATCGAACCCGAGCGAATAGGTGGGGCGGTCTGCCGGCATCGAGAATTTATCCCAATAGGCAAAGCGGGCATGATTGGAGTACCACATCGGAATCATCAGGTAGTTCCAAGTCAACACCCGATCAAGTGCCCGGCCAAGGGACTGTAACGCCTCAGGCTGGTCCTGATGTTTGATAATCTCAGCAATCAATTGGTCAATAGCCGGATCTTTAATACCTGAAGAATTATAACTAGAGTCGATATAAGCCGAGCTCCACCAGATTTGCAGATTTGGGCTAGGGTAGGGGAAGGCACTGTAAACTGTCGGGATCATATCGTAATCCCGACTGCGCAGGCGGTTAACAAACTGAGAACTGTCAACTTCGCGAATATTCATGGTAATGCCCAAGCGCTGCAAATTATGCTTAAACGGTTGAACATATTGGAAGTTACTGCCACTGAGTAACAGCAATTCAAACACAAAAGGCTTACCGGTTTTACTGTTAACCAATTGCTGGTTTTTCACTTCCCAGCCTGCTTCGCTGAGTAGTTCACGCGCTTTTAACAGATTATCCCGCGAATCGCCGCTGCCATCGGTTTGAGGTGGCAGATAAATCTGCGTGAATACCTCTGCTGGTACTTTGCCCTTCAACGGAGCCAGCCAAGCCAGTTCAGCGCTATCTGGATAACCTTTTGCCGCATATTCAGTATTTTGGAAGAAGCTATTGGTACGCTGATAGCTATTGAAATAGAAGGCTTTATTCATCCAGTCAAAGTCAAAAGCTAACGTAAGGGCTTGACGAACTCGTCGATCGCTAAAAATCGGGCGTTGAACGTTAAATGCCAACCATCTCGTATTTTGTGCCGAGTTATCGACAATATCCTGCTTGGCGATATAGCTTTTCGCAAAGTTGCCACCCACATATTGTGTCGCCCAACTCTTCGGTGAGGTTTCTTCACGGAAATCAAATGCGCCGGCTTTAAAGGCTTCCAATGCAACTTTATCATCCAGGTAGTAGTCGTAGCGGATAGTATCAAAGTTATATTGGCCGCGATTAACTGGCAGATTGGCTGCCCAGTAGTCTCTCACCCGTTCATAGGTAACAAACTGGCCCATCTTATATTTGCCGATGCGATAAGGGCCGCTGCCAACGGGGGGTTTGCTGAGTGGGTCACTCAGTTTATGGTTTTGCCAGAAATGAGCAGGCATCACCGGTAAACCAAACAAACCTAACATTTTATCTTTATTCGGTTCCGGGAATTCAAAGCGCACCGTCAGCCGCGAAATGGCTTTCACCTGCACGCCTTTATAAATAATACGAAATTGTGGCACCCCTTCGGTCATAAACTTATTGAAGGTAAATGCGACATCTTGTGCGGTAATCGGGGTGCCATCATGAAAACGGGCGCGCGGATTTATATCAACTTCAATCCAACGGAAGTCAGGCGCAAAGCGGGCGGATTCGGCAATTAATGGATAGTAACTGCCAATCTCATCGTCTGAGGTACCAAATAGTGAGTCATACAGCCGCTCAGTGCGCATCGCTGGATTGCCGCGTAACGCATAACGGTTAAAGTTATCGAAGGTACCAATGGCGGATAGCGTGATATCTCCGCCTTTGGGGGCGGCTGGATTGACGTAATCAAAATGGCTGAAATCGGCTGAATACTTAGGTTCACCCAGTATAGCAAAAGAGACGCCTTCTTTGATGGTTTCAGCCTGTAGGCCAAAACTCAGGGCTGAAAGTACCAAGGCAGCAAATAGGCGTGACAACATATTGGCGGTAAGCTCCTGCGTTTCATTCCGATAATAATAATCTTAAACGAAATTACCAGTTTGCAGGGGATTAAAGCAAACATTAAGCCAAATATCCTTGTTACTTTAAGCCGTAGCAGTGGTAGTGGCGGCGACTCTGCCAAATAACGCACTTGAATCAGCTCATTGAGGCCATACAAGCTCAGTTAGACCGTGGCGTCAATGACTTTGGATAGGGTTTTGGGCTTACTATCTTTTTTATTACAAAATGCAACGAGAGCCTCAATAGATAGTGGTTTGCTGAGTAAGTAACCTTGTAAGTACTTAACGCCGTGTTGCGCCAAATATTGGAGCTGTTGCTCTGTTTCAACACCTTCAGCGACAGTTTCAATATTGAGCTTATTTGCCAACATTAATACTGAGTCTAATACCGGTGCTGCCACGGTATTAATACCAATGGTACTGACAAATCCACGATCAATTTTAATATAGTCTAAAGTAAAACGTTCTAAATAGATCAGGGCGCTGTGGCCGGTACCAAAGTCATCGACAGCGATTTGTATCCCCTGAGAACGCAGCCAGGCAAACTGTTTAATCGCCAGTTCTTCTTCAACCATGCCTCGCTCGGTAATTTCGAATACCGGTGCCACGATATCCGTATTTAATTGTTTTAACATCTGAGAAACATCTTTGCGGAAACTATCATCAGCAAGATGGACCGGGGAAATATTAAAGGCCAGTTTAGTCCCAACTTGAAGGTGGTCTGCCATTAATTTACTGTCTCTGACAATTAACTCAAATAGGTGGCGGGTTAATGGTTGGATCAGATGCTGAGTTTCCGCATAGGGAATAAAAAGATCCGGGGATATACGCCCTTCAATCGGATGTTGCCAGCGAATAAGCGCTTCCAAGCCAGATATTGAACGGTCGTGTGAGCGAAATACCGGCTGATATTCAACGAAGAATTCGCCGCGCCTAATACCGCGCAAAATTTCAGCTTCAGCACTTTGGCTGGCGATTAAAATATAATAAGCAAGGATGCCGACCAGACCGGAAAGTAATAGCCCCCCTAACAGGGTTATGCGAATATCATCAGCCGTCAGGCTGGTATGATAAATCAATATTTTAATCGGGTAGCCCGGTAGCTGAACTTCACGCGCGGCTCGAGACGGTAACTGGCTGATGGGTAAAACCTTAGTGTCAAAAGTCGTTACCGCGAACCCATCAATAATAATGGCTAAACCATTTACTTGATTACTAGAAGAGTTAAGTAATAAATAGGGGTGTAAGGTTAATTCCAATGTTGCCAATACACCGGTATTACCACGCCCAGCCTCGCGCAACCACACCCCGACCGCCGGTTTACTTGGCATCATCGGTGTTCCTTGCTGAATTTTAAAATCCAGTGGCTGGGATAAGTTTATTTTAGGATATAGCGCACTGCCCGCGACGTGCATATCGCCTGTTGCTGAAGAACAATAAGCGATACCGTCCCTAACCAATAAAAATGCTCTGACACCATTAGTAAATGCAGCCCGATAGTGGAGTGCCGGACTGGCTTGCTCACAACTCTTGGCACTTAGCGGGATAAGTTGAGACATGGTGGTAGTCAGTTCATTTAGAAACTGAGATGCATAGGAGATAATATGATCACTTTGTGTTGTTAATTTATGCTCGCTACTGCGATAAAGTAATGACAACGTAATAACGACAAAGCAAATAAAGAAACAGAGTGAGAGGATGACACTTTTTTTTACAAGATGGCGTTTGGATAAAATATTGCGGGAGAACGCACTGTTTGAACCCATGTTACGCCGCTCCTCAGCATGATCGATAAAGTGTGATGAGTATAAGTTAAGTTAACAGCGCAACGCCATCAGTTTGCCAATGTGCATTGTTAACAGTAATTAGCCTAGCCAATTGAATCTCCATTCATATAAATCAAAGATGCGGTTTAAATGCATCAAATAAATGAAACAAGCAAAGTTCATTTATACCGAGATATTTAGCAATATGCTTCGGTAAAACAAATCTCCAGCTTATTAACTCGTTCTACATGATTTTATAAAATGAATCGCTGGTAGAGATACCTGAACACCAGGAAGCTCATGGTTAAGCGGGAATAATCTTACACAGAAAATTCTTGGATTTCGCGCCTCTCAGACAAAAAAGGATGTTTCCTACAAATTGGCTGGAAATTTGGCCGGATACGAATCGATGAGGAGGTATGCTTAGACAATAAAAAACGCTACCAATGGCAGCGTTTTACAGTTTCGTTTGGTATCTCGGACAACAGGAATAAAATCAGCTAACTGCGCGAACCGCTGCTTAACACACGACGCCCATCGCGATAACGCTTATTCCAATAATCTTCGTTTAGGCTCGATATCGTCACGCCGACACTGGTCGATGCATGAACAAATTTATCATTACCTAAGTAGATACCGACATGGCGGCCAGTCGAACCTGCACGGAACAGCACCAAATCACCGGGGCGCAATTTAGTTCGTTGGATTTTTTTGCCAAGATCTTGCTGCTCAGAGGTTGAGCGTGGCAAATCCATACCAAATTGTTCACGGAAAGTGGTTTGTACAAATGCGGAGCAATCAATACCGCGTTTGCTGCTACCGCCTAAACGATAACGAACACCTTTCCACCCTGCATACTGTTCTAAAATCTTCGACTTGACGTCAACGTTGCGTACCATCGCTTCGAATTCATCCTGAGAGGCTTGCAGTAAAAGCCCATCTTTGTCATTAACTGCACGCATCTCAGTTTGCGCATTATGTAAGTTCGAAGTCTGTGATGAACTACACGCGGATAACATTACCGCTACTGCAACCGCAGGAATTACCCGCAGAATATATCTCATAATAGGTTGAGACTTGACCATTGTTGTTGTTTTCCCTTGCTGTCCTTACGACGGATGTCGCTACCAAAAAAACCAAACGAATCGAGATTATTGATTGAGATCCGATTAGACAATCACTTAACTGAATAACTGTGCTAGAACGCACAATATTAATCATGCAAGAGGCGAATGACCCAAATCCGAACACAAACGTTTTCGAGATTACCGTAATGATTAATAAAAGGCGAGACCTTTTACAACCATTATTATAGCTAAAGGTTATGTAACATAATGTAAGATTTCAGATTAAAAGTGGATAGCTGGATTTGTAGCCGTTTGGTAACAATAAAGAACCGAAAACGTTAAGGTGAGAGAAAGGCAAAAAATAGACTTTTTTGCCTTAATATAAGGCTGATAGCGTTATTGGCTGTTCGCCCCTGGGAGATTATGGTTAATGACATTAATTATCTTGTCACTTAATGGTGTCAGCAATACCCAGCCCATCCCAACCAGCACTATCGACAGTGAGCCGACAGCAATGTCAGTAAACCAATGTGCGCCAATCATCACCCGTGGCATTGAGAAGATAACGACGATCAGCAGGGCGATGGCAAAAGCACCTTGGGAAAAATAGCGCAGCATAAAGCAGGCAAAAATCATCAGCATCATGCCATGGTCACCGGGGAAACTATCACTGGATGCATCTTTGGTTGGAATACCGGTTAATTCACTGACGCGATTGATATTGTCAAACGTCAGGGTTGGACTAGGATGCGAGACGGGCAGTAGATGGCCTAATTGATTGAGGACCACCGCAGTTAATAGCATTACAACCCCGGTGACTATCAGGCGGCGGCGGCCTGCTGGCGTTTCCTTCATATAGAAGTACAAATAAAGTAGCCCCATACATATAAGGGAAATAACATCGAAAATCCGGTTGTTAGTGATTGCCACCAAATGCAGAAATAGAGGGCTGGACAGCAGATGTTGGTTAAAATAGTAAAATATTGCTGAATCTATTTTAAACCAAATGCCATGGTTCGCCGGGATATACCAAGATAGAAACAGGGCAATCCCAATAAAATTGAGCAGTAATATTGTCGGTAAATTACGACGGGTCATGCGGAACCTATAAATTGTCAATGTATAAATTGTGTAACAAATAAAAATCGAGGCACATTATAGCCCCTTATGTAGTCTGATATTCAGTAATTCATGCTGAAGCGTATTCCAATCCGCTTCAGTGGCACTAATCAGTTCAATCCGGCTGTCCAGCGGTGCTATTTGGCGTGTTTCTATTTGCAAGTCCACGCCTTGTCGATTAACCACCAAGGTGCCTTCAGCAATACGCATAACCCCTTTAACTCGCTCCACCGGATTTAACCGTATCCATTCCAACAATGGGACGGTATCAAACACCGTTTCTGCATTAAATACCCAACCACAGCTATGATAACCTTGCCCCTGATTCAGGGCCCGCCGCCAAGGTTCGATACCTTTCAAACTGAGTGCTGCGAGACCTTTTTGCCGTACTGAGCCGTGGTGATGTGTACCGTCGGGTAATTCATTATTATTACTGTGGGCGATATCCAATAGTGCCGCATCTATCTTCCCCTGTTCGGCATAATAGAGCGGGCGTGATAACGCTTGAAGTTCATGCCATTGTTGCAATACGTTGTTGTCCTGTGGGGTATAGGTATCCTGCTTATTTGCCACAATGATATCTGCGGCCGCCAGTTGGTCGCGGAAGTTCTCATTTTCTGCATAACGCGGTTCACTTAACTGGCGGGCATCCACCAGACAGAGGGTGGCACGCAGGTCAATCCAGGGTTGGTAAACATCAGAGGTTAGTAAAGACAAGATCTGTTTTGGATGCCCCAATCCAGTCGGCTCGATTAATAACCGATCCGGTTTTGCCTGCTGTAGCAGCATATTCAAACCCACTTGCATTGGTAACCCATTAACACAACACATGCATCCACCCGGTATTTCTTTTAATACCGCACCGCTGTCGGCTAGTAGCGCACCATCAATACCGATTTCACCAAATTCATTGACCAATACCGCCCATTTCTCATTCTCCGGTTTTTGTGACAATAAATGGCGGATTGTGGTGGTTTTGCCACACCCCAAAAAGCCGGTAATCAAGTTCGTTTTTGTCATCAGAGATCTCCGATCATAAATTTATTTTCAATAACCCCTCAAGAAAAGGCTCAAGTGTGTCGATGTTATTAGAAGAGGGTATAACACCAGCCAAGCTTATTATTAAACGAAAAAGGCTGAAAGACAGACAATTTCCTAGGCGTCTTAGGAACCTCGCCTAATAGCCTTGCCAGGTTAAGCAATATAATTCACTTCTACGAGGGATTTTAGTGGGTTATAGGCGAAGTCGGGCAATAAAAAATGCTCTGTCGTTCCCATCGAATTGGCTGGAATCCTCTATCATTTAAAATGACAGATATGAAAGTCGAGGTGGTTATGATGAATCTCCGAGTGCTTATTATGGTAGCAATAATGTCTTCATGGATAGTTTCTTTTGCTGCAAGTAGTGCGCAATCTGGCCGATCTGCCTCAGGAACAATCACATTTTATGGAGCCATTGTAGATAGTCCATGTGATACCGCTTTCATCGATAGTACCATTACAACGCGTTGTTATCGTAATGGTCAAACGCTGACTCAAAGGCAAACTGTCTCTGCCAGAATGCCTCTTACTGCCCGTTTACCCGGTAATTTAGCGTCCTCCCGTATGGAGTGGCTGAACCCGCAGCGTAATCTGGGAATCCTCACTGTCACTTATCTCTAATCTATTCAAACATTATGATGTATACATACAAGCACGGCTTATCACAGTGATAAGTCGTGCTAGATGCATGATGCTATTTGAATAAAATCATCTTGCCTGGCGGCAATGATATTGTTCGACCACATGATATACTCCTCCTTATTCAGACACCCTTTGGTCAGGCCAATTTGGTATTGTTTAGCCAATGCCTGATGCAGGAAATAAGGCTATGCGGTTATATCAGGAAGTAGGCAGTCAATTGCGCGAGGCAATTGTCAGCGGGCAATATAGCTTGGGCGATCGTTTACCGCCTGAACGTGACATCGCCGAAAATTTCAGTGTCAGTCGCAGTGTGGTTCGTGAAGCACTGATTATGCTGGAGTTGGAAAAATTGGTTGAGGTACGCAAAGGTTCAGGTGTCTATGTGGTTAATGTGCCTGCGATGCCAGCAAACGGTGAGTCTGCTGTTACTGCGGATTGTGGTTACGGCCCATTTGAACTGTTACAAGCCCGCCAATTACTGGAAAGCGAAGTCGCTGCTTTTGCTGCCATGCAGGCGACTAAAGCCGATATCATCAAAATGCGCCACGCTATCGAGCAGGAAAAGACCGCACTGGCCGCCGGAGCTGTGGATGAAAGTGCCGATGAGCTGTTTCATTATCTGCTGGCGCAATCAACACAAAATAGCGTGCTGGCCAATATGGTTACTGAGGCCTGGCAAGCGCGCAAGACCAGCGCTATGTGGCAAGTCGCTCACAGTCACACCCTTGATTTTAGCTACCGGTGGCAGTGGCTGGAAGATCACCAGAAAATCTTACAAGCGGTGTTACGCCGTGACAGCAAAGCAGCCAAGCAAGCCATGTGGCAGCATTTGGAAAATGTAAAACTGAAGTTGCTTGAGCTTTCAGATGCGGATCATCCAGATTTCGATGGTTATTTGTTTGAGTCTGCACCGTACCAGCTTGAAGAGTAATTTACCCTTCGGCCTTGAAGCTACAGGGGTGTTGGCTGCGCTCACTCACCCGAATCACTTACTTGAGTAAGCTCATCGGGATTTACTCTCTTGCCGCCTACCTGTAACTCCAATGACTTTGGGTAAACCCTTCGGCCTTGAAGCTACAGGGGTGTTGGCTGCGCTCACTCACCCGAATCACTTACTTGAGTAAGCTCATCGGGATTTACTCTCTTGCCGCCTACCTGTAACTCCAATGACTTTGGGTAAACCCTTCGGCCTTGAAGCTACAGGGGTGTTGGCTGCGCTCACTCACCCGAATCACTTACTTGAGTAAGCTCATCGGGATTTACTCTCTTGCCGCCTACCTGTAACTCCAATGACTTTGGGTAAACCCTTCGGCCTTGAAGCTACAGGGGTGTTGGCTGCGCTCACTCACCCGAATCACTTACTTGAGTAAGCTCATCGGGATTTACTCTCTTGCCGCCTACCTGTAACTCCAATGACTTTGGGTAAACCCTTCGGCCTTGAAGCTACAGGGGGGTTGGCTGCGCTCACTCACCCGAATCACTTACTTGAGTAAGCTCATCGGGATTTACTCTCTTGCCGCCTACCTGTAACTCCAATGACTTTGGGTAAACCCTTTGGCTTTGAAGCTACAGGGGTGTTGGCTGTGCTCACGAACTCGAATCACTTACTTGAGTAAGCTCATCGGGATTTACTCTCTTGCCGCCTACCTGTAACGCCAATGACTTTGGGTAAACCCTTCGGCTTTGAAGCTACAGGGGTGTTGGCTGCGCTCACGAACTCGATTGGAATTAATGAGCCTCATTCTTGAGGCTCATCCGGTAAGCGGGCTAAATTAATCCTGCTGCGCCAAACGTTTTACACTCTCTTTTGCGCCAAATTGTTGCAAGCTGAGATAAGCCTCGGTAACCGCATCAACAAATACCTGCTGCTGTGGTAAGGACTCGCCAAACAGTGATTTCAGCGATAGCAAACTCTGTACCCGGGCCACGCCATCTTCACTACTGGCGACACACTTTTTAAAACTGTCAGCCATGGGATCACGGATATCGATGGCCTGGCCGTTATCGTCGATACCCCCTACATAGCGCATCCAACCGGCGATACCCAATGCCAGACAGCGGTAGGCTCCGCCATGTTGTAAATGCCAACGCACAGAATCGAGCATCCGTTGAGGTAGTTTTTGGCTGCCGTCCATCGCAATCTGCCAGGTGCGGTGCTTTAACGCCGGGTTACTGTAACGCTCAATCAATTGATCAGCATAGGCGTTAAGATCCACCCCGGTGACGCGCAAGGTTGGCGCTTGTTCATCCATCATCAGGCGGCGAGCGGTTAGGCGATAGTTACTGTCGTCCATGCAATCATTAATATGTTGATAACCAGCCAGATAACCCAAATAGGAGAGATACGAGTGGCTGCCGTTTAACATGCGCAACTTCATTTCTTCGAACGGCAAGACATCATCGACTAATTGCACTCCAGCCAGTTCCCAGTCCGGGCGTCCCGCGACAAATTTGTCTTCAACCACCCACTGAATAAACGGTTCACAGGCAATGCCACAAGGGTCTGCTACGCTCAGGGTATCGGCAATTTCCTGCAAGGTTTCGGTGGTGGCAGCCGGAACAATACGGTCGACCATGGTGTTAGGGAAGGTGACATGTTGACTGATCCAACTGGCCAGTTCCGGGTTTCGGGCCATAGCCAGACCGAGGACGGCATTTTTCACTACGTGACCATTTTCTGGAATATTATCGCAAGAAAGCACCGTAAAAGGCGGCAGGCCACGTAAGCGGCGTAAGCGCAGGGCCTCTACCAGAATACCGGGAGCAGAGGTCGGCGCATCGGGTATCGCCAGATCTGCGCGGATAAACTCATTTTGCAGATCCAATTGGCCGCTACCTGGTTCGATGCAGTAGCCTTTCTCAGTAATCGTCAGGGAAACAATGGCTACTTGTGGTTCGGCCAGTTTCTCCAACACTTGGATTATGCCATCTAAGCGGGCATGGACTGACTCACATACTGAGCCGACAACAATGGCCTGATTACCTTGTGCCCCTTTTTCCAGTACGGAAAAGAGATGATTCTGTTGGCGTAAATTTTGAATCAAAACGTCGCCACCAAACAAGCTGACTTCGCAGATGCCCCAATCGCCTCCTTGCTTATTTAATACTCGGTCAGTGAGCAGTGCCTGATGGGCGCGATGAAATGCACCAAAGCCAATGTGAATAATGCGGCTTTTCAGTGCTGTTCTATCATAAGTAGGCTGCTGTACGGTTGAGGGAAGGGGGCTGTTGGCAATGGTGTTCATACGTGGCTCCAAAATCATTCACCCCACGATTATTACAAAGGGGCTGACATAAAAGGTGGCAAATAAAAAGTTGTTAGACCAGTTTTAGTCGGCTGTTTGTAGGAAAGAAGCCACACCATACTGACCTTTTTCTTTTGCTCGTTGCCATGAATATCGGCTTGCAGTGTAAAGCCATATGACAGAAAATAAAATTGGTAAGTCCAATATTGGTTATATTCGTGAGGTGGATCAACCAATGAGGTTTTGCTTTTTGACACCCGGCGGTTAAAAAGTAAGGATAAAGCTGAGTGATACCTATTGGAAATCGGTATAACAACATTTTTAGCACCTGAACAGTTTACGCAGAGAAGGTAAAAATAAATGGAACAAACATGGCGTTGGTATGGCCCGCATGATCCGGTGTCGCTGGATGATATCCGTCAGGCAGGGGCAACTGGAGTAGTGACTGCATTACATCATATTCCGAATGGCGAAGTATGGCCGGTGAGTGAGATCAAACAACGCCAGGCAGAGCTTGCCGCAAAAGGTTTGGTATGGTCGGTGGTCGAAAGTGTCCCGATTCATGAAGAAATAAAAACTCACAGCGGCAACTATCAGCAACATATTGAAAATTATAAGCAAACGCTGCGTAATCTGGCGGGCTGCGGTATTGATACCGTGTGCTATAACTTTATGCCGGTGCTGGACTGGACACGCACGGATCTGGAGTATCAGCTGCCAGATGGTTCCAAAGCATTGCGTTTCGATCAGATAGCATTTGCAACCTTCGAACTGCATATCCTTAAACGTCCGGGCGCGGTGAATGATTACACGGCGGAAGAACAGGCGCAGGCAGCAGATTACTTTGATGCGATGTCTGAGGCGGATATCGCCAAGCTGACGGGCAATATTATTGCTGGTCTGCCGGGGGCGGAGGAAGGGTATACACTGGATCAATTCCGCGCACGTTTGGCCGAGTATGACGGTATCGATAAAGCGCAACTGCGTGACAATATGGCTTACTTCCTACAGGCGATTATACCGGTTGCCGAACAGGTCGGTCTGCGAATGGCGGTTCACCCAGATGATCCGCCGCGCCCAATTCTTGGCCTGCCGCGTATTGTTTCCACCATTGAAGATATGCAGTGGCTAAAAGAGACGGTTGATAGTATTCATAACGGTTTTACTATGTGCACCGGCTCTTATGGGGTGCGGGCAGACAATGATCTGGTGAAGATGATCGAAACCTTTGGCGACCGTATTCATTTTACGCATTTACGTTCGACCTGCCGCGAAGGGAACCCAAAGACCTTCCATGAAGGCGGCCATCTGCAAGGCGATGTAGACATGTATTCAGTCGTCAAAGCCATCTTGACCGAAGAGCAACGCCGCCAGGCTGCTGGTGATATGCGCCCGATCCCAATGCGACCAGACCACGGTCATCAGATGTTGGATGATTTACATAAGAAAACTAATCCGGGTTATTCGGCGATTGGCCGTTTGAAAGGGTTAGCTGAGGTGCGTGGTGTGGAGTTGGCGCTGAAGCGGGCGTTCTTCCCTGAGCTAAAATAGCCCGCCATCTTTCAATACATTAAGGGCCAGAAATGGCCCTTAACTGTTTTATACCCAACCATACCCAATAGATTTCAAGATGCAGGAAGGCGGCAAGCGAGATACAAATCGGTCGGTACCCGATTTGTACAGCATTTATGCTAGCCCGCAGGGTGAGCCTCAAGGATGAGGCTCATTAATCCCGATGAGCTTACATAAATAAGTGATTCGGGTTATTGAGAGCAACCAACACACCTGCAACTTGAAAGATGAAGAGTATTGGGTGTTATTCAGCGCGGCCCATATAACGACGCTCCGCAATATGAATACGGATTTTCTCACCAGGGCTGATATATTCCGGCACCTGAATAGATAAGCCTGTGCTCATCACCGCAGGCTTGTTACGGGCGCTAGCAGATGCGCCTTTGATGCTGGGTGCAGTGTCAACAATTTCCATATCAACAGTCTGTGGCAATTCCAGCGCCAATAATTGGCCATCCATCGTCAGAACCTGCATGCCTGGCATCCCCCCTTCAGGAATAAATAACAGCTCTTCTTCGATCTGCTCTTTCTTGAAGTTATAAGGGGTGAAATCTTCATCATCCATAAAGACATATTCGTCGCCATCGATGTAAGAGAAGTTCACTGACCGGCGGGTCAGGGTGATGGTATCGAGGATCTCATCACCTTTAAAACGCTCTTCTACTTTTAAGCCGGTACGCACGTCAGAAAAACGCATTTTATACAGCGTACTTGCGCCACGGGCGCTTGGGCTTTGCACATCAATATCTTTCACCAGCAACAATTTGCCGTTGAGGTTGACCGCCATACCACGTTTTATTTCATTAGCTCTTGCCATTTATTAACCGCCAATCAGGATTGAAGATAAGTTGCGACAAGTTACTCGCGCCGCGAGTTTCAGGCAAGCAAATATCACCTTCATTGTTGAAGTCTCAGGGGGTGTTTGCTGGCGACCTGACGGCAACGCTAAACTCTGTGGCTATGGTGCTAAAAAGAGTGATATTCCCGGTGTAAAACCGGGCCTAGCGATAGACCGGTAACCAGCCCAATAGTGCGGCAATATGGGTAACGGCATTGATCAAACCAAACAGGATAATAAAGCCAATCATCAAACGCCCACCGGGAGCGCGATAAGCCGCCTGTGGGAAGCGTTTACGGCTGGCCCGCGCCATCAGTGCTGGCACAATCACCGCCCAAATGGTGGCCGCTAAACCGGCAAAGCCAATGGCATATAAGAAGCCATTTGGGAACAACAGCGCGCCGAGGGTAGGTGGCACAAAAGTGATAAGCGCTGACTTGGTTCGCCCGTTACGGGTATCACTAAACTTAAAGAAGTCAGCGATATAATCAAACAGACCCAGCGACACCCCAAGGAATGAACTGGCCAGTGCCATATAAGAGAAGGCATTAAGTAACTGGCTGGTGGCCTGACTGGCTGAAATGGTGTCCATCTGTTTTAGCAGACTACCAATATTGCCACCGTCGGCAATAACCAGTTTGAACGCGTCACGGCTGATATTGCCTTGAATGGCATACTGCCATAGGACATAAATGATTAACGCGATCAGTGTGCCGTACAACAGGCTACGTACCACCGCTTTGCTGTCTTTGTGATAGTACTTCACCAACCCCGGTACATTGCCGTGGTAACCAAACGAGGTTAACAAGTAGGGCAGTGCCGCCAGCGCATAGGGCAAATAGTGGGCACTGCTATCGGTTTGATTGAACAACACGGTACTTTGCACATGGCTGAACATGTCACCAACCGACATGATAAATGTAATAACCATACCGCCGATCAATATCGTACTTAAGCGATCTACTGCGCGGGTGGATAACCAAACGATAAATGCGACCAATAGCGCAAAGATAAATCCGGCTCCGGTCTGACCAATTCCCGCGACATTTTGCAGGGTGTGGGAAATGATTGAGCCACCGGCAGAGATATAAGCGTAAGTCAGAATATAGAGCACAAAGGTTATCGACAACCCATTGATGGAACTCCAGACCTTGCCAAGCAGGTCTTGCACCATGGTGTGAAAGCTGGCCCCACTAGGATAATTCAGGTTAGCTTCCAGAATCATCAGGCCAGAAATCAGCATACAAGCCCAAGTATAAATCAGCAGCATAACTGAGCCGCTAAACCATACCCCGGCTGTTACGATTGGGATTGAGAACATCCCCGCACCCACAGCGGTTCCGGCGACTATCATCGCACCGCCAAGGACGGAAGGGCGCGATAACGGTTGGGATACATCCATCGACATCTGTAACTCCAAGTATCCTTTATCCTTGACGCTGCGGTAACGCCAATGATTTTGGGTATCAATTATAGGTTAATAGTTCTTTTGTACTAGCTTGATGGTACAGGTTGGTGAGGGAACTGTAAACAGATGAATATACTCACAGGGATTGCATGGTTAGTGATTAGTCTGGTAACAGCATTATCTTGTGACTGAATATCGTACAAATTAGAATTTTTTAGGTTGAAAAGTGAACTGAAAATGAGTGGATGCAAAGAGGCGGCTGTGGTGTGGGTCTGTCATTGCCCCATTAGGCACGGATAGTGCTGGTAGTTAATGGGAGGGATTGCTATTGTCGGCTATTATTCCACCAGCCTACAGGAGCTTGCTGATGGATTGTCGCTCAGATTGCGGTGCCTGCTGTATTGCTCCTTCTATTTCCAGCCCGATCCCTGGCATGCCATTCGGTAAGCCTGCCAATACCCGTTGTCTGCACTTGGACGATGCTATGCGTTGCGCCATTTTTCATTCCCCTTCTCGCCCGGCAGTATGTGCCAGCTTACAAGCATTGCGGGAGATGTGTGCTGATACCCGAGAACAAGCGTTGGTCTATTTGATTAAGCTGGAAGCGGATACCGCCCCTTCGTGATAGAACGGGCGGTATTATTACGTCAGGTCTGATAGGCGCGTTACTTCTTATTAGTCATCGGTATTGCTTCGATGACGAGTGTTTCCAGTGGTTTTAGCGTAACAATCACCGGCTTACTGTAATCGAGTGGCAGAGTTGCATTAGTGCCATATACCGTTTTAAGTGTGAAGCTCGTTGCTTCACCACTTGGAATTTCGAAGTTTTTAGTGAGATCTAAATAGTAGCTTTGTTCTTTGTCGGATGGATTACGCAATCCAAATACCGCTTTATCTTTATTCCATGAGGCCCAGCCATAAACGTCCAGCGCTGTAGGGTCACCGCCAATCCAATGGGTATCAACCAGCACATCGCTATTTTTCCGTGACCATTTAGCGGCGGTCGCCAACGTATCCCATTTGTTGTTATTTAACATGGATGGCGTGATGTAAAGTTCTTGTAGTTGGGTTCCCGTTGCAAAGTAGCTCCAGACCTGATCAGCAAAGTCATGGTCGGTCTGTACTTTTTCCAACCCAAAATAGGCATTTTCCGCGCTAACAATGCCGTGGTACATCAGCGAGTTTATCGGGAATAGCGGGCCTTTGCGCACGATGGAGCGGTAGGTTTCAGCATCACGGTAGGTCATCCATTGCTGAGCGGGGGAACCTTTGCCAAACAGGTTGATATCATCGCCCTGACGCCAGATAGCGTCCGCGTAGAACAGCCATGAGGGGCTGGCATCGGTGCCGGTGGTCAGGTTGATAAACAGATCTTTATTGGCCTCGCGCATGTTTTTAATCAGCTCGATGGAGGCGTCAAAATCAGAGGCGAACTGGCTGCCTGGGATATACGAATTGGCGTTGCCCATACCGTCTAGCTTGAAGGAGGTGATATGTTCGTTTTTGATAAGCTTAATGATTTGCTCATTAAAATTACGGAAGTAATTGGGGCCGGAGAGCGCGAATTTCCCATCAACGGTTTCGAAGCCGTTTTCTTTGGCGTGTGAGACGCGAATATCGCGCGGTTTGTTATAGCCTCCCCAAGGTGACAGCCATAAACCTACCGAGGTATGTAAGCTGTCAGCTTTCTGTTTCACCCCCCCGAATCCCTTACTAAATGCTGGGCCAAACAGCCATTTACCGGTGCGGTCATCCCAGCCGTCATCCAGTAGAAAACCATCAAGTTTTACCCCGCGTTTTTTAATCAGTTCGTCGGCGTAGGTATCCATCCGGTTGAGCACTTCTTGTTCTGTGTAGGTGGTGAAGAAACCAATATCCATCCAGCTATTGTAGTGAAGGTAGGGCTGATATGGGCGCGCGCGCATGCTGTTGATAAATTGGTTGAAGCTGCGACGTAACTGGTTGTTTTCTTCAAAAGTGCCGAAATACAGGGTGAAGCTGACGGGCGTCTCCACTTTAATCGGTGTTTTTAACGCAACATTCAGATTGGTTGTCGTTTCATATGCATAGGTATTAACGATCGGTTTTTCCGGCAGAATAAAGAAGCTGTCAGCGATAATGGGAGAGCTATTAATTGCGCCGTCTACATAAGGTGCCTGGGATTGCCCTTTGGTTGGGAAGAAGGTGATTTTCGCAACATCCCGTGCCTGACCTTTGGCCTGAATCCGGTAGTCAATACTGGCGTATTGACCTTTTAGTACGTTGAGCACCACGGTGACATCAAAATCTTTATGTTCATAGTTGATATGAATTGCATCATCTTTTTGGCTGACATTTTTAATTTTAAAATCGGCCGCGTGAATAACCTCTTCGTTGGGCAGTGTTAGAAAGAACAATTCCACAGGCGCAAGCATGCGGCCTGAAAGCTTATCTTTTATCACCACCGCTGAGTTTGCATCGTCAAAAGAGAGGGCGATTTTATTGTTATTCAGCAAGTATTCGGAGGCAAAGGCGGCATTGCTCATCAGCAATAATAATAACGAGCTCTTTATGATTGTTCTCATACGATATCCTTGTTATTTGAGGTCCAGAAAGGTTATTTACATTTTGAGTCGGTGCTTTGAGTCTGATAATTATTAAAATTCATGATGTTACCCGACGATAGCCGGGCAACATTTTGATGACACAAGATTTATAGCGAGGTTTCAGTTTCGGGGATTAACTTATTAGCTGATCCGCAGACGATGATTTTACTGCGCACAACGTCTTTCATGGCATCCATACCGACGCGCATGTAATAGCGCGGGTCGTTACCTTCCGGGTTATCACCAAACCATTTTTTTACCGCCGCCGCGAAGGCGATTTTCAACTCAGTTGCCACGTTTACTTTGCAAACACCCAGTTCAATGGCTCGTCTGACATAGTCATCAGGGACATCGCTTGCGCCGTGTAGAACCAATGGAATATCGACGGTTTCATGGATTTCTGCCAGGCGCTGGAAATCAATTTTGGGCCGTTTGGTGTACAGGCCGTGGGCTGTTCCGATAGCAACCGCGAGGCTATCGACACCGGTAAGTTCCACAAAGCGACGCGCTTCTTGTGGGTCAGTGAGAAAAGCGCTCTCCTCATCGACATCCATATCGTCTTCCACCCCTCCCAGACGCCCTAACTCAGCTTCAACACTACAATCGTGGCGATGACAAAAATCGACGACACTCTTCACCAGAGACACATTCTCAGCAAATGGGAAGTGGCTACCGTCAATCATCGCACTGCGTACACCGGCGTTGACCTTGCGGCTGATATCGTCCAGCGATTCGTGATGGTCGAGATGCAGCGCGAGCGGCATGCCATAACTTTCAGAGTAGGCTTCGCACAATGCGTAAATTTCTTCAAAAGCGATGTGCTTAAAGGTGCCGGGCGTACCTGCAAGGATCACCGGTGATTGCATCTCTTTGCAAACTTCTAGAATGGCCTGAATGGTTTCCGCGTTATGGATATTAAAAGCAGGTACGGCGTAGCGCCGAGCCTGCGCATCCTGCAAAAGATATTTGGTAGAAATAATGCTCATGTAGTGATCCTCTCAGCCTTTCCAGGGATGAATAACGACGCCTTTCACTACACGGTTTACCGTGCCGCTGGCGGAAGGGGTGTCGGGGGTGATACCTGCTTTGATAGATTCGCTGAGAGCGAAAATCTGTGTGTACATCAGGAAGCAGAACGCCTGTTCGACATCAATAAACTCTCGGGCTGCGGGTAACAAAATATGCGGACCTGCGCCGATTGCTGGGCTGGATTCGGCACAAATCGCTACGACGCGCATCGCTTGTTGGTCGCGGCGCAGCTCAGCCAGTAAGTCGAGGTCGTATTGGCGGGTATAAGGGTGGCTTGAAACAAACACCACAACCAGCGTTTCAGCGTTAACCAGTGATTTTGGTCCGTGGCGAAAGCCGGTGGGGGACTCATAAAACGCAGCCAATTTACCTGCCGTTAGCTCCAGCACTTTCAGTGCTGATTCGCGCGCCACACCTTGCAATCCGCCACTGCCGAGGTAAACAATCCGTTTAAAGGGCAGGTCACCAAATACGGCAGTGCTAAAGTCGCCCTGCGAAGCAACTATCTGCTTACAGCGCGTTGCTACATCCTGAAAGCTGGTGCTGTTGATGACCTCAGGGGCGAAGACGGCCAAACAACTGGCCATCATGGTACTGATGCTACTGGTCATGGCGAAACCACGGTCATGGGTTTCAGTTGGCATTAACAGCGCCAGCGCGTTATCACTTTTCAACGCATTGTGATACAAGCTGCCGGCTTCATTGCAGGTGATGACCAGATGGTGGCACTGGCTGACGAGTTGGTTGGCTAAGTCTACTGCGGCGACGCTTTCAGGGCTGTTACCGGAGCGTGCAAAGGAGATGAGCAGTGTCGGGCGTTGGGGAGATAAATAGTCAGCAGGATTAGTAACGAGGTCTGTTGTGGGCACTGCGACAAAATTTCTCCCGCTATGGCGCGACAGCCACGGCGCAATAATATCGCCGATAAATGCTGAGGTACCGGCACCTGTCAGGACAATCTGTAGGTCAGATGTTTGTAGGAGCGGCGCAAGGAAAGTGTCGATATCGCTACGTTGACGTTCAATGTTTTTTAACGATCGGATCCAGCTTGCTGGTTGCTGGCGGATCTCTTTTTCAGTCCAGGTTGATGTGCCGCAAGTATCGGCAGATTGGGTTTCGCTCATAACTCAGTCCTTAGTAGTGCATATTCAATGGGTCAGTACAAAGTAGAACATGACAATCTTTCGTTTCATTTCATTTCATCAATTTTATGTCTAAGTGAAAATCTATAGAAAAGAAAACGAAAGGTCAATATAAGAAAAGTAATAAAACGAAAAACGTGATCTGAAAGTGGGTTGCTGGTTGTTACTGTTTTGATTTATATGAATATATTATATTTTTTAATAAATGATTTAGAGCCAGAAGAAAGGAAAAGAAAGGTTTGTGGCAGAATTAGCCACAAACCAAAGTGATATGTAATGAAAGGTCTATAGGGCGATTCGCTGTCCATCAATCCAAATGGTTTGTAGCATGAGCCGCGAATCCAGCGCGATAATGTTGGCTCGTTTACCTGCCGCCAGAGAGCCGTATGTGTGGTCAAGCCCCAGCATTTTGGCAGGGTGCAGCGAGGCCATATGAATCGCATCCGCAGCAGGTACACCCACGTTATTGACCAGATTTCGCACCGCTGCATCCAACGAAAGTGTACTTCCGGCCAGCCCGCCAGAGGCAGTACGGACAATACCCTGTTGCATTGTTACTGGATGACCACAAATCGCATAGTCGCCATCAGGCATTCCAGCCGCGCTCATCGCATCGGTTATCAGCAATATTCGAGGCTTGGCGCAGGTACAACAAAGGCTCATTACTGCGGGGTGAACATGGTGGCCATCTGCTATCAACTCAAGCCATGCTCGCTTATCGGTGAGCCCTGCGCCAACCATGCCGGGATTACGATGATGGAGACCTGTCATACCGTTAAAGCAATGCACCAGTCCATCGGCTCCCACATCAAACGCACGAATAGTTTCTTCATAGTTCGCCGCGCTGTGGCCGAGCATGACCTTTATCCCCTGGCTTTTTAGATGCTTAATTGCCGCCAGCGCCCCCGATTTCTCTGGTGCCAATGCCACAACACGTAATGTGTTTTGTGACACGTCAATCAACCTATTTAGCTCGGTAATGTCCAGCTCACGGAACAGCTCCGGTGGATGTGCCCCTTTGTTCTGCGGGGTGAAGTAAGGGCCTTCAAGATAGCTACCCAACACCGTCGCACCTTGTCCACCTTGATGGTAGCGCTGCGCAATACGCCGCAGTGCACACTCTATTTCCCCAAGGGGCGCGGTGACGGTGGTCGGCAACCAGCCGCCAACCCCTTCGCGTGCTTTATACAATGCGAGCTGATCCAGTACCTCTGGCGAGTCATCCATGACATCGACACCATCACCGCCGTGGACATGAATATCGATATAGGCTGGGCACAGTAGTTCAACGTCGCGCAGCGCAACCCCTGTGGGGATTGGCTCGATGGCAACGATGGTGTTGCCATCTATGCATAACTGATGATCGTCGAGCCAGCCTTGCTCGGTCAGCACCCGTCTGGCTCGCAACAGTACTGTCATATTCCTTCCTCGACAGGCGCGGCTTCGCGATAACGGCCCATTTCGTCCACCAGACTGGTCAACCCTCGGTGACCACACTCTAGCGCCTGAAGGCGGAACTCTTTACTACTGAGGCCATCGCGTTCCAGCACCATCTCCAGCAAAAGCTGTAAATTTACCCCGGTGATCACTTCACGTTCTGCTTTCTGCATTGCCAGCGTCGAGGCAACGCGGAAGGGGGTACCTCCGAGCAAATCCGTCAAAAAAATTAGCCCTTCTTTTTCATCCAGATTAGCTAATGCCTCTTCAAACTGAGCGGTAAGCAGCGCGGTGGAGGAGCTTTCAGGAAAATCGATGGCTATCACTTGCTGTTGTTCGCCAAGTATTTGTTTCATCGCTTTTTCCAGCCCGGTGGCAAACCCACCGTGACCGCTAAGAATAATGCTTAACATGGCGTTTCCTCTTGCTTATAAAAAGTGACCAAACTTTCCGACAACGCCTAATACCACGGTCAGCCCGATGAGTCGCAGAGGGCTCCAGCCACGGCGCACTAACCAGTACATCGTGAGGGTGTATACCAGTGGGAGGAAGGCTGGCATCAGTTTGTCGATAACATCGGTTTGTAGCTTAACCACGGCATCGCCTGCGGTGATTTCAAGCGTGGTGGACAAACGAACGTAGGTGGCGACAAGTGCACCGATCACCGTCATCCCAACGATAGAAGCCGCTCGCCCCACTTTAAGGGTATTGGCTTTGATAAGCGGGATAGCCGCGACACCCATGCGATAGGCATAGTGAGCAAGCCCGAAACGAAGCCCAAGATGGACGACATTAAACATCACGAGAAACACGATCGCGCCGAGGATCGAACCTTGCAGGGCTAAACTGGCTCCAATACCGCCACAGATGGGGAGCAAGGTCAGCCAGAACATCGCATCACCAATTCCTCCCAGTGGCGCACCAACGGCGATTTTTGTACTTTGAATACTGTTCACATCCTGCTTTGAACGTTCCATCGCCAGTATGATGCCGATGACAAACGTCACCAGGAAAGGATGGGTGTTGAAGAACCCCATATGGCCTTTCATCGCCCGCGCCAGATCATTTTTATTGGTGTGGATCTTTTTCAGTGCAGGCAATATGCCATACAGCCAGCCGGAAGCTTGCATACGCTCATAGTTAAATGAGGCTTGCAGCAACATGGAACGCCATGCCACGCGGTTGATATCTTTCTTTGTCAGCTCCGCACCGATACGTTGGTCTTCATAGATATTGTCGTTGCTATCAATGACCGGCTTTTCAGTGACGTTAGCGCTTGGCAGAACCTGAGTATTAGATGCCATCTTCGAATTCCTCTTTCTGAGTGCTGGAAGTCTGCTGTGGAGTTGAGTCTTTACGCATGAAATCGATTAACGCCATTGCCAAGGCTGCGGCGGCAATCGCCAGTACCGGCAGTTTCAGCCAGGCCGCAGCAACAAAGCCAAGAATGAAGTAAGGGATATAAACGTTTTTCATCATTATTTTCAGCAATACGGCAAAGCCGATTGCAGGCATGATGCCACCTGCCACACCAAGGCCGTCTATCAGGCGGGCTGGCAAGACATCAATGACCGTCTTCGCATGCTCAGCACCAAAATAGATGGGCAAGAATGCGCACAGAAAATAGAACGTACCCAGAGCCAGCAAGGCCAGATAGTTAACGCGTTCAATGCCGTCGGTATCCGCATTTGCCGCCATCCGGTCACAGCGCGCCATCACACCAGACATGATAGAGAACAAGAAGGTGATGCCCATTTGCACCGCCACGGCGAACGGCACTGCAACTCCAACCGCGACCTCCGGTTTTACACCGGCAGTAATAGCAAAGGCTGTGCCGACAATAGTACCGATAATCACATTCGGCGGTTGGGCACCGGCCAGTGGGGCAAGCCCCATCCAAACCAGTTCCAGAGTACCACCGGTGAGTATCCCCATATGAAGGTCGCCAAGGATCAGGCCAACCAGCGGCCCCAGGACCACCGGGCGGTGCATATGTGTCAGGCCGTTGAACATATCCAAGCCAGCAATAAAGGCCAGAATCCCCAACGCGGATGCCTGTAATAAGCTAATTTCCATAGAAAATACCTCAGAGGAGTTTGTAGAGATCCTGAGCGGGCTCGGTCGGCACGCCCTGAATAAAACATTCCACCCCTGCTTTTCTCAGGCCATAGAAAGCGGCAATATCCTGATCATCGACAGAGACGGTTTTCGCTATTTGTTGTTTACCTTCGGCATAATGCATGTTGCCGACATTGATTCGGGTCACGGGTACGTCACCGTTGACCAGTGTTAGAAAGTCTTCGGGATTTTTGCAGACCAGTAAAATTTTCTGCCGATCGGTTGCACGATGAATATTGTCGATCACTTTTTGCAGTGGCCAGAAGCGCACGGCAATTCCTTCTGCCAGAACCATTTCCATCAGGTTTTGTTGAACCTGATCTTCGGCAACTTCATCATTGGCAACCAACACCAGATTTGCGCCGGCAAAACCAACCCATTGAACGCCAACCTGGCCGTGAATCAGGCGCTCATCAATACGACTTAATACAATGTTTGGCATGTTTTCTTCCTTATTATCATTGTGTTAATGGGATGGCGATGTTCCCATGCAGGCGGCATGGTACTGGCGCAATACATCCTGAATATGGTCAATAATCAGTTCGTGCGGTGTTGCCGCAAGCTGGCCTTCACGGACCTTAACGTATTGAAGTGGCAGATACTGGCTGATCAACGGCAAGGGCAGCGGTTTATCCGTTAAATTATTTACTAACCGAGCATAAGCCTCGTCAATGTGGTGATCAGGCCAGTAGTAACGAACGCGATCAGAATAGCTGTAGCCGCGCGCCAGACGACGTTCATCGTTATTACCGTGGTAATGCTGTTTCCAGTGCTCCGGGTGTTCCTGCATGACGCTTTCCAGTACATCTCGTAGCCCCGAACATTGGTATGCGGGGCGTAGTTCCTGCTCGATAGCGGCCAGTGAAAATAGCGCTTCACGCAGCGCGAAAGTAAGTGCCGGACCGACTTTCAAAATGGCAAAGTGGTGCTGAACTAGCTGTTGTAGGGCGAACGGAGTTTGGTAATCAGTGGAGTGAGCTTCAAAGACCATCGTGTCAAACTCTTCGATAGTCCGACTCAGAGCAAGAGATTTCTCAGGTTGATAATCAATAACATGAGTATGATCGAATTCTACACCGGGTTGGACGACTAGCCCGATAATGCGTGGCCACAGATCGTGCAGACCTTGTTGTTCAAAAGCATGACGATGAGCCTCGAGCGTTGCTTTTGCCGCCTGGGGGGAGGTGACCACCAGCGTTGACAGCGTTTCATGTGCTCCACCTGGAACAGGGACTTCCGTTCCAATAACATAAACCAGATCAGACGAACCTTGTTTTTCTTTGCGGGTCTGTTCTGCAATTAAGGCAAGCCTTGCTGCTCTCCCGGCGACGATTTCGTCTGTTAATGGCACGGGATCATCTGCACAAGACATACTGCAATCAAGGTGAATTTTCTTAAAGCCAGCTGCGACATAATGGCGAATAAGTTCTTCTGCATGAGACATGGCCTCTGCGGCTGGGGCGTTTTGCCAGCGATTTGGCCCCAGATGATCGCCCCCTAACACCAACTGATTGCGAGGGAAGTGATGTTTATCCGCCATTTGCTCAACAAAACCACGGAAATCATCTGGGGTCATACCGGTATAGCCGCCATACTGATCCACCTGATTGGAGGTGGCTTCTATTAATAAGATGGATTGCGCGTCTCGGGCGTGGCGCATTGCTGCTTCCAGAACCAATGGGTGAGCAGAACAGACGGCAAAAATGCCACATCGCTTATCGTGCTTATGGTCGGCCACAAACTCGGTTAAATGTTTCACTTTCCTCTCCGTATGGGGTTTTGATTACTTGTGTCTTTCGGTTTGTTTCATTGATACTGCTTTATGGGTTGATAAAAACAAAACGAAAGATAACGGAAATGAGATCTGTTTCGCAAAAGAAACATAATGAAAGGCTTTTTTATCGGGTGGTCGCACGGTTTGGCGTAATGTAAAGACTTGCTTTCCGGCAAAAGAAAGGCGTTAATAGATGAAGTGAAATGAAACGAAAGGCTTTTGGGAAGGATCTGATATGAGCAATACCGATTCAGTAATGGACAAGCGTATAACGGGCACCAGTGAAAGGCGTGAGCAGATCATTCAGCGGCTTCGTCAGCAAGGAAGTGTTCAGGTTAATGATTTATCGTCATTCTTTGGTGTTTCTACGGTGACTATCCGCAACGATTTGGCCTTTCTGGAAAAGCAGGGGATTGCTGTACGTGCATATGGTGGTGCGCTGGTGTGTGATGCTGGCACACCTGGCGTTGAACCCACGGTAGAAGATAAAAGCTCCCTTAATATTTCTTTAAAGCGCGACATTGCTCGCGTTGCTGCAAATCTGATTAAACCTGGGCACCGTGTGATTCTGGACTCGGGCACGACCACTAATGAAATAGCGCGTCATATGCGTAATCATAAGGAGGTCATTGCTATGACAAACGGCATGAATGTGGCGAACGCGCTACTTGAGGCTGAAGGGGTGGAATTGCTGATGACAGGAGGGCACTTACGCCGCCAGTCCCTTTCCTTCTATGGGGATCAGGCTGACCAGTCCTTGCAAAATTATCATTTCGATATACTTTTTCTCGGTGTAGACGCCATCAGTCTTGAACGCGGTGTGAGCACGCATAATGAAGACGAAGCGCGCCTAAATCGCCGGATGTGTGAAGTCGCGGAACGCATCATTGTGGTCACTGATTCCAGTAAATTTAACCGCTCCAGCCTGCATAAAATAATTGATACCCAGCGCATACATATGGTTATCACTGATAAAGGTATTCCAGAGGAAAGTTTGAATGGATTACGCAAAGGTGGGATTGAAGTGATCCTTGTTGGGGAGTAAAAACCGTTTCTTGGCCGCCGGTTAGCCTACCTCTATTAAAGTAAAGCCCCAGCCAAGAGGCCAGGACTTTGTCAGTAATCTAAGGGAAGCGTGCCGTCCGGGCCGTAAACAGCGTGAAACGCCGGAGTGCCCGTTGGTACGCTCAACCCTTAGTTTTTCTCGCGGCTATGCCCCAGCAGGAACTGCATGAGCGGTGTTTTTCAGCACCGGGCCGGTATATTTTTCAATTTCAAGCTGCGCCATTTGCCCACAATTACCTTGCGCCAGACTGGAAGAACCAATATCGAAAGTCAGGCAGTTGATATTGCCGTTCTTACAAAGGGAACCCGGCACTGCTGGGTCCGCCGGGTCAAACCATGCCCCTTCGCTGATACGCACCACCCCTGGACGCACATCTTCAGATACCACTGCACCTACCAATATTTGCCCGCGATCATTAAACGCACGGACTAAATCGCCATTTACAATGTTACGCCCTTTGGCATCCTGTGGGCTTATCAGTATCGCTTCCCGATCGGCCACGGCGTATTTTTCACGCAGTGGCGTGTTATCTAACTGTGAATGCAGCCGGTTGATCGGGTGTGCGGTGTTTAGCGACAGTGGATATTTCTTCGCTTCTACCCCACGATACCACTCATGAGGTGGCATCCAGGTCGGGATCCCCTGACAATCGACGTATTCCATTTTGGCGATTGTATCGGAGTAGATCTCAATCTTGCCAGATGGGGTACCCAGCGGGTTGAGCAACGGATTCTCACGATAATCCGCAAAGCGTACCCACTGCTTGTTCGCTTCAGGAATAGGGAAGCGAATATAGTTGTTCGATTGCCAGAACATATCGAATGGCGGTAGGGCGACCCTTGCGGTACGGGCCTGTGACTTCATATCGTCGTACATGGTTTTCAGCCACTGAGTTTCGTCTTTGCCCTCGGTAAAGGCATCAATTACCCCCAGCTTGGTGGCCATCGCGGCGAAGATATCAAAATCATTACGCGCTTCATGCTGTGGCGGCACGCACTGGTGCATCGGGAAGACATAAAGTTGCGAGTAATCGCCGCCCATCTCCAGATCGTTACGCTCATAGCTGGTGGTTGCCGGTAATACAATATCTGCGTGTTTAGCGGTGGCGGTCCAATAGGGTTCGTTAACCACGATGGTTTCAGGGTGCTGCCAGGCTTTCACCAGATTGTTGGTATCCTGATGCTGATGGAAAGTATTACCACCGGCAACGTAGACCATTTTCACATCAGGATAGGTGACCTTGGTACCATTGAAATCAATGACTTTCCCTGGATTGGCCAGACATTCGGCAATCCGTGCCACCGGAATCGGCGACGGTGCGTTCTTCGGTGCATTACCGGCAGAAATCCCTGGTAAAATGCCGCCTTTGGCCGTTGGGCTACCGCCGGAGGAGTAGTGATAGCTGAAACCAAAGCCGCCACCCGGCAGGCCAATTTGGCCAAGCATTGCCGCAACGGTGACCAGTAACCAGTGTTGCTGCTCACCGTGATGCTGGCGCTGAATCCCCCAACCGCCCATAATCATGGTGCGCTGTTTAGCCATATCTCGCGCCAGCTGGCGCAACACATCGGCGTCCACGCCACTGATATCCGCCGCCCATTCTGCATTTTTCGGCTGACCGTCAGTTTCACCGAGCAGATAGGCCTGGAATTTATCAAAACCAATAGTGTAGGTTTTTATAAAGTCAGGGTTATGCAGTTTCTCAGTCAATAACGTATGGGCGATACCGATCAACATGGCGCTGTCGGTATACGGCCGTGGCGCAATCCATTGTGCATTGGTGAATTTGGCACTGTCGTTATGTACCGGGTCAATACTGATAACCTTAGTACCTTTCTTCTTCAGCGCTTCAAAACCAGTTTGCCCCACATGGTCGGGGATATTCCAACTGTTTTTCAGCGTGATCATCGGGTTACAGCCCCATAGGATCACCAGTTCGCTGTTATCTACCACGTTTGGCCAGGCTGTCTGCTGTTCGTAGACCTCCATTGACCCCATGACGTGGGTCATAATCACCTGTGCTGCACCGGTTGAATAGTCACCGGCATAACCCAAAAAGCCCCCACTCAGGTTCATTAAGCGTTGTAGTAGCGTGCGGCTGTTATGCAGCATTCCCACACTTTTCCAGCCATAAGATCCGGCATACAACGCTTGCGGGCCGTGGTCTTTTTGCACCCGTACAATTTCGCCGCACACCAGTTCAGTGGCTTTATCCCAACTGACCCGTACCCACTCATCACGACCACGCAGTTCGGTATGGCTGCCGGGGCCGCCCTCCAACCAACTTTTGCGCACCATCGGGTATTTGATGCGGTTATCCGCATGCACCTGATAGGGGGCCATGGTGATCAGGTCATTTGGCCATGGATCATCTTTGACTGGCTGGACACCGATCATGCGGCCATTCTCGACGATAGCTTCAAATGCGCCCCAATGAGCTCCGGTCAGGATGCCTTTTTGCGCCTGATGTAGCGCCAGGAACTGAGGTAATGCCTGACTGATGGCTTGGGCTAATGCAGATTTGGGCCACAGGCCACCAACGATAGGCAATACAGCCAGTGCGCTGGTTCCCAGTAAGAAGCGGCGGCGGCTCATTTCTAATGGTTGTTGTTCGTATTTAGTCATTTTCGCCTCTTATTTACAGCTTGGCCGGCATATCACTGGCATGTTTTTGTACATACTGTGTCATTACACGCAACTGTTCCTGAGTCAGGGAGGTGCGTGGTGCCATGCCTTTGATTACCCCAATCCATTGGTTTGCGTTAAAGCGATCCAGTGCGGTTAAACCGTGGCAACCGGTACAGTTGGCCGACATCATATCAGCGGCATAGCGCCAAATTTTTTGTTGATCATCAACGAGTTGTTTCTTCGGTAACCACACCTGTAGTGCAACTTGATGCCAAACCAGCTTGGTTTCTGCATCGGTCTGCGTGTTCAATGTTTTCAGCGCTTTTTGTGCATCTTCGCCCAGTAATACGCTCAGAATACGTTTCCCTTGTGCGGCATAGAACACTTCTGCCACGCCATCTTGTTGCCAGCCTTTAACATCAACCAGCACCTGATCACCTTGTTGTTTTACCACTTCAACTTGTGTTGAAGGCATCAGGTTACCGGCGTTATGGCTGTCGCCAGCATGCATAAAGAAGGGTTCGGTGGCGATGGTATATAAGGTGGTCGCTGTTGCAGGGGTTTGTGCTGCCGCCGTTGCCAATTCAGCTGCGCCCGCTTGGGTCACCTCACTCATATCTGGCAGGATATGGGCCACACCTTTATGGCAATCGATACAGGTTTCACCTTTCTTAATCGCTACTGGATGCTGAATGCGGGCTTCAGCACTTTGCCCGGTGATGTCCATCGCATCAAAGCTGTGACATGAGCGGCATGTCGCCGAGTCAGTCTCTTTTAGCGTTTTCCATACCGACTGCGCCATCGCGAGTTTATGGGCTTCATATTTCTCAGGTGTATTGATTGTGCCAGCCACTTCACCATAGATATCTTTGACCGCACGGATTTTGGTCCACAGATAATCGAGTGGCTCGTGAGGCACATGGCAGTCAGCACATTCAGCTCGGATGCCTTTGGTGTTTTGGAAGTGAATACTGCCTTGATATTCAGCCAGTGGCTGTTGCATGGTGTGACAGGACACGCAGAACGCGGTGTCGCTGGTTTTATGAAAAACAGTGGCGGTACCCGCTAACAGTGCAGCACCGATAATGATGCCAATCAGCAGGAGCCATAACCATCCCCACCGGCGTCGCTTAGCGAAACCAGTTTGTTTCTTGCTCATAATTTTCCCCACTTAATATATCTAATAGTTATTGGTAAAACGACGTTATCCAATGCCTTAATGCCCAAAAAAGCCAGATAATCTACCAGCAGACGCTTATTCACTAGCGATAAGTTTTCCCCATAAAATAAGTAGGTCTATTGTAGGGAGATTTGGTGCTGATGACTAACCCGTTGGAGGTATTTAGCGATATTAGTTCAGATTTGCTGAATATAAATGCGAGGTATGAGTCAGTTTTAGCGCTATAGCACAAATAACTCTCTGAATTAAAGGGTTATATACTTTGTTATATACCCTAAATAATTCAAGTTACAGGAAGGCGGCAACGAAATGAACCCAAGGAGTTGAGATAACTCAATGACTTGGGTGAGTGATGGCAGCCAACACACATGCAGCTTGAAGTATGACGGGTATAGCGCTAGTTTTTAGTCGAAGGGATAATAGAACTGCTTATTTAACCATAAATCGATGGCATGACGGCTGGCTTCAAAGTGGGGTTCGGGCAATTCCCGTGGATTGCACCACCGCCATTGCTGACACTTGTCAGGCTCTTTCAGCTCTGGTTGCTCGCCGGTATGTTGTGCCAGCAAGCAAACGGAAACGGTATGTTTACCCTCTTCACGCCAAGTGGCGATATTATTGCACAGCGCGATAACATTCATCTCTTTGATATTTAAGCCTGTTTCTTCAGCTATTTCGCGCTTCGCCGCCTGTTCAAAAGACTCTCCAGCCTCCATATGTCCACCGGGAATCGACCAATAAGGGGCATGCTGACCGCAACGCTTACCCAGTAATACCTCACCTTGCTGATTAACGATAATGACACCCACACCGACTGCAACGGACATTGTACGGACTCCTGTTAAATGAAGGTCAGCAAGCATCAGCTATTGTGGCTGTTTTACTGCTGACAGAGTTATATTCACCATGAAAATGTGCGGGCTGTCAAAAATCCATCAAGAATAGAAGCAGAAAACTTGCATATATTCTGCGCTGGAAACACACTGATTGAAACGTTTCAGCGTTATCTCGTCACCAGATGATAAAGGGTAACGCTCCTTTTTCTCATTAAAGCTGAAACGATTCAATTTCAGCAAGAGAGGAGACTTATGTTCCAGTTATCTACGCAAGATATCCATCTGGCTGCCCAGGCAGACAGCAAAAAAGAAGCTATCACTCAGGTTGCCGCTGCGCTCACTCAGGCCGGTTGTGTTGCCGCCGCTTATGTTGATGGCATGCTGGCCCGCGAGCAGCAAACCTCGACTTATCTGGGTAATGGCATTGCCATTCCACATGGTACCACTGATACCCGCGACCTGGTGCTGAACACCGGTGTGCAGGTTTTCCAATTCCCGCAGGGTATTGCATGGGGTGAGGATCAAACGGCTTATATCGTTATCGGTATTGCTGCGCGTTCAGATGAACATCTGTCATTGTTACGCCAACTTACCCACGTTTTAAGTGATGACGCCGTTGCCGCGCGCCTGGCGAAAACCACCTCGGCTGAAGAGTTACGCAGTTTGCTGATGGGTGAGCAAAAGGCCGCTGAATTCCATTTCGACACGTCGCTGATCGCAGTCGATGTGGCGGCTGACAATCTAATCACGCTGCAAGCGCTGAATGCCGGTCGTTTGCAACAAATCGGCGCAGTAGATGCCCGTTTTGTTAGCGATGTCATTACCCGTGAGCCACTCAATTTGGGGCAGGGTATCTGGCTGAGCGACAGTACCGAAGGCAATTTGGTCAGTGCTGCTACAGTTAGCCGCCCGGTCACTGCATTTGAGCACCATGGTGAAAAAGTGGCTCTGTTGCTGACGCTCTCTGTGGCTGATGATCAACCGCTGTCGGTATTAAATTATTTAAGTGACTTATTGTTAGCGAAAAAAGCTGACGCGTTGCTGAAGGCTGATGCCGCCGCCTTGTTGGCGCTGCTCACCAGTGAGTATGTCGAGCAGGATGAAGTATTAAGCGCTGAGTTTGCAATCCGCAATGAACACGGGTTACATGCGCGCCCAGGGACGATTTTAGTCAATACAATCAAACAGTTTACCAGTGAAATCACCGTGACCAATCTGGACGGTACGGGTAAACCCGCTAATGGACGTAGTCTGATGAAAGTTGTGGCTTTAGGGGTTAAAAAAGGCAATCGCCTGCGCTTTACCGCCAGTGGTGAAGATGCACAAGCAGCATTAGATGCTATCGGTGAAGCTATCGCCGCTGGCTTGGGCGAGGGTGCAGCATGAGCAGAAGAGTTGCAACTATCACGCTGAACCCGGCATACGATCTGGTGGGTTTTTGCCCTGAAATTGAACGCGGTGAAGTTAACTTGGTGAAAACTGCCGGTTTACATGCTGCGGGTAAAGGGATCAATGTTGCCAAAGTGCTGAAAGACTTAGGGATTGATGTCACGGTTGGTGGTTTCCTGGGTAAAGATAACCAAGACGGTTTTCAACTGTTATTCAGCGAACTGGGCATCGCTAACCGCTTTCAGGTGGTGCCGGGCCGTACTCGTATTAACGTCAAACTGACGGAAAAAGATGGCGAAGTGACAGATTTCAACTTCTCTGGTTTTGAAGTCAATAAACCGGATTGGGATCGTTTTGTAACTGACTCGCTGAGCTGGTTGGGGCAATTCGATATGGTTGCGGTCAGTGGCAGCTTGCCTGAAGGCGTTAACCCTGATGACTTTACCGATTGGATGAAGCGCCTGCGCAGTCAATGTCCGTGCATTATTTTCGATAGCAGCCGTGAAGCATTGGTTGCAGGTCTGAAAGCCTCACCTTGGTTGGTGAAACCTAATCGTCGTGAGTTGGAAATCTGGGCGGGTCGACCATTGCCTGAATTGGGTGATGTGGTCGATGCTGCGCACGCTTTGCGTGATCAAGGAATTGCCCATGTGGTGATTTCTCTCGGGGCCGAAGGGGCGTTGTGGGTCAATGCGTCGGGTGCCTGGTTGGCAAAACCACCTGCCTGCGAAGTGGTCAGTACCGTTGGTGCTGGTGACTCGATGGTCGGTGGTCTGATTTATGGTTTGTTAATGCGCGAGTCCAGCGAACACACGCTGCGTCTGGCAACAGCAGTTGCTGCTTTGGCCGTGAGTCAGAGCAATGTTGGTATTACGGATCGCCCGCAGTTGGCAGCCATGATGGCAAAAGTCGACCTAAAACCCTTTAATTAATCCCTGGAGGCGAAATGAAAACGCTACTAATAATAGACAGTTCGCTCGGGCAGGCCAGAGGCCACCTTGCGACACTGATGTTGGGTGCTGCGGCGGCAAAAGCAGGACTGAGCTGGGTTGAGAATGCCACCGATGCAGAGCTGGTGATCGTCGCTGGGCAATCAGCCCCGGCTGACAGTGCGCTGAACGGTAAAAAACTCTATATCGGTGATGTGGAAAAAGCAGTGCGCGATCCTGACGCTTTCCTGGCGCAAGCCATTGCGCAGGCTAAGCCCTATCAGGCTGCGGTTGCTGTCGCACCTGCGACTACCACGGTGGCTGGCCCGAAACGTATTGTCGCTATTACCGCCTGCCCGACAGGCGTAGCACACACCTTTATGGCTGCTGAAGCCATTGAAAGTGAAGCGAAAAAACGTGGCTGGTGGGTGAAGGTAGAAACCAGAGGCTCCGTTGGTGCTGGTAATGCGATTACACCAGAAGAAGTGGCTGCGGCAGATCTGGTGATTGTTGCTGCAGATATTGAAGTGGATTTGGATAAGTTTGCTGGCAAACCGATGTACCGCACCACGACAGGTTTGGCACTGAAGAAAACCGTACAAGAGCTGGATAAAGCGCTGGTTGAAGCTGAAGTTTATCAGCCAAAAACCGGCAGCAGTACTGGCACTAAAAAAACAGAAACCGGTGGTCCTTATCGTCACCTGTTAACGGGCGTGTCTTACATGTTGCCAATGGTAGTTGCTGGCGGCTTGTGTATCGCTCTGTCATTTGTGTTCGGTATTAAAGCCTTTGAAGTGAAAGGCACATTGGCTGCGGCCTTGATGCAAATAGGCGGGGGTTCTGCTTTTGCGTTGATGGTGCCTGTTCTGGCCGGTTTCATTGCATTCTCAATTGCTGATCGTCCGGGTCTGACCCCAGGCTTGATTGGCGGTATGTTGGCAGTGAGTACGGGGGCGGGCTTCCTCGGTGGTATTATCGCCGGTTTCCTGGCCGGTTATGTGGCGAAAGCAATCAGCACTAAACTGCGCTTGCCGCAAAGTATGGAAGCACTTAAACCGATATTGATTATTCCACTGGTTGCCAGCCTGATAGTGGGTTTGATTATGATTTATGTGGTCGGTACGCCGGTGGCAAAAATCATGGCAGGTCTGACTCACTGGCTGCAATCCATGGGTACCGCCAATGCCGTGTTGTTGGGGGCTATCCTCGGTGCCATGATGTGTACCGATATGGGTGGGCCGGTGAACAAAGCCGCCTACGCGTTTGGTGTGGCACTCCTGAGTTCTTCTGTTTACGCACCGATGGCCGCTATCATGGCCGCAGGGATGGTTCCTCCGCTGGCGATGGGGCTGGCAACACTGTTGGCACGTCACAAGTTTGACAAAGGTGAGCAGGAAGGGGGCAAGGCTGCACTGGTTCTGGGGCTGTGCTTTATCTCTGAAGGGGCAATTCCGTTTGCCGCCCGTGATCCGATGCGTGTCTTGCCGTGCTGTATCGCCGGTGGTGCGCTGACAGGTGCACTGTCTATGGCATTCGGTGCACAACTGATGGCCCCACACGGCGGTTTGTTCGTGTTACTGATCCCTGGCGCAATTCATCCAGTGCTGCTGTATCTGGTGGCAATCATTGCCGGTACGGTATTGGCAGGTGGTCTGTATGCGATGTTGAAACGCGCTGATGTCGTGGTCGCAAAAGCGGCATAAGCCTGGCATCATAAGTTTCACCCATAAAAAACCGGCCTTATGTGCCGGTTTTTTTTATGTTTACTCACTGTGATTCGGCTAAATGCCAGTCAGCTAAACGTTAGCTTGTGAGTTCAGCTTGTGACTTCAGCCAGGCTATCTCTTCAGCCCAAATATCAGGATTGACCGTTTCTAAAATCAGCGGGATATTATCAAAACGGGGATCTTGCATAATATAGCTGAAGACGGTTTTACCGATATTGCCCTCGCCGAGACAGTGGTGTCGATCGACTCGGCTGTTAAATTCGCTTTTTGCATCATTAAGATGCATACCGCGCAGATACTGGAACCCGACGATATTGCTAAGTTGTTTGAAGGTATGTTCGCAATCGTCTTCTGTGCGCAGATCATAACCGGCAGCGAAAGCATGGCAGGTATCAATGCAGACGCCGACGCGGCTCTTATCTTCTACCCCATCAATGATGGCGGCCAGATGCTCAAACTTAAACCCCAAATTACTGCCCTGACCGGCGGTGTTTTCAATCACGGCCGTCACCCCCTCACTAACATCAAGCGCCATATTGATGGATTCGGCGATACGTGCCAGACACTTATCTTCATCAATTTGCAGTAAATGGCTACCGGGATGGAAATTGAGTAATGACAGGCCCAGTTGTTGGCAGCGGGCCATCTCATCAATAAAGGCTTCGCGGGATTTATCCAGCGCGTCGGTGACGGGGTGACCCAAGTTAATCAGGTAGCTGTCATGTGGCAGAATTTGAGCGGAGGTATAACCGTATAGCTCGCAAGCTTGTTTAAACTTTTCTATGACATCTTCAGCCAGTGGGGCGGCACGCCACTGACGTTGATTCTTGGTAAACAGGGCAAAGGCAGTGGCCTCAAGTTCGTGCGCCCGAATCACAGCCTGGTCTACACCACCTGCTGCGCTGACATGTGCACCGACAAATTTCATTCCATTCTCCTTTGATAATCGGGCCATTATGGCACTGATAACGTCATGATTGAATGGGTGAAGTCGCAAGGAAAAGAAAAGGGCCGCGAACGGCCCTGAAGTTAGATACTTTATGCAGCGATATGCTGAACCAGCAAATTGATGCCGGTCCCACCGACGATCAGCCAGACAAACAGTAGCAGTGCCAATAATAATGGTTTTACACCGGCCTGACGGATGGAACCCACATGTGTAGTCAATCCGAGAGCCGCCATTGCCATCGCCAGCAATATGGTGTCCAGCGTAATGAGATGGCTCACCCAAGCCGCAGGTAATAGATTCAGTGAGTTAAAACCGGCCATCAGAATAAATATCACCGCAAACCAAGGAATAGTGATGGCACTTTTTTCACGTTTTTCACCACGGGTTTTGATGTTGCAACGCGCCAAATAAGCTGAGAGTAGCAACAGGAACGGAGCCAGCATCATCACGCGGATCATTTTAGTAATCACGGCGGCATTTTCAGCCTGATCACCGATGGCATGCCCGGCGGCAACTACTTGTGCGACCTCATGAATCGTTGAACCGGCAAAAATACCAAAGGTTTCCTGACTAAATGGCAACCATTGGTAATGCAGGTTGAGTTGATACAGCCACGGATAGACAAAAATGGCGAGCGTGCCGAAAATCACCACAGTAGCGACAGCAACCGCCACTTTACTGGCATCGGCTTTCAGCACCGGCTCGGTAGCCATAATGGCTGCAGCGCCACAAATACTGCTACCGGCTCCAATTAACATCACGGTTTGCTGATCCAGACCAAATACCCGTTTACCCAACCAGCATGCCAGCACAAAGGTCGAACTGAGCGTTAAAAGGTCAATAACCATACCGGTAGCCCCCACATCCGCCACTTGTTGAAAGGTCAGCCGGAAGCCATACAAAATGATACCCAGTCGCAGTAAATGCTGTTTGGCAAAGACCACACCGTCTGAGCAGGCCGGTTGTACCCACGGGTACAAGGTATTACCTACCACGATGCCAAACAGAATGGCCAGCGTCAGTGCCCCCAATCCCATATTGATAAACCACGGCATATCCCCCACGTTGAGTGCCAAGCCGGTAATCACGCCGGTTAACACCAAGCCCGCAATATAGCGGCTTAGGGGGAACTGATGTGCTCGACGGAGTTCTTTAGTATGAGAAGTCGCCATGTTTGTTTCCTGTGTTCTGCCAAGATTGCGCACAGTTTAATGGTTTTACTCATAATAGATAAATTCATTATATATTTATAATTAATCGATATAAGTGGTAAGTGAGATGATGACTGCGCCCAACGCCAGATTATGCCTTTATAGATGTGTCGCTGTGTTTCAGCGGTGTAGCGTGAATGATGCTGAAATTTGGTATGATATGCGCAATGGAAATGAGAACAGGCGATGGCTACCCCCTAAACACAAGGACCTCAGTTGTGAAATGAAGAAAGTAAAACATGAAAAGTCACTGTGGGTGATATTAGTGATTGCCTCACTTATTTATTTATTGACACCTCCTTATTTACTCGCTTATTTTTTCAAGTTATATAACTTGAATCCTTTCCATATCGCTCCCTTGCCACATTTTAATCCTTTCAAGAGTGAACGTAGGATTCCTTTATCTCAAACGTTCAGCTATTTATTATTTATCTGGTTGATTTTAAACGCGGTTATCAGTGCCGTAGTGGCGATTATTTATCGCATATTCTTTTATTCAGATGATAATGAATAGTATTCTTACTGCTTAATTTCATCCGCCGATAACCTCCCGATTTTGCTCAAAGGTGTTAGTCTTATACGGTAATAGAGGCTATATACCCGCTATCTTTCACGTTGCAGGTGTGTTGGCTGTGCTCGCTTACTCGAATCACTTACTGGTGTAGGTTAATCGAGGGTTCTCTTGCTTGCTACCCGCCTGCATCTTGAAATCTATTGGGTACACTTTTGTCCGTCAGTTATTGTATTAACAACTAATTAGGCAGCTCGTTTCATCCAGTCACTGACGAACAGAGTGATGATAGCGTCCTCCATTTTTTACTACAGAGACCGTTATGCACATAACCTTACGTCAACTTGAAGTCTTTACTGAGGTGCTAAAAAGCGGGTCTACGACCCAAGCCTCGGTTGTGCTCGCGCTTTCACAATCGGCAGTCAGCGCTGCGTTGGCGGATTTGGAAGGGCAATTGAGGGTGCAACTGTTTGATAGGGTCGGTAAGCGTTTAGTCACCAATGAGCATGGGCGGTTGCTTTATCCCAAAGCATTGGCATTGCTGGATCAGGCAATTGAAATAGAACAACTTTTTTTGCAAGACTTAGGTGCGTTGCGGATTGCTGCTAGCAGCACTATTGGCAACTATATGCTACCGGGCATGATTGCTAAATACCGGCGTGATTTTCCTGACACACCGTTGGAATTGAATATTGGTAATAGTCAGGATGTGATTGAAGCAGTGGCAGATTTTCGTGGTGATCTGGGGCTGATTGAAGGGCCGTGCCATATGCCGGAACTGATGACCAAAGCCTGGCAACAGGATGAGTTGGTGGTGTTTGCGGCCCCGGATAATCCGCTATGCCACAAAATGCTGGCATTGGAAGAACTGGCCGATGCGGCTTGGATCCTACGAGAGCGCGGTTCTGGCACCCGCGAAGTGCTCGATCACTTACTGTTGGCGAAATTACCACATTTCAAATTGGTTATGGAGCTGGGTAATTCAGAGGCGATTAAGCGGGCGGTGCGTTATGGCATGGGGATCAGTTGCTTGTCGCGCCGGGTGATTGCCGATCAACTGGCTAGCGGTGAACTGATCGCACTCAATATTCCTTTGCCGCCACTGATACGCACCTTATATCTGATTCATCATCGGCAAAAACATATCTCTAACGCCTTGCAACGCTTTCTCAGCTACTGCCAGGAAGAGGTCTGAACCGCAGCATTAGCCGAGAGCGAGTTACCCCTGTAGGGAGAAGGATTTTAAGCGTTTTGCACCAATGATATTGGCTATTGCGGCAAGAATATCCGATAGGGCGAGGCTTTTACTGGCGAATGAGCTTTTGCTAATAATTGCACCGGGATCATGAAGGTATCTTATATCAGCGCATTGTTACTATCCGAGTCGGTGGGATTTGTTACAATCCCGCCTTATTTTTTAAGGGTGGATTAGGGTAAGAATGACTCAGCAAAATACTAAAATCCCAGTGCAGCAGGGTGCGCAGCGTTTACGCCGGGAGCTTAAATCACGGCATTTAGCCATGATTGCTATCGGTGGATCTATTGGTACCGGTTTGTTTGTTGCCTCCGGGGCAACGGTATCGCAAGCAGGCCCAGGTGGAGCATTGCTCTCCTATGCATTGATTGGCCTGATGGTTTATTTCCTGATGACCAGTCTTGGTGAACTGGCGGCGTTTATGCCGGTATCAGGCTCATTCTCAACATACGGTTCCAAATACGTTGAGGAAGGCTTCGGCTTCGCCCTTGGTTGGAACTACTGGTATAACTGGGCCGTTACTATCGCTGTTGACTTGGTCGCGGCACAATTGGTAATGAATTACTGGTTCCCAGACGCTCCCGGCTGGATCTGGAGTGCGCTGTTCCTCGCCCTGATGTTTTTACTGAACTACATATCAGTAAAAGGCTTTGGTGAAGCGGAGTACTGGTTCTCACTGATTAAAGTCACCACGGTCATTATTTTCATCATTATTGGTGTAATGATGATTAGCGGCATTATGAAAGGCGGTGAGAGTGCAGGTTGGCACAACTGGACCATCGGCGATGCCCCCTTTGCGGGTGGCTTCTCGGCGATGATTGGTGTGGCAATGATTGTTGGTTTCTCCTTCCAGGGCACTGAACTGATCGGTATTGCGGCTGGTGAATCAAAAGATCCAGGCAAAAATATTCCGCGTGCAGTGCGCAAGGTGTTCTGGCGTATTCTGCTGTTCTATATCTTTGCCATTTTGATTATCAGCCTGATTATTCCGTATACCGATCCAAGTCTGTTACGCAATGATGTTAAAGATATCAGTGTTAGCCCATTCACGCTGGTATTCCAGAATGCAGGTTTGTTGTCAGCGGCAGCAGTAATGAATGCGGTTATCCTGACGGCCGTTTTGTCAGCCGGTAATTCGGGGATGTATGCCTCAACCCGTATGTTGTTTACTCTGGCTTCAGAAGGTAAAGCGCCACGTATCTTTGCCAAGCTGTCTAAGGGGGGAGTGCCACGTAATGCACTGTATGCCACCACGGTAGTTGCTGGATTGTGCTTCCTAAGTTCAATGTTTGGTAACCAGACCGTGTATCTGTGGTTACTTAATACGTCAGGTATGACAGGCTTTATCGCTTGGTTGGGCATTGCTATCAGCCATTACCGTTTCCGCCGTGGTTATATGATGCAAGGCCGTGACTTGAACGACTTACCGTATCAGTCCGGTTTCTTCCCAATAGGGCCAATTTTTGCCTTCGTACTGTGCTTGATTATTACCTTAGGGCAGAATTATCAGGCCTTCCTACAAGACCGCATTGATTGGTATGGCGTGACTGCAACCTATATTGGTATTCCATTATTCCTGGTGATTTGGTTCGGCTATAAATTGAGTCGTGGTACTAAGGTTATCAAATACCAAGAGATGGAATTCCCGAAATGGCGTGATGACAGTGAAGATAATCTTGAGCCGACAAAACCGGTGATGACTTCTGACTAGCTTTTAGTCGCAGTCGAAATTAAGCCATAGTGATGGCAGGGCGATAATCTTATCGCCCTTTTTTTTGGTTGTAGGTTGGTTATTATTTGAGCAGGTAATTTCGCTAATTTCCCTTTATTCTCCTTCTGAGTGGAAGTGGTAATCAGGCTTATTGATTAAATAATATTATAAAATAAGCATTTACATCGAATTACATTAAATTGCTTATCGTAATCTTATTGATAAGTATTATCATTTGTTTTATTGTTAGCGCCATCTTATAAGGAAGAGTTAGGGGATGAGGGTGCAATTGTTGTCACGGAGTATGGACAAAGGCTTAAGTATCAGCCTGTTGCCAGGCTGCACACTAACGACAGGTCATCGTGCTTTGGCTGTGCTGGTAAAGGCAACAAGGCCGATGTTACCGGTAATAATATAGGCTTGGTACTTTAAGCCATGGGTTGTTAGCGATGTTCGTTCACCTGATTCACTTACTTATGTGAGCACTGAAGGGCGCGATTTATCCGTGACGCTAACTACTTGGATATATTTTGGTTGTAACAGGGTTCATAAAATAATAATTCGGCAGAAAGAGCCGGAAGCGATATTTCTGCTGTAGTGAGCTATTGCCGACATTTATAAAAATAAATTTTCACCTGCCCGCCAGGCGGCATTACTGCAAGTAAAAATCGCTGGCGGAAAAGGTTGTGGATAAATTTACACCTCATGGAGATCGTGTAATGGTTAAGGTTAATAAGGGTTTTAGAAAATCTCACAGTGCGGCATTAGTGATAGCTGCAATTATCTCATCTCAGGCATCTGCCGCTGAAACAAAAAGCCCCACGACAACTGACACGATGGTTGTTACGGCATCAGGCTTTCAACAACGTATCCAAGACTCTGCGGCGTCTATTTCTGTGGTTACTCGTGAGCAGATTGAAAATAAAGCCTACAGTGATATTACCGATGCGTTGAAAGATGTTCCCGGCGTTGTTGTCACCGGTGGTGGTAGCCACAGTGATATCAGTATTCGTGGTATGTCTGCTAAATACACCCTGATTCTGGTGGATGGTAAACGTGTTGATACCCGTGGCACTCGCCCTAACAGCGACGGTTCCGGTATTGAGCAAGGCTGGCTGCCACCACTTGCCGCCATTGAGCGCATTGAAGTTGTACGTGGCCCAATGTCCTCATTATATGGTTCGGATGCCATGGGGGGGGTGATCAACGTTATTACCCGTAAGGTGGGTAAAGCGTGGCATGGCACGGTGCGCGCAGATGCCACCTTGCAGGAAAATTCAGACTCTGGCGATATATATCAGACTAATGCTTACGCTTCTGGCCCATTAATTGATGGCTTGCTGGGATTAAAAGTTAGCGGGCTTCTCTCGCATCGTAGCGAAGATAAGATAGTCGATGGCTACAATGAGCAGCGCCTGAGAAACGGTGCGGCGACATTTACATTGACCCCTGATGATCAAAACGAGTTTGATTTTGATATCGGCCATTATGTGCAGGACAGAAACTCAACTGCCGGGCGTTCAGTCGCCTTAAACGGTAAAAGCAGTGATGTGCAATATGACCGTAATAATTATGCAGTTACCCACCACGGTTATTATGATTTCGGTAATTCCACCAGTTATGTTCAGCGAGATGAAACCCGTAACCCATCACGTAACATGAAGAGTGTTGATAATCTTTTTAATAGCCAAACCTCATTCCTGTTCGATAGCCATACCTTAATTCTTGGCGGTCAGTATCGCTATGAAGAGTTGAGCGACAAAGGTAACCAATTAGCCTCCGCCAAAGATTTGACTAAATTAACTCGCTGGAGTTGGGCGTTATTTGCTGAAGACGAATGGCAGATGACCAATGATTTCGCGTTGACCGGCGGTGTCCGTATGGATCAGGACGAAAACTACGGTACTCACTGGACACCACGGTTATACGGTGTCTGGCATTTGGCCGAACAATGGACATTAAAGGGCGGGGTATCCGGTGGTTATCGCTCACCTGATTTGCGCCAGGCAACAGAAAACTGGGGGCAAATCACCGGGGGCCGTGGCGATCCGGCCATCATTATCGGCAACGCCAACCTGAAACCAGAAAGAAGTCTCAGCCAGGAAATTGGCGTGCTGTGGGATGATCAGGGCGGTATGAATGCCGGTGTTACACTGTTTAATACTGATTTTAAAGATAAAATCACCGAGGTGCGCCGTTGTACCGATACCACGGGCAATGCATCCGGCCAATGTATGATCAATGGTACTAACTATAAATTTATTAGTGATCGTACCAACGTGGATAAAGCCATGACCCGAGGTGTGGAAGCGACCTTCGGTTGGGAAATCAATAAAGCCTGGTCACTGACATCTAACTACACCTTCACACAATCTGAACAGAAAAGCGGGCAATTCTCTGGTCAACCGTTGAACCAGATGCCTAAGCACATGTTGAACGGTACACTCAACTGGCAAACAAGCGAAGAACTGGCTACCTGGATACGTGCCAACTACCGTGGCAAAACCTCAGAGTACCTCAGCCGCACCAGTATGGGAGCGAGCACACCATCCTATACTTTTGTCGATTTAGGGGCTAACTATCAACTAACCAAAGAGTTCCGTTTGATGGGCGGGGTGTATAACGTACTAGATAAACGAGTGGATATCGAAGTTAACGATAAAGTGCTGGATGGGCGTCGTTATATGGTTGGTGCCAGCTACGATTTCTAATCTCCCTTTGTCCTTGAAGCCACAGGGTTGTTAGCAGCGTTCACTCACCCGAATCACTTGACTGCGTAAGTGATTCGGGATTAAGGCGCCTTTTGAGGCTCCTCCTGCATAATTAACTCAAACCAATATCAATCACTTTTTGGAATGCGGCGCGTTGTGACACACTGTGATACCAACGTTCCACGTTCGGCAGTGGTGGGCGCTCGATAGACAGGTTAAACCAGGCATAGGCCAGGCATCCCAACGGGATATCCCCGATACCGAATTTATCACCAGACAGATAGGCTTGTTTCTCAAGCGCTTGATCGGCAATCGCCATCAGGGTATTGAGTTGTGTCATACCTTGGGCAATTTTCACTTTATCCTGCTGTTCTGGTGGTGTGCGTACCAACCCGATAAACACGGCTTTAAACGGCTCCGCCATGCTGGAGGTGGCCCAATCCATCCACTTCTCTGCACTTGCACGTAACCGCGCATCAGGTAAATAGAGTGTTCCATCGCCATATTGTGCGGCCAAATAGCGGACAATAGTATTGGATTCCCACAAGATGAAATCATCATCTTGCAGGCAAGGGATCAGACCATTTGGATTCATTGAACGATAAAGGGGATCGTTTAGCTTGCCATATTGCCCGCCGACATCAATACGCTGATAGCTAATGCCCAGTTCCTCCAAACACCAAAGTACTTTTTTGACATTGGTCGAGTTATTCCTGCCCCAAACAGTCAACATATAATCCCCTCTATTTATTTGATTTTTATCTACCAATCCACTCAGAGCAAAGGTATTTAACGCCGTTGCCAATGGTGGATATCCCAGTCATGCAGAATCGCCAAATCCACTAATTCAGTACCGGGATTAATCACCGCCGCACGATCGACATATTCCAGCAGCGGTTTGTCATTAATTGAGTCGCTGTAGCCGTAGGTATGCTGAAAATCTAACTCAGGTGACGCCATAAGCCACTGTTTTAACCGTTCTACTTTGCCTTCACGGTAAGTCAGCGTGCCATAGGTCTTGCCGGTATAGCGGTTATTTTCCACCGCAACACCGATAGATAATGCCGCATTGGCCGCGAAATGCTGCGCAATCGGGGTTACTAAGTGTTCGCCAGTGGCTGAAATAATCACAATATAATCCCCGCGATCACGGTGCCAGGCCAGTAGTTTCCTGGCTTGCGGATAAATCCGAGGCAGAATGTCACGCTCGATAAAACGCTCAACCCAGCCAGCAACTTCAGCCGTATGCTTGCCTATCAAAGGCGACAAGGTCGACTCCATATAACAGGACATCGACAGTTGCCCCTGATAGTACTGTTTCATCAAATACTGTTCTTGTTCTGCCAGTTCGCTGGGGGCCAACCCCTTATCAACCAGCCAACGGAGCCAAAGGCCAGAACTATCATCGCTGATCAGCGTTTCATCGAGATCAAACAAGGCTAAGTCCATTAAGTCACCTCCAGGCGGACAAAAGGAGTGAAGTGAAACCTAACAGTGCATGTGCCGGACATCTGCAACTCCCCAACGGGAAAAAGGGTATCAAGCGTTAAGCTAATACTTTATAGCAAAACATGGAAGCTTACTTCGTGCCACAGGGTTGTTAGCTCACCCCTATACACTTATGGGCGGCAGATTATCTGAATATTAAGACAAAGTAATGACTCTGATACTCAATATCACAAGGCGGTGGTGCGGCATTGGTATCCGTAATGAAAGAAATAACATAGAACAGATTGGTATTGGTGAGTTACTGAGTTTCGGTGTTAATTATTTATATCGTTTGGATATAGATTGTTAAGTATCTAGTCGAGAACGCTCTTAAAACTGCTTTTTATCCTTAACACGACAGGTTATTAACGCGGTTTGTCACTAAACGCCTGATGGCTAAAGAAAGAGTGTTGTCGTCTGTCTGCTTTCACCCCACAGCCCAGGAGCTGATTATGCTGATTATTCGTTTATATGGTTGTCCAGTTTTCATTGGTTCTGAGCAAAAAAAACAACCGACTGAAAATCCTGGAGTGAAACATGAGTCATCAAACACTAAGCAACCCATTATTAGCTAATCCATCGGCAGTTAGCCGATTATCTGCCGACACATTACCACTATTGGATCTTTCTCTGCTTAATGGCAGTGAAACTGAACGCCAGGCATTCTTAGTCGCTTTACGCCATGCCGCACGAGATATTGGATTCTTTTATCTCACCGGACATGGCATAGACCCCACGTTATTACAAAAAATCCAAACGTTATCCCGTGAGTTTTTTGCCCTGCCTGATGAAGACAAACTGGCGGTGGCCATGGTGCGCTCTCCGCATTTCCGTGGCTATAACCGCGCGGCTTCTGAGTTAACGCGAGGCCTACCGGATTGGCGCGAGCAGTTCGATATTGGCGCGGAAAGAGCCCCATTACCGCAAACGCCAGATACGCCAAGTTGGGCGCGGCTGCAAGGCCCAAACCAATGGCCAGCGGCATTGCCGGAATTAAAACCAACCCTACTGCAATGGCAGCGGGAAATGACCGGAATGGCACTGCGCTTGCTGCGGGCTTTCGCGCTGGCATTGGAACTGGATGAACATGCATTTGATGAGTTGTATGGCGATCAACCTAATGAACATATCAAGTTGATTCGCTATCCAGGGCGTGAAACCACACAAAGCGGGCAGGGTGTCGGTGCGCATAAAGACTCCGGTTTCCTCAGTTTCTTATTACAAGACAAGCAACGCGGTTTGCAGGTGGAGGTAGAGGAAGGGCGCTGGATTGATGCCGCACCACAACCCGGCACCTTTGTGGTCAATATCGGGGAACTGCTGGAGCTGGCCAGTAATGGTTATCTGCGCGCCACGGTTCATCGGGTGGAAACCCCCCCGGCCGGTACTGACCGCTTGTCCATTGCCTTCTTCCTTGGTGCGCGTCTGGATGCAGTGGTTCCGTTGTATCAACTGCCCGCAGATCTGGTGGTGCAAGCGCGTGGGCCAGCCAGCGACCCAGACAACCCGCTGTTTCGTGATGTTGGGCTTAATTATCTCAAGGGCCGTTTGCGCTCTCATCCCGATGTTGCCGAGCGTTACTACCCTGCGCAACTGAAGCTGTAGGGATTGGAGAAGTTCATCGCGGATCGTCTGCTGGCAATCTATCCACAGCACTGATTTTTTGGGTAGCTTGAATTAAAAACTTTATTTTTGGGATGATGATAATGACTAAAACACGTATTTCTGGCCTGATTAGTACCGCCTTGCTGACCGCATTGGTGTCTTCTTTTAGTTTATCGGCGCAGGCAGCCGAAGCGCTGCGGGTCGCCGCCGATCCGGTGCCTCATGCGGAAATTCTGCAATTTGTGCAAAAACTCGATCCCTCTCTGAACCTGAAAGTCATTGAGATCCCTAATGGGGTGAACTCGAATGAGTTGCTGGCTCACGGTGATGTTGATGCCAACTATTTCCAGCATGTGCCTTATCTACATTCGCAGGAGCAGGCGCTGGGGCAAAAATTTGCTGTGGCCGCAACGGTGCATATTGAGCCACTTGGCGTCTATTCCCACAAACATAAAACCTTTGCTGATGTTCCGCAAAATGGCACGGTGGCAGTGCCGAATAACGTGACTAACCTCAGCCGTGCGCTCTATTTACTGAAAGATCAGGGGTTGATTACCTTGAAACCGGGCTTTACCGATCCGGCTAAAAATCAGGCGACGCCGAAGGATATTGCGGACAATCCAAAGCATCTGAAAATTTTAGAAATTGAATCACCACAAATCCCTCGCTCATTGGATGATGTTGATTTAGCAGTGATTAATGGTAACTATGCGCTGGAAGCAGGGCTTAATCCGGCGAAAGATGCATTAGGGCTGGAGAAAGCAGCCGGTAACCCTTATGCCAATATTCTGGTTACCACGCCAGCGCTGGCCAGTGATCCACGGATCAAACAATTGGCGAAAGACTTGCAGTCACCCGAAGTGGCAAAATTTATCACTGAGAAATACGCCGGTTCAGTTATCCCTGTGGCAGGCGTTAAATCATGATTAGCATCGAACGCCTGAGTAAAACCTATCCGCAAGGAGGGCTGCCAATGGTGGCCCTGGAGGATGTCTCGCTTGAGATCCCGACAGGCTCGGTGTTCGGTATTATTGGCCGCAGCGGGGCGGGTAAAAGTACCTTAATCCGTTGTCTAAACCTACTGGAACGGCCCACTTCGGGCCGTATTCAAGTGGATGGCCGGGAATTAACCACACTATCTGACCGTGAGTTACGCCTGCAACGGCAAAATATCGGCATGATTTTCCAAAATTTCCATTTACTCCATTCGCGTAATGTATGGGACAACATCGCCGTTGGCTTGGAAATTATTGGGATGCCCAAACCACAACGCCAACAACGAGTTGCCGAGTTATTGGATTTGGTTGGTTTGATTGACAAGGCTTATGCTTTCCCCTCGCAGTTATCGGGCGGACAAAAACAGCGCGTGGGAATTGCCCGAGCGCTGGCCGCCAAACCGTCATATCTGTTATCTGATGAAGCGACTAGCGCGCTGGACCCTGAAACCACGGCATCGATCCTGGCATTGCTCAGTGATATCAATCGCCAACTTGGATTGACCATCGTACTGATCACTCACGAGTTGGAGGTGGTGAAATCCATCTGTGATAGTGCAGCACTGTTGGAGCGGGGGCGGGTGGTAGAAACCGGCGCTATTGCTGAATTACTGGCATCAAAACATTCCCGCTTAGGGCGCTCGTTATTGCCCGCCCGTGGCCCGGCGTCGTTGTCTGGTGCGCCAGTGGCGGAGTTAACCTTTTTCGATACCTTATCGGCGTCCCCCGTGCTCAGTGAGTTGGCGCAGCAACATGCGGTGGGAGTAACCCTACTTGGCGGTGGGGTGGAATCGATTGGTGGTCAGCGGGTTGGGCGCTTGCAGGTTGATTTCAGCCACCCAGATGGCGGGTTGAATTTAGCTGAGGTCTTACAATTTCTTAATGAGCGTGGCGTGAGGGCAGAACTGATATGAACAGCGGCATGAGTTGGCAGGATCTGTTGGCACTGGTCACCAATGCAACCGGTGAAACCATTTATATGGTGGTGATTGCCACCTTTTTCACCGTGCTGATTGGCTTACCACTCGGTGTTTTATTATTTATTTCGCGCCCCAATGGGATTTTGCCTGCCCCGCGCTTGAATACTTTAATAGGTGCCATTGTTAATCTGGGGCGCTCAATGCCCTTTGTGGTGTTGCTGATTGCATTGATTCCAATTACCCGCTGGATTATCGGCACCACATTAGGTAGCACGGCTGCTATTGTACCCATCACGTTGGGTGCAATTCCGTTTTTTGCCCGAGTGGTAGAGGCAGCCTTAGATGAAGTGGATAAAGGGCGGATTGAGGCAATTTTATCGATGGGAGGCTCGGCTCGCCATGTGATTCAAAAGGTTTTGCTACCGGAGGCGCTCCCCGCTTTATTGGCCGGAATTACCTTAACTGTCGTGATGCTAGTGGGGTTCTCATCAATGGCGGGTGTTATTGGTGGCGGTGGGTTAGGTGATTTAGCTATTCGCTACGGTTATCAACGCTTTAATAATGAAGTGATGGTGGCCACATTAATCATATTGGTTATTTTGGTTCAGGGCGTACAAAGCCTGGGCGATAGGTGGGTTAGATCGCTGGCTCACCGGCGCTAAAATTTATCACCACTTGGGTTTGACGCGATAGCCAAAATAATTGAAGTTGCCGCTACCAACGCGGCAACTTCAAGCCAGCAGGGGATTAGCCGTTTATTGCTTGATCCAAGTCCGCAATCAGATCCTCGGTATCCTCAATGCCCACGGATAAACGCAGTAACTGTGGTGTAATACCGTGTTTCAAACGGATTTCTAAGGGGATGGAGGCATGAGTCATGCTGTAAGGTTGGCTGATTAAACTTTCTACCCCACCCAAACTTTCGGCCAGCGTAAACAGATGTGAGCGTTTGATTACCGCACGGGCGTATTCATCATCCCCTTTCAATCGCACAGAAATCATGCCGCCGAAACCCGCCATCTGCCGTGATGCCAGATCATGTTGTGGGTGGCTTTTCAGCCCTGGGTAATAGACATTTTCAACGTGTGGTTGCCCTTCGAGCCACTCGGCGATCCGCTGAGCACTGTGATTATGTCGCGCCATGCGCAAAGCCAAGGTGCGCAGTCCGCGTAACGTCAGGAAGCTGCTGAAAGGATCCAAAATTCCGCCCACCGCATTGTGCAGAAAGCCTAGCTGTTCTGCCAGTTCGGGGTTATTGCCCACCGCCGCGACGCCAGCGACCACATCAGAATGGCCATTAAGGTATTTGGTGGCTGAATGCACCACAATATCAAAACCCAGTTCCAGCGGGCGCTGGATATAGGGTGAGGCAAAAGTATTATCTGCCACACTGATAAGTTGATGCTTTTTGGCAATCGCCGCAATGGCCGCCAGGTCGGCCAGTTTCAGCAATGGATTGGTCGGTGTCTCAACCCAGATCATTTTGGTTTCTGGCAATATAGCGTGTTCTAATGCCTCGGTATCAGCAGGGGAAACATAAGTCACCCGCAAACCAGCCGTTCGGCTACGAACTTTTTCCAGCAGGCGATAGGTTCCGCCATATAAATCATCCACCGCAATGATATGGCTACCCTGATCCAGCAGCTCAAGCACAGTTGAACAGGCCGCCAGACCAGAGGCGAAGGCGTAACCCCGGCTACCGCCTTCCAGTTCTGCAATCGCCTTTTCCAACGCAGTACGTGTCGGGTTACCGCTGCGTGAATATTCATACCCGGTATGTTCGCCGGGCGCGGGTTGTGCAAAGGTGGATGTTGCATAAATGGCTGGCATCACAGCACCGGTGCTATCAGGGGTATAACCGGCATGAACGGTTAGGGTATCGAACTTTGCCATAATAAAAATCCTTAATAAGAGAAGATTAAGCCAGTTTTTGACGCCAGGTATTCAGGACATCGGTGCGAGTAATCAGGCCGAGGAAACGTTCTCCATCCAGCACCACCGCCACATGACCATCATTGAATGTAGCCAGCAGAGAGCGGTAATCAGCCTCTTTTTGTAATGTGTTAACTTGATGGGTCATGGCGGCACTGGCCGGTAATTTGAAATGACTGGCATCCGCTTGTACGGTGTTCAGCAAGTCCCATTCATCGATTAACCCGACCACCTTTTCGCCGTCTAACACCGGTAGCTGTGAGATGTCATACAGGCGCATCCGGGCGTGAGCGACAGCCAGCGTGTCCTGCGGTGAAACAGAAATTGTTGCGCCATCCTCATGACGATAAGTGATGAAATCGCGCAAATCGCCATGCTGTGGCTTGCTCAGCAAACCTTGTTCCATGAGCCAGTAATCGTTGAACATTTTGGACAGGTATTTGTTGCCGCTATCGCAGACAAAGGTGACCACCCGCTTTGGTGTGGTTTGCTCGCGGCAATAACGTAATGCTGCGGCCAGTAGGGTGCCGGTAGATGACCCTGCCAGTACCCCTTCTTCCCGTAATAGCGCGCGTGCGGTGCTGAAGGCTTCAGCATCATCGATGCGATAAGATTTTTTTACCTGAGAGAAGTTGCTCAGCGGCGGGATAAAATCCTCACCAATCCCTTCGACCAGCCAGCTACCGGCATCGCCAATCTGCGCACTGTCGACGTAATCTGCCAGAATGGATCCCGCGGGATCGGCCAGTACGAACTCGGTGGTGGGTGAAACCTCAGCAAAATATTGGCTCAGGCCGCTCAGGGTGCCGCTGGAACCGACACCCACTACGATGGCATCGACCTGTCCATCCATCTGTTGCCACAGCTCCGGGCCGGTTGATGTCCGGTGTGTCGCGGGGTTTGCCGGATTATTGAATTGATCAATATAGAATGAACCTGGCGTTTCCTGCGCCAGGCGCAGAGCATAGTCTTGATAATAAGCTGGATGCCCTTTGCCCACATCCGAGCGGGTCAGTAGCACTTGTGCGCCCAATGCCCGCAGGTGGAAAATTTTCTCCTGGCTCATTTTGTCCGGTACCACTAAGAGCAGTTTGTAACCTTTTAACGCCGCCACCAACGCTAACCCAAGGCCGGTATTGCCAGCGGTGGCTTCAATGATGGTTCCGCCGGGTTGCAGTAAACCCTCTTTTTCAGCGTGCTCAATCATTGAGATCGCCACACGATCTTTAATCGATCCACCGGGGTTTTGATTTTCCAACTTTACAAACAGTTGGCATGGGCCGGTATCAAAACGGGTCAGCTCCAACAGCGGGGTGTGGCCGATAAGGTCAAGTACCGAGCGTGGGATAGCCATTGCATCCTCCTGCATTATTTATTTAACAACTGATGGGCTGGATAATAGCGCTAGCAGCTTAAGCATTAAAAAGAACAAATAACCCGCCTATATTACCTTTTGGAATATGTTTATGGTTTTTTAGACGTTTAGGTGCTTAGGTGTAAGGATGTTCAGACAGGAAGATGGTTAGCCGTATAGCCATCGATACTGGTTAAAGACAGGCTCTTTACAAAACAAAACGTAAAACTACGCCCAATTGGGCCAGCAATGGGATAAATTTAGAAAAGGGACTGAAATATGACTAAGCTACTATTTCAGTCTAAGTGAAAAGACGTTATTTTTTCGCTAATTGGACAGTGGTTGGTTCTGGGAATACCGCTTATTTCCAATTATTTGCAAGGATACTCTGGCGACCTCATGATGAAATTTATCCTCCCTTTTAAGATAAAGAAATTTACTTTCAGTGCCGGTTTATTGCTTCTGGCGCTGCCCGCCGCGCAGGCGGCTGATGACCCAGCGGCTCCACCGGTAGATGCCAAAGCCTATGTGTTGATGGATTACAACAGTGGAAAAGTGTTGGTAGAAGGGAACAGTGACCAGCGCCTTGATCCGGCCAGTTTGACGAAGATTATGTCCAGTTATGTGATTGGGCAGGCCATTAAAGCGGGGAAAGTGCACCCTGATGATTTAGTGACAGTGGGGAAAGATGCCTGGGCTACGGGTAATCCGGCATTACGTGGCTCCTCACTGATGTTTTTGAAACCGGGCGATCAGGTAAAATTGTCCGATTTGAATAAAGGTATTGTGATTCAGTCAGGCAATGATGCCAGTATTGCGTTGGCCGATTATGTGGCTGGTAGCCAAGACAGTTTTGTTGGCCTGATGAACAATTATGCCAAAGCCTTGGGTCTGTCGAATACTCACTTTATGACCGTCCATGGCCTTGATGCGCCAGGGCAGTACAGCACTGCGCGGGATATGGCGGTATTAGGTCAGGCATTGATCCGTGACGTGCCAGAAGAATATGCGCTGCACAAAGAGAAAGAATTCACTTTTAATAAGATCCGTCAAATTAACCGTAACCGCCTGTTATGGAACACTAATCTCAATGTAGATGGTATGAAGACCGGTTTTACTTCGGGGGCAGGGCACAATCTGGTTGCCTCGGCAACCGAAGGGCCAATGCGTTTGATCTCGGTGGTGCTAGGCGCACCTAGTGATCGGGTTCGCTTTAGTGAAAGTGAAAAACTGCTGAGTTGGGGCTTCCGTTTTTATGAAACCGTCGTGCCGATTAAAGCCACCAATCCTTTCGTGACGCAGAAAGTATGGTTTGGTGATACTGGTAAGGCAGAGCTTGGAGTTGCAGAGGATGCGGCTATTACTATCCCGAAAGGGAAAATGAAGGATCTTAAAGCCAGCTATAAATTGGATCAGGCAGAACTGCGCGCTCCGCTTGCCAAACATCAGGTGGTCGGAACCATCGAATTTCAACTTAATGGCAAGACAATTGACCAACGCCCGCTGGTGGTATTAAACGAAGTAAAAGAGGGCGGTTTCTTGAGTCGTATTTGGGATTTCGTGATGATGAAACTCAGTCAATGGTTTGGTGGCGTATTTGGCTAAGCTAAATAATATGATTGATTAATAAGAGAAAGGGCTACTGAAAAGTAGCCCTTTTAGCTGAATACGTAGCATATAGACTGCGGTAAATCAGTTACAGGCGACGATCTTAATTGCCAGGCCACCACGGGACGTCTCGCGGTATTTCGAGTTCATATCTTTGCCGGTCTCAAACATCGTTTCGATGACTTTATCCAAACAAACACTGGGTTCGCTGGTTCGGCGCAGCGCCATGCGCGCAGAGTTAACGGCTTGTACCGCAGAAATTGCGTTGCGCTCAATACATGGCACTTGAACTTGCCCGGCTACTGGGTCACAGGTCAGCCCCAGGTTATGCTCCATCGCGATTTCTGCTGCAATGCATACCTGAGCAGGGCTACCGCCCATCAACTCAGCCAGACCGGCTGCGGCCATAGAACAGGCAACGCCCACTTCGCCCTGACAACCCACTTCAGCGCCGGAAATAGACGCATTCATTTTATACAGCGCCCCAATCACACCAGAGACCAGGAAGTAGCGACTGTACGAGTTCTCATTTACCGGACGAATGAATTTGTCGTAGTAAGATAAGACTGCCGGAATAATGCCACACGCACCATTCGTCGGGGCAGTTACAACCCGCCCGCCCGCCGCGTTTTCTTCATTGACGGCTAATGCATACATATTGATCCAATCGACAACCATCATTGGATCCGAGTTATTTTTATCCGTACTCACCAGCATTCGGCGCAAAGCTGCGGCGCGGCGCGGCACTTTCATTGGGCCAGGCAATAACCCTTCAGTATTGATGCCGCGTTCAATGCCAGCACGCATCACTCCCCATATTGCGGCAAAGTGAGCACTTATCTCAGCTTTGCTGTGTAATGCCAGTTCATTTTGCATCACTAAGCCGGACAGTGATAAACCGGTATCCTTACAGTGCTTTTGCAAGTCTCGTGCAGAATTGAACGGGTAAGGCACAGTAATCGCTTGTCTATCTTCTTGGCCAAAGTGGGCTTCATCGACAATAAAACCACCGCCGATGGAGTAATACGTTTTACTGAAGATACAGTCATTACCCGCATGAGCGCTGATGGTCATGCCATTTTCGTGCAATGGCAAGTTAGTGCTATGGAAGTTCATCCCGCCATTGGCTGGAAAATCAACTTCGTGGCTGCCGTTTGCCAACAGCAGACGTTCCCGCAACTCTACATCGCGGATAAAACCAGAGATTGCATCAATATCAACGGTATCGGGCAGATTCCCCGCCAAACCCATAATAATAGCAATATCGGTATGGTGGCCTTTACCAGTAAGAGACAAAGAGCCATAAACATCAACAGTGATTCGGGTGACGGCAGAAAGATGCCCCAGTTCGATGAGGTCATCGATAAACAGCTTGCCAGCCTTCATCGGGCCGACGGTATGAGAGCTGGAAGGACCAATACCAATCTTGAAAATGTCAAAAACGCTGACCATATATTCGCCCCTTAAAGGTTCTAATTATTAAAATGATGACATTGCCGTGGTAGGAAGCCGGAGCGGAAGCTCCGGTTTTTGAAACAATTTATAGCAGCAGGTCATGATAACTGGCTGGCCATGGGAAGTTGGCCAGCCCCAGAATCATTTACCGAACAGACTGAACAAGATTGCAGAGATAGCAATCAGGCCCATGATAACCACGAATACGTTACTGATATGGCCGCTGTACTTACGCATCGCAGGAACTTTATGGATTGCGTACATTGGCATCAGGAACAACAGCATCGCGATGATTGGGCCACCTAAGGTTTCAATCATACCCAAAATGCTTGGGTTCATGGTTGCGACGATCCAGGTTGTTACCAGCATGAACAGTGCAGTAATACGGTTCAGTTTGTCATGATTGATGGTTTTGCCTTTGCTACGCAGAGACTTAATCATCATGCCATTAAAGCCTTCACGTGCGCCCAGGTAGTGCCCCAGGAAAGACTTGGTGATTGCGATAAAGGCAATAACCGGAGCCATGTAGGCAATTATTGGGGTATTAAAGTGGTTAGCCAGGTAAGACAGAATAGAAATGTTCTGGCTTTTCGCATCAGCCAGGTCCGCTGGGGACAGGCTCAGTACGCAACTGAAAACGAAGAACATGACGGTGACAACCATCATGATGTGAGCAAAAGCCAAAATGCGTGAACATTTTTTCTCTGCATCTACGCCGTACTCTTCACGTTTTGATACCGCAAACGCCGAGATGATAGGGGAGTGGTTGAATGAGAACACCATGACCGGAATAACCAGCCACATGGTCATCCACAGACCGCTACCAGTACCGTTGCCGTCCATTGATACATGTTCAAATATTGCACCGGTCCAGTTAGGGATCAGGTACACCGCCAACAGCATCAATGCTGCAACAAACGGGAATACCAAGATGCTCATCGCTTTTACAATGGCGTGCTCACCAAAACGCACGATAGTCATCAGGCCCACGATCAGAATCAGGGACAAAATGGCGCGCGGTGGTGATGGCAGATGCATCTGGTGGGTAATGAAACTATCAACGGTATTGGTGATCGCCACACTATATACCAACAAAATCGGGTAGATAGCGAAGAAGTAAAGCAGGGTAATCAACTTACCTGCGCCAATACCAAAGTGTTCTTCAACCACTTCGGTGATGTCTTCACCTGGGTTTTTGCCTGACAGTACAAAACGGCATAGACCACGGTGAGCAAAGAAGGTCATCGGGAAAGCAATGATAGCCATCACAATAAGAGGTAACAGGCCGCCGATACCAGCATTGATTGGCAGGAACAATACGCCTGCGCCGATTGCAGTACCGTACAGGCCTAACATCCACATGGTGTCACTTTTACGCCATGTACTTGATGAAACTTTTCCCGGGGAGGCAATAGTGCCCGTTTGAGTAGTGTCCATAAAGATCTCCATTGTGAACACGTTAATTTAAAATTAAGAGCCGAAAGTTAGGTACCTGCTATGCATTATCGAGTTACATAATCAGGTGAAAAATTCAGTCAAAACGATTCGTTTAAAATTGGTGCCCTGGTTATTACTTTGGTGTCGTAAGTGTGCTTTATACCTAAATTGTTAAGTGCAAAATTTAACCGATATTAAGAAGATGAATTCGCGTTATCGGATATTTTTGGTGTTCTTGTGAGAACAGTAGTTTTTGCTGGCGGCAAGATAGCGATTTGCAGTGAAAACTACCGTGATCATGCTCGCAAATGCTTAATAAACTCGCCGTCGATCACTTGTTACGAATTTAAAACTGATTGTTATATGAATGTTTATGATTTATCACTAAAAATAATGAAAAGTAGATTTCCCCTTCTGGTCGATAAATAAACAGACAGTTTTTTATTCCTTGTTTCTTGGCGTGCAATATATTTTAACCCTGCTTAAGGATCTAGCGGAAATCGATTTTTTCACTGATTTATTGATGAATATCATTAATTTAAAACGATTAAAATAATGTAACAAATTGATTTTTAATGAAATTAAATTTATTGAAGTGTGATGATGGTTTCTGGTTTTGATGAGAATATAAACAGGTAAATAAGAAGAAAACAGACAGTAGGCATAGGCAGAGTGAATAAGTCAGTGCGTGATTATTAGTGCCATGTCATTTATTTGTCATATGAATTTTTAGCGTCGCTAATTTGTCTGACAATAGATTAACGCTATTTTTTTATTTATATGCGTTAAATGAATACCAAATGTTAAATTAATTTACCTTAAATCCAATTACCATCGGAGGTTAATTAAATAATGGAATTGTGTTTTAAACGTTAGATGGACAAGAAGGGATTTAACCATAAAAAAAATATGGTTATTGGGTGCTGTTGTATATTGATTAAATATAATTCAGTTTCTGCCTGATAATTCACGTATAGATTTATCAACCCGGTATTTACCGGGTTAAGATTTTTGCTATGTAATCAAGCCTAACAGTCGATTTTGATGCCATGCTGTAAAAAGAACTGGCTGAATTCAGCATCAGGTTGGCGGTCTGTGACTAATGCATCAAACAGGGTCAGCGCCCCAATACTGGCAGGTTTTACTTTGCCGAACTTGCTGTGGTCGACCACCAGAATTTTCTGTTGGGATTTGGCAATAGCCCGATGTTTTAACAGAATCTCATCGAAGTTGAAACAGGTTGCACCATACTCAACAGAAACACCTGCCGCAGAGATAAAGGCTTTATTTGGGCAGGCATTGTCCAGTTCATTGTGCTGGCTGATAGGTGTGAAAATATAGTTATTGGGTTTGAATTCACCACCGCACAGGATCACTTTACAGTTAGGCTTATCTTGTAAGGAAAGGAAGGTGTTAAGAGAGTAACAAATGGCGGTAAAGACCAGTTCTTCGTCTATCTCGTCGATAATAGAGGGAATTGTGGTGCCGCAGTCAAAAAAAACCGTATCATTTTCGGCGATCAAGCGTGCTGCTAACTGACCAATACGGCGCTTTTCTTCCACCTGTTTGGCCTGCTGGTCAGAAACAAAATAGTTATTGGCGCTATTGCTTCTAGGGTCCATCACCACATAACCACCCAATAAAATCACGGCAGTCGGCTCGGCGCTAAGATCACGGCGAATAGTCATCTCAGAGACTCGCAACAGATTAGCCGCGTCCTTGAGATGGATTTTGTCGGAACGCTTTAGGGCCTGAGTAAGTTTATTGATTCGTTCTGCACGGCGGGTTTCCATAAGCTATTCCTGACAAACAATTATCAAAACGATACGTTGCGCTATAGTTTCTTATAATACAACGTATTGCAATAAATAAGCCCGGCAGTAGCCGGGCTGACAGTCGATTTGTATCTAAACAATCGATGAGTAGACTTACAATTAGTTAGTAGCTTGATGCCACGGCCTGTTGGCCCGAAACGATGGTTACACCAGAGCTGGTACCAATGCGTGTTGCACCTGCTTTGATCATGGTTTCTGCTGTCTTTTGATCACGAACTGCCCCCGATGCTTTAACGCCCATTACCGGGCCAACCGTAGCACGCATCAATTTAACATGTTCTTCTTTAGCACCACCGGTGCTGAAACCTGTTGAGGTTTTCACAAAGGCAACGTCAAGCTCACGACACATTTCACAAACTTGTACGATTTGCGCATCGCTTAACAGGCAGGTTTCTAATATTACCTTCAACGGTGTAGCGGCGCAATTATCACGTACGGCCTTAATATCGGCTTTAACTTCTGCAATTTTTCCACTTTTCAGCCAACCAACATTGATAACCATATCAATCTCTTGCGCCCCAGCATTAATCGCTGCCTGAGCTTCAAAGGCTTTGGTTTCAGTCAGGCCTGCACCCAGCGGAAAACCAATGACTGAGCACACCTTAACCTGGCTACCGGCCAACTGTTGAGCTGCTACTGGAACGTATCCAGAATTAACACATACAGCATAGAAATGATGCTGTTTGGCTTCTTCACACAGTTTGATAATTTGGGCTTCCGTGGCATCCATTGCCAATAGGGTATGGTCAATGTAATTAGCGTAATTGATCGTCATGATTTTTATCCTTTGGTTCATCTATAAGTGACTACTGCTGTTATAATAGTAACATTTAAAGAGAAAAACAAAGGTAATTCTCACATATTTAGCTGTTTTACATTTTATTTTGTTATTTTTTTTACATGAAAGATGTTTAAATGAACAAATAAAACACGCTATTTTTTATTGTTAATTGATTTTAAAGGATTATTTCATGACGTGGTAGAGGGCGATAGAGATTGCCGATTTTTTAGACCAACCGGCAATGTGAAATTTATAACGTAACCAGGCTAGCTTCTAACCCATCCTCGGCTGATCGGCATGGCAAAACTAATATGATAGAGGCGTGTCATACCGCTTGCGATAGCGTCACCGAACAAATTCCATACTAGCTGTGCGAATAGGCAACCGACAATCCCTAATAAGAAGGCTCCCACCATATCTAATGGCCAGTGAACACCCAGATAAATACGTGACCATGCAATGGCAGTGGCGACAATCATCATGCTGACGGCAGACCAACGTTTGTGCCAAAAAACAAACGCTAAGGCAAAGGTGAAAATAGCAGTGCCGTGATCACTCGGGAAAGAACTGTCTGGCGCATGAGGCATAAAGTTATAGCCAAAACCGACGACAAAAGGACGATCGTGCGGGATAAGTATTCCGATACACGTCGCTGAAAGCATAGAGAAAGCAAGTGCCATCGCAGCCTTGGTTACTACAGTTCGCTGCAAATTGATGCTATCTTGCGACCCCCATAACCACAGCCCCACGAGTAACACAGGGATGATCATGATCAGGTCACGTGCGATGAACGTCGCAAAAGAAATCATCCATGGCGATGATGCTGGCGTCGCATTTATCATGGAAAAGAAAAAATAGTTCATTTGTTCCATTATTCGGTACCTTTATCGCGGCGGCAAAAACCGCTAATCATCCAGAACAGAGTCAACTGACTCAGCCATACCCACCAACCCGCCCACAGGTTATGAGTAAGAAAATGTGCCCCGCGCATAATTTGACCAAACCCCATCAACATGCCAAGACCAATACCGAGTAACCAACACAGCATTGCCAGCCGTGGTTGCTCGGGGTAGAACAGGAAAAATAGCGCCATTACGGCAAAACCGCTGGACGCATGACCACCAGGGAAACAATGGCCTGGGCCTGCACCGACCGGCGTTGTGCCCATCAGCACATAGCTGATAGCTTTACCGCCATACTCCACCAGATCCCAAGGGCAGGAGTGCGCGCTGAAGGCCTTTAGAACACCAACTACCAATGGACCGATACCAAACAACAACATGGTTGTTATCAAGCGCCCGTTACGGCGATAAATGCCCCATAGCAATGCCACCACGGCAGTACTGATAATGGCTATTTTCAACAACCGGTGATTGAGTAAGTCCAGCCAGTAGTTGTTTTCCCATGGAAAGTTTTGCCCGACGGGATCAAACCAGTAATTACTGATAAACCAATCAAGTTGTTCGTTGCTCGATAACCACAGAAATAGTGATCCACTGAGTACCAACCCCAAAACCTGCCAAAAATAGAAGGATAACGGCAACGAGTAAAGGGAGTTTGTCTTAATTATCCATGCTGTTGAGGCATTATTTAATGTCACTGGAGTGACATCGGCTTGGGAGGTGGGTTTGCTGGTCTTCACGACGTAACCTGAAGCTGAAATGGGGAATGTTAATACTGTAATATTACTGTCTTAAGAAAGCCTTAAGGGGCAGATAGCGCCATATAGATGGGATCAGAAATAAGCAGAACTCAAATTTCAGGCAAGAAAAAACCCGATTAGTCTTGAACCTAAGAAGGCGGGACTATCGGGCTCCTCAATATGGGGACATCAAAGAAAAGCAGTGGCATTAAATCAGACCCCAGTCCAGCAAGAAAGTTCTGGGAAAATAAAAAAAGTATAAAATAATGTTTAGCTTTTTCCGCAACGGCTTTTTTAGTGTACTAGCCTAATACTCCCGGCCAAACAATAACGATCAACGAGCCTGCCAATGTTAATAGTACGTTGGCGATGGCATAAGTCCCTGCGTATCCTAGTGCCGGGATGTTACTGCGGGCAGTATCGCTGATGATGTCCATGGCCGGTGCGCAAGTTCGGGCACCCATAATGGCACCAAAAAGCAGAGCCCGGTTCATGCGCAATACATAAGCACCAAAGAGAAAACAGATAACAACCGGTACCAGGCTAACTATCAGGCCGGAAATCAACATCTGCCCGCCGACCGCGCCCAAGCTGCTATTAATACCGCCACCGGCACTTAGCCCCACTCCTGCCATAAAGACCATTAAACCAAACTCTTTCACCATATTCAGCGCACCTTGCGGGATATAGCCAAAAGTAGGGTGGTTGGCACGTAAAAATCCGAGCATGATACCTGCCATTAACAGGCCGGCAGCGTTACCAATACCGAAACTAAAATTACTGAATTGGAAGGTAATTAAACCAATCATCAATCCTAAAATAAAGAAGGCACAGAACGCCAACAGGTCGGTGACCTGGCTGTGAATGGAGATAAAGCCTATCTTTTCTGCCACGCTTTTGACTCGCCGCGCATCACCGCTGACTTGCAGCACGTCGCCTTTATTCAATACCACGTTGTCATCAATGGGCATTTCAATTTGGCTGCGGATCACCCGGTTTAGGAAGCAACCATGGTCGGTCAATTTTAAATGGCTGAGTCGTTTGCCGACGGCACTGCTATTTTTAACCACGATTTCTTCGGTAACAATGCGCATATCCAGTAGGTCACGGTCGAAAACTTCTTTACCGTTACGAAAACTGGGGTCAAGGCGGGAGTGGGCGTCGGGGTAACCGACCAGTGAGATCTCGTCCCCCACTTGCAGTACTGCATCGCCATCTGGATTCGCTAAAATACCATTGCGACGAATTCGCTCAATATAGCAACCTGTTTGGCGGTAAATGCCTAATTCACGTAAATTTTTACCATCCGCCCATGCCACCAATTCTGGGCCAACCCGATAGGCGCGGATCACCGGTAAATAGACCTTGCGCTGGCTATCAGTATCCAAACCGCGCTCACGGGCAATTTGCTGAGCACTGGTTGGCAAGTCCTGATGTTGGAGTTTGGGCAAATAGCGAGCGCCCAGAATCAGGCTCACCAGCCCGATAAGATAGGTCAGGGCGTAACCGAGGCTTAGATTATCCTGCGCGTGCTGCAATGCCGGATTATTGGCGATAGTGTGGCGTAACGTATCACCTGCACCCACCAAAACCGGTGTGGATGTCATTGAACCGGCCAACATCCCGGCAGTCAGGCCAATATCCCAGCCAAATAATTTACCTAGCCCCAAAGCCAAAATCATTGCACTACTTACCATGACCAGCGCGAGCATCAGATAGTTTTTGCCGTCACGGAAGAAGATAGAGAAAAAGTTTGGTCCGGCTTCGACACCGACACAAAAAATAAAGAGCATAAAGCCCAAATTCAGCGCTTCGGTATTGATAGTAAAATGCTGTTGCCCAAGCAACAGTGATACCACCAACACACCAATAGCGTTACCTAATTGAATAGGACCAAGTCGCAGTTTACCCAGGCACAATCCCAAGGCTAAAACCACGAACAACAACAAGATGTAATTGCCGTTTAACAAATTTGCGACGTTTATATTCACTATTATGACTTTCTATTTAGCTCGGATGATCCACGATGTACAGGCTCTTGGTTTAAAGGCAGAAGGAGGCATTGCTTTAAACTCAGAATATTTATCGCCAAACAGGCTATATATGTGGGCGATAGCGGGGTTATTCTAATCGGTCTGCTGCGAGACAGCCAGTAGTAAGCAGGAAGTTTGGTATCGGAAGAGGGATATGCTTTATTACCCGCGTTGGAAGGTATTATATGTGGTTAATGAGCCGCTTAGTCCGGTTTGTTGGGTCTGTTTTTACGGTGTTGCACTTGAGCACTGGCAATAAAAAAAGGGTGTCAAACACCCTTTTCGGATAAAGCCTAAATCATACGGGCTGAGAAACTCTCTGTTGCTGTCAACCAGATTACTGGAACAGGCTCAGATTTTCTTTAGCGTATGCTTCAAAATCTGTGCAGCCGCCAATGTGTTTCTCATCAATGAAGATTTGTGGCACGGTCTCTACCGGCTTGCCGACTGTTTTTTCCAAATCAGCTTTGGTGATACCTTCCGCGTGAATATCGATGTAACGGAATTTAAAATCGTCGCGTTCAGTTTCCAGTTTTTCTGCCAGTTCTTTGGCACGGACACAGTAAGGACATCCAGGACGCCCGAAAATCACAGCAAACATGTAAAACTCCTTGATTAAATTGAGCTATCCCCGTCATTTTTCAACCGGGTGTAATCACTTCGCCAACAGCTCTCTATGTATTCAACTGTTAAATGACTTCTGCGCATTACTCACTCTCACTGGGGTCTACTATGCCCTCTGGCGCAGTGAAAAAAAAGCAGGATTTGCCTGTTAGTTTGATTAATGGTACCTATTTGCTTATCGGGACTGTTACAAGTTGTGAGGATTCAATACACTAAGTAAACGCTTGTGCAGAGCCTATCGGAGGTAAAGATGCGCTCGTTAGGAGATATGCCCCGCATTGTGATTGTTTCAGAAGTGCTGGGGATGCTATTACTGGTTGTTGCCTACCTAAGTATTAATGGCTATCTGTCATTACCGGATTCAATGGGGGCACCGATTGTCGCCATTATTATGATTTTTGTCGGAATTGGGCTGATGCTCCCCGCTGCTGCGTGTATTGTTTGGCGCGTCGCGAGTGGTTTTGGCCCGCTCTTAGGCAGCGCCGACAGAATATCAAGACCACAATCCAAGAAAGAATCCGAGGCTGAACAGGCAAAAAAGGATAACAAACCCGATTAGGGCAATTACTGAGTCAGTATAGGGGCATTAAATTTGTCGGTATTGATCATAGCGCTGTCGGTCAATATTCCGTAAGCTATGCCACTTTTCGTCTTATGAGAATCGTGAGGTAGGTTGTTATGGATTCACTCATCGTCCCGGATTTAGCCCTATTACGGCGTTGGCTGGATCAACTCGGTATCTCATTTTTTGAGTGCGACTCCTGTCAGGCGCTGCATTTGCCGCATATGCAGAACTTTGAAGGCGTGTTTGATGCCAAAGTTGATTTGGTTGATAATATCATTTTGTTCTCGGCGTTGGCTGAAGTCAGGCCGACGGCTTTGATCCCATTAGTGGCGGATCTGAGCCAAATAAATGCCAGCTCGCTGACAGTTAAAGCCTTTATCGATATTCAGGATGATAATCTGCCAAAATTGATTGTTTGCCAGTCATTGACGGTAGAAGTCGGCGTAACATTTGCTCAGTTTGGCTACTTTATGCAGCAGTGCGAAGAGCAGATTTCGATGATTATTCTGGAAGCACGCGCCAATGACTTATTGTTTATTGGCACGGGTGATGACGATGAATCACCGCAGATAGCGACCGCTTATCCGGTCATCCACTAATACCCCCTTCATTAATAAGTGTGCTGCTGTTATGGGGAGCACACTGCTATTTCCTCTGTAAACCATAAGATATTCTGCTTTTTACCCTACTTTGCCAGATATTTATCGCCGTTTATGCCGTTAATGGCGCATTACATAGATAGAATGTGCATAAAAAATCGATAAAAGGCGTTTTTTACCCTAGAGTCTGGTGTGGATTGCCAAGTGCGGTTATGCTGCTGTTTCTGCCAGGAGCATAATATTCCGCCGTATAAACAGTGATTATTCTTGTTAGGTTAATAATCACTCACCGTGCATAGTCATGCATCTGGTGCTGGTGGCAATAGCACTTAGCAGGGCAAAGGTGTTGTATCCCCTTGGATACAAATTTAGCGCACTATCTCACCCCCTATTCTGGAGGAGTTACGGATGTTCACCCAACGTAAAAAGTGGTTATCGGGTGTTGCTGCTGGCCTGTTAATGGCTGCGTCCGTCTCAGCATCTGCTGAGGAAAAAACACTGCATGTTTACAACTGGTCCGATTATATCGCCCCCGATACGCTGGCTAATTTCCAAAAGGAAACCGGCATTAAGGTTGTCTATGATGTGTTTGACTCCAACGAGGTGTTGGAAGGTAAGTTGATGGCAGGGAGCACTGGATTTGATTTGGTGGTGCCGTCAGCCAGTTTCCTTGAGCGCCAATTATCCGCAGGCGTCTTTAAGCCGCTGGATAAAAGTAAATTACCTAATTACAAAAACCTCGATCCCGAATTGTTGGCGCTGGTCGGCAAGCACGACCCAGAAAATAAATATGCTATTCCTTATCTGTGGGCGACAACAGGTATCGGCTATAACGTTGAGAAAGTGAAAGCTGCACTGGGTAAAGATGCGCCAGTGAACAGTTGGGATCTGGTGCTGAAACCTGAAAATCTTGAGAAGTTGAAAAGTTGTGGTGTCTCATTCCTGGATGCCCCAGCCGAGATTTTTGCAACTGTGCTCAATTACTTGGGTAAAGATCCAAATAGTCTTCAGGCGACTGATTACACCGGTCCCGCCACTGAATTATTGCTGAAATTGCGGCCGAACATCCGTTATTTCCACTCATCACAATATATTAATGATTTGGCGAATGGTGATATCTGTGTTGCTGTCGGTTGGGCCGGTGACATCATGCAGGCATCTAATCGGGCTAAAGAGGCGAAAAATGGCGTGAATGTGGCTTATAGCATTCCGAAGGAAGGCGCATTAGCGTTCTTTGATGTGTTTGCAATGCCATCTGATGCCAAAAATCAGGATGAAGCCTATCAATTTCTAAATTACCTGATGCGACCTGATGTGATCGCCAACATCAGTAACCACGTGTTCTATGCCAATGCCAACAAAGCAGCTACACCATTGGTGAACGAAGCGGTACGTGATAATCCAGGTATTTACCCGCCTGCTGACGTGCGCGCCAAAATGTTCACGCTGAAAGTACAAGACCCGAAAATTGATCGCGTGATCACCCGGGCTTGGACAAAAGTGAAAAGTGGTAAATAAACCATTAGCGTGGGTTAGTCGCTTGCGCTCAGCGCGTGGCTGATAGCACATTGATGGAAAGTAAAATGAACAAGGGTAGGGGCAGGGAGGTTATCTTCCTGTTCCTGTTTTTTATTGTGCCGCAGTTTAAATGCGGCCTGTTCTGCTTTTACGGAGAGCACGCTGAGTGAATGATGTAATTCCCCGCCCGCAGCAAAAATCCCAGAAGGTGTTTACACCCTTGCTGGAGATCCGCAACTTAACCAAGTCATTTGATGGTCAGGCCGCTGTAGATGACGTCAATCTGACTATCTACAAAGGTGAGATTTTTGCGCTGTTAGGGGCTTCAGGCTGTGGTAAATCCACCTTGTTGCGTATGCTGGCCGGTTTTGAGCAGCCGACTCACGGGCAGATAGTCCTCGATGGTCAGGACTTGTCTCATGTGCCGCCTTATCAGCGCCCGATCAACATGATGTTCCAGTCTTATGCATTATTTCCGCACATGACAGTTGAGCAAAACATCGCGTTTGGCTTGAAGCAAGACAAGTTACCTGCTGATGAAATCAAAAGTCGCGTTGCAGAGATGCTGACATTGGTGCATATGCAAGAGTTTGCTAAGCGCAAGCCACACCAACTCTCTGGCGGGCAGCGTCAGCGCGTGGCTCTGGCCCGTAGCTTGGCTAAACGACCAAAACTGCTGCTGTTAGATGAGCCTATGGGGGCGCTGGATAAAAAACTGCGTGATCGGATGCAACTGGAAGTGGTCGATATTCTGGAGCGGGTGGGCGCGACCTGCGTGATGGTTACCCATGACCAGGAAGAAGCCATGACGATGGCCGGGCGCATTGCCATTATGAACCGTGGCAAGTTTGTGCAAATTGGCGAGCCGGAAGAGATTTATGAACACCCGAACAGTAGATTCAGCGCTGAATTTATCGGCTCGGTGAATGTATTTGAAGGGGTGCTAAAAGAGCGTTTAGATGATGCGCTGGTGATCGACAGCCCTGGATTGCGCCATCCATTGAAAGTGGATTCTGATGCCTCCGTGGTAGACGGTGTCCCGGTATTTGTTGCTCTGCGCCCGGAAAAAGTGATGTTGTGTGAACAGGTGCCAGAAGATGGCTGTAACTTTGCGGTCGGTGAAGTGGTACACATTGCTTATCTGGGGGATTTATCCATTTATCATGTGAAGTTACACAGCGGGCAGATGCTGAGTGCGCAGCTACAAAATGGTCATCGCTACCGTAAAGGGATGCCGACGTGGGGCGATGAAGTGCAACTGTGTTGGGATGCTGATAGCTGCGTGGTTTTGGGTAATTAAGAGCCTTGGGGAGTTAATATCGTGATACCAGAATCCACCCGTGGAGCAGCAGAGCCGCCGACCCGCGCTATCGGGCCGGTTAAGGCACTGATACAACGCTTTCAGATGTCACATGGCCGTAAACTGGTCATTGCCATGCCTTATTTGTGGCTTTTCCTGTTGTTTATGTTGCCGTTCTTGATTGTGTTCAAAATCAGTTTGGCCGAGATGGCACGCGCCGTACCCCCTTATAGCGATCTGGTTACCTGGCTGGATGGCAAGTTGGATATCTCGCTCAATCTTGGTAACTATCTGCAACTGCTCGATGATCCGCTGTATATAGATGCTTACCTGCAATCACTGCAAGTGGCTGCTGTGTCAACGCTATGCTGTTTGATTATTGGCTATCCATTGGCCTGGGCGATTGCACACAGTAAATCATCCACTCGTAATATCTTATTGCTGTTGGTGATTTTGCCGTCATGGACCTCATTCCTTATTCGGGTTTATGCCTGGATGGGTATTCTGAAAAACAACGGGATCTTGAATAATTTCCTGATGTGGACCGGGATTATTGATCAACCGCTGATTATTCTGCACACCAATCTGGCGGTATACATTGGTGTGGTCTATTCCTATCTGCCATTCATGGTACTGCCAATCTATACTGCGCTGACCCGACTGGATTATTCGTTGGTGGAAGCGGCGCTGGATCTGGGGGCAAAACCATTTAAGACTTTTATCAGTGTCATTGTGCCACTGACCAAGGGTGGCATTGTTGCCGGCTCCATGTTGGTGTTTATCCCCGCAGTGGGTGAGTTTGTTATCCCTGAACTACTCGGCGGGCCGGACAGCATTATGATTGGCCGTATTTTGTGGCAAGAGTTCTTTAACAATCGCGATTGGCCGGTTGCCTCGGCGGTTGCGACGGTGATGTTAGTGCTACTGATTGTACCCATACTCTGGTTCCACAAGCATCAGAATAAAGAGATAGGAGGCTCGGTATGAATAACCTACCGGAAGTGCGGTCGGTCTGGCGTCGGGTGATCCTTGTCGTCGGTTATACCTTCTTGTATGCGCCGATGTTGATGTTGGTTATCTACTCATTTAACAGTTCTAAACTGGTAACCGTATGGGCTGGGTGGTCAACTCGTTGGTATACCGAGCTATTTAATGATTCAGCGATGATATCTGCTGTTGGCCTGAGTCTGACTATTGCCGCTGCTTCCGCCACGATGGCGGTGGTTCTGGGGACGATAGCCGCCGTGGTCATGGTGCGTTTTGGCCGTTTTCGCGGTTCAACCGGTTTTGCTTTTATGCTGACAGCGCCGCTGGTGATGCCTGATGTGATTACCGGTTTATCATTGCTGCTGCTGTTTGTTGCTATGGGGCATGCTATCGGTTGGCCAGCAGAGCGTGGCATGTTCACCATCTGGCTGGCGCACGTCACCTTCTGTACCGCTTATGTGACGGTAGTGATAAGTTCTCGCCTGCGTGAGTTGGACCGTTCTATTGAAGAAGCCGCCATGGATTTGGGAGCCACACCGCTGAAAGTGTTTTTCGTGATTACCGTGCCGATGATCGCACCGGCATTAATCTCCGGTTGGTTATTGGCCTTTACTTTATCGCTGGACGATTTAGTGATTGCCAGCTTTGTTGCCGGTCCTGGGGCGACGACGTTGCCGATGCTGGTCTTTTCTAGTGTGCGGATGGGGGTTAACCCAGAGATTAATGCCCTTGCCACACTTATCTTGCTGGTGGTTGGGATAATCGGTTTAATCGCGTGGTGGTTTATGTCCCGTTCGGAAAAGCAGCGGTTACGTGAATTACGAAAAGCTGCCCGTAGCTGATAGCCATTAAAACTGTTAGGCTTCACCTTTCTTTAACGCCGCTGACCAGCGGCGTTATTGTCAGAGATAACATTAGGTTGCAGCAACCGGACCGAGGGCAGATAGGGCAACATGAGAAAACTATTTTCATCTTTAGCATTTTCATCCTCTGCATTTTTATCTTCTGCAACAACGCCAGTACCGGTTCTCATCGCCGGTATTACCATTATTGCTACCCGTATCCTCGGTGTATTGCTATTGGTTGCTACTCTGGGGTGGAGGGGCGTCGGCGAATTTATCAGTGAAAGCCTACAAAGCTGGGATTTTGGCTCGATCTTCTTCGCCAGTGTGGTGCTGTTGCTGTTAGAAATTGTCTGTGGCGTTGCGGTATGTTATCGCAAAAACTGGGCGCGTTGGTGCTATCTGGTGTGTCAGATTATCACTATTATTTATTTGCTAATGGTGTCACTGGACTGGTTGTATTTAGATGTTTTTCGGGTTGAGGGTGATACCGGCAGCGAAATTCTACATAGCCTGCTGTTACAGAAAATCCCGGATGTGGTGATTATCGGTTTGCTATTTTGCCCCTGGCACCGCTATTTCGCTCAGTCAAAATGAGTGTTTAGTGTTGCACAATGCTACAATTCGCCCATCAACAGCTTCGGCTGCAAATTATTTAACTTCTCAGATTATAACGGTCAATATTAATGCATTGCGCACAGTATACGGCGGGTAGTTGCCGTTCCTGCCAGTGGCTGGATAAACCCTATCCACAACAACTGGCTGACAAACAACATCATCTGGAAAGTCTGTTAGCCAGTCACGCTGTGGCTCAGTGGCTAGCCCCGGTTTCCGGGCGTGAAAACGCTTTTCGTAATAAAGCGAAAATGGTGGTCAGTGGCAGCGTCGAGCGGCCACTATTGGGGATGTTGCATCGTGACGGTACCCCGGTCGATTTATGTGATTGCCCACTCTATCCGGCCAGTTTTGCGCCAGTTTTTGCCGTGTTGAAAACATTTATTGGCCGTGCCGGTCTCACACCCTATAACGTCGCACGCAAACGCGGCGAGCTTAAATTCCTGTTATTGACCGAAAGTACGTATAGCGGTGAGTTAATGCTGCGCTTTGTGTTGCGTTCTGAAACCAAGCTGGCGCAATTACGCGCAGCTCTGCCGTGGTTACAGCAGCAATTGCCTCAACTGGCTGTTATCTCGGCTAATATTCAGCCAGTGCATATGGCAATCTTAGAAGGGGAACAAGAAGTCCCGTTGACTGAACAGCAGGCGCTGCCCGAACTGTTTAATCAGGTGCCGCTGTTTATCCGCCCACAAAGTTTTTTCCAGACCAATCCTCAGGTTGCCGCTTCACTGTATGCCACGGCACGGCAATGGGTGCGGCAGTTAGGTATCAGCAGTATGTGGGATCTGTTCTGCGGCGTCGGCGGTTTTGGTTTGCATTGTGCCAGCGCCGAGACGCAACTCACCGGTATCGAAATCAGCGCGGAAGCTATTGCCTGCGCACGCCAATCGGCCCAGCAGTTAGGGTTACAGAATGTCAGTTTTGCCGCACTGGATTCTACCTGTTTCGCCACCGCAGAAACGCAAGTGCCGCAGTTGGTCTTGGTTAACCCACCACGGCGCGGTATTGGTGCTGAACTGTGTGACTATCTTGCTCAGATGGCGCCTGAATTCATACTCTATTCAAGCTGTAATGCGCAGACAATGGCAAAAGATATCAGCCTGTTAGCCGATTACCGTATTGAGCGGGTGCAGTTGTTTGATATGTTTCCGCATACTGCTCATTACGAAGTCCTCATATTGCTTACCCTGCGTCCTTGAAGCTGTAGGGTTGTTGGCTGCGTTCACTTACCCGAATCACTTACTTGAGTAAGCTCATCGGGATGCGTTCGCTTGCCGCCTACCTACAACTCCAATGACTTTGGGGGAGTTATTAAATCAGTTTGGGAACCACTTATCATTGATAGCTTTATATGTTCCGTCAGCTTTAACGGCATCAATGGCTTTATTCAATTTCTCCAACAATGCAGTGTTATCCGGGCGTACCGCAATACCAAGGCCCGTGCCAAAGTATTGTGGGTCGGTCACATGTTCGCCAACTGATGCCAGGTTCGGGTTGGTTTTCAGCCACTCATTCACTACCGCAGTATCACCAAACACCCCATCAATACGGCCATTTTTCAGGTCAATGATGGCATTCTGGTAGCTGTCATAAGCCACGGTCTGAATTTCAGGATGTTTGTCCTGCAAATACTTCTGATGAGTGGTGCCATTTTCCATCCCGATTTTCTTGCCTTTCAGATCGGCAAAAGAACTGAATTTACCTTTTGGTGCAATCACAATGGCGGAGTTTGCATAGTAAGGTTGGGTGAACGCGACCTGCTTGCTACGCTCAGGGGTGATATCCATGCCGGAAATGACGGCATCATAACGTTTGAATTTCAGCGCCGGGATGAGGCTATCAAAAGCCTGATTGGTGAAGGTACATTTGGCCTCCATTTGTTTACACAACGCTTTTGCCAGGTCCATATCGAAGCCGACGATTTCGTTATTGGCATCCATTGATTCAAATGGCGGATAGGTGGCTGAGGCAGCAAAACGAATAGTTTCTGCGGCAGTCGCGCTGAAAACCATACCACTTAGCAGGGTTGCCAATAGTAACTTTTTCATGCTTAAACTCCTGTCTGAATTATTTTAAATAAAATGAGCCATTAGTTATTGATTTTATTATAACTGGTGATTTTTCATCACGATTTATTCGGATGAATCATGGTATTCACATTGCCATTTTATGAATTTATATGCAAGTAATGTGATTAAAAATTTAATTTTATTTTTAGGCGAGAAGGAGAGGAGAAGGTTAAAGAGCAGGGTGTTCAAGTTCGGCTGACATGAGATCGGATCTGTTTTCGGTTGATCTTCGTTTTGTACCCACCGGGTGTTAGCAACCTCAGCCGGGCCGGAGGGCAGGCTGGCCCTCTTGCACCAGTAGCATGCGCGCAATTCGCCGTACCTTCCGGCAGCCGTTGGCCTTATCGAGCCTCGCGTAAATCATTAATGTAAGAGTGACCTTACGTTTGGAAAGTTAGCGAATAATAAAAAGGTGCTACTCCAAAAATGAAAAGCACCCTTAATTCAGCGATGGTGATCAATATTCACTGTGCGTGACAACAACCACATCAATCGTAGTATTCAGGCGCGTGCCTGAACGTTTGCCAGGCATCCGGGTCATGGCCTGTCACCACTTGCGCACTTGTGCGGCTAGCCAACATGCGCATCTTCTGCACCGAACGCACCGTCTCAACGGCTGAGGACATAAATCCTGGCAGAGCTTTTTCTTCCCAGTGATCCGTAGTGTATGCTGCATCAATAGTCAGTAGCATCGGACCTGAGTTGGGCAAGGTGACCAGTATTGACTGATGCCCAGGCGAATGGCCGGGTGTAAATACTGTTTTCAGCGTACCGTCGCCATAGATATCATAAAAATCATTGTTTTCGCCTTCCAGAAACGCCCATTTCAGACCCGGCCGGTCAAAGTCGTTTCTGATATAGCCTCCCGCAGCAAACCAGTCAGGAGTAAAGGCATACTCGTACTCACGGCGCTGAACGATGTGTGTCGCATTGGGGAATCGGCCAATCGCACCGGTATGATCAAGATGCAAGTGCGACTGCAAGACATACCGGATATCTTCGGGATTGATCCCCATTTTTTTAAGCTGCGCTACACAGCCCTCATCTTCACGCATTACCGGCCAATAAACCTCGGTAATCCCGCCCCAATACCCTTTGGGATCAGTGGCGGTTTCGACAGCATTCCCGCCATCAATCAGCGTGTGACCATCAGGATGGGTGAGCAGGAAGAACGGGACAGGGATTTCATAATCCGCTCCACCTCCTTGATTCATTTTGATATTGTGGACTTTGCACTTCAGCGAGCCAGTTTGAAACATATACAAGCGAATATCGGTCATTTTATTCTATCCTTTCACGTTTCACTTCGTAGGGTATTGGCGATGACGATCAAAAAGCTTCCTGGTAAAGCGCCAAAGCATCAGCCTCTTTTACCTCGACCGGATTATTGGTCAGAAGACGGGTCTGTTTCATCGCATCTGAGGCTAGCAACGCCAGCGTATCCTCTTTCACCCCGACGTCGCGCAAACGTCTCGGCGCACCGCTTTCATCCATGATGCTGATCATTGCATCAATAAACGCGTTGCAACGCGTCTGTACATCTCCTTCTCCGCCCACATTGAGTACGTCGGCCAGTTCCGCATATAGCAGTGCCGCAGCTTTAGCGTTGTAACGCAATACAGCTCCAAGCATCAGTGCATTAGAGAGGCCGTGGGGAATGTGATAATGGCCGCCAAGTGGATAGGCCAGTGCATGTACCGCCGCGACCGGCGAATTGGCGAAAGCCTGGCCGGCCAGTGTTGCGCCCAATAGAATGGCTTCGCGGGCCTCTCGGTTCGAACCATCACGACAGGCGGTGACCAGATGTTTATAAATCAGGCGTAATGCTTCTCGAGCCAACGCATCGGATATCGGATTTTTTTTGTGCTTACTGGTGTATGACTCAATTGCGTGCACCATCGCATCAATACCCGTTGCTGCGGTGTGTGTCGCAGGTAATCCGACGGTTAATTCCGCATCCAGTAAAACCAAATCACAATAGAGCTGGCGAGCAACCACACCCATCTTGGTTGTTTCACCTGTAGTAAGGATCGCAATATTGGTCACCTCCGATCCCGTACCCGCGGTCGTTGGGATCTGCACCAGAGGTAATCGTTCGCCCTGAACATTATCAATACCGTACAACCCGCTGAGCCCCTGTTCTGAGTGAGCCAGAATTGCCGCCAGTTTTGCCACATCTAGCGAAGAACCGCCGCCAAGACCAATCACGATATCGATGTGCTGATCCTGTGCAAGACGCGCGGCGTCAAGGACAATGGCTTCCGGTGGGTCAGCGATAACCCGGTCGAAAACCACCACATCGAAACCGTAGTCGCGTAGACTTTTTTCCACAGGCCGCAACAAGCCTGCTTTGACCAGCCCTCCATCCGTTACGATCAGTGCTTTACGGGCGGTAAAACGGCCTGACAGGATCTCGCCCAGGCGTTGTGCGCCTGACCATTCCACCAATATTGATGGTACTGTTCTGAATTCAAAGGGTTGCATAGCATTTGACATAATACTTTCCCTCTTTCCTGGTGAATTAACATGTGTGAGTTTTAATAGTAAAACGCGGTGCTCACCCTACCGATGTGCAGAAATATTTGATCTCAAGGTATTCGTCGATACCGTATTTTGAGCCTTCTCTGCCGATCCCTGACTGCTTCATTCCTCCAAATGGCGCGACTTCGTTGGAGATAAGTCCGGTGTTATGACCCACCATGCCGTACTCCAGCGCCTCCGCGACCCGCCACATTCTTTTGCTGTTTTCGGTAAAGAAATAAGCCGCCAGACCGAATTCAGTGTCATTGGCCATTGCCACCGCCTCTTCTTCTGTATCAAAACGGAACAGCGGCGCAACCGGGCCGAAAGTCTCTTCCCGCGCAATAAGCATGTTACGAGTGACGTTGACAATCACCGTTGGCTCAACAAACAGCCCACCGGAGACATGCCGATTGCCGCCTACTAATATCTCCCCCCCTTTATTTTTTGCATCCTGAATGTGGCTCTCGACTTTAGCCACCGCATCTTCGTCAATCAGCGGGCCAACCTGAACACCTTCATTAACGCCGTTACCTACGGTCAAGCCTCTGACACGCTCCACCAGGCGCTGTGCAAACCGGTCGTAGATACCGGACTGCACCAGAAAACGGTTGGTACATACACAGGTTTGACCGGCATTGCGGAACTTGGATTGCACTGCACCGTCAACTGCGGCTTCAATATCCGCATCATCAAAGACGATAAATGGCGCGTTACCCCCCAGTTCCAGCGACACACGTTTCAGCGTTGGCGCGCATTGTGCCATCAACAAGCGCCCAATCGGCGTTGAACCGGTGAACGAGAGTTTTCTGACCACATCGCTTTTCGTCAACTCGCCGCCAATGATTTTTGCATCGCCCGTGACGATTTGCAGAACACCCGCCGGGATCCCCGCACGTATTGCCAGTTCGCCTAACGCTAATGCGGTCAAGGGGGTTTGTTCTGCTGGTTTGACGATCATTACGCAGCCCGCAGCCAGCGCAGGCGCGGCTTTACGGGTGATCATCGCCGCAGGGAAATTCCAGGGGGTAATTGCTGCGCAAACGCCAACTGGTTGTTTTAGTACCACCAGTCGCTTATCGGCTTGTGGCGAGGGGATCACGTCGCCGTAACTACGTTTGCCCTCTTCGGCAAACCAGTCAATAAATGACGCGGCATACGCCACTTCCCCACGAGATTCTGCGAGGGGTTTACCTTGCTCAGCAGTTATGATGGCGGCAAGATCAGCACTGTTTTCGGTGATAAGATCAAACCAACGACGCAATACCACGCAGCGCTCTTTGGCGGTTTTCTCACGCCAGAGTAAAAAAGCTTGCTGCGCGGCGGAGATAGCTTCTTCGATAGCGGCCTGTTCAAGCAGGGGAACATTGGCTACTATCTCGTCAGTGGCTGGGTTCGTGACTGGATATGTTGCGCCGTCAGCGGCAGAACGCCATTCTCCGGCGAGCAGGCAGGTTTCCTTTAACAACGATGGATCGCGTAAATCGAGCATGTTTCCCCTCCTTCTACAGGAATTTATATTTGTAAGTTCAGTATATTGAACTAAATTCACTATATTGAATTGTGGCATGAAAATTAAATAAACGTCAAATTATTGTTAAAAAGTGAGATCCATGTCGAAAAATACAGAGACAGAGACGTCCGGGAACAGTGCGCCTGCATTACGCCGCGCCATTCTGATTCTAGATGCAGTAAGCGAGCATCCCACTCCCCCGACTTTTACTGAGATCGTGACAATACTCGGTCTGCCCAAAAGCTCGGCACATGGCCTATGTGCCGCGCTGGTGGATTTGGGAATGTTAATTCGTACCGACGCTGGAACCTATCGAGTTGGGGGGCGGGTGATGAATTGGGCTAACGCCTTTCTTGGCCAGACCGATCTGGTCGAGGAATTCCAGCGACTCCTGCAAGAACGGCGTGAACTGAGTGATTTCACTGTCACCATGACGGTATTAGATGGTCAGCAGGTGGTTTATGTTGCCTGTTCCAACAGCAAGGCCGCGTTGGGGTTTACATTTCGGATTGGAATGCGTCTCCCCGTGCCCTTTACGGCAACGGGCAAAGCGATTCTGAGTACTTTTAATGATGAGGATATCCGCCGCCGCTTTGAAACTGGCTGGCCTCAGTTGCTCACGGCTCACAGCGTGGCGTCACTCCCGGTACTTTTACAGGAATTAGCACTCGTCCGCCAACGAGGCTACTCGGTAGATGATGGGCAGATCCGTGAAGGGATGTTTTGTATTGGAGCCCCAGTATATGATTTTTCAGGTCAAGTGGTGGCTGGTCTGGCCGTGAGTATGTTAGAACAAGAAGCGACAGAATCAACCATCGAGACTATCGGCAGTAAACTGGTGGATATTGCCGCTTCCCTTTCGGCCAGATTGGGGAATCGTCGCGTTTAACACGAAGGCGATAAGAAGCATAAGCAATGGAGTAGGGGACTAAAGGTAAGTCGCTCATTTAGACCGTCTGCCAGTATCCCCTGTTCAGGGAACATAATGTCCATCATTTATGCGGTGCTGACGAAATCTTGGCTTGTTTGGGTGGGCAGGATAGGATTGCTGGGAACGTGATGGTGATAGCACTGAAGATAGTGAGGGCAGGGAAGCCGAGTGCAAGTGCGGATTGTTAAGGCCCACGGTTATGGGCCTTAACTCAGTTGAGGCTGTCGAGCTAAGATTATCGCTGAACGATTATCAACCGAAAGGTAACTGGTTCAGCCCTAACAACCCAATTAGATCACTAAGCCGTAATGGGTTAATAAATAGCGTTAATTCCGCCGCTCAAACGCCAGCGCTCTGCGTTCTACCAACCGCATCAGCAACGTCAGCAAACCATTCACGCACAGATAGACAATCCCGGCGGCACCAAACACCATCACGTCATAGGTACGGCCATACATCAGTTGGCTATAGCCCATAACTTCCATCAATGTGATGGTATAAGCCAGTGAGGTACTTTTAAATACCAAGACCACTTCGTTGGAATAGGATGATAATGCGCGCTTAAAGGCGAATGGCAGTAGGATGCGTAGCGACTGGGGTTTTGACATCCCCAATGCTTCGCAGGATTGCCACTGACCCGCTGGAATTGCCCTAACTGCACCGTAGAACAGTTGCGTGGTATAGGCCGCACTGTTCAATGCCAACGCAATCATTGCGCACAACCAAGGTTGCGACAACAAACTCCATAACCACGGATATTCACGGATAGCAGGGAATTGGCCTGGGCCGTAATAGATCAAAAAGATTTGCACCAGCAGCGGGGTGCCGGTGAACAGTGTGATATAAATTTTAACCAGTGGCGTGATAATGGGTGTTTTTAGCGTTAACACAATGGTAAACAGCAGTGACAACACCAGTGCCACCAATAGCGATGCAATCGTCAACGTCAGGCTGGTATGCAGCCCTTTAAGGATCTCAGGTAAATATTCCAGCATCAGGATGGGCTCCGTTCAAAACGAGTGGTACGGAGTTCAATCCATTTAAGCACATACTGGCTCAACAGAGTCACCACCAGATAGATTGCCGCGGCAATCACATACCAAGTGAAAGGTTCCTGAGTCCGGGTCGCAATACTTTTGGTTTGTAGCATCAGGTCATTGACGCTGATAAGCGACACTAACGCCGTATCTTTCAGCAGCACCAACCATTGATTGCCCAAGCCTGGCAAGGCATGACGCCACATCTGCGGCATGATCAAACGGAAGAAGATGGCCGCCTGACTCAAACCCAATGCCTGGCCGGATTCCCACTGCCCGATAGGTACTGCTTTCAGCGCACCGCGTAAGGTTTGCGAGGCGTAAGCAGAATAGAGCAGGGCGAGTGCGATAACGCCACACAAGAACGGACTCACCTCAAAATTATCGATATTGAGCTTAATGGGTAGCTCAAACAGATAAAGATTCAGGGTAAAACCGTCTGACAGCATCATCAGCAATTGGGAGGAGCCGAAATAGATAAACAGAACCACCAGAATCTCCGGTAGCCCGCGCAAAATGGTGACCCAGCCGGTAGTCAGGTAGCTGACCACTTTCACCCGTGATGATTCACAGACGGCAAACAGCATCGCCAGAACCAGACCGAGGGCCAGTGCACAAACGGCAAGGCCGACGGTCATACCGGCGGCGCTTGCTAAAGGTTGAAATTCATTCATGGGTGCTTAGATTACTGCTGGAACCATTTTTTATAAATTGTCTGATAGGTGCCATCTGCTTTAACTTTTGCCAGTGCAGCATCTAACTTACCCTGTAACTCGGTGTTGTTCTGACGCACCGCAATACCTAAACCGGTACCGAAATAGTCAGCGTCAGTCACTTTGTCGCCCACTGCAGCCAGTTGGTTATTCTGCTTCAGCCACTCGTTGACAACCGCGGTGTCACCAAATACTGCGTCCAGACGGCCATTTTTTAAATCAAGAATAGCATTCTGATAGCTGTCATAAGGTACGGCGGTAATTTCAGGGTGTTTTTCCATCAGGTATTTCTGATGGGTAGAACCGTTCTGCATCCCGACTCGTTTACCTTTCAGGGCCGCCAAATCAGCCACTTTACCTTTCTCAGCGATAAACAGTGCGGAGTTATCGTAATAAGGTTTAGTAAAGGCCACTTGTTTTTGGCGCTCAGGCGTAATATCCATACCTGAAATAACCGCATCAAAGCGTTTGAATTTCAGGCTAGGGATCAAGCTGTCAAAGGCTTGGTTAGTAAAGGTACATTCGGCTTGCATCTCTTTACACAGCGCATTAGCCAGATCGATATCAAAGCCCTGCATTTTATTATTAGCATCAATAAATTCGAATGGCGGGTAAGTTGCTTCAGCAGCGAAACGGATCGTTTCCGCAGCAGAAGCAGACAGACTGATACTGGCAAGGACAGCCGCAATTATTAGTTTTTTCATCGCAAATTCCCAAATAGATATCAATGTGACAGATAGCTGGCAAAAGCTTCGGTTGTTGGTTGTGTAAAGTGGCTGGCATCGCCTTGTTCCACCACATGACCGTTTTCCATGTAAACCACACGGCTGGCCGTTTTGCGGGCCACTTCAACCTCATGGGTAACAATCACTTGAGTGATACCGGTACCGGCCAATTCACGGATGATACTGACGATTTGTGCAGTAATCTCTGGATCAAGTGCTGCTGTAGGTTCGTCAAACAGCAAAACCTGCGGCTCCATCATCAACGCGCGGGCAATCGCCACTCGCTGTTGTTGACCACCAGAAAGGTGCAGGGGGAAGCGGTCAGCAAAATCAGTCAAACGCAAACGTGACAGCAGCTTCTGCGCACGCGCCATGGCTTCATCTTTTGATAGACCCAGCACACGACAAGGGGCTTCAATCAGGTTTTGTACCACTGACAGATGTGGCCAAAGATTATATTGCTGAAAGACCATCCCCACATTCTGGCGCAATTCGCGAATCGCTTTTGCACCGGGAGCCTGAGTAAAGTCGAAGTGATTACCGGCGATCTGCAAAGTCCCTGAACGGGGCATTTCCAACAGATTGAGTACGCGCAGTAATGAGCTTTTACCGGCACCGCTTGGCCCTAATAGCACCAAGGTTTCGCCTGCTGGGCAGTCTAATGTAATGTCGAACAGCGCCTGATGTACGCCGTAATAACAGTTAATTCCGTTAAGTTGAATACTCATGCGCCAAATCTGAATAGCCAATGATGCGGTGAATGGTAACTTCCGCGGCATACTTATGCAATCTTTGTGCGTTAAAATTTATTAATAACCCGAATGAACCCAGCAAAACAGCATAACATTTGGATATGACTGATATCCGAGGGAATTTGTCACGCGATGCATAAATCTGACAGAGCTATCCCCGTCATCTTTCAAATTGCAGGGGTGTTGGCTGCTCTCGCTAACCCGAATCACTTACCAGTGTAAGCTCATCGGGATGCACTCCTTTGCCGCCTACCTGCAATCCGAAATCTATAGGGGATGCTCATTTTCTTTCAAATTGCAGGGGGGTTGGCGGCATTTTGGGCTGGTTAGCGATCACCCAATAGCTGCCGCAGGCTTCCTGCCGGTGCAGATACCCCCATAAAACGGATATCATCGACAACCCAACATGTCCCTTCACGTATCATCAGCACTTCGTCTTGCCACATCACCGATTGACCGCCCGCAGTTTGATGCGTCAAATTAACCCGCAGCGGAATATTTCTGGCATCGGTATTGGGAATGGTTGAGGCACTGGCAACGTCAGCACTGGTACTCCCTTCTCGCAGGCTGGTGAAAATATCGCCATTTATGGGTTGAGTTTTATTCACCGGGGCCGTGGTGCGGCTGCCCGCCTGCTTTCTGGCAATCTGAATTTGTTCGTACAACGCCTGACTCAAATAAGGGCGAAATTGTGCCGCGAGACTATCATCAGGCAAGCCACTTTGCTGACCAATTTGTTGCACGCGGAGGTCATAGAATTTTTGCGCTACAGTATCCGGCCCACCTTCAACACAAGGTGCCGTACGGCTGCTGATATCCTTATAAGCGGGGTCAACGGTGCTGGTACAGGCGCTGAGTAGCATGGCAAGAGGAAGAACAAGGGCAATATTTTTCTTTTTCATATGATGACCTTAGGTGAAAGAATCTGTTATGAAAGTTATTTCAGTATATACCCAAAGTCATCAGAGTTGCAGTTGGTCAGTAAATCGACCATTTCCACCAATTTGTACCTATGGTGCTGTTTTACTTAGCGCATAACTTACCGTGCTCTTTCAGCCAGCGGGCGGTACGGATAATCCCTTCGTCCAGCGAGACAATGGGCCGATAGCCTAATTCGTCTTCAGCTCGGTGGGTATCCAGCGTGAGATCAAAATTGAGCTTAGCGACGCCATAATGTGTCAGCACCGGCTCTTTTTCTGCTTTATTCCCCAATTTCTCCATGGCTCTGGCCATGATATCCATCATCGGGTAGGGCACGGAGCGGATACGGCATGTCATATCCAACTCTTCCAGCAAATGCTGCACGATGGTGCGCAAGGGGCGGGGTTGCTGATTGGTAATATTATAAGCGCGGCCAGACAGCGTATTCTGGCTCTGCGTCGCCAGCCACATCGCATGCACCGCATTTTCCTGGTACGTCATATCCACCAACGCATTGCCGCCACGGGGCAACAGCAGGGTGCCATAATACTTAATCATCTGTAACAGGCGCGGCAGCATCACGGTATCGTGAGGGCCGAATAACCCCTGCGGGCGCAAAATAGTGAAATGCGTTTGTGGATTGGATAGTGCCAATTGCTTGATAACCTCTTCACCGGCGGCTTTACTGCGAGCGAACTCGTTAGCAAAACGCACTGGGCGGAAGTCCTCCTGAATATTTCGATGGTGGTGATAATCGAAATAGATAGCCGGTGAGGAGATATGAATAAAGTTCTCCACACCATAGGCTGCGGCCCATTCACCCAAACGGCGCGTGGCGCGCACATTTGCCAATTCGAAAGCCTGCTCGGTGCCCCAAGGAGAGGTAAAACTAGAGCAATGCCAGAGGGTATCAACGTCTGCCAGCATGGCTTTCGCCTGCGAGGAAACCAGATTCGTCAAATCTGCATGAATAAATTCAGCACCTATTTTTGTCAATAATGCGCCCATCGCCGGATTGTTGCCGGTGGCGATGACTTTAATACCCTGACGACGGAGATATTCAACGGCATTTCGGCCTAACCCACAGGTTGCACCGGTGACCAATACCTTCATAGCGAATTCGGTTCCCACCAAAAATCAGAATGCTAGCGTTTGGAATCATTCGCCCAGCAAATAAGATGCCATTCTTTCGTGAAATGCGGTGCTATGCAATCAGAATCCCCTGCTTACTTGAATTTGCAGCGTTATTAGCTGCAACGCCCATTAATTAGGGGATGAATCACGTAGTTTGATTTAAGGCTCTGATTCGTTTTGCGCCGGTTCGGTACGTTCACGATCATATTGCTCGGCCAGCGCCGCAATGCGTTTTGCCATCCCACGGAAAATAAACAGATGTGCTGGCATCATGACAAACCAGTACAGTAAGCCGCTAAAACCGGCCGGATGCCACCATGCCCGCACATCAATGCTTCGGCAGCCGCCTAAATCCTTGATAGTAAAAGTGAGACGGCCCAGACCGGGTGCCTTCATGCCGAACATCATAGCCAACTGGCGTAATGGTTTGATTGTAATGACTTTCCAACCATCAATCAGGTCGCCTACCGCCAGTGTTTCCCGCTCCGGGCGGCCATACACCACGCCACCACCGGCGATGTCATCCATCCAGGCGCGGATTTTCCATAACGGGTTGCCATAAAAATAACCTTCTTTACCGCCGATTTGTTGCACCACGTGCCACAGCGCCTCACTGGAGGCGGTAGTCGATAGCTGGCAACCGGCTTGTTTAGGGTAAAATCCGTAGCCGGGCCGCCAGCGGGCGCGGGCCTCGGGGTCGTAGCCCCAGTCGGCGGAATCAACCACTTCATCTTCACGGCGCAGTGTCTCTTTGACTGCATCGTCAAAACTTATCAGTTGTTGTGGGATCAGCGCCTGCAACGCCTCACCATTGGCAGGTAAATCATGGTTCAACCCGGCAATCAATGCGCTGGCAATCGACGTGGGTACCGAGGTGACCAGATTGATAAAATAAACTGAGATAAACCGCGTAGGGAGCGGGATCGGAATCAGCCAACGCCGTTTACCACTGATCGCAATAAAGCGCTCAAACAGGGTCTGATAACTGATGTACTCCGGCCCGGCAACCTCGAAAATTCGGTTATCTTGTGCCGGATGGTTGAGTAATTCAGTCAAATAAACCAGCAGGTTATCCAGTGCAACGGGCGAAGATTTAGAACGTACCCAGCGCGGTGGGGTGAGGATGGGCAGGTTATAAACCATATCGCGCATCACTTCAAACGCCGCCGAACCGGGGCCGACGATAATACTGGCGCGTAGTTCGGTAACCGGAATGCCGCTTTGACGCAGCAGGTCACCGGTTAACTTGCGCGCAATCAGATGAGGCGAGCTGTTATCCTCGGGCTGTAATGCCCCTAAATAAATAACCTGTTTCACCGCAGACGAGGGTGTGGCGGCGCTGTGTTGTAGCGCCGTTTTCAGGTTATTAGCAGCAATACGTTCCTGTTCAATCAAATCCTGCCCGTCGCCCATACCATGAACCAGATAATAAACGACATCAATATCTTGCAACGCTGCACTGAGGGTGGCTGGCTGATAAAGATCAACAAAGCGACAATCGACTCCCGGCCACTGTTGCTCTTTTAACCACTCAATGCGGCGAGCCGCGGCAATGACATGGTGCCCTTGTTGGCTGAGCTTTGGGATCAGGTGCTGGCCAATATAGCCACTGGCACCTAATACCAATATCCGTTGCGGTGTCATGAGCGCTGCTCGGCCAAAAATTCACGCCACAACGCGACCACTTTCTCCAGATCGTGGCGGCTGATATTAAGGTGAGTAATCATACGAGTTAATGGGCCTGCACTGATCAACACACCACGTTCACGCATCCAAGGGCCAAGTTTAGCGGCAGCCTCAGCGGATTGCTTAATATACAGTACGTTGGTTTGCGCTCCCGGTGCAGCAATTTCGATATCCAGTGATCGCAGTTGCTGCTCCAACCATATTGCATTGTCGTGGTCATCTTTTAATCGGCTGACATTGTGCTCTAAGGCATACAAGCCTGCTGCGGCCAGAATACCCGCCTGACGCATGCCGCCGCCGGTCATTTTACGCCAGCGGCGGGCGCGTTGAATATATTCAGCACTGCCACACAACAGCGAACCCACCGGTGTGCCTAACCCTTTCGAGAGGCAAATCGTCAGGGTATCGCAATACTGGCTGATCTCGCTTAGTGGCACATTTAAGGCGACGGCAGCATTAAAAATACGCGCGCCGTCGATATGCAGCGCCAATTTCTTCTCGCGAGTCAACGCCCAGGCTTGCTGTAAATAACTCAGGGGGAGCACTTTGCCACTATGGGTATTTTCCAGACTCAACAGCCGGGTTTGGGCGAAATGAATATCATCGGGTTTGATGGCTGCCAGTACTTTATCCAGTGGCAGTGTACCGTCATCATTGGCTTCAATAGGTTGTGGTTGAATGCTACCAAGCACTGCCGCACCACCGGCTTCATACAGATAATTATGGGCTTTCTGACCGACAATATACTCTTCACCCCGCTGGCAGTGGGTTAATAGTGCCACCAGATTAGCCTGGGTGCCGGTTGGCAGAAACAGTGCTGCTTCTTTACCTGACAGGCTGGCGGCTTTAGCTTCCAAGGCATTAACCGTTGGGTCATCGCCATAGACATCATCACCCACTTCAGCGTTAGCCATCGCATTGCGCATCGCGGTGTCAGGTTGAGTTACTGTGTCACTACGTAAATCGATCAGCATAATTTTCTCGCGGTCAGAATAAGAAGATATTCTTCATCATAGCGAGATTGATAAAACAAGGAAGGAGTGAAAGGTATTATTTATCCACTTGGCGAGGAATATTTATCTTGATAATCGATAATTAATTAAAAATTGCATTATTGGCTGATTTATTAGGATTTTTCTCGCTGGGCATAAACCAAACACGAGGATGTGTTAATTTTCGCCAGGCATTTTCCTTGTTTATCGGTAAAAAAACGCTTTTCCAATTCGTGGGCAGCGGCCTTATCCAATAAGGTAAAACCGAATTGCTCCAGCAATGTATCTATACCACTGGCAGCGATACCAAATGTCCACTCTTCGCCAATACTGCGCACACGCTCAACACTTTCTTTTGCTCCATAGTCCGTCTCGCGTTCTGCACTCGTTAATACCGAAGGTTCAGTCAAAACATCAGCGTAAACAAAGTCGCAGATAATTTGGCTACCATCACTACTGTAATTGCTTATGGTACTAAACAGAGCCTTAACCTGCTCAGGGGCCAGATACATCGATAACCCCTCCAACAGAAACAGGCATTTCTCACCCGCTTGCAACGGGATATTCGCCAGAATGTCCGCCAGGCTTTGCTGATTAAAATCGAGAGGTAAAAAAGTTAAATTGGTAGGCGGAGTGATATCGCACTCACGGAGTTTCTCTATCTTACATTGCTGCATGGTTGGATGATCGATTTCATAAATTCGACTATGTTGCAGCGCCTGATAGAACCGAATCGCTCTTGAATCAAAGCCCGCCCCCAGAATAAATATTTTACTAAATCGACCTGCGGTTTTCTTAAATAGATCACCGATATACAAGGTTCTGGCGACAATATAAGGGTAAATTCCTGCCGGGGTGGCGATATGTAAACTATCATCGCCCAATAGAAAGGTTTTCTGCATCATAGAAAAAAATGAATGCAAGGTCTGGCTTAGGATAACCGCCACGTAATCATCACTTTTAAAATAAGGCCGTTTATCACCGTATGACTTTGCCCGCAGTAAACAGGTTAATTCAGCCGTAGCCGAAACGCCTGATTTAGCTCTCTTTGGCATAATGACACCACCATAAATAAAGTTAGTGTGCGATTTATATCGCTACCAACAATTATCCTGATAAATAATGGCAACCACTGATTAAAAGACAGTACGCCTCTATTTGCTATTTTGCTGGGTGACGAGTAAAAAATGTCGTTTATGACACATAAAATATAAGGATAATTTCTGTCTCAATCAGAAACTGAAGGGGGGAACAATGAAAGTGATTAAAAAACCACTTTCATTGCTAATTATTCTGTTACCAGATGGCTTAGGGAATCAGCGTAGCCAGTTGGTTTTTGCCAGTTCGACCACCTCATCGCCACGGCCATTAATGATTGCCCTTAGCATGTAGAGGCTGAATCCTTTGGCTTGCTCAAATTTGATTTGTGGTGGCATTGATAGCTCTTGTTTAGCGGTGACCACATCGAGCAACACCGGCCCAGGATGAGCGAAAGCACTCTTCAGTGCGTCATCCAATTCAGAGGCTTTCTCGACCCGAATCCCTTTGATACCGGCGGCATTGGCAATGGCGGCAAAGTCTGGGTTGTGCAAGTCCGTGCCATCCGTCAGATAGCCACCGGCTTTCATCTCCATCGCGACAAATCCCAGAACACTGTTGTTAAACACCACAATTTTCACCGGCAGTTTTAATTGTGCCAGAGTGAGGAAATCACCCATTAGCATGGTGAAACCACCGTCACCACACAAGGCAACCACTTGCCTGTCAGGGGCGGTTGCTTGCGCGCCAATGGCTTGTGGCATGGCATTAGCCATTGATCCATGGTTAAACGATCCCAGTAAACGCCGCTTACCGTTCATGGTCAAATAGCGAGCAGCCCATACCGTCGGTGTGCCGACATCGCAGGTGAATATTGCGTCATCAGTGGCATGGCGGCTAATCTGTTGTGCCAGATATTGCGGGTGGATGGGTTGATTGTCATTGGCGGTCGCCAAACTATCCAGATCTTTACGGGTGGTACGGTAGTGCTCTAATGCTTTTTGCAAAAATGTGCCGTCACTTTTGACGTCTAGCTGTGGCAACAGTGCGCTAAGCGTGGTTTTGATATCGCCGACCAGCGCCATATTGACCGAGCAATGCGCACCAATACTGCCGGGGTTGATATCAATCTGGATGATATTGGCGTTGGTTGGATAAAATGCACGGTAGGGGAATTGTGTTCCCAGCAGAATCAGGGTGTCGGCATTGATCATGGCATGATAGCCGGAGGAAAAGCCAATCAGCCCAGTCATGCCAACGCTGTAAGGATTATCCCACTCAATATGCTCTTTCCCGCGCAGGGCATGTACTACCGGGGCTTGCAGCATTTCAGCTAATTTCACCACTTCATCGTGGGCATCAGCACAGCCGCTGCCACACATTAGCGTGATATTTTTCGCCTTATTAAGCGTTTGCGCCAAAATGTTTAATTCGCTCATCAGCGGCTGAATGAGCGGTAATTTTGGTGTTTGCCACACGATGGCGGCGTCTTCTGGCGCGGGTTGTAACGCCACGTCACCCGGCAATACGATCACTGAAACGCCGCGATTGAGGATGGCTTGACGCATGGCGATTTCCAGTACCCGTGGCAACTGTTCCGGGTTAGAAACCAGCTCACAATAGTGGCTGCATTCGCGAAACAGTTCTTGCGGATGGGTTTCCTGGAAATAACCACTGCCAATCTCACTGGAGGGAATATGCGCGGCAATAGCCAATACGGGGACATGATTACGATGGCAGTCAAATAGGCCATTAATCAGATGCAGATTACCCGGACCACAGGAGCCGGCACAGACCGCTAACTGCCCGGTGAGTTGTGCCTCAGCCCCGGCGGCAAAGGCGGCCACCTCTTCATGGCGAGTACCCAGCCATTCGATAGTGCCCATCCGATGCAGACTATCACTCAGGCCATTGAGTGAGTCGCCGGTGACACCCCATATTCGCTTTACACCTGCTTGTTCCAACGTTTTTGCGACCAGTGTTGCCACAGTTTGCTTCATAGTTGTTCCCTCAAGGATTAATGGCGAGTCATTATTCTATGAGGTCAAAGTATGGCGCGTTTGGCAATAATTGCGCCATTAATGGGATTAATGGGTGTTCAGGCCAGTTGGACATCACCTTGTAGCTGGCAGCTACACGCCAACACATAACCTTGAGCAATCTCTTCTGCTGTCAGTGTCATGGTGCTGCTGGTGGTATATTTGCCATGCAGAATACGGGTTTTACAAGAACCACAAACACCCGCACGACAGGCAGCCATCACCGGTACTTTGTGTTGTTCCAAGGCGAATAGCAGGGACGTACCCACCGGGACTTTAACACTGCGCAAAGGATGGCTGATGGTCATCGTCAATTCATTACCGCTATCGATAGCGTCATCACGGGTGCGGAACTGCTCTTTCTGGAAATGATCTGCTGGAACTGATTGTTCGCAGCAATACTGCTCAACCCAATCCATATAGGGCGCGGGCCCACAAGTCATCACCCGGCGGCGAGCAATGTCAGGTGCTACCTGTTGCATTATTTGTGCATTGATTCTGCCAGCAACGAACCCATCGGTGGCCTCTGATTCAGCCATTAATGTGAGCTGTAATTGTTGTGGATAGCGCTGTAACAAGGCTTGCCAGCTATCGGCAAAAATGACATCTGCTGGTGAGCGCACATTAAATATCACCCGGATATCTGCTTGTGCACGCCGTGCCAGTAAGTCACGACACATTGACATCACGGGAGTGACACCGCAGCCAGCGGCCAGCATCAGGTAGTGGTCATCGTCAGCGTCAGCACAAGTAAAATCGCCCTGAGCATCGGAAAGCCACAGGTAATCGCCCACCTTGACTTGCTGGGTCAGCCAGCGTGATCCTTCCCCATCAGCCAGACAGCGCACGGTGAGCTGAATAAACGGACTTAAACTGGGTGTCGAGGAAAGCGTATATGCCCGCAGCGTTTCATCACTATTGCGAATACTTACCAAGGCATATTGGCCCGGTAAATAAGGATAAAAATCGTGATTAATTAACCGCAGGCTCCAGACATCGGGTGTTTCTTGCCAGATGGAGTGAACTTGCATGCGGTTAGGGCACAGAGCGGTAGGGCAGTCGGTTGGGATAAAATCAGTCATCAAAGCCTCACAACAAATCAGGTCATTTTCTGGCAAAAACCATCAATAGCGCCCGACCAGTGGCAATAAACCGTTCTGGTCGGGCAACGTACTCATCACTGAGTCAGCCAAAATATTGAATTAATTACCCAAAATTGCATTCATATCTTGTTCTACCGTGGTGATTGGCCGCATACCAAACTTCTCGTAAAGGATGGACATCAGGTTGTCAGTCAGGAAACCTGGTGCGGTTGGGCCGGTATAAATATTTTTAACACCCAATGACAGCAGGGTCAGGAGGATGACAATGGCTTTCTGTTCAAACCATGACAGCACCAGACTGAGTGGCAGGTCATTGACGGTACAACCCAGTTTTTCTGATAATTTAACGGCCAGCATGATGGCGGAGTAAGCATCGTTACATTGGCCGACATCCAGCAGGCGTGGCAAGCCTTCCAAGGTGCCAAAATCCAGTTTGTTGAAGCGATATTTGCCGCAAGCCAGTGTCATGATGATGCAATCTTGTGGCACACTGCGGGCAAAATCAGTGAAATAGCTGCGTTCTGTACGGCTACCGTCACATCCTCCGACCAGGAATACATGACGCAGCTTTTTAGTGGAGACTAAATCAATAACGGTATCTGCTGCATTCAGCAAGGTCTGGCGGCCAAAACCGACAGTAATCAAGTGTTCCAGCTCATTATACGGGAAGCCAGCCATCCCCAATGCCTGTTCAATTACGCGGGTAAAATCCTCCCCATCCAGGTGATTAACACCCGGCCAGCCAACAATACTGCGGGTCCAGATACGATCACCGTAATTGCCCACGTTTGGGTCAATGATACAGTTAGATGTCATTAGGATCGGGCCGGGGAATTTGGCGAATTCGGTCTGCTGATTCTGCCAGCCACTGCCGTAGTTACCCACCAGATGTGGATAGCGTTTTAACTCTGGGTAGCCGTGAGCTGGCAACATTTCACCGTGGGTATAAATATTAACGCCGGTTCCCTGCGTTTGCTCCAACAGCATTTGTAAGTCTTTGAGATCATGACCGGAGATTAAGATAGCTTTACCCGCAACCGGGCGCACATTCACCGACGTTGGCTGTGGATCACCATAGGTTTGGGTTTCGCCGTGGTCCAAAATGGCCATCACATTGAAGTTCATTTTGCCAATGCCCATCGCGTTATTCAGTAGTGTGTCGACATCACGCGGTTGAGTACCTAACCAGGCCATATAGGTATGGTAATCAGCATAAATCTGCTCATCAAACTGCCCCAGAACGTGGGCATGTTCCATATAGGCCGCAGCACCTTTCAGGCCATACAAACACAACATCCGCAAGCCGTGAATATCGTCACCGACTTCAGCTTTATCGTTGTTCAGCGCAAATTGCAGCGATTGTTGTTGCAGGGTAGGGATATCGTCGGACAGCAGTTGCAGCTCGGCCAGCGGGTGATCAACCGTGATAGTGCTATCAAGCAAGCGGCAACGAATGGCCAGTGATTGGCGCAATAAAATGGCTTCTTTTGCGTAACCGACGATTCTGTCTGAGTCGAAATTCACATTGGTCAGGGTTGAGAAAAAAGCTCTGGGCGCAAAGCTATCAATCTGATGATCGACAATACCCAGTTCGCGGGCGGTCAATGCCCATGCGGAAAGCCCTTGCAGTACGGCAACTAAGAGGTCTTGTAAATCAGAGGTTTCAGCGGTTTTTCCGCACATCCCCTGCGCGTAAGAGCAGCCGTTACCCGCAGGTGTTCGGATAGTTTGTTCACATTGCACACAGAACATAATTATTTTTCCTTTTAAAGTTGCATTTGTAATGCGTGTTTAAAAGCATAGTGGTGCCCTGTAGGTTTAAAAAGGCTTTTTTAATGCAACTTTCACTTGTTTTGATTTGGCGCAACTTTTACTGCGAATGAGAATTTATTCACTATCAAGTTGGGAGCGCGCGCAGTGAATCGGCTGATCCACTGCGCGGGGAGATAAAATGATTAAGAAAAGAAAGCGATCAATACTGGGGCCAGTAAGCTTAGCAAGAAGCCGTGTACGATAGCGGCAGGAACCATCTCTAGCCCGCCACTGCGCTGCAATACCGGCAGGGTGAAGTCCATCGAGGTGGCACCACATAAGCCAAGCGCCGTGGAGCGGCTACTGCGGACCAAGGTTGGAATTAGCATAATTGCCACTAATTCACGCGCCAGATCGTTAAAGAATGCGGCACTACCAATTACAGGCCCAAATGCATCGGTCAGCAAAATACCTGACAGTGAATACCAACCAAAGCCAGAAGCCATCGCCAGCCCGGTTTTAACCGGCAAACCGATCAATAGTGCAGCAAGCGCACCACCAAGCAAGGCACTGATTGCCACCACAAATGCCACAATAGTGCCACGGCGGTTTAACACTATCTGGCGCAGCGTCATGCCACTGTTACGCAATTGAATCCCCACTAAAAATAGCAGGAAAATCAGCGCTAACTCGCTGCCTTTTGCGGCAAACTGCAACCACTCCCATTGGCTTAGCCCCAACAGGAAGCCAACAATAACCACGCCGCACAGTTTTAATGACTCTAGCGCCATATGCAGCCGTGAAGGTAATGCTTCCTGCCGATGAGTATTCTTCCAGGGTATTTTGCGTTCGAGCAAAAACAGTGCGAGCAAATTGGCACAAAAAATACACAGAAAAAAGATGCCGGTGTATTGGAAAATGAGCAGCAGATTAGCGCTGAGGTTTTCCAAAAAGGCCAGGCTGATCCCCATAAAAAATAAAATAACGTAAACCATCCAGCTTAATAAGCGGTTGATTAATTGAATTAATGGTTTGCGACTAAGTGGGATCAGATACCCAATAATTAACGGCAAAAGAATGATCAGTAATCCTGAATACACGAGTTATACCGTCCTATACCCTTCTTCATTGACGTTACTGCTGTGTTAGCGATACTCACTCACCCGGATCACTTACCTATGTAAGGTAAATTCATCAGGATGAATGAACCTCCTCGAGGCTCACTCTACGGGCTAGCATGAATGCTGTTCAAATCGGTTCGAGGCTGATTTGCCATGCGTTTGCTGCCTTGCTGTAACGCCAATGACTTTGGGTGTCATGAGCAGATGAATAATGGGCTGTGGCGCAATAAGCTATCTAAAATCAGAGTCAGAGTAAAGCAGCACGCAGGGTACCGCAGCACTTGACTCGTAAGGTTTTTTGCCCCTGGCGTTAAGACAATCGACTATGATTGCTGAGTTAACAGTGTTATCTGTAGTATCAGTATGAATAAATTCGCACCGGAGGCGTAGCATGTATCTTGAACGTGTTGATATTGTCGGTTTTCGCGGTATTAATCGTATTTCATTGAGCCTTGACGATAATACGGTGCTGATCGGTGAGAACGCCTGGGGTAAATCCAGCTTATTAGACGCGCTCACATTGCTTTTGTCCCCCGAACCCCAACTCTATCATTTTACCGTACAGGATTTCTATTATCCGGCAGGGGACGAGACGGCTAAAGAGCGCCACTTACAGGTTATCTTTACCTTTTGTGAGAAAGACATTGGTCATTGGCACTCCCCACGTTACCGCCATTTAGCCCCATTATGGATAAAAAATGATGATGGTCTGCATCGTATTTATTATCGGGTCGAGGGGGAGCTGGCTGATGATGGCACAGTGTGTACCTGGCGTACGTTCCTTGATTTAGAAGGCCAACCATTGTCTTTGCACGATATCGAAAAGTTGGCTCGTGGGGTTATTCGTATCCACCCGGTATTGCGATTGCGTGATGCGCGCTTTATGCGCCGGCTCCGTAGCAGCGCCGAAAGCAGCCATGCGCCTGATAAAGTGGCGTTGAACCAGCAATTGGATCAATTAAGCCGTGAGCTAGTCCGTAACCCGCAGAAACTGACTAATTCAGAATTACGCCAAGGACTGGAGGCGATGCGCCAACTGCTGGAACACTACTTTGCCGAATCTGGATCGCAGTCCGCTGGTTTGCGTAATCACCGTTATCGGCCACAACCGGAACGTGAAGCTTGGCTGGCTCTCGATAATATAAACCGGATAGTGGCTGAGCCGAACAGCCGCAGTATGCGGTTGATACTTTTAGGGATGTTTTCTACGTTATTGCAAGCTAAAGGGCCATTGAGCCTCGATCCCCATGCTCGACCACTGCTACTGGTAGAAGACCCTGAAACTCGCTTACATCCGATAATGCTGTCTGTTGCTTGGGGGTTGCTCAGCCAACTCCCTCTGCAACGGATTACGACGACAAATTCTGGTGAGTTAGTGTCATTAGTCCCGATAGAGAGCATTTGCCGATTGGTGCGCGAATCGGCAAAAGTCGCGACTTACCGTATCGGTCCTCGTGGCATGAGCCCTGAAGACAGCCGCCGTATTGCTTTCCATATCCGGTTCAATCGGCCATCAGCCCTATTTGCCCGCTGCTGGCTGCTGGTGGAAGGTGAAACAGAGATCTGGTTGCTTAATGAGCTTGCTCGCCAGTGTGGTTACCACTTTGAAGCTGAAGGTGTAAAGGTTATTGAGTTTGCTCAGAGTGGTTTGCGCCCGTTGCTTAAGTTTGCCAACCGGATGGGCATTCAGTGGCATGCTCTGACTGATGGCGATGATGCCGGTAAAAAGTATGCCGCCACAGTGCGTAATATGGCGGACAATGGGCGCGACCATGAGCGGGATCGCCTGACCATACTGCCGGCACCGGATATGGAACACTTTTTATACCGCGCCGGTTTTGATGATGTCTATCATCGAATCTCAGCAATTCCTGCCAATGTCAAAATGCAACCGCGCAGAGTAATTGAAAAGGCAATTCACCGCACCTCCAAGCCAGACTTGGCTATTGAGGTTGCCAGTCAGGCCAAAGAGAGGGGGGTAGAATCCGTCCCGCCATTGCTGAAAAAAATGTTCTCACGCGTCGTTTGGCTGGCGCGTGGCCGAGCCGATTAGCACCAGATAATGTCAAAACTGATTATGCCGCGTCACGAACAAAATGCGCGGCTAACGCGCCCTCTAATTGTGCGAGTAACGCATAGCGGCGGCGATATTCTGCCCGTTTTTTGCTAGCAATATCGTCAATCGGTTTACGCGCGATTTTGGTTGGTAAATTGAAATGGCCTTCTATGCACGGTTCCCCGCCAACAGACAGCCAAAAACTGTTGTAGTCAGCATGCAATTTTTCTTTTTTCTTGGCCCGATAGCGCCAGTTTTGATAAATGTGCGTTTCATTCCCCACCGCTTTAATTTGTGTTATCCCCATTAACTCTGCCAGACAGCATGCGGCTTCCAATACCAAACGTTTAGGAAATAGGCCATGACAAGCTTTAGTGCTGGTGTGAATTGCGCTGTGTGGTGTGCCATTATCTGCACCTTGTAACCCACCAATAAACAATGTTTTTTGCTGTTGGTAGTAAAACAGACTGAAAGTCAGCGCTGCCAGCGTTTGCTGTTGCTCATTTGCCAGCATCAGCGTAATTTCTCCTTCTTTATTGAGTTTGGGAATAACGCCCAAATAAAGAGAATACTTTTCCTCATTCTTGCCAATTAATTCAGCCAGTTTATAGGGTGACGTATGCAAGTAGTTGCGACGTAATGCCGCAGGCATACATTGGTTAATCAATAGGAAATGATCCTGCAATACCCCCAGTTTTTGACGATTATTTAGCGTGTTAGTCAGATAAGGGCGATGCAACTTACAAGGAAAATCGGGTTGTGTGCGCAGTATACTGTTTAGAAACGGTTGCTTAACCAGTACGCCCAATAAACGAAAGGTTAGTTTTGGGCTGATAAGGGTTCGGGCGATAAATTTAAGCCGAAACTGCAACTCTTGCCATGAGCCACCCAGAGCCTGACTACCTTTGAATAGCAATGTAATTAACCCCCAACGGTTAATATTATTGGGTATCGATGAGGTGTTGTTGATGTTATGCATGATTAAATCCGTAATATCACTGTATTCCTGACGCCATTCAAACAAACGGGAACTAAACAGAGGGTCAATGCATCTTAGATTTCACCTATAGCACGGCTGTATTGATATTTGGTTTAGTTAAATGAGAATTTCCGATGCTATTTTCAGCAGATTGAAAAATTAACGAATAAGGAAGGTAATTGATTTGATGCAGTTCAGTCGCAGTCAGCGCCGATGGTTTACCGTAATTGCCGTGTTAATTATCGGTGGTTTTTTCCTCATCAGACATCTGACGGCCCCGGCCCCGGTGCAATACCAAACAGTAAAAGTTGCCAACCGTGACTTGCAACAGAATGTTCTGGCAACCGGTAAACTTGATGCGGTGCGTAAAGTTGATGTGGGTGCACAGGTCAGTGGCCAGTTGGAAAAACTGTATGTGGAGATTGGCGATCAAGTTAAGCAAGGGCAATTGCTGGCGATGATCGACCCGCAACAGGCACAGAACCAAATTAAAGAAGTGGAGGCGACACTACAGGATTTGAATGCTCAGTTGGCACAGGCAAAGGCTGAAATGCAACTGGCCGCGGTCACACTGCGCCGTCAACAGGATCTGGCAAAATTACAGGTGGTATCACGTCAAGACTTGGATCAGGCCAGTACCAGTTTGGCAGTGAAAAAAGCGCAGGTAGAGACGATTAATGCGCAAATTAATAAGACTAAAGCCAGTTTGGATACAGCCAATATCAATCTCGATTACACCAAAATTTCAGCTCCAATGGATGGCGATGTAGTGCAAATCACCACCTTGCAGGGGCAAACAGTGATCGCTGCGCAACAAGCACCGAATATTCTGACGTTGGCGGATATGAGCACTATGTTGGTGAATGCGCAGGTATCAGAAGCGGATGTCATTCATCTGAAACCGGGGATGAAAGCCTCGTTTACCGTACTGGGTGATCCCGGCAAACACTTTGATGGGGTGTTGAAAGACATTCAACCAACACCAGAAAAAGTAAATGATGCCATTTTCTATTCGGCACGTTTTGAGGTGCCGAATCCTGATCGCTTATTGCGCCTGCAAATGACTGCGCAGGTTTCAATTCAACTTGCCAACGTAAAACAGGCGATGGTTATTCCGTTATCGGCCTTAGGTGATGAATTGGGAACTAACCGTTATCAGGTTGCGGTGCTGAAAGACGGCAAAGAAGAGAAACGGGAAGTGACTATTGGTATCCGTAATAACGTTGATGCACAGGTGATTTCTGGTTTGAATGTTGGTGACGAGGTCATCGTTAGCCGCGGTGGCACGGAGGAAGCCTAATGACGGTATTGCTTGAGTTAAACGGCATCCGTCGTAGCTATCAGTCCGGTGAAGAGACCGTGGATGTATTACAGGATGTCTCACTGACAATTAATGCCGGTGAGCTAGTGGCAATTATCGGTGCCTCTGGTTCGGGTAAGTCGACACTGATGAACATTCTGGGCTGTCTGGATAAGCCGAGTGCTGGTGTTTACCGCGTCGCAGGACAGGATGTGGCGGTATTAGATAATGATGCACTAGCGGCTTTGCGCCGTGAGCACTTTGGTTTTATTTTCCAGCGTTATCATTTGCTGCCGCATCTCAGTGCTGCACACAATGTGGAAGTTCCGGCGGTCTATGCCGGTTTGGGTAAAAACGAACGTCGCGAGCGGGCCAATATGTTACTCACCCGCCTGGGGCTGGGCGACCGTGTCGGGTACCAACCCAACCAACTATCCGGTGGGCAGCAGCAACGTGTCAGTATCGCCCGCGCCCTGATGAATGGCGGGCAGGTGATTCTGGCTGATGAGCCAACCGGTGCACTGGATAGTCATTCCAGCGTTGAAGTTATGGCTATCTTAAAACAGCTACAGCAGCAGGGGCACACGGTCATTATTGTTACTCATGACCCAACTGTTGCGGCTCAAGCTGAGCGGGTTATCGAAATAAAAGATGGCCGCATTATGGCGGATTCAGGTTCGAAAACGGTGCAAGCAGTGGCCGCTTCTGAGGCAATTAGTCTGACGCCACCGGCACCGTCATGGCAGCAACTGGCAGGCCGTTTTCGCGAGGCATTATTAATGGCCTGGCGTGCCATGTCGGCGAATAAAATGCGCACGGCCTTGACCATGTTAGGCATCATTATCGGTATTGCCTCCGTTGTCTCTATCTTGGTGGTTGGGGATGCGGCGAAGCAACTGGTTCTTGCTGATATCCGGGCTATTGGCACTAACACTATTGATGTCTATCCCGGTAAAGATTTCGGCGATGACGACCCCAGTACCCGGCAGGCATTGGTTTATGACGACATGGCCGCACTGAAAGCACAGTCCTACGTTAGTGCTGTATCCCCGACCATCGCAGGCAGTATGCGGCTCCGCTATGGCAATATTGATGTTGCCGCCAGCGTATCTGGGGTTAGTGAGCAGTATTTCCGGGTGTTCGGTATGAAACTCGAACAGGGAACGGCCATTACCCATGAGCAGGTTGAACGCCAGTCGCAGGTAGCTGTTATTGACCGCAATACCCAACGCCGTTTGTTCCCTCATATGAAGGATGTTGTAGGGCAAGTCATACTGGTGGGGAATATGCCTGCCACTGTCGTTGGGGTGGTGGAAGAAAAGCAATCCATGTTTGGCAGCAGTAAAGCGCTGCGCATATGGGTACCTTACAGCACCATGGCGAGCCGTCTGATGGGGCGTGCCTATTTTGATTCGATAACCATCCGAATTAAAGAGGGATATAGCAGTAAAGAGGCGGAGCAGCAGTTGGTGCGGTTGTTGACGATGCGCCACGGTAAGAAAGACATATTCACCTATAACATGGATAGTTTGTTGCAAACGGCGGAAAAAACTACCCGCACTATGCAATTGTTCCTGACACTGGTGGCAGTAATTTCATTAGTCGTGGGGGGGATTGGCGTGATGAATATTATGCTGGTTTCGGTGACCGAACGTACTCGAGAGATCGGTATCCGCATGGCTGTAGGGGCGAGATCCAGTGATGTTATGCAGCAATTTTTGATTGAAGCAATTCTGGTTTGTCTGGTCGGCGGAGCACTGGGTATCTCGCTATCTTTTGCTATTGGTCTGGTTGTGGAGATGTTCCTGCCTAACTGGCAGATAGCTTTCCCGCCGGTTGCATTGTTCAGTGCATTTTTGTGCTCTACAGTGATAGGCGTGGTGTTTGGTTATCTACCCGCGCGCAGTGCCGCTCGGCTAAATCCGATTGATGCATTGGCCCGTGAATAAATTGGCCCGTGAATAAATTAGCTTGTGAATAGATTAGTCAAAGGATTGATCTTGGTTCATATGGCCGCATATTAGAAGTATTAGAAATAAAAATGCCAGTCATCGTTGGCTGGCATTTTGAATCGTAATCGATGTTAGTAGCAACACGCCGCCTGGGAAATACCGTTGGCACCAGACTGTTTCGGTGATGGTATGCCCGCAGGTGCAGGCGAGTGAATGCGTGGTGTCAGGCCAATGCAGCGAGTTCCTGCGGTATGGCTTCTTGCAATATGACATCTAACCCGAGTGGAACTATCAGGCTGGCATGGTTTCCTTTTGGTCCCTGATGGACATCAAAGTTAACCATCTGACCGGCTTTTAATGTGCGGTAGCCATCCATCTGAATAGTTGAATAGTGAGCGAAGATATCTTCGCCGCCGCCCTCAGGGCAAATAAAGCCAAAACCTTTGGCATTGTTGAACCATTTAACAGTACCCGTCTCCATACTTCTACGTTCCTCGCAAGGCTATTCTAGTTTGAGATGAGGTAATCACTGGTTAAAGTGAGCGCGAATTGGTTAAAACTCCAACAGCTCACGAAAATACACTCTAGTGGAAATGGTCTTAACGTCAAGGGGAGGGCTTTTGTCTGACCGAGGCAGTTATTCAAAGTTTGATGTAGCTAACGCTATTGCGTTTATCTGGTTACAATTTAATCACTTTTAACGCAAAAAAACCGGCTTCTTTCTCTGGCGGCATTATGGCATAAGTGATGTTAAAATAATTATAGATATCTGCACGAAATGGTCTTATAACCGGAGTGAGGTATTGCTCCTGTATGGTTCTGTGAAACGATGGGCAGGCAATGGGCAACAATAACGACTGGCTGAATTTTGAACATTTAGTCAAAGATAAACAGAAAGAGGCGCTCAAACCGCCGTCTATGTATAAAGTTATACTTAACAACGACGATTACACACCGATGGAATTTGTGATTGACGTTCTGCAAAAGTTCTTTTCTTATGATATTGAACGTGCAACACAACTGATGCTCAATGTGCATTATCAAGGAAAGGCGATTTGCGGTGTTTTTACTGCCGAAGTTGCAGAGACAAAAGTCGCACATGTGAATCAATACGCCAGGGAGAACGAGCATCCATTGCTTTGTACGCTGGAAAAAGCCTGATTAAGGCAATTATTGGGAGGTGCCTATGCTCAATCAAGAACTTGAACTCAGTCTCAATATGGCTTTCGCCAGAGCGCGTGAGCACAGACACGAGTTTATGACCGTGGAGCACCTATTGCTGGCATTGCTAAGCAATCCGGCTGCGCGGGAAGCGCTGGAGGCGTGTACGGTTGATCTGGTGGCGTTACGCCAGGAACTGGAAGCGTTTATCGAACAAACCACACCAACATTACCTGTTAGCGAGGAAGAGCGTGACACGCAGCCTACGCTCAGTTTCCAGCGCGTGTTACAACGTGCAGTTTTCCACGTCCAGTCATCTGGGCGCAATGAAGTTTCGGGTGCCAACGTGTTGGTCGCCATCTTCAGTGAACAAGAATCTCAGGCGGCCTACCTGCTGCGTAAGCATGATGTCAGCCGTCTGGATGTAGTGAACTTTATTTCCCACGGCGCTCGTAAGGACGAACCGGGTCAGGCACCGAATGCAGAAAACCCGGTAAATGAAGAGCAGGCAGGAGGGGAAGACCGTATGGAAAACTTCACCACCAATCTGAATCAACTGGCTCGCGTGGGGGGCATTGATCCACTTATCGGTCGCGACAAAGAACTGGAACGTACTATTCAGGTATTGTGCCGTCGGCGTAAAAATAACCCGCTGTTAGTTGGGGAATCCGGTGTCGGTAAAACGGCTATCGCGGAAGGTCTGGCCTGGCGTATCGTGCAGGGCGATGTTCCTGAAGTGATGTCGGAATGTACATTGTACTCACTGGATATCGGTTCACTACTGGCTGGAACTAAATACCGTGGTGACTTTGAAAAACGTTTCAAAGCGCTGCTGAAACAGTTGGAAAATGATAAAGACAGCATTCTGTTTATCGATGAAATTCATACCATTATCGGCGCAGGTGCTGCCTCCGGTGGGCAAGTTGATGCAGCTAATCTGATTAAACCACTGCTTTCTAGTGGCAAAATTCGGGTCATTGGTTCCACCACTTACCAGGAATTCAGCAATATTTTTGAAAAAGATCGGGCGCTGGCCCGGCGTTTCCAGAAAATTGACATTACTGAGCCGACGCCGGAAGAGACCGTTCAGATTATTAACGGCCTGAAGCCGAAATATGAAGCACATCATGATGTGCGCTATACCGCGAAAGCGATACGCGCAGCGGTGGAGTTGTCGGTTAAGTATATTAATGACCGCCATTTACCGGATAAAGCCATTGATGTGATTGATGAGGCTGGTGCGCGTAGCCGCCTGATGCCACTTAACAAACGTAAGAAAACTGTCAATGTGTCAGACATTGAATCAGTAGTGGCTCGTATCGCCCGTATTCCTGAGAAAACCGTCTCTGCCAGTGATCGTGATGTGCTGAGAAACCTGAGTGACCGGCTGAATATGTTGGTGTTTGGTCAGGATAAAGCCATTGATGCGCTCTCTGAGGCGATCAAAATGAGCCGCGCAGGATTAGGGCATGAGCATAAGCCGGTGGGATCATTCCTGTTTGCAGGCCCTACGGGGGTGGGTAAAACGGAAGTTACGGTGCAATTGGCCAAAGCGTTAGATATCGAACTGCTGCGTTTTGATATGTCCGAATATATGGAGCGCCATACTGTCAGCCGCCTGATTGGTGCGCCTCCAGGTTATGTAGGCTACGATCAAGGTGGTCTGTTGACCGATGCGGTTATCAAGCATCCTCATGCAGTTTTGCTGCTGGATGAAATTGAAAAGGCCCATCCAGATGTGTTTAACCTGTTACTACAGGTGATGGATAACGGCACTCTGACGGATAACAATGGGCGCAAAGCCGATTTCCGTAACGTCATTTTGGTGATGACCACCAATGCTGGTGTGCGCGAAACGCAACGTACCTCCATTGGTTTTAAACAGCAAGATAACAGCACTGACGCGCTGGAAGAGATCAAAAAAGTGTTTACCCCGGAATTCCGTAACCGGTTAGATAACATTATTTGGTTCAACCACTTGTCACCTGCCGTTATCCAGCAGGTCGTCGATAAATTTATCGTTGAGTTGCAGGCGCAATTAGATGCTAAAGGCGTGTCATTGGAAGTCAGTGAAGAAGCACGTAATTGGTTATCTGATAAAGGCTATGACAAGGCGATGGGCGCACGGCCAATGGCGCGGGTAATTCAGGAGAATCTGAAGAAACCGCTGGCCAACGAGTTGTTATTTGGTTCTCTGGTTGATGGTGGCTCGGTCACTGTTGGGCTGGATAAAGAAAAACAACAACTGGCTTATGAGTTTCAGAGTGCGCAAAAACGTAAAACTGAAGGTGCCGTTCATTAAATGTAATATGCCCCCAATAGCGAGTATCGGGTGATATAGACGTTACACCGTTACAGCGTCAAGTATATCGGGCAATAAAAAAGGGCGATAAGCTATAAACTTATCGTCCTTTTTGTTTTCCACAATTAGTGACTTTGCATTTCACTATTGATTTCACGATGAATAAACCTACTCAATCGGTAAACAAAAGAAAACGCAAAACGCCCTTGCCATAAATGGGAAGGGCGCCGGAGGGGGACTACATCCTCAGAGCTCGCCAGTCTTAAACTGACGACAGATTAGCCGATTAACGGCTACGGAAGACAATGCGGCCTTTGCTCAGGTCGTACGGGGTCAGCTCTACAGTGACTTTGTCACCCGTCAGGATGCGGATATAGTTTTTACGCATTTTACCGGAGATATGAGCGGTTACCACGTGCCCGTTTTCCAATTCAACGCGGAACATGGTGTTCGGCAGCGTATCAAGAACGGTGCCCTGCATTTCAATATTGTCTTCTTTGGCCATCGAATCCTCTAGGTGTAACTACCTTAGTTTTTAACCGGCAAGATAATGCCGAAAAACCCACATTATGTAAAGAAGTGTTGGCGGTCATCGCACCATTTCAGCAAAATTAGTCTGCCGGTAAGAGGGGATAAAGCCTAATGTGGGGTACTTTCTCAACGGTTGATCTTTACTGCATCGTGGATGAAAAATTCAACGATTGCGGTAACCAGCATTCAGCCGGTAGTGGACTAAACTGGAGTTGACTCAACTGCTGCATAAAAAAGTTTCGTGGGATCTCAATCGCACCCAGCGACGCAGTGTGAGCGTTGAGGACCTGACAGTCAATCAGTTCTCCACCCTGACGGGTAAAATGATGACAAAAAACCATTAATGCGCTTTTTGAAGCATTGTCAGCTCGGCTAAACATCGATTCTCCACAAAACAGTTTACCCATTGCAATGCCATACAATCCGCCAACCAGTTCATTTTCCAACCAAACTTCAACCGAATGCGCGTGCCCTAGGGCATGTAATTGGCAATAAGCTTGCTGTACATCTTCACCAATCCACGTCCCCTCATCACGTTGCGAAGCACAAGCTTTGACGACATCGGCAAAAGCATGGTTAAGCGTGAGGTGATAAGGGCAACGGCGCAGAAAGCGGCGCATACTGCGGCTAATATGCAAATCTTCTGGGAATAACACCGCGCGCGGGTCCGGTGACCACCATAAGATCATCTCCCCAGGGCTAAACCAAGGGAAAATCCCTTTCTGGTAAGCTGCCAGCAGGCGAGGAGCGGCTAAATCGCCCCCAAGAGCCAGCAAACCATTAGGTTCGCGCAGTGCCAGCTCAGGTGAGGGAAAGGCAAATGATTGAGAAGAGAGCTGTGTGATGCGCATAAATCCCCCTGGTAATATCTTCAGGCCCATCGCCTTCGAACTTAAAATCACAGCATTGTTAGCTGCCATGCTAAGTTCGTTGGGTATAATAAATAACAATGAATACCACTTTTTCTTCAGTGGTTTTTATTCATATTAGCGCGAATGATGCTAATTACCTGCTCGCATTCAGGTGACTCACCCACAATTCACGCCCTGCACTGTTCAATGGCGTTGATGGAATTGGTAATAGCGCCCTTTGTTGTGCAGTAAACTATGGTGATCACCTTGCTCAACAATCTTGCCACCATCCATCACACAGATTCGGTCCATATATTCCAGCCCGTACAAGCGATGAGTGACAATGATCAGGCTCTTGTGCTGACAGTGCTGGCGGAGTAGCGCCAGAATTTGTTGTTCCGTTTCAGCATCTAACCCCTCAGTCGGCTCATCAAGTAGCAGCAGTGGGGCCGGATGTAGCAAGGCTCGAGCAATCCCCAAACGCCGTTGTTCACCGCCAGAGAGTGGCCGACCGCCATCCCCCATCCAGGCATTCAGCCCCTCACTGTTATCCAGCAAATTAGCTAACCCGACTTGTTCCAAAACCGTTTTCAACTGTGTATCAGACGCAGCGGGGCAAGCCAGTAACAGGTTTTCACGTAGCGTACTGCTGAAGACATGTACCCGCTGGCTAACCACTGTCATCATCTGGCGCAAGGTATTTTCGTCATAATTGGCCAAGGGTTCCCCATTAAGCGTGATACTGCCTTGGCTGGCATCCCAGGCACGGGTTAATAATTGTAACAATGTGGATTTTCCACAGCCAGTGCGCCCAAGTAGCGCAATATGCTCCCCTGCGGCCAGTGACAGCGATATATTCTGTAAAACGGGTAATGGCTGCTGCGGGTAGGTAAAACTCAACCCTGTCACTTCTAGCGCCACCTGTGAGGTAACCACTGGGCCATTGGTCGGGAATGTCACTTCAGGCTGTTGTTCCATCAATTGCGCTACGCGGGTCGCGGAAGCGATAACTTGCCCTAAGTGTTGGAATGCACCAGCCACCGGCAGCAAGGCTTCAAATGCGGCTAAAGAGGTAAAAACAAAGAGTGCCAGTAATGCACCGGGTGGGTTATTCCCGCCAATACCGTCAGCGGCGAGCCATAAAATTAGCGTGACCGTCAGGCCAGTAGCCAGAATCATTAACGCCTGCGCTAAACCAGCCAAGGATGCTTGCTGTTGTTGGCGCTTCATCCAGCGTTGCTCAATATCTTGCAAAGAAGCACGGAATTGCTGCAACGCACCGAATACCAACAACTCGGCCTGCCCTTGTAACCAAGAGGTCAGTTGCGAACGATAAAGACCACGCAGGTCCGTCAGGTCACGACCAATGGGCTTACCGGCACGATAGAAAATCAATGGAACTAACAGTAATAACCCCAGCAGGATGGCACCCAGTGTCAGGGCCAGATTGACATCCAGATAGCTCAGACCAAACGTCACGGCGGCGATAATTGCGATGGCAGCCACCAGCGGTGAGATGACGCGCAGATAGAGATGATCGAGGGTATCGACATCGGCGACCAAGCGGTTCAGCAGTTCACTTTGGCGGAAACGGGCAATCCCGGCAGGGGAGAGTGGCAGGATCTTCTGGAAAGCGAAGACCCGCAGATGTGCCAGAACACGGAATGTCGCGTCATGGCTGACAACTCGCTCCGCGTAACGGCCTGCCGTACGGGTGATTGCTGCCCCTCGGACGCCGGCAGCTGGCAGCAAGTAGTTAAACGTATATAATCCAGCAGGGCCAGCGATGGCGGTACCTGCAAGGAACCAACCTGATAATGTCAGTAAGCCGATACTCGCCAGCAGCGTGACAATTGCCAGCACGATACCCAGACAAATCAGGAACCAATGGCGGCGATACAACGCCAAAAAAGGAAGAAGTACGCGCATAATTAAAGCTCCTCACTGCGATGGGACAGCAGATTGGCAAATGAACCGTCAGACTGGCTGAGTGTGGAGTAATCACCTTTCTGAATCAAAAGGCCACGATCCATTACCCAGATTTGATCATAACCTAGCGTATCTTCTAACTGGTGGGTAACCAGCAGCGTCGTCTGCCTGCGGGAGGCTTCCTCCAGCGCTTTCATCACCAACTGTTCGCTGTGAGCATCAAGGCTGGCGGTGGGTTCGTCCAGCAGCAATAAGCGGCACGGGTTCAGTAAGGCGCGGGCAACGGCAACACGTTGTGCCTGCCCAACGGAGAGACGTGCACTATGGTCGCCGACTTCAGTATTCAGCCCTTGTGGCAAATCAGCCAGGAATTCATTGATATAGGCACGCTCCACCGCCTGTTGCAATTGGCTGTGTGACGCATCTGGTTGGCCCAGCATAATGTTGGCCGCCAGTGTCTGCTCCGGCAAATGTGGGTTTTGGCCAACCCAGCTTAATTGCCTACGCCATGCCTGTGCTTCCAGTTCGCGTAATTCAACCCCGTTAACTTTCAGCGAGCCGCGATAAGGTAAAAAGCCCAGCAGCAGGTTGAGTAATGAACTTTTACCTGCGCCACTCAGGCCAACAATGGCAACGCGTTTGCCTGCGGGTAATAAGAACGTCAACGGCCCTGCCAATCGGACGCCATTCGGAGCCAGGATTTCCAGTTGATCGGCTTCCAGGGTGATAGCTTGGTTACCTGTCAGCACTTGGTCACCTTGACCAATTGCTTCGCCTTCGCTACTCAAAAATGTGACCAGCGATTCCGCTGCGCCCACCGCCTGAGCTTTTGCGTGGTAAAACGTGCCTAAATCTCTCAGTGGTTGGAAGAATTCGGGGGCCAGAATCAATACCAGAAAACCAGCAAACAGGGTGACGCCCAAACCATAACTACCAAAGTTCAGTTCGCCTAAATAGGAAAAACCAAAGTAGACGGCAACCACGGCAATGGAGATGGCGGCGAAAAATTCTAATACGGCTGAGGATAAGAATGCCATACGCAGCACTTCCATGGTGCGGCGGCGGAAATCTTCTGAGGCGTCGCGAATGTGGTCTGTTTCTGCTTTTGCGCGGTTAAATAACCGTAACGTGTCTAATCCGCGTAAGCGATCAAGGAAGTTGCCACTCAACCGCGCCAGTGCGACAAAATTACGCCGATTGGCGTCGGCGGCACCCATCCCGACCAGCGCCATAAACAGCGGGATCAAGGGTGCAGTGACAAACAAGATCAAACCTGCCACCCAGTTGATAGGGAAGACGGCAATCAGGATGAGCAGTGGAATAAATACGGCCAGATACATCTGCGGCAGATAGCGGGAGTAGTAGTCCTGCATATCTTCAATCTGCTCCAGAATGATGGTCGCCCAACTGCCGGCGGGCTTACCTTTCACCCACGCAGGGCCGAGCTGTTCTAATCGGTCCAAAACGACATTACGGATCTGCTGGCGAACTTTCATTCCGCAGATAAATCCTACCCGTTCGCGCAACCAGCTGATCACCGCGCGCAATGCAAAAGTACCTGCCAGTAACCAAAAATCAGCAGTTAATGCCGCTCGGGGGAGTTTGTCGATAATCAGAGATTGCAGCAGGGTGGCCAGTAACCATGCCTGAGCGATGATCAATAACCCGCTGAGGAGGCCAAGTAACATGGACAGGCGGAGCCAACGTTGCGCGGGGGCGCTTTGTTTTTTCAGCCAACGAATCAACTCATACTGTCTTGTTTTATTCATCAGGCAATTTATCTGCGCAGGGAGCTAGAAAATATCAAAAAGTGTCTGTCACCGTTGACGGTGGCAAACTCGCGAAAGGCAATATTACCTTGTCATGACGCGAGGTGAAACCATTAGGTTGTGATAGTCGCCGCATTCCACAACAGGAGTAATTAACTGTTTTTAATTGGGATGCAGGTGAGTGAAAATAAAAAACGGGTGGTTCACTTATCGTAAACCACCCGCCACATAGCGCTTTGATCCCCGTGCGGAATCGTTATTTATCGTTTACTAGCCCATCCAGATAGCGTTCTGCATCCAGCGCCGCCATACAGCCGGTACCGGCGGAGGTAATTGCCTGGCGGTAAATATGGTCCATAACATCGCCCGCAGCGAACACACCCGGAATAGAGGTTTGTGTTGCGTTACCCTGAATACCTGACTGAACTTTGATGTAGCCATTTTCCAGTGCCAGTTGATCACCAAAGATGGCAGTATTAGGGCTATGGCCGATGGCAATAAACACCCCTGCAACTGCAATTTCTTCAGTTTGATCACTCTTGGTTGACTTCAGGCGCACACCCGTCACACCCATTTCATCACCCAGCACCTCGTCCAGCGTGCGGTCAGTGTGCAATACGATGTTGCCGTTGGTTACTTTTTCCATCAGGCGATCAATCAGGATTTTCTCTGAGCGGAAGCTATCACGACGATGAATTAAATGAACTTCAGCCGCGATATTCGCCAGATACAGCGCTTCTTCAACGGCAGTATTACCGCCACCGACTACCGCCACTTTCTGATTCCGATAGAAGAAACCATCACAGGTTGCGCAGGCAGAGACCCCTTTGCCTTTGAATGCTTCTTCTGACGCCATCCCCAAATAGCGGGCAGAGGCTCCTGTAGCAATAATCAGCGCATCACAGGTGTACTCAGCACCATCACCAAACAGGCGGAATGGGCGGTTTTGCAAATCCACGCTGTTGATATGGTCGAACAGAATTTCTGTCTCGAATTTTACGGCATGCTCATGCATCCGCTCCATCAGAGCAGGGCCAGTCAAGCCTTCAGGATCACCGGGCCAGTTCTCTACGTCGGTAGTGGTGGTCAATTGACCGCCTTTCTCCATTCCGGTAATCAATACAGGTTTCAGGTTGGCGCGCGCAGCATAAACCGCCGCAGTGTAACCCGCAGGGCCAGAACCCAAAATAATCAATTTGCTATGTTTAGCCGTGCTCATGAATACCTCTTTCCCACAATGGCGGACAATGTTAGCGATTGTAGGGAAAATTGTGCATTAAAAAAAGCAGACAAAAATGTTGTTAGCGATTTGTTTGATAGGTAATGCCTATTTAATGAACTAAATGTATTAAGAATCGGCAGTTAGCGGTGAAGCGAAGTCAGGTCGTGGGTAAATTGGACCAAAATTCAATTATACGTTATGCGCCAAATCGTGCCGAAAAGCGTTAACCCTATAAAATATGTGGGCTGTAAGCCGACAGCTAAAAAAATAGCCGTAATCCGACAGTGCCTTTTTGTACCATTTTATAGCAAATTTAGGGCGAAAAAATAGCGAAGGGAAACACTCTGGGATTTTAATTCTGGCACGTTCTACTGATTTAACTTCTTTTACTTTGACAATCGGCTGCGCATTTGCGAAAACATCATAGGAAGAAGAAATTATCTGCGCGCCATAATTTCAGATTTGGTGTCAGTGATACCAAGCGAAAACCCTGGAACGTTTTCGATTAATGCTGGGTGGCGGGTGGAATAAGTTCTCGAACAACGGTAGGGGGACGTTTCTGCCGTGGTTCGCGATGTGCTACCTCTTCCTCAACGCTAATAATCATCGAGTACCTCGCATACAGTTGGACAGACAGGGTGTGAGATAACAACGTGTTGATATATTTGCATAAAACAGGCTGCGGGTCGTTGTCTGTAGCAGGCTCTGAGTATAAACACGATAAGAGCATGTCACAGACTCAAGGAAATTAAGAGAGACTATAAGATGATAGATAATAAAAAACGCCCGGGGAAAGAGCTTGATCGTATTGATCGTAACATCCTGAATGAATTACAAAAGGATGGACGTATCTCTAACGTTGAGCTTTCAAAACGAGTCGGGTTATCACCAACGCCATGTTTGGAACGAGTTCGCCGCTTAGAGCGTCAGGGTTTCATTCAAGGTTATACCGCACTGCTTAATCCACAGTATTTGGATGCGTCATTGCTGGTTATCGTTGAGATTACTCTGAATCGTGGCGCTCCGGATGTGTTTGAGCAATTTAATGCCGCTGTTAAAAATCTTGAGGAAATTCAAGAGTGTCACCTGGTTTCCGGCGATTTCGACTATTTGTTGAAAACCCGCGTACCAGATATGTCCGCTTACCGTACATTACTCGGTGAGACCTTGCTTCGCCTGCCGGGCGTTAATGACACTCGTACCTATGTGGTCATGGAAGAAGTGAAGCAGAGTAACCGCCTAGTCATTAAAACGCGGTAAACAGGCAGGTGCAAAACCTGAGTAATTTGGTTACACTCCTGTTTATTCATACAGTTTCAACGCCGGGAGGGTTCTCGGCGTTGTCACTCATACCAGTTAACAGGAACCTGGAGAGCCTTTCTTGAGCCAGGAATATACAGAAGATAAAGAAGTTACTCTGAAAAAACTCAGCAGCGGGCGTCGTTTACTCGAGGCGGTTTTGATTGTGGTAACGATTTTGGCAGCCTACCTGATGGCCGCGCTGCTCAGTTTCAATCCTTCGGACCCAAGCTGGTCCCAGACCGCCTGGCATGAGCCTATCCACAATCTTGGTGGGGGTATTGGTGCCTGGATGGCCGATACACTGTTCTTCACCTTTGGTGTTTTGGCTTACGCAATCCCTGTGATTATGGTGATGTTGTGCTGGGCAGCTTTCCGTCAGCGCGATGCCAGTGAACACGTTGACTACTTTGCCCTTTCCTTGCGCCTGATTGGTACATTAGCCCTTATTTTGACGTCATGCGGCCTGGCTGCATTGAATATTGATGATCTCTATTACTTTGCTTCTGGCGGCGTCATTGGCAGCTTGTTCAGTAATGCCATGTTGCCGTGGTTCAACGGTGTAGGGGCAACCCTGACGTTGCTCTGTATCTGGGCTGTTGGTCTGACGCTGTTTACCGGCTGGTCATGGTTGGTCATTGCCGAGAAAATTGGCGGGGTGGTCTTAGGCTCACTGACGTTTATGACCAATCGCTCACGTCGTGAAGAACGCTATGACGATGAAGATGACGATTATCAGGTTGAAGATTCCGACGTTGCTGAACAAGATCAGAGTGCGGCTTCAAATAAAGCATTAGCCGTAGGCGCGGCTGGTGCCGCACTTGCTGCATCTGCATCTGCATCTCATGCTGATGACGACGTGTTATTTTCCGCGCCATCAGCAACCGACACCGCCAATGCTTCTGAGCAGAGCTTACCGCCGGTGTCTGAAACCAATGATGATTATGATCCATTATTAAGCAGCTTACGTGCGACTGATACTGATAATGGCTATCAGCCAACACCTTCCGGGATGCCATCCGAGTCGATTAATAGCCATAGCACGGCACCGATGACGCCTAACTCGACAGCGACACCGCCGTTATATTCGTTTGAAATTCCGCAAGAAACGCCATCACCGGTTCAAACTCGCGTGGCTGCGTCTGTTGAACGGCCAGAACCGCAAATCGGCGCTTGGGATGTACCACCTGCGCCTGTCAGCCATTCACCGTTCGATTTCTCAACCGCGCAGCGCCAGAGTGATCAGGTCGATAGCGCTCCTTATAACAACAGCGGTTTTGGTCGTGCTCTTGACGGTTTGGCTGCGGTGAGTTCGGGCAGTGATCCATTGATTAGTGATCCATTGATCAATAGCAGCTTGTCAAATAATCCATTGTCTCATCACGGTGTGTCGGGAATTGCTGTCGCCGCTGCAAGCGCAGCAGCGACGTTTATGCCAGCATTTACTGCCACCAGTGACACCAGTTCTCAGGTAAAACAGGGTATAGGTCCTGAGTTACCACGGCCTAATCCAGTGCGTATTCCAACGCGGCGTGAGCTGGCCTCTTACGGTATCAAGTTGCCTTCACAACGTATGGCGGAGCAGGAACAACGCGAACAAGAAGCGCAAAATCCTCAGGTTAATGCAGCTTCGTTCAGCAACGAGCCTCTATCAGAAGATGATGATGCGTTGCAGCAAGCCATCTTGCGTAAAGCGTTTGCCGACCAGCAATCCGAGCGTTACGAGCAATCATCAGACGCAGAGGGTAATCCGTTTACCGCCCCTGAGCCAGAAGATGAGCAAGCGTTGGAAGAAGCCGCATTACGGCAGGCCTTTGCAGCACAACAGCAGCATCGTTATGGGGTGGTTCAGCACGAAGATTCTACTGACCACGAAGATTCTACTCATCACAAAAATAGTGCCCCTGAAGGAATGCAGCCGGTTGATACCCGTCGTGCTTATACATTCTCGCCGGTTGCCGATCTTGTTGATGATAGCCCTCGTGAGCCGCTGTTCACGCTTTCTCCCTATGTTGAAGAAACCCCCTCTTCAGCGGTGTCACAAACTATTTTGCCTGAGCAGTCGCCGCAATATCAGCAGCCGCCAGTGCACCAAGCACCTTCAGGACAAGTCACGCCAGTTCAAGCACCCTATACTCAGCCTGCCGTGACCCCAGCTTATGCTCCGACACCGGTGCCATCTGCTGTTGTGCCAACTGCGCCAGTACCACCTGTCGCACCCGTGCAACCAGCGCCGGCAATGGACAGCTTGATCCACCCGTTCCTGATGCGTAATGATCAGCCGTTGATTAAACCGACCACACCACTGCCTACGCTTGATTTACTCTCTTCTCCACCCGCGGAGGAAGAGCCGGTTGATATGTTTGCTTTAGAGCAAACGGCTCGTTTGGTTGAAGCGCGATTAGGTGATTATCGGGTCAAAGCGGAAGTGGTGGGTATCTCTCCAGGGCCGGTCATTACTCGCTTTGAGTTGGATTTGGCTCCAGGTGTTAAAGCGTCGCGCATTTCCAATCTTTCCCGCGATTTGGCTCGCTCTCTCTCTGCGATTGCCGTGCGCGTGGTGGAAGTTATTCCGGGCAAACCTTATGTCGGGCTTGAACTGCCAAATAAGCATCGCCAAACGGTCTATCTGAGGGAAGTGCTCGACTGTGCCAAATTCCGTGATAACCCTTCACCGCTCGCTATAGTGCTAGGTAAAGACATCGCCGGGCAGCCGGTGGTCGCCGATTTAGCCAAAATGCCACACTTGTTGGTAGCCGGTACTACTGGTTCTGGTAAGTCGGTTGGGGTGAACGCGATGATCCTCAGTATTTTGTATAAAGCTACACCGGATGAGGTGCGCTTTATCATGATTGACCCGAAAATGCTGGAGTTATCGGTGTATGAAGGCATCCCTCATTTGCTAACCGAAGTGGTTACCGATATGAAAGATGCCGCGAACGCCTTGCGCTGGTGTGTCGGTGAGATGGAACGGCGCTATAAATTGATGTCGGCGCTGGGCGTGCGTAATCTCGCAGGCTATAACGAACGCGTAGCTCAGGCTGAAGCTATGGGGCGGCCAATTCCTGATCCGTTCTGGAAGCCATCTGATAGCATGGATATCTCACCGCCGATGTTGGTGAAACTGCCTTATATCGTGGTGATGGTGGATGAGTTTGCCGACCTTATGATGACGGTGGGCAAAAAAGTTGAAGAGCTGATAGCACGTCTGGCGCAGAAAGCCCGTGCTGCGGGTATTCATCTGGTGCTGGCTACCCAGCGCCCATCGGTTGATGTCATCACCGGTTTGATAAAAGCCAACATTCCAACCCGTATCGCATTTACGGTTTCCAGTAAAATTGACTCACGCACCATCCTCGACCAGGGTGGCGCGGAATCACTGCTGGGGATGGGGGACATGCTGTATATGGCACCCAACTCTTCGATTCCTGTACGTGTGCACGGCGCTTTTGTCCGTGACCAGGAAGTGCATGCTGTGGTTAATGACTGGAAAGCCCGTGGTCGCCCTCAATACATTGAGAGTATTCTTAGTGGTAGTGAAGAGGGGGAAGGCGGTAGTCTTGGGTTAGATAGCGATGAAGAACTGGATCCATTGTTCGATCAGGCGGTGAGCTTTGTGTTAGAAAAGCGCCGGGCGTCAATCTCTGGCGTGCAGCGCCAATTCCGTATTGGGTATAACCGTGCTGCACGTATTATTGAACAGATGGAAGCTCAACAAATTGTGAGTACGCCGGGCCATAACGGTAATCGTGAAGTATTGGCGCCACCACCTCATGAGTAACCTTTTACCCTGAGGCTGTTAACATAGACAGGGCCGCTTTGCGGCCCTTATGCAAAGAAGCGTAACCCCATATTTATCAGAGTATTTTATAAGGTATTTCGAATAATGAAAAAACTGCTTGTTGCTTGCTGTCTGTTATCGGGTTTAATTTCAGCTTCAGTTCTGGCAGATGCCAGTACCGATTTGCAAGGTCGCTTGAGTAAGGTGAACAGCTTCCATGCTAATTTTTCGCAAAAAGTGACCAGTTCTGATGGTGCAGCGGTGCAGGAAGGTGAAGGGGAGCTGTGGGTAAAACGGCCCAATTTGTTTAACTGGCATATGACCTCACCGGATGAAAGTGTGCTTATCTCCGATGGGGAAACCTTGTGGTTCTACAATCCCTTTGTTGAGCAGGCTACGGCAACCTGGTTGAAAAATGCGACCGGTAACACCCCGTTTATGCTGATTACCCGCAATAACCCAGATGATTGGAAACAGTACAATGTTAAGCAGAAAGGCGATGATTTTGAACTGACACCCAAAAGTGCCAGCGGCAATCTGAAGCAATTTGCCATCACGGTTACGCCAACGGGGACTATCAAGAGCTTTACTGCGGTTGAGCAGGATGGGCAGCGCAGTGCTTACACTTTGAAAGGCCAACAAAATAGCTCGGCTGACGCCAGCAAATTTAAATTTACCCTACCAAAAGGTGTGACGCTGGACGACCAGCGGCAGTGAGGTTTGCGTGAGTAATATGTCTCTCGACTTTTCCCAAAATGAGTTTCAGCCACTGGCCGCGCGGATGCGGCCTTTGACGTTGGATCAATATATTGGTCAGCAACATTTGCTGGCTCCGGGTAAACCACTACCACGGGCAATCGTTGCGGGGCAGTTACACTCGATGATCCTCTGGGGGCCGCCTGGAACGGGCAAAACCACATTGGCAGAAATTATTGGCCGTTACGGTCAAGCTGATGTGGAACGCATTTCTGCCGTGACCTCCGGTATTAAAGAGATTCGTGAAGCCATCGAACGCGCACGGCAAAACCGTGATGCTGGTCGGCGCACTATCTTGTTTGTCGACGAAGTCCATCGTTTCAATAAAAGCCAGCAGGATGCTTTTTTACCGCATATTGAAGATGGCACTATTACCTTTATTGGTGCCACCACTGAAAATCCCTCGTTTGAATTGAATTCGGCACTGCTTTCCAGAGCGAGGGTTTATTTGCTTAAGGCATTAACCGCCGCAGATATCGAAAAAGTGATTGATCAAGCGATGTCAGACAGTGGCCGTGGCTACGGCGGGCAGAATATCAAACTACCAGACGAGACTCGCCGTATGATGTCGGAGTTGGTCGGTGGTGATGCTCGTCGGGCGTTGAACAGCCTTGAGATGATGGCAGATATGGCTGAAATAGATGCCAACGGGGTGCGAGTATTAACCCCTGATTTGCTAAAGGAAGTGTCCGGTGAGCGTAGTGCCCGTTTTGATAACAAAGGTGATCGTTATTATGATCTGATCTCGGCGGTGCATAAGTCTATTCGTGGTTCGGCCCCGGACGCGGCGTTATATTGGTACGCACGTATTATCACCGCAGGTGGCGACCCACTTTATGTCGCCCGCCGTTTATTGGCTATTGCCTCGGAAGATGTCGGTAATGCGGATCCACGCGCCATGCAAGTGGCTATATCGGCGTGGGACTGTTTTACCCGAGTCGGCCCGGCAGAAGGTGAGCGGGCGATTGCTCAGGCAATTGTTTATCTGGCTTGTGCCCCAAAAAGCAATGCTGTTTATTCTGCGTTTAAAGCAGCGATGCAGGACGCGCGTGATAAGCCCGATTTTGATGTGCCAGAACATCTGCGCAATGCACCGACCAAACTGATGAAAGAGATGGGGCTTGGGGCGGAGTACCGATATGCCCATGATGAACAGCATGCTTATGCTGCTGGTGAGAACTATTTCCCGCCAGAAATGGCCGCGACTCGCTACTATTCGCCATCATCCCGTGGTCTGGAAGGTAAAATCGGTGAAAAGCTGGCATGGTTGGCTGAGCAGGATCAAAATAGCCCGATAAAACGCTACCGCTAGTCTTGCCGTTGCGGTAAGGTTAGCGCTATATGGTAAGTGGCTGTTTATACCGCTTATGTCATGAAATTCTCCTTTAATAACCATTATGCCCAAAATAGTTGAAGTTGCGGGTAGGCAGCAAGTAAGCGAGTCTCGATGAGTTTACTGAGGTAAGTGATTCGGGTGAGAGAACGCTGCCAATACCGCTGCAACTTCAAAGATGAAAGGCATTCTATAACTACAAGCACAGGACTAGCATGCTCGATCCCAATATGCTGCGCAATGAGCTAGACGCAGTCGCCGAAAAACTTGCTCGCAGAGGTTTTAAACTTGATGTTGAGATGTTGCGCCAACAAGAAGAGCGCCGCAAAGTTTTACAGGTTGAAACAGAAAGTCTGCAAGCAGAACGTAACTCTCGATCGAAATTGATTGGTGCAGCCAAGGCGCGTGGCGAAGATATCGAACCATTGCGTCTGGAAGTGAATGTGCTGGGTGAGAGGCTGGATGCGGCTAAGGCCGAGCTGGACAAGTTACAAAACGAAATCCGCGATCTGGCGTTGTCTATTCCTAACCTGCCGGATGATTCTGTCCCTATGGGTAAAGATGAGAAAGACAATCTTGAAGTCAGCCGTTGGGGTGAGCCACGTAAGTATGACTTTGAGGTGAGAGATCACGTCTCGCTGGGCGAAATGGCCGGTGGCCTTGATTTTGCTGCTGCAGTGAAGTTGACTGGTGCACGGTTTGTGGTGATGAAAGGGCAAATAGCCCGTATGCACCGTGCGTTATCCCAGTTTATGCTGGATCTGCATACCGAAAAACACGGTTATCAAGAAGCTTATGTTCCTTATCTGGTTAACCATGCCACGTTGTACGGGACTGGCCAGTTACCGAAGTTTGGTGAAGATTTATTCCACACCAAACCGCTGGAAGAAGAGTCAGATAGCAGTAACTATGCGCTGATTCCTACCGCGGAAGTGCCGCTGACCAATCTGGTACGCGATGAGATTCTGGAAGAAGACACTCTGCCATTGAAAATGACGGCCCATACCCCGTGCTTCCGTTCTGAAGCGGGTTCCTATGGTCGTGATACCCGTGGCTTGATTCGTATGCATCAGTTCGACAAAGTTGAGATGGTGCAGATTACTCGCCCGGAAGATTCGATGGCGGCACTGGAAGAGTTGACCGGTCATGCAGAGAAAGTTCTGCAATTACTGGATTTGCCATACCGTAAAGTGCTGCTGTGTACTGGTGATATGGGCTTTGGCTCCAGCAAGACTTACGATTTGGAAGTATGGCTACCAGCGCAGGATACTTACCGCGAAATCTCTTCTTGTTCTAACATGTGGGATTTCCAGGCGCGCCGTATGCAAGCTCGTTGCCGCAATAAGATCGATAGAAAAACCCGTTTAGTTCATACCCTGAATGGTTCTGGTTTGGCGGTTGGCCGCACGTTGGTTGCTGTGCTGGAAAACTACCAGCAGGCAGATGGCCGAATTGAGGTTCCAGAAGTATTACGCCCATATATGGGTGGCCTGGACTTTATCGGTTAATAACATATGGATTAATCACTAATCCACTATGCAGAAAGCGCCTTAGGGCGCTTTTTCTTTTTTGGTGCATCACCAAAGCGTACAGACTGAAGATTGTCAGTAGGTGCTTCCAACATATCGTGCTATCCCCTCGTGCGCAGTAATTGACTTTTATATCGCCAGTGGCATGATGCGCTCACTTTTATCGTCCCGACGGCTCCTGTCTTATTATGTCCGCATATTCTCGCCCGGTTCTGCTGCTGCTCTGTGGGCTTTTGCTGTTTACGATTTCTATCGCAGTGTTAAATACATTGGTTCCCTTGTGGTTATCCCATCAACAATTGCCAACCTGGCAGGTGGGGATGGTTAGCTCGTCTTATTTTAGTGGGAATCTGGTTGGGACACTGATTGCAGGGCGCTTGATCCAGCAACTTGGATTTAATCGCAGCTACCATTACGCCTGTATTTTATTTGCGTTGGCGACTTGCGGATTAATGCTATCAGTGGACTTCTGGAGTTGGCTGGGGTGGCGCTTTTTGGCCGGCGTGGCATGCGCCCTAATTTGGGTCATTGTCGAAAGTGCGTTACTGCGCAGCGGCACGTTAGCCAACCGTGGGCAACTGCTGGCAGCTTATATGATGGTCTACTATCTGGGGACCGTCGCTGGGCAATTATTATTAGGTGTCGTGTCAACGCAATTACTCAATGTTATCCCTTGGGTCAGTACATTGGTCATTACTGCCATGCTACCACTGCTGTTTGCTCACTTCTCGCATCAGGGTGGCAGTGAGTCCCCACACATTGCCATTTGGCCGATGCTTAAGCGCCGTAGCGCTCGCCTGGGTATTAATGGCTGCATTATCTCAGGGGTGGTGCTAGGTTCGCTCTATGGCTTGCTGCCGCTCTATTTATCGCATCAGGGCATGAGTGATGCCAGCGTCGGATGGTGGATGGCTTTGCTGGTTAGCTCCGGCATTATCGGTCAATGGCCGATAGGAAAAATGGCGGACCGTTATGGCCGTTTGTTGGTGCTGCGCATTCAGGTGTTTGTCGTCATCCTCGGCAGCGTAGCCATTTTAGGTAATTATGCCTTGGCTCCGGCATTATTTATTCTGGGATGTGCCGGTTTTACCCTTTATCCGGTCGCTATGGCTTGGGCGTGTGAAAAAGCCAGTGCTGATGAGTTAGTGGCGATGAATCAGGCATTACTGATGAGTTATACCCTCGGTAGCCTGACCGGCCCAACCATGACCTCGCTGCTGATGCAGCGCTATTCTGATAATTTACTGTTTATCATGATAGCCGGTGTTGCCTTAGTGTATTTGATGATGCTGCTGCGTAAGCCAGATCAGCAACAGACACCTTACGCTGCCATCTAACAGCCAAAAAAATACCGCCAGTGGGATAACCCACGCTGGCGGTATCTAGGGATATGCGTTGATTAACTGACCACACCCTTCTTACTTGAAGCTGCCGCGACCTAAGCTGCCTGCAACAACAATGACTTGTTTGTACATCAATACATTACTTTGTGACCATAGCTTTCGAGAATGCCTTTCACCCGATCCATGATCTCAGCGGTAGGGGGCTTCACCCCATCCAGTTTGTATTCTTCGCCCATGGCGACCCATTTGTGCTTACCCAACTCATGGTAAGGTAGCAATTCGATTTTCTCGATATTGGTCATGTTCTGGGTAAACTCGCCCAGCATGTGTGCTGATTTATCATCATCTGACCAACCCGGCACCACCACATAGCGGATCCAGGTTTTTTGGTTACGTTTTGCCAAATAACGGGCAAATTCTAATGTTCGATGATTAGATACACCCACCAGATTCTGATGCACACTGTCATCCATCTGCTTTAAATCCAGCATCACTAAATCTGTGGCATCAAGTAACTCATCGATTACCGGATCATAACGGCGTACAAAACCGTTGGTATCCAGACAGGTATGGATGCCTACTTCATGACACGCGCGGAACCAATCGCGCACAAACTCGGCCTGCAAAATGGCTTCGCCACCCGAGGCAGTCACACCGCCGCCAGATGCATTCATAAAATGGCGGTAGGTGATGGCCTCTTTGACTAATTCTTCAACGGTAACTTCTTTACCGCCGTGGGTATCCCAAGTATCACGGTTATGGCAATACAGGCAACGCATTAAGCAGCCCTGGAAGAATACGATAAATCGGATACCTGGGCCGTCAACAGTGCCACAGGATTCGAATGAGTGAATACGACCAAGTACTGACATAGCAGGATTTCTCCAACGCTGGATGAATAAAGGCCCCACTAAAGTGGAGCCTTTAAGTTTATGCCATTTTACTGCGGCAGGGAATTATATCGACTGTGTAAAGGTACGAGTAATTACATCCTGCTGTTGTTCTTTAGTCAGCGAGTTGAAACGCACTGCATAACCCGATACACGGATAGTCAACTGCGGATATTTTTCCGGGTTTTCCATCGCGTCTAACAACATTTCACGGTTCATCACGTTCACGTTCAGGTGTTGACCACCTTCGATGGACGCTTCGTGATGGAAGTAACCATCCATCAGACCAGCCAGGTTAGCTTTACGCACTTCATCGTCTTTGCCTAATGCATTTGGCACGATAGAGAAGGTGTAAGAGATACCATCTTTCGCGTAAGCAAACGGCAGTTTAGCAACGGAAGTCAGAGAGGCAACAGCACCTTTCTGGTCACGACCATGCATTGGGTTAGCACCTGGACCGAATGGCGCACCAGCACGGCGACCATCTGGGGTGTTACCGGTTTTCTTACCATAAACCACGTTAGAGGTAATGGTCAGCACGGACTGAGTCGCTACTGCACCACGGTAAGTACGCAGCTTCTGAATTTTCTTCATGAAGCGCTCAACCAGGTCACAAGCGATATCATCAACGCGTGAGTCGTTGTTACCAAACTGTGGATACTCGCCTTCAATGTTGAAGTCGATAGCCAGGCCATCAGCATCACGAATGGTGCTTACTTTGGCATATTTGATAGCAGACAGGGAGTCAGCAGCAACAGACAGACCTGCAATACCACACGCCATAGTACGGTAAACATCACGGTCATGCAGTGCCATCAGCGCAGCTTCATAGCTGTACTTGTCATGCATGTAATGGATGATGTTCAGCGCGGTAACGTATTGTTTAGCCAGCCAATCCATAAAGTGATCCATGCGTTCCATGACTTTGTCATAGTCCAGCACTTCATCCATCATTGGCGCTTCTTTCGGGCCAACCTGGATCTTCATTTTTTCATCAACGCCGCCGTTGATTGCGTACAACATGGTTTTCGCCAGGTTGGCACGGGCACCAAAGAACTGCATTTGTTTACCGACAATCATCGGGCTAACACAACAAGCGATAGCATAGTCATCGTTGTTGAAGTCAGGGCGCATCAGATCATCGTTTTCATATTGTACAGATGAAGTATCGATGGAAACTTTAGCAGCATATTTTTTGAAGTTCAGTGGCAGCTTTTCAGACCACAGAATGGTCATGTTCGGCTCTGGAGAAGGCCCCATGGTGTACAGGGTATTCAGGAAGCGGAAGCTGTTTTTGGTCACCAGAGTACGGCCATCAACGCCCATACCGGCCAGAGACTCAGTTGCCCAGATTGGGTCACCAGAGAACAGTTCATCATACTCAGGGGTACGCAGGAAGCGAACCATACGCAGTTTCATAACCAAATGGTCAATCAATTCCTGCGCTTCAATTTCAGTCAGTTTACCTTCGTTCATGTCACGTTGAATGTACACGTCAAGGAAGGTAGACACACGACCGAAGGACATTGCAGCACCGTTTTGGGATTTAACCGCAGCTAAATAGCCGAAGTAAGTCCACTGTACTGCTTCACGGGCGTTAGTTGCCGGACCGGAGATATCACAGCCATATTTGGCCGCCATTTCTTTGATTTGAGCCAGAGCACGATGCTGTTCAGCAATTTCTTCGCGCAACTGGATAGTCATTTCCAGGTCTTTACCGTTTTCCAAATCATTTTGCAATGAATTGAACTGAGCCAGTTTGTCTTTCATCAGGAAGTCGATACCGTAAACGGCTACACGACGATAGTCACCGATGATACGGCCACGGCCATAGGCATCTGGCAAACCAGTCAGTACACCAGATTTACGGCAGTTCAAGATGTCTTTGGTATAAACGTCGAACACACCTTGGTTGTGCGTTTTACGGTAATCGGTGAAGACTTTTTTCAGTTGAGGGTCAAGTTCACGACCATAAACTTTGCAAGAGCCTTCTACCATTTTGATGCCGCCGAATGGGATCAGCGCACGTTTCAATGGTTTTTCAGTCTGCAAGCCAACGATGGTTTCCAGATCTTTATTAATATAGCCAGCATCATGAGATGTGATGGTCGCAGCTACGTCGGTATCGAAATCAACTGGCGCATGGGTGCGGTTTTCCAGTTTGATGCCTTCCATAACTTGCGCCCACAGCTTGTCGGTCGCATCGGTAGGGCCGGCAAGGAAGGACTCATCGCCTTCATAAGGAGTGTAGTTCTTCTGGATGAAGTCACGAACGTTTACACCGTTCTGCCAGTCACCCTTGGTAAAACCCTGCCATGCTTTGGCCAATTTTTCATTAAGTTCGGTCATAATGCATCTACCTTTTAATGTGAATTTCTTCGAAAACCAGACGTAGCGGCCACATATTAATGTTGCTGGTCACCGCGCAGATAAATTACCCAGTAAGTCAACCCAACCAATAATCCGCCACCAATGATGTTGCCGATAGTGACTGGGATCAGGTTATCAATAATAAAGTTACTTACGGTTAAGTGAGCAAATTGCTCAGGTGCTGACCCTATGGATTGCCAAAATTCAGGCGAAGCGAAGTTTTTAATCACAATACCCATAGGAATCATAAACATATTTGCGATGCTATGCTCAAAACCGCTGGCAACAAACATTCCCACCGGTAAGATCATCGCGAACATTTTATCCATTATGGTACGGCCGGAGTAACTCATCCATACCGCCAGACAGACCATCAGGTTAGCTAAAATACCTAAACATACGGCTTCAATAAAAGTATGGTGCAATTTATGGTCGGCTGTTTGCAAAACATTCAGACCCCATTGACCATTTGCCACAGTATGCTGGCCTGCGAACCAAATAAGACACACAAAGAACAGTGCACCGAACAGATTCCCAATATAGACATTAACCCAGTTACATGCCAGTTGACGCCATGTAATACGGCCACTGGCTTTAGCAACAGTGGTGAGTACGGTAGATGTGAACAGATCACCTCCACACACTACCACTAACATTAGCCCCAGGGAGAAACAAATACCACCAACCAACTTGGCAAAGCCGAAAGGCACGCCTGCGGTACCGGTAGTCGCTGTAATATAGAAAACAAACGCAATTGAAATAAACACACCAGCAGTAATCGCTAAATAAAACGTTTTTAGCGGATGCTTGGTGGCTTTATAGACACCGGCATCTTCGGCTACTTTAGCCATTGCCGCAGGTAATAATGCATCGAAGGGGTTGTCAGCTTTCACACTAACTCTCTCTTAAGGGTTAATAAAGCACAACGAGATACTAGCAAAGCAGTATAGCGTGAAAATTGATATGGATCATATTGCGCGAGTTTAGTTCGCTGTAAAACACCATAAAATATAGGGATAATGGCCTTAATTAATTGATTTATAAGTGAAAAAAATATTTTAAGATTTGCAAATATTTTTGATTGGACTGTTTTAAAGCCGTTGAGAACGTTAAGTAAAAAGGGTGTTTGTAGCTATATTTATTATTCTCGTTAATTAAAAATTAACTATTCATTCACCTGTTTGTCTATTTTATCCCACAGCTAAATAATGTTTGTCTAAAGGTGCTATTGCGGCGTCAGAAAATAACGTTTTTTTATGACAAAAACAATTGTTGGGCACGGCGTTTTGTATTTATTTTCGTCAGGATTAATTGCAGTACTAAATTAAGCGGCGTTGCCAAAGGACAACGCCGTGAGTCGCTTTCTGCCGATTAGCATTTAGCTATTTGTCGGCAGAAAATGCTTACTCGCTTTTAGCCCAATAGCGGCGTTTAGCGGCCTGTAACTTTTCATAAGCCCCTAACAGTGCCTGATGAGCAGGTAACGCTTTCAGATCCTCATCAACACTGAACAGACCATTGAAACGATCCTCACTAACCATGGCTGCTGAAGCGGCATCCAGCGCCTCCTGACCATACATTTTCACAAAGGCGGTGTAATATTGTGCCGCTTCACGATCCGGCTCCTGAGTCAGTAACAACAGGGTTTGCAGGCAACGGTAATAGTTCGCCTGTTTTGCTGTAAAGACTGAAGAGTTAAAATCTTGCGTCCATTCAACCCAAATTAGCGCCTGTTCCAGATCACCGCCAGCTAATGCCAGCATGGATTTCAGCTCACCCACACGCAGGGTATACCAGCCGTTATCTTTACCTGAGGCGATACCCAACAGTTCACGCACGCGGGCGAAATCGTCCAACCCTTCGTCATCTAACTGCTGAATGAGTTCCAGATATTGCTCTGGCTGCCAGTCACTGCCTGGTAGGGCCAGCAGCGTGTCTCGCAGATGTACGCCCATGGTGTTGTTTGCCATCAGCAGATCTTCAGCGGGATAGATATCTGACATCCCCGGCACCAGAATTCGGCAGGCATAAACCCCCAAATGCTCGTAGTCAGCAATATACACTTCGGCATCTTCTTGCTTGAAGATAGCCATCAGGGTAGCGAACTCTTCTTCTGTGCTGCCTTTAAAGCTCCAGTCCACAAACGGGTAGTCGGCCTCGTCTTTGAACATATCCCAACTGATCAGGCCGCTCGAATCGATAAAGTGGGTTTCCAGATTGGTGTGCTCTGCCACCTCTTCGTCATCGAAGGTCGGCGCGGTAAAGACGTCCAGGTCTTTCAGGCTACGGCCCTGTAATAGCTCAGTCACGGTGCGTTCCAGCGCGACACCAAAGTCTGGATGTGCGCCGAATGAGGCAAAACAGGTACCATTTGACGGGTTAAACAGCACCACACAAATAACCGGATAAGCGCCGCCTAAAGAGGCATCGTAAGAGAGGATGGGGAAACCTTCCTCTTCCAGTTTAGCGATGGCTTCCACTACACCTGGATAGCGATTTAATACCGCCGCGGGGATTTCAGGCAAGCTGATGGATTCTGCAATAATGCGGTTTTTCACATTACGTTCAAACACTTCTGACAGAGCTTGTACCCGGGCTTCGTTTGCCGTATTCCCCGCAGACATGCCATTTGAGACATACAGATTACCGATAATATTCATTGGAATATAAACGGTTTCTAAATCTGACTGGCGGGTAAATGGCAATGAACAGATCCCGCGCTTGGCATTACCTGATTGCAAATCCACCAGATCACTGGCGACCAATTCCTGCTCTGGATCGTAAAACGCCAGCAGGCGCTCATCGAGAATGCCTTCTGGCAGCAAGTTATCTGCTGGGATTGGGAACCACTTCTCGTTGGGATAATGAACGAAATCACCTTCGGCAATGGCTTTGCCCAGATAGAAGTCAGCAAAGAAATAGTTGGTGGATAACCGCTCGAAATATTCACCTAAGGCCGAAGCCAGTGCCGCTTTCTTACTGGCACCTTTGCCGTTGGTAAAGCACAACGGGCAATCACGGTCGCGGATATGTACCGACCAAACGTGAGGAACCGGGTTAAGCCAAGAGGCTTCTTCAATATTAAAACCGAGGTCACTCAGTTTTTGCTGAAAGCGAGAGATTGAGTCTTCCAGCGCGGCGTCTTTGCCGGGAATAAAGGTTTGGGTCATTGTCGTCACTTTTTGGCGGTACTAAAAACGCGCAATCATACGGGGTTTTAGTTAATAGCTCCATGTATTCCTAAAGCGCAGCAAATGTCACAGTTTCAGTATGGATATTCCGCATAATTCACTAGCTTATAAATAACGGAGTCATAATGTGAAATCTATAAAGCTAACTGTCTTAGCCGGAATCTTAGCAGGGATCAGCGGTTCGGCCTTTGCTCTACCCAATATCACCCTATTGGCAACCGGGGGAACTATCGCCGGTGGCGGAGATTCAGCCACTAAATCTAACTATAAAGCCGGTAAATTGGGGGTTGATGCCCTGGTAAACGCCGTGCCGGAAATGAAAAAAATCGCCAATATTCAAGGCGAGCAAGTGGTTAATATCGGTTCTCAAGATATGAATGACGAGGTCTGGCTGAAATTGGCGAAAAAAATTAATGCCGATTGTGCCAAAACTGACGGTTTCGTGATTACACACGGCACCGACACTCTGGAAGAGACTGCTTATTTTCTTGATTTAACGGTTAATTGCGATAAACCAGTTGTGATGGTCGGGGCGATGCGCCCGGCAACAGCACTGGGGGCGGATGGTCCGTTGAATCTTTATAATGCAGTGGTCGTCGCCAGTGACGCCAATTCAGCTAAACGCGGTGTGCTGGTGGCGATGAATGACCAGGTGCTAAGTGGTCGCGATGTGATGAAAACCAATACCACCTCGGTGCAGACATTCCAGTCACCTAACACCGGATCGTTAGGTTCTATTTATGACGGTAAAGTAAATTATTTGCACCAACCAGCACCAAGACAACCCGCTTTTGATATCAGCAAACTGAGTGAATTACCAAAAGTTGGTATTATTTATAACTATGCCAATGCTTCTGATTTACCAGCTAAAGCACTGATTGCTGATGGCTATAAAGGGATTGTCAGTGCCGGTGTCGGTAACGGTAACCTTTATCATTCTGTCTTCGATACGCTGGCGACAGCAGCACACAATGGGGTTGCTGTTGTGCGTTCATCTCGCGTGCCTACCGGGTCTACTACGGAAGATGCAGAAGTTGATGATACCAAATACGGATTTGTTGCATCTGGCTCACTCAATCCACAAAAAGCACGTGTGTTGCTGCAATTGGCATTAACCCAAACGCAAAAACCGCAAGAGATCCAAAAGCTGTTCCACGCATATTGATCCAATAAGTCTTTGACGGGGGCTTCGGCCTCCGTATTGGGTTGAGACACTGCACCATCAACGGGCAAAATGAGTTATCTATCGTGCATTAAGACCTTAGTTCGATAGCTTTTGGTGAATAATTCCAAATTAATGGCATGATAACGCATAGCCTGCTATCGCTGAGGTTGAGCGTTTCTCTCTTGCCAGTGAATAACCGTTGCAGCAGGCGGACTCGGATGATAAAACCGAGTAATGATAACGATGGCAATCTCAGTTGAGTGTGGTGAGGGGAAATGACACAAGTTTATAATTTTAGCGCAGGGCCTGCGATGTTACCGGTTGAAGTTTTACGTCGTGCGGAACAGGAATTACGTAACTGGCATGGCTTGGGGACGTCGGTGATGGAAATCAGTCACCGTAGTAAGGAATTTATTCAGGTTGCTGAAGAAGCAGAAAAAGATCTGCGCGATCTGCTACAAATCCCGGCCAATTATAAAGTGTTATTTTGCCATGGTGGTGCGCGCGCGCAGTTTGCCGCAGTGCCACTAAATTTGCTCGGCGACAACAACAGTGCTGATTATATTGACGGTGGCTATTGGGCACACAGTGCAGTCAACGAAGCACAAAAATACTGTGTTCCTCACGTTATCGATGTCACAACCCACGATAATGGTCTAACGGGTATTTTGCCGATGAAACAATGGCAGTTGAGTGATAATGCTGCTTATGTACATTATTGCCCGAATGAAACCATTGATGGGTTGGCTATCAATGAAGAGCCGGATTTTGGCGACAAGGTTGTCGTTGCCGATTACTCCTCATCTATTCTTTCTCGCCCGATTGATGTCAGTCGTTATGGCGTTATTTATGCTGGCGCACAGAAAAATATCGGCCCAGCGGGCCTGACAGTGGTTATCGTGCGCGACGACTTGTTAGGTAAAGCTCGCACTGAATTACCATCGATCCTTGATTATAAGGTGCTGGCTGATAACGATTCCATGTTCAATACGCCGCCAACCTTTGCCTGGTATCTCTCTGGCCTGGTGTTTAAATGGCTGAAAGAGCAGGGCGGTTTGGCTGAAATGGAGAAACGTAACCAGGCGAAAGCTGAACTCTTGTATGGTGCGATCGACAAGACCGGTTTCTATCGCAATCAGGTGGCTCACGGCAACCGCTCTTGGATGAACGTACCCTTCCAAATGAAGGATGCCTCCTTGGATAAAGTGTTCCTTAGCGAGGCACAAGAGCAGGGTTTGCAAGCATTGAAAGGCCATCGTGTTGCTGGCGGAATGCGGGCTTCGATTTATAATGCGATGCCAATTGAAGGCGTTAAAGCCTTAACAGATTTTATGGCTGACTTTGAACGCCGCCACGGTTGATTGCTCTGGGCGGATGTTTGTCTGCTCCGACTGAGTTATCACCCTTATTTAAAATATATTTATTTGTCATATACCGTAAATAATTCGAGTTGCAGGAAGGCGGCAATTGAGCGAGTCCTCGGAGCTTACACAAGTAAGTGACTGGGGTGAACGAAGACAGCCAACACCCGTGCAACTTGAAGTATTACGGGTATAACAACAGCCCCGACCTGTGCGGGGCTGTTGCACATAGAAGACTGGAGAGTGCTTTTCCCATGCTGGAATCCCTGACTTTACAACCCATTGCCCTGATCAATGGCACCGTTAACTTACCCGGTTCTAAAAGTGTTTCTAACCGTGCACTTCTTCTGGCAGCGCTGGCCGAAGGGACAACCCAGTTGAATAACTTGCTAGACAGTGACGATATTCGCCATATGCTCAATGCGTTACAGGCATTGGGAGTTAATTTCCGTCTTTCTGCTGATCGTACCCAATGTGAAGTAGATGGTGTGGGCGGCAAGCTGGTTGCCGACCAACCCTTGGAACTGTTCTTAGGTAATGCGGGCACGGCAATGCGCCCATTGGCTGCGGCACTTTGCTTAGGTAACAGTGATATCGTATTGACCGGTGAACCGCGTATGAAAGAGCGGCCAATTGGTCATCTGGTTGATGCCTTGCGTCAGGGTGGAGCGCAGATTGATTATCTGGAACAAGAGAACTACCCGCCGTTGCGTTTACGGGGTGGTTTCCGTGGTGGAAAACTGACCGTTGATGGCAGTGTCTCCAGCCAATTTTTGACGGCATTACTGATGACGGCCCCCTTGGCTGAGCAAGATACCGACATTCAGATTCAAGGTGATCTGGTTTCTAAGCCATACATTGATATTACCCTGCATCTGATGAAAGCCTTCGGTGTCGATGTTGTGCATGAGAACTATCAACTGTTTCACATAAAGAGCGGCCAGACATATCGCACTCCGGGCACTTATTTGGTTGAGGGCGATGCGTCTTCTGCATCCTATTTCTTAGCGGCTGCGGCAATTAAAGGTGGCACTGTGCGTGTCACGGGTATCGGTAAAAAAAGCGTGCAGGGTGATACCAAATTTGCTGATGTGCTGGAAAAAATGGGCGCAAAAATTAGCTGGGGTGATGACTATATTGAATGTAGCCGTGGTGAATTACAGGGTATCGATATGGATATGAACCACATTCCTGATGCAGCCATGACTATTGCTACCACCGCTCTGTTTGCCAATGGCCCGACGGTTATTCGTAATATTTATAACTGGCGGGTAAAAGAGACTGACCGTTTATCCGCGATGGCCACTGAGCTGAGAAAAGTGGGTGCAGAAGTCACCGAGGGTGAAGATTATATTCGTGTGGTCCCGCCCGCGCAATTAATTGCTGCTGAAATAGGGACTTACAATGACCATCGTATGGCGATGTGTTTCTCGCTGGTGGCGTTATCTGATACACCGGTGACGATTCTTGATCCCCAATGCACTGCTAAAACCTTCCCTGACTACTTTGAACAATTGGCCAATCTGAGCCAGACAGCCTGACCTTTTTACGCTGAATTTATTGACCTCTAATGGGTACCAGTCGGTACCCATTCCTTATTTTATCAACGGATAGTACTTTTCTTTATTGGCAAATAAGAATAAATGTTTTTTCTGGCTATCTTTCACATCTCTTCTACACTCCAGCCACGGCTTATGGTTTTATTTTCAGCAACTGAACCACGCGGGGTAACAGTTCACATCGATGCGGCGTATAATGCTGCTCCTGTGTTTGCCCTGCTGGGTAGACAAGAGGTTTTGCCTACCGAAAGGAGAGAGAAATGACGGCGATAGCCCCGGTGATAACCGTTGATGGACCAAGTGGTGCAGGTAAGGGTACGCTTTGCAAAGCATTGGCTGAATCGTTGAACTGGCGTTTGCTGGATTCGGGTGCGATTTACCGAGTTTTGGCTTTAGCTGCTCTGCATCATCAGGTTGATATCAGCACCGAAGAGGCATTGGTTCCACTTGCCGCACATCTCGATGTTCGTTTTGTCTCACAGAATGGGCAGTTAAAAGTCATTTTAGAAGGTGAGGATGTCAGTAATGAAATTCGCACTGAAACCGTAGGGAATACCGCCTCTCAGGCGGCTGCTTTCCCGCGTGTTCGTGAAGCATTACTACGTCGTCAGCGAGCATTTCGTGAAGCACCGGGCCTGATTGCCGATGGTCGCGATATGGGGACGGTGGTCTTTCCTGATGCGCCGGTGAAAATATTTCTTGATGCAAGTTCGCAAGAACGCGCACACCGACGTATGCTACAGTTGCAGGAAAAGGGGTTTAATGTTAACTTTGAACGTCTTTTGGCCGAGATACAGGAGCGGGACTCTCGCGATCGTAACCGGTCTATTGCACCTTTAATCCCTGCGGCGGATGCGTTGGTACTGGATTCAACCAGTATGTCCATCGAGCAGGTGATCGAACAGGCGCTGGCTTATGCCCAACGAATTTTAGCGTTGCCGTTGAAAAAATAACGACAATGCGGTCAGTTCTGAGCTCTCAACGATTTATTTTTTAATTAAAATTATTTTTGATGAGCACTTTAACCTTGCTGCAAGGATCTGTGGCGAGGCATGTGAAACAACCCCATCCGGCGGGATGCTAGATGGACGTTAAACTTAAGAATCCTGAAGATTATTAACATGACAGAATCTTTTGCTCAACTCTTTGAAGAATCCCTGAAAACAATTGAAACACGTCCGGGCTCTATCGTCCGTGGTGTTGTTGTTTCTATCGATAAAGATATCGTACTGGTTGACGCCGGTCTGAAATCTGAGTCAGCAATTCCAGCAGAACAGTTCAAGAACGCGCAAGGCGAACTGGAAATTCAAGTTGGTGACGAAGTTGACGTTGCTCTGGACGCTGTTGAAGACGGCTTCGGTGAAACTCTGCTGTCCCGTGAAAAAGCTAAGCGTCACGAAGCATGGCTGATGCTGGAAAAAGCTTACGAAGAAGCTGCAACCGTTACTGGTGTGATCAACGGCAAAGTGAAGGGCGGCTTTACAGTCGAACTGAACGGCATCCGTGCGTTCTTGCCTGGTTCACTGGTTGATGTGCGTCCAGTTCGCGATACTCTGCATCTGGAAGGCAAAGAGCTTGAGTTCAAAGTCATCAAGCTTGATCAGAAACGCAACAACGTCGTTGTTTCTCGTCGTGCAGTTATCGAGTCTGAGAACAGCGCTGAGCGTGATCAATTGCTGGAAAACCTGCAAGAAGGCATGGAAGTTAAAGGTATCGTTAAGAACCTGACTGACTACGGTGCATTCGTTGATCTGGGTGGCGTTGATGGCTTGCTGCACATTACTGACATGGCTTGGAAACGTGTTAAACACCCAAGCGAAATCGTCAATGTGGGCGACGAAATCACTGTTAAAGTTCTGAAATTCGACCGCGAACGTACTCGTGTATCCCTGGGCTTGAAACAGCTTGGCGAAGATCCATGGGTTGCTATCGCTAAACGTTACCCAGAAAGCACCAAGCTGACTGGTCGTGTAACTAACCTGACTGATTACGGCTGCTTCGTAGAAATCGAAGAAGGCGTTGAAGGTTTGGTACACGTTTCAGAAATGGATTGGACCAACAAAAACATTCACCCGTCTAAAGTTGTTAACGTTGGCGACGTAGTGGAAGTTATGGTTCTGGACATCGATGAAGAACGTCGTCGTATTTCTCTGGGCCTGAAACAGTGCAAATCTAACCCATGGCAGCTGTTTGCAGAAACCCACAACAAAAACGACCGCGTTGAAGGTAAAATCAAGTCTATCACTGACTTCGGTATCTTCATCGGCCTGGACGGCGGCATCGACGGCCTGGTTCACCTGTCTGACATCTCCTGGAACGTTGCAGGCGAAGAAGCAGTTCGTGAATACAAGAAAGGCGACGAAATCGCAGCTGTGGTTCTGCAAGTTGACGCAGAACGTGAGCGTATCTCCTTGGGCGTGAAACAACTGGCAGAAGACCCGTTCAATAACTACCTGTCTGTTAACAAGAAAGGTGCTATTGTTACTGGTAAAGTAACTGCAGTTGACGCTAAAGGTGCTACAGTTGAATTGGCAGGCGGCGTAGAAGGTTATCTGCGTGCTTCCGAAGCAACTCGCGACCGCGTTGAAGATGCAACGTTAGTTCTGAACGTAGGTGATGAAGTTGAAGCCAAATATACTGGCGTTGACCGTAAAAACCGCGTAATCAGCCTGTCTGTTCGTGCTAAAGACGAAGCTGATGAGAAAGATGCTATTGCTACAGTTAACAACAAGCCAGAAGAAGGTAACTTCTCTAGCGCAATGGCAGAAGCGTTCAAAGCTGCAAAAGGCGAGTAATAACGGGGGGCGGTTTTTCCGCCCCTATACGGTAGTTTAGCTGCAAAGCTTGGAGGTAATATGACCAAGTCTGAACTTATTGAAAGACTTGCTGGCCAGCAATCTCATGTACCGGCTAAAGCCGTTGAGGATGCAGTGAAAGAAATGCTTGAACATATGGCTGGAACACTAGCTGAAGGTGAGCGCATTGAGATCCGAGGATTTGGCAGTTTTTCTCTTCACTACCGTGCTCCGCGTGTTGGCCGTAATCCAAAGACTGGTGCTAAAGTTGAGTTGGAAGGTAAGTACGTTCCGCACTTTAAGCCAGGTAAAGAATTGCGTGATCGCGCTAATATCTACGGCTAAGTTGTTTACAACTTACCGCGTTATTATCTATACCTAGTTTATTGATGTTGCAGCTATAACTGTTGCAGCAGCAATGATGAAAGGTATAAACGCTGATAAGAAACGGTGCCTCTAACGGCACCGTTTTTCTTTTTTCTTTTTTTCTAATGCCCCGCGCTAAAATTAGCTGGATACATACCAAAACCCTATAACAAATAGATTAAATATTGGTTATTCACTTATTCATATACCCTCATCTATCTCTATCTCTATCTCTATCTCTATCTCTATCTCTATCTTCACTCCCTTTTACCTGTAATAAGTTCAGCTTCATTTTCGATACATTCCGCAAAGGTGTTGTTATCAATGCAACAAGCTAAGACTGTTTGCGAAGCCGCCCTGAACTTCCACTTTATGTACTGGCTGTACTGCCCTTTGATGTAGAAAATCAGCATATTCACGATGAGGTAAGCGGATGGCAATGAGGCTATCCGGCAGTAAGACAATGGATGGTTTCTTATCACTTTATCAATCGATCATGCTGCGGTAGCTATTGTCATTGGCGTCTTACCCCTTATTTTTCTACCTCAGTTACCGGGAACTTTCATCATTGTAGGGTTGCTAGTGTTGGGGGTGCTGCTGTGGTTAAGCGGCCTTATATACTGGCAATGTGCGGCATTGGTTATTATCAGTTTCGCGTGGGGAAGTTGGCACGGAAATAGCGTATTAATGCAAATTGAGGCGTTAACTCAAGGTGAGCTGCGAGTTATTGCAACCATAAATAACGCCTATCTGACCTCGGGAGAAGGGAATAAGGTCTTGTTGGGCATTCAGCAAGTTAATGGGCAAAGGGTATTTCCGCCGATTGCAGTATCCGTAAAGTGGCCGGAGAAGCTTGAACGCCATTGTGCCGGGCAGCAATGGGTGTTGAGGCTACGAATGCGGGCGGTGCATAGCTTACTCAATGAAGGGGGTTTTGACAGCCAGCGCTGGGCTATAGCCAATCAGCGTCCATTGCAAGGGCGAGTGATTAAGGCTGAATTGCGTGATGCCCGCTGTAATCTCCGCCAGCGGGTCATCAGTATTATTGAACAGCAACTACAGCAGTATGATCAGCGGCAGATACTGCTAGCTCTGGCTTTTGGTGAAAGAGAACAGTTGGATACACGCCAGTGGGCGCTTTTTCGTAATACCGGAACGGCGCACCTGATGGCGATATCGGGTTTGCACATCGGGCTGGCGGCGCTGTTTGGCGGGATACTGGCTCGTGGGAGCCAGTTCTTTCTACCTGTCCGTTGGGTAGGGCCAGTGTTTCCGCTGTTGATCGGCTGGTTTGTAGCAATGGTTTATGTTTGGTTGGCGGGTGCAAATCCACCGGCAATGAGGGCGGCTATAGCATTAACCCTATGGTTACTGCTGAGGCTGTTTGGCGTTTTATGCAGCGGCTGGCAAGTGTGGCTCTGGGTGTTGGCGCTAATATTACTCAGTGAACCATTGGCGGTGCTGTCAGACAGTTTCTGGCTCTCCTGTCTGGCAGTATTCAGTCTGATATGCTGGTTTCATTGGGTGCCAATTGTACTGCGTTTTAGGCGAGGATGGCTTGGGCTGACTAGCCGCTGGTTCCATTTGCAATTTGGCATGATGCTACTATTGATGCCACTACAGATAGGCCTATTTCATGGCGTCAGCTTGTTTGCTATCCCTGCAAATTTGTGGGCGGTGCCCATCGTATCCCTGCTTACTGTGCCCTGCGTATTGTTGGCCTTGGCCTGCATACCATTACCTACCGTGGCTGGCCTGTTTTGGTTCTTGGCTGATATATCGCTTAGCGCGGCACTTTGGCCACTCAATCACTTAAAAGCCGGTTGGTTACATACCGGGTCAGCATCCGTTGTTGTAGCTTATGCGGGGTGGTTGGCAATACTTATTTGGCGTTTTCAGTGGTGGCGAAGCTATCCGATTGGGGTGATAGTGCTGTGTGTCAATTTGGTGTTATTCACTCAGCGGCGTGATGATTATCGCTGGCGCGTTGATATGCTGGATATTGGGCACGGTCTGGCAATAGTGATAGAACGCGCAGGGAAAGCAATTATCTTTGATACGGGCAATCGTTGGCGCACTGGCAGCATGGCAGCCACGGTTATTCTCCCGTATTTGCGCTGGCGGGGTATTGTGGTTGAGCAAATTATTCTCAGCCATGACCACCTTGATCACACCGGGGGGCTAGCAGAATTAAAGGCAGCATTCCCGCAGGCGAAAGTCCGCGCACCTTTCTCCCTAACTGGCCTGATAGCCGATTTGCCCTGTCAGCAAGGGGTAAAATGGCAATGGCAAGGTTTGAATTTTGAGGTTTTGTGGCCAAGAACTCAGGTGATTAATGCCCAAAATAATGACTCATGTGTCATTCGCATTGATGATGGTCAACAGAGTTTGTTACTGACGGGCGACCTTGAAACGCAGGGGGAACGGTTGTTAGTTAAAAATCATCGAGCTAAACTAGCCTCAACATTGCTGCAAGTTCCTCACCATGGCAGTAACACTTCTTCTACCGGCCCATTTTTGCGGGCAGTGAAGCCAGAATTGGCTTTTGCTTCTGCCGCACGCTATAACCAATGGCACCTGCCTGCTAAAAAAGTGATTAAACGCTATCAAAAAAATAGCATTATTTGGCGTGATACCTCGGTATCTGGGCAACTAACTGTGTATTTTTACAGCGATAGTTGGCAAATTAAGGGCTATCGGGAACAAATAATGCCACGTTGGTATCACCAGCGGTTTGGCGTTGGAGGCCATAATGAGTAGAATGGGCCGCTATTTCTTCTGGTGCTGGTATTTGCATGATGAATGATAAAGATCTATCCACATGGCAGACGTTCCGTCGCCTCTGGCCAATGATCTCTCCTTATAAGACCGGTCTTGTTGTCGCGGCGATAGCATTAATCCTTAATGCTGCCAGTGACACGTTTATGCTGTCGTTGCTGAAACCGTTGCTCGATGATGGTTTTGGTAAAGCGAATAGCTCAATTTTAAAATGGATGCCATTGGCTGTTATCGGCTTGATGGTGGTTCGTGGAATAACCGGCTTTATTTCTAGCTATTGTATCTCATGGGTCTCTGGTCAAGTCGTGATGTTCATCCGTCGCCGCTTGTTCAGCCATATGATGGGGATGCCGGTATCCTTCTTTGATCAGCAATCGACTGGCACGTTGTTGTCCCGTATTACCTATGATTCTGAACAGGTAGCGGCATCATCTTCTGGCGCACTGGTTACCGTGGTGCGTGAAGGGGCCTCTATTATCGGTTTGTTTATTATGATGTTTTATTACAGTTGGCAGTTATCGCTGATTTTAATCGTCATCGCACCGATTGTTTCTGTTTCTATCCGATTGGTCTCTAAGCGTTTTCGTAATATCAGCAAGAACATGCAAAGCACCATGGGGGAAGTTACCACCAGTGCAGAGCAAATGCTGAAAGGGCACAAAGAGGTGTTGATCTTTGGTGGCCAGAAAGTTGAAACCGAGCGCTTTGATACCGTCAGTAATCGCATGCGTCAGCAGGGGATGAAGCTGGTCTCTGCTTCTTCCATTTCTGACCCCATCATTCAGTTGATTGCCTCATTTGCGTTGGCATTTGTGTTGTATGCGGCCAGTTTCCCAAGTGTTATGGAAACCCTGACAGCCGGTACTATCACCGTGGTGTTCTCGGCAATGATTGCTCTGATGCGCCCGTTGAAGTCTCTTACCAATGTGAATGCACAGTTCCAGCGCGGAATGGCAGCTTGTCAGACGCTATTTACTATTCTGGATATGGAGCAGGAAAAAGACGAGGGGAAACTCGAAGTTGAACGGGCAAAAGGCGATATAGAGTTCCGCCATGTGACTTTCTACTATCCAGGTAAAGATACCCCAGCGCTGAATGATATCAACATACACATTGAAGCGGGTAAAACCGTGGCATTGGTAGGGCGTTCAGGCTCCGGTAAGTCAACTATCGCCAATTTGCTGACCCGTTTCTATGATGTCAGCGAAGGCAGTATCTTGATGGATGGGCACGATCTGCGTGAGTACCGGCTTGGTGCTTTGCGAAACCAAGTCGCATTGGTGTCGCAAAACGTTCACCTGTTCAATGATACGGTTGCCAATAATATCGCTTATGCCCGTGATGAGCACTATAGCCGCGCTGAAATCGAAGAAGCCGCCCGAATGGCATATGCCATGGACTTTATCAATAAAATGGAATTTGGCCTCGATACCGTTATTGGCGAGAACGGTGTGATGCTCTCAGGTGGGCAGCGTCAGCGTATCGCTATCGCTCGTGCGTTATTGCGCGATTGCCCGATACTGATTCTGGATGAAGCTACCTCAGCGCTGGATACTGAATCTGAACGGGCGATTCAGGCTGCATTGGATGAATTGCAGAAAAACCGGACTTCACTGGTTATTGCCCATCGCTTATCCACAATTGAAAAAGCCGATGAAATTTTGGTCATTGAAGAGGGCCGCATCGTTGAACGTGGTGTGCATGCCGAGTTGCTAGCGAAGCATGGTGCATATGCGCAACTTAACCGTATGCAGTTTGGCCAATGATTGAGCGTATCTGGTCTGGGCAGTCTTGGCTGTATTTGCTCCTGCTGCCGCTATCCTGGTTATATGGTGCGGTCACCGCGCTTATCCGGGCCAGTTACTCTCTTGGTTGGCGCACCGCGTGGCGTTCACCGGTTCCGGTGATTATTGTCGGCAATCTTACTGCTGGCGGTAATGGCAAGACACCCGTCGTAATCTGGCTGGTGGAACAGCTACAACTACGGGGTTACCGTGTTGGGGTGGTGTCTCGTGGTTACGGTGGTAAGTCTGATGTGTATCCGCTACTGCTATCCAATGCGACGTCCACGGCGCAGGCGGGTGATGAGCCAGTGCTGATACACCAACGTACTCAGGCACCGGTGGCGGTCTCGCCAAAGCGCTCAGACGCCATTAAGGCACTACTAAATGCCCATGCACTGGACTTCATCATCACCGATGATGGATTGCAGCATTACGCGCTACAGCGTGATTTTGAGCTGGTGGTGATCGATGGTGTACGCCGCTTCGGTAATGGCTGGTGGCTACCGGCAGGTCCGATGCGTGAACGGGCGGGGCGCTTGCACTCAGTGGATGCGGTCATCACCAATGGTGGCATTGCAGCTACTGGTGAAATACCGATGCAGTTGGTGGCGCGGCAGGCGGTCAATCTGGTTACCGGTGAGCGGTTGCCCGCACAGCAACTCCAGCATGTCGTTGCTATGGCGGGTATTGGTCATCCTCCTCGGTTCTTCGCCACACTGAATATGCTGGGGATTGAACCTAAGAGTGAGTATGCTTTTGCTGACCATCAGGATTATTCATTAGCACAACTTAGTCCGCTAACGAGTGGCCCGCAAACATTATTAATGACTGAGAAAGATGCAGTAAAATGCCGGGCTTTTGCTCAGCCTAATTGGTGGTACCTGCCAGTAGATGCACAGTTACCGCCGGATCAAGCTGAACAATTGCTATTAAACATTCAGGCATTATCGCGCCACACCAGGTAGACCAACTTTATAGACTCAGTAGTGTTAGCTTAAGGGCTGTCGCGCACGCCATAATCGAGCGCTGCTGGGTTTCCTCATATAGCTGTAGTTCATCAATTACCGTAGCCCCCAGCGCCCGCTGGAAATCCTGCTTGCTGGAGTGCCCTGCAAATTGACTGTGACCTTTATCCCCTAAATTTGATTGAAAAATACCTGCGGCACTGACGGGGAGAAAATCTTCATAAACTAAAGGTTCATATTGGATAAATTCACCGTCAATCAATTCGTCTAGTGTCAGATCTTGCATTGACACAGTAGGCGTACTGAGGCCTTTCTCAGTAGGAAAATAGCGGAAGAAAGCGAGTTTTTCAGCGCGCATTGTCGGGTAATTATCTGGGAATTGGCTAAATTTCTCATTGAGAATTGCCATGTATTGCGGGGCATTTTTTTCATTTGCGGGAACCTGTAATTGATCTTGTGCCGCTTGTAGCAGGTTATCATAGAGATTACGGCCCTTCGCTGTCAGCGCTGCCCCCCGTTGTTCTATTTCACCAAAACGTGCGGTGTGATGCCCTTGAATGATTTGCCCATCTGTTGCGAAAAATGAAACGTCCTCCTCAAGGGCCTTAAAGCTGGTTTGCCGTAATAATATCGGGCAGCGGCTCGGAGGTGGCCCTTCGATTACCGCTTTGGGGGGAATCTGATGTGCTGGCATCGCCATTTGTACGGCATCGATATTCAACGTCCGTGGGGTTAGGTGGTTAATATGTGGTCCTTTGAAAGCCACCACATCGGCAATTAAACGATGCTGGTCGTGCAGTTGTTGGTAAACATCAGCACTTACCGTTGCTTGATTATGCCAGCGGAATGTCTCTAATGACTGAGTAATAAAGTCATCAGCTTCATTGCTGGTCAGCCCGCCGGAAGTTTCATGCTGAGTAATTAATTCGATAGCCCGTGGGGTAAATATCACTCTTTTTGCCAGAATATCGGCCGCTTGTTGCCGCAACTCTGGCTGCTCAATTAATTCAAGGCGCAATAATGAGGTGAAAATTCTAAAGGGGCAGGTTTGTAGCGACGTTTCATGTATCGCGCGGAATGCCGTCGAGTGAACCGGAACGCCTGCTGGCGCCAGGTCATAATAGCCAACAGGTACCATGCCCATCACCGCAAACAGTCGGCGCAGGGTAGCAAGTTCAGCGGCGGTTCCCACTCGGATTGCACCGTGTCGCTCCATGTCGAGGCGTTCAATCTCTCCAGTTTGACGCAAATGGCGGGTCAGTTCCGGTTGCTGACTCATGGTTTGCTTGTTGATATCAGCAACCAGTTCTAGCAAAGCACTGTATAGCGGTACTTCATCCTGATACATATCCGACATGGCACTGGAGAATCTGGCGCGAATCTCATCGGGATGGACGAACGGCGGGTGAGTCATAATCGGATAGCTCCTTCATGCTTATTCAGTTTTTAGTCTAGATTGATATCGATAATTAATGGGGTAAGCAGTGGAGAATATTGGTTTTTTCTGCGTGGCATCTCATTGATGCTATTTACTGATCTATCTCCCCAGATAAAATAGTTGCGTAGCGTGGTGTTTTATGAGTTAATAGCCGCTGGCCTGTGCTACAGACCTATTTATGTGTAAGAGTGTTCGAGACTAAAGTAAAGCAGTTCCTCCCAGACGTTATCTTGTTGATGCCGATCCAAAGACGAACCTTCCAGTATCTCTGATAGTAACTCCCATAAGTAATGTTCTGATACAGGCCCGCTATTACTCATAGCGCGAGTGCCTTATGGCAGATTTAATGTTATTTGAAAGAAGAAGTTGAAGGTGAAGTTTATGTCTAAGAAGACAGGTCAGGTTAAGTGGTTCAACGAAAGCAAAGGTTTTGGTTTTATTGAACAGCATGATGGCGGTAAAGATGTGTTTGTTCACTTCTCCGCGATCGCAACTGATGGTTTCAAAACCTTGGCTGAAGGCCAGCGTGTTGAGTATACCATCCAAGACAGCCCGCGCGGGCCGGCTGCTGCAAACGTTGTTGCTCTGTAATTTAAGAGAAAGAATGTTTAGATTATCTTAGAAAGTGATGATGCCGATGTGCTAATCATCGATCTGGATAGCAAAATTCTAAAGCCCGCACTTATGCGGGTTTTTTCATAAAATCAAGCTCATAGAGGTTTAATCAGAAAACTTTAGGATGGGCAACTGCATCTAAACAATAAATAAAAATGAGTTGTTAGGATGCCCAGTAAAAGGAAATTTATTATGACGTTAAAAATGGGTCGCGTGAAATGGTTCAACCAATCAGAAGGTTACGGTTTCATTTCACCACACGATGGTAGTTTGGATGTGTATGTCAGCAAGACGGCTATCGCCAACACCAAAAATAAATCACTGAGCGAAGGGCAGGACGTTGAATTCTCTACTTATCGTAGTATTCACGGGCCGTCAGCAGCAGATGTGATCGCTTTCTAAGTAAACGACGAATAACTCGTTTTCTAAGCAAACGGCTACCTTTTGGTAGCCGTTTGTATTTATACCCTGGGGTATTTTTGGCCTCTATTCGACAGGTTGCTTTGTCGCCGGGCGCTTTTGCAGGTGCTTCTATTTGTTTTTATGCGGCTTAGTTGCTGAAGTTAGCAAACAGCGCAATAATTTTATGGAATACTTTCATTTCTTACTCGATAGGTCTATTTGTGTGATGTGAGTCACAAAATTCTACTCCTCGCCATTCAACATATCAATAACAAAACCAGCATTTATCCCACGAAATTGCTATCTATATTTACTTGTGTGGTTGCTAATTAACATAACTGCTTGTTATTAATCGCTGATATCACTGGCAGCATCGGCACAGTTAACCTGCATCAGCAGATATGGTATCCTCGAGCACTTTCCCGCTGGCTAAACTCCATTCTGGAGGATGTATGGACCACCGCTTACTCGAAATCGTTGCCTGTCCGGTCTGCAACGGTAAGTTGTATTTCAATAAAGAAAACCTTGAATTGGTATGTAAAGCTGACAATCTGGCTTACCCGGTGCGCGATGGCATTCCGGTATTGTTGGAGAATGAAGCCCGCCCACTGTCAATTAATGAGAAGCACGCATGAGTTTCATCGCTATAATTCCCGCTCGTTATGCCTCAACCCGTTTACCCGGCAAGCCATTGGCTGATATTGCGGGCAAACCGATGGTGGTTCATGTGATGGAACGAGCAAAGGCATCAGGTGCCGCACGGGTGATAGTAGCAACGGATCATCCTGAGGTGATGAAAGCTGTTGAGGCTGCCGGTGGCGAGGTGTGTATGACCCGTGCCGACCATCAGTCTGGTACCGAACGTTTGGCTGAAGTCATTGAATATTATGGTTTTTCAGATGACGATATTATCGTGAATGTTCAAGGGGACGAACCTCTGATACCCCCGGTAATTATCCGTCAGGTGGCTGATAACCTGGCCGCTTGTAGCGCTGGCATGGCAACATTAGCGGTACCGATTGAAAGTAGCGAAGAAGCATTTAACCCTAATGCTGTGAAAGTGGTGATGGATCAGCAAGGCTACGCGCTCTATTTCTCCCGCGCGGCAATCCCGTGGGAAAGAGAGCGTTTTGCTCAGTCAAAAGAGACTATCGGTGATTGTTTCTTACGCCATATTGGTATCTATGCTTATCGTGCCGGCTTTATCCGCCGCTATGTTAACTGGGCACCGAGCAAACTCGAACAAATCGAGCTATTAGAGCAACTTCGTGTGCTGTGGTATGGCGAAAAGATCCACGTCGCGGTAGCAAAAGCGATACCAACAGTTGGGGTTGATACTCAGGCTGATCTGGATCGGGTGCGCGCTATCATGCTTCATCAGTAACCATTACGGGCACAGAACGGTTGGTGCCAGGTGCGATCGGGCCTGGCATTTTTACGCTGTATCTGATGGTTTGATTTTTATTATGAATAATACTTGATCTGCATTCTGGAAATATCCCGCCCGCCATCCCATTATGAACCATCAATTTCGCCAGATAATTGGACTGAGCATAATGGAACAACTGAAAGCTGAATTAAGTGTGGTGCTAGGGGAGTCTATCACCCGCCTTGAACGTATCAGCGAGCAGCCCTATGCCCACCTGTATGCGATGTATAACCAGCAGGGGCAGGCTATCCCGTTGTTGGCGAAGAGCTATGTTTGTCAGGGCATTGCACAACAAGAAGCCTATAAACTGTCCATGCTGGCTAGAGAAGGTGATATCCGCGTACCGACTGTGTACGGGCTGGTGATGACCCATCAATCCCCGTATAAAGAAATTCTGTTGATGGAGCGCTTACGTGGCGTTTCGGTGGAAGCACCCACTCGGACGGGGGAACGCTGGGATGCTTTGATGGATCAGATAGTTGAAGGTGTGCTGGCCTGGCATCGTATTGATAGCCATGGTTGTGTGGGCAATGTTGATAGCACTCAGGAAAATGATTGGTTCAGTTGGTATCAGCAGCGCGTCGAAGTGCTGTGGGTCACACTGTCTAATATGAATTCACCGGTCATGACATTGGAAGATCGCGCGGTACTTTACCGTGCAAAGGCATCATTAACGGCACTTTTTACCGATTTCGATGATAGCTCAGTGCTGGTACACGGTAATTTAACTCTGCGCAGTATGCTAAAGGATGCGCGCAGCGACCAGTTGTTGGCGATGCTTAATCCTGGCCCGATGTTGTGGGCACCACGGGAGTATGACTTGTTCCGTCTCAGCGAAGAGGGTATGCCGAGCCAGTTATTCTACCGTTATCTCAATAAAGCACCGGTTTCTGAATCCTTTGTTGCTCGCCGCTGGCTCTATACCCTATGGGAGTTGGTGGCCCGCTTTATTCATACCGGGAGTTTGGATCGCTTGTTGTTTGATAATGCCGCCAGGCAACTTCTCCCTTGGCTAGATTAATAGCCTTCATCTTTCAAGTTGCAGGTGTGTTGGCTGCGCTCAATAAGCCGAATCACTTACTGGTCTTGACCTTAAAAAATAAGTAAGCTCATCGGGATTTTTTCCCTTGCCGCCTTCCTGCATCTCGAAATCTATTGGATATTGGCGGGTGACAATGAGTTATTAACAGCAAAATTATTCATCCTTGCTATCCCCGCTTAATTTTTGCCACAACAGCCCCAATGTTTCATACCATGCGCGCTCAGCGTGGCCTAACCAGGCTGCCGCTGGAATAGCGCGCTCCCAGCTATGTAATGGTGTGGTAATGGCTAGCTGATTAGCCGGCGCGGGGATAGGATGTAACCCAATGGCGGTAAAAAATTTAATCGCTCGGGGTAGATGGTTTGCCGAGGTGACCAGCAGAAAGGGTTTATCCCCCACCAGAGCAGCCACCGCAGCGGCTTCTTCAACGGTATCTTTCGGTTGTTCCAACGCAATAATATCCGCCACCGGAACACCTAAGCTTTCTGCCACCTGTGCTGCTGTTGCTGCACTGCTTTGTTTGTTTGGCCCCGCACTGCCGGTAAAGACCATTTTTGCACTAGGATGTGCGCGATATAACCTGACACCCTCGGTGACCCTTGGCAGGCTATTTGCGAATAAATTGGCGCTTGGTGCCCAATTCGGATTAAACGTGTAGCCGCCGCCAAGCACAACAATGTAATCTACCGGGTCGTTTCCCTGATAAGTCGCGTAGGGCTTTTCGAGTGGCAATAGCAGGCGGTCAGCGACAGGTTGCAGGCTAATAAGCAATAATACCAGCCAACTTAACGCAAAAAGCGTTTTGCCACTTTTCTGCCAGCGGGTAAACCACAATAAGATTAATGCCAACCCCATGATGATGAGCAGCAAAGGCAGTGGCATTAATAAGCCGCCAACAAATTTTTTTAAGGTGAAAAGCATAAATATAGGGACCTTTTGGCTGAAAAACCGGCATTTGGCGATGATTACAGGCCAAGAGGATTTATTCTAAGTCAGGCTGTGCCAAAATAGCAGGTTGGTAGGCATTCTTTTTACTGTGGCTATTGATTTGCGAGTTTCTATATCCTAAGTAGTTCGAGTTGCAGGAAGGCGGCAACTGAGCGAGTCCCCCGGAGCTTACACAAGTAAGTGACTGGGGTGATCGAAGGCGGCCAACGGACATGCAGCTTGAAGTATGACGGGTATACAAAGCCGTTAAATCAATAGTTATAGCGGAGCAGTTGTTCATGCAGGATCGCAATTTCGATGATATTGCTGAGAAATTTTCCCGCAATATCTATGGTACGACGAAGGGAATGATTCGTCAGGCAGTGGTTTGGCAAGATATCACCGAGCTGTTAGCGCAGTTGCCGCCACGCCCGTTGCGGATTTTAGATGCGGGTGGGGGCGAAGGGCATATGGCTTGCCAACTGGCGGCATTAGGCCATCAGGTTCTATTATGTGACCTGTCAGCGGAGATGATCCAGCGTGCGAAAGCTGCGGCCTTGGAAAAAGGTGTGAGCCACAACATGCAATTTGTACAAAGTGCGGCTCAGGACATCACCCAACATTTAGAACAGCCGGTTGATCTGATATTGTTCCATGCGGTTTTAGAATGGATTGCAGAACCCCAACACGTTCTGCAAGTACTCTTTAATGCGTTAGCCCCTGGTGGCGCGCTCTCATTGATGTTTTTCAATGCCAATGGGTTGGTGATGCGTAATGCGGTATTGGGTAACTTTCAGTTGGCGATACCGGGTGTAAAAAGGCGTAGGCAGCGTTCGCTGTCACCGCAATACCCTTTAGATCCACCAACGGTATATGGTTGGCTTGAGCAAATGGGTTTATCCATTAGCGGTAAGACGGGAGTGCGGGTGTTTCACGATTACATGAAAAATAAACAGCAACAAGTTGATGAGTTTGCTGAATTATTGGCGCTGGAACAGCGCTATTGCCGGCAGGAGCCCTTTATCAGCCTGGGGCGCTACGTGCATGTCATGGCGTTTAAGCCGAATCTGAAGGACCCACTATGAGTGAATTTTCCCAGACAGTACCCGAACTGGTCGCCTGGGCGCGGAAAAATGACTTTTCAATTACTCTGCCAACGGATCGTCTGGCCTTTCTTTTAGCTATTGCCACGTTAAACGGCGAGCGGCTGGACGGCGAAATGAGTGAAGGGGAGCTAGTTGATGCATTTCGCCACGTCTGCAAAGGTTTTGAACAGACCCATGAAACCGTGGCTGTGCGCGCCAATAACGCTATCAATGACATGGTACGCCAGCGGTTACTGAACCGCTTTACCAGTGAAATAGCCGATGGTAATGCCATTTATCGGCTGACTCCATTAGGCATTGGTATCACTGATTATTATATCCGTCAGCGTGAATTCTCCACCCTGCGCCTGTCAATGCAGTTATCGATTGTCGCGCAAGAGCTACAACGGGCGGCAGAAGCGGCAGAAGAGGGGGGGGATGAGTTCCACTGGCACCGTAATGTTTTTGCTCCGCTAAAATATTCAGTTGCTGAAATTTTTGACAGCATCGATATGACGCAACGCCTGATGGACGAACAGCAGCATAGTGTGAAGGAAGATATTGCCGCATTGCTAAATCAGGATTGGCGGGCGGCTATTGCCAGTTGTGAAATGCTGCTGTCAGAAACCTCCGGCACACTACGGGAATTACAAGATACGCTGGAAGCAGCAGGTGATAAGCTTCAGGCTAACCTGTTACGTATTCAAGAAGCCACTATCGGCAATGCAGGCTTGGATCTGGTGGATAAGTTGGTCTTTGATTTACAAAGTAAACTTGACCGCATTATCAGTTGGGGCCAGCAGGCGATTGACCTGTGGATCGGCTATGACCGCCATGTGCATAAGTTTATCCGTACTGCAATTGATATGGATAAAAACCGTGTCTTCGCCCAACGCTTGCGCCAGTCAGTGCAGAATTATTTTGCTAGCCCATGGGCGCTCACCTATGCCAACGCGGATCGCTTGCTGGATATGCGTGATGAAGAACTGGCGTTGCGCAGTGAAGAAGTTACCGGTGAGCTGCCACCGGATCTGGAATTTGAAGAATTTAATGAGATCCGTGAACAATTAGCCGCCCTGATTGAGCAAGCATTGCTGGTATACCAGCAGCAAAAAATGCCACTTAATCTGGGGGAAGTGATGCGCGACTACCTCGCGCAATATCCGCGTGCTCGTCATTTCGACGTGGCTCGTATCCTGGTCGACCAGGCAGTTCGCCTTGGTGTGGCCGAAGCCGATTTCTCAGGGTTACCAGCGGAATGGTTGGCAATCAATGATTACGGAGCCAAGGTGCAGGCACATGTCATCAACAAATATTGAAGTAGTAATGCCCGTTAAACTGGCTCAGGCATTGGCCAATTCACTGTTTCCAGCGCTCGATAGCCAGTTACGTGCCGGTCGCCATATCGGGATTGATGAGCTGGATAACCATGCTTTCCTGATGGATTTTCAGGAACAACTGGAAGAGTTTTATACCCGCTATAACGTGGAATTAATCCGTGCACCGGAAGGTTTCTTCTATCTGCGCCCCCGTTCTACCACACTGATCCCACGCTCGGTGCTATCTGAGCTGGATATGATGGTTGGCAAGATCCTCTGTTATCTGTATCTCAGCCCGGAACGTTTGGCCCATGAAGGCATTTTCGCGCAGCACGAATTATACGAAGAGCTGCTAAGTCTGGCCGATGAGAGCAAATTGCTGAAGTTTGTTAACCAGCGCTCAACTGGGTCGGATTTGGATAAGCAGAAGTTGCAGGAAAAAGTACGAACGTCACTTAACCGGCTGCGTCGGTTGGGGATGATCTACTTTATGGGCAATGACAGCAGCAAGTTTCGTATCACTGAAGCGGTGTTCCGCTTTGGTGCTGATGTGCGTAGCGGAGATGACCCACGGGAAGCCCAGCTACGCATGATCCGTGATGGCGAAGCCATGGCGGTGGAAAACAGTCTGTCACTCCATGATGAAAGCGATGAAACTGATATCACCATGGGTAATGCAGCGGACAGTGCAGAGGATGAACAGGAATGATTGAACGCGGTAAATTTCGCTCGCTGACCTTGGTTAACTGGAATGGTTTTTTTGCCCGAACATTCGATCTTGATGAGCTGGTAACCACCTTATCTGGCGGCAATGGTGCGGGTAAATCCACCACCATGGCCGCTTTCGTCACAGCACTGATTCCTGATCTGACACTGCTGCACTTTCGTAACACCACCGAAGCGGGTGCCACCAGCGGTTCCCGCGATAAAGGTTTGCACGGTAAATTGCGGGCTGGGGTCTGTTATTCAACACTGGATGTCGTCAACTCCCGCCACCAACGTGTGGTTGTCGGGGTGCGTTTGCAACAAGTGGCAGGGCGTGACCGCAAGGTTGATATTAAGCCGTTCACCATTCAAGGGCTGCCGACGGCTATCCAACCTACCCAGATCCTCACCGAGGTGGTGGGTGAGCGTCAGGCGCGCGTGCTGTCATTACAAGAGCTGAAAGAGCGCGTCGAAGCGATGGAAGGGGTGCAGTTCAAGCAATTTAACTCCATCACTGACTACCACTCTCTAATGTTTGATTTGGGTGTGATTCCAAAGCGTTTACGCTCTTCTGCCGATCGCAGCAAATTTTACCGTTTGATTGAAGCATCGTTGTACGGCGGTATCTCCAGCGCGATTACCCGCTCACTGCGTGATTACTTATTGCCAGAAAACAGCGGTGTGCGGAAAGCCTTCCAGGATATGGAGGCTGCGCTGCGTGAAAACCGCATGACCCTTGAGGCTATCCGTGTCACTCAATCTGATCGTGATCTGTTTAAGCATCTGATTTCAGAGGCAACGTCCTACGTTGCTGCTGACTATATGCGTCATGCCAATGAGCGGCGGATCCATCTTGATGGCGCGTTGGTATTGCGCCGTGACTTGCTGACCAGCCGCAAGCAATTGGTGACTGAACAGTATCGTCATGTGGAAATGTCGCGTGAATTAGCCGAGCAAAGCGGTGCGGAATCGGACCTGGAAACCGATTATCAGGCGGCCAGTGACCACCTGAGTCTGGTGCAGACCGCCATGCGCCAGCAGGAAAAGATCGAGCGCTACCAGAGTGATCTGGAAGAGTTGACTTACAGGCTGGAAGAGCAAAATGAAGTTGTCGCCGAGGCCAGCGAACAGCAGGCCGATAACGAAGCCCGCGCTGAAGCTGCTGAGTTGGAGGTGGACGAACTGAAAAGTCAGTTGGCCGATTACCAGCAAGCGCTGGACGTTCAGCAAACCCGTGCTATCCAATATCAGCAAGCTTTACAGGCTTTAGAACGTGCGCGCGCATTGTGCCAATTGCCAGAATTAACCGCTGATAATGCCGAAGAATGGCTAGAAACCTTCCATGCCAAAGAGCAGGAAGCGACCGAATCTTTATTACAACTCGAGCAGAAATTGAGCGTTGCGGATGCCGCGCACAGCCAATTTGAGCAGGCTTACCAGCTAGTGGTGGCTATCGCCGGTCAGGTCAGTCGCAGTGAAGCCTGGCAAGCAGCGCGTGAGTTGCTGCGTGACTGGCCGTCTCAGCAACATTTGGCTGAACGTGTGCAACCATTGCGGATGCGCTTGTCAGAGCTGGAACAGCGTTTACGCGCTCAGCAAGACGCAGAACGCTTGTTGCACGAGTTCTGCAAACGCCAGGGGCAAGTATACCAGCCGGAGGAGCTGGAAGAGTTGCAGCGTGAGCTAGAGTCACAGGTTGAAGAACTTTCTCTCAACGTCAGTGATGCGGGTGAACGGCGCATGGAAATGCGGCAGGAACTTGAGCAAATTAAGCTCAAAATTCAGCAACTGACGGCGCGTGCCCCCGTCTGGTTAGCAGCACAAGATGCCCTGAGCCAACTCAGCGAGCAGAGCGGTGAGGCGCTGGAAGATAGCCGTCAGGTGACCGAACACATGCAGCAACTGCTGGAGCGTGAGCGTGAGACCACGGTGGAGCGCGATGAAGTCGCCGCAACCAAACATGCTGTTGATGCGCAGATTGAGCGGTTAAGTCAGCCAAGTGGTGCTGAAGATGCGCGGATGATCGCTCTGGCTGAGCGCTTCGGTGGTGTGCTGTTATCTGAGATTTATGACGATGTGACTCTTGATGATGCGCCATACTTCTCCGCGCTGTATGGCCCGTCTCGCCACGGTATTGTGGTGCCGGATTTGTCATTGGTACGCGACCAATTGGCAGGGCTGGAAGATTGCCCGGAAGATTTGTATCTCATCGAAGGGGATCCGCAGTCATTTGATGACAGTGTCTTTGCTGTCGAAGAACTTGAAAAAGCGGTGGTGGTGAAAATTGCCGATCGCCAGTGGCGTTACTCCCGTTATCCAGAACTGCCGCTGTTTGGCCGCGCTGCCCGTGAGAACCGGTTGGAAGCGCTGTATCAAGAACGTGATAGCCTGGCTGAGCGCTATGCTACGTTGTCATTTGACGTGCAAAAAACGCAACGCTTGCACCAGGCATTCAGCCGTTTTATCGGTTCTCATCTGGCCGTGGCATTTGATGCAGATCCTGAAGCTGAAATTCGTTTGCTCAATACCCGTCGTGGTGAAATAGAGCGTGCGCTGAGTGCACACGAAGAGCAAAACCAGCAACAGCGCCAGCAATTTGAACAGGCTAAAGAGGGGATTTCTGCTCTTAACCGCTTGATCCCACTTATTTCATTGCTACTTGATGATACGCTGACTGACCGTGTCGAAGAGATAACTGAAGAATCGGCGCAAGCACAAGAGGCGGCTCGCCATATTCAGAAACATGGCGCTTCCCTGACTAAACTTGAACCGCTGTTAGCGGTACTACAGAGTGACCCGCAACAACACGAACAGTTGCAGGAAAACTATGTATTGGCGCAAAACAGCCAACGTCAGGCTAAACAACAAGCTTTCGCACTGACTGAAGTTGTTCAACGTCGTGCGCACTTTAGCTATACAGATTCTGCGGGCATGTTGACGGAGAACTCTGATCTCAACGACAAACTGCGCCAGCGTTTGGAGCAAGCTGAAGCGGAACGCACGCGTGCTCGTGAGCAATTACGGCAGTATCAAGCGCAGTTTACCCAATACAATCAGGTGTTAGCGTCGTTAAAAAGTTCTTATGACGCCAAGCGCGACATGCTGAAAGAGTTAAGCCAGGAACTGGTGGATATCGGTGTTCAGGCTGATGCTAATGCAGAAGCCCGCGCGCGTACCCGCCGTGACGAATTGCATGCGGCATTGAGCGCTAACCGTTTACGCCGCAATCAGTTGGAAAAACAACTAACTTTCTGTGAAGCTGAGATGGATAGCCTACAGAAGAAACTGCGCAAGCTGGAACGAGATTACCATCAGATCCGTGAACAAGTCGTCAATGCCAAAGCGGGTTGGTGTGCGGTAATGCGGATGGTGAAAGATAACGGCGTTGAGCGCCGTTTGCATCGCCGTGAACTGGCTTATATGGACGGTGACGAGCTGCGTTCAATGTCAGATAAAGCCTTGGGCGCATTGCGTCTGGCGGTGGCTGATAACGAACATCTGCGCGATGTGCTACGTTTATCTGAAGATCCGAAACGGCCTGAGCGTAAGATTCAGTTCTATATCGCGGTCTACCAGCATCTGCGTGAGCGTATTCGTCAGGATATTATTCGCACTGATGATCCGGTTGAAGCCATTGAACAGATGGAGATTGAACTGGGCCGTTTGACCGAAGAATTAACCGCTCGTGAACAGAAGCTGGCGATCAGTTCCAAAAGTGTATCGAATATTATCCGTAAAACTATTCAGCGCGAACAGAACCGCATCCGTATGCTGAATCAGGGCTTGCAAGCGGTGTCATTTGGTCAGGTCAAGAGCGTTCGACTGAATGTGAATGTGCGTGAAGCTCACGCGACCTTGCTCGATGTGCTATCCGAGCAGCAGGAACAGCATCAGGATCTGTTTAATAGCAATCGTCTGACCTTCTCTGAAGCATTGGCGAAACTCTACCAGCGGTTGAACCCACAAATGGATATGGGGCAGCGTCTGCCGCAGACTATCGGTGAAGAACTGCTTGATTACCGTAACTATCTGGAACTGGAAGTCGAAGTTTATCGCGGTTCAGATGGCTGGCTGCGGGCAGAAAGTGGCGCGTTGTCAACCGGTGAGGCTATCGGTACGGGTATGTCGATACTGGTCATGGTGGTACAGAGCTGGGAAGAAGAGTCGCGTCGTCTGCGCGGCAAAGATATTTCTCCTTGCCGTTTGCTGTTCCTTGATGAAGCGGCGCGTTTGGATGCTAAATCTATCGCGACATTATTTGAACTGTGCGAGCGGCTGGAAATGCAATTAATAATTGCAGCGCCAGAAAATATTAGTCCAGAAAAAGGGACTACGTATAAATTGGTACGAAAAGTCTTCCAAAATCATGAGCATGTACATGTGGTTGGCTTACGTGGTTTTGCCAATGAAATACCTACATTGCCACCGATACCTGCCGAGATACAACCCGGTGGCTAATTGTTGCTCAGAAAGAAGGCAACAATAATTAACCCCATTAAATGGCCGCTAACAAGCGGTCATTTTTATTTCTCCCACATCTTAGGGTTATATTTTATAACCGCAGGAAATCTGTTAGCGTAACGTGATGGTTAAATTTTATCGTTGACCACGCAATGGGCATTTCTGTTTGTATAATAATGATGAAAACCCGAAACTATTGAAGTTGTAGCCAACGAGCAAATCTCGTTGAACTGATCGACGCTCAGGGATTCGGGTGCCAGAGCAGCAACAAAGCTGCGACTTCAAGGAAGAAGGGTAACGACAGACTATGACGTACTTAGATAAGCATACCGGGGGCATAGAATGTCGATAGGGAAACGAAATCCGCAACGCACATTAGCGTTATACTGCGCTTTAATTTATAGCCTGATGCCAATATTTACCGCATCAGCCACGGCACCTGTGATGCCGCTAGACTCCTCCTCAGCCCTGCCGGCAAATGGTGCGACCATGTCGGTTGCACAAAGCCGTTCGCAACTATTGTCAGTGCTACCTAAAACGGTGACACCTTTCTATACTTCTGAACTGGCGTTGCTTTATGCCGCTAACCGTATGCAGCCTATGTGGCAAGATAGGGCTGCGGTGCAGCATTTTCAGCAGCAATTAGCCGAAGTGGCACTCTCTGGTATCCAGCCGCAATTTATGCAGTGGGTAAAATGGCTCAGTGATCCTGACATTACCGGTCAAGCCCGTGATGTTGTTTTATCAGATGCCATGTTGGGATATTTGCACTTTATCTCAGGTGTTGGTGCGAACGGCAGTGTCTGGTTATACAGCAATGTGCCCTACAAGATGGCGATGCCACCGGCGACAATTTTAAATCGTTGGCAACAAGCGGTGCGTGAAGGCACCACCGCACCCTATCTGGCATCGCTGGCTCCTCAGCATCCTCAATACGACAAAATGCATCAGGCATTGAAACTGATGCTGGCAGACCGACAACCCTGGCCACAGATGTCCAATGGCCCCAGCCTGCGCCCTGGCCAGTTAAGCGATGATATTCCCTCTCTGCGGAAGATTCTCGACAGAACCGGCATGCTACATCCTGTCGCATCACAACCAGCAAAAGCGCCAGAAGTAATTCCGGTGGATAACCCCTCGGTGGCCGTGGTCAATGATGACCTCTCGGTCGATGAAGAGAAGAGCCGTGCCTTGGCTCACAGTCTGGTGGTTAGCCCTTCAGCAGCACCCGTGGCAGACGCCTCTGTTGCTGGTGCTACCGGCGATGTTGCTGCACCGTCATCAGCACCGCTTACCGTGACCATAACCGACAATATTTACACGCCGGAGCTGGTGGAAGCCGTTAAACGTTTTCAACAGTGGCATGGGCTAAGTGATGATGGCGTTATTGGTGTCCGAACGCGTGAATGGCTGAATGTCTCACCACAAACGCGGGCAACATTATTGGCATTGAATATTCAGCGTTTACGTATTTTGCCGGGGCGAGTTGATAACGGCATTATGGTTAACATCCCAAACTATTCGCTTAATTATTATAAGAATGGTGCTGAGGTTCTCTCATCCCGGGTGATTGTTGGCCGTCCAAGCCGCAAGACACCACTGATGAGCAGTGCGTTAAATAATGTGGTTGTCAATCCACCGTGGAATGTACCAACGTCTTTGGTGCGCCAAGATATTGTGCCCAAAGCACGCTATGACGCCGGTTATTTCCAGCGCCATGGTTATACCGTACTGTCAGGCTGGAGTAATGAGGCTGAAGTCGTTGATCCATCAATGATCGATTGGAGCATGATTTCACCTAATAACTTCCCGTATCGCTTGCGTCAGGCACCAGGTGCCAGCAACTCATTAGGGCGCTTCAAATTCAATATGCCAAGCTCTGACGCTATCTATTTACATGACACGCCAAACCATGGCTTGTTCCAGAAAGATATCCGTGCACTTAGCTCCGGCTGTGTCCGCGTCAATAAAGCCTCGGATCTGGCAAATATGTTATTACAAGATGCAGGCTGGAATGATGCGCGGGTTTCCTCAACGTTAAAACAAGGCGATACCACGTACGTGAATATTCGCCAACGTGTCCCGGTGCAGTTGTATTACCTGACAGCATGGGTGGCGGATGACGGTAAGCCACAATTTAGAACAGATATTTACAATTATGATAAGACGGTGAGATCCGGTGCACAAATCTCACCTCAGGCTGAACTTTTACTGCAATAAATGCAGTAAAACTCAATAACTAATGGTCTTAATATCGGGTTGTCATAGGGGGCCCTAGATTGGGGTTCTCTATAACCGAACTTAAACGTACAGCGAGTGCGTGCCGAATGCGGGTTGACTGGTTTTCCGTAGGCGGTTATGGTTCGGGACGGCACATTTGGTTAGTGCTTTCTTTTGACATTCTTGCCGGGTATTAACAGAGATCATGGATAAAATTGATAATTATCGCCGTAAATGGCTAACGTTAGGCGGGGCAGCGTTGGGTATATCGCTGCTTCCAGGGCAGGCATTCGCCACCCTTTCGACTCCTCGCCCACGGATCTTGACCCTGAATAACCTCAATACAGGCGAGTCCATAAAAGCCGAATTTTTTGATGGTCGGGGCTATAACAAAGATGAACTTTCCCGCTTAAATCATCTCTTTCGCGATTACCGAGCCAATAAAGTAAAAAGTATTGATCCACGCCTGTTTGATCAGCTATACCGCCTGCAAGTGCTGCTTGGCACAACTAAACCGGTGCAGCTTATTTCCGGTTACCGCTCACTTGATACCAATAATGAACTGCGCGAACGCAGTCGCGGTGTGGCTAAGCACAGCTTCCATACGAAAGGGCAGGCAATGGATTTTCATATTGAAGGCATTCAATTGAGTAATATCCGCAAAGCAGCATTAAAAATGCGTGCGGGTGGTGTAGGATATTACCCTCGCAGTAACTTTGTGCATATTGATACCGGGCCGACAAGAAACTGGTAACAGGCATTTTATGCAAATGAATTAAATATATACCTAACAAGTTTCAAGGTGCAGGGCGGTGGCAAACAAGGGACGAATCGGTTGTGAACTGATTTGAACAGCATTTATGCCTGCCCGCAGGGGTGCCTCAAGGATGAAGCTCGTTAATCTCGATGAGCTGACCCGTCAGTGACTCAGGTAAACGAGGCCCACACGTAAGTAGGTTGAACGATAACGGGTATATTGCTGATTGCATTTGGGTGGAGTTTTATGAAATATCAAATTATTCCGGTGACGGCCTTTAGCCAGAACTGCACGTTAATCTGGTGTGAAGCCACAAAGCAGGCCGCATTGGTGGATCCCGGTGGTGACGCAGCTAAGATCATTGCTGAAGTTACACGTCAGGGGGTAACGGTCAGCCAGATTTTATTGACTCACGGCCATCTGGATCATGTGGGTGCTGCCACTGAGTTAGCCGCTCATTTTGATATCCCGATTTATGGCCCTGAAAAAGAAGATACTTTTTGGTTAGAGGGGTTACCAGCACAAAGCCGAATGTTTGGTTTGAGTGAGTGTGACGCTTTTACCCCAACCGGTTGGTTGGAAGAGGGTGACAAAATCACCGTAGGGGAAGTGGAGTTATCAGTATTGCACTGCCCCGGTCACACGCCAGGCCATATTGTTTTCATTGACCAATCAGGGCGTTTGGCACTGGTCGGTGATGTTATCTTTAACGGCGGTGTTGGGCGTAGTGATTTCCCACGCGGTGATCACCAACAACTGATTAATTCCATTCGGACTAAATTATTGCCTTTGGGCGATGATATAACATTTATTCCCGGCCATGGCCCAATGTCTACGCTAGGTCACGAACGGCAGACTAATCCTTTTATACGTGAAGAACCTGCTATTTGGTGATGTTGACATTATAAACAGCCATAACTTCAAAGAAGGCACCGTCTGGTGCCTTTTTACGTTATATTGAATACGTGATTCACATATTTTGTGAACTTATAGTTATTTATATATCAGTACTACGAACATAATGATGATGACAGTTGGCGCTATATTATCTTTGCGAGTTGATAAAGCCTGACTAACAAACAGTAGTAACGTTTATTGACTCGGCACCGTTTGTGCTGCCGTTTTGAGTTCGTAATATTACGAGCGCCTTTCAATGGAAGCCACTATGCCATTTCGTCGTTTCAGACTGAGTAAATTCCTGTCCCGGCTAACATTTTCTTGCATGGTATTACTCTTATTTCTGTTGTTGGGTGCGGCTGTGATTTATGCGCAAACCAAAGTAAATATGTATCAGGATGCTGAAGCTAAGTTATTACAGGGCAGGGAGCGATTCGAACAAGTGCTTAATAACTTGCAGCATGCGGCGCTTCAGGTAGAAACTGGATTAGGCAAGCCTTGCATACAAGTTGTTCAGAACCTGCGTGATCAAGTTGTCACGATACCGGATGTGCGTTCAGTCTCTTTAGCTAAGGGGACTACCATTTATTGTTCCTCGATCTATGGCCCGCTTTCCACGCCGTTTGACTTAGATGTTTTTGTTGATGGGCAACTGGAGCTAATGCAAGGTAATGATGTCACTCCAGATCGTGCTTTGATGGTGTATCGCCTCGCTCGTGGGAGTTACAGCATACTCGTTGCTGTTGATGGTTATTATCTGCGCAGTATTCTTAACTTATTGAGTGGTGATATAGCGTTGAGTCTGAGGGTGGGAGATAAATGGATGGATGCTGCGGGTATCGTACATTCAGGCCTACCTCCTCAAGGGAGTGAACCTCTATACCTGGCCTCAGACAAATTTGCATATTCATTAAGTACCACACTTTCTAACCAGCAATATTTGGCCTATGCCTGGCAATATAATCAAGGTAGCCTGATATTTTTCATCTTAACGAGCATTGGTGCTGCGGTGCTGGTTTTCTGGTTATCGGGTAAGGCAGTATCACCTACGCAGATTTTAAGACAAGCGCTAGAAAACAACGAGTTTGTTGCTTATATGCAGCCGATAGTATCAGGCAAAGAGCAATGCTGGATTGGCTGTGAAGTCCTAATGCGTTGGCAGCATCCTGTTAATGGTTTAATTCAACCCAACAAATTCATTCCGATGGCTGAGGACAGCGAATTTATTGTGCCGATGACTCGCGCTATCATGCGGCAAGTTAGTGCCACTTTTGCACCTTACGTAAATCAGTTACCGGAAGGTTTTCACTTTGGTTTTAATATCAGTGCCAATCATTGTCGTGATCTGAGTCTGGTCGATGATTGCCGCTCTTTTATTCAGGCATTTGGTGGTAATAAAATCAATATCACATTGGAATTAACCGAACGGAAGTTAATCGTTGCCGATGAGATTACTGATAGATTATTTGCAGAACTGCACGCGTTAGGCGTGTTTATCGCTATCGACGACTTTGGTACCGGGCATTCAAGCCTGACTTATTTGCAGAACTTTAAAGTGGATTTTCTGAAAATTGACCAAAGTTTTGTTGGCATGATTGGTTCCGATGCATTGTCGAGTCACATTGTCGGGAATGTTATCGATCTGGCTACCCGATTGGGGCTACAGACCATTGCTGAGGGCGTGGAAAACGAGACTCAAGTGCGCTATTTACAGGCCCATAATGTCGACTATCTGCAAGGTTATATGTATGGGCGACCAATGCCGATGAGCGAATTTGCCAAATATATGTTCCATTAAGGCTAATTACCGCGGGCATTTGAAACAAGGCAAACGTGACTTGCTGCTAAAAAGACAGAACCCCACAAAAGTGGGGTTCTTCAGTAAACTTAAGGGTACTACGCCAGGTCACCGATACTGAATCACAATACAGCTACGATAGCTTCACACAGTGGGGCCATGTTATCCGGTGTCATACCTGCAACGTTCACCCGGCCAGAGTTGACGGCATAAACAGCAAACTCATTGCGCAGGCGCAGGACTTGTTCTTTGGTCAGGCCGCTGAACGAAAACATCCCATTCTGGTTAATGATAAAGCTGAAATCTTGCTTCGCGCCTTTTTCCTGCAACGTATTGACAAACAACTGACGCATACGATGGATGCGCTGACGCATATCGGTCAGTTCTTGTTCCCAAATGGCGCGCAATGCGGCGTTGCTTAGGATGGTCGCAACCACTGAGGCACCGTGGGCTGGTGGGTTGGAATAGTTAGCACGGATAACGGCTTTAACCTGGCTGAAGGCGATATCGGCCACGTCACTGCTAGCGGCAACAATGGTGCAAGCTCCGACGCGCTCATTATACAAACCAAAGTTTTTCGAGTAAGAGCTACAAACGATCAGTTCCTGATGTTTGGCGGCGAAAATACGCAGGCCCTGAGCATCTTCTTCCAGACCTTTGGCAAAACCTTGATAAGCGAAGTCAAACAGTGGCAGCCAGCCTTTAGCGACTGACAGCTCAGCTAATTGGCTCCACTGGGCTTCAGTTGGGTCGATACCGGTAGGGTTATGGCAGCAGCCATGGAACAGTACTACGTCGCCTGCTTGGGCTGCTGAGAGGCTTTTTAATAGCCCATCGAAGTCCAGCGCATGGTTCGCAGCATCATAATAGGCATACTCAACTACTTCAAGCCCGGCAGCTGCGAAGATATTTTTATGGTTTGGCCAGCTAGGATTACTCACCCAGACACGTTTGGCATTAGTCTGATGGGCGATAAAATCAGCAGCAATACGTAACCCACCAGTACCACCTGGGGTTTGAGCGGTACGTGCGCGTTTGTCAGCGATAATCGCGCTATCTGCACCAAACAACAGCTCTTGGGTGCAACTGGCGAAAACCGGCAGGCCATCAATCCCCAGATAGTTTTTAGTAACTTCGTTTTCCAGCAAATACTGCTCAGCTTTCTTCACGCTGGTCAGCACCGGCGTTTTACCGGTTTCGTCTTTGTAGACACCAATCCCAAGGTTAATTTTATGAGGGCGGTCATCCGCGCGGAAAATATCGGTCAGGCCCAAAATCGGGTCAGCAGGTGCAGCAGTGATTTTTTCAAACATGTCAGAGGCTTCCATGGCTTAGCGTTAAGCAAACAGAACCATCAGGGTAGCGCCAGTTGCGGCCTTTGCCAACCGTTTGCGATAAAAAGAAATGAATGTTGTGAGACGAGGGAGTTCAGGGTGAAAAATCGGCAAAATAGCGCATTCGGCAGCGTAATATCCCTTTATTAGCTAAGGATAAAAACAAAAAGACAGAGCCGAAGCCCTGTCTTTTTTTCAACTTATGTCAGCAGATAAACTGCGTGATTAAGTTTAACTTAGAACTGGTATACCAAGCCAAGACCAACAACGTCATCAGTGTTCAGGCCATTTGCACGGGTGAATTTATCTTCATCCAGCAAGTTGATTTTGTAATCAACATAAGCGGTCATGTTTTTGTTGAACGCGTAGTATGAACCTACAGAAACATATTTCACCAGGTCATGATCTTCGCCGTTAGCATTAGTACCAGCGCCGTTCAGGTCCTTACCTTTAGACTGGACGTAGCCCAGGGACGGACGCAGGCCGAAATCGAATTGATACTGAGCAGTAACTTCGATGTCTTGTGCTTTGTTAGCAATAGTGTTTGAAACATCACCGTATGGAGTGGTGTTCAGTGCTTCAGCATACATTACAGCCAAGTATACGTTGTTAGCGTCGTATTTAGCACCAACGTTCCAAGTCTGCGCGACGTTGCCTTGAGCGCTAGAGATGGTTTTCTGAGCATCAGTACGGTTAGAAGAAGAGTAACCAGCACCGAAGTGGATACCATTACCTAAATCATAAGTGGTAGAAACACCAACACCGTCGCCATTCTGGTCTTTCAGGTTAGCTGTACCAGTTTGGGTTGCTGGGTCGTAATTGCTACGACCATCTTCATTTTTGCCTTGATATTGCAGGGCAAAGTTCAGGCCATCAACCAGACCGAAGAAGTTGGTGTTACGGTAAGTTGCCAGACCAGTAGAACGGCCAGTCATGAAGTTATCGGAGTTAGACAGAGAGTCGCCACCGAACACTGGCAGCATGTCGGTCCATGCGTTAACGTCGTAGATTACGCCGTAGTTACGGCCGTAGTCCAATGAACCGAACTGATCAAACTTCAGACCAGCGAAGCCCAGACGAGTTTTGTTACCTTTGTCGCCTTGAGATTCAGCGTGGTTCGCTTGAACGTTATATTCCCACTGGCCGTAACCGGTCAGTTGGCTAGTAATTTGGGTTTCACCTTTGAAGCCGAAACGAACATAAGTTTCGTCGCCGTTTTGGCCAGCGTTGTCAGAGAACTGGTGACGCGCATCAACTTTACCGTACAGATCAAGTTTGTTGCCGTCTTTGTTGTAAATTTCTGCTGCATTAGCTGCGCCAGCTACTAACAATGCTGGGATTACTACTGCAAGAATATTGCGCTTCATCATTATTATTACCCTCATTGGTGTTATTCGGACACCTGCCACTGCCGCCAATAATTTTTTTGGAACTATTGTTGAGAGTTTGGTGTCGTCTGTGTCTGAACGCAGTGTTCCATTCACAGACCTTATAATCCACACCGAAAATGCTACCAATTGCCTGAATGTGTTTCATTGAGATACTATGTGTTACAAGATGTAAATTTTAGGGAACTTTGTGACTTAGATCGAACTTTAAAAAATGACAAAAGCCAGCAGAGCTGGCTTTTATTTATACAAATAGACAATTTTTTTAGATGACGAATTTAGAAACTGGCATTTCTCGGTGTGCGAGGGAACGGGATAACATCCCGAACGTTTTGAACCCCAGTCACATAGGAGATCAAACGCTCAAATCCAAGGCCAAAACCTGAATGTGGTACAGTGCCGTAGCGACGCAGATCACGATACCACCAATAATCTTCTTTATTGAGGCCCATCTCTGCCAACCGCGCGTCCAACACATCTAAACGCTCTTCACGTTGGGAACCACCGATGATTTCACCAATACCGGGTGCCAGTACATCCATCGCTGCAACGGTTTTGCCGTCTTCGTTCATTCGCATATAGAAAGCTTTAATGTCTTTCGGGTAATTTTTAACTACCACGGGCGCCTTAAAGTGTTTCTCAGCCAAATAACGCTCATGTTCAGAAGACAAATCTATGCCCCATGACACGTCATTTTCAAATTTCTGGCCCGATGCCAGTAAGATCTCGATAGCATCGGTGTAGTCAACCTGAGCAAAATCAGAAGTGACAAAACGCTGCAAGCGATCTACGGCATCTTTATCAACCCGCTCAGCAAAGAACTTCATGTCATCAGCACGTTCATTGAGCACCGCCTGAAAAACGTACTTCAGCATTTTCTCGGCTAACGCGGCGACATCATCTAAAGAAGCAAACGCGACTTCAGGTTCAACCATCCAGAACTCTGCCAAATGGCGGCTAGTATTGGAGTTCTCTGCTCGGAAAGTGGGGCCGAAAGTGTAAACTTTTGACAATGCACTGGCGTAGGTTTCCCCATTTAGCTGACCGGACACAGTCAAGAATGCTTCTTTACCGAAGAAATCCTCGCTGAAATCAACAGCACCGGTATCTGTACGTGGCAAGTTCTCCAGATCCAGCGTTGATACACGGAACATTTCACCGGCACCTTCAGTATCTGAAGCAGTGATCAGTGGGGTAGAAACCCAGAAGTAGCCGTTTTCATCGAAGAAACGGTGAATGGCCTGTGCCAAGGTGTGGCGAACACGGGCAACCGCACCAATCAGGTTAGTGCGTGGGCGCAAGTGGGCCACTTCGCGCAAGTATTCTATGCTGTGACGTTTTGCCGCCATCGGATAGGTATCTGGGTCATCAACCCAGCCGACCACTTTGATTGCGGTTGCCTGAATTTCAAAGCTCTGGCCTTCACCTGGTGATGCTACCACCGTACCGGTAACTTCGACTGAGCAACCGGTAGTCAGATGCAGCACTTCATCCTGATAATTAGGCAAAGTATTATTCACGACGGCCTGTAACGGGTCAAAGCAGGAACCGTCATAAACGGCAACGAAGGAGATACCCGCTTTAGAATCTCTCCGGGTACGCACCCAACCGCGTACGGTGACTTCACTGTCAACCGCAGCACGGCCTTGCAGTACGTCGACTACAGGCACTACGCTCATAGATTTCTCTCTTTAATAGTTTTGATATAGAAATAGTTAACAACCCAAGCGAATGGGGATATTGCTATGTTACTTGCGGCAGTGCAGGACACAAGTAGAAATCACCAGATCAGTGCAACATTTCTGTCGTTATCCTTAATAAAGGCGGCACAAATCAGGGTTGGGTTTAATTGGGGGAGTGGTGCGAGGGTAAACGGCTAAGTAAAGCGGGTCGTCAGGCTGTATTAATGCCCTGACGAACCCTCATTACTTTGGTCTTTACTAATGAGTCTTCACTAACTGGCCTTTTTAACTAACGGCAGGGCGAATGCTTCGCGTAACTCATCAACAAAAGCCGGGTCATGGCAAATGGTTTTACCTGGGCTATCTGAGAGTTTTGCAACCGGCTTGTTATTGCATTCAACCAGCTTAATAACAATATTAAGCGGTTTAACGCCGGGAATATCGCAGGTTAAACGGGTACCGATACCGAACACCAATTTAATTCGTTGATAGAAATGGCGATAGAGTGACAACGCTTTTTCCAGATCTAAATTATCTGAAAACACCAATGTTTTACTCATTGGGTCAATACCCAGTTTTTCATAATGGGCAATAGCTTTTTCACCCCATTCAACTGGGTCACCTGAGTCATGGCGCAATCCTTGATAGCGATTGGCGAATGTCTGATCAAAATCGCGCAAAAAAGCATCCATGGTAATACAGTCAGTCAATGCGATGCCAAGTTGATTCGGGTACTCATCTAACCAGACTTGTAGCGCCACGCGCTGACTATTGGCCAGTATCGGGCTTATCTGCTGATGAGCCTGGAACCATTCGTGGGCTTGAGTGCCTACCGGCGCTAATGCCAGTTTCCGTGCTAAATCGTAGTTGCTGGTACCGACAATGTAGGGGAACTCATCTTTTAAGCTGCTGACAATAGCATGCTGTATATCGCGTGAAAAACGACGACGGGTGCCAAAATCCATTAATTTGAAATGGCTAATATCGATGTCCGCGCTGAGTGTCTTAAACTGCTTAAGTTTGCTGCGCAGTTGCTTGATGGCCTCGGCCGTTGTGACATGAACAGAACGGCGACGATGAACGATTTCACTGATCACTGCCAGCAAAGGGACTTCCCATAAAATCGTTTCACACCACAAACCGGCAATCCGAATATCTAATTTACCGTCATTATTGGATACGGTGACCTGCTCAGGGTTAAAACGAAAACCCCGTAGCCAATTGAGATAATCATCCTGGAAGAAGGGTAACCCCGAGAGGTAGATAAACTCGTCATCGGTTAACGCCAATTGTTTCATTAACGCTATTTGATGACGGATTTCATCGGCATATTCGCCCAGCAACTCATCACCACGGCAGCGGAATTCAGCGGCAACGGTAATATGGCGATAGCGATGGAACACAGCTTGCTGCATATGAAGCTTATAAGCATCCGTATCAAGCAGTGAAGTCAAAATCGGTGAGGCGTCTCGGGTCATGGCGCTATACAGCATCCTCGTAGGATTACTTTCCACAGTCGGTGTAATCTAAAGTTGCAGGAGTATACCGGTATTATCCTGTTATTGAAGCTTCATCACACCATAAATTCTAACCAGAGGTCTAGGATTAAACGTGCCATCAGCGATGAAAAGGGTGCTTTGTGAAACGATTAATCCAATTAAGGCTAGTTTTTTAGCTATTTAGATAATACAGGGGAAATTGTATTAAAATATATAGGGTTATTGATCTGAATAGAATATCGGCAATAGCAGTGCACATATTCTAAATAGCATTGAGTATCCAACGCGTTTTTCTCCTGGCTAACATCAACCAAATTTTTTGGTTTCAGGCTGAATGTAATAAATTGTGGTCTTGCGAGACGGCTCGAAAAAAGATCATTCAATGCTTTATTTGCCGTATTAGTAGCGGCTCTTGCCTAGGTTTTTTTTACAATTGTGATACATTGAAAACCTATCTGAGTCTGGGGCTAACTGGCTGGTAACATTGTCCTGATAGCAGTCATTCCAGCCCTTAACGACTATTAATACAGACCTGATAATCATATTCACTGATGACGTCAAAAGGGTTCCTATGACACAACAGCCGCAAGCTAAATACCGTCACGATTATAAATCGCCGGACTACACCATTACCGATATTGATTTGGACTTCGCACTGGATGCGCAAAAAACGACGGTAACGGCGGTCAGTAAAGTAAAACGCCAGGTAGCGGATGTGACGCCGTTGATGCTAAATGGTGAGGATCTCACGCTAATCAGTATCAGTGTTGATGGGCAAGAATGGCCTCATTATCATCTACAGGATAACGCGCTGGTTATTGAGCAATTACCCGCACATTTCACACTGACAATCGTCAATGATATTCATCCTGCGACCAACAGTGCGCTTGAGGGACTGTATCTTTCCGGTGACGCATTGTGCACCCAGTGTGAAGCCGAAGGTTTCCGCCATATTACTTATTATCTAGACCGTCCTGATGTCTTGGCTCGTTTTACGACTCGCATCGTGGCGGACAAGTCTCGTTATCCTTATTTATTGTCTAATGGCAATCCTGTGGGGCAGGGCACACTGGAAGATGGCCGTCATTGGGTAAAATGGCAAGACCCATTCCCTAAGCCTTGCTATCTGTTTGCACTGGTTGCCGGTGATTTTGATGTCTTGCGCGATAAATTCATTACCCGCTCCGGGCGAGAAGTTGCATTAGAGCTTTTTGTTGACCGGGGTAATTTAGACCGCGCAGATTGGGCAATGACGTCGCTGAAAAATTCCATGAAATGGGATGAGACCCGTTTTGGCCTGGAATACGATCTCGACATCTATATGATTGTCGCGGTTGATTTCTTCAATATGGGCGCGATGGAAAATAAAGGCCTGAATGTATTTAACTCAAAATATGTTCTGGCAAAAGCTGAAACAGCAACAGATAAAGATTATCTGAATATTGAAGCGGTTATCGGACACGAATATTTCCATAACTGGACAGGTAATCGAGTCACGTGCCGTGATTGGTTCCAGTTAAGCCTGAAAGAAGGCTTGACGGTATTCCGTGATCAAGAGTTCAGCTCTGATTTAGGTTCACGTTCAGTTAATCGAATCGAGAATGTGCGTGTAATGCGTGCCGCACAGTTTGCCGAAGATGCCAGCCCAATGGCCCATGCGATTCGGCCAGACAAAGTTATTGAGATGAACAACTTTTACACACTTACCGTGTATGAGAAGGGTTCTGAAGTTATCCGTATGATGCATACCCTGCTGGGTGAACAACAATTTCAGGCCGGTATGCAACTCTATTTTGAACGCCATGATGGCAGTGCAGCAACGTGCGACGATTTTGTACAGGCAATGGAAGATGCATCGAATGTCGATCTCTCTTTGTTCCGCCGCTGGTATAGCCAATCGGGTACCCCTATTCTGACCGTCCGTGATGACTATGATGCTGAAAAGCAGCAATACCATCTGCACATTAGCCAGAAAACCGCACCTACCGCTGACCAGCCTGAAAAACTGCCATTGCATATTCCATTGGATATTGAGCTATATGACAGTAAAGGTAATGTGATTGCACTACAGAAAAATGGCTTGCCAGTTCATCATATCCTGAATGTGACAGAGTCTGAGCAGACATTTACCTTTGATAATGTTGAACATCCGCCAATCCCCTCTTTGCTGCGTGAATTCTCTGCACCGGTCAAATTGGATTATACCTACAGCGATCAGCAACTCACGTTCCTGATGCAGCATGCACGTAATGAATTCTCTCGTTGGGATGCGGCACAGAGTTTGTTGGCAACCTATATCAAACTGAATGTCGCCAAGTACCAGCAGAAACAGCCACTGAGTTTGCCGACTCACGTTGCAGATGCTTTCCGAGCAGTATTGCTTGATGAACATCTTGATCCGGCTCTGGCAGCACAGATCTTGACCTTACCGTCAGAAAATGAAATAGCAGAGTTGTTTACGACTATTGATCCGCTAGCGATCAGTGCGGTTCATGAGGCTATTACACGTTGCTTGGCTCAGTCATTGTCTGATGAATTGTTAGCTGTATATGTTGCGAATATGACTCCTGTGTACCGTATTGAACACAGTGATATTGCCAAGCGTGCATTGCGTAATACCTGCCTGAACTATCTGGCTTTTGCTGATGAAGAGTTTGCTAATAAGCTGGTCTCGTCACAATACCACCAGGCGGATAATATGACTGATTCGCTGGCTGCACTGGCGGCGGCAGTAGCCGCACAGTTACCTTGCCGTGATGAGTTGCTTGCTGCCTTCGATGTACGTTGGAATCATGATGGTTTGGTTATGGATAAATGGTTTGCACTGCAAGCGACCAGCCCGGCGGCTGATGTTCTGACACAGGTGCGGGCTTTGCTTAAGCATCCGGCGTTTAGCTTGAGCAATCCTAATCGGACTCGTTCGTTGGTTGGTAGTTTTGCTTCAGGTAATCCGGCAGCATTCCATGCCAGCGATGGTAGCGGTTATCAATTCCTGGTGGAAATTCTCAGTGACTTGAATACTCGTAATCCGCAGGTTGCGGCACGCTTAATCGAGCCGTTGATTCGCTTGAAACGTTATGATGCGGGCCGTCAGGCTTTGATGCGTCAGGCGCTGGAGCAACTGAAAACGCTAGATAATCTGTCCGGTGATTTATACGAGAAGATAACAAAAGCACTGGCGGCATAGCGGCTCAATCAGCTAATAACGCTGCTGTTTGCTTATGTTAGTTTCATACCACAGAGGGCAGTGATGCCCTCTTTTTATCGTCCTTGGCCTATAATGTCCTTAACCTACAACACCCTTAATCTACAATTAGTTAACACCTTGCTATCAACATAGTTAAACAAAGAGATTCTTTGCGTGGCTTTACTGAGCAATCGTTTACTTTCCTGATAGATAAATTTACCATTCCCGCGTCTATCCATAGGTTGCAAGCCGGTCAGGAGATCACATGTACTACCCACTCGTCAAAAAAGCACTATTTCAGCTTGATCCAGAACGTGCCCATGAATTCACCTTCCGCCAGTTAAAGCGTGTTACCGGTACACCGCTCGAATTCCTAGTGCGCCAGTCGGTACCAACCAAACCGGTGAGTTGCATGGGCCTGTCATTTAAAAATCCATTAGGTTTGGCGGCGGGTCTGGATAAAGACGGTGAGTGTATTGATGCTCTGGGCGCAATGGGGTTTGGTTTTATCGAAGTGGGTACGGTGACCCCCCGGCCACAGTCAGGTAACGATAAGCCAAGATTGTTTAGGATCGTTGAGGCTGAAGGTTTGATCAACCGGATGGGATTTAATAATCACGGGGTTGATAACTTAATTGAAAATGTCAAAAAATCACATTTTGGCGGTATCTTAGGTATTAATATCGGTAAAAATAAAGACACTCCGGTAGAGCAAGGTAAAGAAGATTACTTGATTTGTATGGATAAAATTTATCCTTATGCCGGATATATTGCGATTAATATCTCCTCACCCAATACTCCGGGGTTACGATCTTTGCAGTATGGCGAAGCATTAGATGACTTGTTAGCGGCAATTAAAAATAAACAAACTGAATTGCATCAGCGTCATCATAAATATGTTCCTGTGGCAGTGAAGATCGCGCCGGATCTTACCGAGGAAGAATTGATCCAAATAGCCGATAGTTTGGTTCGCCATAATATAGATGGTGTTATTGCCACTAATACAACGCTAGATCGTTCCCTCATTCAGGGATTAAATTATTGCGAACAAGCCGGTGGTTTAAGTGGTAGACCATTACAATTGCGCAGCACGGAAGTCATTCGTCGCTTATCCCAAGAGCTGCAAGGGCGTCTGCCAATTATTGGTGTAGGTGGAATTGATTCGGTTACTGCCGCTCGGGAAAAAATGGCAGCGGGTGCTTCACTGATTCAAATTTATTCTGGGTTTATCTTCCGTGGGCCTGGTTTGATTAAGAATATCATCACTCATATCTAATTATTTAACTTCATTACTGGCCGGGGGGTTTATTTCTTCCTCCGGCTCGTCTATATTTTACTCCGGTAGATTAAATATACAGCGAAAGCCCTATACCCTAAATAATTCGAGTTGCAGGTAGGTGGTAATCGAATAACAAATTGGTCGTGAACCGATTTGAAAGCGGCTTACACTGATCTCGTAAAGGCGAGCTCCATGGATGGGCTGAGTAACTAGAGTCGCTAACGCGCATGCTGCTTGAAGTATGTTGCGTATATATGAAATTAGTCCCAGTTGATGGGCAAAGAACTCAGTTATTGAGTCAATGATGTTAGCAGCATGACGGGAAGGAAAAATATGCGAATTAAACCAGATGATAAATGGCGTTGGTATTTTGATACCGAACACGACCGACTGATGTTGGATTTAGCTAATGGTATGATATTTCGTTCGCGTTTCCCGTCTAAAATGTTAACTCCAGATGCTTTCGATGAATCCGCATTTTGTGTAGACGATGCCGCGCTTTATTTTGAATTTGAAGATCAGTGCCGCCAAATTAAACTAAGCCATGAACAGCGTTCTGAATTGGTGTTAAATGCATTGGTCGCATTTCGTTTTCTAAAACCGTTAATGCCCAAAAGTTGGCATTTTGTACAGCATTCTAAAGCACTGATGCCAAAAAACGGTGAGTTGGCGTTAGTGAAAGTATTGGATAGCGGAGAGGATGTGCGTTTGTTAGTGGTTGAGTCTGGCGACTCGGCCAGTTTGTGTTTATTAGCACAATCGCAAGTCTTATTAGCTGGGCGGCAGATGGTATTAGGCGATGCCATTAAGATAATGAATGACCGTTTGTTACCACTTATCATCGCAGAGGTTTATACCGCCCCAGCTTTCGACAGAGCGGTATAATTCCCTTTCATACCGCAGTAAGGTTGTTAGCTGCGTGCAGAGAGTAAGATTATCGGGATTATCTTATTTACCGCTGAGGGTAATATCCCCTTTGGGAATACAGCTACAACAAAGAATAGTTCCGTCGTTGCCAATGGCACTCTGTTTTAAAGGTGCAACGTCACCATTGACTAACGTAATTCTGCAACTGCCGCATATCCCAGCCCTACACGAATAAGGGATGCGGATATTCTGCTGTTCCAATTGTTCCAACAACACCTGTTGATTATTGCCATTAAAGCGAATGCCGTTATATTCAATCGATACCGCTTTGGATTGATCGAGTGGTGCCGCCAGACTTTCAACGATGGCCCCTGCGCCGTATGGACGTGGTGGTTTCGTTGACAGGATTTCTACTTCATCACCTATTCGAATGATACCGCTGTTCCTGGCCACCATATTCTGGCCAAAATCGATATCGCCATTCTCCGCCGTTCGGAATGTCTGTAGTGTGCGTAATGGCTCACCGGCAGGGTGTTTCCGCCCGCGCTCAACGCTGACAGTGGTTAATACACAACGGCTGCATGGCTTAACTAAATCAAAGGTGATATCTCCAACGCGAATAACCTGCCAACTGTCTTCGGCAAACGCACTGGCGCCCGTCACGACTAAATTCGGGCGAAACTGTTCTAATTTAATACTGCCGGGGCAACGCTGCTGAAGTTCTTTAAATGATGCTTCGTTAATGAGCAGATAAGGGAAGCCATCAGCAAAGGACAGTGGAATCTCTGGCATCGGCTTCACCCGGCGGGTTAATTGCGCGCCAAGCCAGCGTAATTGCACTTCACGCTGAAAATAACCACTAAGCCAGTTGTTGATGGTTTCGGGGGCAATTAGCGCCGTAAAATGATTCCCCCATACTTCTGTTGGTTCAGCATTGGCTAAAAAATCATTAAAGCGGATACTGGCACTCTCGCCATCGGGCGCAGTGAGATATAAACCGTCGGGCATTAATGCCGGGGTGAACAGCACCATCTTCGGATTTTGGCGCGCAGTAATAAAAGTGCCATCCGGTTCGGTAATCATAAATACGCGGTCAAAGGCCAACCCACTGCTGCTAACTTGAGCATGAGAAAGCTGCAAGCCGCGCATGGATTTCACCGGATGAACGTAGAGTCGGGAGAGGGTAATCACCATTGCCTCCGTGCGAGTATTAAATAAGAAGGAGCAACTTTATGACAAGCTGCTGGGATTAGCTATAATGCGCAACAATTTTCTTTTTGGTGATAGTGCGATATGAACTCTCTGTTTGCCAGCACGGCGCGTGGACTGGAAGAACTGTTAAAAAGCGAACTCGAAGCGCTGGGCGCTCACGACTGTAAAATAGTGCAGGGTGGGGTACATTTTCAGGGTGACGATCGACTCATGTACCAAAGCCTGCTGTGGAGCCGCCTGGCTTCGCGCATCTTGTTACCGCTTAACGAATTTAAAGTTTACAGCGATTTAGACTTGTACCTCGGGGTGCAGGCGATCGACTGGCCGTCAATCTTTGGTGTGGATAAAACCTTTGCCGTGCACTTTAGCGGCGTGAATGATGAAATCCGCAACAGCCAGTACGGTGCATTGAAAGTAAAAGATGCCATTGTTGATAGCTTTACCCGCAAGTTGGATCAGCGCCCAACGGTTGCCAAGCAGCAGCCGGATATTCGGGTGAATGTTTTCCTGCAACGAGATATGGCCAGTGTGGCATTGGATCTCAGTGGTGAAGGGCTGCATCAGCGTGGTTACCGTGATCTGACCGGTCAGGCTCCCCTGAAAGAAAACCTGGCAGCGGCAATTATCCAGCGCTCAGGCTGGCAGTCAGGTACACCGATGGTCGATCCGATGTGTGGTTCCGGTACATTGCTGATTGAAGCGGCGATGATGGCCTCTGATCGCGCTCCAGGTTTGCATCGCACTCATTGGGGCTTTACCGCCTGGAGTGCCTTCAACGAAGTGCTATGGCGTGAATTGACCAGCGAGGCGCAAGTGCGTGCCCGCAATGGTTTGCAGGAAACCACCTCCCGCTTCTTTGGGTCAGATATCGACAGACGAGTTATCGAAATGGCGCGAGCCAATGCTCGCCGTGCTGGTGTATCGGAGTTGATTACCTTCAATGCCCATGATGTCAGTAAGTTAGTCAACCCATTGCCAGAAGGGCCGGTAGGCACAGTTATCAGTAACCCACCTTACGGTGAGCGCTTGGAAAGTGAACCGGCATTGATTGCATTGCATAATATGCTGGGCCGTATCATGAAATCAGCGTTTGGTGGCTGGCGTTTATCGCTGTTCAGTGCGTCGCCGGAATTGCTGAGTTGTCTGCAACTGCGGGCAGAACGTGAATTTAAAGCGAAAAATGGCCCGCTGGATTGCGTGCAGAAAAACTATCAGTTGGCGGCGAATCCACAGGGTGCGGCGGGTGTTCAGGTGGCAGAAGATTATGCCAACCGCCTGCGTAAAAACGTGAAAAAGCTGGATAAATGGGCCAAACAGCAGGGTATCGAATGCTACCGTCTGTATGATGCCGATTTGCCTGATTATAATGTGGCCGTTGACCGTTACGGCAGTAAAGTGGTGGTGCAGGAATATGCGCCGCCGAAAACGATTGATGCGCAAAAGGCCCGTCAGCGCTTATTTGATGTGATTAACGCCACCCTTGCGGTACTGGAGCTCCCATCAAATCAATTGGTATTAAAAACCCGTGAGCGTCAGAAGGGCAAAAACCAATACGAAAAGCTGGCACAGAAAGGTGAATTCCTGCTGGTAAGTGAATATAACGCCAAGCTATGGGTTAACCTAACTGATTACCTCGATACCGGTCTGTTCCTTGATCATCGCATTGCCCGCCAAATGCTGGGCAAAATGAGCCAGGGTAAAGACTTCCTTAACTTGTTTGCCTATACCGGTACCGCCAGTGTTCATGCCGGATTAGGTGGCGCGCGCAGTACCACGACGGTTGATATGTCGCGTACCTATCTGGAATGGGCTGAGAAGAACCTGCGAGTGAATGGCTTAACCGGCCAACAACACCGCTTGATTCAGGCTGATTGCCTTTCATGGCTCAGTAACACCGATGAGCAGTTCGATGTGATCTTTATTGATCCGCCGACTTTCTCCAACTCCAAGCGTATGGAGACCACCTTTGATGTTCAGCGCGATCACTTAGTGCTGATGAAAGAACTTAAACGGTTATTGCGCCGTAAGGGAACAATCATGTTCTCGAACAATAAGCGCGGTTTCCAGATGGATTTGGACGGGATAAAGGCGTTAGGGCTGGAAGCGAAAGAGATAACAGCTCAGACACAATCAGAAGACTTTGCCCGTAATCGTCAAATCCACAACTGTTGGCTGGTCACCCACGGCCACGAGGAAAAGTAGAAACTATGTCGTTAATTAGCATGTCCGGTGCCTGGTTGTCCTTCAGCGATGCACCTTTATTGGATAATACTGAATTGCATATTGAGGCAAACGAGCGCGTTTGTCTGGTGGGCCGTAATGGCGCAGGTAAATCCACCTTATTGAAAATTTTGAGCAAAGAAGTCGCACTGGATGATGGCCGCATCATTTATGAGCAAGATTTGATTGTGGCGCGTCTGCAACAAGACCCACCACGCAATGTGGCCGGTACCGTATTTGATTTTGTGGCGGAAGGGGTGCAGGAACAGGCCGAACATTTAAAAGCCTACCACGCAACCTTGCATCAGGTTGAGTTAGACCCAAGTGAGAAGAACCTCAACCGTCTGGCGGCATTGCAGGAGATCCTAGACCATCAGGGCTTGTGGCAGTTAGATAGCCGCATTCAGGAAGTGCTGGTTCAGCTTGGTTTGTCTGCTGATGCCGAACTTTCATCACTGTCAGGTGGTTGGTTGCGTAAAGCGGCATTAGGCCGTGCGCTGGTAAGTTCGCCGAAAGTGCTGCTGCTGGATGAACCGACCAACCATTTGGATATCGAAACCATTAATTGGCTGGAAGGCTTCCTGAAAGAATTCCAGGGCAGCATTGTATTTATCTCCCATGACCGTTCCTTTATCCGCGCGATGGCGACCCGTATTGTCGACCTTGATCGTGGCAAATTAGTGTCATGGCCGGGTAATTACGAACTGTATCTTGCCAGCAAAGAAGAAGCACTGCGGGTTGAAGAACTGCAAAACGCTGAGTTTGACCGCAAATTGGCACAAGAAGAAGTGTGGATCCGCCAAGGCATCAAAGCGCGTCGCACCCGCAATGAGGGCCGTGTGCGCGCCCTGAAAGCGCTGCGCATGGAGCGTTCAGAACGCCGTGAAGTAATGGGCACAGCCAAGATGCAAGTCGAAGAGACCGTGCGTTCAGGCAAAATTGTCTTTGATCTGGAGAATGTTAACTATCAGATTGATGGCAAAGTGTTAGTGAAAGATTTTACCGCACAAGTACAGCGTGGCGATAAAATCGCGCTGGTGGGCCCGAATGGTTGCGGTAAAACGACATTACTGAAACTGATGCTCGGTCAGCTTAAAGCGGACAGCGGCAAAGTGCATTGTGGTACCAAGTTGGAAGTGGCTTATTTTGACCAGCATCGCGCAGAACTTGATCCCGAACGTACGGTAATGGATAACCTGGCAGAAGGTAAGCAAGAAGTGATGGTAAATGGCCGTTCGCGCCACGTACTGGGCTACCTGCAAGACTTCCTGTTCCACCCTAAACGTGCGATGACACCGGTGAAAGCGTTGTCCGGTGGTGAGCGTAACCGCCTGTTATTGGCTAAATTATTCCTGAAACCTAGCAACTTGTTGATCCTCGATGAACCGACCAACGACTTAGATGTGGAAACACTGGAGTTGCTGGAAGAGATGGTTGATAGCTATCAGGGCACAGTGCTGCTGGTAAGCCATGACCGCCAATTTGTTGATAACTCAGTGACTGAATGCTGGATCTTTGAAGGTAATGGCCAGATCAATAGCTTTGTTGGCGGCTATTATGACGCGCATCAACAACGCGCTGAGGCAAAGCCTATTCGTCAGGTGGCGGCTAAAGTTGAAGAAACCAAAGCTGCAGCACCGGTTAAGAGTAATGCTCCAGCCGCTAAGCGCCCAGGTAAGTTGAGCTATAACTTGCAGCGCGAGTTGGATCAGTTACCGCAACAGCTAGAAAAACTGGAAAATGAAATCGGTGGATTACAGGCTCAGGTCAGTCATGCAGATTTCTTCTCCCGCCCACATGAAGAGACACAACAGGTCTTGAAAGCATTAGCTGACGCTGAACAGGCGTTAGACGTTGCGTTCAGTCGTTGGGAAGAGCTGGAAGCTCAGAAAAACGGTTAAAAATGCGTAACCACCGTTCTGTCAGATGACATGCAAGACGATATTATGTCTATTGTTATAGTATGTCTTTTGATAGAACGGCATTCAACAAGACCCAATAGATTTCAACGTGCGGGAAGGTCGCTTGCAGTGGCCTCAACGAGGCGAGATCCATGGATGGTGGAGTAACAGAACAGCCAACCATCTGCATGTTGAAAGATGAAGGGATATACAGGCCAGCCGCAAGGACATAGATATTGTATTCTGTTATTGAGCCTAAACACGGCGGGCAGTCAGGGAATGTCATCCTGTGCCGGCAGTGCGACATGTCAGTGGCCTTACCCTCCCTGCCTTATGGCACCAAAGCGGTATGCCCGCGTTGCAAAACCACACTGACTGCTCGGTGGGATGAACCACGTAAACGCCCAGTAGGATACGCACTGAGCGCATTATTTATGCTGGTGCTGGCTAATATGTTCCCGTTCGTCAACATGCGTGTGGCCGGGATCACCAGCGAAATTACCCTGTTTCAAATACCTCAAGTGATGGTGTCAGATAACTATACCAGTATGGCAACGTTATTTATGGTGCTGGTTCAGTTGATACCCGCATTCTGTATGGTAGCCATTATTCTGCTCTGTCTACGGGTGCGGATGCCTGCTCACTTGAAAGCGGTAATAGCGAGAGTATTATTCCAATTTAAAAGCTGGTGCATGGTTGAGATTTTCCTCGCCGGTGTGCTGGTGAGTTTTGTCAAACTGATGGCGTATGGCGAAATCGGCATTGGCAGTAGTTTTATTCCCTATTGCCTATTTTGTCTGTTACAAGTCCGTGCTTTCCAATGTGTCGATCGTCATTGGATGTGGCAGGATATTGCCCCAGCCCCCGAACTGAAGTTCCCGTTGATTACGGGCCGTACTGGTTTGAGTCAGGGGTTGCGGTCCTGTTCTTGTTGTACCGCAATTTTGCCGCAATCCCAGGTGCAATGCCCGCGCTGCCATACTCATGGCTACGTTCGCCGCCGTAATAGCTTGCAGTGGACGATGGCGCTGCTGATTACCTCGATTCTGCTCTATATTCCAGCTAATCTGATGCCGATTATGATTACCGAAAGTCTGGGGAATCAAATGGGTTCGACCATTATGTCCGGGGTTATTTTCTTGTGGAGCGAAGGTTCCTACCCCGTGGCTATGGTGATTTTTATCGCCAGTATCATGGTGCCATCGTTAAAAATGTTAGCGATTGGCTGGCTGTGTTGGGATGCAAAAGGGAAAGGAAAAGGAAAAGGGAATACCGATACTGAACGGATGCATTTTATTTATGAAATCGTCGAGTTTGTTGGCCGTTGGTCAATGATCGATGTCTTTGTTATCGCGGTGCTCTCATCATTAGTCCGTATTGGGCAACTGATGAGTATTTACCCGGCGATTGGTGCACTGCTATTTGCCATGGTAGTGGTTCTGACAATGTTTTCTGCATTAACCTTTGATCCCCGTTTAACCTGGGATCGAATAAGTGAATCAACCAAAAAGGAGCCGCAAGGTGACGGACAATAATCCCAGCCAGAATGTGGCGGAAATTGAAAAAATCAAGCGCTGGTCCCCGGTGTGGATCATCCCGATTGTCACGGTACTGATTGGCGCATGGATTTTATTTTATCATTTCAGCCATCAGGGGCCACAAGTGGTGTTGACCACACTGAATGCTGAAGGCATTGATGCGGGTAAAACTAAAATCAAGAGCCGCAGTGTGGATGTCGGTATCGTTGAACAGGTCACGCTGAGCGAGGATCTGAAACATGTTATCGTGCAAGCGCGGCTCAATTCAGGCATGAGCACCCTGTTACATGGCGATACGGTTTTCTGGGTAGTGAAACCGCAGATTGGCCGTGAAGGTGTGTCTGGCCTGGGAACGCTACTTTCCGGTGCTTATATTGAGCTGCAACCCGGTAGCAAAGGTAAGTCATTAAATGAATTCACCTTATTGGATTCCCCGCCGCTGGCCTCACCTGATGCCAAAGGGGTGCGGATAATGCTGGATAGCGAACAGGCTGGGCAGTTGAATGCAGGGGATCCGGTATTGTTCCGTGGCTATCGCGTCGGGTCGGTAGAAACCAGTACCTTTGATGCCAAATCACGCTTAATGCGTTATCAGTTATTTATTGGTGCGCCTTATGACAGTCTGGTCACCAGCAATGTTCGTTTCTGGAAGGACAGTGGTGTTGCAGTCGATCTCTCATCACAAGGAATGCGAGTTGAGATGGCATCGCTGGCAACCTTATTCAGTGGTGGCGTCAGTTTCGATGTGCCTGATGGTTCTGATCTGGGCAAGCCAATCACAGCAGCTAAAGCTGAATTCAAACTGTTTGATAATCGCAGCAGCATTCAAAATTCTCTGTTCACGGAACATGAAGATTTCTTGTTGTTCTTCTCTGATTCTGTGCGTGGTTTGCAGTCTGGTGCACCGGTAGAGTTCCGTGGCATTCGTGTGGGTACTGTGGCAGATGTACCGTTCTTCACTGAAGGCATGAGGCAGCGGGTAGATAATGATTTCCGTATACCTGTACTTATTCGCATTGAACCAGGCCGTTTCCGCGATGATTTAGGCCCGGATACCAATTTTGCGCAAATATTGAAAACAGCGAAAGAGCGCGGGCTACGTGCATCGATGAAGTCAGGTAATTTGCTGACAGGCGCGCTGTTTGTTGATCTGGATTTCTACCCAGATGCCAAACCGTGGAAAGGGCCGCTAGAAGTGGCGGGCTATCCATTGCTGCCAACCGTCAGCGGTGGTTTAGCGCAAATTCAGCAGAAACTGATGCAAACGCTGGATAAGATTAATAGTCTGCCACTGGATCCAATGGTGAACGAAGTCACGAAGACACTGGCTGAAAGTCAGAAAACGATGCGTGAAACTCAGAAAACCTTGGCTGCATTGACGGCAATTACCTCCAGCCCTGCGATGCAGGATCTACCAAAAGATCTGCAAAAAACGCTGAATGAGTTGAATCGCAGCATGAAAGGCTTCCAGCCAGGTTCACCGGCTTACAACAAGATGGTGGGTGATATGCAACGGTTAGATCAGGTCTTGCGTGAATTACAGCCGGTATTGCGTACGCTAAACGAGAAGAGCAACGCACTGGTATTTGAAGCGGCAGGAAGTCAGGATCCCCAGCCTAAGAAGGCCAAAAAATGATGAAATGGATGGCAGTTCTCGCAGCGTTGTTGCTCAGCGCTTGCAGTAGCGAACCCGGCAAAACCTACTATCAGTTACCGGCTCTTAGCGCTCCTGCTACGGCCAGTAGTAGTGTTGCCTCAAAACAGCTATGGATTGAACATGTTGGTGTCGCTGATTATCTGGCTGCGACAGGGGTGGTGTATCAAACCAACGATGTGCAGTATGTCATTGCCAGTAACAACCTTTGGGCCAGTCCGTTGGATCAACAGTTGCAGCAAACCTTGGTAACCAATCTGAGTAATGCGCTGCCGGGTTGGCTGGTCTCTTCACAACCACTGGATAGCGATCAGGACGTCCTCAATGTGACTGTAACCGGCTTCCATGGCCGCTATGATGGTCGTGCCATCATTCGTGGTGTGTGGATACTGAAACATCAGGGGCAGTTGATTAAGCAGCCATTCGATCTCGAGCTTAAACAGAGTGAAGACGGTTACGATGCGTTGATCCGTACCTTGGCGCAGGGTTGGCAGCAAGAGGCCACAGCTATTGCTGCTCAGTTACAAAACGTTAAGTAATATTTTGTTCTAATTTAATCTAATATCAGTTAAACCCTCTTTCGTTGCTAATGAAAAATTACAGCGAAAGAGGGTTTTTTGTTTAATATCAACAAATTGTCTTCAGTTGCCCCCAAATCAACCACTTAGCAAATTCAGCGTGCATAGCTCACAAATATGACATTGGCGTGAATTTTGCGCATTGCTTTTCTGTTTCCTAAGGTCTATCACTTAATTGTGGCTGCACATAAAGTGGTCACTGTTTTCTTTCCACCAGACCGAAAGATGAGGGAAACGAGGCATGAAGAGACAGAAAAGAGATCGCCTGGAAAGGGCATTGTCACGCGGATATCAAGCAGGTATTTCAGGGCGTTCAAGGGAAATTTGTCCCTATCAAGCTTTAGACGCCAGATCACATTGGTTAGGAGGTTGGCGACAAGCCATGGAGGACAGGGCTGTGACCGCTTAAGCGGCTCTCTGTCAGACTAAGGGATCACCTCCGCTTTATGCGCATATTGCGGAGGTTTTCATTTTTACTCTTCGTACTTGGCGCCGCAGCGTTGTTGGCTGCATTCGTTCACCCGAATCATTGACTGGTGTCAACTCATCGGGACTCACTCATTTGCCGTCTAGCTGCAACACCAATTACTTTGAGTAATACCAGTGTTACTTGGCGTCGCAGCGTTGTTGGCTGCATTCGCTCACCCGAATCATTGACTGGTGTCAACTCATCGGGACTCATATCAAACTATTCAATCCAGCGCTTTAGCAAGATACTCGCGTTAACGCCACCAAAACCGAAGCCATTTGACAGCGCATAAGTTATCTCATGAGGAAGAGCTTTACCTGCCACGATATTCAACCCCTCGGCCGCAGGATCCAGATTCTCCAAATTCAGAGTGGCTGGCACGATTTGATCACGCAACGCCAGTACCGTGAAGATGGTTTCCAATCCGCCAGCCGCTCCCAGCAAATGCCCGGTGGCTGACTTGGTTGAGGTAATGGCTAAGGTAGCACTCTCACCAAATAAGTGTTTAATCGCATTGATTTCACCGATATCACCCACCGGGGTTGAGGTTGCATGCGCATTAAGATGCTGAACTTGTTCCGGTTTAATTTTAGCCTGACGCAAAGCGATCTTCATTGCACGATATGCGCCATCACCGTCTTCAGCACCAGAAGTCATATGGTAGGCATCGGCACTGGTACCGTAGCCGACAATCTCCGCCAATGGTTGTGCGCCACGTGCGAGAGCATGCTCTAACTCCTCAATAATCAGTAAACCGGCACCTTCCCCCATCACAAAGCCATCACGAGCACTGTCGAAGGGGCGGGAGGCTTTTTCAGGTGTGCTATTAGAGCCGGTTGATAGCGCGCGGGCTGCCGCAAAACCAGCCAAACTGACCTTATCAATTGCGGCTTCAGTGCCACCACATAGGGCAACATCCGCTTCATCGTTGCGGATCATCCGCACTGCATCACCAATAGCTTGCACTCCCGCCGCACAAGCGGTGACGGGTGCGCCAATCGGCCCTTTAAAATGATGCTTAATAGAAACATGACCCGCAGCCAAATTCACCAAAAACGAAGGCACGGTGAAAGGGGAAAGGCGTTTTGGCCCACGAGTGTCGGTGGTGCGTACTGCATGAGCAATTGCTGGGAACCCCCCAATACCAGAACCAATTACCGTAGCGGTACGTTCCTGTTTTTCTGCATTGTCGGCATGCCAGTCGGCTTGGGTGATAGCTTCATCTGCCGCCGCCATCGCAAACTCAATGAAACGATCCATTTTCTTCTGATCTTTTGGCGCTACAGCTTTATCAGGATCAAAGCCTGCTGCTGAGTCTGCATCAAGTGTAGGAACTTGCCCACCAATCTTGGCTGGCAAATCACCGACAATCTCATCCGGCAGAACACGGATGCCGGATTGCCCTGCCAGCAGACGTTGCCAAACAGTTTCGCTACCACAGCCTAATGGGGAAACCATACCCATTCCTGTAATTACTACACGGCGCGTATTCATCGTTTTTCCTTTTGAGACTTAATTGAGTGGGACTGCTGACGGGTATCGATTGATTGTTTGCCATGCATCAGTGCCAACCGTTGATTAATTATATCGCTCTTGACGGAGCCTGCCGCAAGAGTGACATCTTGTGCCTGAATAGGTTGCCCGGTATTTCTGTCCAGTAAGATGGCCTCTACTGGATTTCCAGTACGGCGATCTGCGAGTATCACCGCAGGGCCAAGTGGCGCAAAATGCTGATTACCCCAGTGGAATAGTGCCGCCATCACGGGGAAGAAATCATTACCACGCTCAGTCAATAAATACTCATAACGGGCAGGGCGCGGATTATATAGTCGCTTCTCAAGGATCCCACTTTCCACCAGATACTTTAGGCGACGGGTGAGGATAGTGGGGGATAGCTGCAAACTTTGCTGAAATTCATCAAAGCGTGTTAACCCTTGAAAGGCATCACGGATGATTAATATGCTCCACCATTCACCGACGCGTTCAAGAGCGCGGGCAACCGGACAGGGCATATCTTCAAGACAGGTTCTTTGCATACCATTCCTCACATCATGATTGTGTTTTTGGCTGAGCATGGGCTGAAAATTAAAACCCAACAAGTGACTACACTTATTGTAGTCACTTGAGTTAAAAAAAATGCCTTTGGGCATCATTATTATGGTGCAGGGGAGTGACTGCCCCTGCACAGGGATAACAGAACAATATTTTAGAAAGTATTGGTATCTTTAAACAGACCCACTTTCAAGTCGGTGGCAGTGTAAATCACTTTGCCATCAACCAATACTTCACCGTCCGCGACACCCATAATTAATTTACGCATAATAACGCGTTTAAAATTAATACGATATGTTACTTTCTTGGCATCAGGCAGTATCTGGCCGGTGAATTTCACCTCACCGACACCCAGCGCGCGGCCTTTGCCTTCGCCACCTAACCAGCCAAGATAGAAACCAACCAATTGCCACATAGCATCAAGGCCCAGGCAACCAGGCATGACAGGATCACCGATAAAGTGGCAACCGAAGAACCATAGGTCTGGATTGATATCCAGTTCCGCTTCCACATAACCTTTGCCATAGGTACCGCCGTCTTCAGTCATCTTGACGACACGGTCCATCATTAACATATTGCCTGCTGGCAATGGTGGTCCGCCAGCGCCAAACAGTTCGCCACGGCCTGATGCTTCAAGGTCTTCTTTTGTATAGGATTCGCGTTTATCTACCATGTTCTCAGTAAGCCTTATTTTAGTGAAGTGCGCAGAATAGCGTACACCTGTACGCTGAGCAAGTCCGATCAGCCCTGGTTGAACCAGTTTAGCCAGCGTAATGGCCATGGCCAACGGTGTCTGTCCTGCGGATTAACCTGTGAGATTCGCTCTTGAATTATACCTAACAGGCTGGGTTGCTGCTCGTCGGCATACACCATACCTGTCAATAACGGTAGTGCTTCAGCGGCGCTATCAACGGCCCAGAGATGGAACTGACCATTTTGCACTGCCTCAACTACCGCCTGATTCAGGCATAAATGACGGACATTGGTCGTGGGTAGAATCACCCCCTGTGTGCCCGTCAGCCCGCGACGCTGACAAGCTTCGAAGAAGCCTTCGATCTTTTCATTCACGCCGCCAATAGGCTGCACATTACCAAACTGATCAACCGAGCCGGTGACCGCAATTTGCTGGTTTATCGGCTGCTGCGAAAGGGCGCTGATCAAGGCGCAAAGCTCGGCCAGTGAGGCGCTATCGCCATCGACTTCACCATAGGATTGCTCAAAAACAATCGAGGCCGAGAATGGCAGCGGCTGATCAAGTTCCAATTCCGAAATCAAGAATGCCTGCATAATCATCATGCCTTTAGCATGTAGATTACCGCCTAATTCCGCTTTACGTTCAACGTCAACAAATTCGCCGTCACCCAAGTGAACCACACAACTGATACGTGCAGGTTCGCCAAAGGCATAAGGGTGGCCTGGGTATTCCAGTACCGACAAGCCATTAATCTGGCCGACGACCAGGCCTTCGGTATCAACCAAAATCTGCCCTAGCTCAATTTCATCTTGCATCCGCTCGGCAAGATAACTATTGCGCCAGTCACGGGCATTCAGTGCAACTTCCAGCGCATTGGCGGTTATTGAGGCTTCTTCAGCATATAGCGCCGCTTCGGCTAAGTGACCGGTTAACCATTGCGGACACAGTGGCAGACTGCCCTGATCACCGCTGTAGCGCACCGCCTGACGAAACAGAACTGGCCAGGCATCGGCAGATAAGGATGGCAACTGCTTTCTTTGCAATAACGCATTGATATAACCACACCATAGGGTCATACCATCGATATCGACCAGTGGCAGTTCGACTTCGAACTCGCCATAGATAGCCAATTCCCCTAACTCGGGTTCCATATCGTGGAAATCGCCAAGGCCCAGACGGTCGCCAACAAGAATCAGGCGTAGGTCCAGTGGCATCGAGGGAATATGTACTGGCAGAGGGCGGGTTTCATCAGGTGACAACCAATCGAAGCGTTGCTGAACAATCATTTGTTTCAGGCGCAGCCACATCAGTGGTTGAGCTTGTAATGCCCGTACTGACAGGATCAATATGCCGCCATTAGCTTGATGAACCAAGCCAGGTTGCAGACTGATTTGATCTTTATGCCATCTAACACAACCAAACAGTTGTTCTGGTTCTACCCATTCCTGATAGAGGCAGCGTGAACGGGCCGCAAAAGGCTCGTCACCACGTTGTGCCGGCTGCCAGGTCACTAGGTTGCCATCAACCTGATAATCGCCACCAAACACGGCAGAGGCTTCAGGTTGCAGCTCTTTAACTACCTGCGCGATCAGTGCCAGATACTCAGTACTCTCCTGTGCTTTAATCAGCATAAAACGCGGTTGAGATTGAGGATGACAAAACAACGTCATGCCATTCTCTAACCGGGGCTGAATCGCCGAGAAAGAAACCGGCTCCAACTGGGAGGCCGTAGCAAATAACGCTTCATAAGGCGTTGTGTTCGGCAGTAGTGACTGCCATTCAAGTCGGTTATTGGTCAAAGTAATAGATGCAATCGTCAAAAAGGGAAAGGGCGATTATACAAGAATAAAGCAGGCTGCATATACGTAGAGTGGTAGTTGGTCGCAAGGAGTAAGACATCGGCAGTGTTCCGTACAAAAAACAAACTAATCATATGCTTTTAGTAGGGTGAAATTCTGCATAAAACTGTTATGCTTGATTTAAGTTACACGGTCACTAAAGAGCTCACGATGAAATATCAACAACTGGAAAATCTGGAAAGTGGTTGGAAATGGGCGTATTTGGTAAAAAAACACCGTGAAGGTGAAGCCATTACTCGCCATATTGAAAACAGTGCAGCTACGGACGCGGTAGAGCAGCTGCTGAAGCTGGAAAGTGAACCAGTAAAGGTGTTGGAGTGGATTGACGCACATATGAATATGCAACTGGCGACTCGGATGAAGCAGACTATCCGCGCCAGGCGTAAGCGCCATTTTAATGCCGAACATCAGCATACCCGCAAAAAATCTATCGATCTGGAATTTCTGGTTTGGCAGCGTTTGGCTGCTCTAGCCCGGCGCCGTGGCGGTACCTTGTCAGATACAGTGGTGCAGTTAATTGAAGATGCTGAGCGCAAAGAGAAATATGCCAACCAGATGTCATCTTTGAAACAGGACTTACAGGATATTCTCGGTAAAGAGATCTAACCTGTCTTGGCATGAATCTGATCAGAGATGAAGTAAACCCATTAATAATAGAGATATTAATGGGTTTACTATCATTAATGACAAAAAAAAACCCCGCAATGCGGGGTTTTTTACAAAAGGAGTAAACTTAAGCCTGTGGCTGAGTTACAACTTCTTTGTAGCCTTTAACTTCGATCTCTACGCGACGATCTGGTGCCAGGCACTCGATCAGAGCAGCACGTGGTTTCACAGTAGCACAGGTGCTACCAGTCACTGGGTTTGCTTGGCCTTCACCGCGAGCGGTGATTTTGTCAGCAGGGATACCTTTAGAAACCAGGTAATCACGCACGCTGTCAGCACGGCGCTGAGACAGAGCTAAGTTAGGAGCTGGTTGACCGATACGGTCAGCGAAGCCCAGAACAACTACAGAACCGTCTTTAGGATCGATAGAGCTCAGTTGTGCATACAGTTGGTCCAGAGCTTGCTGGCCTTCTGGTTTCAGAGTTGCTTTGTTGAAAGCGAACAGCACGTCAGACTTCAGAGTGAAACGCTTAGTGTCAACAACTGGAGCTGGAGCTGGTGCTGGAGCAACTACTGGTGCTACTGCATCATCTTGACCGAAACGGTAAGAAACACCCAGGCTCAGCATGCCGTTGTCTGGACGAGCACCAACGGTAGCTCTATCACCGATGTTGCTAACCCATTGGTATTCCATACGGGTTGCCCAGTTTTTGGTCCATGCGTATTCTGCACCCAGTGCTACCAGTGGAGAAACACCGGTGTCATGGTTACTAGAACGGGTATCAGTAGGAGCATCGTAAGCGCTAGAATCTGCACGCCAAACCATACCACCCAGACGGGTGTACAGGTCCAGATCTTGAGCAACAGGGTAGCTCAGTTTAGCAGCCAACTGTACGCCTTGTGCTTTGAATGCGCCGTTATTTACGTCGCCTTTGTAAGGCATACGGCCAAGCCAGTCGTATCCCATTTCAAAGCCCAGGTATTGGTTTGCTTGGTAACCCAAGAACGCACCAGCACCCAGTTGGTTTTTATGGGTAGGACCATCGTTGCCAACGTCGCCATAGATACCGCCAGTGCCAGTATCTTGATACTGGGACCAGCCCAGTTTACCACCGGTGTACCAGGTGTTATCTTTCGGTGCGGCTTGCGCTACTGTAGCGAAACCAGCCAGTGCCACTGCTAATGCGATAGCTGTCTTTTTCATTTTACGCCTCGTTATCATCCAAATAGGCAATGAGCTTTAAAAAGCTAAGCCCTTGGTTAAAATTCTTCGCCAAGGTTTTAACGCTCCCGTTAATCACGCTGCCAGTATAATTTGGCGTTTTAGAGCAACCTTGGCGATGTAAAGTCTACAACGTGGCGAGAAAGTTACAAGTGTGATGTGATAAACCGCCTGAAAAAAAGGCGAAATAGTGCATTATCTTTAACGATTTAGCGGTAAAAACCAGCTTTTTAGGGGTGTTGTTTTTTGCTACAAGCCGCATTCCGACTCGCTTTATGCTGGTTTTGCAGGACTAAGCGCTAAATATTGTAATAATTCATGGGATAAATCCTAAATTTACTTAATGATACAAAGAAGAATGAATTTTTAACGTTGCGCACTGTCCTTGGTTCAGTTTTATGTCATTCAACGGACGCATAACAAACCCATAGGCATTCCCTAACTTTGCTGCTAAACGTAATCTAATCCGATCATTTTCTGACAAATCCGGTAGCCAACCAAGAACGACACTGTAGTTCCCCGTCAATAATGCCTTCTCCATTGCATCAACAGTCGACAATGGATTGATTTGCCTTAACTGAACAACTTTATCTACTGGTAACCCTGAATGCTGTAACCACACACGACTTAATTTCTGCTGTGGAGCCAGCCATAAAAGCCAGCGAGACTGCTTACCCAGTTGTTGTAATAAAGGAAGCAATAACTGGGTTACCGCAGGCTGGTTTTCACTGTACACAAGTTCACTGATAAGGCCACTATCTGTTGGAGCATCAACTCGTTCCGGTGTTTCACGGCTAACAAGGGAGTGATAATTAGCATGATAAGGTTTTAGTGATTGAGTACGCATTATGAACCTCGCCTGTAGTGTGCTGTATGTATATACAGTAGTCACTGTTCGTTCGAAGATCAACTAAATTTTTACAAGACGCTTCGCATAATTGTGATGTAAATACCTGCAAATTCATTTTGTGTTTGGCTAGGTAATCCATATTGCGTATTTTTTAATTGGTTGTTCCTCTTACACTTATTGCAATTGAATAGGGACGTTAGATCGGATTTTTACTAAAGGAGTAGTCATGGAAACCGCATCAGAAAACAAAATCATACAAGCGCAGGGGCGTTTTGATTTTTTAGGCAAGATCACAGTTCGCTCGCAATTTGGCGGATATGGGCTGTTGGCGAATGGCATTATGTTTGCTGTGGTTTCGGATGGTGAATTGTATTTACGTGCTAATAATAAGATAGAAAATCTATTTCGTAGTCGGGGGATGAGTAACCTTGTCTACGCTAAGCGTGGGTTACCGGTATTGCTGCGTTATTATTGGGTTGACTCTACGCTCTGGGAGGATGAGTGCACACTAAGTCATTTCGCTACGCGAGCTTATCAAGGGGCGAAAGCTGAGGTTTTAAGCAAAAAAGGACCAACAGTTCGTCTGAAGGATTTACCAAATCTCAGCGCCAGTCTTGAACGTCTATTGTGGAAAGTCGGTATCAAAAATGCGGCAGAGCTGCGGCGTGAGGGGGCCAAACGCTGTTATCTGAAATTACGTGCGTTAAAGTGCTCACTTGGGATTAATGTCTTATTGGCACTGGCTGGAGCGATAAGTGGCCATCATTATGCTGTGCTGCCCTTATTGATGCGTAGTGAGCTTATTGAATGGTTTGAAATACATATCCACTCGCCCAACATTACGCAGTTTGAAACAGCGTAAGGGGCCAATAGGTAAATGGCCCCAACCTTAATTAGCCTGGCCGATACGCCTATTGAGTTCGCTGAGTTCGGGTAACAGTTCAAGCAATAAACCTATTTGTTGTAAAACCAATTGGTCTTTGCTCTCCGGCTCAGGATTACAGTTCTGTAGCCGGGTAGATAAGCTGGCTAGCACCTGTGCCATTTTCGCACCGTCAGGCTGTTCTTGTTCAAGTGTACCCTCGACATAACAAATTGCGTCATTAAGCAGATTCAGGGTGGCGGTGTTGCTCAGTTTCTCACGATGAGCACCCAGCGCGGATATATAACTCAGCATAGTGTGGTTCAGGCAGAGCAATCGGAATGCTGCTTCCTGAGTTTCTTTGTCATTTTTAGGTTCAGCAGACATATTTGAAATCACTGAGGCTAACTCCGCGTCGCAATTATGTGCATCGCGGCGGGCTATACGGTAAGGCAGGCTATTATCTTTACCTTGATAGTATTGCACCAGAATTGCATCTAAATAGCGGCAGTTGGCACCCAGTGTTTTATGGACCACCGCAGGGAGCTGACGGAACTTCCAATCTGGCCAGATAAAACTCACCGCTACCCAGGCGATGGCGCAGCCTAACAGGGTATCAAATACCCGAGGCGCGGCAACTTCAAATCCTTCCCCTAATAGGTTAAAACAGAGCAAAACCAGTAGGGTAATAAACATTGTCGCATGAGCATACTGAACATTGCGGAAAGCAAAAAATAGCACGCCAGTAATGACAATAAGAATAAGTTGCCCTTCAATGGACGGCACAAAATAGAGGATAGGCAGGCCAATAAGGATACCCGCCAGCGTGCCAACTATGCGTAACGCAAGGCGGCGGCGTGTCGCATTATAGTTAGGCTGGCAGACAAAAAGGCTGGTTAACAGGATCCAATAGCCGTGGCGCATGCCAGTAAATTGAATAAACGCATAACCGAGACACAGCACCACTGACATGCGAACTGCGTGGCGGAAGAGTGCGGACTGTGGGGTGAGATGGCGGCTGATACGCAGCTTGATATCACTCCATCCGGTAATGTGGTCGTCAGACAGGCGGCTCTCAGGTTGCGGGCCTTCGGCTAATACTTGTTCGGATTCAATCCCCGCTAATTGGGCATCAATGGCCCGTAAATTTCTCAGTAAGTGGGAAAGGGCTTTAACTTGCGGGATATTCTCGTTTTGCGCGAGTTCTCTGGCCAGTGCCGCATCTAAAAAAGTAAAGGCTCGCTCGAAGCGAGGATCATGCTGATACTTTTGTCTCATCAGGATAGATTGCGAAAGTTGCAGGCAGGCTCTGGCTTGCATACTCAGTAAGCGCTGAAAGCGGAATAGGACGTCACTGTAACGAAATTTTTCTCGAAGAACCTGATATTGAACATGTGACGAGCTGGCCCGTTCATGAATATCTTGCGCGACAAAATAGTAGTGAAGTGTCCGCCTGGTTCCACGCTGGCCCCGGTCACCTTTCAGGCGAGTGACCAACGAGGCTTTGGCCTGATTCAAGGTTGATACCAGTGTGCCGTTGGCCATCGCAACATCAATAAGAGGCTGGTCGACATCTGATTCGATATCAGGATCGAAGAGATTAGCTTTTGCTTCCAAATAGTGAGCAAGCTGCTGATAGCAGCGGGCCAAATTATCCTGCAAGGGGCGGATAGGGAAAATAAGGTGCCCACACAAGGTCAGTACGTTATACCAAACGGCACCGAGCAGCAGTAATAGCGGCTGCTGGTACCAGATATGGTACATCGAGGTGCCTAGCATGGTGTAGATAGCGATGAGCAATGCACCAAAGGCAATGGTTGCATAGCGTTGTCCTAAGGCACCTAGCAGAATAAAACCACAGGTTGAAAAGGTTAGGCCGAAGGCAAAATACCAGGGATAAGGAAATAACAGCTCAATAGAGGCGGAGGCGATAAAAAAACAGATCAGCGTAATGAATAAATTACGTAACCGCCCAGCCAGGCGGTCATCAAGATCAGTCAGTGCTGCTGCGACGACACCAAGTGTTAGTGGAATGGTCAGTTTGGGCTGGCCAATCCACCACGGAACTGCCGTTACTCCCACCAACGCGATAAAAATACGGGCATGATAAAGCAGGCTACTATTGTAGACATAACGGCGTAAACCAGTGACGAAAGTGAGCACAAAAAACCTCTAAAACTGAAAATTCAGCGTTGCTGATATTGGCGTTTAGCGTTAGCCATTCTCGCTTGCTGCGCCATTTCGACTGAAACGACACGGCGGCCCACAGGCCACAAAGCAATAGCAGCAATTTTAAAATTGGCAATACCGACCGGGATCCCAATGATGGTTACGCATTGCACAATCCCAGTGACGATATGGGATAAACACAACCACCAACCAAATAAAATAAACCAGACAATATTCAGTAAAGAACCGCCAGCAGTTATCAGAGCATTACTTTTTTCTGGGTATAATTCATTGACATGGATCGCCTCATTGCCATAAGGCAGAAATGATAATTTGGTAATTTCCCAGCAAGAGCGAGTTAATGGTAAGGTAAAAATCAGAACGACACTGACGACTGTGGCTAATAGCCAGCCCAGTGTGGTGAAGAAACCACCTAAAACAAAATTAAGAATATTCAGTACAGTACGCATAGTGATTTATCTGCCTAGCTGAATAAAAAAACCGCAACGCGGGTGAGTGATAACAAATGCTAACCATTCTATACCAATAGGGCGGGTTAGTTTCCTTTGTCAACTATCGGATACCTGTTGTTTAAACTCAATTATTTTATTTACACTCCATGGTGTTATTTCAATTCACTTAATACGAGTTATGGCGCGCAGTTATGGAACTTAAAGCGACATCTTTTGGCAAGCATTTGGCTCAGCATCCTTACAATCGGGTGCGCTTGCTCAATGCTGGCATCGAAGTATGCGGTGATAAACATCAGTACCTGATTCCTTTTAACCAGTTGGTTAACATTGAATGTAAGCGCGGTATTGTCTGGGGCGAACTGGAATTTGAATTGCCAGACCAACAAGTTGTCCGTTTACATGGTACTGAATGGCAGGAAACTCAACGTTTCTATCAACATTTACTGGGCATCTGGCAGCAATGGAGTGAAGAGATGAGCCTGGTTTGTGTTGAGGTTTTACATAAACAAGTGGAATCAATCAAGCGAATTGAACAACAGGATAAATGGTTTAAGCGCAGTGAGTTAGGGTTGGTGCAGCAGTCCATCCGTGAGGCTTTCGCCTCATTACCGGTACCGGTACAGCGCTTAACCGAGTTTGAGTCCTGTCGTGCAGACTATGAGCTTTGTTTGCGCTGGTTGCAGCAAGGCAGTCGCAGTGTGGAGCGCCGGAATCAACAATGGACCAACCGAATGTTGGAGGAGCATCAAGATTTCTTCCAAAGTGTAGAAGCCTCTCCTCTAAATGAATCGCAAAGCCGTGCGGTGGTCAACGGCGAAGACGCGGTATTAGTTCTGGCCGGTGCCGGGAGTGGTAAAACATCAGTGCTGGTGGCCCGTGCTGGTTGGTTGTTACGCCGTAATGAGGCATTACCAGAGCAGATTTTACTGCTCGCATTTGGCCGCCAGGCGGCTGATGAGATGAATCATCGCATTAAGCAACGGTTAGCTGTGGATGATATTCAGGCTAAAACCTTCCATGCACTGGCATTGCAGATTATCCAGCAAGGCAGCCGTAAAACGCCAATAATCAGTAAACTGGAATCAGATAGTCAGGCCAGAAGGTCGTTACTGATTAAAAATTGGCAACAGCAGTGCAGTGAGAAAAAAGCGCAGGCTAAAGGGTGGCGTGAGTGGCTAACGGATGAGCTTGAGTGGGCGGTTGATGAAGGTGAGTTTTGGCAAGATAAACGCTTGGCAGCCAGATTGGCGGGGCGGCTGGAGCGTTGGTTAGGGCTGATGCGAATGCACGGTGGCAGTCAAGCCGAAATGATTGAGCAAGCTGATGAAGAAGTGCGTGATCTCTTCCAAAAGCGTATACGCTTAATGGCTCCACTATTGAAAGCGTGGAAAACGGCGTTGAAAGAAGAAGGGGCGGTTGATTTCTCTGGTTTGATCCATCAGGCAGTTAACTTATTGGATAAAGGGCGTTTTGTCAGCCCGTGGAAGCATATTCTGGTTGATGAGTTTCAGGATATCTCACCACAACGCGCCATGTTGTTGGCAGCTCTGCGCAAACAAAATAAACAAACCTGCCTGTTTGCAGTAGGTGACGATTGGCAGGCGATTTATCGGTTTAGTGGCGCCCAGCTTTCTCTCACCACGGCTTTTAGCCAGCACTTTGGTGAAGGGGCGGAATGTGCCTTGGATACCACCTATCGTTTTAATGACAGGATCGGTGAAATTGCGAACCGGTTTATTCAGCAAAACCCACATCAATTGAAAAAGCCACTTAACAGCTTGAGTAAAGGTAACAAAAAGTCAGTCATTATCTTGCCGGACCAACAACTTGAAACGCTGCTGGATAAATTAAGCGGTTTTGTTAAGGATGATGAACGTATTCTGATTTTGGCCCGCTATCATCATTTGCGGCCTGAGATTTTGCAAAAAGCGGCAACGCGCTGGCCAAAACTGACGATCGATTTTATGACTATTCATGCTAGCAAAGGGCAGCAGGCAGACTATGTGATTGTTGCCGGTTTGCATGAAGGAAATGATGGTTTTCCAGCAGTTGCACGGGAATCAATTCTGGAAGACGTTCTGTTACCGGCACCGGAAGATTTCCCCGATGCGGAGGAGCGGCGTTTATTGTATGTCGCAATAACGCGTGCGAAGCATCAGGTCTGGTTACTGCAAGATACAGCCAAACCCTCTATTTTTGTTGAGCAACTTAGTGAGTTAGGTGTTCCAGTTCAGCGTAAACCCTAGCGGGCTATCGTCCAATACATTAAGCCCGGTGGTTTGGTCTGACCCATAATGTAGCACCGGGCTTAATGCTTATTTCAGTCGTTGTTTTAAGTAATGATCATAATCAGGGATAGCGATAGTGACTTCGCGGCTGAACAAGGTCGAGCCAATTAAGAAGTCTGCGGTAGAACGATTGGTGGCGACTGGAATATTCCAGACTGTCGCCAGACGTAGTAGGGCTTTCACATCGGGATCATGCGGCACAGCATTAAGCGGATCCCAGAAGAAAATCAAAATATCGATTTTTTTCTCAGATATCAGCGCACCCACTTCTTGATCTCCCCCCATTGGGCCACTGAGCAGACAGTGAACGTCAATGCCGGTTGCGTTTTGTACCAGATTCCCAGTGGTACCTGTCGCATAAAGTTCATGCTGTGACAAAAGTTGTTTGTTTTCCATAACCCATTCCAGCAGCGATTTTTTGCAGTGGTCGTGGGAAACAAGGGCAATATGCTTGCGTACCGCAATAGTGCGGGTAGTCAGTTCCATCAAAATATCCTTCAATAAATGCCAGCGGTTTGCTAACAGATTACTGAAACAGAGATTTTGTGCATAGCGGTAACGTAAAGAAATGCGAGGAAACAAGCATAACCTGATGTTTAAGAACCGCCTTATCGTCAACGGATTATTTAGCCTGCTTTTTTTTAGCCCATAACAGAAAACGTTGTTGAGTTTCGGTGTTAGCTTGCAAGAACCAATATTGCAGCATCTGTTCGGCAATATTCTCACCTTGCAGACTGGTGGTGTTCTGTGTGGTATTCGTGCCCGCCACAGCAATTGTGGTCCCCGGCACCGCACTCACCGTTGACGGCGGGATGGTGGCAAAAGAGGGGACTGAGGCACTGAATTGCCCAACATTATAAGTGGCCATAGCCTTTTCAAGTGTGGTCGCCGTGTTGAGGTTTTCCTGATGTAATACATCGTGGCGCACAGATAGCGGGCGGCCGTTATCGCCAATGAGCTGATACACTGGGTTCTTAGAAAATTTATTCCCATCTCGTTCGGTATCAATTGCTGGCAATTTTATGGCGACAGAACGGACGTTGCGGGTATTAAACACCACTACTAATGGCGGAGAGGCGTACAACACTTTCGGGTCGGCTGGGAGTGGTTTAACCACTTTAAACAGGATTTGATGCTGGCCGCTGTTTAACTCCAGGCTATCGGCACCTTTTAGTAAGGAACCCGACATATTTTTCCCATCGACCACCAACAGGTCAATTTCCGGCGCGAGTTTTAAGGTCGTGGCTATCGCTGAAGCACTACAGCAAACGGCCAGAATCCCTGCAACCACCAGACCAAATTTCATGTGCTGCTCCTGAGGGTGATATCCGCGTACATTGTCAGACAGGCTAGATTATGTGTCAAAGTCTTTCCGTTCGCCCACACTTATTTACTTTTTGACATATTTAGTATAAATGTGGCGTTTTTATCCTGATGAATTATAAGGATAAAACCCACATTCTAACAGTACTTACTGCTATATCCCTTAAATCCAATCGGCCTGACCGCATTTATGATCCTTTTTTCGCATGATGTACACTTAGAGGATCGCCTAATATTGGTGGTATCCATCCGGCAGCAAGTGGATTGGGATATTCTTTTAGCGCATCAGAGGAACTGAAAAATGCACGATAAAGACATTGCTGATATTCTCCAACAGGTAAAAACAATTGCATTAGTCGGGGCGAGTGATAACCCATCGCGGCCAAGTTATGGTGTTATGGCTTATCTGCTACAGCAGGGGTATCAAGTCACGCCTGTTAGCCCTAAGTTGGCGGGGAAATCATTATTGGGCCAGCACGTATATGCGGAACTGGCAGATATTCCTCATGCTATCGATATGGTGGATGTTTTCCGTAATGCCGAGGCCGCATACGGCGTCGCGCAAGATGCTATTGCTATCGGTGCCAAAGTTTTATGGCTGCAAATTGGTGTGATTAATGAGTTGGCAGCCACGCTGGCGGCAGATGCAGGGTTAAAGGTAGTGATGGATCGGTGCCCGAAGATTGAAATACCGCGCCTGGAATTAGAAAAACAGTGATACAAGGGCGCGGCTTAATTTGGCGATAAAAAACCCGGCAATCAATGCCGGGCTTTATCAGTAATTAGTTGCGCAAACGCGGAGCCTGTAGCTGATGGCGGATGGACGCCGCCAGTTCATCCAATGAAGGTTGCTCTGGGTGAGCATCCATATCTTCATAGGTTAGCTGTGCTTCAGCTAGATAGGTATGTATCGGTTGCCCCTCATCATCCTCAATAACCACGTGATACCAAGGTGACGAACGCAACATATCGTTATTTGCGACCTCATCAGGTTCCGGTGGCTCAAGAGAATATTCAGGATCGATATCAATCACCACACCCAAATAGCCGTGTAGGCTGTGGCGGACCTGCTGCCCAATACCAAATTTGCTGGCGATCATGATAACCTCCTGAGAAACATTACTCTGCCTTCTATATGAGGGCAGTGTAGGGCATTTCAAGTCATACTATCCGGCACGCGAACCCTTTTAGGTACAGACCTTCTGGATATGTCGCGATAACCGGGTGATCCGCTGCCTGACGGAACTGTTCTATAAATTGTATATCATGCCCTGCATCTAACGCAGCATCGGCCAAAATTTTCTGGAATAAATCTGTTGGCATCAAACCGGAGCAGGAGAAGCTTAACAAGATCCCCCCTGGGCGCAGTAATTGTATCGCTAACATATTAATATCTTTGTAGCCCCGACATGCACTAGCCAACTGACTTTTGTTCTCCACAAACTTCGGTGGGTCCATAATGATCATGTCAAATTTTTCCCCTTGCGTGCGGTAATTACGCAGCAATTGGAACACATCATCCCGAATGAATTCGGTTTTGCTCAAATCCAACTGGTTGAGTTCAATGTTTTGTTTGGCTATATCCAGCACGGCTTGTGACGTATCAACGCTGATAACTTGCTTACAATCCCCCATCAGCGCCGCGACAGCAAAGGCACCGGTATAAGAGAAGCAGTTCAGAACACGGCGACCATCGGCGTAGTTACGCGCCGCAAGGCGGCTATCGCGCTGATCCAAATAAAACCCTGTTTTATGGCCCTGCTGAATATCAACCAACAATTGCATGCCGTTTTCAGTGATTGGCAGTAGCGCAGGGGGCATTTCACCACTGATGGTCCCTTGCGTCAGGGGTAAGCCCTCTTTTTTGCGCACAGAGACATCGGAGCGGTCATAAATAGAGCATTCCGGGTAGCAATGTTGTAAGGCGCTAACCAGCGTTTCCCGCTGATATTCAGCGCCGGCCGACAGTAACTGCAATACCAGAAAGTTCTGAAAGCGGTCTATGGTAATACCTGGCAAGCCATCAGACTCACCGGCGATCAGGCGATAGCCGTTCAAACCATCACGCTTTGCCAGCCAGTCACGCCAGCTCTGCGCTTGCTGTAGGCGGCGGATGAAGAACTCGCGGTCAATAACTTCATCTTGTTGGAACGTCCAGACTCGTGCCAGAATTTGTGATTCAGGGGAGTAGGCGGCACGCGCCAGCCATTTACCCTGGCTATCAAGGATATCGAGGGTTTCGCCAGGTAGGGCAGTTCCCTCAAGGCGCTGAACGGCCCCAGAGAAGATCCATGGATGGCGACGAAGTAAGGATTTTTCACGTCCTTTGGCAAGAATCAGGCGTACGGTCATAATTAGGTTGCTGCCAGCTAGGAAAAAAGAGCGGTATTGTCGGAGTATGAGCCGGAAAATGCAAATAATCACGTAGATGGGGAGTCGATATGCCAAAAGTATGCACTGCTGCCTATGTTTATGGTGTTGTTCAGGGAGTGGGTTTCCGCTATAGCACGCAACGTCAGGCGCAAGAGTTAGGTGTGACGGGTTACGCTAAAAATTGTGATGATGGCAGTGTGGAAGTGGTGGCTTACGGTGAGCAACATGCGGTTGAACACCTGCTAGAGTGGATTAAACAAGGAGGGCCGCGCGGCGCGCGGGTGGATCGCCTGCTGACGGAACCTTATCCGACCACCGCGTTTGAGAAATTTAACATTCGCTATTAACCCACGAGCGGTGCCGGAGCAGAGCTATCCGCCGTTAAATATGGCTATCTGCGGTTAAATACATTTAACCGGCTTTGGTAACCCTGCAATTTTGGTTGCTTGCTTTGCTGGCCCTTTGGGGAATAAACGATACAGATATCGGCTATTACCTTTTTCTTCGCCATATTTTTGTGCCATGGCCTTTACCAGCATGCGGATCGCGGGTGATGTATTGAACTCTTGATAAAAAGCACGCACAAAGCGCACCACTTCCCAGTGCGGTTCAGTGAGTATAATCTCTTCCTGTTCAGCCAGTATTGGCGCTAAAGCTTCGCTCCAGTCGGCGCTGTTTTTCAGGTAACCCTGTGCATCGGTATCAATAACCCGGCCTTCAAACTCCAACATACAACCTCGGTAATCCAGTCAATAAAACGGCTGCTAATTTAGCAAATATTTTCCACTACCCCAAAGAAGTCTCTGCTGTTATTCGGCGAGGTGTCATCTGTGAGGGAGTAAATAAACAGGCTGTTGTACGGCTAATGGCCAGTTAGCATAAGGGATGACGATAAATTCAGCACTCGACAATCAGCTAGCGGATTTTTTGGGCAATTAAGCACAAACAGGCTTTACAAGCAGCAGCGCTCTGTTTATAGTTCGGCTCGTTGCGGAGGGGTGGCCGAGTGGCTGAAGGCAACGGTCTTGAAAACCGTCGACGGGTAACCGTTCGAGAGTTCGAATCTCTCCTCCTCCGCCATCACTTCTCTTTTTCTCCTTGTTTCCCCAGTTTTTTATCCAAAAGAAAATTATTCAGTATGCCATCTGAGATGTTACATCTCATCCGTTGTTATCAGATAAATTTGCTTGAGATTGGCATAGGTAATGTCAGCGCTGTAGGTAGTCCCCACACCCAGCGGATATCGGCGGTTACGATGTTAAGGCCAAAACGGATCGGCTAACCATTTCGCAATGGCTATCAGCTCATTTTTATCGAGTACGGCTGCTGCGTCAAAAATATCAAAATGATTACCGTTAGAGCCGAGCCAGAGAGATACAAAAAATTGTGCCATGATTTGCTCTCCGTGGCTCATTGTGGTTATCGCAGTATTCAACTTTCTGACATTCAAATCCATTTTCTCCCCGTCCCAAAATGCCGCAAAACGGGGGTATACATTGATGAGATCATGGAACTTACGGGTATCGTCAGTTATATAATCGGTGCGGAGGAGCGAATCCATCATAATGCCTCTTATTATCATAATTTTAAAAATAGCCTGGTAATTGTTCTACGAATTCACTCAAAACGTCTTTGATAGTTTCTCTTGTCGGAGTGTAAATTTTAGGTTTCGCATGGTTTTCTGCGGTCACACTAAAATTTACTGGTGTCATTAACGTGTTGCTCACCAAATGCGTCAGCCTTTTTGCTTTATCCGTTCAGTCGCCAGGTTTGCCCACACTGATATTTATTATATTTGAACAAAGATTATCATTAACGATTAAATATCTCTGATGGCAAAAATTAACAATCTTTGCCATCAGAGATATTACTGGTTTTTATAATTAAATGTGACTTCTCATCAATATCCAAGCTAAAATAACTTAGGATTTTGTCTGTGTTTTATTTTAATATGAGTTAAATAAATCATGTGAACATTATCGCTGGCATATTAGAAGCATATTTATACTATTTAACTGTTCACATGATAGTACAGTGGGATAATAACGTGCCCCTCAATACAATACCCCTGTTTTCTGACAGTGCGGATAAAGTCATTGGGCAAACCAGACTGGGATAATTTCCCTTTTAAACTCTGTACCACTTGGCTCAATCGCTTATACGAAGATACTAATCCGTTATCCTCCCATACTGACATCAGAACACCATTATAATTAGCAATCTTCCCGTCGGCATTAAGCAATAAATAAGTCAGTAATCGTATCTCCGTCTCTCCAAACATAACGGTACCAACATCGCAACGGCACTGGCGTACTCCGTAATGGGTGAAGCGCAACACAACGCCATGTTGCATGTTTACGAGAATATTATCACCAACGAGAAAACCATATATGTCATGTGTACGATATGTATTCTTTTCTATTTCAGACGTATTGACCAGATACATCAACACTTCCTCTCATCAATGGATTTGGCGGAAAAGCTCCACAATATTTTGCACACCCAGTTTTTTCATAGCTGAGCGTTTATGATGACTCACTGTTTTTTCGCTTTTACCTAAGATCCGTGAGATGTGACTCCCCGAAAACCCTCTTTTCAACAACTCAAGAACAATAGATTCATTTGAAGTGAATGGCTCAGAATGAAACCCTGTGTATACAGGCCATTCAATTGATGGCGTTAACGATGCATCCTTTTTCGCACACAGTTTCAATACTTGACTTATTTTGCTAACGATTTCAACTTCTTCGTCTGTTTTATAGAAAATCCCAGAGACTGTATTCGGCTCGACATTCCTCAGTAAGAACGTATTTTGGGAATTTAAAATAATAAAAATAGTGAGTGATTCATTTCGTTTTAAACAACAAGCTTGCTCAAGTGTCTGATAAAAAGCATTAGAGTCTGCATCAATAAATACTATTTCAGTCTCTTCACTCAGGTTGCCTGCGAGGATTGCTGGTTGTTGTACATGATTCTTTGCCAGAGCCTCTTCAAGTAAGATAAACAAACCGTATCGAAAGTAATTATCCATTGTTTCTATATTGCAATAAAACATTTCGACCCCCTATAATAAATTTTTTGGTGGAAAGAAAAACATCCAATTCTGACAATCAGGTTGTGGATAATTAATGACTATCTATTCACGTATGTGGACAAATAGAAGTTATTGATCTGTGGTAAATAATAAGTATAGAAATTGATTGTGAAGTGACTCGCTCTCTTCCCACACCTTCATTGCTGTAAATTGTATAACTAAAATATTTTTTCTCAAAATCAACGCTAGAAAAATAAATTATAGTAGAATAAGTAGGCAGCATATTGAGTTAACCGCTCAAGTGCAGAGTAAACAACTATAAATCCGTATGGATATGGAATAAAAGATCATGTAATGGTGGGAGTGTGAAACATAACCCCCAATGCTAACTTTTTTAGTCAAATTATAAAAAAATTATAAAAAAAGTTTAATGAAACACTTTTGGACTTACTTTAAATTTGTTAATTTGCTATTCGCAAAACGTGTTGTTATCTAAGGTTTTTTTATCTTGCTAATTTATAGTGATAATGTGTTATTTTTTCTAAGCTAATTATCGTGCACTATTACACCGCTTCCTACAATTAATACCAGAAATATCCTACGAATGATCGCTTCTCATCCTATGATTGAATAAAGTGAAATTGATTTTCGCATCTTACTTTTTGATACAAACAGCATTGTTGCAAGCTGCTCTAAACTGAGGTTTGAGCTAACTGGGTCGTCACTTTTCTCATCGGGTTAATTGATAAAACCTTTTCACGGTTCTTGGAAAATATCTTTAGAGAACGGAATAGGGCTGTTGCTGGTTGATAATTAATTTTTTATGAATATCCGCGAGCGGCATGGCCTTGTCATACAGCCACCCTTGCGCATAAGGAACGTCTAAATCTAACAGAGCCTGCGCTTGTTCTGCTGTTTCAACACCTTCGGCAATCACCTGCATGTTCAATTGCTGAGCCATACTGACAATTTGCGGTACCACACTGCCGGTCGCGATATTCATACCTAGCCCCAAAATAAATGAGCGGTCTATTTTCAATGTCTGCACTGGCAGTTTATTCAAGTAAGAGAGACTCGAGTAGCCCGTACCAAAATCATCCAGAACCAGCATAAATCCCTCTTCAGACAAACTTAGCATATTACGTTTAGCGTTCTCGTCATCCACAAGGCTACGTTCGGTGATTTCCAGTTTTAAATAATGTGGTGAGAGTGCATAGGCGGCACATTGTGTCCGTAAAGCCGTTGCAAAGTCTGCGGCCGATAAGTCAGCTGCTGAGATGTTCACCGCGATCATTAATTTTGGATGAGTTTGATGCAATACGCTTAGGTCAATCATGACCTGATGCAAAACATATTGGGTTATCGAGCAGATTAATCCGGTTTGTTCTGCCACAGGAATAAATACATCGGCGGGGATCGCGTTCCCCGAAGTTGTCGGCCAGCGGATTAACGCCTCCAGTGATTGTATTTGCCCGGTTTTTATCTCAACAATCGGTTGATAGTGAAGACAAAAGTTTCCTTTCTGCAATGCTCGTCGAATTGCTTTTTTCATGGATAATTTGTGCCTGGCATAACAGTAGAAGAACGTACTGTATGACAAGAGTAATAACAGGTTGATGACCCATTGAGCCGGCCAAAATGAATGCAACCAGAATGAACGGAGTGCAGTGAGAGGAACAGAAAACTCAACCCGTAGTCCGCTGTCTGCTATTTTACTGATGATGAGCCAACGGTTGTCAGGGGCTGTACTGCTGGCGGAATGTACCAACAGTTCATTATTTATCATAATATGCAGTTGGGTCCGCTGCTCTTGCCCAGTAACATGAAACCCTGCCAGTTGTCGCTGGGGAAGTAAGGCAAAAACACCTTTCTTTCCAACCAGAATATTGCCTTTTCCTGCGGCTAATACATCATCTGCGAGTATAAAAAATTGCACTCCTTGCCAGTTGGTGACTAACGATTTCTTTGATATTGCTTTGATGTTATCGCCATAGGTCAGGCTGCATAACGTTTTGTCGGGTAACGTATAAAGGATATCGGTTACGACGACAGCACTGAGAAGCTCAGGAATGAATACCTCGCGGCTTTTTAAAGAACAGTCCTGGGGATCACGCTGGAGGGTTTTATCCAGTAAATCTTGTGCCTCCGTCAGATATTCTTCGACGGTGTACAATGTCTCTTGCGATAGTGCAGTTATCTCTGCTTTTGTCTGATGAAGTAAGACATACCAAGTCGTTATACCACTTAAGATGAGTGTCAGTATGAGACCTAACAAACTCACGACAATAAGTTGCCGGATATTTTTACTGTGCTGCATGGTGGCCTCGCTTGACCTGAATAAGAATAATCAGAGGATTATGGTCACTTTCGTCAACATGAATTCACAGTAACGCGAATACCTGCAACCTGATGTGTGAGAGGGGAGGAAGACCAACCAAGGTGCTGACACAACTAAAATTTTCAGCACTTTGCGGTCTGTCGTATAAATAACTTTTTCGGCCTTTGGGAACGCTAAAATCAAGTTCTTTGGGCAACTGTGCTGATAGATGTCTGTTGTTAACGACCGAGTGATTTATTGCCTACCAGACTGTTACCATCATCATTGATCAGCGTGTAACGAACGTTCTCGGGCTGCCATGTGGCTTCTGCGCTCATATCCACTTTTTTTTGCGTAAAGGGTGCCAACATACCCATATCAATATCATGTGATTGGCCCCCACCTGTTAACGTTGCCGCACTGAAGGTTGCGAAATAAGGCGACCGGTTTTCGACAATGAGTGTCAACGAACCGGGCTGTCGGACCAGAGTGAACTGCTGTAGTTCGGTCAGGTTATCAACTTTCAGTTTCAGGTTAGGTGGACGATAAAACACCTTTAATTGCACGCGTACTGCCACTTTCACCGCCGAAACACCTGGGGGTAACCCTGTTTCGGTTGGGGGGATTTCGTAAATATTTAGCCAGTACAGCGACTCACGATCCTGTGGTTGTGTTTGTTGGGTCGCCAGCAAGCGCAGATTTTTCTTCTCGCCGGATTCCAGCCTGAAAAGCCCTGGTAGGGGCAAAATCGGGACATTATCGGCTGTTTCAGGTGTGCCTTCCGGCGCACCGTCATCAATCCATGCCTGCACAATCACCGGGTAAGCATTGCCGTTCGACAACAGTAATGAACGCTCACGATCGGCGGCGGAAAAGACTACGCGCGATGACTCAATAATAATGCCCGCTTGCGCCCAGCCACAAAACAACGCTGCTGCGGCAATACATACTCCCAGTAATTTTCGCATCATTGCACCTGGATAATGACCTGTGCCGTCGCGCTGACTTTGCCAGCGGTAACTGTCTTACCGGGCAATGCCTTCAGTGTCGCATTCAGCGTTTTGGTATAAGTGGTCATGCCGCTAACGACAGCACCGGCGGTCGCATCATCCAGTACCGGGTACCATCCTGCCGCATTACCCCCAAGAACCGAACCACTCAACGTACTGAGCAGATTCAGCGCCGAGCCATTGGTGCGTGAAATTTGAATACCTACACCGGAGGCTACCGTAGAATTAGTGCCATAGCCGTCTGACAGCAAGTAGCTGACACCTGAGCCGGTGGTCCCTAGACCGGCAGACACGGCCGCTGCCGCATTAGCCGGATTCACTCGTATCCCCATCGCTGTCTGGTTGATTGCAACCCCACTGCCGAACGCGGTTACCCCGGCATTCGCTGGTGCTCCGGTCTGGCAAGCAAATTGGATGGTAATCGGTCTCTGCCGCGTCACTCCCGCCTTCAGTTCGGTGACCGTGATAATGGGGAAAATCACGGTGGGTGTGACATTGGTCACCGAACAACTGGCTGTACGTCGGACAGTGAGGTTGTTATGCAGGTTCACTGCCCCCGGCCACATATTGTACCAACCGTAGAAAATCGAATTGGAGTCAGCGCCGACGGTTAGACCACTGGAAAGTGTCCCGCCGCGAAAGGCGATATACGTGGCAGGTTGTGTCCAGTTGACAAGACCGACAGTAGTCGAGCCAGTAGAATTACTGAGGCGAAAGAGATCTATCTTGGTATTGCTGAAATTTTTGGCTTTAACCAAGATCCACCCTTGTGAATCGGTATCCAGGCTAGTCAATGGGCGGGCTTTCCAGTAACGGGAATACAATTCGCCGGTGACCAGATTAGTGGCACGCAGAGCTACACCATCAATAATAGTTTGATAAGCGCCCGGTAAGCCATTGGCAGCCCCCGCGTCGACATTACCGGCATAAACAGAATCGCCATTAGTGGCGTAATATTCATACAGGTTCCCCGCCTCGCTGGCGGTGCAGCGAAACAGGATCTGCTCAGCGCTGTAGGGCTGGGCACCGGATTGCAGGAAGTTCACTGTGCCGCTGGCAAGTAGCGTTCCGTTAGGCTGGAAGGTACTGTTATTGACATTTACGGTTGTCGGTAAGGTGCCGACAGAGCCTGACGGGTCCGTCGCACCGTCCCAATTGGCGGCGGTGCCTTTACCCGGTTCAGTATAATAAGGTGAACTGGGGGTGCTGTCGGTGGTGGTGATACGGTAACACTCTGCCCAGCCAGGGGCGGCTATCGTCATCCCCGCCACTGTCAGCAACGCCACAGTCAAGGTTCTGCGCATATCTCTCTCCGGTTTCTCTCTGAATATCACTGGCTGTTGCACGGCAACGCCAGACGATACAATGATTGTTTCATGTCCTGACCCTGCAGGTCGTAGTTCAGGGTGCACTGTTCACTGGTCGCCTCACCCCATTTCACTCGCAGTTGTCCCTGCTTGCCTGCGGCACGCGCGTAGATTTGGTTCCCCTGACCGACCAGACCCACGACAGTGTTATTGCGGTCATACACGTTGCTGCCCAACGGAAAATTGCCCCGTTGCGCATCAGGCAATTTAATGAGCAGTGCATATCCCTCCAACGTTTTGAAGTGTACTTTTACCACTGAGCCTGCATAGGGCGCGATGCGTTGTTGATTCTCATTAAGTTCGACATTCGGGTTTTCGATCCCCTTGGCATCCAAACTGATGTCGTTGTAGCGATAAGGCACCAGTGACGGGACGATGGCATAACCGGCGTTGTTAATCTTCGCGCCCATCCCGTTCATCACCTCGGCACCTTTCACGCCTTGTGCTTCGATCAGCGCAAATGTATCGCCAAGATAAGGGCCGAAGGTCACACCATCGCTGTGCAATACCGCAGACCCACGGACACTTCCCCCGCCTTGGGTATAATTCTTACCTTGAGAGAAACTGCCTCCCACGGTGGCTACGGACATCTGTTGGGTCATGTTGGCGCCCACACTGCTGCCGGTACCACCAGGCTCGAACGCGCCATTGACCGTGTAGCTAAGGCGTTGGTCTTCCCCGAGGGTGCCTGTTAGTGCACTCTGGTAGTGGGTACTGCCGGTGTCACCGGTGGTATGGCTCATACCGGTCGAGAGTATCGGCGATCGCGGCCCTGCGCCCAGAGGAATAGAAACGGAAAGCATGGCAATATTCTGTGTGCTGCTATTACTCACATTGTCTGCCGACGACATACTGTAACGGAGACTGCCGGTCTGCTGACGGCTGAGTGACAGGTTATAACTGATAGTGTGGTAATTGTGTGAATAGGCCATCTGGTATTGGGTGTCACGGCCCCGGTCCGAGCGATAACTGCTGGTTGAACCGGAAAAATAGAGCTGCCCATATTCCCCCAGCCCCTGACTGACGGTAGCCACAAACTGATTACTTTGTTGGTAGGTGTTTGAGGACCACGTGTCATGGTTGTCATACGCGGCACGCAGCCCCAGCACATCGGCCAGATCCCGATAGCCTTGCGTGGAATAGCGGTAACCCGCTAGCGCCAATGTAGTCGATGTCGGCATAAAGGTCCGGCTGTAAGTGGTCCCCAGCCGCCAGCCGTTAAGTTTGTCGCCCCACAGGTCGGCTTGCGAATACACAGCATTGAGGCCCAATGCACCGAACTGACTGGCCAATACCGCACCACCCAGTAACGCCTGATAACCATCAGAAATACGTACACCAGTGTTGGCCGTGACCGCGTTGGTCAACCCAGCCTGATAGATCATATCCGTAAACAGATTATTGCTGTTGCCGATGTTACGCACCTGCCCGGCAGATAAACTCACGTGCGAGTGCCCCGGCCGCATTGAGTCAGGTACTGCTGAGAAAGGAACGGTAAAGGAGGAAACACGACCATCCGCTTCCTGTACCTCAACCACTAAATCCCCCTGAAAACTGGTGGGGTACAAATCATCAATGACAAAGGCACCTGGGGCGACAGTGGTTTGGTAGATCTGCATACCCGATTGGCTGACGCTGACCTTGGCGGTGGTCGAGGCGACACCTCGGATAGTGGGGGCATAACCGCGTTGGGACTCAGGCACCATGCGATCATCCGTTTCCAACTGTATCCCCCGAAAGCCCAGGCTGCTAAAAAGGCTACCGGAAGTGAAGTTGTCCCCCAGCGTCAGTTGGCTCCCTATCGACGGGAGAGGGCGCTGTACAAAGGAGCGTATTGCGTTCCACTGGCTGCTACCTGGGCTGTTGTCACTGAGGTAACGGGTAAAACTCGACTGTTGGCGAAATTGCCACAGCCCTAGATTGAACCCTGAATTCAACCCCAGATACGTCGACTCGGTGGTCGAGCCTGACGCGTTGGTACGATAATAATTTGTGTCATAACTGGTAAAGGCGACGGTTTCGCCCACCGATAAATGACCCTCCGGCACCGCGCCGCGTACCTCACGTTTCATCAAGGCCTGAGGTACCTGTAAATCGAGGCGTAGCCGGGAAAAATCAAACTGGCTGAGGGCCCCGTCAACCTGGTCTTCCAGACTCAAACACGACGTCACATCGCCGGTTTTTACCTTGATGCCATCGGGTAAGATACCGGCCGTCAACAGCATGTCCGGTGGCAGGCACTCAGCCACCTTGCCTTGCGGCCCGGCAGCAAAAATCACGGATTCTCGAGCCAGAAAATCGCCATTAATATAGACATCAACCTGATACGTTCCGGGTTCTACAGTATTCGCACGGTTAAATCGTGCAATGCTCTTTTGCGTCTTGAGACTCCCAACCAGCATGCTGTCGTCAAACTCAAACTGATTGTCAGGCGTTGCTGCCAATAGGGGGAATGACACCACCCCCAGCCACAGTATCAGTGATTTTAGTGGGAGAATATTCGTCGACAGACAACTCAATATTGCCTTTCCCTGGCGAATATCGGAATGGCGTGGGGATATTATTATTTTTATCTGCATTCCTTCGGTCCCATAACAATAAAATTTGGGGTACTGACGGGTAAGTTTGTCAGTCAATTCAGACGAGCTTCTGCATCAGTGTGACCACCGTAATCATTGATCAAGGTAAACTTAATTTTCTGGGCACCAGCAGCGGACTGGGCACTTTTCTCTGACGCCCAACTGGCTTGAGACTTCGGTGCCACCATACCGACCTTGAACGGCACTTCGGTCCTGCCCAGCATCGCAGTTGCGTTGATAAAAGAGGCGTAATAGCCGGAATCATTAGTGGCGGTCAGTATCCACTGTGCGCCCTGCTGTTTTAGCGAAAAGCGGATTTTCCCGGCAACCTCTTCAGGCCCGCCGGTGATCCCTTTGGGGCGGTAGAACACTTTGACCCGATTGCGTAACACCACCAACATCTGGTTATCGGCATTACTGGCCGTATTTTTCGGCGGTATTTGTACGCTGTTCAGATAAAATACCGATTCGCGATCCTGCGGCAGTGCCTTGCCGGTGAACATCAATCGAACAGACTGACCGGTTTTCGGCTCAATGCGGAACAGCGCCGGCACGGTAACAAACGGTCCATCGGCATTCTCGGGTGTTGAAGACGGGTTATTGATGTCTGCCCACATCTGCATCACGTAAGGAATAGTGTCATCATTGGTAAGTTGTACCGTGTGTGAGGGCGCATCGGCGGGATAGATTATCCGGGTATTGAGCATCACGACACTGGCCATCACCGGTACAGCAAGTAATAACATGAGGGTGGATAACGCGCCGATCATGGCACGTGAATATTTGAACGTCACAGGAAAAATCCTCGCAGGCAGCCCCCGCCTTCGCACCGGAAGGGGCTGTTGTTATTACTGGTAAGACACCGCGTATTGTACGCTTCCCAGTACAGAACCTGGGGTGGCAGGACCTTCGGCGTAGTATCGCACGGCGAAAATATGGCTAGCTGCTGTCGCGTTAGCGGCCAAAGAAAGACCAGCAGCACCCGATTGACCTGTCAGGTCGAGTGGGGTGGCAGGGGTAGCAGGGTCAACCAGTTGCAGTGAGACTTGACCGGCAGTACCGGTGTTGCCCATACGGCCGTTTGTTGTCAGGTTGTTACCGACAAACACGGTTTTAATCGCCGTAATGCTGGCGGAAACGGTGCAACCGGTCAGACCGATAGTGAACGGTGTTTGCCCTGAGGTCTGGCCAGCCAGTGCCAGCGATGAGCTAGGAACCGTTGGCAATAGGACCAGTGGTGCGGATGCATTACCATCGATGGTGACGGAACAAGTCTGGTTCGCCACTTCGCCCTGGAATTGAATAACGTCATTAGCCAGTGCCGCAGTAGATAAAACCAGACCAGCAACAACGAGTGCAATTTTGTTCATTTTTTTCATGTTAACATTTTCCTAATTGGATTAAGTACCTGGCGAATGATTAATGGCATATTTAATTCACCCGATTATCTATTAAATAAAGGTACTCTATTAAGGTTAAATCCAGAGGTTGTGTCTAGTCACTAAAACAGCCTTCTAGTAGAAATAACCTTGGGTTGATGGTGCTCAATAATAATTTCATCACGCTAAAAGAATTAATATAAATTCATAGCATGTTTGACTAACAAATCGTCTGTTGTCTTTCCATATTTCTGTTGCCAAATAATATAGCCAAACTATTTATTTTCAAAATAGTCGTGTGAAAAGCCGCTTACGGTCAAGTAAGCTGGGTGAATGTTAATAAATCGCCTTTGTGTTCAGGCATAAAAACCGTTAAACGGATAAAAACACGTAAAAAATCTGATAAATTCACAAAGTATGAAATATTAGTCCCAATGCCAGCTTTTTCACTTGATTGACAAAAAAATTTATAAAAGATGCTTATATAAAATATTTTTTGGAGCTTTTTTAAAAAACCTAAATGACCGTTCATGAAACACGTTGTTATATAAGGTTTTTTTACCGCCAAAGTGTATAACGAAAATCTATCATTGGTTTGCGAAGTGACTTTTACATAACATCTGTTCACTTTCCACATTCAATATCTGAAAATTCCTACAATTATTGGCTCATCATCCTAACATTGAAGGAAGTGAAATTAATTTTCGCATCTTATTTTTAATACAAACAATATTGTTGTAAGTGGCCTTAAACAAGTATTTTGATCAGCCAGGTCTGATGGAAACCTCTCTAAATTAACCACCGCGCTCACTTAGTTATGTCAATTTTTATTTCTTCTACTCGCTTCAAGCCAAAGATAACTGGCTCTGCAATGAGTTGTGGTTTTTACAACAGTGCCATTTGTGTTCAACTGCGTGTTCATCATGCCGAAATTCTAATTGAAGTAGGAACTTGGCGTAGGATCAACGCAGACCTCACGTAATTCACATTTTTCCTTATGAAAGGAAAGCGGTTTAATCATTTTTTCTTCAATGCGATATCCCTGGCCGCGAATAATCTGAATAAAATCCGCAGGTAGTCCAATTTCAACCAATTTACTTTTCAATTCAATAATAACCTGACTTAACCGCTTATAAGATGACACTAATCCGTTATTATCCCAAACACTTGACATAATATCGGGATAATAAATAACATCCTTGTTAGCATGTTCCAGTAAATAGGTTAACAGCCTCATCAGTGTTCCTGTCCCAAGAATAACCGTATCAATGGTATAATTTTTAAACCTTCTGGTCGTGTAAGTGCGAATCATGACTCCATGAGAGATATGAACATAAATATCGTCACTAATTAGGTACACGAAAACCTCGGAGTTTTTAGTCAAAATCATGTATGGCTCTCACTGCGGCTAGCAAAAACAATATTCAATACTTAAATTAAACCAAATTACATTGGTGACATTTAATCATTAACAAAAATATCGCCTATTGATACGATTAGTAAAGGAGGTGATGTGCTTAGATATTCACTCTCCGTACAACATAGATGAACCGTAAAGTATGAAATATTTATCTCATGACAGTGGTTCATCGGTTAACGCTAAATTTCAGGTATATTATCAATGAATAACCCACACAATTAAAATGAAGAATTATTTATTAAGGCAAATAGAGGTGAAATTAATGCGGTGTGCGCAGTGAAGTGGGTTTTTTAGTAACGACTTGAATTTAAATGATTTTTTATATCAATTGGGTTGTGGAATATACTCTTAATTCCCTTAAGTGATAAAATTAGTGATAGTTAAGGTAATTTTAGTGATAAAAAGATACTTCAAAAGTACAGATTATACTCATTTGTATTTGCTAAATGATTGCTTTTAGTTAGAGGATGGCATTGAGCCATGTCCATTACATTAGCTTATTTGAGATTGAGATTGAGATTGAGATTGAGGTTAGGATAAGTGGAGTTTTGATTTTTAGTCGGACTGTTCGGCAGTCCTGAAAGGAATGATGGGAATACATAGAAAGTGAGACTAATGGCTTAACATGTTGACATCGTGATTATGCGTGCTCACTAATATTCTATTTTCTCAGTGCATACGGTTTTATTGTATCATTATAAAAATAACAGTAATGCAGGTTGTTTTATTTACTCTTGAATTTTATTGCAATAAAGCCAAGGAATGACTTCTGTATGAATAACATAGTCCCCTTTAAAACCAGGGTAAATCCATAACTTTATATCCTTAGGATTGGCAAAATAAGAGTTTAATATGTTTTTCATATAGTCACTGGTTTCCAGTGGGAGGTGCTCCATGATTTTTTCATCTGTCAATCCAATAACATGAATAGAGTATTCGTTACCAGAGGAATCATATTTGAAGTTTATTTGTTGTGTTAATAGGGACTTATTATTTTTTGTTGTAGTCAGTTCGGCTTTAGATGTAATGCTACCCGTTTTTTCTAAAAACGAGAATATAATCACACCAGAAAAAGTCTCCACGCCAGCAGTGCTTACTTTTTCAGTTTTTAGTATAGAGTAGCACTTTATATTTTTTGCGTTATTACTACGATTAAAGGTATAGATAATGATAAAAGAAAGGATAATGATAAAAATAAATGGGGCGACGTATTTCAATGTTCTCATAACATTCCCTTACTTGATCATCAAATAGGATATACAATTTTTCGGCGTATTATTTAACACGTCACAATAAATCAAAGACTCCCTTTTTATTATCGGGTAGGTGGTGTAGTATAAGTTTTTTACTTTATTGCAATTTATTTTTTCATTTTTTATGATTTCTTTTACATTGCTAACATCATAACCTTCTGATAGTGAGAATAGATGGCATAATTCAATGTCTTCTACATGGTTGTAGTTCTCGATAGATTTTTCATATGGTGATTTTTTATTGTACAATAAAATTGAAAACAAAGTTATTATTAATATGGAAACCACTACCCACAAACTTGCTCTAAGCATCGAGTTGTTGATTGTTGCATTGTTTGAAGTTTCATCTATTACTATTTCTTCTTTTTTATCCTGCTTTTTCTTTTCTTCATGGGTTATTTCGAGGTCCTTAGATAAGGATAAACCGCGTCTTGGTAGGGTAAGAATAATATCCCCATTCAGTCCGACAACTTCAAATGCACGCCTAATCATCGAAATATGTTGGTAAAAATTATTATTAGTTGTTGTTAAACCTTGTTTTTCCCATGCTTGTTCAAAAAAATAATTTTGCGGTATAACGTTGGGATACTGATCTAAAAGAATATACAAACATTCATTGGTGGGAGCATAAAGACTTACTGATTTTTCGGGTTTATTTATGTTATAGATGATCGCGTTGTTATAATCATAAGCAACAATCTTATTTATAATGGTTAATCTGTTCACATTGGATCCCTTATCATGATTTTCAACAAAAAATCCCTTTACTTAAAAATCACCAAAAATTCAATTTTCTCTTTACTATTATAGTAGTTCCCAACTCTCAGTATTTAAAATATTTAAACACATTGGCAGCATTCATAATGGCATAAACGTACTTTACACTATTGCAAATAGCCGCTAAGGATAAGTTCTCTCAGGTTAAATGCTATAGGTGCTGAACAGCTAGTTCCACCACATGTACTTCGCACTAGGCGATTGCGACCAAGAGTTATACCGACCTTTATGCCTGTTAGCAGTGATTTTTACATGGATTTCACCCAAAAGCCACGGGCCAGGTCAGTTGGATGACTGAGTACCAAACAGGTTTTTCCCATTTCAGGTGCACGCTATACAGGCCTTTCCCAGCAAATTAGACCGACTCACGCTTATGTTTAAGTATGAGTCGATGCAAGTTGTGCCACAGATTGCAGTCAAACGCTGTTTGGATTTCTGTTTCTCAGATCCTAAAAATGGTGAGGAAACGTCTGAAACTAGGTGCGAAACCTGCACATCTTGAGATATTACTGGCACAAAGCATAAATATTCGGCATGTTTTTTACACTTCCACCTAAAATTGTAGGGTTACTCACATTGTTCTATAGTTAAAAGGTTCTAATGTTAATGAAAGATAAGGATGTTGGCTAATACGTGGATGGGTAGAAACTATCCTTCTTTATTGGTGGGTGATGGCTGTAGGTGATTGGATGATTCATGCATTTGCTGTATCGGAAGATAAATTTAGGGCTGTTGCTGTTTGGATAAAATCGTTTCGCTATACATCATCGGATAAACGTGATCTAAGGATTGATCTACTGCGGGGCATTGCATTGGTGATGATGGTTGTCGCTCACATCGAAGTGATGTCGTTATTGGATCTTTTTACCTGGGAACGTTTTGGACTGACAACTGGAGCTGAAGGGTTTGTTATTCTTTCTGGATTTATGATAGGCGTAATCAATCGCCAGCGTCTAAAAAAAGAAGTGCTATTAACTGTAAGCTATTCATTGTATCGACGAGCAGCAAAAATATATGTAGTCAATATAGTGATCATCCTTAGCATTTTGCTTCTAACTAAACTAACTTTTATAAATACTTTTGAAGCTACCCATTTTACCGATCGCTTTTCCGGGGTAAGTTATACGTTATACCCACTTTACGAGCAGATAAAAGAATCCTGGTTTAACATGGTGCTCTACTTGCAGATTGGGCCACATCAGAGCCAGATTTTGGGGTTATATTTTTATCTGTTGTTGGTAACGCCTCTTTTTCTCTACCTATTGAAACGTCGGTCGGTCGGTGTGTTGTTATTGTTATCGCTGGTTTTATATATCACCTATTATCTCACGGGGATACGATTTACATCGGCAGAGTTTGAGTTTGCTTTTCCATTGTTGGCTTGGCAATTTATTTATGTCTTAGGGGTGACTATTGGCTGGTACAAAGAAGAGCTGCTTTCGTTAGCCCGTACTCAGGCCGGATTTTGGAGTTTGTCAGTTATTGTGTTATTCACAATGGTCATGATGTTTATTGCACAAAATCATACCAACCCATTTATGCCTTATAACACGATGCTCCATACGATAAATGCGAAAGAATTTAATTGGTTCTATCAGAATTTTGCTGCAAAGAATGCACTAGGGCCACTCCGTGTTATCAATGATTTTAGTTTGCTGATAACGTGTTATCTGGTGTTGAGTTATTTTTGGAAACCAATAAACAAGGTGTGTGGTTGGTTCTTAATAACATTAGGTCAACATTCTTTGTATGTTTTTATTATCCATGTTTATGTTGTTTTGCTGGTTAATCAGTTGGTGGACTTTGGTTTATGGCATCGTGCCTGGTTGCTAAATACACTGGTTCATCTCTGTGCCTTAATGATGTTATGGCTTTTCGCAAAATATGATGTCGGTAGGAGATTCATTCCTAACTGATTTTTATTTTTCGACTCAATCTTGTAAAAAGGGCAGAAATGAAAAATACTCCATCGACTCAAGATAAAGGTCAGATTAGCAAGTTACGTAATAGCATACTTTATGAATTGAAGTATTCTCTCGGAGTGACATTGTCAACTGCGTCATCTAGTGACATCTTTAGTGCATTAGCGCTAGTTGTTCGTCGAAATCAGACGGATGATTATTTTCTCACTCGAGAACGGCATCATCAGGCAAGAAAAAAACGTATTTATTATATTTCTATGGAGTTTCTGATTGGTCAATCTCTACGGAATAACTTAATAAATCAAGGGCTGATGGAGACAGCCAAAGCTGCGCTAGAATCTCTTGGCGTAGATTTTGAAGTTATTGTTAAAAGTGAAGAAGATGCAGCATTAGGTAATGGAGGATTAGGGCGTTTGGCTGCATGTTTCATTGATTCAATGGCAACCTTAGATATTGCTGGTTCTGGTCACGGTATAAAGTATGAGTATGGCTTATTTCACCAACAAATCCAGGACGGTCAACAGGTAGAGAAGCCTGATGATTGGCACTCGGCACACTCACCCTGGCTGATAGAACATCAAAGTCAGGCAATGATAATTCCGCTGTATGGGCGCATAGTTGAAGTAGAAGACCAGCAAGGAAATTACAATCCAATGTGGATGGATTGGAAAATAATTATTGGTGTGCCTCACGACTATCTGGTCTCTGGGTACAATAATCACACCGTAAACTCGTTGCGGTTATACAGCGCTTGTGCCTCAGATTCATTTGATATTCATATCTTCAATCATGGTGATTATCTGAATGCTGTTAATCAAAAAATCGCATCGGAGAATATTTCTAAAGTACTTTATCCCTCCGATGAGGTGCTGGCAGGGAAGGAATTACGCTTAACACAAGAGTACTTTTTGGTGGCTTGTACATTACGTGATGTTATGCATGATTTCTTCTTACTTTCCAATGATCTAAATCAGTTACCTGAGTTTATAGCCATTCAACTTAATGATACCCATCCTGCTCTGGCGATTGTTGAACTAATGAGAATATTGGTGGATGAACATACTGTTGATTGGGATATTGCTTGGGATTTAACACAACGGGTTTGCGCCTACACCAATCATACGCTAATGCCAGAGGCGTTAGAGAAGTGGTCGGTTAAATTATTCGAATTGTTATTACCTCGTCATCTACAAATCATCTATGAAATCAATCGCCGTTTCTTACTGGAAATACATAGATGGCGCCCTGAGCGTGCAGATTTATTAGCATCAATGTCTTTGATTGAAGAGACGCCTGAAAAGAAAGTGCGCATGGCCTATCTTGCTATTATTGGTAGTCACAAAGTTAATGGGGTGGCTAAACTTCATTCGGAATTAATTAAATCGAATCTTGTCCCTGATTTTTATCATTTAATGCCTGAGAAATTCACTAATCAAACGAACGGTGTTACACCTCGGCGCTGGATTCAGCAGGCTAATCCCCGGTTATCGGCGTTCCTGGATTGTCACGTAGGTCAAGAATGGGTTACCGACCTGACTCTTCTGACCAAACTTAAGTCGTTAGCGAATGAACGTGACGTTATTGCCGAACTCGCTGAAATCAAAAAATTTAATAAAATAAAATTAAGTCAGATAATTACTCGTCAGCAAGGAATAATTATCAATCCTGAAGCTATGTTCGACTGCCAGATAAAGCGAATTCATGAATATAAACGCCAATTACTCAACATTCTCTATGTGATAAATCTTTACCTGAAAATTCTTAATGGAAGAGGGGCTGTTTCGCCGAAAGTTCATATCTTCTCGGGAAAAGCTGCACCGGGCTATGCAATGGCTAAATTGATCATCCAGTTAATCAATCAAGTTGCTCTTAAAGTGAATAATGATCCGAGAGTCAATGAACAACTTAAAGTGGTTTTTTTAGAGGATTATAAAGTCTCACTAGCGGAAAATATTATTCCAGCCGCCGACTTGTCAGAGCAGATATCTACTGCGGGTACTGAAGCCTCTGGTACCAGCAATATGAAATTGGCGATGAATGGTGCGTTAACTATCGGAACACTAGATGGCGCTAATATTGAAATTAGAGATGCTGTTGGTCATGAGAATTTCTATGTGTTTGGCTTGTCTGCGGAGCAAATTGCGGAGAAAAGAGCTAAAGGACGGTCATCATATGACGAGTATTTATCTAATACAGAACTTAAAGAGACTGTTGATTCACTTATTTCAGGTGCTTTTCATGCCGATAAGGCCTTGTTTTCACCGATATTCCATATGCTGGTGAGTCACGGTGACCACTATTTCCATTTGGCTGATTTCGACAGTTATTGTCACGCTCAATATCAAGCATTGACCGACTATAGCGATACTTACAGTTGGCACAAGCGAGCATTAAACACGATAAGTGGTATGGGCGAGTTTTCCAGCGATAGGACTATTCGTGGATACAGCAAGGATATCTGGGGGGAGGACAACTTTAAGTGAAACATTACAAATCACTTGCGGTATTACTTAGTGGACTATTTCTCTGCCCACTGGTGACCGCGAGTGAAACCACTAACACACAAGCTGTTAAATTATTTACCAGCCCTTGGTCACGCCTTTTTTCTGGTGATGAGAACACATTTTCAACGGCATTAACCTATAGTTCGCCACTTAAGAAAAAGATGGTTAATGTCCCTACAGGGAAATATACCTCGGAAGAAGTATACAAGGTAAATCAGCGGGGGCTTTTTAGTATGCAGTATTCCCCGATAAGTTATCTTTTTGCCAATATGACGGTTCGAGTTCCATTACAAAACACCAGTAAATACAGTACCGACTTTGTTTATAGTTTTGGTTATGACGATTGGCATCCAGGTACTTTTAGCTTGGTTTATGGTAATTACAACGATAATAATAGTTTTTTCCCTGCGGCTGGTACTCAAAGAACACGATTCGAACAAGGCTCCTGGACTCTGGGTTACAAATTTAACTTACCCAAGCCGGTCGAGTCTGCATTATTGATTAACAAAGATGACTCACTGATTTGTCAAGTTGGCTATAGCTATGTGCCACGTTATTTCTCTGACGCTTCATCAACCATCAAAGAAAATAAGAACAGTTTTTTAGGAAGTTGTGGCTATACCCTACAGCAACACTATTTTTTGCGTTTGTCCGCATTTTATTACCCTGACAAGAACCAGCAGCAACCTTGGAATTATGATTACACCTATAGTTTTGGCTATACGTCTGGCTACGCTCCGGGATCCTGGTCGCTCTTTTATGGCAATTATACCGGGACTCGCTACCCGTGGCGGCAGAATGCAAATGCAAATTTTCGCAGTGGGACAATAAATCTTAGTTGGACATTACCCTTGTAAATTGAAGGTGTAAGAATCTGTGCTACGCTTAATTACGCTGTTAATAGTTAAGCTAGCATAATGTTTTTGAAGAGTATGAAATGATCAGGGATGTTGGGCATCCTCTCTTGAAGATGATGCTTGATAAATTATGTTTACACGATGCTCTTGGGTAACTTATGCAATCTCATCTCTCCCCTACAGGTGTGACATCTATTCTTGTTGTTGATGATTCAGCAAGTTACCGCTTTTTACTGGTTAATCTACTGAAAAATTGGCAATTCACTGTTTTTGAAGCAGAAAATGGTCAAGATGCTTTGGCTATTCTCGATGGTAATGCTATCAACATGGTGATCAGTGACTGGGAAATGCCGGTCATGGATGGATTGAAACTCTGTACGACTATCCGTAAGCATTATTTCGATCGGTATATTTATTTAGTATTGATAACCGTGCGGCAATCCGTTGAGGATTTGATCGCGGGTTTAGATGCGGGTGCTGATGACTTTCTGTCAAAACCGATAAATCAAAGTGAGTTACGCGCCAGATTGCATGCAGGCGAACGGATATTAATGTTAGAGGCGACCCTCGATGCCCGTAATAAGAAACTGTCCCAAGCCTATCAACAAATAGAAGATGACTTGCAGGCTGCGGCAAAATTGCAGCGGAGTGTTTTACCCGCAGAGAAACTAATGGTGAGTGGCTTTCAAGCCGAATGGATGTTTATGCCATCCGCCTATGTTTCGGGTGACCTGTTAAGCTTTTTCCAACTGGGCGATCAGCACATTGGTTTTTATAGTATCGATGTTGCAGGGCATGGTGTGGCTGCAGCGATGCTCTCACTGTCAGTTGCCCGCCAATTTCTTAATGGGCGCACGGTGGATAATTTATTGATTTCACCAGCAGATACCGCCTCTGGCTATCGAATTACTCCGCCGCATAAAGTTGTGGGTGAACTTAATCGCCGTTTTTGTATAGAGAATGATGATATAGCCAGTTATTTCACTCTTATCTATGGCGTTATTGATGTTCAAACGGCAAGCGGTGTGCTTTGTCAAGCTGGGCATCCAACACCTTTTATTGTCAGTAGCGCTGGCCAGATTACCCCTATTGGTGACGGTGGTGCGCCGGTTGGACTGATTGATTCAATGGACTACCAGGATACGGAGTTCGCTCTTAATTCGGGTGACCGGCTCTATTTATTTACTGATGGCATCGTTGAGTGTGAGAGTGCTGAGCAAGAGCTATTTGGAGAGCGTCGATTACAAGACTTACTGGCCGTGGGTTCGCGGGACAGTATGCAAGCCGTTTTTCAGCAAGTGCAGCAGGCATTGAAATGCTGGCACCCGATACAAAAAGATGAGCATCAAAGTGATATTCAGAATGGGCGTTCTCTATTTAGTGATGATATCTCGTTACTGGTGATCGAACACAACAACAATTCCCCTCTCCTAACGGCCTTGTAAGGAAGAAATAATGAACTTTGAAACTCAGACAATTGACAATGTATTGGTGATAACCCCCTTGATCAGGCGACTGGATGCATCAGTTTCCCTGAAATTTAAGGAAGATATACAAGCAATGATTGCCCAAGGGAACAAAAATATTTTATTGGATTTTAGTCGGGTAGATTTCATCGACAGTAGTTGTTTAGGGGCCTTGGTTTCGTTGTTGAAAACCTTAAATGGGAAAGGCGAGCTTGCTATTTGCTCACTGAATAACAATATCCACGGAATGTTCAAGTTAACCCGGATGGATAGGATATTTACTATCGGAGCTAATCAACCCGATACATTACAGCAGATGCATTCCGTAGCACCTTAATTTGTAAGGAATACCTATTTATGAAAGCGATGATCCTTGCTGCCGGAAAAGGAACCAGAGCCAGGCCACTGACAACTATATTGCCAAAGCCAATGATCCCATTGATTCGTAAGCCTATTATGGAGTCAATTATTGAGCATTTAAGAAAATATGGTTTTAATCAGTTAATGGTGAATACCAGCTATCTATCTGTGGATATAGAAAATTATTTTCGTGATGGTCATGCCTGGGGAGTGGAAATGGGTTACTCCTACGAAGGCATTATGGAGGGTGATACTTTTATCGACAATGTTCTGGGTTCCGCTGGCGGAATGAAACACATCCAAAATTTCTCAGGTTTTTTTGATGAAACCTTTGTGGTTGTGTGTGGTGATGCATTAATTGATGTGGATTTCGATCAAGTATTGGCTTTCCATCGGGCCAGAAAAAGTGTAGCAACCTTGGTTATGCGCCCGGTTTCCGCGGATCAGGTAAATAAATACGGTATTGTTGTCACTGATGAGCAAGGCAGAGTCAGTAAGTTTCAGGAGAAACCTAAAACTGAAGATGCGTTATCAAACAATGCCAATACCGGTATCTATGTTTTTGAACCAGAGATATTTGATTATATTCCTGATGGTGTCGAATATGACATTGGTAGCCAGTTGTTCCCTAAACTTGCTGAATTAGGTGTTCCTTTCTACGGTATTGCCTTGCCATTCCAATGGGTTGATATTGGATCGCTACAAGATTTTTGGCATGTGAACCGTATGATCCTTAATCAGGATTTACCCAATTATCCCATGCCGGGAATTAAGATTGCACCTCAAATCTGGTGCGGGCTTAATGTTAAAGCCGACTTTTCGACCTTAGATATCGAAGGGCCAGTCTATATTGGCAGTAGTACAGAAATACAGCCTGGCGTGACGATTAAAGGCCCAACGATTATTGGCGCGGGGTGTTTATTAGAGCAGGGCGCTATTATCGATCAAAGTTTTATTGCTGATTATACCCGCGTCGGCGGTATTGCACATTTGCATCAACAGATGATATTTGCCGGGAAAGTTATCTCACCAGATGGTACGGCAATTGATTTATCTGAAGCCGGTCTAAACTGGCTCATTGATGATAAGCGGCGCAAAGATATTATTATGGCGGAGACATCTTTGTTCAATGAGTTCTTGCACAAAGATACGTTGATATGAGCTATCCGCAGAGTGACTCACAGGGCTGGTTAATGAGGATAAGCCTGCCTGCTTCATTGTCTAGCCTATGTATTTTACATGAAAAGTTACTTGAATTTATTCAGCCATTACAGGTTGACTCAGCTAGCAGTTATGCCGTGGAACTTGCATTAAATGAAGCATTTATCAATATTGTAAAGCATGGTGTTAACTATGACTCCACTCAAAATATTACTATTGTGATGCATTATGGCAATAATCAACTAGCCGTGACTTTACAAGATAAAGGTAAGCCTATACCCGCAGAATTTTTGCAAAATAAAAGCGGGTTATCTCATTTCCCTGAGCTATCAGCGCCAGACTCCTGGCCCGAGAATGGAATGGGCATGATGATGATGTTTAATGCCGTTGATGACATCAGTTATAAAGTAAAAGAGGGAGTCAATTATCTATCGTTGATAAAAAAAATAGAAGAGCAGACGTGAGTATTGTGTTTGTTTGTAAAATGAGGCTCTCTGAATTCCCCCTAAAATGGGCTGATTTATCTCACTTATTTTCATGGATTGGCTGAGGTTGTGATAATGGCTTTTTATTTCTCTTCGTTTGAAAACAGGAAACCACCATTACCACTAAAAACTCATTGGGCTATTGAGTTTTTATGGCAAAGCCTGGCGGTTGCCGCACTCATCTTGGGGGCAAACTATATCCGCTGGCGCTGGATGAACTCACTTAATTACGATGCGCTTTGGTATGCCATCCCGTTGGTAATGGCTGAAACGCTGGCCTTTATTGGTTCTGCTTTATTTACGATAAACCTCTGGAAAGTTAGAGATATTCCTGTCCCTCCAGTACCTGAAACAATCGATGACTGTATAGCCCCTGAAGAGACGCAAGAAAGGCGCCAGATAAAAGTTGATTTGTTTATTGCCACCTATAATGAAGATGTCGAATTGGTGCGCTTATCAATTCGGGATGCACTGGCCGTAACTTATCCTTTCCCTTTGGATTATCGCATTCATGTCCTGGATGATGGTAAACGAAGTGAAATGGAGGCTGTCGCAAAAGAAGAGGGCGTTAATTACTTAAGTCGGGAAAATAATATCGGTTATAAAGCAGGTAATCTTCGTCACGGTCTGGATATGACTGATGGTGATTTTATTATTATCTGTGATGCAGATACCCGAGTTTTCCCCACAATATTAACTCATACATTGGGTTATTTTCGTGATGTAGATGTTGCTTGGGTCCAGACTCCTCAGTGGTTTTATGATTTACCGCAGGGTAAGCGATTACCGGTGTGGGCAAAACAAAAGTTAGGTTCAGCAGGCTATTTTATTGGTAAAGGGATAGAGAGATTGGTTGGCCCACTTACGGTGGGACATGATCCTTTTTTTAATGATCCACAAATGTTCTACGATGTCATTTTACGCAGACGCAATTGGGCTAATGCTGCTTTTTGTTGCGGTGCTGCATCTGTTCATCGTCGTGAAGCTATTATGCAAGCTGCATTGCGCCGCTATGTAGACAGTATAGAAGATGAGATCGAGCACTATACAGGCGACGTAACCGATAATGAAACTAAAGCCGATTTGGTTCAGGCCATGCTGCCTCATGTGATACATGATACTGAAGTGATGCCGTATAAATTTCATGTATCAGAAGATATCTATACCTCTATCGTTTTACATGGTGATCCTGGCCGTAAATGGCGATCTGTCATGCACCCAGAAATAGAATCAAAAATGCTTTCGCCACAGGACTTACTGACTTGGATGATTCAGCGATTTAAGTATGCAGCAGGTTCAATGGATATTGCCTTACATGACAGACTTTTCACCAGTAAACGGATTAAGCTCAGTGCGATACAAAAATTAATGTATGGCACCACCTTCTGGTCCTATTTTGCGTGTGTCTGGAATACGGTATTCTTGATTGCTCCGCTAATTTATCTCTTCACGGGTATCCCCCCTGTTTCGACTTACTCATCGCCTTTTTATCTGCATTTTCTACCCTTCATGATTGTCTCTGAATTAGCGTTTATGTTTGGCACTTGGGGTATCTCTGCGTGGGACGGGAAATCGTCTTTTCTTGCTTTATTTTCCATGAATCTACGAGCACTGGATACTGTACTCCGAGGAGAGAAAATCAAATTTCATGTGACGCCCAAAGAACGCCAACAGGGCAACTTTTTATCTTTGGTTAAACCTCAACTTGCTATTATCGGGCTGACTTTATTGGGGTTGATTTGGGGAGCGATTCAGATAGCAGAAGGAAACATTAAAGATCCCTCAGGCTTTGTAATCAATATCTTTTGGGGGGCAGCTAATATTGCAGCCATGATGCCGATGGTTTTAGCGGCACTTTGGCAACCTGAACATGCTGAATCCAATTTACAGGAGGGTTCCTGATGTCATTTAAATATAACCTCCTTAAGGCGAGAAGTTATTTGGCGATGGTGATTGGTATTTTAATCGCTTTTTCTATTGTGTTGTATGTCGAGAATAATTCCGAAGATAGTGGTGATTCCCGTGTTCATATCGCCACCAGTATTGGACGACCATTAATACCAAGTCCAAGGCCACTGAATCCTGAAGAAATGATTTGGGCTAAAGCAGCATGGCAATATTTTGTTAATAATACACAGCCGAGTGGTTTAGTGAATTCAGTGGATAAATTTCCATCGTCGACAATGTGGGATACCAGTAGTTATTTTATGGCACTGATTTCTGCTAAACGAATTGGCATTATTCAGCAAGATGAGTTTGATAGTCGTATCAGTAATGCATTAGGTGCATTGGCTAAACTGCCGCTGTTTGAAGGTAAATTACCCAATAAAGCGTATAACACGCAGACATTATCTATGGTGAATTACATAAATCAGCCCAGTTCTCTAGGGATCGGTTGGTCGGCTATTGATATTAGCCGCATGATGGTGCCATTAAATATATTGGTCTGGAATTATCCCCAACATGCTGTTGAGGTTAATAATGTTATTTCGCGTTGGCATTTAGACGCGTTAGTGGCCAATGATCAATTACAAGGCTCGGTGCTTGATGATAAAACGCAGGCCATTTCATTGCATCAGGAAGGGCGTATAGGATATGAGCAATATGCTGCTCGGACCCTGCAACTTGTAGGTATTAATGCCAGTTTGGCCCTTGATTACACGGCGCATCTGAAATTTATTAAAGTTGAAGGGGTACTGATACCTGATGATGATCGTATTTCGCAAAAAGAGGGAGCAAATACATTTATTGTCAGCGAACCCTATATTTTAACGGGATTAGAATTGGGTTTTGATCACTATTCATCTGAATTAGCCTGGCGGGTTTTTAAAGCTCAGGAAAATCGTTTTCAACGTACCGGTATATATACTTCCGTCAGTGAGGATCATGTCGATCAGGCTCCTTACTTTATTTATAGCACGCTGCATTATGCTGATGAAGATTGGGCTGTTATTACGGATAAAGGTGAACGTGTCAATCAATTGCGACAGTTATCAACCAAGTCGGCATTTAGTTGGTATGCCTTATGGCGCACACCTTATAGTGAACAGACACGGGATCAATTAAGTCGTTTGATGGATCCGAGCAAAGGTTGGTATAGCGGTATTTATGAAGCTAGCAATAAGGCAAATACGTCACTTAATGCCAATACCAATGGCGTAGTGTTAGAAAGTCTGGCTTTTATCAATGGTGGAAAACTACTTTGTGCTGGCTGTACTCAGGCGATACAGCCAGTCGGCACAACGAATAAATAACTGAAGTAGGAAGATTGTATGATGATAAATCAGTCAGTTTTGCGAAGGTCAAGTCTGTTCGTTAAGGTTGTATGCTCGATATTGACACTATTGGCAATGTTGTCTTTTCATGCCGGTGCCACATCGTCGGGTGATAAATTAGCCGCTGAAACCTATCCCGTCCGCCACGGCGAATTAACGCCGAGGGAGATGGCGGTTGCAGTCAATGCCTGGCAATATTTTGTCCATAATTTGCAGCCTACAACTGGGCTTGTTAATGCAGTTAATAATTATCCTTCGACCACCATGTGGGATAGCGCATCTTATTTGGCGGCACTGGTGTCGGCACGTGAGTTGGGTATTATTAATAAGGAAGAGTTTGACCACCGGATGTTACCGTTTTTAAAGACACTGAATAATATTGCACTATTCCAAGGGCAATTACCCAATAAAGCTTATAACACCATCACCGCAGAAAAAGTTAACTATATGAACAAACCCGGTGAAATAGGATTTTCAGCTCTCGATACTGGCCGTATGTTAATTTGGCTTAAAATTATTAAGGAACGCTATCCTGAATATGCTAATAGCATTGATAATGTGGTTTTGGGTTGGGATTTTTCACATGTTATAGATGATTGCGGTACGTTATATGGGGCGATATTAGATAAAAATAACGCGCCTCAGTATGTACAGGAAGGGCGACTGGGTTATGAAGAATACGCAGCCAGTGGTTTCCAACTTTGGGGTTTTTCTACCTGTCAGGCATCACGCCCTGAACCTTATGATTTGGCTAAAATTTATTGTGTATTAGTCCCTTATGACTCTAGGGATGCACGCAAAACGAATCAACACAACTACGTAGTTACTGAGTCGTATATCTTACATGGCTTTGAGATGGGGTGGGATCGCAGTAATGATCGAGCTAATAAATCTGGGACCTATAGTCATCCTTGGATGAAAGACTTCGCCAATCGGGTCTATCAGGCACAGGAAAACCGCTACCGTGAAACGGGGATACTTACTGCACGTTCAGAACATCAGTTAGATCGCGCCCCTTACTTTGTTTATGACACGGTTTTTTCCGATGGCTATAACTGGAACACTATTACCGATCAGGGCGTTTTTGTCCCTGAAAATGCGGCAGTGTCATTAAAAGCTGCGCTAGGCATGTGGGTATTATGGCATTCGCCGTACACTGACCGATTATTTGATGCAATAGAAAATGCCAATGTTAAGGATGTCGGCTTCAACGAGGGTCTCTATGAAAATGGTAAAGGGCCAATTAACGAGTTCACAGCAAATAATAATGGCATCATGTTAGAAGCGCTATTATTTAAAAAAGAAGGGAAAATACTCCGTTTCACCAGTGGGGATCCTGGGCACAAAGATTATACTCCATCGTTGTGGGAACGGCAGTTAATTAATGCTTTTGATGATAATAATAGTAAAAGAAATCGGCCGTTTATTGATGCAACACCAAGCTTAGCCGCATTTTGTGATCAAACGGGTATCGCGATACGTAAAGCACCAAACTGTAAGAGTTGCCAGTGTGCCCAATGCCAGGATGACTCTGCCAGTAATAACATATTTAAATTACCTGCTACGGCGACATCATCATGCGCAAAACAGTGAGGTTTTCCGCGCTTGCCTTGATGATAGGTGCTGGGATACTTAGTGCTGCGTTTATTGGCGGTATGTCTGTCGGTGCCAGTATTAATCAAAGCGCCGTTACCTATTCTGTCCGTAGCGGAGTGTTATCAGATACTGAGCAATTATGGGCGAAAGTAGCCTGGCGTTATTTTGTTAATAATACGCAAGTGGGGACTGGGTTGGTTAATTCGCTGGATAATTATCCAGTTGTTAATCTCTGGCAAATCGGCGATACACTGGTCACATTAACCGCCGCAGCCCAATTAGGGCTGATCAATCGGCAGGAGTTTGATCAGCGCTTATCACTATTATTGGCAACGATCAGCCATTTACCTTTGGTGGGGGGGAAAACGCCAAATCTGCGTTACAGCACCATCAACGGACAGATGATTGACTATGCTAACCAGCCAAAACCGTTAGGGTGGTCCGCACAAGATATAGGCCGCTTGATGGTTGGTTTAAAAGTTGTCGCACGTTTTTATCCTGAATATGCAGAGTATCTGGATAAGGTTCTATTACGATGGAATTTCTGCCAGGTTATTGATGGCAATGGTGAATTGCTGAAATCAGTTACTGTTAATGGTCAGTTTATAGCCAAGCCAGAAGGGGTGTTAGGTTACAGCGAATATACCGCTGGCGCGTTTGGGCTGTGGGGTTTTCCTGTGGGAATATCAGCTAATCTTCCTTATAACACCACGTTTATTTATGACATACCCATCGATTTCGATATTAGAGATGCCCGAACAACCTATGTACCCTCTGTTGTGGTCAGCTTACCTTATTTACTTACTGCAATGGAATTAAGAAGTACCCCAACATTTAAACAGCAAAAAAAACGTATTGATAATGTCTATCGGGTACAGGAACAACGGTGGCAAAAAGAACATATATTGACGGCACGTAGTGATTATCTCACCTCAGTTGCGCCATACCACGTTTACGATACGGTGTTCGCTAATGGTTACCATTGGAATACTATCAGCGAGGACGGGCAATTTCATCCTGATCTGGCGCTGGTATCAACACGCGCTGTGTTTGGTTTATGGGTCTTGTGGAATAGCCCTTATACCGATGCATTAATGCAGTTGACTCAGATGCAACGTGATGAACAACGCGGATGGTATGAGGGGCGTTATGAAAATAATGGTGCGTATAACAAGACAATTAGTCTGACCACTAATGCTATGGTATTAGAAACGCTGCTCTATAAAACGGCGGGAAACTTAATTAATACCGAGTCTGGTGCGGGATATCTTGAAGTACGTATGAGCGATGTTTTTTCACGGCCACAATTATGCCTACCGCAAGAAAGAGTCATCCGTCGAGAGGTGGCATCGAAATGAACATTAATTATCGGTGCAGAGCTTCAATTTTAAGTTTGGGATTTCTTTTACAACTTATCTCGTCGGTTGCTATTGGTCAGTTACCCTCTACTTCGGATTTGTCCGGTCAGTGGCGAATACGGGATGGCAATCCGCCGGCCTCTGCAGCCTGGCGTGACACACTGGATGACAGCCAGTGGCAACATCTGAAAGTGCCCGCTAATTGGTACAGTGAGGGCGTCGACCATCAAGGTGTATTATGGTATCGCACTCAGTTTACTTTACCGGTTTTAGATACCGATAATATGGCGACCTTGGTATTCGATGGCGTCGACTATCAAACAGATGTTTGGCTCAACAATCAGCAAGCAGGGCAACATAAGGGTTATTTTCAGCGGTTCAGCATTGATATCACTGATACAGCTCGAATCGAGAATGTGCTGGCGGTGCGTGTAGATAGCCCTTACGAAACTCCGGGGAAAGTTTGGTCGTTTCATAAGCAACTGGTTAAGGGCGTGTTCAACCATCATGATACCCGGCCGGGTGGAGCGTGGTCGGATCGCGGACAGGATGCTAATTCAGGCGGTATCTGGGCTCCGGTAACGTCACATATCAGCCGTGGCGCGGTTATAGACAATGTCCTGGCTGTACCTGACTGGTCACGGGGGCTTGAACATCCGATTCTAAAGGTGAGTTTGGATTATCGTGCTAACCGCAACCGCTCCGTTGTTATGTTGCTGCGCCTGATACCTGATAATTTTATCGGGCAATCTTATCAACTGGAAAAAAGTGTTTCACTGCTGGCCAGCCAACATGATGCACAAACGCTCACCGCTAATTTTGCTCTTGATAACCCCGCATTGTGGTGGCCGTCTGGTCATGGGAAACAAAATCTTTATCGGCTGGAGGTCAGTTTCTCAGACCGTTTGGGCATGATGGATGTAACTCATGTTCGCACTGGCTTACGGCAAATAGCGACAGATCCCCAAGAGCAAAGTTGGTTAATCAATGGCAAGCGTCTTTTCATTAGAGGGACTAACTATATTGGTAGCCCGTGGCTGGGGAGCTTAACGTCAGCCGATTATCGCCGTGATTTAGTTATGATGCAGCAGGCCAATATCAATGCCATAAGGGTGCATGCCCACGTGGCTGGCCGAGCGTTGTATGACCTGGCGGATGAGATGGGGATGTTACTCTGGCAAGATTTCCCGCTGCAATGGGGATATGATAATTCAGCCACTTTTGCCCAAGAAGCAGCAAGACAAGCCGCTGATATGACACGGCAGTTTGGTAGCCATCCAGCGATTGTGTTGTGGTCTGGGCACAATGAACCTCCCTGGGATGCCACATGGATGCAATATCGTTATCCAGACTGGCGGCCTGATACCAACCGAGCGTTAACCGCGAGCGTTGCGCAGGTGCTTAGTCAGGATAATAGCCGCATTATTCATGCTTACTCATCAACCGCCGAGCACTATTGGCAAGGTTGGTATTCAGGGCAGAAAAGTGACCACCTTAAACCGGCAAACAGCTCAATAATTAGCGAGTTTGGTGCACAGGCCTTACCCGATTTGACCACGCTAAAAAACTTCATTCCACCTGCGGACTCATGGCCAAAGACTACCGATAAAACGGATGAAGGTTGGCGTATCTGGGCATATCATAATTTTCAACCTCATGAGACATTTGAGTTAGCTAAAGTGACTCGCGGGCCAAATATCAGTACGTTCATCAAGAATAGCCAGCAGTATCAGGCAAGTTTAATCCAACTCGCCGCAGAGAGTTATCGACGCCAACGTTACCAACCGGTTGCTGCATTATTTCACTTTATGTTTACTGAAAACTGGCCGTCAATTAACTGGGGAATTGTTGATTATCTCCGTCATCCCAAACCCGGTTATTTTGCCTTGCAGCAAGCTTACCAACCCGTTTTACCTTCTATTGAGCCTAAAACAGAAAATTGGGTTCAGGGGCAGACCGGGCGCATCGGGTTATGGGCCATCAATGATAACTGGCATGACTATCCGCAGGCTTCGTTGCATTGGAAAATATTGCAAAGTGGTATGACGTTATCTGAGGGGGTGCAGGACATAAATCTGAAGGCGGATAGCGGTCTAAAAGTGATTGAATTACAAGTTATCCCGCGCAGTGCTGAAACAATAAAGGTGATAAGCGACATTCTCAACCGGCAGGGAACGGTATTAGGCCATAATGAACTACAACTTTATGTTCAGCCCTGACTGATACAGTTTCTTTGGGTAAAAAAGACGTAAGCTAGTTTTGATGGTGACCAATACTATCTTAAGTTGCACTGTGATCCTATGCTTTAGCCAATAATGATTATAAGGGTATAGATATTATATGAATACTTCTCCGCTCAATACCCATACGCCGCAATCGGCTTCTTCTTGGTTTTCATTTAAGTTACAGCAAAATGTTTTGCTGCCGCTGTTCATTTTCATTATTGGCTTGGTTATTTCAGGTGCGGGGGCATGGTGGCTTTATAGCGAAATTGAAAACAATGCAAAAATAGATTTTCAACGTAATGTCGATCGAGTCTCTGGAGAAGTTGCTCGGCGTTTCAATTTACCCATATATGGACTGAATGGTGCAAAAGGGACTTATGCGGCCAACAATAATTTAACGCGTGAACAATTTTATGCCTATGTGGCCTCGCGTAATTTGCCGGTGGAATTTCCTGGCGTGCGCGGGTTTGGTTTTATTGAGCGAGTACCGCGCAGTCAGTTGAATGCATTTATAGCGAATACCCGGGCTGACGGTGCGCCGACGTTTTCTTTGCGACAACTTCAGGATAAGCAACATGATGACTTGTATATTATCAAATATGTTGCGCCGACAGAAAAAAACCAGGGTGCAGAAGGGCTGGATATTGGTTCTGAATCGGTCAGGCGAGAAGCCGCATTATTGGCAATAAACAGCGGGAAACCCACGCTTTCAGGCACTATTCATCTGGTTCAGTCTAACGTTAAAACTCCCGGCGTATTACTTTTTGTCCCAGTTTATAAGTCGGGTACTAATCCAATGACACCTGCTGAACGGCGGGCATCATTGGTTGGTTTGCTGTATTCACCTATTGTGATTGCTGATCTATTGAGTGATATTCCCGAGTTTATGAATGGGCGAGTGGATGTTGAATTGTTCGATAGCCTTCATGATTTGTCTGATAAAAACTTAATTTTTGATGCGGATGGTAGCAAATCCGCCAGCTTAGCCCCTGTAAAAGAGCATAGCGATGAAATAATATCTGCGAGGATATTCCATAGCAGCAGTGTATTGCGACTGCCCGGTCGTGATATGACATTACGAATCAGTAGTACGCCAGCGTTTGAGGCACAGATAGAGCGTTATGTCCCCTGGCTGTTATTTGCATTTGGTTTTTTGCTAAGTTCGGCATTGGCTTTACTTCTTCGCCAGCAAGTCAGTGGGCGTAATCGGGCAGAGATGCTGGCTCGGAATATGACCGCAGATCTTGAACGTTTGGCTTTAGTGGCAAAGAACACCTCTAACGCCGTCGTTATTACTGATATAAAGCGTAATATTGTCTGGGTTAACGAGGGTTTTGAACGGATTACCGGATACAGTCTAGCCGAGGCATTCGGCAAGTCGCCGGGGAAATTACTGCAATGCAGTAATACAGACCAAGGCGTAGCAAGGGCGATGAGAATTGCATTAGATGCTGGAGAGTCATTTAAGGGCGAAATAGTCAATCGCACAAAGTCAGGTAGAGAGTATTGGATTGAGCTGGAGATTCAACCTCGCTATAACGATAAGAATGAACCCATCGGCTTTATGGCGATTGAGTCAGATATCAGTGAGCGTAAAGCGACTTATCAACGTCTTGAAGTAGCATTACGTGAAAATAATGCCTTACTCAGTACGCTTAATTTACACGGTATTATCTCTACCGCAGACCGGGATGGGATAATCACAGATGTTAATGACGCATTTTGTACTATCAGTGGTTACAGTCGTGAAGAACTTACTGGGCAGACTTATCGCTTAGTTGATTCTCATACACATTCGACTGCTTTTTGGCAATCGATGTGGAATGACATTGCTAATGGGATCTCGTGGCGCGGGGAGATCTGTAATAAGGCTAAAGATGGCTCTTTATATTGGGTCGATACAACGATTGCTCCGTTTAACAATAGTACTGGCCAGATTGAACGATATATTTCCATCCAAGTTGATATTACAGCGAATAAAAATCAACAAGCCAATCTGATTATCGCTCGCAATCAATTAGTCAGAGCGGCAGATGTTGCTGAGTTAGGGATTTGGACTTGGAACATTCCAGAAGGCACACTTTCTTTCGATGATCGAATGAATGATATCTATGGAGTCCCTGAGGAATTACATAATGCCCCTATCCCGTTGGCGTATTGGTATAGCCTTGTGCATCCAGAGGATATCCCCGAGGTTAAACGTGCGATAAAAGTCGCGCTGGAAAATGAAAGTGTCTATCGTCAGATTTTCCGTATTGTGGTGAGAAACCAAGTCCACTTTATTCAATCGACTGGCACAGTTGAACGGGATGAAAGTGGCAAAGCAATGTTGATGATGGGGATTAATCGGGATATTACGCAACAACGTGAGGCTGAGAATATCCTGAAAACAGCAAGAGAAGCTGCTGAAGAAGCCAATAAGGCCAAATCTGCATTTCTGGCTAATATGAGCCATGAGCTTCGGACCCCGATGAATGCCATCCTTGGTATGCTGACATTATTGCGCAGAACGGGTCTTGACAGGAAGCAAGCTGATTATGCCGTTAAAAGTGAAGCGGCCACTCGTACCTTGTTGCGTTTGCTGAATGATATCCTGGACTTCTCCAAAATCGAATCCGGTAAAATGGAACTGGAATGTATCCCCTTTGATATTCATGTGATGCTGCGTGACCTAGCGGTTATTTTATCAAGCAATCTGAAGGTTAAAAAGGTTGAGGTCTTGTTTGATATTGACCCAGCACTCCCTCAGTTTGTTGAAGGAGATAGCATGCGGCTTCAGCAGATATTAACTAATCTAGGTGGCAACGCGCTGAAGTTCACCGAACTTGGTGAAGTAGTGCTTTTCATCAAGGTTATCACGCAGGATAGCCATCATGTGACGTTACATTTTGGGGTGCGCGATACCGGGATTGGCATCGCACCAGAGAACCAGGAAAGTATTTTTAGTGGTTTTACACAAGCAGAAGCCTCTACAACGCGCCGATTTGGTGGCACAGGATTAGGGCTAGTAATAAGCCAGCGCTTTGTTGCATTGATGGGTGGGACGCTAGCCTTAGAAAGTCAACCTGGTCAGGGGAGTCTATTTCATTTCACCATAACGCTGTCTCTGCCTTCTTATACCAATTTGGTTATTAATAATGAAAGACCCGATACTCTGGCAGCCAGAGCGCAGGCGTTGAACAATTTGCGTGTCTTGGTTGTTGATGATAATCCGACGGCCTGTGACCTGATCAAACGAATGGGGGAGTCGCTAAAATGGACCGTTGATGTAGCAACCAGTGGTAATGAAGCACTGCAACTGATGAGACAGCAGCATGATAGTGGTATTACCTACGGGGCGCTATTTATTGACTGGCAAATGCCTGGCTTAGATGGTTGGCAGACCAGCAAATATGTGCGTGAACTGATGCCAGTAGACAACGGTCCTATGATTGTCATGATAACCGCCCATGATCGTGAAATGTTATTACAACGCAGCGAAGAAGATCAGGCATTACTGGACGGTTATCTGGTTAAACCTATCACGGCATCGATGTTGTTGGATTCAGTGATCGATGCATTAAGTGAGCGTAAACAACCTGATATTACGAAACAGGTAATAACTGAACCGTCACATCGACTGTCTGGTATAAGACTATTAATTGTCGAAGATAACTTGAATAATCAGCAAATAGCCCGTGAGTTACTTGAGGATGAGGGGGCTGATGTCAGAATTGCCAATCATGGCAAAGAGGCGATTGAGATATTAGAACATCATCCGTCTTTATTTGATCTGGTATTGATGGATTTACAAATGCCGGTGATGGATGGCTACAATGCGACGAAATATATTCGGAAAAGTCTCGGATTAAAGAATTTACCGATTATCGCTATGACAGCCAACGCGATGGCTTCTGATCGCGATGCCTGCCTTGCTGCTGGTATGAATGACCATATTGGTAAGCCTTTTGATTTGAACAATCTAATTCAGGTTATACGAAAATACAGTGGAAAAACCGATGTTGTTGCCACGGTTAGCCATATAACCCCTTGCTTGTTATCTGCTGAATTAAAAAATATTGCGGCAACGGCAGGCATTGATGTGGATTCCGCCCTGAATCGATTAGGGGGCGATATAAAATTATACCAAAAAATGTTATCACTGCTCAGTGATGATTTGGCTAATTTCCCTACCCAGTTGGAGACATTATTGACTGAAGGCGATTTTATGTCGGCATCTCGTCTGCTACATACTATCAAGGGACTTGCTGCGCAACTGGGGGCAACGGAACTCTCGTTGAGTGCGGGGCAGGGGGAGAAGTTATTTAGCCAGGGTGCGGTACCTACGCCAGATACGATTAATCAATTATTGAGCGAGATGCGAAGTAGAGTATCTGTTATACAATCAGGGTTAATGGTATTAACTCCAATGCTATCGAATGATAACGCTAATAATGTCGCGGTAGAGGCATTTGATATTCAATCTATTGAGTTAGAAATAAATCGTTTGATATTGCTATTACAAAATTCAGATATGGCCGCGTTAGAGGTGATGAATAAATTAATGATGACGGTTGATAAGCAACTTCATGGACAATTATCTCCCCTTAATGATGCAATAAGCCAACTAGATTTTGCCAACGCTATCAAGTTATGCCAAACCTTGATGGTGAATCTTCCTACTCAGCGAGATAAGAAGATATGACTATAATCCATTCTTTTTCCCAAGATTTGACCTTGAGTTTACCCGGCGCGGGGAAGCCTAAGATCCTTATTGTTGATGATCATCCGATAAATATTCAGATGCTCTATCAAGCATTCTCTTCCGATTATCATGTGTGTATGGCTACCAATGGTAAACAGGCACTCGACGTCTGTATCAGTCAGCATCCAGATCTGATTCTATTGGATATCGAAATGCCCGGTATGAGTGGTTTTGAGGTTTGTGCCAGACTCAAGGCATCGCCAGACACTCAGGATATTCCGGTTATCTTTGTCACTGCGCATATTGATGAAGAAACCGAAACTCGCTGCTTTAGCGAAGGTGCTGTGGATTTTATCAGCAAACCTATTAACAGGAACACTGTTCGGGCTAGAGTGAAAACACACTTATTGCTTAAAGCTCAATCTGACCTATTACGCCAATTAGTTTATTTAGATGGGTTAACCGAAGTACATAACCGGCGTTACTTTGATAAGCAGTTAGATCTGGAGTGGAAACTCTCAAATCGTAACCAAACTCCACTTAGTATGATCATGATTGATGTCGATTTTTTCAAAAAATATAATGACTTATATGGACATCAGGGCGGAGATGATTGCTTGCGGAATATTGCAAAAGTTATCCGGGATGCTCTTCGACGCCCTGCTGATCTGGTGGCCCGCTACGGCGGCGAAGAATTTGTCTGTTTGCTCCCTGACACTGAGTTAGCTGGCGCAATGGAGCTTGCGGAAACTATCAGATTGCAAATTCTTGAGCAGAAAATTCTTCATGCTGGTTCCACTGTTTATCCCTTTGTCAGTATTAGCTTGGGGGTCTGTTGCAAAGAGACTAACAGCACCTGCGCGCCTGAGGATTTGCTGCTGCAAGCCGATTCACAACTGTACCAGGCAAAGAAAAATGGTAGGAATCAAACTTGCGGCGAATTTTTAATGGAATGACAGAAAATTTTTCCCGTAGCCCGTAGCCCGTAGCCTGAAGGCTGAAAGGGTTAATTACCTACAGAGATAGACTCTCTTCTGTAGGGGGCGAGACTTAGCATCATCGCCTGCGAGTGAGTCTAATTAGCCGAAAAAGGAGGATCTGTTTTACTTTTTCGGTTTCACTGGGCCTATTAAGTCTGTTTATTTTTGAGGGTATAGCGAATATATGTTCGGGGTGAAGCCGGTGACTAATTCGTCCTGTGCCTGGAATAGTGCAATGATACTTTTTACAACCTCACCACATCGATGGGAGGACCATGCCAGTGACAGTATTGATGGCTGGCGCTCATGGTACACCTGTTTTTGTATCAGTTGCCCATTAGCAAGATACTGCTGGCAAATACTTAGCGGCAGGAATCCAATCCCCGTTCCTCGTAGTTGACATGCCAGTTTGCAACGCATGTCAGGGACAACAATTTCCTGTTGGCCAGCGAGCTTCCAGGCAATACGTTTTGCTAAATGGCGTGCAGTGTCCTGCACGTTGATTGCTGGATATTGTCGCAACAACCCATCGGGCAGCGGTTGTGTTGCATTAGCGAGTGGATGGTGGGGGGCAATAGCAAATATCCAATCTATTTTACCGATTGGCAGCACATTAATTGTGTTTTCCAATGCTTCACTACCGTTAGCCCCGATCGCTAAATGGCAATCTTCATTCAGCAACGCATCCCACACTCCCATGAATACCTGACGAGATATATGGAATTGGGTAAAAGGGTACTGTGCTTTCAAATGACCTAGCAGGTCAGCGACTACGATAGGGTCGTACAGTAGATTGTTAATAACAATGTTCACCCGATGCTCTGCACCTTGGCTTATCTGGCGTAGTTCATCAGGCATTGAACCCAACCAATCGTGCCACTGACGGCAACGTTCTAGCAAATATTCTCCGGCAGGTGTCAGGTTTACGCTGCGAGTAGTGCGGATAAACAGTTGCGTACCGATACTATCTTCTAACGTTTTTATGCGGTAGCTAATGGTCGCCGTTGTTTTATGTAGCTTTTCAGCCGCACGAGAAAAACTTTGACATTCAGCTACTTCGATAAATGAGCGGATAGTTTCTTGATCTAGCATGGACTTCCTCTTGTTTAATATAACTAGCAGCGTGTGAGCACGACATTCTGAATAGGTTTTTACCGTTAAAAAAACGAATCGTTTAAAAGTTGTTAACTGATTGTTTGCTTACTTGTCTTTTTTTCTTATCTTACCTATCTATTGATTTAATTGTATTTTATTTTATTCCCCTACAGAAAATGTGCGTTTGATCTTGTCTTGGAAAATTTTTCCAAAAATTAACTAGAAAATATATTGTGGCTTGATTAAGGTATCTGCATTGAAGACAGAAATTGAATTGGCTCAGTCTGGTTGAGTAACTAAGAATTAAGAATGGGGTAAGCATGGAGTTAAGATTAGAACAACTGACGGCTGAAGCATTTGCACCTTATGGTGATGTGATACAGGTCGAAGGCAATGATTTTTTTCATATTAATAATGGTAAGACCGAACGATATCATGATTTGGCCAAAGTAGAAGTCACTGATGGACGGAGGGTATTGGTCAGTATTAATCGCTCACAACCCTGTGAGATGCCGCTGATCTTTTCCGTGTTGGAAAAACACCCGCTGTCATCACAGGCTTTTATACCGATGAACGGGGAACGCTTTATTACTATTGTCGCACTAGGCGGAGATGAGATTCCACTCAATAGTCTGCGTGCTTTTATTACTAATGGGCGGCAAGGCGTGAGTTATCACTGTAATGTTTGGCATCATCCGTTATTTGCCTATGAAAAAGTAACTGATTTTCTAACGATAGATCGCGGTGGAGCAGATAACTGTATCGTTGGGCAATTACCTGAACCGTATCGGATTATATTTTAGGTTGTATCAGTTCTACTATTTGAGCGATATAACCAGATAATTGGGAATACAGGCTAATAACGCTAGTAGGAAATGTCTGACCATGATTATTATAAGGAGGATTAAATCGTAAGCTGCATGATGAAGGATGTTAGGAATGACTGAATTACGCAGAAAGGGCAGGCCGTTGCAAGCTGATACCAGTGCTACTAAAGGAGCACAAGCATTGGATCGGGGGCTTGAAATTTTGCAGTATCTGGCAATCTCGGGTGGTAGTGCGACCGTTTCCATCTTGTCTGACAAACTGGCGCTACCGCTTTCGACCACATTCAGGTTATTGAAGGTTCTTGAGAAGTCGGAGTTCGTATTTCAAGATCCGCAGCTTGGTTGGTGGCACATTGGCATTCAGTCTTTCACTGTCGGATCAGCTTATATGAATGACCTTGATGTGGTGTCAATAGCCGGGCCGTACATGCGACGCCTGATGCGCTTATCAGGTGAAACCGCTAATTTGGCGATCCGTAATAATATGGATGCAGTACTTATTCGGCAGTGCGAATGCCAGGCGATGGTGCGAATGTGTGCTCCACTAGGGAGTCGCCTACCACTGCATGCCTCCGGCGCTGGTAAGGCACTATTGTATCCGCTAGCGGAAGATGAACGGCTGGATCTTATTGTGAATGCGGGCTTGCAGTCTTATACGCCCAAAACGATTACTAGCCTGAATATGTTGGAAAAAGATCTGCTATTGGCGCGTGGGAATGGGTATACCGTTGATGATGAAGAGCATGCTTTAGGGCTGAACTGTGTCGCTTCAGCAATCTTTGATCGTAACAACGATGTGATTGCGGCCATTTCAATTTCAGGGCCAAGTTCGCGGATGAGTGAGAATAGATTTACGGAGTTAGGTGAGCTAGTACGCGATGTTGCTAACGACATCAGTGCCGCTCTCGGAGAGTCACGCAAGAAGGCTTAGTGCTACAGGCTCTCCGTTTTCCTCTTCCTACTCTGAAATCTGAAAAACTGATGTAAAAGTCCCGTTTATTCAAACGGGATTTTTTAGATTTAATTTTAAGTTGGAAAATTTTTCCATAAAAATTGGAGAGTAAAAATGACGATTATGCGGGCCGTGGATGCAGCTATGTATGTTCTTGAGAAAGAAGGGGTAGATACTGCTTTTGGTGTGCCGGGTGCGGCAATTAATCCCTTCTACAACGCGATGCGAAAGCACGGGAAGATCAAACATTTCTTGGCTCGGCATGTAGAGGGCGCGTCTCATATGGCTGAAGGCTATACTCGCGCCAAAGCGGGTAATATAGGGGTATGTCTGGGGACGTCTGGCCCGGCGGGTACCGACATGATTACTGCCCTGTATTCCGCTTCTGCGGACTCCATTCCAATTCTCTGTATTACCGGCCAGGCACCGCGGGCAAGGCTCCATAAGGAAGATTTCCAGGCGGTAGATATAGAGTCTATTGCTAAGCCGGTGACTAAAATGGCGGTTACCGTACTGGAACCCGCACTGGTGCCACGTGTATTGCAACAAGCATTCCACTTGATGCGTTCAGGCCGCCCTGGTCCAGTGCTGGTGGACCTACCTTACGATGTACAGATGGCAGAGATTGAGTTTGATCCTGATACCTATGCCTCACTGCCGGCGTATAAACCTGCGGCAACTCAGGCCCAGATCGACAAAGCTCTGGATATGCTATGTGCTGCCAAGAAGCCGCTGATTATTGCGGGGGGGGGCATTCATAATGCCGACGCGGCTGATTTGCTCCAGCAATTAGCCGAAATCTGTAATGTTCCTGTGATCCCTACCCTGATGGGATGGGGAGCAATCCCAGATGATCACCCGTTGATGGCAGGTATGGCTGGCCTACAAACTTCTCACCGTTATGGCAATGCTAATTTATTAGATTCCGACTTGGTATTCGGTATTGGTAATCGCTGGGCAAATCGGCATACCGGCTCGGTGGATAAATACACTGAGGGTCGAAAAGTCATCCACATTGATATCGAACCGACGCAATTAGGCCGAGTGATTTGCCCGGATTTGGGGATCGTTTCTGATGCCAAAGTGGCGTTACAAATGTTGGTAGATAGTGCACGTAAGCGCTTTAGTCTGGGAACATTGCCAAATTGGGACGAATGGGGAGCGACGTGCTTGCACCGCAAAAAAACCATGCTGCGTAAGACTCACTTTGACAATGTGCCGGTTAAACCGCAACGGGTATACGAGGAGATGAATCGTATTTTTGGCCGGGATACTTGCTATGTCACGACCATTGGCCTGTCGCAAATTGCTGCGGCGCAAATGCTGCATGTGTTTAAACCACGGCATTGGATTAACGCCGGGCAAGCTGGGCCATTAGGCTGGACTATTCCTTCGGCTCTGGGTGTTTGTGCCGCAGATCCTCAACGCAAAGTTGTGGCGCTATCAGGCGATTACGATTTCCAATTCATGATCGAAGAATTGGCAGTGGGTGCTCAGTTTAAGCTGCCGTATATCCACGTATTGGTGAATAACGCTTACCTCGGATTAATTCGCCAATCACAACGTGGATTCGATATGGATTATTGCGTCCAGTTGTCATTTGAAAATATTAATAATCAAGAAATCGGTGAATATGGCGTCGATCACGTGAAAGTGGTTGAAGGTCTGGGTTGTAAAGCGATCCGTGTATTTAAGCCTGAAGATATCGCCCCGGCATTCGTACAAGCGCAGGAGTTAATGCGTCTACACCGTGTACCGGTTGTGGTTGAAATTATCCTTGAGCGTGTGACCAACATTTCAATGGGGACGGAGTTGGATAACGTCAATGAATTCGAACCTGTTGCTCAGACGCCTGAAGATGCGCCCACGGCAATTGCGCATTTTGATTACCGTTGAGGAGAAATACGATGCCTAAATTTTCGGCAAACTTATCTATGTTATTCAATGAGGTTGATTTTATTCAACGCTTCCGAGCTGCTCGCCAGCAAGGGTTTAGTGCTGTTGAGTATATGTTCCCCTATGGCTATGCCATCGATACGTTGCGTAATGAACTGGCGGAAAATCAGTTAGTGCAGGTACTTCATAATTTACCTGCCGGGAACTGGGAAGCCGGTGAACGTGGTATCGCCTGCTTGCCAGGAAGAGAGGCTGAATTCCGTGATGGTGTTGGGTTAGCGATCGAATATGCCAGAGCGCTCGGTTGTCAGCAAATCAACTGCTTGATTGGTAACCCTGATAGCCGGGTTGATGCAGACATAACGGATTCGCTGGTGGTAACTAACCTTAGCTATGCAGCTAAGGAAATGGCTAAAGAAAATATCCGTTTACTGGTTGAACCTATCAACAAGTATGACATGCCGGCGTTTTATTTAAAGAATACCCATCAAGCACTGGAGTTAATGACTCGTGTCGGCAGCCCGAATCTTTATTTGCAATATGATATTTACCATATGCAGCGCATGGAAGGGGAATTGATTCAAACCATGCAAAGATTACAGGACAAAATTGCCCATATTCAGGTTGCTGATAATCCAGGGCGTAATGAGCCGGGTACGGGTGAAATAAATTACGATGTTATTTTCAACGCACTGGACAACATGGGCTATAGCGGTTGGATCGGCTGTGAATATAAACCAGCCACAACAACGGTAGCGGGTTTGTCTTGGGTGAAAAAATATCAACACTGAGGGAGTTAACATGAAAGTAGGATTTATCGGTCTTGGCATTATGGGAACACCTATGGCGGAAAAATTGATCGCCGGTGGCCATCAGTTGTATGCCAATACCCTAAGTGAAGTGCCAGCGTCATTGTTGGATCAGGGTGCGATTCCCTGTGCTACACCCAAGCAAGTGGTCGATCAAGCTGAGATAATCTTCATTATGGTGCCAGATACGCCTCAAGTTGAAGAGGTATTATTTGGTCCTAACGGCTGCGCCGAAGGCCAGTTGAAGGGGAAGGTACTGGTGGACATGAGTTCGATTGCGCCATTAGAAACCAAAGCTTTTGCCCAACGAGTCAACACCCTTGGAGCCTCTTATCTGGATGCACCGGTTTCTGGTGGTGAGGTGGGCGCTCAGCAGGGTACCTTAACTATCATGGTTGGTGGCGATGAGGCGACTTTTGAACGTGTGAAGCCGCTGCTGATGCTGATGGGTAAAAACATTACCTTAGTTGGTGGTAATGGTGATGGTCAGACATGCAAAGTCGCTAATCAAATCATTGTTGCACTGACTATTGAAGCCGTTTCTGAGGCATTGGTTTTTGCTGCGAAAGCGGGGGCCGATCCGGCACGAGTGCGTGAGGCATTGATGGGGGGATTTGCTGCTTCGCGTATTTTGGAAGTACATGGCGAGCGAATGATTAAACGTACCTTTGCTCCCGGTTTTCGTATTTCTCTGCACCAAAAAGACCTGAATCTAGCGCTACAAGGAGCCAAAGCATTATCACTAAGCTTGCCGAATACTGCGACTTGTCAGGAGTTATTCAATTTGTGTGCTGCTAATGGTGCCAAGGATCTGGATCATTCTGCACTTGTACAAGCATTAGAACTGATGGCGAACCATAAAGTTGCGGGTTAATTAATATCTGACTCTTGCCTGGCACCAACCATATTGGTAAGGCAAGAGTCAGAATAAAGAATGGAGGATATATTAGATTAATTAATATTTTTTAAAAGTGAGTTATTGAAAGTATCGCCGTAATTGACATGCCAGACTCCTCTATCCTCTTGGCTGCATGTCAAAAGTAAATACAGTAGTGGAAAATAAAAAGCATTATTAATAACCAATATTTTTACTTTTCAAATCCGGCTGGGTACGCATGTCCCCTACATGATTTTATATGGCTATTAATAATAAATATTTACATAGCTTATTTAAAATGGATATTAAAAATGAATGATATAGAGGAAAATAAAAGGGAAGTATATCGCAGTAGAGGGTATCCAGAAGATCTGCTTCCTAAAACAAAAGATAAAAAGAACTGGCGGGCGTTTAATTATTTTACATTATGGATGGGATCGGTACATAACGTTCCTAATTACGTCGCGGTAGGCGGGTTCTTCATTCTTGGCCTCTCTACTGTGAGCATTATGGCTGCAATTATTTTAAGTGCATTGATAATTGCATTTGTTATGGTTATGAACGGCGCTGCGGGCTCAAAATATGGTATCCCATTCGCTATGATCCTGCGCGCTTCTTATGGTGTTCGTGGTGCATTATTCCCAGGAATATTGAGGGGGTGCGTGGCGGCTATTATGTGGTTTGGCCTGCAATGTTATGCCGGCTCTCTGGCCTTTCTGATCTTAATTGGCAAATTGTGGCCAGAATTCCTTACCTTAGGCGGGGATTTCAATATTCTAGGTTTGTCGCTACCAGGGCTGATTGCTTTCATTATCTTTTGGGCTGTCAATGTCGCGATTGGTTTGGGTGGTGGTAGTATTTTGAATAAGTTTACCGCCGTGCTGAATCCCTGCATTTATATCGTCTTCGGCGGGATGGCAATATGGGCCATATCACTGGCGGGTTTCGATAATATTATCAGTTATGTCCCTGCGAACGTTGTGATGGCTGAGCACAGTGGTTTTATGTTCCTGGTGGTAATTAATGCGGTGGTAGCCGTTTGGGCTGCACCAGCAGTGAGTGCATCTGATTTCACACAGAATGCCAGTAGCTTCCGTCAACAGGCATTCGGGCAAACGGCCGGATTGGTCGTGGCTTATATCCTGTTTGCCGTGGCAAGCGTATGTATTCTGGCTGGAGCCAGTATTCACTATGGTGTGGATACCTGGAATGTGCTGGATATCGTGCAAAAATGGGACAGTCTTTTTGCTTCTGTGTTTGCTGTACTGGTGATATTAATGACGACAATCTCAACTAATGCTACAGGTAATATTATTCCAGCAGGTTATCAGATTGCGGCAATTGCACCTAAAAAACTGACCTATAAAAATGGCGTTATTATTGCCAGTCTGATTAGCCTTATTATTTGTCCGTGGAAATTAATGGAGAATCAGGAAAGTATTTATTTATTCCTGGATGTTATTGGCGGTATTCTTGGCCCTGTTATTGGTGTAATGATGGCGCATTATTTTGTTATTATGCGTCGGGATATCGATCTGGATACGCTGTATACCGAAGATGGGAATTATAAATATTACGATAATGGGTTCAATACTACAGCGTTTGTCGTGACATTGATTTCCGTCATTCTGTCTCTGGGCGGGAAGTTTATCCCACTGTTAGAACCATTATCACGCATTTCTTGGTTTGTTGGCGTTATTACTGCGTTCGTACTCTATGTTTTAATTAAACGCAGAACTATCGCCAATAAAACCGAATATGCCTGATGGAAATAACCGTTATTGTAAGTAAATGAAAATAATATCTTACCTTACCTAGGAGAATTACTATGTCTTTCGATATGATTATTAAAAACGGAACCGTAGTATTAGAAAGTGAAGCATTAGTAACCGACATTGCTATTAAAGATGGCAAGATTGCGGCTATTGGCTCGGGGTTAACAGGGAGTCGCGACGTTATTGACGCCAGCGGTATGGTCGTTGCACCAGGGATGATAGATGCTCACTCGCATATGTCTGAACCCGGTCGCACACATTGGGAAGGCTATGAAACGGGGACCCGCGCATCGGCCAAAGGTGGCATCACAACCATGGTCGAAATGCCGCTCAATCAGTTACCGGCGACAGTAGATCGCGCCACGATAGAAATGAAGTTTTCTGCCGCCGAAGGCAAGTTAACTATCGATGCCGCGCAGTTCGGTGGGTTAGTGTCCTATAACCTTGACCGTTTGCACGAACTGGATGAAGTGGGTGTTGTGGCGTTTAAATGTTTTGTGGCTACCTGTGGCGATCGCAGTGTCAGCAACGACTTTCGTGATGTGAACGACTTCGAATATTTCAGAGGATTACAAACACTGGCGAAGTTGGATCAACTGGTCGCGGTGCATGCAGAAAACGCATTGATCTGCGATGAACTCGGTAGGGAAGCCAAGGCTGCTGGCAAAGTAACGGCACATGATTATGTCGCATCACGGCCTGTATTCACTGAAGTAGAAGCCATTCGCCGCGTGTTGTATCTGGCAAAAGTAGCAGGTTGTCGTTTACATATTTGCCACATCAGTAGCCCGGAAGGGGTGGCAGAGGTTACTCGTGCTCGTCAGGAAGGCCAGCAGGTCACCTGTGAGTCTTGCCCTCACTACTTTGTATTGGATACTGACCAGTTCGAAAAAATTGGCACATTGGCGAAATGCTCGCCACCTATTCGTGATGCAGAAAATCAGCGCGGGCTATGGGATAAGCTCTTCAATGGCGAGATTGACTGTTTGGTCTCCGACCATTCACCGTGCCCGCCAGATATGAAAGCCGGTAACATTATGCAGGCATGGGGTGGTATTGCCGGATTACAAAACTGTGTCGACATCATGTATGACGAAGCGGTGCAAAAACGCGGACTGCCATTAACCACTTTCGCCAAGCTGATGGCCACCAACGCGGCGGATATTTTCGGTCTGAAGCACAAAGGGCGTATTGCCCCAGGGAAAGATGCCGATCTGGTATTTATTCAGCCCAATAGCAGCTATACCCTGCAGGCAGAAGATCTTGAGTACCGTCATAAGGTCAGCCCTTACATTGGCCGTAAAATCAATGCACGAGTAGCGAAAACTATCTTACGCGGCAAAGTGATTTACGATATTGAAACCGGTGTATCGACGTCTCCTACCGGGAAATTTATTCTGAAACACCAGCAATAATCTCCCCGCTAATCGCCCCTAATATTTTGGGGGCGATTAGTTATGTCGTTTTATAAGGATAGTGTTTTCATGCGCTCAGATGAACGAGAACGTGGCCATTGGCTGTCTGGTTTTCAGTGGTTCTTCTTTATTTTTTGTAACACTGTAGTTGTACCACCTACATTGCAATCGGCTTTCAATTTATCACCTGAAACAACTTTCTGCATTACCCAGTACACCTTTATTGTTACCGCGATTGCCTGCCTGAGTCAGGCATTGTGGGGCCACCGGCGTGCAATTATGGAAGGTCCAACCGGGCTATGGTGGATAACTATTTTAACCCTAACATTGGGTGAGTCAGCTAACGGGACTTCGTTGGTAGAGATTGGTGGCAATCTGGCTGTGGGTATTATGATTTCAGGCGTGGTGACTATTATCATTGGTATCAGTGGATTAGGGCATCGTTTGGCCTCATGGTTTCGCCCCGGCGTGATGGCTGTGTTTATGTTTTTACTCGGCGCGCAACTGATTAATGTATTTATGAAAGGCATGCTAGGTATGCCATTTGGTATTTACAGCGGCCCCGTGACTATCAATCCCGCCACTTTTTCATTGGCGCTGGGGGTCATGATGCTGATGGTAGTGATGATCGTGTTACTCCCCCCCAAACTCGGCAAATATACCTTATTGATTGGCACCATGGTGGGTTGGGCACTGTATTTGCTGTTCTTTACACCTACAGTATTTATTCCTGATGGACAAGGCTGGCTGCTGTTTCCTCTTGGCGAACCCGGCAACCTACACCCAGGAATTATCATCACCACGGTACTGACCGGGGTGGTAAATATCTCCAATAATTTTGGTGCAATTCGCGGTACCGACCAATTCTATCCGAATGAGCAGTCAGAAACGGCGATGTATCGTCGTAGTTTTATCGTGTCCGGGTTGATGACTATGGGCGCTGCACCCTTAGGAATTGTGCCATTTTCACCTTTTGTCTCGTCAATTGGTCTACTGACACAAACTCAGGACAGCCGCTTACGTTCTTTCATCATCGGTTGCCTGCTATTTCTGACGATGGGTTCATTTGCTTGGTTGACCCGCATTTTCTGTAGCATCCCATTGACTATCAGTAGCGCAGTCATGCTGGTGTCCTACTTACCACTACTCTATTCAGCCGTTCTGTTTATCAAACAGATGTCGCTGAATGCCAGAAACATATATCGCCTGGCTATTCCCTTATTTTTCGGTGTTTTCTTTATGAGTATACCGACCTCATTTCTTCAAGCTATGCCTGTCCTCATTCGTCCTTTAGTCAGCAATGGCTTGTTGATGGGCATCTTGATTGCATTGTTAGTGGAAAACTTGATTCCGTGGGATCGCATTAAATAACCTGATTAAGGATAAAAGATGAGAATTGTCATCGCGCCGGATTCGTTTAAAGAAAGTATGAGTGCTGAGCTGGCTGCTGCTGCCGTTGAGCGGGGGTTTCGCGAAGTTTTCCCTTTGGTCGAATGTTTGCGCCTGCCGATTGCCGATGGTGGTGAAGGAACTGTTGATGCACTGATCGATGCTACTGGTGGTCACAAGGTATACGCACTGGTCACTGGGCCGTTAGGGCAAAAAGTGAACGCTTGCTACGGTGTGATCGGCGATGGGGATACCGCAGTGATCGAAATGGCGGCAGCCAGTGGGTTGATGTTGGTTCCTGCGGATAAGCGCAATCCGTTGCAAGCGACCAGTTATGGTACTGGTGAGCTGATACGTCATGCTCTGGATCAGGGGATCCGCCATATTATTTTGGGTATTGGTGGTAGTGCTACGGTCGATGGTGGCATTGGTATGGTGCAAGCATTGGGTGGACATTTCCAACATCGTGATGGCCATGAGTTGCCGTTCGGCGGTGGTGAAATGGCGCAACTGGTCGCAATCGATCTCCACAATTTAGATCCCCGTCTGGCGCAATGCCGATTGGAAGTGGCTTGTGATGTAGATAACCCCTTGGTTGGCTCGCGCGGTGCGGCGGCGGTATTTGGCCCGCAGAAAGGTGCAACACCGGAGATGGTGGCGCAGCTTGAGCAAGGGTTGAATCAATTGGCTGACGTTATTAAAGCATCAATGGGCCAAGATATTCGGGCGCTGCCGGGCGGCGGTGCCGCTGGTGGTATGGGGATTGCGACAACGGTATTATTAAAAGGTGAATTGAAACCGGGGATTGATATCATCATGGATGCGGTGCAACTAAGGTCGGCATTTGCCACCGCAGACTTGGTTATCACGGGGGAAGGGCGTATGGACAGTCAAACGGCGGGGGGGAAAGCGCCCACCGGGGTTGCGATGTTGGCTAAAGAGTTCCAACTGCCCGTAATCGCACTTGCCGGGGTGCTGGGGGAGGGGGTGGAAGCAGTATATGAGCAGGGTATTGATGCGGTGTTCAGTATTTTGCCACGGTTGGACTCTTTAGACCGTGTACTGGCCCAAGGAGAAGTAAATCTGCAACAATGTGCGCGCAATGTTGCCCAGGCCATTAAAATTGGTCAAAAGTTAGTCAATTAAATAAGTAAAAAGGCCACGCATTTTGGCGTGGCCCACTGATGACATCAAACTTCCACTTATTATATTTCTACGTCGCGGTTACAGTCTTTTGAATAAATATAGCTAAACTCTTCTTTGCCAACGGCATAACCGGCTTGCGGTACATAAGCTGCCATAAAGATGTAATCCCCTTGCTTCACAGGTACCCAGGTATTATCCAGGTTATACACCCCCGCACCGCTGAGAATATAGGCTCCATGCTCTTGTACATGGGTTTCGATATAGCCATGGCTAGCCCCTGGCTTGAACGACAGAATATGCATGTTCATATCAAAACCGATATCTTTTGGTAGCAAATCCTGCAAGATGACGTCGTCCATACCTTCGTAGTGGATCTTTTCCAGATTATTAATGTTATCGCACACAACATGTGCCTGGTAACCATCAATGCGTTGATAGCGACGTTTATAGAGAAAAACTTTACTGCTCTTGCCAGCATTATTATTCGCCAACCGTAACATTACCCCTGCTGGGCAATAGAGATAGCCGCCTTGAGTAAGTTCATGTGCCGTGGCATCAGCACTGGCGGTGACACCGCCCTCGATTACATAGACAAAGGTTTCGACCTCATCACCACCAAAACCCTGCTTGTTACCACCGTCATGATGCAGAGTCACCAGATAATCGACAAAACTGGCCCCGAGTTTTGGCGTTGAAAGAATAGTAATATCACAATTGTCAAAACCCGGAATAATATTGCGTACCAAACCCTCTGGCGGGATCAGTGCATAATTATCACGCTTGATAATGGAGCGGGACGAAAGAATATCAGCCGGATAGCCAATCTGGTTAGTAAAGTAGCCCACGGTCATTCTCCTGATTTAACTTTATATAAGGGTGTGCGCCGAACATCGGCGACACCGACTTGCTCAGTGCCAGTCCGGCTGTTCCAGATAGGCTAATTGATAAAGGGTATGCGCCAGAATTTTAACGCCTTCGCATAAATCGCTGGTGGCAGTTCGTTCTGCGGGATTATGGCTAATACCGTCTATGCTTGGCACGAATAGCATTACGGTTGGTACTTGTGGTGCGAAAATTTGCGAGTCATGACCGGCACCGCTGTGCATCAGCCGGGCATTAAACTGATGTGTTTTACACAGTTGTGTCACCCCATTGACTAATGTAGGGTCCATGGGAATAGGGGCTTCATCCATCCACAAATCAATTTCAGCTTTAATACTCATCTCATCACAGATACGGTATATATCGGCTTCCAACTGATGGGTGAAACGTTGTAGTACCTGACTGTCGGTGTGGCGGCAATCGATAGTAAATTGTGTCATTCCCGGTACGACGTTAACAGTGTTCGGTCTAGGGGTGACTTTACCAAAGGTCAATACGAGCGGATCACCTTCTGCACGGGCCTTAGCGAGAGATTCACAGCAAATACGGCTGAATGCTTCCACGGTGTCTTTACGATAACTCATCGGCGTGGTGCCCGCGTGGTTGGCTTCGCCGATCAGAGTGACATCATAGCGACGTTGACCGACAATGCTGGTGACCACGCCAATAGTTTGGCCTTCAGTTTCTAATACTTTCCCTTGCTCGATATGTAGCTCGACAAAAGCAGCGATGTCACGGCGCGGTGGCTGGCATTCATCAGTGACTGTAAAGCCAGCATCATGCATGGCATCAATAAAATTGATCCCATTGGCATCGCTAAGGGTAGCCACGTCAGTTTTTTTTGCCTGTCCGAGCACATTCTTGCTGCCCCAGAATACATAGGGGAAGCGGCTGCCTTCTTCTTCTGCCAGTGAAATGACTTCCAGGGTACGCAAAGGTTTGCCGTAAGTGGCGTGCAGATAATTAATGGCGATAAATGCTGCTTCAATGCCCCACTGACCATCAAGATTACCGCCATTCACCACGGTATCTATATGCGAGCCGGACATAATGATTTCATCGGGGTATTTGCTTCCTTTAAGCTGGCCGGAGAGATTACCGATACCGTCAAAATGGGCAGTAAGTCCGGCGGTCTCAAATGCAGTTTTTAATGCTTTCTGGGCGGCTACCCACTCAGGGCTGTAAAGTAAGCGCGTCATGCCACCACTGGGGTCAGCACCAAATGCGGATAACCATTGTGATGAAGCCGTTATTTCTTGTTCAAACCGTTTCATTTTTCGTGGTTCCATAAAATAAATGCTTGGTAAGCTGCTCAGGAAATAATTATTTTTTAAGTCAATAATTATTAGCTAAGATTAGCTGGCAAAGGGACTTTTATTATCATAAGAACGCTGATAGATATCGGAAGAAATAAGGTATTGATAAATTTCATCTACAATATCGATACCATTTTTTTCACTTAATAACTCACGGTTACGACTGTTTTGACCTGGATAACAAACCTGTTTAACACCTGGAGCCGGTGTGATTGCATTCAGTTCCTGCATCACCTGGCTGATATTTTTACGGAATACAGCTTCATCGGTAAAATAAGCAGGGTTAAGCACAATATGTAATTGCCCTAATTCTCTGCCTTTGCTGAGATCGTGATACATAGAGCTGACATGTTTACCAAACGGTAGCCCCAACAGCACGCCGGAAAGAATATCCACCATCATCATCAAACCATACCCTTTTGGCCCTGCGATCGGCAATAGCCCGCTAACGGCAAAGGGGTCAGTGGTATTTTTGCCTTCTTTGTCTACCGCCCAAGTATCAGGGATAGGGACATTACGCGAACGCGCATCTAGCACTTTACCCCAAGCCTGTACCGTGGTTGCCATATCGAAGGTTACGATGTCCTCACCCTCAGCGGGAGCCGCAAAGGCGATAGGATTGGTGCCATAATAGACTTCAGCACCACCATAAGGGACGACCATTGGATCTGATTGACATAATGAAATACCAATCATGCCCGCGTGTGCTGCCTGCTGCACAAAATAGGATAATGCACCGCTGTGACCGATACGGCGGACACCCACGACGGCTACGCCAGCAGACTTCGCCATTTCAATGGCATGATCCATGCTCATTTTAGCCGCAACGTGGCCCGCACCATTGTCACCATCAAAGACTGCGCTGCAAGGGCCTGTAGGTGTGAAGGTGAAATTAGGGTGGTTGTTGATCCCACCTTTACTGATGCGCTCAGCGTAGTATTCCACTCGTACCGCACCGTGGGAGTGAATCCCCCTGGCATCGGCGTGTGCTAACACATCGGCGACAATTGCAGCATGGTCTTGACTCAATCCAGCAGCATGAATTTTATTTTGTATAAGTTGATTCAGTTGTGCTTTTGAAACTTTCATACTCAGTCCTTTTGTTACACGGTTTCTACCCTGAGTTTTTCATCTTGTCGCTGACCGTCATGAGAAATTCCTTGGGCATATAAAAACCACCTCTGATAACTAATGTATAAACCCATTAATTAAATAATGTGATCCAGATGGGGTTTGTTTTATTGAATTAAATATTTATCAAATCGGCTGATTATTATTAGAAAAATTAAAAAGAAGTATGATGTTATTTAATCTAATTGCCATGGTATTGAATGGTAATTTCTAATAATGGAAAAGTGTGACTTTACTCACCATTACACCCTTTTTTTATTTGTACTTTAGTCTCAATGATCATGTCTGGCATTTTATTGGAATATTTACTGACCTGTTATTTTTAATAAAAATCAGATGCAGTGTAAAGGAATAAAACTATGGTTCATGCATTTATTAAAAAAGGAAGTTTTCAGGATTCAGTCAGCCTGATGCTTATTTCCCGCAAGCTCAGTGAGTCACCTGGCGTAGATGAAATCTCTGTCATGATGGGTACTCCTGCCAACAAATCGTTACTGGAGGTCACCGGATTTTGGCACCCACAATTTGGAGAGGCAACGCCTAACGATATCTGTGTTGCTATTAAGGCTGATTCTGCCGATCCAGCGATCACCACAGAAATCAGTGAATTATTGGAGGCGGCGCTAAAAACTATCGCCTTGGGACATCATAGTGGCAAAAAATTGCATAAGGCGCGTAGTTGGCGTACTGCGCAAGCAAAACTGCCAGATGCGAACCTGGTACTGATTTCTATTGCGGGAGAATACGCCGCAGCGCTAGCGGATGATGCATTAGATGCTGGTTGCAATGTGATGATGTTTTCAGACAACGTCAGTGTAGAGCAAGAGTTGGCTCTGAAAACCAAGGCCAGCCATAACGGATTAATTGTTATGGGGCCAGATTGTGGTACTGCCAATATTGCGGGTGCCCCTTTGGCGTTTGCCAACAAGGTACCGAAGGGTGTTATCGGCATTATTGGGGCTTCGGGGACGGGCATTCAGGAGCTGACATCGCAAATTACACTTGCGGGTCAGGGGATTTCTCATGCCTTTGGTTTAGGGGGGCGTGATCTCACCGCAGAAATTGGCGGCATCAGTGCACTGACAGCATTGCGAATACTGGGGGCGGATCCCAATAGCCTGGTATTAGCTTTTGTCTCTAAACCACCTGCACCACAAGTACGCCAGCGGGTAATTGCTGAAATGAAACTCCTCGCAAAACCGGTCGTGGCGTTATTCCTTGGAACAAAAGCGCCAGTCAGCCGGGACGGAAATATCTATTTCGCCGACACCCTTGATGAAGCGGCGCGCTTGGCTGCCATGCTGGGGTATGTGCAGCAGATGGCAGCTCTACAACCCTCGGTCTGTGGTGGCAGTATTGTTGGCTTATATGCCGGTGGCACGCTTGCAGCAGAGTGCGCGATGTTGCTCGCCGAACGACTGGGAGTCACGCTGGATAACCATCACCCTAATGGCCTGATGTTGGCTATCGATGGTCATAAAATCATTGATATGGGCGACGATTTCTACACCCAAGGCAAACCGCACCCAATGATCGATCCCACCACCCGTAATCAGGAAATTGCCCGTTTGGCGGATCAACCGCAGGTCAGCGTACTGCTGCTTGACGTGGTGATTGGTTTTGGCGCGCAAGAAGATCCCGCCTTGTCACTGGTTCAGGAAGTTAAGCGGCTCCGGGAAAAACGTGGTGATGCGCATCCATTGGCTGTGATTGCAACTGTTACTGGTACTGAACAGGACCCACAACAACGTTCTAAGCAGATCGAAACGCTGGTTGCTGCTGACATTGCCGTAATGCCAACACTGCCCGCCGCCGTGATGTTGGCGTACCAATTGGTTACACCTCAACCGATGTTGGAAGTGTTGCCGGAGCCTGCGTTGCTTGCCGGCGTCTCGGTAATTAACGCGGGTTTGCGCAGCTTTGCCGATGATTTGCAAACCAACGAGATTCCAGTCGTGCATTACCAGTGGGGGCCGGTTGCGGGTGGTAATCAGAAATTGGCTAACATACTGAAAAAATTAAAATAAGGGAATGATATGTACACAACAATTGAGCAAGCCAACGCAGCGGTTATCGCTAGGATCCGTGAAGCACGTCCACATTGGCAAAGTGTTGAACTCGCTAAAGATTTGATCCCGCAACTGGCGCAAGGCCGCAAACTGTTGCACGCCGGCCCACCGGTAACCTGGCAAGAGATGAGTGGGCCTGTTCGCGGTGCATGCATTGGCGCTTGTCTATTTGAACAATGGGCACAGAACGAAGAGCAAGCCTTAGCGTTGCTGGAAAATAATGAAATTGAATTTATCCCTTGTCATAACGTCAGTGCGGTAGGCCCGATGGGTGGCATTACCTCAGCCACCATGCCAATGGTGGTGGTCAATAACAAGGTGCATGGCAACTATGCCTACTGCAACTTGAATGAGGGTATCGGTAAGGTTATGCGTTTTGGCGCATATGGTGCGGATGTGCAGGAACGTTTGCGTTGGATGCGGGATTCATTGGCACCGGTACTGAAAGAGGTATTAGCAGGTGTTGATGGGGGGATAGATCTTACCGCCATCATGGCGCAGGCCATCAGCATGGGTGATGAATTCCACCAACGTAATATTGCCGCTTCAGCATTACTGATGCGACTGCTGGCACCAAAAATTAGTTTACTCAACCACGACAAAGCTGAGTTAACTAAGGTGCTGCAATTCCTCAGTATCACGGATCAGTTCTTCCTCAACCTGGCAATGGCCTATTGTAAAGCCGCCATGGATGCCGGGGCTGAAATTCAACAAGGAACCATCGTAACGGTGATGACCCGTAATGGCAGTAACTTTGGGGTGAAAATCAGCGGGATGGGCGATCAATGGTTTACGGCGCCAGTAAATACCCCTGAAGGCTTATTCTTCTCTGGCTTTAGTCAGGCGGATGCTAACCCAGATATTGGGGATAGTGCGATCACTGAAACCTTTGGCATAGGTGGCGCTGCAATGGTGGCAGCACCTGGTGTCACGCGCTTTGTCGGCGCGCAAGGGGGGATGAGTGCAGCAACGGATATCTCTGAGGAAATGGCGGAAATCTATTTAGAACGCAACATGATGTTGCAGATCCCAACCTGGGATTTCCAGGGGGCTTGTATTGGGTTGGATGCTCGCCGGGTTGTCGAAACAGGTATTACCCCCTTAATCAATACCGGCATAGCTCACCGTGAAGCCGGGGTGGGGCAGATTGGTGCGGGAACTGTTCGTGCTCCTTTGGGGTGCTTTGAGAAGGCGATTACAGCATTAGCAGCCAAGCTGGGTCTCAGTGATTAACCGCGACAGCAACTCACCAGGTTAATACCCATACGTGCATGGAGGTTTTATGGATATTTACGCACTAGCCGTTAGCCACCATGCCAGCCTGGATTATGGCCGGTTACTCTGTGTTGGGCGCTTTAATAACGCGATAAATTTCCTGACACAGAACGGCCAGTTGCTGACTTTGCATCGTGCGGGGTTAGGTCTGAGCCCGATGGGGTGGGAAATCGCCAGTGATGATTTTGACCATATCACCGATAGATTGCTTCTCATTGATGAATGTCAGTTCAGTCCTATTGGGATTGCGTTAGGTGATCTATGCATACAGCGACACAACCAATTTCTCAATCTGGAATTAGCGATTCATGGTGAGATTAAACTGCCACTGCTGTGGGCGGTGTTAAGTCCGCTCGCGGCAGAGACGGGGCTGTTCGGTCAACTGGGTGATTTAGTTAGCAAGCCGACTGGTGATGAGGTTCGGGAGTTGGAGCAATTTTTCTACCGTTGGCTACGGGGGGAAGTGGTGGACTGGGGCAAAGTGCTGGGTAAAGGGCCCGGTCTGACACCGAGTAATGACGACACGCTATTGGGGATGTTACTGGTTGCTCATCTCGATCACCGGATTGATATAGCACAACTACCACCATTCTTTGCACATGATACTGAAATATATGCACTGACCACGACGGTCAGTGCAAGTTATCTGCAATATGCCGAACGCGGTATTTTCGCAACCCCGTTGCAAGTATTGGCTCAGGGATTATTGGATCCGCAGCATTTACCGCGAGCGGTGCATGGGCTGTTACAGATTGGACATTTCTCCGGGGCAGATACCTTATTGGGAGTATGGCTAGGGGCAAGGGCCATAACTGCTTACCACTGCTGTTCTGACATTTAACATTATGGTGTCGCTATGCTGAATCAGGCATTCAGTAGGGCTACCTTTTACTTTTGGACGGGAATTAACATGGAAACCTTAGTGATTGCTTTAGGCGGTAATGCCTTGTTGCAGCGTGGAGCGGTCTTATCTGCCGAGAACCAGTACAAAAGCATTGCATTAATTGCCGATGCTATTGGTAAGTTGGCAAAGAAATACCGTATTGCGGTTGTACACGGCAATGGCCCGCAGGTCGGATTGCTGGCGTTACAGAATCTAGCTTATCGCGATGTACCGCCATATCCATTGGATATTCTGGTGGCCGAAAGCCAAGGTATGATTGGTTATATGCTGGCTCAACAGTTGGCTGCGTTTCATCCGGCCCAGCCTGTAACCACCTTATTGACACGGATACAGGTGGATGGCAACGATCCGGCCTATAAAGAACCAAGTAAATTTATCGGTCCAATATACGCACCAGAGCAAAAGCAAGAGTTAGAGCAGAAATATGGCTGGGTTATGAAGTTAGACGGTAGCCATTTGCGTCGCGTAGTACCGTCACCAGAGCCGAAAAGAATTATCGATATTGAAGCTATCCATCTTTTGTTGAGTAAAAATCATATCGTCATTTGTAACGGAGGGGGCGGTATCCCTATGGTGGCTGATGATAATGGGCTGGTAGGCAGTGAGGCTGTAATAGATAAAGATTTATCATGTGCGCTATTAGCGGAAGTGTTAAATGCTGATCATCTGGTTGTCCTCACTGATGCAGATGCGATTTATCAAAATTGGGGAACACCACAACAAAGTGCGATTCGCTCTGCAACAACGGAAGAACTGGCACCGATGGCCGTGGCAGACGGTGCTATGGGACCTAAAATCATGGCGGTCAGTCGCTTTGTCAACCGTTCTGGTAAAGTAGCCCATATTGGCGGATTAAAAGATATTGATGCAGTACTTGCCGGGACGGCGGGAACGTTAGTTACACGGTAGAGGCCAGGCTACTGCGTGACGTTGTATTGAACATCACTTGCGGCTGCCCCTAGGGCACACTTTCCCCGTTTGGGGCAGTTAAGAGTGAACTTCCACTAATAATCTAGCTATTTCCGAGCCGCTGATAATATTTTGTTGGCGACATGCAACTATTTACACCAATAACGGTGAGTTGATTAACCCTGTAACCATCACTGCCTTTGGTACAAAAGATGCCGTGTTTTTCCACCGTGCAGTAAATTTTTCCTTGCCGGAGGTCGCGCCACGCCATATCAAGCGTGAAGGGAATATTGAATCAGTGCCGACCTTATTATGCTATTAAAGCGCTTTTTTACGGTGTTTCACCATTATTTCAGTGAGTGTTTGTGCTGTTTATCTCATGTAAAAGCTAAGTCTGCAGAGTAAAAAAATAAAATAACCATGATAGCAATATAAAAATCTACATTTAAGCTAAATAAATGCTCGAATATACTTTCTTTAAAACCTTGTTATCATTATGTCATCCTGATTTAGCCAAGGTGTCGTAGCCAATACCGGTTTATCTCATCTTTTTTTGTTCAGGGGCGCAACAGCATTAGCGCCGCATACCGATATTCAGTAAAAATAGAGTTTTCTATGACCGTATGACCGTATGACCGTATGACCGTATGACCGAGGTACCGACAGTGATTTTATCCTCTGCCGATAAACAACCGCGTTTTTTGGGGGCGGGAATTCTATATTTAATCGCTCGATTTAAATCAGTATGCACATATCAATAATAAATTAATTATCGTTATTTATATTTGATTTATCTGTATTAACGCTCCCTTTATTTAATAGTGGGGGGGCATTTATCTGTGGTTAAAACAACCCCACGGCCCGATTGCAGGGGCAAGATGAACAGCAACAAGGCCGCTCTTATCGGCTGCGTTATGCCAAAAGCCTGTTGAGCACCGGCACCGCTGTGGATTTGGCGGCCTACCGGTATTCGACCCGCCACTATTATAGTTTCTCGGATTTCAACAATCTGGGGTATGAACTCAATGACAGTCAGGTGCCCTGGGCTTTAGAGCGTCAGCGTTCCAATTTTCAGATGCGCGTCAGCCAGCAACTGGGGGATTGGGGGGCTTTGTATCTGTCAGCCTCCCTCCGTTTTTTAGTGCTACTGCTCGTGCGCTGCCAAATATTGCACTTTTGGCAGCGTTCGAAACAGATACATGGTGAGTATTTTTGCGCTAATACTTTGCATCAAACCAAAGTATTTCATCGGATCTTTATGGCGCAACCACGTTAACAATATTTTTATTATTTCCATTGTAAGTGGAGTCATCATGAGTATTAAAAATAACAAAAAGTAGTCATGTTTTTTATGGCAGCATCCAATTTTAGTGATGAGCGCAAATTGGGTATGCTTTAACATCCCTGGTTAATATTTAACCGCGAGTGTCATCATGATTTGTGTCAATAAAAAATTACACATTAAAAATGTAATATTCTGTATGAATCTTCCGATTACATTTAATGATGATATATTTTGTTATATTGTCAATGGGTATTTTTTTATTATTGTTGATTATAAAAAAATAATATCAACATACAGATTTAAATTTCCACGCCACCCACTCACTTATTCCTTTCTAGATTTTTAGTCTTTAAATTTATCATAATTTAGTTTTTAATTTCGATATTTTGTGCTGTTAACGGCTAATTCGCATAATTCGCGCACTAAAAAATGATTTCAGGCTATTTTGTAAATATTTTTTTTCTTGTACGATTCGTTACAAGTTAGGTGTGTGATTTAGCGTTTATGAGGGAGGCAAAATAACGTGGAATAACAGGTCTATCTATTGACTCTTGTTCTTAATAGCTCATTTATCCTTGCGGTGATTATTATTTCAGATGTGAAGTCAATAACTTCATTTCATCCATTAAATACGGCTGGGGTTAATCCCTCGGTTTCTATGGTGAAATTTACTTTGATTAATTAATTTACGGGTTATTTCCTTGGGTGGCGATATGTTTAATTGCACGATAGCGATGATAGAAGATTATTTTCGGTGGGGCATATTTATTTTGCCCGAAGAAATCCTGGCTAAATACCTATTTAAGTCGACGGTTATTTTCACTAATAAATTGAATGAAAAAATCACCAGTGATCAGCAGCGGTCCGCCATGAATAAGTCGGAGGTGCGCAGTAATGTGGCGCTTTTCCCTTAAGTCTATTGATATTCGCAAGGGGATGCGAACTGACGGTGCCGTCAGTCCACCTCCCCCGATGATGAAGAGCAGAGATACGGAGGTTAGTGGGTTTCTGGTGGGGGAGGAGGTGTTGGTGAATGTTCACCACCGTGTTTTGCAGCGCCTCACTCACGGTGTTGATCGCCAGAGCCAGGCCCACACCGTGAGGCTGGGTGCCACAGAAATGCGGTTACTGGCGTACCTGTTGCTGCATGCCAACGGCAAGGTGGCTACCTATAACAAGATACTGACCACGGTCTGGGTGCATGCCGGGCTGGTGCCGTCTTATCCGCGGCTGTGCCGGGTCATGCAAGGGGTGAATAGCAAATTGTCGCAGTTGGGGTTGTCGAACACGTTTATTCACACGGTCAGAAATCAGGGCTGCTGCATTGAAGGTTACGTTATTACCCCTGTGCACGGTGACATTAAAGGGCCGCTATTCTCGGTGAACACCGGCCGGATGGACGTTGAATTATAACGCAAAGATTAGCAATAACTCCCGCTATCGGGGAGTGCAGTTTCTCTTGTTTATTTTAGTTTACACGGTCCGGCTGCATGGCTGCCCTTGGGGAATGTATCAATGAAAGAACCTGTCAGACTATCCATTATCGCCTCATCACTTATGGGGGGGATTATTGCCTTCGGATTGACCCCAGAAATAGGGTATGCGAAGTCCTCAGACACGCGTCTTTATAAGGTGGACAGTCGTACCAGTCTTTATCAGATCGCGCTACAAAACGGTCTGAACTTACGTGAACTGCGCAAGCTCAATAACGGAAATCTGGACACCCGTGATGAGCTGAATGCCGGTGAAAGTCTGTTGCTGCCTGCCAATTCGCCGCTGTTCCCGCCTGAGCCACTCGGCGTCAGAGTCATTATCAGTGATTTGCCAGAGATGGGGATGGGTAATGCCCCAGTACCAATGACAGAAGAAAATGAACAGAAAATAGCCGCAGTGGCGCAGGCAGTTGGGTCCCAGAACTGGAACACGATGACCGGTGACCAGATGAAAAATCAGGCTACCCAGTGGGCGAAGGGCCAGGCGAAGGCGCAGGCGGTTGATCCACTCCGGCAACAGGCACAAGACCTGCTCGGCAAATTTGGCAAGGCACAGGTTAATTTAGCCGTGGACGACAAGGGTAGCCTTAGCAAGAGCTCTTTTTCACTGTTCTCGCCTTGGTATGAGAATGACGCCATGGTGGCCTTTTCCCAAGTGGGTATTCATGGTCAGGATGGCCGGATGATCGGCAATCTCGGTGCCGGGGTGCGTTTTGATCAGGGTGACTGGCTGTTGGGTGCTAACACCTTCCTCGATCAGGATATCAGTCGCAATCACAGCCGATTGGGGCTGGGCCTTGAATGGTGGGCTGATAACCTCAAGCTGGCAACCAACTACTATCATCCGTTGTCTGGCTGGAAAGACTCCAAAGACTTTGATGATTATCTGGAACGCCCGGCACGTGGCTTTGATGTGCGCGCTCAGGGCTATCTGCCTGCCTATCAACAGTTAGGTGCCTCCGTGGTTTATGAGCAGTACTACGGTGATGAAGTGGCACTGTTCGGTAAGGACAATCTGCAAAAAGACCCGAGCGCGGTGACCGTAGGGGTGGATTACACTCCGTTCCCGCTGGCCACTCTGAAGCTCATTCATAAGCGGGGACAGCAGGGGAAAAACAATACCGAGGTGGGTTTACGCGTCAGTTACCAGATTGGCACTCCACTGGATAAACAACTGGATCCGGCCAATGTGGCGGCGATGCGCAGCCTGAAGGGCAGCCGGTATGACCTTGTTGACCGTAATAACGATATCGTACTGGAATATAAAGAGAAAGCCTCGTTAGCGCTGGATCTGGCTGCGGTGCCAATGACGTTACTGGAGGGTGACATCTACCTGATGCAACCGCTGGTGCGTAGCAAATATAAAATCGTTGGTGTGACCTGGAACGGTGACACGGTGCCGTTGAGTCTGCTGGCCACCGCCGGAGCCACTAACCCGCAAGGCTGGCAAATTACCCTACCGGCCTGGGACTCGGCACCCGGAGCCACCAACCTGTATACCCTGTCCATCAGTATTGTGGATGAGCAAGGCCGACAGGCTACCTCTAATCCTGTTGACATTAAGGTAGGTCAGCAACGATCCGGGCGGCTGATGCTGGAAAGTGCGGCTGATGTTCCTGCCTCGGGGCGGGACAGCGATGCGATTAAGGTCGCCGGTTATCTGGTTAATCCGGCAGATATCGGAGTAACGGATAGCCGGCTGGTACCCCATTGGCTGCTGACAGACAAAGCGACCGGTGCCGCTGTACCTCTGGTGACGGGCAGTGCCTGTCCGCTCGATGCTTCCGGTAATCCAGAACCCTGTATTCGCCTCAAGAACACGCAAGTTGAGGTGCGTGATGGCGTCAACTATTACGTACTGGAATTGGTCAGTACCGTAATGGGAACGTTCTCATTACAGGCCGATTTTAATCACTATGGTCGCAGCAATGTTCAGATTGTGACCTTCAGTAATCCAGGGGGGCGCGACAATGTGGCGCGGGCGGAGATTGTCGACTCGGCGGGCACGGATGTGCTGGTCAGTGGTAATCACCCTCAGGTCGGGGTGACCTATACCGTGAAATTGTACAACGCGGCGAATGTGGATATCACCTCGACGCTGCCAGCCGACAGCTTGCACTGGGCACTGGATGGGGCCAATACGGCGGGGTGCGCCATCACCCTGAACAATTTTGATACCGGGGCCACGGGATACAGTTTTACACCGCGCCCTAACGGCAGCAGTAACAGCGGTGTGGCCTGTGGTGATCAGGGCTTTGGGTTGAAAGTGAACTACTAACTTGCCGAAGCAGGCTCATCAGCGAATACAGGGTAACAATGACTATGACAATAAATAAGGGAAAACGCCAGCAGTGGAACGTGGCCGTTCTGGCGCTGGGGATAATAGGCAGTGTATTCACTCCGGTTTGGGCGGGCAGCACGCCGACCACGTCACCTGTCTGGGGGAGTGCGCCGGTATTGAGTGCGATATCCAACGGCCAGCCCCACTCGGTGGATTTCAGCGGGACTTTTGCTACTCCCGGCGAGTTGTCTACCGGAGACACGATAGTGATGACCTATCACTACACCAATGCGGAGGGGGATGCGGATGATTCGCTGTCTACGGTGGCCTGGTATTACACCCGTAATGGCGTGGATGTGCCGATAACGACGATGACCAATGTGGCGGCTGACAACAACGGTACAGGCACCTCGACCATTGTTCTCCCGGCCAGTGCATTGGGCGCCTCGGCCATCAAGGTGGAGTTCTGGGAGCAATCCAAAACGGGTATTCCGCTGCGGGGGCCACAATCGATTCTGGTGCTGGATACCAGCCTGACAGGGGCGGGCGGCGGCGGCGGTACGGTGACGCCGCCCGGCCCGGTCATCTCAGGTACCGGTATCAGTAGCGGGATATTCCTGGCCTCAGACAATCCGGCTGCCGGCAGTGGGGCAATTGATTACTCGCGGTCAACTACCGCCCATCCGAAGGTGGGAGCGACTTATGTCTTCCGGGCCTGGGATGACACCAACGGTAACGGGGTCTGGGATGCGGGCGAGGCTGATCTAACGGCGACCGTGAGCCATATGCAATGGCAACTGGACGGCAGTAATGCTACGGCCGCAGGGGAAAGTACGCCGGTCACGTTATCGGGCCATGCGATAGCGGGGGCCACTACCGACACTTACACCGTGCCGGTGAACAGCGCGTCAAGCTCAGGTGCTACACCCGGAGATCAAGGCTTCAGTCTGAAAGTGGAGTTCAACTGACGGCAAACAGGCATAAATGGCAATTAGTAACAGTACTACGGTACGGGTCATGTTGAGCGTACTGGCACATGGAAATCACACCAGAGAGTGACACATTCTCGATATTTAAGGGCAATATGATGCAAGAAAACAAAAAATTCACGCTAAAAAAACTGGCGCTGGCACTTACCGTCGCTGGTTTAACGATGACCAGCGCCTACGCCATCATGACGCCGGGCACCGGGACTATCCAGGGCATGCCACCGATACTGAAATCCGTGGTCGGGGGCACCGCTCACTCGGTCAAGTTGTCGGCTGCGCAAGCGGTGGCGGGCAAACTGTCTACGGGCGATACCATCACCATGAGCTACATCTATACCGATGATGATGGCGATGGTGATGCATCTAACTCCCACGTCACCTGGTCTTACTTTAAAGGGACTGCCTGGACCGATATTTCATCCGTGAACACCCCAGCCGCGACGGTGGGCGGTACCGGGACCAGTGTCATGGTTATGCCGTCCACCGCAGTGGGTGCGACAAAAATCCGGGTGGTTGTGCAGGAATACTCGGCCTCTGGTGACCCGATGCCAGGGCAAACTATTACTATTGGTGATATCTCCGAGACCAGCCCAGAGAACCCGAACCCGACGGATCCAGGTCCGGTCATTCCGGGTAATAACGTGGTTCCAGCCATTTACCTGGCCAGTGATACGGGCTTCACCACTAACCTTATCGGTTCTACGACCAAACTGAATGTGGGTGCCACCTACGTGTTTAAACTGTGGAGCAGTGATGATACCGCGACACGTACTGACTTGACCCCTGACGTGAACTACAACTGGAGACTGGTTGGCGCTAGTGCTGACACGGTTCCAGTTCCTGCACCAGCCAATGGTTTTGTTACTTCAGTGAAAGATGCCAACTTCACCGTTCCGGTGAACACGGCCCCGAACGGGACACCACTGACCGGCGCGGCATCCGGTGCGCAGGGTTACAACCTGGCGGTGGATTACGTCAACAAGCAGCCATAACCGGCAGAGGACGTGGCAGGGACGCCACGTCATTCGGTTTTTTTACCTCAGCAAGATCAGAAGACCGAATGACTCGTACGCAGGCAGGCCGCTTCAGCGGCTCTGCTTTCATCGATAACGGCGGCGTTTACACACGACAGGGGTTATCTGAACGTCTGCTCTACATACGGGCACTCAGATAGCGACTGTTATTGGCACATTTCAGACCGGCCCGGGAAAGATAAAATGATAAGAAACAAGACCTACCACACCGACACTGATCAGCAGCACCGGCGGACAAACAGACAAAGGCAATATGGGCGCAAGGTTGCCGTCTCGGTGGTCAGCCTGGTGCTGATTGCAGGCAGTGTAACGTCAACCGCATGGGCCAGACTGAGTCGTAGCGCCGGGCCGATAAATGGCACAGCACCGACAGCGACAGGGCAGTTGCTGGTGATGTTTCCAGACGGTACCACCGCAGTGGCCAACAATGCTACGGTATCTTTATTCCAGAAGCCCACGGATTTTTTGGTTTCAGCATCCAGTCTGAAATTGCAGGACAAGGACGGTGACACGGGATTAAGTACATCCATTAATACTTCTGAGGTTATCTGGACCTGGAAATACAATAATGTGGCATTGACGCAAGCGCAGCTAACGGCTCCGTTCAGTACGTCTTTCCTGGGCAAAAGCCTGACCGTATCGGCTAAGGCACCAGTGACGGTTTCGTCACTCACTGGGGTCCCGAAACAAAATACCCCTGCCACCTTTAACAGTGCAACTTACACCGTTGCGGTGCCTGCAACGCTTCCGGTGGTGAGTGTGAATGGCACCAGCTTTGCCATGAACTCAGGATTCCCACAAACCGGGTTTAAGGGAGCCACATTCCAATTTTGGATGAACGGGAGCAGTGCCAGTGACAACAGCAACTATCGCTTTACCAGCGATCCGCTGGCACCGTGGGTCTCAGTAGATGCCACGGGAACGGTCACGCTAATCGGCGAACCTACATCCAAACAAACGGTAAACATCAGTATTGCTGATGGACGCGGCGGCTCTAAAGCGACATACGCGTTCACCATCGGAACCTGGTTCGTCAATAACGGCAGTAACACGAATGATGCGGCGGGGGTCGATAGTTATTGTGCTGGTTTAGGAAAGGGGTACGCCACGCCAAGTTATCTAAAAATGACAAATGCGGCAATAGACGGCTACGGTACTCGTGCCGCAGATGGACGACTCTGGGATGAATGGGGGCCTGTGGGGAATTTTTCTACATCTAATTGGCGCAGCCTCTTCTTTTGGTCCCGTGAGTCGGATGGTGGCGTCAATCGGTACTACGTTCACCTCAATTCGGGTTACTTGCGCGCCTTAGGCGCGGGTACTGGTGCTTTCATGGCGTGTTCGCGGGCCCTTTAATCTTTTCAGTTTTCGTTTTTTAACTTTGGGGGCTTATTACTGTTGTTCTGTGCGGCGCTTATAAAAGGCCGCACAGTGAGCGTCAGTAAACAGTTATTTTTAATAAGACACCTATTTTTGTATGGCACATTTTTTTTCCAGTGCTAACTTTTATAAGTAAGTGAAATCATGACAATGTTCTGACCATGTGTATTTCTTTGTTGTTCACTAAATTCAATAATAATCTTAAATTATGTAATTGCTTGATTTTGCTGGTTTTTAATTGAACGTTTATCTCAATTAGGAAGGAGTCGAAAATGAGTAGAAAGACGATAGATGATTATCGCTCAACGTTATTAGATTCTCGCTTTGGTTCTCAAGCGATCCGTAATATCTCTGAAAGTAAAGTGTTCCCTAAAGAGGAAATGCGTGAGGATATTGCTTTTCAAATTATTAGTGACGAGCTATTTCTTGATGGTAATGCGCGACAAAACCTTGCCACATTCTGTCAGACGTGGGATGACGATAACGTCCACAAGTTGATGGACCTTTCGATAAATAAAAACTGGATTGATAAAGAGGAATATCCGCAGTCGGCCGCGATAGATATGCGCTGTGTCAACATGATGGCCGACTTGTGGAATGCCCCTACGCCAAAAGGTGGGCAAGGTGTTGGGACGAATACCATCGGTTCTTCAGAAGCTTGCATGCTCGGCGGCATGGCCATGAAGTGGCGCTGGCGCAAAAAAATGGAAGCCGCGGGTAAACCCACTAATAAGCCTAATTTTGTCTGTGGCCCGGTACAAGTGTGCTGGCATAAATTTGCCCGTTATTGGGATGTCGAAATACGTGAAATCCCTATGGTTCCGGGGCAGTTGTTTATGGATCCACAGCGGATGATCGAGGCATGCGATGAAAATACCATCGGTGTCGTCCCCACTTTCGGTGTGACTTACACCGGCAACTATGAGTTACCAAAACCCTTACATGACGCCCTGGATAAACTGCAACAGGATACCGGCCTTGATATTGATATGCATATCGATGCGGCGAGTGGGGGCTTTTTAGCGCCGTTTGTTGCACCTGATATCGAATGGGACTTCCGCTTGCCACGGGTTAAATCAATCAGCACATCCGGGCATAAATTCGGCTTAGCACCTTTAGGATGTGGGTGGGTTATTTGGCGCGACGCTGCGGCGTTACCTGAAGAGTTGATCTTTAATGTCGATTACCTCGGCGGTCAGGTTGGCACTTTTGCCATTAACTTCTCGCGCCCGGCGGGGCAAGTTATTTCCCAATACTATGAATTCATACGCTTGGGGCGTGAAGGCTATACCAAGGTACAAAGCGCTTGTTATCAGGTGGCAGAATTTCTGGCCAAAGAAATTGCTCCACTGGGGCCTTATGAATTCTATTGTAGTGGTAGCCCGTATGAAGGCATTCCTGCCATTTGCTTCCGTATCAAAGAAGGGGCGAAAGCGGGATATACCTTGTATGACCTTTCTGAGCGCTTGAGGTTACGTGGCTGGCAAGTGCCGGCATTTGCCCTGAATGGGGAGATGTCTGATGTGGTGGTCATGCGTATCATGTGCCGTCGCGGATTCGAGATGGATTTCGCAGGGTTGTTAATCGATGATTTTAAATCCTCACTGAAATACCTGAGTGAGCATCCATCCCTTGGGGGCGAGGCGAGTCAGAATAGTTTTAACCATACCTAAACGGGATGGCGGTTTTTATTCTGATTCTAAACCTTTAGACCCCAAATAATTCGAGTTGCAGGAAGGCGATAATTGAGTGAATTCCCAGGAACGTCGGTAACTACGTTCTTGGGATGAAACGAAAGCAGACAACACACCTGCGGCTTGAAGTATTACGGGTCGTCATACCCGTAAATAAGGTGGATAAATTATGTCAAATAATAACTCCGGTACTGGTAAACCCGCAGTTCCTGTCAAAAAACTGGGTATCGCGACACTGGCCATTATGAATATCGTGGCCGTTGTTAGCCTCAGGGGATTACCCGCAGAAGCTGAATATGGCTTGAGCTCAATTTTCTACTATCTCTTTGCCGCTGTATTTTTCTTAATTCCTGTCTCTCTGGTGGCGGCGGAATTAGCCACCGGTTGGCCTGAAAAAGGGGGGGTATTTCGCTGGGTAGGCGAAGCATTCGGCCCACGCTTAGCGTTTCTTGCCATGTTTATGCTGTGGATTGAGGTAACAGTGTGGTTCCCAACTGCACTGACCTTTGCCGCAGTATCGCTGGCTTTCATCGGCCCGGAACAGCGCTGGGACGAGGCCCTGTCTGCCAATAAATTCTTTGTATTAGGAATAGTGCTATTTATTTATTGGCTAGCCACCTTTATTGCCTTTAAAGGAGTGGAGACTTTCGCCAAGGTTTCAAAATGGGGCGGTATAATCGGTACTATTATCCCTGCGGTTATTTTAATTGTGCTGGGTTTTGCTTACTTAATTGGCGGCGGAACACCACAAATAGAATTAGCCTGGGATCAGGTGATCCCTGATTTTACCAACTTCGATAACGTGGTGCTGGCCGCCAGTATTTTCCTGTTCTACGCCGGGATGGAGATGAATGCCATCCATGTTAAAGACGTCGATAACCCCAATAGAAATTACCCCATTGCCATTATGTTATCAGCAGTGGGGACGGTGCTTATTTTCGTCCTAGGGACGCTGGCGATTGCCTTTATCATTCCGCAATCTGATATTAGCCTGACGCAAAGCCTGTTGGTGGCATACGACGATATGTTCAAGTGGGCTCATCTGGAATGGTTGGGGCCGGTGGTTGCTTTTGCCTTGGCAATTGGGGTCTTGGCCGGTGTTGTTACCTGGGTTGCTGGGCCGTCATCGGGTTTATTGGTTGTGGCTAAAGCCGGTTATCTGCCGCGTTGGTGGCAGCACACCAATAAGAATGGTATGGCAACCCATATTCTACTGCTACAGGCGCTGCTGGTTTCCTTGTTGGCGATACTGTTTGTGGTATTACCTTCGGTGCAGGCTGCGTATCAAATAATGAGTCAACTGACCGTTATTTTGTATCTCATCATGTACATGCTGATGTTCAGCGCCGCTATCTATCTGCGTTACAGCCAACCGAATCGTCCACGCCCGTATCATATCCCCGGTGGGGCGATAGGTATGTGGATCATCGGTGGCGCGGGGCTTATTGGTTCAATTCTGGCTTTCGTATTCAGTTTTATTCCACCCAGCCAAATCTCGGTGGGCAGCCCAACAGAATATGTCGGTATTCTGATAGCGACCACGCTGTTCTTTGTCATATTGCCATTCTTGATTTATATCGTCCGCAAACCTCACTGGCGTGATGCAAATAGCGACTTTGCACCATTTACCTGGCAAGCGGAAAATGGTCACCCAGGGATCCCGACCACCTCGGCGACACATACCAGTGATGTTACCGCTGCGGCAGCAATTAAAGCGCCGGGCGCGAGTACACCAAAAAGTTAGCAACCTTCCTCTCTGTATACAGGGTGGCTTCGGCCCCCCTGCTCAATAATATTAAGTGTTGGAGTCAGTCTTATGACTATTGACCTCGCTCGTTTGAATCAAGTCGTTAAGGATGTCTATTCGCGCTATTCCACACTCGCCGGAGGGGAGAATGCCAGCTATATTCCCTATCTGGCGAGCGTTCCCAGTCAACTGGCTGCGGTGGCCATTGTCACTGTTGATGGCGATATTATTTCGCAAGGTGATGCTGATTTCCGCTTTGCCCTGGAGTCAATTTCGAAAGTGTGCTCTTTAGCTCTGGCGTTAGAGGATATTGGCCCACAGGCAGTACAAGACAAGATAGGTGCAGATCCCACCGGTTTACCTTTTAACTCTGTGATGGCATTGGAACTGCATAACGGTAAGCCATTATCACCGCTGGTGAATGCGGGGGCGATGTCCACGGTCAGTGCAATTAAGGCCAGCAGTCGGGAAGAGCGCTGGGCGCGTATTCTGGATATTCAACAGCAGTTAGCTGGGGCACCCATTGCGCTTTCGGATGAAGTTAACCATTCAGAGCAAACCACCAATTTTCACAACCGGGCCATTGCCTGGTTACTTTACTCGGCTCAGGCCATGTATTGCGATCCCATGGAGGCCTGTGACGTCTATACCCGGCAGTGCTCAACATTACTCAATACCATTGAACTGGCAACGATGGGGGCAACCTTTGCGGCAGGGGGCATCAATCCTGTGACCAAAAAGCAGGTGCTAACGTCTTCAAATACGCCGTTTATTTTGGCTGAAATGACCATGGAGGGGATGTACGGCAGTTCGGGGGATTGGGCGTATACCGTAGGGTTACCAGGGAAAAGCGGTGTCGGTGGTGGAATATTGGCGGTAGTGCCAGGTGTTATGGGCATTGCGGCATTTTCACCACCGCTTGACCCAGTAGGCAATAGCGTCCGTGGGCAAAAAATGGTGGCATCGGTGGCTCAGCAGTTGGGATATAATTTGTATAAAGGCCATTAATAATCGCATCGCGACTAACTTCTTCTGTATTTTTTGCGATTGTTAGTCGCCTTGTCGAGTAGGTTGAACGTGCGGTGATTATTCGTACCCTTGCACCAGTTCGGGGGAGGCGGGGATGCAGCAGGCGTCTTAAATTTACCACTCGCACCTGAATGATAGACAAAAAAAACCCTTACCAATCTCATTTGGTAAGGGATGCCAATTCGGCCAACACCAGGGAAAACATTATAACCGTTTATTAATCATACGATTAATTTGAGTTAGTGAAATGACTTAAGTCAAGTTTATCAAAATTACATAAATATGGTTAATGTTTATCTGCGTCTGGGGGCATTTATTCATCGCAAGGGGCAAGTATTAGCCGAGTGGGCTGATTATTTGTTTGATTTTTAAACGCTGAGAAAGGCGACGAGGAGATTACAGCCATCTGAATGTAAAGGCATCCAGATGGCGGGGTAAAACAGATCTGCGGGACTAAAAGTCCCCTGGTGTTGGCGAAAATATATTCTTTTGGGACTGACTTTCTTAGCGTCTGTGCGCTAATATAGTAGTTCTATAATATTTAAAGCTAATTATTTAAAGCAAAAACAGTCTAATAAACATAGGGCTATAATAATAGCTAACCTTAAGTCTAGTTTGCTAAACTATCCTTTAGTCTAGGTTTGTTGTTCATTATAATGCTAGCCAGTGGTGTGTTAAGAACATTGTAAGGTTATCTTATACACTGATTTCTATTGAAAATAATGTGATAAAATTGTATTGTTGCGCAGTGCATATAGCAAATTTGGTCTGTTATGATAATTGATTATTTTGATAATGATAGTATTAATGAAGACATAAAGAACTATATTCAAAGAAGAATAAAAGCTTATGGCGACCTCCGATATTCTTATTTGGTAATGAATAAGAAAACACCATTACATCCGACTATTATTTCAAACTACCCAATGGATTGGGTACAAACATATAAAAGAAACAACTATCACCTTATCGATCCAGTCATTTTGACGGCCAAAGATAAAGTTGCTCCATTTGCCTGGGACGATAATTCTGTTATTAATATAAAATCAACCGACTCAGCCGTGTTTAACCTTGCCAGAGAATATAATATTATTAACGGTTATACATTTGTCCTTCATGATAACAATAATAATATGGCAACGCTGAACATTTCCAATGGAAGCGATGACAGCATTTCGTTTGATGAGTCTATTGAGACCAACAAAGAAAAAATTCAAATGTTGCTTATTCTGACTCATGATAAAATGCTGGGTCTTTACCATAAAAATAACAATAAAAACAATGAGTTGAATGGAATTGGTGGTGAGAGGGAAATTTTTTCTCCCAGAGAGAATGAAATTTTATATTGGGCTAGCGTTGGTAAAACATACTCAGAAGTTTCCATAATATTAGGAATAAAAAGGAGTACAGTTAAGTTCCATATCGGTAATGTCGTCAGAAAGCTCGGTGTTTTAAATGCCAAGCATGCGATAAGGCTTGGCATAGAATTAAAATTAATTAAACCTATTTAACTATACCAGGTACGGCCAGTGGCCAGGTTTCAAGTATATGAGACTCAACGTGATGCGTCCGGCGTATCTTCTTTATTAATTGTTTTTGGCTATCAATGTCGACACCCAAATGCAAAAGATAAATAACCTCGTTTTTCTCTGACTCACCTTGGTTTAAAACGGTAATATTCCACCCGGAACGCTTCAGTAATATATACATCCCCCGGCTGACGACCGTCAGTATACCGTTGTAATTACGGCTTCTGGCATAATTAACCATTGCTAAGAAGAGTAGTAGGCTCAAAGGGCTATTATTGCCAACCATGTCTCTGGCTAATTTTTTTTCAACAAAAAAACGGCTGGATTCTATAAAACCATCAACAGGTAAGTCAATGTCGGAAAAATAAGGTGCGAATGGTCCTGTCACCATTGTGGGATATTTCATTTCAATAAATCTGACACTGCAAACAATAGTATCTTCTATTATTCCTAATATATAGTTTGTATTCTCATCGTCATATTGGTCGCTTTCTCTGCCATCAGTACAGGTTACTTTCCAATCTAAGCGATCTTTAAATGTTATTTTTCTAAGCGTGAAGATCTCGTCTAACTTTCTTTCAGGCATACTGTCAAAGTTTACGTTAAATAGTTTTAACATAATGAAAACCAACGTTTATTTAATCAAACCAGCATCGTACACGATCTCTGTCCGTTAGTGCAAACATTGAACGAGGTTAGGCAACGCCATGAATAGCAGGCAAATGTCAGCATCACCGAACAATTATTCTACAAATAGTAAAAAGGCAAGTTATTCATTTTTGATGGCAAGGTTCAATAGGTGTGATACTAAGGCACAAGCTAGATATTTTTAAGAGAAAAGTGACATCCGACGGGACTTTTCAGTAGGAAATAGTTATAACGAAACATCATTTCATTTTTGATTGAAAAGGATGTTCACGTGGACCGCAGTCCTGCACTTTTTACCAATAAGAAATTTGTCTTCCTCGTGGCGACCTTCTGTTGCCTTCTTTGGGGCAGTGCCTACCCCGCGATTAAAAATGGCTATGCGCTGTTTCATATCGCACCAGATGATATTCCGAGCAAGATGGTGTTTGCTGGCTATCGTTTTTTATTGGCTGGGTTAGTCTTACTCATTTTTGCTATTGCCAGCGGAAAAGCTATTGGCCGCCTTAAAAAGGGCCAATATAGGCAGATTGTCATTTTAGGGCTCACACAGACGACATTACAGTATGTTTTTTTCTACATCGGGCTGGCATATACCACTGGGGTGAAAGGCTCAATCATGAATGCGACAGGGACATTTTTCAGTGTCATATTGGCGCATTATATTTATAAAAATGATCGGTTATCATTTAATAAAATTATTGGCTGCACACTGGGATTCGCTGGCGTGATGGTGGTGAATTTTGGCTCCGACTTGATGGATTTTAATTTTTCACTGATAGGTGAGGGGAGTGTGGTACTGGCGGCGTTCATCCTTTCTGCTGCCAGTATTTATGGTAAGCGTATTTCGCAAACCATGGATACCACGGTGATGACAGGTTACCAACTTGCCATCGGTGGTTTAGTGCTGACGCTTGGTGGTTATCTATTTGGTGGCAATTTGAGTGATATTGGCTGGCGGGCCTTATTGTTATTAGCCTACTTAGTGCTGCTGTCATCGGCCGCTTTTGCACTCTGGAGCTTGTTACTCAAATATAATCGGGTCGGTATGGTTGCCCCGTTCAATTTTCTTATCCCAGTCTCAGGTGCGGTTCTTTCCGCCATTTTCCTCAATGAGAGTATTTTAGAATGGAAAAATGCCCTCGCGTTGGTATTGGTTTGCGTTGGGATCATCCTGGTTAATCGGATAAAGCAGAGTAAAGCGACAATAAAGCAAAGTTATTAATATGAGGGATGTATTAGCCCTAATCGGACATTAAAGATTATGGCTAATATAACCACGTGGCTGATCAGAACGGGAGACATTACTCAGCCAGATATTGGCGCAGTGTATTGAGTAAATGATCGAACACGACGCGAACTTCCGGGATATTGCGCAAATCTTCATGCATCACTACCCAAAATTCCAATGGATACGAGAATTCTTGTGCTAACACCCGCACCAACCCAGATTGACGCGCTATGGGTTCATGGCAGGCACCGATACCCAAACCGCTGCGTATTGCCGCCAATTGGGCCAAATGGCTGTCAGTGCGTAAGCGGTATTGATGCGGTGCAAAATCCATTCCCTGCTCACAAAAAACCTCGATATCATGGGGATTACGATCAGGGCCGATCAACGCGTGAAGTGCTAATGCCCCGATGCTGTGCGGTATTCCATAGCGCGTAAGGTAATCTTCAGTGGCATATAACCCGACCTCGCAATAACCGGCTCTTTGTGCACTAACTGGCAATGCTTTAGGCCGTAAGGTTCGTATTGCAATATCGGCCTCCAGGCCGGGTAATCCTTCTATTTTGCTGCTTAGACTTAATTCCAATAGCAGGTCAGGATAGTGCAGGCGCAGAGGCTCCAAGCGTTGTGGCAGGATCTCAACACCAAGTAACTCGCTGGTGGCAATGCGCACAGTGCCTTTGGCTGATCCAATATTGGCAGAGGCGGCTCGCACTAAGGCTTCGGCAGCGGCGGCCATTTCCACTACATGGGGCAATAGGATTTGAGCTGTTTCTGTTGGGATTAATCCGCTGGGCGTGCGAATAAACAATTTTTGCCCAAGACTTTGTTCCAACGACTCAATGTGTCGGCGGGTTGTCGGTTGCGAAACATTCAGGCTCCGTGCCGCGGCAGATAAACTGCCTTCACGCATAACGGCCAAAAATGTACGCTGGTTATCCCAATCAGAAGGCGCTAGGTTCATAAAATTTATACTATCAGATGGTTATAAATAGACAATTCCATTGCGTTCCCGCTATACGGTATCATCCTCACCCATAGCAACATTAGGCTTTATTGGTAACAATTTTAACCCCGACCCGACTTACCCGATCTGACTCCATTTCGGCAATCGTCCAGGTCAAGCCATCCCACTCAATCTGATCGCCGATAACCGGCTCCCCACCAAATAAGTAGAGCACGAACTGACCCAATGTTTGCTGTTTGTCGATACCGGGTTCCAGATTAAGACCATAAATCTGAGAGATATCGTGGAGCTTGGCATCCGCATCCAGGATAAAGTCACCAAAGAAGCGTTCGTCCAGTTGGATATTAGGGGACTGGCTAAACAGTTTCCCTAACGCGGGCAAGTCATGCTCCTGACCGATAACACACAAGATATCACCTTCTTTTAGACGGGTACTACCAGTAGGGTGCAATAGGTCTTTCCCACGAAATAATGCTGCAATACGCGTTCCTTTCGGCATTTTTAAATCACGCAGCGCGGCACCGATACACCACTTATCACAACTCAACTGGTAAATGAACTGCTCCCACTGGTTGTTCATATCAATATCTAAACCAATGCGCGAAACCGGTGCCAATGCAGGGGGAACCACCAGTTTGGTTTTACGTGCGGCAAATGACAGGCTGGTGCCTTGTAGCAGCAGTGATACCAACACAACAAAAAAGGCTACATTGAAAAATAGGTTCGCATTGGGAATGCCCGCCATCATCGGGAACACGGCCAGAATAACCGGCACCGCACCGCGTAAACCCACCCAGGAAATAAAGATGCGTTCACGCAGATTAAAGCTTGGAAATGGCAGTAAACCAATGAACACCGACAGCGGCCGAGCGAACAAAATCATCCACAATGAGAGGAGCAGGGCCGGAATCGCTATCGGCAACAGATCACTTGGATTGAGTAACAGGCCCAATACCAGGAACATCCCAATTTGGCTTAGCCACGCCAGTCCATCGAAAGTTTGTAATATGCCGGATCGGTTACGGATAGGGCGGTTACCCAGTAACAACCCGCAGAGATAAACAGCCAGAATACCGCTTCCGTTCATGGCTGTTGCCAATGAGAAAACCAGAATCCCACCACTGACTGCGAGCAAGGGATATAAACCATTCGCCAGTTCTATTCGGTTAATGAGCAGCAGCAGTAAACTGCCACCGCCTAATCCGATGATAATTCCCAGACCAAACTGTTGAATCAAATGCACCAGGAACATCCAACTGAGACCCGTTTCGCCTGCGGAGATCATGGCAATCAAGGTAACAGTCAAAAACACCGCCATGGGGTCATTGCTACCTGATTCGATCTCCAACGTGGCACTGACGCGTTCGTTTAGACCTTTGCCGCCGAGCAGAGAGAATACCGCGGCGGCATCGGTTGAGCCGATAATTGCGCCAATGAGCAACCCCTGAATAATATCTAAATCAAACAACCAGGCGGCGGCCATGCCTGTCAGGCCCGCGGTGATTACGACGCCGACGGTTGCCAAAGAGAGCGCAGGCCACAAAGCAACGCGGAACGATGAGGCTCGGGTGCGCATCCCGCCGTCTAGCAGGATCACGGCTAACGCCAGGTTACTGACCAGATACGCCGCCGGGTAGTTATCGAAAGCAATCCCACCAATACCGTCTGTGCCTGCCAACATACCTATGGCTAGAAAGATAACCAAAATTGGGATGCCAAGCCGGGAAGATAATGAACTGAGTAAAATACTGGCTCCCACCAGCACTGCACCGATCAAAAAAAGGCTGTTAATTGCGATGGCATCCAAGGTGGGAGGTCTCCTGATTTAATGCGAAAATAAAGGAATAACAAGCCAAGGTTATAATAAAATTATTATACACAGATTTGTCTCATCTGATGCGAAGAGATGACCTAATTCAAGGTGTTAAATCGGTATTTCTTTTGAACCATGGCTTGGTGGCATTTACTCACTTGAATCATTGATTTGTGTAAGTTTATCGGGATGTGGATGTTTGCAGTTGCGCTACGCACCAAGGATATTGCGCCTATATAGCGATTAAAATCATGAGGATAAAAGATAGGTCGCTCACCTTTAATTGCCCAGAGGGGAATCAAGGGTGAGCGTTGGTTCGTAAAACTAATCGCGGTTAAGTGCTGCCAGAGCCCTTCTCAGCGCTTCTGCTGTCGGTGCTTTTTCCTGTTCAGGAAGATTATCGACAGAAAACTGTGAAAGCTCATTAATTAATACGCTGCGATCTTTTCCGGTGATCGCGCTGTCCAGTGCTCCGCTCAGGCGGCTAACCAAAGCAAACAAGGTAGCAAACTCGGTGACTGCGGCAGCATCCGACGTGGGATTATTCTCAGTAGATTCTTGCTTTTTCATCACAATTCCTCTTTTTGTTGTCACTGCAAGTGAAACAAATCCTGATAAGGAATCAACAGGATAGTTGCTCTGAAAGCAGAGCACGCAGTGAGGCATTAGCCATCCCGCCATCTACATGATGGTTTCACAGTGTAGCCGTTTTATCGCTTAAGCGGTATGTCGATATTCATATCGCTTAGCAATAACATTATTCGCTTGAGTAATAATTTGATTGCACTGTTTGCTGCTGTGGTTTACCAGAAAATAAGAATTTCAGCAGCGGAATTCGACGATGAACCTCATACAACATAAATGAAATCAAGCAAACAAATGCCATACCCAACACGAAACCAAGGGCATTGTTGTCAATTTGCGGCGTAATGAATGCACCATAAATTAAGGTCAGCGGATGATGCACCAGATAGATGAAAAGTGAGGCATTAACCAGATAGGTGATACGTGATGAGGGATAATTGAGTAACCGATGCCCAAGCGAGTAGACCACATTGATCATGGTGACCCCCATCAATGCCTTGATGATAAGATCCAATTCAAAGGAAAAAAATGCAGCAGTATTAATATGTTGGTTTACTACATATGCGATAAATAATAGCACGGAGGCTAAAAATGCACCGGGTGAAAAGGTAAGAAATACCTGTTTAAGTGGCGGATAGATAAAGCTGTAAGCGCCCAATAGAAAGAACGGCAGATAAAACAACGTCTCCATAACGAAGAAATTGAAGATGCTATTAAAGAGTATTTCAGGGTTAAGGAGAAATATTATTCTACGAATAATTGCGTAGATTAATACAAAGCCAAACAAGGATAGTGAGACTTTTCCTATATTATTCATTCCTTTTATCAACCGGGGAACTGACTGTGAGTTATTCTTGATTTCCTTGAATAGATAAAAACAGAGTGTCGTCAGCAGCGCGAGAGTTAACAAAAACCATAAGTGTGAAACAACTTCCCAAATAGCAATATTTATTTTTTGATAAATTGTAAATGAATTCCAATCTTGTAATTTAGCAGTATAATTTTTGAGTAGATAAAATTGTGGCAATGTTATTAATGGGATGGCCGCCAGTAAAGGAATAACCACCCGCTCCAGGCGGACCTTAAGCCAGCGCTGGCGCTCATAGCGCTGATATAACATGAATGAAAAATAACCGGAAATAACAAAGAATACCTGCATGCGAAAGGCGTGAATGAAATCATTTAGCAAGGTAAATACTTGTGAAGGATGCGTACTGTTCACCGCCCAATGATGACTGGAGTATATAAGAGAAAGATGAAAAGGAATGCCGAGTAACATCAAATAGGCGCGGATAGCGTCTAGAAAGTACTCCCGTTGGTTAGTATTTTTTTTCATACTTATTCACTATTTGTTATCGAAATTAGAATAACGCGCCGGTTCTACCCATGGAGTTGTTTTTATAGTAAACGTTTATTGATAACAATATACGTTATTCAATGGATCACTAAGGCGAGAAACACTACTATAAGGGTTAATAATTTTCCATAGCGTATTTTAGCCAGGCAAGATAGTCTGGTGGCTTAGCCACCGGTTTAAACCGTCAATCGTCAGCATAACTCAGGCGTTTACGCTAACCTGAGTTTATCAGCACGGTATGCGGAATAAATCGTCAATAATTTGGCTGTTATGATTTAAGCACCCGAACAGGGGGAGATGTGCGAGTTAATATTTTGTCAAACATTAATAGAATGTCTAAAGGGTCACGCGCGAACAGCGTTAGATGGCTGGGGGTCACTCTCTTGCTGTCATTATTCACTTCTCAGGCAATGGCTTTCTCGTTAGATGATGTGGCTAAACAGGCACAGACATTGGCAGGTAAAAGCTTCGAGGCACCAAAAAGCAATCTTCCATCGCAATTTCGTGACATGAAATTTGCTGATTATCAGCAGATTCAGTTTAACCATGACAAATCGTATTGGAGCAAACTGGATACGCCCTTTAAGTTAGAATTTTATCATCAGGGTATGTATTTCGACACGCCGGTGCAGATTAACGAGGTCACTGCCACCAGTGTAAAACCTATCAGTTATAGCCCGGATTATTTTAATTTTGGTTCGGTCAAGCATGATGCTGAATCAGTGAAAAACTTAGGTTTTGCTGGTTTTAAAGTGCTTTATCCGATCAATAAAGCGGATAAGAAAGACGAAATCGTGAGTATGCTCGGTGCCAGCTATTTCCGTGTGATTGGTAAAGGTCAGGTTTACGGCCTTTCCGCGCGCGGGCTGGCAATTGATACGGCATTGGCCTCTGGCGAGGAGTTCCCGCGTTTTCGCGAGTTCTGGATTGAGCGGCCTAAACCCAATGACAAGCATCTGGTTATCTATGCTTTGCTGGATTCTCCTCGTGCCACCGGTGCTTACCGTTTTGTCATTTATCCGGGGCGCGACACCACTATTGATGTACAGGCCAAAGTCTTCCTGCGCGACAAGGTTGAGACGCTGGGAATTGCACCATTAACCAGTATGTTCCTGTTTGGGCCAAGCCAGCCGTCAGGGGTGTTGAACTATCGTCCTGGATTGCATGATTCCAATGGTCTTTCTATTCATGCTGGTAATGGTGAATGGATTTGGCGACCGCTGAATAATCCAAAACACCTGTCGGTCAGTACCTATACGGTTGAAAATCCTAAAGGATTTGGTCTGCTACAACGGGGCCGTGAATTCTCACAGTATGAGGATTTAGACGATCGCTACGACTTGCGTCCGAGTGCCTGGGTTGAGCCGCGTGGTGATTGGGGCAAAGGTAAAATTGAGCTGGTGGAGATCCCAACTGCGGATGAAACCAACGATAATATCGTGGCTTTCTGGACACCCGATGTGTTGCCAGATGCAAAAACATCGCTCGATCTGAATTACCGCCTGCACTTCACGCGCGATGAAGAGAAATTGCATTCGCCGGACGTGGCCTATGTCAAACAGACCTTGCGTTCAACCGGTGATGTGAAACAGTCGAATCTGATTCGTCAACCTGATGGCAGTGTCGCGTTCCTGGTTGATTTTGTCGGTCCGGTGCTGAAATCACTTGATGAAAATACACCGTTAGCTTCGCAGGTCAGTATCAACGATAACGGTGAATTGATCGAAAACAGTGTGCGCTACAACCCAGTGACTAAAGGCTGGCGTTTAACATTGCGGCTGAAAGTTAAGGACGCAAAAAAACCGATAGAAATGCGCGCTGCGCTGGTTAACGGTGATAAAACCCTGACTGAAACCTGGAGCTATCAGCTACCTGCCGATGAATAAGTCAAATCAATCTCCTGTACAGGATTATATTGCGGACTTGCCCCTGACTGCTCAGCAGCAAGGGGCGCTGCGTGATGCTCTACCTGAAGATGTATTACTCGATAGCACTCCTGACGCGATGCCGCATTTACATCAGCAACTGGCGGCCAGTGCGCCACAAGAGGGGGTTTTTAGCCAGGAAGACAGTGCGTTGGCATCAGTCAATGCGCGTTTGCGTGCGGCGTGGCCGGATGCCTTGGTGAGAGGGAAACAACTGGAGCCAGATTGCGAAGGGCGCACGGTCATTAGTGCTATGCCGCCCATCAAACGCACCAGTATGGCCCCGCAGGCATGGCGGACCAATCCGGTGGGGCGTTTTTGGGATTCATTATTGGGGCGCAGCACTGTGTCACGGGCGCAAACCCATGAACAAGCTCTTGCCGAGAAGAAATGGCGCAGCGTAGGTTCCTTACGCCGCTATATTTTGCTGATACTGATTGTGTTGCAAACCACCATTGCGACCAGTTATATGAAGACCATTCTGCCTTACCAGGGCTGGGCGTTAATCGATCCTTTCGAGATTTGGCAACAAAACTGGCAGGTTTCGGTAATGCAATTGCTGCCTTACCTGCTACAAACCGGCATTTTGATTCTGTTCGCCGTGCTGTTTTGTTGGGTCTCTGCTGGGTTCTGGACCGCGCTGATGGGCTTCCTGCAATTGCTGATTGGTAAAGATAAATACAGCATATCCTCTACTATCAAAGGCGATGAGGCACTAAATCCAGCTCACCGGACTGCGCTGATTATGCCAATTTGTAATGAGGACGTAGAGCGGGTATTTGCGGGGTTACGTGCTACTTATGAGTCGGTCGCTGCCACGGGTCAACTCGAACACTTCGATATTTATGTGCTGAGTGACAGTTATGACCCCGATATCTGTGTGGCAGAGCAGAAAGCCTGGCTGGAGCTGTGTCGTGATGTCGATGGGCATGGGCGCATCTTCTACCGCCGCCGCCGCCGCCGGGTTAAACGCAAAAGCGGTAATATCGATGACTTCTGCCGCCGTTGGGGCAGCCAGTACAGCTATATGGTGATTCTGGATGCCGATAGCGTGATGAGCGGTGAGTGTTTGACTGGATTGGTGCGGTTGATGGAAGCCAATCCAAATGCCGGGATTATTCAATCTGCGCCGAAAGCCTCAGGGATGGACACGTTATATGCCCGTATCCAGCAATTTGCCACGCGGGTCTATGGTCCGCTGTTTACGGCTGGTTTACATTACTGGCAGTTAGGCGAGTCCCATTACTGGGGTCACAATGCGATTATTCGGGTTAAGCCCTTTATCGAGCATTGTGCACTGGCACCGTTGCCTGGTGAAGGTTCGTTCGCCGGCTCTATTCTGTCGCATGACTTTGTGGAAGCGGCATTAATGCGCCGTGCCGGTTGGGGCGTGTGGATTGCCTATGATTTGCCGGGTAGTTATGAAGAGCTGCCACCTAATTTGTTGGATGAGCTAAAACGAGACCGCCGTTGGTGTCATGGGAATCTGATGAATTTCAGGTTGTTCCTGGTTAAGGGCATGCATCCGGTTCACCGGGCTGTGTTCCTCACGGGGGTGATGTCATATCTGTCTGCGCCGTTGTGGTTTATGTTCCTGGTGTTGTGTACTGCTTTGCAGGCAGTGCATACCCTGATGGAACCGCAGTATTTCCTGCAACCGCGCCAATTGTTCCCGGTCTGGCCCCAGTGGCGGCCCGAACTGGCAATTGGTTTGTTCTCCACCACCTTGGTATTACTGTTCTTGCCAAAATTGCTCAGTATTATTTTGATCTGGGCAAAAGGGGCGAAAGAGTACGGTGGGGCGCTGCGTCTATTGCTGTCGATGCTGGCTGAAATGTTGTTCTCCGTGTTACTGGCCCCGGTGCGTATGCTGTTCCATACCGTGTTTGTGGTTAGCGCCTTCCTCGGTTGGTCTGTGCAGTGGAACTCACCACAACGTGATGATGATGCCACGCCGTGGAGTGAAGCTATGGTTCGTCACGGTTCACAATTGTTACTGGGGCTGGTTTGGGCCGGTGGCGTGGCCTGGCTGGATCTGCGCTTCTTGTGGTGGTTATCTCCGATTGTATTTTCGTTGATACTGTCACCGGTGGTCTCGGTGGTTTCCAGCCGCCGGACATTGGGGATGGCCAGTAAGCGGGCTAAATTGTTCCTGATCCCGGAAGAGTACAATCCGCCACGGGAATTGTTGGCAACGGAAGAGTACCTGGAGCTTAACCATCAGCGGGCGCTCAGTAATGGTTTCTTGCATGCGGTGATGAACCCATCGTATAACGCGCTGGCCAGTGCGATGGCGACAGCTCGCCATCATACCCGCGCGATTATCGAGCAAGTGCGTGCCGAACGGCTAGCACTGGCGTTGGAAGCCGGGCCAGATAAATTGGCTAAATTACAGCGTCTGGAATTACTTAGCGATCCGGTGTTGATTTCGCGTTTGCACCAGCAAGTCTGGCAGCAACCGGAGCAGTATCAGATTTGGAACGGATATTATCGCCAACTCGCGCATAATATGAAGGCGTTTCCAGCAGCGAAGTAACCGTGATATGAAGTAACGGTAATATTGAGTAAAAACGGGCGTACATTATGTATTGCCCGTTTTTTTATTGCCATAAGCACGGTCTGAAAGGTGATAACGTATTAGCTAATACTGAATGGCGCTTTAACACCCTCTATTCTTAACATTATCCAGACTGAGCCCTAACCGTTGTTTATGTAGCGTTATGATAAGCTGTGCATCGCGCTGAACCTGAAGAGTAACTGTGTGACCGCTATCGTTAAACTGACTTATCGTGCTATTAGCATGGCCCGCATGGTTATGCTGGGGATCGGTATTATGCTGTTATCCGGCTGTGGCAGCATTATCAGCCGTACGGTGCCGGGGCAGGGCCATGGGCACCAATACTATCCAGGCGTGCAATGGGATATGCGTGAGGGGCCATGGAAATATGTCACGGTGATAGACGTTCCTCTATCAATGATCGTTGATACCTTCATGCTACCAATTGATGCACGTCATGGCCCCTATGAGTAACATCATGCGCTGGTAGCAAAAATCAGCAGTTGGTAGTGTTGTTGCTGGCAAATGAATTCAGTTATCGGCGTCATATGTAACCCTTTGACATGGGCTGCTAATGAGTGTGGATTGTCGTTGTTAACAAATGCAGCCCCCACATCAAAGTCATTGCGGGTATGGTTTTTAACGGCGGCAAACAGTTGACTCAATACCCCGTTGCCACGCCAGCGGCTATCAATACATACCGGCCCGTACAGAAATACCCGTAATTGTGCTAATGGCTGGCCTTGATACTGTTGATGGCTCATGGCTTCCAGCATGGCATCAACCACCGGTGGTCGTGGTTGTTTATGCGTGTGGGCCAAACAGACAAAGCCGGCGATTAGCCCATCATCAACTGCAACCAGAACCCCCAAATCCTGATTAATCGAATCCAGTTGCTTTTCATCCATTTGTGACACAATAAAACCCTGCTGGCGCTGCTCTGGACTTAAGTTTTCTGGGGTATTTTGTCGCTGCAACTCTAATATGGCCGGGTAGTCTGCAGGTTGCGCAGGTCTTATTTTCATGTTTAATCTCTAGGTTCAAATGTGTTATCAGGAGAGAGTCGATGCCATCAAAAGCAGTGAGGTTACCCGATACCCACGTAAGTAAACCGCCGTCAGTATTACCGAAAACCTCGATAATGCGTGTTGCCAGACCCACAGATAATCTTAAGTTAATCAGTGAGATGTACTGCCGCGGGCTAGGCTTTAACCAACTGGGCCATTTTGCTGATCATCAGGGATTTGACGGTGTTATTCTCGGACATCCACATCACACTTATCATTTAGAGTTTACTCATCATCGTGGTGTTCGGGTAGGGGCGGCACCGACGCAGGACAACTTATTAGTATTTTATATACCAGATGAAGCGCAATGGGTTGTGCAGTGCCAGCAGATGGCGGCGGCAGGTTTTCGCGAGGTCACGTCTTATAATCCTTATTGGGATGTCAGCGGCAAAACGTTCGAAGATAGCGATGGTTATCGTGTGGTGTTACAGCAACAGGAATGGCAGTTGTAGAACAAAACCCGCCACCAGGCGGGTTTGCGTGAGCAGGGGTTGCAGTACAGGCATCAGGCCGCTTGTTGGCCCTGAGTATTATTCATCAGCCGGCGAATAGGCACGATAAGTAATATCAGCACTGCCGCACAGATAACCAATGCTATTGAGCAACGGGCGAACAGCGTCGGCAGCATATCAAGCTGGTCCGCTTTAACGTGTCCACCAATCAGGCCTGCGGCCAGATTACCCAGAGAACTGGCGCAGAACCACAAGCCCATCACCTGGCCGCGCATTCTGTCTGGTGCCAGTAAGGTCATGGTCGCTAAACCGATCGGGCTAAGGCACAGTTCACCCAGCGTCAGCAGCAAGATACTCATTACTAGCCACAGCGGCGAAACACCGGCACCACCACTGCTAAGCACATGCTGTGCGGCATACATCATCACGGCGAAACCAGCCGCCGCGCATAAGATACCAATGACAAATTTGGTGATACTGCTGGGTTGAATTTTCTTCTTCGCCAATGCAGGCCAGCCCCAACTGAATACCGGCGCCAACAGAATAATAAACAGCGCATTGATTGACTGGAACCAGACCGTTGGGATCTCAAAGCCCATAAACATACGGTTAGTGTAATCATTGGCAAACAGATTGAATGAGGTTGGTTTCTGCTCGAAGGCTGACCAGAAGAACGCCGCAGACACTAACAGAATGAAGCACACCAATAGGCGAGCGCGATCTTTACGGCTCATATTGGCAAAGGCAAACAGATAAACGAAATAGAGTGTTACTGAGGCCGCAATAACATAGACCAATAAGCTGGCGATCAATACTGGGTTTATCGGGATAACCCCTTGTGATATCAGGGTAATCAGCACCGCCACTAGCACCATAATACCTGCAACCCACTTGCCAACCCCTTGACGCTGATTGGTCGGTTTATTCCAGCTTGAGTCTAGCCCAACCTCTGCGTCATAGCGTTTCATCGCTGGGATAGCAAAACCACGGAAAATAACCAGTGCGACCAGCATACCAATACCGCCGATACCAAAACCCCAGTGCCAGCCATGGGATCGCAGCAACCAACCGGAAAGCAGCGGCGCGATAAATGACCCCATATTGATACCCATATAGAACAGTGAGAAACCACCGTCGCGGCGGGCATCACCTGGCTTATACAGTGTGCCGACCATGACGGAGATGCAGGTCTTGAACAGACCGGTACCCAGCACGATAAACACTAAACCGATAAAGAACAGGTTGTTGCCGAAGAACGCTGATAGTGCAATTGATAGATGGCCCAGTGCAATCAGGATAGAACCATACCAAACAGCACGTTGTTGACCGAGCCAGTTATCAGCCAGCCAGCCGCCGGGTAAGGCTGCCAGATACATGCTACCGGCAAAAATCCCAACGATAGCAGAGGCTTGCTCACGGGGCAGGCCCATACCGCCGTCAAAAACGGTGGCCGCCATAAACAGAATTAACAGTGGGCGGATGCCGTAGAACGAGAAACGCTCCCACATTTCAGAAAGAAACAGGCCGCTAAGTGGATAAGGATGGCCAAAGAACGTGCGGCCGCCTTCGGAGTTAACAGAGGTTTGCATAAAGTCTTCCCATAGAATCGCCGTTAAAATCGGGCGAATAAACCATCATCGAATGCTCCCCCCTTTGGCACTGCGGCCGATTATCAGGGTTAACACTCGTTAGCGTAGTATTTAACGCAATAATAACGTCATTTTTTGCGGTCTATCGGGGTTATATCGTATTTTTAGATGAAAAGTCGACACGCATCGCATTTCTTAGCGTTATATTTCTGGCTTTTGCGCTATTTCGCTACAAAAAATCAAGACTGAATTTCATGAATGACTATTATTATTGATATTATTTATCAATGGGTTGGGTTGGATTGTTGTGTTTTTCTTATGTGTGTTGGCAGCAGAGTGAAAAATTTATGAATAAAAACACAATAAACTGCACTTTGGCATCAGATTAGCCATTAGTTGGTTATTTGTAAGTACATCTCTTGGGGGCTTTGGCTGAAAAAGAGCTGGGATATCTGCGCTTTTATCGCGAGAACTTGCGCGGTTTTGGGCGGCGTCTGCGGTGTGATTGGTTCAGCTATCTTGCTGTTGTTGCACCTCACGTTGCCGTGCTTTTAAGGGCTGGCGCTGCAAGCACCAGTAAGAATAGATGGCGTTAAATAGCACGACTAAGGCAGTCACACAGAATACGGCGCGAAAACCATAGCTGGCAGAGACCGCAGCACCGAGTAGTGGGCCGCTGACATTGCCGACATCACGAAACGATTGGTTATAACTGAAGATCCGCCCAGCGACTTGATTGGTGCAGTTATAAATCAGTAACGTTTGTACCGCAGGGAGCAATGCACCATCTGTTGCCCCCAGCAAGAAGCGCAAAATACCCAATTGCAATGGGGTCTGTACGAAAGCCATCGGGATCAGGATAAGTACTGACAGTGCCAGCATAGCAATCAGAATGCGTTCTGGGCCGATTCTATCGCCCAGTTTTCCTAATCTTGGCGCGCTCATCAATGCAGCAACCCCTGGGACCGATGCAATCATGCCACTGACGAAAGCCAAATTATGAATATCACCGGCCAGTTCGCGCACATACAACGTCAGGATCGGTGCAATTGAACCGGTAGCAATCTGGATGATCATGGTGGTGACAAACAGGCTCAGGATGAGCTTCGGGTTCTTCAGGGAGTTAAAGACTTGTCGCCCGTTGAGCATGTCTTTTTTCAGCACCGGTGCAAACTGTTCTCTGACATACAACCAGGTCAGGGCAAAACAGAGTAACAATACCGCCGCAGTAATAAAGAATACCGGTCTCAGGCCATAGTTATCTGCTAACAGCCCACCGATCAGTGGCCCGATTAATGCACCGCTCACCCCTCCGGTTGAGAGTGTCCCCAAAGCCCAGCCACTCTTGTTGCGCGGTACTTGAGTGGCGATCAGCGCATTGGCATTTGGGATAAACCCCCCCAGTAGCCCCAGCAGCGCACGTAGTGCCAGGAACTGCCAGATATTTTGCGCCATACCCATTAAAACCATCACGATCCCCATGCCTAACGCCGAGCGTAACAGCATGATTTTCCGGCCTTTGCGATCAGCAAGACTCCCCCAGAAGGGGGCGGCAATGGCAGAAAACAGAAAAGTGATACTGAACACCAGACCGGACCACATATTCAATGACTGGTGACCGCTCACGCCTAACTCTTCCACATACAATGGCAAGAATGGCATGATCAAACTAAATGCAGCACCCGTTAGAAAACAGCCTAACCAGGTGACAAATAGGTTTCTTTTCCAGTTAACAGGTTGTGGGGCTGAGGCCATAAATTACCGATTAAGCAAGTGATTGCTTTGCGTCTCTTTATTCGTCAGTAGGGCGTTTGGAGGGGCGGCAAAGCACGAGAAGAAGATACTTAGCCTGATAAGTATGCGCTCATAGTGCAGTGACATCAATGAGATAAATGTTAGTTTTTATAAAATGGAAAGGCGGTCTGAAATGAATGGATATAGTTATTCTATTGGGGAATAACACTGGGGTTGCGGCATTAGCACGATGTGGCAATTGGCACAGAAAACAGGAAAAACCACCCCGCCAAAGGCGAAGTGGTTGGTATTACACTCACTATTTAGCGCCAGTGTTTAGCGGTAAGCTTCATTTTTAGTCACGGAATAACGGCCACTGCCCAATAACATGATGGCTACGCCACCCAGGAAATACATGGCTTCGTTCTCTAAACCCCAGGCACCGACCTGAGTCAGCGTAAAGAATTTAGCGGTACCTACCATTAATACTGCCACTAGCAGGTTAACGGCGTAAACGAATGCCGCAGGGCGGGTAAACAGGCCAAGAATAATCAGCAGTGGCGTAACAATTTCACCGATGTAAACGCCATAAGCCACAAATCCAGGAATACCCTGCGCTTGCAAAGAATCAGCAATCCAACTGGTGCCATGCTGAATTTTTGCCACACCATGGAACAACATCAAAATACCAAATGTAAGGCGCAATAAGAGTTTGCCCCCATCTTGGTGGTTAGTTAACCGCGTGAACCAGAGATTTAGGCTTGCCAACATGTGTATATCCTTATTAAAAAAGAAAATAACCGGATAATAACTAGGATTAATTACGCTAAGTATCGTCAGATAAATCCTATTTGCCTAGTGGATAAATCTGACGAAGTGTATCAAAAAAATTGATATAAATTAATTCTCATTATCATTAGTAATATTCTATTTATGAATAAGTCATGCTATTCATACAATGAAGGTGCGCCTTCTGGTCGGGTCTTAAAACGCCGGTGTAGCCACATATATTGGTCAGTGGCTTGGGCAATCTCTTTTTCGACCACTTTATTCATAAACGCAGCCGCTGCCACTTCATTATCTAACGGGAAGTTCTCTACTGCGGGTTGTAACAGCAGTTGATAACCTTTGCCATTAGGTAAACGACGCGGCGTGAAAGGAATAATTGCCGGTTTACCCATGCGTACCAGCAGGTAAGTCCCGGTGGTAGTTGCCGCTTGATCGACGGCGAACAAGGGCACAAATACGCTACTGCGCGGGCCGTAATCATGATCGGGTGCATACCAGATAATTTCGCCTTGCTTTAGGCTGCGGATCATTCCTTTCAGATCTTTGCGATCTAACATGGCTTTATTTGAACGCATCCGGCCCCAGGTCTGCATCCAGTCCATGGCTTTATTATCATGCGGTCGATAGACACCGATGCCTGGATTGTAGATACCGAAGATGCGAGCACCCAGTTCCAGCGTAAGAAAATGCAAGCCGATTAACAAAACCCCTTTGCCTTCCTCGCGCGCTTGTTGAATGTGCTCTAGCCCGCTAACGCTACACCAACGCTCAATGCGCCAATTCGGCCAAAACCAAGCCATGCCCGTTTCAAATAACCCCATCCCTACCGATTCAAAGTTCTTAACCAGCAGTTCATCGCGTTCAGCCTGCGGCATATCGGGAAAGCACAATTCGAGATTACGTTGCGTTATCCGTTTACGCCGCTTGAGAAAACGCATCGAAAAGCGGCCAAGGTTGGTGCCCATGACATAGATAACCGGGTAGGGGAGCAACACCAACAAGTAGAGGATGCCAAGGCCAAGCCAGGTTAGCCAATAACGAGGGTGTAGCAGTGAGCGTTCAAAAGAAGGAGCTTGCATATCTGTTCTCAGCATTATTGTCATTCAGCCAGACAGTTAACTGTTTACTCTTGATAGCGGACATGTGGTTCTTTAACGAACCTCAATAGGCAGTTGCCGGTCATCCATACCAACGTATTCATCTGTCATTTAAGGTAGTCTATTGTGGCATTTTTAGTGGCTTACAGGAAAAAAGACCGCACCAAAAGATCATTTTTATGTCTTTTTGTTAAAGATTTCAGCCGTTAAATCACATATTTGATGGTTAATTAACCATAATTGAATTTATCTATTTGATTGGATTCAGTAAGCTAACTAACTCCGCCAGACTGTTAACTGCCATTTTTTCCATCACTTTAGACCGATGCACTTCTACTGTTCTGACGGATACACAGGCTTTATCGGCGATATCGCGATTAATCAAACCCTGCATAACCCATTGTGCAATCATCTGTTCTCTTGGTGTCAGCGAGGCATAACGCAGTTGTACCTGTCGCTGTGCTGTCAGCCGCTCTGTGTGCTGCAAGCCCTGTTGCAAGGCTGCAATCAACGGTGCAGTCGCGACCGGTTTTTGTAAGAAATCAACTGCTCCCAGTTTCATTTGCTCAACCGCCTGCGGCACTTCCCCATGGGCAGTAAGGAAGATGACGGCCAGCGTGCTGTCTCGCTGGCGCATCCGGGTATAAACTTGCGTACCATCCAGCAGTGGCATACGAATATCCAGTAGTAATACACCAGATTGATATAAATCAGCCTGTGCCAGGAAACACTCACCGTCATGCCATACTTTCACTTTGTAACCCAGGCTTTCCAGCAAAAAACGGCAAGCGTCGGTAACGGCAATATCGTCATCAAGTAGATGAATCAGTGACAAAAGTAAGCTCCTTGCTTGGGTTAAGCGGCAGTGTCAGGGTAACACGTAGCCCGATCTTGCCATTGGTGGCCATGTGGTTAAGCAGGGCCAGACTCCCGCCCTGACTACTGACCAATCGCTGGCAAATCACCAGACCGAGACCGAGACCATCACTTTTGGTGGATCGGAACGGGGTAAAGGGCTGATTGAGCTGTGCGGCCGTCAGGCCACCGGCATCATCTTGCAAAATCAATGTCGCCACATCGGCTTGCTGATAAGCACTGAACCATAACTGGCGGGCGCCAGCCTGCAAACTGTTTGTGATCAGATTACACAATACCTGATCGAGCAGCGTGGGCGGTAAAAGTAGCGCTAATGATGCCTCGATATCGGTGTGCAGTTCACAAGGTTGCGGCTGTCTGGTTGCTGCCAGTAACTGCCAGAGATGATCAACCAAAGCAGGCAGTGGTTGGCGGATGGCGGGGCTATGTGCGGTGGGCTGTTTCCCCACCCATAACCGCAAGTTAGCAATGGTATCAGCTCCCCGTCGAGCCTGATGGCTGATTTGATTCAAAATGGGCAGCAATGGGTGATCAGCCTGCTCTCGTTGCAGGCGAATAGCGCAGCCATCGGCATAATGCTGAATAGCGCTGAGCGGCTGATTCAGTTCATGGGCAAACCCCGATGCCATCTCACCAAGAATACTCAGGCGCTGAGCTTGTTCCAACGCACTTTCCCTGACCCTAAGTTGTTGGTGAAGTTGCTCCAACTGCTGGCTGCGGCGGCGTACCAGAAAAGCTACCCAGATATGATTGGCGGCGAGCAATAACAGAATCACCGCAATGGCGGCAATTAACAACCGATGCTGTTGCGCCCAAGCAAGGATCTGTTGCCAGAACTGCGGCTGCTGGGGATGTTGATTAACGGAACGCAGCAAACTTTCGACCTGACTGGTGGAGGAGGGCGCACCCCATTGTGGCGTTTTGCCATCATCGGGGCTGAGCAAAATCCGCGTAACATTATCGGCTAACTCATCCGGCACTTGGGATAAGGCCGCAAACGACCAATTCGGATATAACTCGGTGCTGCTCAGACATGGAATGGCGGTTTTCTTTGCCAATAGCGGCTTAAAGTCTGCGACACGTACTAATCCTTCCTGCTGCATATCCTCCAGCAGGCAAGTGGGCACGATAGCGGCGGAGATAGCGCGATCTCGCAGCAGATAGATTAGCGCATCTACGGGGAAGCCAGAAAAATGCAATTGAAAATCCTGTTCAGGTTGCAGCCCTGTATCCCGTAGCGCTTTGTATCCCAGTAAGTAACCGCCAAAGGCATGAGGAGAGACGGCCCCCACGCGTTTGCCGATCAACCCTTGGGGATTATGGATATCACTGTCAGCACGCACCAGAATAACACTGCCGATCACATTGCGACTGATGCTGTCCGGCTCATGGCTGGAACGCAAAGAAACCAGCCAACGCAGAGGGTAGTGGTTATCAATTTGCACATATTGCGCCGGATTGGTCAGTAGAAAATCAATTCGGTTCTGCTCCACGGCACTTTTCATCGCATTTAAATCCAAGGGTAATAACTGAAAGTGCTGCCCCGCTAAGTGCTGATTAAGGCGATCGGCCAACGGTTGCCAATGGGTTTGCGCTTGGGCATCGCCGCGCAAGGCCAGCACACCGATAGTCCAGTCTCTGGCATGAACCTCTGAAACACATAAATACAGCAGTAGCACCAGTACTCTGAAGTACATGCATTGTCCTTTTTATGATCCCGATCGCGGTGCCCAATTGTCCTGGATCAAGTCGCTAAAGGGAATGTGGAAAACCACAATAGGGTTTCTGCGGTGTGATTTCTACACTCCCTTCATCAAGAAAAATCTCACTACGAATAGATTCCAACTCAATAATTTTATTTCAGTTAATTATCTGGGCAGGCACCCGGCTGAACAAACTGTTTGCACAGAGCATGATGAGGCAAAAAATGGATCAAGGGAAAAGAGCATTTCTACAACGGATCGGCGTGTTAACTGCTGGCGCAGCATTGGTGCCATTGGCGGATGCCGGCTGGCAGATGGAACCGGCACGCCAACAAGGTGATATCAAACGGCGTTACGCCATGCTGATTGATTTGCGCCGCTGTATTGGTTGCCAGGCATGTACCGTCAGTTGTGCGATTGAAAACCAACTGCCACAAGGCCAGTTTCGTACCACAGTCAATCAGTATCAAATTGCCCTGTCTGGGGCAGAAAGTGTCACCAATGTACTGCTCCCCCGGCTGTGTAACCACTGCGATAACCCGCCTTGCGTGCCCGTTTGCCCTGTACAAGCCACTTATCAGCGTCAGGATGGCATTGTGGTTGTCGATAATACCCGTTGTGTCGGTTGCGCGTATTGTGTTCAGGCTTGCCCGTATGAAGCCCGTTTTATCAATCACAGTACCCAAACTGCGGATAAATGTACTTTTTGTGTCCATCGTCTGGATGTCGGGCTACTGCCTGCTTGTGTGGAATCTTGTGTTGGCGGGGCGCGGATTATCGGCGATTTACGTGATAACAACAGTACATTGCGCAAAATGCTGCTTGAGCATGCGTCGGACATCAAGGTGTTGAAACCGGAGCAAGGTACTCACCCTCAGGTGTTTTACCTCGGGCTGAATGAGGTTTTTACCCGACCATTGCAAGGCCAACCCGCACTCTGGCAGGAGGTTCACCCATGATCCGTGAAATTTTAGCTCGTCCGCAAGATATCGCCTGGTTACCTTGGGCGGTGCAGTATTTCTTTTTTATCGGGCTGGCCTGTAGCGGGGTGTTGTTTGCCTGCTGGCAACGGGTGTCCTCTCGCCACCAGCAGAACCCACTGGAGTTTGCCGCACTGATGTTGGCAGTGACGGCGGTGGTGGTAGCGCCATTGGCGCTCAATGCCGACCTTCATCAACCGGCCCGCGTCTGGCACTTCTATGCCCACTTTACGCCGTGGTCGTGGATGTCATGGGGTTCGCTCTTCTTACCGCTATTTACCCTACTGGTGCTGTTCTATTTTCTGGCACTGACCTACAGCCGATTACGGGCAAAACCACTGGACCGAGTATTGACTGGTTTAGCATTGCTGTGTGGGTTTTCTGCTGTCAGTATTTTGCTCTACACCGGCCGCGAGGTGTCAATCCTCCGTGCTCAGCCTGTGTGGTTTAGCCTATGGTTGCCGCTGTTTATCTTCCTGACCGCCTGGCAGACGATACCCCCCTTACTGGCTACCTGGTTGTGGCGTGAACCACAGTATCAGGCGGCACTGGCACGCTGGCAATTCATCAATTTAGTGCTGTTGGCGTTGGTTACTGTGCTGTGGGTCAGTGGTGATAATGCCTCGGCACAAGCGTTGCGCCATTGGGCTGCGGGCGCGCAGGCTTTGGCTGCATTCCCTGTTGTGTTGTGGCTATTGCTTTTGGCAATGGCGCTAGTCAATTGGAAAAAAACGTTATCAAGCGGGGTGGTGGTGGCTCAGGTACTGGCTGCGCTGACATTGTGTTGGTCGGTGCGCTGGTTATTGCTGATGCACACTCAAACGTTGCCCAAATACAACGTGTTAGCCAATCCCTATTCGTTGCCGCTAGGCAGTGAAGGATTGTTGGCGGTTATAGGTACGTTCGGGTTATGGGTCGCGGTGATTATTGCTACCCGCGAAGGTGTCAGATGGCTTGAACAACAATTCTCAAGTGAAAAGATAGTCTCAAGTGAAAAAATAGTCTCAAGTGAAAAAACAGTCTCTGGCGAGAAAACAGTGGAAGGAGAAATGCATCATGGCTAAGTCTACACGGCGTCAATGGTTAAAAGGCAGTTTAGCCTTGGGCGGAGTGGTTGCATTTGCTGCCAGTTATCATGCTGTGGCACGCAAAACATTGGCTGGCCTGATTGATGGCAGTGCCGGAAAGCTTACGCTCGATCCTGTTAGTGCCAATGCATTAGCGCCAGAAGGGCGTATCGGGCAGCAGTGGCAGGCCAATCCACAACAAGCGGTTTCAATGACGCAATGTTTTGGTTGTTGGACCTTGTGTGGCCTGCGGGTGCGAGTCGATACCCAGCACAATCAAATCCTGCGCATCGCCGGTAACCCCTATCACCCGTTGTCTCATGACCACCATTTTCCGTATCAATTACCGCTGAGTGAAGCGCTGCAACGTTTGGGGGGAGAGTCAGGCATGGCGGGGCGTTCAACGGCCTGTGCGCGCGGCGCGACGCTATTAGAGGGGGTCGATAGCCCCTATCGTATTACCGAACCGATGAAACGTGTCGGGCCACGGGGCAGTGGTAAATGGCAGCGTATCAGCTTTGAGCAACTGGTGACGGAAGTGACCGACGGTGGTGATTTATTTGGTGAAGGGCCGGTTGAGGGGCTACGGGCTATCCGTGACCTGATTACCCCCATCGATACTCAGCAGCCCTCACTAGGGTCGAAAGCTAATCAATTGCTCGTGACTAACGCCGGTGATGATGGGCGCGATGCTTTTATCCGGCGCTTTGCTAGTCAAGCATTCGGCACTAAAAATCTCGGTAGTCACGGGGCGTATTGCGGCTTGGCGTATCGTGCCGGTTCGGGTGCGTTGATGGGGGATTTAGACAAAAATGCCCATGTGAAGCCGGATTGGGATAACGTTCGTTTTGCCCTATTTCTGGGTACCTCACCCGCGCAATCTGGCAACCCGTTTAAGCGACAAGGGCGTCAGTTAGCCAATGCTCGCCAGCGTGATGATTTCAACTATGTGGTGGTCGCTCCCGCGCTGCCACTGACCACCACATTGGCTAATCAGCATAACCGTTGGGTTCCGGTGTTGCCAGGCACAGATGCTGCGTTGGTAATGGCGATGATCCGTTGGATTATCGAACAGAACCGTTTTAACCACGCTTACTTATCTGTTCCCGGTGACGTCGCCATGCAGGCGGCGGGTGAACGCAGTTGGACCAATGCCAGCCATCTGGTGATTACAACCGCCACTCATCCACTGGCAGGCCAGTTCCTCCGTGTCAGCCAGCTAAGTGGTGAGTCAGTGGCTGAAGGTGAAGAGAGCCCAGTCTTAGTGCAAGGGGCAGACGGCGCATTGCAGCCTGCTGCACCGGCATTACACGCTGAATTATTCGTCACACGTGAGGTCACCTTACATGATGGCCAAATTGTACAAGTGCAATCAGGTATGGCGTGTTTGCGGCAAGCGGCAGCGCGTTTTACTCTGGCAGAATACAGCCAGCAATGTGGCGTCCCGGTAGAGACAATTATCGGTTTAGCAAAAGAATTCACCGCTTATCAGCGCCAGGCGGCCGTTATCTCCCATGGTGGCATGATGGGTGGCAACGGTTTTTATACCACTTGGGCGGTAATGATGCTCAATGCCATGATTGGTAACCTGAATCTCAAGGGTGGGGTTTCGGTAGGGGGTGGCAAGTTTGATGGTTTTGCTGATGGTCCTCGCTATCAGTTAGCTACTTTTGCTGGAATGATCAAACCAAAAGGGTTGCCACTATCGCGCGGCAAGCAATGCTATGAACAATCGCAAGAGTATCAGCAAAAGATTCAACAGGGCCAGCCTGGCTATCCAGCCCGTGGTCCGTGGTATCCCTTTGTCGGCGGGCAATTGACCGAACAATTGGCACCGGCACTGGCGGGTTATCCCTATCCGCTTAAGGCATGGATTAGCCATATGACTAATCCGCTGTACGGGGTCGCGGGGCTGCGCAACTTGATTGAGGCGAAACTACAAGATCCACGTCAATTGCCGCTATTTATTGCCATTGATGCTTTTATGAATGAAACCACGGCATTGGCTGACTATATCGTACCGGATACCCATAATTTTGAGAGTTGGGGATTCAGTGCGCCTTGGGCCGGGGTACTGGTGAAGGCCAGCACGGCCCGCTGGCCCGTCGTGGCATCACGCACTGCCCGCACGGCTCAAGGCGAGCCGGTGGCCATGGAGAGCTTCCTGATTGCAGTGGCTAAGGCATTGCAATTACCGGGATTCGGTGCCAATGCAATGCAGGACAGTCAGGGGAATAACTTGCCGCTGGAGCGAGCAGAGGATTACTACTTACGCGCCGCTGCCAATATTGCTTATAGCGGTGAAAAACCACTGCCACTGGCCTCTGATGAAGAACTGAAATTAACCGGCGTGGATCGCTTATGGCCTGACTTACACCGTAGTTTGTATGTTGATGAGCAGCGCCGGGTGGCTTATCTGTTGGCGCGTGGTGGGCGTTTTGCGCCTTATGAGAAAAGTTGGAACGGTGATGCCACCGGGCCGCAGTGGAAAAAGCCACTGCAAATCTGGAACGAAAATGTCGCGCAACATCACCATGCGATAACCGGCGAGCGTTATAGCGGCTGTCCGACCTGGTATCCACCTCGTCTGGCAGACGGTTCCGATGTCTTTACCCATTACCCGGCAGCGGACTGGCCTTTACGCTTAATGTCCTTCAAATCCCATCTAATGAGCAGTTCTACCGCGATGATTGAGCGTTTACGCGCGGTTAAACCCACCAATTTGGTGGCGATTAATCCAACTGATGCTCAACGCTATGGGATACAGCACGGTGACAGTGTGCGCCTGACAACCCCCGGAGGTCAGATGGAGGTGCAGGTAAGTTTATTGGATGGTGTTATGCCCGGAGTGGTTGCTATTGAACATGGTTATGGACATCGCGAGATGGGGGCCAGAACACATTGGTTGGACGGGGTTATGATGGCATCAGACCCGCGTATTGGTCAGGGGAGCAATCTGAATGACTTAGGATTTACTGATCCAACACGGGAAGTTCCCAATACCTGGCTGGATTGGGTCAGTGGTGCGGCGGTGCGGCAAGGGTTACCGGCTAAATTAGACGTAATTAGCTAGCAGGCGATCAATTTTGACTTAAATCCCTCGTTATTAAAGAGGGATTTTTCTTTCTACGTTATGATATTTCCGATGTATAAATGGATGTCATTCATTATTATCGGAGAGCCGTCGATGGCAGTAGCAAGACTCAGTGCGGGTTTATTGGTTGTCGGTGGCATATTGGGTTATATGGGGGCTTACTGGCAAACCCTCTCTTTGCTGGTTGCTGCCGGCGTTGCTTTACTCACCGGGATCGTTCTTTCCGCTTTTACTGATCGTGATTACCGCTAAAGATGTTCCGCAGTCATGTTTCAGGTATTATATGCGCCGCACGGACTTCCCCGTGGCGAAAATCAATTCTATTATGTGATGAATTAACGTGGCTAACAGGCCGCTAAATCGCATAACTCATTGAGAAATAATTAAATATTTATCAGTAACCTCTTCGAAAGACAGGAACGTACACCATGCCAGTGTTACATAACCGAATTTCTAATGAGGAACTTAAAGCGCGCATGTTGGCTGAAACCGAACCGCGCACCACAGTTTCTTTTTATAAATACTTCACTCTGGAAGATGCCAAAAGCTTCCGTGATGGCCTCTATAGTCAATTTATTAAACTCGGCGTGTTTGGCCGGGTTTATGTGGCTAAAGAGGGGATCAATGCACAAATCAGTGTGCCCGCTAATCGTTATGATGAGTTCAAAACAGTACTGTTTGCCGCACATCCCGCGCTGGATCAGGTGCGGCTGAATGTGGCTCACGAAGATGACGGTAAGTCATTCTGGGTGCTGCGTATGAAAGTTCGCGAACGCATTGTGGCGGACGGTATTGATGATGATAGTTTCGACCCCAGCAATATCGGGCATTACCTGAAGGCCGATCAGGTCAATCAGATGATTGATGACCCTGATACTTTGTTTGTTGATATGCGAAACCATTATGAGTACGAAGTGGGCCATTTCGAAAATGCCATTGAAGTCCCTTCTGATACCTTCCGCGAACAACTGCCAATGGCGGTTGATATGTTGCAACATGACAAAGAGAAAAATATTGTTATGTATTGCACCGGCGGGATTCGCTGTGAAAAGGCCAGTGCTTATATGCTGCACAACGGCTTTAAAAATGTTTATCACGTTGAGGGCGGTATTATTGAATATGCCCGTAAAGCTAAAGAACAGGGGTTGCCGCTGAAGTTTATCGGTAAAAACTTTGTTTTTGATGAGCGCATGGGGGAGCGGATCTCTGACGATGTGATTGCCCATTGCCATCAGTGTGGCACGCCCTGTGATACGCATACCAACTGCAAGAATGATGGTTGCCACTTGCTATTTATTCAGTGTCCGGCCTGTGCGGCAAAGTTTGCTGGTTGCTGTAGTGAGATCTGTCAGGAAGAGCTGAAGTTGCCACAAGAAGAGCAACGTTCACGCCGTGCCGGGCGTGAGAATGGCATCAAGATTTTTAATAAGTCGAAGGGATTGTTGCAAACCACCATGCACATTCCGATGCCGGAAAAGAGCGCAGATAAAAAATAGTCGTAGGGGCAACCTACTGGATACACTATTAAAGTAAGACGTTGTCGGTTATTTTATTCGATAGCGTCTTTTTTATGCCATATTTAGCGCAATGGCGATTCCAATACAAGGATTGATAATGACAATACCTGGGGTGAGTAGCCAAGGGCTACGGTTAGTCACGATGCTGGCAATGCTGGTGGTTATTATGGCGGGGATAAAAGCGGCATCGCCGATCGTGGTTCCGTTCTTGCTGGCTATATTTCTTGCTATCGTATTAAATCCATTAGTGAAACTGTTGGAGAAAATAAAAATTCCCCGCACTTTAGCTATTGTCTTATTGGTCACCATTATTATTTTACTCATGGCATTGCTCTTTAGCCGCCTGGGTTCTTCATTAAATGAGTTTGCCCGTTCATTGCCACAATATCGGGGCATGATGCTGGAAAAAATGCGCGACCTGCAAGAGTTTGCGATGCGCTTTAATATTGAGTTCTCGGTGGATGACATTATGAAGCATGTCGATCCCAGCACCGCTATGAACTTTGTGACCCGCCTACTTAGTCACCTTTCTGGTGCCATGGCCAGCATGTTCTTACTGCTGATGACGGTGGTCTTTATGCTGTTTGAAGTGGAACGATTGCCTTATAAAATGCAGTTGATGTTTGATAACCCTGAGCAAGGGAATGCGATTCTCAAACGTGCGCTAAATGGCGTAACCCACTATCTGGTAATCAAAACGATTATTAGCATTGCGACGGGGATTGTTATTTGGTTATTCCTGGCCGCGATGGGGGTCCGATTCGCTTTCCTTTGGGGGCTGCTGGCCTTTGTACTCAATTATATACCTAACATCGGCTCCGTATTGGCGGCTATGCCACCCATCATTCAGGCACTGTTATTTAATGGTTTTGCCGATGCATTTGCTGTTACCTGCGGGTATATTCTGATTAATCTGATTGGGGGCAATATTATTGACCCACGGATGATGGGGCGTGGCCTGGGCCTATCAACATTGGTGGTGTTCTTATCCTTGATTTTTTGGGGGTGGTTACTCGGGCCGATTGGTATGCTGCTCTCTGTTCCATTAACGATTATTGCCAAAATAGTATTAGAGTTAACACCAGACGGTTATAAAATCGCTGTGTTATTGAGTGATGGTAAACCTGCCAAGATTGAGTAGCGCAAAACTACGGATATCGTATTTATCGCTGGGCCACAGAGTGAAGCTGGCTGTTGGCCCGGCGAAAAGAACAGAAAAGTTGGGAACAAGGGCTAATAGAAAAAGAAATAAATATCTAGCGCCAATAGAATCAGCCACAAGCAGATATAGAGCAGTAGATGTTCACGAACATTATTGATAACCATCGAGAGCAATTTATTTAACATGCAGGTTGCCTGAGGCTAAAATCGTTGCCCATTATAGGGATTTTTACTTTTATAAACAATAAGCTGGAAGGTTAAATTCCGAGTCAAAACATGATTAAATTGATACTCGCCTTGGTTAATAAGCCCAGCGTGGTATGACTGAAAAAGATTGATTTATATTAGCTATGTTAAGTGAAATGTAACCGTTTTTTAAACCGCAAGCGATAACGCGCTATATTAATTCGGTTACATTATCTGTCAGAAAAAAATCACACATTCAGCAAACTGACTGGAATGGAGGCACCATCGTTACTATGACTCTGTATACTCGTATGCTCAGTATAAATATTTAAATACGTTGTAAATAAAGCATAACTCCAAACGATTCCTGACTTTTATTTTTTCGGTGATATGCCGTTTATGTGAATAAACGGTGCTGTCGCTGATATTCAACTTCCTGGCAATGCGGTAATTGGGCATCTCCATCATCCAGTAGCACATGACTTTATGCTCTTGCGGACTGAATAGGGATGCCGGGTAGGGCGACTGCGGTTTACTGATATCCTCATCTGAAACGCTCGATAGCCTCTGTAACAACTCAGGTAAGTGTCTTTTAGCCAGAATGGATACAGAATCGGTCAGGGGTATCGGTGTTTCACTAAATGGATATGATGCATCCAGATAAATATAGACTTTAGCCCGCAGGCAACAACTCAAAAATTGTGCTAATAACGGACAATGTCCCCCATAACGACAATATTGTGTGAGATTAACAATGATGACTTCAGGATCAAACTGATGAATAGCGACAGTAGCCTGTTTAACCGTGGGTACATCCATTAAATTGAGACATGACGAATTATTTAAATAGGTATTTACACCAGATCGAGTATAAAAACATTCATCGATAATTAATATTTTCATGTGGCATACATCCTTGTCTAACAGCAACCATACCTGGCCGCATACAAGGATAAAGTAATCCCCCAGCAGCTAAAACGTCAATTCGGCATTTACGATTGTTTGTGACGGGTTTTGCGAATATAAGACTCTGCTAATTATTAAATAAATAGTATTTTATACTAATAATTAAGTGTGGATGAGAAAACAACCAACCGATGACTAAGATGAAAAAGAAGCCGTCATCGGTCGTAATCAAGTGTAGGTCTAGCCTGTTACCGCATTAAGGCTTGGCAAAACGGGACAGCGAAAAGGCAGAAATATCAATGGGTGAAGGCTTATTCTGTGCGAAAAGCGCCGCTACTTCCCCCAGTGCGGTGGCAAACTTAAACCCATGGCCGCTTAAGCCTGTCACCACCATGATATTATTGTTGTCTGGTAATGTGTCGATGATGAAATCTTCATCGGGGCTCATATCGTAACTGCATGCGGCACCGTGCAGGCATACGCCCACCCCCGGTAAGAAGCTACGTAAAAAACCAAATACTTCGGTTCCATCTTCTGCATAGCCACCAAAAGGTTTGCGCTGTGCAGCAGTTTCAATAGGCTGCCCGCCATTATGTTTACCCAGTTTCAACTCGTCATTTTGTGAGGGGAAGCCGTAATAATGAATATTATCTGGTGTCTCGACGGTGAAAGCCGGGAAATGATTCCCTTCGCTGTAGCGGCCATCGGCATGGTGCCATGAAAACACTTTACGTATGGCGGTCACCGGTAATTCGGGTAACAACTCTTTGACCCAGGTTCCGGCGGTGACAATCACTTTTTTAGCACTGTAGGTACCGTCTATCGTGACGACATCTACACCACCATCCAGCGGTTCAATCGCAGTGACTGGGCAATTGAATAAAATACCGCAGCCGGCTTCAGTGACGGCTTTAATCAGTGTTTTAATTGCTAACTCAGATCGTAAATAACCTGATTGCGGTTCGAACACACCAATATAATTATCCGGTACGCTAAATACTGGCCACTTTTCACGGATCTGTGCCGCAGTTAGGGTTTCAACCGGCAAATTATATTGTTGAGCACTGTGCTGGGCATTTTGTAGAAAAATAGAGTCATCTGGCCCCAGATTAAGGACACCGCTGGCCTGAAATAGCGACTCACCGGTTTGGGCTGATAGTTGGTCCCACAGTGCTTGGGCACGTAAAACCAGGGGAACATATTTCTCACCTTCACCATAGGCATGGCGAATGATTCGCGTATCACCGTGATGGCTACCAGCTTGATGAGGTGGCATTGCACTGTCAACCATCAGTACGTTTAAACCGGCTTGTGACGCATAGTAACCTGCGGCCGAGCCTACGGAGCCACTACCAATGACAATTAAATCATAATCCATATTTTGCACCCTGGGGGAATATCGCTACCTGGCTTTTCAATACGGTTTGCATAAGCAAAGTGTATTTATCATGACAATCGCCGGAACGGTTTAAATTAAAGTAGCAATAGTGCCGATAAAAATTAAAACGATAGTAATAACACGGGAGCGAAGTGAGAAAAAGCGCTGCTAGCCATATAGGGTGAGAACGGTTAATAAAAAGGCACCAAGTGATATTCACTGGTGCCTTTTTTGGCGAACACGAAACATGTTATCTGGTGGACAAAAATTAATGTTTACGATGATCAAGATCTTGATATTCTGATGACTCAATTTTAGCAATGCCTGCTTCTAAGATATTTATTAATTGGCGTGCAACATCGGTGGTTAACCAAAGCGTTCTATCAACCAGCGCATCTTCTGGCGGTTGATCCATGGAAGACAGGTAATGAAGACGTATCATCATAGCGTCGTATACATCTACAGTGCTGATATCCCAACCTACAAGCGGATGAGTCTGAATAACTTCATCATTTCTGTCCATAAAGACCCCTTATATAGTAGTTACTGACTGGAGTGACTAATGAGGATCAATGCGGCTCATTATCAAGTGAGCTTTTTCAGTATACGCAACCGCCGATGAATTGGGTGATTATCGCAAGATATTTACAAATTATTTATTTTCTGATGATTTCTTAATCAGCAATAAACTGGTTAAAGGAAGTAAGGATGAGCAAGGGGGAAAGACTTTTATATAAAAAAGCCGAGGAACGACTCCCCGGCAAAAACAGCATTACAGTGGGTTAATCCGCGTCGAACCAGTCGTCAGCGCTTTCCCATATTTCTTGTAATATTTCAGAGATCAGATCTTTATCCGTTTTGGCTCCCCCTAAAACAGAAAGATTATTTGCTCCGGCGTAACGCACTTGTACTGTGGTGGTCGTATCCGGGAATTTGGTATTTAGCCGTTTGCTCAATTCATGGGTTAGTGCTTCGATAGCACCTGCGGGTAACGGGTTTTTTTTATCAATACTGACTTCAACACGCATATTTGGCCCTCCGAATATTTATACTGGTTATTTATACAGTGTAAATATTCAGGTTGCAAGTAACTGATATAAAAATCTTCGCTGTACGGATTTAGCCCCTACAGCGAAGGTTATCAGCTTTTAACTGACCAGTTGATAGTTTGACCGGCAAGGAAAGGAATCACAGATTCATCCCCTAATGGGATCTCTTCTGGTTGTTGGAAAGGTGCCTTAACCAATTCAACAAAGTCTTCGTTAACTGGCAGACCATAGAAGCGTGGGCCATTTAAGGAGCAGAATGCTTCAAGATGCTCTAGCGCACCCATCTCTTCAAACACGGTCGTATAAGCCGGCAGGGCTGATGGTGCGTTGAAGACGCCCGCACAGCCGCAGGATGACTCTTTACGGTGCTTGGCATGGGGAGCTGAGTCGGTTCCGAGGAAGAAACGGTCCGAACCACTGGCAACGGCCTGGCGTAACGCTTCTTGATGGGTGCTGCGTTTTAGTATTGGCAGACAGAACAAGTGGGGGCGAATACCACCAACTAGCATGTGATTGCGGTTAAACATCAGATGTTGTGGGGTGATGGTTGCTCCAAGAAAACGATTGCTTGCCAGCACGTAGTCAGCGGCATCTTTAGTTGTGATGTGCTCGAAGACAATTTTCAATTCAGGGAATTGGCGGCGTACCGGTTCCAGAATCTGATCGATAAAGCGCGCTTCGCGATCAAAAATATCAACGGCAGCTTCAGTTACTTCACCGTGAATCAGCAGCGGCATGCCAATCTTTTGCATTTGCTCAAACAGCGGGTATATCGCTGGGATATCGGATACACCGTGATTTGAGTTGGTAGTGGCATTGGCCGGATACAGTTTTGCCGCAGTAAATACGCCTTGCTCAAAACCGGTGGTCAGTTCTTTGACATCAAGTGTATTGGTCAGATAACACGTCATCAACGGCGTGAAATTGTGCCCGGCAGGTAACGCGGCCAAAATCCGTTCCCGATAAGCGATAGCACTGGCAACCGTAGTAATCGGCGGGGCCAGATTGGGCATGACAATGGCCCGGGCAAACACCTCGGAGGTATAGGGCAGCACGGTACTGAGCATTTCGTCATCACGTAAGTGAATATGCCAGTCATCCGGGCGGCGAATTTTCAGGGTTTGGGGTTGTGCAGTCATTCAACTAGCTCCGCAGTCATGATGAGATATTGGGGTTTTTATACTGTTTCCGGCGGGGTCTAAGGATAAGCGGAAAGTGCGCCGGATGCATCTGATTGTTAGGGTTAAGTTGAAAACAAGACAAAAAGGGCATCTTATAGAGGGGCTCGGGATAAAATTGCCCGATAGGGTGAGCTATTGATTAGCAGTAAAATACGCTAATTGAATGTACAGCATGGGAGAATAACTATGGAAGTCCGTGTCATCGCCAGTTTAGTGGCAAAACCTGAATTTATTGATGCAGTAAAAGAAGCGGTTCATTTGGTAATAGAACCGAGTCGCGAGGAGAAGGGGAATCTGCAATATGATCTCCATGCCGAAAGCGGCCAGAAAGGTTCTTTTGTGTTTTTCGAACGCTGGGCATCTGATGATGCATTGGAAAAACATAATAAAACCGGGCATTTCAACGAGTTTGTCAAAGCCATTGAGGGCAAACTGGAAAGCCTTGAAATAAAGAAACTGAAACAGATAGCCTGAGAGTGCTCTCTGGCTAACAATATCACCAATATAAAAAAAACCCGCCTGATGGCGGGTTTTGTCTTTGCAATGTTTGGTCTGAATAAAATTACATTTATTCGACGGATTGCGGTTTTGTTGCCGGTGCCGTTGCCTGCGTTGCAGCCGCGTGGCCACCAGCAGAACCTTTACCTGCAAAATCAAAGGCTGGGCGTTCCCATTGGCCTTTAGTTGGTGACTCTGGCGCGTAATCCGGTGCCGGTGCTTTCGTCATTGGTGCTGAAGCATAGTGTTTGAATACCACACCTTCAGGATGAGCGACAACCGGCTGTTGTGGCACAACAACTGGCGCCGTAACAATAACCGCGTCACTTACACGGGTTTCAACAACAGTTTCTTCAACTGCGGTTTCTTCAACTAAGGTTTCTTCAACAACGGCTTCTTCAATCAGCGGCTCTTCAACTGCTGATGTTTCAACAATGGCTTCAGTTACTACCGGTGCTTCAGCTACAGCGTCTGCCACCACGGTTTCAGCAACAACAGCTTCTTCCGTCGGTGCTTCAACAATAGCAGTTTCAGCAGCAATGGTTTCTTCCACCACAGTGTCTTCAGCAATTGCTTCCTCAATTATCGCTTCCTGAACAACAGGTTCAGCGATAGTTTCCGCAACTCCAGCGTCTACAATTGCAGTTTCTTCAACTTCAGATGCTGCTTCAACTTGCGCCACTTCACTCGCAGGTTCTACGGCGGTTGGCTCAACGGCAGCCGGTTCTACAACTACTGGCGCGACAACAGGAGCACGGCCTGGTACAGCGGCGGCTGAAGATGAAGAACCACCTGGTTTATGCTGCGACGCAGGGGCTGGAGCGACTGTTTCGGTCACGATAGCAACAGGCGCTGCGGCAACAACTGGGGCTGCTACAATCACGGCTGGGATATTAACCGGAGTCTCTACCGCTGCAACTTCTACTGGCAATGGTTGTTCAACCGGGTTTGCTACAAAAGCAGGTTCAACTGTCTGAGCAACTGGGTAACGAACCCACACTTTGCCTGAAGCCATTTCTGGTGAGGCAAAAGCACCAGCCAGCGGCATAGCAGATTGTGTCGGGTAACGCTCATCACGATAACGACGGCGACGCTGACCACTGACGCGCAGATGGCGAGGTGAGCGGCGCGAACGACGTGGCATGCCATTTTCATTATTGGCATTGCGATCGTGAGACCCTTCATCATCGCTTTGAGCTGTGGCTTGTGGCAGTAATTTCACTTCTTCCTGCACAACTGGCGCTGCAATGTTTGCCACCGGGGTACTAACCGGACTTTCCTGCACTGCATTTTCCAGCACATTCAGCTCATTATTTGCAGATTGAATACGGACTTTCTGATTCAATTGACGGCGTTGACGACGCTGCATAACCTGTTGACGTTCTTCTTGCTCAGGTTGCACTTCTTCGACCACACTGACTGCTGCCACTTCTACTTCGGCTTTGACTTCCTGCGCTACCTGACGTTTATCATCCTGACGACGGCGTTGGCGATCACCCCGACGCTGTGGTTGCTGCTCGTCGCGTGGTGCTTTATCAGCTTCGACAACGTCAGTTTGCGCTTGCGGCGCAGCAGTTTGTGGCGCAGGGCGCTTGTTGCGACGCTGATCTTCACGACCTTCGCGGTTCGCATTGTCACGACTATTGCTGTCACGACCACCATTGTTGTCACGCGCGCTGTTATCACGGCCTTCACGCGGCGTGCGATCACCTCTCTCTTTACGGCCATTATTCTGGCGGCGAGGATTGCGACGATCATTACGGCGGTTTTCGTTGGTTTCGGTTTTCTCAACCTCTACCGGTTTAACTTCTTCTTCCGATGTGCCGAATATACCTTTTAGGCCACTGAACAAACGGCTAAAGAAGCCGGGTTGTTCTGATGCAGCAGCAGATGCCGTTACTTGTGGCGCAACGCTTGGTTTAGCATTGACGTTAGCAGGTGCGGCTTCTGGTGGCACTTCGGTTGGCAGAGAGAACGTTGCCAACGCTGGCTGTTCTGGACGTTTACGCTCAATCGTTGCTTCTTCCAACGGTTGTGCCATCTCTGCTTCATGCAGTTGTGGCAACAGGTAGCTAAGAGAAGGAACCTCTTCGCCTTTACGTACCCGAAGAACAGAATAGTGTGGTGTTTGCATCTGATCGTTTGGCACGATCACCGCGCGCACACCACCTTGACGTTTTTCAATGGCGTTGACGGACTCACGTTTTTCGTTGAGCAGATACGACGCAATCTGTACCGGAACAATTGCATGAACTTCATGGGTATTTTCTTTCAGCGCTTCTTCTTCAATCAGACGCAGAATAGAAAGTGACAATGATTCGTTGTCACGAACGGTACCGGTACCGCTACAGCGTGGGCACACGTGGTGGCTTGACTCACCCAGTGACGGGCTAAGACGCTGACGGGACATTTCCAGCAAGCCAAAGCGAGAGATACGGCCAATCTGGATGCGGGCGCGGTCTTGGCGAACGGCATCACGCAGGCGGTTTTCAACTTCACGCTGGTGGCGCACTGGCGTCATATCGATGAAATCGATAACAATCAGGCCACCGAGGTCACGTAAACGTAACTGGCGGGCAATCTCATCAGCAGCTTCAAGGTTGGTGTTGAATGCGGTTTCTTCGATATCGCCACCACGTGTTGCACGCGCGGAGTTGATATCAATTGCCGTCAGGGCTTCGGTGGTATCAATAACGATAGAACCGCCGGAAGGTAGACGCACTTCACGCTGGAACGCTGACTCAATCTGAGACTCAATTTGGTAGTGGCTGAATAGGGGGATTTCACCACTATACAACTTGATTTTGCTACTGAAATCCGGGCGACCCAGAGCAGCGATATGCTCTTTTGCCAGTTCGAGAACTTTAGGGTTATCGATCAGGATCTCGCCGATGTCCGGGCGCAGGTAATCACGGAAAGCGCGGACAATCACGTTACTTTCCTGATGGATCAAGAACGGCGCAGGGCGACCTTCAGCGGCTTTTTTAATCGCATCCCAATGCTTCAGGCGGAATGACAAATCCCATTGCAGTGCATCAGCAGATTTGCCAACACCGGCAGTACGGACAATCAGACCCATGCCATCAGGCAATTGCAGGGAGGATAGGGCTTCTTTCAGTTCGGTGCGGTCATCACCCTCAATGCGGCGAGAAATACCGCCGGCACGTGGGTTGTTCGGCATCAGAACCAAATAACTGCCAGCCAGGCTGATGAAAGTGGTTAGTGCGGCACCTTTATTACCACGTTCTTCTTTATCAACCTGAACAATAACTTCTTGGCCTTCGCGCAGTACATCTTTGATGTTTGGGCGGCCATGAGAGGAATAATTACTAGGGAAATATTCGCGAGAAATTTCTTTTAATGGGAGGAAACCATGTCGTTCAGCACCGTAATCAACAAAAGCGGCTTCCAGACTGGGTTCGATTCGGGTGATTTTGCCTTTGTAAATATTCGCTTTTTTCTGTTCATGACCTGGGCTTTCAATATCCAAATCATACAGCCGCTGTCCATCTACAAGGGCAACACGCAACTCTTCTTGCTGAGTTGCGTTAATCAACATTCTTTTCATCTTTAACTTACTCGTTATTTTTACATTGGCGTTAGAACTGCGGGCAAAATAACCTCTATGGCCGGGTAAACCGATGACCCCGAGTCTTCTAGCAAAGCCGTCAACCTCACGGTTGTCGCCTGCATAGGGGCGCATTATTTCGGTAAGCCTGTGTTTCTTTCTGAAAAACAGCGCTTTTATATAAAGGGCCGCTTCTGAATATAAGACAACAGAGCAGACCCACTTGCCGGCCAAGCTGCAACCCGCAGCCCGCTAATTGCTTGATTTCACATTACGTCTTACGCCATTGCTGCGTTTTTGTGTGATCAGGCAAAGTATATTATTCCACAAGTCTCTTGGTCTAACGAGAATCAACGCAGAATTAGTGACATTATTCCATTGCTGACACTGATATAGCAAGATGACTTTACCTGTCTACGTAAAGATTCTTTTACTGTTTTCACAGTGTTGGCGGCTATCGTTGTCTTATTAAACAATAAATGCGCGCAAACGTTATCTTTAAATAGTCAGAATGACAGTTAAGCACAGAAAAAGGGGTGGCGCTAATTCCTCGGTGTATTTAGAATCGCGCACCATGAAAACGAATAATCCAGCAGTACAATTAATCACCATTTCTGCCGACGAAGCTGGTCAGCGGATCGATAACTTTTTGCTCACTAAATTGAAAGGTGTGCCAAAGAGTATGATCTACCGCATCGTGCGCAAAGGTGAGGTTCGCGTTAATAAAGGGCGCATTAAGCCAGAATATAAACTGGCTGACGGTGATGTGGTTCGTGTTCCGCCTGTGCGTGTCGCTGAGCGAGAAGAGGTTCAGATTTCTGCCAAACTGGATAAAGTTGCGGCGTTGGCCGACTGTATTTTATTTGAAGATGACTATTTGTTAGTACTGAACAAACCTTCCGGTACGGCGGTTCATGGTGGCAGTGGTTTGAGTTTTGGTGTTATTGAAGCATTGCGCGCGTTACGCCCCGAAGCCCGTTTCCTTGAATTGGTTCATCGCCTTGACCGCGATACCTCCGGTGTTTTGTTGGTGGCGAAAAAACGCTCTGCGCTGCGTTCTTTACATGAGCAACTGCGGTTAAAAGGGATGCAGAAAGACTATTTGGCATTGGTGCGAGGCCAATGGCAATCTCACTGTAAAGCGGTTCAGGCACCTTTATTGAAAAATATTCTGCAAAGTGGCGAGCGGGTGGTGAAAGTCAGCAGTGAGGGCAAACCTTCAGAAACGCGGTTTAAAGTTGAAGAGCGTTTTGAGCACGCAACCCTGGTCAAAGCCAGCCCGATTACTGGCCGGACCCACCAGATCCGCGTGCATGCGCTCCATGCGGGCCACCCGATTGCTTTTGATGATCGCTACGGCGACCGTGAATTTGATCAACAATTGCAAGGCACGGGGTTGCATCGATTATTTTTACATGCGGCAGCATTACGTTTTGAGCACCCCAATAGCGGTGAAACCATGCGTATTGAAGCGCCACTGGACAATCAGTTACGCCACTGCCTGCTGATGTTACGCAAGAAAGCGGCAGAAAAGTAAATTTCAGCATTAACTCATCGAAATAGCAGGGTGCAGGTATGAAACTGCACCCTGTTTTTTTTATTCAGCATACAGTAATGGATTTACCCCTTGCTCAATCAGCATTTGGGTGAGGGCGATTAAGGGCAGACCGATGAGTGTATTGGGGTCTCGCCCTGATAATCGATCAAATAGGGTAATACCCAACCCCTCACTTTTAAAACTTCCGGCGCAATTCCACGGTTGCTCTCGCGTCAAATAACCGTCTATTTCTGCCTCGCTGAGCGCCCGGAAATAGACATCATAAGTTTCGCACAGGCAACTAAGGCTGTTGGTTGCTGTATTTAATAGGGCCAGACCGGTATAAAAAGTGACACATTGCCCACTGGCTTGCTGCAATTGCTTCATTGCATTTGCATAATTATGGGGTTTCCCGACGATTAAATCGTCAATCACACAGACCTGATCAGAGCCGATTATCAGATGTTGTGGAAAACGCCCCGCCAATGTCAGGGCTTTTGCACTGGCTAAGCGCTGTACCAGCGCACTGGCTGTTTCGCCTGCCAGCGGGCTTTCATCGGTCTGTGGTGCCGCAGTAACAAAGGGTAATTGCAGCTTTTCCAGCAAAGTTTGGCGATATGATGAGGTTGAAGCAAGAACCAGTTGCAGCATAATATTTTCCATAAACCGTAGCGTAATTTAATCAGGCATTTTAAACTGTCCGCCGCAACATAAGCGAATATTGGTGAAAGGTGCGGTAAAAAGGCCTTTTTCTTTGACTCTATGTCGTTACAAAGTTAATATGCGCGCCCTATGCAAAAGGTAAAATTACCCCTGACCATTGATGCGGTTCGTACCGCTCAGAAACGTTTAGATTACGCAGGTATCTATTCACCTGAGCAGGTTACTCGTATAGCCGATTCAGTGGTAAGTGTGGACAGCGATGTCGTGGCCTCATTATCGTTTAATATCGATAATCAGCGCCTGGCGGTTATTACAGGTCATGCGGACGTCGATGTAACATTGATGTGTCAGCGCTGTAATAACACGTTTGCACAACATGTTCATACAACGTATTGTTTTAGCCCGGTCGTCAATGATGAGCAGGCTGAAGCATTACCGGAAGCGTACGAGCCGATCGAAGTCGACGAATTTGGCGAAGTTGATCTGCTGGCTATGATTGAAGACGAAATTATTCTTTCACTGCCTGTCGTTCCGGTACATGATTCTGAACACTGTGAAGTGTCCGAGGCGGACATGGTATTTGGTAAACTGCCTGAAGAGGTGGAGAAACCTAATCCATTTGCCGTATTAGCCAGTTTAAAGAAAGTAATTAAGGAGTAAGGTCAATGGCCGTACAACAGAACAAACCAACTCGTTCCAAACGTGGCATGCGCCGTTCACACGATGCGCTGACCACTGCCACGCTGTCTGTGGACAAAACTTCCGGTGAAACTCACCTGCGTCACCACATCACAGCCGACGGTTTCTACCGTGGCCGCAAGGTTATCGGCTGAGTAGTACTTGCTAATCTTTAGCAAGGCGATACCTTGACTTGTCTAACCCTAGCGTTAGATGCAATGGGTGGGGATTTCGGTCCCCACGTCACAGTGCCTGCTTCATTGCAGGCGCTGGCCTCTAATCCACAGCTTAAACTTCTGCTGGTCGGGAATCCCGACACCATCACTCCGTTACTTGTTAATGCCGATCCTTTGTTGCTGGAGAGGTTACAGGTCATCCCCGCTGAGCATGTTATTGCCAGCGATGCTAAACCCTCACAAGCTATCCGTGCCAGTCGTGGTACCTCGATGCGTATAGCGCTGGAGTTGGTCAAGAACGGTGACGCAGCGGCCTGTGTGAGTGCCGGGAATACCGGGGCACTGATGGGGCTGGCGAAGATGATGATTAAGCCTCTGGATGGAATAGAGCGCCCGGCGTTAATGACTGTCATCCCTAACCAGCAACGCAGCAAGACAGTAGTGCTGGATCTAGGGGCTAACGTTGAATGTGATAGTAGAATGTTGGTGCAGTTTGCTGTCATGGGATCGGTGATGGCAGAAGAAGTTGTTGGTATTACCAACCCGCGTGTTGCTTTGCTCAATATTGGCGAAGAAGAAACCAAAGGGTTAGATAATATCCGCGAAGCCGCCGCAGTATTAAAAAATACACCGGCGATCAACTATATTGGTTATCTGGAAGGCAATGATTTGCTTACGGGTAAGACCGATGTGATGGTTTGTGACGGCTTCGTGGGTAACGTCACTCTAAAGACCATGGAAGGTGTGATAAGAATGTTCTTGTCACTGCTCAAATCATCGGGCGAAGGCAGTAAACAGTCCTGGTGGCTTAAACTCATCGGGCGCTGGCTGCAAAAACGTGTGGCAAAACGGTTCGGTCATTTGAACCCCGACCAGTATAATGGTGCATGTCTGTTAGGATTACGGGGCATCGTAATCAAGAGCCATGGCGCTGCGAATCAACGCGCATTCGCTGTCGCAATCGAACAGGCTGTGCAGGCGGTGCAGCGGCAAGTCCCTCAACGGATTGCCGCGCGCCTTGAAGCGGTATTACCCAAGAGTGACTGATCGTACATGTATACTAAGATTCTCGGTACGGGGAGTTATCTGCCCGTACAAGTGCGCAGTAATGCTGATTTAGAAAAAATGGTGGATACGTCGGACGAGTGGATTGTCACCCGTACCGGTATTCGTGAGCGGCGTATTGCCGGCCTGGATGAAACAGTCGCGACCATGGGTTTCCATGCGGCTGAAAAAGCGCTGGAGATGGCTGGCGTTAGTAAGGACCAGATTGGGCTGATTGTGGTTGCTACCACTTCGTCAAGCCATGCTTTCCCAAGCTCGGCCTGTCAGGTGCAACAAATGCTGGGCATTAAAGATGCAGCCTCTTTCGATCTGGCTGCGGCCTGTGCGGGCTTTACCTACGCGCTGAGTGTAGCTGACCAATATGTGAAAAGTGGTGCGGTTAAGCATGCCATCGTGATTGGCTCCGATATGTTATCGCGCGCACTAGACCCAGAAGATCGTGGCACCATTATTTTATTTGGTGATGGTGCAGGTGCCGTAGTATTGGGCGCATCTGAAGAACCAGGCATTCTGTCTACCCATTTGCATGCCGACGGCAGCTATGGTCAGTTGCTGGCACTGCCGTACCAAGATCGCCAACAGCAAGAGCAACCAGCCTATGTCACTATGGCCGGTAATGAAGTATTTAAAGTTGCGGTGACTGAGCTTGCCCACATTGTGGACGAAACATTGCAGGCCAATAATCTGGAGCGCAGTGCGCTGGATTGGTTAGTGCCGCATCAGGCTAACCTGCGTATTATTACTGCAACGGCGAAGAAGTTAGGCATGGGGATGGATAAAGTGGTGATCACGCTTGATCGTCATGGCAACACCTCTGCGGCATCTGTTCCTGCGGCGCTGGATGAAGCGGTGCGCGATGGGCGTATTCAACGTGGGCAGCTAGTGCTGCTGGAAGCGTTTGGCGGTGGCTTTACCTGGGGCTCTGCGCTGGTTCGTTTTTGATTTAACAGTACCTTTTTTGGTTTAACAGGACTTTTTTGATTCAACAGGAAAGAAAATGTCGAAATTTGCAATGGTATTTCCAGGCCAGGGTTCGCAATCCCTTGGCATGCTGGCCGATTTGGCCGCACAATTTCCGATAGTTGAAGCGACTTTCAGTGAAGCGTCGTCGGTACTGGGTTATTCCCTCTGGCAGCTAGTGCAGCAAGGCCCGGTCGAAGAATTGAATAAAACGTGGCAGACACAACCGGCGTTGTTGGCGGCATCGGTTGCAATTTGGCGCGTCTGGCAACATCAAGGTGGCAAACTGCCGACAATGATGGCAGGCCATAGCTTAGGTGAATATTCAGCACTGGTTTGCGCGGGTGTAATTGATTTCAAACAGGCGATTACTCTGGTTGAGTTGCGCGGCAAACTGATGCAGGAAGCGGTGCCAGCAGGCACTGGTGCAATGTATGCCATCATAGGTCTGGATAATGAATCCATTGCCAAAGCCTGTGAAGAATCAGCACAAGGCCAGGTTGTTTCGCCCGTCAATTTTAACTCACCAGGTCAGGTAGTGATTGCCGGTAACAAAGAGGCGGTAGAACGTGCCGGGGTTGCTTGTAAAGCGGCCGGTGCCAAGCGTGCCTTACCTTTACCGGTCAGTGTGCCATCTCATTGTGCGCTAATGAAACCTGCTGCGGATAAGTTAGCCGAAGCGCTGGAAAACATTGAATTCCAGGCGCCACTGTTCCCGGTTGTCAACAACGTAGATGTGAAAACGGAAGTGTCACCAGACGCTATCCGCAGTGCGCTGGTGCGCCAGCTCTATAACCCAGTACGTTGGACTGAGAGTGTTGAATTTATGGCAGCAGAAGGTATTGAGCTGCTGTTAGAAGTTGGGCCAGGTAAAGTCTTGACTGGCTTGACCAAGCGTATCGTGGATACTTTAACTGCAGCACCGGTAAACGATGTTGCTACGCTGACCAGCGCGCTTGAAAACTAAGAAAGAGGGTAACATGAGCTTCGAAGGAAAAGTTGCGCTGGTAACCGGCGCGAGCCGTGGTATTGGCCGTGCGATTGCAGAATTATTGGTCGAACGTGGTGCCTGTGTTATTGGTACCGCGACCAGTGAGAAGGGCGCAGACGCCATTAGCGCCTATTTGGGTGAAAATGGCAAAGGCTATATGTTGAACGTCGTGGAACCCGCGTCAATCGATGCTGTTTTGACAGCGATTCGTGCGGAATTTGGCGAAGTTGATATTTTAGTGAATAATGCAGGTATTACGCGTGATAACCTGCTGATGCGTATGAAGGATGAAGAGTGGCAAGATATTATTGACACCGATCTAACTTCTGTATTCCGCCTGTCAAAAGCGGTAATGCGCGCTATGATGAAAAAGCGGTTTGGGCGTATCATTACCATCGGGTCTGTGGTTGGGACAATGGGCAATGCGGGGCAGGTTAACTACGCGGCAGCTAAAGCGGGTCTGATTGGTTTTAGCAAGTCTTTGGCGCGTGAGGTTGCTTCACGTGGCATTACTGTCAACGTTGTGGCACCTGGCTTTATTGAGACGGACATGACGACGGCGTTGACAGATGAACAACGCGCAGGCATTTTAGCCCAAGTACCAGCTAACCGGCTTGGGCAAGCTAAAGAAATCGCCAGCGCTGTTGCATTTTTAGCCTCTGACGAGGCCAGCTACATCTCTGGTGAAACGTTACATGTCAATGGCGGCATGTATATGATTTAAAAATCACGAAAGTATTTGCATTATTTGAGGTGAAAACCGCAAAATAGCGTAAAATCGTGGTTTGACCAGCCGAGATTTAGTTGCATCTTTTTCAACATTTTATACACTACGAAAACCATCGCGAAAGCGAGTTTTGATAGGAAATTTAAGAGTATGAGCACTATCGAAGAACGCGTTAAGAAAATCATCGTTGAACAACTGGGTGTTAAAGAAGACGAAGTGAAGAACAGTGCTTCTTTCGTTGAAGATCTTGGCGCGGATTCTCTGGACACCGTTGAGCTGGTAATGGCTCTGGAAGAAGAATTTGATACTGAGATTCCAGACGAAGAAGCAGAAAAAATCACTACTGTTCAGGCAGCTATTGATTTTATCAACGCTAACCAGCAGTAAGCGAACATGCTTTAAGTTTAGATAGTTAGGCGGTCACTCGACCGCCTAAGTTTTTTTTGTCCTAAGTGTTATTTTCCCTCCTTGGAGGACAACCGTGTCTAAGCGTCGAGTTGTTGTGACTGGACTGGGCATGTTGTCTCCTGTCGGTAATACAGTAGAATCCACATGGAACGCTGTTCTTGCCGGGCAGAGTGGCATCAGCCTGATCGACCATTTTGATACTAATGCCTACGCAACGAAATTTGCTGGCTTAGTAAAAGATTTTAATTGTGAAGAGTTCATTTCGCGTAAAGATGCACGCAAAATGGATGCATTCATACAGTACGGCATTGTTGCTGGCATGCAAGCCATGCAAGACTCAGGGCTTGAAATAACCGAAGCCAATGCTCCTCGTATCGGTGCCGCTATTGGTTCTGGTATTGGTGGGTTGGGTCTGATTGAAGAGAACCACACCGCACTGGTGAATGGTGGGCCACGTAAAATTAGCCCATTCTTCGTGCCATCAACCATTGTTAACATGATTGCCGGCCATCTGACCATCATGTGTGGTATGCGTGGGCCAAGCATCTCTATCGCGACGGCCTGTACTTCTGGTGTGCATAATATCGGTCAAGCGGCACGGATCATTGCTTACAATGATGCGGATGTCATGCTGGCAGGTGGCGCTGAAAAAGCCAGTACTCCACTGGGTGTCGGTGGTTTCGGTGCCGCTCGTGCATTGTCTACTCGTAACGATAATCCGCAAGCCGCAAGCCGCCCGTGGGATAAAGACCGTGATGGTTTCGTCCTGGGTGATGGCGCAGGTATGATGGTGCTGGAAGAGTACGAACACGCGAAAAAACGTGGTGCAAAAATCTATGCTGAAGTTGTTGGGTTTGGGATGAGCAGCGATGCCTATCACATGACCTCTCCACCGGAAGACGGTTCAGGAGCAGCGCTGGCAATGGTGAATGCATTACGTGATGCGGGTGTGAGCACCTCTCAAATTGGTTATATCAATGCCCACGGCACATCGACTCCTGCGGGCGATAAAGCTGAAACGCAGGCAGTGAAGTCTGTATTTGGTGAAGATGCCCATAAAGTGATGGTCAGTTCCACCAAATCCATGACTGGGCACTTGTTAGGTGCAGCCGGTGCGGTTGAGTCTATCTTCACTGTGCTGGCGTTGCGTGATCAAGCTATTCCGCCAACCATAAATCTGGATAACCCGGATGAAGGTTGTGATTTGGATTTTGTTCCGCATGAAGCCCGTCAGGTAAAAGACATTGAGTATACCTTGTGTAACTCCTTCGGCTTCGGTGGCACTAACGGCTCTTTGGTTTTCCGCAAGGTATAACCTTGGCTGTTAAACTTCTGCCGCTTAAAAGGCCCGGTCTTCCGGGTCTTTTATTAGGTTAACCCCACGCATATAACAGCACAATGCCACTGGCGTTGCAGCGCACTCCGCCGCTTCAAGTACAAAAAATATAATATCCCGCCATAATCACTGTCTCAGTAAGAGATAAATCCGAAAACAGCTATTGCCTAAATCTGCTACTGTCGGCACGTACAATTTTTATTTATCTACAGCATATATTTACTGGCAAGGTATATTCAGCAACTGAATGCATGGCAAACAATACCCCTCCTATTTAAAGAGAGTCTGAATGTTCTGGATTAATGGTATAGAGCAAAATTTGATTTCAGCTTCAGATCGCGCAGTGCAGTTTGGTGATGGCTGCTTTACAACTGCGAGGGTATCTCATGGTCGGGTGGTGTGGCTTGATAAGCACCTACAGCGCCTACAGCAGGCAACTGAGCGCCTGTTGATGCCAACAGTCAACTGGAACGCATTGACTAAGGAAATGGTTGAGGCGGCAAACCATACCGAAGATGGGGTGTTGAAAGTGATTATTAGCCGGGGTAGTGGTGGGCGAGGCTACAGCGGTACTACTTGCCAGCATCCAACGCGGCTTATTTCGCTTAGTGATTATCCCACGCATTATCATAGTTGGCGTGAACAGGGCATTTCATTGGCATTAAGCCCGGTGACGTTGGCACGTAGCCCATTGCTGGCCGGTGTTAAGCATCTGAATCGTCTTGAGCAAGTGCTGATTCGTGCGCATCTTGAGCAGACAGAGGCTGATGAGGCACTGGTGCTTGACACTGCGGGCCTGCTGGTGGAATGCTGTGCGGCTAATTTATTCTGGCGTAAAGGTGAAGTGATATTTACCCCCGACTTAAGCCTGTCAGGTGTTGATGGCATCACGCGCCAGATGATTATCGCTTGTCTGGCCGCGCATGGGCAGCAGGTGGCGATTGTGGCCCAGCCACTGGATGTACTGGCTGATGCGGATGAAATTGTCGTATGCAATGCGCTGATGCCGCTACTGCCAGTGAACCGTGCCGATAAATGGCTTTATAACTCGCGTCAGTTGTTTGATTTTCTGAATCAGCACTGTTGCGATGTATAAGTGATGGTCTCAGCATCATCATGTTGGTTTTAATGTATAGCGTTGATGACTACCTTTAATTTGAAGATGGCCGCCCGATGAAAATAAAAAGCACCCGAGTTGTAATCCTTTTTGCCGCTATCTGTTTGGGATTAGTGCTGCTGGGTTATCAGAAAATACAACACTTTGCGAACCAACCGTTGGCTATCCAGCAAGAAACCATCTTTAAACTCCCCACCGGTACGGGGCGGGTGGCATTGGAGAATTTACTGCAACGTGACCATGTGATTAAAAACACCCGTTTGTTCCCCTGGCTGTTGCGTATAGAGCCTGAATTGGCCAAGTTTAAGGCGGGGACTTACCGTTTTACTCCCGGTATGACGGTACGTGGCATGCTGGAATTACTCGCCAGTGGTAAAGAAGCACAATTTACTGTGCGCTTTATTGAGGGCAAACGGCTACGAGACTGGCTGGATGAATTGCAGCAGTCAAAGTATGTAAAACAGGTATTAGCAGGCAAAAGTGATACTGAGATTGCAGGGTTACTGGGGCTAAAAGACATTGAGCACCCTGAGGGATGGCTCTATCCTGATACCTATTCCTATACCGCCGGAACCACTGACTTGGCCTTACTCAAACGTGCCCATGTAAAGATGGAAAAAACGGTTGATGAGATTTGGCAAGGGCGGGATGAGTCTTTACCCTATAAGACACCGGGTGAGTTGGTCACCATGGCATCTATCATCGAAAAAGAAACCGCTGTAAATGAAGAACGCACTAAAGTCGCATCGGTGTTTATTAACCGCCTACGGATTGGTATGCGCCTGCAAACTGATCCTACGGTAATTTATGGTATGGGTGACAAGTACAATGGCAACATTAGTCGTAAAGACTTAGATACGCCAACACCTTATAATACCTATGTGATTTCTGGTTTGCCGCCCACCCCAATTGCCATGCCGGGGTTAGCATCACTGACGGCTGCCGCGCACCCGGCCAAAACCGCCTATCTCTACTTTGTGGCAGATGGCAAGGGCGGGCATACATTTACCACCAATTTAGCCAGTCATAACCAAGCGGTGCGGGTCTATCGTCAATCGCTCAAGGATAAAAATGAACAGTAAATTTATCGTTATTGAAGGGCTGGAAGGGGCAGGGAAAACCACCGCCAGAGACACCGTGGTTGCCACGCTGCGTGCCCAAGGGATTAACGATATTGTTTTCACCCGGGAGCCGGGTGGGACGCCGTTGGCAGAAAAGCTGCGTGATTTGATTAAACAAGGTATTGATGGTGAAGTCCTGACCGATAAGGCCGAAGTGCTGATGCTGTATGCCGCGCGAGTGCAATTGGTTGAGAACGTCATTAAACCGGCGTTGGCGCGAGGCAGTTGGGTGGTGGGTGATCGCCATGATCTCTCATCTCAGGCGTATCAGGGAGGCGGGCGCGGCATTGATAGCCAATTGATGACGTCATTGCGTGATACCGTATTGGGTGAATTCCGCCCTGATCTGACGCTGTATCTTGATCTGCCGCCTGTGGTCGGATTAGCACGCGCTCGTGCCCGTGGCGAGTTGGATCGTATTGAACAAGAGTCGCTGGCCTTTTTTGAACGCACGCGTGCGCGCTATCTCGAACTGGCCGCCGCTGATACCAGTATAAAAACCATTGATGCCTCCCAACCTCTTGAGCAAGTGAGCACATCAATCAGTCGGGTACTGACTCAATGGCTGGCCAGCCGGGAAACCGCATAATGAAATGGTATCCGTGGCTTACGGCACCTTATCGGCAGTTGATAGGGCAGCATACTGCCGGGCGCGGGCACCACGCGTTATTACTCCACGCCTTGCCCGGTAATGGTGAAGAGGCGTTAATTTATGGCCTCAGCCGCTGGCTAATGTGCCAACAGCGGCAAGGTGAGAAAAGCTGTGGTGAATGCCATAGCTGCCGTTTAATGCTGGCGGGTAACCACCCGGACTGGTATGTACTGGCACCGGAAAAAGGCAAAAGTAGTATTGGGGTTGAGCTGGTGCGTCAGCAGATCGATAAGCTCTATTCCCATGCACAACAAGGCGGGGCTAAGGTGGTGTGGTTGCCACACGCCGAACTGCTGACCGATGCGGCGGCGAATGCCTTGTTGAAAACCTTGGAAGAGCCACCGGAGAAAACCTATTTCCTGCTGGACTGCCATCAACCCGCCAGTTTGTTAGCTACGCTACGTAGCCGCTGTTTTTACTGGTATTTGGCCTGCCCGGATACCGCACTCAGTTTGCAATGGTTGCAACGGCAAGTTCAGGCAGAACCGGTGATGGCGCTGGCTGCGCTTAAATTGAGTGAGGGCGCACCCTTGGCAGCCGAGCGGTTGTTGCAACCGGATCGGTGGACGCTACGGACTGCGCTGTGTAGCGCCCTTAGCGGTGCACTGAACAGTTCGGATCTACTGTCACTGTTAGTGCAGTTGAACCATGATGATGCGGCTGAGCGCCTCCAATGGCTCTCTTCACTGCTGCTCGATGCCTTGAAATGGCAACAAGGTGCTGGTGAGTTTGCGGTCAATCAGGATCAATTGTCGTTGGTACAACAGTTGGCGCAAATGGCCAGTACACCAATGTTGCTTCAGTCAACAAAACAACTGGCAAAATGCCGCCATCAATTATTATCTGTCGTCGGTGTTAACCGTGAATTGTTACTCACTGAGTTGCTACTTAACTGGGAAACCGCACTGTCCACGGGCACCTATTCCACCTCACCTTGATTGAATATTCAACGTAATTGGTGTTGCAGCGGCTGGCCTAAGGATGAGGCGAGTAACGAATATAGCGCGCCCTGCGGCTTCAAATGCGAAGAGTATGGAAGAGTTTAATATTATGTTGTTAGTTGATTCACACTGCCATCTTGATAGCCTTGACTACCAGACGCTACACAGCAGCGTCGATGATGTGTTAGCCAAAGCAAATGCGCGGGATGTCGGTTTTGTCCTGGCGGTAGCCACCACGTTACCTGGCTTTTCTGCTATGACCTCGCTTATTGGCGAACGCCCCAATGTGGCATTTTCATGTGGTGTTCATCCGCTGAATCTCGACGGTGGCTATGATTTCCAGCAACTCAGAAGCCTCGCTGCGGCAGATAATGTGGTGGCGATGGGCGAGACCGGGTTGGATTATTTTTATCAACAAGATAATATCCCGCTGCAACAAGCCTCTTTCCGCGAACATATTCGCATTGGTCGCGAATTAAACAAACCGGTGATTGTGCATACCCGCGATGCGCGTGAAGATACGCTCGCGATTTTGCGCGAAGAGCAGGCGCAGGAGTGTGGCGGTGTTTTACATTGCTTTACAGAAGACAAAGCCACGGCAGCAACGCTGTTAGACCTTGGTTTTTACATTTCATTCTCAGGGATCCTCACCTTCCGTAATGCCGAACAACTGCGCGATGTGGCCCGTTATGTTCCGCTGGATCGGATATTAGTAGAGACCGATTCACCTTATCTGGCCCCAGTTCCTCATCGTGGTAAAGAGAACCAACCGGCCTATGTCCGTGATGTTGCAGAGTATATGGCGGTGCTGAAAGGCGTGAGTCTTGCTTCACTGGCGCAGGCGACGACTGATAATTTTTGCCGGTTATTTCATCTGGACCCTTCCCAGTTCGCCAGTGAAAATCGCTAGCATCCTTAATAATACTTTTTTTTAAGCTCGTAATTAATCAGCGAAACGAGTAATGTTCTCACCCGATTTATTGGGTGAGGGCAGGTATTATTGACGTTTTTTTACAAAATATGCGCGATTTGATGCAAATTAAGCGCCTTCTTGAAAGAAACGTGACTGCCATCAAACATTAAGCAGGCTATTTATTTTACTCTTCGTAAAAATTAAAAGGGTGCTTTAGACATCCTTATTCGCAAAGGCTTACTCCCCCCTTTGTAACGCCAATAAACGCGAGAAACAGCAGAAAAGCACTATTACTCAGGAGCACACTCAACTATGTTTAAGAACGCATTTGCAAACCTGCAAAAGGTAGGTAAATCGCTAATGCTACCGGTATCCGTCTTACCCATCGCAGGTATTCTGCTGGGTGTCGGTTCCGCGAATTTTAGCTGGCTACCAACAGTAGTCTCTCACGTAATGGCAGAAGCGGGCGGTTCCGTCTTTGCTAACATGGCATTAATCTTTGCTATTGGCGTTGCACTCGGCTTTACCAATAACGACGGTGTATCCGCGTTGGCGGCAGTTGTTGCTTACGGCATCATGGTGAAAACCATGGCTGTGGTAGCGCCTCTGGTCTTGCATCTGCCAGCAGAAGAAATTGCGGCCAAACATTTAGCCGATACCGGGGTATTGGGCGGGATTATTGCAGGTGCTATAGCCGCCTACATGTTCAACCGCTTCTACCGTATTCAGTTACCTGAATATCTCGGTTTCTTTGCGGGCAAACGCTTTGTTCCGATTATTTCTGGTTTCACCGCTATCTTCGTTGGTGTGATCCTGTCCTTCGTATGGCCACCTATCGGTACTGCGATCCAGACTTTCTCCCAGTGGGCGGCTTATCAGAACTCAGTTGTTGCCTTTGGTATCTACGGCGTTGTTGAACGTGCGTTAGTGCCATTCGGTCTGCACCATATCTGGAACGTACCATTCCAAATGCAAATTGGTGAATACACCAACGCAGCAGGTCAGGTATTCCACGGTGACATTCCACGTTACATGGCGGGTGACCCAACTGCCGGTAAACTGTCTGGTGGCTTCCTGTTCAAAATGTACGGTCTGCCAGCCGCCGCGATTGCGATTTGGCATTCAGCCAAGCCGGAAAACCGCGCTAAAGTGGGCGGGATCATGATCTCCGCAGCGCTGACCTCATTCCTGACTGGTATCACCGAGCCAATTGAATTCTCCTTCATGTTCGTGGCGCCAATTTTGTATGTTATCCATGCAATTCTGGCCGGTCTGGCGTTCCCAATCTGTATCCTGCTTGGGATGCGTGATGGTACCAGCTTCTCCCATGGTCTGATTGACTTCATCGTTCTAAGTGGCAACAGTAGCCGTATCTGGCTGTTCCCTCTGGTAGGTATTTGCTACGGTCTGGTGTACTACACCATCTTCCGTGTGCTGATTGCCAAACTGGATCTGAAAACACCGGGTCGTGAAGAGACAACGACTGAGCAAACTGTACAGGGCGGCACAGAAATGTCAGCGGCACTGGTAAATGCGTTTGGTGGTAAAGAGAACATCACTAACCTGGATGCATGTATTACCCGTCTGCGTGTCAGCGTGGCGGATGTATCCAAGGTTGACCAAGCTGGTCTGAAGAAACTGGGTGCTGCGGGTGTTGTGGTCGCAGGTTCTGGTGTTCAGGCTATCTTCGGGACTAAATCAGATAACCTGAAAACAGATATGGACGAGTATATTCGTAACCATTGATTCAGGTTTGGGGAGTGCAAAGGGGGGGCGAAAGCCTCCCTTTTTTTATCTTTTTTACATTGATTTTATTGGGTTATTTATTTTTGCTGTCCATATTGTGACCTCAACTCAAAGATTGACCACCTTCAGATACAAAAAAGCCTGCACGCGGCGGTTATAGCAGGCCGTGACAGCGTTTAAAAATGAATGTTGGAGAGCGTCGCGATCACGCCACTTATCCGTTACGCCAAAGCACAGCAGAAAACCGTTATTATTAGCGCAGAAATATTAGCTATTCAGGTGGTTGAGCCATTTGTGCTGTATACGGTATTCGCCCAGGCGCCACATTGTTTGAAAAAGCGGCGGCTTATGCCAGAGGCTGATTATTGAGGTTGAAATCAATAGAATTTGTCGCTCATACTACGCATTCTCTATTTTACAATGACAAAGGAAATGCGTAATGGCCGAAGAAACGATTTTCAGCAAAATTATCCGCCGTGAAATTCCTGCCGACGTGGTCTATCAGGATGAACTGGTGACGGCGTTTCGTGATATTGCCCCACAGGCACCCACCCATATCTTAATCATTCCTAATATCCTTATTCCAACTGTGAATGATGTTACCGCAGAACATGAAGCAACACTGGGCCGCATGATCACCGTGGCGGCTAAACTTGCTCAACAGGAAGGCATTGCCGAAGATGGCTATCGCCTGATCATCAACTGTAACCAACATGCCGGGCAAGTGGTCTATCATATTCATATGCACCTGGTTGGTGGTCGTGATCTGGGGTCATTGTTGTCACATAAGTAATGATGCTGCATCAATAGCGACATAATGATTGAGTCTAAATGAGGTAAGCCTATGCGCCGTGTTAAGGCGTTTTTATTACCGGTGATGGTGTTGGCGTGTATAGCGACATTGCTGGGGTGCAGCAGTCCGAAAGGGATTGCAGTAAATAAACAGCAAACCGTGGTAATGGATTCGTCGGTTCTGGCAGCAGGCATTTTGGCTTCTCAACCCGCAGTATCACTCTCTTCTGGCAACAATGTTGCACGTTCAGTTATCACGAATAGCCAGAATAAACCGATAAGAATCAATTACCGTTTTTATTGGTATGATGCGCAGGGCTTAGATGTGCCGCCACTGGAAGCGCCGCGCGCTATGGTCATTGCGCCAGGGGATGATGTTACTGTTCAATCAGTTAATAATAATTTTAATGCGCGCAGTGCACGCCTTCATTTATTTTTATAGCCGATTGATTTTCACGATTGGATTATTGGAGTAGGGCAATGAAAAGGTATTTATTTGTGGTTTTGGCAGCGTTAGTGCTGACCGGTTGTCCGTCCCGGACGCCTGTTGCGCCAACGACACCGCCAGTGACCATTGAACCGGTAACACCCCCAGTAATTGAGACACCTCCGCCGGTAGACACCGTGCCACAACCGCCGAAAGTGCAATCTATCGATTGGGCTATCAGTGTCGAGCCGTTGGTGGCGAAAATGGTGAATAACAACGAAGTGGCGAATGGCAGCATCCTGCTGTTGGATAGCGTTAAAAACAACACTAATGGTGCATTGCAAACGGCGAAAGCCACCGCAGCATTACATCAAGTGCTAGCGTCGAATAAAAAGTTTGTTTTGATCTCGCCACAACAATTAGCCGTTGCCAAGCAAACGCTGGGGCTTTCGGAAGAAGATAGTCTGGGATCGCGCAGCAAAGCGATTGGTTTGGCCCGTTATGTCGGCGCTCAATATGTTTTGTACAGTGATGTGAGTGGTGATGTGAAATCGCCAACCATTGAAATGCAATTGATGCAGGCGCAATCAGGCGAAATCATTTGGTCAGGTAATGGCCCGGTTCAGCGCTGATCCCTCTCTGTATGCATTCATTGGCAGCATAAATCCGGCGATGAAAATCGCCGATTATCACTTTAGTCCGGTAGCGGGGCTAACCGGTGAAAGCTGGCGTATTACGGCACCCAATATTGATTGGTTGGCGCGCCAACAGTCGGTAGCCAAACGTCAGTTGGGAGTGAACCGGCGGCGGGAGCGAAAGCTGTTACGACACGTGGCAAATCAGCATTTCTCACCGGCCATTATTGCCGCTGATCAGCACTGGTTAGTGGTCAATTGGCTTGAAGGTGACGTTGTCACGAATGAGCAATTTGTTGAATTATCAGATAATGGGCAGTTGCCACAACTATTGGCCCGTTTGCATCATCTGCCTGCCAGTGGCTATCGTCTGGATTTACGCGGTCAGTTAGCTCGTTATGGGCTGCTGATTGACCCAACACGCCACTCACCGGCCTGGTTGCGCCTGCAGCATGACTTTCTGCGCCGCGCGCTACCACAGCCCGTTAAACTGGCGACTTTGCATATGGATGTCCATCCCGGCAATGTGTTAATGGCCCCAACCGGGCTGAAGCTGATTGATTGGGAATATGCTGCCGATGGCGATATCGCATTAGATATTGCGGCGCTGTTTCGCAGCAATCACTGGTCATTACCGCAGCAACATATCTTTTTACAGCACTACTGCGCGAGTGAGCAGGGATATCATGACATTAACCGCTTATCCCGCCAGATACTGCGCTGGTTACCGTGGATTGATTACCTGATGCTAATGTGGTTTGAGGTGCGCTGGCAGCAAACGGGTGATGAGGTATTTTTACAATGGGCGTCGCCACTGCGCCAGCGGTTTAATTTATCGTTTTAATTTTAGCGTTACCCAAAGGCATTGGCGTTGCAGCCAGGCAAATCGAGTCCCTGTGGCACCCCGCCCGAAGGGTATTTTATTGAATGAAGTGAGGTTGTCGTGGGACCAGTAATGTTAGACGTCGCCAGCTATGAGCTGGATGCTGAAGAGCGTGAGATTTTGAAACACCCGCTGGTGGGCGGCCTGATTTTGTTCAGCCGTAATTTTCATGATGCAGAACAGTTGCGCGAGTTAGTTCGTCAAATCAGAGCGGCCTCTCGTGAGCGTCTGGTGGTGGCCGTTGATCAGGAAGGGGGCCGGGTGCAGCGTTTTCGTGATGGCTTTACTCGCCTGCCTGCGGCCCAGTCGTTTGCCGCTATTAATGATGCTGCTACTGCGGCTAAGCTGGCGCAAGAGGCCGGTTGGCTGATGGCGGCGGAGATGATAGCGATGGACATCGATATCAGTTTCGCGCCGGTACTGGATATTGGCCATGTTAGCGCGGCTATCGGTGAGCGCTCTTTCCACAGCGAGCCACAACAGGCTCTGGCGATGGCAGAATGCTTTATCCGAGGTATGCATAGTGCCGGGATGAAGACCACCGGTAAGCATTTCCCCGGCCATGGTGCGGTTACTGCAGACTCCCATAAAGAAACGCCACATGATAATCGACCACTGGCAGAAATCCGTACTCATGATATGGTTATATTTCGCGAGTTGATCGAGCGGCGATTGTTGGATGCCATCATGCCTGCTCACGTGATTTATACTGAAGCGGATGCGCGCCCAGCTAGTGGCTCGGCGTATTGGCTTCAGCAGATATTGCGCCAGGAGTTAGGCTTCGACGGCATTATCTTCTCGGATGATTTATCGATGGAAGGTGCTGCGATCATGGGCAGTTACGCCGAGCGCGGGCAGGCTTCGCTGGATGCCGGTTGCGATATGATTCTGGTGTGTAATAACCGTCAGGGTGCCATCAGCGTGTTAGATAACCTGTCTCCGGTCAAAGCGGATCAGGTTGCGCGCTTATATCATTCTGGGCAGTTTGAGCGCCGCTCGTTGATGGAGTCATCACGCTGGCAACAGGCGAACAAGGCATTAACCGCACTCAGCGAACGTTGGGATGCGCATAAGAGCCAATTGAAATAAGTTATATACTTTAAATAATTCGAGTTGCAGCCAACGTACATGCGACTTGAAGTCTGACGAGTATAAGTCGCGAGGATAAATATGATCGTCTATTTACATGGTTTTGATTCCAATAGCCCCGGCAATCACGAGAAAGTCCTGCAACTGCAATTTATCGATCCAGATGTGCGCTTTATCAGTTACAGCACCTTGCATCCTCGACACGATATGCAGCATTTACTGAAAGAGGTGGATAAAGCTATTCAGCAGGGCGGTGATGCCAACTCACTGATCTGTGGTGTTGGTTTAGGTGGGTTTTGGGCTGAACGCATTGGTTTCCTGTGCGGTATCCGCCAGGTTGCTTTCAACCCGAATCTGTATCCGCAGGACAATATGGGCGGTAAAATCGATCGCCCAGAAGAGTATGTTGATATCGCCAGCAAGTGTATTAATGACTTCCGCGAGAAAAATCGCGATCGTTGTCTGGTGGTATTGTCTCGCCATGATGAAATGCTTGATAGCAAGCGTACTGCGAATGACTTACACCCTTATTATGAAATTGTGTGGGACGAGAAACAAAAGCACAAGTTTAAGGATCTTTCGCCACATCTTCAGCGCATTAAAGCTTTTAAAATCCTTGGCTAGCGTAAAGCGATTGCTGAGCCTAAAATCGTCAACTTGTTAATGATTGGTTAATCATAAAGCCTGTAACGTTCTGCTAACCGGCTTGGATAAGGGAATCTAAATCCTTTCTCCAGGCCGTTTTGTTGATATAAAACGGCAAAATAAGCTTTTTCCTCACTGCAAATAGAAAATCGCCAAACTGTGACTAAACGCTAACTATTTGAATCCTATTCCAGAAAAATCCCCTATGCTGCCACTTTAATCAAAAAAAGTTGATATATATCAATTTTGGTATGACCAAATAACCCTGCATGATATTCTGGCTACAGATTATTGATTTAGCATCAGTGAACCCTATGTTATCTAAGGATATTATTCCTTTACCCTTAGCTAACAATTGGTTCACATTTAGGGGGTCATTTTGACAACGCCGAAGAAAAAAATCGTTATTATTGGTGGTGGTGCTGGCGGCCTTGAGCTGGCGACCAGCTTGGGTCATAAATTGGGTCGCAGCAAGAAAGCTGACATCGTTTTGGTTGATCGCAACCACAGCCATCTGTGGAAACCGCTGTTACACGAAGTTGCCACCGGTTCTCTGGATGATGGCGTCGATGCATTGAGCTATTTGGCTCATGCTCGTAACCACCACTTTAATTTCCAGTTAGGTTCCTTAACTGACATTAACCGTGAAACCAAAACCCTCAGTTTGGCTGAGATTTGCGATGAACACGGTGATGTACTGGTGACGCAACGTGAATTGACCTATGACATTCTGGTCATGGCATTAGGCAGTACCTCTAACGATTTTGGCACGCCGGGCGTAAAAGAGAACTGCATCTTCCTTGATAATCCGCATCAGGCGCATCGTTTCCATAATGAAATGCTGAACCTGTTCCTGAAATATTCAGCGCAACCGGGTGAAAAAGGGAAAGTTAACATTGCGATCGTTGGTGGTGGTGCTACCGGTGTGGAACTTTCTGCGGAACTGCACAATGCGGTGAAACAACTGCATAGTTACGGTTTTGAGGGCTTAGACAATCAAGCACTGAATGTGACGCTGGTGGAAGCTGGCGAGCGGATTCTACCCGCATTACCTCCGCGTATCTCAGCCGCCGCGCATCAGGAGCTGATTAAACTCGGCGTACGTGTGCTGACCAAAACCATGGTGACCAGCGCGGATAAGAAAGGGTTGAATACCAAAGAGGGTGAGTTCATTAACGCTGACCTGATGGTATGGGCGGCAGGTATCAAAGCGCCGGACTTTATGAAAGATATCGCTGGGCTGGAAACCAACCGTATCAATCAGTTGGTGGTGGAACCAACACTGCAAACGACGCGTGATCCGAATATCTTTGCTATCGGTGATTGTGCTTCTTGCCCGCAGCCAAGCGGCGGTTTTGTCCCTCCGCGCGCGCAGTCGGCTCACCAGATGGCTAGCCGTTGCTACAGCAACATTCTGGCGTTGCTTAATGAGCAGCCGCTGAAGCCGTACATCTATAAAGACCACGGTTCACTGGTTTCACTGTCGAAGTTCAGTACAGTTGGTAGCCTGATGGGTAATCTGATGCGTGGTTCAATGATGGTCGAAGGGCGTGTTGCCCGTGTGGTGTATATCTCGTTGTATCGTATGCACCAAGTGGCATTACACGGTTATACCAAGACGGGCCTGATGATGCTGGTGGGTGGAATTAATCGGGTTATTCGCCCGCGCCTGAAATTGCACTAATCGCCTTGGTACTTAAACAAACCGCTGCCGCTAATGAAGGGTAGCGGTTTTTATTTGCCAGACCTTAGCGCACTTAAATTTAAACGTATTCGCATGTAATGTTAAATTTGCAGCATAAAATTTCGCAGTCGCAAATTCCCGCAGTCGGATTCCTCCTAAACATATCCATTCACACCTGTTATATGGATGTTTAGTCCATTTGTCTTATTGCTAGCTCAAACGACTTTGTGCAGACTCCATGGTGTTTACAGACGGCGAGTCACGCACGCCGTATTCCGCTAATCAGAGACAGCCTTTGGTGCCGGAAACTGTCAGATTTTCTGTTTTTACGCTGGAATTCTGAGGCAGAAGATGCGTGGTAACACTTTCAGGAGGATTTCCTGTGAACAAATCAATGTTAGCAGGCGTGGGTATCGGTATTGCGGCCGCTCTGGGAATTGCCGCAGTTGCGAGTATGAATGTTTTCTCTGGCGCACCGCAATATGCACAAGTTATTGCGGCGACACCGATTAAAGAAACGGTCAAAACGCCTCGGCAGGAATGTCGTAATGTCACTGTTACTCACCGTAAACCCGTACAAGACGAGAATCAGATTGCTGGCTCAGTGTTGGGTGCGGTTGCTGGTGGGGTTCTAGGACATCAGGTAGGGGGCGGGCGAGGGAAGGATATCGCTACTGTTGCCGGTGCGTTGGCTGGCGGATATGCCGGTAACCGCGTGCAAAGTAATATGCAGGAAGGTGATACCTATACCACCACTCAACAGCGTTGCCAGACTGTCTATGACAAGTCACAGAAAATGCTGGGATATGACGTAACCTACAAAATTGGTGATCAGCAAGGAAAAATTCGTATGGATCGTGATCCAGGTACGCAGATCCCGATCGATAAAAATGGTCAACTGATACTGAACGACCGAGCATAATACAAAATCTGTTGTCCAAGACCTGGTACCAAGAACCCGCGATTTAGTGCTAATTCTGATCGTTTAAACCGAACATGTTTTTGCCGCAAACCGGCAGAAAATTTAAGCGAGTGGCATTAGCATTAACGCGGGTCTCTCATTGCTGAAAAACCCACGTTAACTCGCTGATTAGCCTACCCGATGCTGCGCAAAGGCGGCCAACAGCTCACTGATAAATTTCAACCGTTGCGAGCGGTCAGTTAAATCCTGCATAAACTTCAGCTTGGTTGGCCCTTCCAGGCGGTATATCTGCGGCTGGCGCTGTAGTAGCCCAATCAGATAGACAGGATCGACTTTGTTCTTATCGCTAAACTCAATAAAACCACCGCGCTCATTGCCTTCAATTCGCTTGATACCCAATTTCTGTGCCTGCTGGCGTAACTCTGCTGTATTTAACAGGTAGCGCGCCGGATCGGGCAACTTGCCAAAACGATCGATTAACTCCACTTTTAACTCATCAAGTTCCGTCTCATTACGGGCACTGGCGATACGCTTATAGAATGAAAGCCGAACATTGACATCTGGAATGAAATCTTCCGGCAACAGCACTGGCATACGCAATTCAATTTCAGTTTGGTTGCTGGTCAAATCTTCCAGTGATGGCTCTCTGCCTTCTTTCAGGGCATCAACCGCGCTTTCCAGCAGCTCCATATAGAGCGAGAAGCCAATGGTGGTCATCTGGCCGCTTTGGTCTTCACCTAACAGTTCACCCGCGCCGCGAATCTCCAGATCATGGGTTGCCAGCGCAAAGCCAGCACCGAGATCTTCCAGTGAGGCAATCGCTTCCAGCCGCTTTTTAGCATCGGTGGTCATCGCTTTTGGATTTGGCGTTAGCAGGTAAGCATAAGCTTGATGATGTGAACGCCCAACCCGACCGCGCAATTGGTGTAACTGTGCCAGGCCAAAGTGATCCGCGCGCTCAATGATAATGGTATTGGCGCTAGGAATATCAATACCTGTTTCGATAATGGTGGTACAGACCAAAACGTTGAAGCGCTGATGATGGAAATCATTCATCACTCGCTCCAGATCCCGTTCACGCATCTGGCCGTGACCGATAGCAATGCGCGCCTCAGGAACCAGCTCTGCCAGACGTTGTGTGGCTTTCTCAATGTTTTCCACGTCGTTATACAGGTAATAAACCTGCCCACCGCGCAGAATCTCACGCAGAATGGCTTCACGAATGACCAGGCTATCGTACTCCCGCACAAAGGTTTTCACCGCCAGGCGACGCGCCGGTGGGGTAGCAATAATCGACAAGTCGCGCATGCCGCTCATCGCCATGTTCAACGTGCGTGGGATCGGCGTGGCTGTCAGGGTCAGAATATCCACATCGGCACGCATCGCTTTGATCCGCTCCTTATGACGAACACCGAAGCGATGTTCCTCATCGACAATCAGCAGGCCGAGATCTTGCCAGCGCAGGTCACTTTGCAGCAACTTATGGGTGCCGATAATGATATCGACTTTACCTTCAGCGGCTTGCTCCAGAATCACTTGCTGCTCTTTGGCACTGCGGAAGCGGGACATCATTTCTATCCTTACCGGCCAGGTGGCAAAGCGATCCCGGAAGTTATCGAAATGCTGTTGGGCAAGTAGCGTGGTGGGAACCAATACGGCTACTTGCTTATTATTGGCAACCGCAAGGAATGCCGCACGCATTGCCACTTCGGTTTTACCGAAGCCAACATCACCACATACCAGGCGATCCATCGCCAGCGGCCGACACATATCGCTGAGAACCGCGTTAATAGCCTGTTCCTGATCTGGTGTGGTTTCAAACGGGAAGCTTTGGCAGAATAACTGGTATTGCTCGCGGTCATGTTTGAATTTAAAGCCAGACTTGGCGGCGCGCTGGGCATAGATATCCAGCAGTTCAGCGGCCACATCTCGCACTTTCTCGGCTGCTTTTTGTCGCGCCCGACCCCAGGCTTCTCCGCCCAGTTTATGCAGTGGCGCATTTTCATCAGCACCGCCGGAATAACGGCTGATCAGATGCAAAGATGAGACTGGCACATACAACTTATCTTCACCGGCGTAGGTCAGTATCAGGTATTCAGCTTTGATGCCGCCAGCTTCGAGTGTGGTTAACCCCAGATAGCGGCCCACACCATGCTCCAGATGAACGACTGGCTGACCGGGGCGCAGCTCGGCCAGATTGCGAATGAGGGTATCGGTATTGATGGTGCGCCGATTATCCTGCCGACGGCGGCTGACGCGCTCGCCAAGTAGGTCACTTTCACAAATCAGCGCTAACTGTTTATCGGTATCGAGGAAGCCGCGTTCGCTGGCACCGATCATCAGATAATGGCTGGGAGCCGCCACTTGTGATAACGCTGTTATCAGGCTCGGGCTGATTTTTATCCGTGCCAGCAGGTCTTGCAGCGTTTCTCGCCGGCCTTCGCTTTCGACTGAAAACACGATGCTGCCACTGAATGTTTCGATAAAGCGGCGCAGGTTATCCAATGGCGCTTTTTGCTGCGCTTGCACGGACACATCAGGCAGTGGCTGATAGTGCAAATTGGTATTAGCGGCTTTAGTGGGCAGTGCATCCGTCTTGAACTGGAGCCGAGGCCATTTTTTCAGTTCATTGAACAGCGAATCAACCCGTAACCAGAGCGTATCGGGTGCCAGCAATGGGCGCATTGGGTCAACACGGCGGCTTTCAAAGCGCTGGTTCACATCTAACCAGAAACGCTCGGCGGAACCCTCCAGGTCACCGGTATTCACCAATAAGGTATTTTCAGGTAAATAGCTGAACAGTGAAGGCAACGGCTGGCTAAAGAACAAGGGTTGCCAATATTCGATACCGGCAGGCCAGATGCCTTTACTCACTTGTTGATAGATGTGTTCAGCGTCGCGGCGCACTTCAAATTGTTCACGCCATTGGCTGCGGAATAACTCGATTGCGGTTTTGTCTATCGGAAATTCATGGGCTGGCAGGAGGTTTATCTGCTCAACTTCGGACAGCGTGCGCTGCGAATCAACATCAAACACACGCAGACTGTCAATGTCATCATCAAAGAAATCAATTCGATACGGCTCTTCGCTACCCATAGGATACAAATCGAGCAATGCACCACGGGTTGCAAACTCACCATGTTCCATTACCTGATCAACACTGCGGTATCCTGCTTGCTCAAGTTGCGCCCGCAGCTTATCGCGCGATAGATGCTGGCCTTTTTTCATCACCAGCGCATGGCTGTGCAGGAATTCATGTGGGCATACGCGCTGCATCAGGGTATTAATCGGGAGAATAATAACACCGCGCTCCATCGCGGGCAGATGATACAAACATGAAAGGCGCGCTGAAATAATATCCTGATGCGGTGAGAAACTGTCGTAAGGCAGCGTTTCCCAATCGGATAGCGTGCTTACCGGGCGGAGTGAGAATTGTTGCACCTCATCACGCAGGCGCAGCGCCGTTTGCATGTCAGGGGTAATTAACATTACCGGGCCATCATGGCGCTCAATGATTTCTGCACATTCCACCGCGCAGGCTGAGCCGGTCAACTGGCCTAACTGACGGGTATCACCAGGCCGCTGCGGCAATGAATAACGATATTGTTGGGACATAAGCAGTTAAACAGTCTCTTAGTTTGTATCCCCGTCACCCGTTAAGAGGCAGGGGGGGTGGCTGCCCTTGCTCATCTCAGCCACTTAGTTATCTAAGCGACTGAGGTTCACCCTCTGGGCTAGCATAAATGCTGTTCAAATCGGTACCCTACCGATTTGTGACTCGGTTGCCGCCTACCGGCATCATAAAATAATTGGGGCCTGGTTAACCCATGTGCCGTTCAGCATCACAGTATCCGCACGGCAGACGACAAATTATCTCGGCGGCTATCCTAGCACGTGAGGGGGCATAGCCACAGACTGGGCGCTCTGATTTGGAATAAAAGCCAGAGATATATCCAATAGATCTCAAGGTGCAGGAAGGCGGCAAGCGAGAAAATCCCGATGAGCTTACTAAAGTAAGTGATTCGGGTAAACGAGCGCGGCCAACACACCTGTAACTTGAAATATGAAGGATATAGGCGGTTAATGGTTCCATAAAGGCGTAGTACCCTTTATTATCCTCGATCACTTTGCTTTAGCAACAGGATCTAAACAGATTTCATGTATCAACCTGTCGCACTATTTATTGGCCTGCGTTACATGCGCGGGCGTGCATCTGATCGCTTTGGTCGGTTCGTCTCATGGCTCTCTACCATTGGCATCACGCTCGGCGTGATGGCGCTGATCACGGTACTGTCGGTGATGAATGGTTTTGAGCGTGATTTGCAGAATAATATTTTGGGGCTGATGCCACAGGCGCTGATTACCACGCCACAAGGTTCTCTTGACCCGAATAAAATCCCCGCCTCAGCACTTAAATCGTTGGCTGGGGTTACCGATATTGTGCCGCTAACCACTGCGGATGTGGTATTGCAGAGTGCCCGTAATCTGGCGGCTGGTGTGATGCTGGGTGTTGATCCCGAGCGTCATGAACCACTGGCTGATTATTTGGTTAACGTGCACCTGAAAGATTTACAGCCGGGGAGTTACAATACTATCCTGGGCGAAAAACTGGCGGGCCAGTTAGGCGTTAAACGTGGTGAAACATTGCGTTTGATGGTCCCTAGCGCCAGTCAGTTCACACCAATGGGGCGTATTCCTAGCCAGCGGCTGTTTAATATCATTGGAACATTTGCCGCAGACAGTGAGGTTGATGGCTATCAAATGCTGGTTAATCAGCAGGATGCATCACGTCTGATGCGTTATCCGGCTGGCAATATTACTGGCTGGCGTCTATTCCTTTCACAACCTTTGTCCGTTGATAGCCTGAGCCAACAGGCGTTGCCTGAAGGCACGGTATGGAAAGATTGGCGGGAGCGTAAAGGCGAGTTGTTCCAGGCGGTGCGTATGGAAAAAAACATGATGGGGCTGCTACTTAGCCTGATTATTGCCGTCGCAGCCTTTAATATCATTACCTCGCTGGGCCTGTTAGTGATGGAGAAACAGGGTGAAGTGGCGATTTTGCAAACTCAAGGCCTGAGCCGCCGCCAAATCATGCTGGTCTTTATGGTGCAGGGGGCTACTGCCGGGGTAATTGGCGCATTGCTGGGGGCCGGGCTGGGTATTTTACTCGCCAGCCAATTAAACACTATCATCCCAATTCTCGGTTTATTGATCGATGGTGCCACCTTGCCAGTGGAGATTAACCCTGTACAGGTCACCGTGATTGCTCTGTTGGCGATGGCGATTGCTTTGTTGTCCACGCTTTATCCTTCCTGGCGCGCTGCCGCCGCACAACCTGCCGAGGCTTTACGCTATGAGTAACCATCCATTATTACAGTGTTTAGATCTGTGCAAGCGCTATCAGGAAGGGCAACTGCATACTGACGTATTGCGTAACGTGTCGTTCACTATCGAGTCTGGTGAACTGATGGCGATTGTCGGTAGCTCCGGTTCAGGTAAAAGTACCTTATTGCATCTGTTAGGGGGACTGGATTCCCCAACATCCGGTGAGGTCATTTATCAAGGCCGCTCACTGAATCAGCTCTCATCCAGCGCAAAAGCGGAATTACGTAACCGTGAGTTAGGTTTTATCTATCAGTTCCACCATTTACTGCCTGATTTTACCGCACTGGAAAATGTCGCAATGCCACTGTTAATCGGTGGGGCCAAACCCGCAGAGGCGCAGGATAAAGCCCGGGCGATGTTGACGGCCGTAGGGTTGGAAAAACGGAGCAAGCATCGGCCATCGGAGTTGTCTGGCGGTGAGCGTCAGCGGGTGGCGATTGCCCGTTCGCTGGTGAATAACCCGTCACTGGTTTTGGCGGATGAACCGACCGGTAACCTGGACCAACGTAATGCTGACAGCATCTTTAATCTGTTAGGTGAATTGAATGTCCGCCAGGGGACGGCATTTTTAGTGGTAACCCACGATTTGCAGTTAGCAAAACGTATGAGTCGCCAGTTGGAAATGCGCGACGGCCAGCTACAGCAACACTTGACACTGGTGGGGGCTGAGTAATGGGTGTGTCGCCACTTTCGCTTTTAATCGGCTTACGGTTTAGCCGTGGCCGCCGTCGTGGCGGTATGGTGTCATTAATTTCGGTGATATCTACCTTGGGTATCGCCTTGGGTGTCGCAGTGTTGATCGTGGGCCTAAGTGCGATGAATGGCTTCGAACGTGAGCTGAAAGATCGCATTTTGGCTGTGGTGCCACACGGTGAAATTGCGGTGGTTAATCAGCCGTTCAGTGGCTGGCCGCAAACCCTGCAACGCATTGAAAAAGTCCCCGGTATTGTGGCGGCTGCACCCTATATCAATTTCACTGGTCTGATTGAAAATGCCACACAACTGCGGGCGGTACAGGTCAAAGGTGTTGATCCGCAAGCTGAACAGCACCTTAGTGCATTGCCCAGTTTTGTTCTTGACCATGCTTGGGATAATTTCAAAGCGGGTCAGCAGCAGATTATTTTAGGTAAAGGTCTTGCTGACGCGTTAGGTGTGAAGCAGGGGTCATGGCTGACAGTGATGATTCCGAATAGCGATCCTGAAATGAAACTGCTGCAACCTAAGCGTATTCGCTTACAGGTAGCCGGTGTTTTTCAACTCAGTGGTCAGTTGGATCACAGTCTGGCACTGGTTCCTTTGGCTGATGCCCAACAATATTTGGATATGGGTGACAGTGTCACTGGTATAGCCATTAAGGTCAATGATGTATACAACGCGAATAAACTGGTGCGCAGCGCTGGCGAAGTGAGCAATGCGTATGTTTATATCAGCAGTTGGATTGGCACTTATGGCTATATGTATCGCGATATCCAGATGATTCGTACCATCATGTACTTGGCCATGGTGCTGGTGATCGGTGTTGCCAGCTTTAATATTGTGTCCACACTGGTTATGGCGGTTAAAGATAAAAGCAGCGATATTGCCGTGTTACGCACATTAGGGGCCAAAGACGGACTGATCCGCGCAATCTTTATCTGGTATGGCTTGCTGGCCGGGTTTATCGGCAGTATCAGCGGGGTGATAGTGGGGGTGATTGTCTCAATGCAATTGACCAACATTATCCGGGGGCTGGAACGGCTGATTGGTCATCAATTCTTGTCTGGCGATATCTATTTCATCGATTTCCTGCCGTCAGAATTGCACTGGTTTGATGTGGCTTGCGTATTAGCCACCGCATTGGTGCTGAGTTTGATTGCCAGTTGGTATCCTGCACGTCGTGCAAGCCGTATTGATCCTGCGCGAGTGTTAAGCGGGCAATAATTATCCCTGTTATATTTCAAGCCGCATGTGCGTTGGCCTGCTTTCGTTACTCGGCCCGTCCATGGGCCTCGCAGATAGAGGCCGTTGCAAGCAGTGTTCAACTCTGCTCCGGGCAGATTTGTCACCCCAGTCACTTGCTTTAGTAAGCGCCTGGGGACTAACTCAGTTGCCATTTTCCTACAGCTCGAATTATTTAGGGTATATAAGGACAATTCTATGTATTACGGTTTTGATATGGGCGGCACCAAGATTGAGTTAGGCGTTTTTGATGCCAATCTGCAACGAATCTGGCATAAGCGAGTCCCAACGCCCCGTGAAGATTATCCGCAGTTACTGCAAACTTTGCGTGATTTAACGCTGGAAGCTGATGCATATTGTGGTGTTAAAGGCAGTGTGGGTATTGGTATTCCCGGTTTACCCAATGCCGATGATGGCACCGTATTTACGGCCAATGTGCCATCTGCCATGGGGCAATCGTTGCAGGGTGATCTTTCCCGCCTGATTGAGCGTGAAGTTCGAATCGATAACGATGCTAACTGTTTTGCGCTGTCCGAAGCGTGGGATCCTGAATTTCGCACTTATCCAACAGTTCTGGGGTTAATTCTTGGCACGGGTGTGGGTGGTGGCCTGATTGTTAATGGCAGTATTGTTAGTGGGCGTAATCATATTACCGGCGAGTTCGGCCACTTTAGGTTACCGGTTGATGCGTTGGATATTTTAGGCGCAGATATTCCGCGCGTACCCTGTGGTTGCGGCCATAACGGCTGCATAGAGAACTATATTTCAGGGCGTGGTTTCGAATGGATGTATCAGCACTTCAACCAACAATCGCTGCCCGCAATTGAAATTATCGCCAACTATAATGCTGGTGAAGCCAAAGCTGTAGCTCATATTGAGCGTTTTATGGATGTGCTGGCGGTATGTTTGGGTAACCTATTGACGATGCTTGATCCACATCTGGTGGTCATCGGTGGTGGATTATCTAATTTTGATAATATTTATCAGGAACTACCGAAACGTTTGCCGCAGCATTTATTGCGAGTGGCTCGATTGCCACGCATTGAAAAAGCGCGTTATGGTGATGCGGGCGGCGTTCGTGGCGCTGCGTTTCTGCATTTGAGTGAGTAATAGCCGTCGCAAGCTATCTAGTTATTTCAAATAATATAGTTGTTTCAAACAATATAGTCGTAGCAAATAATAGAGTCGTCACAAACAATAACGATATCCAATATAGAGGCAAAAGTTATGCGTATTCGCCATCGGCTATGTCGGTTTCGCAAGAATAAGCATTTGCGGCATCAACGTTTTCGCTCCCGTATCTTCCATCGGGACAGTGCTGCTACAGCAGAAATGAAGAAACCGTTTGTGGTGGTGCTTACTGGTGCGGGGATTTCTGCTGAGTCAGGCATCCGTACTTTCCGTGCTGCAGATGGCTTATGGGAAGAGCATCAGGTGGAAGATGTTGCAACGCCTGAAGGGTATCGTCGCGACCCTGAGTTGGTTCAAGCTTTTTATAATGCCCGCCGCCGCCAGTTGCAGCAGCCAGAAATCGCACCCAATGCGGCGCATAAAGCGTTGGCAGATTTGGAAGCGGTGCTGGGTGATAACTTTGTTCTGATTACCCAGAATATTGATAATTTGCATGAAAGGGCGGGCAGTAAGCGTGTTATCCATATGCATGGTGAATTGCTGAAGGTGCGTTGCACGCAGTCTGGTCAGGTATTAGATTGGCCGGGGGATCTCTCGGCTGACGAGCGTTGTCACTGCTGCCAGTTCCCATCCCCTTTGCGGCCCCACATTGTGTGGTTTGGCGAGATGCCGATGGGTATGGATGATATCTATCAGGCGCTGGCTGACGCTGATTTCTTTATCTCGATAGGAACTTCAGGCCACGTCTATCCAGCGGCTGGGTTTGTCCATGAGTCACGTTTGCATGGTGCTCATACCGTTGAGTTGAATCTGGAACCCAGTCAGGTAGAAAGTCAGTTCGATGAAAAACATTATGGGCTTGCCAGTAAAGTAGTACCGGAATATGTGCGCGAGTTTTTGACCACTCGGGGTGAGAATCGCCAGGGTGGTAGCGGCAATTAGCCAAAATGGTGTATAAATAAACGATAGTCCCTGCGGGTTGATGAATAAATCACCCCGCAGGGTTTTAGCATCCCACCTTATTATTCTGGCTTAAGTTTGCCTAAAGCTGACTTGACGCAATATTTGATCATGATCACTTCCCCATAATGATATTCACTATTATGAGGGTGGGAACCATGGACAAATTACTCGACCGCTTTTTCAACTATGTCTCTTTTGATACACAAGCAAAAGCCAATGTAAAATCCGTGCCGAGCACTGAGGGGCAGCGCAAGCTTGCGCTGGCATTACAGCATGAGTTGCAGGCGCTGGGTTTTTCTCAGGTTACCTTGAGTGATCACAGTTGTGTAATGGCAACATTACCTGCAAATGTCTCTTGGCCGGTCCCCACTATTGGTTTTATTGCACATCTTGATACGTCACCTGATTTTTCGGGCAAAAATGTTAATCCGCAAATTGTGGAAAACTACCGTGGTGGGGATATTGCCTTGGGTATCGGAGACGAGGTGTTGTCACCGGTAATGTTTCCGGTGTTGCACCAGTTGCTCGGCCACACATTGATTACTACTGATGGTAAAACCTTGTTGGGAGCAGACGATAAAGCCGGTATCGCCGAGATTATTACCGCAATGGTGCGGTTAAAACACAGTAATGTGCCTCACGGGGATATCCGCATTGCATTCACTCCCGATGAAGAAGTTGGCAAAGGTGCACGTTTCTTTAATGTGGACGAGTTTGATGCTCAATGGGCTTATACCGTTGATGGTGGTGGTGTTGGCGAGTTAGAGTTTGAAAACTTTAATGCGGCGTCAGTAACGATCAAAATTGTCGGTAATAATGTCCACCCTGGCAGTGCCAAAGGGGTAATGGTTAATGCGTTATCATTGGCAACCCGTTTTCATCAGGAACTCCCTGCGGATGAAACCCCTGAATGCACTGAGGGTTACGATGGTTTTTATCATCTGCAAAGTATTAAAGGCACTGTCGAACGAGCAGAAATGCACTATATAGTACGCGATTTCAACCGTGATGGTTTTGAAGCTCGTAAGAAGAATATGGTAGATATTGCTAAGCGGGTTGGTAAAGGTTTACACCGTGACTGCTATATCGAAATTGTTATGGATGATAGCTATTACAATATGCGTGAACATATTGTTAAACACCCGCATATCATCGAACTGGCCCAGCAGGCGATGCGTGATTGTGATATCACACCTATTATGAAGCCGATACGGGGAGGCACTGATGGTGCACAATTATCCTTCCTCGGATTACCGTGCCCGAATATCTTTACCGGTGGTTATAATTATCATGGAAAACATGAGTTTATTACGCTGGAAGGGATGGAAAAAGCGGTCGCGGTCATCATGCGGATTTCTGAACTAACCGCAGCACGGGCTAAAGCATCATAAGTTGACTAGCCATTAGCTCAACAACCTATCGAAAACGCCCCGTAAATGGGGCGTTTTTGTATCTCTATTCACGGATATTAGTCGTTGAAATACCAATAACCGCTGTTAACCAGTTCTGCTAGCAGTGCCAGGAAGACCGGGTCTTCCAGTGCATCACCAAGTTGTTGAGCATCCACACTGAAATGTTGACACAAAGCATTGGCAGCACTCAAATGTGGCGTATCAATCAGTTCACCGTTAACAAAGCAGCTATCACCAATACGCAGGGCGCGCAGGCCAGTAAGGCGCTGCAATGGCTCACCTTGCTGTAGCAAATCATAGATCTCACTGGCCTGATAAGGTGGTTCAGGCGGTGCAACATCCAGTTCATGCCGTGATTGAGAGGTAAACTCACCAAACCAGTTTTGGAAATGCTCAGGTTGCTGGAGTAAATCCAACATCATTGCCTGCAGTTTATCCACCTCGTGTGGCAAAATATCTGCCGGCTGGTCACGCAGTTGCAAATCAGGATCACTGTAGCGGTAACTCCCCAATTCACGCGAAAGGATATAGTCGGCAAAACCACTGACTAATTCACGGCCATTTGGTGCGCGGAAACCAACAGAGTAATTCAATGCATTTTCAAGTGCATAGCCTTCATGGGGGAAACCCGGTGGAATGTAAAGAATATCGCCCGGTTCCATTTCCTCATCAATGATGGCGTCGAAGGGATCGACTTGCAGTAAGTCAGGGTGTGGGCAATGCTGCTTCATTTCAGTTTTTTCACCCACTCGCCAGCGGCGGCGGCCAGTACCCTGAATGATAAAGACATCATATTGATCAAAGTGCGGGCCTACGCCGCCACCCGGAACTGAGAAAGAGACCATCAAATCATCCATACGCCAATCAGATAGCTGACGGAAGGGTCGCATTAATGCAGCAGCAGGTTCATGCCAATGGTCAACAGCTTGCACCAGCAGCGACCAATTATTTTCACCCAGGTGATCAAAACTCTCAAACGGGCCGTGACTCACTTGCCAACGCCCCTCTTCATGGCTTACCAAGCGGCTGTCGACTTCATTTTCCATGGCTAGCCCGGCAAGTTCATCCGGCGAAAGCGGGTCTATAAAGTTTTTAAAACCGCGTTTGAGGATAACGGGGCGTTTCTGCCAGTAACGTTGCAGAAAATCAGGCCAATCGAGGCAGAGTTGGTAATCCATATTTATTCCAGAATAGGAGGGAATTTGCTTGTGATTATAACGGAAGCCGGCCTTTAGTATCAGGGGTTGGCAGGCAAATTTTGTTAATCATCGTGATAATCATGTTGCTGGCCAAAAGTTACCATCATTTTGGCTCCACCTAACGGGCTTTCAGTGATGGAAATATCACCTTGGTACTGTTCAATAATTTCGGCGGCTACTGACAACCCTAACCCTTGTCCTGGACGTAAAGTATCAACGCGCTGCCCGCGCTGAAAAATCAGCGACCGCTTGCTTTCAGGAATACCTGGGCCATCATCATCAACCACGATCGTTAGTTGTTTTTCAGAGTGCAGAGCAGTAATTTCAACAAATTCAAGACAATACTTGCAAGCGTTATCCAGCACGTTGCCCATCACTTCCATAAAGTCATTTTTGTCACCAAGGAAGGTGACTTCAGGTGAGATATCCAGCGTCAGTACCACCCCTTTACGCTGATAAACTTTATTCAGTGCGCTGCACAAGCTGTCTAACAGCGCCGGTACCGAGTGAATCTCTCGAACCAGTACATTCTGTTCGGAACGCATACTGGCACGGTGCAGGTAATAGCCAATTTGCTGAGAGATACGGCTTATCTGCTCTAGCATAATAGGCTCGACTTCCTCGATGGTTGTCTGCTTGCCGGTACGTAAAGAACGCAGTGTAGTTTGTAATACTGCCAGCGGAGTTTTAAGGCTGTGGGTGAGGTCAGATAAGGTAGTGCGGTACTTGGTATAACGCTGACGCTCATTGGTGAGCAAAATATTGAGGTTTCGAACCAAACTTTGTAATTCACGCGGTGGATTTTCATCCAGTTGCTCGCGTTCACCTTTTTCCAACTGACTGATCTGACTGACCAGAGCTTTAATTGGCCGCAGACTCCAGTAAGCCGCCAGCCATAGTAAAGGAACCACTAATAGCAAATTAGCCAGTAACACATAGCTAAACCAATTCCACACCAAATCAGAGCGTTGTAACTCCTGTGGAATGGTGTCTACTACCACAATAGTTAATTGTGGCAAGCGGGAGGTCGCCGGATAAGTATTGACGGAGATTGAATGGGTTAGGGCGCTGTTATCCGTATCGTCGTATTTTTTGAGTTGGTCTTGGGCTTTGGGGTTATCACCTAACATCATACTACTGATGTGGGTTCCAGTATCCAACTCATAGAAGCCCGGTTTTTGTAACCAGCTTTTTTCAATATGGGATTCAAGCTCAGGCACATGACGCTGACGCCACAGAATATTGCCGTCTTTGTCGTAAATCAGAACCAACGTAGGGATGTTCAGTTCAAGTTCAGGGGGGACCGAAATACTGAGTTTATTATCATGCCACTGAGCCAAACTAAAAAATAAGTTACTTTCACCGCGATGGGCGCTGAAGGTATTTTTATCAAAGCTGACAATATAACCAACTACAGCAACCATACCATAGGATAACGACAGCGCTAAAATGACACCTGCTGTCGCCATAAGAAAACGCGCACGAAGTGAGAACGGTTTGCTATTTTTCCTGAGCATTGTGTCTAGCTGGCGTCAAAACGGTATCCCTGACCTCGGATGGTCGTAATCACTTCGCCTTCATGTTCTGCCAGTAGCTTTTTACGCAAACGGCCCATTAATACATCAATGGTGTGGCTCTCACGTAGTTCTGCATCAGGGTAGAGTTGCAGCATGAGCGTATCTTTGCTGACCACTTTACCGGCATTACGAATAAGGGTTTCGATGATAGTGTATTCAAAGGCCGTCAGTTTAATCTGTTGCTGGTTAACACACAACTCTCGACGCGAAAGGTCAATCTGAAATGGAGGGAATTCAATTACCTGAGAAGCTAAGCCAATATTGCGGCGCATCAACGCCTGCATCCGTGCGATGACTTCTTCGAGATGAAAGGGCTTAGTCACGTAATCGTCGGCACCCGCTTCCAGCACGGCAACTTTATCTTGCCAGCTTTCCCTTGCTGTGAGCACCAGAATAGGCAGATTTGTTTGATGACTGCGCCAGCGACGAATAAGACTTAAGCCATCTTCCCCTGGAAGGCCGAGATCAATAATCGCGATATCCGGGGCATGCTCTTGCAAGAAATAGTCCGCCTCTTTAGCATCTTCCGCTGCATCAACTTGATGGCCCATTTCACGCATTTGCACCGTAAGATGGTGACGCAATAAAGCATTATCTTCCACAACCAGAACCCGCATACCACATTCCTCAATAAGACTTGCCGGGTAATGCAATATTACCCGGCAAGTAAACAATTAAAACCAACTACTTAGAAGTTATAACGTAAACCTGTTTGCATGGCTTGATCACTTACTTTCCAGTTATGGTAGGTGTAACCTACTTCCGCTGCAAGGTTCTGCGTCAAGGCGTAGCTTGTCGTAATTCGTGCTTCATGGAATGCACGGTGGTCATAGTTCGCCAGGCGATACGCAACATCCATACCGATATTTTGCGTGAGTTTGCTCTTAATACCTATTTCACCGGTAGCGCTATTGTAGGTGTTGGTTTTTTCACCGTTTTTGCTGGCATCAAATGTCATGGCATGGCTGCTGCCGCCCACTAAGCTATAAAAATCGATATTAGGTGAAAAAGCAAAGTGGTACCCCAAACCGAGTACTGCTTCCGCGAGACCACGATCGTTATTGACAATACTGTTCAGGCGGGCATCAATAAAGAGATCATTCTCAAATCCATAGCCACCATTGAGATAAATGCCAGCCATATTGCGACTACCGACATGGCTGTACTTTTTTTGGTCAAACTGTTTATCAAAACGGGCATTGTTGCTGATTGCACCGTATTGCAAGCCACCCGCGACATAAGTGTAATCACCCGCGATTGCGGCTGTACAGGTACCCATCAGGGCGAGAGATAATAAGGTTTGCTTCAACATATGATAATAGCTCCTGCAATTGTAACGTCCTTTTGACATTGCAGGTATTATCGATGATAGCGACTAAACCATTGCTAAACAGGCGGGAGTACACGGGAAAATAAGAAAAATCAGGGGATAATACAGGTGGCATTGGGTTACCACCTGTATTAGGGATTAAAATATTACTTTAATTCATCGACCATAGTGGCCGCCCGGCCAATATAATTAGCAGGCGTCATTGCTTTCAAGCGGATTTTTTCTTCTTCCGGTAAGGCAAGTCCATCGATAAATGCCTGCATACCTGCGGCATCCACACGCTTGCCACGGGTAAGTTCTTTTAGTTTTTCATAAGGTTTTTCAATGCCATAACGGCGCATTACGGTTTGGATTGGCTCAGCCAGAACTTCCCAGTTGTGATCAAGCTCATCCCGTAGGTGCGCTTCGTTGACTTCCAACTTGCTAATGCCTTTCATCGTCGCCTGATAGGCGATCAACGCATAGCCCAAACCGACACCTAAATTGCGGAGCACGGTGGAGTCAGTCAGGTCACGTTGCCAGCGGGAAACGGGCAGTTTACTGGCCAAATGCCCGAGCACCGCATTGGACAGGCCCAGATTGCCTTCGGAGTTTTCGAAATCAATTGGGTTCACTTTATGTGGCATCGTGCTTGAACCAATTTCACCGGCGATGGTTTTTTGTTTGAAATGATTTAGGGCAACGTAACCCCAAATATCACGGTCAAAATCGATCAGAATAGTATTAAAACGGGCAACGCAATCAAACAGTTCAGCAATGTAGTCATGAGGTTCAATTTGCGTGGTGTATGGGTTCCAGTTGATCCCCAGCGACGTGACAAAACTTTCGCTGAACTGATGCCAGTCAACTTCAGGATAAGCAACGATGTGAGCATTATAGTTACCTACTGCACCGTTGATTTTACCCAGAATTTCTACTTGTGACAGTTGACGGAACTGGCGCTCCATACGGTAAGCGACGTTAGCCAGTTCTTTACCGATGGTTGAAGGTGTGGCTGGCTGACCATGGGTACGGGACAGCAGTGGCAAATCACGGTACTGGTGGGCTAGCGCTTTAATTGAGTCAATAATCTGCCGCCACATTGGCAATACCACGTCCTGACGGGCGGTTTGCAACATTAAGGCATGGGATAAGTTATTGATATCTTCAGAAGTACAAGCAAAGTGAATAAATTCTGACACGGCGTGCAACGCCGGAACACTCTCTACTTTTTCTTTCAGAAAATACTCAACAGCTTTCACATCATGATTCGTCGTGCGTTCAATGGTTTTGATGCGTTGTGCATCTTGTTCGTTGAACTCTTGCACGATCTTGTCAAGGTAAGCGTTTGCGTCGGCATCAAAAGCCGGAACTTCTTTGATCTCTGTGCAGGCGGCCAGTTTTTGCAGCCAACGAACTTCGACCTGCACGCGGAATTTCAGCAAACCGAATTCGCTAAAGATTGGGCGCAGTGCGCTGACTTTGTCGCCGTAGCGACCATCAATAGGTGAAACGGCGGTCAGTGAGGATAATTCCATCGGTGGCAACTCCAATTACTTTGGTATGGTTCAATTATGAGCAAGAATACTCTGTGCCTGTTTAAAGAGACGATTTCGTGAAAACATTAACTGCAAGCGGCTTCCACCGACTTGTTGCCAAAGCACGGCTGAGCGAATACCCGCCAGCAAGGCGGCACGAACTTTTGCCTGCACCAGTGTGCTTTGTAGAATTGCAGGTGAACCGACCACTTGAATCCGTGGGCCGAGTGGGCTGATAACATCAGTATAAATCGATGCCAGCGAACTCATCATCGTTTCCGATTCAAGATCGAAATGCACCAATTGGCGATCAAGCTGACTGATTCGATCACCCAATGTATTCATGGCGGATTTATTGGCATTGAGCTTGCGCTCTAGCACCATCAGGCTCAGGGTGTAGCGGGTTAATTCTGCTGCTGGCCCCTGACGATTGGCGTTTAAAACACTTTGCAGGGTCTCTAATCCCATTTTCAGCGATTGTTCATTACCGCCGTACACCGCAATTGTTGACGGCGGGTCAGTCTGTAGTAGCCCGCCCAAGAGGGTATTCAATGCATCATTATCGCACTGGCCTTCATGAGCCAGTTGCTGAACCACGCGAGCGGACTGGCAGATCCCTGCCAGTGCCAGCGTAATATCATAATAATTCTTCGCCACGGTCACTCCTGTAAACGTTCGGGGTCATTACTAGGCTGATTTAGTTTGTTACCGCATCAGTCAGTGGATAACGCTCTTCAATGATACCGCCGCCGAGGCAGACTTCACCTTGATAGAATACAGCGGACTGCCCCGGTGTTACTGCGGCAACCGGGTTATCGAACCTGACCTCGACACGCTCATTATCCAGCGGGGTGACGGTGCAGGGAATATCCTGCTGACGGTAGCGTGTTTTCACCACACACCGAAAAGCGGCGGTGATCGGTTGACGGTCAACCCAGTGCAATTGTTGGGCTATCAGACCCACTGACATTAACCGGGGATGTTCATGTCCTTGCGCCACGAGCAAGATGTTATTAGCGACATCTTTATCTACCACATACCATGGGTCATCACCGCCATCTTTGGTGCCACCGATACCCAGCCCTTTACGTTGCCCTAAGGTGTGATACATCAACCCCTGATGCTCGCCCATATGCTGACCGTCAACCGTCATGATAGGGCCGGGTTGTGCGGGCAGATAGCGCCCCAGAAAATCACGGAATTTGCGCTCACCAATAAAGCAGATACCGGTAGAGTCTTTTTTCTTGGCGGTGACCAGCTCAAGTTGTTCGGCGATACGGCGAACTTCGGGTTTCTCCAATTCTCCGACCGGGAACAGGCTTTGGGCCAGTTGTTCGTGGCTTAATGTATAGAGGAAGTAACTTTGATCTTTATTGCCATCCAGACCGCGTAATAAACGGCTTTTGCCATCAACATCTTGGCGGCGAACATAGTGGCCAGTGGCAATATAATCGGCGCCTAAGTCTTCAGCAGCAAACTCAAGGAAGGCTTTAAACTTGATCTCTTTATTACACAGAATATCAGGGTTAGGTGTGCGCCCGGCTTTATATTCTTCCAGGAACAATTCAAACACGTTATCCCAATATTCTGCGGCAAAATTGACGGTGTGCAACTCCATGCCCAGTTTGTCGCATACTGCTTGCGCATCGGCCAAATCGGTCGCTGCGGAACAATATTCTTCGCCATCATCCTCTTCCCAGTTCTTCATGAACAAACCGGCAACTTGGTAACCCTGTTGCTGGAGCAGGTAGGCGGAAACGGAAGAGTCGACACCGCCGGACATACCGACGATTACTTTTTTCTGGCTATTATCTGACATGGGAGTCTCACTAACGTAAATACCTAAGCCTCTGATAGAGGGCCGGCCGGATAACACTATCCGAACACTTTGCCGCCACAGGCAAGGCATTATAAAAACAAGCGCCGGATTTTATCACGTTGACCGCTTGGCTGCATTCTAGATTCGCGCTCTTGACGAAATTACCTGAGTAAATCAAATCTACCTTTTATAAAGGCCAGTTAAAGGAGCCAACCAGATCAAGTGAATAACGTTCTGGCTGTTGGTAACAGCGGATACTTTCGGCCACTAGCGGTGAACGTAAATTGGCTGATTGCAGTATTTCATCAGCAGAGAGCCACAGACAGCAGTCAATGTCACTGTCATGAGGATGGGTGGGTAAGGGGGCCAGCAGCTCAATAACAAAAGCGAAGCGTAAGAATGGCGTTTTGTCCGGTGCTATCCATTGATGCATTCGCAGAAAAGATTGCGGTGTGGCGCGGATCCCTGTCTCCTCCCACAGTTCTCTCTCTGCGGCTTGCAGCAGGGTTTCATCGGCTTCCAAATGCCCAGCCGGTTGATTCCATAATTTTTTGCCATTAATCGTCTCTTCGACAACTAAAAATTTCCCTTGAGCGTGTACAACACAAGCGACAGTTACATGGGGCTTAAACATCGTGAATCTCCTTCCATTCGCCGGGCTGTAGGTCGGCAAGGCTTAAGTTTCCTACACTAAACCGTATCAGACGTAGAGTAGGGAAGCCAATATGGGCCGTCATTCTGCGTACTTGTCGATTCCGACCTTCGTAAAGTGTGATCTGTAGCCAACGGGTAGGAATATTTTTGCGCTCTCTGATGGGGGGAACTCGCGGCCACAGCCACTCAGGTTCGCTAACTAACTCGGCCCCTGCGGGTAAGGTCGGACCATCTTTTAAGACAACGCCGTGCCGTAGCTTATCGAGTGCATCGTCTTCTGGCACGCCTTCTACTTGTACAAAATAGATTTTACCTGTTTTTGCTGTCGGTTGGGTGAGTTTGGCTTGTAACTTGCCATCATTGGTTAATACCAGTAAACCTTCACTGTCGCGATCGAGCCTGCCAGCGGCATAAACATCGTTAAAAGGAATAAATTCCTTTAATGTTCTGCGGCCAGATTCATCAGTAAATTGTGGTAATACATCGAAAGGTTTGTTGAATAACAGTACCCTCCGAGGGCCTACCGGCTTTACTTGTTTGGCCTGTATCTTGGTGCTGAATCGGTTAACTTTGTGATTTTTAACAGAGAATTTATTCATGATTATTGCGATTCCGAATGATTAGCGCATTATACCTTAATCCGTTTCGGATTGGCGTGGGACGAATATTCAAGTAGTATTGACACGAATCTTACAAGGCATTAACAAAATTGCGCTGAAGGAGAAGGTTGATGGAAAGCAAAGTAGTTGTTCCGGCAGAAGGTAAGAAAATTACTGTCGATGCTCAGGGTAAACTGGTTGTTCCGCATAATCCGATCATTCCATTTATTGAAGGTGACGGTATTGGCGTTGATGTGACCCCAGCCATGATCCACGTGGTAGATGCCGCGGTTAAGAAAGCCTATAAAGGCGAGCGTAAAATCTCCTGGATGGAAATCTACACCGGTGAGAAGTCAACGCATGTTTATGGCAAAGATGTTTGGTTGCCAGAAGAAACATTGGATCTGATTCGTGAGTACCGTGTTGCAATTAAAGGCCCGTTAACTACCCCCGTCGGCGGCGGTATTCGTTCTTTGAACGTTGCTTTGCGCCAACAACTTGATCTGTATGTGTGTCTGCGTCCGGTGCGTTATTACGAAGGTACTCCAAGCCCGGTAAAACACCCTGAATTGACCAACATGGTAATTTTCCGCGAAAATGCTGAAGATATCTATGCTGGTATCGAATGGAAAGCCGGTTCACCAGAAGCTGAAAAGGTGATTAAGTTCCTGCGCGAAGAAATGGGTGTGAAGAAAATCCGTTTCCCTGAACAATGCGGTATTGGTATCAAACCTTGTTCAGAAGAAGGGACTAAACGCTTGGTTCGTGCGGCAATTGAATATGCAATTACCAACGACCGTGAATCAGTTACTTTGGTTCATAAAGGCAACATTATGAAATTCACCGAAGGCGCATTTAAAGACTGGGGTTACCAGTTAGCGCGCGAGGAATTTGGTGGTGAGCTGATCGATGGCGGCCCTTGGGTTAAAATCAAGAACCCGAATAACGGCAAAGAGATCATCATCAAAGATGTGATTGCTGATGCCTTCCTGCAACAAATTCTGCTGCGCCCTGCTGAATATGATGTTATTGCCTGTATGAACCTGAACGGTGATTATATCTCTGACGCCTTGGCTGCACAGGTTGGCGGTATCGGTATTGCTCCGGGTGCCAACATTGGTGATGATTGTGCGTTGTTCGAAGCCACTCACGGCACCGCGCCAAAATATGCCGGTCAGGATAAAGTGAACCCAGGCTCTATCATTCTGTCCGCAGAAATGATGTTGCGTCATATGGGTTGGTTCGAAGCCGCAGACCTGATTATCAAAGGCACCGAAGGCGCAATTCAGGCCAAGACCGTGACTTATGATTTCGAACGTCTGATGGAAGGCGCTAAACTGCGTAAATGTAGCGAGTTTGGTCAAGACATCATCGACAATATGTAAGTTGTTGAGCAGAACAAAACCTTGCGGGAGTTTAAGCGACTGTGAGGTTTTTTTTTATCTCAATAAAGCGCAAGGATGCTTGTTTAACGCGCAGCCAGTACAACTGCTCTCTTATATTTGTTATTAATTTGTTATTCCTACCTTATTCTTACGGTAGGAATAGATGAAGAAAATAATTGACTGATTATGGTAACTCTTTATCCTTTATCGCAAGTCATTTGACATATCTATGTTATTTAATTCTATTGAACGTATTTAGATATTGAACATCAGATATTAAAAATTTATTTTCTCTCTTAAAACAGAGGTTTACATTGTGACAAAGGATGTAGAAATTGTTAAGGCACGGCATCCACTAGATAAGCAGCATATCAAACTGACTTATGTGACTCATTTTTACTGTAATCAGGGGAATATGGATTCTGTTGAATCTTTGTTGAAAGAGTATGAATCTTACCCAGATGATATTAAAGATGCAGTGGAGTTTGTCATTGTAGATGATTGCTCGCCATTAGAGTATGACGTAAAAGATTATGATTTGAATTTCACGTGGTTAAGAATAACGACGGATATTCAGTGGAATCAGGCGGGCTCTCGGAATCTGGGTGTGACATATGCGAAGTCAGATAAGATTATCATTACTGATTTAGATTGCTTGCTGCCCGCAGACACCCTGCGTTATTTGGTGAATGCCCGTAACCCCGGCCGCTCCTTATATCGTATCTACCGCACTGATGAAAAAACAGGTAAAGCCTATCGTGGTCACCCCAACTTGTTCTTCATGTCCAGAGCGCGATTCTTTAGGCTGTATGGTTATGATGAAGAGTTCGCCGGCCATTATGGCTCGGAAGATTATCGGTTTGTGAAGTTCCATAAAGATCATGGTAGCACCCCACGTTATCTGCCTAAGCAGTATCGATGCATTGAGCGCAATGTGGATAGGAAAAAGAGTTACCATTCTCTGGATCGTGATTTGACCCACAACGCACCAATTGATGACCGGAAGAAGAGTGAAATTGCACGATTTGGTGCAGAATATGGCCATAGCCGAATATTTCTTAACTTTAACTGGGAAATTAAAAAAGTGCATTCACGTGTGCCGACGGTGCCTGAACGCAAGTTGTGGTGGCGACCATTATGGTGGTTCCGTTACTTGTTTAGATCACTGGCAGCATAAACGGCACTCGCCACAAAATATCGCCATAGCCAGCGGTTTCCTATGGTAGGTTATGGCGTAAATTGGGGCTGCTGTCCTTTACGAAAAGGTGCCTGATAGCCTCAACTGATTATCAATTCGAAGTGAGTGACTTATGATTTCTCCGGCTTCTACTTCTTTGCCCGGCTCAGCGCCAGTGCATCGATATGTTGGCATGTTTTCCTGTGCTACGGCATTTCTGTTAGGTATTGGTCTACCCACTTCTAATTTCATAATGAATTTGTCGATGGTGTTAGCTGTCATCTGTTTGCTGCTGAACCGCGATACTCGCTATGTGAAAACGTTGGCAAAGAATCCGTTGATTTGGTTGCCTGCAATCATGTTTATGCTACTGGCAGTATCATTGCTCTGGCAGCATAACTTGTACGGCAAAGTGATGGTCAGCAAGTATTCCAAATTACTGTATATCTTGCCGTTAGCAATGTTCTTTATGCTGTCCCGTTCACTGGCTGGTTATTTTGCCAAAGGTTTTTTACTGGCAAATGCTGTTATTCTGGCAGCAAGTCTGTGGGTTGGTCTTCTCCATCTGCCGTTGGGGCATATTGATCCACTGAATCCCTCTGTGTTTAAACTGCAAATTACGCATAATTTCTTTATGGCACTGGCCGCCGTTATCTGGCTTGCTCTGGCTTTTAGAAGCCAAGGATGGAAGCGTTGGGGTTATGGTCTGTTGGTGTGTTTGGCTATCTATAACATTGTGTTTATGGTGCAAGGCCGCACCGGCTATGTTGCATTGGCCGCGGCATTTGGCCTGTGGGGGTTACTGTCACTGTCAATCCGCCAGCGCTTGGCGATGGCCGTTTGCGCATTTATCGTTGCGGCCATTGTACTTATGGTGCCTAACCGGGCGGTAGATCGGTTGCAGCAGGGCGTGACTGAGGTTAAAACCTGTCTGGCCGTCTCGAATGGTGATGCTAATGTTTCCTGTGATAGCTCGATGGGGCTACGTACCGCATTTATGCTCGCCTCAGTGAAGTTGATTGAGGATGCGCCTGTCCTGGGCCATGGTGCTGGGGGGTTTTGGTATCCGAATCCGCAAATTGGTTATAGCATCAATCCGCATAATGAATATCTGATGCAGACGGTTCAGTCGGGTTTAGTCGGTTTAGCCTTATTCCTGGGGTGGATGTGGTGTTATTTCCGCTCGGCATGGCGTTTATCTGCTCAGGTTAGAAATGTGCTGATTGCGTTACTTGGTGCCTATTTGGCTTGCCACCTGTTTAATTCCTTCTTACTTGACTCTTCGGAAGGGCATCTGTTTATTATTCTTACTGCGATTGTTGCCAGTTATTCAGTTCTGCCACCGAAAGAGCAGAATAAAATCAGTAACCGATGACGTTGGCTGTGAAATAAATAGGATAGGTGCCCGATGTGGCACCTATTTTTTTATCTATCCATTCAGGTGTTTCCGAGGCTGAAACAATGCATAAATTTTGGGATACCTCTTTCAAACCCAATAATTAGAAAAATGCATAAAAAAGCCCTCGATGACGAGGGCTACAGACTAACGGTTGGCTTTATCATCAGCCTCATCGATCAGACCATTGGCTATCTTGTTGGCATCAAGACAACGCGCTGAGTGCAGGATACCGTTAAGTGTTTCTCGGACACTGGACAGGAACTGATCGTTATCTGACTCATTAGCACATTCAACCATTAACGCGACAAGCAAAGCCTCATGGGCGATCAAGTGATTTTCACCAGGTAAGTTTGCATCAGTTTCACCTTTGTGAGCGCGGACAGATGTTTGATTAAGTGATGACATAAAACTCCTTATTTAATCATTGAGTAACCACCTGACTACTATAGCGGGGTTTTTATTTATTGCTATCGTATGAAAAATACAGATGAAATTTATCCACCTGTATAGTGAGATTGGCCAAATTAGATAGGGCCTAATGATTTATTGACCAAAGTCGACATCACATGCTTGATAAAACGCATTGCCTGAATCTGCAACAATCCATGCCAGAATAATGACGTGATGGCCTTTTTTACCTTTAGGTAAATGAACATTATGCTCGATTTTAGCCACTAACTTATCGTTATTCGAGTAATAAGGAACATAAGGATAGATATCCTCATAAAACGGTGTTGCCTCTAATTGAGCACGTGTAATACGTTCTGCTGGGTTCCAATCATCTTTGGTAATAAACCAACGATAACCACGAGTAACATGAGCAACAGTGTAGGCCCAATATATATCAAGGTCACTGCCTGGGTTAACCATGATAGTTGGCCAGGTAAAGTTATCATTAGGGTGACCGATAGACCGTAGCTTGTGTTGCATTTCTTTATCGGTGAAATTCACCACTTCTCGATTACCGCGGTGACCACCACTGAGAATAAGGCCATCAGGAGGTGGTGGGTTGCTCCAACTATCCATTTCGTAAGGAGGGGGGAAAGAACCACCTGTCAAATCAGGGAAGTTTTTTCCTCCTTCCATTTCGTTATTTTCCCATTCAGCAATCAATCCTAAATCAGTTGCTACCAATCCTCGTGTTTGAGGGGCGGTGACTCGGCCGTGCCGCAGTTGTAATTTATTGTTACTCATGATTTCTACCTCTATAGTTAAGTGTTTATGCAACAACAGATAAAAATTAATTAGTAATACTGCTGTCTGATACTTTATAAATAACCTTATTTTACTGTTTATTTAATTATCAAACTTATTACCCGTTTATTTTTGATAAATATCATTGCTACCAAATCTGGTGCGCTACAATATTATATTTTTGTGGGGAATTATCGCTGAATATATTTTTTGTGTTTAATGTTTTTATAAGTATGTGGTGCAATAATTCCTTTATCAAATCCTTTAATTGTTACTCGATGAGTGAAATATGTGTATCTTCACTGTTACTACCGTTAGCATCATTACAAAATTTGTTTAAGACATTGATTTAACAATATCTTTATTATAATAATTTTTTAGGTGATGGATTGATTGTCATCCCGCGATGGGACGTTGTAGTTATGTTTATTTATTAAAGCGAAATGATACTCAGCCTTCTGGCGACGTTGAACGCGGCAGTATTATGGCTACTGGGTATATTATATTGTGCTGAAAATAAAGGATTATATCTGAGATGTCAGGCCAATAGCCTTAAGTCACGGCGGGTCATCTCTTATCTGAAATTAGCGGTGACTATCTTACGACACTCTCCGATAATTTTAATGTGAACAGCTCTGGATACTATTCTTAAACACCTCCGCCAAAAGCTACCGAAGCAGGGTGTTAGTGTATCAATGCTGACATTGTCGCGAGGCTTCTATTTATTGCGATGACAGATGCTTAAATAGCAACTGTCCCTATAACATCAAATACAGTGGTAATTGATGTTATACAATATTTCAGCCTTATGTCATCTATACCCGTCATACTTCATGTGCGTTGGCTACACTCAATAACCCGAATCACTTACGGGCTAGCATAAATGCTGTACAAATCGGTTCCCGACCGATTTGTATCTCGCTTGCCGCCTTCCTGCAACTCGAATTATTTAGGGTATAACAACCTATCTCATTTTACTGGGCGGTAAATTCGAACAGCCGCTGTCAAGCGCAGGGTACGATGTGCTAACTCTTCTGCCGCCCCGGCATATTGTTCGACCATGGCCGCATTCTGGTGTGTCATTTGATCTAACTGGCCGATCGATTGGTTAATTTGACCAAGAGCTTGTGTTTGTTCCTGGGTGGAGGTGCTGATTTCACTGATTAGGGTAGAAACTTGACCAGCTTGTTTGACGATATTATCCATCGTGGCCCCGGCATTTTGCACTAAGGCGCTACCATCACGAACCCGCTCCACACTGGTTTCAATCAGTTGTTTGATCTCTTTGGCGGCGGTTGACGAACGTTGAGCCAGATGGCGCACCTCGCTGGCAACTACCGCAAACCCTCTACCTTGTTCCCCAGCCCGTGCGGCTTCAACCGCCGCATTGAGTGCCAGAATGTTGGTCTGAAAGGCTATTCCCTCAATGACACTGATAATATCTACAATACGATGACTGGAAGCATTAATCGTACCCATAGTTTCAATGACTTGATGCATCAATTCGCTGCCTTGTTCTGCCGCACGACTGCTCATCGCTGCCAACGATGTGGTTTCATTGGCACTATTGGCACTGTGTTGTACCGTGGCTACTAATTGTTCTGTGGCACTGACGATATGTTGCAAGTTGGCAGTCGCCTGCTCAGTTCTGACTTTTAACTCACGATTCCCAGCGGCAATTTCACTGCTGGCGGTGTTAATACCATCAACTTGACCGCTAACATCATCCGTTAGAGAACGAAGATTTAACCCCAATTGATTGACGCTACGCATCAAATAACCAATTTCATCTACTCGGTTTAGCTGTACGTAATCACCAGCCTGCCCGGACGAGACATCTTGCGCTTGTTGCAAAATTGCGGCGATAGGGCGGGCAACTTGGCGCTCTAACCACCATGAGGCCACCACGCTGCTGGCAACGGTAACCGCAGCCAAAACTAATAATGGCAAACCGGTTATCCCTATCACTCCGGCGGCCACAGTAGGGAGCAAAGCCGCCCCCAATAATGCCCCGCGCAAGCGCCAGCGCAATGGTAACGTTTGGAACAGCGACAATAGGGACAACCAACCAGTACGAACAATTAGCCCACGATACAGTGCTATGTGACGCTGCTTGGCCTTACCCGAATTAAAATCGGCGTACAGTGCTTCTGCTTGTTTAACTTCTTCGCGAGTGGGTGCAATGCGTACCGAAATATAACCGGTCAGACGGCCATCATGACGTAATGGCGTAGCATTAGCGCGTACCCAATAGTAATCACCATTTTTACGACGATTCTTAACCAATGATGACCAGGATAAACCCGCATTCAGGGTTTGCCACATATCAGCAAATGCCGCAGGTGGCATATCAGGGTGCCGAACCACATTGTGCGGTTGACTCAGTAAGTCCTGATATTCAAAACCACTGGCGCGAACAAAGGCGGCATTGGCATAGGCGATATTGCCGTGAATATCAGTGGTGGATTGCAAGGTGGTATCGCGATCAATGGGATACTCCTGCCGACTGACAGGCTTGTTCACTCTCATAATAACCTCAGTAAATGGGGGAGTTCCCTGATAACAGGTGAATACAATAACTACAGACGGTAATCGGCCTCATAAGATAAAACTTTATACTTATATTAATTAAATTATCAATTCCCCATAATGGTGCTGATTATTCATGCTGTTGCACTTTTTTGGGGCGCTATAGTATTTATGAAATGATTAGTTTATTTAAATTTATTATTTTATTTGATTTTTTGTTTATTGTTTAAAATGACGATCAATATAATAAACTCAATATAAAACAATTACTTAATAATTTCACTGTAGGCCATATCAAATTTGATTGATGAACGTAGTGAATGAGTTTTCTTATGTATGGTTGTTTGTCTATTATTTGGATAAAACATAGTTAAAATCTGTTTTAATGTTGCATAAAATGATGTTCATAAGGTTTTTATTTACAATTAGCCATTAATTATGAATATAAGAATAATTATTTGTTACAGCGGTGGAGTATTAGTTGAGTCGCTATCAAAGATAAAACCCTTGAGTGACAGGGGTAAAAGATGATAAGACGGTATCGAAACTTAATAACAATCTGCTCGAAATCTAGTATGTTTTCATTTGCACAGCTTGCAATGTTTTGATGCTTGCAAACGGATTAAGCCATTTGAATATCGCACTTCTGTACCCTGTATAGAGTAAGCCTTCCAGTCTAGCTAAAGTGATTATGACTTTTCTTCAACCCTTCAATTTTCATCAAAAAATTATAGATAGGTGAAAGGCGCATAAAGTCTTTACTTAACAGCCCAACCAGTTGTTCGGAAAATAATAAATCCATATCTCTGCGGTGGCTAATTAATGCCCACGACTTCTTGTTGTACCATTCCGCCAATGCCTGAGGTTGATCTTTAATCAAAGGGCGCTTGTAACTCTCACCCTCAATCGAGAAATTCGGATAAATACAGTCAGCCATGGTGAGAAAATCAGCAGGCGCACGGATCAGTTGTTGTCTGAAAAGATCCATTGTTTCTCGCGAGGCGCTGTAATACCCCAACCCATAACGCCACCAGTCTGGGCCAAATTCGAAAAAGTAAGTTGGAGCATCCGTCCAATTTTTACGTGATCTTTTAAATGTAAGCCAAATATTGCTGCGATAGAGCGACTTATCATGAGAAAAACGGGTATCACGATTCATGCGAGAAATTGTCTTGCCAATCGCTGGACGAACTTCAAACAGCTCATCAATAGTCAGCATATCTGAACTCAGATCGGCCACCAGCTTTCGTACGGGTTGTAGTAGATGTTGATCATAGATATCGCGATGTTCCTCGAACCATTCTTTGTTATTGTTCTGAGCGATGTGCTGTAAGAATGTCAGCCCATGTTGAGTAAAACCGGTAAATGCACCCATAATGTTCCTTTCTATATGCAGGGCGGACTAAGCCTTTGTTGTCAACCATCAACGTTTTCGCATGCTATTCATCTATAAACGATACACCGAGGTATTCGTTAAGTCGTGTTACCGAATAACCGCAATAGGACAATCTTGAATTCGGGTAGTATATGCAGGTGATAACATTTCACGTTTCATCTGCCATTGTTGATTAACTCCTTGCCCGATAAACGCAATTTTACTTTTACCGGATTGATTAATTTTGTCGATAGCCGCCATCAATGATTCACTGTTAATGCGCGGTTTGCTCTCATCAAATAGACCCAATTGCGCGATACCCTGACTTGAAAAATCTCCCAACATAATACCTGCTTTCAGGTAATGGTGACCGGGTCGCCAAATTGCCGCCAGGCATTTGAGGGCTGCGGCAATAATATCCCTTGAGTCCAAGGTCGGAAAGTTGAGGCGAGTGCTGGCGAGGTTACTGTAATAGACCTCGTTACTGGCAAAAGGGCTGGTTTTGATAAAGGTTGATACATGGCAACAGTATTGGTGCTCTTTGCGTAGCTTTTCTGCTGCTTTCTCGGCATAGCTACAAACGGCTTCATGCATACTTTGATATTCTGTAATGTGTTTACTAAATGAGCGCGAACAGATTATTTGTTGTTTTGTAGGTGCGAATTCAGCCACCGCCAGACAAGCTTCTCCGCGCAATTCTCGCACTGTCCGTTCCAGTACGACGCTAAAGTTTTTGCGAATAAGCGGGGGGCTGGCCTCTGATAATTGAAGGGCGGTGGTTATCCCCATCACTGCCAGCTTTTTTGCGGTACGCTGGCCCACGCCCCATACCTGCGCTGCTGGCATCAGCGCCAGCAATTTGCGTTGACGTATGGGATTGGACAAATCGACTACACCACCCGTTTTATGCCATAACTTAGCAGCATGGTTTGCCAGCTTGGCGAGAGTCTTGCTTGGCGCGATGCCTACACCGACATTTAGGCCAGTCAATTTGCGTATTTTATCACGCACGCCCTGACCAAACTCTTCCAGTGTAATGCAATGCTGCACACCAGTAATATTGAGAAATGCTTCATCGATTGAGTAAATTTCAATCCCTGGGGCCAGTTGTTCAAGAATAGTCATGACCCGTGCAGACATATCACTGTAGAGTGCGTAATTACTGCTAAACGCGACGACACGATGCTGATGGATAACTTGCTGTATCTTGAAATAGGGTGCCCCCATTGGAATACCCACGACCTTAGCCTCCCGGCTACGGGCAATCACGCAGCCATCGTTATTGGATAACACCACCACAGGGCGACCATACAGATCAGGCCTGAATACCGTTTCACAACTGGCATAAAATGAGTTCACGTCAACGAGAGCAAACATTATCGTAACTTATTGATACTAAATACAATGACACCAAAGATAACCCACTCTTCATCTCCTTCACATAATATGAGTGGGGGAGTGGCTGCATTCAGCGCCTCAAGGCGGGGAACCGGTCGTAAATAAAGCCGCTTAATATTGAACTCACCCCCGATGGTTGCAACGACAATATCGCCGTGCTGTGCCTGCAAACTGCGATCTATCACCAGCAGTGCGCCGTTGTTAATTCCTGCATCACTCAGGGCGTCACCCTTGGCGGTCATGAAAAAGGTGGCGGCTGGGTGCTCAATGCAGTGTTCATTAAGATCGATTCTCTTTTCAATATAGTCCTGTGCAGCATTGCCGAATGCACCCATAAAGCCTCCAAATGCGTTATCTAAGGGGAGAGCGTGATAACAAAAAACGACTGATTTACAAAATAACTGGTTATGCATACAGTATATGCGGCGAGGCGTGGACAGAAAAGCCCTGAAGAGATATTTTTATTCAGTATATTGATTTATAAGAAGAGAAAGTTATCTATCAGGATGGAATAGATGAAACGTAGCGCTACATGGCTGAATGGCGGGTGAGAGGATATCGATATCGTTTAATTATAATTAATAGCTAAATAATTACTTTTGGAGGTAGGTACCGCTCATTAATTCCTCTATTGTAATTCTCTTCATCACGTCTGTCGCCAGTCAAGGATCGGCTTAATTAAGTGGCGTCATCCTACTGACTGCGGCACTGGGCATTGTCATATAACAAGGGATAAAGAATGAAATTAGAAACATTATCTATTCATGCAGGCTATTCACCGGACCCCACCACCAAGGCCGTTGCGGTACCTATTTACCAGACATCCTCCTTTGCTTTTGACGATACCCAACATGGTGCTGATCTGTTTGATTTAAAAGTTGCTGGCAATATTTATTCGCGCATCATGAACCCCACCAATGATGTACTGGAGAAACGGGTTGCTGCCCTTGAAGGGGGGATCGCGGCTCTGGCAGTGGCGTCCGGTATGGCGGCGATTACCTATGCTATCCAAACCATTGCCGAAGTGGGGGATAATATTGTGTCGGTGGCCAAGTTGTATGGCGGGACTTACAATCTGCTGGCCCATACGTTGCCGCGTTATGGGATAGAAACCCGTTTTGCCGATCATGATGATATCGCAGCATTGGAAGCCTTAATCGATGACCGGACTAAAGCAGTTTTCTGTGAATCGATTGGTAACCCTGCCGGGAATATCGTTGATTTGAAAAAATTGGCTGATGCGGCTCATCGCCATGGTGTGCCATTAATTGTTGATAATACCGTCGCAACACCAATCTTGTGTCGGCCATTTGAACATGGTGCGGATATTGTGGTGCATTCATTGACCAAATATATCGGCGGTCATGGTTCCAGTATTGGTGGCATTGTGGTGGATTCAGGTAAGTTCCCTTGGGCGCAATACCCAGAGCGTTTTGCTCAATTGAATACACCCGATCCGTCATATCATGGCGTGACCTATACCGAGCAATTTGGCGCGGCAGCCTATATTGGCCGCTGCCGGGTGGTACCACTGCGAAATACGGGTGCTGCGTTGTCGCCTTTCAATGCTTTCCTGATTTTGCAGGGATTGGAGACATTGGCTTTGCGTATGGAACGTCATACTGAAAATGCGCTGAAAGTCGCACACTATTTGCAAAACCATCCGCAAGTCAGTTGGGTTAAATACGCAGGCTTACCCGATCATCCCGAGCATGAACTGGCCCAGCGCTATTTTGGTGGTAAACCAGCCTCGATATTGTCATTTGGTATTCATGGCGGGCAGGAGGCGGGCGGGCGTTTTATTGATGCGCTGAATTTGATCGTGCGCTTAGTGAATATCGGTGACGCCAAGTCACTGGCTTGCCACCCAGCGTCAACCACGCATCGCCAGCTTAATGATGAAGAACTCATCAAGGCGGGCGTACCACGGGATATGGTGCGGCTATCGATTGGTATAGAGCATATTGATGACATTCTCAATGATCTTGCTCAGGCACTGGATGCTGCCAAGTTTTAAGTTGGCATAATATATTAAGATTAGATCGCGAGCGGCCGGTAACCCTAGGGAAACCGGCCGTGAGTATCAGAATAGATTTAACGTGCCGCTAGCGTTGCTGCAATGACATCGGCATAAGGTGTTGTCGGCCGGCCAATCAGTTTGCTCAATGTATGACTGTCATCAAACAACCCTCCTTTAGCCGCGCCAGCATCAGAATCGGCTAATAGGCTGGCGAAAACATCAGGTAAACCGGCTCCGAGCAATGCTTGCTTGAAATCGGCTTCAGACAAATCGTGGTACACCACAGGTTTACCTGACTGGCGGGCGATTTCTGCCGAGAATTCAGCCAGTGTATAGATATCGTCACCGGCTAATTCGTAAACTTTACCCGCCTGGTTTCCCTGCGTTAGCACCACAGCGGCCGCTTCGGCATAGTCTTCACGTGCGGCAGAGGCGATACGACCCTCAGCTACCGCGCCGATAAATGCGCCATGTGCCAGGGCTGGTGCGATACTTGCTGCATAGTTCTCGGTATACCAGCCGTTACGCAATAACACCACTGGCAGACCTGATTCACGTAATAGTGCTTCGGTGGCTCGGTGTTCTTCACCTAACCCCAGTGGGCTTTTATCCGCATGTAACAAACTGGTATACGCCAACAGTTTAACCCCTGCACGCTTGGCCGCTGCGATCACGGCGCTATGTTGGGCAATACGCTGACCCACTTCACTCGATGAGATTAACAGTAATTTATCAACACCTTGAAAAGCGGTATCTAGCGTGGCTGGCTGGCTATAGTCAGCTTTGCGGATTTGAACGCCTAACGCTGCCAGATCGTGGGCTTTTTCAGGGTTACGTACCGCAGCAATGATTTCACTGGCGGGCACTTTTTTAAGTAATGCATTGATAACAAGGCGGCCTAATTGGCCTGTGGCACCGGTTACTGCGATCATAATGACACTCCAGATTTGATGTTATAAGAAAGGTGACAGACCATTAGCAAAGAATAAAACCGCATGATTGGCCAGAAAGTCGCCCTTAAGTTCATCATATGCAATATACTAACTTTACGTAAGTACGCACCAAAAGGTTAGTATGAAAATAGTGGAGCTGCAAAATTTGAATCACGCTGTTTCGTTTCCTGAACAGGTCCGGCGGGGCGAATTACTCAATGCAGATTGTCCTTCAAGGGAAGTGCTCAAGCGCGTAACCAGCCGTTGGGGGGTCTTAGTCTTGATTGCGTTAAGCAATGAGACTCTGCGTTTCAGTGCGTTGCGCAGAAAGATTGGTGGTGTTAGCGAAAAGATGCTGGCACAAACACTGCAACACCTTGAAGAAGATGGTTTTGTTGAGCGGATCGCTTATCCGGTAGTGCCACCGCATGTGGAATATAAATTAACGCCGTTGGGGAAAGAGATTCAGGAGCAGGTGGAAGGGCTAACCGTATGGCTTGAGGCCAATCTGCATCGCATTATGGCACAACGACAACAACGGGCAGAATTAACGGCCAATACGTTGTAACAGCAGCCATGGCATCAACTATGGCTGCTGTTGGGGTTTATCACATAAAAGCATCACAGAGTTTTTAACGCTTCCACCGACTCGATAGCCATGGAAGCGATAAACTCGGTCACGCTATAATCGGCAACTGCATTAAACGGATCTTCGGCCAATATCTTATCCAGTTCTTCACGGGCAATACTTTTGGCCAAAATAATGCCACCGGTACGCGGCACTTTACGGCCTGATGCGATAAAAACACCTTGTGTATAGTACTTTTTCAACCACTCTTTATGACTTTCAGTGAGTGCCTCGACCACGTCGATAGGTTTATGGTAAGTCAGACTGACAACAAACATGCGGAACTCCTTTAGGGTGAATGTCTAATTAAGATAACGCCTTGGCTGATGGCTGGCATCTTTAAAATGCATAATCATTAATTTTCATCTCAAGTTTTGGCCTTCATAGCTAAATTTGGCATATCTAAAGCCATAATCATTATTTCACCTGTGCGCGCGGCAGCGTCTACCCTTAAAACATCAGTTTCATCCCGCTAGATAAATAACGCAGAGGTGGTAATGGCTAAAATTACAGCATGGTTTATTGGGCGCTGGTCTGCGCATTCAGTAGCGAGCGATACCGCCCCGCATCAAGCTGATGGTGCACATCTATTAGAAACCATCAACGCTATTGGTGGGTTGTATGGTATTGAGTTTATCCATCACGATGGGGCTTGAACTGCACTGTGACTGCACGAGATGGCGGGCAGAAAATAAAATCATCTGCCCGGATAAATATATTTAGTGGTAAGCCGCTAAAGCAGTCAGCATCCCCACACGCTTAATTGTGTGCAATTGTTCAGTAATATTATTGGTTACCTTTGTGGCAGGCTATAATGGCGGCGCTTAAACCAGGATTGCACCATACCAGGCCGTGAGAACATCACTAAATTACCTAATAAGATTAATAGCAGACCAATAATGGCATTCAGGTGCCAGTGATAGCCTTCATAGAAGGTTGATATGGTCAGTGCCACTAGTGGAAATAACAAGGTGCTATAAGCCGCACCACTGGCTCCGATTCGGCCAATCAAGCTGAAGTAGGCGGTAAATGCAATCACGGAACCGAAGATAGCCAGATACAGTAATGAGCCAAGGTAGCGTGGTGTGAATTCGAGAGTAAAAGAGTGTTGTTGAATCAAACTGAAAAGTCCCATCGCTACCGCGCCATAAGTCATCGCATAAGCATTGGTTGACAGAATATCCAATCCCTTCCGCTGGTGGCGGCTACTGATCATATTGCCCAGTGAAAAACCATAGGTCCCCAGCAAACTTAGGCCGATACCTTTAAGTAATTCCGGTGCCATTTGTGTGGCGGTCAGATCTTGCCAGAACAAAGCAACAATACCTATCATGCCGAGGATACTGGCTGGCAGCAGGTTAGGGCTTAGGCGTTGGCGAAAGAAAATCATGCCATTGATGGCATTAAACAGTACCGCCATTGAGAAAATAACTGACTCCAGGCCACTACTGATATAAGCCGCAGCATGATAGAAACAGTAAAAATTAAAGGCAAAAACACAAATCCCCTGTGCAACGCAAAAAAGGTGGTCACGCACCGCGAGCTGCCGCAATCGGCGGGCGAGTAATAAGACGATCATCATGGTGCCGGCCGCAAGCGCAAACCGATAAAAAATGGACACAGTAATAGCAACATCAGCTTGCTGTTGTAGGGTAATGGCAATCCAGGTCGTTCCCCAGATCAGTACAACTAACAAATAAAGCAGCGCGGTCATCGTTATTTCTCATCACAGCTAGAAAACGCTAGTATCCGGTATAGGAAGGGGCGGCGCTTTCAGCGGCTTGCTTTAAATTGCAAAATCTTGCGCATTTTTACGATAAATAGCTGGAAAATATAGTCTGCCGCCTGGCAAGCCATTAAACTGGTTTCATGCGCGAACCCAAAGGAAGTCAGTACAATGTTGGAACGGTATCAAGCCTTTGAAACCCTAAAAGAACACAAAGCCCGCTTGCATGATTGTGTGCAACTTGGCTCGGGTATTCAATTGGCTGCCTGGTCTAACCGCGATGACTGCATTACACAGGAAAGCCCCGATCATCATACCTTGAGCTTGTATGTTGCAGATGGTTATGAGTGCTATCACAAAACACGCGCTGGCTGGAAAAACGGTGGTGGCCCAGATCGTTTTTGTATTATGCCAAAGGGCAGCTTATCCAGTTGGGATGTGCGGGATGATTTGTCATTTGTACATTTATATTGCACTGATAAGCATCTGCGCCAGCTTGCCGAACAGATCTGGGAGCGTAGCCCCCAGTCAATTCAGGTTGATGAGCGAATTTTCGCAGAAGATCCGCAAATAACGCTGCTATATCGCCAATTTTTACTGAATTGTAACTGGCAAGAACAGGCAAATCATTTAGCTCTCAGCAGTGCTGCGACCTTGTTAATGACCCATTTATTAAAAAACTACACTCAGTTGCAGTGGGCAATCCCCGTGATTCGCGGTGGGTTGTCTCCGGCAGTGTTAAAAAGAGTGAAAGAGTATATTGACGGACATCTTTCACAGCCGTTGCTGTTGTCAGATCTTGCTGAACAGGCAGGGTTAAGTGAGTTCCATTTTGCACGGATGTTTAAGCAGAACACTGGGCTGGCACCACATCAATTTGTGTTGAAAGCGCGGTTATCTCGCGCAGAACAGCTATTGAAACATAGCATGATGCCGCTTATTCATATTGCCCTGGAATGTGGTTTCAGCTCTGCCAGTCACTTCAGTAACTGCTTTAAAGTGGCTTATGGCCTGACGCCTTCGACGATTCGGCAACGCTAATCACAGCAGGCTATAAGGGGCAACTTAGATCACCTTCCGCGCAATTGAGGAATGACAGTAGTTCTGCTGAGCGAGCTTCAGTTTTATGGGTCAAACAAGCAGAGATAATCATAGGATGCACTGAACCACCTTCGGTGGCTGATGATTGGAAGGTACAATCTGCGTCGCGGTATTTTATCCAGGTAAGTTGTGCACTCTTTAAGAGCGCTCTTTGAGTGGCGGGTGTCTTGGCCAAAACCTGTTTATAAATACGGTTCAATTCGGTATCTGCTTTCTTATAATCTGAATTTGCACACTGGTTGATATCCAGTTGCGTCACCGCATTTTGGCAGTCAATTGCCAATGCCTGGCTGATGGGTAATACCAGTATCGATATCAACACGATTATCTTTAACATAAACCTGTTTAACATAACCCTTATTAACATGAGTATCTCTCCTAAACAATAACCAAAAAGTAATGATAGCCCCACTCTAGTAACGTGGGGCCAAAGATTATATTACATTGGTTTCTTGGCTACCCCCTCAATATCTTTCTTCATATCGGTGATTTTTTTATCCGGTAATTTTTTACAAATATCAATTATTTTTGGTGTGTATACAGTGTCTATTTCCTGGAAGTCGATGCTGTCTCCTTCTTTATATTTGGTATCCTTGTTGAGGATCCAGAAGGCAACTGGTGTCATACTTTTCGGATTAAGATCAAGGAATTCTTTACAGGTCATATCTGTCGGGGTTGTCGGTGATGATGCAGAGAATACCGTGCTAATGGTTAAAAACGTGGTTATTACAATGACAATATTAAGCAGTGATTTATAAAGCATACTTACTTCCTTATCTGGATGTTATATTTAACTGGATGTTATTAGTGCCGGGTTGAGAGTTTTTCTCGTTATTTAGCATGGGCTATAAAGGTATATCTCGCCAGCGTAAAGGTTAATTTATCGGTGGGGGTTATTGGCTGAAGAGTTATTTGTGCCGATATTTTTATCATGCCTTTTATTTGTATTGGGAATTTAAATTCACCTTTCTAATTTTGGAGTAAAAAACAGGTCAAGTAAGTATGTCTGCTTTCATTTTATCCATTGTTACAATAGTATTAGCTATGCTAATAAATATAACATTCTAACTGTTGTGGTTTTTATCTGATAGCGATGGAGGGCATAGGTGCTTGCTATCATGTTGCTACGGGCCTTTTGCTGGACGGACATCATGATGTCCTTTCGATGGTGGCAATGTGCGGCCATTTTTATCTTTGGGTGCTTGAGGCGGGTGTTTGCATGTGACGCCAGGTGATTTTTGTACTTCTTTATTAATGGGTTGTGTGGCAAAGCTAGAGATTGTATTCAATAATAACACCGATACTGTGAAAATCATTAGTAACTTATTCATGCTCACTCTCGTTATCCAATAGGAATGGGTTATTATCATAACGGATTGCTCTTTCCGTTTTCTTGGTGAGATATGTAATGATTTTATCAAGTTGAATGTCTGCCGCTATCTATTAGAGAGTATCATCATTCCAAACCTACACTGATTCATTGGCATATGTTATAATTTGTAGTGTTATTATTAGTAGTGTTGAGTAGATTGATTGTGATTTTTATTTGATATTTTCTTGTTCTGAGTTATAGGTGATTTACTTTATGTCTTTATTTTCTTTTTATCATAACTGCCTGAGTGCTTTGACTGGGAAAGTATTTGGTCAACACCGCCAAGGTGAACCAGTGAAGAGAGAGAATGGGAAAAATAAATTATCTAATCTTCAACTGGATGTACTGTTGAATGCTGAAAAACAGGTCGCGATCATTACTACCGACTTAGATAATCGCATCACCATATTTAATGTGGGTGCGGAACGAATGTTTGGCTATTCTAAAGATGAAGTCTTAGGATGTCCTATTTCAGATATACTGCACATTCCAGAGTATGGTGAGGCACAAGCTGAACTGGATTATTTATTGCTTAACCGGCGTGATGCCAGCGAGTGGTGTTATCGGCGCAAAAATGGAAAACGTTTCTGGGGAGCACTTAGTGTCCATGAGATAACCGCTGATAATAACCAGACTGTTGGTTATATTAGTGTGATTGCTGATGTCTCGGAAAGAAAATCCCTGCTTATGGAGCTGGAAGAAAGTAAGCAAATGATGGATCGTTTAACTAAGAATTTGCCGGCAATGATTTATGCTTATTATTTAGATGCCGATGGCGAATCTTATTTTAAATATTGTAGCGAGGGTGTCAGAAAAATATTTGATCTGTCACCAGCTGATGTTTTGTGTGTACCCAGAGAGAGAAATCCACTATTTAGCCGCGTGCATGTTGATGATATGGCGGTGCTAAGACAGGCGGTAGTTATCTCTCAACAGAACCTGTCTGTCTGGCGCTGCAATTTTCGCGTTGTACTACCAGGCAAAGGCACACATTGGCTCCATGGTGAGTCTTTCCCAACGCTTCAGGATGATGGGTCTGTTATTTGGTATGGCTCGTTTTTTGATATTACTGAACTCAAGCAGTCTGAATCGATTCTCAAAGCGTTGTCACAAACCGATGTATTGACTGGGGTGGCTAATCGTCGCCACTTTGATGATATCTATCAGCATATTTGGCAAAAAAACCGGACCGAAGGTGGCGCTTTGTCTGTATTGATGATTGATTTTGATAATTTCAAGAGTTTTAACGACCTTTATGGCCATGCTATGGGGGATGTGTGCTTGAAATCCATTGTCGAAACTTTGTCAAAATCTATTCGTGGTGGTTCAGATATTTTGGCTCGCTATGGTGGCGAGGAATTTATTGTGTTGCTAGCGCCCAGTACTCTGGAGGATGCGAAAGCTGTTGCCGAACGCATGCGTCACTCGATTGAGGAGCTAGATATTCCCCATGGGATGTCGCCAGGAGGGCGAGTGACCATCAGCATCGGTGTGGCTTCGGTATCAGCGCCAGGTGAGTCTATTTCGGCGACAGACGTGTCGGTTGCTGCGGATAAAGCATTATATCGGGCGAAAACTGCGGGTCGAAACCGCGTGGAAGCGGTGGCGCTTAACTGATACGTAAAGAGTGTGTGGGGCAGGGAATCGAGCGATTACTGCCCCACAAAGATTAGATGTTAGCGATAGATACTAATGCCTAGCTGTTGTGATCCTGAGCCTCACGCAGGCGCTCCTGCTCTTCAGCTATAACCGCGTTGATTTCCTCCAGTACACCCTCAACATCAGCCGCTTCGGTACTTTCTGCAAATTCACCGGTCAGTTGCGTTTCTGGATGCAATTTACCGTCTTCATAGAGTGCCCACATCTCTTTGGCATATTTACGATTAAGCAGCTCTGGCGCATATTGACCATAATAGTGTGTCATATTCGCGACATCACGCTCCAGCATGGCTTTAGCATGGTTGTTTGCTGCGGCATTGACGGCTTGCGGTAAATCAATAATCACCGGGCCTTCTTTATCAATTAAGACATTAAACTCCGATAAGTCGCCATGAACTAAACCGGCGCAAAGCATCCGTACCACATATTGGATCATCACGGCATGGTCAATCAGCGCTTGTTCTTTGCTAAATGGCACATCACTCAGTCGAGGGGCAGCAAGACCGTCTGCATCGGTGACCAGCTCCATCAATAAAACACCATCAAGGCATGCATAAGGCTGAGGTACGCGAACACCGGCATTGGCTAACAGGTACAAAGCATCCACCTCGGCAGTTTGCCAGGTTTCCTCTTGTTGCTTACGGCCAAATTTAGATCCCTTGGCCATGGCTCGGGCATCACGGCTGTTACGCACCTTACGCCCTTCCTGATATTGCACTGCCTGTTTGAAACTACGGTTCTCAGCTTCTTTATAGACTTTAGCGCAACGGATATCCTGCCCACAACGGACAACGTATACATCAGCTTCTTTGCCACTTTTCAAACGACGGATGACTTCGTCAACCAAGCCGTCATCAACCAGCGGTTGGATTCGTTTTGGAATTTTCATGGCGTCCTTGTACCCTATTTAAGCCCGCGATGGAATGGCTTTGGCTGAATTTTCCTCCAGTTTACCATTCGTGCCCACCAGTAGGTGGGTTTTTACTGAGTCTCAGGCAGCACTAAACTGGGCATTATGTAATTTTGCATAGGCCCCTTTACGGGCCAGTAATTCATGGTGGTTGCCTTGTTCCACAATGCCTTCTTTATCGACCACAATGATCCGATCGGCATTTTGAATCGTGGCTAAGCGATGAGCAATCACCAATGTCGTTCTGCCTTGTGATAATTCAGTTAACGCGAGCTGGATGGCTTGCTCAGTGGCAGTATCGAGTGCAGAGGTTGCTTCATCCAGAATCAAAATGGGGGGATTTTTCAGGAAGATGCGCGCAATGGACAAGCGCTGTTTCTGCCCACCCGATAATTTCACCCCACGCTCACCGACAACGGTATCCAGCCCATCAGGCAGGCTTTCAATCAACTCATCTAGCCGGGCTTGTTGTGCTGCGGCCATGATTTCATCGTCGCTGGCATCCAGTTTACCGTAAGCAATATTCTCACGAATAGACCCACCAAATAAGAAAACGTCCTGCTGAACAATACCAATATTATTTCGCAATGATTGCTGAGTCATATCACGGATATTAATACCATCAATCGTGATTACCCCTTCATCAAGTTCATAAAAGCGTGGCAGCAACGAGCATAATGTGGTTTTACCCGCCCCCGATGGCCCGACGAATGCCACGGTTTCGCCTGCGCGGATTTGCAGGTTCAAATCGGTAAAAATCTTATTCTGCGCTGAATAACCGAAACTGACATGCTGGTAACAAATATCGCCATGCAAATGGCCGACAGCGTGGGCATTGGATTGGTCAACAATATCTGGTTGTGTATCAATCAGTTGAGTAAATCGTTTGAAACCGGCAATTCCCTTCGGGTAACTTTCCAATACTGACGTTATTTTCGCCACCGGGCGGAAAAATACTTCAACTAATAGCAGAAAACCGACGAAACCGCCGTAACTCAATTGGTCATGTACTACGTACCAGGTACCGACAACCATCACAATTAACTGTACCAGACGAGTACTTAGGTAGCTCATGGTCATACTGGTAGTCATGATGCGGTAAGCCCGCAGTTTGGTAGTACGGTAATTTTCGTTGTCTGCGGCGAACAATTTCTTTTCGTGAGACTCGTTTGCGAAGGCTTTGACGACACGAATGCCACCGATACTTTCTTCAATGCGGGCATTAAAATTACCCACTTGGCCAAACAGTTTGCGCCAAGTCTCGGTCATTTGTGAGCCATAGCGGCTGACCAGATAGGTCATAAAGGGCACGATGACGATGGTGAGCATCGCCAGCGGCAAATGGACCGAGGCCATCAGGATGAATGCGCCGATAAAGGTCATAACGGCAATAAAAAGGTCTTCAGGGCCGTGATGGGCTATTTCTCCAACCTCTTCAAGGTCTTTGGTGACGTGGGTGATAATATGCCCCGTCTTCATATTATCGTAATAGCTGAATGATAATTTTTGCAGATGACTAAAAGCCTGACGGCGCATGTCGGTTTCGATGCCTACACCCAGTGCGTGCCCCCAGTAGTTAACAATCGCCATCAGCGCAGTATTGAGCAGGTAAATCATCAACAGGCCGGTTGCCGCCCAGACGATCAGCACCCAGTCTTGGTTTGGGAGTAACTTATCAATGAACAGCTTTACCGCCATTGGGAAACTCAATTCTAGCAACCCAGCCAAAATAGCACAGCCAAAGTCCAGATAGAAAAGCCCTTTGTACGGGGTGTAATAAGAAAAGAAACGGCGGAGCATTGAGGCATCCTTACAAGTGCAGAGGAAAAAATGATACAAATCGTAGAAAGAGCAGTTCGTTGCATTATAAATGTAAATGGTTCTTAATAGCATTTATTTTGCCACTTATTATCAACAATAAAATTCTTATCTGTGAAAATGTCCATGGCAGCCGGGGTTATATTGAGTATTGTTAGTCATATAATAACGAGGAGTAGTGACGATGAATTTGACCATGACAGATGACCCAACAACAGCAGATATTGCAGAAATCATCGAGGGGTTGAAAGCTTTTAACCGTAAATTCGTTGGTGATAATGCTCGTAAACCATTAGCAGTATTTATCACCGGGGACGGTGGTGAGAAGCTGGGGGGAATAGCGGGTTATACCTTAGGTAATTGTCTGAGTATTGAGTTTCTATGGGTATCGGATGCATTACGTCACTCCGGTGCCGGGAGTACCTTGATGAAAGCAGTCGAGCAGGAAGCGATACAGCGGGGATGTAAGTTCGCTCAAGTCGATACATTCAGCTTCCAGGCTCGTCCGTTCTATGAAAAGCAGGGTTATCAATTGAAAATGACGTTAGAAAATGTATTGGGTGAATATCACCGTTATTATTTGACTAAAAACCTGATTGATTAGTTTGGCTACACTGCAAGCATTCCACTCAAGTTAGCCATGCACAGTTTACATTCTAATGGTATCAAGACCTATGTCTAATAGGTCTGTTTGGTGGTGTCGACATAACGACACTACCACGGCGAGTATATGCATTATTTAATATTTTTTGCCACGTCCACTCACTGGCGTATATTCAGCTTTTAAAGGAGGCTCACATTTTCTCTGAATTACATCTATAGGACTTAGTCTTCTATTAGGTTATTCTGATTTATATTGGATTAGCTAATGTAAATGGAAATGAATATGGCGGCTTCATCAAATAAAAAACTCTCGCTGTGGTCATTAACCTCTCTAGTTGTGGGTTCAATGATCGGTGCCGGTATTTTCTCTTTACCTGCCACATTTGGCCGCGCCACTGGTGGTTTTGGCGCTATCATTGCATGGGTTATTGCCGGTGGTGGAATGTTGACTCTGGCTTTCGTTTTTCAGACGCTGGCACAGCGTAAGCCGGATTTGGATTCCGGTGTTTATATTTATGCTAAAACTGGATTTGGTGATTACGCTGGTTTTGCTTCGGCAATCGGCTTTTGGGCAGGTGCCTGTATTGGTAGTGTCTCTTATTTTGTTTTGATCAAATCAACATTGGGCGCTTTCTTTCCACTCTTTGGTGATGGCAATACATTATCCGCAGTCCTAATTGCGTCATTAATCTTGTGGAGTTTCCATTTCATGGTGTTACGTGGCATCAAAGAAGCCGCAGCGATTAATACTATTGCCACGTTTGCTAAAGTGATTCCAATATTTATTTTTGTTATTGTTCTGGCAGTTGCATTTCATACCGATACTTTTGCATTAAACTTCTGGGGCAGCCAATCGTTGTCAGGTATCGGTGATCTCTCTCATCTGGATGATTATGGTTATACTGGTCATGCCGCATTAGAAATTGGTACTGCATCTGAGACGTTATTCTCCCAAGTGCGCAGTACTATGTTGGTTACCGTATTTGTCTTTGTGGGCATTGAGGGGGCCAGTGTATATTCGCGTTACGCGAAAGAAAGAAAACATGTGGGTATTGCTACTGTTTTAGGCTTTATTGGCGTTCTTTGTTTACTGGTATTAGTAACGATGCTTTCTTATGGCGTACTGCTTCGTCCTGATCTTGCCGCTTTACGTCAACCTTCAATGGCTGGAGTGTTAGAACATATTGTGGGGAGATGGGGGGCTATATTTATTAGCATCGGGTTGATTATCTCCGTCATGGGGGCCTATTTGTCATGGACCCTATTGGCAGCGGAAGCACTCTATTCCGCTGCCAAAAGTAACATCATGCCGCAGATATTTGCAACGGAGAATAAGCGTGGGGTGCCATCGGCAGCGGTTTGGATGTCGAATATTTTCATCCAATTATTCTTAATTGTTACGCTCTTCACTGAGTATGCTTTTCAGTTGGCACTGGAACTCACCAGCTCATTAGTTTTGATCCCCTATTTGCTGGTTGCAGCCTATGGTTTGAAATTGGCCTGGACCCAGGAAACCTATGCAATTGATTCAGCCGAACGGAAGAAAGATTTTATTTTTGCTTTGATAGCAACACTGTATGCCATATTGATGGTTTACGCGGGCGGATTGAAATACATATTACTGTCAGCAGTGATATATGGCCCAGGAACGGTGTTGTTTATCATCGCTAAGCGCGAGCAAAAGAGATCAATATTCGCTCCGATTGAAAAATGTCTTTTTGCTGTAGCCATCATCGCCGCTTTAGCCGCGGTGTATAGCCTCGCTACAGGAATAATTACGGTATAATAGAGTAGGCGATTCAACATTTGGCAGCGGACAAGGGGGCATTGCATTATCGCCGCAAACACTTAATCGGTGTTAATGTGTTTTGTTCATGCCCCTAACTTTACAATGGATGGGCTTGATCTATAACACAGACTACGACAGGATCGTGTTGGAATAGTCGATTGTTAGGCTGATGCCCGATAGAAAGATGTCCACTATAAAACACGATTTTTCTGATACAGAGTTAAGATTGGTGTGCGCCAATCAGTAGGTATCGTTTTGAAAAAACAACAAAATATCACCCCGAATAGTGATTATTCTGCGGGAATTGGCGATGCGCAATTTGCGCTCGTAGTTTTACTTACAACATCATGTTTGCTGATTGCAATAACGCTGATTGCGATCCTATGGTTAATCTGATGATACACCATAGAAATTAGGGGGAATGTATGGATAAGAGCTTGTTTGATGACAATAAAGTCATTGCATTGATTGGTTTACTGTTGGCTGCCCTCATTGTGGTTAGCGTCATGTTTGCGATGACCTATATGGCGGACCGCCAACGTAACGAAGTACAAACAATCGATGTGCAGAATTGCTATAAAAAGAACTGAAAAAGGTCATTCGCCAGATAGCTGCCGTGGGCATTGAGGCGAATAGTGGGCATTGCGGGATGTTATGCCAGTTTTTGGTGAATAGCATGCAAGGGCAACGCGATATTCAGATCAATATTGGTATTTTGCCTGAAATCATACGGGGTGATGCCGTAACGTTTCCTGAACATGTATGTAAAATGCGACTGTGAGCCAAAGCCAAAGTCCAAAGCGATATCAAAAATCGTACTGTCACTGCTTCTTAGTTGATAAACCGCACCCGCTAAGCGCCTTTCCCGAATGTATTTACCCAGCGATATCCCTGTTACTTCTTTAAATATTTTCTGCATATGCCAAAGTGAGTAGCCTGAGTACGCGGCTAACTCTTCAAGGTAGATGACCCGCCCTAGATGGGTTTCGACCCATTTGCTGAGGGCGCAGACTAACGCGAGATGATTTTCTTGTGACATTATTTAGTCTGTTTTTTCTGGATAGGAGTAGAGCAGTATACACAAGTTGAATCGAACAACACAAAACCCCAAATTAGCCTCAATGGGACAAGATAGCGCATAAAGACTTTTCAGACAGTATTTGCAAAAGAGTTTTCTGGTGCCATAGTAAAAGGGTAGTGTCATCTGGAAGGGGTCTATCCCGAGGATAAAGGGCTGAGTTTGGAAAAATAGAAATTAAAAATGATGAGGTGATCGCATGTTAATAACGGTGATTATGACTCTGATAGCGGTTGTGGGCGTAACCGTTTTTCTAAAGATGCCAGTAATGGTCCTGCATAAAGGCAAAGGCGCAGGAGGTGATGAACTGTGAGATTAGGAAGATTGTGATCGATCTACATACAAAGCGTTTCCCCTAGAACCAGGCGATTGATAACTTCATGCCTGGTTTTTTTATCCCAGACGTCATATCGACGTTAGTTTCCTTGCCATTTCGTCTCTGTCATTGTGGCGATAGCAAACGTACCGACTATTGATTTTTCGCATCTTCCACATCGGCTGTAGGTGTTTCATTCGTCGAGGATAATTCCAGTAACGCGAGTTTACAAAAAGCCTGGATAGCAGTGCGGATTAAAGAAATATTTCAGCAAGCGTGATATCCTTTCGCGATATTACTGAGAAGGAATTATGCATGTCTGAAATGTTTACTAATGACCAAGAGCTGGTGTCGGATCTGGTTGCCTGCCAACTGGTGATTAAGCAGATCCTGGATGTGATTGATATCATTGCACCAGTAGAGGTGCGGGATAAAATGTCCCATCAACTTAAAGCGATTGATTTCTCTACACACCCGGCGGGTACGGATCCCGTGACTAAGCGAGCGATTGAGAAAGCCATTGCATTAATTGATATGAAATTTAGCCAAAAATAGCCGTACTTAGTGAAGGTTGCCTGCTCGTAGGGCTGTATTATCGGATCGTTACCTTGCGATCATGGGAAATGCACTGCGGGTTATGGGTAGCAAACCCGCAGGTCAATTATTTATTCAAAAACGTTGTTGCCTATTTTCTTCACTAATGGGCAATTACTGACGCCAATGATCCCATTCTCACCGTTTATAAATTGAGCGGTTACAACTGATCTGGCTGTCAGATATTTACACTGTAAACCAATGCCTGCGGCATTTTTTTCACTGCCAATAAGCACACCATAGCCAGAAAAGAGAAGGCCCAAGTATATGATTGCAGCCACCAGTACCAGTCTGAATAAACTCATGTAGTCACTCCATGTAATTAGTTTTACTTATTTTTTTAGGATAGTTATTTAGTAGTTTAACTTGTAATGATAAGTTAGTTAATAGTAAAAATCCTAAATCATATTGAATTATAAGGCTAAATAGTAAATTCATATGTAAATATTGTTACAAGACCATAGTGAACATCAGTAATTACATTCTGGCTATAAATGGTTGATGTTTAATACAGTATAATTTAAAAAAAACATTGAGTAAGGTGCCTGATTTGAACATTAAAAAACTTGTTACAGCGGTAGGGATCATTGCCGTTTGTTGCTTGTTTTATCTATTGGCCCTTGATAGTTATTGCGATCAGGGGGGGACTTTTTCCACCGGTATCTGTGCTATTACTTCGATTATTCCATGGTAGGGATAACCCATTGTGCTTACAAGTAATAACTCTTAATAACTATTACCATAGATTATCGTTATTAAGTGCGAATTGTTTATTCAGATCCCCTTTGTTGTAGGCAGAGTGATAAGATAGCGCCTTAGCCACGCATGTTATAGGGTTGTCAATGTTAGATACAAGTATGGGAGCACTGGGTGTCATCCCAATTGCTTTATCGCTGTTTACTGTCATTTTCTTCTTGATAGTCTGGTTCTTTTTGAGCCGTGCCAGTGTGCGAGCCAATGAACAAATCCGTTTGTTACACGAAATCGCCGAACAGCAAAAGCGGCAAACTGAATTGCTCAAGGCTTTACTAGAAAACGCAACGGGTGTCAGACATGAGCAAGAGGAGAGTGATATCGTTTCCCCTCTCGACTTTAAAGGTTTTATTCCAGAGAGATAAACACCCCCTCCTGATTCTGATGCTGTCACCTGGCAGTATCAGAGTATCGTCGTACCCAGAATGATAGCTTCTCCTGCTTAGTCGGCATAATCTTTCCACAGATGTGAGTTTGCCCCTTTATTTAGCTCAATATACTGCGCTGATTGTCATAAATTTGTCTTATTTTCGCCGTAATGTAGCCAGAACTTTTCAAGATAACGGTGATTCTGATGATCAAATGGTATGAAGAAAGTGACACTGAAGTGAACCGAAGTATTGCCCTACTGACAGGGGAAGATCCCGATAAGTGGTACCCCTATGGCGGTGTTAAAGGTAAGGACTACTGCAAGAATCCTTCTGATGCCTGGCCTATTATCTATGCGAATAAAATTGGGCTCTATTCCCCTGAAATTAATGATAATGATCAGTGGAATGCTCGGATTATCAATCCGCAAGGTGAGTGGCAAGCCTACAGCCAAAGCCCACTTCGTGCGGCGATGATTTGTTATCTACTCAGCCAAGATATCTGAGTAAACGTTGATGGTTTTTGACAAGCGTGGGTACCCATACGCTGCTGGAGCCAGGGCGTAACCAACGGTAAGCGATTCTCTAACTGATTTCTTGGAGTTGATGATGAAACGTATTATTAAAGGGGATTCAAATTTATCTCACTTGGTCATTGCTCACGCGGCGATTGACCACCATCAAAAATCTTACGGTGAGCGACGTCAAGGTTGGCCTTCAACTTATCTTATCCGCTATAAAAATAATCGCGTGGCGGTTGAAGTCGTCACCCGTCGCCAATCTTATGTTGCTACATTGATGATTGGGGCCAGGAACCTGAGTAAGTTATGTGGTATATCTGCGTTACGGCCTTAAACAGGCAAAGCACCATCGTCCTCCAAATCCTTCTCGTATAAACATCGGCTGATGATCCTGCTTCGATAGTCAGCTCACCACCTTTATTCTTGCTGCAATCAGCTTTAAGTGTTAAAAAACCGCCGCAGATTCATTTACGAAAGCGCTGTTTAACACGCCAGTGTGTAATCGGTGCGGCAGAGGACAGGATGGAACAGCAGTTGCAAGGTTCAACACTAAAACGCGGTTTAAAAAATAGACATATTCAACTGATTGCTCTGGGTGGCGCGATTGGTACCGGATTATTCCTAGGGATAGCACAGACGATTCAGATGGCTGGCCCTTCAGTGATACTCGGTTATGCCATCGGTGGTTTTATCGCTTTTCTCATTATGCGACAACTTGGTGAGATGGTTGTCGAAGAGCCAGTTGCAGGCTCATTCAGTCACTTTGCGTATAAATATTGGGGTGACTTCGCTGGTTTTTTATCCGGCTGGAACTACTGGGCAATGTTTATTCTCGTCGGCATGGCCGAACTGACCGCCGTGGGCATTTATATTCAATATTGGTGGCCAGAAATTCCTACATGGGTTTCTGCTGCCGTATTCTTCGTTTTAATCAATGCTATCAATCTCATTAATGTACGTATGTACGGGGAAACTGAATTCTGGTTTGCAATTATTAAGGTTGTTGCCATTATCGGCATGATTGTATTCGGCGCTTATTTGTTGGCCTCAGGTTCCGGTGGGCCAGAGGCATCGGTTACTAATCTCTGGGCGCAAGGGGGTTTTATGCCTCATGGCCTTAGTGGGTTGGTGATGGCGATGGCCGTGATTATGTTTTCTTTTGGTGGTTTGGAAATGGTTGGTATTACGGCCGCCGAAGCTGAAGATCCGCATCATAGCATTCCGAAAGCGACCAATCAGGTTGTCTATCGCATCCTTATTTTTTATATCGGTTCATTGGCGGTGCTGCTTTCCTTGTACCCGTGGGGCAAAGTGGTTGAAGGTGGTAGCCCCTTTGTGATGATTTTCCACGCACTAGACAGTAATTGGGTGGCAACAATATTGAATGTTGTGGTTCTGACCGCTGCACTATCGGTTTACAACAGCGGTGTCTATTGTAATAGCCGCATGTTATTTGGCCTGGCATCGCAGGGGAATGCACCTAAGGTGTTGACTCGGGTTAATAAGCGCGGCGTGCCTATTCTGTCAATCGCTCTTTCCGCGTTGGCGACTTCCGCTGGTGTTGTTATCAATTATGTTATGCCTGGTAAAGCGTTTGAACTGCTTATGGCACTGGTCGTTTCAACACTGGTCATTAACTGGGTGATGATCTGCTTAGCTCACCTCAAATTCCGGGCTGCGAAGGTGCAAGAAGGCGTCGAACCACGGTTTAAGGCGTTATGGTACCCCTACGGTAATTATCTGTGCCTGGTGTTTCTGTCGTTGATTCTGGTCATCATGTATCTCACTGATGGTATTCAGATCTCCGTGCTGATGATGCCCGTTTGGGTTGCGCTATTGTGGTGCGGTTTTATGCTTACTCGCCGCAAACATATTCGTCATCCACTGAAGGTAAATGATTCAGACGCAGCCTGATTAGCCGCGGTGTTAGCATAAAATAGCCGGGCAGTTAAATGTACCAATAATCAAGCCCGGCTATTATGATCTAAGGTGCAAGTGGCTGTGTTTAAATAATCAGCAATAAACTAAGTGGGCTCTTTACCTGATTTAATAGGTAAGGGCTATTGCTTCTTTTTGGGGCAATTAACCCCAAGTGAGATTAATTCTTAATAATTACCTATAACCACCTTTATTGCATGGTTTAAATAATTTAATAATATAATCAATTAGAATTGCCAGCGCATCCAGGTAAACAGAACATTTCCATTATTATAAGTGCCGGGAATATAGGTAGTTTGTAGTGAAAACTTATTATATTCAATAGAAAAAAGTGGCAGAGGCAATGGTATAGGAATGTAATAATACTCATGCCGCGCGGTAATACTGGCGGTAAAACCCACACCGAAACGCCAGCCGTCCATCTCCCCCGGTATCCACATTTTTTGATAGCCATAACCTATAATCGGCTCAATTCGGTTGTGTGAGTCCATAAAGGCCATCGCATATACTGAGTGCCAGTTGTTATCCTCATCATAACGATACCTACCATAGCCGATACCCCATGGCCGCTCATTGTATGACTCTATCTTGTCGTCGTCATAGGTCCAGCGGTTGTGCCAGGTATTCAGCGGGATATACAGCTCCTGGTTCGGAGAGTCCCAGGTGAGCAAGATGTTGCTCGTCAGGCGCTGCCATACGTTGCCATCATCTCCTTGCTGTTCACGCTGCTCTATCGATATCCGTGCTGGCAGAGAATGTTCGTCTGCTAATACAGCCGTGACCTGACCCCACCATAAGCTGCTGAGAATACAGGTGTTGATAATATAATTACAATTCATACCAGGGACCTCTGATGCTGATAAGGCGAAATAAGATTTCTGTGCATCAGGTAATCTTTGTGCTTATCACAATAAGTGCGGTTAATAGATTATTTATAATGGTGTTGAGCTTATAATCTCAAACCTAAACAGTGTTGTAACGAGAAGGTAATATAGAGTTTTCAACTGGCGCTGCGAGTGTTGTTAAATGTTGTCTCAGAAAAATAAAGAATATATTAAGGGGTGTTTAGAATACTAAATATGGGTGGGTAAGGCCCCATTTCATCACGGGTAATTCGCTAACAATGCGTAGTTTTCGCTATACTTATGCGTTCAAATAGAATGCTATCGCACCTTGGTAGTGCAGCAAGGCTAATTGTCAGAAGATATTGCACCTATATGGCACAATGTCTTATTTGATAGAAATAATTCCCCCCCATGCATAGACGCAATATTTTTGTTGGTATTTTTCTATAGCATGATCCCCTTTTTACTGCTGGCGTTAGGTTGTGCATTGTTGCTTCACACAAGGTAATAAATCGAATATTTTTGATTTTTTTAGTGAAAGTAAGGTTCAGAGTATAACCTGAGGTTAAGTAAGGGGTTAGCTTGCCGGTTTGACTGCGAGAGAGCCAGCCAATAACAAGAACGAGCAGCCGGAACTGGAACGCGATATATTCAATTATTATATATTTAATGCTAATAAATTTTATACTATTGTATTTATCACCTCGCTGCTGAGGATAGAAAATGGGGGGGTGTCTGCGTAAGCAGTATTATAAAAAGTGTTAGCTGAAATGTTAAAAACCAGTAAGAAAGCGCGATGGGGCAGTATAAAAAATAGAGCAGAAAATACGATGACCTTCAACAAATTTTAGCATATTTACGCATTCTTTATGAACAACCGTTTCAAATATGTGCGACAGGTTCACCCTTGAATAAAAATGGCTTGCCATCGAATACAGAGTATGTGATAACGCATATGGGTAAAACGAGGTACAGTTCTGTATATGTGTGGCATTTTCAGTAAAGAAGTTCTGAGTAAAGACGTTAGCGTTGAATACCGCTTCTCTGCCGATCCTTATCTTAGTGCCTCAAGCAGTAACGACTCTAGTTTGTCTATGTAAACGCCTACGGGCGAGTTAAACAATCCAAAGGAAATACTCAAGATGGCAAAGATCAAAGGTCAAGTTAAGTGGTTCAACGAGTCTAAAGGTTTCGGTTTCATCACTCCAGCTGACGGCAGCAAAGATGTGTTCGTACACTTCTCTGCAATCCAGGGTAATGGCTTCAAAACCCTGGCTGAAGGCCAGAACGTAGAGTTCGAAATCCAAGACGGTCAGAAAGGTCCGTCTGCAGTAAACGTTACTGCAATCTAATCAGCTCTTTTGCTGTAAAAACCCGCCTTTGTGCGGGTTTTTTCGTATTAAGTGTGTGTGAAGGCGCTAATCTATCCGTTAAGGCAAAATAACTAAGCCGGAATACTGATTGCGTCCTTTAATTCCTGGATGGCTTGGGTTAAGCGTTTGCTGCTGGCTGGTTCGGCGGAAACTGGTATATTTAAAACGGTTTTTATCGTTTTTTTCGTCATGTTGAATAGTGGTACAGATAGTACAACTGCCAACGAGGTCTACTTGATGAATTCCTGCCCCACGTAATTGATGTTCAGCAATGGCCGCTAAGTTGAGGTGGCGAAAACGGGGTGAAATGATATTTTTTGCCAGTGGTAATTGGTTAATAAAGCGTTCGGCCAACTCCTCATCCACTTCATAGCAGCAAGATCGTGCGGCTGGCCCTATGGCTGCAACCCAATTTGCCGGGTCATCATCGCGAGCAATCCGTTCAACCATTTTTAAGATAATACCATCTAATAAGCCCCGCCACCCGGCATGGACCACTGCAATGGCTTTCCCTTGCTGTTGGCTAAAAATGATCGGTAAGCAATCAGCCGTCAGAACCGTTAATAAAATACCTGCTTGAGTGGTATAGAGGCCATCGGCTTCCCCGCATTCTTGCCCCGGCGCGTTCACATCAATAATTGTCGTGCCATGAACTTGCTTTTTGTTGGCTTGTGAAACCTGAAATGGCAGCAAGCTGGGAGGAAACAGGGCCGATTTATTGCCAAAGCCATGGCTGATGGTGGTGATTCGGCTAAGTTGTGATGAAAAATCAGTCATAGAATCTACCTAATGAAGAAAAAGAACGCCACTTAGTGTAAGCCGAATTTTAAGTTATTGACCAGTCACCTTTTCTTTTAAGCCGCCGTTAGTGAATTGTTGCAAAATAACGCATCTTGTATCACTGTTTTGGCACCTGTTAGTGCAAGGGATAGGGTTTAATGGCAGCCATGATGCAAGTTATCCTTCAGGGTTGAACTTAATGATTCCTAAACCAAAAAATGACAGTAACAACTTTATTCGTTGGCGTTTTGGTTTGTTGTGCAGTTGCATTTTAATGTCACTTTTGGGTCTGCTAGCACGGGTTGCCTGGCTGCAAGTTATTGAACCGGATCCGTTGGTAAAAGAAGAAGATATGCGCTCAGTGCGTGTAATGGCAACACCAAACACGCGCGGTATGATTACTGATCGTAACGGGCATCCGTTGGCGGTCAGTGTCCCGGTTGAGGCCATTTGGGCCGATGCCAAAATAGTCGTGGAAAAGGGCGGGGTAGGCACTACCGAGCGCTGGCAGGCATTGGCTCAGGAACTCAATATGCCAATGGACCAATTAATTAACCGTATCAATCAAAACCCCAATGCCCGTTTTATCTATCTTGCCCGCCAAGTTGAACCTAATGTGGCTGAATACATTCAACGTTTGAAACTACCGGGTATTGCGACTAAAGCGGAGTCACGGCGTTTTTATCCATCCGGCGATGTGGCGGCGAATCTGATTGGTTTCACTAATATAGATGACCAGGGTATTGAAGGTGTTGAAAAGAGTTTTAATTCGCTATTAAGTGGCACTGCCGGCAGTAGGGTGGTGCGTAAAGATCGCTTTGGCCGGGTGGTTGAGGATATCTCCTCGACGGATAGCCATCCGGGACAAAATGTTGAACTCAGTATTGATGAGCGTTTGCAGGCCGAAACATCCCATGCGCTGACCAATGCTGTTATGTTCAATAAGGCTGATTCCGGTTCTGCGGTGGTCATTGATGTGAATACCGGCGAAATCTTGGCGATGGCTAACTATCCCACTTTTAACCCTAATAACCGTGTAGGTACACCTGAGGAGAATTTCCGTAATCGGGCTATCAGCGATATTTTTGAGCCGGGTTCCACCGTCAAACCGATGGTAGTCATGACCGCATTACAACACCATCTGGTTAGGCCGGACAGTGTATTGGATACCCATCCTTATGTGTTGAGTGGGCATCAAATCAAAGATGTGGGTTTTTATCCCGCATTGTCGTTGACCGGCGTATTGCAGAAATCAAGTGATGTGGGTGTCTCTCGCCTGGCGTTGGCAATGCCAGCCTCGGCATTGATGGAAACTTACACGTTGTTTGGTTTGGGCCAACCGACTCAGTTAGGTCTAACCGGAGAAAGTAGCGGGCTAATGCCGCATCGGCAACGCTGGAGTGATCTTGACCGCGCGACATTCTCCTTCGGTTACGGCCTGATGGTGACCCCGCTGCAACTGGCTCGGGTGTATGCCACCATTGGCAGCTTCGGTATCTATCGGCCATTATCGATTACCAAAGTCGATCCTCCGGTGTTCGGGCCACGGGTACTTCCCGACGTTCTGGTGCGACAAGTCGAACATATGATGGAGAGTGTGGCACTGCCAGGTGGCGGTGGCGTGAAAGCGGCTGTCAGGGGATACCGTGTTGCCGTTAAAACGGGCACAGCCAAGAAGATTGGGCCAAATGGCCAATATATTGATAAGTATGTGGCTTATACTGCCGGTGTCGCGCCTGCCAGCCAACCTCGTTTTGCGCTGGTGGTCGTGATCAATAATCCACAAGGTGGCAAATATTATGGTGGTGCGGTTTCTGCTCCAGTATTTAGCGATATTATGGGGCAAATTTTGCGGACCATGAATGTTGAACCTGACGCTATCCCAACAGGGATTGTCGGTCATAGCTGATATTCGGTTATTTATGGCGCTAAACAGTGACTTGCAACGGCTGGAGTGCTTCTTTAGACTAACGCCGTGTCTGCCCGTGATTCTTGCGGTTACTTGTCTGTCATCTGGAAATAAACCATGTCTTATCAGTGCCCTCTTTGTCATCAGGCTTTGCAGCTTAGCGTGCAGCAATGGCGTTGTAGCAATAATCATCAGTTCGATTGCGCCAAAGAGGGTTATGTCAACTTGATGCCAGTGCAACACAAGGGATCGAAACAGCCCGGAGACAGCACGGAGATGATGCAGGCTCGACGAGCATTTCTTGATGCGGGCTATTATCAACCGTTGCAGCAGCGGGTCTGTGAGCTTCTGGATGCCGCTCTACCACTGGATGCCACTATGCTGCTGGATATCGGTTGTGGTGAGGGTTATTACACGGCCGCCGTGGCTGACCGGCTAAATCGGCAGCGGCAGATGGCTGTTTTCGGCTTAGATGTTGCAAAAGTTGCCGTAAGGTATGGGGCAAAGCGCTACCAACAGGTGAACTTCTGTGTGGCTTCCAGCCACCGCTTGCCTTTTGCCAGTGGCTCGCTTGATGCTGTATTACGTATCTATGCACCGTGCAAAGCGGCAGAATTGTCACGTACTGTGAAACCCGGTGGTATTGTCGTTACTGTTGCTCCTGGCCCACGTCATCTCTACCAGTTAAAAGCGCTGATTTACCCAGAGGTACAACTCCATGGTGATGCACAAGAACATCTGGAGGGGTTTGAGTTACTGAGTTGCGAAAAACTGGCTTATGAAATGAAACTTCCCGGTAAGCAGAGTTTTAATTTACTGCAAATGACGCCTTTTGCCTGGAGAGCATCAATCGAGACTGGGCAAGCGTTGGCTGCACGGCAGGTGTTTATCTGTGAAACTGATTTTGTCATTGCGTTGCACCGCCGCAGAGAAGATCCCGCTGTTGAAATTGCAGCCGTAACCGGTGACCAGTAGGATATGTTGTTAGCGTTGGCCTGACATGTTCGGGCCGTAGGTCTTATATAAATAAGATCCGTTCAAGTTTAATATTTAATAATTATCAATGAGGTAATAATAGTAAATTACCCTAAGGTAAATTTACATTGTTATTTTAATAATAGTACTCCCTGGTGTGGGGCTCTAATTGACTTAAGCTAAATTTTTAGTTTTTTATGTTTTACTGAAGTAACTTATTTCAGATCTAAATTTCGCCAAGTTCGCCCACCGGATTCAGTCACCAGAATAGAGGGTATAAACCTTACTTCTTCGGCAATTTTTAATGCTAAATCAGCGACATCTTGTTTGTTCAGTGTGCCACTACCATAATTGAATTCTCCTTCAGGTAATTTATAGACTTTTTCCCGGCCAATAAGGCGGGTAAAACCGGCATCAATCATTTTCTTGCTAAGAGATTCGTAATCACCATCTACTGCATTATGCAAAACAACACTAACCGTAAAGTACGGCATATCTATTTGTTCCAAGCTATAAATGATTATCTTTATATATCACAGCGCTGATAGCGATATTTTGACCAAAGTCTAATTGCGCGACATACAAAACAATAACCTTGTTAATATTGTGTCATTAAGGGGGGTAGATTAATGCCTGCTGGTGATTGACCAACTTGATGAGTGGGTGGCAGTCACCGCCACCCGTACAGCGGGGATTAGAGTGAGAGTGATAGCCGGTTACGGCCCGCGTGTTTCGCTGCGTAACAGGCGATATCGGCCTGACGCATTGATTGTGCGGCATTCTCAGTTTGGCGAGTTAGGGGGACGGCACCCAGACTTGCGGTAAAGGTATATGATTGACCGTGCCAATGAAATTGAATGGCGGCAATATCGGCAACCACAGATTCCAGAATGTCTGTGGCAGGCTTGCTTTGGCAATTAAACAGCACAATAGCAAATTCATCGCCCCCTAAACGAGCAACAATGTCATTTTCACGCACCGCTTGCTGCATGGTTTGCGCCACCATTCTCAACACCATATCCCCAGCTTCATGGCCTGCGGTATCATTAACATCCTTGAAATAGTCTAAATCGACATAACAGAGGATATGCTGATCGTTATCCCCCAATTGGCTGATTGCCTGGGTTAATCGCTCTTCCAACCGGCGCCGGTTAATCAGCCCGGTCAACATGTCATGATTGGCCTGATATTGCAGTTCACGTTGTGCATGGCGGGCGCGAGTTACATCCTGAAATACAATGACAGCACCGGTGAGTACGTTATCACGATCGCGAATTGGCGAGGCAGAACAGCGAATTTCTTGCCGTTCTCCTTTGCTCGATAACAACTGGCTACCTTCTGGTAATAAGGTATTACGCCCTTCAGCCAAACACTGATTGAAAGCAAGTAACTGGTTTTTATCTTGCAGCGGAGACCACAAAATAAAGACGTCTTCAATGGGCAAACCGCAGGATTCATTCTGGCTACGGCCCGTCATCTCTTCGGCCTTGGGGTTCATCAATACTACCCGGCCTTCAGTGTCGAGGGAGATAATTCCCTCCTGAATGGATGACAACACCCGATGCAGTTGCTCACGCTCTTCATAACGCGCTATTTCGCTAGCACGCAGCGCATCTTCACGTTGTTTGCGCTCACTCATATCACGGATTATTTCAGCATAACCGAGAAGTTTACCGTTATTGTCATGGACCACAGTGATGACCGTCATCGCCCAGTAGCGGGTCATGTCTTTGCGAACCAGCCAGCCTTCACGCTCCATTCGGCTTGCTGATGCGGCGGTTTTCAGCAATTTCTCCGGTAATCCGGCGGCAATATCCTCTGGTAAGAAGAAACAACCGAAATGTTGGCCAATTATCTCATTACTGGCATAACCGATATTCCGCTCGGCACCGTGATTCCAGGTATTAACCCGGCCCCAGGGATCGAGCATTAAAATCGCGTAATCCTCAACGGTATCAACCATTAGGCGAAAACGTTCTTCACTGATGCGTAATGCTTCTTCTCGTTGGCGGCGCTCGGTGAGATCGCGGACAATTTTAGTGAATCCCAATAGCTTGCCACTGTCATCATGCATCGGGTTAATTGCCACACTGGCCCAATAGCGGATACCATTTTTACGCACATGCCAGCCTTCGCTCTGGTAATTTCCTTCTGTAGTCGCTTGGGCGAGCGATTTCTCCGGTACGCCAGCAGAAATATCCTCCTGAGTGAATAGTAGGGCAAAATGTTCGCCGATTATTTCATCGCTGGTATAGCCTTCATTACGCTCACCGCCTTTATTCCAGGTTAAAATTCGGCCATGAGTATCAATCATATAAATAGCATAATCTTCGACTTCACTGATCAGATGGCGAAATTGTTCCTCACTCTTTCGCAGGGCATTTTCGCGCTGCCATTTATCCGTTAAGTCGCGGGTGACATGGACAAAACCCTGCAAAACATGGTCTGAGTCATGCAGTGCACTAAGGGTAATATTGCCCCAAAAACGTTTACTATTCTTACGAACCCGCCAGCCTTGTGTTTCATAGTGACCAAACTGATTGGCATGTTGCAGTCCCTTGGTCGGTAATTTGTTCGCCAGATCCTCTGGGGTATAAAACAGTTCGAAAGATTGACCAATAACCTCTTCAGCAGCGTAACCGGCATTGCGTTCTGCACCACTGTTCCAAGTGAGGATATGTCCTTGAGCATCGATGATGTATATGGCGTAGTCATCAACGGCTTCAATCAATAGCCGGAAAATATGATCGTCAAATGATGCTGGGTGCAAAGCCATTCCTATATTTCCTTGAATTTATATTCAGCCACTTTTGGTTGAGCAGAACGAGAGCCAGAAAGCTTAATTTGTTATTGAGATAAAAATGATGCAACAGTCTATCGCTAACGAGGGAAATTAGGTAATAAGAATTTTCTTACCAGAAATAAATATAAGGTCAGAGGAGCAATGACTTAAAAGCTTACGCCTATCAAGCCTGTAACCACAAGGGATTAGGCCGGTAAACTTAAGTCAATATAGAGAATGAATAAAAGTTTTCCCTATTAACAATAGGGTTAAGTTAACGCGAATAATCAATAAAATTTGGCTTAAGTAAGGACGGAGTAATTAGTCTATTTGTAATATAAAATAAAGTGCCGCAATAATTCTCTACTAATTTAAATTTCCCGCTTGGGACAATTACGTTACCGAACGTGATCATGTTTATCACACAACTGATCTAATTTTTTCACGGCACAAAAAATAGCCCCGCTAAAGTGCAGAAATGCTTGCATCAGCAACTGTTATCAGGATAATCCTGAACACTTATAATAAGCATTCTCATTATTTATAAATTTGTAAACTTCAGGGGCATCAACACGATGAATCAAACTTTCTCCCTCCGTGCACGCCAGAAGCGGCTTGCACCACGCCTTTTGTGCGTCATGATCGGTGCGGCATTGGGTACTTTGTCCGCATCTGTGTGGGCTGCAACCACCACAGACCCTGTGGCTGAAAGCAGCAAAAAGGTCAGTACAACAACTGATACTATTACCGTGGTCGGGGAGCAGGAGACATTCCGTGCTGGTGGTAATGATCTCATCCCGACCTATCTGGACGGTCAGGTCGCTAATGGTGGACGTATTGGTTTTCTGGGGCAGCAAGATGCGCGCAACGTACCTTTTAATGTGATCGGTTACACTTCTAAACTGGTCGAAGATCAGCAGGCGCACACTTTGGCTGATGTGGTCAGAAACGACGCGTCAGTGCAGAACGTGCGTGGCTATGGTAATGCCTCGCAGAACTTCCGTATTCGTGGTTTTAACCTTGATGGGGATGATATCTCGTTCGGTGGTCTGTTCGGCGTACTGCCTCGTCAGGTGGTTGATACAAGCATGGTAGAGCGGGTCGAAGTGTTTAAAGGCCCGAACGTATTTGTGAACGGTATTTCGCCGAGCGGCAGTGGTGTGGGTGGGATGATTAATCTGGAACCTAAACGTGCCGGTGATACCCCATTAACCCGTGTCAGTCTGGATTACACTTCTGCCTCTAAAGTGGGTGGCGGGCTGGATGTCGGCCGCCGCTTTGGTGACAATGACCAGTTCGGTGTGCGGGTTAATGCGCTACACCGCGAAGGTGAGACCGCTATCCATGATCAGAAAGAGCGCACGACGGCACTTTCAACCGGTTTAGATTACCGGGGTGAGCGCGCCCGTACTTCTTTAGATATCGGATATCAAAAACAAACGGTTCACGGTATGCGTACTGATGTTGCCATTGGTAGTGCGACGGTTATCCCAGAGCCACCGGCAGCTACCTTAAATTATGGTCAGCAGTGGGTGTATACCGATATGGCGACCACCTTTGGTATGCTGCGTAGTGAGTATGACTTAAGCCAGAACTGGACGGTGTACGGTACCCTCGGTGCAAGTCACAATGACGAGACCGGACAATATGGTTCACCGACGCTGACTGATAATAATGGCAATGCCACCATCAGTCGCCTGTATGTCCCTTATGTCTCTGATTCCATAGCCGGGTTGGGTGGGGTGAGGGGGCATTTCGATACCGGCCCGGTGACGCATAAAGTGAATATCGGTTACGCCTCTAACTATCGTACCGCCAAATCTGCCTGGAATATGTCAGATAAAGTAAGCACCAATATTTATAATCCAGGGGTTGTACCTTTCCCACCAACAACCATGAGCAGCGCTAATCAGGACCCAACACTAAACAGTCAGGTTCGTGCCAGCAGCATTTCGGTGTCTGATACCTTATCGGCGCTGGATGATAAAGTGCAGTTGATGCTAGGTCTACGCCGCCAAGAAGTGGTTATCCGCAACTTTGATAATGGTGTGGCAGACAGTAAAAATGTGCAAGATGCCATGAAAGTGACGCCAGTTTATGGCTTGTTGGTTAAGCCATGGGAAAACGTATCACTGTATGCAAACCACATCGAAGCATTGTCTCCGGGTAAAGTGGCTCCTTGGTATACTGCCAATGCGGGCAATGTTACCGGTATTATTCATGCTAAACAAAATGAAGTGGGTGTGAAATTTGATAACCAGCGCTATGGCGGTACGTTAGCACTGTTTGAAATCACCAGACCTGCCGGTTCTATTGATGCAACCACCAATATGTACACCTTGAGCGGCGAGCAGCGTAACCGTGGTGTCGAATTAAACGTATTCGGTGAGCCAGTGTTTGGTACCCGGCTGTTAGGGAGTGCAGTATGGCTGGACCCAATACTGACTGAGGCGCAAAACAGTAAAAATAATGGTAACTATGCTGTGGGGGTTGCCCGTTATCAATTAGTGTTTGGCGGCGAGTACGATATTAAAGCCGTAGAAGGGTTGACGGCTACGGGGACTGTCACGCGTTCGGGTTCTCAGTACGCTAACCAGGAAAACACCTTAAAACTGAAACCGTGGACGCGCTTGGATCTGGGTATGCGTTACACCATGCCGTTGAAAGAGACCAATCTGATCTGGCGCGCCAACCTTCAGAACGTGACCAACGAACGTTACTGGGAATCGGTTGAAGATACCGGTACTTATATGTACCAAGGCAACCCGCGCGAACTGAAACTGTCGGTTTCTATGGACTTTTAATGCAGCGCTGATACTTGCCGTATAAGTGGGTATCAGAGGTAATAAAAAACCCCGCTATTCTTTGAATGCGGGGTTAATTTTTGCCCAATGACTCTATTTTATTGTGAGAATAGACGGGCTTTCGCCGTTAGGCGATCCGATAGATATGCTCATACAGAATATTAAAGCCGATCGCTATTAAGACTATCCCACCGATGATTTCGGCGCGTTTACCCAATAATGGGCCAATATAACGGCCAATCAGCATACCTAAGGTAGCCATAATCATGGTTGCCAAGCCAATCGCCATGGCGGTGTGGACAATATTTACTTGTAAGAAAGCTAAACCGACACCGATCGCCATTGCATCAAGACTGGTGGCAATCGCCGTCATGACCAAAACCCAAAAACTGTGACTGCGCATTTTTTCAGTTTCTTCTACTTGTTGCTTCGCACCTTCAAAAATCATGCGGCAACCAAGAATAAACAGCAGACTGAAAGCAATCCAGTGGTCCCATTCCAGAATATATTGACTGGCAAACAGGCCGATACACCAACCAATAAGTGGGGTAATAGCTTCTATCACACCAAAAATGAGGCCGGTACGCAGTGCTTCTCGAAAACGGGGTTTGTGTAGACTGGCACCTTTACCGATAGAAGCAGCAAAAGCATCCATGGACATAGCAAAAGCAAGGACAAGAGTTGCAGATAGATTCATAGAAATAAACTCGGCCGGGTGGCTCCATATACACGTAACCCACCCCCAACCTAACGACGGAGTTACGTGTCTATGGTCTCGCCAACCTTACCTGGCTGCCCGCACCACGTTTCAATAGATGAAACGAGTATGTTGATACGGGCGTTTCTGCTTATCAATATATCGGCTGATATATTGCACAGAAACCGGCTACTCCCCATTAATGGTGCAACCTTAACATATAAATTATTATATCGCCAACCCCAAAGATAATAGGGTATGTCAGCACTATTGATAATGATTTTCATTATCTGTGTTTCAGGAAGAAATAGCACATATAAGCACCAGTAATGATGTGGGAATAAACAAGTAAGAGGAGGGTGGTTTGCTGGGAAATTAATCAGTTGAATATATAACCAATAGACTTATTTCCCAGGATATTTCTTTATGATTGATTTTCAACGAAAAAGTGATAGATTTTCTCTAAGTCATCTAATTGTTTTACCTGAATTAATAATCTGCGCTGCTCTAAATCAATTACCAAGATGCCATCTTCAGATAAATTCATACTTTTTATTCGGCTATATTCAACAAAAGCATTAGCGTAGTAGAAACCGGTATTTTTAAACAATAATTTGGGCCAACGGATATAAGAGATATACACCGCGATGAGCGCTAAACCTACTAATAAATAGGTGGTTAACGGTGCACCATTCGCCATGACATTATTGTAAACGAGAATAGCTATCAGCCCGACAAAGATGGCACAGTCAATCTTGTTTTTACGTTTTAAGTGAACTTGCAGCCGGGTCTTCCCTTTCATCATATTCATGATGAACTCATCATAGATGGCATAAGCGAGTAGTAGAGCGATAAAAACAATTAAAACGACATCAGTAACCGACATGCAACCACTCCCCAAATATATCCCCGTCATCTTTCAAACCACAAGTGTGCTTGCCGCCTTCCTGCACTTTGAAATCTATTGGGTATAAGACGTTATCTTCAATAAAAAACCGGGAGCAGGCCCCCGGTTTTTCTCAATCTAACAGCATCATTATGGTGCCAGGAAGCCAATCCAGTAACCGAAGATACCGATGGCAAAGAAGCCCATAATAATCCACAGAGCGTTAACTTTACGGCGTAATAGCCACATACAGCCGAATGTTAACAGTAATGGCACCAAACCTGGCATCAACTGGTCAAGAATGGTTTGCACAGTAGTCACTGTGGTCTGGCCGTTCTGATTGGTTATCTTAGACACCACGACCGGTATGTTGACATGGGTCCACTTGTTAACCAAGGCCCCCATAACAAACAGGCCGAGGATAGACGCCCCTTCCGTCAATTTTTGCAGCAGACCACCGTCCATATCGCTGACGATATTGACGCCTTTTTTATAGCCATATGCCACACCGTAATAACGGGTCAGCAAGCGTACCAGGTTAAACAGTACAAAGAACAGCAATGGGCCAAGTAAACTGCCGCTCATTGCGATACCTGCACCGAGAGCGGCCAACACCGGGCGTACCGTACCCCAGAATATTGGGTCACCGACACCCGCCAGCGGCCCCATCAGACCGACTTTGATGCCGTTAATAGCCGCATCGTCAATCTCGGCACCATTCGCTTTTTGCTCTTCCATCGCCAGCGTTACGCCCAGAATTGGCGCGGCAACGAAGGGTTGAGTGTTGAAGAATTCCAAATGGCGTTTGATTGCCTGCTTACGCTCTTCTGAGTTCTCAGGGTAGAGACGACGGATCGCCGGTACCATAGAGAAGCAGAAACCCAGCGCCTGCATACGTTCGAAGTTCCACGACCCTTGGAAGAGGTTAGAGCGGATAAACACCCCGCGAATATCGGCAGGCGTGAGTTTCTTTTCACCAGTCGTTGTTTTATCAACCATTTCTCTCACCTTTTCCTAGTCTAATTCGTTATCAAGGTCATTATTGGACGGGCCAGACTGTACAACCTGTGACTTGTTGTATTTAGGACTGAGCTGGATATAAAGAAGGGCCATAACCACACCGATAACACCTAAAGCCACCAGGTTGAAGTTGGTAAATGCGGCGGTCACGAAACCTAAGTAGAAGAATGGCATCAAGTAGCCGGCACGCATCATGTTGATAACCATGGCGTAACCTACTACAACGATCATACCACCGGCGATATTCAGGCCACTGGTAACCACATCAGGAATCGAACTGAGCAGCATCTGAACTTCAGATGTTCCAACAGACAAGGCAACGATCAGAGCAGGGATAGCGATACGCATCGCCTGCAAGAACAGGGCAGAAATGTGGATCCAGGTTATCGCTCGTAGGCTGCCACGTTCGGCGGCTCCGTCGGCGGCGTGCTGGAAGGCCACAGTAATAGTACGGACGATAATGGTTAATACCTGACCGGCTGCTGCCAGCGGAATAGCAAGTGCGATACCTGCACCGATGTCTTGGCCGCCTGCAATAACCAGAATGGTAGAGATAATCGATGCCAGAGCAGCATCAGGAGCCACTGCAGCCCCGATGTTCATCCAACCGAGAGCGATCATCTCCAAGGTACCACCGATAATAATACCGGTTTTCATATCACCCAAAACCAGACCTACCAGAGTACAGGCGACCAGGGGACGGTGAAATTGAAACTCATCCAGAATGGAGCCCATCCCGGCGATACATGCAACTATAAATATCAGCACAATCTGAAGAGTTGTGATCTCCATTGTACTTCTCCTATGACCAAAAAAGCTGAGTAAAAATAACCGTGTTCCAAACAGAACAGGGCATTACCTTTCTACGTAGTTTTTAATAAAGCTATTTATTAAGTTTGCTGATTAAATCCATCATCTTGAGCCGGCTATCCGAAGACACTTTCCGAACTTCCAGCTCAATACCACGGGCATTTAATTTATTAAAAGCTTCAATATCTTTTTCATCAACGGAGACCGCATTATTCACCTGGGTTTTACCCTGACGGAATGCCATACCACCGATATTGACTGACTTGATGTCTACACCACCTTCAACCATACGGACTACGTCAGTTGGGTTGGTAAATAACAACATGACCCGATCTTTGGCATATTGCGGGTTGTTATATACGCGGATTGCTTTTTCAACATCAACGACGTGCGCCGTTACACCGGGAGGAGCAACTTGCTTCAACAACGTACTGCGCATTTTGTCAGCAGCAACTTCGTCGCTGACAACAATAATGCGGTTTACGTTAGTTTCTTTGGTCCAACGGGTGGCGACCTGACCATGTATTAAGCGGTCATCAATACGCGCCAACCCAATCTTCATGTGATCATCTGGGCCTAAAGCGACGGCTGGGGCCGTGACCTTACGTACAGCGGCAGGTGGTTGCGGAGCGGTAGCCACATCAGGTTCGACAGTTTTTAATGCTTTAACCCCCTCACGGCCAGTTTGTACCGCGATTTTGACCAATTCAGCAAATGACGGTTTATCATCACGGGCCATAAAGGTCTCAACCATCATCGGGATATTAACCCCCGCTACAACCTCATAATTTTCTTTATCGGTAACAATACGGCTGGCAGCGTTAAACGGGCTACCACCCCAGGTATCAACCAGGAATAGGACACCACTGCTGGTATCAAGCCCGGTCAACTTAGCGTTGTATTTCTCAATCAACGTTTCGGCATTCTCACCTGGAACGAAATCGATATAAGCGACGTTGTCTTGTGCGCCTAAAATCATTTCGGCTGTTTTCAGCAGTTGTTCTGCCGCAGCCCCATGTGTGCCAATGATAATAGCTATACTCACTCGCTACCCCCTTTGTTAACTCAGAATTGAGTCCTAACACGTAACAGACAACCCAGTAATCACCCACAGCACTTCGGTATACATTGAATCTATTATGATAGTCACAATATCAGCGTACTGCTGATGATTTATTCGCAACACAAATGAATCGATTCAGGTAGACCACGTAATGTTGTTGGATGTGATTTATTTTAGTCAGTGAAAAAATAAATTATGTGACGCTGTTCATTTATTCGGACATGTTATGAATGATTTAGCCTACTTGAACGATTAATCGACAACTATATAAGCGATGTTGATGTATTCGATTAGGCTACTCGCTCCATATCAGCGTTTTTGTGTTAACTACTTGCGTAATCGGTATAAAAAATGATGCATAGCCATTTTTTAGCTTAGGATAAATTTCAGGTATAGAAAAATAGAATTGGGCTGATGATGAGTATTAACGCCATTAGATGACGGTTTATCGTGGGCCAGATAATAAATCTCACTATGCTGATAAAAAAAATCCTGATAAAGTTAACGGCTCTATTAATTGTCAGGAGTTAAGGGCCTCAGCTCTCCCTATGGACTGTCACCGAAGTTACTGTTTCTTTAGCGTTAATACCCAACCAGTGGGTTTAAATCTGGTTACTCAATCACGCACGCTTGCTGCGTATAATCTCACCCAATCTTTCTACGTATCTATACTGACAACCGTGTTACGGCGCTTTGCTGTACCTGTTGCGGTGCGTTCATCATCTAAATCGTGTTCTTATTTTCGGAGTCTGACATGGAATTTCTAATGGACCCCTCAATCTGGGCAGGGTTATTTACACTGGTGGTGCTAGAAATTGTTCTGGGTATTGATAACCTGGTATTCATTGCCATTCTGGCCGATAAGCTGCCGCCTAAACAAAGAGACAAAGCTCGTATCATCGGCTTGTCACTTGCGCTGATCATGCGCCTGGGGCTGCTGTCGGTCATTTCTTGGATGGTTACGCTGACGACACCACTGTTTAGTGTCGGCAGTTTTAGTTTCTCAGGGCGAGATTTGATTTTGCTGGTGGGGGGGCTATTTTTGCTATTTAAAGCCACCACCGAGCTGCATGAACGGCTGGAGGGTAACCAGCACGATGACAGTGCCAATCGAGGCTATGCCAGTTTCTGGGCGGTAGTGGCGCAGATTGTGGTGCTGGATGCCGTCTTCTCACTGGATGCCGTTATTACTGCCGTGGGGATGGTTAACGACTTGGCGATTATGATGACTGCGGTTGTCATTGCCATGGGCGTGATGTTGTTGGCATCGAAAACACTGACCCGGTTTGTGAACGCCCACCCTACGGTGGTGGTGCTGTGCCTGAGCTTCTTGTTGATGATTGGCCTGAGTCTGATTGCTGAAGGCTTTGGTTTCCACATTCCGAAAGGCTATCTGTACGCAGCCATTGGCTTCTCTATTCTGATTGAGCTGTTTAACCAGATTGCGCGCCGTAACTTCATTAAGCATGAGTCACGTTTGCCAAGGCGTCAGCGCACGGCTGAAGCGATCATCCGTTTGATGGGGGGGCGTCAACAGCAGGAGCCACAAAATGGTAACCCGCAGCAGGTGGCTCCAACCGAAGCATTTGCTGAAGAAGAGCGCTATATGATAAGTGGTGTGCTGACATTGGCATCCCGCTCAATGCGTAGCGTGATGACACCTCGTACTGAGATATCCTGGGTCGATTGTAATCGCTCACAAGAGGAGATCCGCGAGCAACTATTAGATACGCCACACAGTTTGTTCCCGGTTTGTCGTGATTCGTTGGATCAGATAATCGGTGTGGTGCGAGCCAAAGATCTGTTAGTTGCCATCGAGCGGGGTGATTCCATTTGTGAGTTTGCGGCGACGACACCACCGATTGTGGTGCCAGATACTATGGACGTGATTAATCTGCTGGGAGTATTACGCAAAGCAAAAGGTCGCTTAGTGGTGGTGAACGACGAGTTTGGTGTCGTTCAGGGGCTGGTAACACCTCTTGACGTGCTGGAAGCGATTGCTGGTGAGTTCCCGGATGAAGATGAAACCCCTGACATTATCACTGACGGTGATGGTTGGTTGGTGAAAGGGGGGGCGGATTTACACTCGCTGGAACAGGCTCTGGACTGTCAGGAACTGGTAAGCCCGACCGCTGATTACGCTTCACTCGCCGGTATGCTGCTGTCTCACTCAGGCCATATGCCAACCGCAGGAGATGTGGTTGAACTGCATAACCTGCGTTTTGAGATTATGGAAGTTTCAGATTACCGTATCGAATTAGTGCGAATCACCAAACTGAATAACGAACTGGAAGAGTAAAACCGGTAATTATCAGATTGCTGAAGTGCCTGGGCCAACACGCCGTTCAGATCGTAACGGCGTAGGTTTTAAATCTTTGCCCACAGTGCGGTAATTACAGCATTTACCATCAAAGAAAAGGGGAGCTTCGGCTCCCCTTATTGATCACGGTATTACTTATAAACGAAATTAATTACATTGCACTTTGATAGCCAGACCACCACGGGATGTTTCGCGGTATTTAGCATTCATATCTTTACCGGTCTCAAACATGGTTTCGATCACTTTATCGAGTGAGACGCGTGGCTCGCTGGTGCGGCGCATCGCCATGCGTGCAGAGTTAATCGCTTTTACTGATGCAATGGCATTACGTTCAATACAAGGCACTTGGACCTGACCGGCAACCGGATCACAGGTCAGCCCCAGATTGTGTTCCATGCCAATTTCAGCAGCGATACAGACTTGTACTGGGCTGGCACCCAGTAATTCAGCCAGACCTGCGGCTGCCATTGAGCAAGCAACGCCCACTTCACCTTGACAACCTACTTCAGCACCCGAAATGGAGGCATTCATCTTGTACAAAATGCCCACAGCACCTGATGACAGGAAATAGCGGATAAAGATTTCCGGGGTAACTGGCTCAATAAAGTGGTCGTAATAGGCCAACACTGCGGGGACGATACCGCAAGCGCCGTTGGTTGGCGCGGTAACAACACGCCCGCCTGCCGCATTTTCTTCATTAACCGCCAGTGCAAACATATTGACCCAATCAATCACGTTCATTGGATCACTGGACAGCTTATCGGAAGAGACTAGCAGACGGCGCAATGCGGAGGCGCGGCGCGGCACACGCAGAGGACCTGGTAATACGCCCTCGGTGTTCAGACCGCGATCAATACAGGCTCGCATGGTCTGCCAGATAGCCGTGAAATAGGCTTCAATCTCTTCTTTGCTGTGCATCGCCAATTCATTCTGCATCACCATACCGGAGATAGACATACCGGTTTGCTCGCAGTTTGCCAGGATTTCTTCAGCAGAATTAAATGGATAGGGCACGCTGACAGCATTTACCGCAGCTTTGCCGAAATGCTCTTCATCAACGATGAAACCACCACCGATTGAATAATAGGTTTTGCTCAGTACTTTCTCATCACCGGCGAAGGCGTGGATTTGCATGCCATTTTCGTGCAGTGGCAGATTATCGCTGCGGAACACCATTCCGCCCTCCCGTGGGAAATCGACTTCATGCAACCCATTGGCGAGCATCAATTTCTGGCGTAATTCCACATCACGGATAAAGGCTGGGATGCTGTCGATATCCACGGTGTCAGGCATATTGCCTGCTAACCCCATAATAATGGCGATATCGGTGTGATGACCTTTCCCTGTCAATGATAGTGAGCCGTAAACATCAACGGCAACACGCGTGACAGTTGGCATCAGGCCCTGAGTCACCAGCAAATCAGCAAACTCCTTGCCGGCTTTCATTGGCCCAACAGTATGAGAGCTGGATGGACCGATACCAATCTTAAACATGTCAAAAACGCTAATCACGCTATAACTCCTTAACAACGCATTTTGTTATTCTCAGTGCACATGAATGTCACTGAGAATATCTATATTAAGTATAAGAGTTCTGTGGATAGCAGCAGATAACTTCGCATGATAAATACTTATACATGAAGTCTTGCCATCACAGACCCTTGTTAATTTGGGGCCTACTGGTGTTAGCCACATCAATTTAATGCAGCAACAGTTACATATCACGGTCAATTTAAGGTTATAAAACGCTCTCCGCTTTATAAAAACCGTATTAAATTAACTACATACGGCATCGTCCGGTATTACCACTCATGCACTAAGTCGCTAGCAGCTTAGGATGACATCAGTGGCGCTCACTATCAGGTTTTAACCTTACATTTTTAGTGGTTTATAGTGATGAATGTTATTTTACAGATATTTCATAACGCTGACAGGCCAGTTTACAGTTTTTTTAAAATGGTTGTGCAGGGAAAATAGAGTAAAAATCGATGTGATGGGGTGATAGGGATCGCTTTATGCTGTAATTCAGCTTTTTTAGCCGCAACGCTGTGAAGCGTGTCACTCATTATCCATGTTGGATTTATGGCTTTAGGTTAAATACTCACCTGTTGCGCCAACCGCCGGATAATCGCCGCCGTTAATCCCCAGACAAACTGGCGCTCATACCAAGAAAGATAGACCCGGTGATTGACACCGCCACGATGGATATCCAGTGAATAGTAGCGTGAAAGGCTAAGCGCCTCATGTAAGGGCATTTCAAACAGCCCAGCCACCTCTTCTTCATTGGCATGAAAGGCAATATTTGCAGGGATCAATCCGACAATAGGGGTAACCTGATAACCACTGGAACTGTCTAATGGCGCCAGTTGCCCGAGGACATGTACAGCCGAAGCAGGGATTGCGACCTCTTCTTGCGCTTCACGCAGTGCTGTATCAATCAGTGAACTGTCTTCCCGGTCTGCTTTGCCTCCGGGGAAGGCGACCTGACCGGCATGTTTACGCAGATGACTAGAGCGCCGGGTCAGTAGCAACGTTGGCTCAGGCCGACAAATTATCGGGATTAAAACGGCGGCATGGTGGCTATTGGCCGTAAAGCTGCCTGCTTGGGGCAGTTGCAGTTGAAACCGGCTGATAAATTCAGACAAAGTGTGCCCGATAAATAATTCACTCACAGAATGACTCGCTTATAAGTTATGTATTTTCAACCACTGTATATTTTCAACCAACTATATATGCTCAACAAACCCAGTATTTTCCAGTTGCGGTAAGATGCGGGCGATTTTATCAAATGTTTCCTGATATTCTGCCTGTTCCTGGCTATCAGCCACAATTCCTCCACCGGCAGAACAATAGATTTTTCCGTTCTCGGTCAACAGCGTGCGAATGGTGATATTGGTGTCCATCGTGCCACAGCAACTAATATAGCCAATGTTGCCGCAATAGGCATTCCGTCGGTGTGGCTCCAGTTGCTCAATGATCTCCATGGCACGAATCTTCGGTGCTCCGGTTATTGAGCCACCGGGGAAGCAGGCTCGGAGCAGCGTAGTCGCTGGGCATTCAGCAGGCAGGATCGCGGTAATGGTACTCACCAAATGATGTACCGCCGGGAAAGGCTCAACGACAAACAACTCAGGCACCCGCATGCTACCCGGTTGCGCCACACGGCCAATATCGTTGCGTAGCAGATCCACTATCATCAAGTTCTCTGCCCGATCTTTCGGTGAGTTAGCCAACCGTTCAGCCTGCAAGCGGTCCTGCTCAGGATGGTCCAAACGTGGTAGTGTGCCCTTGATGGGGCGGGTCTGAATCTGATGGTTTTCCAACCATAAAAAACGCTCCGGCGAGACACTCAATATGGCGTTTTGTGGCAAGCGGATAAAGGCCGAAAACGGTGCGCGATTGCTGCGGCTCAACGACAAAAAGGCTTGCCATTCATCACCTTGATATTTAGCGCTGAATCTTTGTGCCAGATTAATTTGATAACAGTCACCACTGTGCAGGTATTCTTGAATCTGGCGGAATTTTTCGCCATATTCCTCCCGCGACATATTGGCCTGCCAAGGGCTGGTCAGCGTAAATGGCCGCGCAATTTCAGGCATTTTTTGTTGCTGTAACCACAATAGGCGTTGCTCTGCATCCCCGTGGCACACCAGCGTTAGCTTTTGCAGATGATGGTCCGCAATCAGCGCCCAGTCATACAAGCCGACCGCCATATCTGGTAATGCGATATCTTGCTCGGCCAGTGCAGGCAATGTCTCAACCCGGCGGCCCAGATCATAACCAAATACCCCCAATGCGCCCCCCAGAAATGGCAGGTCAGGGTGTGATGGCATTGGTAAGGCGAATTTATCGAGCTGCTGCTGTAATAAAGAGAAGGGATCTGCCGGGGAGCAGACTCGGCCTTGCGCGCTGATTATCTCCGTTTGCTCGCCTCGGGTGGTGAGTGTTACCTGTGGGTCAGCGACCAATATGTCAAAACGATTATGGGTATGTTCTGCGAATCCCGAATGCAGCAGCATTGCCCAGCTTTGATTGGCAAGTGGGGCAAATTGTCGGAGCAGGGCGTCTGGCTGATAAGGTAAGGCTTTGATGGTCAGGGATTTCACACTCATGAGTCACTATTCTTTTCTTTCGGATAGACATATTTGGGTGGCGCGATGATGCGTTCGCAACGGGCCGTCGGGAAGATTAACATAAATTGGCTGGCGGGTCGTATGGGGCAGTCAATTCACCGCAGACCCGAATAAACAGGTATACTTAATCAATTATATGTTGGAGATAAATCAATGCTAGCGGGTATGCCTTCACTTTCCCATGAGGAACAGCAAGAAGCTGTCGAACGTATTCACAAATTCATGTCGGAAGGTATGAGCAGTGGTGAAGCGATTGCATTGGTGGCCGCAGAGATTCGTGAGCGGCACCAAGATGATCCACAAGCCATGGCTATCTTTGAAGATACTGATTTTGATGATCATGATGAGTCTGATTATCGTCGTGATAACGAGCAAGATGCGGATGAGATTGAAGACCCGTATGAGGGGTAACCCATTCATCAGGCTTAATTAAAAATATCAAACCCGCCGTTAATTGGCGGGTTTTTTTATGGGATAACCAGATGAGCGGACTGGCGGTTACCCACTGACCACGACAGCCCCTGCGGCTCGTTTCGCCACGTTGACGGCGGTGGTGATATCATCAGCGACTGCCAATGCTACCCCCAGGCGCCGTTTACCAGTAATGTCAGGTTTACCAAATAAGCGAATCTGCGTATCACCAGCCAAAGCTGCTTCTAAGCCATGGTAAGCAATATTCTGGCTAGTCAATTCAGGTAAAATAACCGCTGAAGCGGCCGCGCCATATTGGCGAATAGTGCCAATCGGGAGGCCAAGAAATGCCCGGACATGTAATGCGAACTCAGACATATTCTGCGAAATTAACGTTACCATACCGGTATCGTGCGGGCGCGGTGACACTTCACTGAAAATAACCTCATCACCGCAAACAAATAATTCCACACCAAATAAACCATAACCGCCGAGAGCGTTCACCACCTGAGAAGCGATCTCTTTTGCACGCGCCAATGCGGTCTCACTCATCGCCTGTGGCTGCCAGGACTCGCGGTAATCACCATCTTCTTGACGGTGACCAATAGGCGCACAGAAATGAATGCCATCAACAGCATTGATTGTCAGCAGGGTAATTTCAAAATCAAAACGGACCAAGCCTTCGACAATCACTCGACCACCGCCGGCGCGGCCACCTTGTTGGGCATAATCCCAAGCGGTTTTAAGTTGATCTGCATTGCGGATCAGACTTTGGCCTTTACCGGAAGAACTCATTACTGGCTTAACGATACAGGGATAACCCACTTCACTGACGGCCTGGCGGAATGCGCTATCAGTGTCGGCGAAACGGTAGCTCGAGGTTGGCAATTGCAGGGTTTCTGCCGCTAAACGGCGAATACCTTCACGGTTCATCGTCAGCCGTGTTGCCTCTGCGCAAGGCACGACCCGTTGGCCCATTTTCTCTAGCTCAACCAACATGTCGGTGGCAATAGCTTCTATTTCCGGCACGATATAGTGCGGTTTTTCCTGTTCGACCAACTGTTTCAACGCCAAGCCGTCCAACATATTGATGACATGGCTGCGATGGGCAACATGCATGGCGGGTGCATCTGCATAGCGGTCAACGGCAATCACTTCCAGCCCCAGTCTTTGGCATTCGATAGCCACTTCTTTACCCAACTCGCCAGAGCCAAGCAACATGACACGGGTAGCGCCTGGGCGCAGAGCGGTTCCAATAGTCAGCATAGTTAGGTACCTACATCAGTGGGAGAGTTGCACATTAATTTGTTGTACGATCAATTTTACGGGCATTAGTATACGGCAAAATAGCAACGAAAACGATTGCGTATCTAACGGATGGCTGTGAGGCGATATCGATATATGCGCAGCGCATTGCGTTTTTGGACTGTTTTTACGGTTTAATTCCGGCAATGGACTCATTTCTGGTATTATCGCGCCAAAATCTTGCGCTTGCCTTCAGGCCATCGCTGCCATTCCATCCAGTTATAAGAGTTACTGCCGTGAGCACAACTTCCTTTTCTTCCCTGGCGCTGCCTACTGAGCAGTTGTCCAATCTTAATGAACTTGGCTATACCGAGATGACACCGGTACAGGCTGCGGCTTTACCGGCAATCCTCAACGGGCAGGATGTCCGTGCGAAAGCCAAAACCGGCAGTGGAAAAACTGCGGCATTCGGTATTGGTTTACTAGATAAAATTGCGGTCGGGGAGTTTGTTACCCAAGCATTGGTACTGTGCCCGACCCGTGAATTGGCTGATCAGGTCAGCAAAGAGTTGCGCCGCTTGGCCCGTTTCACGCAAAACATTAAAATACTGACCTTATGCGGTGGCCAACCGATGGGGCATCAATTGGATTCACTGGTGCATGCGCCACACATTGTTGTGGGCACGCCGGGGCGTATTCAAGAGCATTTGCGCAAGAAAACACTGGTACTGGACGATCTTAAGATTCTGGTATTGGATGAGGCTGATCGCATGCTGGATATGGGCTTTACCGATGCCATCGACGATGTCATTGCCTATACTCCGCCACAGCGCCAAACTCTGCTGTTCTCGGCCACCTATCCGGTCGGCATTGAACGAATCAGTGCACGAGTCCAGCGCCAACCAATCAATGTTGAAGTTGATGATGGCGATGAAGTACCCGCTATTGAGCAGGTGTTCTTTGAAACCACTCGCGAAAAACGTTTGCCGTTGTTGATATCAGTCCTCAGTCACTATCAGCCGAGTTCTTGTGTGGTTTTCTGTAACACCAAGAAAGATTGCCAGAGCGTCTATGAAGCATTGGAATCTCGTGGAATCAGTGTGTTGGCTTTACACGGTGACTTAGAACAACGTGACCGTGATCAAGTGCTGGTGCGTTTTGCCAACCGCAGTTGTCGTGTGCTGGTAGCAACCGATGTCGCGGCCCGAGGCTTGGATATTAAAGATCTGGCGCTGGTAGTTAACTTTGAGCTGGCCTTTGACCCAGAGGTTCATGTGCACCGTATTGGTCGTACTGGTCGGGCAGGGATGAGTGGTCTGGCGGTTAGCTTGTGTACACCACAAGAGATGTCCCGTGCTCATGCCATTGAAGATTATCTGCAAATAAAACTGAAATGGACCCCGGCAGAACCGGTGAGCCGCAGTGCTAATGCGATGCTGGAGCCAGAAATGGTCACGTTATGCATTGATGGTGGGCGCAAAGCAAAAATTCGCCCAGGTGATATTCTGGGTGCTTTAACCGGTGAAGCCGGTCTGACCGCCGCTGATGTCGGTAAGATTGATATGTTCCCGGTTCATGCCTATGTTGCCATCCGTAAAGCCAGTGCCAAACGTGCCTTACAGCAATTACAACAAGGCAAGATTAAAGGCAAAAACTGCAAATCCCGTTTATTGAAATAATGACACGAGGGGGCGATGACGGTTGCATCCTCCCGATAACTCGCATTATACTGTATGTATATACAGTTACTTGTGGGCGTGAAAGAAATGAAAAGGACATACAACAATGGCCGTTGAAATAAAATTCGTCGTAGTGAGACAGGGTGAGGAAAAAATGACATTCACAACCAAAAAAGAAGCCGATGCCTACGATAAAATGCTGGATTTGGCTGACAATTTGTCTGAGTGGCTGTCATTGGCTCCCTTAACCCTTGAAGAAGATCAACGTGAGGCGCTGAGTTTCTTCCTGGCAGAAAATAAAGATGCTTTAGGGCAAATTCTTCGTGGTGCTAACCCTGCGGCTCCTGTCGATGGGCAAGCAAAACTGAAAGCGGAAAAGAATGTGCCAGAGAAAAAAAACAAATCTGAAGAAAATCAAGCGGCTTAATTTGCCAACTTTCAGCAGAAAGTGAAAAAGGGATCTAAAATGAATCGTGAAATCACCTTCTTTCGCCGATTTGAGGCGGATATCCTGGCAGATCGTAAGACGATCACCATCCGGGATAGCAGTGAATCCGATTTCCGCCCAGGGGAAACCCTGCGCGTATGTCGCAATGAAGATGGCGTATTCTTCTGCCACATTATGGTCAAATCAGTCACGCCAATCACTCTGGATGCACTGTCTGACCGTCACGCTGAGCAAGAAAATATGTCATTGGATGAGCTGAAAAAGGTGATTAAGGAGATCTATCCTGGGCTGGAACAGTTTTATGTGATTGAATTTACGCGGTGTTAATTAAACGGCGTTACCATTATTACCCTGCAACGCTGTTCACTCTGTAACCTACCTTTCAATCATCGTTCCTACCAAGGATAGAAATAATAATATTTGGAGGAATGATGAGAAAGACAGGATTAGCCTTGGTATTGGTTACAGCATTGGCCGGTATCACTGTGGGTGTACAGGCCCAAGAGCCACGAGTCGCGAAATTACCTGCTTGCTCCGGTTTAAATCAATCTCAGGTAGCAACGCAGGTTAAGCGAGACTTTCTGCAAAACAGAATTACACGCTGGGAAGCGGATAAGAAACAATTAGGCACTGATAAGCCGATCGTTTGGATTAGCGCGGTAGACATTACAGGCAAAGATGATGTGTGGCAGGTGCCAATGACTGTTCGTGGCAACAAGGGCGACAAAACCTATCAAGTGTTACTTGACTGCAAAGCTGGCACCATTACCTATAATGGCCCTAAATAGTTATGAGTGGAATAACGTCAGCGTAAAGCTAATCGCTACCAATCAGGTGTTTGAGGCAACGTATCAGGCACCTGCTTATCCCTCCAAGTCAAAACTCTCTCGGGTATCTTTTATAATTATATTTATCATTTAATTAGATCCCCTTCGCTAAATTATAAGCATATGCTGATACTTGGCATCCACAGGTAATCGTGTCACTCTCGCGGTAACGAACACAGATGGATAATTCAAATAATGACCATACCTCCAAAGGCGAATAAACGCCCTTATCCAATAACTATGCACGGTGATACCCGTGTAGATGATTATTATTGGCTGCGTGATGATGAGCGTACTGACGCTGATGTTCTGAACTATTTGCAAGCTGAAAATGACTTCACTAACGCGGTGTTACAACCGCAACAAACCTTGCGTGAAACCCTGTATCAAGAGATGGTTTCCCGCGTCCCGCCACAAGAAGAATCCGTTCCCTATATTCGCAACGGCTATCGCTACCAAACGCGTTTTGAGCCGGGTAATGAATATGCTATTTATGTGCGTCAACCCGTTTGGGCTGATAGCAGTTGGGAGACGTTACTGGATGGCAACCAACGAGCGGCAGATAGTGAGTTTTATACCTTGGGCGGGTTAGATGTTAGCCCGGATAATCATCTATTGGCAGTTACAGAGGATTTCTTATCGCGTCGCCAATATGATATTCGGGTAAAACATTTACAGAGTGATGTTTGGCACGAGGAGGTTATCAGCAATACCTCAGGTAACTTTGAATGGGCCAATGATTCGAAAACGCTCTATTACGTGCGCAAACATGAAAAAACATTACTGCCTTATCAAGTGTATCGCCATGTAGTAGGAACCGATCCTCAGTTGGACCAACTTATCTATCAGGAAACTGACGATACATTTTACGTGAGTTTAGAAAAAACCACGTCTGAACGTTTCATTGTTATCCATCTGAGCAGTACCACAACATCTGAAGTATTGTTACTGGATGCTGATAAGCCTGAACCACTACCACAGATGTTCGCACCACGTCGTAAAGACCATGAATACGGTTTGGACCACTATAAGCAACATTTTTATTTACGCTCGAATAAAGATGGTAAGAATTTTGGTTTGTACCAAATCGCTGAGGCAGGTAAAGAGCAAAGTGATTTTGCCGATGAATCTCAGTGGGTACCATTAATTGCACCAAAAACAGATGTTATGCTGGAGGGGTTCAGCTTATTCCGTGATTGGTTGGTGGTAGAAGAGCGCAGTGGCGGGTTGACGCTTTTGCGGCAAATTCACTGGACCACTGCCGAAGAGAAATCCATTACTTTTGATGATCCTACCTACGTTACCTGGCTGGCATATAACCCAGAACCAGAAACAGAATTGTTGCGCTATGGCTACTCCTCGATGACCACACCAAGTTCAATGTTTGAACTTAATATGGATACCGGCGCACGCGAGTTGCTTAAGCAGCAGGAAGTGAAGAACTTCACCCCGGAAAAGTATCGCAGCGAACGGATATGGGTCACTGCAACCGATGGCGTAAAAGTGCCGGTTTCATTGGTTTATCACCGTGACCATTTTGTTTCAGGTAATAATCCACTGTTGGTTTATGGTTATGGTTCATATGGCAGCAGTATGGATCCCGCATTCAGTGGTAGCCGATTAAGCCTATTGGATCGCGGTTTTGTCTTTGCTCTGGCACATATTCGGGGCGGTGGGGAGTTGGGCCAGCAATGGTATGAAGATGGTAAATTGCTCAATAAATTAAATACATTCAACGACTTTATCGATGTCACCAAAACGCTGATAACCGAGGGCTATGGCGATGCTAACCGTGTGTTTGCCATGGGGGGCAGTGCTGGTGGTTTATTGATGGGAGCGGTCATCAATCAGGAACCCGCGTTATATAAAGGTGTTGTGGCGCAGGTGCCGTTTGTTGATGTGGTAACCACGATGTTGGATGAATCGATACCTCTTACTACTGGCGAGTATGACGAATGGGGCAACCCGAACGATAAGGCGTATTACGATTATATTAAGCAATACAGCCCTTATGATCAGATCAAGGCTCAGGATTACCCGCACATGCTGGTGACTACCGGCTTACATGATTCACAGGTTCAATACTGGGAACCGGCAAAGTGGGTCGCCAAGTTGCGTGAAATGAAGACAGATGACCACCAATTACTGCTTTATACCGACATGGATTCAGGTCACGGCGGTAAATCAGGGCGCTTCAAAGCGTATGAAGACATCGCTTTGGAATACGCATTCATACTGGCTCTGGCTTAACCTAGTCAGGGATCTTACGTCAGGTAATGGGCTAGGGTATAGCGCATATCTGGCGTAAGATCAGATATTGAAGCTAACATCCAGCGCAGATAATCTGGGTCTTGTCGGGCTATTTGCTCAATACTTTTGCCTCGATATTTTCCGAATTTAAATGTCTGTAACAGCAACGGTTGCTGCGTTATTTCGGCCATTTGTTCGGCATTCCAACCTGAGTCTTGCATAATGCGCTGTAATAACGCGGCCGTGACATAACAATCGTATAAAGCACGGTGCGGGTATAGATTATCCGGTACTGAAACATTCAGTCTCAAGGCGTAACGCAGATATTGATTACTGTGTTTGATGTCAGGATAGAGCATTCTGGCTAGCTTGAGGGTGCAAATCCATTGGCCACCCATCTCCGGTAATACTCCACGATCAAAAGGCGCATTATGGGCAACATAATATGGGCTGCCTTGATATCTTCTAATCGCAACCGCAATCCGTGGTTTGCCTTCTACCATTTCTTCAGTGATATGATGAATCACCATTGCATCAATACTGATTGGCCGGTCTGGGCTAATCAAATCACTCATCGGGTTAGCTAATGCCCCATCAACCAGGTCAATCGAAGCGACCTCAACAATACCACCGGCTAAACCGCAGGTTTCGGTATCGATAATACGAAAATACATTTTTATCTCCCACCGACTATTGCTAAATAATAGCAACAAAAAACCCGCCTAATATGGCGGGTTGACTGACGAGACGAAAAGCCCGTTTATTCTGCGCTGGTAGAAGATGACTTCTTAGCGCGTTTCTCAGCTTTTTTCTCAGCCGGAGTTTTTAGTGGCTTTTTCTTCGCGTTCTTTTTGCTGTCCATTCCCTTACTCATGGCTTGCCTCTCTTTACCTTCGGTTAGGTTGGTACGCCCACCTATTAACCACCTTATGAGGGTAAGTTGCAAGGAGATAAAGCATCGATGCCGTTAATGTATTGTTTAACAACAGCATTATTAAATCTTAATCTATATAGTTACCGTTTAAATCGTACCATCTCGCGATATAACAGCGGATAATCTATTGAGATATGGCGTAATTATCACCAGTTGGAGTAATTAATTGGCTGATTGATGTAAATGTGATGTTTTATCGTTGACCCTGCGTGCTGTATAGGCTTTGATAACTTTAATGTCTAATAACAAACATGGAAAAATAATGGAACAATTACGTGGGCTTTATCCCGCATATGAACCCTACGACAGTGGTTTATTAGACACCGGCGACGGGCATCAGATTTATTGGGAACTTTGTGGTAACCCAGAAGGTAAACCCGCCGTGTTTATACATGGTGGCCCTGGAGGTGGTATTGCGCCTTATCACCGGCAACTATTCAACCCCAAAAAATATAAAGTGCTGCTGTTTGATCAACGTGGATGTGGCCGCTCAAAACCCCATGCCAGTTTGGACAACAATACAACCTGGCATTTGGTTGATGATATTGAACGGCTACGCCAAATGGCGGGTATAGATAAATGGCTGGTATTTGGTGGATCATGGGGCTCAACACTCGCACTGGCTTATGGTGAAACGCACCCCGATCGGGTCAGTGAAATGGTGCTACGTGGTATTTTCACGCTGCGCAAAAAAGAATTGCATTGGTACTATCAGGATGGCGCTTCACGTTTTTTCCCAGAGAAATGGCAACGTATACTCTCCATTTTATCACCAGAAGAGCAGGGGGATGTTACCGCCGCTTACCGTAAGCGACTGACTTCACCTGACAAGGCTGTGCAACTGGAGGCTGCCAAGATTTGGAGTTTATGGGAAGGTGAAACCGTTACTTTATTACCGGCCAAAAGCTCGGCATCCTTTGGAGAGGATGATTTTGCTCTGGCCTTTGCTCGTATTGAAAATCACTATTTCACTCATTTAGGTTTTTTGGACAGTGATAACCAACTGTTGGATAACGTGACTCGTATTCGCCATATCCCAGCAGTTATTATTCATGGCCGATATGATATGGCTTGCCAGCCACAGAATGCGTGGGACTTAGCGCAAGCCTGGCCAGAGGCTGAATTACATATTGTCGAAGGTGCTGGTCATTCCTTTGATGAACCGGGCATTTTGCACCAGTTGATTCTGGCTACAGATAGATTTGCTCGTAAGCCATAACTGTTTTATTCGCACACTCCCGCAACTTGATACCTGCGGGAGCTTTTTGTTGCTTATTTTATCTTAGGTTCATACGGTAAACGTGAGAATTTAATTGATTCAGTACGGTAGTGAGCCAAGCGTTGCAAAAAGTACTCACGCAGCTCATCAGGCTGTTCTCTGGCGATCATTTCTGCAATCACCGGCATATTGTAGCGCTCTTTAAATGCTACGCCTGAAGCGGCTAGGTCAACATTCATTTTTGCTGTTTCTTCTTCAGAAAGCTCCGTCAGATTATATCCCATAGTTTTCTCCTTCTTGGGCCGTGGGAGGTTATGGGGCAAAAGGTAATGCAGACAATGGGTATTGGCAAGCCGCTAATGTGATCGAACCAGCACATTAATGAGCTATTTGCTTGGCATAATATCAGTATCCAGTGTGAGCAGTAATTATATCGGGTGGAAATTAAAATAAGAATCATTCCTTTTAGTATTTAGTTTGCAATATTAATGATTTTTATAATAATTAATTCAGTGCCTATCGGATTTTATTTATACAATAAAATCAATGTGTTGAATTATTTTATCTTTGTCACAATATTATTGTGAATAGAGTGTTCTTATTTTGTTTTTATCTTGGCATAATACACCAAGATAATCGTTACTTACCTGCATTATAAAAATAAGGGAATTATTATGTTAAAAACTGAAATGGCTCAAAAGCTCAATGAGCAACTGAACCTGGAGTTTTACTCTGCGAATCTTTACTTGCAGATGAGTGCCTGGTGTAGCGATAAAGGTTTTGAAGGTGCTGCGGCATTTTTAAAATTGCATTCTCAAGAAGAGATGCAACATATGCAGCGTTTGTTCGAATACCTCAGCGGGACAGGCTCTATGCCGGTCTTGGGTACCATCACCGCACCACCAATTGATTTTGCTTCTCTGGCAGATGTATTCAAACTGACTTACGAGCATGAGCAGCTTATTACTACTCAAATTAATGAACTGGCTCATGCAGCAATGGAAAATCACGATTATTCCACCTTCAATTTCCTGCAATGGTATGTAGCTGAGCAACATGAAGAAGAAAAACTGTTCAAATCCATTCTTGATAAGCTGGCGCTGGTGGGTAACAGCGGTAATTCATTGTTCTTCGTTGATAAAGATCTGAAGACAATGGCAGCTCAAAGCCATATTTAGGCTTAATTTGTATTACTAGTGTGTTTTCCGCAGTTTTTGATTCCCGATCAACGGAACCAAAAACTGCGGTTTCTGTTATTTCCTCGCAAGCTTATCTGCACCACTTTCCTTCATCTTGTTGTTTTCGTGCTAATTACATGCTGTTTGGCTATGGTTTCTCGACTTGCCATATTCAAATCGTTATCATTTGCACTACCGACATGGCAGTGAGTTGAATTGCTGCTCAATTATTGGTGATATTTCAATCGCCACTCAGAATTTGGCGTTTTGTTTTGTGTGCTATCTCACAGGTAGTGCAATTGACTGGAAGTGATAGGGGTTCGCGCTGCCAATATAGGATATGGTTGGTAGCAGATTGATTCTTCACCCCCATTGATTAAGGGATACTATGTTTATTCGCAAAGTACGTTCTTCTTGCCGCATGCTTTCGGCGCTTATTGTGTTGTTTGTTGGGTTATCCAGTCAGCAAGCTCTGGCTCACGCACACCTGAAGATAGAGTCACCGGCTGCCGATACTACTATCGGTTCAGCGCCAGAAGCACTGACGCTGGGGTTCTCTGAAGGTATCGAGCTAAACTTCAGTGGTGTGAAAGTGACTGGTCCAGATAACAATATAGTGAAAACCGGTGCGTTAACATTGGACCCGGTGAATAATACACAGCTGATTCTGCCGATTGACCATGCATTAACTGCTGGGAAATATAACGTTTCATGGCATGTCGTGTCTGTTGATGGTCATAAAACCAAAGGCACATACAGCTTCACAGTGAAATAATATGTCTCTGGCGACTCTATTCGTTCTGTGTCGCTTCTTGCATTTTTGGGCGGTGATGCTGATGTTCGGCATCAGTATATTCACCGCCTTGTTAGCACCAGATCGATTCTCTTTAATACTGAAAAACCGTCTGTCCCCGCTACTTATCTTCAGTACTTCCCTGGGGCTTATCTCTGCTGTCGGGCTTTTAGCCGTTCAGGCAGGAATGATGGGGAATGGTTGGGCTGATACCTACAGAATGACCGTTTGGTGGTCGGTATTTGGTACTCGTTTCGGTCAGGTGTGGCAATGGCATCTTGGCTTATCCATTTTGATTATGTGGATAGTGTTGCTGGGTTCAACCCGTAGCAACTACCGGCTGATTGCAGGTTGCTCAACGCTGTTACTCGCGAGCCTTGCTTTTACCGGGCATGCGGCGATGCATGCTGGGCTAGTGGGATGGATTCACCAAACCAATCAAATCATACATCTGCTCAGTGCGGGTTATTGGTTGGGTTGCCTACCGGCACTTCTGATTTGCCTTGCTTATGCTCACAATAATGATGTTAAACATGAAGCCATCACTACGCTGATTCGATTCTCAAGCTGGGGACATTTGGCCGTAGCATTGATACTGGCGAGTGGTGTTATTAACAGCATTATTATACTGGGCGATACCGCGCTGACGCTGACATCTACCTATCAGATACTTCTGCTCTGCAAAGTGATATTGGTGATGTTTATGATTATTGTTGCGCTGATTAATCGCTATATCATCGTGCCACTGCTCAGAAAATTACCTGCTAAGGCTCACTATTGGCTTGTCATAAATAGTTATGTCGAAATTATCCTTGGCGCGGCGGTATTACTATTAGTCAGTATTTTTGCGACTATGGCTCCGATATAGAATAAGACTATAAACAACAGATATTGCTTCCAAGCTTGCATCGATCCCTTGGGATGCGAGAAAATCTAAGCAATCAGTTAATTGAGGATAATCTAGATGAAAGGTTTTGTGCTGACGTTATCGTTGCTGATGCTATCCGTTAACGCTATTGCTGCCGGGAAGATAGTGACTGTCAGTAAGTTTGAATTTGGCAAGCAATGGGCATTTAATCGGGAAGAAGTGATGCTGGAATGCCGCACGGGTAACGCTTTGTTTGTTATTAACCCGAGTACGTTAGCGCAATATCCCCTAAATGATATTGCAACTGATCAGATGAAGTCTGGTTATGTTTTAGCGAAACCGCTAGATGTTTTGTTGCTAGACGACAGTGACAAGCCCGGTCAGAAGATGAGTTTGGAACCTTTCCAGCAGCGCGCAATGTCACTGTGTCAAAAATAAACTTGGGGTTGTGAGATGCACTGATACTAGCCTTTATTTTTCAAATGGTTACCTTCTTTGCTACCCATTTAGTTTTTCACCCTTCAGATTAGTTTACAACCGTAATTAATTAGTTCCATTGCCAAGTTGGCTAAACACATGTACTCGACTACGCTTAAGGAGTACGGCTGAATAAGCCTACGTTAATTAATGCCAACTTTTAGCGCACGGCTCTGTCCCAAGAGCCATTTCCCTAGACCGAATATAGGAATCGTATTCGGTCTTTTTTTATCTTATTGATTTTAAAGGTGAATTTTTGGGTTTATCGAAGTTTATCGAAATTTTATCGAAATCTGATATTCGGTCTTTTATAGCATCACGTATTCTTTCCCCCTCGTATCAAGATACTTATTCGTCATTTTCTCCGATTTATGCCCCAGTAATTTCATCGCAAACTCCTTACTTTTTTCCTTTTCATACAATCGCCCAGCCAGACTTCTGATCTCATGAAATGTTGGCGGACTCTCATCAAAACAAAAATCTGTTCCTTTTCTCGCCGTTACGAATTTCTTTGTCAGGCTATCTGGATGTAGTGATCCATCAGGGCTATTTTTTCTGATGCCTGCACTTATCATAAAATCTGTTTTACTGGCTAATCTGCATTGGTCAATCACGGAACTAAGGCGTAGGCCAACTACTTTAAGTTCAAGATCTAAGGGTAGTGAGATCATTGCTCCGGTTTTGCCTTGGTCTATCTGTAATCTGCCATTAACGATCTGATCAAAGCGCATCATTGTTAAATCCTCACGCCGTTGGCCAGTCACCAGTGCCAGATCCATTGATAACCCAAACCATGCTGGTAATGCACCGGCTACATTACGAATGGCGATATACTGATCCAGTTCTAGGCGTTCGCGTTTAACAACTGGTTTAGCTGAGCGTGTCGGTGTCACCGGATTATTTTCTATATGGCCCTCGACAATGGCTTCTCTGAAAATGTCGGACAATACCGATCGCATGGTGGCAGCCATAGTTTTTTTGTCCTGTGCCACCCAAAACTCTAAAAATTCTGCAACATGGCGCGTGCTGATTTTAGCTAACACCTTGTTACCCATCATTTCGCTGATCATAGCTATTTGTCCCTTGCGAACTTTATATGTGTTTTCCGCCAGTTCCCGACGTTTATAGATGACGTCATACCGTTTTAGCCATGCTGAAAGTGTGTACTCCTGCGTGCCTTTTAGCTTTTCTAGTAGCGCGACAGGAGTGTAATTTTGTTCAATGAAGTTATTGGCTTCAATGGCTTGGGATATGGCGTCTCGCCGGGCAATTTGGCCGAGAGATAATTCCTTTCCAGTTAGCGGGTTACGCCAATAGAAAGTTCTTTGAACACGCCTAAAGGTGAGGTTTTTGGGCAAATTAGCGTCATACTTTCCCGGCCTTTTTGCCATAACCCATCTTCTCCAATATTGGCGGTATCGTAGAATGTGAAATGTTCAGCGCTTTCGCCATTCTGTAGCTTTTTGGCTGTATATAAATGGCACCGGGCCGCACGCGATATTGTCTACCGTGTTTTTCTGCTGCAGGGTAAAAGTTACCGTTTCTGGCCCAGCGTTGGAGTGTTTGAATCGTCGGTTTGTCAGTCGTATACGTTTCATCACACCATTCGGTTAATGTCATTAATTTAGCCATTGGTCATACCTCGATATGACCGGCCAGCATAGTAACGTGCTGACCGGTTCGGTTTTGATTTTTAAAAATCAGTTAGCGGACGGCTAACGAACGTTCGCCAGTTTCAAACTTGGCACCGGCTATCAATAGGCCCTCATTCAAGGCAGCTTTGATTTCATCGGCTTTTGGGGTGGTGATAATTTGCACCTGAGAAACGGAGTCTACATATTCATCAGGCAACAAATTCACATCGGTTATGACGAGTTTTTTTGTCCCTTTTCGGGCAGTAAAGGTATTGGCCGCTGTTTTGATCGAGTCTTTACCCGCCTGAATCATGCATTCCAATATATATTTACGGTAGATTTCAGCCTGATTATCAAAACTTTTCTTGCGTGCACTCATCCGTTTGGCTTCGTTGGCACATATTTCTGCCTGACCCAGCGTGTTACGAACCAATGCCATCAAGGCATCGAACTTATCTTCCAACATGCCCTCAATGCCAGAGAGAGTGTCAGCGACCATTTCGGGGGTGAGTTCATCACCGCTATCTGCCATTTCCTGCAATTTGCGGTAATCAGTGGCTAATGATATGGCGGTTGTGCTCATGCTTTTTCTCCCTCAGTGACAAATTTTGCCAGGCACTCATCTTTGATTTGATTCAAACGGGTTAGACGGCCGGTTAGATATTTGACGTGTTCATCATCATGGGATGATTCAGCATTCTTGAGATGCACCCCGATGGTGCGCGTTAGTGAGGTGCTGATTTTTGTCACTTCATTCGCCGTAACTGCTGTTTTCATCGTCTCGGTATTGGCTTTGAATTTGTCGTCTAACTCTTTACGTAGACGAACCACATCATCAGCTTTAGTGCTGGCATTTTTAATGCCGAACTCAATATTATTGTCGGCAGTGTATTCAGCATCATCAAACAGCCCCATAAACACATCAGCACTGAAACCAAGCTGTGCTAATGCTTTGGTGGTGGCATCGGTCAGGCTTTTTTTGCTGACTTCATCGTCACAAATGAAACCGTTTGTACTCTGATAAATATGTTTGGTATGACCAAAAGCAGGGAAGCGGCCCCGACCTCCGGCGTATTGGTACCACAACTCAATTCGCATAGTGTGGTTGGATGTCCGTAGAATGGTGCCATCTCCATCACGCATTGGTTTACGCCCAACCTCTCGATTGTTGCTATCCAGAACCGACTCCATAAATGGGATGCCGGGTATAAATTCCTCACTGATAATATCCACGCCCCAGCCGTTACCAAAGGGTCCAAAAATCTCCGTGGCTCTCATCGTTTGATATGTGGGATTGATGCTAGTGACTGAACGGATGATCTTGCCATTTTTAGTGGTGTCTTTACGCTTGGTGCGGGCTGGATCGGTGCGTTGCACTGATTTCCAGATGCTTAAATTATCTTGAGACTCTTTTGGTAACTTAGAAATATCCTGATCGATCTGTGATGCTCGTTGCTGGAACTCATCTGTAGTAGGAAGCGGTGATTTAGGCTCTAGCTGCTCATTGGTATGAGTATCGGTGTCAATGGTCACTGTTTCGTCATTAATGGCTCTATTGGCAGTGTCCGATGCATGATTTGGCTGTTCTGTTGCATCTTTTGGCACTTTTGTATCAGTTTTTGGTTTTTCGGTTGTGTCGGTATTGGTCTGTGAATCATTGGCTGCCCCAGTCAAACCCTCAACACTGAACTTGCCATCACCAAGGTTTTCTACTTTCAAATCACTGGCCTTGGCTGTATCAAGCTGCAAGCACTCATTGATATAGGCTTTCAGCTTCACTGGGTCTTTGTGAATATCTAATTCAGCGCCACGGATCATCGCAAACAGATCATCACGGGAAACCGATAAGATGGTTGGAATGACACGTAAAGCCATTGACCAGCGCTTCCATGCTTCATCAGCATTCTTTATTTTTTCTTTCGCTCCACGGCATATGGCTCCCGGAATATTCCAATAGTCGTAATCACCAGGAAATAGGGCGCAAGCAACTTCGATATCTAACGTGGCGTAATTGTGCTCAAATGCCCGCGTTTGTTTACCGGCGACTGCAGGTGATTCACCACCTTGTTCGTTGGTTTGCTCACCAGCATGCTCCCGTTCATCCGGGTGAGAGTTGATCCACTTTTCAGCAAATTTATTGACGTCAGGCCACAATTTAAATACAGGGGTGTGGGCCTGAATATCATCAACCAGTTGTGCCAATGTAGTAATGTACATGTGCTTAACTTGCGGTAGGCGTGGCAGCCCATCAATGACCGCTCGATATAATGGCTCTGATTCATCATCATTAATCAAGTCGTAAGCATTGGATAATAAATGGCTATCTACTGTTTCAGGTTCTACGCCATATAATAAAACATATGCAATTCTTGCTTCTATGGGTAAATCAAAGATATTTTTGACATTGTCAATTTCATTATTATTTTCAACGGGAATAAGAGGCTCAAACTCTTTCTCTTCATCATTCCATTGATTATGTTCCATCCATTCGGTGCTAAATAAAGCATTATCACTTGAATCGTCATGAACAGGAGGGCGAGGTGAACCCACACGATCAGCACAAACTTTAGGTGCAAAGAAATTACCACTTGAACCAGGGAATTCTCCTTCTAATAACATGGTTGATTTCATTGCTGCCAGTTTTGCATTTTTAGCATCAACAGTAATTGCCATTGCTACAGCACCATTTGCTATAGCTGATTTTTTGGGTAGAAACCCACAGATGAATAAGCTCACTGGTCATTCCTCGCTAATTGTTTTTAATCTGATAATAACAATCGGTTAATTCGATTAACTTATCGTTTGGTAATACATGATTTAAAGATACAGAATCGCACTTTTTAATTTGATCTAAAGCCAAAGAAATCAAATCACGAACGTCTACGATCCCACTATCAATAAGGTCTGAAACTGTACCCATAATTGCATCAGGGCTGGCTCCAATTTCAACTAATGCCGGAATTTTCGCCACATTAGCGATAAGGATAGAATCAGCCGAGATCCTTAATATTGTCTTTTGCATGGAAATCCTTATATAATCATGGCGTCCAGTGGTGGAAGCCATTGGTCATACCTCGCTGGAGTCGGTTTGGTCGCTGACTCCGCCGTCGCCGGGACGTTAAGCCGGTAAGATTGCCCACCTTGTGTGGGCTTTTTTACGACTCAATCGTCATAGCTACGGTTGCAGTGGGGGCAATATGTCACTAATTCATTACCGGCCTTTTCGATGGTGATACCCGTAGAACGCCCCTGTAGGCTATGCTGCTGATAGATATCTTTCTTACAGCGAAAACAAATACCATCACGTGGTGCAAAATGGGGAGCGGCATTATTTTTGCAATACTCTTCCTGTGCTTTTCGCGCCGTACTTGATGAATATGCTTTTTGACTCATAATTGACGGTCTCCTTTTAATTAAGCGCCCATTACGCTGGGCCAGCGGGTCACTACTGCATACCTCGCCAGACTTTCGCCCGCCGTCACCACAATCAAAAAGAACGACTTACCATCACGACTCTTTGGTTGGGGTGCCGGTTACGCTTTCCGGCGTCGCTTTACCCAATTTAATTAGTTGAGATTTACGACCGTTTCACTGGTGTTGACTTCAAAAATTAATGTTTGGATTGAGTCGTTAAATCATCAATGAAACTTGATAACAAAGCGGCCAATAACAAATTACGTACCTTGCTTTTACCAAAGCTGAAATTAGCTTCAATTGCTTCATCTTCATCAATGCCCAGATAATTTTTGGCTGCTGCTTTGATGGCACATCCCGTACAGTGGTAATCGCCCAGAGTTTTACCATCAGGTAATACAATTGATGCCGGTAGTAACTCAGAGCCTTTATTTTTAACTGCATATCCGATCACTTCACTTTCAGCTAATAATTCAGCAACTTCATCATGAAGTGGATTAATTGTTAATTTAAATTCTTTAAAGAATGCCATTGGTCATACCTCATTATTTTGAGTGAATAATTTTTTCTACTGGATAACAGTTGCCGTTAAATATTCTTTTTTCAAAAACTACCTTTTCACATTCCTGTCGAGTGTCATAAACCTCGTAAATAACATCCTTACAAACTTCATGAGCAGGACATACCGATACAACTAAAGCGAATAATAGTTGCTCCATAAATTTCCTGAATATTAAAAGTTGACTATTGAAATATAACTACTTATGTATTAACCCCGCAATAACTCGCTCAGCAGTAAGTTGCGCATCAAGAAGTACTTTTAGTTTTTCACTTAGTACTTCAGTTTTGCGTTCAATAATGGGTGCCAGTTGTTCTATGTGAATATAAACAGTAGGGCCATCTGATGAACTGATATAAAAATTATCATTTTTACGTCTATCTAAAAGCCGTTGAGCTTTATCAATCTCCCCACTAATTTCACGAATCTTTTCCAATAATTATTTTATGTTCACTATGTTCCCCTTTGGTTACTGGATTCTTACTAAATAAGTAAATTCGCTGTAAGTGCCTAGATCAACAAATATACTTACTTCATCACCTTGGTCGACTCACTGATTAAATGTAGTTTAAATCAGCAATCCAGTCTTCTATAGCTGCCTTGGCTCTTGGTGCCACTTCATAACGTGAGTCTGTTAGATATGCTGCTGCTTCACGGGCTTTCATTTCCGCGATTCTTTTTTTCATCCAATAAGCAGTTGATACGTCACGTTTCCCACACTGGCGGCGAACCATTTCTAAAACTCTTACTTTGATGTCGCGAGCGGTCAATTTAATGGTCATCGTCTTATCCCTTTTTATCTGCTTTCAGATTGTCAGAACTTGCTTACCTAAGCGGCTGTTGTGCCGTTGATGTGGTTAAAGTTAACTTAACCTAAAAATCAATTCAAGATTAAATTTAGATAAATCTAACATTTAAGGCGATAAAAATCACAACCATTTGAAATTGAAGATTATTTATTTTTTTAATTTCTTTCTGGCTTTGAGAAGTTCTTCAAAAAGCTTATTAAGGCCATCAACCTTTACTCGAAGATCAGCCAAATGTTGCTCTTTTTCAGATTCTGGAAGTGATGCAAATAATTGAATTAATTCAATTTCTTGTTCATCAAGTTCAGGTTGTATCTCTTCCGCAGGAGGAGGGGATTTGTCTACATCACCATACAAAATCCACGTTGGGGAGCATTTTAATGCCGCGCTTAGCGCAAATAAGTTCTTGCCACTGGGAGAGCTATCGTTGCTTTCCCATTGTGAAATGGTGACATGGGACACCTTCACAGCCTTACTAAGGCTGCGTTGCGTTAATTGCAGCTCATTTCGCCGCGCTTTAATACGTTCACCAGGACTTTTCATAGTTAGGTAATACTAAATTCTCTTGACTTAAATATCTTGAACACATATTTTGTTAGCTAAATCTAACAAGAGGGTGTTTACGTGTTAAAAAAAGATGCCATTAAATATTTTGGAACTAAGAGCGCCTTGGCGAAAGCCGCAGGCGTCAAGCCACCATCGGTTTCTGCCTGGGGAGACCTTGTTCCCGAAAAACGAGCTGTTCGTCTGGAGAAGGCATCCAATGGCGAATTGCATTACGACCCAATCGACTATGACAAGCCTATAGCACCGGCACAGTAGGGGCTGATTTTTAAAAATCAGCTTTCACAAGGAGATAGCTGTGAAATTAAAACATGATGCCATCTGCTCGGAATTGCGGAGCTGGGCAGCAGAGACCAAACAGGAAATTGTAGCGGCAGAGGTAGCACACGCGTATTTCTCGTTGGGCGGTGGTGAGCTTCCACTCACTCCAATTGATGATGAACATGCTACACACAACAACAAACAGCGCTTGTTCCGCTGGGTTGACAGTGACACCGACAAGGCCAGAGCAAAAATAGCTGAACTTACTCCTGCAATTCTTCAGGCATTGCCTGGTGAACGCCGTGCCAGATTAGAAAACCCGAATTCGGTTAATTATCTGGCTGCTCAGGCACTACGAGATTTCTCGCTGGCAATGAGTGCGGTGTTTTTGGGCTGTTCTGATATGTCACAGAAGTTAATTAAAGCCACTGAGGCAATACATGCACTTATTCCAGTAACACAGCAGTTAATCGCATAACGAGGTATGACCAATGGCCAGATTTTCCAGAGAACAAGTCGAGCAACAATTACGTGATGAACTGCAACGGGCAGGTTTTGCCGAGGCAGTCGCCAGATCTGCTGCTATTCAAGGCGGCAAACATTATACCGACACGCCTAATTCTACATTTTCCAGCGCGTTAGTTTGGGCTAAGACATACGCCAAACCCTATAAGCGGGTGCGGGATAAACCAGTACATAAAGTCGCTAAAGCTAAAAAGCCGTGGAGGGTACCACATGGCTAAAAAACTGACCTACCGCAATGGGTACCGTTACGGAAATATGCCAATTACATCAAATATGGCGCGGGTGGTTTTACGGCAATTTGCCCGTGAGGCTATGCAGGGCCAGCGTAGAGCTTTCAATGCTCTTTTTAATATTAGTAACGCCAAATGTAACGTTAATAGCGTTACAGAAAAGCACTGAATCGGGGTACGTATGGCATCAAGTTGGATAAAAGTCGAAGTTATTACTCCAGACAAACCGGAGATATTCCAACTGGCTGAAATCCTGAATATCGACCCAGATACAGTGCTTGGGAAATTAATTCGTGTTTGGGTCTGGGCTGACCAACAGACTATCGACGGTAACGCAGATGGTAACGCCGTCAGCGTTACAAGAATTGGCATTGACCGTATCACTTTTATGTCTGGCTTTGCTGATGCACTGATAACAGTTGGATGGTTAAAACATGACGGCGGGAAAATGTACTTCCCTCACTTTGACCGCCATAACGGAAAAGGTTCTAAAAAACGGGCAGTTACAAGTAGGCGCGTTACAGAATTCAGAGATTCCAAGCCAAAAAGTAACGCTAATGGTAACGCTGGCAGCGTTACACCACCGGATAAAAAAGCGTTACCAGAGGAAGAGTTAGAGGAAGAGAAAGATCTAAAAGATAAACCCCTATTGTCCCATGGCGAAAAAAACGTCACAGGACCGAACGAGGATTATCCGCCTTCGAATCCCGAACCAGAACCCCAACAGGCTGGGAGCAAAAACAAGCGGCATGAGTACCCGCCAGAATTCGAAGTAGCTTGGCTGGAATACCCACGCAGACCGGGAAGCCCTGACAAGTACGGTGCTCTCAAGGCTTGGAATGCCCGACGACGGGACGGCGTAACGGTTGATGCGATGTTGGAGGGGGTGAAACGCTATGCAGCGTTCGTCAAGGCGACGGGCAAGGCTGGCACGGAATTTATCAAACAGGCAAAAACGTTTTTTGGACCGTCAAAACATTTTGACGATGAATGGCAAGTGAGCACAGGAGAAAACCATGTGGAATTCAGATTCAACCAGAGCGACCCAAGGCCGTACTCTGAGCAATATCTCAGTTGGGAACAGCAACAGCAAGGAGTCACCGGCATGGCGCCTATGGGATCTCATGATCAAAATCTACGGGAACCGCTGGACTGCGAAGAATGGCAATCGACCATCGGACCTGTGGGAGCGCCAGATTGGGACAATGACCAGTGACCAACTCCAGCGGGTTTGCACCGCATGCATGAAACGCTGTGAATCTGGCAACTCTTGGCCACCAGATTTTGCCGAGTTTGTCGCTCTTGTTGCTGAACATGGCGGTGGTCATTTGGGTTTAACCGTGACTGATGTTCTCGTCGAGCTTAAGCGCTACCGGAATGAATTTTATAAATACAGTTGTGCTGAGGAGTTCAACTGGCGCCACCCGGTTTTATATCAAATCTGCGTAGACCTTAAGCGCCTTGGAATCGAAAAAAGGCTCACTGATACCGGACTAGAAACACAGGCAGGTATCGAGTTGGCCAAGTGGGAAAAACGCGTTGCCAGTGGTGTACCAATCCCTCCCATTCGCCGTCAATTGAAAACACCTGACCGACCATCAGGATTAACCCCGGCACAGCAGCTCGCCGCAGGAAACCGATACGTTAAATAAACGAGGTATGACCAATGGAAATTAATAACTGCAATAATTTTATCAATGACAATCGGCCAGTGATTGACGACAAATGTGATCATTCATCATGCATCATTGATGCTTGGGGAATTGCGGCCCGCGCCAGATGCCGAGCGCCTTACACGCCCCCAGTAAAGCCGCAAAAAGTTGCAATTCCTACATCGGCAGCAACGAAGTCAGAAAAGCCTAAAGCGACCAAAAAATCTAACACATCATCAGCACTACGGCTAAAAGCCAGTGAGTTAGTGGCGGTGATGCTTGGCAAGACATTGACCTATACCGGTATCCTTGCCGCACTTGATAAGTCTTATCCGGGTCATGGTATTACGCTGCGCATGTTGCAGATGCGTATGATTGGCTTGATGAAATCGCCACATGTCGACATTACCCGCAATGAAAAACCGGTACCGGAATTTACCTTGTACAGTGTCAGTGAGCGTTTTTATGCCGATTCAATGCTGAGGGCCAAAACAAAAGGCGGGGGTGTTCAATGATCTGGCCGACCGAAGTGAATCAATGCGCCTCATCGGTTATACCGGTACATGCTTTGAGTCCTGACCATCAGCAGCAGCTTTTGATCCAAATGAACCAGATGTTTTTAAATCGAGATAACCCGCAGCATATCCAACAGGCGGCTCATGCATGGGCGCGGCGTAAAGAAATCGCGGTAGCGCGGCCTGATTTACAGGATGGTCTGGTTGTTGTTGGGTTCGCAGGTGGCGGTGGGAGTTGTGAGGGGATCAAGCAGGCATTGGGTTATGAACCGCACATTGCCATGAATCATAACCCTGTGGCGATGGCTATGCATGCCATCAACCACCCTCGGACGCTGCATTACCCTGAGGATATTTTCAGTGTTGATCCGCTCATATCAACGGGAGGTTTACCGGTATTACTGGGTTGGTTTAGTCCTGATTGCCGCCATTACTCTAAGGCCAAGGGCGGAACGCCGGTCAAGAAAGAGATTCGTGGTCTGGCATGGGTCGTATTGCGCTGGGCGCTGGCAGTACGCCCACGCTTTCTGATGCTGGAGAACGTCGAAGAATTTCGCGGCTGGGGGCCACTGTTGATGGATAGTGAAGGCAATCACCGACCTGATCCAGCCCGTAAAGGCGAAACGTTCAAAGCGTTTATTGGCATGCTAGGTGTTGGGATTGATGCTAATCACCCCGCACTGGTCGAAGTGTGTGAATTCTTGAAGATAGATATCAATGGCTCTGAGGCCGAAAAGCTGATTTCAGGGTTGGGTTATAACGTGGATCATCGAGAACTGAAAGCCTGTGATTACGGCACCCCCACCATCAGGAAGCGGCTGTTTGTAGTTGGGCGCTGCGACGGTGAGCCAGTTGTCTGGCCGGAGCCAAGCCACGGCGCACCGAACTCTGCTGATGTGCTTTCTGGCATGTTGCAACCTTGGCGAACGGCAGTGGAGTGTATCGACTGGAGCCAGCCAACACGTTCTATTTTTGGTCGCAAAAAGGATTTGGCTGATAACACCTTACGTCGCATCGTCAGAGGGTTACAGCGGTTTGTTATTGATAACCCTGATCCGTTCATTGTACGACTGGGACAAACTGGTTTTGGTGGTGACCGTCTGCAATATCCAATAGGCCAGCCACTAACCACAATTACCAGTAAGGCCGAGCATTTGTTGCTGGAGCCGTATGCGGTGAAGTGTAATCACACCAGCACCAAAACCAAATATGATTGTTTCCGTGGGCAGTCATTGCGCAATCCGTTACAGACCATCACCAGAACGCATGGTTTTTCTATCGCTGCGCCAGTTGTTGTGCGTCAGTTCGGCAACAGCACGGCGAATGATATTAATACGCCTCTGGGCACCGTTACGGCGGGCGGGGGCGGTAAAAGCCAGTTAGCCAGTGCGGTATTGGTGGGGGCCGGTGGCCCAACATACTCAGGAAAGCCACGAGATATCAATTCACCAATCAACACCATTGCTACCCAGTCACATACAGCGATCGCCACCGCTAACCTTGTTAAGCATTACGGTGGGAATTACGCCGGCGCAGGCATCGATATTAACGAGCCATTGCATACTATCACTACGGTCGATCATCACGCGCTTTGTACATCTCACCTAGTACAACTGCGCGGTACATGTCGCGATGGTAAACCCATCACTGAGCCGGTACCGACTTTAACCGCCGGCGGTAATCATGTCGGGATGGTCAATGCATTTCTGACCAAGTATTACGGCACGGGTGGTGCGGTGAATTTATCAGAGCCTATACATGCGGTGACAACCAAAGAGCGATTTGGATTAGTGGAAAGCAATTTAGATATTGAACCACTGACCGACGAACAACGCTATAACGCCTGGAACTGCGCCCGGCTGGTGGATCATTTCAGCGATTTACCAGACGACTGGCATTTATTCCCTGCGCCACGACCACAATATTTATCTGTGGGCGAATACATCATCGTTGATATATGCATGCGCATGTTGATTGCCCGTGAGTTGTACAACGCCAGCGGGTTCCCATCAGATTATATTATTGACCGGGATATTGATGGCACTCTTTGGCCTAAGTCTGAACAGGTGGCAAGGTGTGGTAATGCGGTGCCGCCGCCATTCGCCGAGGCATTGGTAAGGGCAAATATGCCAGAACTATGTGTTTGTAGAATGGCAGCCTAAACAATAAGAAATAGCTGATATTCATACTTTTCATGTGGTTATATCAACTATTTATAATGTGAAGCTTTACTTAACTAATATTCACATGGAATCGCTTGAATCAGGTCCCCTGTATGGGGTTTGTATGTCATGAAGGTGTTAGCTTAATGATTATTATAGAAAACTTGATTCAACATTTACCAACGGATGGCCGAACTGTAATTCATTGTGAGAATGGTAATATTATAAGCATTGAACAGTTAAGACTGGACCAGTTCATCGCAACACTACCAGCCTTTATCGAAATGGCAGAAAGAGCGGGGTATATAATTACAATCCCTGATATTTAACGGTATAATAATCAAGTCAGCCTGAACAACTGACAACCTAAGTAGTTGTTGTGTCATCACCCTTGGGGGGCAAGATGGCACAACTATCATTTATCAAATCTAGCAATGACACACTGACACCGGCCACGCCCGATGTTAGGGAATTTCTACATTATAAAGTTAAGCTCGGCGCTATTCTCACTGCTGATTTTAAGCGGGTCCGCAATCCAAAGTTTCACCGTAAATATTTCTCATTACTGAATCTTGGCTTTGATTACTGGACACCTTCCGGTGGCGCCATTTCGCCCGAAGAAAAGAAACTGGTGCGCGGTTATGTCACGTACCTTGCTAATTATGCGGGCCATAGTGAGACGTTAGAAGAGATAGCCGCCCATTACCTCAATACGGTGGCAGAACAGCGAGCAGACCGTGTAACTCTCCTTAAATCCTTTGATGCTTTCCGGCGCTGGACAACTATTCAAGCCGGTTACTATTCCATTATCCAAATGCCGGATGGCTCTCAATTCAAAGAGCCTAAGTCGATCTCTTTCGCATCGATGGACGATACCGAATTCTCCGAACTCTACAAAGCCACTCTCGATGTGCTTTGGCAATTCATCCTTAATAAAGCCTTTAGTACGCCAACCGCAGCCGAGAATGCCGCCAGCCAGCTATTAAGTTATACGTAGGGGGATTCATGGCTAATTTACGTAAAGAAGCAAGGGGTCGTGAGTGCCAGATAAGAATCCCCGGCATATGCAATGGCAATCCTGAAACCGTAGTTCTGGCTCATTACCGGCTGACGGGTACCTGTGGTACTGCCATTAAACCACCAGATGAGCAGGGCGCATGGGGATGCGGTGCATGTCATGACGAGTGTGACCGGCGCACCCGTTTAATTGATAGTGACACCGCCCGCCTGTATCACGCCGAGGGCGTTATGCGCACACAGAATATATTGAGAAAGGAAGGTAAGCTATGAACCACTCGATGCGTAATATTCAACTTGTTCTTGAGCGCTGGGGAGTATGGGCCAGATATTCTTCAGGACTCGATTACTCTTCTATTGCCGCAGGGTTTAAGGGATTAATACCCGACACCTCTGGTACTCAACAATCATGCTGTGATGATGATGGCCTAATTGTTGATGGTTGTGTTGCCCGCCTAAATCAATATCGACCTGATGAGTACGAACTGATTATACGGCATTATGTGTTGAATCAGTCAAAACGGGCCATTGCTCGGCAGCAGAAACGGGATGAAAGAGCTGTCAGGGTGAGCATGCAGATGGCCGAAGGATTTGTTGATGGTTGCTTGTCGATGATAGACGTTTGCCTAGAAATGGACCCTGCAACAATGAAATCAGAAATTTATGATAAAAGTGTTGGTGCGGCCGCAAAAACTGCATTAGTGTGATAAGAGTTGGTTGTGCAGTAGCGCTTATCCAGTCAAATAAACCTCGCTTTGGCGAGGTTGTTTGTTTTACAAGGACGTAACATGATTATTTCTTGGTTTGATATATTTATATTGCGGTCAGGGGTTCGGCGGCATCAGGTGTGATTATTGCCCTTATTGCTATGATGTTATTTAAAGTGCGCGGGTGGCGACATTTCCTCGCCGGTTGGATTATCGGTGCAGTGATATCCTGTCTCATTTTAATAGTCTCGGTTCAAATCAGATAAACCTTAGCGTTATCAAAATTATAAAAGCTGCCTATTTGGTGGCTTTTTGCTTTCTACATTCGCCTGAGCATCACTGAATAACGGGTTCATATCTCAATCTATTCTGATCATTGCTGCAACAATGGTTGGTGCTCAGCCGAATGTGGTGAATGCAGGCACCGATGTGTGGGGATACAAGTGGAACACCAGTGAAACGACGTCGGCGAATTCCCCACCACCACAGAAGTACATTTAAAGGTATGCGGTCAGCACATTGGTAGGTGTTGACGCCGGAATCGTAACCGGCTTCAAAAATGATAAGTCCCGACATAAATCAGGGCTTTTTTGTTTGTGGAATGGGCGGATATCTTCATTGAAAAGCGCATGTTTTATTAATGATCAACAGCGCCACCATTAGGCATTCTTTGTATTACTCGCCCCACAACAGTAAGGACGGATTGGAATAATAACCTTGATTTACTATTTATTTAGACCACATGGACAAATAATCATGAAAGGTATTCATCATGTCTAATTCATTAAAATATCCCATTATTCTCGTTCACGGTTTCAGTGGTTTCGATAAGATTGCTGGAATCTATCCTTATTTTTTCGGTATTAAGCAAGCATTGGAAAAAGCCGGAGCTACTGTATTCACTGCCTCTATATCGGCAGAAAACAGTAATGAAGCTCGTGGTGAACAATTACTCAGTTTTGTAAAACAAGTCACCCAGCTAACCGGAGCCCAGAAGGTCAACCTGATTGGCCACAGCCAAGGCCCTTTGGCCTGTCGCTACGTCGCCGCTATTCATCCCGAACTGGTTGCGTCTGTTACCTCCGTTAATGGGGCAAACTTTGGCTCGGAAATTGCCGATCTGGTCAGTTTGGCGGTGAAACCAGGTTCCCTTCCAGAAGTGATTGCGGGCGCAGTGATGAATGCTTTTGGCTCATTCCTTTCCATTATGACTGGTCGTCCCTCCCTGCCACAAGACAGTGTCGCAGCGCTTAACTCGCTCACCAGCGAAGGCGTCGCTAAATTCAATGCCAAATATCCGCAGGGTTTGCCAAGCAATTGGGGAGGGGAAGGTAAAGAATATGAGAATGGCGTTTATTATTATTCTTGGGGTGGGGTGATTAATTACAACCCGATTGAGCAGGGGCTCAATAATTTTGATCCGCTGCATATTTCAATGGTTGCCCTCTCATTTCTGTTCACAAAAGAACGTTTACAGAATGATGGGTTGGTTGGGCGATATAGTATGCATCTTGGCAAAGTTATCCGCTCTGATTATTCAATGGATCATCTGGATGCTATCAATCAAACTGCGGGGGTGGTTACCAGCAGTACCAACCCTCTTCAACTATTTGTCGAGCACGTGGCACGTTTAACATCGAAAGGGTTATAACTTTCGGGAGCGTCTTAAAGGTCGCCGCAAAGTTGGGTCTGAAGGATGTGCTGGGAGAAGAGCTTTTTAATCAGACCGTTGGCGAATTGCACGATTTATAAATTAAGCGTGAGTGTGTATCTGTATAAAATGTACTGTCCCATGCTCAAAAATAGGTTGCTCGGCTGGGCGGCCTGATAGTCATGTGTATCTTCATATGATGATGGATAAAAAATATTATTTTGTTCATCGATTGGTGTTTCTTTTTATGTTTGGTCAGTTACCCCACAATGACAAAGTGATTGATCATATTAATGGCGACAACCAAGATATCTAAGTAAAAAAACCAAAGAGCGTTATCACCAGTGTAGGAATATTGATTGCAGTTGCACGTTTGCAATTCATGAAACGGTAGTTCTCCTGATCGTTAAGCCGCAACTAGTGAATTAATCTAACAATGCGATAAAATAAAGACGTTCGTTATTTGCATTTGTTAAATACCGGTCTATATTTCATGGCATGCGTGCACGCACGCATAATCAGTTAATAAACTCATTTAGCGGAGATGATATAATGAATCTTAAGCTTTGTATTATCAGTGTGTTGAGTGTATTTGCTATCACCTCAACTGCCTATGCTACCAATACTGCTAAGAATACTAAGCCTGTGAACTCTTGGACGTGTGAAGACTTCCTTGCGGTAGATGAAAGCTTCCAGCCAACAGCGGTCGCCTTTGCCGAAGCACTTAATGCCAAGAACAAGCCAGAAGATGCTGTTCTCAATGTAGATGGTATTGAGAAAGTAACACCAATGATAATTCAGGCTTGTAAAGAGGATAAGACGCTGTCTTTCAAGGAAAAAGTTCGTTCTGAGTGGAAGAAACTCAAGAAAGATATGTAGTTTGTCCGGTTCGCTAGATAATGTGACGTCATACCGTTGCTTATATCACTAATAAAGACCTCGCCTCGGCGGGGTTTTGTCATTTTGGGGTTTGCATCGGTAGAAGAAAAGTCTTAAAAATAACCTTATTTATTGTATGGCTATTAATTGATGCGTAGAATGCGCCCCGACCGCCATTAGCTCATCTGGAAAGAGCAACAGCTTTCTAAGCTGAAGGTACGTGGTTCAAGTCCTCGATGGCGGACCAAATTTCAGCCCTAGCTTAATCGCTGGGGCTTTTTTATTTCTACATTCGCCTGATCGTCACCGAATAACGGGTTCATATCCCAATCTATTCAGGTCATTGCTGCAACAATGGTTGGTGCTCAGCCGAATGTGAAAGCTAATTGTCACTATGGGTGTGGTTTCTCTTACTGGCAAGATTGAGGAATCAGAGGGCAATCCCTCTCCCAAGTTTAAGGCATTATTATGATATTGAATGGGGACTCATAGGAAGTGTCTATTTAATTCACACAGTCTGAACTTTTGCTTGTGACTATTTTTACCGAATACTCAATATCATTTCTATGTGGCAACGAGGGATATATAAGCACATTCCAATAACCTTCACTCGGTACTTTGATTTGTGCTGGGAAATTAACAAAGAAGCCACCATGAAAAATACTTCCCAACCCAGAGCTATATTTTTCGTAGTCACGATCACTTAGTAGCATAATCATCGCACAGTGCTCTCCGTTGACTTTTATGTAGTCACCTGACGAGGCTGATAATCGAGTGTGAGTATATTTCATAATGGGTTCCTTTTTTTTGGTAAAAAAAAGCCCTTATCTCCGTCTGTTTGATAAGGGATGCCAATCGACCAACACCAGAGAAACATTAATATAGTTGCAGAATAATACGTAAATGCAACTTTACTGTATGATTTAAGTCAAATTATTAATTAATTGATTATTTTTATTAATGATTGTATCGTCTCGTTAATAATTGCAATTAATATAATTACAGTACCATATCAATTTAAAAGCTCTCTTTACTTGTAGTACTTTCCCGCTTTAGCCCACCAGTCACCCAATCAACTCCACGCACTCTTAACAGATGAGAGGCTGCACTGGTGGGCTAAATTCCTTAACCACACGCCCAACCCGCAGGCCGGGAGGGGGAGACTATGCGAATGGAACCAGTTACTTCTCAGAACCTGCCTTATTGGTGGTCATTAGCGCTTGGCGTTTTCTCATTACTATCCCTACAGGAGTACATCTTTATCCTGGGCGCAATTATCTCTGCTTTCTTCACGATAAAAACGTATTACGCCAAACGGCGTGAAGAGAAAGCGCGGTTAATTGAAGAACAGAAGCGTACAGAAATACTGCGGGAGTTTCTCAATGATGCGACCATACGCCCGATAGCGGATCGCTCAGCGGCTGTGGAGATTGTTGCAGAAGCAATAAAGCGTAACGAGGAACTATATGAGCAAGCTAAGTAAGGCCGGTGGCTTGTGTTCTGTGGCAGCAATCATTGCTCTCGTTGTATCCAATGGCAACGTCAGAACAAGCGAGCGGGGATTAGAGCTGATCGGTAATGCCGAATCATGCCGCCGTGATCCGTATGTTTGCCCCGCAGGCATTATCACAGATGGGGTGGGGAACACTCACAGCGTCATACCTGGCACCCGAAAGACTGATGTACAGATAGCGGCTGATTGGGAAAAAAACATCATTGATGCTGAGCGCTGCGTTATTCGTTATGCGAACGGCAATAAATTACCGCCAGGTGCTTTTGATGCTGCTACGTCTATTACATTTAACGCTGGTTGCCCATCGATGCAGAAATCCACCATGTTCCAGTATTTCCGTGCTGGCAACGTGACCGCAGCCTGCGAGCAATTCACTCGCTGGGTATACGGTGGTGGTAAGAAATTAGCGGGGCTGGTGGTTCGCCGGGATAAGGAACGAGCGCTATGCCTAACAAAATAACCGGTGGGATTATTGCTTTGCTGTTGGTTCTTTTTCTGTTGCTGCTTCTCAATAGAAATAGCCTCTCAAATGAAGTCGAAAAAGCGGAAGAAGCACTGAGAGAAGAGCAATCCACAAACACCGCCCTCGGCAACATTATCGATGCATACCAGGTGAATGACGCAGCCAACCGTACAGCCACGGCCCGCCAGCTAGAGAACGAAAGGAAACTACGCAATGAAAGTGACGAGCGACTCAGGCGGTTCAAGGCTGCGGGGGTTGGGGATTCGTGTATTGATAGCCGGATGCCTGATAGCAACATTAGCATCCTGCAAGAGTAGCCCACCAGCACCTAGAGCAGCCGAATCAATCCAGTTGTGGCCCCCAGAATCAGCATTAACTCAATGCGAGGTACCAGAGTTCGTCGGTACCACTTGGGGCGATAGTGGGTTGTATGCCCTAGCTCTTAAGCGTGAGTTGCGGATCTGTAAGGGGCGGCTCGATGAGGTTATTAGTTGGCGGCAGAACGCTGGGAGGAAAACATAATTGCAAATTGAGAGCCATTCTCACAACGGCTCTCTTGATATCATTGAAAATTAATAATCCTTACGGATATTTATACGCACTGGAAGGTCAGACCAGCAACACCATTAACGAGTAAATGAGTATCTATATCAGTTTTCACTTCTTTCATGGCTTTATTTTGTGCCCTACAAAAATCTGACGCTTTTTTGCTGGCTGTGCCAATAGCTCCTTTAATTCGACCTGCTGCAGGGGCAGCTTCAACTTCTGTGAAGAAATCGCCGTTATCCAGTTTTTTGATATCAGACTGATATGTTAAACCTATACCGTGAAACTGTGTTTTGTCATTTTGTACTGCACATCCACTTAAAGATGCACTGAATATAACGGTTGCTGCAATGATAGAAATTTTCAATTGAAAAGGTTCCTTTATATGTCTAGTTGGCCTTTATTTTACTGTAAGTGATGAAACAATAATTAAACCAACTATAATTTACTAATTGGCTTGCTTTTATCGAATTGAAATTTATGGTTTTTTACATGTTGAGGTATTTACTAATCAGTGCACTGATCTGTCTTGATGTATCGGCATGTAATCTATCTCAGTTACAGACAGTATAATCCTGTGGTCCACAACGGCTCTCAATCATTACAGACACTGGTGATATAATGCTCAAGCCATAAGGCACAACAATATTGGAGTGAGCATGAAAGACGGAATTTATAAGCTTATTTTTAATACCAACGTCAACCCAAACGGTAAACTTGATGGGGTCGTCACTGTCCGAGATGGAGCGATTAATGGCGGTGATCATGTGTGTTATTACATGGGTAAAGTGACCGGAAGTAAGGCGTCTGTTAAGTCTGTTCCGCACAACAAGCATGATACCAATGCATTTAATGGGAAGACTCCATTAGACCTTGAGTTATCTATCGAGGATCATGGCAATCATTATCTATTCAAAGGCCATATCAAAGAAGATCACTCCAAAACTATCCACGGACAACTAAACTTCCTTAGTGAATTGGCTTGAATCATCAAGTGAACCGCCTCCGGGCGGTTTTTTATTGGATGCTATTTATAAAACTCTGCAAAAGGTGTTCATGAAGTGCCTTTGACAGAATCTTATAGATGTTTGCAATCATGTCGGTCTCACCATTACTGAGCGGGAGACTTTACTAACTAGCAGGAAACTCTAAAAATGACCAAACCAGATTGGGAGGCCATCGAATCGGCGTACCGAGCTGGATTGATGTCTATCCGAGAAATAGCATCACAACATGGCATCACTCACGGCGCTATTAACAAGCGAGCAAAACGCGACGGATGGGAGCGAGACCTCAAGGCAAAGATAAAAGCCAAGGCTGATGCGCTGGTATCCAAACGCGAGGTATCCACGCAGGTATCCACCGAAAAGGCTTTATCTGAGCGGATACTGATTGAGGCAAACGCCGAGGTCATTGCTAACGTCCGTATGGAGCATCGTGGTGACATCCGGCGAGCCAGAGAGATAACCAACGCCCTATTTGATGAGTTGGGTGCTGAGTGTGCGGATATTGAGGCTCTTCGCAAGTTAGGCGAACTGATGCTCCAGCCAGATGAGAATGGACGCGACCGACTAAATGAAGTTTATCAGTCGATAATCGCATTACCTGAGCGAGTCAAAGCAGTTAAGGCACTCAGCGACGCTATGAAGAACCTTATTGGCCTTGAGCGCCAAGCCTACGATATCGGCGAAGATAAAGGCGACAACGTTGTTAGTAAACTCTCCGACCTAATGGATTCATTGTCTCAGGGGGCTTAATGAAACCTGAGCACCTCAAGCTGCTTGCAGATAAAGACTGGCGGCTGAATAACCTTTACTGGATCACCGACAAAGAAGGTAAGCCAATCCGCTTCAGGATGACCCCTGAACAGCGCGAATACTTCGAAGGTATACACACTCGCAATATCATTCTTAAAGCTCGTCAGCTTGGCTTCACTACTGAGGTTTGCATTATTCAGTTGGATGCCGCGCTGTTTGAGTCTGCTAAATGCGCCTTGATTGCCCACACACTGAATGACGCCAGGCGGCTGTTTCGCGAAAAGGTAAAATACGCCTACGACAAGTTGCCCGATGAAATCAAAGCAGCAAATCCGTCAAATAATGATTCCGCTGGCGAGTTGGTATTTAACAAAGGCGGTTCACTCTACGTCAGCACCTCATTTCGTGGCGGTACGCTGCGTTACCTGCACGTTTCTGAGTTCGGCAAGATATGCGCAAAGTATCCCGATAAGGCACGTGAGATTGTCACTGGTGCGTTTGAGGCGGTATCGACTGGATGTTTTGCCACGATAGAAAGCACTGCTGAAGGCCGTGCTGGTTACTTTTTCGATTACTGCCAGACGGCTGAGAAAGCTCAGTTGCAGGGTAAGAAATTATCCCCGCTTGACTGGAAGTTCTTTTTCTTCTCCTGGTGGAAGAATCCGCAGTACGCAATCGACCCAGTTGAGGCTTTACCTCCGCGCCTGGTTGATTACTTTGCCGAGATGGAAGCTAAGCACGGCGTTCAACTGAACGAGCGCCAGAAAGCCTGGTACTACGCCAAAGAAAAGACGCTCGGCGATGATATGAAGCGGGAATATCCAACCATCCCCGCCGAAGCATTCCAGCAATCAGTCGAAGGCGCTTACTACGCCAAACAATTCCGCTGGCTCTATACCAATAAGCGGATCTGCAAATTACCTGATAACTCACACTTACCGGTTCACACATACTGGGATTTAGGCGTTGGGGATTCGACGGTAATTTGGTTTGTCCGCGAGGTTGGTAGCGAATATCACATCATTGACTACTACGAGAATAGCGGCGAAGGGCTTAGGCATTACATGAAGGTACTGAAAGAGCGGGGTTATGAATACGGTGAACACTGGGCACCACATGATATCGATAACCGTGAGTTTTCTGGTGATGGCAAGACCCGCAGGCAGTTAGCGTCGGAAGGATATGAGGTAGATGGTGAAACCTACAGTATCGAATTCAATGTTGTACCGAAGTTGAGCATTGATTCGGGCATTGAGTCTGCTCGCGAAATATTGCCACTTTGCGTTTTTGATGAAGAGAAATGTGCTGAAGGCATTACTCATCTGGAAGGCTACCGTAAAGAGTGGGATGACAAGCGCGGCTGCTGGAAAGATAAGCCACTTCATGACCATACATCACATGCCGGTGACGGTTTCCGTTATTTTGCTGTGGCAATGAAAAACAAATTATCCATTCAAGGCATGTTGGTGCGTAAGCGCTGACGGGGGATGACGTGAGCAATAATATCGATATTAAAGCGTTATCCATGGCGGTAAACAGCCTTGCGATTGAACGCGCCCGAATGATGAACCTCAGTTTCGGTAAGTCAGGAAATACTAAGCGAACTCGGATATATCAGGAGTTTGGGTATCCAGAGAACCTGACTTTTGATGAGTATTACAACGCCTATGAGCGGAATGCAGTGGCTGGGGCAGCAATAAAGAGGATGGTTGAAGGCTGCTGGGAAGATTACCCCGAAGTGTTTGATGGTGAAAAATCGCAAGATTCCAAGGGGGAAACACCATGGGATAAAGCAACTAAGAAACTACTCAAGCGCTGCTGGAAGCAAATTAAAGATGCTGACCGGCGTAATCTTGTTGGGCGCTATTCGGCCCTGTTGATTCAGCTACGCGATAACGCTCAATGGTCTGAACCGATAGTGGCAACCACCATCGGATCGCTCAAGGAGAAAGCACTCGTTAGGCTAATTCCCGTATGGGAGTCGCAGCTTGATGTTTCTGGCTGGGATACTGACCCGCTTAGTGAGAATTACGGTCAGCCTAAAATGTACTCCTATACCGAATTACCGGTTGAAGGACAGCATAGCGGCGCGCCATCTCGACAAGTCAATATTCACCCTGATCGCGTTATCATCTTGGCTGAAGGTTCCGAGGATGGGACGCTAACCTCTGGAGTTCCACTACTAAGAGCTGGTTTCAATAAGCTACTTGATATCGAAAAGACATCTGGCGGGGCCGCTGAGGGCTTCCTGAAGAACGCCAGCCGTCAGTTAAATTACGAATTCGATAAAGAAGTCGATTTTAATAAGTTAGCGAAGGCACTAGGTACAAATCTTGACGGGCTTCCTGATGCGCTAGATGAACAAGTTAAGAGACTAAATGACAGCACTGACAGCGCCTCATTTATGCAAGCGGGTAAGGCTACAGTTCTGGCTGTGACTGTTGCCGATCCTGAGCCAACGTGGCGTACCCTTGTTAATGAATTCTGCTCAACCCTACCCATGCCTTTCAAGGTATTAATGGGTATGCAAACAGGTGAACGAGCCTCGGCTGAGGATGCGAAAGACTGGGCCAAAACCCGCATGTCACGGCGTAATGGCTTCCTGTCTGACTTAATTGAAACCGTGCTTACTCGTTTCTGGACTATCGGCATTATTGATGAGCCACCAACGGGCGAGATTACAATCTCATGGTCTGACTTACTCGCACCCAGCAAGGCAGCGAAAATTGCTGATGCTGACAAGATGGCTGATGTAGCGGTTAAGACACAAAACGCATTTGGGCGTTCAGCTATTAAAGAGAACGAAATCCGGGCCGCCGCTGAGTTACCAACTTTGCCAGAGTACGAGATAGAGTTACCACCGCGACCCACAGGAGACCCGCTGACCGATGATAAACAAACGTCCGGGCCTGCCGGTGATACCAAGAAACAAAGCGGACCCAACTCAAAGCAGCCGCCAGGTAAATAAGATGCGCAGTGATATCGCCCAGCGGTATTACGACATCAAAGTAGCGCTCAGACAGCAATTCGATATTTATCTAACCGGTACCATTCAAACCAATAACTCTCAATCAAGCGCCATTATCTGCAATAACGCAGCAGATGAGCTGCCATCGCTTTATTACGTCAATGCCGGAGAGTTTATCTACGACATGGACGCAAGGCGATTGGCAGCACTGCTGGAGATTGTGCAGACGATACTCGACGATTATCTGCTTGAGGGGAATAGTCAGAATATTTGGGCCATGTCATATGTCTCATCTGAATTTGAACGCGGCACATTAAATGCCTACACAAACCTTGCGGCACAGTCACCCGTATATGCCTCGCAAACCACGTTATCTCAATTGCTGTTTAGTGCACCTTACCTTAATCAGATACAAATGGCATACGTGCCCGTATATAGCGACTGGGAAGGGCTATCTGATGCCACTCGCGCTGATTTAGCTAACGTTCTGGCTGATGCTATAGGGCGTGGAATTAACCCGCGAGAGACTGCCAGCATAATCAGCAAACGTCTTGATGTATCGATGGGTAAAGCTGAGAACATTGCTCAGACTGAACAGGTAGGTGCTTTAAGAGAGGCGCAGTGGAGTGAGACCACATGGGCAAAGGAAAGACTAGGCCTAAACACTGGCCTGCTGCATCTTTCAGCACTAAAGCCAACTACTCGACAAACTCACGCATTTTGGCATGGCAAAGTCAGGACTGTAGAAGAGGTTAGAGAGTGGTACAGCATCAACGGCAATAAATACCACTGCTACTGCTCTCAGATACCGGCCATCTTGAATGATAAAGGTGAGATTGTTAATGAGGGATTGAGTGATAGGCTGGCTGAAGAGAGGAGAAATTGGCAAATTATCCAATAGGTCATAAGATGAAGGCTTCTTGAAAAGGAGTCTGTCATGGCACAGGAATTTGGTTTTCTGGTAAAAGTGTTCTCGCAAGAAAAATATCGTGACGATTTTCTAGATGGTAAATTCTATATGAATCCCATCAGTTTTTTTAAAAACTACGAAGAAGAAACTGTAAACAATATAGGCGATAAGAATGAAGCCGTAAGGGCATGGCTACAACCTCATGAACTAAGCATTACCTTTAAACCACCAGGAATGGACGAATTCACCATTCCAGGAAAAGACATTGCCGCCCCAATTGTCATAAGGTCAAATGTTCATGATAATTACAATGTTCTTTGCCTAACATTGCTTCATTCACATGGAATAGACATTAGTGAGGGGGTCACCGACGAGGAAGTTGAGCTTCTTAATGGGTATTTCCATCTTCCAGAAGAAGCAATAGGCTTAGGGGAATATGCTGTTGTCATACCTAATTTGCCTCGGTTTCTTGAAAGGATAAGAAGCGCAGCACAGGCTCTCATTTCTGCAGATAAAGCGTCTTCCTTTTTTGCAGATAAAGTTAAGTACTATGACAAATCGAAAACTCTCCCACTACTGAATGAGCATGAACCAGTATTCCATAAACAAAGCGATTACGAGCACCAAAGTGAATTTCGATTGTGTTTGGATAGGGGGGGGGCAGAGCCGACACCATATACATTTGATGTTGGAGATATAAGGGATTTAGCTAATCCTTGCCTCACATCAGAAGTGAATTCAATGTTCAGTCTTGATATCAAAAAAATCTAACCCTCTTCGGAGGGTTTTTTATTGCCTGAAATCCACCAAAGAGGACACAGCATGTCACGCATCTGCGTAAACGTGCTGTCGGTCATCAACTCCGCTTCAAACATCACTTCTGAAATCATTGATGGCGTTGAGCACATCGTTGTGAAGGACGTCTGTCCGGTTATCGACGATATCGTGCTCAATGGCGGACTGTACCCGGCAGACGAGATTTCCAAAGGCTACCAGAGCCTTGAAGGTAAACCCATGCCGTATGGGCACCCGAAAATTGAGGGCCAATACGTCAGCGCGAGTAACGTGCGGGCTGTGAACGAATATCACATCGGTGCTTTTGCTCGCAACGTTCGTAAAGACGGCGATCGCGTACTGATGGATATGTGCGTTAACCGCCGTTATGCCGAAGCTACGGATAAGGGTAAAGAGGTCGTTAACCGACTAGACGACATGAAAGCGGGGAAAGAGGTTGAGCCAGTCGGCGTATCAACCGGGCTGAATCTGAATCGTTCAGCAGGAAAGGGAGTATCGAAGGGTAAAAAATACAACTGGATTGCCCGTAACCATGCCTATGACCACTGCGCAATTCTATTGCATGAGACGCCAGCCGGAACGCCGCGGGAGGGGGTGGGGATTTTTGTTAATGCTGCTGGTGAAGAGCTTCAGATTGAAACGGTAAGCCTGGCTGATTCTTCCGATTGCACCCGCGAAGGCTGGTTTAACAAGGTTCTGTTTCATTTCAGTACTAACTCGCAACTGTCCCACAGTGAAATATACGAAGCCATTAGCAATGCGCTGAATGCTGGCGGTGATTTCAATATTCGCCGCTGGATTGAGTCCATTTACCCCAATTATTTCATCTATGAAGATGGCCCCAAGAAGTTTAAACAATCCTACCTAATCGATGAGTCGCAGACAGCGCAACTCGTTGGCGAACCAACCGAAGTCATTAAAAAAGTCGAGTACGACGAAGTTAAAACCAACGGAGAATTAAATCCAATGAAAGACATGATTACCAATGCGCTGAAAGCTGCTGGAAAGCCGACTGACGGCAAAACTGAGGCCGAGCTGCTGGATGCTTACAACCAACTGATGGCTAAGCCTGCTGACACCACCGTCAACACTGATGCCATTACTGCCGCAGTAAATGCAGCAGTAAAGCCCTTGAGCGACGAGCTTTCCGGGTTAAAAACTCAGTTAGCAGCCAATGCTGATAAAGAACTGGCGACCAAGCGAGCAGCAGTGAAGGCTAAATTCAAGCTTGAAGATGCTGCAGTTAATACGCTAGCGGGTGAAGCGCTGGATGGTTTATTTGCTCAAACCCAATCAACTATTGGGCTAAATGGTGCGTTTAACCATGGTGACGCACAGGACGATATGGCTGATTACCTTCCGGGGAAGGTGGCGTAAATGGCTCGATATAACCGCATTAACATTGATGGCGCGGCAGAAACAGAAAACCGCCAAATGAAGGTTGCAGTATTGCCGGGCAGCTTGGCTTTTATCGGTTCAGATGACAAGTTCGACAAGTTTGTCACTGCTGGCGCGGGTGAGGGTGTCCAGCTTTATGCTATCGGCGTTGATTATCTGCAAGGTAAGCGAGTGACCGAAACTGTAGCGATTGGTGATATTGGAGTGGGCAACTATTTCGAGACTGGTCGATCGTTTGCAATGCTGGTGAAAGCAGCAGCCGCGTTGAATGTCGATACTCCTTTGGCTGTTGACGCGACTGGTGTTCTGCGCATTGGCGTTGTGGGTACCGATCACATTGTAGCTTACTCGAAAGAGAAGTTTACCGTTGGCGCTTCCGCTGAACTCGTCATCGTTCGCGCTGCTTAAGGAGATATGAATGTTAGTTTTTAACCACGCAGATGGGCATTTCAACAATGCCGCATATATGGCGCAGTACCGGGCGCTGCAAGAAGAACGCCGCATTGCTGCAAACGCACAGGCCAACATTACTGAAGGTCTGATCCAAGGCGGCATGCAGAACAGCGAAGCTTACGTTAAAAATGCCGCGGGCATTCTGACGCGTGACTTCTGGCAGGAAGTGGATAACCAAATTATCCAGATCCGCGACAATGACCAGGGCCGCGAGTTCTTAACTGACCTGCAATCAATCGGAACGCCGATTAACCCTGGCAAAACTGCGAAACTGTACACCGTTGGTCAGGATATCTCTGATGAAGTAACCATCTCTATGGATGCCCAGCCGCCTGTGTACAAAGACCATATCGATTTTGACACTGATGGCGATCCGGTTCCTGCCTTTACTGCTGGTTTCGGTGTGAACTGGCGTCACTGGACTGGACTCAAGTCTGAAAACATCGATTTAGTTGTCGAGTCTCAGGCTCGCAAGATGGTGAAGGTGTTCAGTCATATTGCCGACTATATGCTGGATGGTTCATCACGTGCCAAGGCTGGCAGCTATGTTGGTCAGGGTATCCGTAACCACCGTAACACCAAGAAAATCGATTTAGGTGCTTCAGGTGCCAACATCAATCTGGTTGCCGCAACTAATGACCAGATCATCGCGTTCTTTAACCAGGACTTCGCAAAAATTCTGGATGACAACTACATCGATGCTGTTGATGTGTTGTGGATTTCCCCAGAGATTCGCCGCCGTCTGGATGCGCCATTGTCTCAATCTGGTAACTATAAAGAAGGCACTCTGCGTGAGGAAATTCTGCGCTTCTCCCGCATTAAAGCTTTCCGCTCTACATTCAAAATGAAGGGTAACGAATTCTTCGGTTACGTAAAGAATCGCGAATACATCAGCCCGTTAGTTGGTGCGCCGGTATCAACTGTTGCAGTGCCGCGCTTGATGCCAAACGCAAACTACGACTTCATGATCTGGGCGTTGATGGGTATTCAAATCAAGGCTGACGTTAACGGTCGTGGTGGCGTGTTCTATGCTGCTGACATGAGTTAAGGAGATGGGAATGGAAAAGTATGTAATCACTCGGCCTTGGATTGCTGGCCAGAAAGAGGGGGATGTGGTTGAACTACAAAAACTGCATCCCTCTTTGGTTTCTCATGTCCGCTTATTTACTGATAACCGTGAATTTGAGGTTGCCACGCCATCCCCTGAAATTGACGAACTTAAAGCGGCACTCGTTGCCGCCGAAGCCGCGTTGAAAGCAAAGGACGATGAACTGGCCAGCGAAACAAATCGGGCAAATACCGCTGAAGCCGCGTTGAAAGCAGCAACTACAAAAGGGAAATAACAATGGCAGCCCAGATCACTCCCGCAGATGTTAAATCTCTTCTGGCAGAACTGGGCTATTCCATCCCGGAGGTTGTGCTGAATCTGATCATCTGCCAGGTGGATAAAATCGATACTTGCTTAGATGAGGCAGGCTATGACGATTGTATTCAGCAATTAATCAAGCTGTATGCAATAGCGCTAATGGCTGCCTCGTCTGGTGCCAGGAAGATTAAGTCGCAATCAGCGCCATCAGGAGCGTCACGTTCATTTGAATATGGCGAGGCAGGGCTGACACAGCTTCGTGATTCATTAACGGCTATGGATGTGTCTGGATGCACTAGCGGGCTTCCAATTACTGTTGGTAATCCGGTCGGGCTATTTATGACGGTAAGGGGAAATTGATGGTTGATGCAAAAAAACTCGCTGACTTGATGAATATGATGTTCAAGTCTGACCCAGTAGCTGTTGAATCTATTATTTCGAACCGAGTCATTGTTAATGAAGTCATGGCATCATCAGACTGTCCGATTATGTTAGCTCGGGACTCTCACGGAGTTTTAACAGTAGGCGCCATTGGAATACTTAATGGATTGGCAGCGCCTGGCACTGGATATCTTGCGGCAATTTATGGCGATGACAAACAGCTTTCAGGATTCACAGTCGTTAGCTGTAAAGAGTGCGAGCCGTACCAATTTGAGCAGTACCACTTATGAGTGCCGCCGCTAACTGGAGCTATACGGCAACCGCTACGTTATGGAAAAAGAGCGGGAAGCCAGACGATTATGGCAAACAGGCTTGGTTGTCTCCCATTCAGATCATGTGTGATTACGGCGGTGATGCTACGGCGAAGCTGGGCGGAATTGGTCTAGAGCTCGTTATCAAAAACACGCATTGGACTGAGTATGCCGAAGCTGAGCGGGGTGACTACATCCTGATTGGCGACTCTGTCGCTACTGACCCAACCAAGGTGGATGGCGCTGATGAGGTGAGGCATATCATTCGTTACGCTGACACATTCGAGCGTATTGCAGACGACTACGCAATTATTACGGGAGTCTGATATGGGTGCGAAGGTTAAAGGCATTAGAGAGGCAAAGGCCAATCTGGAAAGGCTGATAGGCGATATTCAAGGCCGGAAAGCTGTCAGGGCAATCACCAAGGCATTAATTATCGGAGCGTCACAAGCTGCACTCTATACCCCCATCGATACATCAACCCTTATCAACTCTCAGTTTCGTGATATCAGCGTGAACGGCACCAGACTGACCGGGCGTGTGGGGTACTCGGCAAATTACGCCATGTATGTTCATGACCTGAATGTTAAACAAACGTTCCGCAGGGCCACGGCTGAGAAAGAGTTTCTTACGAAAGGTTTCGCGGATAGTAAACAAGCCATTGAAAAGGCGATTATGGAGGAAATGAAGCTATGACTCCATCAATGCACAAACGCGTCCGAGATTACTTTGTAGATGCTGGGTTAACTACTGGCTTCACTACTCAAATGCTCAAATGGCGTGACACTGGCAAGCTGACTGAACAATTCATTGTTTTTCGGCCCAATGGCGGTAGCTCAATTCGTAACGACCTTGGTAGTGAGTATTACGTCCTGGTTGATGTAATTGGCGCGGTTAATGAGGATGAAGCAGCGGATAGCGCAGCACAGGCAATAATCACGCACGTACAGGCAAATCCGAATCCAAATGACTGCATTGGCTACATTGAAAACCTCGGCAGTATCCCATCACCCGTTACCACCACTGAAGGACGTCTGGTTTACAGACTTCAATTCGCAATTAAATACGGCGACTAAGCCGAACTAATAGAGGTAAAAAATATGCAAGGTTGCCAAAATGATTACGGCAAACTGGTTGGTCGCGTCGCCGTTTTACGGATGGCGTTTGGCTGCCCAGAAACACCACCATTAGCGGCTGATTGGAAGCGCATGGGTGCGCTGACTACCAAGGGCCTCGACTACTCAATGAATACCATCTCTTCAGATGCAGATGATTCTAAGGGGCTAGTTGAGAACCTAGTCACTAATATGGATTTGACCATTTCAGGTGAAGGTGAGTGGCGCAAACGGGCTAAAACAACTGAGATTGGCCCGGTAAATATGTCTAAATACCTGTTCACTGAGGTGCAGGCAGGGCGTCAGCCGGGGATTTGGGTTCGCTTTGATTTCCTCGGCGTGGATGATGGCACTTATATTCAGGGTTACTTTAATACCACGTCATGGAGTTCAGATTTCGGCTCTTCTGACTTCGCCACTTACTCCGGTGAATGGAAAGTTGCTGATGCGGATTCTGTCACTTTCGTTGATGGCTCGACGATTCCGGTTGCTAGTGTAACTGTAGCTCCGGCAACCAGTACCGGCGCGGTCGCTGCAACAGTTCAACTTACCGCTACCGTCCTGCCTGCGGACGCTACCGACAAAACTGGCGTATGGACAACCTCTGATGCCACCAAAGCAACGGTTAGCTCAACTGGTTTGGTCACCCGCGTTGCAGTCGGCGCGGCTACCATCACATTCACCACGAATGACGGTGCTAAAACCGCCTCAAGCAATATCACTATTACCGCGTAATTATCACAAAGAGCATCTTATCGGTGCTCTTGATGATGATTATTCATAAACTAACTATAAGAAGCCGAAGTAATGCCGCAGATGCAGAATTAGACCCGCCGAGTGCGTGTTTTTTATTACCTAAATCTCAGGATTCCCAATGACACCGATGCTTGATATTGGCGAAATGCTCCTGTCCGACACAGAGCATCAGCGTGATTACTTCTTTTTACCGTCATTAAAGAATATGACAAAGATTGGAACAGCGACTGAAATTGTAGAGATATATGCAGTGCTTAACGGCTCTGAATTAAATCAGGTATTAGCTCCAGCCATGAACGCTAACTTACCTGTATTCTTAATGCCAAAGATCGCCATTAATAAATGCACTAATCATATTATTTCATTTGCAATTCAGGTTATGGAAGCATGTTGTGAACAGTCATTAACCGAGCTTATTGGTGAATTCAAAGGCTGGCGTAATTGTATTGTTTATCGTCCCGGTAAGATGTCAAAAGAAAAAATAATCATTATTGCCAGAGAATTAATTGAGCATGGTGTAATCGGCAAAGCGAAAATAAGAAAGCTGCAAAAAAATGAAAGCAAGAATGATTACAGCTCTGAGTTTAATGCAATGGACTACATCAACTCAGCAAGGATTCATTTCAATATGTCACGCGCCGAAGCCGAACAGTTAACGATGACCGAGTTTCAGTTATTACTCAAGGCTAAATATCCAGAAGAGAAAGGTTTCACCCGCGAAGAATACGATGAAATAATGGATGCTGATGACCGCCTCCAGGAACGTTTAATTGCTGAAGAAGATGCGAGGCTAGCAAAAAATGGCTGATGAAAAAGATGTAGGGAGTATTGTCTATCAGGTTCAGATGGAAGTCGGGCAACTAATATTAGCTCAGCAGCAGGTAAGTGGACGGCTTGATAAACTGGAGCGAAATTTCGATTCAACATCTAAATCAGCCAATAATACCGAAAAATCATTTTTTTCATTAAGCAAAGTCGCTGGCGCATTAACTACCGCATTATCTGTCAAAGCTATCGCTGATTACGCAGAGTCATGGACGGTACTCAATAACAGACTGGTTAACGCAATAAAAACAGGCGAGACCCTTGCTGAGGTTAATAACCGTGTTTTTGATATTGCGCAGAACAGCCGCTCAAGCCTTGATAGCATCGCAACCCTTTATTCTCGATTAGAACGCGCAATGAGAAGCACTGGCATGAGTGGTGCTGAGTTAGGTGATATTACAACCACCATATCCAAAGCAATGACAATCTCTGGTGCGACAGCTTCAGAATCAGCGGGTGCATTGGTGCAGTTATCGCAAGCCTTAGCGTTAGGCGTATTGCGAGGGCAAGAGTTTAACTCAATGAGCGAGCAAGCCCCGGCATTAATGAAAGGGCTTGCAGATTCTCTTGGTGTTGGGACTGGTCAGCTACGGGCAATGGCGGCAGAGGGCAAGTTAACAACTGATGTCCTGATCACCGCATTTAAGCAGATGGCCCCAACAATAGAGGCTGAGTTTGCCAAGACAACAGCAACAATTGGGCAATCAATGCAGATTGCAACCAATAACGTCACAAAGTTTGTTGGTGAATCAGCAACAGTTAAATCATCAGTATCGGTATTTAATGGTGTGCTTGTGACACTGAGTGAGAACTTAGATGCTGTTACTGTTGCTCTTGGATTTGCCGCATCAGTTATGTTGGGCAAGTATTTAAATTCAATTGGTAATTCATCAAAGGTTGTTATTGATAAAGTTTCCGCTAATTCAAAAGCGGCAGTATCTGAGCTTGAACTCGCTAAAGATGTGCTTTTTAGAGCCGATGCAGAGGATAAGTCCACCGCATCAGCATCAGCAAAGGCCAAGAGTGATTTAGCTGCTGCCGATGCTGCCGTCGCCACCGCGAAAGCCAACGTCACAGCAATGGAAACGGCTGTTGAGCGTGGCAATGCCACCATTTTGCTCAGTGAAAAAACCATCGCACAAACTATGACAGAGATTGAGTACGTTAAATCTGTCGAGGCCAGTTCAAGAGCGAATATCAAGTCAGCCACAACGGCAGAAGCAAGGGCTGTTGCAGAAGATTATTTACAGGCATCAATTAAGTCTCGCGGCGCGTTAGAGGCAAAATTAGCCGCAGAGCAAATGACACTAGATGCTAAAAGACAAGGTGCTGTAGAGCGTTTGATAATGGCTGATGATGCATTAACGGCGGCGCAGGCTAATAGGGCTGCGGCGGCAATTGCGGCATCTACAGCAGAGGCTAAGCAAGCGGTAACTACAAATGCGGTTGTGGTTGCTACAGAAAGATTCACACTAGCCACCGCAGCGGCAACGGTAGCGGCTAGAGCTAAACAAGTAGCCATTAGTGCGCTTAGTTCTGTCTATTCACTATTAGGTGGCCCTGGTGGAGTCATAATGCTTGCGGCAGCAGCTATCTACTATTGGTATCAAAAAACAGAAGAAGCAAAAGCAGAAGCGGTTAAATTTGCCAATTCATTAGATGGTGTTATTGAAAAGATGAATCAGATGAGTGCTACGCAATTGCGCGGCACTATGGCTGAGGCTGCTAAATCAATAGAGACACAGAAAGATGCTGTCAGTGAACTAGACGGTGAGCTGAAAAAGCTGAACGATTCATTATCAGTACAATTGGCGCGTAGAAACGCGCTTGATGCTATTGGCGATACAGGGACTGAAGAATATTCAAAAGTATTGGGCCGAGTTGCTGAAGCTGAAAATGCTGTAGCAATAAAATCGGCAGAACTTGAAAACGCCAAAGGTCAGTTATCTGGCACTCAAAAAAACCTAGATATCATCACTCAGCAATATCTAGTCACCATGCAAAATAACATTACAGCTACAGATTCTGCCATTAGTCGTGGCGGGGTGCTGGCTGGCGTTCAGAATGCTGTTGCACATGCATTTAGTTTATCCACTGATGCTGTATCTGGTTATAACGGGCAAATTAACTTAATGAAACCATTAAGTGATAAGTCGAAAGTTCTGATTAAAGCCGCCGAGCGTCGAGTTGCTTTAGCGAAAGCGGAGGGGGTAGAAAAGGCTAAACTGCAAGCGCAGTATGCTGCTGAAGATTCCGGGGAAACTGATGATAGAGTAATTCAGCGAACCCAAGATTTAGCTATTGAAGAATACAACTTAGGTGAAGCTAAAAAGAATACCAAAAAGGAAACGGCAGCAGCAGCGAAGGAAGAGAATAAAGCAACAGCAGAGAACGCTCGACGAGTTAAGCAACTTCAAGAATTACAATCTGGAACTGAAGCACTGATACTTACCGAGCAGCGCCGTTATCGTGAAGCAGCGCAGGCCGACGCGGTATCCAAGCTAGGTAAAGATGCTACAGCGGCGCAAATAAAAGAGGCCCAAGATTTAGCGGGCCAAGAGTTTGATATCAAGCAGCGCATTAATGATCGTAAGGCCGCAAGTGACATAAATTACTATGCAGCCGCTGATTTAAAACGCAAAGACGACTTAGATCAAACCGACAGAATGCTAAAAGCAGAGCTGATAACTTTCGAGCAGGCTCAGGCCAGAAAGGCGCAAATCGCAGTTGATTATCAAAAAACGATTGCAGAGGCGACGGCTGCCAAAGCAGTAACACCACAGCAAGAATTAAGCGGATTAGTGGACCCGGTTCAGGCACTGGCAAATGAACACGCGAAGAAATTAGCTCTTATTCAACAGTTTGAGACACAGAAAGGGGTCATAACAGCTAATGGGTTGGCGTTAATGAATGCTGCAAATACCCAGTATGAGCAGGCAAGGATAGCGGCCCAATGGGAAGTATTCCGTAATCAAAGCGTAGGGAATGAGTCTCTGGCAGCAGCATTTGATTCGCTAGCTGGTAATGCATCAAACGTGTTCACCGGCATCATTACCCAAAGCATGACGGCAGAGGAGGCGATGCGTTCTCTTGCTAGCAATGCGCTTAACAGCCTAATTAACGGTTTTGTTCAGATGGGCATTGAGTGGGTTAAGTCTGCAATTACGGGCTCTACAGCTCAAGTTGCAGCCACCGCCACGACAACCGCAGCGGCCGTAGCAGGAACCGCGACAACCACGGCAGCGAGTGTATCTTCAGCAGCAGCAACAACCACAGCGTGGACTCCAGCAGCTATCGTTGCTTCCATAGGGTCGTTTGGCGGTGCCGCCGCTATCGGTATCGGTGCCGTTGTAGCAGCAATGGCGTTAAGTGGAAGCTTATCCGGTAAACGGAAGAATGGTGGTCCAGTCAGCGCCGGCAGCATGTACCAAGTCGGTGAGGGAGGTATGCCTGAGATTTACCAAGCGGGTACCGGGAAGCAGTACATGATCCCAGGCGACAATGGCAAAGTAATCAGCAATAAGGATATGCAAGGTAGCGGTTCTGCTCCTAACGTCTCCATTCAGTTTATCGACCGATCCACAGGTAGAAAATCATTCGATGCCCAGTCATCAATGAGCGGGAACAATCTCACTGTAACTGCGTTCATTTCTGACCTTGAGGAAGGTGGCCCAATGTCTCAGTCAATCACTAGAAACACCACAGCATCACGGAGGGCTAACGGATGATTGCAGAATATCCTGACTGGCTTCCACTTGCGCAAAAATCTGGCAAGAACATAACCAAAGATACGGGGTTCAGGACAGACCAGCCAACGGTTGGCGCGCCAATCTTCCAGAAATTGACCGATGATTTAAAGGCGTCGTTTTCGGTTACGTTTATCTGCACTGCTGCTCAGCATAGGGCTTTCTACCAGTGGCTAAGAAGCCCTAATTACCTTGATAACTGTAATCGCTGGTTTCGGCTAAAAGTATCCACCGGTACTGGCGATTCAGGCGTTGAAGAGCAAGTATTGCACTTCACTAGCTACCCACAGTTTAACCAAAGTGGGAACATTTTTACGTGGACCGGTAGCGTGGTTGCCAAGCAGATAATCAGTGCTGATGATGACCTTGATGACATAATTATCGAGCTTCCGGCACCGTGGGGAAGTTGGCTGGATGTCATCGTTACAGAAACATTACCCCGGAGCCCATAATGCCAGGATTAAGAGAGTACCTTTCTCATCGGCCTAACCGAGTGATGTATATAACGCTTAAGTTTACACATCCGGCATTTGAACAGGTCCGGCTTGTTGCTGACCAGATGTTTCAAAAAACGCTCGGTGGGGAGGTTTATTCACCCAGCCGAATGGAAGTATCTGAAAGTGAACAAAGCGATATCCCCATAATTCAATGCGCTGTGAAGTTAAGTCGCGTAGCTCAAGACATCAAGCAGGGGCTTAAGGGTTGGACGGGGGCGCAACGGATGATCCCCATTACGGCCATATATCAAAAGTGGGACTCTATCGATATGACAACAGCGGTCAGTACCTGGTCACTGTTTGTTAAAGATATATCGATGGATGAAAATGACGTAACGGCTACCATCGCGCTTAAAAATCCGATGATTAACAATGTCGGAAAACCTTACAATACAACCGACTTCCCCGGACTAATTAACATCTAATCGCTCAGCCGTCCTTATCTGCGAACGAGAGTAACGTGAATAAATCAGACTTTATTAACCGGATGATTGGCGTTCCGTGGGTTAACCGTGCCTATACGCTTGATGAATGCGATTGCTGGGGCTTGGTTGTCCTTTATTACAAGCACGTCATGAAGATAGATATCCCTATTATTGATGACTATCTAAACAACTCTGAATTTGGTCAGTGCTTCTCAATTGTTATCAGGCGATGGGTGCAGTCCAGTTCAGTAGTAGATGACGGCATGGTAGTGGCCTATTACGGTAATAAGCCCGTACATGTCGGTATCCTCATCGGTAATAAGGTGCTTCATAGTCGCGGAGAGTCAAGTGCTACACGGCTTGACCGGCTGACTGTCTTTGAGCGGGTTTATACTAAACTGGAGTTTTATCAATATGCCGAAAGTTAAAATTACGGCAATACCTGGCGTGCCGAACAAGACTATATCTGCGAATACTGGTGATAGCATCCAGTCAGTGATTGATAAAGTAAACCTATTCCATGATGCATCAGTTTTGTTGAACGGCGTGATCCTCGATGATGATTTTGATATTTCATATCAGCTTGATGAGCACGACGTATTAACCATCATAGACCAACCAAAAGGGGGGCTTTTTAAAACGCTACTAAACCCCCTGGAGCACTTCAACCCGATAAAGTTTACCAAGAAAATACTTGGGTTTTTAATTCAAACTCCATCCGCTTCATTTGCTGCTGATGTTAATTCCAAAACCTCAACGAATAACAGCATTAAGGCCCAAACGAATACAGCAAGGAACGGCGAAGCGAGGCCGGATAGTTTTGGGTTTATACGCTCATTCCCCGACCTTATTCAGTCCGGGCTTACTGAATACATCAGTAATGACCAGTATGTGACGCAATGGATGAATTTCGGCTTGGGGAAATACACCATTTCATCTATCAGGTACTCAGAATCTAATATTGGCTCAATGCCGGGTTCGTCTTACCAAATTTACCAACCAGGTGAAACAATCCCACAAATCATTGAACCGATACTTTTTGATGATGTTGATGGGCAGGAGATACCCGGCGCTAACGAATCATCAGATTTCCCAGCAGAGACAGCAACCACTAATATAATCGTTTCAGGAAATATTGAAGGTAATGAAGCGGTAGTCAAAATTGTTAAAAATAGCGGCTTCGATTATTTTTATGACCTGGATAAGCCACACGCAGTAACTATTATCTTGAATGTAACTTATCCTACAGCATCGGGAAGTGAGACGAAGGATATTACATTAAGTGCAAATATCACAGATGCACAGACAACAGATAATGGCGACCTGATATCGCCAATATTCTATTACGATTTCACATTCACAGGGCTTAGTGGATCTGACTATAGCCAATTGCCTATTAGTACAGTAGTCAATACAACATTGTTTACCATTAATGACAATGAGGCACTTGTCGTTGGCCCGATGTACTCACCAATAGCTTCAAAGCAATTGTGGGTTAATTTAAAAGCTAGCCTTGGCAATAATGCATCAGCGAATGTAAAGATAGACTGGGTTAAAGTTGATGATGATAACGTGCAAATACCGGGAACAGAAGAGACTATCAAAACCACAGTAACCAACTCGACAGGAAAGAGTGACAGTAAATATAAGACCGTTAAAATTACACCGGCAGCAGGATATGGACGATATGCGATTAAATTTCAACGCACTGATAATAGTTCAGACTCAAATAGTTTGGTAGTAGAGTCTATACAAGGGATAAATATCAGGAATAACGTTGTATATCCTGACGACACAATTATTACGATAAAAATACGTGGCACAAAAAATGCCACTCAGTCTCGGCAGCTAAAATTTAATGCGATGATTTATCGGCACGTCATTTCTTATGACAGGATAACAAAAACCATTAATTATACAGAGGCTCCAAGTCGTAGCTTTGCAGATATTGCTCTTCATAACTGGATAGTCGTAGGCAGGCAGGATCCATCATCAATTGATATTGATGGACTGTATGAGATATCTGATTCCCTATCAGACCCAAGACTGGGTTATTTTGACTTCACATTTGACGATGAGGATGCATCGCTTGGCGAGCGCATAAAAATAATTTGCGATGCGGCTACGGTAACGGCTTATGGAAATAGCGGCGTTCTATCATTTACGCGTGATGAGAAAAAGATTTACCCGGCTACGGTGTTCACCACATCGAACATGAGGCCAGATAATTACTCGCTGAGTTACGATATATCACTGCCAGGTACCTATGACGGTGTTGTTGTTAAGTATCGAAACCCGACAACGAATAAACAAGACTTTGTTCGCATGAAGATAGTGGATGGTGTTGTCACGGAAGGTACCCCAGTCAAAGGGAAGCAGATTGACATGTTATATGTCAGGAATCGGTTTCAGGCTTTAGATAGGGCCACGAAGGAGGCGAGGCGGTTGATCCACTCAAGGATGTCGATGACAGCAACTGTGATGTCTGACGGGGAGTGGGTGAATCTTGGGGATATGGTTCAGGTTCCTGATATGTACGATGAGCTTCATCAGCAGGGCTATATCGTACAGCGCGATGGTAACGATTTTGACACCAATGAAAGAATCGATTTTTCTTCCAGTCCATTATTCGTCGTAATAACAGACAGTATGGGATATCCGACAGGAAAGTATCTTGCACAGAAAAGAGAGGATACAGACTTTGGGTTTACTGCTGAAATTCCAGAAATAAGTTTAAATATATGGGATGGATGTGCAACTCAATCATCTTCGCGATTTTTTATTGCTAATGAATCTGAAATTGAATTAACGAAATGGACAATAACAGATAAAACGCCAAACACAGACGGGACAACATCTTTAACACTCGCAGAATATAGCGACAAAATACATGAGTATGTCATCTCATAACTAATATCATTAACCAATAAGACCCAGCCAATGCGCTGGGTTTTTTTATGGAAAAAATATGGCCACTACACCGACACAAAATCCAGTCCCAAGTGAATCTCCACGTGATTTGAAATTCAATGCGGGTAAAATTGATGAGTTCGTTACCTCATTTGTTCTTAAATATACAGATCGACTTGGTCGTGACCACTTAACTATTGAAGGTCTCAAGGATTTAATAGAGCGGGCCATTAAAGCTTTTGGTTTTATCACGATGGACTCGTTTGAAGATGGGGCAACATTAGATAATTCTAGCCAGGTATTACGCTGGGAAAGTAATGGTGAATATTACCGCTGGGACGGATCATTCCCTAAAGTTGTCCCGGTAGCGTCTACTCCTGAAACCTCTGGTGGTGTTGGGATTGGTGCGTGGTTGAGTGTTGGTGATGCAACATTACGATCAGCTCTTGCTGAGGATATTGGTGCTGAACTTATAGGACGCCCGGGCGGAGGAACTGTTGCGGATGTCATGCCAATGCAAGAGCCATTGAATATAAACGTTCCTGCTGACTATCCATCGATATCAAGCGCCTTAATGAGTTTACGTGATAGAAGGTTTCCAGGTGTCACCGTCACGATTAATGTATCCTCTGGTGTTTACACTGAGTCTGCAACATTGCCTAGTGCTCATGTGGATGGGGAAAACATCAGCATATTGGGGCAGACAGATGATTTTTTAGCAACATCAATTTCATCGGTTGTAGCTGGCACGTTCTCTGTTAAACATTGGGATGGCGTAGTTAAAAATCTCAATTACCATACGGTCACCGCAACTTTATCCGGCCCTATTCCAACGGTTGGCCAGTACCTTCTTGTTAAGTCAGCGGCTGGTGCTGATACCGCTGAATATCATCTCGGTGTGTGGGAAGTAACATCGGTAGCAGGTAACGAGGTTACATGGATAACGTCGCTACACTCCGCTCCACCTGTTGGGGCGATGATGCTGTCAGGAAAGATCCTACGTTCAGTAGTTCAGTTTATTGACGCCCAGAAAGGACCAACTGCACTTCAAGTAGAAAATTCTCTTTCTCTAGGATTGATCGATGGCTTAGCTATCGTTGGAGCGTGCCGACCAACAGCATACGGTTCTCGAGGCCCTTCTAACTATGATGTATTCGGTGGTGATGGTGGTAATACTGGTATTGTTGCGAGGGATGGTGGAGTTTTAAATATAGGTTCAACTGTGGGCATTAGTGGGTTCTCGGGTTCTAATGTTTATGCAAATAGAAGCGGAACAATTGTTGTTGGCATCGGTGCTGCATCATCAAACTCTGCGCGTAACGGTTGGGGATCCGCATCGGCAGTAATTCAATGTCAGGCCGCAATAGCATCAGGCAACTTAATAGATGGGATTATTGCACAAGATACTGGATTCACGTTTGCTACTCAGTCAAAGTCATTTGGTAATCACCGACATGCTTATATTTCTGCGGCTGGAGCTTCGCTTAATATTACCAATTCATCTGGTCGTGGCTGTCTTGGAAATGGACTTGAGGTTATTAATGCTCAGGTTTTAGCTAATACGTCTGTTCTTACAAATAATATTGGGCATGCTATAAATAATGTAGCTAGTGAAATTCGCGCGCCATCATGTGACTGTCGAAATAGTGGTGGGGTTATTTGTTCACTAAGTGGCTCTCTTAATATTACTAGCTCTAATCTAGAAGGGGTTACAGTAAATGCCATATCTGGTGGATTCATTGATGTTACTGGCTATTCAGGGGCCGCAACTATTACACCAGTTGTGAATCACTATTCAATCTTCGGTGGATTCGTTGCTAATGGTACAGCTCAATCATTCATTGGGTTTAGCCCATCTGGCACTAACTCAGCTATGCGTTTATCAGATACGAACCACATATGGATTGGAACAGCTTCTGACCTTGCAGGACAGACCGCAGCAAGGTTGCATTGTAATGGCGCTGCGGTATTTGCTGGAACAGTTCTACCTTCAACAGATGCAAGCATAAACCTCGGGTCAGCATCTCTTCGATTCAATATTGGTTTCTTCGCTGGCGGAACTCAATCCAGTTCTGATGCTAGATTGAAAAGCCCTGTGCGCCAAATGACGGATGCTGAACTTAATGCTGCAAAGCGTATCGGTTCGATGATAGGTTTTTGGACGTGGTTAGATGATGAATCAAAACGCCAGCGGGCAGGGACAACAGTACAGGCTGTGATAGCTGTAATGGAAGATGAGGGGCTTGACTGGACTGAGTACGGATTTATTGGCCACGACAAATGGGATGCGGTATACGAGAACATATTTACAGAAATGCCAGATGGTTCGGTCATTGATACGGGAGAATCTAGACTGGTTAAGCCTGCAGGAGATCTTTGGCAATTTCGTGATCAAGAGTTAGACCGATTTATCATGCGTGGACTTGCTCAGCGACTCAGTGATATTGAAGCTAAACTACCCTCTCAGTAATCCATAACTGTACCCTTATACATCTAACTTAAAAACTTAATGAATAAGGGTGATGGTTTAAACTAATGGCTGTTGATTACAGTAGTGATATAAAAATATACCAACCTACATTAGACGGACTCCATTGTTCGGCGCAGATTAAGCAGTCGCTCTTTGCGCGATTGGATACAGGTCTCAATCGCCGCAGCGAGCGCATCTACTATGGCCTTATTATTTGGCTCTAGCTTCCAGGCTGATGAAAATGCATCCTCAGCATCATCGTGTAGTTGCATGTCGCGGAATGTTAACCCTCGCTGGTAGTGTGCCGCAGCCATGCTAGGTTGCAGTTCCGAGGCCCTGTCAAACGCTTGAATTGCTTCGGCATGGAATTTTGTCCGGCGTAGGCTTATTCCTAGCTGTAAATGGGCTTTACCAAATGATGGGCATTTACCAACTGCCGCGCGTTGAGAGTTGACAGCACCATGCAGATCTCCTGCATAAAGTTGGGCCACCCCAAGTCGATACCAAGCCACCCCAGCACGACCGGATTTGAAGGTGATTGGTGAAAGAATGGATACCGCATTTTTGTAGTCTTTCTGGCGTATGGCCTCATCGGACGCGACTAATGCCTGAACAACGGCAGGGTAGTTGCAAAGATCACCTGGGTTGGGAAGTTCCGGCATTGGCTTGCCATTAACAAAGGTCGTGGCAACTTGGCTGAGTCCATAAACCTCATGCAGATGGGCTGCTGTTGAGTGGGCTTGGTCGGCAATGGTTGATACTGAAACGCGAGGCAGAACAGTCATGCGCTGAGCACTGATCAGATCAACGATGTCCATTTCTCCAGCATAGATGTGAGCACGTGTACCTGAGCTTTCCAAAAGTGGTAAAAGGTCATTATAGTGTCGCGTTGCGGTACGCGGCATGTTTTTTGCTGATCGGCTGTCAGGCAGGTCGAGGACCGTTTCTGGATCGAAGGCAAGAGAGGGGGCGTTAAGTTTTGCACCAAATAGCAGAGCGCCGTAACCTCCCATACTGCTTCCCAAGGTGAAAATATCCTTAGCTCTGATCTGTTTAGCTATTTCCTTGATTGATGTACATGCCTCATCAACTGACGTTCCTAATCCCGGTATTCCGGTCTGGTACCAGCCGTTATTAATGTCGTTGACATACAGAACATCATAGGGGAATTTTTCCAGCGAGCGCACAAATGTGAATCGCCCTGCTGGGATCTTCATGCTAGAAAATACGACTAACAACTTTCCTAGTTTTTTACCACGTTGCAACTTGTAGTACGGAGCCTCCAGGCTCTCGTCGAATTTACTTTTGTTTAGCATGTTTAGATTCATAAAGTAAAATCCTAGTTTACACCGCTTGGCATAATGCGACTAGAGGTGATACCTATTGAGATGAAGTGTAAATACAAAACCGGACTTAATGGTCCGGTCATATCCATATGAGGAGCTTAAAGTTTAGGCTAATCATCTGTACCGGCTCATACTTAATTAGACACATTTACTATTCAGGGTATAGTCAGCGCTGGTGGTCGGCTTAGTGCCAAGCGGACATTGAGCACGCTACTGTGTGCTAATTAACAGGGAGTAGGTCAATAAAGACCAACATGACTGATTTGAACAAATTTCCCACATACAATCATGAGGCCTTAATTCTATTAATTTATTCGCACGGAGCGAAATCACAATGTCTAAACGCAAGCAAAAAGAATACGAAAACCCTGGTTTTGACTCAACAATCTATGTTTTTCCGCAGCAAATTGCCGATACAGCCAACGCATTTCGCGAGATAGCGGTTAGCCTTGCTAAAGTCCCTCTGGACGCACACGATGTTAAGCGAAATGTTATTTATACCAACGCAGCTTTTGCAATTGAACTTTATTTTAAAGCATTCCTGGTCAAAAGAGTTTCAGCACCGTTCGATTGCATCATCGAAAATGACCAAGTTGTTCAAGCTGAATTTGATGATGAAAACCGTGTCACTCTTTGGCACTCACGCTTGGTCGTTCCTGAAGAATATCAAAAGCACAACTTACAACTGCTTTTCAACGCTCTTGGCGACGAACTGAAAGAACGCGTGACACAAGAGGTTCTGCAGGCAAGTAGCTCGATCAACACCCCAATTGAGTTGCTGGAATTCTTTAACGACATTAAGAGCTACTTTGTTGATAAGCGTTATGAGTTCCAGGATTTTATTTTTGGAGTTCCCAAAGACTCCCATGTCATCCATGTCCTGATTCCCGTCTTAAATGCCATTGGTAAAGCTCTAGCGGAACCGCCAGATATGCCTATTCCCGAATTCATGCAGGTGTAGTAAAAGGAATATGAAAGCCGTTACACAAAGCTATACATAGTAAATTAAGGTAAATTAAGCGAAGAGCTTTCTAGCTCCTTTTAAATACATACGCACGATGAGTTGATTCACTATCCGCTTGGAGCCCGAAGTGGACACACAGTTTATCTACGGGGAGGCAGACTGCGAGGGACGGCTGGCTTGATAAAGGAGGCGGAAGTGGTCATAATGACAGCATGCTTCTGACCTTGGAGTATCTCCGGTCAATCAGGAAGCCTCTAAAGGCAGTATAGTCTCGTAAATTATTAAGGCCCCCGCTAAGCAATTATCGGGGGCCTTAATAATTTAAAGGGTACATTAAGGCGCTTCAGTCAACTCTTTCTGATGGCCGCATCAGATCAAACATAGGTAAAAGATGAATGAAGGATAACAGTCTGGAGAGTGTTTTTAATTCCTACTTCAATAACAAAAAAGACTTCGCTGATTTCCATACTCTCAGGACGGAAGACGAGGTCAGCCTAATTCCCCTGAGTAAAAAAAAGGTTGAGCTTTACCAGTGTTCCGACAAGCTTAAAGTTATTCATACTTTTCTTTCTCGGTTTGTGTTTAGCGAAATGCCTGTGAGAAAAGATATCGTTTTTTCTTACCAGAAAGATGTGAATATTACTGACGCCGTCCGGCCGCACTGCAACAGTGAATTTATCTTTAAAACTGATATATCGAAATTTTTCCACTCAATCAGCGCTGAAGCCGTGTCTCACACGCTTTCAAAATACTGTGCCAATATACGAACAGTGGACTCTGAAGAGGTCAGAGAGAATATCGAGAGGATCGTTTACCTGTGCACTATCGATAAACATCTACCTGTTGGATTTTCATGCTCGCCTTCAATCAGTAACTTCTGTTTTTATGATTATGACAATATTATTGAGGCCTATTGCAACGAGAACGGCTATATCTACAGTCGTTACTCGGATGATCTGATTATTTCATCGCAGGATGAAATGGATAAAAACATGATCACTGGCGACCTCATGGCCATACTGTCATCTGACGCATTCCTGAAACTATCTATCAATCATAAAAAAACAAAATTCATTACGAAAAAGTATGAAAGAAAGATTCTGGGAATAAGCATACTTAACGACGGGAAAATGACGGTCAGCAAAGCAACCAAGACGGATATTGAAGTGAAGCTGCATCTGCTCAAAACTGACAGAAAAAAACTGGTGGATTATACCGGGATGGATGAAATAGCGTCGATTCTGTCAATCGCAGGTGTGCTGAGTCAGATTAACAACATCGACAGAGACTACCTTTTTCATCTACGTAAAAAATATGGGAACGCCATAATTAGCAAGCTACTCAGAGGCAAGGAACTGCTGAAATGATCGTTAGTGTAGATATCAGAGCGTTGCAGCATCTGGCTGAAATTAGCGTATCTTTTGACTTTTCACGCGACCCACTTATCTGTATGACAAGCAAGAATGGCGTGGGTAAAACCTCCATTATTAAAGCGCTCGCCCTACTCAAGGACACCGCCATCGTCAGTAAAACGTCGTCAGTGTTTAGCATCAGTGAAAAGACGCAGATAGACGTTAAAATTAACGAAGACGTCTATACTTTTAGGTACAGTGATGGTGATCTTGATACGAAGAATATTCTCCGAGATGAAGCGTTTCTGAACGTCGAACTGCCTATTCCTTACGGTAAACGTTTCTCAGATTTTCCCTCCTTGGGTAGCATTGATATGACGTTGAGGGAGAAGTACTTAAAAAAAGACTATGAAGACGCACACGAACTTATAGCTTTTCTCAATTCCGTTTACAGGGATGAAAACAAGTTTCAAAATCTGAAACTCGTGAACATAAAGGGAGTGAACTACTATTTTCTGCCGCTTGATAATAACCGATATATACGCGAAGACTACTTCAGCTCAGGAGAGTTTTTTGTTATCAGTATTTTCAAGATGATAACGTCCTCAAGTCGGCTTATCATCATAGATGAAATAGACGTATCCCTTGATTCCTCAGCGCAGGTTTCACTGATGAGTGCGATCAGGAATATCTGCATCGAAAGGGAAATAAAAATACTCTTTACCACTCACTCTCTCGCCATCATGAAAAGCATCTATGAATACGGCACGCCAATCATCTACCTGAAAAATGAAAACGGTGCGGTCAGCCATAATCAGGTCTCTTACAGCTTTATTCAACTGGAAATGTTCGGGTTCCAAGGGTATGACAAGTTCATCTTCACCGAAGACATGACACTTGAACATTATATCAACCTTAAGCTCTCCACTATGGCAACAAAGAACCGGGTCAAGGTCATTTACATTGGTGGCTGCAGCAACGTGGTTGATTTGATGAAACGTAATGCAGCGACCGGTTTCATCTGCTCATCCAAAGATGCGATAGCCGTTCTAGACGGTGATGCGAAAGCCCAATACGGTCACCGCGCGGACGTCATTATCAGTCCTTACGATGATATTGAAGATGAAATATTCAGGAAGTACAAAGAAGAAAATGCGGTGCATAATCTCCCGGATGTCGCGCCAGAAAATGCAAAATCTAAAGCATACTGGAAAAAGCTGCAGGAAAATCGTAAAGAACATAATCTGACCCGAGAAGACATTTTTACTATCTTAGAACATGGTTTTGAAGAGAAAGTATCGGTTTTTTATCAGACACTGTACTTATTTATCAACCGTTAGATGCGAAAGTACCTCTGGCTCACCGTTGTAGTACGTGTAGCTTGCTGTTGATAGGGAAGAATTACGGATGCCAGAAGCGGACATTACTAAAACCATCAAATATGCATTTAAAGGGGATGTGATCTTGCACGCCCCCCCCGATTTATCTCCTGACCACTTTGAAAGAATGCCTCCTTTCACTATGGATGCGCTTAAATGTGTGGCCTTAGTCTCTGTTCCTTTTACCGTTACCACTGATCGCGACTCTTATTATCTTTTCTTCCTGATTGAGTACTCGTATAAAACCCAAGATTAACGATAGATTAAATCCTTACTTTGTAGAAACTACCTACCCCACTATATCTCCCCCCAATAAACTCAGATCAAAAAAGCGCACTTGACGTGCGCGTAGGCAAGATCGGGATTCAAACTCTAAATGCTTTCTCAATAGAGGCTACTTAGAAACTATGAAGGAGTATCGCTTAATTTTTTAAAGAAAAAATTATGTAAAACCCTTAAAATTCCATTTTCATCGAACTTCTCTTCTGACTTTATTTGACCCTCAGCATCACAGATACATAAAAACCATTCGTTGGTATTTGAATGATGTTCAAACATATATTTCTCATCAAATTTTGTTTTGCTTTGTGGAATGCTGCCATTCTCATGCGGCTCAAAGTGAAAAAGCATATTCCCTTCATGATTCTTGATTGTGTTCTCAAAAAAACGCAGAGTAATGGCGCCATGTGATATAGTTAAGCAGTCAACATTGCACTTAAATGAATTGGATTTTTTATTGGTAACATATAGCTCTTTAGAATTTGTCTCAATTGTAAGGGTAGGATGGAATTGATATTTTTCCCCAGCAGTCAGGATGGTTGTATTTAATGCGTTAAATGCGTTTTTAACAAAGTCTAGTGCTGCATTATTTTGTTGAATTTTAATATTTTGCCGTACCAGCAAACTTTTAAATTCTTCTGCGTAGTATTCACTTTTTTCATTCATTTAATGCTCCTTAATTAAAATAAACCATTTAAAATGATAATCTACGTTACTTGGTATATTAGGCAATGCTCATATTTATTTCCAATATTTTACTTTAAAATCCGATAACAATTCCCTGTTTTGACATGCAATTTCTCCAGTAACTTCCTGGTTTCCCCTGATCGACTACACTTGCTTCCATCATAGGAATTGCTCGAAACTCTTCTTGCGAACTTAATGAGTCTCCAGCTCGAACATACTGGCCTTTATGCCAAAAAATTGACGTCAGTGTAGTTTTACCGTTATGGCTTTTAGCATCACTGCCTACCAAGTTTGTACAATAACGAGCTGCTTTATCAGCAACTAAGAAATTTTGATCTTCATGACTCGTAACTTTTTGACTTGTACATCCTGTGAGAACAGCAACTGCCATTACAGAGCAGATGATGAGAAACTTACATTTCATATGTTTATCCTTGTGATGTATAAAATACTTATCGGGAATTTCTTAAAATTCTTGATATTTTTTCAAAACTAATGTCTCTGAGCGGCATGAAGGTGACAAACATGGTTCCGTTTAGCCCTGTAAATAAACGTAGCCGGGCTCTGCCCAGAATATTTCCCTGCCATCCTCCGATCCTTGTATGTAATAAGGGGTAACGGGACACAAGTCAGCTATTCAAGCTTACCTCAACAGAAAAAATCCTTGGTACAAAGTTTTCAACATTGGAATCTAAATTTGAGCTAGAAAAAGTTGCGGCTGGGCGCAGAACTAAAATTACATTTTGTGCAGATGACTTTCATTTTTTTCAGTGATAAGAACAACTCCGAACTTCTGCTCCTCGTTCGTAAGGGACAACCATACTCAAATCTCCTACATTGCAGGATGTTTGAGTGTATGAACACATCACCGTGGAACAAAGACCGTATCGTCGGCCAAAAAAGACCACTTCAGATATCTCATATCTGGGGGATCCGAATCCGGCTTGAACTGGAAGGTAAAACGCGCGATTTAGCTCTGTTCAATATGGTCCTGGACAGTAAGCTTCGAGGCTGTGATCTGGTCAAACTCAAAGTATCTGATGTTGCATATGATAGCTCTGTTTCAAGCAGAGCAACGGTTGTGATGGCATGTCTTCCATCACTGCAATGATTAACCGAACTGCCAATCAGTCTGGTTCACCCCGCATTATGGGTGGCGTAGAGCTGAGACAGTATTTTCAACTCAATTACACAATTGGTGATGTTGCACCTTTCGAGTTGATCACACAAAACATGATGAAGCTAAAATGAAAAAGTGTTTCTTCCTTCTTACGGCCGTATCAGCCTGAAAAGTTCCGCGGGGTGACCTGCTCACCGCCAATCAAATACGCAGATATTATTGATGCACATCCGGTAGTAGTAAACTGCGAGCTTCCGCTTTTCGCTCATAGCCGACCGGTACAGTTCTGGCAGGCAGCTTGGCTGCCAAATAGCGGACGTTTTTAGGCTGACAATAAAATTATAAACTAGGGTACTGTATGAGGCAGTGGCTAGATATCGTAACGCTTCGTGTGACTTGATAAAGGGAGTAAGACTAATGGATTCTTTTTTCTCATCGATAGCTAACTGCCATGTTCGCTGGCAAGATTTGCCGGGAAGTGGCGCGCCGATGATTTTTGTTCATGGATTAGGGTGTGCTTCTTCTTACGAATATCCAAGAGTTGTCACAGAACCATCGTTTGAAGGGAGAAAGGCAATTCTGATTGATTTACCTGGTTGCGGATATAGCCAAAAGCCACAGAATTATGGTTACTCGATTACCGACCAGGCGAGGGTAGTAGTTGAGCTGGTAAAACATCTAGGTTTAAAGCAATGTTTTTTGTATGGGCATAGCATGGGAGGCAGCATCAGCATCGAGGTGGCTGAACTTCTAGGGGAACGTTTGCTGGGGCTGGTAGTATCTGAGCCAAATTTTCATCCCGGTGGCGGTTTTTTCAGCAAGAAAATATGTAGCTACAGAGAAGATGAATTTGTTGACATTATCTGGCAGCAAATGGTGAAGGAAGAAACTAGCCCATGGGCTGGTAGCCTTGCAGTAGATGCTCCTTGGGCGGTGTGGCGCGGTGCTGCCAACCTAATTGTTGGTAATAATTGGCTCGAGCGTTTTGTTCAACTGCCAATTACAAAGCAGCTTATCTTCGGTGAATACTCTTTGCCAGATGATGATTTTTCCAACCTAACTTCCTCCGGAGTTTCAACGTGCATACTGCCAGGCTGCAGACACTCAATGTCGTGGGAAAATCCCAGAGCACTTGCCGAAGCATTATCCAACTTTTGCCGATAATTTATACCATGTTCAATTGTAAGTTGCTGTATAGAATCTCGAAAGTAAGTATCCTGCAACTTAAAGTATATTTTGTATGGTTAGCCATTACTAAAACGATTGACTTGAATTTTAGTTCTAAAAACTTTTTGAGATCAGTCCGTAGTTCTTGCCCTTAGAATATCGAATTAAGAACACAGTCCTATTTCTGCTCCTCGCTCTTAACCGACAGTCAGATTTAATAGTGCCTTGCTACAGAACACAATCAGATCTGATTACGACTAATACAAATCACAGTAGATGTATTTACATGCCCAGTCATCAAATTTTTATCTAAATTTACATGTTTATTAATCATTTTCTTATTTATACAGAAATCAGTGTTAGGTACGCATTAAACGTATCGAAATTTTTACGAATGGTTCCGAATTAGCAGTTAACTATATGAATTTAAAGACTAGGGAAGTAAGGTAATGGAAGGTGTTTTTTGAGATGATATTTATTTAATTGTTTGATTTTAAAAAGAAAAATCATTTTAAATCTAAAAGAGGAATCGTATTCGGTCTTTTTTTATTCTATTGATTTTATTGATATTTTTCATGTTCGTCCGAAAATGTCCGAAATTTGTCCGAAATCTTGATACTCGGTCTAAATTTCTACCCACTCATTTTTACGCGAATCAAGGTACACATTAGTCATTTTCATCGACTTGTGACCGAGCAATTTCTGTGCAAATTCCTTACCGTATTCTGCTTCATACAGCCGGGATGCTAGGCTGCGGATCTCGTGAAAACTGGGCGGGGATATTTCATAAACCAGATCCGTTGCTTTCAGTGCATAACTCGACCTCTTCCTGCAAGATGAATCCCCAGGCGCTGCACCTGAGCGCAAACACTCGGTTAGAGGAAAATAGAGGGCGGTTATCGCAGCGTCAGGGGCTAACAGCGACTCAGAAACAAGTGAAGGCACTGACTGCTCAGATTGAAATGATGGGGCGAGACCGAATATTAACAGCTGATCAGAAAAGAGAGAAGATTGACCGGATGATGGTAACTAGAAATAAACGGGTACAGCAGGCGGTGGAAAGAGTATATCCGCATTCTAATCATTAAGTTAAAAGGGAGTTTGAAAGAACTCCCTAATTTATTGTGCACAGAAAACCTCCAGCTAGGCTGGAGGTTCCGTAAAGCTTTCAGCTTTGAGCCAGTTATAAAAACCCCTTTTGATTTGTTAAAACAGTTTGCGGTCTGGCCACTGCAAATGTTCAACAAGAAATCAAAAGGGGGTCCCTATGAGGGACGAAAAGAGCTTAGCGCACACGCGATGGAACTGTAAATATCACATAGTTTTTGCGCCGAAGTACCGAAGAAAGGTGTTCTACGGGGAAAAGCGCAAAGCGATAGGCAGTATCTTAAGAAAGCTGTGCGAATGGAAAAACGTGAATATTCTGGAAGCAGAATGCTGTGTGGATCACATCCATATGCTTCTGGAAATCCCGCCCAAAATGAGTGTGTCGGGTTTTATGGGATACCTGAAAGGAAAGAGCAGCCTGATGCTTTATGAGCAGTTTGGCGATTTGAAGTTCAAATACCGTAACAGGGAGTTCTGGTGTCGAGGGTATTACGTTGATACGGTTGGGGAAAATACAGCCAGAATACAAGAATACATAAAGCACCAGTTGGAAGAGGATAAAATGGGTGAGCAACTCTCGATCCCCTATCCGGGCAGCCCGTTTACGGGCCGTAAGTAATCCATAAATGCAAATGTCAGATCGCGATGCGCCTGTTAGGGCGCGGCTGGCAACAGAGCCTTATAGGCGCATATGAAAAACCTCCGGCTATGCCGGAGGATATTTATTAAGCTTTGAGTAAAGCAATGTTGCCGCGGTTATAGATGGCTTGAATTGCCAACTCAAAGGTAGTCTCATCTGGAGGTCGTAACTTTATGAGTCAACCAATTTTCCAGAATGGACGGGTGCAAATATTTTTCACATTCCAATATTTAACAGGGTTTTTAGCATGATCTTTGATTACGTCATCGGAGTTTACCGATGCGTCCGGGGTGAAGTTTGCGGGGACCTGAATGGCTTGGCTTCCCGAGGCTATATAATAATACTTCCCTGCTTCCGGAATTAGTGATGAATGAGAGTTTAGAATATATCCCCCGCCTTTATTTTTGATCTGCGAAACAGAGTATAGGACATTGGGTTTTATCTTACTAACTACTACATTACCTTTAGCTTGAAAGATATTTGAGTCAAGTTCATAGCGATCAGACATATCGTAGCAATTGTTTTGGCTGTTGAACGTGTAAGAACCTAGATAGATGGTGCCTACATTTCCCTCACGGTTAAGTACATACAACGTCGCAGCATCGCTTCCCGCGTAGTCTTTGTAATCAAGAGGTAATACATTAGCGCACCCTGTAAGCCCCAGAGAGATTACAGTTACGATGACGGTTTTATTTAATTTCATATCGTCCTTTATTGTGTGTAAGTTCGTTGCCCATGTTAAATACAATAATTAGTAGATAGATGCTTTATCGGCTGTATTTGATTTTTCTTCAATCATATCAATACCTGTACTTTGCTTAGCTGGATTGTTTTATAAAGATAAATTTGTACCTATGGGCCTATCCACGTGGGCTGACACAATTGGATTTAAATCATACTTTCACAGTGTAATTCGCAGGGTGCGCAAGACTATATTTCGCTCATAACTGCTCTTGATCCTTCTGCTGGTAGCTTAGTGCCAAAAGCGGGCATTGCTACCGTAATGTAGATTTGTTAGCAACAGAACAACGTGTGGTGATAAGTTAGCCAAATTATGGAGTTATTTAAGGGGGAATAATGTTTACGAAGCAAGCGCCTCAACTTGAAACAGATCGCTTGATATTAAAGCAATTTACGCTCGATGATTTTCTTGCACTAAAGGCATGCTGGGCCACCCCTGAAATGGCTAAGATTAATGGCGGCGAAAATCCTACGGCAGAAATGGTCTGGACCCGTTTACTGCGTTATATCGGACATTGGCATGCGTTGGGTTATGGATACTGGGCAGTATTTGAAAAAACAACAAATCGTTATATTGGTTCGTTTGGCTTCCAGGATGCACATCGCGATATCACGCCTGAATTGGAATATCCTGAGGCTGGATGGTCTTTAGTTTCAGAAGCTCGTGGTAAAGGTTATGCAACTGAAGCACTGGCCGTAATTTTACTTTGGGCTGACGGGACATTTTCTTCTCCAGTATGCTGTATTATTGATGAAGAAAATAAGCGTTCCAATTATTTGGCTGAGCGTTTTGGTTTCCAGTTCCAAACTTATGTTTCCTATCGTAGTAAGCAGGTAAGATTATTGGTGCGTCGGTAAGTTCTAAATTCGCGCTTTTACACTGCCAACTGCCACTGACTTATACCTTGCTGCCTAACAACGTCCAGATCGCCACCCTGATCTAGACATTTTCAAATGCATGCTACCCATTTATCGACAGGTCCAACGCCCGCTCCTAGCTCATAACAGACCGAGAGCAGTACACATTGTTCCGTTCTGTGCCAGAGGCGGGCGTTTCTGACTTCACGCTACGTTTATTTATAAGGTGAATATCAAGTCAGACTAACAATTTACTCCTTGATGCCGATACCTTTATTTCTTAATCAATATATGAAGGAACATGTATGTACTGCTTACGCCCTTTAATGTGCCCACTTTTTTTTCTGTCTCTCTTGCCGTTTTCTTTCGTTCAGGCTGCTGATACGCTTGCATTGATAGGTGGTGGTACTAACCCCTTGTCTGTAATCAGAATCCACGACCGCGTGAATTACATGGTGTCGTTAAACTTCAATAATGGAAAAACAGCTCAGCAATGGCGTTCCGTTGATTGTAAACAGGGCAAGGCACAGCTTCTGTACAAGGATTTACTGAATGAGGAGGGGTTTACCAAAGCTCGCTATTACGGCAACAGCTACCTCCGTTATGCGCCTGCACAGGATGATAAGCAGATGACGGCAGAGGATATCCGTACGGTTTGCCAGCTACCGATAAAAGATGCACGGTGGGAAAGATTATCAGCCACGTCTACAGTCGGCATTACCGATCTTGTCGATGTTAATGGCATTCAGCGCATTGGCGACATTTTATCGGTACGCATGGGATATGACTTTGCAGATATCATCTGGGATCCGCCTTACGACGCGCCGCTTGAATTAAAGATTGAGCACTACTTATATAACTGTAAAACCCATCAGGGTGACGCTGTCGCTGCAATGAACGTCGACAGCGAGGGTCGCGTTACGGACTCACTCATCACTGCTGACATCGTTCGCCGCAAGAGTAGCTTCAAAATTAACACTCAACTGGCACAACGCTTCGAGCAGTTCTGCCAGTTACCCGCAGGAAAAACGTTCACAGCCGAAGGGCACTTTGTACCCGCCGCTAACAAGCCAGCATCAACGTTGATGGGGCCATCAATGCCCGATCTGAGTAATAATAATCCGCAGTGGCTGAATAAATTTCCCCTTTCTGCTGCAATTGAGCGCCAGGCGCAGTCATTGATCAAACCATGGGCGCTTCCGCGTTTTAAACAGGTTCGTTATACCGAAGTAAGCGCGCTCGGCAAGGTCAAAGTACAGTTGGATGCACAACCGGATGGTTATATACGCAAGCTGGAAGATTATGGTGTCTGGACGGTGCAACGTTTAACGCTGGCGAATCAGCTACAGCTGAAGTTCACCATGTCCATCAGTAGTGGTGCCTCACTGCTCAACAAGTTGCAGACGGATCTGCGTTTCCCGTTAGTGACTGGTCAACGATATCAGGCGCAATGGGAAGATGTTGATTCCGATAAGAAAGTCACTACTTCAACGTTACGCTGTGACGTAACGGCAGAGGGGGACGCACATAGCATTGCACCTGAGTTTAGTGGGAAATATCTATTAGTTGAGTGTCATGCAACTAATGAAGGGCAACTGGGTAGCAGTGACAAACTAGCTTGGCTGCAAGATCTCAACGTCCTTGTCCCAGTTGCTCTGCAAGTGGGTGATAAACCTGAAAGTCTGGTGAAACTAGAAAATGTTAGTGTGATACGTTAATAAACAAGCAGGCTCAACGCGTTAGCCGGTGAGCCTTTTATAACCTGCTCCCGTTGATTAACACACGGCAATGTTAGTAATACATCCATGGCGGTGAGAACAATTTCGTACTTCCGCTTCTCGCTGACAGTCAGATTGAGTAGCGATTAATCCATATTACAGTATCAATAATTATCTGAGGGCGTCTTCATAATGACGAACAGAACCAATAACAGAATAAATCCACTGGATTGATGCTAATTAAACCATCAGCAATGGCCACCCAAACACATCAGACAAAACAGAACGTAGATTTACCGCTATCGAACTTTTACCGCTATTGACATAGGTGTTAATAAAATCAGCGATATGCTTGGTGGTAACGGCCTTGAGCGGCTTATCTTCAAATTCTTGGTTAATATATCCGATTTGCAGGACTCTCATTTTCATGGTGTTCTCAGCCAGCTCGCGATGCTTTAATAGCGCTGAATAACGCTTTAGCCGCAGGAGTTGGGGCAGAGCTGGCAGTCGCTCAAGTAGGACTACTGGCTGAAAGTTTGATTCAATATATTGCTAGCCTGAATAGCTTGGGATATGGCATCTCTACGGGCGATTTGTCACAGAGGAATCTCTTTTTCAGTAAGTGGATTTCGCCAGTAATAAGATTTGTAATATCGCTGATATGCCCGATTTTTAGGTAAGACGGCATCATATCGTTTTGGCCTTGATGCCATGATTAATTATCTCTATCAGGGATGAACTTGTACTGGGGATTTTTAAGTCGGTCCTATCCAATACCCTGCGATTTCAGCAGGGTTTGGGAGGGAACACATTATGCCAGGTTTAACGAACGACAAGAACTGAGCATTCGGCGTGGCGGACTATCGCCGCGGCATTCGAGCCCAGTAGATAAGTCATTATGCCTGGCTGGTGTGACGCGATGACAATCAAGTCGGCTTTAATATCATTAGCAAGCCTGAGTATCTCATCTTTGGGGGAGCCAGAAGCTATATGTTTTTTTATCCTGTCTTTCGGTATATTAAATTTATCAATGATTTCAGATAATTTTGCTAGCGCTTCATTTTTAATCTGTTCCTGGTCGGGAGCCTCTCCCGCATAAGCTAACCCAAGAGAAGCGTAATAGGGAAATGTCGGAATAACTGTTAGGAAATGAACGTGAGCGACATCAGTCAGATTTGATTGTGTTTCAACGTGAGCAATGACCTGCTGGGTAAACTCAGGATCTGAGATGTCTATGGGGACTAGAATAGAGTGATACATACATCCTCCTATTTGTTTTATTACCTCTTATAATATTATAGCCACTATCTTGAAATGACATTATATGGTGAACATCTAAATTGTATCGGTGTGAATCCTGTATCAAGAAATTCCAGATGTTAGATTGCAGACTACAATTGGTTCTGATTTCCACTGTATAATTTTTAGGCTGAATTCACCGGGGCGTTAGCCCTGTTGGCGTCGTATGGCCGCGATGGCATAGCGCATCAAGCGAAAGGTCATATGATTGCCAGGGGGAACTTTGATATTCGATCCGCGCGTAAACGTATCCGCCCTACGTGTGCGATTTTAGCGAGTAAAGTCCGTCAGAATAGTAGGGGGCGTTATCATCGGACGATAATAATCAGAGTACCCTTGTGAACAATGGCTCAGGGGCATTTTAGGACAAACATTTCAGGCTGCATCTTGTCAAAACATTGAGAGAAGTAAGGCAACCGGGAGGCTCAAGGGCCAGGTTATACCGATAAGAGATGCAGATAACCACCTGACTAATAAGCTCTGATCACGCGTGAGGGGGAAGATGATGAAAGTAGAGACAATAACGCCAACTACGTAAATCCAGAACAGGATAAATCCGGTGTCCATGGGGCAATTTTCCTTTTGTCCATGTAATTTACTTATTATCGCATGAAAGTGCCTACATATTTGCAAGTAATTCAACTATGGGGCTGCGCTATCAACAAAGGCTTTTTTATAGCACCCTGCCAAAATCAATCATCCCCTAATAAGTCTTTATCTTAATGGGTCACAGCGGCGAACAATTTCTACACCATAGCGCTTGACCAGGCAGCGAGGAACAATAGGATACGGCGTAGCTGCTGAGTCCTTACTGGACTCAGCCTTTCGATGATGAACCTGCATTGGCGGCTTTTTTGCAGTAAATCTTTGGTGTCACTTGCGTAGTTAACAACGCAGTTAATAATGTTGAATCCTAACTATTTGAGGGAGTTGCGAGTGTTAGCATATTACGCATATCGTAGCTACTTGGCGTTTGGTGGATACGCAGATCAAACTCACTTGCGATGGCAAAGATATGATCAAAAATATCTGACTGAATACCTTCATATTCTGCCCAGACAGTCGTATTGGTAAATGCGTAAATCTCCAAGGGCAGGCCCTCTGGAGTGGGGGCCAGTTGGCGCACCATTAGCGTCATTGATTTATGAATACCAGGATGATCGCGTAAATATCCTGTTAAATAAGCGCGTAGCGTACCAAGATTAGTTAGACGTCGGCCATTTAGCGGTGAACTCAGATCGAGAGCAATTTGCTGATTATACTGATTCAGTTCCTGAGATTTTTCGTTAAGGTAACGTTGTAACGATGGATGGCGATTAAGGTTTTGCTGTTCTTTCTCTGAGAGAAAATGCACGCTGGTGGTATCAATATTTATGCAGCGTTTGATACGCCTCCCGCCGGATTCAGACATCGAGCGCCAGTTTTTGAAAGAGTCGGAAATCAGTGCGTAAGTTGGAATAGTAGTGACGGTATTGTCCCAGTTTCTGACTTTTACTGTGGTCAAACCAATGTCTATCACGGCACCGTCCGCACCGTATTTTGGCATTTCCAACCAGTCGCCTACATTTAGCATATTATTGGCTGAGAGCTGAATACCGGCTACCAAGCCTAGAATTGGGTCTTTGAAAACTAACATCAGTATTGCCGTCATGGCACCCAAGCCACTTAGCAACAATAAGGGGGATCGCCCCATCAACAGTGAAACAATCATGATACCGATAAATATCGCTGCGATTAGCTTTAACCCTTGAAAAATACCACGCAAAGGTAGTTGATGAGCGATTGAATTTTGGCGTAGCAGTGCCAGCAACGTATCAAGCAATGAAAATAGGGCTAGTAGTCCGAAGACCATGATCCACACTTGCGCGGCTGTCGCGATAATCACCTGCGCTTGGCTATCGTTTTGTAACCACAGTACTGCCTGAAGATTGATGATAATCCCTTGCAGCAATAATGCCATGCGCTGAAAAAGTTTGTGTTGGGTGACAACCCGTTGCCAGAGGTGTTTCGATTGTTGAGTGTTACGTTGGAGGGATGCCAATACCACGCGGTGTAGTATCAGATGGATGACAACAGAAATTAATAAAATAAGCCCAATAACCATTGTCAGTGACATCAAATCGCTGAATTCCAATCCCAATCTTTCCAACCATTGACTTATTCGTTGTTGCATTACGCTTCCTGCTTAAGTCTAAAAAATATTAGCCTAAAGGCTAAGAGCCATGATGTAAGCTTGTTTACCCTTTTTTACACTTCACAGCGGTAAAGGCCGTTAAAAAAACAGACGATATAGAGATATATAGGCATTTTATCGTGATCATGAGCGGTCACTTGTTGAAGAACGCATCGTTTAGTGGCATAAGAATGGCAAGCCAAAAACGCGATAAATACACGCTAGCAGAAATAATGTCGCTATGACTCTGCTTTATCTCTGTTAAGCTACTCTGCTGGCTCTGTAGCCTAACGTGGTATCGTCTTATTTTTACGGAAGAATTATGCTGACCAACTCATCCACCCGTCTTAACAAATATATTGGCGAGAGCGGTATCTGCTCTCGTCGCGATGCCGATCGTTACATCGAACAAGGGCATGTTTTTATTAACGGCAAGCGTGCTGCTGTTGGCGATCAGGTATATTCTGGGGATGTAGTCAAAGTTAATGGTCAGCTTATTGAACCTCGTAACGAAAATGACTTGGTGCTGATCGCGTTGAATAAACCGGTTGGTATTATTAGCACCACGGAAGAGGGTGAAAGCGATAACATCGTTGATTTCGTTAATCACAGCAAACGTGTATTCCCCATCGGGCGTTTGGATAAAGACTCACAGGGGTTGATTTTTCTGACAAATCACGGCGATTTGGTCAACAAGATCCTGCGAGCAGGGAATGATCACGAAAAAGAATACTTGGTGACGGTCAACAAACCGGTGACTGAAGAGTTTATTCTCGGCCTGGGTGCTGGTGTGCCGATGATGGGTACGGTGACTAAAAAATGCAAAGTGAGTAAAGTCGCGACCTTTGTGTTTAATATCACGCTGGTGCAGGGCTTAAATCGCCAAATTCGCCGGATGTGCAAACACTTTGGCTATGAAGTCACCAAACTTGAACGCACTCGCATCATGAACGTCACCCTGAAAGGGTTGCCAATGGGCGAGTGGCGAGATTTGACTGATGATGAGCTAATCGAATTATTTAAGCTGATTGAAAACTCATCATCAGATGAAAAACCGGTGAAAAAAGTACAAGCTAAGTCTGTTGCAGATAAAAAACCGAGAGTTAATGGGGTGAAAAAAACCGAAAAGTCCGACAGTAATTCGGCTCCCCGCAAGCGCTTTGCCCAGCCTGGGCGTAAGAAAAAAGGGCGCTAAGTTCACATCATTATCATCAGTCTCTGTACTTGAGCATGTAAACTCGGCGGTGGCCGAGTTTTATGTGATGAAACATTCGACGTGAAACCCATCATCAGTCCTTTCCCTCATTTCCGGCCAAACCTGACGTTATGGCTGGGTACGGTATTAGTTTTCAGCATTTAATATAGAGCATTCCTTTTTTGCTTATATTGACGCCGCAATAATAGTAGGTAGACTGGTATACCTACATCCAATCAAAGCAGGAAGAAGTTTGCCATGTCCTCACGCGAATTATCAGAAAGTGCCCGAGATCGGCTGCTGAGTGCTGCAAGGGTGTTGTTCTATAACGATGGAATTGCGGCAACCGGTATTGATGCCATTGTTAAAAGGGCTGGTGTTGCCAAGAAAAGCCTCTACAACAATTTTGCGTCCAAAGCAGAGCTTGTTGCGACTTATTTACAGATTCGCCATGAAGAGTGGCTCGCACTGTACGCTAATCGTTTGCAACAAGCGGCGAGTCCGAAAGAGAGCGTGATGGCTGTTTTTCTTGCTTATGCAGACCATGCTGAATTTGCCTATGAACGTGGATTCAGAGGGTGCGGGCTACTCAATGCTGCGGCTGAACTGCCCGCTGGGGCACCGGGTAGGCAGGCAGTGCGCGGGCACAAAGAGCAGGTAGAGTCGATTTTGACTGAACATCTTTGTGTGCTTCTCTCTGGTGATAAGCAACGTGCCATACGGATGGCCAGGCACTTTTCATTTTTACTTGAGGGTAGTATGTCCCGCGCGGGTTTGGAAGGTAATGGTGAATGCGTTCGTCAAGCAATGGCAATGGCCGCCGACATGATGGAGTCGCTATGACGGTTACTCAGAAAGAGCGCATGCTGGGCATGGTGGGGGTGTTGATTGCTGCCATACTGTGGGGAACAACCGGAACAGCGGCAACATTTGCTCCTGCGGTCAGCGCCGTTGCCATAGGCGCTGTTGCGATGGGTTTTGGGGGGCTACTCCAGGCGATGATAGCCGCTGGGAGTATCACCAGATACATCGATAAACTACTTCAACAGTGGCGTTTACTGCTGATAGGGGTCAGCGCCGTTGCCATCTATCCACTGGCGTTCTATGCCTCTATGCATTTAGCGGGTGTTACGGTCGGCACTGTAATCTCCATCGGGTCGGCCCCCTTGTTATCTGCTTTTATTGAGTATGGATTGGAGGGGCAGAAACTGACGGTTCGCTGGATGTTAGGGGCCATCCTTGGTGTTGCGGGTATGATATTGCTCAGTATGGCTGAAAGTACCGGCCACGACACCTTAGTCCAGTCATCCAATGTCATGTTCGGTGTTATTCTCGGTCTTCTCGCTGGTTTTACTTATGCGCTGTATTCGTGGGCTGCTCGCCGCATGATGCAACAAGGCCTTCCTTCTAAAACAGCTATGGGGGCGATTTTTGGTCTTGGCGGTATGTTGCTAATGCCGGTGCTTTTTGTTACTGGCGCGCCGCTATTAGCATCATGGAGTAATGCTGCGGTAGGTATTTATATGGCTTTGGTCCCGATGTTTATTGGCTATATTTGCTATGGATATGGGCTGGCACGAATAACAGCAAGTATGGCCACGACGATCACCCTTATTGAGCCAGTGGTTGCAGCCATATTGGCAGTAATTATAGTGGGAGAAAGGCTGCCTGTTATGGGGTGGGTAGGGATCGGGCTGGTGGTGGCTTGCTTGATATTTATTACCGTTCCGCTAAAACATATACCAATCGTTAGGATAAGAGCAAACAATAGCCTATGTGGAGTTAAAACAATTCAACGAAATAGTAATAGGACTTAATCTGACCGCCAATATCAGAACTGAGTTTTATCAATAAATACAGGTTAAATTTAACTCAGCGGGCCATTTAACTATTATAATTAATGGCTGGTGAGTGTGGGTTTTCAAATGTCATACAGAATAGATGTAGAAAATAAACTACATCTTCAGATACCAAAAACTAACGGGGTGAAGCCACTCAATTAGATTGGTCACTATCAGATTGGCGGTATACTTCCCCGCAAAGCAAGATCACATCAGGCCTTCTTGCATGAATGCGAGCGGCTACCTCCATACATTCGTGGCGTGTTGTGTAGACATCATCGGTCACGGGCAGTGCCTCGCAAGCATCCATTCCGCAGGTGCTAACCAATAAAACAAATCCTATGAGCATATATTCTCCTTATTTATAGGATTTATAGGATTTATAGGATTTATATGAGTATAGCGCGTTTATAGAAGAAGTTGCGCTCTCCTTTTTGAATAAATGACATTCTAATTATCTGGTGAAATATCAGCCAAACTTGGTTACTGCTACACCCAGCATAATAATGGCACTGGCGATAAGGCGTAACATCGAGGGTTTCTCTTTTAGCATCCAGATAGAGATTATCATGGCGAACAAGACACTGGTTTCTCGCAGAGCGGCGACCAGGGCGATGGGCGTGCTTTTCATGGCCCAAATGACAATACCATAAGCCAGTAACTGCATCGCACCGCCGATAACTCCATGTCGCCAGTGCTGGCGTATTTCGCGAAAAACCACATTGCGGTGCATTATCCAAAGTAATACAAACATAGTTATCCCATTGCACATAAACAACCAAAGGATATAACTAAGCGGTTCAATGCTGGCACGGCTACCAGCCCCATCCGATAGGGTATAGCAGGCGGTAAAAGTAGCAGTAATTAATGCATAAATAATAGCTCTGTAACTGATTTTTTTAGGACCGCAGCGGCCATCAAACGTCATCATAATGACACCGGAAACTAAAATAGCAGCACCGACTAATGATAAAGATCGCGGAATCTCCGACAAAATTAGCCAAGAGAGTAGCGCACTTAGCAGCGGGGCAATCCCTCTAGCGATAGGATAGATTTGACCAAACTCAGCTTGTTCATAAGCTTTACTTAGAAACAGGCAATAACCGGTGTGAAAAGCAACCGATAGCAGCAACCAAGGAAGTGCGCCCAGCGAGGGTAACCCAACAAAGAAAACACCAAACAGTGAAATCACACCGGAGAAAATGGCCATCAATGAGATTGCGACAAACCGATCACGGCCAAATTTGACGAGAGCATTCCAGCAAGCATGTAACAGTGCAGCCCCCAGCACCGCAAAAAATATTTCACTATTCATTCTGTCCCCTTGTTTAGGGGCTTAAGTTTACCTTAATTGCATTTATTTTCACGTCTGTAACCGGTGAAATCTGCACCAGATAGCTGATTTTTTGGGGCGGGCTAAAAGAACTTAATATGCAGATTTATCGCAGGGTGAATATAACTAATCAGTAATCTATTTCTTATACCATTTGGTTTATTAGGTAATAACTAAGCGCTGATTAGTTTTAATCTATTTTAGATGGACGAAAATAAAACCGGCGGACACAATTAAAAAGCAATAGATGATTATAAAACCGAATTGGCTATTATTTCGGCATCGACAATTACGTTTAATATGACTAAGGTTTTAGCTGGAGGTATATGAATGTTGGCAGGGAAACACTATTTCTTTAAAGTTAAAAAATAGTCATTAGTCAGGTCAGTTATTTTTATTGTGTATAAATAGATGGAAAGTAACAAAGCTTACCTGAGTAAGTTGGCACTTTTCTTATTTCCAAATCAACGTTGCCGCATGCCAACGAGAGGGACTGTACGGCTAACGCTTCCTAAAATAGCTATAAATTGGCATCATATAGGCATGTTGTGTTTTTTTAGGATGAGTAATGAAACAGTTCCCTTTCGATAAACGTTATGAGATTGAAGATGCCAGCGGCGTTGTTGAGTATTACATTGATGGTGATGAGTACATCCGTGGCCAAGATGGCGTACCGGGCTATCGAATCGCAGGTTATGAAGTGTATGAGCATGGTGCGGAGGCTAAACTCGTCGGTTTTCTCGAAGGGAAGCATATAACAACCCCGGATGCAGATATTCTGCTGACGATTTTAGATGATCAGCAAGCTGCTGATTAATTGTCGCTGTTTTGATTTTCGGCTGTGGAGTGTTGCGATACAAAGATTATCTATTGTTTTTAAACCGGGGAATATGGCGTTATTGCCCATGATGATTTTTTGCAAAAGTCGCTATTCAATCAGATGAAAACCGATTAACGTCAATCTACTTAGTGATAATCAGGCGGGAGTTTCAATGAGTCAGAAAACTATTACGTTGTATACAGATTCGGATTTTTTCAGTCCTTACGTGATGTCGGTATTCGTCTCATTGGTAGAAAAAGCTCTCCCTTTTTCATTACATACCATCAGTTTGTCTGCTGGGGAGAATTTGCAAGAGGCTTATACTCGGCTGTCGGCGACACGCCGGGTACCGACACTGGTTATTGATGATTTTCAACTATCTGAGTCTTCTGCTATTTCAGAATATTTAGATGAACGTTTCCCTGCACCAGAGTATGTGCGGCTTTATCCGCAAGATAAGCAAGAGCGTGCCAGAGCGCGTGAAATACAGGCGTGGTTGCGCAGTGATTTTATGCCGATCCGCACCGAACGTTCCACTGAAGTGGTCTTCGCCGGGCTCAGGTTGCCTCCTTTGTCTGACAGTGGCCAACAGGCGGCGAATAAGCTTATTTCTGGATTGGAGCGCTTGCTGTCGGATGGCCGGAGATATCTATTCAGTGAATGGTGTATTGCAGATACTGATTTGGCACTGATGCTTAATCGGTTAGTTCTGAATGGCGATAACTTACCTGAGTATCTTCGTCAGTATGCAAGTTATCAATGGCAGCGGCCTTCTGTGCAGCAATGGCTGGCATTATCACAGAAGTAGAGGGAATAAAACGGAAGGTGGGGAGCGCGTCCTCACCTTGTGCCAAAGTAGGATGAGCATCGATAGAATGAAAAATGTTATCGAGTTCGAAACTGAGCGTTTGCTGCTACGTCAGTGGCGGCCATCAGACCGGGTACCTTTTGCGGCAATGAACGCGGATCTGCGTGTTATGGCGTGTTTCCCAGCCCCGCTGACCCGCGCTGAAAGCGATGCGATGGCAGATCGTTGTCAATTATTAATAGCGCAGCGCGGGTGGGGGCTGTGGGCTGTTGAACTTAAAGCTACCGGGCAGTTTGTGGGGGCGTTGGGGCTACATATTCCGACAGTTAAGTTGCCTTTTTCACCTTGTGTCGAGATCGGCTGGCGTTTCGCTTTTTCATTTTGGGGGCAGGGGCTGGCAACGGAAGCTGCATTGGCAGTATTGAAGGTTGGTTTCGAGCAATTAAAACTGGCCGAAATTGTCTCTTTTACTGCTTTAATTAACCTGCGTTCACAAGCACTGATGGAGCGCATCGGCATGGTGCGCGTGCCAGGCCATTTCCCCCACCCAAATGTCAGCCCTGACAGCAAGTTAAGCCAGCACTGTCGGTATACTCTCTCTCATCAACAATGGCATAACAGATAGTATTATTTTGTGAAAGTATCATTAAATTAGTCTACGTTTAGTCAGTAACATGTGGCCACATCCGCTAGGAAATAGAATGATAATAAGCTGGAAATTAGGGCGTGCCATGGCGTTACTAACCGGGTTTTCTTTATTGGTGGCCTGTAGCCAATTACCTAGAAACCCAGTGCCAGTGGAATTAATGCCAGCAGCGGAAATCCCCGGAATGCCGAATATTCGTGCAGGGGCAGGGCACATTAGCCCCATATTTGAAGCAGATCTACTGCAATCTTATAAAGACGAATCTAAAGAGATGTTCCGAGCTGCGGATGGCACATTGGTTTATCCCCACCTGGCATTATCTGGTGGTGGCCCAAATGGTGCCTTTGGTGCCGGTTTTTTGAATGGCTGGACCAAAACAGGCAAGCGCCCAGTTTTTAAAGTGGTTAGCGGGGTTTCTACTGGCGCGCTGATTGCACCTTTTGCCTTTTTAGGTAGCGATCACGATCAGGCATTGCATGACTTTTATACCACCACCACCACGCGTGATATTTTCCATCTGGATAATCTACTATTTCGCCTCTTCTTCCGTGAGTCGTTAGCCGATACCAGCCCGTTATCTAAATTGATTGATGGGCACATTACACCTGAATTAATGAGTGAGATAGCCAAGGCTCATCAGCATGGTCGGCGGTTGTATATGGGGACGGTAGATCTCGATTCACAAAGATTTATGGTCTGGAATATGGGGCTGATTGCGGCGAAAGGTACTCCTGAGGCCCTAATGCTATTTCGAAAAGTGATGCTGGCTTCTTCTTCCGTCCCGGTCGCATTTTCTCCGGTGTTTTTTGATGTAGTCGCTCAGGGTAAACATTACGACGAAATGCATGTTGACGGCGGTGTGGCGGCGCGGGTCTTCTACAATGGCGGCGTGTACAGCTCAAAAGTTGTTCGTGCCAGAGCAGGGCTGATAGACAGTAAAGAAGATATTTACATTATTCATAACGGCCAACTTGGCCCACAACCAGAACCGACACCACGGCTGGTGCGTAATATTGCCCTGCGTACTCTGGACTCGACCAGTAAAGCGGCATTGGTTGGGGATTTATATCGTATTTATGCATTCTCTTTGGCTGAAAAATCGGGGTTCCACTGGATAACCATTCCATCGAATGTTGATACAAACGGCACAGAGATTTTTGATCCAATTAAGATGGAGCGTTTGTATCAGGCGGGTTATGCCGAGGCATTACAAGGGCCAAAATGGTCACTGCGTCCACCAGGCGTTATTGAGATGGGCGAGTTATTACAAGATGCTGCTGTTACTCACAGTAACTGAGAGGTGGATTTGGGGCTGAGGATTACGCCAAGGCCTGGCTCGCACACGGTTTACATTAGACTAAACAGTGGGAGCGAACCATCAATGACTGCGGCGGTGATATAGATAATAAATAGTGAGTAGAGAAATAAATTGCTGACCATTTGGCCCCTCAGTTACCCGAACAGGTAAGGTGTTTATCATGATAACACCATGACAATATAGCACGAGAATTGACTAAAAAAGGCACTAATTGTGAATAAGTAATGAAACTTGTATTACAGTTTTATACTGATAGGTGCTTTTTAAGCAAGTTCTGAGAGACGGGAGAGAGTTTTAGTATGTGTTAATGACAATGCGAAGGCTGAATGTCTCTGTTAGGTTTGATTTAATCTACTGTAATATCAAAATGTTAACTTCAATTGAAAACAATTTAAGCAGCATATGATCAGAGAGGTGCTAATTGTGCTACACTATGCGACCGATAATCAAGGATAAAACATGAAAAAAGTCTCAATCATTGCTCAGTGCTTAATAAACGCTAAGAGTTTCAGTGAGATGTCTGAAGCTGAATCCTCGATAAAAAAGGTTTTCAACGATAGTTACGCAGAACATTCATTTGATGAATGGAATACCGACGTTTCTACGTTGAGTGCTAACCGTGTTATCAGCTTGGTTGCGGGTGCTTCCAAAGTTCGGGTCAGAGGATTGATCCAAGAATTATGGAATCACTGATCCCAGACCAAAGGTTTCCAACAACCCGCCCACCACGTCACTACGCTAAGCATGCAAGCCATGCTGCGTGGTGAATGTTTTCCCCGTACTTTTCCATTTTCTGCTTGTTTTTTTCCGTTGTCTCCCGCAAAAACCGGCTATTTTCGCGAAAAAAATCTGGCCCGGTAGAGATAATATGAGTAAACGCTGACCACGCCACGGTTTATTGCCGCTGGTTAACGTAGTCTAACGAGGTTGTACAACTGAGAGGCGAGCATATGTCATTTCTTGATAGCGTCAGAAGATTGGTTAGCAGTGCCAAAGTAAATATTAAGTGCCCGGATTGTGGTGCAGCCTCTGAGCAGAGCTCAGAAAAAGTACACAAAAATACGGCATTAGTATGCCCGAAGTGTGGCTGCTTATTTTTACCTAAAGACAAACGCTAGTGGTGGCAATATCAGCCAAAGATCATCGACGCCCACCGCAGCAGCATTAATGCGCCACAGATACAGAGTAACACCACAAACATCTTCCAATGTTTCGTATGCAAGCGTTTGGTCACCATAGGGTCCTTATTTTAATTTAATATTATGTCTGATTGGGTCAGCTCTGCGGAATTCATTTGTTTACTGCGACGCTGGTTACTTTAGGTATAGTAGCGAAAATTTATGCTGATGCGAGAGTTAGTCAGTTCGTGCCAGTTAAGATAAAGTGTAATATGCGCTGCATCAATAAGATGACGAATAGGAATAATGAAACTATGGCTACAGTCCCACAAAAATATCAAGACGCCGAACGTTGGGCATTTGGTGATACTGAACAAGTGGCAGATGATTTGTTGGCATTAGTACTGAATGGTACAAAAACAGCGACCTGTGCTGCACTGGATGAAGAGGGTGTACCGCAGGCGGGGGATATGTTTGTTGTGGTCGATGGCCGCAATGAGCCGGTTTGTGCGGTAGAGTTGACCGATGTAGAATTGAAAACGTTTGATCAGGTTGATGAATCCCATGCCCTAGCTGAGGGTGAGGGCGATCGAACGCTGGCGTATTGGCGTAAAACACAGCAGCGCTTTTTTGAAGAATACGAGATGTTTTCCCCAGAGATGATGTTAATCTGTATGAAATTCAAACTATTAGAGAAGTTCTGATGGCTGATTTTAGTAATCAGTAATCTGATTGATTTTGCATGACAGGTATTATCGGATCACGAGAGAAGAAACCGTCACTCATAAATGGTTGCTATGGGTTGACGGATCTTCTTATCGCAGCAATTACGTTACCCTCATCACCCAGGCATCCTGATGTCGATCATAATGCTGTTTGAAAAGCAGCCGATCTTTACCATCTAACGTTGCGGGAATACTGGTGTGTTCATCCCATCCATCTAACTGCATGCACAAGTCAGGGTCCGATTTACAAGGGATACTGAGTGTGTTTTCGCCTTTTGTCAGTGGTGCAGAGAGTTCTGCGTCATCAACTTCAAAATCTCTGATTTTTACCACGGTTTTTCCCATAAAGACTCCTTACCCACCAAGTGGTATGAGGTATGACCAGATTGGTCGCCTTATTGAGAATAGCCGAGCCAGAAAAAAGTGCCAGAGACGGCATCGAAAAAATATTGTCTTAACGAAACATTTAGCCATATAGGGCGTGGCGGCCATCATTATTTAATACCGGTTATTTTTACTCAGAGTAGCCAGTTCGGCCGCATTAGCAGGGGAGTTCAGCTAAGTTAAATTGGTTACGGCCGTTCTTTTTCGAGTAGTAGAGTGCTTGATCTGCCGCGAGCATTAAATCTGCCTGATCCGTAGTGCCAACATGCTGATTGGCCTGGTAAATGGTTAGACCGAGACTGATGGTAACCTTACGGAATTTACTGTCACTGTGCTTGATACCCATAGCACGGATAGATTGCAAGATATGCTCAGCTACCAGGCTGGCTCCCCGCTGATCGGTATCTGGCAAAATAGCGGCAAACTCTTCCCCGCCATAACGAGCAACAATATCGGTACTGCGTTTTAGTGATTTACGTAATGCTCTGGCGACCAACCGCAGACAGGCATCACCGGAGATATGACCATAACAATCATTGAAATTCTTAAAGTAATCAATATCAATCATTAACACTGCCAGCGGAGAATTTGAGCGTTTAGCTCGCATAAACTCATGAGCCAGTACTTTTTTGAACGCTCTGCGGTTAGGCAATTTAGTTAACGAGTCAGTTCGGGCCTGAATTTCCAGACGCCGATTAGCTTTAACCAGCTTAAGCTCCAGTAATTTTCGTTCATGAATATCTTCAGCGGTTCCGTACCAACACAATACATCGCCATTATCATCTATGCTGGGGACCGCACGGATTCGCATCCAGTTCCATCCCTTTTCTACATGACAAAAGCGAATTTCAACATCGAGTGGCTGCCGTGTTTGTAAGGCTTGTTCCCAACGGATCAACGTAGGGTGGCGATCATCTAAATGGATGGTACGGAGCCACTTATCAGCCAGCGCTTGTTCGCGGGTTAATCCCGTAATTTTTTCAAAGCGTGAACTGACATCGGTAATCATACCGTCCGGCGAGGCAGTCCAAGGAATTTGTGGGTTCAGCTCCACCATGTTGCGGTAATGCTGTTTGCTGCTGCGCAGCTTTTCTTCCATCTCTTTCAGCGGCGAAATGTCGATCATGGCGACTGACAGCCCACTGACCTGACCATTGGGATATCTGGCCGCATTTATCCGCATAAAGAAGACCCGCGTTTTATCGGGCATCTGAAATTCAGCATCGGGGATACTTTCATTGCAATAGGCTTTCAACAAAGCACTTTGCAAAATAGGAATAATGCTAGGTAGGAAATCGGCAATTTTTCGCCCATTGATCTCTAGAGTGTTTTTACCCAAGAGTTCAGCCAGATAATCATTTACCGTAACGTAGCGCAGAGTAGTATCGATAAAACACAGGCCCGCAGGGGCACTAGAATAAATCGACTCCAACTCGAATAAGCGCTTACCTGCATCATTAGACAAATTGCTCAGGTTGCGATCAATTCCGCGATAACCCTTGAATTCACCATTATCATCAAACAGTGGGACACCACTGGTTTCAACTAAAACTTCACTACCATCGGCACGAATATTGCGGTTTTGCAAACCGGAAAAAGGGATACGTGCAGCCGTAATCTCCGCAAATATCTTTCCTACCCGGTGGGCTTCATCCTTCGGCATAAAATCAAACGGCGTTTTACCGATCACTTCATGGGGTAGGCGGCCCAGAAGCTCGATGGATTTTGTGGATGAAAACGTATAACGGCCAGAAGTATCAACTTCCCAGAACCAGTCTGAATTGTTTTCGATGATATCCCGTAAGCTGCTCATTTCTTTTAACAGACCAATGTTAGCTGATTCTTCCCGATTATCGTAGTCAGTCATGATGCCCACTCCTGTTTAATAGCGGCTTTCCTTAGATAGAAATATGTCGGCTATTATTTAAGCCCGCAGATTGTATAACAGGAGCAGATTTAGTACAGCCCAATCGGATTTTTCTTATAAATAAACAATAACTAAAAATTTTAACCCTCAAAAATCCAAAACGAAAAATTGAATATAATTAATAAAAACAAGTGGTTAATTTAATATCTTCTGTGATGTTTCAGCTCCACGCTAGTATTCCAGTACTACACTGACATTATCTTGGGATTTTCTGGCATGAATCCATTCAGCAAAATAAGGATACACTGAGTCTCATATCAAAGAGCCTGGTTATTGATTAGATTTTCTTTTTGAATGTATTGCAGAAATAGCTAAAGCAACCCCGCCCAGTAGGGCGGCTATGCGGTAAGTAAACTGCATTCCCTGAGTGATGTGATCCACAGTTGCTAATTGAATATCTTGTTGGGCGGAGGCAAAGGCGAAAATAGCCCCCATGACAGATGCGCCAGTAATCAGCCCGAGATTGCGCGAAAGATTCAGCATGCCGGAGGCAATGCCTCGCTGTTGCGCGCTAACAGATTTAATCACCAAGGTATTATTTGCGGCCTGGAAAATAGCATAGCCCGCTGTAATCAGGCAGACCGGCAGTATATAGCTGGGCAGGCCAGCAACTGGCCCCAGCATCGACAGCGCAATCGCCCCGGTAGTGATCGCCGTTAATCCTATAATCACCATCATTTGAGCACCTAATCTGTCGACCAGATAACCAGCAGGAACCCCGATGAGGGCCGCGACTATTGGGCCGGCGGACATCGACAATCCAACCCATTGTGTACTCATGGCGAAAGCTCGCGAAAGATAGAATGGCCCCACGACTAAGGTTGCCATCATGATAGTGGTGACCAATGCACTGACTATCAATGCGCTACGCAACCGTGAGTGGCGCAACATAGCGGTATGAATTAATGGGAATGCTGCGTTCTTTTCTACCCTAACGAATAACCCGATACCGATTACTGCACCGAGTAATAACACGACATTAAGTGTGCCGAAGGTGCCGTGGCCGAGCGTCATGGCAAGGGCATACAGTGCCAGAGTCAGGCCCAGTAGCAGCATCCCAAGGGGATCAAAACCGCTATGGGATTGTTGTAACCCATTGTTGTCAATGGCTAATGATTCGGGTGTGGGTAAATAACGTGATAGTAAAAATAGGGCTAACAACCCCAACGGAATGTTAATCAGAAACATCGCTGGCCAACCGAATTCGTTGATTAACATGCCGCCAACTGATGGCCCAAGTGCCGTACCGACAGCCGATACGCTACCGAGTATGCCCATCGTACGCCCGATTTTTTCCTTACAGACAGCTTCACCTACCAGCGCCAGAGTCAGAGTCATCATAGTGGCGGCCCCCAATCCCTGTAATACACGGGCAGCGATTAGCACTCCGATACCAGGAGCTAACGCGCAACCTATAGAGGCTACTGTGAATAAACCAATCCCCGCATTCAACAATCGGCGTTTGTTAGTGATATCCCCCAAACGTCCAATGCTAATGGCCGAGGTGGTAATCGCCAGTAAATAGGCTAAAACGACCCATTGCACCGCTTGAAAAGAGGCACTGAAAGTGAGTGTTAACGTGGGCAAGCCTACATTAGCGATGCTGGTTGCTAATGAGGACAGCAGCATCGGCAGTGAGAGGCTGATAACTATTCTGCTTAGCGCACTGTTGGCGATGATGTCACTATCGATGTTTTCGGTATTGATTTTCATTAATGGGTTAACTCCTGAATGACTTGTTCAGGAGAGACTAGGGCATTACATCATAAGGCGGAAGACGCATGAAATGCAGTTTATCCATGCATATAACGCCATGTCAGCATAAGGTTATGCTAGAGTTAGTGCATGACAAAACCCGATCTCAATTTGTTAATCACACTCAATGTTCTGCTTGCCGAGGGGAGCGTGGCGCGAGCTGCCCAGCGATTAGGGCTGAGCCCATCGGCAATGAGCCGGGCGTTAGCAAGATTACGTAAAACAACCGGTGACCCCTTGCTGGTTAGAGCAGGGCGCGCCTTAGTTCCCACACCAAGAGCGCTTGAGCTGCGTGAACAGGTCAGCCAATTAGTACAAGAAGCAACATCGGTGCTGCGTCCTGCGGCGAAACTGGATCTCGCACAGTTGATGCGTACCTTCACTTTGCGTACCAGCGATGGCTTTGTTGAAAACTTCGGTGGCGCATTGTTGACCCGGATTCATCAACAAGCGCCCAATGTGCAACTGCGTTTCATGCAGAAATTGAATAAAGACAGCGCATTGCTACGCGATGGTATGGTGGATCTGGAAACGGGGGTTGTGGGTTTGGCTGCCAGCCCTGAATTACGCACACGGGCACTTTTCCGCGATCGCTTTATGGGGGTGGTGCGTGTTGGTCACCCGTTATGTGGAGAGGAAATCACCCCCGTGAGCTATGCGACTCAGGGGCATATTGTGGTTTCACGGCGTCAGGGCCATAAAGGACCGATTGATGAGGCGCTACAATTACTCGGGATTGAACGGAGTATTGTCGCCTCGGTTGATGGCATATCCACCGCATTGGCGCTGGTGAGAGAGACGGACTGTGTGGCGACTGTTCCTGAGCGGCATACACAAAATCTGCGTAGAGGGATGTACAGTTTTCCTCTTCCTTTAACATTACCGACTATCACAGTTTCGATGCTGTGGCATCCGCGCATGGATGCCGATCCGGCGCACCGTTGGTTGCGACAATGTGTGCTGGAGGTAGTAGCACCGAGTGAGCCGCAGATTGCACACGAAGATTAATCTTTACGCAGAAATAATGTAGGGGAATAACCAGGGCAGCCCAATGTGAGCTACCCTGATGACTAGCTAAAAGCGAGGGATTGCTGTCCCCCAATTGCGCCAATCCTTAGGCTCTTCAGCGTTAAGCAAGAAGTGCTGATTCACGCTGGCTTTCGGGGCCAATGGCGTAGTCGGTGGAGTCGCGAAAGCAATACCGCCGCGTATAAATTGCTGGAAGGTGCCGCTTTTCACCACACCACCGGTTAGGCCGAATTCAAGGTTGTAACCTGACGCCAGCCAGAAGACGCTATTTTGCCGCACCAACTGCTGGAATTTCTGACTGATCCGTATCGATACCTGCACGCGATCAGACATTGCACCAAGGTTAAGCCCGGTAACTGTACCCACTTCAAGCCCACGGAACAGCACCGGGGTACCAACCTGCAATGATCCTGCTTCGGCGGTATCCAGAATAATGCTCAGCCCATCAAGGTAGCGGGAATCGGTAATAGTGGCGGTTTGCAACTCAAAAGTACGCAAGGTGTCACCTTTACCCGGCTCGACATTAATGTAAGGTTGGAACAATGTGTCGAGATTATTGACCCCGGCGGCAGAGATCTCCGGCGACACAATGGAGAAGCGGGTACCGGCTCGGGTAAAATTCTGCACATATTCGGGATAGAGCACGGCTTTGGCTAATACTTCGTTGCGCTCGGGTGCCAACTTCAGCGATTCGACCTGACCGATATTGATACCTAAATAGCGAATCGGCATGCCAGTTGCTAGTTTGCTGGCATCAAAGGTACGCAATATGATCTGGCTGCCGACGGCACGGGCAGCAGTTTCATTGCCATACAAGGTTCGCGTGGCCCCTTTATCCAGTGTCACACCTTCCAGATTATCAAAGCTGATAGCGCCTTTTAAGGCGCGGTTCAAAGGCGATGCCTGCACCGTTAGCCCACCGCCGTTCAACTGAACTTTTGCTCCGCCTTCGGCCCAGAAAATGCTCTTATCAGTGAGTAAATTTCGATATTCAGGTTGAATATAGACCTCCACTTCAAACTCATTCGCTTTCGGTTTGATATGGGTGATTTCACCTACTTGAAACTTGCGATATAACACGACAGAGCCGGTTTGCACATCGGGCAAGCTGGCAGCGGTTAAACGTAGTGTTGTGGCGGGGGCGTTACCTAAAATGCCATCGGTGGCTTTGGCTACGCTGCTATACAGCGGATACTTATTCAGGGCTTCACCTTTACTGCCCGGCAGTATCAGAATGCCACCATCAATCCACTCCTGTGCACTGGCGCCCTGAATGTCAATACCATCAATCCCGAGCTTCACATCCAGCCGACTGTTAACCACAAACTTGCTGTCTTTATGCACCAAATCACGGTATTTGGCTTCAATTGCCGCCGTGAAGATAACACCGTCGGCTGATAACTCACGGGTCAAGACTTGGCCAATTTTAATCCCATGTAGGGAGAGCGGCTGGCCGATATCAATGCCATAACTTTGTGGAGCGGTTAATTGCAATTCGAGCACATTGGGCTGCTGCAATAGACTTTTACTGCTTGGTAGCACCGTAAAGTGTGTTTGTGGCGCCCCTTCACCTGGGATTAACTCTAATGTATTGCCAGTCAAGAGTTCACTCAGTTTGGCATCATTAAGGCTGATTCGTGGGCTGTTCATTTCAATGCGGCTGCCTGCACGCATCAAATCGACCACTGATGGATCAATGGTCAGTTCACCGATCACTTTACTGTCCGGTTGAAGTGTCATTTTGGTCAGGGTACCCACCTGTAACCCCTGATAAATCAGCGGTGTTCGCCCCTCACTTAAACTACTCCCGCTGGGTAAATCCAGCGTAATCGCCACACCACGTTGGCTATGTGCTAAATCGGGGTAGAGCTGGAAGGGTTGATCCGGCTTCGCATGCTGGCTGTCTTTGGGGGAGTCAAAGGCAATAGCACCATTGACCAGAGCGGCCAGACTTTCCATTTGAACCGACGCGCCACTGAGACTGAAATCACCTTTAAAACCAGACACATTCCAGAAGCGGGTATCGTTTTTTACCAATTTGGCGAAACGACGGTCAATCAGTACATCAATGACAACGCCATTATTATCAGGTGCGATATTGTAATCATAGACTTTGCCAACCGGGATTTTACGGTAGTAAACCAGTGAGCCGTTATTGAGTGACCCCAAATCAGGGGCTTGCAAGTGAATCATTAGCTCGCCGGTATTCATACGAAACTTGGGCTGAGTATCTAATGCCGTAAAGTGGCTCTGCGGTTTGCCTTCGCCTGGCATCATCCCGATATAGTTACCACCGACTAGCGCGTCCAAGCCAGAAACTCCAGCCAAAGAGGCTTTTGGCGTCACTAACCAGAACTGTGTCCCTTCTCGCAATGAGTCTTCCATATCATTTTTGATACTGGCGGTGACTTTTATATTGCGCAGGTCATCATCCAGACTGATGGATTGCACCATCCCGACCTCAACGCCCTGATAGCGAATAGGGGTTCGGCCCGCCACAATACCGGCGGCAGACTGAAAATCAATAGTGACTTCGGTACCACGGTCCTGCCAGTTGTTATAAACCAGCCAACCGGCAATCAGCAGGGCAATAAAAGGCAGCAACCAGAAAGGCGATATCCGGCGTTTATGTTTAATTTGTGCCTCAGTCGGTGTACTCGGCGTTTCCTGTTGCATGTGCATCCCAAATCAATCGGCTATCGAGCCATTCAACAGCAAGGATAGTCAAAATGACCGCAGACCCAAAATAGAAGGCTGCCGGTCCCATAGTGAAGGAAAGGAGCTGATCACGATTAATCAGCGACATCATTAACGCAATAACAAAGAGATCTAGCATCGACCAACGGCCAATCCAGGTAATTAGTCGCAGTAATCGCATGCGTGTTTTAAGACTATGTTGTGTCTTCAGATGAATGCTGAGCAACAATGTTAGCAACACAATCACTTTAGTAAATGGGACTAGTACACTGGCGATAAACACCACTGCGGCGATGGGCAGGTTACCCGAAGAAGCCAGAGAAACCACGCCGGAGAAAATAGTATCCTCCATGCGGGTACCATTGGCATAAACAATTGATATCGGTAAAAGATTAGCAGGCAACAGCAGGACTATCGAGGCGATTAACGCCGCCCAGGTTTTTTGGATGCTATGGCGGCGGCGATGGCGCAAAGGGGTATGGCAGCGTGGGCAGCGGCCGCGTGCATCGCAGTGCCCGGTATAATGGCATGACAGGCAAATGCGCAATGTTTCTCGTGGGCCAGGGGGCTGCTCTTGGGGATAAAATCGCTCCCACAACTGCTCCAGATTCAAATGCACTAGCGTCAGAATACTGAGTAACGTCAGAGCCAGAAACGCTATCAACCCGCCACCGGGCATAACGTCCGCATACTCTTTGACCTTAATACAGGCCACTGCCATACCGATAAGATAGATATCTAGCATGACCCATTCTTTTAGCCGCTCCAGCATCAATAACACCGGGCGCAGGTTCATACCAATCCGGCTGCCGATACGCAGATACAGAATCGATGCGGTGAGTGTAACGGGAGCGCCAATAATACAAAATGCCACCATACTGGCAGTAATCGGGCCGCCCTGGCGACTCATCTGCCAAACCCCCTCCAGCAGACTGGCATCAATACGCGTGCCGAGCAGACGAATGGTAATCAGCGGTTCGGTAAAAGCAAATGGCATCAGCAGTAACATGGCAACCGCCATGGCGGTCAGGCGGGTAAGGGACCAATCGCGCCCATTGGCAATTTTTGCGCTGCACCGTGGGCAATAGGCTGTTTGTGTACCATTGAGCGGCGGCAGGGTAAATAGCGCATCGCACTGGCAGCAACGCTGAACCCTTGCAGTGGAGAGTGGCCGTTGAATGGCATGTACCTTCATATTATAAAACCCTGATGCTGACGCCGGTTTATAAAGAATAGCGCGGATGGTAGCAGAGCAATCGGTCAAAACAAGGGGCAAAACGGGCCAAACCCCCGATGTCGACAACTCTTTTACTTCGTTATAGCGGAATAACCTTGTAGCCAAGGGTATTTAATGATTACTTTATATAAGCTAAGCATAACTATCGCCTCTGGCTATTCTTAGGTTTCTAACGGTCATTACATGAAAAAAGCAGAATTCTACGCGGAATTAAAACGTGATTTGAGTGCCCTGATTGCAGGTGAAACGAATTTTATTGCTACTCTGGCTAATACCAGTGCCTTGCTTTATGAGCGCCTTGATGGGTTGAATTGGGCTGGTTTTTACTTGATCGACGGTAATCAATTAGTACTCGGTCCTTTTCAGGGGAAAATCGCCTGTGTACGCATTCCAATTGGGAAAGGTGTATGTGGAACCGCCGTGGCAGAAAACCGCGTTCAGCGGGTGGCAGATGTGCATGCATTCCCCGGCCATATTGCCTGTGACGCCGCAAGTAATGCTGAAATTGTGCTGCCAATCACTGCGAAGGGTAAAATTATCGGCGTTTTGGATATCGACAGCATTGTTTATGATCGCTTTGACGAAACCGATGAATTGGGCTTAATCTCAGTCGTGGCGGGGCTTTGCGAGCATCTTGACCTGTGTGACAGTGATAAATATGTCACACAGACTGCAAGTTGATATACGGATAACGTGGCAATTGCTGATGGCGTCATTATAATGACGCCTGTTCATGCCTGCGCTGGTTGGCAAACCCGTTGTAATCAGGAAATTTCATGGAAAATCAACCTAAGTTGAACAGTAGTAAAGAAGTCATAGCCTTTTTGGCTGAGCGGTTCCCGCTTTGCTTCACCGCCGAAGGCGAAGCACGTCCACTGAAGATCGGTATTTTTCAAGATCTGGTCGAACGTGTTCAGGGGGAAGAGAATTTAAGCAAAACGCAATTGCGTTCTGCGCTGCGTCTCTATACCTCAAGCTGGCGTTATCTTTATGGGGTCAAAGTCGGTGCTGAACGTGTTGATTTAGACGGCAACCCTTGTGGTGTGCTGGAAGAGCAACATGTAGAACATGCCCGCAAACAGCTCGAAGAGGCGAAAGCCCGTGTTCAGGCACAACGTGCTGAACAACAAGCTAAAAAGCGCGAAGCTGCCATTGCTGCGGGTGAAACCCCAGAGCCACGTCGCCCACGTCCGGCAGGTAAAAAACCTGCGCCGCGTCGTGAAGCGGGTGTGGCTTCGGAAAACCGCAAGCCTCGTCAGTCACCTCGCCCACCACAGGCTCGGCCACCTCGCCCACAGGCCGAGGAAAACCAGCCACGCCCTGTGCCGGTCACAGATATCTCTAAACTGCAAATTGGTCAAGAAATCAAAGTCAGAGCAGGTAAGAGCGCGATGGACGCAACCGTATTAGAAATCGCTAAAGATGGCGTACGGGTGCAGCTATCTTCCGGTCTGGCGATGATTGTGCGCGCAGAACACTTGCAGTTCTGATACGGAGGCCAACCTAGGCATGAACAAATTTGTCAGACTAACAGCAATCGCAGGCTTGTTACTGGCGGGGGCGAGTTACGCAGCGGATACGACGTATCGCATTGATCAGCTACCTCAACTACGTCAGGAACCCGAGCATGCAACCGTGAGTGAGCGCGTAACATCGCGCTTCACTCGCTCTCACTATCGCCAATTCGCTCTGGACGATCAGTTTTCCGCCAAAATATTTGATAGATTCCTCAACATGCTGGATTACAGCCATAACGTGTTGTTGGCATCAGATGTGGCACAGTTTGCGGATAAAAAGCAGTCGCTGGATGATGAGTTAAAATCAGGCCAGTTAGACACGCCTTTTGCGTTATTCAATTTGGCGCAAAAACGCCGCTTTGAGCGCTACCAATATGCATTGTCAGTACTGGACAGGCCGATGGTCTTTACCGGTAATGACACCATTGATATTGACCGAGCTAAAGCCCCTTGGCCGACCAGCGAAGCTGAGCTGAACAAGCTCTGGGACGCAAAAGTCAAATATGATCAGCTTAATTTGAAATTAACCGGTAAAACGGATAAAGAGATCAAAGAGACGCTGACTAAACGCTATCAGGCTGCCATTAAGCGTTTGACGCAAAGTAATAGCGAAGATGTTTTCCAGTTAATTATGAATGCGTTTGCGCATGAAATTGACCCTCATACCAACTATCTGTCGCCACGTAATACCGAACAGTTCAATACTGAAATGAGCTTGTCTCTGGAAGGTATTGGTGCTGTCCTGCAAATGGATGATGATTACACTTTAATCAACTCTATGGTTCCTGGTGGCCCCGCGGCGAAAAGTAAAACTATCGCCGTAGGTGATCGGGTAATCGGTGTGGGTCAAACCGGTAAGCCAATGGTGGATGTAATTGGTTGGCGTCTTGATGATGTCGTGGCGTTAATCAAAGGGCCGAAGGGCAGTAAAGTGCGGTTGGAGATTTTACCTGCCGGTAAAGGCACCAAACCACGTACTGTCACCTTGACCCGTGAACGCATTCGCCTCGAAGATCGCGCAGTGAAAATGTCGGTGAAAACTATCGGCAAAGAGCGCGTCGGTGTACTGGATATCCCTGGTTTCTATGTTGGCCTGACAGAAGACGTTAAGGTGCAATTGCAGAAGCTGGAGAAAGAGAATGTCAGTAGCATTATTATTGACTTACGCAGCAATGGTGGTGGTGCTCTGACCGAGGCTGTGTCACTGTCCGGTTTGTTTATTCCTAGTGGGCCAGTGGTTCAAGTGCGGGATAATAACGGCAAAGTGCGTGAAGACAGTGATACTGATGGCGTGGTGTACTACAAAGGCCCGCTGGTGGTGTTGGTTGATCGCTACAGCGCATCCGCTTCTGAAATCTTTGCTGCCGCTATGCAGGACTATGGTCGTGCATTAATTGTCGGTGAGCCAACCTTTGGTAAAGGTACTGTTCAACAGTATCGGTCGCTGAACCGTATTTACGATCAAATGTTGCGCCCGGAATGGCCAGCGTTAGGTTCACTGCAATACACTATCCAGAAATTCTATCGGGTAGATGGTGGCAGTACTCAGCGTAAAGGGGTAACCCCGGATATCGTGATGCCAACAGGTGTCGATCCGGCAGAAACGGGTGAGAGTTTTGAAGATAACGCCTTGCCTTGGGACAGTATCAATGCGGCCAGCTACGTCAAGAGCGGCGATCTGAAGCCACTGGAGCCTGAGTTGCTGAAAGCGCATACAACACGTATCGCCGCTGATCCTGAATTCCAGCATATTCAGCAAGATATTGAACGTTATAAAGCGTTGAAAGAGAAACGCAACATTGTCTCTCTCAATTACGCTCAGCGTGAAAAGGAGAACCATGATGATGATGCCACGCGGCTGAATCGCTTGAATGAGCGTTTCAAACGTGAAGGTAAAAAGCCACTGAAGTCATTGGATGATTTGCCAAAAGACTATCAGGAGCCAGACCCTTATTTGGATGAGACTGTTCATATCGCTTTGGATTTAGCACATAAAGAAAAAGCGCAACCGCAGGTTGAATCACCACCGGCGGCAGTACCTGCTGCAAAATAAGTCAGCAGACAATATGAAGGATCCGGGCCTTAACGAGCCCGGATTTTTTTTGCGTTTTTCTTATCACGCAATTTATTAATTGGCGAAAAAATAGCAAAATATGTAATGAAAAGTATCCAAATTTGTAAAGTTATGTTGATTTACTCTGTTAGAACTTAACAAGCCTTGAAAATTTATCAGATGCCCATACGATCAGCGTATCTCAGTAGTAATTTGGCTAAGTCATCATTCAGGATTATGTCAATTTTGACTTAAGAACCATGTGACTCAACACAGTGTCGACTTAAAACAATAAGGAAATAAATTTTTATGATGCGTATCGCTCTGTTCCTTCTCACCAACCTGGCCGTTATGTTGGTGTTCGGGTTGGTACTAAGCCTGACAGGTATTCAGTCCAGCAGTGTACAAGGGCTGATGATCATGGCTGGTCTGTTCGGCTTCGGCGGCGCATTTGTTTCGTTGCTGATGTCCAAATGGATGGCTTTGCGTTCAGTGGGTGGTGAGGTTATCGAACAACCGCGCAATGAAACTGAGCGCTGGTTGCTGGATACGGTACGTCGCCAATCTCAGCAAGCCGGTATTGCCATGCCACAAGTTGCTATCTACCAGGCACCGGATATTAACGCCTTTGCGACCGGGGCTCGTCGTGATGCCTCTTTGGTGGCGGTGAGTACAGGTTTATTGCAGAACATGAGCCGTGATGAAGCGGAAGCCGTTATCGCTCATGAAATTAGCCACGTCGCTAACGGCGATATGGTCACCATGACCTTGATTCAGGGGATTGTGAATACCTTTGTGATCTTCATTTCACGCTTAATTGCGCAAGTCGCTGCCGGTTTCTTATCGGGTGATCGTGATAATGAAAGCAGTAGCGCCGGTAACCCGATGGTCTACTTTGCCGTATCAATGGTCTTGGAATTGGTCTTTGGTATTCTGGCCAGCATTATCACCATGTGGTTCTCGCGCCATCGCGAATTCCACGCTGATGCCGGCTCAGCGAAGCTGGTAGGGCGTGAGAAGATGATAGCCGCCTTGCAACGGCTGAAAACTAGCTATGAGCCACAGGAAGCAGGCAACATGATGGCTTTCTGCATTAATGGTAAGTCCAAGACTTTCAGCGAGCTGTTTATGTCGCATCCGCCGCTGGACAAACGTATTGAAGCGCTGCGTTCAGGCCAGTATCTGAAGTAGCCACAATAAGATCATCTGATTGAAAACCCCGCTCGCCAGCGGGGTTTTTTATGGCAGCCTGAGCCTAGCTACGTTTCTGGCTTATGCGCAGTACACTGACCAATGCGGCGATACTGGCAAAGCAGCCCGCCAGTACGAGTGAAGCATGAGTGCCACTGGTTGAAAACAGATTGAACATTAATGCCACTAATGCCGCTCCAGAGGTTTGCCCCAGTAAACGTGCTGTGCCTAGCATGCCACTGGCCCCACCGCTACGATGCTGCGGTGCAGCAGAAATAATGGTGTGGTTATTCGGTGACTGAAACAGGCCAAAACCGGCACCGCATAGCGCCATCCGCCAGATAATGTTCATATCACTGGGGTTGGCTGGTAACGATGCTAGCAGGAATAAACCACTGGCAAACACCGCCAAACCTATCCCACCTAATAATCCTGCATGATAACGTTCGACTAATCGCCCGGCTATCGGTGCTACCACCATGGTTGCTAACGGCCATGGGGTTAACAGCAGTCCGGTTGCTACTTCATCACGCCCCAGCACAGTTTGTAAGAAGAAAGGCAGTGACACCATTGCCAGCATTTGTGCGGCAAAAGAGCAAATAGAGGTGCCGATCGAGAGTGCAAAAATAGGAATGCGCAATAAATCAACCGGAAGCAGCGGGAAAGGCTGGCTAAGCTGGCGGCGTACAAAGAAGAAACCAATCAACAGCAATGCGATAATTTCGGCAGCAATGAGCGTCGGGCTTTGCCCCTGAGCAAAACCACTGATAGCGATTATCAGTAAACCAAAGGTCAGGGCATTCATAACACAACTGGTAAAATCGAAGCGGTTACCGTTACTTTTCATATTATTGGCGGGTAAATACTTCATACCTAATAACCATGCCAACAAGCCGATGGGGACATTTATAGCGAACAGCCACTGCCATGAGGCGACTGATAGCACCGCAGCGGCAATGGTGGGGCCAGCGGCGGCTGAGACAGCCACAATCAATGAATTAATGCCGATACCTCGGCCTAATTGCGCCCGCGGATAAATAATTCGAATCAATGCAGTATTAACGCTCATTAAGGCTGCTGCGCCAAGCCCTTGCAGCACACGGGCAAATGTTAGCGTCCATAAGGAATCAGACAGGGCGCAGAACAGTGATGTCACACTAAATACCAGTAAACCAGTCTGATAAACCCGCCGATACCCAATAATATCGCCCAGAGATGCCATTGAGAGCAACGACACAGTGATAGCTAACTGGTAAGCATTCACCACCCAAATAGACGTGGCTGGGCTGGCATTGAGGTCACGGGCAATCGTCGGCAAAGCGACGTTGGCGATAGTGCCATCCAACACCGCTATGGTAATACCGAGAGCAATAACCAGTATTGCAGCATAACGTTGAGGAACCGGCATGCCATCGCTTGATGATGGAGTCATAGGTTTTATCTGTAAAAATAAGGAGGTAGGTAAGTGTTTATATGCTAACCAGTATTGTGTTTGAATGCATCCTTGCCAGCCGGCTTATTTGTAAATAGCGATGTGGTGCTGGTATCGTAACCAGATTAACAGGCTGATAAACACAGTAATTTGGCTAAATCAGTAAAAACAGAACCGCGATCACGGAAAAATGAAACATCGTTTCTATAATGTGAGATAGTATTAGCCTAACAGGTTCCCCTGCGGGCAAATTTTAATTCTCTGATGATTTTAAGGACTTTCCTGATGGCCAAAGGTAAACAAATCCCCCTGACATTTCACACATATCAGGATGCCTCTACCGGTGCACAAGTTACGCGGTTAACGCCGCCTGATGTCACTTGCCACCGTAACTATTTCTATCAAAAATGTTTCACCCGTGATGGCAGTAAGTTGTTGTTCGGCGGCGCTTTTGATGGTCCGTGGAACTATTACTTGTTGGATCTCAACACGCAAGTGGCAACACAACTGACAGAAGGGCGTGGCGACAATACCTTTGGTGGTTTCCTGTCACCTGAAGACGACGCACTGTTTTATGTCAAAGATGGCCGTAACCTGATGCGAGTCTGTCTTGCCACATTGGAAGAGACCGTGGTTTATCAAGTGCCTGAAGAGTGGGTGGGTTATGGTACCTGGGTCGCCAATTCAGATTGTACCAAATTGGTTGGTATTGAAATTAAACGTGAAGACTGGGTACCCTTGACCGATTGGAAGAAATTCCATGAGTTCTATTTCACTAAACCTTGCTGCCGTTTGATGCGTGTTGACTTGAAAACCGGTGAGTCGGCAGTGATTTTGCAAGAGAATCAATGGTTAGGTCACCCAATCTATCGCCCTTATGATGACAGTACGGTCGCATTCTGCCATGAAGGTCCACACGATCTGGTTGACGCACGTATGTGGCTAATCAATGAAGATGGTAGCAACATGCGTAAAGTGAAAACCCATGCCGAAGGCGAAAGCTGTACCCATGAGTTCTGGGTACCTGATGGTTCGGCGCTGGTGTATGTCTCCTATTTGAAAGGCAGCCCGGATCGCTTTATCTACAGTGCGGACCCACAGACATTGGAAAACCGCCAATTGACCTCTATGCCGGCGTGTTCTCATCTGATGAGTAACTACGACGGTACGTTGATGGTCGGCGATGGTTCAGATGCACCGGTAGATGTACAAGATGACAGCGGCTATAAGATTGAAAACGATCCTTTCTTGTATGTATTCAACATGAAAAATGGCAGTCAGCATCGTGTTGCTCGCCACGATACCTCATGGCAGGTATTTGAAGGTGATCGGCAGGTGACGCATCCACACCCTTCTTTTACCCCTGATGACAAACAAATTCTGTTTACATCAGATGTTCATGGCAAACCTGCGCTCTATTTGGCCACTTTGCCTGAATCTGTCTGGCAATAGTTAAATTTTGCACTAGCCTCTTTCATGGGAAGAGGCTAATTTGCTGTCTGCAAGGCTAATATCTTATTATTCACATTGGTTTATTGCACAGTCTCGCAACTTCCCTTTATAATAAAACCACTGTTCTATTTTTTTTAAAACATATTGTTTTATGAAACACAGAAAACTGAGTAGGGTAACCAATAAATGGCTATTGCAGATCTAGATAAACAGCCCGACTCTGTGTCGTCGGTTCTGAAGGTTTTTGGCATCTTACAAGCATTGGGTGAAGAGCGGGAGATTGGTATTACCGAGCTTTCTCAACGGGTAATGATGCCAAAAAGTACGGTTTACCGCTTTCTCCAGACCATGAAATCCTTGGGGTATGTTGCCCAGGAAGGCGAATCAGAGAAATACTCCCTTACGCTGAAGTTGTTTGAGCTGGGGGCTAAAGCGTTACAAAATGTTGATTTGATTCGTAGCGCAGATATACAGATGCGTGAATTATCTAATGAAACTCGTGAAACTATTCACTTGGGCGCATTGGATGAAGACAGCATTGTTTATATTCATAAAATTGATTCTATGTATAACCTGCGGATGCATTCCCGTATTGGTCGTCGTAACCCACTGCACAGTACTGCAATTGGTAAAGTGTTATTGGCGTGGCGTGACCGTGGTGAAGTAGAGGAAATCTTGTCTCATATCGAGTTCACCCGTAGCACTAAACACACTCTGGATAGCGCGGCTGCATTATTGCCAGTGCTGGATCTGGTGCGTGAGCAGGGCTTTGGCGAAGATGTCGAGGAGCAAGAAGAAGGTTTACGTTGTATCGCTGTACCTGTTTTTGACCGTTTCGGTGTAGTGATCGCGGGTTTAAGTATTTCATACCCGACACTGCGTTTCTCTGAAGACAGCAAAAGTAATATTGTTAAATCTTTGCATCGCGCGGCACGTAACATCTCAGAACAAATGGGTTATCGCGAATATCCTTTCTGAGGAGAAAGCGAAATAGGGTAAATACTTTATAATTATTGGATATTTTTAATCGGCTGTTAATTATAACTATTTATTCCTTCCCACACCGGACGGCTCCTTTAACCAGGGGCCGTTTTTTTTGGCAAATACCTTGCCGCCAAGGTGTAAGTGATCCGACGGCCAGGTGAGTTGTTAAAACAGCCATAACGGTAATTAATTTCTATGTATAATTATTGATCTAATACTATTTCTTGTGCTTAGTATTATTCCATCTTGTGATTTGTTAATTAAATGTATTGTTGACAGTCCATTTAATTCGGTTGGGTCACTATAACCGTGCTTAATCATACTATAGGGAGAAAAATGATGAGGAAGTTATTAAGCGCGGGTTTGTTACTGCTATTGGCGGGGTGTAGTAGCCCTCACAGTGACCGGCCGCATAAACTGATCGACCGTGGTGAGTATAAAATCGATACTAATAATCCATCAGTGGCTCAAAATGAGCGGGTGCGGTTTTTAGTGCTTCATTATACTGCAACAGATGATGCTGAATCACTACGCATACTGACTCAGGGCGATGTTAGCGCTCATTATTTGGTAAAAACGCATCCTGAGAATGTTGGGGGTAAACCTGTTGTTTTGCAATTGGTGCCTGAAAGCCAAAGAGCCTGGCATGCAGGGGTGAGTTACTGGGAAGGGCGCACGAGTCTCAATGATACCTCTATAGGTATCGAAATCGTCAATAAGGGCTTCACTGAGAGGATGTTGGGTAGAAAGTGGTACCCTTACAATGAATCTCAGATTGAATTGATTGAGCGCCTTAGCAGAGATATTATCGAGCGTTATAATATCGCGCCGATGAATGTCGTGGCTCACAGCGATATCGCCCCACAGCGAAAGTCTGATCCCGGCCCGTTATTCCCATGGAAACGTTTAGCCGAGCAAGGCATAGGCGCTTGGCCAGATGACGCAACAGTTGCTAAGTATATTAATGGCCGAAATAAGTATGATATCGGCTCTGTTACTGTTATTCAGCAGGCATTGGCCCGTTATGGCTATCAAATCCCACAAAACGGCGTGTTGGATAATGAAACCATTCAGGTTATTAAGGCTTTTCAGATGCATTTCAGGGCGCAAAATATTCGCGGCGTACCGGATATAGAAACTGAAGCTATCGCCTTAGCATTGGTTGAGAAATATCACCCCCAGGGCAGTTAACGATTACTAATTGGCCTGCGGCAATGGGCTGTTTAAACGCAGAAAGCCAGTCATTTTACTGACTGGCTTTCTGAATAATGACAATAGAGTGGCTAATTAGCGTTGTTTATTGATGCGCTAAATCGCCATCGTCGTCACTGTTGAGAATTTCTTTATCTGTCTGTTTCATCAATTGGCTGGTAATGGTACCGGCGGTCATTGAACCGCTAACGTTCAGCGCGGTCCGGCCCATATCAATCAATGGCTCAACAGAGATCAATAAAGCAACCAATGTGACTGGCAAGCCCAGTGCAGGCAACACAATCAGTGCGGCGAAGGTTGCACCACCACCAACACCCGCAACACCGGCAGAACTGATGGTTACGATCCCCACCAGTGTGGCAATCCATACTGGATCCAGCGGGTTGATGCCTACCGTTGGCGCAACCATAACGGCCAGCATTGCAGGATAAAGACCAGCACAGCCATTTTGCCCTATGGTGGCACCAAAGGAGGCAGAGAAGCTGGCGATAGACTCAGGGACACCCAAGCGGCGGGTTTGAGCTTCCACATTCAGCGGAATACTGGCCGCGCTGGAACGGCTGGTAAAGGCGAAGGTCAGAACCGGCCAGACTTTGCGGAAGAATTTCAACGGATTGATGCCGGTCAATGACAGCAACACAGCGTGAACCACAAACATAATTGCCAGGCCAAGGTAGGAGGCAACGACAAAGCTACCTAGCTTGATAATGTCTTGAATGTTAGAGCCGGCCACAACTTTGGTCATTAATGCCAATACGCCGTAGGGCGTCAGCTTCATGACCAGACGAACCAGTTTCATTACCCAAGCTTGCAGTGTATCGATAGCCACTAATACGCGTTGGCCTTTCTCAACATCATCTTTCAGCAGTTGCAGTGAGGCAATACCGAGGAAAGTCGCGAAAATAACCACGCTGATAATTGAGGTCGGACTGGCTCCGGTCAAATCGGCAAACGGGTTTTTCGGAATAAATGACAGGATCAACTGCGGTACTGTCAAGTCCGTCACTTTGCTTAAGTAGTTACTTTCAATGGCACTCAAACGTGCCGTTTCTTGCGTACCTTGCACCAGACCTTCTGCGGTTAAACCAAACAGATTGGTAACCAGCACCCCAACCAGGGCAGCAATTAGCGTAGTGAACAGCAAAGTACCGATTGTCAGGACGCTGATTTTGCCTAGCGAAGAGGCATTATGCAGTTTAGCGACAGCGCTCAATATTGAGGCGAATACCAGCGGCATAACAATCATTTGCAATAATTGCACATAACCATTTCCGACAATATTAAACCAGGTGATGGACTCTTTCAGTACCGGGTTATCAGCACCGTATACCCATTGCAAGCCCAGACCAAATAGCACACCCAGTGCCAAGCCAACCAAGACTTTCTTAGCCAGACTCCATTGTTTATGGCGGGTTTGTGCCAATAGTAATAGCAGTGCTACAAATACCAGCACGTTAATCACAAGCGGAAGGTTCATCCCCATATCTCCAAATTATTATTTTAAATACTGGCTACATATTCTATTGCTATTTTTATCTAGAACAGAGCCAAGCACCGTCATGGTGCAATTAGCCGTATATGGTAGCAGTTCCTTTTCAGGCTCACTTATATCCAAAAAGAATGGCATATAAATTTTTCGCCTGATTTGTATGGAATATATTCAGATTGGTGATTATTCACCCATTAAAATGTGATCACAATCGAAAGTTTTTCAATTGTTCCATATAGGATAGCAGGGGAATGGTGGTATCAGTTTGCCAATAGACGGAAAAACAAACTAATAGAACACAGAATACGCGTTCTAATTGATTGCCTTTTTGTGGGCGTAATAGCGGAATACAGAATCGCCAGCGGCAAGGCCATAACAGCGGTACACCAGCAGGTGTGAGCATATCTGCCAGCAAATGGCTGAAATAGCCAATAATCATTGCATGGAACGCATCTGCGGGAATAATCCAATCGCGTGAGATGTCCATTTGAAATAGTGCCACACCACCGATAACTGCCAATAGGCTATGGGTAAACCCACGATGGCCAAATGCGCGGGCAATGGGGGTAGAGAGCCACTTTAACCGCTGGCCAAGGATTGACTTTGGATGATCAATATCGGGTAGCAGGGAAGTTAGCAGGGCGCCAGGTATAATATGCCACCAGTCACCCTGTGCCAGTTCCGGTGTTAGACCGACTTTTTTGGCAAAGATAGCGCAGGCGACAGAAAAAATAAGGTGTCCTTCCCCTGTCATACTTGAATTCCGAATCTGTAGCTGTTGATTTATCCAGTATATGAGATTTATCTTGGCGTGGATAGCCGTTACGCTGTAACTAAATGTCTCATTTTTCTCTGGCTGAGTGCAGGGAGTTTAGCGTGAGTATTCAGGGGGGAAATATCAGGTCTAGGGCTGAAATGACGTTACATAGATAAAAAAAGGGGAAAAGTGACCGGGAGTCGACTTTTCCCCAAAGTAATACGGTATGGGCATAATTTAACAAATAATGATGAGGGTACTCATAACGACATAATACTTAGAAGCTGTACTGCACACCGACACGGTAGCGAGTTTGACGTTCGTCAGTCGTTTTGCTACCCGCTACGTTGCCGATAGCAACATATGGCTTCCAGTTTTTATCCCATTTGTAAGCAATTTTCAGATCATGACTCCATTCTTCTTTTTCTTTATTTGCCAGAATTTCATCTTCAGATTTCTTGTAGTTTAATTCGTATTCCGCTGAATAGTCTTTCAAGAAGCTATAAGCAAACAGCATGGTGAACTCATGGCCTTTTTCTGTTGCTTTGCTCTGAGCTGGCTGGTTACGCTTGTAATATGGGCGATAACGCAGTGAAGTAGAGAAATCATCAGTGAAGGACACTTTACCGCGCAAGTAAGGGCGATAGTTGTTCGAGTCAGATGATGACTCTAATGAGAAGCCAGGCTCAATCTGGAACGTTTTGTTGAATTGATAAACATAGCTGGCAACCACTTCGGTGCCATTACTGACTTGCTCATTAAACGGTTTATTAGGCGTAGTATCAGAGCTGTGCTGGCCCCATTTCCCTTCTAAAGATAAACCAAAACCATTGGCAAAACGGTTGGAGATCAGTAAACGGTCTTTATGATCAGATTTACTGGTATCTTTCATTTCATGCCGATAGTCAATTGTTGTTGCAACAGAACTAAAACTGATAACAGATGCCACTGCCAAAGTAAGTAATTTAAATTTCATTTTTATGTAATCCCAGGGTTATGGTTATTTAAAACAACAATCATTAACAAATTTATAAAAATCAACACACGACTAAAAAACAATTCCACAATCAAAGAAACAACGTTTCACTTTATGTGGATTCATATTCTATTTATATGGATAATTATTTGTGTGATCCAGATCTTTCTTATCGATTAATTTTTTAATCAGATATTAATTTGTGATGGCGATCTAATTGGCTATTATTATTTTTTATTTATAAAACAAAATAACCCCGCCAAATCAATGGCAGGGTTTAATGGCAACTTAAGTTAAATAGAATTACATATTATCTCATGGCGCGTTTCAGGATACGGTCACCTTGTTTATTAAAGTATTCCGCAGACTCTTCAACAGATTTCTGACCATAATCGATATATTGAATTGCATCCCGGAACAATGAAACGATTTGCGGGTCATCAAAGTATGGTGACGTTTTCATTTCATGTGGCAGTTCTAATGCCATATTTAAACCAGCAACAGATGGATCTTCATCTTTAATCACACCGCTGGCACGTAGTTGAGTTACTGCAGTCTTACTCAGTGGTACGCCACGCTCTAAGCCCATAGCATCAACACCTTCTTTGCTGTTAAGCAAGAAGTTGATGAGCATGGCACTTTCTTTAGGATACTTAGTCGATTTACCAATTGAGAGCATTTGAGCTGGTTTAAAGAACAGACCTGCATCTTTGGCTTCTGGCAACATCGGATAAGGGCCAAGTATCAATTTTGCTGGTTTAGTCAGGTTATCGGAATACTTAGTAATGGTGGAGTTCCACATATAAGTACCCCCCCATTCACCATTAATCCACGGCTTCATTTCGTACATATTGCTTTTGCCGAATGAGGCATAGTATTTAGTGGATGGCATCACATGGTTATCAACCATTTTCTTATACATAGTGAAGAACTCAACCCACTGTTCTGGTGTATAAGCAAACTTCTTATTAGCTTCATCGATAGTCGGTGTGTTGTATTTTTGTGTCATGTAAGAGCGAATTAATGCCAGAGTATCCTGATGCTCTAATACCACAGGGTAATATTGGTCACCCAGTTTTTCTTTAAACACTAAACCTGCGTTAAGTAATTCGTCCCACGTTTTTGGATACGCTAAACCAGATTTAGCCCAGGTCGCGTCATTGAAGTAAAAAATACGCGCTGTCACTGAAATCGGGATACCGTTTAATTTGCCATTAACAGTAGTTTGTTGCAGTTCTTTCGGATCGAATTGAGCCAAATCCAACTGCGCTGACACTTTATTTAAGTCATAGAAGCCAGTGCCATCTTTGGAGAAGATTGGCAACCAGTTCCAGTTTGTTTGCATAACGTCAGGTTCAGTTCCACCCGCAATTTGCGTCGTCAGACGTGAAAGGTGACCGTCCCAGCCGGTGTATTCTGCCTTAACATTAATGTTTGGGTGCTGCTTGTGGAACTCTTCCAGAGCTTTAAGTGTCATTTGATGACGCCCATTGCCCCCCCACCATGACATGCGTAGGTTAACATCATCTTGTGCAAAAGCCTGATGTGATAATAAAGCCAGAGTGGATGCTATCAGCGTGTGTAGGATCGCTTTTTTCATTGGGTACTGCTCCTGTTAAAGAGAGATATTTTTTTCTGTTTTTGCATCAAAGATATGGCATTTATCCATATCAAACTGGAAGTACACGGTACGATGCAGGCCACTTTCAATAATTGGCCGTGCTTCATCAGACGGTAAGCGACAAGTCAATTCAAAGTCGTCAACCTTGATGTACAAGAAGAATTCATGCCCCATGTTTTCCACACGAACTAATTCACCTTGCGAATGGTTATTGGCAAAGGGTTGTTGGGACATGCGAATAAATTCTGGGCGTACACCAAAGAACACTTTTTCACCGGCATGGGCGGCCACTTTGGCTTGCTGCTTTTCACTCAATACCAGGGTGTATTGGCCAACTGTCAGGCCAATTTGCCCCTCTTTTTCTACCAGCGTACTCGGTTTGATGTTCATTTCCGGTGCGCCAATAAAACCTGCAACAAACATGTTGGTAGGGTAGTGGTAAAGATTGTCCGGGGTATCAACTTGCATGATATGGCCCAGTTTCATTACACAGATCCTGTCACCCATCGTCATGGCTTCAGTCTGGTCATGGGTAACATAAACTGTTGTTGCTGCTTTCCCGCTTTTTTTCAATTGCTTATGCAAATCTGAGATGCGGATACGCATTGATGCACGCAACTTGGCATCGAGGTTCGACAACGGTTCATCGAACAAGAAAACATCAGGTTTTTTCACAATCGCACGGCCTACTGCCACACGTTGTGCCTGGCCACCTGACAACTGGCGTGGCAGCCTGTCCAGCAGATCTTCCAGCTCCAGAATTTTGGCTGCTTCTGCAACTTGTGCTTCAATCTGATCTTTTGGCAGCTTGCTCAGTTTCAGGCCAAAGGCCAGATTCTCTTTCACTGTCATGTGCGGATATAACGCATAGTTTTGGAACACCATGGCAATACCACGTGATTTAGGCGCCAGATTATTAACGACCCGATCACCAATTCGAACTTCGCCATCACTGATGGTTTCCAGACCTGCCAACATGCGCAGGGTGGTGGATTTAGCACAGCCTGATGGACCAACAATGACCATAAACTCGCCATCATGGATTTTCAGATCAATGCCATGAACCGCGCGGAAACCGTTGGAGTAAACTTTGCCTAATTTATTGAAAATGACTTCAGCCATGATAAATCCTCTATTAACCTTTAATTCCGCTGCTGGTTACGCCTTGCACGAAGTAGCGTTGAGCCAGGAAGAAAACAATGATGGACGGCAGAATGGAGATGCTTGCCATTGCCAGAATTTCGTTCCACGGTGCGCCTTCGGTGACGTCGATTGACATCTTCAGAGCCAGCGCTATCGGGTACTTATCTACGCTGTAGACATAAATCAGCGGGCCGATAAAGTCGTTCATTGACCACATAAATTGGAACAGTGCGACGGAGATAATGGCCGGCTTCAAGATTGGCACAACCACATACCACAACACCTGTAGCGAGTTACAACCGTCAATTTGTGCCGCTTCTTCCATATCGCGTGGAACACCACGCAGGAACTGAATCAGCATGAAGACGAAGAACCCTTGGGTGGCGAAGGCCGTCGGCAGATAAAGTGGTAAGTAACTATTCAGCATGCCCATTTCACGGAACATGATGTATTGCGGAATCAATAACACAGTACTTGGCAGCAACATGGTGGTAATCAATGTTGCGAACCAGAATTTCTTCCATGGGATCTCAAAGCGTGCAAAACCGTACGCCACGATAGTGGAAGAGATAATCGTCAGAATGACTTTCGGGATTACAAACTTAAAGGTGTTAAGCATGTAGTGACCGAAGTTATATTCAGTACCGGTTTTCCAACCATTAACGAAACCATCACGAGTGGCGTTTTCTGGCCATAATCCTAATGTGGTGAAAATTTCATTATTAGGTTTAAACGCCGCAGAGAACATCCACAGCAGTGGATAAAGCATCATCAAACCGACAATAATCAAAATGATGTAGCGGAAAGCAGCACTGACTTTTGCTTTGCGTTCTGTGCGGCTAATTTCCGCATCAGCAATTTCCTGCGCCAGATCTAATTTCTTCTGGTTGGAAGTTTGTTGTACGTCAGTCATTTTTTCCTCCTTTATCGGCGGAGTAGAAGACCCAATATTTAGATGATTTAAATGCAATTGAGGCGAAGAGGGCGACTACCAGGAATAATACCCAGGCCAGTGCAGCACCGTATCCCATATCAAAGTATTTAAACGCTGTATCATAGATATAGAGCGAGAATAAATACGTATAGTGAGTTGGCCCACCGTCGGTAATAACGTACGGTGCGGTAAACTCTTGGAACGCCTGCGTAGTTTGCATAATAAAGTTAAAGAAAATAACCGGCGTGATCAGTGGCACGGTAACTTTCGTAAACATTTGCCATTTAGAGGCACCATCGATCATGGCTGCTTCATATTGTGACTGCGGTACGTTCTGCAATGCGGCAAGGAAGATAACCATGGCTGAACCGAACTGCCAGACACGCAGTAATGTCACAGATGTCAGCGCCAACGCTGGTTCTCCCAACCAGTTGATGGCGTCAAACCCGAACACACCAATAAAGCTGTTTAGCAGGCCATCAATGGCGAACAGGGCACGCCATAACACGGCAATTGCAACGCTGCTGCCGAGGATTGATGGAATATAGAAAGCAGTACGGAACAAGCCGATACCGCGTAATTTAAAATTCAGTACAAAAGCGATCCCTAGAGCAAATGCCAGTTTTAAAGGAATAGTCAGAAAAACATAAGCGAATGTCACGCCCATGGATTTCCAGAATAAATCATCTTCAAGAAACATATGACGATAATTCTCGATCCCGTTAAATACAGGAGGGTTCATTAAGTCATACTCAGTAAAACTGAGAAAGAAGGATGATACAAAGGGGAAAGCCGTAAATATTATCAACCCAAGTATATAAGGTGATAAATAGGCTAACCCCAGCATTCTGTTTTCATTCATAATGCTTACCTATTTTTAATAACATGAAAGATAAATAAAATTACTGATTCAAAAGCGTCGGATAAATAAAATCGATATCATACAGAGTACGGTTTTCCCCGTTCACCCGATAATCTCCATGAATGTAACCACCGTTGGTAATAAATTGAGGCACAGCAGCAGACTTATTTTGTTTTGCTGCAATTAAGGTCAATATTGCTAATGCAATCGGATTGTCGATGCGGAAATAACGGTGTTGAGCCGATTCAACAAACAGGCCGCGATGGTAATGTTGTTTAAAGAGTTCATCGCCAACTTGCCAGGCTAACTCAAATAATCGGCTACATTGGCAGTGCTCCGCCAGTTCAATTAAGGCCAACAACAGGTGTGCGGTGGCAGCGGGTTTTTTACCCACCATCAATGATGCCCGGCGTTTTTGTTTATTCAATTCAGCAAACTGCCAACGGTGCAGTAATACACCAATTAGATCCAACAGTTCTTCATCTTCACTCAAGCGCCAGGCGCGAACTAATGGCAGTAAATAATCAACGTCTAATGGGAATGGCGAAATAACGGTACCTTTAGCGCCATAGTAGCCATCACGCTGCAACACATAACCGCTCATGTCTTGCCCATCGTTCCATAACGGGCGCAATGTATTGCTCTCAACGTCATAAGCAAAACGATAGTAATTTTTTAAGCCATCAATAACCCATTGTAGGACCTGGGCATCGGGTTGTTGACGCAAGATATCTAACATCGCCAATGGATTATCAATCAGTAGTGGGCGCATATCACGGAACAGCACATTTGCTTCGCGGGCAATGTCACCAAATTCTGGGCCAAACTGGCGCTTGGCACGATCGCCATACCAAGATTGGGTTTGGTTATCGTCCGCCGGGATAGGGCGACGCTGTTGTGGCGAACTGAACTGATAAACCGGTAAACCTGTTTCCGGGTTACGAGCTAACACATATTGGCGATAGAGGTGTTTCCCCCAAGCCGCTGCGGCGATATCACCCGTATATTCAGCATACTTATACGCGGCATAAATCAGGTCAGTACCCGCATTCACAAAGGTCAGGCCTTTGGTTTCAGGAAGACGTGGCAAGTCAGTAGGGTTAACCACATCGCGGCGTGCATGAGTGAACACATGCGGGTCGCGTAACTTGTCGTAGCTACCGTGGCGGCCCAGATCCAGTGTTTGCCAATCTTCTACATGGGCGTGCCAAAAGCCTTGCAAAAAATTAAGTGTTTTTTCCCGGTCAATAGTGACCAGAAAATCGTAATAAGGTAGATGATGTTTCAGTTCATGTACTTGTGCTTTTGACTCTGGCCCTTCGGTTGTTAACGTATCCAGATTCAGGAAACGATGGCCGCCCCAGTAAAACAGTCCGCTTTGGTCATGAACGCCATGCTGCATGAAATAGCTGCTTTGCACCCGTGCTTGTTGGTGATATTGCGGATCTTGAGTCACCAGACTGAGGGCATCCAATGTCCGCAGCCAGTTTTGCTGGCTGGCAAAGTTAGATATTGGTGTCTTGTGCCCATCAGGGAATTCCCACACCACCGGTTGATGAGTCAGTACATCAAAACCATCAGCTAACAGAGGTGTCGGGTTTTGGCTGCTATGGCCAACAGACTGGACCAGATCAACATAGCTGCGAATAGCACAGAGCCAGTTAACCATCATTGCGTCGCTGCCTTTAATGTTGCCTACAAAATCCATCGCCATAACCCCATCATCAACTATCAGCATGGAACCGGTTTAAGGTTCCTTATAAATAGAAACGTCGTTTCACAATCTATTATATTTGTATTTACTGACGAGTCATTGAGCGAATGACAAAAGTGTGATCGAAGTCGGAACGTTGTTTTGAATTTTTTATTTTTGCAGTTTTGGCAGGAATTTATTGGCGAATTTATTTGTTAACTAATTGATAAATAAATAATAAAAAAGGCACAACAGAAGTTGTGCCTCGACGAGCCTTTGAGTCAAAATAGTGCGAATAACACCGCCTGATAGACCTTAACTCAAATTAGTCATGATTATCGGCTTAGCGAGCCAACCAACCGCCGTCCACTGCAATGGTATAGCCGCTGATATAATCAGATGCTTTAGATGCCAGGAAGACCACCGGGCCTTTCAAGTCATCAGGCAAGCCCCAACGGCCCGCAGGGATACGGTCAAGGATCTCTTTGCTGCGTTCTTCATCTTTACGCAACTGTTGGGTATTGTTGGTTGCCATGTAACCCGGTGCGACTGCGTTCACGTTGATGCCGTGTTTAGCCCACTCGTTAGCTAACAGGCGGGTTACACCCATGACTGCGCTTTTCGATGCGGTGTAAGATGGCACACGGATACCACCTTGGTAAGACAGCATTGATGCCACGTTGATAATCTTGCCGCCATGGCCTTGTTTGATGAACTGTTTGGCAACCGCTTGAGACATAAAGAACACGGTTTTGATGTTAACGTTCATGACATCGTCCCAGTCCTTTTCGCTAAAGTTGATCGCATCTTCACGGCGAATGATACCGGCGTTATTGACCAAGATATCGATTTGGCCAAATTCAGCGACTGCTTGTTCCAACAGGGCAGGGATGTGCTCAATTTTACTCAAGTCAGCAGTCAGGCTAAGGAAACGGCGGCCCAAAGCAGTCACTTTATCAATAGTTTCACGCGGCTCAACAATGTTGATGCCAACGATATCACAACCGGCTTCGGCTAAACCGATCGCCATGCCTTGGCCCAAACCAGTATCACAGCCAGTAACCAGTGCAACTTTACCTTTCAACTCAAAGGAATCTAAAATCATAGCTAACATCTCTCTCAAGGCGGTCAAAGATTGCCGCGATTTCAATATTGGGGAGAAAACCGTCCAAAGGACGGATTCGGTTGGTGACGCTTAACGCAATTCGCTAACAGCGATGTGGTCCATATCACCGAAGACTTGGTTTTCACCGACCATGCCCCAGATGAAGGTATAACGCTTAGTGCCCACGCCAGAATGAATCGACCAACTTGGTGAAATCACAGCTTGTTCATTGTGGACTAATAAATGACGTGTTTCCTGCGCCTGGCCCATCATGTGGAACACCGCTGTTTCTTCGTCCATATCAAAGTAGAAATACACTTCCATACGGCGCTCATGGGTATGACAAGGCATGGTATTCCACAGATTGCCCGGAGCCAGTTTGGTCAAACCCATGGTCAGTTGGCAGGTTGGCAACACGTCAGGCACGATGTACTTATTTATAGTGCGACGGTTACTGGTGGCATCATCACCCAATGTCTGCGGTGCCGCCTCTGCCAGCGTGATTTTTTTGTTTGGATAAGTGGTGTGTGCTGGCGCGCTGTTGTAGTAGAACTTGGCAGGTTTTGCGCCGTCGATACTGCTGAATTGCACTTCTTTCGCACCTTTACCCACATACAATGCTTCTTCGTTGCCAATGTCATAACGCTGACCATCAACAACGATAAGTCCTGGGCCACCGATATTGATTACACCCAATTCGCGGCGTTCCAGAAAGTAACTGACACCCAGTTGTTTACCGACATCATCACCAATACTGACCGCTTTGCTGACAGGCAAAATACCCCCGACGATGATGCGGTCGATGTGGCTATAGGTCATGGTGTACTTATCTGCGGTGAATATATTTTCGATCAAAAACTCACGACGCAAACCCGCAGTATCAAGCTGTTTCGCGTGCTCGCTATGGATGCTTTGACGAACTTGCATGTCAGTGCCTCTCTTACAGAACAGTATCTTGGTGGGTAAAACCCAGCGCAGAAAACAAGCCAGACGTGAACCAGCGCATGATGCCGAAATTGTTGCTGACAACCTGTACTGGTCTGACTTCTGACCGAGCGTTTCTTGTAATGCTGAGATGATAGTGTTTGCGGGAAGTTAATTCAATAAAAATGAAATGATGTTTTATTATTTTTTGAGGGATGTCATGATTTTTGGATTATTTATGGCTTGTCTGCCAATTTTGCCCGTAGAATGGGCAGAATTCAGCGTGAAACTGTGATTACGCTACATCAGAAACTTATTCTGCATAATGAGGTGTGACAATGAAGATGTTCTTTATTAATGATGAAACGCCATGGGAAGAGTTGGACAATGGTATTAAACGCAAAGTAATGACCTGGAGCGATGATCTGATGATGGTCTGCGTTCACTTTGACAAAGGTGCCATTGGTACTGCACACAAACATGACATTCATGACCAGATTGCTTATGTTGCTGCAGGCAGCTTTGAAGTGGAGATTGAAGGGCAAAAACGCATATTGAAAGCGGGTGATGCATATCGTGCCGTGAAAAATGAGATGCACGGCGCGGTATCTCTGGAAGATAACAGTATTTTAATCGACACCTTTAACCCTAAGCGAGATGATTTCCTCTAAGGGTATTCGGGCGGTTGAGTCAGTGGCTCCACCGCCCTCTACGATCAACATGGTAATATTACGTTATATCTTTCTTACTCAATTGCTCTAATGATTCCAACTTAATATCAGACAATACCCAGCGCGGGTCTGCGCGATATTCGGGCGATGGGATCACGATAGAGCGCATTCGTGCCGCTTTCGTCGCAATCATACCGTTCACCGAATCTTCCAGCGTGACGCATTGTAACGGGTCGATACCAAGAGCCGTTGCAGCATTTAGATATACCTCAGGATGCGGTTTACTGTGAGGCAGATATTCGGCCGAAACCAGACAGTCGAACTGATCTCTAACGCCTAGCATGTCCAACACACGCTCTTGCATATGCAAAGGGGATGCTGACGCCAGACCAATTTTCAACCCTTGTTGGCGGCAAAGATCCAGTGCGTACTCAACACCTGGCAGCACTGGGCGAGTTTCTTCTACCAACTCTATTGCCCGGGCGATAATGCGGCTGCACACTTCCGCCTGACTCGGGCCTTGCCATGGCATGGTTTGGAACCAAAGTTTAACCACCAAATCGATGCGTAAACCCAGAGTATCGGGTAATGAATTACGCGAGGATGTGTCCAGACCAAGATTGGTGAAAATATCGAGTTCGGCCTGTAGCCATAATGGTTCCGAATCAATCAGTAAGCCATCCATATCGAAAATTGCGGCTTTAATCGGGTGAGGGGTTGCCATTTATCATCACTCCTGTGGTTTTTTAGCTACCAGTTGAATACTTTATCATTAACTTAATGATAAAGCGCCGCATGAGCCAGACTTGAATTTGCGTTAAGGGTGAGAGTTAAAGCAAAAATTTTGCACAAAGAACGCATGTAGCGGGTAAACTAAAGCTACATAAGTTGTGGTATTTACAAGGAGAAGTCATGACCTATCAACAGGCTGGGCGCGTCGCTGTTATCAAACGGATTGCAGGGTGGCTCGTTTTTATTCCAGCACTGCTGTCAACATTGATCTCAATTATCAATTTTGCCTATCAATATAGTCAAAAAAGTAGCGGGATTAATGCGGTCATGTTGGATTTTATCCATGTGATGACCGATATGATTCGCTTCAATACCACTTTTCTGGATGTTTTCTGGTTCAACTCACCAGTGCCTGATCTTCAGCAGGGCGTAACCGCCGCGAACATTATGTTCTTTATCATCTATATGCTGATTTTTGTCGGTTTGTCATTACAGGCATCCGGTGCTCGCATGTCGCGGCAGGTGCGGCACATTCGTGAGGGTATTGAAGATCAATTGATTTTGGAACAAGCCAAAGGTAGCGAAGGGCGCAGCCGTGAACAGTTGGAAGAGAAGGTGGTTTTGCCGCATCACACTATCTTCTTGCAGTTTTTTACCTTATATATCTTGCCGCTGGTGATTGGTGTGGTGGGGTATTTTGTTCTTAAATTGTTGGGATTGATGGCTCAAGGGTGATTCTGTAGTAAGCAAATTGGAGTAAGCAAGCCTTGCTGAGTGATAAATAGATGCATAAACAGGCCAGCGTGTGGAGCAGCATTTTGGCCTTTTTACTGCCTATTTAGTTGATATATAACGAAATTAATGTATTGAAAGAATTTTTCGAGAAAAGGGTGGCGATACCCCTCTTGCACTCACACTATTCCTGATGTGATTCCCTTATGCTGTAGCACTCTTTCCTCTGTCATATCAGTAAAGTAATGAACGTTTTCATTTCCAAGAAAATGCGTAATTTTATTGTATTAGCCCAAACAAATAGCATGGCGAAGGCGGCTGAAAAATTACACATGACGGCATCACCTTTCGGCAAAAGCATTATGGCGCTGGAAGAATTGGTGGGTTATTCCTTATTTACTCGCAATGAGAAAAGTATCAGCCTCAATAAAGCAGGACAAGAGCTTTATCAGGAATTATTTCCTATTTATCAACGACTTTCAGCTATAGATAACAGTATCTTGGCCATGTCACAACGGCAGAAGAATATCGTGATAGGGGTTGATAACACTTATCCAACCATCATTTTTGATCAATTGTTCAGTCTTAGCGATAAATACGATGGGATTACGGCTCAGCCTTTTGAGTTTAACGAAAACAGTGTCATTGATGACTTACTCGATCGCCGGGTGGATTTTATTATCTCTCCTCAGCAAGCGTCACAGCGTGTCACCCATATTGATACCCTGCAAGCCACCGAGCTTCCCTCTTTACGGCTTGGTTTTTTAGTGTCACGTCGTTTTGAAAATATCCAGGCGATAGAGTTGTTGAATACATTACCTTGGTTGCAAATGCGCTTCCAAAATAGGGCAAATTTTGAGTCCCTACTGGGTGCGCATTTTCGTGCGATTGGGATTAACCCCACCATTATCTATCGCCCTTACAGCTTCATGGCAAAAATCAGTGCTGTTGAGCAGGGGCAGTTTCTGACGGTGGTGCCGCAGTTTGCTTATCGGTTAGTTAACCCCGCCAAACTGAAATATTTTGATGCGCCGAATCAGCCCATGTATATGCGAGAGTATCTTTATTCGCTCAAGAATAACCATCACATAGAAAAAGTCATGGGCTATATACATGCAGACCGAGAGGGTGATTAAGGTGCCAACATTGAGCCAAATTCGAACAGATTTTGGTGCAACTGGAATGCTTGCGCCAAATTGTGATGCAAGTGCCCACCTTTGGCCTGAGCCAGATAACTATGCAGATAGTCACGATACATCGGATGCGCACAGTTATTAATAATCGTAGTGGCACGTTGCATGGGTGATAGCCCGCGTAAGTCAGCCACGCCTTGTTCTGTAACGATAACTTTTACGCTGTGCTCACTATGATCAACATGAGTACACATCGGCACAATGGTGGAGACCTTTCCACCTTTGACGATGGAGGGGGCCATAAAGATCGACAAATAGGCGTTGCGCTCAAAATCTGCACTGCCGCCAATACCGTTGACCAATTCTGTACCGGCAACGTGGGTCGAGTTGGCATGGCCATAGATATCAAATTCAAGCCCGACGTTAAGGGCAATAACCCCTAACCGACGAATGATTTCAGGGTTGTTAGATATCTCCTGTGGCCGCAACACAATGCGAGTAGAGAAAAAATCCATATTGTCATAAATTTTTTTCAGTGAAGCGGGGGAAACGGTCAAGCTGGATGCGCTTACTCCCATGACTTTTTCGGTTTCTAATAATTGAACCACCGACTCTTGCAACACCTCCGAATACATCATAAACGGCGGAATATCTGGGTTTTCCCCCAGACGTTTCATCACGGCGTTATTGATATTGCCTACGCCGCTTTGTAACGGGAGAAACTCTGGCGGAATACGGCCTAGTTTGAGTTCATTAAGTAGGAAACTCACCACATTGTCGGCGATCTTCTCGCACAGCGGGTTTTCGCGATCCAGGCTATTACCGGCATCAGGCAAATGGGTTTCAACGATGCCAACAATTTTGCTGGGGTCCACTTGTACATAGGGTTGGCCCACTTTATCCAGTGTATGGTAGATAGGCAGGGTATTACGCCGTGGTGGGGCACCTAGCATGATGATATCAGCCAGTTCAGCGACGCGTGGGCTGTGGTAATGATTGAGTTCTATGATGATTTTCTTGGCTTTATGTAAAAAAACCGGCGCATTACCAATGCCGCTGCTGAGATACACCTTGCCATCAGCGGTTATCGCCGAGGCTTCGATAACTGCAACATCAATCTCACCAAAGAAGCCATAGCTGACCATTTGTGCTACTTCACTCAGATGCAGGTCAACAAAACTGACTGCACCCTGATTGATTTTTTCCCGCAATACAGACGCTGTCTGATAGGGCGCGCGCCAGGCGACCGCGTCAGCCTCAGCCATTTCATCATCAGCTTTGGCGCTAATAGATGCGCCGGTCAGTAAACGAATCTGAAACTCTTTTTGCTGCTGGTGATACGCCATGGCGCGTCGCGCAATGGCGGCAGGAAGCGCCTTAGGCGCTCCGGCTGGGGTAAATCCACTGAACACCACCATATGACCATGTTCAATACATTCGGCGGCTTCATCAGCGCTCATCATGCAATATGACCGTTTCATAAAGAGATCCTCTGGTTGAGAAGGTTTAATGCCCCAAAAAGTTAGGCTTACGCTTCTCCATAAATGCGCTCATGCCCTCAAGGTAGTCTTCACTATCGTAGACGGCACGCCGCAGACCTTGAATGCGCTCAAACTCATCTGAATTCATGGTGTGAGCTTCACCTAAAACCCGCAGTTCTTCTTTAATAACGGCGATTGCCAAGGGCGCTTTTTCAGAAATGACGTGGGCCAGTTTTAGGGTGAAATCCTCCAGGTCAGCGGGGTCAACGATATGATTGAGAATGCCAACTGAAAGCGCACGCTGTGCGGTTATTGGCGCGGCGGTGAAAATCAACTCTTTCACAATATGGAAGCCAGCATCGCGAATAAGATTGTGGATACCCACCAAATTGTAGGGAACCCCCAGATTCACTGGTGTCATCGAAAAGGTTGAGGTGTTACAAGCCACAATAATATCTGAGCTCATGATCATCTCGAATGCTCCGCCCCAAACGCTACCTTCGACCATGGAAATGATCGGTTTAGGATACTTTTGGATAGTTCGGGTGATTTGGCGCAGTGGGTCATCATATGACAGTGGATCACGTCGGCCAGTGGGTAATTCGTGGATATCATGGCCGGCGGAGAACACTTTTGAACCTTCGGGCGCGCGGAGAATTATGCAGCGGATATCGGTATGATTGAGGTCATGCAATGCTTGCATCAAATCATCAATAAACACCTTACTTAAGGCATTGAGTTTGCGTGTGTGGTTGAACTCAATAATACCCACCCGATTGGCAATCAACACTTTGACATACTGATAAGACATGGTTATTCCCTTTAATTGATGATTTTTTGTGTAATAAAATGGGTTACATCATTAATACCGGCTCGCGGCGAGATTTGATTTTGACGTAGCAGATCTTCAATTTGTTGGTAGTGCTGGCGGACCTCGGGGTGAGAAAACAGCATTGCAAGTGCATTTGCCTCTACCTGATGGCGCACCCAACCAAGATTTTGTTGTTGGCGCAAGGTGGTGAGTTGCCCACTTTGCGTCATGACCGGCCAAAAACTTTGTACTGCCTGCCACACTTCGCGAATACCGCGTTTTTCCAACGCGCTACAGGTGAGAACCCGTGGCTGCCATGCAGGATATTTACGGCGAATGATATGCAGTGCGCTGTGATACATATGGCGGGCGATTTCAACATTGCTGTGGTTGTCGCCGTCATCTTTGTTAATCACAATAAAGTCGGCCATTTCCATAATGCCTTTCTTAATGCCTTGCAGGTCATCGCCAGCGCCGGCAATTTGCAAAGAGATAAAGCAGTCCACCATTTCAGCCACTTCGGTTTCCGATTGCCCAACGCCGACGGTTTCAACGATGATGACGTCGTAACCTGCGGCCTCACAGAGCAAGATCAATTCGCGGGTACTCTGGCTTATCCCGCCGAGGTGGCCCCCTGACGGCACCGGGCGCACAAAAGCATGCTCAGCGCGTGATAGATTCAGCATGCGGGTTTTGTCGCCCAAAATGCTGCCGCCACTGATGGGGCTGCTGGGGTCAACTGCAATCACCGCGACCTTATGCCCTTGTGCCAATAACTCTTCGCCTAGCGCCTCAAGAAAGGTGCTTTTCCCCGCACCGGGTGTGCCGGTAACCCCCAGCCGTTTAGCCTGCCCGGTATAAGGCATAATGCGGTCTAACAGCCGAGCGCTTAATGCCTGATGTCGGGGGAGGCGGCTTTCTGCCAGCGTCATGGCTTGCGCTAATGCGGCCCGGTCTCCCTGGCGCAAGCGGTGAACGTAGTCCTCCATATTGTCGATATCAATCATGGCGGCGGCTGATGAGTTGTAGAACGTCACGCACGCTAACGAGCATTGGCGTACCCGGCCCATAAATTGCTGCCACACCCTGCTCACGCAAGAAGGCGTAGTCCTGTGGCGGGATAACTCCCCCTGCCACCACCAGAATATCTGGCCGTGCGTATTGACGCAGCGCTTCAATCAACTCAGGGATCAATGTTTTGTGGCCAGCGGCAAGGGAAGACGCACCGATAACGTGAACGTCATTTTCCACTGCCAGACGGGCGATTTCATCTGGTGTTGAGAACATCGGGCTAAGATCGACATCAAAACCGAGGTCAGAGTATGCGCTGGCAATGACCTTAGCGCCCCGGTCATGGCCATCCTGGCCCATTTTGGCAATCAGAATTCTGGGTCTGCGCCCGTTTTCACTGAAGAAAATTTGGGTCTGCGCCACTATTTGATCAAATTCCTGAGCGTCTTTCTCGCTCTGGTGATAGCTGCGCGCAATGACACCGGTAACGCATTCGCTTGGTACCAGATAGCGGTCGAATACCATTTCCATCGCATCGGAAATTTCACCCAAGGTTGCACGCAGTCGTGCAGCTTGAACGGCGGCCTCCAGTAGATTTTCATGGTTTGCAGCCGCATGGCGCAAGTTTAGCAACGCTTGTTGAACCGCGTTGTTATCCCGCTCGGCGCGAATACGTTTAAGTTGTGCAATTTGTTCATTGCGCACTTTAACGTTGTCAATTTCCAACACTTGAGTTTCAGCTTCTGTCGCTAACTTATACTTATTCACACCGACAATAACGCGTTTACCCTGATCGATAAGTGATTGCTGACTGGCGGATGCTTCTTCAATCATGCGTTTGGGTAACCCAACCTCAATGGCTTTTGCCATGCCGCCCACATCATCGATCTGTTTGATAATGGTTCTGGCTTGTTTCACCATTTGATCGGTTAATGACTCAACAAAATAAGAGCCTGCCAGCGGGTCAATGGTGCGGCAAATCGCCGACTCCTCTTGAATGATTATCTGTGTATTACGCGCAATGCGTGCTGAGAAATCAGTTGGCAGGCCGAGAGCTTCATCAAAAGCATTGGTATGTAAAGACTGGGTGCCGCCGAGGGTTGCACCCAGAGCCTCAATGGTCGTGCGAATAATATTGTTGTAGGGATCTTGCTCGGTCAGGCTCCACCCTGAGGTTTGGCAGTGGGTGCGTAGCGCTAATGATTTAGGGTTGGTTGCGCCAAATCCACTGACTGCCTCACTCCAAAGGAAGCGTGCGGCGCGTAACATGGCAATGTTCATAAACAGATCCATGCCAATGCCGAAGAAGAATGAGAGGCGTGGGGCAAAGTCATCAATATTTAAACCGGCATTTAAGGCCGCTTTGATATATTCAATACCATCAGCAATAGTAAAAGCCACTTGTTGCACGCAGTTGGCACCGGCTTCTCCCATATGGTAGCCACTAATGCTGATGGTATTGAAGCGCGGCATATTTTGCGAACTCCAGGCGATGATGTCGGAGATAATGCGCATGGAGGGTTTGGGGGGGTAAATATAGGTGTTGCGGCACAGATATTCTTTCAGAATGTCATTCTGGATGGTACCGGTCAGTAGCGCTGGAACCACACCTTGCTCTTCGGCCGCGACGATATAAAACGCCAGAATGGGCAGTACCGCACCATTCATCGTCATTGAGACAGACATTTTATCGAGTGGTATTTGGTCGAACAGAACCTTCATATCCTCAACGCTATCAATTGCCACACCTGCTTTACCCACATCACCAGAAACGCGAGGGTTATCTGAGTCATAACCGCGATGGGTGGCAAGATCAAATGCCACAGAAAGACCTTTTTGCCCCGCAGCCAGATTTCTGCGGTAAAAAGCATTTGATTCTTTAGCGGTTGAGAAGCCAGCATATTGGCGAATTGTCCAGGGCTGAGCGGCATACATCGTGGCTCTCGGCCCTCTAACGTAGGGAGCGAGTCCAGGGAACGAACCGGTAACTTCTAACCCATCAAGATCACTGGCGGTATAAAGCGCTTTTACCGTAATACCTTCGGGTGTGTTGCTGCTCAAATCCTCTATTTTAATTCCTCGTTTGTTTAACTCTTTATTAGCGAGGTTTTCCCACTCACGAATATCCACCATTTGTCTTGCTCCCAATTACTGGCAATAGAATGCCTATCGAAGGCTATGAAATATTCCTCGACGAAGGCTTTTGATTTTATTTAAGTAAGCGCTTTTTGCTGTGGATTGTCGCGGGCAAAAAAGAACAGGGTGTCACGTCATTATTAGACGGTGGGGATGCATCTAATCTGTGGTTTTGCTCATGTTTTTTTAGAAAAAACGTCTTCCGTTATGAGATATTGGTCATAAAAAAAGCACCCTTATTGGCTGACCAATAATGCGGTGCTTTTTATAGCCGGCTGGTTATTAGCACTAGCCGGCGTCTAGCGAGTACCCACTAAAAACGTTCGGGGTGCAACAAGTGCTCAACGGCTTTCTGCGCGTTAATCCAGTGCTGCCCGCCAAATAAATTACTGCGGTTCAATAAATAATAAAGCTGATAAATAGGTTGGCGATCAATAAAGTCGGCAGGGAGCGGCCAAACACTCTGATAACCATCATAAATCTGGGCGGGTAAGGCAGGGTAGAGCGGTAGCATAGCAAGGTCGCACTCGCGATCGCCCCAATAACAGGCGGGATCAAAAATCACTGGCCCCTGGGCACTGGCAGCACAGTTAGCTGGCCATAAATCACCGTGTAAGAGTGAGGGCTGTGGCTGGTGGCCTTGTAAACGTTCTTGCACTAAGTCGGTTATCTGGTCGATATCACCAAAAGACATGCCTTTTTCCGCGGCCAACTGCAATTGCCAGCCGATACGCTGCTCAGCAAAAAATTGCCCCCAGCGGCGCTGCCAGCTATTGGGCTGCGGCGTGGTGGCCAGATCATTATCAAAATCCAGCCCGAATTGCAGTTGCTCGCTCCATTGATGCAAATGGGCTAATTGCTGGCCCAGACAATAGGCATTGTGGGCATCCAGTGGCTTCAGAGGGATATATTCAAGTAACAGAAAACTGTAATCGCGATCGCTGCCCACACCATAGACTTCGGGGACCCGGACTGTTTTACTGCGGGACAATAACGAGAGTTGATCAGCTTCAGCGGTAAATATAGGCAGCATCTCGCGGCTATCACATTTCACGAAAACCTCAGATTCACCATAACTGAGACGCCAGGCTTCATGGATATCCCCACCCGGCAATTCGGTTCTTTCCCGAATTTCGGCGGGGCCAAAGTATTCACCTAACAGACGATTCACTGCTTGCCACATGATTCACCCCCTATTAGCTGCCAGTTACACCCTTTGAAATTGAAATCACAGGGTTGTTAGCGACGGTAACTCATCCTAATTATCCGACTGCGTTAGCCATCAGGATTAATGAGCCTCATCCCTGGGACAAGCATAAATACTGTTAAAATGGACTCCTGAATGATTGGTTATTCGCTTACAGCCTGCAAGACCTATTACTTTGACTACAGATCATTAGGTTAGCGTCTTTATGGTGTGAAGAACAAGAGCTGGCGCACAGGGATACCCGTGCCTGATCAAACAAAAGACGGATTCTACTGGTAAAGTGTTAGTCGTTTTGCTGTTTTGTTCATATTACGACAAAAATGGCATGTTAGAAAAACTTGCTACTGGTTGAGCCTTAATAATAAACATTGCCGTACAGCATAATTGCTATCCGGCATGTTTATTGGGACTTAATTGATTATAGCAGGTTACCTTTCGGCGTGTTTTTAGCGCTAGCGGCTGTGGACTGAGGGGCCATTTTGCGGCCCTTTACTGGTTTTATATGGCTATAAATTAGGGCTATCACAAAGAACAATGCCTGAATAATGACAATACAGGGGCCGGTGGCACCATCAATATGGAAACTTACCAGGGTACCCAGCACACAAGCGACTACTGACACCAGTGTGGCAACAATCAACATTTGATCAAAACTGCGGCAAACCATAAAGGCAATAATACCGGGTGCGATTAGCATGGCGATAACTAAAATAACCCCCACGGCCTGCAATGACGCCACGATGGTTAATGCCAATAGGCAAAGTAAGCCATAGTGCAGCAATTTGACCGGTAGCCCAATGACTCTGGCATGGTTTGGATCAAAGCAGTAGAGCATGAAGTCTTTACGTTTTAATAGCACCACCAACAGAGTGAAACCGGCAATCCACATGGTTTGTTTCAGTTCCGCCAATGAGATACCCAGCATATTGCCGAATAGAATATGACTGAGGTGTTGGTCTGTATCCATGCGGGAAAATAGCACTAAGCCAAATGCGAACATACCGGAGAACACAATCCCCATGACGGTATCTTCTTTGACCCGACTATTGTCTTTTAAATAACCGGTGGCAATGGCACAGAATATACCGGAAACAAAGGCCCCGATAACCAGTGGAATACCGAGCCAAAAGGCCAGCACAATACCTGGTAGCACGGCATGAGAGATAGCATCCCCCATCAATGACCAGCCTTTTAATACCAGATAACAAGACAGAATTGCACATACCACACCAGTAATAATCGCGGCCACTATCGCCCGTTGCATAAAGGGATAGGCGAAAGGTTCGCTGACCAGGCTAAACAATGTATTCATACATTATCCTCCGGCTGGTGGGGCGCTGGATGGCGGCGTTTTTGGCGAGAACGGAAACGGGTCGCCAGTAATCCGTGTTTCGGCGCGAAGAAAAAGGCCAAGAGGAAGACCAGCGTTTGTAAGGTCACAATGACCCCGCCCGTTGCGCCGTCCAGATAGAAACTGAGATAGGCACCGAAGGCACTGGTAAAGGCACCAATGGCAATGGCTATCATTAGTAAGCGGCTGAAACGGTCCGTAAGCAGGTAAGCGGTTGCTCCTGGTGTCACCACCATGGCAATAACCAAGATCGCCCCAACGGTCTGCAAGGCCGCGACAGTACAGGCACTTAACAGGGTGAAAAACAGAATTTTCAGGCGTAAGGGGGATAGCCCTATCGACATCGCATGGCTTTCATCGAAAAATACCGCCAGCAAGTCTTTCCAGATCAGGCATAAAATTACAAAAGAAACCAAAATAATGATCTCTACTTGTAATACATCTTCATCTGCTATCCCCAGAATATTACCAAAAATGATTGACTGGACATTGACTGAGGTCGGGTTGAGCGAAACGATGAGTAAGCCAACGGCAAAAAAGGTCGAGAAGATGAAACCAATGATGGCATCTTCTCGCAGACGGGTGACATGGCGCACTAAGGTCATCGCCAATGCCGCGAGCATGCCGGTAAAGAATGCACCAGCAGCATAAGGTAGCCCGAGCGCGTAAGCACCCGCCACCCCTGGAACGACCGAGTGTGATAGTGCATCACCCATCAGCGACCAACCTTTCAGCATCAGATATGCAGATAAGAATGCGCAGACGGCACCGACAATCGCACTGACCCAGATAGCCTTGACCATGTAGTTGTAGTTAAACGGTTGCAGTAACAGTTCCAGCATTAGGGGTTTTTCTCCTTTGACTGGCTCTGTGCAGGTGGGTCATTCTTGGTATGACCATAAAATACCGCAGGGCGTTCATCATCGGTAATGACCGTGACGGTTCGTGGGTCATTATCATCGTGCAGTGCGGTACCGGAGAGATTGATATGGCGCAGAACACCACCGAAAGTCATTTCGAGATTCTTTTGGGTAAAGGTGGTTTCGGTCGGCCCGGCGGCTAGCACGGTTTGGTTTATCAGAATCACGTGGTCACAAAATTCTGGCACGCTACCGAGGTTATGAGTGGAAACCAGAATCAGGTGGCCTTCATCGCGCAGCGCCCGCAATAAATCAATAATGGCATTTTCTGTTTTGACGTCAACGCCGGTGAACGGCTCGTCCAGTAACAATACTGAGCCTTGCTGCGCCAGCGCGCGAGCCAGAAACACCCGCTTCTTTTGCCCCCCCGATAGCTCACCAATCTGGCGTGAACGTAATGCCGTCAAACCGACTCTCTCAATGGCTTTATCGACAATGGTTTTATCTTCACGGCTCGGGATGCGCAGAAAATTCATTTTGCCATAACGGCCCATCATAACTACGTCTTCTACCAATACGGGGAAGTTCCAGTCGACATCTTCGGTCTGCGGCACGTAAGCGATGGTATTTTGTTTTAAGGCATGGCTGATGGGTTTATGGCTCAGCTCTACTTTCCCGACACTGGGTTTAACTAACCCCATGATACTTTTAAACAGTGTCGACTTACCGCTGCCATTAACACCGACTAAGGCGCAAATTGTGCCGCCGGTCAGTGAGAAACTGGCGTCATAGATAGCAGTATGCCCGTTGTTATAAGTGACAGTGACATTATCCACTACCAGCTCTGGGCGGACAAAAACAGCATGACTCATTGACCAAATCCTTTCGCGATAGTTTGTACGGTAGTATTAATCAGATCGATATAAGTGGGGACCGGCCCCTTTTCATTCGACAGAGAATCTACATATAACACACCACCATATTGTGCACCGGTTTCTTTACTAACTTGTTTTGCTGGTTTATCGGAAATGGTACTTTCACTGAATATAACCGGGATTTTATTTGCCCGCATGGTATCGATGACGCGGCGCACCTGTTGTGGGGAGCCTTGCTCTTCAGCATTGATCGGCCACAAGTAAACCTCTTTAAAACCATAATCTTTTGCCAGGTAGCTAAAGGCACCTTCACTGGTCACCAGCCACCGTTGCTGCGCGGGGATGCGAGATAAGCGCTCACGTAACGGGGCATCCAGCGCGGCAATTTTTTCAGCATAAGCTTTGGCATTACGGTTATAGGTTTCAGCATGGGCGGGATCGTGCTCCACCAGTGCTTTCCGAATATTCTCAATATAGATTAAAGCGTTTGATGGTGACATCCAGGCGTGTGGGTTTGGAATACCTTTATAGGGCCCTTCACGGATAGGCAGGGGGGTGATGCCATCCGTAACCACAGCCGAAGGGACATCTTTAATATTTTCAAAGAAACGCTCAAACCAGCGCTCCAGGTTCATCCCATTCCACAGAATCAAATCTGCTGATTGTGCTTTCACGATGTCTCGTGGGGTGGGCTGATAGTCGTGAATTTCTGCGCCGGGTTTGGTGATTGACTCAACAACGGCCGCATCACCGGCGACATTCTGCGCAATATCCTGAATAATTGTGAATGTTGTCACAATTTTGAATTTTTTATCAGCGTCGCTGGGTTTATTTTCAGCCGATGCTGAAATGCTGATCACCGAGGAAAATGCAACGAGAGTGAACAGTGTCATGGCACGTAAAAAACGGGGGGTAACACGGCTAATGGGGTGCAGGTAGGGTATTTTTTGCTTAGTAAACATGGCGATGTTCCCTTTCTTTAAATGAAAATGATTATCAATATCATTAGCGATGAAGTCAAGCCTTGCCATACAATAAACTAAAACTTACCGATAGTTACTGAATATAGCCTGATCATTATGTTGATAATGGTCAAAATAGGCCAAAAAATCTATTTGGACGAGGTGACAACTTGTATATGCTACAAAACGGCTTATCAGCACGGGGAATACTGTGAATCCAAAAGTCGGTTGCCTAATGGCAATTTTATTGCTGGCGGGGTGTGCTAAACAAACTCCGTCACCACAAGCAAATAACGGGTGGCTGAAGAAAGCGCCACAGGGTGGTTTACTTAACGGACCGAAAAGCAGCGGCGGTTCAACTACAGTTGCTTATAGCGATGTAATTAAACAAGCAGCCAGCCATTACGGCGTTGATGAAACCTTGATTAAAGCCATTATTCAGGTGGAGTCTGGTTACAATCCAGATGTGGTGAGTACCTCGAATGCCGTGGGTCTGATGCAGATTAAAGCCTCTACCGCTGGCCGTGATGCTTACCGAATGAAAGGGCGTAATGGTCAACCGAGTTCAGGTGAACTAAAAGATCCGGTGAAGAATATTGATATTGGCGCGGCCTATATCAATATTTTGCAAAACCAGCAGTTAGCGGGGATAAGTGATCCGCAAACATTGCGTTATGCCACCATCGTTTCTTATGCCAATGGTGCGGGTGCGATGCTGCGGACTTTTTCATCCGATAAACGTCTGGCAGTGAATAAAATAAATAGTCTTAGCCCGAACGAGTTTTATCAGCATATACAAAAGAAACATCCGGCCGCACAAGCGCCACGCTATTTGTGGAAAGTAGATACCGCGTACCGGGCGATGTCAGAGTAATATTAAAACGCTAACCGATGTAGTCTTTCAGGCGCTGTAACTGTTATCAGTATAAACATCGGCTAGCGTTTCCCTCTTCAATCTCACTCTTGGTTATGCAAGTGCTGGATGATAGTTAGCAATAATGTCCAGTATGCCATTTATAATAAATTGTACGCCCATACATACCAGCAAGAACCCCATCAACCGTGAAATGGCTTCAATGCCGCTCTTGCCCACCCAGCGCATAATGGCCCCGGAGCTGAGCAGTGAGCCCCATAAAATCAATGAAACACAAAGAAAAATCAGCACCGGTGCGACAGTGACGACCCATGGGCTGAATACGGCATGGTCTTTCACCGATGCGGCAGAACTGATTATCATAGCAATCGTCCCAGGCCCGGCAGTGCTTGGCATCGCCAGCGGTACAAAGGCGATATTAATAGATTTCCGCTTCTTTAAATCCTGCGATTTTGCTTCTAATTGGGTATCTTCAGTCGACTGCTGTGGAAAAAGCATACGAAAACCGATAAATGCCACAATTAGCCCACCGGCAATACGCAAACCGGGAATAGAAATACCGAAGGTATTCATCACAACCTGGCCGGCATAATAAGCGATGGTCATAATAAAGAAGACATAGATTGATGCCATCTTCGATTGCTGATTGCGCTCCTCGCTGGTCATGTTGCCAGATAACCCAAGTAATAGGGCTACCGTTGTCAACGGGTTTGCCAGTGGCAGCAGTAATACCAAGCCTAAACCAATGGCTTTACATAATTCGAAAATATCTTGCATCAGTCTTACTCCGAAAATAACATCAAACGCCCCGATGAAAGTAAAGCATATCAGGCAATTAGTCGTACATTGGGTAAATATATTGCAACAGTGCATTATTCCCTACTTTGCCACTCTACGCGATACGTCAGGCAAAAGGCTATCGGGGATTAACTTGTGGCTGATGAATCACTGGTAAGTGAGCGGGTTGAGTGAATAAATGCTGCCAACGCTACGGTAACTTATATGTGATATAGATCAAATCTCTGGCGAGCAACAGTTGGTTCAATACCGCAGATCCAGAATAATCATGTCAGCATCAATTTCTGCAAGGAACTCGGTTTTGTGCATTTGTGATATCAGTGTTGAAGATGAATATACTCGTCAGCCGCTTTCCGCTTCTGCTGCATGGGTGTTAGATACACAAGCCGCGCGTGCGCGTGGTCGGTTACGTTTTTTAAAACCCAAGCGTGAAGCTCGGCCGCGCTGGCGTTTAGCACCATTAAAAGATACTTACGAGATTCGTTTTTATCCTAACCGTCTGCCAGAGCTATGGTTTTTCAGTGCGGAAAATGCGGCCAGAAAACGGCTTTAATAGTTAAATGTGGAGTAAGCTGATATGGCCTTTAACGCCGACGAACGTAGTGCGCTGTTAGCCGTCAAAGGAGTCGGGCCAACGGTAGTTACTCGCCTGGAGCAACTTGGTTTTACCTCCCTTGCGCAACTCAGTCAGGCTGATATGCGCGAAATAGTCGCCAGTGCGGCGGCTATGGTGGGTTCCACTTGTTGGAAAAATAGCCCACAAGCACGTTCAGCTATTCAGGCCGCCATAGAGTTGGCAAAAACGCACTCATCTGAGTGAATCCGTTTCAGCCACTCTCTTCTTACACCGATTTAATATCAGCATTCTCCCACCCAGCTTAATGCTTGTTCGGTGACTTATCTGGATATGGCAGGAGTAAGTCATCCAGTATTTGCATTCTTTCTGCTACCGGAAGATATAACCAACGCGTAAACCAAGGCGTTTTGGCTGTGCATTGTTGGTGTGTTTGTTGGAAGTAACGTTCGAGAGTTGACAGGTCGTCTGTAATCTTTTGCATCATATTTCTCCCCCTTGTTGACCAGTGAACAAATCATAGGCAATAAAATACGGAAGAAAAACGGATGGAAAGCATTATTTTGTTCCGTATTTATCACTGCTGCGGCAAAGGCTAAACAGTGATAAATGAACAATAGGGACAGGTGACGCAGCTTTTAGTGAGAGAAATTGTGGATAGCCACCAAATAAAACGCCCCGATTGCGTGAACAATCGGGGCGGCGTTCCAGTAACCATTGCTACACGGAAACGGAAATTGATTATGAGCATATCCTGTTAAAATAGCAATACACCTAGCGCTACTCAAAAGCAATAGATCATAATGTAAATCATTGTTGGTGATGATAAACACCTTTACACAACCAATGTCAGCCGTATTTGTAGGTTTTTTGTTCCCCATTCATTTCAGCGTCAATGCCGTAATGTAGCCAAAGTCAAATTAGGCAGTGAGCCCCCCTTGCTGCATTCGTTGCTCAATCCAGCGGCGGGCCTGAACAATTTCTGCCACGGGTTCCTCTGCTTTCTCTGTCCACATTTCAATCAGGAATGCGCCGCGATAATTGAGCTGATTGAGGGTTTTAAACACATTGATGAAATCCACACATCCCTCGCCAAAAGGGACATCACGAAATTGCCCTGGTGACTGTTCAGTAACTGGATAGGTATCTTTTAAATGAATGGCTGCAATACGATCAATACCTAGCGATAACTCATTACTGACATCATTACCCCAGGCGCTAAGGTTGCCAACATCAGGATAAACCGTGAACCACGGTGAGGCGAGGCAGTTGTCCCAGACTTTCCATTTACTGATCGAGTTGATAAACGGTGTATCCATAATTTCGACAGCTAACATGACTTGTGCGGCTGCCGCCTGTTGCACCGCCCATTGCAGCCCCTCGGTAAAGCGCGCGACGGTGCCATCATCTTGCTCTTCATAATAGACATCATAGCCCGCTAACTGAATGGTGCGGATACCCACGTCTTTCGCCAGTTGAATCGCTTGTTGCATCAAAAGGTAGGCCTGCTTTCTCAGTTCGTCATCATGGCTACCAAAAGGGAAACGGCGATGGGCCGACAAGCACATTGATGGGATAGCGATCCCGGTTTCTAGCATGGCATCGACCAGGGATAAACGCTGTGCCTTGCTCCAATTGAGTCGCGCTAATCTTTCATCTGTTTCATCGATAGACATTTCTACAAAATCAAAACCACATGCTTTGGCTAAGGCTAAACGCTCAGGCCAGCTCAAGTGCTTGGGCAAGGCTTTTTCATAAATACCTAATGGATGTTGGCGCATATTACTTCCCCCAAATAGCGTCAATGGCGTGGTGGAACGCGGTGGCGGTGGCGACGGGATGCTTGGCTTCAGACAGTGCGCGCCCGACAATAAAGGCACGTACCGCAATGGCGTGGAAGAGGGGTAAATCAGCAGGAGTGATACCGCCGGTAACAGACAGTTCGATTCCTAGATCGGACAACACTTGCATCCTCTCTAAATCAGCCTGGCTCCAGCTTTGTCCGCTGGCTTGAGCATCACGACCACGATGATAAATGGCTTGTGTTATTCCTAAGTCACGCCAGTTTTTAGCGTCATTTAGCGTCCAGTGGCCAAACAGTTCTATCTGGATATCGCCATCATGTTGCTTTGCCACCGCCAATGCGGCTGACATGGTGGCAAGAGGCGCTGCGCAAATCACCGTCATCCAGTTTGCGCCAGCAGAAAATGCTTGCTGCGCCAGTGTGGCGCCCGCATCAGCCACTTTAAGATCAGCGACCAGCGTATGGTGTGGATAAAGTTGACGTAGAGTTTTGACCGCCTGAATGCCTTCACTGATACACAAGATGGTTCCGGCCTCGATGATATCGACGTGAGGGTGTAGCAACGCGGTGGTCGCCAGTGCGGCATCAAGGCGGGTATGGTCTAGGGCGAGTTGTAATTGCGGCCTGAGGTGTTGAGTTGTCATAGTATCAATGTCCTAAATAGTGTCGATGCCGCAACCTTGCCTGAGCAATAGAAGCTCATTGCAAGGTGCCAAGAGCAGCAACCAATGCCTGATAGCGGAGATATTTATCGTGATATGCCTGTCTGGCATGTTGATCGGGTTGCAGAGTATGCAGTTGCGGGGTTAAGGCCTGCTGAGCATCGCTGAAGTCAGCGAAACGCCCCGTTCCAACCATTGCGGCCAGTGATGCGCCCAGACAACCGGTTTCCTCAACTTGCGGTAGCTCTACCGGTAACCCGCTGATATCGGCAAACATCTGCATCCATTGCGGTGATTGAGCCGGTCCGCCAGTAATCCGCAACGCGCTAACGTTCGGAAAGCGTTTCAGCATACGGTTGAGGTGGGTCATATGGCTGAATACCACACCTTCGTAGATGGCCTGCACCAGATGTTGGCGCTGGTGGAAAGATTGCATACCATAAAATCCGGCACACATTCCTAATCCAGCGTTGGAACCATATAAAAACGGTACAAACAGTAGTTTGCTGCCTGCTTTAGGTAACTGCGCCACCCACTGATTAAGTTGTTGGTAGTCTGCTTTACCACCTTCAGCGCCAATCCATTGCTGGGTAAACCATTCCAGATTAGCCGCAGAGGTCGGGCTGGCTTCATGCACAATATATTTACCCGCTTCGGCATAACGGCCGTAGACAAAGGGATATTCAACGTCAGCGTTAAGCTGGTCGGTAATTCCCGAAGTCACCGACCAGGTTCCCATCACTGCATTTAATCGGGTTTCATCTTTCAGGCCAGCACAGAGGGCGGTGGAGACCACATCAAACAAACCGCCGACAACAGGAAGGCCAACAGGGAGGCCGGTGGCATTAGCTGCGGCCTGAGTGATGGTGCCGACAATTTGTGCGGAACCCACAATTGGTGGCAGGGCCGTTATAACTTCAGGGATACCTAGCAGTTGTGCGAGTGCGGGTTGATAGCCACCTTCGGCCATCGGATAGAGATTAGATTCTGAAATATTGGTCTCTTCGCAACCTAAGTGACCGGTCAGGCAATAACGCAAATAGTCATGGGCCATCAAGATGCAGCCAATCTGATCATAACGGCTGGATTGATGTTCTTTTAACCAACGCAACAAGGATACCGGGTGCCCGGTCCACAACGTTTGGCGGGTGATCGGGTAGAGCATTTGCGGTATGCCATCTCGCTGCCACTGTTTAACCAATGACAGCGCCCGTTGGTCAGAGGACAATATGGCATTGCCCAATGGTTTTCCTTGCTTATCAAGCAAAAACAAACCTTTACCTTGAGCTGAAATACCAACGCCCTGAATGTGACGGGGGGGAACCGGGTGGCTGGCCAGCAGTTGGCGAATCACTGAACTCATTGCTTGCCACAGTACGGTCATATCGCGCTCAGCCCATCCCGGCTGGGGGCTGATAATGGCTAGATTTTGCCGCACGATCCCGCATTCGTTACCGTCTCGGTCATACAGACCCGCTTTAATAAAGGTGCCGCCACAATCGATACCCAACCAATATTCCATTTCAGCCTCCGGTCAGCTTTTTTGTTTATTTTGGGCAGCACAGTGCCAATAAGAAGGCGACAGCTAATGATATAAATATCAAATATATTTATATAAAATGACGTCTTTCCTATGCGTTATTACGGTTTAAATTTAATGGGAATTAATTTTTCACCTGAGATTATCCCTCTGAATATTTATTTTAACTCTGATGATTAATTCATTAGCTAAATATGTTAAGAACCCATGGCCCTCCAGACCCCCTTCAAGATAAAATAATTATCTCACTGAATTTTATCGCTTTTAATTACAGCGCCAAGATTTTAGCCCAGACATTGTCATTAATAGGAATACCATCGCGTTGGTTTTCTGCTTTAACGCGTGGAAACTTATGCCCCGGTAGGCGAATAGCAACATCAGGGTTATCGCGTTCAGCTTGAGTGACATAATCACAAATACGTTTTAATTTTTCGTCGCGGGTTTTGCCATCAATCAGGCGATCGATTTCAATAGCAATAAACACTTGTGAGATACAGAATTCATCTGATTTATCTTGCGTAACGTCGGCAACGGATAAACCACCAGAGAGTAGGGTGGCAATCATATCCAGCACAATAGATAAACCAGAACCTTTCCAATAACCCATCGGCAGAATACGCCGGTTTTCCTCAATAATGGCCGGATCCCGCGTGAGATTGCCGTCATTATCGAAACCGCCATCTACGGGCAATGTATTGCCCGCCAATCGGTTAACTTCCAACATGCCATAGGAGAACATCGACATCGACATATCGACCATAGTGATGGTTTCACCAGGAACGGCAATGATCAGAGGATTGGTGCCGATACGGCACTCTTTAGCTCCCCACGGCGGCATGACAGCAATTGAGTTTGTCCAACAGATGCCAATATAACCTTGTTCTGCCGCTTGCCAGCCGTAGGCACCACCGCGCATCCAATGGTTAGCATTGCGCAATGCCACCACCCCAATACCATGCTTATCCGCTAATACCATTGCGCGATCCATCATTTGTTTGGCGGTTAAATTGCCAATAGCCTGGTGAGCATCCCATTGCTCGATAGCCCCGAGTGCTAATGCCTTCGTTGGGATAGCATCAGGTACGATATCACCGGCTTCCAATTGTTGAATAAAACGCGGGAACCGATTTACGCCGTGGGAGTAAACACCGTATTCAGTGGATTGCGCAAACATCTCGGCACAGGCATCGGCGGTAGCCTCACTCACTTTTCGCACCAATAGTACCCGCTTAAACTCGGCCTTTAACTGCTGGTAACTGACTCTCATCGCGCGCTCCCCTGAATAATTTAAAAATCGAATAGCATACTTTTGATGCTCTAAATTTCAATATGCAAAATCACATTTCAAATTAATGCTATACCTCCATAGAAGTGAAGTCAAAGCACTGCATTAGTTAAATATTATTTAAAAACAATCAGTTATATTGTTTTTCGCTAATGTGTGATCACCACCTCGTTTTGTTGATTATTTAGGCACTGGCAGCGCACAAGCACGACGTGACCGTGCGCAGGATAATCCTGTTTTATTATAGAGTTACGAGGGTAAATGCCGGATGAATCCGGCATGGATAAAGGACTAAGCTATGGGATTTTCTCAGCCATAAGTATTCAGCTTGATGCGATACAGTGAAGTACCGGCAGTGATATAAAGCTCATCACCGTTCGGCCCGCCGAACGTGCAATTTGATACCCGCTCAGGAACTGAAATCTTACCCAGTAATACCGCCTGCGGGGTAAAAATCAGGACACCATCTGCACAACTGCAAAATAGATTGCCGATATGATCGACACAGAATCCATCGGGGAAACCGGGTGTTATTTCTGCAAAAACGCGCCCATCCCCCAGTTGTAACCCTTTTACCGGATACACCCGTAACTGCCGCCGACCGAGGGTGGGGAAATCGACAATTGACATATCCGCCACATACAGCAGTTGTTCATCTGGCGAAAAAGCCAGCCCGTTTGGTCGCTGTAAGTCACAGGCCGCAATACGTAATGAGCTGTCTTTAGGATCAAAACAGTATAAATAACAGCCAATAACCTGACTTTCTGATTTATAGCCCTCATCGTCACCGGTAATGCCATAAGGCGGATCGGTAAACCATAAAGTACCGTCTGATTTCACTACAATATCGTTGGGTGAGTTAAAACGCTTGCCGTCGATACGATCAACCAACAGTGCGATATTGCCTTGTATATCAGTCTGGCTGATGCCGCGCCGGCCATGCTCACAACTGACAATACTGCCATTAGCCATACGGGCATTACCATTAGCAAAATTGGACGGCGACCGATAAAGACTGAGTTCGCCGTCGCGACACCAGCGGAACATCCGGTTCCCTTTTACATCACTGAATACCACCGCATTTTCTTGTGGTAACCAGACCGGCCCTTCCGCCCAAAGAGCCGGAGAGCACAGACATTCCAGTTGGCTATCGGCGGCCAACACCGCCGATAATTCACCGATACCTGCCTCAGCCAGCGTTAAAGTTGTCATGGTTGCTGCCTCCGACACCTGACTTATTTCACGCCCCAGATAGTTTTATAGTGACCCTGATAATCGTTCTGTGGGTCGAACATCTGTTTATCACCACCGTCACTGCCAATATTGTCACGCGTAACCAAATGGGCAGGGGTTACATAACCAGAAGGGGGCTGTTTAGCGAATGCACGGTTAAATTCATCCAGTAGCTGCCAGCCATGCAATTTCAACGGCTCCGGCACAGTAGCTGACTGGCTGTCGCCAGAGCGAATGCGTTGATAGGCCGAAATAGAGCCATCACCAGCCGAAATATTATAAGGTGCATTCTTGCCACCTTTACCGGCCGTTTTCAGTGCTGGGGCCATAAAATCAAAGTAGAGATCGTTAATTGCTAAAGCGTACTGGAAGTTATCACCGTATTTTTGTAACAGGCTGAACGTCATCGCTGGCATGCGGTTGGCCGTATCTGCCAGCGGGGTATCAATAAATTCAATCACCTGGCATCCAGTGCATTTCTCAATGGTTTGCTTCATCACATTGGCTTTGTCCAACGCGATTTGATACAGCGAATCAGTGAAAATCAGTACCTTGGCCTGACCTTCTGATTTAGCTACAGCATACAGTGCAGCAATACGGGCTACATCATTGGAGTCGGAGGTAACATTATAAAAAATATTGTAATTTTTCACCGGGCCTGGCTCTGGGACGGCATGCCAGGCGGTCAGCACAATGCCTTGTGCAATGGCTTTTTTGAGTGGTATTTTCGCAACATTAGGGTTCCAGCCACCGATAACAATACCGTCAGGTTTTTGTGCGATCGCCTGATTTAATGACGATAACTGATCTTTAACCGAGCCTCCGCCATCAAGCGTTTCCAGCTTCCAGCCCGCCGCTTTGGCCGCTTGTGATAGCCCTTCTTGTACCCCTTGCACACCGCCGTTCTTCATATCAGAAGCAATAAAAATAATATGCTTATTGGGTTGCAGCGCGGGGCCGCTGGTGGGGCCATCCCATTCAGTTACCGTAGATGTGGCCTTACTGACTGCGGCCTTGGCTTCATCAAGGTAGCTATCAGCCCAGCTTGGTAATGCGGTAGCAAATACTGTGGTAAAAAGTAAGCCCTGTAGTATCAAATTGCGTTTCATATTCTGTTCCTTGATGAGGTTAAGAATTTGTGGCTTTTTTAGTATTGCCCGGCGCTTGGCTGGGCTTGACGGCTTTTTGATTCAATAATCTGCGCCGTTGGGCATAACCGGCTAAGGTGATGGAAAGCAGCAGTGTGGCACCGTTAAACAAAGGCTCAACCCAGAACTCGCCGCCGAATTGCTGAATACCTGCAATACCGATTGCCAGGATTGCGATACCCACAACCGTTCCCCACACATTGACCCGACCTGGGCGAATGGTGGTACTGCCGAGGAAGGCACCTACCAGTGCAGGTAACAGATAGTCCATACCGACACTGGCCTGGCCAACGCCTTGTTCAGAGGCGATGAGGATGCCACTAAATCCGGTCAACACGCTGGAGGCGATAAATGCGCCGACAGTAAAACGGTTGACTGAAATCCCGTTAAGCCGGGCGGCTGCGGGATTCCCACCTACGGCATACATACAGCGGCCAAGCGGGGTATGTTCGGTAATGAGCCACAGCACCACGGCAATAATCAATACATAGAACGCAACAATAGGAATGCCGAATATCTCGGTATGGTGCAGCGCAATAAAAGCATCAGGAAGATCACCGACTATCTGGCGGCCACCTGAGTGCCATAATGCAATGGCGTAAAGCACGGTGCCTGAGCCTAAGGTCGCAACAAAGCTATCAATGTCGGCCAATGCCACTAATATGCCGTTTAACAGCCCATAAAGTGCCGAAATTATCAATACGGTTATAACGGCAGCTTGCCAGGAAAAACCGTATTGCACTTGCAGGGTTATCGCCAGAATGTGCCAGAGCACAATGCCGAAACCGACGTTTAAATCGATCTTGCCGACAATCATCGGAATAGTGGCGGCCAGTGCCAGTAAAGCAATTTTTGATTTACTGGACAAAATGGCCTGCAAAGTGAGCATGGAGGCAAACGACGGGGTGGTCAGTGAGAACACCAGCACCAATAAAATACACAATAGCAGTAAGCCGTAACGGGTCATGGCCTGCATGGACCAGGCACCGAAACCGTGTTCGCTCAGGCTGACTCGTTGTTCAAGCGCTGTCGATTTTATGGATGTTTTAGACATAACACTCTCCGAAACCTGAGCATCACAATGACACCGCGCAGGGCGATATCATCGTTAGCACAGGTCGCTGTTTTAAACGGATGTAACTTCCCCGGTGCTGGCAGACGCCAGCTCCAATAAATTAGCGAACGAGACCTGTTGATTACGCAGTTCACCAACCACTTCGCCACGGTTAAACACCAACGCCCGATTACAGATATGCGCGATCTCCTCTAAATCATTGGAAATCACCAAAACCGCCACACCTTCTGCTAATGATTTGTTTAATAAGTGATAAATTTCAGCACGTGCGCCAACATCCACGCCGGCTGTGGGATCTTCAAGAATCAGTAATGGCGCGCCCAGATGCATCCAGCGTGCCATAACCACTTTTTGTTGGTTACCGCCGGAAAGGGCGCTGATATCGATATTGACGTCTTTAGGCCGAACATCGAATAACTGCACCTTCCACCAACTTTCCCCCATTTCGCTACGGGTGCTATAACGAGAAAGTAATTTATGACCGCTAGCAATTGGGTTAATGAATAAGTTTTCGCGCACCGACATCGACATCACCAGACTTTCACCGGTGCGATCACCGGCCACCAATGAAACACCTGCCGCCATAGCTTGCTGCGGTGAAGAGGCGGTATAGGGGCGGTCGCGGAAAATAATTTCACCCTGATCACAATGGCGTAAGCCAAATAGCAGGCGGCCCAACTCCTCCTGGCCCGCCCCCCTTAGCCCCGCCAAGGCCAGCATTTCGCCTGGTTGCAGGCTGAAAGTAACCGGGCCAATCTCACCTACCATCACCTCGTTAAGCTGTAATACGGGTTTGCCTGCTTCCGGTAACGGTTCACGTTGGGAGTCACCCATGGCTTCACCAACAATCATTTGCACCAGATCGCGCAATGAATAGTCGGCGGTATTCCCACCTGCAACATAGCGCCCATCCCGCATCACACATACCCGGTCAGCAATCTCAATCACTTCATCCAAGCGATGAGTCACGTAAATCATGCCAACATGCTTATCCCTCAGGCGATTAATCACTTCAAATAGATGGCGGACATCGTTGGCAGGCAGAGAGGCGGTTGGCTCATCCAACACCAGTAATTCGGCATTAACCGCAACGGCGCGGGCAATGGCCAATAATGACTTTTCAGTACGTGACAGCTCGAACACCCGAGTATCGGGTGAGAGGTCAATGCCGATATCCTGCAAAGCACGACCGGCTTGCTGGCGAATAGCGGACCAATTAATCAAACCGAATCGACGTGGAAACCCCATCACCAGTGCCATATTTTCGGCAACAGTCATCCAGTCAATTAGCCCTAAATCCTGATGAATAAAAGCAATAGGCTGACGGGTATCACTTTTAAGTTCTGCGGCAGAACGTATGGTATTTCCCTGAAACAGAATATCGCCACTGTCCCGTGGGTAGACACCTGCCAATACTTTGATTAGGGTGGACTTTCCTGCGCCGTTTTCGCCGAGCAGTGCCACTACTTCGCCTGGCATGACATCAAGACTGACATCATTGACAGCAATATTACCGCCAAATCCTTTGATGATATGGCGCATCGAGAGAATAGGTTGGCCCAATTCAGTGGTATTCATCAGTGTGACGCCCCTTATCCGGCGAATGTTTTGAGTAAAAGCATTCGCGATTTAGTGGTTATCGAGCATAAACTAGACTTTATATTTCAACATACGAAATCAGATTTCAAAAATCATATGCTGATATCTTCGCTAAAGCAAAAGAAGTGATGAATTAATTCTTTATAAAAAACAAATGGTTATTTATTTGTTTGTGGAAATGTGACGAACTACGCACTTCTTATGTTGGGTAAATGTTGCGAAACGCGATGCCTGCGATGATACCGAAACACTGTTTCGTGCTTCACACAGACTACGGCTTTGGAGTACCATTTCATGCTAAACAACAAGGATATTGTCTATGGCCCTTACACTCACAGATGACAAGAAAGATAAGCCGTTAGGCAGCCAAAGTCTGTTTCGCGGGCTGCAACTGATTGAGATATTAAGTAATTACCCTAATGGCTGCCCATTGGCGCATCTGTCTGAATTGGCCGGGATGAACAAAAGTACCGTTCATCGGTTATTGCAGGGGCTACATACCTGTGGCTATGTCACTCAGGCACCTTCTCCGGGCAGTTATCGGCTGACAACCAAGTTCATCTCAATCGGCCAAAAAGCACTGTCATCACTGAATATTATTCATGTTGCGGCCCCGCATTTAGAACAACTCAATCTTGAGCTTGGTGAGACAGTCAATTTCTCAACCCGCGAAGATGACCACGTTATCCTGATTTATAAGTTAGAACCCACCACTGGCATGATGCGCACTCGTGCGTATATCGGGCAGCATATGCCGTTGTATTGCTCAGCGATGGGTAAGATATTTATGGCATACGGCAAGAGTGACTATCCAGATGACTATTGGCAGAGCCATCAGCATGAAATTGAGCCGCTGACTCACAATACCATTACCGAATTGCCCAAGATGTACCAGGAGCTGGCGGATATTCGCAAAACAGGGCTGGCTATGGACCGGGAAGAGAATGAGCTCGGTGTCTCTTGTGTGGCAGCTCCCGTTTTTGATATTCAGCAGCGGGTGCCGTACGCTGTTTCCGTTTCTCTGCCTACTGCCAAACTGCAACAGGTGGGGGTGAAAACCCTGATTAAACCTATTTTGGCCACGGCTCAGCGTATCTCACAAGAATTGGGGTTTGTGACACCGTAACGTTTGGCTTGCCTATATGGGTTATTCCAATGCAGAGATAACCCTCCTATCGGTTGTTTGTCTTTAGCTATTATCGAAATTCCTAATTCTAAAACAGACACATTTTTATCAGTAGAACGCGTTTTAGCCATTGGGAGCACGGCATGATTGGTCCGTTTATTAATAGTGCAGGTATTATTTTGGGGGGGATTGTTGGCGTATTACTTGCCCGTCATGTCCCTAAGCGGTTGCAGGAAGGGCTACCGGCCACGTTTGCGCTGGCTTCTATCTCCATCGGTATTGTGATGGTGGTAAAAGTCCATTTTATGCCAGCGGTTATTTTGGCGTTGATTGTTGGCACAGCGGTAGGGGAGTTATTATCCCTTGAGCAGGGCGTAAAATGGGGGGCGAACAAAACTCGCATCATGTTGGAGCGGGTTATACCCTCGCGCAGTACACTACCGCCGCAGGAGTTTGCGCAGAGTTTCACTGCGATGATTGTGCTGTTTTGCGCCAGTGGGTTGGGGGTTGTCGGCTCTTTAACTGAAGGTATTACCGGTGATTTTCAACTGCTATTTGTCAAAGCGTTAATGGATTTCTTCACTGCGCTGATATTTTCAATTTCGCTGGGTATTGCGCTGGTGGCTATTGCTGTTCCGCAATTGTTGATTCAAATTGCGTTGGTTTTATTGGCCAAACTCATCATGCCGTATATGGATGATATTGCTTTTGCTGATTTTTCCGCTTGCGGTGGGATTATTATGATTGCGGTGGGGCTACGTATTGCACAAATTAAAATATTCGCGGTGGTGAATTTTCTGCCCGCGCTATTGTTTGTGGTACCCATATCCTATTTATGGCGTTACATGATGGGATAATGTGAGGGAAAAGATGACTTCTAAAACGGTAGGCTTCTCTGCACAGATTGATCATTGAAGCGACCGTTTCAGATTTATTTAGTTGACTGTTTTAATTGGTTATTTTTCTAATTAGCCAATTTTCCGGCACAAAAACTTACCCTTAATCACGCCATCAAAAAAACGACCTTTCGAAACCACGGACATAAAATTCTGATAAACACGCTCAGGGACACCAAGATACTGATAAATCCCTTGTTCACGGAACTGTATCTCCAACATGCGATTTTCAGGATCATAACCAATCGACAGAATTCTGGAAGATGTAACAGGTTGTCGCTGCAATAGTTGACCCTCAGTTGTACGGTATTGATATTATAGTGATCGTAGTGCAGTTTTAGCTCGATAACTTTGTCGGTGATCATTATCACCGTTTGGCTGTAGTATTAATAGGTTATTCGGCAGGTATTATTGTATCTGCGCTTACCGACTGCGGTGATGCACTCCCTTTAGTAACAGATACCATCATGAAAATATGAGTGATTGATACTCAATATGGATTTTGTTTTGCCCCTGTTGTTATTGGCGTTGAGTAGATGCTTGTCATTGTATTGAGTAATGATAATATGAGTTTCCTTTGTGGCTAACACTGTGGTGCAAAGGGAACGCTGTACACAGTTGCGTACCAATATAACAAACGTGGGTTAAATTGATGCCGCAACTTTTTGAAGTTAAACAATAATTACGTCTTGCATGTGATCTGTCGTGTGGGTCACCACTGTAGATAAGGAATTAGAATGCCCGTTATTACCCTTCCTGACGGCAGTCAGCGTCATTTCGATCACGCCGTTTCTGCTCTTGATGTGGCCTTAGATATCGGCCCAGGTTTAGCAAAAGCGTGTATTGCTGGCCGAGTTAACGGCGAACTGGTAGATGCCAGTGACCTGATCGAATCTGATGCCCAATTGGCTATTATCACCACCAAAGATGCTGAAGGTCTGGAGATTCTCCGCCATTCTTGTGCACACTTGTTGGGGCACGCAATCAAGCAACTTTGGCCTGATACTAAAATGGCTATCGGGCCGGTTATCGACAACGGTTTCTATTACGATGTTGATATCGACCGCACCTTGACGCAGGAAGACTTGGATCTGCTTGAAAAGCGGATGCATGAACTTGCCGATAAAGATTACGACGTAATCAAGAAGAAAGTCAGTTGGCAAGAAGCCCGTGACACTTTTGCTGCTCGTGGTGAAGATTATAAGGTGGCAATTCTTGATGAGAATATTAGCCACGATGATCGCCCAGGTTTGTATCACCATGAAGAATACGTTGATATGTGCCGTGGCCCGCACGTACCGAATATGCGTTTCTGTCATCATTTCAAATTGCAGAAAACGTCCGGTGCTTATTGGCGTGGCGACAGTAAAAATAAAATGCTGCAACGCATTTACGGCACGGCTTGGGGTGATAAGAAGCAACTAAATGCTTATCTGCAACGTCTGGAAGAAGCGGCCAAACGCGACCATCGTAAGATTGGTAAGCAATTGGACCTTTACCACATGCAGGAAGAAGCACCGGGTATGGTGTTCTGGCATAACGACGGTTGGACTATCTTCCGTGAACTGGAAACTTTTGTGCGTACCAAGCTCAAAGAGTACCAGTATCAGGAAGTGAAAGGGCCGTTTATGATGGACCGTGTACTGTGGGAAAAAACCGGGCATTGGGAAAACTATGCTGAGCATATGTTCACCACATCGTCTGAGAACCGCGAGTACTGCATCAAGCCAATGAACTGCCCAGGGCACGTACAGATTTTCAACCAAGGGTTGAAATCATACCGTGACTTGCCATTGCGTATGGCTGAGTTCGGTAGCTGCCACCGTAATGAGCCTTCAGGCGCACTGCATGGTTTAATGCGCGTCCGTGGTTTCACTCAGGATGACGCACACATTTTCTGTACTGAAGAGCAGGTTCGCGATGAAGTGAATAGCTGCATCAAGATGGTGTACGACATGTACAGCACCTTCGGCTTCGAGAAAATTGTGGTTAAGCTGTCAACTCGCCCTGAAAAACGGATTGGTAGTGATGATTTATGGACCCGTGCCGAAGATGATTTGGCCGCTGCACTGACTGAAAACGATATTCCGTTTGAGTATCAGCCGGGTGAAGGGGCGTTCTACGGTCCGAAAATTGAGTTTACCTTACATGATTGTTTGGATCGCGCGTGGCAGTGTGGTACCGTACAGCTCGATTTCTCATTACCGGGCCGCTTAAGTGCGTCTTACATCGGCGAAAATAACGATCGTCAGGTGCCAGTAATGATTCACCGGGCTATTTTGGGGTCAATGGAGCGCTTCATCGGTATTTTAACCGAAGAATATGCAGGCTTCTTCCCTACATGGTTAGCTCCGGTACAAGTCGTGGTGATGAATATCACCGATAGTCAGTCTGATTATGTCCAACAAGTGACCAAAAAACTGCAAGATGCAGGGATTAGGGCAAAAGCGGACTTGAGAAATGAGAAGATTGGCTTTAAAATTCGTGAACATACGTTGCGTCGGGTTCCATATATGTTGGTCTGTGGCGATAAAGAGGTCGAATCAGGCAAAATTGCCGTTCGTACCCGCCGTGGTAAAGACTTGGGAAGCTTGGACGTCAACGTGGTCGTAGACCAGCTGCTAACAGAAATTCGCAGCCGTAGTCTTCATCAACTGGAGGAATAAAGTATTAAAGGCGGAAAACGAGTTCAACCGGCGCGTCCTAATCGCATCAACAAAGAGATTCGCGCCACAGAGGTTCGCTTAACAGGCGTCGATGGTGAGCAGATTGGCATTGTCAGTCTGAATGAAGCTCTTGAAAAAGCTGAGGAAGCTGGTGTTGATTTAGTAGAAATCAGTCCGAATGCCGAGCCGCCGGTTTGCCGTATCATGGATTACGGCAAATTCCTCTATGAGAAGAGCAAGTCGACAAAAGAACAGAAGAAGAAGCAAAAAGTTATACAGGTCAAGGAAATCAAATTCCGTCCTGGTACCGATGATGGCGACTATCAGGTCAAACTACGCAACCTGATTCGCTTTCTGGAAGATGGCGATAAAGCCAAAATCACCCTGCGATTCCGTGGGCGTGAAATGGCGCACCAACAGATCGGCATGGAAGTACTTAACCGTGTCAAAAAAGATCTGACTGAAGATTCTGATTTGGCCGTTGTGGAGTCTTTCCCGACTCGTATCGAAGGCCGTCAGATGATCATGGTGCTCGCACCTAAGAAGAGACAGTAAGGCACTCAAGTAATAGGCCTCTTCCTGCTTGCAGAGTAGGGGTCTGTTCGCCTAGCTAGCTCGTTGTAATTAACAATGCGAAGTGGATATATTCAATGCCAAAAATTAAGACAGTACGCGGCGCCGCTAAGCGCTTTAAAAAAACCGGTGCCGGTGGTTTTAAGCGTAAGCATGCCAACCTGCGTCATATTTTGACCAAAAAAGCTACTAAGCGTAAACGTCATTTACGTCCAAAAGGCATGGTATCTAAGAACGATCTAGGTTTGGTCGTAGCATGTCTGCCATACGCATAAGTAATTTTGGTTTGAATTAAGACGATAGGAGAAGTAAATGGCTCGCGTAAAACGTGGTGTGGTAGCTCGTGCACGTCACAAAAAAATATTAAAGCAGGCGAAAGGTTACTACGGTGCCCGTTCGCGCGTTTATCGTGTTGCTTTCCAGGCAGTAATCAAGGCAGGCCAATACGCCTACCGTGACCGCCGTCAACGGAAGCGTCAATTCCGCCAACTGTGGATTGCACGTATCAACGCAGCTGCTCGTCAGAATGGTCTGTCTTACAGCCGTTTCATCAATGGTCTGAAAAAGGCTTCTGTTGAGATTGACCGTAAGATCCTGGCTGACATCGCAGTATTCGATAAAGTGGCATTCTCTGCGCTGGTCGAAAAAGCGAAAGTAGCTCTGGCGTAAGTCAGAATTGAAGAGGGAGCTTGTCTCCCTCTTTTAATCTTTATCTTCTTGGTAAGAAGGTCATTTTTATGATACATGCAGTTACTTTTCGCTTCTTTTTTTACTTTAGCGCCTGATTTCAGGAGGCTTGCGCGTAAGAATAGAAACGAAAAATAGCGCCTAAGCCTCCCATCGTGGAGGCTTTTTTGTTTTTACTCTACGGCACTTACAGTGACTAGAGTGCGGGTATCACAGATATAGTACCTTATTGATTTTGTGTAAAATATTCATTTCAATTATCGATTTTTAACTCATTACATATATCCAACGTTATTGGAGTTGCAGGTAGGTAGCAAGCAAGCGAGTAAATTCCGATAAGCTTACTCCTGTAAGTGATTCGGGTGAGTGAGCGTAGCTAACACCCTTGCTGCTTCAAGAACAAAGGATATAACTACAAGTGGGCCATACGGCCAGAGGAAGAGAAAACAATGCCACATCTCGCAGAGCTGGTTGCCAAAGCTAAAGCAGCCGTAGAAGATGCCCAAGATGTTGCCGCGTTGGATTTGGTACGCGTCGAATATCTGGGTAAGAAAGGCCATTTGACCCTTCAAATGACATCGCTGCGCGAGCTGCCAGCCGAAGAGCGCCCGGCAGCCGGGGCTGTGATTAACCAGGCCAAGCAAGAAGTACAAGAAGCGCTTAATGCTCGCAAGGACAGGCTGGAATCAGCCGTCATGAATGCTCGACTGGCAGCCGAAACCATTGATGTCTCTCTACCGGGGCGTCGTATGGAAAATGGAGGGTTGCATCCAGTTACCCGCACAATCGATCGTATCGAAACATTCTTTGGTGAGTTGGGCTTTTCCGTTGAGTCTGGCCCGGAAATCGAAGACGACTACCATAACTTCGATGCATTAAATATTCCGGCTCATCACCCTGCTCGTGCTGACCACGATACCTTCTGGTTTGATGCCACCCGATTGCTGCGCACGCAGACGTCCGGCGTACAGATTCGCACCATGGAAATCCAGCAACCGCCTATTCGGATTATCGTGCCTGGCCGCGTTTATCGTAATGATTACGACCAAACACACACACCGATGTTCCATCAAATGGAAGGGCTGATTATTGACCGTGATATCAGCTTCACCAATTTGAAAGGCACTTTGCATGACTTCTTGCGTAATTTCTTCGAAGAAGATTTGCAAATTCGTTTTCGTCCTTCCTATTTCCCGTTTACCGAACCGTCTGCTGAAGTGGATGTGATGGGTAAAAATGGTAAATGGCTTGAAGTGCTCGGTTGCGGCATGGTGCACCCAAATGTATTGCGAAACGTCGGTATTGATCCTGATATTTATTCAGGTTTTGCCTTCGGAATGGGGATGGAGCGCTTAACTATGTTGCGTTACGGCGTCACCGATTTGCGTGCATTTTTCGAAAATGATCTGCGTTTCCTCAAACAGTTTAAGTAAGGCGGGATATCTCATGAAATTCAGTGAACTTTGGTTACGCGAATGGGTAAACCCAGCCATTAGTAGTGATGACCTGGCCCATCAAATTACTATGGCCGGTTTAGAAGTTGATGGTGTAGATGCGGTTGCAGGCGAATTTAATGGCGTCGTTATCGGTCACGTTGTCGAATGTGGTCAACATCCAAACGCAGATAAACTGCGGGTAACTAAGATCGATGTAGGCGGTGACCGCTTGCTGGATATCGTTTGTGGTGCACCGAATTGTCGTCAGGGCTTGAAAGTCGCGGTTGCAACTGTTGGTGCAGTGTTGCCTGGTGATTTCAAAATCAAAGCTGCCAAATTGCGCGGTGAACCATCAGAAGGCATGCTGTGCTCGTTCTCTGAACTTGCTATTTCAGATGATCACGATGGTATTATCGAGCTGCCTGCTGATGCGCCTATCGGTGTCGATGTGCGTGAATATCTACATTTGGACGATAAAACCATTGAAATCAGTGTCACACCAAATCGTGCCGATTGTTTGGGCATTATCGGTGTAGCACGCGATGTAGCGGTCGTGAATCAATTGCCATTATCTGAACCGGATATGACACCTGTTGCGGCATTGATTCCCGATACATTCCCAATTCACGTAGAGGCGCCACAGGCTTGTCCGCGCTACTTGGGCCGTGTGGTTAAAGGGATTAACGTCAAAGCGGCGACACCATTGTGGATGCGTGAGAAACTGCGCCGTTGTGGTATTCGCTCGATTGATCCGGTGGTAGATGTCACTAACTTCGTTTTATTAGAGTTAGGTCAGCCAATGCACGCGTTTGATCTGGACCGTATTGACGGTGGGATTATTGTCCGTCTGGCGGCTGAAGGTGAAGAATTAACACTGCTAGATGGCACAAAAGCCAAATTGAATGCAGATACGCTGGTCATTGCTGACCAACATAAGCCACTAGCAATGGCCGGTATCTTTGGCGGCGAGCACTCTGGCGTTAACGAAGAGACCCGCAATGTTTTGCTGGAATCTGCCTTCTTCAACCCATTATCAATTACTGGTCGTGCGCGTCGCCACGGCTTGCATACCGATGCCTCCCACCGCTACGAGCGCGGTGTTGATCCTGCGTTGCAGCATAAAGCGATGGAACGAGCGACACGTCTGCTAATTGATATCTGTGGTGGTGAAGCAGGCCCGGTGATTGACGTGACTGCGGCGGCAGAATTGCCAAAATGCGCCACAATCACGCTACACCGTGAGAAGCTGGACCGATTGATTGGTCATCACGTTCCTTCTGAGCAGGTGAGTGACATTTTGCGCCGACTAGGCTGCCAGGTGACTGAACTTGGTTCTGATTGGCAGGCGGTGGCACCAAGCTGGCGTTTCGATATGGAAATCGAAGAAGATTTGGTGGAAGAAGTTGCCCGTATCTACGGCTATAACAATATCCCAGATGTGCCAGTTAAAGCTAATTTGGTGATGACTAAACACCGTGAAGCTGATTTGTCACTGAAGCGTGTAAAAATGGCTTTAGTTGATCGAGGTTATCAGGAAGCAATTACTTACAGTTTTGTTGACCCGAAAGTACAGGCACTTCTGCATCCACAACAAGACGCGTTAATCTTGCCAAGCCCTATCTCGGTTGAGATGTCTGCCATGCGTTTGTCATTGTTGACCGGTTTACTGTCGGCGGTAGTTTATAACCAGAATCGCCAGCAATCTCGCTTGCGTTTATTTGAGAGTGGCTTGCGCTTTGTACCTGATAGTACAGCAGATTTAGGCGTTAGACAGGATCTAATGCTGGCTGGTGTTATTGCTGGTCACCGTTACGATGAGCATTGGGATCTGGCGCGTCAGCCAATCGACTTCTATGATTTGAAAGGTGATCTGGAAGCAATTCTGGAACTTACCGGCAAATTATCGGATGTTCAGTTCCGTGCACAAGCGCATCCTGCACTGCATCCTGGGCAGAGTGCTGCAATTTATTTATCAGGGGAACACATTGGTTTCATTGGTGTAGTTCATCCTGAATTGGAACGTAAGCTGGATCTGAATGGTCGAACTGTGGTGTTTGAAGTGCAGTGGAACAGGCTTGCAGACCGCGCTGTGCCTCAGGCCAGCGAGATTTCACGCTTCCCAGCAAACCGCCGCGATATCGCTGTCGTAGTGGCTGAAAACGTTCCCGCAGAAGATATTTTGGCGGAGTGTAAGAAAGTTGGCGCAAATCAGGTAGTTGGCGTAAACTTGTTTGATGTGTACCGTGGCAAGGGCGTAGCAGAGGGCTATAAGAGTCTGGCTATTAGTCTGGTGTTGCAGGATACCGCACGTACACTGGAAGAAGAGGAGATCGCCGCTACCGTTGCAAGATGTGTAGAGGCGTTAAAACAGCGATTCCAAGCATCCTTGAGGGATTGAACCTATGGCGCTTACTAAAGCTGAAATGTCAGAACATCTGTTTGAAAAGCTAGGGCTTAGCAAACGAGATGCCAAAGATCTGGTTGAGTTATTCTTTGAGGAAGTACGTCGTGCTCTCGAGAATGGCGAACAGGTCAAACTGTCTGGCTTTGGCAATTTTGATCTGCGAGACAAGAACCAACGTCCGGGCCGTAATCCGAAGACGGGTGAGGACATTCCTATTACGGCGCGCCGTGTGGTGACTTTCCGTCCAGGGCAAAAGCTAAAAAGCCGGGTAGAAGGTGCTACTCCAAAAGAGTGAGTATCTACTCAAACAAAAGGCCGCGTAAGCGGCCTTTTTCTTATTTGTAATTCATTGAAATATAATAATTTTATTAATCTCCACATACTGACCGCGATTTAAGGTCTTGTTGTCCTTTTGCCATGTTCTAATAGTGAGCGTGCATTGTTCCAGACAAGAAAAAACCCCGCATTGCAGGGGTCATAGCTGTAGCTAGATCTCATCAGCGTTGTCCCCATTCTGTGCTGGGATGGATGACGCCATCTGAATTCGCCGAGAAATCTGTCGATTGCCAGAATATACAGCTAACCTGAAGCCAGTTATTCCTGATTATGACTGGATCATATTCGGTGTCAGGGTCATTAAGTGTTAGAAAAGTATTAATATATCAACATACTAACAGATAGTCGGTTTTTTGTTTCTGATAAAGTTTGATTGAATGAGATGATTGACTTTAGAGCAGTACTTATTAAATTGATTGTAATGGTTCTATTAATTATTAACTAATAATTAGTGTCGATATTTAAATTAGCAAGAGAATGGTTTTTTTATTATGGAAACCTACGCTAGCATTCAATGATTTTTTCTAAATAAATTAGATTATTCTTATTGAATGCCAGTTTTATATTTATCTTATGGCTGTAATTTAATGATATGGATGGTTATCGTAGTGCATTCTTGGACCGCCACCGCCACCGCCACCGCCACCGCCATGCGGCGGGAATATACAGCAAGCTGATAATGTGGCGCTTAATATGATTACTGTCACCATTAATGCTATAGACCGCATTTTGTTTGCTCTGCCTTTTATTTACCAGTTAAGCTTATCATAATAATTTAATATGATGATTATTACTGTCAGATAAACGTTAAGACATGTTAGTAATAGTGGTGAATAAGAATATCTGACATGTAAGGTATGTATAGTTTTCGTAAGTGACATGAAATGAAAGTGAAAAGGGTGGGTTGTCTGATAGAGGGTTTTTATTTTCACTGATATAAATTCATTAACTGCTAAATAATATATTTGGATGTGTATGAAAAAATATCTGCTATTACTTGGGGCGTTGGCATTAATGCCACTGTTTGCACAGGCAGAGGTGTCACTTGATATCAATATCCCTGGCGTCAGCGTGCACTTAGGGGATCAGGACAATCGAGGTTATTACTGGGATGGCTACGATTGGCGCCCGCCGCAGTGGTGGCATGAACATCGTGGCGGTCATATTGGTGATCGTAATGAACGTGGCTATTATTGGGACGGTGGTCGTTGGCAGCACCCACAAACACAAGATGGTCGTAATCCGTTCCGTGGGCAGCAGCATGGGGATCAAAACCATAATGAGCGTGGCGAACATGTTAATTCGCCACAGCACAATAATGATAATCGTGGGCGTGGTCAGTCGGCGGATGATGGACGCCAACGTGCTGCTAAGCAAGGTGGGCCAAATAATGGCGGTGGTCAGCCACTCTATCCACCGCAAAATAGTGGTCAACGCTAACAGCAAATACGTGATGAACGCTAACTTTGCCTCTAAAATCAGCGGCTCAGTTAGCGTTTTCTCCCAGTAAACGTCTTATTCTTCATGCAAAACTTCCCCTTGCCGCGTTAACCCCCTACTATCAGTGCCTGGCGATGGGCATCAGGCCTAATCTTTATGAGACATCTTCAGGTTTATCCTGATACAGCGGCCGAGGATGTAATGCAGACCAGTCAGTTATTTACCTCACTTCAACAGCGGCAACAACAGCGGGATTACCGTTACCTTAAAGGGTTGGTTATCATACTTTTTTTGGCTCTGATAGTCAGTTTGTGTGCTGGCGATACTTGGATTTGGCCTCGCCAGTGGTTCAGCGAGCGTGGGCAGTTGTTCGTCTGGCAGTTGCGCTTGCCCCGGAGCTTAGCCGTGATGATGGTGGGTGCAAGCCTTGCGGTATCGGGTGCTGTAATGCAGGCACTGTTTGAAAATCCATTAGCTGAACCCGGTTTGTTGGGAGTGGCGAATGGGGCCGGCGTTGCATTGGTTATGGCGGTATTGCTAGGGCATGGATTGTTGCCTATCTGGTTTTTAAGTGGCTGTGCCATAGCCGGAGCCTTACTGATGACGGTGCTGCTACTAGGCTTTGCACGCAGGCGCTTATTAACTAATGCTCGTTTGTTACTGGTCGGTGTTGCATTGGGGATCGTGTGCAGTGCGGTGATGACATGGGCTGTCTATTTTAGCACTAGCCTGGATTTACGGCAGTTGATGTATTGGATGATGGGGGGATTTAGCGGCATAGATTGGCGACAGCAGGGATTAGTCGTGGCACTGTTGCCGATAGTTGTATGGCTATGTTGTCAGGGCCGAGTGCTCAACTTTATGTCATTGGGTGAGCAGCAAGCAAGGCAGTTGGGAATCCCTCTCCATTTGTGGCGGAACTTATTAGTGCTGGCTATCGGTTTGCTGGTTGGCATCAGCGTTGCCCTAGCGGGTGTTATCAGTTTTATTGGCTTGGTAATCCCCCATATCTTGCGGTTGACGGGCTTAACCGACCAACGCCGCCTACTAACCGGATGTGCATTGGCTGGCGGCGGAATACTGTTGTTTGCTGATGTTATCGCGCGTATAGCGTTATTCTCGGCGGAACTGCCAATTGGTGTGGTAACAGCAACCTTAGGTTCGCCATTATTTATCTGGTTGCTGACACGAGTGAAAAGTGTAAAGTGATCGGCCTTACACCTATTTTATCTTCTTGTAAGTTCACCTGTATAACATCGCTGAATAAGGATCCTTCCTGATGAGTAATCCAATTTATTCCATCCCTGTTAAAACCATTGAAAGTGAATCTATTCTGCTGGAAAAGTATAAGGGCTCAGTTCTATTGGTCGTTAATGTGGCTTCTCAATGTGGTCTGACTAAGCAGTATGAAGGGCTTGAAAACCTTTATAAAACATATCATCAGCAAGGTTTTGAAGTTTTAGGGTTTCCGAGCAATGAGTTCGCGGGGCAAGAACCGGGCAGTGATGAAGAGATACAAGCCTTCTGCCGAGGCACATTTGGGGTTGAGTTTCCGATGTTTAGTAAAATTGAGGTCAATGGTTCGCAACGACACCCTTTATACCAGCAATTGATTGCGGCTAAATCTGTTGCAGTAAAACCGGCAGGGAGCGAGTTTTATCAACGCTTAGCCAGTAAAGGGCGTGAACCAAAGCAACCAGGTGATATTCTGTGGAATTTTGAGAAATTCTTGATTAGTCGCGAGGGTGTCGTACTTGAACGTTTTGCTCCCGATATGACACCAGAAGATCCGATTCTAATCGGTGCAATGACTCAAGCGTTAGCCAACAACTAATTTCCGACAACAGGTTTATTTTGATGCTATTGCAACTCAGCAATGTCAATGTAGAAACACGCCTTGCCCCTTTTTCTGCTGAAGTGGCTGCCGGGTTGCAAATTCATCTGATAGGCCCAAATGGGGCAGGGAAAAGTACCTTGTTGGCGGCTTTAGCGGGCTTGCTGCCTGCGCATGGGGATATTTTACTGGCAGGGCAGCCGCTGACCCTTTATGCAGGGCATGACTTGGCCCGTTCACGAGGTTATCTAAGTCAACAGCAATCAGCCCTGACTTTAATGCCCGTTTTCCAATATCTCGCGCTTTACCAGCCTGTCGGCGCTGCACCAGATGCGGTAGCGGCAACGATTGGCTATCTCTGTCAAAAATTGCGCTTAACCGACAAATTGCCAAGAATGCTATCACAGCTTTCAGGTGGTGAGTGGCAGCGCGTTCGGTTGGCGGCAGTATTCCTGCAAGTTTGGCCTGATATCAATTCTGACAGCAAACTGTTATTACTCGATGAACCCTATACCGGACTCGATGTGGCGCAAAAAGTGGCGCTAGATGGGCTACTTGCTGAGTTTTGTGCGGCAGGGCGCAGCGCTATCATCAGTGCTCATGACCTTAACCATACTTTACAACAGGCCGATCAGGTTTGGTTGATGTCTAAAGGGAGCGTGCTTGCGCAGGGGGGGGCTAAACAGGTAATGGAGGCAAATATTCTGTCTGACGTATTTGAAGTGGACTTTCAAATTCACAGCTTTGAGCTTCAGAATTGGATTGTTACAAAAAGCATGTGACGCTTACATCTATTTATCAAGTTCTATTGGTAGTTGGAAATTAATTCCCTGTACTTTTAATTCACATTTCTATTATCTGCGGCGTTTACTTCTCACTTTACACGGATAAAGTCAATTAAATCATCACCTTTGTACCTTCTGTAGGGTTTTGTGTCAGTTGTTTTATTTTAAGATAAAAATCACTTCACGCTCGGTGATGGTGACCTTTCTGATGATCTCTGAGATAAAAAAGACAGTCTTAAGGTTTATTTAAGGTTAATGGACTAAAGTTGAGCTAGAAAACCATGCGTTTATCTGATTGACGTTTAGTTTTCGTTAACTTGCGTGGGCATATAGTTGCCGATAGCTCTAGTGTCCTAAGGGATTATTTAATGCAGAATTTTTTACCTTTCTCACGCCCGTCGATTGGTACGGAAGAAATTAATTCGGTCGTAAATGTATTAGGTTCAGGTTGGATAACCACCGGACCGCAGAATCAGCAATTAGAGGCTAATTTTTGTGATGCGTTTGGTTGCAAACATGCCATTGCTGTCTGTTCGGCTACGGCGGGAATGCATATCACCTTGATGGCCTTGGGTATTGGCCCAGGGGATGAAGTTATCACCCCGTCCCAAACGTGGGTTTCTACTCTCAATATGATTGTGTTACTGGGCGCTGAGCCGGTAATGATTGATGTTGATCGCGACACTTTAATGGTAAATGCTGCGGATGTTGAAGCAGCTATCACCGCAAAAACCAAAGCCATTATCCCAGTACATTATGCAGGCGCTCCCTGTGATCTTGATGCTTTGCGTTTAGTTGCTCAGCGTCGAGGTATCCCACTGATTGAAGATGCGGCCCACGCTGCGGGCACCCGCTATGGGAATCAATGGGTCGGAGAGAAGGGCACAGCCATTTTTTCTTTCCATGCCATTAAAAACATGACTTGTGCTGAAGGCGGTTTAATTGCCACCGACGATGATGAGCTAGCCGACAAAGTACGGCAACTTAAGTTTCATGGCTTGGGGGTGGATGCTTTTGATCGACAGCTACAAGGGCGCAGCCCACAGGCCGAAGTCATAGTGCCTGGCTATAAATATAACTTATCTGATATTCACGCAGCGATTGCTGTAGTGCAACTCAAACGTTTACCTGAAATCAATGCTCGCCGCCAAGAATTAGTCACTCAATATTATAAGGCATTGAATGACTCGCCCTTGCAACCCCTTGCTGTTCCCGGCTACGCCCATCAGCACGCATGGCACCTGTTTATGGTGCGCGTTGATGAACAGCGCTGTGGAATTAGTCGAGACTCTCTGATGGAGCGGTTGAAAGCGTTAGGTATTGGTACTGGCCTTCATTTTCGCGCAGCGCACACTCAAAAGTATTATCGCGAGCGTTATCCGAACCTGAACTTACCCAATACCGAGTGGAATTCCGCCAGATTATGCACATTGCCCCTTTTCCCCGACATGCTGGACAGTGATGTTGAGCGGGTGGTTGATGCATTGGCAACTATTATAGGGCCGCACCGTGTTTCAAAATGAAGAAATCAAAAAAGTATCAATAGTTATCCCTGTTTATAACGAGCAAGAGAGCTTGCCAGCATTAATAGAGAGGACATCGGCTGCCTGTAAGTTACTCACCCAAGCTTATGAAATTATTTTGGTTGATGATGGGAGCAGTGATAGTTCTGCTGAAATGCTGACAGCAGCAGCGAACGAACCAGAAAGCTGCATAATCGCAGTTTTGCTGAATCGTAATTATGGTCAGCATTCTGCCATTATGGCTGGATTCAATCAGGCTAGCGGTGATTTGGTTATTACACTTGATGCTGATCTGCAAAACCCGCCAGAGGAAATTCCGCGGCTGGTTAGTGTGGCCGAAGAGGGTTACGACGTCGTCGGTACGGTGCGCGCTAACCGGCAGGATTCACTGTTTCGCAAAACAGCCTCCCGTTTAATTAATTTAATGATTCAGCGGGCTACAGGAAAGTCGATGGGTGATTACGGCTGCATGTTGCGGGCTTATCGTCGCCATATCGTAGAGGCGATGTTACACTGTCACGAACGCAGTACATTTATCCCTATCCTGGCAAATACCTTTGCTCGCCGTACCACTGAAATTACTGTGCACCACGCAGAGCGCGAGTTCGGTGACTCAAAATACAGTCTGATGAAACTCATCAATCTAATGTATGACTTGATAACCTGTCTGACAACGACACCATTACGTCTGTTAAGCCTGGTGGGGAGTGTCATTGCGCTTTCTGGTTTTACTCTTGCAGTGCTGTTAGTCGTTTTACGCTTGGTATTTGGCCCAGAATGGGCTGGCGGCGGTGTCTTTACACTCTTTGCCGTGTTGTTCATGTTCATCGGAGCCCAATTCGTTGGTATGGGGCTACTTGGTGAATACATCGGTCGTATTTATAACGATGTGCGCGCGCGTCCACGTTATTTCATACAAAAAGTAGTCGGCGCAGAGCAGACCGACAATAATCAGGAAGTAGAGAAATGAAAGCGATTGTATTTGCCTATCATGATATTGGCTGTGTAGGCCTAAAAGCATTAGTAGAAGCAGGTTACGATATTCAGGCGGTATTTACCCATACGGATGATCCGAATGAAAATCGCTTTTTCTCTTCAGTCGCGCGTGTTGCTGCTGATTTAGAACTCCCTGTATTTGCGCCAGATGATGTCAATCATCCGTTATGGATTGAGCGTATTAAGCTATTGCAACCTGATGTTATTTTCTCTTTCTATTATCGTAATATGCTGTGTGAGGAAATTTTGTCATCAGCACCGCAAGGAGGATTTAATTTACACGGGTCCTTGTTGCCTAAATACCGTGGCCGTGCTCCGATTAACTGGGCGCTGGTTAATGGGGAGACCGAAACCGGTGTAACCCTGCACCAAATGGTAAAAAAAGCTGATGCGGGGCCAATTGTGGGCCAGCAGAAAGTTATTATCAGCGATGATGATACTGCATTGACATTACATGCAAAAATGCGCGAAGCATCGCAAGAATTGCTGCGTGATATATTGCCTAAAATGAAGCGTTCTTCGCTGCATCCAACACCACAAAAAGAAGCTGATGCCAGCTATTTTGGCCGTCGGACTGCTGCGGATGGAGAGGTTAATTGGCACAAGTCAGCATCAGATATCAATAATTTGGTTCGCGCAGTGACTGAGCCATACCCTGGCGCATTCAGTTATCTTGGTCAGCGTAAACTTATCATCTGGCGTGCACGACCACTGACGGTAGCACATGGGAAGTTGCCTGGTACCGTACTCTCAATTTCACCTTTGGTTGTTGCTTGTGGTGAAGGTGCGCTGGAGATTGTTACTGGTCAGGGCGATGCTGGTTTGTATGTCCAGGGCAGTCGTTTAGCCCAAGAAATGGGTATTGTCACAGATGTGCGCTTAGCCAATAAGCCAAGTAAAGCTCTGAAAAGACGTACCCGTGTACTTATCCTTGGTGTAAACGGCTTCATTGGTAACCACTTAACTGAGCGTTTGTTGCGCGATAACCGCTACGAAGTATACGGTTTGGATATTGGTTCTGATGCTATTAGTCGTTTCTTGGATAATCCTTTCTTCCATTTCGTGGAGGGGGATATCAGCATTCATTCCGAATGGATTGAATATCACATTAAAAAGTGTGATGTTATTCTGCCGTTGGTGGCTATTGCGACGCCAATTGAATATACCCGTAATCCATTGCGTGTTTTCGAATTAGATTTTGAAGAAAATTTAAAAATTGTTCGCGATTGTGTTAAATACAATAAACGCATTGTCTTCCCATCCACTTCTGAAGTTTATGGTATGTGTGATGACAAAGAGTTTAACGAAGATAGCTCTCGGTTGATTGTGGGGCCAATTAACAAACAGCGCTGGATATATTCAGTATCCAAACAGTTATTGGATCGCGTTATCTGGGCTTATGGTGCCAAAGAGAATCTTAGATTCACACTGTTCCGTCCATTTAACTGGATGGGACCACGCCTGGATAACCTTGATGCTGCTCGTATTGGCAGTTCCCGCGCCATTACACAACTTATATTAAATCTGGTCGAAGGCTCTCCTATTCAACTGGTTGATGGTGGCGCGCAAAAACGCTGCTTTACTGATATTCATGATGGCATTGAAGCGCTATTTCGCATTATTGAGAACAATGATGGCTGCTGTGATGGGCAGATAATTAATATTGGTAACCCGACCAATGAGGCAAGTATTCGTGAATTGGCAGAAATGCTACTGAGTAGTTTTGAAAAACATGAATTACGCAGTCACTTCCCTCCGTTTGCGGGCTTTAAAGATATTGAAAGCAGCGCATATTATGGCAAAGGCTATCAGGATGTTGAATATCGCACGCCAAGTATCACGAATGCGCGCCGTATTTTACATTGGCAGCCAGAAATTGCCTTGCAGCAAACTGTCACCGAAACATTGGATTTCTTCCTTCGCGGTGCTGTAGTTGAGCTGAGTGAAACCCCAAAGGATGAGCATCACCTATGAAGCAAGTTGGACTAAGGATTGATGTGGATACCTACCGTGGAACAAAAGAAGGTGTGCCATCATTACTTGCTGTATTGGAAAAGTATGATATCAGTGCCAGCTTTTTCTTCAGTGTTGGTCCAGATAACATGGGGCGCCACTTGTGGCGCCTTTTCCGTCCCCGTTTCTTGTGGAAGATGCTGCGTTCAAATGCTGCGTCGCTTTATGGTTGGGATATTTTACTGGCAGGAACCGCCTGGCCGGGTAAAAAAATCGCTAAAGACCTTGGCTCATTAATGAAAGCCACATTACAAGCAGAGCATGAGGTTGGTTTACATGCCTGGGATCATCAAGGCTGGCAAGCTAAAGTTGCATCCTGGTCAACGCAACAGCTAACTGAACAGGTACAATTGGGTGTGGATGCATTGCAGCACAGTATTGGGCAGCCAGTTACGTGTTCTGCGGCTGCTGGATGGCGTGCTGACTCTCGGGTATTAGCCATAAAGCAGCCGTTCTCTTTTCGTTATAACAGCGATTGTCGTGGTACACATCCTTTCCGCCCTCTGTTGCCTGATGGCAACCTTGGCAGCGTACAAATCCCAGTGACGTTGCCAACGTACGATGAAGTCGTCGGCAGTGAGGTTCGTGCCGAGGATTTTAATGATTTCATCATTGAAGCTATTTTGCGTGATAGAGGTGTCTCGGTTTATACCATTCATGCTGAAGTGGAAGGGATGTCTCAGGCGGCGATGTTTGAGCAATTATTAGTCCAGGCGAAAAAACAAGGTATACAGTTTTGCCCACTTCGAGAACTATTACCCGATGATTTGGATTCATTGCCAATAGGGACAGTCGAACGTACAACCTTTCCTGGCCGAGAGGGCTGGTTAGGGTGTCAGTCAGATATTAAGGATGTTGGATGAGATTATTAAAAGGTGGCGGAGCCGCCCTGCTGGCGCTGTTCTTTGCTCTTATTTATTTATTGCCAATCAATAGCCGTTTACTGTGGCAGCCTGACGAAACGCGCTATGCTGAAATTAGCCGGGAAATGTTGCAACGTGGTGATTGGATAGTGCCGCATTTTCTGGGGATTCGTTATTTCGAAAAACCTATCGCGGGTTATTGGTTTAATAATATTAGCCAGTGGATATTTGGTGACACTAATTTCGCCGTCCGATTTGGTTCCATTTTTAGTACCGCCCTGAGTGCAATATTAGTCTATTGGTTGGCGACTTTATTGTGGCGTAATCGCTCTACATCAGTATTGGCGACATTAATTTATCTCTCCATGTTGTTGGTATTTAGTATCGGCTCCTATGCGGTATTGGACCCGATGATTTCATTATGGCTGACCGCTTCAATGGTCTGTTTTTATCTCACATTACGAGCAGAAACCTCGACGCAAAAGGTTGGCGCTTACCTTTTGCTCGGCCTTGCCTGTGGCATGGGCTTTATGACCAAAGGTTTTCTCGCGTTGGCCGTGCCGGTTATTTCAGTATTGCCTATTGTCATACAGCAAAAGCGAATAAAAGATCTCATCATTTTTGGTCCGATCGCGGTATTGGGTGCGGTAATTTTGAGCTTGCCGTGGGCATTGGCAATTGCGCAACGTGAACCTGATTTCTGGCATTACTTCTTCTGGGTTGAACATATTCAGAGGTTCGCTGAAAAAGATGCTCAACATAAAGCGCCTATCTGGTATTACCTGCCTATTCTGTGCATTGGGGTATTGCCGTGGTTGGGGTTATTACCGGGTGCGGTACTTAAAGGATGGCGTGAACGGGTGGCAAAACCTGAACTGTTTTTCTTGCTCAGTTGGGTCATCATGCCGTTGCTATTTTTCAGTGTGGCTAAAGGAAAACTCCCGACATATATCTTGCCATGTATGGCGCCATTATCTTTACTGATGGCTGCATACGCAACAGACTGTGCCAGTAACATGCGTATGCGCGTACTGAAGATAAATGGTGCGATAAATCTTATTTTCGGATTAGTTTGCGCGCTGGCGGTGCTGGTTATTGGTTTGGGGTTAGTGGGGCACATGGTTGCTTATGGGCCGCAAGAGCATCAGAAAGTTATACTGGCGATAGTCGCCTTTGTTGGCTGGGGGTTAGTCGGGTTTATAACCTTGTATAATAACGCTCGTTATTGGCGTTGGGCTGCTGCCTGCCCATTACTGTTGGTTTTGCTGGTGGGTTATCTGATTCCTCAGCAGGTTATTGACTCCAAACAACCGCAAAACTTTATCCAGAATAATTTTGATGCACTGAGCAGTAGCCGTTATGTACTTACCGATAGCGTTGGTGTAGCGGCGGGGTTAGCGTGGCAACTGAAACGTAGCGATATACTCATGTTCAGCGAAAAGGGCGAGCTGTCTTATGGGCTGAACTACGCTGACAGCAAAGATAAATACATTAACGATAAAGATTTTAGTGAATGGTTGGCTCATGCAAGGCGGCAAGGTGATGTATCGTTAGTTGTACAATTATCTCGCGGTGAGGGCATCCCTGCCCATTATCCGGTAGCCGACAAGGTTAATTTAATGAATCGTTTGGCACTTTTGTGGTACCAAAAGACACCATGACAAGTTATCTGCTCTTGATAGTGGTTAGTTTATTGACCTGTGCGGGGCAACTGTGTCAGAAGCAAGCAGCGCAATGCTGGGATCGGCCAAGTGATAAACGGCTAGCCCCAACACTGCGTTGGCTTACCATTGCACTAATACTGCTTGGTTTAGGGATGTTATTCTGGCTGCGTTTATTGCAACATCTGCCTTTGAGTGTGGCTTATCCGCTATTAAGCTTTAATTTTGTGTTGGTGACCTTGGCCGCGCAGCTGTTTTATGGCGAGAAGACAACTTCTCGCCATTGGCTTGGCGTTGCCTCCATTATGTTTGGCATCCTTTTGATTAGTTGGTATTAATGAAAGGTTATCTATGGGGAATAGGCAGTGTAATATTGGTGACCATTGCCCAATTAATGCTTAAATGGGGGATGATGCATACCCCATTAATATCACTGGCAGATATTAATGTTCAATTTTTAGCTCATCATTTAACACAGTTAATAGCGGTAACTTGCGGGTTAACCGGTTATGCCTTATCGATGTTGTGCTGGTTTTTTGCACTAAGGTATCTGCCACTCAGTCGGGCCTATCCATTACTCAGTCTGAGTTATGCGTTAGTCTATTTAGCCGCAGTATGGCTACCTGAGTTCAATGAGTCGGCGACATTACTGAAAACGTTAGGGGCAGGTTTCATTCTATTGGGGATATGGCTGATTCATACAAAACCAATAAAGAACGATTAAATCTATTATCTCATTCATATAACTTGTTTTTTCCAAACTCGATAGCTAAATTAGCGATACTGGTGCCTATCTCTAGCCAGATGTAGCGCCGAATAGCTTGCTGTCTGGCGCATTGGCTAAGCCTTACCTTTGGTGATATCTCGATGCGGATGCGTTGCTGGATCTTTTTGATGAGTATGATTCTTGCTGGTTGTAGCAGCCATGCTCCAACACCAAGTGGTCACTTGTCTGATTCTATTGTGGTAGTTGCTAAACTGAATGAACAACTGCGTCAATGGGAAGGAACGCCATATCGTAATGGTGGGCTGGATCAAAACGGCGTTGATTGCTCTGGGTTTGTTTACCGCACTTTCCGCGATCGTTTTGATATGCAATTACCCCGGACGACTGTAGCGCAAACCACGCTAGGCACTAAAGTGGGTCGTGATGAGCTGATGCCTGGTGACTTGGTGTTCTTCAAAACCGGCAGTGGACAAAATGGATTGCATGTTGGTATTTACGATACGAATGATGAGTTTATTCATGCTTCAACGAGTAAAGGTGTGATCCGCTCATCGCTGGAGAATGTTTACTGGAAACGTGTTTACTGGCAAGCGCGCCGTATTTGATGCTTTTTTGCTTGAATCCTTAGTTAATACAGAATGAATCCTCGAACCTAAAGATATCAGTGTGGGTTATGTTATCTTAATGGCTGCTTATTTTGGTTCGGAGCCGCGTTTATGTCATCCCTTCGCTTACTCATTTCTGATTCTTATGATCCCTGGTTTAATCTGGCTGTAGAAGAGTGTATTTTCCGCCAAATGTCTCCAGATCAGCGAGTGCTCTTTTTGTGGCGGAATGCTGATACCGTGGTGATCGGGCGTGCTCAGAATCCATGGAAAGAGTGCAATACCCGTCGCATGGAGCAAGATGGTGTGAAGCTGGCTCGGCGCAGCAGTGGCGGTGGGGCGGTATTCCATGATTTGGGTAATACCTGTTTTACCTTTATGGCCGGCAAACCTGAATATGATAAAACAGTATCCACTCAAATTATTCTTAATGCTTTGGCATCGCTCGGAATTCAGGCCACAGCTTCAGGTCGTAATGATTTGGTGGTTAAGAACGGTGATGATGAGCGCAAAGTATCGGGATCGGCTTATAAAGAGACCAAAGATCGTGGTTTTCATCATGGCACATTGTTATTGAGTGCGGACCTGAGCCGTTTGGCCGATTACCTTAATCCTGATCCGAAAAAATTGCAGGCTAAAGGGATTACGTCAGTTCGTTCTCGCGTGACTAATCTGGTAGAGCTGTTACCAGGGATTGACCACCAGCAGATCTCTGTTGCCATTGAACAGGCTTTTTTCGATTATTACGATGAACAGGTATCAGCGGAAATAATATCCCCACAAGTATTGCCCAACCTACCGGGTTTTACTGAGCAATTTGCCAAACAGAGTAGCTGGGAATGGAATTTTGGTCAGGCACCTGCCTTTAGTCACTTAGTTGATACCCGCTTTGTTTGGGGCGGAATTGAACTACATTTCGATGTATTACAGGGTGCCATTGATCGTTGCCAAATTTTTACGGACAGTTTGAATCCTGCCCCGCTGGAGGCGTTGGCTGAGCGCCTACAAGGGGTGATGTATCGTCCTGATACTATTAATGCGGTTTGCCTGCGATTAAGCGATGATTTCCCTGAATCATACGCCGAGTTGTTGCAAGTTCGTCATTGGCTGGCTGAGGTATTACGTTGATGACATCCTTTAAGGGCATTGAGTCTGATAGCAGTTCCAAAGCAGAGAACCCGTCTGAGTTTGAGGATGCTCCTCAATTTAATAATAGCTACGGGCAGCAACTCAGCGGTTTTTATACTTACTTGCAGCCAACACCGTTAAGGGGGGCACACTTGCTGTACCATAGTGCCCCTTTGGCGCAGGAGCTTGGGCTGGATGAGAGTTGGTTTAGTCTGCCGAAAGCCGCCATATGGGCTGGAGAGGCTTTGTTATCAGGTATGGAACCGCTGGCACAAGTATATAGCGGTCACCAGTTTGGTGTATGGGCGGGGCAGCTTGGCGACGGTCGTGGCATTTTGCTGGGGGAACAGCAGCTCAGTGATGGTCGCAGTATGGACTGGCATCTGAAAGGTGCAGGGTTAACACCTTATTCCCGCATGGGGGATGGGCGTGCAGTTTTGCGCTCAGTTGTCCGTGAGTTTTTAGCTTCCGAAGCATTGCATCATTTAGGAATACCTACCAGCCGCGCACTGACCATCGTTACCAGCGAACATCCAGTCTACCGTGAGCAAGCGGAGCGAGGCGCTATGCTATTGCGGGTGGCTGAAAGCCATGTTCGCTTCGGCCATTTCGAACACTTCTATTATCGTCAGCAGCCTGCACAGGTTAAACAGCTAGCGGACTATGTGATTGCCCGCCACTGGCCACAATGCGCCGGGCAAGCAGAATGCTACTTGTTGTGGTTTACTGATGTGGTAAAACGCACGGCGCGTTTAATCGCCCAGTGGCAAACAATCGGTTTTGCTCATGGTGTTATGAATACCGATAATATGTCGATTCTTGGTATTACTATGGACTATGGTCCATTCGGTTTTCTGGATGACTATGTTCCGGGATATATTTGCAATCATTCCGATCATCAAGGGCGCTATGCATTCGATAATCAACCAGCGGTCGCATTATGGAACCTGCATCGGCTAGGGCAGGCGCTGTCCGGCTTAATGTCGGTGGAACAGTTGCAGTTGGCACTGAGCGCTTACGAGCCAGAGTTAATGGCAGCTTACGGCCAACAGATGCGCGCTAAATTAGGTTTCGTCGAAAGCAGCAGTCAAGATAACGAACTACTGACAGAATTATTGAGTTTGATGACCCAAGAGGGCCGAGACTATACCCGCACATTCCGTTTGTTGAGTCAGGTTGAAATGCATTCGGCACAATCGCCGCTACGTGATGATTTTATCGATAGAGCCGGTTTTGACAGTTGGTACAGTCGTTATCGTGCACGTTTGCAACAAGAACCGATTGACGATGCTCAGCGTCAGTATTTGATGAAAGCAGTGAACCCGAAATATATATTGCGTAACTATCTGGCACAGCAAGCGATCGACCACGCCGAAAAGGATGATATTCAGCCATTGCAGCGCCTGCATCAGGCATTGCAGCACCCTTTTGCCGAACAGCCTGAATTTGATGATTTGGCTAAGTTACCTCCAGATTGGGGGAAACATCTGGAGATATCTTGCTCCAGTTAGTCACTATCGATGGCAGGGATATTCCCTGCCATCGTATTCCTCTGGGCACAAAGAGGGTTACAACCCGTGCAAAAACGCTTTCGTATCAATCGGGTTGCGCCGCAGCACGCAATTGTTTCATTACCGCTGGCGTGTGAAGGCCGAAACTCAATAATGCTCTATCATCCAGTATTAACACCTGACGTTGCTGACCCGCTGGGGTAAGCGCAATTCCGGGAATGCGCCAGACGTTATCAACCCCGCCCAGTGATATCACCCCATGAGTGGTCATAATCAGCAAATCTGGCGCACTGGCAATAATCCCCTCCTGTGACAGCGGGCGATAGCCTGCAAACTCATGTATCGCATTCTTAAGTCCAGTACGACGAAATAAGGTATCGGCAGGGGTGTGCGTACCGGCCGCCAGTGGCGGGATCCCAGCATGACTCATAATAAATAAGACCTTGACCGGCAAAGGCGTAGACATGATCTCTGCCAGTTGTTGCTGATAATGCTGTATCAGTTGCTGGCCTTTTTGTGCTTGATTCAACGTGGCGGCAATCAGTTGTATTTTAGCGGGCACCCCTTCTGGCGTGGTATCCACTGGGATATAGACCACGTTGATACCGCTTGCCTCAACTTGGCGCAGCGCGCTTGAAGCGGATGCGCGCGTGGTGCTTAACACCAGTGTCGGTTTTAAAGCGAGAATGCCTTCAGTATTGAGTTGCCGCATAAAACCCACATCCGGTAATTCTTTTAGCGCTTCAGGGCTAACACTGGCGCGATCTCTGGCAACAATATAGGCACCTACGCCTAATGCGTAGGTGATTTCAGAGACATCGTTACCGATAGTGATAATCCGTTGACTCGCCTGACAGTTTACCGCGATAACGACAGTTAATATCAACAACCATTTATTCATGTGTTGACTCTATAACCGTTAATTCTGCGAGTTGTTCAATCCACTGACTTTGCTCGGATTGACCTTCATTGCGCTGACCAAACACTTGTAAGATATGCTTACCCTGGTTATCGAGGAGTTCCAGACTTGAGATATAACCGTCCTTGGTGGGTTTGCGTGTTACCCAAATCTCTGCAATGGCATCTTTGTTTAAATACAGATTAAAGCGCTGATTAAGCACATTAATCGACAGTTGTCCGTCGGCATGTGTATTCCGTTCGACTATTAATTGTTCAATTACGCCGGTGAATATCTGTATACACCCACTGTTACCGACAAATAGCATTATCTCGTTCTGACGAGCTTGTGCCGCACGAAGTATTTGACTCAGTGACTGGTTATCAACCTGAAACGCCAAATCGTCGCCGACAGCACGGAAAGCCTGTTTACGGGTAATTTTGTGGCGTTTCAATAGCATAAAGAATTGATGGATATCATTCATTTTGCGCCACTCAGCATCAATAAGGGCGTTATTGAGAGGTGCTGTACCGCTGAGTTCCTGATCCCTGGGGTGTAGAACCAGCGGAGTGTTATCCGTGGCACGATATTTAGTCACTAATGCTTGCCAGGCATTAAGATCTGTCTCACCGATGCAATAGATTTGATGGATTGGATTACCCTGAAGATCAAAGCATTGAATACTATGTTGCTCACCTTGCGGTGTTGTCTCACACAGACTAAAAATGGCATCCCATTGGCGGAAAAACAGCCTTAAATCCAGGGCGCGTGGGTTAAGAATCAAGCCAAGGTGACCATGTAAACGCAAATTCTGATACTCACCGATTATCTCATGTCGCGCGCATTGATTGGCAGTGACCGACTTTGTTACCCCCACATGCGCTAATTCTGCCAACAATACGCTGGCACTGATATTTAAGCGTTCCATATCATGGCCGACACGGGCATATGCCAACTCTGCTTCGCTGACATTCAGGCTTTCTGCTAAATCACAGGTGGGTAATTGAGGGTTGAGCTGCTTTGCGCTCAGGTAACGTTGATACAGTGACATTTCCATTTATTCATTCCTTTAAGATAGTGCCGCAACCCGTGTTATCGGATACGGCAGGTGTCCTTGGAACCACTCAATATGGTTCGTTAAGTATGGTGGCTTTCCAGATCAGGCGCTATATACAGTTTGGGTGAAATATCACCATTGATAGCTGATCAGTAATTTGGCATTACGTCCATCCTGTGGGATTGCTTGTGGTGAGTAATGCACTTTATTGAATGCATTACCCAATACTGCGGTGGTGGTGATGCCATTCAAGGAGCCTTGCCCACGGTAGCTTAGGTAAAAGTCATGAACCGCATAGCCCGCTTGCGGCGCATAGGGGCGGCGTGACGATGTTTTGGCATCATTATTTTTCATAAATTTGGTGTTTTCAGCCATGGTTAATACCCAACCGGCGTTAAAACCGCTGCTCGCAATGGGGACATTAAGCCTGCTGGTGACGGTATCTGGATTGATACTGTTAATGAATTGGCGGGTGTCGAGATTAATAGCACGGGTACGGTTATAGGCCAGCGTCCAGTCAAACCATTGATTTTGGTAGTCCAGCGCTGCATCCCACCCCCAGCTTTTACTGCGCGGGATATTGATGTAGCCGGAGTAATTCTTACCAAAAAATTCGGTGTGGACTTCACTGGTGATACGGTCTTTGGCATCAATACTGAAGTAGCTGGCTTTGAATTCAACCGAATCATCATTGGACAATAATTGATCAAATGTCAAACCAAAACCCGCTTCGCGAGTGACGTTACTTTCGGGTTTTAGATTTGGATTGGGTCTCCAGCGATTGGCAAAAGGCCCCATAGAAAAATGGATTGAATCATTATAAAGCTCAGTCAGCGTTGGCGTACGGAACGCCTGACTGTAGGCACTAAACAACATCAGCCAATCAGTGGGTTTGAGGGTAACGGCTCCTTGAGTTGACCAATTTTTAGCTTCCCTATCAGCAAAACCGTTGCGGCTGTTTTTATAACTGTCGAAGCGGCTGCCTACCAGTAAGGTAATGGGTAAATCACGCAGTGTAACTTCGTCTTGTAACCAACCGGAGGAGAATTTGATTTCAGCGGGGGGGAAACTACGAATAACACCGCTCGGAACTTGCTCTTGATGATAGGTTTCAATGCCATAAGTGAATACATTTGCTGCGGGGCTGTGGGTAAATAGCATGCTGTTATTTTCCAGCTTTAAACCTCGGGTGATCTGTTTTCGGCGGCCATAGCCCTCACGATTGACGTTATCACTAATACTGATTTCGGAATGATAGAGTCGGGTGGTGGCATCCAGCCAGTCAAGGTGTTGTGGTTGCAGGCGGTAGGTTAATTCAGCATCACGTTGAAGGGTGGAACGATTCATCATTGGATTTTTATTAAATCTTAAGTCAGGCGCACTAAGATTAGCCATGCGCGGTTCTAGCGCTTGGTTATTGTAATAACGCAGGGCGGTGGTTAACGACTGGCTGCCAGAAAGAGCGGCGGTGCCTTTAAACATCAGGCTGTTAATCGTTTCATTATTCGGTGCTTCATTACCGTTGCCGTGGTAAGTATTGCCGACCTTACGTTTGCTTAGCGCGATAATGCCGTCAAGATGCTCTGTGCGGCCAAAAACGGACATCCCGGAGCCGATACTATGATAACCCGTGGCCCCATAGCCGCTAACTCGGAAGCCAAGATTTTGGCCATCTGCCAGCAAGTCGGCCGCATCAACAGTTTGGTAAGCAATCACCCCGCCCATGGCGCCACTGCCAAACCTAGATGTTGATGGGCTACGAATGACGCTGATTTGCTTTATCAGGGCCGGCTCAAGGAAGGTACCATTGATATTGGCACCATTAATGCCCTGACGAATACCATCGACCAGCACCATAACGCCATACTGATCATACCCCCTGAGATTTATATTTTGCCCGTTGGTGCGCCCAACACCGCCCACACTCACACCCGGTACGTTTTGCAGCATCTCTGCGGCGGTGGTGGCAGTTTGTTTTTGTGGCAATCTGGCATCAATGACGGTAACTGTGCCAGGGGTGCTAAAACTGTCCGTCACCGCTTGAGTTCCAGTAACCACCAGGGTGTGATTCTTACTCGTAGATGCTGAGTGAGCTGTTGCCAGTGGGGATAACGCTACGGTTATCGCCACACTGCATAAAGACAAACGAAAAAAACGAAGCATAAGCAACTCTCCATATGTTATTAAACATAATCAATAAGTTGCTGGCTGCCTGAGTATTCAATATAAGGTGGCTGGCGTAGTAGAAATTCTTTAAAAATAGGCGCTAACGACCCAAATCACTTGGTCAGTATCAGTTTACCTGCTTTGGTTTGGCGCAAATAATAGAGCTGCCCTTGGTGATTGATCATCACTACATCATGTTGGCCAAGCAGTTGTCCGCTGTTGATACAGGATAATTGCAAAACAGCAGAGTTTTGCTCTGGTGCGCAGTTTACTGTTTGAATAGGATAGATGGCTTTGTGCATAAGAAGTGTTCTTTAGAGTACATATTTAAGTGATAATGATTATCATCTCCATGGGTGAATGGTTTCAATAACAATCTCTATTACTTTTTATGTTAATTCCTTTATTTTGCTTAGTAATTAATATTTTGGATAGATAGTTTAGAATTGATTTGTAAAAAGGGGGCTTGAGCGGAATGAGGGGGCGTGGACCATTTAATCCAGTGATAGAACAGACTCGCTATAGCGGTTAATCCATTCTATCACTGTGTGTTAATCAAAACCGACTACTGACCGCATCCGCCAGCAAGCTCAATAATTGCTCAGTATCCGCCCAGTTTAGGCACGGATCGGTGATGGACTGCCCGTAGGTCAAGGCTTGGCCTGCAACAATTTTCTGCGTGCCTTCAATCAGGAAGCTTTCAGCCATCACACCTACAATTGCGGTAGATCCGGCACGAATTTGCTGCCCGATATCAGCGGCAACTTCCAATTGGCGGCGGTGCATTTTCTGACAATTACCATGGCTGAAATCAACCACCAGATGTTCAGGTAAATCGAACTCACGCAGGCTGTCACAGGCAGCGGCAATATCTGATGCGCCATAATTAGGTTTTTTGCCTCCACGCATAATAATGTGCCCATGCGGGTTGCCACTGGTTTGGTAAATAGTCATCTGGCCGTTTTTATCTGGTGATAAAAACATATGACTGGCTTGTGCGGCACGGATAGCATCAATTGCAATGCGGGTATTGCCGTCGGTGCCATTTTTGAAACCAACCGGGCAGGAGAGGGCCGATGCCATTTCTCGATGAATCTGGCTTTCCGTGGTACGTGCGCCAATAGCCCCCCAACTGATCAGATCAGCAATGTACTGGCCCGTCACCATATCAAGGAATTCGGTGGCAGTAGGTAGACCTAACTCATTAACTGCCAGTAACAGTTTGCGCGCCATCTCGATCCCAAGATTGACCTGACATGAGCCATCCAACGCAGGGTCAGAAATCAGCCCTTTCCAGCCCACTACGGTGCGCGGTTTCTCGAAATAGGTGCGCATGACAATTTCCAAACGATCCTGATAGCGTTCACGCAATACATTCAGCCGCGTGGCGTAGTCAATGGCGGCATCAAGATCGTGAATCGAGCAAGGGCCAACCACCACCAGCAGGCGTGAGTCTTCACCGGTGAGTATTTTTTCAATTCGCTTACGTGACGCTGTCACGTTATCTGCTATCCCCTCGGATATCGGCAACTTTTCCGCCAGTTGTTGTGGCGTGATTAAGCTATCGATGCGCGCGGTCCGCAGTTCATCTGTTTTATGCATGGAAATTCTCTAAATCTGTTCTTCTCTGCGGCAGGAATACCGGGAAGTGATGGCGATCACAATAAACCAAAACTAAATGAATTCAACCGCCATGGCCTTCATTCATACAATTTATGATGAAATAAACTGTAAATAATATCCCAAGCAAATATTCCATCAAAACATGCGGCGACTCATGCCTAAAATATCCAGGATTTTGGTGGAGATTTCCTCAACGGAGTAGTTAGTGGAGTTCAGATAACGAATCTGATTTTTGCGGAATAATGCTTCCACTTCACCCACCTCCATTCGGCATTGGCGTAGCGAGGCATAACGGCTATTTTCACGCCGTTCTTCGCGGATTGCCGCCAGCCGCTCAGGGTTAATCGTCAAACCAAACAGCTTTTGCTGAAAAGGCTTCAGCGCGGCAGGAAGTTGCAAATTGTCCATATCATCGGCGATAAACGGGTAGTTTGCAGCACGAATACCAAACTGCATGGCTAAATAGAGGCTGGTTGGGGTTTTACCACAACGGGAAACCCCCAATAGAATCACCTGTGCTTGGTCCAGATTACGTAGCGAAATACCGTCATCATGGGCCAGGGCATAGTCGATAGCCGCGATTCGCGCATCGTATTTACCCAAATTGCTGGCAGTGAGACCGTGAGTTCGGTTGAGCACCGGTTGGGGGTCGACCCCCAGTTCACTCTGTAGAGGGGCGACCAGTGCTTGCACAATATCCTGACAAAATCCCTCGCTGTGCTGAATGAGTTCACGTACTTCGGCGCTGATTATTGAATAGAAAACCAGCGGTCTAACGCCAGTTTCTTGATATATCTGATTAATCTTCTGGCAAACCTCTTGCGCGCGCGCTGCACTTTCGACAAATGGCAACGTAAAGGTGGTGGCTTTAACTGGGAACTGTGACAGAACCGCATGACCGAGCACTTCTGCGGTGATGGCGGTACCATCCGAAATATAAAACACACTTCTTTCCACGCTGACTCCTGAGTATTTTGCGGCCGGATTCGTTGTACTGCTAAATAAGCGTCTTATGACAAGTTTAACGCAATCAGTGTGCCTGATTCGGCTTATCGGTAAAGCGTTTGCTGTCAGAATCGCCTGAAAATAACTTTTCTTGTTGGGTTGATCGATTCACCTGTCCATGGGCTATGGATCATTGTGCTAGTCTGAAATGGCTGATTCGTCAGCCGTACACGTCCATCTGTACCCTAATGACCGTCCATAACTAATAGACAATGTAAAAAAGGATTGTTTCGATGTCCAACAATGGCCTAAATCTGTGCAATGTGCTTTGGTACAACCAGCTTGGCATGAATGATGTTGAGCGGGTTGGCGGCAAAAATGCCTCCCTGGGTGAAATGATAACTAACCTTTCAGATCTGGGTGTTTCGGTACCTAATGGTTTTGCTACCACCGCTCAAGCATTTAACGAATTTCTGGAGCAAAGCGGTGTTAACCAACGCATTTATCAGTTGTTGGATCAGACCAACGTTGATGATATTGCGGCATTAGCCAAAGCGGGTGCGCAGATTCGTCAATGGGTGGTTGAGACGCCGTTCCATCCGGAGTTTGAACAGGCTATTCATGAAGCCTACGAACAATTAGCGGAAGGTGAGCCAGAGGCTTCTTTTGCCGTGCGTTCATCGGCCACCGCTGAAGATATGCCAGATGCCTCCTTTGCCGGTCAGCAGGAAACCTTCCTGAATGTGCAGGGGATTGATGCGGTGATGGTTGCCATCAAACATGTCTTTGCCTCACTGTTCAATGATCGCGCTATTTCCTATCGTGTACACCAGGGGTATGACCACCGTGGCGTGGCGCTGTCTGCCGGTGTACAACGGATGGTGCGTTCTGATCTCGCGTCTGCGGGCGTGATGTTTACCATTGATACCGAGTCAGGTTTCGATCAGGTGGTATTTATCACCGCAGCCTATGGTTTAGGAGAGATGGTGGTGCAAGGGGCGGTGAACCCGGATGAGTTTTATGTCCATAAACCAACATTGCGTAATGGCAAACCCGCGATTGTGCGCCGCACCATGGGGTCGAAGAAAATTCGCATGATCTATGCTGAAAGCCAGGAACATGGCAAACAGGTGCAGATTGAAGATGTGCCAGAAGAGCAACGCAATCGTTTCGCTCTTAGTGATGACGAAGTGCAAGCGCTGGCGCATCAGGCATTATCAATCGAAAAACATTATGGTCGCCCGATGGACATTGAGTGGGCCAAAGATGGTCATACCGGTAAGCTGTTCATCGTGCAAGCTCGCCCGGAAACGGTGCGTTCCAATCAGCAAGTCATGGAACGTTATCTGCTAAATGCCCAAAGTGAGGTGTTGGTGGAGGGGCGCGCCATTGGTCATCGTATTGGTGCGGGGCCGGTTAAAGTCATTAATGATATTAGCGAGATGGATCGCATTCAGGCGGGTGATGTACTGGTAACCGACATGACTGACCCTGATTGGGAACCGATCATGAAAAAAGCGTCGGCGATTGTGACTAACCGTGGCGGGCGCACCTGCCATGCGGCAATCATCGCTCGTGAGCTGGGGATCCCGGCAGTTGTGGGTTGCGGTAATGCCACCGATATTCTGAAAGAAGGGCAGAATGTAACGGTCTCCTGCGCTGAAGGGGATACGGGCTATGTCTATCAAGAATTGCTCGATTTCTCAATTCAGAGTTCACAGGTTACTGAATTGCCAGATTTGCCGTTAAAAATAATGATGAATGTTGGCAATCCAGACCGAGCCTTCGATTTTGCTCGCTTACCGAATGAAGGCGTTGGCTTGGCGCGCTTGGAATTTATCATCAACCGCATGATTGGCGTGCATCCTAAAGCATTGCTGGAGTTCGATAGCCAGGAGCCGGCAATACAGGCGGAAATCAAAGCGCTGATGAAGGGTTATGACGATCCGGTTGAGTTTTACGTCGGCCGTTTGACCGAAGGGATTTCTACCTTAGGGGCGGCTTTCTGGCCAAAACGTGTGATTGTGCGTTTGTCTGATTTTAAATCCAACGAGTACGCTAATCTGGTTGGCGGAGAGGCTTATGAACCCCATGAAGAGAACCCGATGTTAGGCTTCCGTGGCGCGGGTCGTTATGTCGCAGACAGCTTCCGTGATTGTTTCGCACTGGAGTGTGAGGCGGTTAAGCGGGTGCGTAATGTGATGGGGCTGACTAACGTTGAGGTTATGGTGCCTTTCGTGCGCACGGTGGCTCAGGCAGAGGCGGTGGTGGCTGAACTGGCAAGGCAAGGGCTGAAACGCGGTGAGAATGGCCTGAAACTTATTATGATGTGCGAAATCCCCTCCAATGCGTTGCTGGCGGATCAATTCCTTGAGCATTTTGATGGTTTCTCTATCGGTTCCAATGATATGACTCAGTTAACATTGGGACTGGATCGCGACTCCGGTGTGGTTTCTGAACTGTTCGATGAGCGCAATGAAGCCGTTAAGGCGCTGCTATCGATGGCCATTACGGCCGCAAAACGCCAAGGCAAGTATGTGGGTATTTGTGGTCAGGGCCCGTCAGACCATGAGGATTTTGCATTATGGCTGATGGAGCAGGGGATCGACAGTTTGTCCCTTAACCCGGACACCGTGGTACAAACCTGGGTCAGTTTGGCGCAACATACCAAGCATTGATCGGCATCGGGTTATACCGATAAAGGAACATTTAATTATCCGCAGCGTAGGTTGCGGATTTTTTTGCAATAATGAGTAAAAAAAAAGCCCGTCTTAGATGACAGGCAAAGACTACACACAGCAATACGTATTTCGATTACAGATATTTAAATAACTCACTTGAAAATGAGTTATTTAAATGCCTTGGAGAAAGCACTTTCTAATAATAATATTAAGTAAATTCCGTGGCTTAGTCATTAAGAATCCTCTGATTATAATAGATTAAATTAATGATTTTATGGAATTGATTTCATTCTGTTATTAATAATCATTCTATTTAATAACTAATGAAATACAGGTTGAGAATAGCGATAGAGGAATTAAACAGGGTTGTTCTTTATTGTTAATAGCGAATATCGCTAAATAATAGGGGTTCGGCAGCATAACCACCAAACCCCATTCAGGCTTAAAGCTCTTCTAAATGTTTGGCAACTTCTTGAATACTCTCTTCAGGTTCCGGTGCTTCGTTGACCCAAGCTGAGGTCAAACGATAGGAAATAGCTAACACCACCGGCCCAATAAACAAGCCAATCATGCCGAATGACAACAAGCCACCAATCACCCCGGACAGGATGAGAATCATCGGCATATCAGCTTCCATTCGGATAAGGTAGGGGCGCAAAACGTTGTCCATGGTGCCAACGATACAGCTCCAAATCAGCAGTGCGGTGCCCCAGGTGGTATCCCCCGTCCAATACAACCAGATAATCGCCGGGACCAGTATCAACAGTGGCCCAAGCTGAGCTACGCAGCAGATAAACATTAAGACAGTAAACAGTGTGGCGTATTGAATGCCGGCAATCGCCAGACCAATACCCCCCAGCACGGCCTGTACCAGCGCGGTAACCACTACGCCTAACGCAACGGCACGGATAGCTTTAGCGGCCAGCACCACGACGCCATCGCCACGTTTGTCGGCAGCGCGCACCGCGAAATGGCGGATACCTAAGCCGACTTGCTCACCATGGAAATAGAGTAAAACACTGAATAGCACCATTAGCGCCAGATGAATCAAAAAGTAACCGACGTGGGCGGCTTGAGCTACCAGCCAGGTCGCCGCCGCACCAATGTAGGGTTGAACTTTGGCGATCATCGCATTGCCACCACCAGCAACCAAAGTATGCCAACTACTGTAGAGTTTGTTCCCCACCATCGGAATCGATTGCAACCAGGTTACATCTGGCATGCGCAAATTAGACGGGCTGGATGCCCACTGGATAAGCGGGCCGCTGTTTTCCACTAAGCTGCTGACCAGCAATGCTATCGGAATGACAAACAGCAATATCAACAACAGAGTCATGACAATAACGGCCAGCCAGCGCTTACCCCAAAGGAGCTTTTGCAACCTAATCAGCAAGGGCCAGGTTGCAATAACGACCATGCCAGCCCAGGCAAAACCCATAATAAAAGGTTGTACCACCCAAAAACTGGCGATAATCATTATCATAATGAATATCACCCCAAACATCAGTTTAGGTAAATCGAAACGGCGCTGTTGTGGGTAATTCATCAGTGGGTTCTCACATCGAAAGTCATGGCAAGGTGGCCATCGCACTGTTTTCTCGGCACTCATTAGCTTTCGGACTAATCAAGTATCTGTAGTAATCATGGTGTATTTCTTAATGTTTTAACAGACAACACCGGATTTTACTGCTGTGATTTATTAAAAAAAAAGCATTAGCTTGGACACAATAAAACGCCAACTGCAACCAAAGCGCTGAAACAATGTTCTTTCGGGCTGATGCGGCTATTATTTGTACAATATATAATTTTGATACTTAATGATTTATTGCCGCATTTATCCTCGGCAGATACGCATCACTTTCTCATCATTCTGAATTGGCATAAATTATTCGACAAAGGTGATTGCTAGCAGATAATCTCTTGGCGGAACCCCAAACATACCTATTAGATAGGGTCACACTAATGATCCCACAGATTTCTCAGGCACCGGGTGTCATTCAGTTGGTGCTGGATTTTTTGGATGCTTTGAAGCAAAACGGATTCACCGGCGATACCGCCACTGGTTATGCCGATCGCCTGACTATGGCGACGGACAACAGTATCTACCAACTGCTACCCGACGCCGTGGTTTTTCCGCGTTCGACTGCGGATGTTGCCTTGATTGGCCGTCTGGCTGGTCTGGAGAATTTTAACTCTCTGGTCTTTACGCCACGCGGCGGCGGAACCGGTACCAATGGTCAGGCTCTTAACAGCGGCATTGTGGTGGATATGTCGCGCTACATGAACCGTATTTTGGAGATTAATCCCGAACAGGGTTGGGTGCGGGTTGAAGCGGGGGTCATTAAAGACCAACTCAACCAATATTTGCGGCCATTCGGCTACTTTTTTGCGCCAGAGTTATCGACCAGTAACCGCGCCACATTGGGTGGCATGATCAATACCGATGCCTCTGGGCAGGGGTCGCTAGTGTATGGCAAAACGTCCGACCATGTGTTGGGGTTACGTGCCATATTGCTGGACGGAACCCTGCTCGATACCCGCGCCATGCCGACGGCACTGGCGGAAACGATTGCGCAGGAAGACTCTGTAACCGGCCGTATTTACCATACTGTGTTGCATCACTGCCGTGAACAGCGCGCGCTGATTGTGGAAAAATTCCCTAAGTTAAACCGTTTCCTGACGGGATATGACTTGCGCCATGTGTTTAGCGATGACCTGCAAACCTTTGACCTGACCCGAATTTTAACCGGTGCAGAGGGCACGTTGGCATTTATCACTGAAGCCACATTGGATATAACGCCGCTGCCTAAAGTTCGCCGTTTGGTGAATGTAAAGTATGACTCGTTTGACTCCGCCCTGCGTAATGCCCCGTTTATGGTGGAAGCCAAAGCGCTGTCAGTGGAAACCGTGGACTCCAAAGTTCTCAATTTGGCCAAAGAAGATATTGTCTGGCACTCGGTTAAAGAACTGATTACTGATATCCCTGATAAAGAGATGTTGGGGTTGAATATCGTTGAGTTTGCCGGTGATGATAAGGCGTTGATCGATAGCCAAATGGAAGCACTTTGCCAGCGCTTGGATGACTTGATGTCTGCTCAGCAAGGCGGCGTTATTGGTTATCAGATTTGCAGTGAATTAGCCGGTATCGAGCGTATCTACGGTATGCGCAAAAAAGCGGTTGGTTTGTTAGGTAACAGTAAAGGCCAAGCTAAACCGATTCCTTTTGCCGAAGATACCTGCGTGCCACCACAACATTTGGCTGATTATATTGTCGAGTTCCGCCAACTGCTTGATAGCCATAATCTGAGCTACGGCATGTTTGGTCATGTAGATGCCGGGGTATTACATGTGCGCCCGGCGCTGGATATGTGCGATCCACAGCAAGAAATGCTGATGAAACAGATATCTGACCAAGTGGTGCAACTGACGGCGCGCTATGGCGGCTTGCTATGGGGCGAGCACGGTAAGGGCTTCCGGGCAGAATATAGCCCTGACTTCTTTGGTGAGGTGCTTTACCACGAGTTACGGCGCATTAAATCAGTTTTCGACCCGGATAATCGCTTAAATCCGGGGAAAATATGCTCACCGTTGGGCAGTGATGCACCAATGATGAAAGTGGATACAGCCGATAAACGCGGCACCCTGGACCGGCGTATTCCGCTGGAGGTCAGAACGTCATTTCGTGGTGCGATGGAATGTAATGGTAATGGCTTGTGCTTTAATTTTGATGCACGTAGTCCGATGTGCCCATCAATGAAGATTACCGGTGATCGCATTCATTCACCCAAAGGTCGGGCAACGCTGGTACGCGAATGGTTACGGCTGTTATCCGAGCAAGGGGTTGACCCTGTTGCGTTGGAAAAAGGGCTGGCGACCAAGCGCCCCAGTCTGCGTGGCTTGATTGAGAAGACCCGTAATACCTGGGCTGCTCGCCAGGGGGATTACGATTTCTCACATGAAGTCAAAGAGGCGATGTCAGGTTGCCTGGCATGTAAAGCTTGCTCTACGCAATGCCCGATAAAAATTGATGTACCGGGCTTCCGTTCCCGCTTCCTACAGTTGTATCACACCCGTTATCATCGCCCACTGCGTGACTATGTGGTGGCTGGGGTAGAGAGTTATGCGCCGTTAATGGCTAAAACACCGAAAGTGTTTAACTTCTTCCTCAAACAGCCGTGGGTCAGGGAGCTAAGCCGGAAAAGTATTGGGATGGTGGATTTACCGATGCTTTCCAGCCCTACGTTGAAGCAGGCGTTATCGGGTCATTATGCCAGCACGATGACCTTGGAACAGTTGGAGAAATTGCCTGAATCAGAACGCCGTCAACATGTGTTGATCGTACAGGATCCCTTTACCAGCTATTACGATGCTCAGGTTGTGGCCGATTTTGTTCGCTTGGTCGAAAAACTGGGCTTCAATCCAGTGCTGTTGCCATTCTCACCTAATGGCAAGGCGCAACACATTAAAGGTTTCCTGCAACGTTTTGCTAAAACAGCCCGTAAGACGGCCGATTTTCTTAACCGTATTTCGTTACTGGGGATGCCGATGGTTGGGGTTGATCCAGCATTAGTGCTTTGCTATCGCGATGAATATAAAGAGATCCTTGGTGATGCTCGTGGTGATTTTACGGTGCAATTGGTGCACGAATGGCTACAGGTGGCACTGGCTGAACAGCCAGAGCAGCAGATGAGTGGCGAATCCTGGTATCTGTTTGGGCATTGTACCGAAACTACCGCGCTACCTGCCAGCAGCCAGCACTGGGCAGCGATATTCTCCCGTTATGGCGCCAAACTGGAAAACGTCAGTGTCGGGTGTTGTGGCATGGCCGGCACTTATGGTCATGAAGCGAAGAACGTCGATAACTCTCTGGGTATCTATGCGTTATCCTGGCAGCAGGCGTTACAAAAGTTACCGAGTAAACGTTGTTTAGCCACAGGTTACTCTTGTCGTAGTCAGGTTAAGCGTATTGAAGGCGGTGGACTGAGACATCCGTTACAAGCTTTGCTTGAGCTGGTTTAACCTGGCTGCCTAACTATGCTATTAACCTCATGCTACTTATAGCGGCCTAAAGCCCAAGGATGGGCCGAATAACCAGTGCCGCTAACACCGCTGCAATTTCAAGAACGGAAGGGAACAAGATGCTTTGGAAACGTACCGCAACGCTGGAACAGTTAAATCAGCAATGCCAAGACTGCATGGTCGGGCATTTGGGCATTGAGCTTACCCGGCTCTCGGATGATGAAATAGAAGCCACGATGCCGGTAGACCATCGGACAACGCAACCTTTCGGTTTGCTTCATGGTGGGGCTTCTGTGGTGCTGGCGGAGTCGCTCGGTTCGATGGCTGGGTATCTGTGCACCACCGAAGGGCAACAGGTGGTAGGGTTGGAGGTCAATGCTAACCACCTGAAAGCTGTACGTTCCGGGAAAGTGCGGGGTTGCTGTCGGGCCATTCATATTGGCCGCAGCCATCAAGTTTGGCAGATTGAGATTTTTGATGAAGAAAATAATCTGTGTTGTACCTCACGTTTAACCGTCGCCGTATTGTCCCGATAACTCCCGCTAAAGATTCGTGATTAGTCTACTTAGGGTCATTTAATGATCCTGAGTGGCTTCAATCGCTCACAGTGATCCCCCATCCCCTTTAGACTGTTTCATTTAGCCAATAAATGTGGCGAATCTCTATGATAGGTTTCCCCTGTGAGGGTTTTCAGCTAAAGTTAACAGAGAAATAGGTATTTTTTATGAATGTTTTAAATACTCAGAGACTGACTGCGATTAGCCTCTGAGATAGCAAGGGATTCGAGCATCGTCGGGGAATTTATTCATTTATTTCATGGCGATAAAAGTGCACATTTTCCCTCAGACCTCTTCAGGCCATCGCAGCATGCTTATTCGTTGCCGCCTCATTCGAGGTTCAAACGGCACTTTTCTTAATATCCCTGCAAAACAAACGGTTGAAGTGATAATTATTATCACTACCATTGTGAATAATCTGTGTTGGTTCTTCAATAATCAGCCAGCAAATTGTTAACCTGAAAACGATCAACCCAATGGGTGATTGCGAAATAGAAGGTAGGGCATATGCAACAGGAATCAGTCGGGACATTTTCACTCGACGAGAATGTCTGGCAAGGCGTTACGATAACAGATAGCGCGGCCGCGCAAATTACACGGCTCATGCAGCAAGATCCGCAAATTAAAGGGTTGCAGCTTGGGGTGAAACAGTCCGGTTGTGCCGGGTTTGCTTATGTGATGGATATGGCTAAAGAGCCAGCCAGCGACGCTCTGGTTTTCGAACAAGGTAGTGCCAAACTCTACGTACCATTAAAAGCGATGCCGTTTATCGATGGCACCGAGGTGGATTATGTCCGCGAAGGGCTAAACCAGATTTTTAAATTTAATAATCCTAAAGCTCAGCATTCCTGCGGGTGTGGCGAGAGTTTTGGCGTTTGAGCGATGTAAACGAAATGACACGAAGCAATGTAGAGGTTCCAGATGATGTGCAAGCTTGGGTCAGTGAGAATCGTTACAAAGAGGGTTTTTTTACCCAGCTTGCGACTGATCAGTTAGCCAAAGGTCTCAACGAAGACGTCATTCGCGCTATTTCAGCGAAACGAAATGAACCTGAATGGATGCTGGAGTTTCGTCTTGGTGCTTATCGCAGTTGGCTCGAAATGGAAGAGCCACATTGGCTGAAAGCCAATTATAAAAGTCTGGATTATCAGGATTACAGTTATTACTCCGCGCCATCCTGTGGCAGTTGTGACGACAGTTGTGATTCGCAACCAGGAGCAGTGCAGCAATCATCGGCAGACAGTGCAGCACCACGTGATTTGTCTGAACAGGCGATGAATGAGTACCTCACCGCAGAGGTGGAGTCTGCGTTTGCCCAGCTAGGGGTTCCGGTGCGCGAGGGGGCTGAGGTGGCGGTAGACGCTATTTTCGACTCAGTTTCTGTTGCAACCACCTACCGTGGGAAACTCGCCGAACAAGGGATTATTTTCTGCTCATTTAGCGAAGCTATTCAGGAATATCCAGATCTGGTGCGGAAATATCTGGGATCGGTGGTGCCGGCCAAAGATAACTTTTTTGCCGCGCTAAATGCGGCAGTGGCTTCTGATGGCACTTTTGTTTATGTGCCTAAAGGCGTGCGCTGCCCGATGGAGTTATCTACTTATTTTCGGATTAATGCGGCTAAAACAGGGCAGTTTGAGCGCACTATCTTGATTGCTGACGAAGACAGCTATGTCAGTTATATCGAAGGGTGCTCAGCGCCAGTGCGAGACAGCTACCAGTTACACGCTGCGGTCGTTGAAGTCATTTTGCACAAAAATGCGGAAGTGAAATATTCAACGGTGCAGAACTGGTTTGCAGGTGCCGATAGCACCGGCGGGATCCTTAACTTTGTGACCAAACGTGCTTTGTGTGAAGGGGCGGGTTCAAAAATGTCGTGGACCCAATCTGAGACTGGCTCCGCCATTACCTGGAAATACCCGAGTGTGATTTTGCAGGGCGATAACTCAATCGGTGAGTTCTTTTCGGTGGCGCTAACCAACGGCCACCAGCAAGCCGATACCGGCACCAAGATGATTCATATTGGCAAAAATACCAAATCAACAATTATTGCCAAAGGGATCTCTGCCGGACACAGCCAGAACACCTACCGTGGTCTGGTGAAGATTCTGCCCGGTGCGGATAACGCGCGTAACTTCACGCAATGTGATTCGATGTTGATTGGGCCGGACTCCGGCGCGCATACCTTCCCGTATGTAGAGGTGCGCAATAACTCAGCCCAATTGGAACACGAAGCGACAACATCAAAAATTGGCGATGACCAACTGTTCTATTGCTTGCAGCGTGGCATCAGTGAAGACGATGCCATCTCAATGATTGTCAACGGATTCTGTAAAGATGTGTTCTCCGAGTTGCCACTGGAGTTTGCCGTCGAAGCACAAAAACTGTTGGCTATTAGCCTGGAACACAGTGTCGGTTAAGTGTGAGTTGAAACACGCATTCGCAGAGTTTTGCGCTCTGGCGCACCAAGGAACCCTATGTTAAGCATTAAGAATTTAAAAGTCAGTGTTGAAGGTAATGAGATCCTCAAAGGTTTGGATCTGGAGATCAAACCCGGTGAAGTACACGCCATTATGGGGCCAAACGGCTCAGGGAAAAGTACATTATCCGCGGCATTGGCAGGGCGTGAAGAGTATGAAGTGACTGAGGGCAGTGTGACCTTCAAGGGGAAAGACCTGCTGGCGTTAGACCCAGAAAATCGCGCGGGTGAAGGTATATTTTTGGCATTTCAGTACCCCGTGGAAATCCCCGGAGTCAGTAACCATTTCTTCTTGCAAACTGCGGTCAATGCGGTGCGTAAATATCGCCAGCAGGAGCCATTAGATCGTTTTGATTTTGCTGATTTTATTGAAGAAAAGATTGAGTTACTGAAAATGCCTGCTGACTTATTGACCCGTTCGGTAAATGTGGGTTTTTCTGGCGGCGAAAAGAAACGTAACGATATTCTGCAAATGGCGGCACTGGAACCCTCTTTATGTATTCTGGATGAAACTGACTCTGGGCTGGATATTGATGCGCTAAAAATTGTTGCTAACGGGGTTAACTCGCTGCGCAATGAAAACCGTGCATTCATTATTGTGACTCACTATCAGCGTATCCTTGATTATGTAAAACCCGACTTTGTGCATGTGCTGTATCAGGGGCGGATCATTAAGTCAGGTGATTTCACCTTGGTGAAACAGTTGGAGGAGCAAGGCTATGGCTGGCTTACCGACCAACAGTAAAATGCTGGAACAGCAGCATCTGCAACAGAAACAACGTGCTGATGCTCTCAAGCACTTCGGTCAACTGTTTAATCTGCGCCAGAGTGGTCATTCAACACAGGCCAGTGCGCACTGGCAACAGGTGTTGCAGTTGGGTTTCCCGAGCTTTAAACATGAAGACTGGAAATACACGCCGCTGGAGCGTTTGCTGGCCCATCGTTTCAGTTTCGCCAGCCCTGCGCAGGTAACGGCTAGCCAACGCGATGAACTGTCGTTGGTGCAAGATGCTCATCGTTTAGTTTTTATTGATGGCCGATATGCACCTGAACTCAGTGATATTGAGTGTGGCCCTTACCAACTGACCAATCTGAGTGGGAATACGCAGTTTCCTCCGGCGATCCAGTCTGAGGTGTTTTTGCATCTGACGGAAAGCCTGGCGCAGGAAAGTCTGCATATCCGATTACCGGTGGGGAAACACAGTGAGAAGCCGCTTTATCTGCTGCATATCAGCTCAGGCAATGATTCTGACGTTGTGAATACCAGTCACTACCGCCACCATCTGGTGATTGAAGCTAATGCACAGGCTGAAGTGATCGAACATTTCGTCAGTCTGAATCAACAGCCTCACTTTACTGGCGCACGGCTCACCATTGCAGTAGGTGATAATGCTGAACTGCATCACTGTAAACTGGCATTTGAAGCCCCTCAGAGCTACCACTTTGCCCACAATGACCTGCTGTTAAGCCGTGATTCGCGGGCGCGTAGTTATAGCTTCCTGCTGGGCGCGGGGCTGACTCGTCATAATACCAGCGCCCAATTGAATGGCGAAGGTGCTACGTTGTCCATTAACAGCTTGCTGTTACCGATAGGGCGCGAAATCTGTGACACTCGCAGTTATCTGGAGCACAACAAAGGCTATTGCGAAAGCCGCCAGTTACATAAAACCATCGTGCGTGAGCGCGGCAAAGCTATCTTTAACGGCATGATTAAAGTGGCTAAACATGCGTTGAAAACTGACGGACAGATGACCAACAATAACTTGTTATTGAGTAAATTGGCGGAGGTTGATACCAAACCGCAGTTGGAAATTTATGCCGATGATGTGAAGTGCAGCCATGGCGCGACGGTCGGTCGCATTGATGCGGAACAGCTTTTTTATCTGCAATCGCGCGGGATTAATCAGGCTGATGCGCAACAGATGATTATTTTTGCCTTTGCTGCCGAATTAACTGAAGCCATTCACAGCGACGCCATTCGCAAAGTGGTGCTGGCGCGGATTGCTGAACGTTTGGCCGGAGAATCGCTATGAGTTTCCCTATCGAACAGGTCAGAGCTGACTTTCCATTGCTGAGCCGCCAGGTTAACGGCCAGCCGCTGGCCTATCTGGACAGTGCCGCCAGCGCACAAAAGCCACAAGTGGTCATCGACAGGGAGCTTAATTTTTATCGTGAGGGTTATGCCGCAGTTCATCGTGGGATTCATACCCTAAGTAGCGAAGCGACCCAACAGATGGAAGCGGTGCGCAGTCAGGTTGCTGATTTTATCAATGCAGCTTCTGCCGAAGAGATTGTTTTCGTTAAAGGGACCACCGAGGCCATCAATCTGGTGGCTAACAGTTATGGCCGTCATTTCCTGAGCGCCGGTGACAGCATCATCATCACCGAGATGGAGCATCACGCCAATATTGTGCCGTGGCAGATGTTAGCAACTGACTTGGGTGTTGAGATTCGTATCTGGCCGCTGACGGCAACAGGGGAGCTTGAACTGGCTGCATTGGCGGGTTTGATTGATGACACCACCCGGTTGCTGGCGATTACTCAGGTTTCCAATGTCTTGGGGACCGTGAATCCCATACAGCAGATTGTTGCTCAGGCTAAAGCGGCTGGGTTGGTGGTGCTGGTGGATGGTGCGCAGGCTATCATGCATCAATCGATAGATGTGCAGGCATTGGATTGTGATTTTTATGCCTTCTCCGGCCATAAGCTTTACGGGCCATCGGGCATTGGTATCTTATACGGCAAGAGTCAACTGTTGCAGCAAATGCCGCCATGGGAAGGGGGCGGTTCGATGATCAAAACCGTGAGCCTAACGCAAGGCACCACTTTTGCCGATGCGCCGTGGCGTTTCGAGGCCGGTTCGCCGAACACCGCAGGCATTATGGGGCTGGGTGCGGCAATCCGTTATGTTACTGATCTTGGGTTTGCGCAGATCCAGCACTATGAGCAGTCGCTGATGCGGTATGCCTTGGAGCAACTGGGTCAGGTAAACAGCCTGACACTTTATGGCCCGCAAGCCCGTGCCGGGGTTATTGCGTTTAATTTAGGGGAGCACCACGCGTATGATGTTGGCAGTTTCCTCGATCAATACGGTATCGCTATTCGTACCGGCCATCACTGTGCTATGCCATTGATGTCGTTCTACCACGTTCCTAGTATGTGTCGTGCCTCATTGGCACTTTATAATACCCATGAGGAAGTAGATCGCTTGGTGGCAGGGCTACAGCGCATTGAAACATTACTGGGTTGAGTGTTATTAATAAGCGCTGTATCTAAAATTCAACGATTACCAATGTCATTGATGTTGCAGCAAGCGAATGACCAATCGGTCGGGATCGATTTGAACGGTATTTATGCTAGCCACAAGGTGAGCCTCAAAGGTGAGGCTCCTTAATCCCATGCGTAATCACGTGATTTTGCGGGTAAGTAGGCGCGGCTAACCGCCCACGACATCAAGTATAAAAGGTATCAGGAAGCATGCTATGGCTGGTTTGCCAGATAAAGACAAATTGATTCGTAACTTTTCCCGTTGTCTGAATTGGGAAGAAAAATATCTGTATGTGATCGAGTTAGGGGGGCAGCTAGCCCCACTGACAGAGCAACAACGCCAGCCGGAGAATCTGATTTCCGGTTGCCAAAGCCAGGTGTGGATTGCCATGACAGCCTCAGATGAAGGGCAAGTGGTTTTTGCTGGTGACAGTGATGCGGCTATCGTTAAAGGTTTGGTCGCGGTGGTGTTTATCCTTTATCACGGTTTAGCTCCACAGCAGATCATTGAGTTGGATGTTCGGCCATTTTTTGCCGATTTAGCCCTCAGTCAGCACCTGACCCCTTCGCGTTCACAAGGTCTGGAAGCGATGATCCGCGCTATTCGTACTAAAGCGGCAACTTTAAAAAACGGTTAACTCACGCCAACATTTTGTGCTTTATTCCTCAGAAGTTGACCATTTTTGAGTCATGGGTCACAGTCTTAAAATGGTGAAATTTCAGCAGGTTAAATCGGCTGCCATGCCGGATAAAGCATAATAAATTACTTTGTAACACCTTGATTTTTAGAGATATAAATTGCCTTTATAATAAGGGCTGTTACTATATGGTGGCCTTATAATTGGCTGCTAGAATTAACGTAGATATACCCGTCATCTTTCAAACTGCTGGTGTGTTGGCTGCTCTCATTCCCCCGAATCACTTACTTGCGTAAGCTCGCGGGATTCATTTGTTTGCCGCCTTCCTGCAACTTGGAATCTATTGGGTATAGCCGTGTAAACCGAATTTGAAGAAGTGATGTAGGAACTAAGCATGAAACGTGCATTAACCTTGATTGGTATGTTATTCGCAACTTGTATGGCGGGAAGTATTACCGCTGCCAATGCGACCGAGTATCCTCTACCGCCAGCCAATAGCCGTCTGATTGGTGAAAATACTACCTATACCGTTCCAAATGATGGCCGTCCGCTTGAGGCTATTGCTGCTGATTATAAAATCGGCTTGCTGGGGATGCTTGAAGCCAACCCAGGTGCTGACCCGTATCTGCCATTACCGGGTTCAGTGTTAACCATCCCAACCCAGATGCTGCTGCCTGATACCCCACGTGAAGGCATCGTCATCAACCTGGCTGAGCTGCGTCTTTATTACTACCCTAAAGGCCAGAGCAAAGTCATCGTGTATCCTATCGGTATCGGCCAGTTAGGGCGTAATACCCCGACTATGACGACATCTGTTAGTCAGAAGATCCCGAATCCAACTTGGACACCGACTGCAAACATCCGCAAGCACTACCTGGCACAAGGCGTTACCTTGCCATCAGTCGTTCCAGCCGGGCCGGAAAACCCAATGGGCCTGTTTGCTATGCGCTTGTCAGCCGGTGGCGGTGAGTATTTGATCCACGGTACTAATGCCAACTTTGGTATCGGCATGCGTGTTAGCTCCGGGTGTATCCGTTTACGTCCTGATGATATCAAGGCACTGTTCAGCTCAGTACCTAAAGGTACTCGCGTACAGATAGTCAACGAACCGGTTAAATATTCCGTAGAACCTGATGGTAAACGTTATGTTGAGGTTCATCAGCCGTTGTCCCGCGTGGACAGTGATGACCCGCAAACGATGCCAATTGCGATCAGCAGCGGCCTACAGAAATTTATGAGCGACAGCCAGACTGATGCACAAGTGGTCCAGGATGCGATTGTACGCCGCGCTGGCATGCCTGTCATCGTAACGGTAGGTGAGACAGCACCTGTGGAGGCTCCGGCCGCTGTAGCGCCTCAGGGCGAGCAACAGGCGCAACCACAGACTGAAGGGCAGCAACCGGCTAACGAAGCCGCACCTAAGCTGGTTCAGCCAGGTCCGGTCTACTCTGCCGCTAATTAAGTATTAGATACACCTTTGCCATGGCAATGTATCCGTCGTGGCAAAGCCTGTAGCCTCAACCGCAAGATGACAGAGTGAGTGAGTAGCAAAGGAAGGTAGCTATCAAGGAGGGTAACGTCAGGAATGCATTTTGGCGGGGTAAAAAAAATGGCGCACAATGTGCGCCATTTTTCATTTTCAGGAAGTAATATTACTTCTTGTAAGCGTGAGCTTGGTTGTCCAGACGTTGGTTAGCACGTGCTGCATCGTCTTTAGCTGCTTGAACGTCAGAACGGATTGCGTTCACGTCGTTGCTCAGTTGGTCAACTTTAGCGTTCAGAGTCTGAACGTCAGAAGACAGTTGGTCGATTTTAGCATTGCTTGAACAACCAGCCAGCATAGTTGAAGCCAGAATTACCGCGCCCAGTACAAGTTTAGTACGATTCATTATTAACACCCTCTAGATTAAGTTAATCTCCATGTAGCGTTACAAGTATTACACAAAGTTTTTTCGAAAGAGAATAAATTTTTAGTGTTAGAGGGGTTTATTTTGATCGTTCGCTCAAAGAAGCACCTTGTTTTAAAAAAAAGTTAAAAAAACGAGGCAAAACAGCCGGATTCTATGGGATAAGTCCTATTTGAAAAAATGGCTTTAACGCCGTTGGGATAAAGCGGATTTTTCAGAAAGATTATTTGGACGGTTTAAAAAAGAAAACGCCGCTATTGAAAGCGGCGTTTTTAATTATCATCCGAGAGGACGTGTTGGGGTTATAACACGTGTACCGAAGCAGTATTGGTGGTGCCACTTGCTACCAGAGCACCAGAAACCATAACTACAACTTCGCCTTTCAGTGCCAAGCCACTGGCCAGAGCGGCTTCTTTACCGATGCGATAGAAATCATCAGTGGAAGCGATTTTATCAACCAGTTGAGTGACAACACCTTTGGTCAGGATTAATTGACGGGCGGTGGTTTCGTTGGTGGTCAATGCCAGAATGGTGGCAGTAGGGAAGTATTTACGCACTGATTTTGCTGATTTACCGCCGCCAGTGGCAACGATAATCAGTTTTGCTTCCAGTTTTTCTGCTGTTTCTACCGCGCCACGGCAAACGGCTTCGGTGATACGCATTTTACGATTATCATTCAGCGTATCAATGCGGCTAGGCATAATGCGGTCTGTACGCTCACAGATGGTCGCCATGATGGTGACAGACTCTAATGGGTACTTACCCTTGGCGCTTTCACCAGACAGCATCACGGCGTCTGTACCGTCCAGAATGGCGTTAGCAACGTCGCCAGCTTCTGCACGAGTAGGGCGTGGGTTTTTGATCATTGAATCGAGCATCTGCGTTGCAGTGATAACAACTTTGCGAGCGCGGTTACATTTCTCAATCATCATCTTCTGCGCGAAGATAACTTCTTCAACCGGGATCTCAACACCCAGGTCACCACGGGCAACCATGATACCGTCGGAGGCTTCCAGGATTTCGTCGAAGTTATTCAGACCTTCCTGGTTTTCGATTTTAGAAATGATTTGGATATGTTCGCCACCGTGCGCTTTCAGGTGTTCGCGAATTTCCAGCACGTCTGAACGTTTACGGATAAAGGAGGCAGCAACGAAGTCCACGCCTTGCTCACAACCAAAGATCAGGTCAGCTTTATCTTTTTCAGCCAGTGCGGGTAACTGGATAGAAACGCCTGGCAGGTTAACGCCTTTGTTTTCACCCAAATCACCGTTGTTCAGCACTTTACAGACTACGGCGCTTTCAGTGACTTCAGTCACTTCCATACCGATCAGACCATCGTCAACCAGAACGGTGTTACCAATTTTCAGGTCAGCAGCGAAGCCTGGGTAAGTCACAGCAACGATCTTGTCGTTACCGATAACACTTTGATCCGTGGTAAAGGTGAAAGTCTGACCAGCAACCAGGGCTGCATCTTTGCCGCCTTCCAGTTTCATGGTGCGGATTTCTGGGCCTTTAGTGTCCAACAAGATGCCAGCCTTGTGGCCGGTTTTTGCCATTACAGCACGAATGTTCTTGATACGTTGACCATGTTCTACATAGTCGCCGTGAGAGAAGTTCAAACGCATAACGTTCATGCCGGCATCAAGCAGTTTTGTCAGCATTTCTTCAGATTCGGTTTTGGGACCGATAGTACAAACAATTTTAGTCTTTTTGTCGTTCATGTTCATGAGGATTTTTCTACAAGTTGTGATGGATTAAAAACGAAAGTTCCGTTAATGAGATCAACGGAGTGGGATCTGATTAGTGTCTGGTGTAGCGAAACGTTACAAAGAAGCAAAACATTACTAAGAATAGATGACAGTTGCGGAAGTTGAGCGGAAAACTTTAGCACGAGGCTAAACGCATGATCGGTATACGATGGCGTAAATGTGAGTTGTATTTTTTTAGCGTATCGGCAGATCAAGATGCTGAAACCATTCAACTGAAACGACGGTTCGTATTATAAGCGGTAAGTAACGGGAAATGAAATAGAAAACAGAAACTCATTGCCGTTTTTTATAAAAAGGGGGAATTAGTCGCGCAAGTATTGCGAATATTTCTTAGTTTGTTGCGCAACTGGTGTGATTTTTAACATTTTTAGCCAATCCAGGGCTGATAAACAAGCAGAAGACATCGAAGGATTCGTTGAGCTCTATTGTATTATTGAGGTCATCTCTTGCAGAGAATTAGCTGGAATAGGGGGGCGTAAACAAGTATTGGGAAGATTAAGAAAACACAGAGTGAAGCGGAGTGGTGCGTTCTAATGGACTCGAACCATCGACCCCCACCATGTCAAGGTGGTGCTCTAACCAACTGAGCTAAGAACGCATCTAAAGATGATAAATCTGTGACCAGAGTGGTGCGTCCGAATGGACTCGAACCATCGACCCCCACCATGTCAAGGTGGTGCTCTAACCAACTGAGCTACGGACGCACATTACCCTACTTACTTGAAGTTACAGGACGACCGACTGCAACTCTTACTACTTTGGCTACTGAACTCACAACGTCTTTAACCACTACATAGGTGTAATAAATTTGGTGCGTCCGAATGGACTCGAACCATCGACCCCCACCATGTCAAGGTGGTGCTCTAACCAACTGAGCTACGGACGCATCTTTTTATTACTCACCATCAATGCTGACAGCGGGGACGAATATTAACGAGCTGCCCGTCTGCTGGCAAGGAGAAAAACACAATATTCACCGCAAACTCACGTAATTGCTGCGCTTTTGCCCATTGCGCTGTTTTTTTCTCCACCTTGGTGTTTTTACGCTGGCGTGACTTGCTAATATGATTTCTGCCGGTCACGCCAGAGATTGCCAGTACTAATGTGCGGCTTTGCCCAAGATAAATGTCGCAGGCTGTTTTTGTAACCAGCGGATGCGTAGCGCCATTAAAATCGCCGCAGAGGTTAAGCCAATAACGAACCCAATCCAGAACCCACTTGGCCCCATGGCGGGCACGATATAATCGGTTAGCCCCAGCAAGTAACCACTGGGTAGCCCCAGTATCCAATAGGCAGTAAAGGTAATAAAGAAGATCGAACGTGTATCTTTATAACCCCGTAACACACCGCTACCGATTACTTGAATCGCATCAGAGAGCTGGTAAATAGCGGCCAGCAACATCAAGTGGGAGGCCATCATCACTACTGCCGGTGTTTTGTTGTACAGCAAAGCAATATGCTCGCGGAAAATAACGGTGAATACCGCAGTAACACAAGCCAGCATTAAACCCACGGCAATACTGGTATAGGCGGCGACCCTCGCTTGGTCAACCGAACCTTGACCAAGGCGGAAGCCAACACGAATGGTGGCTGCGACACTTAGCGACATAGGCAACATAAACATTAGTGAACTAAAGTTGAGCGCAATTTGGTGCCCGGCTACAGCGACAATGCCCAAAGGGGAAACCAGTAAGGCGACAACCGCGAACAACGTTACTTCAAAAAACAGCGCCAAAGCGACTGGCAGACCAAGGCCACCCAGGCGTTTCATTACTTGCCAGTCTGGTGCAGCGAACCCTTTTTCCAGTTTGATATCCTGTTGTGAACGCGCACGCGTGACATACCAGCGCATCATCAGGAACATCACCCAATAGACCGTGCCTGTAGCCACCCCGCAACCTACGCCACCTAATGCCGGAGCACCGAATTTACCGTAGATGAAAATATAGTTAACCGGAATATTAACGAGCAAACCAATAAAGCCGATAACCATCCCCGGTTTGGTTTTGGATAATCCCTCGCATTGATTACGCAGTACCTGGAAGAACAGATAGCCCGGTGCACCCCACATAATGGCATGCAGGAAACCAACGGCTTTATCTGCTAGCACTGGGTCAATATTATGCATTTGCTTAATAACGTGGTCGCTATTATATAGAACAAACATTATTAGCAGGGAAACGCATAAAGCCAGCCAAAAACCTTGCCTGACTTGATGGGCAATCTGATTGCGCCGCCCGGAACCATTGAGCTGTGCAACTGTTGGGGTAAGTGCCAACAACAAACCATGGCCAAATAAAATAGCCGGTAACCAGATAGACGTCCCCACCGCTACTGCGGCCATATCCGTTGCACTGACAGAACCCGCCATAATAGTGTCAACTACACCCATGGCAGTTTGAGACAATTGCGCGATGACGACGGGAATAGCGAGAGCCAATAAGCTACGCGCTTCGACGATGTACTTCTGCACGTATGCACCTTTCTCTACCCGTCGCCCTTCAATATACAGGGGTGTTGGCTGCCCTTGCTCACTCCCGTCACTTAGTTATCTAAGCTCCTGGAGGTTCACGCGGTTGCCGCCTAGCTGTATCTCGAAGTAACTTGGGTATAACCTAGTTATGATTTCAATAACGACTGTTTATCGCGCAATGGGCGATAAATAAAATAGCGGAAAAACTATAAAGGATTGTACCTGCTCATCGCGCTTAAGCAATCTTTGTCGCTAATTATCAGCTAAATACCGCTTATCTGTTTTTTTAGTCTAAGTGGTTTGGTTTTCCTTATCTTCTGAGGCAAAATCAAGACAGAGAATCTTTCTTTTTATAGATAACTGATAAGAGGCATGGCGTATGTTTACCGGTATTGTTCAAGGCACCGCGCCGGTGGTTGCCATCGAGGAAAAATCAAATTTCCGTACACATGTAGTAGAAATGCCAACGGAGATGCTGCCTGAATTAGCCTTAGGTGCTTCTGTTGCTCACAATGGTTGCTGTCTGACAGTCACCGCCGTTGAGGGTAATCGGGTTAGCTTTGATCTAATGAAGGAAACACTGCGCATTACCAATTTGGGCGATATCAAGGTTGGTGATACCGTTAATTTGGAACGTGCGGCTAAATTCAGCGATGAAATTGGTGGGCATCTCATGTCTGGCCATATTATTTGTACTGCTGAAATTGTCAAAATATACACATCAGAAAATAACCGTCAGATCTGGTTTCGTATGCCCAGCTTTGATTTAATGAAATATGTATTACACAAAGGCTTTATTGGCATTGATGGTATCAGCCTAACCATTGGTGAGGTCGTCGGGAACCGTTTCTGTGTGCATCTGATACCCGAAACACTGTCGCGTACCACATTAGGTAAAAAACGTTTGGGGCATCGGGTAAATATCGAAATAGATCCACAAACTCAGGCGGTAGTGGACACAGTCGAGCGGGTATTGGCGCAGCGGGAGATGGTACATGCTACGCCGGTAGTTGATAAGGTCACTCACGGATAAACGTAGTCTTAACCGAGATAATGTGATTAAGAATAGGACAGGGGAGTCAATATACCTGTCCTATTTTCACTTTTAACGCGGTACGCGAATCCCACCATCCACTCCGTTCGGGCTGAATAACACTTGCCACAGTTGGATATCTCTGGCGCGGAATGCCCCCGCACAGGCATTGAGATAATAACTAAACATCCGCTCAAATCGTGACGAGTAATTCTCCGCCAGGCTTGGCCACGCGGCTTGAAAACGTTCATACCACGCCATCAGGGTGCGATCATAATCAGCGCCAAAATTATGCCAATCTTCCATGATAAAATAAGGCTCACTGGCGTTAGCAATATGTTTTACTGACGGCAGGCAGCCATTGGGGAAGATATATTTATTAATCCACGGATCAATACTCAGATCGGTACGATTAGCGCCGATGGTGTGCAGTAAGAACAGGCCATCTGGCTTCAAATTGCGGTTTACGACATCAAAATAGGTGTGATAGTTCTTTGGCCCGACATGCTCGAACATACCGACAGAAACAATCCGATCGAATTGTTCGTTCAGATCACGGTAGTCTTGCAACAAAATAGTGACGTCCAAACCTTCACCGCGTTTTTGTGCCAGTTTTTGTTGCTCAGCCGAAATGGTAACACCGGAAACGGCAACCCCGTAATGCCGGGCAGCATAAGCGGCGAGGCCCCCCCAACCACAACCGATGTCTAGTAACGTCATGCCCGGAGCCAATTGCAGTTTTTCGCAGATCATCCGCAGTTTATTTTCCTGCGCTTGCTCAAGGGTCGTGGCATCTTTCCAGTAAGCGCAAGAGTATTGCATATTTGAATCGAGCATTAGGCTAAACAGATCATTACCCAAATCGTAATGTTCTTTACCGACAATCCAGGCTCTTTTCTTCGATTGCAAATTAATAATGCGCGCGGCAGCAATGCGTAAAGTATCTTTGAAATGGTGTGGAAGTTGATGCTCCAGTCCAGCTCTGAGAACCCGTTGGAAAAAGATATCCAAGCGGTCACATTCCCACCAACCGTCCATGTAACTCTCACCTAATGCCAAAGATCCTTCTTGCAATACCCGCTTAAAAAAATCAGGGTTATTAACTCTAATGTCGAAAGGGCGAGGGCCATTAATTTCAATATCAGCCCGGTTCAGCATTTCTTGTATAATGCGAAACCACGGGGTTTCTTGAATACTCTGGTCTTCTATACAGGATGAACTCATAGCTTCTCCATCACTTTCTTCTGACTTATGACCCGCGATACATGCAGATTCATACCAATAAGGTTGTCGTGACCTTGGTGTCTAATATCCGTAACGGACAGAGGAAGATTAAGAAGAAACCCTAATAAAAATTGGTTTAGGGCAACTCATCCTTAAGAGTAAATGTGACGCAATCCACGCGCCCAGAAGGTACTTAAGTTAATGCTTTTTTTTAATGGTATTGTATCTGGTTAAATCGAGTATAGGCTTGCCGGGGCGCTTTCTCAATAATAAATCGTCCCCGGCTCGCGTGTTCCTTAGTGACTATTTCCATTGGGAATTAATTCACTTCACCTATGGCGCTACCGCTGTGTTAGCGGCGCTTGTTATTCGGCTCATCCTTGGGCCTCGCCTCGTTGAGGCCGCCACAAGCCGCCTTCAAATCGGTTTGCGACCGGTTTATCGCCCGAATTACTTACTTATCTAAGCACATCACGTCTCATCCGCTTGCGGCTTTGCTGTAATGCCGATGACTTTGGTTACCGGATTAGTATGATTTTTTTCTTTTCGCAATGCGTAGCAATGAATGCCATAACCTAAAAATGCCAGAACCACTGTTGATAGCATCACGGTCACTGTTGCCAGCAATGGCTGGCTGATATAGGCCGAGACCACCATACTGGCAACAAAACACAACCCAAGCTGAAGGGTATTTTGCAGCGCGGCTGCTTTACCTGTGTTCGCTGGAAAGGGCATTAATGCATTCGCTACGATAATAGGGTAGCAGGCACCATTAACCAGCGCCATTATGCAGAATGGAATAAGTAAGGTCAGTAGGGTCGGCGTGGTTAACGTTGCTATCAGATAAAGTGCAATCATGCTGACCGCATAGCCTGCCAACAGCCACGGCAGCAAGGTGTTGCCCTTGATCCGGGCAAGAGCACTGCGGCAACCAAACCCGCCTAACAGGAAGGCCAGGGTCTGGGGGACATAACTTAATCCGATGACATTCGGGCTATAACCCATATCACCGAGAATAAAAGGTGAACCGGTTAACCAGGCAAAGAAACCGGCACTACAGGCAGCAAACATCATCACGTTGCCACTGAATGTTGCCGACTTAAGCAACTGCCAGAAACTGATTTTGGTGCTAATTCGTGTCGCATTATCCTGAGCAGTTTTTTTGCGTTCGCTCAATCGTGCCGTCGGGATCAGCAGCAGCAGTGTAACGGCCAGTAGTACGACAAAAATTGCACGCCAACTGAAGTGGTTTAATAACCAGGCTCCCAGCAGCGGGGCTAATGCAGGAGAGAGCGCCACTAACGGCATAATGGTAGCGAACACCCGATTGGCCTTGCCGTCGCGATACCGATCTACCACTAACGCCTGCCAACTCACGGCAGCAGAACACACACCCACTGCCTGAATGAAGCGCAGGATGAGTAATTGTGTCGCATTTTCAACCCACAAAACCCCCAGACAGCCGAGGGCAAATAATCCCAAACCAGCTAGCAGAACCGGTTTGCGGCCTAACTTATCCGATACAGGTCCCCAGATAAGCTGAGCGATTGCGAACCCTGCGAGGAAGATACTTAAACTGGCGCTGATAGCGCCGGCAGATGCTTGTAGCTCTTGTTGCATTGCGCCAAAAGCGGGCAGATACATGTCGGTGGCCAGATAACCCAACATACTCAGACCGGCCAGATAGAACATAAAACCAGACGACGTTTTCATTCTTTATTTCTCTTTATATCCTTCGTCCTTGGAACCGCAGAGGTGCTAGTTGCCGCGCCAATGACGTTGGCTAAATTATAATTTTTGCAGGCAAAACTTCTGTTACTGAAAATTAATTGCGGTGGGCATTCTATCGATGAGAAATTCGGTTGTGAAACGCTAATATTTGCGCCATGCTGTTAAAAATTTTGATAGCAAATTTGTGATGGAAAAGGTGAAAAACAATGTGGTCTGAATATTCACTGGATGTGGTGGATGCAGTAGCCCGTACCGGGAGTTTCAGTGCTGCTGCGCAAGAATTGCACCGCGTGCCGTCTGCGATTAGTTACACGGTGCGTCAGTTGGAAGAGTGGCTGGCCGTCCCGCTGTTTGAACGGCGTCATCGCGATGTGGAATTAACCGAAGCGGGTGTGGTTTTTATTAAAGATGCTCGCGATGTTATCAAAAAAATGAATAACACACGCCGCCAATGCCAACAAGTGGCGAATGGTTGGCGTGGGCAGTTAAATATAGTGATAGATAAAATTGTTAAGCCACAGCGTAGTCGCCGCTTAGTATTGGATTTTTATCGACATTTTCCTGATATTGAGCTGCGGGTACGCTATGAAGTCTTCAACGGTGTGTGGGATGCGCTGGTGGAGGGGCAGGCGGAAATGGCCATAGGTGCTACCCGCGCGATCCCCGTCGGTGGGCGATTTGTTTTTCGCGATATGGGTTTTTTAAGTTGGCATTGTGTGGTGAGCATCGATCACCCTTTAGCCCGGTTAACTGGGCCACTTAGTGATAATCAGTTACGGCCTTATCCCTCACTCTGTCTGGAGGATACCGCCCGCAACCTACCTAAGCGTGACACCTGGACTTTAGCTAACCAGCAGCGATTGGTGGCTCCAGACTGGGCAACGGGAATCGACTGCCTGTGTGCGGGGTTATGCATTGGAATGGTACCAGCGCACATGGTATCGCCGTTGATTGAACAAGGGAAGTTAGCGGCATTGACGTTGGTAGAACCGCTGCCCGATAGCCCATGTTGTTTGGCGTGGCAGCAGAACAACCACTCGCCCGCATTGGCCTGGCTACTCGAGTATTTGGGTGACAGTGTCACGCTGAATGCTGAGTGGCTGAAAGATGACGGTGAATTATCATTCAATGAGCAAGAGGTGATTGCGCGAACTTAGCACCGGTAGCGTTGCATGCTACCGGCGAAAGAGCATTAACGGCGGTAGTCGCGGAACGGGCCATCGGCAACGGAACGGCGCTCAACCAGTTTAGGATGTACCTCAATGGTCTGCGGATCTTCACGTTTGCTGACAATACGATCAAGTAACATGGCAAAGGCGGTTTCACCCAAACGCTCTTTTGGCTGGTGAATCGTGGTCAGTGCTGGCGAGAAATAGCGAGCATTACGCACATTATCATAGCCGATCACCGAAATATCTTGTGGTACCCGTAGGCCCAACTCATCAGCAGCACATATTGCACCCATGGCCATAATATCGCCGCCACAGAATACCGCTGTTGGGCGATGCTTTTGTGTCAGAATTTGATGCATTGCTTTATACCCGGATTCAGGCTCGAAATCCCCTTGCACCACCCATTCATCACGCAGTGTGATATTGGCCTCTTCCAACGCTTTCAGGAAGCCCTGATGGCGACCACCACCGGTATTACGGGCTAACTGACCAGGGATAGCACCAATGTCACGGTGACCGCGCTCAATCAGGTAACGGCCCGCCAAATAGCCACCTTCAAAGGCGTTATCAATAATAGAGTCAGTAAAATCGCCACGAGCCGTACCCCAATCCATAACGACCATTGGGATATTACGATAATCCTCTAACATCCCTAGCAGTTGTTCAGGATATTCTGAACACATCACCAGCAGCCCATCGACACGTTTTTGCGCCAACATCGCCAGATAGGCTTTTTGTTTGTCCAGATTATTATGAGAATTACATAAAATCAGGGTGTAACCCTTGCTGTAACAACTGTTTTCGACGGCTTCAATCACTTCAGCAAAATAAGGTGCTTCACTGGATGTTGCCAGCAAACCAATTGATTTGGTGTGATTGACTTTCAAACTGCGAGCCACAGCGCTGGGCGAATAATGCAGTTCTTTAATGGCAGCCCACACGGCAGCCTTCGTGTTTTCGGCGACGAAACGAGTTTTGTTGATAACGTGCGAAACGGTGGTGGTGGACACACCCGCGTGTTTGGCCACATCTTTAATCGTTGCCATAAAAAGAATGACTCCTAAGCTTACCGGTTACAGTAGGGTAAGTATTATGTTAATCGTTTGCCTGCAATACTCGAAAACCACTCAGACACAAACACGATATTAGGCTGGGAAGTTGAATCAGCGGGTTGTCTGAAAGTATTTATTGGACGTTATTAGTCGGTATGCAGTTATGAACTGCGAATTTTGTCTGATCTGGAGGAAAAGTGAAAGGGGTAATCAAAGTTATAAAGTGCGTAATGAGCACAAGATTTTTTTTCTGAACTGTGGGAAAATAATTTAACACACTAACTATGTGCCTTTATCTTACTACAAACTAACCGGCTAAGGAGTTTTTATGGATACCAATCTGAAAATGTCGCTGATTACGACTGTTGGTGCGCTGGCGATGATTATTGTCTTTAGCTTCGTGGCAGTAATGAATTAATTGAGCCGCTTGCCGGTGTGAAGTGATAAGTAGGGCGGGTAAACCCGCCCTTAATTATTGTTACGAGTAATGCACCGGTCTGTTGTCGCCGTATCAGGCTAAATTTTTCTCAACGAAAGACCAGTTAACCAGTGCCCAGAAGTTCTCCAGGTATTTTGGCCGCGCATTGCGGTAATCAATGTAGTAAGCATGTTCCCACACATCGACAGTTAACACCGGTTTATCAGTGGTGGTCAGTGGTGTTGCTGCATTAGATGTACTGACAATCGCCAGCGTGCCATCTGCTTTTTTAACCAGCCAGGTCCAGCCAGCGCCAAAGTTTTTTACTGCCGCATCAGTAAACTGTGCTTTAAATTCAGCAAAAGAACCAAATGACTGATTAATAGCATCGGCAACCTTACCCGTAGGTTCGCCACCACCATTAGGTGACAGGCAATGCCAGTAGAAGGTGTGGTTCCAGACTTGGGCCGCATTGTTAAATACCCCACCATTAGAGGTTTTTACAATCTCTTCCAACGTCTTACCCGCAAACTCCGTGCCTTTAATCAGATTATTGAGGTTAACCACATAGGTGTTGTGATGCTTACCGTAATGGTATTCCAGTGTTTCAGCTGAAATGTGGGGTTCTAGCGCATTTTGCGCATAAGGTAATGCCGGTAATTCAAAAGACATAGCTCTCTCCTTTCGGGGTTGCTCAGGGTGTTTGCTCCTCAAATCACATCAATTGCCGTTGGCAGCTATGTGGCGAAGAGCGGTTAAAGCTTAATTGTTGTATTTTTGTTGTGGGTATTAATCTTAACAACTTTCATCAGGAATGACAGAGATAACCTCACTGTTTGATGAGCGATAGCGTGAAAGTCATACAATGGGTTTAACACGTGAAGGGGCTTATTGTGCTATAGGCACCCGGTGGTGCTACCGGGCGCAAACTGAAGTCTTAGCGGATGGTTTTTGGTGTGACCACGCGGCGTGCGCCAACGTAATGATCTTGCCAATAGTCATTGTCCAGCATGCTGATACGAATTTCTTCGCCGGTACGCGGGGACTGAATAAACTTCCCGTTACCCAAATAGACGCCCACATGATCGGCGACACCACGGTTAGCAATATTGAAGAATACTAAATCACCGCTTTCCAACTCAGCACGTTTTACGGGGGCGGCGTCACGCAGGTGATACATCTCGTTAGCCGTGCGTGGCATCTTTATTCTGATCACGTCTTTATAGGCGTAATAGATAAGCCCGCTGCAATCAAAACCGGTATTAGGAGAGGTGCCACCCCAGCGATAAGGTTTACCAACTTGTTTCATTAGTTTGCTCATCGCGGTCTGCTTGGCGTGTTGATAGCGTTTTTTATGTGCCGGACTGAGCTTAATTTTACTATTAGCGACTAATTCGCTAGCGGCTTTGCCTTGGGTTTTATTTCTGTGCCGGCCGTAAGCGACTTTTTCTGTTTTTTTAACTGTGGTCACTTTTTTATTGGCTGTGGTTTTAATATTGGTTTTTTTTGTCGTGGTTTTACTGACTTCTTGTGCTTTTTTCTTCATCGTTTTAGTGGCGTTGGCAGCAATTTTCTTTTTATCGTTGCTGGCCGCTGTTTTAGCCGTTGTCACTTTGCCCGAGGTGGTTTTAGTGTTGGCGACTTTTACTTTTTTGCTGCTTTTATCGGCTTTACGCTTTTTACGATCATCCGGGCTGGCCTGGCTGACCTGTCCTTTCTTCTGCTCAGCCGAGACGTGAGCCTGCGGTGACGCATGCGCCAAATTTAAAAATAGCTGGGTAAACAGCAGCACAAACAGCGTAAATATTAAACGCATAATAACGCTACCAACCTTGCCCTAAGATGAATATGAAGAGTCACAGTATTGCCGAAACTCACGATATAAAAAAGCGCAGAGCGACATGATTTTAATCGATATTGTGAGAAAACATTAATGAATGAGTAATTGCCGTTTTTTCACACGTCTAATGGCCTTAAATCAACCATACGTCAACGAGTTATGTCCTTCGTACTTGAATTTGCTGGGGGCGTTACTCTCACTCCCTGCGCAGATTAGCATAAATACGAGCCAAATCGGGTATCTACTGATGTGCCATTCACATGTAACTGACTTGCCATGCTAATTACTGTAGTCATAACAGCAAGTATTCTTAAGAGCCCCATAAAGAAGATAATAGTGAATTAGTGGGATCAAAAATGTTATTCTAAATGCATATATTTGTAGCTGACAATATAACCATTCGGCCATAGAGTAAAGCCCCTGCAAAAGATGGCGTTTTATTCCAGTAGTGACAGTCGCTACAATAGGCCGGATGTAATAATTAAATTGAGCAATAAGGGCCTATTCCAGTAGGCGTAATTGTTGTAGCCACTATAGGGCTTGAGGAAGCAAGAAATGACGACGATTGATAAAATTCAGCGCCAGATAGCAGAAAACCCAATCCTGCTTTATATGAAGGGTTCACCTAAGCTGCCAAACTGCGGTTTCTCCGCTCAGGCTGTGCAGGCGCTGTCTGCCTGTGGCGAACGCTTTGCTTATGTTGATATCCTGCAAAACCCGGATATCCGTGCGGAACTGCCAAAATATGCTAACTGGCCAACCTTCCCACAACTGTGGGTTGATGGTGAACTGGTAGGCGGTTGTGACATTCTGATGGAAATGTACCAGCGTGGCGAACTACAGCAGTTATTGAAAGAGACCGCTGACAAATACCGTTCATCAGAAGAAAAACCTGCCGCAGAATAGGGCATGGGTGTTTTCAGTGAAAAATAAAAAGGTGGCCTTTGGGCCACCTTTTTTGAAAGTAAAATTGTCGCCTTTTATCTCATGAACAATCTTAGCTCATGAACACTGCGCTATTCGGATTCCCCAGCCGGTATCGGCCAGCCACCCAGTTTCTTCCAGCGATTAACCAGTTCACAGAATAATTTTGCCGTTTGCATGGTGTCATACAATGCGGAATGCGCCTGGCTGCTATCAAACGGAATACCTGCCGTCAGACAGGCTTTTGCCAGAACGGTTTGCCCCAACACCAACCCACTGAGCGCCGCAGTATCAAAGGTTGCAAAGGGGTGGAACGGGTTACGCTTCAAACTGGCGCGTTCAGCCGCAGCCATCACGAAGCTGTGATCAAAGTTGGCGTTGTGTGCCACGATGATGGCCCGGTTACAGCCTTGATCTTTTAGCCCTTTACGTACGGCTTTAAAAATGGCGTGTAAAGCATCATGCTCACTCACTGCACCACGCAAAGGGTTGGTTGGGTCAATGCCATTAAATGCCAGTGCTTCTGGTTGCAGATTGGCGCCTTCAAACGGCTCTACATGGAAATGCAGCGTTTCATCCGGCAGTAACCAACCATCCTTGTTCATCTGCAAGGTTACCGCAGCAATTTCTAATAATGCATCAGTTTGCGCATTAAAACCGGCGGTTTCCACATCAATTACAACGGGGTAATACCCACGAAAACGGCCACTTAGGGCGTTAAGGTCACTTTTATCTACCATCAGTTTCTTATCTTCATCGAATTCAGCGCGCATTATGTCAAATTTTAGCGCGGGATGCAGGGGGGATATCGCGATGAGAAAAAAGGCACCTTAGGTGCCTTGATGCTAATCAGTTGCCAAGGCCGTGTCCGGCGCTCTTATTCTCGATTAACTCGATTTTATAGCCGTCGGGATCTTCGACAAAAGCAATAATGGTATTACCGCCTTTTACCGGGCCAGCTTCACGGGTGACATTACCACCCGCCTGACGAATTTGGTCGCAGGTAGCGGCGACATCATCCACGCCGAGCGCCAGATGACCAAATGCAGTCCCCATATCGTAACTATTTACATCCCAGTTATAGGTCAGCTCAATCACTGAACCTTCACTTTCATCGCTATAACCGACAAAAGCCAGCGAGTATTTATACTCCGTATTTTCGCTGGTACGCAGTAAACGCATCCCTAATACCTTAGTGTAAAAATCGATAGAACGTTGCAGGTCACCAACGCGGATCATGGTATGGAGTAAGCGTTTCATAATACCTCTTTGTAATCAACAGTTTAAAGTTTTAAAATCATTATAAATCAAAACTGATTCATAATCATATAGTAATATCATCCTGCTCACTACCTTCACTCTTCTGATATTTGGCTATGATGTGAAGATCTATTTAGTGCATTCTCCCGCTAGCACTCTTGTGGACAATCATCCGTACCGGATACGATTGCGCCGTTTTCTCGCGTTATCCCACGTGCAGCCAAAAAACAAAACAGCCAGTCAGAGTGTTAATCTAACTGGCTGTTATTTAATGATTTAATTTACGGACAAATTACAGGGTAGGGTAGTCGGTATAACCCTTCGCACCACCGCCATAGAAAGTATCGCCATCTGGCTCATTCAACGGTGCCTGTTGTTGCAGGCGGGCCACCAAGTCTGGGTTAGAAATATAGCTACGGCCAAAGGCGACTGCATCGATAAATCCTTTTTCTATCAAGTCTTCTGCTTTTTCAGCGGTGTATGCACCAGCACCCACAATAACGCCTTGGAAGCGAGCGCGGACGGCATCACGGAATGCGTCAGAATAAGGTTTACCGCCGGCCCAGTCTGGCTCAGAGATGTGCAGATAAGCAATATGACGTTTGTTTAGCTCGTCAATTAGATACAGCGCCGCCTCTTCCTGATCTTCACCATTATCCAAGCCATTGAATGGCCCCAATGGTGAGATACGGATACCAATATGTTCAGCGCCCCATTCGGCTACCGTGGCATCAACCACTTCCAGCGTTAGACGGGTACGGTTTTCAATGCTGCCACCGTATTGGTCGGTACGTTGGTTGGATGCCGGAGACATAAATTGATGCAACAGGTAGCCGTGGGCTGCATGCAGTTCAATATAGTCAAAGCCAGCCTCGCGAGCATTAGCCGTTGCCTGACGGAAATCATTAATGATGCCAGGGATCTCTTCTGTTTCTAGCGCGCGCGGGGTGGAGCAGGGAACGCGGACCCAGGCTCCTGTTTCATCGCGTACCGTGGTGCGGGTATCTGCGGCAATGGCCGAAGGTGCCACAGGGGCTTGCTGGCCCGGTTGTAACGTGTTGTGTGAGATACGGCCAACATGCCATAACTGCACGGCAATATGTCCACCTTCGTCATGCACCGCCTGCGTGATTTTTTTCCATGCGTTTAACTGTTCCTGAGTGTGCAACCCTGGTGCACCCGCATAGCCTTTCGCCTGGAAAGAAATCTGGGTGGCTTCGGTAACAATCAAACCCGCGCTGGCCCGTTGACGATAATATTCAGCCATCAGAGGGGTTGGAATATCACCCGGTTCAATGCTGCGCAAGCGAGTCAACGGAGCCATAAATACACGGTTCGGCAAAGTGAGCGCGCCAACTTTCAAAGGGGAGAACAGTTTAGCAGTCTTCATGGTGCATCCTATATTAATAGACCAGTCGACTAGCGGCTGGGTAAATTCTGACAAACGAAAGTGTTAGATTCAGAATCATTGGATTATTGGGCTGGTTGTAGAATCAGTTCGATACTTTCTAGCGCACAGGTCAGCGGAGCAACCGATCGTTTCACCTTCGCCCGCAGTGAAGCACCGAGCCACAAGGCATACAGTGTTTCAGCCGTTGCCGCCGGTGAGAGCGTAATGCGCAGTGAGCCTTCGGCAATACCGGCTTCAATGGCATCTTGCAAACGACCAATCACACGGGCTGTGCCAATATCCAACGCATGTCGCATGGGTTCGGATAAGTCACTTACCTCTGCTGAGAGTTTAACCGCCAGACAAGCATTGTGGCATTCACTGCCACAATAGTTAGCAATAGCTTGAGCAAAATAGTGCAGCAGATGATGGCGCATATCACCTTGCGAATGGGTTAGCAGGCTTTCCATTTCAGCGTCGTAACTATCAAAGTAACGCTGTAGCATCGCCTCACCAAAAACTTCCTTCGAACGGAAATAGTGATAAAACGAACCTTTAGGTATGCCCGCCGTGGTCAGTAACAGGCTGAGACCCATACCATTAAAGCCAAGACGCAGGCTAAGGTTCTCACCGGTTGCTAACAGATGTTCACGAGTGTCTATGTGCGCGTGCTGTATTTTGTTCATGTCGAAGAACGTAATAGACCAATCGGTCTAGGTCAAGAAAAAAATGCCAGCGGAGGGGATCGCTGGCATCAAGGTCACTTTCAGGTATCAACTCTTTACGGACTTTTTTGACTGATTCTTTCGCCCTGGTTTCGGCATTTCTGTAGTAAATCTAGCGCTGACTGATATTCAGTGGTTTGAACATTCATCATGCCTAATAAGGTATGGAAAAGATTATCTTGCGATATTTCATCATGTTGTGCACTGGCAGATAAACACTGACGGTCAATGCTAAAGCTTTTTGTATATTCAGGAGATAACCACATTAAGAATGGTATATGTGTCTGCTGGCTGGGGGCGAACATATAAGGGGTACCATGCAAATACATACCATTTTCGCCTAATGACTCACCGTGGTCAGAGAGATAGACCAGCGCGGTGTTAAAGTTATTACTGTGTTGTTGCAACAACTTAATGGTGCTATCCAGCATCGCATCGGTATAAAGAATAGAGTTATCGTAGGTATTGACCAATTCCTGCGGGCTGCAATCCTGAATTTGGTTGCTATTACAGGTAGGAGAAAATTTACGTATCTCTGGCGTTGAACGGCGATAATAAGCCGGTCCGTGACTGCCCATTTGGTGTAAGACGATAACGCCGTCACCTTGTAGCCCATTGATATAATTATCTAACTTATACAGTAATGCGTTATCTAAGCAGACCCCGTTCTCACAATCAGTGGCGAGTTGCAGCTGGGTAACATCCTGATGTGGAATACGATCGCAGGCACCTTTACAACCACCATCATTTTCGCGCCATAAAACATTCAAACCCGCATGGGCAAGAATATCCATTAAGCCCTCTTGGTGGCTGGCAAGGGTAGCATCATAATTTTCGCGTGCCATATTCGAAAACATACATGGCACTGAAACCGCAGTTTCAGTTCCGCAAGATGATGCTTTACTGAAATAGGTAACATCTTGTTTTTTCAGGCGCGGGTTGGTTTCTCGCCCATAACCACCCAAAGAGAAATTTTCTGCGCGGGCGGTTTCACCTACCACCAAAATGACCAGCGTTTTCTTTGGTTGTCCGCTAATTAATGGGCCTTTATGGGCATCTTCACCAAGGGTGACCAGTGGCATATTACTGGTAAAATATTTGTGTTTGGCGAATTGAAAACTGCCACTGACAAAGTTTGATGGGGTTAACATTTTAACGATACTTTTGTTATTCCGAATCAACGATGCGTAATCTTTATAAAATAGTGTGGCGACCAACAGAATAACAACGGCAGATACCAAAATATTTGCTGCACGTAGCCCCAACATATACCACCATGGGCGGGTGACCCGAATACGGACAAAGCAGACCACAATGGCAGGAATGATACCCGCTACCAGCAGCCAAAGCGCCATACGGGGAGTAAAGAGAGCGGTGGCCTCCTGCGAGTTGGTTTCAAAGGCATTTTGCATCATGTTGGCGTCAATGACGGCACCATAACTGAACATAAAATAGTTTGCTGCTGCGCTGCCCAATAGAAAGAAAATAATGATGGGCTTATGCAGTAAAGGCACTGCTAACAGACTAAATATGATGTTCAGTGCACAGAAGATCACCACCGGAATTGTTGCGGCGAAGAGATAGCTGTCACTGCTGTCAAAATGGATCAGCGACCAGGCTTTTGCAATAAATAATGCGTTATGTGCCAAGGTGAAAAAGAATGCGCTGGCCAGAATAAAACTCAGTCCGTTACACTGTAACTTATGTCGAACATTCATTGTGAAAATGGAATCCTACGGTTCACTAATTACCTGAATGGTATCGAATGAAACTTAAGATAACCTTAGCCGTTAATGGGCGCGGCCAGCGTTGACGGAGGATTTTTACAACAGTAAACAAATTGAGCTTGCCAGCCGTGGTGAAGCAGTCTTCAATTAAAGTATCAGCCGCAGGAGGCACAGTGTCTCAGCAACTTGAGTTTTTCGACATTCCTAGCCCGTGCCGTGGTATCTGCCAAACAGATGACCGTGGCTTTTGCCGTGGTTGCCTGCGTAGCAGGGATGAGCGCTTTAATTGGATGAAAATGAGTGATCCGCAAAAACGGGATGTACTGCGTTTATGTCGCCAACGGCTACTGCGTTTGCAGCGTGGCAATAAACAACCGGATGAGCCATTACCGGAACAACCATCCTTGTTCTAATTCACCGCAACCTTGTCTCAAACTTTGACATTTCTGGCTATTTTAGCGCTAAGCCCCCGTTTGGCCTTTAATTGATGGTTCAGGGAGGATTTAACCTTGCCGTCGGTTGTGTATGCTTATAGGCAGATAAACAGATGAGGTAGCTAATAATGGATACACGTAGCCAACTGGCTCCGCTTGGACCTGAATTTTCACGTATGATTTGCGGTTATTGGCGGCTGATGGAATGGGGCATGTCGCCTGAACAATTGTTGGTCTTTATCGAACAGCATATTGAATTGGGTATTACCACGGCAGATCATGCTGACATTTATGGCGGTTATCAGTGTGAACAGGCGTTCGGGCAAGCATTGCGCCTTAAACCGTCCTTGCGTGATCAACTGGAGTTGGTGAGCAAATGTGGTATTGCCACCACGGCTAAACCAGAACATGCGTTGGGGCACTACATCACCGATAGTTCACATATCATTACCAGTGCTGAGCAGTCATTGGCCCATTTGCATACTGACTATCTTGATTTGTTGCTGATTCACCGCCCAGATCCGTTGATGGATGCCGATGAGGTGGCAGAAGCCTTCACTCAACTGCACCAAAGTGGCAAAGTAAAACACTTCGGTGTTTCAAACTTTACCCCCGCGCAATTCAGTTTACTTCAATCGCGTCTGCCGTTCTCGCTGGTCACGAATCAGGTAGAAATTTCGCCGCTGCACCAGCCAGCTATTGTCGATGGTACGCTCGATGCCTGCCAACAACTGCGCATCAAACCTATGGCGTGGTCTTGTCTTGGGGGCGGTAGGTTGTTCAGTGATCCAGAGTTCCAGGTGTTACGTGATGAGTTGCAGGCGGTAGCCGATGAAATTGGTGCTGCAAGCATTGAACAAGTGGTTTATGCCTGGGTTCTACGTTTGCCGTCGGCACCGTTACCGATTATTGGTTCTGGCAAGATAGAACGGGTTAAAACCGCATGGGCATCGCTCTCCTTAACGATGACACGCCAGCAGTGGTTCCGCATTCGCCGTGCCGCATTGGGGTACGACGTGCCTTAAGCCTTATCTTTGCGCCAGCAAAGCTCAGGCTGGCGCAGTTTTGTTTTCCTCGGCAGGTGGTGCCAATTGCAGTTGTGTCAGTGAGCAATATAATCGCCAAATCAGCCCTGCCAGTTCCCGCCCAGAAGCATCGGGGTATTGAGCCAAAATCGCACTCATCCGCTGTAACTCCTGTAACGTCGCGAGCAACGATTGGGGTTGCACACCTTTTTCGGTCATACACCCCTTCAGGCAGTGAATACAAACATCTCGCACCGCTGATAATGGCGCAGAGGTGGTTTGCCAATCACGTAATTGCCAGACCACGTGGCTGCAATTGAGCAATACCATCCCCCAACGCAGCAGCCACAGGCGAGCAGCCTGATCTTTACTGAGATTGAGTTGGCTAACGCGATGGTAAATCAGTGATTCAAATTGATTCTGACTTTGCTGCGGATGGCTACTGATTTGGTCAATAAAATCACGCCGTAGCATCCGAATGATACGTCGACTTTTGCGTTTGTCAGAACTGGGGCGCAATAGCTGAAACGCAACACCTGCTAACATTACACCGACTAATTTACCAATATTGTCATTAAGGAACTCTTGATAATCATAGCTTGGCGGGTTGGTCACACTCAGGAAAGAACCCATAAATACAATTAATTGGCCCCACAATGAAGCATAAGTTGGATGCTGTAGCTTCATCATTTGCATGGTGAGTAAAATGGGGAAGAGCAGCACCGCAAACTGCCAGAAATCATCAATTTGCACCATCACGCCAAATTTAAGAATAAAGCAGCCGATAGAAAGCAAAACAATGGCTTTCATTAGTGTAGCAATGCTGTCTGTTGGTGATGGAGTTGCGGAGTAAAGCACGCAACTCACTGCCGCCAATGCCAGAGCAGCACTGCCAGAACTCCACTGCGTATTTATCCAAAATGCGCAGCCGATAACAATACACACGAAGGTGCGCAGCCCGTTATAAGCCGCCTCATAGCTATCGGTATGGCGAGCCAGTGCGGTTACCGACGGTGGTGGCTGGAGGCCGGTGGTGGGTTCTTTATCTAACTGAGCCAGCCAGCGATTGACTTGCAAATATAACCAACAAAAATGCTGTAATCGTAACCAAAAGGCACGGTGCCGATAGTCAAATTCATCGTGTGGGGCGATTTGTTGCAGTATTTTGGCTAACTGATATTTATCGCAATCGGGCTGCTGTAGTGCCTGGAGCAACTGTGATAGTACTGGCATCAGATTTTCTGGCGGAGTTGGCCAGTTAACTAACATGCGCCGTAGGCTGGTAATCACGCTGGTTATACGCAATTGACGATGCAAAATAAAATTCAATACATTATTTTGTCGCCGCAAACGATAATGGCTCCAAAACGCTTGGATCCGCAATAAATTCATGGTCAGAATCTGGCCAATCAATCCTTCATGTGATGCGCGCAGTTGTGGGTTATGATCGGTTTGCCACAATAACTCGGCATGTTCCAGTAAGCGGGACTGCATGCGGCGCAGTGAGGTCAGTAGCGCTTCGCCGTCGGACGTGCTCGGCAGCAGCATCATCATCAGGCCACCACACAAAATCCCCGTAATCACTTCGCAGACTCGGGCCTGCGCAATATCAAAAATCTGTTGTGTGCCCGCGGTGTTGACTGTCGAAAAGGCAATAATAGCAGTGGTATAACCGGCTAACGCAAATGCATAAGAAACATTGTTTTGATAGTGGTTGGAGACAAAAGTACACCAACCAATCCAAGCGGCGATTACCAAGGTAAACAGCCAGGGGTCATTCAGGCAATGGCCGGTAATTATCACTGATGCCGCCGCCCCCAGTAAGCTACCGATGATCCGGCCAATACTCTTGCTGATGACACCGCCGACGGTGGGGAAACTCACCACCGCTGCGGAGGTCATCGCCCAGTACGGCTCATCTAAATTCAACGCAAAGGCAATCCACAGGGATAAGCACATTGCCAGTGAGTTACGCAACGCATAGCGCCACTGACCGGCATTAGCTTTACCCCACGGGGTTTGTTGCCACAAGGGAAAGGAGATGCGCATCACTTAGTCAACCAGTGAAATCGTACAGGTAGTGCCCGCAATAAGCGTGACATCCGCCGGGACATCTAACAGTTTGATTCTCACCGGCACCCGTTGTGCCAGCCGTACCCAAGGAACATTAGGTTTTACATCCACCAATAAGTCGGTGCTACTATCAACGCTTTGATCATAAATAGCGCGACCAATACTCTCTACCACACCGCGTAAAGGAATGTTGCCATTGTACAAGACGATTTTGGCTTCATTACCTTCTCTAATATGTTTCAGCTTGGTTTCTTCGAAATAACCCATTACATAGAATGAATGGGTATCTATTAGCGCGACTAATGGAATGCCCGCGGTTGCATAGTTGCCCACCCGTGTTTGTAAGTTGGTTATATAGCCATTAGTAGGGGCATAAATACGGGTCTTACTGAGGTTCCATTTTGCTTGCTCGACATTCACCAGCGCTCCCTGATAGGCCGCTTTCATGCTATCTGCAGTTAAGTTAGCAATGTCGAGATCTTCACCAGAAATAATATTTTTGGGTAAATTACGGCGGCGTTCTGCTTCATGATTCGCTTTGGCCAAATCAGCCTGTGCCTTGACCAAAGCGGCTTGGGCGTTATCCAATGCCAGTTGATAGGGCTGTGGGTCAATCACAAATAATAAGTTACCCGAGCTTACCAACTGGTTATCATGAACTACTATTTGAACCAGTCGGCCCGACACTTCTGGGGTAATGCTGACCAATTCAGCCCGAACTTTACCATCGCGGGTCCAGGGTGATTGCATGTAATAGTTCCACATCCACCACCCAGCACAAAGTGCGAGAGCGAATATAATGACAGAGGAGAAATATTTAAGAGACTGATGATTCATATCAATTTACCAACTGGCTAATATCCATAAAGAAACGCTGACCGCAATGACAAAAATTGATAGATCCATTAATATTGGATGCCAGATGTCACCAGAGTAGATCCAATTCCGTAGGACATGATGGATCAATAGCCAAAACACCAAACCTAGCATAACGGCCTTAAACAGCGGTGGAAAATAGATTGAGGCACCTAAAACCAAGTCTGTAAGCGGTGTATTTACGGGTAACACTGATACATACATAAGGTTAATCCTTTATAGGTATTTTTAGCAAAAACATCATTTTTTCTAAACTATTCGCCGTATTTATTGCTATTACCCTAGCATCGACGGTATATATACATTTGTGTTTTTAATGTTAATTACCCAAAATAGACGGGACTCTGGGAGTTATGCTAGCACGCTAATTAAAAGGAGGGGCAATTGGAATCGACATTAGGATCTGATTTAGCACGATTAGTTCGCGTTTGGCGCGCACTTATCGACCATCGGTTGAAGCCGCTGGAGTTGACTCAAACGCATTGGGTTACCTTGCATAACATTAATCGTCTACCGCCAGAACAGTCACAAATTCAACTGGCAAAAGCGATTGGTATCGAACAACCATCATTGGTTAGAACCTTAGATCAACTGGAGGAGAAAGGGTTAATCACACGGCATACCTGCGCAAATGATCGCCGTGCGAAGAGGATAAAACTGACGGAGCAGTCTTCACCGATAATAGAGCAGGTTGATGGAGTCATATGTTCCACCCGCAAAGAAATTCTTGGGGGGATTTCAACAGACGAGATTGAATTACTGTCGGGTCTGATTGATAAGCTTGAGAGAAATATTATCCAATTACAAAGCAAGTAATAATAAAGATTTACGACTCTATTCACAGCAGAAAGACATTTGTAGTAATAAAAAGCCAGAGTTCATTACGAACTCTGGCTTTTACATAAAAACAATAAGTGCAGCGTTATTAACGTGGGCTAACAGTCACTGTGCTGCCGTTGCTGGCTAGCATTACACGCTGGCCGACACTAAAGCGGGTTGGGCCTTGTTTTTGCACCACCAGGATGGTTGTACCGTCATCTTTACGGACTTCAAGTTGTACGCCGTCGGTACGGTTCATTGCGCCCTGAACACCTTGCCCCGCCATACCACCAGCAACCGCACCTGCGGCTGTCGCCAGACTACGACCGGTACCACCGCCAACAGTATTCCCAAGGAAACCACCCAAGACAGCCCCGCCAATGGCACCCATAACATTGTTCTCATCGCCACCCTGAATAGTTACTGGGCGTACTGACAGTAAGGTACCGTAAGTCACGGTTTGCACTTGTCGGGCTTCAGATGCGCTGAATACATCACCAGACAGGGTGCTATTATTGGCACAACCTGTCAGAGTAACCGCAGCAATAGCAACGGCGATTAGTGGCTTGATCATAAAAACTCCTATTAAAGATGCACAACCGCATTACGGTTCAGTATGCCAGGGATATCCCAATCCAGTCCATTGATGGCCCGTATTTGCTCCGGGCCGGTATTTGTACAAAGTATGGCTTACCCAAATGTTTATTTCACTACTTACTTATTTTTAACTATCTGCTTAATTTTTCGACCGTCATCAATGGGTACGAAGCTTAGCGTTTTATACTTCAACCAATATTAAACGGCAGTTTAATTTTCTTAAAGTAAGAATTATCGTTGCGATAAATTAAAATGTAAGTAGTAGCGACTTTTATGTGACCTTTCCTACAAATAAAAAACCGAGTTTAGGACAGGCTCCTATAGCGGTATACACTTAAAAAAGTATATCTTTTCAGGGTGTTAATTTTTTATTCTGACTTGGCTCGCGGAAAGTCTTATTGCTATGTTGTCCTTTAATGGGGAATAAGGTCATTGCTATGAAATCAGGCCGTTTTATTGGAGTGATGTCAGGAACCAGCCTGGATGGGGTTGATGTCGTATTAGCTGCCATTGATGAGCGCATGGTGGCCCAGCAGGCCAGCTATAGTCATCCAATGCCGTTACAGTTGAAAAAAGATATCCTCGGCATGTGTCAGGGCCAGACTACGACCTTGTCCGCAGTGGGTAAGCTTGATGCCCAATTGGGTATCTTGTTTGCACAAGCGGTGCAGGGGTTACTGGCGAAAGAAGGCCTTAGCGCACAGGACATTACTGCCATCGGTTGCCACGGGCAGACTGTGTGGCATGAACCGCTCGGTGAACCGGCGTTTACAATGCAATTAGGTGATAACAACCGCATTGCTGCACTGACAAAAATTGCTACTGTTGGGGATTTCCGCCGCCGTGATATGGCTTATGGCGGGCAGGGTGCGCCTTTGGTACCTGCGTTCCATCATGCATTGTTAGCCCATGCTACAGAACGGCGCATGATTCTTAACATTGGTGGCATTGCTAATTTATCTATGCTGTTACCCGATTTGCCGGTGCGGGGGTTTGATACCGGGCCGGGGAATATGTTGATGGATGCCTGGATCTGGCGTAACCGTGCCTTACCTTATGATAAAGATGCGTGCTGGGCATTGTCGGGGCAGGTTAATCAGCCGCTACTTGAGCTGATGTTCAGTGATCCCTATTTCGCCAAGCCAGCGCCGAAAAGTACCGGGCGCGAATATTTCAATGCCGGGTGGTTGGATAAACAACTGGCTAAAGTGCCGGGGCTGAAAGCGGAAGATATTCAGGCAACGTTGGCTGAGTTAACCGCGGTATCAATCGCTGAGCAGGTTCAGTTAGCGGGGGGCTGTGAGCGGCTGCTGGTGTGTGGCGGCGGGGCGCGTAACCCTTTGGTGATGTCACGGATGTCAACCTTGTTACCGGGGACGGAGGTGTGTGTGACTGATGATTTTGGCGTGAGTGGCGATGATATGGAAGCACTGGCGTTTGCCTGGCTGGCATTTCGGACGTTGTCAGGTAAACCGGGTAATTTGCCATCAGTGACCGGAGCCAGTTGCGAAACCATTTTAGGAGCAGTCTATCCTGTATCGTCACGCTGAGGGTGTTAAGCTGCCATAGGGTACGGTGCCTTATTCCATCAACGAGGACGACACAATGAAACATTTATTTGTTGCAACTTCAGTATTTGGCGTAACAGCAGTATTGATGTTGGCAGGATGCAGTCTGGTTCAGCCCAAAAGTGAAACGCTGCATTATCAGTGTGGTACCACCCGTCTGACGGTTATGCAGGACAACCGACAAGATAAAGTCAATTTGGTGTTAGATGGCAAACAGTTGACCTTACCTCAGGTGCGTGCGGCTTCCGGTACTAAATATAGCGACGGCCATTATAACTTCTGGTCGAAAGGAAATAGTGCTTTTGTTGAGCGTGATGAAAAAGTCATTATCAATGACTGTGTTTTGATCAAGTAATCAGGCTGTTGTCCGCTCTGAGTGATTGTGATTCTTGCGCTGCGAGGGCAGAATAATGATCACTGCTTTCCTGCGCGTTACAGAGCTTATATGACTGACAAAAATGAATTTGATGTTGCAGATTTGCGTCGCGAATATATTCGCGGCGGTTTGCGTCGCAGTGATTTAACCGAGAACCCGCTGGATTTATTTGAGCGTTGGTTAAAACAAGCCTGTGAGGCTCGGTTGCCTGACCCGACGGCAATGTGTGTGGCAACGGTGGATGCCAGCGGTCAACCTTATCAGCGCATTGTGCTACTGAAGCATTATGATGATCAGGGCATGGTGTTCTATACCAATTTAGGTAGCCGAAAAGCGCAGCAACTGGCGGAAAATCCACATATCAGCCTGTTATTTCCCTGGCATATGTTAGACCGGCAAGTCATCTTCCTCGGTACCGCAGAGCGGCTTTCAACCCTTGAAGTGCTGAAGTATTTCAGTTCCCGCCCGAAAGATAGCCAGATTGGTGCCTGGGTCTCCCAGCAATCATCGCGTATTTCTGCCCGTGGTGTGTTAGAAAGTAAGTTCCTCGAGTTAAAGCAAAAGTTCCAGCATGGTGACGTGCCATTGCCCAGTTTCTGGGGGGGATTCCGCGTTAAATTTGATTCTGTTGAGTTCTGGCAGGGCGGAGAGCATCGCTTGCATGACCGTTTTATTTATCAACGGCAAGCAGATGCATGGAAAATTGACCGTTTAGCCCCTTGAGAACGATGAAATAATTGTGGTTAAGCCTAGCGCTCGTGTGACGGGCGCTTTATTCTATACCCTTCGTACTTGAAGCCGCAGGGGTGTTTGCTATTTTCGCTACTCAGCCCACCCCTGAGCCTCGCATCTGCGAGGCCACTGCAAGCAGATTTTTCACCCGAATCGCTTATTTCTTATTTGATAAGCTCATCGGGATTTATTCGCTTGCTGCCTGGCTGAAACGCCATGTTCTTTGGGTATAAATCCTCTTTTCCTCGTAAAAGATAATTTTTTGTAAAAGACAATTTTTGTGAAAAACAATGGAGTCGTTGATGACCAGCAGCAACCTGATTAAACAATTGCAAGAGCGGGGCCTCGTTGCCCAGGTTACGGATGAAGACGCGTTAGCAGAGAGACTGGCGCAAGGGCCAATTTCACTGTATTGCGGTTTCGATCCTACCGCAGACAGCTTGCATTTGGGTCATCTGGTTCCGTTGTTATGCCTGAAGCGTTTCCAACTGGCAGGGCATCGCCCCGTGGCGCTGGTCGGTGGCGCTACCGGTATGATTGGTGATCCAAGTTTCAAAGCCAGCGAACGCAAGCTGAATACTGAAGATACGGTGAACGAATGGGTTGAGAAAATCCGCCGGCAGGTTTCGCCATTCCTTGATTTTGATTGTGGTGAAAACAGTGCTATTGCGGCCAACAACTACGATTGGTTTGGTGGTATGAATGTGCTGACCTTCCTGCGGGATATTGGCAAGCACTTCTCTGTTAATCAGATGATCAATAAAGAAGCCGTTAAACAGCGCCTCAATCGCGATGACAGCGGTATTTCGTTTACTGAGTTTTCATATAACCTGCTACAGGCTTATGACTTCGCTTGCCTGAATAAAGCTCACGGTGTGGCTCTGCAAATCGGCGGCTCTGATCAATGGGGTAATATTACCTCGGGTATTGATTTAACACGTCGCCTCCATCAGCAGCAAGTTTATGGCCTGACCGTGCCATTAATTACCAAAGCCGACGGTACTAAATTTGGTAAAACCGAAGGTGGCGCGGTATGGCTGGATCCGAAGAAAACCAGCCCTTATAAATTCTACCAGTTCTGGATTAATACCGCAGATGCCGATGTTTATCGCTTCCTGAAATTCTTTACTTTCATGAGCATGGAAGAGATTAACGCGCTGGAAGACGAAGATAAAAATAGTGGTAAAGCGCCACGGGCGCAATACGTTCTGGCCGAAAATGTCACTGGGATGGTACATGGTGCAGAAGGCCTTGCTGCTGCAAAACGTATTACTGCCAGCTTATTCTCCGGTGATCTAAATGAGATGACCGAAGCTGACTTTGCCCAGTTGGCACAAGATGGCATGCCAACAATTGAACTGAGTCGCGATGCTGATTTACAACAGGCATTGGTTAATGCTGAGCTGGTTCCTTCTCGTGGGCAGGCGCGTACTATGATTGGTTCTAATGCTGTCGCCATTAATGGTGAAAAGCAAGCAGACCCAGAATACACCTTTACCGATGCTGATCGTCTGTTTGGGCGCTATACCTTATTGCGTCGTGGCAAAAAACATTATTGCCTGATTAGCTGGTTGTAAGAATGAAATAAAATAAGGGGCAGAAATGTCCCTTATTTTTTGGCTAATGTTTTGTTAGCTGATGCTTTATTCCGGTCAGCACTGTATTACAAAGTGGGCATGGGTGCCCTTAACTTTAGGCCGTTCCAATGAAAAATATACTTTCGATTCAGTCTCACGTTGTTTTTGGCCATGCGGGTAATAGTGCTGCTGAATTTCCTATGCGCCGAATGGGGGTCAATGTTTGGCCATTGAATACTGTCCAGTTTTCGAACCATACGCAATACGGTCACTGGACCGGTTGTGTGATGCCTGCCAACCATTTGACTGAGATTGTACAAGGCATTGCCGATATCGATCGGTTGAAAGATTGTGATGCGGTATTAAGCGGTTATATTGGTTCACCTGAGCAAGGTAGCCATATTCTGGCGGCGGTTGCGCGCGTAAAACAAGCTAACCCTAATGCCTGGTATTTTTGTGATCCCGTCATGGGGCATCCAGAGAAAGGTTGTATCGTCGCTCCTGGGGTCGCTGAGTTCTTTTGTAAAGAAGCCTTACCTGCCAGCGATATCATTGCGCCGAACCTGCTTGAACTGGAGCAGCTTAGTGGTGTGCGGGTTGAAAATGTCGAACAGGCCGTTAAGGTTGCTCGTGAGCTTTGTGCGCAAGGGCCAAAAGTTGTGTTAGTGAAGCACCTAAGCCGCGCCGGGTATCATGCTGACTGCTTTGAAATGTTATTAGTTACGGCGGATGAAGCATGGCATATCAGCCGCCCGCTGGTGGACTTTGGTACCCGCCAACCGGTTGGTGTCGGTGATTTAACCAGTGGTTTATTGCTGGTGAACCTGCTGAAAGGTGAAGTACTGGATAAGGCATTGGAACATGTTACTGCCGCAGTCTATGAAGTGATGCTGAAAACGCAGGCGATGGGGGAGTATGAACTTCAGGTTGTGGCCGCTCAGGATGGAATTGTTAACCCTGTCAGTAAATTCTCTGCCATCAAGTTATAACCCCTGCTATACAGTGCCCCTTAATGCAGGGGCACTCTAATTAATCAACTAGCTTATTTCTTAACGTCTTCTGCTGCTAACGCGGCTTTAACAGCTGGCCGTTCAGCCACGCGTGCCATATATTTATCCAAATTACTGCGCTGCGTAATATCAAGTTTCAGGGCATTAGCCCAGCGAGTGACAGTAAATAAATAGGCATCAGCTACGCTGAATTTCTTACCTAATAGATAATCATGTTGTGCTAATACGCTGTCTACATAACTGAATTGTTTATCCAACCGCTCACGGGCGATCACTTTATATTCATCTGGTGTTTTTGGGTTAAACAGTGGGCTGAAGCCCTTATGCAATTCAGTCGCAACGAAGTTTAACCATTCAATGGCATGATAGCGGGAAAGGGTTCCTGCCGGGGCAATCAGGTGGCGATCAGGCACAAGATCAGCCAGATATTGCACGATAGCAACACCCTCAGTGAGCAGGCTGCCATCATCCAGTACCAACGCGGGGACCTGTCCTTTTGGATTGATGCTTAAATAGTCTTCACCCGTCTCAGTTATCTTGGTCGCCAGATCGACACTTTCAATACTGAAGTCTAACCCCGCTTCACGTAATACGATATGTGGAGACAGAGAGCAGGCACCGGGTTTATAGAACAATTTCATCACAAACTCCTTAATCAAGCACTGAAAGAAAAAAGCTTCCTTAATCCTAAGGCAGACGAGGGAAAAATACAGCTAGCGGTGTAATATAATTGTGCGGGAAATAAAATCAGTTACAAAATAAAAATAGAAATAGAATGTTGTCCTACAGCAGTGAGTATCCACCGCTGTAGGTAATCCCTGCCAATTATTACTAGGCAGTGGAAATCAGTTACCGTGGTGGACGAGTGCTGATCGATGCGGACCAGCTAAAAGTGGTGGTGCTTGGTGCGGTTTTTTTGGTTTTTCTTTCTACGCGGGTTAACTTGGCGACTTGTTCCCGAGCGTTCATGATTTTATCTATTGCTTCTTCTCTTACTTTATTTTGTTCTGAGTTGGTTAAAGCCCTTCCTAAATTTATTCTGGCTCTGTCGAGTTGCGTTTTGACGTCACGTTGCTCACTTTCGGTCATTTCTTTTAATGTCAGCCTTTTCATTTTTTTCGCCTTGTTTGCATCAGTCTTACTCAGTGTACAACCTTATCCTGCGTGTGGATGTAAGAGATTGCGATCTGGACGACATTAATCACTATAAAAGCCTGATAGCGGCATTAGTCAAGCGAGATCCAATGCAGTACAGCCACCGCTCGGCGTAACTGCTACAGCGAGCGGTGTAAACAAGAGGCGGTTTGGGAGTCACAATAGCCGTGAACCGTAACCCCACAACAGTACCGTAAGACCAAGGAGTAATTCTAATACCAACACGCCGATGGCAAAGGTGGAACCTGAGAAGATAAAACCTTCTTGTCGGTCAATATTTAAGAAAGTGGGGATCCCCAGATACATCAGGTAGCCGGCATAGCAGAGTGCAATGATTCCAACCAGTAAGCACAACCAGATAATCGGGTAGAGGGCGACAACGCCAGCTAAAAACATTGGCGTTGCGGCATAACCGGCGAACAGGGTACAACTTTGCCAACTGGGCCGGCTCTCATAGCGGCGGGCCATCCAATAAATTACTCGGCCCATGAGTGCGACGGCGGCCAAAATCAGAACATAGAAAATGATGGCAGAATAGATAGCGGTAAGGGGAGCCAGCTTTATGACCTGACCATCGCCAAAGTTCCAGCCCACTTGCGTAGTGCCGATAAACGCACAAATCACGGGAATAGCAGCCATTAACAAAACGTGGTGGGCATACAGATGGCGGACACTTTCTCCCTCGCGTTTAATTTGCTGCAATTCCTGACTAGGGTGGGTCAGAAGCCCCCAGACATGGTTTATCATAAATCACCTCCTTGCCGGTTATTGACCGCAAATAACAGACGGGTTTCATTCTGATATCGCTCAAAATGGGGTTAACGCTGTGCGGTCTGTTATCAGTATAGTTTATTTTTTGCTCACAAATAATGTGATGAAGTTATCACTGATAAGGCGAGTGATATTCATCATCTCAGTAAATGTTTAAGATGAATCAGTGAATTAATCAGGTATTTTAAACAGGAGCCGTTTATGGGTATTCAGGGAAATGATAGTAGAATCGACAACATAGAATTTGCCGTCAGTGATATTGCTCGCTCGAAGGATTTCTATGGCAAGGTATTCAATTGGCGCTTTACTGACTATGGCCCAGGATATTGTGAGTTTACCGATGGCCGACTGACCGGCGGCTTCACCACCCTGAGTGACGTTCAGCCCAATGGCGGGCCGTTAATCATTCTGTATGCTGATGATCTTGAACAGACGCAAAAACGGTTAACAGAGGCAGGGGCTACCATTGTGCTGGCTACCTTTGCTTTCCCTGGTGGGCGACGTTTTCACTTTACCGACCCGGATGGTTATCAGTTGGCTGTATGGTCTGATAAATAAGTATTGAATTTAGGACTTATTGTATCCAAACGACAGGCTGCCTGAGTTTTACGTGGGAGTTGGCAGGATAAAGCGCCCAGAACGCGTGCTTTATCCTGCCGGGCAATTATGCGGCGGTTACTGGGGTCGCTTTATTACTCTCTGTTGGCGCGAGAGTCATGCGATACAGTTTTGGTGCAGTGAGCATCATCAATACTGCGATAATGGCAGTGACAATGCCAATTTGCATAAATACATGGCTATAGATTGCCAGTGATGCATGGGCATCAGTAATATCACTTGGCACAGCGGTTAATGCTGCCACTTTACCGGCAATGAGGGCCGCCGCTGCCGTCGTCAGGAACCATGAACCCATGATGAAGCCCATCAAGCGCTGAGGTACCAACTGCGCAACCATCGCCAGACCCAGGCCCGAAATCATCAACTCACCGATACTTTGCAATGCGTAGCTCAGGATCAACCAGTTAACGGACACAATGCCATGTTCGTTGGCGAAGCTGGCACCCCATGGTAGCACCAGGAAGGCCGCTGAGCAGAGCACCATACCGAACGCAAACTTGTGTGGCATTGGCAGGCGGTCACCCATCTTATTATAGATAGCCGCCAGTATTGGGCTGGCTACCATGATCCAGAACGGGTTCAGCGCCTGATATTGTTCAGGTTCGAAGGTAATACCAAAGATTGAATGTTCCACGTTATGGATAGCAAAGAAGTTCAGCGACGTTGGCATTTGGCTATACAGTACAAAGAACACCACCGCTTCCAGCATCAGTAAGAATGCAACAATCATTCGGCGGCGGGCAGTGCCATGCAGAGAGAAGGTCTCTTTGGCAAAGATACAGATGATACCCAGAGATACCAACGCCAACGCCCAACGTGCAACTATCTGGTTATGCAGCAACCAACTCGACAGCGTGACCAGTGCAACCACACCCACCAGCACCATCAGCAGTTTTTTAACTTGTAGTGGCGCAAAGTCAGGTTTAGAACCTTGGTTTTTCACCCATTTACGGCAGAACCAGAAGTTCACCAGCGTAATCAACATACCCACTACGCTCAGTGAGAATGCGACGCTCCAGCCATATTTCGCGGCTAACCATGGGGTTGCCAGCATAGAGAAGAATGAACCGATATTGACGGACATATAGTACATGGTGAATGCACCGTCCAAACGCGGATCATCTTTGTTATAGCATGTTGACAGCAGAGAAGATGGGTTGGCTTTGAACAAACCATTACCGACCGCAATGGTCGCCATACCCAGATAGACCCAGAAAATATCATGACCGGAATAAGCAATCATGGCATAACCGACAGCCAGCGTTAATGCGCCGAGCACAATAACACGTTTAGCACCGAGCACTTTATCGCCTAACCAGCCACCGATGGCCACAAAGCCATAGACCAGTGCACTGAAGGATGAGAACAAGGTGATGGAATCGGCTTCGCTCATTCCGAGCATTTTTACCAGATAGACGGCCATGATCCCTTGCAGGCCGTAATAACCAAAGCGCTCCCAAAGCTCTATAGAGAAGATCAGGTAAAACGCTTTCGGTTGCTTGAACGCATTCATACTGATGCTTTCAGGTTGCTCACTATTGGGTGGTTGTTGACTGTTGTTTGCTGTTGACACGGGGACCTCTGTTTTTCACTACCGACCATAAATGGCGGGAGAGACAAAAGTGAATGCGCGAATTGGCATCCTTTTGCGTTGTTATAAGATGTTTAGCGGCGGTTAATGTTCACTATCTTTGTCAACGAGACAAGGGTTTTGTAATAATCTGTTACATATATCTCTGGCAGGGCAATGCAACCATGTTGCAAATGTTATGCAGTATTAACGTTTATGTTTTCGCTGTTTGGCAAACTTTTGTTTTGATTAAAAGCTGAGCTGATTTTGTTTAGTGATATATTCTGCTATTTTTGTCATTTGCAGTTAATCTGATTGGTTGTTAATGAATAACCAAGTCAATATTGTGCTTATTATGAATAACCCGAAACTATCCAAAATGCGCTCAAATGTTAATCAGTGAAATACCTTGGTTGAGAGATGAAATGAGATCTGGATCGGATAGCTGTGTAAATTTTTCGCTCGAAAAAGGCCTCCATGGCAAAACACGCCGCTGAGGGGCGATGATATACTGGATAAAATCATGAAAATCTGAGTATCTGTATGGATATCAAACAACTGGTCTATCTTTGTAATCTGGAGCGTGAGCGTCATTTTGGTCGTGCGGCGGAAGCCAGCTTTGTCAGCCAACCAACATTGTCGATGCGCCTGAAAAACCTGGAGCGAGAACTGGGGGTGGCACTGATAAATCGGGGCAATAATTTCGAAGGATTTACCGCCGAAGGTGAGCGCGTATTGGCCTGGGCCAGAGAGATTGTCTCTGTCTATCAAGGGCTAAAGTTAGAGGTTGAATCCCTTAAACATGGTTTAAACGGCACACTGCGTATTGGTGTCGTACCACAATGCAGTATCTCGTTGGCGCTTTTACTTAAAAGTGCCAGTGAACGCTATCCTCATCTGGATTACCGCGTTTCAGTGTTAAGTGCTGATCAATTGCTAGAGGCTTTAACCGGTCACTCGGTCGATGTGGGCATTGGTTTTTTTGAATTGACCACCTTGAGTGAGTTGCATTTTCAGGTGCAACCGCTGGTTGACGGGGGCATTGACGTGGTGTTTCACCCCGAACATTTCCCCAATTTGACGGGGACTGAGCCACTGACACTGACCCATGTGGCACAACTGCCGCTCTGCCTGGCTGAACCCAGCCGTTACTTCCGCCGTTATCTGGATAACAGTTTTCGTGAGGCCGGTTTGTCGCTGCATGTGCGGCTGGAAAGCACGTCTATCTTTCAGTTATTACAAGGCATCTTTGTCGGTTTAGGCTGTGGCTTGTTCCCACAAGGGAGTCTACTTGAGGATATGTCACCCGACCTGCAACGGCGGCCGGTGGATATTGGGAAGATGAGTCGGCATGCCGCTGTCGTAGTGGCTGAACCAGAGCGCGTAACACCGCTGGCCCAGCACTTTTTTGATGTTGCTAAAACGTGGTTGGCGACCCACTAAAACGCTGCAATCCGCAGTTGCTGACGAGTATCAAACGGCTTGCCCCAGCGTTTGTCTTAACCGGTTGGTCCATCCGGCTGCGGCGGTGTCGAAGATGATACGCACTATCTGCTGATTACTGACACCCAAGGCCAGCAGTGGGCTGATATGTTGATGGCTAAAGCGTTCCGGTGCACGGGTCAGCTCGGCTACAGCATAGATAAGTGGGTGAGTAGTTGGGTCATCAGATTGAGTCGCTAAAGCATTCTCAATCCCCAACTCAAGTGCCTCAATCAACAAGGCATTATGGCTGACTTGTTGCAATTGGTGTTTGTTGATGGCCAGACAGTAGCGGCTACCATTGATGCGAGCCGTCACCAACGCGACCAATGCCAGCCAATCAGGTTGTTGAGGGCGATGTTGCCGGGTGATAATGCTGCTATAAGCGATCAGGCTTTGTTGATGATGTTGCAGCAACGCACTGAGGGTTATCTCTGCTTCATCTGCCGATGGCTCAGATGAAATGGCCCCATTGGTTGCCTTTGAGGGTAACCAACCTCGCCATTGCGCCACAGATGGCGCTATCAAGCCTGCGGGAGCATCTTCCATGCGCGGGAAACCGGGCAGTATTACCGTCGGATATCCTGCTAACGCAGAAAGAGCCGCCACCACTCGGGCTTGATAACCAACAAAACCAATAATCTGCGATAAAACGATAATGTCTGCATCGGTTAACCCCACATCCGCTAACTGTTGCAAAGCATGTTTATCAATTAATGTCGGTTGGCTGGCCAGTTGACGGGCATATTGGGTTATTTGTGTCAGCCGCATATTACTTTCCCGCGATGCGTCCGGGCTGGAAAGAGGGGTTAGTCGGGTGGCATAGTGGCTACATAACCGCTGAACGCCAGTAACCTGAGCCACGGTCAGTGCACTACTTAAGCGGTCATATAACGAAAATGTATTGTCTCGGTCTATCTCGACAGTGAGCGGGAAAAGTGCCTGATACATCGCATCTGAGGCGGAGAGAATAGCCGCATGCTGGCGTAAGGGGCCATCTAATCCGGCGGGAATTGTGTCAGCTAAACCGAGCAAAAATATATCCCGTACAACAATGTTATCTCTATTTAGCAGATTGTCATTATTACAACCATTAGCACTGTAGTGCTCGTCGGTGACGGGGGCGGCATAGATCTCTGGGTTACCGCTGCGTTGAGTTTCATGATACCAATGGGCATGATCCTGTTGTCGAAATTGCACCATGATGACCTCCGTTAGGGGCAGCAACGCGCCCAGGTTAACGATAACGAGGTTTTAAGCATCATTTGGCTATAAACCGGGAGCGAATCAGCGACAAGGGTGGGTAGTGCGGTATCGGACCGGGAGCATGGCAAGGTAGTCGGTATCAACATCGGCAAGATATCCTGTTGTTTTATGGAATGTACACAGTGGATATCATTGCTGATTGAGTTTGCGAGATAAAATAATGTTAAACCATAATCCATAACAAAAAGTAATAACATATTATTATATATAACAAAAATGTTGTTACGTTAGCGAATTAATGACTAAAGAAGCAGGAAAATCCGCGCTGAAATGAGCGCGGAGTGGGGTATCGTGAGGGAAATTACCGGGCAGAAAATCCGCTTAGAAATGGCCTGAGTCCCGCCGCCAGGCATCAGCAGTTAAAGCCTCACCAAAGTGGCTAGAAATCAGGCGCTTAGTCAGATCATGCAGCGGGGATGCCAACACCTCGGCCGTGCTGCCACGCTCCACCACTTCCCCTTCATGCATCACAATCACTTGATCGCTGATATGTTTCATCATGCCTAAGTGCTGGGTGACATAAATATAAGATATGCCATGCTTTTCCTGTAATTCCAGCATCAGATTAATAATCTGTGAGCGCATGGACATATCTAAAGACGCCAGGGCTTCATCGGCAACAATCACTTTAGGTTGCAGGATAAGTGCGCGTGCCAGTGCGATACGCTGCTTTTGGCCGGACGCCAACATATGCGGATAATAGTTAGCATGATCAGGTAGTAATCCCACCTGCCGCAACGTCTGATAGATACGTTGCTCACGAGCCACTGCGTCTAAATCCGTGTTCAACTTCAGTGGTGCATCCAACAGTTGGCCGATGCGTTGACGAGGGTTAAGCGAGGTGCTCGGATCCTGAAAGATCATACGAATACGCTGGCTGCGATAAGCATAATCACCGTAGGACAGGCGATGATCGTCAATCAGCAATTCGCCATCAGTTGGTTCAATCATACCCGATAGCATTTTTGCCAAGGTGGATTTACCTGAACCGTTCTCGCCAATAACCGCCAGTGTCTGGCCTTCGCGTAAAGTAAAACTGACCGATTTAACCGCTTCCACATGCTGACGGCGAAATAGCCCAGTACGGTAGCGGAAGGTTTTACTCAGATTACGGACTTCGAGCAGAGTCTCTGCCATTATTGTTCCTCCAGATTTAACGGGAAGTGGCAGGCAAAGGCGTGGTTTTTTACCAGCCGCAAGCGCGGTGTTTCAATACAGGTTTTCTGCGCATAAGGGCAGCGAGGCCCAAGGCGACAGCCAACGGGCAAGTGCTCCAGTGATGGAATAGCGCCAGGCAACGTATTTAAGCGACTTTTATGTGGCAGAGAGCGGCCAAAATCAGGCATTGCACGGATCAGCGCCTGAGTATAAGGGTGGTGGGGCGCGGCCAGCAGGTCTTCGCAAACGGCACTTTCCACTGTTTGGCCGCAATAGAGCACATTAACCCGATTTGCCCATTTGCTCATCATCTGCAAGTCATGGCTTATTAACAAAATAGTGGTGTTGTTATTCTGATTAAGTCGCGCCAGCAGACGGAAAATTTGTGCCTGAGTCGTGGGCTCCATGGCATTGGTGGGTTCATCGGCAATGAGCAACCGAGGTTGATTTGCCAGTGCAATAGCAATCATCACCTTTTGGCATTCGCCTTCGGTCAGTTCATAGGGATAACTGCGCATAATATCTGAGTGATCTTTAATCCCCACACGGTGCAGTAATTCTATTGCCCGCCGTTTGCGCCAATGAAAACGCTGCCACCAGCGCCCTTTATACGTCCAGCCCGGTATCGCTTGTATCAATTGCTGACCAATACTTTCTGAGGGATCCAAACAGGACTGCGGTTCCTGAAAAATCATCGAGATATTATGGCCGATCACCTTACGTCGTTCGCGTGGCGTCAATTGCAACAGATCGATATCGTCAAAGCGAAAACGGTCAGCGGTAATACGCCAGTTATCTTTACTGACGCCACAGATAGCTTTGGCGATTAAACTCTTACCAGAACCTGACTCACCCACCAGGCCACGGACTTCACCCTCAGTCAGGGTAATACTGATGCGATCAACCGCTTTGACCATCCCTTCAGAGGTCATAAATTCAATGGTGAGGTTACGAATATCAAGTAACGGCATTATTCCACCCCCGAATTAATTGCCCGGCGCATGCCATCGCCCAACAGGTTAACCAGCAGTACGCTGACTAAAATTGCGCCACCCGGCAACATCACGGTCCACGGGGCGACATAGACTAAATCAAGTGAGTCCCCCAACATCGCACCCCACTCCGGTGAGGGCAATTGCGCACCTAAATCCAAAAAGCCCAATGCGGCAATATCCAGGATTGCCATTGACAGCGCACGGGTAAATTCAGTGACCAGCACAGCCGCAATATTGGGGAAAATAGCATAAGCCAGAATATGAGGGGTGGACGCGCCGTCTAAACGGGCGGCAATAACATATTCTTTATCCAACTCATCATGTACGGCGCTATAAATGGTTCGTACCATTCGAGGTAACAGTGCCAGCCAAACGGCGAACATGGCATGTTCTAAACTCGGCCCGACAAAGGCGACCACAATGATGGCCAGCAGCAGAGACGGGATAGAGAGCAGGGTATCCAGCACATGATTAAGAATAGCGGAACGAAAGCCGTGAGTGATACCGGCAAATACACCGAGCACCACGCCACACAGCGCCGCAGCAAGGGTTACCAACAGCGCAGAACCATAAGTCGATGCGGTTCCTGCCAATAATCGGCTTAAAATATCGCGGCCAAGATCATCAGTGCCAAGGAAGAACGAAACGTTGCCATAGCGTGACCAAGAGGGCGGGAGCAGTTGGTAGCCCAAAAACTGTTGGTCAAGGGCATAGGGGGCAAGTGTATTGCCCAACACACAAAGCACTAATAGGGCGAGGACGCCGTAGAAGCCCACCATTGCCAAGGCATCGCCATAGAAAAGCCGCCAGGTATACAGCAGCGGACTGGGCATTTTCTTCTCACGGTAGACATTATCGAAGGGCATACCATTCCTTATGCTTTAACGGTGTCATCATTGCGCCCAGAATATCTGACAGGACATTAATGACGATAACCAACGACCCAACCACCATCACACCTGCAGAAATCGCAGCGTAATCTTGCTGGCGAATGGCGTTAATCAGCCAACGGCCCAACCCCGGCCAGTTAAATACCACTTCGGTTATCATCGCTAACGTCAGCATGGTGGAGAACTGTAGCCCCAGTTTCGGAATGATCGGGGGCAAGGCATTATGCAACACATGACGGCGAATAATGGTAAAACGCGATAAGCCGCGAGTGGCCGCCGCTTTAATGTAGTTTTGCCCGATAACATCATCGGTACTGGTGCGCATCAGACGAATGACTTCGGTCGTTGGGGCCACCGCCAGTGCGGTGATGGGTAGGATCATATGCTGCACAGCACTGAGCATCATCTCTTTGCGATACGGTGAGGGGGATAGCCATGCATCGACCAGAGCCAGACCAGTGACCGGTTTGACCTGATATAACAGGTCAAACCGACCAGAAACTGGCAACCAACCTAAATGCAGCGAAAAGAACAGCATCAGCAACAGTGCCAACCAGAAAACAGGAATTGAGAAACCGAGTAATGCGATAGAACTGATGGCGATATCAGCCCATTTACCACGCATTACACCGGCAATAATGCCCAACGGAATGCCGACAAATAACGCCAGTGTAAAGGCCAGCACACATAATTCCATGGTGGCAGGGAAGGCTTCACGCAATTGCTCACTAATTGGCTGACCATTGATGCTAGAAACCCCAAAATCCCACTGAAGTAAGCTACTAAAATAGAAGCGGTAAGCATCAGGCAAGGATGCACCATTTAACGGTGCATGAGGGGTAAAATAGCTCAGACTAAAACTGACCAGTGACAACATAAATAATGTTATCACTAACAGTAATAAGCGCCGTAACGTAAAGATAATCATGGTTTTTTGCCCTCATCGCTCTCGCGGAACACGCCAGCAAAAGAAGAATTGCCAAACGGGCTTAATACCAAACCTTTAATGTCATAACGGTATGCCTGCAACCGTAATGAAGATGCTAATGGCAACAGTGGCAATTGTTGCTCTAAAATACGCTGGGCTTGCTGATAATATTCAATACGCGCGGATAATTGCTGTGAACGTAATGCTTTTTGCAGCAGTTCATCAAACGCCGGATCACACCAATGAGCATAGTTTGTTTGCGAACGGATTGCCGCACAGCTTAATAGTGGGCGGAAGAAACTGTCCGGGTCATTACTGTCTGTCGACCAACCCGTCAGCGTCAGATCATGGTTCATCTCCATCAGCCGTGCCTCTTGGAATCGGCCTTCGACCGGCACGATATTGACCGTAATCCCCACCTGGGCCAAATCAGCCTGAATCAGTTCTGCTGTCTTTAATGGGCTGGGGTTATAAGATTGCGAGGCAGTTGGTACCCATAGATTGAGTTGCAATTTAGTCAGGCCAAGCTGTTTTAAAATATCTTTAGCTTTTTCTGGATTATATTCGGTTACTTGAGCCTGATTGTCATAAGCCCATGATGCGCGGGGTAAAATAGACGCTGCGGTTTCAGCCGTGCCGTAATAGATTGACTGCATCAATCGTTGGTTGTTAATCGATAATGCAATCGCCTGCCGCACCCGCTGATCGTTGAGCGGCGGTTTACGGGTATTGAACGCCAGATAGGCCACATTCATCCCTGGGCGCAGTGTCAGGCGCAGGCGCGGGTCATCACGTAAGATAGATAACTGGCTAGCAGCCGGATAGGCCAACACATCACATTCGCCGGTCAATAATTTGGATAAACGCCCGGTTCCCCCCACGCCTAAGTCAATGACCACCTGAGGCATGCGTGGTAAGCCTTTCCAATAGTTACTGTTACGGAACAAACGAATATATTGCCCAGAGCGATATTCGTTCAACAAGAAGGGACCAGTCCCGACAGGTTCCCGATCGATCTGTTCCTGGCGGCCTTTTTGGGCCAGCACATCGGCATATTCGGCAGAAAGTACCGGGGCATAATGGGTAGCCAGATGCCAGAGGAATGAGGCATCGGGCGCTTTCAGCTTAAACTCAACTGTATAGTCATCCAGTTTTTTGACACTTTGCACTGAGTCAGCAAATTGCAAACTGTCGAAGTAGGGATACTCGCCACCATTAACATTATGATAGGGGTGCTGTGAGTCAAATACCCGCTGAAAGCTGAATATCACATCATCTGCGTTCATCATCCGGGTTGGGGTAAACCAATGGGTGGTCTGGAAGGGAACGTCTTTTCGTAAATGAAAACGATACGTGGCACCGTTATCCAGCACTTGCCAACTTTCAGCTAATTCAGGAATTAAACGGTAGGTATAAGGGTCAACGTCCAGCAGGCGATCATAAAGTTGTGCTGCCAGAGTATCGATAGTTAACCCGCTACTGGCCATTTGCGGGTTAAAGGTATTTAGTATCCCGCTGACACAATAGACGAAACCGCGTTGGCGGATATCCGGCAGCGGTTGATCGGGCTGGGGCGCTGGGGCGGGTTGCGCCAGCGCTGATGTCGCAAGGCAAGACAACGACAGCAACCAAATAAGTAAAACACGCATAAACGCTTCGCAGTAAGTAAGCAATACTCATAGTGTACCGTAATCTGACACGCCTCCCAATCCATTGAGCAAAACAACTGCACCGTCTGCTGGTTGTTGCAGCAATTGAGGTGAATAAACAGCAAATTGTTGTTTATACGGTAGGAAGTTGTGAGGGCAATTGTCTGTGGTAGCCATATTTGACTCGGTAAGTGAACATAATTCCATCAGAATTAGTATGGGAATGAGAAAAATTCTCAACAAAGTGTTTGCAAGTGCTATTGAGAACCATTATCATCATTTTGCTCTTCAGGATAAGGCCAATAGCTTCTGGCTTTAGACAGGAAAGCACGACATTGCTCACATTGCTTCCAGTGTTTTTTAAGCCAGCTCGGGTGCTGGCTTTTTTTTTGCCTGTCGTCTTTGATTTTCTCTCGTAACTTCTGAGTATTGAAGAGCAATTATGATGCCATTCTAAGTGGTAATTATATTTATCATGTATGTAGTCAGATTTTTTGGACTACGACTTAAATATTATAATTGCTATATTCATTCATGGATGAATTAATAATGCATTACATTTGTATCTATTACCGAGGATATTATGATCAAATTCAGTGTAATAATTTCACTTTTTATTTTTTGTGTGATTAATTTCAAGGGTTGGGCTAAACCACCAGATATCCTTTGGCGTGTTGATACGCGAGATTATGGTGAGATATTTGATAACGGTTTTTATTCATCTGGCACTAATGATGATATTATTGAGCATCTGAGTGGTAGAAGTTGTCGTAGTGCTGAAAGTGATTATGGCGATAGTGCATTTATTTCTACAACATCCAATAGACTATTTGCTTACGAATATGCTGAGCGCGTTCTACAGCATATGGATGAACGAGGAGAAACCAATACTCAAGTCAATATTTATCAGATTAGGGCGACAGATAATATGTATAGTGCTGAACAAACACTGGATTACTTATTATTACGCCATGGGTTTGAACTTCATGGTGAAATTCTGCGGATTCTTCGTTACACCGCTCATTTATCAGAATGGATGGCGCATCGAAGAATAGAACCTGCTCAAATAGCTACAGTAACGCAATATTATCTATTTCGGGGTAGTGTCCACACTAATGGACCATTACTTAACCCGCGGTTTAGACAAACGCGTTCTACTGCGAATAATCAACCGTATGACAGCGCTTACTTTACCAGGCCGACCTTAAGGTTAGCACGTATTTGGATGTTAAGATCAGGTATTAGACCGATGATCAGAGCCTGTTTTGGCTTGGCAATGGAACACTCTGAGTTTAAACGGACTCTGGCTTTGAATAATATCAAAACAAAGGGAATGTTTAAGTTTGTTATCCTTCTTTGAATATAGGATGTCTACAATGAGACTGTATATTAAATTGATGCTTTTGCTTTCTGTTTTATTTCATAGTGCTGCATTCTCGGAAACTGAAATGAAAAAACAGTGTGAAAAAGACAGTGGCACTATGATATATAATAAGTCAATACAAGGTTACAATGCCAGTATAATGTGGCGGCCATCGGAATCAACCAATAGTACGTTTAATGCTATTGGCGTAAAAATAGAGGGGGGGTGGTATGGCACTATTGCTGAGGATAGAATTAATGGCAATTCTTCGCTGGGTTTATCCAGTTTTGCACAAGCTGCTTATTTAATTGGCATGCCAATAAATGCTTGTGTAAAGGATAAATATCTACGAGGATTGGAAGGTGTTAATTAAATGCCGATCAGGTCTGTATATTCATATAAACCTGATCGGGCCTGAATAGGGTAGTTATTCCTGATCATTGTCATTTGTTAATATTGCATGTTTTTTTAGCATGCCACGTAACTGATGATAGGTTAATCCTAATAAACCCGCCGCCCTACGTTGATTAAAACGTGCTTGTTCTAAGGCTAATTTGAGCATCTGATGTTCACTGTTATGCAACCACAGTTTAAGATCGACGGGTAACGCTGGCAGCAGGGGAGATAATTCGTCAGTCGTTGCATCGGTGTTATTGGAAACCTGATTATCTGTGCTTGGCCGTGTAGCAAAAGGATTAATAATAATATTATCCAGTGGCTGACTGCTGCTGCCATGGCGATAGACTGAGCGCTCAACCACATTTTTTAACTCACGGACATTGCCCGGCCAGCGGTATTGCAGTAATTGCGCTTTTGCTGCAGAGGTGAAGCCCGGAAACAGCGGTAAACCTAACTCTCGGCACATCTGGATGGCAAAGTGTTCAGCGAGTAACATGATATCTTGCTGACGTTCACGTAACGGTGGTAGTTGCACTACATCAAAGGCGAGCCTGTCCAGCAGATCGGCGCGGAATTTACCTGCCTGCGCTAAAGCGGGTAAATTGTCATTGGTAGCACAAACCAGCCGGACATCCACTTGCAACGGCTGACTGCCGCCAACGCGCTCCAGATGACCATACTCAATCACACGCAGTAATTTTTCCTGTACTAACATAGGTGCTGTTGCCAGTTCATCCAAAAAGAGCGTACCCCCATCCGCGCGTTCAAAACGCCCTAAATGGCGCTTCTGCGCACCGGTAAACGCCCCCGCTTCATGACCAAACAATTCTGAGTCGAGTAAGTTTTCATTCAACGCGGCACAGTTAAGTGAGATGAACGGCCCTTGCCAACGGTTTGATAAATAATGTAACCGGTGCGCAATCAGCTCCTTACCGGTGCCCCGTTCACCAATCACCAATACCGGCTTATTCAACTTTGCCAGCCCGGAAACTTGTTCCAGCACTTCAACAAAAGAGTTTGCTTCGCCTAACAGGTTTTCTAATTGCTCGCTCATGATGAAATTCGCCAATAGTTGGTTAAAATACTCACTTTACATTCTATCTTAATTTAAGCATAAAATATTTTTTTGTTACTTTTCAACTTATTAAAACGCATAAAAAGTTGGCACGACTCTTGATAATAGTTATTCCAACAGAGTTAGGCGAATGGGTGCAATCAGACGCCACTATTTCAGAAAGCCATTAAGTCAAAGAGGATATAAATTATGGGTATTTTTTCACGCTTTGCCGATATCGTGAATGCCAACATCAATACATTGCTGGATAAAGCAGAAGACCCGCAAAAATTAGTGCGCCTGATGATTCAGGAAATGGAAGATACTCTGGTAGAGATTCGCTCAACATCCGCTCGAGCATTAGCGGAGAAAAAACAGTTGTTGCGCCGTATCGATCACAGCGAAAGTCAGCAGCAAGAGTGGCAGGAGAAAGCCGAGCTGGCTCTGCGTAAAGATAAAGAAGATTTAGCCCGCGCGGCACTGATTGAAAAACAAAAAGTTGCTGCATTGATTGATACACTGACCCGCGAAGTGGCCACAGTGGAAGAAACACTGAGCCGTATGAAACATGAAATTAGCGAGTTGGAAAGTAAGTTAACCGAAACCCGTGCCAGACAGCAGGCGCTGACCTTGCGCCATCAGGCGGCTGCGTCATCTCGTGATGTGCGCCGCCAACTCGATAGCGGAAAACTCGACGAAGCTATGGCGCGTTTTGAGCAATTTGAGCGCCGTATTGATCATATGGAAGCTGAGGCTGAAACTGTGGGGATCGGCAAACAAAAGTCGCTGGAAAGCCAATTTGCCGAACTGAAAGCCGATGATGAAATCAGTAACCAGTTGGCCGCGCTGAAAGCGAAAATGAATTCGGCCGAGTAAGGGAGTTGGTCCACGGCCGTAAGCCATGACTTTTACGCTGACTCATCGCGTTAGTAGCGAATATATACCGGGCAGGCCGTTGGGAATAAAGCGGCCTGCCATAATTAAAATGCGAATACCCGCCAGATGATTAAGGGGAACGAATGAGTATCCTGTTTCTTGCCATACCACTGACCATTTTTGTGCTGTTTGTCGCACCTATCTGGTTATGGCTGCATTACAGCAATCGCCAGCAAAGTGGCGCTCAGCTTAGCCATCAGGATATGCAGCGCTTATCACAGTTAACTGATGATGCTCGCCGGATGCGCGAACGTATTCAGACATTAGAAGAAATTCTTGATGCACAACATCCGAACTGGAGACAGTCATAATGGGCGATGTTTTTAAAAATACGATGTTGAGTGGCAAAAAGCTGTATCGGGTACCGGAAGAGGGCATGATTAAGGGCGTATGTGCCGGTCTGGCCCACTATTTTGATATTCCGGTGCGATTGATTCGGGTGATGGTGGTGTTATCTCTGTTCTTTGGTTTGTTTGTTTTCACTATCGCGGCTTATATCGTACTGACTTTTATGTTGGAACCGGCACCCGCAGCCAGTTTTAGTGACCAGCATGAAGCCACGCCCCGCCAGCTTCTGGATCAGCTAGAATTTGAGTTGGGGGCTGGTGAGCAGCGCTTGCGTCAGGTAGAGCGCTATGTCACCTCTGAGACTTTCGGTGTCCAGAGCCGTTTTCGTCAGTTGTAGGGTTAACAGACAGTTATAGTGCTACCAGACAATGATTGATCCCTGGGCGGTTGCCCATAGATCAAGAGATGTTGTTATTTATCAATATGGCCTGCCAGAGGGCAAAAGATGAACAATGATCCCACCCGTTCACGCGCAGGTGTAGTATTAACAACGCTGGTTAAAATGATGTTTACTGTCGCATTGACCTATGGACCGGCCGGTGCTGCGGGCTTAATAGTAAAGAGTGTGAGCCGTAAGCCCCTGCGTTGGTTGCTGCTGATGCTACTGGAACCGATGTTAAAACGTGCAATGCAGGTAGCAGCGGGCCAATTTGCCAAGGAGAAGCATGAAACGACTGCAAAATGAGATCACGTCTTTGGTTAATCGAGGGATGGATCGCCATCTCCGCTTAGCAGTAACCGGCTTGAGCCGCAGCGGGAAAACCGCCTTTATCACTTCGTTAGTGAATCAGTTACTTCATGTCCACAGCGGTGCGCGTATGCCGCTGTTTTCTGTTGTGCGCGAAGATCGGCTACTGGGCGTAAAGCGGGTACCGCAGCGCGATTTGGGTATTCAACGTTTTACCTATGATGAAGGGCTGGCGTCGTTATATGGCACTCCGCCAAACTGGCCAACCCCAACCCGTGGTGTCAGTGAAATACGCTTAGCACTGCGTTTTCGATCTGGTGATTCGCTTTTGCGCCATTTTAAAGAGACATCGACACTTTATTTGGAAATCGTCGATTATCCCGGTGAATGGTTACTGGACCTGCCTATGTTGGAACAGGACTATTTAAGCTGGTCTCGCCAGATGGCTGGCTTGCTACAAGGGGATCGCGCACAGTGGGCCAAACCGTGGCTGGCATTATGTCAGCAGTGTGATCCGTTGGCACCCGCAGACGAAAACCAGCTAGCGGCTATCGCGCAGGCCTATACCGATTATCTTATTCGCTGTAAGAATGAAGGCTTGCATTTCATTCAACCGGGGCGGTTTGTCCTGCCTGGGGATATGGCCGGTGCACCTGCATTACAGTTTTTCCCGTGGCCGGAGGTGAATGAACTGAGTGAATCGCGACTGGCTCAGGCGGATAAACACTCCAATTTGGGCATGCTACGTACCCGTTTTAACTACTACTGTAACTCGGTTGTGAAAGGTTTTTATAAAGAGCATTTTGTCCGATTTGATCGGCAAATTGTGCTGGTGGATTGCCTGCAACCCTTGAACAGCGGGCCGCAGGCATTTAATGATATGCGCCTGGCTTTGACACAATTAATGCAAAGTTTTCATTACGGGAAACGCACGTTATTCCGCCGCTTATTCTCGCCGTGTATCGATAAGCTGATGTTTGCGGCAACTAAAGCGGATCACGTGACGGCAGATCAACACGCAAACCTGGTGTCGTTACTCCAGCAATTGGTGCAGGAGGCCTGGCAAAATGCCGCTTTTGAAGGGATCAGCATGGATTGCGTAGGGTTGGCATCGGTACAGGCGACAGAAAGTGGCATGGTTGAACATCAGGGGCAAAAAATCCCGGCATTGCGTGGTCATCGTTTGCTGGATGGTGTACCGCTGACGGTATTCCCAGGGGATGTCCCAGCGCGTTTGCCTGGCCCGGCATTTTGGCAGCAGCAGGGTTTTCATTTCGATGAATTTCGTCCACAAGCGGTGAATGTTGATAGCCCATTGCCCCATATTCGGCTGGATGCAGTGATGGAGTTCTTATTGGGAGATAAGTTGCGATGAGTGAGCCGTTGAAACCACGGATAGATTTTGAACAACCTTTGCAGCCCCTTGATGAACCAGTATTAAAAGCAGCACAGGCTTTTGATCAACAAACCGCAGAGAACTTCTATCCTGCGGCACCTGAACTCGATGCTGAAGATGAAGAGGGGCGGGTGGAAGGGCTGGTGAATGCTGCGCTGAAACCTAAACGCAGTCTGTGGCGCAAAATGGTGACAGCCGGACTGGCACTCTTTGGCGCCAGTGTGATTGCTCAGTCAGTGCAATGGGTTAATCAGGCTTGGCAGCAGCAGGATTGGATTGCGTTGGGAGCAACGACCGCCGGTGGGCTGATTGTCGTGGCCGGTATTGGCTCGGTGTTGACGGAGTGGCGGCGCTTATACCGTTTACGCCAGCGGGCCGAAGAGCGGGATATCGCACGTGAACTCTTGGTGAGTCACGGTATCGGGCAAGGGCGCGCCTTTTGTGAAAAACTGGCGCGTCAGGCCGGACTGGATCAAGGGCATCCGGCACTGCAACGTTGGCAGGCGTCCTCGCATGAGACGCATAACGATCGTGAAGTAGTTGAATTATATGCCAAACTGGTGCAGCCGGCACTGGATAACCAGGCACGGGCAGAAATTAGCCGCTACGCTGCCGAATCCGCATTAATGATTGCGGTCAGCCCTCTGGCGCTGGTGGATATGGCTTTTATCGCCTGGCGTAATATTCGTCTGATTAATCGTATTGCCGCTCTGTATGGTATCGAGTTGGGATATTTCAGCCGCATTCGGTTATTCCGCTTAGTGTTACTGAACATTGCCTTTGCCGGAGCTTCCGAATTGGTACGCGAAGTGGGTATGGACTGGCTATCACAAGACTTGGCCGCGCGTTTATCCACTCGTGCGGCGCAAGGGATTGGGGCGGGGCTACTGACAGCGCGACTGGGTATCAAAGCTATGGAGCTATGCCGCCCGCTCCCGTGGTTGGATGGTGATAAACCTAAGCTGGGAGACTTCCGCCGTCAGTTGATTAGCCAACTGAAAAATGCGTTGCCCAAAAAAGACAAAGCCAATCCGTAACGGGTTAAGTTTCAGTGCCGGCCCACTATTTCAATCGGGGATCGAAGGCAAAGGAGAGTGCTTTGGCGGTACTCAAGCAGGCCTGAAAATCTTTGTGGCGCGGATTGACCAGCATATTATGTTCTGAAGGCACCAGTGTGGATGGGACCAGCAATCCAATTGATGATTCTGATTCCAGCCATTCTGTGCCGATATCCATCGTAGCCGCAGGCGCGGGGTCATTGCGCCAGTCCAGTGGCCAATCCTGTGGTTGTAACAGCATGATATTGCTGTCATCAATCTCAATCTGGAATAACTCAAACTCGCTGAGTGTTGAGCTGTCTTGAATATGTACCAGTGTTTCCAGCATCGCCAGTGACACACTACTGGCTAAATAGATGGCGGCGTGGCCTTTATGATTCCAGCGCCCACCATAGATTTCAGCGCCATAACCGGTCCAGGTTGAAGCCAGGTAGCGGCGCATCACGATGCGATAAAGCATCATAAGTATTGCCCTGTCTGGTTGCGCGTGATTGAGTACTTATCCATGTCACCTTCCCTATATCACTTTTATCCTTCCGGGCACTCAGCTATGAAAATACACCGTGTTCCAGCCGCCCAATTAAATCGCAGATTTCTAACGCGCCGGTTTCGGTCTCCAGCAGTGAGTCAGGACTGCGGTGCCCAAGCCCCTTAATGGGTGTCGACATCCAGACGATAGCTTTGCCTTTATCACCACCGAAGAGGTCAACTGCGGCATCCATTACCCGCACGAAGCGCGCGATTCGCTCACTCTCTTCTGGTGTAAAACGGCCATCATGGGTACGTCGGCGGGTCAGGCTACGGCTGGGAATACCGGTAGCGCGCAATATTTCAGATTTAGGCATAGAGGCCCAAAGATGGATACTGTCGATGACATCGACAGAAAAACCCAGCTTGATGCTGTCGACTAATACCGTGCCACGGCTGGCTGGCAAACCAATTTCTCGCCAGAGTGCCCCTGCTTTCGTTGTGGGGGTAGGTTGATAAGCTCTCATGTAACCTCCTCGGTCATGTGGCTACCTATACTATAGCCACTTGGCCGATGTAATGCAAAGTGTCACCTCACCTTGACGAGGGGCTGATACTGTTAGTCGTTATATTATTCTAAATTATTCATTAAAATAATAATAACCCGCTATATCTTGGGTGTGCAGACGCGGAAAATCTTATCTTGATGGCATCGGCCAGGAAAAAAATCAGTAAAAACCCGATTCCTGTCAACTTTTGCTGACAGACTGCTTCATCAGTAAGGGGGGACAGGGTATTATCATAGGCAGAGACTCCGCACCTGCCATATATAAGGTCGATACTGATGCGTTTGGAAGTTTTTTGTGAAGACCGAATCGGTCTCACCAGAGAGTTACTTGATCTCTTGGTTTTACGCAGCATTGATTTACGGGGGATCGAAATTGATCCAATAGGCCGTATTTACCTGAACTTTTCCCAACTGGATTTCAGTGTATTCAGTGCCCTAATGATGGATATTCGGCGCATCGAGGGGGTCACTGATGTTCGTACCGTCTCCTTTATGCCTTCTGAGCGTGAGCACCGCTCGCTACGGGCGCTACTTGAATCCATGCCAGAACCGGTATTCTCCATTGATTTAAGAGGTAATCTTGAGTTAGCCAACCCTGCGGCCCGTGAGCTTTTCTCCCTTCATGAGGAGCGTATTCGCCACAAAACTGCGGGCAGTTTACTCGGGGGATACAACTTTGCCCGTTGGTTTGAAGAGGGGGCAACCGCACCTCATACCGAACGGGTGTTGATCAACAATCAGGATTACCTGATGGAGGTCACCCCCATTGAACTTGAAGACGAAGATCAGCAGAACCAAACAGTGGGTGCGGTGGTGATGTTAAAATCCACAGCACGCATGGGCAAACAACTGCAAATCTTGTCGGTCAACGATGATACTGAGTTTAAACAGATTGTTGCCACCAGCGTTAAGATGCGCCAAGTGCTTGAGCAAGCCCGTAAGTTGGCGATGCTGGATGCTCCCTTGCTATTGGTCGGTGATACCGGTACCGGTAAAGATCTCTTGGCACACGCCTGTCACTTGCGTAGCCCGCGCGGGAAAATGCCTTTCCTTGGCCTTAATTGTGCGTCAATGCCGGACGATGTGGTAGAAAGCGAGCTATTCGGCTATGCGGCCGGGGCTTACCCGAATGCTATCGAAGGTAAAAAAGGCTTCTTTGAGCAGGCGAATGGTGGCTCGGTGCTACTGGATGAAATCGGCGAAATGTCGCCGCGCATGCAAATCAAACTGTTGCGATTCCTAAACGATGGCACCTTCCGCCGTGTCGGGGAAGAACATGAAGTGCATGTTGATGTTCGGGTTATTTGCGCCACCCAAAAGAATCTGGTGGAGTTGGTTCAGCGCGGCGAATTCCGCGAGGATCTCTATTATCGCCTTAATGTGCTCACTATCACCTTGCCACCATTGCGTGAACGTCAGGCTGATATCATGCCACTGACCGAATTGTTCGTTGCCCGCTTCTCGGACGAACAAGGCGTGCCTCGGCCGAAGTTGGCACCTGAGCTGAGCAGTTTTCTGACTAATTATGGGTGGCCCGGTAATGTGCGACAGTTGAAAAATGCCATTTATCGCGCCCTGACCCAATTGGATGGTTTCGAACTGCGGCCACAGGACATTATCCTGCCGGAGTTTGAAGTTGAAGCCGTGCTAGGTGATGAAGTGCTTGATGGTTCGCTTGATGACATCAGCAAACGCTTTGAGCGCTCAGTGTTGACGCGCCTTTATCGTAATTATCCCAGTACCCGTAAATTGGCTAAGCGCCTTGGTGTCTCTCACACCGCGATTGCCAACAAGTTGCGCGAATATGGTTTAAGTAGCAAACGGCCAGTCAGTGATGAAAGCGAAGAAGAGTAAGCAACACAGCAATTCATTGCTATAAAACGGTTTGTAATGAAAAACGGCTGTACCCAAATGGGCCAGCCGTTTTGAGTTAATGCTCCGGTTGAGTTAACCGAAACTTAACGGGTTACTTCAGTGCTGCCAACGCGGCATCATAGTTTGGTTCAGTGGTGATTTCATTAACCAGCTCACTGTAGATAACGTTATCGTTACCATCCAGAACCACCACCGCACGCGCGGTCAAACCGGCCAACGGGCCTTCAGTAATGGCCACACCGTAAGCTTGTTTGAAATCAGCGCCACGCAGCGTTGATAAGGTAATTACGTTGCTCAGGCCTTCAGCACCGCAAAAGCGTGATTGGGCAAATGGCAGGTCAGAGGAGATACAAAGAACAACAGTGTTCTCAAGTTCGCCAGCCAGTTGATTGAATTTACGTACCGATGCGGCACAAACGCCGGTATCAATACTAGGGAAGATATTCAGGACTTTACGTTTGCCAACGAAGTTGCTCAGGGCAACATCAGATAAATCTTTCGCAACCAAAGTAAAGTCTTTTGCTTTATCGCCAGCTTGTGGCAGTTGACCTGCAACAGTGACTGGATTGCCTTGAAAATGTACGGTCTGTGTCATTATTTGATCCCTTTTACAGATGTGTAACACGAAGTTCAGTTTAAGGTAACAATGGCGGCTTGGATATGAGAAATTTGCTAAATAATTGAGATTTTACTTACGTTAGGTTCTAACGCCTGATGCCAAAGCCCGAATTCTGCCAAGGAGCCATAATTGAGAATAATGCGTTTCTACCCTGAGGCATGGCCTTTACATTCCGCGTTTGTTATTTCCCGTGGTAGCCGTACAGAAGCCAAAGTAGTGGTGGTCGAGATTGAGGAAAACGGCACTCTTGCTTACGGTGAATGTACACCATATCCACATTATGGCGAAAGTGAAGCATCGGTGATGGCACAGCTCGCCTCGGTTGTTAATGCCATAGAAAATGGTATTTCACGGCAGGATTTACAGCCACTATTACCCGCTGGGGCCGCCAGGAATGCGGTGGATTGCGCACTGTGGCAGTTGGAATGTTTACAGAGCCAGCAAAGTTTGTGGCATATGAGCCAGACAACGGCTATTTCCTCTATTTCTATGGCCCAAACGGTCAGTATTGGCACCCCGGAAGCAATGGCCTACAGTGCCAGTGCATTGGCACATCTTGGCGCCAGGTTGTTGAAAATAAAACTTGATGACCATCTCATTGCTGAGCGATTGGTCGCGATCCGCAGTGCCGCACCGGAAGTGACCTTAATCGTTGATGCCAATGAGTCCTGGCAAACTGAAGGGTTGGTCGCCCGCTGCCAGTTATTGGCTGATTTAGGGGTGGCAATGTTGGAACAACCACTGCCCGCCGGTGAGGATGACAGTTTGCAGAATTTTATTCATCCGTTGCCGATTTGTGCTGATGAGAGCTGCCATACGCGGGCGGATTTAGCCGGTCTGGTTGGCCGCTATGACATGGTAAACATTAAACTGGACAAGAGTGGGGGGTTAACCGAAGCGCTGTTGCTAGCCGAGCAGGCAAAATCACTGGGATTCGCCATTATGCTCGGTTGCATGTTGTGTACTTCCCGCGCAATACGTGCGGCATTGCCGCTGGCACCGGGGGCACGGTTTGTTGATCTCGATGGCCCGACATGGTTGGAACAGGATATTGAGGGTGGGTTGCACTTCTCAACAGGGGCGATCGATTTATCGGTTTAATCCGCCAACGTGAGTAAATCCACCAATGCAGCCAGATAACATTCACTGGCCGCATCGGCGGAAATTGGCGGTAATTCTGCGGTGATACACGGCAAGTTGCGATCAGCGCACCAGCTACCAAATGACCCCGGTGTGGCGTAACCGACACTGCTAACGAGTGGCAAGGCGAAATTGGCTGCCAGGCGTGATCCTAGTGCGGAGTTATCGGGGTCTTCAATGCAAGCCAGCGGCTCATGGAATGAGACGACCCAACGTGGAGCAAGTTGCTCAATTAAGGCGCATAAAGCCTGCGTTTCCGGCTCTGAGCCTGCGTGTTCGCCCGTCAATAACCGTACATCACGCGCATCAGCGGCACTGTTCCAGCGATAAACCGTCTCGCCTGGCTGCCAGTTTTTTGCCGGGAAATTGCGATTAAGGTCAACACCATTGGCATTAGCACGTAACCCTAATTGGCAACCATCCGGGTTCACTGCCAATATCACATGATGGCGCTGTTGTTCCGGGGCAATAGTGCGTAACGCGCAGGAAAGGGCAACAATGGCCGCACTTTCATCGCCATGGGTGCCGGCGATAATCAACCCGGTGTTAACCGAAGATGTGGGGGCAGGGAAGTAAAGCAGCGGTGCACCTAACAGCGATTGACCGTAGCATTGGCCTGGGGTGAGCAGGTTCCCTCGTGCTGAACGAGGCCGATATTGAGTCATAATGTTCTCTGTTATCCTGAACATATTCATAATACCCTCAACATAACATCTAATATTATTTCTTTGAATCAATAAGTTATTTTTGATTCGGTGGCAATGGTTAAGCGAACCATAAAAGCTAACGTCAGTTGTTGATTGTATTGTTGAATGCAGTTTACTTTTGATGCTGCCGCCGTGAGCTATATTTTATCGTCGTCAGTATAGGGTTTAATCTGCTAGTTTATATCTACAACATGTTGAGTTGATGTTGACGCTTTACTGTTTGATTTACTTTAAATAAATAGATCTAGAAATAATGATGCGCTAAATTTATGAGCACGATAAACCCAAGGTCAGGGCTGAATATTGCCTGCATACCGTATGTCGGCAAGCGCTGCGGGTCATTAACGTTATGAGCAGCCAGAGTCTGCTTTCGCTAATATGGACAACAACGATAAGGTTATCGATTATGCGCTATTTCCGTTATGCATTGTGTGCCGCATTAGTTGGCACTGCGCTGGGCGCGGCAAATGCCGCTGATGTCCCTGCGGGTACCATACTGGCTGAAAAACAAGAAATCGTTCGGCATATTAAAGATGAGCCTGCTTCCCTTGATCCGATGAAAGCCGTGGGGCTAATCGAGGCTCAGGTCGCGCGTGACCTGTTTGAGGGGTTAGTCAATCAGGATGCTCGGGGCCAAATAATTCCGGGTGTTGCGCTAAGCTGGCAAACAGCAGATAACCAAACCTATATATTTACCTTACGTAAAGACGCTAAATGGTCTAACGGCGCACCGGTCACTGCGCAGGACTTTGTTTACAGTTGGCGTCGATTGGTTGACCCTAAAAGTTTATCTCCTTTTGCCTGGTTCGCTGAATTAGCGGGGATGGAGAATGCACAGCAGATTATTGCGGGGAAAATGCCAGCCGATATGCTAGGGGTGAGTGCTATTAATAATCACACCTTAAAAGTCAAACTCAGTAAACCCGTACCTTATTTCCCAAGTTTAACGGCGAACTTTAGTCTATTCCCGGTTCCCCAATCTGTTGTTGAAAAATATGGCAATGACTGGACTAAAATCGGTAATTTGGTTGGCAACGGCGCATTTAAATTACAAGATAGAGTCGTTAATGAGAAATTGGTCTTGGTGCCTAATGAGTATTATTGGGACCATGCGCATACGGTGCTGACTAAGGTGACGTTTATTCCAATTAATCAGGAAGCAAATGCCACTAAACGTTATCAAGCGGGTGATATTGATATTACCGAGTCCTTTCCAAAGAATTTATATCAGAAGTTGTTAAAAGATATTCCTGACCAAGTTTATACGCCCGATCAGCTAGGTACCTATTATTATGCTTTTAATACGCAACGCGCACCAACTAATGATATTCGCGTACGTAAAGCATTATCTTATGCGATAGATCGTAAAATAATTGCTGAAAAGGTATTGGGTACTGGGGAGAAACCAGCGTACCACTTTACCCCTGATGTTACTGCCGGCTACCATCCGGTTGCCAATTTATTGCAGCAGCAAGATCAAGATGAATTGAACGCACAAGCCAAAGCATTGCTTCATGCTGCGGGCTATGGGCCTGATAAGCCGTTAACATTATCACTCTTGTATAATACCTCTGATAATAATCAGAAATTAGCCATTGCTATTGCTTCTATGTGGAAGAAAACATTGGGCGTAGATGTCAAAATGATTAACCAGGAATGGAAAACATACATTGACAGCCGTAACACCGGTAATTTTGATGTGGTTCGTGCGTCATGGGTCGGTGATTATAATGAACCATCTACCTTCCTGTCACTGCTGACATCTACGCACAGCGGGAATATCGCGAAATTTAATAGTGTAGATTATGATAATTTACTCAATGAAGCGGGTAAGCAGACCAATGCTAAAGCACTGAGTGAAGACTATAATAAGGCTGAACAGATTATTGCCGAGCAGGTACCTATTGCACCTATATATCAATTTACTAATGGTCGATTAATTAAACCGTGGGTGAAAGGTTATCCAATCACTAACCCTGAGGACGTGGCATACAGCCAGACGATGTATATCATCAAGCATTAAAACGGGTATATTTATGGCCGTTGGGCCGCCAGTGCTAATTGGCGGCTTTTTATTTCATAATCAAATAGTAATGAGATAACTAAATCTATTGGGTAACTTTATATTTAACTGTTTTGGTCATTTTAATTTTACGTTTCCTGAGTCGCAGGTGGCTATGTAATGGCTTGCCAGGTGCTATCCTGGTACATCACCTTTAAAGATCAGGTTGCTAGCGCTACACTGAGCTAAATTGCATGATAAATTCCGAAATAGAGGGTGTTGTTGTGGATGTCGTCGAAGGAAAAGCACTTCAAGTTTCTGATGCAGTTTATGCCTATCAGCTCGATGGCAAAGGCGGAGTGACGTCAATAAGTATTGATGCTGTCGCCACAGCGGAGCAGCCTTGCTGGTTGCATTTGGATTACACCTATCCGCAAAGTGCGGCCTGGTTGCAAAATACACCATTACTGCCTGAAGTGGTCCGTGATGGTCTGGCTGGGGAGAGTGTAAGACCAAAGGTGACCCGGTTGGGTGATGGCACGATGATAACCCTGCGCGGTATTAACTTTAACAACAATGCCCGCCCAGATCAGTTAGTGACAATTCGGGTTTATATAACAGACAAATTGATCGTCTCAACTCGCCATCGTAAAGTTTACTCCATTGACGATGTGCTTAATGATTTGCAAAGCGGTACTGGCCCGACAGACAGTGGCAATTGGCTGGTGGAGATTGTCGATGGTCTGACCGACCATACCAATGAGTTTATCGAGGACTTACACGATAAAATTATCGATCTGGAAGATGATTTACTGGAACAGAAAATTCCTCAGCGCGGGCAAATGGCATTGTTACGCAAACAGTTAATTGTGTTACGCCGCTATATGGCACCGCAGCGCGATGTATTCTCTCGATTGGCCAGCGAGCGTTTGCCGTGGATGAATGATGATGATCGGCGTCGGATGCAGGAAATCTCAGAACGCCTGGGCCGTGGATTAGAGGATTTAGATTCAAGCATCGCACGTACAGCGGTGCTGTCTGATGAAATTAGTTCATTAATGGCTGATGCAATGAACCGGCGGACTTATACCATGTCGCTTCTGGCGATGGTATTTTTACCCACCACTTTTTTGACCGGTTTATTTGGTGTCAACCTCGGAGGGATCCCTGGTAATACCTATTCTTTTGGTTTTGCGACATTCTGTATGATGTTAGTGGCTTTGGTGTTAGGTGTTGCCTGGTGGTTAAAACACAGTAAATGGCTCTAATGGCAAATTGGCAGACGCGTAAAAGAGTGTGCCAGAAATGGGGTTAATCACTGCAAAATTGAGCCATATCAAGATTTGACGGTAATGACTCAGGCATTATTATTTTGCAGGTGAATGTAACGTCAAGCGATGGGCGTTGCGCTCCATATTTGTAATACTTTTATTTTGAATTACTGCATAGCACATAATTGTTACGATGCCGATGTTGTCTCAACATCGGCATTTTTTTATGCATTTTTTAGTGAAGTATTTAACCCCCACAAAACGTGCCCAGGCTCAGCTTCATTTCTACTGTTTCATGGCGGCATAAACTTACGTATAATAACGCTTTACTTTGTCACTCGGAATTAGTTGCTCTGAACGCCATTAGAGACCTGATAAGCATTTATGAATCAAGAAGATACAAGAAAAGAAACCCTTGAGTTCAATAAACTCCAGAAGCGCATTCGGAGAAATGTTGGCAACGCCATCACTGATTACAACATGATTGAAGATAATGATGTTGTAATGGCCTGTATGAGTGGTGGGAAAGACTCGTTTGCAATGTTGGATATCCTACTCGGCCTTCAGAAGGTTGCACCAATAAAGTTTGAAGTTATCGCGGTAAATTTAGATCAAAAGCAACCCGGTTTTCCTGAACACATTCTGCCGGCGTATCTTGAAAGTCTGAATATCCCTTATTACATTGTGGATAAGGATACTTATTCGGTTGTTAAAGAGAAAATACCTGAGGGTAAAACAACCTGCGGATTATGTTCTCGGTTACGTAGAGGAACATTGTATTCATTTGCCGAGAAGATTGGTGCAACAAAAATTGCTCTCGGTCATCATATGGATGACATTGTTGAAACGTTATTTTTGAATATTTTCCATGGCGCGCGGATGAAAGCAATGCCGCCTAAATTACGCTCTGACGATGGGCGTAATATCGTTATCAGGCCGCTGGCGTATTGCCGTGAAAAAGACCTGATTAAATATTCTGAGTATAAAACTTTTCCAATAATTCCCTGTAATCTGTGTGGTTCGCAGGAGAATTTGCAGCGCCAGGCAATTAAAGCAATGTTAGGCGAATGGGATAAGAAAGAACCAGGCCGGGTGGAAAGTGTATTTAAATCAATGCAAAATGTAAGCCCAAGCCAGTTAGCGGATCGCAATCTTTTTGATTTCGTCAATCTACCCCTGGATCGTGAAGGGGATAGGGAAGAGTATGCTTTTAGTGAAGCAACGGTTTCCTCGACGAATATTGATAACTCCCTGTATATAGATGTAACCAATCTCTGATTTTATTTATCTATTAAGCTAACGCGGTAATATCACCTTAAACCTATTCGGCTACTCCCCCATTGATTTATGGGGGTATAGCCGTGCGAGAAAATTATGGAATAAGGGACTCCCAAAATAAAAAACCGCAGTACAACGCCCCGATTGAGGCGTTGTTATCCTGCGGATAAACGATGTCGATGCTGAGTAAATTTACTCCTCAGACACTGTTTTTTCTGTTTTCCCTGCCAGCAAGCTCAGGAAATCGTAGCGTTTTTTCAAGTCTTTCTCTGCCGCTGCGTATAACTGTGCAGCCACTTCAGGCTCTTGGGTATTGAGCCGACGGAAGCGTTGCTCATTGAGCAGCGTGGTGGTCAGGTCACTGCTTGGCGGGCGGGAGTCCAATGCCAAAGCCGCTTTTCCCTCGTCTGTACGGCGCGGGTCAAAGCGGTATAGTGGCCAGAAACCGGTGGTGGTTAATTGTTTCATCTGATCATGGCTGTAGGCCAAATCATACCCGTGCTCCTCACACGGGCTGTAAGCGATAATCAACGATGGGCCAGGATAAGCTTCCGCTTCTTGAATAGCCTTCACCGTTTGATTGAGCTGCGCACCCAGCGAAATCTGTGCGACATAAACATGGCCATACATCATCATACTGACGCCTAAGTCTTTGCGCGCCTTACGTTTGCCATGCTCACCGAATTTAGTCACCGCTCCGAGCGGGGTCGCTTTGGATTGTTGGCCGCCGGTGTTGGAGTAACACTGGGTATCGAGCACCAGCACATTGATGTTTTCTGTCAGGCTCAGCACATGGTCAAGCCCACCAAAACCGATGTCATATGCCCAGCCGTCCCCACCAATCAACCAGATGGATTTGTCGACCAGATAATCTGCATCGGTTGCCAATTGTTGAGCATCATTACCCGGAATGTCACGCAGTAGCTGACGCAATTGGGTGACTTGCTCACGGCGTACTTCTGGCGTGGCATCCTGATGTATTAACTGCTCAACCAGCTCTTGCGGCAACTGTGGTGCCAGTTGGTTGATTAAGCGGGTCACCCGCTGACGATGCTGATCGACAGTCAGGCGAAAGCCCAGGCCGAACTCGGCATTATCTTCGAACAGTGAGTTAGCCCACGCCGGCCCACGGCCATCGGCGTTGGTGGTATAAGGCGTGGTAGGCAGATTGCCGCCATAGATTGATGAGCATCCGGTGGCGTTGGCAATTAACAGACGATCGCCATATAACTGGGTCAATAATTTAATATACGGTGTCTCACCACAACCCGAACAGGCTCCAGAGTATTCAAACAGTGGGGAAATCAATTGTGACGTACGGATATCAATACGTTCCATTTGGGCTTTATCGATTTCCGGTAATTTGAGGAAGAAGTCATAGTGCGTTTTTTCTTCCACCAGATGTTCCAGCCGTGGTTGCATGTTTATGGCTTTGACTTCAGGATTCTGGCGATCTTTGGCCGGACAGACCTCATAGCACAGGTTGCATCCGGTGCAATCTTCAGGCGCAACTTGCAACACATACTTCTGCCCACGCATATCACGGGCTTTGACATCGAGCGATTGCAGGCTGTCTGGTGCACCCGACATCGCCTCTGGCTGTACCACTTTGGCACGGATTGCTGAGTGTGGGCAGGCCGCAACACAGTGGTTGCACTGGGTACATAGGTCAGGCTGCCAGATAGGAATATTTTCTGCAATATTGCGTTTTTCCCACTGGGTTGTACCCACAGGCCAGGTTCCATCAGGCGGGAAGGCCGACACCGGTAGCGCGTCACCCAAACCAGCTAACATGGTTGCGGTCACAGTTTTGACAAAATCGGGTGCTTGATCGGAGACGATCGGTGGGCGCATCGGGCTGCTTTCATTAATCGGTTGTAGTGGGATTTCAACCAATGCATCCAGAGTTGCATCCAGTGCCTGCCAGTTGCGCGTGACAATTTCTGGCCCTTTATTGCTGTAACTGCGGTCAATCGCTGCCCGCAACTGCTCTTGCGCCATGGCGGTAGGTAAAATCTGTGTCAAATAGAAGAACGCCATCTGCATTACGGTATTAATACGGGCGCCAAGTTTGCATTCACGGGCGATTTTAGCCGCATTAATCACAAACAGCCGTGCATGGCGTTGATGCAGCACGGCTTGCACTTCCTGTGGCAGGCGAGGCCACATTTCATCTGCACTGAAGGGGGTATTAATCAGGAAAATACCGCCGGGTTTCAGTCGTTCGGCCATTTGGTAGGTATCAATAAACTGCAACTGGTGGCAACCGACAAAATCGGCATGGCTAACCAGATAGGCGGAATTGATCGGGGTTTCACTGATGCGCAAGTGTGAAACGGTTAGACCGCCTGCTTTTTTCGAGTCATAAACAAAATAACCCTGTGCATACAGCGAGGTGCTGTTGCCGATTATTTTGATGTTGTTTTTAGTGGCAGAGACTGAGCCATCACTGCCCAGGCCATAGAACAGTGCCTCCAGAGTGGCGCGTTGCTCGATTTTCTCGTCAGTCAATGGTAATGACAGGCCGGTGACATCATCAAAAATCCCTACAGTGAAACGTGGGCGAGGCAGGTCCAATGTCAACTCTTTGAAAATGGCCAGAGCGCAATCGGGGCTGAATTCCTTGGAAGATAAACCATAGCGGCCACCAATCACTTTTGGCAATGTGGCGCGCTCGCCACGGCTATAGGCTTCTGCCAATGCGGTCATTACATCAAGATAGAGTGGCTCAGCCAGCGCCCCCGGTTCTTTGGTGCGATCCAACACGGCTATTTTTGTTACTGATTGGGGTAAGACACTCAACAGATGCATCGCAGAGAAAGGACGGTATAAACGCACTTTCAACACACCCACTTTTTCGCCACGCGTTAATAAGGTATCAATCACTTCTTCGCAGGTGCCGATAGCGGAACCCATCAAGACAATGACACGCTCTGCCTGTGGATGACCGTAATATTCAAATGGTTTATATTCGCGCCCCGTAGCCACGGCAAAAGCCGCCATAGCATCAGCAACATGCTGATAAGTATTGTTATACCAAGGGTTGGTGGCTTCACGCGACTGGAAGTAAGTATCAGGATTGGCTGAAGTACCGCGTACTACCGGATGATCCGGTGAGAGCGCCCGGCTGCGGTGGTCATCTATCCCTTTTTGCGGCAGTAATTGGCGTAGCGTGTCATCACTGAGTGGCACAATTTTATTGATTTCATGTGAGGTGCGGAAACCATCAAAGAAATGAATAAATGGAATGCGGCTATTGAGTGTCGCTACTTGTGAAATCAGGGCGAAATCTTGTGCTTCTTGCACACTGCTGGCGCAGAGCATGGCACAACCGGTCTGGCGCACGGCCATAACATCGGAGTGATCGCCAAAGATGGATAAGGCATGAGTCGCAATGGTTCGGGCTGCAACATGTAGCACGAAAGGGGTCAGTTCACCCGCTAACTTATACAACGTGGGGATCATCAACAGCAATCCCTGCGAAGAGGTAAAGGAGGTCGACAGCGCGCCAGTTTGCAGTGCGCCATGGACGGTGGCAATGGCTCCGCCTTCTGACTGCATTTCAACCACGCGAGGAACATCTCCCCAAATATTAACTTTACCATCCCCAGACCATGCATCAGCAAGTTCTGCCATGGTGGAACTTGGCGTAATAGGGTAGATGGCGATAACTTCACTGGCGCGATAGGCCACAGAAGCTACTGCACTGTTACCGTCAGTAGTAATCATTAATTTATACCTTCACATTGCTTGTCACGCAGAGACCAAAGTAGTAGTGGGTGTCTCTGACGGTTAACGAATTATTTGAACTAATACTGAAATTCTAGCAGAGTGCATTTTTGTCAGTTATCGAATTTGTGTGGCTGGAGAGGGGGCGCTTTCAGTTAAAATGCAGGAAATAAGTAAAGTAGTGCAGGCAACGCTATATAAATGCTATTTGGATAATAATTATTACAATTAGAAAACTATTTATTGTGCTGCTCAGATATCGCTTGGCGACGCAGTACCTATTTGTGCTTTTGTAAAATAATTGTGAAACTGAATTAGATTTAATGAACATTTAATATGGGACGGGCATAATGTCGACCCAATACTGAAATGAGAAAATGATGATGAGCGGTTTCATGTATTTAATGATGGCAATTGTTGCCGAAGTGGTTGCCACCACGATGTTGAAAGCATCTGATGGGTTTACCCGATTGGTACCCTCGATTGTGGTGGTGATTGGCTACGGTATTGCATTTTGGGGACTTTCGCAGGTTGTTAAAACTATGCCATTGGGTATTGCTTACGCCATCTGGTCAGGGTTGGGCATTGTATTAGTGTCGGTCGCCGCCACTTTTATGTATCAGCAAAAGCTTGATTGGGCGGCAATTGCCGGGATGACGCTGATCATTGCGGGTGTTATGGTGATTAATCTGCTGTCCAAGACACCCATGCATTAATCATGTGTATAGGGAGAACGCACCTATTAGCGCGTTATCGTGGTGGGGCGAGATAACACGCTAATGGGGATGGTCGGTAACACACTGAAACGTAGGCTAGCGCTCTTTGGCGCTATTTAATGTCTAATTGATGTATGCCATCGATAGCCAATAATGTTTCATAAAACTGATCAAGGTTTTTTCTCGGTGACAATGTCACTTCCATGGTCAGTTCACAATCGGTATCCGCCTCATCACGTTTTTGTACTACTGACAGGTTAATTGGCCGCAGTCGCAGTTTTTGCAGCGCGACCAGAATAAGCGGTACACTCTCGGGTAATAGCTTGATAGAGACATAATGGTGCTGACCAAGCAGGCGGTTACTCAGTTGGCGGAAGATCTCCAGCACCACCAATGTCATCAGCGTGCCATAGATGCCAATCTCATACAGGCCGCTACCTATCACCAAACCGATAGCCGCTGTTACCCACATCCCGGCTGCGGTTGTCAGGCCTTTAACCATCTGCTTTTGAATCATGATGGTCCCGGCTCCCAGGAACCCCATCCCGCTGACAACTTGTGCCGCGACTCGACTGGGGTCAAAACTGACGTGCTCCAGCGTCAGTAAATCCTCGAAACCGTATTTTGAAACAATCATAAACATGGCGCTGCCAATGCCAACCAAGATATGAGTACGCAATCCTGCTTCTTTTGACCGCAATTGACGTTCAATACCTATTAACCCACCCAGCAATCCGGCAAGGGCTATTCGTAGCAGTAAATCAGTGATCATCGTTATTCCCGTTTTATTTTGTCCAAATCGTAGGTATCTGATTCTCTATCTAATTAGTCTAGGTTTGGTTATTTCGTCAAATTTTTAACAGCAAACTACCTTGATAATTCGGCTATTCACCCTGTACCAGGCTAAATTTAATTACCACATTTGCGCTTATTTATGTTGTGTTTTAATTATAACAGATATTATATAAGCCAATTAGCGTAGACGGAATTGCATTAAACAATAGATTTATGCCTTTCTCATACCGGAGCAGAAGAATGAAAGTATTATCAATATTTGTAGGTGGCGCTGTGCTCTTTTTAGCCGCCTGTAGCAGCAATGACCCAACAGCTACAGCTTTAAATAACGCTGATGCCTATGAACCCGTGCAACAAGCCACCAGTGCCAGTGTCCATCATAATCTCAATATGGCCAATCCGGCGGCAGTCAATTGTGCCAATGCTGGCGGAGTATTAACTATTGCCAAGCAACTTAATGGCGGCAGTGTGGGGATGTGCCAGTTGCCCGATGGCAAACGTTGTGAAGAGTGGGCGTTGATGCGCGGTGCTTGCCCGGCACGCTGATACCCGCCGTCTTTCAAGTTTGCAGGTGTGTCTGGCTACTCTTGTTCGCCGCCTGCCTGCATCTCGAAATCTATTGGGTATCTCATGCTGCCGCTTGTTACTCACGTATAAATAATTAGGCGGTAATAATATTTGGGCAGGGTTCACCCTTTTTCAATTGGGCAATATTCTGCATGGTGGTGGCCGAAATACTGGTCAGCGCCTCTTCGGTCAGAAACGCCTGATGGCCGGTAAATAACACGTTATGACAAGAAGATAAACGGCGGAAAACGTCATCCTGAATCACGTCGTTAGATTTGTCTTCAAAGAACAGGTCACGTTCATTTTCGTAAACATCCATGCCGAGCGAACCTATCTTTTGCTGTTTTAGCGCATCAATAGCTGCAGTAGAATCAATCAAACCACCACGACTGGTATTGATGATCATTACGCCATTCTTCATTTGATCAAAGGATTGTTTATTAAGCAGGTGATGATTTTCCGGTGTCATCGGGCAATGCAGCGAAATAACATCAGATTCAGCATACAGCGTTTTAAGATCGACATATTCAGCGCCCAGTTCCAGAGCTTGCGCACTTGGATAAGGGTCAAAAGCGAGCAAACGCATACCAAAGCCTTTCAAAATGCGCATGGTTGCTACACCAATTTTACCGGTACCGATAATTCCCGCAGTGCGGTTATGCATGTTGAAGCCAATCAGCCCTTCCAGTGAGAAGTTAGCATCACGGGTACGCTGGTAGGCACGATGAATTCGGCGGTTAAGGCTCATCATCATACCTACGGCATGTTCAGCGACAGCCTCAGGTGAATAGGCGGGGACACGAACGACCTGAATGCCCAGTTCTTTCGCCGCCTCCAGATCCACATTATTAAAACCAGCGCAACGCAATGCCAGAATCTCGACACCGACATTTTTCAGCTCTTCCAATGTCGCACGGCAACCATCATCGTTGACGAAAAGACAGACCGCATCACAGCCAGCAGCCATTTTTGCTGTTTTTGGCGTTAACAGAAAATCGAAAAACTCTAATTCAAAGCCAAAATCTTTGTTGACCAATTCGAGGTATTTACGGTCATACTGTTTAGTACTGTAAACGGCTAATTTCATCGCGATATCTCCGCTAAAATATTGTGATCAATCTAACAGATTTGAATAAATCATACAATTTGCCACAGTAATAAGTTAAATAGAGCACTTGTCACTTTCTAATGCCAAAGAGGTAAGGTTTTTATTCCAACGTTCAATGGCAGCAGTTTGGTCTGTGTTGCAAGGGCGCGTTATCTATTATGGTATCTTGCAGTGATTTGATTAAAGCACACCGTAAGTCTGGTTGGGGATAAAACAAGGCGAGTCATGGCTAAATGCGCAAAAATAGTGGGTTGGTTGTTATTAATCAGCGCAATCTCTCTGATGGCATTATGGAAAACCCTGCCACAGTGGTTACCAAAAGTGGCACAGTATTGGCTACCTGTGGGGAGCCAGATAACGCTAGCTACGCCACCGGTGTGGCGTGACGGCGCACTGCGTATCACGCAATTGCGCTATTTGGCGCAAGACTGCCTGCTTGCCAATATGAGTCAATTGAGTGTCGGCTATCATCAGGGGCGCTGGCAAGTTGCGGCCAGTAATGTTGCGTTGGATACCGCCTGTTTGAGCAAATTACCGGCTAATGGCGACAGCGCACCACCGAATTTAGCATACTGGCAGCAGCAGATGTCGGTGCTGGACTTGGATATCAGCAATTTGCAGATTACGCCCTGGCAGCAATATGCCGGTAAACTGACACTTACTTCGCCCGATCAACATAAATTGATTCAAGAGTTGCGTTATCAGGGGCCGCAACTGAGCTTTGCGGCGACACTTGATCAGGACCAGCAACTGAGTTTGCATCAATTCTCTATCGCGGTACCGGGCGCGCCGCAGCCTTTTGAACTCAGTGGCAAAATCAAAATTCCTCTGTCGCTAGATGATTGGCCGGAACAGGGCGAATTACAGGGGATGCTAACCACCGGTTATCTGTCTAAGCCACTTCTTTTAAACTTAAGCTGGCAACAGCAGCAAGGGATGTTGACGCTCACTGAGCGTGATGACGAAACACCTCTTGCGCGGTTGCCATGGCGCGCCGCAATAAACCAAGTTCAGATAGTTAACGGTCAATGGCAATGGCCGTACGGCCAGCAACCATTAAGTGGCGGTATAAACCTGACGTTACATGACTGGGACCAAGGGTTGGATCAGACCTCGGTTGACGCGCGGATTAACGTGCTTACCTCTGGGCAGAGTGGTAAGGGGAATGCGGTATTGACTCTCGGGCCGGGTAATCTGAGCATGATAAACAGCGATTTGAAGTTCCAGCTCAGTGGGCAGGCCAATCTGGAGAGTATGATACTCAACGCTACCATTCCAGGAGTACTCAGTGGCTCAGTGTTGAACCCTACCTGGGTATTGCACCCAGGGGCTTTACTGCGCGCGCATGGCAATGTGACGCCTGAATTGCGGATAAGAGACGCCCGTTGGCCATTGGCTGGTGTCAAAGTAACGGCTGCCGGTGTCAGCGGGCGTCTACAAGCCATCGTTGATGCACAAGACAGTTATTGGGGGAATGTTAATCTGCATCTGGATGGTCAGGCGCAAGAATTTTGGCCGGACAAAGGTTATTGGCAATGGCGCTACTGGGGCAATGGCCACCTGCCGCCACTGGCTGCTCGCTGGGATATGGGGGGTAAGGGGAGTTGGCGCGATACATTAATCACCGTTGACCAGCTCTCGACTGGTTTTGATCGGTTGCAATATGGCCTGGTTAAGGTTGAGGCACCAAGACTGACATTGTTGAAGCCACTCACCTGGCAGCGGGATAACCATCACCCAGCCTTTATTGCCGGTTTTTCGCTGGGGGCGAAAAAAGTATCGTTCAGCGACGGGGGCGGTTATCTACCTCCGGCTGAATTATCTTTGCAACTCAATGGCCGGGAACCGAACAGCTTCCTGTGGCAGGGGCAATTGCAGGCGCAGGCTATCGGGCCGATCTCGCTAGGCGGCCGCTGGGATGGCGAACGGCTACGGGGTGAGGGCTGGTGGCCGAAACAATCGTTAACCGTGTTCCAACCGCTTATCGCATCAGAGTTAGGCATCAAACTGCGTGACGGGGAGCTGTATGCTCAGGCCGCCTTTTCGGCAGCCAGGGAGCAAGGCTTTACTGCCGGCGGTCACTGGGTGGTGAAGAATGGCGGGATGTGGCTCAAAGATGGAGAGATGAGCGGATTAGATTTCGTCATGTCGTATCGCTTGCAGAATCACCACTGGCAGTTGGGTGCGAAAGACCCGGTGATGTTGCGTATTGCCTCAATAAGCAACCTATTTGAAATGCAAAATATCACCGCTGATTTACAAGGTACTTACCCCTATTCTGATGATGCACCGTTAACCTTGAGTAACGTTGGCATGGACATTCTTAACGGCCATCTGAGTTTGTCTGCTTTGCGCTTGCCGCAACACGATGCCGCCGTGCTGAAGTTAACCGCTATCGACTTGAGTGAGCTATTTACCGTGCTACAACCGAAACAGTTTGCCATGTCGGGGAAGGTCAACGGGGAATTACCACTCTATCTTAATAACCCACAGTGGTTGGTACGTAATGGTTGGATTGCTAACGATGGCAAGGTAACGCTGCGCCTCGATCAAGATCTGGCCAATTCAATAGGCGATAGTAATGTTGCCGCTGGTGCTGCGATTGACTGGCTACGTTATATGGAGATTTATCAATCTTATGCCAAAGTGGATTTGGATAATTTGGGCCAATTGACATTACACTCGAAGATTCATGGTGTGAATACGCAAAAAAACTCAAAGCGTGAGATAGTATTGAATTATCAGCATCAGGAAAATGTGTTCCAACTCTGGCGCAGCCTGCGTTTTGGTGACAACTTACAAGAGTGGCTACAACAGACGCTTTCTCTACAACCAACAGTAATACCGGCGAGGACGAAGGAATGAAGATCTTGACAGGGGAACGTGTAGCAATAGCGTTGGGTATTTTGATGCTCAGTGGCTGTTTACGCCTTGAGGTAGCGACACCGGAAAAACCGATCACTATCAATATGAACGTCAAGATTGAGCATGAAATCCAGATAAAAGTTGATAAAGATGTGGAAAGTTTGCTCAAAAATCAATCCAATCTATTCTAAGGAGCCACGATGAAAAAGCAAAATTCAGGCTGGATTGGTGGCAGGCTAAGGCTGATTCGAGCGATGTTGGGGTGGGCGATATTGAGCAGCAGTTTGCTATTCAGTTCCATGGCTTTTGCCCTGACATTGGAGCAGGCAAAGCAGCAAGGGCGGGTTGGTGAAACCCTCAGTGGTTATTTGGCTCCGGTTAAAAAAGATCCTGAGACGCTGGCGTTGGTAGAGCAAATCAATATCGCCAGAACAGAGAAGTATCAGGAAGTGGCGCAGAAAAACCACATTTCAACCGAGGATGTTGCCAAACTGGCAGGGCAGAAGTTAGTTAACCGGGCGGCGGCCGGTGAATATGTGCGCGGTATTAATGGCCAGTGGATGCAGCGCTAATTGTTGTGGTAATGGTTTGGTACGGATGAAGGGAGGGCGGTGGTGTTACTGGCGCAATCACAAAGAGAAAAGCGCGCCCAAAGGCGCGCAAGTAACTAATGACACTACTGGGTAAAACGAGGGTAATACAAGGTTATTTTAAGTCGCACATTGACGGAGACACCCATGTCAGCGCGAAATCATCAATTAAGCACTAACAACCTGAGCCAGTAACTCTTTGGCATCAGCTTGTGCTTTGGTCGCCACTTCAGGACCATAAGCAATACCTTCTGCAAACACGAATTCAACATCGGTAATGCCGATAAAGCCCAGGAACAGACGCAGGTAAGGCACCACCAGATCCGTTGGGGTGTCTTTATGAATGCCCCCACGGCTGGTCAGAATAATGGCACGTTTACCGGTTACCAAACCTTCCGGGCCTTTCTCTGTGTAGCGGAAAGTCACGCCAGCACGGGCAATCAGGTCAAAATAGTTTTTTAACTGAGTCGGGATATTGAAGTTGTACATTGGTGCAGCCATAACTATCACGTCATTGGCTTGCAGTTCAGCAATCAGCTCGTCAGACAGTGCCAAAGCCTCTTGTTGGCGCGGTGTTAACGCTGCGTCTGAAGGGCGCAAAGCACCCACCAGTTCACCATCTAACACAGGAACCGGTTGAGCGGCCAAGTCACGTACGGTGATTTCGTCGCCAGCGTGGGCTGCTTGCCATTGCTCGACAAAAAAGTCAGCTAATTGGTTGGACTGTGAATAAGTTGCCAGAATGCTTGATTTCAGGACCAGTACTTTGCTCATCGTAATTCCTTAACAGGTAACAGAGACTTAGGCGGTTCGCCCTTTCAATGAGATACACTTTATTAATATTTTCCTATTAGTGATAGCGCAATATTTTGCGTTCTTTGTTCGATTTAATTGAACGATGATAAATAGATAGGAAATTTTCGCTGGGTTACTGCGTAATCCGAGGCTGTGTTACCATATCAGGTAAGGGTTTATCTAATAAAAGCTATGGCTCATTCATCTATTGGGTGTCGAAGATGGGTGTGTTGGCAGGTTAAAAATTGATATCGATTAATAAAAAATATCGGCCAATCAAATTCATAGCATAAAATCATTGGGCTGACACCGTAGGTTGCAGCCGCATCGTAACAAGGAACACAGAACGTGAAATCTTCGCTCGCAGCATTATCCACCCAACTCGGTGAGTTGATGCTCCGTGACCAACAACGTCTGCGGCGTCGGCTGCAAGGCGCACGAAAAATTAATAATCCAGAGGCTATAGAAGCGATCACCCACGAGCTTGAGGCTGACATAGCAACCGCCATGCAGCGGGTTATTCGCCGTCGAGCCGCTTGTCCGGCGATCAGTTATCCTGAAAACTTGCCGGTCAGCCAGAAAAAGCAAGATATCTACAACGCTATTCGTGACCATCAGGTGGTGATCGTCGCCGGTGAAACCGGTTCCGGTAAAACCACCCAGTTACCGAAAATTTGCCTGGAATTGGGGCGGGGCGTGAAAGGGGTGATCGGCCATACCCAGCCGCGTCGTCTGGCTGCGCGCACTGTCGCAAACCGTATTGCGGATGAACTGGATACCTCTCTTGGCGGTTGCGTCGGCTATAAAGTCCGTTTTAACGATCAAGTGGGTGAAAACACACTGGTTAAGTTGATGACCGATGGGATCTTGCTGGCTGAAATTCAGCAAGATCGGCTGTTGATGCAATATGACACGTTGATTATCGATGAAGCCCATGAACGTAGCCTGAACATTGATTTCATCTTGGGTTATTTACGTGAATTATTGCCAAAACGCCCTGATCTGAAAGTCATTATTACCTCGGCAACCATTGATCCGCAGCGTTTCTCCCAGCATTTCAATAATGCCCCTATTATCGAGGTTTCTGGCCGTACCTATCCGGTGGACGTTCGCTATCGGCCAATTGTGGATGATGCTGATGATGTTGACCGTGACCAGCTACAGGCTATTTTTGATGCGGTTGATGAGTTAGGGCGAGAAAGCCCTGGTGATATTCTGATCTTTATGAGTGGTGAGCGTGAAATTCGTGACACCGCTGATGCATTGATGAAGCAAAATTTGCCCCATACGGAAGTGCTACCACTCTATGCCCGCTTATCAAACAGTGAGCAGAATAGGGTGTTCCAGTCGCATCATGGGCGGCGAATTGTATTGGCAACTAACGTGGCCGAAACCTCGCTCACAGTGCCAGGCATTAAGTATGTGATTGATCCCGGCACAGCTCGCATCAGCCGTTATAGCTTTCGTACCAAGGTGCAGCGCTTACCGATCGAGCCGGTGTCTCAGGCGTCAGCTAATCAGCGTAAAGGCCGTTGTGGCCGCGTGTCAGATGGTATCTGTATCCGCCTTTATTCTGAACAGGACTTTCTCTCCCGCCCAGAGTTTACCGACCCGGAAATTCTACGTACCAACCTGGCCTCCGTCATTCTGCAAATGACCTCACTCGGTCTGGGTGATATTGCGGCTTTCCCGTTTGTGGAAGCACCAGATAAACGCAATATCCAAGATGGTGTTCGGTTACTGGAAGAGTTGGGGGCGATACAAACCGCCGAGAATGGTCATCAACAACTGACTCCGCTGGGGCGGCAATTAGCGCAATTGCCCGTTGATCCTCGGCTGGCACGGATGGTGCTGGAAGCACAGAAAAGTGGCAGTGTCCGCGAACTGATGATCATTACGTCGGCGTTGTCGATTCAGGACCCGCGTGAACGTCCAATGGATAAGCAGCAGGCTTCCGACGAAAAACATCGCCGTTTTGCAGATAAGGACTCTGATTTCCTGGCGTTTGTTAACTTATGGGATTATCTGAAAGAGCAGCAAAAAGAGTTGTCATCAGCACAATTTCGTAAACTGTGCCGCAGTGACTTTCTCAACTATCTGCGCGTGCGCGAATGGCAGGATATCTACACGCAACTGCGTCAGGTGGTAAAAGAACTGGGTATTCCGGTAAATAGTGTTGTAGCTGACTACCGTAGCGTGCATACCGCGATATTGACCGGTTTGTTATCTCATATCGGCCAAAAAGATGTTGAAAAGCAAGAGTATACCGGTGCGCGGAATGCAAGGTTTGCTATCTTCCCCGGTTCCGGCTTATTTAAAAAACCGCCGAAATGGAGCATGGTGGCTGAGTTGGTCGAAACCAGCCGCTTATGGGGCCGTATTGCTGCCCGCATCGAGCCGGAATGGATCGAACCCTTGGCACAGCATTTGGTGAAACACCATTATAGTGATCCGCATTGGGAGAAAGCGCAGGGTGCGGTGATGGCCAGCGAGAAAGTCACCCTATTCGGTTTACCCATAGTTGCTGAGCGCAAAATCAATTACGGCCCGATTGATCCGCCGCTATGCCGTGAGCTATTTATTCGCCATGGCTTGGTGGAGGGGGATTGGCAAACGCGCCACGCCTTTTTCCGCGCCAATCTCAAATTATTGGCTGAAGTTGAAGAGCTGGAACATAAGTCACGTCGGCGCGATATTCTGGTGGATGATGAGACACTGTTTAATTTCTATGACCAGCGAATTGGTCGTGATGTTATCTCAGCGCGCCATTTTGATAACTGGTGGAAGAAAACCAGCCAGACACAGCCAGAGTTGCTGAACTTTGAAAAAACCATGCTTATCAAAGATGGTGCTAACAAAGTTAACCCACTCGACTACCCCAACTTTTGGTATCAGGGGGCTCTTAAGTTACGGCTTTCTTACCAATTTGAGCCTGGCACTGATGCTGATGGCGTGACCGTACATATTCCATTACCTATCCTTAATCAGATTCAAGAGCAGGGTTTTGATTGGCAGATACCGGGGATTCGGCGTGAATTAGTGATAGCACTGATCAAGTCTTTGCCTAAACCGGTGCGGCGTAATTTTGTCCCTGCGCCCAATTATGCCGAGGCGTTTCTGGCCAGAGTTACCCCGATGGAGATGGGGCTGCTCGATGCCTTAGAGCGTGAACTGCGGCGCATGACGGGTGTGACAGTGTCACGTGATAGTTGGCAATGGGATCAAGTTCCTGATCACCTTAAAATCACCTTCCGCGTGCTTGATGATAAAAACCGCATTCTGCGTGAAGGTAAAGACCTTGCCGCCTTGAAGCTACAGCTACAAGAGAAAGTTCAGGAAACGCTATCCGCTGTTGCTGACGACGGTATTGAACAAACTGACTTACATATCTGGAGTTTCGGTGATCTACCGGTGTGCTATGAGCAACGTCGTGGTGGCTATGAAGTCAAAGCATATCCGGCGCTGGTGGATGAAAAAGACAGTGTTGCGATCCGCTTGTTCGATACAGAATCTCAGCAACAACAAGCCATGTGGCAGGGGACAAGGCGTTTATTATTATTGAATATCCCATCCCCTATAAAGTACTTACATGAAAAATTGCCGAACAAATCCAAGCTCGGGCTCTATTTCAATCCTTATGGCAAAGTGTTGGACCTGATTGATGACTGCATTGCTTGTGGTGTGGATAAGCTGGTTGCGCAGTATGGCGGCCCCGCATGGCAAGAGACGGCGTTCGCCCAACTACAGGAAAAGGTTCGTGCTGAGCTAAATGACACGGTGGTTGAGATTGCCAAGCAAGTTGAACAAATCCTGACGACAGTATTCAGTATTAATAAGCGATTGAAAGGGCGAATAGATATCTCAATGGCATTAGCTCTTTCGGATATTAAAGCCCAGCTTGGCGGCCTCATATATCGCGGTTTCGTGACCAATAATGGTTGGAAACGTTTGCCTGATACCTTACGTTATTTACAAGCGATTGAGCGCCGATTGGAAAAACTCGCGATAGACCCTCATCGTGATCGAGCACAAATGCTCCGAATAGAACACGTCCAGCAAATGTGGCAGCAATGGCTGAATAAATTACCGCCAAAACGCCAGCAAGATGAAGAGGTTAAAGAAGTTCGTTGGATGATTGAAGAGCTGCGTGTGAGCTTATTTGCCCAGCAATTGGGAACGGCTTACCCTATTTCTGACAAGCGTATCCTACAAACTATCGAACAGCTTTCCGCCTGATTAGCGATTAAAATTCCTCCGCACGCTAAATATTATTGATTTAGCTGCGGAGTTTCTTACTGACTCTGTCCCTTCTTATATACCGCTATAAATTCATTATCTTTATGATTTATCTATTTTTATCGGCATGCTAACTATGTAATAGATGAAACATGCTGATGTTGATGCGAAGCCTCTCGAGGATTGCAAATTAACTGGGTTGCACGGCTGCGGTGTTATTGCCTCCTATCTTGAACTCCCGCTATATCTGTACTGACAAATCAGGCTACTTGGTCAAAGTTTGTCTGATTTAGGGTCACCATATTTGATTACTTTTGGTGAGTTTGATAGAGTTTTTCCAGCGCAGGGATTGCTTATGTATCAGATTAGTTTGTTGAGGTTGGCACAGCGCGAGTTGTTTAAATTACCTGTAGGTATTCAGGCTGCTCTGATTAAAGCCATGGATGAGTTAGAGGCTTATGGTCATGAGTTGCGGGAGCCAGAGGTGCGAGATATCGGGCGCGGGCTAAAGGAGCTACGGGTTAGTGCAAAAGAGGGGATCGGGCGTGGTTTTTTCTTTTACCACGTAGGTCAGCAGGTTTACATCATTCATATTTTACAAAAGAAGACACAAAAAATCCCAAGACGGACACTGATGTTGGCTTATCAGCGTATGAAGGAACTCAAACGGAGATTGCAGCCATGAAAAAACAAGATGATTTCGATATTATTTCTTTCGCTGAGGTTAAAGCGAGTGCTTTAAATCATCCTCAGGTCAACGAAGCCTACACAGACTTGCAAATTCGCGACGCCATGATGACTGAGCTGAAAGCTGCTCGCCAACAATGCAATTTAACACAAGAGGAAGTGGCGCAGCGGGCAGGGTTGAAAAAACAGAATATTTGCCGGATGGAGAAAGGCATCATTTCACCCAACCTCACTACGCTGAGTCGTTACGCCGCAGCATTAGGTGGGACTTTTGTTTTCAAATTTAACCAAAAGCCTCATTGCGTTAGTAAGGAATAGTAGCGATCTCTGGGCCTCAACCAGAGTATTACTGAATAATATGATCACTTTGTCGCATTTTTAGCGAGCGCTTTTAACCGTTCTCTAATAGCTGTTACCGCTAAGGCGCGGTTATCAGCAAGATAACGGTCTTTGGCGGCGGGGGCGGAACTTTGAATCGCAATTAAAGACCACTCGTCGCCATTCTTTAGTAGCAGCGGTGATCCACTGTCTCCTGGCAAGGTATCGCACTGGTGTGAGAGCACGCCCTGCTGTGCCCATCCTGTAACCAGACAGTCTTCATGGCTGTATAGGGTTTCAAGATGATCTAGCGGGTAGCCTGCTTGAGTTATTTTACGATTAACCGACTTAAGCGCTTGCGTCAACTCACTCGATGTTCCATCCCACAGGGGTAACGGCTTAATCGGAATAGGCTTTGTGTTAGTTAATCGAATGAGTGCAAAATCATAAGCGGCGGCGGCAGGCGGAACAATCCAGCCATCGCCATCAGGTTTGAGTTTTTTACCTAATTTTGCATCAACCAGGGTTTCCAAGTGAGTAATTTGGTACTTCCAATGGCTATCATGGGAAATAAATCGCAAGGCAACAGCGCGATCAATCTTCCCCGGAGGAGTAAGGACACAATGGCCAGCAGTAAGTGCCAGTCGCGGGGAAATTAACGTTGCGGTACAAAGGTTGCCACTGGCTGTTTCAACTTGCCCAATAGCTTGCCATGGCCAGCCAGTGCTATTTGTCAGCGCTGTGCGGTCATCTTTCCCGAAAAACAACGTGGTTTGATCCGCAATGCTGATTTCATCATCCGGTTTGTCAGTGGGGGGAAGGGCTAATGCTGCTGAAATAGAAAGCGGCAACAGACTCAATAATAGTAATGAAGATAAACGCATAAATGATTAGCCTTGCCTTTATTTACTGACCAAAGGTCATCCATTAACACACCTGAGGCCTATCGATTAAATTATTAATCATGGCTCCACTATCGCTAACTATAGACATAATAAGTTGTTTCATGTGTTGTCAGTAATTGATTTTTCGATAATTTCAGAGCGGCATAGGCCGTTGGTACTATAAATAAAAAAATAGTGTGATCAGACCACAAATAACAAATATGGTTAAAATGACTTCAAATAAATAGCGTCGCAGCATTATCAGCACTCCTGATAGAAAACACCCGGTAAACCGGGTGTCGAGTGAATCGCTGTTGCAGGTTAATCGTGAAGAGCCAGCTTCAGCTTCCACCAGTTAAATGCTGCTGCTATTTGGTCACTGGCATTACTGCTGGTGCAGATTTACTGTGTGCTGCTTTTTTATGATGTTTTTTGGCGGCCTGTGCTTTTTGCACTGGGGCTGTTTTATCCATTTTTTTCATCGAATCGGTTTTTTTGGCTTTCTTATGGTGCATGGTTTTAGCCGGTGCACTATGCGCTGCCGGAGCTGTAACCGCTGGAGCTGCAGGTGGCGCTACGGTATCTGCTGCCATTGCTACAGACGATATACCCAAGGTTGCAGCAACAATCAGAGCTAATACTGTTTTCATAATTTATTCCTCAGTGTTCTGTTTGTATATCGGCCCCGTTGGGTCGTTATAATGAGAGTAGAGGAAATATTTAATGGCTTCCGTGAGTCATTGGTTTCGGCTTGTAACCGATTGTACAACACCAATAATTTAGTGTGACGAGTATGCTAATTTGCACATTTTAGTTACAACATACAGTGTGTTGTCTTTAATAAAACCATCGTATTATGTAGCACCAGTGTCGTTTGAATGTAAGGCGATATGTGAGTTAACCAGTGAGAGCTACGCCCAACCCTAATTAAAGGTTAGGCGTAGCAGTAGAACCTATATTAGTCATGTGACCGCCATTAGGTTCCAGCATCGCGGGTAATAATCAAGTGCCACAAATTACAAATAGCGGCGTTCTAAATGTTGGCGGAAGTAGCGTGGGTTAAGTGTTTCACCGGTAGCTTTGGTAATTAATTCTGCTGTTGAGTAACGGCTACCATGCTGCCAGATATTCTGTTGTAACCAGGTGAAGAGGGTACTGAGATCACCATTTGCGATACTCTTATCCAGGTCTGGAATAACATCACGGGCAGTTTGGAACAGTTGAGCTGCATACATTGCACCCAAGGTATACGTTGGGAAATAGCCAAAAGCCCCATCGGTCCAATGGATATCTTGCATACATCCGTTACGGTAATTGCCTTCGGTGTTAATACCGAGGTATTGCTGCATTTTCTCATTCCACAACGCAGGGATATCATCTACTTCGATTTCACCACTGATTAACGCTTTTTCGATTTCATAACGCAATATAACATGGGCAGGATAGCTCACTTCATCGGCATCAACTCGAATAAAGCCAGTTTTAACCCGCTGATTGAGAGCTATGAAATTGTGTTCTGCAAATGCAGGTTGTTCACCAAATTGGTGTACGACCAGTGGGCGGATCACTTGTAAAAATTCATCACTGCGCGCTAATTGCATTTCAAATAGTAAGCTTTGCGACTCATGAATGGCAGTTGATCTTGCATGGGATATGGGCTGCCCTAACCATTCTCGTGGTAGGTTTTGCTCATAACGGGCATGGCCTGTTTCATGCACAATACCCATTAATGAACTGAGAAACTCTTGCTCGTTATAACGGGTAGTAATTCGCACATCTTGAGGAACACCGCCGCAAAATGGGTGCACACTTACATCAACCCGCCCGCCGTCAAAGTCAAAACCGAGTACTTTCATCACTTGTAATCCAAGCTGACGCTGTTTTTCCACGTCAAAAGGGCCCTGTGGGAGCAGGCAGTTTTCATTAGCTTGTTTAGCAGTCACTTTTTGTAATAGTGCAGGTAGCCATTGCTTAAGATCACCAAATATCCGATCCAAATCAGCACTATTAGTCCCTGGTTCGTAGAGGTTAAGCAATGCATCATAACCAGAGGTACCTGCGGCCTGAGCGCGGATTGACGCTTCTTCGCGACTAAGTTTGACCACTTCGCGCAGATTTTCTGCAAAGCCATGCCAATCATTAGCGATGCGCTGTTGCCGCCAGGCATGCTCACATTTGGCTCCAGCCAACGACTTGGCTTCAACCAATGCTTCTGGCAGCAGGACTGCATTGTCATAATGACGGCGCATTTCGCGTAAGTTTGCCTGTTCAACGCTATCTAACGTTTCTTGCTCGGCGAGCATCAGCCATTCGCCAACCTGTTTGGCCGTTAATATCTGGTGTTGTAAGACATTTAGCTCCGCCATAGCTTCTGAGCGGGCAAGGTTGCCTTTTGCTGGCATCATGGTCTGCATATCCCATCCGGCGATAGCCGACAGGTGCTCGAAACGAGCCAGGCGGGTGAATGTAGAACGCAGGTGCTGGTAAGCGGTGGACATAAAACACTCCAGAGTGAAAGTTAGTGTTTAATCTTGATCAACGGACAGTGAGTAAGGATTTTGTACCGGCCAACAGAAACGGAAACTGGCACCGCCTAATGAACTGGCATCAACGGAAATATTGCCCTGATAAGCCAGAGCGATGGAGTGTACAATCGCCAGACCCAGGCCACAGCCTCCCGTTGCGCGATCGCGGCTGGGATCCAGGCGCACAAAAGGCTCGAAAACCCGTGCACGCTCTTCCAGAGGAATGCCAGGGCCATCATCTTCAACTTGCAGGCAAGCGTTGTCACCGTCAAACCATAATCCAATACGTAGTCGTTTAGTGGAATAACGTAGCGCGTTATTAACCAGATTATCTAATACTCGCTCCATCAGGCGCAGGTCGACAGCGCCAAAGTCACCACGGTGGGGGATATCCAGTTCGATTTCCCGTTCACTATGAATTAAGCGTATATCCGCGACTTTTGTTGTTAGCCAGGCGGGTAAGTCGATAGGTTCCAGATTAAGGGAAACCTGCGGGCGATCCAGCCGAGCGTAGGTCAGTAACTCATCAATAAGTGCTTCTAACTGGCCAATATCATGATTTAAAGCTAATTGCTCACTTTCTGTCAGGTTGTCACTCATCGCTAAACGATATCGTAAACGCACGAGTGGGGTGCGAAGTTCATGCGCAATACCATCTATGAGCAGTTTCTTGCTAACAATCAGCGTATTGATATTGTCAGCCATTTGATTAAACGCCACACCTAAACGGTTCAAACTGGAGGTAGGATCAAAATGCGTTCGCTCGTCAAGGTAGCCAGCCCCCAGTCGTTGAGCCGCATTCTCCAATTTTAATAGATCTTTCCAGTGCGGGCGCATCCACAAGAATACTGGCAGCGCCAAAGACAGACCAATTAAGATTAATAAGGCCAAGTCGAGCAGGCGCATTTGATGCAAATAAAACAAATAGGGGACTGGGCCGACAGCAAGAGCGTAGTGACTACGAGGGATACGTTGCAGGAAAGTATATTCATCATCTAAGGCAATAATTTCACCCGCCCGTAGGCGTTTATTCAAACGCTCACCGAGATCACGTTTATCAAGAGGCTCTATATGCAACTGAAAGGAAAGGTTTAAATCCAGTGTGGCAATGGTTTTATTCCAATCCTTCAGAGGGATTTCTCGTAATTCACTGCGCATCAATGAAAGCGAACTTTTCATCAGGTCATCTAATGACTGTCGACCGGCACGCTCTGCGGTGACTTTGTAAACTAAGCCGACCAACATGGCCATCACCATAAAACAGACGAACAGTAATAAGAAAAATTGAATGAATAGTTTCCTCATTGATGCACTGACTCCCAGGCATTTGGGGCGAACAAATAGCCTTTATTACGCACGGTTTTGATACGAAATGGTTCGATAGCATTGTCATAGAGTTTGCGGCGTAAACGCGATATGGCAACATCTATACTGCGGTCCATGCCGTCATAGCTGACACCACGTAAATTTTTCAGCAACGCTTCACGATCCATTATTATTCCTGCATGGGTAGCTAACTCCCATAACAAATCAAAATCTGACGTGGATAACGTTATCTCTTCATCGCTAAGATTGACTTGGCGGTTTACTGGATCAATACACAGCAAGCCGAAATGGATCGCATTATGGCCGGTATGGGGCGGGCTAATGGTCTCTTTGTTTTGTTGCAGATTATGCTGACGCAGATGTAACCGTAGGCGCGCCAACAGTACAGCAGGTGGCGTGGTTTTGAGGATATAGTCGTTTGCCCCCATTTCAAGCGACAGAATATGGTTCATATCACTGTCCAGCGAGGTCAGCAGTACAATCGGCCCCTCATAAACGGGGCGCAAATCACGGCACAGTGTCATACCATCTTTTCCTGGCAACATGATATCAAGTAATACCAAGTCCGGTTGTTGTTGTTCAATAACCGCTTGGGCTGTATCGCCACGAGGTTCTACCAACACATCGATATCATGCTTACCCAGATAGGCAGCAATCAATTTTCCGACTTCTGCGTCGTCTTCCACAAAAACAATTTTGGTCATGTTTTTCAGTTTATAAAGGTGCCGGAATTCAGCATAGCGCGCTGTTGGCAGCAATACTATGCATGTTACTTAGTCTGTTAAGCATAAATGCTGATGACTGATTGCTAGACAACTGGCAAATCATTTCATTATATTAATAAAAGTGATTATATCGTCATCTCTATTTTGTTGCGCCTATCGTTTATATATCAATACTTACGATTAATGAATAGCTGTATCGATCAGCTGAGGACTGAGGGATGAGTGGCGAACACATCGGTGTGCCAGCGCACAGTGAAAAGGTCTGCTTCGATTACACGGTATTTTTAGCCGCATCATGCAAAAAGCGTTGGAGTTTTATTGAGGCGATTTATGGTGTTATGCCCATATTTGGCATGGTGGTAAAATCGCAGACGGAAATGGAAAAAACGCCGCAAGAGCGGCTTAATGCATTGGCCTTACAGGTACTATCTACCCAGCTTAGCGATCAAACCAATATCGTTCGCTTGATTCGGCTAGCAGAACAACAGGGCATTGCCCTATTGGATATCCAGTTGCCTTACCCTTTGGAAACCAGTCAACTCGGCGAGATTAAGCAAAAATTGCCGGAATCAATAAAATTAAGCCAGCAAGGGGAGTGTCTATCCGTGGATTTGGCGGAAACGGCAAGTAAATAGTTATCTCTACGCCATAACTTTCTTTAGGTCATACTCAAACGGGCAAACTGAGCTAAGGCAGCCAGCCCATTTGAGACCTTCACTTTGCTGTACCTTTCATTTAGCCAAACTCGGGTTTAGTGCATAGCAATCCAGGTGGCCGGAATGGTTGCAATCAGTACCAAGCAGATAGCTGACCGTTCCACTGTATTCAGTAATTTCAGTCCCTCATGCCCTTTACGTGCATAAATAAACACCAATAGTCCAGGGGCATATAACAAAACAGATAACAGTAAATACACCAGCCCGGCGGCATAAATTAGCCACAAACCATACAAACACGCGCCACTGGCAGCAATAATCAAACGCCAATCGTGACGTTTTAAGGCAATTTTAAATAAGAAGGCTCCCACCAGAAAGTAGGGTACCAGAATCATTTCTGATGCGATTGTCAGCAAGGTATTGTAGTTACTGCCCGTCAGCCAAATCAGAATCAGAGCCACTTGAACCGCACAATTGGTTAACCATAGTGATTGTGCTGGCGCATTATTTTTATTCTGATGGCGGAATATTTTGGGGAATGCTCCGTGCCTGGCTGCAACCATCGGCACTTCAGCAGCCATAATGGTCCAGCTAAGATAAGCACCACACACCGAAATAATAAGCCCCGTGGCAATGATGACTTCACCCCAAGGGCCAATCATCTCGACCATAATTCCAGCCATCGACGGATTACGCATACCGGCTAACTCGGCACGGGGCACTACGCCAAGAGACAATAGGGTAATTAACAAATAAACGCACAGAGCAGACAGCACGGCTAACATCGTTGCCCGACCCACATCTTTTTTATTGCGTGCACGGGCCGACACAACTACGGCACCTTCGACACCAATAAAGACCCAGAGCGTTATCAGCATGGTGTCTTTAACTTGCTGCCAAACCGGGGTATGCAGCGCTACGCCACTAAAATCAAAACTGAAAGTATCAAGGCTAAATGCCAGACCGGCTAACACAATAAAGCCACCGATAGGTAACAGTTTTGCTAACGTGGCGGCCAGGTTAATACTGGCGGCGGTTTGAACGCCACGCAGAACCAGTGCATGCACCAACCACAGCAGGAGGGTGGCTCCCAGCAATGCCTGCCAGGTATTACCTTCACCGAAGATAATGTGACCTGATTTATCAGTAAAGAAGCTTAATGCAGCAAAAACAATTACTAAGTAAGAGACATTAGCTATAACGGCGCACAGCCAGTAACCCCAGGCTGAGAAAAAACCGATAAGATCACCAAAGCCTTCTTTGGCATAGGTGAATATTCCACCATCGAGATCAGGGCGCAAGCGCGTCAGTAACAGCATGGCAAACGCCAGGAAGATGATCCCCACGCCGGTAATACTCCAGCCGATAAGCAGTGCCGCAGGGCTGGCAACTTCCGCCATGTTTTGCGGCAGGCTGAACACACCCGCTCCCAGCATTGAGCTAAGGACCAGCGCGGTTAGCGCAGTCAGGCCGAGTTTTTTTTCCAATTATGGATCCTGGTTTTGATAGTATTAATGAATGGTTACTGACTTGTAAGCAGCATTATATGAGGCAAACTTATCGATAGCTGACAGATAATAGCCCCAAAATTTTCGGGAGATTTTACGGAGTGGGGCGCGATCATGCAATGATTGGTTATGCGATTTGGACAAAAAATTATTCAATCCGTATCAATAAGAAGTAGGACAACAGCAGACACATAAAAAAGGCAGCATGTAGCTGCCCTTACAGTAACAAAATTCACGCAAACTTATTTGAACAAGTCAGCGCTAACACTCAGGTTACCACCACTTTGGTTCTGCCACTGGCGAGTCACATGGTAATACTTCGCACCTTTTGCCGCAGCACGTTTAGCGACTTCATGAGATACGTCAGTCATGCTGTTGTAGTGACCGCTAAAGGTAATAGAATCAAACGGCACCATCTGTGCGGCAGTCGTGTTGTTCAGTTCCTGAATTTGAGTACCATCATTCAGGGTGACAGTGTAACGTTTACCGGTTGATGATTGCGTTTCGAAGAAACGGCCCACATCAGCACTTGGCGTACCTGAAGAGGCAACTCCTGGGATTTCGACGTTGGCAGCAGCAGCGCCACCGGCAGCCAGTGCTGCACGGCCAGCGTCAGAATCGGCTGGAATAACATCCGGGCTTTGAACAACACGTTTTGCCGCATCTGCTTTATAAACATATGCCGTCACAAACTGGTTGCCACCTTGGTTTGCATCAACCTGACGCACGATAAAGAAGGAGTAAGCCCCTTTCTCTTTTGCTGCCTTTGAAATGGCATCGTTGATATCAGGCTGGCTACGGAAGAAGCCACTAACAGAAACGGTATCATAAGGTTGAAGCGCATAGGCTTCTGCTTTTGGCAATTCTTTAACATCATTAAAGACGCGATACTGGGTTTCTTTGCTCACTTCCGGTGCATCTTTATGATAAACATCGGCCGTTACACGCCAGTTGCCGCCATTATTGTTGCTGTTGATATCCTGAATATAGAAAGAGTCTGCGCCCAATTTGTCAGCTCGGCGCGATACCGCATCCGCTGCCTCATTGATTGCATTAAATCGGCCAGTAATAGTAATGCGATCAAATGGCTTAATGGCTGCTGCTTGCTCTGGTGCGAGTTCTTTTGCCGCTTGTGCAGCAGAAAGCGCGGTGAGTGATAGCAATGCCGATGCGATGATCGTGTATTTCAGCTTCATAAAAAATCCTTTCGCCTTGCGCATTAACGTTGATACGTGCGGAACAATTGATGTGTAACAGAATGGCAGATGATTATTACATGTAATAATGGTGGGTGTCTCAGCAATTTATATGTCTTAGTATATCAATTCTGAAGATTAGCCCGTCGCCACTTTACAGCAATAATAGGGATAAGCTTTACGAATAATTGCTTTAACGTCATAAGTGCTGATTATTTACATTTTGCTAACCTGATGCCGCGCCATTGCTGGGCTGTCTCATTATTGCTCGACTTGTTATTTTGGTGCAAAGTTGCAGGACAAGCCTCTGGTAAATATTATTTTTGTAGTGAATTATACAGAGTTCTTTCCGCCTGCCAGTTTTAGTGCAAAAACTGCACCAGAAGCGCACACAGATATGGATCATCAGTCACATTTTCAGTAGGTTATAAGGAGCTGTAGCAAAGCAGGTTTGTCAGTGACCAAAGAGAACTGAAGCATGCCCAAATTAATGGGTGTTGCAGGTAAGCAGCAAGGAAACGAATCCCACATCCCTAATTCGGGTGAATGTGAGTCGCTAACGCTCCAACAACACCGAATAAGATGGATATGGCAATACTCATCATCAAAGACAGGTAAAAGGGAACATTATGCGTATTGGTGTACCAAAAGAGCGGTTGGCCAATGAAGCCCGTGTTGCAGCAACGCCGAAAACGGTGGAACAACTGCTGAAATTAGGCTTCACCGTGGCGATTGAAAGCGGAGCTGGCCACTTAGCCAGTTTCGATGATGCGGCGTACCAAGAAGCGGGTGCCACTATTACGGATACCACCGATGTGTGGCAATCCGATCTTATCCTCAAAGTGAATGCGCCCCTTGAGGAAGAAATCCCCCTGATGCGTGCCGGGAGTACGTTGGCCAGCTTTATCTGGCCAGCACAGAACCCTGAATTGCTACAAAAGTTAGCTGAGCGTCAGGTAACAGTATTGGCCATGGATTCAGTGCCGCGTATATCCCGTGCACAATCTATGGATGCTCTCAGTTCAATGGCAAATATTGCCGGTTATCGTGCCATTGTTGAAGCTGCCCATGAATTTGGTCGCTTCTTCACTGGGCAAATTACGGCTGCGGGTAAAGTTCCACCGGCGAAGGTTGTGATTATCGGGGCCGGGGTTGCAGGTTTGGCAGCCATTGGGGCGGCAGGGAGTATGGGTGCTATCGTGCGTGCTTTCGACACCCGCCCAGAAGTAAAAGAACAGGTCCAGAGTATGGGTGCTGAGTTCCTCGAGTTGGATTTTGAGGAAGAAGCAGGCAGTGGTGACGGCTACGCCAAAGTGATGTCCGAAGCTTTTATCAAAGCTGAAATGGCGTTGTTTGCCGCTCAAGCCGCTGAAGTGGACATCATTGTTACGACGGCACTGATTCCGGGTAAACCTGCTCCACGGCTGATCACCAAAGAGATGGTGGCATCAATGAAGTCAGGCAGTGTGATTGTTGACCTGGCCGCGCAGACCGGTGGTAACTGTGAACTGACCGTTGCCGATCAAGTGACCGTGACAGAGAATGGCGTAAAAATCATCGGTTATACCGACCTACCAAGCCGTTTGCCGACCCAGTCATCCCAGCTTTACGGAACTAACCTGGTTAACTTACTGAAATTACTCTGCAAAGAGAAAAATGGTGAGATAGATATTGATTTCGAAGATACCGTGATTCGCGGTGTTACCGTGGTCAAAACCGGTGAAATAACGTGGCCAGCGCCGCCGATTCAGGTATCAGCACAACCTCAGGCGGCTAAAGCTGAACCTATTGTGAAAGAAGATGCTAAGCCTAGTTCACCATGGCCAAAATACATCATTATGGCTCTGGCTATTGTGTTGTTTGGCTGGTTGGCAAATGTTGCTCCGAAAGAGTTTTTATCTCACTTTACGGTTTTTGCACTGGCGTGCGTGGTGGGTTACTACGTGGTGTGGAACGTCAGCCATGCGCTACATACACCTTTAATGTCAGTCACTAACGCAATTTCAGGCATTATCGTTGTCGGCGCATTATTGCAGATTGGTCATGGCGGTTGGGTGAGTTTCTTATCCTTTATTGCCGTACTGATTGCCAGTATCAACATTTTTGGCGGCTTCACGGTCACCCAACGCATGTTGAAAATGTTCCGTAAAAACTGAGTGGTATAAAAACTCGGCGGGTATAAAAATAATGTCACACAAAAATATAGGGGTAACTGATGTCTAGTGGTCTCGTTACAGCTGCGTACATAGTTGCTGCGATTTTATTTATTTTCAGTTTGGCTGGGCTGTCGCGCCACGAAACATCCAAACAAGGTAACACTTTCGGTGTGACCGGTATGGCCATCGCGCTTATCGCCACCATCCTTGGGCCGGATTCAGGTAATGTTGCCTGGATTATCATTGCCATGGTAATTGGTGGTGCTATTGGTATCTATCTGGCGAAAAAAGTCGAAATGACTGAAATGCCAGAACTGGTCGCTATCTTGCACAGTTTCGTCGGCCTGGCAGCCGTTCTGGTTGGCTTTAACAGCTATCTGGACCACGGCCCGGTGGTGATGGACGCGGTGATGGTGAATATCCATCTGACCGAAGTATTCTTGGGTATCTTTATCGGGGCAGTAACATTCACTGGTTCTATCGTTGCCTTTGGTAAATTACGCGGGATTATCTCATCCAAGCCACTGATGTTGCCACAACGCCATAAGTTGAATCTGGTGGCGCTGGTTGTATCATTCCTGCTGATGATAATGTTCGTCAAAACAGATAGCGTTGGTTTACAAGTGGTCGCGTTGTTATTGATGACAGTGATTGCTCTGGGCTTTGGCTGGCACTTGGTCGCGTCAATCGGTGGTGCTGACATGCCGGTTGTGGTCTCAATGCTGAACTCCTACTCTGGTTGGGCCGCTGCCGCCGCAGGCTTCATGTTGAGCAATGACCTGCTGATTGTAACGGGTGCCTTGGTTGGTTCTTCCGGTGCTATTCTGTCTTACATCATGTGTAAAGCGATGAACCGCTCGTTTATCAGTGTGATCGCCGGTGGTTTTGGTACTGATGGTTCTTCTACCGGTAATGCGGAAGAAATGGGCGAATACCGTGAAACTACAGCAGAAGAAGTGGCTGATCTGTTAAAAAACTCCAGCTCAGTTATCATCACTCCAGGCTATGGTATGGCGGTAGCACAGGCACAATATCCAGTCGCTGAGATTACTGCCAAACTGCAAGCGCGGGGCATCAAAGTGCGCTTTGGTATTCACCCGGTTGCAGGGCGTTTGCCAGGCCATATGAACGTGTTATTGGCTGAAGCCAAAGTTCCTTATGACGTAGTGTTGGAAATGGATGAGATCAATGATGATTTCCCAAGCACTGATGTCGTGTTGGTGATTGGTGCCAATGATACGGTTAACCCAGCCGCACTTGAAGACCCGCGTAGTCCGATTGCAGGTATGCCGGTGTTGGAAGTGTGGAAAGCGCAAAGTGTTATTGCCTTTAAACGTTCAATGAATACCGGCTATGCTGGCGTGCAAAACCCATTGTTCTTTAAAGAAAATACCCAAATGTTGTTTGGGGATGCCAAAGACAGCGTAGAAGCAATTTTACGCGCGTTGTAATTTGTTATAACGAATCAGATCAAGGGCCACCTATGCGGTGGCCCTTCTTTTTGGTTTAATCAATGGATGCCGCCGGAGGGGTTATCCAATTTCTTCCAGATCTTCATTGCCTTCTATCGGACAGGTAAATCCTTCTGGTTTAATGGCCAGTAAGTCACATTTAAGATGGTCGATCACATGTTCTGTGGTGTTACCAATAAAGGCGGCAGATAGCCCAGTACGCCCCAAAGTACCCAGAACAACCACCCCAGCCCGCAAGTGTTCAGCCAAATCAGGAATAACCTCTTCAGGTAGGCCCTTTTCAACATGGGTGAATTTTTCATCAATGCCAAACTGTTGGCGCAATGCTTTCATCGCAACCAAGTGCTGACCACGAATGGCATCGTTATAGACACTCGGGTCAAAATCAGGCAATTCAATGGCGATATTAATCGGTGTTACCGGATAGGCGCTGATCAGATGTACCGGAGTTTGATTAACATTCTCAGCTAACTCTCTGGTCTCTTTGACCAGTCGCAGATTGAGTGGGTCATGAAGTGGGTCTTCACTTGAAAGGTTAACTGCCACCAGCGCTGTGGCACCTTCTGGCCAGGGTTGGTCTTTAACCATCCAGACCGGGCACGGGCATTTACGCAATAAATGCCAGTCCGTTGGCGTAAAGATAATGGACTCAAGACGATCATGCTGATGTGCCATCTTTAATAACAAATCGTGCTTGGCGTTCAGGACTTCCTGAATGATGGCTTCATAAGGCCGATTATGCCACACCACTTTGATTTCAATTGGGATACCCGCATCAAGGTAAAACCGGCACTGCTCGCTTATCCATGCGGACCGTTGGCTGATAACCCCTTTACGCATTGCGGTGCGCTCATCGGGCGACAGCAGGGTAGTCATATCATATGACAGATCATAAATAGCCAAAAATGCTTTGATTGTGCCGCCATTGCGCTGCACAAGGTAAACTGCACGCCTTAATGCAGGTTGATCATCCTGATTGGGGTCAATAGCAACCAGAATATTCTGATACTTTGCCATAGAGTCTCCTTACAACCGTGAATTAACAGTATGTTAGTTAAAGAGTAAACCATGAAAGGAAAACAGGATAGGTGGGAGAGAGGGCGAGACCAATAAATATACCCGCCAACTTTCAAGTCGCCGGGTATTTTGGATTAGATTACAGGCTTGGTCTTGGATTACCAGCGAGTTGACCTAGCGCCTCGGTATTCTCAATAGTGATGTACTTACCTTTCACACTCAGAATATCGCTTTTCTGAAAACGGCCTAGCAAACGGCTAATGGTTTCAACTGTCAGACCTAAATAGTTGCCAATGTCACCACGGGTCATCGTCAGGCGGAACTCCCGTGGAGAGAAACCACGCTGAGCAAAACGACGAGACAGATTATAGATGAAGGCGGCCAGGCGCTCTTCTGCATTCTTCTTCGACAGTAGCAAAATCATGTCTTGATCGCCTTTGATCTCACCACTCATCAGGCGCATCATCTGCTGGCGCAGGTTTGGCATTTTTCCTGATAAATCATCCAGTGTATCAAATGGTATTTCACAAACCATGGAGGTTTCCAGAGCTTGTGCGAAACTCGGATGTTGTAAATTACTGATAGCGTCAAAACCGACCAAGTCGCCCGCCAGATGGAAACCGGTGATTTGCTCATCACCCTCTTCAGTAATGGTGTAACTTTTAATGGTCCCGGAACGGATGGCATACAGGGATTTGAGCTCATCACCTGCTTTAAACAGCGCCTGTCCTTTCTGAATAGGTTTTTTCCTTTCAATGATATTGTCGAGCTGATCCAGCTCGTTTTCATTTAAGGTAAAAGGAATACAGAGCTGGCTGATACTGCAATCCTGACAGTGAATTGCACAACCACCAGACTGGATACGTCGGATTACGCGTTTTTCCGGGATCATAGGGTATTCCCATTAATATTGATATGCGTCAATTTTAACATCTTTTCTTGCGTCTGATAAGAGCAAGAATAGTTAGCGTGCTAAAAGATAGCCCTCATGTATTAATAACCAGCGTTTTCGCTCCACTCCACCGGCATATCCGGTCAGTGCACCTTGTTGTCCAATAACGCGATGGCAGGGGACAACAATAGATATTGGGTTCAGTCCATTCGCCATCCCCACAGCCCGCGACGCGGTAGGGCGGTTGATTCGTTTTGCTAACTCACCATAGGTAATCGTTTCACCACAAGGGATTTTACGCAGTTCTTGCCAGACTTGACACTGAAAATCAGTCCCAGCAGTTTTAACGGGTAAATTATCAATAATGCTCAGATCACCCGCAAAATAGCGTTGCATGGTGTCACTCAGCCCACCAGGATTATTTTTTTCAACCAATGTAAATGCATCCGCGCCATAATGGTTGCGTAGCAACTTCATCAGACGCGCGTAATGGTCGGTCCAATCAATGGCACGTAGCCGGTTTTCTTCGTCTGCAATCAGTAACAGTTCACCTTGTGGGGTTGCCATCCGATCAATAAAAAACGTTTCCATAAGTCTCCGCTATGTTGCTGCCGTTGGCTGTAAACAGTTCCGCCGATAATTATTGCATGGAATATGACATCAAAAGATACCTATTGAGGCGATAATCGCATAACCCAGAAAATTTAGGTATAAATTCGGGGTGGGCGAGCCAGAGATTAGCGGCTACGATGATAGCTTATTGATTACGAAAGCTCTTGATTGTGAGTATTAACTGTTGTGACGACTGATACTTACGATAACCACTTCATGCCAGGGACTAAATTCATGTCAAATATCGCCTTGTATCCTTTATTACGTGATGACGACCCTCCTTCGGCCGCTATCGAGCGCCCACACAGCCAATCACCATTTATCTTATTGGCTGACCATGCGGGTCAACGTATACCGAGTCAACTCGGTGATTTGGGGTTAGCTCCAGGAGAAATTGACCGCCATATTGGTTGGGATATTGGCTCATTGGCAACGGCACGGTTACTTAGCCAATATCTGGATGCGACCTTGATCCATCAGCAGTATTCGCGATTGGTGATTGATTGTAACCGGACACCGGGAATTGCCAGTTCTATCCCTGAAATTTCGGAACATACGCGGATCCCGCGCAATATTGGTGTCACCGTAGCAGAAGCTGAAGCGCGCCGAGGTGAGATATTCCAGCCGTATCATGATTTGATTACCCAAACCTTAAATCAACGCCGTGATAACGGTCAGATCAGTGTAATCATCTCCATGCACAGTTTTACACCGTCATTTAAAAACATCGCGCGCCCTTGGCAAATTGGTACCTTGTTTCATCGTAATCCTGAATTTGCCTTGCAACTGGTTTCGTTTTTACAGCAAGAAGGCGACCTGCACGTCGGGATTAACGAACCTTATGCCATGACGGATGCAACTGATTTCACGTTACCCTTCCACGCAGAACAGCGGCAATTACCTTATGTGGGCATCGAGATTCGTCAGGATCTTATTACACATCAAACGGGGCAGGCGCTATGGGCAAGCCGCCTGGCGCGACTGTTGCCGCAGGTATTAGAAACATTGAATTATTCAAAGTAAGTTGTGATGGCATCTATTTGCATGAAAACTATGTGCTCTGCACCAATTATCAATGCAGCTTCATGACCTACAACTATTAATTAGTTATTATCAACATAATCATCATTTTTTATTCACTGATAATATTAAGGTTGATAATTACGTGGAATCAAAACCTGCGCGCATTCTGATCAGTGCCTGTTTAATGGGGAAACCGGTGCGTTATAACGGCAGTGCCCTGTCTGTTAGCGATGAAATTATTCAACGCTGGCAGGATGAGGGGAGACTGGTCCTTGTTTGCCCTGAATTATCTGCAGGTATGCCGGTACCGCGTCCGCCAGCCGAAATCCAGCAAGGTAACGGCGAGGCAGTGTTGCAAGGGCAGGCGCGGGTGATGGAGCAGTGGGGTAATGATGTTAGCCGGGAGTTTCTGCAAGGGGCTTATCAGGCGCTGGAGTTGGCGCAAAAGCACTGTTGCACAGTGGCAATTTTGACCGAAGGGAGTCCCTCTTGCGGTAGCAGCCGCATCTATGATGGCCATTTTAGCGGCACCCAGCGCACGGGGCAGGGAGTCACTACTGCGTTATTACGCCGACATGGAATAACCGTTTTCAGCCATCATCAACTTGATCAAGCGGATGATTTTTTGCGAAGCTCTTCACAAATCAAGGTTGAAAATTAACCGAATGTCATAAAATCTCGATATACTGTATAAATGTACAGTTGTGGCGTAAGATCGTATTTTTGGTCACTTCATCTTTCTTGAAACCATAAAGTCGAGGTAGCGATATGACATTTAAGATTGTAGAAAAGCAACCGCAGCAATTAATCAGTATTCGGGTCGTCGGCCCTTATCATGAGACTATCCCGCAAGGCTTTAACCAACTTTCTTCACTCTATGCCCAGCACCAAATCCCTGGAAAAGAGTGGTTAGCTCTTTACTGGGACAATCCAGAAACCAATCCTCCTGCGGAGTTACGGGCTGACGTCTCCTTGTCTGTCGCAGACGATTATGTATTGCCCGTAGAACTCAGTGATCAACTACAACTGCAAGTGATTCCCGGCGGTTTGTATGCGGTGTATCACACTAGAGTAACAGATGATGATTACGCGAAAGCCTGGAGCGAATTGTATAACCAGCATCTGCCACAAAGTGGTTATCGTCCAGCAGAAGGTGCGTGCTATGAGGTTTACCTTAATGACGGCATGACTGATGGCTACTTTGATATCGATATCTATCAGTCGGTGGAAAAAGCACAATAATAGGTGGCGGCCGTGCTGGTTGGCGCGGCTGCCTACCTTGGCAACACTGATTCAGCGTCCCTGCGTATTATCACTTTATTGTGCTGGCAAGAAATAATTGGCTTAACCAGTCACTGAAAATACGCACTCGTGGGGAAAGCTGGCGGTTATGGGGATACAGGAAAGAGACTGGCATCGGCGGCGGTGCATATTTCGGCAGTATCTCAATCAACGTGCCAGCGGTTAAGTCAGACTCGATATGATAACGAGGCACTTGGATAATACCTAATCCAAGGCGGGCGGCGGCTACAAAACTTTCAGCGCCACTGACTGACAGAACAGTCGGTAATTTTACTTGCTGAGTTTTAGTATGTGAATACGCGGTTGATGGCGGATATGACTTTTCGATTGTCACCTCGGCGCTAGGCGTTTCGTTAGTTCGCCATATTTTATTGGTATTAAATGGGGTGTCAGTACCAAATTCCAATGGCATTAAGCTGCCGGTTGCGCTAGAACGAAAACCCACCATTTGGTGCCCCGATAACTGGTCCAACTCAAGGGGGATACCCTGTCGTTGTAAGTATTGCGGTGCAGCACAGGTGACTTGTGGTAACAGCGCTACTCGGCGGGCGACCATATCGCTGTCTTGTAAATTGCCTACACGTAGCACCCCGTCAATACCTTCTCGAATAAGGTCGACCAAGCGGTCACCTTCACTGATAAATAGCTCAATATCAGGGTATTGATCAATAAAATTAGGTAGTTGTGGTAAGACAAAATGGCGGGCTAACGTGCCTTGTACATCAATTCGTAGCAAGCCACGAGGCTTGGCATTGGCAAAAGCCATTTCAGCATCTTCAATATCAGCAATAATGCGTAAACAGCGCTGGTAGTATGCTTCACCATCCAATGTAGGGCTAACATGTCGGGTAGTTCGCTGCAATAAACGCACATTTAAACGCTTTTCGAGTTGTTTTATGGCATCTGTCACTGTAGATCGCGGTAGATTTAAATCTTGGGCGGTTTGGGTAAAACTGCGCTGTTCCGCTACCCTGATAAATACTCGCATTGCATCAATTCTGTCCACTTTATTGTTCGCTTTATTCGGATAGTATAAACGAATAATAGATGATTATCCGAAATGGTAAAAGTGGCATTCTCTGTTTGTGGGCTGTTGAACATAACCTGCGCCACTGGCTGAATAGCGATCAATACATGATCGCAAACGATAACTACACGTTTAGGAGAATATCATGGTGAATACAACGGGGCAGGTTGCCATTGTAACAGGGGCATCAAGGGGTATTGGCGCAGCCATTGCTGAACGTTTGGCACAGGAGGGTTATACCGTCCTAATCAATTATGCGCGGAGTGACATTGAGGCCGAAACACTGGTGCGCAAAATTCAACAAGCTGGCGGAAATGCAGTGAGTGCGAAGGGGGATATCAGTGATGCTGCCGCGGTAGCACAGTTATTTTCTCAAGCAGAAGCTGCGTTTGGCGGGGTTGATGTCTTGGTTAACAATGCTGGAATTTTATCTCTCAGCGCTATTGCTGACAGTGATGATGAACACTTTGACCGCCAGATTGCTATTAATCTGAAAGGGAGCTTTAACGGGATGCGTGAAGCGGCAAAACGGTTGAAAGACGGTGGCCGCATTGTAAACTTTTCAACCAGTGTCGTCGGGCTGAAACTGGAAAAATACGGTGTTTATGCTGCAACCAAAGCCGCGGTTGAAACCATGACTGCAATTCTGGCGAAAGAGTTGCGGGGGCGTAATATCACCGTTAATGCTGTTGCTCCTGGGCCGACGGCAACCTCTCTCTTCCTTGATGGTAAATCACCCGAATTAATTGAACGAATGGCGAAAATGGCACCACTAGAAAGATTAGGAACACCGGAGGATATAGCAGCCGCCGTCGCTTTTCTGGTTGGCAAAGATGGTGGCTGGATTAATGGTCAAGTTTTACGCGCCAATGGTGGCCTGATTTAGCCCAAAGGCGATCGCGTGGAAACGTCGGGGAGCACCTGCATCGGCAGAAATAATAATTAATCGCGCTTGTCATAAAAGCGTCATTCGCCTGTTCTAGTATCCGTTGTAACCAATCAATACAAATTGTATTACTGTTTTACAACAAGGAATTATACCGATGCAAAACCGCGTATCCACTTTGTCCGGCATAGCGTTATCCACCCTGATACTCACCAGCTCATGGTTTACACCGAATGCTATCGCCGCCGCCACTGGTCTCTATGACCGTAGCGCCCAAGGTGATATCACTCAATTTGGTGGGGCACGGCGTTTGACTAATGATCAGACACAGGCTCTTCGTGACTCGCTGTCCAACAAAACAGTAAAAAATGTCATTTTACTGATTGGCGATGGTATGGGGGACTCAGAAATCACCTCAGCACGTAACTATGCCATGGGAGCCGGTGGTTTCTTTAAAGGAATTGATGCTTTGCCACTGACAGGGCAATACACGCACTATTCATTAGATAAGAAAACACAAAAACCGGATTACGTGACTGACTCAGCAGCCTCCGCAACAGCCTGGTCTTCAGGTGTAAAAACGTATAATGGCGCACTGGGTGTTGATGTGTTCGGAAAAGATCACGTCACCTTGTTGGAATTGGCGAAAAAAGCCGGTAAAGCAACAGGTAACGTCTCAACGGCTGAACTACAAGATGCCACTCCTGCGGCACAGTTTGCTCATGTTACTGGGCGAAAATGCTATGGGCCAGAGGAAACCAGCGAGAAATGTGGCAGCAATGCGCTGGAAAATGGTGGGCGCGGATCCATTACCGAGCAAATGATTACTGGGCGGGCGGATGTCACATTGGGTGGTGGCGCTAAATCATTTAGCCAGGTGGCTAAAGCTGGTGAATGGAAAGACAGATCTCTGCGTGAACAAGCCCTGGCGCGAGGCTATGTTATTGTCGAAAATCTTGATGATCTGAATGCAATAAAGCAGGCTGACCAACAAAAACCGCTATTAGGGTTATTTAGCCCAGGTAACATGCCAGTACGTTGGCAGGGGCCGAAAGCGTCTTATCATGGCAATTTGGATAAGCCGCCAGTAGTCTGTGAAAATAATGCCGAGCGTACTAAAGATATTCCGACCTTGGCAGTGATGACCGAAAAAGCGATTGATTTACTGAAAAATAACGAAAAAGGCTTCTTCTTACAGGTTGAAGGCGCATCCATTGATAAACAAGATCATGCGGCGAACCCTTGTGGTCAGTTCGGTGAAACTGTCGATTTGGATGAGGCAGTACAAAAAGCACTCGAGTTTGCTCGAGCAGACGGTAATACCTTGGTTATTGTGACAGCAGACCACGCGCATTCCAGTCAAATTATTGAAGCAGATGCTAAAGCGCCAGGTTTAACACAAGCGTTAACCACGAAAGATGGTGCTGTTATGGCTATAAGCTACGGCAACTCTGAGGATGATTCTCAGGGGCACACTGGCTCGCAATTGCGTATAGCAGCTTACGGACCACATGCGGCAAATGTGGTTGGTCTAACAGACCAAACTGATTTGTTCTTTACCATGCGTGATGCGATGGCGATTAAATAAGTTAAGGTTTGCTACGACACACTTGTTACACCACAATTTACTGAATAATCCCGGTGCCGTGATGGCTGGGATTTTTAGTTTCTGCTCCCCTCGCGATTATTTCCCTTCTTCAAATATGACTGATTCACATTATCACTGCTTACCAATTGTTATAATAATAACATTCATTGATCGTAATAAACTGCCTGTTTCAAGCGCGGCACACTTTCATTGCTGAGATCTTTGTCACACACATAACATTTGTCACCTGATAATGTTATTGCAATAACATTGAGTGGTAAAAATTAGAATAAAGGAGTTAATAATGGATATTGCTGTGATTGGTTCCAACATGGTTGATTTGATCACTTATATTGATGAAATGCCGCAAATCGGGGAAACGTTAGAAGCGCCAAACTTTGAAATTGGTTGTGGGGGTAAGGGGGCCAATCAAGCTGTTGCCGCAGCTAAGTTAGGTGCCAATGTGATGATGGTTACTCGGGTCGGTGATGATCTTTTTGCCGAAAATACCATAAGAAATCTGCAAAAAGCGGGGGTTGATACTCAATACGTAAAATCTGTTGCGGGGTCCTCGAGCGGTGTGGCCCCGATTTTCGTAGATAAATCATCACAAAACCGAATTCTGATTATCAAGGGTGCTAACAATCATTTACTACCTGCTGATGTAGAAGCTGCTGCTGATGCTCTCAAAGCTTGCCAATTGATTATTCTGCAACTCGAAATCCCGCTGGAAACTGTCTATGCCGCCATCGACTTTGCCCGCCAGCACCAGATTAAAGTCATTCTTAATCCAGCGCCCGCATCTAAAGCTCTGGATATCGGTTATGCATGTCAGTGCGAGTTTTTTATGCCGAATGAAACTGAGTTGGCGATTCTGACTGGGATGCCGGTTGATAGTTTGGATAACATTTACCGTGCGGGGCGCAGCTTATTGGATAAAGGCTTACATAACCTGATTATTACGTTGGGGCATCGCGGCTCATTATGGATGCACGGTGAGCACATTGATCATGTACCGCCGGTTAGCGTACATGCCATTGACACCAGCGGCGCAGGTGATGCTTTCATTGGCTGTTTTGCTCATGAATATGTCCAGCACGGTAATATATTAAAAGCGATGAAAATGGCTTCTGCTTTTGCAGCCTATAGTGTCACCGGAAAAGGAACTCAACGTTCTTATCCTGATGCGCCGCAATTTATTGATTTTTTAAAGACCCTACACCAAGGAAAATAAAATGCGTATTAATACCGTTCAACTGCCAGATGGCTATTTAAATAAAACACCATTATTCCAATTTATTTTGCTTTCCTGCTTATTCCCGCTTTGGGGATGTGCAGCCAGTCTGAATGATATTTTAATTACTCAATTCAAAAGCGTATTTGCGCTTAGTGATTTTGCCAGCGCATTAGTACAAAGCGCCTTTTACGGCGGTTATTTTCTGATTGCTATTCCAGCCTCTTTGGTTATCAAAAAAAGCAGCTACAAAGTTGCTATATTAATCGGGTTAACACTTTATATTGTCGGATGTATGTTGTTTTATCCAGCATCTCATATGGCAACATATACTATGTTTCTGGCCGCTATTTTTGCCATTGCCATTGGTTTAAGTTTTCTTGAAACTGCGGCTAACACTTACAGCTCCATGATCGGTCATAAAGACTATGCTACTTTACGGCTTAATATCAGCCAAACTTTCTACCCGATCGGCGCATTGATGGGGATAGTCCTCGGCAAGTACCTGGTGTTTCAGGAAGGTGATAGTTTACACAATCAAATGGCCTCGATGACGCCAGAGCAGATTCATGCTTTTCGTCTTACGATGTTAGAACATACATTGGAGCCTTATAAGTATCTGATTTTTGTTCTGCTGCTGGTGATGCTGTTATTTGTTATTACTCGTTACCCTCATTGCAAACCACAAGGTGATAGCGGTAAAAAAGTAGTTTCACCGTCATTAAAAGAAACCTTGAAATATTTGGCAGGGAACAGTCGTTTTAAAAAAGGAATTGCGGCGCAGTTCCTCTATGTGGGTATGCAAGTCGCAGTATGGTCTTTTACGATCCGTCTGGCCTTAAACCTGGGCGCATCTAATGAGCGAGATGCATCGAACTTCATGATTTACAGTTTTATTTGCTTCTTTATTGGTAAGTTTGTGGCCAACTTCCTGATGACACGATTTAAAGCTGAAAAAGTGTTAATTGCCTATTCTATTTTAGGTGCACTAACGCTTTTTTATGTCGTAACCGTGCCCAATTTTACTGCGGTATATGCAGCGGTATTTGTCAGCGTCTTATTTGGACCATGCTGGGCGACTATCTATGCTGGCACCCTGGATACAGTGGACAACAAATATACCGAAGTGGCTGGGGCCATTATTGTGATGTCGATAGTAGGGGCCGCAGTGGTTCCGGCATTACAAGGGTTTGTGTCTGATCATCTTGGATCAATGCAACATGCTTTCGTTGTCTCATTATTGTGCTTTGCCTATGTTGGTTTCTATTTTTGGGGTGAACTGCGCAATAAACAACGAACAAGTGCGGCAACATTGGCAAATAATGAGTCCTAATTGAACCGGGAGAAACAATAAATGACCGCCAAAATAACGCTAATCCGTGAACAGTTTAGTCGTCAAGAGCAAGAAATTTACAGCAGCAGTGATTTTACTGTCATCAGTTTTAAATATGCCTCAGGTATTGAAGCGCTGAAAATTGTTAACTCCCGTGGGTATGTGACCGTTTTACCTTATTACGGCCAAATGATTTGGGATGCGGAATTTGATGGGCACAACCTGAAAATGGAGAACATGTTTTCTCAGCCTAAGCGTGGCGAAAACATTGTCGATACCTACGGTTGTTTTGCTTTCCACTCAGGTTTACGCCGTAATGGTTGCCCATCACCTGAGGACGACCATGTATTACACGGTGAAATGCCTTGTGCTGAAATGGACCACGCTTGGCTCCTTATTGATGGTGAGACACTTGCCGTCACAGGCAGTGTGGAATATGTAAAAGGGTTTGGTGATCATTATTGCGCGCAACCGCTGGTCAGGCTCAGGGCCGCTAGTGCACAGTTCGATATTGAGATGAATGTGACTAACTTATCCAGTATGCCGATGCCTTTGCAGTATATGTGCCATATGAATTACACCTATATCCCTGGAGCCACTTTCCGTCAAAACTTGCCAGGGTCCGCGCTGAAATTGCGTGAGACAGTTCCGGCGCATGTTCACCCTACACCGCAATGGCTGCACTACACCCAGCAATTACGGGAAAGAACCCAAGGGTTAACCGATTTAAATGAAGCGGAGTTTTACGATCCGGAGATTGTATTCTTTGCCGATAATCTTGCGCAATATGTTGATAATGCGGAGTTCTTTATGTTGTCACCACAAGGGCATCGTTTTGTGACTCGATTTTCCACTGCACAGTTTAATTATGCTACTCGCTGGATTTTACATAATGGTGATCAGAAAGTGGCTGCATTTATTTTACCCGCAACTTGCCGCCCGGAAGGGTATTTGGCAGCAAAAGAGAAGGGCACTTTACTGATGTTATCTCCTGGAGAGAGTCGCCATTTTAGCGTAACCACTGGGGTGGTTTAATACTGTATGCTGGCAGGGAATTAGTATGTTATTGGCGGGCAAGGACGCCCGCAGGGCAGTTAAGTAAAAACAAAATTACTGAAAACTAAATACGGCCATAAAAAGTCATTCTGGCTGTTTCGGATAACGCAATATCGGGCTGGGCGTTATAGGCTAATACCACTAGCATTCGCGTAATATCCCCCTGTGTCGGCGTGACACGGTGAATAGCATTTCTTCCACGAAATAACACTAAATCCCCAGGTTCAATTTGCAATGTTTTGGGTGTGATCTGCTGGTTTAATAGCCGTTCCACGCCAGAGTAATTCATCTCACCTTTATCGGCATCGCGCATCTCTTCGATATATTCAAAAACGCCGCCAGCGTGTGGTTTTTGTACTAATAAGGTGATGGCGAATGACGAGTTATCAAAATGCCAACCTAACTCTTGGCCTTGACTGGCATAGTGTAAGTTAATTGAAGAGAGTGAATCGGCGTAGGGGTAGAGTTGTTCTTCATCCAATACAGCACACAAGAAATCTTGGAAATTTTGCGCGTTATACAAGGTTCGCAGTGCTGAATCAGTGGGGATTTCTTCGTCGGTAATACAACCCTTTGAAGAAGTAACCAAGCGGTTGCGAGGGTGATCGGTAGAAAAGGCAGAATCTGCTTTGGTCAGGTAAACGTTATGCTGATTAGCCGCATAGTAAGCGCGATGTTGATGACTGACGCCTTCTTGTTTGATACTTCTCAGGGCATGGGGCTGCAAGAAGTTTGATAGCACCAAGGCACCGCATGTTTCTAACGTATTCTTGCACTGTGCTATGAACATGGCATCGTTGATTGGATTGGCTTCCATATTAATAATTTCGGCGAGCTTCTGCATGTATCCTCCCAGTAGTGCTAAATGTTGCTTGGTTTCTATTCCTAACTGTATAGGATTACTTGTAACTGGAATAACAATAAAACGTTACTGTTAGGTTAAGTTTGGCTATCGGTATCAAGATAATGTGTTATGGATAAGGGAGGTTGTTATGAATAGTTTAAAGGCTGTCCGTTTGCCAACGTTAACAGCCATTCTCGCATTTGAAACAGCCGCAAATACTGGCAGTCTGGCCAGCGCGGCTGCGCGACTATCGTTAACCCCAGCGGCTGTTAGCCAGCAAATACGTCAGTTAGAACAACATCTGGGGATTCAATTATTTGCCCGCTCGAAGTCAGGCGTTGAACTGACCCCGCAAGGTAGTGCCTATTTAGCTTATGTACAGCAGGCATTTGAAACATTACGCATGGCACAACAGAGTATGGCGCGGGATAAAGACAATATATCATTAAATATCTCAGCACTGCCCGCCTTGGCTAGCCGATGGCTTAATCCACATCTCAAGCAGTGGTTAGCCCAATATCCTGATGTGGATATTCGGATTCATGCTACTCACGGGGTGGTTGATTTCAATCGTACTGCGGCAGATTTCTATCTGGCTTTTGGTGATGAACATTATCCCCAGCAAGAGAAAGAAATACTATTTCAGGATTGGGTTTTTCCGGTTGCGAGTCCACACTTATTAACCGCCCCGTGGTTGGATGGTAAGCACAACATTATCTACCCGATGATACATGTTGATTGGGGCAAAGAAGGGCAGTTCTTACCGGATTGGCATGAATGGTTGCTGTCGGCAAAGCTGGATGAGTGTCTCCCTAATCGGGGGCCAACCTACAATTTAACCTCCATGGCGATTGATTCGGCAGTTGCGGGGAACGGTATTTTACTGGGCCAACAACATTTGATTAAAAAAGAATTAGATGAGGGGAGTTTAATTCAATTATCTGAACATAAATTACCCGTTACCAAACCCTATTATTTAATTTACCCCAAGCGAACCCTGGACAAACCTAAAGCGGTGGAGTTTATCCAATGGTTGCATAGTCTTTGCTAGCTGAATGCATAATCAACTGGCATAATTGATTTATTGCGCATTTTGGCCTGTTTTTATACTGGGCAGATGCATTAAATTAAAATACTGACTTATTATTTCACCTATAAATTGCACTTAAGTTTAATTTGTAGGTTTTCTATACAGTTTTTTATCGTGGTTTATTTGTGTGAAAAACGCGTAAAAAAAGAATTAATTATTAAAAGTTGCCATTAAGGGCAGAATAAAAATTACTATTTTAAGATAGAGGCAGATAAACCATCGTGGCGAAGAGAAAATCTACCGGTACCGGCTGGGTTATCCTACTGATAGTCGTTTTAGGGCTGATGACAGGTATCCCAAGAGAAGTGTGGATTGCACTGAGTGCGGCTATTTTATGCATGTATTTTGTATGGCAAAATCTTAAAGGGGCGAAGCGCCATGTCTCTTTACCTATTAACGCCGATATGCAGAAAACCGCAGCGATACCTGATCTTGGCGATTATCCTATTACCCCGTCGCAGCTCGAACCCGAACATACCCCTGAAGGTAGCAGTGTGAATCAGCCCCCATCGGTTGATAAAGCCAAAAAAACCGAAACCTCCCGAGGATCTTTGGCCCGCGCATCCTGGTTACGTCCTGGTGAGCTGGCGGTTGTGGCTGGAATAAATTTACCCGACGGCATGGTTTACATTGGTAATAAATACAAAAGTAATCGTACCGGTGCGGAACCTGCATTTATTAACCCATCGATGGATGTTGCTGAACAAGAAATAGATATCTCCCTGCCACTGATTGATAATGCGCCTGATTACTCGACATGTTCGCCACAAGCGAGAAGGGCCTATTTACAGTGGCTCGCTGATGGACGTAAATCACCTCTTGTGCATATTGGTTATGTTTTCTTATTCTTTTACGGTTTGGAACATCGGATTTTGATCGATGCCGCTATCGACCCGGTAGCGAAAAAAGAACTTCCTATTCTTGAAGAAGAAATTAATCGCCTACTAAATATTTATGGGAAAAATAACGCATTTAATCATTATGCGCAGAATTTGTTGGTTTATATATCCCGAGTGAATATAGAAGAGAAACTCTATCTCTCTCCACCGCCCTTAACGCGCGAGGCATCGACAGAGCTACCACTGGCGCTACTGGTTGGTTTAGGGCAATTAGCTGTTGACCAGCAGCCTTTACCCGCCGCCTGGGCGCTTGCCTGGGGCGAGGCTGACCCGGCGATAAATCAGAATATTTCGATGGCGCATTGTGCTGATATCTTCGCCTCACTTTTTCAACAGCGTTATCGTGAACAGTATGGAAACGGATTTTTATTACCCGTCAATAGAACCAAGTTATTGATATTTTATCGTCCTGCTTCTGCGGGCCTAATGGGGCAGGAGTTCTTTCAGCAGATGGGAGACCTGCCAAATGTCGCTGTGTGTAAAGCGCACCGGGATAAACTGAGACCAATATTTGAATCTTGCCAGCATGATCTAGACATCTATAACCGTTTTGCCAGTGTCAATCCAAAGAAAAAAATGTCACTGGAAGGACAACTCTTGCTGCCGTCGCCGTTGTGGTCAGAGGCATTAAAAACCGAGTTAGAGAGTATTAAAACGAGGGTCGGTTATGGGTTGCTGATGGTCACGCTGGATGAACTTTTTCTCCGGCTGAGCACGGCCTGTGGCACCAAGCCGTTAGAGCGTTTATCTCGCAGTCATGTTATGGCATTAACTTTTGCACTCGCCTCTCTGCAAGTGGGTATTGAACCTGATGTCAGTGCTGATAACCGCACACCGGTGTTGCAAGATACCGTAGCACTGTTCCCTATTGAATCAATGGTTGCTGAATCTGCAACTTTTGCTGAGTACCGCGTGACTATGCTTGCGGTGGAGTTGGCTTGTGCAGCGGTGATGATCGATGGGCGTATTGGTGAGCCAGAATCCATGATATTGACCCGGCATATTGATGCCTGGGGTTATCTTAGCCCCGGTCAACGTATGCGGCTGAAAGCCTATCTCCAACCCGGTATCAGGAAAAGCAATACCCTGCTGGCATTGAAAAATAACCTTGAACCGCTCTCGCTGGATAATCGGCGGGCTATTGCTCGCTTCTTGGCACATTTGATTCAAGTGGAGGGAACCATTACACCGCCAGAAGTGAAATTTCTTGAACGGGTATATAAGCGTTTTGCCTTAGACAGCAAATTGGTTTATAGCGATCTTGATAGTCGGGCAACACCTATGACGCTGAGTCTGCCGTCTCAGACCGCTGAAGTTATTAATGATACTGACCGCATTAATCTGTTAAAAAATGAAAGCCAGAGATTAGTGGCGTTGCTTGAGAATCTGTTTGTTACTGAAACCGTCGATGCGGCGGTTCAGGAAGAGATTAATCCGCAATCAATGGCGGCAATTACGGCCAGTTTGCCTGATAGTATCGCAACCTTCTTGAAGTTATTGATTTCACGTGATGCTTGGGAAAAGGTGAAGTTAACCGAAATAGCGTTAGATATGGAAATCAAAATTGAAGATGCGCTGATTGAAATAAACCGCAAGGTATTATCGGCGTTTGATGCACCGTTGATCACCGGCGAAGAAATTATTGCAATAAACCGTGATATATCAGCAGCACTACTAATATGATTAGCCAAGCATAGGCGCGGTGTAACTTGAGCTGAACGCGAATAGTCGCTACCATAGCGCGCCTAAAAATGTCAGAGAGATATCAGTAATGAAATACCAATGGATACTGTTCGATGCGGATGAGACATTATTTCACTTTGATGCGTATCAGGGATTAAAGCTGATGTTTTCTCGCTTTAACGTGGATTTTTCCGTGCAGGATTTCGACTATTATCAATTGGTTAATAAACCATTGTGGGTTGATTATCAAGATGGGAAAATATCCGCCAGCGAATTACAAAACACCCGTTTTGAGATGTGGGCAGAGAAACTGGGTGTGGCAGCTAGCCGGTTGAACAGTGAGTTTTTAGTCGCCATGGCGGATATCTGTTCACTACTACCGGGTGCCCGTGAGTTGGTTGATGCCTTGAGTGGTAAAGTGAATATGGGCATTATTACCAATGGTTTTACTGAGCTACAAACGATACGTTTGGAACGTACCGGCCTGAAAAATGTCTTTTCTCCGCTGATCATTTCTGAACAAGTCGGGGTGGCTAAACCGGATGTTGCCATATTTGAGCATGCTTTCAATTTAATGAATAACCCGGCCAAAGAACATATTCTAATGGTTGGTGACAATCTGCATTCAGATATTCAGGGCGGCATTAATGCAGGTATCGATACTTGCTGGCTTAATATGCACGGCAGTGTGCCGGATGATAATATTGCGCCTCGCTACCAAGTCAGTTCGCTGGCAGAATTACAGAAATTACTATTGGCGTAATTAACCCTCTATCTTATTTTAAAAGGCCGTTAACAATATATTATTGATAACAGCCTGTTACTTATGCTTCTATATTAGTTACAATGCTTGATTGTTTTAGTTTTAATGGAATACTGGTGACATCGGGGTGGGGCAAGATTTTATTTTCAATAATTTTATAGAGGAATTTAAAATATGACGTTACTTCGTAAAAACTATTCTCATATTGCTAACCCAGTGGGGGCTTACGTTCACAGCGTGCAACACAATGGATTACTCTATATTTCAGGTATGACGGCGTTCGGTACTGCAGCCCAAGGAAAAAGCATGGCCGAGCAGGCTACGGAGATTTTTCATCAAATCGCTAATATTGCACAGGCTGAAAATAGCAGTTTCGCTGATCTTATTAAGATAACGCTTTTTGTGACAGATATTTCCCAACTAAGTACCTTACGTGATGTGATGTATCAATTTTATGGTGAAAACTTACCAGCCAGCTCTTTGGTTGAAGTTAAAAGTTTATTCTCACCTGAGATAAATATTGAGATTGAAACCTTATTTGCTGTTAATCCAGCCTAAAATGCAGCTAGCCCGCACTGCCGCCGGTTAGCGGAAGTACGGGTTTACAACGACTGTCAGCGTTGATTGGCAACCAAGTCTTCTACCTGGCTAAAGATAGGCATTTCAGGCCCGAAGCGGCGCACTTGAAGCACATCCTCCAGTTTCTCCAATTGGCTTATCATTTGGAGCAGCCGCTGATCATCTAAGACTTGCAGCCAAATGCGACTTTCGTCACCGCCAGCCAACGGCATACACAAAATTCCCTCGACGTTAAATGCGCGCCTGGCAAATAGCCCGCAGATATGGGACATCACGCCTGGGTGGTTGCGCACCGTTAGCAATAGAGTCACCTGCGCAGAAGCCGATAGGTTTGATGCTGGTTGTACTGCCATTTGTTGAGTCGTCATATTACTCCCCTCCAATCATATCGATATTTGCCGCGCCCGGTGGCACCATGGGATACACTTTTTCATCCACATCAATCAGTGCGTGAATCAATACTGGGCCTGGTTGGTTTAAGGCTTTATGCAAGGCCGCATAAGGGTCGCTGGCCGTGTTCAGATCACATGTGGAGAAACCAAATCCTTCCGCGATATGAATGAAGTTCGTGCGATAGGGGTAGTCGGCGGCAAAAATACGTTTACCAAAGAACAGTTCCTGCTGCTGATGGACTAAACCTAATGATTGGTTATTCATCAAAATAATCTTAACGTTCAGTTGTTCTTCAGCTGCCGTCGCCATTTCCTGAATATTCATCATCAGGCTGCCATCGCCAGAAAAGCACACTACTTTTGCCTCTGGCTTCGCCAGTGCGGCCCCAATGGCTGCGGGCAGGCCAAATCCCATGGTGCCCAGCCCGCCAGATGTTAGCCACTGTCGCGGGCGATGCAATGGATAAGCCTGCGCAACCCACATCTGGTGTTGGCCCACATCAGTGGTAATGATGGTGTCATCATCCAGTGCTTCGGCCGCGGCGCGAATCAAACCATAGTGGCATAGCGGGTTGGTGCTATTGGGTTGATTGAACGGAAACTCACGCTGCATATCACTGACAGTTGAGCGCCATTCGCTGCGTGAACGTGTTTCAACTAAAGGCAACAGGTGGGTTAATACCTGCTTAATATCGGCATTCATCGCCAAGTGTGGGCGGCGAATTTTGCCTAATTCAGCAGGGTCAATATCGATATGAATGATGCTGGCGTCAGGGCAGAATTGTTCTGCTTTTCCGATAGCACGATCATCAAATCTCGCCCCAAGTACGATCAATAAGTCGGCTTGTTGCATGATCAAATTGGTTGAGCGTGCCGCATGCATTCCCAACATCCCTAAGGATAATGGATGGTCAACGGGCATGGCACCCAGTGCCATTAATGTCATGGTGGTTGGCAGACCTGCCTGTTCAGCCAGTTGTATTGCCTGCTGATGCGCCTGTGAACTGATGATGCCGCCACCCAGGTAGAGTACTGGCCGTACTGCACTGTTGATCATTTGTGCTGCTTGCGCGATAGCCTGTGGGTCTATTGGGCAAGGTTCATCGGCAACGCCCGGTAGTGGCAAGCTCTCAAGCTCAATCTCTGCTGTTTGTACATCTTTAGGAATATCAATCCATACCGGCCCAGGCCGGCCAGACTGGGCAATGCGAAAGGCCGCAGGGATCACCCGAGGCAATTCGCTGATATCACGAACCAAATAATTATGTTTGGTGATAGGAATCGACATGCCATAGGTATCAACCTCTTGAAAAGCATCGGTGCCAATCATTGAGGAGGAAACCTGACCTGTAATACAAACCAGTGGAATTGAGTCAAGTTTGGCATCGGCAATTGCCGTGACCAGGTTGGTTGCCCCTGGGCCGCTGGACGCTAAGCAGACTGCGGTTTGGCCTGTGGCACGGGCCATGCCTTGGGCCATAAAGCCAGCACCTTGCTCGTGTCGCGCCAGTACATGGCGAATAATGTCACTTTGCCCCAGAGCATCATACAGCGGTAACGCTGCGCCACCGGGAATGCCTGCGATCGTGGTAATGCCTTGCTGCTCCAGCAAACGAACTATTAATTGGGCGCCTGTATAACGCATGGTTATATCCTTCATCAGGGCCGGCGGTAACAGAGTGGGGCAAAAAAGAAACCCCGCTCGGCTGGCGCCGGCGGGGTTTGGGAATCTTTTTGGATTCGGTACCCGTTACGGCGCGCTGCCGACCACCACCACCACTAGCACGCGAACGACTACGACTGCGTTAACATACGCAGTGTTTTGTAGACTGAAAGTGGCAGTGGAATAGTTCACGAGGTATCTCATCAATAAGTGTAATAAGCCTTAAAAGATAAACACGATTTGCCAAAAGGCACAAGATAACAGAATGATAAGAATGCAAAAATCTGAGATTGATCACAGTGCTATTGGCATGCAGATGAGCTGTAACCAAATCTTTTCTTGTTTAAAATTTTGAAAAATAAGGTAATTGTTAAAAGTGTAGATGGCATTTTAGCAAGGTGAGGTTTTTATCATATCGCCTGGGTTGCCAGCACGCAGAATACCAATCAGCACAAGCTAATCTGCTCTTGTTGATACCTTGTTTAAAATTTAAACATTAAAGTAACAAATCTTGGGTGTGTATGGAATAGCCGCTTGATAAGGCATAGAAGGGACTTATGCATAAATCGTTATCTTTAGTTCTCATTGCAGTTATCGCGGGATGTGGTGCGAAACAAACCCCTTATGAAACGGTTAGTATCGATAATTACACCGCAAATCGTATTACCCGTATTATAGAAAGTAAGGTAGAAACAGGATCTTATAGTAATGTGAATGATGCTATTGCGAATATATCTGCTGAGTTTTTAGGTACACCTTATGAGGCAAATGTACTCATTGGTTCGCCAACGCAACCAGAACAGCTAGTGATCGATTTCCGTGGATTGGACTGTTTCACCTACCTGGATTATGTTGAAGCCTTGCGAAAATCAGGAAGCAAGGCGGAGTTTGTGCAGCAAGTTATCAGAACAAGATATGCTGATGCGGATGTCAGCTACCTGCACAGAAAACATTTTTTTACTGACTGGTCACAGCGAACCCCTTTAAACGCACAAGATGTTACTGCACAAATAAGTACTCATGCCCGCACTGTTCTCAAGAATCTGAACCAGAAAAAAGAGGGGGGCGAGTTTATCCCCGAGTTGAGTGTTATTGAACGTAATGTTGTTTATATTCCGGCAGAGTTTATTGATGCTACGGTGGTGGCAGGGTTAAAAAATGGCGATTATATCGGTATTTATACCCCAATTTCAGGTTTAGATGTCACTCATACTGGGATATTTATCCGAACCGTGAAAGGCGCGATGTTCCGTAATGCATCATCAATGAGAGGGAATAATAAAGTCGTTGACTCACCTTTTTTGGAATATGTGAAGAAAACCCCCGGCATTGTGGTACTTAGGGCATTACCTGTCAGTGATAGTGATTCAAAATCAATGGGTTGAATTTAATATGGCGGTGGTTGCTATTCCGCTGATTTAAAGGGGAATAGCAGCCACTGATATTGATGGTTTACGGCCGGAATTGCGGGTTAATCAGCGAAAATATTGCCGCTAACTGTTCACGATGCTGCAAGTTTATTTCACTGCCGGCAGAATAGCCCTCGTTGTGAATAATCATTTCACCTAAGCCAACTAACCAATCATAAATATAAAATGCTGTATTATTAGTCGGGGTCAGTGCCAATTTAGTTAATCGCTGCGATGCCCCCAACGGCGAAGCTGATGTAGGGGGTTGGGCAAAAATTTTATATCCCCGATTAATTCGGCTATCAGGGCGCTGACTTTCCTCGATTTGTAAGAAACCAAGCCAGGCAACGAAATCGCCCAATACGGTCAACGCGCGCGATACCTGACGGTCGGCTTTTGTTTCACGGTGCAGGCCAACTTGCTCACTGTCTGCCAGTATTGTGACTAACTGCCCAGCAATATCCAGCCGGATGCTAGCGGTAATAAGCTCTGCGACCAACAACTCAATAGTCGGTTTGGTGATACCGAGCAATTCAATCAATGGGCCGTTATCTGGCAGAAGTCGCAGGTGATTTATCCAGTAACGCTGCACACTAGCGGCATAGGCTGTCTCATAATCATGGCTTGCCGCAGGCATTGCTGTGGCTTGAAATACTGGTGAGGCGGGTTGATCACTGAATAAGTCGATATCGATACCAATACTGAAAGGCTCGTTATTGGTTGCGGGGGTGATCAATTCAGTTGCACGACTTTGCTGCTGTAGATACAAGCAGCGTAACTCATCACGGGAGGGGAGCAATCGCTCTAGTAACTCGCCGTGTAAACCGGTTCGGGTTTGTAGGGCTTTGAGCAAGGTTTCAGCAATCCGCTGTTTCTGCGGTAATTCTCCGTTTGCTGGCTGATACCAACCGGCAAGCAGATTATCGGTCAATTCTCGTTGTAACTCATGAAGTTGTTCGGTTATCCGCTCTGTTTTGATATCACGACAAATTTCCTGGCTCAGATAAGTGACCATCCGTTCAACGCCACGTTTATCCAATGCCAGCATGGAACCCCAGCTATCACCTGGATTACCCACATAGCGTTGCACTGCTTCGTCGTGATTTTTCGCACCAACCAACTGAGGTGTTGAGACGACGCGTTGATCAAAGGGTGTTAATGCCCAGATTAACCCCGGATTCCGCCGGGAACGGATCTGCGCATTTTCGCCCTGTGTTTGTTTAACCCAATAATCCAGTGCCTTACCAACAGTTTTGACCTCTGAACGTTTACCTGCCGCATTGCAGACTAACAGCAGGTTTATCTGCTGTTTATCCGTGTAGCGGTCAAGTAAATAGGCATTTTTAGCTTGAGATAGCAAAATGGCCTGCGGATATGGGGGGTGTTCAAGGCATTCTGGCGCGTCGAATGGCTCATTAAAATCAGGAAAATCCAGTAAATCGATGGATTCAAATGCAGTTTTACGCGCAGAAGTGGTCAACGGGATATGTAACTCAACCGCCAAGAATGTTAACTCGGCAAGTGACAACGTCACTGAATCACCCGCATTATCATCTACTAATGGCATAACTTGAATGTGACTATCTGCGGGCGTGTTCAGAGAATTGAGTGTTGCAACATTCATAATGCCATTGGCGGGCAGCAGAGTATCGTCCACTAATACGCTCAGTGGTGACAGCACCTGAGTCGCGCCGCCCACATGTTGCAAGGTATAAGCGAAATGGCGGTAAGCATCGGTCAACGGGCGTAACTCTGCCCACAGCAATGAGAATAAGAGGGCGCGATCTTCGATGCTCAGGTAGGGGGCCAGTTCAATAGCCACTGGCCAGAAATGGGTTTCCAGCTTTCTTTGGCGCGGTGCATCATGACGAGCCAGATAATCCCAAAGCCCAATAACATCATCACTGTTGATACCTGCGATGGCGAGCGGTTGTTTGCGCATCACAAGCTGTTGTAGGTGATCAGTAATATGCTGTTCATCCAGTGAGTGTTCACGCGTGTCCTGGCGGTGGGTATCCTGATGATTATCAAGCAGGAAAGCACCCGCAACTATTTTAGCAATATCCACTTCACTGAGCAGAGAAAGCTGCACCGGATGGTTTTCATGATTGGTAACTGCTTGATGACTAAAGCGTGTTACCAGCCCGCTGGCCTGATAGCCCGGCTTTATTTGCTGCCAAAAATCGAGGGTTTTCCCTCCTAGCGTGGTTTCCAAACGGCCATTTTCATTAGCCGCCAGCGCTGATATCAGATGCTGTTTCCCGGCAGATGACTGCCCAAAAAAACCGATGCTAATGCCCGTTAGGGCCGTTTCCGCTAATTGACGTGCTTTATTGCGATTGCGCCGTAGTTTGATAGCCAGAAGGTCGGCCTCAATATCCAATCGAATGGCGTGTTGGCGCACATTGCTAATCCAATCAATTGTTTGATCAATGCCTTGCGTGACTTGCTGAAGCTGGCGGTTAAGCGGTTGGGTGATTAATGATTTCATTTTCTAAATACACTCCCACTATCAATCCAATAATGGGTTGATCCTGAGCCATTGCTGGCTAATGTGTTCAGCTTGAGGCGTAAGTGATGGGATGGCACACGGCTACCATCTTGCAACACGGCATCTGCTATCTCAAACCGTTCCTGACCATCGTCATTCTGCTTGTCACCTTTTGCTAATTTCAGTCTGACATGCAATACGCTGTCACCCGCGACTTTGCGTGCCAGTTCCTGATCCACAATGGATAAGGTATAAAGCGGCGAGGCAGGCCAACGGTCATTATCGAGCTGACGAAAGCCAAGACATAACGACCCTCTAACCTGAAAATGAGCATCGGATGGTAAAGCAAAATTGCTGCTATCTAAGTCGATGTCGCGATAGTAGACATTCTCATCAGTCAGGGCATCGCTACTGTCTAACATTCCGAGATAGCGAATGGTCGAATAAGGTTGGAAATCACCCGCTTTAAAGTAAAAACCGGCCAGCCGTAAGTCGAGAGCCAGCAAACACAGCATCGCACCCACTGCGGCAGTTGATTTGGGGTTATCAATGCGACCATGCTTGTTAAAGGGATACCAATCGCTGGTGTGATATCCATCCAGCGAGAGAATACGATTGTTAGGCAGAGGTTGCAGATGGCGAAATAGCGCTTGAATCCCAGGGAAGCGCGAAGGGCGCCCCGTCAATAACAGCACGTCACAAGAATAGAGTGAAACCACTTCCGACAGTGAGCGCAGATTTTGCGTAATACTCATCCGGTTAGATAAAAACTCACCGTGCAATTTGCTCAGCTTTAAAACCAACGGGACATGCAAAATATCAAATGATTCGGCATCCGCTGGCAGTTCACGCTGGACTTCACTGTTAATGTAATCAAGAATTTTCTGGGTCGGTAGTTGGGGTAATAACTCACCGAAACTGGCTTCTATCTCAGCACTGGCATCTAGGGGATCAAAGTTTTCGTAGGCTTCCAAAATAGCGCGGCCGGCGGGCATAAATATCTGTAATGTAGCTTGCTGGCGTAGGGCTGACTGCCCATCCATGCGGCCATCATTACCGAATAATTTATCCATCAAGACATCAGTATTGGTAACACCCGCTTTTTTAAGGCGAGCCTGAAGGGCAGGTAAAAGATAGAGCTGAATAACATCCAGCAAAATATCATCACCAGCCACTTTAAACCCTTCACGGAATAACAGGCGTGGACTGATTTTGACATTATTGCCAATACCGTCATCAAGCCAATATTGCGTAATTGCCAGGTCGGTAGTGCCACCGCCAATATCGATAGAGGCGATACGTAAGGTTTTCCCTGCAATTTCGCCCGCTTCAGGCTGTTTATCGGGCCGCGCCATACTGGCAAAGAAAGCTGCGGTACGGCCACCAAAGTTAACTTGTGTCTCGTTATACAGATAAACCATCTGACCGCAGGTCGCTTCATCCCACTCCATCTGTACTTCTGGTACGGGTACCTGGCTTTTGGCCCGGTCTTGCGCAGACACAAAGTTATCATCAGCCGGATGCCAACCCATGGATTTCCAAACTAAGGCAATGGCTTCATTCATCCGGCGGCGGAATATCTCGCGTTCCGGTTTTGGCATGGCGGAAGGCAGCGTTAGGATAATGGCGCGTAATTGCCGTGGGGCATTGGCATGGGTCATTTTCAAACGTTGTGCCGCGCTGTTGATTTGCATCAGCGCTTGCGCCAATAGCTCCGACAACATAAATGTCATCAATGAACTGCGGCTATAATGTGGTGAAAATACCGGGAGCCGTTCATCTACTGGCACCGTATAGAGCGGTTGACCGTCATCATTGACCAGATTGGTCAACGGCAACGCAGTAGCCAGCGGTTCATGTGCCAGTGTGGTTTGTGTTTCATTGAAGCGCCAGCCCGCAGCATAGGTCTCTTCATCCCACAGATAGCGGCGTGGGCTGGAAATGCCAGTAGAGCCTTCGGTGCCCAAACGGTGCAATGCCATGCGACTGGCTTCACGCCCAACGCGGATAACTGCGGGCCAGATAAAGGCATCATCACGGCCACTTTCTACCGAAAAGTTCTGTTTACCAAATTTAACTTGTGCAAATTCAATCCGGCTTTCAAACAGTTCGTTATACAGATAGTGAGGCTCGCTCAAATCACGAATTTGTAATTCGTACGTCTGTTTCAGACCATTACTTTCATCAGCATGATCTTCTACTAAGATACCGCAGGTATGTGAGTTGCCTACATCGAGGATCAAATCAACATTAACGGTAGGTTCTTGTAGGGTGCTGGTATTGATTTTGATTTCTGGCACCCCAATTTGGCTGCCAAGTAATTCCAGTAAATTAAGATAGTGCGCCTGATATTCGAATTCGCGCAGCGACACACTGATATGCCTTTCGGTGCGTTCTTCCTGCTCTGATGCTTGTTGGACAAAAACCTCCCGCAACCAGCCATCAACCCAGGTTAAATCAAGGAATTCTGCCAATTCTTCATTATGGTAGGCCAGTGCGAAACTTAATCCGGTTTTGACATCATTTTCATTAGGTGCCAAATATTCATTAGCATGGCCTTCAGGATAGACTTTGGTATCAAATGCCATGGTGACACGTAAGGTATTGCCATCTTGATCTGGCGTATCTAACACTAAAATCTGTACTCTGGCCCAATTATCAGGCCCATTAACAAAGGTGCGTGGCGGATTAAAACGCAAGAAGGGCAGTGGCAACCAAATTTTGTTCAGCAGTTTCAGCGATTGTTCCAATGGGATGCTAAATTCAGGTTTAACAATCTCTGGGGCTGAGCCGGGTACCATTAGCGAATATTTACCATTATGTGGATGGTAATTCAGGCGTAGTAGTGGGCCATTAGCGCTTTTGCGAACAAATTTATTTGGCAGCTCGGTATCGAATTGTGGCTTTAAAGCGAAGTCCAGAAACTGGATGCCACTGTCCTGAATAAGCGTAATTTTCTGTTTTAAATCCGTGATCGTTGCCAGCATAATATTATTTAGTCTCACGCTTCATCGTCATTGGAAGGGTCGTATTGGCATCGTAACGGCCTTTACAATCTGCAACCCCGCTCACGCCTTGTTTGCAGACGATCTCAGGCATTTGATATTTTGAACCATCACTGCACTGCGCCCTATAGCGGCTATTGATTACCAAATTGCCTGACTTCATTACGCCAGCGGTGATATTTGCGCGGCAAGTAACGTTATCCCCATGGGTGATTTTTACCGTACCTTTACCGTTTTTAATTTGATACTTCAGGCTAGGTGCTTTACCGGTTTGGGCCGCTTTGATCTCCGGGCTGACACGCCAGTTGCCATTAAGGAACGCCGTTGACCCTACTTTGACGGCATCAGAAGGGAGTATCAGTGCACTTTTACTCTCAACTGTCGGCGGTGCTGTAACGGCGGTCGGTTCAGCGATAGCGGATACAGGGGCGAAGGTGGCATGATTCAACGGCAGTTGTGGCACGGCGGCGGGCGGCGTAATCTGAGCGACAGGCGCAGTGGTGACCGGTGCCGCTTCTTTAACTGACAAAGTTCTATCTTCAATGACCGATTTATCTTCAAGGACAGTGGGCTTTACATCCGGGGTGGCTACGGCATTTTCTGGCATTCCACCACTGAATTGCACTATCAAGGCGATGATTAGCGCCAACACCGGTAACATCCAGCTAAATCGTAGCCAACGTGCTGGTTTTTTTATTGGTTTTGGCGGCAGAGTGACCTCTGCAACGGGCTCTGGCGGGGGGGGCGCTAACGTAGTTTCGCTCTGAGGCGGTAATTCAACGACAGCGGCAGCAGGTGGCGGCGGCGTTGGGGCCACAATGGTAGCGATAATCGGTTCAATAGGTTCGTAAGCTTCAGTAGTCTGGCGCAGACAATCGAGTGGATCAGTTCGTGTTTTGCTATCCGGGCTGACGAACCCCCAAAAGGTCAGTACGGGTTTGCCTGCGACTAAATAAACGTGATTTTGATCAGGGAATTGCATCGTTTTGGCCAACAGCACGCCAAATAGCCGCTGTGCGGCGTTATCTGATTTTTGCGCTCGCTGACACAAATCATTGGCACTTGCCAGGCACGCCGACAACTGTTTGACGGCGGCTTTACGCTCAGCAGTACTGGCAGCCAGCCATGAGGTCACTTTACCTTCAATGGGGGCATACCAATCTATGCGGTCGCCGCGCTCATTAAGTTGAGGAATAGCCAGACAGTCAGCAATATGTTGTTGTCTTTTAAGGCGTAATGCCTCTCTTATCTGCCGTGCAGAGGCATAAACCGGTTGCCCGTTTTCGCCTAACGCCAGAATATCGTCCAAACTGCCACTGCGTAAAAATGATTTTGCCACGCAAAAGAGACCTTTGTAGTGTTACCCAAGGCAGAAAATAATGTGTTATCTGCGACAACCTATACTTTAGTGTTGGTGAGGGGGAATCAAACGCCGGAATAAGTGGCAAAATGTCCTCTTGTTTTCGATGAACAACAGTTTTGGCTAAATGTGTGTTTGGTTATTTGCCCTGGTCCATTACAAGGCAGATTACGTCGATGGGCAGTAAAACCGTACTTTTGTTATATTTCTGCACCGGTTAATTGAGTAAGCTAAGCATCGCCCTTATGCGTAATGAAAGGAGATCTCTTGAATCAATCACAAAATACTCTTCACCTATCAGCCAGCGAAGCGATTGATAGACTTGAGACGCTATACGAGTCAGCACTTGCGGCATTGCGTGATGCCATTAGCGCTTTTATTCGCGATGGCGCTCTGCCGGATGTTGGTGAAAGGGCTAAGGGCTTGTTTTCATATCCGCAGCTCAGCGTCAGTTGGGACGGAAGATTCCGTGACCGCCAACGTACCCGCGCTTATGGGCGTTTTTCCCGGACCGGGCAATACAGTACTACTGTTACAAGACCCACACTGTTTCGCGACTATCTAACAGAGCAACTGACCTTGCTTGAAAGTGAGTACGGCGCGGTGTTTGAAGTGACACCGTCACAACAAGAAATGCCATATCCTTTTGTGATCGACGGTTCTGACCTCATTCTTGATCGGTCGATGACGGCGGGCCTTGCTCAACACTTCCCAACAACGGATTTGGCAAAAATAGGTGATGGCATTACGGATGGTATCGATACGGCGACGGCTGACTTCCCTTTATCGCATTTCGATGCCTTGCGGACTGATTTTTCACTGGCGCGGCTAAAACATTACACCGGCACGCCCGCAGAACATATTCAGCCTTATATCCTTTTTACTAATTACAGCCGCTATGTTGATGAATTTGTCAGTTGGGCTTGTGAGCAGATCCTCGATCCTGCCAGCCCTTATAAAGCCTTATCCTGCGCCGGAGGTAGCTATATAACGGCGGAACATGCTGATCCTGAAAAGACCACCTCAGATCTAGCGTGGAAAAAACATCAGATGCCGGCATATCACTTAATTGCAGAAGGGGGTCATGGCATTACTTTAGTGAATATTGGCGTCGGCCCATCCAATGCTAAAACGATTTGTGACCATCTGGCGGTGCTGCGGCCCCATGCATGGTTGATGATTGGGCATTGTGGTGGGTTGCGTGAAAGTCAGGCGATCGGCGATTATGTGCTGGCGCATGCCTATCTGCGTGATGACCATGTGCTGGATGCGGTACTGCCACCCGATATCCCGATCCCAAGTATCGCTGAGGTTCAGCGGGCATTGTACGACGCGACCAAAGCGGTGAGTGGTATGCCCGGCGTTGAAGTCAAACAGCGGCTGCGCACCGGGACGGTTGTCACCTCTGATGATCGCAACTGGGAACTGCGTTTTTCTGCCTCAGCACTGCGTTTTAGCTTAAGCCGTGCAGTTGCCGTTGATATGGAAAGTGCCACCATTGCGGCTCAAGGTTATCGCTTCCGAGTGCCTTATGGCACCTTACTCTGTGTTTCAGATAAACCGTTGCATGGCGAAATCAAGTTGCCGGGGCAAGCTAACCATTTCTATGAAGGTGCTATTTCTGAGCATTTGCAGATTGGTATTCGGGCAATAGATTTATTGCGCGCAGAGGGTGATCAACTGCATTCGCGCAAACTGCGTACTTTTAACGAGCCGCCGTTCCGCTAATCTCATCACGCAATAAACCGGCAAAGTATCAATCGATATTTTGCCGGTTATGTTCGATGACCATTTTAATAAAATTATCCCGCACCAAATCAGGAATAGTATTATTCCAGGCGATACCCACTTGCCAACTAAGGTTATTGCCGCTGAGCGCGATAACATTCATCGTCGGGGGCGCGATATGCACCACACTCTGCGGCAGTAATGCCACTCCGATACCGGCAATCACCAGTGCGAGTATGGTCTGGATATCCTCAACTTCTTGCATCGCTGGCGCGTAGAGTTGGTTTGACTGTAAGAACAGGTCAATTTGTGCATTTAGCCCGCGCCCACGTTCGGTATATAAACGCAGTAACGGCAGATTTTTTAACCATGCGTCGAGTGTTAGCGCCTTATCTTGCGGCGTTACCAGCACCAGGCGATCTTCAAATAAGGGATGAAAATGTAGTGGTGCTTTGGGCGGCACTCGAACAAATCCTATTTGCAGCTCACCGTGGGTTAGTAACGCATATTGCTGGGCCGAGGGGATATCCTCCAACGTAATGGCAACGGCAGGAAACTGCTCCCTGAATCTCGCGATACAGTGTGGGGCAGTATAGAAAGTCGACAATCCAAAACCTATCGATATAAACCCTTCGATGCCTTTAGCCACTCTGGCGGCATGTTGTAGAAAAAAATCAGCCTGATTAATCACTTTCTCAGCCTCTGCCAGCAACTGTTGGCCGGAAGGTGTCAGTTGCGCACCATGCCGCCCGCGTGAGAACAGATGAATATTTAGCATTGATTCCAATAAGTTAATCTGCTTGGACAGAGCCGGTTGCGTGATACAAAGCGCCTGCGCTGCTTCATTGTAATTGCCTTTTTGTGCCAGCATAACAAAGGCCTTTAGCAACTTAATATTCACGTTTCATTCCAATTGGTAATCAATAAAGGAAAATAATTCATTATAAAGTTATCAATACGGCTGCTGTAATGCCAATGATAAAAATCAGCGGCGGATAACTCTTGGAGCATCATGTGACTGAATCACAATTGATAACAGTAGCAACAGTGCAGTTTCAGCATCAAGCCAATAACAAACAATATAATCTGTTGGTTATTGAGAAGTTTATCGAGCAGGCAGCTCTGCAAAACATTAAAATATTAGCCTTTCCAGAAATGTGTATCTCTGGATATTGGCATGTCCCTAAGTTGACAGCGGTGCAAGTCAATGCGCTGGCGGAATCGATAGAAAATAGCCCATCAATCGCCTTGGTTCGTGCGCTAGCAATCAAATATCAAATGCTTATTGGTGTCGGCCTGATTGAACGGGCAGATGACGGGCGACTCTATAACGCTTATGTTGCCTGCATGCCTGATGGCTCTTTTCACACTCATCGCAAACTCCATGCTTTTGAGCATCCAGCCATTAGCAGCGGCGATTGTTACACGGTTTTTGACACACCGTGGGGTGTCAAAGTGGGCATCCTTATCTGCTGGGATAACAATTTGGTGGAGAATGTTCGCGCCACCACCTTACTGGGTGCGGATATATTATTGGCACCACATCAAACCGGTGGAACTCACTCCCGCAGCCCTTATGGCATGAAGCCCATTCCACTGGAGCTATGGGAACAACGTGTTGAACGAAAAGAAGAAATGACGGCAGCGATTCGTGGCATCAATGGTCGGGAATGGTTGATGCGTTGGTTACCTGCCAGGGCACATGATAATGGTTTATTTATTCTGTTCAGTAATGGTATTGGGGCAGATGATGATGAAGTGCGCACCGGTAATGCGATGATACTGGACCCGTATGGCCGCATCATTAATGAAACCTGGGAAGCCGCCGACATGATGGTGTGCGCCGAGCTGGATCTCTCTTTGATCCCACTCAGTACTGGGCGGCGCTGGATCTATGGCCGCCGCCCAGAGTTATACACCATTTTGACCGAGCGGCAAGGTTATGAACGAGATGCTATTTCGGCGCGATTTGCCGACGACGCCCCTGTCATGAAAAACAGATAGCTGACCGCCAATTTTACAGCCAATACCGATAAGGCAGGGGGCTGAAAACACCTGTCTTATCGGCGAATACCGGTACCAATGCTGATACTGGATACTCCGCCCGACCCGCCACTCACGCCGACATGACCGGTATTTGCACAAGCAATCAGCAAGAGTGTAATCATCACAATGATTAACTTTTTCATTCAGTTTCCTCCGGTTCGCTAGCACGCTATGCGCGCAGATACAGGAAGGGTAACTTGCCTGTCTCTGATACTGCCCAATAAGTTATATCAAATAGTATATAGCTAAAACGGGTTGAGGCTGCGGGTTCTCTCGGTTTAGCACTGAGTTTGGCTACAGCCGCCGCTGTTATTAATTAATGCTGATTGGGTAACAAGAATGCCTTGAATTGTGGCGTCATCACCGCACTGAAACCCTTGTCAGTTTTGGTGATCAGATACACTGCCAGCCCTTTTTCTTCCGCCAGTTTTAACGCCTTTTCGGTCCCCAGCACCATCAGCCCGGTATCCCAGCCATCGGCTTCCAGGGCACTGGTTGCAATCACCGTGGCCGAAACCAACTTATGGTTTATTGGTCTGCCGGTTACAGGGTCTAAAACATGAGAATAACGCTGACCCTTTAGTTCAAAATAGTTACGATAACTGCCAGAGGTACTGATACTGTAACCTTGCAGATCAACCAGCGCTTGCACGGCATTTTCTTTATCCGTTGGTTGCTGAATCGCGACCCGCCAGGGTTGGCCCTGACCGTTAACACCACGGGTGGAAACGGCACCGCCAACCGAGACCAGATAGTTAGTAATCCCTTTTCGCATCATCAGATTAACCAATTGATCAACGCCATAGCCTTCCCCCATGGTGGACAAGTCGACATATAAATCAGGCAGATCTTTTTGTAGCCATTCGCCGTGGTTATCACTGATCAGTTTCAGATGTTGTAACCCTACCTGCTTAAGCGCGCCGTCTATCTGAGCTTGGCTGGGTATGTTAATCGGCTGTTTTTCCGGGCCAAACCCCCATAAATTAACTAACGGGCCGACAGTAATATTCATCGCGCCCTGAGTATCACGACCAATACGTTGGGCCTGTAAGATAATATCGGCCATCCCCTGGGGAATGGGCTGCGGTTGTGTACCCCGATATTGGTTAAACCGGGAAAGTACGGACGTTTTACGATAGGTAGAAATATCATCATTGGCCTGTTCCAGCAGTGCATCTACCTCTTGCTGGAGTTGTTGCGGGCTTTGTGCGATTTCTCCACTGATTTTGACGCTATAGAAGGTCCCCATGGTTTTACCTTCGATATTAATCTGCGGCCGCGTCTGTACATCATTACACGCTGTCAATAGACCGAGCATCGCACTCAGTACGACAACTTGGGCAAAAATAGGGGCCATGGGGCGATCCTTGCAAGAAAAATGGGGGGTGGAATTATCCTCGCAAAAACTATCATAGAAAATCGGGGCATACACATATTTATACGATGGGCGTAGATAATGGGCACTCAACACAGCGAATGGTCATTATGCTTTTCATCTGACGACTGAATAAGTCGCGCAGGGAGTCATATACAGCGTAAATGTATGGCAGTGATAACTGATTCAACCTGATTGGTAACGGTATCTGTTTAATAATCAGATCAACACTTTTGTAACACTCAATCAAGAGACTTGCCTATGCACTTTACTCAAGCCATTGCCAGACTCCCAGCAGCTACCTGCGGTAGCGGCCAGACCACGTCCCAATTGGGTGCCCCAGATATTACAGTGACGGGTCACCAGTTTTTGGCCTATGTTGATACCTTGCTTCGTCTGGGTCTGAAAGTGACTATTTTACCGGCAGCACCGGCATTCCCCGATGCGCATTTTGTTGAGGATACCGCTGTCGTCATGCCGGAACTGGCGGTGATAACCCATCCTGGGGCACCCAGCCGCCAAGGCGAAGTGGAGACTATCGAGCCGCTATTTACCGACCGTCCAGTCTTTCGGATGAGCAACCAAGGCCATCTTGATGGCGGCGATGTGCTGTTGGTGGACAAACAATTTTTTATCGGCCTGACCTCACGCACTGATGAAGTAGGGATTAGCGAATTTACCGCAGCCGTCGAGCGCTATGGCTATCGGGTAACGCCAATAGCAGTGAGTGCAGGGTTACACTTGAAGTCGATTGTTAACTATGTAGGGCGTAACACTTTGTTGCTGACAGAGGATTATCAGCACCATCCTGCGTTTTCTACGTTTAATACCATTGTTATTCCTGAAGATGAGTCTTACGCCGGTAATACGTTGTGGATCAATGATACGTTGATTACACCACAAGGTTATCCTTATACGTTGGCGCAAATTGAAAAGCTGGGGATGCCAATTATTCAACTTGATACCAGTGAATTTAAAAAAATGGATGGTGGGCTGACTTGCCTCTCACTTCGTTTCTAATATTTGCGATTTCTATTAATTGCAGTTTCTATTACTTGCCAACATCGGGATTTTAACCATGAAAAAGACATTAGCTGCAATACTGACCGGCTTGATACTTTCCGCGCCCGTGGCGGCTCAGGGCATTGACACTATTAGCTTTGGTGTAGACGGAGGTTATCCCCCTTTTGATGTCCTTTCCCCCAGTGGCGAAATCACCGGCTTTGATATCGATATTGCAAATGCCTTGTGTGAAAACCTGCATGCGAAGTGTGTATTCGTTAAACAACCCTTTGAAAGTATGATTGCGGCACTTAATGCCCGTAAGTTCGATGCGATTATTGCGTCGCTGACCATTACGGAAGAACGCAAAAAAGAAGTGGATTTCACTGATCGCTACTACCGCAGTGCCGCGCAATTAGTGGCGCGCAAAGGCAGCCCGCTGTTGCCGGACACCGCCAGCTTGAAAGGCAAAACTGTGGGCGTACAAACCGGTTCAATCCATGAGACCTATGCGAAAAAGCATTGGGGTGGGCAAGGGGTGAAAATCGTCTCTTACGCCAATCAGGACAATGTCTATCTGGATCTGATGTCCGGGCGCATCAACGCGTCGTTACAAGATAACATTCAGGCTGCCAGTAGCTTTATTGATACCCCTCGTGGGCAGAAGTTTGCTTTTGCTGGCCCGGTTATCCAAGACGAAACTATCTCATCTGATGTGGGGATCGCCGTCGGTAAAGACAATCCAGCGTTACGCGATGCATTGAATGGAGCGATTAAGGCGATCCGTGCTGATGGTACTTATGACGCCATTCAGAAAAAATATTTCAGCTTCGATATTTACGGCAACTGAGTGTGCCACCATTTTTTGTGATGTAAACCCGCCGGGCCGATGACTGACGCGCCCGGCACCGGTTTTTCAGCGACAGGGGCCAATAATGGTAGCAGAATATTTGCCTTTACTGGCACAGGGGGCGGGGTTGTCACTGTGTGTGATGCTGCTGTCACTGGCGGTGGCACTGGTACTTGGGTTGATCAATGCGGTTATCAAACTGTTTGGTCCGCGCTGGTTGCGCTGGATATCAACCGGATACACCACGTTGGTGCGAGGTATTCCTGAACTGGTGATTATGTTGCTGCTCTTTTTCGGTGGCGAAATGCTGGTGAATGGGTTCCTCAGTTTATTGGGCGTGGGGCCGGTTCGCTTCAACACCTTTATCTCTGGCGTGTTGGCCATTGGTATTGTGTTCGGCGCTTACTACACTGAAACCTTCCGGGGCGCATTTCAAACCGTTGATCGTGGTCAGTTAGAGGCGGCAATCGCTTACGGTATGAGTCCTGCTCAGGTCTTCCGGCGCATTATGTTGCCGCAGATGCTCAGTTTTGCCATTCCGGGAATCAATAATAACTGGCTTGGTTTAATGAAAGCGTCGGCGTTGATATCCATTTTGGGATTGGAAGATATGGTGTGGCTGGCTGAACAGGCAGGGCGGGCGACACAAAAACCGTTCTTATTTTACTTCCTGGTGGCGATGATTTACATGGTCATCACCGCGCTTTCTAGCTGGGGATTCAGTCTGCTTTCACGGCGCTATGCGCTGTCAACCTCTAGTGCAGCGAGGCAAGGATGAATCTGCAAACCATGCTGGAAGCTGCACCGACATTTTTGTATAGCGATGGGTCGGATGTTACCGGGTTGGCCATGACCGCTAAGCTGTTTTTACTGTCCGTAGTGCCGGGTTTATTGCTGGCGCTACTGATGGCGGTAGGGCAAGCTTTTGGCCCACGCCCGCTATCCTGGTTTATCCGCAGCATAACTTATTTTTTCCGTAGCACGCCGCTCTATCTGCAATTGATGCTGATCTACTACGGTTTGTCACAGTTTGACATCGTGCAGTTGGGTTGGCAGGACGACCAACCGTTCTGGCTGCTGTTCCGTGATGCCACCTTCTGTGCCACGCTCGCGTTGGTGCTCAATACCAGTGCTTATGTGGCAGAATTATTGGCGGGAATGATGGTGACGTTTCCCCGTCAGGAATGGGTGGCGGGCGAAGCTTTTGGCATGAGCCAATGGCAGATTATTCGCCGGCTGGTATTGCCCGCAACGCTGCGGCGCGGTATTCCGGCGCTGAATAACGAGATGGTATTCCTGCTACACGCCACCTCGCTTGCCAGTACCGTAACGCTATTGGATATTACCGGAGTGGCGCGCTCGTTATATGCCGCAACCTATTCACCGTTTATACCGTTCCTGATGGCGGCGGCGCTCTACCTGTTATGCACCTTCATGCTGATTTACCTATTTTCACGCGCAGAACGGCGCTGGCTGGCATTTGCCCGTCACGATTAAGTGCCACTGCGGATTTAAGTGCGTTTGATGGTTTGTAATTCAGTCAGGGTGACGATTTTATCGACGCGGAATTTTTTACTGGTCAGCCAACTATCAGCCAGTAACCGGTAGTGTTCCATGTTACGACAACCAATGCGCACCAGGAAATCGAAGCTGCCACCGACCAACCAACAGTCCAGCACCTCCGGCGTTTTGCACACTTCCTGTTCGAATGCCGCCTGAGAGTGCCCGTGGTCGGCCAGTGCAATTTGTGCTTGTATAACAAAAGCATGCGCAGGTTCCGGCAACTCAATAATAGCGCTGTAACCGCGGATAATACCAGCACGCTCCAGTAGCCGCACGCGCTCCAGACAAGGGCGAGCGGTAAGGTTTACCTGTTCAGAGAGCTTTTGATAAGAGATGCGACCATCCTGGCTCAGTATTTCAAGGATTTTTTTGTCAATTCGGTCAAGCCGGGCTTTCTTTTCCACAGATAGGACGTCCAATGAAAATCAATAATCATAAGTTACCTGAACATGCCCTGGGTGGGCAGCGTCAATTAACCAGCTTTCATTTCGGCCAGCAAGGCTCAGGTGAGAAAATCTATCTACAAGCTGGCCTGCATGCTGATGAACTGCCCGGCATGCTGGTATTACATTATCTTAAAAGATTACTGAGTCAGGCGGAACGGCGCGGTGAAATTCAGAGCGAAATAATTATTGTGCCGCTTGCCAACCCGGTAGGTATTGCGCAAGTGCTCCTTAATAGTGGTATCGGCCGTTTTGATCTGGGCAGTGGCCGCAATTTCAACCGTGATTTCCCTGATCTGGCTCAAGGGGTACAAACGCGGCTGGCATCGTGGTCACTCACTGATCGTGTTGGTATGCGGCAACACGTTCGTGTTGCCATGGTTGAGGCATTGCAGGATTTGCCCGCCAGCAGTGAAGTCGCAGCGCTGCGCCAACACTTGTTAAGACTGGCTTGTGATGCGGACCTGGTGCTGGATCTGCATTGTGATGATCACGCTATTTTGCACATGTACGCTGATCCTGCCTGGCGTGAACCCGCCGAAACCTTGGCACGGTTCTTAGATATTGGCACCGTATTACTGTCGCAAGATAGCGGGGGTGGATCCTTTGATGAGGCTTGCGGCTTGCCATGGCACCGGTTAGCGGCGCACTATCCGGCGTTAAAACTTGAACCGGGCTGCATGGCGGTGACGCTAGAATTACGGGGTCAACAGGATGTTAGCCACGCGTTGGCCAGTGCTGATGCCGAGCGCCTTTATCACTATTTGCAGTACCGTGGCGCAGTCAAAGGCCAATCTTTGGTTATTCCGCAGCGGGAAGTCACTCTGTTGCCGTTTACGGCGGGTGAGATAGTGACAGCACCTGCCAGTGGCATTTTGCTGTTATTACGCCAGCCGGGTGAATGGGTTGGGAAAGATGAAGTGGTAGCTGAAATTATTGATCCGCTCACCGATACGGTAAAAGCGGTTCGCGCTCAGGCTGGCGGCATTATCTACGCCAGTCGGCGGGCACCTTTTGTCACGTTGGGGGCAGAAGTGATGAAAATTGCAGGCAAAACCCCCTACACCGGTGGCGGGGGGTTGGCGTTGTGATGTTATAGCGCATCAGTCTTAATGATGAGCATTCGTTTAAACACTCAGTTCACGTAATAGGGGGAAAGCCTGTTGGGTCTGTTCTTCGCTGACGACGAACCCACGTAATTGATGTGAACTATCAGTGCCACGCGCCACTATCCCCTGTGGCGTCAGGCATATTTCCCAGTGGAGATCTTCGCGGTTGGTTTCGCCAGCGAAATAGAGCGGTAGATCAGGTGTTTTGACTTTAACTAACATTGGCGGCAGGGTGAGAGACGTGGCTCCCCCTAGAATATTTTTTGCCAGTGTCATGGCTCCCACTAATATTGGTTGCAAAAATGGCAGTACTTTCCCCTCGACCTCGGCACAATCACCTACGGCAAAGATATCTGGATCAGCCGTTTGTAACTGATTATTGACCTTAATACCGCGCCCAATATCAAGACCTGCGGCAGCGGCGAGGGCCGTTTTCGGTTTTAAACCAATCGCAGCAATGACAGCATCAACGGTATATGTTTGGCCTGATCCAAGCTCTACTCGCAAGCCGTTGGCGACTTTCATTACACCGCGTAATTCTTGATTGAATACCAGAGTAACACCACGCTGACTGAGACGGTGTTGTAAGCGGCTACTGATCTCCACTGGCATAACAGAGGCCAGTAAACTGTGTGCCTTATCCACCAAAATCACCTGCTTACCAGAACGCTGTAGGTCCATTGCCAACTCCGTCCCGATTAACCCGCCGCCCAGCACTAAAACACGCGATGCCTTTTGCAACATATCTTGATGTTGCCGGTATTCATTTTGGCTATTAAATGTAACGATCATCTCGCTACCGGGCACGGTCGGAACCAGTGCGGACGCCCCGGTAGCCAGCACTAATTTATGGTAATTAAATGCTCGATCACCACAAAAAACGCGTTTAGTGTGCCGCTCAATGGCGGTGACCAACATCGCTGTATGCAAAGTAAGATTATTTTCTTCGGCAAACTTCTCGGCCGACAACCGTGTGAGATCGTCAGCGCTCTGCTGAAGACTAAATACATGACTTAAATCAGGTTTATTATAATCCACGCCACTGTCAGCGGCGATCATCTGGATTGGCACTTGTGGGTCAAGTTTACGGATGTTTTTAACCACCTGGCGGGCGGCAAAACCTGAACCCACAATAATAATGTTATCTGTCATAACATGCTCCATTACAGTGGATCGAAAACAGATTTGCCCAACCCACACTCTGGGCAGAGGAAGAAATCGGGTACATTTTCCCAGCACGTTCCCGGCTTAACCTCTTGAAGAGGCTCACCCAGTGCCGGATCATATATCCACTGGCAAACACTGCATTGCATTGAAATACCCAGATTTTGTTTCTCGGCGCGGGCCTTTTCTTGAGTGAGGGCGATAGCATCGTCAACCTCAGAGGAATGGGGGGTCTCCAATGGGTGGAGTGCCCATTCGCGGGCAATTTTACGCCCATGTTCACGGCACTCTGCTAAAGCATCAGTATCAGGCCGCCATTTCATTTTTAAGGAGAGGGAGATATCAAACCCAGCATCCATCAGGCGAGTTTGAATGCGGTCAACCGCACCGCCAGTCCAGCCAAAGCTGCCAAATGCCGCAGCTTTTTTGTTACGGAAACGTAATCCGGCCAGTTCTTCGAGCATCCCCGCGATTTTTGGCATCATGACGTTGTTCATGGTGGAAGAACCTACCAAAACACCTTTAGAACGGAAGACCTGAGTGAGGATTTCATTTTTGTCGTGGCGGGCAATGTTGTAGATCTTCACCGCCACGCCGGGGTCGGTATCGTGAATACCCTGAGCAATAGCATCGGCCATCATTCGGGTATTATTTGACATGGTGTCATAGAAAATGGTTACCCGGTCTTCTTGATAATCTGCCGCCCAGGCCAGATATTGCGTAACAATTTGGGTTGGGTTATCGCGCCATACCACGCCATGGGAGGTGGCAATCATTGAAACTGGCAGATTGAAACCAAGAATTTCATTGATTTTGGGTGTTACCAAACGGCTGAAAGGGGTCAAAATGTTGGCATAATAGCGAGCGCACTGTTCATAAAGTTCGGTCTGATCGACTTCATCATTAAACAGATGCTCATCACAGTAGTGCTGACCGAAAGCATCATTACTGAACAACACGGCATCCCCCGTGATGTAAGTCATCATGCTGTCAGGCCAATGCAGCATCGGTGTTTCAACAAAGATTAATTGCTTACCGTTGCCAATATCCAAGGTATCGCCTGTTTTAACCGTAATGAAATTCCATTCAGGATGATGATGATGTCCGTTGATTGAGTCGATAGCATTGGCGGTGCAATAAATCGGAGTATTGGGGATACGGGCCATTAACTCGGTTAATGCACCGGCATGGTCTTCTTCTGCATGGTTGATAACAATATAGTCGAGCGCATTTAAGTCGATCTCTTGTTCTAAATTGGCAACAAAATCTCGATCAAATTTCTGATCGACAGTATCGATCAAAATGTTCTTTTCTTCGCAGATTAAATAGCTGTTGTAACTGGTCCCTTTCAGGGTTTTGTACTCAGTTCCATGGAAATCGCGCACTTCCCAATCACGTTGCCCAACCCATTTGATATTATTCTTAACTTGAATCGCCATGAACCGTTCCTCAACTAAAATAAATGATTTACCTCATCTTAGAGAGCAAATGGCGTGCCATGATTTATGACATTGATTTTAATCAGATAAAAATTAAGATTAGTCATTATGACATTGATGTGTCATTGTCATAATGACTAACACTATGTCGGAATGACAAAATATGAGTTTATCCATTCAGTCACTGGCCAAAATAGCCATTGAGCTACAGGGCGGCTTATCAGGGCAAGATCGTTTTCAGACGTTAGTCAGTAGCTTGCGGCAATTACTGCAATGCGATGCCTCGGCACTTTTGCGTTATGAACATCAATTGTTCCGGCCATTGGCTATTGACGGTTTATCTCCTGATGTATTGGGGCGGCGTTTTTCGTTGTCATCCCATCCACGATTAGAGGCTATTGCCCGCGCAGGGAATGTGGTCCGTTTCCCGACTGACAGCCATCTCCCTGACCCCTATGACGGTCTGATCCCAGGGCATGATGAGCTTAAAGTCCATGCCTGTATTGGTCTGCCCTTGTTTGCTGATCAGACACTTATTGGTGCATTAACTTTTGACAGTATGAACCCGCTGCAATTTGATGGATTCAGTGATGAAGAGCTTAAACTGATTGGTGTATTAGCGGCCTCGGCATTGAATAATGCACTTTTAGTCGATGTGTTGGAGAAGCAAGCGCTCCCTACAGTTAGTTCATTAAGCATCCAAAAACAAGCCACCTCTAGCTCGGAAGACGAGATGATTGGCCTGTCGCCGTTGATACTGCAACTAAAACATGAGATAGGCGTGGTAGCGGGTTCAGAACTGAATGTGCTAATCACTGGGGAGACGGGGGTCGGTAAAGAGTTGGTTGCTCAGGCAATTCATCATTTATCACCGCGCGCTACTAAGGCATTGATCTATTTAAACTGTGCCGCCTTGCCTGAGAATGTGGCGGAGAGCGAATTATTTGGTCATGTGAAGGGGGCTTTTACTGGTGCAATACATGACCGAACCGGTAAGTTTGAAATTGCCGACAATGGCACGCTATTTCTCGATGAGATTGGCGAGCTTTCTTTGGTGCTTCAGGCCAAATTACTCCGTGTTATTCAGTATGGCGACTTGCAACGTGTCGGTGACGACAGTACCAAGCGGGTGAATGTTCGTATTATTGCTGCTACCAATTGTGATCTTAAACAAGCAGTTATAGAAGGGCGCTTTCGCGTTGATCTGTTTCACCGTTTGAGTGTGTTCCCATTACATGTTCCACCGTTACGGGAACGGAAAGGGGACATTGTCCTGTTAGCCGGATTTTTTGTAGAGCGGATAAGAAAGAAACTGGGGCTGCAGCAGTTGGGCATCCCGGCAACCACACTCACCCTGCTAGAGAATTACCGGTGGCCCGGAAATGTGCGTGAATTAGAACATGCTATTTATCGTGCTGCGGTACTGGCGCGCGCCTCACAACCGGCGACAGAATCTCCGCAACTTCATGCTGATTTATTTAATATTACGGTCACTGTCATACCCGGTGTGTCACCGATAGCCGCTAGCGAGGATCAACGCACCACACCTGTAGACCTACAAGCGGCGACCCGTGATTTTCAGCGGCAGGTTATAACGCAGGTTCTTCAGGCGAATGAGATGAATTGGTCAGCATGTGCTCGTGCGCTAAACCTTGACGCAGGTAACCTCCATCGTCTTGCCAAAAGGCTCGGCATCAAACGATAGGGGCCGCCGTCTAATGCAGTGAGTTCGGCATTTTAATGGGGCGCACTAGCGATATTCACTTGAGTTAGAAAAGGCGTAAACCGAGTTTATCGCCTTTTCTAGTCGAATTTACTTTATCGCTTATGACCTATAAGTGATCGAAATCTGATGCATCGTGGCGCTCAGGCAACTGCTCATTGGGCTCTCCCCAAGTGCGATTGACAATACGCCCCCGTTGCACGGCTGGCCGCTGCGCAATCTTCTCCGTCCAACGTATCAAGTGGGTATAGGATTTCACATCCAGGAATTCCCCAGCTTCATACTGCAAGCCTAAAACTAAATTGCCATACCAAGGCCAGATGGCGATATCTGCAATCGAATATTCATCACCGGCAATATACTCATGTGTTTTGAGCTGAGTATTGAGCAAATCGAGCTGGCGCTTAGCTTCCATTGTGAAACGGTCAATCGCGTATTCGATTTTTACCGGGGCATAATGATAAAAATGACCAAAACCTCCGCCTAAATAAGGTGCCGCGCCCTGTAACCAAAATAACCAATTCAGGGCTTCCGTTCTCTGTGCGTGATCTTTTGGCAGGAAATGGCCGAACTTATCCGCCAGATAAAGCAAAATAGCCCCGGACTCAAAAACTCTCACTGGAGTCGGGGTGGAGTGATCCATCAGCGCGGGGATTTTTGAATTAGGATTCACGGCGACAAAACCACTGGAGAACTGGTCGCCTTCACTTATCCGAATCAAGTGGGCATCGTACTCTGCGCCTTTCTCGCCCAGAGCCAGCAACTCTTCCAGCAGAATAGTGACCTTCTGACCGTTGGGTGTCGCCATGGAGTAAAGCTGTAACGGATGTTTGCCAACCGGCAGGGTCGCTTCATGACGTGCACCTGCTGTTGGGCGGTTGATTTTGGACCATACACCGCCACTTTCATTATTTTCCGTCCAGACCTTTGGAGGCTGGTATTCGTTATCTTTCATCATTGATTACCTTATTTGAGAATGAATACGAACTTAATAATACTCATAGTGATTATGCATCAATAATAAAAGATAACAGGGATAATATTTGTTGTTAAGCGGCAGGCATGGGCCGGTAACCGTAGGCCAAAAGGGCGTAAGGGAATCATCACCGGTAAGAATGAGGCCACTTAAACTTCATACAACACCTTGGATGCTTCTGCAACCTGCCGCTCCAGCAGCTTGAGGGTCTTGGATAATACGTTTTCCTGTTCTTTGAACCAGTGATCTTTATCGGACAGAGAGGTAACAAGTTGCCAGGAGTCTTCATCCTCCAATGCTTCCAGTTCACGCAACATCGCATCAATTTGATCTCTGACCTGCTTAATTTTTCTGCGCAACCGTTCAAGATCATCAATACAGTCGCTCGCCATCAGTGGTTCGAACCCACGTTTTAAACTCTCGAGCAATGCATTAATCGCGGGGAAATCACCCCGTTGGCGGGCTTGATTGAGCTGAACCATCAGTTGATGTGCTTTCTCTTTAAACTCATCCGCGACTAAATCTGGATGGCAGAGCCGACTGGCTTGCCGCCACAGGCGTTTTAGTTCCTGACGCTGATCAGCAGAGAGTTTTTGCTCATTACTGTGTCGCCGTTCGGCATCTTTTTGCTGTTCCTGATAGCTCTCGTACTTCTCTTTTGCTTCTTCTCGGGCTTTATGGGTTGACTCGGTATTGCGGGTGCAGAAATCCTTTTCCAGCTCTTTGATTTCCGCCAGCAACGCGGCGATTAAATCCGTTTGTTGCTGAATCTGCTGCCGTATCTCTATGGTTTCACTCGAAATAACGGAGAGCGCTAACCAGCGCTGTTTTAACGCGGCAAGTTCATCAATGGCTTGAGATATATACTGCTGGCAGTTGCGATAATCACGTTCCCTGCGCCGGGCTTCTGCCTGCGCTTTACGCAGGGTACATTCCGCCAACTGTTTGCGTAAATGTAAGATCCGATTCATTAGCGGGCCAAGGCGCACCAGATAGAGATCGTTAAAGTCGTCCAACAACTGAACCCGCTCGTTACGTTTATCGATTAACTCGCGTAACTGCTCCTCCAGTGCTTTCAGCTCCATTTTACAGGCGGCCAATTCAAGATCTTGCCATTGGGTGACGGCTTGTTTACTCGCCAGCCATGCTGCAATGGCGTCTAGCGCATGCGTAAATTTCCCTTGTTCAATTTCTATGGCAATAAAAGCCAGCACGGCGTCCTGAGATTCGCTTTTAAGATAAGGAAGTTGTTGTCGGATAATATCCTCATCTTCAAGCTCAATAGCACTTTTAATGATCTCCAGCCGTTTAATGAGTTTTTTCATAAGTATCGGATTTGCTGATAGCGTAGACAGGATAGCGACATACTAAACAACGGTTTCAAATTGTTCCAGATGAATAGGATTTATCTCATTAGAATGACCCATTTCACACCATAAAAGTGACTTTCTTATCATCTACACCAGATGAACCGATAGGGGCCATACCATTCAACACCGCCAGAAGTGCACTTGCACTGGATGAGCCATCAGCGTGGGTTGATGCTATTGGGTTCGATCGCCCGCGAAGACCAGAGATTGTAATCGGGTGATGATGAAACAGATATGGAAAATCGAATATATTGTTGACTTTGACGCCAAGAATCCTAAGATAACCACAGTATTCAGTCTTGGAAATCTTATGATCACACTCACGCCATTGCAGCTTTTCAAAAATCTATCCGACGAAACTCGTCTGAATATCATCTTGCTATTGCGAGAGGCTGGCGAGCTGTGCGTTTGTGAACTTTGTGACACCTTGAATGAGTCTCAACCCAAGATATCCAGACATCTGGCAATGTTGAGAGAATCTGGACTTTTGCTGGATCGCCGTGCAGGGAAGTGGATTCACTATCGTCTGTCACCTCATATTCCTGCCTGGGCGGCAACCGTGATTGAGCAGGCCTATCTCAGCCAACGCGATAAAATCGTTCTGTTGGTGAGCACTAATGTAGCGCCGAGCGGTAAGGCAATTTGTCTCTGATGAATTAAAAAATTTACTCAATCATATCTGTTTTTTCATATTTGACTGAAGAGGCGGATTGATTAACCACAGGAAGGAATCGATGAAAACTCTCTCAGTTTATGATCCGGCATTATGTTGCAGTACCGGCGTATGCGGCACCGAGGTTGACCAAGCCTTGGTAACATTTTCCGCTGATGTTGACTGGCTTAAAAAGCGGGGTATCAGCGTTACCCGTTACAACCTCTCCCAGCAACCCATGGCCTTTATCGACAATACTCAAGTTAAAAATTTCCTGGAAAACTCGGGTGTTGAAGGTTTGCCGCTAATTTTGCTTGATGGCGAGTTGGTGATGGCAGGGCGTTACCCTACGCGGGCTGACCTGGCTCGTTGGTGTAAGCTTCCACCAGAAATCACCAGCATCACAGCGAAAAGTTGCAGTGATGGTAATACGTCCTGCTGTTAATCAATGAGTGGAGGTGAGTGATGAAATTCTTACAACAACCCCCCGTTTTTCTCTTTTTTACCGGGAAAGGCGGCGTTGGTAAAACATCCATTTCTTGTGCCAGCGCCATCACGTTAGCAGATGCAGGCAAGCGTGTGCTGTTGGTCAGTACCGATCCGGCCTCAAACGTCGGCCAGGTGTTTAATCAGACTATCGGGAATACCATTACTGCAATCGCAGTTGTACCGGGGCTTTTTGCGCTAGAAATTGATCCACAAGTGGCGGCTCAGCTTTACCGCGCTCGTATTGTTGATCCGGTGAGAGGGCGCCTGCCTGAAGCCGTTGTTCGCAGTATTGAAGAACAACTGTCGGGGGCTTGCACCACGGAGATAGCGGCATTTGATGAGTTTACCAGCTTGCTAACTGACGCCTCGGTGCTTGACGATTTTGACCATGTCATTTTCGATACGGCTCCCACTGGGCACACCATCCGTTTGTTGCAACTCCCCGGAGCCTGGAGCAGCTTCATCGACAGCAACCCAGAGGGCTCCTCGTGTCTTGGGCCATTAGCAGGTTTAGAGAAACAACGTGATCGTTATACCCATGCATTACAGGCTTTATCAGATGCGGAAAGAACCCGCCTGATATTAGTTGCCAGGGCGCAAAAATCTGCACTATCCGAGGTTGCCAGAACCCACTACGAACTGGCAGCGGTTGGCTTACGCAATCAGTATTTGGTGATAAACGGGATATTGCCCGAAGCTGAAGCTCAGGTAGATACGCTGGCTCGCGCATTATATCTGCGTGAGCAGCAGGCCCTGAGTGAGCTCCCCGAGGTTCTCACTGGATTACCTCGCGATGATTTGATGCTGCAATCCGTGAATATGGTAGGAACGGATGCGCTGCGCCAACTTCTGTTGAAAAACGAGACCCAACATTCAATCTCAGATAATCCCATGGCCGAGGTATTACCCAAATTACCCACGCTGTCCTCTTTGGTAGAAGAGATCGCCGCTGACCAACATGGTTTGGTGATGCTGATGGGGAAAGGTGGCGTAGGTAAAACCACATTGGCGGCGTCAATTGCAGTAAAACTGGCTGAAAAAGGGCTGGATGTCCACCTGACCACGTCTGATCCCGCAGCCCATATTGAGAATACCTTGAATGGGCAACTCAATAATCTGACAGTCAGTAGAATAGACCCCCTCGCTGAGACGGAACGTTATCGTCGGCATGTGTTGTCCACTAAAGGCAAGAGTCTGGATGCGCAGGGCAAAGCGTTATTGGAAGAGGATCTCCGTTCCCCCTGTACCGAGGAGATTGCGGTCTTTCAGGCTTTTTCTCGCGTGATCCGTGAAGCGGGTAAACGATTTGTGGTGATGGATACTGCGCCGACTGGCCATACATTATTACTGCTGGATGCCACTGGCGCGTATCACCGTGAGGTGGAAAAACGGATGGGGGACAATAGGCATTATCTGACGCCAATGATGCAGTTGCAGGATGAAAAACGCACCAAAGTATTATTGGTGACGTTGCCTGAAACAACACCGGTGTTAGAAGCTGCAATTCTGCAAGAAGATTTACGTCGGGCAGGGATTGAACCCTGGGCATGGCTCATCAACAACAGCCTGGCCTCAGCGGCTACTTCATCACCCCTGTTACAATTACGTGCAGCGCATGAAGTTGAGCAAATAAAAAAAGTACGAGACATATTGTCTGCACGCTTGGCACTCATTCCGTTGCAAGAAGAAGAGCCTATTGGCATTGCTCGTTTGAGCCATCTGGCCGGTGACATATAACGTATAAACATTTACAAGGCAGGAGGGAACTCTTGCCTTTCGGGGGTGATATGTTGTTGGCAGGCGCTATTTTTGTTTTGACAATTGTATTGGTCATCTGGCAACCCAGAGGGCTGGGAATTGGTTGGAGTGCCATGCTCGGTGCGGGGCTGGCGTTACTGAGTGGGGTGGTTCACATCGGCGATATTCCGGTGGTGTGGCAGATTGTCTGGAATGCGACAGCGACCTTTATTGCGGTGATCATCATCAGTCTGTTATTGGATGAGTCGGGGTTCTTTGAATGGGCCGCACTACATGTGGCAAGGTGGGGCAATGGTCGTGGTCGTTTACTGTTTACTTACATCATCTTATTAGGTGCGGCAGTGGCGGCACTGTTCGCTAATGATGGTGCCGCACTTATCCTGACACCGATTGTAATTGCGATGCTATTGGCGCTGGGCTTTAGCCGTGGCGCGACATTGGCTTTCGTGATGGCGGCCGGATTTATTGCTGATACGGCCAGTTTGCCGCTTATCGTTTCTAATCTGGTGAATATTGTCTCGGCAGATTTCTTTAACCTTGGATTCACTGAATATGCCGCAGTGATGGTGCCGGTTAACCTGGCGGCGATTGCGTCAACGCTGGTCATGTTACATCTATTTTTTCGCAAAGATATACCGGTTGTTTACGATCTGTCGCTGTTGAAAATGCCGAAAGAAGCGATCCGTGATGTAAACACCTTTAAGACCGGATGGTTGGTTTTGGTGCTACTGTTGGTCGGCTTTTTTGGTCTGGAGCCGCTCGGTGTACCTGTTAGCCTGGTTGCCGCTGTTGGGGCGCTGATTCTGTTTGTCGTAGCGAAGAAAGGCCATGTTATTAACACCGGTAAAGTGCTACGCGGTGCGCCATGGCAAATTGTTATCTTCTCACTGGGTATGTACCTGGTGGTTTATGGCCTGCGTAATGCGGGGCTGACCCACTATCTTTCTGCCTTGCTAAATCAACTGGGTGAGCAGGGGTTGTGGGTGGCTACGCTCGGCACCGGATTCTTGACGGCGTTCCTGTCTTCCATCATGAACAATATGCCGACCGTGTTAGTGGGGGCGTTGTCAATTGATGGCAGCTCTGCCACTGGCGTGATTAAACAGGCGATGATTTATGCTAACGTCATCGGCAGCGATTTGGGGCCGAAAATTACCCCGATAGGCAGTCTGGCGACCTTATTGTGGTTGCATGTTCTGTCGCAAAAAAATATGACCATTACCTGGGGCTATTACTTCCGGGTGGGCATTGTCATGACAATACCGGTGCTGTTGGTCACGCTGGCAGCGTTAGCGCTACGGTTATCAGTACCTCTGTAGCAACTGTTAACAAACAAGGCTTAATAACAATCTCAGCAGGCAACGGTTGCTGGGATTTTAACGAGAGATCATCCAGATGAGCAATGTAACTATTTATCATAATCCAGCCTGTGGTACATCGCGTAACACGCTGGAGTTAATCCGCAACAGTGGCACAGAACCCACGGTGATCCAGTATCTGGAAACACCACCAAGTCGCGAGGTATTAGTCAAACTGATCGCGGATATGGGGATCACGGTGCGGGCGTTGTTACGTAAAAATGTCGAGCCTTATGAGCAATTAGGGTTGGCTGAAGGGACTTTCAGCGATGACCAACTAATTGATTTTATGTTGCAGCATCCTATCCTGATCAACCGCCCGATAGTTGTCACTTCGCTAGGTACCAGATTGTGTCGACCTTCTGAGGTGGTGTTAGAGATTTTGCCCGATGCGCAACGAGGCTCGTTCAACAAGGAAGATGGCGAACCCGTGATAGATGAACAGGGCAAACGCATAGAAAAATAACCAGATAGCGCCAGAAGGGAGCACTGAGTGCTCCTTTTTGTGTATGGCACTTAGGATAATAAATAACCCACCGAGGATAGCCAATGAGGGAAGTGCATGTTCGTGAAATGGCTGAAAACGATTGGTTTGCAGTCAGTACTATTTATCAAGATGGAATTGATACCGGTCATGCTACCTTTCAAACCGAATCGCCGAGCTGGCATGATTGGAACGACAGCCATATGGATCAGTGCCGCTATGTCGCGCTCATAGACGGTAAAATTGAAGGTTGGATTGCATTATCTGCTTTTTCTAAACGTCACGCTTATCGCGGTGTCGCTGAAGTGAGCATTTACGTGAATCCACAGATCAGTGGTCAGGGCATTGGTTATAGATTGATGTCCCATGTGATTAATGCGTCTGAAGCGGTGGGTATCTGGACACTGATTGCGGGTATTTTCCCTGAAAATACAGGCAGTATCAGGCTGCATGAAAAGTCGGGCTTTCGCGTGATAGGCATCAGGGAAAAAGTCGGCGAGATGAGAGGTGTGTGGCGGGATGTTATGTTGATGGAAAGAAGAAGCAAAGTAGTGAATTATTAAAGGTAAAGAAAAGCATCGACGATTAACCCGTTCGATGCTTTAAATTCCACTTGGCTATCTGTTATTACATCAATTATATAAGGTTGAAATGTTCAGCATTTGCTATTCAAATGGGCAGCCTATATTCAATGACTCCGGGCTTCTCGGCAATCCAATTATACAATTTCTGAGCCGTCAAATTACTCTCCTGAGTATGCCAGTATAATCGGGCACATTGGCGTTCCTCAGCTTGCTGTTTCACATATTCAATAAGCTGCTTACCAATATGTTTCCCTCGAGACGCAGGAGCAACAAACAGGTCTTCTAAGTAACAAAAGTCATTGATAGCCCAAGTTGAACCGTGAAAAACATAGTGAACGAAGCCAAGAATTTTCGAACCTTCTCGCGCAACTGCACAATACATCGGGATCTCTGCGTCAAAGAAACGCTTCCATGTTACAAGCGTTGTCTCTTCCGGCAACTCAACGTTATAAAATTGCTGGTAGTCTAACCAATAGGGTAGCCATTTAGCGTACTCATCTGCTTGTACTGGGCTCACGGAGATAGTGTGGATATTATCAATCATATCAACCTCTTGTATTCATAGGTAAAAATAAAATCGTTTAGAGATTGAATCATAGTTTTTATAGTGGTCTTACATAAGGTACACTTTCTTCATTTTTCATGGATCCACTTTTATAATGAAAAAGAACGATGCCAACTTCCCCAGTTTATTGCTTAAGAAAGGCGTAATTAAAGAGCAGTTTCATCTGGCTCTAAAAGAATTGATACTTAATGGGCAATTAAAATCGGGAACTAAACTCCCGTCCAGCAGAACGCTTTCTGAAATGATGTCGATTTCTCGGAATTCTGTTATTTCTGGTTTTGATCGCTTGATTGATGAAGGCTATCTCATTACAAAGAAGGGCGCGGGTACTTATGTTTCATCCATTATTCCTGATGAAATGATTCATATACAAACCACTGCTCAACACCAACGTGTTGATGATAAAAACATCGAGCTGAATATTAATCCGCAGATGAAATTAATGTCATCAATTTGGGATAAATCTTTACCTTATTCAGGACAAAGTCGAATATTTAGTATTGGAATAGGGTGTATCGATTTATTTCCCCATGAACTTTGGGGGCGGTTATTAGGGCGCGCGTGGCGGCAGTTTCGTAAGCAGATTGGACAATTAAACGAGCCTTTAGGATTTCAGCCATTAAGGGTAGCAATATCTGACTATGTTCGAACAACGCGTGGTTTAAATTGTACTGAAGACCAAATACTTATTGTGAATGGAACACAACAAGCGATAAATTTAGCAGCACAAGTTCTGCTGCAAAAGGGTGATGAGGTTTGGTTAGATGAGCCGGGATATGATGGTGCTTTAGGGGCATTTACTGCCATGGGTGCTAAAATATGCCCTGTAATCAGTGATAAAGACGGTATGGATATTTCCTATGGCATCAGGCGGTGGCCAAATGCAAAAATGATTTTCACCTCGCCTTCACATCAATTTCCTCTGGGTGGAACGTTGAGTTTATCAAGAAGAATGGCTTTACTTGACTGGGCGGCTGAAAATAAAACGTGGGTTTTTGAAGATGACTATAATAGTGAATTCCGATATACAGCTCCGCCGATACAAGCTCTTCAGGGGTTGGATAAGCAACAGCGAGTGATTTATGCTGGAACCTTTTCAAAAATGATGTTCCCCGAATTTCGCTTAGGTTTCCTTGTTATACCGAGCAATCTCATTGAGTCATTTAAGCTCGCCAAATACTATGCGGATACGCGCACATCTTATTTAGAACAAGCCACTCTTGCCATGTTTATTGCTGATGGTCATTATGCCCGCCATGTCAGACGGGTCAGAAAAGCCTGCTACGAACGTAAAAAAATAATAACGGAAGCCATCCAACAGTATCTGCCAAATAATTTTAGGATTGAACCCTCTGATTCAGGTATTCACATTGTCTGTTGGTTACCCGATATTTTAAAAGAGCAGGATATTATCGATAAATGCCGTAAAATAGGGTTAGGAGCACAACCCCTTTCCCGTTATTGCCAAACAAACTCAGCAGGCCACGCTATTTTATTAGGCTTTGCAGCTCATTCACCTGCAGAAATCGTGGCAGGAATACAAAGGCTGGGCCAAATAATTGCATAAATTATGTATTAGCTACCCCAGCGGCTTCTAATATAACTGACTGCTTCTTGGGTTTGTGGTTGGTTGAGGTTGTTCTCTCTGAACAGAATAGTCCCGTTGATTTGTGGCACTGACTCGTTCCAATCAAGCTGTTTTTTCAGCTCTGGTACGCCCCCATTGTTAGACCATTCTGGCTCATTCTTTGAAGGTTCACCCACTTTGTACAGCGCAATACCAATATAGAGGCGTGTTTTGGTAGGTTTCACCACGCTGACCCACCATTTGGCTAGCACATCATAACGGGCCACTTTACGTGAGAAGGGCCAATAAAGCTGCGGGGCAATGTAATCCAGTAACCCTTGTTGCACCCAGAGGCGGGTATCTGCATAAGCTTCATCATATGCCGCTGCTCCTAGCGTGTCGGAACCTGCCGGATCGTGTGAACGATTACGCCAGACGCCAGAAGGACTGACGCCAAATTCAACGTTAGGTTTCAACTGCTTAATAGTGTGCGAAACTTGTTGAATAAGTTGTAGTGTGTTGTGCCGTCTCCAGTCTGCTTTTGATTCAAATGATTGACCATATTTTTTGAACGTCTGGTTGTCGTTCAAGGCTGAATCCGGTGACTCGGCGTAGAAGTAATCATCAAATTGCACACCGTCAATAGGATAATGTGCAACAACTTCGGCCACGATACTGGTGATCCAATCCCGTACTTCAGGAATACCAGGGTCGAGGACAAAGCGCTCGTTTGCTGTGCGGATCCAATCGCGATGTAGCACAAATACGCTAGCCGGATGCAGCGATAATGTACTGTTCAGTTCTGTAACAGTAGCTGGCTTAGTATTAACAGATACTCTATAGGGATTAAACCAGGCATGGACTTTCATACCACGACTGTGTGCTTCATCCAGCATAAATTGCAGCGGATCGTATCCAGGATCCTCACCAATATTACCCGTCATGACATCTGACCATGGCAAAATTTTTGATGCCCAAAGCGCAGAGCCATCAGGTTTAACCTGGAAGAAGACCGTGTTGATACCAAGACTTTTTAACTTATCCAACTTATCGGTCAGCGCTTTCTGTTGCTGGCTGATGCGAGTGGCAGAATTGTTGAGATTGACTGACGTCACCGGTGGCCAGTCGAGGCGGGAAACGGTTGCCAGCCAGACACCGCGCACCGGTTCGTGACTCTGCTGAGATTTAGCCGCCGGAGGTAGCGGGGTGACTAGAGATCTCGGCGGTTCAGAGGAACAACTGGCAAGTATAAGAGCACAAGCAAATAGTGCACCCAATGGTATAACTTTAGTGGCAGGGTGAAAATGATGAGAACAGGCGATGATATTCTCCGATTTTTTCTGGTAGTTGCTTGGCAAAGAAACATTCTCTTATTATTCGAATTTGAGTCAATGTCTTTAGACATTCAGAGTCGCACTCATTATTGATCAGAATTCAGCAAAAAATCCCAAAGGGATTGGCTATGACTTTTCACATAACACGATCTACAGCGGTTGACGGCCAAGAGTATCGAACTTGATGAGTATGAACGAGATAGGGTAAATACACTATGAACATAACAACAGAAAAGAACTGGAGCGATAAGAGCGACCCGGCGGTAAACACCAATCTACAAAAATCATCCGATTCGCCAGTTGGTTACCCTTCATATTAGAGAGAGGGACCATGAAAGATAACCAACTGATTTATTGTGATGTCATTGAAAGAGATGAAGTCTTAAACCAATGCATTCAATTTAACATAATATACATTATGCGCACCAAGGTGACGATAGGTAAAATCTGAGGGTTTAGTCTTTATCATGGATGGTTGCTCTCATTTAGATCTCTTTGTTGGTACGCCCACCAACTTGAGGAAAAACTTGCCTTCCCAGTTGAACTATTCAATATTCAATCCAGTGTATTACGTCTCGCCACGCATTAAAGTTTCAATGATTCATCTATCTTTGACTGGTTTTTTTAAGTTCAGAAAAGAACTGGAACGATAAGAGTGAACCGACTTGAGGCTCTATGTTTCACTAAAACAGCACTGAAATTGCCTTCCAGTACTGTGGTTGGATCATTGATAAAATGTGATATTAAGGCGCTTCACTTTGCTAAAGCTACCTCCAATGCAGAAATATCATTAGAGCTGAGTATGGGAATTAACCGTGCTAATTCGTCTTCAGAATTGTCGTAAATACTTAAATTTAGAATGCGTTTTATAACATCTTGTGGGAAACGAAATTTAATAACGCGTGCCGGATTACCACCAACGACAGCGTATGGCGGAATGTCTTTTGTGACGATACTCCCGGCCGCGATAACGGCACCCTCACCGACCGTAATTCCAGGCATAATCATGCAACGCATACCGAGCCAGCAACCATCGTTCAGCACTGTGTCCCCCCGAGGCTGATATGAGTTTTTTATCATGCTCATAAATGGATAAAGACTAATAAAATCAGGGCAATGATTATTATTCCCACCCATCAATATGACAGTTTCAGCCGCAATACAAACATAATTTCCGATAATAAGCCGATCTGTATGCCCAAGCGGCACCCATTCCTGACTGATAGTATCTCCATGCAGGTATCGAACTACCGATTTTTCAAATCCCTGATCCCAGCTATCGCTGTAGTAGCTATGTTGGCCTTTGATCTCAATATTTGGATTTTTAACAGTAAGGTGGAGATATTCCACTCTCGACCAATGTTTCTCTTTCATGACTTTTCCCTTTCAACAAGAAAGCCACGGAACGTTTTAATTTCGTGGCAGTGACTACACGCTCAAATAATCACTGCATTCAGTTATTCGGGGATGGAGCAACAGCGGGCAGAGAAAACAATTCATATTCATTACGATCACCTTTTGACCCATTTTAAGTAAATTATCTTATATTTTCAACCAGGTGATATTCTTGCTCTGATGTGCAGGAATCCTAAAGGCAGCAGGTCGACTGAATACTTCTACGGCGCGATATTCCGTTACACTGTCACTAATAACCCTCTTTTTAATCCTATTAAGATCCGGTATGCTCAAAATATGCTAGGAAATTTTATGCGTGATGGATTGTGTCGGAATAGCTTCCTCCTATAGTTAACAGTATGTTAATTATATTATTAGCAAAGAAAAATAAGGAATATGTATGATCGTTTTCGTCACTGGTGCAACCTCAGGTTTTGGTGAGGCAATAGCTCGGAAATTTATTAGCCACGGGCATCAGGTTATCGCAACGGGTCGCCGTCAGGAACGTTTGGAAGAATTGAAGGACGAATTGGGCGAACAGCTACATATTGTACGTTTAGATGTACGGAATCGAGCGGCTATTCAGCAAGTTATCGATGAACTGCCTACCGAACTAAAAGATATCGATCTGTTAGTTAACAATGCCGGTTTAGCATTGGGATTGGAACCTGCACATAAAGCCAATGTTGAAGACTGGGATACGATGATTGACACCAACACCAAAGGTTTGGTGAATATGACGCGTGCTTTATTGCCTGCAATGGTAGCCCGTAATGTTGGCCACGTGATTAACATCGGCTCTACTGCCGCCAACTGGCCGTATGCCGGTGGTAATGTATACGGAGCCACGAAAGCGTTTGTGAAACAATTTAGTCTGGGTCTGCGTGCTGACTTGCACGGTACACGTATTCGTGTGACGGATATTGAACCTGGTATGGTTGGTGGCACTGAATTCTCAGCAGTTCGCTTTAAAGGCGATGGCGACAAAGTCAATAAAACCTATGATGGCGCTAATCCACTGATACCTGAGGATATCGCTGAAGCCGTCTATTGGGTTGCTACGCTGCCAGCACGGGTCAATATTAACTCACTGGAGATGATGCCAGTCAGCCAATCTTTTGCCGGGTTGAGTATTCATCGCGAAAGTTAATATCAGGCGTTATCGGGTAAAATCTGGCTGGGGCCATCACCGCCCCACCCTTAATTTACCCGCCAGCCCGCGACAATAATCAGCATGTTTGGCGTTGGGAAAATTAACTCTGATTTTGAACATTAGGTCTTACAAACTTAGGTGGGATATATAAATCAAAACCTAAGTTTCCACAATACTCTCTAAACATATTTATAGAGCCAACACCGCATTTTTCGTACATTATACCTAATCTATTCTCTATTGTTCTGTGTGATAAAGAAAGCCTCTTCGCTACCATTTTAGTCGTCATGGGTTGTAATATGAAAAAAATTATCTCAAGTTCTTTCTCGCTAAACAGGTCTGTTGGCGGGGTTAGTGTTAATACTGAAGGTGTACGGCGGTCTATATATTGAGAAAGAGAAATAAAATTTAATTTGCTGGCATTTGTTAATGTTCCTATACATTCACCGATTTTATTGTAAATAGGAAACCTGGGTAAATAGTAGGGTTCTAGTATTCTATCTCGACCATAAAAATTGGTTGAAATAATGACCACGCGTTTTCCACTTCTTTCGGCTTTTCTATCATTTGCTTGATATTGTTCAGCAAATTCTGCCCAATCGGCCGGGCATTCGTTATCTAACCGGCCCTCTATATCAAAACCAGCAGGTAAATTTAAAAAATCCAGACCGGCTTGATTTACGTACACGTAACGTGATTGGCAATCTCTCACAACCCACGGTTCATGGCTGTGCTCCATAATGGAAATCAGCGGAAGTGAATTCAGGGATTTTACGACTAAATTTTTTGAATCCGATGGCTTATTTTTTTCATCCATGATCAGCTCAGCCTCTCAAGTTATTTTTAATAAAAAAAGAATATGACCATTGAGTGCAACCCTTTAAAGTATACTCAACAGAATCCGCGATATCAAGATGGTGTCGAGGGCATTTTAGTTGTCTATTATTTATTAATCTTAAGTGAATTAATTCCCTGCCGTAACATTATTTTAGAAAATAATTATAGGCAAAGCCATTCGAATATTCATTACTGCATGAAGATTAATGGATGCTATCATATTGAAGTGGTGATTCTAACAAAATCATTGTAATAAGAGTGTTTTGCGCTTAGGTATTTTATCCATATAAATACCAAAAGACAAATCAACTAAAAGCATACTCGAAACTTTATTATATATAATATCAATGGCTGCTTATTAGTTTTAATTAATATCATCATAATCACATTTAGTTCAATGAAGAAAACGAGGGGCCATCATCGCCCCACCCTTAATTTACCCGCCAGCCCGCGACAATAATCAGCATTCCAGCCAGAGCGACACCTGCTCCCACCCAATCGAACAGGGAAAGTTTCACGCCATCGACTACCCGTAGCCAAATTAATGCGGTCGCAACATAAACGCCACCGTATGCGGCATAAACACGCCCACTGGCCGCAGGATGGAGTGTCAATAACCAAACAAACAGTGCCAGGCTGCCTGCGGCTGGAAGTAGCAACCAGAACGTCCCGCCTTTGCGTAGCCACAAATAGGGCAAGAAGCAGCCCATTATCTCAGCCAGTGCAGTAACAAAAAACAGTAGCGACGTCTTTAACATAGCCAGAACTCTTGATATTGCCCCTAAGGCAAATGTTTAAAATTAACATTAGGTTACTCTACATCTTCCCTACGGCGCTGTCGCCGACTGGTTTATATACTGAAAGCAATGATATAATTTTTTATCCGCTAATAGCGTGTCAGTAAACTACATGATGATTAAACATCACCGACTCATAAAGGACTTAAGACGATGAAAATAACTAGCCTGCCACGCCTGATAAGTGCGTTTCTGCCGCTAGCCTTGGTTATGTTTGCCTGGCAAACACCGGCCTTGGCACAGGCAACCAATTGCACCCAAGGCAGTACCTGTGTTTCTGTTGGTGGTGGCAATGATTCGATGTCCAAAGAACAGGCTCGCCAAAGCCAACAGCAATGGGATGATACTCATCGCCTGCGCAATAAAGTTAACACTCGGGTTGAAAAGAACTTTGATAAGTTTGATCGGGCTGAAGATGCGAAAGACAACTGTGACCGCAGTGAAAATTTGAACGCCTATTGGGAACCTAACACCCAGCGCTGCCTGGATCGGCTATCAGGCCGCCAGATTAATCCGTAATGAGTGGCTATGGCTCAGATTTACTTGAGGTTATGAGAATCTGGGCTATCCTTTAGGCACGGCTTAAGAATCAATATGTTAGGCAAGCTATTCATCCACATAAGGATTTTATGATGAAAAAAACGCTTATTATCAGTACATTGTTGTTATCGCTGGCCCCTATGGCTGCACTGGCATCTTGTGAAAGTGTGAAAGCAGATATCACACAGAAGATTATCAATAATGGAGTGCCTGAATCCGGTTTTAAACTGGATATCGTTCCTAATGATCAAGTTCAGCAAGCTGGCGGTCAGGTGGTCGGGCATTGCGAAAATGACAGCCAGAAAATTGTTTATACCCGTATAACCGACAGCGAGTAATCTCGCCGTCACCAGTCTGGGTGTGCCTTTCGGTGCACCCTTCTGTTTTATCAAAAATTTATTTCTGCATTTCTCAATCTTTACTGGTCATTCATTTGATGACAAGTAACAATTGATGACAAATTACAATCTCTGCGCCAACTTACCTATCAATCACCAAAGTATGGGGTTTACCTCAATATGTCAGTCAGTAGCGTTGCATGAAACGGCCTGCCCACCTGTATTACTATCGCGCCATGCTGCGCCGTCTGCTGATTTCGGTGATGCTCGGAATGATGGCAGCCTTGATTGTTTGGTTATTTCATCAGGCAATGTTGGGATTGGAATGGCTATTATTTGCCCGAACCGATGGTAGCCTGGTGGCCGCAGCCTCTTCTATTACTGGCTGGCGACGCGCATTAACCCCGGCATTAGGCGGTTTGGCCGCCGGTGCTCTACTTTGGGGATACCAGCGTTACCAGAATCAAAAAACCAGTAGTGCACCAACCGACTACATGGAAGCCATCGAGATCGGTGACGGCCGGTTAGATGTTTCCGCCAGTCTGGTCAAGTCCCTCGCTTCATTATTAGTTGTTTCCAGTGGTAGCGCAATTGGTCGTGAAGGGGCAATGGTGCTATTAGCGGCCTTGTTTGCGTCTGTTTTTGCTCAGCGCTACGCCAAACCTAGCGAATGGAAGCTTTGGGTTGCCTGCGGTGCCGCTGCCGGGATGGCCAGCGCCTATCATGCGCCGCTGGCGGGAAGTCTATTTATTGCAGAAATTCTGTTTGGTACGTTGATGCTGGCCTCACTTGGGCCAGTAGTGATCGCCGCCGTCAGTGCATTGCTCACTACCAACCTGTTACACGGTGGTCAGGAAACGCTTTATCAAGTGCAAGCGCTACCATCACCGTGGCCAATACAATATTTCCTTATGGCGCTGTTAGGGGTGTTAGCTGGTATCAGCGGCCCTTTGTTTTTAAAAGGTATGGCCGCCAGTGGGCATGCCTTTCGCTCACTTAATCTCTCTCCTCCGCTGCAACTTGCGCTGGGGGGGATAATTGTCGGGTTACTATCGCTGATTTTCCCCGAAGTCTGGGGCAATGGCTACAGTGTGGTGCAGTCACTGCTAACGACTCCGCCAGGGGTTCTATTGATTGCTGGCATACTCATATGCAAATTGTTAGCGGTGTTAGCCAGTAGCGGATCAGGTGCTCCGGGCGGTGTATTCACCCCGACACTGTTTGTCGGGGCTGCTTTGGGTATGTTATGCGGGCAAATGTTCGCCTGGTGGCCTGTTCTTGGCGACAATATTGCATTATTAATGGCGCTGACCGGCATGGCGACCCTACTGGCCGCAACCACGCACGCCCCTATCATGGCGGCATTAATGGTTTGCGAAATGACGGGCGAATACACCCTACTCCCTGGGCTACTATTATCTTGTGTTATTTCGACAACAATAGCTCGATGGTTACGCCCCACCTCGGTATATCATTCGCGCTAAAATAGGCGATCAATACAATAGCTGCTAACCATAATTAATAACGGTATAAATTAATTATCTGCCGATCGCAGTCAGATCTAAATATTTTGCCAGAGGTTTTTCTTCTGGATGAGGAAGATAAGGTAACTGCCCTAATTGTGGGGCTGGTAACCGTTCGCGAAGCATAGCAATTGTTTCGGCGTAATGTGCTAATCCGGGATTAATTCGATTCGCTACCCAACCTAATAACGGCAATCCATCATTGATAATGGCTTGTGCTGTTAATAATGCATGGTTGATACAGCCTAATTTAATTCCGACAACTAAAATAACCGGTAATTGTTCTTGAATCACCCAATCAGAATAGAATCGCTGGTCATTCATCATAACTTTCCAGCCACCACATCCTTCGACCACAACCGTATCGGCTTTGGCGGATAAACGTTGTAATCCGGCCGTCATTTCACCGTAGTTAATCAGCGTATCGGTACAAGCATGGATAACATCCCCTTGCAGGGGAAACGGATTAACCTCCTGATACTCAAGCATTATAGATGATGAAGCTTGTAAGATAAGCGCATCTTGATTACGCAACCCATCAGGCGTCTCTTTACTTTCTGTCGCTACCGGCTTATAGCCTACCGCTGTTCTGCCATTTTGGCTTAAGGCCTGAAGTAAGGCCCGTGACACTACGGTTTTACCGACAGCAGTGTCGGTACCCGTCACAAATACACGCGTTAACATAACAATACTCCGCAATCTGGCCACTTAGACTCAAGTCTTTCCGCCTAACATTAGCGAAATTGGCAACATGGATAAAAGTCTAGGCGATGCCGACAACAGACAGCTTGCGTTAGCGCAAGATTTTGCCGAACTGAGAGAGGTTTTTAACGGATAACACCAAATAATAGGAGGAATACATCGTACATACCCACTAATAATTAACCCATAATTACTAGTGTTAATACCTTACCCTTGCAGTAACTTAACCAGTAATGAACCGTTATATAATGCTTCTTTCACTAATGCAGCACCTGGCATTGTGCCCTGATTAAAAAATGCCGTTGGTTCAACCAAAATATTTTCACTGTAAGCGGGTAATGCCTGCTGGCGAATACATGATGCAATTGCCGGATGTAGAATAGATGCTGCTTTATTTAATGGCGAACCCACCAGAATTTTTTCTGGGTTAAATAAATTGACCATAATGGCTATAATTCGCCCAACGCTGTGGCCAACGCCTAAAATAATATCTTTCGCTAACTGATCGCCCGCCAGCGCCGCATCACATAAAGACTCAACATTTAGTGGCGAGCTGTGTAATAGCGAACTCATTGAGCCATTTAATCGTTGCTGAGCAATTTCCAGGATATTCTCAATACTGGCTACTGTTTCGAGGCAGCCGTGATTGCCGCAATAACAGCGTTTACCGTAGGGATCAACCTGAGTATGACCAATCTCCACCACACTGCGACTGCCTGCATGCAATACCCTACCCGCAGTGATAACACCGGCACCAACGTTATGATCAATGACCACTTGAATAACATTCTGACACCCGCGTGAAGCACCGTACAGCGCTTCAGCCATAGTCCAGGCGCAGATATCGTGTTGTAAATAGACGGGTAATCCCGTTCGTTTTTCTAGCTCTGGGCCAAGAAGCATCTCATTAACATCATAAAACGGCATTTTATGCACAATACCTGCCGGTGCATCAATGATGCCGGGCATAGTAATCGCAATCGCAGTCAGCCTCTCGAGTTTGCCTTGATGCCGGATAAAGAATTGATCAACTTCACTGAGAATACGTGTAAGCAGAGGTTCAGGATGACTATCCGGTAGCGGAATTTGATCCTCAACCACCAGTTTGCTACTGAGATCGCGCAAGGCGAGAGTGATAGAACCGCGACTAATGCGCCCGGAGACATAATGCCAGGCATCGGTATCAAGAACCAAACCAATTGCAGGCCGCCCACGGCTACCAACATCTTGATATTCTGTCTCTTTTACCAGATGAGCTTCAACCAGTTCCCGCACAATCTTGGTAATACTGGCTGGGGCCAGTTGCGCCCGTTTAGACAGTTCAATCCGGGATATCGGGCCGAACAAATCAATCAGCCGATAAACGGCTCCTGCATTGGTCTGCTTGATTTGATCAATGTGCCCAGGTTGTCCATCCGTTATCACTGAACCGGCTCCTTCTCTGCCAACCGAGTATTTTTCGCGCTTCTAAATAAAGATTATCGGCTATGTTGGGGCTTTTAATATATGGCGTCAACTATTTGATTAGTTATGTGATTTACTGCACATAATCACCAGTTTTCCAAGGGCTACTGGTGGTTATTTATACGGAGTCAGCGGGCTGATGTCGCTTGAGTATCCTGTACCATCAAGCGAATCAATGCTTCTGCCGGTGCGGTTACCGGGCGATTCTTATGATTAACCAGCCATACCTCGGTGGTGGCATCAGCCTCAGCTAAAGGCAGATACTTAACCCCATCCACTTTTACCCGCATGAATGAGGCAGGCAATATTGATACGCCCAAACCAGCGGATACCAAACCAACGATGGTCATCGCCTCTCCCACTTCTTGCGTAATATAAGGCGTGATACCCGCGCGGGTTAATAGTGCGAGGATTTCGTCATACAGCGCAGTACCCACTTCACGCGAAAAGAAAACAAAGGGTTGTTCTGCCAGTGAGCTGAATTTAACACTCCCTGAAGGTAAATTCGCTAAGGGACTTTCTTCGTGAACAACGGCAACCAAAGGTTCACGTAACAACAGCCGATATTGTAATGCCTCCGGCAGCCGTGTATTGCGCATTACGCCAAGATCAAGCCGCCCATCCAGTAAAGGTTCAATTTGCTGTCTACTGTTAACTTCCCGCATTTTGATATGCACTTGAGGATGCAGTTGCCGGAATGCCTGTAAATTTTTAGATACCGTGCTAATAAAAGGTGCCGATGAAGTAAAACCGATAGTCAGTTCGCCGGATTCGCCGCGATGCAAACGCCCCGCTTTTTCTGATGCCGAATTCACTTGGGCTAAAATTTGGTAAGACTCCTTTAAAAACAAGGCGCCGGCTTGGGTCAGGCTGACATTACGGTTGTTACGTGCAAAGAGTCGGGCACCAATTTGCTCTTCCAAACTCTGAATTTGCTGGCTGAGTGGCGGCTGAGAAATGCGCAAGCGCTCTGCCGCTCTACCAAAGTGCAATTCTTCTGCTACGGCAATGAAATAACGTAAATGTCTGAGTTCAATACTCATTGCGCTCCATTGATATGTTTAAAGTCTCATTTCTAATGATTAATATATTAGACAAAAAACTTGGCTATTTCTATGCTCTTCTTATTGAGCTAAATAGTGGCTAGATCGAAACAGACAGTCTTTAATTGGGTTATTGATAAGGAAATACCGTGACCACCTCTTTGCGCACTACGTCCACCGTAGCGCCGACATCCGCAGCAAATGATGATGCAACTTCGTTAGCTCCGCCCCCCGAAGTTACACGTTTAACTAAACGACCATATATTCAACGTGGTACACCCGAATTTATCCGTGTGACTCTGGCTTTCTTTTCAGCAGGATTAGCTACATTCGCCCTGCTCTATTGTGTACAACCCATCCTGCCACTGTTATCTCAAGACTTTAATATCTCACCTGCGGGCAGCAGCTTATCGCTTTCTGTCGCCACTGGGATGTTGGCGTTCGGCCTGATGTTTACTGGCCCACTTTCCGATGCCATTGGACGTAAGTCGGTTATGGTCGTTGCGCTAATGCTGGCGGCTATCTGTACTTTAATTTGTGCCTTTATGACCAGTTGGCAAGGGATTTTGTTGATGCGGGCATTGATTGGTCTGTCCTTAAGCGGCGTTGCCGCCGTGGCTATGACCTATCTCAGTGAGGAGATTCACCCGAGTTTTGTCGCACTCTCCATGGGCTTGTATATCAGCGGTAACTCCATCGGAGGGATGAGTGGCCGCCTGGTTACGGGCGTGCTGAGTGACTTCTTTTCCTGGCGTATTGCACTGGCAGTTATTGGCTTATTCGCTTTAGCTGCCGCCTGTATGTTTTGGCGAATTCTTCCGCCGTCTAAACATTTCCGGCCAACATTATTACGGCCAAGAACGCTGGTGATCAATTTCAAGTTACACTGGCGTGATCCCGGTTTGCCACTGCTGTTTGCCGAAGGCTTTTTGATTATGGGCAGCTTTGTCACCTTATTTAATTACATTGGATATCGTTTGCTGGCTCAGCCTTATTATATGAGCCAGGCGGTGGTGGGGTTATTATCAATCGTCTATCTAACGGGTTCTTATAGTTCACCGAAAGCAGGTTCGCTCACCAGCCGATATGGTCGTGGGCCAGTATTATTAGCCTCAATATGCATGATGCTGATGGGTGTTATTATTACCAGCTTTACCCCAGTGATTACGATTTTGTTCGGCATGATGATATTTACTGCTGGCTTCTTTGCCGCCCACTCAGTTGCCAGTAGCTGGATTGGTCGCCGCGCTCGACGCGCGAAAGCGCAAGCCTCATCGCTCTATCTATTTTGCTACTACGCTGGTTCTAGCGTGGCGGGAACATTAGGCGGCATCTTCTGGCTTAATTTAGGCTGGACTGGGGTTGTGGTATTTATTACGACACTTCTGCTGTTGGCACTGTATGTTGGGCAACAATTACGTAAGTTGCCAGAAGCCGCACGAATTTAATCTTTAATTATCGAAATAAAACCGACAGGATAGCCAAACTATAATTTGACGTCCTGTTGGGTATGTACCTATTATTAATATGAAACTTAATACAAAGTTACGATTGGTTAGCGTGTAAATTAAGTACCTAACGTATTTAGGGATTTTTACGAAAATATTTTCTTCATTTATTTGATTTCAGGAGTTCATATGGCAAGTCACTTCCTTACTCTTTGGGACATACTGGCGACAACATTTTCAATTTTCTTCTTTATTGCTTACTTACTGATTCTGTTTCAAGTCATTTCTGACCTTTTTAGAGACCATGAGTTAAGTGGTTTTTATAAAGCGATATGGATTATATTTCTGCTCTTCATCCCACTCTTAACCTCTCTTTTGTATCTTGTTACCCGAGGCAAGGGCATGGCGCAGCGTTATCGCGCTACGGTACAAAAATCTGTATCTGAGACCAATGATTATATCCGTCAGGTTGCGGGGAAATCACCAGCAGAACAGATTACTGATGCCAAAAAATTATTGGATGAAGGAACGATAACCGAAAGCGAATACCAGCAGTTGAAAGCCAAAGCATTGGCTTGATATTTGCCTCATCACAAAAGGCTAAGTGCCATTTATCCGGTCATTTAGCCTTTACTGTCGATTTCCCCTGTACAGCAATGCCCTTCCAATCAAACGGTTTATCCCGAATTGCGGCACTTTTACCATCGTGCTTATAATGCTCACCACAGCTTACTATTTGCGAGATTCAGGAATGAAACATTCACCGTTGCGGCGTTCGCTATTATTAGCCGGTATCACCGTGCCATTGCTCAATTTTGCGCTACCGTCTTGGGCGGTTGGGGCAAAAATGTCATTAGATAATCAACTCGCTGAACTTGAAAAATCGTCAAATGGCCGCTTAGGGCTAGCGTTAATTAATACCGGCAAAGGTACCAAGATTCACTATCGTGGCGGCCAACGCTTCCCATTCTGTAGTACGTTTAAATTAATGCTGGCCGCCGCAGTGTTGGGTCGCAGCCAATCTCAGCCAAATCTACTCAGTAAACACATTACATATCATGAAAGTGATTTACTCGCTTATGCACCGATTACGCGCAAACATTTAGCACAAGGGATGACAGTTGCAGAGCTGTGCGCAGCGACTATTCAGTATAGTGATAACACGGCAGCCAATTTGTTAATCAAACAGTTGGGCGGGCTAGCAATGGTTAATCAGTTTGCACGGAGTATTGGCGATCAAACCTTCAGACTGGATCGCTGGGAACCGGAGTTAAATACTGCCCTGCCAAATGATCCCCGAGATACCACAACCCCCGCAGCTATGGCGGCCAGTGTCAACAAGTTGGTACTGGGAGATGCCCTAGCCGCACCGCAACGGGAGCAGTTAGCCTTGTGGTTAAAAGGAAATACCACAGGAGCGGCAACTATCCGTGCAGGTGCGCCGACTGATTGGGTTATTGGTGATAAAACCGGCAGTGGTGATTATGGTACGACAAATGATGTCGCGGTGTTGTGGCCGGCTAAAGGCGCGCCACTGGTTTTAGTGATTTACTTTACGCAGCTTAAGAAAGAAGCAGAACCACGCCGTGACGTTTTAGCCGCGGCCACCAAAATTGTGTTAGCGCACCTATCCTGATTATCTGTCTGGGGTATTGATATTAATGCCCCGTATTAACCTGCCCCCTGAAAAACCGCGCTGTTGAATCTTTTGCCACTACCCATAGATCTCCCCTTTATCAAAGTTAACAACAGGCTTTCATGGTGCTTTTTTTACTGATATAACATAATGTATGTTGTAACTAAAATTAGCTGAATTGGAAAAGATAATGGCTAAGTATGATTTGATTGAGCGAATGAATGGCAGCTTTGCTGCACTGGAAATTGCATTACAGCATCTCCACCAGCAACTTAATACGCTCCCCTTACTCGCCGCCCGCGTATTTTTGCTACCTGAAATTGAAAAAGGTACAGAACATCAACCCATTGAGAAAATCACCGTTACTGCGAAAGTAGGTAATGAGGCAAAAGATCTGGGGTTACAGCATTACCAGCGGTTGTTTATTCATCATCAGGGACAAAATACGAGTAGTAAAGCGGCCCTGCGCTTACCTGGGGTACTTTGTTTCACTGTGAGTGACAAGCAACTGGGGGAATGTGAAAATACTATTTATCAGATTAATCAGTTGAAAAGTGAGTTGGAACATATCATTACCGTCGAATCGGGCTTACCGAGTGAGCAACGTTTCGAGTTTGTGCATACCCATTTGCACGGGCTGATTACCTTAAATACTTACCGCACCATTACGCCACTCATCAATCCAAGTTCTGTGCGTTTCGGCTGGGCCAACAAACATATAATTAAGAATGTCACCCGTGAAGAGATATTGGCTCAATTGAATAAAAGCCTCAATGCCGGGCGCGCGGTGCCACCTTTTAGCCGCGAACAGTGGGTAGCGTTAATTAGCTTGGAAATTAATGATGTGAAACGTTTACCTGAAAATACCCGCCTGAAGATTAAGCGGCCGGTAAAAGTGCAACCTATAGCGCGAGTTTGGTATCAGGAACAGCAAAAGCAAGTACAACACCCCTGCCCTATGCCGTTAATTGCTTTTTGCCAGGAACAATCAGCGGCGGAATTGCCTAAATTAGGTGAGTTAACAGACTACGATATCAACCAAATTAAGCATAAATATAAGCCGGATGCCAAACCACTGCGGTTACTGGTGCCAAGACTGCATCTGTATATCGACGTTGAATAAATAATGCTTTACCAAGATCACTTCCGGTACTATCTCTGTCTCCTTTAGGTGCTTAGCCGCTCTTTGTATCTGTAAAAAACGCCAGTCATAAGGACCGGCGTTAATCGTTTGTTTGGCCGGTGGTTACTTCATACTACCAACCATCTCTTCCGGTTTGACCCATTCATCAAACTGTTCTCCGGTCAGATAGCCTAATTTCAAGGCGGCAGCTTTGAGTGTAAGCCCTTCTTTATGAGCCTTTTTGGCAATCTCGGCAGCTTTGTCATAGCCAATATGGGTATTCAACGCGGTAACTAACATCAAAGACTCATTCAGTAACTGCGCTATACGGTCACGATTTGGCTCAATACCCACTGCGCAATGCTCATTGAAACCACGCATACCGTCGGCCAGCAAACGGATTGATTGCAGGAAGTTATGAATAACCAACGGGCGGAAGACGTTCAACTCAAAATTACCGGATGCTCCACCAATATTGATGGCCACATCGTTACCCATAACCTGTGCGCATAACATCGTCATGGCTTCACACTGTGTCGGATTCACTTTGCCGGGCATGATTGAACTGCCGGGTTCATTTTCAGGGATCGCGATTTCACCAATGCCGCAGCGAGGGCCGGAGGACAACCAACGCACATCATTAGCAATTTTCATCAATGAAGCTGCAAGTCCTTTTAAAGCCCCATGACCATGAACTAATGCATCACAAGCCGCTAATGACTCAAATTTATTCGGCGCAGTGATAAATGGCTGATGGGTAAGCGCCGCAATCTCTTTGGCTACTCGCACGGCATATTCAGGATGCGTATTCAGCCCGGTTCCTACCGCCGTCCCCCCTAACGCCAACTCACACAGATGAGGAATGATAGCTTCAATATGCTGCACGCTGTGGGATAACATCGCCACCCAACCCGAGATCTCCTGCCCTAAAGTCAATGGCGTGGCATCTTGCAAATGCGTCCGGCCAATCTTCACGATATCGCGAAAAGCGCCCGCTTTATGTGACAGTGTCTCCTGCAATACTTTCAGTTCCGGTAACAGATGTTGCCGCAACCCGATAACCGCAGCAACATGCATCGCCGTTGGAAACACATCATTTGAACTTTGGCTTTTATTCACATCATCATTAGGATGCACTAACCGATTGTTTCCGCGCTCGCCGCCTAACAGTTCACTGGCACGATTCGCCAAAACCTCATTCATATTCATGTTGGTCTGGGTGCCAGATCCGGTCTGCCAGATAGAAAGCGGAAACTCACTCGGATGACGATCATCCAAGACTTCATCTGCGGCGCGCATGATGGCCTTTGCCCGTTCAGCGGGTAGTAGCCCTAAATCCATGTTGACCTGCGCCGCTGCCCGTTTGGTCAGTGCCAGAGCATAGATCAGTGCCGTCGGCATTTTTTCTTGCGAGATACGGAAATGCTCCAGTGAGCGCTGGGTTTGCGCGCCCCATAATTGATTTGCCGGTACATCGATAGGCCCCATAGAGTCTTTTTCACTGCGGGTGGTCGCCATCACGGTCTCCTTAGCATGTAGAACTGAACAGTTGAGTATGTCATACCAGTCTCACTGGTACATGATAGCTATCATGGCATATTTGCTGCCACCTTTATGCGATTGATTCGCATTTATATCATTTTGTGATCAATATCGTCATGAAGAGCCAGGCGGTCAGACTATCTCCCGATTACCTCTTGCAACCCCCGTAGCGCCATTGTTTACTAAGGGACAATTTTATTGGGCGGCAGGGCTACGCGCGATTAGCCATATAAAATAGCTAATTTGTGTGCACCCCTTAATTTTGGCCCTTAACAAACGGCAGAACGTAAACATGCAAAAGATGAAGAATGCAGTACAAAACTACGCTTGGGGCAGTACTGATGCCCTCACTCAGCTTTATGGTATAGCGAATCCGCACGGAAAACCTATGGCTGAGCTGTGGATGGGTGCTCATCCGAAGAGCAGTTCTCAGGTGGCTGATGCTAACGGCCAGTGGCATTCATTGCGTGATGTGATCGAACAAGATCCTGATGCTAATCTGGGCCATGATGTTTTCAGCCGTTTTGGTGAGCTGCCTTTCCTGTTCAAAGTCCTTTGTGCGGCACAACCGTTATCGATTCAGGTTCATCCCAGCAAAAAAGCCGCCGAAATGGGTTTTGCCAAAGAGAATCAGGCGGGTATCCCACTGGATGCCGGCGAAAGAAATTATAAAGATGCCAACCATAAACCGGAGCTGGTCTATGCCTTGACACCCTTTCAGGCAATGAATGGTTTCCGTACCTTGGAAGATATTCAGGCATTACTCCAACCGCTGGCGGCCGCGCATCCCGATATCGCGGCATTCCTGCGCGAACCGGATACCGAACACTTAGCAACCCTGTTTGCCAGTTTACTGAGTCTGGCTGGCGAGTCAAAAACGCTCGCGCTGGGGATTTTGAAAGCGGCTTTGAATAATCAGTTAGGTGAGCCTTGGGATACTGTCCGCAGCATCTCGCGCTTCTACCCGGATGACAGTGGCTTGTTCTCCCCCTTGTTGCTCAATGTCGTGACACTGCAACCGGGTGAAGCGATGTTCCTGTATGCTGAAACCCCGCACGCCTATTTGAATGGGGTGGCACTAGAGGTGATGGCAAACTCCGATAACGTATTACGCGCGGGTCTGACACCTAAATTTATCGATATTCCTGAACTGATGGCCAATCTGCAATTTATCCCCAAACCGGCGGATACGCTGTTGACCACACCAAAACAGCAAGGCAACGAACTGGCCTTCCCGATCCCAGTAGAGGATTTTGCTTTTTCTCTGCATACACTCACCCCTGAGCCTCAACAGTTGGCACAAAATAGTGCAGCGATTGTATTCTGTGTACAGGGTCAGGCCGTGTTGAGAAAACAGCAGCAAGAAATTACGTTACAACCGGGCGAATCTTGTTTTATCCCGGCGAATGAATCACCGGTTACAGTGCATGGGATTGGCTCAATTGCGCGTGTTTACAACGCAGACTGAACGAAGTGACTCATTTTGTTGTCAATTACTGGCTTTTTGCTGTCGCGATAGATAGATTCCATAGTCGCAATGGCGGGGTTTTGTTATTACACAGAATACACGCGTGTCATTTTCGGGTGGTTATCGTCGCAATAATATTTGTGTCCGGTTAATCTATGCCTATATTAATTTGGTGAATACTGTTTTCAGGCATTCTCTTGGGTGATTTTTCACCAGCAACTCATTACCGCGTTCAACATAGTGAATTTGGTGTATTAGAAAAGGATGAACAGAACAATGAAAAAATCGTTAGTGGCTGTCAGCGTCATTGTCGTACTTGGCGCAGCATGGACTGGAGCCTCATGGTATACCGGCAAACTGATTGAACAACGAATGGGCGAACTGGTTAACAACGCAAACGGGCAGATCAAAACATTGCTGCCTAAAGCCGGTGTCAAACTCGCCTATACCGATTACCAACGGGGTTTATTCCGTAGCCAGGTTCGCTATGTGCTGCAAGCAGATAGCAGCGTTGCCGGTGAAAAAGCCTTAAAAGACGGCGATGAAGTCGCTTTTATCGAAACTATCGACCACGGCCCCTTCCCATTCGCACAGTTGAAAAGATTCAATTTGATCCCGAGCATGGCATCGGTACATACCGAACTTGCCAATACCCCGGCATTGAAAAAACTGTTTGAAGTTACCAAAGGTCAGTCACCGTTTACCGCTGACTCACGTATCTCCTACAGTGGTGATACTTCTTCCGCCATTACCTTTATTCCTATCGACTATCAGCAAAACACCACCAGCATGAAATTCTCTGGTGCCACCATCGATGCCGATGTTTCGCGTGATATGCGTAATGTGAAGATGAGCGGTAGCAGCGAAAATATCGTCTTCACCAGCAAGAATCAGTGGGACCAACTGGAACAATTCAGTGTGCAGGGCCTGACGCTGAAAAGTGACAGCAAAATGGGTAAATTTGATCTCAGCATCGGGGACCAACAAGCTGCCATCAAGCAAATTGGTTTCAGTGTCGATGGCAAAGAAATGGCAACACTGGTTGGCTTTAACCTGAATACCCAATTGGGTGAAACGGATAAAGACTTGAACGGCAAACTGAGCTACACCCTGGATGCATTAAAAATTCAAGGTAATGATTTTGGTTCCGGTAAGTTGGCCTTTGCCTTTGACAAACTTGATGGTCAGAGTTTGAAACAGTTCACCAGCGCGTATAATCAGCAAGTGCTGAAAGCCGTTCAGGCTGGCGAAAACCTCGATCCTGTTGCTTATCAAGAGCAAATGACCGAAATGTTGACAGCCAACATCCCTGCGCTGTTGAAAGGCAATCCAACTGTGAGCATTGCGCCACTGAGTTGGAAAAACGCCAAAGGGGAAAGTACTTTTACCTTAAATATCGACTTGGTTGATCCGGCGCAGGCTAAAGCGAGCGCTGAACCACTGTTAGCGCAGTCAGTGAAGAAAGTTGACGCAACCCTGACTATCCCGATGGCAATGGCAACTGAGTTGACCACACAGGCCGCACGCCTGCAAGGCTACAGCCCGGAAGAAGCTCAGAAGCTGGCACAACAACAAGTTCAAGGCGTTGCCGCTATGGGCCAGATGTTTAAACTGACCACCACCAAAGATGATGTTATCAGCAGCAGCTTCCATTTCGCTGATAATCAGGTCAATTTGAATGGTCAGAAAATGTCACTGCAAGAGTTTGTTGGCCTGTTCGGTATGTTTGGTGGTGCTCCTGCTGAAGAAGATACCGGCAGCGCACCAGAAGCAATGCCAGAACCAGTGGTTCCTGCACAATAAGTAGCAACCATAAAATGTAAAACGGAGCCTGATGATGGCTCCGTTTTTTTTATCTATTGAACCACGTAGTACGTAGGGAGGTGCAATGAAAAATAAACTTATGACCTGCCCCAGCCCCGACTGCAAGCACCCTATGGCGGGCTTCCCACAGGTTTGCTTTATCAAAAACACGACGAAAAACCCGAATATTATTATCGGGGATTATACCTATTACGACGATCCACAAGATTCGGAAAACTTCGAGCGCAACGTGCTCTATCACTATCCGTTTATTGGCGACAAACTGATTATTGGCAAATTCTGTGCACTGGCACGCGGGGTTCAATTCATCATGAATGGTGCCAATCATAAAATTTCAGGTATCTCGACGTACCCTTTCAATATTTTTGGTCATGGTTGGGAGCGTGTCACGCCATCAATGGATGAACTGCCCTATAAGGGCGATACCCAGGTTGGAAATGATGTTTGGATTGGTTATGACGTGCTTATCATGCCGGGTGTGACTATCGGCAATGGTGCCATCGTTTCATCGCGTGCCGTAGTGACGCGTGATGTACCGGCCTATAGCATTGTGGGCGGTAACCCGGCAACCGTGATTAAGAGCCGCTTCCCGCCGGAGACGATAGCTAAACTCGAGGCTATTGCGTGGTGGGACTGGCCGATAGAAGATATCAGCCACAACCTACACTTGATTACCGCAGGCAATGTCGATGCTCTGGCGTCAGTGAATAACCCCCAAGATCAAGCATGATCATGCTGACCCTCGGCGGATCAATACCGGCGGTAAAATGACATTTTGCAGTTGCAGGTCAACACCGGCGATACGCTGTAGTAACCGCTGCCCTGCACTGTAACCAATTTCTCTGGCAGAACTGGTGATAAACGTGAGTGGCGGTTCAGTTAACTCGGCTTCCGGCACATCGCCAAAACCAATCAGTGCCACTTGCTGATCCAGATAGGTGTCTACCCCAGCACTACCAATAGTCCGTCCGGTGCGTAAAATACCAAAGTAAGCGCCCAACGCCACCGACGCCTGATGGCAGATGATGGCGCTAACGTTGGGGTGATAGCGTAGCAACTCTTGTGCCGCATCTGCCGCCGCCTGCTGTTGCCCATCGCATTCAACCACCCATTCAGAACGGAATGGCAGGCCATATTGAACTAACGTGGCACAAAAGCCCCCCAACCGCTCTGCGCGGGTCAATGAGTGCGAGTGCCCACCAAGATAGGCAATTTGCCGGTGACCACGGCCAATCAAAAACTCAGTAGCCATTTTAGCCGCTTGCATATTATCTGGGCGTACAACGTCAACACCTTCCAACACATTAGACCGTGCCGCGCAAATCAATGGAATATCATGCTCTGCCGCCTTCTCCTGCAATCCCATCTCACGTTTGGCGCCGCCACCCAACACCAAGCCGTCAACACCTTGATCGATAAGTGTATCGAAGCAACGTAATAACCCCTTGCCCTCACGACCACTTTGCGTCAGAAACAGCAATTTGCCTTCGGCTTCAATTGCTTCACTTAAACCCGCCGTCATTGCGGCATAAAACGGATCGCCGATATCGCGCACAATCAAGCCAATCACGCCGGACTCGCCACCGCGTAATTGTGCCGCCTGGCGGTTACGCACATAACCTAACTGTTCGATTGCCTGATTGACCCGGTCTGCGGTTGCCCCTGAGATACGCCCTTTGCCACTAATAGCTAATGAAACGGTCGCCACTGAAACACCGGCAAATTTAGCCACATCGGTAATTGTGATTTTTTTAATGGTCATAACCGCTGATAAACAAGCCAAGTTAAACGTTTAATCTGATGATTTACTCTAATACAGAAGTAGCATCAGTAATTGTGACATATCGCTCATATTATCTGGGTTAAACGTTTTATCTTGTTTAACCTCCAGACAGGGAGGCGAAATAGTCGCCATTTATCGATAAACAAACCGTGATTAACAACTGCGGTGGTTAGAGCAGACATTTCTAACATCAGGCGTTTTGAAAAACAGGAGTCACTATGTCAGCGGTAAAAAAACAAAAAATTACGCTGTGGGAGTTTTTCCAAAGTTTAGGGAAAACCTTCATGCTGCCGGTCGCCTTGCTCTCCTTTTGTGGGATCATGCTGGGTATCGGCAGCTCGCTCAGCAGTAAAGATGTCATCACCCTATTGCCGGTAATTGGCCATCCTGCCTTCCAGTTGCTCTTTACCTGGATGAGCAAAGTGGGTTCGTTTGCCTTTAGCTTCTTGCCCGTGATGTTTGCCATTGCTATCCCGCTAGGGATGGCGCGTGAAAATAAAGGCGTGGCAGCGTTCTCTGGTTTCGTCGGCTTTGCCGTGCTGAATCTGGCGACCAACTTTTACCTCACCACCAGTGGTGTGTTGCCAACCACCGATCCATTAGTCCTGAAAACGCATAACATTCAAAATATTTTAGGTATTCAGTCGATCGACACCGGGATCCTGGGTGCGGTGATTGTCGGGGTCATTGTTTACTTACTGCATGAACGCTTCAACACCATTCGCTTACCTGATGCATTAGCCTTCTTTGGCGGCACCCGCTTTGTCCCGATCGTGACGACGGTCGTGCTCGGGCTGGTGGGGTTGTTGATCCCGCTGATCTGGCCGTTTTTCGCCGCCGGTATCACCGGTCTGGGTCGCCTGATTAACGGTGCCGGCATGTTCGGGCCGATGATTTTCGGCAGTGGCGAACGTCTATTACTGCCGTTCGGCCTGCACCATATTTTGGTGGCACTGATCCGCTTTACTGAAGCGGGCGGAACTATGGATGTTTGTGGTCATAGCGTGAGTGGCGCACTGACTATCTTCCAGGCTCAGCTATCTTGCCCAACCACCACCGGCTTCTCAGAAAGTGCGACTCGCTTCCTGTCTCAAGGCAAAATGCCCGCCTTCCTCGGCGGTCTGCCAGGTGCTGCGCTGGCGATGTATCACTGTGCCAAGCCTGAAAATCGACATAAAATTAAAGGGTTGTTGATTTCCGGTGTTGTGGCTTGTGTGATTGGTGGCACCACCGAACCGATTGAGTTCTTGTTCCTGTTTGTAGCACCGTTCCTGTATTTGATCCATGCGATCCTGACCGGTTTGGGCTTTACTGTGATGGCGTTGCTGGGTGTGACCATTGGTAACACCGACGGTAATATTATTGATTTCGTGGTATTTGGTATTCTGCATGGCACCGCGACTAAATGGTATTGGGTACCCGTGGTTGCCGGGATCTGGTTCGTGGCGTACTACATGATTTTCCGTTTTGCTATTCAGCACTTCAATATCAAAACACCCGGCCGCGAGAGCGAAACCACCGCTAGCAGTAATGCAGAAAAAGCCGCTTATGGCGCTGCGACCGGTAAATCTGGTTATAACTCCCCTGCTATTCTTCATGCCCTGGGTGGTGCGGATAACATTGTCTCGTTGGATAACTGTATTACCCGCTTGCGGATGTCAGTTAAAGACATGAATCTGGTGGATAAAGAAGCATTAAAAGCCAACCGCGCCATTGGCGTAATTCAACTGAATGATCATAATCTGCAAGTTGTTATTGGCCCACAGGTGCAATCGGTGAAAGATGAATTAGACTCACTGATAAGCAGTGCTCAATTTGCAACACCTTAGGGCGGTAATTCGCTAAATACCGCTACCTAAATACACGTTACATAAAAAACTATACCCAAGGTTATTGGCGTTGCAGCCAGGCCGCCAGCAAACGCATCCCGATAAGCTTACGCAGTTAAGTGATTCGGGTGCGTGTGCAGCTCCCACTCTGCGGCTTCAAGAACCAAGGGTATTTTTGATAAGCGAGATGCTGATGTTTGATTTCTCAACGCCTGTCGATCGTCACGGCACTTGGTGTACCCAATGGGATTATATTGCAGACCGTTTTGGCGCTGCTGACCTGTTGCCTTTTACCATTTCGGATATGGACTTCCCTACCGCACCGGTGATTTTGCAAGCGCTGAATCAGCGTATCGCCCACGGTGTGTTGGGCTATAGCCGCTGGCAGCATGAAGATTTCCTTGGTGCAATCCGTCATTGGTATCTGCAACGGTTTCATTGCCACATTGATACCTCAATGGCGGTCTACGGCCCGTCGGTTATCTATATGGTCGCTCAGCTAATCCGCTGTTGGTCTGCACCCGGTGATTTCGTCGTTACTCACACCCCTGCCTATGATGCTTTCTACAAAGTTATTCTCGGTAATCAGCGCCAACTACTTAGCTGCCCGCTGCACAAAGTGGATAACCAGTGGCAATGCGATATGGCACATCTGGAAGCGCTGTTGGCGCGGCCACAGACAAAAGTGCTGCTGTTGTGTAGCCCGCATAATCCAACCGGAAAAGTCTGGACACCACAAGAGTTGGCGCAAATGGCCGAACTGTGTGAACGCCATCAGGTTCGCGTTATTAGCGATGAGATCCATATGGATATGACCTGGGGCAATCAGGTGCATACACCATGGAGTGAGGTAGGTCAGACCCCATGGGCGTTGCTGACTTCAGGTTCCAAAACATTCAATATCCCCGCCTTAACGGGTGCCTATGGTTTAATCAGTGACAGTGAAACCCGTGATATCTACACCCAAATGTTGAAAGGCCGTGATGGGCTATCCTCTCCAGCGGTACTGGCTATCGTGGCGCATATTGCGGCTTACCAGCAGGCGCAACCGTGGTTGGATGAGTTACGCAGTTACTTGCAAGCCAATCTGGTTTATGTGGCACAGCGCCTTAATGCGGCATTCCCGGCATTAAACTGGCAGCCGCCGCAAGCAACCTATCTGGCATGGATAGACCTACGCCCCTTGAACATTGATGACCACCAGTTGCAAGAGGTGCTGATTGAGAAGGAGAAAGTCGCCATTATGCCCGGTTTTACCTATGGCGAAGAGGGGCGTGGCTTTCTACGCTTTAATGTAGGCTGTTCCCGCAGTAAGGTCGAAGCCGGTATGGATAAGCTGATTAACGGCATTCTTTTTTTGCAGGACAATAACGGCAGTTAAGTAAAACAATATCGTGTATCACGCCGCTCAATCCCTTGAGTGGCGTTTATCTCCCTATCCAATATCATTTCTCCCCTGCCGATAACACCAATAAAGGGTATACTGCCACCACGCCGCAGGGGTTACATGTGTTGGACAACCGAATGAAAAAGAAAGAATTTATTGCTCAAGACTTGCTGAGTAAAATGTATCAGTATGGCGAGAAATTACCTGAGAAATTGCCGCCAGAACGCCAGTTAGCAGAGGAATATGGCGTGTCACGCTTTACCATTCGTAAAGCGTTAGAGAAGCTGGCAGCCATTGGTGCCGTGCATATGGTACAAGGTGCCGGGATCTTTATTAACCCCGGTGTGGGTAATAACCCGCTGGTATACAATTCAATTACGGAAAAGAAATTTAACCAAATCAGCTTCCGTTTGATTAATCTGCATAAACGTCGCCCTGACAATGAAGAACAACAAATCTTCAACCTTACGGCGGATGATTTTATCTGGGCATTTTCACGCTTGCGTTACATTGATAATCGTAAGGTTCAAATTGAGAACTCACGCATGCCGGTATCCGCGTTCCCTGATTTAAGCCAAAAAGTCATCGAAAGCTCGATACAGCAATATATTCTTAGCAAAGGCTATCGCCTGTCACATGCGTTAACCCACTATCAGGCGATTAATATCAATAAAGAACAAGCTGAGCTACTCGGATGCAAAAAAGGCATTGCCGCCATGCATATTCTAAACCGAGGGATTTTGCAGGATGGCAGGGTATATACCTTCAGCGATATCGTGGATATCGACTATTCCTGCACCTATGTTATTCCATTCAATCAGGATAACCTGAAATTTCGCCAGAGATGAATCAGGCCCGCATCAACTCTGGCAAAAAGTTCATTATGGCGTATGAATAGCCCCGTTTGGCAAACGGCTTTGTGTCCACTCATGAGGCCGATAAACCACCGGGAATTCATCAGCTAAGCGAGTATCAAAATCAACACCTATCCCCGCCTGTTCAATCGGATATAAATAGCCCCGCTCCGGCTGAACGGCTCCCGGAAATACACTAAGGGTATTAGCTGGATAGGCCACGAACTCCTGAATTGCCGCATTGTGCAAATAGATATTTAAATGGGTGTTAACCGCAGCACCAATTGGGGTCATATCCGGCGGGCAATGCCAGGCCAGCCGAACACCAAAACTCTGACAGAAGCTCCCAAGTTTTAGTGCCGGGGTAATTCCGCCAATCTGTGATACATGGCAACGCAGAAAGTCGATCCGGCGATTGATTATCAAGTCTTTCCACTCTGCCGGATTATTAAATAACTCCCCTGTGGCAAGTGGTACCGCAGTTTGATTACGGATCTGCTCCAGCCATTCGTTCTGATTCGGCGGCAAAATATCTTCAATATAATAAGGGCGATACGCTTCTAGCTGCCTGGCAAATTGAACCGCTTGTTGTGGGAATAGGCGCTCATGCACATCATGCAAAATATGGAATTGATTGCCGTATTTTTCGCGTAGCGCTTTAAACATCGCCAACGTGTTATCCATATATTGGTCTTGATCGTAGTATGCGCCCAGTGTTGGCTGGCGGGTTGCATGCAGATCCTGAGCATTACCGCCATAAAATCCCAACTGGCAGCGGATATGCCGGTAGCCTTGCGCCAGCAAATGGTCTACCTCACCATACAGCCCATCCAGCGAGTCACTGGCGGCATGACTGTAGGCAGCAATGGCATCTTTTGATTTGCCACCAAACAGTTGGTAGAGCGGCATATCTGCCAGCTTGCCCTTGATATCCCATAACGCCATATCAATCCCGGCAATCGCGTTATTGATCACCGGCCCATTGCGCCAATAGGCATTGACCATCATCATCTGCCACAAGTCTTCAATATTATTAGCATCACGCCCCAGTAATAGTGGCCGGAGATATTCATCCACCATCACTTTAACGGCAAGGGGGCGCTGCTGAAAGGTGGCACAGCCCAGGCCAACAATCCCTTTATTAGTTTCAATCTTAACCACAACTAAATTATGGCGATCGGGGCGGGTTATCTGACATTCAATGCCAGTTATCAACGTGGGTTGCATGTAATGCTCCTTTACAACACTCAGATTGCGACGCTTCAACGTGGCAATCGATGATGCAAAAATAAATAAATCCGTATGTCATATTCGCTAATTTCACCTTATTTACACTGGCCTTGTAAACCTAAAATTTAAATGTTTTTTTTGGTTCGTGAAACGTGCTAATTACTGTAAAAAACCATACCAATTTATAGAAAAAGCACCCAACAACACCCTAACGGTAGAATAATGTGATGCAGAACATGATTTATTGGTTTGTTTTTAACTTTCAGTAAACTTATTATCGTTCGCAGTGAATAAAAATAATGGCTCAGCTACGAGGGTTTTATGGGAAGGACTGAGGTATGTCAGTTAATAATTAAATTGGTCGGTGGTCAGGATAATATAAATAAAGTCTGGCACTGCATGACACGGCTGCGTTTTGATTTAATTGACGACAGTAAAGTCGAGTGGCAGAAAATCAAACAATTGCCGGGTGTATTAGGGGCGCAAAATCAGAGTGATCAGGTACAAATTATTATCGGCCCACAGGTGAATGCCTGGTATCAAGATATTGTTGATAATATGTCACCTGAAAATAATGCTCCCTCAGCCACGACTGCCGCAATAAAACCTAAAGCACGGAAAAGTCTAATTTCACTGTTTATGGATACCGTTTCTGGGGTGTTCGGCCCTATCGTTCCGGCGATTGCAGGAGCGGGGATGATTAAAGGCTTACTGGCAGGGTTAATCGCTTTAAAAATTATCTCAGCCAAAAGCGACACGGTGATGATTATCGATTTAATTGCCAGCGGTGTATTCTATTTCCTGCCGTTCTTCCTTGCCGTTTCTGCGGCGAAGATATTTAAAACTAACGAATATCTGGCGGCGGCAGTGGCAGCATGCCTGATGTACCCCACACTCATTGATGCTGCCAAAGCACTCGCCACGCATACCCCAGGCGCGGTGAATGTCATCTATTTTATGGATATCGTGCCAGTATCGGTATTTAACTATTCTGCCAGTGTTATTCCCGTTATTTTCTCAATTCTGGCGCTAAGTTATATTCACCGTTGGGTCGATAAAATTATGCCCGATGTGTTGAAAACAGTATTTACTCCCACGCTAACCCTTTTTATCACCGCATTGGTTTCATTGACGTTGATCGGCCCTGCTGGCATTTATTTAGGCAAACTGCTGGCATTGGGTATTCAGGGATTATTTGATATCTCATCGGTATTTGCTGGCTTTATTGTCGGAGCCATTCGCCCGATTGCTATTCTTACCGGTATGCATCACGCCATGACCCCCATTGCATTGCAAAACTTTACCGACAAGGGTTTTGATATGTTAATGCCGATGATGTTTATGGCAAACATGGCCATCGCGGGTTCAACTTTTGCGATCTATTTCCATGTCAAAACCCGGCAAGAAAAAACCGTTGTGCTGTCTGCTGCTGTTTCTGGCTTATTGGGTATTACGGAACCCGCACTGTTTGGCGTGCTAACCAAATACAAAAAAGCGTTTATTGCCACGACAATAAGCAGCTCGATTGCTTCTGCATTTATCGCCTTTTTCGGCGTAAGGCTGTATGGCTATATTCTATCGAGCATATTCAGTCTACCGGCCTATATTGGCCCTTACTTTATCTACATCCTGTTGGGGGTCACCTTGTCACTTGGGCTGTCATTTATCCTCACTTATCTGCTGGTAGTGCGCACTGAGAAAAGATTGGTCGCAGTTGAATCGCAATAACTAGTTGAAATTAAAGCCAGCGTCATGGGCGGGCGATATTGTCCGCCATAACAATTAGTGATTTACATCACTTTTTTATGCAACGCAGTGGATATTTTCATTCATTTGTTTTTATAATGTTCTGCACTTTACCTACAAGAATCTACTTCTGATAAAAAGTGAGTGCACAGCATGATTGATCCCCGCCTCCCCCTGACCGACATTCACCGCCACCTTGATGGTAATATCCGCGCGCAAACTATTTTGGATCTGGGCCGCCAATTTAATCTGGCCCTACCCGCTGATGAACTAGCCGCACTGCGACCGCATGTGCAAATCACCAAAACTGAGCCAGATCTGGTCAGCTTTTTACAAAAACTGGATTGGGGAGTTGCGGTTTTGGCCTCACTCGATGCCTGCCGCCGTGTGGCCTACGAAAACGTCGAAGATGCCGCTAATGCGGGTTTACATTATGCTGAACTGCGCTTTTCACCCTTCTATATGGCAATGAAACACCAATTGCCGGTCGCCGGTGTGGTCGAGGCAGTCATTGATGGTGTGCAGTCCGGTTGTCGCGATTTTGATATTGATATCCGCCTGATCGGGATCCTTAGCCGCACTTTTGGTGAACAAGCCTGTTTGCAAGAACTTGATGCTTTACTGGCTCATCGCGAGGGGATTACTGCGCTGGATCTGGCTGGTGACGAACTGGGCTTCCCTGGCGGTTTGTTCCGCAGTCACTTCAATCGCGCGCGCGATGCTGGCCTGCGTATTACCGTCCATGCCGGTGAAGCCGCTGGCCCGGAAAGTATCTGGCAAGCTATCCGTGAGTTAGGTGCTGAACGTATTGGTCACGGTGTGAAAGCCGTTGAAGATAGCAAATTGATGGATTATTTGGCTGAACACAAAATCGGCATCGAATCCTGTCTGACCTCTAATATTCAGACCAGTACTGTCTCTTCGTTAGCCACTCATCCGCTGACCACCTTCTTGCGCCATGGCGTGATAGCATCGATCAACACCGATGATCCTGCGGTACAGGGGATTGAAATTGCTGATGAATATCATGTCGCCGCCCCGGCTGCCGGTCTAACACCACAAGAAATCCGCCAGGCACAAGAAAATGGTCTGACGATGGCATTTATCTCTGAACAGGAAAAACAAGCACTGCGTGATAAAATTCGTGGTTAAATCAGCCAGAAATTAACGGAAAACGCCTGTATTTCATAGAAGTACGGGCGTTTTTTATTGCCAGCCGTAACCGACTACTTGGTTTCTATCCGTGCCGTTGATGCCACAGATTCAGTCGCCTCGGCACGCTCTCTGGCGACACGTTTCGCATAACGCTGTGCCAGAACCGCACATACCATCAATTGAACCTGATGGAATATCATCAAGGGTAATACCATCACGCCAACCACAGAGGCAGGAAACAACACGTTAGCCATCGGAATACCATTGGCGAGGCTCTTTTTCGAACCGCAAAATACAATGGTGATTTCATCGGCAGTATTGAAGCCCAGCCAGCGGGCGGCTATGGTGTTAATAACTAATACCAGTGTCAATAGCACCATCGAACAGACCAGAATTGCCAGCAGTGACCAACCATCAATTTGATGCCAAATCCCCTGCACCACGGCTTCACTGAAAGCCACATACACCACCAATAGAATTGATGACCGGTCAGTGATATTTACCAGTTTTTTATGGCGCTCAACCCATTTTGCAATCAGTGGGCGCGATAAATGCCCAACAATGAACGGCACCATCAATTGCATAATAATAGAACCTATCGCATGCAGCGTATCTGTATCACCGCCTTGGGTGTGCATCAGCATGCCCACCAGCAGCGGTGACAGGAAAACCCCCAGAATACTGGATGCCGAGGCGCTACAGATTGCCGCCGCCACGTTACCCCCCGCGACAGAGGTATAGGCAATCGCCGACTGAACCGTAGCAGGTAACGCACACAAATAGAGGAAACCCAGATACAGCGTTGGTGTTAACACGCCGGGAACCAACACATTCATTCCCAACCCTAACAGCGGGAATAAGGCAAAGGTGCTGAGGAACACCACCAGATGCAGCTTCCAATGCCCCATGCCTGAAACTATGGCGGCACGAGATAATTTGGCACCGTGCATAAAGAATAATAATGCGATGGCCGCTGTCGTCAGGTGTTCAAACCACACCTTAACTTCCCCTTCGCAGGGAAAAATGGAAGCGATAATAACCACCAGAATCAGCACTAATAAAAACTTATCTATCCGTAAGCGTTGTAACCATGACATGCCACTGTATTCCTTGAATATAGCCTTGGTTCTTGACGTTGCAGGAGGGTAAGCTGTGTGCGTTGCGCGGCCCATCCCTGAGCCTCACAAGGCACACAGCGTGCAAATCTGCTGGCTACCTGGCTGCAACACCAATGACTTTGGCTATCACTTTTATCAAATAATCGTATTGTGAGGTGAAAATCAGCTTGCTGGCGATACCGGCAGCGTTCTTTTCTGCTGATCAGAGGCAATGCCCAATTCAATCAGTTCCATTACTTTAATCGCTTCCGAGGCCGGCACTGGGTTAGCGGCAGTACCTAAAATGGCATCACGGATCCCCGCATAATAAGCAGGATAATTACCCGGTAACGTAAGTAACGGTTTCTCAGCGAGAACACCATCGCGTGACAGTGTCACTATTCCATCGCGCATATCGTAACCCCAATCAGCCTGTGGTAAACGTTCACCCGCTTTCAGCCTATCTTCTTGTGGATCCAGACCAAATTTGATGTAACTGCCCTGCATGCCGTGCACGGTATAACGGGCAGTTTCTGCCGCAGCTAACACCGTACCGTGTAACACTACCCGTTGCCCTGGATAGCTAAGAACAGCGTGAAAATAATCAACAGATTGCGCGCCTGGGCGCAGCATCCCTAAATCAACATTTAGCGTCTGCGGCAAACCAAACAGTTGTAACGCCTGATCCAACAGGTGTGGGCCTAAATCGTACCAAATGCCGCTGCCAGCACCGGCTTGTTCACGCCAGCGTTGGCGGATCTCTGGGCGATAGCGGTCAAAATGAGATTCAAAATAGACAATATTCCCCAGTGAGCCTTCAGCCAGCAGTGTTTTTAGCGTCAGGAAATCACTGTCCCAGCGGCGATTGTGGAACACTGAAAGCAATAAGTGGGCCTCATCTGCTTGTTTCTTCAACTCATTTGCTTGTGACAGTGTCACGGTGAACGGTTTATCCACCACCACATGTTTACCGGCAGCCAGGGCTTGCTGAGCCAGCGGGAAGTGAGTGTCATTCGGGGTTGGAATCACGATAAGATCGATTGAAGGATCATCAAATAACGTTTTGGGGTCAGAAACCACCGTCATTGTCGGCCAGTCAGCATGTACTTTACTGGCATCACTACTGGAAACCCCTACCAGCTCTAGCCCCGGAGTGCCCATAATCAGCGGCGCATGGAACGTTTTGCTGGCATAACCATAGCCCAGTAAACCCACTTTGATTTTTTCAGCCATCATATTTCCTCTCGCGCAGCATATTTGCCAATTGATATCAGTCGATCAATCGATTTGACACCATCATGATTCCCGCGACAAGAGGTAATTTTTGACTTAACGTTCAACGCCGCGGCTAAAGCCGCACGATGGCCTCTGCATTGTCCCGCCATTCTGGCTGGCGAAGGTTGCGTTGCGGGTAGTTGGTTTCAATGCTGCGACGCCTGAAATCACTGGGGCTGACACCGACACGCTTACGAAAAACGCGGGAGAAATAGAGTTGGTCGTCGTAACCTACCACGCGGCCAATAGTGGCAATCGGCTCCTGTGTGGTTTGCAGTAATAACTTAGCCCGAATAACCCGCTGGTCTTCACGCCAACGCAATATATTGATACCAACTTGCTCACGAAACAGATGCGCCAAGCGCGACGGAGACAAGCAAACATGGCGTGCTACCTCGTCAATGCGCAGTTCACCGGCTAAATTGCCGGTAATAAATTGGCACGCTTCAATGACGCGTGGGTCCATAATCCGTTGTGGGCTAAGAGGATCTTCTTCCATTGCGCGCAGCAGCAAGCGCTCAAGCAGATTCATACCCAACTCTTCGCCAAAACGCCGCCCTGATTTTTGCGTCTGTTCGATATTGGCAAACAGGCGATCAAATTCCAGTAATAAGTTGTTGTTAGGCAAAGATAACCGCCCAACCTCATGCGTTTTACTATGCCACTCCAACCAGTCAGCCCAATATGCCCGTGGCCGGAAATAGACCCAACGGTGATACCAACAATCACTGTTCGGTGAGCGACCATAATAGTGCGATGCCTTAGGGGGAAAGAGCAGCAAATCACCGGGATTGCTGTAAAAAGTATTTTCGCCGTCAAAAATCTTGCCCTGTCCCTTAATGGTCAGATTTAGAATATAACCCTTCATACCGCCCGGCCTGTCGATAAAAAAATCGAGTGGTCCATCGGCCAGAATCGGGGTTAATCCTGCGACCAGATAGGCGTTAAAGGTATAGCCTGGTAACAAGGGATTGGGTTGCGGTTCCTGAACCATTCGATGGTACATTTAGCCTCCTTGGTGTCCTGATCTGATTGGCGTTCAAACGCATGGTGCTTACTTCAGTTTATCGGGCAGAATTCACGCTGCCCGATAGTGATTACAGAACTGTGAGCCAGATAGGCTTTTTATGGACTTTTCTGCCACCGTGCAGCTTATACCGTCCGTTTAGCCAACTGTTTGTAACGGTCGAAGATAACCGCAGCCAGCAGGATCAAACCACGGACCACATATTGTGAGAACGGCGAGATATTAAGCAGATTCATGGCATTTTCCACTGTACCCAGAATCAGGATACCGGCGATAACGTAGGAAATTTTACCGATCCCGCCCTTCAGTGATACCCCACCCAACACACAGGCCGAGATAACAATCAACTCATAACCAATCGAGGTCATTGGCTGACCACTGGTCATCCGCGATGCCAAAATGATCCCTGCCGCCGCCGATACCAACCCTGATAAAACAAAAATGATGATTTTAGTGCGAACTACCGGCACCCCCGCCAGACGCGCCGCATCTTCGTTGCCCCCGATAGCCAGAGTATTGCGGCCAAAGGTTGTTTTGTTTAACAAGAAGCCGAACAACGCCAGGCAGGCAATGGTAATCCAGATAGGGGCGGGCAAACCGAGCCAGTTGGTGTAACCCAGCGCAAAGAAACGTTCATCTTCGATACCCACCGCTTTACCATCAGAGATGATATAAGCCAGGCCACGGACAATCTGCATCGTCGCCAGCGTGGTTATCAAGGCATTAATTTTCAATCTGGCAATCACAAAACCATTAATCAGCCCACATAGCGCACCCAGTAACAAACCTGCGCCCACACCCAGCCACATATTTTCGGTCATATTGATAACAACCGCAGTCGTTACCCCCGCACAAGCAATCACCGAGGCGACAGATAAGTCAAAATCACCGGATGCCAAACAAAACAACATGCCACATGCCACCATCCCCGACATCGAGATAGCCAATCCCAACCCTTTCATATTGATAAAGGAGCCAAAGTTAGGCACAAATATCACACAACCAATAAATACCACGGCAAAAACCACCAACATCCCGTAGCTATCCCAAATACGGGATAGCCCCAGCCCACCCTTGGCCGCTGTATCCTGTGGTGGTTGCGACTGGCTATTGTGTGCTCCACCTTTTAACTCGGTTGATGCCGGGTTCTTCTTATCAGAACTCAAAGTAACGCTGGACATGGATAACTCCTTCATAATCAAGCAACCGCAGGCGCGGCATCAGTAGTAATATTCGGGGTGCGTAGCATCGCCAGACTTAACGCCTGTTCTTCAGTGGCAGAACCGTGCTCTAACTCACCAGAGATTGCCCCTTCCCGCATCACCACGATCCTGTCAGCCAGCCCAAGAACTTCTGGCAAATCACTGGACGCAAACAGCACCGCAATGCCTTGTTTCGCCAGTTGATAAATCACGTTATAGATTTCATGTTTAGCCCCGACGTCGATGCCACGGGTTGGTTCATCCAGCAGGATCACTTTCATGTCTTCGGATAACCAGCGGCCCAAAATGGCTTTCTGCTGGTTGCCGCCAGACAAATTCATAATCAGTTGCTGGGGGCCAGGTGTTTTGATATTCAAGGACTGAATACGCAGTGCCGCATTCTCCTGCTCCCAGCGGTTGTTGATTAAACAGCCAGCCGTCAGTGTTTTGCGCCGTGCGCTGATATTAATATTGTCCTGTACCGAATGGACTGGAATGATGCCATCCGCTTTGCGGTCTTCCGGGCATAACATGATCCCGGCGGTGATGGCGTCGATGGGTGAGCGAATCGTCAGTGCCTTGCCATCCAGCAAAACCTGACCACTTGTCAGCCTGGTACCACCAAACAACCCTTTTAATAACTCACTGCGCCCCGCCCCCACCAAACCAAACAGGCCAACAATTTCCCCTTGGCGGACGGTCAGGCTGATCGGTGATTTCACACCAATGGCTTTCACTTCTTGTAGTGTCAGGCGCTCTGGCCCTATTTCACGCGGCTGATAACCATAAATATCACCCAAATTGCGCCCAACCATGGCTTGCACCAGAGAGTCGTTATTCACCTGAGACATATCGTCAAACGTGCGCACATAACGGCCATCTTTAAACACCGTAATGGCATCACTCAGTGCAAAAATCTCCTCCATCCGGTGTGAAACATACAAAATGACCCGCCCTTCGGCGCGTAATTCGCGGATCACCCGGAACAATTGTTCTATCTCTCTGGCAGAGAGCGAACTGGTCGGTTCATCAAAAGCAATAATTTTGGCATTACGGGCCAACGCTTTGGCAATTTCCACCATCTGCCATTGGCCGATGGAGAGATACTTCAGTGGGGTATCGGGGTCAATATCCAACCCCAAATGTGAGAGCTGCAAACTGGATTCATAACGCAGTAATTTGCGATCAACCATGCCCATCTTGGTAGGCAATTGGCCCAGATAGATATTTTCGGCCACAGTCATTTCCGGTACCAAATGCAGTTCCTGATAAATGATCGCGACACCCGCATCAAGCGCATCAGTGGTATTGGCAAAGTTAACCACTTTGCCTTTAATGTGAATTTCACCCTGAGTCGGTGAATAGTTACCACTGAGAATTTTCAGCAGGGTAGATTTCCCTGCGCCGTTCTCTCCCATCAGGGCATGGATTTGCCCGGCCTGACAGGTAAAACTGATATCATCCAGCGCTTGAACACCGGGGAAACTTTTTCCGATGCCACAAAAAGCCAGATAAGGTGACTGTTCGGCTTCCAGCTCGGCTTGTAACGCAGAATGGAGTGCTGACATGATGGCTTCCTTATAAAGTTTGGTTCGCACGGCACCACCTGTCTGCGTGGTCCATTGGGGCAAGCGGTAGCCTGCCCCCGTGCGCCATAGTCTGTATACCCTTCAAACTTGACGCGGCAATGGGTGTTAACTGCCACGCCAATGGCGTTAGGTATAGCGGAATTACATCAAGCCTTTCTTCTCTAACTCGACTTTGAAGTTATCCCGAGTGATCAGCACCACATCAGTCACTTCGGTAAATTTCGGTGGTTCAACACCTTTGCTCACCCAGTCATTCAGCATCTGGATACTTTTATAACCATGAATATCCGGGCTTGGTAACAGGGAGCCATAGAAACCCGTGGCCTGGCCTTTGGACAGTTCACTTACCGCATCGACACCATTGATACCAATGCCAATCACATTTGGTGCTTTAAAGCCCTGACCTTCGGTGGCACGAACGCCGCCCAACACGGTGTTGTCATTCATGCCCACAATCAGCCAGTTTTTCACTTCAGGATGCTGAACTAACATGGAGTTGGCGGCATCAAATGCCCCAGGGATATCATTGGATTTGGTCGGTACTTTATAGATTTGCTTTTCTGGGAAGCCAGCGGCTTTCAGCGCGTCCATTGACCCACTGGTACGCCGGCGCGCCGTGTCCAGTTCATCAGAGGTAATTGCCATTACCGCCGTTTCACCCGGTTGCCAGCCGCGTTTGTTCATTTCTTTCCACAGTTCCTGCCCTTGACGTTCACCAATTTTGGTCGCCGCCATCATGACCAATGGAACGCTGTCCATCGGCTTGCCTTTGGCATTCACAAATTGGTCGTCTACCGCAATCACTTTCAGGTTATAACTGCGCGCCTTCGCCTCAATGGCCGGCCCCAGTTTCGGATCAGGTGTACAGATAACAAAGCCTTTCGCACCACTGGCGGCGAGACTATCGATAGCATTCAAGGTTTTCTCGCCATCGGGCACTGCAATTTTTATCACTTCAAAACCTAAATCTTTCCCTGCTTTATCTGCAAACTTCCATTCGGTCTGGAACCAAGGTTCTTCAGGTTGCTTTACCAGAAAACCCAACTTCATGCTTTCGGCAATAGCTGAATGTGACATAACTGCCGCTAACCCAACCACTGCCAGCGCCTTAGTTAATTTATGCATAGTGTTCTCCGAACTATTTTTGTAGGAAGAGATGTTTTTTGTGCATTTAATCATCAACCACCTAAATCATTCGATTTTTAGTGGAAACGTTATCAATGCTGTTTTTCAGTTCCAGTGCAGTTGTATGCTTTATTAAAAGCCACCTAACCTCACCACACCCAGTAAGACGGTGACAGTTTTAACGTTAATTATGCTTCAGAATGTAGAGCGCTATCACATCCAGGAATTACAGTTTGTTTATCCATATATTCAGCAAATTTAACCTCTCTCTAACTTTTGACTGACATCACAAAAACACTGTAGGAAGCAGAAAAGTGCATACTTCCAGCTATCTGCTCCTCACATATTGCCGTCACTCACTCCTATGGTTATTGGCAATGAATTCCTGTTTTCTGCAAATGTTAGGAGCAACCACTATGACAACCAGCGTTGTATCGGCAGACCGTCCTTTGTCGACAAATAAGGCTATAGCGCTCGGATTAGATTTTGGCAGCGATTCCGTCCGGGTATTGGCGGTAGATTGTCAACATGGCACCGAGATCGATACCGAAGTTGTCTACTACCCTCGCTGGCAGCAGGGCCTTTATTGTCAGGCCGCACAAAACCAGTTTCGTCATCATCCCCTGGACTATATAGAAGCGATGGAACAGGCGATCCGTCAGGTCGTCAGCCGCCTGTCAGAAGAGCAGCGCCAGCAAATCGTCGGGATTGGTGTTGACTCCACGGGGTCGACACCCGCGCCAATTGATGATCAAGGGCAGGTATTGGCTCTGCGCCCTGAATTTGCAGATAATCCCAATGCGATGTTTGTGCTGTGGAAAGACCATACGGCAATAGAAGAAGCGGAAGAGATCAATCGCTTATGCCGCAGTGGTGAGTTTACCGACTATTCCCGCTATATTGGCGGTGTCTACTCTTCTGAATGGTTCTGGGCAAAAATCCTGCACGTGACACGCGCCGATGCCGCCGTGCGCGATGCTGCGGTATCGTGGATTGAACTGTGTGATTGGGTACCGGCACTGTTATCCGGCACCACTGCCCCACAGGATATTCAACGGGGGCGATGCAGCGCGGGCCATAAAAGCCTATGGCATCCATCATGGGGTGGTTTGCCGCCGCGTGAATTCCTGGCAGCACTGGATACCCATCTGGTGGACGACCTTAATTACCCGATGTTTACTGATACCTACACGGCTGAACGGCCGGTGGGTTTGATTACTGCTGCATGGGCTGAACGTTTGGGGCTACCGACCGGCGTGGTGCTCTCTGGTGGTGCGTTTGATTGCCATATGGGTGCCGTGGGCGCGGGTGCTCAACCTTATACGTTGGTCAAGGTTATCGGTACTTCTACCTGCGATATTCTGATTGCCGATGACAAATTGGTGGGTGAACGCGCCATTGCCGGCATTTGCGGTCAGGTCGAAGGCAGCGTGGTACCCGGTTGGATTGGTATGGAAGCGGGTCAGTCAGCTTTTGGTGACATGTATGCCTGGTTCAGTCGTTTACTGAGTTGGCCATTACGTCAAGCTGCCTTAGCACAACCTGAATTGCAACCCCAGTTAAAGCAGATTGAGTCTACCCTCCTCGCGTCACTCACAGCTGAATGGGCAAAGAACCCTTCACTGGATCACTTGCCAGTGGTCTTGGATTGGTTCAATGGCCGCCGCACGCCAAATGCGAATCAGCGTTTGAAAGGGGTTATTGCTGATCTGAATTTAGGAACCGATGCCCCTACTCTGTTTGGTGGTTTTATCGCAGCGACCGCTTTTGGTGCGCGCGCTATTATGGAGTGTTTTGAACAGCAGGATATTCCTGTTGAGAACGTGCTGGCATTGGGCGGCATCGCGCGTAAATCACCGGTTATCATGCAAGTTTGTGCCGATGTGATGAATCGGCCTCTGCAAATTGTTGCCTCTGATCAATGTTGTGCGCTGGGAGCGGCAATTTTTGCTGCCGTGGCCGCAGGCATATATAGCGATGTCCCTGCTGCGCAGCGTCAGATGGCCTGTAAGATTGAGCGCACTCTGACACCGAACGCCAGCCAGGTTGCTCGCTACCAGCAACTTTATCAGCGCTATCAACAGTGGTGTCTGTCAGCAGAACCACACTATATGCCAGTAACCGATACGCCTGCGCCAATGACTGAGACAACACACTGATCTTGGCGATCAGACTGATTTATAAATATATTTTTATAACAATTTATTAAATGGAGTATCAGATGGACGTATTCAAGCAATCAGAAGTGTGGTTTGTCATTGGTAGCCAGAATCTGTATGGCCCTAAAACACTGCAACAAGTTATGGATAATGCCCATCAGGTGGTCAACAGCCTGAATAGCGAAGCAGGCTTGCCAATAAAACTGGTACTGAAGCCGTTGGTAACCACACCGGATGAGATAACGGCACTGTGCCGTGAGGCGAACTATGACACCGCCTGTATCGGGGTAATGACGTGGTTACACACCTTCTCTCCCGCCAAAATGTGGATTGGTGGTTTGAGTATTCTGAATAAACCTTTATTGCAATTCCACACTCAGTTTAATGCTCAGATCCCATGGGAAACCATGGATATGGACTTTATGAACCTGAACCAAACTGCCCATGGTGGCCGCGAGTTTGGCTTCATCGGCGCGCGGATGCGCCAACAACACAGCGTGATAACCGGTCATTGGCAGGATAAAGAAGCGCATCAACGTATTGGTCAATGGATGCGAGTAGCGGCAGCCAAACAAGAAAGCCAACAGCTTAAAGTAGCTCGTTTTGGCGACAACATGCGTGAAGTGGCAGTAACCGACGGTGATAAAGTTGCTGCTCAAATCCAGTTTGGTTACTCAGTTAATGCCTATGGGATCGGTGATTTAGTTACTGTAGTGGATGCCGTTAGCAAAGGTGATATTGATACCTTGGTTGAAGAGTATGAAGCCACTTATCGCTTCACTGATGCGGTAAAACTGCACGGCAATAAACGCGAAAATTTGCTGGATGCAGCCCGTATAGAATTAGGCATGAAGCGTTTCCTAGAACAAGGTGGTTTTAAAGCCTTTACCACTAACTTTGAAAATCTGTATGGTCTGAAGCAGTTGCCGGGGCTGGCAGTGCAACGACTGATGCAACAAGGTTACGGTTTTGGCGGTGAAGGTGACTGGAAGACCGCCGCATTGCTGCGCATTTTGAAAGTGATGGGCACTGGCCTGAAAGGTGGAACCTCGTTTATGGAGGATTACACTTATAACTTCCAGCCGGGCAATGATTTAGTCGTTGGCTCTCATATGCTGGAAGTGTGCCCCTCTATTGCCAAAGAAGATAAACCGTTGCTGGATGTACAACACTTAGGTATCGGCGGTAAAGCCGATCCAGCGCGCTTGATCTTCTCTACACCAGCAGGCCCGGCACTGAATGCCAGTTTAATTGACATGGGGAACCGTTTCCGTTTGTTGGTTAACGTCGTTGATACTGTCGAACAGCCGCATCCATTACCTAAACTGCCGGTAGCCCGTGCTATCTGGCAAGCACAACCGTCGTTGGCAACGGCTGCTGAAGCGTGGATTATCGCAGGTGGCGCGCACCACACGGTGTTCTCCCAAGCCGTCGGTGTGGATGAATTACGCCTGTATGCCGAGATGCACGGTATTGAATTCCTGTTGATCGACAATGATACGACGCTTCCAGCATTTAAAAATGAAATCCGCTGGAACGAAGTGTATTACCACCTGAATCGCTAAGTTAAGCCTAATACCATTATTTAATCTGTTGAGTTAAATAGACTGGGTAATTTAAATAGGTCTGATAATTTAATAGAACGATTGATTTAAACACCCAACTCAGGGGCTTCGGCTCCTGAGTTTTATGACAAAATGCCCGTAATGGTGAAAACAAGCAGATCGTAACAACACAACCTTCCCTGCACCAAAATAAGCAGCCATGTAAACTTGGACCGTGCCATCCCTGCCACGGATGCTATATTCTTGTGCCTGCCCGACCACCTGAGCCGGCATCGCCGCGGTTTGTTAGCAGTCTGAGGAGCTTAACGCTTCTTTTATGTTTTCAACATCACAACCACCGCCGCTAACGTGCTGACCATAACCAGTGAGGGGTGGCCTCTTGCTGTATCGTTGTTTCACTAAACTGTTTATCCAACAAGATATGGCGACAATGGGTTTCCTGCTGTAGCGCTGCCACCAACTCAGCGGCATGGGACACCACAATCACCTGAGTATGTTGTGCCGCCTGACCAATCAACCGTGCTAATGGTTTTAACAGATCAACATGCAGGCTGATTTCGGGTTCGTTCAGGATCATCATTTCGGGAGGGCGCGGTGATAGTAATGCCGCCACCAGCAATAAATAACGCAAGGTGCCGTCTGATAGCTCTGCTACCTTGAGTGGTCTTAACAAGCCTTGCTGCGACAGCAGCAACTCGAAATTTGGCTCAATAGCCAATGTAGTTCCGGGAAAGGCATCCGTGATGGTATTCGTGAGAGCATCGGTATCGCCGATCTCTCTGATCGTTTGTAACGCTGCGGCCAAGTCCGCACCATCACTGGCCAGTACCGGTGTATAAGTCCCCACTTGAAGCTGACGAGCTGGCGCATGACGGTCGGTACGCAGATTGTCATAGAAACGCCAAGCCCGCATCCGTTCGCGCATAAGCAGGATCTCTGGGGCATCACGGGGGTCTGTGCTGTGGGTCATCATACTGTCATAGGCCGCTAACCCGTGATATGCCTCGCGCCAAAGTCCGCGCTCATCACGGATACGGACACGCGGACCACGCCGCTCAGCAAAAAGGGCATTATTGTTCAGAATATCGCCACACCACAGGCTTTCAATCTTGATTTCAGGATCCAACGCAAAAAATGACCTGCGCGGTGTGGGAAGACCCAGATCAATAGCATAGCCATAATCCGCACCAGCAAAGCCCAATTTGAGACTCACGGGGTGGTGGCGATGAGTACCTTCAATCGGCTGTTCTCCTGATGTCATCGACTTGGAAAACGACTCTGGTCCTGCCCAGAGAGTTGATTGTAACCCGCCTTCAGCAGCCAATGATTGGATAACCTGCCCCTGACCAATATCTGACAGTAATCGGAGCGCTCGATAAAGACTGGACTTGCCACTGCCATTCGCGCCGGTAATGACATTCAATTGCCCCAATTCAAGTACCACATCGCGTAACGAACGGTAACCAGAGATAGCAAGCCGAGTGATCATCATTCTTCCTTCTTCAACAAAAAATCTTAACTTGCGAAACACTGATTATATACACAGTGGTATTCGATGACCCATATTGTCTTTACCTTGTTTAGCCGCTGTTTACGGTTTTGTGATTGATATCCTGTATATCGCGACTATCCATGGTCATTTATCGATCTGCTCAGTTGGTTGAATGGCTTCCAGAAACAATATGGTTTTGTTTATGTCGAACATCGGAAACAACTGGCGCGTCAGCGTAAAAAAAGCTTCTTCTGGTATCAAGAGGTGATTAAAACCAACGGTGACAAGCTGTAATCACTCGCGGTATGCCTGGTGGTCGCTGGGTGAGTGATTCTCACCCAGCGTTATTTTAAACAAGAATAGTCGGCCACTATCGCTAATTGTTATTCGGTTTGTAACTGCCACAACCGTGCATAGGCCCCTCCCTGAGCAAGTAACGCTTGATGACTGCCTTGTTCTAAAACTTGCCCGTACCCTAATACCAAAATACGATGACATTGACGCAATGTATTCAACCGATGAGCAATGCAGATTACAGTGCGATTACGGATAATCTCAGGCAATTGGCGCATAATTGCCGCCTCAGATTCATAATCCAGAGCACTGGTTGCTTCATCAAGAATCAAGATCTTAGGATCCGCCATTAGCGCCCTCGCCAGAGCAACCCGCTGCCGCTGCCCGCCAGACAACATACTACCTCGTTCCCCAACCTGGGTTTGATAGCCCTGAGGTAAAGCCATAATAAAATCATGCGCCCCCGCCTGCCGGGCAATTTTCTCAACCAGAGTATCATCAGCATTGGGTCGGCACTGGCAGATGTTGTCCCGCAGGCTACCAGAAAACAAGATGCTATCTTGCAATACCACACTCATTTGGCAGCGCAAAGCTGTGGCATCAGTAATCGCCAAGTCCTGCCCGTCTACCAGAATCTGCCCATGTTGAGGAAGATATAACCGCTGTAGTAACTTCGTTAGCGTTGATTTGCCACAACCAGATGGGCCGGTAATACCAATAAATTCCCCACCGGCTATATCCAAATTGAGATTTTGTAAAACTTCAGCGGTATCTGGCCGATAGCGAAAGCGCACCTGTTTAAACGTCAAACGCCCTACCCACTCATTACTTGACGATAATCCGGCACTCCCTGGCTCCGTTGGATAATCCAGAATAGTACCAATGCGTTTCAGAGCAACTTGTGTGTGGTGGAAATCTTGCCATATCTGCGCCAAACGCAAAATGGGTTGAGTTACATAACCCGAAAACATTGAAAACGCGATGAATTGACCTGGACTTAGCCCCCCAGCCAATACCAATTTAACGCCAAACCACAACACAATGGCAGACGTGACTTTGTTGATAAATGTAATACCTTGCTCAGCAATATTCGCCATCCTCGCACCAGCAAATGACGCCCGAACGTAGCGTGCGAGTGATTGCTGCCAACCACGATTAAACTGGCTTTCGGTTGCTGTGGTTTTTATCGTTTCCAACCCACTAATCGCTTCAGTTAAAAACGATGTATTATCTGCACTGGCTTCATACTGACACTCAACCCGCTTACGTAATACTCCGCCAATTGCCCACCAAAACAGAAGATAACAAACCAGAGAAAACAGGACTATCCATGTCAGTTGACTGCTGTAGCAAAACATCACGGCTATAAATATGCTGACAAAGATCAGATCCAGCAACATGGTTAATGCAGATCCCGTCAGAAAGCTGCGGATTTGCTCCATTTCTTGTACTTTAGCGATAGTTTGCCCTGTTTGTTGTGCGCCAAAGTAAGCCAGTGGTAACCCCAGTAAATGGCGATAAAGACGGGTGTTAAGTTCCGCACCAACTCGGCTGGAGAGATGTGAAAACAGCCAGCCGCGCAAGAAAGTGTAACAGGGTTCAGCAATTGCCAGAGCTATCATGGCGCTGCCTAAGACCACCAAGCTGCCTACCCCACGGCTCACCAAGACTTTGTCGATCACCGTTTCGAATAGCATTGGGGTCACCAGCAAAATACCCTGCAATAACAGTGAGACTAAGACGATATTACGCAATTGATGACGGTATTTAGTAATAACTGGCATAAACCAGCTAAAGCCAAAAGAGGCTTTTTTCTGCCCTCGTAATTCTGCTTTCGCCAATAAAATGGCTTCACCACCCCACAAATTGGCTAGCGCCTGCTGGCTGATTTGCTGCTGCTGTCCATTGGCGGCAAAATAAACCACCGCGCCCTGTTCATTCAGGGCCAGTAGCACATACCACTGATCCCCATCGCTGAATAAGATAGGCAGAGCCAGATGTTTCAAACGTTCATATGACTGGCTGACTTTTCTTGCCCGTAAACCTATCCAACCAGCGCAACGGCACACTGCAATATCATCGATTTTCTCCGGTGCTAATCCCAGTTGGTGTGCCAACTGCGAAGACTCAACGGCGAGATCAAAACACGCGGCAGCCCGGGCCAGTGCGCTCAGTGGTTGGATTATCTGAGTTGATGTTGAATTCATCATATCAACGCTCCCTCAGGGCTTCTGATTGGTACTCTTGCAATGGACTGAGTAAGTAATCGATAACCCGCCGGCGACCGGTCTTAATTTCTACACTCACAGCCATACCGGCGGATAAACGCACCGACTTCCCCTCAACGCTAAGCCTGTCGCTGTTCAGCCGGATTCTGGCTGGAAACACCAAGCCTTGTTGTTGGTCCTCCATCGCATCGCGAGAGACATGCTTTACTTCACCCGACAACGTGCCAAATCGGGTATAAGGGAAACTGTCTACTTTCACCTCCACCGCTTGTCCCGGCAGTACAAAACCCACATCTTTGTTAAGAATCATGACATCTAGCTCTAACTGATGACTTTCAGGCACCAATACCATTAACGGTTGAGCTGTGGTTACAACGCCACCCAGTGTATGAATTGCCAATTGTTGAATCACACCTGTAACCGGTGCTCGTAGGCTTTGTTGGCGCTGCTTCTCCAGTAATTTGATCTGTTCTTGTCGCAATTGGTTAATAATTTCATGGGCTTTATTGAGCCGCTCCTGATAGCTCCGTTTTTTTTCGGCTAAATAGTGCAGTCGGGTTTGTGACAGGTGGTGTGCTTTCGCCTGCAAAATAGCCTGCTCATTGTGCAGACGGTTGGCTTCAGCGGTAGCACTTAGCCATTCCCGTTCTTGTAGCAATAACTCCACTTCAGCGATTGCCTTGGATTTGGCGAGGGTTCGCAACGCCTCTAGCCGTTGATGAATGTTTTCCATCAGCGCTTTCTGGTGAGCAATATTGGTAAGACCCGCTTGAATATGAGCCTGATTAACCGCCATTTCACTCTCCTGACGCGATAACTCTGCATTCACCTCGTTATCTTCTTTGCGCAAAAGTGCTCTGGCGGTACTGACCAAATCATCGGGACTATTATCGGGAGGGTTAAACATAGCGGATGGGTTAGCGGTGAGCAGCGCAGCCAGGCGGGCAGCTTCCAGTAAGCGATGCATCAATTGCTGGTTGATATTACCCACCTCGGCATCAATGCCGATTGGATTTAACTCAATCAATATCTGACCGGCTTCAACTTTGTCACCATCGCAGACATTAATTGCTGCCACCACACCCGGTTCCAGCGGTTGAATCACTTTCGAATGCTCAGAAACAATCACTTTACCCTTAGCCGATGCGTGAATATCAAGCTTCCCGACAATCGACCATATCAATACTAACAGCAGAGTCAGCGCCAGAAACCATGCAGTGCGCCGTGCCAGTGGTGCTACTGGCCGCTCCACGATATCCAAATAGGCAGGAAGAAAGTCATATTCATCACGGGTGCGCTGAGGCGAGAAACAACGCCGCCATCGGTTCTTTATCGTATTGAACAAGGCTGTTCTGCGCAGATATTGCATTAACTTCATTTTGATCCCTCATGACTGAAGTCAGCCTGTTGCTGCCACAATTGGGCATAAACACCCTTTAGCGCCAGGAGTTGTTCGTGGTTAGCCAACTCAGTAATCCGGCCTTGTTCCATGACGCCGATACGGTGGCAATGCCGTACCGTCGAGAGCCGATGAGCAATCGTGATAACCGTGCGATTGGCAATAATACGGGCCATATTTTTCTGTACTTCAGCCTGCGACTCATCATCCAACGCACTGGTTGCTTCATCAAAAATCAAAATACGGGGATTGGCCAGCAGTGTACGGGCAATGGCTATACGTTGCCGCTGCCCGCCTGAAAGCGAGGCACCGCCTTCTGATAGCACGGTGTCATAGCCTAATGGCAACGCGAGTATAAAAGCATTGGCACCCGCCAGGCATGCGGCCTCGACCACTTCGCTCAGTGAGGCTGTTGGCCGAGAATGGTCGATATTCTCCCGGACAGTACGGTTGAACAGATAACTCTCCTGCATCACGACCCCTATCTGACGCCGCAAGTAGTCGGGTGAGAAGTTCCCTATTGGCGAGCCATCAATATTGATGACTCCCTGTTCCGCGATATAAAGGCACTGTAATAATCGGGCCACAGTACTTTTCCCCGATCCTGATGGCCCCACCAGCCCGATATGCTCTCCGGCCTGCAGAGATAATGAAAAGTTGTGTAGTACTGGGTTCAAGTCGGCGCGATAACGGAAAGTCACCTGTTGCAGCAAGATATCCCCTCTAAGCGGGCGGTTAATGGGCGCGCCCACCGACTGCTCAGCAGGTAAGCTCAAAATATCGGATATCAGCATCAACCCCACTTGGGCGCGGATGCTCTGTTGCCACAAATCAACCAACTTACTCATTGGCATCAATGCCTGCACCGCCAACATGTTAAAGGCGATCAGTTGCCCAATACTGAGCTGCACCGACATCACTTGATAAGCGCCCACCACAATCACCCCTGCACCAGCCAGTTTTTGCAATAACTGAGCCGCCTGACTACTGAGATTTTGCAGGTTCTGTACCTGAAAATTAGCGTCGGCATAATCACGCGTTTGCGTTTCCCAGCGTTGATACATTTGGGGCTCCAGCGCCAAACTTTTTACCGTCTCAACGCCAGAGACAGTTTCAGTTAAAAATGCGCCATTGTGTGCTGCACAACCGCACAGAACTTCAACTTTCTGTTGCAATGGCCGAGTGGTCAGCGCCGCTAATAGCAGATATAACGGTAATGTGCCTAAAACGATGAATGTCAGTAGGGGTGAGATGCACCACATGACAATAAACAACACGAAGGTAAAAACCACATCGACGCACAACGTCAACGCTGAACCCGTAATAAACTCACGAATATTGTCTAACTCTCTCACTCTGGCGACAATATTGCCTACATGGCGTTGCTTAAAATAACCTAGTGGTAATTTGATGAGATGTTTAAATAGTTTACCGCCCAATAAAATATCAACACGCGTGGTGGTGTGAGTGAAAATATATTCCCGCAGTAATTTCAATACAACTTCATATATACCTACTATTAATAGCACAATAATTAACACATCAAGCGTTGTCAGTGCATTATGCACCAAGACCTTATCCATAATGACTTGAAAGAAAAGAGGCGAAATCAAGGCCAAAAACTGTAACAACATGGATAATACCAACACCTGAACCAATGATTTACGGTGGCTCAGTAACACTGGAACAAACCAGCGAATATCGAAACGTGACTGGCTACAACAAAATATGACACCACTCCAACTCGACGCAAGTTCTTGATAGCTTATGATTTCTGGTTTTCCACTATCCGCATGTTGCAGTAACACCTGCTTTTGATTAATGCGAGCCAATAAGATAAATTTGCCTTGCATATCGCGGAATGCAAGTGGCAAATGTTCTGGCTTAATCTTATTTAATGACTGCTTTTTGACTTTGAAGCGAGCTACCGTGGCACGTGAAAATTGAGATAAATAGCGCTGCAATGATGCCTGAGTTGCCATTGTAAAACGATCAATGACGGCTTTGCGGCTAAAGTCCTCAACGGCCTCTGAATTCAACCCCGCCAGACGGAGTAATCGAGCAGCGCACACCAGTGAGGAATGAACGTGATTTTCCATAGAGTATGATTACCAAAATTATTATAAAAAGCTGTCGGCAGGATAAGCAGATAATCGCCTGAACAGTTAAGATAGAGATAATACCGGCATCATAGAGTGGTTTTTATATATCGATTCTATCGCATAAGGATTTATAACTTTTAATAACTCAAAACATCTTAATTAAGCTTTATCGATAAACGTTTAATTCATAATAGAAATATATTTAAGTTGGAAATATTAGGTAGCTAACATTAAGGACTCTGCGGTAGCACGCTTAACGTTGGGTCACTTCACATTTATTGATTTGTATCGTCAATTATTCATCGATTTATGTGATAATTTTGCGGTGATTTATAGCCACAGTGGTTGGCTGCCGCCGTTTTATCACTGATAACAGGACTTTTTCTCGCCATGACACCGACAATGCCTTCGACTGCCGATGATCTCCCCCTAAACTCTGATTTAATCCATCACCCAGCCATGCTGCCAATCCAGCAGATTGCTCAGCAATTAGGTGTTAGCGCAGAGGATGTCATCCCTTATGGGCATCATATGGCAAAAGTGGATATTCGTGCACTCCAACCCGGCGGCGCGCAAGGCAAACTGATTTTAGTTTCCAGTATCACTCCTACACCATTAGGTGAAGGGAAAACGGTGACAACCATTGGCTTAAGTCAGGGGATCAACCGATTAGGTCACCGTTGTGTCGCCTGTATCCGTCAACCAAGTCTTGGCCCGGTCTTTGGTGTGAAAGGGGGCGCTGCGGGTGGCGGTGCTTCACAGGTACAACCCATGGAGAAACTGAACCTGCATCTCACAGGGGATATCCATGCCATCAGCGCTGCACATAATCTGGCCGCCGCCGCTTTGGATGCACGGTTGTATCATGAACAACGCCTGGGGCCGGCTTTTAGCCAACAAACCGGATTACCGTTACTGAATATTGATCCGCAACAGATCCTCTGGCCACGGGTGGTTGATCATAACGACCGGGCATTACGCCATATTCGAGTGGGGATTGGTGAAAAGACCAACGGTGTGGAGCGGGCAGACCATGTGGAAATAACCGCCGCATCTGAATTGATGGCTATTTTGGCCTTGTCAGAAAACCTGCCAGATATGCGACAACGCATTGGCAGGATTATTCTGGCTCACTCCACCAGCGGCCAACCGATAACCACAACAGATTTGGGCGTTGCCGGTGCCATGGCCGCGCTAATGAAAGAGACCATCCACCCAACGTTAATGCAAACCAGTGAACACACACCGGTGCTGATCCATGCCGGTCCTTTTGCCAATATCGCTCACGGCAACTCATCGGTTCTGGCTGACCGGCTGGGCTTACAGTTAGCGGATTTCGTGGTAACCGAAGCAGGTTTCGGCTCGGATATGGGGATGGAAAAGTTCTTTAATATTAAATATCGCCAATCCGGTATTGCCCCCTCTTGTGTAGTGTTAGTCGCGACACTGCGTAGCCTGAAAGCCAATAGTGGCGCGTATGATATTAAACCGGGCCAGCCGCTACCTGCCGAGATCCTCAATGTGAATATTCCGTTGCTCAATCAAGGCTGTACCAATCTAAAATGGCACATCAATAATGCGAAAAGCTACGGTTTGCCGGTGGTGGTGGCGGTTAATCGCTTCCCGGATGACAGCCCCGAAGAATTGCGATTTCTAACTGACTATGCGCTATCAGCCGGAGCACTGGCTTGTGAAATCAGCGATGCATTTGCCTTGGGAGGGGCTGGGACCACAGCACTAGCCCAACAAGTGATCGCAGCTTGCGCACAAGATACTGAGCCGATGTTACCTTACCCAGACAGCGCCACACTGGAGGACAAGTTACAGGTTATGGCGCAGCGCTATGGTGCCCGCGACGTGATATTTACCCCTCAAGCCCGCCGGCAACTGGAGGAGATAACCGCCGCCGGTTTTGGTCATTTGCCGCTATGTATCGCCAAAACGCCGCTGTCTATCAGTGCCGATGCCAGCCTGAAAAACGTCCCACATGATTTTGTATTGCCCGTAACGGCCTGTGCCGTGTCAGCAGGTGCCGGATTTGTTCGTATTTATACCGGGAATATCATGACCATGCCGGGCCTTGGCACCCTACCGGCGTATTATCATATTGATATAGATGACGAAGGGCACATTCACGGGTTAAGCTAGCTCAATACAAAGAAGTGATGACCAATCGGTTGTTATCACTTCTTATTAATAGATTACTAAGGTTCACTATGTCTCAACCGCAAGAATATCAACGCATTGGCGGCTGGTTATTGGCCCCTCTGGCCTATTTGATTGTCACACTGCTCAGCGCCAGTCTGATGCTAGCACTGTATGCCATGGCTATCTTCACACCGGAATCCCGAGAGTATTTGGTGACCAATTCGCAGGCATTTACCTTGCAATGGTATTTCTCGGTAATAACAACGCTGGTGATGTGGGCCTATACATTATGGGTTATCTGGTTGTTTTGCAGCCGCTCACGTCGCCTGCCCAAATGGTTTATTCTCTGGTTGCTATTAACCGTGCTACTGGCGCTCAAAGCGTTCGCTTTCTCGCCGATCAGCGATGATATTGCTTTGCGCACACTGGGATGGCCGCTACTGGCAGCCGCTGTTTTTGTGCCTTACATCAAACGTTCTCAACGCGTGAAGCATACTTTTACCGAACTTTAATGGGATTGAGCACTTTTTCCCCCTAAAATAGTGGGTAAATCGTAATAACCCTGCACTTCATCTGTTGTCGTTAGGCCGCCAATTTTGGATAATAGGCGGCTTTTATTTTTTTAGGCTTCGTAATGACTGAATACCTGCTCCTGTTTGTCGGTACTGTTTTGGTAAACAACTTTGTGCTGGTCAAATTTCTTGGCCTGTGCCCGTTTATGGGTGTCTCCAAAAAACTGGAGACCGCCATTGGTATGGGGCTGGCAACGACCTTTGTACTGACATTGGCTTCTGTTTGCGCCTGGATGGTAAACAGCTTTATCTTGCTGCCGCTTGGATTGGTGTATTTACGCACATTGGCCTTTATTCTCGTTATCGCCGTCGTGGTGCAATTTACCGAATTGGTGGTGCGCAAAACTAGCCCGCTGCTTTATCGCTTACTGGGGATATTTCTGCCGCTGATTACCACTAACTGTGCTGTGCTGGGTGTCGCTTTGCTCAACGTCAATCAATCTCACAATTTTATGCAATCGGCGGTTTATGGCTTCAGTGCCGCTGCCGGTTTCTCTCTGGTCATGGTGCTATTCGCGGCTATTCGCGAACGCTTGGCAGTGGCTGACGTTCCCGCGCCCTTCCGTGGGTCGTCCATTGCGCTCATCACCGCAGGGTTGATGTCATTGGCCTTTATGGGCTTTACCGGGTTGGTGAAGTTCTAATGATGTCGTTATGGATTGCCGTAGGTGCATTAAGTACATTGGCGCTGATATCCGGCGTGGTGCTTGGTTTTGCCGCCCGTCGTTTTCAAGTTGATCAAGACCCTGTGGTTGAGCAAGTAGAAGCCCTGTTGCCACAAAGCCAGTGCGGTCAATGTGGTTACCCCGGCTGTCGGCCCTATGCAGAAGCCGTTTCCTCTCAAGGGGAGAAAATCAATAAGTGCGCACCGGGTGGTGAACAAGTGATGCTCAAACTGGCCGAACTGCTGGCAGTTGAGCCACAGCCATTAGAGGGTGACGAAGCTTCCGCTCATCCGCAGCGTAAAGTGGCGTTTATTGATGAAGCTAATTGTATCGGGTGCACAAAATGTATTCAGGCCTGCCCTGTCGATGCCATTGTGGGTGCCACCCGAGCCATGCATACCGTATTGCCAGACCTGTGTACCGGCTGCGACCTTTGCGTTGCCCCGTGCCCAACAGATTGTATTGAAATGATTCCGGTTGCTGCCACCACCGCTAACTGGAAGTGGGACCTGAGCACTATTCCAGTCAAAAACCTGCCAACTCAGTTAGTGGCATCGCAGATGATTCCGGTGAAAATGATAGATGTGGAACAACATGTTTAAGCTGTTTACCACCCGCCAACACGACATTATCTGGGATTTTGACGGCGGGATCCATCCACCGGAAATGAAGGTGCAATCAAGCACAGTGCCAATGCGCATCGCGTCTTTGCCTGAGCAAATGATCATTCCACTGCAACAACATCTGGGGCCAGAAGGCGAACTGCGCGTGAGAGCCGGCGAACAGGTATTAAAGGGGCAGCCGCTGACTGTGGGCCGTGGCCGCACAGTTCCAGTGCATGCCCCCACCTCTGGCACTATTACGGCCATTGCTCCGCATACCACCGCACACCCCTCAGGCCTGGCTGAATTGTGTGTTCATATTGCCCCGGATGGCGAAGACCGTTGGCGTGAGCAACAGCCGTGGGCCGACTATTTACAACGCGATAACGCCGCCCTACTGGATCGTATTCATCAAGCGGGTATTGCTGGTTTGGGCGGTGCAGGCTTTCCAACCGCCAGTAAGTTACAAGGTGGTTTAAACAGTGTTACCACCCTGATTATCAACGCGGCTGAATGCGAGCCTTATATCACCGCTGATGATCGGTTAATGCAGGATCACGCGCAAGAAGTGGTCACTGGTATTGATATTTTAAGGCACTTGCTGCAACCACAGCAGGTGTTGATTGGCATTGAAGATAATAAGCCCGCTGCTATTGCCGCTTTGCAGTACGCACTACGGGGCCATGACGAGATCCAGTTGCGGGTGGTACCGACCAAATATCCGTCCGGCGGTGCCAAGCAACTCACCAAAATTCTGACCGGTAAAGAGGTACCCTTCGGCAAGCATTCCTCATCCATTGGGGTGTTGATGCAAAACGTGGGGACGGTGGTCGCCATTAAGCGGGCGATTATCGACGATGAGCCATTAATTGAACGGGTCGTGACACTCACCGGTGATGCATTAGCAAAACCGGGGAATTTCTGGGCCAGAATTGGTACACCGGTATCGCACTTGTTGAAATTGGCCGGATTTCAGCCTCAACAGCAACCGATGGTGATCATGGGTGGCCCGCTGATGGGCTTTACACTGCCAAGTTTGGATGTGCCGATCGTTAAGATCAGTAACTGTATTTTAGCACCGACCGAAGCCGAAATGGGGCTATCAGAAGCCGAACAGTCTTGTATTCGCTGTGGTTTATGTGTTGATGCTTGTCCAGCCGGTTTATTGCCCCAACAGCTCTATTGGTTCAGCCGGGGTGAAGAGCATGAGAAAGCGCGCAATCATAACTTATTCGATTGTATTGAATGCGGTGCTTGCGCCTATGTGTGCCCGAGCAATATCCCATTGGTTCAATATTACCGTCAGGAAAAAGCAGAAATCCGCGCCCTCGACCAGGAAAATGCCCGAGCAGCGGAAGCCAAAGCACGTTTTGAGGCCAAGCAAGTGCGGCTGGAGCGAGAAAAGCGCGCTCGTGAGCTACGCCATAAACAAGCCGCCGTTAAACTGACTGACGCTGATCAGCATAGGGTTGAAGCTGCCATTAGTCGATTGGCTCGCCATGATGGGGATACTGACGCAGTTATCACCGTGACCGCAGGGCAAACACCAGATAACAGCGCAGTCATTGCCGCTCGTGAGGCTCGAAAAGCACAGGCCAGAGCACGTCAGGCAGAAAAACAACTCACTGTAACACCCGATGAGGCAACACAACCATCGGTTGACCCACGTCAAGCCGCTGCTGCTGCCGCCATTGCCCGTGTCAAAGCCAAAAAAGCGGCGCAAGCACCGTCTGAGTCCACGGTTGTGGTGCAGGAACATGAAGTGTTAGAAACTGATCCGCGCAAAGCTGCCGTTGCTGCCGCCATTGCCCGAGTCAAAGCCAAGAAAGCGGCGCAGGCACAGTCTGAGTCCACGGTTGTGGTGCAGGAACATGAAGTGTTAGAAACTGATCCGCGCAAAGCTGCCGTTGCCGCCGCCATTGCCCGCGTTAAAGCTAAGAAAGCGGCACAAGCACCGTCTGAGTCCACGGTTGTGGTGCAGGAACATGAAGTGTTAGAAACCGATCCACGCAAAGCTGCCGTTGCTGCCGCCATTGCCCGAGTCGAAGCCAAGAAAGCGGCGCAAGCACCGTCTGAGTCCACGGTTGTGGTGCAGGAACATGAAGTGTTAGAAACCGATCCACGCAAAGCTGCCGTTGCTGCCGCCATTGCCCGTGTTAAAGCCAAAAAAGCTGCACAAACTGCTAACCCAGATTAAGACGAAACACACGTAACTGACGCCCTGCCATGGCGGCAGAGCATCAGTTCGTCAACATCAGATAGTTATAAACCACCGAAATATCGCGCATTTTTGATTCAGCATGGCAACTGTCTATCTCGATAACTTCCATTTCGACACCACCACCAAATTCTTCACGTAATTTTGGCAGCACTTCATTAAACAAATAAATTGAGAATTTCACACACTCTTTGGCGCTACCTTGGTGGGATATTGAGAGAAACTCCCCCGCCGGAATAGAGATATAATCAACCTCACGGTGCCCCTGTATTTCATGCCGTTTCTCTTTATCAATAGCAGTCGAATAGTACACGCTGTTCTGGCCTTTCTGACACTCCTTGGCTGAAAACAGTGAATACACCCGTTGGCATGAGAAATTAACTTCCTTAAAGAAATCGAGCAGAATTTCATCTTTCATTGCCATAAAGGAGGAGTGTTGACCACTGCAATGGTTGTGTTCATCAAAATCCAGCCGCCGCTTAAAGCCCACCAGCTCTCTCTCAGGTAAAGATATCCGTTTGATTTCAGGCGTATAATTTTCACAAAAACCAAAGCGGGGAATCATCCCTTGCACATCCCAGTGCTCCATTTGGCGAAAACTATTAGGCGTGACCCCAAACCGCTTCTTAAATGTACGCGTAAAGGTTTGCTGTGAATCGAAGCCCAACTCATCAGAGATTTCAATGATAGGACGGCGCGAAATGCGCAGCGCAACAGCCGCGCGGGTCAGTACCCGCCCACGTATATAGGAGGCTAATTGTAACCCCACAATACTTTTAAACTTCCGTTGCAGGTGCCATTTTGAATATCCCGAAATCTTCGCCACATCGTCCAATGTGGGTCTTTTCTCTAAATTGATTTCAATCCACTCAATTAATTCTTCTATAAACAATATGTCTTCGTTGATCATCTTATTATTCTTTAAATATATAATTACAGTGCATACTACATTAATCTATCATTATGCCAACGCTTTTCTCAAATCTCATTTCACAGGTTAATAAATCGTTAGCTTGCAGTTAATTAGCCGCAAGTGACCTACAAAAAATCAAGTTAAAACAATAAATTAAATAACACCTATCGCCAATTAAAACCTAATAACTCGCCATCACTTAAGGAGCCGTTATTAGTATATGTTTGTTACTATCTCGATATAAATTGCAAGTTAAATTTTTAGGCTAACGGGGGTTATTTAATGCTATAGCTTCCTTAATATCTCAATGCATTATGAATAATAACCCTATGATTAAGGCGTATTACACTTTGCCTGAATAGGGTAGAATACGGCACAATTATTATCCCCCTGACGGCTGAGTGTATCGATGGCCGCAAGCATTGGCTTGCCAGCGCAATAGCTGCGTTTAAACACTCTGTTAAGCATTTGACATATGGTTGTAATTTCATGAAATTCAGGCCAGCAACACCGACCCAGAACAAAGGGTTGCAAATAGCCAGTTCCCCTTTTACGCACAATCAACGTAGTACCCGCAGTATCATGTTGTTGGTGATTCTGGCCTGCATTCCGGGCATTATTGCCCAGACCTACTTCTTTGGTTATGGCAACCTGATTCAGGCCGTGCTGGCGATGGCTACCGCCGTGCTAGCCGAAGGGGCTGTTTTGCAGTTACGCAAACAACCGGTATTGATACGGTTGCAAGATAACTCCGCCCTGCTTACCGGCTTACTGCTGGGGATAAGCCTGCCCCCCTTGGCCCCTTGGTGGATGATTGTGTTGGGTACGTTGTTTGCTATCATCATCGCTAAACAACTGTATGGCGGCTTGGGGCAAAATCCGTTTAACCCCGCCATGGTTGGCTATGTAGTTCTGCTGATTTCATTCCCAGTACAAATGACCACTTGGCTACCCCCGTTGCCATTACAAGGTATGCCGATTGGTTTTTATGACACACTTTTAACTATCTTTACCGGACATACCCACAGTGGCGCGGATATTCATCAACTCCAGATGGGTTATGATGGTGTCAGTCAGGCGACACCGTTGGATGGTTTTAAAACTGCCCTGCGCTCACAATCCACTGAGCAAATTCTGCAACAACCCATTTTTGCTGCAACGTTAGCGGGTATTGGCTGGCAATGGATTAACATTGGTTTTCTGGCGGGCGGCTTATTGCTGCTGTGGCGTAAAGCGATTCATTGGCACATTCCGGTCAGTTTCTTGTTGGCACTGGCTGGTTGTGCCGCAATCAGTTGGATAGCCGCCCCGCAAAGTTTTGCCCCGCCGATGTTGCATTTGTTTTCCGGTGCCACAATGTTAGGTGCGTTCTTTATAGCCACCGATCCAGTTAGTGCGTCTACCACACCCCGTGGCCGCCTGATTTTTGGGGCATTAATCGGTATTCTGGTGTGGTTAATTCGGGTTTATGGTGGTTATCCCGACGGAGTCGCCTTTGCCGTACTGCTGGCCAATATTACCGTTCCACTGATTGACCACTATACCCAGCCACGGGTTTATGGTCACAACCGCGCCGGTAAATAAGGAACCGTTATGCTAAAAACCATGAAGCGTCACGGTATCACTTTGGCCCTGTTTGCCGCTGGTGCTACCGGATTGACAGCAGTGGTTAACTCACTGACAGAGTCAACCATTGCCCATCAGGCCGCTTTGCAACAGAAAGCGTTGTTGGATCAAGTTGTCCCGGCTGAAAATTATGACAATGATATGCAAGCTGAATGTTACGTTGTCACTGACATTGCGTTGGGTAACCTGTCTCCTCACCGCGTGTATCTGGCACGATTGGCGAATAAACCCGTGGCAGCCGCGATTGAAACCACGGCTCCAGACGGTTATTCCGGTGCTATCCAACTGTTAGTCGGTGCGGATTTCCACGGTAATGTACTCGGCAGTCGGGTGATGGAACATCACGAAACCCCCGGTCTCGGTGATAAGATTGATATTAGAATCTCTGATTGGATTAGCCATTTCAGCGGCCAACATGTCGAGAGTGAACAAGACAAACGCTGGGCAGTGAAGAAAGACGGCGGTACTTTTGATCAATTTACCGGTGCCACCATTACGCCAAGAGCGGTGGTGCGAGCGGTGAAAAATACCACGCTGTATTTGGAAACCTTGCCGGGCAAGCTTGATAGTTTGCCCGTCTGTGGAGAGAGTCAATGAGTGAAGCAAAAGATCTGTTAGCGCAAGGGCTATGGAAGAATAACTCTGCATTGGTGCAGCTATTGGGTCTGTGTCCGTTGTTGGCAGTCTCCTCTACGGCCACCAATGCTCTCGGATTGGGATTAGCGACCACACTGGTATTGGTGTGTACCAATACGGCAGTGTCTGCGCTGCGCCGCTGGGTGCCAAATGAAATTCGCATTCCAATCTATGTGATGATCATTGCTTCCGTGGTCAGTACCGTGCAAATGCTGATTAACGCCTATGCCTTTGGGTTATATCAATCCCTGGGAATATTTATCCCATTGATTGTGACTAACTGCATTGTGATTGGCCGGGCGGAAGCTTACGCGGCAAAAAATCCGGTGGGGTTATCTGCTCTGGATGGCCTGGCTATGGGGTTAGGGGCAACCTGCGCGTTATTTGTGCTGGGATCGCTGCGTGAAATTCTGGGGAACGGTACTTTATTCGATGGCGCAGATATGTTGTTAGGCAACTGGGCAAAAGTGCTGCGTATCGAAATTTTGCATCTGGATAGCCCTTTCCTGTTAGCAATGCTGCCACCCGGTGCCTTTATTGGTTTGGGATTGCTATTGGCCGGTAAATATATCATTGACGAAAAAATGAAAGCGCGCAAAGCACAACGAGTGGCGACTGCGCCGCAACTTCAGGACGGAGATGCCCGGAACGCCTTATGAATAAAGAGAAACGTGTCGCAATTCTGACCCGGCTGCGAGACAACGATCCGCACCCCACGACGGAACTGGTCTATACCTCACCTTTTGAGCTGCTTATTTCGGTGTTGCTCTCAGCGCAAGCCACTGATGTCAGCGTCAATAAAGCCACCGCCAAACTTTATCCGGTGGCCAATACCCCGCAAGCCCTGCTTGATCTGGGTGTTGATGGTCTGAAGTCATACATCAAAACTATCGGTCTGTTTAATACTAAAGCCGAAAATGTGATTAAAACCTGCCGCATTTTGCTGGAAAAGCATAATGGCGAGGTGCCTGAAGACAGAGCTGCGCTCGAAGCACTGCCTGGTGTTGGCCGTAAAACGGCGAATGTGGTGTTGAACACGGCTTTTGGTTGGCCAACTATCGCGGTAGATACCCATATATTTCGCGTCTGTAACCGCACCGGCTTTGCTCCCGGTAGCAATGTTGATCAGGTTGAAGCCAAGTTACTCAAGGTGGTTCCGGCTGAATTTAAGCTTGATTGCCATCACTGGCTAATTCTGCATGGTCGCTATACCTGTATTGCCCGCAAACCGCGCTGTGGTTCGTGCATTATTGAAGATTTGTGTGAGTTTAAAGAAAAGGTCTACCCAGAGCATTAATCCTCTGACAACGCTCAGTACATGCCTGTGGCGATGAGCGCAGGCAGACCATAAGAATTGCGCACAAGCGCTCTGGCCTGCGCGCAATACTCTGCTGTCGTTTCCACCGCTTAAACATGTTATCAACCACGATAAATCTCCTCTATGCCGCGATTGCGGTATTCGATTAGACGCCACATCCCCACGCCACTAGACTTGTGACAAAATAAACCCAAACAGTTAATGACTTTGTTACCTGCTTGAAACAAAAAAGACACCTGCGGCGTATCATTATGAAATTTAAATCAGCAATAAAACCCTATACCGGCGCGGCTGGTGGCTGGGGCTCCCTCGAAGCTACTACGCGCTTTGTCCTGGACAGCAAACAAGCGTTGAAAAATATTCGCAATTTGCTACGGGTCAATCAGGTAAAAGGTTTTGACTGCCCCGGTTGTGCCTGGGGTGACGATAACCACAGCACCTTCAGTTTTTGCGAAAATGGCGCCAAAGCGGTCAGTTGGGAAGCAACCCGCAAAGCAGTGGAACCCCAATTCTTCGCCGAGCACAGTCTGACCACATTGCGCCAGCAGAGTGACTACTTCCTTGAGTACCAGGGGCGGCTCACCCATCCGATGCGTTATAACCCACAAACTGACCGTTACCAACCCATCAGTTGGGAAGAGGCGTTGGCGTTGATCGCTCAGCATATTAATGGATTGGATAGCCCTGATCAGTTGGAGCTGTATACCTCCGGGCGCGCCAGTAATGAAGCCTCTTACCTATATCAGTTATTTGGCCGCATGTTGGGGACCAATAACTTCCCGGACTGCTCAAACATGTGCCATGAAGCCAGTGGTACCGGATTAAAGCAAAGCATTGGCGTCGGTAAAGGTACCATTCAGATGCATGACTTCGAACTGGCCGATGCTATTTTTGTCTTCGGACAAAATCCGGGGACTAACCACCCCCGCATGTTACACAGCCTCCGTCATGCCAAAGATCGCGGTGCTCGCATTGTTAGTTTCAATACCTTGCGTGAACGCGGTTTGGAGCGGTTTGCCGATCCGCAAAATCCCCTTGAGATGCTGACACCAAAATCCTCCCCTATTAGTTCTGCTTATTTTCAACCTAATTTAGGCGGTGATATGGCGGCGGTGCGCGGCATGGTGAAAGCCTTGTTGGAAACCCATCGCCATCAACTGGCACACGGGGAGCCAGGTTTGTTTGATCACGCCTTTATTGCGGTACATACACAAGGTATAGAGGCGTATCTGGCGGCCGTAGATAACACGCCCTGGGCGCAGATCACCCAACAGTCGGGCCTAAGTGAAGAGCAAATTCGCCATGCCGCTGATATTTATCAACATGCCGAACGCGTTATCATCACCTGGGCGATGGGGATCACTCAGCATAAACATTCAGTGATAACGGTACGTGAATTGGCTAATCTTCAACTGTTGTTTGGTCAGTTAGGCAAGCCCGGCGCGGGGTTATGTCCGGTACGCGGCCACAGTAACGTGCAAGGCAATCGCACGATGGGCATTGATGAAAAACCCACAAAAGCCATGCTGGATCGTTTGGCCGACCATTTTGGTTTCACCCCACCACAAGGTGCAGGTCATAACACCGTGGAAGCCCTTGAGGCAATGTTGCGCGGCGAAGTAAAAGTGCTGATTGCCCTTGGGGGGAACCTGGCGGCGGCGGCACCGGATACTGAGCGTACTGCGCAAGCGTTACGCCGTTGCGATCTGACCGTTCATATCAGTACTAAGCTAAATCGCAGCCACCTGATAACCGGCACTGATGCCTTGATTTTACCCACTCTGGGCCGCACCGAGCGCGATATACAAGCCAGCGGTTCACAATTCATTACGGTAGAAGATTCTTTCAGTATGGTGCACGCCTCTGAAGGTGTTGGGAAGCCATTGGCGCAAACCCAGCACGCTGAAACCGCCATTGTTTGTGGCATTGCCAATGCGGTTTTCGCTAACAAAAAGGTTAAGGGTGCAACGCTGGACTGGCTGGCATTAGCCGCTGACTACAACCTGATCCGTGACCATATTGCCGCCACCGTACCGGGCTTTGATAATTTCAATACGCGCTGTGATCAACCCGGTGGTTTCTATCTGGGCAGCGCCGCTGCTGAAATGCGTTTTGCTACCCCAAGTGGTAAAGCTGAATTTTGCGCAGCTCCCCTGCCAGAGAGTCTATTCCCGCAGATTGCCGGGGTTGAAGCGCCGTTTGTGTTACAAACATTACGCTCTCATGATCAATATAACACCACCATTTATGGTCTCGACGATCGCTACCGGGGTGTCTATGGTCAGCGAGAAGTTCTGTTCATTAACCCGCAAGATTTGGCAGCATTGGCATTAGAAGATGGCGAGTTGGTGGAAATAGAAACCCTATGGAATGATGGAATTAGCCGTAAAGTCAGTGGATTCAAGTTGGTAAGTTATGATATCCCGCGCGGTAATCTCGCCGCATACTATCCTGAAACTAACCCACTGGTGCCCTTATCCAGTTTTGGTGATCAAACCCACACCCCAACATCAAAATCAGTGCCCGTGACCATTCGACGCTGGCAACCACCGCTGTCACAGCGGATTGCCTGAGTTTGTTATATGAAATCGGCCCTATTGAGGTGACAGGGGCCGATAATCATGGGCAACGGATATGCCCACATCTTTAACAAGGAATTCCCCTCCAACGTGATATGCCGCTTGCCCGATGGGGCTGATTCGCGTAAAACTGTCAGCCGGATTAAACCCACTCACTACACCATTCACTGGACGATATGTTTCAAGATAACCCGCTGCTGGCGCAGCTAAAACAGCAACTTCACACTCAGACCCCGCGCGTTGAAGGCGTGGTTAAAGGTACTGAGAAAGGCTTTGGCTTTCTTGAGGTAGATGGGCAGAAAAGTTATTTTATTCCGCCGCCGCAGATGAAGAAAGTCATGCACGGCGATCGGATTATTGCCACCTTGCACACGGATAAAGATCGTGAAATTGCTGAGCCAGAAACATTGGTCGAGCCATTTTTATCCCGCTTTGTCGGTCGCGTACAACGAAAAGATGATCGTCTGTCTATTGTGCCGGACCACCCATTGCTGCGTGATGCCATCCAATGTCGTCCAGACCGTGAGTTAACCCACGATTTCCAAAACGGTGATTGGGCCGTGGCTGAAATGCGCCGCCACCCATTAAAAGGCGATCGCGCTTTTAATGCTGATCTGACGGCATTTATTACCAATGGTGAAGATCATTTCGTGCCTTGGTGGGTGACATTAGCTCGCCATAATCTGGAGCGTGAAGCCCCGGTTATGGTCGAATCCGCCTTGCCAGACTGCGACTTAGCACGCGAAGATCTGACCGCTCTACACTTTGTCACTATCGACAGCAACAGCACCGAAGATATGGATGATGCGTTGTATGTAGAAGACAACGGTGACGGTTCCCTGCTGTTGACCATTGCCATTGCGGACCCAACGGCCTATGTCGATGAAAACAGTGAGTTAGATTTAATCGCCCGTAAACGTGCATTTACTAACTATCTGCCTGGCTTCAACATCCCGATGCTGCCACGCCACTTGTCTGACAACCTCTGCTCATTGCGGCCAAATGAGCGCCGCCCGGTATTGGTATGCCGTGTGACTATCGCCGCTGATGGGGCGTTAGGTGATGATATTCGCTTCTCCTCCGCTTGGGTCGAGTCTAAGGCCAAACTGGTTTATGACGAGGTTTCTGACTGGTTGGACGGCAACATGGGTTGGCAGCCACCTGATGCGGATATTGCCGAGCAAATTCTATTACTGAAACGGGTTTGCGAAGCGCGTAGCAACTGGCGTCAAGAGCATGCGCTGGTGTTTAAAGACCGCCCAGATTACCGCTTCCTATTGGGTGAGAAAGGCGAAGTGCTGGATATCATCGTTGAGCACCGCCGTATTGCTAACCGTATTGTTGAAGAGTGCATGATTGCCGCCAACGTCTGTGCTGCTATTGAGTTACGCGATAATTTGGGCTTTGGCATTTATAACGTGCATACCGGTTTTGATCCGGCCTTGGTTGAACAGGCAGCGACCGTGTTGCAAGCCAATGGTGTCGAGGCTGACCCGCAGGCTCTGCTGACTCTGCCAGGCTTCTGTGAGTTGCGCCGCCATCTCGATGCGTTGCCAACCCAGTTCCTCGACAGCCGTATCCGCCGCTTCCAAACCTTTGCCGAAATCAGCACCGTTCCCGGCCCACACTTTGGTTTAGGGCTAGAGGCCTATGCCACTTGGACTTCACCTATTCGTAAATACGGTGATATGGTCAATCATCGCCTGCTCAAAGCTATTATTACCGGCCAGCAAGCAGAGAAACCACAAGATGAGATAACCGTGCAGTTGGCTGAGCGCCGCCGCCTGAACCGCATGGCTGAACGCGATGTCGGTGACTGGCTGTATGCCCGTTATCTACAGCCTCAAGCCGGTACTGATACCCGCTTCCCGGCGGAAATCATTGATGTCACCCGTGGTGGCCTGCGTGTTCGTTTGCTGGATAATGGCGCTGTGGCCTTTATCCCTGCACCGTTTATTCATGCAGTACGTGATGAAATGGTCTGCAGTCAGGAAACAGGTACCGTGCAAATTAAAGGTGAAACGGTTTATAGCCAAAGCGATAAAATCGAAGTGCGTATTGCCGAAGTTCGCATGGAAACTCGCAATGTGGTGGCCCGCCCGGTGGTTTGATAAGTTGACACCAGTCAATGATTCCGGTGACAAATCTGCCAGGAGCAGATTTGAACGCTGCTTGCAAAGGCGTGGCCCAAGGATGGGCCGAGTAACAAAAGTAGCTAACGCACATGCAGCTTGAAGTATGACAAGTATAAGCCGTGGTGATACACAACATCCCACGGCCTTTTCAATTGCCCCCTTCAATCCCACTTGATGTTCCCTCCACTTAGCGCTGTCAGCGTCACAAAATGTAAGCAAATGCTACTTTACATTACGTTAAAATAATTTACCGATCACATTTTTCACTTTCGCATCTTTTCTTTCACATTAAAGCTCTTATGTTAACTAGCGGTTTGCATCTTTTTTCCAAAACGGGTGCTGATAACTGTTAAATTTTCCTCATAACAAGGAGTCGTTACCCATGAAGAACGTCAAGACTGTCGTCATATGGCTGACCGTGGCGTTAATTGGTGCATTTGCCTTTGCCATGCTGGCAATCAGCCGCGGTGAGCATGTCAATGCCATCTGGTTGGTGATCGCCTCAGTGGCGTGTTACAGCATCGCTTACCGCTTTTACAGCCTGTTTATTGCCAAGAATGTGTTTGAGTTGGATGACCGCCGTCTAACACCTGCTGAGCGGCGCAATGATGGCCTGGATTATGTCCCGACCAATAAATGGGTGCTATTCGGTCACCACTTTGCGGCGATTGCCGGTGCCGGGCCGTTAGTCGGGCCAATACTGGCCGCACAGATGGGCTTCTTACCGGGGACTATTTGGATTTTGGTCGGGGTGATGATGGCTGGTGCGGTACAGGATTTCTTGATCCTGTTTATCTCTACCCGCCGTGATGGCCGTTCTCTGGGGGAGATGGCAAAACAAGAGTTGGGCGCTTTTGCCGGGGTTATTACCATGCTGGGTGCGCTAGGGGTGATGATTATCATCTTGTCCGCGCTAGCATTAGTGGTGGTTAAAGCCTTAGCTGACAGCCCATGGGGCTTGTTCACCATTGCCGCGACTATCCCGATCGCACTGTTTATGGGCGTTTATATGCGCTTTATCCGCCCAGGTAAAATCGCGGAAGTATCCTTAATTGGTTTCGTACTGATGATGTCCGCAATTATTTACGGCGGCAATATCGCGGCTCACCCTTATTGGGGGCCATTCTTTACCTTACACGGCACCACCCTGACTTGGGTGCTGGTTATCTACGGTTTTATCGCCTCAGTGCTGCCAGTGTGGTTGTTGCTGGCACCACGGGACTATCTGTCGACCTTCCTGAAGATCGGCGTCATTATTGGTCTGGCCATCGGTATTGTCTTTGCCATGCCTGAAATGAAAATGCCTGCCGTCACACGTTTTATTGATGGCAGCGGCCCGGTATTCTCCGGTAGCCTGTTCCCGTTCCTGTTTATTACCATCGCTTGCGGGGCTATTTCGGGCTTCCACGCCTTGGTTGCCAGTGGCACCACACCAAAACTGATTGAGCGTGAAAGTCACACCCGCTTTATCGGCTATGGCGCGATGCTGATGGAGTCCTTTGTCGCCATCATGGCGCTAATTTGTGCCTCGGTTATCGATCCCGGTGTCTATTTTGCCATGAACTCTCCGGCGGCGTTGATTGGCACCACAGTAGAAAGCGCCTCTCTGGCCATTAGCAGTTGGGGGTTTGTAGTTACACCTGAAACCCTGGCCATGATTGCCAAAGATGTTGGCGAAAACTCCATTTTATCCCGTGCAGGTGGTGCCCCCACTTTCGCCGTCGGGATGGCGCATATTATCAGTGAGATATTTAACAGCCGCAATATGATGGCCTTCTGGTATCACTTTGCCATTCTATTTGAAGCCATGTTTATTCTGACCGCCGTGGATGCCGGTACCCGCGCCTGCCGCTTTATGGTGCAGGATTTGGTGGGTGTGGTGGTGCCGAGTCTGGCAAATAACCGCTCATGGTTTGGTAACTTGTCCGGTACCACCGTGGCGGTCGCCTGCTGGGGCTTCTTTGTTTATCAAGGTGTAGTTGACCCACTAGGGGGGATCAATACCTTGTGGCCACTGTTCGGTATCGGTAACCAGATGCTGGCATCGATGGCGCTGATTTTAGGGACTGTCGTCCTGTTTAAAATGAAGAAGCAACGCTATGCTTGGGTAACCATCCTGCCAACGATTTGGCTGTTTATTACCTCAATGACTGCGGGCTGGCAGAAGATTTTCCATGAAAAACCGAGTATTGGCTTCCTGGCGCAAGCGAAGAAATTCTCAGCCGGGGTTGAACAAGGGGTTCTGATTGCCCCCGCCAAAAGCATTAAAGACATGGAAACTATTGTGTTCAACAACCAGATCAATGCCGCCTTATGTGCATTCTTTATGCTGGTGGCAGTGACCATGCTGATTTCATCTTTCTTTGTGGTCCGTCGTGCGCTGAAATCCAGCAAACCGACCACCCATGAGACTGAAATTGTCTTGCGTGAGGAGATTGCTCGTGGTTAATGCAGGCATACCGTTTCGCACCCGAACAGGTTTAGCAACCACGCCGCGCCTGATTACGCGTTGTATACCGCTGGTTCCTGTGGCTGTCCAGCCGACAGATCTGCGGGCTTGGTTGCGCCTTATCGCACACCGCGTGGCACAAAGCTTTCGCCTGATGGTGGGAGTACAGGATTACGGTAATTATGTTAATCATATGCGCCGGCATCACCCTGACACCGCACCGATGACCGAACGGGAATTCCACCGTTATTGTCTGGATGCCCGCTTCCCCAGCAAGGCGGGCAAACTGGGGAAATGCCCTTGCTAGGCGGCTAACAAGCCGAACCATAAAGTGACATTGTCACGCCCTGTGGATACTTCACAGGGCGTTTTTATTATCCGTTTGAACAGCAGGCACCACAACTAGCTCAAGATTGGCGAGCCAAATGCGCCCTGCCAATCTTGTTCAAATTGTTCTACTGCCGCTTTTACCGCAGGCGCGCTAATAAATTGTTCTGCCACATCCACCGGTATGGTGACCGACTGACAGCCCGCCAACAGGCAATCCAGAACCTGACGCGGCGTGCGGAAGCTGGCTGCCAGCACTTTAGCACCTGGAGCATGTAAGGTTAACAATTGCTGTAATTCACGGACCATCGCAATACCATCACCGCCTTGTGCATCCAGTCGGTTAACATAGGGTGCGACATATTCAGCCCCTGCCAATGCAGACAGCAGCCCTTGCCCGGCACCATATACGGCGGTACCTAATGTGGGAATCGACATCCCTTTCAATTGCTTAATAGCAGCCAATCCTTCAGCGGTGGCGGGAATTTTGATAACCAAACCAGGGATGCGCTTTGACAGCATAATTGCCTCGGACACCATCAGTTCGCTGTCATTGGCCAGCACTTGTGCGAAAAGTTTACCGGTACCGCCCAGAGCATCACGCAACGCAGGTAACACCTCCCAGATAGGTTTGCCCGCCTTTGCCAGAATAGTCGGGTTGGTAGTGACCCCCTGTAATGGCAATACACGCGCCAGGCGTTTTACTGCGGCGACATCTGCGGTATCAAGATAAAGCTCCATAAGAACCTCCGGTTTGGATTATGTAAGCAGCCAGACTGGTTACCCAGCTAAGCAAATGGATTTACCAACAATCATTAGCCGCAATCATAGACCAATAATGAATCTATAACGTGATCTCCATCAAAATACTTTCATTCGAAAGTTATATTGACTTCAATCGAAAGTAATATGTTTTTGCATAATGCAAAAAGTGCGATGATAGGGTTGTAGGACAGAGTTGTGGGGTGCCTCACTTTTCCCTCAGTCCACCGAGTGTTATCCGCGCTATTTAGGGTATTATTTACTATTAAGATGCTGTGACCGGCGAGCGTTGACCTGCGTTGGCAGGTGCACCTCCCATCACATCCTTTGATCTGGAATGCCATGAACCCAAGACAACAAATAATTTTACAGTTGGTAAACGACCGACAACGTGTCAGCGTCAGTGAATTGGCACAAGAAACACAGGTCTCTGAGGTGACAATCCGTCAGGATCTCAATCAGCTAGAATCACGAGGCTTGCTCAAGCGAGTGCATGGCTCAGCCGTCGCGCTTGAGAGTGACGATGTTGATGTTCGCATGATGACTCACTTCGCCATGAAGCAAAAACTGGCCAATCACGCTGCATCACTGGTCAATGAAGGTGAAACGGTATTTGTCGAAAGTGGCAGTAGTAACGCCCTGCTGGCGCATCATTTGGCACAACGCCCTGGCATTACCTTGGTGACGGTGAGTGGCTATATTGCCAGACAATTGAAAGAGTCTTCCTGTGAAGTCATTCTTCTGGGCGGAATTTATCAGAAAAAAAGTGACAGTATGGTTGGCCCATTGACGCAACTTTGTTTGCGCCATGTGCATTTCAGTAAGGCGTTTATCGGCATCGATGGTTACCAAGTGGATACCGGTTTTACTGGGCGCGATATGTTACGGGCCGATGTGATCAATAGTGTGTTAGCCAAAGGCGCTGAAAATATTATTCTGGCCGATGCATCAAAATTTGGCCAAGTGCATCAGAATTCACTGATGCCATTATCGTCCATCAACCGGGTTATTACCGATAACCGCCTGCCCGCAGGTTATCAGCAGCAATTAATGGCACAAGGCATTCAAGTCGATATCCTCAGCGAATAAGAGGAACAACATTCATAACGGAGTAACAGCAATAATGGCGGACATTACCTTCACGCGTGAACAGACACAGCGGATGGCACGTAAAATTCAGGACTATCTGGAGCAGAACCTGAGTATTGAGCTGGAAGATTTTGATGCGGAATTTTTACTGGAATTCATCAGCCGTGAGCTGGGCGCACATTATTACAATCAAGGTATCAATGATGCCATTACACAGGTCGAAGCAAAAATGCTCGATATCACTGACTCCGTGCTATGGCTGGAGAAACCCGTGCAAGACTGAACACGGGTTATCTTGTTTGCTTCTCAACGAGAGGCCCAAACAGCGATTATTGCCCGTAATAGGCATTTTTACCGTGTTTGCGTAAATAGTGTTTATCCAGCAGTTGCGGTTGCATATTACCAAGTTGCGGGTTCAATTGGCGTGAGAAAATCCCCATATAAGCCAACTCTTCTAACACCACCGCGTTGTGCACTGCATTATCCGCGCTGGTCCCCCAGGCAAACGGCCCGTGTGAATTGACTAAAACGGCAGGCACATCTTCCGGCTTAATGCCCCGTTGATGGAATGTTTCAACAATGACATTACCGGTCTCCCATTCATAGCGGCCAGCAATCTCTTCCTGCGTCATCAGCCGAGTGCAAGGAATAGCGCCATAGAAGTAATCTGCATGCGTGGTGCCCCATGCTGGCAAATCTAGCCCCGCCTGCGCCCAAATGGTTGCATGGCGTGAATGGGTATGAACGATGCCACCAATCTGCGGGAAATTAAGATAAAGCACTCGGTGAGTATCGGTATCCGATGAAGGCTTCTTACTGCCCTCCACCACTTTGCCAGTTTCCAGCTCGACGACCACCATATCGTCCAGTGTCATCACATCATATTCCACACCGGAAGGCTTAATAACCAGCAAACCACGTTGTCTATCGACAGCACTGACATTACCCCAAGTGAATGTGACCAGATTATGGCGAGGTAAAGCCAGATTGGCGGCCAGCACTTGCTGTTTCAGTTCGTTAAGCATCGTCGTATCCTGAATGTCTGAATTTCTCTCATTTTCAGCGTCACAGGTCAGAACAGGTATGGGATAAATGGCTATAAACTGCGTGCAGATCGGCTGGAAAGTACAGTCTGAGAGATGTACCTACCAGAACGTCATATTTTATTTAGCGCTGACAATGGCTTAATTGCGCCTTTGGCCTCAGATAAACCCTAATTATCCTCATCATCAGATCAAATTAGGACTATTTACCTATTAAATGATTTGCGGATATTTATACTAATTTCTATCGGTGACAAAACGAATTTTTAGCATTAATTGCGAATTTAAATCCAAACGGCGATTTTTATTCTAAACACTAACAAAATGAGACTTCGGCTAAAATTGATACAGTGCCTATACTTAATTAGGTAAGTTACATTTTGCATGGATATATCAGGATAGATAGATTGAATGCTACATGACCTGATCTGTCCGTGCTCAGCCAACGTCAGGAGAATTATTATGATGATAATCAATAAACGATTTGCCACTGCCGCCTTGGCGCTAACGCTGGCCTTGTCCCTGTCCGCATGTTCTAACATGTCCAAACGTGACCGGAATACCGCAATAGGTGCCGGTGCCGGTGCCGTAGGCGGTGCGGTGTTGACCGGCAGCACGCTGGGGACATTAGGCGGCGCGGCTATTGGTGGGGTTATCGGGCACCAAGTCAGCAAATAACCTAGCCTATTTTACTTGACGTTGCAGGGGGTGTTAGCTTGCTTGCTACCTGCAACCTCAATTTTTCTCAGTCACTCCCGTGTCATCAAACCCGTAATGATTATCAACCACCGGCTAACTTAACTTTCATTCCTTTGGCTTCTAAAAGCTGCTTCAACAGTTCCCGCTTATCACCCTGAATCTCGATCACGCCCTCTTTGACTGATCCACCGCAACCGCACTTCTTCTTCAATTCTGCTGCCACTTTCTCTAGCATTTCATCACTGCCATCGATACCGGTAATCAGACACACGCCCTTTCCTTTGCGACCACTGGTTTGACGCTGGATGCGAACAATGCCATCGCCTTTTGGCCGCGCGGGTTTTAGCTCAGGTTCACTGATACGCCCAGTGTCAGTTGAATACACCAGTCGACTATTATCATTCGTCATTATGCCACCTTACTCAATGATGCCAGAATTTCACTCAGTGTCTTTGCCGGATCAGGAGATTGGGTGATCGGACGCCCGATAACCATATAATCTACCCCAGCAGTGACTGCTTGCTCAGGTGTCATGATACGGCGCTGATCACCTGCCTCACTACCCTGCGGGCGAATACCTGGGGTAACCAGTTTAAAGTCAGCGCCACAAACCTGCTTGAGGCGTACAGCTTCATGGGCGGAGCACACCACGCCATCTAAACCGCAATCCCAGGTCAGTTTCGCTAACCGCTCGGCATGCTCTGCCGGGCTAATGTTAATACCGATATCACGTAAATCTTCGCCATCCATGCTGGTAAGTACCGTAACCGCTATCAATAGGGGGGCCTGATGCCCATAGGGTACTAAGGCCTCTTTAGCTGCGGTCATCATGCGCGCGCCACCACTGGCATGGACATTGACCATCCACACCCCAAGTTCTGCTGCCGCGATCACCGCCTTCGCGGTGGTATTGGGAATATCGTGAAATTTCAGATCAAGGAAAACCTCAAAACCACGCTGATGCAGATCACGGACCAACTGAGGGCCATATAAGGTGAACATCTCCTTGCCCACTTTTAACCGGCAATCTTGCGGATTAACACGATCAGCAAAGGCTAACGCAGCGTCTTTATCGGCATAATCCAGCGCGACTATGATCGGAGAAGATATCGGGCCACTGTTATTCGTTTTAGTTGCAGACGTCATTTTTAAGCCCTTTTCAGTCAATAAGTAATGATAACGCCCATATTCTACAGGGTGCTCTACTGAAATTACAGCTATCGGGCGACACCAATGTTTGCTGTTGATGAGACATGATTGCCGAATAGGGTCAATTTACGTCAAGCAGTGGGATTGTTCATACCTACCATTAAGTAAATCAGCTTCAAGAAATGTAAATTATCAATCAAATATTTTGATTTAGATCCTCAGTTGTTTGTGATTATCATTCAATATTAATGCTGTATCATTCACTCCATCGCCAGACAGTCACTGTCTACTGAACAAGTAAAAAATAGTAAACATTCAAATAATAAACTAGAAACTGGAGTTTCACATGAAAAGCATTAAATTCATCGCCCCGGCATTAATTCTGTCTCTCGCTTCATTTGCCAGTGTTGCTGCCACCCAAGTCCAAAGTAATCAATCAACAGGATTGAATGAGATTGGCGTAATTTCTGCCAGCAATGCTGGCACGCTGACTGAGCTAGAAAATGCATTGGCGCAGCAAGCTAAGGCTGCCGGTGCAAAGTCTTTCCTAATCACTTCAGCGACCGGCAATAACAAAATGCACGGTACTGCAATTATCTATCGTTAATGCCCGTCCCTCTGGTTAACGCTTTATCTCACTCTAAGAGCGCATTTGCGCTCTTTTTGCCGTGCCCAATGTGAATTTTTTGTGACAGTTGTGTTATCCCCTAGACAGTTTCGCTTCCCTCGCTTAGCTTGGTATTTTCCCCTAAGTTGAAGGTTATATGATGAGTGAAATATCTACCTTAACCATTAAGATCCCTCTGGAATTAAAAGAGAAAATCAAAGCTGCCGCCTTAGAAAAACAGTTCTCCTTGAGTACTGAAGTCTGCGAAAGATTAGAAAAGAGCTTTGAGATTGATGTTAAAAGCAGCAAAACTAGCCGCAAAGATGCCAAGTTGCATCACGGTGAGATTGATAATCAAGGTGTAGAAGAGATCTCAGAACAGCCGTTAAGCCAAAAAGAGTTGAAGAAACTGCGCCAATTATTGAAAGACGGGGTGAAAACGCCCCAGAAGAAAAAATAAAGCCTAACAATACTGCATCACAAAACACGTTCTGCCAATCGGGTGACTCAACTCACCCGATTACTTTCCATCTGCCCCAGACAATAGAGACATTTTACTGCCCATCCAACCCCCGGATCGGCTTAACCGAAGCCCAGGCTCGACATGACGGGCAATGCCAATACAAAGAGTGAGCGGTAAAACCACATTTATGACAGCGATAACGGGGTTTGGTCCGAATTTGTTCTCCTACCATGTCCCGCAGCAACAGCAAGCTCTCTTTCGCTCGCCCTTCTTCTGCATCAGCCAGGTGATAATCCATTAACCGATAGAAAACACGCATAGTAGGATGGCGTTGTAGCTGGCGGTTGATATAGGTTTGTGCCACATCACGGCCTTCATGCTGTTCCAGAATTTCTGCCAGCATTAACTCAGCCGTAGCACCCGTATTATCTTCAACGCAGCGTTTGAGGAAATTTGCCCACGCCTCAGGCTGTTGTAGATGTTGGTAGCAATCGCTCAGCATAGGTAATGCCTCGCTGACCACTTCCTTATCCTGCTCCAGCACACGCTCCAGTGCCTCTACGCCCTTGGCATATTCACCCTTGGCAATATGCACCCGACCTCGCATGATGGATACACGGGCGCACTGCTTGTCCGCTGCCGCCGCTTTCTTCAGCAACCCCATTGCTTTCTCTAAATCATCACTCCCCATTGCTTGCAGTGCCAGTTCGCAATAGAAATGCGCTATCTCCAGCCGCTGGTTATCTTTACCCATTTTGACCAGTTTTTCCGCAACTTCAATCGCGTTGTTCCAATCACTGGTAGCCTGATGAATAACTAATAATTGCTGCAATGCCCCGAGCCGGAAATCCTGTTCCTCAACCAATTGATTGAACATATCCTCTGCCCGATCATATAAACCCGCCGCCATATAATCACGGCCAAGTTGCTGAATTGCCAGCAGCCGTTGTTCGAAAGTCAGGGAAGCACTTTCCATCAAGGCCTGATGAATGCGGATAGCGCGGTCAACTTCACCACGAGAACGGAACAAATTCCCTAACGTCAGATGCGCTTCAACCGTCGAACTGTCTTCTTTCAACATCTCAAGAAACAGATCGACCGCTTTGTCCTGCTGATTAGAGAGAAGGAAGTTAACCCCTGCCACATATTCACGAGACAGACGGTTAGCATCCTGTTGCTTATCCTGCTGAGCGCTTCTACGCCCCATATACCAGCCATAGGCGGCAGCGACGGGCAACAGCAGAAACAGCATTTCTAACATAGAAAATTATTCCTTGCTGACAGCAGGTGTGGAAACAGCCGCACTGGATTCAATAGGCTGCTCTTGCTGTGACTCAAGACGTTTAATTTTCCGCTCTGCGCGCCCCAGTAAAATCCGAACCCGCAGATAAAAAAGCCCACAAATAACCCACCCAAGAACCAAACCAGCCGCAAAAAGCGTTGCCAATAACGTAGATACCCGATATTCGCCCTGAGCCAATAAATAGTTAAAGGTAACGACTTGATCGTTATTTGCCCCTAACGTGACTGAAATCACGAAAATCACTAGCACTAACAAAAAAATCAGCAAATATTTCACGTTTTTTCCTAAAGGCCGAATCAACCTGATGAATTATGCCAAAAATGTGGCGCCCTTACTTGATAAATTAGCACTTCCTTGCCCAGCAAAGAAACCCTGCACCAATATAAAGCGCCAATTGAGTACCTAATCGATATTATTTTAAGCGACTGGGCTGAGAATAATAACTAATCACTTATTTTTCCTCATGCTCACGTTGCTCAATCTCGCGCTGTTCCTGCGGCAAAATCGCTAATGAACCGAACCAACGTTGCACTAAGCTACACACAATGGCGACCAATAACCCGCTGATAAGTGTTGCAGCGATCAGATCCCGTGGCCAGTGCATACCGAGTACCAACCGGCTCATCATGACACCTTGCGCCCATATCATCAGTAAAAACACCGTCTTATAATGCCGCCGTGGCCACAATATGCCCACCGCCAACAATGCCCAACTGGCAGCAAAAACCGTGTGGCCAGAGGGAAAAGCAAAACCAGTTTCAAACTGCCAATGGCGGCTCAACCACACGGGGATAATAGTTTGGTTCTGGAGTTGCTGTTTGACCAACTCACTGCGTTCAGCCCGGGGAAGTGAATAGAAAAAGCGATTATCAATATGATGCTCTGCTTCCAGCCATACCACAAACGGGCGTGGCTCTTGTACCTGCTCTTTAATCAGCGATTTTACACCCTGGCCGACAATAATGACGCCCCCCATCAGGAGCAGCAAGCCAATCGCAGGTTTAATCCGAAACCGTAAGCACCATAAAAACCAGCAACTGAGCAGCGCACTGGTCAATATTCCCCACGGTGCAGTGACTGTTTCTGTCACCCAGAACACGCTTTTCAACCACACATTATTGCTGCCAGGTTGCCACTGCCAACCGGAGAGCCAGATAACAAGGGTGGGTAAGAGTAAGATTAGTGTTCCGGCAGTGATTCGTTTCGCTATATTCCACATCTGGGAGCCCTTGGTTGCACATAATGTCTATATCGTCTTTTCCATGGTGATAGCACGAATTGTACAACAGCTATAACCACACAGTATAAGTCCCATTAATCATTGATAACATAAACAAAATTTTGTCATTACCCAAATATGTTCTCGTCAGACATTTTCTCTTTGCTTATCGCTGCATTGTTGAACAGCAGTGAGTCAAAAGTTATGGCAATATAGCTAATAATGATCGCAGAGAAACTTTTTATTTAACCTAATCCCTAAGATGAAGGGATATAACGGGTTAAAGCGGGTATCCACATCAGGATGCGCGATAACATCCTTAAGGTCTGAAGTTATAATATGAACAGTAAGATGCAGCTTAAACGTGTAGCAGAAGCCAAGTTACCGACGCCTTGGGGTGATTTTTTGATGGTCGGTTTCGAAGAATTAGCCTCTGGCCATGACCATCTGGCCTTAATATTTGGTGATATCAGTGGTGATAAACCGGTGCTATCCCGTGTTCATTCTGAGTGCCTAACGGGCGATGCTTTGTTTAGCTTGCGTTGTGACTGTGGTTTTCAGTTAGAAGCCGCTTTGGCACACATTGCCGAAGAGGGGCGCGGTGTGCTGATTTATCATCGTCAGGAAGGCCGTAATATTGGCCTATTGAATAAGATTCGCGCTTACGCTTTGCAGGATCTGGGCGCGGATACAGTTGAAGCTAATCATCAACTCGGATTTGCCGCCGATGAACGTGACTTCACCTTATGTTCTGATATATATAAATTACTGGGTGTCAAAGCCGTACGTTTGCTGACCAATAACCCGAAGAAGGTTGAGATTCTCTCCGAAGCGGGGATCAATATTGTTGAACGGGTGCCATTGATTGTCGGGCAGAACCCCAAGAACGAACAATACATGGCGACCAAAGCAGCCAAAATGGGCCATCTGTTAACCAAATAACTGGCCGCGTTCAAAGACAAATAAAGGGTGGTTTCTCAGCCACCCTTTTTATTGAACAAACACCGCAGTGACAGTGTCACGAATAACTGCCGTATTTTACTGCCTACAGCATTTTGCGGATCACATAATGCAAAATGCCGCCATTTTCAAAATAAACCAATTCATTACCTGTATCTATACGACAGTGGGTATCTACCGTTTGTTGCCGCCCGTCAGCGTAGGTTATCGTCACTGCGACCTTTTGCCCCGGAGACAGCGTTTGTAACCCACTCACGCTAATGGACTCGTCACCCGTCAGCCCCAAGGTTTTGCGATTAACCCCTGCGGGGAATTCAAGCGGCAAAATACCCATGCCAATCAGATTGGAGCGGTGAATACGCTCAAATGACTCAGCAATCACTACCCGCACACCCAATAATCTCGGCCCTTTAGCTGCCCAGTCACGGCTAGAGCCTGAACCATATTCCTTACCGGCAATCACCGCCAATGGCACATTTTCCTGCTGGTAGCGCATAGCGGCATCATAGATAGCCATCTCATTTTGTGACGGAATATGACGAGTGACGCCCCCCTCAACCCCCGGTACCATTTCATTACGGATACGAATATTGGCAAAAGTCCCACGCATCATCACTTCATGGTTACCGCGGCGGGAACCGTAGGAGTTAAATTCTTTAATTTCGACCCCACGATCACGCAGATAACGGCCCGCTGGGCTATCGAGCTTGATATTACCGGCGGGAGAAATATGGTCTGTGGTGACGGAATCGGCCAAGATAGCCAAAATACGTGCATTGTGGATATCCTCAACCGGATCAGGCAACGCTTTCATATCACTAAAGAAAGGGGGCAACCGGATGTAAGTAGAATCACTCTGCCAATCATAAGTCGGCGTGCTATCGACCTGAATTGACTGCCACTCCTCATCACCATCAAATACAGCAGCATATTCCTTACGGAACATCTCCGTTTTAACCTCTTCCACCGCTTTGGCTATTTCAAACCCGCTAGGCCAAATATCCTTCAAATAAACCGGCTTGCCTTCTGGGTCGTTACCAAGCGCCTCTTGGGCCAAATTGATGTTCAAATTACCGGCCAGGGCATAAGCCACTACCAGCGGCGGCGAAGCCAGCCAGTTGGTTTTGACTAAAGGATGAATGCGCCCTTCGAAGTTTCGGTTACCGGACAGCACCGCACCGACGGTTAAATCCCCACTTTTGATGGCTTTTTCTATTGGCTCTGGCAATGGGCCAGAGTTACCAATACAGGTAGTACAACCATAGCCCACCAGATTAAAACCCAAATTATCCAGATAAGGGGTTAATCCGGCGGCGTTGAGATATTCAGTCACCACTTTAGAGCCTGGTGCTAGTGAGGTTTTCACCCATGGTTTGGTTTTTAGCCCCTTCTCTGCCGCTTTTTTAGCTAACAGACCGGCTGCCATCAGTACGCTGGGATTCGAAGTATTAGTGCATGAGGTGATCGCGGCAATCACCACCGCACCAGATACCAACTCGTGCGTTGTCCCTTCCAGTGTGAAGCTAACATGGTCAACTTTATCTTTTTTGCTATTGATTTCCAGTTCTTCAAACGCTTTAAAGGCTAAGGGCACTTTGGGTAAAGCGACCCGGTCTTGTGGCCGCTTCGGCCCAGCCATACTCGCTTCTACTGTGCTTAAATCCAATGCGAGCTGGCTGGTGAATATTGGCTCGTCACCAGGATGACGCCACAACCCCTGTGCTTTACTGTAGCCCTCAACCAAGGCTATCTGTTCATCACTGCGGCCACTTAAGCGCATATACCCCAGCGTCACGTCATCCACCGGGAAGAAACCACAGGTAGCACCAAACTCAGGCGACATATTGGCTATAGTCGCGCGATCTGCCAGTGGCAAATCAGCCAGACCATCACCATAAAACTCAACGAATTTGCCGACTACCCCGTGTTTTCGCAGCATTTGCGTTACGGTAAGCACCAAGTCCGTGGCAGTGATCCCTTCACGCATCTTACCGGTCATTTTGAAGCCGACCACATCGGGAATCAGCATTGACACAGGTTGGCCCAGCATTGCGGCTTCCGCTTCAATCCCACCGACGCCCCAACCGAGTATCCCCAAGCCATTGATCATGGTGGTGTGGGAATCGGTACCCACTAACGTATCGGGGTAAGCAACCGCCCGCCCATCCTGCTGTTCATGCCAAACCGTCTGCCCCAAATACTCAAGGTTAACCTGATGGCAGATCCCGGTACCCGGCGGTACCACACGGAAACGGCTAAAGGCTTTCTGCCCCCAACGCAGGAAGATATAGCGCTCGTGGTTACGTTCCATTTCGAGCCGGACGTTCTCGCCAAAAGCGGCTTTATCACCAAACTCGTCAACAGTGACGGAATGGTCAATAACCAAATCTACCGGTGACAATGGGTTAACCTGCGCCACATTGCCCCCCAGCCGTTTGACTGCTTCACGCATCGCAGCCAAATCGACTACCGCCGGTACGCCGGTGAAATCCTGCATTAATACCCGCGCGGGCCGGTAAGCAATTTCCCGGCTGGCATGCCCGGTTAGCTGCCAATCAATAATGGCTTTTAAATCATCCTCTTGAACCTGTTCGCCATCCAGATGACGCAGTAGATTCTCCAGTAACACTTTCAGTGATTTCGGCAGTCGGTCAATATCCCCCAGCACTGCCGCCAATTGCGGCAGGCTGTAGTAGTGATATTCGTGATTAAGAGCGACCAACTTGGCCATACTCGTTTTTCGCAGATCCAACGACATAGCGCCTCCATTGTTTCTTATAAGTGCTCTAAAACAGCATTCATCCCAACAAGGCTATTCCCTTGTAATTATGAGGTCTGAATTAAATATAACACAAAGAAACATTAACATTTTGGCAACAATGGCGATTACTGGCAGCGATAGGTGTAAACGATGGTGATGGCCAATTTGTGTCAATTACTCAGATTTACATTATCTATCAAATAGCATCGTCCCATTCAAAATCATCTTTTGAGCGATGCTCAAATCCATCATTTCTCTCTTCTATCTCTTCTATCTTTTCAGGATCTTGAGTGGGTTTAACTGAATCACTTTCTAGTTGTTTAAGAGCTTTCTCATCATTCTCTATCTCATTTTTAAGATCATCAGAAAATTTTATTATCATTTGTTCAATTTTATTATCACTATACTCATCTAATTCATTGTTTATATAATGAGTTATTTCATCAAACCCATGAGAAATTTTTTCAAAAAATTCATGGTGATCATTTTCATACTTTCCATTCGTTCTACTTTCTATTACGGAATCAGCACTATTATCCTGATTGATATTTCCTTTAGAAAAATTCACCTCAATATTATTTTCCATATCGGCAACAGATTGAGCACATTCAAACGCAGTACCATTCAAATGAAATAAATTCATTAACCAATCTAAAAATACCTTTATTACAGTTCTGGAGTCCAGCGCATCTTCTAACGCCTTAGGGCATTGAGGGAAACATTCGGTAGAAATGAAAATTTTTTCATGACTTAATTTACAATCTTTATCAAACAGAAAATCACCCGTCAATTTAAATAGATCACAGTCACCGTCACTGTGGACCACCCCATAATGCATCTTCACACCAGATTGGCCATTATCCTCAAAGCAGAAAGTTGCGTTATAACCAGGCGGCAGACCACATTTCAGTGCGTTATCGAAACCTATCATCCTTTCTGCCAATGAGGTTTCAGCCAAAGAACTCAGTAAATTGTACAGGTTCGTGTCTTGATAATTTGCAGATGGATTAACCCACCCATGTTTACATAACTCATCTAATACTTTATTAATTCCATTCTTTTTTTCTAAAACAAACTGTTCTTCACCAATTTTCATATTAAAAATTTCATTTCCGGTATAGACATCATCATGGAATGAAAACATATTAGTTAATCTATTACTTAATAACGGACAAGATATTGAAGACATATATCCCCCTGAAAGCACCTATAAAAATAACACCATTATTTTCATAAACAAATTAACAGGAGAGGTGACTATTGGCTTTTGAATTTTTACTTATTAGTTCTGTTATGGAAAAGCCATCACTAAAAAGAGATGGCTTTTATTTCTTTATAAATCACTTAGTCGGCAATTTAATGTCTTTAAACATCGCCTCAATGTCATCATTAGAACGCAAAGCAACCGCTTTATCCACCACGTCACGGGTCAGATGTGGGGCGAAACGCAGAATAAAGTCATACATATAACTGCGCAGGAAAGTGCTGCGGCGGAAACCAATTTTCGTCGTGCTGTAGGTAAAGATATCACGGGCATCAACTATCACCAGATCAGGATCTTGGATCGGATCAACTGCCATACTGGCGATAACCCCAACACCCAACCCTAATCGTACATAGGTTTTAATCACATCAGCATCTGTCGCGGTAAAGACAATGCGCGGTGTCAGGCCAGCACGATTAAACGCAGTATCCAGTTCAGAACGGCCAGTAAAACCAAAGGTATAAGTCACAATCGGGTATGCTGCCAGCTCTTCAATGCTGACGTGGGTTTTACCTGCTAAAGGGTGATCTGGCTTCACTACCACAGCACGGTTCCAGTGATAGCACGGCAACATAATCAGGTCGTCATATAAATGCAGCGCCTCAGTGGCAATAGCAAAATCAGCGCTCCCTTTAGAAACCGCTTCGGCTATTTGGGTCGGCGAGCCTTGATGCATATGGAGCGACACCCGCGGGTAACGCTCAATAAAACCTTTAATCACATTCGGCAATGCATAACGCGCCTGAGTATGGGTGGTGGCAACATACAGCGAACCTTTATCAGGATAGGTATGTTCACCGGCAACGGCCTTAATCGCATCTACTTTGGACAAAACTTCACGGGCAATACGGATGATTTCCAGCCCTGCGGGGGTCACCTGCGTGAGATGTTTGCCACTGCGGGCAAAAATTTGGATACCCAGCTCATCTTCCAGCATGCGGACCTGCTTACTGATCCCCGGCTGCGAGGTATACAGCCCTTCTGCGGTGGATGATACGTTAAGGTTGTGATTAACCACCTCAACAATATAACGGAGCTGCTGCAATTTCATATCGATACCATCCTAGGTTGAACACTGTGGGAACGCCACAGTTTGGTATATCGGTATCACCCGGTATGCCGAGAAGTTATTAACTAAAACCCGTAAACTGCATGGTGCGAAGCTGGTCAGTATTGACCTTATAATAACATTAGGTGATAAGAAAATATTTTATATAACTACTATATCATTTCATTGCTAACTATATATACCCTTCTGACCTGGCATTACAGTACATCAGCCTAAAAATAATAGTATTTTTTGATAAATGCAGACAGTAGCCAAAGTGCGATAACTTTAGCGGATTAACTAAGACTATAAAGCACTTGAGTGGATTAGCCCAATAAAAAAACCAGCCATTGAGGCTGGTTCTTTTATTGTACCGGAGTGCCACACTATAGGCTTAAGTGTGCTCAGATCGGTGCAGACGCTTATTTCTTCGCTTCAACCCACTTGCCATCAATATAGAAAGCAGACCAACCTGTGGCTTTGCCATCTTTCTCTGATGAAACATACTGCTGTTTAGTTTTACGACTAAAACGCACCATGGTTGTATTACCCTCATTGTCCACCACAGGCGCATCAGCCAGATAACGTAATTTTTCAGGTAAGCGATCTTTGAAGCGAACCAACTCTTCGACTAACGGCGCACGGGTTTCGCGCGACTTAGGGAAGGTGTTCGCAGCCAGGAACACGCCAGCGGCACCATCTCGCAACACGAAATAGGCATCTGACTTCTCACAAGGCAGTTCTGGCAACGGTACTGGATCTTCTTTAGGTGGTGCGACTTCGCCACTGCGCAAGATTTTACGGGTATTTTTACACTCATCATTGGTGCAGCCCATGTACTTACCAAAACGCCCCATTTTCAGATGCATTTCAGAACCACATTTCTCGCACTCAACAATCGGGCCTTCATACCCTTTGATACGGAACTCGCCCTCTTCTATCTCATAACCATCACACGCCGGGTTATTACCGCAAACATGCAATTTACGTTGGTTATCGATCAGATAGCTATCCATTGCCGTACCACATTTCTGGCAGCGGCGGCGGGCGCGTAATGCGTTAGTTTCCGCATCATCACCCTCAAGGATATTGAGAATTTCAGCTTCGGGTACCAGATTAATCGTGGTTTTGCAGCGCTCTTTAGGTGGCAATGCATAACCAGAACACCCAAGGAATACACCGGTGCTGGCAGTACGAATCCCCATCTGACGCCCACACGTTGGGCAATCAATGCTGGTCATCACCATTTGATTCGGGCGCATGCCGCCCTCTTCAGGGTCTTTCTCTGCTTTTTCAAGCTGCTCGCTGAATTCAGCAAAGAAGCCATCCAGAACAGCTTTCCACTCGGCCTGATTGTTGGCAACCTGATCCAGGCCACTTTCCATGCGAGCGGTAAAATCGTAATTCATCAACTCGCGGAAGTTTTCTTCTAACCGGTCAGTAACGATTTCGCCCATTTTCTCAGCATAGAAACGGCGGTTTTCTACCCGCACATAACCACGATCCTGAATGGTCGAAATAATTGATGCATAAGTGGATGGACGGCCAATGCCCCGTTTTTCCAACTCTTTTACCAGCGATGCTTCGCTGTAACGCGCCGGCGGCTTGGTGAAGTGTTGGCTTGGGATCAGTTTTTGTAAATCCAGATCACTGCCCACTTCAATTACCGGTAAAGTGCGGTCTTCATCGCCTTTACGTAGCGCTGGCATCACCTTGGTCCAACCATCGAAGCGCAAAGTACGCCCTTTAGCCCGCAGTTGGAAATCCCCAGCCTGAACGGTCAACGTGGTGGAGTCATACTTAGCTGGTGTCATCTGGCAAGCCACGAACTGACGCCAAATCAGTTGGTACAACTTCTGGGCGTCGGCTTCCATATCTTTTAGCTGCTCAGCAATCACATTCACATCTGAGGGGCGAATAGCTTCATGCGCTTCCTGCGAATTTTCTTTGCTGCTGTACTGATTAGGCGCGGATGGCAGATACTTAGCACCGAAATTATCGCCAATATAATCACGCACCATAGTCAGCGCATCCTGACTTAAATTGGTGGAGTCAGTACGCATATAGGTGATATGACCTGCTTCATACAAGCGCTGCGCCATCATCATGGTTTTTTTCACACCAAAACTCAGGCGGGTACTGGCAGCCTGTTGCAAGGTGGAGGTAATAAACGGCGCGCCAGGCTTGCTACTGGTCGGTTTATCTTCACGATCCAGCACGTTATAGCGCGCATTTTCCAGTAATTTCAGTGCAGCATGCGTCTGCTCGCGATTTACCGGTTTAAACGGCTTATCATGGGCATGGGTGACTTCCATTTGAATCGGAACGTCACCTTTCGCCAGCAAGTCAGCATGCAGCTCCCAATACTCTTCTGGAACGAATGCTTTGATATCTCGTTCACGCTCAACAACTAAGCGCACCGCCACTGATTGCACTCGACCGGCAGACAAGCCACGAGCAATCTTTTTCCATAGCAGCGGGGAAACCATATAACCAACAACCCGGTCCATAAAGCGACGAGCTTGCTGGGCATTCACCCGGTTGATATTCAATTCACCCGGTTGATTAAACGCTTGCTGAATGGCGTTTTTGGTAATTTCGTTGAATACCACGCGGCTAAAGCGCTTATCGTCACCACCAATCACTTCCCGCAAATGCCAGGCAATTGCCTCTCCTTCGCGGTCAAGGTCGGTTGCGAGATAGATGTGGTCAGCGTTTTCGGCTAATGCTTTCAGCTCGGCAACCACTTTTTCTTTGCCGGGCAAAATTTCGTACTGCGCTTTCCAGCCATGATAAGGGTCGACGCCCATACGGTTCACTAACGCAACCTTTTCGTCTTTCTTTACTTTGGTCTTGGGCTTGTCGGTTTTCTTGGCTTTATCTTCAGTTGAGTTAGCGCTCTTCTTACTGGCTGATCCACTGGTCGGCAAATCACGAATGTGACCGACACTGGACTTAACCACGTAGTTATTCCCTAAGTATTTATTAATAGTTTTGGCTTTTGCCGGGGACTCAACTATTACGAGGGCTTTACCCATAATGACCTTTACCTAAATTATTTCTTCTAAAAGAAGGTTTTTATCTTGCCGTACCGCGGCATTCTGAATCTCTTTTTTATATTGCGGTACTTTCTCAGGAGATCAACCTGTTTTTTTGATCGGGGCCATAAATGTGCCTGCCGAGTCTTACCTGACGATCCCTCAAAATTTTTGCCTGCGCCCAGAGCTACTGCAGTGAATTCTGCCTCATGGCGTCAACAAAACCTTCCACCTAATAGTATAAAATCCCACACTGTACCTGATAAAAAGCACTACGCAACCTAATTAGCGAGGAATATGAATTTATCCAATCGCGGCTGCAAAGCAGCCAGAGGCTCGAATAAACCTTAGCCGGTTTGCGGACAAATGCTAACCCGCAGTACAATAGTGAGATAAATTACACTGTAGTGAGGAGATATCATGTTCGGCAACACAACACCGATTGAGCGTAATAAATTATTGGCAGAGGCTAATGAGATTATTCGTCAACATGAAGATTATCTGCATGGCATGCAGGCAACTGAGGTTGAGCAAAAAGGGCCGGTATTAGTATTTCGCGGCGAGTTTTTCCTGGATGCGGACGGTTTACCGACAGCGAAAACAACCGCAGTATTTAATATGTTTAAACATTTGGCCCACGTTTTGTCAGCTAAATATCATTTAATTGATTAATCGCCGGTGACTTTTCTCGTTACTGTGTGGCCCGTTTAGCCACAAAAAACAGGGGGCTAAGCCCCCTGCCTTTCTTCACTAAAAACCCAAAGTTTAAGATTATAACAAAGGTTTTTCGCCACGCTGCCACCAGCGTAATAATAGACGATCAGCACTTTCTGCCGCGCTGCCGGTAAAACGGTCCATCAGACGTTTGCGCCGCGCATAATGCACACCTATAACCTCATGGTTATCCATTTCAGCAATCAATAAATCATCACTGGTACCAATAGCATCAACCAACCCTTTCTCTTTGGCCTGGGTACCAAACCAGTGTTCACCGGTCGCAACCGCATCAATGTCCAAAGAGGGGCGTTGCTGCTGCACGAACTGTTTGAATAACAGGTGCGTTTCATTTAAATCTTCACGGAATTTCTCGCGCCCTTGCTCGGTATTCTCACCAAACAATGTCAGCGTGCGTTTAAACTCACCAGCGGTGTGCAACTCGACATCAATATCGTTCTTTTTTAGCAAGCGGTGGAAGTTCGGGATTTGGGCCACAACACCGATGGAGCCAATGATAGCAAAGGGCGCACTGATGATACGATCAGCCACACAAGCCATCATATAACCCCCACTGGCCGCTACTTTATCTACCGCAACCGTCAGGCGAATCCCTTTATGGCGCAAACGCTCCAATTGCGAGGCGGCTAAACCATAACCGTGCACCACACCGCCAGGGCTTTCGAGGCGGAGCAGCACTTCATCTTGCGCGCTAGCAACCGCCAACACTGCGGAAATCTCTTCTCGCAATGACGTCACTTCATGCGCATCAATGCTACCTTTAAAATCAATCACATACAGACAGGGTTTTACTGCTGCCACCGCACCGGCTTTGGCGCGCTGCTTCTTCAGTTTTTGATCCGATTTTTGCTGCTTCTTAAACTCTTTGATCCAGGTTTTTTGTTCCGCATGGTCCATGCGCGCCAGCCGCATTTCCCGCTGCATTTCCTTATACTGCTCACCCAGATCAACCAGATTCAATTCTCCCCGTTGCCCTTGTTTTCTCATCCCTTGGCTGACAACCAGTAACACTACCGCACCAATGGCGACCACAATCGTCACTACTTTGGCCAGAAACAGTCCGTACAGAGAAATTAACTCCACAAATACCGCCTTTATTCATCTGCTATTAGAGAGATACCTGCATTCTAGCGAACCCGTAAGCTGCCGTCTTGCGCAAATGAAAAATTGCATTGGTTTCGCTTAAATATAAGAATGTAAAACATATCGCGGCATGTCTGAATACAATATCTGCCGCCAGTAAGAGGAATAGTTATGCATTATCAACCTAAAAACGACCTGCTCAATAATCGCACTATCCTGGTGACGGGAGCAGGTGATGGTATTGGTCGCGAAGCGGCCCTGACTTATGCCCGTTTTGGTGCTCGTTTAGTGTTAGTTGGCCGAACGGAAAGTAAATTGATTGCTGTACAGCAACAGATAGCTGAGGCTCAAGGGTTACCAGCGTTAGCACTGCCACTTGACCTATTACATGCAACAGAACAAGATTGCCAGCAGTTAGCAGGAACCCTAAGCCAGCATGTTTCTCATCTGGACGGTGTGTTACATAATGCCGGTTTATTAGGCGATATCGCCCCAATGGCGGAGCAGAATATTGCCCTCTGGCAAGAGGTGATGCAAGTGAATGTAAATGCGACATTTATGCTTACTCAAGCGCTTTTACCTCTGCTATTGAAATCCCACAGCGCCTCTCTGGTCTTCACCAGCTCTAGCGTTGGTCGCCAGGGCCGTTCTGGCTGGGGGGCTTATGCAGTATCCAAATTTGCCACTGAAGGCATGATGCAAGTGCTTGCAGAAGAATATAAACACAGCAATCTGCGGGTTAATTGTATTAATCCGGGGGGAACCCGGACTCAGATGCGGGCGTCCGCCTTCCCTGACGAAGATGCGGCTAAGTTAAAAACGCCTGCTGATATTATGCCGCTGTATCTTTATCTTATGAGTGATGATAGCCGCAGAAAAACCGGTATCAGTTTCGATGCACAACCCGGCCGCAAACCCGGCCCCGCCGAATAAAGGAACATGTTATGTCTGAAGAACGCCATCAGCAGCGCCAACAAAAAATAAAAGAAAAGGTTGAATCACGGGTTGCGGCAGCGCAAGAAACACGCGGCATCATGATTGTTTTTACCGGTAACGGCAAAGGCAAGACCACCGCCGCTTTTGGTACGGTGACCCGGGCGGTCGGGCATGGCCTGAAAGCGGGAGTGATTCAATTTATTAAAGGTGAATGGCCTAACGGTGAGAAAAACCTGTTGCAACAACATGGGGTTGAATTTCAGGTTATGGCGACCGGTTTTACCTGGAATACGCAGAATAGAGAAACCGATACCGCCGCCTGCCAAGGTGTGTGGCAACACGGGTTGCGAATGTTGGCAGACCCAAGCCTGGATTTAGTGGTGCTGGATGAGCTGACTTATATGGTCGCCTATGACTATCTGCCACTTGATGAGGTTATCACAGCACTCAAGCAGCGCCCGGCCCATCAAACTGTGATTATTACTGGCCGTGGCTGCCACCGCGACTTGTTAGAAATGGCCGATACCGTCAGTGAATTACGCCCGGTCAAGCATGCTTTTGATGCCGGAGTTAAAGCACAGCAAGGTATTGACTGGTAATTCGCAGTATTCATGCAAATCAATAAGGTGCCGCAGAGGTAATATCTGCGGCATTTTCGCTAGATAGATAATGAGATCTCAACCTCACTGGCCCCTATTGGTGAGCTACGTTTTCCAAATTACTTATCGAGTGGGATCATGGGTATTTTGGATGGGGTCAATGTCCCAATGGGAGGCGTGAGCGTTGCCATACCAGGGCCCACTTGGCTCGATGACTGAGCTTTATGTTGTGTGCTGCCAAAATAACAGATTGTTTTCAATGGCTCAGGGAGCGAACCACAGGTCTTTTCACAATTGTCACCATAGTGAGAGTGAGGCCCAGCGCAAGCATAAGTTACAGATGAGAATCCGGTGCCGACGACAAATAAAATAGCCGCGCTGGTCGTTAACAGAGACTTTTTCATGTTAATACTCCTGGATTTTAAATCTGAGGGGGTATTCCCCAAGAGCAATATAGTCACACAGAATATCTCAAAACTAGCGGTATCTTATTGTGGTTGACAGTGTATATACGTGGTCAAACCATTTATTATAGAAATATTCCACTACCCAATAGAGATATGTTGGTTTTTTATACTTTAGGAAGGAAAAGGATATCTGAGGAAGTGGGATGATGTGAATGCATAAAATGAATGAGGGGGAGAAAAGGACCCCCCCTTAGATGAATTACCCGCGCTTGTTCGATCCGCGACGAGCTGCCGTTGCTGCTGGCGCTGCATTACCCGCATTTTGACGAGTAGAACTTTTACGAGCAGAACCTTGACGGCCCGCGACCTGGCGGCCAGCGACTTCAGTGTGGCGTTTAACCGCACGACGGATTTGATTGGCTTTAACCCGGCGTCTGTCTTTCTCTACAGGCAATTTACTGACTGTTTCAGAATCCAATTCGACCAACTCACGCAGGTAGTTGGTTGCCTTTAGATCCAATTCGGTCCAACCGCCGCGTGGCAACCCCTTCGGCAAATTAATATCACCATAACGCACACGAATCAGACGACTAACCTGCACGCCAACAGCTTCCCACAAGCGGCGAACTTCACGGTTGCGCCCTTCGGTTAACGTAACGTTATACCACTGGTTAATCCCCTCTCCGCCTTGGAAGCTAATGGTGCGAAAAGCTGCCGGACCATCGTCCAACTGCACGCCACGGCTGAGTTGTTTGATTTTCTCGTCATCGATTTGACCAAACACCCGCACGGCATATTCGCGCTCGACTTCACGGCTTGGATGCATCAGACGGTTGGCAAGTTCACCATCAGTGGTGAACAATAATAAACCTGACGTATTCACGTCCAGACGACCTACTGCCACCCAACGCGAACCGCGCAGTTTTGGCAAACGATCGAATACCGTTGGGCGACCTTCGGGATCGTTACGCGTACAGAGTTCACCTTCCGGCTTGTAATATGCCAAAACACGGCAAACAGCCTCTTCAGATTCTTTAATAGAAAGAAGATGACCATCGAGGCGAATTTTGGTGGCCTGAGTGACTTCAACACGATCACCCAATGTTGATATTTTGCCATCAACACTGACGCGGCCTTGTTGGATAATGGTTTCGATTTCCCGACGCGAACCATGACCGGCCCGTGCCAAGATTTTCTGTAATTTTTCACCCACAATTTTATCGCCCTGTGGTTTAGGGCTTTGTGGCTTTGAGTTTGGTAATTTTTGGTTTTCTGACTTCTCGCTCATTGAGCAACCTCTAATGTCGCCTTCACAGGCGTCGAGTTATATATTGTAATCAATAAGTTAAGCTCACAATCAAGCAAAACTCACTGATTGTAATACATTTTGGAACACAGCATGGCGCACTAAAAAGGGTGCAGGCGGCTTCACACGCTGGTTCGTGACCCGACATATTACACTAATTTCACACTCAAGGATTCAAAAAGTGTCTGCCCCCCTTTTCACTTGCCCAAAGGTGCACGGGGCCAAGACTGAAATGAACAAAAATTGTGCAACACAAGAATAATCCTACAACGATAGGCCACCTGTCTGATTATTTTGTGATCTAAATCAATTTAAGCTGTACTCCATCAACTGCCATCTGCAGTGTTAATTCCAACTCGATAAGGCGAGTTTAAACCCGATTAAAAGCCAAGCCTTTCTTTTCTCAATTTCTCGTTCCTTATTTCTATTTCGTTTTCTTATTTCGATTTTCTATTTCTTGTAATCATCACTATCACCAGGATGTATTCATCTCTATGAAACCTATTACAATCCAAAAATTTAATCTTATTACTCGCTGCCTGATGGCAACGTTAATGACCGGTGCAGCCTCCAGTGCTTATGCCATTGAGTGTAACGATCCCGCCAGAACATCGGCTGATAGTGCCTGCACGGTCACCACAGCCTCAAGCACTGACATTATTGGCATATTGTCGGAGGGGTCGGAGAGTACCGATGCCTCTGGGTATATTGTTACAGTCGATACCCCCGCATCTGCCACATTGCAATCTATTATTGGCGGGTCTGCTGATGCGGTAGCATCAACATCTAACGTTAGTAATACTAACGCAGTTATAAGCCGTGCTGATGCCAATGCGGCAAGTAATAATAATACCGTTATCGTTAATAATGGTTTATTTAATGGCGATATTTATGGCGGTTATACCAGTGCCGATGGCAATAGTGATGCCATGGTAAGCGCTATGGCGATAAGTCGTATTGCCGAAAGTGATACCTATGCAAACGCCAGCAGTAATATGAATACGATCATTATTAACAATGGTGTGTTCAAGGGTGATATTTACGGTGGTTATTCTGTTACCAATGGCAATGCTTTTGCAAATGCCTACGGTACTGGCAGTATCGCCAGAAGTTTGGCTGATGCGCGCGCCACCAGTGATACCAACAGCATTACAATTAATGGCGGTTCGTTTAGTGGCCCTGTGCATGGTGGGTATGCCTATGCCAATGTGTTTGCTTTTGCCTATGGCACTAACACCGTAGATAAAACTCAGGCGAATGCCAGCGCCTCAAGCAGTGGCAATACTATTGTTATTAATGATGGTTCATTTATCGGTTCCATTTATGCTGGCTACGCCGAAGCTATCACTATGATTGACAACGCAACTCAGGGAGAAAGTAGCAGCATCCGGGTGAAAAGTAATGCCAACACTCTTACGCTGAATGGCGGTGTATTCAGTGGCCTTATTTATGGCGGTTATGCATCAAGCTTTGGTGGCGCGCCAACATCCGAGAATGCCACGGCAATCAATAACACCATTACGCTGTCAGGCTCCCCGGTGTTTAACGCCAATAGCAGTGAAATATGGGGAGGCTATGCGGATATTTTCGACGGTATCTCAAGCTCATATGGTGATGCTTTCACCGGCAATACCTTTAACTTTGCTGCCAACCCTATCAGCCTGAATAAGATGGGTAATTTTGCCTTTTATAATTTTTATCTAAATAATAATATTAAAAATAATGATGTTCTGATTGCACTGACTAACGCGGCCAATATCGACAATGCGGCTATTGCAGTGACCGGTATCAGTAAAGACAGCGGCTTGGTCAAGGGGGATGCTATTACGCTTATCTCAAATGTCACCGGGGGTGAGCCGACGTTAAATAACACGCAAAAAGTCACAATTGGTACGGCAAAACTGGCGGATGTCAGAGTGTATCGGGAAAATGATGCAGTAAAGGCGTCGTTAGATAGCGTAACCCAATTAAGTCGTGAAAACGGCCCGACCACCGGTTTTGACGCAAACCCACAGACTAAAACCTATTTGGAAGGCCGCCTGCCAGGCATGTTTTTAATCAACCAAGGCAGCGACCTGCTTGCCGGGTTGGATACAGCACAGCTTTACCGTGATGATAATGGGGTGGCACTGTTTGGTCTTACCTCCGGCAGTAAAAGCCGTTACAACACCGGTTCCCACATTGATATGGATAGCTTCGCGTTAACCACCGGTATCACCAAGAGTCTGGGGAAACTCACCATCGGTGGCCTGTTTGAAGCCGGTTGGGGTAGCTATAACGCCTATAATGATTTTAGCGGATTGACCAGCATGAACAGTAACGGAAATGTTGACTATAAAGGTGCAGGCATTATTGCCGACTATGCATTCACTGACGCTATTTACCTCAACAGTTCTCTGCGTGCAGGGCGGGTATCCAGCGACTTTTCTTCTGCTGATTTCGGCGTGAATGGCGGGGTTACTAGCCATTATGACAGCGCGTCATCTTATGTCAGTGGGCACCTCAAAACCGGCTACCGTTATGCCATTACGCCGGCGGTGAAACTAGACACCCATGCCAGTATTCTGTCAACTCGCGTAGGCAGTGACAGTGTCACCAATTCCCAAGGGGAAAATCTACAGTTTTCGGCGTTGAACTCACAGCGTGTGAATACCGGCGTTACTGTCACCTATCATGCCACACCTAAACTGGATGTTATCAGCGGGGTTGCCTATGAATATGAGTTTGATGGTAAAGCCAAGGGGACTATCGATGGGGATAATATCGATTCTGCAGGCATTAAAGGAAGCACGGGTATAGGTGAAGTGGGCATCCGTATTACACCGACCAAAGAAAAGAATCTGTCCATGGACATGAAACTGTCAGGTTATAGCGGAAAACGCGAAGGTGTGGCTGGCGGACTTAGTGTTAAATACGCGTTCTAACATCCGTGATTGAGCATGTCATCTGGGTTGGATAGCGGTACCTTGCGGTTATGCCGTATCCAACATCCCAGATATAAAGATATTTAGCGGAACGGCGTGGCGTCCCCCGCTCCTTCACGAATAACTTCAGGAGAAGAATCCGTCAGGTCAATAACGGTAGTAGGCTGTTGCCCTAATGAACCACCATGAATAATTAAATCCACTTGCTTGCCGAGATGGTCTTTGATCTCTTCTGGATCGGACTCAGCAAAGTCATTACCCGGTAGCATCAATGTCGTTGACATCAATGGCTCACCTAATACATCCAGCAACGCCAGCGCAATAGGGTTAGAAGGCACACGTAAACCAATAGTTTTACGTTTGTCATTCATCAAACGCCGAGGAACTTCTTTCGTCGCCTTCAATATAAAGGTGTAGTTGCCAGGGGTATTATTTTTGATCAGCCGAAACGCCGAATTATCAACATATGCATAGGTCGATAACTCAGACAAATCACGGCATACCAGTGTGAAGTTATGATTACCATCTAATTGGCGGATGCGACAGATACGTTCCATTGCCGCTTTATCTTCTAAACGGCAGCCAAGGGCATAACCAGAATCTGTCGGATAAACCACCACCCCACCCTTGCGTAACACATCAACACTTTGGTTGATCAGTCGCGGCTGAGGGTTTTCCGGGTGTATATAAAAAAATTGACTCATGACACTACCTCATCATTCAACATATACGTTAGCTGGCTCTACAGGCCAATCACGCCATACCGGTTCCACCCCAGCGGGGAGCCACAATTTGCGGCCCAATTCAATCCAGGCGCAAGGCTGATGGAAATCAGATCCCTGGGATGCAAGTAAATTATAGTCGCGCGCGTACTGCGCAAGCTGCGCTCGTTCATGGGGAGCCTGCTGGCACTGAGCAACTTCCATCGCATCTCCGCCATGCTCAGCAAAATGGGCTAATAAACGTTTCAACCATTTGGCGGTTAAATCGTAACGACCAGGGTGCGCCAAAACCGCTTGCCCACCAGATTGCTTAATGGCTTCAATGGCTTGTTCTATTGTACACCATTGCGCTGGGACATAACCGGTCTTGCCTTTGGCTAAATACTTTTTAAAAACCTGCCCGACATTACTCGCTAACCCCAACTCCACCAGATAACGGGCGAAATGCCCACGGGTTACCTGGCCGCCCCCCGCCAAGCGGTTCGCACCTTCCCAAGCCCCAGGAATACGTGCTTTTGCCAGACGCGCACTTATCTCTTGCGCCCGAAGATGGCGATAGTTGGACTGCTCACTCAATAATTTGCAGATACTGGCATGCTGGGTATCAATACCCAACCCCACAATATGGATCTCGTGGTTTTCCCATAACGTGGAAATTTCCACCCCGGCAATAAGCTGCAATGCCAATTGTTGCTGGGCAATGGTGGTAGCCGCTTCTGCCAGCCCTGCGGTGGTATCGTGATCAGTAATAGCCAACACCCCCACCCGCATTTGCGCCGCTCTTATTACCAGCGCTGAGGGAGTCAATAAACCGTCCGACGCAGTGGTATGGCTATGCAAATCATAAAGTGTAAAGGCCGTTGATGTGGCAGCAGCATCCTTATCAGCAGGGATGGTGCTATCAATCAAAACAGGTTTATTTATCAAAACGGTCTTATTAATCAAAACAAAAGTCCGAAAAAACGTGGCTGGCTATCATACCCGTTAATAAGACGCTAACGTTAATCAAACTTGACCGCACTCAGCCACCTGGATTGAATTAAAGTGTAATAGGTAACCATACAGACTTTGTTAGAAAACAATCAATCAAGGGTTGACATTCATCTCGCGAACCAGTTAACTAGTACGCAAGTTCACAAGGCACTTAAGCATCTAAGTAAGCAGCAAGCGAACGTAGCTAACACCCCTACGGCTTCAAGGACTAGGGGGATAAACTGAATGCAATCATAGAGAGTAGTGACTGATAATGAAAACTTCCCTGATTTCCTTACTGCGTTGGTGGCACATCTCCCTCTCTCGGGCGGTGTAATCACGCATATCAGTCACCAGACAATGCAGATTGCTTCAGCCCGCTAATAGCGGGCTTTTTTATGGACAGATTTCAGCGTAATCCCTTTTCAGGAAAGATAAATGATGCAAACTTCGCGCCCCACATTACAGTTACTGAGCGCTCAGGCGTGTTACCGCGATGACCCAACCGCGCTGTTTCACCAACTCTGCGGCGCGCGGCCTGCCACTTTGCTGCTTGAATCAGCAGAAGTGACCAGTAAGCAGAATCTAAAAAGTCTGCTGATTATTGATAGCGCGCTGCGTATCACTGCCCTTGAGCAGAAAGTCACGATCGAAGCGCTCAGTCGCAATGGCGCATCTTTATTACCGTTACTAGATGCCGCCTTACCGCCGCAAGTAGAGATTCAAGTGCGCCCGAATGGCCGTGAGTTAACTTTCCCTGTCATTAATGAAGTGCAAGATGAAGACTCACGCTTACAGTCATTATCGGTTTTTGATGCGCTACGCCTGCTACTAAAACTGGTTGATGCCCCAGAGTCTGAGCGGGAAGCCGTCTTCATTGGCGGTCTGTTTGCTTACGATTTGGTGGCAGGTTTTGAAAATCTCCCCCCGCTGCGCCATGACCAACGTTGCCCGGATTTCTGCTTCTATTTAGCCGAAACCTTGTTGATATTGGATCATCAGCATCGTTCAACGCAGCTACAAGCCAGTCTGTTCACCACCGACGAGGGCGAGCATTCACGCCTGACCCAGCGTTTAGAGCAAATTAGCCACCAGCTACAGCAAGCGCCGCAACCGATCCCGGCCAAGTCAGTGCCTGAAATGGAGTTACAGTGTAACCAGTCTGACGAAGAGTACGGCGCAGTCGTGGCCCAATTGCAGTTGGCTATCCGGGAAGGCGAAATTTTCCAGGTTGTGCCTTCACGCCGTTTCTCACTGCCTTGCCCATCGCCACTGGCCGCATACCAAACACTAAAAGATCATAATCCCAGCCCGTATATGTTCTTTATGCAGGATAACGAATTCGCCCTGTTTGGTGCTTCGCCAGAAAGTGCGCTGAAATATGATGCCACCAACCGCCAGATTGAGATTTACCCGATTGCCGGTACGCGACCGCGTGGCCGCCGTGCCAATGGTGAATTGGATCGCGATTTAGATAGCCGTATTGAGCTGGAAATGCGCACTGACCATAAAGAACTGGCTGAACATCTGATGCTGGTGGATTTAGCGCGTAATGATTTGGCTCGTATTTGCGAACCGGGCAGCCGCTATGTAGCCGATTTAACTAAAGTTGACCGCTATTCCTTTGTGATGCATTTAGTCTCACGCGTTGTGGGCACACTGCGTCAGGATCTGGATGTACTGCATGCTTATCAAGCCTGTATGAATATGGGCACCCTGAGCGGCGCACCGAAAGTCCGCGCTATGCAATTGATTGCGGGCAGTGAGGGGTCGCGCCGGGGCAGTTACGGTGGCGCGGTGGGTTACTTTACCGCACACGGCGATTTGGACACCTGCATTGTGATCCGCTCGGCTTATGTCGAAGACGGTATCGCCACGGTGCAGGCGGGGGCGGGTGTGGTGATCGACTCTATTCCACAGGCCGAAGCCGATGAAACTCGCAATAAAGCACGTGCGGTACTGCGCGCGATTGCCACCGCACACCATGCCAGGGAGATCTTCTAATGGCTGATATCTTGCTGCTCGATAATATTGACTCCTTTACGTATAACCTGGTGGACCAATTACGCTCCAGTGGTCATAGGGTGGTGATTTACCGTAACCAAATCGCCGCTGACACCATTATCGCTCGCTTGCAACAACTCGAACAACCGGTGCTGATGCTCTCACCAGGCCCCGGCACACCGGCACTGGCGGGGTGTATGCCCGAATTATTGCAACGCTTACGCGGGCAGTTACCCATTATCGGTATTTGCCTTGGTCATCAGGCCATCATCGAAGCTTATGGCGGCCATGTTGGGCAAGCAGGAGAGATACTGCACGGCAAAGCCTCGGCCATTGAACACGATGGACAAGGTATGTTTGCAGGCATGCCTAATCCGCTGCCGGTAGCCCGTTATCACTCATTAGTGGGCAGCAATATCCCAACAGAATTAACCGTTAACGCCCGTTTTGGTGAGATGGTTATGGCAGTTCGCCATGATGCACACCGCGTGTGTGGCTACCAATTCCACCCGGAATCTATTTTAACCACCCATGGTGCTCGTCTACTTGAGCAGACGCTGGACTGGGCGTTATGCCCGCCACATATGAAGCTGTAGCGGTGCTAGCTACATTCGTTACTCGCTGGCTGTCTCCCTGTAACACCATGTTCTTTGGGTAGGGTGTAATTAAGGACTATAAGATGCAAAATTTATTATTATCAAAAGAATTATTATTAGAAAAACTGTTTCAGGCTAAATCCCTGACCCAAGCTGAAAGCCAAATTCTATTTAGCTCTATCGTGCGTGGCGAACTGGAAGCGAGCCAATTGGCGGCGGCGTTAATCAGTATGAAAGTACGCGGTGAAACACCCGCCGAAATAGCGGGCGCAGCACAAGCCTTATTGGCGGATGCACAGCCCTTCCCGCGCCCGGATTACCTGTTCGCCGATATCGTTGGTACCGGGGGGGATGGTACTAACAGTATTAATATCTCTACTGCCAGCGCCTTTGTTGCCGCCAGTTGCGGCGTAAAAGTCGCCAAGCATGGCAATCGCAGTGTTTCCAGCCGTTCAGGTTCATCAGACTTGCTGGCCGCATTTGGTATTCGCCTGGACATGAGCGCGGAGCAATCGAGATTAGCATTGGATGAGTTAGGGGTTTGCTTCTTGTTTGCACCGCAGTATCACACTGGCTTTCGCCACGCGATGCCGGTTCGCCAACAGTTGAAGACCCGCACCCTGTTTAATGTGTTGGGGCCATTAATTAACCCGGCTCGCCCGCCGTTGGCGCTGATTGGTGTTTACAGCCCTGAGTTGGTATTACCTATCGCGCAAACCCTGCAAGTGTTGGGTTACCAACGTGCCGCAGTGGTGCACGGTGGCGGAATGGATGAAGTGGCAATTCATGCACCGACTCAGGTTGCTGAGCTGAATAACGGCAGCATCGAAAGCTATGAATTGGCACCGGAAGATTTTGGTCTGAACCGCTATCCACTTGGCGCGTTACAAGGCGGCGCACCGGAAGAAAACCGTGACATTTTAGCACGGTTGTTACAAGGTAAAGGTGAACCGGCACACGCCGCAGCCGTGGCGGCTAACGTGGCGTTATTGCTGAAGTTGCACGGTCAGGAAAACCTGCGCCATAACGCGCAGCAGGCATTGGAAATGATTCACAGCGGTCAGGCTTTTGATCGTGTTACCGCTCTGGCGGCGAGAGGATAAATCATGCAGGAAACTGGGCTTAATAAAACCGTGCTCCACAACATTGTGCACGATAAGGAAATCTGGGTTGCCGCGCGGAAATTGCAACAGCCTCTGGCTAGCTTTCAAAACGATATCACCCTGAGCCAGCGCGACTTTTATCACGCGCTGCAAGGCAGTAAGACCGTTTTTATCCTGGAATGTAAGAAAGCATCCCCGTCCAAAGGGGTTATTCGCGAAAACTTTAATCCGGCTGATATTGCGGCTGTGTATAAAAATTATGCGTCGGCCATCTCGGTATTAACCGATGAGAAGTACTTCCAAGGCAGCTTTGACTTCTTGCCACTCGTCAGCGCAGCCGTCACTCAGCCAGTGCTGTGTAAAGACTTTATTATCGACGCCTACCAGATTCAATTAGCGCGGTTTTATCAGGCAGACGCCATTTTACTGATGTTATCGGTGCTTGATGATGACCGTTATCGCCAACTGGCCGCCGTAGCACACAGCCTGAATATGGGGGTGTTGACCGAGGCCAGTAACGCTAAAGAGCTGGATCGTGCTATTGCATTGGGTGCCAAAGTGGTCGGTATTAATAATCGGGATCTGCGCGACTTGTCGATAAGCCTTGATCGCACCCGCGAACTGGCTCCACGGCTACCAAAAGGTGTCACGGTCATTAGTGAATCGGGCATTAACAATTACCAACAGGTGCGTGAACTGAGCCATTTTGCCAATGGGTTCCTGATTGGCAGTGCGTTGATGTCTGAACCTGATCTCAACGCTGCCGTGCGCCGCGTGTTATTGGGTGAAAATAAAGTCTGCGGTCTGACCCGCGCTCAAGACGCCGCGGCGGCTTATCACGCAGGTGCCGTCTATGGTGGCTTGATCTTTGTTGGCAGTTCGCCGCGTTATGTCGATATTGCCAAAGCACGTACTGTTATTAGCGGAGCACCATTGAAGTATGTCGGGGTATTCCGTGATGCCAAAATTGAAACCGTGCAGCAAACAGCCGAGCGGCTGTCGCTAACAGCAGTGCAATTGCACGGGCAAGAGGATCAGAGCTATATCAATCAACTGCGGGCGATACTGCCGGCCAGTTGCCAAATTTGGCGGGCGCTGCGTGTTGACGATGCCGTGCCGCAACGCAACTTACAGCATGTCGAGCGTTATGTGTTGGACCACGGCAACGGTGGCACTGGTCAACGCTTTGATTGGTCATTATTGGCCGGTCAACCGCTGGATAATGTGCTGCTGGCGGGTGGGTTAAGTGCTGACAACTGTTGTGCAGCAGCCCAACTGGGTTGTGCCGGTCTTGATTTCAACTCCGGTGTAGAAAGTGCCCCCGGCATCAAAGATCCACAACTGATCGCCGCTGTTTTCCAGACGTTACGCGCTTACTGATGGATGATTTTGCTGGCTAACTTTATTCATGGACACACTTTAGTAACCCCATAGGACAGAAAAATGACCACACTTAATCCTTATTTTGGCGAGTTCGGTGGCATGTATGTGCCGCAGATTTTGATGCCAGCATTGAAGCAACTGGAAGAGGCTTTTGTCAGTGCTCAACTGGACCCTGAGTTCCAGGCAGCATTTCAAGATCTGTTAAAGAACTATGCTGGTCGCCCGACCGCACTAACCCTGTGTCAGAATTTGACCGCCGGGACAAAAACCAAGTTATATCTGAAACGTGAAGACCTGTTGCACGGCGGCGCGCACAAAACCAATCAGGTTCTGGGTCAGGCTTTATTGGCCAAACGCATGGGTAAAACCGAAATCATTGCGGAAACCGGCGCAGGTCAACATGGGGTGGCTTCAGCACTGGCTTGCGCCCTGCTCGGCTTGAAATGCCGTATTTATATGGGTGCCAAAGACATTGAGCGCCAGTCACCAAACGTGTTCCGTATGCGCCTGATGGGGGCTGAAGTGATCCCGGTGCACAGCGGTTCTTCCACCTTGAAAGATGCCTGTAATGAAGCACTGCGCGATTGGTCTGGCAGCTACGAAACCGCCCACTATATGTTGGGAACCGCAGCAGGCCCACACCCTTACCCGACTATCGTGCGTGAATTCCAACGGATGATCGGCGAAGAAACCAAAGCGCAGATGTTAGCCCGAGAAGGCCGCCTGCCGGATGCGGTACTGGCATGCGTAGGTGGTGGTTCGAATGCGATTGGTATGTTTGCTGATTTTATCGATGAGCCAGGTGTTGGTCTGATTGGCGTTGAACCGGCAGGGCTGGGTATTGAAACCGGCCAGCATGGCGCTCCACTCAAGCACGGTAAAGTGGGTATCTACTTCGGTATGAAATCGCCGATGATGCAGACCAGTGACGGTCAAATCGAAGAGTCCTACTCTATTTCTGCCGGGTTAGACTTCCCATCCGTAGGGCCACAGCATGCCTATTTAAATAGTATTGGTCGTGCTGATTATGTTTCCGTTACCGATGACGAAGCATTAGATGCCTTTAAAGCACTGTCATGCAAAGAAGGGATTATTCCAGCGCTGGAATCCTCCCATGCCTTGGCTCATGCCTTAAAAATGATTAAAGCGTCGCCGGAAAAAGAACAGATATTGGTAGTGAATCTGTCCGGGCGCGGTGATAAAGACATTTTCACCGTTCACGATATTCTGAAAGCACGGGGAGAGATTTAATGGAGCGTTATCAGCAGCTTTTCAATCAGTTGGCAGCAAAAAAAGAAGGTGCATTTGTTCCCTTCGTACAGTTAGGTGATCCAACACCTGCTCTATCTTTAGACATTATTGATACATTAATTGCGGCGGGTGCAGATGCGTTGGAGTTAGGTATTCCATTCTCTGATCCGTTGGCTGATGGCCCAACCATTCAAAATGCAGCATTGCGTGCGTTTGCCGCTGGCGTGACGCCCGGTATCTGCTTTGAGATGCTGGCAGAAATCCGCAAAAAACACCCTACTATTCCCATTGGTCTACTGATGTATGCGAATCTGGTATTCCACAATGGAATTGATAGTTTCTACCAGCGTTGTGCTGCTGTCGGTGTCGATTCAGTGCTCATTGCTGACGTACCGTTTGAAGAGTCAGCCCCGTTCCGCGCAGCGGCACTGCGCCACGGCATCGCGCCTATCTTTATTTGCCCGCCAAATGCGGACGATGATTTACTGCGCGAGATAGCCTCTCATGGCCGTGGTTACACCTACTTACTGTCACGCGCAGGTGTCACTGGTGCTGAGAATCATGGCCACCTTCCGCTGAATCATCTGATTGATAAACTGCGTGAGTACCATGCCGCCCCAGCACTGCAAGGTTTTGGTATTTCAGAGCCGGAACAAGTGAAAACCAGCCTGGCAGCAGGTGCTGCCGGGGCAATTTCTGGCTCCGCAATTGTAAAAATCATTGAAAACAATGTCTCACAGCCCGCAGAGATGTTGGCCCAATTGTCCCGTTTTGTGACCGAAATGAAAGCGGCGACTCGCCGTTAATTTCACTATCAGCGCCTGATTACCCGTTCAAATCAGGCGCTATATTCGCTCGAAATTCTCGCCTGCCACGCTATATATCTGCTGCAAATTTGAATAAACATCATTCATAACCAATAATTATGTAACACGTTAAGCATTTCTTTACATTTAGGATGCTATGAGTGATCAGTAATACGACGTTAATATGAATTAATTGCGCTTTCGACAAGTTATTTTTTTCGTCATGTTCAGTTAAGACATTGGTAAACATGGAGAGTAATTATGAAGCTTTTTAAGACCCTTTCAGCTTTGTGTATCGCAGTAATCATGGCCATGGCAGTAGCGGCCTGTGCACCAACCCCAAAATCAGAAGGCACCGGTGGCTACCTGGATGATACCGTGGTGACCACCAAGGTAAAATCGGCGTTGCTGGCTGAGAAGAATCTTAAATCTACTGAAGTCAGTGTTGAGACCTTTAAAGGGCGGGTCCAGTTAAGCGGCTTTGTTAGTTCGCGTCAGGATGCAAACCGTGCAGTACAGATCACCCGTACCGTACCAGGGGTGAAATCTGTTAGTGATAAGATGCAAATCAAATAATCCCCTTATCGGAGGCGCTTTGCGCGCCTCCTTTGCAGGCCCCCCCGCAATCACATCAGAGATTCCTCAAAAGGTATTGCCGTTGCAGGTAGGCGGCCAGCAAACGCATCCCGATGAGCTGACTCAGGTCAGTGATTCGGGTAAGTGAGCGCAGCCAACACCCCTGCAGCGGCAAGAGCGAAAGCTATTACCCAAAGTTATTGCCGTTGCAGGCAGGCGGCCAACAAACACATCCCGATGAGCTGACTCAGGTCAGTGATTCGAGTAAATGAGCGCAGCCAACACCCCTGCAGTGGCAAGAGCGAAAGCTATTACCCAAAGTTATTGCCGTTGCAGGTAGGCGGCCAGCAAACGCATCCCGATGAGCTGACTCAGGTCAGTGATTCGGGTAAGTGAGCGCAGCCAACACCCCTGCAGCGGCAAGAGCGAAGGGTAATTAGAAACGATAGCCCGCGCCAAACATAAACACCCATGGATCAAGACGGGTATTGATACTATGTTCCTGACCATTTTGTTTAAATTTCACGTCAGTTTCGATATTTATCCACCAGACCGACATATTCAGCATCCAGTTTTCACTGACCATGTAGTCCATACCCGCTTGCCCGGCAATACCCCACGAATCTTTAACACTTAAATCCGTCAAACCGGCACCTTGCCCTGTGTTGTTGAATTTCTCATCAAAGAAGGTGGTGTAGTTCAGGCCGATACCCAGGTACGGGCGCAGTTTGTCTTGTTTATCGCGGAAATAGTATTGCGCCATTAAGGTTGGTGGCAATTGCTTAACTTCAGCAATAGTACCGGTTGCCTCCAGACCAATTTTATGGCGGAACGGTGTGGCTGCCAAAAGTTCTACACCGATGTTATCAGTAACCAGATAGCTGAAAGTCAGGCCCAACTGAGTATTGTTATCCGCTTTGAAGGAACCGTAACCTAGTACATCATCAGACCCGGCATTTGGTCTGACAGTTGCTGTCCCTGCCCGGAAAATATAATCGCCTGCTTGATGCGCGCTTGCCGCAGTGGGAGCCAGAGCTGCTACAGCTAACAATGCCAAAGTGACTTTTTTCATTATCCATTCCATTTGTAGGTTTATTCGCGGACAAAATATACCCATAAATGAGTATTCATGATCCAATCGGGATCACATCTTTGGTAACAAATTAAATAAATCCTATTTTATGTAAGGTTATTTAATTCCTTAATAACGTTGAAATTGATCTGGATCATAAAAGCCACTTTGGGGCAAATAGTGCTAACGCCCATTGCTGAAAAATAGAACCGTTGTCATGCTGCTATGCTTGGATGTTGTATGTGTGAAATCGCGATCGGTTGGCTGTTTACTTTGTAAGGAGCAGTAGATTCAAGATGAGCGCTAAAATTAATCCGTGTGAAAATTGTGGCGCTTGTTGCGCCTATTTTAGAGTGTCGTTCTATTGGGCTGAAGCCAAAGAGGGAGGCGGTACAGTGCCCGATGCCATGACCGAACAAGTCACGCCCTTTATCAGTTGTATGTCCGGCACTAACTGTAAATCCCCCCGTTGCAGTGCACTTCAGGGCGAAGTCGGTCACGTTGTTTCCTGTTCAATTTATAGTGACCGCCCATCCCCCTGCCATGAATTTGAACGGTCAGGAGATGCCGGGATTCATAATCCGCACTGTGATCGCGCCCGCGCACGCTATGGGTTACCGCCGTTACCTATTGATAACTTCGAGGTAATCAGATTAGAAGAAATCACAGCTAGATTAATGACAGGATCCCACAGCGCCCCATAACAAGGTATAATCATCGGCTAGCGCTATTTTTTCGATCTCAAGGAGCTTTCATGCCTATCACGGCGAACAGTTTATACCGTGACAGTTTTAACTTTTTACGTAATCAACTGCCAGCAATCCTGCTGCTGGCTTTGCTGACTGCGTTCATTACCGTCATGCTGAACCAAGCATTTATCCCTGATGCTGAACAACTGGGTATTTTAAGTGCTGCGGACAGTGATATTGCGTCATCCGCAAGTGTCAGCATCAGTGAGATAGTCTCGCAGATGACACCAGAGCAGCAGATGGTACTGCTGAAAGTCTCTGCTGCGGCGACCTTTTCTGCCTTAGTCGGTAACGTGTTATTAGTCGGTGGAATGCTAACCCTGATTTCTATGGTATCGATGGGCCGCCGGGTCAGTGCCTTGCAAGCTATTGGTATTTCAGTACCGATCTTGCCACGTTTACTGTTGCTGATGTTTATCGGTACCTTGTTGATTCAATTAGGATTAACAATATTTATCGTGCCTGGCGTGGTCATTGCTGTCGCGTTATCACTCTCACCGATTATCGTGACCACAGAGAAAATGGGAGTTTTCTCTGCAATAAGAGTCAGTATCAAATTGGCCTTTGCCAATGTGCGATTAATCGTACCCGCTATGATGCTGTGGATAGCCGCTAAACTGATTCTGTTGTATCTGGTCAGCCACCTGACTATTTTGCCAACACCGATTGCGACGATTATTTTAAGCGCACTTAGTAATCTGGTTTCCGCATTACTACTGGTGTATCTGTTCCGTTTATATATGTTGCTGCGCCCTGCAACTCCAGCGGAATAAATACCCCTTCAGATAAAAACAAAAAGGGCCATTACGGCCCTTTTTGCTTATCTAATGCTCTATGCCTATCAGCTAATTTCAGGCTCCGCAGTTATCTCTGCTTCCTGTTTCTCTGCCACCCGTTGCTTACTTTGGATCAGTTTTAGTGCCAAGTAGAGATCAGGCACCAGGATCAGATCATTATCCTGGCTTTTCAAGCGATTAATTCGGAACCAGCGCGTCAACTCGGTGCGCCGACCGGCCAGTATCAACTTAATATTACGTTGTTTTAGGTCACGTTTAAGTTCATCAATCGCCGACAGTACACTGATATCGGCATAGGTAAAGCTGGCAACGGCGTCAATAACCACCCAGTCCGCTGGATGTGGTGTGCTATCAACCAAATTCAAAATCCGCCGCTTAAAATACGCCACATTGAAATAGGTCAGAGGTGAGTTAAAGCGGTAAATCATCACGCCGGGTACCGATTTGATCCCATTGCCACTGCGCATTGAATGGATCATCCCATCAGCATTAACGCCTAACAGTTGCTCTGTTGGGCGAAAAACTGTGCGCAAGAACTGCAATAGCCCCAACAGAACCGCCAATCCGATACCACTAATCACGCCGACCAATACTACGCTGACGAAAGTAAATATCGCCAAATAGAAAGCCTGAGAATTACGTTTACGTAATTGCCATAAACTCCTGAACCCCAGCAGCGACCAGGCAGCATAAATCAGCACCACGCCCAATGCGGCGATCGGAATAAATTGCAGCGGTCGGGTTAAAAATAGCAATACCATCGCAATCATCAACGCAGCAATAATAGAAACCAACTGGCTTTTGCCATTATTGGCGTCATTCACTGCAGTGCGGGTACTGGCCCCACTGATAGCAAAACCTTGCGATAACGCGGAAACAATGTTGGTAATCCCCAATGCGCGCAGTTCTACATCGGCATCAACCTCATAACCATTTTTGGCGGCAAAACTACGGGCGGTCAGCATCATACTGACAAAACTGACCACTGCCAGGTTAAGTGCAGGAATAACCATATCGCGCAGCAAGCCTGGCTGGAAATCAGGCCAATGCACCATTGGCAAGCCCCCATCGAACCCCCCTACCACCGCCACACCAAATTGCTGCATATTGGCAGCCCAGGAAACAAAGGTCGCAATGACAATTGCCAGCAGCGGCGCAGGCCAGTTGGGCCGTAACCACTTAACGCCATACAACACCACAAAGGTCAGTAGCGAAATAGCGACCGTGGGCAAATGGCTGTTAATTAAGTTATGGGGTAGCGCCAGTACCCGCTCAATCAGTTGCGGTGGTCGGGTCATAAAACCAAAAACCTTACCTAGCTGATCGACAATAATGGTAACTGCTACCCCATTAAGTAACCCGGTCAATATTGGTCGTGATAATAGATCAGCCAAAGCCCCCAACTTGAAACGACTGGCCACCAGACACCATGTGCCCATCATTAATGTCATCATGATGGTGAGTTGCCAGTGAACTTCACTATTCCCCGCCGCCAGTGGCGCAACCACGGCGGCAATCACCGCACAAGTCGCCGCATCAGGCCCGACGATTAATTGCCGCGATGAACCAAAAAAAGCGTAGGCAATCATCGGTAAAATACATGAATACAAGCCGACGGCGGCACTAACACCGGTCAGCTCAGCATAAGCAATAGCGATAGGTAATGCGACGGCAGCCACGGATAGGCCAGCCCTGACATCTGGTTTGAGCCAGTCGCGTTCATATGCCATCAATTGGGTCAAACCCGGCATCCAATACCGCAGTGTTTTTTTCTGCATAGCGACTCCACACACCCTAACCCAATATTTATTACTTATCATGCTGGGTTAACGCACTACTGGCAATATGCTGACAAAATCTGTTACTTGTTTATCGTAAGTTTCTGCAAATTCCACTGGCAGAGCGCGCATTCCGATAGATAATTAAGGATAATAGCGTTTTAGCGCTGGTACCCTCACCTCACTGAATCCGGTATAGTCGGGCTGTGTACAAATGATGGATTGATTCATGAAGCAACTTTTAGATTTTCTTCCGTTAGTCGTATTTTTTATTTTCTACAAGATGTACGACATTTTTGTCGCCTCAGGGGCGCTGATTGTCGCAACATTACTCGCGTTAGCCTTTACTTGGCTTAAGTATCGTAAAGTAGAAAAGATGACGTTAGTTACCGCAGTTATGGTGCTGGTATTCGGTACTTTGACGCTTACATTCCACAGTGACTTATTCATTAAATGGAAAGTGACAGTGTTATATGCGCTGTTCGCCGTGGCTTTATTAGTAAGCCAATGGGTCATGAAAAAACCCTTGATTCAGCGCATGCTGGGGAAAGAGCTAACGCTACCAGATGCGGTATGGTCAACACTGAATATGTCATGGGCGCTGTTCTTCTTGGCCTGCGGCCTGCTAAACATTTATGTCGCGTTCTGGTTACCGCAAGATATTTGGGTAAACTTTAAAGTCTTTGGTTTAACCGCACTCACCCTGATATTCACATTGATCAGCGGCGTTTATATTTACCGACATATGCCGGAAGAACAGAAAAAGTCATAATTTAAATAATACCCCCCAACATCATTGAGGCCACAGGCAGGCAACACCGCAGGGGCCTCAATGACGTTGGTATATTTTATGCTTATTGAAATTTCAGTGAGCCATTCCAGGTGAATAGATTTACTTTTAGAAGTAGGCAGAGATGACTCAAGAACAATTATCACCTCGCGGTGAGCAATCATTACCTAACGGTGAATTGGTACTTCGTACCCTGGCAATGCCAGCCGATACCAATGCAAATGGAGATATATTTGGCGGTTGGTTAATGTCACAAATGGATATCGGCGGTGCCATTCAAGCTAAAGAGATAGCTCAGGGGCGAGTTGTCACGGTACGGGTTGATGGCATGACCTTCCTCAAGCCGGTCGCTGTTGGTGATGTGGTTTGTTGCTATGCCCGCTGTATTAAAACCGGTCGTAGCTCAATTACTATCAATATTGAAGTCTGGGTGAAAAAGGTCTCTTCTGAGCCAATCGGGCAGCGCTACCGTGCCACTGAAGCGGTATTTACCTATGTCGCTGTAGATGATGCGGGTAAGGCCCGCGCCTTGCCGAGTGGTAGAGGGAATTTCGAAGTTGGCGCGACGCAATAACCGCTGACCGAGTTTGTCCTGACGCAAAAAAGGGTCGCCTTGCATAAGAGCGACCCTTTTCTTATTACGGTATTTACCGGTTATTCAATCACCAATACCCTAATAACCTTAATTCATTTCCATATTGCCACCGATTTTGAATACGATGGTGGTGACATAATCTTTAGCGGCAACCGCTTCAAATCGCCACTTACGCATCACTTGCTTCACCTCACGCTCAAAGGTATTACGCGGCGTCGCTTCCAAAACACGCACATTAGTGACACGGCCATTTTCGTCAATATCGTATTGAACCTTAACCTGCCCTTCGACACCCAAAGCCAGTGCCCTTGCCGGATAAGTTGGCTTTGCCTTACTTAAGGCTTTTGGCCCGGCAGTGGTTGATGCACCCGGCACTGACGCTTTCGGCGCTGCTTTTACCGGCGCATTATTGGCAACCAGTGCTGGCTCATCAGATTTGAACGGTTTGTCATCCGGTGGTGCCTCGGTCTTCTTCACTTCCGGCTTTTTAACTTCTTTTTTTACCGGTTTCGGCTTAGGTTTCGGTTTTGGCTTCACCGGTTCAGGAATGGGGACAGCAACAGGCTCAGGCAGCACTTCAGGCTCTGGCGGTGCCTCTTCAATCTTTTCAGATTCAGGTTCAACCTGTGGCTCTGCCGCCGCAGGTTGTGGCGCAGCAAAGGTGGCTATATTAACCATCGTAACGGCAAGCGGCGCATCCTCTATTTCAGGTTGTATTTTCATTTGCTCTACTGAAACGTACAGCAGAGCTGCAATTACGCTACCATGTAAACCAACTGAAAATGCGATTGGCCATGTAAGCCGACGACCCAAGAAAAATTTATTTAGCTGCATAATAATTCAATGTCCTCTAATGCAGCTAAGTGTAAATGCAAATAGCAATCATATTCAATAAGCAACCGCAAACAATCTTCCTCAACAGCCTTAAATGATGCTTTAAACGGCAATATTAACGGAATAACACTTTCCATTTACGCTTAGTTATCATTCTATTCCATTATTAACTACCGGTGTATTCGTCTGCTAACCAGGGTTGGTGACATTCCCGCATATTATTGAATTTATGGGTAGAACATGGTGTTATGGCACACCGAGTACAAACCATCATATTGAAGTATATACCCTAAATAATTCGAGTTGCAGGAAGGCAGTCAACACACATGCAGCTTGCAGTATGGCGGGTATGATAATTTTAAAGGTGAAACATGCTTTATATAATCTTTGCAACTGATGTTCCTGATTCGCTGGAGAAGCGCTTATCTGTTCGCCCTGCACATCTGGCCCGCCTGCAAGCATTGCAGGATCAAGGGCGTTTACTGACCGCAGGCCCAAACCCTGCAATTGATAGTGCAGACCCTGGTGCCGCCGGATTTACAGGATCTACTGTTATTGCCGAATTTACATCGCAACCAGAGGCCGAGCGTTGGGCGGAGCAAGACCCTTATATTGCCGCTGGCGTGTATCAGTCGGTTATTGTAAAACCCTATAAACGGGTATTCTGAATCACGACAAGTTTGTGACGTATATTCAGCCATAGGCAACTCAGGTTGAATATACGTTCCCCATCGGGTTATTACATGTATTTAATTATCTTTACTTATAATTACTGAGAATCATTGTCTAATCACATATCGATTTTTCTATCGTGACGTTAAGTCATTTTTGTTAAATGCGGAGATGAAGACTATGCAGTGTCCAGTATGCAAAGATACCCAACTGGTGATGTCTGAACGTAAAAGCATTGAGATCGATTACTGCCCGAACTGCCGTGGTGTATGGCTGGATCGTGGCGAGCTAGATAAAATCATTGAAAAATCAGTTGAAAGTACACCGACATCAACATCAGCACCATACACTGACGCCAGAGACCGTGAACACGATCGCGATAATCACGGATATTCAAAGCCTAAGCACTACAAAAAGAAAAGTTTCCTGTCAGAGTTATTTGATTAACTCAGTAGGTAATTTTCTGATGTGGTCGTGAACAGTACCTAACGTGATCATACGCCTGAACACAGGCGTATTTGATTTATGCTGTTATTTAAAACAGATGATCTAAGGCTACGCTCATCAGGCTTTGTAGTGTTTAAGCCAGTGCTCTTCGCATGCATCAACAGCTTTATCCAACATATGCGCCGGTGCCTTTAAAATCATATGGTCTTTTCTTACCCAAACCGAATAAGTGTGTTTGCCAGCAGCAATGACTTGCTCACAATAAATAGCAGCATGATATATCAGCTCAGATTCTTCACAATAAATCTCGTACTTATAAAGTGCAGTGCTGACTTTTAAATCCCCGAAGAATACTGTTTTAGCTAATTTATATTGAGACATGAACTATAGCCTTTACTGAAATAGGGACTTTATCATCCGCTCATCTGCCGCATATAACTGTGATATTCGCAGCAAAAGCACCCTAAGTTGATGTCCTATCGGCAAAATCTGAAATTATCCGAGTGATAACTTATTCACCTCACTCAATGAAAATGAACTAAATAGGTAACCTTGCATGGCATCCACTCCCTGGTCAGATAGTTGAGTAAGTTGCTGGTGGGTTTCTACCCCTTCAACTATCACATACTGGCAGTGTTCACGTAGTTGGATAAGCAAATTATCAAACGTGACACTCCCTCCCCATTGCCAGAAAAAATGCTTATCAATCTTGACACATTCAAAGAAACCACTGGCAGCCGCAGCCAGGTGAGCATTGCCACTACCAAAGTCGTCCAGCCACAGCGAGTATCGTTCAGCCAACTTACTTAATAATGTGTTCTTTGGCCCATCACTGAGATTGGGGAAGCTCTCCATTATCTCCAGCCGGATAAAAGGCATCATAGCTAATAATGAGATGACTTCCTCGTCATACAGCACCGCTTGGGCCATATCAAAATCTATATTAATTGAGAGTATTATTTGTTGGTCAATAAACCATTCCTGCTGTGTTTTTACTGCACATAATTGGTCAAGTAGCAGTTTAGCCTTCATCTGAGCATTAAGTTGATGGAGGAAACGCTCGGTATAAATAGGCGATTTAAAAGAGGCCGTTGTGAAACGACTCAATAATTCCACAGCAAATAACTTACCGTTCTGCCGGTAAACTGGTTCACAGATAAAAGTGCAATCAACTGCAATGTTTAGCCTGCTATCCACAGTAAAACCCTTTTATTTGATTAGAACAGCAGTATTGATCAATTGATAAAATTGATCAATTTTTTATTATTGATCACTAAAAACGATATAAGAAATCGCTAAAAGAAGCAACAAAAACGAACAACCCATTGATAGATAAGAAAGTGTTACTCAATCATGATAATGACTAAGATTATTATTTCATAATCATTTATTTCATAGCGGAATGGCCGCATCGAACAACCGAACAGTAACACCCCTGAAACTGAACGATTAGAACGAAGCGGCCTAATATATAGGGTAGCGCGATGTCATTCTGATGTGAAATAAACTTATAAAGTATTATTGTGCACCTTTTATTATTAATAGTAACATCAGAATTATCGCATTTTGATAATTTAGGATATGAGTGATTTTTCTTCGAACAAAAACGATATTTTAAGTGGAAAATATCATTCTAGATTTTAACGCAGGCAACAAATTATTGACAAGTTCATCAGGAATAATCCAGTAGCAACGTGTGTAATATGAGATTTCCTGTAGTAAAAAGTTAATAAAAGCTGGGAATTGGTGGAGATGAAAACAAAAACAGCCTCATAAAGAGACTGTTTTTATTACCATCACAGTGAACTACCATTCATAAGCCACAGTGAACAATAACGCCCTACGATGCTGATGCTCGTGGAGTTGCCTGACACAATAGATATGGCGATAGCGCCGTGATTGCCCTTCAAGCCAGCGATTTCTTCGGCGCTGATTTTGCCGCAGCATACGCCAGCGGCCCACCTCATTCTTACTCCGTCTCATGAAACATTTCTTCCAAAGCTGAGAACTGGGCTATTATAAACCATTCATCTCTTGAGCCAAGTCGCTGCGCGGCAAAATCGTGGGTTTAGCCTAAATAGCCGGTGTATCTCAGTGTGAGAAGATCAAAATAATACCGTTAAATGTTTAATTTACCGTTGCAAGTCCTTTAGCTTAAAAGATTTTATCCAGTAATATCTCTGATTAAAGGTTTCGCCTTTGCAATACTGTGCGTACACTCTTTAGTGACCGTTTGTGAACAGGACTTCCGCCCTTATGACAACATTTTATACCGTAATCAGTTGGCTCTCAGTTTTTGGCTATTGGTTGCTTATTGCCGGGGTTACATTGCGTATTCTGATGAAACGCAGAGCCGTTCCTTCGGCCATGGCATGGCTACTGGTTATTTATATTCTGCCATTGGTTGGGATAATTGCTTATCTGTCGTTTGGTGAGCTTCATTTGGGCAAGCGCCGCGCTGAGCGTGCAAAAGCGATGTGGCCTTCCACCGCCCGCTGGCTTAGTGAATTGAAAGACTGCCAGCATATTTTTGCCACTTCAAATAGCGAGGTCGCCACCCCACTATTTCAATTATGTGAACGCCGCCAAGGCATCAGTGGCGTTAAAGGTAATCAATTACAGTTATTAACCACCACCGATGACACATTAAAAGCGCTGGTGCGTGATATTGAACTGGCCCGTCACAACATCGAGATGGTGTTTTATATCTGGCAACCAGGTGGCTTGGTTGATCAGGTCGCCGAATCCTTAATGGCTGCAGCACGGCGAGGTGTCCATTGCAGACTGATGCTGGACTCTGCCGGTAGCCAGCAATTCTTCCGCACCCCCTATCCGGCTATGATGCGCAATGCGGGAATTGAAGTAGTCGAAGCACTCAAAGTTAATGTATTCCGGGTATTTCTGCGCCGAATGGATTTACGCCAACACCGCAAAGTCGTGTTGATTGATAATTATGTTGCTTATACCGGTAGCATGAATATGGTTGATCCTCGCTTTTTCAAGCAAGATGCTGGCGTGGGTCAATGGATCGATATGATGGCCAGAATGGAAGGCCCGGTGGCTACCACCATAGGTATTGTGTATGCCTGTGACTGGGAAATTGAAACCGGCAAACGCATTCTGCCTCCGGCACCTGATGCGAATATCATGCCATTTGAGGAAGAGAGCGGCCATACCATCCAGGTTATCGCCTCTGGTCCTGGTTTCCCTGAGGAAATGATTCACCAGGCCTTATTAATGGCGGTATATGCCGCCCGTGAGCAGCTCATCATGACGACACCGTATTTCGTGCCTAGTGATGACCTGCTACATGCCATCTGTACCGCAGCGCAGCGTGGAGTTGATGTCAGCATTATTGTTCCTCGAGATAACGACTCGATGATGGTCCGCTGGGCAAGCCGAGCATTCTTCTCTGAATTGTTGGAAGCGGGCGTTAAAGTTTATCAGTTTGAAGGCGGGCTGTTGCACAGCAAAAGTGTGCTGGTCGACGGCCAACTGAGTTTGGTTGGAACGGTCAATCTGGATATGCGCAGCTTATGGTTGAACTTTGAAATCACGCTGGTCATTGATGATGATGGTTTTGGTGCAGATTTGGCACAAGTTCAAGACGATTACATTGCCCGCTCGGTGTTGTTAGATGGTGAATTATGGAATAAGCGCCCTCTCTGGCACCGCGTTACTGAACGATTATTCTACTTTTTCAGTCCGTTACTGTAAGTAACTTAGGCCGCAGGGCCATCAAATTGTAGATTCTCTGAGTTATTGACTTCAGATAGCATAATAATTGTAAAAGCTGCATAGAGAATGTTTTAATGAGCGCAATCTGCAAATAACAAATGGGAATCGGCAAATGGACCAGAACAGACAAGAGCCAAGCTTAATGGATCTCAATAACCGCCTGACTGAAGATGAAACACTGGAACAGGCTTACGATATCTTTCTGGAGCTGGCGGGTGACAACCTTGACCCAGCGGATATCTTGTTGTTTAACCTTCAGTTTGAAGAGCGTGGCGGTGCAGAGTTATTTGACCCAGCCGAAGATTGGCAGGAACATGTCGATTTTGATGTAAACCCTGATTTTTTTGCCGAAGTTGTTATTGGTCTTGCTGATAGTGATGGTGAAGAGATTAATGATGTGTTTGCGCGTGTTCTCTTGTGCCGTGAAAAAGACCATAAGCTTTGCCATATTTTGTGGAAAGAGTGATCGTCATACCCCCTTTACCCCATGGCTGTTAATGCTGTAATGACAAAAATCCCCGTCAGTTCTCTGGCGGGGATTTTGCTATTGGGCGATCACTCAGCGCATGCTATAGCGGATCAACTTTCAGACAAGATACCGCATGGCGGAAGCTGCCCTCTAATAGTGGGCGGGTTTTCGCGCACTCTGGCCCGGCGATGGGGCAACGAGTACGAAATACACAGCCTGATGGCGGGTTAATTGGTGAAGGTAGCTCCCCCTCTAACAACTGGATCACTTTCGCCCTTTCTTTGTCAGGATCAGGAATAGGTACCGCCGACATCAGCGCCTTGGTGTACGGATGCTGCGGATTATGGTAAACCTCATCATAGGTTCCCAACTCTACTGCATGGCCCAAGTACATCACCAACACCCGGTCAGAAATGTGTTTTACCACCGCCAGATCATGGGCAATAAAAATCAGTGATAACCCCATTTCACGCTGCAATTGCTGCAACAAGTTCACCACTTGCGCCTGAATTGATACATCAAGTGCAGAAACCGGTTCGTCACAAATCACCAGTTTAGGTTCAAGAATCAATGCCCGGGCAATACCAATACGCTGGCACTGCCCCCCCGAAAACTCGTGAGGATAACGGTTGATTAGGTTAGGTAACAAGCCAACCTTCAGCATCATGGCTTTAACTTTATCTTTGACTTCCTGACGCGGCATTTTGGGATGATAAGTCCGCAGCGGCTCAGCGATGATTTCACCGATGGTCATTCGCGGGTTTAATGACGCCAGCGGGTCCTGGAATATCATCTGAATATCGCTACGGGTCTCACGCCATTGCGCATCACTCAGGCTCAGCAAGTCTTTACCTAACCATGCCACACTGCCACTGGTCGCTTTCACCAAACCAATAATGGCGCGGGCGAATGTTGATTTGCCACATCCAGACTCGCCGACCACACCTAAGGTTTCGCCTTCATACAAGCGCAGTGTTACACCATCAACGGCTTTTAGTGTTTTCGCTGGCTGCCAGAACCATTGTTTGCCATCATGAATATCAAAATGAACTTTCAGATCAGCCACTTCTAGCAATACTTTCTTCTCAGTCATGACATTCATACTAATTCCCCCACTGGCTTATAGCAGGCACGTAAACGGCCTTCACCAAAATGCTCCAATGCCGGAGCAACTCCGCAGCGATCCATTGCATATTGGCAACGCGGCTGGAATGGGCAACCTTTAGGCAAGCGTAATAAATTCGGCGGATTACCCGGTATCGTCATGAGAGATTCGCCTTCAGCATCAAGACGAGGAACAGCATTCAGCAAACCAATAGAATAAGGGTGGCTTGGGTGATAAAACACATCGCGAGCCTGACCATACTCCATAGTTCGCCCTGCATACATCACCAGAACTTTATTGCAGATCCCCGCAACGACGCCAAGGTCATGGGTGATCATAATGATTGCAGTATTGAACTCATGCTTCAGCTCATTCAGCAAAGTCATGATTTGCGCCTGAACGGTTACATCAAGTGCGGTTGTTGGCTCATCGGCAATCAATAATTTAGGGCGGCACAACAGCGCCATCGCAATCATTACCCGCTGACGCATACCACCAGAGAACTCATGGGGATACATGCGCATGCGCTTACGCGCTTCCGGCATTTTTACCGCATCAAGCATACGGATCGACTCTTCGAATGCTTCGCTTTTGCTCATCTTTTTATGCAGTTGCAGCACTTCCATTAACTGCTCACCGACGCGCATATACGGGTTCAGAGAGGTCATTGGGTCTTGGAATATCATCGAGATTTCCTCAGCCCGTAAGCGGTTCAATTGTTTTTCTGGCAGATTTAAGATTTCACGGCCATTAAACTTTGCAGACCCCCCGATCCGGCCATTACTGGCCAACAACCCCATCAATGCAAAAGCGGTTTGTGATTTACCAGATCCAGATTCCCCTACAATGCCTAATGTTTCGCCAGCACGCAGGTCAAAATTAAGGGCGTTAACTGCGGTCACATCACCGTCTGGCGTGCCGAAAGTCACGGTTAAATCTTTTACATCCAGCAGTATATCTTGCGCCAACAATGCAGATTGCTGAACAGCAGACCGATTATCAATAGTCGTCATAGTGCTACTCCTCAGCGATCTTTCGGATCGAGGGCATCACGCAAGCCATCGCCGATAAAGTTGAAACAGAACAAAGTCACTACCAGGAAACCGGCAGGGAACATCAGTAACCACGGCGACACTTCCATGGAGTTAGCACCATCACTGAGCAATGCACCCCAGCTACTCAAAGGTTCTTGTGTGCCTAACCCAAGGAAACTCAAGAAGGATTCAAACAAAATCATGCTAGGAACCAGTAACGAAGCGTACACCACCACCACACCCAGAACGTTCGGAACAATATGGCGTAATACGATGTTGCGAGTGGAAACACCACCAACTACTGCTGCTTCAATGAATTCTTTCCGTTTTAGACTTAATGTTTGCCCGCGCACAATACGCGCCATATCCAGCCAGGACACCATGCCGATTGCCACAAATATCAATAGAATATTCTGGCCAAAGAAGGTCACCAGCAGAATAACGAAGAACATAAAGGGGAATGAGTTAAGAATTTCCAGCAGGCGCATCATCAGTGAATCAATTTTCCCACCGAGATACCCCGATAACGAACCATATAAGGTGCCAACAACCACGGCAACCAAAGCCGCAGCCACCCCCACCATCAATGAAATTCGACCACCGATAGCAACACGAACTAACAGATCGCGACCTGAGGAATCGGTACCGAAATAGTGCCCGGACTCAATATTGGGGGCGGCTGACATCATGCCCCAGTCCGTATCCGAATAGGTAAACTGCGCCAACATGGGGGCCAGAATAACAAATAAGGTAATTAACATCAGGATCACCAAACTGGTGATCGCCGCGCGGTTATGAATAAAACGGCGGCGGGCATCCTGCCAAAGGCTGCGCCCTTCAACTTCCAGTTTTTCACTGAAAACTTCCAGAGCTTCGCTATTTTTATTGCTCAACATAATTGGCGTGCTCCAGTGCTAGTAACGGATTTTAGGATCGATAACGGCATACAGCACGTCAACAATCGCGTTGAATAAAATAGTCAAAGCGCCGACTAAAATGGTCAAACTCAGCACCAAAGAGTAATCGCGGTTTAACGCCCCGTTGACAAACAACTGACCAATGCCCGGCAAACCAAAAATGGTTTCAATAACCATCGAGCCAGTAATAATCCCAACAAACGCAGGTCCCATGTAGGACAACACCGGCAGCAATGCAGGTTTCAGTGCATGACGGAATACAATGGTTCGCAGTGGCAATCCCTTCGCTCGCGCCGTGCGGATAAAGTTAGAGTGGAGAATTTCAATCATTGATCCGCGTGTGATACGCGCAATACTGGCGATATAAGCCAGCGACAACGCGACCATCGGTAAAATAATATATTTTGGTGATCCGCCATTCCAACCGCCACCCGGTAACCATTTCAATATAATGGCAAAGACCAACACCAATAAAGGAGCTACCACAAAACTTGGAATGACCACTCCGGTCATGGCAAATCCCATTACCGTATAGTCCCATTTGGTATTTTGATTCAATGCCGCAATAACACCGGCACTCACACCTAACACGACTGCGAGTATAAATGCGGCAAAACCAAGCTTTGCCGAAACAGGAAACGATGCAGAAACCAGATCGTTCACGGTGTAATCTTTATATTTAAACGAAGGCCCAAGATCGCCGTGCGCAAGTTGACCCAAGTAATTGAAATACTGCTTATAGACGGGGTCATTGAGGTGATATTTCGCCTCAATATTGGCCATAACTTCTGGAGGAAGATTACGTTCGCCGGTAAAGGGACTTCCTGGGGCGAGACGCATCATAAAAAATGAAATGGTTATCAAAATGAACAGTGTCGGAATCGCTTCCAGACAGCGGCGTAGAATAAATTTTAACATTGCCTGTACCTTTAGCCTTTTACTGCACTTTATCCCCTTCGTTCGCTGGTTGCCGACCCTGTCATACCAACTACTCTGGGTAGATATTATCAAAACAAAAAGGGCAACACGCTGATGCAGCGGCTGCCCTTAATATATTAGTGCTTGATAATATACAGATCTTTAACGTGCATATTATCCAGTGGGTCTTTACCGGTATATCCACCGACATAAGGTTTAACTAAACGGGCATTAACATAATAGAACAACGGCACAATAGCAGAATCTTTATCCAGCAATACTTCAGCTTGCTGATACAAACCTGCGCGCTCTTTTTCGGATTTAACTTTCAGCGTATCTTGGATCAGCTTGTCAAATGCCGGGCTTTTATAATGTACGGTGTTATTACTGCTGTCAGATAGCATCATATTCAGGAATGAAGACGGTTCGTTATAGTCGGCACACCAGCCAGCACGCGCGACATCGAAAGTCCCTTGATGGCGGGTATCAAGGAAGGTTTTCCATTCCTGATTTTCCAGCTTAACGTCAACGCCCAGATTTTTCTTCCAGATAGAGGCCGCAGCAATAGCCAGCTTTTTGTGCAAATCAGAAGTGTTGTATAACAGATTGAACTTCAGTGGTTTATCTTGTGTATAACCCGCTTCAGCCAGTAACTTCTTAGCCACTTCATTACGTTTTTCCTGAGTCCAGCCAAACCATTCTGGTGGTGTTAATTCAGCGCCACTGGTATATGGCGGCGTAAAACCATAGGCAGGTAAATCACCTTGGTTTTTCACTTTGTTCACGATGATATCGCGATCCATGCCCAGTTTTAGTGCTTCACGAACGCGTGCATCGGTGAATGGCGCTTTTTGGTTATTGATTTCGTAATAATAAGTACACAGATATGGGTCAACATGAACTTCTTGTGGGATCTCTTTTTTCAGTTTCTGGAATAATTCAATCGGCATGTTGTTATAGGTCATGTCGATCTCGCCGCTACGGTAGCGGTTAACATCAGTCACTTCAGACGAGATTGGCAGGTAAGTAACCTGATTGATAACCGTTTTAGCATTATCCCAATAGGTCGGGCTGCGTTCTAACACAATACGTTCGTTAACGGTCCAATCTTTTAATTTATAGGCACCATTACCGACAAAGCTCTGTGGCTGAGTCCACTTCTCACCAAACTTCTCAACCACGGTTTTATTCACCGGGGACATAGAGGGGTGAGCTAACAGTTTATCCAAATAAGGAACAGGTTCAGTCAGCGTGACTTCCAACGTATGGTCATCTAACGCTTTTACACCCAAGGCATCAGGTGATTTTTTACCGCTAATAATATCGTCGATATTCGCGATATGAGCATATTGTACATAACTGGCATAAGGAGAAACTGTTTTAGGGTCTGCCAGTCGTTGCCAGCTATAAACGAAATCTTGTGCCGTTACAGGGTCACCATTTGACCATTTAGCATCTTTACGCAGATGGAAAGTCCAGACTTTAAAATCCTTATTATCCCAACTTTCAGCTACACCAGGCAAAATCTTGCCGTTTGGATCGTTAACGACCAACCCTTCCAGCAAATCGCGCGATATATTAGATTCTGGCACACCCTCAATTTTATGCGGATCCAATGACTGAGGTTCTGAGCCGTTATTACGAACTAAAACTTGTTTCTCAGCCAGTTGGACACCTGCTGGCACATTGGCTGCAAAAGTATTCCCTACAGCCATCATACCCATAGCAGCAGCAATGCCTGCGGCCAGGAAAGTTTTCTTTGTGATGTTGGTCATGCTGATATCTACTCCAGATTTTATTATTGCGTCGCTCAGAAACTGAGCAAGCCTCACCTTTAAAAGGTATCTTTAAATCACATTGCACGGGGAACGAACCCGGCCATGTAATGCCCTATATGTATTAGCATCAGACTAAAATCGGTGCTGTGCTATACACCCCTATTATCTTGTCTATATTCTTATTTACTGCCACGCCACAGCGACTCTCGGTTGTGAACAATTGGCATATAAGATTGTTTTACTGCCATAGCGTTTTATTGCTCAACTTTTCTACAACTTGCGAATATAAAGATTTTTTAAGTCCACTAAGTCTTGTGGATCTTTACCCGTAAATCCACCGACGGTTGGCCGGATAAGACGGACACTCACTCGATAATAAACCGGCACCAGCGCAGAATCTTTATCCAGTAAATTCTCAGCCTCTTGATACAAAGCAGTGCGCGCAGTGGCATTCGGCATGGTCAGCGTTTTTGCTAACAGCGCATCGAATTCAGGATTTTTATAGAAGAAAGTATTGTTGCTACTATCAGACAGCAGCATATTCAGAAAAGCAGTCGGCTCGTTGTAGTCACCACACCAGGTTGCTCTGGCAACATCAAACTGCCCTTGATGGCGGCTTTCTAATGAGGTTTTCCATTCTTGATTCTGTAAAGTGACGGTAGCACCCAGGTTTTTCTGCCACATAGATGCAGCGGCAATAGCCTGCTGCTTGTTTTGATCTGAGGTGTTATAGAGCAATGTAAACTTTAAGGGATTTTGGGCATTGAAACCGGCTTCGGCGAGCACTTTTTTCGCCTCAGCATTGCGTTGTTCTTGAGTCCAGTTGGACCATTCTGGCAAGGCGAAATTGCCGCCATCGGTAAATGTCGGGGTAAAGCCATACGCAGGAATCTGCCCTTGCCCCATAATCTTCGTTGCGATGATGTCACGATCCAGCGTTAACTTAATTGCCGTTCTTACTCTGGCGTCGGTAAATGGTGGTTTTTTATTATTAATTTCGTAATAGAAAGTACAGAGATATGGGCTGATATGAACCTGCGATGGCAGATCCTTTTTCATTTTGGCAAATAAATTAGGGGGTATTGCGCTGTTGGTAATATCGATTTCACCACTGCGATAGCGATTAATATCACTGACTTCCGACGTTATCGGTAAAAAGGTCGCTTTGTTGATAACCGTTTCTTTGTTATTCCAGTAAGTCGGACTACGTTCCAGCACAATCCGCTCATTAACTACCCAATCTTTTAACTGAAAAGCGCCATTGCTAATAAAGTTTTGTGGCAGAGTCCATTTATCACCATACTTTTCAACGACCTCACGCTTAACTGGCTTCATCGAGGTGTGGGATAACATGCTGATAAAATAAGGCACGGGTTGCGTCAAGGTAACTTGCAACGTTTTGGCATCTAATGCCTTAACACCTAACTCATCCGGCTTTTTGGTGCCTTTCAATACCTCGTCGACATTCTCAATTTGGGCATACTGCAAATAACTGGCATAAGGTGAACCCACTTTTGGGTTAGCCAAGCGCTGCCAACTATAGACAAAATCCTGCGCGGTGACCGGAGTACCATCACTCCACACGGCGTTGTCACGCAAATGGAAAGTCCAGACCTTAAAACCTTCATTGTCCCAACGAGTTGCAACGGCTGGAATAATATGTCCAGTGGCATCATTGCTTACCAGGCCTTCTAATAGATTCAGAATAATATTGGTTTCAGGGATACCTTCGACCTTATGGGGGTCTAATGAGGCGACCTCAGAACCATTATTAATGGTAATGCTTTGATCTGTAGCTAATATCACACCGGCCGGAACTGCCGCCGCCATCGATACAGCCGAAAATGACAAACCCAACACAGTGCCAATTATTGCCAGTGGTCGTCGCGTAAACTTTATTTGCATTTCAAACCGCCTTTTACGAGATTTGGTGATGTTTTTCTCAAGGTTTATGTCAATCGGCTACCAACAACGACTAGCAATAACTATTCCAAAAATTAAAATTCAGTTTAGTTTTATTAAAAAATAAGATATCTCTTATCACAGAGTTGTCCGAAAACTAACAGAACCCGAAATCTGACGCCAATAAATTTTACAGAAATGTTAAGTAATTCTCTTTTCTACCGAGTAGCTAACGATAGTAGCTAACTAACTTTGCCAGCCAAAGACAAGATAACAATATGATTTTATTAAATTATATTGGGTTGAAGTTTAAATTCACGTCAAAAAAAATGTCTAAAAAACCGTTCTAGAAACATAAAGTTAACATTAGCACCAATGTCAGAATAAACATCTAATCATTGCGGTGTAATCACTAATAACATCTAGATAAATTCCGCACAAGCTCTACAGAATGATGTGAGCATTTTAACAACAACTCGGGTGTTTAATTCACGCTACCGGGCAATGGGTGATTCATTAAAGATGAACAAATAGGCCTTAAGCTAAATTAGTTATATAGAATGGCTTTTATTGCATTATTTAAGTGCAACAGATTAAAATTAATACATTATTCGCACCAAATTAATGCTTTATGATTTAAATATCAGGCTGGAAAAACGAAAAAGGCCACCAGTAACACACGGGTAGCCTCCATACTGCGGGATGTGGGGATGGATTAAAGCAATCCGGGGAAAATCGCTTTGATGCCTGTAACAATAAACTCGATGCCCAGAGCCATCAACAATAACCCCATAATACGCGTTATAACGTTAATACCAGTTTGCCCTAGCAACCGGACCAGCAGTGGCGCCGCCCGGAACAGCAGCCAGCAACAGAAGGCAAACAAGGCCACCGCTAGCGTCAATCCCAACAAATTTTGCCAACTATGGTAGCGGGAGCTCCAAACAATTGTGGAACTGATCGCTCCTGGCCCCGCCATCAACGGCAATGCGAGTGGGACAACACCGATACTTTCACGAACCGCAGTTTCGGTTTTTTCCTGCTTGTTCTGCTTATCCTCACCGAGTTTACCGCTGATCATCGACATCGCAATGCTGACCACCAGTATCCCACCAGCAATACGGAACGAGTCGATGGAAATACCGAAAATTTTCAGGATGGCATCCCCTAAAAACAAGGATATCCATAAGATAATCGCCACTGACAGATTAGCTGTCAGGTTGGTTTTATCCCGCCCCGCTGCCGCCTGATAGCTGGTCATACTGATAAATACCGGCAATATGCCAACCGGGTTCACCAGCGCAAATAAGCCAACAAAAAACTTGATGTAACCTGAAAGGTCCAACAATGATTGACTCACACATCACTCCGCGCAATTGCTGATAAAAACGACACAGATAACAGGCCATTATAACTTAATGCCCCAGGACAACACATCTTATGGCCCGAGCCTGGAAAATTTGCGACAAAAATAATGTCGTTAACATGCAGAATTGCACCCACATTATTCAAGCATTTCACCGCAGTTCTTTTCACTAAAAATTACCCTTAAGGCCCCCATCTACAGGTGTGCGCGCTAATGTAATAGAATTAGTCGCAGGAATCTATGTAATAAAGCAGCATTTATAGAAGACTAAATTTTACCGCTTAAAATGATAACTCTTGTTAATGCCCTGTGGCGTTAATGAAGCTTTAACGTCATGAATTATCAATTTATTCGTGTTAATGATAATTACTATCAACAAATAATTGCTGAATGGTGTCAGCTTGCCGATTTTGTGATATAAATCACGAAAAACATACCTAAGAATAGTTAAGCTCTGAGCAGTGGTCGAGAGTAAGTTCACTGAGAAATAGCGTATAAAGGTTGAAATTGGCATTTCCCCGCCCACCTTATTTCTAATGAAACAGAAGCTCTTTCAGTAAATCAGCGGTAAAAAATGAGAAAGTAAGCTATAAAACTATCTCTATTTGACCTTACGGCATACTAGAGCCTGTCTATACTAGTTGCTTCAACAGCTCATTTACTAAAAGAGTTTAACATTATCAGGAGAGCATTATGGCTGTAACGAATGTCGCTGAACTTAACGAGCTAGTAGCACGCGTCAAGAAAGCCCAGCGCGAGTATGCCAACTTTACTCAAGAGCAGGTTGATAAAATCTTCCGTGCCGCAGCTTTGGCTGCAGCGGATGCCCGTATTCCCTTGGCCAAACTGGCTGTAGAGGAATCAGGTATGGGTATTGTTGAAGATAAAGTGATCAAGAACCACTTTGCTTCTGAATACATCTACAATGCTTACAAAGATGAAAAGACTTGTGGCATTTTAGAAGAAGATAAAACCTTCGGTACTATTACTATCGCTGAACCTATTGGTTTAATCTGCGGTATCGTACCAACAACTAACCCGACTTCTACCGCTATTTTCAAGGCATTAATTAGCCTGAAAACGCGTAACGGTATCGTATTCTCTCCACACCCACGTGCTAAAGACGCAACCAATAAAGCCGCAGATATCGTGCTTCAAGCCGCTATCGCCGCAGGTGCGCCAGCAGATATTATTGGTTGGATTGATGCGCCAACAGTTGAGTTGTCTAACCAATTGATGCACCACCCTGACATTAACTTGATTCTGGCAACCGGTGGTCCAGGCATGGTTAAAGCAGCTTACAGTTCGGGTAAACCGGCTATCGGTGTTGGCGCTGGTAACACCCCTGTAGTGGTCGACGAAACCGCTGATATCAAACGTGTTGTTGCATCTATCCTGATGTCTAAAACCTTTGATAACGGTGTGATTTGTGCGTCTGAGCAGTCTATCATCGTGGTTGATTCAGCCTACGATGCAGTCCGTGAGCGCTTCTCTTCTCATGGCGGCTACCTGTTACAAGGTAAAGAGCTGAAAGCGGTTCAGGATATCATCCTGAAAAATGGCGGCCTAAACGCAGCTATCGTTGGTCAGCCAGCAACTAAAATTGCTGAAATGGCAGGTATTAAAGTTCCTAGCAACACCAAAATTCTTATCGGTGAAGTTAAGGTTGTTGACGAGTCAGAACCTTTTGCTCACGAAAAACTGTCGCCTACCTTAGCGATGTATCGTGCGAAGAGTTTTGAAGACGCGGTTGATAAAGCGGAAAAACTGGTAGAAATGGGTGGTATCGGCCATACATCTTGCCTGTACACCGACCAGGATAACCAACCTGCACGCGTTAAGTATTTCGGCGATAAAATGAAAACCGCCCGAATTCTTATTAACACCCCTGCCTCTCATGGTGGTATCGGTGACCTGTACAACTTCAAAGTAGCGCCATCTCTGACGCTGGGTTGTGGTTCATGGGGTGGTAACTCCATCTCTGAAAACGTTGGGCCGAAACACTTGATCAACAAGAAAACTGTGGCTAAGCGAGCAGAAAACATGTTGTGGCATAAACTACCGAAATCTATTTACTTCCGCCGTGGCTCTCTGCCAATCGCGCTGGAAGAAGTGGCAACTGACGGTGCAAAACGTGCCTTCATCGTGACTGACCGCTACCTGTTCAACAACGGTTATGCCGATCAAATCACCAGTGTGCTGAAATCTCACGGTATCGAAACTGAAGTCTTCTTTGAAGTTGAAGCAGACCCTACCCTGAGCATCGTGCGCAAAGGTGCAGAGCAGATGAACTCCTTCAAACCAGACGTAATTATCGCGCTGGGTGGTGGTTCACCGATGGATGCTGCCAAAATTATGTGGGTTATGTACGAACACCCTGAAACCCACTTCGAAGAACTGGCATTACGCTTTATGGATATCCGTAAACGTATTTACAAGTTCCCGAAAATGGGTGTGAAAGCGAAAATGATCGCTGTAACCACTACATCAGGTACTGGTTCAGAAGTGACTCCATTTGCAGTCGTCACCGACGATGCAACAGGTCAGAAGTATCCATTGGCTGACTACGCATTGACTCCAGATATGGCAATCGTTGATGCCAACCTGGTTATGAATATGCCTAAGTCACTGTGTGCCTTCGGTGGTCTGGATGCAGTAACCCATGCGCTGGAAGCCTATGTTTCTGTATTGGCAAATGAATATTCTGACGGTCAGGCTCTGCAAGCGCTGAAACTGCTGAAAGAATTCCTGCCAGCCAGCTATAATGAAGGGGCTAAGAACCCAGTAGCTCGTGAGCGTGTACACAATGCCGCGACCATCGCTGGTATCGCGTTTGCTAACGCCTTCTTGGGTGTCTGTCACTCAATGGCCCATAAACTGGGTTCTGAGTTCCATATCCCGCACGGCTTGGCAAACGCCATGTTGATTTCTAACGTTATTCGCTATAACGCGAATGACAACCCAACGAAGCAGACTGCTTTCAGCCAATATGACCGCCCACAAGCGCGTCGTCGTTATGCTGAAGTTGCAGACCATCTGGGTCTGAGTGCACCGGGCGACCGTACTGCGCAGAAAATTCAGAAATTGCTGACTTGGTTAGATGAAATCAAAGCGGAATTAGGTATCCCTGCGTCAATTCGTGAAGCGGGCGTTCAGGAAGCTGACTTCTTGGCTAAAGTAGACAAACTGTCTGAAGATGCATTTGATGACCAGTGTACCGGTGCTAACCCACGTTACCCACTGATCTCTGAGCTGAAACAGATTCTGATGGATACTTATTACGGCCGTGAATTTAGCGAAGAACTTGACCGTGAAGAGGTTGCTGTTACAGCAGCTCCAGCAGCAAAAGCTGAAAAGAAAGCTAAGAAGTAATCTTAAGGTGTAAACCCCACTGTCTGCTGGGGTTTGCAACGGAAGATATAGCCCCCAATGGCCATTGCTGTTGGGGGTTTCTTTTTATAATCACACATAATGATATTCCGCATATGCTCGCTCAAACCTCTGTAGCTGGCCTCCACGGATAGCGTATCCAATCCCCTGGTTTCTTCGCTGTAAGGCTTACTATGCCGCTACCAACCCCCGCTAACGGCGTTTAATAAGTTAAATGTCATGCCATGCATCCACAATTGTTTAGAAATTTAACATCACCGTCGTTATGTTCTGTCTATTTATTCGAATTGAAGAAATGAAGCGATAAAACCCCTATATAGACTCAGCATGGGATATAGCATTAGGCTGAAGCTTATTACCCAGTATAAATGCATGGTGTTAAGCTGTATGGCCGCGTATGGCGCGAACGCAGTAAGAGGCTGGCTACCCCACAGCTTCAATAAGAAATCCCGTGGGGTATCCTTTGTGGATAATGAGTATCTAAGAAGGATGTTGGAGGCAGGCGGCTTTAATTGCTTCTTTATAGTGGCGGCGACAAACAGAAACATAGCTTTCGTTGCCACCAATAACGACTTGTTCGCCATCGTGCACCGCTCTGCCCTGTTCATCTAAACGCAACACCATGTTTGCTTTACGGCCACAATGACAGATTGTTTTCAGTTCAACCAATTTGTCAGCCCATGATAACAAATACTTGCTACCGGGGAACAATTCGCCAAGAAAATCGGTACGCAAACCGTAGCACAATACCGGGATATGCAGTTCATCCACTACCTGACACAATTGCTGAACTTGCTCTTTGGTCAAAAACTGGCATTCGTCGAGTAAAATACAATGAACGGTTTTGTCCTGATGCTCAGCGGCGATAATAGATAATAGTGGGGTTTCACTATTATAAAGCAGCGCATGCGAGGACAGACCAATGCGCGAACTTACGGTCCCTACCCCAAAGCGATTATCTATCTCTGCTGTAAACACCAAGGTACGCATACCCCGCTCTTGGTAGTTATATGAGGATTGTAACAGCGCGGTGGATTTCCCTGCATTCATCGCAGAGTAATAAAAATAAAGTTGAGCCATGGGCCCGTAACTCCAATGGTATAATAAATGGTCACAATGACAACGAACAGCAAGTTTATCATAAATTCAGATGTTACGATGAGCAGACTACGGCGCTATATTACTGTTTTCTATATTAAGTAATGAAAGCGCTAATGTAGTTGCTGGCACTTTCATTTGAAACTCCTTGCTATTATTAGGTTCATTACATGACCAATCTCACAATATTGGTACAGCAAACACATTTCGCTTGAACATTAACCGGATTAGCCCCCCAACCTGGCGATAGGGTTTGCCAAGGTACACGGCAATTGGTTCATTAATGATACAAGTAATGTATGGGCATGGTTAATTCGTAAAATAGTGATAACAAATATTGTCATAACCTGACAAATCCAATACAGCCTGTTTTTTCCTTACTCAATCTTTCATCACAACTATATCGTTATCGCACTTTTTGACATGATCCGTTATTGCTCATGCCAGAGTGATAAGTCGCCTATTTCCGCTTTATTGATATAAAGCAAACTTATAACTTAGTGAGAAAATCATGTTCTCATGTAGTGTCATTAGCGAGCAAAATGAACTTTTCCGTTAAAAACACTACAGAGAATAACAAGTAGCTATCGCTTATTAGTAGCAAGCAGCAACTTTTCGCTAATAAAATACGTAAATTCGAGGATGCTAATCAAATTGGCTATTGCAGAAATTAAAATAGCACTCTATTATTATCCAGACGCCCCCCCACCAATTATAATTTGAGACCAGGACAATGAGCGAAGCGTTAAAGATTCTTAACAACATCCGTACTCTGCGTGCACAATCACGTGAATGCACTCTTGAAACTTTAGAAGAAATGCTGGAGAAACTTGAAGTGGTCGTTAACGAACGCCGCGAAGAAGATTCTCAAGTACAAGCTGAAATTGAAGAACGCACACGTAAATTGGCTCAGTACCGTGAAATGCTAATTGCAGACGGTATTGACCCAAATGAACTGCTGCATACTATGAGTGCAACTAAAGCTACTACTAAAGCTAAGCGTGCTGCACGCCCAGCTAAATATAAGTATGTAGACGAAAATGGCGAAACTAAAACCTGGACAGGCCAAGGCCGCACTCCAGCAGTGATTAAGAAAGCCATTGAAGACGAAGGTAAATCATTGGATGATTTCCTGCTGTAATAGTATTAGTTAATTTACTATTATGATAAAAATGCCCTCCTATTATACGGGGGGTATTTTTTTGCCTCTATGTTACCCAGCAATGATATCTTATCCAACAATCACAGTTGAAATGCTCACCAATGCGATTGCAGCATTAACATACAATTGGCAGAGAGCAACTGGCCTAAACATATCGTATTCGATAAATAACCCTTAGTTATCACTCTGTTTGTAAAGCTATAAGAATGCTCTGCTAATTTATAGCAATACAACAATCGATATAACTGACTAAATTCCCCATAATATTGTGATATCTGAGAATCGTGACGTGAAAAGGTTGTGCTGCCGCTCTGCATGAGAATTGAGCACAAAACAGAAACTAATTTTGTTTTGCGCTCACACATAAAATCATCTTCGACGCTTATTACGCTCGATTAATCGAGCTACCGCGACCAATCCCATAATAGGTAAAGCCCCGGCTATTTAATCGCTCAGGATCGTACAAATTACGCCCATCAAAGATAACTGGCTGTTTTAATCGAAGTTTGATCATATCAAAGTCAGGCGCTCTAAAATTCTGCCACTCAGTACAAATAATCAGAGCATCGGCTCCCTGTAGCGCCGATTCTTTCGTGCCCATTAATCTTAGGTCATCCCTTGCACCATAAATGCGCTGTGCTTCATCCATTGCCTCTGGATCATAAGCTTGAACAATAGCGCCAGCACGCCATAAGGCTTCCATCAGAATCCGACTGGGAGCCTCACGCATGTCATCAGTATTGGGTTTGAATGCCAACCCCCAGAGTGCAAATGTTTTTCCTGCAAGCTGCGAATCAAAATGATACTGAATAAATTCAGTTAACTTACACTTCTGTTCGTTATTGATTTGCTCCACCGCACGCAATAACTGTGGTTGATAGCCGCAATTTTCGGCGGTACGAATTAATGCCTGGATATCTTTTGGGAAACAGGAACCGCCATAGCCACAGCCAGAATAAATAAAATGGTAACCAATGCGCGAGTCTGAACCAATGCCTTGCCGTACTTTTTCGATATCTGCGCCTAATCGTTCAGCAATATTAGCAATTTCATTCATGAAACTGATTTTTGTTGCCAACATACCGTTTGCTGCATATTTGGTCAATTCTGCACTGCGAACATCCATAATTATCATGCGGTCATGATTTCTGTTGAATGGTTCGTATAGTTCACTAATTAAATCGATGACACCATTGTCATTACTATCAATCCCAATAACGATACGTTCAGGGCGCTTGCAGTCAGCAACTGCTGCACCTTCTTTTAAAAATTCGGGATTCGATACCACATTGAATGCAATATCCTGCCCCCGCTGCTGTAAAATCGTTTTCACCCGTTGCTGCACTTGATCCGCCGTACCCACCGGTACGGTTGATTTATCGATAATAACTTTTGGCGCATCCATATATTTTGCAATGGTACTGGCGACCTCCAACACATATTTAAGGTCAGCTGCGCCATCCTCATCAGGAGGTGTACCAACAGCAATAAACTGAATGGTACTATGTGCAACGCCTGCTGCCGCATCTGTTGAAAACCGAAGCCGACCCTCGTCGAAGTTTTCTTTTACCAGTGGTGCTAATCCTGGTTCAAAAATAGCGACACGGCCTTTTTGTAAATCAGCAACCTTGTTTGCATCGATATCGATACATAGGACATCATGACCAACTTCGGCAAGCACTGCCGCCTGAACAAGCCCTACATAACCAATACCAAAAACTGTCACTTTCATTCAATCAATCCTCGAGTTGAAATTCGATAAGGGACATACCTACAACCATTATAAGGAACTAACCTTAATTTAGCCTGAGGTAGTCAACCTTATTGCCAGCAAGTAATAAAAGTTGCCTGGAAATTTTCAGACAAAAGCAAGGAAGAAAGTATATCAACCGATATTTCTTACTTCTCTGTCATAATCATTGATTGAAACAAATGAGGTTTATTTCGCAGATTCGTTATAGAACCATTTATACTTTGGGGGTTTTAGCGGCAAACAAGTGAGAGAAATACATTAGTTACATGAACTATTTATTGAGTAGTATTTTCAAAACATGAACTATTCAGCGGCTGAAAGCATCAACCTTAAACGACTTCCTCCCCCCCATACCTGACATTGCCATGATTCACAGCGCTGACTAATTTGATTTAGATGTGCTGTTTTTAACGTACCTAAAGGCACACCATTACTAAGTTGAATCTGATTTTTACCCGCGCTAACGTTCGCATGCAGGCCTGCCGAAACCAAAATCAAATTTTTATACTCCACATGATAATAACCAACGAGCAAAGGAAATTGCCCATCCAAATGGGTACGCCTTAATAGTTGGTTTACCTGTTTGAGTAACGTTGACATCTGCGGTAAGCGCTGCTGTTGGTGTGCCAAGTGCTCTTGAAGAATTCCGTTAAACAATACTCGTAATAATAATGCGGCTAAAACACCGTTATCTCCGGCACGCGTAACATCCAGACAATAAAAAGCCAAATCCTTATCTGACAATGCGGCAATATCAAGCACTAACCCTGGCTGCTCGACCATGGTTAATTGCCGGTAATTTACCCGACACCGCGCAATGGTTTGCTGTGCTGGAGGTTGTAATTGCTTGAGTAACTGCGCAGCATCATGAGGATTCTTGCGTAACGCTTCCCAATCTTGAATAAGTTCTGTTTCCTCAATCGCATGGGATGTAAACAGTAAGGGATAAAGACAAGCCAGCACTGCTTCACGTAATCGATTCAAATCCACGATTGGCTTTAGCAGCACATCTTTAACCCCCAGACGCATAACCTTAGCAATGTCAGTCATCTTATCAGTGGCCGATATAACTAAAATAGGGATATTCACTCCTTGAGCGAGTAAACGCTCAACAAACTCAATTCCTCCCATCTTAGGCATGGCAAGATCACAAAGTATCAAGTCCGGTGATTGGACCTTAATCTGCGCTAGCGCCTCCAGGCCATTTCCTGCCTGCTGGACCATCGCGCCGAGTGATTTTAAAAATTCCGTGATTACTGTACGGAAGACCGTTTCGTCCTCGACGACTAAAATATTCTTACCTGCTAATGGTTTTTCCATGCACTGCTTCTCTTGCTAACCTTAAGGTAATAGTGGCTCAAAATGATTGTTTATGCTTGACTGAAATTGTTACGTACTACTTTACGGACATACATTGATGATTCATCAACCCCTTATCAAAGGGCTTAACTGTTCAATTTTCTTCTCCACCGCCAAGTGCCCAGCGGCAATTGCTTCATCGGCACGATGGAAATCCAGCATTGATATTTGTGGGCAGTAGGGCTGGATCAACACATCTGGAGGATCCCCCGCCATCCGATTGCGTTTTAACCTGTTCTCTAACACCTGTATTGATGTAGACATTATCTCCATGGCACTGGGAACGGCCATTGTTGTGCTACCAGACATATTGGTTATTCGTGCTGTCAAGCGCCGATGCCAACTCGCGGGCATATCTGCGGGTTTGCCTTCAGGGGATAATTGAGAGGAAAACAGATCTTGCCGGACCAAATGCGCATCATGTTGCAAATCAACAGCAATCACGACGTCAGCGCCCATCGCTCTTGCCAGAGAAACAGGAACAGGATTGACTACTGCGCCATCAACCAACCAATAACCGCCGAACCAAACAGGGGAAAACAATCCAGGCATACTGCATGAGGCCCTAATAGCCTGCTTAATGTCCCCCTCAGTAAGCCATAACTCACGGCCTGTGGTTAAATTGGTTACGACAGAACCAAAGGGTAACTTGCATTCAGCGATATCCTGCACTTCAATTATTTGATTGACTGCATTAAAAACCCGCTCCCCCCGCAGTAATCCACCACGACGCCAGGAGAAATCCATCAATCGAATAACATCCCAATACTTAAACGAACGGACCCAGCGTTCCATGATATTAATATGATCACTGGCATACGCTGCACCAACCAACGCACCAACCGAACAACCAGCAACAACATCGATTTTAACACCCATCTCTTCCAGTGCGTTGATCACCCCGATATGTGCCCATCCCTTCGCAGCCCCCGCACCAAGAGCCAGTCCAATCTTAATTTTTCTCATTTTATTTCGTCCATTTCCGATCAATTGGGCACTTTACCGCTCGACAAAATAAGGTCGATTCTAATCTTGTTATCGGCACTGCCGCATATTTCTTAACGCAAACGGCTACAAAGTAGCTGTCACTCAGAGGAAAAGCTCATATTCCCAAGCCCGCGTTATAATCTTACTGATTGAACTATAGTGAACATTTATCCTTCTGGTGAATTGATACAAATAGTTTACATATCATTACTAAGATATAGGGTTAAAGCCGAGGGATATACAGTAAATATCGAAATATGCCAAACCGATCTGTTTAATCGAGATCTTATTACATTAATTACTCAATTAGATGCCTATCAAGAATCACGCTACCCGGCTGACAGCAACCATGTAGAGTCAATTGAGAGTATGGTTCAGAAAAAAAACCTGACAGTCGAGGTATTGGTATCGCATCAATGTTAGGGACTGCGTTGCTCTATAATTCCATCTGTTTGAATTTAAATGTTTTTATTTGGAATCAGGAATTCATCAACCTGTAGCGGTAAAATTATACCAGCGGTTGGATTTTGAACTTACGTCGGCATTTGGTTGTTATCAATACGATCCACTTAGCCTATATAGGGTAAAAAAATTGACGAGTAGTACTCAGTGAAAGGTAAAATAGAGAGGTAGCACTCAGCTACTTGGTAACCGTTGCTATTTTGAATTTTATTGTTTTGATTTTCTATATAAAAAAGCAAAATAGCCACTATAATAGTGACTATTCAGAGTAAATATTCTGAGTTAAGAGAAATTATAAGATTTAATATTATCTAATAATATGGCACTCGATAAATAGATAATCGCATTACATGCTGTCATTTCACCTTTAGCTCTCACTGGCTATGGTGTTATTAACTATATTTCGACCCTTATCAGAATATTATGAAATATTACGGATTATTAGCCGTTGATAGTACCGAATGATACGCTCATTTTTTCGAACATAGCGATAACTTTATTGATCAGTTTCATGGGTTGCTCCTGTAAATATCATTATTTTTATGTGACACACATCACAGTTATTAAGTTACTCCATAATGAAACACCGGTCAACTATTTTTGTGAGCAACATCACAAAACTTTAGCCCATCAACTAGTCTGCACAACGTTATCAACTTTGAACCTCTCCACATGATTAGGTAAGATGGGCCCTTATTTGCCCCCTATTGGATTACCCGCCCTCTTCTGTTGCTGACCGTTCAGTAGCAAACACGATGGCATTATTGATTTTTCGGAGAAATTTTGTCAGAACAGTGCCCATGCGGCAGCGGCTTTGAATATCAACAATGCTGTGCGCCTTATATTCTTAACACGCAAGTCGCGACCGAACCTGCAATACTGATGCGCTCACGCTATAGTGCCTATGTAAAAAAGGAGGCGGATTATCTCGTTAAAACCTGGCATCCCGACTGCAAAGCACAAGAATGGCGAGATGGGATAATTCAAAGTTTCACCAATACTGTCTGGCATGGATTAACCGTCATCGCACAAACCGCTGGCAGTCATGATGACGAAGCATTTGTGGAGTTCATTGCTCGTTTTACAGATCCCAACAATGTACAGATAAGCGTAGTGCACGAACGTTCCCGCTTCCTTCGAATAAAAGAACACTGGTACTATATCGACGGAGTCCGGCCGTCGGTAGGTAGAAATGATATCTGCCCTTGCGGTTCAGGAAAAAAATATAAGAAATGCTGCGGGCATTAACAGTAAAATCGTTTCATTACTGACCGTAACATCAAACATTTACATAACATCAAATACTGTTAAGACAGGATTTACCACCTTATGCCACACCAGAATGTACAAAAGAAAGTGTTACGCACTATATGCCCAGATGCTAAAGGCTTAATCGCAAAAATTACCAATATTTGTTACAAGCACCAGTTAAATATCGTGCAGAATAATGAATTTGTTGATCATCTGACTGGTCGTTTTTTCATGCGTACCGAGCTTGAAGGTATTTTCAACGATACCACCCTGCTGGCAGACTTAGATGATGCTTTGCCAGAAGGCACTAACCGTGAATTGCATACTGCAGGGCGCCGCCGCATTGTCATTATGGTCACCAAAGAGGCGCATTGCCTCGGCGACTTATTAATGAAGAGTGCTTATGGTGGTCTGGATGTAGAAATTGCGGCAGTGATTGGTAACCATGACGCGTTGCAGAATTTGGTGGAGCGCTTTGATATACCTTTCCACCTTATCAGCCACGAAGGTCTAACCCGAGATCAACATGATCAACGTTTGATTGAGCAAATTGAACAATACCAACCTGACTACGTGGTACTGGCTAAATATATGCGCGTGCTGACGCCAGCCTTTGTCCAGAGTTTCCCTTATCAGATTATTAATATTCACCACTCATTCTTACCTGCATTTATTGGCGCTCGCCCTTATCACCAGGCTTATGAAAGAGGTGTGAAGATTATTGGTGCCACAGCTCACTATGTAAACGATAGTCTGGATGAAGGCCCAATCATCATGCAGGACGTTATTCACGTTGATCATTCGTATACGGCTGAGGATATGATGCGAGCCGGGCGAGATGTGGAAAAGAACGTTCTGAGTCGCGCCCTGTATCGTGTTTTGGCGCAACGTGTTTTTGTTTACGGTAACCGTACTGTTATTCTGTAAGCGCACAATAAGCAGATGTTTTTTGTCCAGATAAACATCGCTGAGAACAAAAAAGCACCGAACGACTTATTTTTTTCATTTCAAGTCTTTACAGGGGCGTTTCATTTGATATGATGCGCCCCGCTTACCAAGACAGTCTTGATAAGCGGTTAGGCCAGTGGTGGGGTTCCCGAGCGGCCAAAGGGAGCAGACTGTAAATCTGCCGTCATCGACTTCGAAGGTTCGAATCCTTCCCCCACCACCATTTTTATCCTTGAGTCTCAAGTCGATTCAGCGTTAGGAATCAAAATGAGCCACTTAAGGGGAAGGTAAGAACCTTCGATAAGGTTCGCGCCGAGCGTAGCGAGACAACGACGCGCAGCGGCGGCCCGAAGGGTGAGGAACGAAGTGACGAATAATCCTTCCCCCACCACCATATTTACCCTTGAGTCTCAAATCGATTCAGAGTTAGGAATCAAAATGAGCCACTTAAGGGGAAGGTAAGAATCTTCGATAAGGTTCGCGCCGAGCGTAGCGAGACAACGACGCGCAGCGGCGGCCCGAAGGGTGAGGAACGAAGTGACGAATAATCCTTCCCCCACCACCATTTTTACCCTTGAGTCTCAAATCGATTCAGAGTTAGGAATCAAAATGAGCCACTTAAGGGAAGGTAAGAATCTTCGATAAGGTTCGTACCACAGATACGGCCAAGTATCTTAGTTACAAAAACCACAAATACAGTGGTGGGGTTCCCGAGCGGCCAAAGGGAGCAGACTGTAAATCTGCCGTCATCGACTTCGAAGGTTCGAATCCTTCCCCCACCACCATCGCTCAGAAATACTCCCGTTCGATAAAAACAATAAAAATCAAAGATATTACCATCGGGGAAGGTAAGAACCTTCGACAAGGTTCGCGCCGAGCGTAGCGAAACAACGCTGCGAAGCAGCGGCCCGAAGGGTGAGGAACACAGTGACGAATAATCCTTCCCCCACCACCATCTCTCAGAAGTACTCCCGTTCGATAAAAACAATAAAAATCAAAGATATTATCATCGGGGAAGGTAAGAACCTTCGACAAGGTTCGCGCCGAGCGTAGCGAGACAACGACGCGCAGCGGCGGCCCGAAGGGTGAGGAACACAGTGACGAATAATCCTTCCCCCACCACCATTTCTCAGAAAAATACTCCCATTCGATAAAAACAATAAAAATCAAAGATATTATCATCGGGGAAGGTAAGAACCTTCGACAAGGTTCGCGCCGAGCGTAGCGAGACAACTTACTGATAATCCAGATAGCTTTACACCATCGAATGAATATATTCAATAAGCCTATTTAATACACTTGAATGTGAGCGTGACTTATAAAAATACAATTTATTCTCGCTTTGAAAACTGGCCAAGTTTATGAAATCCAATTTTGAGTCGCCGTTAAAATCATCCATTACTGAATCGGTAATGCATATATATCGGCCTGAATAAATAAAATTCAAGCAGCATGCCAGGCTATCAACCTGCCTAACACTAACTTTATCATGCTGTTTTTTAACTGATTCTTCAAGATTCTTAACGAAATCACTTCTATACAGTGTTGGGTTACACAACCAAACGTTTTTATGTAGAATATTTATTATATCTTGACTTTCATTTATTATATCTTTACGCCCATAGATACCAAAACCACTGTCTGGCACTTCATTTAACAACGTAAACCTTTCGCTGGCGATTTTTTCTGATGAAAGGATAAGTGAATTACCATCATAGTCTCCGATTTCATCAATATTTTCATAATAAAACTTAATTATATTAGCTTGAATGTTATTCTTTTCTGCCTCTTTATACAGTTTCGTTAAGTTTTCACTTTTACCCCAATCGTAGTAAATATTGATAACATTAGATACATGGCCTGTAAGATGTTTTTTGTGATTTCTTTTTCTTGCTGATACAAATCTTTTAGATCATTATATAAAATCTCACCATCCCTGGTTAAACTCATACCAAACTTCTCTCTTTTAAACAGTTTTTTCCCTATTATATTTTCAAAATCTTTTATCGACTTAGCTACCGGAGGTGTCGTCCTGTTCATCACTCTTGCAGCCTTACTCAGCGAACCATTTTCAACTACGGCCATAAAGGCTTCTAACTTTCGAGATAGAAACATAATTCACTAATCCTTTGCGTAAAATTTATCCAAAAAAAATGACAGGCATGTAAACATGCACAAGGCTAGCTGTAGATATTATTCAATATTAAATAAATTAATTGCATAAATTGCATTTAAAATAATTGAGAGGTAAATTATAAAAATTTATGACCGCGCAGAAATTAACACTGTAAAGCAGTATTTCTTACAAAAAACTGGAAAATCCTGCCTATTAACAGCTCGACATTACACATACTTTTAACAGACAACCATTCGTAGTTCTATGATATTTAATAACTATTTTTTATCCACCCCATTACAAAATCAGTTAACCTGCGCAGATAAAACAGCAGGACTCTTGGGGTTAAATCGCAAACCACAGTTACAAGACGCAAGCAATATTATATTTTTAGCCTCAACTTAGTTTGTGGTTACCCCTTGAAAATAACGGGCTGAATTTAAATCAAACAGATGATGAAAGTTATAATTAATACATTTAAAAATAACCAAATCACCTTAAAAACCATATTTCCCACCATCTGTCACGATTAACTAAAAAAACACAACGATAGATATTAAAATATTTTTAAAGAAATTAAAAACCAGCAAGAATAAGTACATTTATTACCTAAGTCATTAGCACGACTTTATTTAATTCTTATTGTCAAAAATATTATTAACTTTCTTTATTCTTTCTCCGTGCGTTACATTTTTATTCAGTATCTGCTAATATCTGAAATCATTTCTATCGAATAAACGGTGCTGACCATGAAGTTTGTCTCTTTTAATATCAATGGCCTACGTGCTCGACCACATCAACTAGCCGCGATCATCGAGCAACATCAACCAGATGTGATTGGCCTTCAGGAAACGAAAGTCCATGATGATATGTTTCCCCTTGAGGATGTCAGTCAGCATGGTTATCACGTTTTTTATCATGGGCAAAAAGGCCATTATGGTGTGGCGCTGTTAACCAAAAATGAGCCTTTAGCGGTTCGTCGTGGCTTCCCAACAGATGAAGAAGATGCTCAACGCCGTATTATTATGGCTGATATCGCAACATCAAATGGTCCCCTCACTGTTATTAATGGTTATTTCCCTCAGGGAGAAAGCCGTGATCACCCAATAAAATTCCCAGCAAAAGAGCGTTTTTACGCTGACCTACAGCAATACCTGGAGCAACAACTTTCAGCGGATGCTCAGGTACTGATTATGGGGGATTTAAATATCAGCCCAACTGATCTCGATATTGGTATCGGCGAAGATAGCCGTAAACGTTGGCTGCGAACCGGGAAGTGTTCATTCCTGCCAGAAGAACGGGCCTGGCTGGCGCGATTACAAAACTGGGGGCTGGTTGATACATTCCGCGCAGCCAATCCTGAATGTAACGATCAATTTTCGTGGTTTGATTATCGCTCTCGTGGTTTTGATGAGAACAGAGGCCTGCGCATAGATTTATTGTTAGCAAGCCAGCCACTGGCTACCCGTTGCATTGCGACAGGGATTGATTACGAAATTCGCGGTATGGAAAAGCCCTCAGACCACGCGCCAGTATGGTCTGAATTCGCCCTCTGATAACGGCAGTGGTAGTCCTGGCAGCACAGGCCTACCACTGGCAAATACGCGACCAAAGCTGGATAAACAAAAAAATGATTGATGTTGTTGCCGCCATTATTGAACAAAATGGCAAAATTTTGTTGGCTCAACGGGACTCATGCCGTGATCAAGCAGGATTGTGGGAATTTCCAGGGGGGAAAGTCGAGGCAGGAGAAAGCCAGCCTCAGGCTCTAATACGTGAATTGACCGAAGAATTGAATATTGAGGCATCAGTGACCAGATATATTGCCACTAATCAATGGCATTCAGATAAACAGACCATCCGATTACACGCCTGGCTGATTGAGAGTTTCAGCGGTGAGCTGGTACTGCATTGTCACTCCGCTATCGTTTGGCTGGCACCAGAGGAGGCTTACCGTTACCCTCTGGCACCTGCCGATATTCCGCTTTTAGATGCTTTTATTGCCCAAAAACAGTAGCCCGTTATCTGGTCAACCGCTTCCAAATCAATGGATTGGTACCTACTACACTGCTATCACGCACACACTGCAACACTTCTCCTTCAACGCGCAATACAGCACCTTCAGAATAATTCTGATTTTGATACACACAGCAGCGGGTACAAGGATTGTTGTTCGTGTTGCGATTGGATGAGTTATTCCATACCTCTGGTGGCAGAGGAACAACAACATCAACATTGTTACGATTAGCCATAGCAGCACCAGACATAAACGAGGAAAAACCAATACAACTCAGCAATAACCATGTTCTCATGACTTATTCTCCTTGGCTTTAGATGGTGCTTTTTTACGTTTCTTTATCGCCCCAGACGGTGCCGCTGGCAACCCACGAAATACCTGAGGTGAGCGATTTTGTTTTGCCTGACTGATTAAATGTTGCAATGTTGCCACCAGTGGCTGCATGAAATCCTGATATCGGCAATTTTTCTCACTGATTTGTGTCAGTGTCGATTCCCAATGTGCAGTCATATCTGGCCGTGCTGCAATATCAGGCAGCGCGTGAATCAATGCTCTTCCCGCTGGGCTTGCGTGGATATAACGCCCTTTTTTGAATAAAAAAGTACGTTTGAAAAGCAGTTCAATAATCCCGGCGCGCGTGGCCTCAGTACCCAGACCATCCGTTGCGCGTAACACCTTTTTCAGCTCTTTGTCCTGCACAAATCGCGCGATCCCGGTCATAGCCGACAACAAACTGGCATCGGTAAATGGCCTTGGCGGCTGGGTTTGACGTTCAACAACCTCACCCCGCTCACATAATAATTCAGCACCTTTTTCCACCACTGGCAAAGGTGCGCCTTCGTTTTCTTCATCGCGCTCTTTGCTGCCAAGCAAGGTACGCCAGCCAGCCTCCGCCAGAAAACGGGCTTTAGCAACAAACTTCCCACCAGCAATATCGAGTTCAATGACGCATTTACGAAATTGTGCGTCTGGGCAAAATTGCATCAGATATTGCTGTGCTACCAATCGGAAAACCTTGCTCTCATCAGTGGTTAGATTCACCTTACTGGCCCGCGCTGTTGGGATAATCGCGTGATGGGCATCGACTTTTTTGTCATCCCAGCAGCGATTACGCCGATCGCTATCCATTACCTCTAACGGCAATAAGTCAGCCTGATGGATACTAATGGCATTTAAGACCGAATGACGCCCAGCGAAATGCTCTTCTGGTAGGTATCGGCAATCTGAACGCGGATACGTAATCAATTTGTGCGTTTCATATAAACGCTGACAAATATCCAGCACTTGCTGGGCGCTCAAACCAAAGCGTTTGGCGGCTTCAATCTGCAATGTTGAAAGGGAAAAGGGTAACGGTGCGGTTTCTGATTCCCGTTTATCATTATAGGAAGTTACAAATGCAGGCTGACCGGTGATGCGATTAACCACATGTTCAGCCAGTGGCCGATGCAACAAGCGCCCTTCTTCATCCTGATACGACTCGCAAGAATCACTCGGCTGCCATAGGGCAATAAAACGCTCATCCGCAGGTGTGACAATATGGGCTTTGACTTCGAAAAAGTCTTTGGGAATAAAATCTTCAATTTCTTCGTCACGGCGAACAACCAAACCTAATACTGGCGTTTGCACCCGCCCTACTGACAAAACGCCATCATAACCTGCATTGCGCCCAAGAATGGTATAGGCACGAGTCATATTGATGCCATATAACCAGTCTGCTCTGGCGCGTGCCAATGCCGAAACACATAACGGGATAAATTCGCGGTTATAACGCAAACGCTCCACCGCACGTTCCACTGCCTGCGGATTGAGATCGTTAATCAGGCAACGGCGGACATTTTGCCGCTTCTCTGCCACCAAATCGAGGTAATCCAATACCTCATCAACCAAAAGTTGCCCTTCGCGATCCGGGTCACCTGCATGAACCACTTCGTCGGCCTGTTGCAAAAGTTGTTTGATAACATTCAATTGCTTACTGACTGAGGGCCGAGGCTGTAGCTGCCATTTTTCAGGAATAATGGGTAAATCAGCTAACGACCAGCGTGCATAGCGGCTGTCATAAGCATCAGGTTGGGCCTGTTCCAGCAAGTGACCAACACACCATGTCACCATTTGGTCACTACCACAGGCAATAAATCCATCGCCTCGACGATGCGGCTTTGGCAGAATATCGGCAATCGCCCGCGCCAAACTGGGTTTTTCAGCAATAAAAAGTCGCATCATTCACCGCAAAAATGCATCAAAGAAAAGGTCATTCTGTAATCTCAATCAACGCCCGGTGATTATCCACAGAGCTTAACTCGCCAATAGAACTGAGCGTCATGCCGTGCTGAGCCGCAATAGCTTGTACCTGCGCCTCCGCTTCAGGTAATACGGCTAACAGCAAACCACCGGAAGTCTGTGGGTCACACAATAACGTTTTCTGTAACTCGGTCATCTCGCCAATCAGGTGACCATAACTGTCAAAATTGCGCCCTGTTCCCCCTGGCACACAACCCGCAGCAATATACTCTTCAACCGCCGGTAACCGTGGTATAGCCGAGAAATGTAACCTGGCCTGAACACCGGATCCTTGACAAATTTCGCTTAAATGCCCTAACAGGCCAAACCCGGTAACATCGGTCATGGCAGTGACACCGGCAACACTGGCAAAGTCAGCGCCTGAACGATTCAACTGGCACATGGTTTCCGTTGCTACCCCTTGATGTTCAGGCCGCAACTTACTTTTCTTTTCTGCCGTAGTCAGAATACCAATCCCCAGTGGTTTGGTCAGAAACAGTTTACAGCCTACCTGTGCAGCACTGTTTTTCTTCACCTGCTCCGTGCTGACGATGCCAGTGACCGCCAGACCGAAAATTGGCTCAGGCGCATCAATGGAATACCCCCCTGCCAGAGAAATACCTGCCTGCTGGCAAACATAACGCCCGCCCTCAATAACCTGTTGGGCAACTTCAGGCGATAGTTTATCTATCGGCCAGCCCAGGATGGCAATGGCCATAATAGGTTTACCGCCCATCGCATAGATATCACTGATGGCATTGGTGGCTGCAATTCGGCCAAAATCAAAGGGATCATCCACGATCGGCATAAAAAAATCGGTCGTACTGATTATCCCAACACCACCGCCAATATCATAAACGGCTGCATCATCACGCGTTTCATTCCCCACCAACAAATGAGGATCAAGAAACTTCTGCTGGTTGGTGTGCAATATTTTATCCAAAACTTTGGGCGAAATTTTGCAACCACAGCCGGCTCCATGGCTGTATTGAGTAAGACGTATCGCTGGCGATGTCATAACACTCTCCCGTGTGATGGTTCAGTAATAAGCTATTTATTCAGGAATTATGCTCGTAGGCCTGGTATCCAGACAGCCTATGGTAGCGCCTATGGCGTGGCTTGGTAAGTAGAGGCCGCAGTCGGGCAGATAGGTTGGTCACAAAGCAGGCACAAACGCAGCTTATAACCGCAAAATGCATAAGCTGCGCTGCCCAAGACGGCCCTAAACGATGCGGCTCTCCGTTGCCGCTTTGCCGCACCTTGGAACCTGTTGATTATAGACCGTATAACTATCAGAAATAGCGAACAAAAGTGGTGTAATCGGGTGGGGTAACTTTCGTCGCTGATTTCAGTTGTGGCGTGCCAAGATAAAGGAAGCCGACGATTTCATCTTGTTCACGGCAGGCAAATCCCTGACGAACCACGGGATGATGGGTCCAGGAACCGGTACGCCAGATACCATTAAAGCCTTGAGCCAGTGCCGCCATTTGCATCGCTTGTACCGCACAACCAGCGGAAACCACTTGTTCCCAATTGGGCACTTTAGGGTTTTCAGTGACATGGGCAATAACGGTAATAATCAGCGGCGCACGAAACGGCGCTTGTTTTGCTTTTTCCAATACCGCGTCATCAGCACCATCATGTTGCACCGCTTGTTGTAACAATTGACTAAAACGTTCCAGACCCTCATTTTCAATCAAAACAAAGCGCCATGGTTGTAATGTGCCATGGTCAGGTGCCCGCATGCCCGCATGGATAATATGGTCCAATGCCTCACCCGTTGGGGCTGGGGTGGTCAAACGGGACGCCGAACGGCGGTTAAGTAACAGTTCTAACGCATCCATCATTTTCTCCTGATAACGATTTTCATTTTCAGCACGGTAGCATAAGTTGTCGTTTTGTTGCCAGTGTTGACCTTTCAGCTAGGCTTAACAGTGATTTAAAGCTGACTTTTGTTCGTCAGGTCATTAGGATAACCGTACTTGCCCGGTTTTGTTGGAGATAACATGCGCACTTTGTGGCGAATTATTGCTGGTTTTTTCAAGTGGACTTGGCGTCTGCTGAATTTCGTCAGGGAATTTATTCTTAATCTGTTCTTGATACTGTTAATTTTAGTTGGCGTGGGTATTTACCTTCAGTTCCAAAGTAAACCGGCAGAACCGGTTAAAGGCGCGCTGCTGGTGAATTTAAGTGGCGTGGTGGTGGATCAGCCCGCAGTGAATAATAAGTTACGTCAACTGGGGCGTGAGTTCTTAGGTGCATCCAGTAATCGCCTACAGGAAAACTCTCTGTTTGATATCGTCGAAACTATTCGTCTGGCAAAAACCGATAACAATATTACCGGTTTAGTGCTGTCGCTGAGTGATTTTACCGGTGCCGACCAACCTTCATTGCAATATATAGGTAAGGCGCTGCGGGAATTCCGTGATAGCGGCAAACCCATCTATGCAATTGGCGATAGTTATAATCAAACCCAATACTATTTAGCCAGCTTTGCTAATAAAATCTATCTCTCGCCACAAGGGGCGGTCGATCTGCATGGTTTCGCCAGCAATAACCTCTACTACAAGTCGTTGCTGGAAAAACTTAAAGTCACCACGAATATCTTCCGGGTGGGCACCTATAAATCTGCGGTTGAACCGATGATTCGTGATGATATGTCACCGGCTGCACGTGAAGCAGACAGCCGCTGGATTGGTGGGTTATGGCAAAATTATCTTACTGCTGTTGCTGCTAATCGGCAGTTAACGCCGGAGCAACTGTTCCCTGGTGCCGCAGGCGTTATCAGTGGGTTGCAAACCGCTGGCGGCTCTCCGGCAAAATATGCGCTGGACAGTAAACTGGTGGATACATTGGCGTCACGCCCTGAGGTAGAAACCGAGTTAGTTAAAACTTTTGGTTGGGATAAAAAGAATAACGACTTCAATTACGTCAGTATTTATGACTATCAACCGGTACCTACACCACAGCAAGGTGAGCAGATAGCCGTTATTTTTGCTAACGGTGCCATCATTGATGGTCCACAAACCCCAGGCAACGTGGGTGGCGACTCGCTGGCAGCACAGATTCGCCAAGCGCGTTTAGATCCGAAGATTAAAGCCGTTATCCTGCGGGTAAATAGCCCCGGCGGCAGTGTCAGTGCCTCTGAGCTGATTCGTTCTGAATTAGCCGCATTACGCGCAGCCAATAAACCCTTAGTGGTGTCAATGGGGGGAATGGCGGCATCGGGTGGATATTGGATCTCCACACCTGCTAACTATATCGTTGCCAGCCCGAGCACCCTTACCGGTTCGATTGGTATTTTCGGTGTTATTAATACCTTCCAAAATTCACTGGAAAGTATTGGTGTCCATACTGACGGTGTAGCCACGTCGCCATTAGCAGATATTTCGGTTACCAAAAACTTGCCACCTGAGTTCTCGCAGATGATGCAAATCAATATCGAAAATGGCTACAAGACCTTTATTGACCTGGTCGCAACGTCACGTCATAAAACGCCTGAACAAGTCGATCAAATCGCACAGGGTCATGTGTGGCTGGGGATTGATGCCAAAAATAACGGTCTGGTGGATCAGTTAGGTGACTTTGACGACGCAGTGAAAAAAGTTGCGGAACTGGCAAAACTGAAAACCTGGCAGTTGAATTGGTTTGTTGATGAGCCGAGTCTTAGTGACTTAATTTTCGGCCAAATGAGCGCATCGGTACAGGCCATGTTACCGGCTGCCATTCAGGCTTGGATACCCGCGCCAATATCTGCCATGGCACAGGCCGTGAAAGATCAGCCAAGTTTGCTGAGCACATTAAATGATCCGCAGAATCGCTATGCGTTATGCCTAACCTGTGGTGATGTTCGCTAGAAAATCAATCAAAAAACTCCGCCCGGCATCTGTCGGGCTTTTTTTCCTCGCCAGTCTCCCTATAATTCACCCATCTCATTCAGTCCTACTTTCAGGTTCTCATGCTCATGCAGAAGAAATCTATTTATGTTGCCTATACTGGCGGTACTATCGGTATGCAACGCTCGGATCATGGATACATCCCAGTCTCCGGTCATTTGCAACGCCAACTTGCTCTGATGCCTGAGTTCCACCGGCCCGAAATGCCTGATTTCACTATCCATGAATATGCGCCATTGATTGACTCCTCAGATATGACACCTGAGGACTGGCAGCATATTGCCAACGATATTGAGCAAAACTACGACTTATACGACGGCTTTGTTATTTTACATGGCACAGATACCATGGCATTTACTGCCTCGGCCCTTTCATTCATGTTAGAAAATCTGGCCAAGCCGGTGATTGTTACCGGATCTCAAATCCCGTTGGCAGAATTGCGTTCTGATGGGCAAACCAACTTGCTCAACGCACTTTATCTGGCCGCTAACCACCCAGTGAATGAAGTTAGTCTGTTCTTTAACAACAAACTGTTCCGTGGTAACCGCACCACGAAAGCCCATGCGGATGGTTTTGATGCTTTTGCCTCCCCTAATCTCTCAGTACTGCTTGAGGCAGGTATTCATATTCGGCGCATGGCATCAGTTGAGTCACCGGTGAATAACGGGCCACTGGTTGTCCATAACATCACCCCTCAACCGATTGGTGTGGTGACTATTTATCCTGGGATATCAGGTGCTGTGGTGCGCAACTTCCTGTTGCAGCCCGTCAAGGCTTTGATTTTGCGCTCTTATGGTGTGGGAAACGCACCTCAGAAAGCCGAGTTACTGGATGAATTAAAAAATGCCAGTGAGCGAGGTATTGTGGTGGTGAATTTGACGCAATGTATTTCCGGTCGAGTCAATATGGAAGGCTATGCAACCGGTAACGCGCTCGCCAACGCGGGTGTTATCAGTGGCTTTGATATGACGGTTGAGGCCGCACTGACCAAACTGCATTATTTATTGAGTCAATCTTTAACCCCTGAAGACATTCGCCGGTTAATGCAACAGAACCTGCGTGGCGAACTCACTGACACTAACTGATTTGGTGGAACATCAATGAACGCAGCACTGCTTTTAATTGATTTACAAAATGACTTTTGTCCGGGAGGAGCACTGGCTGTTGCTGAGGGTGATCAAGTTATTGCCATTGCGAATCAGGCGATTGATGCTTGTCTTAGCAAAAAGATACCTGTCATCGCCAGTCAAGATTGGCACCCTGCCGAGCACCGCAGTTTTGCCATCAATTCAAATGCAGAATCAGGTACTGTGGGTGAGTTGAATGGGTTGCCACAAGTCTGGTGGCCCATGCATTGCGTGCAAAATGAATCAGGGGCAGCCTTGCATCCGCAATTGAAACAAAATGCCATTGAGGCCATTTTCCGCAAAGGCCAAGATCCTGATATCGATAGCTACAGTGCATTTTTCGACAATGGTCGGCGGGCAAAAACGCCTTTGGATGGGTGGCTACAGCAGCAAGGAATCCATCGGCTGTTCATTATGGGGCTGGCAACTGACTATTGTGTGAAATACAGCGTCTTGGATGCATTGTCTCTGGGTTATCAAACAACGGTCATCAGTGACGGTTGTCGTGGGGTCAATCTACAACCACATGACAGCCAACATGCCCTTAATTCGATGAGTAAAGCAGGGGCAAACTTACAAACACTAGAACAATTTTTTGCTGAAATTGATTCAGCAAGAAAATAACTGGCAGTAAAAACATAACCAACGGAGCCTTACTCGGCTCCGTTAATGTTGATAAATTTTGCGGGCAACCACCCTATTGTGGCTTCAGTTTTACCAATGTTGGCTGGCTGAATTGTTGTTTCAACTCTTGCTTGGTTTTCATCACAATTTGGCCATCAGTGCCAATGCTCATATGCTGGGCATCCTCATTGTGGCGGGCTTGCCATAGCATTACCATTTGCAAGCTATTCTCTTTCTGCTCAGGCGTCAGCGCTACACCATCAGGCCATTTACCCAACTCAACCGCTTGCATCAAACGTTGGTAAATTTCGGGGGTCATCACTGAAATCAGGTCTTCAAGCTCCATCAAAGTATCCTTAACAAAACGAATAATAAGCTGAATCGATTTTTCAACATGCATAATCGTTGAGTATCAACCGGCAATCTGCTCGCCATTCTGGTCATCAACAAAATTCAATGACGCCGAATTCACGCAATAGCGCTCGCCCGTAGGCTGCGGGCCATCGGGGAAAACATGGCCTAAGTGCGCGTCACAATGACCACAGCGAATTTCAACTCGATTCATATTATGTGAATTATCATCAATATAGCGGATAGAGTCATCTTTAATGGGTTGGTAGAAACTCGGCCAACCACAGCCAGAGTCAAATTTCGACTCTGAGACAAACAAAGGTTGATGACAACACAGGCACTCATAGATGCCATCACGTTTGTTATGCAACAATTTGCCACTAAAAGGGGCTTCTGTCCCGCGCTGTTGGGTCACATGACGCTGAATATCGGACAGTTTCTCAATATCTGGTACAGGGTTCAGTTGTTTAGCCATTTGTGCGGTTCTCTGGCAGGGAATAAAGTCAACGAAAACAATGCCTAATAATAACAAAAAATTAACAACAAAGCAGTTAAAATTGTCCTAAACTGTATGCCATCAAAGTGACAACCGCATATACCCTTTATACTTGACGCTGCAGGGTTGTTAGCTACGCTCATTCACCTGAATCACTTACTCATGTAAGCTCATCGGGGTTCGTTCGCTAGCTGCCTACCTGCAACGCCCAACATTTTGGGTATAAATACGATAAAAATCGCAAATATTACTGATTCTCACTTTAAACTGAATAATTCGCCCCAATATAAAAATGAGGCTAATCGTATCTGGAAACGCGTGATTAATGTTCGATCTAACGTCGTTGGTTTGATTTGTAGCAATAATTGACACGATTCCGCTTGACGCTCGGTAAGGTTTTTGTAATTTTACAACCAACCTTTTATTCACTAACAAATAGCTGGTGGAATATATGACTATCAAAGTAGGTATCAACGGTTTTGGCCGTATCGGTCGCATTGTTTTCCGTGCTGCTCAGGAACGTTCTGACATCGAAATCGTTGCAATCAACGACCTGTTGGACGCTGAATACATGGCGTACATGCTGAAATACGACTCTACCCACGGTCGTTTCGACGGTACTGTAGAAGTAAAAGACGGCCATCTGGTTGTTAACGGTAAAACCATCCGTGTTACCGCAGAGAGAGATCCGGCTAACCTGAAGTGGAACGAAGTTAACGTTGACGTTGTTGCTGAAGCAACTGGCTTGTTCCTGACCGACGAAACAGCACGTAAGCACATCGCTGCTGGTGCTAAGAAAGTGGTTCTGACTGGTCCTTCTAAAGATGACACCCCTATGTTTGTTATGGGCGTCAACCACAAAGAATACGCGGGTCAAGAAATCGTTTCTAACGCTTCTTGCACCACTAACTGCCTGGCTCCACTGGCTAAAGTTATCAACGACAAGTTCGGTATCGTTGAAGCGTTGATGACCACTGTGCATGCAACTACAGCAACTCAGAAAACTGTTGATGGCCCGTCTCACAAAGACTGGCGCGGCGGTCGTGGCGCATCCCAGAACATCATCCCTTCTTCTACCGGTGCAGCTAAAGCAGTTGGTAAAGTAATCCCAGCACTGAACGGCAAACTGACTGGTATGGCGTTCCGCGTTCCTACTCCTAACGTTTCAGTTGTTGACCTGACTGCACGTCTGGAAAAACCAGCTTCTTACAAAGAAATCTGTGCTGCTATCAAAGCGGCTTCAGAAGGCGAGCTGAAAGGCGTTCTGGGCTATACCGAAGACGACGTTGTTTCTACCGATTTCAACGGCGAAAAACTGACTTCAGTATTCGATGCTAAAGCCGGTATCGCACTGAACGATAACTTTGTGAAACTGGTTTCTTGGTACGATAACGAAACTGGCTACTCAAACAAAGTTCTGGACCTGATCTCTCACATCTCCAAGTAATAATGGATTGATGTAGATTTCTGTCAAAAGCCACCTTCGGGTGGCTTTTTTATTTGTAGCTATAATAAATTGCGCAATATCAATGATTCACCACTACTGTGTCGTCCATTTGCTACAACATTTACAGCCTGTGATATTATCGAAAGTCTGAAGTTCAAAGGATCCCTGCTCCCTTTCCCATAAGGCCAAACGAATGAACGAGAAAGTATTCACCCTCCCTGTTGTTGAACAAATTTCGCCTTACATCAGCCAACGCCAACTGGATGAATTGCCGGTGGTGGTTGTTTCTCATCCGAAGGTGCGTGCCGCTGTATGCCTACAAGGTGCTCATTTGCTGGCCTATCAGCCTAGCGGAGAACAGCCTGTTATTTGGCTGAGCAATAACACGCCATTTAAAGATGGCGTCGCTATTCGTGGTGGCGTGCCGATTTGCTGGCCATGGTTTGGTCCATCAGCACAACCTTCCCATGGTTTTGCCCGCTTACTGCCATGGACGCTCAGTGCCCATGACGAAAATGAAAATGGGGTTATCCTGACCTTCACCCTGGAAGACAGTGATGAATCACGTAAATATTGGCCACATGCCTTCACATTGATTGCCCGCTTCAAGCTGGGTGATGAATGCGAGATGGAATTGGAATCACACGGTGATTACCAAGCAGTCGCTGCGCTACATACTTACTTCCAAATTGGCGATATCGACCAGATTAAAGTCAGTGGTTTGGGTGAGAAATACTTCGATAAAGTGCTAAAAATTGCTGATGCCACACAACAAGGCGATTTAGTGTTCAACGGCCAGACTGATCGTATTTACACGCACCCCGAAGCTTATAGTTTAATCAAAGATGCGGCACTCAAACGCACCATTGAAATACATCATCATCATCAAAGTGATGTTGTGGCATGGAATCCAGGTGCAGAGGTAGCCAGTAGCATGGTTGACATGCCAAATGAGGGTTATAAGACCATGGTTTGCGTGGAAACAGCGCGAGTTAATAAACCATTGGTTGCAACACCAGATGCCCCTGCGCGCCTCGCCATGACCATCCGTAGCCGTAAAAATAGCTAATACGCGATAGACCATCAGGCACAAAAATGGGGCGCGATGCCCCATTTTTTATGACTCAACAGTACGCTGCCATTAATTAGCGGAAGGTATAAGTTACCCCGGTCCACAGCACACCAGTCCATGATGCGTCCACCATCGGGCTATTTTTCACTTCATTTGCCAGACGGATATAACGGCCAGTAAAGAAAGCATTCCAGTTTGGATTGATATTATAGTTAGCCGTCAATTCCATATACGATGACCAGCTATCATTAGGGCTGTACTGTGCTAAGCCACTGCGGGCAGACTCCCCGCGGCTCACACCATAGTAATAATTATTCTGATCTTCACTGTTCCAGCTCACACCGACGCCCGGTGTCAATGTCCAGCTATCCACATTAAAGCGGTAGAGATAAGCCAGATCGCCGACAAAACCACCACTGTTATCCAGCACGTCGCCAGAGAACATAGCACGCAGAGTCCCCCAATCCTCAATATGAGAATAAGACATACCGGCCATCATGGTACTGCGGCGTTTATCCAACTGTTTCATCTGCTGATCATTACTGTCACCCGGCTTAAAGTTCAGTGGTAAGTAATAAGCATCGATTGATAAGCGATTATTGTCATCTTTCCACAAGTAGTAGCCCGCAGCCAAAGTACGGAAATAGAAATTATCACTTTCATAAGAAATAATAGGTACCGGATAGACACGGTCGTTCTTGCCACGATATGGATCTGGGCTGACTAACGCAGAAGCCCCCACAGACCAAGTCCCAGCCATTGCCGTTGGCATGCAAACCACCGTAGCAATCGCCAACGCAGCCAGAGTTTTTATTTGCCTGGTTTTTATGTAGTGTTTTTTCACGGATTAAATCCCATTAGTAACAAAATAATTAGTTAACTTAGTGTAAATCAAATGGTTGCTCGTGGCGAAATCTTTACACATGTCGACCAGATATCAATATTGCTTGTATAACTTATCGCCTATAACCGGCAGGCTTACAACCTAAAAATTTACGTAGATTTGATTACAATAAAATATCGAGATATTCAAACAGATAAGACCCATAAATCATATATAAAACACTACTAATCAAATAAAAAATAGATTTAATTACCGAATAATGGTTATTTATTGTTTGAGGGGTGGCAAATCTATGGTCTGGCTTAACTTGACCTTTGGAGGAGACACGACCATAACAATAAGGTAGTAGTTTCAAAATTTTAACCCAATAAAGCGCTACTACTATTTTATGTTCCCAACCATTCAAACAGGACGGGCATCGCTATGAACATATTTGATCACTATCGCCAGCGCTATGAGGCGGCCAAGGACGAAGAGTTCACACTCCAAGAGTTCCTCACAATCTGCCAGCAAGATCGCAGCGCGTATGTTAATGCGGCTGAACGTTTGCTGATGGCTATTGGTGAGCCAGTCATGGTCGATACCGCGCTTGAGTCCCGCATGTCTCGACTATTTTCTAATCGAGTTATCGCTCGCTACCCTGCTTTTGAAGAGTTCTATGGCATGGAGGAAGCCATAGAACAGATTGTTTCCTATCTCAAGCATGCCGCCCAAGGGCTGGAAGAGAAGAAACAGATCCTATATTTGCTGGGTCCGGTGGGTGGTGGTAAGTCATCATTGGCTGAACGGCTGAAAGCTCTGATGCAAAGGGTGCCTATCTATATTTTGAGTGCTAACGGTGAGCGTAGCCCGGTCAATGACCACCCGTTATGTCTGTTCAATCCGCAGGAAGATGCGGCGATCCTGGCCAAAGAATACAATATTCCAAGCCGCTATCTCGGTACGATTATGTCGCCATGGGCGGCAAAACGTCTGCACGAGTTTGGCGGTGATATTACCAAGTTCAAGGTTATCAAGGTCTGGCCTTCTATCCTTGAACAAATTGCGATAGCGAAAACTGAGCCCGGTGATGAAAACAACCAGGATATCTCTGCACTGGTCGGTAAAGTTGATATCCGTAAACTTGAAAATCACGCTCAAAACGATCCTGATGCTTATGGTTATTCCGGTGCTTTGTGCCGCGCTAACCAAGGGATTATGGAATTCGTCGAGATGTTCAAGGCTCCCATTAAGGTGTTGCATCCACTGCTGACCGCAACGCAAGAAGGTAACTATAACGGGACCGAGGGGATATCCGCCCTACCATTCAGCGGTATAATTCTCGCGCATTCTAATGAATCAGAGTGGGTAGCATTCCGCAATAACAAGAATAATGAGGCATTCCTTGACCGTGTTTATATTGTCAAAGTGCCTTATTGCCTACGGGTATCAGAAGAGATCAAAATTTACGACAAACTGTTAAATAACAGTGAGTTGACCCATGCGCCTTGTGCGCCCGGCACGCTGGAAACGCTGGCCCGCTTCTCTATCCTATCGAGGATGAAAGAGCCGGAAAACTCCAGTATTTACTCCAAGATGCGGGTGTATGACGGTGAGAGCCTGAAAGATACCGATCCTAAAGCCAAGTCTTATCAAGAATATCGCGACTACGCTGGGGTCGATGAAGGTATGAACGGTCTTTCTACCCGTTTTGCCTTTAAAATCCTCTCCAGAGTATTTAACTTTGACCACGCTGAGGTGGCAGCCAACCCAGTGCACCTGTTCTACATACTGGAACAGCAGATCGAGCGCGAACAATTCCAGCAAGATGTTGCGGAAAAATATCTCGAACACCTGAAAGGCTATTTAATCCCGAAATATGCCGAATTTATTGGTAAAGAGATTCAGACCGCCTATCTGGAGTCTTACTCGGAGTATGGTCAGAATATTTTTGACCGTTATGTTATCTACGCCGATTTCTGGATTCAGGATCAAGAGTACCGTGATCCAGATACTGGGCAACTGTTTGACCGTGAATCGCTGAATGCTGAACTGGAGAAAATTGAAAAGCCAGCGGGTATCAGCAACCCGAAAGATTTCCGTAATGAAATCGTCAATTTTGTGTTGCGCGCCAGAGCCAATAACAATGGTCGTAATCCAAACTGGACCAGTTACGAGAAGCTGCGCACGGTTATCGAGAAAAAGATGTTCTCTAACACCGAAGAGTTACTGCCAGTTATCTCCTTTAATGCCAAGACCTCAACGGATGAGCAGAAAAAACATGATGACTTTGTCGATCGGATGATGGAGAAAGGCTATACCCGTAAGCAAGTTCGTTTGCTGTGCGAATGGTATCTGCGGGTAAGGAAGTCGTCATAATCCATTAACCGATTCACTACGGCATAGCAGGGACAGTCCCGATAGATTTCGCGTTGTAGTCAGGCGGCAACTGAACGAAGTCGCCTGAATCTATACCCAAAACAATTGGCGTTGCAGGTAGGCAGCAAGCGAACAAATCCCGATGAGCTTACTCAGGTAAGTGATTCAGGTGACAAATCTGCCGGGAGCAGATTTGAACGCTGCTTGCAGCGGCCTCGCAGAGGTGAGGCCCAAGGATGGGCCGAGTAACGGGTGCAGCTAACACCCCTGCGACGTCAAGTGTGAAGGGTAAAGCCAACTCAGCTACAGCGTGAAAGATGCAGGGATAGTCCCAATAGATTTCGCGTTGTAATCAGGCGGCAACTGAACGAAGCCCCAGGAGCTTAGTCTACTAAGTGACTGGGGTGAGTGATGGCAGCCAACGCAGCTACAGCGTGAAAGATGCAGGGACAGTGACAAAGTCGTTTGGGGGATATATGGGCTACTTTATTGACAGACGACTTAACGGCAAAAATAAGAGCATGGTCAACCGCCAACGCTTTTTGCGCCGCTATAAGTCGCAAATTAAACAGTCGATTGCCGATGCCATCAATAAAAGGTCAGTTACTGATATTGAGAGCGGCGAGTCAGTCTCGATACCTATTGATGATATCAATGAGCCGATGTTCCATCAGGGTCGTGGTGGGTCACGCCATCGGGTGCATCCTGGCAATGACCATTTTGTCACCAATGACCGGGTGGAACGCCCTCAAGGTGGCGGTGGAGGCGGCGGCAGTGGTCAGGGTAATGCGGGTCAAGACGGTGAAGGTGAGGATGAATTTGTCTTTCAGATTTCCAAAGATGAATACCTGGACTTACTGTTTGAAGACCTTGCGCTGCCCAATCTGAAGAAAAATCAGTATAAGCAGTTGACCGAATTCAAGACCCATCGTGCGGGTTATACCTCTAATGGCGTGCCCGCCAATATCAGCGTAGTGCGATCACTGCAAAACTCTCTGGCCCGTCGTACCGCTATGACGGCCAGTAAGCGCCGTGAGTTACGTGAGTTGGAAGAAACGCTGAACGTACTGGAAAATACGGAGCCAGCGCAATTGCTGGAAGAAGAACGTGTCCGTAATGCCATTGCTGAGTTAAAGCAAAAAATCGCACGGGTACCGTTTATCGATACCTTCGATTTACGTTATAAAAACTATGAACGGCGTCCTGAGCCATCCAGTCAGGCGGTAATGTTCTGCCTGATGGATGTATCAGGTTCGATGGATCAGGCCACCAAGGACATGGCAAAGCGCTTCTACATCCTGCTTTATCTGTTCCTGAGCCGCACCTATAAAAACGTTGATGTCGTGTATATCCGTCACCATACTCAAGCTAAAGAAGTTGATGAGCAAGAGTTCTTCTATTCACAGGAAACTGGCGGGACTATTGTTTCCAGTGCCTTGAAATTAATGGATGAAGTGGTTCAGGAACGTTACAACCCAACACAGTGGAATATCTATGCTGCCCAAGCCTCAGACGGCGACAACTGGGCCGATGATTCACCACTGTGTCATGAGTTACTGGCCCAAAAGCTCCTGCCCATGGTGCGTTACTATAGCTACATTGAGATAACCCGCCGCGCACACCAGACTCTGTGGCGGGAATATGAAGACTTACAGGCAAAATTTGACAATTTTGCGATGCAACATATCCGGGAGCCTGAAGATATCTACCCGGTATTTCGTGAGTTGTTCCACAAACAAACCATTGATAATTAATACTAAAATTAGCCGGTCAACTTTTTCTATTACAGGAATGGTTTCCCGGCTTTTTCATGGGTTAAAATTGCCACTACTGTCTTATTTTCAGAGTTGAATTGATGAAATGGCATGATGGACTACGACAGCCCGGTGTATTAGCTGCATTGACTGCTGCGGTGTTGTTTGGCGCTGGCACCCCGCTGGCAAAACAGTTACTCAATACGGTCAGTCCGTGGCTACTGGCGGGCCTGCTCTATTTTGGCTCCGGCGCTGGTCTGGCGCTCTACCGTCTGATCAGCCGTGCAGAGGCCGTGAGCCTGCCTCGCAACGAACGGCTGTGGTTTATCGGCGCTATTACGGCTGGGGGGATTATCGCCCCGGTTCTGCTGATGATAGGGCTAACAGGTATGCCTGCATCTGGCGCATCATTACTGCTCAATGCCGAAGGCGTATTTACCGCCCTACTGGCCTGGTTCGCGTTCAAAGAGAATTTTGACCGCCGCATCGCCCTTGGCATGATAGTGATTGTTGCCGGTGCGGCTATTTTAAGTTGGCCGGGTGAAGCGCGCTTTGCCGGATGGTGGCCAACACTGGCAATTCTGGGGGCCTGCTTTGCATGGGGGATTGATAACAATCTGACCCGTAAGGTTTCATTGACCGATGCCACCTGGATTGCATCGGTCAAAGGACTGGTTGCCGGTATCGTCAATCTCGGACTGGCTTTTGTACTGGGCGCAACATTGCCACCACTGACCAACCTGGCCGGTGCTCTTCTGGTGGGATTTTTTGCCTACGGCGTGAGTTTGGCACTCTTTGTTATCGGCCTGCGCCATCTTGGTACTGCTCGCACTGGTGCTTATTTCTCTATTGCCCCATTTTTAGGGGCTGTATTGGCCGTCATTATGGGTGACACTGTCACAATGCCACTCATCGTGGCGGGTTTACTGATGGCAGTCGGGATCGCGTTACATCTCACCGAACAGCATGCCCATCAACATATCCATGACGAATTAATGCATGAACATGAACATCACCATGACGAGCATCATCAGCATACACATGACTTCCCTGTTGCAGACGGTGTGGCGCATAAGCATCACCATCAACACCGGCCGCTAGCCCACACTCACCCGCACTACCCGGATTCACATCACCGCCACAAGCATTGAGTCGATATAACTTGCCGCTTTACCAGCGGCTCAGTTATGTAGATGCCTGGTTATCGCTCTTTTGGCTAAAACGCACCGCCAGATGATCGAGGCAGCAGATAACCGGCGCTATCGCTGATTTTAACAGCGGTCGTTTGGCTTCAATGGATGCCCACTCATACCCCTTCATCTGTCTGCCATTACCTGACGCCGTTCTTATCGGGTAATGGCAGGTTACCGTCCAGCAAAGTATCCCCGTTTAAAAATAGACCTTAGTGAAAAAGAGATTGATTGCTGTCACGAGGCAGCAATCAGTCCCACATTTAGTTATCTGTATATCGACTAAACTTAATATTACTTATTGGCTATTTTATCTATTTAGCACTGGCTGATTAACAAAATTGGGGGTGTTGTTATGTTCTGTATCCAGCAGTTCGCGCCTCTCGCCAATGAGCTGCGTATGGGTATATCGTCCGTTAAATAAGACTGCCATATTTTTTAACATCGGAGCTGTTAATTCATATTTGAATATTTGTCATTTATCCTATTTTATTGATTTATGAATAATGCTATCTCAATGTTCACAGTGATAATTTGTTAACGCGACATGACTGCCAAGCGCTTATTTTTCATAGGAATTTATTATGGAGCACAGAAAAACAGCAGCATTACAGGGTGCCACACAGTCTGAGTACGATGAGAATTATGCGCTATTAAGCGCATTAGATAGCTCATTAGCCATTATTGAGTTTGATCTTAACAGTCGTATCATCGCGGTTAATCAAAACTACCTTGATTATTTTGGCTATCAACGTGATGAAGTCATTGGCCAACATCATCTTATGTTTTGCCATCAACAATATGCCAATAGTGAAGAATATCAAACGCTGAAGAAATGTTTACTGGCAGGGAAATCTGTTGAGGGTCGTTTTGAGCGATTGCACAAAAACGGATCAACAGTCTGGCTGGCCGCCATTTATCAACCGGTCCCTGGCCCGGATGGTACGGTTACCCGGATGGTGAAAATCGCTAAGGACATTACTTTTTTAATTGAGCAACAAAAAGCCACTCAAGAGTGGGTACAACTTTTAACGCAATTAACTGACCGCAGCGATAGCGCGATGTTTATTGCTGCCAATAGTGAGCAAGGGCAACAAGCAGTATATATTAATCAAGGCTTTACCAAGTTATTCGGTTATACCCCAGAACAGGCTTTGGGCCAGAACATGGTCGATTTACTCCAAAGTGCACACCCAGAACAACTGAGGTTAATGGATTCTACTTCGCCAAATTCGCGCCAACAATTGCTACCCAAAGAGTTGTTCTACAGTAAAGACCAGCAACCGCATTGGTGTTCTGCCATCATCAACTCGCTGGTTGATGAGCAAGGTAAACCGAGCTATAGCATCGGTGTGTTGACTGATATCACACTGACCAAAATGTATGAAGTGTTGCAATATAAAGTGCTGGAAGCGCTAGTCAAAGAACGCCCACTGGAAGAGGTGATGTCTTTGCTGTGCCACGAAGTTGAACGGATTGCGCCAGAGGTGACCGCCAGTATTTTGCAAGTCAGCGGGCAAAACCACCTCAATCATCTCGCAGCACCCAGCCTGCCCCTGATTTATACCGCAGCGCTGGCCTGCGTGCCTATTGGCCCGATATCTGGCTCATGCGGCACTGCCGCGTTTCGTAAAGAACCGGTCGAAGTCCGTGATATTGCCACCAATCCCTTATGGGAGAGCTATCGGCACCTGATTCTACCTTATGGTTGGCTAGCTTGTTGGTCCAGCCCGATTATATCGAGCCAGGGGAATGTTCTGGGCACACTTGCTTTTTACTACAAAGAAGTTCGCGGCCCCAGTGAGTTCCACATTCAGTTGGTGAAATTGATCGCAAACTTGTGCTCGTTGGCGATGGAGCGGGAACAATCACACAAGCAAATTCAGCGTTTGGCTTTTTATGACTCCCTGACCGGTCTGCCTAATCGTACTCAATTTCTGATTTATGCCAAACAGGCCCTCGCCCTTGCCACTGAAACGAATTACACGCTGGCAGTGTTAGTCATTAATCTGGACCGTTTTAAACAAGTTAATGATTCACTCGGTCTTGCCGCCGGTGATGAGCTGTTGGCCTTGATTGCCCAGCGTCTGCGGAGTGAAATGTCAAAAGATGACATTATCGGCCGCTTATCGGGCGATGAGTTTATTATCATTTTAGCCCCCTGTACGATGCAGCAAGCTACAGTGAAGGTTGAGAAAATGCTTAGTCTGCTATCTCAACCCTGCCAGATCGCCAGCGTCAATATTATTCCTTCGGCCAGTGTTGGGATCAGTTTGTATCCTGAAAATGGTTTAGAAATGGATGCGCTGATGAACCACGCTGACATTGCCATGCATAAAGCCAAAGATATGGGGCGTGGGCATTTTAATTTCTTCAGTGCGGAGATGAATACTCTCAATCAGCAGCGTCAGGATATGGAAGATGCCCTGCGTCAGGCATTTCATATCGGTTCTCTTGAGTTATTTTATCAACCACAAGTGATGCTAAAAGATGGGAATATATATGGCGTAGAGGCTCTCAGCCGCTGGATGCATCCCATACTGGGGAACATCCCCCCACAGCGTTTTATTCCTATCGCTGAAGAATGCGGCCTGATCAACGAACTGGCACTGTGGGCGATCGAAACGGCTTGCCACCAGTTAGCTGACTGGCGTTTACGCGGTATTGATGTTCCCTCAATTTCAGTGAATTTGTCACCGACCAATTTCAATAATCAGGGGTTGCCAGACATGATTTTGCATATCTTGCAGCATTATCACTTGCCGCCGCAGGATCTCACGCTGGAAATTACTGAAGATATCTTAATTACAAATAATCAGGCGATCTTTGCCATCATAGAAAAGATTCATCGCCTGGGTGTACGCCTATCAATGGATGATTTTGGTACTGGCTATTCCAGTCTAAGTTATCTGCGCCGTTTGGATCTTGATGAAATCAAACTGGATAAAAGTTTTGTGCATGACCTTGAACATGACGAAACCAGCCGAACGTTAAGTGAAGCGGTCATCCGTATTGGCGAGAGTTTGCAACTCTCCGTGATTGTCGAAGGAGTAGAAAATGAGGCACAACGCACGTTATTGAGCCGTCAAGGTTATAAGATTGGTCAGGGTTTTCTTTTTTCCGAGGCCCTATCTGCCGGTAAACTAGAGCAGTGGTTGGAACAACGCACGGCCAGTAGCTAATGAATAACAAGAGATAAATTATTAGTTGTAGTACCCTATTAATCGATTTAGACCACTAATAAGTGACGTTGTCACTACCGTTAGGTTTGGCTATGTCCAACCTTTTCATTCATCGATAAAATCTTTATCCTTGTCACCCTTGTAATCTGGATGTTGTTTTTTTGTTATGCAAAAATTTCTTTTTCTGCTGTTAAGCCTGATTCTACTCGGCCCACTGGGCATCGATCTCTACTTACCCACTATTCCCGCTATCGCCAAGGGCTTAAATAGTAGCGAATCACTGATTCAATCCACTATTGCCTTGTTTATTCTGGTGCTGGGTATGGGTCAACTTATTGCCGGGCCATTGGTTGATAAGTATGGGCGTAAGCCAATTGCCATCATTGGTATTATTCTTTACATGCTGGGTGCCGCCATGGCTGCACTGGCAGTCAGCCCGCTGATGTTTGTCAGCTCCCGCCTATTACAAGGTGTTGCGGTTTGCTGTACTGCGGTGGTGGCATTCAGTGGCGTGCGTGACCGCCTTAATGGTAATGAGGCCGCTCGAGCCTTTGGTTTTCTTAACGGGACGTTAAATATCGTACCGGCGTTGGCCCCATTGCTCGGTGGTTTGCTGGCAGAAGCCTTTGGCTGGCGCGCCCCATTCTGGTTCCTGGCGTTATATGGCTTGCTGGTATTAATTCTGATAATTCTCTTCCTGCCAGAAACACGTCCGGTGGATACGCAACCCGTAAAGAGCTTGCCGATAAAAAACTATCTGCGCATCTTACGTGATGACCGTTTTCTAATTTTCGCTCTGGTGAACGCGGGGGCTATGGGCATGGCCTTAACCTATGTTTCGCTGGCACCTAACGTGTTGATGGTGGGTGCAGGGCTCAGCCCATTACAATTCTCGTTGGCGTTCGGGGCCAATGGTTTTTGGATCATGGCAGTCAGCTTTGTTGCCAACCGGATTATCCAAAAGATTGGCCGCCCGACCTGCCTGATGATGGGCAGCGTATTGATGGCGTTGGGGTGCCTGGGGTTATTATTTGGTCTGACGCAGTTATCGGCAGAAATACAGCAGCATTGGCTGGTGTACATGTTACCCGTTGCCAGTGCTTGTGCCGGTTTAGCCTTTATGATGGGGCCAGCTACCAGTTACGCACTGGAACCCTATGCCAATGAAGCAGGTGTCGCTTCCGCGTTAGTGGGTTTTGTGCAGATGGCCGGGGGCGCTGGATTAGGCTTACTGGCGATGTCCTTACCGATTGAGCCTAAGTTGTCACTCGCCATCGTGATGCTGGCAGGGTGCCTGCTGGCATGGCAGGCGCGCCGTGCCAGTAGGCATGTTCGCGGTAATTTGCAGAAAATAAACTAAAAACAACCTAAGTGCGCTCGGTGATGACGCTAACGCGACTCGCCAGCGCACACATCAACTCATACCCCACGGTTCCTGCCGCCGCTGCCACATCATCTATCGGCAGATTATCGCCCCAGATCTCAACTTTACTCCCCACTTGCGCCTGCGGGCAGGGTGTTAAATCGACAGTTAGCATATCCATTGAAATCGATCCCACAGTATGGGTCAGTATGCCATCCACCCTGATGGGTGTTCCGCTGGGGGCGAGCCGTGGGTAACCATCGGCATAACCGCAGGCAACAACGCCAATGCGCTGTGTGCCTGTGGCACTGTAGCGGCTGCCATAGCCAACACTGTGCCCTGCTGAGAGCATCTGCGTGGCAATAATTTCGCTGTGCAGCCCCATGACCGGCCGCAATCCAATGCCAGCGATATCGTTTACATCACCACTGGGTGATGCGCCATAGAGGATAATACCTGGCCGCACCCAATCGTAGTGGGTTTCAGGATTACGCAATATTGCTGCCGAGTTGGCAAAGCAGCGCGCAGCCGCTATATGCCCACTGGCCTGCTGAATACGGGTGAATTGCTCGCTGGCACCCATATGATTATCTGCATTAGCAAAGTGGCTCATTAACGTCACCTCACCAATGTTGCTTATACTGTTGGCCCATTGCCACACAGCATCTGCCTGCCCGATGGGAAAACCTAAGCGGTTCATGCCGCTATTAAGTTTTAAATAAATATTGAGCGGTGCGGTCAGACGCGCCGCATTGATGGCGTCAAGCTGCCAGTCACTGTGTACCACGGTAGTCAACCGGTAATGATCCACCAGGGCTAAATCTTGTGTGCGAAAGAACCCCTCAAGCAGCAAAATTGGCCCTTGCCAGCCTTGTTCACGCAACATTATGGCTTCATTTAAATCCAATAAAGCAAAACCATCGGTTGCGTCCAATGCTTGCCAAATTCGGGCCAAACCATGGCCGTAGGCGTTGGCTTTAACTACTGACCAGATTTTAGCGGCCCCCGCATGACGGCGGACAATACTGAGGTTATGACTCAAGGCAGATAAATGCAGCGTAGCGGATATCGGGCGAGACATGCTTATTCCTTCCAGAACGGTATTCAACTATTTACAGCCCGGCGGTGGGCTGTAATGACCAATCGGCGCATTTTTAGCGCACAGGGTGAATGTCGTGTAAGGGCGTAATATTCAGTGGCCGAAAGCCAGCGCTATAACGCGCGACAGATAAATCATCCGCCAAAATAGCTGGGCGACGCCCATACATAATATCAGCCAATAATTGCCCCGACCCACAGGCCATGGTCCAACCTAAGGTGCCATGACCGGTGTTCAGATAAAGATTCTTCAGCGAGGTTCGCCCGACAATAGGCGTACCATCAGGAGTCATCGGGCGTAGCCCGGTCCAGAACGTAGCCTGACTGATATTGCCCCCATGAGGGTACAAATCACCCACTACCATTTCCAGCGTCTCACGACGCGCTTGCGCCAATTGCGTATTAAATCCAACGATTTCAGCCATTCCCCCAACCCGAATCCGATCATCAAAGCGCGTAATGGCAATTTTGTAGGTTTCATCCAGTACCGTGGAGAAAGGTGCCGAGTCTGGGTCTGTAATCGGAATAGTCAGTGAGTAGCCTTTTAGTGGATACACCGGAATCGACACCAGCCCAGCCAGCAGTGCTGTAGAGTAAGCACCAAACGCCACCACATAGGCATCCGCTTTAATAATATCGTCACCGCATAACACACCCGCGATTTGGTCACCGTCCACCAGCAGTTTATCCACCGAACGATTGAATACAAACTTTACCCCAGCCTGCTCGGCCATTTTGGCCAGGCGCTCGGTAAACAGCTTACAGTCACCGGTTTCGTCATTGGGTAAACGTAAACCGCCAGTCAGTTTGTGGGCGACTTTTGCCAATGCCGGTTCCACTGTTGCCAGTTGATCAGCCGTTAGCAGTGAATATGGCACACCTGCCTCATCTAACACCGCAATGTCCTTGGCAGCGTTATCAAATTGCTGTTCAGTACGGAACAGTTGCAGTGTTCCGCCCTGGCGGCCTTCGTATTGAATACCAGTATCTTCACGCAGCTCTTTTAAACAGTCGCGGCTATATTCTGCCAGGCGCACCATACGGCTTTTGTTAAGGGTGTAATGGGAGGTGTCACAGTTTCTTAGCATCTGCCACATCCAGCGTAACTGGAAGCTACTGCCGTCAAGGTGGATAGCTAATGGCGCATGCCGCTGGAACATCCATTTTATGGCCTTAATAGGTACACCCGGCGCGGCCCAAGGTGCTGCATATCCCGGTGATATCTGGCCTGCATTACCGGCACTGGTTTCCTGAGCTGGCCCCGCCTGGCGATCGATAACCGTAACCTCATGACCATCTTTGGCTAAGTACCAGGCACTGGCGACCCCAACCACACCACTTCCTAAAATGACAATTCGCATATCATCCTCACCCCAAATAACACCAAAAGCATAATGTTCTGTTGACAGAAAATTAACCCAGCAGAAAAAACTAGCCAACATATTAATTATAGATCGTGAGTTAGTTCACAATTAATTTACAATGCAGTTACTTTTCAGTTCAATCGTTTTAGAGAAATAACGATAAGATGCTATTTTTGGCCGATTAAGCGCTAGAAAGGCGAGAATCCGCCGTAAATATCATGATTAACAGCATGAATAATTAGCATGTTGTGCAAGGTGATTTTGTTGGGTTTATATTCTGCAAAATGGCGATAAACTCAGAATAATAATCTGAAAAAAATCAATTTAAGATTATCCCTTCTGCGCACACCATTAGGGTTCAGATACCAGGCCGATGATAACCAAGAACCGAATCGGTTGGGGCTGATTTGAATAGCATGAATGCTAGCCCACAAGGGAGCCATTAGGACAAGACTCATTGGTCTGGTGCGGCTAAGAGGGAGTAATCAACACACCTGTAGCTTGAAAGATGACGGATATTCATTGACATAAGGTCTTGCCATGCCTCAATTTGTTTATATTGAGCTAGGATTATTGAAGTGACCAGTATTTTGCAGGGTTATAAAACCGTGAGGATGCGCTAATGACAACTTCAACACCGAAACAAACCGCGCAAGATAAGCGCCTGACTGACGGCCCGGACTGGACATTTGAATTGTTACAGGTCTATCTGGACCAAATAGATCGGGTGGCAAAACATTACCGGCTAGATACCTACCCCCACCAGATAGAGGTTATTACCTCAGAACAAATGATGGATGCCTATTCAAGTATCGGCATGCCTATCAACTATACCCACTGGTCTTTTGGTAAGAAATTTATCGAAACAGAGCAAAAATATAAGCACGGCCAACAAGGGTTGGCATACGAGATTGTGATTAACTCCAATCCTTGTATTGCTTATTTAATGGAAGAAAATACCATTACCATGCAGGCCTTAGTCATGGCTCACGCCTGCTACGGTCATAATTCTTTCTTTAAGAATAATTACTTATTCCGGGCATGGACCGATGCCAGCTCCATAGTGGATTATCTGTTGTTTGCGCGTCACTACATCAGTGAATGTGAAGAACGCTATGGCGTAGAAGAGGTTGAGCGGCTACTCGATTCCTGTCATGCCTTGATGAATTATGGGGTGGACCGCTATAAACGCCCACAAAAAATCTCTTTGGTTGAGGAAACCGCCCGGCAGAAAAGCCGCGAGGAGTATCTGCAAAGCCAAGTGAACTCGTTGTGGAAAACGCTGCCGCGCAAAGATCGGGGGGAAGTCCAAGCCCAGGCTCAGCGCTATCCCAGTGAGCCGCAGGAGAACCTGCTCTATTTCATGGAGAAAAATGCCCCGCTGCTGGAATCATGGCAACGAGAAGTGCTGCGAATAGTGCGCAAAGTCAGCCAATATTTTTATCCACAAAAACAGACACAAGTGATGAATGAAGGCTGGGCGACCTTCTGGCATTACACTATTCTTAACCACCTGTACGACGAAGGTCAGGTCACTGACCGCTTTATGATGGAGTTCTTGCACAGCCATACCAACGTTGTGTATCAACCGCCGTATAACAGCCCTTATTACAACGGTATTAACCCGTATGCCCTTGGCTTTGCCATGTTCCAAGATATCAAGCGCATTTGCCAGTCACCGACTGAGGAGGACTATTATTGGTTCCCGGATATTGCCGGTAAAGATTGGTTGGATACGCTGCATTTTGCCATGCGCGACTTTAAGGATGAAAGCTTCATTAGCCAGTTCTTATCACCGAAAGTGATGCGTGACTTCCGGCTATTCACCGTACTGGATGATGATAAGCATAACTATCTGGAGATTTCAGCCATTCATAATGAAGAAGGTTATCGAGCTATACGTAATGAATTGTCTGCTCAATATAATTTGAGTAATCACGAACCAAACATTCAGGTATGGAACGTTGATCTACGCGAAGACCGCTCCCTAACGCTACGCTATATTCCTCATGACCGGGCACCACTGGACAAAAGCCGCCAGCAAGTGATGAAACATATTCACCGGTTATGGGGTTTTGATATTCATATGGAGCAACTGAATGACGACGGTTCAATTGAGCTACTCGACAGTGTGCCGCCCAAAGCCAATAAACTCTAGCCCGCGCCAGCCTGATGTGGGTAACCGCGCCAACTATTAGCCACATCTTTCCATGAAAAAGGGGCATTTAATGCCCCTTTTACGTTGCTATTTTACGCGGTATTCACCTAACGGCGCGCTTCTGCCAAATCACTTGGCATAGTGCCCTGCATACTGTGCCAAATAGCACCACTTTCTTTACCGTATGCTCTAAGGCACTCTAACACCTGATCATGGGCTTTCTCATCACACAGCGCTGACAACTTGCTGTAGAAGGTCAGTGCCAGTTTACGGGCTTCAGGATTAGAGAAGTAGTAACGCCCTACACGGGTATAAAGCCCTTTCATGCCATTCAGAATCAACCCATAAATAGGGTTACCCGAAGCAAAAGCCAAACCACGGAAAATACCGTAATCCAGTGCAGTGAATGCCTCAGCGTTATCATCAACAGTTTGGGCTTGCCCCAGGATTTCCTGTGCCTTTTCGGGATGATTACGGATTGCGGTGCGAACGAAGATGGTAGCGATATTTGTTCTAACAGCCAGTAAGTTGTCTATCAATTGCGGCACGCTGTCGTGGTCAAGCCGCGCCAGTGTTTCCAAAATATTAAGACCAGACGTTTCCCAAAAATTGTTTACTTTCGTCGGTTTACCATGCTGAATAGTGAGCCAGCCATCGCGGGCTAAGCGTTGTAACACTTCACGCAATGTAGTGCGGGTCACTCCAATCAGCTCTGAAAGTTCACGCTCCGCGGGCAAAATAGTGCCTGGAGGGAAGCGATTATTCCAAATACTTTCAATAATATACTCTTCCGCGAAACCGGCAGGACTTTGCGCCTTTATAACCATATTTTTGACGTTCCGTAGCGATACATATCAGCAATTTAGAACGCTCATCATACCAGACGACGCTATTGTGATATAGCGTCAGGGCCGAACAAATGATGAAAGCAGTCATAAAGTTGTAAAAATTGCGCAGATGCAATGATGTACAGATTATACGTGTTGCTTTTAGAGCAACAACGTAAAGTAAAATGTAACTTTGGGCAGTAATTGCGCCATTATAATTTTATTAAGGAGACCATAACTCACAATGGATATGACCATTAGACAAGCTGTACTTAAGAATTTCCTGGGTAATTCACCTGATTGGTACAAGCTGGCAATTATCGGGTTTCTCATTATTAACCCACTGGTATTCTTTTTTGTCAGCCCATTTGTTGCTGGCTGGATGCTGGTAGTTGAATTTATCTTTACATTGGCGATGGCGCTAAAATGTTACCCACTGCAACCCGGCGGTTTATTGGCCATCCAAGCCGTCGCCATCGGTATGACCAGTCCGCATCAGGTTGCAGAAGAAATTGCTAATAATCTGGAAGTCTTGCTGTTGTTGGTGTTTATGGTGGCAGGCATCTATTTTATGAAGCAATTATTGCTGTTTGTCTTTACCAAACTGCTGCTGACGATTCACTCCAAGATCATTCTTTCATTAGCCTTCTGTGTCGCCTCTGCATTCCTTTCGGCATTCCTTGATGCTTTAACCGTTATTGCCGTGGTTATCAGTGTCTCTGTCGGTTTTTATACTATCTATCATCATGTTGCATCAAACCATACCGAGAAAGACCTTTCTGATGACAGCTGGATCGATAATCAGGAAAACCGTAAAACGTTGGAACAGTTCCGCGCATTCTTGCGCAGCCTGATGATGCATGCCGGGGTAGGTACTGCACTGGGGGGCGTGATGACCATAGTGGGCGAGCCGCAGAACCTGATTATCGCTAAAAGTGCCGGTTGGAACTTTGCCGACTTCTTTATTCGCATGCTGCCCGTGACGCTACCCGTTCTGTTTTGCGGGCTATTAGTTTGTCTGTTGGTCGAGCGATTCAAGCTATTTGGGTATGGTGCAGCGCTTCCTGAGCGCGTTCGCCAGGTTCTGACTGACTATGATCAACAAGCCAGTGCGAAACGCAGCAAACAAGAAAAGGTGAAGCTACTGATTCAGGCACTGATTGGTGTCTGGTTGGTGCTCGCCTTGGCACTGCATTTAGCTGAGGTAGGCTTGGTCGGTTTGTCAGTGATTATTCTCGCCACCTCCCTCTGCGGTATCACTAATGAACATGCACTGGGTAAAGCGTTTCAGGAAGCATTGCCTTTTACTGCCCTACTCACGGTATTTTTTGCCGTGGTGGCCGTCATTATTGAGCAAAGCCTCTTCTCGCCGATTATTCAGTTTGTTCTACAATCGTCACCATCAGCACAGTTATCACTGTTTTATCTGTTTAACGGCTTACTGTCTTCGGTATCAGACAATGTCTTTGTCGGTACGGTTTATATCAATGAGGCGCGCACAGCTTTTGAACACGGCATTATTTCGCTTGGGCAGTTTGAGTTATTGGCGGTTGCCATCAATACCGGGACCAACCTCCCCTCGGTTGCCACACCGAATGGTCAAGCCGCTTTCCTGTTCCTGTTAACTTCAGCGCTGGCCCCTTTAATTCGCCTTTCTTATGGGCGTATGGTGTATATGGCACTACCCTATACTATTGTGATGACCATCGTCGGCCTGTTAGGTGTAGAGTACTTATTAGTGCCAATAACCGAATGGATGATGCAAAGTGGCTGGATAAGTTTGCCTCATCTGGCAACCGAGGTTAGCATCACTCATTGATCGCTTGCATTACAGTATCTGCCAGCCCTACACTTTTCGTCGCCGCGAGGGCTGTTATTAGCTTCAAGGAATAATGGGCTGGCAAAACAAACCAAATATCTCACCTAAAGTAAAATTCATGCTTGTGATAGCATGTTACACGCGAGAAAGAGCTGATTTTTGCCTAATTTTACCTTTGGGTGGCTGGCAGCAAAGATGAATTGGTTTACACTGCCGGTACAATTGCTTACTGCATGGAAAATAAAGATATGTTGCAATTCCTTAACCGCTGCTCTAAAGGGCGCGGTGCTTGGCTTTTAATGGCCCTGACTGCACTTGCACTAGAATTGGTTGCACTCTATTTTCAACACGTGATGTTGTTACAGCCTTGCGTAATGTGTATTTACGAACGTGCCGCGTTGTTCGGTATTCTCGGTGCGTCGTTATTGGGTGCAATTGCACCTAAATCACCCCTGCGCTACCTGGCAATTTTCATCTGGATTTACAGCGCATGGCGCGGCGTTCAGCTCGCCTGGGTACATACTATGCTGCAACTCCATCCTTCACCTTTCACGACCTGTGATTTCTTTGTCAGCTTCCCATCATGGTTACCGTTGGACAAATGGTTGCCGGCGATTTTTGTTGCCAGTGGTGATTGTTCGGTAAAACAATGGGCATTTATGTCATTAGAAATGCCGCAATGGTTGGTGGGTATCTTTGCTGCATACTTATTGATTGGCGTATTGGTGCTGATCAGCCAATTCGTTAAACCGAAAAGACGTGACCTGTTCAGTCGATAATTTTCATACATATCTTTATCTGATAATGGCACCGCTCGGTGCCATTGTTTTTAGGTAAGACTGTATTAACGGATAATCCCACGCGCAGAGCGAGAGAAAAAAGGCTTATAGGACTTGAGTATTTGCCATTCTCTGGCCAAAACCTCAATTTCCAGACTGACATCCCCCACCAGCCCACCGTTATGATAAATAAGCTGATAGGCATTTTGAACGGCTCGGTAATCATCACTGTTCAGCCAAGCGTCGCCCATTCCTGCCCCTCTGATACCTATCGGTACAGCGCGATTACCCGCGGCAATAACATAAGGGGGCACATCTTGTACCACACAGGCGCTTTCACTAATCAATGCATGGGTACCAATAACACAAAACTGATGCACGGCACTGGCCGCGCTGATAATGGCGAAACTATCGACCTCTACGTGGCCGGCTAATCCCACATTCGACGCCAATAAGCAGTCGTTACCGATGATGCAGTCATGCCCGATATGCACATGATTCATCAGTCTATTGTCATTACCGATGCGGGTTTTACCATGTCCTTGAACCGTACCGCGATGTATCGTGACATTTTGCTGAATCACGTTGCGATCGCCAATCACAACCTGTGTAGGCTCACCCTGGTATTTAAGATCCTGATTAACCTCTCCAATAGAGGAAAATTGTCCAATATTATTGTCGCATCCAAGCTCGGTAATACCATTAATTACAATATGCGATTTAAGCACCGTGCCGGAACCAATAGTGACTTGAGAACCAATGTAACAAAAGTGACCAATCTGCACATTCGCACCAATCACCGCACCCTTCTCAATAATTGCAGAGGCCGAAACTATCGCGGTGTTATCAATCAAGCTATTTCACTCTCCAGATGGAGGACTCACGTTACTACTTCGTGGGTAACTTCAACATCAACTCAGGACTAATCCATCCGGTGGTTTAATCAAATTTACAGCCATAAATGGTCATACAAAAAAAGGCCACCAGAAGGCAGCCTCACTTTAATTCGATTATAAACCAGTTAAGCTTCAGTGTGGGTACAAATGTACTGGTTAGCCTGCTCACCATCAACCACCGCCAAACGAATCGGCATCGCAGAGATATTGAGAGAAGCGATAACTTGCTCTTGGCTGTTGGCTTTCTGGAATATTAACGCCTCACCCTGGCCTTCTGGATTAACTTTTACAAACTGGAACACTGATTTATCAATGGTCAATTGTTGATTCGGGCCATCCAACACTGCGGTCAAGTTGGCTCCCTCTTTCAATTTACAATCAAGATTAATCAGAGTGGTCCCAGCGGCCTGGACCTGGTGCGAAACGCTACCTACAGTAGCGGATATGCCGACGATAATCGCGGCTAACGTTGAATATTTCATTTTATTAAGTTTCTTGGTTAAATTTCGGCGTTAGTATGCCATATCTGGCTTCTGAATAGGTATCAGTTACCTGAGAGACTACGATATAAATTACTTATATATCAATGGTTATCTGGCCCACTGCGGTTTATTCAAAATATGGTCTTGCCAATCGATAACCTCGCTCTCACGTACGGCAATATGACGTACCGAGATCCGCTCACCGTGCATCGCGGATTTTGAACCGGCTAACAAGGGATGCCAACTCGCCAGACCACGGCCCTCGCCCACCATGCGATAAGCACACGTAGGGGGTAACCACTCAAACGTCACCAGATTCTCTCTGGTTAACTTGATGCAATCTTCTTCTAATTCAAAGCGGCGCTCATAATTGCGGCACTGGCAGGTTTTGAGATTGAGCTGATCACAGGCCACATTGGTGAAATAAATTTCATCCGTGTCCTCATCAATCAGTTTATTCAAGCAACATTGGCCGCATCCGTCGCACAGTGATTCCCATTCACTATCTGACATTTCAGCGAGTGTTTTTTGTTGCCAAAAAGGAAGTTGTGACATATCGGTATCCGGTGTGAATAAATGAGCGGGTCGTTATAGACGCTTTGGCCGCCAGATGCAAGTTTTGCCGCCCAGCCTATTGGCTTAAGCGGCAAAAAGCCGCTTAGATTATGCGGGTGTTCAACGTTTTACCATTTAGCATAATTTTCAGCATATCGCCTGATTTCATCGGCCCGACCCCTTGTGGGGTGCCCGTCAGAATGATATCGCCAGCACGCAAAGTAAAGAAACGGCTGATGTAACTGATTAGCGGAATGATGGGTGTGATCATATCGCGAGTGTTGCCTTGCTGGCGAACCTCATCGTTGATGATCAGCGCTAAGTCAGCCTGTTGTGCATCACCAAATTCAGCCACCGGAATAAAGCCGGAAATCGGGCAAGAACCATCAAATGCTTTAGATTTTTCCCACGGCTGACCCGCTTTTTTTAAGTCAGATTGCAGCTCGCGCAGAGTCAAATCCAATGCGATGCCATAACCGGCTATTGCACGCGCCACACGGTCTTCACTGGCTTGTTTTAACGGCGTTCCGATCAAAACGGCCAATTCTACTTCATGGTGTACTGCACCGAACTCTTTCGGGATCGACACGGGCTGGCGAATATCGCATAGCGCGGTTTCAGGTTTAATAAACAGCACCGGTTCAACTGACTTGGTGCTTCCCATCTCTTTAATATGTTCGGCATAGTTACTGCCAACGCAAACCACTTTACTCACTGGAAAATCCAGCAAAGCCCCTTGCCAGTCTCTATGTTGATACATACTGCTCTCCTGAATTGACATCCTGCCTGAATTTGCATTCCGCTAACCATTGCGCCACAGTTACACAACCTATCCGCAATGATTATGTGTTCGCAGACATTATTGACTTACTCTATCTGCCATCATACCAATACTGATGGCGAAATAGTAAGAACGGTTCCAGTGCATAATAGTGCGGAAATTATCATAAACCAGAAATGCCCGCCCTTGTCCATCATCAGGTATGATGACCCAAGCCCGTAGATCTGAGTTGGCAAAGTTGCCACCGGGTACTGGAATTACCCCGAGTTGCTGCCATTGCGTAACGCTTTTGGCCTGACTGTCTTTTAAGCCCGCAAGCTTAACGTCAAACCCTTCAGGCAACGTTGCTTCCTGGCCCCAATCAATACCAGGCGTCCAACCTTCAGTAGACAGATAATTAGCAGTAGAAGCAAATACGTCATCGATATTATTCCAAATATCAATTTTCCCATCGCCATCGCCGTCAGCGCCATAGGTCAGGAAAGAGCTAGGCATAAATTGGCTCTGCCCCATTGCTCCGGCCCATGATCCTTTCAACTCTGGATCGTCAATCTTGCCTTGCTGAATGATTTGCAATGCAGCTATCAACTCTTTGGTGAAGAACGCCTCTCGCCGCCCTTCAAATGCCATGGTTGATAAGGCAGAGATGACATCCTCTTTGCCTTGAAACTTGCCAAACCCACTTTCCATGCCCCAAAGCGCCACGATATAGCGCTCAGGCACGCCATAACGCGCAGTAACTTGTGATAACTGAGGCTGATAGCGCTGATATATCTCTTTACCTTGTGCGACTTTTGCATCAGTCAAAACTTTGTTCAGGTAATCATCCAATGTGACTTTTTTTTCTAGCTGATTGCGATCTGATTGGATGACCCGGTCCACAAAATGAATATTAGCAAACGCTTTATCAAGCGTAGCATCGCTGATCCCTTTGGCGCGAGCTTGTGCCTTTAACTGTTCGACATAAGCAGGAAACTGCGCCGGATCGCGCCCTTGCTGGGATAATGTCATTTTTGTACTGCTATTAGCAGCGGGTGGATTCAGCATGGTTTGTGGTGCTGTTGCTGCCGTTTGTTTGGTTAGTGGGGCCGCAGCATTCTTATTGGTACATCCCACCGAGATAAGCGTTAGCAGAGCAACCGCAATCATTGACAATTTCATCGACGCGTTCCTGTGTAAAAAACAACCAGAGAGGAAGCTGGAAATTTAAAGTTAGGTCAGATTTGATACATGGGCATCCACCTTAGTGTTGTGATGGATGCCATAACGGCAGGTAATTTTTATGAACAATCAACGCTATACGTTAGTTTCGCCCAAATGCATTTTTAATAAACTTTCAAGTGGCGGTGGGACTTGCAGATAAAAGCCCTGTTCAATGAGTGCACTCTTTACCTTCTCGATATCCGCCGTTGCCAAGGTTTTGCGTTCATTTAATGACAGCAACATAGCAAACTGTGGCTTGCCAAAACTGATCAGTAATTCAGCCGGTATCCGCGAAAAATCATCTTTCTTTTCAATATACAGGTAGGTTTGATCCCGTTTAGGGCTTCTATAGATAGCACAAAGCATGTTCTGGACTCTATTTGATGAATTCATAAGTAGACTGTAGATATTATAACACGCAAGCCTCGCAGAGAGGCTTGGGATATCAATAGATATTGATGCCTATACTGCCGGCACAGGGATCAGGCACAGCATATTGGCGTTTATCATTTTCGGCGCGCCGAGGTGGGTAATATTCCTGCTGTTGACATTTGGCCTGTTTTTCGTTTTCCCGCTTTGCCGCTTCGGCATCTATCCGCGCTTTTTCCTCATCCAATTGCTTTTGCCATGACTCAGCACTTGGCGCCGCGGATCCAAGCGCCTTACGTTTTTCAAGATAATCGGTGGGAACCTTACTGTCTTTTGGGATTTCAGCGTGATAGCCAAAGTCCGCTAATGCAGTAAATGAAATCGGTAAAAACATAAAGCAGATAAATGGTAGTGGGATGAAACTCCTTTTCATTACTGATTTCCTTCAGAACAATGAGTGCAGAAACTGAAAAATATCACAAAATGATTATCATTCTCAATGAAAAATCACTAAAAGAAATAATAGTGGTTAGTGCCATTTATCACTGAGACGAAAGATAGGCTCTGCTGTGTTTTAAATTACTACTTGCTCGTGGAATGTCACGATGCGCAGATTACTGAGTGAGATTTCTCTGAAATAATAGTGTGAACTATTTCACTATGTCGTTAATAGCCCCACTCAATATCCCTATTTCATCAGCTTCAAAGTGATAATAATGGTGAACCATTACTTTATTTTATAAAAATCGGCTTCACTTGATAAAAAAATGCCCATATCAGATTAAAAATTGCGACTTTTATGGGTGGAGCTAAACCGGCCATAAGCAGGTTTTCTTGTTGAAAAAATACACAATTTAACAATGGAAGTGATAACCGCCAAATATAGGCATGTCAGGGCTAGCGAATAAGCAGAAGTTATGCTGTAATTTCTTGTCAGATTGAAGTTATTCTGACCTTAGGATTTCAATATATTGATACGGATAGATTTATCTTTATATTACCTATAACATGCTTAGGAACATCAGAATATTGTACCCCGAATGGTATTTTGGGGATTAAACGTAGCTGAAACTGAGTCAGGATAGATGTCACAATCGCCAATTGAGTTAAAAGGCAGTAGTTTTACCCTATCGGTCGTTCATTTACACGATTCACGGCCGGAGGTAATCCGTCAGGCATTACAAGAAAAGGTGGATCAAGCCCCCGCTTTCTTGAAAAACGCCCCTGTTGTGATTAACGTTGCAACGTTACCAAACGGTGCTAACTGGAAGGATCTCCAACAGGCTGTCACTTCAGCAGGTCTGCGAATTGTTGGCATTAGTGGTTGTCAGGATGAGCGCCAAAAACGGGCGATAGCACGTGCAGGTTTGCCGTTACTGAGTGAGGGTAAAGGCCAGAAGATGGCCCCCGAATCCATTACCAGCCCGCCGGAAAACGCGCCTACCAAGACACGCATCATCAACACACCTGTTCGTTCCGGCCAACAGATTTATGCCCGTAATTGCGATTTGATTGTTATCAGCAGTGTCAGTGCCGGTGCTGAATTAATTGCCGACGGCAATATTCATATCTATGGAATGATGCGAGGCCGTGCGCTAGCAGGTGCATCCGGTGATGCCCAATGCCAGATTTTTTGCACACATCTAGGCGCTGAACTCGTCTCTATCGCGGGGCAGTACTGGTTGAGTGATCAGATCCCGCGTAACTATTTTGGTCAGGCTGCGCGTTTGCATCTGCTGGATAACGCATTAACTATACAACCTTTAAATTAAGCCCTTTTGACAAGGAATCCATTTCATGGCACGCATTATTGTTGTTACATCGGGTAAAGGGGGCGTTGGCAAGACCACATCAAGCGCGGCTATCGCAACCGGCTTGGCCCAAAAAGGTAAAAAAACCGTGGTGATCGATTTCGATATCGGCCTACGGAATCTAGACTTGATCATGGGATGTGAGCGCCGGGTAGTTTATGATTTTGTTAATGTGATTCAAGGTGATGCCACTTTGAACCAAGCATTAATAAAAGATAAGCGTACAGATAATCTGTATATCCTGCCGGCTTCTCAGACCCGTGACAAAGACGCCCTGACCAAAGAGGGTGTTGAAAAGATTTTAAACGATCTTGGCGATATGAATTTCGAGTTTGTGGTATGCGACTCCCCTGCGGGTATCGAAAGCGGTGCCTTGATGGCACTCTATTTTGCTGACGAAGCCGTTATCACCACTAACCCTGAAGTCTCCTCGGTTCGTGACTCTGACCGCATCCTCGGGATACTGTCGTCCAAGTCACGCCGTGCTGAAAATGGGCAAGATCCAATTAAAGAACACCTGCTGTTGACCCGCTACAATCCTGGGCGTGTTAATCGCGGCGATATGCTTAGCATGGAAGATGTCCTCGACATTCTGAGGATCCCACTGGTTGGCGTTATTCCAGAAGATCAATCTGTATTGCGCGCCTCGAATCAGGGCGAGCCTGTGATTCTGGACAAAGAGTCAGATGCCGGTAAAGCTTATGACGATACCGTTGACCGTTTGCTAGGAGAAGAACGCCCCTTCCGCTTCATTGAAGAAGAGAAGAAGGGCTTCCTGAAACGCCTTTTTGGGGGATAAACCATGGCTTTGTTAGACTTTTTTCTGTCCCGCAAAAAACCGACAGCCAATATAGCCAAGGAACGGCTGCAAATTATCGTCGCTGAGCGTCGTCGTGGGGACAGTGAGCCCCACTATTTGCCTGACTTGAAACGCGATATTTTGGCGGTTATTTGTAAATATATACAGATCGATCCTGAAATGCTGCATGTGCAATTTGAGCAGAAAGGAGATGATATTTCGGTACTTGAACTTAACGTGACATTACCGGAAACGGAAGAAACGCCTAAATGATTTCTTCGCAATAACTACCCCCTGTATTTATTTACAGGGGGTACTTTCGTTTAATTAACTGTATATACATCCAGCAAATAACGTTAATAAATATATCCGCCACCAAAACAAGAAAGTTCTTAATCTCCATTTCAATTAACCATAAAGTACATATGAATTAAATTGAAACACTCAGAGTGAAGTTACCCCCCACCCCGAATATAGATTAATACTGCTTCAAAATCTCAGTCAATTCCAGTGATAACAAATCGCCCCGCCACCCGCTTAATAATTCAGGCTGCGTATCCGTTGATTTTAGTTTCCAATGCCAACTGAGTAATTGGTTTATTTGACGGCGCGACGCCAGTAACTCACTACTCAACCCGCTACGCTCACTAACTGACAGGATTAACGCTTTAATATCTTTAAAGACTTTCTTGTAGCCTGGCTGGTCAATCAGGTTAGCCACCGGTTGCGGGAGCTGCTCTTCGGGTACAGCATTCCCCTCAGCCACCAGCGCCAACAAAATACGCCCATGATAGCGAATCTCCTGCCCACTCAGGCCCAGGGAATCTAGCTCACCCAACGATGTTGGCTGATAACGGGCAACTTGCCACAGGTTCTCTTCACGCACCACAAAGTTAACCGCCAGATCACGCTCACGCGCTTGGCGCAAGCGCCATGCCGCCAGTTTCTGCAAACATGCCAACTGCTGGCCGCGTAACTGCCAGGCATTCGTTATCTCACGATAGGCAAGCTCTGGGTCAAGTGTTTCACTGCGGCGGCGACACAGCAATTGGCATTCATCTATTGCCGCATCCATACGCCCTGCGGCTTCAGTGGCTTCAACTAATTTAGCTGCCAAGGGTAATAGGTAGAAAACATCGGCGGCGGCGTAATCACATTGCTTTTCACTGAGTGGGCGGGCAATCCAGTCGGTACGTGATTCACTTTTATCTAACTCGACACCTTCAAACTCATTTACCAGCATGGCAAAACCGCAAGATAGGGTTCGGCCAGAAAATGCCGCCAATATCTGAGTATCTATCATTGGCGTCGGCATCCGGCTAAAGGCATTTAAAAATACCTCGAGATCTTCACTACCAGCATGCAGATATTTCACCACATTCAAATCTTGCAGTAACTCACTGAAAGGTTGCCATTCAGTAATGGGTAAGGGGTCAATGAGTGAAAGTTGTTCACCGTCATACAGTTGAATCAGGCCCAACTGAGGATAGTAGGTGCGCGTTCTGACAAACTCCGTATCCAACGCAACATGAGCATGTGTCCGGGCTTGCTCGCAGACCTGCTGCAACGCACTATTGGTCGTGATCAACTGATAATTCAAAACGTGATTCTCTTGGTCGTTAGTCTATGACAAACACAACAACGCCGGCGATGACCGGCGTTGTTGATAATGGAGTGACGCTGTTAAATTAGGCGGCGCTTTGTTCGCTACCGTTAGCCTTAACTTGCTCGTCACGCAGTTCCCTACGCAAAATTTTGCCGACATTTGATTTCGGCAACTCGTCACGGAACTCTACTATTTTCGGTACTTTATACCCTGTAAGGTAGCGTCGGCAATGGGTTAGCAGCTCTTCGGGTGTCAGTGAGGCATCTTTTTTCACGACAAACAGTTTTACCGTCTCACCAGAGACCTCATTAGGCACGCCAACCGCAGCAGACTCCAGCACTTTCGAATGTAACGCTACCACATCTTCGATCTCATTGGGGTAAACGTTAAAACCAGAAACCAGAATCATATCCTTTTTGCGATCAACGATGCGCAAAAAACCTTGCTCATCAAGCGTCGCGATGTCGCCTGTTGCCAGCCAACCGTCTTTTAACACTTCATCCGTCGCGTCTGGTCGCTGCCAATAGCCTAACATAACTTGTGGCCCACGCACCCATAGTTCGCCCGGCTCGCCTAATCCCACTTCGTTCCCCTCATCATTTATCAACCGAACATCGGTAGAGGGTACAGGCAGGCCAATGCTGCCACTATAGTGTTTCAAATCATAAGGGTTGCCAGTCACTAGCGGCGAGCACTCGGTCAAACCATAGCCTTCCAACAGATGTTTCCCGGTCAGTTTTTCCCAGCGCTCAGCAACCGCTTTCTGCACTGGCATGCCACCACCAACAGAAAGGCGCAATGTAGAGAAATCCAACTTGGTAAATTCTTCATTATTTAACAAGGCGTTAAATAAGGTATTCACTCCCGTCATTGCCGTGAATGGGTAGCGACTTAGCTCTTTTACCATCCCTGGGATATCACGCGGATTGGTTATCAATAAGCTGCGCCCACCTAACTCAATGAACAGTAGGCAGTTCATGGTTAAGGCAAATATGTGATAAAGGGGTAACGCCGTGACCACTAGTTCGTGACCAGGTTGCAGCAAAGGCGCATAAGCCGCTTTCGCCTGTTCCAGGTTCGACTGCATATTGCGGTGTGTCAGCATTGCGCCTTTCGCCACACCAGTAGTACCACCGGTATATTGCAAAAATGCCAGGTCAGTATTGATAACATCTGGCTTAACATACTGCATGCGACGGCCTTTTTGCAGCGCGGTACGGAACGAAATAGCATCAGGTAGATAATATTTTGGTACCAGTCGTTTGATGTATTTCACCACGAAATTAACCAGCGTCCCTTTAGCCGTCGATAGCTGGTCACCCATACGCGTTAAGATGACATGCTTGATCTGGGTTTTAAAAACGATCTTTTCCAGTGTGTGAGCGAAATTCGAGACAATGACAATTGCCGCAGCCCCACTGTCATTCAGTTGATGCTCCAGCTCGCGCGGGGTATACAGCGGGTTAACATTCACCACCACCATACCTGCACGCAAAACGCCAAACAATGCTATAGGATATTGCAGCAGATTGGGCATCATCAATGCGACACGGTCGCCTTTTTGCAACCCTAAGCCTTGCTGTAAATAGGCGGCGAAAGCACGACTGCGCTCTTCCAACTTACGGAAAGTCATCACCTCCCCCATATTGATGAATGCAGGTTGGTCCGCATAACGCAGTGCGGCATTCTCAAACATTTCCACCAAAGAAGAATAGCGGTCCGGATCAATCTCTGCGGGGACATCCGCCGGATAGCGCTTTAACCATACTTTTTCCAAGGTAGTACTCCTGAAATTATTATTGGTCGCCAGGGTAAGACGCAAATTAGCACCAGAACTTTAACAATATTTTAACTCAGCTTACCAGTTTGCTTTTAAACAATTTTGAGGTTGGGATATACATCACTATTTTCTGGCGCTGAGATCTCAAAAATAATCAAGGCGGCCAATGCCGCCCATTAAAATTCAATAAAATCAAAATATTACAAGAAATTCTTATCATTTTACACTATAAGCCTTTGATTATAGACTCTTTTATGTTTTATCCACGTAAAAAAGGCGCTAAATTCAGCGCCTTTCATGTATTACGTTATAACTTCTGACAGTAATCCAAACCGGTTAGGTTAACTACTCCGTAACGATAGTTTGAATCTGCGCGGGCCCTGGATTGTACCAACCACCCCATCCCGGCCCCCACATTCCAGGGTTATGATAACCCCACGGGCCCATTGCTGGTGGCATCATCACTTGTTGTGCAAGATTCCAACGTTTGTAACCGGTGGCATTTATCACCACAAAGTTATACGGTGTCATCCCAATTTTACCGGCTTCAACACCGGTAATCGGCCCAACCACGGTCACGAGATGACCACGAAAATCAACTGGTTCAAGGAAACCATTAACATAGGCGATCACTCGCCCTTGTGAAGGCTCCCCCAAAATAGGCCTAGCACCTGAATCTAAGGGTACGCTGGCGATTTCAAGCCGGGTGCGATGCGCTTCGTTAGCCACATTAATGACTGTCCCACCAAAACGCGCTTCCTGACCTACAAATACCTTCGGATCGGTTCGAACCAAATTAAGATTTTGCTGCGGCGTCACAGTAGTACCCTGAATAGCGGGCGGGACCGTAATACAGCCGGACAGGAGCAAAACGCCCAATCCTAGCCAGCCACACGTCCATTTACGGCTTCTATTCTTTATAGATTGAGTTGTTGACGTATTTATCGCCATCGTGTGCTGCTCCTTATCATATCTATAGCTATCTGAATATTTTAGACTCTAAACAGGATGACAAGTTGCTATATCCTTAATTTTTCACATGACTGTGGCGCAGGCCAGTTCTAGCGGCCTGGCAGTTTTTTCCAGGTTACTTCATTTCTCAGATATACCGGCTCGGCATTTTCTACACTGACAGCCTGCCCACTCGCCCATGATGATAACGCCAGTGGCAACATATCTTCTGCCTGCGGCAGTAGCATCTGCCCGTCGACCAGCACCACATTATCGCTGCTAACCAGATCAGGATACGTCTGCCAGCCAGTGCCTACCGTTGCCCAATGGCCGCTGAGTGATGGTACGCTCGCCAATACTTGTGCCGGCGTCATGACTGCCTCAGTGTGTTCACCAAGCCAATCGCCTTGTGCGCCACGCTCAAACTCACCCCAGTAAACCTCCCCCATGCGGGCATCAATCGCAGCCAATACGCGAGATGCTCCCGTCAGGCGAAATGCGCCCTGAGCCATAGTCTGCAAGGTGGAAACACCGATCATCGGCAAGTCAGCTCCCAATGCTAATCCCTGGCCAATACCAATGCCAATACGGACACCGGTAAAGCTGCCTGGGCCACGGCCAAAGGCCAATGCATCGAGTTGCGTCAGTGATAAACCCGATTCAGCCAGGACTTGCTGCACCATCGGTAAAATTCGTTGGGTGTGTTCCCGTGGACAAAGCTCAAACAACGCCTGAACTTCGCCGTTATTCCACAGTGCAACAGAACATGCTTCTGTTGCGGTATCGATCGCTAAAATTCGCGTGGACATGCCAACCTCGGCAGGAAAAGAGTATGAATTCAATACAGGGCGCGCATGATAGCACACCCCTCCTCGCTTTTCCCTTAATCGCGTTGCTTGAGAAAAGCGATGGCTTTCGCCAAATCACGGGTGCGGGGTGCGGGCGGGAGGCTATTAAGGAACATCGCGCCATAAGGGCGCATCACCAGGCGATTATCACAGATAACCAGCACCCCACGATCGTCGATGTCACGAATCAAACGCCCCACACCTTGTTTCAACGTGATAACGGCATCAGGCAATTGCACATCATTAAACGGGTCACCGCCGCGTAGGCGGCAATCTTCGATACGGGCTTTCAACAAAGGGTCATCCGGTGAGGTAAACGGCAGCTTGTCGATGATGACACAAGATAACGCGTCGCCCCGCACATCCACCCCTTCCCAGAAACTGCTGGTCGCCACTAACAGCGCATTGCCTGCTGCGACAAACTGTGCCAGCAATTGCCCTTTGCTGGTTTCGCCTTGAACCAAAACTGGCAGTGTCATACTGGCGCGGAACTCTTCGGCTAAACCACGCATCATCTGGTGTGAGGTACACAAAAAGAAGCAACGCCCTTTATTGGCATCAATCAATGGTTTTAGCATCACCGCCAGTTTACGGGCAGCCCCAGGTTCATTCGCCGACGGCAAATTGCGTGGTACACAGAGCAATGCCTGATTGGCGTAATCAAACGGACTGGGCAGTAGTAGCGTTTTGGCGTTCGTTAGCCCCAACCTTGAGGTGAAATGTGACAACTGATCATTAACCGATAGCGTGGCTGAGGTAAAAATCCAGCTTCCCGGTTTTTCTTCTATCAGTTCACGAAAACGATCAGAAACCGACAGCGGTGTCAGCGCCAGCACGAAATGGCGTGAATTACACTCATACCAATAGCTGTAGCCAGGCGTAGTGACATCTTTTAAGCGCTTAAGGCGGTTGCGATACACCGTTGCACGTTCAAAAGCGGCATCCAGCATGGCTGAGCGACCAAGGGAAAGTTTCATCACGTCATAACACAACTCTAACGCATCATCGAGCAACAGCAACGCCCGCTGAATCGCCGGTTGTTCCATCACATCGCGTAAATTGCCACGATACCCTGGGTCGCCGAGTACCAGACGGAAATCTTGTGTGCTTTGCGTCAGGCGGTCAGCGCTTTTTTGCAATTGGGCCGAGTCACGCACTTCGGTGCGATAGGCAATAATAATGTCTTTTGCCAAATCCATTAGTTGTCTACTGGTCAGTTGTTGACCAAAGTATTGGCTGGCAATATCGGGGATCTGGTGGGCTTCATCGAAAATCATCACATCCGCAGTGGGGATCAGTTCGGCAAAACCGCTCTCTTTCACCACCATATCCGCCAGGAACAGATGATGGTTAACCACCACTACATCCGCATCCATCGCCTTACGGCGGGCTTTTACCACGAAACAATCTTTATACAGCGGGCAATCACTGCCCAGGCAGTTATCATTGGTACTGGTGACCAACGGCCAGACAAAACTATCTTCCGCAACCTGACCACAGGTACTGATATCACCGTCGATGGTTTCGGCTGACCAGCCACGCAAACGAACCAAATCAACCAATGTCTCACTGGCTAATTCGCCTCCGGCCAATGATTGCTGTTCAAGGCGTTCCAGACAAAGATAGTTTGAGCGCCCTTTTAATAAGGCCAACTTCCCTTTGTATTTGAGAGCAGTGGCTACCGTGGGTAAGTCACGCGAATAGAGCTGATCTTGTAACGCTTTCGAGCCTGTGGAGATAATCACTTTGCAATCAGCACGCAGTGCGGGCGCTAAATAGGCAAATGTTTTACCGGTACCGGTACCTGCCTCTACCACTAATTGTTGTTTGGCATCAATAGATTCACTGATGGCCGCAGCCATTCGGCGCTGAGACTCTCGGGGGTTAAAACCTGTAATGGCCTGCGCTAATGCGCCGTCTGTAGCAAAATCGTCTGTCACGCGTTCTCTTCCGGGCGAAATCAGCGGTGATTATGCCAAGCCTATCGCCCCGCGACCACACATTCTCATCACAAGCTATGCTACCCTACTGCTGATAACTGACATTGACATTCACACAAGGGAGTGAAAATGAGTATTGAACGAATTAATCCAGAAAAACGTTGGTCAGATGCGGTGGTGTACAACAACACTATCTATTACACCAGCGTACCGGAAAATTTGGATGCAGATGCCACGGCACAGACGGCCGACACTCTGGCAGCGATAGATATGATGCTGAATCAGCTCGGTTCAGATAAAGGCCGTATTTTGGATGCCACCATTTTTCTGGCAGACAGTGCGGACTTCGCGGCGATGAATGCGGCATGGGATGCCTGGGTGGTTGATGGCAATGCACCAGTGCGTTGTACCGTCGAAGCCAAATTGATGAATCCGAAGTATAAAGTTGAAATCAAAATTATTGCAGCGCTCTGATTAGCCGCTAAATGTACCTGGCTTCTCTCAAACTAATCACAAAGTGAGAACGCGGGGAAATGTACCGAATGGGCCGTAGCGGCATAAGCCGCCGGAGCGCCCATCGGTGCAGTCACCCCGCAAACGCCAGATTAGGACAGCTTAATCATCACCATCCCGGCCAGCAGCAGTATTAAACCGACCCAGCCTTTATAGTTCAGGCGCTGATTGAACAAAATCCAACCTGCTGCCACGGTGGCGGCAATACCAAATCCACCCCATAACGCATAAGCCACTGATAATTCAATGCCTTTTACTGCTTGTGCCAAAGCACTGAATGCCCCTAACACTGACAGCAGTGATAATATGCCCAACCATACCCGGCGAAAACCATCTGACATTTTCAGCAGGATATTGGCAATGATTTCCAGGATGACCGCCAAAATCAGAAACGCGATGTGGTAAAACTCAAGCTGTTGCATGCTGATCACCTGAATTCTTGCGCGGACTGCTTGGTTTCTTCGGCTTACGCGTCCCTGATTTCACTAGCATTATGCCGCCAATCAAGGTCACTAAACCGGCAATTTTCAGTGGTGATAAACTTTCATCAAACCACAACACGCTGAAGACCGTAATAATCAGGATACCAATCCCTTCCCACAGGGCATAGGCCACCCCTAACGCGACTTTCTTCACTGCCAGAGCCAGTAAAATATATGAACCGGTTATCATAAAATACATCACGATATGTCCGGCCATCTCACCACTGACACTGGCGTATTTCATTGATAACGTGCCGATAATTTCTGCGACAATCGCTAAACCTAAAAATATCCAATAAATCATCATTCTTCTCCTAACACACAGCTACCCTATCGATTTCAACGTGCAGGGAAATATCCCAGCTTTTTGAACAATCACGGGTAAAACGCACGCTAAGGTCTATTTGTTACGGTTATCCTCACTCGGCACCCTATTCACTGGGAACAGATGTGCGCAGGCCGTAAGAAATAGAAACTCACTTGGCGTATAAACTTTTAGACCCTAAATAATCCGAGTTGCACGAAGGCGGTAAGCGAGAGCCCCCGATGAGCTTACATCAGTAAGTGATTCGGGTGATTGAACGCAGCCAACGCACATGCAGCTTGAAGCATGACGGGTATTTAAGATGGAAGAAGAAAGACGCTACAGCTCACTGCACCAGTGATGCTCACTGGCCAGAATGGCTGACAGGAAAAGTTGGCAGGTAGAAGGTTTGAAAGTAATTCCATTAGTTTTAATCATAATATATCTCTTTTTTTTAGCCACACATGCTTTAGCCACATACTTGTTTGCCAAACCTAGTGTGATACGCCTAAAACCCTCATCAAAATGGAATAATTAACTGCTGTATTTTTACCACAGTCAATTTTATAAAGCAAACCATCAATTTTATAAATAGTTTAAAAAAAGAGATTAAAAAATAATAAGTTAGTTATTCTAAAAAAACAAAACCCCTGCATGGCAGAGGTTAATTACTTTACGAGAATATTGAGATTATCTCGTCAGTTCATGGCGTTAGAGCAACTTACGCTGTTGCACCCGCTACAGCCTGTTTGGCTAATTCAGTAATGCGAGCGTAGTCACCATTTTCCAGCGCATCAGCCGGAACCAACCATGAACCGCCAATACACAGTACGCTTTTCAGCGCCAGGTAATCACGGTAGTTGTTAGGTGTAATGCCGCCAGTTGGGCAGAATCGCACTTGCGAGAATGGGCCGCCAATGGCTTGCAATGCTTTAACACCACCGTTGGCTTCCGCAGGGAAGAATTTAAACTCACGCAGGCCATAGCTCATGCCCAGCATCAATTCTGAAACAGTGCTGATCCCTGGAATTAATGGGATTGAACCTTCAGTTGCCGCTTTGAGTAATTCAGCCGTCAGCCCTGGGCTGATAGCAAATTGCGCACCAGCCTCAACCACATCAGCCAATTGCTGCGGATTAAGCACAGTCCCTGCGCCGACAATCGCCTCAGGGACTTCTTTTGCGATAGCGCGGATAGCCTCAACAGCACAAGGGGTGCGCAACGTCACTTCCAGCACCCGAACACCGCCGGCCACCAGGGCTTTTGCCAACGGTACCGCCTGCTCGAGCTTATTAATCACAATCACCGGGACAACAGGGCCTGCGGTCATGATCTGTTCTGCGCTCGTTTTCCAGCTTTTCATCAGTTGTTATCTCCACTTATGCCGATTGGCATGTACTCACCCTAAGGTGCCAGTTGAAATATGGCAGGCAGAACACTTACAACGGATTTCTGTCTGCCATAAAGAATCACAATGCGAGCCAGCTAACGACTCTTTATTATTGCGCCTAGGTGCGGCGTTGTTATCGGGAATATATCCGTCATACTTCAAGCTGCATGTACGTTGGCTACGCTCAATAACCCGAATCACTTACTGATGGTGAGCCTCATCCTTGAGGCTCACCCTACGGGCTAGCATAAATGCTGTTTAAATCGGTTCCCGACCGATTTGTCTCTCGCTTGCCGCCTTCCTGCAACTCGAATTATTTAGGGTATAGTCATAACCTAAATTTTTATTCGAACTCATTCCATGAACGACCGTCACGGGTAATCATGGCAACGGATGCCACCGGACCCCAGGTTCCTGATTGATATGGCTTAGGTGCGTCATTATCAGCTGCCCATGCATCCATAATGGAATCGACCCATTTCCAGGCTTCCTCAACCTCATCGCGGCGCACAAACAGCGCCTGGATCCCACGCATGGTCTCCAGCAACAGACGTTCGTAGGCATCAGCAATATGCTGCTCGTTAAAGGTTTTGGAGAAGCTGAGGTCCAGTTTGGTGGTTTGCAGACGGTGCTTATGCTCCAGACCTGGCACTTTATTCAACACTTCAATCTCAATGCCTTCATCTGGTTGCAAGCGGATCGTCAGCTTGTTTTGAGGCAATTGCTGATAAGACTCGCGGAACAGATTCAGTGCAGGATTCTTAAAGTAAACCACCACTTCAGAACATTTTGTTGGCAGGCGCTTACCGGTTCTTAGATAGAACGGTACCCCAGCCCAACGCCAGTCATCAATATCAACACGGATAGAAACGAACGTTTCAGTGTTGCTGTTCTTATTCGCCCCTTCCTCTTCTAGATAGCCGGGCACTTTATTACCCTGGACGAAACCGGCGGTATACTGACCTCGCACTGTGGTTTCTCGCACATTAGTGTGGTCGATACGGCGCAGCGATCGCAGTACTTTCACTTTTTCATCACGAATACGGTCAGTACTGAGATCTGCTGGCGGTGACATCGCGATCATGGTCAGAATTTGCAACAAATGGTTCTGGATCATGTCACGCATCTGACCGGCCTGATCAAAATAGCCCCAACGCCCTTCAATCCCGACTTCTTCTGCAACCGTGATCTGCACATGGTCAATAGTGCGATTATCCCAGTTAGAGGCAAACAGTGAGTTAGCAAAGCGCAGAGCCAACAGGTTCAGTACCGTCTCTTTACCTAAATAGTGGTCGATACGGTAAACCTGACACTCGTTGAAATATTCTGCCACTTGATCGTTAATCACCCGAGAAGAGGCCAAATCCTTCCCTAACGGTTTTTCCATTACCACACGAGCAGGCTCTTTATTCAGCCCTGCTTCGCCCAATCCTTTACAAATTGCACCAAACGTATTGGGTGGCATAGCAAAGTAGTTAATGGTGGTGCGATTTTTTTGATCCAGCATCTTGCCCAATTTGGCAAAGTGTTTGCTGTCATTGACATCTAAATTACAGAAGTCGAGACGAGAACTGAGCTTTTGCCACAATTCATCATCCATCTTCTCTTTCATAAAGGTATCGAGGGCTTCCTTTACCACGGCTGTGTACGCGTCTTTGTCCCACTCGGCACGGCCTACGCCAATGATGCGAGTATCTGGGTGGATGTGACCCGCTTTCTCTAATTGGTAAAGGGAAGGCAGCAGTTTCCGGCGAGCCAAGTCTCCCTTAGCGCCAAAAATCACCAGATCACACGCCTGGGCTGCCTGGGCTGTATTAGTTACCGCCATGTTATTCTCCTCGTTGCAGGATATTTGTAATTTTCTTACATTACTAATGTACTCTCTTTGACTATAGCCAGTAAACCCAGATAAAAGCAGAGCAAAAAAGGTTAAAAAACACTCATCATGGTGCCAGACCGCGCCAAATCAGGCCGTGCAACTTTAAAATGTAATTTTATGACGTTTTTGACAACTATTTACCATTATGAAAATTAGACACAGGTCATATTCTGGTGAAAAAACCTTACTTCACCCCCTATGCCACTGCCAACGGGTCCCAGCTCGTAGTATATTTTCATTAAACTGGCATAGATTTCTCCTTTAAATGAAATCGGTAAAACCCATGGGTGACTCTCGATATATGAATACGCTGGAAAATATCCAAAATAGTCTGGACCTCCTGAGCAAATCAGAAAGGAAAGTCGCTGAGGTGATCCTCGCCTCCCCACAAACTGCTATCCATTCAAGTATCGCGACACTGGCCAAAATGGCGAACGTTAGCGAACCCACGGTAAACCGTTTTTGCCGCCGACTGGACACCAAAGGTTTCCCTGATTTTAAACTTCATTTGGCGCAAAGTCTGGCAAATGGCACACCTTATGTGAACCGCAATGTTGAAGAAGATGATAGTGTAGGCGCTTACACGGCAAAAATTTTCGAATCGACCATGGCCAGCCTGGATATGGCGAAGAACAATTTAGATATTCCAGCCATTAATCGGGCAGTAGATTTATTAACTCAGGCGAAGAAAATTTCGTTCTTTGGCCTTGGCGCATCTGCCGCTGTTGCCCACGATGCAATGAATAAATTTTTCCGCTTCAATATTCCGGTAATTTATTTCGATGACATCGTTATGCAACGTATGAGTTGTATGAATTCCAGTGAGGGTGATGTGGTGGTTTTGATCTCCCACACTGGCCGAACAAAAAGTTTGGTCGAATTGGCGCAGTTAGCCCGTGAAAACGATGCCACAGTGATTGCTATTACCTCACGCGATACACCGTTGGCAAGTGAAGCGACGCTATCACTGCTGCTGGATGTGCCGGAAGACACCGATATGTATATGCCGATGGTGTCCCGTATTGCTCAGTTGACATTAATTGATGTACTGGCAACCGGGTTTACCCTACGGCGCGGGGCAAAGTTCAGGGATAACCTGAAACGCGTAAAAGATGCATTAAAAGAATCACGTTTTGATAAAGGTTCGCCGCGTGTCAACAGCGGCGAATAGCGTCAGAGGCAGAAGTCGCTTTGTTTTGTGTTAGCGCATCTTCTGGAGTAATAATTTGACGTATTATTAGAAAATAGTCCTTGTTATGGTGACGGTAAGCGTTACCAAAACCGATAAGGGGTAAATAGCGCGCTTTTGTAATGTTGTCATTGATGTGCAGGTAGCACCCGAATGGGGCCATTTGTTGCATCAATCGTTTTACATCCGCAAGCGGATAACATGCATGGCACCGTGTTTTAACGCAGGGTTCGTGTTGTAACACAGGGTTGTCGTATAGCATGTCGTCGTAAAATTTGATCTTAATTATTTTTTACTATCGGATTCATTATCCGCTGTTTTAACAACACCATGCTTCATCAGTCAACGGAGTAAGAGATGTCCAGACGGCTCAGAAGGACCAAGATTGTTACTACACTGGGGCCGGCTACTGACCGCGACAATAATCTGGAAAAGATTATTGCTGCTGGTGCTAACGTAGTCCGCCTGAATTTTTCCCATGGTAGCGCCGAAGATCATGAATTACGGGCCAATAAAGTCCGTGAAATCGCTGCAAGATTAGGGCGTCATGTTGCTATTCTTGGCGATTTGCAAGGTCCTAAAATCCGGGTATCTACTTTTAAGGAAGGTAAAGTATTCCTTAATGTGCATGATAAATTCTTGCTTGATGCCAATATGGCAAAAGGCGAAGGTGATAAAGACAAAGTCGGCATCGATTATAAAGGCCTGCCAGCCGATGTGGTTCCTGGTGATATTTTGCTGTTGGACGATGGTCGGGTACAGCTAAAAGTTATTGAAGTTCAGGGTATGAAAGTCTTCACCGAAGTTACCGTCGGCGGCCCGCTCTCCAATAATAAGGGCATTAATAAGCTCGGTGGCGGTCTGTCCGCAGAAGCGCTAACAGAAAAAGACAAAGCCGATATTATTACCGCCGCTAAAATCGGGGTGGACTTCCTGGCCGTTTCGTTCCCACGGACGGGTGAAGATTTGAATTATGCCCGTCGTTTGGCGCGTGATGCTGGCTGTAATGCACAAATCGTGGCAAAGGTTGAACGTGCTGAAGCGGTAGCAACCGATGAAGCGATGGATGACATCATCCTGGCCTCTGATGTAGTAATGGTTGCTCGTGGTGATTTGGGTGTGGAAATTGGTGACCCAGAGCTGGTGGGGATTCAGAAGAAACTGATCCGCCGTGCGCGCCAGCTTAACCGCGCGGTTATCACCGCGACGCAAATGATGGAGTCAATGATAACCAACCCAATGCCAACCCGTGCGGAAGTGATGGACGTTGCTAACGCCGTGCTGGATGGTACTGACGCGGTTATGTTGTCAGCAGAAACCGCTGCCGGCCAATATCCAGCAGAAACCGTTGCGGCGATGGCACGGGTTTGTCTCGGTGCAGAGAAGATCCCAAGTATCAATGTGTCTAAACACCGCCTGGATGTGCAATTCGACAATGTCGAAGAAGCCATCGCGATGTCGACCATGTATGCAGCAAACCACCTGAAAGGTATCACGGCCATTATCGCAATGACCGAATCAGGCCGTACCGCGCTGATGATGTCCCGTATCAGCTCCGGTTTACCTATCTTCGCCATGTCGCGTCATGATCATACATTGAATCTGACGGCAATCTACCGTGGTGTTACCCCGGTTTATTGTGATACTCACACTGATGGTGTTCTGGCGGCCAGTGAAGCGGTTAACCGATTAAAAGATAAAGGTTTCCTGGTCTCTGGTGATCTGGTTATCGTTACTCAGGGCGACGTGATGGGAACGATTGGGACCACCAATACTAGCCGCATCCTGCGCGTTGAGTAATTTGTTGTAAACCATTAAACACAAAAGCCCGCAACTCAGATATGCGGGCTTTTTTATGTTTAATCGCGATAGCGGCGGCTAGATATCCTTACGGACATAAGGTTCTATCTCACCCTCTTTACGGGTTTTCAACAACTTAAGAATCCAGGTATATTGCTCTGGGTTAGGGTTAACTAACAGCTCAACCTCTTCATTCATACGGCGAGCAATATAGGCGTCATCAGCGTCGGCTAAGTCATCCATCGGTGGACGAATATAGATATCAAGGCGATGTTCACGATAATTATAGACTGGGAACATGGGGACGATCGCCGCACGACACACTTTCATCAAACGCCCTACTGCGGGCAAGGTCGCCTTATAGGTAGCAAAGAAATCAACAAATTCACTTTGCTCAGGGCCATAGTCTTCATCAGGCAAATAGTAGCCCCAAAACCCCTGACGCACTGAACTGATAAATGGCTTAATACCACTTTCACGCGCATGAATTCTCCCACCAAACCGCAAGCGGGCACTATTCCATAAATAATCGACTAACGGATTGCGCTGGTGATGAAACATGCCTGCAACCGGTTTACCCTGTTCAGCGAGCAGCATTGCAGGAATATCAATCGACCAGGCGTGTGGCACCAACAAAATGACATTGCGTTGCTGCTGTTGCAGCTCATCCAGAATCTCCAACCCATGCCAATGAACCCGAGTTAATACTTTCTTTGGATCACGAAAGCACAGTTCTGCCATCATCATCAACGGTTGCGCCGCAGTGGCAAACATCTGGTCAATGATATATTCGCGCTCAGCTTCCGGCAGATTTGGCATACAATAAAGAAGATTAATACGGGCGCGACGACGGGCGCTCTTGGCAAATTTGCCCGCCAGACGGCCTATTCCTGCCAATAAAGGATCACGGAATTTCGGTGGCACATAAGCCATCGCAGCCATCGTCCCGGCCCCCAGCCATACCCCCCAAAACCGTGGGTGGAGGAAAGAGGGCTTAAATACCGGAATAAAGCCTGCGGCGTCGTTTTTATCTTTATGCATGGGGAAGCTCTTGGAATTCTGTGGGCTAATAATAGTATACCTTTCATCTATGAAGCCGCAGGGTTGGTTACGCCTCTCACTCACCCATTAACGTCATGTTAATCGAGTTTCGTTGGTTTGCCGCCCCTGCGACGCCACTTTCTGGGTATAACACTCAGGTAGATAGTGGTGACTGGATAACGATTAATCCAGTTGTAACTGCGGAATGACCTGCTTAGCGATAGCCAGATATTCACTGCGGTCTTTACCACTCAAGCCTTCTGAACGCGGTAATTTAGCGGTTAATGGATTAACGGCTTGCTGGTTCATCCAGAATTCATAGTGCAGATGAGGGCCGGTTGAACGGCCAGTATTACCTGACAGTGCAATACGATCACCACGTTTGACTTTTTGACCAGGCTTGACCAATAACTTTTTCAAATGCATATAACGGGTGGTGTACTGGCGACCATGGCGGATAGCGACATAGTTACCGGCTGCTCCACTGCGTTTCGCGATGACCACTTCACCATCACCGACGGCGAGTACTGGCGTCCCGACGGGCATAGAGAAATCCACACCTTTATGCGGTGCAATACGCCCTGTTACCGGGTTAAGCCGGCGCGGGTTAAAGTTTGAGGACACACGGAATTGCTTCATGGTTGGGAAACGCATGAAACCACGGGCCAGACCAGAGCCTTGGCGGTCATAGAATTTACCGTCATCGGCACGGATAGCAAAGTAATCCTTACCGCCGGAACGCATACGCACCCCGACCAGTTGGCTTTGCTCACTGCGACCATCAAGAATTTCACGTGACATCAAAACCGAGAATTGATCACCTTTACGCAGTTTGGCGAAGTCAAGCTGCCACTGTAATGCTTTAGTGACCGCGCGAATCTCGGAAGCCGTCAAGCCCGCCTTCCTGGCGCTGGTGACAAAGCTGCCATCAAGGCGGCCCGTCAGAACCTTGTTGCTCCACTCACCTTTTTGTAGCTCTTTGGTCTCTTTGAAATTATTGCCAACACGATCATAAGTGCGCGTTTCACGACGAGAAACTTCCCAAGTCAAGCTCTGTAAATCACCTGTATCATTGACGGTCCAAGAGATTTGCTGCCCGATCTTCAGATTACGCAGATCACGGTTTTGCGTGGCCAGCAGGGAAACATCCGAGATATCAATACCGTACTGGGTAAGAATGCTGCTCAAGGTATCCCCAGTTGAAACCACATACTCATGGACACCGGTTTCACTGGCATCTTTAGCATCTAGCTCATCTTGCGGGATTTCATCATCAGGCGTGGGCTGATCAATGGGTTCACTGGCTTCTGGTAATAAAATGCGGGGTTGACTGTTATCTAATACCACGCTCTTGGCGACAGGTTCATGCTCGGGGTGATAAACAAAAGGCCGCCAAACAGCTACGGCCAGTGTCATTACAGTCAGCGACCCCAGCATAATGCGGTGGGGCCGAGGAAGATTGTTATACGCCAAGGTGATAGTTCGGACTATCTGCTGCACTTATGAGTATCCTTTTAATCTTACTTCAGGCAGCTCACGTATTGGTTCGACAACTGAGACAAAAAGTTCACATAGCTGTCCTTGCCTAATACGATACCGCTGCCCAAGGGATCTAAGGTGCCTGAACGCACATTTGTTCCTTTAGCAACGGCATTAATGACGGCCGGCCTGAATTGTGGCTCAGCAAAAACGCATACCGCTTTATGCTCAACCAACTGTGTTCGAATTTGATGTAAACGCTGCGCACCAGGTTGTATTTCGGGATTGACTGTAAAATGCCCTAACGGGCTCAAGCCAAAGTATTTTTCAAAGTAGCCATAAGCATCATGAAAAACGAAGTATCCCTTACCTTGGGCAGGCTTCAGCATAGTAACAATATTTTTTTCATTTTGCGCTAGTTGATCCTCGAATCGGCGCAGGTTTGCATCTAATTTGTCCTTATTTTGTGGCATAAGTTCCAATAATCTATCGTGAATAGCGATTGCAGATTGTTTCGCAATTACTGGCGACAACCAAATATGCATGTTGTTTTCGCCATGATGGTGCTCATCACTGTGATTATCTTCAGCATGATCATGGTCATGCCCTGCGCTCTCACCTTCAGGTTCATCATGTTCGTCACCTCTAATCAATAAAGGTGTAACTGAAGGTAACTCAGCCAATGCAATCTTTTTATTATCAGTAACTTGTGTCAACGGTTTTGCTAAAAATGCTTCCATTTCTGGTCCGACCCAAATAACCAGCTCGGCACTGCGTAACCGCTGGACATCCGATGGACGAAGCGCATAATCGTGCGGCGACGCGCCATCAGGCAATAAGACTTCAGTTGGCAAAACGCCATCGGCAATGGCTGAAGCAATAAAACCTAACGGTCGTATCGATGTAACGACCGCAGCAGAGGCAATATTAAATGGGTTAGCAAGTAAAATTGCGCTGGCTAACATCGCCCGCTTTAACCACTTTTTTTTATGTAACATAATACGAATTCTCGACGTTTTGTTGGGTAAAGCGTAATATTATAACATTCACTCGGTTCTGCAAACGTAATCATAATGTCCACATTGGTAACTCTAAGTAATATATCCGTCACTTTTGGTAGTCGACGGGTACTGAATGATATTTCCCTTTCGCTGCGCCCAGGGAGAATTCTCACCCTGCTTGGGCCAAATGGGGCGGGTAAATCAACGCTGGTTCGCGTGGTGTTGGGCCTAATTCCGCCCACCAGCGGTACCCTTATCCGTCAGCCGGGTTTACGTATCGGTTATGTTCCGCAAAAACTCCATTTGGATGCCACATTACCACTCACTGTAAGCCGCTTTATGCGCTTGAAACCAGGTGTCAAGCAGGCGGATATCCTACCCGCCCTCAAGCGCGTACATGCCGCGCATTTATTAGACCAACCTATGCAAAAATTGTCTGGCGGTGAGAACCAACGCGTGCTGTTAGCCCGTGCGCTACTGAACAAACCGCAGTTACTGGTACTGGACGAGCCAACGCAAGGTGTTGATGTTAACGGTCAATTAGCGCTATACGACTTAATCGAACAACTGCGTAAAGAGTTAGGCTGCGCTGTTATGATGGTTTCCCATGACTTGCATTTAGTCATGGCCAAAACCGATGAAGTATTATGCCTTAACCAACATATTTGCTGCTCTGGCGCGCCAGAGGTTGTTTCCACTCACCCTGAATTTATCGCCATGTTTGGCAATCGTGGTGCTGAACAGTTAGCGGTTTATCGTCATCACCATAATCATCGACACGATTTGCACGGAAAGATTATTTTGAAAAACAGTGGGAGTCGCGAGGCATGATTGAATTATTGTTGCCTGGCTGGTTAGCGGGAGTATTGCTGGCAACTGCGGCAGGCCCGCTGGGGTCGTTCGTCGTTTGGCGTCGAATGTCCTATTTTGGTGATACTCTGGCCCATGCCTCTTTACTGGGTGTTGCCTTCGGTTTGCTGCTAAATGTAAATCCGTTTTATGCAGTAATTGCGATGACTATGGTGCTAGCTGTGATTCTGGTGTGGTTAGAACGTCGCCCACAGCTTGCAGTCGACACTCTGCTGGGGATTATGGCTCACAGTGCATTATCACTGGGTCTGGTGGTGGTCAGCCTGATGCATAACGTCCGGGTCGATTTAATGGCCTATCTGTTTGGTGATCTGCTTTCCGTAACACTGAGTGATATCTGGTTGATTGCTGCGGGTGTGATTGTGGTTTTGGCGGTACTTGGCTGGCAATGGCGGGCACTGCTGTCAATGACCGTTAGCCCGGAACTGGCTCATGTCGATGGAGTCAATCTGGAACGGGTACGGATGCTGTTGATGCTGGTAACCGCACTGACTATCGGGTTGTCGATGAAGTTTGTCGGTGCATTGATCATCACCTCGCTGCTCATAATCCCTGCCGCTGCGGCTCGTCGGTTTGCTCGAACTCCCGAACAAATGGCTGGAATTGCCATTGGTATCGGTATTGTTGCGGTGACCGGTGGCCTGACATTTTCTGCTTTCTATGACACTCCCGCTGGGCCTTCAGTGGTACTTTGTGCTGCCGTCATGTTTGTACTGAGCCTGTCACAAAAAGCGCGTGGATAATTGCTCAATTAGATGGGGTTTAACGTGATAAACCCCTATCCACCCTTGCCATTAATCTTATCAAACCATGTATTCCCGCCACTGCTAGCAATAACCAGGCTCACTATTAACGCCTATTGCCAAATATATCGACAATCATCAATTCTACTTTTTATATTTTAATTAGTGTGATCAACCACAAATACAATATAATTGCAGTGTAATACCCTGCCTAACACTCAAACCAATGAGCAATATAATGGTTATGCAGATACGTATCTCGTCTCTGCGTGGGCTTGTATGCTCCCAATTTATGCAGAATGATTATTCCGCAGAGGCGGCCTCTCATGGATAGATCCACACCAACTGGTTTACTTCAGCAACCCAAACCGTTCTTTATGATTTTCTTTGTCGAACTATGGGAAAGATTCGGTTATTACGGTGTTCAGGGTATTCTTGCTGTTTTCTTCGTCAAACAGTTAGGGTTTTCACAAGAACAAGCCTTTGTCACTTTTGGTGCTTTTGCCGCTTTGGTTTACGGCCTGATTTCGATTGGTGGATATGTCGGCGACCATTTATTAGGCACTAAACGCACCATGGTATTAGGGGCTATAGTGCTGGCTCTCGGATACTTCGCTACCGGTTTATCATTGTATAACCCAAATCTGATTTTCTTTGCTTTGGGGACCATTGCTGTTGGTAATGGTTTATTTAAAGCTAACCCGGCCAGTTTATTGTCAAAATGCTATCCCCCCAAAGATCCACGCCTTGATGGGGCTTTCACTTTGTTTTACATGTCGATCAATATCGGCTCCTTGATTTCACTGTCATTGGCTCCGGTTATTGCCGAACGTTTCGGTTATACCGTGACCTATTATTTGTGCGGCATTGGTCTGATCTTTGCCCTGCTGGTCTATTTTTGCTGCCGCCATATGGTGAGCCATATCGGTTCCGAGCCTGATGCCAAACCGTTAAATTGGCGAAACTTGCTACTGGTACTGGCTGGCAGTGCGGTGATGATATGTATCTGTGCCTGGTTAATGAACCATGTGGTGATTGCCAATCTGGTGCTAATCGTTTTATCGTTGATTGTCGTATTTATCTTTTTCAAAGAAGCATTTAAGCAAGATAAATTAGGCCGCAATAAAATGTATGTCGCTTTTATTCTGATGATTGAAGCGATCGTCTTCTACGTGCTGTACGCACAAATGCCGACGTCACTCAACTTCTTCGCTATCAATAATGTTCATCATGAAATTCTGGGCTTCACTATAAACCCGGTGAGTTTCCAGGCGCTGAATCCATTCTGGGTGGTGGTAGCCAGCCCGATTTTAGCCTCAATTTATACTCGTTTAGGCAGTAAAAACCGTGACTTATCGATGCCGGCCAAATTTACTTTAGGCATGTTTTTATGTTCACTGGGTTTTCTGACAGCGGCGGCTGCGGGGATGTGGTTTGCTGATGCACAAGGTCTAACATCACCTTGGTTTATTGTTCTGGTTTATTTATTCCAGAGCTTGGGGGAATTGATGATCAGTGCGTTAGGTTTAGCGATGGTAGCAGCGCTGGTACCACAATATCTGATGGGCTTTATTCTGGGGATGTGGTTCCTGACGCAAGCTGCATCGTTCCTGATTGGCGGTTATGTTGCCACCTTTACCGCAACACCTGAAGGGATAACGGACCCACTCGAGACACTGCCTATCTATACCGATGTTTTTGGTAAGATTGGCATGACTACACTGGCCATTGCACTGGTTATGGCGCTACTCATTCCATGGCTTAACCGAATGATTAACATACCGGTCGGCGAACAAGCAACTGCCTGATTATCACACCATCAGGGCTGGCATTGGCTCAGCCCTGCATCAAAAGAATTTACTCTTCGCGGGTAATACCAAAATGTTTATAGGCATGATTGGTGGCAATTCGCCCACGAGGTGTGCGTTGAATAAAACCTTGTTGGATCAAATAAGGTTCCAGCACGTCTTCAATCGTTTCCCGCTCTTCACCAATTGCGGCGGCCAAGTTATCCAGCCCTACCGGCCCCCCCATAAACTTATCGATTACGGCGAGCAACAGCTTACGGTCCATAAAGTCAAACCCTTCGGCATCGACATTAAGCATATCCAAAGCTTTCATCGCCACATCGCCGTTAATCGCGCCATCGGCTCTGACTTCAGCAAAATCTCGCACCCGCCGCAGTAGGCGGTTAGTGATACGTGGCGTCCCTCTTGAGCGACGCGCCAGTTGATGAGCCCCTTCTGGCGTCAATTCTAACCCCATACACCTGGCACTGCGCGCGACAATATGTTCTAAATCTGCCACCTGATAAAACTCCAAGCGCTGCACAATACCAAACCGATCACGCAGTGGAGAGGTTAACGAGCCGGCACGGGTGGTCGCACCTATCAGGGTAAATGGCGGCAAATCAAGTTTGATTGAACGGGCGGCTGGGCCTTCGCCAATCATGATATCCAATTGGTAATCTTCCATTGCCGGATAGAGGATCTCCTCTACAACCGGCGATAATCGATGGATTTCATCAATAAACAGGACATCGTGTGGCTCAAGATTGGTCAGCATCGCCGCTAAATCACCAGCTTTTTCCAAGACTGGGCCGGAGGTCGTTCGCAGGTTCACCCCCATCTCATTAGCAACAATATTTGCCAATGTGGTTTTGCCCAGCCCTGGCGGGCCGAAAATCAGGACATGATCCAGCGCATCGCCGCGCTGTTTTGCCGCCTGAATGAAGATTTCCATTTGCTCGCGGACGTGGGGCTGCCCGACATATTCAGCTAATAGCTTCGGTCGGATAGCCCGATCAATGCTCTCTTCATCACTGATGATACCTGCGGAGATCAGGCGGTCTGCTTCAATCATCCTGTATGACTCACTTTATAGTGCGGAACGCAAAGCGTCGCGGATCAGGGTTTCACAGTCAGCACCCGGTTTAGCAATTTTGCTCACCAACCGGCTGGCTTCCTGTGGTTTATAGCCTAAAGCGACCAGTGCAGAAGCGGCTTCCGCCTCTATATCAGCATCCGATGTTTGCGATGAACTGGCGGGTAACTGAATATCGCCGGTATTATTGAACAGATCACCATTAAGGCCTTTAAAGCGGTCTTTCATTTCCACCACCAGCCGTTCAGCAGTTTTCTTGCCGACACCCGGTAATTTAACCAAAGTAGTAATGTCTTCCCGTTCAACTGCGGCAACAAATTGCTGCGCAGACATGCCGGAGAGAATGGCCAGCGCCAGTTTAGGCCCAACACCGTTAACTTTAATCAGTTCGCGGAACAACGCGCGCTCCTGCTTATCATTAAAGCCATACAGAAGTTGGGCATCTTCTCGCACCACAAATTGGGTGAAAATAATGGCTTCCTGCCCCAGATCCGGCAGCTCATAAAAGCAGGTCATTGGCAATTGGACTTCATAGCCAACACCGTTTGTTTCCAACAGCACCAACGGTGGCTGTTTTTCCAGAATGATACCTCTGAGGCGCCCTATCACGTTGACTCTCTCCTCGTTTACCCACAACCGGGTATAAGCATAATGGCTGTTTATAGCACAAAAAAGGCTGGATGGATATACAGCCAACAATTACTGTTAACCTGTTCGTCTAGTAATGAGGCTTTACTCAAAGAACCTGGGATTGCAGGGAGGCAGCCTCTTAGAGGCAAGGCCGAGTAATAAACACCGCACCACCCTGCGCTCTCAAGTCTAAGGGGATGATCAGCGTATTCTGCCCCGCGCCAATGTCATTTGGTCATTACCCAATCGCAAGGTATTTTGACTAAGATGGCAATGGGTTATTGCAATAGCCAATGCATCGGCAGCATCGGCCTGAGGATTCGCTGGCAGTTTCAACAGTGAGCGCACCATATGTTGAACCTGACTTTTTTCTGCCGCCCCAGTCCCCACGACGGTTTGTTTTACCTGGCGGGCTGCATACTCAGAAACCGGTAAATTCAGGTTGACCGCAGCGACAATTGCAGCACCACGTGCTTGCCCCAGCTTTAACGCCGAATCCGGGTTTTTTGCCATAAACACTTGTTCAATAGCAAAAAAATCAGGTTGGAACTGAGTGATAATTTCAGTCACACCGGCATAAATTAGCTTCAGACGAGTAGGCATATCGTCAACAACAGTGCGGATACAGCCGCTGCCCAGATAAGTGAGCTGACGGCCTTGCTGACGAATAACGCCATAACCGGTGACACGAGAACCGGGATCGATGCCTAATACGATCGCCATACCAGTTTCTTTACCTTATTCGCTGCATTGCTTCTCATTAATATTATGTTGAGTAACATTAATGAGCAAAGGCACCGCACCTGTGCAATACCGTGGGTGTCTCTAAAAACACTGGCCACATAGTGCGGCCAGAGAGAATGACATAACTCATTGAACAGCCCGATGGGATGACGCTGTTTTACAATGTTGCCGCCACTTCATCAGAGATTTCACCATTATGGTAAACCTCTTGTACATCATCAGAATCTTCCAGCATATCGATCAAACGCAGCAGTTTTGGTGCTGTTTCTGCATCCAGATCTGCTTTAGTTGATGGAATCAACGCAACTTCAGCACCTTCAGCCACCAGACCTGTCGCATCCAGCGCATCTTTCACCGCACCCAGTGACTCCCAAGCCGTGAACACGTCAATAGCACCGTCATCATATACCACGATATCATCAGCACCCGCTTCCAATGCCGCATCCATCACGGCATCTTCTTCCAGCCCTGGTGCGTAAGAAATGACGCCTTTTTTGGTAAACAGATAGGAAACAGAACCATCGGTTCCCAAATTACCGCCGGTCTTAGTGAATGCATGGCGGACTTCAGATACGGTACGGTTACGGTTATCACTCAGGCATTCAACCATCACGGCAGTGCCGCCAGGGCCGTAGCCTTCGTAAATAATAGTTTCCATGTTGTTATCTTCGTCACCACCAACACCACGGGCAATGGCGCGGTTCAGCGTGTCACGCGTCATATTATTCGATAGCGCTTTATCGATGGCCGCACGTAAACGTGGGTTTGCACCGGGATCACCACCACCCAGACGTGCTGCAGTCACCAGCTCACGGATAATTTTAGTGAAAATCTTACCGCGCTTGGCATCCTGTGCCGCTTTGCGGTGTTTTGTGTTGGCCCATTTACTATGACCTGCCATAAATAAGTATCTCCAAAAATACTAGCTTGAATAAAGAACGTACTCTTCAATCGCCTGCTGATTACTCCAGGATTTAGTTAATGCTGCGGCAGTCGCTGCATCTAACCACTGGTAAGCAAGATGTTCGGTGATCACCACATCCCGCTCTTCGGGTAACGCCAGACAGAACCAATGTTCTTTATTCCGCGTAACACCCGGCGCATAGCGACGGCGCAAATGCACAAAGAGTTCAAATTCCACACAACGCTGGCAGTCGAACAGATCAAGGTTTTCACCCAGTATATCAATGCCGACTTCTTCCTTTACTTCGCGCTGCGCGGTTTGCCACGGCGCTTCCCCCTCTTCCAGACTGCCGGTCACCGACTGCCAGAAATCAGGATCATCACGCCGTTGCAACATCAGCACCCGACCACTGGATCTGGCGTAGATCACCGCCAGTATTGATTCTGGGCGCTTATACCCGTCATCTTTCAAACTGCAAGTGTGTTGGCTTCGCTCAATCATCCGAATCACTTACCGGTGTAAGCTCTCCGGGATTCTCTTGCTTGCCGCCTTCCTGCATCTTGAAATCTATTGGGTATATATAATTCATTACTGATTCTCTTCTTCCGCTACGTCTGTTGCCCCTTTCTTCGCCACCACGCTGATTGACAGCTCTTGCAGAGAAGCAGGATTAGCAAAGCTTGGCGCATCGGTCATCAGACAAGCCGCCGCAGTGGTTTTCGGGAAAGCAATAACATCACGAATGTTATCAGTACCGGTCAGCAGCATCACCAGACGATCCAGGCCGAAAGCCAGACCTGCGTGTGGCGGTGTGCCATATTTCAATGCGTCCAGCAGGAAGCCAAATTTCTCACGCTGCTCGTGTTCATTGATACCCAGAATACCAAACACCTGTTGCTGCATTTCGGTACGGTGAATACGCACTGAACCGCCACCGACTTCATAACCGTTAATCACTATATCGTACGCATTGGCGATAGCCGTAGTCGGTGCCGCAGCCAATTGCTCTGGGCTCATCTCTTTTGGTGCGGTAAACGGATGATGCATCGCCGTTAGGCCACCTTCGCTATCATCTTCGAACATCGGGAAGTCAACAACCCACAGCGGTGCCCATGTCCCCAGTTTGGTCAGTTCCAGGTCACGACCTACTTTCAGACGCAATGCCCCCATCGCATCAGTGACGATTTTGTTGCTATCGGCACCAAAGAACAGAATATCGCCGCTCTCAGCCTGAGCGCGAACCAGAATGGCTTCCAGCACCTCTGCACTAAGGAATTTCGCAATTGGGCTTTGCACACCTTCAACACCTGCTGCACGGTCATTGACTTTCAACCATGCTAAGCCTTTCGCGCCATAGATGCTGACAAACTGGCCGTACTCATCGATTTGCTTACGGGTAACCTGTGCGCCACCGGGAACACGCAGTGCGGCAACACGGCCTTTGGCATCATTTGCCGGGCCAGAGAAGACTTTAAACTCAACGTCTTTAACCAGATCCGCAACATCCACCAATTCCATTGGGTTACGCAGGTCTGGTTTATCAGAACCGAAACGACGCATAGCTTCAGCAAAAGTCATCACCGGGAAGTCACCCAGATCCACGCCTTTGGTTTCCTGCCACAATTCACGCACCAACTTCTCCATCACTTCACGCACTTGATCGGCGGTCATGAAAGAGGTTTCAACATCAATTTGGGTGAATTCAGGCTGGCGGTCAGCACGCAAGTCTTCATCACGGAAGCATTTTACGATCTGATAATAGCGGTCAAAGCCAGACATCATCAGTAACTGTTTAAACAGCTGTGGTGATTGTGGCAATGCATAGAACTTGCCTTTGTGTACACGGCTTGGCACCAGATAGTCACGCGCACCTTCTGGGGTTGCTTTGGTCAGCATTGGGGTTTCAATATCGAGGAAACCATGGCTGTCCATAAAGCGACGGACAAAGCTGGTGATTTTGGCACGGCTTTTCAGGCGATCAGCCATTTCCGGGCGGCGCAAATCCAAATAGCGATACTTCAGACGCTGTTCTTCACTGTTGGTTTGATTTGAGTCCAGTGGCAACGGCTCAGAACGATTGATGATATTCAGCGCATTGGCAAAGATTTCCACTTCGCCCGTCGACATATCTTTATTGATTTGGCTATCAGGGCGGGCGCGCACGGTGCCGGTAATCTGGATACAGAACTCATTACGCAACTCTGAAGCCTGTTCAAAAGCGGCTTTATGGTCTGGATCGAAAAATACCTGAACGATGCCTTCGCGATCACGCATATCAATAAAAATCAGACCACCCAGGTCACGACGACGGTTAACCCAACCACAAAGTGTAACGCTTTGGCCCACATGGGACAGATTCAACTGCCCGCAATACTCAGTACGCATACAATATCCTTTTACTCAGCCGATGCCGCACGCGCTATGCACTGTCCGTGCGACTGTTTTCTTAGGTGTTTTGGATTAAAGAGTCTTGAAAAATGGGGGTCATTATAAAGGAATTTCATGGTATAGATAAGAGCGAACGCACAGCTCAGGCACGACAAAATCCCTTTCAGCGATGTTTTAACACATCATTTAACAAATTTATCCCCTCACAAGGACCGCTCGATAACATATGCTGGCATAAACAGGGCAACGGGTGAAACCGCTCATCCCAACTTTCGCATAATGATATTAAGGCGTAGCAGAATGAAACTTGATGTAAAAACCACCGCACTGGTGCTGATTGACTTACAACAAGGGATCTTACCTTTTGCCAAAGGCCCCTACACGGCAGCACAGATCATCGCGACCAACGCGCAATTGGCAGAACAGTTTCGCTTGCTGGATGCTCCGGTGGTTTTGGTGCGTGTGGGTTGGTCCGATTCCTTCGCCGAGGCACTAAAACAACCGGTAGATCAGCCAAGCCCTGCCCCCAAAGGCGGGTTGCCAGACTCATGGTGGACGTTCCCCGAACAACTCGCGGTGGCTGATCAAGATATCAAAATAACTAAACACCAGTGGGGCGCATTTTACGGCACAGATTTGGATTTACAATTGCGCCGGCGCGGCATCAAAACCATCGTATTGGCGGGGATTGCCACCAATGTCGGTGTGGAATCAACAGCTCGTGCAGCTTGGGAGCACGGTTATGAATTGGTGATTGCCGAAGACGGTTGCAGTACGGCGAGCAATGAGATGCAGCAGTTCGCATTTACGCATATTTTCCCCCGGATATCCCGCGTGCGCAGTAGCCGCGAAATTCTTGCGGCCCTTAGCGCGTAACGCTATAACGTCAGTGCAGCTAACAACGCTGTAGCGCCGAGTAAGAAGGGTAAAAAATGTATATCGGACTGCCGCAATGGCAACACCCAACCTGGAACCGGCTGGGTATCAAGGATTTAGCTGACTATAGCCGCTACTTTAATTGTGTAGAGGGGAATACGACGTTTTATGCATTGCCACGGCTGGAGATCGTACAGCGCTGGCGCGATATGACGCCGGACAATTTCCGCTTTTGCTTTAAATTCCCCTCAACGATTAGCCATCAGTCTGCGTTGCGCGAATGTGAACCGGATCTACAGGCTTTTTATCACTGTTTGGCCCCATTGCATGAACGCATTGGTCAGTTGTGGTTACAGTTGCCCGCAGCTTTTGGGCCTAATGCGTTGAATCATCTGTGGCAATTTCTCGATAAATTGCCTGCTGGCTTCAATTATGGGGTCGAAGTACGCCATCCTGAGTTTTTTGCCAAAGGGGCCGCTGAGTTGGCGCTCAACCAAGGTTTGCACCAACGGTCAATCAATCGGGTGATATTAGATAGCCGCGCTATTCATGCAGCCAAACCGGCAACAACGGCAGTACGGGATGCGCAAAGCAAGAAACCCCGCCTCCCCGTACATGCCGTCGTCACTGGCAATCAGCCCTTAGTACGATTTATTGGTGGTGACCAAATGGATGATAATTTAGCGCTATTTTCGCCATGGTTACAAAGGCTGCCACAGTGGGAACAGCAATATCAGCCTTATTTATTCATTCATACCCCTGATAACAGTGATTCGCCGCAGCAAGCGCAAAAGATATGGCAACAGTTAGCAGCACGCATACCGACGCTAGCAACTGCACCTGACTGGCCCGAACAAGCGACGTTGTTTTAACCTCATCTTTCCAAACACTAAACTGAACCTCAAGAAATGATAATCCAGCGATTTTTCTAGCGACAGTAACCCAACAGGCGGTTATCATTATTCAGCCAGTTATGGTTGGGCAATGGAGTTGAAAATGGTTAGCTCGCTTTATGTCGTGTTGGGCGCACTGTTATTGATAAAGCTTTCATTTGATGTGGTTAAATTGAGAAACCAGTACCGGGTCGCTTATGGCGACGGCGGCTTTTATGAATTACAAACTGCCATCCGAGTACATGGGAACGCCGTAGAATATATCCCTATTGCTGTTATTTTACTCATTATGATGGAGATGAACGGTGCTGAAACGTGGATGATCCATATCTGTGGATTAATGCTGATAATTGGCCGTCTGCTGCATTATTATGGCTTGCGCCATCGTGAAATTCGCTGGCGTCGCTCCGGGATGAGTGCCACCTACGTTTCGTTGGTATTAATGGTTATTGCTAATATTTACTATTTGCCTTGGGATCAGGTTTTCAGTCTGACCTGATCTGAATTGTCGCTTGATCCGTTACGAGAGTGACATCGCCGCAACACCGTTAGTTTGGGCGGCTGACTACCGCCTTCATGCCCATCTGCTCCCGTCACTCGTATTATCGCGCTGATCTACACAGATTTCTGTTATAATATGCGCCTTAAATTTCTTGTTAATGCCAATGACAGTCATGCCAAATCGCGACACTCAATCTCAAAACGACACACAGCGCCATCCGTCTGAGGCGATAGAGCCACAGCGTGACAGCCTGTTTGCAGCCCCTATTGCCCAGTTAGGTGACTGGACCTTCGACGAAAAGGTCGCTGAAGTATTTCCCGATATGATCCAGCGATCGGTCCCAGGTTACTCCAATATTATTTCGATGATAGGCATGTTGGCGCAACGTTTTGTGCAGCCTAACAGCCAGATTTATGATCTCGGCTGCTCGCTGGGTGCGGCAACACTGTCAATGCGCCGTAATATTAAGGCTGAGGGCTGCAAAATTATTGCCGTGGATAATTCGCCAGCAATGGTTGAACGTTGCCGCCGCCATCTGGATGCTTTCCGGGCGGAAACGCCGGTGGACGTCATAGAATCCGATATTCTGGATATTCAGCTAGAAAATGCCTCCATGGTGGTGCTGAACTTCACACTGCAATTCCTTGAACCCGCAGATCGCCAGCGGCTACTTAATCAAGTGTACCAAGGGTTACGCCCAGGAGGTGCCTTGGTATTATCCGAAAAATTCAATTTTGAAGATAACGATATTGGTGAATTGCTGTTCAATATGCACCTCGATTTTAAGCGCGCCAATGGCTACAGCGAACTGGAAATCAGTCAGAAACGCAGCATGCTGGAGAACGTCATGTTAACCGACTCGGTTGAAACCCATAAACAACGCTTGCATCAGGCGGGTTTTGAACACGCAGAAGTCTGGTTCCAATGCTTTAACTTTGGCTCGTTGATCGCGCTGAAAGCAGGAGAGGCGCAATGATTGAATTTGGCGATTTTTACCGGCTGATTGCCAAAGGCCCATTAAGTCCATGGTTAGATATCCTGCCCGCGCAGCTCAGTGCCTGGCAGCGGGAGTCGTTACACGGTAAGTTTAAAACTTGGTTTAACGCGGTAGAGCATTTGCCGTTACTTACACCGACCACATTGGATTTACGTGACGGTGTGCGAGCTGAGATGTCGCCCCCCCTTTCAGCCGGCCAGCGGGAAGGGATGGAGAATATGTTGCGCACTTTGATGCCGTGGCGCAAAGGCCCATTCTCTCTCTATGGGCTGGATATTGATACCGAGTGGCGTTCTGACTGGAAATGGCAACGCGTGTTACCCCATATCAGCCCACTGGCTGGTCGTAGCATTTTGGATGTCGGCTGCGGTAGTGGTTATCATTTGTGGCGCATGATTGGTGAAGGTGCCCACCTGGCTGTTGGCATCGACCCAATGCAACTGTTTTTATGCCAGTTCGAAGCTATTCGTAAACTGTTGGGGGGGGATCAGCGAGCGCATGTACTGCCGCTGGGTATTGAACAACTGCCGGAGCTGGCAGCTTTTGATACTGTGTTCTCAATGGGGGTGCTGTATCACCGCCGCTCACCTTTGGACCACCTTTATCAGCTCAAAAATCAGTTGGTCAACGACGGCGAACTGGTACTTGAGACCTTAGTCGTTGAAGGTGATAGCCAGCAGGTATTAGTCCCCGGTGACCGATATGCCCAGATGCGCAACGTTTATTTCATTCCATCAGCACCGGCATTAAAAGCCTGGCTGGAAAAGTGCGGGTTTGTCGATGTCAGGATCGCTGATATGGCGCTGACCACCACCGATGAACAGCGCCGAACCGGCTGGATGACCAGCGAATCGTTAGCCGAATTCCTTGACCCACATGACCCAAGCAAAACGGTAGAAGGCTACCCTGCCCCTCTCAGAGCAGTATTAATCGCGCGTAAGCCATAATAAAACCGCCCCCGATTTAATCAGCCGGGGGCGGTGTACAACCGGTGAGCCAAGTACGCAGGATCTAGGCGCTTTGCGAAAGAGGTGCGCCCATCACTAACAGACTCTTCATCGCTTCCACAACGTCACCATCAACACAATAATGGGCAAACTCATCAGCATCGCTGTCGGCACACATTGTGACGCCCGCTTTGCGATATCTCATGGTCGATGGGGCAGCCCGCCCGGCAGAGCTGTGCAGCTCACGGATACCGGCATCGATAAACTTCTGCATATTCGTCAAGCGGACTCCCGCACCAGCCATAATCACCGGCCCGGAATCCTGGGTTGCAGCAAGCAAGTCCTTTAATAATGCCAGTCCCAGTTCAGCATTTGGCTGCTGGCCCGAAGTCAGAATTCGAGCCACTCTCAGGTCGGCCAATTGTTGTAAGGCAGTCATGGGGTTCTGGCACATATCAAATGCCCGGTGGAAAGTGACCGCCAACGGGCCGCTGATGGACATTATCTCCCGCATCCGTGGCATATCAATGTGGCCATCTTCATCCAGTACGCCAACCACTACCCCCGCAAATCCCATATCACGGATTCGCGCGATATCATTCTTGATGATTGCAAAGTCATTATTGCTATAACAGAAATCGCCACCCCGTGGTCTTACGATAGGATGCACCGGAATAGTGACGGTTTCATTGGCTTGCATTAACATGCCAATGCTAGGTGTTAACCCCCCTTCGGACTGACCGCAGCATAATTCAATCCGGTCGGCTCCTGCCTTTTCTGCTATCTGCGCGCAATCAACGCTATAGCAACAAATTTCCAATATAGTCATTCTCTCTCCCGTTTGACGAACGCCACAGCGACAGTATCTATACCCTGCTGAGTTGCGGGCATATTAATAAGAATTAAATAATTCATCTATTGAATGAATAAATAGCCAAACCTCTCTCGAACTAAAACACAAACTAATAAATCATACTTAAGTGTTTACTATGGCACTCATTTTGAATCTATGAGTAGATGTCAGTCACAGTGATAACCATAAGTGAAAGTCGCTATCGAAATAAATAACCCATTCACGTTAATCATTACGCTCACTGGCCACAATCTGGCGCAACGTATAGGGATGAAACTTAATAGTTATCTCACCATCACTCACCGCCAGTGTCGGGTTGGCTAAGCGCTCATGTTCCCCTTGTGGAGAACTGAATTTCTCGCTAATACCCTCCGGCAATGTGGCTGGCAATAAAGCACGGGCACGTGACCTCAAGGTATCTGGAGAGCCAGGCAGGACTAGCTCGATATGCTCCCATCCCTGATGCGGGTAATGGGTTTTCCCCGGATAGGGCAGTTCAACGCAATCTATCAACCATGGCCCGACCACCAGTGGTTGAGCCAGATCAAACAGGCAAATGACTCGGTCATTAATGAGTGTCTCGGACATCAAATCACCACAATGGGCTAAGCCAGTGCGCCAACGTTGCGCGGTTTCGGTTTGGTGGCAACGCAGCGAAATATGGTCAGCGCTAAACTGCATTAAATCCAAATTCAATCTGGCGGCGAAGTTAGCCAATTTTTGCTCAAAATAGGGCAGGTCAGTTAATAAGTCCTGTAGCTCAACAATATCTTTCAGGCTGCGCATTCGGATCTCCTTTTGAATTGTTATTGCGTGCAGTAACGCGGCCATAATCTACCGTTATTACCGCTTATCAGCCATATTTAATCTAACCGTTCTGTTATTTCACATCCGCCATTGCTAATAAAATAACCGGTTAATCTATTTAGCCATGAGATTCACCACAACCATTGGCCTGATGCTGACGCCGAGGGTCAAATATGGTATAAATCCTGCCATATTGTGACTAACCATCCACCAAGCCACTCTGCCGCCCGTCAGTCTTTTGCGGTGCAAGGCTCTGGCTTTGTTTGAATTAACTGGCACAGAGATTCTCTTGTGCGTCATTAATCTGTCTTTTGTGCGTAATTAAGGTAACCCGGTGAATATTCAGGCTCTTCTCTCAGATAAAGTCAGCCAGGCGCTGATTGCAGCAGGTGCTCCAGCAGACAGCGAAGCTCAGGTTCGCCAATCTGCTAAAGCTCAATTTGGCGATTATCAAGCTAATGGCGTAATGGCCGTTGCCAAAAAACTTGGCATGCAACCGAGGCAGTTGGCGGAAAAAGTCATCGAGCTGCTTGATCTTTCAGGCATTGCCAGCAAAGTTGAGATTGCCGGCCCCGGTTTTATCAATATTTTTCTGGACCGCCAATGGGTTGCAGAAAAAGTAGAACATGCGCTGACGGCACCGAAACTCGGTGTCGCACCGGTAGAACCGCAAACTATCGTGGTTGACTACTCGGCACCCAACGTGGCTAAACAGATGCATGTTGGGCACCTGCGTTCGACCATCATCGGTGACGCAGCGGTGCGCACCTTAGAGTTCCTGGGCCACAATGTTATTCGCGCTAACCACGTGGGTGACTGGGGTACCCAATTCGGCATGTTGATAGCCTATTTGGAAAAAATGCAGAATGAAAATGCCAGTGATATGGGCTTATCGGATCTGGAGCTTTTCTATCAGCAAGCCAAAAAAACCTATGACGAAGATGAAGAGTTTGCCCAACGCGCCCGCGCCTATGTGGTAAAACTGCAAGGTGGTGACGAGTATTGCCGTCAGATGTGGCGCAAGTTGGTGGATATCACCATGGCGCAAAACCAGATTGCCTACGATCGGTTAAATGTCACACTGACCAAAGATGATGTGATGGGTGAAAGCCTGTATAACGCCATGTTGCCGGGTATTGTTGCTGATCTGAAAGCCAAAGGGCTGGCGGTGGAAAGCGAAGGGGCAACGGTGGTGTATCTGGATGAATATAAAAATAAAGATGGTGAGCCAATGGGTGTCATCATTCAGAAAAAGGATGGCGGTTACCTCTACACCACCACTGATATCGCTTGTGCCAAATATCGCTATGAAACCTTGGGCGCAGACCGCGTGCTGTATTACATCGATACCCGTCAGCACCAGCATCTGATGCAGGCCTGGACTATCGTTCGTAAAGCCGGTTATGTTCCTGAGTCAGTGCCCCTTGAGCACCATATGTTTGGCATGATGCTGGGTAAAGACGGTAAACCGTTTAAGACGCGCTCAGGCGGTACAGTGAAGCTTGCCGATTTACTGGATGAAGCTATTGAGCGTGCTGGTAAATTGATTGCCGAGAAAAACCCCGATATGCCCGCAGATGAGCTGAAGCAGGTGGTGGACGCCGTTGGTATTGGTGCAGTGAAATATGCCGACTTGTCTAAGAGCCGCACCACTGACTATATCTTCGACTGGGATAACATGCTGGCACTGGACGGTAACACGGCGCCTTATATGCAATATGCTTATACCCGCGTGGTTTCAGTCTTTAAACGTGCCGGTATTGATGAAAGCAACCTGACATTGCCATTGGTTATCACTGAAGACCGTGAGGCGGCACTAGCTACCCGCCTGTTGCAATTTGAAGAGATCATCACCACGGTGGCCCGTGAAGGCACACCACATGTGATGTGTTCATACCTGTATGATTTAGCAGGCTTGTTCTCCAGCTTCTACGAACACTGCCAGATCCTGAATGCAGAAAGTGAAGAAATCCGACAAAGCCGCCTGAAACTGGCGATGCTAACAGCAAAAACACTGAAACAAGGTCTGGATACTTTAGGTATTCAAACGGTAGAACGGATGTAATTGGTGGCGACATCAACTCACTTTCGCCCTGCCAAATACAGGGTGAAAGTGAGTCGTATCTCAGTGAAAAAGGCACCTTCTGGTGCCTTTGTTATAATACGAGCCAACAAACTAAATCACCGACCGCTAATTACTCTCAGGGACGTCAGGCATAATATACTCACCGCTTGAATAATTAAAAATTCCGCCCTGAACATTGTTATCCTTGTTAGTATTATAGGGGGTGCGTATCAGTAATTTTTTCCCTGAAGCTGAATCAGAGATAGTGCCTCGGGCAACACCCAGTATAGTAGATGCAAGATTAAATCCACCACCACCTTGATGATAGCTATTACTTATATTCCCAACGTGCAGTTCTTTGATATTAGCAATAACTTTATTCTCCGTGTTATTTATTTGAGCGGCTATCAATGTCGTTTTTCCTAGCACCTTAATATCAGCCATTTTTTGCGCAAAAATGCCTGACACATGATCGATGGCATCATTTTTAACTATATTGACATCTAAATTAGCATGACCGGCTAATCCTGCAGGGCCGGTTAATCCCGATTTAAATTTATCGCCAAGAAAACGGGCCGTCTTATCTGCAAGGTTTTGTGATTGAGTTTTGCTTGATAGTGGCGGCAATGCTACAGTTTGCTTATCTTTGCTAAAACTAACCCCTCCCATGGTATCTTTGGGTGGAAATCTTTTATTATACGCCGCACCTGTCTTGTTAATCCCTCTGGTTAATATATCCTTAATCTGCCCCTCAAAACGCTTGGTGCCGATTTTCGATATATTGCTGACCACACTGCTACTTTTATCATTTGTATGACTCAGGGCAAAATTGACCAATACCTTAGTGATATCTTGTTTATCTTTCTGGCTTTCTATATGGAGATCACCGCCAACATCAACCAGTGCGATATCAGTCGAGACATCAGCACCGACCATGCGGGTATCTTTATGACTTTTGAGTGTGAAAGTGTCCGTCTTTATATGGGTGTTTTGGTGCTCAACGATATCTTGCTTATCGATACCCACTTTTATTCCTGCACCAGTATAATGGCTTTTACTACCACTACTTTTGTCAATAAGACCATCGCTATCTTTATTAAATTTACTGGTTAGCACTAAGTCGGCGTTAATATCAAAGTTCCAATTGTCTTTTGGTAAAATAGTTAACGCAGACTCCATAAATATGCCTCCTTTATTGGCACTGACATCTACTTTTTTTGCATCAACCTGTAGCCCTTGAGTATAAATAGCCTGATTATCATCGCTACCCGCTTGTAATGAAAGCACCCCGGCACTGTATATTTTCATTCCTTTACGGACCACTTGGGATTCATTGACTTTATCTGCATTACCATCACCGCCAATGAAACCCATTTTGCTGCTATCAGTCACAGAAGCGGAGACCTTGCCCCCAACTCTGATATTCCCACCGGCTTTAAGACCATTATTAGCACTGTCTGACAGCGAGGCCCCTAATATTAATTTTTGGCCTGCCATCATCTGAACATTGCCAACCTTGGCTTTTTCATTACCTATTTCAGTCCCGATGAGAGTAATGTTAGCAGCGTCAAAAATGACATCATGCCGTGCATTAATTTGACTCACTTTTGCATTAGACTCATGATCATCATTCTTTTGGTAACCTCCCCCCAAATCAAGGCGTAACTCTTTAGACCCCATACCACCGCCCAGTGTTAACTTGCCTTTCCCATGAGTGCCTGTGGCGTTATTACTGCGGCTATCAATGACCTGATCAAAATATATATCCCCACCAGATTTAATATGCCCCCCTCCTTGCTCAGAAGAGAACTCAGTCGCTTGATAATAAGCATTGCCGATTGTTTTAATCAGAATATGACTACCCGCCTTAATAGATGAGGGTAACAACATGCTACTAGCATTATTTTTTTAGACGTCTCGGCTGCACCCGATAATACAACTTTTATATCTTTACCCGTCATGGTTGATACCCGAATCGCGCCCTCACCTTTCTCACCATCAACCTCTGACTGACTTGAATTTATTGCTGCATGACTGAAATGATGGCCTGCATCCAAACTAAACAGCCCGCCTTCCTTATTAAGACCCTTGGCATGATACTGCGTCCCATCATCGATGATATTTTCTCTTGCCAGTAAAGTAATATCTGCAGCGGCTATTTCAGTTACTGAAGCCAATGAACTGAGACCTGATTTAGTCGTCTTACCACCACTGGCATAGATATCTACACCAGCATTAGGATCTGAAATTCCTTTGATACTCCCTGTGCCCCCCAAATGATGAAGCACATTCGCCGGGTCCTTTATGATTTTTTCTATTTGCCGGGTATATTTACTGTAATTAATATTAAAACCTAACCCCGATTTAATTTCTTTCTCTGTACTGTTACTGATGGTTTTATCATTGCTTGCCATATGATAGATATTTTTTGCACTTTCATGATATTCCCCATTAACCTGATGCTGAGCACCTTGATGAGTTATATCCTCTCCAGCGGTAATTAACATGTTACCATTGATGTCAGTCTTTGAGGCAATACTGGTGTTGGTCATCTTATGGTGTTCATAATAACTATATTTACCCTCAACACCACTACCAAACATATCTATTCCACCATCATAATGTGCACCGCCAGAGTAAATCGTGCGTTCTTTATCCGTCAGATGGTAATCAATCGCCGCCAGAAATTGAACTCCCTCTTTAGCCGACAACGCTAAATCCCCCTGATTTATTTTTATCGCAGTACCGTAAAACCTAATGTTTTTATCTGCATTAATATTAATTTTATTTGCCGTTAATGTAGCGAAATGACTCTTTGTCTTACTATTTTTTTCTTTGTTATTAACATGTTTAATTTCAAATCCTGCCCGAAATTGCTTATCTTTCTGTTTGTTAGCAAACCATTCCCAGCTAAGGCGACTATTTTCTTCATCACTCTGCTGTTGTTGGCGAGCTGCTGTGACAACAAAATTACCCTTGGCATCAACGCCTAATGCCCCGCCAGTATTAACCAGTGCACCATCAATAAAGACATTATTTGAGTCTAAAGCAACGCTGCCCCCAGATATTATTTCAGTATCAACAAAACGCTCATTGCTGTTTTCCTTATTGCTAGAATCAGTAATGATATTAAATGCACCACCGGTTTTTTTGTCATGATATTCGGTTATTTTATTAAGCACCCCCGCCAAAATCAGATCGCCTGCTGCTTTAATCGACGTGTCATTTAACGCATTAACTTTACTAGCAACAATAGAAACATTTTCTTTGGCGTTGATATAAACATTGCCGCCAGATAATTCTGACGGCTTATGGATATAAGTATGTTTTTTATCTAAATCTTTTTCACTGCCACCTAACGCGTCCCATTGAGTAAAGCCCGTATAATTCACTTTGGAATCTTCAATTTTTTGTGGATTCACACTAATATTATTGCCACTATTTAACTTAAGATGCCCCCCCCCATCGACATTAACTTTCACGCCAGCAACATTGATGTCTCGCCCAGCCTTCAACTCAGTATTTCCATTAGCATATATGTTTGCTTTACCTAAATTCTCAAATGTAATCAATTCTCTTTTATTGCCATTTTTTAGATCCGAACCAAAACTCTTCATTACAACCAATTTATCAGTCGTTTCCTTGCCAATATTCCCGCTGATAAGTAAATCACGACTTGCATCCAATTTTACCCCATCAAAACTTCGCAGAGTCGCCCCTTTTATAACCAAATCACCATCAGTAGCCTCAATATTTAAACTACTGTCACCGAGTATTACACTCTCGTCAAATTTCTTCACACTTTGAGTATACTCGGTGATTTTATCACCAAGACCATCACCCTGTTTGTCTGAATCTATAATGGTTTTCTTTTCGCGTGCTGAACCTTCTATTATTACTGTAGAACCTTTGACCAATATGTCACTTGCTCTAATTTGAACACTGGTTAGTTGGGTTTTATCGCTAGCGATAATATTGACATCACCGCCGTCCACAGAAATAGTTTTAACTACTTGATTCGGTTCTTGTAAGGTTGAAGAGTCTTTAGCCATGATTACATTCTTGGCGTGTAGATCAATAGTCCCTCCCTTTACCACATCGCTTTGTAGCCAGATAGTGCCTGCTGCATTTATATTTAATTCCTCCTGAGCCGTGATATCGCCCCTCAACGCCACACCACTCCCTTTACGGGTATCGATGAGTTGAATACGATTTGCCGCAATACTGCCAAGGTAATATCCGTCAATCATCGTCTTGCTGGCGTCACCAGCATCAGAGTCGAGCACTACATTTTGGCTAGAAACCGTGTTTTGCCCAACAATAACATTTATATCCTTAGTTGCCCGAATATCACTGTGAGCATCGAGAGTCGGGGTGATTAACGTCAATACAGTCGCCAGATCGGCGGCTGCGGTGTTCTTTATTGTCATTCTTTGTGTATTATTTGAAGTATCAAATTGCTGTAATACCCCGTCATTCACCACAGACTGTCCCACCACCATGGTTACCTGATTGAAATTAGGGTCAAAGCTACAGCCATCACAACTAATACCATTCGGATTTGCCAGAATGTAGTCAGCGGCCATACCAACAACTTGCTGTTGCCCCAGTAACAGCGAGGCATTACGACCAACCACCTCATTTAGAATCAAGCTGGCGGCTTTGTCTTGCAGATTAGGGTTGGCACTGAGTTGCCCCGCATTTGAATTAATACTTTCCAATGAGTTATTAAATACCATACCTTCATGACCCACACTGAACTCCTCATACTGATTGTGAGACATTCCCGATTCCGAAGGTGGGGTGATATCAATCACGGTCACACCATTAGTGGCAACATGAATATCAGGACTATGTGCCCCCGCTGTTGCTGCCAGACTCGACTCCGCTGCGTGAATAACAGAGATAGGCGTTAGCATCATCGCCAATAGAACGGTTAATTTACCTGCTGGCGAAAGTTTAAATTCTTTTTTCCCCATGAATTATTATCCTTATTAATCAGTTTTGTATTAAAATTAAAATGCGTAACTTAGCCGTCCTAATATCTGGATGGGTTCTTTACGAGTTGAACGTTCTGATAACAGCCAACCACGACTTACCTCGGCATCAAGACTTACCTTTTTGTAGTAAAGCCCGACACCGGCACTCAAGCCAGCACTGCTTTGCCAACCTTGTTTATTATCACGTTGCAATACTCGCCCAACATCTATGCCCACACGGGGTATAAAGGTTAAATTAGCGCTCGAGATATGTCGTGAAAGTGTATTTTTGATATACCAACCTAAGTGCCCTTTACTGGCTTCTCGGCTAAATCCGCGAATAGCATCACGTTCTGTTATGCTGAATTTCTCCGAGTTGGGCAATTGCCCATAACTATATTGCCAGGATAAAATACTGTTTAGTTGATACCGGGAATTAAGAACCATAAATCCATAATTTAAATTAAAGTTGACACCTCCTTTTGTGAATTTATTATCTATTTGAAACGCATTTTTATTACCACGAGTTTTATCATCACCAAACCATGGAATACTTCTTTCGATATAAGTATTAATATCAATTATTCTTGCTGGCTTGATGAAAAATTGGTTTAAACCAAGTTTCAGTGTAGTAAATTGATAACTACTTACCTCGATTTTCTTATCATTAAGATGGGTATTTGTTTTCTTATTTTTTAACTGCACACTGAGTGTATTTATCTTGTTCTTGCTGCGTTCAAATGTATATTCAGAGAGAAAATTAACAGCTCTTACATTCCCATGAAACTTAACCCTATTATAAGTCAGTGTTTCATAACGCCTATATTGCATTTGGTTAATAAAGGCACTGAATGTAAATGCGCCACAAGGGATTGAATAAGATATTATTGTTTCATTTTTATAGCGCACTCTCTCGTTATCTAATGTTTTATTCAGACTAACACTGATCACATCTGACAGCCCGAGTGGGCTATCCAGAGTAAAAGACATCTTTTTCTTCCACTCATCAATATTTTTATAACCATAATTATCAATTGAACCTGATAAATGCCATGGCATAGCCTGTTTGTTTTTTATCAGAATAATTGAGTTATTCTCGTTACTGCCTGGTAATATATCCAGCGTAACTTGGTTAGATTGCAATCTGTTGGCCTGGTCTATGGCTTGATCAAGTTGTGATATTTGGATGGGGTTACCCACCACGCCAGGAAATAACATGTTGTAATGTGTGCGTTTATCCCCACCGGTAATTTTTTCAACAATACCTTCGGTCACCCGCAATCCAAGCTGTCCCTGCGCATTTATGGGGATAAATCTGACACGCGCGGCAATATAGCCTTTTTTTATATACTCGTTAGTGATGTCTTTGGCCAGAGCGTTAATGTCATTATTTGTAATACAGTTGCTTTTGACATTAATGAGTCGCTCTATCTCCTTTAATGAGATAAGTGTATTTCCTTGAACAAAGAGACCTGATATTGCCAAACACTGTTTTCTTTTATCATTCCCGGTCAAATCAGTCTTATCTGCATGAGCAATATTACATGTAAAGAAAGCGATTAAAATAGATAACCGTAAAATATGCATTTATCAAATACCTTGAATACGCACTTCAACTATTTCATATACATAGAGACGAGTAAATTCACGGATAGTGAAAGGTCAATATGGACGATTTTATTTAAATTGGTGCACATGTCAGCACCTATTCAAAATACATAATGCCCTAACCCAATAAAGTACATGATAAGCTAATGAAATGATTTTTAATGATTAGTAATGCAATTAGTCGATTTAGTTGTATTTATTTAATAGAAATAAAAATTGTATTATGCAAAGCAATGAATGTAAGGTATTAAAGTATAAAAAAATCCCCAATAAATTATCGGGGCTTTCGCTAAACTATTTATTTAACATATAATTATATTTTGATTGATTGACTCAAGACGTTCTCCGGGCAAAATCCCGAATTTTAAATCCGAGTAACGCCAGCGCGGCAAAGTAGGCAATCACCCCTGCGGCAACGACAGCAGACAACCGTAACAAGCGATAGGCCATCCCCCCCACATCCCACGCAGGCATCACCCAGAGCAGCCCCAGTAACACAGCCGACATCACCACTACACCGATAACCAACTTAGTCAGGAACACAGCCCAACCCGGTTGTGGCTGGAATATTTTCTGCTTGCGTAACTGCCAATATAACAAGCTAGCATTAAGGCAGGCCCCCAAACCGATAGAGAGTGATAACCCTGCATGCTTGAGCGGCCCAATGAATATCAGGTTCATCACCTGAGTCAATATCAGTGTGATAATGGCAATTTTTACCGGTGTTTTAATGTTCTGGCGCGAGTAAAAGCCAGGAGCCAGCACTTTCACCACAATAAGCCCCATTAAACCAATGGAATAAGCCACTAACGCTCGTTGCGTCATTGCTGCATCAAAAGCACTGAATTTACCGTACTGGAACAATGACACCACCAGCGGTTTAGCTAAAATCCCTAATGCGACAGCACTGGGTAACGCCAGTAGGAAACATAAACGCAAGCCCCAATCCATCAACCTGGAGTATTCATCATGATTGCCACTGGAGAAACTTTTTGCCAGTGAGGGCAATAAAATAGTGCCTAGTGCTACACCCAGCACACCTGATGGAAACTCCATCAAACGGTCAGCGTAGTACATCCAGGAAACGGAGCCTGACACTAAAAATGAAGCAAAAATGGTATTAATAATCAAAGAAATTTGGCTGACTGACACACCAAGGATCGCCGGCCCCATTTGGCGCATAACTCGCCAGACACCAGCATCTCGCAGTGATAACCGCGGCAGCACCAACATGCCAATCTTTTTCAGATGAGGGAGTTGATAGCCTAATTGCAGCACCCCGCCAACCACCACCGCCCAGGCCAGAGCCATTACCGGTGGATTGAAGTAGGGAGCAGCAAACAGCGCAAAACCTATCATGCTGATATTAAGGAAGGTGGGTGCAAAGGCAGGAATAGAAAAACGATTCCAAGTATTAAGGATAGCCCCCACTAAAGAGGCCAGCGAAATCAGCAAGATATAGGGGAAAGTCACGCGTAGCAACGCGGAGGTTAACGCAAACTTATCCGGTGTATCAGTAAAACCAGGGGCAGTAATAAAAATCACCCAAGGTGCGGCTAACATCCCCAATACGGTTACGACGGCCAGTATCAGCGTTAACAGACCAGAGACGTAAGCAATGAAAGTCCGCGTTGCCTCTTCACCTTGCTGACTTTTATATTCAGCCAGTATGGGGACAAAAGCCTGTGAGAATGCCCCTTCAGCGAATATACGCCGCAATAAGTTAGGCAATTTAAACGCCACAAAGAAGGCATCCGTTGCCATCCCGGCACCAAAAACCCGCGCCACTATCGCATCACGGGCAAAGCCCAATACGCGGGAAAACATGGTCATGGAACTGACGGCTGCCAGTGATTTCAGTAGATTCATAGGTTGTCTGATATGGGGTTCTGATCTGTTTTCCGATCTATTTTTTAATACGTCGTAAATATCAACGCCTGCATTAGCAGGCGTTGCTTCTACCCAATTGTTGAGGTGCCAAAATTAAGGTGCCCCTGAAACGGTTTGAACACAGCCGCCAGTCTACGTATCCGGCGATGAATATCCATCGCAAGGTGTAACAAATTACTGACTTAGCCCGCTTTTTGCACCGTAATGATCTGCATTACCGACTTATTGAACAGTACCCTGCGATATAATTTGTTCTATCATCCGTTGTGCATAAATAGCCTGGTCGCCCGAAACTTGTGGTGCCGTTTGGTTGCTTACTGCATCAATAAAATGCTGCACTGCTCCAGTAAAGCCACGCTGATCTAACGTGGTTTGCCAACTGGGTGCAGGCAAACTTAGCACCTGCCCATCAGACTCCTGCTGCCAATGGCTCATGTTGTTTATCTGGTAGCAGGCTCCGGTACTAACTGCTTGCACACTTTCGCGCTGTGTCCCTGCCTGGCGGTGCATACTGGTGGTTATCAGACCATTCCCCGCTTGGAAATGGTGTTCTGCATACAACATCTGCCCCAGAGCATTTGTCTGAACCGTTCCACTTAGGAGCCTTGCCGCCTCGCCACCAAGCCACAGTGCGGTATCCACCACATGCAGATAATCATCAAGCAAGGTAAAGCGCAGATCATTCGGGCCCACACTGTTCTGGCGATGTTTCTCCATCCGCAGCGATGCCGGGTGGATGACTTGTTGTTTAAGCTGCTGGTAGAGCGGAGCAAAACGTCGATTAAACCCGACCATCAGTGCCAAACGCCGTTTCGCGGCCAGCGCTATCAATTGTTCTGATTGCTCAAGTGTTTCGGCCAACGGCTTATCGACATAAACATGAATCCCTGCCTGCAACAGTTCACTTACCACTTTAAAATGGCTGGCAGTACTGCTGTGAACAAAAATAGCATCGCATTCAGCAGCTAACGTATCTAATCGAGAAAAATAGCGCATACGATAGCTGTCACACAGGGGTTGCGCTTTGACTTGATTGGGGGAGAACGCACCAACCAGTTGCCAGTCCCGTGCTTGAGTCAAGATAGGTAAATAGGCTTTCTGCGCAATACCGCCCAAGCCGACAATACCAATACGTAGCTTTTCCATAGGATCCTTATTAATCATCCAACTGAATCAATACTTCATCCAGCCGACGTGTCAGTGCGATCACTTGCCGTTCAAGTTGGGCAACTCTTTCCTCAAGGGCGCTGCTTTCCCCCTCAGCATTCTCTGCTATTGCTGATGCCGGGGCCACATCACCACTAAAAAGATGCATAAAACGGCTTTCACGTTTACCCGGCTCACGGGCCAAACGCACCACAAATGGCCCATCTTCGCGGATTGCCAGTTGGTTTAATACCTCTTCCGTTTCAGTAACATCAGCAAACTCATGCATCCGGTTAGTACGGGTACGCAACTCTCCAGGTGTTTGTGCACCACGCAATAATAGCGTGGTAATCACCGCCAACTCAGCGGATGAGAACTTTAGGTTGCCAAATTCTGAATTGCAAAAGCGGTGCTCGTACTTCATTACTCGGTTACCGCTCTGGGTGCGGATAAGGTGTTTTTTGAGCAAGAAATCCAGTGTCTGCTGGACTTCTGAGTCAGATAACTCCATCACCGGTTCACGGTTGGTTTTCTGATTACAGGCGACGGTCACACCATTGAGCGACATCGGATATTGCTCCGGTGTTGTCACTTGTTTTTCTAGCAAACAGCCAATAACTCTGGCTTCCAGTGCGTTTAAACTGTGTTTCATCCTGACCTCAGCGAGTTGGCGTCCATTCTTTATTAGTCAAAGCAGTCAGCACATGATCGCGCCACTGACCATCAATCAGTAAATAATCCTTGGCGTAACCTTCACGCTCAAAACCGAGGCGTTCCAGTAACTTGCCACTGCGATGATTGTGCGGCATATAATTAGCCATGATACGGTGCATCCGTTCCTGCCGCTGCATATAGCGAATCAGCGGCTGCAACGCTTCAAACATTAAACCCTGCCCCTGCCAGCGCTCACCTAGTGAATAGCCCAGAAAACAGGCATGGAACGAACCTCGCAATATATTGCTAAAATTCGCCACCCCACGCACTTCTTTCTCTTCGGGGTCCAGCAGAATAAAATAGTAGGCACTCCCCTGTTTTTGCAGCTCCATGATCATTCCCAGCCGCGCCTGCCAACCGGAAGGCATACAGTGGCTTTGATCGCGTACCGGCTCCCACGGTTTGAGAAATACCTGATTTTCAGCGTAATACTCCGCCATGCGGTAAGCATCACGTTCATAAACCAACCGCAATGACATACGGTCCGTCGTCAGGCGTATTTTAGGTGTTGCTGAATGATAGCCGAACATCTGCTCCCCTTGGGCTGCACTCTGTACTTAATTTAGCGACAATCTTTTAGTTCAATATACCTGTTGCTCATACCCTGCGTAAAACCACCCTTGCAAACTTTGCATACAGGGGCACAATGAAATCACGCAGCTAAAGCGCCAAAATACATATTATTATGAATTTTTGATGAGATAACGTATTGACGATAAAAAAATATTATCAATCTAGCCTCTATCGTTTCTGGCAATTTGGGTACAAACTATAAGCGTATTTTTTATTCCCTCCCTATTTAATTTCTGACGGTGAAGCATGGCCTTGGTATCGCAAGCTCGGAGCTTGGGTAAGTATTTTTTATTGCTTGATAACTTATTAGTTGTGTTGGGCTTCTTTGTTGTCTTCCCACTCATCTCTATCCGATTTGTCGATCAACTGGGTTGGGCTGCGGTGCTCGTTGGTCTTGCCTTAGGATTAAGGCAACTTGTCCAACAGGGCTTAGGCATCTTTGGTGGGGCGATTGCTGACCGTTTTGGTGCCAAGCCAATGATTGTCACCGGTATGCTGATGCGCGCTGCTGGCTTCGCATTTATGGCAATGGCCGATGAACCTTGGATACTCCTGCTCGCTTGCGCGCTGTCTGGCTTAGGTGGCACTCTATTTGATCCGCCGCGAACTGCGTTGGTTATCAAGTTAACCCGCCCCCATGAACGTGGCCGTTTTTACTCCCTGCTGATGATGCAAGACAGTGCCGGTGCGGTGATCGGCGCATTGATCGGCAGTTGGTTGCTGCAATACGACTTCCATTTTGTCTGTTGGACCGGCGCAGTAATCTTCATTTTGGCGGCAGGTTGGAACCTTTGGTTGCTGCCCGCGTACCGCATTTCCACTGTGCGCGCACCAATGAAAGAAGGTTTGATGCGGGTACTACGTGATCGCCGCTTTGTGACTTACGTCCTGACGCTAACAGGCTATTACATGCTGTCAGTACAGGTGATGCTCATGCTACCAATCGTGGTAAATGAAATTGCAGGATCACCGGCAGCCGTAAAATGGATGTACGCCATTGAGGCCGCACTTTCTCTGACATTGCTTTATCCGCTTGCTCGCTGGAGCGAAAAACGTTTTCGCCTTGAACAACGCCTGATGTTTGGGCTATTAATCATGACATTAAGCCTATTCCCGATCGGCTTGATCTCCCATCTGCAAACACTGTTTATGTTTATTTGTTTCTTTTACATGGGTTCAATTATTGCTGAACCGGCGCGTGAAACGCTGGGGGCTTCGCTGGCCGATTCCCGCGCCCGTGGCAGCTACATGGGCTTTAGCCGTTTAGGTTTGGCACTGGGTGGCGCATTAGGCTATACCGGCGGCGGGTGGATGTACGATACCGGCCGCACGCTGGAAATGCCGGAGTTACCGTGGTTCCTGCTGGGGATTATTGGATTAGTGACGTTGGTGGGGCTTTATTGGCAGTTTAATCAGCGCCGCATTGAGTCAGCCATGCTGAGTGGCAGTTAACACGATTCTGTCGTTAGTACCCTTCTGCCGTTAGCACTATCGCCGGAGTAGCCAAGCCCTCCGGCATCACTTTCTATTATTTTCACATAAGCTGTAATTCAGGCTTATCTGATTGGCCTGTGCCCCACACCGCCGCATTATTGTCCGTTATCCTGAACACTGGCTGAACAAATACGGTTAATAATACAAAACTGTGGATTAACCGGTTACTATTGGGCCTGTTTGGCTGGTTTGATTTGACGAATCTATTTTGTTTGTTCAGTACATATTGCTATGAGGCTTTGATGAAGACATTAACGTGGGGCGCTGCTGCGCTGATCGTGACCACTACTCTGGTCGGCTGTAACCAATTAACTCAATACACATTGAGTGAGCAGGAAATCAATGAATATCTGCAAAAACACAATAACTATGAAAAGCAGATTGGCATACCCGGTTTGGTTGACGCTCACATTACCTTGACACAATTACAGAGCCAGATTGGCCGCGCAGAACCTGGCAAAGTTACGTTAACCGGTAATGCCAAAGTAGATATTACCTCGATCCTTGGGCCACAAAGCGCTGATATGACGCTAACCCTAAAAGCGCAGCCAACATTCGATCGTGAAAAAGGCGCTATCTTCCTGAAAGATATGGAATTGACTGATTATACGGTTAAGCCAGAGAAAATGGATTCAGTGATGAAAGCACTGGCACCTTATCTGAACCAGTCATTGAAATCCTACTTTGATCAGCAACCTGCCTATGTGTTGGACAGTGAAAAGAGTAAAGCAGAGGGAATGGCGAAAAAGCTGGCAAAAGGTTTAGAAGTGAAACCAGGCCAGTTAGTCATCCCACTGACTGACTAACTGACTGCACGTCGAGGTTTACACGAGATAGTCTGCTGCATCTTCACTGATATCAAACATCATTGGAGTTGCAGCAAGACAGCCAACGGATAAATCCTCAAAGTGGAGCATCTTCAGACAACTCATCCCACATCGCTTGCAACGCTTCGCGGCTCAACTGTGCCAACGTCCGATAAAAACCGGTGGTGGCATGGGCTTCTACTTTGCCGAGAAAACGACCACACCAGGGCAGTAAATAGTCATTAAACAGTGCGATTTGGGCCACAACTTCATCTTCCGCCGCCTGATCTTCCAGCCAAGAGGCAGCCAGTAATAATCCGCCAAAATGATCCGTTGGCCCGTCACCCAATGGCATCCCGCGTTGCTGTAAAAATGCTCTAACCTCAGCTTCTGGGCAAGCATCCTCATAATCGCTACCATAAGGTGAGACGCTACGGTCGTCGCCGACAAACAACGCGTTATAGTCAGCAGCTACAGCCTGAGGCTGATAGTCTTGTTGCAAACGCACCAGAAGTTCACTTTGCTCTAGTGGCCAATGCTGCTCTAATTTTCCCTGACTTATCAGCTCAAACAGGGGTTCCAGTAACGGATCTTGTGGTTGGCGGTAAAACAGTGACCCGAGAACCCGGCATACCAGAGAGAAATCATTCATTTACATCTTCCTGTGTCTTATAAACTTTCAAATGATATGTGACAACGTCACATCTTATCGTATTAATATGTTTTATAAATCTGCCAACTCAGTAATTACCGGGCCACCACGTTGCTCAAGGTAATTCAGCAACCGACGCGGGCTAACATTCAAAATACGATCTTGCGGGAAATTAACCCCAGTAATAATCCGTTCACAATGCTCGAACATTCCCAACGAATAGGCGATATGGGAGTCAGAGCCTAATGCCAACCAGCCACCAGCATCACGAACCGCTTCGGCAATCGCCCGGCAATTCGCCTCGCTACCCTTGCGTGAATGTGTAAAGGATGAGTTATTCAATTCCAACGCCACATTGTATTTTGCCGCAGCCTCAGCAATAGCTGGAATATCAACAGGATATTTAGGATTCCCCGGGTGGCTAATGATATGCACATTCCCCTGTGCCATCGCCGCAATCATCGCCTGAGTATTGGCGGCTTTGTCTTGTGGCGGAAATACAGGCTCATGGAAGCCAGCAATCAGCAGGTCTATAGCATCAAGCATCGGACCGGTACAATCGATATCACCGTCCAGATTCTTAATATTGGCCTCAATACCACGCAAAATACCCACGCCATCCACCAACCGTGGCCAGACACGCATATTCATAAAGTGCCAGTAATGCGGGGCATCAGCCATATCCGGGCCATGGTCTGTAATGGCGAACAGCTTAATATTTTTTAACTTAGCTTCGGCAATGTAATCGTGCAGGGTGCTATAAGCATGGGTACTGGCGATGGTATGCATATGTAAATCAACAGGATACATGACTACTCCACAAAATCTTTTAAGGCAGGATGGCTTTTTTGCAGGTAAAGCATAGACCGATAATGATAGCAGGAATTCTTCTCATCAGCAGCGCTAAAAGCCCTTACTTGCAGGGCTATCACTATATCCAATCAAACCGAGTCAGTATGTAAATCAGTAACCACGTACCACATCAACCAGGCCCGCCGGCACTCTTCCTGCTTCTATGGCATGAATATTGGCAACCACTTGATCCATCGCCGCCTCCGGCAGCGTTATTGCTGCAATATGCGGTGTAATAGTAATACGTGGGTGGGTCCAGAAAGGATGCATCGGCGGTAATGGCTCCTCGGCAAAGACATCCAAGGTTGCCGCCGCGATCTTCCCAGCACGCATTGCAGCCAATAGGTCACGCTCTAATAAATGTGCGCCACGCGCAATGTTGATGACATAAGCACGGTTATTCAGTTGTGAAAACAGTGATTGATTCAGAATACCTACCGTTTCAGGGGTATTAGGTAGCAAATTAATCAACAATTGTGTTCCTTGCAGGAATGCCGGTAATTTCTCGTTACCCGCAAAACTGGTTACACCGTCAATCTGTTTTGGTGTTCGGCTCCAACAGCGCACAGTAAAACCAAACTCAGCTAATTTGTGGGCCACACTCTTTCCTAAAACCCCAGCCCCAAGAATACCTACGGTAAAGTTATCATGTTGATGCGGCTCCAACGGTTGCCACATTTTTTGCTGTTGTTGCAGTTGATACTCATCCATTCGGCGGAAATATCGCAATACATTAGCAACAACATATTCCTGCATTTGTACTGACATGCCTGAGTCTTCCAAACGTACCAACGGCACTCCAGTGGGTAATGTGCCTGGATAGCGGCGCTCTTGGTCCAAAATAGCATCCACCCCCGCCCCTAATGCAAAAATACCTTTCAGGTCAACGCGCCTGGCGAGCATTTCATGAGGCGGCTGCCAGACAAGGGCATAATCCGCTGGTTGTGTATCGCCACGCCGCCATTGCCTAATTTTCGCCGAGGGTAAGCGAGATTCGATGCCTGACAACCACTGTTTTGCTTCAAAAAACGGGTGATAAAAAATAATATTCATTATTTGCCAGCTCCTTGCGAAAGTACCTGCTAGATTTCCGCGATTAACTATCAGATGCAAGTGCTACCCGCAATAAATGCCGATGAAATCAGCAAACTGTTGTAACTTTAGCTAAACAGTAACAAAGCCAACATAAGAGGGTTGACGCTGGACATAGTTTTGCCTACATTACGCCGGTCGACCGCGTTAACACGGTTGATTGTTGTAACACAGTAGATTGTTGTAACACGGTGAGGTGTCTGAGTGGCTGAAGGAGCACGCCTGGAAAGTGTGTATACGTGTAAGCGTATCGAGGGTTCGAACCCCTCCCTCACCGCCATATTTTGCCAGTAGATGAGCGTCGGTCTCTACAGCAAACGAAGCGGCAATCGATAACATGTCTGGTTTCATATCTGGCTGTTATCGATTGCCGTTTTTTTTTGTCTTCAAATAGCTTTATTTCCTGCCGAATGTCGTTTCAGACATATATACCTTAAATAATTCGAGTTGCAGGAAGGCGGAAAACGAAATACAAATCGGTCGGGAACCGATTTGAACAGCACTTATGCTAGCCCGTAGGATGAGGCTCATTAATCCTGATGAACTTACATTTGTAAGCGATTCGGGTTGTTGAGCGTAGCCAACGCTACATGCAGCTTGAAGTATGACGGTATAAACACAACCACTTTATTAAACACCCCTATTATTAATTGTTTTATTTCACTTCAAATTTACATGCTACAAGATAAGACGTATTTCAAATACTCAATAGCAACTATCGAGGTGTAAATTGAAACGTAATCGATTTTATTTTATTTATTTATTATTAACGTTGTGTATTAGCCCACTATCAGCCTCGCCCTTAATTGTTGCTCACCGGGCAGGAACAGCCGATTTCCCAGAGAATACTCGATATGCCATCAGTAAAGCCCTATCAAATGATGCCGATATTATTTGGGTCTCGGTCCAACTCAGTAAAGATGGTGTTTTGGTGTTATACCGGCCCAAGGACTTGAGTGAACTGACTGACGGTAGCGGCCTTGTCTCTGACCACTCTTGGGAAGAGTTACAGTTATTGGATGCTGCCTATCATTTTAAAAGTAACGATCAATATGTATTTCGCGGCTGGGGAGTGAAGATCCCCTCATTACATCATATGTTATTATCATTCCCACAAGCAAAATTCACTATTGATATAAAATCCCCTGACGCCGATCCCAAAATACTAGCAAGTGCCATAACAGAAATGAGGGGGAATATTCTGTCACCTGACCGCCTTGTTTTCTATTCCACGGAGAAAAAATATCTTGATGCGCTACCTGATTATATAAGTAAATTCGAGTCACGTAATAAAACCCGTAAAATATTGGCGAATGCAATTATGGCAGATAAGTGCATTATCGCCAAAAATAAGGGTAATTCATTCATTAGCAGTCAGAATAGGCATTATGCTTTTGAATTAAGACGCGATGTGAAAGTTGTGGAGAAATTCACCTTGGGTAAAGGGACAACCCGGACCCAATTGGTTTGGAATCAACAGGCCATGGACTGTTTCAAGGACAATGAAGATGCGAAAATCATGCTGATCGGCATAAATTCTGCCAAAGATTATCAATTAGCTAAAGATTTAGGTGCCGATTATGTGATGGTTGATTCACCACTACAGGCAAAAGAGTGGCGTTAGCCCCTCAGGTTTGTCTGTGATTTACGCTATGTGCACGCAGAATAACCAGATGAATGACAACGGATAAATACTTCTTGACCATCAGCCTGCCGGTCCTTATAGTACCGCCCCGTTGCAGTGCGTAGCGCGGTAACATAACGGTGAGGTGTCTGAGTGGCTGAAGGAGCACGCCTGGAAAGTGTGTATACGCGTAAGTGTATCGAGGGTTCGAACCCCTCTCTCACCGCCATATTCGAGCAAAAGGCTCTGACGAAAGTCAGGGCCTTTTTCTTTTGTGTTAATAAGGGATTTTTAGCACTACGACTTGCGGCGGCGCTTTTCTTTATTTATGTTGTCTCCCAATGGGGAAAATGGCATTAGTCGGCTGTACACAACTTGATTACGCCCTTGTTTCTTCGCTTGGTAGAGTGCTTCATCGGTCATTTTCAATGCTTTTAGCATCGACATCCCTGGCAAATAAAGTGAAGCGCCTATCGATATCGTGGCCTTAATTTTACGGCCATCAGGCAAAACCACCGCCAGATTTTCAACTTGTTGACGAATTCGTTCCGCAACCGCTTTAATCGTTTGTGGTTCGTGGCGGCGGGTTATAACGATAAACTCTTCACCACCATAACGGCCAACAAAATCCTCATCACGAATGCTTGAAGTCAATAACTTCCCCACTTCTGTCAGAAGTAAATCACCACCATTATGACCATAGGTATCATTTACCGACTTAAAATGATCAAGATCCAGAATCAGTAAGCCACACGCCTGGCGACTGTTGTGAATTGCCGTTAAACGATAATCGATACTTGACCGGTTATTTAACTGGGTCAATTTATCGATATTGACCCGATTTTTCATCGAAAAATAAGCGTAGATATGGCGCTCTTTAAAATTCAGCGCATGGTAACAAATCGCCAGACAGAGCGCGGAAATCAGTTGATAAACCACGATCGGAGCCCAGGACAGCGTATGCGGGACAACGAATAGAGCAGCAACTATACGATAAATCGCGATAGCGAAGATTGTGGTATAAAAAATACGATTACTTTTTTTCTCCCATACTCGCGACAGTATGAGCGGAATAAATATTATGGTTATGAGTATATTATCGAGTGTAAGCCAGCCTGTGAAAGCAAAATTAATTAACAATGCAGTCAAGCCACTTAACCACCCACCATAGAAGGTGACCAAAATAATCGGAATCAATTCGAAACTATAGAAAAATGTACCTGAAATCACCCACTGATCCTGATTCAGATAAAGTGAAACCAGCCCCGATGTGAGACCAAATAGAATACGTTTCCAAACGTCCCCATTGTAAGAAAATGCACTATTCCTACTTAAGGCGAAATAACTGATTGAGAGAGTAGCATAGGTAACACATGCATCCCGGTATAGTGTCGAGAGAGACTCTAATTCGCTCATGGCGTTGTATCAATCCTTTGAATCCTCAGCGTGGATGTTGACTGGCATCGGTTTGGCTGATTTACCACCAATATTAAATCACATTTTACGTTGAATTTATTCATTGGAAATCCTAAAAGTTGATTCTGATTAATAGTCACAGTTCCTAACTCAAATCTTAGCTGTGAGGCTGGTTTTATTCTTGAATAATTTCATTATGAGGCCAGCTATTCCATTCATGTAACAAGATATCTACTCATCACACTAGTTCAGCGGTACACACAGGATAACCCTCTGAACTGGATGCCTATAATTCAGTTTCCGATGCTTGGGGCCAAAAGAAAGAGCTAGGGGCGATAATAACCACTTTTCATTTAATCACAGAAGAAATTCACTGGCCTACCATGAATCCGTTGATTTCCACCCTCTCATAAAACCAGCAGTTATCTAATTTTCCGGCTGAGATTGATATACATCTAGATCTTAGTCGTCTAATTGGCGTATCGTTGTGTTCTGCTACTTCGAGACGGACCCTTACTGGCCCGCCATTTATTTTGTCTTTTCTTTATTTGGTTCGCACCTTAGATGAAAACGCACGGAATTAACGGCATTAGGCCGTTCAGCGCGCTTATAGACGCTTGCTGGCGAGAAACCTATACCTTTCAAAGGCTTCTAAAAGATATAATTGCCGGTGTTACAGTCGGTATTATTGCTATCCCACTGGCGATGGCACTGGCGATTGCCAGTGGTGTCCCACCACAGTACGGCTTATATACCTCAGCTATCGCGGGTATTGTCATTGCTGTTAGCGGCGGTTCCCGTTACAGCGTATCCGGCCCAACTGCCGCTTTTGTGGTTATTCTCTATCCCGTATCACAGCAGTTTGGTTTAGCGGGTTTACTCCTGGCGACACTGATCTCCGGTATATTTCTATTATTTATGGGCTTGGGGCGACTTGGCCGATTGATTGAATATATCCCGCTGTCAGTCACCCTCGGTTTTACCTCTGGCATTGGTATCACCATTGCCACCATGCAGGTAAAAGATTTTTTTGGTCTGCACCTAACAGCAGTGCCGGAAAATTATGTCGGCAAGGTTGCCGCTCTGGCACAGGCCATGCCAACCATCAACCTCAGTGATACGTTAATTGCAACCGTCACCCTGCTGGTATTAATTCTCTGGCCACGGTTAAAACTAAAGTTACCGGGTCACTTACCGGCATTGGTTGCGGGTACTGCCGTCATGGCGGTGTTATCCCTATTTGATCATCAAGTGGCGACTATCGGTTCGCGCTTTGGCTATTTACTGGCCGATGGTACCCAAGGCCACGGTATTCCGCCAATACTGCCGCAATTTGTCTTACCGTGGAATTTACCTGCCGCCAATGGTCAGCCATTTGTATTGGATTGGGCAACCTTCTCTGCATTACTGCCTGCAGCCTTTTCCATGGCAATGCTGGGAGCAATTGAATCGTTACTCTGCGCGGTAGTGTTGGATGGCATGACGGGACAAAAGCATCACTCCAACAGTGAGTTAGTGGGGCAAGGACTGGGGAATATGGTCGCACCGTTCTTTGGCGGGATCACTGCGACCGCCGCCATTGCTCGTTCTGCGGCTAATGTTCGCGCTGGCGCAACCTCTCCGGTATCAGCCATTATCCACGCACTGTTAGTCCTGCTGGCCTTACTGGTGCTGGCACCGATGTTGTCTTATCTGCCCTTAGCAGCGATGGCGTCCCTGCTACTGATTGTGGCCTGGAATATGAGCGAGGCACATAAAGTCGTCGACCTACTACGCCGAGCGCCTAAAGATGACATTATCGTGATGTTGCTGTGCATGAGCCTAACGGTATTATTCGACATGGTGATCGCAATAACCGTAGGTATTGTGTTGGCCTCACTGCTGTTTATGCGGCGTATTGCCCGCATGACGCGCCTGAGTGAGATACCCGCAGCAGTTGATGAGCATACATTGGTTTTGCGAGTGAACGGGCCGCTGTTTTTCGCTGCCGCAGAGCGGATATTTAATGAATTACTCAGCCGCAGTGAGAATTATCAGACCATTATTTTGCAATGGGATGCGGTACCGGTTCTGGATGCCGGTGGCCTAAATGCGTTCCTGCGCTTCACAGAGGCGCTGAGTGAGCAACAACAACTCGTTATCACTGATATTCCTTTCCAGCCGCTGAAGACGCTGGCAAGAGCCAGAGTGCAGCCAATTGAAGGCAAGTTGAGTTTTTATGGATCACTGCCAGAGGCGCTAGAGGCTTTACGCGTGAGAAGCTAGTACGTTTGAGTTAGCGATACGGGTATCAAAAAAGGCAGCGTAGGTAACTACACTGCCTTTTTTCGATTAAGACTTTATGCGTAAATACTTGTTACTTGCTGGTATCCAACACAGGGAAACTCTTCACCAAGTCGTCGATAGCTTTCATCTGCACCAGGAACGGCTCCAGCTTGTCTAATGGCAAGGCTGATGGGCCATCACACTTGGCGCTGTTAGGCTCTGGGTGCGCTTCGATAAACAGCCCTGCTAAACCAACGGCCATACCAGCACGCGCCAATTCAGCCACTTGAGCACGGCGACCACCGGAGGCGGCACCAAACGGATCACGGCATTGCAATGCGTGTGTCACATCGAAAATAACCGGATGACCGCCAGTAGCCTGGACCATAACGTTGATACCTAACATATCAACCACCAGATTGTCATAACCGAAGTTACTGCCACGATCACATAAGATGACCTGATCATTGCCGGCTTCTTTAAATTTATCGACAATATTCCCCATCTGCCCAGGGCTAACAAACTGAGGTTTTTTCACGTTGATAACCGCGCCAGTGCGGGCCATGGCCTCAACCAGATCAGTTTGACGAGCTAAAAATGCTGGCAATTGAATAACATCAACGACTTCGGATACCGGTTTTGCCTGGCTGGCTTCATGCACATCGGTGATGATTTTAACGCCAAACTGTTGTTTCAGCTCTTGGAAAATTTTCATCCCTTCTTCCAGGCCGGGACCACGGTAAGAATGAATTGAAGAACGGTTGGCTTTGTCGAACGAGGCTTTGAACACATAAGGAATGCCCAACTTTTGGGTCACCGTGACATAATGTTCGCAGATGCGCATCGCCAGGTCGCGCGACTCAAGCACATTCATGCCACCAAACAGCACGAAAGGCAGGTCGTTCGCTACGTTGATATCGCCAATGCTAACCACTTTCTGTTTCATACTAATACCTTTATAAAGGGTAAATCGAGATTAATTACAACGATTTATGCGGCAAAATGTGATTGCCACATAACCGCTGTATAAAAGAAATCAGTGCAATGTCACTCGCTGTTGCTCAATGGAGTGGATCTGCATTTTTATCATTTCAGCAATTGGATCTTCAGGGCACTGTTCAACAAAATAGCTTAAATCAGAGATGGCGATATGGTTGCAATCCAATTGGGCATAAATCAGGCCGCGATCGCGGATTTCATAGGGGTCATCGGGATCAAAAGCCAATACCGCTTCACTGGCGCGCAATGCCAATTCCATCTGTTTTTCTTCCATTAATGCCGCTTTCAAGGTATCAAGCATTTTGCGCACAATCAGCGTGTTTTCTGCCTCTTCCAGATCTTCATCTTCCAGTTCAGCACTCAAACCAAGGTTGCCCTTGATCCACACTTCCAGCACATGCTCGTTGAGTGTTTCACCGTTCAACGGGTTAATCAGCCACATTTCTTCATCTAGCCAATCAGCTCGAAGAATTAATTGAGTGGGAAAGATAACTGGCATCAAAGGCAGATCCAATTGATGGGCGATATGTAAGAAAATAACGCCCAACGATACCGGAGTCCCTTGGCGTTTATCCAACACTTTATCAAGCCAGATCGCGTCGGACAGGCGATAAACGCCACCAGCGCCACCAAATTTCCATTTACGGTAAAACAGATCAATAAGCACTTCTAATTGCTGATCCTGATTGAGATCGGCGGGCATCGCAGCCCGTGCATCATCAACGAGCTGCTGCAATTGCTTGCGTACATCAGCCAGTGGAAAATTTTGTCGAATCTCCTGGGTAACCAGTAGCACCCCATCACACAGGGACGCGTTGTTAAATTCAAAATCAGCAATGCTACTCATAGATATCCCATCAGCAGTGGTAACTTAGTTGTTGCCAGTTTGACAATTAAATACAGGCAACCCAATGCGAGTATAAAGGCAAGCCAGCGACGATTCTGGCTGCGGGTTCGCTTACCTAATGCGACATAGCCAAGCAGGATATAGATAATAACGCCAAACAGCTTTTCAGTCAGCCATGTTCCTTGTGGACTGAAAGGGTAAAACCCGGTAATAAAAATCAGCACAATGCCGCTGACAAATAACAGCGTATCATTAATATGCGGTGTTATTTTTACCCAGCGTTTGTCCATCATAGCTGAACCGCGACATTTCCAAAAGAAACGTAATACAAACAGCGTAATACTGATAACCACTGTGAGTAAATGCAAATACTTCATGGCGATGTAATCAACCCACATGACTCTCGCTTCCTTATTTACGTTAGTTATTTGTCGCTTTTTTTATTCGTTGCAGAATAAATGCCATCCAAAAATCGGACTTTTCTTGATTAGGCGATCCATTGCCCCACAGTAACACGATCATTATTACCATAATCTTTATGCGTCATTACAGCACTAAATCCGGCGGTGTTAAGTAATTTCTGTACTGCATCGGCCTGTTGCCAACCATGTTCCAACAATAACCAGCCACCAGCCTCTAAATAAGCAGGTGCCCGGCGGATAATTTCATCCAGCGAAGCTATACCTTCGGCAGGTGCGACGAGTGCACTGTGTGGTTCAAAGCGAACATCGCCTTCGTTAAGGTGGGGGTCATTAGCATCAATATAAGGAGGATTGCTGGCAATCAGCGCAAACCGCCCACTGACCGTGTCAAACCAGCTACTTTGCAAGAAACACACATTCTCTATCGCAAGTTTTTCTGCATTATGGCAAGCCAGAGCAACAGCATCGGCTTGGATGTCCACACCCACCACAGCACAGTCTGGCCGCTCACTGGCCAACGCTAAAGCAATAGCACCGGTACCAGTACCTAAATCCAGAATACGGCAAGGAGTGACTGGCAGAAGCGCCAACGCCTGCTCAACCAAACATTCGGTGTCAGGGCGTGGAATAAGCGTGGCAGAAGAGACACTCAGAGGTAGTGACCAGAACTCGCGCTCCCCGACCAGGTAAGCAATGGGTTCCCCCTGCTCACGCCGGGTTGCCAGTTGCTCTAATACCTGTAACTGATCGGCTGCCAGCTCGGTCTCTCCAAACGCCAACACATAAGTTCGCGCCCTTGCGGTGACAAAACTCAACAGAATCTCGGCATCGCGCTTGGGGCTGTCACTCTGGCTGAAACGGGCTGCCGCCAGCGACAGCCACTGCTGATAGTCCATTAATCTTGCTCTGACAACGCAGAGAGCTGGTCAGCTTGATATTCCTGCACAATCGGCTGAATCAGCATATCCAGCTTGCCTTCCATCACTTCATCCAAACGATAGAGGGTCAGGTTAATCCGATGATCTGTCACACGGCCCTGCGGGAAGTTATAGGTCCGATTACGATCAGAACGGTCACCAGAACCAAGTAAATTACGGCGCTCGGACGCTTCTGCTAATTGGCGTTTTTGCATTTCAGCGGCACGGATACGTGCACCCAACACCGACATCGCTTTGGCTTTGTTTTTATGCTGTGAGCGCTCATCCTGGCACTCCACCACCAAACCCGTTGGAATATGGGTGATACGGATTGCCGAATCGGTAGTGTTAACGTGCTGACCACCGGCACCTGACGAGCGGAAAGTATCAATACGTAAATCACCGGCATTGATTTCTGGCATTTCGGCTTCAGGAATAGCGGGCATTACCGCGACGGTACAAGCAGATGTATGAATACGCCCTTGTGATTCGGTTTCAGGCACACGTTGCACACGGTGACCACCTGACTCGAATTTCAACTGACCAAACACTCCATCACCGGAAACCTTGGCAATCACTTCTTTATACCCACCATGCTCGCCTTCACTGGCGCTCATGATTTCAACTTTCCAGCGACGCGCTTCGGCATAACGGCTGTACATGCGGAACATATCACCGGCAAAAATAGCCGCTTCATCACCACCGGTTCCTGCACGGATTTCCAGAAAACAATCGCGCTCATCATCAGGGTCTTTGGGTAACAGCAGCACTTGCAACTGCTGTTCCAGTTCTTCGCTGCGCGCTTTTGCTTCTTTCAATTCTTCCTGAGCCATTTCGCGCATTTCAAGATCTTCCAGCATCATTTCTGCGGCTTCGAGATCATCTTGCACGCTGCGCCATTCTTTAAAACAGCGGGTGACATCCGTCAATTGCGCATATTCACGTGACAACGCGCGGAAACGGTCTTGATCGGCAATAACGCTGGCATCGCCAAGATACGCCAGCACTTCTTCGTGGCGCTCTTGTAACGCTTCCAGTTTGGCAACAATAGAAGACTTCATCCGTGGTTTTAAACCCTGTAATTAGAGGAAACTAATGCTGATCCAGCCCGAGGCTGTCGCGTAATAATTGTAACCGCTCCATATCGCCATCGCTGGCGGCTTGCTGGAGGGATTTGGTAGGAGCATGAATCAGGCGGTTAGTGAGCTTATGGGCCAATTCATTCACCACTTGTTCTACACTAGCGCCCTGCTCAATGGCGGCCAAGGCTTTAGCCGTCATTTCACTGCGAACCTGTTCGGCCTGAGAGCGATAATCACGAATAGTTTCAACCGCTCCTTGCGCACGGAGCCAGGCCATAAAATTCATGCTTTCCTGCTGTACTATCGATTCGGCCTGTACTGCAGCGGCCTGACGTTGCGCCATATTGTGTTGAATTATCGCTTGTAAATCATCAACACTGTATAAATAGGCATTAGACAGTTTACCCACTTCCGGTTCGATATCCCGTGGTACGGCGATATCGACAAACAGCATCGGCTGATTGCGGCGGCTTTTCAACGCACGTTCGACCATCCCCTTACCAATAATAGGCAGTGGGCTGGCAGTTGAACTGATAATGATATCGGCATCGGCCAGCCGGGCATCAATTTCCGGCAACGTGATCACTTCGGCCCCCACTTCTGTCGCTAGCACTTGTGCTCGCTCACGGGTACGGTTAGCGATAATCATATGCTTGACTTGATGTTCACGCAGATGACGTGCCACCAGCTCAATGGTTTCCCCGGCACCAACCAACAACACATTCAGTTCAGAAAGCGACTCAAATATCTGACGCGCCAGGGTACAGGCAGCAAAAGCCACCGAAACGGCACTGGCACCGATCTCTGTTTCTGTCCGAACTCGCTTGGCCACCGAGAAAGATTTTTGGAACAAGCGCTCCAACTCACCAGACAATGATTGACCACGCTGAGATTCAGCAAAGGCCTTTTTCACCTGCCCCAAGATTTGTGGCTCGCCTAAGACCAACGAGTCTAACCCGCTGGCAACGCGCATTAAATGACTGACTGCGTCATTTCCGTGATGCCAATACAGACTTTTTCTCACTTCATCCGGGCTGAGTTTGTGATAGCTACACAGCCAGGCGATAAGTTGTTCATGCAGATTTTCTTGCTGTTCTACGCTGAGGTACAACTCAGTCCGGTTACACGTAGACAATACGACACCGCCCTGCACCAACGGTTGTTGGAGCAAGCTGACAAGCGCCTGATCGATCGATTCCGGTGAAAATGTCACCCGTTCACGTAACGATACAGGAGCAGTTTTGTGATTAATGCCTAATGCGAGCAGAGTCATGAGAACGGCTTCGAGTAATACTGATGTTAGTATGGATTCTCGTCTGAACCGCATTCTACTTGATGCGCGGGTTCAATAAAAGTCACAGTGCAATATCCTAACTATTATCATACATTATGGTCATAATTTGGTTATCTGTTGTACAACAATATTGTGTAGACCCAGTACAAAATAGAACAAGATATTGACGCTAGGCCTTCAGCCCGTTAGCGTGAGCACCTCAGATACCAATAAGCTACGTATCAAATGATTTGTTTTATCAATAATGATTACTTATCGAAATGACCTCATCAAAGACGCGTCGCCAGTGAAAACCCTGCGGCCGATAGGATTTATAGCCATATGTCGATGTATAAAATCAGTTTTTATCGCCTGCTCCCTTTAGCAACACTGTTACTGGCTGCCTGTAGCACCACCCCACCGACAGGGCCAGCGACCAGCCCAACATCGCCACAGTGGCGTCAACATGAGCAACAATTACAGCAATTGAGCCAATTCCAGACGCGGGGTGCTTTTGCCTATATCTCTGAAAAACAAAAAGTCTATGCGCGTTTTTTCTGGCAGCAAACCGCACCTGAGCGTTATCGCCTATTACTGACCAACCCGTTGGGCAGCACGGAACTGGAATTAGTGGTACAACCCGGCGTGACCCAGTTAACTGATAATCAAGGTAAACGCTATGTCAGTGATGACCCACAAGAAATGATTCAGAAGTTGACCGGGATGTCCATTCCATTAGAAAGCCTACGCCAATGGATTCTCGGGTTACCTGGTGATACCACTGACTTCATCCTTGATGATAAATACCGCCTTAAGCAACTGACGTATAAACAAAATGGGATGACGTGGGTGGTGGATTATCAGGAATACAATACTCAAGTGACGCCAGCATTACCAAGCCGCATGGAACTGAGCCAGGGCGGGCAGCGAATTAAACTAAAAATGGATAATTGGACTGTCAAATAACATGGTTAGCACGCAGCAACATGTGTGGCCCTCACCGGCCAAATTAAATCTGTTTCTTTACATCACCGGGCAACGGGCTGATGGTTATCATGAGTTACAAACCCTGTTCCAGTTTCTCGATTATGGCGACCAGTTGACTATTGTGCCACGAGATGACAATCAGATTCGCTTATTAACGCCAGTTGCGGGTGTTGCCAACGAGCAGAACTTGATAATGCGAGCGGCACGATTGCTGCAACAACACTCACAACAACAACCCGGCGCGGTAAAAATACCTCGGGGGGCCGATATCAGTATTGATAAACGCTTGCCGATGGGGGGAGGACTGGGTGGTGGTTCTTCCAATGCGGCAACGGTGTTGGTTGCACTCAATTTGCTGTGGCAATGTGGTTTGTCTGATGAAAAATTAGCCACCCTCGGGCTAACATTAGGTGCCGACGTACCGGTGTTTGTTCGTGGACATGCGGCCTTTGCTGAAGGAATTGGCGAGAAATTGCAGCCAGCCGAGCCTTTAGAGAAGTGGTATTTGGTCGCACACCCCGGTGTAAGCATCCCAACACCAATTATTTTTTCCGATCCTGAATTAAAAAGAAATACGCCAGTTCGCCCACTGGCGGCGCTTTTAAGCACTCCATACGCAAATGATTGCGAACCGATCGCAAGAAAACGTTTTCGCGAGGTTGAACAGGCTCTTTCATGGCTGTTAGAATACGCTCCGTCACGCCTTACCGGAACCGGCGCTTGTGTGTTTGCAGAATTCGACACTGAAGCATCGGCCCGGCAGGTGTTAAGTATTGCCCCGCAGTGGTTGCATGGTTTTGTTGCTCGTGGTGTGAATGTTTCGCCCCTGCATCGTGTACGCTCTGGGAAAATTGAAAGCAGTGAGCACAGGTAGCGATTTACAGCGTGAGTACGGCCGATGTAATGGCTCTACTCACCTTGAGTTCTGAAAATACCTGTCCCACTTGATTGAAAGCCGGTTCATAATACTGTTTTGTACCCAATAGATTTCAAGATATAGGAAAGCGGCAAACGAGCGAATCCCGATGAACTTACATGAGTGAGTGATGCGGGTGAACGAGAGCAGTCGACACACCTGTAATTTGAATGATGACGGTTATTCACCGTGTTTGGGCTTTAAATACCCGTATGTATATTGCAATCAGTATGAATAATCGCCCCTGATTACTGATATGACAATATCTTCTCTGGACGCATGCCTGAGGTTCTTCTCGTGCCTGATATGAAGCTTTTTGCTGGTAACGCCACCCCGGAACTAGCACAACGTATTGCCAACCGTTTGTACACCAGTCTTGGTGACGCCGCTGTAGGTCGTTTTAGCGACGGCGAAGTGAGCGTGCAAATCAACGAAAATGTACGCGGTGGTGATATTTTCATCATCCAGTCCACCTGCGCACCCACGAACGATAACCTGATGGAACTGGTTGTCATGGTTGATGCCCTGCGTCGCGCCTCCGCAGGACGTATTACTGCTGTTATTCCTTACTTCGGTTACGCTCGTCAGGATCGCCGTGTGCGTTCTGCCCGTGTACCTATCACTGCCAAAGTTGTTGCCGATTTTCTCTCAAGTGTTGGGGTTGACCGCGTATTGACAGTGGATCTTCATGCTGAACAGATCCAAGGCTTCTTTGATGTTCCGGTTGATAACGTATTTGGTAGCCCAATCCTGCTGGAAGATATGTTGCAGCAGAATCTGGAAAACCCAATTGTTGTCTCTCCAGACATCGGCGGCGTTGTTCGCGCCAGAGCCATTGCAAAACTACTAAACGATACTGATATGGCGATTATCGACAAACGCCGCCCACGCGCTAACGTTTCTCAGGTGATGCACATCATCGGTGACGTGGCTGGCCGTGACTGCGTGTTGGTTGACGATATGATCGATACCGGTGGCACATTGTGTAAAGCAGCAGAAGCCCTGAAAGAACGTGGTGCCAAGCGTGTATTTGCTTACGCGACTCACCCGATCTTCTCTGGCAATGCGGTTGAAAATATCAAACATTCAGTTATCGATGAAGTGATTGTTTGTGACACGATCCCGTTGTCGGCTGAAATCAAGGCATTAAAAAATGTACGTACTCTGACTCTGTCTGGCATGTTGGCTGAAGCTATCCGCCGTATCAGCAATGAAGAGTCTATCTCTGCGATGTTTGAGCATTAATCAGTATTAGGTTGTGGATATCCCTGCGGTGCTATTTGGCCGCAGTTAACCGTTAGGCTATTTTTGCGACAGGTCACTTGGTGGGCATTGCAAACGGGATTCATAACGAGTTGATATTGTGCAATGCATTAGCTGATGCAGATAATGCGTGAGCTAAAGCAGATAAAGAAAAACCCGTTGAAGCAGATGCGACAACGGGTTTTCTACTCTTGATCAATAACACCTTGATCAGTAAATTCTTGTCTAATAGCTCGTCGAGCCATTATTTACCCCTCCTGACCATTAGCTCAATTAAAAGCCAAAAAAACAGGTTCTATGTTTGCAGCTCCGCTATTACGCGATTATTAGCCGCTAATGGCTCGTTAATTGCTATGAATGGCGCTGATTACGATTACAACGTTTGTCAAAGTGCTTAACCCACCAATAGCGATCTGCAACTTCCTCACGCCCACCGATACGTGCGCCGACTAACCACAACAGTGCACCGACGAAAATACTCATTACGGCACCATGGGCAAAGAATTGCGGTAGACCCAGTTGAGAAACCTCGGTCAGGATTGAGTAACCTACCCCTCCGACCATGGTAACCAAACCTAATCCCATCAGCACATTACCAACCATTGCTGCGCTTTTACGTTTCATATGCCACCTCCACTTAGGTTGCCAATAAATAATCACTGAGCCGAGCACTGGAAACTGCTTGCTTAATGCGATTATTCATGTCCACTTAATAACTAAGTATAGTCAGGCTTGTGATGAAGGTATTGCGCTTGTGATCACAACTGGCAGATATATTTCAACAAATCTTTACATAATCCAGACATTTGGCATCAAACTTGAATTATACATATTGGTAACTATTCACATCTTGAACTATTAACCCCACAGGAAGGATGGGCCGCGTAGCTCCCTTACGACTTCCATTACCGCTTGGTTTTGTTATTACGCCCCATGACAGGTAAACTATGGCACTTTAATTCCTTTAGTTATAGCGAATGGCGACGTGAGCAGTATTAAATTAATCGTTGGGCTGGCAAATCCGGGTGCTGAATATGCCCAAACCCGCCACAATGCGGGTGCCTGGTATGTGGACTTATTGGCGCAGCGCCATAATCAACCACTGAAAGAAGAGAGCAAATTCTTCGGTTATACTGCAAGGCTAAATCTGGCAGGGCAAGATGTTCGCTTGCTGGTACCCTCTACCTTTATGAATCTCAGTGGTAAGGCCGTAGCCGCCATGGCTGGGTTTTACCGTATCCTGCCGGAAGAGATTTTAGTCGCGCACGATGAGTTGGATATCCCGCCGGGCGTGGCTAAATTAAAACTAGGGGGTGGGAACGGTGGTCATAACGGCCTGAAAGATATTCAGAGCAGGTTGGGGAATAACCCTAATTTCTACCGTTTGCGCATCGGCATTGGTCATCCGGGTGATAAAAGCAAAGTTACTGGTTTTGTCTTAGGTAAACCGCCAAGCAGCGAACAGACCTTAATTGACGATGCCATTGATGAATCTATCCGCTGTACTGAAATACTGCTCAAAGAAGATATTACCAAGGCTATGAATCGCCTGCACTCCTTTAAGGCCAGTCTATAACACTTGCCCGGTTCCCCGGCGAACGAGCATTAGCCGGGGTGCCTGTACCAGCTGTTACTCATTTTTGTTGCACAGCGCATTAATTCCCTGTTGCCCCTCAGCCGTTAGCACCACACCGGAGAATATCACCCTCACCCGCCCGAGAAAATTGTTACTTTTACCATCATATTCATCCGCAATATCACCCAGTTTATCGGTACAGAAAAGCGTATCCCAATCCGATGCCTTTCTTTTGTTATCCGACAGATCATGGCTGCGTTCAAACCTGTCGGTTACTGCGGAAAATTTCAACTGGATACTGTCGAAATCTTCATAAAGAGTATTTTTTTTGTATCCTACATACCTAACGCTCTTGCCCGAGTGATTTTCAATTTCTACACCATACTGATCAACTAACTCGGCAAATGAAGGTGCTGCAGGCTCAACATCTGCCGTTAGAAAGCGCATTCCCATAATACCCACCATGCCTGCGAACAAGATGACTATCAGCCATTTATAGATACTCATTTCCATTGGAACTATCCAAATTCAGTATGCGGACTGTAATAGTTAGTTATCGGACATTGCCCAGGAAACTTCAGATAGCATAAGCGTGACCTTGGCCACAGAGTTAGAAAAATCAATTACCTACTTGCCCTTACGGCATAAGCGTTTGCGGTGGTGAAACAGCATGATCGAGATAAATCATCATTATGTGTATAATGGCGATATAAATTTTGATTACATCAGCACGTTAACCCTAACGAGTTGATTTTTAAGTTATTTAAGGTGATATAAAACATGGGATTCAAATGCGGTATTGTGGGCCTGCCTAACGTTGGTAAATCCACCCTGTTCAACGCGTTGACACAAGCGGGTATCGAAGCAGCTAACTTCCCGTTCTGTACCATTGAACCCAACACGGGTGTGGTGCCAATGCCGGACCCGCGTCTGGACCAACTGGCCGAGATTGTTAAGCCTCAGCGCATCTTGCCAACGACCATGGAATTTGTCGATATTGCAGGTTTGGTTAAAGGCGCATCCAAAGGCGAAGGCCTGGGTAACCAGTTCCTGACCAACATCCGTGAAACTGAAGCAATTGGTCACGTAGTTCGTTGTTTTGAAAATGACAACATCATCCATGTTGCTGGTAAAGTTGATCCAGTTGATGACATTGATACCATCAATACTGAACTGGCGCTTTCTGATCTCGAAACCTGTGAACGCGCGATGCATCGTGTTCAGAAGAAAGCCAAAGGCGGCGATAAAGACGCTAAAGCGGAACTGGAAGCGCTGGAAAAATGCCTGCCACATTTAGAAAATGCTGGCATGCTGCGTGCGTTGAACCTGACTGCAGAAGATAAAGCCGCTATCCGTTATCTGAGTTTCCTGACCCTGAAGCCAACCATGTACATTGCTAACGTCAATGAAGATGGCTTTGAAAACAACCCATATTTGGATCAGGTTCGTGCCATCGCTGCGGCGGAAGGTTCTGTAGTGGTTGCCGTTTGTGCTGCTGTTGAGTCTGATATTGCTGAGTTGGAAGATGCAGACCGTGCTGAATTTATGGCTGAGTTAGGTATTGAAGAACCCGGTCTGAACCGTGTGATCCGTGCCGGTTATGAATTGCTGAATCTGCAAACCTATTTCACTGCCGGTGTAAAAGAAGTGCGTGCCTGGACCATCCCAGTAGGTGCAACTGCACCACAAGCTGCCGGTAAAATTCACACTGACTTCGAAAAAGGTTTTATCCGCGCGCAAACTATCGCCTTTGAGGATTTTATCACCTACAAGGGTGAGCAAGGCGCGAAAGAAGCCGGCAAAATGCGTTCAGAAGGTAAAGAGTACATCGTAAAAGATGGCGACGTGATGAACTTCTTGTTTAACGTCTAATACTCTCGCCTCCACAAGCTTCAGTTATTACTTTAAAACCACGCGATCGCGTGGTTTTTTTATGTCATAGATGGGAGTCTAAAGATATTTTAGCTAAATATGCCCCTGAATTAGCCAGGGCTGAATTTTTCCCTGAGCTAACCACTCTTACATGTGCCTAAACCAGAATATCCAGCGGTATGGATGTTACGGTATTTAGCACCGCAAAATGAAAATATCATTACTGGCAACCCGTTACTTGTGGGTAGTTATGGCAAACTAAAGCGAGTTTCTTTTTGGGCTCAAAGCCTTTATCCAACATGCACCGCTGCACTTCGGCGGCCTTTCTAATTGTAGGATCGAAAGGATTTGAACCCAGTGGTTGTGGATAACCACATTGATACATTACTTGTAACGCCTCCGCGTTATTATCAAGCGCGTGTGAAAAATGCAGTGAAGCTCCTGCCTTACGCCAACTTATCAGCGAAGATTCATCGACACCTGAACTTGCCTTAATAGGGTGAAATCCACTATCAGCGACAAAAGGCAGGGCTTCGAGTTGCTGCAAGCTTAATGGATACCCCTGTATCTTATTAATACAGGCCGGTGTTTGTTTGTACACATCACAAATTTTAAATCCGTGTTTAAAAGTAAAACCTTTTTGTTCCATGCATTGGTAATACAGGGCCGTTTCGTTATCAGTAAAATCTGGCTCAGGCCCTGGCAGAGGAATACCACATTGCCCCATTGCTACGCGCACCTCATCCACCGTGGTATTAGGGCGCTGCCATTGAGTTAGATCAGGTGGTGGTGGGCACCCGGTAAGCAGAAATACCGCAGTCATCAGCGCGGGTAAATACACCAGAGTATGTTTACTGTACATAAAAATCCTTTATTCGTTATCTTGTCTGGCGCTGTCTATATTACCCTCACCTACAACCTTACATTTAATTTCGCCTATCATATTCATTAGCAAGCATATACGCTTATTTATATACAGATTAATATTTTATGAATAAGACATATCTAATTAGTAATGACATATTTATCACAAAATAATAAACCGGCTCAACTATATTAGCCATGATGATATTATACGACTCATAAGCTCACAAACTGTAAGCAGCAACGGCGACTACCCGCCAGAGAGCTTCATTCCACGGGAAAGCGCTCATCTGGGGTTACTACCGTATCACAAAATTTTGTGAACCATCTTAGTCTTGCCAATTACCATAGATCCTAAACGATAACCTTACACAGGCTTTTGAACCTTATAGTTCAAATGTTAATATAGCGGCTGAGGGAGTTTGATATCACGATGATGATGATAAAGGAAAAGTTTTGAACACTAAAAGTAGAATGCAGTTGTGGCCATGGTTGGCGGTATATGCAATGGTTGTCTTGCTATTGGCTGGGTGCTCAAACAAATCCAATCGTGACTACACCAAATTGCCAAAAGGCAGTTATAACGATAAGTCGTATACCGTTAAATCAGGCGACACGCTTTATTTTATTGCATGGATCAGTGACAGCGAAGTGAGTGACCTGGCCCGCATCAACAAGCTCCGCCCCCCCTATAGACTTGAAGTTGGACAAAAACTTCAGCTCAGCAGTTCTGCTGCGTCAGGGCGACTAACATCAACTAAGCGTAAATCCTCAAGTACTGTACTCGCTAAATCGACACCACCACCAGGTGCGAGTCGGTGCTGGCGCTGGCCGACTAATGGCCAAATAATATCGCGCTATTCCACCGCCGACGGTGGCAATAAAGGCATTGATATTACGGCTAAACGTGGGCAGCCAATCTACGCGTCGGCCAAAGGGCGAGTTGTGTATGTCGGGAATCAGTTACGTGGTTATGGCAACCTGATAATGATTAAACACGGTGAGGATTTCATCACCGCTTATGCCCATAACGACACCATGCTAGTGAATAATGCTCAAGATGTAAAAGCAGGGCAAAAAATAGCCACCATGGGCAGCACAGGTACAGATACGGTGATGTTGCATTTCCAAATCCGTTACCGGGCAACCGCTCTTGACCCACTACGCTATCTACCACCACAGGGGGCATCGCCTAAGTGTTAACAGTTGGCCTTAGGTGTTTTATATTCGTCATACTTCAAGCTGCATGTGTGTTGGCCGCGCTCAATCACCCGAATCACTTACTACAGTAAGCTCGTCGGGATTCACTCGCTTGCCGCCTTCCTGCAACTCGAATTATTTAGAGTATAGCGGTATCAAATAAGCAAAAGGCTCCTTTTCAGGAGCCTTGTTTTATTCTGTAAGCACTTGAGGCTATCGTTACGCCAGCACTTCTTTCACGAAAGCTTTAATCTCTTCAACTTGGCAGTTATCAAAGAAGCACTGCTGGAAACGTGCACCGCTTACGGCGGTTTTCACTAATTCGCGATCGATAGAACGCAGTGTATCAAGATAGTTTTCTTTCACTACCGCAGCTTTCACTTGGTTCAGAATACCGGCATTACGCACCTGTGGCTCTTTACGATCCAGCGGGTAACCTTCCCCCTTCACGCCAGTAAATGCTTTTTCAAAGATATAACGCACATTTAATTCAGCACCCCAGCCAAAACCTTTGGCAAATGGCAGTGACAATGCATTACCGTTATTGATCTGAGCAAACAGGAAAGCATCAGCAGGATCGATACAATACCCACATACAACACCTGGATGGATGTTTAATGACATCATTGCGCCTTGGCCAGTACCACAGCCAGTGACCACAAAATCCACTGCTTTGGAGTTGAGCAGAATGCTGGCCATGATCCCCAGATGAATATAAGTCAGATGATGGTCGTTTTCATCACTCATGCCCACATTGTATACCGGGTACGCTTTTTCCGAGGCTACAGCGTTCAGCTCTTTCAGAATGATGGCGTTTTTAGTTGCCTGACTGTTTTCCATCATCAGTGCAATTTTCATTATGTTCTCTCCTTTGCGCCAATGAGCTGTGGCCCATTGGATGTGATAGTTAGACTTGACTGTGCAGAACATAGCACTCTAAAAACAAAATTTCAATTTTAATGAAAAGATGTTTTATAAATATCACATTTTGAGATTTAGCCGCCATGTATCCTACCGAATAACCATAAAAATAGCAGGTGTATGTAGCTGTGTGCGTCGCTCATCTGTGGCAAATACAAAATCAAATGGGTTAATATTTAGCCTGCCGACCAAAATACTCGCTTGAATAACATACAAAAAAACCATGCAGATGCATGGTCTTCTCTTATTGGCAAAAAATGGGTAACACCAACTTTAGTGGTGCAATATCTCGTGAACTATTTCATCTTTGCCTAATGTGATTGGATAAAACGTTGGCCAGTTATCCATTTCTTTAAGCAATACTTCATGCGACGCATTGCTCGTGTAAATATGAAAATGATGGGATTTTTGTGGTTCTATTATATGGTCACTGAATTGGACAAATTTTGGTGCTTTTGAGTTAGTATCTTTACATTCGAATAAATAGCGTACTCCCTTCTTCCCTGAGTCATAGTGCATTATTTTAAAGCCAGAGTAGCTATACTTGCATGAATTAACAGCATCTGCGGTGTGGAAATCAATGGTGTTTTTCTCAATGCCAATCATAGTGATATCTGTAGCGTAGCCCTGGCGGTAATATTCTCGGTATTCTTCAACTGTTTTATCTTTATTTTTTTTCGCTTTATTGACTAATACCAGGTCGAGATCCCCTTTCAATAAATAAGGATTAACCGATTGCCAGACTCCATCCCAATCACTCAACCCCCTATCCTTAACATCTTTATCTGCAAAAATCCCCTCGCTTGCTTTGCGTGCAGCGTCTGATTGATGGTGTTCATGTGAGTGACTATGTTTACCATGCGCAAATGATTTAAAACTGATCAATGAAACACAAATACTCAATGTAATTATGGATAGGTAGTTATATTTTTTAGGCATAAATAGCTCCTTGTTGAACACCAAAGATGTTATGTTATACTATAACATAAATGATAATCAATAGACGCTTTGGGAAAAACTCCGGGGGTGTGAGACAATGCATTTACTTGCGATAAAGCAACTGGCTGTTGATAAGAATGTACCAATCAGCCAATTTGCTCTCTATTACTAATAACTACCTATCTGCCATTCGATTTTATCTTATTAAACTACTGTGGTTATCGGTACGGGTAGATAACCCAGTCTGTTCGTGAACATGAAGCCAAGCCAGAGTAATGCATTAGCGCTTGTTACGATTACGATGCATATCGATGGCGACGGCACTGACAATAATGATGCCTTTGATAATGTCCTGAATGTAGGAGTCCACACCAATAAAAGTAAAACCACTCTTAATCAGTCCTAAAATCACAGCACCAATTACCGTACCGGTAATACGACCAACCCCACCCATCAAGCTGCTACCACCAATAACGGCAGCCGCGATCGCATCCAACTCGTAAGATTGGCCCATGCTTGATTGCCCACTACTGACGCGCGCTGCCAGCACCACGCCAGCCAAGCCAGCTAATCCCCCGGCAATGGTATAAACCGTTACCAGATATTTATTAACGTTAATACCAGAGACTTTTGCTGAAATCATATTCCCGCCGATGGCATAGACATATTTACCATAACGGGTGTGTTTCAGTGCAATATGGAATATCACTGCAATAACCAAAAAGATGATAACAGGCATAGCACCTTGCCCAATCGCTGTAAAATCATCAGAGAGAAAACTTACCGGATTGCCTTTAGTGTAATATTGGGCAAGCCCTCTGGCAGAAACCATCATCCCTAATGTAGCAATAAAGGGTGGAATACTTGTACGGGTGATCAAAAAGCCATTAATAAATCCGCACAGTATCCCTACCCCTACTCCAGCAGTAATGGGAATAGCAGCAGGTAAATCTAATAAGTGCGGATACATAGGTGAAATACTTTCTGATGTCTGAGCCAGGCTCGCAGCGACGACAGCAGTTAATGCGATTAAAGAGCCTGATGAGAGATCAATACCGGTAGTGATAATAACTTGTGTCACCCCGACGGCAATAATACCTATAATAGATACTTGTAGAACGATTAATAATAATCGATTAGGGTTCAATAAAAATGATTGGTCGCGAATAAACCAGCCAAGAAACTCAAAAATCAATGCAATACCGATCATAACAATAAAAATACCGGTATCTTTAGGTAATCTCCCTTTAAATCCAGACATGAATGAATATGCTTTTGTTGACTCAACCGTTAATGATTTCTCAATTTTAACATTACTCATTATCGTTACCTCCCAGTAATTATTCTGAGGCCAGTGCCATTATTTTTTCTTGGCTAGCATCTTGCTTATCGAGTATTCCAGTGATGTGTCCACTGTGCATAACCATGACTCTGTCGCTCATGCCCAGAATTTCAGGTAACTCAGAGGAAACTAAAATAATGGCAACACCACGGTTTGCCAGTTCGCTAATCAAACGGTAAATCTCTGATTTTGCCCCGACATCAATACCTCGCGTAGGTTCATCCAGAATAAGTATTTTTGGCTGAGCTAATAACCAGCGTGCTATGAGCACTTTTTGTTGATTACCACCGCTTAGATTATTAATTATTTGATCCATCGTAGGTGTTTTGATATTTAATCTTTTAATTTGATCCATACAGTCTTGGGCCATTTGCCCGTGACTGACAAACCCTTTTTTATTAATGTACTCCGAAAGATTCACAATGCTCATATTCTCAACTACAGACAAAACTAAAAATAAGCCTGATTTCTTTCGGTCCTCGGTAAGGAAAGCCAGTCCTTGTTCGATAGCCTTTGACGGGGAGTCAATATTGACTGGAAGACCCTCGATAAAGATCTCGCCGCTGTCTGCGGGATGCATGCCAAATAAACTTTCCATAACTTCACTACGACCAGCACCAACCAAGCCAGCAACACCCAATATCTCGCCTCGTTTTATGGAAAAGGAGATATCGCGAAATAACCCATCTCGTCGTAACCCACTAACCCGTAACACTTCTTCACCAATATTATTATTAAACTTTGGGAACATATGGGTGAGTTCACGACCAACCATCATCGTAATTAGTGACTGTTTTGTCAGGTTTGCAGTTTTATCTGTGGCAACAAACATACCATCTCTAAATACACTAACCTCATCAGTAATTTCGAATATTTCATCCATCTTGTGGCTGATATAGATAATGCCTTTCCCTTGCTCTTTTAACTCAGTAATAATTGCAAACAGATGAAAAACTTCACCTTCAGTCAGTGCCGATGTTGGTTCATCCATGATTAAAACATCTGCATCATAAGAAACCGCTTTAGCAATTTCCACCATTTGTTGGCTAGCAATATTCAATTCACCAACCAATACGTCTGGTTTCAAATTTATATTTAAATGTTTTAATAAATCCTTAGTTTTGCTGTTGAGCAAATCATGGTTAACAAAACCATAATGAACAGGCTCACGCCCCAGCCAAATATTTTCTGCCACCGTCATATGGGGGACTAGATTTAGCTCCTGATGAATCATTGCAATACCGGCATGGAGTGCATCTAATGTATCACTGAAGGTAATCGCTTCACCTTTTACTTTTATTGTTCCTTCATCGGGATGATATATTCCTATCAGACACTTCATCAAGGTTGATTTCCCTGCACCATTTTCTCCCATTAATGCATGGACACTTCCTGCTTTTATTTTAATGCCCACTTTATTCAACGCTTTTACACCAGGAAATTGCTTGCTGATGCCTTCAGCCTCGAGAATGTAAGGATGCATATCATCATCTCCGGGGTCATTATAATACGTTCAGTTAGTAAGTGCCGTATTTATCAAATAAATGACAATGATAAATACGGCACAGTCTACTTATTAAAATAGATTTAATTAATGCTTTACTTATTCATGTATAAAAGCCGAATTTCAAGAAATTAAGTTATTCCCTGTGTTTTTATAATTAACTATTCGTCTGGGGAGCAGCGGATATTTTCATTTTTTATTCGCGAAATCTTGATAATTATCTTTCGTGATAAGCTGGTAAGGAATCATAACACTGCTTTCAACTTTTTGGCCGGCAACTAATTTAATCGCGGTATCTACAGCCCCTTCCCCTTGACCTTTAGCATCTTGGAAAATACTAATACTCAAGTCGCCTTTCTTAATAAACTCAAGTGCATCGGGTGTGCCATCAATACCTCCAATCACTACGCCTTTTTTCTTCGCTTGTTTTAAGGCTAAGATAGCACCAATAGCCATTTCATCATTATTTGACGCAATGGCATCTATTTGTTGCCCAGACAAAACCCAATCAGTAGTAACGTCCACTGCTTCTTTGCGGAAAAATTTTGCAGTTTGCTTATCAATAATATGAATATCTGGATACTGAGCGGCAACTTTCTCTACTCCCCGAGTTCTATCGCGAGTAGCCTCACTAGAGAGTTCCCCCATCAGGATCATTACGTTACCTTTACCACCCATCAATTTTGCTAATTCCTCCATCTGTAGGCGACCAGCAAGTTCAGAATCTGAGCCCACATAGGCCATACCAGCCGGCAACGTTATTTCAGGACGGCGATTTACAAAAACCAAGGGGATCTTCGCCTGTTCAGCTAATTTGATCATTGGCTTTACACCTTGAGTGTCTACCGGATTCAGAATAATGGCATCTACCCCTTGGCTGACAAAATTCTCTACCTGCTGAATTTGTTGGGCAATATCCCCTTTTGCATCCTCGAATTGGCCAGTGACATTTCCTTCCTCTTTCATTTTGTTTTGCATGGACTGACGTAATATTGTCAGGAAGTTGTCATCGAAGTAAGCCATAGAAACGCCAATTTTTAGATCTTTAGCATAAGCACCCAATGGCAACATACAAATAGCGAGTGAGGTGATAATGATTTTTTTCAGCTTCATGGTCTATATCCTTCAAAAATGGAATGCATTAACATCTCAGTGCCACTTATTGAAAATAATTTTTTACAACTGCCTAACTCAGCAGGAGGTAAAAATAGTTACTGTAGGCACTTCAATGCGCTCCCGTGAATGCAACTGCACCATCCCCGGCCTATAAATCACTAATAACCATTGTTAAACAATAAATTAACTATCTCTTACATCCTACTCAAGCTAACCTTCTTTTTTTAAATGTTTATTTCATAATTAAGATTATTGAAATTTTTAACACCAAACAATCGAAATGTGTGTTTTGCACAGAGCAAATAACAAAAATATGACAGGGATCTAACAAATGCTCGTAATTTGAACATGGAGAGTGACCAAAGACACACCTTGGTAATGAGGAAATCGTCTTAGCTGCAGTTTGAGTGAGAGAGGGATACAGTCAAAAGCATTTGAGTGATGCTCACAGTATCTATGTGAGCATCAGTTATAGGAATCTTGTATGTGATGAAAACAAATAATCTCAAAAAATTTATCACTTTAGTTTTAATGAAAATTAGCAAAGTGACGGTTTTACCTACAAGGGAATAAATCTACCCATAACAGCATGCTATCCGCAGTAAGAGGCTGCAATTGCCCGCCCTTAATTGCAGGCAACCACCAACAGCCTTGCGAAGCAGTAAGCTGGTGCGTTTCCGTATGGCAAATAAGCCAGTTCCCCTTCACAACGTAGATCAACCCACCATGAGATGCGGGCAGTTCTTGTACTGAACTTACTGACAAAACCGTCGCCTGCCAGCAACCACGCCGTGTCATAATGTTAAAGTCTTGACTACTTCCCCCTAACAAACGCGCGTGAATAGGAATGTCGCCAGGGAAAGCAAACGGCTGTAATTGCTGGGAAAGAGTATGAGCCTCCCAGCCGGGGCTGGAGAGTTCAACCCCATCACCTGAGAGCAACGTAATTGACCGATCGATATCCGAAAACATTGAGAATGGACCATCTCGTTCAATAGTAGCAATGCTGGCGCGCCAGGCAAAATCATCGCCGCCAACGGGCCAACATGCTATTTCACGGGTTTCGCCGCCACCATTTCGCCAACGACTAACGGGTAAGCTGGCAAAATCAAAAAGGGTAAAGCTCATCAGACCTCCTGTTGACAGGCTTTCAATACCGTCAGAAAATCCTGTGCAGATTGCTGTTGCATTGGATGATATCTATCCACTATTACCGCTTTACCTGCCACATAAACATCGCGAATTTGCGATTTGCCCCCCGCAAATAACCACCGATTCAACAAAGATGCCGATTTTGTACCCGCAATATAGGGATCATCACCATCCAATACTAACCAGTCAGCGCGGTATCCTTCCGTTAACTGGCTAATTTTGCTGGCACAAGCCTGTCGCCCCCCCGCTAAAGCTTGGCTATAAAGTAAGTCAGCAACAGCAGGATGTTGTTCATCAGTCAGACGATTGCGGCGTTGATCTCGCAGGCGCTGCCCATATTCTAACCACCGTAACTCTTCCACTACATCTAACGAGACATGGCTATCTGAACCGATACCCCAGTGCCCCTGACGATGTACATAATCAACACCTGGAAAAATGCCATCCCCAAGGTTAGCTTCTGTTGTTGGACATAATCCTGCCACCGCCTGACTTTCAGCCAAGCGGATAAGCTCGGATTGATCCAGATGTGTAGCATGAACCAAACACCAGCGGCTATCGACAGGCAAATGGTTATACAACCATGCCACGGGGCGCTGGCTACTCCACGCCAGACAATCGTTAACCTCCTTTTGCTGCTCAGCAATATGAATATGTACCGGTAATTGATTATCCGAAGCTTGCAGGATCTCCTGCATTTGGCTTAACTCTACGGCACGCAATGAATGGAAGCATAAACCTTGGTTTTGTAATGGTTGATTAACCAATTGTTTACTAATGATCTGCTGCTGTTTGAGGTAGCTATCTGTGTTCTGAATAAAGCGGCGCTGCCCCTGCTGAGCAGGCTGAGCGCCAAACCCCGCGTAACTGTAAAGTACAGGTAACAACGTCATCCCAATACCGGCCTCTTGCGCAGCCTGACTCAATTGAGCAGTCATTTCACCGGGGCAATTGTATGGATTACCCTCAGGGTCATGGTGTAGATAGTGGAACTCTGCAACTTGGGTGTAGCCGCCTTTCAGCATCTCGATATACAGTTGGCGGGCAATCACGCCAACATCTTCCGGTGTTAATTGCTGAACCAAGCGGTACATCAGATCTCGCCAAGTCCAGAAACTGTCCTGCGGATTGCCAGCGACTTCAGCTAATCCTGACATCATGCGCTGAAAGGCATGGGAGTGAAGATTCGGCATACCCGGCACTATTGGGCCGGATAAAACCTGACAACCAGTACCATTGCTATCGGTCACAATGCGCTGAATATACCCCTGTTCGTCAACAGTAATCTGTACGTTATCAGCCCATCCATTCGGTAAGAAAGCACGCTCGGTAAAATAAACTGGCATGGCGATATCCCAATATTTTGTTCAGAGTCAAACCCGCTAAGCAGCAGCGGCGTCAATTAATTAAACCACCCACTTGTATAGACATATACATACGCTAAATTCAACCGTAGACTTAGCATATAAATTTTTTATTTGACGAGGTTAACGCCATGGCGGAACAACAAAAAGTCTTACAATTAAGTGCCGCAATGGACGATACTCCTGCGCCGATTTATCAACGGGTTAAGTTGGCTATTATCCGCCAGATCCGAACCGGGGTCTGGCTGCCCCATCAGCGAGTCCCCTCAGAAAGCGAGCTCGTCACAGAATTGGGGGTTAGCCGTATGACCATCAACCGTGCATTACGTGAATTAACCAATGAAGGTTTCCTTATCCGTATGCAAGGCGTGGGAACTTTTGTTGCTGAAGCAAAAGCGCACAGTGCCTTACTTGAAGTTCATAACATTGCTGACGAGATAACCGCTCGAGGTCATCGTCACAGCAGTAAAATTCTGCAATTAGAAGCTCGCCCGGCAAGCCCTGAAGAAGCGATAGCGTTAGGAATTCAGCCCGGCCAACAGTTGTTCTACTCACAAATTGTGCATTATGAGAATGACTTCCCCGTTCAAGTCGAAAATCGCTGTGTTAACCCAAGCACTGCCCCCGACTATATGAAGCAGGATTTCAATCACATAACCCCTTACAGCTATCTCACACAAGCCGCTCCTCTTACCGAAGGTGAACATATTGTTGAAGCCGTGATCCCGAGCCAGACTGAGCGACAACTACTCCAACTGGATGAGCATGAGCCTTGTCTATTAATTCGCCGCAGAACTTGGTATGGAAAAGCAATCGTCACCGCTGCGCAATTACTGTATCCAGGTTCACGCTATCAACTCTATGGTCGTTTTACCCCACAAGGTACTGTGACGTCCTGATCAATTTTATTTCTCTTTGAGAACTGCGAAGTGTTACGCAATTGTTTAAATCTCTATCTTGCTGATAATGACTTTATGCGCTAGGTTGTCCATGATTGTATATACAACTTAATTTCGCTGCATACTCGCATTGCTCATGCTACAGCAACAAATGAATGAATCTCGGAGCACTGACTCACGTCAGTGATTCAACTGGTGAGCATCGCTGTGGCGTCGGATACCAAGGTATAGCTTGAAGGAGTGAGATGGTGTCAGTAATTCACTGTGACAGTTTGTGGTACGGTGCCGATATCGTGACCATGTGTGGAGGGGAATATCATCTGATACCGCAAGGGGCAATAGCGGTCACAGGCGGTAAAATAGTCTGGATTGGGCCACATAAAGAGTTGCCCGCATTCCATGCCTCACGTGAGGTTGTCTTTCAAAGTGGTCTGATTACCCCTGGCTTAATTGATTGCCATACGCATCTCGTCTTTGGCGGTGATCGCAGCGCTGAATTTGAGCAACGCCTTAACGGGGTTAGCTATGCAGAGATTGCCGCCAATGGTGGTGGAATTATTTCGACGGTTAGGGCAACGCGGAACACCAGTGAAGAACAATTGCTCGCACAAGCTTTATTTCGGCTAAAGCCTCTACTTGCGGAGGGTGTAACCTGTATTGAGATTAAATCCGGTTATGGCCTTAGTCTTGAAAGTGAAATAAAAATGCTGCGGGTTGCCCGCCGTTTAGGTGAGTTACTCCCCATTACAGTTAAAACAACCTGTTTGGCAGCACATGCTTTACCGCCTGAGTTTGCCGGCAGGGCTGACGACTACATTGACTTCGTTTGTAATACCATAATTCCTAGGGTAGCCGAAGAGGGGTTAGCCGATGCCGTTGATGCATTTTGTGAGCACCTTGCATTTTCACCGGCACAGGTCGAGCGAATATTCTTGGCCGCCCAAAAAGTGGGTTTGCCGATCAAACTGCATGCCGAACAACTGTCAGCACTTGGTGGCAGTACTCTCGCAGCAAAATTTAAGGCATTGTCGGCCGACCATCTTGAATATGCCACGAAGTCTGATGTTCAGGCGATGAGACAGGCGGGTACAGTGGCGGTGCTGCTGCCGGGGGCTTATTACCTGTTACGCGAAACTCAATGTCCCCCTATTGACCTGTTTCGCCAGTATGGTGTGCCAATGGCCTTGGCCAGCGACGCTAATCCAGGAACCTCCCCTGCACTCTCTTTGCGCTTGATGCTCAATATGGCTTGCACATTATTCCGCATGACACCAGAAGAAGCGCTGGCTGGGGTCACTTGCCATGCTGCTCAGGCACTTGGCCTGCAAGAGACTCAAGGCACATTAGAAATAGGCAAACAGGCAAACTGGGTTCATTGGCCACTATCCCGCCCGGCCGAGTTAGCTTACTGGCTAGGTGGCCAATTACCTGCGACGGTCGTTTTCCAAGGAGAAGTTCGCTCATGAATCTCACCGAACCGCTAAGTTTCCACTCTGGTAAACTGCCTTTATTAATCAGTATTCCTCATGCAGGGACTCAGCTAACACCCGTTGTTGAGGCCGGACTAACGGATGCCGCTCGCCCTTTATCAGATACTGATTGGCATATTCCTCGTCTCTATGACTTTGCCAGAAATATGGGGGCCAGCTTACTAATCGGTAATTACTCCCGCTTAGTCGTCGATCTTAATCGCCCAGAGGACGATCAACCACTGTATACCACCGCGACAACCGGTTTATTCCCCGAAACGTTGTTCGATGGGCGAGCTTGTTTTATCTCAGGCAAAACACCGTCGCCTCAGGAACGTCAATCCTACCTGTCACATATCTGGCGGCCTTATCACCAGCAACTTCAATCAGAATTGGATCGGCTTAAAGCACAGTTTGGTTATGCGTTGCTGTTAGATGCACACTCAATTGCATCAGTGATTCCAAGATTATTTGAAGGACAATTACCCGATTTGAATTTTGGTACCAATAGTGGTGTTAGTTGTGACCTTTCATTAAGCGATCAATTAATTGAATGTTGCCAACATCAATCTACCTTCAGCCATATATTGAACGGGCGCTTTAAAGGTGGTCACATAACGCGATCATATGGTCTTCCCCAAAATCAACAACACGCCGTGCAACTGGAGCTATCACAGTTAAACTATATGTCCGAAACTGAGCCTTATCACTACCTGCCTGAACGGGCAGTGCATTTGCAGCAGTTACTCGAACAGTTAATTCATACTATGTTGTCCTGGGGCGAACAACGCTATCAACGCTGAAACGTCACATCCCACTCACTGAGTCTCAGTCGGTAAGAAATGCAAAAAAGGCGGGGTTAATCCCGCCTTTTAAATTCACCTATTTCCGACACAGAAAAGGGTAATAATTGCTGCTAAGTTAACTTAGAAACGGTAAGTCAGGTTAACTGCAACAGTATCATCAGTGCCCAGACCCAGTGGGTTGTTGTCTTCATCCAGCAAGTTAATCTGGTAGTCAACATAGGCAAACATGTTTTTGTTAATATAGTAAGTCACACCGATTTCAGCATATTTCAGTAAGTCTGCATCGCCAACAACGGCCAGTTCTTTACCTTTAGACTGAACATAAGCGATGGACGGGCGAATACCATTTTCGAACTGGTATTGAGCAACCAATTCAACGTTCTGGGTTTTATTTGCAATCAGTGCTTTATATGGCGTCATGTTCAGCGTTTCGCCGTACATTGCTGCGATATAAACTTGGTTTGCATCATATTTCAGCGCAGTAGCCCAAGCCTGAGCTTTATCACCTGTCGCACTGCCAGCCAATGTTTTCTGGCCTAAGGTACGATTGGAAGAAGAATATGCACCTGCGAAGCCGATACCGCTGCCTTCAATGTCTTGGTAATCAACGGACAGACCAAAACCATCGCCATTGGCTTTCTGGATTGCGCGCTCGTTCTTAGTGGTATCACCGTCGTCATTACGGCCTTGATACTGAGCAGCAACATTCAAGCCTTTAACCAGGCCGAAGAAATCAGAGTTGCGGTAAGTTGCCAAACCGGTAGAACGGCCAGTCATGTAGTTGTCGGTATAAGCAATTGAGTCGCCACCGAACTCTGGCAGCATGTCGGTATAGGCCAGCGCATCATAAACTACACCATAGTTACGGCCGTAGTCGAAAGAACCAAACTCAGCAAATTTCAGACCTGCAAAACCCAAACGGGTTTTATTGCCTTTATCGCCCTGAGATTCTGCATTTTTAGCAGCTACGTTATATTCCCACTGGCCGAAACCGGTCAGTTGGCTATTAATCTGTGTCTCACCCTTAAAACCGAAACGCACATAAGTATCGTCAGCGTTATTATGGTTTGAGAAAAGATATTTAGCGGCTACGCGGCCATAAAGATCCAGCTTATTGCCGTCTTTATTATAAATTTCTGCTGCGTTTGAAAGAGTAGGAATGATACTCAAGGTGACCGCCAAGGCCAGTACACTGCGCTTCATCATTATTTTTCCTTTAAATTTTAATAAAACTAACCCGCCGGACTGAATTAAATTTTCAGCCTCATAAAAGTTAGCTTTTAATTTTTTATAATTACCTGTCTTGTAAAGCGAAGAGACATTATCACTAAGCACGAAAAGTTAAAACGATAAAATTGAAGAAATACAGGTATAAACAGGTAATCAATTGTAACAAAATATTTTTAATGGAACTTTCCATAACTTACTGATTATCTTTATTTTTAAGCAATTACATATAACCAAAATAGTGCATACGCACCAAAATGGTGCAAATTCATTTCAGCTTGTTTCTTTTTTGTTCTATTTGGGCATCATATTTGTGACATGGGGCGAATATCACAGCTCTAATGTACTTTTTTATATATCCAAAGTGATTAGATGACTATTTAAAGTATAAATAGAGAGTGTTGTCGTATCACCTTTGGTGCAATAACATAAAAGTTAAACATTAAGTGTGTTAATAGGATTATAGAAAGTATGGGTTTGTCTGGTTATTAATTATCGGAATTTTCATTGGAAGTGGATTTTTTATAAAAATCGCAATAAGAAAAACTTTAATTTAATGCATAAGAAATGAACTGCCATGGCTAAAAGCTCATTTCTTATAGGTTAGAAACAATATACTACTTAAAATTTGGCTTAAGTCGTAGTTCTGGTGGTGATATTACCCCAAGTAACTATCTATGGCGGGATTGGTAACACAGCCTTATTTATACCGTTGGTATCTCACTCTTATCCATTCGTACCAACATAATCCCTGCACGTAACCCCAAGGCTACTTGAGGGTTTGGAAACAAGATCCACTCCTCGTTATGTTTAACACGATAATGCTCACCTGATTGCTCTGCCAACAATGTTCCTTGGCTAAAACGAGTAAAGTTAACTGTCTCCTCGTCAACCCACAGTTTAAAATCAGGATGCTGTTTTAGCAGTGATTGCACCACGCGATAAAACACCATTCCTCCAGAGGGTTGCACAGGCAATGGTTCTTCGCTAACTAATGAACGTAATCCACCGATGATATGCGTAAATTCAGCAAGCTGATTTTCGCCAAATGGCAGCGCTTTTCCCAACTCAAGGGTACAACTTGCTGCCTGACAGTGCTCACTACTGAAGTGAGCAAAAGTCCCTCCAGCCGAGGTATGCATCACTAATGCATCCAGTTGAATATCTTGTAACCACCGCAGCATTGCTGCGCTATATGGTGTTGTTTGATAAGGCAACAATCCAAATCGAGTATGATGAGATCCGCGAATTGCCGTGTGTAAATCGTAATGCTGACGCGTCAATTGAGACTCTGCCTGGAAAAACGCCAACACAGCTTGCTCAACAATTTCAACCCGTCGGGTTTCATTACCTGGAGGATAACGCCGGTACCGCCCACCAAACATACGGTTGATATCCGCTGAGAGATAACGTTTCCCTGCACTTATCGCCGCTGGATTGCCAAATATGACTAACAAACGGACGGCCAGCGTTAATTCACCAGCTAACAAATCTGATACCAATTGATTCAAGATTTCAATCGGAGCCGTTTCGTTTCCATGGATACCGGCAGATAACACCACCGACTGAGTACAATTGCCAACAGGTGTCAGCATCAGTATCCCTTCATCGAGCCATTGCCACTCAATACCCGGTGTCGCACCTCGGGTCTGTTTTGGCGGATGGCCTGAAAGTGTTATCGCCAGGAGATCTAGCATCATTGTTCCTTTTAATTCTGCTGGAACGGATATACCGAGCCAATATTAAGTATCCGTGTCAATTCATCTAATGCTTGCCGCCCTTCTTGCAATAACTGAGGGTCAGCCAAGTCTTTAAATTGCAAATGATCACGATAATGTTGGTCAACCCAGTTATTCAGCGTCACAAACAGCGCGGGTGTCATCATTACTCGACTATTAACGGCTTGCAATTCAGTATCGTTTAAGGCAACGCGTAAGCGTAAGCAGGCAGGGCCTCCTCCGTTACGCATGCTCTCGCGCAAATCGAATACCTTGACACTATCAATCGGACCACCGCTATTGATCAATTCCGACAGATATCGCCACACGGCCGGATTGTCTTGTGCTTCCTGCGGGATAACCAACAGCATTTTGCCGTTCGGTTTACTCAATAATTGGCTGTTAAACAGATAGCTTGATACCGCATCAGCAACAGACACCTCAGCGTCAGGAACCTCGATACTGATCAGTTGCTGTTCAATGTTACCCATTTTACGGCGAATCTCATCCATAGCTTGAATGCCAGGGACAAATGCATGCTGATGATGGAATAACACATTCTGATTGCTGACAGCGATGACATCATTGTGAAAAACCCCTTGGTCAATCACGGCGGGGTTCTGTTGCACAAAAACAGTTCGGTCTGGCGCCAGTTGATGCAGCCGAGCCACTGCTTCGCTGGCCTCTCGCGTTTGGCGAGCAGGGTATCGGCTAGGGCTTACTCCGTTTTCCAGCGCGTTGCGGCCATAAACAAAGACCTGAACCGCCGGCGAGTCATACTCTCCCCCCAGACGATTATGATTAGCCGCACCTTCATCACCAAACAATTCCACCGCAGGTAACGCATCGTGATGAACAAAGTGGCGATGGTTATTGAAAACGCTTTTGAGCAAAGCCGACGTAGTTTCCGCCTCAATTGCCCGGTGAAATTTGTTATTTAAATTGGCCACAGTAAAATGAACCCGCCCATCCGCGCTATCCGCAGAAGGTGATACCGTCGCCGCATTCGCCGTCCACATTGATGATGCGGAACTTACCGCAGATAACAGGCGTGGAGATTTACGCGCCACTTCACTCAATACTTGTTCATCTGAACCACTAAAGCCCAACTGGCGCAAAACGCTTATGGCTGGCCGTTCCTGTGGTGGCAAAATGCCTTGCTTATAACCTAAATCGGCTAATGCTTTCATTTTTAGCAACCCCTGCCGCGCAGCGAGACGAGGGTTGGAAATACTATTTTGATGCGCCGTAGAAGCTTCGTTGCCAAATGACAATCCAGCATAGTGATGTGTCAGCCCAACCAATCCATCGAAATTAACCTCATATCCTGCCATCGTATTCTCCGTTCATGGCTCAATGGCTATCGGGCAAATCGAAAGAGATACCCGGTGACAATGTTGCTGGTAGCGTCAAACTTTCGCTTTCGAGTGATGCCATTGGCCAGGCACAATAGTCAGCAGCATAGAAGGCACTTGGTCGATGATTACCTGATGCCCCAACCCCACCAAAGGGCGCAGCACTTGATGCTCCGGTCAACGGTTTGTTCCAGTTAACAATACCCGCTCGGGCTTCCAATAACAGTTGTTCAAATTGTTGCCGGTCCTCAGAAACTAACCCTATCGCCAAACCGAACCGGGTTTGATTCGCAATCTGTAATGCTTGCGTAAAATCACCATAGCGAATAACGCTGACCAGCGGGCCAAAATACTCTTCGTCAGGGACATCGCTGATACCGGTAATATCAATGATACCCGGCGTAAGCACCGCACTTTGGCTATCAGGGCGAGTCATGGTTAATAATGACTTACCACCTAAATCCAGCAAATGTTGTTGCGCTGCCAGCATTTTTTCTGCTGCTTGTGATGAAATTACCGCCCCCATAAAGGGTGCTGGCTGCATATCCCAGCGCCCAATACGCAGGGCTTTGGCAATAGCGACAAACCGTTGTAAAAATGCATCGCCTTCAGCGCCAGATTTAACCAATAGACGGCGCGAACAGGTACAGCGTTGCCCAGCAGAGATAAACGCCGACTGAATAGCAAGATTTACTGCCGCATCACAGTCTGCTACCTGCTCAACAATCAATGCATTATTGCCACCCATTTCCAGTGCCAGGATTTTTTCCGGTTGGCCGGCCAGTTGGCGATGCAACTGATAGCCGGTATTAGCGCTGCCGGTAAACAGCAAACCATCAATATCATGTTGTCCAGCAAGGGCTTCGCCCGTTTCACGCCCACCTTGTACTAAGTTTAATACCCCGTCAGGCATACCTGCCTGCTGCCACAATTTGACGGTTTCTTCCGCCGTCTTTGGTGTCAATTCACTGGGCTTAAATACCACCGTGTTACCTGCCAGCAATGCAGGAACGATATGCCCATTAGGGAGATGTCCTGGGAAGTTGTAGGGGCCAAATACTGCTAATACGCCATGGGGACGGTGTCGTAACACAGACATGCCATCAGCCATCGGCATTTGGCTACTCCCAGTTCGGCTTTGATAGGCTTGCAACGAGATAGCCACTTTGCCAATCATGGCCTGCACTTCTGTCAGTGTTTCCCAGAGTGGTTTACTGGTTTCCAAACTGATAGTGCAAGCCAGTTGCTGCTTGTGCCGCTCAAGTAATGCAGCAAAACGCTGTATCACCGCGACCCGCTGTTCCAACGGTGCTCGTGCCCAAGCAGGGAAAGCTTGCCGTGCCGCACGACAAGCCATTGCGACATCATGGCTGTCTGCGGCGCGCGCCTGCCACAATAATTGCTGATCTATGGGGTCAAGTTTATCGAAATGCGCGCCGTTACCGGTGCGCCATTCCCCTTGAATAAACAGTGCTGGGTGAGTCATTTTTTAATCTCCGGGGCAAAAAGGCTGACTATCCGAACCGAATCACCGGCTACGACACCCAGCGCTGCCGCATTTTTAGTCGTTAAATGCAGTAGCTCGTCTGAAAGATGAGTAGTAATCAATATTGAGCGGAAATCTTGATAGTTATCATTAGCCACTAAATAAGCAGTGCCACTCGGGTCAACATCAATGTCATCAATAACCACGATTCGCTTACTACTGTCGCGCACCGCCCGCACTTCATCTGTGTTGGCCTCCAGCGTTGGGCCGCCATCAAAGATATCCACGTATCCCTGATATTGCAGGCCTTCAGTTTCCAGCACTGCACGTGCAGGAGCCGTATGTGGATGGACCTGCCCGATGACTGCCCGCGCCTCTTCTGCCAAAAAATCCACATATAACGGGTGTTTTGGCATTAATTCAGCAATAAACGCTTTCTGCCCGGTACCACTGAGATAATCAGCTTTCGCAAATTCAATGGCAAAGAAGTGCCGCCCTACATTTTCCCAAAATGGCGAACGCCCCTGTTCATCGGTATAGCCGCGCATTTCCGCAATCACTTTGCGGGAGAAATACTGGCGGAATGCGGCAATGAAGAGAAAACGCACTTTTGATAAGAAGGGGCCATTTTTATCTTTACGGTATTCAGGATCGAGAAACAACGTACAGAGTTCGCTATACCCGGTGTGATCATTGCTTAAAAACAGGGTCGGTACCGATTTGTACACATTGAGGGTTTTGGATGCATGAACCAACGTGCCGACACGGAAGTTATACCAAGGGTCATGCAAACCAACGGCCACCTCAATAGCGCTAACGCCCACCACTTTTTCTCGCTCACTGTCTTCCAGAACAAACAGGTAGCCCTGTTCACCCGCAGCCAAAGAACCTTGCCAGGTATTTAACGCACGCTCAATCCGAGCGGCGAGGTGTTCTTCATTTTGTGGCAGTGAAGTCATGCCAACGCCAGTTTTTCCTGCCAACTCAAGGATATCGGCCAGATCACGGCGTTCTACCGGGCGAACTATCATCATAGTCAAGGTCCCTTGCTTACTGCATCAATGTTATGACTTAGCCTGTCGACAAACCTGTTCAATACCCATGGCAAGCCGGGCTAAGCCCTCTTTAATATCCTGTTGAGAAATAATCAGGGACGGAGCAAAACGCACCACATTCGGGCCAGCAATCAGAGCAATAAGCCCGTACTGTGCGGCGGCCTGAACAATCTCTTTAGCCTTCTCGTCATAATCCTTGTGGAGCACACAGCCAATCAGCAAGCCGCGCCCACGGATTTCAGAAAAGATTTTGTAGCGAGCGTTTATTTCAGCCAATCCAGCCAAAAACCACTGATGTCTCTCTTTTACGCCTGCGAGAAGCTCTGGTGTGTTGATAAGGGACAAGACAGTACCCGCCACGGCACAGGCCAGTGGATTACCGCCGTAGGTTGTACCGTGACTGCCGACATTAAGTGCGCTGGCATATTTGGTCGTTGTTAGCATTGCCGCAATCGGGAAGCCGCCCCCAAGTGCTTTGGCACTGGTCAGCACATCAGGAATTACACCGTAGTGCATGTAGGCATAGAGTTCTCCGGTGCGGCCAACCCCAGTTTGTACTTCATCAAAAATAAGTAATGCGTTATGACGGTCGCACAAAGCCCGCAAGCCATGCAGGAACTCGCTATCAGCGGGTAGCACACCACCTTCGCCCTGAATCGGTTCCACAATTACGGCACAGGTTTGGTCATTAATCAGTTCCTCAGCCGAGGCGATATCATTGAAAATACCGTGGCTGATCCCCCCCGGTAGCGGAGCAAAGTCTTGCGAATACTTCGGCTGCCCGCCCGCAGAAACGGTAAACAGCGTCCGGCCATGAAACGCATTTCTGAATGCCACAATCTGGTTCTTTTCGCCTGCCAGCCCTGGCTTATTACCAAAATTGTTCAAGGCATATTTACGGGCCAGCTTCAGTGCCGCTTCATTGGCTTCAGCCCCAGAATTACAAAAGAAAACTTTTTCGGCGAAAGTGGCATCAATCAATTGTTTTGCCAGGCGCAGTACCGGCTCATTGGTATAGCCGTTACCCAGGTGCCATACTTTGTCGGCCTGCTCAATCAGTGCCGCTTTTACTGCCGGATGGCCATGCCCCAAGGCATTTACGGCGATACCACCAGCAAAATCGATATAAGATTTGCCCTGCTGATCCCACAGTGTCGCCCCTTCCCCCCGCACGATAATAAAATCTGCTGGTGCATAGGTTGGCACGATCCATTCATCAAAAGACTGTCGGGTAACGGGGATTGGGTGTTCCATAGTGGCCTCTTTGATCAGCGTAAATATGGGGTTGAGAGACTCATCGTTTGAGGTCACCATGCCTCAACAAAAATCTCTTATTCTGTTAACAATAAAAAATGAAATATATTCACCTGATATAAAGTGTACAGCAGCTTTCATGCCACACCAGATCCAATGTGAATAAATTGTACAAATTCCATTAAAACAATAATTTAAAATGCATAACTATGCAGATTGGTCGCATTCATACTGCATTTTGGTTGATAAACAAGCCAGCCAGGTGGGTTTGAGTAGAAATTATATGCATTTGACATCAATTTTGATTTTTGCTCTGTCAGATCACATTATGGCAACACAAAAATAACAATTAAGGTTTCCAATGCCCTATAAATGGGCAGTGCATGCATCAATTAAGTGCATTTCTTCTGCTAACAAAGCAGGCGATACGAAAGGAATTACGCCGTTTATGCATAATGGAATGAGGGATATTGCAGAAATAGTGGCAGAAGATAATGCTGTTATGGCTCCATTTTCTGGAGCCAGGTAAATAGACTCATAGTGGACATCAGATTGTTATCGACGCGCACGACTATTATCTGTGGCGCTGGTGAGTTGATTAATCAGTTGCGCCAGTATGCGGATGGCTTGTTCGCTTTGTTCCGACCAGGCAAACGAAGCATTCAGGCGGAAACAGTGATCAAACTGATTCCCCGTGGTAAACATTCTCCCCGGCGCGATGCTAACGCCCTGTTCCAAGGCCCGCCGGTATAATTCACTGGCATTAAACGGTGGTTCCAACTCCAGCCAAAGGAAATATCCCCCCGCAGGATGGCTGATTTTGACATTTTTAGGAAAATGCTCAATAACTGCCTGATGCAGCGTATTGAGCCGCTGTTCCATTAAGCGGCGCAGGCGGCGCAGATGAGTGTCATATCCCCCCTGGCTGAGATAATCTGCAATCGCCAACTGAGTTGGCACACTGGCCGAAACTGTACTCATCAGTTGTAAGTGCTGAATTCGCTGCGCATGTTCCCCTGCGGCGACCCAACCGACACGGAACCCCGGCGCCAGACATTTAGAAAACGATGAGCAATGCAGAATTTGCCGATGCTGATCGAGTGCTTTAGCGGGCAACGGGCGATCCGTGCCAAAGTACAACTCACCATAAACATCATCTTCAATCAACGAGATATTATTCTGCTGTAACAGGGCGACGAGCCGTTCTTTCTGTGGCCATGACATCGTGCAACCCAATGGATTTTGAAAATGCGTCATCAGCCAGCAAGCCTTGATGGGATATTGGTTGATCACCTGTTCGAGCGCATCGAGGTCCATACCCTGTTGCGGGTGGGTTGTAATGGCAATCGCTTTTAGCCGCAAACGCTCAATCGCCTGTAATGCACCATAAAATGCGGGTGACTCAATCACTACCCAATCTCCGGGCTGAGTAACCGCCTGTAAACTCAGGCTTAGTGACTCCATTGCGCCCGCAGTGATAACAATTTCTTCGGGAGAGACATTCATTCCACTGGCGGCATAACGCTGAGCAATATTGCGGCGTAAACTTTCGTTACCCGGTGGCAAGTTAGTCACCGAACTTTGTGGTGATATCTTACGTGCAACGCTGGCCAGCGCCCGTGATAATCGGGGTTGTAGCAATAAACTCGGATCGGGAAATGCCGAGCCAAATGGCATTATTGCTGGATCTTTCCCTGCCTGTAGAACATCAAAAATAAAAGCATTAATGTCTACCTGTTCATCCAGATGCAGTTTTTTCCCTCGCTGTGGCTGGGGTAATTGTGTCGGGCGTGAAGCAACATAATATCCCGACTGCGGCCGGGCCACGATCCAACCCTGGCTTTCTAATAGCTGATAAGACTGCACTACGGTCATCAGACTTAATCCTGATTGTTTACAACTTTCCCGCAATGAAGGCAGCTTGTCACCCGCCTGCCAGACCTTGGATTGTATTTGTGCTCGTATTTGCTGAGCTAACTGTTCATATCGAGTCATAGGCCAACTGTTATAGGTAAGATTGAATTAATTGTCACTATTATAGTCACTTTAACTTATGGTTAACTAACTGCCAAGTTTACACCCCGAAATAATCGCCTGTTGTCACTACCTATTGTCAGGATGACTAATACCGGCGTGATTCATTTTATAGATTGATGAGGCAGTACCATGTTTGCAGCGAGGTCACTATGTTTGGCTTAACCGCTCTTGAGTTGGCCCGAATCCAATTCGCTTTTACCATCTCATTCCATATCATCTTCCCGGCCATCACTATTGGGCTGGCCAGTTTTCTTGCGGTTTTGGAGGGTTTATGGTTAAAAACCAAAAATGAAGATTATCGCGACCTTTATCATTTCTGGTCGAAAATCTTTGCCGTTAACTTTGGTATGGGTGTGGTGTCCGGCCTGGTCATGGCTTACCAATTTGGCACTAACTGGAGCTTTTTTTCCGAATTTGCCGGCAGTATCACCGGCCCGTTGCTGACATATGAAGTGCTGACTGCGTTCTTCCTTGAAGCCGGTTTCCTCGGGGTGATGCTTTTTGGCTGGAACCGTGTTGGGCCTGGTTTACATTTCTTTGCAACCTGCATGGTGGCATTAGGCACGTTGATGTCTACCTTCTGGATACTCGCCTCCAATAGCTGGATGCAGACCCCACAAGGCTTTGAAGTTATTAACGGGCAAGTGGTGCCTGTCGATTGGTTGAAAGTGATATTTAATCCATCCTTCCCTTATCGGTTACTGCATATGTCAACGGCAGCTTTCCTTGCATCTGCATTCTTTGTCGGTGCCTCTGCCGCCTGGCATTTACTGCGTAAACGGGATACTCCCGCCATGCGGAAAATGCTGTCCATGGCAATGTGGATGGCACTGATTGTTGCCCCACTACAGGCGGTTATTGGCGATGCCCATGGCTTAAATACACTGGAATATCAACCAGCTAAAATTGCAGCGATTGAAGGGCACTGGGAAAACAAACCGGGTGAACCCACACCACTGATTCTGTTTGGCTGGCCAGACATGAAGCAGGAGAAAACCCATTTTGCGCTGAAAATCCCTTATTTAGGTAGCTTGATCCTCACTCACAGTTTGGAGAAACAGATCCCAGCGTTGAAATCTTTCCCAGTGGAAGACCGCCCTAACTCGACCATTGTCTTCTGGTCCTTTCGCATTATGGTCGGATTAGGCATGTTGATGATCTTGGCCGGTTGCTGGAGTTTATGGCTACGCTGGCGCGGCGGCTTATATCAATCGCGCCCTTTCCTCTATTTTGTGCTGTGGATGGGGCCATCTGGTTTGATTGCTATTCTGGCCGGTTGGTTCACCACCGAGGTGGGCCGCCAACCATGGATAGTCTATGGTTTGCAACGCACCAGTGATGCAGTTTCATCTCATGGCGAAATGCATATGAGTATCAGCCTGCTGGTCTTTATTGTGGTTTATGGTTCGGTATTTGGTGTTGGTTACGCTTACATGATGCGGCTTATTCGCAAGGGGCCAAAAGCCCATGAAGGTGCCCAGCAAGAATCCGGCGGCCCCGGTCAGCCCAATACGCCATCACGACCGCTGTCGGCAGTAAGTGAGTCATTTAGTTCTGACAACCACCAAAACAGGAGCTAATTATGGGTATTGATCTTCCACTGATTTGGTTTGTCATTATCGTTTTCAGTACCATGATGTATGTGGTTATGGATGGTTTTGATTTAGGTATCGGGATCCTGTTTCCACTGGTAAAACACAGCCGTGACCGGGACTTGATGATGAACAGCGTCGCCCCCGTGTGGGATGGCAACGAAACCTGGCTGGTTCTCGGGGGAGCAGCCTTATTAGGTGCTTTCCCGTTGGCGTATGCGGTTATTCTGGATGCGCTGGCGATTCCCCTAACCTTGATGCTGTTGGGTTTAATTTTCCGTGGTGTAGCCTTTGAATTTCGCTTTAAGGCCAGCGCTGAAAAACAGCATATCTGGGATAAAGCCTTTATCGGTGGCTCATTGATTGCCACCTTTACTCAGGGCATGGTAGTCGGTGCTTTTATTCACGGCTTCCCAGTAACGGGCCGGAGTTATAGTGGCGGCCCATTTGATTGGTTGACACCTTTTGCTCTGTTTTGCGGCTTTGGTCTGGTCATAGCCTATGCACTACTTGGCTGTACCTGGCTCATTATGAAAACCGAAGGGCATGTGCAGCAGGTCATGCATAAGCTAGCCATACCACTGACATTCGTGATGTTATTAGTTATTGCCATCATTAGCCTATGGACTCCGCTTGCACATCCACAAATTGCCGCACGCTGGTTTACTTTACCCAATCTGTTTTTGTTCCTACCGGTGCCATTACTGGTAGCACTGGCAAGTTTGGCATTATTGCGATCAGTTAAGCAGGGTGGGCATTATGCCCCCTTCCTATTGACGTTATTGCTGGTGTTCCTTGGTTATAGCGGCTTGGGTATTAGCATCTGGCCTTATCTTATTCCACCATCCATTACTTTGTGGCAAGCGGCAGCTCCGCCGCAAAGTCTGGGTTTTATGCTGGTCGGCGCACTCTTTATTATTCCTATTATTTTGGTTTACACCTTCTGGAGCTACTACGTATTCCGGGGGAAAATCAATCACGATCAAGGTTACCACTGAGTACCAAGTAGATAATGACGATCATGGGCTAGTTCGCTGGCCCTGATATTTTCTTATAGTGAATATTATAATTTGTATGCATGAGACTTATATGTCTGAAAATAAAACGATAAAATCAACAACACCCTCTTTGCCAACTGAACACGTAAAATTACCTTGGTGGAAGAAAATCGGCTGGATGCTGCTTATTTGGTGCGGTAGCGTACTGGCTTTATTAGCCGTTTCAATGCTGTTTCGTATGATGATGACTGCGGCAGGTATGAAGTCCCACTAACGCTAACATTACGTGATTAAAATGCGGTAAGGTTGCCGCGTTTATTGGTCAAAGGAATACTATGCTATGAAACGTTTCCTCATCCCCTTAGTTAATCAGATCGCTTTGCTGATGATATTACTGGGTTTGCTGGGCCTTGCTGGCATGACTATCTCGTCATGGATGGCACAAAGCATTCAAGGTAACGCGCATGCCATCAACAAAGCAGGATCGCTACGCATGCAAAGCTATCGGCTGCTTTCAATGGTACCGTTGGATGAGCGTGATTTGCCCTATTTGGTTGCACTGGAGCAAGACAAAACCAGTGGCGACTTGCAGCAAGCATTACAGCGAGAAGGTTTAACCAGCCAATATCAACAAATAGAGCGTTACTGGCAAACCACGCTAAAAACACAGTTGCTGCAAGCTAAACATCCCGACGAGGTTGCCGCCAATGTGGCCGATTTTGTCCACCAGCTAGATGCACTGGTATTGGCTATTGACCATAAAACTGAACAACGCTTGTTATTAGTTACCATGATCCAACTGGTATTCATTGTTCTGACAATGAGTTTACTACTGGCTACTATCTATTATTTGCGCCGTCGCCTACTCCGCCCATGGCTGCAATTAATTTCTATGGCGAATGCGATTGGTCGCGGTGATTTCAGCAAGCGCTACACGTTGTCTTATCAACGAGATGAAATGGGGACGCTGGGTACCGCATTGAATCGAATGTCGCAGGAACTTTCATTGATATACAGTGATTTGGAGCAGCGCGTCGCCCAGAAAACGGCTGATTTACAACAAAAAAATCAAGTATTGGCCTTTTTGTATCATAGCAGCCGTCAATTACATACCCACCAGCCATTAAGCGAGCGCTTAGTTCCAATTATCGAGCAGCTACAAACACTGACACCGCTGGAAAATGTGCAGATCTGTTTATATGAAAATCATCTTTATCGCGCCCATCTCATAGATAATGCCGATGGTGAGTATCTGCCGCCACAGAATCGCCCAACACAATTAACGATTAGCAGCTCATCTGACGGAGTGAGTAGTGCCGTTTTGCGGGAGTCTCTGAGTTGGAGTCTGAGTGATAAGCTTGGTCAATATGGGTTGCTACTGGCAAAATTACCCACGGATAAATCACTCAATTCTGATCAGCAGCAACTGGTCAATATGCTGGTGGAGCAACTGAGCAGCACATTGGCGCTGGAAAGCCAAGCCCGGCATCAGCAGCAATTATTATTGATGGAAGAGCGTTCAGCCATTGCGCGGGAGTTACATGACTCCATCGCCCAGTCTCTTTCCTGCCTCAAAATTCAAATTAGTTGTTTGCAAATGCAAGCGCCCGACATGCCTGAACCCAGTAAACTTTTAGTACAGCAAATGCGCGATGAGCTTAACATTGCCTACCGCCAGCTACGTGAATTACTGACAACCTTCCGTCTGAAACTAAATGAGGCGACTCTACAAGCGGCGCTTCAAACACTGGTAAATGAATTCAGTGAACGGGCCAACTTGCCCATTACCCTTGAGTTTGACTTGCCATCTGACTGCGTTCCCGACCATCAAGCGATCCACATGGTTAACATTGCCCGTGAAGCACTGAACAACATCTATAAGCATGCTCATGCCAGTATGGCGTTGGTTCGGGTCACTTTTGAACAAGGTGATGTCGTCATGTCGATCATGGATAACGGCTGCGGGATTGGGCAGGACAGCGAGCGGCCAAATCATTATGGTTTGATGATTATGCAGGATCGAGCAAATAGCCTGAATGGTGACTGTAACATCCGCCAACGGGACGATGGCGGAACAGAGGTTCAGGTGCGATTTGCTCCAGATAATGACTCTCTTGACTGATGCTTCCGCCTAAATTACCGGCCTATACTACTTAGTTAGCGCCTAGATCTGGTAATCAATCACCACATCATCCGTTGCCTCTGCCAGCACTTTCTCTTTAATATCATGCAAAGAAAGTGTTGGATTACAGAGCTGTATAAAGAACCAAATAAAGTTACGTTGTAACTGGCCTCTTTTTAGTCCTAGCCAGACAGTATTTGCATCAAACAGGTGTTCTGCATTCAGTCGTACTAACCCTTTATCACGATGTGCCTCATAGGACATATCCGCCAGGATGCCTACCCCCATACCTAATTCAACGTAGGTCTTAATAACATCTGAGTCCTGCGCACTGAGCGCAATATCCGGTGTCAGACCGGCATTTTTGAAAGCATTGTCCAATCGTGAGCGGCCAGTAATCCCCTGACGATATGTAATCAATGGCAACGTACTCAGGGTTTCAAGGGTGATATGAGGTTCTTGTGTTAACGGGTGATTTTCGGGCACGACAATTGCGTGGTGCCAGCGATAATAAGGAAATGTTGCGACTGATGCGTCACTCATTAGTAGCTCAGTGGCAATACCAATATCCGCTTCACCCGAATGCAGCATAGCTGCAATTTCTTGCGGGTTTCCCTGGCTAATAACTAACTTAACTTGTGGGTATAACAGGCGAAATTCTTTAATCACTCGTGGCAAACTATAGCGGGCTTGAGTGTGTGTGGTAGCAATATGCAACTGTCCGCTATCATTATTGCTGAATACATCAGCCAGGCGGCGGATTTGATTGGCATCATTCAGCATGCGTTCAGCTACTGTCAGCAACTCCTTGCCCGGTTCAGTCATCCCCAGCAACCGCTTACCCCGTCGAACGAAGATCTCAATACCCAGTTCTTCTTCTAACTCGCGAATATGCCGGCTAACCCCCGATTGTGAGGTAAATAAGGTATTAGCCACTTCGGTCAGGTTATAGTTGCAACGGGCTGATTCCCGAATAATTTTAAGCTGTTGGAAATTCACATTTAGCCCCTTTCGATTTCACGCTATTTAATAGATAGATTTACGGGGGAAAATGGCTAACAACAAATACAAAAAAACCGTTGCTTATGTTTTTTTGTGCTAAGTAAAGCTTATGACATATGTTAATTACTATATCGTTGCGATAAAAATTGAAATAACCAAGTTTATCAAAATGATAGGCAGATAGATGACCGTCTCGTTTTGAGCGAGGTTTGGGATAAACATTAAAGTCAGCTATATTTAATTACTTTTTAATATACTAAGAGTTGTTGGCGTTGCCGATAGACCGCCAGCTATCCCCTGCGGCTTCAGGTAGGATCGCACTTTGCCGTTAGACGCCCTTTTAGCTCGGTGCTAGAATCGCCCAATTAAATTCACCTGCCAAGACTTTATCTCCTTCATATTCATGCCAGGGAGTGAGTTGATATTGATGTTATTCAGCCTTTTTATGTATATGAGGCTGATCAGGAGTTATTCATGCCATTGGCTATTATCGCACTCACCATTGCTACATTTGGCATTGGTACCAGCGAGTTTGTAATTATGGGGTTATTGCCGGAAGTTGCCCATGATCTGGGGGTCAGTATCCCTAAAACCGGGATGCTAGTTTCTGTTTATGCCATGGGTGTGGTAATCGGTGCACCTTTATTGGCTATCGCAACGGCACGAATCCCGCGTAAATCCACACTTTTGGGCTTAATTGTCCTGTTTATTATTGGCAATATCCTGTGTGCATTGGCACAAACCTATAACTTGTTGATGGCTGCCCGTATTATTGCAGCCCTTTGCCATGGCACTTTCTTTGGTTTGGCATCGGTGGTTGCAACCGATTTGGTCCAACCTAACCGCCGTGCACGGGCAATAGCATTAGTCTTTATGGGAGTCACCCTGGCAAATGTGCTAGGTGTGCCGTTGGGTACAGCCGTTGGGCAAGCTTTTGGTTGGCGAGCAGCTTTCTGGGGGGTCAGTGCTATCGGTATTGTGGCTATCATCGCAGTGATCGCCTGGTTACCAAAAAATATTCCAATGAAGAGAATCAGCCCTAAGCTGGAATTCAAAACTCTGATGCAGAAAAAAGTGCAAACGGCCTTACTGCTATCAGTATTAACCAATACCAGCCTGTTTACTGTTTTCACTTACATTGCGCCATTACTGCGTGAGGTGACTCGTGTTTCTGAACATGGCGTTACCGTGGTGTTATTGATTCTTGGGATTGGCTTGTCCATCGGTAGCGTAATGGGGGGTCGTTTAGGCGACAAAAATCTGGTGGGATCCATGACCCGGCTAATAGCTATACTGATAGCAATCCTACTAGCACTGCATTACACCATTGGTTTTTATTTACCGGCACTACTGACATTGTTTATCTGGAGCATTGTGGCCTTTGCCTTGTGCCCAATGTTACAACTGTTAGTGGTGGATCAGGCCCGCGACGCCCCTAATCTGGCATCAACCTTTAACCAAAGCGCGTTCAATTTAGGCAATGCATTAGGTGCCTGGTTGGGTGGCACCTTGCTGGCATTTGGGCTGCAGTTACAACAGCTTCCACTGGCTGCAATGGTTGTAATGGCAGTCGCACTGGTCACTATGTTGCGTTTAAGATTGCATTTCCGTCGGACGGCAATTGTGCAACCCATCAATTAAGTAATCAATTCATCTTGCCCTACACTTTTGTCGGGCAAATGAGCCTTTGTATTTATCACACTCCTCTCATGCAAATAATTATCATTAACATTGGTTAATGTTATAGTTTATCCCCTTATAAGCCACAACCTCTGCTGGCTAGTGGCTAAGAGTAAAACACCATAGGATAAGAAGGATAAACTGTGACCACAGGATCAACTGCAGCAAAACCCGCGTATCGCCCAGTTCCGCCACGTCTGGTTCAGGTGAAAAAGGTAGTAGATACCTCGCCGCATTTACGTCGAATCACCTTCCATAGCCCGACATTGCAGAATTATCCATCAGATTGTGCGGGCGCTCATTTGAAAATCTTCCTACCTTTGGCAAGCCAAACTCAACCGGAACTGCCAGTATTGGGCGAAAAAGGTCCGATCTGGCCTGCCGCCGAGCGGCGTCCGATTGTTCGTACCTATTCTGTTCGTGCTGTTCGCCCTGATCTGTGTGAGCTGGATATTGAGTTTGCTATCCATGATCACCGTGGCCCGGCGGTCGATTTTGCCCGCAATGCCAAAGTCGGTGATTGGTTAGGGATTACTAATCCCGGTGGGCCAGAAACAATGTTGCCAGCAGCGGCATACAGCTATCTGGTGGGTGACCCCTCCTCACTGCCCGCCATCGCCGCATTACTGGAAACCCTGCCAGCAAATGCCGAAGGCCATGCCATCATCCGTGTAGATAGTCCGCAAGATGTATTGAACCTGATCAAACCTGCCGGATTGGAGCTAAGCTGGGTCATTGGCGGTACGGAAAAAACAGATGATGTGATAACCCAGTTCTGTGCACTCAATTTGCTGATGGAAGCATCAACATTCTGGCTGGCGGGTGAGGATAGTATGGTGGTGAAATTGCGCCGTTATCTACGCCGAGAAAGGGGATGTGAGCGGCAACAACTCTATGCTGTGCCCTACTGGCGCGAAGGCCTGAATGAAGAAGATTATCACCATAAGCGCCATGAAGTTATGGACAATATTGACGAGTAAGATTAATTAATATCTATAAAATCAATGGACATTACCTGTAGTGTCCATTTTCATGGCCGTTTTTTTTTACCCTTTCCAGTTAAAACCTTGTAAATTTTCTGCGACAATTCCCTGTTATTTGTTAGTCTTAAAGCTACTTAGCCTACAATATGGCACTTAATTATCGTTAAATGGCTCTAACGCCCGTTTAATGCAGTAAAGTTATTAGGAGCGCTCTCGAAATGAAGTCGCAAAATGATCCCGGCCGATCTAAATCCCGCCATCACGAATACTCCCTTATTCTGCCAATCATTGCATTGGTTATTCTTAATATCTGGGGTAATACCAGTAATTTTGCTGCTGTTATCATCATCAACCTGATAGCGCTGGTAGGTATCCTGAGCAGTGCTTTTAGCGTGGTACGTCATGCAGACGTACTGGCACACCGTTTGGGTGAACCTTATGGTTCCTTAATCCTCAGTCTGTCCGTTGTTGTGCTTGAGGTTAGCTTGATCTCAGCAATGATGGCAACAGGGGATGCGGCACCTGCCCTGATGCGCGATACCCTCTATTCAATCATCATGATTGTAATTGGTGGATTAGTCGGTGTTTCCCTGCTGCTCGGCGGGCGCAAATTTGCTACCCAACATGTCAATCTGGTGGGTATTAAGCAGTATCTGATGGCTATATTCCCGTTGGCGATCATTGTGTTGGTATTACCCAGCACACTGCCCGACGGTAATTTTAGTGTGGCACAATCACTGGTTGTCGCAGCAATTTCAGCAGCGATGTACGGTGTTTTCCTGTTGATTCAAACCAAAACGCACCAAAGCCTGTTTGTCTATGAACATGAGGATGAAGGTGACGACCCGAGTGACCCTCATCATGGTAAGCCATCCTCACACAGCAGTTTGTGGCACACCTTTTGGTTGCTAATTCATTTAGTGGCAGTAATTGCAGTGACCAAATTTGATGCCAACCCATTAGAAGCGCTGCTAACTGAGTTAAATGCACCCGCTAAATTTACCGGTTTCCTGATTGCCCTGCTTATCCTCTCCCCTGAAGGGTTAGGTGCATTAAAAGCGGTGTTGGCTAATCAGGTACAGCGCGCGATGAACCTGTTCTTCGGCTCAGTGCTGGCAACCATTTCACTGACCGTTCCTGCGGTTACTTTGATTGCGGTACTCACCGGGCAAGAGTTGAACTTTGGTCTGGAAGCACCACATATCGTGGTGATGGTGAGCGTATTGATTTTATCGCAAATATCATTTTCCACCGGCAGAACCAACGTACTTAATGGTACCGCCCATCTGGCACTGTTTGCGGCTTATATGATGACTATCATGCTGTAGCTTCATGCCCGCAGGGATAAGCAAAGGGCAAGCGTTTATCGCGCTTGCCCTTTTTTATCGGGTCATCCATTCATAACACTGAGTTATGAATAGGCATTTAGGGTGTGTTGGCAGAGTGCAGAGCGAACACAATCCTGTTTATCAAAGCGGATGATACCAATCATTTCATCCTCAGCAAAACGCTCCAGCGCATCGCTGAGACCTGATTTCACACCACGCGGAAGGTCGCATTGGGTGATATCGCCATTGACAATGACCGTAACATTTTCACCGAGACGGGTCAGAAACATCTTCATTTGGCTGGCGGTTACATTTTGTGCCTCATCGAGGATCACTACCGCATTCTCAAAGGTACGCCCGCGCATATAGGCGAAAGGCGCAATTTCCACTTTGCCGATTTCCGGGCGCAGACAATATTGCATGAAAGATGAGCCGAGTCGGCGCAGCAGAATGTCATACACCGGGCGGAAATAAGGCGCGAATTTCTCAGAGATATCACCAGGCAAGAACCCCAGATCCTCATCTGCCTGTAATACCGGTCGCGTTACAATTATCCGATCAACTTCTTTGTGAATCAGTGCTTCTGCGGCCTTAGCCGCGCTGATAAAGGTTTTACCACACCCAGCTTCGCCGGTCGCGAAGATGAGCAGTTTATTGTCTATGGCTGATAAGTAATGACCTTGAGCTTCCGTACGCGCCTGAATAACGGAGGTATCACGGCTATCCCGTGCCATACCTATTGATTCAACACCGCCCATTTGCACTAACGATGTCACGTTTTCTTCCTCACGCTGACGATGACTACGTGAATCACGTCTAATTACGCGTTTCGCTTCACGACGAGCTTTGATCACTGCTTTCTGTCTTCCCATAGTGGCACCTTACAGTTTGTTTCACCAACCGCAGCAGCGCTTGCCTGCGCGATTATATCCGCCATACTTCAAGCTGCATGTGTGTTGACTCCCTGCAACTCGAATTATTTTGGGTATATGTTTCACATACGGATGAGGTTTTGGCTTCCTTCGCAGCCAATAATAGCCAATTAAAAATGCGAGTAGCCTCAGCACCTAAGCCCCAGAATGACTTGGGTAAAAATAGGACAGAGGTGAGAACAGTATCGCAAGGGGGAGTGTTACGTGACATGAATACTTGAAACAATAACGCTGGGAACAAAAATATAGTAGGAATAGATAATGACAGTACTGCGGGAAAATGAGAGTCGGAGGTGGAGCACTCGTAACAACGAGTTGCTGGAGTAAAACAGTGGTCTTGTCTTAACAGCCCAATCATGGACTCTACCATTAGCGATCCCCGCAGTGATAAACAACAGCCTAAGCTATGCACCGTGTGAAAAATACCGCCAGATGATTACAGTATAATGACACTCTTAAGTTTCGCGATCCCAAAATGTAAAAAAATATAATTTTTTTATTTATTCATTTTTTCCTCTAATTATTTTTTACATCGCGCTATACTATTAAGCCCTGTTTTACCAGCCACATTAAACAATCTGCATAAATTCGTCTTTACCCTTTTTATTTGAGTTATAAGTAAAGACGAAAATAAAAAAATATAGTTAATACAACTAAATAAACTAAAATGTAATTTACTGAACCCTGCTAGCGGCTGATTCTTAAATCCTGTAAACGCGCTATTTGCTTACCCTGACTATCAAAGTTTTCCATCGCTAGCCAGTCATTAAATGACTGCTTAATTAATGGCCATTCACGGTCAGTTATGGAGTACCAATTGGTATCTCTGTTGCGCCCTTTAATCACAATGGCCTGCCGAAATTGGCCTTCATATTGAAAACCAAATCGAGCCGCAGCAGCATTTGAAGGTTCATTCAATGAATCACATTTCCACTCACAGCGCCGATAGCCTAATTTATCGAAGACATAGTGTAATAGTAAATATATTGCTTCCGTCCCCGCCGAGTTACGTTTTAAACGCGGCGACCAATTCACTGAACCTATCTCAATAACACCATTAACCTCATCAATCCGCTGCAAACCAACCGTCCCCATTGCAAGGCCAGTTTGTGCATCAATAACCGTGTAGTGGAGCGCCCCTTTCGCCTTGATCAGTGTTTGCAGATAGTGATGAAAGTCAGCTTCATTTTCAGGCCGTTCACAATAAAAGTAAGTCCAGTCATGTGCATCTTCCACCATGTGATATGCCTGGTATAACGATGTTTCATGCTTATCTGCATCAACTGGTGCCAGATAACAAAAATGGCCTGGTAAAATTTCACGTTGAGGTTGTTGCGCTGATTGCCAATCCGGTAATTCAGTGCCAATAGTTTGCCCGAAATGATTTTGCTTCACTGTATGATCCCTTTAAACGCAACTGACAGAGGAATATCAATTATCACGATACTCAATGATTTCGCACGCGGTAATCCCTGCTAGATCATAGCAATATATAAAGCAAGAATGGCAAAAGAAAGTGGCGTTTTTTGGCAGGGAATAGTTGAAACAATAGCAGTTGGGTCTGAATACCCGATATAAGCACAGGATGGCTTATTATCAGGTATTCAGAGGTGTTAGTTGTGGCCCATCACCCCCGGCGTAGATTGACTACCGGTGCAACGGTGGGAAGCTGTAGCCCTTCTTTGACTTCCAGCAATTGCCCATGTTCATCGTTATATAACGTGAGGCAGGAGCCGGCTTTAAGCTGAGCAATCATCTCTGCTGAAAGCTCCATACTGCTAGCCAACTCATCGTCATTCAGGTGTGGCCGGTGCCCACGGCGTTCCACCTGGAAACGCACCTGATTGTATTTGGCCCAGATGATGATGACCACGGCGTTGAATACCGCAATTGCCAGATACAATGCCAGGGTAGTAAGACCGCTAATAATATATATTCTGAACGGAATCGGCCCCATATTTGGCGCTCTGCCAATTATATCGAGAAAACCCTTCACGAACAGAAAGATAAAACCGATCCAAGCCAATGCCGTGATAATAATATCAATCCAGCGGGGTATCAGCCGTTGTTCAGTATGAATAAGAGGAGCACTCATGGTTTAACCCTCCCGATCCCACGGTCAGGGCTAACCCAACGCGCACGTTTACGCTTGGTATTGAGCATAACTTTTGGGAACGAAACCACTGTGGTAAACAAACTCAGCATCCAGTAGACCATGGGATACCAGATAATCCAAAACAGTGAATTACCCAGTTTAGGTTCATAGCGCCGTTCAATAACCAAGCTTATCGCGAACTGCATCAGGCAGGTCAACGCCAGAACCATCCCGGTAAAGGCTGGCGGGAAGACGGTTTGAACATGGATACCTGGCGGCAAAGTAATAACCAATCCCAGCAGGAACAGGATAATACTGAACAGGTAAGTAAACGCCCAGGTTATCGACAGTGAATATTCAAGGAACAGTAACCACATACGGCGATTACGCCAGCGCCACAGCTTAAACATATTTTTCAGGAAAACTTCAGCCCCACCCTGCGCCCAACGCAAGCGCTGCTTCCATAAACCACGTAGGGTTTCCGGCATCAAAATCCAGCACAAACCTCGAGGCTCAAAGAATACTGACCAGTGCCTGATTTGTAATTTCCAACTGATATCGATGTCTTCCGTGATCATGTCCGGGCTCCAGTAGCCCACATCGGCCAATGCTCGACGGCGGAACGCAGCAACGACACCCGATACCGTGAAAACTTGGCCATAGACACGTTGTGTCCGTTTAATCAGCCCGATGATAGAAGAGAACTCACCAACCTGTACCCGACCAACTAACGTTGAACGCGTACGGATACGTGGGTTACCGGTAACGGCACCCGTGCGTGGATTCGCAATCAGCGGCGCGACCAAATAAGGCACCGCTTTGCTGTCCAGTAAGGCATCACCATCGATACATACCAGATATTCGCTACGTGCCGCTGCCGCCCCCATACGCAGAGCAATAGCTTTACCCTGATTATGAGCCAGATGAATAACACGTAAACGCGGATCCTCGGCCAACAGGCTATCCAGCACTTGCGCAGTATCATCACTGGAGCCATCGTTAATAGCGATAACTTCAATATTGGTGTAAGTCTGCGCCAACGCCGCGTGGATGGTTTCACGCGCATTCTCCCCCTCGTTAAAACAAGGGATTAAAATAGACACTAACGGATTGCCTTTCAGCTCCGGTGCTGGCACATCATCGCCCCATGGCCAGTGTCTTTCTCGGCGTAGCCAAAAATAAACACCACCGGTTATCCAAATACCGGACATAAAGAGCGGATAGAAGAAAACAAAATTCAGTAACACATCACCGGTAAAGAGCAGGATCATACCCGCAGGTATACTCAGTACCAGGCATAGGATGAGTAACGCAATAATTCTATCGATCATATAAAGGATACCAGGCAGAAGATAGCACAGGGCGGACATCTTTTAGCGGTGGTTCGCCAGTGATAAAGTTATCCGGATAGTAACCAAAATTTTGCGCGCCATTTAACTGCAACTGGCGCATCCATCCCGCCAGTATCGGGCCGCTGATGGCATTGCTGCCCTCAGGCTTGGTCCAGTCTTTCGATTGCAGTTCAAATACGGTTTTATTCAGGGCTCCAGGGCGCTGTGCAACTTTATTAACCAGTTGCGATAGCCACTCATTAGACTCTGATAACGGCACCTTCTCCATTAGCGGCATTGCCATCGGGGCAACCCAATCATAGTTAGCCAGGAAATCATCAAGATTCTGCGCAAACCATGCTTCACTTTCCGGTTCTAAGATCGGCATAGCAAATATATTACGGGCGGATTTTACTTGCGGGCCACGGATATCACGCACCTGGCGTGTTAACTCATTAGTAAAATCAACCAGATATTTACTTTTATATCGCGTCCAGCGGGCCATGGTTTCCGGGTCTTTACGTATTTCTGCAACAGAGCCTGGGAAACCGGCTTTCTCATATGCGCGGATAGCATCCGGCGATGCATCTTCAAAATCAGACATTACAGCATCGTCATGATAGAGAATCCCGTCAATTGGGGCGCTGTAGGCCATATCGCGATAAATATCGATGATGCGCTGCCTGACTTCCGGGTTAAATGGCGATAGGCGACGATATTGATCCGGGTCGATGCTGGTTTTACCTGTCTTCGGATCAATACGTTTAATCCGAGGTAACGACGGGTCCATCTCAAACGCCAGCACGGGCATCCAGGCATAAACATCCACATCAGGGCGTGATGCCAATTGCCAGGCAACGCGGTTAAACAGATCCTGACGCATTGGTATCCAGCGATTAGGGAAGTAAACCTGACGGATATTGCCGTCCCCTTTTGGATCAGAAAAGGCTTGCAGGAACACGGTCGTGACACGTAGATCAGAAATCCGCTGAACCAGTTTATCGAGATTTTCCTTTTCCTGTACCGGGTCTGGATCGTAGAGATAATCCAAATCGACATGCGCTACCCGCATGATGTCTTTTTCCTGCACGGAGGTAACCAACTGGGCAAAGTCTTTCAACGACGGATTATTACTGATCAGAATACGCGGTATATTCATCAGATCATTGACGTTGCCAATGCCCGGCTCCAGCGTCATCGCCATTTGGTAACCGTGTTGGCGTAAGATATTTATCACGGTTCCATTGGCTGCACCGTATGGCCAAACCCACACTCTCGGCTGTTTCCCTGTAGCCTGAATAAGGCGCTGGGTTATCAAGGTTACGTCTTTTTCCATCCGCTGCTTGAAGGCTGCTTCAGTTTCGTATTTCTTCGTTTTAGGGTCATAAATCAAATTGGCTGCTGCCGGCTCGGTATTGCCTTGTGGATTGGCTATCACACCGTAGTGCGAAGCGTAAGTATGAGCGCCTATTTCAATCAGTTTTGATTTAGCCATTTCACTGATCTGTTTCCAGGTAAGGAAACGATCGCGATCGGTACTCAAACCACCAAAATCGACCTTTTTATCTGATGGTGTATCTATCCAAGTCCCCACCGGAGCCAGTACTGCGCTCAAATTATTGGCTTCTAACAATGGGTAAACACGGTTATAGAAACTGCTATAACCATCATCAAAGGTCAGCAAAACGGCTTTATTCGGCAGTGGTGCACCACCATTATGGGCCGCTAGAATTTGATCAACTGACACCACGTTGTAGCGGTTATCCTTTAGCCAAGCCAATTGCTCGCTTAATGCGCTGCTTCTTACCGACAGATAACGTTGGTCTGCGGAGTCATCTTCAACGTCGTGATAAGCGATAACCACAAAGGTATTTTTTTGCCACGGCCGTTCACTTAGCGGCAATGCACGCTCAGCCGGGGGAACAAATACCGGTTTCTCTGCATAGCAGACAGAGGCCAGTACCGTTATCATTCCTACTACAAGTATTCGTATAAAAAATAGTATCTTCACCATGACGCTGATCCCTTAGAAACGGTAATTCAAATCGAAAGCGAGCGAGAGATCGTGCTCACGAGCACCATCATAAGGGCGCTTATCGTAGGTCACTGCCACTCCCGTATCCACGACATCATTCCATTGAATACGCTGCCCATAGCCTGCTGTGGTTACCAGACCATTACCGTAGTTTTTCTCCCAATAACCACCGACACCGAACTGAATTTGTTGGCTCCAGACGGTTTTATAATGGCGATACATGATGTGATTTAAGGTAATGGCAGGGACGTAGGTGAAATCACTTTTCGGGTTATAGTAAATTACGTCTTCTTTGGTGTTATGGCTCGACGCTAACCCTAAGCTAAGATCTGCCGTCAGGTAAGGGCCAGTCCAAATACGCTGGCGTGCATTGAACTCATATTCCCACCGGTTGTTGCCGTCAGAGAAACGTGACGGTGTCACGCTAAGTTCAGCATCGCGCCGATCATCCGCTTTCCAAAACACATAAGCTGACGCACTGTTAGCGGATATATTATTTTTCAAGGCACGCAATGGGGTATCTTTGGCCAATCTCTCAACCTGCCCGCCCACCCGCCAGTGATCATTAAAATCGTACCAAGTCGATAACCGAGCACCGGTTTTGTTACCAAAACCGTAATTCTGATTATTCACTTCGGCCTCAACCCAATGGTCACGGGAAGTCCACTCGCCCCCTAACCGCATAGCACGATTAATGCCTTTTCCTTCTTCAAATTGCGCATTGTCGTAGCTACCACCACCGAATACTCGCCAGTTTTCGGCTATCGGAGGGCTATACAGCAACGTTTCAACGCCAAAGTCCTTGTTGCCACTAATTGGGCTATTAGAAGAAATAGTTCGATTACCGGTCACACGCAATTCATACATGTTATGCACTTTGCGCTGGCGATCGAGTTCCTGAGAGGGGACATCTTCAGGAGAACGGGTAATCACATCATCAGTGAGTAACTCCATCTGATGCCATTCCTGCAAGTCCATCGCAGTTTCAGCTTGTGCGCGTTCCAGAATAAGACTGCGCGGGGCCAATGACTCTATTGCTTTCAACTCTTGTTCAGATTTGCGTGGTAAATCTCTTGCCAAATAAACACTGGCTAATGCAATACGTAAATTCTGGTTAGCAGGCGCGGTACTAGATAGCGTTTCCAATTTTTTCTGTGCCGCAGGCAGATCATTGAGTGCCACCAGGGATTGAACCAGCAAGGTCTGCCCTTCCATCCAATCATCATTTGGCTCTTTACCCGGCAGACCATAAACCCCCACCTGATACGGCGTTTGTTCGCTGTAGTTTTTAGCGAATTGATGCGCCTTGTCCAATTGCTCACTTTCATTCAACGCGTAATAGAGATCATCCGCATCAAGCAAATCATCGCTGTTGCGGAATGTTTTGCCATCGGCGTAATACAAACTGGTCAGGATCGGTGCTGCTTTTTCTGGCATCCGGCGATCGATATAAGCAGATGCCGCCCAGCGACGCGCATAATCCGGCATTTTGTAGCCTTCGGCTTCCATGCCTTCATATTCTTTAATAAGTTGTTCGGTATTACGGCGAACCAATAATGCGCCTAATCTATCGATGCGCGCACGTTGATAGTCGGCCTGTGCTTCAGGATCTTTGCTCCAGCGGGTTAACAAATCCTGGTAATCAGCCAACGCTTGATCAGCGATGTAGAATCGCTCCGTTTCACTGCGCGTTGGTAACACCGCCATACGGACTTGTTCTGCAGCAGCATCTCGCTCAAGTTGTCGATATTGCTCTGCGGTCACTAATTTTGGATTCTCTTTAGCAAGTTGCAACGCAGGATCGGCAATACGGTTTCTTTGCAGAATCTCAAGGTGATTCTTTAATACTTCCTCAGATTCAGGTGCCAGTCGCACCGCCTCGCTGGAGGCCTGCAAAGCATCGTAATTGCGGTTGGTTGCTCGATTAAGATAAGAAAGGGTCATATAGTTTTTTGCGGAAGGGTCACGCGCAGCCAAGTCTTTTGCCTGCTGTAAAGCTTCACCACCACGCCCAGAATCCGCCTGAGTCATTATCATGCCAGTGATAAGGTCTGGGTTGGTTGGGTCTTTCTTTAAACTGCTTTGCCACAATGCCAACGCCTGATCCCAACGTTTTTCATTGCGATATGCACGTGCCGCAGACGCTAAGCCGCGCGAAGAAAGATTCATTGACGAGTGGTATCTTTCGTAAACTTCAATAACCTCTTGATCGCGCCCTGCCCAACCGGCTATTTGTAACCAGTCGTCGACCTGCCCACTATTGAGAGGGCCAGATTTGGATTCTTTTTGTAAGTAGTCAAGGACCGGCGCGGTATCTCCTGATCTGGCTTGGATGATTAACGAATCATACTGTGTATCCGCCAAAACTGGATTAACTGAAAGGCCGGAAATTAATAGCGCTAATAAAGTTATTCTGTGCCGGTGCAACGGGCGCAGTAGTGTCGTAAATGCGTTATACATTATATAACCCTTAAGCCAGCAACTTGTTTGATAATTAAGGAAAGTTACTTCCCGAACGTCCATTTTTCATTATCGATTATGATGAAATGAAGTCCTTAAAATGTATTACAGCATGTTACATAGGATAGTTGAAAGAAAATACTGTTGTCGAATTATTATAGGATATTGTTATTCCAGCGATTAATGGAGGTATAAATGTGTTATAGCGGTTAATCTTGATGAAATCAAGAATAATCCTAGGTTAAAATTCTGCAAAAAGATAAGATTTAGAGATTAAATTTTTTTACTAAGTCAATCCTGCGATACAGTGTTCTGCAAAGCGCAGCACGATTTGATTTTTAGGCTGGTTTGGCCTGTTTTAGCCAGGTTAGATTTTAAATATCTAACATATTCTTTATATTATAATAAAAATACAAGTCTGCTATTATTAGCAATAATGGATTATTACAGACGTTATCATTAAGAATCAAACTGTCAGAAAACCGAGTATCACGGATAGGATCCTGACAATCAAACCGTAACATACCTTTATATTTTAACTCATCATTTCATATAGTTAATTTCCAGTAGCATTTAACTATTTGGTATCCATGTCTTTGACGAAATAAAAATAGACTCTGTTAAAATGGCAAGAGTCTATTTTCAAAGATGAATTTAATTCATATAAAGCGCAGTGTTCAGCACAAATCAATCACAACGCTGCAAGCCACGATCGAGTTTACTTAAAAATTCATAACCGTTGTCAGTAATCAGAATCATATCCTCCAACATGATCGAACCGATCCCAATACCGTAATAGGGGGTTTCAAGGCTTAACACCATCCCAGGCTGGAAGGTTTCAGTTGCTGATGTGCTAATAAAAGGGGCTTCTTCTAACCCCAAAAATACACCGTCACCATGCCCAAGATGACCGCGATTATAATGTGGTAGGCCAGATTTCTTGATGACATCCATCGTCGAGTCGAAAACATCTTTTAATTTAACCCCCGGAGCTACCCTCGAGAGCATATGTTCATGACCAATTCTAATGGTGTCATATATTTGCTTTGCTAGTGGGTCCGGCTCTCCCAGAACAAAAGTTCGGGCCAGATCGGCTCCATAGCCTGCAACATCCACACCGCAGTCAAACTTAATTAAGTCTCCCAGCTTGGCTGGGGTGTCATCCGCCTGCATTTTTGGCGAGAAGTTATCGCCAACAGAAATAAGATTGAAACGGGAGAAGTTTGTTTCTGGGAACGTCATCACTGCGGCTTTGAATGCCGCTGTCAGTTGTGCTGCAGTACAACCGACGCGAATTTCTTTCACCGCACTGGCAATACCAAACTCGGTGATCTCAGCACTTTTGCGCAGGTGTTTAATCTCCCACTGGCTTTTAATCATCCTTATTTCATTAAACAACGGAGTCGAATCAACCAATTTCAGCCCTGGCGCTACTTTGTCCAGAACAGCTTTTCCCCCGTTAGACATGGCATGTAATTCAATGGCAATGGTCTTACCCAGCACTCCAGCATCATCAAGAGCGGCTTTCACTAAACTAAAAACAGCTTCAACTGGCGGGCCTATCGGCCGCTCACGCTTTTTCTGGTGATTAAGCGGATTACGTGGAGAGTCGACATCGACCCACACCGGAAAGGTTTTTAGCACCATATTAGGCATATCAAAGTGGGTGCTGGCTGCTTCAAATTCATTCATGATGATTTGCGAAGGAATTGCCGCATCACGGAACATAATCGCAACCGCCGCACCGGTGTGCCGGAAGGTATACATAAAGAAACTGGCGAACCCAGTGAGATAATAGAAATTATCACATACTGTAACCACCAGAGCGTCGAGCCCTTCTCGCTCCATGACCGTGCGGGCTTTGCGACTTACCGCATCAAGATGTGCAATCTTTTCTTTATTCACCACGTTGTCCTTCAAGATTTACTTTATTTGTGTGTTGAATAATATACCTAAAGTCATTGAAGGTGCAGGTACGGAACCAATACAATTTATCGCCGACTAATCAATAGTGTAATTCACCGACATTACCCCTTTTTTCTCCGAAATAGACTGTATAACAACATGGCCCAACTCACGCAGAGAACAAACATGGGTACCGCCACAGGCATACGCCGGTAATTTGCCAAATCCAATTTCGCGGAAATTACCCTGTATCCGCGTCTGTCTTGGTAAATCCTGGTCAATAAATTGCTCTAAGGCTGTCTGAATAATATTGATATCAATAGGATGTTGCTTCTCGGCCCGCTTAAATGAGACTCGCCCCTCCCCTGGCCAATGATGGGCTTTTATTGGCAACCAACCATAGCTTTCGCCAATATTACCAATCACATGTCCAGCGGAATGCATGCGTGTATTCAAGATGCGCCGTTCACGGTCGACATGCGCAGGCTGTTTACCCAAGGCAACAGGCAGGGCCACATAGTGAACCACTTGATTTTGTTGCTGAACCACATGTAATACCGGACTACCGCCAATTGAACCGATATCGGAAGGTTGCCCACCACCTTGCGGATGGAAAATAGTTTCCTGCAATATTAGGGCGAATTGTTCACCGTCAGGCGTGCAGCTCAGGACATTTACATCCGCAGCCAGTGTATCGTTGTCAAAAAATAGGCGAATTGTCATAGTCATTGTCCTTTTATCATTTCCATTATGATTATATTGATGTCAGTCTGTCGTGATAATCCATCATGAACTCAAAGGACTGTTGCGTTGTGAGCACAAATCAATCTCTGACTCTGCTAAGTGAGATGGCTGTTTTCGTTAAAGTGGTAGAAACCGGCAGTTTCTCTGTTGTCGCACGCCAGCTAGGTGTTTCACCCTCAGCAATCAGTCGCAGCGTCAGCCGGCTCGAAAAAGCACTGGCAACGCGCTTATTACACCGAACTACACGTAAGTTGCGTTTGAGCGAAAGCGGCGAGGAAGTTTTTAAACGCTGTCATATGATGCTTAACGCAGCCAATTCAGTGATGGAGGTGAGTGGTCAGTACAATCAGGAACCGGAAGGACTCATCCGTATCAGTGTGCCAAAAGCTGTTGGCCGCTTTGTCGTTCACCCGCATATACCTGAATTCTTGCGCCGCCACAGTAAAATAGATGTACAACTGATCTTAGATGATCGCTACGTTGATTTAATTGAAGAAAATGTAGATCTGTCAATTCGCATTACTGACCAACCCCCACCGGGAATGATTGGCCGCCAATTGATGACTATCGAACACTTGCTGTGTGCCACACCCGAGTATCTCTCTATTCATGGAGTTCCCCTACATCCTCATGATTTGGCACACCATAGTTGTATTTATCTCGGAGAAACACCGGGGGATGCCCGCTGGAAATTCCGCCAAGGTAGCAAAGCGGCGACTGTCGCAGTACGGGGCCGCTACGCAGCTAACCATACCGGTGTCAGACTAGATGCCGTCTTACAGCATATAGGTATTGGTAGCCTGCCTTATTTTACGGCCAGAACAGCATTGCAACAGGGGTTGATAGTGCAGGTATTACCGGGGTGGCGCTTTACCAGTTCGTATAGCGGCGGCTTGTGGTTACTCTACCCACCAACCCGCTATTTACCCCCCAAACTCCGCGTGTTTATTGATTATATTGTCAATTGTTTACATGATGAACCCAACTTACCCCCCGCTGCGGTTAAACTACCAGCGATTTAATCTGCTGTATTAACCCCCACTAAGTGGCTGGTTGGGTACCTGCGGTACAATTATCGCTTTTTCGCCAGTAATGTCGCAAAGCGCAATTTTATCCGGTTGCCTTGGGCGTCAGTCTTATGTAATTGCCCAACATCTTCGTTGTACTTGATAATATCCCAATCTTTATAGTAATGACTTAACTCACCTGACTTTAATGTAAAGGAGAACGGCACAGTACAAGGGAAGTCATCGGTAGACATGGCAGAGATAATCAAATTATAACCGCCGGGCAAGGTGCACTCTTGCATATTATTAATAATAGAGGGAATTCTTTCCGGTTGCAGGAACATCAGGACCACGGTCGACAGAATAAAATCATAGCGGTTATCTACACTGGCATCATTAATATTGTAAGTGCTGGCGGTAATATTTTGCAGTTCTTCCTGTGCAATAATTTGCTGCAAGTTACTGATACTGTAGCTATTTTTGTCTACCGCCGTGACATCAAAACCCAACAAATTCAGATACAACGAGTTCCGACCGGAACCACAGCCTAAATCCAATGCTTTGCCCGGTTTAACCGTTCTCACCGCTTCAATAACTTCAGAGTGCGTCGCGGTTAAATCGTATTTTTTATGATAAAAATCTTCCGCCGTGCAATAGAAACTGAGCTGGCATTGCAGATCATCTGAACAGGAGGCAATACGGTGCCAGACTTGAGGGTCAATAAACGGCGGTTGCTGCTCACAAGAGAAGCTATGCCTTGCCAGAGTGTTCCCTGCTTCATCGAGGATCAGAAAATCCATCTCCCCACTTAGGATGGTCAGTTTGGCCCAAGTACCTGCCTTGGTATTGTGTTTTTCCCGAAACATCGCCGGTACAGCGGCGCTGTTCCAGACAGGTAACTCTTTATAACACAGCAGCGCTGATGTATTTTCCATACTGATACTCCTCAGATAACTTAAAGATGCATTTAATATGCAACATATAGTACAGCATTAACATTATCAAATGAAGTCGTCGGAACAAACAAATTCGGCACGGACTTTGGTTTGTTTAAATCAGTCAACAAATTGAAATAAAAGATAATATTACATCAAGGCATCGTGCGTTTAATCGTTTTTAAACTTTCGATATGGCTGGCCAGTTTTTGAATATCGTCATCCGTCAGATGTGCTTTGGCCTTATTGCCTCGGCCAACAATCTTGCCATCGCGGCGAGCAGTGAGACCATCAACAATCTCATCACGCGATAACGATATCAGTGGCGGCGCTTTATCCAAGCCTTTGCGATCAGCCGAGCGCCCATGGCAACTTGAACAAGTTTGTTTATAAATATGTTCACCGTCAGTGGCTGCCTGAACCGTGACACTGAGCAGCAGGACACCGGCGGTTAACAACAGCACTACCTTCATTATGCACCCGCCGACCATTGTTGGAACAACGTAACCAGCGCCTGCTCATTACGTGCGCCCTGATGCAGTTGCGTCACTTTACCACTGCGGTCAATCAGGAAAGAAGTGGGGGTGCCAATAACCTGGTAACGTTCTTGTGTGATACCTAATTGATCACGAATGACCGGATAGCTAATATTCCTCTGAGCCAGCACAGGATTGATATCCACCTGCTCAGGATCGGTGTTAATCGCCACAACCACGATATCATTCCGATACTCCTGACTCAGTTTATCCAGCGCCGCCATTTCAGCCAGGCAACCGCCACAGCTAGCTGACCAGAAGTTGAGGTACACCTGCTTACCTTTCCATTGATCAAGTGCTACCGGCTTGCCTTGCAGGTCATAAGCCGCCAATTGAGGGGCAACTTCCCCCACCACTAACTCTTCTTGTTTACATGCGCTAAGTAGCAATAACACACCACACACACCGATAATTTTTAACCGATTACGCCACATGATGACGGCTCTCTTCATTAAGATATTTGCCGTGCTGGAGCCGGATTACCCGATCAGCAACACACCCTAAATCTGGATTGTGGGTGACCATGACAATGGTTCTACCCTGACGATGAATATGATTTAGCAGATCCAGCACCCGCTGTTCATTCTCTTCATCAAGGTTGCCGGTCGGTTCATCCGCAAAAATGATAGGAGGCTGATTAACAAGTGCACGCGCAATACATACCCGCTGTTGCTCACCACCAGAGAGTTGGCTAGGTAAATGCCCCATACGCGGTGTCATCCCGACTTGTTCCAAAACCTGCCGCGCCGCGTCTTCATCAACCACACTGTGATAATGCTGCGCTAACATAATGTTCTCTAACGCGGTCAGGTAAGGGATCAGGTGAAACTGTTGAAAAACCAGCCCTATCTTGTCAGCCCGAAACTGTCTGCGGCCTTCTTCGTCTAAGCCTGCGGCATCAATACCATCAAGTAACACCTGCCCTTCGCTAACGGTATCCAGACAGGTCAGGATATTCATTAATGTTGTTTTACCTGAACCCGATGCCCCCATAATCGCCACAAACTCACCACGATTAATGCGGATATTAATGTCTTCCAGCGCTGTAACTTGCCCAAAACGCTTATATAAATGTCGGGTTTCAATGACGGCATCCGTGGGGTGTTCAGGTTTCACCCGTGTTAGTGGCGATGTCATTTGCTACTCTCCTTTCAGGACTTTAGCGGGTTCAATATGAATAGCCCGGCGGGTGGGAACAATTGCCGCCACGGCGGCGACTAACAATGACAATACCAGGGTCAATGGCAGTACTGGTGCCCGCAAAGCGATTGCCGCACTGAACACCGTCTGACCCAATACTTGCGCCAATACATAGCCAAGCAGAGCACCGCAGACTGCGGCAGCCAGTGATATAATCAGCGTTTCAGTCAGCATCTGACGAATAATATCGGCATCACTGGCACCCAATGCTTTTTGCAGGGCGAACTCTTTCGAACGCTCACCCACTATCGCCATTAAGGTGGTGTTAACGCACAGGGATGACAAAATAAGGATCACTACGGAGACCAGCCCCATCAGCCCTTTTATTTTATCAAGCACCTGACCTTCAGAAGCGGAGACCTTACGGATTGGCCGAATTTCAAGATCAGGATATTGTTCACGCAGATGGCTGGCGAATGTTTCAACCTGCCCAACATCATTACTGACGCTAAGAAGCGCATTGCTGATATGCCCCGGTTGATTGAGCCATTTTTGCGCCAGTTCAAGATTGACGATTAACATGTTATCCGTGGCGTCACCCGCTTCAACAATACCTTTGACCTGTAGACGCTGGCGAGTCGCTCCATTCACTAATGTAATGCTATCGCCTACTTTGACGTGCAAGCGTTCGGCAAGTTTGACACCAATCATGGCATTGCGATCATCAAAACTGACGCCGATCCAGTTGCCGGTTACTTGCCAGTAGGGAACGAGCTGTTGTAGAGATTCAAACCACACCCCCATCAGCACCACTTTTTCTAATTCGGTACGGGCCATACCATAAATATAGGGGCTGGAGGCATTGATAAGCCCTTTTGGGGCCGCATCTATAATCGGTTGAAATCGCTGTTGTTCAAAAGAGTTACCATGCCCTGGGCCGATATAGAAATTGGCACCAAAGGTTCTTAACTCCTGGCTCATCTTGGCATTAATATCGAAATAAACTGCCGACATCGCGGTGACAATTGCCGCGCCAACAGTGAGTGCGGCAAATACCACACTGACCCGTTGCATCCGCAGGCGCAGTGCACGTAATACCAATCGCCAGAACATACTATTACTGCCTTTATGCTGTATTGCGCGATGATTAGCGGCCATAAAGCACCTCCACTGGATAGAGACTGGCAATACGCCGGGCAGGGAACCAGGTACCTATGATGGCAATCAACACGGATATCACCAGCACACAAGGCACCACCATCCAGGCAAAACTGAGCGGAGCGCCGAACAACATCAGGCCAATAGTTTTTGCCAAGCCCCAGCCAGCCAAACAGCCCGCTAAACCACCAATCAAGCCACTGATTGCTGCTTCAAGATAAAACAGCATCAAAATTTGCCACTGACGCGCCCCCAATGCTTTCATCAAACCAATCTCTTTAGCACGTTCCATAATCGTGCTGGTCATCAGCGATGCTATTCCCATTGCCGCAGCTATCAACGCAGCCAGCGTAACCACCGCCAACAGGAGTTGTATTTTTTCAATCACCACGCCTTCAGATGCAGCAACCTGCCAGATAGGCCGCACTACTGAGCCGGAAATCGCCTCCTCTAGTTGGTGCGCAATTGAAGAAACGTAGGCGGTGCAATACCACAGGTCATATTCTTCGGCATTGAGGGCTTCAAGGTTTTCGCGCGCTTTACGCGACAACTCATTTTCCGGCACAGTCAATGCTGAAACCCGCACCGCTTGGATTTTCCTTGGTAGACCGAGTAGTGATTGTACTGCGCTTAGGGGTAACACCAGGCGGCTCTCTTCTTCACCACCACTACTCAGCACCCCACTTATCTTCACCGTTAGTGGGCCAGAGGCACCGTTGAGGTGCAACTCATCACCGACTTTCCAGCCAGTTTGCTGTGCCAGTTGTTTACCTAACAACGCCTCAACCGCTATAGCATCGGCTTTAACTGGCTCCTGCGGCCAGTTACCCTTAACCTGCCAATACGGGCTGATAATTTGCTGACCGGTGTGATAGTCCTCTTCATCGGGTACATCAACCGGCTGATTAAAATAGGTCCCCAGCAGCGGAATAATCTGGCCTTTAACATCAGTTTCACCGCTCAGTAGTGGCGCAAAACCGACAATATTGTTACGCCAAAAAATATCTTTGATATTGGGTAACTCAGCTTGATCAAGGAAATCCTGCCCGCTAAGTGGGTTACTCTGCTCACCGAACAGTGAAGGTAGTGCCACCTGTCCAGCAGGCTCAATCAAAATATTGGCACCATAAGACTTCAACTCACGCGACATTTTATCGCCAATATCTATCGACACCGCCAACAATGACGAGATGAGTCCGGCAGCGAGGAAGACCGTAAATACCGCCAGGGATTTACGCCGGACATTCCTGAACCAAGACTGCTTGAGCATGCGCCATAACATAATTATGGATTCTCCTGCGTGTCACTGCCTTCACTACTGGCAACGGGTGTCACAAACAGCTCCGGGTGTTCGCGGAAACGGTTGTAATTCGCCTCAGAGGAGAAGAAGTAGGTTTTATCGCCATAGCTGTACTTAAATTCTGCCTTTTGATTGGTGAGGCGAGTCTTATCAACCGGATCAATTACATCAAGCGTCACTACCGTGGTGAAGTAATTGACTCCCGCCTCTAAAGAGGCTTTGGGAATCACTAACTCTTTATCATCACTTTTCCAACCCTCCAACGGTATCGGGTTACAGCCCCCTGCTTTACCGATCGACGGAATGAAAATATGCACTGCGCAGGCAACGCAAATAACCTGGTTGCCTTCCATGACATACCCTTGATCACCACACAACAAGCAGGCATCGAAGACCACACTCAGGCGCAGACGATCGGGATAACGGTTAATAATAAAGAAACGCACTGCTTTGCCATCCTCGGCGACCCAGACAAAACGATGCAACTTACCATCGCGTACCTGCTCGACTGGTATACGGACTAAACCATCAGCCGAGAGTGTCACAGGCAAGGCCTCAGACAACTGCGGTGGTTGAGAGGCGACGTTGTCCCAGTACAGTTGAGCGCCGGCGACCATAACCCATGCCAGCAAGGAAAAAACAAAGATTCTGCGTACATTACGGTAATCAGCTAAGGCTTTACGGTGAGCAATCGGGTCTGAATTTTCACCGACAACCCGGCGGAAATTACGTAACGGTATCAAGTAACAAAAGGTCGTAAAGGCCAGAAGCAGCGCACAAATGTAACTCAGCCAGGCATGCCCATTGGTAACTAAAGCGACATAGCTGAGTAGTGATTTAGTCAGTGGCACAACCTGTAACTTCATTAATAACAGAATGCCATTGCCACTAAGTGGCAAAATCAGTAATACCGTGATCAGTATCAATAACGGCCAACGGCAACGAGGCAACTGCCTGACCATCATCAGCAATAATACGGCACTGAAAATAACCCAGCCGAATGCCACGACAATAGCCGCCAGATTGAGCAGTAAATCGGTGTTGATGACATGGGTATTGGTAAAGGCACCGAGATTCGGGTTATTGCCCCAATTGAAGGCCGCCCCCAATACCAACAGGGCTTGCCAGGCATAACCTAACGACTGGCGGAGCGTAAATTGACTTAACAAGAATAACAGCAGTGCGAGAAGTTGCCCTCCCGCCAGAACTAGCTGCAATTGCTGCGATTTTGGGTAATGAGTACCGGCCCAAATACCCACGATAGCCATGAGTACCGTTATCCATACCACCCGGTTCAATGCAGGGGCTGGCCTGAATGCCCAACTTAACCCCAATAACAACGCTACCGGTAAAAAGGCTTGTAGCACGGAAACAAAAAAATAACTCATTAGCACACACCTTGGGCAAGAAAATCACAACACCTGCCAGTTATCACTGACCAGCTTTTACATCGCGCTGATAACAATGCTCTAATAAAAACGCTCTGACCGTCTAGCATTAAGAAAAAACCGCGATAACTGTTTAAGCCATCGCGGTCATTACTATCAATTCAAACCGGTATATTTAAAGTCATAACTCACATCAAACGGTTTCCACCAGCGGCCAACACCGGTTTCGCTATCAGTATGGCGATGTAACCCAGCTTTAGATGGCTCACTGATGTGGTAAGTGACTTTATAGTTACCTACACCCATCATTTTAATGTTGGCACCGTAGTGTGGACCGTCGCTGGCAACCATCGGCATGAATGTGCCTTCTTGTTTTGCGCCAGTGTCCGTGTTCACCAAGGTATAAGCGATAGTCAGGTACGGCATCCATTCACCCGCACCAAACCCATTTTTATTGCCTTCGGTGGCATGGATATCTGCCTCCAGATGAATGTCAGCTTTCGCGGCTGGCAACCCCATACCACGCGGTTCCATATCGATTGGCTGCAAGTAAACCGCAGCAATTTCCATATCATTAATCTTGATAGGCTCGCCAGCCGGATACTCTTTAAAGGCGAAAGCTGCAGGCGCTGCAAAAATGCTGGCGATAATGCTGCTGGCAATAATCGTTTTCTTCATGGTCATGTAGCACACCCTCTGGTATCAAATGATAATTACATTGTCGTTATTCACACCGGCATCATGCCGGACCATTACGCTAAGACAGTACGACCACGCCGTTGCATTACCCAAAGAGCAACCAGCGCAGCAATCAGTAATATCCCTTGAGGGATCAGGGTTTCCAGATATGGATAGATCCCCAACCAACTGATTTCAGGTATGCCAGCTAGCAGTGTCGGCTCAAATAATTTACCTTCAATTAGTTCAAGGACACTCTTACCGGCAAACACAAACGCCATCAGGTACATAAAACCGCCGGTAAACATAAAGAAGGGTTTAAGTGGCAATTTGACGACGGTAAAACGCATGACCAGATAAGCGGCCAGCAAGAATACGCAGCCAACGCCAAAACCCGCCAGAATGGACAAGTGGCCGCTGGTGGTGCTGGCATCGCCCATCAGGGCCAAATAGAACAGTACGGTTTCAGCCCCTTCACGGTATACCGCCAGGAAGCTTGTCAGCCATAACCCGACCATCGAACCACTACTGAGTGATTTAGAAAATTTCCCTTCAAGATAGGCTTTCCATTGGCGCGCTTCAGTCTTCGACAGTAGCCAGTAACTCATTGAGAACAGCATCACCACGGCAATCATCATGGTGAAACCTTCTAATAGTTCCCGGCTTTGCCCTGAATTGGCAAATAGCCACTGGAAGACGAAAGCGGTTAGCACGCTGGCGATTAAGGCCACTACGACGGATTGGCGAATGAGCGGCAATTTATCCTGATGGTTGTTTTTCACCAGATAAGCCACTATTGCTGCAACAATAAGTAAGGCCTCCAGACCTTCACGCACAATAATCAGCAGGCTATAGATGAACAGACTCCAGTTAGTTTCATCCCCCCCACCCAGCATCTCTACAGCGCTGGCCAGATCCTTTTGCAACGTGACGGCTTCAGCTTGTAACTGTTCGACTGGCTGACCGGCTTTCATCAGACTAACTAAACGGGTGAAATGCCCTTCTAACGTCGATTTAAACGCAGCATCACGTGAACCAACTTTATTCTCCATGCCACTGGCTTCGAACAAATCAAAGTAGGTATCCTGCACCGCCATCATTGCGGGTGTGGTCTGGCCCTTTTGGTACTGACCGATAGCCCGGCTAATTGCCTGATCTATTTTGCTGGAAACCGCCGCCCAATCCGCATTCGCTTGCCCATCAGCATTGGCATCTGACGCCGATGATTGCCCAACATTGGCTTGATCTGCGGTGACTTGTTGTTGTTCTCGCGTTGTTGGTAAGCCCGGAAGGGTATCTTCGATAGTTTGCAGTAAAGCGGTGACACGATAGGCCACGTCGGTCATTTGGTCTGGCTTGCGGGTGAGATCGATTAATGCGGTAAATTGTTGGTTAATCGCTGCCGCTGCTTGTGCGGAACGGTTGCCCCGTACTGACATTTCCATTTCAGAGTTTTTAAAACCTTGATAATGAGCCTGTTGCACGCTGTTACTGGCTGCCGCGAACTTCCCTTCTTGATATTCACTGATGGCTTGTGCCAGCAAGTCATCAATGATTTTGAAACTCTGCTGCCAGTACAGCGCAATCTCGCTGTTTTCATAGGCAGCATGTTGCTGTTCTGCGTTAAGTCTATGCCCATCGGCCAATACCGGCAGCACCGCCGTTAGCTCACTTTTAAGCCAATCGATTTTACTATCAACATCAGCTTGCGGCTTGCCCTCACCAATCATGCGCCGGATTTCGCCAAATGCGGCTTCCATCTGGTAGCTCTTCTGGGCGGAGATATTGATACGAATCGGGCCTTCGAGGTTCTCAAATACCTCAAAATAAGCCATCTGCACCGTAGTACGGGCTTCATCATTGTTCTGTTGTTGGTACAACTGAGACGTTTTATCAAGACGGGATTGGATATCATTAACCAACTGCGGGTAATCCACAGCAGCCCAGGTTACTGACGCAGATAGCCACCAACAGCAGCAAAGTAGAAAGAGCTTGTGCCAAATTCGCATATTTAAGTAACGCACATGATGTTGATAATGAGATTTATTTACATTACCACTAAACAATCGAAATGTGTCTTGATCCGCATCAAAAAATATTTGGTTTCTTGAATTTTTGTTTAAAAATGCGGAGCACCCCGCAATTTCATATTGGGAAAGAGTAAACGCAAGGCAAACAGCAGATTTTTTCATTCAGTGAGTTGCGGTGAGACAGAAAATCACCTGGCCTGCTGCGGAAGTACCACAGGCGTGCATAACCTAATTCCGCAGACAGGCGTTTATGTAAGTGAAATATTTATCTGAGTAAAAATACTTAATGGCTAATTAAAGCACCTGGTCGCCAGTAACCTATTAGAAGAAATATTTAAATCTGGCGCGGACACCATAGCGGTCATCATTTTCAGCATTGACCACTTTATTGTCAGGTGATACTTCCAATTTAGACCAGTAAGCACCAAGATATAAATTAAAGTTATTCATATCCATAATATTGGCAATTTTATAGGAAGTATGAATCGTGTGAACATCATATTTATCTGGCGAGGTCAATAATCCTGAAGTAACCAACCCTGCATTTGCACTGTTGAAATATTCGATGTCGTTGTGTGCGTAAATATAACCAATTTCAAAGTTTCGCCATAAGATATTAGCCCCCGCACTGAAGTTCTTCTCATTGGTAGCATCCATATAAGCTGAACTCAGATTAGCGACAATACCATTCTCAGGATCTTTATCCTGATTATTCCAAGTCAATGTTGCCCCATAACCATTGCGTTTCGATTGATCCTGGAACTGACCCTGATCATCACGATAACCATAGGCATTACTGATAACGTTACTTTCCATTGCTATAGCCGCAGAAAGACTATCTTGTTTCCACGAAATCACTGGGCGAATATATGCCACATTTTTTTCGTTTTCCAACGTATTGCCATGATAATTTTTATCGGCGAATAACGTGGTTCCGTCTTTTAGAATGGTGTTAACTTCAAAATACCAGTTACCCAGATATTTACTCACCAGGAAGTTACCGCCATTGTTGCTGCGCCCACGGCCTTCTTTCATCATATAGATGTAGCCATAACCATCGCTGTAGAGATCATTCGCGGTATTCCCCGAATGTTGGACGAAAGTATCCTGATTTAGCGGGAACATATCATAGGCTTCAAAGCGACCGACTTTAACTTTCCAATCTTTTTCATTACCAAAGAAGAACGCTGCGTCATCGAGGTTCATATGTCCACCAATATCAGCCAGTGGCTGTACAGTGAAACCTGCGAAATTGCCGTTATTCATGCGCCGATAACCATCCAGGCCAATCAATATCCGTCCATTAATATCCCATTGTTCTCTACTGCCTGCTTTCCAGTCCTTATTTGCACTGGTACGTAGAGATGTGAGTTGCCCGCTCTTACTGGCAGCATCCATATTAATCTCAACATCACCGTATAATTTCAGATTCCCTTGTGGAGTTTCCCAGGATACTTCAGCTAACGCAGGCAATGATAAAAGACTGGTAAGTCCAACCAGTATAAACTTATTCATAATAACCATCTCTATTTAGGATAATGTGAAGTGAAATATTACTCATTTAAATAAGGATGATACTTATCCCCCCTTAATTTAAAGAGTTAATGATTTATTTATTTTTATACCCAGAAGTATCTTTTGGCAAATAATGACCAATGGCTAAATATTCATATTTGACCTCAATGCAATAATTGATTTGAATTTTTATTTGACTTATACAATTAATTTAATTTTTACAATAAAATTTATCCTCGCTGATATAACAACACTAATTCATTGGTTAATTCACGGGCTAATAGCGATGTCATTAAATGATCTTGAGCATGGACCATTATCAATGTCATCGGTGCTTTGGCTTCACCGGCATCTTGCTCGATAAGCTTGGTTTGCATCCGATGAGCCGCTTTGGTAAAACCATCTGATTCCGATAACAGTGCATGCGCTTGAACAAAATCACCTTCGCGGGCGGCGCGCAATGCCTCAAAGCAAAGACTTCTGGCCTGACCGGCATTGACAATGATCTCCATTACGGCTTCTTCCAAATCAATCATTTCTCTCTACCTCATCAAAACCTTGATTGCTTGCTGTTGCTGCAAACCATTCGCCGCTTTTTTTCACAATACGTTGCTGTGTTTTCAAATCTAACTGCACAAAGCCATAGCGGTTTTTATAGGCATTACACCATGACCAGTTATCAATAAACGTCCACATATGATAACCAAGGCAATGACTCCCTTGCGCCAAGGCACGATGCACCCATTTTAAATGCTCAGAAACAAACTCAATACGATAGCTATCATCGATCTGGCCGTTGTGGCTAAATCGCTGTTCATTTTCAACCCCCATACCGTTTTCTGAAATAAAACAGCGCGGATTACCGTAGTTTTTGCGCAAGTTAGTCAGGATATCGTAAATACCTGGTTCATAAATTTCCCAACCCCGGTACGGGTTCATTTTACAGCCTGGCATCTGATAATAATCAAACAGCCATTCTGGCATAAAGGGAGATTCTGGATTGACTCGACTATCGCGACATTTAATTCTACGTGGCTGATAATAATTAATACCGAGTAAATCTACTTTACCCTCAACGATTAATTCACTGTCTCCGGGTTGGCAAGCAGGCAGTTGATCATAATCTTTCAGTAATGCGATCAACTCAGCCGGATACTCACCGCGCAATACCGGATCAAGGAAACTGCGATTAAATAGCAAGTCGGCGATATTAGCTGCTTTTACATCAGCAGGATTTTCAGAACGCGGATACGACGGTGTAAGATTTAAAATAATACCAATCTCACCACCTAACTCACGTTGACGGTATTTTTTTACCGCTAAAGCATGAGCCAGCACAGTGTGATAAGCCACCGTAGCCGCCCGTTTGAAATCCACGACATTCGGATAATGGAAATCATAGAGATAGCCACCTTCGACTGGCACGATAGGTTCGTTGAAGGTAAACCAATGTTGTACCCGGTCACCAAATAAACGGAAACAGGTATCGGCATATTCAGCATAGGCGTCCACCACATAGCGGCTCTCCCAGCCCCCCAACTCTTGCATGACTGTTGGCATATCAAAATGAAACAGATTAATAAATGGTGTTATCCCCTGCGCCAGCAGTTCGTCAATGACACCGTTATAAAAGTCTACGGCCTGCGGATTTACTTCACCTCGTCCATTAGGGATCAGCCGTGCCCATGAGATGGAGGTGCGGAAACTGTTGTGATTTAACTGTTTCAACAAAGCAATATCTTGCTGCCAGTGCTGATAAAACGTTGATGTCTGTTGCGGCCCAATCTGCTGATGAAAACGACCTGGCTGTTTATCAAACCAAGTGTCCCAGACAGTAGCACTTTTGCCACCATTCAAGCTTTCACCTTCGGTTTGTGGGGCTGAGCTGGCACTGCCCCACCAAAAATCACGTGGAAATTGATACTTCATCATACTCTCCGTAAAGATTAATCGAATCACGACTTAGCGAGTTTCGGCTGATTCAGCAAAGCTCTGTTGTTGCTCTTTTTCCTGCTCAGTTTTCAGCAGGCTGCGCTCATAAGCTTTGAGGAACGGGTAATACATCACCGCAGAGAACACCATGCATAACAGGCACATAACTACCGGACTAAATGCCCAGTTAGCGGCCCAAGAGGCACCAATCGGCGCAGGCGTCGTCCAAGGCGTTAATGACACAACTTGAGCGATCCACCCCAATTTGGTCGCTATATAGGCCAATGTGGCGTTGATCATCGGAACGAAGATAAAAGGCAGGAAGAACACCGGGTTCATGATGATGGGGGCACCAAACAGAATCGGTTCATTAATATTAAAGAAGCTTGGGACTATCCCCATTTTACCAATAGTGCGCAGATGAATAGCTTTGCTGCGTAATAGCAGGAAGGCCAGAGGTAAAGTCGAACCCACACCACCGATCAATAAATAGTGATCCCAAAAACCTTGCAAATAGATATGAGGTAACGGCGCTCCGGCAGCTAAAGCCGCTTGATTTAACGCTAAATTGGTCATCCAGAACGGGTTCATGATACCAGTGACAATCAATGCACCATGGATACCGGCGAACCACAAAATTTGGCATAACAGAACCGACAACAAAATGGCAGGCAGCGAATCCGAGGCAGAAACTAAAGGTGCCAACAGGTGCATAATCGCTTCAGGAATAATCATTCCTGTGGAGGATTCGATAAATAAATTCAGTGGATGCAATGTCGCAACCACTGCCACTACGGGGATCAGAATTTCAAAAGATCGTGCAACCCCAGTCGGCACCTCTTTCGGCAAGCGGATAGTAATATTGTGGCGCTTTAGGAATGCATACAACTCTGTGGAATACACCGCTGTAACGATGGCGGTGAAAATCCCTTGCCCTGAGAAATATTGGGTTGAAATGTGCCCATCAGCATAAGGTGCTGCTACCAGCAAAAAGGACATCAATGCCAGTAGTCCAGTCATGATCGGGTCCAACTTATATTGCCGCCCAAGGCTGGCACCAATCCCAACCGAGATAAAGAAGGTCATCACCCCCATGCTGAGATTGAAAGGCAACATCAATTGCTCACGGTAGGTGCTAGAGAAGTTCAACCAGCCACGGGCAAACCCCCATGTGGTATCCGCAGAAAACGGCGGAAATATAAACACCAGCATAAATGAGCCGATAATCATAAACGGCAGTGCCGAGGTGAATCCATCACGAATAGCGATTATGTACTTCTGTTGCCCCAGCCGCCCGGCCAGTGGTGTGATGGTTTGTTCAATCATCCCAACCATTGTTTGGTAAAGAGAACTCATTGCAGATACCTTTTATTTCACTGCATTAATAAGAGATAAGGCAAAATCGAGCACCTTATCACCACGTTGCATACCGTAATCCATCATGTCGATAGTCATCACCGGAATGCCCAAAGGCTCAGCGATTGCAGCCAAATCCCGTTGCATATACTTCACTTGTGGCCCCAATAGCACAACTTGATAGCGGCTAAACTGTTCATTGAATTCACTGGCACCAAAAGCATCAATCTGAACCTCAAGTCCGCGCGTTGCTGCCTCAGCCAACATCTTTTTCACTAACATGCTGGTAGACATCCCGGCGGAGCAGCACAACATTATCTTTTTCATTACGTTTCGCCTCAGAGTAACTTTGTCATATTGAGCCTCATTGGAAACAAAATGGAAACCGGTTTCCATTCAAACAGAATAGATATGAGAGCGCGCTCAAATATTTAACCACTGAAAGATATGCAGTTGTGAAAGACGTCACAAAAAGCTAAGCACCGGATGCTGTTTTATTGGATACTCTCGCGTAACAACGGTTTCCGTTATGTTCATCACGGTATAGAATAGATGCAGTAAGACTGGAACCAAGGAAATAGGGAACTGACCAGGCCCTCTGGCCATTGATCAGATAAAGTGGAGTTAAGTTATGTCGACTATTAATGATGTATCGCGGTTAGCCAACGTATCTAAAGCTACAGTGTCCCGGGTGTTAAGCGGTTCACGCGGCGTCAAGGAAGAGAGCCGCCTGGCAGTGATGAAAGCCGTTGAAACCTTAAATTATAAACCGAACGTTATCGCTCAGTTTCTGACCGCACAGTCAACCGGGTGTGTCGGTGTGATTTGCGCTACTGAACACATTCAGCAAACAACCAGTTATCTGTTTGCCTTGGAAAAACAGTTCAGCCAGCATCAAAAGCACTTATTACTGCGCTTTGCCGACAATAGCGTCGGGGTGGCAAATGCCGTCGCTGAGTTAGCCAATGGTTTGTGTGATGCCATTATCATCATCGGCGCGCGCTTTCCGCTGCCATCTCCTGATGAAAATACCATCATGATTGATTGTCTTGAGTCCTCGACCCCGAACAGTATTTTATTCGATCATTCATTTGCGGCAGAAACGGCCTGCCACTATTTGGTCAGTCAAGGCCGCCGCCATATTGCGCTGCTAAATCATGCCTCTGGCACGGTAGCGGAACAGACGCTACTGGGTTATCAAAGGGCGCTGGAAAATTACCTGATTCCCTATAACCGTAGTTTAGTCATGGGTAACGTTCACTCCTCTTCAGAGGCGTTACAGACGCTATTGAATAACGGCGCACAATTTAATGCGCTGTTGGTAATGGATGAAATCGAAGCGCAAAAAGCCATCTCGTTATTGCATGTCTTCAAGCGTACCGTTCCTGATAAAGTGATGGTTTTCAGCCTGGATGGTTCAGTACAATTACCCGGTATCCCGGCAGTACCGGCAATAGAGTATTCATTAGAAACATTGGCGAGAAAGGTTGTCGACTTAATTGATGCCCGCGCGGGTAAACATGTAAATCCGCAGGTTTTCCGGGGTAATTTGGTTGTTCCACACGGATTAATAGAGTAACGCTAGCCCTTTAGGTGGTAGATGATGCATCGCATTCAGACAGAATATGAAACTCTCCGCGCTTCGCTCAGTGATAGCGCGCAGATCATCCTGCTGCACATTGGTCGTGATACAAGCACCGTAATCACTGACCCAACTAGCCCACAATGGCAGCTTACCGTGGGTGATACCAATACCGCTCAACACTATTTCCACCACAATCCTCCGACGGCTGATGAGATGGAAACCGCCATTATGGTGGTTGAAGATGAAGTTATCCGTATTAGCTCTGCGGTGAATAAAACCTCGCAATTAGTCACCACCGATAGCGAGATAGCCGAGATAGCTCAACTCGCGGGTTTACCATTACAGGGTGAAACGCACTTATCACTTGAGGCCGTAGAGCGGATGTTTGACAGGCTGGCGGCGGTGATGATGGGCAGGCCCGCAGCATCTGAAGGGATACCGGCAGATAATGTGTTTGCCGCACGCCTGCTGATCCTGCGTGAGTTTATGCATCATTTGCAGTTCCCGTCGATTACGATATTGACGTTGTAAAACGAGCGTCACTCATCAGCGCCGCCACAGGGTCAGCAGCTATGATTGATAAGGTTTTATCCAACTTAACCCTGCCACCGTATTAGCTCGTGGTTGGTACTCGCAACCAATCCAACCGCGATAGTTAATGCTATCGAGCAAATCGAATAGGTACGGGTAATTAATTTCCCCTTCATCCGGTTCATGACGATTCGGTACCGACGCAATTTGAATATGACCATAGCGGCCAGCTAAAGAGGTAATTAAGTGACTGAGATTGCCATCCACTATTTGCGCATGGAAGAGATCCAATTGAGTAAATACATTAGGGCGATCGATAATATTAACCAGTTCTATGGTCTGATACTGACTGGAAAAAAGATAATTAGGCTTTATTTTCGGATTTAACGCCTCGATCATTACCTTAATATTATGTTCGGCAAAGCGGTCTGCCGCATAGCGAATATTGTCAACAAACGTCTGCTGATAAGGTGCCCGATCAGCACCCACTGGCACTACACCGGCCATCACATGGACTGACGGGCACTCCAGCACTAATGCATACTCCAACGCCAAATCAATATCGCGCCGTGCATCCTGCTCCCGCCCAGGTAGTGCAGTCAGCCCCCATTCACCGCGACGGGTATTTCCGGGTGCAGTATTAAACAGCACTTGCTGCAAGCTATTTTCTGCCAGTTTCTGTGCAAGTAGTGCCGCCGGATAGTCATATGGAAATAGGAATTCCACCGCACTGAAACCGGCATCTTTAGCCGCTTTAAAGCGCTCAAGGAAAGGAACTTCGGTAAACATCATTGATAGATTAGCAGCAAACTTAGGCATTTTTAACTCCTTAATTCTGCAATTTCGTCATCCGTCAAATAGCGAACAGGCCGGTCACCCAGCGTAAATATCAGGCGGGCGGTTTCCTCTAGCTCTTCCATATTATCAGCGGCTTCCCGCAGACTTTTACCCACCACAACCGGGCCATGATTTGCCAACAGGAAAGCACGATAGTACGGGGCCAACATTGCCAGTTCCTCCCCCAACCGAGCGTCGCCAGGACGGTAATATGGCACCACCGGAACATCGCCGACCCGCATCACCACATAAGGTGTAAAGGGCTTGATGGCATTACGGCTATCCAGCCCCTGTAAGCAGGACAGCGCCGTCAGATAGAGGCAATGGAGGTGAACAACCGCTTCACACGCAGGGTTATTAAGGTAGATTGCGCGATGAAAACTGACCTCTTTTGACGGCTTATCACCTGAGATCCATTCACCTTCCAAACTGACTTTTGATAACCGCTCCGCATGCAACTCCCCCAGACAGGAACCTGTTGGCGTGGCCAATAATGTGCCATCAGCCAGTTTCATTGACAGATTTCCCGCAGAGCCTGTGGCGTAACCCCGTTGGAAAAAGGACGCACCTAACTTAACCATCTCTTCCCGCGCTTGCTGCTCATTCATACTGCGAACTCCGTTTGTGCTCTGGCAAAAAAGTTTTCGTCACCAAAATTACCTGACTTCAACGCCAGTGAAACCGGATGATCTGTAGATTTTACCCAAGGGACTCCCGGTGAAATTGCCGGGCCGATATGGAAAGCTTGAATACCCAAAGATTGCGCGACAATTCCCGAAGTTTCGCCACCTGCAACTATAAAGCGTTGGAAACCAAGTTGTTGTAAACGGCGTGCAATGGTGCCGAACAACCGCTCTACCGCCTCACTACTGGCGGCCGCCCCCCATTGCTGTTGAATTTTTTGTAACACCTCAGGTTCAGTGGTGGCATACAGTAACGGCGCCAGCGGACCGACAGCATTTTCCATTACCCATGCGCATAACTCTTCAGCATAAGATTCAGGCTCGGTTAGACAACGGGCGATATCGACTGATTGGCAAGGTGCTTGCTGTGCATAACGAGCCACCTGACGGTTGGTCATCGCCGAGCACGACCCCGACAGAACCACACACAGTTTACCTTGTGGTGCGCCAGCAGATGTGGCTTGCGGTTGATGGCGCTCATTAGCCACCCATTGCCGGGCCAGACCGATGGACAAGCCGGATCCCCCGGTCACCAGTACCATGTCGCGTACTGCTTCACCCTGTGTTAGCAAGTGACTCTCATTTAAGGTATCCAGCACCACATAACGTATGCCCTCTTCCTTTAAGCGAGCGAGCTGTGACCTCACCGCCTGAACCCCTTGGTCCATCACCGTACTATTGATTAATCCACTGCGGCCACGCCCCTGCGCGTCCATCAGACGCAAGAGATTGCTGTCTGTCATCGGTGTTACCGGGTGGTTACGCATTCCCGACTCCGACAGCAGTTGCCCCATCACAAACAGGTAGCCCTGATATACCGTCCTTCCATTCACCGGTAGCGCCGGAGAGATGATGGTTTGTTGCTGATCCAGTGCATCGAGTAATGCATCAGTGACCGGGCCAATGTTGCCTTGCGCGGTGCTATCGAACGTTGAGCAGTATTTGAAGTAGAACTGTTCGCAGCCCTGCGCTTGTAACCATGCCAGTGCCGCCAGTGAGTCCGCCACCGCTGTTGTCGTTGGGCAAGAGCGTGATTTCAGGCTAACCACGGCCGCATCAGCATCCACATGATAACCGGCATCGGGCACACCGTTGATTTGAACCGTCGACATACCATTTTCCACCAGAAAACTGGCGATATCCGTCGCACCGGTAAAGTCATCCGCAATAACACCGAGTCGCATCAGATATTCTCCTGTTTTTCCGGCCAGGTAATGTGTTTTCCCTGGGTGGCATTCACCACCGGCACGACGACCGCATCCAATTTGTTGGCAAAATCATCCGCGCTGACTTGTGCGCTAATAGCGCCATTTTTTTGTAAGGTTTCCAATGCCACCGGATTAAGATCAACACCGTAGGTCTGTAGCCCGGCGTTAATACAAGACTGTGCTGCCCCCATCCCCATAGAGCCTAGCCCAATAACGCATACTAATAATGTTTCTGCGTGAGTCATATTCTCTCCATGTTAATTTTGGTGATAATTTGATTTCTTATGTTAAGCATAGCGGCAAGAAGGGGTAACCGTCGTGAGTTAAATCACAGTAATTAACACTAAAAAACATTAAATCACATCGTTTCACATCCCATCACTCTGCAATGCACCTCTATATTCAGCAGTTAAATTAATCAATTAGCCATTTTTGACTGTATTCTTTAGCCATTTACCTCGCGAATTTCGCTGCTCCACGTAACATTTACGTTAAAAAATGAGAAAGAAATTTTCACTCTTGGCGTATAATCACATTAATTACCATCCTATCCCCGAAAGGGGCGAACCTGGCGAGGAGTTAATGTGATACCGGTTGAACGTCACCAACAGATACTGGCACTGGTTGCCGAGCGTGGAGTGGTTAGCATTGCTGAATTGACCGATCGTTTAGGCGTATCGCACATGACGATTCGCCGCGACGTGCAGAAACTGGAAGAGCAAGGTGCGGTATTATCGGTGTCAGGCGGAGTACGCTCCACTGAGCGCCTGGCCGCCGAACCGTCACATCTGGATAAGACACAGATGTACAGCAGCCAAAAAAATGCCATTGGCATGTCAGCCGCGCTGCATATTCCCCGTAATAGCTGTATTTATCTTGATGCTGGAACAACCACACTGGCACTGGCGCGCCAATTGGAAGCCAGAGATGATTTATTGGTAGTGACTAATGACTTCGTCATCGCCAACTTTCTGATTGAATCCTGCCAATGCAGAATGATTCACTCCGGCGGTACGCTGTGCCGTGAAAACCGTTCATGTGTCGGGGAGGCAGCGGCACGAGCACTACGAAACTTATCTATTGATATCGCGTTTATTTCGGCATCCTGCTGGGGGTTGCGTGGCATATCTACGCCAGACGAAGATAAGGTGGTGGTCAAACGGGCCGTTTGTGACGTCAGCAGTAAACGCGTGTTACTGGCTGATGCATCAAAATACGGCAAAATAGCTACCTATCTGGCATTACCCCTTGCAGACTTCGATGTGGTCATCACTGATAGCAGTTTATCAGCAACTGCCCATGAAGAACTGGCCGATAAAGAGATTGAACTGATCATCGCCCCCGCCCTCCACCAGCCGAACTGATGTTAAAACAGCCTCTGGCGGTCCCTTTTGGGGCAAATGATAAAACCACCTGACCGTGTTCAGTTTGAATAATTATATAAATCGTTATGTAGTTAAAGTAATTCTAAGTCTTAGCATCCTAATAAATAAACGGCGTAAACTAAGCAATCATTGAGTTTGACCGTTTATTTAGCTTACTGCTGATTCGCACCATACCCATTACCTCAATTTAGCGGTCTATGCATCACCCTGGCCAGTGTCTCTGGAGCATGACATGAACAACGCAACAACGGCAGCAAAGCAAAAAGTGCCGTTACGGCTCAGCACCACCATTACCTTGATGGTTTCTGGGGTAATTGTCTCGGTGCTTTTGGTGGTTCACACATTGTTCTTTATTCAGCTCAGTCAAATGGCACAGGATAGTTTGCAAAACAAAGCCGTCGCCGTTGCACGCGCATTATCTTTCTCGCCAACCATTATTAACGGATTGAGTGACCCGGCTGCCGGGCAACAGATTCAGGCTTATGTCAGTGAAGTTCAAAAAGCCAATGGCCTGTTGTTCATCGTAGTGACCGATATAAAAGGTATCCGTTACTCACATCCTAATCCTGAAATGATCGGTCAGCATTTTATCGGTAATGACCTGCAACCAGCATTAGCCGGGAAAGAGAATATTGCGATAAACCGTGGGGTGCTTGAACGGGCATTGCGTATTTTTATTCCGGTCTATGAACCGCACGGCAAACAGATAGGTGTAGTTGCTATTGGTATCTCACTTACCAGTATTGATTCGGTGGTGAGCGAAACGCGTTGGACCATTCCGTGGACCATATTATTTGGTGCGTTGATTGGTTCCTTGGGTACCTGGTTTTTGGTCAAAGCACTTAAACGAATTATGCTGGGCTTCGAACCCTATGAAATATCGAATTTATTCGAACAGCGCAACGCTATGTTGCAATCAATTAAGGAAGGCGTCATCGCGGTTGACACCAACTCACGCATTACCGTCGTTAACCATGAAGCGCGGCGCTTATTTAAACAAAGTGGGCCGATGGAGAACTTATTACTCAGTAATGCCAGCAAATATTGGCCGGTGCGCTTGTACTTACAGCAGGTATTGGAAACGGGCATCGCTCGCCGTGACGAAGAGATAAACTTTAATGGCAGCATATTACTGACCAACACCGTTCCGGTAATAGTAAAAGGCGATATTATCGGCGCAATCGCCACCTTCCGCGATAAAACTGAAGTGAGCCAACTGATGCAACGTTTGACCGGTATGGTGCACTATGCAGATGCGTTGCGGGCGCAGTCACATGAATTTATGAATAAACTTCATGTCATTCTGGGCCTGTTGCATATGAAGTATTATCAGCAACTCGAAGATTATATTGTGAAAACCTCCAATAATTATCAGGCAGAAATTGGATCACTGTTGCGTAAAGTAAAATCGCCGGTGATAGCCGGTTTTCTGTTGGGGAAAATTAACCGTGCACGCGATTTGGGGATAACCTTATCCATCAGCGACGATAGCCTGCTCCCCGATACGGATAATGAACAAGTGACCACCACCTTGATTACGGTGTTGGGCAATCTGATTGAGAATGCTATGGACGCCATCGGTAGCCTGAGTCAACGGGAGATCAATGTCAGCTTCCACTATCAAAATGGCCGGGTACATTGTGTTGTCAGCGATGATGGGCCAGGTATTGCATCAGAATTGCAAAGCCGTATTTTTGATAATGGTTTCTCCACCAAAGGGACTGAACACGGTATCGGTTTGAGTCTGGTCCGCCAGAGTTTAGAGAGTATTGGTGGCAATATAGAATTTGATTCTGAAGCTGGCGTTTTTACCCAGTTCTTTATCAACCTTCCTTACAACATCAGCGCGGTAAATCATGATTAATGTATTGATAGTAGATGATGATGCAATGGTAGCTGAGCTGAACAAGTGTTATCTGAGCCAAGTGGCAGGCTTTAACTGCTGTGGTACAGTTTCCAGTTTACAGCAAGCTAAAGAACATTTGATGACGACAGAACAACCCATTGACCTGGTGTTGTTGGATGTTTTTATGCGCCAAGACAATGGGTTGGATTTGCTGCCAGTGTTGCGTGAATTCAGCGAACATACTGACGTGATTGTTATTTCATCTGCCACTGATGTGAATACCATCAAGAAAGCACTGCAATACGGCGTAGTGGACTATTTAATTAAACCCTTCCAGTTTTCTCGTTTCGAAGAGGCACTCTCCACTTACCGTGAAAAACAGAGTTTGCTGGGGCAACGTGAATATTGTGCTCAAGAAGATGTCGACTCATTACTGCGGCGTAGCAATGCGACACCAACCGAGCGCAAGAAGTTACCAAAGGGGCTGACAGCACAAACACTGCGCACAGTGTGTGAATGGATTCAGGGTATGCAGGATGGGGAATTTTCAACCGAGCAGATGGCGAACGCCATTGGTATTTCACGAGTTTCTTGCCGCAAGTATTTGATTTACCTTTCTGATACTGAAGTTTTGAGTACTAAGGTACTTTACGGTGCGACAGGTCGGCCAGTTTATCTCTACAAGTTGCTACCCAGCCAGCAAGAAGTATTAAAGCAGTATTGCCAGTAATGAGCCGCGCTGCCCGGAACCTGTTTTTATAAAACAACACACGCAAAAACTGTCTTCATAAAAAACAAGCGGCATCCGTTAAGGGATGCCGCTGATGACGTCAGTCTTATTGGGCGATTATTTACATAATCCAACCCAATAGTAACGTAGCCCCAATGACGGTAGATGCGCCGCCGATACGGGTTGCTATCTGGGCAAATGGCATCAGTGACATCCGGTTCGAAGCGGACAAAATAGCGACATCCCCTGTACCACCAAGCCCACTGTGGCAACTGGTGACGATAGAGGCTTCAACCGGGTACATATTCAGATAGGGCGCAATAATAAAACTGACTGCGGCCATCGACAACACCACGGCACCACACACCACCACGTAACCAACAGAGAATACGGCGACGACACTTTCCAGTGGGACATACAGCATCCCCAACCCAATCATCAACGGCCACACCAGTGTGGTGGAGACAAACTTATACCAACTGTGCGCGCCTTGCTCCATTTTCGACGGAATAACCTGCGCATATTTACACATCACCGCAATTAGAATCATCAGCACCGGGCCGGGAATATGAACAATCTTTTCAAACAAGCCCCCGACAATAAAGAAAGCACAGGTCATCAGTAGCCCGCCACCCATCAGTTGGAAATCGGCTTGCTTTGGCGCTTCTTGGGCGGTGAACACTGCGTTATCTTGTGCCGAGCGAATTAACATCCCCTCGCCATTGAGATCCTTACGGCGCATACCAATGCGAGCCAGCACCCCGGCACAAATAATAGCGAAAATATTCCCCACCACCGCAGCCGGTGCCAGTTGAGCAACATACACATCAGGAGCTTGCCCAAGGATAGCCGAATAAGCCAACGACAATGGCAAGATACCCTCACCAATACCGCCACCGATGATAGGTACAATGATGAAGAAGAAGGTGTGATAAAGGGTAAAACCAAATAGTTTACCGACCAACAAACCCGTAACCACCGCCGTAATGGTGCCCACCACCAGCGGGACAAACATCCGGGTCATCCCCTGAATAAGCACCACACGGTTCATCCCGAGAATACTACCAACCACCAGACTGGCGATGACAAAATAGAGTAAGTTCGCCTCTTTCATCAGCAAGTGGACCGTATCCAAGGTGTTAGTTTGGAAAATGCCAAAGTAAACCAAAACCGAGGGTACCATTAAACACAAAATAGCTGGCCCACCGATATCTTTCAACACAGGTATATGACGGCCAATATGTGATAAAACAAAGCCCATTGTCATGATCACGGCCAGGCCACCAATCATGTTTTTCGGTAAATAGCTCGCATAAGCCGAAATGAATACAATGGCTGAAATAGTCATAAATAATGCCATTGGCATAGTATTTATGCTCATTTGATTTACATGCGCAATAAATCTCTTGATTGCAGGTTTCCCCGTCATGTCAATCTCATCAACGGGAGTAAGAGCGATATCCTGATTTATTTTTTTCATTTTAGACCTACTGTTGGGTAGCACCTAAGGAACGGGAGGTAATGGATCTACTGCTTTAGCCAGTTATAGTGGTTTGATATTCTTTTGACTGATGTTTCTCTGAGAAACATCCACCAATCTGGCATTCAAAAATCATCATTGATGTTAAAAACAACACAAAAGATTAAAATGTGAATATAGAATGGCAAACTACCACTCTCTTTAAAATAAAAAAACAGTTAAGCCGTGGCGATATATTGTATTTGCGAGGATATCGTCAAGTTTATTTTAATTAACTTAACTTGGTGTTTTGTAATTAAATAATCTGAAGATGATGAGATTTGTCTGTTATACTTTTCAGTCGCTGACAGACAAACCCACACTGAATACGACCTGTTGTTATTTGGTGCTACTCTTCGTCTATTGGTGAACCTGTGATACACACTAAATGAATGATTAGTTGACTGCGACAAAATCCTACCGCCCAGTGACTGGATTCCACTGCCCTTTTCCACGTTGAGCGCTAACCCACGATCTTACAAATTAAGAGTTTCTGCAACTTACCTATTAGATGGACTCGCGTTAATACAACAATCTAGTTGCTAGATAAATATCATACTGAATATTAACTGTGCTACATAAAAATAAATTATAAATTCACAAATAAATATCTATAAAACCCATATCTGATTTTTATCTTTAATAAGATAAGTTGCAATTCTATGTCAAGAAATAGTCTTAAAAAATAAACTCAGTACGAAAATGATTTAGAGCTAAATTATATGTAGTCAAGATATATTTTCGGGAAGTAATTCTTCTATTTTCACGGGCGTAACAATGAGTTACGTTTTTTTTACTTTTCATCCTATAAATACAACCAATACATGAGCACCGAGGCATTCCCACTGCACATAAATTAACCATTCACTTGCAATTACTGATTACAGTAATAGAACAAAAAAAATAATTTATAAGTGAATATTTTTTTGCCTCATCTCGATAGAAACGATAGCATGCCCTCCCAGAATCCAGTGGCAGCAATAAAAACCATAATAACCGAAGGCGCTAAGACGCTATTTATGCATTAACCTTTAGCAATCAGTTGCTGTAATACATTCACGATGATTGCACGACAGACAGGAAAATAGGGAAAGCTATGATGTCAGGAAAAAACACTGTGGAGGCCCATCAAGCCGCTAAAAAACGCTGGCTAGATTCTCATGAAACGGGCTATCACAAAAGTATGGGGCGGCGTCATATACAAATGATAGCCATCGGCGGTTCTATTGGTACGGGTTTATTTTTGGGTACCGGTGCCCGTTTGCAAATGGCTGGCCCTGCACTGGCCTTAGTGTATCTGGTATGTGGAATTTTCTCGTTTTTTATTCTTAGAGCGCTCGGTGAATTAGTTATGCACCGCCCAACCAGTGGCAGCTTTGTTTCTTATGCCCGCGAATTCCTCGGTGAGAAAGCATCCTATGTTGCCGGATGGATGTATTTTCTCAACTGGGCAATGACCGGGATCGTCGATATCACCGCAGTAGCTCTTTATATGCACTATTGGGGAACCTTCTCTGATGTTCCCCAATGGTTATTTGCGCTGGGCGCACTCTCAATTGTCGCCACCATGAATATGATTGGCGTTAAATGGTTTGCAGAAATGGAATTTTGGTTTGCGTTGATCAAAGTCGCAGCCATTTCAATCTTTCTGGTGGTCGGTGTGGTCTTCCTCGGCACAGGGCAAAGTGTTGCCGGGCACTCTTCTGGTCTAAACTTAATCACCGACAATGGCGGGTTGTTCCCTCACGGGCTATTACCTGCGCTGATACTGGTTCAAGGGGTGATATTTGCCTTTGCTGGTATTGAATTAATTGGTACGGCGGCCGGTGAATGTAAAGACCCAGAAAAAATGCTGCCAAAAGCCATTAATAGTGTGATTTGGCGGATTGGGCTCTTTTACGTCGGTTCCGTGGTGCTGTTGGTGTGCCTACTACCATGGAATGCTTATCAGGCAGGTCAAAGCCCTTTCGTTACATTCTTCAGTAATTTAGGCGTCCCCTATATCGGGACCATTATGAATATCGTGGTGCTCTCTGCTGCACTTTCCAGTTTAAATTCTGGGCTTTACTCTACAGGACGAATTCTGCGCTCATTATCCATGGGCGGATCAGCACCTAAATTTATGTCTAAAATGAGCCCACAATCTGTTCCCTATGCCGGCATATTGGTTACGGTGGGTATCTATGTCTTCGGGGTATTACTTAACTATCTGGTACCATCACAGGTATTTGAAATTGTTCTTAATATTGCCTCTTTGGGCATAATAAGCTCATGGGCATTTATCATCGTCTGTCAGATGAAATTACGTCAGGCAATAAAACAGGGAACGGCAAAACCTGTCTCGTTTAAAATGCCCGGTGCGCCAGTCACATCCTGGCTAACACTATTTTTCCTGGCGGGTGTTTTAGTGATGATGGCTTTTGACTATCCAAATGGGACTTGGACCATAGCCACATTACCGGTGGTGGCCCTATTATTGGTTGCTGGTTGGTTTAGCTTACGTAAACGCGCCACTGAGGTCGCTGCTGCACCGATAGATACAATGCCCAAACAGCGCCCGCGGGAAGATATAAGCGCTTCAGAAGTGGCTCTGGCTAAGTTACGCGAACAAAACTCCACCAGTTAAAGCCCATCGTTAGCCCGTAGGTCGATAGCACGATACCTACGGGCTGGATCGATACGCTTAGTGGCGGTTACGTACCAGTTGATAACGGCGAGTTAAATATTCGATGGGTACGCTCCAGATATGTACCAAGCGTGAGAACGGGAACAAGACAAAAAGAGTCAATCCCAAAACAATATGCAACTTAAAAATCAAGGCTACATCCGTCAGATAGCCAGAGGCACCGGTGCGGAAAGTCGCAATTGACTGCGCCCAACCGACCAATTTCATCATTTCGCTACCATCCATATGCTGAGCGGAAAACGGAATACTCAGTAGCCCCAAGCTAACTTGCACCACCAGCAATATCAGAATCAGGATATCTACCCGGGTACTGGTTGCCCTGATCCTGGCGTTAGTCAAGCGGCGGTGTAGCAACATGGCACCACCGACTAACATCATAAGACCGCAAGCACCGCCAGCAATCATCGCCATTTTTTGTTTTATCTCTATCGGTAAGAAAGATTCATACATCCAATGTGGTGTCAGCATACCCAGCACATGGCCGAAGAATATCCCCAGAATACCGATGTGGAATAAATTAGATGCCAGCCATACACCTTTCTTATCTAACATCTGACTGGAACCTGCTCGCCAGCTATATTGCCCATAGTCGTAGCGCAACCAACTGCCCACAAAGAAAATCACCATAGCCATGTAAGGATAAATATCAAAAAAGAATTTATTCAGAAAGCTCATAAGATGGCTCCTTTATTGTCCGCCACCAAATGGGACTGAACGACTTTTTTGCCCTCTGATGCAGACTGAATACTGAGATATTGTGGTAGTACGGCATCAGCAACGTATTTTGGCGGCATCCCCTGTTGAGTTGATGCACACCCCTGTGTGCCGAGGAATTTCACTTGCTCCTCTTCCCATACCGCATCCAGTGCTTTGGCTGTGTCATCCCGGCTTTCACTCGCTACTTTATCGCCAAGATTTTCACTGCGGATAGCACTGCCAGACAGCACTAACAGCAGATCAAACAACTGGGCATAGTCGCTATCCCGCTGATGTAACCGTGCCCCCAGCAGCGCCAAAATGGGTGCGATATCCTGCAAACCCAAGGTGATATCCTGCGCTGGCTGATTAGCCAAATACTCAAGATAAAGAGGCAGGAAATCAGGCAACTCTTTACAGTCGAGTACTAACCCCGCACGTTGATACTGTGCCATGAGGTCCACCATGGCCTGACCACGATCGCGCGACTCACCATGCACATGTTCAAATAACAACAGTGAGGTGGCTCGTCCCCGGTCAAATAAGCCACAATAGCTAGCCTGACACTCAAGCAATTCGTTCTGACATAATGTGTTGATAAATTGCCTGAGCAGATGAGCCTGTTCCGTCGTGAGTTCGTCGGCGTTGTCGAGCGCCTCAACAAGTTCTTGCCGGTTTTGCCACAGATCAACATCTGGGTATTCCAGCAAACGTGAAATTATTCTCAAACTAATCATGAGTGGCCCCCTGGTCAGTCTTACGTGTGACATCAACGGCATCAATGCGGCGGCTATTGAACAAATTGAAACGGCTGTCACTGCCATGGCAACCATCACCGAAACTGAAACCGCACCCCTTACTTTCCGGGAACGCGTCACGGGCTATTTCACGGTGGCTGGATGGTATGACAAAGCGATCCTCATAATTAGCAATCGCCAGATAGCGGTACATCTCCTGCGCTTGAGCCTCCGTCAGTCCAACCGCCTCCAGTGCACTGAGATCGGTTTTACCCTCAACGGTTTCAGCACGTTTATAGTGCCGCATTGCCAACATCCGTTTCAGTGCCATTAATACCGGTTGGGTATCACCGGCAGTCAGTAAGTTGGCCAAATACTGTACCGGGATACGCAGGCTTTCCACATCCGGTAGCACGCCGCTGTGGGGCAGCGCACCAGAGTCTGCCGCTGACTGAATGGGCGATAACGGCGGGACATACCATACCATCGGCAAGGTTCGGTATTCGGGGTGCAACGGCAGCGCCAATTTCCATTCCACTGCCATTTTGTAAACTGGGGAGCGTTGAGCAGCCTCAATGACACTTAAGGGAATACCCTGTTTCTGCGCTTCGGCAATCACCAGCGGATCATGGGGATCAAGGAAGATATCCATTTGCCGTTGGTAGAGGTTCTTCTCATCAGTAGCCGCAGCGGCTTGTTCAATGCCATCCGCGTCATACAGCAGTACCCCCAGATAACGGATGCGCCCCACACAGGTTTCTGAACAAACGGTCGGTTCACCAGACTCAATACGCGGATAGCAGAAAATGCACTTCTCTGACTTGCCGCTTTTCCAGTTGAAATAGATTTTTTTATACGGGCAACCGGTCAGACACATACGCCAGCCGCGGCATTTATCCTGATCAATCAGCACAATACCGTCTTCAGCGCGTTTATAAATTGCCCCGCTAGGGCAAGTTGCGACACAGGCGGGGTTAAGGCAGTGTTCACATAAACGTGGCAAATACATCATGAAGGTATGTTCAAATTGCCCATACATCTCTTTCTGAATATGGGCGAAGTTCTGGTCTTTGGAACGTTTAGAGAATTCTCCGCCCAGGATCTCTTCCCAGTTAGGACCATTCTCGATTTTCTCCATTCGTTGACCCGTAATCAGCGAACGCGGGCGAGCTACTGGCTGATGTTTCCCAGCAGGTGCGTTGTGCAAGTGCTGGTAATCAAAATCGAAAGGCTCGTAATAATCATCTAATGCTGGCACATCAGGGTTAGCAAATATCTTGGCGAGGACACCGACTCGGCTCCCCATGCGCGGGGTCAGTTTGCCATTAATCTTGCGGATCCAGCCTCCCTTCCATTTATCCTGATTCTCCCAATCGTGCGGATAACCCAGTCCCGGTTTGCTTTCAACGTTGTTAAACCAGGCATATTCCATACCCTCACGGCTGGTCCAAACATTTTTGCAGGTTACTGAACAGGTATGACAGCCAATGCATTTGTCCAGATTCAGAACCATGCCAACTTGTGAACGGATTTTCATAGTTTGCCCCCGGTTTTGCTCTCGTTCTGCTGTTCGTCATCCAGCCAATCAATCTTATTCATCTTGCGCACCACCACGAATTCATCGCGATTGGACCCTACCGTGCCGTAGTAGTTAAAGCCGTAGGCTAATTGCGCATATCCACCAATCATATGGGTTGGTTTCGGACTGATACGGGTGACTGAGTTATGAATACCACCACGTTGGCCGGTAATTTCAGAACCGGGGATATTAATAATGCGCTCCTGCGCGTGGTACATCATGGTCATGCCTGACGGAATTCGCTGACTGACAACAGCACGAGCAGTTAATGCGCCATTGCTGTTAAACGCCTCAATCCAGTCGTTATCTTCTATCAGTAGATCTTTGGCATCATCTTCACTCAGCCAAACGATAGGGCCACCTCTCGACAATGTCAGCATCAACAGGTTGTCACTGTACGTTGAGTGAATGCCCCACTTCTGATGTGGTGTCAGGAAATTAAGTGCTTTCTCTGGGTTACCGTTCGGCTTCTTATTAAGCAAAGGCTGAGCCGCACGGGTATCTATTGGCGGGCGATAGCACAGCAAACTCTCACCAAAAGCACGCATCCATTCATGATCCTGATAAAGTTGTTGCCGGCCTGAAAGGGTGCGCCACGGGATCAACTCATGAACGTTGGTGTAACATGCATTATAGGAAACATGCTCATCTTCCAAACCAGACCAGGTTGGGCTGGAAATGATTTTGCGCGGTTGCGCCTGAATATCGCGAAAACGAATCTTTTCATCTTCTTTATTCAGTGCTAAGTGGGCATGTTGGCGACCGGTAAGTTGTTCCAAAGCCTGCCAGGCTTTTACCGCCACCTGGCCGTTGGTTTCAGGGGCCAAGGATAAAATCACCTCTGCGGCATCAATAGCAGTATCAATTCTTGGTCGTCCGGCGGCAGGGCCGTCAGGCTGGGTATGGTTAAGTTTTTTGAGGAAATCAATTTCAGTCTGAGTATTCCAGTTAATCCCTTTGCCGCCATTACCTAATTTATCCAATAGAGGACCCAAGGCAGTAAAGCGAGCATAGGTTGCTGGGTAATCGCGTTCGACCACCAAAATGTGCGGCGCGGTTTGGCCCGGTATCAGCTCACATTCACCTTTTTTCCAGTCCTTCACACCATATGGCTGTGCCAGTTCGGCTGGCGAATCGTGCTGGATGGGTAAGGTCACCACATCAGTTTCCTGACCTAAATGGCCGACGCAAACGCGAGAGAAGGTTTCGGCAATACCTTTGTAGATATCCCAGTCACTTTTAGACTCCCAGGCGGGGTCTACCGCCGCAGACAACGGGTGAATAAACGGATGCATATCCGAGGTATTCATGTCGTCTTTTTCGTACCAGGTTGCGGTGGGTAAAATGATGTCTGAATAGAGGCACGTACTGGACATGCGGAAATCCAATGTCACAACTAAATCCAGTTTGCCTTCCCCCCCCTGATCCTGCCATTCAACCTCTTCCGGCATCACCCCACCTTGCTGGCCCAGATCTTTACCCTGAATACCATTTTCCGTACCCAACAAATACTTGAGCATATATTCATGCCCTTTACCGGAGGAACCCAGTAGGTTGGAACGCCAGACAAACAAGTTTCGTGGGAAGTTTTGTGGATCATCAGGCTGTTCGGCGGCAAATCTCAGTGACCCATTTTTAAGGCTATCGACGGTATATTCCACCGGTGTTTGACCGGCTTGTTGGGCGCTGGCGGCAAGGGTTAATGGATTGCAATTCAGTTGCGGGGCCGAAGGCAACCACCCCATACGTTCGGCGCGCACATTAAGGTCAATCAGACTTGGGCTAAAGCGCGAACTGTCGGCCAACGGAGAGAGCAATTGGGTGGTACTGACGGTCTCATAACGCCACTGACTGGAATGATTATAGAAAAATGACGTACTGTTCATATGGCGCGGTGGGCGCTGCCAATCGAGGCCAAATGCCAAAGGTAACCAGCCGGTTTGTGGTCGCAGTTTTTCCTGCCCCACATAGTGCGCCCAACCGCCACCACTTTGCCCAACACAGCCGCAGAAAATCAGCATATTAATCAGTGCACGGTAGGTCATATCCATGTGATACCAGTGATTAATACCGGCCCCGACGATAATCATCGAACGGCCATGGGTCTTCTCTGCATTATCCGCAAATTCACGCGCAATACGGATAATATCCTGACGTGCAACGCCAGTAATTTTTTCAGCCCAGGCAGGGGTATAAGCTTTTATATCGTCATAACTACTGGCGCAGTTGTCATCAACCAAACCACGATCCAGGCCATAGTTTGCCATCATCAGGTCATAAACACTGGTCACCAGTGCTTCACTGCCATCGGCTAATTGCAACCGTTTTACCGGCAACTTGTGTTGCAGTACTTCCTCAAGTGCAACACTTTGAAAATTCTCACTGATTTCGCCACCAAAGTAGGGAAATCCGACGTTAACAATAGCATCATGTTGACCCAATAAACTGAGTTGCAATGAGACTTCCTGCTGCGTTTTGCCATCGCGCTGCTCAAGATTCCATTTGCCCTTCTCACCCCAGCGATAACCGATAGATCCTTGCGGCGCGACTAACTGCCCGCTGTTGCCGTCAATGGCAATGGTTTTCCATTCTGGGTTATTCCCCTCTCCCAGATTATCCACCAGATCGGCGGCGCGCAGTAACCGCCCGGCGGCATAATCGCCGCTATGACGAGGCTCAAGTAATACCAACATCGGCATGTCAGTGTACTGACGCATGTATTCAACAAAGTAGCTGCTTTGTCGTTGTAGATGGTATTCATTGAGGATCACATGCCCCATTGCCATAGCCATGGCACTGTCTGTTCCTTGTTTCGGATTCAGCCATTGATCACACAATTTAGCGACTTCTGCATAATCCGGCGTCACTGCTACAGTTTTGGTCCCTTTGTAACGGACTTCGGTAAAGAAGTGGGCGTCAGGTGTACGGGTCTGCGGAACATTTGACCCCCAGGCAATAATGTAGGATGAGTTGTACCAGTCAGCGGATTCTGGCACGTCAGTTTGCTCACCCCAGGTCATCGGTGATGCCGGAGGCAAATCACAATACCAGTCATAAAAACTGAGGCAAACACCGCCGATCAGCGAGAGATAGCGCGCACCCGCCGCGTAGGAAACCATCGACATTGCCGGAATAGGTGAAAAACCGATAATCCGATCTGGCCCATACTGTTTGGCGGTATAGACGTTAGCGGCGGCAATCAGTTCATTCACTACCTGCCAGTTCGAACGGACAAAACCTCCCCGGCCGCGGGCTTGCTTGTAATCCTTTGATTGTACACTGTCACCAACAATTGAAGCCCATGCATCCACCGGATCACTGTGCAGCACTTTGGCGGCACGCCACAATTGCAACAGATTCTTACGCATCATCGGGTACTTCAGCCGATTAGCACTGTACAAATACCAGGAGTAACTGGCTCCTCGTGGGCAGCCACGGGGTTCATGATTAGGTAAATCCGGGCGGGTACGCGGGTAGTCAGTTTGCTGGGTTTCCCAAGTGACCAAACCATTTTTGACATAAATCTTCCAGCTACATGAACCTGTACAATTCACACCATGAGTTGAACGTACCACTTTGTCATGCTGCCAACGGCTACGATAGCCATCTTCCCAATCACGATTGGTGTCCAGTGTCTGGCCATGGCTTTGTGCAAAAGGCTCAGCAAGTTGTTTAAAATAACGAAATCGGTCAAGAAATTTGCTCATCGGGAGATCTCCTGATTGGGGACATAACAGCCCTGTTTATTTTTATAAGTGGATTAACATTGCTCAATGTTGCTTATTTATCGGACCGTACCGGTCAACGTGTTTTTTTGGTCGCCATACCCGCGTTAAGCTTGCGCCCGTAGACAAACCAGGTGATCAATACGCAAACCACATAAAAAACCACGAATAGCTTCATCGCGCCGGCCGGTGAACCGGTCAGGGCCAGCGACGTACCAAAAGATTTAGGAATAAAGAAACCGCCGATAGCGCCAATGGCTGAGATGAAACCCAGTGCCGCCGCTGACTCTCTAACGGCATCGTGCTGCGCTTGTTCATCACTCCCCCCCGCGAGGGTCACCCGATCGACAGTTAGCTTGCGAAAGATCACCGCAATCATCTGAAACGTTGATCCGCTGCCCAGTCCCGCCGTCAGAAACAGCAGCATGAATACGCCAAAAAAGGCAAAGAAGGAGCCGTTAACATTGGCACCCGGTAAGGTGAGGAAGAGTAATGCCGCAAATATTGCCATCAGGATAAAATTGACTAAGGTGACGCGAATGCCGCCAAAGCGATCAGAAAGCGCACCACCCATCGGGCGAGCCAGTGCACCCAATAGCGGGCCGAAGAAGGCGTAATGCAGGATAACGACATCAGGGAATTGTGTTTTTGCCAACATAGCAAATCCAGCTGAGAAACCAATGAATGAGCCAAAAGTTGCCAGGTATAACACGGCCAAAATCCACAAATGCCCACGTTTTAGGACCGGTAATTGCTGGATGATCGAAGCTTTGGCAGCAGACAAATCATTCATCCCAAACCAGGCCGCCACACTGAATATCAGCAAAAATGGGATCCAGATATAGGCGGCATTTTGCAACCAGAGCTGGCTACCATCCGCTTGCGGATAGCCACTCCCCATAAAAGCACTGAACACCCCAACTGAAATAGCCATAGGGGCGATAAGCTGCATCACACTGACGCCAAGATTCCCCAATCCCCCGTTGAGGCCCAACGCTCCCCCCTGTTTTGCTTTCGGGAAGAAGAAACTGATATTAGCCATGCTGGAGGCAAAATTCGCACCAGCAAAACCACACAACAATGAAATCAATACAAATGTTCCATACTGGGTATCGCTGTCTTGTACCGCGATACCTAACCAAAGGCAGGGAATAACCAGAAACAGTGTGCTAATAGCCGTCCAGCGACGGCCACCAAAGACCGGTATAACAAACGAGTATGGAACACGTAACAGCGCCCCCGATACCGAGGGTAATGCTGTCAGCATGAACAATTGATCGGTGGTGAAGTTAAAGCCCACTTTATTCAGATTTACTGCAACCGCACTAAACAGCATCCAGACACAGAAACTCAGTAACAATGCCGGTACTGAAATCCACAAATTTCGCCGGGCGACACGATGCCCTACCTGTTGCCAGAACTGTGGATCTTCCGGGTACCACTGCTGTATTGATTGGCCACCGGCCAATTTTGTCGGGATAGCTGAAGGTGATGAGTTAGTTAATGGCGTCGGAGAGTGCGACATAAAAACCTCAGTCAGGGTGACCACAAACGGGAAGTAATGCGTCACCCTAGGCACCAGAGGCTATTACAAAGTTGATTTACATCAAGAGGATGTGAAGTTAACTTTCAGCTAACAATAACCACACATCATTTATGGGTAGTGGCTTTTTTGGCAAAAAATAGCCTATTTTCATTTGGTTGCCGATGCGAATATTTTCTTGAAACTGAGTAATACACCTGCTGGCTATTAGGGAGTACTCCCTATTGGTTATGGGGTAATAGCCAAGTATGAGGAAGAATATCGATAAGTCATTCCGTTCGAGGTATTTACCCTCTCAGCTACAGGAATTATTCATGAGTGAACAAGACGCCGCGACCATTCTGTTGATTGACGACCATCCGATGCTAAGGCACGGTATTAAGCAATTAATCAGCATGGCACCTGGATTATCCATCGCAGGTGAGGCCAGTAACGGTGCTCAGGGCATTATTCTCGCCACCAATCTTGATCCTGATTTGATCATGCTGGATTTAAACATGCCAGGCATGAATGGATTGGAAACACTGGATAGATTGCGTCAGCAGCCACTATCCGGGCGAATTGTTGTGTTTACCGTTTCTGACCATCAAGATGATGTCATCAGTGCCTTAAAACGCGGGGCCGATGGTTATCTGCTAAAAGATATGGATCCTGAAGATTTGTTGGTCTCATTGTATGATGCGGCAGCAGGGCAAATGGTTCTTAGCGACGCATTGATGTCGATACTGGCGATCAACCTACGCGAGAATCGGTCTGATAATGAGCGCGATATTAACACCCTCACCCCACGCGAACGCGACATCCTGAAGCTCATTGCCAAAGGATTACCGAATAAAACCATTGCCCGAAAACTACTGATTGCAGAGAGCACCGTTAAAGTTCATGTCAAACATCTGTTGAAAAAAATGAAGCTGAAATCACGGGTTGAAGCCGCAGTATGGGTATTACAAGAGAAAATACTATAACTTGCTAAGCAGAAAATCACGCAACACCACCGCCTGATTCTGTTGCGCATCACGACTGCCATACAGTAACGTAATTGGCTGCTGTTTCAGTACGTCCAGTAAAGGTTGCCAGGCCGTTGAGCTATCAAGCTGGGCCTGATAACGCACCACAAACTCTGGCCAATCTAAACATTGATGAAACCATTTTCGTAATGCATTTTCTGGTGCGACTTCTTTTAACCATACCACCCCTAGCAGGCGGGTTTTGCTAATGCCTCGCGGCCACAGCCGATCAGTCAGAAAAGTATTAGCTTGATATGGTGGCTGAACATCGTAAACTCGCGCTAAAGTGATGCGATTTTCCATCGTTGTACTTCTCCTTTGTCCGGTATATGCACCATGTTAGCAACCCTATCAACAAGAGTCTGTCGCCCAACCACAGATTTTATTCATTCGGTTACGGCTGAAGCACCTAAATACGTCACCACTTTCCATACCGGAAATTTTAGCTGTATCTGGTCAACACCCTGTAGGGTCAAGGGTATTAATAGCAAAGTTTAATCGCCACGTCCTACAGGTAAATGCCATGATAATTATTTCTTCATAAAAACGAACATGTTATATTTATTTCAGTTGAATCATTGGTGAACAAAATGACCACAATACCGATTAATACCACTCGGCAGATGAAACAAAAAAATATCATGCTGGTTGCGAGCACATTAAAATCGCTGTCATCGGCAACCAAAGGCGATATATCTGCTCAAACTGGATTAAGTTTGGCTACATGCGGCACCATTTTGAATGAATTATGCTCAAAGGGTGAAATCATTGAAGAATCCATTGATGAATCACGTGGTGGTCGGCCAGCAAAGCGTTATATATATAATTCAAATTACTTTAGCATATTAAGCATTTATATTGAAGGGAACGATACCTCCGGCGTTATATCGTCATCCCTAAGATCTGCAGATGGTAAAACTATTGTAGAGCACGATAAAATATATACTGATTTAACTGAAGATACGTTACTCGCGCAAATCCAAGAATTCGCAGATAAATTCAGTAATATCAAAGCAATAGGCTTAGGTCTGCCCGGAGTTATTGTGGATGGAAAAATACTTACTTGCGATATTACCTGCCTGGAGGGATTGGCAATAACTGAATTATTAAGTAACCGATTCGGTGTTTTTGTTCAGGTTGGAAATGACATGAATTATACCGCATTTGGCTTTTATCGTAATCACTGCCGTAATATAAATGAGCCTATCGCCTATATTTTTATGCCGCCGAGACATTGTGCCGGTTGTGGCATTGTTATTTCAGGTAAAATGCTGCGTGGTGCAAGCCAATTTGCAGGTGAAGTGTCGAAACTGCCATTTTATGACAATTTGGGAAGCAAAATAAATTCTCACTATGAACTGGTGCAACAAAGACTTATTTATATTACTTCATCGTTGATCGCCATGATTAACCCTGTAACCATAGCTATCTCGGGGGAGCATATCAGTCAGAATTGTATTGCAGAATTATCGGCTCAATTACTCAAAAAATTTGATTGCAAACACATACCCCGTTTTGTCTATCGCGACGACATTAAATACGATTATCACAATGGAATATCAGAATACACTCTTGATGCCTACAATAATTTTCGGGTATTTGAGATCTAGTGCCCACCGGTATCTATGATGATAAAATTTTCTAGAACCCCCTTTCGCGCCTTCAGGCTATCTTAACCGCCGTATCCCCTGCTCTCTAGTCTGTAAACCACCTTAATAGGCAAAAATGTTCTTGACAGGCCATGTGTCCATTGTATATTTCATAACTTAATATAAGTCTTTTATTAAGTGGTTTGTACTCATTACTTGCATGCTGCCACTGACCAGAAAAAGGTGCTTAAATGTCTAGCAATGTCATCGACTACCCTCTGGATACACAGGCTAAGCGCACATCGACACGCTCAATATTCTTTGTAGCCGGATTTGCAATGGGCCTTTGGGCATCGTTAGTACCCTATGCACAGAATAGACTTCATTTTGATGCAGGTTCTTTGGGGATGTTATTGCTTTGCCTGGGAACGGGCTCCCTGCTCGCTATGTTATTCTCTGGAAAACTGATCGGCCGCTTCGGGTGTAGAAAAATAATACTATTAGGCATCGCTTTTAGTGCTGTTTTCCTGCCCACATTAGCAATTATTGATCAGTTCCCTTTCATGGCATTATGTCTATTCCTTTTTGGTGCAGGTATTGGTTTAGTGGACGTCGCAGTTAATGTCCAAGGCTCTCTGGTTGAACAATCCTCGGATAAACCACTGATGTCAGGCTTCCACTGTTTATTCAGCATGGGTTCAATTGCAGGTGCTGGCGGTGGTGCAATTTTATTTACTCTTGGCTTGATGCCCCTCCCTGTAACACTCATTGCCGTTGCAATAATGGTTATAATCACATCCGTCGTTTTCAAGGAATTAATCCCTTTTGGCGATCATAAAGAACCTAATGAACAACCCAAAGCAAAACCACGTCCCAACTTCCGGCTCATATTAATGGCACTTATGTGCATGATTTGTTTTATGGCAGAAGGCGCAGTATTAGATTGGAGTGGCGTATTTCTAACCAATAACCGTGGTCTTGATATAGCACATGCTGGCTGGGGGTTTGCTATTTTCGGTGGCACCATGTCTGTAATGCGTTTTACTGGTGATAAAGTTGTCAGTATTTTGGGACGTAAGCAGGTGCTGATTTTTAGCAGTGTCATCGCCATGATCGGTTATGCCATTGCCGTCATCATACCTGACTGGAAATCCACATTGCTTGGCTTTGCTCTGGTAGGTATAGGAGCAGCTAATATTGTTCCGGTACTTATCACTCTTGCTGGGCAGGAAAAAGTAATGCCGGTAAACATGTCAGTCGCCATGGTAGCAACACTGGGTTACTTCGGTATCTTGGGCGGACCGGCACTGATCGGTTTTATTGCGCACTTAACTGACCTTTACACGGCATTCACCGTTGTTGCTCTGACATTTATTGTCATAGCAGTAGGAGCATTTAAACTGAAATACCCCACTGACTAAACATTTCTCTACCGAAAATAAAGTAGCAGGATTGTGGGGCAACCCGTTTTTTGAAGATAAAAATTTGACTGAGTATGGTAATTTTACCTGCTAGCAAAATTATGCTAGCTTTTTTTTCAATGGACTATGCCAAAATATTTTCTATCAAACCAATATGTTAAAGAGGGAATTTATATGAGCATTAAAATAATTGCCGTTGATATGGACGGAACCTTTCTCAATGATCAAATGAGTTTTGATAGGGCGCGGTTTAGTACTCAATATTCACAACTAAAGGAGAATGGAATAAAATTTGTGGTTGCCAGTGGCAATCAATATTACCAGTTAATTTCCTTTTTCCCTGATATAGCCAATGAAATCGCTTTTGTTGCTGAAAATGGGGCTTATGTCAGTAACGAAAATACTGAAATTTTCTGCGGTGCAATCTCCGCGGAAAAGGGCAATAAAGTGCTAAAAACGCTACTACCCATCCCCTATCTTGATGTGATTGTTTGTGGGAAAAATAGCGCTTACATGCTGCGTTCCTCAGATAACTATTTCTATACGACCATGAGTAAATACTACCATCGTCTCAAAATCATCGATGATTTCGAACAAGTGACAGAGCCTGCATTCAAATTTGCGATAAGTTTACCCAATGAGAAACTGGCAGACTTTATGATATTTATTGAGCAGGAACTCGCAGGTATCGTAACACCAGTCTCAAGTGGGCATGGTTCTGTAGACCTTATAATACCGGGTATTCACAAAGCCAATGGCATTAAATTGCTCCAAAAAATGTGGAATGTAACTGATCAAGAGGTTGTCACTTTTGGCGATGGTGGTAATGATATTGAGATGTTGCAGTACGCAGGCTTTGGTTATGCTATGGCAAATGCGCCAGATAACATTAAACAAATAGCAAAATATCAGGCCGAATCAAATAACGACTCTGGTGTATTAAATATAATTGATGAAATTCTAAAAAAACAACCTCCTTTCGTATAAGCCGTATTTAATGACCGGAAATAAATTGGCGGGAATGGCTCCCGCCTATTAACCATTTTTCTTTGTTATTGCAGCTTTCGCCACTCTATTTGTAGTCTATTTTAGAATATTAACAATACTCTCTCACCAACGCTGCTAGTACCTGTAAACCCATATCAGCCTGCTCCTCTGTTGCATGACTGAAGTTAAGTCGTAACTGGCCACAGCCTTCTGACGGATAGGGCAAGAACGACTCGCCCGGCATAAATGCAATATTTCTTTCGAGTGCTTTAGGCAATAGCTTACGAGTATCAATACAATGATTAAGCGTCAGCCAGAAAAATAGCCCACCAGCAGGTTTCTCCCAAGAGGCAAGAGAACCAAAATGGCGCTGTAAAGAGATCTCAAATGCATCACGACGACTTTTATAATATGCAGCAAGTTCATTCATATGCTCAGCATGATTAGGAGCACGCAACTGTTGTAATACCAGCCATTGACTGATTCGGCTACTGTGCAAATCAGCCGCCTGCTTTAACCGTGTCAGATAGGGAATTAACTCTGGCGAAGCAACAAGATAGCCTAACCGCAGTGCCGGGGATAAACTTTTGGAAAAGGACCCCTGATAAATCCACGGTGCGTGCTGTAATAAGGCGCATACCGGTTTTCGCTCGCACGGATCATAAACCAGGTCATGATAAGGATCGTCTTCAAACAGTGGCAACATAATGTCATCACATGCCTTTGCCAATGTCGCTCGCTGCGTACTATCAAGACAGTGACCACTTGGATTCTGGAACGTTGGAATGCTGTAGGCAAAAGCCGGTTTTTCTGTTTTAAGTTTATCAATATCCGGTTGCGCCGAATCATAGGCTACAAACTGTGCCCCGAAGAAGCGAAATACCTGCAATGCGGCTAAATAAGTGGGCGACTCAACAGCGACAGGTGTTCCTGCATCAATAAATAACTTAGCGACCAGATCAATTCCTTGTTGCGAGCCTGAAATAATCAGTACCTGCTCCTCAGTGCAAGATAAACCGCGCTTACATAAATTCTGCGCAATATCCCTGCGCAATTCTGTTTCCCCTTCACTGGCCCCGTATTGCAACATCGATTGCGGCATTCCTTCCAGATGCAAGTGCGGGAAACTCTCAACCGCAGGCAAGCCGCCAGCAAATGAGATCATCCCAGGCCGTTCAATAACAGAGAGTATTTCCCGTATAGGCGAGGGGTGAAGATCGTGCAGCCGTGAGGAAAATCGATTATTCTGATCCACTACAGTCTTATTCATGGCAGTCCTTCCATAAAGGTCAACACATTTGACCTTTATGGACAGTAAATTGGGCGGCCAATTACGTCAATACCATTGACCTAATTATTTTTTTAATTTGTGATAAAAATCCGATGGCAACCTCCAAAAAAGCCCCACAACAGGAAGACCTATTACTTCATCAAGCCATCGAACAGTTCTATTTTGGTTATCGGAAATTTACTGAACTGCCGGATAAATTACTGGCCCAGCGAGGATTAGGTCGGGTGCACCACCGCATCTTGTACTTTGTCGGACACAATCCTGATATCGCCATCAATGCCTTGTTGGGAATTTTAAAAATCAGTAAACAAGCGCTTAATGCGCCATTAAAACAATTAGTTAAAATGGAGTTAATCACGGTTACCACCGCCGAATATGATCAACGAGTGCGGCAGTTATCTCTCTCCCCTGCCGGTAAAAAGCTTGAATCTCAATTAACAGATACACAAATACAACTGCTACAGCAGGTATTCCAACAGTTGGGAAAAGAAACAGAAACAGCCTGGCTGCAAGTTATGCAATGTCTTAATAAGGATTGAGATTAGCATCAAATTATAAGATGTTCAGTGTGAGTTATACTCTGGTGAGATTAATGGCTAGCATTTAACCAAAGGAATAAAAAGTGATAGACCATACTGGGCTTAATGTAACTAACATATTAATAAGCAAGGATTTTTATAGCGCCATTCTTGCACCTCTCAATTACGAAATACGTCTAAACCTTGGTGATGCTTATGGTTTTGGTGTAAAAATCTCAGCAAATGGGGATGACCCCGGTGGCGACTTTTGGATCATGCAAGGTATTCCTTATACCCCAAGAAGCCATATCGCTTTCCGTGCTGCAAGCAAAAATGAGGTCAATCAATTCTATAGTGCTGCCATGGAAGCTGGTGCAGTATCGAATGGGGAACCAGGCTATCGCCCTCATTACCATGAAAACTACTATGCTGCATTTATTCTCGATCCTGATGGTTACAATATTGAAGCGGTTTACCATGGTAAATAGTCTATAAAGGCTAGATCTAATCAGAATGCCTATTCCCCGATGATATGCTTGGCCTTTGCTCATCAATTTTGATATCCGCCATCGGTGCTAAGCAAAAATCTTAATCGCTATGTCGCATATCGATTATGCTTTTAATATCTGCTAGCATCCCTGTCAGCGCTACCACACAACTTAATTGATTAGAAAACGCGCTCAATCCAGCAATGTCGGGCGTTATGCGCTATTTTATTCGTTACTCTACCGCGATGAGTAATAGTACCACTTTGAATAAGGCTATTCGGGAATTGAAGATAACGTTGATAATAGTCGGTGTGGTTGTGGTCATCGCGGTGATAATCTGGCTCGTCCTTCGCTCAGCCGCTAAAGACGTTGAAGATGATTACTGAATGATGGCCTATGATTATCTTCTGATTTAACCTCATCAGGTTGAAGTATCAAAGCGAAGGTTGTAATCCTTCTATACCCCCCTGAAAAACCATTCAGCAAAGTAATGCTTAAATGCACCCTACATATATAGCTCACCCCGATACCTTGAGTGGGCCCTGCCGTATAAACAATCTGACCAGCCAGTAAACTTGCCGTTATGTGATATGTATCATTTCAAACTCATTGATACTGATCATTTTTTGATCAATCATCTCAGTGCCAAATCCACAGCGCTTTCATGTCTGTCAACCTGCGAGCACGCTATAAGACCCTGTAAAAGGTTATGGATTCGGTTTTTCTTCCGCCACGAAACATCGTACCCACTGGTAACCCGGTGCTAGTGGCGGTCTTTTGCATTTATAATCGAACAATAGTTTCTACGTACCCAACCCATTCCCCACCAGAGTAATCCCCATTAACAGGCCGTGTGACCGTATCATTCCCAACAGATTTTATATTGCTATCGATAGGGCTGACTTAAATAAGTCGCGCTTTATTTCGAACTATCTCGCAGTAGTGTAAATCCAATTTATATTATGAATAAGAAACTAAAGTGATGCTTACATTATTGATATTGCCCACATATCGGTAACTCCGAAAAACTGTCTGGTGGCATTTGGAATATCGTGAACCGCAGACCAGAAAACGCTTTAAGATGGCCCCCCCCCCACTCATGCGCCAAGCCGCCCCTCCACACTGCTGTATCTCCGCCAACAAAATACAGCCTGCGTGCGCAATGTGCACAAAATTGCCGTTCAACAGCAGCACCACTCAGAGTATTTTTTCTCTGTAAGCCTTTAGATGAGAGGCGAGAGATGATTAATAAGCAAAATAACAGCGCCAACAATGTTTTAATTTATATTTTTTTTGTAGGATATTTCACATTTTAACTGTAGGAATCAAAATGTTATATTGTAATAATAATGGTTCATAATTGGCCATCTTTATCATTAAAATATGACCGCGTAAAAAAATAACACCTTACAAAACAAAGAGATTATTTATCCGTAGCGAGTTGCAGTGTTTAAAAAACAGGCCAATACATATTATCACAGACGTTTTCTTATTATCATTTTAGGGAGGGGACAATGAAATACATATTTAGTTTTAAATCTTTCAATTGTTTCGTTATACATTCTATAGATCTATATACTTTATAGTATATAGTTTTTTATTTTGTAAAAACACGTAATAGCATATTTATTTAGAATTTTATATCGCACAATTTGCGTTATCGATCTGATCTTTCGCAAAAATGATGTTTACTTGTATAATCTGTCGCAATGAGTACGAATGGATGGATAAATCGTGTAAGCGTGTAAAAGGTGCGATGTGTGTGATAGCTACGTTAAAAGCTTACTACTGAGACCTATCACCACAATCTCTATATTCAGGAAGTCGGCTATTTATGATTGCTAATTAGCACCTTCCGTTATTGCCCTATTCAGTAACAGATAAAACTTATCTGTTAAATATTCTTATTGCATTGCCTTATTTAACAACCTGACTCGCAGGTTATTCCGCAGGGTGGAGATATGTTTAATTGTACAATAGCAATGACAGATAATTACTTTCGGCACGGCCTGTTGCTCTTGATCAATGAAGCTCTGGCGAAATACCCATTTGAATCGACAGCTATTCTTACGGATAAGTTAAATGAAAAGACCCAAGTGGCGTTTATTGATGCCGATTCTGCCTCTTTTTATTCAGTATTTGTGCAGGCCAGTTACCTTAAGTTGACCTATCCGTTGACTATTTTCATTATTTCCAGTTCAAAAAATGCCTTCTCGCCGTGGGTTGCTTCGCCCAATGCCGTCGCAGGCATCCTGTATAAAACGGACGAAAAAGCTGAGATTAAGCACAAAATCAGACAGGTATTAAACCGGCAAGGCTCTCGGGTGGTTGACCCGTTAACACCATTACGTGAAAGGCCAACACCAGCCACAGCGAATTACTTTACGCCACTTACACCCTGTGAGTCGGTTGTTATTGACCTGCTTAAACAGGGATTTACGGGAAAAGATATTTCCAAAATTCTGGGCAGAAGTGAAAAGACCATCAGTGGTCAGAAACGGTCAGCCATGAAAAAGCTTGGGGTGTGCAGTAATGCAGAGCTTTTCCGTCAAATTCATTGATATTTGCAGTAACGAATGTGGGCTGACGACCCTATCAGTATGCCCCATATGAGCATGGATTGAATGGGAGCACCGACGGCTTCCTACCGCTGTTTATCTAGGTAAGAGCGGACCTGATAACCATGCCAGAAGAAGATTTAATACGCTATCAGGCAGTCCTGAATGGTTGACCACACGAATTTTGGGAGCAGGCAGTCTGGGTAATGTATGCAGGGCAAAGAAAGGCGGCTTAGCTCTGCACTTTAGAATTGAATCCGCCACTTTTAATTAAATTTAATGAATCTTTTAAGGATGAAATATGAATATGAATAAGATGGCGCTGGCTACTATGCTGATGTGTGGTTCTATATCACTGGCAAACGCAGCGACCGGAGGACAGGTTAATTTCGAGGGTTCAATCACTGATACCCCCTGCTCCATACATCCTGACAGTGTAAAACAAACTGTGAAGTTAGGGGCTGTGTCTAAACCTGGCTTAGCTAGCGGTATTAGTGGTCCAGAGCAGAAGTTCAAGATTCAACTATTGAACTGCTCATTCGCGATGTCAACTCCTGCGCCAGGATCCCCGATAGGCAATAATGTAAGTGTAACCTTTACCGGTCCTCAAGGTGGGTACCCAGGTACAGGGGTGACCAACACCTTACTGGGCATCACCGGTTCAGCAAAAGGTGCCAGCATCCAACTTATTGATTATTCCAGTAAACCAGTAATTTTGGGTCAAAAAACCACCCTGCAAGAACTCGCTCAAAGCAGTAACACAGATTTGGAGTTCACCGCCTATCTGAAACCAAATCCAGGTGTAGCGGCCTCAGACATTGTGGAAGGCAACTTTACCTCTACAGTTAACTTCATTATGAATTACGAGTAATTGGCACAGTAGTTTGTAGTTCTTGGCCGTACTGCATCCGAATGGATGTCTATTCTGTTTGCAGTACGGTCAGCTATGGAGCCGTTGTATGTTCTGGAAAATGTCGACTTTAGCCATGATTTCTTCGCTGTGCATGTTAGGTGGAAGTGCCCTATTCAAAAACTGCCAGGCTGGAGAAGTCACGCTATCTGGTTCGATTATTGATGTGCCCTGCTCCATTGATACCGGCAGTTTTGATCAGACACTGGACATGGGAGTCTTATCAACCAAGAGAATCCTCCGTGAGGGTCAGGGGTTTTCCCAGGAATTTACAATAAAACTCATGAACTGCCTTTTATCTCAGATTAATAATCAACTGCCTGAATGGCGTTTTTTCCGAATCACCTTTGATGGTCGAAATGATAATGGAAAATTTGGTATCGAAGGAAATGCTAAAGGGGTGGCAGTACAAATTTCTGATCGTCAAGGGAATATTGCTGTCCCAGGTATCCCTTTACCAATCGGGCAACTCAGTTCCGAGGATATGGCCCTAAAATATAATGTACAACTGGTGAGTAACTCACAGCAACTACAAGTGGGAGGCTATTCCTCGGTTATACGATTCAAAATAGATTATTACTAATACTGAATTTGTTTTATTTCGACACTACCTAATAACTATAAAAGATAGGCGATATTGCCCTGCACGGCAGTCGCGTTCGTAAAACAAATAATGGTTGGATTATTAATTAATATAATTAAAGGTCAACGGATAATGATGATCTCACCCTACTTCTCGTTACCAATCTTTCAGTCTCGATTGTTACGTGGATTCATTTTCCTTGTCTTATGGGGAGGAAACTGTCGGGTGAATGCTGAAGATGTTCAGTTCAATACTGATGTCTTAGATTTAAAAGAAGATACTCAAATCGATCTGGGCCAGTTTTCCCGAAGTGGTTACATTATGCCCGGCGAATACAGTATGGCAGTGCAGATTAATGACGTGAGCTTACCAGAACAGAGCGTACCGTTTTACCCACCGGAAGATGACCCGAAAGGCAGTGAAGCCTGTATTTCTCCCACGCTAGTAGAACAACTCGGGTTTAAAACCTCAATTGTGGCCAATCTGGGTTGGTGGCATCAAGGGCAATGTTTGCTGGTCAGCAGCCTTGAGGGGATGAGTGCACGAGGGGATTTAGCGACATCAACACTTTATATCAGTATTCCGCAGGCCTACCTCGAATATGTTGCGGCTAACTGGGAGCCGCCGTCACGATGGGATAACGGTATCCCTGGCATATTGTTGGATTACAACATCAATGCCCAGTTGCAGCGACAGAATCAACAAGAGGGTAGCCAAAACCAGAACCTGAGCGGTAACGGGGTTCTGGGAAGCAATCTGGGAGCCTGGCGGCTGCGCGCCAATTGGCAGAGCCAACTGGAACATAAGACCGGAACTGGGCAATCAAGCAACAGGAACTGGGATTGGGATTGGGAACGCCTCTACGCATACCGAGCGATCGCGCGGCTGAAAGCACAATTGACGTTAGGTGAGCAATTTCTGGATTTTAATCTTTTTGATAGCTTTCGTTTTACCGGCATTAACCTGACCACAGATGACCGAATGTTACCGCCAAACCTCCGCGGTTATGCACCAGAGGTACGGGGAATTGCTCGCACTAATGCCAAAGTGATTATCAGTCAACAGGGGCGCGTACTGTACGAGGCGTTAGTGGCTGCCGGCCCATTTCGCATTCAGGATCTCAACAGTGCGGTTTCCGGCCAGCTTGATGTGCGCGTGGAAGAGCAAGATGGCACTGTGCAATCTTTCAGCATGAGCACGGCTAACATCCCCTATCTGACCAGAGCTGGGACGTTAAGATACAAACTGGTTGCAGGGCGTCCGTCCAATGCCCAGCACAATATCAATGGCTCAGTTTTTACTGCTGGCGAGTTTTCATGGGGGGTGAGTAACGGCTGGTCACTTTATGGCGGCAGCATGGTGGCAGAAAAATACAACTCACAAGCGTTAGGTATAGGTCGCGATTTGAATATATTCGGTGCGCTGGCATTTGATGCGACCCATTCGCGTGCAAACCTGACTAAACCAAATAATACGCTCTCAGGGAATTCGTATCGCCTCAGCTATTCGAAACGCTTTGATGATTACAACAGTGAAGTGGCATTTGCCGGATATCGCTTTTCACAAGAGGGTTTTATGAGCATGTCTGAGTTTCTGGATATGCGTAATTCCGGTGGCATTCGGTCGAAGAACAGTAAAGAAATGTACACGGTGTCACTAACCAAACAGTTTATAGAATCAGGGGTGAGTGCTTACCTGAACTATGAACATCAGACGTATTGGGATCGTGCTGACAACGACCGCTATAGCCTGTCTTTGGCACGCTATTTTGATATAGGACGTTTCAAAAACATTAGTTTGTCACTTAACGCCTACCGTAATCAATACAACAATGCCAATGACGATGGCGCGTTTATATCACTCGCCCTGCCGTGGGGAAATGGCGATTCGATAAGTTACAGCAGTACGTACTCTAAAGAAAATAACGACCACCGCGTGAGCTATTTTGGCCAAATTAATGAAGAAGACAATTATCAGCTCAGTAGTGGTGGCGACCGTAATGGCGTGAAACTGGCAGGATTCTATAACCACTATGGAGATAGTGCGTTGATGAGTGCCAGTGCCAGCTACTCACAAGGACTTTACACCTCATTGGGCATGTCGTTGCAAGGGGGGGCAACCATGACAGCGCAAGGTGGTGCTTTACACCGCGTCGGTTCTATGGGGGGGGCTCGCTTGCTGTTGGATACCGATGGTGTCCCGAATGTTCCTATTTATGGTAACAGCGTCGGCCGTACTCGAAGTAACTATTTCGGCAAGGCGGTAGTGGCCGATATGACCAGTTACTACCGTGACAATGTCAACATTGACCTGAATCGGCTATCGGACGATACCGAAGTCGTCAGTTCAGTGGTCCAGGCCACCCTGACCGAAGGCGCTATCGGTTATCGTCGCTTTGACGTCGCCTCCGGTGAGAAAATTATGGCACTGATCCGTTTAGCTGATGGTTCGTCACCCCCATTTGGTGCAACCGTGGTTAACCGGAAAGAGAAAACGACCGGCATGGTAGGTGATGGGGGGAGCACGTATCTGAGTGGGGTCTTGCTTGGGGATGAACTGACCGTTTATTGGAGTGGTAGCGCCCAGTGCGTCATTTCGTTACCGCAAACATTACCCAACAACGCCATGGCGGAGCTATTGCTGCCTTGCCATCAGATGAAAGAAAGCAAGCCATCTTAATCATGCTGTGAAAGGGATGGTGTCATTCCCGTACATAGCACAGATGGGTTATTGAAAACGTTACTAATGAGAAAAATGATGAAAATGCATGTAGGTGTCATATCAACGTTGAGTGTACTGATTTATGCAGTGGCGTCACAGTCAGCACTGGCAGCCATAGCACTCGATCGGACACGGGTAGTTTTTAATGGCGGCGATAAATCTGTCAGCCTCAACGTCAGCAACGACAATAAACAGTACCCCTATCTGGCACAAGGGTGGATTGAAAATGCAGAAGGTCAAAAGATAAAAAGTCCATTGATGGTACTGCCACCGTTGCAACGGATTGAACCTGGAGCAAAGAGTCAAATAAAGGTTCAGTCACTGCCAGCCGTCGCACAATTGCCGCAGGATAGAGAGTCCGTGTTTTACTTCAACTTACGTGAAGTCCCGCCACGTAGTGAGGAGGGAAATACACTGCAAATTGCCCTGCAAACGCGTATCAAATTGTTCTACCGCCCAAAAGCCATTGAAGTTACCACAGCAAACCAAGCTAATCCTTGGCAAGAGCAGGTAACGCTGACGCGGATTGGAGATAGGTATCAGGTCAATAATCCCACACCTTACTATGTAACGATCGTCGATGCCGCCGCCAAAAAAGGTGCGGGGAGTATAAAAGGTTTCGAGCCATTGATGGTTGCACCCAAAGATAGTGGGACGCTTAACATCAGTGCAAATACGCTGGGCTCAGCCCCAGTGCTGACTTATGTCAATGATTACGGTGGCAGACCAGCGCTTACATTCAGTTGCCCTTCGACGACTTGTCATGTGATACCAGAAAAGCGCAGTTAATAATGCGGAAATATTCCGTATTGCAAGGAGAGAGTATGCAAATGACATTCCTCGCATTACCCGCGCGATGGTGGGGATTAAAAGGATACGCTGCAAAAGCGGTAAACCTAAGGGTAATCCCTATCCGAATTTTATGGGTGTACCTCTCTCTATTACAGCCAGTACAGGCAGCAAGCACAGACATAAAACCACTGATTGTGACGGCGAATATCCTGGGGGGAGTACCCTGTACGATTGACGTCAGTAAGGTCAACCCACTGGATTTGGGTGAAATGGTCACGACTCAAGTCAACGGGATTAGCGGAAAAATGCTGATCCCTTATGAAGTGAAATGCACGACCCCGACCAACCTGAAGATGACCATCCTCACCAGCAGTGCTGCAACATGGTACGGAAACGGCACATTAGCGACGGTTGGATTAAATAATCAAAACTTGGGTATCCAGTTGTTGAAGGAAGGCGGTACAGCCGTGGTTTTTAATGATGCCATGCCGTTTAACTCTTCGACGCCACCGAAATTGTATGCTGTGCCGGTAAAACGCACCGGTTCTTCGTTGAGTGCAGCCGTTTTTTACTCTGCCAGTGCAACGATGAGAGTTGAATTCCCTTAGGAAGATATTAACAACGGGAGCATGTTTGCAATGAAACAATACACCATAGTACTGACATTACTTTTTTCGGGTGCAATCAGTCATTCCGCACATGCGGTTGATGCCGCAATGTCTTTCACCGGGAACCTAGTGGAAGCTCCATGTGTGATTAATAACGGGGGGCCAATTACCGTAGCTTTTGGCAACGTCGTGACGACCCAGGTCGATGGAACCTATAAAAGAATGGAGGTGCCATACACACTGACTTGTCAGGCCTCCATTCCGATCAATATGAAGATTTCGGGAACCGCAACAAGTTTTACGTCCTCTGGAACCCTACAAACCTCGGTGAGTGATTTAGGTATTCAACTGCAACTAGGGTCAACACCCATTACCTTAAACACCGCCTGGTCATTTAATCCTGCGGGAACTAAACCGGCACTCTATGCAGTACCGGTAAAAAAGCCAGCAAGCACATTAGCAGCTCAGGCTTTTACAGCATCAGCAACGATGTCAATTGATTATCCATAAAGGGGGCATGCTGCAATGAGGTTACATTCTTTTAAACCTGCTTTATTGCTCGCGGGCACTCTCATCTGCAGCAGTTCGGTATTTGCGGCCAATATGGCATTTTCCGGTGAGTTAATTGAGCCTGCCTGCTCCCTTGATAAAGACACCATCCCGGTCAATATGGGTATGACATATACACAATATCTGTATAAATATCAGAGGACGGTAGGCACGCCATTTGAGCTACTTTTAAAATCTTGCGATCTTACCCATACCAATAAGGTGAAAATAACATTTGATGGTGTGCGTAATGCAAATTTACCCACATTCTTGATTGTCTATGGCTCAACGGTTCGCGGCGTAGCAATTGGCCTGGAGACACCTAGCGGGCAAGCATTAACGTTGGGAAGTAGTGAAAATTATGCCCTGCTAGCAGGAAATAATGTACTTAAGCTGAATGCCTATCTTCAGGGAGAACCTAATGCGCTGCTTAACCAGACTATCAGTCCGGGATCATTCACGTCCACAGCCACGTTTACCCTTGAATACTTCTAGCCGGTTATAACAGAAGAATAATGCGCGGTGCTCAAGAGTTGCAGGCATAGATAATAATATTCTGACTCTTAAAATGAATACCTGGAACCAACTGTTTACAGGTTAATTAATTAACAGATCTTATCTTTCACGATAATTAACTGGTGGAACGATGACTATATTTTCATCCTTAAAAATGCCAATTTTTTTGCATATATTTATCACTTTTTGGCTGGTATTTACCTCGAACTGCCAAGCGTCATATATGTTAGGTTTTATCAGTTCCAGCGTCTCTAATGGGGTTGTGGTATTTAAATACGCCGCATCAACTACATTACCAGTGCTGTGTATGGGTGATGGTTCCCCGACAAACCCTGGTGGATCATGGGATATTGGTTATCCAGGATATGGCTACCCAGGGCCAAACTCATACGCACAATGTACCTGGAATGGTTGGCAGTATAGTAGCCAATGGCTGATGGACATTGTAGAACTGAGAGTACCACTCGGTCTGGTTAGGGAGAACGTATGCCCTACGGTAAGGTATCTGGATTACGGAATATTAAATGAATATAATTTGGCTTGCCAAACGCCCCCGATAGTTCAACCGCTGAGTTGTAATTTCGGTTCAACCTCAAGTTTTATTATTGCCCACGGGGATGTATCTATTACTGATATCAAAAATAACGCTAACAATGCCATAAAAACGATCACAGGCAACATTGTTTGTACCGGAAGTGGGAGTGGTACAGTCAATTTATCCGTGCCTAACACTGGTTTCCTCAGTCTTGCCACTGACTCGGGGGGGACTTTACGCACTATGCTGGCACTCAACGGTACGTTGGGGAGTAATCAGGTAAATGTCACCACGGGCACAACAAACTTTGAGATCCGCAGTATATTGAATATTGTAAATAACTACACATCATCTGGTGCGGTCTCTGGCTCTACCACGCTAACGCTGTCGCTCCCCTAAGGTACAGGGATTGAACTCGGGATCTATCGTTGTCCTCAGTAAGAGATCTGTCTGGTGTACACTGTTTCCCTGATTTAAGGCTGCTTTCAGCGAAAATATTTTTCCTGTGTTGCTCTTCGAAACAGGGCTTAAGGACAAGTTTATGACAAGAATGCAGTCGAAGAGAAAACTAATAGTGATATCCGGCCAGCCCTCACGTCGTAGTATTATGTATACCCAAGGAGCCAATGCACTCGCCTGTCGGTGATCTCGCGGATACGCAGTCACAGGGCGCTGTTCTCCGCTTAACTGACTGGTAGCATGCTGAATTTGGGCAGATTCTAAGCGCAAAAAACTGCCACTGGCTGGCAACATACCATACCTGCAAATCCCTGATCCTAGCCAGCGTCAGCGCTTTTGACATTACATCCTACAGCATGCTCTTGTCGAGGCGCAGGTCTGCGACCAGTGCCCTCGGTCGCAGATGCTTAGATTTAGCCGCCGATGCGTATTCTTAGTTAACTATTTAATCAAATACGCCGTTTATAACGGATGCAACAATGGCCGTGCTTAATGCAATAAGCACTAAGTCATTACCAGCAATACGCCACTCATACCCTGGATAAGAAGGTAGTTGTTCCAGTAAAGATGCAGGAACTGCTTTTTTAGCAATACCGGGAGGAAGTGGCTTACCACGGGCTAAATTTTTAGCGATGCCCGGAGGTAATGATTGATACCCAGTTAACCCGTAATTAACAGCCAATGGACGTATGCGGTCATAGGTTACATTCACTGACACCAAATTATCACGCCCTGTCTTAGCTTTACTCCCCTTATTAGCGGGACCATCGCCCCCACTATTACCGTGATTCCCGTGATTCCCGCCGCTGTTTCCGTGCCCACCACCATTCCCGTTCCCATTGCCGGGGTTAGCCATGGAAGGGGCTGAAGATAGCGATAGAGAAGCAATCAGCGCTAATGCAATAACAGACAAACGTTGCTTAAACATTCTTTACTACCTTCAATGGTCATCAGATATAGCTTAAATCTAGTCAATACTATCTATATAAGCTATATGGAATGGTCCTATTTTAAAATAGTATAGCTACCAATAGAACTGAGGTAGTTCATTATATCCCCTTGGTGTTCAGCCGCCCGCTAATGACCTCATCGAATCACCCCTTACAGATTCCGCAATTCACGTTTCGCAGCTAGCGTGCAGTCAAAAGCCGCCTTACTTGGCGGCTATGCTATTCAAGAGAGCGTTAAGAGTTCAGTGTCACGTTAAAATCATTATAGCGTTATCACTTCAGTTGCTTAACAAAACGCTTTCGGACTTCTTTAAAGCCATTAGATTCATAGAATTTATGAGCTTTCGTTCTAACTTCGCTACTCGAAAGTTCAATATGCGTACACATTTTATCTTTTGCAATAGACTCTACTTCAGTAAGAAGTCTCTGGCCAATCCGCTTCCCACGGTATGCTTCATCGATTACCAGCGCAGAAATTACGCCCCAAAGACCCTCTTCATGAACAGGTATAATGAAGTTAATAACAATCACACCGCATATATTTTTACCAGATACAGCAACTAACGTGCATCGATTATCGCTTTCCCTCTTAAGTTGGGATTCAAGATTTTCACATTTTGTTTGATACCCTAACTGTAGGAAAAGATCCTGTAACAGTGTTGCATCACTCACTATTGCTACTCTGATAGAAATCATATCACCCAACCTTTATTTATTGATTCACATACATATTCAGGAAACTTTGAATATCTCTGGCGGTAATAAAATCAATGAGTATCAGTTCTGCGGAGTGTTTGTGTACTTCAATACAAATACATCCTCTTTTTGTAGCAATATCTACTGAGTAGTGGTCAACAAAAATTGGTCACCACCATAAACTGTTCATGAAATAACCACCAAGATGCATTTTAGCTATTTGCAACTGCAATACCACAGCTATACGGCTGATAAGCGCAAAAATCCCGAAGACGCGGCATTGCCTCCTCAGGTGTAGTCGGTGGTGCAATGCAAAATTACTGGCCGCAAAAACATTTCCTGAATTGGATTTTGATTTCACGTTTCATGATTTAAAGGCAAAGGAAATATCCGATTTAGAGGGAACGCTCGAAGAGAAGCAAGCCATTTCAGGACATAAGAATACGGCTCAAACAGCAACATATGATAGAAAAACAGAAATCGTGCCAGTGGTAGGCGGACAGAAAAAGTGAGCTTTTATTCAGATTACCAAAATCATGTTAGGAAATGACGTTAGGAACATCTTAGGAATGAGATTTCAGGCACAAAAAAACCGCCCTTTTCAATGCATGTTTAAATGCATCATAGGATGGAGTGAATAAAGCGCCGCGATAAGCAAGAACGTATCAAACGCAAGATGTTTACTAAGCTGCGCACCACCCGTTATATCAAAAACGAATCCAACGCCGATGAAGCCGTCGTTACCCTTAGCGGTAAGGTCAATAATCTGGCGCAAGTGCATCACTACGGCTTGCGCGATAAAGTCACAAAGAACGGGCCAACAGTGAAATACGAATGCCGCCAGTTGCTAGGCTTTACTGACGGCGATAGTGAATGGATTGGGGATCTGGCATTAGAACACATCGCTAACTAGTTATTCCTGCTTAAGTTATTTATTTTTTCTCATTAAATAAAAAATCACTTTTGTCATTAGATATGACAGAATAAGAGCAAGAATAGCCATTTCGTAATAGAGCGCTATCAGAATATTCGTATTAAGAAAGTTAAAATAACTGATTGCATCGCCAAACTGATCGCTTGACAATACCAAGACTAGCACCTCTGGAATAAGGAAGGTCAAGATAACAAATAAAACGAGAAAAGTCCCAAATTTAGCCAATCGCATCATACAGCTCCTTTGTAGTATTTAAAATCCATAATTATAACGTATAGTACACGATTATTAACAATCAATGGAGTGCTAGTTAATGAATGCTTCTATTTATTTAAAAGAAAAGCCAAATGCAGATAGTATGTTATCACTCTCACTAGATCGTGGGATAAAAGGAACTATGAATTCTGCCAAGGGAACAATCGAGAGTGTATACAGTGGCGTAGAGAGAGCCAGTTGGTATACATCTTGTTTCTTTGAAAAATATGCGAGTGAATGTCAGGAGATAAAGGCTGAGGATGCAAGAATAATAAAGGCAATATCAGAGATATACAAAAGATCTGATGTTATCTTTGATATGATAAAGCTTTATGTCGAGTATGTCCTTGATAAATATACGCTGCGTGAGAATGCGCAGAGTTCTGCTTATCACTCATCCCATGTGGGTGCCAATCTCGCAGTTTCAATGGCTACAAAAAAATCAATGGCTTACTCTATAGCTAAAACGGTTTCTGGGTCACTCTCTGTATCGAATATTGTTCGAGCGGAAATAAATAAAAAAGGTTTGTTTTTAATTAATGCTGCTGATTTATATGGCAAAGTTCAGGAAGCTGCAAATCATTAACCTTGGATATTATAATTTATTACGAATCAATAATATAGAAATGCTTTATGTATATATCGATCCGGCTATTTCTAAAGCCATGGAGAAGATACGTTCGAACGCCAATTTAAGTTTTGACGAAATTGTGAATATACTTAATGGCATGGGAAGGTAATGAAAAGGATATTATATAATATATTATTTTCGACGATTCCATTTATTTTTATAGTTTTATTCGCAGTTTTCTATTTAGAATTCATTCCTAATCACTTTGGTAAGCTGACATTAGTAACAATTGTGATTGTATTTTTTGTATCATGTAAAATAATGCCTAATAAATATATCTAAAATCAAAGGATGACTGTTTACAGTCATCCTTTGATTAATTCATGTAATAAATAGCTCTTCCTTTCTATTATCCTACCCAATACCTCTTATTTTTTCCTTTGTGCCATCCCTCACACAAAACCCATCACATGCCCCGCGCGCCCGTAGACGGCACACTGGTCGCATTAATATCCTCATTGCTGGTCTTAAACGCCTGTTGGCTAACATTATCCGTATTGGTATCGTTTCCGACGTCGATCTCACCAACGGATTATGCCGGGTCAGAATAGGCAACCTTGAAACCGATTAGCTCAATTGGTTAACCCTACGCACTGGTCGGGTGCGTTTTTGGTCTGCGCCGTCAGTGGGTGAGCAAGTTATGGTGCTCAGTATCGGCGGTGAACTCACCACCGGCTTTGTGCTGTCCGCCATCTTTTCGGATGCTAATTCCGCACCGTCACAATCGGCGGATGCTGTGGTGATCATTTTTCCTGATGGTGCTCGCTTTGAATATGAACCGGAAACCAGCCACCTGACAGTAACCGGGATCGCAACGGCAGTGATTGACGCCAGTAAATCGGTGGATGTTATCGCCCCCAATATCACCTGTACTGCCTCGGTAAAAATCACACTGTAGCGGCGTTAAAACATTACCGCGTCGCGTTAATGCGCATCAACACCAGCGCTGCGCCAGAGATTGACTGGCCGGAGTTGCCGCAATAAGGGGTGATTTTAATGGGGAAATTTTTGTCCTAATTTGGGATTAAGTCTGTGCTCAATAGAGACTCATGGAGCTAATATTGTATTCAGTGAAAACGCTATGAAACTCCTTTAATTACACCTGTAACTCGTTATTTTAACGTGGGAAAATGTTTGTCCTAAAGTGGCGTTGCCTAATTGCTCGACAGAATCTCATCGGGTTATAGTCACACCGCAGCGGTAAAATCCTTTACCGGATTTGGCAGTCCGGCATAGACCAAAGCGCATGATATAGATACGGTTACATGGTAATAAGCAAGAAATGGTGAGCTGGGTGGGGGCATTGCAAGATGCACCGGTTTCTTGGTGGCCGGTAGTTCCAACCTCGCTCAGTTCACCACCCATAGAGATGAAAATCTCAAGATGGTGAGTATCAACACCGTCAACTGAGAAAGACTAATAGCAACTCGGCATAGTACAAGGAAGCACTGATGGCAATTGCAGAATCACTTGAACTAGAAGGCTATCTGAAAGGATACACTGAAAGCTATCAGGAAAGTCAGCGGGAGACGATACTGAAAATCGCCCGGTCTTTACTGGCCGAAGGTGTTGATCGCACTCTGGTAAAGGAAGTCACTGGCCTACGTGATGAAGACCTGACGCAATAACGCGTTAACCCCCATTCTAACGGGCGATGTTGTGTTAGACGTTGCCTTATTTCTGCCAGTTTTTCGCACCCTATTTATTCCGCTCTGTGATTGTTTTTTCTCTCTTATTCATATCGATAACTCATTATTTTAAATAGAAAAAATGTTTATCCTAAAGTGGTACGGAGTGATTGTTCACACTGATCCCCATGACTATTATCGCCCGATGAAAACGACCCCTACACCCCATGATGCACTTTTTAAGAATTTTATGACCCCAGCCCGCGACGGCGTGTGACCTGCTGGAGTTCCATTTACCGCCTGAATTGCGGCAACTTTGTGACCTGAGCACCTTACGGCTGGAATCTGGCAGTTTTATTGAAAACAACCTGCGTGCTTGTTACTCGGACGTGCTCTACTCGCTCAAAACGACTGCGGGGGACGGTTATGTTTACGCCCTCATTGAACATCAAAGCTCCCCTGATAAACACATGGCTTTTCGCATGATGCGCTACGCTATTGCCGCCATGCAGAGCCACTTGGAAGCGGGGAACGACCAGTTGCCGCTGGTCATTCCCATGTTGTTCTATCATGGCATGGTCACGCCGTATCCGTATCCCATGAGCTGGCTGCATGCCTTTAACCAACCCGCACTCGCCGGGAGGTTGTACAGTCGTGACTTCCCGCTGATCGATGTGACGGTAATCCCCGATAACGAAATCATGACCCATCGACGCATTGCTCTGCTGGAACTGTTGCAAAAACATATTCGTCAGCGTGAGTTATCTGAATTATCGGATCAACTGGTCATGGTGATAGCAAGTGGTTACACTACAGAAGATCAACTAAAAGCGGCGATAAATTACATCATACAGGTTGGTGATACGGCAGACCCAGAAGCGTTCCTCCGCAGCCTGGCCAACCGCTTACCGCAGCACGAGGAGTCACTGATGACAATTGCACAAAAACTGGAACAAAAAGGTGAAGCCAGAGGCGAGAAGAATGCCACTCTGAAAATTGCCCGAACTATGTTAGCCAATGGTCTTGACCGTGCCACAGTAATGAAAATGACCGGTCTAAGCGATAAAGAACTGGCACAAATTTGCCATTAAGTTGCTAGCTAAATCCCTACTTTTAACAGGCGATGTTGCCTTAAACGTCGTCTGTTTGCGCTGTTTATTACCCCTTTCCCTTTTTCTTCCTTACTACTTGTTACCTCTTCCATCGTTTAAAGCATCACCGCGATAACTCACTATTTTTACAGAAAAAATGTTTGTCCTAAAGTGATGCTGGCTGATTGCACGGTAGAACGTCGCTGGGCTATAGTCACGCCGCAGCGGCAAAATCCGCTGCCGGATTTGACAGTCCGGAATTCATTGAAACGCACAACCGTAGTTTCGGCTATTATGTGCGGGCACAGTGACACCTGTAATAAGTAAGCAATGGTGAGCTGGGCGGGGGCATCGCAAGATGCGCCGGGTTCTTCGATGACCGGTCTGTCAACCCCGCCCAGTTCACCACCCATAAGAAATTGACAGTTCTTGGTGGTGATAATTGTCCCCATCGAAGAGGTAGTCATCATGGATCTGACGACTAAACACCTGTCATTATTGACCTGCACTATCGTTGCTATTCCCACACCTGTTGCTTCATCTGCCCCTCTGCTGCCGGAGGTGCGCTATGTACGATGACACTCCCCGCGAAGTAGAAGAACTTATCGACCACTGCCGTGCGCTGATTTACGCCATCGTGACAACTGATCGTGATGATGCTAAAGAGGTTCTTTCTCTTATTTTGTGGCAGCAAATTGATGCGTTACGCAGTACTTATCTGCGGGATAGTGAGGAGCCGCTCGAAGTGGCTTAATTTGTTTTAACGCCCCATTAATCATCGGATAGGCCGCCATAGAAATGAATTGACAGTGAACCTATCCGCAATAGCCTTGAAGCTGTAGGAGTTGAGCTGTAAATACAACGATATTTAAGGGTTATACTGCAAAAATCGGCTACAGCACGGCACACCAATCCCTGATTGGCATAGTAATAATACTCGTGATGTAGTCGGTTTTCATGCCGATAATATCGCTGATCTGCGTATCTGGTTTTTTGTGTCATCCCTCACACAACCACCACCACCTGCCCCGCGCGTAGTAATCCGGCATCATAGCGAATGAACGCTTAACCGGAGAAAACCGCATGTCTGCAACCGATTACCACCACGGTGTGCGCGTCATTGAAATTAGCGAAGGCACTCGCCCGATCCGCACTGTCAGTACGGCGGTGGTCGGGATGGTCTGTACCTCCGATGATGCTGACGCCACCCTGTTTCCACTCAATACCCCGGTATTACTCACCGATGTGCTGGCCGCCAGCGGCAAGGCCGGTGAAACCGGCACATTGGCCCATTCACTGGATGCCATCAGCGACCAGACCAAGCCACTCACCGTAGTTGTTCGTGTGGCACAGGGTGAAACCGAAGCTGAAACCACATCCAATATTATTGGTGGATCCACGCCGGATTGTCGTTATACCGGTATGAAAGCGCTGTTAACCACGCTCATGCCGTGATTGTCCCGGCTTATGCCGCTTCCAGCCATCACTCGCATGTTCAGGCTTATGCTTATCACAGTAGCCCGTTATATCAATAGTTAGAGCTGCGCAGCCGCTGTGCCTACAGGGCTTCTTTATTCTTGGGGGCATCATAACATCTGGTGTTAGGTGCAGTAGCTCGAACGGTCAGTGGTAGTATGACGGCAACCATGCTTACATCAGGCTCGCGGTCGCGGTATTGTGGGTGGCATGGTATTACTCAAAATAGAAAAGCCTCGGGCTATGCCGAAGCTCTGAAATACTTGCTAAGATGTCTCGATGGCTTGGTATTACTATTTCTTTTAACGAGTTTTTTGCATGCATATTGATACAAAGTATCGACTATTTCTATTCATCTATCTAACAGCAGCCTATGCTGCCGCTATCCCAGCAATGTATCTGGTACTAGATCTGATTATTGGTGGTGATCTGGTTGATATATGGAAAGGTGAATACTCATTTTTTAAGTTTCTTACAAACCGAAAAATAACTTGTTTCAAGCTTTCTGCTGTCGGGGGCTTGATGGGACTAGCTTACTGGTTAGCTTTCTACAGAAAGTACAGATACTTCGATCCACTAGATAAATATTTCAAATGAAAAGCCACCAGCTTATAAGGCCAGTGGCTTGGATTGTTCGTTAGATGACAGCGCTCAGTATAGTATACTATACCGTTCGAGGAGTACCGCCTTTGCCACTACAACTAGAGAAGAGAATGCCTAAACGCCCTACATCAATCAACGATCTGGGATTTTGTATTATTGATGATGTGAACAGTCTTTAGCTTCCATGATGGAAAGCATTGCAGGGGCGGTAATCTGCATTATGTGGTCATGCTCAACTACCAAGATACTCTTTTCCTTCTTCCTCTCATTCATCAGGCGACTGCCAATAGTACCTTTCAATTTTGACCGAGTTTCTTTAATAGCAAACCGATGCTGCATTTCCTCACCGATAGACATGCGGCGATTTAGTTGCTGGAGAATGGTATATTTATACAACAGAGCAAAACTGGCATTGCCCAAATTAAAGCTTGGGCACCTAGGCTGCATGAGTCTATACGGCAGGCGGGTACCCTTCCTCTAAACCACGGTGTTATGAGTATCTATTTGTTACACCAGCAATCGGGATCACGCTTCACCCGCGATAGTTTTAACGCACACTGGATGAAAGCAAAAAAAGCGGCTGCTGTGAAATATCCAGAACTGGAGTTTAATTTCACGTTCCATGATCTGAAAGCAAAAGGTATCTCAGATCTAACTGGTTCGCTATATGACAAGCAGGCAATCTCTGGGCACAAAAACGCATCACAGACCGCAAGATATGATAGAAAAATTAATATTGTTCCAGTTGTGGGCGGGCAAGATGTGGCGAAGTGATATGGCGAAACAATGGTGAAAGGTGATTTTAGGCACAAAAAAACCGCCTCTCGGCGGTTAACGACATACTCATACTACTTTGTTTTACTTAGAATATTTTCCATGGTGCCCGGGGCGGGACTTGAACCCGCACAGCCATAAGCCGAGGGATTTTAAATCCCTTGTGTCTACCGATTTCACCACCCGGGCTCTGGAAAACTGGAGGCGCGTCCCGGAGTCGAACCGAGGTAGACGGATTTGCAATCCGTAGCATGGCCACTCTGCCAACGCGCCTTATTCTTCTTTGCCTTTACAGCTTAGGTCCGCTTTTAAGCCAACCTATTAATTTGGAGCGGGAAACGAGACTCGAACTCGCGACCCCGACCTTGGCAAGGTCGTGCTCTACCAACTGAGCTATTCCCGCAACATCAGAACTTACTGATTCTTTTGCTATCTTTCGACATTTGGTTGCTGCCGTCTGATGCGATGCATTCTACTTACCTGACGCAATGAGTCAATAAAATTATCTGACTAATGTGTTCGTTTGCTGCTTTTTGCGGCGCTTCGATCAAGGTTCGAGCAAATCATTCCAGGCAGCGTTTAAATATTGAAACATTGACCAGAATGTCAGTACCGCAGCAATGTAGAGAAGAACAAAACTGGCAAGCTCTATGTTATGGTCTGGACGCCAAAGTAACCCCACCAAAGATCCCATTTGAGCCGTTGTCTTCACTTTACCAATCCATGATACCGCAACACTGCTGCGTTTACCGATTTCAGCCATCCACTCACGCAGGGAAGAAATGATAATTTCACGGGCAATCATCGTTGCCGCCGGTAGAGTGATCCACCAGACATGATAATGCTCAGCAACCAACACTAATGCGATGGCAACCATAACTTTATCCGCTACAGGGTCAAGAAAAGCCCCAAAACGGGTAGTTTGTTTCCAGCGGCGGGCTAAAAAGCCATCAAACCAATCGGTTGCTGCTGCAAACACAAATATGATGGCACAAACCATCGGAGCCCAAACGAATGGCAAATAAAACGCCAGAACGAAGAATGGGATGAGTACAACACGAAACAGGGTAAGCCAAGTCGGTATATTCAATTGCATAATGCTACGATAACTATCTGGCTGGGGTGGATATTATGAGTATGGTGCAACATTAGCCTCAGTGTTTCAATGCATTGTAGATCTTTTCTGCCAATGCTTGTGAAATACTCGGCACTTTTGCAATTTCCTCGACGCTCGCATTAAGTAAAGGTTGCAGTCCCCCCATATACTTCAGCAAAATTTGCCGCCGTTTAGGGCCAACTCCCTCTATCGTTTCTAATGCACTGGTATTTTTTACTTTAGAACGACGCTGTCTATGTCCGGTTATCGCATGATTATGCGAGTCATCACGAATATGTTGAATCAAATGCAATGCTGGTGAGTCTGGCGGCAACGAGAAACCCTCCCCTTGAGCCTCCAGAAACAATGTTTCCAACCCTGCTTTGCGATCACTGCCCTTGGCAACACCAACCAATAAAGGCTTTTGCTTATCCCAAGGAACAGTAAGAGAAGCAAATACGTCAAAAGCCTGAGATAACTGGCCTTTCCCGCCATCAATAAAAATAACATCAGGAATTTTTTTGTCATCTAATGCCTTACCATATCGGCGCTTAAGCACTTGAGACATAGCCGCATAATCATCACCGGGCGTTATACCACTAATATTGTAGCGCCTATATTCCGAACGTACAGGACCATTTGCATCAAATACGACACAAGACGCAACAGTCTGCTCTCCCATCGTATGGCTGATATCAAAACACTCCATACGGTTGATCTCATCAATATTAAGAATCTTAGCTAGCTCTTTCATTCGCTGATGTATTGTTGACTGCTGTGATAAGCGAGTTATCAATGCGGTTGAGGCATTGGTGCGTGCAAGTTTAAGATAGCGTGCTCGGTCCCCCCTCGGGCGGCTTTGAATCTGAATTTTTCTTCCGGCCAGCTCAGAAAGTGAGGAGGCCAACAGATCCTTTTCCTCAAGGGTGAAATCCAGCAAAATCTCACCAGGAAGCGTTCGCCCTTGACTTCCTTGCAAGTAAAATTGCCCGACGAAGGTCTGGACCACTTCGCTTAGTTCAGTCCCTGCGGGAACTTTTGGGAAGTAACTTCGACTGCCCAGCACTTTTCCTTGTCTGATAAATAGCACATGAACGCAAGCTAATCCGGCATCAAACGCCACACCGATAACATCCAGATCTTCACTGTCGCCAGAAACAAACTGCTGTTCCGTAACACGCCTTACAGCCTGTATTTGATCTCGAATACGTGCCGCATCCTCGAAATGTAACAATTTACTGGCTTCTTCCATACGGGAAATCAGTTGTGTTAGCACCTGTTGGTCTTTGCCCGAAAGGAACAAACGCACATAATCGACCTGACGTTGATACTCGTCATCACTCACCAACCCCGCGACACAGGGGCCAGAACAGCGGCCAATCTGATACTGTAGACAAGGCCGTGAACGGTTGCGGTAGACACTGTTTTCACACTGTCTTACTGGAAAAAGTTTTTGCAATAATGCTAATGTTTCGCGGACAGCATAAGAGTTTGGGAACGGACCAAAATACTCCCCCTTCTCATGCTTAGCTCCACGGTGAATTGCTAAGCGCGGATGAGTATCCGCACTCAAGAAAATAAGAGGATATGACTTATCATCACGCAACAATACGTTGTAACGAGGCTGATAAAGCTTGATATAGTTATGCTCAAGCAGTAATGCTTCCGTTTCAGTATGCGTCACGGTCACATCAATTTGAGCAATATTCTTAACCAAGGTCTCCGTTTTTCGGCTGGCAACCTGAGCACGAAAATAGCTCGTCAGACGCTTCTTAAGGTCTTTTGCTTTACCAACATAAATAACTGTCCCCGTTTTATCATACATACGGTAAACGCCAGGCTGGCTGGTGACAGTTTTCAAAAACTCTTTAGAATCAAAACAATCAGTCACTATTAGACAACGTCTCCGCGTTAAACAGACCGTGCCGAATGGCCAGATGGGTCAATTCAACATCACCACTAATATTAAGTTTGCTAAACATCCGGTAGCGATAACTGTTCACCGTTTTCGGGCTCAGATGAAGTTGCTCCGAGATGTCATTCACCTTTTGCCCTTTTGTGATCATCAGCATAATTTGTAACTCACGCTCTGATAAACAACTAAAAGGCGTCTCCACCGGAGGTTCCAACTGGCCCAGCGCCATCTGCTGTGCAATGTCAGAAGCTATGTAACGTTGCCCCGAATGAACAGCACGGATCGCCGTAACAACATCCTGAGGTGCCGCACCCTTGCTCAAATACCCACCGGCGCCAGCCTGCATGACTTTTGCGGGCAATGGGTTTTCAGTATGGATAGTTAGCATAATAACTTTAGTATCTGGAGAAAAACGCAAAATCTTGCGGGTTGCTTCCAACCCGCCGATACCGGGCATATTCATATCCATCAAAACGATATCGACAGCGTGGCTACGGCACCATTTTACCGCATCTTCACCACACTGCATCTCGCCCGCTATTTTGATACCCTTGATATCTTCAAGAATGCGTCGAATCCCTGCGCGCACCAGTTCGTGGTCATCAACAAGAAGAACGCTAATCAAAGAAAATTCTCCAAAAATAAGGGAGTAACCTAATCACGCTATGTTTACGACAATGATATTACTTGTTTTCGGCCAAAGAATGAATACAGAATAATTGCAAATTCATATCTATATTGTTTGACAGATATTATTTTTATCATCATTTTGACTATGTACATAAAATCGCTGACTTATCAATTAACGACATGATAAAAAAGAAAAGTTTTTTTGAGAGTTTTCTTGGCACAGCACCGTTTTTCATAAAAATGCTAATTGCTGACATTCTGAAAATTATTTTCACGAAAAAAAGCACAACATATTGATACCACACAGGATCGGCTATTTCTACGCTATAGGAATTATTCTTAGTTTTGTTTATTTATTGTTTATCTCATATTCACTCTCAAAATGAGTGATTTTTTGACACCAATTATGTATTCAGAAATGATATGATTTTTATGAACAAATCTTACTTAATTAAGATAATACTCACATGATCGTAGGAATCATCGTTCAAGCATTCACCTCCCTGCCCGCCACCAACCCAGTTTTTAACCACGAAATAAAGATTGAGCACAGGTTATCAAAGCTGACCATCAGTTTATGATATAATGGTATAACTGTTTAATAATGCCGCGAATGTTCACTGCGATGCTGGGTTAACCCAAATCACTTTGTCCACAGGCAAGCTCTCACTTCAGGAAAAAAAATGAGTAATCCAGACTTTACCACTTCTGCTGACCCAGAAACTTTAGCAAATGAAGTTGCGTGCTTGAAAGCAACATTAACGCTAATGCTAAAAGCGATCGGCCAAGCCGATGCTGGGAAAGTAATCTTGAATATCGAACGTTCCATTGCCGGTATCGAAGACAGTGCTCAAGCTGAAGTTTTCACCAATACCCTTGCGCAAATCAAAAACGGCTATCGTCAATAAGCAACAAGATGCAATAGTCCTATTCTATTATGCTGCCAGATATAGGAATTTCTTTTTTTTCATTGAGATATATTCTATTGGCAGCTTCTTTTTTAATCTTTCGAGATAGTGATGGGACTGTTACTTAAAGCGTTAATCGGAGCTGCGGTTGTAGTATTGATTGGGTTATTATCAAAGACACGCAATTACTATATTGCCGGTTTAATCCCACTATTCCCTACGTTTGCTCTCATCGCACACTATATTGTAGCCAGTGAACGTAGTATCGAAGCACTACGCACAACAATTATATTCGGCTTATGGGCTATAATTCCTTACTTTATCTATTTGATATCACTTTATTTTCTAATTAACCATCTACGCTTACCACTTGCCTTGACCGCTGCCGTTTTATGTTGGGTCATCGCTGCCTGGATACTCATATCCGTTTGGAGCCAATGGCACCGTTAGCGAAAACCATACCATTTTCAGCGTAGTAGTAATAAAACGAGAGCATGAATAGCCAGCATGATCACAGAGAAGGTCAGGTTCAAATTACTGATAGATCTTGATCTTAATTCATCAGAAGGCTCATCACTTACTTGAATTTTTCTGATTCTGTAAACCCAGTACCCACCGAGCACCACAAAAAACAGAGCCAGAAACACTGCCAACAGTGGATACCCCCACACCAGATACTCACTTAACCCTGCAATAGCAAACCAAAGAATGACAAAGACCATGATGAACCACCTAAAGTTTTGATACTTCGAGCTTAGCACACTCCTTAAAAACGATTAAGGCCCACAGACAAGATAAAGGAAGGGATGCGGAAAATATAAAATATCTGTCTAAAAACATCATAAACACCAGAATAACGTTAATAAATAGTTAATTTAAAAATACAACAGTATCAAACCTTCATAATTTTAAAGCAGAAGATAGAGCAATAACTAAATTATAAGACTAATCATCTACACCTAATATAAAAAACGATAAAAAAGCCTAAAAATGTAACATTACTCTATGTTTTGTAATGACATGAAAAATGTTTAAAAAATTAAATTAAGTAGTTTTATTACATCAAGAATTCATGTCATTTGCCGTTATACATTATACCTAAATTTAATATGCGTAATGTTTATGAAAAAGTTCTCCGACCTCTCCATTCTGACAAAGTTACTCTCAGGTTTCTCTGTCGTTATTGTCATGATGTTATTGCTAGGTGCAGTGGCCCTATCGCAGTTAAGCAATAATAACTCCAGACTGGAAGCTTACCGTGACAGTTGGTTACCAGGTGTTCGCTATGCATTAGAAATGCGGGGCGTCTTAGCAGAATTGCGCCTACAGCAAGTTCAGTACATCGCTTCATCGACAGAAAAAGAGCGTGAAGGGCATCGTCTGGAGATATTACAAGCTGTAGATAATTTCCGTGCTGCACAAGATAGATTTATAAAATTACCGGAAGGTTACAATCACTCAATGTTATTCAAGAGAATAACGTCAGATTTTGACCATTTCTCTCAGGCAAACAGTCTCGTTATTGATGCGGTTAATAATAATCAATTAGCTGAAGCCACTAAAATTAGTGGTGATACATCAAGAAAATACCGTACGCAGTTGATGAAAGATCTCGCTGAATTAGTCGTACTGGAAGTTCAAGGTGGAGAACAAGCTGCAACGGATGGTCAACAAAGTTTTAATACCGCCAAAAACGTACTCATCGCTTTATTACTTTTCGCTGTTTTCATCTCCGCACTGCTTGCGGTCATGATTGCCCGTAATTTGTCTCGTTTATTAGGGGGCGAACCGGCCTACGCGGTAGCTATTATGGGGCATATCGCAGCCGGGAATTTATCGACTGAAATAAAACTTCGCCCAGGAGATAATCATAGCTTGCTGGCTTCTCTGAACATCATGAACCAGCAATTGAAGAAAACCATTAATGAGATCATGCACGGCAGTGAATCAATTTCTGTCGCCTCGAATCAGATTGCTCAGGGAAATGCGGACTTATCACAACGAACTGAAGAGCAAGCATCCTCTCTGATTCAAACCTCCGCTAATATGCAAGAATTAACCCAAACTGTACGTCAGAATGCGGATAATGCCCGACAAGCAAGTGAGCTGGCGGTTAATACAGCAGCGACCGCGACTGAAGGCGGGGCTATTGTTGATGAAATGCTACTTCGCATGCAGGAAATAACGAAAAGCTCGAAGAAGATTGTCGATATAATTGCTGTTATTGAAGGTATTGCCTTTCAAACCAATATATTAGCGCTAAATGCTGCAGTTGAAGCCGCACGAGCTGGCACTGAAGGTAAGGGATTTGCCGTTGTCGCAAGCGAAGTGCGCACTTTGGCTCAGAAAAGCGCAAATGCAGCCAAAGAGATAAAACAATTAATTGTCGGTACTGTTGAAAAAATCAATGCGGGTTCAGAACGCGCTGACCATGCCAGTCAAGCGATGGGAGAGATTGTCGATTCGGTGGGGAAAGTTGCCCATATTGTCGGGGAAATATCTACTGCATCACATGAACAACATATTGGTATTCAAGAGATCGGTATTGCCGTAGAGCAAATGGATCAAGTTACTCAACAAAATGCGGCGTTGGTTGAGCAGGCTGCTGCTGCTGCTCAATCATTAACTGAGCAAGGTGCAGAATTGCGTCAGATTATCCGCTTCTTTCAAATTAATCAGCCATCATTGAACTAAGAAAATAATGACTGAGCGCTAAGTCGTGCAAAACATAACGGCTTAGCGCTTCATTTAAGGTGATATTTCATCTTATTATATGAAAATGTTCATTCCCATTTGCTACAGAAGCTCTTTCAATACCCAAAGGCTAACACTCCCACCATTGACAGGGAATATTGCCCCACCGCCCTCATCGGTAGTAATAATATCCTGACGATTACCTAAATAGTCAGCAAACTCTTTATTTTCAAAACCTTCGCCAAAGGTGATTGTTTTTTCACTTTCAGCACCATTAGAAAGAATCACTACGCAACCCGGTGCCTCCGCCGTGCCTGCACGCACAAAAGCAATACAGTTTTTATCATCAAAATAATCAGTCTGTGCACCATGGGCAAAACGTTGCCTGGCTTGAATTAACGCCTCCAATTCAGCAACAACCGGCATTTCTATCTGATAAGTCCCCCCATCTTCGCCATTATCTTGATAATTAGCACCAAACAGGTCGGGATAAAAAATACATGGGATACCTTGTTCTCGGATTAAAATCAACGCGTAAGCTAAAGGCTTAAACCAAGGTTCTACCGGTGCTTCCAGTGATTGAAGTGGCTGAGTGTCATGATTGGCCACTAAAGTAATGGTATGTAACGGGTCAACTTCAAGCAAGGACCCGTTGAATATTTGCGTCAGGTCAAAATCTTCACCCTGTTTTGACGCTTCATGAAACGTGTGATGTAAAGCAACGTCGAACAACATTACATTGCCTTCTACCCGTGCCAAATATTGTTGTAACTTTTCGATGTCAGGGGACCAATACTCCGCAATAATCAGTAAATCATGGTCTATTTCATTTTGTATATATTCTATCCACGCTTTAAAAAACCATGCAGGGATATGTTTTACTGCATCCAGTCTAAAACCATCAATTGGCAGTGTCTCCAGCAACCATTTTCCCCAGTATTTTAACTCCGACATGACGTCAGGGTTACGAAAATCTATATCTGCCCCCATCAGATAGTCAAAATTACCTAACTCATCATCAACCTCTGTATTCCACCCCTCATCGCTGTAATCGTTTACTATCTTAAAAATACCGTCATCTGAAGGTTCTTCAATATAATCGACTCCGGTAAAACACTGTTTATCCCAAACAAAGGATGAATAAATTTTATTGCGACCAGGAAAGGTAAAACGGGTGTAGGCTAGAGCGTCAATAATATCATCGTCTATTTCAGTTCGGTTGTCAGGATTGACTTTACGGACACTTACCTGTTCTTTTTCATCCGCCCCCATTTTGTGATTGAATACCACGTCAAAAAGAACTTTTATGCCATTTTCCTTCAATCGATTAATTGCATTCTGTAAACCTTCTCTATCGCCATATTTAGTTGCCTGAGTGCCCTTTTGATTGAATTCCCCTAAGTCAAACAGGTCATAGGTGTCATATCCTACAGAATATCCTCCTGAAGCACCTTTATATGCAGGAGGAAGCCAAACGATATTAATTCCTAGTTGGCTAATATGTGCAGCTTGCTCTGAGACTTCCTGCCATAACTTACCACCATCAGGATAGTACCAATGAAAAAACTGGAAAATTGTCGGATTATTCATAGACTTGATGACTCCATTTAACCGTATATCTCACAGTATGGCCCACTTTATAAAAGTTGGATTGGTAATAAAGTAATAGACTGTGTATTCGTTTTAATAGTGAGTTAATGTAAGGTTTGCCAGCATTAACAAGAGGTAATTTAAATGAGAATAGTGGATATCCCCTTCGGTATCACCGATTGGTCAGTAATAGAAAAAACCGAGCATAAAGGGGAGCAAGGGGTCGCCTACTGGCGAACACAGTTTTTCGGAAGTGTTCGAGTCCGTATGGTTGAGTACAGTGCCGGATACAACGCTGACCATTGGTGTTCTAAAGGGCATATTTTGCTATGCCTCGACGGCGAACTGAGCACTGAATTGAACGATGGTCGAGTTTTCGTATTGAAAGCAGGTATGAGTTATCAGGTTGCTGATGACGCAGAAGCACATCGTTCATCAACAGTATCAGGGGCCAAACTTTTCATTGTCGATTGATACAGCTTTTGAAAATGCCTATGGGCCCGCTATATTCGGCTAGCAGTCAGTCCTTCGACTGTTAGCCAAAATAGGCATTCTTACTGTCCTTCAGGCAATGAATCAACCGGATTATCAGGGTATAAGACCCGAATACGCCGCCTGACAATTTCAACCTGAAATGCTGCCATTATTGCAATCATGATCAGGATTTCACCAAATCCACCTTGCTCAGTCGGTTGATTATAAAGATATTGCAGTGTCCCTATAATCCATTTAGAACCAACCAGTAACAGAAATAAAGTTATCGTCAATGGTGTACCCTTGCAAAAAATACGTCCATCAGGTTCACGCCAAATCTCTATAAGGCGGCCTTGCAAAACACCAACAACAACACTAAATAAAACAGCGCTACCTAGAACTACCCAGGAAGTCATTGTAGCTGGCATATATGTTCCACCAACTACCAGACCGACCATCCCGTAAACCCAGGCCCATTTAAAACGGGCGGGGCCTAAAGACATCTCATGGCTGACCGACTGGCGGTATAATGCAAAGAGTGTTAGCACCAGAATAATCAGTATTTGTGCGGGAGTCATCGCTATCTCCTTCAAGAGAAGCATCTAATCAGGGATAAAGTGCCTTAATCTGGCATAGTGACTACCTGCCCTCGCAGTATATTCACGCTTTATCAGTCTTTGGGAAACGCCAAACGGAAGGAACCCCTTCCAGAACGGTTAACCAAGGTCGTCAACACGCACTGTATAAAGTTTAGGCTATTTTCCGATAAATAACAGAATCCGAATAGTGATAATCTTATCCCACGGCCCATATTAAATAGTTTTAACTATTCGATATTCTATTTCAATAGCATCTGGCTAATCTCAGACATCACGTATTTACAACGAAAGAATAACATTCGTTTCCCTCCTGCATATTTAATATCCTACTATTAGTGCTAAACTATTGATTATTTTCATTCAGTCGTTAGAAGTTAATTTAAAGGGAAAGCGATATGACTCAAAATATTTATGACAATCAGGCTGTTTTCCAAATTATGTAAAACGTAACCGTTCCGTTGATAGATTAGCTGGCGCGCCAGCGTGGGAAACCATTCGTCAGATGTTGCCGCCGCTGTTAGTAGAATAAAATTGTAGATCTTGGTCGTTACAATTTGATCCACTCTCTCATTATAAACACCCTTAATAGGGTTAAATGACCTATAGTATAGATTGAATCTAACACGAGAAGGGAGTGCAGTATGCCTGATAAAAATCACGAAGAAACAACAGTTAATGAAGGGTTAGCCAAAATTCATGAAGCTTCAGAACAACTTACTGAAGAGCAAATTGAGCAGTTGGCTGAAGACGCCAAAGCAGCGGCCAGAGAAAATGTACAAAAACATACTCACGACTAGTGAACTAAAATGAGGGTTGTATATGAACACTATACCGCCAGATGGATTACCGATGTACCGATTGATTACCGGACCCGATGACTCATCATTTTGTAACCGAGTTTCAGATCAATTGATGCTTGGTTATGTATTATACGGCTCCCCCTCAATCGCTTATGACACAGAGAAAAAGACGATAATTGCGGCACAAGCGATCATTTGGCCGGGGAATTGAGTCTGATGACAGTGAACACTGCATGGTTATGGTTGCCAACGTGTGATGTTTTAAATCGACTTTTGGATTGAGTTTACGGCGACTAAGTGTTGTCTCATAGTTGATAAAATTCTTTATTTTTCAACGCGTTTATTTTCTTTTATGATACTAATTTGTGTCCATGCCAAATAATTATTGTTCACTGTAGCTAATCCTTGTTAGCAACCTTCTGCGCTTAGTGGGTAGGGTAAACCACAGGAGAGGATGAATATGCAAGCTCCCCTAATACCTCAAGATGAGGCTAAGAGAATTGCTACATTACGCGCTTATAATATTCTCGACACTTCTCCTGAAGAACGCTTTGATCGTATCACCCGCTTAGCTAAACGGTTATTTGATGTGCCTATTGCGCTCATATCTATCGTTGACGTAAATCGTCAATGGTTTAAATCACATCCAGGGTTGGTAACCAGCGAGACGCCCAGAGATATATCTTTTTGTGGTCATGCCATTTTAGGTGACGATATCCTCTTAGTGCCCAATGCCCTTGACGATATCCGTTTTAGTGACAATCCATTAGTTACCGACGATCCTGGCATTCGTTTTTATGCAGGCTGTCCACTGGTTGTTCCCAATGGCAGTAAACTTGGGACACTTTGTCTTATCGACCTTAAACCACGCATTTTGGATGAATACGATCAGCAACTTTTATGTGATTTAGCAAAAATGGCCGAGCAAGAAATTGCTGCTGTTCAATTGGCAACTATTGATGAGTTAACACAGTTAACCAATCGTCGGGGTTTTGAGATTTTAGCTCAGCATGCACTAACGTTTTGTTCGCATAATAATATTCCTGCCACTTTGATTTTCTTTGATCTAAATGATTTTAAAGAAATAAATGACTGTTATGGGCATGCCGAAGGTGATAAGGCATTAGTGACTTTCGCTGAAGAGTTACAGCTTTTCTTTCGTGAGACGGATGTTGTCGCCCGCCTGGGTGGCGATGAATTTGTCACATTACTAACGGCATCGAGTTGCAACGATATACCAGAAATATTAAATCGCTTTAAAATTGCCTTAGAATTACGTAATAGCCAAGAATTGCGTGGTTATAATATTGGCTTTAGTGTGGGATATGCCAATTGCAACTTAGATAAAGACACACCGATTAATGAATTACTTGCTGCCGCCGATTCTTCCATGTACACGCATAAGTTAGAGTTACGCACTAAAAAGCCCCCTTTATCTAAGAGTTAATTTCATGTGCTATTACACTTATCAAAGCATCAGCAAGCCGTCGAGTTAATAATTAATCAAATCAAAACTAACGGCCTAAACAATAAATCAGCCAGAAGAGAGATAGGCGATATGCCCCTAAATGGTGCCAACTCCCTAAATAGGGGCACCACCTTAGTTATCCATAATAGAAATAACCAATTTTTCAATTAGTTAGATATGGCGCAGATATTGCTTAACTAAGAGTAACAATACCCAGGAGGAAAAATATGAAAACAATGTCTGCCTACTACTTACAATATGCTGTATTTTTGCTACTGGTTGCTGGAACCATCAATTTTATTTTTCAGTAACCACTATAAGAGTCACGCTAACGCGCGGCTCTTTTGTTTTATCCGAGATAAAAAGTACAATAAATTGTCGTGTTAATACAAAAAATAGTTGTTTGACTCATTGAACCCCGCCCAGCATGGCTGGCATCCAGCCATCGTGCCTCGACGTTTAGCCTAAAATAGAAAGGATATGCTCAGGAAAGGCAGTATCAAACGTTTGAGCGATTTCCGCTTTCGATCACCATGGGTATTTACTGATCACAAACCCCTCATTATCACTGCCCCTGGATATTATGGGAAACTAAGATTTTTATTGTACAATCTTAGCAAATAAATTATTACGATTATCACAACCACACAGAAAAATAAAGTCACCAGCACAAGCCGATAATCATGGTTGATATTTATTCAATTTTATTTATTCAATTGATATTGGCGTTTTAAAGTATCTACCCATTGTTATGGTTAAGACTTACATAAAGAAGTTGATTAGCCTAATCGGGGTTCACTATTTATATATTATAAAAAATGTGAGGATGGACGATATTGAAATGGTGAAAAGATATGCCCATCTTTCACCGAATAATTTAAATGAACATGCCAGACAAATAGACGCAATATTTAATGATTGTGTCCCAAATATGTCCCATGAAACAGATTTGAAATTAGAGATTAATGCTAAGTGATTGATTTTGTTGGTGGGTCGTGCAGGGTTCGAACCTGCGACCAATTGATTAAGAGTAAATCTAACAGATTTTTAAAATCAACAATTTACTTATAAATCAGTTAGATAAAGAACGGCAAAGTTCGATAAACTATGAGTTTTGCGAAGCTCTGCCGCCATTTTGTCGCCATTTACGTATTGGTATCAGTAGCCCAAAATAATGTGTCCACCTTAGCACTGTACAAATAAACAGACATCAGATAAAATAAACAAAATCTTTTAGAAAAGATATTATGATGAAGGAATTAGAGCTAAAAATAAAACTAATTGGATTCATTTTAGATAAATTTAAGGGGGCGCTGGTTTCTAGTGAGGTCAGATTTCACTTTGGTTCTAGAAGAGCGGATGTTATCGCTCTGGATAATGACATTGCCATTGCGTTCGAAATAAAAAGTGCTAGAGATTCTGTCGAGAGACTACAATATCAGATAGCTAGTTATATCAGCTATTTTGACGTTTGTTACGTAGTATGTGTAGAAAGTAATATATCCTCGGTAAGAAAACTTACTTCGAAGGGAATTGGTATTATTCTTGTAACAGACTCCTATATAGAGATCGTCAGGAAAGCCTATGTTTTCAAGAAACAAGATAAATTATCGCTTTGCAGTACCATTCCCGTGCCAGAGTTAAAAAAATTAAAGCATGATAAAGCAGCGAAATCTAAATATGAACTTTGTTTATCCGCCTGCCTATATAACTCTTTTGATGAAATAAAGTCGTTATCACGAAGTAATTTAAAGAGAAAAATATCGGATAGCTTTTCGACATTCTATAATGAACTAGGGGACATTATTACACCAGATGACATCCTCACACTGACAAGAACGTCATCTGGAACTCTATCATAATATTTTGTTTCTCAACAAAACACGACTAGTCATAAAATAATTTATCCTAACAGCAATCCAAAACGATGGACTTATCCCACTAGGAGAATCAGCTGCTGCTAACGCAATTTCTTTATCAGCCCAAATCCCCAATTGATGATATCTTACATCGGAAAGGACCATTTTTGCACATAACGGGTAGCTTCCTTTCTCTCGACGATATCTCTTGTAGATAAATATTTGGTCCAAAGCAATATCTATTCTTGGAATAAAAGTTCCACCTCTAATTTCGACCTGTTGGATATTAATTGATGCATAATCTCCATATTTAATCGGATATTGAGCAGATACATCTCTAAAGATCGTTTCTTCAAGTATAGGAATGTCTCCGGCCTCGTCAGTTCCATAATCCTTTGGATTTAAAGGAAAAGATGTCGAAACAGTGACAATATCCTCAATACTTGCATTAAACTCATCTAACTCTTCACATGCAAAAATACAGCCATTAGTAATATCATTTACATTATCACGAGTAGCCTGTTCACCATCAATAATAACGAAAATCTTACAACCACGATCTAAAGAGGCTACAATTGGGCGTATATATTTTTTATACTCATCAAGATTATAGGGAAGCCTTACAGCTAAATAATCTTTAATCAATGATATTTCACGTACAAAATGTTGCACCTGCGTAAAGTCGTCATCATCATAAATATGAACCATAGGGATGATATTTAAGTCTCGATAAAAATCCAGAAAATATCTCCACTCAGAGAATCCTTTGGATTCATTTAACAACTGCTCAATTTGAGGATTGATATATTTTTCATTTGAAGTCAAATCTAGAATAAATGGACGATCCCCCTGAACCTCTTTTATAGTTGACATTCTTCGATGAATATCACCATCAGGGGCTACTTTAGCCTTTCGGGACTTAGTCAACTCATATATGGGTAATGTCTCATTAAAATATTTCGAATCAAATTTTGAGAGGGCCTTCAGCTCAGCATCTCTTGTTTTTATCAGCGGGAAATATTTATATTCGCTCATTATATGTCATGTCCAGAGTAGCCTAACTGCTTAGCTCGAATCCTAACGGCCATAGAAGATACTTGAAAATAGTTAGCTATATCCATAACTTTTTTAGATTTTTCAGTCACATACCTCTTAAACTCATCTTCTGGCATTAACAGTTCTGCTGCAAACCTATTAGCCTCGGACTCCATCGCATTTATTTGTCCATCCCTAAAAAAGGCCTTATCAATGAACTCCTTAGTATGTATGGTATGCTTGACATAGTGGGCTAATTCATGAGCAATAGTGAAGCGTTGGCGATGTGGATGATGTAATGAGTTCACTGTCATAACCCAGCTACCATCTCTAGTTTGCTTTAAACAACCTGACTCTTCCCCTTCCATTGGCTGCATACGCATAGTAATCCCTAATTCCTTAGTGAGGCGTGATACATCTAAAGGGGATGTTACTATTTGATGCTGCTTAGCAAAAGCTATGAGTTCATCAACTGAATTCAAGGCAAATACCTGATCATCTAATTCTTGGCTAAATCGTTCTTTGTTTTTTATAAATGCCATTTATTTACCTCCTAAAGTCAAATCAGCACCAGCATCTTCTGTTCTATCCACTAAGGATAAGCTCTTCGCCAATATTGCTATATAGCGTTTAAAATCTTCATGCTCTTTATTAATACGTTCAATTGTATCAATATCTAGCTTAAGATCCTTCCTCAGTAATGCAATTGCATCAATCTGTTCTGCTATATCAGCTGTTTTCTCTTCGAGATCGAACTGAAATGACCTAACAATTTCACTTAAATTAGCCTCGACTTTGTTCCTTACGACACGTTTCACTTCATCAACGAAACGAGTACTCTCCAAATATTTTTTTAATTCATTACTCGCTTCAGCCCTTGCCTCTTCTCTAGCTTTCGCATTTGAAGAGGTCTTAATAATGAAAAATGAGAATGCGGCTATAACACCGTTCAAAGCAATTAGGAAGGTGATAATTGTTTGATATAGATTACTTTGAAATGACCAAAAGTCATCTAAGCTGAGAAGAGTGCCATTTGTAACCATTTCCCCAATATTGTGCATCATTACAGGATCGAATTGTTGATCTGGCTTCTTCAGTACGTAATCTTTCGCAAAACCCAAATTTTTAAAGAAACTTGGTTCTAAAACAGAATGCAATACAACTAACCAGATCAAAATGGTTGCAACAGAGCAAAAAGCAATCGTCAAAAAAGTGACATTAGTACTATGATACTTATTAACTGTTGAATCTTTAGTTGCATTAGCTGGCGCAGGCTCTTCAGGAGACCTACTATTTTCATTTACGGGTTCAGAATATGCACTACCTGAGCCATTAGATGCATCGTTCTCAACAGGTGCTGTATTAGGTTCTACCGATATACTTGGATCTGTACCAGCAATTCCATTGCTCCTGTTTGTTTCAATGACCATCTGCTTGCCTCACCAAATCATTAGGTAGAGTAACCATAACAGATTCCTATAATTGTTTTATCAAAGGATTAAATTTTACTGCATCATCTAAATGCTCTGGCGCAAAGTGCGCATAACGCATTGTCATCTTTATATCGCTATGCCCTAATATTCTTTGTAAAACAAGAATATTTCCACCATTCATCATGAAATGACTAGCAAAAGTGTGACGTAGAACATGTGAACACTGTCTATCTGGTAGTTTTATGTTCGTTCTTTTGAGTGCGGTGCGGAAAGCGGCATAACATGAGGGGAATAAACGACCGGTCTTTTTGGGTAAAGCGTTAAATAATTTTTCACTAATTGGGATGCTACGATTGCGCTTCCCTTTGGTTTTTGTGTAAGTGACTTTATATGGCATTACTTGCGTATGAGTCAAGCTTTCCGCTTCAGACCAACGTGCGCCAGTGGCCAGACACAACCGTACAACGGTAGCCAACTCAGGTACTGTGCTGTTTTCACATTCTTTCAGAAGGCTGGCTATTTGCTCTTTGGTCAGGAACGCCATCTCTTGCTCATGAGTTCGATACTGGCGCACACCACGGAGGGGATTATCGTAGCGCCACTCACTCAGGCGGGAGAGTTCGTTAAACATCGCCCGCATGTACGCCAATTCAATATTCAACGTGCGTGGTGTTACGCCTATAGTGCGGGTGCCACGTAATATTTTCCCATTGAGGCGTTGTTCACGGTACTGCGAAAATGCTTTTGCAGTAAAATCTATGGCGCGCGGATCACCAAGGTCACGGCACATATTGAGCAAAACCTGATGACGAGATTTGCCATCGCTCAAAGTGATGCCATGCGCCCGATGCCAAATCTCGATCAGTTCTGACAACAACCGCGTGTCCTGCTTTTCACCTAACCAAGGTTTGTTATCTACCTGCTCCATCGTGAAGCGCTCAAATGCCAATGCTTCACCTTTAGTCGCAAACTGCTTTCTTACTCGCTTCCCTTCTCTACCTGCCGGATAACACTCACAAATCCATTTCCCGGAAATCAACTTTCTTACTGCCATACAGCGTGCTTACACCTTCTTTAAAACACTATCTACTCGGGCTAATACCTTAATATCAGATAAAGCACATTCAAATGGCGATTTCAATTCGCTACTACTGACCCTTACTTTTCCTACAGGTATTAGTTCAAGAGTACGAATGCTAGTCTGCCCTTCAATTTCAACCAGCCAGACACCATCGATAACAGGCTCAAATGAACAATCCACTATATAAGTTTCATCTCCATAGAGTATGGCCTTGGCCTCTTTAATTTCTTGTTCTAATAATCTTTTATCGATGACCCTGTAACCACTATCTTCGAGTTTTCCCTTAAACAGCCTTTCCGATTTCAGTGCAATCACATCATCTTTTGCATCGTCGTACATTGGCCCATTACCAGTTGCCAACCAGCGAAGTGAAACACCAGTTTCTAAAGCACAGCCAATCAACAAGTTAGCAGGGTAAAAATCCCTTTTCCACCAAGTGGCTATAGTAGCAATACTGATCCCTGTTCTTTCAGAAAGCTCCGTTCTTTTGTTCAAACCGAACGCTTTGATCGTTCTTTCAATTGCATCCCTGCCACCTCCATTTGGGTCAAATAGCTTCATTTTTTTCATTAACCCCTATTGACCAAGGCCAAATGAACCTGTAATTTTATTTTCAGGGCCACGTAGACCTTTTTTCATTAATCATATTTCATCGACGTAAATGGAATGATGCCTTATGAAACCAGTGATCTCAATCAATCTTGTAATTCCTAACCCCTACCTCCCTATTGAAGAGTTCTGCCGCCAGACTGGCCACGCAAAAACAACCGTGGTTGATATGGTCAAAGACGGGCGAATTACCATCAAACGTAAAGCCGATACCATCAGCGAGAAAACCGGTAGGCCCAAAACCAAATCTAAAATCGAAATCAATATGGTCGAGCTGACGTTACGCGCTCTTGCTGAGTCTAATTTTGATGTTCGCTTGAACGATAAACCATTACGGTAATTCTCCTGAATTATTGAGGTTAGCGCCATGTTTGCAAATGGAACTGACAAACACCCTCATTGGGATTCAGCCTTGCGACGCTTTGCCGATACTGTCGAGATCAAGCGAGTCGCCGAAACCATTGGCATGAATCCCCAGACACTGCGCAATAAGTTGAATCCGGCACAGCCGCACGAACTGACAACAGTGGAATTGCTGCGTATCACCCACGCTACGCAGAATTACACCCTGTTGGATGGTGCGCTGGCTGAACTGGGTCGCTTACCTTCATTGCCGTTGGAAAATCCGCAGGAAGCCACTGATATTCCAACCCAGGCTCTCAAAATCAGTTCAGTCGCAGGAGAATTGGCTAGCGAATCACTGCAATTAATATCCGGCAGTCGGCTCACCAAAAAACGCAAAGACGCTATTGTCAGCCGCGCTAATAAAGCGGTCCGTGACCTGATGCTATTTGCATATGCCATTGAAGAGAAATTTCACTCAATCCCGGTACTCAGTACCACTTTCGATATTGCCTGTAATTCTGGTCTACCGGGATTGACATATTAATTAACGAGGGAGATCTCCAGCAAACCACGCCATTACTTTTTCAAAGAATGTCAGTTTGTGGTCATCCGGCAGACCCGATGCAATTGCCGCTCGTTTATAAGCTGGATTTAACAAAGCACCGAAAGGTGTTGAATCGGAGTGATGGAGAGTTTTCAGATGCGTTCGAATCACATCGTCTGTCATCTCATCGCTGCTAAACAGCAAATCGGCATACTGCCGACGCTGAACAGAAGCTCGTTCTGCAACGATAGACGGCTGCCATACCAATTGAACAGTAGCGATAACGACAACCGGTAACGCAAATAGCCATTCAATGCCAGTGCTGGCGAAAACAGCCGTACCACTGATCAATTGAATTGCTGTCATTAGCTTGTCGGCCCGGTTGTGAAAAACCGCCGTCATAGTTTCAAGATAGTAGGAATAACGTAACTGAAAAATGGCGGAGCTTTGTTCATCCATAACGGTTCCTTATTTTTTGTCTTCGTTTGGCTCCGGTTGTGGTTTTGGAGCCGGACGGTGTAACACATGGAAGTCTTCAGTATCTGCCATGGAAGTTCTCCTTTAAGTGGTTGGTTGATTGTTGGCACGACAAATATACCACTAAAGCCACGAACCGGGCGTGGGGAAATATCCCGGTATCAATATCTTAGGAGTCGAAAAATGCAAAACCCAATCTCAATTGCCCCATTACTCTGGCGTCAACAAGGCCACAATGCTGGCCGCGTTGAGATTAAACACGGTAAAGGTAAACCAGGCATTATTATTCGCCCTGATGGTCGCCGTTGGGCACCACCACAAGGCACTTTTACTGATTCTCATCGGAGGATTAGTAAATGAATATTCGCTGCGCTTTCGGTCCAGAACACCTTCGCGCAATGCCACTTCCTTTGCGCGCCGTTATTGGCAAACACTTTGCTGGCTCTCGCTGGCGGGATACCTGTAACTTTTACGACTCGATGCCTGAACGTTACCGGGCAACCGTCTGTTTTCATGCTGAACTGAAAAAACGCTACGCCCTACTCCAACTGGCGGAAATGGATGATAACGAGCGGCAACGCATCGTCAGTGCGTTGGATGAATTACGACATCACTTTGCTAAATATCGCAAACACGCCATTAGCAATGTCGCCTTTATTCAACGACTGCCTATCAGCGTGCGTAAAACCCTATTTCTTCATGCTGGATTAAGTCACAAAGAGTTTAATCAACCGGCCAGTTATCTAGAAGAAGACGCTTGCCCGTGGCGGGAAACTTTAATAGCAGCATTACGTGAATTACTTAATTTATTCGAGGATGCGCCGGATATTTTAACTGCGGTTAAACCTGACGCTTATTTCAACTAATTATCGTATTTAAATTAATTGGCGTATGACCCGCCGGGTTGCCTACGCCCTGAATAAGGCCATAACCATGCACATGTATAAAACCATAGGACAAGATATGCATACCCGCGCCCTTGAACAGGCGCGCCAACACCAACTCCATCAAGCACGTAAGGAGGCTAAAGCCGATGCAGCTATCAGTTTCTCTTCATATTTAGACCGTCTCGCTACCCATGCCGCCAATCAACAGCTTTCCAGCAATGAAATTGTCGAGTTGCTGCATCAAGAATCCGAACAATTTCAACAGCGTGGTTTTGAATGCCACCAGAGTGATTTTTAAGGAGATCTGAAATGCCCGATATGTTCGATCACTCTCAAGAGCTGCAACTGCTCCAGTTGGAACGCCAGATAGCAGCAGCCAGAACCAACACCCTGATGCCATCCGCTTTTATATGCGCCGACTGTGATTCTCCAATTCCTGAAGCACGTCGCGCCGCATTGCCGGGTGTGCAGTGCTGTGTCCACTGCCAGCAGATCCGAGAAATAAAACGCAAACACGTCCGCGTATGACTTCAGTTAATCGGGGGCGTTTTGCCCCCTCGCCACCGCCGCCATTTACGGTAAGTTGCCGCGAGACTTTCGTCGGCGCTTATCCGTGGAATGCACCACGCAAAGCCATAGGTCGTGAAAGACAACTTACCCGTGAAGAATACCTTCAGGGGCAAGCTGTTTTAAATAAAATCAACAGTCTGCCGTATTTCCTGCGCTCGCTGTTTATCAGCCGCCATGCCAATCTACAAAAGCACCAAGGCCAATTAGCTGCTAATAAGTATCTGGCTCTCAACTTTATGCAGCTTATTTGGCCACGCATTCAAACCGTAAACCAAAAGCATGGTTTAAAACACGATATCGCCCTTGGCTTTTTAAGCGAGGAAGAGACTTATTTAAGTCTGCCAGGCATGAATGATAAAGAACTGGTTAGATTTGCAGGCCGTATTTCTGCACAGTTATTTTCTGCCTATGAAGAACTTAGCGATACCTATATTGCTGAACATAATGGCGATAAAACAGCACTCTTCAACGATAGCGCACAAACCAAACTCTATGGCCATATTGCTGGCATGGCACGGTCATTAAATGTTACCCCGCTACACTGGCGTAAATATCGTAAAGGTAAGTTAACCATGCGCCACGCTTTCTCCGCTATTGCCCGATTGGTCAATGATGAATGGTGGACACGTCAGCTTAAAGCCCTGCGCATTCGTTGGCGGGAAGCACTATTAATTGCCGTCGGCGAAGTAAATCGTCACAAATCCGGTTATGCCAGCAAGCAGGCGATTAAAGATATTCAATCGCGCCGTTTGTCTAATATGGAATTTCTGAAGGGCTGCGAACTGGAAAATGTTGATACCGGTGAGCGTATTGATCTGATCGATAAAGTGTTGGCCAGTATCTCTAATCCAGAAATTCGCCGCATGGAATTGATGAATACCATCGCCGGTATTGAGAAATATGCCGCTAATATGCAACACGTCGGCATGTTCATCACCATCACAACCCCTTCCAAATACCACCCAACTCGCGTGGTAGAGAATAGTGAAAAAGAGAAAGTCCTGTTTAATCACAAATGGGATAAAGAGGCGTTTACGCCCAAAGATGGTCAGCGTTACCTGTGCAAAATCTGGAGTAAGATGCGCACAGCGTTCAAAGATAACGACCTGAAAGTTTACGGCATGCGCGTGGTCGAGCCTCACCACGATGGCACCCCTCACTGGCATATGATGCTGTTTTGTGAGCGTCAGCAACGCCGACAGGTGATCGACATCATGCGCCGTTATTCTCTAATGGAAGATGGTGACGAACGTGGCGCAGAAAAAAATCGCTTTGAATGCAAACATCTGAAAAAAGGCGGTGCGGCTGGCTATATCGCGAAATACATTGCCAAGAATATCGACGGTTATGCACTGGATGGCGAATTGGATCATGAAACTGGCCAGCCGCTAACTGAAACTGCTACTGCCGTCACCGCTTGGGCGGCAACGTGGCGCATACCTCAATTTCATCCGATTGGTGTTCCGACAATGGGTGCTTACCGTGAATGCCGCCGCATTCGTGGTCTAAGCCTTGCCGAAAGTTTCGATGATCAGGTTGAGGCGGTACGTGCTGCAGCTGATGCCGCTGATTTTGCCGCCTATATCACTCAACAAGGTGGGGCCAACGTACCGCGCGATCAGCAAACCATTCGTGTAGCCCGTAAGGTAGCCGAAGAACTCAACGCCTATGACGAAGAAGTACAAAAGGTGATCGGCATTTATGCCCCTCATCTCGGCGAATCTAAGATTTATGAAACCCGTTCAACCCAATGGCGTATTGTCGCCAAGGCCGTTGACGTTGAGCTTTTGACTTTAAAAAGCGCCTCTGGCGCGCCTCGGAGTTCTGTCAATAACTGTGGGTTGGCTGCTGAAGTAACCACCATTGAACCGAAAAAATTACCACCTGAAAGCATCTATTCACCGGTAAATACCCCGATAGATTGGGATGATGAAGGCAATGTGCTGCTGATTAAGTCAATTTTACGCGGGCAAACTCCCACTATTAACCATAAACAGCGCCCCTATGATCCGTATCACTGTCGCGAGGCCGCTCCTTCTGCCCGCCTGACACAAGAAGAACGGGCACGTTTGCCCAAAATTCGAGCCGAACTGACCGCTAAAGGTATTCAGCCTACACGGTGGGAACTGGAGGCACTGACACGCGGAGCCAAAATCCACTTTGGCGATCTGGTGTTTCACTATCCACGGCTAGATACATGGGGAGATATGACTAAAGATTTATAGCTAAATCGCCATATCCGAACAAAGTCTCATAAAAACATTGATGTACTTGACTAACGAAATCGCTCGAAACAATAATACTGTATATTTATACAGATAGTAAGGAGAGATAAATATGGAACACATTGAACAAATCTATCTTGCCCTGTCACGTATACAATTCATCGCTGAGATTTCCCTCACCGCATGCTGCAAGCATGAAGAAATGGAAATGGCACTCTACCTAATCTCTGATTTAGCGGACGAATGCTTGCCGAATAATGGGCATAAGGAAGTGTTCTATAAGGCTTCACCTGACTGCACACGATGATTAAAAAATGTTTATCAGGAGTGAATCCCAAACGTGAAACTGGCGATATTCCAATAGTAAATTCATGTTTGCTAATATGTGCCTGCATTTTTCATCAGCACACGCAGAAAGGAATACCATGAATAACGTAATCGCTTTTTTGTCTCTGTCGCTTTTATTGATGGCCACATTAAACCGCCACTAGACGTATTCCGGGCCAAAAACAGTGACAAAGACCCAATCGTTAGCTCCCTTGATGTGATGTAGGCCAAACTTCGGTGAGTAACATGGGTACTTTGTCACTTTTTATCATTCAACTCATGACGCTATACCATAGAAAGTGGGGATTGATATACATCAACTGCCTAGGGACATTCCCAAGTAGTATACCTTCAGAGTTTAAAACCCTATTTGGACCACCTTAAACTACAGGTGATATCATTAATCATCTGTGAACCTTGAGAATATGCAGCTAAATGATTTCACAATATGAATACGTCGTTCGCCAATTAGCTAGGACGAAAAACAAAAAACACGAGCAATATGTCGTTACTGGCATTGTGCATAAGCTAAACCGCGATGACATAAAATTTGTTACTCAGCAGTACGTGAAAAGAGAATCAGGGCGAGCACTGACCGATCTTTATTTCCCAGCCATTAACCTGCATATTGAGATCGATGAACCCTTCCATCTCAAACAAGCCGAACACGATAATCTTCGAGAAGCTGATATTATTGATGCTACTGGCCATGAGGTTATTCGCATCTCAGTTGATGGTTCATTACGTCAGATGAACGAACGTATAGACGATTGTGTTGCTGCAATCAAGTCTAAGATCGGTGCATTAGGCGATTGCTTTGAGCCTTGGGATATGGATAAAGAGCTATCTGTCGAACCTCACATCCACAGAGGCTATATCGATGTGAAAGATAACGTAGCATTCCGCAGGATTACTGATGCCTGTAACTGTTTCGGACATAACTACAAGTTTCTCCAGAAAGCCGGAGCCAAACATCCCTACCATGACGATATACTTATCTGGTTGCCCAAACTTTTTGATAATGAGCACTGGAGCAATCAGATCTCTAATGATGAAAACGTCATTACTGAAATACCTAAGTCCGAAGACGCCCAAGCGGCTCACTTTGATAAATGGATGGCAGAAACGAGAAATAAACGTCTGGTTTTTGCAAAAGCCAAAGATAATTTAGGAATGACTCTTTACCGCTTTAAAGGGCTTTATGAGTTAAACCCAACGAAAAGCAATCGCACCATAGGCCTATATTGGCAACGTATTTCTACTAGGGTGAAAACCTATCCATCACCGGCAAGAAACCCTGATTGAAACGGTAGATGCTATTCGCAACCCATGCATGCATTGAGCGCATGAATTTGCATGACGATCCGCTGCCAGATTTGAGCGTACTAAGCCAGTACTGGCGCGGATCTACCATGATCACTCAACTGCATGAAAAGGCCCTATAAAGCGGGCAGGAGTGGCGGGGATACGATTGCGCGCGATGGGTTCTGCTGGTCATCACTATATGGATGGACTGTGACATTTACAGAGTAAACGAAATTATCTATTCTTAACAAATAGGCACCATAAAGTGACACCACTATTAGGTTGTCATAGTGTCAAAATCTGGTACCATAATAGTTATGAACAAACGACACCAAAAGACGTTATTAGATGTATATGCTCGACCAGTAAGTGGTTCAATAAAGTGGTCTGATATTGAAGCGCTTTTTATTGGATTAGGGGCAGAGATACACGAACGGGAAGGCTCAAGGATTGCGGTGCTGTTAAAAGGTGAAAAGCGTATTTTTCACCGCCCCCACCCCAGACCGACCACTGATAAGGGAGCGGTTAACTCCATCAGGTTATGGCTTGACAGTTTAGGAATAAAACCATGAACAACACAATGAAAATTGACGGCCACACTGCCATCATCAACTTTGATCCAGAAATTGAAATGTTTCGGGGTGAGTTTATCGGCTTGAATGGTGGCGCTGATTTCTACGCTTATAGTGTGGAAGAACTGAAAAAAGAGGGTTCACTCTCCCTATCGGTATTTTTAGATGAGTGCAAAAAAGACGGTATCGAGCCGTATAAATCTTATAGCGGTAAAGTCACTGCACGGCTAACACCTGAGCGCCATCAGGCACTCACTGTTACCGCTCAAGCTACCGGTCATTCGATCAATGACCTACTGAATGAAGGTGCAGATCTGGTTATGCAGAAATATACTTGATTATTCAATCAGTTATATATTTAGCACCACCTGAATGCTTCATAGTAAGCAGCATTTATGATTCAGAGCCTACTAATAAAATAAGGCTATGTAGGTTAATGAAAGGCATCGCATTTAATGACCTGAAGACTAAAATAATCAGTAACCCTGAAGCTAAACAGACCAGCGATAAAACAGATTACGAGCTAAAACTCGTCTAGTTACTCGATAATATGCGAGAAAAAGCAGGTTTGACCAAAACCGAGCTTGTGGAACGTTTAGGCGCTAAACCACAGGTAATCAATCAATTAGAAGGCAACCCATTGAGTGACAGTATGCTCACTTTGGAACGCTATTCTGCTGCCTGCGGGGTTAAATTATAGATGACTGTAATATAAAAGATAATAAACGATATATGAGTTTATGGCTTAAACATAGATAAGAATCTGAGTGCCATCAGGCACTACTGTTGCCGTTCAAGTTACCGATAACTCAATCAATGAATTAATGAAGATACTGATATCTTTATGGGTAAAAGTCATTACATTTCAACTCATTAATCACTCATAGAGAATAGTATTATTAATGCTTATACATGCAACTCATATCTGCAAAGTAAGTAAAACACGCAATGATCTCTTTTTTGTACACAAACTATACAGTTATAAATTGAGATATGACGTTACATAATTTATGCATGCAATTATGTGATATCCCACTGTAAAATATCAATAAATTTGATGAATTATCTTTGAATTCATGCAAGTTGATGATATTAATTTACCATACATAATTATTTTCAATTTTATGGGTAATTTTACAATGTCACTTGTAGAAGAAGTTATCGAGCTTACAAGAAAAGATGAATCTCCAATTTTAGAGTTTAAACGCCAATGGTATTGGGACAATAGTACCCCAGTGAATGAAATGGCTGCTAAATGGGGGGAGTTTCAAAAAGATCTAATATCTCTAAGTAATGCTTATCTTGAACAGCAAGGAAAAAAACGCTATCTAATAATTGGATATTCCGACGAAGATGGTGATTTTTTTGATATTAATAGAACCAATATAAAACAACTATCTGATAAAAGGGAATTTAAAAAAAGTATCATCCAAAAATTGGAATTAATTACAAAGCCTGCTTTAAATAATTTTTCCATTGAGTTTCTAGAAATTAAAGGAAAAGAAATTCTTGTTTTTATTATTGAACCTCCATCGTATTTATTTGAACTAAAAAAAGAACTCAAAACTAAAACCAGGCACCATGATGAAGGTGCTATTCTCGTTAGAAAAGGTCAATCTAACGAACAAGTTAGAACTTCAACCCAAGAAGAAACTAAAAAACTCAATTATGAATTAAAAACCTACCGTGAACAGAAATCTTTATTTGAAAACGAAAAAACAAAGACAAAAGTAAGAGATACCAGTAAAGATAGAAGCATCGAAAAAACAGTTCAACTTTTCATCGATAAAAACAAAAATTATTCACTTGATATTGATTACCCCATAAAGCATAAAGATTGGGACGAAAACATTATTTTTGAATTCTATCGATTATCTGATATATTATCAGATAAAATATATTTTTTATATTTACATGAAAGTTCCACTCAAGCAAAAACATTTGGTTACTTAAAGCATAAAAATATATTAGATGAAAAAACAAATAATAGATTGATAATATTAACCGAAAGACCGAATATAAAGGACAATGAAAAGAGAAAAGAAAATATTAAGTCTCAATTTTTGTCTGATAAAGTTTATTTTATAGATGAATTTGGCTATGAGTATCTATATAAAGATTGCATTGCAGATTATATAAAATACAACTTACCTATCTATGTTGATAGTATGGTGGAAAACTCTGAAGATAATAAATCAGCGCACTCATACCTTCATGAGTGGTACATTAAAGATGCAGAACCTATATTTGTCATTAAAGGGCATGGTGGCATTGGAAAAACAACTCTAGCCAAACAATTTTTAGACCATATATATGGATTAAATCCCAAATCTGGAATTCTATTTATTGACTCTAACGAAATCATAAATGAATTAGCAAAAATAAGTGACTCCACTGGAAAAATTGACGATATCTTTGATTTTTACAGTGCTCAGGTCGGATTCTATGATTCGAATGAACAAATTTTTTCAAAAGAATTGTTACGGCTATCGATTGATAATGGTAGTTTAATTATCGTATTAGATGGTTTAGATGAAGTGATAGCCAGACTTGGAGTTAGATTTGATACAACTGCATTCCTCAGTTCTATTTTTAGCAACTATTCAAATACATTACAAAAGGCTAAAATACTTATTACTTGTCGAGATCACTTCTGGGATAACTCTGGTATGGATATGCAAATACCAGAGGTAACGTTAAAACCATTTAATATTTCTCTAGCAACAAATTTTTTCAATCAAGCTTTCTCAAATGATGAAATAAAAACAAACAGAGCTCTTGCTATAGCAGATAAAATTGCAATCCAAAGTAATGATGATGATGAATATTCTGATGCTGTTTATATTCCTTATGTTTTAGACATAATTAAGTATTTGGTGAAAAGTAAAGACGAGAATATTGGCCTTAAAGAAAATTTAAAGAGTGAAATTATAAACTCCAATTTCCAAGATGATTTTGTGGTCGCAAGCGTATGTTCTAGAGAAGTTAAGAAGCTAGAGACATTAGATCTTGATGCTCAGCTAAAACTTCTTATTAACATAGCTATTTCTGACAACAGCTCTATTAGTTTATACGATGTAAAATTAATACTCAACCAGCAAGGCATTAATGCTGATGATATTTTAGTTGATAAAATAAAAGGGCATCCATTACTAACATGTTCAGGTAACTCATTATCATTTCGGTATGACTTCTTCAACTCGTATTTCAAATCACTATACATTTCTAACTTCTTAAATTCATCTGAAATAAAAAATCTAGATGATAAAACTATAAACTTAATTTCTGGATACGTTAGATACAATAATAGCTTTTCACGCGCCGTTTGCGAGAGAATTAATTCATCAGAAGCTTTGACTCTATTCATAATAGAATGTATTGAATCAATTGAATCTAATGAAAAAATCATCAACAAACCTCATTTCATGTCATCTATATTCATGTTACCCCTGACATTATTAATAGTGTCCAATAGTTTAAATAGTAATTTAGAGAGTAGAACAAAAATAATGTTGGATCTATTTGAAGAAAAAGGATCTATCAAAGAAATGAGTTTGATAAATATATTTGGATATGAAGCATCAAAACCAACTTTTGATTTTAGAAATAAAACCCTTGAAAACTGTACTTTTGATAATTATGAGTATTTTTGGGATTGCCAATTAAATGAAAATACCAGATTCAAATCAGGATACTTCAACGCATTAACACCAAGGAGTGGATTGAAACCAACATTCTATGAAGATACTTTTGGCCCTGATTGTGACATCAATGGTATAAAAGAAATAATAACAACGCGGAATGATGACGTATCAGACCAATTAAAAATCATAAGAGACGATTTAATAAGGTTATTTAAAATATTTCATGAGAGAGGAAATTTCTATCCTAAAAAACAAGAACAGGTTAGATCTAAAGTCTTTACCTCTCGATTTTTGCCCACGCTAATAAAAAACAAAATAATATTAGAATATATTGACAAGAAAAAACCAAACTTTGAACAATATATTGTGTCCCCCAAATATTCGCCCATTCTAAATTTACTTGAGCAAGGAGGGGCCTGCTTGGAATTTGATGACGTGGTTTCTCTGTTTATAAAATAAACTTTCCATGTGCCACGCTGCAAATCAATGCAATGTGGCACAATAATTGACTTCCGTTTATTACTGATAAGATATGGATCACAGAAGATACCCCCTAAACCCCACAACCACCTCCCCTACCCACTCATTCACCTCTTTCATTCGTTCCTGCAACGGCATCAACTCATTCCTTACAAACACCTGACTGGCCTTTTCTATGTCACCAAATCCGCCGGTGTTATTGGGGATGATACCCATCATCTGCGGTGGTACGCGGTGGGCGCTGAGTAGGTCGTCGCGGCTGGCGTTTTTGATATTAAAAAAATCGTCTTTGGTGGCCACCTCGCTGAGTGGGACGATCTTGATACCGTCAGGTTTGCCATTTGGGGCGTAGAAAAACAGATTTTTAAAATTCCCTAACCCTTTGGTACTGCGCATGGCGTTGCGTAAGGTTTCTACATCGGTATTACTTTGGGCCGCATCGGTGACATACATGATATAACCGGCATGTGCGCCATTCTGGAAATACTTGCGACGAAATAACGTGGCCGATTCGTTCAGCCATGCTGAGTTGAGTGAACTGAGATATTCCGGCAAGCCGTAAAGCTCCTGATTGATATCCGGTTCAATCAGGTGAAATACCGTGCCTGGCTCAAAGCGATGCGGTTCGCGGAAAGATTGCACGAACCAATACACATCATCTTCTACTCCACGGCGGGTATATTTGGCCGGTGAACATTCCAGCCGCATTAACTTGCCTAAGCGATTGAAGCGCTTCTCCAAAAAGGCATTACCGAATACTAAGAAATCCAGTGCAAAGCGGCTAAACTCTTGGGCGCTGAGCAGCGGATGTGGGATAAAAGTGCTGGTCAGAATATTACGTTTCACATAAATCGGGGAGCTGTGATGTACCGCCGCACGCAGACTTTTGGCCAACCCGGTGAAACTGATCGGCGGCTCAATCCATTTGCCGTTACCAATGCATTCGGCGTAATCCAGAATGTCACGGCGATCCAACACAGCAGAAGGTTCGCCAAAGCTAAACACTTCCATTGGTTGCTGCGGTTGCCGAGTTAGATTGGTTGATTTTACTGCCTTGCGGCCTTTGCGTTTGCTCATCAGTTAAAATCCAGAATTGAAGATTGGGTATAACCGTTACCGGCGGTTAGCGGCTCGTTAATCATCGCGTGCATCGCCGCCCATGCGATATCTGCATGACTGGCGTCCTCGCTGCGGCTGGCTTGGTAAGTGGCTCGGCCACCGCTGGCGGTCATGGTTTTGCGGATAGCCATAAAAGATTGGGTGATATCGGTGTGGCCGGAGTCATACTCCAGCCGCCCACTGGTGATCAGGTCTTTGGCTTTCAGCACCAGCGCGGTTTTAATCTCCGGGCTGTAACGAATTTCCCGCACCACCGGAAAGAACTCCCGCACCAGTTGATAAACGCCCTGCCCAATGCCCGTGGCGTCGATACCGATATATTCCACACAGTATTTTTCAGTTAGGGTTCTGATGGATTCAGCTTGAGTGGCGAAGTCCATTCCCTTCCATTGATGGCGTTCCAAAATGCGGAATTTGCCGCCGGGGACCAGCGGTGGAGCCAATACCACACATCCCGCACTATCACCGGTGTGAGATGGGTCATAACCCAACCAAACCGCCCGATAACCAAAAGGTCGATAGGAGTAAGGATTAAAATCGTCCCACTCCTCCAGACTATCGACCATGCAGCCCTGCAACTCTTCGAACGGAAATACCGAGGTTTTATCATCGACGAATTCGCACATCAGCAGGTTTTGATATTCCGCTGGGCTGTATTCCAGCGCGAGTTGGTCGAGGTCAAACAGGTTGCAGCCGCCTGCCAACGCATCTTCGACAGTGACAATCTGCCGCCACTGACCGTCGCCACACAGCGCACCGTGCATCAAGTAGCTATGGCTGAGATCGACATAAATATGTTGTTCTTTGTTTTTACGCCCTTTATTAAACAGTTCGCCAGACCAAAACGGATAAGCGCTGTGGGCCAGACTGGATGGCGTGGAAAAATAGGTGGTACGCCATTTTTTGTGTAATGACATACCCGAAGCCACTTTGCGCAGCTCCTGAAACTTGGGTATCCAAAAGTATTCATCAAGATACAGGTTGCCGGTGTAACTCTGAGCGGTGCGGATATTAGTGCCGAGAAAGAACAGCCGCGCACCGTTGGCCAGCACCATCGGATCGCCTTTCAGGTCAACTTCTACCTGCCGGGCAAAATCAATGATGTAGTTTTTGAATACATGGGCCTGTGCCTTACTGGCTGACAGGAAGATCTGATTACGCCCAGTGGTTAGCGCATCTATTAGTGCTTCACGGGCAAAGTAGAAGGTCGCGCCAATTTGGCGCGATTTAAGAATATTGCGAATACGGTGCTGCAAGCCAGCCCGATACCAACCTTTCTGATATTCAAACGTAGTTTCCAGAAAAATATCATTCAGCGCGTCAATAGCCGCGTCACTAAACACATTCTTCTCGGCTGCCTTACGTTCCCCTTTATTACGGTTACGTATCTTCGGATTCAGATCGGCTTCATTGCCGGTTTGGTTGTAGCGGTTAACTCGTGCCAATCGCTCAATCTGGCGGCCTAGCAGGTCAATCTCTTTGTAGTCGCAACCCTCCTTGTTATTTTTCATGATCAGTTGAATCAACCGCGCTTCCAGACTGCTCTCCACGCGCGATACCGGGGAAACGTCCTCCCAGGCATCCCGCTGTTTCCAGCTCTGCACGGTTGGCGCTTTCTGGTTCAGTATCTCGGCAATCTGGCGCACAGAAAAGCCCTGCCAGTAAAGCAAAGCCGCCTGCCGCCGTGGGTCACTGATAAGAGTAGTTGGGGTCGTCATCATGAGCGCAAGGCTACGAAAACGAGTTTAATTCTTCCTCAACTCACTGTTGTGTCAGTGATTAAAGGATTTAGAGTGGTGGCGATGGAGCTTGGGAGTCAGGAAACTAGCGCTGATTTAACTGACCCATTCACGGACTCCCATTATGGCCAAGAAAATTTCTAAGTTTTTCCGTATCGGCGTCGAAGGTGATACTTGCGATGGTCGTATTATCGACGGTAATGACATTCAGCAAATGGCCGATACCTTTGACCCGCGCGTGTATGGCTGCCGCATTAATCTGGAACACATTAAAGGTTTACTGCCTGACAGCCCTTTTCGTCGTTACGGTGATGTGGTTGAGCTAAAAGCCGAGAAAATCAACGATGATTCCGCGCTAAACGGTAAGTGGGCGTTATATGCCAAGGTGGTGCCGACCGACGATCTGGTCGCGATGGTGCAAGCCCGACAAAAGGTTTACACCTCAATGGAGATTCGCCCGAATTTCTCCAACAGCGGTAAATGCTATCTGATTGGCTTGGCGGTGACTGATGACCCAGCCAGCTTGGGGACTGAAATGTTGGAATTCTGCGCCCGCGCCAAAACTAATCCGCTGGCGGGTAAGAAACTGGAACCCACCGATCTGTTCTCTGTTGCCGTTGAGGCCGCGATTGAATTTGAAGAAATTCCTGAACCCGGAATCAGTCTACTTAGCCGGGTAAAAGAGCTGTTTAATCGCAAGCAATCCTCTGACGATGCCCGTTTTACTGATATCCACGCCGCTGTGACCACCGTAGCCGAACAGCTGCAAGTTCAGGCTGATGCTAACGAGCAGCGTTTTCAACAAATTGAGCAACAGATTGAAGCCAATCAGCAGCAACTTTCTCACCTGCACGCCAGCCTCGACCAGAGCGAAAGCCTGATCCAACTGCGCCGCCCGATGGCCAACGGCGGTAATGGTGACGAAACCTTTCTGACTAACTGTTAATAACCAGACTGAGAGAGCCTCATGCGACCTAATACCCGAATCAAATTCAACGCTTACCTGACTCAGGTTGCCAAATTGAATGGCATTGAGGTGAGCGATGTGACGAAGAAATTCAGCGTCGAGCCGTCGGTTACCCAAACCCTGATGACCCGAGTGCAGGAGTCATCCGAGTTTCTCAGCCGTATCAATATGGTGCCGGTGGCCGAGTTAACGGGTGAGAAAATCGGTATCGGCGTCACCGGTTCTATTGCCAGCACTACCGATACCGCGACTGGCGACGAGCGTGAAACCGCTGACTTTGCCGCGCTAGAAGCTCGCCGTTATCAGTGTGAACAGATGAACTTCGATTTTCATATCCGCTATAACACGCTGGATCTGTGGGCGCGGTATCAGGATTTTCAACTACGGCTACGTGATGCCATCGCCAAACGTCAGGCATTGGATTACATCATGGCGGGCTTTAACGGTGTGAAACGTGCGGCTACCTCCAATCGTCAGCAAAACCCAATGCTGCAAGATGTAGCCGTAGGCTGGTTGCAAAAATACCGCAACGAAGCACCGCAACGGGTGATGGATAAAGTGACCGGTAAAGAGGGTGCGATAATTTCCAGCGTGATTCGTGTCGGCGAAAATGGCGACTATAAAAACCTCGATGCGCTGGTATTTGATGCCACCAATACCATGATTGACCCTTGGCATCAGGAAGACCCCGATTTAGTGGTGATCTGTGGCCGTGAGTTGTTAGTCGATAAATATTTCCCACTGATTAACCAAAAACAACCCAATAGCGAAATGCTGACAGCGGATGTGATTGTCAGCCAGAAACGTATCGGCAACTTGCCAGCGGTGCGCGTACCCTACTTCCCTGCCAACGCCATGTTAGTAACCCGTCTGGACAACCTATCGATCTATTTTATGGACGACAGCCACCGCCGTCATATCGAAGAAGTTGCCCGCCGCGATCGCATCGAAAACTACGAATCCATCAAACAGGATTATGTGGTGGAGGAATACGGTTGTGGTTGCCTGATTGAAAATATCCAACTATTGACTGAAACAAAAAACGAACATTCAGAGACTGGAGCCTAAACCATGTTAAGCCCCGCCAGACGGCACATGATGCGAGTTTTAGCGGCGGAGGCGGCGCAGCAAATTGATGAGCCGCTGCGCCATGCCAATCGCTATGAACTGATGCTACTAAAACTGGCTGAAGATATTCGCGCTCTGAAAAATGTGCATTCAATGGAGCGCAAAGCTGAACGCAAACGGGAAATGCTGCCCTATTACGCCCCTTGGGTGAACGGAGTATTGAGCGAAGGTCGAGGCGCACAAGATGCGGTATTGATGACGGTTATGGTGTGGAAGCTGGATATTGGCGATATTGCCGGTGCGCTGGAGATTGCCCGTTATGCTTTGCACCATCGCCTCGTGATGCCAGATCGCTATAAACGTTCTACGCCTTACTTATTGGCTGAAGATGTGGCCGATGCCGCCACTCGCGCCCATAGTGCTGGCCAGCCCGTCAATATCGACCACCTGCTGGCCACAATGGAACTGACCGATGCCGAAGATATGCCCGATCAAGTGCGCGCCAAGCTACACAAAATCGCTGGTATAGTCCTGCGGGACAATGGCAAAACCGAATCAGCCTTGGTACATCTCAGGCGCGCGTTACAGCTCAATAGCCATTGCGGTGTGAAAAAAGATATTGAACGGTTGGAGAGCCAACTGCGCAGAGCCAGCCGCTAACCAAACGCGCCCCGCGCCGGGCGGCACGCAAGCCGCGACAACTTGCCAGATCAACGCTTGCGTTCACCGCCCTCTATTTTGAGGTTGTCATGACGACAGTGATTATTTCCCCAAAAGATAAACAGCCACATGGTGGTACCGTAGTCATTCCGCCATCTGCACATGACGAGCCACTGATAAAGAACACATTCTTCTTTCCCGATATTGATCCGAAGCGCGTTCGTGACCTGATGCGCCTTGAGCAAACCATCGCCCCAGCCCGGTTACGGGAGGCCATTAAAACCGGTATGGCAGAAACCAATGCAGAGTTACACGATTTTCGCGAACAGCAAGTCGCCGCTGGGTTTAACCGCCTTATAGATGTGCCGTCGGATGAAGTCGATGGGGAGAATATTCGTGTTTTCCATTATGTGCGCGCCGTTTGTGCAATGGCGACCGCGACCTTGTATGAACGTTATCGCGGCGTGGATGCCAGTGCCAAAGGCGACAAAAAAGCTGACAGTATCGACAGTACTATTGATGAATTGTGGCGGGATATGCGCTGGTCGGTCTCGCGCATCCAAGATAAACCACGCTGTATTGTGGGCCACATCTGATGCAAATCATTGCACAACAAGGCGATACCCTTGACCTCATTTGCGCTCGATATTACGGGTACACAGAGGGAGTATTTGAAACGGTGCTCGCCGCGAATCCGGGGCTGGCAGAACTTGGGGCAGTGCTGTCACATGGCACTCCCGTTGAGTTGCCAGATGTTCAAACCTCACCTGTCACAGAGACTGTAAACCTGTGGGACTGACAATGGAGAAGATCAGCACATTTATTACTTACTGGTTATCAGTAGCACTTGCATGGTTCGGTACACAGACGCCAGATAGGTTTGCACTCTATATCGGTGGGAGCTGCGCCATTTTTACCGCGCTGGTTAATTTCTGGTATCGCCGCAAAACCTTTAATTACCTCAGATCTATGGGGCTTAATACAGGGGTGACTCGTGAACTCAATCGTTAAACGTTGCAGTATCGGTGTGGTGCTGGCGTTGACGATATTGATGCCCGATTTTCATTTGCTACAGACCTCGCCGGAAGGTCTTGATCTGATCGCAGACCTTGAGGGATGCCGTCTACGGCCCTATCAATGCAGCGCAGGAGTGTGGACATCAGGTATTGGTCACACTGCTGGCGTTGTACCTAAAAGAGATATTACCGAGCGTGATGCGGCGGAAAACTTAGTCGCCGATGTTCTCCATGTTGAGCAACAACTGGCGGCTTGTGTGCCGGTAGACATGCCGCAGCCGGTTTACGATGCACTTGTCAGTTTCTCGTTTAACGTCGGTACGGCAGCCGCCTGTCGCTCAACGCTGGTTTCGTATCTAAAACACCGACAATGGGAACAGGCATGTAATCAACTCTCTCGCTGGGTATACGTCAATGGAGTCAAAAGTAAAGGGCTGGAGAATCGCCGCCAGCGTGAACGTGCTTATTGTCTTAAGGGAACGCAATGAAAACACTCATCGTGTTGCTAATTCTGGCCGTGTTCGGTGTGCTATGGCTGCGTGACGAGAACGACAAATTAAGCCGGTCGCTTGAGGGAGCTAATCGTGTCACTAACGAGCAAAAAAACACGATTAGCATGCTAAAAAATCAACTTAACGTTGCTGCCAACCGAGCTGAGAAAAATGAGAGAGCACAGGTTGCCCTGCGTCGGAAGCTTGATGCCGCCGGAAAACTGGCAGCACAGCGAGAACAAACCATCACAAGATTACTCAATGAAAACGAAACCTTTCGCCGCTGGTACCGCACTGATTTGCCTGATGTTGTGCGCCGGATGCACCGACGCCCCGCCTGTGCATCCGCCAGTCATTGTTTACAGCGGATGCCCGAGAGTCAGCCTTTGCCCGATGCCCGGCAGCGACCCGACAACTAACGGCGATTTGAGTGCCGATATTCGTCAGCTTGAGCATGCACTTGAACGTTGTGCGTTACAGGTTGAAATTGTTAAACAATGTCAGGATGAATTAGATGCTGAAACCCGACAGTTTGCGCAAGACCCTCACTGATGCTGTGCCGGTGTTGCGTACCAATCCCGATATGCTGCGTTTATTTGTCGATAACGGCAAAATTGCCGCCACACTGGCCGCCTCACTGTCATTTGAAAAACAGTACACTCTCAATGTAGTGGTGACGGATTTCACTGGTGATATTGATTTACTGCTGGTGCCGATAATGGCATGGTTACGTGAAAGTCAGCCCGACATTATGACCACTGATGAAGGCCAGAAAAAAGGCTTTACATGGTATACCGATATCAATAACGACAATAGCATTGATATCAGTATCAACCTGTTACTGACCGAGCGTACCCTTGTCAGGGAGGGCGACGGCGCGTTACATGTACAAAACATACCGGAGCCACCGCGACCAGAACCGATAACGCGACCGGCAAAAATGTGGATTAATGGTGAACTGGTGAGTCAGTGGAATGAATGAATTTAAACCATTTGAAGATAAGTTGGCTGGTCTGATTGCTGCACTATCACCCGCAAGCCGTCGCCGTATGACTGTCGAAATTGCGAAGAAGCTGCGCCAACGTCAGCAGCAGCGAATCAAATCCCAAAAATCGCCTGATGGCACGCCCTATGCTCCGCGAAAACGCCAACCGATCAAAGCAAAGAAAGGCCGAATCAAGCGGGAGATGTTCACAAAATTGCGTACCAACCGCTTTATGAAAGCCAAAGGCGATGACAATGCTGCCGTGGTGGAGTTTACCAGCAAGGTACAGCGTATTGCCCGAGTGCATCAATATGGCCTAAAGGATAAACCGGGTCGCAACAGTGCTGCGGTGGAATATCCAGAACGACCATTGATGGGGTTTAACTCTGAGGATTATAAAGTCATTGAGAAAATAATTACCGAAATTCTGTCATGATTATTGGCAATATACTTTCACTTTCAATGTACTTTAAAACTCAGTTTTCCTATTTATAGTTTTGATTTTCATTGGTTCTTCCTCAGCCTTTATCTCGCTCTGACAATGCTTATTCATGAGTTTAAGAATAAAAAAGATAAATAGCATAATAAATAAATAGTTCCCAAATGACATGCTTGGAATACTCATCAATATCGCCCACAAAAACATTGTATATACCGCTATAAACTGATTAACTTTGGATACTGAAAAATTTTGTGGTGCATGCATCAACTCTTTCCATTTTTTATTTTTTTCCATGCAGTTTTGTCGGTGTAGAACTGTTTTATAAAGTGGACCCGTTATTTCATCTTCAAGCCTATCAATATGAAACTCCCAATTTTCTTGCCAAAACTTGCTGCCCTTATTAACTAAAAACCAACCATATGAGAAGACAAAACCGGTTGAGGCAATGAAAATAAGGTACAGGTCAGCATTATCAATGGCTTTTTCAGAATGCTTTGAAGCTAACAGTAAGAACCCAGCAAACATTGCTGCGATTAATGTCCAAAAATAAGCAGTTCGCTTCCAATACAGCTCAATTTCAAATTTTCTAATCTCATGTGCCTTTTCAAGCGCCAGCAAATTTCTGTCGTATCTTGCCTTTCTGGCATAGAACTTCCTAATCCCAAACGCCCTGTTGTAGTCACTTTCCTTCATGTTCTTTCCTTAATCTTTTAGTTGAACTCAGAATAATAATCTCTAATCAGGTTGTATCAACGATAGCAGAGCATCAACTAATTGGTTTACAACAATATCTTATGCAATCTATTTGTTATGAACACACTCGCTAATATTCAAGAACTTGCCCGCATGCTGCGCAATATGATCCGCACTGGCGTGATTGTCGAAACCGACCTGATTGCTGGCCGCTGCCGTGTGCAAACGGGGGGTATTTATACCGATTGGCTCCAGTGGTTGACTCACCGCGCTGGACGTTCGCGCATATGGTGGGCTCCATCGGTAGGTGAGCAGGTATTAATTCTGGCGGTCGGCGGTGAACTCGACACTGCTTTTGTGCTGCCGGGGATTTTTTCTGATGACCATCCCGCGCCTTCGGAATCGGCGGATGCCCTACATCTAGCTTTCCCTGATGGTGCCATTATTGAGTATGAACCGAAAACCAGCGCCCTGAAGGTGTGCGGCATTAAAACCGCCGATATCAGCGCATCGCAAACTCTTATCGCCTCCGTGCCAGAAGTACGGGTTAGCGCATCAACCCGCATTACTCTCGACTCGCCCGAAGTGATTTGCACCAATACGCTGATTGCTGGCTCACTAGAGGTACAAAAAGGCGGCAAGATGAGCGGCAATATTGAACATAGCGGCGGTTCATTGTCGTCAAACGGCAAAGTGTTGCATACCCACCAACACCCAGGCGACAGCGGCGGCACAACAGGAGCGCCACTATGACCGCAGGTTACATCGGTATCAGTCGCACTACTGGTCGGGCGATCACCGATGCAGAGCATATTCGTCAAAGTGTGAGTGATATTTTGCTTACGCCCATTGGTTCGCGTGTGATGCGCCGTGATTATGGTTCGTTGCTGTCTTCCATGATTGACCAGCCGCAAACTCCCGCCCTTGAGCTGCAAATCAAGGTGGCTTGTTACATGGCGATCCTCAAATGGGAACCGCGCGTAAAGTTGACCTCGGTGACCACAGAACACCGGTTTAACGGTCAGATGGTGGTCAACTTGACTGGCCAACACGCTGAAACGGGCGAAAATCTTTTGTTAACCCTTCCTGTGAGTTGAAACCATGCCGATTATCGACCTGAACCAGCTCCCCGCGCCGGATGTGGTAGAGAAGCTTGATTTCGAAACCATCCTCACCGAGCGCAAAGCGACACTGATTTCTCTGTTCCCCGAAGAACAGCAGGAAGCCGTTGCACGCACGCTAGCACTGGAGTCAGAACCGCTGACCAAACTCCTTGAAGAAAATGCTTACCGTGAGGTTATCTGGCGTCAGCGAGTTAACGAAGCAGCCCGCGCCAATATGCTGGCCTATGCCGTTGGTCATGATCTTGACGTGATGGCGGCAAACAACAATACCGAGCGGCTTACCATCACCCCGGCAGATAACACCACAATTCCACCCACACCGGCAGTGATGGAGTCTGACACCGATTTGCGTCTGCGAGCACAGCAGGCATTCGAGGGGCTGAGTGTGGCGGGGCCGGTCGGGGCTTATGAGTATCATGGTCGCAGCGCTGACGGGCGTGTTGCGGATATTTCTGTTGTCAGTCCTACCCCTGCTTGTGTGACCATTACTGTGCTATCACGTGAAGATGACGGCACTGCTAATTCTGATCTACTGGCCGCCGTAGAAAAAGCGCTCAATGCTGATGACGTGCGCCCGGTGGGCGACCGTGTAACAGTACAGAGCGCCAAGATTGTGCCATATCAGATTAATGCGACGTTATATTTTTACCCCGGTCCCGAGCAAGAACCCATTAGACAAGCGGCAGAACAGCAACTCAAAACCTATATCAGCTTGCAGCATCGGATCGGGAGGGATATTCGCTTGTCGGCCATCCATGCCGCGCTTCACGTTGAAGGAGTGCAGCGTGTGGAACTGGCTTCGCCGGCACATGACATGGTGCTCGATAAATACCAGGCATCTTATTGCACTGAATATACGATCACTATAGGGGGGACGGATGAGTGATAATCGCTTGTTGCCCGTGGGTTCGTCGGTGCTGGAAGTCGCCACCGCAATGGCTGCGGCTGAAATTAGCCGAGTGCCAGTGCCACTGCGCACATTGTGGGATCCGCAGCGATGTCCTGTCGCACTGTTACCTTATTTGGCGTGGGCGCTGTCGGTTGACCGGTGGGATTTTAACTGGCCGGAAGCGACTAAACGCCATGTTATTGCATCCTCATTTTTTATCCATCAACACAAAGGCACTATCAGTGCATTGCGGCGGGCGGTGGAACCGCTTGGCTATCTGATTGAGATTAAAGAGTGGTGGCAGCTTAACGAGGAACCCGGCACTTTTCGCCTCGTTATTGGAGTGCTCGACAGTGGTATTACTGACGAAATGTATCAGGTGCTCGAGCTTTTAATTAATGATGCCAAACCAGCAAGCCGCCACCTAATAGGCCTTAATATCAGTCTAAGTTCAAGCGGTAGCCTATTTGTCGGTGCAAGTTGTTATCACGGTGAAACGCTGACCATCTACCCCTATATAGCGGATGAAATCACCGTCGGGGGCGAGTTCTTCCCAGCTTCAGCTATACATTTAATTGACTCACTGAACGTGTAAACCAATGACTACGAAATATTTTGCAATTTTGACTAATCAGGGTGCGGCCCGGTTGGCCAATGCAGCAGCATTAGAGACAACGTTAAAAATTACCCATATGTCTGTCGGGGATGGTGGCGGAAAGGCTGTAACGCCAAATCCAGAACAAACAACGCTAATAAATGAAGTCAGGCGAGGCGTAGTTAATATGCTCTACCCGCAAAATATAAATCAGATTATTGTCGAGCAGGTTATTCCCGAAAATGAGGGCGGCTGGTTTATTCGTGAAATCGGTCTGTTTGACAGTGAAGGAATGTTAATTGCCGTCGCAAACTGCCCTGAAACATACAAGCCATTGTTACAGGAGGGAAGTGGACGAACTCAAACTATTCGAATGATTTTAATTGTTTCCAGTGCCAGTGCAGTAGAGTTAAAAATTGATCCGTCAGTAGTGCTGGCAACGCGTCAACATGTTGATAATAAAATCATTGAGGTTAAACAGTACGCCGATGCTTTACATCAAAAGCATATTGATGCCGCGAACCCACATAGCCAATACGCGTTCAAACACAGCCCAGCTTTGACGGGAATACCAACAGCACCAACACCAGTACAAAATACCAATAATCAGCAAATAGCGACCACCGAGTTTGTGCGTACATGGATTAATTTTCTGAAAGGTGATGTTCCGGTTGAACTTGGTAGCTTGAAGGCACTTGCAGACGCTCTTGATACTAAGTTGGCAAAAGACAGTAATGGCTCTGACATCCCCAACAAACCGTTGTTTGCTCATAACATTGGGGTTTACAACAAAGCAGAAAGCGATTCTCGTTATTTACGCGCACAAGATAATTTACCTGTCGGTATTCCACTGCCGTGGCCATTAGCCACACCGCCAACAGGTTGGATAATTTGTAATGGTCAGGCGTTTGATAAAGCACATTGCCCACAATTGGCGCTGGCCTATCCGAGCGGTGTATTACCTGATTTGCGTGGCCTGTTTATTCGTGGTTGGGACAATGGACGCAACCTTGATGGCGGTCGTACATTGCTGAGTTTTCAGGGGGATGCCATCAGGAACATTACCGGATTCTACATACAAAATCTGGCCGGTAACTCATATTGGAATGGCTGTGGGGGAGCGTTCTATCAGGAAGGTAATGCTTTTGGACACCATGCCAATAATAGTGGTGGTAATGGAGCAACAACCAAGAGATTTGATGCTTCCCGCGTAGTGCCTACTGCCAATGAAAACCGTCCCGTCAATATGGCATTTAACTACATTGTGAGGGCTGCATAATCATGGCTTTTGTAATGTCAGACAAAGAGCAGACTGTTACTGTTTTTAATTATCATTATGAGACTAAAGAATTTGTTGGGAAAAGTAATTACTACATTGCGCCCTATACTGGGCTACCCGCATCCTGCACAGAAATAAAACCTTTACCCGCTAAAAAGGGATATGCGGTTATTTTTAATGAAGAAACCCAACAGTGGGAATATATCGAAGATCATCGCCAAACCGAAGTGTACAACACACAAACTGGGGAGCCGCAAACCATCAGTCAGCTCGGTTTCTTACCAGAAAATACCACACCACTTGCTCCAACAAGCCAGTTTGATCGCTGGAATGGCACCCAATGGATTAAAGATACCGATGCAGAAAAACAATATTACCTAACCGAAGCGAGGCAAAAGAAAAGTATTTTACTGGAGGAAGCCAAGACTCAAATTGAAATCCTCAAAGACAGTATTGAGTTTAATATAGCCACTCCAACAGCCGAATCTGAGTTGGTAGCATGGCGTAAATATCGCGTTCAGCTTAATCAGTTAGATATATCAGCGGCACCGGATATTGATTGGCCGGAGCAACCGGAGTAATTCGGGCGGGCAGTTGCCCGCGTTTCTTATTCTTGCTGTTGTGTCAGACCTTATCCAACCCGGATAAATAGCACCTTATAAAGACCAACTGGACAATAACACTCATCTCTTAACCACGGAGTTAAACAGATGAGTGACTATCACCACGGCGTACAGGTCATCGAAATCAACGACGGTACCCGTGTCATTTCTACTGTCTCAACCGCGATTGTTGGTATGGTCTGCACGGCCAGCGATGCAGATGCAGCAACATTTCCCCTCAATGAGCCGGTGTTAATTACCAATGTACAGAGCGCCATCGCCAAAGCTGGTAAAAAAGGCACATTGGCCGCAGCATTACAAGCTATTGCCGATCAGTCGAAACCCGTCATTGTTGTTGTGCGTGTGGAGGAGGGTTCCGGCGATGATGATGAAGCCAAACTCGCGCAGACAGTTTCCAACATCATTGGCACCACTGACGAAAACGGTAAATACACCGGCCTGAAAGCCCTACTCACCGCCGAGGCGGTCACTGGTGTTAAGCCGCGTATTCTTGGGGTACCGGGACTGGACACCAAAGAGGTCGCTGCCGCACTGGCACCAATTTGCCAGAAACTACGTGCATTTGGTTATGTCAGCGCGTGGGACTGTAAGACTGTTTCCGAAGCGAAAGCCTATCGCGAGAGTTTCAACCAGCGTGAGCTGATGGTGATCTGGCCGGATTTTCTGGCATGGAATACTGCGACTAACACGACAACTATTGCCTACGCCACCGCTCGCGCACTTGGTCTGCGTGCCAAGATCGACCATGAACAGGGCTGGCACAAAACGCTGTCTAACGTCGGCATCAATGGCGTCACCGGTATCAGCGCCTCGGTATTCTGGGATTTACAAGAACCGGGTACTGATGCCGACCTGCTCAATGAATCCGGTGTCACCACGCTGATCCGCAAAGATGGTTTTCGTTTTTGGGGCAACCGTACCTGCGCGGATGACCCACTATTCCTATTTGAAAACTATACCCGCACCGCACAGGTTATCGCCGATACCCTGGCCGAGGGGCATAGATGGGCGGTGGATAAACCTGTCACCGCCACATTGATTCGCGACATCGTAGATGGCATCAATGCCAAATTTCGCGAGCTGAAAACTAACGGCTATATCATCGATGCAAGCTGCTGGTTTGATGAAGAAGCCAATGACGCCGAAACCCTGAAAGCCGGAAAACTGTATATTGATTATGACTATACGCCGGTACCGCCACTAGAAAACCTGACCTTACGCCAGCGTATCACCGATAAGTATCTGGCAAATCTAGTCTCCTCGGTTAACAGCAAATAAGGAGCCTGAACAATGGCAATGCCACGCAAACTGAAAATGATGAATGTGTTCCTGAATGGCTACAGTTATCAGGGCGTCGCCAAGTCAATTACGTTACCCAAACTGACCCGTAAGCTCGAAAACTATCGCGGTGCGGGCATGAATGGCAGTGCTCCGGTCGATCTCGGTTTGGATGATGATGCCCTGTCAATGGAATGGTCGCTTGGCGGTTTCCCTGATGCGGTTATCTGGGAGTTGTATGCTGCCACTGGTATCAATGCGGTACCGATTCGTTTTTCTGGCTCTTACCAGCGCGATGATAGTGGCGAAACGGTGGCCGTCGAAGTCGTGATGCGCGGTCGCCAGAAAGAGATCGACACCGGCGAAGGCAAAGAGGGAGAGGATACTGAAGCGAAAATCTCGGTGGTCTGCACTTACTTCAAGCTGACGCTGGACGGTAAAGAATTGGTCGAAATAGACACCCTTAATCTGATTGAGAAGGTGAATGGCGTCGACCGCCTCGAACAGCATCGCCGCAATATCGGCCTGTAATTTTTACCCGGTCAGTCAGGCTGGTCGGTTTCCCCTGAAACTAAGTGAAACGAGAAAATTATGACGAAAGAAAACGAGAATATCGTCACTTTGGAAAGCCCAGTTAAACGTGGCGGGCAGGAAGTCGCGAGTATCACCCTGATCAAACCCAATGCCGGGACCCTGCGCGGTGTCAGTCTGGCGGCAGTAGCGAACTCTGAGGTTGACGCGCTGATTAAGGTGTTGCCGCGTATGACTTATCCGTCACTGACTGAACAGGAAATCGCCGCATTAGAACTGCCCGACCTTGTGGCACTGGCTGGTAAGGTGGTGGGTTTTTTATCGCCGAATTCGGTGCAGTAGATTTCCCGAAGAAACTTTCGGTCGATGATTTGATGGCAGATATTGCCGTGATATTCCACTGGCCACCATCAGAGTTATATCCCCTGAGTCTGACCGAACTCATCACATGGCGCGAAAAAGCGCTCCAGCGAAGTGGAAATACCCATGAGTAACAACGTTAAGTTACAGGTATTACTCAAGGCTGTTGACCAAGCAACGCGCCCGTTTAAATCCATTCAGACAGCGAGTAAATCGCTGTCTGGGAATATTCGGGAAACGCAAAAATCATTACGCGAACTGAGCGGTCAGGCATCCCGTATTGAGGGATTCCGTAAGACCAGCGCGCAGCTTGCCGTCACCGGTCAGGAGCTGAAAAGAGCAAAAGAAGCAGCTCACGCGTTAGCTATTCAGTTTAGAAACACCGAACAGCCGACCCGCGCACAGGCTCAGGCGATGGAGGCCGCCCGCAAAAATGCCGCCGCTCTTCAGCTCAAACATAATAGCTTACGACAGGCAGTACAGCGCCAGCGTCAGGAACTCAACCAGACGGGTATTAATACACGCACATTGGCGGCAGATGAACGACGTCTGAAAAGCACCATTAGCGAAACCACGGCACAGCTCAATCGTCAGCGTGAAGCGCTGGCGCGGGTCAGTGCGCAACAGGCAAAACTCAACGCGGTAAAGCAGCGCTATCAGGCGGGTAAAGAGCTGGCGGGTAATGCGGCATCAATCGGGGCTGCTGGTGTAGGGATTGCAACTTCTGGCACGTTAGCCGGTGCTGCGCTGCTGAAATCCGGTTATGACTTTGCACAGAAAAATTCCGAGTTACAGGCGGTGCTCGGCGTGGCAAAAGACTCCACAGAAATGGCGGCATTACGCAAACAGGCGCGCCAACTTGGCGATAATACCGCAGCCTCTGCCGACGATGCTGCGGGTGCGCAGATTATTATCGCCAAAGCGGGCGGTGATGTGGACGCCATTCAGGCTGCGACACCGGTCACGCTAAATATGGCTCTGGCGAATCGACGCACGATGGAGGAAAACGCCGGATTGCTGATGGGGATGAAATCAGCCTTTCAGCTTGCAAACAATAAGGTCGCGCATATAGGTGATGTGATCTCAATGGCCATGAATAAGACCGCCGCTAATTTTGATGGTCTCAGTGATGCATTAACCTACGCCGCCCCGGTGGCGAAAAATGCCGGTGTCAGTATTGAGGAAACCGCCGCTATGGTCGGCGCACTGCATGATGCAAAAATCACCGGTTCAATGGCGGGTACGGGAAGTCGTGCAGTATTGAGTCGCTTACAGGCTCCGACCGGTAAGGCGTGGGATGCAATAAAAGAGCTGGGGGTAAAAACTGCCGACCCCAAAGGCAACACGCGGCCAATTTTTACCATCCTGAAAGAGATGCAGGCCAGCTTTGAGCAAAATAAACTGGGTACTGCCCAACGCGCCGAATACATGAAAACCATTTTTGGCGAGGAAGCCAGTTCGGCCGCTGCAGTTTTAATGACCGCTGCGGTAACCGGTAAACTCGACCAGCTTACCGCTGCTTTTAAAGCTTCTGACGGCAAAACCGAGGAACTGGTCAACATTATGCAGGACAACCTCGGCGGCAACTTTAAAGCATTTCAGTCGGCATATCAGGCCGTGGGGACTGACCTATATGACCAACAGGAGTCTTCACTGCGCAAACTGGTACACACGGCCACCCGATATGTGTTGAAACTGGATCTCTGGATCCAGAAAAACAAAGGATTGGCTCAGACATTAGGCACTATTGCTGCGGTGACCCTTGGCATTGTCGGCATAATTGGAGCCATTGGCCTCGTGGCGTGGCCGGTTATCACTGGTGTGAATGCCATTATTGCTGCGGCTGGCGCGCTAGGCACCGTGTTCACCTCGGTATGCGGCGCGATTATGACTGCCATTGGTGCGATCAGTTGGCCGGTGGTGGCTGTTGTAGCAGCCATTGCCGCCGGCGCGTTACTTATCCGTAAATACTGGCAACCTATCAGCGCATTTTTTGGTGGTGTAGTTGCTGGACTCAAGGCAGCATTTGCACCGATCGGTGGAATGTTCGCGCCGCTTAAGCCGATGTTTGATTCCCTCGGCGAAGGCCTGCAAAAGGTCTGGCAATGGTTTAAAGACCTCATTGCACCAGTGAAATCCAGTAAAGAAACACTCGACAGTTGCCGCAATGCAGGCGTGATATTTGGTCAGGCGCTGGCTGATGCGCTGATGCTGCCGCTCAATGCCTTTAACAAATTGCGCAGTGGTATTGATTGGGTGCTGGAAAAGCTCGGTATTATCAATAAGGAATCCAGCACACTTGACCAAACTGCGGCTAAAGCCAGTGCCGTGACCCAGAGCGGCTCCTACATTCCAGCGACCAGTACTTATGGTGGCTATCAGGCCTATCAGCCAGTTACCGCACCTGCGGGCCGCTCTTTCGTTGACCAGAGCAAAAACGATTACCACATCACGCTCTCTGGTGACGTCTCAACGAGTGACAATCTTAACCGCCAGCTTCGCGATGCTCTCGAACAATATGAACGGGAAAAGCGCGCCCGTATGCGTGCCAGCATGACATTCGATGGATAAGGAGATAACACACCATGATGCTCGCACTCGGTATGTTTGTTTTTATGCGGCAGACACTGCCCTACCAGAATTTTCAGCGTAATGCGGAGTATCGCTGGCCGTCTAATAGTCGGGTTGGTCAGCGTGATGCTTTTCAGTTTCTTGGGGTTGGCGAAGAGAAAATCACACTTGGGGGTGTGCTTTATCCCGAACTCACGGGCGGTAAAATGACTATGACCACACTTAGACTGATGGCGGAAGAAGGCCGCGCGTGGCCATTGCTGGATGGCACCGGCATGATTTACGGTATGTATGTCATTAACTCGGTGAATGAAACCGGTAGCGTGTTTTTTGCCGACGGTACTCCGCGCAAAATCGATTTTACGCTAACTCTCACCCGCGTGGATGAATCGCTCGCAGCGCTATATGGCGATATAGGTAAACAGAGCGAAACGCTCATCGGCAATAACGGCAATATGATCGCAAAACTGGCTGGCGCAGTGGGGGCGAGTTAATGTTAGATGTGCTGACAAAATATGCGGGTAGCATCTTGATGCCGGATTTTATGTTAACGCTTGATAGTCGTGATATTACCGGAAATATCAGCAACCGCTTGATAAATCTAACGCTGACTGATAATCGCGGCTTTGAAGCCGACCAGCTTGATATTGAGCTTGATGACGCAGACGGACGGGTTGAGTTGCCGCTACGCGGTGCTGTTTTGACGTTGTTTCTCGGCTGGAAAGGATTTGCGCTGATCGGTAAAGGCAGCTTTACCGTTGATGAAGTGGAACATCGCGGCGCACCGGATACCGTGACCATCCGTGCCAGAAGTGCAGATTTTCGTGGAACACTAAATTCCAGACGCGAGGGATCATGGCATGACACCACGCTCGGCGCTATCGTTGAAGCCATCGCCACGCGGAACAAACTCATTGCCAGCGTAGCTCCGGCATTAGCCTCAATTAAAATTCCGCACATCGACCAGTCGCAGGAGTCCGACGCTAAATTCCTCACTCGCCTTGCAGAACGGAACGGAGGCGAAGTCTCCGTCAAAGCGGGGAAGCTGTTGTTTCTCGTAGCTGGTCGCGGCGTAACGGCCAGTGGTCACCCCATTCCACCAGTCACTCTCACTCGCAGCGACGGCGATCGGCACCAATTTGCCATCGCTGATCGGGGCGCTTACACCGGCGTTACAGCTAAGTGGTTACACACCAAAGACCCGAAGCCGCAAAAGCAAAAAGTGAAGCTCCAGCGCAAACCCAAGGAACAGCATTTAAGGGCGTTACAACACCCCAAAGCGAAACCGGAAGCGAAGAAAAAAACCACTAAAGAGCAGGAAACTCGCGAGGGTGAATATATGGTGGGCGAAGCGGATAACACGTTTACCCTGACGACAACTTATGCCAGCAAAGCGCAAGCCATACGCGCTGCCCAGGCAAAATGGGATAAATTACAACGTGGTGTGGCGGAATTTTCTATTACTTTGGCCGTTGGCAGGCCAGAGCTATACCCGGAAACCCCTGTCAAAGTGAAAGGATTTAAGTCAGTGATCGATAACCAGCCGTGGATAATTACTAAAGTTATTCATTCGCTCAATAATAGCGGTTATACGACAAACCTCGAACTTGAAGTTCTACTATCAGATATAAGCTATGAAGCTATTGATGGATAACTTGTTGAATACAAACAGATGATTTATTCATTTGAATAATTTAAAATAGCCAATAAGCTCAAATGAACGTTGAGGTGTTTATTATGATGCGATGCCCTATTTGCCGTTGCACAGCACATACTCGATCCAGTCGTGAAATATCTGCCGAAACTAAAGAGAGATATAATCAGTGTACCAATATTAATTGCGGACACACCTTTATTACAATGGAGACATTTATTCGCTCTATTATGACGCCGGGTATTATTAATAAAGTTCCGCCACATTCAACGGCCCAAAGATAATCTACGCTCAATTTCTAATTATATTATTTGGCTAAAAAATAACCTGCGAACTCGCGGGTTTTTTTGCGTCAAAATATCGCCATTGCCACAGATTTCTGTCGCCATTTTGTCGCCACTACTTTTGGGGGTTTTAACTGAGGGTTTTGTAATTTATTGATATTTATGTGTTTGTTGGTGGGTCGTGCAGGGTTCGAACCTGCGACCAATTGATTAAGAGTCAACTGCTCTACCAACTGAGCTAACGACCCAACGGCGTTAATTATTCTCCTGTTAGCCTTGGCTGTCAAACATTTCATCAGATTTTTCTGTTTATACTGTTTTATATCCCTCTCTGGAGATTATTTATTCATCTGTCCTTTACGATTATTGTTAGTTATGTAACTTCATGTTGTAATTCCAGATGCTGTGATGAACTTAACAAAATTCAGTGTGTGAAATATAAACACTGGAAAACGAGGCGTATTGTGTAATTATTGTTGCGAAGATATTAAATAATTCACTGATTGTACTTAAAGCATACAAAAAATCCAAAAGACAGACAGACAGACAGACAGACAGACAGACATGCTAAGACCAAAGAGCCAACATAGAGCTCAACAACTTCACAAATACAGGAAGAGGGAATGGGAAAGATGGTAGACCAATCCAAAATAGTGGCAGAACAGTTGCCGGAACCTGAAGAGCACCTTCAACGGAGCCTCTCCAACCGCCATATCCAGCTAATTGCTATTGGTGGGGCTATAGGTACCGGATTGTTTATGGGATCGGGTAAAACCATCAGCCTTGCCGGGCCGTCGATTATTTTCGTTTATATGATAATCGGTTTTATGCTGTTTTTCGTGATGCGGGCTATGGGTGAGCTGCTGCTATCGAATCTGAAATATAAATCATTCAGTGATTTTGCTGCCGACTTACTCGGCCCTTGGGCAGGTTTTTTCACCGGCTGGACCTACTGGTTTTGTTGGGTCATCACCGGTATTGCTGACGTGGTTGCCATCACGGCTTACGCCCAGTTTTGGTTCCCCGGGTTCTCCCAGTGGGTTGCCTCATTGCTAGTAGTTTTACTGTTGCTATCACTGAATTTGGCCACGGTGAAAATGTTCGGTGAAATGGAGTTCTGGTTTGCCATGATTAAAATTGTGGCAATCGTGGCGCTGATCTTTGCCGGCTTAACCATGGTGTTAATGAGTTATCACTCCCCTTCGGGTACCACCGCGTCATTTACCCATTTATGGAATGATGGCGGGATGTTCCCGAAAGGAATCAGTGGGTTCTTTGCGGGCTTCCAGATCGCCGTTTTTGCTTTTGTTGGTATTGAGTTAGTTGGCACCACCGCCGCTGAAACCAAAGATCCTGAAGTGGTATTACCGCGTGCTATCAACTCCATCCCTATCCGCATCATCATGTTCTATGTTTTCTCATTGATTATGATTATGTCAGTAACGCCATGGAGTTCAGTGGTTGCTGATAAAAGCCCGTTTGTTGAGTTATTCGTTCTGGTCGGGTTACCCGCCGCTGCGAGTGTGATCAACTTTGTGGTCCTGACCTCGGCGGCGTCGTCAGCTAACAGCGGGGTATTTTCTACCAGCCGGATGTTGTTCGGTTTGGCAAAAGAAGGTGATGCTCCAAAGCAATTTGGTAAGCTGTCGCGCCGTTCCGTCCCTGCATCTGGCCTGACATTCTCTTGTATCTGTTTGCTAGGCGGTGTGGTTCTCATTTACCTAATCCCGAACGTAATGACTGTCTTTACACTGGTCACCACGGTTTCAGCGATTTTGTTTATGTTCGTTTGGACCATTATCCTTTGCTCTTACTTGGTGTATCGCAAAAGACGCCCGGCGTTGCATAAAAAATCCATCTACAAAATGCCAGCCGGTATTTTCATGTCATGGGTATGCATGGCGTTCTTTGCCTTTGTCTTGGTGCTATTAACCTTGGAAAGTGATACCCGCCAAGCGCTGATGGTGACACCGCTGTGGTTTGTCATTCTGACCATTGGTTATATCATCTTGAAAAAACGCAGAACCTACTTGTACGACAATCGTAATCAGTAAGTCGCCATCATCAGGTATAGCGGTTGCTTTATTATCATCAGTTGACTCCCGGCGCGGGAGTCAGCTTTTTACCTACAGACTTACGCTGTCGTAATTGCTTCGCGTAATCGGCGTGGCGTTAAGCCAAAATGCTGCTGAAAACGCGACGTAAAACGGGACGGTGAAATATAACCGTGTTGTGCGGCAATCTCGCCGATCGAAAGTGAGGTGGTTTGCAACGCATGTAACGCACACCCCATACGGACTTCCTCTAAAATCATGCGGAAACTGCGATCTTCTTGCATCAGTTTGCGCCGCAAAGTTGAATCCCCAATATGCAAAGAGCGGGCGACGTCACTCACACTCCAGTTGCGTGCCGGATCGAGCAGTAAAACTTGTTGTACCTGTTCCGCCCATTTATCCCGGCGGTCGATTAATAGCACCCCTGCCTGCCCGGCTAAATAAAGTGCCAATAAAACCCCCATAGCTGCATGCTGTAATAGTGCATCCGGCGCATGCCCCTTCACATTGAGTAATAAGCTATCCCACGCAAGGCGAGTATGGATATCCAGAGGAACACATAACGATGGCGCAGGCGCTGGCGTCACCGCCAAGGCACCGTACCAGTGGCGAAACCGGCGTAATAAACTTTGCGGCAGATAGACCATATCAGAACAGTAATGCCCACGTTCCGGGGTATTAGCGATACTGACTTCGGCACCGGCAGGAAACAAAATCAGCGACGACTGGCCGGCACTCGCTGCCTGAGCCCCCCATTGCACCAATTTACTGCCCTGACGGACATGGCACAGTGCAGGTGCAAACACCGTGACCTGATGCAACGTATGCGCCCGGCGGGCAACAATTTCAGCGCTGGAGATGACCATCTGGCTATGATTTATCTGCTGCATACTTTCTGCTCTTGGGTTAATAATTAGCGACTATAGGTGGCCACCAGTTGCGCTTTCGAAATCACATTACTGTTGAGCATAAACCCCACCAATGCACCACTGGCGTCGCTATTGAGAGGTAACTTATCGGTTTTCAATGCCCACACCGTGAACTGATAGCGATGGGGTTTATCCCCTACTGGTGGGCAAGCCCCCCCGAATCCCGCATAGCCAAAGTCATTACGCCCCTGAACGGCACCAACAGGTAACGTGCCATTTTTGCTCTGCCCAGCGTTAGTTGCCAATGAATGAACATCGGCGGGTATATTTACCACCGTCCAATGCCACCAGCCACTCCCCGTTGGTGCATCAGGATCATAAGCGGTTATGGCGAAACTTTTGGTTCCTGCTGGCGCGCCCTGCCATGAAAGCTGTGGCGATTGATTCCCGCCCTCACAGCCAAATCCGTTAAAAACCTGCTGGGTTTGTAAAGGCTTACCTTCAGACATATCGCTACTTTTGACGCTGAAGGTTTGTGCCTGAGCAGATAACGATACTGCGATAATCGCCAGAGACAGTGCTATTTTTTTCATGATGGTTCTCCTATGAGGTAAGTGAGTAGCTTACGCAAACAGGCTTTTTTACATTGTGCCATAACGCTCTGTTATTGTGCCAAAAAGCTCAATCAAGAGCGTTAAGACGTTTTATACTGGAGAGGTGACGCAATACGGTGAAATGCTCACAAGCGTCAGTTAAATAAGTCGTGGTAACACTGTCAGATAGGAGTCGGGAACATGTCATGCTGCTGTCGTGGCAGTGACGAGGGCTTAGGCATAGGTTTGTTGATATCACTTCAAACCTCATAGGAAACTTTGTATGAACCTGTATCGTATTCGTGAATTACGGTTGGCCCGGGCCTGGTCACAAGAACAATTGGCTGAGCTTTGTAGTTTGAGTGTGCGCACGATTCAACGCATAGAGAATGGTGAACAAGCCAGTCTGGAAACACTGAGTGCCATTGCAGCAGTCATGGATCTGAAAGTCGGTGAACTGTATTGCCCACATGCTTCTCAGGAACAAGATACCCCATCGCAAGCCGTTGACCAGCGCGTCATTGATGCCCGCAAAGCGGTTGAGGATGAAATGGCTTTCGTGCGGCAGTTGCTGCGGGCGGTTATCCTGTGTGCGGTACTGTTTGCTATCAATTGGTTTACTTCACCTGGCTATATGTGGGCCTGGTGGGTAGTCCTAGGGCTAAGTATTCCGCTGTGTCTGCGGGCAATAAATCAGTTTTTGCTAGGCAATTGGGTAGAGCGCTGGCAGCAAAAACGCTTACAAAAAAAGTTACGTAATCTGTAATGATATTGCACTAAAAAATCAGCAGAAAGAGAAGGTTATCTCATAACCTATGCACTTCCCACTCGACTAATAAGTTGCAGCCTGATTGTATTGGCGTATGGTTAATAGGTGTCATTAGCAGCGACTATGATTACATCATCAGCATTATTCAATAAATTTGATTGGAGCATAGCGAGATGGCGAAAATTTTAGTGCTTTACTATTCCATGTATGGGCATATCGAGACACTTGCCAGTGCGATTGCCGAAGGTGCCAAAAAAGTTAACGGCGTTGAAGTGACCATCAAACGGGTCCCTGAAACCATGCCGCCAGACGCTTTCGCCAACGCAGGCGGCAAAACTAACCAACAAGCCCCGGTCGCGACGCCGCAAGAACTGGCAGATTACGATGGTATCATTTTTGGTACGCCAACCCGTTTCGGTAATATGGCAGGGCAAATGCGCACCTTCCTTGATCAAACCGGCGGGCTATGGGCTTCTGGCGCACTGTTCGGCAAAGTTGCCAGTGTGTTCTCCTCCACCGGTACTGGCGGCGGGCAAGAGCACACCATCACCTCCACGTGGACCACACTAGCCCATCACGGTTTTATCATCGTGCCAATCGGTTATGGGGCCAAAGAGTTATTTGATGTTTCACAAACCCGTGGCGGCACTCCATATGGCGCAACAACTATTGCCGGTGGTGATGGTTCCCGTCAGCCAAGTGCTGAAGAGCTTGCCATTGCCCGGTTCCAGGGTGAGCATGTAGCGAAAATTACCGCCAAACTGGTAAGCTAATTCTCTTTGGACTTGATGCTACAGCGGTTAGTTTTGCTCGATATCTGGCCTCGCCTCGGGTTTCGTAAACAGCGTTCTAATCTGCTTTGAGCACAGATACTGCTGTCTGGTAATAAAAAAAGCACCGCATAAAAGCGGTGCTCTCATTTGCTCATTAAACAGATTTAGGCTTCAAGCAGCCCTTGAGCCAGATAGTGGTTAGCATCAGTCACCCCTGGCAAAACGAAGAAATATCCCCCACCGATCGGCTTGACATACTCTTCTAGCGCCTCACCATTCAAGCGCTTTTGTACTGTCAGGAACGCCTTTTCCAAATCAGATTGATAGCAGATAAACAGTAAGCCCATGTCCAGTTGCCCTGAATTTGACACCCCCAGCGAGTAACTGTAGCCACGGCGTAACATCAGGTTATTCTGGGTTTCCGCGGTACGCGGATTTGCCAGCCGAATATGTGCATCCAGCTTAATCACATTGCCATCGGGATCTTTGGTGTAATCCGGCTCATCATGTTCATGTATGCTACCCAAGGGCGCACCGCTGTGTTTATCACGGCCAAAGATGGTTTGCTGTTCTTGTAACGGTGTGCGATCCCAGAACTCCACTTTAAAGCGAATAATCCGCGCAGCCTGATAACTACCACCGACGGCCCACGCAGGCTCCCCCATATTGCTCTGAACCCATACCACTTGATTGATCAATGGCTTATCACTGGTTTTCGGGTTTGCCGTACCGTCTTTAAAGCCCAACAAATTGATTGGTGTTTCTTTGCCTTTACTGCGGGCCGCATGAGCGGAAATAAAGCCTTCACGCTTCCACCTTACGCTGAGTAAGTCCGGCGAGTGCTTGATAATGTCGCGTAGCGCATGAATCACTGTTTCATTAGTATTGGCACAAATTTGCAGCAAGATATCACCATGGCACAAGCCTGCATCCAGTGAATCATTGGGGAAACGCGCCATTTTTTGTAGCCGTAGGGGTTTTTGCCCCTGCAAACCAAACCGCTCATCAAACAAGGAATCCCCGACAGAAACTGTGATGGTCAGGTTATCCGGGTAAATTTCCGGCCCCATGATCCCAGAGTCCAGCGGGGGTAATTTGGCATTCACCGAAGGTGCATGCCCGCCACTGGTCAGGAAGGCCAGTCGCTCAGTCAGCAGTTTGAATAATCGGGTCAAAGCCGCCTTATCGGTGGCCAGTACATCAAACGCTACCAGCATCATGGCCGCTTGCTGTGGGGTTAATACCCCTGACTGATGCTGACCATAAAAGGGCTGCTTCTGCCAGCGTTCATCTTGCGCAAGCGCGGCTTCAGGTGCCGGGCAATCAGCGGCACGGGCTATTTTTGCCCCACCAAGCGCCAAAGTGCCACTCATCATGCCCATACCCAGCAATAAACGCCGGCGGGACAGCAAGGCCGCCCCGTTATCATGTGGATACGGCCCGTGTTGCGGGCCGGTTTTCTTACTCATCTGAACGCCTCAATCCAAACCTAATACGCCACGAAGCTGAGCAAGGTCTTCCGCCAGTGCCGTAATCGGGCCCTTCATGGCATTGCGATCAGCATCAGTTAATTTCTCGTAAGACTCATAACCCGCTTTCGTACGATATTTTGCCAATACGCTATCGACGGTTTTGAAATTAGCATCAATTTTTTGCAGCAGCGGTTGATCGGCTTTTTCCAGCAATGGCCGCAGCAGATTAACAATTTTCTGTGCACCATCAACGTTAGCCTGGAAATCCCACAAGTCAGTACGGCTGTAACGGTCTTCTTCACCACTGATTTTGCTGGCCGCAACCTCTTCGATTAAGCCCGCAGCACCGCCGACCACTTTATTTGGCGCAAATGTCAGGCCACTAATGCGCTGTTGTAGTTCAAGGGTGTCCTTATACAGTTGGTCGGCAAATTTATCCGCACCTTTGGTGGTGTTGTCACCAAACAGGATCTTCTCTAAACGGTGGAAACCGGTAAATTTAGGATCAGCAGCTTTCTGCTCAAAATCGTCTTCACGAGCATCGATACTGCCATCCAAATCTGAGAACAATTCAGCAATAGGTTCGATGCGCTCATAATGCTGGCGGGTTGGCGCATACAACTTACGGGCCAGAGCCAGATCGCCTTTCTTGATTGCATCAGTAAAAGCTTTAGTTTGCGTCACTAATTGGGCAACTTCTTGTGTCACATAGACTTTGTATTCTGCAATCGGCCCAACCAATGCCATCGCATCTGGTTTTACCGCAGTCTGATCCCCTGCCGCAGTCACAGTCAATTTGCCTTTCGGATTGCTGAGTAAACCGCAGGTCATATCGTATTCACCCGGCTCCAGATTAGCCGTCATCTTCTGAGTAAAGCCCGGTGCAATATTTTCACGCTCCTCAACCACCATAACGCCTTTGAGGATCTCCCACTCCAGCCCTTTCTGGCTGGCATTATGAACAATAAATTGAGTTTTACCGGCAGGAACAGACAGCACCATTGGCTCACACTGCTTGTCGTTAACGGTAATTTTAATTTGTGGAATATCAGCCGCATGTACGTTGCTAGCAACAACAGGTAGTGCCAATAGTGCAGCGTGCAAGGCGGTGCGACGGAAGAACCGGTTAGACATGTGAAAATCCCTGAATTATTGGTTAGTTTTCCGCGCAACAGAGGCAGTTGTGGCTGCAGTGGTGCGTGGTGGAAGGAAAAATAGGATCAGCGCCGGAAGCAGGTAGATAAAATAGGCTGCGACTTCACTGACTGTCGGAGCCTCCTGATAGCCAAACATGCCTTCAAGGAAGGTGCCAAGTAATGAGTGCGTGGAGAGCACATTAGTCAAATCGAATGCGATATCCTGAAAATGATTCCACAGACCGGCTTCATGGAAAGCTCTAATGGCTCCGGCGGCCAAGCCTGCGGCGACAAACAGAATGAATAGGCTGGTCCATTTGAAGAATTTAGCCAGATGCAACTTAACGCCACCCCAGTAGATCGCCATGCCCACCAAAATAGCGCAGGCCAGGCCAAGTATTGCGCCAATAGGTGCACCAATCCCAACATCTTGCTGGAAAGCCGCCAGTAAGAAGAACACGGATTCAAGCCCTTCTCGGGCGACAGCAAAAAAGACCATCGCCACTAATGCCCAGCCCTGACTACGGCCTGAATTAAGTGCATGATCAATTGCCCCTTCCAAATGGACTTTGACTGATTTGGATACCTTGCGCATCCAGAACACCATATAAGTTAAAATGCAAACTGCGACCACCGCAATAATGCCTTCAAACAGCTCTTGCTGTTTCTGCGGAAACTCACCGGTGGTTTCATTAATAAAGATGCCGATAGCCAGGCACAGCGCTGCCGCTGTTATCACGCCAATCCACACCGCCCCCATCCAGTGACCGCGTTGAGTACGTTTAAGATAACTGGCGATCAAACTAACAATCAGCGCGGCTTCCAGCCCTTCACGAAACATAATAAGAAATGGGACAAACATACTAAGCACCCCTGCGCTGGATATGGGTATAAAGGTGTAATTATAAGTAGCGTCAATTTACGTAAAGAAAAGTAAAACTAAGAACGATAGTGATTATCATTCTGGAAAAAAGAAATTCAAGTGGCTGAATAAGAATATTGTTAAACAAACTGTGGCAAGTTGTTTCCGTCAAGTTAAATAACGAGTAAATTCATTATGATATGAATTTTCACATCACACTGTTCTCTTCGTCGGTTTAGCGGCATCAGGTGAAATTTCCAGCAAAAAAAAGCCTCCTGTGTAACAGGAGGCGATATTAAGCAAACGTAAAAACGATTAATAACAACCCGTGCAGGCTATTAAACGGTTTTAAACTCCGCTTCGGCATTATGGAAACGTTCTGTAATGGTGTTACTTGGCTCACGCCCCAGCAAGCTCACCACCACAATGGCGATACTCGCAAATAAGAAACCAGGGATAATTTCATACAAGCCTAACCAGGCATATTGCTTCCAGACGATAACTGTAATCGCGCCGATCAACATCCCCACCAGCGCACCATTACGAGTCATTCGCGGCCATATCACTGAGATAAGAACGACTGGACCAAATGCAGCACCAAAACCTGCCCATGCATAGCTAACCAAACCAAGAACCCGGTTATCAGGGTTCGCTGCCAGTGCGATAGCTATCAATGCCACCAATAACACCATGGCACGACCTACCCATACTAACTCTTTCTGGCTGGCCTTTTTACGCAAGAATGCTTTGTACAGATCTTCGGTCAACGCACTAGAACACACCAGCAACTGGCAGCTTAAGGTACTCATCACTGCCGCAAGAATGGCGGACAATAAAATACCAGCAATCCATGGGTTGAACAGTAATTTAGCCAGTTCGATGAAGACACGCTCACCATTCTGGCTCACGTTCCCTGCTTGCTCAGGATGGTTTTCAAAGTAAGCAATACCAAAGAAGCCGACTGCAATGGTCCCCGCCAGACAGAGGATCATCCAGGTCATGCTGATACGGCGGGCGCTACGAATGGTACGGTGAGAGTCTGCGGCCATAAAACGCGCCAGAATATGTGGCTGACCAAAATAACCCAATCCCCAACCAAGTAGAGAGAGGATAGCAACCAGATTCAGCCCTTTAAACATATCGATATTCGCGGGATTTTTCGCGGCAATGATCATCACGGAAGTGTCGATACCGCCCACGGCCAGAATAACGATAATCGGGGTCAGGATCAGAGCAAAAATCATCAGCGTCGCTTGCACAGTATCCGTCCAGCTTACCGCGAGGAAGCCGCCAATAAAGGTATAAGCGATGGTTGCGGCAGCACCTGCCCACAATGCAGTGCCGTAGCTCATATCAAACGTGCTTTCGAATAAACGCGCACCGGCAACGATCCCTGAAGCACAATAAATAGTAAAGAAGACTAAAATAACTACGGCTGATATCACTCGCAGTAATTTACTCTTATCTTCAAAACGGCTAGTGAAATAATCCGGTAATGTCAGAGCATTATCATTGGCTTCGGTATGGACCCGCAAACGACCTGCAACCAACTTCCAGTTAAGATAAGCACCAATCGTTAAACCAATGGCTATCCAACTCTCGGAAATACCTGATAGGAAAATGGCCCCTGGTAGCCCCATTAATAACCAACCACTCATATCAGAAGCACCAGCAGATAATGCAGTCACAACACTGCCTAAACTCCGCCCGCCCAAAATATAATCATCAAAGTTATTAGTGGCCCGGTAGGCCATGAGGCCAATAAATATCATCCCAAAAATGTAAACTAAAAAAGTCACCAGCATTGGTGTATTCATGGTCATGCAACGTCTCCATAGTGCGTATTATCGTTTTAATATATCCCGCTATTTTGAGTTCTTTCCGCTCAGTGCGGTGTCATGTATTCACTCTGGATCGTCGGAACGTGACACTGAGTGGCACCAGAGATGAATGTAGAACCTCAGATAAACTACCAGCGCAACTATTCGCTGGCGAGCGGCTATCTCGCGGTTGCTATCCTAGTGGAGGAGTTTCCTCACCCACAACAAATTAAACAAATTTTTTACAAAAAATTCACGCCACATCACATTAAGCCATGTTGGAAGTTACACCTTCCATTGAAAAATGAGTTACACCTAAGGTTAATGCCTCATCTTTCCTACTATTGTTAGCATTAGCCTCTATCAAACATAATATCCGAATAATCCGTCACTCCCCTTAATTGTTAAAAACAAGACGCAATTCACACTTCATTCACGCCCTGATTTAACACAGTTGCACAAAGTTGCAACATGCCTGATATTGTCAGGAATCAAATCATAATCACCCTTATTAAAAGGAGCCGGACAGCATGGGTAGCACCACAATGGGCGTGAAACTCGATGAAGCAACACGCGACCGTATCAAGGGCGCAGCACAGCGTATCGACCGCACACCACACTGGCTGATTAAGCAGGCCATTTTTAACTATTTGGAAAGACTGGAAAATGGCAGTGTGCTACCCGAGCTGCCAACAACGCATGTGACCCCTATCGCAGAAGCGGACGATATTATGCCGCAAGTCACTGAAAGCGCCCACCAACCATTTTTAGATTTTGCGGAGCAAGTGTTGCCGCAGTCCGTTATTCGAGCGGCCATCACTGCGGCCTATCGCCGCCCAGAAACTGAAGCCATTCCGATGTTATTGGAACAGGCTCGTTTACCGGCAGATTTAGCACAAGAAACACACAAACTGGCCTATTCCATTGCCGAGAAGTTACGTAATCAGAAAAGTACCAATGGCCGCGCGGGTATCGTGCAAGGTTTACTGCAAGAGTTCTCCCTCTCTTCACAGGAAGGCGTGGCATTGATGTGCCTCGCAGAAGCGCTGCTGCGTATTCCTGACAAACCCACTCGTGATGCACTGATCCGCGATAAAATTAGCAACGGTAACTGGCACTCTCATCTGGGGCGCAGCCCATCGATGTTTGTTAATGCGGCGACCTGGGGGCTGCTCTTTACCGGCCATCTGGTTTCTACTCATAATGAGGCTAAGCTCTCCGGTTCATTAAATCGTATTATTGGTAAAGGTGGTGAGCCATTAATCCGCAAAGGTGTGGATATGGCTATGCGCCTGATGGGCGAGCAATTTGTGACCGGTGAAACCATTGCCGAAGCATTGGCGAACGCGAACAAACTGGAAGATAAAGGGTTCCGTTACTCTTACGATATGCTGGGTGAAGCGGCACTGACAGAGGTTGATGCTCAGGCTTATCTGCTCTCTTATCAGCAAGCAATCCATGCTATTGGCAAAGCCTCAAATGGCCGAGGTATCTATGAAGGGCCGGGCATCTCAATTAAGCTATCTGCCCTGCACCCTCGCTATAGTCGTGCCCAATATGAACGGGTAATGGATGAGTTGTATCCACGGCTATTATCGCTGACCTTACAAGCGCGGCAGTATGACATCGGTATTAACATTGATGCAGAAGAAGCCGATCGTCTGGAAATCTCCCTCGATCTGCTGGAAAAACTCTGTTTCGAACCAAAATTGGCGGGTTGGAACGGTATCGGCTTTGTCATTCAAGCATACCAAAAACGTTGCCCCGCCACTATTGATGCTGTGATAGATATGGCCCAGCGCAGCCGCCGCCGGCTGATGATTCGCTTAGTCAAAGGCGCATACTGGGACAGCGAAATTAAACGCGCTCAAGTTGATGGATTGGAAGGTTATCCGGTTTATACCCGTAAGGTATATACCGATGTTTCTTATCTGGCTTGCGCACGCAAATTACTGGCCGTACCCAATCTGATTTACCCACAATTTGCCACTCATAACGCACATACCTTATCTGCCATCTACCATCTTGCCGGGCAAAATTATTACCCCGGCCAGTATGAGTTCCAATGCCTGCATGGCATGGGGGAACCGCTGTATGAACAGGTTGTCGGAAAAGTTGCCGATGGCAAGCTTAATCGCCCATGCCGCATCTATGCTCCGGTAGGTACCCACGAAACCTTACTGGCGTATCTGGTACGCCGCCTGCTGGAGAATGGGGCCAACACGTCGTTTGTAAACCGCATTGCCGATGCCACGTTGCCACTGGATGAGCTGGTCGCAGATCCCGTTAGTGCTGTTGAAGCCATCGCCGCAAGTGAAGGACAGCTCGGTTTACCTCATCCACGGATCCCGTTACCACGCGAGTTATACGGTAAAGATCGCGCTAATTCCAGCGGGTTAGATTTAGCGAACGAACATCGTCTGGCTTCACTCTCCAGCGCCCTACTCACCAGTGCCAGCCAGATATGGCGTGCAGAACCCATCATTGGCGCAGAGAGTGATAGCGGTATAGTGCTTGATAACCTAACAGAACAAGCGGTTATCAACCCGGCAGAACCTACTGATATCGTCGGCTACGTTCGTGAAACAACGGGAGTAGAAGTCAGTCGTGCACTGGATGTAGCTGGCAGCGCCGGGGCTATATGGTTTGCAACGCCACCAGCCGAACGTGCGGCTATTTTAGTTCGCGCCGCTGAGCTGATGGAAAGTCAGATGCAAGCATTGATGGGGATACTGGTACGAGAGGCGGGTAAAACCTTCAGTAATGCCATTGCAGAAGTACGTGAAGCTGTTGATTTCCTGCACTATTATGCTGGAATGGTACGAAACGATTTCTCCAATGATAGCCACCGCCCTCTTGGCCCTGTGGTTTGTATCAGCCCGTGGAACTTCCCGTTGGCAATATTTACCGGCCAGATTGCCGCAGCATTAGCTGCCGGTAACAGTGTATTGGCAAAACCGGCAGAACAAACGCCACTGATCGCCGCTCAGGCTGTACGTATCCTGCTAGAGGCCGGCATTCCTCAAGGCGTGCTGCAACTGTTACCTGGACGAGGCGACAGTGTCGGGGCGACGCTGGTCAATGATAACCGTGTGCGCGGCGTGATGTTTACCGGTTCAACCGAAGTCGCCGCCATTTTGCAGCGCAGTATTGCAGGCCGTCTTGACCCCCAAGGCCGCCCAACACCATTGATTGCCGAAACCGGCGGTCTCAATGCCATGATTGTTGATTCCTCTGCATTGACGGAACAAGTGGTGACTGATGTCGTCGCTTCAGCCTTTGACAGCGCGGGTCAACGTTGCTCGGCTTTGCGCATTCTGTGTATTCAGGAGGATGTTGCTGAGCACACATTGCAAATGTTACGCGGCGCGATGGCAGAGTGCCGGATGGGTAATCCAGAACGCCTGTCCACGGATATCGGGCCGGTGATTGATGCCGAGGCGAAAGCCGGGATTGAGCGCCATATTCAGGCCATGCGCGCCAAAGGGCGTAAAGTTTACCAGGCTGCCCGCACCAACAGTCAGGACGAGACAGAGTGGCAACGCGGTACCTTTATTAAGCCAACATTAATAGAACTGGATAGCTTTGATGAGTTGAAAAAAGAGATCTTTGGGCCGGTACTGCATGTCGTGCGTTTCCAACGTCAGGACCTGAGTTCCTTAGTCGATCAAATCAACGCATCTGGCTATGGATTAACTTTGGGCATTCACACCCGTATTGATGAAACTATCGCTCAAGTCACTGAAAAAGCGAAAGTAGGCAACCTCTACGTTAACCGCAATATGGTCGGGGCGGTGGTTGGCGTACAACCTTTTGGTGGTGAAGGGTTGTCAGGAACCGGCCCTAAAGCCGGTGGTCCACTGTATCTGTATCGCCTGTTGTGCAGCCGCCCAGAAGATGCGGTTCTTAATACGCTGGCACATCAAAATATTGAGCAACCACAGAATATGGCGGGTCGCGAAGCATTACAAATAGCCCATCGCGCCCTAATACAATGGGCTGACAAACAACAATACGGTGAATTAGTACCCTTGGCGCAGCGCTATGGCGAACTGGCACAAAGTGGGACCATCCAATTGTTGCCAGGGCCAACCGGTGAACGCAACAGTTATACCCTACTACCACGTGAGCGTGTTCTTTGCCTGGCGGATAATGACGCTGATGCTCTAATACAACTGGCAGCCGTCCTGGCAATTGGCTGTGAGATCTTATGGCCAGAACAAGGGATACAAAAGGATCTGTTACGCCAATTACCTGCGGTAGTGCAATCCCGAATTACCCTTACCCATGACTGGCAAACCGCTAACGTACCGTTTGATGCCGTTATCTATCACGGTGATGCGGATCAATTGCGCACCTTGTGTGAGCAGATAGCTCAAATTGAGGGGCCAATTGTCTCGGTACAGGGCTTCGCCCGTGGTGAAACAAATATACTGCTGGAACGCCTGCTAATTGAGCACTCATTGAGTGTGAATACCGCCGCAGCGGGAGGAAATGCCAGCCTGATGACCATCGGCTAGCTTAATAAGCACACGCCTTTTCGCACATGTAATGCTGAATCACGACTCACCAATAAGGTCCTGCGGGGCCTTATTCTTTACGCAGACTTGGGTAGCAACTGGCGGGATAGTATTCGATATGTGCCGCATTCCCTGATGTAAAATGGGTATGAAACTATTTTGTTCTGGCAGCCTCTCGCACATTGCCTATCGTTCTCTTGAGTGTTTCCCTCTAACTAACCCATTATTAATCCTGACAAATTACTGGACTGCATACGTCCCTAGCTTTCTTCTTAGTGAAGATCTTATGTACAAACCCTTCCAGGAGTGATAATAATATTCATGTCTGATAAAAAATTGTCGATGAGACTCATCAAATTGCTAAGCGACGGGGTAATGGTCAATTACGCCGTGAAATATGGGCTAACCGGGTTGGTACTATCACCCGCTATAATTTAGCCTATATCAATCACCATTTATCACAGGGTGATAATGGCCGCGTAGTGGGTTATGACAACGCGCATGGTTTTCACCATCGCCATTACTTAGGCGGTATTGAAACAGTTGATTTTGTCAGTTTTGAACAGATAGAGGATTGCTTTCAGAAGGATTGGACTTCACTAAGGAGAAGTTAATGGACAAACTTGTCATCAAAACAGCAACGGAAGGTGATTTTTTCAAACGAGGCAAGCAACTTGCAGCCTTGGCGGATGCGGGGAAAGCCTTGCCAGAAGAACACACGATTACTTTTGAAGATCCCTTAGAGATGGTTAGGACATTAAGTGCTGCGCGTATTGTCCTACTGCGGGCGGTAAAAATGTACCCCGGCTCAATCACCTCCCTTTCAACACGTTTAAAAAGGGATCGCAGTGCTGTTACTCGTGATGTAGCCATTTTGGAAAAGGCCGGTTTAGTCACGGTTGAACAAAAAGTATTACCGGGCCATGGGCAGATGAAAGAGGTTAAAGCCACCGCGCTCCGCCTTAAGTTGGAGGCTTTTTTGTAGCATTGCTTGATAAAATTGGGGGCAAAATGCCCCCATACTTCAATAGGTTTGGTTATAACGTCGCAAGAAAACTGCTCAGTGATTATTCAGAAACTTATCAAGGAATAACCGAGTACGCTCATGTTGCGGGTGGGCGAACAACTCTTTCGCTGGGCCTTGTTCAACAATCCGCCCATGGTCCATAAAAATCGCCCTATCAGCCACATCTCTGGCAAAGCTCATTTCATGCGTCACAATAACCATGGTGCGTTTTTCCTCAGCCAGTGCGCGGATAGTGTTGAGAACCTCCCCCACCAGTTCAGGGTCCAACGCTGACGTCGGCTCATCAAACAGAATAACCTGTGGTTGCATGGCCAATGCTCGTGCTATGGCAACCCGCTGTTGCTGACCACCGGATAAACGGCGTGGATAAGCATCTTCCTTGCCACTTAGCCCTACTTTTGCCAGCAGTTCACGAGCGCGTTTCTCCGCAGAAGCTCGTTTTTCGCCTTTAACAATAACCGGCCCTTCAATAATATTCTCCAGCACCGAACGGTGTGGAAACAAATTGAAGCTCTGAAACACAAACCCGACTTGTTGGCGCAGCGCTCGCACCTGACGTTGCTGCTTGCTGATAGGTATGCTGCCATCAATCTCAATATCACCAACACGAATAATCCCTGAATCAGGGACCTCCAGCAGATTAATACTGCGCAATAAAGTCGTTTTACCTGAGCCACTCGGCCCTATGATCGCCACCACTTCACCGCTATTTACTTCAAGTGAGATACCGTGCAGCACCTGCTGACCTTTAAACTGTTTAGTCAGTTGTTTAATGTCTATGGCACTCATGGCTACTCCTGATCCTGACGATTAACATGGGCTTCCAGCCGATTTTGTAATGCTGACAATAACGTCGCCATAATCCAATAAATCAACGAAGCCGCCAGATACATAGTGAAAACTTCCAATGTACGGGAAGTGACCAATTGTGCCTGCCGGAAAAGTTCAGGAACCTGGATCGTTGCCGCCAAAGAGGTATCTTTGACCAGACCGATAAAACTGTTACCTAGCGGGGGTAATGCGGTGCGCCCGGCTTGCGGTAATATCACCCGATAAAGAGTCTGCCAACGCGTCATACCGATACTGGCGGCGGCTTCCCACTGCCCTTTTTCAATTGACGAAATAGCGGCACGCAATGTCTCTGATGTATAAGCGGCAGTATTAAGTGACAAGCCGATCAATGCAGCAGGCATCGGATCCAGTTCAATGCCGAACTGTGGCAGACCATAATAGATCATAAACAGTTGGGCAATTAATGGGGTGCCACGGAAAATGGAGACATAGAAACGAGAAAGGAGTGATAACGGCAAGAAACGAGATAACCGCATCATGGCCAACATAAAACCTAATGCCAGACCAAAAAACATCCCCCCCAGACTGAGCTGGAGGGTAAACCAGGCACCTTTCAATAAAAATGGTGCTGAATCCAGCACCAATTGAATACTTTCTTGCATTATTTAGTTACGTCCGCACCAAAATATTTCTCAGAGATTTTGGCCAACGTGCCATCTTTTTGCATCTCAGTGATTGCCTGATTGATTGCCGCTAACAACTCAGGGTTGTTTTTACGCAATGCCACACCGGACTCTTGACGAGCGAACGCCGGGCCAGCAACAGCAAGAGTACCGCCGGTTTTCTTCACCAGATCCAATGCAGCTAAACGGTCAACCAAAATGGCATCAGTACGGCCTACACGCAGATCCTGATATTTAGTTGGGTCATCATCATAGGTACGAATATCAACACCTTTCAGGTTGTCACGTAACCACTGCTCATAGTTGCTGCCCAAACCAACACCGACTTTTTTGCCTTCCAAATCTTCAGGCTTGGTGAAGTTGCCTTCATTGCCTTTTTTAGTCAATACCTGAATGCCAGAGATGGTATAAGGCGTTGAGAAATCATACTTTTTCTTACGTTCTTCAGAAATGGTGACTTGGTTAATCGCCACATCAATACGCTTGGATTCCAATGAAGCCAACATGCCATCCCATTTAGTCGGGGTGATTTTGGCCTTAACGCCCATGTGTTCTGCCAATGCATTGGCAAAATCCACTTCAAACCCAGTGAGTTTTCCATCTTCACCTTGGAAACTGAATGGCGGATAAGTGCCCTCCAGCCCAACAATCAGGGTTCCTCGATCCTTGACCTGACTCAGCAAATCGCCTGCAGCATAAGACTTCACATTCAAGCCTGTTGCCAGTGCGACTGCCACCATGCCCAGAACTACCCGGCGACGAACCATTGAAAAACCCATAAATACCCCGACTGTCATGTTTATTTTTTGATATTCAACACTTTATCAGTGCTGTTAATGGAATAAAGGAATATAAACTAATAACGATAGCTATAAACGGAATAAGCCATAACCAAAGGTTACACCCGTGGATGGTAAGCAAACAATGCTGGTGCACCACCGGTGTGGATAAACAGAATTGGACCATCATCAACAAACTTATTCTGCTCAATACCATCAAGTAAGCCTGCCATCGCCTTACCGGTATACACCGGATCGAGCAATATACCCTCAAGCCTTGCCAGCAACCCAATAGCCGCCAGCCCTTCTTCGTTCGGCATGCCATACTGCGGGGCGAAATAATCATCCCACAAGATAATTTCTGCCTGCTCTCCTGTAATCCCCAGAGACACAGCTAACTCTTGCTGAATATGCGCCACTTTAGGGCGTTGCTCAGCCGCTTTACGCGATACCGTTACCCCAATCAGTTTCGTATCCGGCAATAACTGTTGTAACCCTACCGCCAAACCTGCATGGGTACCTGCACTGCCCGATGCCACAACCACCGAGCTAAAGGCAACATTCCCGGCCGACTGAGCCGCAATTTCTAATGCACATTGCACGTAACCCAAAGCGCCTAAGGCATTAGAACCGCCAACTGGCACCACGTATGGCCGAAAGCCCTGAGCCTCCAGACGAGTTGCCAACTCTGCCAGTTGTTGGTTCGGGTCATGTAACCCGTCGCACATCACCACATCAACGTTAAATAAATCCAACAGCAACCGATTGCCGTTGGTCAGATAATTTTCCTGAGTCGTGCCAATTGGATTCTCAAGCAATGCGACACAGCGCAGCCCTAATTTCGCCGCGACTGCCGCCGTTTGGCGAACGTGATTAGACTGAATAGCGCCTGCGGTAACCAGTGTATCCGCCCCCTGACTCAACGCATCTGCGGCCAAAAACTCTAACTTACGTAATTTGTTCCCCCCTAATGCCAGAGGTGTTACATCATCACGCTTGATATAAATTTCGCGCCCCAGATAATCGGAGAGTCGAGATAGTTTTTCCAATGGCGTCGCGTTACCGACCAGATCCAGACGCGGAAATTGCGCCAGTTTGTGTTGAAACGTCACGTTTCCCCCAGGGGAATTAATAAGTCAACTGTTGCCCAAAGAACTTGGCGTACTGGTAGGTAGCAAACGAATGATTCGGATAAGTCAACGTAACTAGCCACCCTACGGCTACAAGCACCAAGGGGAAATATAGATTTATCAGATGTAACACGAATAATCACTTATTTTTATTATAGATGTCGTTGACGATAACACAGGGGAATAACGTAAGATGCGGGATAAATAGACGATACTCATCGATTGCGAGCGGCAGAAGGCAGCATTGATAATGCTTAACTCAGAAAGTCACTTACGTGAGCAAGGGTTGCTAACCCTCCTACAGCGTACAGAGTGAAGGGTATTAACCCGGCACGAGGAACCTTGCCGGGCGTAAAATAATGACTGGTGGGTTTTGCATTGCACACAAGGTGTCGTTAATAAAAATACAGAGTTTTCTCAACTACCTGAATGCCCCCGTAAGTCTCAGTAATTTTTTTGCCATTCTAAATACTGATCATATTTACGCAAAGCAATACGATAATTGTTATGCGCCGCATTAGGCAATTCATCAATAATGCGCTGATGCATAGTTTCACTAGCAAACTTTTCTGCCGGATAATTAGTGGCAACCAACATTTCATCCAGACGACGTAAGCGCACAACATATTCGCGAACTGTACTGTGGCTCATCTCAGTTTGTTCAAATAAATACTGCTTGAACGCCATAATATCAAAGTAACCTGGCGTGCTATTACAATATATTTCGCTGCAAAAACGACATAATGCGGTCAACTCATGCTGAAGTTTTGACCAGACTTGATCGTCAATAGGCTGATCCATACCGGAGATAGCTTCTTTATTAATGATTTGTCCACGGAAAACCAACGCCATACGGTCAAGTTCTTTATGACAATGTGAACAATGGGTTTGGCCGTGCTTATAATCTTTTAAATAACGGCTCAGTGGCCGTTTTTTTAACTGAAGTCCTGGCATAAGAAGACCTACATTAATAAAATAGAAACGGTGATATCAGTGAGCGGAAGTGAATTAAGAGTCGTTATTCAAGCGGGCGCGTAAGCGTTTTATCGCCTGGCTATGAAGCTGACTGACACGGGATTCCCCGACTTCAAGCACGGCTCCGATTTCTTTCAGGTTCAGCTCTTCCTGGTAATACAACGTCAGCACCATCTTTTCACGCTCCGGCAATGCCTCGATCGCTTCAATCACGCGTTGACGCAGATTTCCTTCCAACAAATGTTGCAATGGGTTGGCATCCTCATGCCCTTCCAGCAAGGGTTCGACACTTTCGCCATGCTCTTCCCGCCATTCGTCATAGGAGAAAAGCTGGCTATTGTTGGTATCCAACAAAATCTGGCGGTATTCCGCCAAATCAATATCAAGAATTTGCGCGACTTCCTGCTCAGTTGCAGGGCGCCCCACCCGTTGTTCAACCTTTTGCATGGCACTGGCAACTTCACGTGCATTACGCCGCACACTGCGTGGAGCCCAATCTCGGCTACGCAGTTCATCTAGCATGGCACCCCGTATACGCTGTACCGCATAAGTGGTAAACGCAGTCCCTTGCAAAGCGTCATAACGCTCGACAGCATTCAGCAGACCAATACCTCCGGCCTGCAACAAATCATCCAACTCCACGCTGGCCGGCAGGCGAACCTGCAAACGCAGTGCCTCATGGCGCACCAAAGGAACATAGCGTTGCCAGAGGGAATTTTTGTCCATCACGCCTTCGGCGGTATACAGATCGCTCACTAGACAGGCACCTAAGGGTAAGAGAGTCGTACCATTATCCTGTCAGGTCAGCCAGACAATCGCTTGAATAGGCCTATAAAAGGGCGGCTATTTGGCTTATGCCCATTAGTTTTACCGTTAACCTATTGCCGTCATTGAAAAAACAGAGCGATAAATAGAGATTAAAACCGCTAAAAATAAGCCATTAGCGCCGGGTTAAACTTATTCCCACTGGAAAGAGCGCTCTTTTCTATTTCCAGTGAGTAATATAAAAACCCCGCCGCAGCGGGGTTGACATAATGTGGTCTTTCTGGCGAATTAACGCAGCAGAGACAGCACAGTTTGTGGTACTTGGTTTGCTTGTGCCAATACTGAAGTCCCTGCTTGTTGCAGGATTTGAGCACGGCTCATGTTAGAAACTTCAGTAGAGTAATCAGCATCCTGGATACGGCTACGAGCTGAAGTCAGGTTATTGATGGTGTTACCCAAGTTGGTGATAGCTGAGTCAAAACGGTTTTGTACCGCACCCAGACCACTACGCAGCGCATCAACTTGTGCCAGCGCTTTATCAACAGTCGCCAGTTGGTTATCAGTTGATTTCTGAGATGCAGCAGCATCTTCATTGATCAGGGTGGTGTTGCCGTTAGCAGTACGTGACATGTACATTACTTTGCCAGCACCATTAGTGATTTCATCACCTTTGGCGTTAGCGGTGTATGCAGTACCGTTAACAGTCAAAGTACTGCCAGTTTTGGTAGCACCTTGTAAATCCAGATCAGCTAAGGTTGCAGCACGGTTGGTTTCAGCCGTTTTAGTGGTTAAACCACCGCCAACAACAGAAGTGTACAATGCGCTAGAGGTTGCGATTTTCGCATCGGCAGCAGCAGCCGTAGTACTGGCAGTAGTGGTGAAATCAACACTTTTACCGTCAACTGTTGCACTGAAAACACCGTTACCATTTGCATCAGAAGCAGTCTTAACGGTAAATTCCATGCCTTGAGCAGTGAATTTATCACCAACAGCTTTACCAAGAGAGGCAGAGGCAACAGAAGTAGCTTCTGCGCCAGCGGTTGCTGTAGTTGTGTAAACAGTTGATGCTGTGTTAGCAGCAGTCGCAGTGCCGGAGAATGCACCGGTACCCGCATCAATATATTGTGCTACACCGGCTTTAGTCACTGCACCGCTGTTGATATCAGTTTTATATGCAACACCGCCGACATCAAAGTTGTTAGTCCCAGTAGCTTTGAACTGAGAAGTCAGATCATCAACAGAGGCTTGTTTTGCACCATCAACGTTGAAGCCTTGCAGACCCAAACTTTTTGAGTCGATTTTTTCCAGATTGATGCTGATAGTTTCGCCATCGTTAGCGCCAACCTGAACTTTCATGCTACTGTTGCCAGCCAGAACTTTCACGCCGTTGAACTGAGTTTGGTCAGATACACGGTCGATTTCGTCCAGACGTTGTTTAATTTCGTCCTGGATTGATTTCAGGTCAGAAGATGAGTTAGAACCGGTAGCAGCCTGAACACTCAACTCACGCACACGTTGCAAGTTGTTGTTGATTTCGCCCAACGCACCTTCAGTGGTTTGTGCCAGAGAGATACCGTCGTTTGCGTTACGGGAAGCCTGAGTCAGACCTTTGATGTTAGAAGTGAAACGGTTAGCGATTGCCTGACCCGCAGCATCGTCTTTCGCACTGTTGATACGTTGACCAGAGGACAAACGCTCAATGGCGGAACCTAAAGCTGACTGGGATTTGTTCATGTTGTTCTGAGTCGTCAGAGACAGAATGTTAGTGTTAATTACCGCCATAATGTTATTCCTTAAATGCTGTTGGGTTATGGTTTGGGCTTACTGCCCACGGCTTCATCACCGTCACAACTTGTATCGGCGCTCTTTAAGGAACCTTTAGCCATTCTGTGAAATAATTTTAAATTTAGGTAAAATTATTTTCTCTCTCTTCTTTAATTATCACTCTATTCAATAGGGCAAATAGCGCCCTGTTATCCCCCGTTATTCCAGCCATCATAAATTCCATTTTATGTGTAAACTTTTCAATTCTCTGGCCGATAACCCTGTAACGACACTTGAATATTAAGGATTAGACATGGCAAGTATCAGTTCTCTGGGTATCGGTTCAAATTTAGAGCTAGGCACTTTACTGGATAAATTAAGTGCCGGGGAACAAACCCGCTTAACTCCGCTAACCAACCAGCAGACCAGTTATAAAGGCAAGCTTACTGCCTATGGTGTATTACAAAGTGCCCTGGCTAAAGTCGAAACGGCATCTGCAGCACTAAAAAAAGCCGATACCCTAGCCTCGACATCTGTTAACAGCACCAATACCGCTTTCGCTGCCACTACCAGTAGTGGTGCTACAGCAGGAAATTATACGGTTGAAGTGACTAATCTGGCTAAAGCGCAATCATTACTCTCTTCTGATGTGCCGAATGCCACAGATAAACTGGGTAATAGTAACGACAGCCGGACAATTACTATCACTCAACCCGGTCAAACAAAACCACTGGAAGTAAAACTGACCAGTGAGCAGACCTCGTTGACCGGTATTCGCGATGCGATTAATAAACAAGAAGGTAGTGTCAGCGCCAGTATCATGAAAGCGGATGATGATACTTACTACCTCGCATTAACCTCCAAGGAAACAGGGACTAAGTCTGAAATGACAGTCAGTGTTTCTGGTGATGATACCTTAAACAACTTTTTGAACTACACACCAAGCACTACCGGTGGTAGTGGCGCTTTAACGCAAAAAGTAAAAGCTGAAGATGCAACACTAACAGTAAATGGCGTATCCATTACCCGCCAAAGCAATACCATTACTGATGCACCGCAAGGCGTTACACTCAGCCTGAAAGCCTTAACCAAAAAAGATGAACCTGAGCAACTGACAATTACGCGTGACTCTTCCGCAACCAAAGCGGCGATTCAATCATTTGTCGATGCTTATAATTCATTACAAACCACGTTTGCTTCTTTAACCAAATATACTGCGGTTGAACCGGGTAAGGATCAATCAACCAGTAATGGCGCGTTGGTTGGCGATGGGACCTTACGTAGTATTCAGACACAGCTAAAAAGTCAATTGGCCTCAGCGCAGGGAGGAGATGTAAAAACTCTGGCTGCCATGGGTATTACTCAAGATCTTTCTGGAAAATTAGTCATCGACTCCAAAAAGCTTGATAAGGCGTTGACTGACCAACCTAATAGTGTAACCACATTTTTTGTCGGTGACGGTAAAACCACCGGTTTCGCCACCCAGATGGATAACCTGCTAAATACTGCATTAGATTCCACCAAAGGCTCATTAAAAACAGCCACTGATGGTATCAACAAGACCTTAAAATCATTAGAAAAACAGGTTACCTCAACCACTGATAGCATTAATGCTACTATTGAACGCTATAAGGCACAATTTACCCAGTTGGACAAATTGGTGAGTTCATTAACCAATACCGGCAATTTCTTAACTCAACAATTCTCTTCAAAAGGATAGAGCATGTACAGCCGATCAGGGGTTCAAGCTTACGCAACCGTAGGGATCGAAAGTGGTGTAATGAGTGCCAGCCCTCATCAATTGATCGTGATGCTCTTCGACGGGGCGCAAAGCGCCCTGGTTCGTGCTCGCATCTTGATGAGTCAGGGAGATATTCCGGCCAAAGGTGCTGCGTTGTCAAAAGCCATTAATATTATTGATAATGGGCTGAGTGCAGGACTGGATATGGAAAAAGGCGGTGAGCTGGCACAGAATTTGTCAGCTTTATATGACTATATGTCGCGGCGCTTGCTGCATGCCAATTTGCATAATGACGAACAGGCAATTAATGAAGTGTCTGCTTTGCTCGAAAATATTGCAGACGCCTGGCGGCAGATCGGCCCCAATTATCAACCTGATTAGGACCCCATTTAATGGAACGTCACCAGCACCTTTTGTCCGAATATCAACAAATCCTGACACTCAGTGAGCAAATGCTTGCATTAGCCATTGAGGGGAATTGGGATGCGCTGGTTGATCTCGAAATGACTTACCTTAAAGCGGTAGAAAGCACGGCAAATGTCACTATATCCTCATGCTCATCTCAGGTGTTGCAAGAGCTGTTACGTGAGAAATTGAGAGCTATATTGGAAAATGAAATAGAAATTAAACGTCTATTACAGTTACGCCTGGATGCACTCAGTGAATTAGTCGGGCAATCAACCCGGCAGCAAGCTGTTAATAATACTTATGGTCAATTCCCTGATCATGCATTGCTGCTGGGTGAAACACAGTAGCGGCCAGTTGCCGAAAACGATTACACCTTTTGTTGTAAAGCAATTACATGTCACTGCAATTATTAACATGCCAATTAATTTTTATTGTCATTGTTTTTAACATGGGATTATATTGACAGTAACAATCACTCATATCGAGCTGGCTATTATTCTCACCATTAATCTTTTTCGCTAAAATAGCCAGTTACTGTAAATTTTCTATTAAAATGAGTTGCTACTCTGCCACTCAAAGCGTAAAGATATTCTCAGGCTAAAATTGTGAAATGAATATCGATGGAACGTACAATTAATTTTTGCCCCGGTGTGGGTAGCTCGGCACATGTTATTCAACACACAGAGCTACTACTCACCTCAGTCTATATTGAGCACCCCTTGCTCATTATGGTTAATCGTGGACACAAGATCATTCGCTGGGATAATCAGGAATGTATTATTCAAGCCGGTGAAATAGTTGCGGTGAGCAGTGGCCAAACAGTTGATGTAATTAATGGTTTATCTGACGACGGGCTATTTTTTAGCCACCAACTTCGCTGTGATCCTCGCTTGATTGCAACCTTTGCCAGTCATCCAGCATCGGCTGGTCTTGGGTATGTTACCGGCGTTATGCCCGTGCGTAATTTGGCACCTGAATTCATTAATACTTTTAGCAATACATTTAAAGCAATATCTGATACCGGTGATATTCCACCGACTATCGTCAGGCACCGTATGCTTGAATTGTTGCTTTGGTTGGCTCAGCGTGGCGTTAAATTCATATTAAATGAAAGTGACTCGTTAAGTGAGCGAGTGCGCCGTTGCCTAGCGGTTGACCCGCACAAAATATGGTCGGCATCAGAGGTGGCAGACCATATGGCGATGAGTGAAGTTGTATTACGGCGTAAGTTAGCCGCCGAAAAAATATTATTACGTGATTTGATGATTGATGTTCGCATGACCAGTGCATTGCGTTTATTGCAAGGTACTGATTGGCCAATTTCATTAATCGCCAGCCAGGTGGGTTACGAAAGTGCATCACGTTTTGCTGAACGTTTCCGCAAACGTTTTGGCTTTGCTCCTACCGCCATCCGTGGGCATCATCGCTTACATGCAGCAGATATTGACCCACCACCTGAAAGCTATCATCGCTATTTAGGCCTTCATACGCCTGATTTAGGTTCAATATAACCCTTTTTGAGATGATCATTTTGATAATTTCCGATATAGCTTTTTTAACACCTGTCAGTAAAAACCGTAGCATCCCATTCAAACCCATCCAAGTCCTTTTGACAGTCTAAAACTGGACTGCTAAATACTGCTTTTAGATATTCTGCACGTTAAAACTATTTTTTTCTGACTGTGATTAGTTTTTTCATCCAAAATCCTGATGAAAGTTAAAGTAAATTATTTAAAATCATACTGTTATGGTAAATACACCCCAAAAGAGGAGAATATGCTGATTATGTCAGTGCATTCTATGATTATAAGTAATTAAATAATAAACTTCCGGGATGGCTACGATGCTAAGTAATCTGTTCGGGCTAAAAAACCGCTATCCTTTACATATTCAAATTGCAGCGCTCTTTACCTTGCTGATCGTCTCAATAGGCACCGTCATTATTATTTTCGGTCATAGCCAACTGACTAAATTGACTGAAATCAGCACTAATCGTCAGTATCAAAAAACCGGTGAGGCAATTGCTGCAGAATTGGATGCCGTAACGCGGCCAATGATCATGTCGGTTAATATTCTGGCAAGCATGCAAATCACCGAATTGGCGACCCTTGAACAGCGAATGGCCTTTGTCGGTAAATTTATTGAAATTCTGAATCAGAATAGTTATGCCAGTGCCGTCTATAGTGCTTATGCTAACGGTGATTTCTTTATGTTACGGCGTTTGACGGATGCTAACAGGGCATTATTCCATGCCCCTGAAGATGCCAAATGGGTGGTTCAAAGTAATCGTTTTCTCGATAGTTTACCGGAGAAACGTTTTATTTATTTGAATAAGCAGCAGCAGGTCATCGCTGTTATGCCACGAGACAATGATAGCTACGACCCACGGCACAGAGATTGGTTTATTCTGGCCGCCGCAAGTCCTACTCTGATTACCTCCCCTATTTATATTTTTAAAGGCACCGGAGAAGTCGGTTTTACTTATAGCCGTCAGGCTGAGAATAAACAAGCAATCATTGGATTGGATGTTTCTTTGGCCTCACTTTCGCAATTTTTAATAAAACAAAATCTGCCACCCGGTAGCCAGGCCATTATTACTAACACTCAGGGTGAAGTTATCGCTAGCCTGCCGAAACCTAAAAATAAGGTGGCAGATAGCACCAATCCAGATCGGCAAATCCCTGTATTGCAAGCTTTGCTCAATGCTCAAAAAAACAACCAGGCGGGCAGCAAGTTACCAGCAAACAATACTAATCGTAGTATCATGTTTGAAGCACAAAATCAGCATTGGTTCGGCTCAGTTGTTGAGATTAATAGCAACGGTAATACCTATCAGTTGATTATTGCCACACCGGCAAGCTATCTGACAGCCGATGCAAATTCTATCCGTAATCACTCAACCTTTATCGCATTTATCCTGTTAATGCTCAGTTTGCCATTAGTGTGGTATTTCTCCCGAAAAATATCCAAGCCCCTTATTCGTCTACGCCAAGACGCTGATTCCATCAGTAACCTCTATTTTGAAGAGCGCGCATTAGAACACTCCATTATTGAGGAAGTTGATGAGCTCCACAAATCGATGTCAAAAATGAAGTCAACACTGAAGCAGTTTATTTCGATGGGCAATATGCTGACAGCAGAAAGTAATTTCTCCCGTCAAATGCAAGGGCTACTAAATGAAACCACGGACATTGCAGCCATGACTGGTGGGATTATTTTCTTGTCAGATAAAGATGAGGGAACCTTTACACCGACGGCATTTCGCTGGGATGGTGAAAATATCCCGGTAGCAGAAATGTCTTCATTACAGATCAAAGAAGATAATCTCGCTACCTTCCTACCCGTACTCGAAGGGAAAACCATTGTAGGAACACTCAATAAAGATAATTTTTTCAGCCAACTACATGATTTTCTACAGCCTTATCTGCCGCTGCGTTTTATTGCCGTACCCATGAAAACACATGATGATCAATTGCTCGGATTCCTGCTGCTATTTAATCCTTATGAGCTGAATGCTGAACGTGAACGCTCAAAAATTCAATTGGTTAATGCCCTCGTGGGCAGTTTATCTGTTTCAGTAGAAACACAGCGATTATTGCAAGAGCAGAAAAACCTGCTCAACGCCTTTATTGAGCTTATTGCTGGAGCCATCGATGCCAAAAGTGCCTATACCGGTGGACACTGCCAGCGGGTGCCTGAAATAACCAAAATGCTCGCCCGTGCCGCAGTCAATAGTAAAGAGGGGCCTTTCGCCAACTTTACGTTATCAGAAAATGAGTGGGAAGAGTTACATACAGCCTGCTGGCTACATGACTGTGGCAAAATTACCACGCCAGAGTTTGTGGTCGATAAATCAACAAAATTGGAGCTGATTTATGATCGCATCCACGAAATACGCATGCGGTTTGAAGTATTAAAACGTGAGAAAGAAATCGCTTTCTTACGCCAATATGGTGCGGTGAGCGCCAGTGAAGCCGATCAACGGTTGTTAGCTGATGAATTGCACCAATTAGATGAAGATTTTTACTTTATTGCCAACTGCAATGTCGGTGGCGAGTTTATGTCTGATGAAGCCATTGCGCGTATTCAGCAAATCGCCGGTTACCGTTGGACTCGCACCTTAGATGATAATGCGGGTATCTCCCATGAAGAGCGAGAACGCAAAGCCAGACAACCCGCTACTCCACTGCCAGTACAAGAACCGATGCTGGCGGACAAAGAAGAACATATTATTTACCGCGATAATAAAAATAAACACCCAGAATATTATGACTTTAAAGTACAGGAACCCGCGTTCCTCTATAACCGAGGTGAAATTTATAACCTCAGTATCCGTCGTGGCACGCTAACCGACGAGGACCGCTATAAAATAAATGAGCACATTATGCAGACCATAGTGATGTTAAATAAACTTCCTTTCCCGCGCACCATGGCGAATGTCCCGGTTATTGCCGGTGGGCATCATGAGCGCATGGACGGCAAAGGATACCCCTATCAGCTCACCTATAAACAAATGAGTATTCCGGTGAGGATGATGGCTATAGCCGATGTATTTGAAGCCCTGACAGCCGCCGACCGCCCTTATAAACCGGGGAAATTATTATCTGAAGCACTCAATATCATGGTCAATATGGTGAATGAAAATCACCTGGATCGCGAACTGTTCATCTTGTTCCTGCAATCAGGTATCTGGCATGAATATGCCGTTGTTCATCTGCAAGCAGATAAAATTGATCCAATTGATATACCTGTATTATTGCAACGAATTGGTCACCAGGATATATCATTGGCGCAGACAGCGTAGCCGCAAGGCACGTTATTTATCTGAATGGTATTGCAAAAAACATCAGCAACAAACAGAGTGTGCCACATCAAGAATTAACGTTATGCTGTTCAGTCGTACATTTTCTCAGCTATATAACAGGGGATCTGGCATGTTCTATCGTTACGGTGAAACAGAAATTAACCATCTCAAACGGCGCGATAAAAAGATGGCGGCAGCCATCGAGCGATTAGGGATGATAACTCGCCCGCTATCCCCTGATTTATTTGCTGCATTGATCAGAAATATCGTCGACCAACAGATTTCGGTCAAGGCGGCACTAACAGTCAACGCACGGCTGCTCACATTACTGGGCGCCGTGACGCCAATAACTGTTGCCGCTGCCTCTGTAGAGGCGATTCAAGGATGCGGTATGACAATGAAGAAAGCGGGATATATTAAAGGCGCTGCGGATGCTGCACTTAATGGCTCGCTGGATTTATCTGCTATATCCCTGCTGCCCGATAACGACGTTATTGCGCAGTTATCAAACCTCAACGGTGTCGGCATCTGGACCGCAGAGATGTTATTGATCTCCTCACTTGCCCGACCCGATGTTGTCAGTTGGGGAGATCTAGCCATCCGGCGCGGCATGATGAATTTATATGGTCATAAAACGCTGCCACGAGAACGTTTTGAACGCTACCGCCGCCGTTACACACCCTATGGAACAACCGCATCCCTCTATCTATGGGCACTGTCACATGAGACGGTATAAGCCGCCTTACACCCCCATATTCATCACATCCTGATAAGCCGCAACCAACTTATTACGAACCTGAATGCCCAGTTGTAAAGATACTGATGACTTTTGCATATCTACCATCACATCATTTAGGCCAACACCGGGGACACCCAATTCAAAATTCTGCGCCTGAGTGCGGGCATGCTGCTGGTTTTCACTGATTTTGCCGATGGCCGCTTTCAACTCACTGGCAAAACCGGCCTCTGCTGGCAACATTTTTGCCGAACCTGATGCCTGCAACGCAGTGACCTGCAACTGCTGTAAAACCCCTTCAATACCTTGAACAGACATGCTCATCCTCAGACGACGTAGTGAGTCAAATAACAACATGGAAAGTGAGTACGCTAATGCGGTTATTCGCCACTCGCCACGTATCACTATTTTCAGGATGACACCCTAACACATCATTTTTGGACTAAAGCCGCTAATTAGATACAAAAATACCGGCTTATTGAGCCATCGAATTCATCACTTACAGCAAATAATGGCATGCCCATAAAAGGGGAGATCAGCTATTGATGCTTTATCGCTCACAGCACTTGGGAGTCTGTTTTGTTTCGACACATTTTTTACATAAAAAATACTAACTCAAACGTTGTTCAGCTTGGCCAAGGACGTGTATGAATGCCTCGATAACTGGCGGTGAAAATCGTGAAAATGTTTTTACGACAACACTGGCACGCCTACGCGCGAATCCAAAAATTCCATTGCTGATTGCTGCGGCTGCGGCCGTCGCTATTATTGTCGCGCTGATGTTATGGGCTAAAAGCCCGGATTATCGCGTCCTTTATAGCAACCTGAATGATCGTGACGGTGGTGATATCGTTACGCAACTGACACAACTGAATATCCCTTACCGCTTCGCTGATAATGGTGGCGCGTTGTTGATCCCGGCAGATAAGGTGCATGAAACCCGTCTGCGTCTGGCACAACAAGGCTTACCGAAAGGTGGTGCGGTAGGTTTTGAACTGCTGGACCAGGAAAAATTTGGCATCAGCCAGTTCAGTGAACAAGTTAACTATCAACGGGCATTGGAAGGTGAGCTGTCCAGAACTATCAGCACCCTTGGGCCAGTGATGAATGTCCGTGTTCATTTGGCAATGCCGAAACCCTCACTTTTTGTCCGCGAACAAAAATCCCCAACCGCATCTGTAACACTCGCGTTGCAACCAGGCCGCGCCCTTGATGACGGGCAAATTAACGCCATTGTGTACATGGTTTCCAGCAGTGTGGCCGGTTTACCACCGGGTAACGTGACTGTCGTTGACCAGACCGGCCGTTTGTTGACGCAATCAGACAGTGCGGGTCGTGATTTAAACGCCGCACAACTCAAATTTACTAACGAAGTTGAAAACCGCTTCCAACGCCGTATTGAAACCATACTCGCCCCGATGGTTGGTAACGGTAATGTGCATGCGCAGGTCACGGCACAAGTTGATTTTGCCAGCCGTGAACAGACCGATGAAGAGTACAAGCCTAACCAGGCTGCCGATAAAGGCGCGGTCCGCTCACAGCAAGTTAGTACCAGTGAACAACTGGGGGGAACCAATGTCGGCGGTGTACCGGGAGCATTATCCAATCAGCCATCTGCCACACCGGTCGCACCCATTGAAACCCCACAAGCGACGCCTGCTGCTGGTGCTGCTGGTGCCACAGCGAACAATGCCAACGCGGCGAATCGCCCGGCCACCACCACCGCCGCTAAATCGACAGCGACATCAAGCAATAGCCGCCATGACCAAACCACTAACTTTGAAGTTGACCGCACAATCCGCCATACCCAGCAACAAGCTGGCATGGTGCAGCGCCTCTCTGTTGCCGTTGTCGTTAATTACGGCAGTGATAAGGCGGGCAAGCCAGTTGCGCTGACGAAAGATCAATTGGCGCAAGTGGAATCCCTGACGCGCGAAGCGATGGGCTTCTCGACTGATCGTGGCGATACATTAAATGTGGTGAATACGCCATTTAGCGCCACTGACGATGCTAGCGGTAACACACTGCCATTCTGGCAGCAGCAGTCGTTCTTTGATCAGATGTTAAACGCTGGCCGTTATCTGCTTATCTTGCTGGTGGCTTGGATCTTATGGCGCAAATTAGTGCGCCCTATGATGGCCAAGAAACAAGTTGCTGATAAAGCTGCGGCATCAATCAATAACATTGTCCAGACTGCGGTAGCGTCTGAAAATGCGAAACAGAGTAAAGAAGAGCTGGCCTTGCGTAAGAAAAATCAGCAGCGGGTGAGTGCTGAAGTTCAGGCCCAGCGTATACGCGAACTTGCGGATAAAGACCCACGTGTTGTTGCGCTGGTTATCCGTCAATGGATGAGTAATGACCAATGAGCCTGACCGGAACTGAAAAAAGCGCCATCATGCTGATGACTCTGGGTGAAGACCACGCCGCCGAGGTGTTTAAACACCTCTCCTCGCGCGAAGTGCAGCAACTCAGTACCACCATGGCCAGTATGCGTCAGGTTTCTCACCAGCAACTGATTGATGTATTGGCTGAATTTGAAGACGATGCTGAACAATATGCCGCACTGAGCGTGAACGCCAGTGATTACCTGCGCAGTGTGCTGATAAAAGCCTTGGGGGAAGAGCGCGCATCCAGCTTGTTGGAAGATATTCTGGAGTCACGCGAAACGACCAGCGGGATGGAAACCCTCAACTTTATGGAACCGCAGATGGCGGCCGACCTGATCCGCGACGAACATCCGCAGATTATCGCCACCATCCTGGTCCACCTGAAACGCGCTCAGGCCGCCGATATTCTGGCGCTGTTCGACGAGCGCCTGCGCAACGATGTGATGTTACGTATCGCCACCTTTGGTGGTGTCCAGCCAGCCGCCTTGGCTGAATTGACTGAAGTATTGAACAACCTGCTCGATGGCCAGAACCTCAAACGCAGCAAAATGGGCGGGATCCGCACAGCGGCCGAGATTATCAACCTGATGAAAACACAGCAGGAAGAGACGGTCATGGACGCGGTGCGCGAATACGACGGCGAATTGGCTCAAAAAATTATCGACGAAATGTTCCTGTTCGAGAATTTGGTCAGTGTCGACGACCGCAGCATTCAGCGTTTACTGCAAGAGATCGACAACGAATCACTATTGATCGCTCTGAAAGGCGCCGACCAAGCATTGCGCGAACGTTTCCTCAGCAACATGTCATTGCGTGCAGCAGAAATCTTGCGTGACGATCTGGCAACCCGTGGGCCGGTACGTATGTCACTGGTGGAAAACGAACAGAAAGCCATCTTGCTTATCGTCCGTCGTCTGGCGGAAAGCGGCGAGGTAGTCATTGGCGGTGGCGAGGATATCTATGTCTGACAGGATAAATGCCCTGCCCTGGCAACCTTGGTCACTCAACGACTTTGCCAGTACATCAGATACCACGCCGGCAGCGGCAGCGCCGGATCTCAGTATGCTGTTTACTGATGAACCGGATACGGGTAGCGATAGCGAATCAACCACGGTTAATGAGCAACAAACATTAGCCAATCTGCAACTCGAAGCTGAGAAACTGGGCCGCCAACAAGGATTCGCCAAAGGGTTACAAGAAGGGTTGGATAAAGGCTACCAGACAGGTCTGGAGGAAGGTCATCAGCAAGCACTGGCCGATGCTCAAAAGCAATTGGACCCGATGACCGCCCACTGGCAACTGATGGTAAACGACTTCCAAAGTACCCTCGATGCACTCGACAGCGTGATTGCCTCACGGTTGATGCAAATGGCCTTGGCCGCCGCCAAACAAATTCTGGGCCAACCCGCAATCTGCGATGGCACAGCGTTATTGGCCCAAATACAGCAACTGATCCAGCAGGAACCCATGTTTACCGGTAAGCCACAATTACGGGTTAATCCTAATGATCTGGCTGTCGTCGAGCAACGCTTAGGCAGCACCTTAAGCCTGCATGGCTGGCGCTTGCTGGGTGATAGTCAAATTCATCCGGGTGGCTGCAAAGTCAGTGCTGAAGAGGGTGATCTGGATGCCAGCTTGGCTACCCGCTGGCATGAGTTATGCCGCCTGGCTGCGCCGGGAGAATTATGATGACCGCGCGCCTTGGCCGTTGGCTCGCCTCTTTAGATAAATTCGAAGAGCGCATCAGTCAGTCAACCACTATCCGCCGCTACGGACGGTTGACTCGCGCCACCGGTTTAGTCCTGGAAGCCACAGGGTTACAACTGCCATTGGGCGCAACTTGCCTGATTGAACGCCACGATAACGGCACAGTGCAGGAAGTTGAAAGTGAAGTGGTCGGTTTTAACGGCCAACGCCTGTTTCTGATGCCGCTGGAAGAAGTCGAAGGCATTGTGCCAGGAGCCAGAGTTTATGCTCGCGTGACCACTGGCGGTGCTTCAGCCAGTAAACAACTGCCGCTCGGCCCGGAACTTTTAGGCAGGGTATTAGATGGCAGTGCCAAACCCCTTGATGGCCTACCCGCACCTGAAACCAGTTATCGCGCCCCATTGATCACCCCGCCGATTAACCCGCTGCAACGTACCGCGATTGAGCAGGTTCTGGATGTGGGGGTGAGAACGATTAATGCCCTACTCACCGTGGGTCGAGGGCAGCGTATGGGCCTGTTCGCCGGTTCGGGGGTGGGTAAAAGTGTGCTACTTGGCATGATGGCGCGCTATACCCAAGCAGATGTGATTGTGGTGGGTCTGATTGGTGAACGTGGCCGTGAAGTAAAAGACTTTATCGAGAATATTTTGGGGCCGGAAGGCCGTGCCCGTTCGGTAGTAATAGCTGCCCCTGCCGACGTGTCGCCATTACTGCGTATGCAAGGTGCTGCTTATGCAACTCGCATTGCAGAGGATTTCCGTGACCGTGGCCAGCACGTATTGCTGATTATGGATTCCCTGACCCGCTATGCCATGGCGCAACGTGAAATTGCACTGGCTATCGGCGAACCACCGGCAACGAAAGGTTATCCGCCCTCCGTATTTGCCAAATTACCGGCGCTGGTGGAACGTGCGGGTAATGGTGTCACCGGAGGTGGCTCGATTACTGCATTTTATACCGTATTAACCGAAGGTGATGACCAGCAAGACCCGATTGCCGACTCAGCACGCGCCATTCTCGATGGGCATGTGGTGTTATCACGCCGTTTGGCTGAATCCGGCCATTATCCGGCCATTGATATTGAAGCATCGATCAGCCGTGCCATGACATCGCTGATCGATGAGAACCATTACAGTCAAGTTCGCCAGTTTAAACAGCTCCTTGCCAGTTATCAGCGTAACCGTGATTTGGTCAGTGTGGGTGCCTATGCCGCCGGTAGTGATCCGCTACTGGATAAGGCCATCGTCCTTTACCCGCAAATGGAAATCTTCTTACAGCAAGGCATGTTTGAACGCAGCAGTTACGAAGATGCATGTCAGCATTTGAAGAGTTTATTTCCGGGTTGATAGCCAGTGACTCAAACCACAGCCCCTGTCGCCTATCCACAGAAATTGGCGTTGCAGGTAAGCGGTAAGTGGATAAAGCCAAATTAAACAGTTAAGTGATTTTGGTAAGTGAACGTAGCCAACAACCCTGCAGCATCAAGTACGAAGGGTATAAGGAATACGATGAAAAGTCAGTCACCTCTCATCACCCTGCGCGATCTGGCCCAAAAGGCCGTCGAACAGGCAAGTACGCAACTGGGTCAGGTTCGCCTGTCATATCAGAATGCTGAGCAGCAACTCACGATGTTGCTAACTTATCAGGATGAATACCGGGTGCGGTTGAATGACACGCTAAGTAACGGGATGGCCTCTTCCAGTTGGCAAAACTATCAGCAATTTATTCAAACTCTGGAACAAGCCATTGACCAACATCGCCATCAATTGGCTCAGTGGAATGTCAAAGTTGAACAGGCAGTTAAGCATTGGCAAGAAAAGCAGCAACGGTTAAATGCATTTGAAACCTTGAATGAGCGGGCTGAAACTACCCTGCGTCTGCAAGAAAGCCGTTTGGATCAAAAATTGATGGATGAGTTCGCACAGCGCGCCTCACAAAGGAGTCTTAATTCATGAATCTGTCCCTATTGCCTGCCACTGCAACTGCCAGTGAAACTGAGGGCGCATCATCCTCTTCATCGATTGCTGCGTTATTTACTGATGCTGGGCTGCCGGCTGATTTTGCCAAATTATTGGGCGACCAACTGGGTAAAGAGCTGACTGCCCTGGATGCCTCGACATTGAAATCATCGCTGGCGGCGACCACTGATATCACTGCCGATGTAGACGGTGGAAAATCAATCGGCGGTAACAGTAAATTGAATCAGTTATTGGCCGCCTTAGGTGATATCAGTGCCACACTGCCAGCCGGCCTGACCCATGCAGGGCAGACTGGGGAAGCCAATAATGTGAAGAAAACCACGTTAGATGATAACGGCAAACTGGATAAAACGACTGAGCAAGTCGACGTCAGTGCGTTACAGTCGTTATTAGCCATGTTACCTCACCAAGTTGCCACCACGCTGGGCACCGCCAGCAACGGGCAAAAACCGTTGCTAACCGACAGCAATGGCCTGACAAGTGGCAAAACCAGTACTAAGCAGGACTTAGCCACGCTGACCAGTCTAACCTCACAAGATAAAGGTCTGGCGGCATTGATCGGCAGCACTGTCGGCAATGCGAAAAGCGACAATGCCACCAACAACGCACTGCTACCGGCCACCCCCGGTAAGGCTAAAACCACCACAGCCCAAGATAAATTAGTGCGCCTAACAGCAGCACAGGATGCAGATAGCAACCTCAGTGCGAAAGCCGTTCCTGTAGCAGTACAGGCTGACAAAACTATTGCCACAGCCGCTGTGGATAAAATAGCAGTGAGTTCAGCCACCGTGACACCATCACTCCCCCCGGTTTCCAGCCCTGTTCTGCCAGCGGCAGCCAGTGGCCCGGTTAGCGTGCCAGTCAGTGGTCATTTAAGCGCTCAGTTGGGTAGCCAAGAATGGCAGCAATCACTGGGGCAACAAGTGGTGATGTTTAGCCGTAACGGCCAGCAAAATGCCGAACTGCGGCTACATCCACAAGAATTAGGCGCATTGCAAATCAGCCTGAAAATGGAAGATAACCAGGCCCAATTGCACTTTGCTTCAGCACACAGCCAGGTTCGGGCCGCCATTGAAGCGGCGATGCCAAGTTTACGCTCGGCATTGGCTGAAAGTGGTATCCAGTTGGGCCAAAGCAGCGTCGGCAGTGAAGGACAGTGGCAGCAGGCGCAACAGCAGAGCCAACAAAACCAGCAAGGTTTCGCCTCACGCGGCCAACCTGCATACGGTAGCACCGCATCCACTGATGCCCCGACCAGCACACCGTTGGTGACACCAGCGGCCTTGCAGTCATTGGCTAATGGCAATGGTGGTGTTGATATTTTCGCCTAAAGTTGCTGTTAGTTTCAGCAAAAGGTGACAAACGGACAAGTTAGGCCGTTTTTCCCCATCTATTCTGCCTATTGGCATTATGGATACGCGGGATAATCATCAGTAATAATTCGGATAGCGTGGGCTTATTTGTCGGTGGTCAGCGGTTTGTTTGTGCTACCCACCAATGATATACCCCAGGTTATTGTCGTGATTCACCGGTTTGATACCGAAACAGGAATTTGTCTTCTCCATGTCTGATAATAACTTCCCGGCCAAGCGTAAGAGTTCGATCTGGGTGATCCTGCTAGTGCTGATTGCTGTGGCAGCATCTGCAGGTGGCGGTTATAGCTGGTGGGTACTCCATAAGAGTAAACCTACCACTGCGAAAGCCGTTCCGGTTATTCCGGTGTTTATGCCGCTTGAGACCTTTACGGTCAATCTGATCACGCCAGATAACAATCTGGACCGTGTGCTTTATATCGGATTAACGTTAAGACTGCCTGACGATGCCACCCGTGCAAAACTCAACGACTATCTGCCGGAAGTTCGTAGCCGCTTGCTGTTGCTACTGTCTCGTCAGTCCGCCGATAGCTTGTCGAATGAAGAAGGCAAACAACGTTTAGTGGGTGAAATTAAAAACGTACTTAGCCCGCCAATGGTTAAAGGCCAACCTAATCAGGTAGTCAGCGATGTGCTGTTTACCGCATTTATATTGCGATAATCATTATGGGCGATAGCATTCTTTCACAAGCAGAGATTGACGCACTGTTAAACGGTGACAGCGGTGGCGATGAGCCAGTTGCGGTTACCGGTAATGAAACAGACGTTAAACCTTACGATCCGACGACCCAGCGACGTGTGGTGCGTGAACGCCTGCAAGCGCTGGAGATCATCAATGAACGTTTTGCCCGTCAGTTCCGCATGGGGCTGTTTAACCTATTACGCCGCAGCCCTGATATCACTGTCGGCCCGATCAAAATTCAGCCATATCACGATTTTGCCCGTAATCTGCCAGTACCAACCAATCTCAACCTGATTCATCTCAAACCGCTACGTGGTACCGCGCTATTCGTTTTTGCCCCGAGTCTGGTTTTTATTGCGGTTGATAACTTATTTGGTGGTGATGGTCGTTTCCCAACCAAAGTAGAAGGTCGCGAGTTTACTCACACCGAACAACGTGTGATTAACCGCATGTTACGGCTGGCGCTGGATGCCTATCGTGATGCCTGGGCACCTATCTATAAAATTGATGTGGAATATGTCCGTTCTGAAATACAGGTGAAATTCACCAATATCACCACCTCCCCCAACGATATCGTGGTCACCACCCCTTTCCATGTGGAGATCGGGGCGCTGAGTGGTGAGTTTAATATCTGTATTCCCTTCGCCATGATTGAGCCGTTGCGTGAGCTGCTAACCAATCCACCGTTGGAAAATTCCCGTCAGGAAGATAGCCATTGGCGTGAGACGCTGGTGAAGCAAGTGCAACACTCCGAGCTGGAGCTGGTGGCTAATTTTGTCGATATCCCGCTGAGACTGTCGCAGATACTCAAGCTGCAACCGGGGGATGTATTACCCATAGATAAACCGGATCGACTGATTGCGCATGTCGACGGCGTACCGGTACTGACCAGTCAGTACGGGACATTAAACGGGCAATATGCCCTACGTGTTGAACATTTGATTAACCCTATTTTGAATGCTCTGAATGAGGAACAGCCCAATGAGTGACCCTAAGCTTCCGTCTGACGATGGAAAGGAATCCGTGGACGATCTGTGGGCTGATGCGTTTAATGAGCAGCAGGCAGCGGATAAACCAACGGCCACCACCGAGGGCGTATTTAAATCACTGGAAGCACCGGATGCGATGGGTAACCTACAGGATATCGATTTAATTCTGGATATCCCGGTAAAGCTGACCGTTGAGTTAGGCCGCACCAAAATGACTATCAAAGAGTTACTGCGCTTGTCTCAAGGCTCGGTGGTCTCCCTTGATGGCCTGGCCGGTGAGCCATTGGATATTTTGATTAACGGCTATCTAATTGCGCAGGGTGAAGTCGTGGTGGTCGCTGATAAATACGGCGTACGTATCACTGACATCATTACCCCGTCAGAACGTATGCGCCGTCTGAGCCGCTAATGACCGTAGCGCAAGTTGATACTGCCACGTCCACGGTTACAGCACCCGTTGTTACGACACAGGTGACTGCGCCAGCGGATGCTGCCATTGCGGTGGTGACACACGCCCCTACAGCCGATGTCGCAGTGCCCACCCCGCAAACCCCCGTTACTGGCTTTGCGGCCAGCCACCCCGGTACTACGGCGCAGCAGGCAGCACCCGCCATGCCCGCAGGATCGGTGTTAACTCAGGTTGGCAGCGTGCTAGGGGGTATTTTACTGCTGATTTTATGTGGTGCCTGGCTGGTGCGGCGTTTAGGTTTTGCCCCACAGGCCCGTAACAACAAATTATTGAATGTGAAGGCCAGTTGTCAGGTAGGTCAGCGCGAACGGGTGGTCATTGTTGAAGTCGACAATACCTGGTTAGTGTTAGGCGTAACCGCACAACAGGTAACACAACTCCACACTCTGACACGCCCTGTGGTTGATGAAGCCACCGCGGCTTCGTCGTCCGACAATGTGAAACCGGCCGATTTTCGCCAGCTACTGAACAACCATTTGTTTAACAAAAAATTGAAACATCCGGGAAAATCGGCATGATGTCTCTTCGCCCCGTGGCTGCCTCAGCAAATATCGTAGCAATCGCTACGCACAACACTGATTTTAATTATCAGTTGCTGCTTCGTCGTTTTCTGAAGGTACTCACCAATAAAACCACCCTGCTACTATTGAGCTTACTCTGCTCTCCGGCGGTATTTGCTCAACTGCCGGGCATCATCAGCCAACCCTTGGCTAATGGTGGACAGAGTTGGTCTTTACCGGTGCAAACGCTGGTTTTTATCACCACGCTGAGTTTCTTGCCCGCCGCCTTACTGATGATGACCAGCTTTACCCGTATCATTATTGTACTCGGGTTGCTGCGCAACGCATTGGGCACCCCCTCGGCACCACCCAATCAGGTGATGTTGGGCCTGGCGCTGTTTCTGACTTTCTTTATTATGTCGCCGGTATTTGACAAGGTGTATCAGGATGCTTATCTGCCTTTCAGTCAGGACAAGATAAGCATGGAAGTGGCAATAGATAAAGGCGCGCAACCCTTGCGTGAATTTATGTTGCGCCAAACCCGCGAATCGGATCTTGCCCTGTACGCACGGTTGGCAAATCTGCCACCATTGGAAGGCCCGGAAGTGGTCCCGATGCGGATACTGCTACCCGCTTATGTCACCAGTGAGCTAAAAACGGCCTTTCAAATCGGTTTTACCGTATTTATTCCGTTCCTGATTATCGATCTGGTGGTAGCCAGCGTACTGATGGCCCTGGGGATGATGATGGTCCCCCCCGCCAGTATCTCACTGCCCTTCAAACTGATGCTATTTGTCTTGGTTGATGGTTGGCAGCTACTACTGGGTTCCCTGGCACAGAGTTTTTATAGCTAAGGTAGGCTCATCATGACTCCTGAATCGGTAATGGCCCTCGGCGTTGAGGCAATGAAAATTGCGCTTGCACTAGCCGCCCCCTTGCTATTAGCCGCCCTGATAAGTGGCCTGATTGTTAGTCTGTTGCAGGCAGCAACGCAGATTAACGAAATGACATTGTCATTCATTCCAAAAATACTGGCGGTGTTCACCACTATGGTGATTGCAGGCCCATGGATGCTAAATCTGATACTGGATTATATGCGTAATTTATTCACCAGCCTGCCCACGTTGATTGGCTAACGGTGCTTTCCCTCGATACCACTCAACTTAGCGTCTGGGTCAGCCAGTACTTCTGGCCGTTAATTCGTGTGCTGGCGCTAATCACCACCGCGCCAGTGTTAAGCGAAAAGCAGATCAACCGTAAAGTCAAAGTTGGTTTAGCGTTATTAATTACCTTTCTGATTGCCCCTTCGCTGCCCCCGGTCAACATTCCTTTAGTCTCAACCGGTGCTGTCTGGGTCGCCGCCCAGCAGGTGTTAATTGGCGTCGCTATTGGCTTGACCATGCAGTTTGCTTTTGCCGCTATCCGGCTGGCTGGTGAAGTAATTGGTTTACAGATGGGGCTATCGTTCGCCACCTTCTTTGACCCGTCAGGTGGGCCGAACATGCCAGTTTTAGCCCGGTTACTTAACTTGCTCGCCCTGCTGTTATTCCTCACTTTTGATGGCCATTTATGGCTAATCTCATTGTTGGCCGACAGTTTTCATACCTTACCCATTCAGTTCGAACCGCTCAATGGTAATGGTTTTCTGGCCTTGACTCAGGCTGGCTCATTAATCTTTATGAATGGGTTGATGCTGGCATTACCGCTGATCACGCTGTTGTTAACCCTGAATATGGCGTTAGGTATGCTTAACCGCATGACCCCACAGCTTTCGGTGTTCGTTATCGGTTTTCCACTGACCTTGACCGTCGGGATCATCTCAATCGGGCTGATAATGCCATTGCTGCCCCCCTTTGCAGAGCACCTGTTCGGTGAGGTATTTGACCGGTTAGCAGGCGTATTGAGCGGAATGGCGAGCTAAGTTTTCCAGCTTGGGACGGGAGTGATAGCAACGACTTGAGTGATAGAACAAAGTTGACTGGTAACAAAAAAAAAGGTATGTCACCCCAAACCTTAGTGGAAGAAGATGACATACCAAAAAGTGCACCCGGTTTAAGTACACTTAATAGGGGACCTGTGGGGTAAGCCCACAGGCAGAAGACGGATTACTTATTAAGCTGGAACAGGGACAAACCCTGCATATTGGTAAATGTGGTATAAGAGGCCTGTAGTGCTGCCTGTTGCATCACATAGGAAGAGATAGCAGCAGTCCAATCCACATCCTGCAAATCACTCAAACGCTGTTTATTAATCAAACTACGATCACTGCCCAAACTATCCAGGTTGTCTAACTCTTGCAGTTGGGTACCGATTTCGGCTTGAACCGACAACACATTATTCAATGAGTTGGACATCCCACGGATACCTTTATCCATATCGGCAGTGGCTTGATCTTTAACCGCATCAGTCGCCCCTTGTAACGGGACTTTCAGCGACTTGAGTACGGTATCAATGGTATTGAAAATATTGCTTTCTGACGCAACCGGGTTACCACCGGCATCATTAGGTTCGGGTTTCGCATTACTGGTCAATGCCATAAAGACACTGGAGCCGGTGTGCCCAACAGTAATCGAGCGGTTAGCATCGACTTTCTGTTCAATGGCGACATTGCCCCCCTGATAAGTCACATCACCGGTCGCACTGACCGCAAAGGGCGGTTTGTCACTTTTAAAGCCAGCAAAGATGTAACGGCCGTTGCCATCCGTGGTGTTGGCCTGGTTGACCAGTTGGTCTTTCAAACCCTGTAACTGAGTCGCATAAGAGGCACGGTCATCGTCACTCAATATGTCGCTTTTGGCACTGATCACTAATGTCTGAATTGACTGAATAGTGCTGGTAGCCTGCGCCAGAACCGTGGTTTCCAGCGATGAACTCTGGCGAGCAAAACTACGCGCCAAGGTATATTGGCTATTTTCCGATTGAGCTTGTGACACCATCACCGCTTGAGATGCTGCCATCGGGTCATCGGAGGGGTTAACGACTCGCTTGCCGGAAGAGAGTTGTTGGCCCGACTGCATCCACAGTGACTGGGCGTTAGTCACGCCCTGCATATTTTGCTGATACAGCATGCTGGTACTTAAGCGCATGATGCCAGTTCCTTTTAGTAATCGTTCAGCCCGCAACCCTATCGCAACAATCAATCTGTCTAAACAGTGATGCTAACTAACCGCTAGATAAGATAAGTAGCGGCAGGTACTCTCTGCCGCTGACAAAAAATTAACCGCGCAGGCTCAGCAACGCATTAAACAGCGTCGAAGCCGTCTGAATGACCTGGGCATTCGCCAAATAATATTGCTGGAAACGCTGTAAATCGCCGTACTCTTCATCCAGGTTCACACCGGAAATAGACTGCTGCTCGGCGGTCAATTGTTTGACGATATTGGCTTGTGCTGTGCTGTTGGTTTTCGCGGTGCTGGTTTGGTTACCCACATTACTGACTAAACCGGCATAAGCACCAGACAGAGTGGCTTTACCATCAACCAGTTTTTTGGTTTGCAGACTTAACAATGCCTGTGCATTAACGTTGTCACTCGCGCCACCATCAGCGGTACCGGCAGCCGCAATTTTACTTGAGTCAGTAATCTCGACCTGTAAATTAGCGGCCACACTAGAGACCGTTTTGACGATAAACTTATCTCTGGCTTGCGCGCCGGTAGTGCCGTTATCAACACTGACGGCGACACCATCAAAGCTCAACCCCGTAGTGTTACCGCTGCCGTCTTTCACTGGGTTAGCGGGCACTTTGGTGTTATCCGACAGGCGCGTGACCTGCCAGTCAGTTCCATCAAACTCTACGCTATAATCACTGGCTTTGACTTTTGAAGTATCGGTATAAGACACAGTCAAGCTGGCATCACCCTGATTTCTTGCGTTTTTTAGTACATTAGGTTGTGCAAAGCTGAAGAAATCTGTACCGGGATCACCACTGGTATCAAACCCGGCTTTATGCTGAGTATTGAAGCTATCCGCCATGACTAATGCTAATTGGCCCAGTTGGTTACGAGCACTGTCGAGTGCTTCACTGCGGAATTTCAGCGTCCCGCCCAAGGTGCCAGTCGTTAGGCGGCTTTCGTCCACTTCAAGCACGTCACCACTGCCATATTTATAGCCAATGGTTAATCGAGTGGCATCACTACTGGAAGGTATTGCTTGAACTTTATAAGAGTCCGGCCCTTGCACCAATGGCAAACCGTTGGCAAAAGAAACGTTGTAAGCATCGCCATCTTGCTGGGTCACTGTTACGCCAACAATCTGGTTCAATTCGGTGACCAGTTGGTCACGCTGATCGAGTAACGCATTTGGCTCACTGCCACTGCTGCCGCGCAAACGAGTAATTTGATCGTTTAACTTGGCAATTTGGTCAGCATAGTTATTTATTTGCGTAACGCTTTCGGTGATCTTCTGGTTTACGCCGGTATCCATATCACGCAGATATTTATCCGCGTTCTGGAACTGATTAACCAACCCTTCAGCCTTGCCCAATACCGTTTTACGTGCCGCATCATCACCGGAGTTACTCACCAAATTTTGTAAGTTACTGAAAAAATCCTGCATGGTGCTGGAGAGGTTATTGGACGAATTAGAGAGCAAATTATCGATTTGCGAAATTTGCTGATAATAGGTGGTTAACCCGCTGCTCTGGGTTTGTGAAGAACGTAATTGGTTGGTAATAAAGGAGTTATATTCACGGTTAACACCGGTTACCGCAACGCCATTACCAATAAAACCGGCGGGACTTAGGGTTCCACCGTTTTGTGCAAAAATAGTATTCTGGCGATTATAACCAGCCACTTGGAAATTGGTGATGTTATTACTGACGGTGCTCAGGGCATATTGCGCTGCGCTCAGACCACTCATCGCAGTATTCATTAAACTGTTGGACATGAAGAAATCCTTTTACCACAGACGACGAGCATCGCAGCGCCTGCATTAATTAATATTGGGATACTGCCTGAGGAGACCTTAGCCTCCGCACAGCCTGTGATTATTATCGGCTCGACTTTGGAAAACTTGAGTCAAAATATGGGTGTAAATCTCGATCCTCACCAATCCAATAGGCGTATTGTCGCGGACAGTTTGGGTGCGCCAGCGCACAGGCAACGGTGCGTACACCATGACTTGGTAAATTATGGCTACGTGACGGCACCAAGCACTGTCCAATCCCAAAAATGACAAATAAAATAGCCTATTTAGAACAACTGGCTTAGGTCACTGCTATAAGCTTTCACTGCTTGTTCGCCAGTATTTTTCATTTGCTGGATCACACTGACTAATTTTTGCGCATACTGCGGATCGGTGGCGTAACCGGCTTGTTGCAGCGCATGTGCCCCCTGCTCAGGGCTGCGTGCTGCGGCAACGTTGGCATAGCGCGGGTTTTGCGTCAGTAATTTGACATAATCAGTGACAGCCTCGACATAGGAGCCATATACCCGGAAGCGAGCTTTGGTTTTCTTCGCCACACCTTGCTCATATTCGGTAGTAGTAATCTCACTGACTGGGCCATCCCAGTTACTGCCCGCTTTGATGCCAAACACGTTGTAACTGGTTTTGCCATCTGCCGTCGGAATTTCGCGCTGACCCCAACCTGATTCCAATGCTGCCTGAGCCACAATAAGCTGATGGGGAATACCACTTTGCTGACTGGCAATTTGTGCTGGAATAGACATCCGCGCCACGAAATTACCGGTACCTTGTGGCAATGGCGCTGAATTGTTGGTGGGCGGTGTTGGCATGGCGCGACGCACCATTTGTGCCAATGCCTGTGCCGGTAATGTTTGCAGGACTTCATTATCCAGCATCATTGGCACCGTCCCTGCCGTTTCACTTGGCGAGGTAGAACCTGAAAGCTGCTCCACCATCATATCGGCCAGCCCCAACCCCTTGGCCGACATTTGCTGCGCGACTTGTTGATCATACATAGAGGTATAAAGCCGGGTCTGATCACTGTTCATCACGCCATCTTGCGGTAAGGCAGAACGCATGCTTTTCAGCATCATCTGCACAAACATCCCCTCTACCTGCTGGGCAACCTGCCGCAAGTTGCCTTGTGGATCTCTGGCCGCATCACGCTTTAAGGTATTCAGTGATTGGGCGTCATAGGCCGCCCCAGACATTGCCATCAGATCACTCATCAGATAATTTCCAATTTAGCCCGCAAGCAGCCAGCGCTTTGCATTGCCTGCAAAATAGACATCAAATCGATTGGAGTTGCCCCCAGCGAGTTCAGAGCACGAACCACATTATTCAGATTTGGGCTGGCATTTACGCGTTGCAATACCCCACCTTGCTGCTGAACGGAGATCTGAGTATTCGGGGTGACTACGGTCTGCCCGCCGCCCAACGGGGTATCCGGCTGGCTGACGGTATTTTGTTTATCAATCACCACCGATAGGTTCCCTTGCGCTACGGCACAAGAATCCAGCATCACATTGCGGTTCATCACTACCGAACCGGTACGAGAGTTGATAATCACCTTGGCATCACCCGCATCGACATTCACCGGGATATTCTGAATATCTGCCAGGAAACGCACCTGCGAGCTGTTGCCACGCGGAACCAAAACCTGAATGGTGCGAGCATCAATCGCTGTCGCAGAACCAAAACCGCGCTGGCGGTTAATGGCATCACTGACCTGCTGTGCCATGGTGAAATCTTCGGTATTCAATTGAAGATTAATCACACCATCGGTACCAAAGGTAGTGGGCAACTCACGTTCGATAGTGGCCCCATTGCTGATACGCCCGCCGGTCAGTTGGTTAACCTGTACACTACTGCCACCCGATGACGCACCCGCGCCGCCCACCAGTACGTTACCTTGCGCCAGAGCATAAACTTGATTATCCACCCCTTTCAACGGAGTCATCAGTAGGGTACCGCCACGAATACTTTTGGCATTACCCATTGAAGAAACCACAATATCAATGGTTTGCCCGGCACGGGAGAATGCCGGTAACTTGGCCGTGACCATCACCGCAGCCACGTTTTTGAGCTGCATATTGGTACCTGGCGGTACGGTAATGCCCAACTGTGACAACATGTTACTCAGACTTTGCGTGGTAAACGGTGTTTGCATAGTCTGGTCACCAGAACCATCCAGGCCGACCACCAGGCCATAACCGATTAATGCGTTATCACGCACTCCCTGAACGGTCACCAAATCGCGGATACGCTCTGCCGTTGCAGGTAAGGACACCAGCGTGAGCAGCGCAATAAGCTGTATAACAAATAGAGTGACAAGTGACTGTTTACGCATCGACGGCCTCTTAGTACGGTGAGATATTAAGGAAGAACCGCTGCAACCAGCCCATGGTCTGCGCTTCATTGATATAACCATTACCCACATACTCGATGCGCGCATCTGCAACCTGCGTTGAGGTCACGGTGTTGCTGCCGCTGATGGTGCGTGGGTTTACTACCCCAGAGAAGCGGATAAATTCGGTCCCCTGGTTGATTGCAATCTGTTTTTCACCGACCACATGCAGGTTGCCGTTAGCCAGCACACGATCGACGGTAACGGTGATCGTGCCACTGAAGGTGTTGTTGGCATTCGCCCCCCCCTTACCGCCAAAGGTATTATCACCCGAGATATCCATATCAGCCCGCGCATTACCCAATAATCCTTCCAGATAACGCGGCGAAGTTGCCACACCAAATTTGCTTGCACCATTGCGGCTGGCATTGGCAGAGGAGCTTTTGCTGGCGCTGACATTTTCCTGCAAAGTAATCGTGAGTGTGTCACCGACATTACGCGGGCGACGGTCTTCGAACAAAGGCTGATAACCATAGTTCATCGGCTGAGCCGCCTGGAAAATAGAGCCATTTGGCAACGGCGCACTGGCCGGTGCCGGCTGTGCCGAGGTGGTGCCATCTACCAGTGATTTATGCGGAATATACGCGCAGCCATTGAGTAGCATCGCCGTCAACGGCATACAAACCCATTTCAATCCACCTGATGTGCGCAGCGGCTTTTTGTCCATCTCTGATTATCAGTCCTGTAACCGGTAAGAGGCCACACAGTCGGCCTCAGATACTCATTATTCTGTTGCAGTCAGGGGGCTAAATTGCCCCCTGAAAGCGGATTTACAGTTGGGTCAGTTTTTGCAACATCTGGTCTGAAGTTGAAACCGCTTTACTGTTGATTTCATAGGCCCGTTGCGTCTGGATCATATTGACTAGCTCTTCCGCCACATTGACGTTAGAGGTCTCAACATACCCCTGATACAGCAAGCCACCGCCGTTCAGACCTGGCGTGGTTTCGTTTGGTGCACCAGAACTGGCGGTTTCCTGATACAGGTTTTCGCCAATACTTTCCAGGCCACTGTTATTGATAAATGTGGTCAGGGTCAGTTGCCCAACTTGCTGCGTGGCGGTTTGCCCCTGCAAGGTGACACTGACTATCCCATCGCGCCCCACCGTCATGCTCAAGGCATTGGCCGGAATGGTAATCGCCGGTTGAACCTGAAAACCGCCGGATGTCACCAACTGGCCGTTTTGGTCCACCTGAAAAGACCCGTCGCGAGTATAAGCATTAGTGCCATCAGGCATTTGCACCTGAAAGAACCCTTCCCCTTTGATGGCAATATCTTTGGTATTGTCAGTCTTGGACAAGTTGCCCTGGCTGTGCAAACGCTCAGTCGCTACCGGGCGAACACCGGTACCAATCTGTAAACCAGAAGGTAGGGTCGTCTGCTCGGAGGATTGTGCCCCCGGCTGGCGCATAGTCTGGTAAAGCAAATCTTCAAATACCGCCCGTTGGCGTTTAAAGCCATTGGTGCTGACGTTCGCCAGGTTGTTGGCGATAACATCCATATTGGTCTGCTGTGCATCCAAACCGGTTTTGGCAATCCATAATGATCGGATCATCAGTTTATTCCTCTGCGCCTGCGCGCTTAGCCCATTGCTAACAACTGATTAGCACGCTGTTCGTTTTCATCCACACTGTGGATGACTTTCATCTGCATTTCGAAACTGCGGGCATTGGCAATCATGTCTGTCATGGCTTCAACCGCTTTCACGTTGCTGCCCTCCAGTACGCCCGGCATAATTTTAATCAACGGGTCATTGGCCAACTGAGCACCACGCGCCTGTTGTGTTGCCGGGGTGAGATGGAATAAACCGTCATCACCGTGCATCACTTCACCGGCATTGGCCCTAACGCGTTTGATTTGACCGAGTTGAGCAATCGTATTCGGTGAGTCACCCGCATTCAGCGCCGAAATAGTACCGTCGGCGGCAATGGTCACTGCGGCCTGCGGTGGCACTTCAATCGGGCCGTTATCCCCCATCAGTGGGTAGCCCTGCACGGTCATTTGACCGTTAGCCGCAACCTGAATATTCCCGTTACGGGTATAAGCCTCAGTGCCATCAGGCAGTTGCACTGCCAGATAGCCATCTTGCTGCAAAGCCACATCCAACGGGCGACCGCTATAGTTCATTGTCCCCTGGCTAATATCCACACCGGGGGTCGATGCCGTCACCATAGTGCGGGTTGCCATGCTCGGCCCGTCGATAGGTACGGCACGCATCGCTGACAACTGCGCACGGAAACCCGGCGTCGAGGCGTTAGCCAGATTGTTAGCCGTAACCGCTTGCTGCTCCAGCGACTGCCTGGCAGCCCCCATCGCGGTATATATTGCGTGATCCATGAGCTTATCCCGTCAGTTCGATTAACGCAGGTTAACCAGTGTTTGTAAGATTTGATCCTGGGTTTTGATGGTTTGCGCATTGGACTGATAGTTACGTTGCGCCACGATCATATTCACCAGTTCTTTACTCAAATCCACGTTAGAAGACTCCAACGCGCCACTGGTCAGGGTGCCGAAACCGCCGCCGCCTGCAGTACCGAGGATCGGGTTACCGGAAGACTTGGTTTCTTTCCAGACGTTATCGCCCTCAGGAGACAAACCTTCAGGGTTAGAGAAGTTAACCAGCACAATTTGTCCGAGCAGTTGGGTCTGCTGGTTTGAATAGGTACCTACAACCGAGCCGTCGTTGTTGATCTGGAAGCCGGTGAACTCACCTGCGGCATAGCCCGTTTGGTTCTGTGTCACGATACCGTCAGTACCGGTATTTTGCTGCTTGCTGCCCGCCACATTCAGCGCGAAAGTTTGCGCCGGAGCACCGTTTACCACCGCCATAGGGACGGTCAAATTGAAATCGGTAGTACTGGCAGCACCCGCACCATTTTTCACGCTTTTCAGTGCGCCATTGGTATCAAATACCATCGTTCCGCGCAGAGAGGCGGCAGCGGGGTCAGCAGGGTCAAACGGTTTGGTCGCATCGGCCAGTGTCCCGCTGCTGTCCTTGGTATAGACATTCCAGCTATTACCATTTACTGCATCTTCAGCTGTTTTCACATAGTACACATTGATAACGTGGCGGTTACCCAAGCTATCGTAGGTGGTCATGTTATTCACAAAGCTGTAAGTGTCTGGTTTTTGCGGGTCAAAGGTTGCGGTAATAACATCATGGGTTGAGGTCAGGTTAGCGACCATGTTGCCTGAGGTGGTCGCTTTCGCGGCAATCATATCCTGAGGAATAGACAGGGGTACCGGGTTTGCCCCTTGCTGCACGGTAGGAGGAGTGCCAGTTGCCGGATAGCCGGTCAGGCTCAGCCCTTGCATGTTAACGATATTGCGGTTTTCATCGAGTTTGAACTGACCGTTACGGGCAAAGAACACACCGCCGCTGCTGTCTTGCATGCGGAAGAAACCACTCTGGCTGATAGCCAAATCCAAACGGCGGTTGGTGGTCGTTGGCGTACCATCGTTAAAGTCCTGAGTAATCCCGGCAACTTTAACCCCCATACCGGTCTGAGAGCCTGCGAACATATCGGCAAAAGAAACTGAGCCGGCTTTAAAACCTGATGTCGCCGAGTTGGCGATATTGTTACCGATCACATCCAGATTGCTGGATGCTGCGTTCAAACCGCTGACTGCTTGAGAAAAGCCCATTTTCTTCTCCGTTAGATTCGGGGTCCATTAAAGACCTTAAGCATTGATGGTATATCAATCGCTATCTTTAAAAATTAAAGTGAGTATTTTCAATATATTAACTCACCATGCATATATTTAATTACTGCTGCAAACTGAAAGCTGACCTATAAAATCTGACGGACTTTATCCAGGGTAATGGTCCCCGCCAGACCCAGATCCAGTTTGGAACCATCGTTGCCACGGGTCACACCATTAACAACGGCGTAGCTCAGTGGAGTGGCAACCAGTGACTCGTTACCACTGCTGGCGGTAATCGTCACGGTGTAAGCACCATCAGGCGCATTGCCGCCGGCATCCAGTGAACCATCCCAGGTAAAGGAGTGGACACCTGCTGACAAGCCACCAATCTCAATAGTTCGTACTGCCAGACCATCTTTGTTGCTGATTGTCGCCGTCACTTTGTCTGCGGAACGTTCTAACTCAACACCAAATGGCGTGGTGGTGACGGTGCCATCTTTGCTGCCTGCCAACACCGTAGTGCCGGGGATCATCACGCCGTGACCAATCAGGCTACTGGCTTGCAGTGACTGACTGCTATCAATCTGTCCAGAAATGGAACCTAGTGTGGTATTCAACTTTTCAATGCCACTCACGGTGTTGATTTGCGCCAACTGCGTTGTCAACTCGTTGTTTTGCATTGGGTTAGTCGGGTCCTGGTTCTTTAACTGGGCAACCAGCAACGTCAGGAAACTGTTCTGCAAATCCTGACTGGTGCTACCGCTACCGGAGGTGGAATTAGCCCCGGTTGCGTTGGTAATACCGTAATCGCTCTCAGTCAGAGAATTGGTAATGGCCATATATGCAAGCTCCTGTTATTGACCTAGTGTCAGCGTCTTGAGCATTAGAGATTTAGTGGTATTAAGCACTTCAACGTTGGCTTGATAGCTACGCGAGGCCGAAATGGTGTTAATCATTTCCCCTGTCACATCAACGTTAGGCATGCGGACATAGCCCTTGGCATCGGCCAGTGGGTTACCCGGCTGATACACCAAGCGATCCGGTGCGGGGTCGTCAACGATTTGGGATACACGTACACCACCGGTTTCCTGCCCTGGTTGAGCCGCTACCTGAAACACCACTTGCTTGGCACGATAAGGCTGACCATCCGGGCCGGTAACGCTATCGGCGTTGGCCATGTTACTGGCGCTGACGTTCAACCGCTGCGATTGGGCTGATAATGCCGAACCGGCAATATCAAAAATATTCAGTAAAGACATGCGTCTTATCCTTGTTGTAACACTGACATCATCCCTTTGATTTGGCCGCCAAGAACGGTCAGATCGGTCTGATATTTCAGGCTGTTATCGGCAAAATTAGTACGCTCACGATCCATATCGACCGTGTTACCGTCCATCGCTGGCTGATCTGGCACGCGGAATAAGAGGTCAAGGTCAGGCGGTTGAACCGTACTTGCCGGGATATGACGGGCTGACGTTAAACTGAGCGACACCCCTGTACCATTGGCACGCCCTTGCTCCATCACTTTTTTCAGTTGGCTGGAGAAATCGATATCACGCGCCTGAAAGCCAGGTGTATCCGCATTTGCAATATTGGACGACAGGATCTCCTGCCGTTGCGCGCGTAAATTAAGCGCCTCTTGTTGAAAACGCAGAGCACCGTCCAGTTTGTCGAGCATAGTCCCCCCGCAAGGTTAGAATTTGGAGTCGACAGCATAAACGCCGTATAGGAAAGCCTATCGCCAGAATAAGAGCAAAATGCGTCGCTATTTGTCCCCTTAACCTTATCGAGGTACGGGTACACTAGATGCAAAAGGGGTTCGCCCTTGTATTACCTGGTTGCACAGGCGGAGAGGAAATTGATGGCAATGAAAAAAAATGACGTCATAAAGTTGGCGTGGGGGGTGCTGTTGCTGAGTCAGACCGCCACTCATCCAGCAATGGCGGCAGATTTATCAACGCAGGTAAATCAATTCTTCCAACAGCAATATCCTGATAAAGAGAGTCAGGTTAAGGTGGTTATCAAAACGCCACAGAGTCAATGGCCACAATGTGAATTGCCAGACATCACCCTGCCTGCCAATGCCCGCCCGTGGGGCAATATCAGTTTGTCCGTGCGCTGCGAAGGGGTACGGCGGTTTATTCAGACACAAGTGCAGGTCAGTGGGCATTACGCGGTAGCTGGCCGCCAACTGGCTGTTGGCGAGAAGATTGCCGCATCTGATATCCAGATGAAACAAGGCCGGTTGGATACCCTCCCCCCAGGGGCTTTACTGGAACCTCATTTTGCCCAGGGCGCGGTGAGTTTGCGGCGTATCAATGCCGGTCAGCCTCTGACGCGCAATATGTTACGGCGATTGTGGGTCATTAAAGCAGGGCAAGAAGTGCAAGTCTTAGCGCAGGGAGAAGGGTTTAATGTTAACAGTAATGGTAAAGCGATGAACAACGCCGCCATACAAGATAACGTTCGGGTGCGCATGGCATCAGGCCAAATCGTCAGTGGTACCGTAGGCGAAGATGGCACAATACGGATTATGCTATAGTGATTAAAGTTTTTTTAACCTTTGCCGATAACTCTGATATGCAGTTATCTGCGGGTGAAACATCGGCTATCCCGCCCTTCTTTTGTTAAAAGATAAAAGTCTCGCGGGTCGATAAACGTCAATCCCGCTATCAAGGGAGCAACACAACATGAGTATTGATCGCACTCAGCCGTTATTACCGGTAACACAAGTGCAGCCACGGGAAGCCAGTGACATTGCGCAACAGATGCGTAAGTCTTCTACCCAGACAAAAGCGCAGGTAAGTGGCACTGAGGTTAAATTGAGTGATGCGCAGGCAAAACTGATGCAACCGGGCAGTCAGGACATCAATGTAGAACGTGTAGAAACGTTAAAACAGGCAATCCGCTCAGGTCAACTGACGATGGACACCGGTAAAATTGCCGATGCCTTGCTCAAGAATGTCGCAGATGATCTGAAAAATAACTAAACGTAGCAATAATCGTTAACCCTAGAACAATCGTTAACCGTAAAAGGATACGTGGTGGTGGAAAGATTACAGACCAACCTGGACCAGCAACTGGAACTTCTCGCGTCACTGACGACTGTTGTAGCGCAAGAGCAGCAATTACTCTGCTCCGGTCGGATTCAAGGTGTCGTCTTGCAAGGTGTGACTGAACAAAAAAGTTCAATACTGGCTACGTTGGCTTATCTGGATCAAACCCGGCTCACCACTGAAATTGCGGCCAATCTCCAGGCGCCTTATGACGAGGTTCAAGAATTGGCGATGCGTTGGCAACGTATCTTGCAGTTGGCTGAGAACCTTCAGTACAGCAATTTGCACAATGGATTACTGTTACAACAGCATATTGAGCATAATACTCAGGCGCTGGCAGTATTGAATACCCGCCACGGGCAGTCACTGTATGGGCCTGATGGTCATTCTAAAGGTGCCAGTCTACTGGGGCGCAAGATCGGGATTTAAGATCCCATGTCTACGGATATAACCCGTCGCACAGCCGAGGCTTATATCCGTATGGTTTTCCCATGTCCATTCAGCCGTAATTCCAATGCTTATTACCTACTCAAAAAATGGGTTTTCCTGCTTTTCTCCGATGCATTAATCTGCTGAAACTGAGCAAATGTGCTTAGTTTAAAGGAGGAGATATGAAAAAACGGCATCTAAGTCTGTTATTGGGGTGGGTTTTCTGTGGTGCGGCAGCACTAACTATGAGTCAAACGGTGCAAGCCGTTGAGGTCTACAATCAGTTAGAGCATCCGGTCTATTTCTGTGTGAGTTGCTATTACCCCTTAGTCTGGTTTTAACGATAATTGACCAGCACCTGATTGCTGATCACTTGCAACGGCGGGTTCACACGGCCTTTACCGGCAATAAAGTAAACAAACGTCAGTTGAGTTGCCGCAGCCTCCCCCGCCAGCCCTCGGCTCTGCCCGCTGCCCCCCTCAAGTGGCATACAGCGGTTCGGGGTGCATAATTTAACCTGTAAACCCTCTGGCGCTGTTGACATCAATTGGTAGCGCCAGCCAACAGACACGATACGCGCATTTTCCGACGCCAACGCCACCGGTGGTTTTAGTACCGCCGAAGAGGTGGCGACCCCGCGCAAACCCTGTGTAACCCCGATATCGTCCGCGACCCAAGTGCCTGAAGCGACAGCATTCAACGGCAATACACTCACCGCAAGCAGCGTAGCCAACATTATCTGGGAGAGACGAATCAGCATCAAGCAGCTCCTATCGTAGATGTCATACGGATCTGGCGATTATCGCCAATTTCCAGATTAGATAGCACCACCATCTGTGGCAAACTACGGCGCAAGAAACGGGCTAAAAGTGCGCGCAGTGCATGGTTAACCAGCAACACCGGCGGTGCACCCAGCATTTCCTGACGTTGTAGCGCTTGTTTGGATTGCTCCAACAAGCGGTCAGCCAGCCCCGGTTCCAGACCACCACCGCCTTGCAGTGCTTGTAGCAGCAAACGCTCTAATGCTGCATCCAGCCCAATGACCTGAATCTCGCCGGTTCCAGGGAACCATTGTTGTGCGATGGAACGCCCTAATGCAACTCGGACTACCGCCGTTAATTCGTAAGGGTCAGTCTGATTTGGTGCATGTTCAGCCAGCGTCTCAATAATGGTACGCATATCGCGAATTGATACCCGCTCCACTAACAGATTTTGCAGTACCTTATGCAGCGTGGTTAAGGTGACAACACCGGGAATAAAGTCTTCCGTCAGCTTCGGCATCTCTTGTGCAACCCGGTCCAGCAATTGCTGGGTTTCCTGACGGCCAAACAGTTCGCTGGCATATTGGCTGATCAAATGGTTTAGATGGGTCGCCACTACTGTGCTGGCCTCAACCACGGTAAAGCCTTGGATCTGCGCCTGCTCACGCAATGCACTTTCAATCCAAACCGCCGCTAATCCAAAAGCGGGGTCATGAGTGGCCTCGCCCGGCAACGAGCCGACCGCATTGCCGGGGTTAATTGCTAACCAACGGCCAGGATGAGCTTCACCACTGCCAATCTCTACCCCTTTCATTAATATCCGATAGTTTGCTGGCGGCAGTTCCAGATTATCTCTGATATGCACCACGGGTGGCAGGTAGCCCATCTCTTGAGCAAACTTTTTACGAATACTGCGAATTCGACCCAGCAACTCGCCATTTTGCTGGAAATCCACCATCGGAATGAGGCGATACCCCACTTCCATACCCAGCGGATCTTCCAGTTGGACATCAGACCACGTTGCTTCAGCGGCTTGTTGCTGGTCCTGCACCACCGGTGATTCCGCCACCACGGGTTGCTGCATTTGTTTGCCACGTAAACGCCAGGCTAATGCCAACAGCGCGCCGGTGAACAGCAGGAAGACAAAGTTCGGCATGCCAGGCACCATCCCCAGTAACCCTAGCACACTGGCACTTAGCACCATCACGCGTGGGTTATTAAACAACTGGGTGACCATTTGCTGACCAACATCCTGGTCGGTACTGACGCGAGTTACGATAACGCCCGCTGCCGTCGAGATAACCAATGCTGGGATTTGTGCCACCAGGCCATCACCGATCGTCAGCAATGTATAGGTTTCTGCTGCGTGCCCCACGCCCATATCGTGCTGAAGTACACCCACCAGTAATCCGCCGACCACGTTAATCACCATGATCAGTAACCCGGCAACCGCATCACCACGAACAAATTTACTGGCCCCGTCCATTGAACCGTAGAAATCAGCTTCTTGCGTAACATCGGAACGGCGTTTTTTTGCTTCATCTTCGCCAATCAAGCCAGCATTTAAGTCGGCATCGATCGCCATCTGCTTACCGGGCATACCATCTAAAACAAAGCGTGCCCCCACTTCAGCAATACGCCCCGCCCCTTTGGTAATAACCATAAAGTTAATTATGACCAAAATAACAAAGACCACGATGCCGATGGCAAAGTTGCCACCAACCAGAAAGTGACCAAATGCTTCCACCACACGGCCCGCAGCCGCCGCACCGGTATGCCCATCCATCAGAATGATACGGGTGGAGGCTACGTTTAGGGATAGACGCAGCAGTGTTGAAAACAGCAGAATGGTTGGGAATGCGGCAAAATCCAGCGTGCGTTGGGTAAACATGGCAACCAACAACACCATAATGGACAGCGCGATATTAAAGGTAAACAGTAAATCAAGGATGAAGGGCGGCAGCGGCAGCACCATCATCGACAAGATCATCAGGATCAGAATTGGCCCGGCAAGGATTTGCCACTGCGTATCTTTAAAATTGCCCGGTAAACGTAGCAGGGCGGCCAAATTAGCCATTAGTCAGTCTCACTCTCTGTTGCAAAATCCAGCGCTTCCGGCACTGGCAGATGTTCAGGTTTTTTCGGGATTAGCCCGCCTTCCCGTTTCCAACGTTTCAATTGGTATACCCAGGCAAGGACTTCTGCCACCGCAGCATACAGGGTGGCGGGAATATGTTGGCCCACCTCGCTGTGCCGGAATAATGCCCTGGCCAGCGGCGGCGCTTCTAATAACGGAATGCGGTGTTCTGCACCTAACTCACGGATACGCAGTGCCACCGCACCAGCCCCTTTCGCCAGCACCTTAGGCGCACTCATTTTTGCTTCGTTGTATTGCAAGGCAACAGCATAGTGGGTTGGGTTGGTCACAATCACATCAGCTTTAGGGACATCAGCCATCATCCGGCGGCGAGCCATCGCCCGTTGCTGCTGACGAATGCGCCCTTTCACATGCGGATCACCTTCTTGATCTTTAAATTCATCACGTATCTCCTGTTTGGTCATACGTAATTTTTTAATGTGGCTGGTTATTTGGAAGAACACGTCGAATCCAACCATCGGAGTCAGGCCCAATACCACCACCAGTCCACAGAAGATAATCAAGTGGACTGCGTCACCCAAAGCAGCCACTGGGGGGGCGGCCATCAAGCGCATCATATCTGGCCAGTTATGCCAGAGGAATATACCGGTGACCCAACCGACCAGCGTGGCTTTGAGGATAGCCTTCAGCAGTTCAGCCAATGCCTGCGAGGAAAACATACGCTTTAAACCCGCAATCAGGCTCATCCGCTGCAAATCAAACTTGATGGATTCGCCGCTGAACAGCACGCCACCCAACAGCATCGGCACCGCCAACGCCACGATCACCAATCCGGCAAAAATGGGTAGCAATGCCATGATCGTTTGGCTCAGCAGCATCCCTATCTGGCGCAACATCTGTTTATCATCGCTGATAATGCCATGATCGAAATGCAGCCCTTGTGAAATCATAGCCGCCAGTTGGCGAGCCATCGACTCACCAGACACCCACAGGATCGCCAAACCGGCCCCGAGCATTAGCATCGAGGTCAGTTCGCGCGAACGCGGTATTTGGCCTTTTTCGCGAGCCTTCTCCAGCTTGTGGGCTGTGGGTTCCTCGCTCTTTTCCGCGTCGCTATCTTCAGCCACAGCAGGTTTTCCTGTTCAGCGTAAGCGTTCCCATGTCAAATAATGAGGAAATGAAAAATTGCTGTATAGCATGACAAATATTCAGCAAGGTTATGGATGGAACAAAGCAGCAATTAGGGGGTTATTTCTCGGATGAGTACGTCGTGTCAGCTTCAGTTGCCTGTAGGGTGCTAGCTGTCGTCAAATTCTGCTAGCCAAGAACACACAGCCAGTGATAGATGATGAGGGGGGATACTACCAGCCACAACGCCTGAAATAGGCTGTCTAAAATGAAATTATCGCGAAGAACAATGCAGCGAGAAATAACGGCAGATGAGAGATCCCCCTCACCTGCCAATTATGACCCACAGCCGGCTTAAAAGCCTAAGCTGTCCAACAGGTCATCAACCTGATCCTGGTTGGCAATAACACCAGCACCATTCTTATCCAATTGTGGCCCGTTAAGTAGACTGTCAGCAGGTTTTTGCGGTTTAGAGGGCATATCTGGAATATTTTCCATCAGTACCATTAACAGTTGCTTCTCAATCTCTTGCACCACATCCATCATGCGTTTGATAACCTGACCGGTAAGGTCCTGGAAATCCTGCGCCATCATGATTTCCAACAATTGTGCGTTGGTAAATGAGGTATGTTGCGGCACAACATCCAAATATTCACGGGTATCAGCAACCAGAGCACGTGCATCTGATAACTCGACAGGGTTAGCAAACCATTCGTCCCAGCGAATTTTAAGCGCCTTCGCCGATGACTCCAGCTCATTTTGGCGCGGCTGTGCTGCCTCAACACAGTTCAGTGCTCTTTCTGCGGCTTGAGCCGTCATATGAACGACGTAATCCAGTCGATCACGGGCATCTGGAATGGCTTCCGCAGCCTGTGCAATCGCCTGATCAAGACCTAATTCGCGTAGGCTGTCGCGTAACATCCGCGTCAATTGGCCAATGCGACTTATTATATCACTGGCTGATGCCGCATCTGTTGCGGGCATTTGATGGTTACTCATCTCGCCTCCTTACATACCCAACTTTTCAAAAATCTTATTGAGCTTCTCTTCCAAGGTAGCGGCAGTGAAAGGTTTCACTACATAACCACTGGCGCCTGCTTGCGCTGCTGCGATGATATTCTCTTTTTTCGCTTCGGCGGTTACCATCAGAACCGGCAAAGTAGCAAGAGCACCATCGGCACGGATAGTTTTTAACAGGTCAAGGCCATCCATATTTGGCATATTCCAGTCAGAAACCACAAAATCAAAACCACCCGCGCGTAATTTATTCAATGCATCGACGCCATCTTCGGCCTCTTCCACATTGTTAAAACCCAGCTCTTTCAGCAGGTTTCTGACAATACGACGCATGGTCGAAAAATCGTCTACCACCAAAAATCTGAGATTCTTATCCGCCATACCAACTCCTAAGGTTTGTTGCTCACCGCTGAGCGATTAAAAACACACGCCCGAAAAATTTCACCCCAACGTCATTGGCGTTACAGTACACCAGCAAGTAAACGAATCCCGATGAGCTGACACAAGTCAGTGATTCGGGTGAGCACACACTGCTGCAACATCAAGGACGAAGGGAACTAGATTCGCAAGGCTTGACCACTGCTAATCTGCGCCAACATACGCTGGCTTATCTGGTTCAAATCCAGAACTTCATTAACGCCCCCCATACCAATCGCCTCACGCGGCATGCCGAATACCACACAACTGGCCTCGTTTTGCGCGATGGTATAAGCACCGGCGCGATGCATCTCCAATAATCCGGCTGCACCATCATTGCCCATCCCCGTCAAGATAACCCCCACGGCATTACGCCCGGCATATTGCGCCACTGAGCGAAACAGGACGTCAACCGAGGGACGATGGCGATTAACCGCAGGCCCATCATGAATGCGAACCTGATAGTTAGCCCCACTACGCGCCAGCTCCATATGCCGATCACCAGGCGCAATATAGGCATGCCCCGGTAATACCCGTTCACCGTCTTCTGCTTCCTTCACGGTGATTTGGCACAGTTTATTCAGCCGCTCAGCAAATGAACGGGTAAAACCCGGCGGCATATGTTGAGTAATTAATAGTGCCGGGCTGGTTGGTGGTAACGGTTGCAATACCATTCGGATAGCTTCCGTCCCCCCGGTAGAGGCACCAATTGCAATTAACTTCTCACTACTAAGCAGCGGCGTATGCGTAAGCATAACCGGGGCGTTTTCCGGTCCGCGCTGTGGCAGGCGGGCTTTAGCGGCGGTACGGATTTTCTCCGCAATCAACTCGCTGTAAGCCAGCATTCCCTCTCTGATACCTAGCTGAGGTTTGGTGACAAAATCAATCGCCCCCAATTCCAGCGCACGCATGGTTATCTCGGAGTTCTTACCGGTTAGTGATGACACCATCACTACCGGCATCGGCCGCAACCGCATCAATTTTTCAAGAAAATCCAAACCATCCATCCGCGGCATTTCAACATCGAGCGTCAAAACTTGCGGATTAAATTTTTTGATCAAATCACGGGCAACCAACGGATCGGGAGCCGCTGCAACCATTTCCATGTCTGGGTGACTGTTTATAATCTCTGTCATTAGCTGGCGCATCAATGCAGAATCATCAACGCACAATACTCTGATTTTACTCATCACCTCTCCTTGGTCAGTCCATAAACGGTCTGCCCGCGCAAATAGAATTCCCGACTAATTTGACTGAAATTCTCCGAGTGACCTGCAAACATCAGGCCGCCGGGTTTTAGCAAAGGGACAAAGCGACGCAGAATGCGCTCCTGCGTTTCTTTATCAAAATAAATCATCACGTTACGACAAAAAATTGCATCAAATTGTCCAGGCAATGCCCACTCAGGCGCCAACAGATTGAGTTGCTGGAAATGGATCATATTGGCCAATTCCGGGCGCACTCGCACCATGCCTTGATGTGGACCAGTACCACGCAAGAAATAGCGCTGCATCTGCTGTGCCGACAATGAACGCAATTCATCCTGTCGGTATATGCCACTGGTCGCTTTTTCCAGTACTTGGGTATCAATATCACTGGCTAGCACCTGGCACGAACCCGCACGATTTCCCAACACATCAGAAAGTGTCATCGCGATAGAATAAGGCTCTTCACCCGTCGATGCTGCCGTACTCCACACCGAATAACTCCCCGGCCGCTGACGAACATGCTCAGCCAGAATCGGAAAATGGTGCGCCTCACGGAAAAATGCCGTCAAGTTAGTGGTCAAGGCATTAACAAATGCTTGCCACTCTGCGCTGTTCGGGTCGGACTCCAGCAAAGCAAGGTATTGACCAAAGTCATTAATTCCCAGCAATCTTAGTCGCCTGACCAGGCGGTTGTAGACCATTTCCCGTTTGTGATCGGCCAGTACGATCCCGGCTCGTTGATAAATAAGTTGGCATATGCGTCGGAAGTGAACATCCGACAGCGGGAGCCGTTGAATCATCTGAGTCAGGATCGACCCAGACTCTTGGGGTAATGGCTGTTTCATCGATGATGGTTTCATCCGGCCTCACCCCACAACAAAGTCTTCGTTACGCCGTTTGACAATCTGGAATTTCCTTAACAGCCGGTTGCTTACCACTGCCGTCTGCTGCCTGCCCCTCCCCGCTGTCGCTATCCTGCTCCAAACGAAAGACAGACACTGCATCGGAGAGCCTACTTGCCTGCTCTTCCAGTGCGTTGGCCGCAGCCGCAGCCTCTTCCACTAATGCGGCGTTTTGCTGAGTGACCTGATCCATCTGTGTTACTGCAAGTGAAACCTGCTCAATACCTCGGCTTTGTTCATCCGAGGCGGAAGCGATTTCACCCATAATGTCGGTAACCCGAGTCACTGAGCGAACAATCTCTTCCATGGTAGTACCCGCATTTTCGACCAGAGTGGATCCCTGTCGAACACGGCTGACCGACTCATCAATCAACCCTTTAATCTCTTTTGCTGCTTGTGCACTGCGCTGGGCCAGATTACGGACTTCACCGGCGACGACAGCAAAACCGCGCCCCTGCTCACCGGCGCGAGCTGCCTCAACAGCAGCATTTAACGCCAGGATATTGGTTTGGAAGGCAATACCGTCGATAACACTGGTTATGGCACCGATCTTCTGTGAACTGGTGGCAATATCATGCATGGTTGTCACCACACTGCCTGCCAACTCGCCCCCTTTGGCGGCGGTCCCTGATGCGTCTTTTGCCAGTAATGTTGCCTGACGTGCATTATCTGCATTCTGTTTCACTGTGGCGGTCAGTTGTTCCATACTGGCTGCTGTTTGTTCCAACGATGCCGCTTGTTGCTCGGTTCTTGCCGACAAATCATTGTTACCCGCAGAAATTTCCTGAATCCCCGTCAGCATGGCTTCAGTACCATCTCGGACATGGCTAACGGTGGTGATCAACGACTGCTGCATGATGCGTAAACTGGCAAACATCTCGCTAATTTCATTGCGCCCAGAGACATAAATCTGCGCCGATAAATCCCCCCGCGCGATGCGGTCAAAATGCGCGCGCATAATTTTCAGCGGCGTGACAAACATGGTGCGCAGCCAAACAAGCGACGAAATCGCCATGGCGATTACCATGACAATCGCAGCACCAAATATCCACATGGAGAGATGATACGCCTGCTGGTTTTGGGTACCGGCCTCAGCAATCACTTCATTGGCGTACTGCAAATACTGTAAAAAATCGGCTTCGAACAAATCTTGTGTTTTCTGGGTGGGTTGATCCATAAAGCCTTGTAAATTACCGGCTTCCAGAAAATCGATTAGTTGTCGTAACGACGTCCGTAAGTTCTGATAACTGTTTTTGGTGGCATCCAACAATTCACTACCGTTATCACTCTCATCAAGGCGTGGCACAGCAATAAACTGATTGAAGTAGAGGTCAGCTTTCTGTAATGAGCTGCGCGCATTGCCCATTAATGCGTTGACTTGCTCCTGAGGTACTTTGAGAGCCGAGCGCGTCCCCGCCCGGTTTAAGGTATTACGCGCCTGAAGCAAGGATACCCAACTGAGGCTTAATGCATCCCGTTGCTGACTACTGAGATCCACCCGGTTCAAATTTTGGTAGTCTGAGCGAAAAGCAGTAAATGACAGACCACTTGAAATTAACTGTATCGAGCAAATCAATATCAGTAACAGGAAAAAGCTGGTAGAAATCCGAATTCGGCCAAACATCGTAACCTCTTCTCAGCCAGCTCATTGGCCGGCTTTATCTATTCCCGTTATACTTCAAGCTGCACGTTGGCTGCGCTCAATCACCCCAGTCACTGACTTGTGTCAGCTCTTGGGGATTAGGAGCCTCATCAGAGGCCCACCCTACGGGCCAGCGCTGGCGCTGTTCAAAATGGTTTACAACCAATTTGTCACTCACTTGCCGCCTTCCTGCAACTCGAATTATTTAGGGTATATTTTTTTGTGTAGGGTCTAGAAAGTTTCCCAATTGTCTTGCAGGTCACTTCCCAGTGTTTTTTTAGCCGTGATGCTCAAATCCTGTGCCGGCTGTTTTATTTTTCTAGCATCTCGTGTAGTACTACCGTTATCCATACGCAGAACGAATACAGACATGGATTGGGTTAACATACTGGCTTGTTCTTCCAGTGCGGCGGCGGCAGAGGCTGACTCTTCCACCAAAGAGGCGTTTTGCTGGGTGACACGGTCCATTTCAGTGACCGCTTGACCCACTTGATCGATACCGCGACTTTGTTCATCAGAAGCAGAAGCGATTTCCCCCATGATGTCGGTGACGCGTGTTACCGCATTAACGATATCCCCCATGGTTTCACCCGCACTTTCAACCAGTACTGACCCCATATCGACACGGCTAACCGAGTCTTCAATAAGGCCCTTAATCTCTTTTGCAGCTTGCGCACTGCGTTGTGCCAGATTACGAACTTCACCTGCCACCACAGCAAAACCACGGCCCTGTTCACCCGCTCGCGCAGCTTCAACGGCGGCGTTCAGTGCCAGGATATTGGTCTGGAAAGCGATACCATCGATAACGCTGGTGATATCAGCAATCTTCTGCGAACTGCCGGCAATTTCATGCATGGTTTGCACCACATTCGCCACCACTTTGCCACCTTTCTGTGCCGTTTCCGACGCACTCAAGGCCAGTTGGCTAGCTTGACGGGCATTCTCAGCATTCTGTTTCACGGTGGCAGTTAACTGCTCCATGCTGGCGGCGGTTTCTTCCAGTGAGGCGGCTTGTTGTTCTGTACGCGCCGACAGATCGTTGTTGCCGGCGGAAATTTCTGAGGCACCGCTATAAATGGCATCGGCACCTAAACGCACATCACTGACGGTAGTAATCAATTCCGTTTGCATGTGTTTCAGGCTGGCTGCCAATGTGCCCATTTCGTTGCGGCTATGCACTTCGATAGTCTGGGTTAAGTCACCGTTAGCGATATGTTTAATATGCTCGATCAAGTGCTTAAGCGGATTAATCAAGATGTGTTGCATACCAAGCCAAACAACAATAATCACCGCACATACCACAATCAGTACGGTAATAATCACACCCATCGCGAAGCTAAATGATTGGTTGCTGTCTTCCACTGCGGCGGCATACAAGCGATCATTTTGTGTCAGGTAAGTGTTGTAGTCCTGCTCAAAAGCATTTTGGAAGCTAGAGGTGGGTTGATCGAAGAACTCATTGATCTTGCCAGCTTCCATCAATTGGATCAGTTCGGTCAAAGCACCAAAGTATTGGTCATAAGTCTGTTTTAATTTTTTAGCTGACTCAGCATCTTGTTGGCTATCCAACGGGATCTGTTCGTAACTTTTAAAACGCTCCGCCGCCACACCCAATGTCCCTTTGGCTGAAGCCAACAGGTCATTCACCGTAGGGCCACTACCGGTGTGATTCACATCCATCATGTAACGGATGCCTGCGCGGTTCAGCGTATTACGGGTTTGCAGCAGATTTACCCAACTTTCATTCAACACCGACTGTTGCTGACGAATAACTTGTAAGACTGCGAAGTTCTCTTTGTCATTTTTCAGGGAATTGAAGAAAAGCCCGCCGGAAACGAGCTGCAAGGCACCAAATAGCACTAACACCAACAGGAGGCTGGTGACCACTCTCATACGCTTAAACATGTTATCCCTTCATAAGTACGTCAAAACACGGGTACGCCAAAACATAGGACGTCTAATTAACTGTGTTATCGGCACTGGGAGGGGGAACTTTACCGGAGAGAGACATTATTTTAACGAGATGGGTGTGAGTGTTAGCCGTTTGTTATTATCGATGTAGAAACCGAGCTAATCAGGCTTGATCGGCTAAAAGCGGCCCGCTGTTTCGGCGAAGAACGCGATGGTGATTGGTTCGGTTGATATGAGACATGTGATCACCTGATCACTGAACGAATATCAACCGAAACCTTCTGGGCAGACTAACTTAAACTTACCCTTTAATGACAGAGTCAATCAACGACATCTCTTCACTGCTTAACAACTTTTCAATATCAACCAAAATCAGCATTCTTTCCCCGAGTGAACCTAAACCTGTTAGATACTCAGTTGCCAAAGTGACGGCAAATTCTGGTGCTGGGCGTATCTGTTCAGTGGTTAATGACAGCACATCAGACACCCCATCAACAACAATACCAACCACGCGCTGATCAAAATTCAGCACGATCACCACGGTATTTTCGTTATAACTCACGCCGCTTTGTGCAAACTTAACCCGTAAATCAATAATGGGGACAATGACACCACGTAAGTTAGTGACACCTTTAATAAACGTTGGGGTGTTAGCGATACGGGTCACCTGATCGTAACCACGGATCTCTTGTACTTTCAGAATATCAATTCCGTACTCTTCATCGCCCAGCGTAAAAATCAGGAACTCTTGTCCTACCGTTTCGCCAGCCAGCTTCGTGACGGTTGCTAGTCCTGCCATGTTTTCACCCTTCAATCAATAGGTTGAGTTTATGTTTGTTTTCAGGACCGGAATAAATTCCGCGCCCTATACCTGTTTTCATACGGGTTTAATACAGGCTTCATAGAGGTCCACCTGTTAGGCAGCGACCACATCATCAGCCGTTACGCGCTTTTCCCGGTTTAATGCCTGCAAAGCCGACACATCAACAATTAATGCTACGCTGCCATCACCCAATATGGTTGCGGCAGAAATACCTGGCACCTTGCGATAGTTACTCTCAAGGTTTTTCACCACCACCTGATGCTGACCAATCAATTGATCAACCAAGAGTGCATAGCGACGCCCGGCACTTTGCAGAATCACAACAATGCCCTGAGTCGCTTCAGTTTTGGCATTTTCAACATCAAATACCCGGTATAACTCAACCAAAGGTAAGTATTCACCGCGCACTTGCAATACCCGCTCACCGCCGGCTAACGGATGCAAATCTTCAGCCAAAGGTTGCAGCGATTCCATTACCGCATTCAATGGCAAAATGAAGACTTCATCACTGACTTTTACTGACATTCCATCAAGAATAGCCAGCGTCAATGGCAATAGAATACGGATTGACGTGCCAAGACCAGCCTGGAAACTGACTTGCACATGGCCGCCCATTTCCTGAATATTTCGCTTAACCACATCCATACCGACACCACGGCCGGAAACATCAGTGACTTGCTCGGCGGTGGAGAATCCGGGGGCAAAAATCAGCATCCCCACATCTTCATCGCTCATATGTTCATTAACAGCCATGCCTTGAGATTGGGCTTTTGCCAGAATCTTCTGCCGGTTTAGTCCTGCACCATCATCCAAGACTTCAATGCAGATATTCCCACCCTGATGCTCTGCGGAGAGTGTCAGATTCCCGACCGGCTGTTTACCCGCAGCAATACGGGTTGCCGCATCTTCAATACCGTGGTCTAAACTGTTACGAACCAGATGGGTTAGAGGGTCAATAATGCGTTCAATCAGGCTCTTATCCAGCTCCGTTGAGCTGCCAAGCAGCGTCAGCTCGACTTGCTTATTGAGCTTGCTGGCTAAATCGCGCACCAAGCGAGGGAAGCGGCTGAATACATACTCCATCGGCATCATACGGATAGACATCACCGACTCTTGCAAGTCGCGCGCATTGCGTTCCAACTGCCCCATGCTATTGAGCAGATCACCGTTGATAACAGGGTCCAGAGTACTGGAGCGCTGTGCCAGCATCGATTGAGTGATAACTAACTCGCCTACCAGGTTAATCAACTGGTCAACTTTCTCAACCGCCACTCGGATACTGGTCGACTCGCTAGCCTTCGCTTTTGGTCTGACATGTTCCGGGCTGGTCGGTGCAGCAATAACCGCCGTTTTAGGCGTACTGTTGATGTCTGCAACCGGCGCGGCTACGGTTTGCGGTGATTCGGCGAGAACCGGTGCAACCACAGCAATTTCAGCCTCTGATTCTGGTTGCAACTCAGCTTGAACAAAACTGATCTGTTCTGGTTCCAGCACAAAACAGAGCACCGCGCTGATATCATCTTCACTGACAGATGTAATCAAGGTAGCTTCCAGGCTATCAGCACTTTGATGCGGATCTTTCACTTCACCCAGATTGCCCAGCTCTTCCAACATCAGCGGGATTTCTTGTTCTTTCAGGCCAGACAAGCGAATACGCATGCCCCCCTGAACCAGCGCCGGTGACTTACCGCCAACTTTGGTTTCGGTCGCTACCGCGCCACCGCTCCCTTGAGCTACAGGCACGCTGCTACTCGGGTTTTGTTGTTCTAAAGCCTCTAAGGCCAGTTGGCGCAATGCGTGGCAAATATACTCATAGCTTTCCGCATTAGGTTCCTGTGAGGTTTTATAAGCGTCCAACTGTTCCTGCATAATATCTTTCGTTTCCAAAAACAGGTTGATGATATCAGTACTCAACCGCATTTCGTCGCGGCGGGCACCATCCAACAGGTTTTCCAACAGATGAGTTGTCCCTTGTAATACCGTAAAGCCAAACGTCGCGGCACCACCTTTAATCGAGTGAGCTGCGCGGAAAATGGCATTGAGTTGTTCTTTATCTGGTGCTAGCGGGTCCAGCAATAGCAAGTGCTGTTCCATATCTGCCAGTAATTCATCTGCTTCATCAAAGAAAGTCTGATAAAACGCGGTAATATCCATGCTCACGGTGTCACCTCTACTGTGCGTCGCGGCTTGTCGGAGAGACCGGTGCATTACTTGCAGGTGCCGCAGGCAACGATGTCGTTGGTCCAGTGGCAGCTCGAGTGATGTTCCCCGTGCTCGATTGTTGTGTTTGTGGTGCTGTTGCCGGCTGCGCTATCGTTTTTACCGGTGCTGCCGTTACCGGTGCTGTTACCGCCGGTACTGTTGCCGCCCCAGTTGTTGACCCCGCAGCGACAGGTTGCTCAGTGGCCGTTGCCGTACCCGTCGCTGCTGGCGCTGTTGCATTCGCAGCAGCAGGAGTAGCGGTTGGCGCAGTACCGCTGGTCTCAAGCTGCTTTAAGCTCGCGGCTTTTTCTATATCTAGCGCTTTGTTATCTAAATTCTCATGCTCAATATCATGTTGCGTCTGTTTGTTCAGCACTAAAATACTGATACGACGGTTAACCGGATCATCCCCTGGTTGCTCTTTCAAGCGCATCGTCGAGGCCATGCCCACTACCCGCAGCACTTTTCCCTCATCCAAACCACCGACGAGCAATTCACGCCGTGAAGCATTAGCGCGATCAGCCGACAATTCCCAGTTGCTGTAACCTCGTTCGCCATTGGCATACGGCAAATCATCGGTATGCCCAGACAAACTGATTTTGTTTGGTATGTCATTCAAAATAGGCGCGATCGCACGTAAAATATCGCGCATATACGGCTCTACCTGCGCACTGCCCATCTTAAACATTGGCCGATTCTGGCTATCAATAATCTGAATTCTTAGCCCTTCTTCCATCATGTTGATCAGAAGATGTGGCCGTAATGCTCTCAGTCGCGGGTCGGATTCGATTAATTGATCCAATTTTTCCCGCAACTTATTAAGTCGATACTCTTCTTTGCGGCTTTCTTCCGAATCGATGTGCTTGCGTACCTCACCCACTTGCTGAGTTGGGTCATCACCGCCCCCCGGAATCGGGCTACTACTGGAACTGCTCTTATCACCACTGGTTAATGCTACTTTCAATGGGGTACGAAAATATTCCGCAATTTGTGTCAGTTGTTGCGGGCTGGAAACCGATAGCAACCACATCACCAGAAAGAAAGCCATCATCGCTGTCATAAAGTCAGCGTAAGCAATTTTCCATGACCCACCATGATGACCGCCACCATGCTTGGCTTTTCGCTTTCTGACCACAATAACGGGGTGGTTCTGATGCTTCATGCGTCCTCTTCTGTCGCTTGCGGTGCCGGAGCTTTCACTCTGCGCACATGCTCTTCCAGCTCAATGAACGATGGACGCTCAGTGGTGTATAGCGTTTTGCGGCCAAACTCTACGGCAATTTGTGGCGCATATCCGTTCAGACTGGAAAGCAGTGTCACCTTGATGCACTGCATCATCTTGGTGGTTTCTGCACTCTGTTGACGCAACAAGGTGGCCAAGGGTGAAATAAATCCGTATGCCAGCAAAATACCCAAGAACGTCCCCACCATTGCATGGGCAATTAGCGCCCCAAGTTCTGCAGCTGGCCGGTCGGCGGAAGCCAGGGCATGCACCACCCCCATAACCGCAGCAACAATACCGAATGCGGGTAACGAATCCCCCACCATCGCCAGGCTACCTGCGGGAACTTCACATTCTTGCTCGTGAGTTTCGATCTCTTCATCCATCAGAGCTTCGATTTCAAAAGCATTCATATTTCCGCTGACAATTAACCGTAAATAATCGGTAATAAATTCCACTAATAGCTTATCGGCCAAGATCCGAGGATAATTAGAGAAAATTTCACTTTCACGCGGACTTTCTATATCCCGTTCTAGTGACAGCATCCCCTGTTGGCGGGATTTAGCTAATAAACGGTAAAGCAACGCCATTAAGTCCATATACAGGACTTTGTTATATTTAGAACGGCGCATCAATTTTGGCATGGCCTTTATTGTGGCTTTTATGGCTTTACCGTTGTTACCCACGATAAATGCACCAACACCCGCACCGCCGATAATTAAAAATTCGGCTGGCTGATACAGTGCGCCAAGGTTGCCACCAACAATCATGTAGCCACCGAAGACCGCACCTAAGACCACGATATAACCCAAAATAACTAACACGCGACATCCTTAGCAAAGTGTATGGGTGGAAGGTGAGGCGTTAGCACTCTTTGAGTACGATGAATTGCCATTAGCTGGCTACAGGAACGGTATCCATACCGCTGCTGCAACCAAAAACTCTGACAACTCAAAGAAACTCAAACTGCGCGTCTAACCTGCTCATCCAGCAGTTGTGAAGTAATATCGGCAGATGGCGGAGAAAGTTTACGTTTTTTTACTGCGCGGGAAGGTGGCTGGCAGAGACTGCAAACAAAGCTGTTTCGTGGTTGATGCGCATGGGTGATAAAAGTCCCACCACAGCAATTGCAACCAGAGAGTTGCAACATACCACTGTCAACGAATCGGACCAGAGTCCAGGCGCGAGTTAACGCCAGTAATGGCGGCACTCCAGACTGGTCAGGACACTGTTCCAGATAAAGACGATAGGCCTTAATAACGGCCTCGACACCGGTGCATTGCCCGCTTTTCAGCAAGAAGCTGTAAGCGTTATAAAACATCGATGAATGAATATTCTGTTCCCAGGTCATAAACCAATCAGTCGAAAATGGCAGCATTCCTTTAGGCGGCGGACTGCCTCTTAGCTCCTTGTAGAGCTTAATTAAACGCCCTCGGCTAAGTTGCGTTTCGCTTTCAAGCATCTGCAAACGCGCACCTAAAGTGATTAACTCCATTGCCAAATGAATGTCTTTGGCTTCCTGGACAATACTTTTCTCAACCATCAGTCATGCTCTTTTTTTAGGCGCACTACCGTTTTGTAACGATAGCTCGTGGAGTAAATGACTCGACAAAAGGATCCCTGTATGGATTTGCTGCAAGTCATCTACACGAGACTCTTTCGTCAGATGATGAATAGTGTTGTGATCACTAAAACGGAAATGGCAGACTAACTGGTTAGTCTCAGCTAATTTAACCATTTGTGGCAAAGTTAACTGCGCTAATGCGTCGGCCATAGTATCTGTAATACCCAGACGAAACATCGCTGAAGCTTTCTCATCATTAATTAGCCGTTGAGCCAAAAGCAAGTAAGACAAATTAATATCATAAATATGTTTGAGTAATTCAGACGTACTCATTTTATACATCCCGACTGATTATGTTTTAAAACATAAGTTGGATGATAGTATTTTTCACCCAAGACCTGGGATCCTTCCCGATAGACAGTTAATTAAGCCCTTTAGAACTAAAAGTAATTAAAACCTACTGGTGTTACATTACAAAAATACCATTTTGGTATGAAATAACATGTCGTAAACTTGGCAGCTTTATTGAACGCTGCTCTGATAGTGCATCTTGCTGTGAAACTTTTCTTACAAAATATTAGGATTATTCCTAAAGAGGCCCAACTCTACTCCCGAATCGTTAGCACATACAACGTGACTGGTGATTCATTTTAAATGTAATGTGATATGCATCACAAAAATAAAATATAAAGTCATTTTTTACCCCCAAAATCGTTCATTTTTCACCCACCACACTGGTTAAAAAACACTCACAAGTCAGAAAAGAGCTAAAAAACTAGATATATAGGCCAAATTCTTAGCGTTTTTAGATCATTTCGAACAAAAGTATTCCCAAAGCAAAATAGCAGCACATAAATCTGTCATAACCCGAAATTTGTAGTGGTAAGATCTAATTGAGCCCGTTATAGCTCGGTTATCCTGTCAGTAACAATCCGAAACTATTTTGCTTTAACGAATATTTATGCAATTTCAAAAAAACGTTTATCGCTTATTTATTAACCCACTCAACTTTTAACGTTAATAAACCTGACAACACGTATTAAAAAAGGCAACAGAAGTAACTGCATGTTTCAGACCAACGCTAGCGTATACATTTCACTTAGGCACATTTTAAATTTTGGTCCATAGATACATCTTTGATAATTAATTGTAAATAAATTGTTATATTGTTTAATTAATAATGTTTGAAGCATAAGTTACAAAATGCGTTAAATTGCCATTATTTTAATTAAGTTCCTATCACAATTCATATTATTGCTACCTCGTAACCAAATGTGACTGACATCTCATTTATCAAATGTGTATTCCCCTAACCTTTAATCTGTAGCCGTGCTTATGGGAGCTTAATGATGGGATACAGGAATGTACTGGTCGCAGTTGCTCTTTCACCCGATAGTCAGCAGTTGGTTAATAAAGCCGTTTCTATCGTACGGCCCTATAATGGGAAGGTTTCGTTAATTACCCTGACTACCGAACCGGAAATGTACAGCAGTTACGCCGCTCCCATGTTGGGTGATTTGCGATCTGTGTTACAAGAAGAAGCGCAGCTATTTATGGAAGAATTGGCGATTAATGCTGATTATCCCATAACGGATAGATCCATTGTGCATGGTGAGTTCGCTGATAGCATGGCGTATGTTTGCCAGCAACAGCACATTGATTTGGTTATCTGCGGTAATCACAGTACCCGGCTGATGAATAAATTCTCCTGCTCTGCTGCCAAGCTGATTAATACCAGTACTGTTGATGTGTTGATTGTCCCACTTTGATTGACCCATAGTTGCACATGCGATAACCATGCGATTAACACAGCGATACCTTTCGCTGTCTTGTCGCACTATTAGCTGAAACCATCCCGCCAAGTTCTACTATTATTTTCAACACACGTTATTTTCAACATTCGCTATGTTCACTATTTGCTATGTTCACTACCTACCTTTTTACTACGTCCAAGTAAGGGAATCTGATGCCTCAAGATAAAATCAATAACCGCCGTATTCTGCTGGCTTCTCGACCGCATGGTACGCCTGGCAGTGAAAATTTCGCATTAGATATTCAACCTATTGCGCAACCCGCAGCAGGTCAGGTGCTGTTTCGCACTCGCTATTTGTCTCTTGACCCTTATATGCGTGGCCGCATGAGCGATGCCCCCTCTTATGCTGCGTCGGTGGAAATTGGCGATGTCATGGTGGGTGGGGCCGTTTCACGCGTTGAAGCCTCTAATCACCCAGAGTTTCAAGTGGGGGATTGGGTTTTGGCCAACAGTGGCTGGCAAGACTACACGCTATCGGATGGTTCTGGTGTCCGCAACTTGGGGCCACAGCTCTCCCATCCTTCACGCGCTCTGGGCGTTTTGGGCATGCCTGGTTTCACCGCTTACATGGGGCTATTAGATATTGGTCAGCCCAAAGCAGGCGAAACTCTGGTCGTTGCCGCAGCCAGCGGTGCGGTTGGCTCCGTTGTCGGACAAATTGGTAAACTAAAAGGATGCAAAGTTATCGGCATAGCCGGAGGGTTGGAGAAATGCCGCTATGTGGTGGAAGAACTAGGTTTCGACGCATGTATTGACCACAAGGCAACCGACTTTGCGCAACAATTGGAGAAGGTATGCGTTGAAGGTATTGATATTTATTATGAAAATGTAGGTGGCGCAGTATTTGACGCTGTATTACCATTGTTGAACCCACGCGCCCGTATCCCGGTATGTGGATTGATAGCACGCTATAATGACACGGAATTACCGGATGGCCCGGATCGTTTGCCGCTGTTGCAAAGTATCATTTTGCGCAAGCGGATTAGAATGCAAGGGTTCATCATCTTTGATGACTACGGCCATCTTTTTGGTGATTTTTTACAGCAAATGACGCAATGGGTTGATCAAGGCAAAATCAAGTTCCGTGAAGACCTGGTCGATGGACTAGAAAATGCGCCACAAGCCTTTATCGGCCTACTGGAAGGCAAGAACTTTGGCAAGCTGGTGATTCGCGTCAGTAACGAATAGTCGAAATAATTCCGGGGCCAACTCGCCCCGGAAACTGTTATATCAATACCCTAATAGCAACAAATAGCCTTGCCGGATATAAAACCTAAACATTAATCGAAGCAATTACAGCCACTCGCCGAACCGGCGGATATAGAACTGCTTCATCATTTGCGCAACAACGCAGTAGCTTATCAATGTACCCGCTAACCATGGGAAATATTGCCACGGCAATGGTTGTAATCCGACTAATGCTCCTAATGGTGAGAACGGAATATAGATACCAATAGCCATGACCAATCCGGTCGTCAAGAGCACCGGCAAGGCGGCTGTACTTTGGATAAACGGTATTTTTTGCGTGCGCAACATATGGACAACCAACGTCTGCGATAACAGACCTTCAATAAACCAACCTGATTGGAATAAAGCCTGATGCTCAACGCTGTTCGCAGCAAAAACAAACCACATCAGTGCATAAGTTGTAATATCAAAAATTGAGGAGGTCGGCCCAATCCATAGCATAAAGCGGCCAATATTCTTAGCATCCCACTTACGTGGTTTACGTAAAAATTCTTTGTCCATTTTATCCCACGGTAAAGAGAGCTGGGAGATGTCATACATCAGGTTTTGTAACAGCAGGTGGATAGCTAACATCGGTAAAAAAGGAATAAAGGCACTGGCAACCAATACTGAGAACACATTGCCGAAATTCGAGCTGGCCGTCATATTCAGGTATTTGATAATATTGCCGAAGGTCTCACGCCCTATAATGACCCCCTCTTCCAGCACCATCAGATTCTTTTCTAACAGAATAATATCAGCCGACTCTTTAGCGATATCGGTGCCGGTATCAACCGATATCCCCACATCAGCATCGCGTAATGCCGGGGCATCATTGATGCCATCGCCAAGAAAACCAACGGTATGCCCATTGCTTTGCAGCATTTTTAGCACCCGTGATTTTTGCAAAGGGGTGAGCTTGGTAAACACCGTGCGCAACTCCACTTCACGCGCGAGTGTTTCATCATCCATACCTTCAATGTCACGACCACTCAGCGGCTCCCCCGGTTCCAAACCAACATCGCGGCAAATTTTTGCCGTAATAATCGGGTTATCGCCAGTTAAGACTTTAACTGCAACACCATTTTCACGTAGTGCGGTAATAGCAGCCTCGGCGCTCTCTTTTGGCGGATCGAGGAAAGTCAGTAGCCCTTGAACAACCAAATCACATTCATCAGCAATATTTAACGGTAATTCGCTAATCTGAGTCCCTAACTCACGGGTTGCCAGTAACAAAACACGAAAACCGTCTTCATTATATTGTGTAGCTAACGCCAGTAATTTGGCTCTGCGGACGTCATCCAGTGGGTATATCTTATCCCCCTCGCGAACTTGGGTGCAGATACTCAGCATCTCTTCCACTGCGCCTTTGCAGATTAAGCGCTGATGCTGTTGCTCATCTTTTACCACAATTGACAAACGGCGACGGATAAAATCAAACGGTAACTCATCCACTTTGTTAAAGCTGCGCAAAGCATCGATTTCTGGTTTACCACGGCTAAATTTTATCACCGCCTGATCCATCAGATTTCGCATACCACTTTGATGGAAACTGTTAAGCCATGCCAATTGCAGTACTTTACTGTCATTGCTGCCACTGGCATCCAGATGGTGTTCAAGAATGATGCGGTCTTGGGTTAATGTGCCGGTTTTATCCGTGCACAATACATCCATAGCACCAAAGTTCTGTATTGCATTCAATCGCTTAACCACAACTTTACGCCGCGACATAGCAATGGCGCCTTTTGCCAGGTTAGAACTGACAATCATCGGCAACATTTCAGGGGTTAACCCAACCGCCACTGCCAGTGCAAATAGTGCCGCTTCAGTCCAATCACCTTTTGTAAAACCATTAATCAGCAATACTATTGGTACCATTACCAGCATAAAGCGGATCAATAACCAACTGACACTGTTGACGCCACGATCAAATGCCGTCTGCGCACGCGTACCAACAATCGACTTAGCAAGCGAGCCGAAATAAGTATGCCCGCCAGTAGCCACAACCACGGCCATTGCCGTTCCACTGGCAACATTCGTTCCCATCAGACAGATATTGGATAGCTCAAGTAACTCACTCTCACTATTGACCTCCGCATCGACTGACTTCGAACTGATGGTCCCCATTGCGTCATACTTTTCAATAGGGATAGCCTCTCCAGTTAGAATCGCTTGGCTGATAAACAAATCTTTGGATTTAATCAGCCGTAAATCCGCTGGAATCATATCTCCGGCTGATAATAGAATAATATCGCCGGGCACTAACTGCTTAATCGCAATTTCTTGCTTTGCCGGTTGGGCGCTATGGCTACTACGACGTAATACTGTGGCGGTGGTTCGCACCATCGATTTCAGAGCTTCAGCCGCTTTATTGGTCCGGTACTCCTGCCAAAAACGCAGTAACCCACTGATCAATACCATTGTCACAATAATACTGGCACCAACCAGATCAGTTTCCTCTCCGTGTTGTAATGGCAGCCAATAATCAGTAAAGAAACTGATTGCCGCCAATATCATCAAAACAAAAATAAAGGGGTTATTAAATGCCGCCAGTAACTGAACCAATGCTGGGGGCGCTTTCTCATGCGCAACCTGATTAATACCGTATAATTCCAGCCGCTCCCGGGCATCCTCTTCTGTCAGGCCATTTAAATTAGCATTCAACTTGGATAATGTTTGATCCAGACTGTTTTTGGCTTCCTGCGCAATAGCAAAAGGTTTTCTATTATTGCTACGGCCAGTGGCTGTTTTTTTGAATTGGGTCATAACGCTTCTCTTTTAATTCTAAACGCACAGGGCTTATCCGCTCAATTGCCGAGAGATAAATGTGCTGAACTATTATTGCGCTGCTAATTTTATATTTAATTAGCAGCAGCTAATTTGGTTAACTCCGGGGTGATCGTCCATAGCAACTCCTTACTACCACATGGGTCAGCATTTAATTATTTACTGCGAATTTAAGTCACTTATTAGTGAGTAAACTACTTTGCAATTAAACCGGTAATTCAGATGCAATGCGCCAATGAACTGCACTGACGCTCCGCTCCAGACTGACACGGCAAACAATACCTTCAATTTCTTTTTGCGCTGCGGGTGTCGCCATTATTTCTGCGCACACTTCCAATTGGCCGGGTTTAGCAATATCTGCACTACAAAGCGACTGTAACCGTAATGCGACGCCATTTAACGCCTGCAAAATAAGGGTGCGAACCAATATCTCATCTTCCGCACCACAAGTGACCTGAATCCGGTAACGAACCTCTAAATCTATAGCTTGTTGCTGAGGCTGCATATTAATCCGTTGCGCCGCCTCACGTAATAATATATTGGCACACAGAATAACCGCAGTGGCAGCCACCGCATTCCAATATAATCCCAAGCCACAAAGCACACCGATCCCCGCCGAGCACCAGAGCGTTGCGGCGGTATTCAAGCCACGAATATTCATGCCTTCACGCATAATGACACCCGCGCCCAGAAAACCAATTCCAGAGACAACTTGAGCGGCAATACGGCCAGGACTATCAGGGGATGTAGCATAAGAGCTGAGAATAAATACTGCGGCACCGGTCGCAACCAATGCATTAGTACGTAAACCCGCCATACGCTGACGCCATTGTCTTTCTGCGCCAATTAATGCGCCCAAGCACATCGCCAGTAATAAATTTACGACAAAAGGAGTTAATGCCATGATTCTCTCCATGAATTAATCATTGGTAGAATAATCATGTGCTAGTTAGCACACAGGTAATTGTGCTGAAACATATAACCTAAAGTTATGAATCAGCAATAGCCTGTATTTATGCCAGGAGGAAATAGTGCGTGGTTGTTAAATACCATAATAGAAACCCGAAACAATACCCTCGATGATTAAACATCGAGTTATATATCAAACCCACAGTAATTGAAGTTATAACCAGACCACAAACGAATAAATCTCGACGGCTGGCTCAAGTTTGTGTTTTAAGTGAATAAACACCATCAACACCACTATAACTTCAACTAATTAGGATCTACTTGGGTATGCACAACTCAGGATATTAGAGAGGGTGCTGCCCGCCATTTTCGGCAAGCAACAAATCAGTAGAGAGATAGGTTAGCTTGCCTTGCTTATTTGACTACTACTTTGCGTATCCATTAATTTCTCCACCTAAATTTTCCAAGAGTATAGTTGCGTGTGATAATTATGTAAAGCCTATATTTCTAAACAAAACCTAAACCAGCTCCAGTGAATTAAATAATAAACTTAATATTTATAATATATCGATTATTTGTGTCGCACCATCATCAAGCCGTTGAGCCTATATTAGGTATGCATAAGAATAAAAGCAGGGATGCGAGAATCAATTTGAGCGCTCTCACCTGCCGTTACTCACGCCGATATCCTTCTCGCCTCGCTCAATGACCTTAACGTAAAGGTAACTGAGGCATAACGTCTATAGCCCCTCATCCAGCCAGCACCGCCTATTCCGGTGTTCTCCCCATCAAGTCATTGACGCAATTACAAAAATATAATGAGTCTTTAATCCAAATTGCGATCGTGATCTCATTTATAACCCTAACTATTTTAGGACCGTTGCCGATAGGTTCTTAAAGGACTGTTGAGATTTTTTTTACATATAGGGGTGGATTAACTTTAAGTAGCGATGCCTATACCCGCAGTAATCGGTGTTACAGCGCACAAAGCTATAGCATCAGATATACCGGGTACATCAGGCCAGGACCTTTCCTCGAGCGACTATAGAAACGGAACTAACAATGAAACGTGGAAGTACGCATCAGCCATTGGATATAAAAATAGCGCCAGAACAGAATAAAGATACGAAAGTATTATTTATCAATAACATGCGTCTGGTTACTTTGTTTATCGCCATCTTGGCGGGAATACTGCTTTTATTTGCAGCCGCAATTGGGACGTCTGGCTATTTCTTAAAACAGAGTAACCAATCACTGGAAGAGGCGACACAAGAGCTGGATATTCGCCTTGGCCTGTCCAACAGCTCGAACCACCTGCGCACTGCACGCCTTATTCTGATTCAAGCAGCATCAGCGGCACGCATCGGTGATACCGAGGGTTATCAACAAGGGCTAAAAAACGCTGAGAGTCGTATTACTCAATCGCAGCAAATGTTTGATCTCTACTATAACCGTCCGGTTAAATCCCAAACGGATACCGCATTAGATGTACCATTGAAAAAAGCCTACGAACAGTATCGCGACGAGGGGATGAAAATCATGCTCGACGCGACGAAAGAAGGACATTTTGAAGAAGTTATCTCCCTTGAGACTGAAAAACTTAATCAGTTAGATGATGCTTATAATGAGCCACTGCTGAAAGCCCTTAAATACCGTACCGAACAGGCTAATCAAATTAATCAAGCAGCCCAACAAGAAGCACGGCTTGGTTACATGCTGATGGGTGGTGCTTTTATTCTTGCTATCTTGCTGACAATCGTGGCTTTTTTAGTGATCAGCAAAGTCATCATCAAGCCAATTAATTGGCTGGTAGAACGTATCCAGCGTATTGCTCAGGGGGATTTGACACAAACGTCAGTCTCATTTGGTCGTAACGAAATTGGTGTGCTGGGTAACAATATTCAGCAAATGCAGGATTCGTTATCCATCACTGTTGGAGCCGTGCGCAGCAGTGCTGAATCTATTTACCAAGGCTCTAGTGAAATTGCTCTGGGTAATACCGACCTTTCAGCGCGTACCGAGCAACAAGCCGCATCACTTGAACAGACAGCCGCTAGCATGGAGCAACTGACCGCAACTGTGAAACAAAATGCGGAGAATGCCCATCATGCAAGTCAGTTGGCTGCTGATGCCTCAGGTAAAGCTGCTCAGGGTGGCGATATTGTTAATGATGTTGTTAGTACTATGGATAAAATATCCCTCAGTTCCATGAAAATTGCTGAAATCACCAATGTAATTAACAGCATTGCTTTCCAGACCAACATTCTGGCACTGAATGCGGCGGTTGAAGCTGCCCGTGCGGGTGAACAAGGCCGTGGTTTTGCCGTGGTGGCCAGTGAGGTCCGTAATCTGGCACAACGCAGTGCCGATGCTGCCAAAGAGATAGAATCGTTGATTGAGGCCTCAGTTGATCTGATTGGTGATGGATCAATTCTGGTATCGGATGCCGGTAAAGCGATGAACCAGATTGTAACGGCCGTTACTCATGTAACTGATATTATGGGTGAAATTGCATCCGCTTCTGATGAGCAGAGCCGTGGTATTAGCCAGGTTGCCCAAGCAGTTTCAGAAATGGACAATGTTACGCAACAGAACGCCTCTTTAGTTCAGGAAGCATCAGCGGCGGCAGCTTCTCTTGAACAACAAGCTGAAATATTGACTCAAGCTGTTGCAGTATTCCATTTAAAGGGTCACAACCCTGCCCCGTCAGTTAAAACACCTGCACCGATGTCTGCCATGCAAAACAACGCGGCCAAGAATAAGAAGTCCGGTGACGACGCACTAAACTGGGAAACATTCTGAGTTAGCGCTAGAAAATCGTTCAATCAAGCTATGATTTAGATAGTTAGATAGCAAAACCGGAGGCAAGGCGCACTCACCTTCCTCCGGTTTTTTGCATTACTCACAGCACAACAGGCTGAATGCAAATGTTACTGGTGTAGCGGCTCGACAAAGGTACCATCATGGCTATCAATCTCGTTAAAGAACCAGACACCTGCCGGGTAATCTTCCAACGAAACCAAATACATGATGCCCTCACTAAACTGCTCGACCTCTAACACAACCCCCTCGCGCCGTGGGCCACCATCAGTTTTTACTGTCACCCGATCATTCACTTTCATGATATTACCTTCAATTAAATCAATGCTGCTAGTGTAGTACAGAATCAGGTGAGAATGATAAGGTTTACGTATAAACAACGGTATGCTTTCGCTAAATATAATTGCGGATAATAGCCGTGCCGGTTTACTTAATAAGGGAACTTGAGTGAATCAGAATAGAGGAAGATGAAGCAGAGGGTCTTACCGGATAGCAGAAAGTAAAAAACCCGCCTTAGCGGGTTTTTTTATAATCAGCCAAAGGCCAATTAGATTGCAGTTACGTTTGCTGCAGACGGACCTTTAGCACCGTTCTCGATAGAGAACTGTACATTCTGGCCTTCAGCCAGGGTCTTGAAGCCTTGATCTTGGATTGCAGAGAAGTGAACGAACACGTCTTTGCTGCCATCAGCTGGAGTGATGAAACCGAAGCCTTTAGACTCGTTGAACCACTTTACTTGACCTTTCATCATGTTAGACATGTGTATTTCCTTTATTAAAAAAATTTGCCACCATGGGCGTGTTATAGCCGGTTATCAGTCGTTACTTATGGAGGCACTATGAAGGAAATTCGTCAGTGAAGAGCTATCAACGATAACGCTTTAAATATGAACCACTTTACTCAAGATGTCGTGCATAAATAGGTCTGTACCACAGGCCGAGACGCATTAACTCATGACCGGCTTTTAATAGCAACTGTTTTTAGCTGGCAAACTGTAGATTCTTGTTTACATGGCTAAAATAAAACCAAAAAAGCTATTAATTATACTCTTGCAGCCCGTTTTTACGCAGAATAATCATAATTTTTATTGTTACTAAACTACTGCTGACCAAACGCGTATGGTAATGAAAAGGACAAAATGCGTTAAATGGGCAGTTTTACGCCATGTTTGCCAGCGGGTACTGAAAGTTTATCTCATGAATTTGCTATGATATGCGCCCACCTACCCCTGAGAGGAACACATGAGGCCTAAGTCTGTCACTTTAGATGATGTCGCACGCCAGGCGGGAGTGTCATATCAAACCGTATCACGTGTTTTAAACCAAGCACCTCATGTCTCACCAAAAACCCGCAGCAAGGTCGAACAGGCCATGGCTGACTTAAACTATGTCCCTAACCGTGTAGCACAGCAATTGGCAGGGAAACATAGCCTTACGCTTGGGCTGGCAACCACAGACCTCGCGTTACATGCCCCCTCTCAAATAGCCGCAGCAATAAAAAGTAAAGCGCGTGAGCTAGGATACGCAGTAGTGATTGCCATGGTCGATGATCAAACTGCCCCTGCTTGCCAGCAAGCGATAAATGAACTGCTAGCCCAACGGGTTGATGGCATCTTAGTGAATATTCCTCTGAAACCTAAAGCCAGTGCGATAATTGCCCAGCAATGTGCGGATACTCCGGTATTGTTTCTGGATGTGGATCCACAATCCACCGCTTTCAGTGTGTTGTTTGACGCCAAGGTTGGAGCCATTCAGGGAGCTGGGCACCTCATTACCTTAGGCCACCAGCAGATTGCCTTTATCTGTGGGCCGAAAAGCGCGATTTCAGCCCAGTTACGTTATCAGGGCTGGCTACAGGCACTCAATGACGCCTCGTTAACCCCTCAGGCGGTCTACTACGGCGAATGGAACGCCCGAAGCGGCTATCAGGCCACACAGAGGCTCATTGCCAGCAATATTCCTTTTAGCGCTATATTGGTCGCTAACGATCAAATGGCTCTTGGTGTATTACGCGCGCTGCATGAGCACAATATCAACGTGCCAGCGCAAGTCTCGGTCATTGGTTACGATGACACCGCAGACAGCGCCTATTTCCAACCGCCACTGACAACGATCAGGCAGGACTTCAAGCAATTAGGGGAAGAGAGCGTTTCCCGCCTGATTGTCAGGCTGCACCACACCATTGAGCCACCGTCTGGGTCTCTCTTGTTAGCCACTGAACTGACAATACGCCAAACAACAGCACGCTTTAAGCGCTCTATCCTTAAAAACAAATAAATGCGATCGCTCTCGACTATTTATCCAACCGCTATTTACTTTACCTGCCGCTGAATTCATCTTTACCGCATTAGAATTGTGAGCGCATAACATTTTTCCTATTTGATCACTTGCCAGCGCTAAAAAGTATCCACGTACATCGCAGAAATGAGGCTGATATCATGACGTCACAGCAAAAGGTTCAACAGCAGGTTCAACCCCCCTTGGCACAGATTTTGTCGCGTAGAGATTGGGAAAACCCGCAGGTGACGCAATATCACCGCCTTGAGGCACATCCTCCCTTTTACAGTTGGCGTGATAGCGATAGCGCAAAAAATGATATCCCTTCGCCACAACGGTGTTTACTCAACGGACAATGGTCATTCAGCTATTTCGACCAGCCAGAAAGGGTACCAGATGAGTGGGTTGAGCACGATTTACCCGGTGCGACACTGCTGCCCGTCCCTGCCAACTGGCAACGCCATGGTTACGACACCCCTATTTACACCAATGTCCAATACCCTATTCCGGTCGATCCGCCGCGAGTACCGCAAGAGAACCCTACCGGTTGTTATTCACGTAATTTCACTTTAGAGCCAAATTGGCTGTCATCTGGCCAAACACGCATTATTTTCGATGGTGTCAGTTCCGCATTTTATCTTTGGTGTAATGGGAAATGGGTGGGGTATTCCCAAGACAGCCGCCTGCCCGCAGAGTTTGATCTCACACCTTACTTACAGGACGGTAATAACCGCATCGCCGTTCTGGTTCTGCGCTGGAGTGACGGTAGTTATCTGGAAGATCAGGATATGTGGCGCATGAGCGGCATTTTCCGTGATGTCAGCTTGCTTCACAAACCAGAGATTCATTTGCGGGATATTCATATCACCACTCATTTATCTCCAGAATTCAGCTCTGCTAATTTAGAAGTAATGGCAGCAATAAATATCCCCGCCCTCAGCATCAACGACCCGCACATTACCGGGGCTTACCAAGTTCGCGTACAATTGTGGCTGGCAGATAAGTTAATTAGCAGTTTGCAGCAACCGCTAGGTACCCAAGCTATTGATGAGCGAGGGCAATACACTGATCGTACCCATCTTAAGCTGCGGGTGGAATCCCCCTTTTTATGGAGTGCAGAACAGCCCACGCTGTATCGCGCTGTGATTTCACTGCTCACGCAGCAGCAAGAACTGATTGAGTCAGAAGCCTATGATGTCGGCTTTCGACAGGTTGCCATCCATCAAGGTTTGCTTAAGGTTAATGGTAAAGCGGTATTAATTCGGGGGGTGAATCGTCATGAACATCATCCGCAAACCGGTCAGACCATAGATGAAGAGAGCATGCGACAAGACATCATTCTGATGAAACAGCATAACTTTAATGCCGTGCGCTGCTCACACTATCCAAACCATCCATTGTGGTACCGCCTGTGTGATCACTATGGCCTGTATGTTGTGGACGAAGCCAATATTGAAACACACGGTATGCAACCTATGGGGCGGTTAGCGGACGATCCTCAGTGGTTTTCTGCATTCAGCGAACGAGTCACACGCATGGTTCAGCGTGACCGTAATCACCCTTGTATCATTATTTGGTCTTTGGGCAACGAATCTGGCCATGGCGCAACCCATGATGCCCTCTATCGCTGGATTAAAACCAATGACCCAACACGTCCGGTGCAATACGAAGGCGGCGGAGCAAACACGCCCGCGACCGATATTGTATGCCCAATGTATGCTCGCGTTGATGAGGACCAACCTTTCCCAGCGGTGCCCAAATGGGCAATCAAGAAATGGATTGGTTTGCCTGATGAATCTCGCCCATTGATACTGTGTGAATACGCTCATGCAATGGGGAATAGTTTTGGTGGATTTGCCCGTTACTGGCAGGCATTCCGCCAATATCCTCGGTTACAAGGGGGGTTTATTTGGGATTGGGTAGACCAAAGCCTTGTCCGCGATGATGAGAATGGCGAACCTTATTGGGCTTATGGTGGTGATTTTGGTGATAGCCCCAATGACCGTCAATTTTGTATGAACGGGTTAGTTTTCCCTGACCGCAGCCCTCATCCCAGCTTGTATGAAGCACAATGCGCGCAGCAGTTTTTCCAATTTTCATTACTGAGCACCACGCCACTGGTGATAAGTGTTACCAGTGAATATCTGTTCAGGCACAGCGATAATGAACAGCTCTATTGGCGAATTGAATTAGACGGCGAATCGATACTGGAGGGTGATTTTTCTCTTGATTTATCTCCTGAGGCTACGCAGCACTATAGGCTGGCAGAGCAATTACCTCTTACAACTAAACCCGGTGATTTATGGTTAAACGTCGACGTCAGGCTGAGAACAAAAACATCTTGGTCAGCCAGTAACCATCGCAGCGCCTGGCAGCAATGGCGTTTACCTCAAGCGTTATCTATACCCTGCCGCTCTGTGCCAAATAGCACTGAGCTAAACAGTACCGAGCCAAGCGAGCTTCAGCTCATCCAAGATGCACACGCTATTATGGTGACTCACCAGCGGCAGCGTTGGCAGTTCAATCGCCAAACTGGCTTGTTGGAACAATGGTGGGTGGGTGAATTACCGATGTTACTTAGCCCGCTGTGCGATCAATTTGTTCGTGCGCCACTGGATAACGACATCGGTATTAGCGAAGCAACCCGTATCGACCCCAATGCCTGGGTGGAGCGTTGGAAAAAAGCAGGGATGTATCAATTGGAACAACGATGTCTATCGTTGCACGCTGATAGCCTCTCCCATTCAATACAAATCTGTGCCGACTACAGCTATGAGTTTGCCAATGAATCGCTATTGCATTCACATTGGCTATACCGTTTTGATCAGCAAGGCCGTATGACCATTGATGTTCAGGTTAGAGTGGCAACATCACTTCCCCCTCCGGCCAGAATCGGCATGTGCTGCCAACTATCAGATCTCGCTCCACATGTTGACTGGCTAGGATTAGGGCCACATGAAAACTACCCTGACCGCCAGCTTTCGGCACAATATGGTCAGTGGTCACAGCCGCTTGAGCAGATGCATACCCCCTACATTTTCCCAAGTGAAAATGGTTTACGCTGTAATACCCACACCCTGCATTACGGCAACTGGCAATTAACCGGTCGCTTCCATTTTGGTATCAGCCGTTACAGCACGCAGCAACTGATGACAACCAGCCACCAGCACTTACTAAAACCAGATCAAGGTACTTGGTTGAATATCGATGGGTTCCATATGGGGGTCGGTGGTGACGATTCATGGAGTCCAAGTGTTCACGCTGATCACTTGCTAACAGGTGAAAGCTATCACTATCAGGTCTGCTGGCACTATAAGGGCTAGGTTTAGCTGACAATACGGCTGCTATCTCGTCGCCGTACTTTGGGATGGTTTTTGGCAAAAATTTCAGATTTATACCTATAGCGTAAGAAAAGTAATGTTCATACAATCAAAGCGTTCCAAACATCTCTTAGTCTTGATTGTAGCCCTGCAAGTAAGCCATACATGCACGACTCCTTTGCAAATTTGTGCGCCCACACTGTTGGGCGCTTTTTTGTTTTCTACTTCACTGATATTTTCTGACGCCTCCCCCCTGTAATCACTTAAGCACATTCTCGTCATGAATTATTTCCATTACCAGACTAAGATACTCTCGTAATCATCGGCATAGCATCGGAGTTACCACCTTTAGGCGACAAGAGGAATATTATGACATCGTTAACACACCTCCCGGCGAATATGGTCGCGATTGAAATCACTCAGTCTGGTGGGCCAGAAGTCTTAGCCGCCGTACAGCGCCCAACACCTATGCCTGCTGCGGGCGAAATATTGGTTAAAGTTTCAGCCGCAGGTGTTAACCGCCCTGATGTAATGCAACGCCGTGGCCAGTATGCGCCACCGCCAGGAGCCTCAGATATTCCTGGATTGGAAGTTGCCGGCGAAGTAGTCGCCATTGCGGCTGATGTTAGCCGCTTTAAGATAGGAGACCGCGTGTGTGGGTTGATAGCTGGCGGGGGTTATGCTCAGTACTGCGTCATACATGAAACCAATGCCTTACCGATTCCCGCCAACCTGACTGATATCGAAGCTTCGGCGCTGCCAGAAACATTCTTCACCGTATGGACCAACCTATTCCAACGAGGCCATTTTAGCGCTGGTGAAACAGTCTTAATTCATGGTGGGTCTTCGGGTATTGGGACGACTGCAATATTACTGAGTAAAGCATTTGGCGCACAGACAGTGATTGTCACTGTGGGTTCAGAGGAAAAACGCCAAGCGTGCCTGAAATTAGGGGCAGATGTCGCTATTAACTACCACACTCAGGACTTTGTCGCTGAAACTAAACGTGTGACTGCAGGTAAAGGCGCTGATGTCATTGTTGATTTAATTGCTGGAGATTATGTCGGGCGTAATTATGAAGCGGCAGCCATGAATGGGCGTATTGTTCAAATTGGTACACAAAATGGTAACGCTAAAGATCTTAACCTAATGTTAATGTTGCTAAAACGCCTGACACACACCGGTTCCACTTTACGCTCGCGCAGCGTTGCAGAAAAAGCACTGATTGCTCAAGAACTGGAACAACAGGTCTGGCCTATGCTGGGTAAGGGCAACATGAAACCGCAAATCTGCCAAACATTCCCACTGGCAGAAGCGTCAAAAGCACATGAGCTAATGGAAAGTAGCACACATATCGGGAAAATTGTTTTGACCGTTTAACACGGCACAGAACTGTAAATACCGCTATTATTAACATTCATTCGCTGAAATCGACACTCAAGGGGTTGATTTCAGCGAATGAATAATATACATCACTGTTAGCCCTTATCTACCTATAACAGTTTAACCAACTAATTTATTCAACTGATATACTTTAGATTTAACCTTCCGTGCTAATCTAGAACGAACCATTATGGTTTAGTTTTTATGAGTTATTAATCACAAGGTCATAATTATGGACATAATTAAAAAAATATTAATTGACGACATCGCAAGAATAAATCAAAAAGAAAAACGAGATGGTCGGTTAAAGTTTAACAGCGATTTTGTCTACAAACATCCCTATCTTTGCCTGGCAATGCTGGTGTCATATTTTTTAGTCTTAGTTTTAATGTACTTAACACCCTATTTTGGCACTGGATATATGATTGCATTTACTGCTTTCTTTGCGCTAATGTCCGCTGTGCTAATGATGGAAATCAAGCCCGTATTTAAGTTTGAAGATATTGGCATCCTTGACTTACGCGTTTGCTACAACGGTGAATGGTTCTTTAGTCGTGCGTTATCGGCACAAGCGATTGATGAAATATTGAATAACAAAAATATCAGTGATGACTTTAAACTTCGCTTTAAACATATTATTAATAATAAAGGCGAAATAGATTTTTATGATGTCTATGATTTGGCCTATTTACAAAAAAAGTCCGCACAATTCAATGAGTCAAACGTCATATCATCGTTAGCCAGTTCGTCAGTTATCGGGCAGTAAACGCCAGTATTTAGAACACTGTTGCCCCGCCAGGGGCTTTCAATCGTAATATCTAATTAGCCTTTTTATCTATCACGTACATTGGTTTTGTTAGGCAGATATAGTTAATATATTTAAATATTGCCTATAATAAGCGTAATATACCTAATAAAAAGAGGCTGATAGACATGGATAAAATTGACGAGCAACTGATAGCTATTTTAGCGGAAAACTCTCGGATATCTCTAAAAGATCTGTCACAACAAGTAAACCTATCGTCTCCAAGTACATCCGAACGTCTGCGGCGTCTTGAAGAGCGCCAGATCATCCGCAGCTACACTCTCGACTTAGACCAGAGAGCTTTCGGCTATAATTTGCAGGCCATTGTTCGTATAAAGCCACAGACGGGAATGTTGCACCGGGTTGCACAGATGATTCAGGAAACACCTGAATGTGTTGAATGTGACAAAATAACCGGCGACGATTGCTTCATTAGCCGTCTGTTCATTCAGTCGTTGGAGCAATTAGATACCATCACTGACCGCTGGGCTGAGCACGCCGACATTCATACCTCAATCGTAAAATCATCCCCTGTTATGCGGCGACTACCCCCATTAATGCAACCCTCCCAGAGAGAAAAAATCTAAAATCTGTGCCTCCAGACTCACTTTATTTATAATAAAGAGTTATGCTTTCTACCATTAGATAGATATCAAGAAACGGATAGTTGATGAGCAGTGGAACCCTAAGTCAAGCGTCAGAGTCATTGATTCTAACGCTCCCCAATAGCCATTGGGATCAGTGTGAAACAGAAGGAGCCAGCGCTGTTGAGGCTCTGGAACAAGGTAAAGTGCTATTTTTACCTCATCTGGCTTTTGAACTAAGCGAGCAGGAAAAACAACTGCTGAACCCTGCTTTAGTTGATGTTAAGCGTAAAAATATCAGTTTCAAGCCGCTGGAAGGCACGTTAACCGGAGTCACTGATGAGAGCAAAGTTGCCTTAACCCGTCAGTTACTTGAACGCTACTACCAAAGTTGCCTAAGTTTAGTTACTCAATTACTGCCAGAATATAAATCTGCCCTGCGCAACCCAACTAACAGCTTACGTTTACACCCAGTTACTGCCTGGCGCGATAATACATCGTGGCGTAAAGACGATAGCCGCCTCCATATTGATGCTTTCCCTTCGCGCCCTAATTATGGTGAACGTATCATCCGTATATTCACCAATATCAACCCTCACGGCGAACCTCGGTCATGGCGTGTAGGTGAAGATTTTACCCAACTGGCCAGCCGCTATTTATCACAACTGGGTCGCTATTCGCCTATTAGTAGTTGGCTGCAAAATAAAGTAGGTATCACTAAACGCCGCCGTAGCCATTACGACTATCTGATGCTTCAGCTACACGACAAGATGAAGTCCGATTTGGATTATCAAAAAAATGGCCTGCAACAAGCCATTGACTTCCCATCAGGCAGCAGTTGGATCTGTTTTTCAGATCAAACCCCACACGCCGCAATGGGCGGGCAATATATGTTAGAACAAACGTTCCTGCTACCTGTTACTGGCATGAAATACCCAGAGCAATCCCCGCTAAAAATACTGGAATCATTGATGCACAAGTCGCTAATATAATTCATGTTGCTAACCCGCCAAGATGGCGGGCTATATATTAAATGCCTGCTGACCAAGCCTCACCGGTTATATCGCAAGTGAGTTAGCAAAAAAAAATCATTCTGAAGCTTGATCCTCGATAAAAAATAAATATAATCTCCCACATTATGTAAGCCAACTTCACCATACGTTGACTTGAGGTAAATAAACTCACCTCATCGTACGCAATCGATACAGGGTATATTATTGCTCTGTTTTCGCTAATTATAGGCATATATCTTAGATGTCGGTTTTATTATATAGATTATTACCGCATCCTATAATCATGGAATCTGATCAGATGGCGATTGGAGGTTAATATGGTTAAGGTCTATGATAGAAACAGAAACCAAATCATCCCAGGCAAACGTGTCATGGTCGCACAAACTGGGGAAATTGACGTAGCAAAAGCGATCCATGCCGACGGGCTATCCCCAGTGCAGGCCGAACGGGAAAGAGTGGTTGAATTGCAGCATACAGGTGAGCGTTACGTGCCTTTCGATTTAGTCCGACTAGGCTAATAGTGCTGCGTGTATATAATCAATAAATTTAAACATGCAGTTTGCTTGCCGAGAAATGAGATAATGCTGTATTAGCAGTGGCACTAATACGCCGGGGAAGCCTATATTAAAACGGTTACCCCGGCCTTACCATCTATATAATTACGGTATTTGATGGCTCGACTATAAAAACCATAAAAACCATAAAAACTGGGAGTAAAATCCTAATTAACACGTATTACGATTAACTCCAGTAATATATCCGGCTGACATTAATCACTGCCAACCGGACAAGCGCTATTTAAATATGGCAAGCAGGTTCAATCGCCTGAGCCACTTTCTTTTGGAAGGTATCAAGCTGACAAAGTTTGTCATCACCACTATTTTCACAGCCGTCTATTGCAACAGGGACCCTACCAGCCGGATTGTTTTTCAGGTCTAGTTTCTCAGCATTTCGTAACTGGCCCATTGTTTGATAGAACATTTTCACCGCGATATAACGTTGATGATTATCTGGGTTTTGCCATAGTTCGAAGACCAATCCGCCCCCAGGAGGGGTATTATCGGGCTGCTGTGGTAATTGCCAGTTAGCCCCCAACATTCCAGCAATATTGGCGATGTTTGTATCATGTCCCCCTAGGAACAGAATTTTGGTTTGGGGTGATAATGGCAATGTTTGCCCCTGAGCATCACGCTGAAGGACAAGGGCAGTCTCGATCTGTTGCAGCAACGGTGTGCCCTTATGACGAGCGATATAAGGTGTTTTTGCCATTAAATCAAATTGCGCATTGTGCAACGATAATAACGAGATCCAATTATCTTCTCCCGTTAACCGATGCCAGGCAACATCAGGCATCGCTTGCGAATTTTGTAGCAAAAAGATCTCACCTAAGGTTGATGATAGCGCCAATGGTCCACTGAGCGAAACTTTTGTCCCCGGCTTGTTCACCGTGATCTTATTCGCTGCAAAGTTGGCAAAATCACATGCTTTTCCTTGCTGTTGCAGTGATTTACAGTAAGAAGATGCAGCAAAATTCAGAATCTCACCCATCTGGGCAAAGGGCTTAGCATAGCGTTTGCTCAGTTCACTTAATGGCGCACCAAGTCGCTCTTCAACAGCCTTATGGGTTTGTGTCGAATCTAACTTACACACCCCCGCGTCGACGGGGTGAAACAGCGGATCCACTTTTTTCAAATCAGCCTGATAATGTACTTTCAGTCCACACCCCGGAGCTATTCCATCAAGGAATGCCTGCCCCGTTAAACGCGTTCGTTGATCAACATCGGCCTGCGCATAAATAACCGCGTCAGTTGGGCACCCTGCTGCGAGTAACCCTTGGCTACGGTAGTAATCACCATAGAATCCGCCCATCAATGTCACTAATTGTGCACCTCGGGGGGTTAAGTATCCTGCGGCGACCGGCCATTGTGGCCACTTGTCAGGGGTAACATCATTCATTAACTGTGTTTGTTTGGTTGGCGAGCGAACACCATGGCGGCTCAAAATAACCACTCGCTCCAATGTATAGCCCGTGGGTTGTATGGCAACCGGCGCGGCACTAATCGCATAACTACTGAGTATCAAGGTCAGTGCGGATAATCGCAGACTATCTACTGTTATTGTCATAATTTTATATCCTTATTAAAACTACGAATATTTTTACCTCAACGAGTATGGTCGACGATCGCTGACCTCACAATGTGTGAAAACAATAAACAATAGGAGTGGTAATTGGTGCTATTGAGCAAAAAAACACGTCAATTGGCGCTAAACTTGATTCGGTTCTCAGTGTTAGAACGGTAATTAGCCGATGATGTCATTAGCGATATTTATATTGAAAGGAGGTAGGGTAAAAACCCGTTTTATCATTCCGGCCATTGTCCGAAAAGCATTTAGCGCATAAAAGCATTTGGCGCATTAGGATTGGAGAATATAGCCCGTAATCCGGTAGCTATACATACAAATCATAAGGAGTCTGACATGCGGAAAACAGGCGATATCGACAGAGTCATGTCGGCAAGACAACTGCCAAACAAAGCCGTAGCACTGATTCTTGCAGGAGGTCGTGGTTCACGCCTTAAAGATCTTACGTCCGTTCGGGCGAAACCCGCAGTTCACTTTGGCGGGAAATACCGCATTATCGACTTCGCGCTCTCTAACTGCCTCAACTCGGGTATTCGTCGAATTGGCGTGATAACACAGTATCAATCACATACTTTGGTGCAGCATATCCAGCATGGCTGGTCATTTCTCAGCGAAGAGATGAATGAGTTTGTTGATTTGTTACCGGCACAACAGCGCCAAGGACAGGAACACTGGTATACCGGTACCGCTGATGCCGTCTTCCAGAATCTGGATATTATCCGCCGCTATCGTTCTGAATATGTGGTGATCCTCGCGGGGGACCATATATATAAAATGGACTATTCACGCATGCTGTTGGATCACGTGGAAAGCGGAGCAGCCTGTACCGTGGCGTGTATTGAAGTCCCGAAAGAGGAAGCAAAGGCCTTCGGTGTAATGGAAGTGTCTGAAGATCTACAAGTGAAAATGTTTTGGGAGAAACCGGAAGATCCACCGACATTACCCGGTCACCCTGATCGCAGCCTTGCCAGTATGGGAATTTATGTGTTCAACGCTGAGTTCCTGTTCAAGTTACTCGAGAGCGATCATGCTGATGAACACAGTAGTCATGATTTTGGCAAAGATATTCTGCCGAAAATCACTGAACAAGGCCATGTCTGGGCGCATCCGTTCTCACTGTCTTGTGTCTCTACGTCACCCGATGCGCCTGACTATTGGCGCGATGTAGGCACATTGGATGCCTATTGGCAGGCCAACCTCGATCAAGCGGCTATCACGCCAGAGCTGGATATGTATGACGCCCATTGGCCAATACGTACCTATGCCGAACCTTTACCCCCAGCGAAATTTGTTCAGGACCGCTCAGGCAGTCACGGAATGACCATGAACACACTCGTTTCTGGCGGCTGTTTTATTTCCGGCTCAGTGGTAGTCAACTCCGTGCTATTTTCTCGGGTACGGGTCAACTCCTTCTGTAATATTGACTCTTGCGTATTGCTACCTGATGTCAATGTCGGCCGCTCTTGTCGTCTGCACCGTTGTGTAGTTGATCGTGCAAGTACTATCCCCGAGGGAATGGTGATTGGCGAGAATGCAGATGAAGATGCCCGCCGTTTCTATCGTTCAGAGAGCGGCATTGTATTAGTCACCCGTGAGATGCTGGCAAAGCTATAAGGACAGAAGTGGCCTGACATGGACAAGTGAGCAATAATTTATATAATCAGGCCAAACAAATCAAAAGGTCTGATTATGTCATTTACTGAATGGGTCATATTGGGTGTGGTTATTGGTTGTGCTGTTGGCGCTTTACTGAAGATTTTTGGTAAGAAGAAAGACCGCTAACCTTTTCAGTTGTCAGAATATACCCTAAATAATTCAAGTTACAGCGGCCTCAACGTGGTGAGGCCCACAGATGGGCCGAGTAGTGAGCGCAGCCAACACACATGCAGCTTGAAGTATTACGGGTATTGATAGAGTAAGACGGCGCATCACTGTGCCGTCTTTTTTGTGACTGCAATCTTATCATCTATCAGAAGGTGTAACGTAACCCTAAGCGGAAACGATATTGCTCACTGTTGTATTCATGCCAACATTCCGGTCATAAATGAAATAACAGCGGCGCGGTATCGATAAGCAAATACCGCCGTGAGGGCAAACCGCATGCTACACCAGCTTGGCTATTGTAATGACTGTTGGCCTTCAATTGTTGAGCCAAAATCATCGATAATTGAGAAGAATACCGTCATATTCTTTGCAGGGACTTGGTTACCAACCAGCACGCCATCAGTGCTACTTTTCGGTGCGACCATATCGTCATTCCCCAACTTAACCGTGGTTCTCGTGGCACTTTTACTTTGCGCAATCTCCAGAGTCTGGAAGGTCACATTAAATGGCGTCGGATTGGTTACACGAAAGATCCCTCCACTCCCCTGGGGGATCCATCCGAAAGAGAGTTGGTTAAGCACACCCTCTGAACTGGCTGGAATACCCGCCGGGCGATAAAACAGTTTGATGCGTGAGCGGAAGGCAATTTGTACTTCATTGTTGGCAGCCTGATTGTTGGCAGCCTGCGACGAGGCGCTTTTCGGGGGCACTTCTAATACATTCAACCAAAACATCGATTCGCGATCCGGCGGCAGTTGACTGGCAGTACCGGTATAGTAAATACGAACAGATTTATTGGTTTGAGGATCAAGACGAAAAACCGGAGTCTCAACGACAAACGGCACCTTTATCTGCTCAATGGATTTATCCATTTCAGTAATATTATTATCAACCCACAGTTGCAATAATGCCGGGTGGTTGCCCTTATTGAGGATCTGCACGCTACCTGATTTATCACCCCCAGTAACCACCACCCGGGTCAGACCAATAGCAATACCCGCCTGCGCAGTGGTACTGAGCAAGAATGTGGCAAGGGCCATCGCCGCATATATGTTATACCGATGCGTGAACCTGCGGATATACGGCATGAGCCTGTAAGATAACGTTTTCATTTATAAATCAACGTAAAAGTAAATGCGCCTTTGACGGAACCACTTTGCACGGTACTTGCCGTTTGATAAAGCCCTGCGTTCATGGGCACGGTGTAGCTCTGCGTGCTAGCTGAATTATAGCCGCTCAACGTGTATTCGGTATTCAACACGATCGGTGTATTTGTCTGGCTACGCAAAACTAACCCCACGCCTCTGGCGGTGGATCCACTATCCAGCGCTACCACCCCATTTGCCACATTCAGCACATTGGTTGTCGCACCAAATGTATAATTAATGCCCGCCAACCCACCGGGGCAATTATTAAAGTTGAGATTAAACAATTTTAACCCTTTGATATCGCCAATCCCGGTAAATTTGTTGGTAGCGACATCGGGTAAATTGACGATAACATTCGGGGTGGTACAGGTTTGTGTCATTAATTGGATATTCAGGGAATTTGGCGCAAAATCAAATAATCGGTAGCGGGTTGTTTCAACATAACTACTGGTGCCATTGTTATAGGTACGGTAATCATAGGCATAAGCAGGGTCAAAAGCGGCAGCCCATCCACTGGTTAATGTCGTGGCAATTTTAACAAACTTGATTTGTAGCTCTACGTTCAAGTTAAAATTAGCCCCATTGTTGTAAGGAATGGGGCCTAACAGCGGTGAAGAATAAACCATATTTGCCGCGCTAAAGCCATTCATCGGCTTCCAGTCGCTGCTAAAACCTGCGCCAGTCACGCGAAAACGCAGTGCATACCCTAAGCCCGCTTTACCGGTATAGGAAAATACACTGTGGCTATTACCATCAATGTTGATGGTTCGATCAATACTGTACGGCGCGTACAGTCCTACCCCAGCCTTAATACTGTCACTCATTGAATCGGGTAATATATGGCACACCCAGCCCCCTGCAGGGAAGCTTATCCATGAGCCAATCGGCGAGCCAACCGCAGTATTGGGTGGAACCCGCAATGTGGTTGTCGGTCCATAAATATAGTAAGTCCCGCTATAGTCACAATCCATGGCATAGCCCAACGCATTAGCATGATGGCTAATCGCTAAACCACTCATCACCAGTGACCACAGCAAAAACTGTTTGAGTTGACGGTACCCGCGCCCTGTCGAATCCCTGACGGCACCACACAGTCTATCGATGTAATATTGCGCTATATTTCGATAAGAACTCATTTGCATATCACCTCTAACTGCCGGAATTCACCCTGAACCAATGCGCTACTGGGCAATTTATAATCAAAGCCGCAACTCTCACCAACCCCTTCCCCCCAGATCACGCGCAGATGCCCGTCTTGCTGGTTCACACGCACCATGGCTTGCCCACCCTGAGCGATATAGCCCACGCTGGTACCCTTGGCATCTTTCACCTCGGCACCAAACGGTAACGGCGTGTTATCCGCCCGATGTCCGGTCAATAACATCGAATAACCGCTGGAGGTTTCAAACTTCACCAGTGCCACCGCACCGGCAGTAGGAGCAACCCGCTGACTGGTGGTTTTAAATTCCACATCAGACGATAACCCTGTTGGATCCAGTTCTACATCATTCTGCCGGTAAGGGCTTAAGTAAGGCACAACTGCACGGCCACTGCCATCGAGACGCATCCCCGAATAGTTGGCGACACGGGCACCCGCAGCATCGGGTGCTTCCACTATCCCTACGGTATCGCCCAAATAGGAGGCAAAAACCACGCCACCACGGTATGCGACGAGGCCACCAGACACACTGGCACTGGCCTGCTCGTAATCCTTACTTTTAGAATAACTGCCGCCAAGCGTCGCTTTAGGGGCCAACCAACTACCGCTCATGCCAACGGAGTTGTAATTGCCGTTCACATCAGTGCGGTTACTTGCCGCCGAAACACCATAGTTAAATTGATTATCGTCGCCAGCAGAGCCTGAAACCCCGGTTTGAACTGAACTGCTATCACGAGTATTGGTGTAACTGGTACTCAAACGTGGTGAACCCCGTTTGCTCCCCAATGGGATGGAGAAAGAGATACTCAGTTGATTATCCCAGTTCTCACTGGACATATTGCGCAGCCGATTAAGGGCCACGTTATAACTCAGTGACTTATAGCTATTATTATAGCCGAACTGGAAATTCATATCGCGGCGCTGCCCGCCCCAATAATCCTGCGCATTGGCATTGGCATAAAACGAGCCATAACCTTCGGGCAAACCTTGGGTAATACTGATTTGTGCCTGATTGCGGCGGCGATATTTAAAACTGTCATCGTAGCGGGTGCCATCACCTGGCAGGCTTGAATTGAAAATAGTGTTATTAACTTCGCCATGTTGCAAATAGTCACGCATACGCATCGCTTCTGACGGCGTGTAAAAACCGTCACTGGAATAATGGTAACTGGCGATGGTCAGGCTGGTATTCGTTTCCGGCAATGAGTTCGCATAGGTTATCCCCATACTCTGACCGCTTTGGTCATTTTCACCGGGCAACCTGGTTTGCGCTTGTGTCAGATTAAAGGCCACCGCCCCGACCGGGGTATTGAATGCCAGCCCAGCAGAAGCAGATAGATACCCTTCGGCCGCAACCACTCCACCGTTACCCGTCATTAAATTGGATAAGCCATGGCGAAACGTCCCCATAAAGAGAGCCGGTTTTTCCACCATTGAATTGTCGCGATATTCCCCGGCCATCAAGGAATAACGAGTGGTTCCCGGCCGCAATAGCTCGGCAATCGATGTAAATGGCACGGTAAACGACTGCTCGCTACCATCAGCTTCGGTAATAGTGACAATCAGATTACCGCCCTGCCCTGTAGGGTAGAGATCGTCGATGATAAAAGGCCCCGGTGTTACCGTAGTTTCATAAATAGATTGGCCCTGTTGGCGAACAACGACGCGGGCGTTAGTACGAGCAATGCCACGCACTACTGGCGCATAACCACGCTGAGAATCAGCGAACATGCGGTCATCCGAACTTAATGCAATACCACGATAGCTAATACTGTCGAATACTTGACCATCAGTATTGGAATCACCCACCGTCATTTTGCTGTATAAAGATGGCACTGCACGCTCAGCGTAGGTGGCCAGATTTTGATAATCAAACCCCTGACTGTCACTGCGATTCAATGCACTACGATAATATAAACGCCAACTTTGCCAGTTGAATCCGCCTAACAACCCGAGATATTGATAAGTCTGGCTGCTGGCATCACGCTGATTACTGCGATAACCGGTGTAGTCATATTTCAACGTTGCCGCCGTCACGCCATCATCCCAATATTTAGGATTAACATAGCCACGCGCCTGACGGATTAAAAAGGCTTGTGGAACCTGAATATCCAACCGTTGGATATTCTCATCAAAAATGGCATTGCCACCGTCAAGAAGAGTGCTCAATGATGAGCAAACACCCGCACTTGCGAGTTTTTTCAGTACATCAGGCGTAACCTTAGTAGTATCAATCCCTAATTCATCAAACAGCTTTAAATCAAAACACGGAAGGGCCACTTTAGATTCTGGCGACGGCAATTCAAAGCGCATAGTCTGACGCCCAATCCACTGTTCATTCAAATAGATATCAATGCTATGCTCACCTGGAGCAACAGGATTGCCATCACTGTAGCGGCTGGCATCAACAGAAAATCGCAGGAAAGAGTCACTGAACTCAACATGTTCAGAATCTTCAGCCCAGACAGGTAAACTAAATAGCATGCCACCCAAGCTAGAAATAACCAGGGAGAAGAATACCGGAAAATATTTCGGGCGCTCGTGTTTTTGATAATACATGTAATAATTAAGCATTATATCGAGGCCATTTAATAAAAGTGCCCCCTGTGGATACAGAGAAACACTGATTAATTATATTTATGTTTTTATTGCACTAACTTCTGAGTACCCGGTGTCTCGCCACCTTGATCATTGATAACAGAATAAAAAACTTGTGTGGTATTATTTATTGGGCCGTTAGCATTAACCGGTAAGCTAAGCTCAGCAAAAGGTGCAATCATCTTATTATTTATTTTGCTCAAACTTGCCACAATCGGGCTATCTTTTGATGCACGTAATTCCAGTGTTCTAAAAGTAATATAATAGGGTGACGCATTTTTTATAACCAGTTGATTACCCTTTTTAAAAAAGGTCACGTTCATAATAGCCTGTTCTATTGGCATGGCTAATTCTGCCGGGCGATAAAACATTTTAATTCTGGTACGGAAAGCCAATTGCAATTTGTTATCATCTCCCACGGCTTTTTTAGTAGGTTTAGGCGGGATTTCTAACAAGTTAAACCAAAAAAGTGTTTCACGATCAGCCGCTAAACCACTGCCAGTTCGGAACAAACGGATAGTCTGATCTCTTTTAGGATCTAAACGCACCACCGGTGGCGTAACACTAAAAGGCACCTTGATAGTATCAGGCCGCGCGTTCGCATCACCGTTATCAATCCAGGCTTGCAGCAGAACGGGCATATTACCGGTATTGGAAACCTTAACCACGCCTTCACGTTGCTTCTCATCGTATATAACGCGCGTACCCGTGATCATCACTTCAGCGCGGGCAACCGTGGCAGCAACCAGTAATGCGACAAAAGAAAAAGCTATAAAACATGTTTTACGCATAGAACTTCCCATTATAGAGCGAATGAAACAGGGAGCATTAAGCTCCCATGGGGTAACAGATAACATTCGCTATAAACAACGCATCGCCATCAGCCACGCTATATCAAACGTTTTGATTAATCGTAAACAATCGTATAGTTGACTTGTGTTGCAACAACACCCGCCGTAACAGCGCTATTAGCATAATATTGTGCGTAATAACCCAATGTCGCACCACCACCGGAAACATCTTCTACCACACCGCCCTGGCTAGTACCGCCGACCACGATTGGCGTGCTGACTTTGTCTAACAAACGAACCTGAGCGCCCGTCGCTGTTCCACTACTGTTGTTCAACCGGCCAGTGCTGGTCTCAACAGTAGGGCCTGGTTCAAAGTAGGCATAAGCGTTATTCAGTGTCGACCCAGCACAGCCAGACAACACGATATTGAAAGGTGTGGTACCCGCAACCGAGCCAATACTACTCAGGGCATTTGCAGAAACAGTCGGTAAGGTAACCGTCCCATCATTAGTGCCGTTGTTGACAGCGATACTACAAGTCGTATCAGTGATTTGACCGTTGATGGTAATAGTTCCATCAACAGCGAATGCTGATTGTGCAATAAATACGCTGGCGATAGCCGCGATTAATGCATTGCTAGTTTTAATTTTCATATTTATTTCCCCGAGCTTTAAAACCCGTGATTTAAAGTAATGTTTAGGCCAATAATATTAATTAAACTTAATACCTAATATCATTGAATTGGTTAATTCTATTTCGAGTGGTTATTATTTCAGCGAATTAGAATATTGTCAATCCAGCCCAAAACGTAAAGTTATAAATGCATTGTTAAATAATTAGAACCCATGAATATAAATAAAAGAATAGTAGAGTTGTTTGTAGGATTTATTTCCGAATCTGTAGGAATATTCATACAAGAAATAATTATATATAAAATTAGATTATGCGGGATATTTAATACATCTAATATTTAACAAATAAAAAAAACAATACAAAACAGGATTGTAGGATTTTTCCCACCCTTGCAAATGAGAATATCTTAAAAAGTACGACTATTCGATATATCGCATCGAATAATTGAAAACATAAATTCATTCAAAAATTATCTTTACAAATTATTAACGATTTTAAAGTAAAAAATATTTTGTTTATTGCGAAAATCAATAATTATCAACATTGATCATCATAATGGTTAACAAAAATAACCATGTAGATTAGATTATTAACTGTAGTAATTCTCATTCGTTATCATATCTTGTAACTCAGCTTTATGGGGTCGCGTCCTTCTGTACCTACTGAATATCGTGTTCTATTTACAGAACTCCCCGGTTACGCCGAACAAGACATGCAAAGCCCGTAGTTGGGGGGAATGTCACCCCAAAAAGCAATGATGAGATAAAACAGCAAAAAATAATGTCACGCCCACTGTTATTGCAGTGAGCGGATAATATGTACCGCACTTATGCCACCGAACTCTCTTTGGTACAAAGGAATGCGTTGAGGTAATTCACTGCCGGTGAGATGACTGATCCAACCTGCGGGATTAGTGAAAATACGAATGCTTGGGTATAAGGCAATGTCCGTCGGCCACACAAGGGATGGCTAGCATCACCGCATCTCCACCCGTGTGCCTAATTTACGCGCTAATCCTTTGGCACCTTCGCGCATGACGCTGTCATGATTCCAGCGAAATAATGGGGCTGCGATTGGTGCCAGGCAGTTCATCCAGCGCGTATTGGTTCGAATGTGCCAATCGTAACGAACAATAGTGTCGGTGCCATTGAAAAATAATGACCACTGCCCAATCCCTTCAACCTCACCACTCGCCTGCCCCTCTAGCAAGCGTAACGGCATAATGGTTAAGACATGAATATCAAAGGTTATCCGATAAGGAAGTACACCTTTCCAAGTGTAACGATGCAATGCGCCGATACCTTGTAGATCACCTTTTTCTATCTCAATGATTTGCTCCAGACTTTTCCACCAATGTGGCCACATATCCGGGTGGCATAGAATATCCCATACCGTCTGAAGCGGTGCCTTGACCTGCCAAGTGGTGGAAAACCGGTACTCAGCCATACCGTCGAACTCCGTATCAAGGGGTGAAAAAACGTTCAGGAAAATGCAGATTGATAATCATCGCCTCCATAATGACCGTTTCCAGTTGCTGTTGTTCCACCCCATAACTGATCACTTTGACTGGGAAGTGGGATCGATTATCTAACCAGATGTCGCAGCGATGTACCTTATCCACCGTGAAACCGGCAGGGCCAGTTATTGAGAGGTGCGATACCGGCTGGTGCGCGAAAACCTCATCACCGAGAATAACGGTATTGCCGCCTTGTTGCAGGAGACGGATGTTGTGTAACAACGTTCCGATATCAGATTTATCCACACGGTGACCACTCTTATCGCGTATCAAGGTATTCGTGGGCAAAAGGCTCAGTACGGGTAACGTGTTCATTCCGAATGGCCATAATCTGACCTGGCCGCTGTCAGGGCTATAAATCAGCGCGGCTCCATTGTGGGGTTCAGTAAAATCCATGCGCACATATCCCGGCTTACGGTAGCTGTAACGAATTACCGTCGCATCACCCTGTGCTGACAAGGAGCTAACTCTAACTTGATAGGATTCAATCAGCTCAAAATGGTATTGCGCAACCCTAATCGGGTCAGATGTGCGGCTACCCGATATTGGCGTGACTATCATGCTGGCATCACGCGTTCCATCTGCCACCATCGCTGCATAGGCAACGCGGCCCGATATCAAAAGTACCGCCAGTATTATGATGGATCCGGTTAAGCCGCGAATAGCCTTCTCCTACACTTGGGTTCATCAGCCAGAATTACCTGATGTCATATTAAATATAGGCCTAAATATCAGCAAACAATCAGCAACCCAGATCTATTATTTATCATCTTGCTACGCCGACTTAGTGTGATAAGGATCGCTGAATTTTTTTTCTATAAGTGCTTGAATAATGGTGGAGCATGCGGGATTTCCCTCTCAGAAAGGTTATCTTATCAGTCATTTTCGGGGCAACCTCTTCAGCCGTTCCGGTATCTCTCTATGAAACGGTTGCGATCATGCACCTTTTTACGGCATGTTTATGGCAACACCTCCCTGCTTTAGATATTCGAATTATCACTTTGTGAGCAACCTGATGATTAAGTGGCTGTGGAAAGCAAATCAACCGCAAGCGGAGATGCTTGCGCAGTGGCGTGAAGCACTGAACATCCCACTGTTGGCTCCGCTGAATGAGCAGGAGCAACAGCGGCTGGCTTCTGTTGCCAGTTATTTGCTGCAACAAAAGCGACTGGTACCATTGCAAGGGTTAGAGTTAACACCGTTGATGCAGGCACGCCTTTGCCTGCTATTCGCACTACCCGTCATGGAGCTTGGGGCCAAATGGTTAGATGGCTTTCATGAAGTCCTTATTTATCCTTCTCCGTTTGTGGTTGATGACAACTGGCAAGATGATCTCGGCCTGGTGCATTCAGGTCAAACAGTACAATCGGGTCAAAGTTGGGAACAAGGGCCGATTGTCTTGAACTGGCAAGATATTCAAGACTCATTTGATTTATCAGGTTTTAATCTGGTTATTCATGAGGCCGCGCATAAGCTGGATATGCGCAATGGTGGTAATGCTAACGGTGTGCCCCCTATTGCCATGCGTGATGTGGCAGCATGGGAATATGACCTGCATCAGGCAATGGACAGCATTCAAGACGAGATAGATATGGTGGGTGTTGAGGCTGCCAGTATGGATGCGTACGCCGCCAGTGATCCGGCCGAATGTTTCGCGGTGTTATCAGAGTACTTTTTCAGTGCGCCTGAACTATTAGAAAGCCGTTTTCCTGTTGTTTATCAGCATTTCTGCGCATTCTATCACCAAGATCCCCTCGCCCGGCTGAAACGTTGGGAAAATGCCTTAGGGGATAATCAAGATACCGATAATATACCGCCGCAGAGCTAGTTACCTCGTCATTTGCAGAGGCAGTAGCGGTCTGATGGCTAATAAAAAATGGCGGTATTGCCCTATTCAACGGTTATTTACACCGCCTTTGCTCAGATGCTGAGCAGTTAGCTGCAATGCACTAATTTAGCGTTGACAGTATCGGGCATGCTAGATATCATGCGCCCCGTTCACACGATTCCTCTGTAGTTCAGTCGGTAGAACGGCGGACTGTTAATCCGTATGTCACTGGTTCGAGTCCAGTCAGAGGAGCCAAATTTGTGTTTTCATGCATCTTCACGAATCTTTATAAGATTTAGATTCAACGAGTTAGTGTGAAAAGTCTTCCCGATGCATTTTCATTTCCCCCTCCGCATCGGGCAAGATTGGTGGTCTGATTTGGGGTCATTTCAGTTCGATTATGGAGTGACCACCCTATATCTCTGAACGACACTAAAATCCGCAGTCTCAAGCCTTCTGAAAAACCTTTCAAAGTTTCCGATTCCCACGGTCTATACCTTTTAGTCAATCCAAACGGTTCACGTCTCTGGTATCTTAAATATCGTATCAACAAAAAAGAATCTCGCCTTGGCTTAGGTGCCTATCCTGATGTATCTCTGGCCGTGACCGGCTCTGGGATATCGACATATTTCAGGACGCTGGGAGCGCCTTCCACGTCATAAACCGCTGCTTTCATAAATTTCCCTCTGTCTCATCAGTAAATCCAGACCAGTCTGGCAAACCATCCCGATCTGGCATATAGCACGTCAGCAATCTCTCTGTTGCCTCTACAGGTAGCGCGGGCTGCCCTGTTGAATTTTCGACTGGCATAAAGACCCGTAACGCTTAGGGCAGCCTGGCAATCACCTTAATCTCAAACTTGAATCCGTAAAGCCACGTCACGCCGATCCCGGTCAACGTAGGGTAAGGCGCTTCCCCCCAATATTCTGGCAGGATACTCCAGATAGCGTCGAGGTTTGACTCGGGATCGACGACAAAGAGGGTAACGTCAACCACGTCACCGAACGTGCAGCCCGCAGCTGTGAGAACAGCATTAAGATTATCGAATGCCAGCCTGACCTGCGCTTTTAGATCGTGCTCAGGCGAACCATCCTCGCGGCTACCAACCTGCCCCGAAACGAACAAGAAACCGTTGGATTTGATGGCCGGTGAATAACGATTACGCTCATAGAGCGCCTGCCGACCGAAGGGAAAAACTGCTTCGCGTACTGTCATGTTTGTACCTTTGCAATTGGGCGAAATCTGCCCGGTGAACATAAAGACACTTTACAGGTGCTAGATCGGGCGGATAAACAAGCGACTTTGTTCATCATTGTTTGTAAAATCCAAACAATCGGTGAAAAGAGAGGATAAGGAATGGATCGTTTCGATGCGATGCGCGCCTTTGCTCGCGTGGTGGAGGCAGGTAGCTTCACAAAGGCTGCCCAAACGCTTCATATGAGCAAAACCACGGTGACACAACTCATTCAGCAGTTGGAAGCGCGCCTGCGCGTCAAGTTGCTCCATCGCACCACCCGCAAGCTCGGCGTGACTCCCGATGGCGCGGTCTACTATGAACGCGTCATCCGCCTGCTGGCGGACATGGAGGATGCTGAAAACAGCCTGTCCAGTGCGGCGATTACGCCCAGAGGACGGCTGCGGGTGGATGTGCCCAGTCCGCTGGCCCGCCTCATCCTGGTGCCGGCGCTACCGGCTTTCCACGCACGCTACCCTGATATCCAGTTCGACATGGGCGTGAGCGACCGGATGGTGGATCTGATCGGCGACAACGTAGATTGCGTCCTGCGCGGTGGCGAAATCAACGACCAGTCCCTGATCGCACGCCATGTCGGGGATTTGCAAATCGGCGTTTATGTCGCCCCCAGTTATGTGGAACGCCTTGGCGCCCCTGCGCATCCGCGAGAGCTGGAAAACACCGACCATCGCATAGTGGGATTCTTGTCCTCACGCACCGGTAAGATTGATCCTCTGGTACTGCGCAGTGAGAGTGAACATATTGAAATCACGGGCAGCTATGTACTTGCCGTGGATGATGGCAATGCTTACCTCGAAGCTGGGTTAGCCGGGTTAGGCGTGATTGCGCTGCCAATCTATATGGCGGCGGCACATCAGGCTGTTGGCTCTTTAATTCCGTTATTTGCACAATGGCGTATCAGTCCAATGCCCCTGCACCTGGCGTTTCCGCCGAACCGCCATGTCAACGCCAAACTGCGAGTTTTTATTGATTGGATCGTTGAATTGATGCAGCAGCATGTCCCAAATTCCAACAATAAGTAACTACATCCCAGCCCCCTGATTCGCTCATCAGCGTCGATTGGTGGTCACTCTGGTGGTCTTGACAGACTAGCAATTCAGGTTTGGCTTACTTATTAGCCAGTTACTGGCAAAGGCGATCCCAGTCAGAGAGCCAAATTAAAGAAGCCCGCTTAGGAAACTAAGCGGGCTTTTTGCTTTTAGTGGTTTCTGGCGGTCGGCTAAGGGGGGCGGGCATACATTGTGGTGTATTAATCAGCTCAGTGGATCGTGCGTAATACGCTGGATATAACGCTTGCTGATAACATATAGTTTCCCTTTAAAGCGTGGCTTTTATAGCTGACCTACTCCCGATGGATTAGCCCAACCTCGCCGTTGGGATGAATTTACACCTGTTTAAACCGGTTAATTTGCAACAGCTAAAAACTTTATTATGCTTGATCGTTAACCGCCAACCAATATCTCGATTAGAGGAACTCATCGACCTCGACTTACTTAAAACCTTGGCGATGAGATAGATTTGATGACACTAGCTTAAGTTTGCCGCTTCGGATTACCATTAAAGTATTTTGATTATTGTGATATAGGAAAAGTAATGTATGAATAAAAACCGGATATCTAAAATTCTGTTGGGGGTTATGGCCTTTATTGGCACTATTACACTGATTCCTGCGGCACAAGCCTGTACCAGAGCAGTGTATTTGGGGCCGGACGATTTAGTGATCACCGGTAGGTCGATGGATTGGAAAGAGGATCTTCATTCCGATCTGTGGGTCTTCCCGCGAGGAATGGCGCGCACAGGAAATGCAGGGCCTAACTCGGTGGCCTGGACGTCAAAATATGGTAGCGTGATCACTGCAGCCTACAACATTGCCACCACTGACGGGATGAATGAAAAGGGCTTGGTGGTTAATATGTTGTGGTTGGCTGAATCCCAATACCCAGAGCCAACACCCGCTAAACCCAATATTTCGCTGGCAGCATGGGGGCAATATGTTCTTGATAATTTTGCTAACGTCGATGAAGCCGTTAATGCCTTTAAAAAAGAGCCTATTACTGTATTAACCAGTAAAGTCCCCGGTCAAGAAAGGCTTGGCACTATTCACCTCACGCTGTCCGATGCCAGTGGTGATAGTGCTATATTTGAATATATTGATGGAAAACTCATTATTCACCATAGCCGGGAGTATCAGGTTGTCACGAATTCACCAACCTATGATAAGCAACTGGCCATCAACTCCTATTGGCAAAAAATTGGTGGTACTAACATGCTACCGGGTACCAATAGCTCCAGTGATCGTTTTGTTCGTGCACAGTTTTATATTAATGCGATCCCTAAATATACTGATAAGCAACTGGCTACCGCGAGTGTACTGAGTGTTATTCGCTCGGTGTCCGTTCCTTATGGTATCAGCACCCCCGATGAACCCAATATTTCATCTACTCGCTGGAGAACACTCTCAGATCAGAAAAACAAGATCTACTATTTTGAATCCACTTTAATGCCAAATACGTTTTGGGTTGATTTTAATAAGATTGACTTTTCAAAATCTGATGGAGTTAAAAAGCTGAAGCTAAATACCCCACAAGCGGCTCAGTATACTGGCGATGTTTCAGCACATTTCCAACCAGAAAAACCGTTTGTATTTGAGCCTGTTATACCTTCAGCATAACGAGTTAAAAGGGAGGGTAACTCCCCTCCTTCTGCGCTTACTATATCAAAATATACATCACGCCTACCCTGGTAGGCGCATACTGCCACAAATGCCGCTCTCCACGGATATCCTTTAACTCTCCCCAACGTATATTAATACTGAAATCCCTCTCAATATCTGTGGTACTAAGAATCCGAGAACCACAATCCGTCTACACATGAAATATATTTTTGGATTTTTTTTAATTAAGAAATTACCGCTCAAAATGAATATCTTCCCATACACGAGTCATTGCTGTGTGAGCAGGTTTTATTCATCAAGTAATAAACATAGCACGCATTATACTCAGGCCGTGGAGATTAATGAGAAAATAGGATAGTGCTCCGACTGAGATCAACTTGATGGTTTGAGTAAGCAATAAAGCTTGAAGCAGTGCAAAAATAACCTGTTTAAATAGGTACACTATTGCCATGCGGCGATTGGCCTCGGAAGATTGGGAGGCCCGCAAATAGTCATGGGAATAAAAAAGATTATTGCATAGAAAATAAATTTCATTATTTAAAAACTGCTATTTTTAATGTTTCAAGATCATCGGGCGTGACATGTATGATACCTTCTCCTGGAATATCAATCTCAGCAATCATAAAAAGGGCAAGAGTGGTTAGAAAAGGTAAAACTAACATTAGCATATTACTACCATGTAGCCCTCTGATATTATAGCCAATTAATATATTTGAAGACACAGAAAAGAATATTAGTAAAATCCAGGCAGCGACCGGGATTTGATATCGCCAACTTGCCATCGTTTTTTGCTGAGAAGTATATAAATCGCTGTAAGCTGATAGCACTGATACAGTCACTGGGTTAGGATTTGATATTGCCTCTGAAGAGGCAATATTCCAAAGTTGCGTTTGTTTGTCTAAAGATAATTCACGCCACTGATTATCATTATCTTTCACGCCTGATTTAAAAAATTGAATTCTCGCTTCTAAATACTGCTTTAAAATATCTTTAGCTTTTCCCTGGTCATTAACAGACAATAATTCTGAACGTTGGTAAGCATTCCCGATAGCAATCGTCTCTATCTCTTGTGATTGTTGCCTGGTATTATATCCACTAATTGAAATTGATAATATAAATCCGAGTAGTAGACCAAGAAGGGATAAGGTAGCGCCAAGGATGACTTTAGTTTCATCATCCACTATGGCGCTCTCGTTATGTCTTTTTTTAAAGACAAACTTTCCAATATATGCAGAGGATGCTAATAAAACAAAAAAAGATAAGAATAAAAACATTGAATTAACGAGTATACCATTAACTACATCAGTAAATATTGACACTATTCATATCCTCATTACTTATTTTATTAGGCAATATTAGCAAACACAATTAAATATAGACAACATATTTTGGCGTAGATGCGTATTTTTAGCTGCCATCATCCTCCACATAAGTGATTCGTTTATATAGGTAAATTCTTATGACTTGATTCGGGACAACGAATTCCCCAGCAGAGATTGTCAGCCCCACCACCCGACCATCATGAAGCACACGTACTTGGGTGTTTGCCAGTTCCAGCTCGGCAATAGCCCGTGCCGCATCATCCACTTGCCAGGCGGTGAAATAGCCTTTAGGTCGCCGAGTGATTGGCCCTGCGAATTTTGTTGAGACTTATGTGGGTATAGGGAACATCAGCTTATCATCCCTAACCCACACGGATATTTATTGATAAGCTCTGCCACAGTGCGGGCCCTGACCACCCATTTTTGCAGTATTGCCCATCATGCCACGATGATGCCCCATCAACGGCACGCCGTCTTTTGCTAACTGGGTCTCCATGGTGACACGTTGTTGGTAGATGTTATCGCGCAACGTTGTAATCTCTTTGCTGACTGCCAGAACCTTCTGGTCATCGACAGGAGCACGGGTGAGCAGCGCGTTGTATTCATATTGTTTAGAAAGCAATTGCTGATGTAAATTTGCTGTTGCTGTCTGGAAATTATCAAACGCCTTTTGATATATCGCTTGTTGTTCAGCCGTCAAATTCGCCGCGTAGCCGCCTCCCCTGTTCATCATGTTATTCCCCATACCCGGTTGAGCCAGTACCGAACCACTGATGCCCATCAGAGAGCTCAATGAAATGAGGGTGACGATCACTGTTCTATTGAATTTCATAATGACTTTCCTTTGGTCTGATTATCAATCAATAAGGTGTTTTTTTGTTTCTCCCTAAGAGATTTGCAATAACCAGGCCATCTTTTTCTGGCATGAAATTTGATACTCATCAGGTCAGTGCAACAATGCGTTTTTATCGATAATCGCCGCCAAAAGGCCGCCGGCTGCCGCTTGGTGGTTTAAAGGCATTGTCGGGTAATCACCTCCTATACACTCATATTGGCAAAATAGTCACAATTGTTGGTGTTATTCGTTAAGTGAGACCGGGTAATAATTACTCATAAAACTTATCATGTGAGTCATTATGACTCGCAAAACAATATCACTGGATGGGTAACGCCTAACGGGAGAGTGTTGTGAAGGAATTGAAAGGTCAGCATGGATTACTGCCCCTGCTTCCATCGTGGTTTTTTATCAGTTCGGTGCTGGTATTTGTGGTAATCATCGTCTCCATGGCAATAAAAGATCTGAATCGTGGGCGTGAGATTGAAACCCAAACCCTGCTGGAGAAAAGTACCGTATTGATCCGCGCGTTTGAATCAGGTACCCGAACCGGCATGGGGATGCGCTGGCGTCACGATTTGCGTCAGACCCTGTTGGAAGAAATGGCCTATCAACCGGGCGTGCTCTATATCGCAGTGACAACCCCTTCAGGGAAGATAGTGGCCCACAGTGATCCCACTCGCGTGGGCACCCAACTGTACAGTCCAGAAGTGATGAAATCGTTAAATGCAGGGCCTTCCGAACAATGGCGCCTGACGACATTGATGGGCGAACCACACAGCAATCAGAATGCGTTTGAGGTCTATCGCATTTTTAAACTCACCAAACACGACGAGGCGCACCGTGGGCATATGAATCGGCGTAATGTCGCCAGTTCCGAGCCAATTACGGCTGATGACGCTGAGAATAACGTGATTTTCGCCGCTTTCGACACCACAACATTGGATACGGTCCAGGCCAGAGATATTCGTAATACCCTGATATTCGTGTCTATTCTGCTATTGTTAGCACTGGCGAGTATTCTGGCCTTGTATTGGGCCAGGCGATATCAGCAATCAAGCCGAGAATTGCAGGAAGAAGTACGGCGTAAAGACAAACTGGCCGTAATGGGGAATCTGGCTGCCGGTGTGGCCCACGAAATCAGAAACCCACTCTCTTCTATTAAAGGTTTTGCCAAGTATTTTGAGAGCCGTTCATTGCCAGGGAGCGAGGAGCAAGGGCTGGCGAAAGTGATGGCCAAAGAAGTGGACCGATTGAACCGTGTCATTTCCGAATTGCTCGAACTGGTTCGCCCCACAGACCTTCGTTTCCAACGGGTCAATATAAATGAAATCATCGAACATTCACTGCATCTTGTCCGACAGGATGCGGAAAGCAAGCACATTAAGATCCTGTTCGCCGGTGATAGACACCTGCCGTGGGTAGAACTCGACCCTGATCGTTTTACACAAGTTTTGTTGAATCTCTATCTCAATGCAATCCAGGCCATTGGAGCAAATGGAACCCTTGCAATTTCTCTCGAATTGGTCGAAGGAATACACCTGAAAGTCAGTATTAAAGATTCAGGCAAAGGGATCACTGCTGACGACCTGCCCCATATCTTTGACCCTTACTTCACGACCAAAGCCTCAGGAACCGGTCTTGGTCTGGCTATTGTACAGAAAGTGGTCGAAGAGCATCAGGGCCAGATATCTGTCACGAGCACCCCGCAGTCGGGTACAATTTTTAGCCTGACGATCCCGGTCATGCACCGTGTCACCCTCAGAAAGGTATCCCGTAATGACAACGCATAAAGCACACATACTGGTGGTTGATGATGATTTGAGCCACTGCACCATTATTCGGGCACTGATGACAGGCTGGGGATATCAGGTGAGTCTTGCCCATAATGGCCGTGAAGCCGTGGAACGGACAAAAGAAATCCCCTTCGACCTGATCGTGACCGATGTTCGCATGTCTGAAATGGACGGTATCGAAGCGCTTAAAACTATCAAAGCTTATAATCCGGCCATTCCTATTCTGATCATGACCGCTTATTCAAACATTGAATCGGCAGTTGATGCCATTAAGTCAGGGGCTTACGACTATCTCACCAAGCCGCTTGATTTCGATATGCTTCAACTGACCCTGGCGCGAGCACTTGAGCATACAGGCCTTAAAAATGAGAATAAACAGCTTAAACAGCAATTGACTGTTTCACCACAAAACATGATTGGCCGCAGTCCGCCCATGCGTCGACTGATGGATATGGTTGCCATGATTGCCCCTTCCGATGCTACGGTGTTAATTTGCGGGGCATCGGGAACAGGTAAAGAGTTGATTGCCCGTTCAGTACACGCTAACAGTGCTCGCCGGGATCAGCCGCTGGTGATAGTGAATTGTGCTGCATTAAGCGAATCACTCCTAGAGTCAGAACTGTTTGGCCATGAAAAAGGGGCGTTTACCGGCGCGGATAAACGCCGGGAGGGGCGCTTTATGGCGGCGGATAAAGGCACTTTGTTTCTGGATGAAATTGGCGAAATTTCATTGTTAATGCAGGCAAAACTGTTGCGCGCGATCCAGGAACGAGAAATTCAGCGCGTTGGCAGCAATCAGACACTCACTGTCGATGTCCGGCTGATCGCGGCAACCAACCGTGACCTGAAAGCCGATGTAGACAGTGGCAGGTTTCGCCAAGATCTCTATTACCGCTTAAACGTAATGACCATTGACACACCCGCACTCAAGGATAGAAGTGAAGATATTCCCGCACTGGTCATGCACTTCCTTGAGAAATTTACCAGCAGAAATGGGAAGTCAGTTAAAGGTTTTACGCCACAAGCCATGGATTTGTTGTTGAAATACAACTGGCCCGGTAATGTTCGCGAATTGGAGAATGCCGTAGAGCGCGCAGTTATTCTGCTGACTGGCGATTTTATCAGTGAGAAAGAACTGCCATTGTGCATCCATCAATTCGCTGAGCAGCATCCATACAGTAGCCCAACAAATGAAGAAATACAGCCCCTTGAGCAGGTTGAAAAACAAGCTATCCTGGCCGCGCTTGAGAAGACAGATGGCAATAAAACGGAAGCGGCGAAATGGTTGAAGATCACAAGGAAAACGTTATTAGCCAAATTGCAGAAAGGGTGACCTACACACCCGAAAATGGCGTTACAACGTGAGATAGATATGCCAGTGCTTCGCTGGCTATCGGTATTATCATTGCGTCTCGCCAGCGAAGCTATCTCACCTCGTTGGCTGAGAAATAGTGCAACTGTGTCATGGCCACGCCAAGATTGAATACTGAGGTTATCTTAGTGCAGCTAAAACTAAAGTTAATTACACATATGTAATTTCGAACGCAGAATAAAAAAGGGAGATGAGCCCTTTATTTTTGTTCGTACTGGACTGGGGAGATCATTTCACTGGCCTTAGGGAAGACTGCCGGATGATCAATTCACCCTCAACTTTCATTTTCAACGACAGTAACGGTTGTCGCTGAGTTATTTTTAGCAGAGTGTGTAGAGCCATTTCTCCCATTTCACCATAAGGTAAATCTACTGAACTTAACTCTGGCGTGAGTTCAGAGGAAATACTTTGGTTATCATAACCAATCACAGCTATATCATCAGGAATATGCAATCCTTGTGACAAAATGGCTTGATAACATCCCAACGCAATATAATCACTACTACAAAAAATCGCCTCAGGTCGGGAAGGTAACGCCAGTAATTCCAGTGTCTTCTTATAAGCTTCTTTCAATGACCAGTTTGTTACCTGGATATAGCACTCATCTGGGCAAATATCATGGTTGATCAATGCCTGTCTGTAACCACTGATACGATCATTCGCAGCATCCATCCACAGCTCACCAGCCAGAATAGCAATCCGCTTATATCCCTGCTGCAATAAATGGCTAGTGGCCTTATAAGCACCGATTTTATCGGCCGGTAAAATACAGGGGATATCGGGTAACTCTGGGCAGTAACCATTTAGCATTACCATCGGGATAGACAGGTTCTGGAACATTGGAGCCAGTTGACTGGTCATGCAGGACGCATAAATCACCCCATGATAACTTCCCCCACGGATCTCTTCTTCGAGGGCGGCACAATGTTCTGGTTCATTTTCTTGATCAAAAATTGCCAATAATTTGTTATGTTGCCAGGCGGCCTGTTGAACAGCACTAATAGCTTCAATAAAGGGATCATGATTTATTAGCCCATTGATAATTAATGCTATTTTTTCTCTAACGATCAGGCGTTCCACCGCCTTATGCACATAACCCATCTCCTGAGCAATGCGGAGCACTTTTTCTCTGGTGTCATCGGCTAATTTGATGCTGTAAGACCCGTTTAGCACTAAGGAAACCGTCGATTGCGAAACACCAGCTTGGGCAGCTATGTGGCTCATAGTGACTTTAGTTTTTTTACTCATATTTTACTCATACTGGCTATGCTTCATCTCTTTTTATACTAACAGATTTTAGCCTAACAAAATTGGAGACCTAACCGCCTACCAGACTAATACCTCAATGAGGTACTCCACGCTTAACATCCCAGTCGCCACATATAGAATAAACATTAACAAATACAATTATATATGATTATTTTTATTTTTTATCAAAAAATAATTTCGTGATGCACATCGCTTTTAATGATACGGCCGTTTGAGATTAACTCATTAGCTAATATATTAGCTAATGAGTTAATTAATTATTAGGTAAAAAGTAATGATGAACAAATGGTCTGAAGAAAAATCATGGGAATGGCACAAAGCGCAGGGATGGCTACGTGGCTTTAACTACTTACCGCGTACTGCGGTCAATTGGACAGAAATGTGGCAACAAGACACTTTCGATCCCGCATGCATTGCTCAAGAGCTGCAATGGGCTACCGAGGTCGGGTACAACACGTTACGAACCAATTTACCCTTTGTTGTTTGGCAGCATGATCGTGATGGGTTAATGGCTCGAATTGAAGATTTCCTCAATATTTGTCAACGTGCGGGTATCAAAGTGATGTTAACCCTAATGGATGACTGTGGATTTTCGGGTGACCATCCATTTATTGGGCAACAAAAACAACCTGTTGCTGGTTTACATAATAGCCAGGCAGCGGCCAGTCCCGGTCGCAATATCGTTATGCAGCCTTATTTATGGGGGCAAGTTGAACATTATATCAAAGATATTATCGGTCATTTCGCCCACGATGAACGAATCGTTATCTGGGATCTTTACAACGAACCTACCAATCGTATGATTTTCACCTTAACCGGGGAATATGCTTTTGACTCGGCGCTGGAAGAATACAGCCACCAACTAATGGAAAAAGCATTTATATGGGCAAGGGAAATCAACCCGGTACAGCCATTAACGGTAGGGGCTTGGCATATCGCCAATATTTTGGATCTCAGCGCGCCTATTTATCAGCATCCGACCGATCAACGGGCATTGGAATTATCAGATATCATCTCATTTCATGCTTACGTGCCATTAGATTTAATGAAAAAAACGATCAGTATCCTAAAAGAATATAACCGCCCAATGCTGTGTACGGAATGGTTGGCACGTCATGCCGAATCGAAAATGCATGAGCAACTACCCTTATTTAAAGCTGAAGGAATCGGTTGTTACCAATGGGGATTAGTCAAAGGGAAAACCCAAACTTATATTCCGTGGCCTGAAATTAAACGCATCGATAATAACTATGCAGCCCGTTGGTTCCATGATGTTTTTAATGAGAATGGCATTGCTTACGACCCATCTGAAATGGAACTTATTAAAACATTAACGAACAAATAAATACGGCACATTAGGATATGGCACAACATATTATACATAGCCATAGCTTAAATTAAAAAATCTATATCCTACAAAATATAAAAGGCTAAGAATGGACATAAATCATTCAAGTACAAAAATCCCGATGAAAGAACTCGCTTCTTATTTCGGGTATGGCATGGGCCAGTGTTTTAGTTTCGGGCTAGTGGGTAGTTTTATTCTCTTTTTCTATACTGACATTATGGGAATCTCACCGGTAGCAGCAAGTATGATTTTCTTGATCGCCAGAGTGTGGGATGCGGTACATGACCCATTAATTGCTGGCATAATGGATACGATTAACATGCGGCGTGGAAAATTTCGCCCATACTTACTGTTTACACCCTTTTTGATTTTCATCGTCACCGTAGCAGCGTTTTATAATATTGAAGCCAGTCTGATGACCAAAACAATATATGCAGGTGTCACCTATATATTGTGGGGGACATTATATGCCCTTTCTGATATTCCGTTCTGGTCAATGAGTACAGTAATGACGGATGAACCACAAGAACGTGCCAAGACAGCGACCTGTGCGATGTTGGGTGTGAATGCAGGTATTGGTGCCACAATGGTTTTATTTCCTTATATTAGTGGATTATTTGCTGAAAACAGCGCAGATCGTGGCTATCTGGCAGGCGTTATCATTCTTATGGTTTTAGGGGTGATACTGATGCTGAATGGATTTTTTCATACCAAAGAACGTGTCAAAGTCACTATTGTTGAAAAAGTAACTTTAAAGCAGACATTTATTGTCGTTTGGCAAAATAAACCACTATTTTTTATACTTAGTGCCTTTTTTATGAACGTTTTTTCGAACATTATTAATGCATTTTATATTTTCTTTTTTACTTACAATATGAAAGATGCTGAACTTGTTTCTGTTATAGGTTTAATTACTTTCATCTGTGCTTTAGCTTGCCTGGGAACGCCATTTTTAACTCGTCATTTTAAAAAGAGAGACTTATTCATTGCACTCTGTGCATTGGAAATAATAGCGCGTATTGGTTTCTGGTTCACTGGGTATAATAACGTGATGGCAGTCATGGTGTGGTTAACCATAATCACTGCAATTTTCATGATGACCAACCCACTTATTTCCGCAATGATTGCTGATACTGTAGAGTATTCCTACTATCACACCGGTAAACGTTGTGCGGCCATCACCTTCTCTGGACAGACTTTTGTCGGTAAATTATCAGTTGCCGTTGCGGGTGGCGCCTCAGGTTTGATCCTGTCAATATTAGGCTATATACCTAATGTGACTCAGTCAGAATGGACATTAAACGGTTTATTCTTCTGTATTTCTCTGCTGCCCGCATTGGGTGCAGTAATCCGTATTCTTATTATGAGAAAATATAAATTCACCGAAGATAAGCACGCAATAATTAGAGAGGAATTAAAGCAAGGAAGATTTCACCCTTCGCTGAATAAATAAAGAGAATCTAACTTAATAGATTAAGGGGGGACATTAAATTAATTAGAACTGTTTTCCCTACATTACACCAGATGAGCCAACTTTAGAAAAGCAGACGTCCACAGGCGCCTGCTTTTGGCATTTAAAACAATAGTATCTTACATTGTGCCAATGCATGTCTGCTAAAAATCAATCGAAGCCACACCGTTTTGTGAGTAACGATACGGCCAGTAGCCCTCTCAGATCCCCCTAACAGCGCTCTGGTTAAGCATTCACGTTAACATGGCAAATCATCACTATTTACGATTAAGGATACGAAGAAAATCTTGCTTATTTGAGATTAATGAAAGTGCATTGGCAATGATTTCATCACTAAAGATCGACGCTATGTCCTTTAGCACATCAATATGTTCTTTTTCTTTAGCAATAACTCCAATGGCAATAAACATTACATTGCTTCTATCCCAGATAACTCCATCTGGGAATTGAAAAATCTCAACACCCGTTTTGACAATAATATTTGTGGCCGACTTAGGCAAATGAGGCAAGGTAATACCATTTCCCAAGAACGTGGAGACTTGCTGCTCTCTTTCAGCAAGAAATGAGATACAGTCTTGGTTAATATAACCTTTCAATTTAAACTCTTTTCCTATCATGGCTAAAACTTCAGCCTTATTTTTTGCATGACATCCTAGATGTAGATTATCAGCAGTAATATTATCAATCATTGCCTGTCTCCTTTTAGATATGACTTATCTTTTCTCATATAAAACACTATATTACTAATTACCGACAGACAGTTCTTCTTCAAGTTGTTCTAATGATTTATTGGATGTTTCTGGTAAAGCGGTAACCACAAAGATAATCGCCAGATAGTTGATGAGAGCAAAAATCAAGAAGACCGGGCCCAAGCCAAGTTTCGCCTGAAGCACGGGGAACAAGTAACTCACAATAGCATTCATGATCCACATGAAAAACACTGAGATCCCCATAGATAAACCGCGAATCTTTAATGGGAACAGTTCGGCTAATACTACCCAAGTCAAAAAGCCCATCGTACCCTGCATAACCCCAACAAACAGTGCCCCCAGCAGCCAAATAACGGTGGCCTTTATTTCACCGACTAGATAATAATCCGCCCCAGCGATAATCAGGTGTAGCGTTGCCATCAGGGCAAAACCATACACAATCAGCGTTTTTCGTTTAAAACGATCAACCAGGAACATAACCCCAATAACCATTCCCCCTACAGAAAAGACGCCATTTAACACGTTACAGATTAGCGACATTCTTTCTGAGAATCCGGCAGTTTTTAGTATTTCGGTACCGTAATACATAATGACATTGACCCCAGTGGTTTGCTGTAATGCTGCCCAGGCAATACCCACCAAGATTAATTTTAAGATCCACGGCGTTTGGAAAATAATGGCCAGATCGTTTTTCGCGTACAACCGCTTTTCATTTTCGATATCAATTAACGTTACGATATCGTTGAACTCTTTAATCGCCCGTGGCTCAGGACGAATCTGTTTTAAAATCGCTAATGCCTCTTCCCGCCGATTTTTACTGATCAACCAACGAGGGCTTTCTGGCGAACGCCACATTCCGACTAACAAGCAAATAGCGGGAATGGTTTGAACCAGTAACATATAGCGCCAGACCTCAGGCAGATGGCCCCAAACAATGCCAATGATCGCATTTACTGCAAATGCCGCCAATTGACCGATAACAATGGCGACTTCATTCAACCCCGTAAGTTTGCCCCGCATTTCTGTCGGTGCAACCTCGGATATAAATGTAGGTGCAGTAACCGATGCCCCACCCACTGCATAACCAAGTAAAAATCTGGCAATCAAAAGAGTGGTGATATTAGGCGATAATGCACACAATAACGCACCAAAGAAGAAAACAAAGGAGAGATAGAGTAGGTATTTTCTGCGGCCAAAGAAATCAGCCAGTTTTCCGCCAAAAACACTACCAATAGCGGCACCGACCAACAACACACTCATTACCAGACCTACGGTTGTCGGCGTCAGGGCCATATTTTCTTTCAATGAAGAAAAGGCACCATTAATAACACCCGTATCATAACCAAAGAGCAAGCCACCAAACGTAGCGACTAATGTTATTTGATGTAATCGTTTTCTCTGTTGTGCATTGAGATTCATCATTAACGACATATCGTTACCTTTTTATTTGATTATCCATTTAATGTCAAAAAGGGGTTTAAAAAACAAAAACGACTCCTTCTCCACCGTGAAAAATGGAGGTGATGAAGAACTTTTTGACACTCTGATTTATTAATTAGATAAATACAGTTATTGAAGCCAAATAAATTTCATTCCAGAGTGCGATATTATATGACTCTTGCCAGTTTTTTATTTTGCATGATCCTTTTATGCTCCCGATTTTTAAAAAGTACTGACTACCGTTGTCGTACTGGCAATACGTTATATTTCGCTACCCCCTCAGCCGAAGTATCCGTCATTTATCTTGCCGACAGCGGAAACAAGGGTTGCGGCCTGAACCCAGCCGATGGCTTGGCTGTAATGAGTAACGCCAATCAATCCAAAACTGACTTCTTTCATCTATATCCTCCTGACGAGACAAAATAGAATATCAATGAATGCTCGCTAGCTGTTTCTGGCGATCCTGAACTGGCGTTATCACTGATAATTATGTTAACTCACTGTGACACAACATATCACTTCAATTGAAATTAAAATTCTATATTGATCACAATATGGCATTTAGATTTCATTGAAAGATAAAGGTTTTTTGGATGCTTGGTGTATTCCACCACAAAATTACAATATAACCTACTGATATATAATTGAATTAAATGTAAGGCAGGAGTGAGACAAACGAGTTATTCACGTTGTGATTACAAAAAAAATTTACACTTTTGTGACTTAGATAACTATTTTATTTCAAAATAAATCATTAATAGAATAAAATATTTCATTGGGATTTTGACGGTTTCAAGGATGACTTTCTGGTGAACTGTTTGTCTGAGTCTAGATTTGCGGCGGAGTACATGCGTTAAAAAATAAAAGTGAGCTGGGGTACCGCCCCCTCTTCGTTGGGAGCAGTGGCTGAACTCATTAAATTGCACCCCAGCCAGTATTTGATTAGAATTTCCAACTTGAAACATTATTACAAAAAGTGGATAGGCCCAACTTAGTAAGCAATAAATGTTTGAATATCACTGTCATTAACAGTGAAACATCCCGTAAAAATGCGGCCTGCGGGGAAGTCACTGCTCAGATCCCGCAATAACTGCAATTCAAAACGCCCAGACGCCATGGAATAACTCAGGAAACGGGCCTCCAGGAAGTCAAAATAACGCCCGAGCTGTGGATACACCGCTTTAAATAGACTCTCTTTGGCTGAAAAAGCCAATGTCAGTAAATGGTTGAATGCTAATGGGCCTTCCTGAAGATTGCGGTACTCCTCCTCACTAAGGATACCAGGCCATAAATCATTCGCCCTTTCAACTGCAATCAGGCTTTCTATATCTAGCCCGACGCCATGGACATAGCCGCTTTCATCAGAATGCTCTATAGCAGGCGTTATAATTTGCGCAGCGCACAGAGCACGTTGGTTGTTATGACTGATACTGCCAATCAAACCGGCGGGCCATAGAGGTGCGCGATCTAGCCCATTTGCCAACGGATAATCACGTACTTCTAGCATGTTCAGCACTTGTCGGGCGACAAAACGGCCCGCCAGGTATTCTGCACGCCGTTTTGCCACTGCTTTTTGTAAACTGCCAGGAAAGGCAATACCATAAACGGCAAACAACTCATCCCGGTATTCATTGACATCAAAATCACATTTTGCCAACAGGCCGTGAAACAATGGCTGGCCATTTAAACCGCTGGCTGGCAGTGCGGCAAAGGTAAAGTTACGAATAAATACCGACGTCACGCGTTATCCTAATCATCTGGATTCATAGGCCTTTATAATAGTAGTTAACCCACACCACCACAATATCAGAACCTCTTCCTTCGTCTAAAACCCCCTTCGTGAAAGCACAGTTACAGCTAAAAGCCAAAACACCAATACCTTTGGCGGATAACGCAGGCTAGCGTAATTCATTATGAAATGTCACTTCACAATTATTGAAACGCAGTTCCTAACATTTCTTTTTCTGTGACAATGGTCAATTTAAAAGCAAAAGTAAAACGCTAGGTTAATTGTCAGGGGGATAAATGAATAACCTCTCTTTATATATTGATATATCCGTCACTTTCAGATTACAGGTGTGTACCTGCTTCCTGCATCTTGAAATCTTTTGAGCATATAACTATCCCATTATTAAGAATAATCCATTTTATCTTTTGTATAGCGACTTCTGGAGATCACTGAATGAAATTCCCAAAGCCTTTGCCCACACTGTGCCTGGCTATTTCTGCCATATTATTTAGTCAAATGGCCTCTGCTCAACAAATTAAAGCTGCCGATGTTCATCCCAAAGATTATCCCAATGTGGTTGCTGTTAAAAATATGGGCGAAAAACTAAAGATCGCAACGGATGGCCGCCTGGAAATTAAAACATTCCCAGGGGGCGTGTTAGGTGATGAAAAGCAAATGATAGAACAGGCACAAATGGGAGCAATTGATATTATCCGTGTTTCTATGACCCCTGTGGCCTCTATTTTGCCAGAGATAAGTGTCTTTACCCTGCCCTATATGTTCCGTGATGAAGATCATTTACATAAAGTTCTTGATGGTAAAATCGGCCAAGAAATCGGTGATAAAATCACTAACAATAAAAACTCAAAATTGGTATTTCTCGGTTGGATGGATGCCGGTACCCGTAACTTGATAACCAAAGAACCGGTGATTAAACCAGAAGATCTCAAAGGTATGAAAATCCGTGTTCAGGGCAGTCCAATTGCACTGGCAACCCTTAAAGCTATGGGTGCTAACTCACTCAGTATGGGGGTAAGCGAGGTATTCAGTGGTATGCAAACCGGGGTTATTGACGGTACCGAAAATAATGAACCGACCTTTGTTGCCCACAATTACCTGCCGGTTGTCAAAAACTATACCTTGAGTGGCCATTTTATTATTCCTGAACTGTTCCTTTATTCAAAAGCCAAATGGGATAAATTATCTGCTGAAGATCAACAAACCATTCTGAAACTGGCAAAAGAAACACAAGCTGAGCAACGCGTATTATGGCAAGCCTATGTACAGCAGTCTCATGACAAAATGAAAGCCGGTGGTGTGCAATATCATGAAATGGATCATGACTATTATTATAAAGCCACTCAACCCGTTCGTGATGAATTCGGCAAGGATCATCAAGAACTGATCCAGCAGATTGCCGCCGTGCAATAACATCTTTCTGACAGTATTAAATATTTTAATACTACTGATATTTGCCCAAGGTCATGGGTGTTGCAGCCAATGACCTTGGGTACACAGAGGTCTCCGCTATGGCTCGCTATTATCTATCAACGATGGATGCGTTATATCGCCTGTCAATCTGGGTAGCCGGTATTGCTTTAATCATCATGGTTGCCGTTATCCCTATGGGGATATTTGCCCGTTATGTCCAAAACGATGGTTTATCTTGGCCAGAACCCGTCGCCATATTATGTATGGTGACATTTACTTTTATTGGTGCCGCCGCCAGTTATCGGTCTGGTTCACATATTGCAGTCAGTATGGTCACAGATCGACTCTCTGGGGCTGGTAAAAAAGGATGCCTGTTACTGGTTGATTTGCTGATGGTACTGATAAGTCTTTTTATTTTGGTCTACAGCTACATTCTGTGTAGCGAGCTTTGGACGCAACCGGTGGCTGAGTTCCCATTACTGACCGCCGGGCAGACCTATATTCCGCTGCCAATAGGCTCCGCGATTACTCTGATGTTTATCATCGAGCGGCTATTTTTTGGCCCGCAGACCCACCGCCCGGTAGTGATGATCGGCAATTCATAATTTAGGGAACTTTGCCTTATGGACGCATTTATTTTAGTTTTTACTCTGGCAATTTTGCTGGCTATTGGTGTCCCGGTGGCTTATGCCGTCGGTTTAAGTGCCATCGCCGGTGCATTTTGGATTGATCTGCCGCTGGAAGCGGTAATGATTCAAATCACCAGTGGTGTCAACAAATTCTCCTTACTGGCCATTCCATTCTTTATTTTGGCGGGAGCCATTATGGCCGAAGGTGGCATTGCACGCCGCCTGGTGAGCTTCGCTTATATTTTCGTTGGTTTCATCCGTGGTGGTCTTTCGCTGGTTAACATTGTTGCTTCAACGTTCTTCGGCGCTATTTCAGGATCATCAGTGGCAGATACCGCCTCTATCGGCTCGGTGATGATCCCGGAAATGGATAAAAAAGGCTATCCGCGTGACTTTGCCGCCGCAGTCACCGCCAGTGGTTCAGTGCAGGCGATATTGACCCCACCCAGCCATAATTCGGTGATTTATTCACTGGCAACTGGCGGCACCGTCTCCATCGCAGCACTGTTTATTGCCGGGATTTTGCCCGGTTTGCTGCTGAGCTTTACCTTGATGTTAATGTGTGTCGGTTTTGCCTATAAACGGGGTTACCCTAAAGGTGAACGGGTGCCATTCCGTCAGGCGTTCAAAATCTTTGTCGACACCCTTTGGGGGCTGATGACGGTTGTCATCATCATGGGGGGAATTCTTTCCGGGATATTTACCGCCACAGAATCTGCCGCGATAGCCTGTTTGTGGTCGTTCTTCGTCACTATGTTTATCTATCGCGACTATAAATGGTCCGAATTGCCTAAGCTGATGTACCGCACAGTAAAAACCGTCACTATTGTGATGATTTTGATCGGTTTTGCTGCCAGTTTCGGTGCCATCATGACCTACATGCAGTTGCCAGAACGTATCACTGAATTTTTCACCTCGGTCTCTGATAACAAGTATGTGATTCTGATGTGTATCAACATCATGCTGCTGCTGATTGGCACGCTGATGGATATGGCACCGTTGATTCTGATCCTAACGCCGGTACTGATGCCAGTGACCAATTCATTAGGTATTGATCCAGTCCATTTCGGTATGATTATGTTGATTAATCTGGGGATTGGTCTGATCACGCCACCGGTTGGTTCGGTACTGTTTGTGGCCAGTGCGGTGAGTAAACAGAAGATTGAACAAGTGGTAAAAGCGATGTTGCCGTTCTATGGTGCATTGCTGCTAGTGCTGATGTTGGTCACTTATATTCCTGAGATATCACTGTGGCTACCAAGGGTATTTGGTGTTTACACCGGCTGATAAACCGATAATTATGAGTCGGGCCGCTGACCGGCCCTTCTCATGGTTAGCTCGTCATTAATACCACAGGCTCATGATTGGCCAACCCACCAGCAGTAACATCGTGATGTAGAACACCCCCATGATGCCACCCAACCGCCAGTAATCTTTCGATTTCACATAACCGCAGCCATAGATAATCACACCAGGGCCAGTCGCATACGGCGTCAGAACCCCCATAATCCCAATGGATAACACCAACAGCATGGATAAGTGCTCCATCGGCACACCACTTAGGCCTTTACCGACCGCCAAAATAACCGGCAACATAGTTGCCGTATGGGCAGACAAACTGGCAAACAGATAATGGGAGAAATAGAACACCAGTACCAGCGCCACCACTGTCATATTCGGCGAGTAACCATCCAGATGGGTACTCATGGTTTTAGCAAACCAATCAATGAAACCTGAACGCGTTAAGCCATTAGCCATCACTACCAGTGTGGCCAGATTCACCAGCGTGTTCCAGGCACTTGAGTATTTGGTAATGTCCCTCCATGACACCACATGCAGTGCCAACATCAGAGATACTGCCAGCAAGCCTACCGCCGTCGCATCAATAAATTTACCGCCAAACACCCATAAGCACAGGCTCAGCAGTACTAAACCAATCAGAATTGCTTCTTTGCGCGTCAACGCGCCCATCTCAGCCAGTGCTGTTTGCGCCCAAGCGGCTACTTCGTCACTTTTGGTCACGCCGGGTTTATACAACACATAAGAGAGCCAAGGAGCCACGATCAGTAAAATTAACCCGACAGGCAGAAACGCCAGGAACCACTGCATCCAACCGATATGAACACCGGCAATTTTATTCACAAACTCAATACCCAGCACGTTAGGCGCTGCACCAGTAACAAACATCGAAGAGCTGATGCTGGTACCGATCACCATCATCCACATCAGGTAACCACCGATACGCCGGGACGACGGATCATTGGGGAATGAGTCAAACAAGGGTGGCAGGTTTTTTACTACCGGGAATACCGTACCCCCGGTACGAGCCGTATTCGATGGCGTAAACGGTGCCAACAGAATATCTATAATAACAATGGCATAACCCAACGTCAGTGTGCGTTTGCCCATGAATTTCACCATGAACAAGGCGATACGGCGGCCAAGTCCGGTGGCTTCATAACCCAGCGCAAAGATAAATGCCCCGAAGACCAGCCAGACGGTGGTACTGGAGAATCCAGCCAGCCCCCATTTTAAAGACTCTTTGCCACCGTTAAAGCTGGGATCGGCCACTTCAGCCGCACTAAACAGCACCCAGTCTGAACTCAGTACACATATCGTCACGGCGATAAAACTTATCGCGGTAGCGGGAATCGGTTCTAAAATCATCCCAACAATCATGGCGACAAAAATCGCAAAATAGCGCCAGGCTTGAGGTGGCATACCTTCTGGGGTGGGAATCAACAGCAGAACAGCCAGCACCACAAAAGGCGCGAGTGCTTTCCATAATTTCTCTTGCGACTTCAACATAGAGCTACTCCTATAGCTGTTACTGGTTCAATAGCAACGCTATTATTTTTGTGAGGGAGATGATGAGGGAACTGCGCCAGAAACCAGGTTAGGATCAGCAGGTCAGCACTGCCGCCGGGGCTAAGGTTGCGGGCGATACATTGGGCATCAAACATTCGCACTCGCATCTGGCTGAGAGGAGAACCCATCCCTGCCGATGAGAGTGAAGCCAGAATCTCTGTCGCCTGTTGTTGCAGCCATTGCAGCCCGGCCATACCGCCACGGGATACCACATTGGTATCGCGATTGACGGACATCAAAATCAGCAAGGTGTGCAATAAGGCATGGTCGGGCTCCGCCCCGTCAGCTAATAAGCGTTGGTAAGCGGGTAAGGCATGATTCAACACCGTCGCGAAGCCAGATTCTGCCTCGCCGCGTGCGCCGGTCAGTCCATAGTGATAGAACAACCGTTGGCCAGCCGTTTGTTGTGAATTCGATTGGCGCAACTCACGCTCTGTCAGCCCACAACACAAGCGTGCCGCCTCCTGGCAAATGGTGTCAGCACTAATCCATTCACCTCGCGCTTTCAGTCGGCCCAACGCACAGCAAATTAACCCCAGCGAAAAAACGCTACCTTTATGGGTATTCACCCCCCCGGTGGCGTGGAACATGCTGTTCTCACACGCCAATCCCAGTGGTCGCAGGCTATTCAGTGCAGCCTGCCCACCAAGCTGAGCGTGGTTGATACCCTGTTCGATAAAGCGCGGGAGCCACGGCGCAATGGCATCGGCACTGTGATAAAAATCGATCAGCGCCATATCCTTATGTGCCCCACAATTGAAACGGTCCACCAGGCCCGGTTTCGGTGTCAGATTCACCTCCGCCAGCATGGCGCGATACGCCAGTGCGCCATATTTTTTGGCAAAATCAGACGACACAGCAGGCGATTGAGCCACCTTGTTGTCAGTGCGTTGCAGTTGTGGCATTGAGCATCAACTCCATCTGAACCAATAATTGGTCAATACTGTGGGTTTGCGCGCGGGCACAGACATTGGCTGGGCGGTGACATAGCAGGCAGCGGCGCGGCGCTAACCCCACATCACGGCGCGACAAGATCTGACCCGATGCATCAAGCACATCGATATCCCATAACCGGCCTTGTGGGTGCTTTAACTCCAGTAATAACGCAGCGTCCTTCACCTGTTCCGCAGGTAAATCCACCGCAATCAAACCTTCGCAGCCGGTCGGCAGTGGAAAAATTTCTTGCTGCAACACCGGCCAGCACTGCTGTTGGCTTAGTGAAGTTATTGCCTGCCATGCCAGTGCAAATAACTTGCGTGTCAATGGGTTATCTTTCACCGCACCGGGTGCCACCAGCGTAAGTGAAATCAGCGTCACCTGATGGCGTGCCAGCCACGCCTGTTGTCTGCTCTGGCGGGACTCACGGCTGGTAAGCAACTCCGGTAAGCTGATGGGCCGATTGGCCGCTAACGCAGGAGAGAGTGTGTTCATCGCCTACTCCTGTATCTGATGAACAACATCAATCACTGAGCCGTCGCGGTAGCGCACCACCGCTACGACGCGATCAGTAAATGCGATTGGTTGTGGCACGCCAGTCAGCAGCAACGCGCGCTGATGCAGCCATTCAATAGTGACGACAGGTAAACCGGCTTGTTGCAAGCGTTCCGCCAATTCGGGCCGGGCTGGATTAACCGCAATACCGTGATCGGTCACTAAAATATCGATACTGGAACCGGGGGTTACACAGGTGGTGACTTCATTGACCAACGTCGGGATCCGGCCACGAACCAAAGGAGCGACGATGATAGACAGCCGTGCGGCCACCGCCGTATCACAATGGCCGCCAGAGGCACCGCGTAACACTCCATCGGAGCCGGTCAGTACATTGACGTTAAAACCGGTATCAATCTCCAGTGCACTGAGCACCACCACATCCAGTCGGTCGACTGACGCCCCTTTTGAACTAAAATTGGCGTATTGATTGGCACTGATTTCGATATGACGTGGGTTACGAGCCAGTGAGGCAGCGGCCTGCCGATCAAAGCTTTGCACATCCAACAACTTGGTAATCAGCCCTTTTTCGTGCAGTTCTACCATCGTTGACGTAATGCCACCGAGGGCAAAAGCGGCAGTAATGTTGCGCCGCAGCATTTTATCCTCAAGGAAACGTGTTACCGCCAGCGACGCCCCGCCAGTCCCGGTCTGCAAAGAAAATCCATCGACAAAATAGCCAGAACCGGCAATCACCTCGGCGGCTCGGCGGGCAATCAGTAACTCACGGGGATTAGAGGTCATTCGGGTGGTATCAGCACCGATCTTGTCGGCATCACCGACCTTTTCAACCTGCACAATCAGGTCAACTTGATCTTGGGTAATACTGGCCGGATGATGGGGATAGGTCACCACCGCTTCTGTCAGCAACACCACGCAGTGTGCATATTCTGCATCGACCCTGGCATAGCCCAACGAGCCACAACAGGCATTGCCACTAAAGCCATTAGCGTTGCCAAATTCATCACAGGCCGGTACGCCGATAAAGGCGATATCGATGGTCAATTCGCCGGATTCAATCAGATTAACCCGACCACCGTGGGAGTGGATCTGTATGGGTTTAGCCAGTAACCCACGTGAAACCTCCTCTGCCAACGGCCCACGCAGGCCGGAGGTATATATCTCACTGACCACGCCATTGCGAATATGATCCACCAGCGGCGAATGGCAGTCGCTCAGCGAGCTGGAGGCCAGGCGCAGGTTTTTGAATCCCATGGCGGCAATGGTATCCATCACCAGATTCAGGGTTAAGTCACCGGCACGGAAAGCGTGGTGAAAGGAGATAGTCATGCCATCCTGCAACCCGGAACGGCGGATAACTGTCTCCAGCGAGTCACATATTTTAATATCGCGCGGCTTCTGTGCCTGTAAATTGGCTTTTGAGGTGTTTTGATACAGGTGATACATCGGGCCGTTATCCTGACTGTGACTTAAACTTTCTACTCGTTGTTGCCTATTCATCTTTTATTCCTCACGCAGGCCACTGACTGCACGTTGCAAAACCAACCGCGCCCGTTCAATCACCGGGCTATCTACCATCTTGCCGTTCAGGGAGACCACGCCACGTCCTTCGGCTTCGGCAGCCGCCGCCGCATCCACCACTCGTTGCGCGTGGTGGACTTCTTTCTCGGTTGGGGCGTAAAGGTTGTGTAGCAGTTCAATTTGACGTGGGTTAATCAGCGATTTGCCATCAAAGCCCAGTTGTTTGATCAATGCAGCTTCCTGCAAGAAACCGGCTTCGTTATTGGCATCGGAATAGACGGTATCAAACGCCTGAATCCCAACAGCACGGGCCGCCTGCAAAATTGAACAGCGCGCAAATAGCAACTCAATACCTTCTGGAGAGCGCTCGGTACGCAAGTTACGAACATAATCCTCCGCACCTAATGCAATACCCATCAGGCGAGGAGATGCCTGTGCGATAGCCAGTGCCTGAGTAATACCCTGAGCCGATTCAATCGCGGCCAGCAGACCCGTACTGCCAACTTCGCGGCCGCATTCTGACTCGATCCGACTGATTTCCCGCGCCATATCGGTCACATCTTGCGCACTGTCAGTTTTAGGCAGGCGCACAATATCGGCCCCCCCTCGAACCACTGCTTCCAAATCGGCCAAGCCGTAGGCTGAGTCCAACGCATTGACTCGCACAATGGTTTCTACATCTTGATAAAGCGGGTGTTGCAAAGCGTGATAGACCAAACGTCGGGCGGCATCTTTTTCGCGCAGAATAACGGAGTCTTCCAGATCGAACATCAACGCATCAGCCTGATAAATAAAGGCATTGCTTACCATTGCCGCATTGGCACCGGGAACAAATAACATGCTGCGACGCATTCTGTGTTTCATTTCAGGTTTCATCACGATGCTCTCCATGGCAGAATTTTTTCGTCACTTGCCCTGAGCAGCGCGGTTTCCAACCGTGCCTGCAAAACGCAATCCAGTGCGCCTTTATCGTCAATAATCAGTTGCACTCCGCTTACCCGATACTGTTCTAACAACGCCAAAACGCTGTAACGAATAGCTTCACCAAACTGCTTATCCACACTGCTATGAATTTGCAGGTCTATTTCGGGTGGATTTAGTGGTGCAATGCGCACCATCACGTCGCTCGACTCCAGTGTTCCGGCGACGGCCTCTCTGATAATTTTCATTTTTCACCTGATTAACTTGTCATCAAATTCGAGGTTTCTGATCTACGTATCTGTACCTATCTTTGCGCCCTGCTTTATCAGCTAAAACAGAGCTGGATCCTTTGCTGAGGTTATGCTTTCGCTACCGACTACCTTTTTCGCACGCTGCGCCAGCAGGCGTTGTAGGTAGTGGCAGGTGGCGGGGGGGACCAATTTGCGAATGGTTTCGCCATCCCCCTGAGCCAGTAATTTGCGTACCCAAGAAGCAGAAATGGCGGTGTTGTGATATTTAAGGCGCTCAATTTCTACCAGTGAGATGGGGGGATAGGCTAATAACGGGGTTTCCAACCAGTAGCCCATGTCATGGTTATATTTGGCGGTCACGGTACAAAACGGCTCGGTACCAACAAAGCGATGAGTAACGCCCAATGCTGGGGCCAAATATTGGCGGAATATTTTCAGATCGATTTCGGTATAACAGTCATCTGCCACACCTTGATCTTTAATGAAATAACACGGGAAGGTGGCACGAGAGATCATATATTCCGAGCCGGGATGCACGGTGAGATTGGCAATATCCTCAGTACCACTGAGCACTAATTGCAGTCGGTCTTCATAAGGGAAACGCGAGTTATCTTCTTTCACCAAAAACAGGTGCAACCAATCACACTGTGCCGCTGCCTGGCGGACTAGATATTGATGTCCACGGGTAAAAGGGTTGGCATTCATTACGATGCTGCCAATTTTTTGCCCCGGTTGGCGTAACTGGCTTAATTGTTTGGCATATCGCTGCAAGCGGCAGGCGCTATTTTCCATCAGCACCACAATCCCCGGAGCACTGGCTATCGGATAAAAGCCACAGGCTTTAAATAAGTCTTCATTCTTGGTCTTGGTATAAATAAACAGATGGCTGTGGTGACGTTCATAGGCCAAATTGACCAGTTCGGTCGCCAGGGTCAGCGCCAATCCCTCCCCCCTAACCTGCTCACTGATTGCCACGCATTTGATAATATTGCCTGCAATCCCACCACAGGCCACGAGTTTTTCATTACGGCTTACGGTAATAAATACGTCAACAGTGGTATCTATATTCAGATCGTTAGCACGCAAGAAACGTGTTATTTCTGCAATTTGCTGATGCTCTGAACGATTAATTTGACTAAATACCGTATCCATAATTCACTCTCTAGCATAACGTTTACATAACAAATAAAGCACAAATTGAATTCCTGATGTTCAGGCAAGCCAAAGCGTGCGATTTAAATTAAAAATTCACATAAAAACAACAATATAAAATAAAGACTAAAAAACTAATTTTTAATTTTAATTAATTTACGACCACATGCTAAACATAAAAATAGCGTGGTTAATTGACCTATTTCACATATAAGAGAGTAAATATAAGTTATTTAATGGTTTTAATTTCTTTAATTATTAATATGGTTTTTTATTTCTCTTAGCTATTTAATTATTGCTTAAATTCACTTATGTTAATGCCTGTGCTAATGGTTCATATGTTAATTAAGGTGAGTAGCGTGCCCAGTTCCTCTTCAGGTTTTTCCCCATTACGCAAATTTAAATGGCGCGGCCTAAAATGGAATCGCTTGAAGAATATTGCCTTCCCGCTGCGCATCTTTTTGCTGCTATTAGCCGTCTCGATCATTTTAGTCGGTGCACTTGATCGTTTTCTGAGTCACAGTTTTGAACAATATTTACTGGATCAGGTTAGTAAAACCGCGATGAATCAGGCCAAAATTATCGCGGCGATGGATTCGGTGGTGGATGCAGTAAAACGCCGTGATAAAGCTCAGTTAGCAGAAATTGTGGGTCGGCTGGGTGATACCTCAGATCTTGATTACTTGGTGATTGGCGATACTAAATCAATTCGCCTGTATCACCCTAATCCGCAAAAGATTGGTTATCCGATGCAATGGACTAAACCCGGCGCGCTGGAAAGAGGTGAAAGCTATATCATTTTCGGTAAAGGTTCGATGGGGGAAGCGATGCGGGCTAAAACCCCGATCCGCGACGAACACGGGCAAATCATCGGGATAGTTTCTCTGGGCTACCTGATAAGCAAGATAGACCATTGGCGGCTCGTTTATCTGCTACCCCTTACGCGCTCGTTTATCATAGTGCTGATCGTACTGCTGCTACTGTCATGGCTGTTTGCGCACCACATCCGCCGCCAAATGATGGGGATGGAGCCGAAAGAGATAGCGCGGGTTTTGCGCCAACAAGAGGCTTTGTTCGGTGCCGTATTTGAAGGGCTACTGGCCGTTGATCCTGAGGGAAGGATCACTGCAATCAATCAAAATGCGCGTAAAATGCTGCACATCTCAGCCACGCCACAACAGTTAATTGGTTGCAACGTCAGTGAAGTGGTCTCACCTGACCATTTCTTCCTCGATCAAACCGGCGATAACCGACAGGATGAGCTGTGTACCTTTAATGGCTTGAACACTATTGCCAATCGCGCGGGTATCTGGTCTGAGGAAGGGGTGTTTCAAGGTTGGGTGGTCAGCTTTCGTAGCCAGGACGATATCCATACTCTCAGTGCTCAACTGAGCCAGATTAAGCAATATGTCGAGAATCTGCGCACCGTGCGCCACGAGCACCTGAACTGGATGTCAACCATGAGCGGGTTATTGCAGATGAAAGAGTTTGATCGGGCTCTTGAAATGGTCAAAACCGAGTCTTCATCCCATCAGGCGCTGATCGATATGTTACGCACTGCGTTCAGTAACCGGCAAATTGCCGCTTTACTCTTCGGTAAATACCACCGTGCCAAGGAGTTAGGGCTGAGCTTGAACTTTATTCCTGGTTGTCAGTTAGGCATACTGCCGCCCACCATCGGGGAGAACGAGTTAGCCGCCATCATGGGGAATTTACTTGATAACGCTTTTGAGGCTAGCTTGAAGAACCCAGAGTGCGATAAACAGATTGAGATTTATCTATCTGATGAAGGTAATAGCTTGATTTTGGAGGTTGCCGACCACGGTTGCGGTATCGATCCACAACTGCAAGATAACTTATTCGAACGCGGTATCAGTTCTAAAAACTCGGACGAACACGGGATTGGCCTGTATCTGGTTGCCACCTATGTTCAGCAAAGTGGTGGCACCATTACGATAGAAGAAAATCCGCCGCGCGGCACCTTATTTACGGTCTTTATTCCGAAGACGCGTTGATCTCAAAGACGAGGAGATCCCATGGAATGGCTTAATATTTTAGTGGTAGAAGACGAAACACCGCTGGCAGAGATGCATGCAGAATTTATCAAGCAAAGCAGCTATTGCCATGAAGTCTGGCTCGCAGGTAACTTGCAACAAGCCCGCAGCATGGTGACACGCTTCAAACCTGATTTGATTTTGCTGGATAACTATCTGCCTGATGGTAGTGGCCTGGAATTACTGCGTGAAATGACCTTACAGGGCTTCTCTGGCGGCATTATTTTTGTCACCGCTGCCAGCGACAGTGAGACGGTATCTGAAGCAATCCGTTATGGTGTTTTTGATTACCTGATTAAGCCGGTAGCCTATGAGCGGTTGGAGCAGTCATTAGCCCGTTACAGCCACCGCCATCAGGTATTACAAGATGGCACCAAGGTCAATCAGCGCCAGATCGATGAGATGTACAATACCTATGCCCGTGGTGAACAGAAAGTGACGCTACCCTTGGGCATAGACCAGATGACACTGGACAAAATACAAACCCTATTCAGTAATAACACGGCGGAATACACCGCAGAAAACGTCGCCCAGATTCTGGGATTAAGCCGTACCACAGCGCGCCGTTATCTAGAATTCTGTGCCACTAATCAAACCTTACAGGCAGAAATTATTTATGGCAAGGTGGGCCGGCCACAGCGGATTTATCGCAGTAAAAAATCAATGTAGTCGGCGCGGTACTGCACTCGACAGCAAATGCGTTCCACAGTCAATCTCGTGGAACGCTTTATTGCTCAGATAAAAACTGTCTACTTAATCGTCAGTTCTTTCCTACATGTGTTAAGCCTCTAACATTTTTGATAACAATTATTGCTACAACAAAGATTGATGAGCATCATGCAGGTTAGGTTCCGTAATACAGAAAAATCATGATTAATGTTGCATTGATAGATGACCATGTCGTCGTCCGCTCTGGTTTTGCCCAACTGCTCTCGCTGGAAAAAGATATTCGCATTATTGGTGAATATGGCTCGGCGGCGCAGGCGTGGGCCGAGCTACCGACTATCGATGTACATGTTGCCGTTATGGATATTTCGATGCCGGATGAAAGTGGGCTAAGTCTGCTCAAACGCCTGCGTCAAACTATGCCGAATTTCCGCGCGATTATTCTAAGTATTTATGACACCACCGCCTTTGTGCAAAGTGCAATGGATGCCGGTGCCAGCGGCTATCTGACTAAGCGCTGTGGCCCGGATGAATTGGTTCAAGCGCTGCGGACGGTCAGTGGCGGCGGTTTATATCTGTGTGCTGACGCATTGCGAGCGCTGCGCTATATGCCACAACATCCGCCACAACTGGCGATATTAACGCCGCGCGAAAAAGAGGTTTTCCAGTTATTGATCAACGGGGTAAGTGTTAAATCCATTGCCGATCAATTGTCACTCAGCCACAAAACCGTCCACGTCCATCGCGCCAATATTCTGGGCAAACTCCACTGTGAAACCACTGTCGAACTGGTGCATTTTGCCCTACAGCATCAGTTGTTGGTAGGTAACTAAGGATGTTGCAACTACGGTCGGTGGGGCTGTCGTTGTTTCTGACTATCTTCTATTCTCTGAGTTGGCTCGCCCTGTGGACCATCAGTTTTTATCTCAGTAATGACGGCTTACACGCTGTTTTACTGCTGCCGCAAGGGCTACGGCTGGCCTTAATGATTCTGCTACCCCGCCGTTATTGGCCGGTACTGCTGCTGGCCGAGTGCGGGGTATTGTGGTGGCTGCATAGCGAAGAGTTGCAAGCTACTGCCTTAATTATACTTTCTCCAGCATTGAGTTTACTGCCCGCCTGGCTGACTCAACGCTTCTGGCATCACTACACGCTTTACTGGCAACGGCTATTACTGCTGTTAACCGCAGTGACGGGTAACAGCTTGCTGCACGGCATCCTTCTGGGCTTGTGGTTACCTTTGCCGCTAACGCAAACCCTGCTCGCCACCTTTACCGGCGGTATTTTGTTAGTCCCCTTTACCTATCTTATCTACGAATACCTCAAGCAGCAGCACATCCGCAATCTGTTTTCCCAACAGATGCCTGATCCGCCGCTGCGCACTTCGCTGCTGATTTGGTGCTCGCTGATTTTTGCCATTGGCGTGTGTATACAGGTCGCTATTACGCCAAATATGGAGCGACTGTTACTGATTTTTGTTTTTCTGCCCAATGTGTTTATGGCCTACAAATTCGGTTGGCAAGGAGGGGTATTGGCTGCGGTATTAGGCAGTCTGATGATAACCGTCACCCGCCAGGCCAGTGGTGCATTTCATGATCTGGCGGAACTGGAGCTGTTTCTCTCGACCCAAGCCTTACTGGGAATGACATTGGGTATCGCCATCAGCCGCCAACAGCAATTGACCCAACATCTGCACCGTTACCGCAATCAGTTAGAACAAGAACTGCAAACCCGCCGTAAGCTGATGGAGCGGTTGGTGCATACCGAGGAAGATGTTCGCAAAGAGATCGCGCGCGAATTGCATGATGAAATTGGCCAGAATATCACCGCAATTCAAATCCAGGCGATGTTAGTCAACCGCAGCGCCCCCTCTGCGGCAGCGCAATGCGCAGCGAATCAGATAAGCACCCTGTCACAGCGCATTCATCAAACCACGCGTCAACTGTTGCGGCAGTTACGCCCACCCGTATTGGATGAAATGCCGCTGGATCAGGCGCTGCACCATCTGGCTGAAGAGTTTGCCTTTGCCGAGCAAGGTATCAACTTCCAACTGGATTATGCACTGCCACCCGAGCCTGGTGAAGATGCGGTGATATTTACCCTGTATCGGCTGGTACAGGAGTTACTGAACAATATTAATAAACATGCTAAGGCACGCAATATTCACGTCAGCTTGCGCATGGGTAACAACATTATCACCCTGGACGTGCGCGATGATGGCATGGGCATTCCGGTGCAACCCCCCGGCGGCGGATTTGGCTTGCGCGGTATTGAAGAACGGGTACGCGCACTGGGCGGTGACTGGTTACTGCAACGGCGATTAGGTACTCGGGTGGTGGTCAATCTGCCCACACATGTCCGCAGCAATGACACTGTGAACCTGCCCACAAAATTGGATCAAACATCCTCATAAATAAGCATTATTCCTAGCCATCTACAACCTTGTCTCATTTCTTTCACTTGCGCCTTCCCTACACTCAACTCACTTACTGGAGGAATCCATGCCTGCATCACACATGTCATCAAAGACTTTACCCCCTGAGCCTTTGACGCCAGAACAGGTAAACGCGCGTTATCGCTATTGGCGACCGCGCCTGATGGCCGCCATGGTGATGGGCTACGCCGCCTTTTATTTAACGCGCAAAAGTGTCAATTACGCCATGCCAGTGATGCAACTGGAGCTGGGGTTGGATAAAGGGGATATCGGTTTACTGGGCACCCTGTTTTACCTGGCGTACGGCGGTTCTAAATTTGTCTCCGGTATCGTCAGCGACCGTACTCAAGCCCGTTGGATTATGGGTATCGGCCTGATGATGACAGGGGTGCTGAATGTAGTGTTCACCCTGTGCCATACCCTACCCGCACTGTTAATTGTGTGGACATTGAATGGCTTCTTTCAGGGGTGGGGCTGGCCGCCATGCGCCAAATTACTCAGCACATGGTATTCACGCAGTGAACGCGGTAGCTGGTGGGGATGCTGGAATACCTCGATCAGCATCGGTGGTGCGGCAGTGCCTCTGCTGTCTGCCTTTCTGGCCTCGCACTATGGCTGGCAAGCCGCACTACTGGTACCGGGTGCGATAGGCATCGTATTAGGGATTTGGCTGTGCTGGCAGTTGTGCGATAAGCCGCAACAGCAAGGTTTACCGACTATCGGCCAATGGCGGCGCGATCCACAGGATCAATGGCAGGAGCAACAAAGCCCGCCCATGCCGATGGGGCGTATTTTTCGTGATGCCATTTTACGTAACCGCACCATCTGGTTGCTGGGGGTCTCTTATGTGCTGGTCTATCTGATCCGCATTGCCCTCAACGACTGGGGCAATATCTGGCTGGCGGAGAGCCATGGGGTCAATTTGCTCAGTGCCAACGCCACGTTATCACTATTTGAGTTAGGTGGATTATTTGGCGCGTTGTTTGCTGGCTGGGGATCAGATTTGTTATTTCGCGGTCAGCGTGCGCCGATGATTTTGTTATTTGCACTGGGGTTATTTTTGACGATGACCGCACTGTGGCTGGCACCGGTACATAACTATCCGCTGCTGTCAGTGACGTTTTTTAGTATCGGTTTTTTTGTTTTCGGGCCGCAAATGCTTATTGGACTGGCGGCAACGGAATATACCCATAAAGACGCCGCCGGTACCGTCACTGGATTTCTCGGATTATTTGCCTATCTCGGTGCAGCGCTGGCGGGATGGCCACTGGCACAAGTGTTGCAACATTATGGCTGGCAAGGCTTTTTTGCCTTGTTGACACTGGCTTCAGCCTGCGTCGGGTTGTTACTGATGCCGTTATTGATGACCGGTATGAATTTGTTGGGGTTTGAGCCTGCCGAGAAGAGATTCGCCCCAAGAGACAACAATCATCTTTAGCCCGCAATGGATCGCAGGTTAGTAGCACCAAAAAAGAAAATAAAACAATACGTTAAGTAAATATCAACAATACCTCAACCCTACAATATCAACCCCGTATGTCACTCGGTTTCGGGTTCAGAAGGGGATAAAAGGATAATGTTATGAAACTTACACCACTCTCAGCTCTGATTGCCGCCGGCCTCGCCCTGAGCGCCTTCACTACCGTGGCTAAAGCCGAAGGCCGCCTGGTGATTTATTGCAGTGCCACCAATGCGATGTGTGAAGAAGAAGCCAAAGCCTTTGGGGCAAAATACGATGTAAAAACCAGTTTTATTCGTAATGGTTCTGGCAGCACGTTGGCTAAAGTGGATGCGGAGAAAAAGAACCCGCAGGCCGATATTTGGTATGGCGGTACGCTGGATCCGCAGTCTCAAGCGGGTGAAATGGACCTGCTCTATCCTTACCAATCGCCTAATCTGGCGCAAATCATGCCGCAATTCCGTGATCCGGCAAAACGCAAAGGTAACTACTCCTCAGCAGTTTACATCGGTATTTTGGGGATGGGGGTGAATACCGACCGCTTGAAAGAAAAGGGTCTGCCAGAGCCAAAATGTTGGAAAGACCTGACCAACCCGGTCTACAAAGGTGAAATCCAGATTGCTGACCCACAAAGTTCCGGTACCGCCTACACCGCATTGGCAACTTTTTCACAATTATGGGGTGAAGATGCTGCCTTCGACTACCTGAAAAAACTGAATGCCAACGTATCGCAATACACCAAATCCGGTATTGCCCCGGCCCGTAATGCTGCCCGTGGCGAAACCACGATTGGTATTGGCTTCCTGCATGACTACTCACTGGAAAAAGAGAAAGGCGCACCACTGAAATTGATTTCGCCGTGCGAGGGTTCAGGTTATGAAATTGGCGGAGTAAGCATTCTGAAGGGCGCACGCAATCTGGATAATGCCAAGTTATTCGTTGATTGGGTGTTATCAAAAGAAGCACAGGAACTGGCATGGCAGAAAGGCCAGTCCTACCAGATTCTGACCAATACCACGGCGGCAACCTCGCCTAACTCGCTCAAGTTGGATGATCTGAAGCTGATTAACTACGACATGGACACTTATGGTGCCACTGATATGCGTAAGAAGCTGATCACCAAGTGGGTCAACGACGTCAAGATGGGCCAATAAAAGCCCACAAAGCACTCCGACTCATATAAATAATTTATTTCTATAACCAAGTCATTGGCGTTGCAGCAAGGCAGCAAGTGAATAACAGATCGGTCGGGGGGCCGGTTTGAATAGCATTTATGCTCGCACGCAAGCTAAGCGAACATCGCTGCAACGCCAGGGACAAAGGGTATCTAGGGAACACCATGACACATGCACATGCTCTGCGGCTTGCGCAGACACGGGATGCCATTTTCTATTGGCTGGCTTTCGCCGTGGCTGCTTTTGCCCTATTACCCGCTTTTAGCCTGGATTACGGCCTGCTTGAAGCCAGCCGTTCCGAGCTACTGGCGTCTTATGGCTGGTCCGGTCTTAATATCAGTATGCTGTGGTTTGGTCTGCCGTTACTGCTGCTTTTCAGGCCATTGTCACCCAGTGGTCGTGAACACCGTTACCGCCATCTGTTTGATGCAGGTTATGCCCTCTTCTGCGCACTGCTGGTGGTGGTCACCTCGGCCTGGCTCGGGCGCGGACTAGGATTTGCCACTATCGCGCTGTTTATCGCCTTGGGGGCAATAATTACCCTGGCGCTGGCACGCCTTGAATGGCTCGGCGGTGACCGTTTTGTGCTCGGATCACTGGTCACCATTATTGCGCTGATCACTGTTTTTATTCTGTTCCCCAGTATTGCCATTTTTGTCCCAATATTTACCGATGAGAGTGGTGCTTTTGCCCCATGGCAGTTTATGGCAATCCTCGGACAAGCGCATATCCTGCAAGTTATCTGGAATTCGTTCCTGCTGTCAGTGGCGGTTGGCATAGGTTGTACCTTCTTCGGCATGGTACTGGCTATCTACACTACGCGGATTGCCAAACGTTCCGCTTTGCTAGGGCGCATCTTCTCAATTCTGCCCATTGTTACCCCACCTTTTGTCGTCGGGCTGGGCGTAACCTTGATGATGGGCCGCTCCGGCTATGTAACAGAACTGATGGTCACCTGGTTCGGGCTAACCAACACTAACTGGTTATATGGTTTCACTGGCATCTGGCTGGCACAAGTTCTGGCCTTTACGCCAATGTCATTTATGATCCTCGATGGCGCAATCAAAACTATTCACCCGTCGTTGGAAGAAGCGTCTTATACCTTGCGCGCCAGCCGTTGGCAGACCTTTATGCAGGTATTTTTACCGTTGCTAAAACCTGCGCTGGCCAACTCATTCCTGATAGTCATTGTGCAATCGCTGGCGGATTTCAGTAACCCATTAGTATTGGGTGGTAACTTTGACGTGCTGGCCACGCAAATCTACTTCTATATTACCGGCGCACAGCTTGACTATCCGGCGGCATCCACACTGGGTGTTATCTTGCTGATGTTTTCACTGTTTATCTTCTGTATTCAGTATATGTGGATAGGCAAACGCTCTTACGTCACCATTTCCGGCAAATCTTCTCGGGGCGATGTTCAGCCATTACCGGAATCACTGGTGTGGGGGACCACCGCCATGCTGTATGTGTGGATTGCCTTTAACGTCTTATTGTATGGCAGCATTTTCTACGGCAGTTTCACCGTCAACTGGGGGGTCGATTACACTCTGACGTTGAATAACTTTAATCAGCTATTTGGCCAAGGTTTCAGTGATGGCGCGTGGCCTTCTCTGCTTGATACGCTGCTCTATGCGGGTATTGCTGCCCCTATCACCGCCGCCTTTGGTCTGCTGATTGCCTATATCGTGGTACGCCAACAGTTCCGTGGTAAAAAAACCATCGAATTCAGCACCATGTTGTGCTTCGCGGTACCGGGAACGGTCGCAGGGGTTTCCTACATTTTGGCCTTTAACAGTGCGCCGGTATACCTGACCGGTACTGCCGCCATCGTTATTATCTCTATGGTGATGCGTAATGTGCCGGTAGGGATACGCGCCGGGATTGCCGGGCTGGGGCAACTGGACAAGTCATTGGATGAGGCATCGCTTAGTCTGCGGGCAGGTTCGCTGCGTACTGTGATTTATATTCTGCTGCCGTTGCTACGCCCGGCGATTCTGTCGGCGCTGATTTACAGTTTTGTACGCGCCATGACGACCGTCAGTGCCATCGTCTTCCTGGTAACACCCGATACCCGGGTCGCCACCTCTTACATCCTTAACCGGGTGGAAGATGGCGAATATGGCATTGCCATCGCTTATGGTTCGATCCTGATAGTGGTCATGCTCGCCATCATCTTCCTGTTTGATTATCTGGTCGGCGAAGCACGAACTGCCCGCTCGAAAGCCAGTAATGCTGAATAATGACGTACTGATAAGGCTGAATGTTATGTCTACTATAAATACAGTATCTACTCAAAATAACCTGTCAGATCAACAGACAGTGACTACCGATAAGAAACATTTCGTCGAGCTAAAGCACGTTACCAAGCGCTTTGGCAGCAATATCGTGATTGACGGTCTCAACCTGGCTATCCCTAAAGGGGAAATGGTTACCCTGCTGGGGCCATCGGGCTGTGGTAAAACCACGGTATTACGGTTGGTTGCCGGGCTAGAGAAGCCTTCCGGTGGACAAATCTTTATCGATGGTGAAGATGTGACTGACCGATCTATCCAGCAGCGGGATATCTGCATGGTGTTCCAGTCCTATGCCTTGTTCCCGCATATGTCGCTGGGTGAGAATATTGGTTATGGCCTGAAAATGCTGGGCCGACCAAAAAATGAGATTCGCGATCGTGTGCAGGAAGCGTTAGCGTTAGTGGATTTAGACGGCTTTGCCGATCGTTTCGTGGATCAAATATCCGGTGGGCAGCAGCAACGTGTTGCGCTGGCAAGGGCGCTAATCCTCAAACCTAAAGTACTACTGTTTGATGAACCACTCAGTAATCTGGATGCTAACTTGCGCCGCAGCATGCGTGATAAAATTCGTGAATTACAGCAACAGTTTAATATTACCTCACTGTATGTCACCCACGACCAAAGTGAAGCCTTTGCCGTTTCTGATACCGTGCTGGTGATGAATAAAGGCAAAATAATGCAAATTGGTGCGCCACAAGAACTGTACCGTCAACCCGCATCACATTTCATGGCCAGTTTCATGGGGGATGCCAATGTCTTCCCAGCTACTATTCACAGCAGCAGTGTTGAAATCTTTGGTTATCATATTCCTAAACCACAGGGATTCGCAGCCCAACGGCAACAGTCAACCGTGGGTGTGCGGCCGGAGGCTATCACGCTGAGTCAGCAAGGTGAACCAAGCCAACGCTGCACCATTAATAAAGTAGCTTATATGGGGCCGCAGTATGAAGTTCTGGTGGATTGGCAAGGCCAATCTTTGCTCTTGCAGGTAAATGCCACGCAACTGCAACCCGCCCCAGGTGACAGCTACTATCTGCAAATCCACCCCTATGGCATGTTTGTACTGGCTGATACACCGCAGTAAACTCATTGGTGGGCGGCGCGCAAATGCGCTGCCCCCTTACGTTGAATGGCCTGCATTTTTTTGCGCAAGCATTGAGCTAAAAGCCAAAAATCTCAATAAGTTGCGCAAACTGTAAGCAAACAATCCAAATTTGCTGTTTCCCCTTTGACATGTTCCTCATACCTCGCTATTATTCGCCCCGTTCACACGATTCCTCTGTAGTTCAGTCGGTAGAACGGCGGACTGTTAATCCGTATGTCACTGGTTCGAGTCCAGTCAGAGGAGCCAAATTTAGAGAAACCCGCTTAGGAAACTAAGCGGGTTTCTTGTTTTAATTCTGTTTTTCACGCTCTACCGCAATTTTAAGATACGTAATGTATTATCATTAATTACATTACGTTACTGCCTGAAAAACCATTATCAGATAGGACCTATCTCCCTGATATTCATACCAGAATAATCCATGCGATGGATTATAGAAGTTTCCTACACACAGAGCTGAAAAATCGTATATATTTACATTTAGAATTATAAATTAACTATTTCTTCTCTATTTTTCTGAATAAGCCATTTTAAAATTAATAAAAAAAATCCTAATTCGTTTATAATCAATTCACTAGGTAGAATAAGCTTGCTGAGCTGAGTTGGCTTAAGTGATCTAAACATGAACAAGAATCTTTTCTTGATAATCTATAATTAGAGATTAGAATCACCGAAATAGTACTTTGGGCATCGGCAGCAGTGGTTCTTGTTTATCTCGTCTTGGGTAATCATTTGGAGTCGATCGGTGCAAGCGAGGAGCAGTGAATTAACTCTGCGAATCCCAAGATATAACGGTTTACGGAGAGAACATGACAAAATCAGTGATGATAGTTGATGACCACCCGGCTATTCGAGTCGCCATTCGGGCATTACTATCACAAAGTGAAGACTTTTCAACTATTTATGAATCAGTTGACGGTAGTGAAGCCTTAGAAATATTAAAAAATAACCCTGTAGACTTGGTTATTATTGATATTGAGTTACCTAACTTTGATGGTTTCTCGTTGTTGAAAAAACTGCAGCAACGTGGATTTACCGGTAAATCATTATTCTTGTCCGCCAAGAATGAGCAAGTGTTTGCAGTGCGGGCATTACAGGCAGGCGCTAACGGTTTTATCAGTAAAAATAAAGATATTAGCGAAATTCTTTTTGCTGCGCAGAACGTATTACGCGGCTATTCATTCTTCCCCTCTGAAACGTTGACCCAATTAGCCGGGCAACCTTCCAACCATGACCCTGTCAATCGGGCGAGGTTGTTGTCAGAGCGAGAAATTAATGTTTTGCGTTATCTGGTGAATGGTTTGTCAAATAAACAGATTGCTGACGAAATGTTTATCAGTAACAAAACCGTCAGTACCTATAAAACCCGTATCCTGACCAAATTAGGGCTAAGTTCTGTAATTGAACTGGCAGATTATGCACATACCCATAATTTGGTATAATTCAGGCTGGTCTGCTTTAGCGCTGACAACGCTATCTTTACGTAGTAGGTTCTCTTGGCGAATTCTTCTTTACTGTTTGCTGTTGCTTAGCGGGCAGCTTAATGCTGCCATGATGACCGGTCGTCAGGGGTGTGATACTGGACAACCATTGACGATACACAGTATCGCTAATAGCTACAGTGAAGACCTATTACTTACGCCTTCCACAGACACTCGCCAATCAAGCCGGCGTACGGTGAAAGTGGGGGTGGTCATTGATGCCAATACTCCTTTTGTGGTTAACCGTGATGATAATGCTATTGAAGGCATTGTTGCGGACTACCTGAAAATAATCAGTGATGCCAGCCAATTATCTTTCCAGATGATCGGTTATTGCGATTACGGGTTAGTGTTGAATGCGCTGGAAAATGGCCAAATTGACTTAATGGCAGGAACGCCAATGCCCGCTCAGCCGGGGCTGATAGCGTCTCATGCCTTCTTTACTAACCGGCATGTCGAAGTTCGCAGCAAGAATTGGGATCCGACCAAACGTACCCACCCAGAGACGGTGGCTATCGTCAATAATGAGCCATTATCACCTGAGTTTCTGTTTAATTATCATGCCGATAAAATTGTTGCCTACCCTAACCAATTACAAGGGTTACTGGCTGTCGCCTATGGTAATGCCGATGTCTTTGTCGCTAATGCCACAACGGCTAACTATCTTATCGATCAGTTGCAATTGCTAACGTTGCAAATTCGCAACTTTACACCTTACCACCCTGCCCCCTACACCTTTCTGGCAAAGGAAAGTAATCAAAAGCTGATTAACTACATTAATCAGATTTTAGAATTATTACCTACCCGTGCGACGGGTGATATTCAGCAGCGCTGGTTTGGTAGCAAGCATCATTACAACATTGATGCCAAGTTGCTGTTGACCGAACAAGAGGTAAGCTGGATTCAGAGCCATCCGGTAGTGACCTATGTCGCCCCATTTGATCTGGCCCCACTGATATTTCGTGATCGTCAAACGGGGAGAATGGCTGGTTTCTCAATCGATCTTATCGATATTATTGCGCGCCGAACTGGGATTAAATTTGAGCCAGTTTATACCAAAGATACCGGGGAAGGGGTGCGTGATTTTATTGCCGGTAAAATTGATTTACTGCCAATTGTGGCCGTTCGCAACGGCATGTATGGCAACAGCCTTTATTCTTCACCGGTAGCTCAATCATTATGGGGCATAATGACGCGCGAAGACCGCCTGGATATCAATAATGTGGCAGATCTGGCAGGAAAGCGGGTGGGGATACAATCGGGTAGTGCTTCTGGCGGAATTATTGGTAACCCCCTGTTAGCCCAGAAAATCACCTTTGTTCAAGCCCCGGATACCATGACACTGGTACGTTGGTTGCAGCAAGGCAAAGTGGATGCTGTCGTCAAAAATATGATGACAGCCAACTATCTGTCAGCCCAGAACTTTACCCCAGATATAAAAACGGTCGCCGTGGCAGGCGAAGAACCACTGATGATGGCATTCGCCATCCGCCCAGACCTGCCTGAATTAAAAGCCATCATTGATAAAGTAATTGAATCTATTCCACCGGAAGAGTTAGACAACTTAATCAGCGAATGGAGTACCTTCAAACCTAAGCCAACAAGCTTTGATGAGGACTCATTAGATAATGAATGGCTGATGTTGGCGTTGAAAATAAGCTCAGGGATATTATTGGTCTTCGGTTTATACCTGTGCTACTTGGTATTCAATAAACGTCGTCAGGCCAAGTTGTTACATGCCCGCTTGCTACAGCAAGAATCGGTTATCAATGCATTGCCCTTCGCGGTATTTATTCGTACCACCACTGGCGAGCTGGCGGTTTATAACAACCACTTTGCAGCAGCCCACCACGATAAGCTTCACGACTTGCTCAATCAGAACGTTGAACAAGCTAACTGGCCAATGACCAGCCCACTTGATCGCGAAATAGATAAATACTGCCGTTATGTCTTGAAGGACAGAAAACCACAAATGGTAGATTTATCTCTGGAGATCAATGGTGATCTGCGGGATATCTTCCTGTGGATTATCCCATTGGATAATGCTGAGCGCAGTTTGCTGGGCGGCTGGCTGGATATTAGTCAACGTAAAACCGTGGAGCGGGAGTTGGAAGCCGCACGCCTCGAAGCGGAAAGCGCCAACCGGACCAAAAGCACTTTCCTGGCCACCATCAGTCACGAACTACGCACACCAATGTACGCCATTATGGGCTTACTGGAGTTGGAGATACGTAGTGCCCAGCCGGTCGATAAAAATACGCTGGTTACCGTGTCCAAATCAGCTCAATCGCTGATGTTACTGCTTGATGACATCATCGATTCTGCCAAAATTGAAGCCGGGCAACTGAGTGTTCATCCCGCCGCAGTAGATTTCCGCCAAGAAATGGAGCGGATGCTCACTATCTATCAACCTATCGCAGATGAACGTGGACTTCGCTTCTCTGGCTGGTTGGATGACCAAATCCCGCACTTACTGATGGCAGATATGCTCAGAGTGCGGCAGGTCATGGGGAATCTATTGGGTAATGCACTGAAATTTACCGAACAGGGTGGTGTTTCAGTGGATGTCACTTGGGAGCCGACGGATGACAAACAGGGTGTCATGAATATCGATATTACCGATACGGGTATTGGTATTTCGCCAGCGGCACAGGCAACGCTGTTCCAACCCTTCAGCCAGGCTAACGAAGGTAAATCACCTCGTTTCGGTGGGTCGGGGCTGGGACTTTGGATTTGTCATCAATTGATTCACAAAATGGGTGGGCAAGTCGCTATGGAAAGCCAACTTGGTAAAGGCACCAGTTTGTTTATTACGTTGCCATTGACGATTGCCACTACAGACGATTTACCGCCTGATGCAACCATTATCCATGCCGATGAAAAGCAGTTGGGCCAATTGAAGAACCTGCGGGTTCTGGTAGTGGATGACCTTCCCGCCAACCGCCAGTTGCTTCAACAACAATTGGCTTTTATCGGTATCGAACAGGTGATGAGCGCAGAAAATGGCGCTGAAGCCTGGCAGATATTGCAACATTACAGCTTTGATGTCGTCATCACCGATTACAACATGCCACTGATGAATGGTTATGAACTTGCCGCCCATATCCGTAATAGCCCGGCAATAAAAGATATGATCATCATTGGTTGCACTGCGGATGCACGGCAAGAGAGCGCCGAACGTTGTTCTGATGCCGGTATGAATGATTGTATGGTTAAACCAGTGACTATTGATACCTTACGTACCGTTCTGTTGCGCCAAGAGGTTGCCGATATCAATCTGGAGGCAAATTATCATCACACCAATGATGACTATCGCGTAAATCCATTGGAGATGAGCCAACGGGAAAACACACACTCAGCGGCAGATAACAGTGAAAGCCCCAAAGTGCCACAGACTTCCTTCGCCGCAGCCCAAGATAAATTAAGGGCGCTCTCAGGTGGACGAACTGAGGTAGAGGTGCAGTTATTGCAATCGTTGCTGGAAAGCAATGTGCAGGATGCGGCGGCACTAACGGCACTGTACAACCAGCTAAAGGCAGATGAGAGCAGTACGGTGGCTACCGATACTTATAAAGAAATGGCAAGCTTAGTGCACCGGATCAAAGGTGCGGTACAACTGATCGATGCACAAGATCTGGTAGAATATTGTATCAAATTCGAATCCATGATCCTCGCTAATGATAAACCAGCAGTCATTTCATTCGGGGCTGATTATCTGGAACTGTTAACGGGCACTAATCAGTTATTAGCTAAGTTAGTTACTGTATACGCAGAAATTGATAGCGCTAGCCCGATTAAATAAATATTAAAATTGCCCTTTCATCTAAAGCCCCCCCGTATAACTTGGTGGGCTTTCTTATTTAGATAATCACTATTCTTGCCCATCTGCAAAAAAAAACATCTCACCGCCAATAACGGAAAAACGCCCAAGTCTTTGGAATAGAAGTAATTTATTATTTTCACTTTCTTAAGGAATGGATTTCCTACATCTATAGTGGGAAATTTCACATATAAAACAAGGACGCATCTCATTTTACCCGACTCTATTTCCCCCTACACTGGCCTCGGCCCAGATATCGAATAGCGCAACTCAATAACAACGGCTGACCTTATTCAACTTAATGATCGCTCATTTTGATGAATGCTGAGGGTCTCCGTTCACCAAAATATAAATTATAAAATTAAGTAGGAATTAAATGGGAAAAACTCTAATAACGTTGGTGCTGCTTACCCTACCGGGCATAGCGTTGGCTGCAACGTCAAATAACACGATCAAATTTCAAGGAGAGGTGGCCGAACAAACTTGCATGGTGGATATCAATGGTACAGCCAACACCCCTGTCGTTTTGCTACCCACCGTTTCGACCAGCAACCTGAATCAGGTTAATTCAGTTGCCGGTAAAACCAATTTTACGATTAACCTAACCGGCTGCAACATTGCCATTCAAGACACTAAAATCAGTTCGGTTTTTCAAGGCATGAATGTCACTCCAGCGGGTAATTTAGGCAATGTGGGTACAGCACAAAATGTTGCTATTCAGTTGCTTGACACCAATGGTGCACCGATTCGCATGTCAGGTGGTAGCGTTGAAGTCCCTGGAATTACCTTAGCCACCGGTGCAACCTCAGCATCCCAAGATCTGGCTGCGCAATATATTACGGAAGAAGGCCGCGCAACTGCCGGGAGCGTTATTGCTTCTGCACAATACGCGATCACCTACCCCTGACTATTCATGAGATCCAAGCCGTTTCATGAATACGTTGCCAACCGGTAACGGAGCCTAAACAAAACCAGAATAATCAAGGATAAGTAAGCGCTATGACACTGATTGCCCACAGAATAATCGCCTGCTCGTTGCTGCTGCTCAGCGGCGTACCCTTATGGACGCAAGCCAGTGTTGTCATGACCGGTACCCGAATCATTTATCCTGAAGGTACGCGGGAAAAAGTAATACAACTAAGCAATAAAGATGAACACCCAAATTTGGTCCAATTATGGATGGATGATGGTGACAACCAGTCTTCACCTTCAAAAAGTGACGTCCCGTTTACACTGACACCACAGATATTTCGTATGGAAGCCCAAAGTGGGCAAGTCGTTCGGTTGTCATACATTGAGCGCCATTTACCCAAAGATCGTGAGTCAGTTTTCTATCTTAACTTTTTGCAGATCCCCGCATTAAAAGCAGATAAACAGACTGAAAACAAACTGGTTTTGATCGTGAATAACCGGATAAAAGTTTTTTACCGCCCTGCTGCATTAAAAGAAAACGTCGATACATTAGGTGAAAAAATACGCGTTACGCTAGACGACACTCGTGGAGATAAAATCAAGATAAGTAACCCTACGGGTTACTATATCAGCCTGCGTGATGCCAAATTCGTCAGCGATGGGAAAACGATTTCGTTCGCCACCAGTGAGATGTTTCCACCCAATTCGACCACTGATTTAGTCTTACCCGCAGGGGTGAAAGCTAAAAAAGGCGAATTACTGACACTGAATGTGGTTAATGATTACGGCACCACTATTCCCACTGATTATCATTTGTAATTCAACCGTGATGATAATTCAGTTCGTGCCCAGCTATAGAGATAACCAGTGAGGTTTGCTCCCTGGTTATCCTATTTGCTAACGCACGGCATACTGGCCAGCCATTTCGTGTCAGCAGCAGATCAGAGTAATCAAGACGAATATGTGTTTGAGGATGCGTTAGTCCGCGGTTCGTCACTCGGCTTAGGTTCTATCTCCCGCTTTAATAAAAAAAACGCCTATCAAGAAGGCAAGTATCAGGTTGATCTCTACATTAACAACAAGTTTGTTGATCGTGTCGAAATAGAATTTATTGCAAAAAATAATGATGTTATTCCCTGTTTGTCAGGCGCGCAGCTACTACAAGCCGGTGTCACTGAAGAGGCGCTGAAAAACAGCGACCCCAAAGACAACTGTCTGGATTTTAGAACTATTTTGCCAGCCAGTGACTACCGTTTCGATTACGCCAAATTACGTTTTGATTTATCGGTGCCGCATCTGTTCGTTAAGAAAGTGCCGCGCGGTTATGTTGATCCTCTGAACTTAACCTCAGGGGATACCATTGGTTTCAGCAATTACAACTTAAACCAATATCACGTGGGCTATAACAAAGATGGGATTAAGCGTTCGACCAACTCAACCTATCTCAGCCTGACCAATGGTATCAATGCTGGCATGTGGCGTTTGCGGCAACAAGGTTCATTGCGCTACGACCCGACCCGAGGAACCAACTGGACTTCCAACCGACTGTATAGCCAACGCGCACTGCCCACGATGGGCAGTGAAGTGACCTTGGGCCAAACCTTCAGCTCTGGTCAGTTTTTCTCCAGCTTGGGGTTTAACGGCATTGCACTGGCAACTGATGACCGCATGTTGCCTGAATCACAACGCGGCTATGCCCCTATTGTGCGCGGGATTGCCAGAACCAATGCCAAAGTGACGGTTTATCAAAACAATCGGCCTATTTACCAAACCACGGTGTCGCCAGGGCCATTTGAATTTAATGATTTATCTGCCACCAATTTCGGTGGTGACCTGACGATTGAAATTCAGGAAGCGGATGGCAGTGTCAGCACCTTCCAGGTGCCGTTCTCCTCAGTACCAGAATCCTTGCGCCCCGGTTACTCCCGCTATAGTTTCGCCGCCGGGCAGGTGCGTGACCTGAACAGTAGTGAAGTGTTCAGTGAGCTGACCTATCAACGTGGGATCAGTAACGCCATTACCGCTAATACCGGGCTACGCATGGCCTCTGGTTATCAGGCCATCATGTTGGGTGGTGTGTTTACCCACTATATTGGTGCTTTAGGGCTGGATGCCACCTATTCGAATGCCAGGCTATCTGATAGCAACGATTCCGCGAGTGAACGACAGAGTGGCTGGATGGCGCGAGTCTCCTTCAGCCGCATGTTTGAAACAACCAATACCACGCTATCCGTGGCGGGTTACCGTTATTCCACGGAAGGTTATCGTGATTTAAGTGATGTATTAGGAGTACGGGCAGCCAACAATGGCAAAGTCTGGAACTCAGATACTTATCGGCAACGCAGCCGAGCAGAAATATCGCTGAATCAAAATCTTAACAGCTACGGTTCACTGTATTTAACCGCCTCATCGCAGGATTATCGTAATGACCGCAAGCGGGATTCGCAGTTACAACTAGGCTATGCCAATACCCTGTGGCGCGATACCAGTTTGAATATTGCCGTTTCGCGACAAAAAACCGGGGGGGTCAGCAACGAAACTTACTTTGTCGACCCCGGCAGTGGCATGCCTGCGGCCAATGGCGCAAATATTCTTGGTACCAGTGAAACTGTAGTGCAAATGTCCGTCTCATTCCCACTGGGGGGTAGTGCGCATGCACCCTATATCTCGGCCGGTGCCGTCAACAGTAAGATTAGTGGTGCCAGCTATCAAACCTCATTATCCGGTGTGATGGGTGAGGAGCAGTCCGCCAGTTACAGTATGGATTTTGCCCGCAGTGAACAAACTAAAGAAAATACCTTTAGTGGCAGCTTACAGAAACGGCTCCCCTCAACCAGTTTGAGTGGCAGCGCGTCCAGCAGCCCCGGTTATTGGCAAGGTTCAGCCAGTGCCCGTGGTGCGGTGGCCTTTCATAGCGGCGGTGTCACGTTAGGGCCCTATCTAAGCGATACTTTTGCCTTGATCGAGGCCAAAGGGGCCAGTGGAGCCAAAGTGATGTATGGGCAAGGTTCAAGTATTGATCGATTTGGCTATGCACTGGTGCCAACACTCACCCCATATCGCTACAACACCATCACGCTCAGCCCTGATGGTATGGATTTCAATACTGAGCTTCAAGATGGTGAACGGCAAATTGCCCCCTACGCCGGATCATCCGTCAAAGTCATTTTTCGCACCCTCAGTGGATATCCACTGCTTATTACTGTCCGGCTGGCGGATGGTAGCCAACTGCCTCTGGGCGCAGTGGTGTATAGCACCACCACCGAGAGCGGCAAAGCTGCTCAACAGCAGAATGAGGTTGGCATGGTCGGTCAAGCCAGCCAGGCCTATGTTCGAGCTGAAGGAGCGAGTGGCACGCTCATTCTCGTATGGGGAGATGCAGCCAATGAACGCTGCCAGTTGGATTACGACTTAGGCACGCCCAATAACGATAAACAGTTATATAAACTCGATGCCTTGTGTGTCGTTACCCAGCATTGAATCAGAGAAACAGTATGAAACCTATAACGACTCACCACACCAGATTGTACCAATACAAGCCCCTATTCTCACACTATATGGGGTTATTCTTTTCACTCGCATTACTGAGCATCAGCTTACCCAGTTATGCACAATGTGTTTGGAAAGGTGCCAATATCGGTGGTGATAACTACGGTGCGTCCTTGCAATTAGGCAATATCAATATAACCAGTAATTACATTCAGCCTGTCGATTCAATCCTGGCCTCCAGCATTATCAGCTTAGTACCCGCCCGTTTCTGGTCAGACCCAGAAGCGGTTATCTATGAATGTGATGTGGCCGATAAAGACAGTTTATTTGAAGTTTTTGCGACTAATGGCGACAGTAATGTCGGCGGCTACAGCAATATGGGTGATAACTATTTTCAGACTTTCTTCCCCTATACTGCATTGAAACTGATTCATGTTGATACTGGCGTCGAATTCACCCGCATCTGGCAGCAGGTCCCGTTGAGAAAGTACGACGTAGTGGGGAATAAAATTCAAATTAAGGGTAAACATTTCAGCCAAATTCGTGCTGAGCTAAAAAAAGTGGGTTCTGTAGACCGCACGCCCGGCCCTTCCAGTTGGGGATGTTCTGGTCCTGCGGCTGATAACTATTCGGGTAGCTATTCCTGCAATCAACCCAATGGGTATGTGGTATTCAAAGGGCCTGGTATGCCAGTACCTGAAACCGGCTATGACTCAGCAACCAATTACCAAACATGGGGAAGTGGCCGCTATATGGCATTTGGCATGAATACCGCGCCGGTTTCAGTCCTGACACGCAAAAATACCTGTGTGGTGCGTAACGTCACACCTTATGTGGTTTTCCCCATTATTACCGTGAATGAACTTAACGATAACCAATCACGTAGCGCAGATATCACCGTCGATATCGAATGCCAGTCCGGTACTGAGTCTGGTATTAATAGTGGGCAAACTGCACTGGGCATCCAAACATCATTACCGGGTTATCTGAAGGCGCAAGGGCTCGGATTGGTGAACACAGCCGGCGGCGTGAGTTATCTACTATCAGACAACTATGGCACTGACAAAAATATTGCCACGGGAGTGGGTATCAGCCTGAGTGATAGCAGTGGAGCGGCGATGAATTTTGTTGGTTGGGGCGGATGTGCCAGCAATTGCAGCGCCAGTACTGGCGCAGGTTGGTATCCGGTTCTTACCGGGGCCAGTTCTAATGGCAGCAATGGCGCAGGTTACAATAATTATTTACATCACTTTACCGCTACATTAAAAAAACTGCCTAACGGCACCCCTACTGCGGGTAAGGTCGATGCGACGGCTTACGTTTTGGTGAAGATACAATGAGGCTCCTCTGTCTGTTTTTGCTGATATTGAGTATCAGCCCACACACCATGGCTGGTTTAGTGGCAGGTTCAACACGCATGATTTATCAGCCCGAATCGCGCGAACGCACCTTGATGTTGGCTAATACCAATGACTACCCGGTGGTGGTACAGACCTGGATTGATGATGGCGATGTGGACAGCACGCCAGATCAAAGCAAAGCACCCTTTATTGTCTTACCTGCCGTTTTCAAAATGCAGGCAGGAGCGGCACAGGGTCTGCGCATTATCAATAAAGGTGATGATCTGCCAACGGATCGAGAGTCTGTTTATTGGCTAAACTTGTATGAAATCCCACCTAAATCGCGACAAAATACCAATGCCCAGGCCCAGGTTGCTATGGCGATGAACACCCAAATGAAGATATTCTATCGCCCTGATGGGTTAACGCCAAAACCGGCTGACGCCATGAAAAAAGTCAGTTTTACCCTTCAGAAGAAAAATAGAGAATACATTCTAACCGCCCATAACCCTACTCCATACTATGTCTCTTTTGGCCAGATTCAGCTAGAAAACCGACAGCAACGTTTTCTGATAGCACAAGAGATGGACATGATGGTCGCCCCATTTGCCGAGCGCCAATATCATTTTGAACAGCAGCCTATCTCACTCACTGGTGCAGTAACTTTGAACTATAGTTATTTCGATGATGCTGGCAATCAGCTAAAAAACAGTCAGTTAGTTAAAGTTACACCGTAACATTTGCTGGCTTTTTTAAATCGTTCTCGCCTCAAAACAGCGCGGCATCGAGATATTCGGTTACGTCACCACCATCGGCGAGTTGGTCAATGCTCTGTTAATGTTCTGCGCACCGTGGATTATTAACCGTATTGGCAGCAAGAATGCCTTGCTGATGGCGGGCAAAAGCCTGACAGCCCCACCACCCTAACGGATGTGGGCCTCTAACTTAATTAAAAAATCATCATTTCGCGGTAAAACTCACGATAAAACAAACAAGTTTGCTGAAAAACAAGCCAATAAGCTCATTCTCTCAGCAAACGCACATTTTTAGTGTTTTTCTACTTTGACAAACGTCACCACCCTCGCTATTATTCGCCTCGTTCACACGATTCCTCTGTAGTTCAGTCGGTAGAACGGCGGACTGTTAATCCGTATGTCACTGGTTCGAGTCCAGTCAGAGGAGCCAAATTAAAGAAAGCAGACGTTTACAAACGTCTGCTTTTTTGCATTTTATCAATTGGTTATCTCTTTCTTCAGCTTACCCTCGTTCACGAAAAACCACTCAAAACCATACCCTTTTGCGAATAAAGCGGGCCCGATTTCGTTTTTACCAATAATCGCATGGTGTTCGCACGCCGATGTGCCGTGCTTTAATCGAGTCTGGATACTCACTGGGATGGGATAGTTTTACATCCGCCAATGGCTATACTCCACCGCATCCAGATGCGAAAAAACAACCGAATACCTGTCCGGCAAAGAAAGTTGTTCTGAGAGGATATCCTTTCCATTCACCAGGCTATCTTCCCTAATAAATGAAGGTTTACCGAGCGTTAGAGGATGAGGCCAGCAACGCATAGCGGTTCAGCAGTTGAGTAAACCGGCTGTCAATCTGTTGGCGCAGTGCCGAAGACGGGGTTTGCCCTGACTCGGACTGCACCTGATACTGACGCAACAACTCTTCCAGAGGTAATGCCTGTGTCAGTGGTTGCTGAATCGCAAAAACCACCGATTTAAGCTCCGATACCGTCATATAACGCCCCTTCTTTTCATCCAATCCATTCAGTCGGTCTGCCAGTTGCCGCAAACGCTCTTGTGCCAAGGCATAGTGTTTTAACTCCACCAGCGGGGCCGCCCCGGCTTCTCGCTGTTGTTGCCACAAGCGACTCAACCGTTTGACTTCTTGACTGGCGGGCCACAGTTGTTGCGCCTGAGATAGCAAGGCATCCCCCTTAACCTGCATCCATAACGGCGGTAACTGTGTCAGTTGTTCCAACTGTGTGCCACTGCCTTGCAATACCGGGCCAGCCAATCGTGCCAACTCAGCATCTGAAGTCTGTTTTCTCAGTTCATCGATTGATTTGGCTGCCAGTGGCGCAGGTAATGGCGCGACACTGGTTAGCAATGCCTCGCGCAATGGATTAGATGACAGCGACTGCCAGATAAAGAAACTCCCTGCCATCAGCACGGCCATCAGTGATAATCCGGCGACAAAACCGTGGCCCGCCTTCCAACGTGGTGGGGGTGGCGAAGGCGGCGACAATTCAACCTGAACACGCGTTGGGGCGGGTTCGTTGACAATATAAACCAGTGGTTCACTGACCGCAGCCGACGCGAATGCCGGTTGTGGCTGGGGTTCAGAGAGAGTGGTGTGCCGTAGCGGAATACTTAATCGGTCTGGTGTATCGGTAGCGGCCTCGGCACTTTCCAGCCGCAATGCGGCGTTATGCAACATCAGGCGCACACCGTCCAATTTACTTAGATGCTTAAGTTCCAACGTTTGCAACTGCGTACACAGTTGTTCCAACGCACGCTCTGCCCGATACACCATAGCCAGGTCACCGTAGCACAGCGTCATAGTACGCCAAACTTGCTGCAACCGGTCACTCAACCAGGCCAATAACGCCACCCGGGCATGCGTTTGCGGCGGCCATAATGCACTCCACTGATGGGAGAGTAACCCCGCCAGCAGCTCCAGCCCTTCACACAGCCCGGCAAGACCGGCAATGTGCGTACGTGCCAACGTAAAATCTACCGTGGTCTGCAACTCAACCCCATTCTGGCGAAACAGCGCCAAACAAAGCTGCTCGACCCGCCCCCAGTCAACATCCGGGCGGGCGGGATGATGTAATTTGCCGATTTCGTCACGTAAGGCGCTAAATTCAGCAAAATGGCGGGGATCTCCGCCGGTTTTAACCGTACGCTCGGTATTCGATATCATGTGTTTGTCTTCCCTGAATAGGCGTTAAAATGAGTCGCCCGGATTGAGATAATGTTGTTGTTTAAGATGGCGAATCAGTACCCTGCCTTCCGGCATAAATGCGGTGCCGTAACGCACCAGTCCCAGCCCTTTCAGTTCCGCCTCAATGGCATACTCCAGATGTCCGGGGGCAGTCTGCGGCAGCAGCAGCACCTGCAAACTTTTCAGGCGCGGTTCGTATTTCAGCAGTGTAGCGGAGAGAGTATCTATTAACTGATGAGCTGTCCCCGGCATGCCCTGTAATATTTTGGTCATATCAGGAAGCCCAAAATCAGGTAAATGAGAAATTGTTTCGGCCCGGGAGTTCAGGATCCGTTGGATATTATCCAGCACCGACAATATGACCTGTTCTTCTTCACTCACGACGTCGAGTGGCAAATCACCGGTGAAATTACCGGTGAGAGTTTCATATAGAGAGGGGGAGTTTTGGTCCATATATTTACCTGACTGAAAATATATTACGTTAATCATTATTAGTACAACAAGATAATAACCAACTAAACTTATAGAAAGTAATTTTCACTATCATTATTTTTAAGAAAGAACACTTCATCATAAAAACTCAAAATAAGAAAATTTAAGTAGTAAACCTTACCTAATATAATTTAGCTTCATATAAAAAAGGATAAATAGCCAATCACAAAAATATATCTAATCATTACAATTATCCCTATAGAGATAACCCTAACAGGGCGTAATGAGTGTCATCAACAATAAGTAAATAGCCTACCCTTCAAAAAAACAAACCAATTATAAGTATTGCAAGCAACTTTACAGGCTAAATAGGATTAGCAATCAATGAAATAGAAAAAATGAATATCACCCTGCAATATTGTGAAAGATAATATCTAGAGTACTATTGTACAAGGCCGAATCTAAGCTATAACAATAATTACCGAGGTAAAAAATTACTAGTTTTAAAATAAACTTATTGTTGATTCCAGACACCATACTGATCTAACACCTCTTTCGATATACTTTCTCCCAGAAGTGCTAATTAATCTAAATTTAAAGTTCAGTCATTAAAGGAAGAAAACCCAGATCAAGAAGTTTGATCTCAACATCATTAGCCTTGCCTATATGTTCTTTATTATTTCCATCAAAAACATCTTCAGTTGAAACAATGATAGTTCCTTTTGGTTTATCAGCATCCATAACAGGAATAACCTTAGCTGCCTCCTGAATTAACTCTGGCAAAATAAAATGAGGAACATACAGCATCCAACCTACATATAGTCTATCAGGAAATACATTCTTCCCTAATACTCCATATCCTTTAGAATCTACATTCACATAAGAACAGTTAAAGAAACTGGCTATACGTGATATAAACACCACAAAGTTCGAATAAGTAACCTTTTCACTTTGCGGTACTAAACTAAGTTCTACACTAACTCGGTTTCTTTCATCATAAAACATCTTTCTATAACTAATTCCACAACTATGATCATCATCACCTGCATCCCACACCCCTTCAATGAATAACGGTTTATCTTTATTAAAATTACGAGTCCATTTAGAATGGGTTCGTTCGGATATAGTCCCATCTTCAAATGCAACTTGGCTTAAGGCTTGTTTTCTTGAATATCCCTGCTCATACCATTTTTTTTTAGTCTGAAAGAGATCATCAATTTCCTCTACAATGAAATTAAATTGCCTCAACACCTCAGAGAATTCGATATCATCTACTTGGCTTCGAAAATCAAATCTCACAATAAATCTAGTGTCCATTATTAATGGCTCCCATCTAACGATGATATCTTTCAATGTAAAAAAAATAGTAGAGAAATATTTATAACTCATTGGCTGCATAAATATCCAAACAACTTTCAACGGCTGGTTTACTGTCGCAACAGCTTGATGGCGTGATGCCTGACTAATTGCACTTCCATCACCTTTCCACCATTCTTTTTTTGTACCATCAGCCCTGAAAAACTGATCATATCGTGCCTTCGCCTCCCAGAACTGACACAGTTTATCTTTCCAGCCATCAAATGAAACACCACAATACTTAAACTCCTGTATCTGCTGCGTTTCCAGATTATAAAAAGTGCCACAAATGCGTGTCTGGTAGTTTATTTATTCATAAGCAGCCAACAGTTCTAATTTTTATTAATGATGACCAGACCTAATGCATGAGTAGGATGATAAAATAACATCATGACATCCAATATTTCCTTCAGAAAACCAACCAATAACTCTACTCAATGGAAAATTATGACGCGAAAAACTATATCATTGCAGATGTATACGACTTAATAAGTAATGTATATCATTACAATAATTTTCATTATTATTTAATATTTTTATTTATACTGATATTTCATAACCCACCAGCATAGTCAAAAAAAACAATCATTCCATAACCTGATGAAACGTCTGCCTATCTATACTACTAAGCTCTGACAATACTGGTATAAAATTCGCTGAATCACTTATCGCATTATGTAACCACAACGTCATTTAAGTCCTCAGCAGAAAAATAATTATCATATTTCATATGTATAATAGTTACATCCCTTTAATCAAAGGCAACAGTCCATTAGCTGCCAACTCCATTTCCACATTATTTGCACAAGCTATATCAGTTTTATTTTTACCATTAAATTCATCTTTCGATACAACTATTGTTCCAATGCCATTGTCGACATCAAATAATTTATATGCTGAGGGTGTATCCTCACGTGTGATTTTCAATGGTAAATATAGCATCCAGCCCACTGGTAATCTATCATCAAAAACCTCGCGTTGATTAAATCTATACTGCTCAGTATCTAACAGTATATATTTAAATGCCCACCCGTCATACTTTATCATCTTATCAAAAACATAGATAAAACTATCGACATCATTGTAGTTGGATAAATATTTTATAGTTACCGACAATAAATATCTTTCATTCGAAACTGTTGGCGTATTTTTATAGCAGATGGTAATGATACTATCATCTTCATTCTCATCAGCTAGAACAATGTTTATGGGTTTATTATTATTAATTAAATAATCCACATAGGATAATGCATCTTCTATAATACCCATTTCATTAATAGCTATAATTCGTCTTGAGGGATGAGCAATTAACCAGTTGTGTTTTTTCTCTTGCCAAGTAGGTAGGACATCGATCAAATACTTTAACTCTTTGAATAATTGATATGAGGTTAAATTATTCTTTCGGTAGAGTAAAGATTGAATTTTGTAATGCATATCAACTCCTTAATTAGGGAATATGTTTTTTATATAATCTAAAGGCATTGGTTTGTATATGACATTTATAGCTAAATCTTCCTCCGCAAACTCAATCCTGGCATACTTAGCACTTATTGGTTGCATGAAATACCACTCTAATTTACCTGGTGGCATTCCTTTAAAAGCACTGACATTTTGTGCTCTTGCTTGCTTCATAAAAAGGCCATCTCCAAAATTTTTTATAGTCATAAAAAATTTTACATCCCCATTACTATCAAAAAACTGGTCATAATTTGCCTTACTTTCTTTTAGTACACATTCCTTTGGAACAAAACCATCAAAGGCCACACCATATGTCCACTCCAGTATTTTCATAGCAGAGAAATGAATTGGAAACTGACAGATATAAAACTGGTAAGCAATACTTACATCTGACCACCCCTCAATGTTTTGTAAGGTTACTTCCCCCTGTGTATATGCACATTGTTCGCATCCCTCCTCACTTAACTCTTTAGTCAGTGCCGCAGCCTCTGCCTTCACTTTCTCTATTTCCTCCATCCGTGCAAGGTATGCTTCTCTGGCGGAGTCTAGGTTTTGAATGATACCAATTACGCCACCCAGCCGGCCTCCCCCAGCTCGAGGAAACGATCCTGTTCTGCCTGCAGGTACAGGGAATGTCCCTCCAATATCACTCATATACACCTCCTCGTTTCATGAGGTTCTCCCTAATTTGTTGGTACTTTATATACTCGTTCTCGACGCTTTCTGTGCCATTCAATAACCAGTCTTTCATTGCATCCGCTTTATAGAAGTTGGGTTCAAAAGCGTTCATAATTAAAAAATCAGTTTTCACCAGTTCGTTTTCAAAACCGTGCTGACTAACGAAAGCATCCGCATCTTTTAGCCTTGTCATCAATTCATTATCACCGCTAAGTGAAGGTGAGTTTTGGACAATAACCTGGTAAAGTCGATTTATATAATTATTACTTTCTCTTTGCGTAAGTTGCGCAATCTGCTCCTGCGATATCTTTATTATCATAAGTAATAACTAGCCTTATCTTTCACATTTACCATTCCACCATCCGCCTGAAACACCCATTCTTCAACTCCTCTGACAAACTGACCGTAATCAGGTTCATTCAGCAGAAGTTCAATTTCAGCCAGAATACGTGGATCATAAAACCGAAAAAATGCACAGCGACCGTCCGGAAGTTGTAGGGTCAGAAAAGGTTTGAAGTGGATAGCTAGATCCTCCAGAGAACCTCTAGAAATAATCCATGAAACAGCAGGCAAAAACTCGGACAGTTGCTTTAGCTGTTCTCGATGATGTTCCGATGCATTCAGGCGGTACAACCATGGACCGGCAAAAGCGATTCGTGAATCAGGCCAGATATTTAGAAAAGGTACGACCACACCCTTTTCATTCTGAATTTCCTCACCGAAATAACGTTCATATTGTAGCCCGTCAACCAGAGCAAATAGAGAACAATCAGGACGAGTCATTAATTCTCTCATGATGAAGTCATATGCACTGATATTCATTATTTCCCCCTTATCACAAAAGCATTTCCATTCATCGCAGCCTTCATCAGGCAACTGAGGCAAATACCACTCCCTGCCACCGCCTGAAATGGCATTGTCGCTGTCGCCGTCATCGCCGTCCTTTTCACCTTCCGCACATACTGGCTTGTCGTGCCGTACTCTATTTTCCCCGGCTCGATTTTCAGATAACTGCCGCCACCGTTAAGGGTGATGCGTTTTTTACCCGCAAATAAGATGTCATCTGCCGAGGTGAGGGTGAGTTTCTGTTCGGCAAACAGACGCATATTGCCGTTCTGGGCCTGTACCTCAACCGGGCCTTCGCCCGATTTCAGGCTCAGTTGCCCGCTGCGTGCAAACAACCCCAGTTTCTCACCGGTCAGCACGGTCATATTGCCCATAACCCCTGCACTGATATCGCCTCCGGCGTTAACCACCACATTCTTGCTTGCCGTAAGCTGCATATCTTCACCACTGACAAACGCCACACCCTGTGGAGCCGAAAAATGGATAACCTCATTTAACGGTTTCAGCCGCTGCGCAAACATCGCTATCTGGCTGTCAATATCTGCCTTCAGCGCTTCGGCCTGCCCGGCTGCGGCTTCCAGTTGTGTAATCTGTTGTTGAAGATGGTCAATTTCTTTTAGTGCGCCATCCATATCCAGCACTTTACCGGCGGCTTTCTGTTGCGCATCCGCACTGACAAACAACCCTTTCGTGGCGCGTATTGCTCCGTATTCATCGGTTCGCAACTCTGCGCCTGTCCCGCGTGATTTACCCTGAGCATCCACCAGATGACCGGTATTCAACTGCGTTTTACCAAACTCTGTGGCGAGCTTGATGTGCTCCTCACCACGCTGGTCCTCCATCCGCAGTTTCGAGTTCGCCGGCGTCCTGAGGATGTTGCGGCTGTGGTTATCACGGTTAACGTGGTCAGGGTGTTCGGAGTCGTGCAGCCCATAAGCAATATACGGCAGGTCGATATCACCATTGCTGAAGGCTATTGCCACTTCCGTCCCCTCAATCAACGGAGTATGCCAGCCATAGGTATCACCGGCATACGGCTTCGCCATTCGCAGCCACAGATAGGCATATCCCTGCTCTGTGCCAGTACGGTCAAAGTCCAGCTTTACCCGGTAACGACCGGTATCATCGAGCCAGGCATAGAGGTCGTTTTTCTCTCGACTTTCTACTCTTGCCACAAGTGTGCCGTGAATTTCCGGGCGCGATATTTCCGGCGGGCGGAAGCAGTAACGTTCGGTATACGGCATACCCCACACCGAGACGTGCAGGCGGGAATCACGGGACGCGCGAAAAGTAGTGAGTGTGATGACCACGCCTTCTTTCAGTGCCTCAATCACCTTTCCCTGTGGCTCCAGCACCATGCCCGGCGTCAGAGCGGAGGCGTTACTGAACAGATGAATACGGGCGGATTGATTCAGCTCACGCTCGTGGTGAATTCGCGCATAAAATGCGCCACTTTCGGTTTCTGCTTCTGGGTCAGTGTCATCACCGGCTTGCCGATAGGGGGCGGCATAGCGATAGTGTTCGCCGTTCATCACGGCATCGTTACGGACGGCGACTGTCGCATCCTGCGGCATGCCAGCCATACGGTAGTTATAATCACGGGTATTCACACTCCCGGTGACCACGTCGTGCCAACTGCGCACTTCCCAGACGGATTCCATAGCACCATCATCAAGCCCAGACGGCTCACTGTAAGGCAGGCGCACATCAAATTGGTAATGAAGCTGGCTGTCAGCAAATATCACCGTTTCCTGCTCTGTCGTATCCACCATTTCAGAGCGGAACCAGATACCGACCTCAGACAGTAGTCGCTGAATAAACTGTAAATCTGTTTCCCGCCATTGGGTGATCAACTCACGCGGTGGGTAGGTGCGTTCGAGGCGAAACTCAAAATCCGCGCCTTCCAACCCATGGTAACGGAGAACCTGCTCAACCACGTCAGGCACTGACTGGTTCTGGAAAATCGCACAGTTCCGGCTGCGGGAGAGCAGCGCCAAACGTGATTCGAGAGTGACACGGTAGTGCGACTGGTCAGCAGAGCTGGAGAGCCATTCCAGTCTAGTGAGAATACCGTGAACCACTTTGCCGTAACGCATCCGCAATGTGGCGTACTTCATCAGTACCTGCTCAGGGGCAATATTCGCCTGCTCAGTGGTAAATTCAATATCCCAAGAGAAGGGGCGGCTCAGTGCCTCACGGCCCCGCAGATGCAACACGTCAGGTGTCACTGTGCTGTTATTAATGTCCAGCACATAGCGGGACTGCCGGTTAAAAAGTGGTAATCCATTATCCATTACATTACTCCTTCAGCGGAACCAGAACGAACCCGCTATTACCCAGTTCAATGATGCGCGGTTTATCCGGGTCAAGGTCTTTACGGCTCAGCACCAGACGCCAGGTGTCATCTTTCATATCTGGGCGGTTAAATAGCCCGATGATGGCGACAAACTGCGTGTTCTCATCCATCGGCATATCCAGCATGACGTTGCCCTTTGGCATAACCAACACCGATTTAGAGGCCAGAATGTCGTCTTTAAGTACCGTATCCGCTTGACGCAGCAGGGTCTGGTAGTCAGCCGAATCCACATTTTTGCGGTCTTTAAGCTGATACACCCGAACCATGGTCGCCAGCGGCGTCTGTTCACCATCGGCATTGATGGCCGCACGAGGGGAAAAGTCCAGGTGAAGCGTTTTTATCTGTTTGTAAAAAATAGATTTCGTCATACTGACCGTGCCGTCCTTGACTGTCTGGGTTAGACCGCAGCCTGCAAGCAGGCTACAGAGGGTAAGCACAAATATCCGCCAGCCGATTACTGTTGCCATTCAGGAATTCCTTTTATTTATACCCGTCATACTTCAAGCTACATGTGCGTTGGCTGCGGGCTAGCATAAATGCTGTTCAAATCGGTTCCCGACCGATTTGTCTCTCACTTGCCGCCTTCCTACAACTCGAATTATTTTGGGTATATTAACTAATGAAAATTGGGGTTATTCAAAACGGTAATGACCGTCTTCTGCTGGAGGTAAAAGTTCGCAGGTTAGCCCTTCATAGCTGCCCAAGCTGACAGTCAACAATTGTCTGTTATCACTGAGTTTTCCGTCCTTCAAACCGAGCAAACCAGTACGCCCCAGTTGCATGCGTCGGCCCTTTCCTAGCCGGGGCTCAGGCAGCAGTTTGACGGGGACAGTAAGTCGCAATCGCACATCACTGCGATAGCCCAGATAGACCCGCATCAGTGCCAGCAGGTCGGTATGCAGCGCTCCACCAGGGAGCCAGCCATCCGCCTCAGCCGGGTTACGGGTGAACAGCGTGACCCGCACCCGGCTATTAGCCTCTTTGGCTGTTTTGCCCAGCGTCGCCCGTTGCGACAGCGAAACCCGATTTTCCCGCCCCAGACCACTGCGTCGGGTGACATGGATTTTTACCGGGTCATGCTGGATAACCGTGGCCTCAGTATTCGGGGCCAACAGGTTGACCAAGGCGCGGATCCCCTCAGCATTTCTCGTGGGTAACCGCATGGTGCCCAGCAGCGCCAGAAAACGGGAGACCGGCGTGGCGACGTGTTCAGCCGTACCGGGAATGCCTAACCCCACCAGCCCCAGCAAACACTGCGATGTTGCGTCGGTGCCACCGGCCTCGAACGTGGCGGGATACGCGTACTTTCTCCAGATACGGTAATACTGGGTGGTTATGCGGTGACTGAAGATATCCAGAAATGCGGTTAGGACTTCATGCCCCTCCCGACGCTGAGAGATATCATCCAGATAGGTACCCGGCAAAGGAGAGTCCACACCGTACATCCCGAGAAAGGTGGTGCGCACGGTGGGCGGTAGGTCTGGATTATCTTCATCAATTTCAATCTGTTTCAGTTCGCTGACCGGAAACCCCATTCCCGGCCACGGGCGAAAGCGCACTGGATCGGTTCCCGGATGACTGGTCGTACCCAATAAAGGCGAGTTCGGCGAATCCTGTTCTAACAACTGGCAAAACCGGTAAAAGTTGACGCGCCAGATATTGTTACTTAATGCCTGTGTCAGCCCGGTACGTGCTGACTGTGGTTCTCGCGCCATCTCAATCGTTTCCCTGTAGGTTGCAGCACCAGTGTGAGCTGGTTGAAAAGATGAATATCGGCATAGAGTGCGAAGAAGCGATGCAGCATCTCACCAAACAGATTCACATCACCCTCGCCGGTAAAATTATCCATATTAAGGGTCACTTCGATATCCACCCCCCTAAGCATAAATCCCTGTTCAAAGCGGCGGATAAGGGTATGCTTCACCGCCACAATCGCCTCCAAACGGCGGCGATTCATCTCATCATCGGTCCAGTCATACAGCGCCAGAGTACCCCGCAGCACCTCGGGATTGTCCATCATGCTGAGGAAGTTTGAGCCCAGGTGGCTCATCACCCGCCAGTGAAAACGGTCATTCGCCGGGGGGTACAGCGGCAAGCTCGGTGCTGAGAGATTAAGCACTCTGACCGGCACCTTTCCGGCTTTTACCGCCCGGTCCAGCAGGGTACTTTCCAGCGCTTTACGCGGGAGTTGACCGTTGGTGCCCGTGATACGCATGGAGAGTGACTCCGGTTTTTCTGCCAGTTGCTCCACTTCAAAGGAACGTCCGCCGAGGATAAGCCAAGTGTCATACAACCCAGATGCCCCCCGTTTTACTCGAGTATGGTAATAACGCTCTGGCGCATCGTGACGCATCATGCCACCCCGATGACGGAAACTGGTAAAGGGCACATAAGCGTGTTTACCGTTTTTTACCGCACCGTGGATATTGTCCACACTGTAGATTTCGGTATGGCCATCCTGAAGGCGCAGCGGCCGCAGGAGGTATTCATTATCAAGCGGGTTGAGTGTCAGCGGGTCCGCTTCCAGAGTGAAAAGGTTGATAACCGGCGCACAGTGCAGACGGAAACTCTCGGTTTCAAACGGCAGGTCAGACGACCAGGCTTCGTTGAGCACGATGTCAATTTCAAACCAATTACTGTCCGGCGTCAGGCCGATAGTGTCCAACCCGTGCAACTCCACAAACATAAACTTCGGCCGGAAACTGAAATACTCCAGTAACAGTTGATATCCGCTGAAGGCAGTCTCGGCTTTTGGCCACAGCCGGTCCTTATCATCAAAGCCCATCGGTTTGCACCAGCCATCAAACGTTCGACGCTCGGTGCGCGTCCCTGCATGGCGGGCGTGCATAGCATGCACGTTACGGGTTAACGCCAGATGCAAAGCAGAACTGACCGGACTTTCTGCATTAAGGTAGATGGCAACCTTATCTATCCCCGCTTTAGTCCAGTCCACCTTTTCCGTGCATTCAAAGCGTAGCCGGATAGCAGAGCGCCCATCGTTTTCCGTATGCAATCGGGCATCGGCAAGATACAACGGCTGAAGCGCGATTTCTCGAGTTGTGCGGTATTGGCAACTTGTTTTATGCGGCCCCACTGGACGGGACAAAATAGAAAAGCCCTCTGGCAAGGATTCGGTCTGGCGCAGGTTACGCCAGTCAGGTGCAAACTCTACAATCGCCAGAGACGGGATAGTGCGCATGTAATGTGGCCAGAGCAGGCTGACCAGCCCTTCCGTCAATTCCGGTAGGTCGTCATCAAGTTTTTCGCGCATCCGCCCCATCAGGAAGGCAAAGCCCTCAAACAGGCGCTCCACATACGGGTCCCGTGCGCCCGGTTTATCCAGATTGAGCATGGCTGCCCGATCTGGATGAGCGCGAGTAAATTCTTTACCGGCCTCGCGCAGATAGCGCATTTCGGCCTCATAGTAGCGCAGCGTTAAATCATCCATGCACGAGGCTCCTGGAAATCATCAGAGAAAAAATAAGGTCAGCCACAGAGCACCATAGCCCGGGCAGGATCAATGGAGATAAGACCCGCCATTAGTGCATCCATTTCCGGTGTCAGACGGGTTTTATCAGACTCGCTGCGACTGGCTTTCATGCGCAGTAATTTCAGGCGGCGCGCCTGCACTTCAAACAGTAAGGCAGGTTCCCAGTCATTGAGCGTCAGGTGTGGGCCTGTTACCGCAAGCTCGCCAAGTAAATGCAACGCCATGTCGTTACGCCCGTATTGTTCGGCCACCCTTGCCATCAGCAGCCGCAGTAACCAGCGGTGACGAGGAGACTCCAGACCAGGGCGTGTTTGAAGCCAGGCAATTGCCGACTCAGGCCCCTCGCTATCGCCCTTTTCCATCGCCTCAGTTTCTAACGTGAGCACATCCTCAGCCTGACTGCTGGCAACGCTTGCTGATTCATCATGGAAGACCAGGGTATCTTCGCGTACTTTCTCGTTTATCCAGCTCAACGTGACCTCATCTGCAAACGGGGTACCATCATTCCAGGCCAACGTTTCCAAGCCAGATAGACGCTTCAGGAACAAACGCAGATCAAGGACAATGTATTCAGACCATGCATCCCAAGGCTGCCCCGCGTGGCTCAGTCCCTGCCAGAGGTACCATTGCACGTCGAGCCAGAAGTGGTTAACACCTTCGCAGTACATCTGACTGGCCTGTTCGACCAGAGATGCCCAACTTTGCTGACGGTACAGGCGTTTAAGCTGGGCACGATACTCCGGTTTTGGCGGCAGAAGTCGGGTACGACCACTGGCATCCAGCGGCGGGATTTGGTCGACCGTATCCCAACGTACCGTTTTCATCAAACGGTGGGATGCCAGCCAACCCTGCGGTTGCTCTCCGAGCCAGCGGGAAAGTAATTTAGCCTGATCCAGCAAATCACGGCCAGACTGAACGGCTGACAACTGTGGTGAATTGCGGGTACCCGGAGTGGATACTGAATCCTGAATGCTGCTGTTTTGCGGAATAATGACATCCAGGCCGCCGGATCGCGCCAGACGAGTTTCAAGTGCGGAGCACAAGCCCACAAAAGAAGGTTGTTCGTTTTCTGGCCAATCACTGACTGCCGTATGCAGCAGGCTAAGGGCACCGGCCGTCAATCCGGCATCCTCACGCGCCACTTCCGGCCAGAGCATGAGACTGTCAAGAACCTTGGCGCTGTTGAGCCACTCCAGCGCGCCTTTACGGGCCGCCGGGCGCAGGGGATGGCAGAGGGAACCGAAGCGAGTTATCATCGCGGCCAGCAAAGTCAAACCTTCTGCCAGCCCTTTCTCTCCGTCACGATGCAGGCGGGCCTGAATGTACCAGGTCACCGCGCGGATATCTTTGGCGGTCTGGCAAAGGAGTTTCTCTGCTAACTGGCACAATAATTCAGGGCTAGTCCCTGAGAGCTTATTGATCTCCTCTCGCATCGACTGAAAATCATCATTATAAGCAGGGTCTTCACCGGTCTCTGATTCGGAACTGATTGGCAGTAACCAGTTATCCCAGAGTGATGAGGCGCTTTTCGCTCGGCTGAGCAACTGCTGCTGATCAGCCTCATCGGTGGCGCATACGGATAACAGTGCTTCCGGTGAACTCATACTTTCCCTCGTCGGTTTATCTCGTTCATCAATTTCCCTTCGACCTGTAGCTCATCATCACGGTTATTCACCCTCTTTCGCCGCTTGGTCCACGCTCTCTTCACCCGGAGCAACATTAAAGATCGACTCCGGCAAGCGGAATCCCTGAAGTTTCAGTAGCGCAAGCGGGCCGTCACCAAGTTCGCTGCGCAAAATAAATTTGAGTGTATTGCCGTCCGGTGTCTTCCACACCAGTTGGGTGCGACCGCTGTCCAGTGGTGTGATCTGTGCTTTATCGAGTAAACGAATCAAGCCCCAGTTTCCCTGATTATTGGCATACAACCGCATGCCGGTGCTGACACTGCGCCAACTGAACTGCACGCCCGGATAGTAGCTATTCCCAGGCCAGGTGAAGCTCTGCCAGCTTTCCATCTGGTTGAAGTAATCCAGGCTCTGTTCGTCAATCGTCATCTGCATTCGGGCAATATCTCTGGACGGACGCGCCATCAGCTCAAAATGAACATTGGCATCACCCTGAGCAAAAACGATGTCTGAAAGCTCAGCCAACTGGTTAATCGCGGTGAGGAACGTCGGATTGACACTCATTCCCTGACTGGCCGCCGGGTTTACCACCCAACGGTTACCTTCCTGATGCAGGATGCCGCCGAGGTTGGTTTTTAGGAATGCAGTAATACGCCCGGAATCGCTGCGCAAGAACTGAGCCAGTAGCGGCAGCGAGGCATCACTGCCGGTCGATTTGAAAGGATAACGACCCGCAAAGGCTTTATTCCACTGGTCAACAATTGTGCTCTGCCAACGGACATTCAGACTACCCGCAGCCGGAGCCAACACTTGACGCCATGCCAGATCCAGTGGTTGCACAAACAGCGCCTGACCAAAGCCACTCCACTCCTGCCCAAGGCTGGCTGCCATCAGGCTGCCGTAGTCGCGGGTATCAGTCAGATCGATGGCTTTTCCCTGAAAGACGGTCTGGGCCAACATCTGTGACATAGCTTGTGGATCGGGTGCGCTGGTGACTTGCTGAAGCTTGAGGCGCACCTGTGTGACACGGGCAAGCCACGATTGGAAACTCAGGTTACCGTTATTACCGGTGCCGTCTTTTCCTTCCATAACACCTAACAGTGGGCCAAATACACCGTCCAGTGGACCACGAGGCCCCTGAGCCTGCTGTATGAATTGCTGTGCGTGCTTTTCGCGCTTAATCAGTTTTTTGGCTGAATCCACAATAGAATCCGCCAGTGCTTCACTTTTTTGGCCGGTTCTCCCCTGCCAGGAGAGCGTATTCATCAGGGCAACCAACGGTGACTGACGTACATCAGCTACCAAATTTAACTGGGCAATGGCCTCGGAAAGTGAGCTTGCCGCATGCCATTGAATACTGTTAACCATATTCAGCCAGGCATTACCGAAATCGGTAAAATAACGTTCGGTGAGTCGTGTTTTCAAGGCTTCCGGTGACATTTCACTGTCCGGCTGATGCGTTTTATCCGTCAGAACCCAGTCAATTTCATTGCGTCGGGTTTTCACTACCTCATCAATGGCACCCTGAACCTGATCTTCCCATGCCTGGCGGGTGAACATGCCCGGTACGACTTCATCCGTACTGAACAGGGTTGACGCGTCAGTGTCACCCGTCATGTCAGCCAGCGTTAAGTCAGGCCAGTTACTGGAGATACGCTTGAGCATCTCCTGATACAACCCCGCCTCGGCATTACGTTGCCCTATCTGTTTGAGCAGGATTTGGCGTACGGTACTAATAAGTTCGGTGTCAGGTTTTATTTTCCATTCAGGATGCATCGGGAGGTTCTGGGCATAAAAGCCCAGTAGCTTGGGTGCCAATGACTGCCAAACCCCCTGCGGTACGCCTTCTCGCGTCGGCCAGGACTCCATCATATTTTTCGACAACCAAACCGCATCTGCTTTATCTGGGTGAGACAACATTAGGTAGCCTTTAAGCAGGTCGTAGGCACGCTGCGTGCCCTGCATCCTGCCCTCACTGGCAGGACGCAGTTTTACAAAGGCATCCAGTTGCTGATGAAGATGGTGTGCGGTGGCATCGCGCATCAGTTCATTATTATTGCGGGTATACAGCGGCCAGAGTGCGGCCAGCGTATCGTGGTCCTGATTAAGTCCAAAGCGGGTATACCAAGGAGCCCCGTTGACTTCGCGATTTTGCAGGCGGGCGATGGCTTGCTGGAGAATAAGCTGATTACGCAGACGCTCGAGCAACGGTTGTTGCGTATCGGCAGCAATACGCGCGGTTTCCTGCGCCTGATAAATTTGCGTCCGGTTTACGCTCAGAGACAACAGCGTACCGGCAGCCCAAAGAGCAGCCAGAGCAAGAAGCAACAGACGCAGCACTTTCAGCCCGTCGAAAGTGGTTTTTTTTGCGACAGCATTTTGACTGTCTTCTACCACGGCCTGCCACGCGGGGCTGCTCAGCCGGACATGTGGTGCCATATCAGCACCCGCCAGTTCCGGACTGAGCATAATGCCACGAAGACGGTAGGAGGCAGCGCCTTGCATCAGCCCGTTCAATAAAACGGTCAGTCGGGCTTTCAATTCACCTTGCAGGCGGGAAGAGAGTCGCAACAGCCAGTCATGACGGGTGTCGTTCAATATCTGCGCCATCCCGGCATTACGCAACCGGGGAACCAGTTCATCAAGAGAAGAAAGTGCCTCTTCTGGCATCACGCCCGGCTTAAGTAGCGTACCTATTGCCGTTAGCTCTCCGGCTTCCTGTGCGCCATATGCTTTATCTGTCAGCCACAGCCAGACGGGGGCCTTCCAGCCCAGCAATTTGTCGGCCCTTTGGCGGTTGCGTAAAAAAGCATCACATTCAGCGACAGAGGGGAGTGAGCCGGTATTGAGGACGTGGACAATGCCGTCCAGCGGGCGGCGTGGTCGCACCTGTTTAAGTGCGGACAAAAACATCTCATCCGGCAGCGACTGCGCATCCCCTGCGTGAACCAGAACAATACCATCGCCTTCCTGCCACACATCACGGGTTAACCCCGGCGCAGCTTTCTCAATGTCAGCACTGTCGCCCTGTACCAGCAGGATACGAACTTTACTTTTCCAGAAGCGGCCATAGCGTAGGTGAAGGTGTTCGGTGAGTAATTCTGGGGCAAACTGTGCCCCCCCTTCATCGGTGTGATATTCAGACAGGCTATCTGTTTTGTCTGCCTGCTGGTTTTTATGCCAGCGGACATGCAGACCGGTTTTTCCTGCGCGTTCGAACATGCGTTCCACCGCCCAGGCAATACTCCCAATAACGATTACGAGTAACGCACAATACAAGGCGATCCCCGAGGCGTCGTAAGGACCGAATCCCGTCACATGCGCCGCTGCCTCCGGCCAGTACCAGAAAATACCGGCAGTAATCAGGATAATACATATTAAAAATAGAGCGACAGAGCCAATAACGGATGAGAGTTTCATGACTGATTTACACAATTCCTGATGATTTTTCTGGCGTCACAGCACATAACTGGTGACAAGAAGGTGCTGATTCCACGACCACTATTTGCGGTTCTTCGTCAGCATGGCACTGGCGGGCAGCCAGGATCACGGACTGCCATGGGGCTGCCGTGTCGGCATAACCGGCGACAGTATCAATATTGACATTACGCTGTGCCGTGAGCTCTGGGGCATAAGTCGCACAGGCCTGACTCCAGGTATCTTCACTTGCCATCTTTCCCCCGGTGATCCAGCCTCTGAGCGGTGCAGTTTTAGCCAGTTTCCCCCAGAGCATCGCGTTGTTCAGAGCGCCGGGGAGGTCGCCGTCTTTGCTGATTTGTGGGCGATGGATCCGGACTGAGGATGAAGACATCTTTGGAAGTCGGCGGTTGCTCACTAACATGATGGTGATAGACTCACCACTGTCTTGTGGCGGAATATCATAAAGTTGTGCACTGATAACCAGCAGTGCGCTGGGAATATCATGATGCCGGTCAAGCCAGTAATCCAGAATGCGAAAACCCGAGAGGTTACGGATCCTGCGCAACGGATATTGAATACCTGAAATCAACGTATCCGTGATATCTGCAACACTGTCACAGGCGTCGAATGCGATATAACACGGCATATCAGTCGGAAGACGCGCCAACATATTCGCGGCATGGCCACAAATATCAGCCACATAACTATCCAGAATATCAGCAGGTTTTCCTCTATCGGGTAAGGCTGAATGCCGTAGAACACTCATGTTATCTCTCGCGAGGACAGGTTCAAGAATGGGGGACCTTTTGACGGCGACCAGATGCGTTTTCATCCCGTCAGTTTCCAGCGCATTAATCAGGTATTCACCAACAAGCCAGGTAGAACGCTGCCCCCGAGTTGTCTCTGATGCAATCAACTTTTCCCGTTCTTTATTCCATGAGTCCGTACCGATCCGCTCCAGTTTGTAAGCTATCCGGCGTAATGCAAAAGCGCTGCCCCAAACCAGGGTGGGCAGACAGGTTGCAATAAACCAGAATTTGAAACCGGCGCTGTCACCTGACCAGAACCAGAGCGTCATACCCACACCGATGAGAAAAATCACGATACCAGCGATTATCCAGCGAGCGGTGGCAGGTCGGGTAATATCCGGTGCTTTATCCGGGATTGCATCAAGATTGACAGGCATAATTAACCGACCAGCGCATCCGGCAGTGACGTAATAAGTGTGCAGCCACAAGCACATTTATGGCCATGGAATGCGACAGGAATACCATTGTCCAGATAGTTCGGATTACCTTCCACAATCGTCGTCGGCCCATGGCCTTGGATCGGGCAGGAGACTTTATCGCCTTTACGGGCAACACCGAGACCGCCAAAAATCATGGCATCGGAACCAGACTGAACGGCACCGCCATGAGTGGTTTTATCACCGATACGGATAATTCCTTGCATTATAAATCCTTTAACTGAAAAAACTCAGTGATTATTAAGAAGAGCAATGTTGACTGCATTTTTTTTATAACTCGCTCAGGTATTTTTTCCAACTGAGCCATCATTGAGACATATTATTTTTAATAGCTTCGGTCTCACTTTTCATATCCTAATGCGAATCCACAAAGTTCAAATAAACAATAATTATTCTGGTGCGTATCTTTAACCTTTAGTTAAATACCGCCCTAACAACCAAAAACATTGGATTTATTACATTGTAATTTCTCGGTCAAATCGCTAAGATTATAAGCCTTAATTTTGATACGATTGTATTTATATTCCTTTTTTTATTTTATATTTAGCACGGAAATACCGTTTTCTTCTTTGCCACTCTCATAATTGCCAAATGTTGAATATTCACAATCACCATTAATAAAACTTATTATTAAACAATCAACTTGAAACCTTGAGTAATGATTGAATAGAAATTCACTATATGCAGGAGCATTTGAGCCAAATTCAAACCGGCCTTTATTACCCTCCATCCTGTATATTAATTGTTTTTTCCATACTTAACGTTGAAACAACTTTTATAGTGTTGCAAGAAAAACACTCATCTTGCGCCAGCAATGGAGTGGAAAAGACCATCAATAAGAAAACATAAAAATTAATTTTGTTTTTTATTAGTCTCATAGTTTTTCTCCATTCTTCTGTCATATCATATTGCACCTTACCACTATACGTCCGCGCAAACGTTAACCAATCTTTATCTCTTATAGACTTTAGCTCGGTGGCATCAAACTTAATAAAGTCGACAAATGCTTTTAATTGTTTCTCTCTGATTCAGACATTGCCATTATAAACGCTGCTAGAGACGAAGAGCCAGAGGCAGAATAATTATAACCTAGTATCTGAAACTTCCCCCATGACGCAGACATTAATACTGCTCTTTTAGTTAATCCGTAAGCACTTATCATTTTAGGATACTGAACTGATATAGCACCATAGCCACCTGCTTCAGGATTAGAAATATCGGATTGAGAATCATATACCCCATGAGTGTACTTACTAAAGTGATGTGGTAATGCTTCCAATTGGTTGATGCGTCATGAATAATACGGGCTTTTAAGGTACTCCTTTGGCCACTATCACAGTTCATTGTCCCCGTTTGTCAGTCAGCCTTGGTTTACCGTCATGGGCAGAACCCTAAAGGCCGTAACCGCTTTCGATGCCGTGAGTGCCATCGCGTATTCCTGCTCACTTATACGTATGAGGCCAGAACACCTGGAGTTAAAGACCAGATTACCTAAATGGCTTTCAACGGTGCTGGCGTTCGGGATAGTGCAAGAGTGCTGAAAATCGGCATCAATATTGTTATCCGTACTTTAGCCAAAGCGAATAACGACCTCGCCAGTCACCCATGCGTATGTCGCGCTCATCTGTGAACTGGATGAACAATGGGCCTTTGTGGGTAGCAAGGCCCGGCAACACTGGCTCTGGTATGCCTACAATACGAAAACAGGCGGTGTGGTGGCCCACACCTTTGGTCCTCGTACTGATGAAACCTGCCGGGAATTGCTAGCGCTGTTGACGCCATTCAGTATTGGCATGATAACCTGTGATAACTGGGATAGTTATGCCAGAGAAGTGCCCAAAGATAATCATCTGACGGGCAAAATATTCACCCAGCGCATTGAGCGCAACAACCTGACACTGCGTACCCGCATCAAATGCCTCACGCGTAAAACAATCTGTTTCTCACGCTCGATTGAGCTTCATGAAAAAGTCATAGGTGCTTTCATTGAGAAATACATGTTCTACTAATTTGTGGAATTACTAGGAAAAGTAATCTCTGTCGCTAAAGCCAACTGTGAAAACATAAATACATAAACAAGAAGGCATTATAAACATTAAATACCAATGAATAAAAACTCATTAACATCAAGCAACACCACTGCATTCAATTTAATACTGTCCCTTTTAAATATTCCTTTATAGACTCTGCGTTTTTATAGTTAAAGATAAGACCTGATGAATTGTACCCATCATAGCCAGACAGGTTTTTATCATTTAATACCTTCTCATTTGCTAAAAGTTCACCATTATAGTATTTATATGCAAAGGTTTTATAATGCTTAGCATTTATATTTTCCTCATCCCAAGACACAAGAACAATCACATTTTTGATATCATCTATTGGTGTAAAAAAAACCGTCTCGACCTCAGGCACTCCATCATACACCTGATAACTATCAATGGGCTTTGTTTTTAATCCACTATGTTTAACCAATGAAATAGACTCATCCTTCTCTCTGATAAAAGAGATGGTTATATTACTAGCTTTATCTAGAGAAAATGGCCCTTGAACAACATTGGTAGCTGCTTGACATGGTAATAGTATACAAAAAACAATAATAATGAAATGCTTAATCATAAACAATCACTCCAACTCTATATTAAGGCCAAGAAGAGGGGCTACTTTATTATATCTCTTAAGTCTATCAGCATATCCATTCTGTCCGCCATTTACAATTTGCGTAACAACAGAAACTGTTGAGTGTTTGGCTAGCTCTTTTAAATGCTCGCCACTACTATTAGTTTTCTTTACCCAGAATGCAAATGCTGACTCTACTCCATATTCAATATCAGTAATAATAAGCTCAGGATTAGTTACAAAATCCTTGGAATCAGAGGGATTCATTTTATTGTGGGTCCGAGTAAAATCTTGATAGGCACTTTTCCCAGTTAATTGAATCATACCTCGGCCACGATATGTATATCCATCTCCACTCGCTTCATCACCATTACCCATTCGACTAGCATAAACATAACTACCTAAATTACTGGCATTCCCTGCATAATGGCTTTCTTGTGTCCATAATTTAGCCCTTAACTGCCCCAGTGAACAAGAATCCGTCGAGGAATTATAATTCTTTTTCCCCCCCTTACATCCAAAGATCTCTCTCATCCGTTTTGCGGAATACCTTCCTAAATCTTCCTCAACTATCTTAAAACCACTTTCATGCCCTATTTGTGACAAGAAATGGGCGATTTCCTTTTTATCTGTCATTTTGTAACTACGTGCATATTTATTTACGTAAGGGAGGACTACTTGACATTGCACTATATCTAATTCCAAATTTGCAGCAACGATCATTTCTAATGTAATAATATCCTCAAACACATCTTCCAATGCATTCATAAACATCACCGGATGAAAATGCCACACTGGCGCTCCGCTCTTGAATGCATCCACCTTGCTCATCCATTCCATATCGTCCAGCCATTTTTTCGCATAAGCAATACGTAGCGGGTCATAATTCTGGAAAAATATGCTCCAACGGTGATGGCTGCTACCACCAAACCATTCACTGTCGTGCTTCACTATCAGGCGGGCCGCGATGTCCCTGACGCCCATTTCCGGGTGATGTACCGCGTTATACAGCTCTTTTCCTGTAATTTCGCCGTCACCGTCTGCATCTATTTTTTTGACCAGATTGTTATAAAAGGTCGATACCTGCTTTTGTTGTATGCCCCGATCCTGACCTAGTTGCTTAGAAAACCAGTCAAATGCTCCTTTTACCCAGCTCTCGCTCATAGACTTCGATACATCGGGCGAGGGGCCTTCTTCCAAAGTGGTGAATCCCAATTCTTTCAGGTCATACTGATGCAGCTCTTTTACATCTGCCTGTGCAATCCAGCTATGCGGACTGATTTCAAACCATGTTTTACCGTCTTTATCTTCAAGCGGATTACACTTATCGCGCGGGAGAATTATCCCTCCATCTTTTAAAACAATGCACGACATTGATTTAAATATACTCTCCTTCCCTTCTCCTGTTTTCTGATAAAGTGACTTACCTGACAGGACCTGAATATATTGTTTTCCGTGGGTAACCTGAGCTGGATTATTCAGAAAATTCGACATCCGCGGGTCGGTACTGATAACCTCAATATGGGCATAGTGACAGGAATCTACATTGCTCTTGCCGACAGGCGCAATATCTTCACCCAGGAAACCAATGGCATCGCCCGCTTCTATTCCCAGCGTTGTCGGCGGTTTCACTACCTCATCAAATTTTCCATGAGCCACCGCCTTTTGCATCCACACGGGCATCTGTAAATATTGCTCGCCATCCGGCTCCATGTATTCAGGCATTACCGTAACCCAAAATGTATCCCCTTCAGCCTGACCATCGCGATTCAGTTTTTTTGCGAGACCGAAAGGTTGAGTCTTATCACCATTACGAAACTGTTTTTCCTGCAACACAATGATCCGTTGGTCTTTCTTGATTTGTCCGGACTTTGTCGGAGCAACAGAGACCCCATCAGCTGAGGCGCTACTCTCAAATTTATCCGCTTTACGCTGTGCAACCGTTGTTTTCGCTTTAAAGCATTTCCCCTTTGGAAAGGCAGACAAGGGCGCAAGTCCCATATACAACGAATAAAACTCCAGCCAGCTATTCTCTTTTTCCGGATCGGGCTTGCAAATGGACTTCACCAACACAAATGTAGTGGAGTAACGCAGCTCTTTGCCGTTGTAATCTGCTGTCAGATAATCCTTGTTCAGACGCCATGCCACCACCTCTCCCTTTGCCATACACTGCAAAGGGACTGCTGTTTCTACATTATCCGGCGTCAGTACCGAACCGGGGGCAGATACGGCACTGACGTGAATTCCGCCATGCCATAAGCAGTTAGCACCCGCCAGCCAGGAACCGTGAGGCTCACGGCCGATCAGCCCCATCATTTCGTCCAGAGTGGTGTACTCACTTCCATTCTGTTTACGTACCGGGAAACATATTTTCATTCCAGCAATCCTTAGCGTGACATGTTGCCATCTGTTTCAGGGGGAAGAAGTTCAAGGGAAGTTTTGTCAAAGACAGGCACTTCTGTATTCAATGACGCGCCACTCATCGGCACTTGGTAGCGCGGAGCCTTCACAATGTAATCCCCTGCCGAGCCATGCTCTATCCCACTCTGGCTCAGCTTCAGATAGGATCCCCCGCCGTTGAGTGTCAGCGTTTTCGGGGTTGTGATGATGATTTCATCCTCGCTGCTGGTGATGGTGACCTGCTGTTTAGCGAAAAGTGCCAGCGTATTATGCTGAGCCTGGATTTCCACATCGCCCTGATTGGCCACCAGTTTAGCCCCCTCTTTATGCACAAACAGTCCCAGCGCCTTTTCAACTGTGATGGAGAGGTTTTTCATCGCGCCGATATCGAGGTGCTGGCCTGCATTAATCATGGTGTTGCGGGTGCTGGTCATCTGTAAATGCTCGCCAGAGGTGACGGCAATCCCCAGCGGCGCACTCGCCAATACGACAGCCGACTGCAAACCTGACAGGCGGTCTTTTACCAGGTTAATCTGGGTCTGAATATCCGATACTAGCGCCCCGGCCTGTTCAGCCGCCGAATTCAGTGCCTGCATTTCGCTGTTGGCCTGATTAATCAGGTTAACCGCGGGCGTCATCTCCAGCACCTGCCCCTGCGCTTTCAGTTGGTCGTCCGCTGTCAGGAAAATACCCTTAGCCGCGCGCACTGCACCAAACTCGTCGGTACGTAGCTCAAACCCACTTCCGCGCTGTTCACGTTGTGCATTGACCAAGTGACCCAGGTTCAGTTGGCTCTTACCAAACTCCGTAGAAAGCTTAATGTGCTCCTGCTGACGAAGGTCCTCCATCCTCAACTTATTATTTGCCGGAGTACGCCAGATGTTGCGAGTATGATTATCACTGGTGACGTGATCAGGATGTTCGGAATCGTGCTGTGTATAAGCAATATACGGTCTGTCCGGGTCGCCGCTGTCAAACACCACTGACACTTCCGTTCCGTCGAGCAATGGGGCATGCCAGCCATAAGTATCACCGGCATACGGCTTTGCCATGCGCAGCCACAGATAGGCATATCCCTGTTCTGTACTGTTACGGTCGAAGTCCAGCTTCACGCGGTAGCGACCCTGGTCGTCAAGCCAGGCGTAGGTATCGCCTTTCTCCGCGCTTTCTACTCGGGCAGGAAGTGAGCCAGAGATAACCGGGCGGTTAAGTAGCGCGGGGCGGTAGCAAACGGTGTCACTGTAAGGGATACCATCGAATTCCAAACGGAAGCTGCTTTTACGTGAGCCATGGCTGCGCACCGTTGTCACAACAATGCCATCTTTCAAACCGTCGGGTAGCACACCATCTGTTTCCAGCACCTGGCCGGGGCACAACTGTGGGCTGGTTGAACGCCCGCTGACGGTCAACTGGCCGTTAAGGATCCGCTCATGGCGTATCTGGGCATAAAATGCACCGGTTTCGGTGCTTTCCGTATCACCTTCCGACAGGAACGGCTCCGCGTAGTGGTAGACCTCACCCGTTGTAATGCCTTCCGCACTGCTGATGCTTTCACAACTGTCCTGCGGGGTCAGGGCCTGGCGGTAATTATAGTCACGCGTGGCGACGCTGCTGCTCACCACGTTGTAGGCTGTCTGGATATCCCACAAGCTCTCCTGCCCATTGTCGCTCATACCTGCTGGGTTACGTAGTGGAAGCCGGACATCAAACTGGTATTGCTCCTGAGAGTCCTGAAATATCACAACATCCTGTTCAACGCGGCTGTCCATTTCGAAACGCCAGAAGATGCCGACTTCTGCCAACAAGCGCTGTATAAATGCCAGGTCGGTTTCACGCCACTGAGTGATCAACTCCCGTGGCGGGTATTCACGCGATAGACGAAACTCAAAGTCCGGGCCTTCAAAACCGTGCTTGCGCAGAACCTGTTCTACGACTTCCGTCACGGATTGGTTAAGGTAAATCTCATTGTTTTTGGTGTGTTTTAACAGCGCGATCCGGGGTACCAGCGTCAGTGAATACCGGGTTTCATCGGCCGAAGTAGAGAGGCGACGAAAAGACTGCACTACGCCATAGACCGTTCGTACTGGCACCGCAGGTCCACCGGTAAATACGGGGGTCTGGAACGTAAAGGAACCCGGTTTAAGCAGCAGCGTGTCGCAGGCAATGTCCGACTCGCTACAAGTAAGTGAGACATTATATTGCCAGGGGTGACTGAAAGACTCTTCGGCATGAAAACTCAACACATCCAGAAAGTGTGGGCAATCATGTACACCCACATGGTAACGTGACTGCCCCAAGCGCTGTTTCAACTGATCGACTGCCTTATTCAGTATCGAATCACTCATCATTCATTCCCTCAAACGCCAAGGTGATCCCTTCGGCTTCATCCCAGCCCAACGTCAACGAGGTAGTGCGCTGTTGCTCGCTCATACGGCTTAACAGTTGCTGGCTCAGCACCGGCAAAATTTGCTGATTCAGCAGGCTGTCGATGTTGCGCGCGCCGGTGTCGGGCAGCAGGCAGGCAGCGACCAGCGTGTCGTACAGGCTTTCTTCAATAGTGCATTGCAGGCCGTAATGTTTGTTCAGGCGTTTAGCGACCTGTGCCAGTTTCATTTCAACGATGGTGCGCAACGCGGTGGCATCCAGTGGGCGGTAGATCAGGGTCTGGAAGCGGGCCAGCAAGGCAGGCTGGAAGTGGTCGCGCAGGATCGGGCGCAGCAGTTCGTGCAAATCACTGTGAGTCGCTTCCGGTTGTTCATCGAGCAATTGCATAAGATGATCACTGCCCAGATTGGCAGTCATCAGGATCACGGTGTTACGAAAATCAATTTCGCGCCCTTCACCGTCGCGCATAAAGCCACGGTCAAACACCTGATAGAACAGGTTGATGACATCGGCGTGCGCTTTCTCAACTTCATCAAGCAGCACCACGCTGTACGGGCGCTTACGCACTGCTTCGGTCAGAATGCCACCCTGACCGTAACCGACATAGCCCGGTGGCGAGCCTTTGAGCTGGGAAACGGTGTGCGCCTCCTGATATTCGGACATGTTGATGGTGATCAGCGATTTCTCGCCACCGAACAGTGTGTCGGCCAGTGCCAGCGCGGTTTCGGTTTTACCCACCCCACTTGGCCCGACCAGCAGGAACACCCCCAGCGGGCCATTTTCGGACGTCAGGCCGGTTTTGGCGGCGCGCAGGCGTTGCGCCATCTCAACCAGCGCTGCATCCTGACCGACCACGCGGGTCGCGAGATGGTTTTCCAGTTGCAACAAATCGGTCTGTTCGTCTTTCAGCAGGCTACTCAGCGGCACGCCGGTCCAGTCGGCGATAACCGTTGCCACAGTACGCACATCAACATCCAGCGACAGCAGCGGCGCATTGCCCTGAATCTGGCTGAGTTCTGTCTGCAACGTGGCCAGATGTGCCGCGTTGGCGATATCCTGACGCGCGTCGATAATCAGGGTGGTGAGGCGTTTCTCTGCTTCATATTGCTGTGCAAGCTGCTGCTGTCCAACCAGCAGTGCTGTGCGGCGTTGATCAATCTCAGATAAGCGCGTTGAACCGATGTTCGGCAGCAGGAGTAAATCCTGTTCAATGGCCTGTTGCTCCATCGCCAATGCAGCCAGTTCGGCGTTAATTTCCATCAGCGCTTCTGGCAGGGTGTCGATGCTCATCCGCACGCGGGCACCGGCAGTGTCGAGCAGGTCCACCGCTTTATCCGGCAGTTGGCGGCCAGTCAGGAAGCGCCGCGATAAGGTAACCGCAGCGGTAATAGCAGAATCCAGAATGTGCACGCCGTGGTGCTGGGCGTAACGGCCTTTTAAGCCGCGCAGCATCAGGCTGGCTTTGGCATCGTCCGGCTCGTCAACTTTCACCATCTGGAAGCGGCGTTCCAGAGCGGCATCCCGTTCAAAATACTGTTTGTATTCCGACCAGGTGGTAGCAGCGATGGTGCGCAGTTCACCACGCGCCAGTGCGGGTTTCAGCAGGTTGGCGGCATCTGCGCCACCGGCCTGATTACCGGCACCGATGATGGTATGGGCTTCGTCGATAAACAGCAGCACTGGCGTCGGTGATTGTTGTACCGCCTCGATAACATTTTTCAGGCGCTGTTCGAACTCGCCTTTGACCCCAGCCCCAGCTTGTAACAGGCCCAAGTCCAGGGTGCGCAGGCTGACGGTTTTCAGGCTATCCGGTACGTTACCTTCGGCAATTCGCAGCGCCAGCCCTTCAACCAGCGCGGTTTTACCCACACCCGGTTCACCGACCAGAATCGGGTTGTTTTTACGGCGGCGCGACAGGATATCGACCATCTGGCGGATCTCGGTATCGCGACCAAAAATTGGGTCAATCTGCCCGATTTTCGCTTTGGCGGTGACGTCCAACGTAAATTTATCCAGCGCCGCTTGCAGGGCGTCATTGAGTTGCGGCTGGCCGCTGGTAGAGGGAGTAGTCGCTGCCTCATTGGTCAGATTGACCGGGCTGTCTGCCAGTGCCGCAGCCTGCTGAACTTCAGGGCGCTCGTCGGATTGGCTGTCCAGCAACGGTAACAGGCGGTGTAACTGGGTGGTGCTCAGGCTGAGCAACGGCCATCCCGCCTCTGCGGTCAATAATGATGGCGAATTTATCAGGGCAGATAACAGATGAACGGAACGCACCGCATCAGCATTTTCCTGCAACGAGGCATCCAGCCAGGCACTTTTGATCAGTTGCTGTAACGCGGCTGACAACTGAGGTTTGCCCTGCACCGTGCGCGGCAACGTATCCAGATGGGCCAGCAACCCCTGCCACAGGCTGTCCATGTCCCACTCATAACGCCGGGCAATCACCGTGATATCGCCTTCACCCTGTTCCAGCAATTTCAATAACCAGTGTTCAACGGTTATCTCGGCATGGGCGCGGGTCTGACACAGGGTTGCAGCACCGGCCAGTGCCTGCGCGCAATAGGGATTTAACCGACGTAATAAGTGTGCTGAATGCGTTGTCATAAATTTTCTTCCTTGTATGCGAAACCTAGTACGTTAGCCGGTTTCAACTGGCGTTATTGTCGCCGTCAGTTTGTACACGGACAGCGCCGAGCACTGCCCAGGTGCAAAATGGCAAGTAAAATAGCCAGATGAAGCTGGCGTCGGGCACGCTACCGCCCATAGCCGTCAACCAAGGCCCATAAGGTCATCTGATAAAATGTCAGTGCGTTTGGCTGAATACCGATGCCCCGATGCTCAGCTAAAAACACAAAAAGCAGACGGCGAACCGCCTGCTGCTGCGGGTTACCCTAAATAATTCGTGTTGCAGGCAGGCGGCAAGTGAACGAATCCCTGGGAGCATAGATAACTATGTGACCAGGGTGAGCGAACGTCGCCAACGCACCTGCGGCGCGAAGAATGACGGGTAATTACGCGGTAGTACGCTCGTTCCAAGAATCGGAATGAATGATGTTGCCGTCTTTGTAAGTCCAGGTGATTTTTTCGTAACGCAGCTCAATGGCTTCGAGGTGATTGTGTTTCTCTTTGGCCGGATCCTTGATGTCGTGCATCTTCGGTGCCACTTTCACCAGCTTCACGTTCTCAAGCTTGGTATTGAAATATTCCACTTCCTGGCCCGCATCGTTAATGCGATACCATTTGAACTCAGCGGATTTCAGGGTCTGGCCGGTGGTTACCGCTTTGTACAGGTACGGGCTGGAAGAATCGATTTCCTTGGTGAACAGGAACGGGGTATGGATACGGGTGCCGGTCAGCTTGCCCGTGTTGTTGTCTGTCGGGATATACAGGTTATGTTCCTGCGCCACGATCTCAATGCTGCCTTCGCGATCTTTAACATCTACGGAACCTTTAATGTCCGCACCGCCATCATCTTTCAGCCACAGATATACTGGAATTGCCATGGGTAAATCTCCATTTCTAGGTTAATCACTCATCAATCATTTGATGAGTCTTGGGGGCTGGTGCCTTGCAGGCATCAACCTGCGGCACCAGACTAATGTCGACACGACGGTTGAGCGCACGGCCTTCCGCAGTGTCATTCGTTGTAATGGGGCGTGTCGCCCCGTAGCCCTGAACCGCAAAGCAGGTAGGTGAAACGTCGCTGGTTGAGAGCATCCAGTCGCGTAGTGCTTCTGCGCGTTTAAGTGATAGCGTCTGATTAGCATCACCATCACCCGTAATATCGGTGTGCCCTGCAACCACTATCAGCCAGCCCGGCTTGGCTTTGATGTCGATAAGCGCGTTGACCAGCATTTTGGTACTGTCTGGTTTGAGCTGGAACTTGCCCGTATCAAATAGCGACAACGCATCGAGGCGTACCGTTGTTGCCGTACTTTTCTCCTTCGGTGTTACAGGAGACAGTGGCGGGACATAGGTATCAATTGCCTGTTGAAGCGCCAACCACAGACGTTGTCCGGGATATAATCCCAAACTGTATTTCAAAGGTTCCCCCTGCCGCTGCCAGCGCTCAAGCAGTAAAGCATCCTGTTGAAGGGCGCTGAGTGCCTGTGCTTTGGGCGTATAGTGAGTCATCGGGATGGCGTACCAGCGTTGCAAATCTGTCCCTACCTGGTGGATAAGGCTCCGGTTATTGGCCACAGAGAATCCTATTGCGCACAAAGCACACAACATCAGAAGCCACACCAGACGGCGCGAAGTTTGCCCGCCTTGTGCTGGTACCGCATAAGGAGATAGCAGCGAAAGCACAACATCAGGAAAGCGATCCGATGCTTCAGACTGCCCCCGTGTTTGAGGAAGCTGAAGACAGGTTCGACGATGTAACCAATTAGCCCAAAGAGAATGGTTTCCGCCTCTCGGATAACCGGTTCGCAGTGCTACCGCAAAAGGATGCACTGGGGGGCAAAGCCGATCCGTTTTCGATAGCTCATCAAGTAAGATCTCACGGATAAAAGTGAATGCCTCACTCAGAACAGGAAGGGCCGTGATATGACCGGCAATGAGTTGCCATTCATGCAGTGGAATAGGCGCGTCATCAATCGGACATACCAAAGCATCGCCACCACGAACGATATTCCACGGTGTTTCAGGGCCAGAAAACTGACAGTTCAGAACCACCGGTAGTCGGAAACCCGTCAGCGAACTCAGGTGCCTGACCTGTTGACGCAGTGCTTTCAGCGATGCCCGCAAAACAGCCTCATCCTGATGCTGATCCGGCAGACAGGCGTACATGATTGAAAGTTGCCCCAGTTGGTGGGGCTGTTGTGCCTGGATGTTGTGCACAACATCGGTGAGTGCAGCAACATCGCCGACGCGAAGCCAGCAACCTTGCCCGGTTTTTCTCAGTGGTAAGTCGGGAAATAGCGCATCCAGCCCATCACCACACACCAGCACCACAGGGCTCTGGTTTTCAATGAGCGGTAAATCTGGTGTGGCAAGGGTATCGGCTGCCCCCGGACGACGACGCCATACGAACGCACCGCCGACCATGACGATCATCAGCGTGAGCAGTCCTTTGGCCCAAGTTGCAACCGGGAAGAAGTACCACAGCAACCATAGCAACACAGCAGCACTGATGAAGACGTGAAATACCCCAGAGACGATGGCTGATTTACGCATTAGTGTCGTAACTCCGGGAGTTGAGCGGATAGCAACGTCTGCAACCAATGATGCCCCCCCCACCAGACGATCCCGGTCAGTACGACCGCAAAGGTGACCCAAAACCAGACCGAACGTAGCAGGCTGTAACGACGACGACCGGTTTTGTTAACTATCAGAGATAGACCTATATCAGGCGGTGAAACCCGTTCGCTCAGGGCTTTGAGTGTTTCATCTCGCTGGGTCTGGCTCACGCTTTTCACGCTGTACAGCCCCTGAAAGCCCAGAGATAGCACCCGGTGATAGCACGTCAATACAGCAGTGGGCGGCGCAGTTTGACGCAACACTTCAGCAATACGATCCCAAATAGCCTCACCCGCGTGCAGAGAGCCGAAAAAACGTGCCTGAAGCGGCGCTGATCGCCAAGCTCGCTGCCCCTCGTCCGCATTGATAACCTCCCCCGCTTCAGCCTCCTTTGGCTTACGGCTCATCACCGTTTCATCAAGTAGAGCGCACTGGGCATATGAGATATGCTCAATGCTACTGTCGTCGTAGCCCGCTTTTTTCAGTGCGTCACGAACGTTTTCAACTTGTTTTAGGCAATTTTGATAGAGGGCCTTACCATCAGGCGTGGTGGCACCATGTCGCAGCAGGGTGACCGTTAGCCAGGTTTCTGCCATCAGTTGGTCAATATCGATTTCTTGTTTCATGAGCGCAACACCGCAAATAACTCAAGTTCCAGAGCCCCCAGAAGAGAAGGAACATAGAACATGCATACCCCCTGCTCAAGCATGTCGCGGGCAGCCACACTTTCCATATCGAGCGCAAAATACTGATTCTCCAGACGAACGGGTAGTGCCGCAGGAACGCGATTCACGGCAATCAGCGGAATGCCTTTAAGCGCCACACTGTAGATTTCATTCACTTCATCTGGAGATCCCGCTTTACAAAGCGCCGGGAATCGTTCGGCAATCTGCCAGGCTGGAATATCAGAGCGTACGGAGAGGTAGAGATCGGCTTCCTCACGCAAGCGCACATCATGCAGCGATGCCTTCCATGTTTGTTCATCAGGGCGTGACATTTCCAGAGCAATGACACGTGATGGCAGACTGGCTTCCAATAACCCAGTAATAAGATCAAACAGCGGTGGAAACGTATTACCCGGCTGCGCATGGTTATACCCAGGTATGGCATCAAGATCGCTGTCAAGCGAGAAGGTCAACATACTCCCGGCCAGACGCGCCAGCTCGGCCCAAACCTGCTCAGGATGACGCGCAGGAAAACGTTCATATTCCGTCAATACACGGGCATGAGAGTTAAGTGCGTTGAGCAGCCAGAAGAGGGAAACATCAGCAACCGCGAAATCAGCCAACCGTTCGTTACTCTCACGGCGCATCGACATCAGACGCTGACGGCGGGAGCGCAACTGGCGGTTCAGTAGGACGAGACGTTCACGCAACACTGGGCTGGCGGAAAATAACGCCATCGGAGGAATAAATGCGGGATCCTGACGCCATCCACCCTGTCCGTCACGCACCAGGCGGGTAACTGCACAAGTTTTCCATGATCCATTGTTTTCATGCTGGAAACGGATAGCCAGGTTAAAATGTGCCACCGCCATAGATTCTTCTTCAGGTCCAAATGCATCCGAAACGGTAACCCATTCTTCACGGTAGCGGAGCGGACGTTCAGAAATCGAGCCCGCCTGCTGGACATTAGACGTCCCTGGTTGCATCAGCGGTAGTGCAAGAACGACAGTTACCGATTCCTGACCCGCGAGTTGTCCGGGATCAAGTTCGCGAGCCTCAGGGGGTAAATCGCTGTTGAGTGTGTCAACCAGTGTGCCATCAGCAAGCCACAGCCGAAGTTGTCGGATTTGTATCAGTCCTGAAGACAGTAAATTGTCATCAAACTCCACCTTTTCCACACCCCATGGGAACGGGGAGGCCAGCGCTGACACGCCAGCACTTCTGAAGGACTCCCACTCTGACTGTTGCTGGAACTGCTGAGGAGACAGCAAGGCTCCCTCATTCCATAGCGGACGATAAATCTTCATCGGTACTTCCTTGCGTACAATCATGCCCAACGTCATTGGTGTTGCAGCTAGATGGCAACTAAACGAATCCCCAGGCGTTGACTAACGCCAATGACTGGGGAGAGAAGGCAGCCAACAACGCTGCAACTTCAAGGACAAAGGGCAATCAGGCTTTCGCCTTCGGCATCTGCGAAACCAATGACAGATTCACGTCCATGCCTTCAACCTGGAAGTGCGGTACGGCATACAGCTTCACGCGGAAGAAACCTGGGTTGTCTTCGATATCTTCTACCGTGACTTTCGCATCACGCAGTGGATGGGAAGCCTGCAAATCGTCGCCCGGATCAGTCATTTCCGTCACCAGCGTGCGGATCCAGTTATTCAGCTCCAACTCCAACAGACGGCGGTCTTTGGTAGTACCGATGTTCTCGCGCTGGATCAACTTCAGATAATGCGCAATGCGTGACAACAGGAAGATATACGGCAGACGGGCATTAATACGGCTGTTGGCAGTCGCGTCAGCAGTGTCATACAGCGCGGGCTTCTGCGTAGAGTTGGCCGAGAAGAAGCAGGAGTAATCACGGTTTTTGTAGTACGACAGTGGAATAAAGCCCAGATTAGCAAACTCAAATTCGCGCGTTTCCGGGATCATCACTTCTGACGGGATTTTGACCTGATTACCGGTACCTAGATCGTACAAGTGGATAGGCAGGTTAGTCACCGCGCCACCGGCCTGCGGGCCACGGATCTGCACACACCAGCCGTTTTTGATGAAGCTTTTCACCATATTGGCGGCAAAAGCAAACGAGGCATTGGTCCACAGATAACGGTCGTGGTCCGGCCCTTTCACCTGCTCTACGTAGTTAAAGCTGCGTACTGGCACCGTGTCCGGGCCGTAAGGCAAGCGCCCCAACACGCGCGGCATGGTCAAGCCGATATAACGTGAATCATCGGAGTCGCGGAAAGCTTTCCACTTGATGTATTCGGCACGGTCAAAGTAGTTACCGATATCTTTGATAGCCGCCACGTCTTCCATGTTCTCTTTACCAAAGAACTCTGGGCCAACTGAGCCGATAAACGGCATATGGGCCGCTGCGGCCACCTTGGAGATATTGCGCAATAAGGCGATATCTTGCGGGCTACGGTCAAACTCGTAGTTGGAGATAGCGGCTGCAATCGGCTCGCCACCGGGGGTGTCGTATTCCTGAATGTAAGTCTGGGTGTAGAGACCGCTTTGCACGATTTCAGGGGCGTCTTCAAAATCCTGCACCAGATGATCTTTACTGATGTCCAGCAGTTCGATACGCACGTTTTGACGGAAATCGGTTTGATCGATAAGGGATTTTACGCCGCGCCAGGTCGATTCCACCCGTTGGAAATCAGGGTGATGCATCACCGCATCCAATTGGCGACTGATTTGATCATCCAGCGCCGCAATGTGGCCATCCAGCAGGGTTTTATCCAGCTTTTCCACTTTTTTCGACGATCGCTTCAGCAGGTCTAAAAAGACACTGACGGCGGCGGTGACACGCTCATCAGTGGTCGCTTCCGCCATGGTATCGTTATTCTGGAAAGCATCCAGACCCGTCAATGAGGAGACTGGGCTCAGATTGATTTTTTCAAACAAAGAGGCATAAACGCCTTGAACTACGGGGTTATTCTTTTCTAATACGGTCGTCGCAGTACCCTGCGCACTGTTTTCCTGTACAGACATCAGCATGTTCCTTTTCTTCTTTCTACAAGCAGCCAATCTGGCGATTAACAGTCTTTGGGGGCCAATGCCGCCAGTTCAGCACGCAGCTCATCGCTCAGTGCCTCGTCTTTGAGGATGTTTTCCAGCTCACGGCGGAAAGTGGCGTTGTCCAGCAGATTGGATTTGAGGTCACGCAGCAGATTGCGCATTGCCAGCAAGGCACGCAGTTGTGGAATTTGGCGAGCCACGCTTTCCGGTTCGAAATCTTTCATGTCGTTGAAGGTCAGGGATACTGCGGTATCGGATTCATCCCCGGCCAGGGTATCAGGCACCGTTAATTTCAGGCTCGGTTGGAGCTCGGCCAACACACTGTTGAAATTGTTTTTGTTAATATTGAGTTTCTCACGCTCAGACAGTGGGCGCTGTTCCTGGCCGTTGCTGTAATCGCCCATCACCAGAAGTTTTAAAGGTAACTCGACTTTCTTCTGGGCACCGCCGGTATGGAGGTCTAATTTAATATTAATACGCGCTTTGGGTATCTCATTTTGGAAGCTTGACGAGGCCATTGACTTTCCTTGTTAGAGGACGAGAATTTAGGAAATCCATTCCTGAAAAGCTGCGTAAAATAATCTACATTACCTGACACAATAGCTATCACTCACCAATGATTCGGGTGCAATGAAATAAGAAAACAATTGTTCGTAGATAACCTTCGCATTCGCAGGATGGTATAATACGGTATCTGACAGGTATTTTTCACACACATAAACGCATCTATTAAATACCCAGTGGCGGCAGTGTAAAAACATTAGCCAGGCAACACCAATGGGTTAAATGTTACAAAGTGTAACTAGTTTTGTTTCAGAAAAAATGCAACATCGCATTGAAGAATAAGAACTTTCTTGCATGCCAGAAAAAAAACCTTGTGCCTTAGCATGTTAAAAATCATCATTAAAGTTAAACTAAGAATTAGCGAAATACACTGTAGGCCAGGTCCTACAATTAATTTATTTAAGAGTGTGATCTGGATCAAAAGTATTTTATAACAAGAAAGGATCGAGAGAGAGCCAACTATTACTGCCATGAATCAGTTAACCGTTAATAACGTAATAATGGCTTATCGATATATAATATCATTGTACATTGCTATTACAGTCAATCCACCAAGAGAGGTGAGCGGTAAATTTATGTAGATGAACCCATTCACGTTGAGAAACGGACTCTCCAATATTTAATGAATGCAGGCAGAATATTATGTTTGAATATAGCCCTGTCTGCGCAGAACTTACTGTTCCCAGTGTCAGCACCCGTAAAAATACGGTCATAAAATGAGTCTGTGAAATCGATTATGTGGATCAATAAATCGGACGGGGTTTAGAAAAAATGACGAATGTCAGGATCAAGTATCATGCTAATGAACATAGCATTTTGTTGGGGGAACAGGCGCTCGAATATCAGGCCAGCCATTAAGTTTGCCGAGAATAATAAGCTTCGGCAAACTATCTCTAGGGTTGCCAATAGTCGATTCTGCTAATCGATAGTGTGATGAAGCAAAAGACTCACATCATCAAATAAGGGTCCTGCTGACAAAAGTCGGCCAGATGATCAATCAGCGCCCGGACTCTGGCCGGAACGTACCGTTGCTGCGACCATACCGCATAAATTTCCCGAGGGGCCCCCTGCCACTCAGGTAATACCCTGACCAGTTCGCCGCGCTGAAGTGGGTTATGGCACAAACTCAATGGACAAAACAGGATCCCTAATCCGGCCAGCGCCGCCTGTAGCGCCAGATGAATACCGTTAACACAGAATTTCCCTTGGGGTTGCCAACGTATGGTTTCCCCATTCTGACTGTGTTGTATCACCCAGGTTGATAGTGGCGCACTGATCACTAAGTCACGTAGCCTCAGCGCATCCATAGATTCAGGAACACCGTTTTTCGCCAGATAATCAGGCGAGGCAACGAGCAGTATTTCCTTGCTGTGTCCCAGCTTTTTCATATTGAGTAATGAATCCGGCTGAGCCCCCACGCGGATCGCCACATCAGCGCCGCTACCAATCAGATCCTGGGTGTAATTGTTCAGTTCTAGCTCAAGCCTAACTTCGGGGTATCGTGTCAAAAACGACACCCACGCGGGAGCCAGATTATCATTGGCTAAATCCGCCGGAGCCAGTATTCGGATCAGGCCACTGATCTGATTCAATGTAACGTCAAGCTTCGCCGTTGCTTGCTGTAAAGAATGTACTAGCGGGCGACACTGTTCGTAATATTGCCAACCTTCACTCGTCGGTGTCATGCGCCGGGCGCTGCGGTGCAGCAAGCGGCAACCTAAATGTTGCTCTAACTTCTGTAAACGTCGCGTCAACGTAGAAGCTGGAATCGAGGCTTTTTCCGCTGCCGCCCGCAAACTTCCCGTTTCTACAATACTTACAAATAGGGCTAATTCGTCCAACATAATTTCATATTCGGAATTTAAGATTGAATTTATCAATCTAGTTTCATTAATCAACCTTGTCTAGAATTTCTCACTGGTTGTCCTGAAGCTATTTATCTAAGGCCATGTATCTGATCGAGATTTAAATTTCGTCTGATTATAAACATCACGTTTATCTTAATAGGAAATACCCATATGCAAAGTTATCGTTTCAGCCAGTTTGGCAATCTTGAACACTTAGAACTTTATCAGGAAGATATGCCCGTACCTGAGGCCAGAGAAGTACTCATTCGGGTGCGCGCCACGTCGCTGAATTATCGTGATCTGGCCATTATGAATGGTGAATACACCTTACCTGCCAGCTCGGGGCATATTCCACTCTCCGATGCCGCCGGTGAAGTGATTCAAATTGGCAAGCGGGTCGAACGTTTTAAGGTCGGCGATCGGGTGGTGAATACCTTTATGCCACGCTGGGTTGGCGGTGCTTTTCAGGCTTCAGCACGCGATGAACTTTATGGTAGTGATCGCGACGGCTGGCTGACTGAATATAAAGTGGTTAGTGAGGAATCACTATTATCATTACCCGACTACCTTAACTTCGAACAAGGCGCAACGCTTCCCTGTGCAGCAGTGACCGCGTGGGCAGCACTTAACGGCGATAGACCCGTTAAAGCCGGTGAGACGGTTTTAACTTTAGGCTCAGGTGGCGTTTCCTTGTTTGCTATCCAGCTAGCAAAAGCAATGGGTGCGAGGATTATCGCCACCACGTCGAGTGAAGCCAAAAGCGCGCAGTTGAAAACACTGGGTGCTGATGAAGTCATCAATTATGTTCAACACCCTGAATGGAGTGAGGAAGTTCTGCGCTTAACCTCTGGGCAAGGGGTTAATAGAGTGGTCGAGGTCGGTGGCCCTGGAACGCTGAATCAGTCCATTCGCTCCATTTGCATTGGTGGTGAACTGGCGCTGATCGGATTTATCGCTCGGGATGCGGTGGCAATAGATTTCTTCAGCCTGTTTAAAAGTGCCGCGCGTTTTCGGGTGATCAGTGTGGGCTCACGTGAAGATTTCGAACAAATGAACCGGGCGTTGGTGCAGCATAAAATCATACCCGTCATTGATAGCGTTTTTCCTTTTGCCGAAGCTAAACAGGCCTGGTTGCGTTTTGATTCACGCCAAAACGTGGGCAAAATAGTTATCAGTCATTAACGCTATCACCTTGGGTAGACTGAATCTGCGGGTAGATAATTTTCTATAATTCAATTAATTAGAATTAACTGCCGAGTATTATTTTCGCATAATAAAGATGTAAAAAAGTCACCACAAAGTGGCTTTTTTAGCTCTCGTTCTGCAAAAACGTTTCGCCTATCGGTTAAGTGGCTATTTGCCCGCAAATAGCCTGTTACGAAGAAAATCGATAAATACCCGAAATTTAGGCATAATATCGTGCATCAAGGGCCATACCATATTAATTGGCATAAATGATTTTATCTGAATAGATAGCTTCAATTGCTTGTTTATGAATATTCTTCTTTTTATCGGTGACAATAATATCAATATCATTGATGTCACTTATTTTCATTAACCCACTTTGGCCAAATTTACTGGTGTCACATAAAATAACTTTCTGCCTGCCCATCGCCAACATTTTCTTGGCAATACGCCCTTCATCCAGATTTTTTACCATCACGCCAAAATCACTGTCTATTCCGCCAACCCCAACAAAAGTGAAATCAGTATGAATATCGTTCATTTGCTCAATGGTCTGAATGCCTAAGTTAGCTTTATAGGTATAATTATATTCACCCCCTAATACATGCACGACAGCCATATTATTTTTACTTTTAATTTGATCAGCAATTAATGATGAGTTGGTAAAAACAGTAAACTTCACTAATGGCAAGAATGAAGCAAAAATAAGTGTGGTGGTACAAGAATCAATAAATAAAGTATCGTTTTCAGTCACCAGAGATGCAGCATATTGACCAATTAGTATTTTTTCCTGGCGATTTAAATCCATTCGTTGGGCAAAACTACCCTCTTGTATATTCTGAACTTTTATCGCACCGCCATGGACTTTAGTGACCTCACCGCTTTTTTCCAAATAGGAAAGATCCCGGCGGATGGTTTCAGACGTCACACCCAACTCCTCGGAAAGACCAATAACAGAAACCTCACCAAGACTATCCAGCTTTTCTAAAATAAACTGTTTACGTTTGATCTGATTCATAAGAATAGCTGCCCGAAGCTGTGCGATACATAGTGCCATTCTACGCAATAATTTTATGAAACAAAAGGCGATTCCATCACACCGGCCAGAGTTGATTAATGGCAAAAGCAACTCCATGTTGGTTATTATCCTGACTTACCCTATCCGCACAAGATTTGACATAATCACTGGCATTACCCATTGCCACACCCACAGCAGAAAACTGAAACATGCTGATATCATTCTCCTGATCGCCAATACTGACCACGGCTTGAGCACTGATATTTAAGTGTTGAGATAAATAATGTAATGCATCCCCCTTATTGATGCCATGTTTCATTATTTCATAATAATGGTTGCTGGTTTTACTGAGTGAGTATTGAAGATGAAACTGCTCATCTATTTTATTGGCGATATTATCAATAAAATCGGTTGAGCCAACCATAGAGATTTTAACAATATCATCTCTCTGAGCAATATAAGCCGGCTCAGTAAACACTATTTCCATAGCAAAAATATCAGATTCATAGCGAGTATAGTAGCTGATATTCGGTGAACAAATCATCATGTTAGTGCGAGTAAAAAAGTGATGTGGAAATTGATTTTCTGCCAGCATGGCAATGGCAGTTTGTACCTCTTTGCGGCTGAGTGGTGTAAAGCGAATATCTGCCCTCTCAACAGCGTCATATATCCATGCGCCATTAAATGAAATAAAGTAACGAATAAGATGTTCTAATTCAGTATTGTAAATGACGGCCGCAATAGCCTTAACCGGCCTGGCTGAACATAAAACAACCATGCAGTGCTGCTGAATAATACGTTTTATCGCGTTAATATTCTGAGCTGATATTTGGTTTTCCTTATCGAGTAAAGTGCCATCAAGATCAAGCGCTAATAACTTATACATACGTTGACTCCAATAAAAAAGGGAGAATAGATTATTGCTAATACACTCTCCCTCCTTGCTCACATCATACTATCAGTGGGTAATAAAGCGTGACACCACATCCTTTGCCGCATTGCAGACAACATTATCAATGGCAGTGCCCACCACCAGAATATTTACACCGGTATCTTTAAATGCTTTGGCATTTTCCAGATTGATCCCCCCTTCTGCTAATGTTGGTACCGAAACCGCACCAACTAACGCCAGAAGCCGCTGTTTGATAGCATCAGGAATATCACCCGCGCTGACACCCTCGTAGCTCATGCCAGTCATTAAACCAATCATATCAACACCCAGCATTTCCATCGTTTTAGCCACTTGTGCAACATCAGCGGGGGTTTCAGCCGCAATGCCGAAGGTATGTAAATCACTTGGGTGGCCAATATAAGCATCTACCGTCAAACCATATTTATGGGCTAAATCCACCAGTTCCTTTAAATCTTCAAAACTGGACTTATGGGTATGTAAACCATCAGCACCTGATTGAGCTATCAATAAAATATCTTGTTCCGTCACGGGTGTAGGTACAGTTTCAGTAAAGCCTCCGGCGATCCCGACGGTAATAAAAATATCGTCAGCCACCACATTACGCACCCCCCGCACAGCTTGTGCCATTTGGTCGATGGTTATCTCATGACGAATACGCTCCGCAGCATGCATATTCGTCACACCATTATGGCCGCGAGCCAACGCCAACGCTGGGTGATTAGGTTCCAATAATTTAACACCTGAATCGCATACTGCTTTCGCTAAGCGAGCATCATCTCCGGTTATTCCAGTACTGAGAATAGTTTGACCGCCATGTAACGAAATTGCATTTCGTACTTTATCCATAGCGACGGAACGTTTCTTACTCATATCAGCGTTGAACATATTTACCTCTACTTGATTTATATAAAACGGCTTTTTTAATTGTTAACTCTTAGCCCGATATCCCTGGTGTTGGTGATTCGGGTACTGCTTTTTTAATTGCTACAAACTTGTTGGCTAATAGGGTGATTACACAGGTCAACACCAGTGTTACCGCCATGACTATCGCCATATAAAAAGCGTTATTCGACAAGAATGGAGAGGCGAATGCAGGTACATATGCCACGCCTTTAATATTTAATAATCCCAGCAACATGCCGCCAACGCCGGCGGAGAATATTGCACCAGCAAAGACGACTTTATTAGAAAACATGAACGGGTAAGCAGATTCGACGAACGTCCCAAAGCCGAGGTTAATTAACAACCCTGGGGCGGCTACCGCAGCTTCACTTTTTTCTCGCGGAGCAATCACGTTAGCCAGATTAATACCGGCTGCCACCATCACCAGCCCGACCATATCGACCGCACCGAGGAAGCTGACACCGGATTTTTCCATTTCCAGTAATACCAGTGGCAATATAACTGCGTGATAGACCCCACCCAGTATGGCTGGCCAAATAACCAGACCGGCCAGTAATCCTGCTAAAATCGGGCTAAAGGCCAGAGTGGCTTCAATGGCTAATTTAATATAGTCACCTGCGGCTAATGCCAATGGGCTAAGCAGGTAGTACATCACCAAACCGGAGAATAAACCGGACAAACCGCCCGCCACAATATTGATGGTGGTCATTGGGAATTGCCATCTCAGGCAAAGCCCAAACAAATAACGCACCATAATACCGGCACCGATCCCACCCAAAATACCGCCAATTAAGCCACCTTCTACCGATAGCACCCCGGCAACAACCCCCGCCACAATTGACACTTCATCTAGCTCAGAAACCTGTTTAGCCGCAATAACCGCGACAATAACCGGCAACCCCTTCAATAGCAGTTCAAAAATGGCATTCAGTGATTGCAACCCTGGGATATGGCTTAGCGCCAGCACAATGGCCATGGCGATAAAACCAGGCAACGCCGGGATCATGATGCTACGGATATTGATTCTTTTTAGCAGGCTCTTGTCACTGCCTGGCATGTTGGCCTCGCTACTGCCCAGCACTGGGGTATATTTTATTTGCCAGTGTTTACATAGCGAGGCGGTAAAAGAGATGGCCCGTGTGCGGCTATTGGTGCCAGTGGTGCCAGAAGTGGCAATCACATTGGCACCTTTGGAAGTGATAATCGCCATCGAGGTACCGCCAGTGCCTACAATGGGGATTTTCTTTTCTATCGCCGCCAAGATAGCGTCTTTATTACTGCGTTCGGGGTCTGCACTCATGATAATGATGCCATCAATATCACCAGCTCGGATTTGTGCCGCAATGGCCGCATCCGATGATTTTACCGCGTCATTCACCTCAGAGAGTTTCCCCTGGAAGCTAATCCGTGGTTTATCCCCTTCCTCCGCGGTTATTGAATAAACAGCAGCGGCGGTGGTCGGCTTTGCCACATCCATCGATTCTTCCGCAGCAATAAATTGCACCGCACTGACACCTAACCCAGCGGAGTGGAGTTGGGTATAGATTTCTTGTAGAAGTCTTTCGGGGTAGGCACCACCGAGATTGAACAGATTTCCCCCGCTGCTTCCGAGTATTGCTACATTTTTCATGTCGGGCCTCAAAAGATAAGAAATGTTAGAAAGTGTTATTATGTTTTTAACTGCAATTCACCATCACAGAAATAACAATTCAAAGCAACATTAAACAACATAAAACCATCCATTAATTCCACTAACATGATAGTGATTAATGCTGGTAATTTAATTAAATAATCATAAAGTTAAACTAATATTCCTTTAAACTAAGATACTGAGTGATTAAATTTTGCAAATTGGCATTTTGTTGTTTTTGTTTGTTTTGTTGTTTTCGTGATGAAGTTCAAACTATTGCCATTGGCTATTTCTGGCGAGAAAAGAAACGTGGGGAAAACGATGAATGCGGATCGGATCTTCTCCGCACCGGATTATGCCAAGGGAGCGCTGAATATCGAGATGGGTCTGCGTTTTACCGATGAAACCCACGCGATTCAAGCCGCCATCGCCGGGCAAGGTGTGGCCATTGTCAGCAGTTTGCTGGCGAAAGATTTTATCGATAAACAGATCTTTACCGCCCCGTTTAACATGGCACTACCGGGTGGGAAATATTTCTTCGTCACCACGCAGGAAAAAGCGCAACAGGAAGATGTGCGAGAGTTAAAATTGTCGATCGAGGAGAGTATCGCGGGTTGCTAAATAGCGCTATGCCATCACGGTTTTAGGCAAGCGTGATCAGTCGGCCTGTTCCTGCTCATGTAAGCATGCAGGAACAGGCCGCAAGAATAATCGCGGTTACGCGTTTATCGCTTTCTTTGAATCCAGAGCGCTGTGAATAGCGGCTTCTAATTCATTGACTTCAAATTTTGCCACATAAGCATCTGCCCCTACCTTGCGGACATGGTCTTCATTGGCACTACCCGATAATGACGAATGGATTATCACCGGAATATTTTTCAAAAACTCATCGCGTTTTATATTCAGCGTCAAGGTAAAACCGTCCATTTCCGGCATTTCTAAATCGGTTAAGACAAAGGCGATTTTATCCGAGATAGGTACCCCTTCGGCTCGCGCCTCATCGGCCATTTTCTTGATCTTATTCCACGCTTCCAGACCAGTGATATGCATCACGGCAGGGATATTCATCATATTCAGGCCCTGTTCAAGCATCGAACGTGCCACCTTAGAATCCTCAGCCACAATCGCGACTGAACCTGGCTTAAGTTGAAATGCCTTGGTTTTCTCAGTATCGATTTGAACATTGCGATTCGCGGGAATAATGTCATATAAAATCTGTTCAACATCCAGTACCAGCGCCAGTCGGTTGCTCGCAGAGTCGTTATCCAAACGCGCGATACTGGTAATATTGCGGCTTTTAACACCTGCGTCGGCGGCCAGTACCTGGCTCCATTCAAGGCGCACGATATCGTCAACGGACTCCACGGCGAAAGCCTGTGTACTCCGCGCGTACTCAGTCACCAGCAGGATATTTAATCCGGTTTTTGGCACGCAACCGACGATAGACGGGAGATCAATCACTGGGATGATTTCTCCGCGAATATTCGCGATACCCATCATTGGCGATGCCATACCCGCTGCTTTGGTCAACGTAGGCATAGGTACAATTTCACGCAATTTGAACACGTTGATGCCGAATAATTCGGATTTCTCTTCTTCTTCTTGAGATACCCCCAGTCGGAACAGCAAAAGTTCAAATCGGTTTGATGAGGTGAGATTTGTTCTCTCTTCAATCTCTTTTTGAAAATTATCCATACTTTCCCCAATGCAAATAATTGTTGATGTGCAGTAACAAGGCGATATCAGCCATTCGGAAAATAAGGAATAACATTCTGCTCAGCGGCAACTAATGCTTCACCCTTTCATTCGGGAACAGGAAAGTACAGTACGCACGGTGCCCTCTCGTCCCACGCCTGTCCATTGCCTTTTCTCATTCTCACCATGGTGGAACTTATAGTGTTATCGGCACGCGGGAGAAAATGCTTAATAATTCGACTTAAGATAAAAGTGCGTTACCGAGCGCTGCCTGGCATCGCTATTGCACATCATTTACCGGCCACCTGCGGCCACTAAAAAACGATAATAGTCGCCGTGCCTTGGCCCGCAAACGGGCGCAGATGAACCTTAGTGGTCAGGCTGTGGGCCGATAACGCCATAGCCAGCGGCCAGAGGACATTCGCCGATAAAACAGCACGCCGCGCACTATCCAGTCGAGGAACATGCCCATCCACACGCCAATAACGCCAAATCCCAGCGTCACCCCCAAAATGTAACCGGCGATAATCCGGCAACCCCACATCCCGGCCAGTGCCACCCACATGGTGTAACTGGCATCCTTCGCCCCTTTTAGGCCGGACGGTAACACCCAAGAGGCGGCCCAAATCGGCATAAATAGTGCATTTATCCAGATGAGATGCTTAACAACAGTAATGACGCCCGGCTCGTTGGTATACAACGAAGCCAGAAAACCTGCGCTGGGGATCGATAACAGCGCGATAAAACACACTCCAACCGTCGATAACCAGAAGATATGCTTGAGTTGGCGGATCGGTTGTAAAATCTGCCCTTTCCCTAACCGCGTACCAATAATAATCGTCGAGGTATAGCCCAATGCATTGCCCGGCAAGTTAATCAGCCCGACAATTGAAAATGCGATGAAATTACCGGCGATCACTTCAGTCCCCATCCCCGCCACAAAACGCTGAGTAATCAGTTTGCCAATGCTAAACATCACTGACTCAACACTCGCGGGAATACCAATACTCAAAACCTCAAACATAATCGCCGAGGTAAACGGCATAAAATACGCTTTGAACGGGATGCGCAGGGTGTGATTGGCACCAAAAATCAGCATTAGCACCACCACCAGCGCGCCAATATAGCGAGAAAGCGTGATACCGATACCGGCACCAATAAAGCCTAAGCCCTGCCAGCTAAATAGGCCGTAAATCAATACACTGCTGATAGCAATATTGAGAATGTTCATCATAATATTGATGAACATCGGTAATCGGGTATTACCGGCTCCGCGCAGTGCACCACAACCCACCAAGGTGATGGCCATTGCGGGATAATTCCAGACGGTCAAGTGCAGATAGGTTAGCGCCATCGCCTTAACGGAGGGATCGGCTTGACTGGCCATCAGATTAATAATCGTCTCACCGGTAAAATGCACCAGCAACACTAAAAATAATGAGATGAGCACCAGTAGAGAGATCGATTGACGTGCTGCCGTTTGTGCTTGTTTGCGTTTGCGCTGACCGAGGCTAAATGACACCACGACCGATGTTCCCAGCGCAACAGAGGCAAAAAAGGCCACAATCAACATATTGAAGCTATCCGCCAGCCCCACCGCCGCCATGGCCTCTTTACCTAACCAACTCACCAGCAGTGTGCTAAACACCCCCATCAGCAGCACACAAAGCCCTTCAATAAACAGTGGGATAGCCAGTGGCGTTATCTCACGCCAAAACAGCACCCGATAGGATTTTCGCTTTTTATACCACGCGTTTGCGTGAAAGATTTTCAACTTAACTGCCCCTGGAATCACGTCCATTTGCATACATCAGCGCTTTCCACCACTATGGTGAAACATCCCGATGCGCTGATTTACAATGGTGATTGCCCGCGTTAAATTTTAACGTTTTGTCCTCGGTAAAAAACCCTTGCAGATCTCATAATAGAACATGCGATAAATTTTAGTGAAACATCATTTCACCAAAGTGGTGATGAAATACTTATGCAATGAAACATACATAAATATGCAAAATGTCTTTGACTAGAATAGGGGTTTTGCGATATCAATGTAGGCATTGAAACCTTTGCCAGACAGACCTAATTCATACAGGATTTAATTGATGACAACTATTCTCAAACACCTCCCTATTAATCAGCGTGTTGGTATTGCTTTTTCTGGTGGCCTGGACACCAGTGCAGCACTGTTGTGGATGCAGAAAAAAGGCGCAATTCCTTATGCATATACCGCCAATTTGGGGCAGCCTGACGAAGAGGATTACGATGCAATTCCGCGTAAAGCAATGGAGTATGGTGCAGAGAAAGCCCGTCTGATTGATTGCCGGAAACAACTGGTTGCTGAGGGTATCGCAGCCATTCAATGTGGTGCATTCCATAACACCACCGCTGGTGTGACCTACTTTAATACCACGCCGCTGGGCCGGGCTGTCACCGGTACCATGCTGGTTGCCGCCATGAAAGAAGATGGTGTCAATATCTGGGGTGATGGCAGTACCTATAAAGGTAACGATATCGAGCGTTTCTATCGTTACGGTCTGTTGACCAATGCTGAGTTGAAAATTTACAAACCGTGGCTGGATACTGATTTCATTGATGAATTGGGCGGTCGTCATGAAATGTCTGAGTTTATGATTCAGTCTGGTTTCGACTATAAAATGTCGACTGAGAAAGCCTATTCCACTGACTCCAATATGCTTGGTGCCACTCACGAAGCCAAAGACCTCGAATTCCTTAATTCCAGCGTCAAAATCGTTAACCCGATTATGGGCGTGAAGTTCTGGGATGAAAACGTAGTAGTGAAAGCGGAAGAAGTCTCTATCCGTTTTGAACGTGGGTATCCGGTTGCTCTAAATGGCGTGGTGTTTGACGACAGTGTTGAGCTGATGATGGAAGCCAACCGTATTGGTGGCCGTCACGGTTTGGGGATGAGCGACCAGATTGAGAACCGTATTATCGAAGCCAAGAGCCGTGGCATTTATGAAGCCCCAGGGATGGCGTTGCTGCATATCGCTTATGAGCGTCTGCTGACCGGTATTCATAACGAAGATACTATCGAGCAATATCATGCCAATGGCCGGGTGTTGGGTCGTCTGCTGTATCAGGGCCGTTGGTTTGATCCACAAGCATTGATGCTGCGCGATTCTGCGCAACGTTGGGTTGCGAGCGAAATTACCGGTGAAGTGACACTGGAACTGCGCCGTGGCAATGACTATTCGATTCTCAATACTGTATCTGACAATCTGACCTACAAACCAGAGCGCCTGACCATGGAGAAAGGGGATTCCGTATTCTCACCTGACGATCGTATCGGTCAGTTGACTATGCGTAACCTGGATATCACCGACACCCGTGAAAAGCTGTTTAACTATGTTGAAACCGGTTTATTATCCTCTTCAGCAACCACTGGTTTGCCACAAGTTGATAATAACAACTTAGGTGCACGCGGGATTCAGAACAAGAGTAAGTAATTATTCTCTTGAACTAAAATTGACAGTGAGTGGTAATCAGACAAAATATCGACACTAGATTGCGCTTGCGTTACGTTGCTAACAAAGCCCTGCTGGAAAGGCCGCTTACCTGACCAGCACAAAAAAACCGCCTACCTGGCGGTTTTTTTCTATTCCACGCACCTCAATCAGAGCCAGGAATAGTTAAAATATAATATATAATCAATGAGATAATTGGCGTTCTTTCAGCTCGGTCGGATCATGTTTATAGTGAAAAGCGAAGACAAAAACAATCGCCAGCACGACAGTATACGCAGCAAAGGATAACCAAATACTATTCCAATCTTTTACGCCATCGACTGTAAAGTAATCAACCACATGCCCGCTGCTTATCGCGCCAACATACGCCCCGACGCCGTTTACCATCGTCATAAACAAGCCTTGTGCACTACCTCTGATATTGTGATCGACTTCTTTTTCGACATAAATCGCCCCTGAAATATTAAAGAAATCAAAGGCGCAACCATAGACCACCATGGATAATAGCAATAAAACAATGCCGCTGGCGGACGGGTCACCATAGGCAAACAAGGTGAAACGCAGAGTCCAGGCAATCATACTGATCATCATCACACGCTTAATACCAAAGCGAGATAAGAAGAAGGGAATGGTCAGAATGAAAAAGACTTCGGCAATTTGCGCCATCGATAACAAGAGCGACGGGTACTGCACCACGAGGCTATCCTGATAAAGTGGATTCTTGGCAAAATCGTGCAGGAATGGGCTGCTAAACGTATGGCTAATCTGTAATGAAGCACCCAGTAACATGGCGAATAAGAAGAAAATAGCCATCTTCTTTTGTTTAAACAAAACAAAAGCATCAAGCCCTAAAAGGTTAACCCATGAGCGATCTTTCTTAGCATTAGAGGTGGGGCAACTGGGTAATGAAAGTGCATACATAGCCAATACCAGCGCCGCACCTGAAGCAATATAGAGTTGAATATTGCTCAATTCAAAACCGGATAAACTGATAGCCCACATGGCAAAAATAAACCCCACCGTGCCAAAAACGCGTACCGGAGGGAAATCTTTAATCGTATCCAGCCCGGCCTTTTCCAGACAGATATAAGAAATCGTATTCGCTAATGCAATTGTCGGCATATAAACCATCGCATTAAACAGCATCACTAAGAACATAACAGTAGGGTCGGAAACATTGGCCGCAATTAACAGCGCAACAGCACCCAATAGGTGGCAACAGGCATAGAGAATATTGGCTTTAATCCAGCGGTCAGCAATGATACCGATAATACTTGGCATTAAAATACAGGCAATTCCCTTCGCACCATAGACTAGCCCCACCTGCGCACCGGTAAAATGGAGGGTATTCATCATATAGGCACCCAAGGTCACCAGCCAGGCACCCCAGATAAAGAACTGGAGGAAGAACATAACTTTAAGCCGTTTTTTTATTATCATTTTTATTCTCCGTGATACAAAGGTGTCGAGGGAATATTATTTGCTTATTGAGTCTGTAGGGTACTTCCCTCTTCAGCGGTATCCCCTACTGCCCGCGAGCCGCAATGACGCCAGTAGGGGACTGACCAAAAGGTTAATAGTTTATTTATCGAGCGGCTGAGGCTTTGCTTTTCAAGAAAGCTTCAATCAGTTTGGTGAAATTAACCGAGGCCAATTTGGCGCATTTTAAGGTTTGTTCGTGAGACAGAACCACATCAGACAAGCCTTCTGCCAGATTGGTAATTGCGGTTAACGCAATCACTTTTAAGCCGCAATGGGCCGCAGACAGAACCTCTGGCACCACCGACATCCCCACCACATCACCCCCTATGATTTGCATCATGCGGATTTCGGCTGGCGTTTCAAAGCAAGGACCAGGATAGGAGACAAACACCCCTTCGGTCAGAGGGACATCAAGCTGTTGGGCAATCTTAGCCATATCGGCGCGCAAGCCTTTATCATAGGCATTCGCCAGGCTAAAGAAACGTGGACCAAAGCGATCATCATTAGGACCAACCAGCGGTGTTCCCGGCATGGTATTAATGTGATCTTTAAGCATCACCACCGAACCCGGTAAGACTTCTGGCCGTAGCGAACCAGCGGCGTTAGTACAGAATAAAAACTCGCATCCCATCAGTTTAAATGTGCGTACCGGATTGGTCATGATGCTCATGCCTTGCCCTTCATAGAAGTGGCCACGGCCTTTCATACACATCACAGGGACACCAAACAGATCACCAAGAACCAGCTCCCCCGCATGCCCATGCACTGAACTGACCGGGAAACCGGGAATATCGGCGTAACTGAGGGTGGTTTCATTGGTAATTTGTGCCACCAAATCGCCCAAGCCTGAGCCTAAAATAAACGCCGCCTGAGGCTTAAATCCGGGCTTTATTTTCTGAATATACGCGGCAGCCTGAAAGGGTAATTCACTGAAACCAGCATTACTGTTTGAATTTACTGTCGTCATAATAAAACCCCTTAATTATTTTTTATTTATCAAGTAACCGGGTTATTCAATAAATCGGCTAAATAATAAATAGGTAGAGAGATAGATATTCTTCTCCATCATATGTAGTGGGTTATGACACAACCAATACTAAAATCCCGCTTATCCATACTGAAAAGGTAATGGTTCACGGTGCATTTCCACGCAATTATCGTCGATCACAAGAGGGTAATAGGTATGCACATGACAACAAAAATAGTTAAAGCACATTTGCAAATGCTGGGGTTTACCGCCCTGCTAGGAGGCTCTTTTATTGCCAGCGCCACTATCAGCAATGCCTTGCCTCCCATGGTTATCACCTGGTTAAGATATGCCATTGCCAGCCTGCTTTTTATGGTGTTACTGGTAAGCCAGGGGTTATTGAAATTACCTAAACTGCGTGATTTAGGCCGCTACACGCTAATTAGTTTGCCGCCATTACTCTATTTTGCTTGCATGATATTTTCACTTCAAACCACCAGCGCATTAAATTCGAGTGCGTTATACACCACAGTGCCTTTAATGAGCCTGATAATGAGCATGCTGTTACTTAAATCGAAATCGACATGGTCAGTGCTGGCGGCTTTATTAATGGGGATTTTAGGTGCGTTGCTCATTATATTTAAGGGCGATTTGTCTCAACTTTTACATTTGTCGCTTATGCCGTCTGATTATTTATTCCTGTTCGGCTGCTTAGGAATGGCGCTTAATCCCATCGTGGTGAAAAAGTTGCATCGTGGCGAACTGGCGTTGGTTCTCACTGGCTGGAGTTTGATCTGTGCCACACTATTATTAACCGCAGTTGTCGCCTATCAACTGCCAGAAATTGAATGGCGAAATATTAGCGTTATAACCTGGAGTGGGGTTTTCTATCTCGCTACCTTTGCCACCGCGTTAAGTTTCTTCCTGTTCCAAAAAGCTTGCGGTGTGCTCTCTCCGGCCAAAGTATCAGGTTATGTGTATCTGATACCGCTGTCGGTGATTGCGACCAATGTGGTGCTAGGGCAGGCAATAAATTGGCAGGAGATCGCCGTAGGGGCCACTTTAGTGGTTATTGCCATGGTCATGTTGGTTAAGGCTGAGTGACAGCGGCATTAAAATAACGCAAGCAACCGCTCCAGTGGCCGCGTCATGCTGCCGGGATGATAAACGGCAAACAGATCGGCAGAGAGATTATCTATCAGCGGGATGAACTTAATATTAGGCCATGGGATTTCCTGCATGCTTTCAGGCACCAGAGCGATACCAAGATTACTGTTTACGAAAGCCAATTGGGTTTGCGGCTCATCAAATTGATAAATAGTCAGCGGCTTACAACCTGCGGCGAGGCAACTATTATATAAATTCTTGGAGTAGCCAGAATTAGCAAAAGTGAGGAATATTAGATTCTGGCCGGAGAGTTCTTTCAACGAGAGCATTTTTTTATCTGCCAGCGCGCTCTCATTAGACACCGCAACCGCAACCCGCTGCTTCTCAACGCACTGGTAGACCAGCGCCGGGCTCTGCTCCAGGGAAGCACAACGCCAGAAGCCGATATCAAGCTTCTTACTTAATAGCGCTTCATACTGCTTGCTAGGCGGAAACTCATGCAAAGACCACGTGGTGTTAGGGTTAAGCGTTTTAAAAAGTTTGAATTTCTCTAATAACTGGTGCCAAAGCGCCGAACCAATAATGCCTATATTGAGGTGGCTTTGCTCATGGCGGGCAATATAAGACACGCGGCTTAGTGAGTTTTCTATATTCTCAAAGACTTCTTTCATCTCAGCCTGCATCATCTCACCCGCCAGAGTTAATACCACATTACGGCTGTCCCGGATAAATAAAGGGAAACCCAAAGCATCTTCCAGCTCTTTAATTTGCAGGCTTAACGGTGGTTGCGAGATATGAAGGCGTTCAGCGGCTTTTCCAAAGTGCAGTTCTTCTGATACGGCTAAGAAATAGCGGATCATTTTCAAATTGATACGACCGGAAAAAAGAAGCTTCTGCATGTCACTATCCAATTATGTTAATGCGTAACCTAACTTATTTTTTGATAATAACACTATCTGATTATTCAACGACTAAAAACCCCTTAACAATTCAAAGCCATTCGAGTTGCAGGTAGATATAGCGAATCCCCTGCAACTTCAAGGACGAAGGGAACACCCCCTGTAATTTCAAGGACTAAGGCCCCCCAAAGTCATTGGGATTACAGGTAAGCAGCAAGAGAAAGAACCCCGATGAGCTTACTCATGTAAGTGATTCGGGTGACAAATCGGTCAGGAACCGATTTGAACGCCGCTTGCGGCGGCCTCAACGAGACGAGGCCCAAGGATGGGCCGAGTAATGAACGTAGCTAACACCCCTGTAATTTCAAGGACGAAGGGGAATGGGTAATTCAATATTACTTTCAGCCAACAACCCCATATTGTTATACATAGCACAGGCGGCATCCACTAAATGCATGGCAATTGCGGCACCACTGCCCTCACCTAACCGCATGCCCATTTGCAAGTATGGCTCGAGTTGCAGATGACTTAGAGCAATGACTGCACCTTTTTCTGCTGATAGATGAGATGGGATCAAATAGTCACGGACTCCCGGTGCGATACGGCAAGCCGCTAACGCAGAGGCATATGAGAGGAAACCATCCAACACCACCGGTAACCCCGCCGCCGCCGCACCAAGCATCACGCCGGTCATACCTACCAAATCAAACCCCCCCACTTTCGCCAACACATCAATACCATCACTGGCATCTGGATGATTGGTTTCGATAGCACGGCGCACTACCGCCACTTTATGATGCAACTGCGCGCTAGGGAAATTAGCCCCGATCCCCACCACCAACTCGGGGTCGCTATCAGTAAACACGCTGACCATCGCCGCTGCTGGCGTAGTATTCGCCATACCCAACTCACCAACGCCAAACACTTTCACGCCTTCAGCCGCCTGCCGTAATGTCAACAGCGCACTGGCACAAAGTAGATCCTCCGCCTGTTGGCGCGTCATTGCCGCTTCACGGGCGATATTGCCGCTGCCTCGTGCCACTTTCATATCCACCACACCGGGTAGCGTATCGCTATCAATACCCACATCGACAATTTTCACTTCAACACCGGCATTAGCCGCTAGCACGCAAACACCCGTTACGCCTTTCACCATGTTCAACGCCTGAACCAGAGTGACTACTCGAGGTGAAATAGCCACGCCTTCATCGTAGACGCCATGATCTGCTGCCATCACAATAATTTGTTTGCGCTCAACCTGATGCCCATATAACCCCCGCATACCGGCCAGTTGAACCGCCAGTTGCTCCAGGCGGCCTAAGCTACCCGGTGGTTTCAGTAAGCCATCCAAGCGCACTTGTGCTCGGGCCATTGCCTTGCTATCCAGCGGCGCAATCGTGCGCAGAATCGATGAAAGTGTTTGCATGTACTTAACCTCGTGTTGCAGGCTGCCAAACAGCCCGACTGTTAAACGCACGCAGCGTGACAAATCCATCATGGATCTCTAGTACGCTGTATGCCCCCTGATCAAAATGAAAGTGCCACATAGCCGCCGCTGGCATGGCCAGCAAACGAGCCAACATCAGGCTTAATACCCCCTGATGGGCAACCAGTAGCCGATTGTTATCACTACTTTGTGGTGAAGTGCCTGATGCTAACAACAGTGGCTGGATAACCTCTTCAACCCGGGCAGAGAACTGAGGGAATGACTCCCCTCCGGTGGGGCTTGCCAGTTGCCAGTCGGCTACCCATTGTGCCCATGCATCTGGGTCTTCCCGTTGTAAATCATGATGATGGCGCATTTCCCAGTCGCCAAAATTCATTTCATTTAATTGCCCGTCGCTATCGGCGCTCACCCGATGCCCAGCGAGTATGATATCGGCGGTATGGCGCGCGCGCAGCAACTGGCTACTGACGCCCTGACTAAAATCCACATCCGCCAACCAACCTGCCACCCATCCGGCCTGCTCCACACCCTGTGGTGTCAGCGCCAAATCGGTCAGTCCGCAAAAAACACCACGCAAATTGGCCTCGGTTTGCCCGTGGCGTACCAGAAAAAGTCGCATAGAATGGCTCAATATTGAGATTATTCAGGAAATAACGCCGTCATTGCAAAGCAGCTACAACAGCGCCAGCAAAAACACTAACTCACCTATTTCGGCCGCCGCACCCAATGTATCACCGGTTTGCCCACCTAAACGGCTACGCAGATAGGTTGCCAACAGCAGCACTACCGCCATGGTAATCACCAGTGCCAGCAGCGCAGTCCCTTTTCCCAGTAACAGGGTAAGTATTGCGCCCCCCACTAATGTGACGGCAGTTTGCCGGCCGGTAACTTTACCGATGTAAATATTACCCAAGCCGTTGCCTGCACGGGCATAACGCTGGCGGTACATCAACAACACAATCACCGTGCGCCCGGCCACTGATGCTGCCATTAGCATCGCCAGCATCGGCACATCGCGCAGTGCCAGTTCACTTACAACCAGCACTTTCGCTACCACGATAAAGATCAAGGCTAAACCGCCGTTAGTACCAAGGCGGCTATCACGCATGATCTCCAACATCTGCTCGCGTTTACGAGCGGAAAACACGCCATCGCAGGTATCTGCCAAGCCATCAAGGTGGAAAGCGCCAGTAACCAGCGCCAGTGCCAACACATAACCCAGTGCTGCCAACGGAATGCCACACCAAGGGGCCAGCAGGGTAAAAACCAGCGCGCCGATGATACCGACAATCAGCCCGATCAGCGGGAAACCGATAATGCCGCGTTCGTACTGATCCATCGACAATCCTTGCGTCCAGCGCTCCGGCACCGGAATCCGGGTCATAAACTGCAAGGTGGCGAGAAATAGACGCAAGCTCATTTAATTTTTACCTCAATGCCGGAAACAACCAGAAACACTTGGTCAGCAGCAGCGGCCAGGCGCTGGTTGACCCGACCGGCGATATCACGAAAATGCCGTGCTAAACGATTTTCCGGCACAATGCCCATCCCCAGTTCATTCGTCACCAAATAAATCGGTGCTGAACTTCGAGCACAAGCGGCCAGCAGATCGGTAATCTGTTGCTGAATCCCCACTTCAAGTAACGTGAAATCCATCTGCTCCGGTGGCGTATCACCTGCCTGTTCAAACAGCAGATTAGTGATAAGGGTGGTAATACACTCCAACATCACCGCTTCGCCGGGTTCCACTTGCTGATCTAACACCGCCCCCAGATCCCGATAACCTTCCCAGGTACGCCAGTGTGCCGGGCGACTGGCACGATGTAACTCAACCCGCGCGGCCATTTCCACATCCGTCACCACTGAGGTCGCAATATAAAACACCCGCTCAGCCGCCTGTGCCGCTAACCGCTCAGCCAGCGAACTTTTGCCGCTGCGCGCACCTCCGGTAATCAAAATCACTGTGCGCTCTCCTGTCGATGTGTTTTCATTATTTTATAAATACTTTCAATATCAATATGTTGTCGCATACTTGCTGCCAGAATATCAAACTGTTGCTGCTTATGTTCAGCGTAATTAACCGCCATACCGTCAAATGCCACCAGCCCTTTACGTTGGCGCAAATTGTCCAGCAGTGTGCGCGTGAAGTTGTGGCTGTCAAACAGGCCATGAATATAGCTGCCCAGCACACTGCCGTCGGCATTCACCGCCCCTTCCCGCCATTGCTCCACTTGCCCGTTACGCAATGTCAATTGTGCGAAAGGCTTGGCTGCCGCCCCGAGCAGGGATGCACCCATATGGATTTCATAGCCTTCCAGTTGCTGCTCGCCGCAGCTTTCCAGCATCCCCGGCAGGCCCGCCAGACAATAGCCACTGACCCGCGTTGTCACTTTGTCCTGTGCAAACTGCGTTTCCACATCCAGCAAACCCAGGCCATCCATCTGTTCCAGACCAGATTCCACACCATCAATAATACGTTTTCCCAACATCTGATAACCGCCACAGATACCCAGTACCGGTACCTGATGTTGATGTTGTGCCAATAACGCGGCGGCCAACCCACTGTGATGCAACCACTGTAAATCGCCCAAGGTATTTTTGCTGCCGGGCAGAATAATCAGATCCGGTTGACCCAAGGCTGAAGGCTGCGAAACATAGCGCAGGCGCACATCTGGCTGAGCCGCCAACGCATTAAAATCGGTAAAGTTAGCAATGTGTGGCAAGTGAATGACGGCAATATCCAGCGCTTTTTCCGCCGCATGCTGATATTTGCCATTTTGTAACGCCACACCATCTTCATCTTCCAGATCAATATCCAACCACGGCATTACCCCTAATACCGGCACATTCGTCAGCGCTTCAATCTGTTCCAACCCAGGTTTAAGCAGCGCAATGTCACCCCGAAACTTATTGATTATCACCCCTTTGACCCGCGCTTTTTCATGCGGATGCAACAGGGCCAAGGTGCCATAAATAGCCGCAAACACCCCACCGCGATCGATATCAGCCACCAATATCACCGGTGCATCGGCCATTGCCGCCATCCCCATATTGACGATATCGCGGTCACGCAAGTTAATTTCTGCCGGGCTACCCGCCCCTTCCAGCACCATGACGTCATATTCACTGGCTAAACTGTGGTAAACCTCGCTGATTTGTTGCTGCAATTGCGGCTTATATTGATGGTATTCCACCGCATCCATATTGCAGGCAACTTTGCCCATCAGTACCACCTGCGCCTTACGGTCACTGGTGGGTTTGAGTAGTACCGGATTCATGCGCACATCAGGGGCGATACCTGCGGCTTCAGCCTGAAAAATCTGTGCCCGCCCCATTTCCTCACCCTGCGGCGTAATACCTGAGTTGAGCGCCATGTTCTGCGATTTAAACGGTGCACAACGATAGCCATCCTGCATAAAAATACGGCATAGCCCAGCCACCAATACGCTCTTACCTACATCAGATGCGGTACCTTGCACCATCACCGATAAACTCATTGCGCCTCCTCGGTTTCACGCTGACGCATCAACGCAAAAAGTTGTTCTTCCGTTTTGCACAGCGGTAACCCTAGCTCGCAGTGCATTTTGACCAACCATGGCTGGATAAGCCCGGCAGCACGCAGTTTATCCTGTTGCAGAAACACCTCGGTCGTTTCACCGGCCATCATCAGGCGACCATGAGATAAGACATACAGATAGTCACAAACCTTATAGACCAAATCGATATCATGGCTGGAGAGAATAACCCGTTTCCCTTCCGCCACAATGCGTTCAATGATGGTAATCATGTGCTGACGCCCCGCCGGATCCAGCCCGGCAGTCGGCTCATCGAGTAACAGATACTCCGCTTCCATCACCAGTGCACCGGCAATCGCCACCCGCTTTTTCTGGCCGTGACTGAGGTGCTGAATAGATTTATGGCGAAAACCCTGCGCATCAACCAGTGTCAGCGCCCGATCCACTCGTGCGGCGATCACTGCTTCCTCTACGCCGAGATTGCGCAGGCTAAACGCGATGTCACTGTCGATGTCGGTATAAAAAATCTGCTGTTCTGGGTCTTGAAATACCGTTGTCACCCGTTGGCGTAACTCACGCAGGCTGGCCTTTTTATAACTCAGCGGCTCGCCTTGCCACAGCACGCTGCCATGCTGGGGTTGCAAAATACCGGTCAGATTCATAAACAAGGTGGATTTGCCACAACCATTGGCACCCAAGACACCGGTGACCGCGTGCTGACTGAAATCCAGCGTCAGATCTTGCAATACCTGCTCATCCTGATAGCTGAAACCTAACTGCCTGGTGGCTAACATCAAATCCTGCCTTACAGGTGGAAATCACCCTGATAAAGTTTCATATCCAGCGAGATAACCATCTGTTGATAGCGGATCATCACGCGGGTAAATAGCATACTCACCAACATAGCCAGCGAATGGTAGCCAGTACGCAATGAGATATAACCAAACCGCAGGGACTGCGCATGATGGATAGCGGCAGCCTCTTCAGCCAAAATAAAAATAAAGCGCCAGGTCAGCAAAATTTGCTCGGTCAGCAAACGGGGAGCATGGCAACGTTTAAGTATCTGAATAAGTTGTGGGAATGGCGTGTTCAACACAAACCAGAAGGTAGCAGCCAACGCAGCCAGACTGCGCCACAAGGTTTGATTGGCGGTGGTTAGGCCAACTTTATCGATACCGAACCACCAATTACCGATTTGTATACTCCACCACATGCTCTCCGGTTGACGAGAAAGGGATAACACAATGGTCACCAGCCCCACCAACAGGAATGACAGCGGGATAGCCAGCCAGCGCAGATAACGGCGCGGGCCAACGCGTAACAAGTAGCAGGTCAGCGCGGCGATAAATATCAGCAATAACGCCTGATAGAGCGGCGGGCTGAGCATCGCCAGCAGCAGGAAAACCCCATACAGCACCAGTTTCCCTATTGGGTCAACCTGCCGCCAGCGGCTTTGATAGCTTAGTTTATCAATCCCCAGCATGCTCACCGCGTTTCCCCCGGTAGTAGCCCAAGATATAGAAAATCACCGCCGCGCCAATGGAACCTTGCAGCGTGAACAACAGGCTCTCAATTTCACCACTGGCAGGTTCATATAATGGCTGGAACCAAGGCTCATAGTGCGGTGCCGTTTGTTGGATCAGCGCTTCAGCCTCACCATCCGAGCCACCGTATTCGCCGCCGTGATTAATAAAGAACGGCATAATAACCAGTGCAATCACCATTGCCAGCAGGATCAGGGTCTTTTTCATGTTAGTGGCTCTCCGCGTGAATTAAGCGCCGTTTGGTCAATTGGTCGTAAATCATGACCGTCAACAACCCTTCAGCAATCGCAATCGGGATCTGGGTAATACAGAACACCCCCATAAACTTGATAACTGAACCGCTGATACCAAATTGTGGATCGGGGAACGCCAAGCCAAGTTGTACTGAGGTGACAAAATAAGTGGTTAAATCTGCCAACATGGCACAGAGGAAAACCCCAACATCACGGCGTAATCCTGCTTTACAGGCCAATTTCCACACCAAATAACCCACTACCGGCCCGATCACCGCCATCGACATACCGTTAGCACCGAGCGTTGTCAGCCCGCCGTGTGCCAGTAATAGTGCCTGGAACAGCAGTACAATCGCCCCCAACACCGCCACCACCACCGGCCCAAACAAGATGACTGCCAACCCTACCCCTGTAGGGTGCGAGCAACTGCCGGTCACCGACGGGATTTTCAGTGCTGAGAGCACGAAAATAAACGCACCACACAGAGCCAGTAACACTTTCTGATTGCTGTCTTCTGCCACAATCTGCTTTAAGCGCACCAATCCCATAAATAGGCATGGCAGAAACAGCACCCACCAAGCCAGCGCCCACATCGGCGGCAGAAAACCTTCCATAATGTGCATGGCAAAAACGTCATTCGGTGCCAACGTAAGCAGGATTGCCATTGCCACGCCGCTATACGAGAGTTTCTTTAACTCTTTTTCCATTTCCATTAGTTGCTCCAATCACTTTGGATATCGGTTAAAAAACTTAACGATCCGTTATTGATTAAATCACTGTTATTCATTAACTAATTTCTGTTTATTCACTAAAATGGTCGAGAAATAGGGCAATGGCTGGTCAGCGGCGATGCTATCAAGCTGACGCCAGCACACTTCGCCGGGTAATGAGGCTTCCGACATCAACAGCGCATGTGGGAACAGCTCCAACCGTGCCAGCAGCGCCTGGATCCGGGCAAAGCGGCCGTAGACCTTCATGAGCACCACACAGTCGTGATCCCGCAGTGCGCGCTCCAATTCGGCTTCCGGTGCGGTACAGGACATGATGGCCAGTGACTGCTGCTCCATCGCCAGCGGTAACGCAGCACGCGAGGCAATGGCGGCAAATGAGGTTACGCCTGGTACAATTTCCAACCAATCAGGCCGCCCAATGCGTTCCAATAAAAACACCCATGTGCTGAATAACATGGCATCGCCGAGGGTGATAAATCCCACCTGGCGGCCATTGGTCACTTCCGATTGCAACTGCTGCGCCACCTCATCCCATACCGCTTGCTTCTCGCTGTCATCAGCGCTCATAGGGAAGTGACAGGTGCGGATTTCGGTATGTGGTGAAAGGTATTCACGCACAATAGAGAGCGCCAGACTGTCGCCGCCTTTACGCCCGGCAGGCGCATACAGCACATCGAGTTTGGCTATCAGCCGTGCTGCGCGTACCGTAATCAAATCACTGGCACCAGGGCCAACACCTAACGCATAAAGTCTGCCGCTCATTACGCTGCCTCCTGCTGTTTTTGTTGTAAGGCTTGGTCCAGATGTTCGACAAACATTTGACGTATCAATGGGTTCTCGCCCAATCCTTGTAACCAGGAGTGAGCACAGATACCGGCGGCCTCCAGTTGCGATTGCCATGAGTCCGGTTCATCAGAGGCCATATCGTTGATGGCATGATCACCGGCCACCAACATCAGCGGCATTAAGTGCACTTTACGCACCCCCTGCTGTTGCAATCGGGTAATGATATGGCTGATTTCTGGATAACTTTCTACCGCGCCCACCAATGCCGGGAAGTGCAGCGAGGTCATGAGATGATCCAGACAGGCATAGGCTGAAAAAGCATAATGACTGGCACCGTGGCCCATAAAGACCACCCGCTCATCGGCAGCCAGCACCGGCATTTGAGCCTGTAACGCCACCAGCAATTGTTGGTAATCGGCAAAACTACTTAATAACGGTGTACCCAATACCAGACGATGGAAACAGTCGCTAAAGGTGCGCACTTCATTGGCAATTTTTTCGTATTCATCGCCGTTTATCACATGCAGCGATTGGATAGCGACATCCTGATAGCCCTGTTCAACCAGCTGTTTTAGCGCTTCCCGCGGGTTGTTGATCAGCAAACCATCGCGTTTGCGCAATTTGCGGATGATCATCTCCGAGGTAAACGCGCGAAAGACATCACGATCGCTGTAAGCTGCCGCCAGTTGCTGTTCGCAAGCATCAATATTCTTTTGGCGGGTTTGTTCATAACTGGTGCCGAAACTGATCACCAACAGTGCCTTTTTCATTTTATTGTCCTCGTTGTTGCTGCCAGTGGGTCAGATGTTGGCTAAATTCATCCAATGACGTCACTTGTTGACCGATACCGCCCAATACCACGCTGGCGGGGCGACACACCACAATGCAGGGGATATTCAGTGCCAGACAGGGGGCGACTTTTTCCTGATATCCCCCCTGGGCACCAGACTCTTTAGTGATAACCACATCCGGCTGGCAAAACTCATACAGTGCCTGATTGAACGACGCACTGAATGGCCCACGCAGTGCAATAATGTGGTCTACCCCCAATCCCAGCGCTTCACATTGGTTCAGCACTTGCGCCGTGGGCAGCACCCGAACCAGTAAAGTTTTGCCCGCCAGCCCACGTTGATATTCAGCCAACTGCTTGCTGCCGGTTGTGAGTAACACCCGCGGCCCCAACTGTTGTGCCACCTCACAGGCCGCCGCAACGCTATCGACCTTGTGCAGCAGAGGGTGGCTTAGAACATCAATTTCACTTGGCCGTTGGTAACGGGTCAGCGTGACATGCAACTGTTCGCAGGCCGCCACCACATTGTCACTGAGCATGCAGGCATAAGGATGCGAGGCATCAATCACCCACTGGACCTGTCTGGTCGCCAAAAAATCAGCCATCTCCCCTGCATCCATCCGCCCAACCATGACCTCACCCCCAATATCCCCCGCCAGTTGTTTACCGGCATCGGTGGCAACCGACAGGCTATAGCGTTGCTCTGCGGCATCCAGCAATTGGCAAATCAACCGTGCATCGCTGGTACCGCCAAAGACATGAATCGGTGGATAAGGGTGATGGCTCATCACAATGAATAGCCCCGTGGCGTGATCATCAACCCATCACGGCAATAGGTCGCCTGATTACCGACGATCACCAGACTGGTCATATCCACCGGTTCGAAATCCATCTCACCCAGCGTAGTGATCCATTTTTCCTGTTTTTTACGCCCGGCGGCTTTCACTACCCCGACTGGCGTTTCCGGCCGCTTCCACGGCTGCATTAACTCAAACGCGCGGGCCAGATGCCCTTCACGGCCACGGCTGCGTGGGTTATAGAAACAGATAACAAAATCAGCCTGCGCTGCCGCGACAATGCGTTTTTCGATCACCGCCCACGGCGTCATCAAATCACTCAGGCTGATATGACAAAAATCATGCATTAGTGGCGCGCCGAGTAACGAGGCTGCAGCAATACTGGCGGTGATCCCAGCCACCAACCGCACCTCTAACTCCAATTTTTGTTGCGTTACCAGCTCCAGCACCAACCCCGCCATACCATAGATTCCGGCATCACCACTGCTGATAAGCGCCACGTTATGGCCCGCCAGCGCCAGATCAATGGCAGTTTGGCAGCGCTCTATCTCTTTACACATGCCGGTTTTGATCACCTGCTTATCCCCAGTCAAGGGTTTCACCAGATGGGTATAGGTTTTATAACCGACGATAATTTCCGCGTCGCGGATTGCGGCGATAGCTTCCTGCGTCATCATCGATTCACTGCCCGGCCCGATGCCAATTACGGTTAACATTAATGCGATACTCCCAGAGTGATGGTGACGCCCTGCTGACGCAGAGTATTGCCAACCAATTTACCGTCGCTCATCAGCCAGGCGACCGGTTGTGAAACGCTGCCGACACCCACCGTTTGGCGGACAAAATCAGAAGCAGGGAAACGTTGCTCATGGCGGCTCAGTTCGCCGACACTGAACAGTTCGAACGGTACTCGCCAGCACTGAGCCAATTGATGTAGCGCGGGTTCATCTTTTTTGATAGTGACACTGCCAATAGCCCGCAGCGCCATGACGTCAAAGTGATTCTCGGCCATTTGCTGTTGTAACAATTCAACCAAGGTTTGCAGCGAGGTGGCCCGGCGGCAACCGATACCCGCGACCACCCGGCGTGGCACCAGTTTGTACACCGGTAACGGTAATGGAGGCAGGCTGTCGCGCAACGTGACACAAACTATCGCATCCAGTTTTGGCAATTGATCCAGCGAATCAACCGGTACAAAACCACGAGTGTCACAGCGTTCACGCTCAGCCAGCAGAGGCGTATCCCACCACAAACCCACTTTTTGTTCGCTGACCAACATTTGATTGACCACTTTGACGGCGTGACGAAAATCCTGCATTTCGCCATCCAGTTGGGTCGCCAGCGTATCCAATGCCGCCATCTGGTTAACGTCGGTTGCCGTGGTTATCACCGGATCGGCCCCGAGAATGCCCGCCAAATAACGGGTTAACGTATTGCCGCCCCCCACGTGACCAGACAACAGACTAATGACATGTTGCCCACGCTCATCAATCACCACCACCGCCGGATCACTCATTTTGTCATTCACCAACGGTGCGATAACCCGCACTGTCAGGCCGATAGCCCCAACCACCACCAGTGCCGAATACTGTTTAAATGCCTCACGGAGGGTGTCGCCAAAACTGCCATTGAACGGCAGAAAACCCGGTTCCAACAGTTTTTCACTGGTAAAGCAGGTCAGCGGCAAGTGGGTCTGCAAACGCCGCGCCAACCGCACCCCGCCCGGAGTCAGGCAAAACACCGCTATGGATTCAGGCTTGACGATATTCATGGCTAAACCCCGCATCATAGAGTTTGGAATAGTGGTATTCATCACCGAGGAACGCCCCCACCAAAATCAGTGCAGTTTTATGAATAGCAGCGGCGCGAACCAATTCGGCGATATCAGCCAGCGTACCGCGCACAGTGCGGCTTTCAGCCCATGTCGCTTTGTACACCACCGCAACAGGAGTCGTCGCTGGGTATCCGCCAGCAATCAAACGTTCAGCCACGCGGTCCATCTCTTGTACTGACAAGAAAATCGCCATCGATGTTTGGTGCGCGGCAAACGCCTCCAGTTGCTCCAGCGGCGGCATCGGGGTTCGCCCTTCGATTCGGGTAATAATCAAGCTCTGCGCCACTTCCGGCACGGTGTATTCCACCCCCAGTTGCGCCGCTGCGCCAAGAAAAGCACTGACACCCGGTACCGACACAAAACCAATACCGTGCTCACTCAGCACTTCCCCCTGCTCACGGATCGAACCATACAAAGAGAGGTCACCGGTTTGTAACCGCACGACTAACTTGCCAGCACGCACACCATCAACCATCAGTGTGATGATCTGTTCCAAATTCAAACCCGCGCTATCGTGGCATTGTGCCTCGGGCGAACAATATTCCAGCAGTTCGGTATTGATCAGCGAACCGGCGTAGATAACCACCTCTGCTTGCTGTAACAAACGGTAGCCTTTTAGGGTGATCAACTCTTTGTCGCCTGGCCCTGCGCCGACAAACCAGATTTTTTGTGTATCCCAGGATGGTATTACCGCTGTTGATGCAGCATCAGGATGCTCAGACATTGCGCGCCTCCTTGTGGCAGGAAATAAGATAAGTAGGATTATTAGGTTTAAAATAGTGCCCGCTGCCCAAAGGGGTCAGGGTGGAGAGTTGCAATTGCACGCAATCTAACTGACTGACAGCGCAGCGCTGTAAGTGAGCCAACGCGTCATTAAGGTTATTGAGCAAAATAAAGGTCAGTACCAAACGGCCATCGGGCTTTAGCGTCATCAGCGCCCAATCAATCAGATCGGTTAAATGGCCGCCGCTGCCACCAATAAAAATGGCATCGGCTGCGGCAGTATTAGCTAGCGGGGCAACGCCTGCGATGATCGCCACGTTGTGGCAACCCAGCCGCTGGCGGTTTTCGCTAATCAACGCCAGTGCTGCCGGATTGCGCTCAATCGCGGTGACCTGCAAATCGGGGAAGCGCATTGCCGCCTCCAACGCCACACTGCCCGTTCCGGCCCCCACATCAATCAGATGGCCGTAACAAGGTAACTCCAGCCGTTCCAATGCCAATGCGCGCACCGCTTCTTTGGTCATCGGGACTTTTTGCCCGCGTAAGAACAGATCATCTCTCATTGAGGATCACCACCACATTCATGTCATAACGTGCCGCTACCTGTTGTTGCGACAGACGGTGAATACGTTCATTGGGTTGTGACAGGTTTTCACCGATAATCAAGGTGCGGGACAGACCACGCTGATGTAATGCATCAGCGATGGCGCGTGGGCCGATAACACTGTCAGTCACCATCGCCACCTTGTCATGCTGGAAAATCCAGTCAAAATCGGGCACCCGCCCGTGGCTGCTGGTAAGAAAAAGGTCATTCATATCCAGCGCCACTTTGGCACACAGATATTGAATGGCACTGATGCCGGGCACAATATGTAGCTCGTCAGTGCCGAAGTTCGCCGCCAGCAGTTTGCCAATGCCATACAGCAGAGGATCACCGGAAGCCAGTACCACAATGGCGCGTGCCTTGTTGCTATCCAGCCACTCCAGTAACCCCAGCAGATCGGCATCTAACAAGCGGGACTCTCGAAGATTGCTGCTAAATGTTGCCAGATGGCGCTTCCCGCCCACCAACACTTCAGCCTGGCTGATAGCCCGCCGGGCTTCAGGGGTCAGATAGTCGATATCACCTGGGCCGATGCCGACAACAGTAATCATCGCAATGCCTCCACAATCTCATCCAGGGGCCGGCTGCTGCCTAACACCTGATTATCGAAAGAGAATAAAATCGCATCGCACTGCGGCGGATTAACGGAGAAACGCATCATTTCAGCAATGCGCTCACAGATACGCTCGGCAATACGGCTGTAGACCGCCTGCCACCCCTGCTCAGCAATCAACTCCATCGCCGCTTCAGTGGTGTCACACTGGTTTACTTCAAGCAATAGCGCATGCGGCGCCCCCATCAGCGCCAGATGGGCAACCAGTGTTTCCATGCGGCCATCCGCGATATGGCTGTGGGTATGGAAGATACCGGCGGCCACTTTCACTAATTTGCCGGGATGCCCTACCAGCAGCACCTGGCGAAAACCCAGTCGCACAGTTTCCTGCAACATATAGCCGACGAAATTACTCATAGTCACCACCCGCTGACTGTCGAGGCCCAGATGGTCGCGGACAAAGCGCTCGCCATGATTGCCCGGTACCAGAATGACGCGATCTTCACCCGCCGCGCGCTTCATCTCCAATTCCAGAGCCAGCGAGCGTTTCCAACTCTCTTCCGACATCGGTGTCACAATGCCGGTAGTACCGATGATGGAAATGCCACCGAGGATCCCTAACCGCCCGTTGTAGGTTTTTTTCGCCCGCTCTTGCCCTTCGGGAGCAAAAATCTCTATTTCAGCGCCGCGTAACGGGCCGATGACCTCACGCACCGCCGCCTCGATGGTCTGGCGCGGTGTACGATTAATGGCTGAACTACCGACGGGGAGGCCAATACCTTTACGTGTCACTGTCCCGACCCCTTCACCACCGCGCAGAGTAATTTCCGTCTGTTCACACAGCGTGACGCGAGCAAAAATCAGCATGCCGTGGGTGGCATCAACATCATCACCACCATCTTTGCGGATGGCCGCCGTAGCTTGCTGGCCCTCAATGAGGGGTTGTTCTACATTCAGGCATAACGTGACACCGGAAGGCGTCACAATTGAAATCTGGTCAATCACTTGCTGGCGCAACACCATTAGCGCCGCCACTTTAGCCGCCGCGGTCGCACAAGAGCCGGTGGTGTAGCCTTTGCGATATTGTTTGCCGTTATGCCAAATACTGTCTAATTGCTGGTTTTGCAGCATCTGACTGTCATTGACAGTAGCCTCACTCATAGCGCCCCCCGCAACTGATAGAGGATGGCATTGATGATGGCTGCCGCCACATTACTGCCCCCTTTGCGCCCAAGTGCTGCAATGCACGGCAGATCACTGGCAACCAAGGCATCTTTGGATTCAGCCGCCCCGACAAACCCCACCGGCACGCCAATGACCGCGATCGGTGTGGCGTGGCGTTCCAACAAGCGGAACAACGCAGTCGGAGCATTACCAAACACAAATAGCTTTTCACCTGACTCTGCCAGAGCGACATCCACTGCGGCCATCGAGCGAGTAATACCCTGTCGCGGCGCACTCTCCACCACCCGTGGGTCACTGATGTAACAACGGCATTCGCATCCCATCTGCTTTAACAGCACTTTGTTAATACCGGACATCGCCATCGTAGTATCGGTATAAAGGGTGCAACCCCGGCGGATACCCTCGGCAATATGGGTCAGTACCTGCGGTGAGAAATGCAAAATATCCAGCCAATCAAAATCCGCCGTGGTATGGATAACCCGCTTGATCACCGCTTCTTGCATCTCACTGACAAAGCGAAAGTCCGGGTGCTCATCGGCAATAATGTCACCGATGATGGCAAAACTGTTTTGCTCTATTTCCTGCGGGTTCTTTATATAGTTCATCAGGTTATCCTTGTTAAATGCCGACCAGCAGCAGACGAATCAGGGCAAACAGTAACAGTGCTAATAACGACGCCATCAGCATCAAATGGATAGTGCGCGGGATATCATCCAGCGCCACCTCGCGCCGTTCATCACCGATCCAGGGTTTTTCAACCCGCACGCCAAAGTAATTATTCGGCCCCCCCAGCCGCACGCCAAGCGCACCGGCAACCGTGGCTTCAGACCAGGCGCAGTTAGGACTGGCGTGCTGATAACGATCACGCCAACCGATGCACAATGCCTGACGGTAATCGGCTCGTAGTAACCACGCGGCGGCGCTGAGTAATAGCCAGCTCAGACGGGCTGGGAGCCAGTTCGCCAGATCATCCATCCGTGCCGATACATAACCAATCGCGCGGTATTTTGGCGTTTTGTAACCCACCATCGAATCAAGGGTATTGACTGCTTTGTAAGCCATTGCCAGCGGGGCACCGCCTAACATCAGAAAGAACAGCGGTGCAATCACGCCATCAACGCTGTTTTCGGCCACCGTTTCGACCACCGCACGGGTGATTTGTGGCTTCTCCAGTTGTGAGGTGTCACGCCCGACAATCCATGACAGCTTCTCGCGGCTCTGTGCCAGCGAACCATGCTGCAGGGCATCAAATACCAGCAGCGCCGCATCACTCAGGCAACGTCCGGCTAAGAGGGTGTAAATCATCCACACTTGCGCCAACCAGCCGAGCCACGGATTGATGTGTGTCATCAGTGATAAGAACCCCCAACTCAACAGCCATGTCACGCTGACCACCACCAACCACAGCGCTGCTCCCCCCCACTTCAGTGCCCGTTCGCTGTGACAAACCGCACGGATAGCACGTTGCATGACAGAGATCAGGTTACCTATCCAGCGCACCGGGTGCGGCCAGTGCGGCGGGTCGCCGAGCCAGCTATCAAGCAAGAAAGCAATAAACCATGCGCTCAGGGTCATAGCACGCTCCGGGCAGCCGTCAGCCAGCCATTCAGTAAACCGGGGCGCTGGGCAAAATGGATATGCAGATAGCTGGCCTGAGTGCGCTGAAGTTGATAGCCACTGTGCCAGCGCTGAATAGCGACGCCATCACGCCATTTGCTACTATCAAATACCGGCGTCAATGGGCTGGTAAAATCGGAATAATGGAATTCATGACCACGCAGAATTTCACCTTGTGCAGCCAATAAAGTGTCACTGCGGGCCTGTGCCTGACAGTAACCAAAGCGAGTCAGCCGTTTCCCCATCCGGCTCTCACCGGCCAAAATGCCAACCATCGGGTGGCGCTGACCACTCTCATCCGTTAAGCCATCACCGAGATACATCAGGCCACCGCATTCGGCATACAGCGGGATCTGTTGGCGGTGCGCTTGCTGTAACGCTGCATGCATCGCTGTATTTGCGGCTAAGCGGGCAGCGTGAATTTCGGGATAACCGCCTCCGAGATAAATCATCTGGCAATCGGGTAACCGGTGGTCATGGAGTGGGCTGAAACGTTGGATGCGCACGCCTGCCTGCTCAAGCAGGTCAAGGTTATCGGGGTAATAAAAATTGAAGGCTTCATCTTCGGCCAAGGCCAGTGTCAGGCCGTTAGCCAGTGTAGACGGAGGTAAGGAAGGCGGGGTGCCGGCAGGCTGTGCCGCACAATGCGTCAATGCCAGTAATCGGTCGAGATCGATAAAGGCTTCAACCTGCTGTGCCAGCCGTTGCCAGCGGGGCGAGCTGTCGGGCTGCTGGGTTTTACCCGCCACGCCCTCACGCTGCTCTTGCACCGGTATCAACCCTAAATGGCGTGATGGCAGTGCGACATCGTCCATCACCGGCAAGCGACCCAGCACGGGAATACCGCAGTAATGCTCGATGGCGTGGCGGATTAGCTGATAATGGTTTTCTGAATTAACACGGTTAACAATCACGCCTGCGATGGTGAGATTTGGGTCAAACTGGCAGAACCCCAGCACGGTAGCCGCAACCGAGGTGGATACCGCCTTGCCATCCACCAGTAAGATAACTGGGCAGCCCAGTTGCTTGGCCATCGCCGCACTACTGCAATAATCGGGATCAGTGCCGTAGCCGTCATACAAGCCCATCACACCTTCGATCACCGCCACATCAGCATGGCGCATGTGCTGGTTATATAACCCATTCAAGGTCGCAGGCGGCAGCATAAAAGCATCAAGATTACGCGAGGTAACACCACTGACGGCGCTATGCCAACCAGTATCCAGGTAATCTGGCCCGACCTTAAACGGCTGCACAGACAACCCGCGCGCCATCAGCGCCCGCAGAATACCCAACGTCACGGTTGTTTTACCGCATCCACTGCCGGTACCTGCGATAATAAATGCTTGTTTGCCAGACCGTTGCATAAAAAATCCCGCCATTTCGAGCGGGATATGCAGTGTCAAAAAGGTGCGTCTGCGCAACGTCACCGCAGCGCGCATCTGATGACAACCCACTTCCCACCGAAGGAGTTGAATATATTTTACCGATTTGGCTGGTCTTCTGGCTTAGCGTCATCCTCCCCCGCACCTTCCCAATCCGATGGATCAGTGGTTTCAGCGGGTTCGTCGGCATCACAGCAGCGGGGGCTGCGGGGGATTGTCACCCCCTTCCCTGTCGTGTATTAAGTGCCAATGCGTACACGACATAACCATTTCAGTAACTTCCCCATCGTATTGGCAGCTACAGCGGTGTTAGCAGCTATCACGCACCTGCATTACTGACCTTAGTCAGCCGGCGGGGTTTACTCGTTTGCTGCCTTGCTGCGACGCCAACTAGATTGGGGTATGTATTTATCTAATACAGTAGATTATTTTATTTCTATTTCGTTATAGAATTTATCTCTTTATTTACACAGTTGTAACGTCAACTGGTTTATTAAATCCGGTTAACGTTAATATACTCTTTTCCACAAATAAAAAATGGTTAATTTCATTTTTTGGCGGTTATTTTTTAGTGTCACCACAGCAAAAAATTGCCGACATTAGATTTAAACAAAAACAAAAACAATGAGTTAAGATATAAATCATATATAAAAACATAACAAAAAATTGTCATTATTTATTTTATACATTAATAGCTGGCACAGTTTTTAAATATATAAACGTGAACATAGAACATGACTAATTGTTATTAGATCAATAACTGTCATTTCATTTCACTGCGCTCAGAAGAAAGTGAACGAAATACCTGCGGTGTCACATTATAGGTCTGGCGGAACACCTTGCAAAAGTAGCTGGTTTGGGAAAAACCAAGATTTTTGGCAATGCTGGCAATGCTCCAATCACTGTGCTGCAACATCTCTCTGGCATTAGCCATACGTTGTTGGTTGACCCAGGCATTGAAGCCGATCCCCTGATATTTTTTAAATAACTTACTGAAATAGTAAGGGCTGAGATACACCTTGCCAGCCACCTCTTCCAACCGTAGCTCTTCTGATAAATGCGTGTCTATATAGCGTAGTGCTTTCTTCATTTTGCTGTCATGCGGATGAACCGGCCGTACCCTGCCTGGATCTTTGCTCCCCATATTGTCATTGATCACAACAAAATTGAGGTGTTTTTTCAGGCAGTTCTCAACAATCAGCTTCAGTAAATCAGCCGAGGCTATTACCCGCGAAAAATCCATTATCGGCACATTATGGAACTCATCCATTAGCGCCGGATTCTGCTGCCAGTGGTTATCGATATTCAGAATATCAATAAGGTAAACATCTGCATGCAGCCGGACCTGACCACATAACACAAAACCCACCAGATGGCCGGCAATCACCAAAGGAATAGAAAAATCCGTTAATCCGGCATGACAGCGGTAGATACATGGCTCATTGGATTTGGATGCTTCAAGACCACCACAACGATCACTCATCCGACAACGTAGATGGTTAACCGGATCTTGACGCATTAATTGACAAAATGGAGTGAAATTAAACAGGTCAGAGATTTCCTCACCGTGAATATTCACCACTACCACCGCCAACCCGGTGGCTTGGGCAAAATCCTGGGCGATTTTATTTATGAGCTCTGAGTTAAGAGAACTGGCAGAAATCATGATAAAACCTCTCAGTTAATTTATTGTTATTAAATTTTATTTTATTGTTATAACGCGTCCCTGTAATAAGTAATATGTTAGAGCATTGTTATTTAATTATTCCTATTCATCAGGTTAAAATCTATTTCCCTGAAAAGGCAAAGTAACAATTTACTCTACCAGAGTCATAAACATCAGGGGACAATTAATGATCCATTAACCAGAATGGATCACGAAATTTCCTCACCCAACGTCAGATGAGGAAATCCACGTTGCTTTATAAATTGACTTTCTCATCCTCTAACTTACAGGTATTACAAGGTAGATTTTTGCCAATGAGGAAGCGGTAGACTGCGGCCCCGAGGCAAGCACCAATAATCGGTGCCACAATCGGAACAATGAAATACGGTATATCACGGCCACCGGTCATTGAGATTTTTCCCCAGCCGGCAAAGAAGGTGAATAATTTAGGGCCAAAATCACGTGCCGGGTTCATGGCAAAACCGGTTAACGGAGCGGTAGATGCACCAATAACCGCCACCAGAATACCGATCAATAGTGGGCCTAACGCACCGCGCGGTACGCCGTTACCATCATCAGTTAGCGCCATAATCAGCCCCATAAGAATCGAGGTGATAATAATTTCAACAAATGCAGCCTGCCATACGCTGATTGCTGGCGATGGGAAGGTGCTGAAAATACTGGCTAATTGCAGGCTTTCCATGCTACCACGCACCATCTGGTGTGCGGCTTCGAAGTCAGTAAATAAATTATGGTAGAGCATGTAGGCCAGTGCCGCGCCACCAAAAGCACCGGCGACTTGAGCAATACTGTACGGGATGACTTTCCGGCCAGGGAAGCAGGCAAATAACCATAACGCGATGGTAATAGCCGGATTGAGGTGAGCACCGGAAATTCCTGCCGTCAGGTAGACCGCCAGTGAAATACCCAACCCCCACACAATACAGATTTCCCACAAACCAAAACTGGCACCTGCTACTTTCAATGCAGCCAAACAACTAATACCAAAAAACAGAAACAGCCCGGTACCGAGGAATTCCGCAATACACTGCGCTTTTAGTGAGTCGTTCATAGGGTTACCCTGCTTGTTATTAAATTAATACGTTATATACCCTAAATAATTCGAGTTTCAGGAAGGCAGCCAACGCACATGCAGCTCGAAGTATGACGGGTATGGAAATGCACGGCCCATGACCCAGCCACTATAAAGAGAGCAAAAATGAAAGTGTTGTCGTGATGTGCCATTAATTAAACAAAAAGTAGACCTTCAATAACAAATTATTGTCATTTCCGCAGAAAAGTTAGCGCCAACACCGTGTTAACAGGCACTTTTATGCTTTATTCAGCCATATGACTTTCTTGCCATTTATTCTTTCCGTTATTGTTATCAAGCTCGCACTTTTGTGGCAACTTCACCCTCACGGATATCATTATATTTATGCGCGCGATCACGCGACCTATTAAACGGGCAGGCGCGCAATTAACAAATTTAATTATTATTGTCACCTAATAAATTGTAATTCTGAATATGCAATAGCCAGTTATTACCACCATACTTTCGATAAATTCCATTATAAAACAAGTCGTTAAGCTATAACCATGACAATATTTTGTTATTTGTTCACTAACCATTCCCATCAGTAAATTCAATACAGCCATTCTTTTTCATTGCTTGTTTGTATATTCGTTCTCAGCACGAACCTGACAACTTTATTTTTAAAATTACTGACTTTACTTTTTTAAATTTACTGAATGGCCCCAACACGACAGTTTTTATTTTAGAACCTGAGCGCGTTCGAAACCGAAATAGCTGTATTTCCAACGCACAAACATCAGGTTCCTGACATCCCCGTCGAGGTATTTATGCAACAAGAAGCACTAGGAATGGTGGAAACCAAAGGGTTGACTGCAGCCATTGAGGCTGCGGACACCATGGTGAAATCGGCCAATGTGACATTAGTCGGCTATGAAAAAATTGGCTCTGGTCTGGTCACTGTCATCGTACGTGGTGACGTGGGGGCGGTTAAAGCTGCCACTGATGCTGGCGCAAGTGCGGCCGCGAAAGTGGGTGAAGTGAAATCGACCCATGTCATCCCACGCCCACATACCGATGTCGAGAAGTTCTTGCCAAAGGGAAATAGCTAATGGAAAGCAATGACCTGGTCGACCAAATCATGGCGCAGGTGATAGCAAAAGTCAGCGAACACGCTCCGGCGTCTTCTAAACAACCCTCCTATAAACAACGAGATACGGCTATGGCTGAGAAGACTTGCAGTTTAACGGAATTTGTTGGTACCGCGATCGGTGACACGGTCGGACTGGTGATCGCCAACGTCGACAGCGCCCTACTGGACGCAATGAAGCTGGAAAAACGCTATCGCTCCATCGGTATTCTGGGCGCACGTACTGGCGCCGGCCCGCACATCATGGCAGCCGATGAAGCCGTTAAGGCCACCAATACCGAAGTGGTCAGTATTGAGTTACCCCGCGATACCAAGGGCGGTGCCGGTCATGGCTCGCTGATTATCTTCGGTGGTGATGATGTTTCTGATGTGAAACGTGCTGTTGAAGTGGCGCTGAAAGAGTTGGATCGGACCTTCGGCGACGTTTACGCCAATGAAGCTGGTCACATTGAATTGCAGTACAGCGCACGTGCCAGCCACGCATTGGAAAAGGCATTTGGCGCACCATTGGGCCGTTCTTGCGGTGTGATAGTCGGTGCACCGGCGTCGATTGGTGTTTTGATGGCAGATACCGCCGTGAAATCCGCCAACGTTGACGTGGTGGCTTACAGCTCCCCCGCACATGGCACCAGCTTCAGTAACGAAGTGATTCTGGTTATCTCCGGTGATTCTGGCGCAGTTCGTCAGGCCGTCATTTCTGCTCGTGAGATCGGCAAAACGGTATTAGCGACCTTGGGTTCTGAACCGAAAAACGACCGCCCTTCTTATATCTGACGCCACAGTGAGGCTGTTTCATGAAATCGAAAAGATTTGAAGCGTTGGCGAAACGCCCAGTTAATCAGGACGGCTTTGTCAAAGAGTGGATCGAGGAAGGCTTTATTGCCATGGAAAGCCCGAATGATCCAAAACCTTCCATCAAGATTGTTAACGGTGTGGTGACCGAATTAGACGGTAAGCCACAAAGCAGTTTCGACCTGATAGACCACTTTATCGCCCGCTACGGTATCAATTTAGCGCATGCGGAAGAAGTGATGAAGATGGACTCCATCAAGTTGGCCAACATGCTGTGTGATCCTAACGTATCACGCCGCACCATTGTGCCACTCACCACAGCGATGACCCCGGCCAAAATTGTCGAGGTGGTTTCTCATATGAACGTGGTGGAAATGATGATGTCGATGCAGAAAATGCGCGCACGTCGTACCCCATCACAACAGGCTCACGTCACTAACGTTAAAGATAATCCGGTGCAGATTGCCGCCGATGCCGCCGAAGGCGCATACCGTGGCTTTGATGAGCAGGAAACTACCGTGGCCGTGGCCCGTTATGCGCCATTCAATGCCATCGCACTGTTGGTCGGTTCGCAAGTGGGTCGCCCTGGTGTGCTGACACAATGTTCACTGGAAGAAGCCACCGAATTGAAGCTGGGGATGCTGGGCCATACCTGTTATGCCGAAACCATTTCGGTTTACGGTACTGAGCCGGTATTTACCGACGGTGATGACACGCCATGGTCCAAAGGCTTCCTTGCCTCGTCCTATGCGTCACGCGGTTTGAAAATGCGTTTTACCTCAGGTTCAGGCTCCGAGGTGCAAATGGGTTATGCCGAAGGCAAATCCATGCTGTATCTGGAAGCTCGCTGTATCTATATCACCAAAGCTGCCGGGGTTCAGGGGCTGCAAAATGGTTCAGTGAGTTGTGTTGGCGTGCCGTCCGCTGTGCCATCGGGTATCCGGGCCATTCTGGCAGAAAACCTGATTTGCTCTGCACTGGATTTGGAATGCGCCTCCAGTAACGACCAGACCTTTACCCACTCCGATATGCGCCGTACCGCGCGTCTGCTGATGCAGTTCCTGCCGGGTACTGACTTTATCTCATCTGGTTTTTCTGCGGTGCCGAACTACGACAACATGTTCGCCGGTTCCAACGAAGATGCCGAAGACTTTGACGATTACAACGTATTGCAGCGCGACTTGAAAGTTGATGGTGGCTTGCGTCCGGTGCTAGAAGCTGACGTGGTGGCAATTCGTAATAAAGCTGCCCGTGCACTGCAAGCGGTATTTGCCGGTATGGGTCTGCCACCCATTACTGACGAAGAAGTGATTGCGGCGACATATGCACACGGCTCGAAAGATATGCCGGAACGTAACATCGTTGAAGACATCAAGTTCGCTCAGGAAATCATCAGCAAAAACCGCACCGGTTTGGAAGTGGTTAAAGCATTGGCACAAGGCGGTTTCGAAGATGTGGCGCAAGACATGCTCAACATCCAGAAAGCCAAAATTGCCGGTGACTACCTGCATACCTCGGCGATCATCAAAGGTGACAACCAAGTGCTGTCAGCGGTGAATGACGTCAATGACTACGCGGGTCCAGCTACCGGTTACCGGCTGGAAGGTGCACGTTGGGAAGAGATCAAAAACATTCCAAACGCGCTTGATCCGAATGAGCTTGGCTAAGGGGTTCACGAGATGGTGGATATTAACGAAAAACTGTTACGCCAAATTATCGAAGGCGTATTGCAGGAAATGCAGGGAGACAAAAATACCGTCTCCTTTAAGCAGGATACCCAACCCGCAGCGGCTGCGGCCACTGTTGCTGAAGGGAATTTCCTCACCGAAGTGGGTGAAGCCCGCCCTGGCAGCAATCAGGATGAAGTAATCATTGCCGTCGGCCCGGCATTTGGCCTGTCACAAACGGCTAACATCGTCGGTATCCCGCACAAAAATATTCTGCGCGAACTGATCGCCGGTATTGAAGAAGAAGGCATTAAAGCACGCGTTATCCGCTGCTTTAAATCCTCCGACGTGGCGTTTGTTGCCGTCGAGGGTAACCGCCTGAGTGGTTCCGGTATCTCTATCGGCATTCAATCCAAAGGCACTACGGTGATTCATCAGCAAGGCTTACCGCCGCTCTCCAATCTGGAGTTATTCCCGCAGGCCCCGCTGCTGACGCTGGAAACTTATCGCCAGATTGGCAAAAACGCCGCGCGTTATGCCAAACGGGAATCACCACAACCGGTTCCTACCCTGAACGACCAAATGGCACGGCCAAAATATCAGGCTAAATCAGCGATTCTGCATATTAAAGAAACCAAATATGTGGTGACCGGCAAGAATCCTCAGGAACTCCGGGTGGCGCTTTAACAAAGGAAAACACAATGAATTCCGAAGCTATTGAATCCATGGTTCGCGATGTGCTGAGCAAGATGAACAGCTTGCAAGGCCAGACACCTGCGGCTGCTTGTGCAGCACCAGCAACCAGTTCGCGCAATGATGCCAAAGTCTCTGATTATCCGCTGGCAAATAAACACCCTGACTGGGTCAAAACGGCCACGAACAAAACGCTGGATGACCTCACGCTGGCTAACGTTTTGAACGGCAGTGTCACTTCGCAAGATTTGCGGATTACACCGGAAATCCTGCGTATTCAGGCATCTATTGCCCGTGATGCAGGTCGTCCACTGTTAGCAATTAACTTCGAGCGTGCAGCCGAGCTGACGGCAGTACCGGATGACAAGGTACTGGATATCTATAACGCCCTACGTCCATTCCGCTCCAGCAAAGAGGAGCTGAACGCTATCGCCGACGACTTGGAACAGACCTACAAAGCGACTATCTGTGCGGCATTCGTCCGTGAAGCTGCCGTTTTGTATGTTCAGCGTAAGAAGCTAAAAGGCGACGATTAACGCAGTGATATCAATCAAGGGGAAGCGTGCCGTGGGGGTCGTAGCGGCGTAAGCCGCCGGAGCGCCCCTAGGTACGATAGCCCCGTTGATCACGACATCCAGTTATTAGTCATTTAAGGATCGGATATGGATTACATCGTCGGTGTGGATATTGGTAACTCGTCAACAGAAGTGGCATTAGCACAATGCACGGCTGGTGGTCAGTTGCACTTTATTACCAGTACCCTGACCGAGACGACGGGTATCAAAGGGACTCAACGCAATATTTTCGGCATTAACAAGGCGCTGAATATGTTGGTGGAAAAGTCCGGTATTGCACTAAGCGATATCAGCCTGATCCGCATTAACGAGGCCACACCGGTGATTGGTGATGTGGCGATGGAGACAATTACCGAAACCATCATCACCGAATCCACCATGATCGGTCATAACCCGAAAACCCCCGGTGGACTGGGGTTGGGGGTTGGGCTGACCATTACTATTGACGAGTTGGTCACCCGTGACCCTACCCAACCTTACATTCTGGTGGTGCCATCAGCGGTGGATTTCGCCGATGTCGCGGCGGTGGTGAATGCTGCCAACGGCGCTGGCTATCGCATCACGGCGGTTATCTTGCAACGAGACGATGGCGTGCTGGTCAATAATCGGCTGGCGCACCCGCTACCGATCGTTGATGAGGTGCTACATATCGACCGCATCCCGATGGGCATGCTGGCGGCGGTAGAAGTTGCTATGCCGGGTCAAGTGATTGAAACCCTCTCTAACCCCTATGGTATTGCCACCGTATTTGAACTGACTGCCGAAGAAACCAAAAACATTGTGCCGGTGGCGCGAGCGTTGATTGGTACCCGCTCGGCGGTGGTAGTGAAAACACCAGAAGGGGATGTTAAAGCACGCTCAATACCGGCCGGTCATCTGGAATTATTCGCTGACGGCCGCACGGTACGAGTTGATGTGGCGACCGGAAGTGAAGCCATTATGACGGCGATCAACAGCTTCCGTCATTTGGACAATGTCAGTGGTGAAGCGGGAACCAATATCGGCGGCATGCTCGAACACGTTCGCCAAACCATGGCGGAACTGACCAACAAACCCACCAATGAGATCTTCATTCAAGACTTGCTGGCAGTAGACACTGCCGTGCCGGTCAATGTCACCGGCGGTCTGGCGGGCGAATTCTCGCTTGAACAAGCGGTGGGCATCGCCTCCATGGTGAAGTCTGATCGCCTGCAAATGGCGCATATCGCCAGAGAAATCGAAAAGACACTGAATATTGATGTTCAGGTTGGGGGGGCAGAAGCCGAAGCGGCGATACTCGGCGCGCTGACCACACCAGGGACGCAACGGCCACTCGCCATCCTCGATTTGGGGGCGGGATCTACCGACGCCTCCATCATCAATGCTCAGGGCCAGATCGTTGCCACCCATCTGGCGGGAGCTGGCGATATGGTCACGATGATCATCGCCTCTGAATTAGATTTACAAGACCGCTATCTGGCAGAGGACATCAAAAAGTACCCGCTGGCAAAAGTGGAAAGCTTGTTCCACCTGCGCCATGAAGATGGCAGCGTTCAGTTCTTCCCACAACCGCTGCCGCCAGAGGTTTTTGCCCGACTGGTGGTAGTCAAGCCGGAAGGTTTAGTGCCACTGCCGGGAGATTACGCGCTGGAAAAAGTGCGCAATATCCGCCGCTCCGCCAAAGAGCGGGTGTTTGTTACCAATGCGCTTCGCGCCCTGCGTCAAGTCAGCCCAACCGGCAATATCCGCGATATCCCCTTCGTGGTGTTGGTTGGCGGCTCGTCGCTGGACTTTGAAATTCCGCAATTGGTCACCGATGCGCTCTCTCACTACAAATTGGTGGCGGGGCGCGGCAACATTCGCGCCAGCGAGGGGCCACGTAATGCGGTAGCCACCGGGCTGATTCTGTCCTGGCAACGGGAGAATCACGGATGAATTTCACCCATGACGCTCCTGCAATAGTGATCAGTCTGACGACACCGACACCCGAAGCCGTTTGGCATCAGGTGCTGCTGGGTATTGAGGAGGAAGGCATTCCCTGGCGTTGGCAACAAGACGACGACGGTGATGTAGCACAACGCGCCTGGCAGGCCGCCACCCGCTCTCCGTTATTGGTCGGGCTGGCCTGTTCCGGCGACGAAGTAGTCGTGCATTTTCGTAATTTACCGCCCGCCAACCCGCTATTTCGACAGCGGCGCGGGCAGAACGAGGACCAACTACGGCAGCTTGGCAATAACGCGGCCCGGTTAGTCAAAGGCTTACCATTTAAGTAACCACACACAAATCGCAGGGCGTTGTCGGTGCAGGCAGTTTGGACTTGGCCAGCGCACAGCCACCGGAGCGTACACCTGGTGTTGTAAAAACCAAGGTTCGTGAGGATGGCGAGCACTGCCCTGGTTCAAAATGGCAAACAAGATAGCCCTTACTTGATAACAAGGATAAATGAAACATGAATAACGCATTAGGTTTAGTCGAAACCAAAGGTCTGGTCGCTGCTATCGAAGCGGCTGATGCCATGGTCAAATCCGCCAACGTACAACTGGTGGGCTACGAAAAAATCGGCTCCGGTCTGGTCACCGTGATGGTCCGTGGCGATGTCGGCGCAGTAAAAGCCGCTGTTGATGCCGGTTCTGCGGCTGCCAGCGCGGTGGGTGAAGTGAAATCCTGCCATGTGATCCCACGTCCACACAGCGATGTAGAAGCCATTTTACCGACCTCTGCCTAAGGGCAAGAAGAGGAGCACAGCGTGAAAACGTCACTGGGTTTACTTGAAGTTAGCGGTCTAGCGCTGGCGATCAGTGCGGCGGATGCGATGGCAAAATCAGCATCTATCAACCTGATAGGTATAGAAAAAACCAATGGTTCCGGCTGGATGTTAATTCGTCTGACCGGTGATGTGGCCTCGGTACAGGCGGCAATCAGTACCGGTGCCGCCTTGGCCGAACTGCATCACGGATTAGTGTCCCGCGCGGTACTGGCCCGCCCGACAAAAGCCCTGTTGGCCTATTGGCTGACAGAGGCTGTCGAGGTCGCAGCCCCCGAAATCGCCGTGGCGATAGAGCCAGTTATCGCTACAGCACCCATTAACGAGGAGACGGAAGCCGCAGAGCCTCAGCCCGTTGCGACGACCGCCACAGATGATGTACCTGAACCTGTCTTTAGTGCTGAAAAAATCAGTGCCGAAGAAAGTAGTGTGGAAAGTGAGGCTCTAATCGCTCCCCGGGTGAGCTGTAATCTCTGCCTCGATCCGGCTTGCCGACGCCATAAAGGCGAGCCTCGCTTTCGCTGTATCCACTTGGGTAAACGAGGAAAAGTCTGATGGAAAAAGCGTTACTGGAACCCGTTGTCAATAAGATCCTCGACGAAATGCGTCTTCGTCCGATCCCACTTGGGGTTTCCAACCGACACCTGCATCTTTCGATGCAGGACTACCAACGGCTGTTCCCACAGCAGCCGATTACTGAAAAGAAAGCGCTGCTTCAACCCGGCCAGTACGCCGCCGAACAGACGGTAACGCTGGTCGGGCCGAAAGGCAGCCTGAAAAATGTGCGTATTCTTGGCCCGTTGCGTAGCCACAGCCAGGTGGAGATCTCCCGTACCGATGCACGCACGCTGGGTATCAATGCCCCCCTGCGGATGTCTGGCAATCTGGACGATACCCCGGCCATCACGCTAGTCAGCCCGTTCGCTGAGCTGACGTTACCCCACGGGGTGATTGTGGCACTGCGCCATATTCATATGTCGCCGCTGGATGCCCTTATCTATCGGGTAAAACACGGTGACCGGGTACAAGTTGCCATTCAGGGCAGTGGCCGTCGCCTGATACTGGATGATGTGGCGATCCGCGTTTCACCCCAAATGAAACTGGAGATGCATATCGATACCGACGAGGCCAATGCAGCGGGTGCCGACGACCCTGCGGCGTTTGCCACGATATTAACGTCATCAGGGACAACGCGGCCATGAATCTGACTCAGGCGCAAACCGAACAACTGGTCAGCCAGATTGTCACGCGGTTAGTTGAGCGCGAACGCCGGGTTCACGCCCTGCTACTGCCTCAATTGCGCGCCGGGCTTGATCCATCGGTATTCGTGCACTATGCCACGCTGCATCTGATGTTGCCGGATCTGGCATTTATCCACCGGCTGGCGCAGTTCGATACCACCTGCCCTGCGGTGGCGGCGTTAAACGAAGCATGGTCGTGGGGGATGAAAGTGCATATCAGCTTACATCGCCAACTGCTGGCTGCGTTGCCTTGTGCCGCACTGCACTCATTGCCGCTCAGTTTCAGCGACAGTCAGGGCGTTGCTATACGGTTGCACGCGGGCAAGGTTCTAAGTTATCGCGATATCGCCACTCTCGACCCCGGCTGGCTACTCATTGCAAGCCACACGCTGGTTACACCGCTGGCGCAGGACACCGTGTCAGCCCGTCACATTCAACTGTTAAGGCAGGAGTAAATCATGCAACTGGCCAGAGTGGTAGGTTCCGTGGTCTCAACGCAAAAATCACCCACGTTGATCGGTAGGAAGCTGCTGCTGGTACGCCGTGTTGCCGGTGATGGCTCACTGCCACCCGACAGCAAAACACCGGACGAAGTGGCCGTCGATTCCGTCGGTGCCGGTCAGGGCGATTTGGTCTTGCTGTCAGGCGGTTCCAGTGCCAGACGGGTATTTTCCGAGCCGAATGATGCCATCGATTTGGCGATTGTCGCCATCGTCGATGAATGTTCTTACTGATGATTAATGTTCTTACTGATTGAGCGGGGACCTTATGAGCATTTATACCAAAACCGGCGATGCAGGCACCACAGCCCTGTTCACCGGGCAACGTGTGAAAAAGAGCCATCCCCGGGTGGAAACTTACGGCACGCTGGATGAACTCAATGCAGCACTGAGCTTGTGTGCCCGCGTGGCGCAGGGCGAGGAAAACCGTCAATTACTCGATGCCATACAACATCAGTTGTTTTATTTCAGCGCTGAATTGGCAAGCGAAGGTATCGCAACACCGCCTGCCGGGCGCAAAAGTATTAATGAACCTGAGATCCAAGCGCTGGAGCAAGCCGTAGACCGCTGTATGGCGGGGCTGCCACCGGTACAGGGTTTTATCCTGCCGGGTAGCAGTGAAGCCGGTAGCCGATTGCATTTTGCCCGCACTCTGGCACGGCGCTGTGAACGGCGGCTGATTGAACTGGCTGAACAAGTCCCGGTACGCCCAGTGTTATTGCAATATCTAAACCGTTTATCGGATTGCCTGTACGCACTGGCCCGTGATGAAGACCAGCGCCAACAGTTACAACACACCACGCAAACCGTGGTGGCCCGTTATCTGGCGGCAACAGCCCTCCCCCCAGCCACAAGTCAGCCACAAACAACGGCTTCTCTGGGATTTTCTGATGTTCATCAGTTAGTTAAATTGGCGGTCGATGCCGCCATGAAATTACAAATTGCTGTGGTCGTAGCACTGGCTGACCGCCACGGCAACATGATTATGACCTACCGCATGCCCGACACCTTGCTGGTCAGCAGCGAACTGGCACCGAAAAAAGCCTGGACCGCTGTGGCGATGAAAACAGCAACTCACCAACTTAGCGATGCCGTACAACCGGGGGCCGACCTGTTCCAGCTTGAGGCCAGTACCGGTGGCAAAGTAGTGAGCTTTGGTGGTGGCTACCCGCTATGGCGTAACGGCCAATTAGTGGGGGGGTTAGGCATCAGCGGCGGTAGCGTCGAACAAGATATGCACATAGCAGAAGCGGCCATATCGGCTTTACATCTGAGGAATGAATAATGAATACCAATGACCTTGAATCTCTCATTCGCACTATCCTCATTGAGCAACTGACGCCCACATCTGCGTCTGCCTCCAGCGCCATTTTTGCCAGCGTGGATGAAGCTGTCAATGCCGCTCATAACGCATTCTTGCGTTATCAACAAAGCCCGATGAAAACCCGCAGCGCGATTATCCGCGCCCTGCGTGAACAGCTAAAAGCACAGTTGCCCTCACTGTCAGAACGCGGTGCCAGTGAAACCGGCATGGGGAACAAAGAAGATAAATTACTGAAAAATAAAGCAGCGTTAGAAAACACCCCAGGTATTGAAGATTTGTCCACCACGGCGCTGACCGGCGATGGCGGCATGGTGTTATTCGAATACTCGCCTTTTGGCGTGATAGGTTCCGTTGCCCCTAGCACTAACCCAACCGAAACCATTATTAATAACAGCATCAGTATGTTGGCGGCCGGTAATGCCATCTATTTTAGCCCACACCCAGGCGCTAAATCAGTATCACTGGATTTAATCGCCCAAATTGAAGAAATCATCTTCAACAGTTGCGGTATTCGCAATCTGGTGGTGACCGTGAAAGAGCCAAGCTTTGAAGCCACTCAGCAGATGATGGCGCACGACAAAATCGCCTTGCTGGCCATCACTGGCGGGCCTGCCATTGTGGCAATGGGCATGAAGAGCGGCAAAAAAGTGATTGGTGCCGGTGCCGGTAACCCACCTTGTCTGGTGGATGAAACGGCTGAATTGGTAAAAGCGGCGCAGGATATCGTGGCAGGAGCCTCATTCGATAATAACCTGCCCTGTATCGCTGAAAAGAGCCTGATCGTGGTGGAGAGTGTTGCCGACAGGCTATTGCAACAGATGCAAGCCTTCGATGCGCTGCTGATCAGTAATCCGCAAGAGGTCGATAGCCTGCGCAAAGCCTGCCTGACACCTCAAGGCCACGCCAATAAGAATCTGGTGGGTAAAAGCCCGCTTGAACTGCTGAAAGCGGCGGGCATCGCTTGTCCGGCCAAAGCACCGCGCTTGCTGCTGGTTGAAGTGGCTGGTGACGATCCGCTGGTCACTACCGAACAACTGATGCCGCTGTTACCGGTGGTTCGGGTAAAGGATTTTGATGCCGGCCTGACGCTGGCACTGCAAGTGGAAGGTGGCCTGCACCATACCGCCACCATGCACTCACAAAATGTCTCGCGCCTGAATCTGGCCGCCCGACTGTTACAAACCTCTATTTTTGTTAAAAACGGCCCGTCCTATGCCGGGATAGGCGTCGGCGGTGAAGGCTTTACCACCTTTACCATCGCCACCCCGACCGGCGAAGGCACCACCTCGGCTCGCACCTTTGCGCGCCAGCGCCGCTGTGTGCTGACTAACGGTTTTTCCATTCGCTGAGCGAGGACGTATGAAGACTTTTTTCCTGCAAACACGTATTTACAGCGGGGAAGGCAGCCTTAAGGTGCTGCAACGCTTCCATCAGCGCAAAATCTGGATTGTCTGCGATGGCTTTCTGGCCACCTCACCGTTGCTGGATCGCTTAAAACAGGTGCTGGCAGAGGATAACCAAATCAGTCTGTTCAGCGACATTACGCCGGACCCGAACATTAACACCGTGGTTAAGGGCATTGAGCAGATGCATGCCTTGCGCCCCGATGTGGTGATTGGTTTTGGCGGCGGCTCCGCACTAGATGCGGCGAAAGCCATTGTCTGGTTCAGTCGTAAACAGGGGATAGAGATCGAGACCTGTATCGCTATCCCGACCACCAGCGGCACGGGTTCAGAAGTGACCAGTGCCTGTGTGATCAGCGACCCGGAAAAAAGTATTAAATACCCTCTGTTTGACGATGATATTTACCCGGACATCGCCATTCTGGACCCGGCTCTGGTGGTTACCGTACCGCCAGTTATCACCGCCAATACCGGGCTGGATGTGTTGACTCACGCGTTGGAAGCTTATGTTTCCCCGCGTGCCAGTGACTTTACTGATGCGCTGGCAGAAAAAGCGGTGCAGTTGGTGTTCCGCCACCTGCCCACCGCTTGCCGCAAAGGTGATTGCCTGATTACCCGAGGTAAGATGCACAACGCTTCCACGCTGGCTGGCATGGCATTCAGCCAGGCTGGTCTGGGCATCAATCATGCTATTGCACACCAGTTGGGGGGGCAATTTCATATCGCGCACGGTTTGGCGAATGCCTTGCTATTGGTGCCGGTGATTCGCTTTAACGCGCTTGATGCGCGGGCATGTAAACGCTATGCGCGATTGGCAAAACTGTGCCATTTCAGTGCGGAAAATGGCGATGAGCGCAGCGCAGTCAACCAATTGGTCCATCAGATTGAACAACTCAAACGCCAGTGCGGATTACCTCAGCCGCTGGCCGCGATGAAAATCAATGAGGGCCAGTTAGAGCAACGTATTCCCGACATAATTACCGCCGCACTTGCCGATGTGACACTGCGCACTAACCCGCGTGCGGCTGACGGCAATGATATCCGTGGGATTATCGAGGCGCTTTATGAGTGACCTACACAGTGCGGATACCTGCTTGCTACCCGCCTACGGTGAACTGGCTGATTGTGATGCCGTGACTATTCAGCAACGGGTTCAGCACGCGGGTGTGGTCGGTGCCGGGGGTGCGGGTTTTCCAACGGCAGTGAAGCTACAAGCGCAGGCTGAAATTTTTCTGGTCAATGCGGCTGAGTGCGAGCCAATGCTGAAAGTGGATCAGCAGTTGATGCCGCGCCAGGCAGCCCGACTGGTGCGCGGTGTGCTGTATGGCATGAAAGCCACCGGCGCACGCGAAGGCATCATCGCCTTAAAAGCCAAATATAGTGAGGCGATTGCCGTACTAACCCCACTATTACCGCCACAAATCCGGCTACATATTCTGCCCGATGTCTATCCCGCCGGTGATGAGGTTATCACTATTTGGCTGGCAACTGGCCGCCGGGTGCCACCTGCGGCGCTGCCAGTCAGCATCGGCGTGGTGGTGAACAACGTGCAAACGCTACTCAATGTGGCACGGGCGGTGGAACAGCAGTGGCCGGTGACTCGCCGCACCCTGACCGTAAATGGTGCAGTGGCGAAACCCTTAACCCTGACGGTACCGCTGGGTACCCCGCTGCGCGAGGTTCTGGCGCTGGCAGGAGGGGCTACCATCAACAATCCGGCCTATATCAATGGCGGGCCAATGATGGGTCATGCCCTGCATGACCTTGACCAACCGGTAACTAAAACTACCGGCGGCCTGTTGGTGCTGCCCGCTGATCACTTACTGATTACCCGCCGCGCCCGCAGCGACCAGGATGTGCTAGCCATTGCTCGTACCGTATGTGAGCAGTGCCGCATGTGTACTGAGTTATGCCCGCGTCATTTGATTGGCCATGAGCTTCCCCCGCATCTGCTGGTGCGAGCGATAACCTATCAACAAGTTGCCACACCAGACATTTTACTCAGCGCCCTGACCTGCTCGGAATGCGGGCTTTGTGAAAGTTACGCCTGCCCGGTGGATATTTCACCGATGCGCATTAACCGCCTGCTGAAAACGCAGTTGCGGGCGCAAGGTGCCCGCTATCAAGGGGCGCTACGTGAGGCCGATCCGATGGCTAATTACCGCATGGTACCGATATCAAGGCTGATTGCCCGTCTGGATCTCACCGACTGGTATCAGGCCGCGCCATTCAGCGAACAGGACTATCAGCCACAACAGGTGGTATTGCCATTGCGCCAGCATATTGGGGCTGCCGCCGACGCCATCGTCACGGTCGGCGAACGGGTCGATCACGGTCAACTTATTGGCCAAATTCCGAATAACGCGTTAGGCGCACCGGTGCATGCCAGTATCAGCGGCACGGTCACGGCTATTAGCGCAAATGCCATCACCCTTAAACGGGCTGACGTTTATTAAAAGGAAGGGCTATGTCACAAGCCATTGGAATTGTTGAATTAAGCAGTATCGCCAAGGGCATGGAAGTCTGCGATTTGATGCTGAAAAGCGCTAACGTCAGCCTATTGGTGAGCAAAACCCTGTGCCCCGGTAAATATCTGTTGATGGTCGGTGGCGATATCGGTGCCGTTACCCAATCGGTACAAAACGGTGAGCGGCACAGTGGGCATCTGTTGGTCGATAGCATCGTCCTGCCAAACCTTCATCCATCTGTATTGCCGGCGATCAGCGGCCTGAATACGGTGGAGAATCGCCAGGCGGCAGGTGTGGTGGAAACCTGGAGTGTGGCGGCCTGTATTACTGCCGCCGACCGCGCGGTCAAAGCGGCCAATGTCACGCTGGTGCGGATCCATATGGCGTTTGGCATCGGTGGCAAATGCTATCAGGTGCTCAGCGGCGATATTGCTGATGTACAAACTGCCGTGGACGTTGCCAGCCAGTGTGCCGGTGAGAAGGGATTATTGGTTTACAGCTCAGTGATCCCACGGCCCCATGAGGCGCTATGGCGTCAGTTAGTTCAGGAGGCATGATGGAAAAGAGCAGCACCCCCGAGCGCGTGATTCAGGAATATGTTCCCGGTAAACAGATAACCCTGGCGCATCTGATAGCCAACCCCAATAAAGCACTTTACAAAAAACTGGGGCTGAATGATGTCAGTAGCGCCATTGGCATCTTGACCATTACGCCTAGCGAAGCCTCGATTATTGCCAGTGATATCGCCACCAAATCCGGTGCAGTTGAGATTGGTTTTATCGACCGTTTCACCGGTGCAGTGGTGTTTACCGGTGATGTATCAGCGGTGGAATATGCACTGAAACAGGTGATCCACACCCTCGGCGACATGATGAAGTTTACCGCCTGCCCGATGACCCGGACCTGATGCCATGCAACGCATCATGTTGATTGGCCCTAGCCAGTGCGGCAAAACCTCGCTTATCCAGCGTTTGCAGGGTGAAGCACTTAATTACCAGAAAACCCAGTCCATCGTTTGGCAGGACAATGCCATTGATACTCCCGGTGAATACCTGGAAAACCGCTGTTTATACAGTGCGTTACTGGCTAGTGCCTGTGAAGCGGATATCGTCGGACTGGTACAAAATGCGGATGCAACCCAAAGCTGGTTTGCCCCAATGTTGGCGCAGGTTTTCAACAAGCCGGTGATTGGCATTATCAGTAAAGCCGACACCGTTAGCCACCCGGACCAATTGCGTTGGGCCGCTGACAGCCTCACACAGGCGGGCGCGCAACACCTATTTGTGACCTCGGCGCTGAGCGGTGAGGGATTAACCGACCTTATTACTTATTTGAATTATTCTGGAGAGTCGCATGCCCGGTAAGATTATGGCGATTAACGCCGGCAGTTCTTCGTTGAAGTTTCAGTTGTTTTCCTTACCTGATGAGCATGTGATCTGTCAGGGATTAATCGAACGTATCGGTATGGATGATGCGATATTTAACCTGCGCGCCACAGATGTGAAATGGCGCGAAATTCTGCCCATTGCCGATTGCCGCCAAGGTGCTGAACACCTACTTCACGCGCTGATTGAACACAATATTATTGATTCGCTGGATGAAATTACCGGTGTCGGCCATCGTGTCGCGCACGGCGGTGAAGCATTCGCCGATTCGGTCGTGATAACTCCCGAAGTGCTGGATAAGATAGAACAGCTTGGTGCACTGGCCCCCCTGCATAATCCGGTTAATGCGCTTGGTATCCGGGTGTTCCAACATGCCCTGCCCCATGCCAGCGCGGTGGCGGTGTTTGATACCGCATTCCACCAAACGCTGAGCCAGACCGCCTATTTGTACCCATTACCGTGGCGCTACTATGAAGAACTGGGTATTCGCCGTTACGGTTTCCATGGCACCAGTCATAAATATGTCAGTGCCGTTTGTGCCGAACGAATGGGGCGGCCACTGGAAGCATTGCGTATTGTCTCCTGCCATCTTGGCAACGGCTCCAGCATTTGTGCTATCGGCAACGGCCAGTCGGTGAATACCTCGATGGGCTTCACCCCGCAGGCCGGTATTATGATGGGCACCCGCAGCGGTGATATTGACCCCTCCATCCTACCGTTTATTCAGCAAGCGGAAGGGAAAAGCGCCAGTGAAATCAACCATTTGATTAATAATCAATCCGGCTTGCTGGGTGTCTCCGGTATCTCCCACGATTATCGCGATGTCGAACAAGCCGCCGCCAATGGCAACCCGCGTGCCAAAGTGGCGCTCGAACTCTTTGCCGAACGTATCCGCGCGGTGATTGGCAGCTATATCGTGCAACTGGGCGGAATTGATGCACTGATCTTTACCGGCGGTATCGGTGAAAATGCCCGCACAGCCCGCCAGCAAATCTGCCGTGGTTTAGCCTTCCTCGGTATCGAGTTGGACGAAGAGAAAAATATCAGCAATCAGTCGTTTATCCAACATGACTCGGCGCCAGTACAGATTGCTATCGTCAATACCAATGAAGAATTAATGATTGCCCGTGATGTCATTCGCGTGGCCCTGAATCTGCCGGTACAACCGGCCCTCGCCGCACAATAAGAGGCAATATGAAAAGTGGGAAAGTTTGGTTGGTAGGCGCAGGGCCAGGGGATGCCGCGCTGATTACGGTGAAGGGATTACATGTTATTCGTCGCGCTGATGCGCTGGTCTATGACCGTTTGGTGTGTGCTGAGTTACTGGCAGAAGCCCCTGATGGTTGTGAAATGATCAATGTGGGCAAAAACCCCAACCACCATTTGGTACCACAAACGGAGATCAATCAAATTCTGGTTGATTGCGCTCAACGTGGGCTGAATGTGGTGCGGCTCAAAGGCGGTGATCCTTATGTCTTTGGCCGTGGCGGTGAAGAAGCTGAAACACTGGCGTTGGCCGGTATTCCGTTTGAGGTGGTTCCAGGGATAAGTTCTGCCATTGGCGGGCTGGCTTATGCGGGTATTCCGGTAACACATCGTGATTATGCCTCAGGCTTTCATGTGATAACCGGCCATCTGCGCCAAGGCAATGAGCCACAGGACTGGGCAACATTGGCCAAGCTGGAAGGTACGCTGATTATCCTAATGGGGATGACACAACTGACAACCATTTGCCAGCAGTTGGTCGCCGGGGGGAAAGCCCCCACAACGCCTGCCGCCGTGGTGATGTACGCCAGCCACCAGCAACAGCAAGTTGCCAGCGGCACACTGCTCACATTAGCCGATCAGGTTGCCGCACAGGGTTTATCGGCACCGGCACTGATTGTTATTGGTGACGTGGTGCGCCTACGGGATGTGCTCGCCTTCACGCCGGAGCTATTGTCGCTAAACGCTATTCCCTCGCTGATATAGCCAACGTCATTGGCGTTGTAGGTAGGCAGCAAGTAAACGCATCCCGATGAGCTTATTCATATAGGGTCAACGACAAGTAAGTGATTCGGGTAAGTGTGCGTAGCAAACAACCCTACAGCATCAAGGGCGAAGGGTATGGTACTCTAAACACACAAGCTATATAGGGGAATAGAGTAGCAATGAGTGAGCATGGTGGGAATGTGCTGGAAATGGCACTGAAAATCGGCACAGATGCAGCCAATATCATTGACTTCAGTGCCAATATTAATCCGCTGGGCATGCCGGAATCCTTGAAAACGGCGATTATCGAACAATTGGCCCGTGCCGAACACTATCCTGATGTTGAGTATCGCCAATTACACGCAGCGTTGGCCCGCGCTCACCACTGCCTGCCAGAGAATATTATGGCGGGCAATGGTGCTACTGAGCTGATTTACGCGGTGGTGCAGCATCTGCAACCCCGCACTGCGGTGCTGTTGACACCAGGCTTTGCTGAGTACCGCCGCGCCCTGCAACGGGTCGGCTGCCAGATTCATGATTACCAGATGAGTGAGGCAGATGGCTATCAGCCCGATGAACGCCTACTGGCGCTATTAGCCCAACAGCGCCCAGACTGCCTATTTCTGGCGACACCCAACAACCCGACCGGCCTGATGCCGGATGCCAAATTGCTGCAAGCCATTGTGCAGTGTTGCCATCAGCACCACATTGCTTTGATTATCGATGAAGCTTTTATCGATTTCTTGCCAGATGCGCCGGGGCTTACCCCTCAATTAGCAGATTTCCCACACTTATACTTGTTGCGCTCACTGACCAAGTTTTTTGCCATTCCGGGATTGCGCCTTGGCTATCTGCTCAGTGGCGATCAGGCAGCGCTGGCGCAAATGAAACAGCAACGCGAGCCTTGGACTATCAATGCTTTTGCCGCACTGGCGGGTGAGATTATTCTCGACGACCAACCTTATATTCAAGCCACGCATCAATGGTTGGCGCAGCAGCGGCCTTGGTTATATCAGCATTTAGTCGCCCTGCCCGCGTTGCAAGTGTGGCAAGGGTGCGCCAATTACATTTTCCTGCGCTGCCTTAAACCTGAACTTAATCTGCAACATGCGTTGTTACAGCATCATATATTGATTCGCCATTGTGCGAATTACCCCGGTCTAACCCGCAACCACTACCGTGTGGCAATCAAAAGCGCAGCAGATAACCAACGGCTGATCAGTGCCTTACAGCAGATCTTTGGTCATGGCTGAAGCCCGTTGCCCGGCCTCTTGTGGTGAGCTGATTCAGGGCTGGATACTGGGTGGTGAGAAGCTTATCTCCTGCCCGGTCAACTGGTTTAGTACGGTATCGGTAACCGACGGTGTACCGGGCAAGAATGAACGCCCACGCATGCGCCAGATGCTGCGGTCGGTACTGGCCTATTTTGACCAGCCTGCGGAAAGGGTCAATGACCTGCACATCAGTTTTGATTCCACCATTCCGGTAGCAAAAGGGCTTGCCAGCAGTACCGCCGATATCGCTGCCACTGCACTGGCAACCGCCCGCCATCTCGGTGAAACACTCAACGAAGCTGCGCTGGCAACACTGTGCGTCCGGTTAGAACCCACTGACAGCACGCTGTTTCGGCAACTGACACTGTTTGACCACCAAACTGCCGCAACACAAATCTCCTATGACTGGCAGCCCGCGATAGATATTTTGTTACTGGAAAGCCCGCAGCTCCTTAAAACTGAGGATTTCCACCGCCGTGATCGCCAACCGGCGCTACTGGCAAGTGCCACCTCGCTGGAGCGAGCATGGCAACTGTTTACTCAAGCCGCCGAGCACCGCGATTGTTCACTGCTGGGCCAGGCCACCACATTGAGTGCGCAAGCCAGCCAGCGTTTGCTGGTAAAACCAGACTTTACCGCCCTGCTGCAACTGGTGGAGGAGTTGGATTTATACGGGTTGAACGTAGCCCACAGTGGCAGTGTGGTTGGATTATTACTTGACCGTCAACGTCATGACGTGGAGCAGGTGTACTGGCAATTGCAGCAGCGCAACATCAACCGCCATTATCCACGCCAGCACCTGTTAACCATGGTACCCGGTGGCGTGCGTTAACCCGTAATTCAGCATCAGGCCATGATAGCGAAAAGTGGTGAATCATCTGAACCAGAATATCCATGAAAATATCGCTGTTATTACCTCTTCGCGTACCATTTCTATGTAATTCTCTTTGTCTTGCCCCCAAAAATCATGACTCCAGTCACAAACAGGGAATGCAGCTATTTTGTCCATGTAAATAGCATTCATGTATATGGGGGAAACTGCTATCAAGGTATTAGATTCGTCCTACAGGAAATGTAGTGAAGATGTAAAATCTGTTTCCTGTTAAATCTTCATTTTTTTAAAAACATAAATAAAATTCATGTAATACAGCATTTTGAATATTGCACCAATACCTTAAATAGCAACGACCTCAACCTACATGAGTTCCGGGAGCCTTAGATGAATAAATTGAGTGTGAAAAACCTGTTGGCGGCCAGCTTGTTCAGCATGATGGTGTGCTCAGGCAGCGCGCTGGCACAGGAAGTAGAAGTGGTTAATATCTCCAAAATCGCCGGTATGCCGTGGTTTAACCGCATGGGTGAAGGTGTGGAACGTGCCGGTAAAGATCTGGCTATCAAAGCCTATCAAATTGGCCCTTCCAGTACCGATGCCCCACAGCAGGTTAAGATCATTGAAGACTTAATTGCCAAAAAAGTCAGTGCTATCAGCATCGTACCTAACGATGCCGATGTGCTGGAGCCCGTATTCAAGAAAGCCCGTGAAGCCGGTATTGTGGTGTTAACCAATGAATCTCCAGGGCAACCAAGTGCTAACTGGGATATTGAAATCATCGATAACGCCAAATTTGCAGCAGATAACGTGGAAGAGATGGCAAAAGCCATGGGCGGTAAAGGCGGTTATGTGATTTATGTCGGCAGCCTGACCGTGCCACAACATAATCTGTGGGCCGATCTGTTTGTTAAATATCAGAAAGAGCACTACCCCGATATGTTCGAGGTAACCAGCCGTATGCCCGTTGCCGAAAGTATTGATGATTCACGCCGTACCACGCTCGATTTGATGAAAGCGCACAGTGACCTGAAAGGTATTGTCGCCTTCGGTTCGCAAGGTCCGATCGGTGCAGGCCGTGCAGTGAAAGAGAAACGCGCGAAAAACAACGTCCATGTCTTCGGTATGATGATCCCTTCACAGGCGGCATCTCTGATTAAAAGCGGTGATATCGCGATGGGCGTGACCTATGACCCAGGTTCTGCCGGTTATGCATTAACCGCCGTTGCGAACAAAGTGCTGAAAGGTGAAAAAATTGAGTCAGGTATGGAAATTCCTGGCGTGGGTAAAGCTGAAGTTGACCAAGATAAGCATCTGATCCAGTTCCACAATGTATTACGGGTAACCAAAGACAACGTGGATTCACTGTATTGATTCACTAAGTTATTGCGGGGCTGGACGCCCTGTCTGGCCCCGCAATTAATTCATTAGGAATCAAAAGGATATAGGATATATGCAGCCATTTATTACCCTGGAAAATGTTAGTAAGACCTTTTATGGCGTAAAAGCGCTAAATAAAGTGGCCATGACCCTGTTACCCGGTGAAGTCCATTGCCTCGCAGGGCAAAACGGGTGTGGCAAATCCACCCTGATCAAGATTATTTCTGGTGTCTATCAACCCGATGCGGATGCCACGATTACCATTGATGGCAAAACATACTCAAGCCTGACCCCTATTGAATCCGTTCGGTTAGGGATTCAAGTGATTTATCAGGACTTGTCGTTATTCCCGAACCTGACTGTGGCTGAGAATATCGCCATGAACCACTATCACCATCACTTATGGGTGGACAAACGCCAGATGCGTGCCACTGCTGAGCAGGTGATAAGTAGCATCGATGCGCATCTCAATTTGGATGAATTGGTTGAGAATTTGCCCATCGCCCAGAAGCAACTGGTGGCTATTTGCCGTGCCTTGGCACAGGATGCCCGATTGATTGTGATGGATGAACCTACCGCCTCCCTCACCCGACAAGAAGTTAACGGCTTATTGCGTGTGGTGCATGAACTGAAATCACGCAACATCTGCGTGGTATTTGTCAGCCACCGATTAAGTGAAGTGCTGGAGATATCAGACCGCATCACGGTGCTAAAGGATGGTGATTGGGTTGGCACTTACCCGGCCGCCGAAGTGGACAACCAGCGGCTGGCGTGGCTGATGACCGGCATGAAATTCGATTTTCAGGTGCTACCCCCCTACAGTGCCGCCCGTCCACCGGTACTGGCCGTGGAGGAGCTTTGTCGCAGTAACGAATATCACAACATCTCATTGACGCTGCATCCGGGGGAGATTGTCTCGTTGGTGGGCCTGCTCGGTTCTGGCCGCACTGAACTGTGTCTTAGTTTATTCGGTTTGACCTCACCGGAGTCAGGCACCATCCGAATTAACGATAAACCGATGTATTTCAACAGTAACCGTGATGCTATTGCGGCAGGAGTCGGTTATGTATCTGAAGACCGAATGAGCACCGGGCTGATTATGGAACAATCCATTCGTGACAATATCAGTGCCACGGTTCTGCATCGCCTGAAAAACGTGTTCCATCTGATGCGTACCGAGCGGGTCGATACTCTGGTCGAGGATATGGTGAAACACCTGTCGATCAAAATCGGCAACAGCGACCTTCCGGTCAATACGCTGTCTGGCGGCAATGCGCAACGCATTGCCATCGCAAAATGGCTGGCAACCGATCCACAAATTTTGATCCTTGACTCACCCACCGTGGGCGTAGATATCGCCAACAAAGCCGGTATCTATAATATTATCAATGCATTAGCCGCTCGCGGCATCGCCGTGTTAATGGTATGCGATGAAATTGATGAAGCTTATTTCAATAGCCACCGTATTTTAGTCATGCGGGCCGGGCGACTGGTACAAGAATTTTTACCGGGTAACAGCAGCGAAACAGCCATTGCGGAGGTAGTAAATGGCTAATCCCCATGCAGTTAATAAATCTGCGGCAGGTAAAACAGGTTTATTCAATAAAGAACAACTAAAACGCCATGAAGTGATGCTGGCATTCACTATTTTGCTTATTTCGACTTATCTTGCATTCACCAGCCCAGATTTTCTGACCCTTGCCAATATTTATGATCTGATAAATAACTATGCCATGTTAACCATCTTGGCCTGCGGCTTATTTATCGTATTAATTTCTGGCGGCATTGATATTTCATTCCCTGCGATGACCATTATTTCACAATATGTCATGGTGACATTAATTGTGAAGTTTGGTGGCAACTTCCCGGTAGCTTTTGCGCTGGCTGGCGGTATCGGCCTACTTTTGGGCTTGATTAATGCGCTGCTGGTTAACCGCTTGCGCGTGCCGTCGATCATTATCACTATTTCCACACTGAATATTTTCTATGGCTTACTGTTGTACCTCAGCCGTGGTGTTTGGCTATATAGCTACCCTGAATGGTTTGAACACGGGCCAATGCTGTTCGCCTTTACCGCTGCCGATGGTTATGACTACGGCCTGTCGCTCCCTATTCTAACGCTGCTAATTACCATTATTGTTACCGCTCTACTGATGACCCGCACCAGCATTGGCAGGCAAATCTATGCCTTAGGGGGCAATCAGGAAGCGGCGTCACGCATGGGGTTTAGCATTCTCAAATTGCAACTGTTCGTGTATGGCTATATGGGCTTTTTGTCCGGCATCGCCGGCGTAGTACAGTCTTATACCGTATTAACCGTCGCGCCTGATTCATTGCTGGGTTATGAGCTAACGGTGCTGGCAGCTGTGGTGCTCGGCGGTACCAGTATTGTGGGTGGTCGTGGGACGCTAACCGGTACGTTGCTGGGCGTGATTTTGCTGGCAATATTACAAAATGGTTTGAATTTACTGAGTATTTCGTCGTACTGGCATACCGTGGTTATCGGGCTGGTGATTGTCATTAGTATCAGTGTGACGGCCTGGGGCCAACGCCATAAGGTAGGGATATAACCATGTCGAAAACAACGCAACGTGATCATACTGAACGCTGGCTGGTTACCCTGCTGGTGCTGGTCGGCGTGGGATTCAGCCTCTTTATTCCACAGGTATTTTGGTCGGCGCCTAACTTCCAATCCATCGCCTCGCAAATCCCTGTCGCGGGGGTATTAACCCTGGCAATGGCGATTACTATGTTAACCGGTGGCATTAACTTATCGATTATTGCTACCGCTAACGCCAGTGCCCTGGTGATGGCGTGGGTTTGCACCCATCTTGCGCCAACGTTCAGTTCAATGATGTTGATGTTATTGGCGGGTGCCTCGGTAGCATTGGTTGTGGGGCTTATCAACGGGATACTTATCTCGGTGGTGCGAGTATCCCCTATTCTGGCCACTTTGGGCATCATGACATTGCTCAAAGGCGTGAACGTGCTTATCTCCAAAGGTTCGGCTATCTCAAACTTCCCGAACTATGTACTGGCACTGGATCGCAGCAACTTCCTCGGTGTGCCAGTGCCACTTTATCTGTTCGTCGCGGTAGCGCTAACCATCTGGCTAATTCTGGCTAAAACGCCGCTAGGTCGCCAAATCTATTTGTCCGGTTCTAATGAGAAGGCCACCTTCTTCTCTGGGATTAACACGCGCCGCACACTGGTTTGGGTGTATGTGATTTCATCATTACTGTGTGCGGTAGCAGCCTTATTAATGATGTCAAAACTGAACTCAGCCAAAGCATCCTACGGTGAGTCGCTGTTGCTGATCACTATTTTGGCAACCGTACTGGGTGGGGTAAATCCCGATGGTGGATTTGGCAAAGTTTTCGGCATTGTACTGGCGCTGTTCCTGCTGCAAATGCTGGAAAGCGGGTTGAATATCATGGGTGTCAGTAGTTATATCACTATGGCGCTGTGGGGCTCGTTACTGCTGGCGTTTATCTTTGTCAAAGGCGCGAAAATCCCGGCATTTAGTTTCTTGCGGCAGAACAAACCGTCAAGCTAAGGCCGTTTTAGCCAAAAGAAAAGGCTGGCAATTAATGCCAGCCTTTCTCTTAATAGCGTTAAAATAAGCTATTAAACCGTGGTGAAGTTACTTAACTTCGCCCATCGCTTTCAGTTTTTTCGACAATTCACGACGTTCTTTAGACAGATCGGCATTTTTGATGGTGTAATCATCAACACGATCTTCATAAGCAGTACGCATGTCCGCGATAATGGCCTGAATTTCTTCAATACTCATCCCTGGCTTGATGTAATCACTCAGGTTATCGAGCAACAGAACGCGTTTTTGGTTATCACGGATTTTCTTTTCGTTATCAACGATTTCACGCTGCAACTTGTTTTTGCGACGAAACATACGCACAAACTCCAAAACGTCCTGGAAAGTCGGCTTAATTGCATTATCCATTTTTACACCTTCACTTAAGTTTTACACAAATTCAATTGCTGGTGACCAGGCTACCTGCACCATACCGCTTTGTCGTACCTGGTGACAAGATTCATTGGCTTATCTTACCTGCTTTACCCGCCAGACAGAAATTTCATCTGCCTTTAGCGGCGAGAGATCACCTGCGCAATGTCATATTAATCAGATCGTCGAGTTCCTCAAGCTGTTTGGTTCGCTCCATACTCAGCCAAACATAGCCATAAATGGGCGTTTCTACCTGCTACCCCTGCGTTACCGCCAACATCAATGATTTCAGTTCGGCCGCAATTTCACTTAACTCGGCGGCAACCTCTCGCTCACGTGCTGGTGAACCATCACGCAAACTGTCGTCACGCGGGGAGAGATACTTACTTAAAATCAACCGCCATTTGTTGCTGGATAGTTATTCCATGGCTGGACTCTACACAACAGGCAATGTAATCGGTGAAGCGTGGTGATCTTGGCATACCCAAACTGAGCAGGCGCTCATTACTGAACCGCACATTTAACACCGCAAAAGAGCCATATAAGCGCATGGCTTTGAGCATTAAGCGCTCATTACAGGGGCCGAAAATATTTTTCAATTGCTTACGCATCTGCACCAGAGCACCGTAGTCTACCTGGCAATACTCTGTACCCATCGGTTTTTGCCGTGCCGCCGAGGACATGGCTTGATCAATTTCAGCAAAACTGACGCTGTCTTGTTCCCCAGCAGAAATATGATAAATATTTTCGGTCAAGTGGGGATGGAGCAAAATACACAGCAACGCGTCCGCGCAATAATCGACCGGGATAACGTCTATATAGTCATCTAATGAGCACATAAACTTACGCAGCATTAGTGCCATGCGAAATACCCAGAAAATACTGCTGGAGGGCTGGCACCCCAAACAGGTATGCCCAACGACAATCGATGGCCGGGCTAATACCAGCGGTAAACTTGGGCATTGCTCTGCCAGCAACCGCTCAATGGCCGATTTGGACTTGGTATATTCCACTAAATGCGCATCATCTTGTGCAGATAATACCTGCTCGCTCACCACCGTTCCGGCATCAGGTGTGCATGACATGGCGGTACCAACGTGGATAAACCGCTGTAAACCTGCCACTTTTGCCATTCTTTTGCCAAATGCCAAGGTGCCGTCTACATTCACTTTCCAGATTAAGGGGTTATTACCAAATGACGCGACAGCAGCACAATTAATAACATGAGTTACATCATCGATACGTGGATCATTAATAAAGCTATCCGGTTCAGCCAGATCACCTAATAAAATATGATCGATATTTATTTTATTTAGCCGCTGAGCAGGGAGATAAAACTTCGCCAAATTCTCGCGGATGCGGCTTAGCCCCTGCTCCGGGGTAGTAGCCCGCACTAATAGTAAATAATTAAAATCGGCGTCTGCCAACAATAATTTTTCAAGCACTGCCCCGCCCAGAAACCCTGTTGCGCCGGTTAGCAGAAGTTTTTTCACCATGAGTCCTACAGTATCATTTAGTAGGCGAATTGTATTAATAGCCGAGTAAACGGTAGGTAAATACTCATTAGATCGACATGCTTTTGGCGAAACATAAGTATGTCAAAATAAATCCTAACGTCTCGGCGCACCTGAAATGATATTCTAACGCTCACGTCATTGGTCACTGCGGCTTACCACCAGAACGGTTATCATCACTAAAGAATGACCATAGTAAAAAGGGTTAAACCGAATAATGTCAGATAAAAATAAGCAACCTACTTTCTACATTCACGATTATGAAACCTTTGGTCAGCGCCCGGCATTGGACCGGCCAGCGCAGTTTGCCGGGGTGCGTACCGATTTGGATTTCAATATTATCGAGGAACCACTGGTCATTTACTGTGCACCTGCCGATGACTATTTGCCACAGCCAGAGGCCGTGATGATAACCGGTATCACGCCACAACACGCTTTAGCTAATGGTGTGAATGAGGCGGAGTTTTCCCGCCAAATCCATCAGGCTTTCAATGTGCCGGGCACTTGTATCCTCGGTTACAACAATATTCGTTTTGATGATGAAGTCAGTCGCAATATTTTCTACCGCAACTTTTACGATCCCTATGCCTATAGCTGGCAAGGGGGGAATTCCCGTTGGGATCTGTTAGATGTGATGCGGGCGTGTTACGCCCTGCGCCCGGAAGGTATTGTCTGGCCGGAAAATGAAGATGGCCTGCCGAGTTTCAAGCTCGAACACCTGACCAAAGCCAATGGCGTGGAGCATTTGCATGCCCATGATGCAATGTCAGATGTGCATGCCACCATTGCGATGGCGAAATTGGTCAAACAGGCGCAACCCCGCCTATTCGACTATCTATATCAACACCGCAGTAAGCATAAAATAAATGCCTTAATTGATATCGCTGAGATGACGCCGCTGGTTCATGTCTCTGGCATGTTTGGCGCAGCTCGGGGTAATACCAGTTGGGTTGCGCCGTTGGCATGGCATCCTGAGAATAAAAATGCAGTGATTATGTGTGATCTGGCCGGTGATATGTCGCCATTGCTGGCGTTGGATAGCGATACACTGCGCGAGCGCCTGTATACCCGCCGCGACAAACTCAATACTCAAGATGCAGCAGTGCCACTCAAACTGGTACATATCAATAAATGCCCGGTACTGGCCCCTGCAAAAACGTTATTACCAGAAAATGCTGAACGTTTGGGCATTGATCGCCAACGTTGTCTGCAAAATTTGCAATTATTGCGGCAAAATCCGCAAGTACGCGAAAAAGTGGTGGCACTGTTCGCCGAAGCCGAACCCTTTGCGGTATCCGATGATGTCGATGCACAACTGTATAATGGCTTCTTCAGCGATGCCGACCGCGCCACAATGAAGATCATTTTACAAACTGAACCGCAAAACTTACCCGCGCTGGATTTAACCTTTCAAGATCCACGGCTGGAAACGCTATTTTTCCGTTTCCGCGCCCGTAATTACCCCAATACACTAACCGACAGTGAGCAACAGCGTTGGCTAGCGCATCGCCGCGAAGCCCTCAATCCTGAAAGAGTGCAGGACTACGTGCTGCAACTGGAGCAATTCTATAACCAGTATGAAGACGATAAAGAGAAGTTAGCTCTGCTGAAAGCACTGTTTGAGTATGCCAGAGGCTTGGTAAGCTAGGGTTATCACAGTCGGTTATCCAATAGAAAACGGAGCCATCAGGCTCCGTTTTAGTCAGCAATTGCGCAATATCAGATGCGATTACTGTGCCAGCTCGCCATTAAACTGAGGCAGTGCCTGGCGGAAAGCACGGGTTTTCCAGATCATATAAACCAGACCAATTGCGCCCCACACCAGTCCCAGCGTCATTGAACTGCTTTCCAGATTCATCCACAGCACCCCCACCGTTCCTGCACCAATCATTGGCAGAACCAGGTAGCTGAAATGGTCCCTGAACGTTTTGTTACGGCGTTCACGGATATAGAACTGTGAAATCACTGACAGGTTAACGAAGGTAAAGGCCACCAGCGCACCGAAGTTAATCAATGCGGTTGCCGTCACCAGATCAAAGGAAATAGCAGATAATGCCACGCCACCGACTAACAGTACGTTGATTGCCGGAGTCCGCCATTTCGGATGCACGTAACCAAATACTTTTTCTGGGAATACCCCATCGCGACCCATCACATACAGCAGGCGCGAAACGCCAGCATGTGCCGCCATTCCTGATGCCAATACCGTGACACAGGAGAAGCACAAGATAACTGACTGGAAGAATTTGCCAGCAACAAACAGCATAATTTCCGGCTGTGACGCATCAGGATCAGTGAAGCGCGAAATATCCGGGAAATAGAGCTGTAAGAAATAAGACACCACAATAAAGATCACGCCGCCAATCAATGCAGTCAAGAAAATCGCTTTCGGGATCACTTTACCGGCATTGGGGGTTTCTTCAGACAATGAACTAATGCCGTCGAAACCCAAGAATGAGAAGCACAGTATCGTGGCCCCGGTTATCATTGGCACCAAATGGGCATTTTCAGAATAGAACGGGCGTGGGCTAACCAATGTACCCGCACCTTCTCCCTGATAAACGCCATGAATCAATAGCCCCATAAAGACCACCATGATAGCCACCTGAACCACAACAATAACCGAGTTCAGGTTTGCTACCACGTTGATACCACGCAGGTTGAACAGCGTCATCAAGCTGACCAACGCGCCAACAAAAATCCACGATGGCACACCGGGGAAAATCGCTTCGAGGTAAATTTTTGCCAACAGAATATTAATCATCGGCATGAACAGATAGTCCAGCAGTGATGACCAACCCACCATAAAGCCAACATTCGGGCTAATGGATTTCTGGGCGTACGTATACGCCGACCCCGCAGACGGGAAGCGTTTAACCAGTTTGCCATAGCTGATTGCCGTGAATAGCACCGCAATCAACGCAATGGCGTAAGAGGTCGCGACATGACCATCGGTCAAGCCAGATACAATGCCAAAAGTATCGAAAATGGTCATCGGCTGTAAATAAGCCAGACCCATCATCACCACTTGGACCAGTGTCAGTGTTTTTCTGAGTTGAACGCGGTTGTTAGTACCCGTTTGGTTAGTACCGACTGCAACAGTAGCGTTATGCGTCATGATTCAGCCTCCCCATACCTTTAACCCGATTCGCAAGTGTAGCGCACAGGTTAGAGGTGACGGGGAAACTTCGTATCTGCCTGGGATACGTAAGTGGGGAAATGAGAGCGGAGTAACGGGTATTTGCCATACCTGCTGCGCCATAATCGCTGCATGTGCAGCGCATACCGGTGGGCACCGGTGCCAGTGTGAATAATTGCCCCATCTTTCTTTCCTCATAACGGCGATTTCAGTATGTGAATAATCGCTCGCGGACCTGTTTATCTATCCGGATCGTTGTCCGGCCTCTTTATTTGTGAAAACATGAATGCAAAAAAATAACCGACGCGTTTAAACGTCGGTTATTGCATGGCGCGTATTTTGCCCTAAGTTGAGAGCAAAAAACAAGATGTTAAAGCACTTGAAACAATATTCTTATGACAGTTTGATCTAAATGGCTATTCCCGCGTGCTATCAGCGTTGAGCCGCTATCTCTACTCGCTCAATTGCCGCCCACAGTTTGTCTGAATTCAATGCAATTGGCAGATAATGAATTGACTCACTCGGCTTCAGAATTCGGCCAATCACCCGCTCAATAGCATCGCGGTCATTGATATCAACATCCAGCGCCGCTAAATGGGTTGGCAAACCTAATGTGTTAAAGGCAATAATCAGCGATTGCAATGCATCATCCTGCTCCAGCAGGGCTGTCTGGACCAAGATACCGTAAGCCACTTTGGTGCCGTGCAGGAAATGTTCTGTTTGTGGCAACAGGGTCAGGCCATTGTGTACCGCATGTGCCGCCGCGACCCGGGTATAACGCTCCCCCAACCCGCCGACCATGCCCCCACCGGCAATAATCGCATCCACCACATCCAGAAAGTCTTGCGTCAGTTCACCTTGTTTAATCGCTTGTAACGCGGCCTCACTTTGCTTTAGCAGCACATTACGAATATCCAACGCAGCCTGTAATCCAAGGCGAACGGTGAGCGATAAAGTTTCCGGCTGTGGGCTAAGTACCACGGCTTCGTACCATTTCGCCAGCGTATCGCCAATACCCGCCAACAGATATTCCACTGGGGCCTGTAAAATAATGCGCGGTTCCACTAATACTAACTGATTGGCGTCATTGAAAATTTCAAAATTCAGTGCCTGCCCAGCGTCGCTATACCAGACGGATAGCGGCGTCCAGGCGGCGCAGGTTGCGGCGATAGTCGGGATAGCGACCAGTGGCAACCCCAGCTTACGCGCCACCACTTTTGCGGTATCCAATACTGCCCCACCGCCGATACCGATCACCACCTGGCGGTCATTGCCCGCCGTTTTCACTAAATCAGCAACAGTAGACTCACTGCAATGGGTTGAAAACGCAGCACGCACCGCTTGTGGCCCGTGGAACGCGGTGGGCAAGTAATCACTGGCTGCCGCCAAGGCGCGTTCACCGAAGATCCACAGTGCCTTATCCAGTACCGCCGGAGGATAGAACTCACTCAGTTTGTCGATAGCACCCGGAAAAGAAAAATAGTTGGCCGGGCCTACCTGTACCCGGATTGCATTCGTGCTCATCGCCGTTCCTTTTGAATGACATTCTTATCGCTGTTTTTCTCATCTTAAGGGGTAAGCCAGCAATGTTTAATAATTTTTTGATATACCTTAAGTACTTTAGTTTGTTGCGAATAATAGAAACTGTGTTAAAAAAGAAAGCTATCAGCAGCATTATTGACTGCCTGTTTCTCCGGTGAGTTGGCCTGAGAGAATTCGTAAACCTTTCCCGGAAGAGCAAAAAAGGGTAGGTCGCCAATATACTTTATAGGGCAGTCACAGAAATTTATGTCCAGTATTAACTCCTCCCGCCTTGAGATGCGTAATATCTCTATTTCGTTTTCTGGATTTCATGCCCTGCAACAAGTTGATTTTACACTGGAAGGTGGTTCTACCCATGCTCTGGTCGGTGCTAATGGTGCTGGAAAATCAACCTTGATGGCTATTCTTTCCGGCGCTCACAGTCACTATCGTGGTGAGATCTATATTGACGGCCAACAGATAGATATTCATTCCCCCCGACAAGCTAAAAAACAGGGTATCCATGTGGTTCAGCAAGAGGTTGATGTCGCGCTGATCCCCACCCTGTCTGTGGCGGAAAATATTATGCTGGATACGCTGGCGGAGCGGGGACATCTGTTTAACTGGCCACAGCTTTACCGTCAGGCAGAAGCGCTACTCAGGCAACTTGATCTTAAATTGAATGTGCGTCAACGTTTGGCATCCTGCACGCTGGCAGAGAAACAACAGGTGTTATTAGCCCGCGCCCTTTCCCACCAATGCCGTTTCCTGATTTTAGATGAACCCACCGCACCACTGGATCAAGAAGAGAGCGCACGCTTGTTCCGCGTAGTCCGCCGCTTGCAATCGGAAGGCATGGCAATCGTTTTCATTTCACATCGCATCCATGAATTACGCGAAATTTGCGATCAATTAACAGTGTTACGTGATGGGCGGCGTGTGAGCCATGATGCCATGGGTGAGCTAAGCGGCGAGCAGATTGTGGAAAAAATGCTTGGCCATACGCTAGATGATATTTTCCCCCCGCGGCGAGCGGTGGTCAGCCGTAAAACACTGCTGGCAGTACGTGGTTTACATGATCAACACAAATTGCGTGATATTTCCCTGACATTGCATGAAGGGGAGATCCTAGGCATTGCTGGGTTAGCCGGTGCGGGGAAAACCGAACTGTGCAAAGCGTTGTTTGGCGCAACACCCAGCCGTGTCGACAGTGGTGAATTACAAGGTAAAGCCTGGAAACCACGGTCGCCCGACCAATCTGTCGCACAAGGATTGGCATTGGTACCGGAAGAGCGGCGCAAAGAAGGTATTTTTATCCACGAAGGGATTCCGATGAATCTCAGTGTGGCCGCCGATGACAGTTTTTCCCGCTGGAGTATTTTTAGCCGCCGTCAGGAATTGAATTGGGCCAAAGCGTTAATTCAGCGCCTTGGGGTGCGCACCTCTTCGCCGCAACAGAAACTCGCGCGCTTGTCGGGAGGCAATCAGCAGAAAGTGGCGATAGGCAAGTGGTTGCGCGGTGATGCGCAGGTACTGATTTTTGATGAACCGACTAAAGGGGTCGACATCAAAGCCAAGCAAGACCTGTTCACTCTGATTGACGGTTTAGCCCAGAGTGGGAAAGGCATTATTTATGCATCCGGTGAATTCTCAGAATTGGTCGGTTTATGCTCTCGCATCTGTGTGTTGTGGGATGGGCGTATTGTCGCCGAACTGAACGCCGCTGATGTTGATGAAGAGACATTATTACTATTCTCTACTGGAGGAACCCCTCAGTGAACAAAGAAATCCCCCTAGCCGACGCACAACCATGGCGTCATCAGCTCTTTGATTTTCTCTACAAATGGGGGATGTTGCTCACCGTTGTGGCGCTAATCGCGTTATTTGGCTTGGCATCGGATAACTTCCTCGATCCAAACAATATTATCAATATTTTGCGCTCCATCGCCATCGTGACGGTGATTGCCATTGGGGTGTCGATTTCGCTGTCGATTGGTGGTTTTGATCTGTCGGTGGGTTCAACCGCCTCACTGGCGAATGCCATCGTGGTATCGCTATTTGTCTGGTACGGTTTTGGTACCACCGGTGCCATTATTCTGACGCTCTTGATTTGTACCTTGGTCGGTCTGTTTAACGCGTTTCTGATCGTGGTACTGAAGATCCCTGACATGCTAGCCACCCTTGCCAGTCTATTTGTGATTCAGGGCGTGGCGATGACCTACAGCTATGGCGGATCTATCACGCAAAATATGTTGTTACCCAGCGGCGATATGGCGGAAGGTGTCATACCTGAGATGTTTTCAGCACTGGGCCAAGTACCGGTAATTGTGCTGATAATGTTGGCGGTAACAATTGTAGTGCAGTTGTATCTGTCGCTAACCAAACATGGTCGGCGTATGTATGCGATTGGGGGGAATCCAGAAGCCGCTCGATTGGCGGGTATCCGTACCGTGCGTTATCGGGTGCTGGCCTATGTGCTCTCTTCACTGTTAGCGGCGCTGGGTGGCATTCTGTTGGCATCACGGATTGGTTCATCGCAAGTGAACGCCGGGGGTGGCTACCTAATGGATGCCGTAGCGGCGGCGTATATCGGTTTCTCTTTGGCGGGTTCTGGCAAACCCAATGCTTTCGGCACCTTAATTGGTGCGGTGATCTTGGGTGTATTACAAAACGGGCTGGTGATGCTGTCAGTACCTTATTATGCCATGGATATCATCAAAGGGCTGGTATTGGCGATGGCGCTGGCGCTGACCTATATCCATCAAAAGCGGTGATAGGGTATTGATTCTTATTTTGAATGCTTTCAATGCCCATCCATTCAAGGCGTAGCGAGCTAAGTCAGACTGAGTGCGTACAGTGCGCAGTACCCGGAGCATACACGTAGTATGTGAGGAGTACGAGCACTGCACAATCTCAGTATGACAACGCGCAGTAGCCGATAAGATAATTAATTCAAAGGCATCCTGCTTGGGTCTGGATATTGATACTCAAACCCCAGTTCGCTACAAATCTTGCTGCCATCAATCTCACGGGGTGCTTCCTCAATATCCTCGGGAGCAAACTCCGGTGGCGTCAATTGTAATGCGCGCGCGCACTCAGGATAGAAATCACGTTTAGCGGGGTGATGTGACGCGCACAGATTATAAATATGGCCACCTCTGGGCAAATTAAGTAGCAATTCGATGGCGGAAATAACATCTTCCTGATGCACCAAATTAACGCCTAAAGATCCGCCTTTCACACCGGTTTTCCCTGCCAGAAAACGCCCTGGATGGCGATCAGTGCCCACTAGCCCAGCAAGGCGCAAAATATCCACCGAGGTATTGGGTAACTTATGCAACCACAGTTCTAGCTCCATCAGCGTTTTACCGGCAGTGGTCACCGGTTGTAGCGGTGAACTCTCTTTGATTCGGCCACGGGTTTCGCCATACACCGAGGTAGAGCTGGTAAAAATAATGCGCGGCATACCGAAAGCCAATGCGCTGTCGACCACCATCTGTACCGCCTGAAGATATTGATCCCCACGTTCGGCGGTGCGGCTGGCAGGTAAGGTAATGACCAGAGCATCGGCGGTCATCAGTTGCTCCAGATCGTCTGGAGAGCAAATTAGTTGCGGTGTCAGTTGCAATTGAAAACAATCAATGCCGCTCATTCTGGCGGCCTCGACACCGTCTGGCGTAGTCTTGCTGCCAACCACTTGTACTCCACGGCGGATTAATGATTGCGCCAACGGCATACCCAGCCAGCCCAACCCAATAATGGCTACTTTCTTCATTTCAATTGCTCTCCACGGAGTCATACCGATAACACACGTAATACTCATAAGTTACGCCAACTACAGTTCCCTAACAATTACTCTCTATTATGAGTGTCTTTCTATAAATCGGTATAATGACCATTGGTAAATATTTCATGCTTAGGCTGCCATAGAACCAAGTGATAACCACCAAATAGAAAATCATTGCTGGTTGATAAGTCGAATCCAGGCATCGTGAAATAACAGCATCAGGCGAAAAAAAGGTTGCACCATACCAATCAGATGGTTTACGTTGTTTGACAGAGATTATGCCATGTTCTGGCTATGTGTTTATATCAAGGCTATTTTGATTTGCTCAAAACCGCCCAAACAGAGAAATTACTATGAACTGCGTTCAATTTAATCACCATCATCACCATCATCCTGATTAGTCTTACAGGCCGATGTGTGCTGGAAGACGGTTAACGAATCTTCCAGGTGGCGGTAGAACGCAATAGAGAAAGCCCTCGGAAGATTATCTTCCGAGGGCTTTTTTGTTGCTCATCATTTTATATGATTAATTAATAGATTGAGGATTTACCATGCTGGATAAAACACGTTTACGCATTGCGATGCAGAAATCAGGCCGCCTGAGTGATGATTGCCATGAATTGTTATCGCGCTGCGGGATTAAAATCAATTTGCAACAACAGCGCCTGATCGCTTTTGCGGAAAATATGCCAATCGATATCCTGCGGGTACGTGATGACGATATCCCAGGGCTGGTGATGGATGGGGTGGTTGATCTGGGGATTATTGGCGAAAACGTGCTGGAAGAAGAGCTGTTGAGCCGCCGCGCTCAAGGCGAAGACCCACGTTATTTCACATTGCGCCGTCTGGATTTCGGTGGCTGCCGTCTGTCGCTTGCGGCCTCATTGGATACCGAGTATACCGGCCCGCAATGTCTGCAAAATAAGCGCATCGCCACCTCTTACCCGCACATCTTAAAGCAATACCTCGACAAACAAGGGGTTGCCTTTAAATCCTGTTTATTGAACGGTTCCGTTGAAGTGGCACCACGTGCCGGTTTGGCCGACGTCATTTGTGATTTGGTGTCAACCGGTGCCACGCTGGAAGCCAACGGCCTGCGCGAAGTTGAAGTCATTTACCGCTCCAAAGCGTGCCTGATTCAGCGTGATGGCGAAATGCCAGCCGATAAGCAGCAACTGATTGATCGCCTGATGACCCGTATTCAGGGCGTGATTCAAGCGCGTGAATCCAAATACATCATGATGCACGCACCTAGTGATCGTCTGGACGAAATCATTACTCTGCTACCCGGTGCCGAGCGCCCTACCATTCTGCCATTGGCCGGCGATAAGAGCCGGGTAGCAATGCACATGGTCAGTAGCGAGACCCTGTTCTGGGAAACGATGGAAAAACTGAAAGCACTGGGTGCCAGCTCCATTCTGGTATTACCGATTGAAAAAATGATGGAGTAACTGATGCAGCCGACGAATTTCAATACCCTAATCGACTGGCAGCAATGCAGTGAAGAGCAGCAAAAGGCGCTGCTCAGCCGCCCGGCTATTAATGCCTCTGACAGGATCACCGCAACCGTCAGCGACATTCTTGATCGGGTGAAAGCCGAGGGTGACAGTGCCTTGCGTGATTTCAGCCAACGCTTTGATACGGTGCAGGTTGCCGATATCCGCATCAGTAGCGATGAGATAGCTGCCGCTGCCGGGCGCTTGAATGACGACATTAAACAAGCCATGGCGCAAGCGGTACGTAATATTGAAACCTTCCACAACGCGCAGAAAATGCCAGTGGTAGATGTTGAAACTCAGCCGGGCGTGCGCTGCCAGCAAATCACCCGCCCGATTGCCTCCGTCGGCTTGTATATTCCAGGGGGATCTGCCCCGCTGCTGTCTACCGTACTCATGCTCGGTACTCCGGCACGCATTGCTGGTTGTCAGCGGGTCATTTTATGTTCCCCGCCGCCGATTGCCGACGAAATCCTGTATGCCGCGCAACTGTGTGGGATTAAAGAAGTGTTCCAGATTGGTGGGGCACAAGCGATTGCGGCTATGGCATTCGGTAGCGAATCAATACCGAAAGTGAACAAGATTTTTGGGCCTGGCAACGCGTATGTCACTGAAGCGAAGCGTCAGGTAAGCCAACGTTTGGATGGTGCTGCAATTGACATGCCGGCTGGCCCATCAGAAGTGTTGGTTATCGCCGACAGTGGCGCGACACCGGCGTTTATCGCCTCTGACTTACTGTCTCAGGCAGAGCACGGGCCTGACTCACAAGTGGTATTACTGACCCCAGATGCCGCCATTGCCCAAGCGGTCGCCGTTGAAGTAGAGCAACAGCTTAAGTTGCTGTCACGCGCCGATATCGCTCGTCAGGCACTGGAAAGCAGCCGCTTGATCGTCACCAAAGATTTGCAACAATGTATTGATATCAGTAATCAATACGGCCCAGAGCACTTAATTTTGCAAATCCGCCAGCCGGAAGACATTATCGATCAGATTGATAATGCCGGTTCAGTATTTATGGGTGACTGGTCGCCAGAATCTGCGGGGGATTATGCCTCCGGCACCAACCACGTGTTGCCGACTTATGGTTATACCTCAACTTATTCCAGTTTGGGTCTGGCCGATTTTGTTAAGCGTATGACCGTGCAGCAATTAACACCACAGGGCTTGCTGGGTCTGGCTCCAACAATTGAAATCTTAGCGCAAGCCGAACAACTCACCGCCCACAAAAACGCCGTTACCCTACGTGTCGCGGCCCTGACAGCCGCCAATAAGGAGCAAGCATGAGCCAATCTACCAACGTCACCGATTTGGCCCGCGCCAATGTCCGTGCCCTGACCCCTTATATGTCTGCCCGCCGTTTGGGCGGTAATGGCGATGTGTGGCTTAATGCCAACGAATACCCGCTGGCAACTGAATACCAACTTACGGCGCAAAACTTCAACCGCTATCCCGAATGTCAGCCGAAACAGGTGATCGAGCGTTATGCCGCCTATGCCGGTTTAGCAACCGATCAAGTGTTAGTCAGCCGTGGTGCCGATGAAGGTATTGAGCTGCTGATCCGCGCATTCTGTGAACCAGGTAAGGATGCGATACTCTTCTGCCCGCCAACCTATGGTATGTACGGCGTTAGCGCGGAAACCTTTGGTGTGGAACTGCGTACCGTACAAACCACCGCTGACTGGCAGTTAGATCTACCAACAATTAAAGAAAACCTGGATCGAGTGAAATTGATCTATGTTTGCAGCCCAAATAACCCGACCGGCAATTTAATCAACCCAGCCGCGTTGCGCGACGTGCTGGAACTGGCACAAGGCCGCGCTATCGTGGCTATTGATGAAGCCTATATCGAGTTCTGCCCACAGGCCTCGGTAAGCGGTTGGTTAAAAGATTATCCGAATTTAGTCATTTTGCGCACCTTATCGAAAGCTTTTGCTTTGGCCGGTTTACGTTGTGGCTTTACCTTGGCTAACAGCGATATCATCCAATTGCTGCTTAAAGTAATCGCACCGTATCCGTTGTCTACACCGGTGGCCGACATTGCTGCGCAAGCGCTCAGCCCACAAGGTCTTGAGCAAATGCGCCAGCGGGTGAAAGAGGTGCAAGCTAACCGCGCATGGTTACAAAACGCGCTGCAAGATTGTGCCTGTGTTGAGCAGGTATTTACCAGTGAAAGTAACTATTTACTGGCCCGGTTTACCGCCTCCAGCAGCGTGTTCAAAACACTGTGGGATCAAGGCATCATTCTGCGTGACCAAAATAAGCAACCGGGGTTATCCAACTGCCTGCGCATTACGGTAGGCACCCGTCAGGAATGTGAGCGAGTGATTGCCGCCCTTGCTCCCCTGCCCGGTATTGATAGCTCCAATAGCACTAATACCTCCAGCCTCCGTAAGGAAACGATATGAGCCAGAAATTTCTTTTTATTGACAGAGACGGCACCTTGATTGCCGAGCCACCGGAAGACTTTCAGGTTGACCGGCTGGACAAACTGGCGCTGGAGCCAGAAGTGATCCCGGCCTTGCTGGCACTGCAAAAAGCGGATTATCGTTTGGTGATGATCACCAATCAAGATGGCTTGGGTACACACAGTTTCCCACAGGAAACGTTTGATCCTCCTCATAACCTGATGATGCAAATATTTAGCTCGCAGGGCGTCAATTTCGAGCAAGTGCTAATTTGCCCGCATCTGCCTGCGGATAATTGTACTTGCCGTAAGCCGAAAACCGCGTTGGTAGAAAGTTATCTGGCTGAAGGCGTGATGAACAGTGCCAATAGCTATGTTATCGGCGATCGCGAAACTGACCTGCAATTGGCTCACAATATGGGCATCAGCGGTTTGCGTTACCAGCGTGATGGCCTGAACTGGCCGCAGATTGCCAAACAGCTAACCCAGCGAGACCGTCATGCCTATGTTAACCGTGTCACCAAAGAGACGGCCATTGACGTAAATGTGTGGCTCGATCGCGAAGGGGGCAGCAAGATCAAAACCGGCGTGGGCTTCTTCGACCATATGCTGGATCAAATCGCCACTCACGGCGGTTTCCGTATGGATATTCAGGTCAGCGGTGATCTCTACATTGATGACCACCACACCGTAGAAGATACGGCGCTGGCACTGGGTGAGGCGATTAACAACGCACTCGGTGACAAACGCGGTATCGGCCGTTTTGGTTTTGTCTTACCAATGGACGAGTGCCTGGCGCGCTGCGCGCTGGATATTTCTGGCCGCCCGCATCTGGAATACAAAGCGGAATTTAATTACCAGCGCGTGGGTGACCTGAGCACTGAGATGGTCGAGCACTTCTTCCGCTCCCTCTCCTATGCCATGGCCTGTACTCTGCACTTGAAAACCAAAGGCCGTAACGATCACCACCGGGTCGAGAGCCTGTTTAAAGTGTTTGGTCGTACTTTACGTCAGGCGATCCGTGTTGAGGGCAATACCCTGCCAAGTTCCAAAGGAGTGCTGTAATGAATGTGGTGATTCTGGATACGGGGTGCGCCAACCTCTCCTCTGTCACCTATGCGGTGCAGCGTTTGGGGTACGCGCCAGTTATCAGCCGTGACCCTGAGATTGTACTGCGTGCAGATAAGCTTTTCCTGCCAGGTGTCGGTACTGCCCATGCGGCAATGGATCAGTTAAAAGAACGCGAACTTATCGAACTGATTAAGAGCTGTACTCAGCCAGTATTGGGTATCTGCCTTGGAATGCAGTTGCTGGCGACCAGCAGCGAGGAAAGTGGCGGTATTGAAACTCTCGGTATTATTGATACGCCGGTAAAACAGATGATGGATTTTGGTTTACCGCTGCCACACATGGGCTGGAATCAGATTACCCCACAGGCGGGTAATCATCTGTTTCGTGGGATCCCGGATGGGACCTATTTCTACTTTGTGCACGGATATGCAATGCCAATATGCCCAGATACCATCGCCCAGGCCAATTACGGCGAGCCATTTACCGCCGCAGTAGAAAAAGACAACTTCTTTGGCGTGCAGTTTCATCCGGAGCGTTCCGGTGCGGCTGGGGCCCAATTGCTGAAAAACTTTCTGGAGATGTGAGCACCATGATTATTCCCGCTTTGGATTTGATCGAAGGCAAGGTAGTGCGTTTGCATCAAGGCGATTACGGCCAGCAGCGTGATTACGGTAATCACCCACTGCCCCGCTTACAGGATTATCAGCAGCAAGGCGCTCAGGTGTTACATCTGGTCGATCTTACCGGGGCCAAAGATCCGGCAGCCCGTCAGATCCCGTTGCTGCGCGAGTTACTGGCCGGTGTGGATGTTCCGGTGCAGGTGGGTGGTGGCATCCGTAACGAACAAGATGTGGTCGCACTGCTGGAAGCCGGTGCAACACGGGTTGTCGTGGGTTCAACAGCCGTTAAGCAGCCAGAAATGGTGCAACAGTGGTTTGAGCGCTATGGCGCTGAGGCCATCGTATTAGCACTGGACGTCCGAATTAATGAGGCGGGCCGCAAACAGGTGGCTATCAGTGGTTGGCAGGAAAACTCAGATGCTACGCTGGAACAAATCGTCGAGCAATATCTGCCGTTTGGCCTGAAGCATGTGTTGTGTACCGATATTTCCCGTGATGGCACCCTGAGTGGTTCCAATGTAGAACTGTATCAGGAAGTGTGCCAGCGCTACCCACAAGTGGCATTCCAGGCTTCCGGTGGTATCGGTTGTCTGGATGATATTGCCCGCCTGCGTGGCAGTGGTGTGCAAGGTGTGATTGTGGGCCGCGCGCTATTGGACGGCAAGTTTAACGTGAAGGAGGCGATCGCATGCTGGCAAAACGTATAATCCCTTGTCTGGATGTGAAAGACGGCCAAGTCGTCAAGGGTGTCCAGTTCCGTAATCACGAAATCATCGGCGATATCGTGCCGCTGGCGCAGCGTTATGCACAAGAAGGCGCAGACGAGCTGGTGTTTTACGATATTACTGCGTCATCTGACGGCCGTGTGGTCGATAAAAGCTGGGTATCGCGGGTCGCAGAAGTGATTGATATTCCTTTCTGCGTGGCGGGTGGGATTAAAAGCGTTGAAGATGCAGGCCAGATCCTGACCTTCGGTGCCGATAAAATATCTATCAACTCACCAGCGCTGGCTGATCCAACCTTAATTACCCGTTTGGCCGACCGCTATGGCGTACAATGTATTGTCGTCGGTATTGATACTTGGTATGACGCGGAAAGTGGTAGTTATCAGGTATATCAATTTACTGGTGATGAAAAACGGACCAAAGCCACCACCTGGCAGACCGAGGATTGGATCAAAGAAGTCCAGTTACGTGGAGCCGGTGAGATTGTGCTGAATATGATGAACCAAGATGGCGTGCGCAACGGCTACGATTTACGTCAGTTGAAACAGATGCGAGCCATCTGTCATGTTCCGTTGATTGCCTCAGGTGGTGCGGGTACACCGGAACACTTCCTTGAAGCTTTCCGTGACGCAGATGTCGATGGTGCGCTGGCAGCCTCGGTGTTCCATAAACAAATCATTAATATCGGCGAATTGAAGAAGTATTTGTCTGAACAAGGCGTGGAGATAAGAGTGTGTTAAGCGAACAACAAGTTGCCCAACTGGATTGGGATAAAGTCGACAATCTGATGCCAGCCATCGTACAGCATGCCATTTCCGGTGAAGTTCTGATGATGGGGTATATGAATCAGGAAGCATTGGCGGTTACACAGCAAACCGGCAAAGTAACCTTCTTCTCTCGCACCAAACAGCGTTTATGGACCAAGGGTGAAAGCTCCGGTAACGTGCTGAATGTGGTGAATATCTATCCTGACTGCGACAATGATACTCTGCTCATTCTGGCTAATCCTATCGGCCCAACCTGTCATTTAGGCAATAATAGCTGCTTCGCCCCGGCGGCCAGCGATTGGGGCTTCCTGTACCAGTTAGAACAGTTATTGGCCTCACGTAAATCAGCCGACCCAGCCAGTTCTTACACCGCCAAGCTGTATGCCAGCGGCACTAAGCGTATCGCGCAAAAAGTGGGGGAAGAAGGGGTAGAAACCGCCCTCGCAGCAACAGTGAATGATCGTGAAGAGTTGACCAACGAAGCATCGGATTTGATGTATCACCTGCTGGTGTTGTTGCAGGACCAAGACTTGAATCTGAGTAAAGTGATTGGCCGCCTGCGCGAACGTCACGAGAAGTAATTACCTGATTGCCTTTCTTATCAGCAAAAAAACGCCCTCGACTCAGCATCGAGGGCGTTTTTATTAAGGCAAACTTTTAAAATCAGCGACTGTCTGTTCTTGCTAAGTTTGTCTTAACAGCAAGTCCATTCAAGGCGTCGCGAGCGAAAGTAGTTTGATTGCGGACAGCGCACAGTCACCGGAGCGTACACACAGTACGTGAGGATGACGAGCACTGCCCAATATCAAAATACGAACGCGCAGTAGCCGTTAACTTAAAGCCATTCGGTGTGGAACACGCCGTCTTTATCAATACGCTTATAGGTATGCGCACCGAAATAGTCGCGCTGCGCCTGAATCAAGTTGGCTGGCAGTACGGCTGAACGGTAGCTATCGTAATAATTAATCGCCGCAGAGAATGTTGGTGTTGGGATACCGTTTTGAACTGCATAAGACACCACATCACGCAGTGCTTGCTGGTATTCATCAGCGATCTGCTTGAAGTAAGGTGCCAACAGCAAGTTAGCAATATCTGCATTTTCTGCATATGCATCAGTGATTTTTTGCAGGAACTGTGCACGGATAATACAACCAGCACGGAAAATCTTAGCGATCTCACCGTAATGTAAATCCCAGTTATTTTCGTCAGAAGCCGCTTTCAATTGAGAGAAGCCCTGAGCATAAGAGACGATTTTACCCAGATACAACGCACGGCGGATCTTCTCGATAAATTCAGCTTTATCACCGGCAAAAGGCTGCACTTTAGGGCCAGTCAACACTTTAGAGGCAGCTACACGCTGATCTTTCAGAGAAGACAAATAGCGGGCAAACACAGACTCAGTGATCAGTGTTAATGGCTCACCCAAATCCAAAGAACTTTGGCTGGTCCACTTACCGGTACCTTTGTTCGCCGCTTCATCCAGAATCACATCAACCAGATATTTACCGGCTTCGTCTTTTTTGGTGAAGATATCTTTGGTGATATCAATCAGATAGCTGTTTAGCTCTCCTTTATTCCACTCAGCAAAGGTGCTAGCCAGCTCTTCGTTGCTTAAGCCTAAAGACTGTTTCAACAGGGAATAAGCTTCTGCGATCAATTGCATGTCACCGTATTCAATGCCGTTGTGAACCATTTTAACGTAATGGCCTGCACCATCGGCACCGATATACGCAACACAAGCATCACCGTCATCAGCACGGGCAGCAATCTTCTCAAGGATAGGCGCAACCAGTTCGTAGGCTTCTTTCTGGCCACCTGGCATGATAGATGGGCCTTTCAATGCGCCCTCTTCGCCACCGGAAACACCGGTACCAATAAAGTTGAAGCCTTGCGCAGAAAGTTCGCGGTTACGGCGGATGGTGTCTTTGTAATAAGTATTACCACCATCAATCAGAATGTCACCTTTATCCAGATGCGGAGTCAGTGAAGCGATAGTCTTATCAGTGGCTTCACCCGCTTTCACCATCAGCAGGATGCGACGCGGTTTTTCCAGTGAATCAACAAACTCTTCCACGGTATAACTCGGCACCAGATTTTTACCTGGATTCTCGGCAACCACTTCGTCGGTTTTGTCTGATGAACGGTTAAAGATAGAAACGGAATAGCCACGGCTTTCGATGTTGAGCGCCAGGTTACGGCCCATCACCGCCATACCGACAACGCCAATCTGTTGTTTGGACATTAAAAAACTCCTGTCTGAAGGATGACACCTGTTACCGGCCTTGAGGCCAACAGGTTTTTGATGTGGGAAACATGTTAACTCAGGATTATGTCAGCTGGGTAGTGATTGGTGCGATAGATAGCACAACTGACCAGTTGCTGTTCGCACACGTTTGCTTTGGTAAAGTGCAAACCAATTTGACTCAATTGACCTGGCTGGCTTATATACAAAAAAAGCAACCCCATGGATTGCTTTTCATTGCTGCTAAAATGGGCTTATGCCACGAACTCTTTCAACCAAGCCTTAAATTCTGCGCCTTGCTTTGGATGGCGAAGACCGTAGGCGACATAGGCCTTCATATATCCGAGCTTCTCACCACAGTTATAGGATTGACCGGTTAAAGCGACGGCATCTACCGGTTTCTCAGCAGCTAATGCATCAATAGCATCAGTCAGTTGGATACGACCCCAAGCACCAGGTTTGGTTTTTTCCAGCATTGGCCAAATATCAGCAGACAAAACATAACGCCCTACAGCCGACAGATTGGATTTCAAGTCAGCCGGGCTTTGCGGTTTCTCAACCATCGCGTTAATCCGGCTACTTTCACCGGGTGCTAAATCTGACACTTCACAGGAGATAACCGAGTAGTTGGATAATGCTTCAGGTTCTACGGCATGCACCAATACCTGGCTGGTACCAGATTCTTCAAATCGTTTAACTAACTGAGCCAAATTATCACGGGTTAAATCCGACTTGGCGTCATCAATCAAGACATCCGGCAACAATACTGCAAAGGGTGAGTCACCCACTAGCGGTTTGGCACATAACACCGCATGCCCCAAACCTTCAGGATGACCTTGGCGGATATGCATGATAGTCACACCCGGCGGACAGATAGATTGAACTTCATCCAATAACTGACGCTTTACACGCGCTTCCAGCATGGCTTCCAGCTCATAAGAGGTATCAAAATGGTTTTCTACCGCATTTTTCGACGAATGGGTTATCAGAATGATTTCTTTAATACCAGCAGCAACACATTCGTTGACCACATATTGGATCAATGGCTTATCGACGATAGGCAACATTTCTTTTGGAATGGCTTTAGTCGCGGGGAGCATTCGCATACCTAAACCGGCGACTGGGATCACTGCTTTCAATTTGGTCATAATTAACCTACTGATTTCTTAAGGCGAATTTAAAATCTATTCCTACTCAGCCGCTAAGCTGGCGTTAGTCGATTTGCTGTTTCAGCCAGGCGGTAAAGCTCTCGCCTTCGGTGTTATGGCGAACGCCATAAGTGACAAAGGCTTTCATATAACCCAATTTGTCCCCGCAATCGTGCGATTTACCGGTCATATGAAAAGCCTCAACATCCTCTTGCTCCATTAACATCGCAATGGCATCAGTAAGCTGAATTTCATCACCCGCCCCGCGTGGCGTTTTCTTCAGCAGCGGCCAAATGTCTTTTGACAATACATAACGCCCAACCACGGCAAGATTAGAAGGCGCATCAGCAAGTGAGGGCTTTTCCACCACTGCCGTCATCAGGGTACTTTCACCCGGTGACAAAGCCACATGACCACAATCAGCAATACCGTACTTGGAAACATCAGCTTTAGGTACCGGCTCCACCATGATCTGGCTACGCCCAGTCTCTTCAAAGCGTTTAATCATACTGGCAAGATTTTCTTTAGATAAATCTGCTGTTGAATCATCGAGTAAAACATCTGGCAGCAGCACGATAAATGGGTTATCACCCACCATCGGTTGGGCACACAATACTGCATGCCCCAGACCTTTGGCATGGCCTTGGCGCACTTGCATAATAGTGACATCCGGCGGGCAGATATTTTGGATCTCTTTCAATAACTGCCGCTTAACACGTGACTCCAGTGCAGCTTCCAGTTCAAATGATGTATCAAAATGGTTTTCTATCGCATTTTTGGACGAATGGCTGACCAACACTATCTCTTTTACGCCGGCGGCCACGCACTCATTGACGATATATTGGATCAGAGGCTTATCCACCACCGGCAGCATTTCCTTTGGGATCGCTTTAGTCGCGGGCAACATACGTGTGCCAAGCCCGGCAACAGGGATCACAGCCTTCAATTTCTTTTCCATCTACCATACCTTTTCTGGAGTGGCCGTTAAGCAGGCCTTTGAATAGATACAAATACGATCAGGTGATACTAACAATTTAGCGCGCAAGACTGTATTCCAAATCTTACTTATCCTATATTCATATATTATTTCAATGTGTTACCAGCACATCCAGACAAATAAAAAAGTTAACGTTCTGGTTGCGTATTATATTCCACATTCACACTTTGTTCAGCCAGACTGGCGTAATTTGTCGATTTATAAGACTCATTTGGCCATTTTAAGAATAAACTGAGTTGATATATTTAACGACTGAATGTTTTAATGGCTAATTTGATTGTTTTTCAATCGATTAAAATCGATATTTACCACCTCTGATGACTGTAGGTTATTTGCGCCATTTGCAATCAGTCTAGGCTATTACATGATTGGATGTTGAATTTTAGCCTATCAGCGCCCATTATTCACTTTAGCGGCATAAGCCGTAGAAATCAAAGGTGAAATTGGATATATGGAATGGATCGCAGATCCTACTATTTGGGCAGGGCTGGCGACGCTGGTGGTGCTCGAAATTGTATTGGGCATTGACAACCTGATATTTATTGCCATTTTGGCGGAAAAACTTCCTCGTCATCAAAGAGATAAGGCCAGAGTTACCGGTTTACTGTGCGCATTATTGATGCGCTTGGTACTGTTAGCCAGCATCTCATGGCTGGCCACATTAACGGCCCCCCTAATCACCCTTTCCCAGCACCCATTCAGCGCCCGTGACTTAATCATGCTGATCGGTGGGATATTCCTGCTCTTTAAAGCCACCATGGAGCTAAACGAGCGGCTTGAGGGCAAGGACCAGCAGCAAAACCAACAACGCAAGGGTGCACGGTTCTGGCCTGTTGTCGCGCAGATTGTAGTACTGGACGCGATATTCTCGCTTGATTCGGTCATTACCGCCGTCGGCATGGTAGACCACCTCGCGGTCATGATGGCTGCGGTCTGTATCGCGATTGGCTTGATGCTGTTAGCCAGTAAGCCATTGACGCGCTTTGTTAATGCACATCCAACCATTGTCATACTTTGTCTGAGCTTTTTACTGATGATCGGCTTTAGCTTAGTGGCTGAAGGCTTTGGTTACCATATTCCGAAAGGGTATTTGTACGCCGCAATTGGTTTCTCAGTAATTATCGAATCACTCAATCAGTTCTCACAATTCAATCGTCGCCGTTTTTTGTCGACAGTTAGACCATTACGTGAAAGAACCGCGGAAGCGGTGTTACGTATGCTCAGTGGCAAACATGAAGAGGCAGAGTTGGATAATCATACTGCCAACCTAATCGCCGATAATACCAGTGTCGGCCAAGAGGTCTTCAATGAACAAGAACGCCGGATGATTGAGCGGGTATTAGGGCTGGCACAGCGTACAGTGAGCAGCATCATGACATCACGGCATGATGTGGAGTATCTGGACCTTAACGATCCCCCAGAGAAACTGTCTCAGTTGCTGACCAAAAATTTGCATACCCGAATCGTGGTCACTGAAGATAGTCTGACAGATGAACCCTTGGGCGTTATTCATGTCATTGATTTATTAAGGCAGCAGTTAGCAGGCGAAAAGCTCGACTTACGCGCATTGATTCGCCAGCCGTTGATTTTCCCCGAACAGGTTTCGCTGTTGATGGCGTTAGAGCAGTTCCGTCAGGCGCAGACGCATTTTGCCTTTGTAGTAGATGAATTTGGCTCCATCGAAGGGGTGGTTACTCTAACTGATGTGATGGAAACTATTGCCGGTAATCTACCCGTGGCGGGTGAAGAGTTGGATGCCCGCCATGATATTCAGCAAACCGAGGATGGCTGCTGGATTGCGAACGGTTACATGCCGCTGGAGGATTTGGTACTCTATCTACCACTGCCTCTTGATGATAAACGCGAGTATCACACCTTAGCCGGGTTAATCATGGAGTATACCCAGCGCATCCCGCAGGTCGGTGAACAGATGAAAATTGGTGACTATCTCTTTGAGCCATTAGAGGTCAGCAGCCATCGTATCTTGAAGGTAAAGATAACGCCGTTGAAAATACCTGACCCGGATTATGAGGTGTAACAAGTCGTCGAGATTTGGTGCAAAAGCCGGGTAATCTACCCGGCTTTTTTGTCGCAATAAGCGGCGATTACAAGTGCACAGGCACCAGGATTTCAGTGGCAACAATCACCACTACCAACCCAACTAAAACCGGTACCGAGGTACGTTTTACCACTTCAAAAGGTGAAATTTTTGCCATCCCAGCGACTGCAACCACCACGCCAGAAACTGGTGATAAAGTACGCCCTAAATTTGAAGCCTGTAGCATCGGAATAACCAAATAGGCTGGATTTATCCCCATTTGAGCTGCAAGCTTTGGAATCAGTTCAACAAACGCATAGAACGGCGCATTGCCTGACCCAGTGGTCATGGCAGCCAGCATCGTAATCACCACCAGTACTAGCATCATAATAATGCCACCGGTGCCAAAAGATTGAGCTAATCCAATCAGGCCACTGATAAAACCAACGGTACTCAACCCTTGTGCGAATACCCCAGCGGCAACCAATAACATCACCACGGTAGCGAACGCATCAGCCATACCACGATAAGCCACTTCAAGGCCGGTAAATACCGTTTTAGCGCTGAAACTGCGTAAGAACTCAATGACAGCGGCAATCAGCATACAAATCACCAACACCGTAATGATATGCAGCTCCGGCCCCCATTTACCGTCAAATATCAACACACCGATAATCGGGGTAAAGGGTAAAATGGCATAAAAGCCCGGTGCATTGGTGGTGATGTCATTAACATCCATCATCTCATGCTTTTCCTGACTTTTATTATCCAGATAGCGCTGCCAGAAGAAATGAGCGATAGCCATGCAGACAATCGCAGCAATAGAAATAGGCAAAGTGGTTTTAAAAGCAAAATCCACCAGTGGCATCTCAGAGGCTTTCGCTGCCAGCACCACATCACCTGATGTTGGGGCTAGAATAATCGCCGCCGGTGATGCACAGATTGCGGCTGCGGCACCCCGACTGATACCAACGTTAACCATTACTGGGAACAGTGTCGCCATCAGTAACACGCCCAACCCGGTCGCTGATGATACCGCTAACGACATCAAGCAGGCCACCAGATAAGCCGCAACCATCAGTAAGTATGGTGAGTTGATCATTTGCAGTGGCTTGGATGCAATTTTTACCACTACATCATTGGCACCAATATGAGTCATATAAGCCGCAAAGCCACATAACATCATGATCATCATGCCAAGATCGCCACCACGGCTCATCAGCAAGATTTTGACATATTCAACAATGTCCGTCGCTCGCCAGCCCGTTGATGTTGCACTGGCAGGTAATACATTCTTGCCCATCAAGGCACTGATAATTAATAGCAGTAAGCCACCAACCATCAGCACACCCGTTGCTGAGTAGCCTTTAATGATATAACGGCCTACACCGACGGCTACGACTATCCCAATCAAAAGATCTAACATATACCCTCTCTGAGTCTTGCCTGTTGCTGTGTGTTGCTAAATATTGCTTCAGCATTATTATCGTTAAAATACATAATTGGCTCTGCACTCTGCCCAAAGTCCATCGGCGAGTTTATGACATCTATCAATGATTCGCAGAGATTTTAGAAACAAATAGTAGTTTGTGAGCAAGAGAGAGGATTTTATGTTTTGAATGGCGAGGTTGGCGAACAGTTACACAACAAATACATAACAATATGCCGCTATTGCCCCCGATAAACAGCCACGCCTATCGGAGGTAATAGGTCATTAAATTAAAGCTTATCGATAAGCTTTTTAAGATCTTTGCTGCCACGGCTTTGCTGATTCCGCTCAGCCCAATCATTAAGTGCTTTTTTAGCTCGCTGCTGTAATTCGTTTCGCAACAACTGCTCGACATCCAATTGATAACTGAGTTGAGTCCACGGACCATAAATACGCAGAGGGATATCGGTGCTTTGCAATATTTTGACCAGGCTATCTTGCCCGCTCCAGCCTTGCATCACTCGCACCGCCAGATCCATATCACATTGCTGTGCAGGTAAATTAAGTGACCCGTTACCTTTAATGGAAATCAATGCAGAATCAGCACTCAGATTGCTGACTTTCATCGCGCCTCTGTGCAAAGCCAGATTCGCCTGTAGTTGCTTAACCTCAGTATAACGCTCATAGCGATCCTGACCTTTGACATCACTGGAACTGCGAGTAACCGCCTGTTGAATAAGCTGCTGAATATTCAGCCCTTCCAGTCGTGCATTATTCATGCTGAGCTGCGCATCCCCCTGCCAGCGGTGGTTGAATGCATCAACCGTGATGCCATCCCCCGACAACTGCGCTTTCATGGAAAACTTGCCTGTCATCATCTGTGGCAAGCCAGCGGCCAATAAAACCGGTCCCAGTTGCATATGGTTTATCACTGGGTTAACGGCAGCCAGAACCTTTTTGCCCGTCACATCCAATGAACCTGGCAACGAAAAATCCCCCTCAACCGCACTACCGGTTAAACGGCTAATTTCTACCTTACCGCGCTGATTGGAGGCTTGAAGATTGAGCTGACTGACGTTAATCGCCCGATAGACCAGATTATTCGCCGTTAGTGATATTTGGGCCGTAAAGTCACGTAATGCCTGCAAGTCCTGCCCGACATCATCATCGGCCTGAATAGCGATCACCGGTGCGGTCACAGCAGACTGTCGGGGCGTTTCTTTACTGGCAACTGTACTTTTAGGTTCCCACCCAAAGATAGTGTCCAGATTAAGATTGTCAGCAGCCAAATTGATAACATAATCGGGTACCTCGCCCAAGGTGGCTCTGGCGGTCCCCGTCAACTGGTTGTTATTAGCAGAAAAACTCAGTTGGTTCAGCAATAGTTGCTGAATATCGTGTTGATAGCTTGCTTGTAATGTCCCCTCGCCGCTCACACCGCCAACCGGAATATCCGCGCCTTCCAATTTATAGCTGAATTGGCTGATATTGGCGCTGAACTGCTGCGGATAATGGCGCATGTCTGCATCGGCGACCATTGAGAAAGTGACATCACGTTGATTACGATTAACACGGCTGGAGAGAGAGATATGTACCTGGCGTTGGGCATCTTGTTGAAGTTCAAGATTGATATCACGAACATTAACTTGATCATTGTCCGTCCGCTGCCAAATCAACAGGCTATCGGCAACTTGTACTTTATTGATGTCGAGCTTCCAGGCGCGTTGCTCATTAAGCGGTGCATTACCGGATGGCGCAACAGGGGCATCAGGCTGTTGTTGCGCCTCACTCTCTAGCGTCAAGCGGATAACCGCCCCCTTCAGCATCACCTGTTTCACCTCGAGTTGATGCGATAACAGTGGCCAAAGTTTGACATCCAGTCGCATATTTTCCGCACTAATAACCGGTGCCGCTGCACCTGGGGCGGTCAGTGCGGTCCGGCCCGCAATAATGCTAAGCTGTGGCCAAACATGCCAGCGCAAATCCCCTTCCAGTTGCAACTGATAACCACTTTTTTTCTCTACCTGTTTGACCATGTAGGCACGAAAGTCATTAGGATTTACCAGCAATACTAATGCGCTCATCCCTGCAACTAGCACAACCAGCAGGATAATTAACGTCGTCAGTAATCGTCTCATGACATCCTCTTGTCTAATCAGGCTAAAAAGTCCAAACAGGCTAAACTCCCAGCGAGAAATGGCTAGTCTTTATCTATACGACTGGCTACAGCGCCTTGTTGACCACGATATTTTGCGTCCTGACGGCTATTATAAGGGCGAGCTGCCGGGCCGGAGAGTGGTTCAAAACTCAGCGCGCCAATTAACATCCCAGGGCGCAGCGCTAATGGCAACTTACCTGAATTATAGAACTCCAGCACAATCCTGCCTTGCCAACCGGGATCTATACGGTGTGCGGTAACATGCACCATTAATCCAAGGCGAGCTAATGAGGAGCGGCCATCAAGCCAGCCAACCAAGTCATCAGGGATTGTCACCGACTCTAGTGTCACGGCCAGCGCCAACTCCCCTGGATGCAGGAAAAATGCCTCCCCTTCCGGCAGATTGATCTCATCACTCATGACTCGTTCCAGCGCTTCGCTGACTTCATCCTTCGGACCGCTTAAGTCAATAAATGCCGCCGTGTGCCCCTTGAAGACACGGAATTGGTTGCCTAAGCGAACATCGACTGTGGCACCATTGATACGTTCTACCGGTGGGCGAGGATCAATGCCTAACTTACCGCTGTCCAGCCAGGCTTCTATGTCACGATCGCACAGTCTCATTGCTAAAATCTCCATCAAAATTCGCATGTTACAGCTTACCTACTACGCAAGCTGCCATATTAAGAAGCAAAGGTCCAGACGAACATTACTCAAAGAACTGACTGATTTTCGCTTTTAGAATATCGATCGCAATTCGGTTCTTACCACCGCGTGGAACGATAATGTCAGCATATTGCTTGGACGGTTCTATAAATTGCAGGAACATTGGGCGCACTGTCTTCTGGTATTGCGCCATTACCGAGTCCATTGAACGACCGCGTTCATTGACATCGCGCTTCATACGGCGCATCAGGCAGATATCCAACGGAGTATCAACAAAGATAGAAAAATTCATTTCCTGACGCAGGCGGAGATCCGTTAACAACAAGATCCCTTCCAAAATAATCACTTTTTTCGGTTCTAAATGGACGGTTTCTTTTTTACGGGTGTGCTCAGTGTAACTGTAAAGTGGCAATTCAACCGGCTTGCCTGCTTTCAACGATTGCAAATGCTCCAGCAATAAGTTGTGGTCCATGGCACTCGGGTGGTCATAGTTGGTTTTGACCCGATCTTCCATCGACAGATGACTCTGGTCTTTATAATAACCATCCTCAGGAATAACGCCGATATGTTGGTCACCTACCTGTTCGCGTAATTCGCGATACAGCGTGCTGGCGATAAGACTTTTCCCGGAGGCAGAAGCACCCGCTATCCCGATAATGACGCACTGGTGTGCTTTGTCAGTCATAAAATTAAAGACCTGATTACGAAGTGTGAGGGGAGACAAAGCACGTAACGTGCTTCGAGCGCGGCAATTATAAGGAGTTAGCGGGTTTGATGCCAGCACTATACCCTGCGTCTTTGACGCCGCAGGGGTGTTAGCGGCTCTCACGCACCCGAATCACTGACTTATGTCAGCTCATCGGGATTTATTCGTTTGCTGCCTACCTGCAACGCCAATGACTTTGGGTATGATTTTGTGTCTTTGACGCCGCAGGGTATAATTTTGCGTCTTTGACGCCGCAGGGGTGTTAGCGGCTGTTACACCGCGCGGAATGAGATTTCCGTTGGGATAGCTTCCCCTTGCCAGTACATTTCTGCCGCCACATTTGATGCCAGTTGGCGATAGATATCAGCAAATTCACTGTCAGGATGGCTAACAACCGTTGGTTCACCGCGATCAAGGTCTTCGCGTAAAGAAATATGCAATGGAATTTGGCCCAACAGTTTGCAATGGTACTTCTGCGCCAGTTTCTCCGCCCCGCCGGTGCCGAAAATAGGCTCCAGATGGCCGCAATTACTGCAAATATGCATGCTCATATTTTCAATAATACCCAACACCGGCACATGCACTTTTTCAAACATCACAATGCCTTTCATGGCATCGATTAAAGCGATGTCTTGTGGTGTTGTTACCACCAGCGCACCCGTCACCGGAATGTTTTGCGACAACGTCAACTGGATATCACCGGTACCCGGCGGCATATCAATCACCAGATAATCCAAATCTGGCCATAAGGTGTCTTGCAGCATCTGCATCAATGCTTTACTGGCCATCGGGCCGCGCCACACCATAGCGTTCTCATCAGTGACCAGATAACCAATCGAGTTAGTCGCCAGACCGTGAGCCATGATCGGTGCCATATGCTTACCGTCAGGGGACGTTGGCCGCTGATTCATGGTACCAAGCATATTGGGGATGGAAGGGCCATAAATATCGGCGTCCAGAATACCGACTTTGGCCCCCTCTTCCGCCAATGCCAGTGCCAGATTAACGGCGGTACTGGATTTCCCCACACCACCTTTACCCGAGCTGACGGCCACAATATTACGCACACCTTTGATACCCGGCTGATCATTGGCACGCTTGAGTGTGGTGATATTATGCGACAACTTCCAATCAATAGCTGTAGCACCAGTCACTGCCAGCAATTCCGCGCTGACCGACTCTTTCAATGCATCAAAACCATATTGCCAGGCAAACGGCATCACCAGCTCGATATGCAGCACATTGTCCAATAAGGCACAATGGTGGATAGCACGCAGAGTATGGAGATCCTTTTGCAAGGTTGGGTGAGTAAAGGCCGTAAGGACCTTCGAAATTTGTGATTGCAGCAGGTCAGGGGTGGTCTGCTCGGGGGATTTTGGGCTCATCCCGGCTCCTTGAATTTATCGTTATTAACCAAAGATAGTGTACCAGAACTCAGTTGCCCCTGTGTCACCAAAGTAAACCGATTATGACTTAAGGCAAAGTGCGGGTTGCCTTACCCTAGCGGCAAGCTTGCATATCGGTTAACATCAAAGACCCTTTAATCGACATAAAGAAAGCAATTTCCCACTATGGCTCAAGTCGCGAAAAAAATATTGGTGACGTCCGCGCTACCATACGCTAACGGTTCTATACATCTCGGCCACATGCTCGAGCACATCCAGGCAGATATCTGGGTCCGTTTCCAGCGAATGCGCGGCAACCAGGTTCATTTTATCTGTGCAGATGATGCCCACGGCACCCCGATCATGCTGAAAGCTCAGCAACTGGGTATCGAACCGGAGCAGATGATTGCCGAAATGAGCCAGGAACACCAACAGGATTTCGCCGGTTTCGCTATCAGTTATGATAACTATCACTCCACTCACAGTGATGAAAACCGTGAACTGTCGAGCCTGATATACAGCCGCTTGAAGGCGAACGGCTATATCAAGAATCGTACCATTTCTCAGCTCTATGACCCTGAGAAAGGCATGTTCCTGCCTGATCGTTTTGTCAAAGGCACCTGTCCGAAGTGTAAAGCGCCAGATCAATATGGCGATAACTGTGAAGTATGCGGCGCAACCTACAGCCCGACTGAACTTATCGATCCAAAGTCGGCGGTTTCCGGTGCGACGCCGGTGATGCGCGAATCTGAGCATTTCTTCTTCGACCTGCCAGCCTTCAGCGACATGTTGCAAGCCTGGACGCGTTCTGGTGCACTGCAAGAACAAGTCGCGAACAAAATGCAGGAATGGTTCGAGTCTGGCCTACAACAGTGGGATATCACCCGTGATGCGCCCTACTTCGGTTTTGAAGTGCCGGATGCGCCAGGTAAATATTTCTACGTCTGGCTGGATGCCCCAATCGGCTATATGGGGTCGTTTAAGAACCTGTGCGACAAGCGTGGTGATCTGGACTTTGATGAGTTCTGGCGTGAAGGTTCTGAAACCGATCTTTATCACTTTATTGGTAAAGACATTGTTTACTTCCATAGCCTGTTTTGGCCTGCCATGTTGGAAGGTAGCAATTTCCGCAAACCGACCAATATCTTTGTTCATGGTTATGTCACAGTAAACGGCGCGAAAATGTCGAAGTCACGCGGCACATTCATTAAAGCCAGCACCTATCTGCAACACTTTGATGCCGATTGCTTGCGTTATTACTACGCCGCGAAACTCTCTTCACGAATTGATGACATCGATTTAAATCTGGAAGACTTTGTCCAGCGTGTTAATACCGATATTGTCAACAAAGTGGTGAATTTGGCTTCGCGTAATGCAGGTTTTATCAATAAACGCTTTGGCGGTAAATTAGCCGATAAATTGGCCGATCCGGCGCTGTATAAAACCTTCACCGATGCTGCTGTCAGCATTGCAGATGCCTATAACAGCCGCGAATCAGGTAAAGCCATCCGTGAAATCATGGCACTGGCTGATCTTGCCAATCGTTATGTTGATGAACAAGCCCCGTGGGTGATAGCGAAAGAAGAAGGTCGCGATGCCGACCTACAAGCTGTTTGCTCCTTAGGTATCAATCTGTTCCGCGTGCTGATGACTTACCTGAAGCCGGTGTTGCCATCACTGACTGAACGTACTGAGGCTTTCCTCAATACCGAACTGACGTGGGATAGCATTCAACAACCGCTGTTAGGCCATCAGGTCAATACCTTTAAAGCTCTGTTCAACCGTATCGATTTAGATAAAGTTAACGAAATGGTTACTTCGTCTAAAGCGGATATGGCACCCACCGTGATAGCCACCGGGCCGTTAGCTGACTCTCCGATTCAGGAAACCATCAGTTTTGATGATTTTGCCAAAGTGGATATGCGTATTGCGCTGATTCAGCAGGCAGAATTTGTTGAAGGCTCTGATAAGTTATTGAAATTAACTCTGGATATCGGCGGCCAAACTCGCCAAGTCTTCTCTGGCATCCGTTCTGCGTACCCTGATCCGAAAGTATTGGAAGGCCGATTGACCATGATGGTGGCTAACCTGGCACCACGTAAAATGCGCTTCGGTCTTTCAGAAGGCATGGTGATGGCGGCAGGCCCTGGCGGTAAAGATATCTTCCTGCTCAGCCCAGACAGTGGTGCCCAACCTGGCATGCAAGTGAAGTGATTTGATGTATGACGCCGTTCCCTGACGAAAGTGGTTGTCAGGGAATAATTAAATTGTCAGGCAATAGCCAAAATGCCGGTCAGGGGAAACCCAGCCGGCATTTTTTATCACTCGATGTTGGTGACGGTTGACAACCGATCCCGTTGCCATGCCTCCAACCAAAATAACATATTAATAAATAAGCTTAATGAGAAAATAAGAAACAGAATACTGTCCAGCAAGGAAACCTTAATTAGCGCGTTAACAATAATATTCTTATGATGTTTCATCTCGACAAAACCTGATGCAAAAAACCAAAATATGCCAAGAGCGCCTAATAAATTTAGCATCACAACTGGCCAATGCCATTTGGCCAGTAAAAAGAAAATCCACGATAGTAGCATCAGTGAAATAATGGCATCATCCAGTTCAAATAACAGAAAGAAACTTATATACAATGTACTAAAGCAAACGATAGTGAGACCAAACGGATACTCTTCCGCCTTAGCAGCAGCAAATTGTTTTTTCCGTTCGCAAGCAGGTAGTTTCACATCATAAATATTGATAAATATCAGATATAGAAAAAATAAATCTGATAAAAATGAGGTAACTGGAGTATATAAAACCATTTCAATAATGGGGAAAATATGAAAAACCAACCAATAAGGCGTCAGATTTTGGTAGATTAACCGATTGAGACAAGGCAGCAATAAGACGACTGAGTAGACGGCGGGAAAAGCCTGAATCGACAAAGACAAGACTTCATCTGCTAAATCAGGAAATAGTATTAGTATTAAAAAAATGAGTACCATTAATGCTAATAAATAGCGAAAAAATAGAAATAAAAACTCACTGCGTGACAGATAAAAATAGATGTTTTTATAGGTAAAACAGCTAAAATTCAGTTGTGCGCCATCAGCACGTCCCTGCCTGAATTTATATAGACTGCTAACTTTTTCCATAGTGACTTTAATCCTTTAAATATCATTAACTTTAAAATTGCAAAACCCATCCTATATTATGGATATTGAGCCTCAATTATTGATTACTACGCATTTTCATTAGGGTATCAGTCCTGAGCAAACAACGAAATAAAAAATTAATCCTAATAAAAATAAGGGAATACTCACGATAAAAATAAGCCTTTGTAATAGAAAGGTTATTAACCCTATTGCCTCACACCATAATAATCCTTTAGTCCTATTTTGCTGCTTATTTAAGCCATCCAAACTAAAAGATATAACCCGATCCAAAAATTCATAACAAAGTTAATTCCTAATCAAAATAGTTATGGTTATGATGCTGTACAGCGACAAATAGACGTCTAGACACAAAGATAGCCATAACAACGAAGATAATACTCATTTTGCCTAACTTATCGACACCATGACGGAGTTTCGGATGAAAAAAATTGCTTTCCCTTTGCTGGCCTTGAGCCTGCTGACAGCGCTGCCGGTATTCGCAGCGGACACCGCCACGGTAGCCCCGATCCCGGATGCTATCGCCAAACATCCAGGGCAGATTAAAATTGCGGTGATCCGTAACCTGGGATCAGATGATAACACTACTCAGTTTTTGTCTGGTGTATTGAAAGAAGGCAAAAAGCTCGGTTTCAAAGTCGATACCTTCTTGAGCAACGGTGACGACGCCCGTTTTCAAGACTTTGTGAATCAGGCCATCAGCCAAAAATATGACGGAATCATTCTCTCTCAGGGGCGTGACCCGTATTCAACCGAACTGGTCAAACGAATTGCAGCCAGCGGCATTGCGGTATCGGTGTTCGATACCGCTATTCAGGGTGATATTCCCGGCCTGACCGTCACTCAACAGGATGATGCCTCCCTGACCAATGAATCCTTTGGTCAATTGGTTAAAGACTTCAACGGTAAAGCCAATATCATCAAGCTTTGGGTTGCCGGTTTCCCACCGATGGAGCGCCGCCAGGCCGCTTATCAGGCACTGTTAAAACAGAATCCGGGTATTCATGAACTGGAATCTATCGGGGCTGTGTCTTCTGATGTGCAGGGTGATACTGCCAATAAAGTCGGTGCCGTTTTGGCAAAATATCCGAAAGGCAAAATCGACGCAATCTGGGGAACATGGGATGCCTTTACTCAAGGCGCTTATAAAGCCTTACAGGAGAATGGCCGTACTGAGATCAAACTCTACAGCATTGATATATCGAATCAGGATTTACAACTGATGCGTGAAGCCAATAGCCCATGGAAAGTCAGTGTTGCCGTCGATCCTAAACTGATTGGGGCCATTAACTTGCGTTTAGTTGCCAAGAAGATTGCGGGGGAAGAGACACCAGCCAGCTATGAATTCCGGGCTGCGTCTATTCCACAAGCCTTGTTAGCCAGTCAACCCGGCCCGGTTAACGTGGCAGGGTTAAGTAAAATTATTCCGGGCTGGGGTCAATCCGATGATTTCAACTCACCATGGTTCGCCACCCTTGCCGCCAAAAACGGCCAGTAAATCTAACCGACTGGGAGTGAAATAAATGGCAACGCAAGCTTCCTTGCCACAACCAGAATACAGCCGCAATATGCGGCTGATTGGCCATAGCAATCAAGGCGGTAAACCGGACGGCGTACAGGTAATGGTGCACCGTGGCTATGCCTATGTCGGCCATATGGTATCGCAAGGGGTATCAATTATTGATGTGCGGGATGCAAAAAATCCGCGCCCGGCAGGTTTTATCGCCGCCCCCCCCAATACCTGGAACGTACACTTACAAGTCCATGATGACCTGCTGCTGGTGATTAACGCCCGCGACCTGTTTGCTGACGCCAGTTTTGCGCAAGAGAAAGTCTATTACACCCGCTCGGTGGCACAAACCGTCAGTACCCGGCAGGAAGGCCGCAGTTGGTGTGCCGGTTTACGTATTTTTGATATTTCGATACCGGATAAACCGCGTGAGATTAGCTTCCTGCCGCTTGATGGTATTGGTATTCATCGTATCTGGTATGTGGGCGGCCGCTGGGCTTATGTTTCTGCATTGCTGGATGGTTACAGTGATTATATTTTCCTGACCATTGATCTGGCTGACCCGCAAAAACCACAGGTGGCGGGGCGTTATGCTTTACCTGGTATGCACACTGCAGCGGGTGAGCAACCAAGCTGGCCAGAAGGCAAACGTTACGCATTGCATCATGCCATTATCAGCGGTGATACAGCCTATGGCAGTTGGCGCGATGGTGGCCTGACCCTGCTGGATGTCGCTGATCGGCATGAGCCGAAACTAATAAGTCATCGCAACTGGAGCCCTCCCTTTGGCGGCGGTACCCATACCGCACTCCCATTACCAGACCGCGACCTATTAGTGGTACTGGATGAGGCGGTACTGGATAATCAGGAAGATGGTGAAAAGCATATTTGGCTGTTCGATATTCGCGAGCCAAGCAATCCGGTGAGCATCTCAACTTTTCCGGTACCGGATGAGCGGGATTACGTCAAAAAAGGGGCACATTTTGGCCCGCATAACCTGCATGAGAACCGCCCAGGCAGCTTTATCAGTTCGTCACTGATTTTTGCCACCTATCAAAATGCCGGAGTGCGCGCTTACGACATCAGTAACCCATACCAACCGAAGGAAACGGGTGCATTGGTACCTGCGGCCCCGGAAAAAATGGTCGATAAACGGCCTGGTCGGCCAAAAGTTATTCAGTCATGTGATGTATTTGTTGATGCACAAGGGATTATCTATAGCACCGATTATAACGCTGGGCTGTCCATCATCGAATATTTAGGTTAATAATCCCCTTCGTCCTTGCCGTTACTGTTGCGTTAGCGGTATGCCCATGACGTTGGCGATATCAATTAATGGCAGATCGATTCAGGTCGATCTGCTGTTTGCAAAAAATTTTCCTCCCCCCCCCTCTCTTTATCGCCGCAATAGTCTAATGTAGTTGGCTGAGCCACTGTCGTAGCGCTGTGCGAGCCGTTCTTTTCATTAGACATAATCCGCATAGATACACCTTATTATCCAAATAATTAAAAAAGAAAACACCATGAAAGGATTTCCATCACGAGTCACCAATTTGCTGATTGCTTCGCTAGTCCTGACTATTGGGCGAGCCATCACCCTGCCTTTTATAACTATCTATTTGGCTGAGCATTTTCAGTTGGCTCCCGATAAAGTCGGGCTGGTGTTAGGGGCAAGTTTAACGTTAGGTATTTTTACTAGCTTATATGGCGGCTATCTGGTGGACAAATTCAATAAAAAGCGCTTGATTTTGCTCGCAATAAGTCTGTTTTCTGCCACGTTTTTCACTTTGCCATGGATTGAGCATCCGGCCTGGATCATTCTGATTTTGGCGCTGCTGCATTCGGCCTACTCGGTTTACAGTATCGCACTCAAAGCCTGCTTTGCTGATTGGCTGCCAGTGAATGAACGAATTAAAGCCTTTTCAGCTAACTACACGTTGGTCAATGTCGGCTGGGCGGTAGGTCCGGCGATGGGGGTTTTGGTGGTTGGTTTTGGCTCACAATTGCCTTTTATCATTTCTGGCGTATTGGCGTTGCTGGTAGCGGTTGCGTTGAAATTTAAAATAAGCAGTACCGATATGTCGGTAACAGAACGCTCAGCTAGCGAATCAGTACCGGATCTGCGCCAAACATTTACCATCTTACGTTGTGATAAGCGGCTGATTTACTTTACCCTCGGCAGCATGCTCAGTGCCATTGTCTTTGGCCAATTCTCGGGTTATTTATCCCAATACCTGATTACGGTGTCAGATGCGAAATTTGCCTATCAGGTGATCGGGGCGGTGATGACCGTTAATGCAACCATTGTGATTACCCTACAATACTTATTAAGTCGCCGTATGAATCAACAGAATTTAATGCGCTGGCTGATGTTTGGTACCCTGTTCTTCATCGTTGGCCTGCTCGGATTTATGGCGGCTCAAGATTCAATTCCGCTATGGATGCTGGCAATGGCGATTTTCTCATTGGGCGAAATTATTGTTATCCCAGTCGAATACTTGTTTATCGATTTTATTGCTCCGGCGAATCTCAAAGGCAGTTACTATGGAGTACAGAATCTCGGCCAGTTAGGTGGAGCCATTAACCCGATACTTTGTGGCTTCTTACTCGCCTGGGCCGCACCGCAGATGATGTTCTATATGCTGATTATCGCGGCTATTTTAGGGCTGGCATTTTTCTATCGCGGCTATCGGTTGGCTAAGACGCAGGCAGAAAACCCCCATCAGGTATCAGAACATACCCAATAGGTGCCAAGATGCAGTAAAGAGCCTACAAATAAGTTGTGTGTAGTAGCAATCACCACGCTCACAGCTTGATACATGATGAGTCTATTATTCATAGTGTGACAGCTAGCACATAATCAAACTTAATTGTATGATGAATGCATTCCGTAACTCAGGACCTTTTCTATGCGCAATGTGACTTCACTTTGCTGGCAGTACCTGCGGGCTTTCGCCATTATTTATCTGTGCTTATGGGCAGGTAAAGCTTTGGCCTTGTTGCTACCTATCACCATCCCCGGCAGTATCATTGGGATGCTGATTCTGTTTGCTCTGCTGGCGTCCCAGATCTTGCCCTCAACTTGGGTAAAACCCGGTTGCCATCTACTGATCCGCTATATGGCGCTGTTGTTTGTGCCAATCGGTGTCGGTGTGATGCAGTACTACGACCAACTCACTAAACAGTTCGGCCCCATCGTGGTTTCCTGCTTTGTCAGCACCCTAATTGTGATGTTGGTGGTGGCTTACAGTTCTCATTATGTTCACCGCGAACGCAAAGTCATTGGTTCTCCTACCCATACAGAGGACGACAAATGATCAGCAATTTATGGTGGTCACTGCCACTGACCTTAATCGTGTTCTTTGGTGCGCGCCGTTTAGCACGCTGGCTGAAAATGCCGCTGCTTAACCCATTATTGATATCCATGGTTGTTATCATTCCATTGCTGCTGGTCACACATATGCCCTATGCCAACTATTTTGCTGGCAGCAAAGTATTAAATGACTTACTGCAACCTGCGGTGGTGGCGCTGGCTTTCCCGTTGTATGAACAGTTGCACCAAATTCGCGCCCGCTGGAAATCCATTATCAGTATCTGTTTTATTGGCAGTATTACCGCCATGGTCAGCGGTACGGCTGTCGCCCTGTGGATGGGGGCAACTCCTGAGATTGCGGCTTCAGTATTACCTAAGTCTGTCACCACCCCCATTGCCATGGCCGTCGCTGAGTCTATCCATGGCTTACCCGCCATCAGCGCAGTATGCGTAATTTTTGTCGGTATTTTGGGCGCAGTGTTTGGGCATAGCTTACTGAATTTATTAAAGATAACGACTAAAGCCTCGCGGGGGTTAGCCATGGGTACCGCCTCACATGCGTTGGGCACCGCCCGTTGTGCTGAAATGGACTTTCAGGAAGGTGCATTTAGCTCGCTGGCACTGGTAATCTGCGGGATTATCACTTCATTGTTAGCTCCTTTCCTGTTCCCGGTGTTGCTCCATTTGTTCGGCTAACAATGTGGCTCCCTGACGCGCATTAGGGCCTACAGTTACAAGGTAAAATGCCGCCCGTTTTCAGGTTTAAATTTGAGATACATCTCTCATTTGGAGTTTTACTTGCATCAATTTCATTGGTAACGAGATCTAAATCACATCAAGAAGCCCCTAAGCTGCCTAAAATAGTTTCCCGTTACTATTGGAGAGACCCCTATGCAAGCACGTTTTCAAGCCCCTTGGGCTAAGCTGCCCGCTTCACTGCAATCTGCACTTGAACCTATTCTGAGCGCAAACGATTTCCCTGCCATGCTGACAGCGAAACAAGTGGAAACGGTAAAAAGCATCAGTGGGTTAGATGACAATGCGTTAGCATTCGCGTTGTTGCCGCTGGCCGCCGCGTGTGCGCTCGCGCCAATCTCTCATTTTATGGTTGGTGCTATCGCGCAGGGGAGCAGTGGCAATCTCTATTTTGGTGCCAATATGGAGTTTAGCGGCGTTCCGCTACAGCAAACCATTCATGCCGAGCAGTGTGCGGTGACTCATGCCTGGTTACGCGGCGAAGCCAGCCTGGTCGCAATTACCGTTAATTACACCCCTTGTGGTCATTGCCGCCAGTTTATGAATGAACTGAATAGCGGAACCGACCTACATATCCATTTACCGGGCCGCCCTGCCGCAACCCTCGGACATTATTTACCAGATTCTTTCGGCCCAAAAGACTTGGATATCACCACTCTGCTGATGGATCCGGTGTTTCATGGCTACACCGTGGCTGAAACCGATGCGCTAACTCAGGCAGCCCTTGAAGGCGCGAACCGGAGTCATGCCCCGTATAGCAACGCTCATAGCGGTATTGCATTGGAAGCGGCAGATGGCACTATCTATGTGGGCCGTTATGCAGAAAATGCCGCCTTCAACCCCAGCCTGCCCCCACTGCAAGCCGCATTGATCCTGACCAACATTACCGGTGGGGATTGCGCTGCAATTCGCCGTGCAGTATTGATTGAGGGCAGTAACCCGGCGCTGACTCAGTGGGATGCCACACTGGCAACACTGGCGGCCTTGGGTTGCGATGATGTAAAACACATGACGTTTTTGCCGAAATAATGCCCCACCAATCGGGGGTTACATTGCTAACCCCCGGTTATCATGCTAATCCCGCCTATTCCCTTAAATAGCGGTGAAACGCATTCCCGCGTGTGCGATCTGATCAATCATCTCGTATTCCATGCCATCAACCGGCCTGAGCGATGCCCATTATAGCACCGCAAGATCCCGCAACGAATGACACCCGGTTGCGCTAAACTGCTCAGCTAAATCTGCAAGATGCCTCGCATTTTTACCGATTACAGACATATTTAACTAACAAAAGCTGTACATATTTCTCTTATCTTTTAGGATCGGGGTAACAATTACTGTCTATACCCATAGTCATTTAAGAGTAAAACTCATGGAACTTGAATACGAAAGTAAGCGCACCCTCTATATCCCCTACGCTGGCCCGATTCTGTTGGAATTCCCTCTTCTCAACAAAGGCAGCGCTTTTACTAATGATGAGCGCAACCACTTTAACTTACACGGTTTGTTGCCTGAAGCGGTTGAAACTATTGAAGAACAGGCTGAGCGCGCTTACCGCCAGTATCAAGATTTCAAAAACGACGACGATAAGCACATCTATCTGCGTAACATTCAAGATACCAATGAGACTCTGTTTTATCGCCTGCTGGATGCCCATCTCAGCGAGATGATGCCGATTATCTACACGCCAACAGTTGGCGAGGCTTGTGAACACTTCTCTGATATCTATCGCCGTGCGCGCGGGTTATTTATCTCTTACCCGAACCGCGCACACATTGACGATATGTTACAAAATGCCACCAAACAGAACGTGAAAGTTATCGTGGTAACTGACGGTGAGCGCATTCTCGGCCTTGGTGATCAGGGCATTGGCGGCATGGGCATCCCCATTGGTAAATTATCGCTGTATACCGCATGTGGCGGTATCAGCCCAGCCTATACATTGCCAGTTGTGTTAGATGTGGGGACCAACAACCCGCAACGCTTGAATGACCCACTGTATATGGGATGGCGTCACCCGCGTATTTCCGGTGATGAATATTATGCTTTTGTTGACGAATTCATTCAGGCGGTCAAACGTCGCTGGCCAAATGTGTTGTTGCAGTTTGAAGATTTTGCGCAGAACAATGCTACCCCGCTGCTGAACCGCTACCGTGACGAACTGTGTTGTTTCAATGATGATATTCAGGGTACCGCAGCGGTCACTCTGGGCAGTCTGATTGCCGCCAGCCGTGCCGCAGGCAGCCAGTTACGCGACCAAACCGTTACTTTCCTCGGTGCCGGATCAGCAGGTTGCGGTATTGCTGAACAGATCATTGCGCAGATGATTTCAGAAGGTCTGAGTGAAGATCAGGCCCGGGCGCGAGTCTTTATGGTTGACCGTTTTGGTCTGTTGACTGACAAGCTACCTAACTTATTAGATTTCCAAAGTAAACTGGTGCAAAAAAGTGATTCGCTACAAAGCTGGAATCTGGCCAGCGACTCCATTTCACTGCTGGATGTGGTGCGCAACGCCAAGCCGACGGTGCTGATTGGTGTATCAGGTCAGCCAGGGTTATTTACTGAAGAGCTGATCCGTGAGATGCACCAACACTGCCCACGGCCTATTGTGATGCCATTGTCTAACCCAACATCGCGGGTTGAAGCACGGCCAGAAGACATTATTAACTGGACCGATGGTGCCGCACTGGTCGCCACAGGTAGCCCATTCTCACCGGTTAGTTATAAAGAAAAGCTGTATCCAATTGCACAATGCAATAACTCTTATATCTTCCCAGGGATTGGCTTGGGTGTGCTGGCATCGGGTGCACGGCGGGTGACCGACGGTATGTTGATGGCTGCCAGCCGTGCATTGGCTGAGTGTTCACCACTAGCGTTGAATGGTGAAGGAGCATTACTGCCGCGTATCGACGATATTCAGGCGGTGTCAAAAAGCATTGCAATGCAGGTGGGTAAAGCGGCGCAGTTGCAAGGTGTCGCCATTGTGACCTCAGAAGAAGCACTGAAAAAAGCCATTGAGCATAACTATTGGCAACCGCAGTACCGCACTTATAAGCGCACATCGTTCTAAATAGTAACCGGCTCATGTTTTGCGTGCGCCGGTTATCCACCAGCAAACACATACTCGATATTCGTCCCGATGAGCTACTCAGGTCAGTGATTCGGGTTAGAGCGCGTAGCCAACAACGCTGTAGCTTCAAGGACGAAGATAATACCCAAAGGCATTGGAGTTACAGCCAGGCGGCAAGCCAACAACGCTGTAGCTTCAAGGACGAAGGGGATATGTATTGCGCAACATGGGCAGGTACAGTAGCCTTACAATATGACCAGTGGATTGAATGCATCAAAGGCCTAAGAATGTGGAAACGCCTGATTATTAGCTTAATTATCATCGCAGGGTTGCTGATGGTGACAGCTATTGTGCTCGATCGCTGGATTAGCTGGAAAACGGCCCCCTTTATCTACGATGAGCTACAAGACTTGCCCCACCGGCAGGTTGGTGTGGTCTTGGGTACTGCCAAGTATTACCGTACTGGCGGTATAAATCAGTTTTATCAATACCGGATTCAAGGGGCGATAAACGCCTATAACAGCGGTAAAGTCAGTTATTTATTGCTTAGTGGTGATAATGCACTGCAAAGTTATAACGAGCCGATGACCATGCGCCGCGACCTGATCGCCGCCGGTGTCGCCCCCGCTGATATCGTGCTGGATTACGCAGGTTTCCGTACATTGGACTCCATCGTGCGCACCCGTAAGGTATTTGATACTAACGATTTTATTATCATTACCCAACGTTTCCATTGCGAACGAGCACTGTTTATCGCCCTCCATATGGGCATTCAGGCGCAGTGTTTTGCTGTGCCGTCACCGAAGGATATGCTCAATGTGCGAGTGCGTGAGATTTTTGCCCGTCTCGGCGCATTGTCGGATCTCTATATTCTGAAACGTGAACCACGCTTCCTTGGGCCATTAATTCCCATTCCGGCGGTACATGTGATCCCCGATGACGCACAAGGTTATCCGGCCGTTTCACCAGAACAATTGGTTGAGCTGGAACACCGGCTGGCAGAAGAAAAACCGAAAAATCCAGCACCAGCACCAGCACCAGCACCATGATGTTGAATTAACTTTTGATATTGGATTGGATTTTGACGTTAAGCGCAATCAGGAATATTACCGACAAAGATTGCAGGCCGAATGAGCCACATGGGCGCATTAGCCTGCAAACTGCCGGAGAGCACCGCAAACAGCAGTAATATTTCGCGTGAGCCGTGAAGCTCTGGCAACCGAAAGTAATCCGCTCCTGCTTTTAATAATATACCAGCCCGGTTACCCCCTTTGCCCCAAAAACGCCCCGACATCACTCTCAACCTCCCCCATCTGCTGTAACAACTGCAATGTTTCCAACGCTTCCTCTTCATCCAGCCGGCTCATGGCAAACCCAACATGCACCAACACCCAATGGCCGATTAATGCCAGGCAGGCCTGTGAGTCGCCAGCCACCAGCATGATATTCACCGAACGCCGCACACCGCACACATCCACCCAGGCTGTACCAGGCTGAGTTTCATCCAATGCGACAATTTGACCGGGGATGCCTATACACATAGCCTGACCTCTGCGCCATTCAATCGCACAATTTCAGTTAAAAAAAGTAAATTCATTCCACCTCCAACCGCTTAAGTATGACGCCATCATCAGATGAACCGATGCGCAAATGGCTCCCGGCACACAACGGGCAACGAGTCACTTTGCTACTCAGCAAATTAATCTGCTGCTGGCAATCAAAGCACCACACCTGTGATGGCTGCTGGCTAAGATGCAGCACACAACCTTCCGCCAGCGTGCCTCGGCATACCAACTCAAAACAGAATTCTAATGCCTGCGGTTCGACGCAGGAAAATGCGCCCGTTTCCAGCCACACCCCGGTAATTCGCTGCGCGCCATGTAAACGGGCCTGCTGTTCCATCATGGCAATAGCATTCTGGCACAAGGTTATTTCATGCATGACCGTGCTGCTCCTGTGGCGTATCCATGACAATAGCAATGCAAAGAAGATGCCAGCCACGCGCTGGTTTCCACCAAAGCAACACCAAACCTAACTAACTAATAAATGACACTATTATTTAGATGTAGCCGCAACCAGAGGGTTAAAGTCAGCAATCACTGTCGAAGTGTCACTGATGAGCGGCGGTTTCGTCACTAATGTCGACACTTAACCACCGCAATTACGCCATTTTCACCGCCGTATAAATCTCCGCGCTTTACTGACCTCGCCCCAATGCACAGCAGGCGTGCCTTCACCGCTCTTTTGCAGCTGCAGCAGGCGTACTGGCACAGAATATGCTTTGCAGCTTAGAAATGATTGCTATCAGCCTGACTGTCACCAGATTTTTGTCCCGGAGGGTATGGCTATGAACCGCTTTGTCATTGCGGAGTCGAGGCTTTGTATTGGATGCAATACCTGCATGGCTGCTTGCAGCCAGGTGCATAAAGCCAAGGGTTTACAAGAGCACCCCAGATTGACCGTGATGCGTAATGCCACGGTCACCGCACCGATCCTCTGTCGCCACTGTGAGGATGCATGGTGCGCGCGAGTTTGTCCGGTCAATGCCATCACGTTGACCAATAACGCCGTTGAGTTGGATGAAACCACCTGCATCGGCTGCAAGCTCTGTGGTATCGCCTGCCCGTTTGGCGCAATTACGCCCGCTGGCAGTAAGCCATTAGCCGTGCCGGAGAGCTTTCCTGAATATATTCCGATGACCGAGCTGTCTGATGTGCCATTCAGCCCGGCCAATATGAACCCGTTCCTGGCCTGGACCGCCGGTGTTCGTGCCATTGCGGTGAAGTGTGACTTATGTAGCTTCCAACCACAGGGACCGGAATGTGTACGGGTCTGCCCCACTAACGCGCTGATGTTGGTGGATGAACACAGCATCGAGCAAGCCAATCAGGCTAAACGGCTCGCTGCGGCCCGTGGGTTTGCCAACGACCTGCCCTTTATCACCGGGGACAGTTCGCCCACCCTCTCTCACGAGGAGCAGAAAAGATGATGAACTCTCTGGAGCTACTGTGGCTCTCCTTACTGCTCTATCTGGCTGGTGCGCTACTTTCGCTACTTTTGGCCCGTCGCGAAACGCTGGCGATTTATGCCGCTGGGCTGGCTTCCTTGCTGGGTGGGGTCGCTGGCTTGTTTGCCGCCGCGCCAACCTTACTGGGGGGCGATATCATTACCTTTATCACCGCCGGGCCATTCCCCTTCGCGGCATTCAGCCTGCGCCTTGATCCATTGGCGGCCTTTATGCTGATGGTCATTTCACTGCTGGTGGTCGTCACTTCGCTGTATTCACTGGCCTATGTGCAGGAATACAAAGGGCGTGGAGCGTGGGGAATGGGGGTATTTATGAACCTATTCATCGCCTCGATGGTGGCACTGGTGGTAGTGGATAACGCCTTCTACTTTATTATTTTCTTTGAAATGATGTCACTGGCTTCCTACTTCCTGGTGATTTCCGATCAAGACGACGATGCTATTAGCGCGGGCCTGCTCTACTTCCTGATTGCCCACGCCGGTTCCGTGTTAATCATGATTGCCTTCTTCTTATTGTACCGCCAAAGCGGCAGTCTGGAATTTGCCGCCTTCCGGCAGGTGCATCCAGAACCGGTAATAGCTTCCGCTATCTTCCTGCTGGCTTTCTTCGGTTTTGGTGCCAAAGCCGGGATGCTACCGTTACATGGCTGGCTCCCGCGCGCCCACCCCGCAGCCCCATCTCATGCTTCGGCCTTGATGTCCGGCGTGATGGTAAAAATTGGTATCTTCGGCATCATCAAGGTAGGTATCGACTTACTCGGTGCCAGCCAAATGTGGTGGGGAGTGGTGGTGCTGGCCTTTGGTGCAGTGTCGTCGGTACTGGGAGTGCTGTATGCATTAGCCGAGCACGATATCAAACGGTTGCTGGCTTATCACACGGTTGAAAACATCGGCATTATTCTGATGGGCGTTGGGGTCGGCATGATAGGTATCGCGGGCCACCAGCCGGTATTGGCCGCCCTTGGCCTATTGGGTGCACTCTACCATCTGCTTAACCATGCGGTCTTCAAAGGACTATTGTTCCTTGGCGCTGGCGCTGTCATCTACCGGGTGCACACCAAAGATATGGAAAAGATGGGTGGGCTGGCAAGGATGATGCCGTATACCGCACTGGCGTTTCTGGTGGGATGTATGGCAATTTCAGCACTGCCACCCTTCAATGGTTTTGTCAGTGAATGGTTCACCTATCAATCGCTATTTACCATGACCAAAGATGGCGGATTTATTATTCGTCTGGCCGGACCGATTGCCATTGTCATGTTGGCGATTACCGGCGCGCTGGCGGCCATGTGCTTCGTTAAAGTCTACGGCATTAGCTTCTGCGGCCTGCCGCGCACAGAAAAAGCCGCACAGGCGCGGGAAGTCCCGTGGCCAATGACGGCAGCCATGCTGTTGCTAGCCCTGCTGTGCCTGGCATTGGGGATTGGTGCCACCCAGGTAGCACCGGTGATTGCCCGCATTGCCAGCAGCCTGATAGCGGCCCCTGAGGCGCAGACTTTACAGGTTGCACAAGGGGCGGTGTTGTTCCCACAACACAGTTCTCAAGCGATGCTGTCTACCCTCTACATCTTCTTCGGCTTATTAATCCTGCCACTGGTGATTTTACTGATAGCCAGCCTCTACAAAGGCAGCCGTCTGGCATTCCGCCATGGCGGTGACCCATGGGCCTGTGGTTATGCCTACGAACAAGCAATGACTGTCTCCGCCGGTGGTTTTACTCAACCCTTGCGGATGATGTTTGCCCCACTCTATCGAATGCGTAAAACACTCGATCCCGCACCGATGATGCAACGTGCTCTTGAGCACTCGGTCAATGGTGCCGGACGGGTAGAGCCGCTATGGGACGACAAAATTGTGGCCCCGCTTATTCGCCTGATCCAATGGCTCAGCCAGCGTATTCAATGGCTGCAACAGGGTGATTTCCGCCTCTACTGTCTGTATGTGGTCGCCGCACTGGTTACCCTGCTGATAATCGCGGCTATTTAAGGAGACGAGCAATGCCAACTACTGATATGCCTGCGGTCTCTATGATTGCCTTCGCCATTGGGCAGGCGCTTTTCATGCTGGCGCTGGCACCATTGATGTCGGGTATTTCGCGCATGGTAAAAGCCCGAATGCACTCGCGCCGTGGGCCAGGTGTGCTACAAGACTATCGTGATTTAGCCAAACTGTTAAAACGCCAGGATGTAGCACCGGCTAACGCAGGCATCATCTTCCGCCTGATGCCTTATGTGTTATTAGGCAGCATGTTGCTGATTGCAATGGCGCTGCCCATTTTCACGCTGGCATCGCCATTTGGCGTGGCGGGTGACCTGATCACCCTGCTTTATCTGTTCGCGCTGTTCCGCTTCTTCTTCTCACTGGCCGGTCTGGACTGCGGCAGCATCTTTGCCGGTATCGGGGCCAGCCGTGAGTTAACCCTCGGTGTATTGGTGGAACCGACACTGATTCTGTCGCTACTGGTGGTGGGGTTAATCGCCGGTTCGACCAATATCGGCACCATCAGTACTGCACTTTCGACCGGCCACTGGCAATCGCCGACCGCTACCGCGCTGGCGTTACTGGCCTGTGGTTTCGCCGTGTTTATCGAGATGGGCAAAATCCCGTTTGATGTCGCCGAAGCTGAGCAAGAGTTACAAGAAGGGCCGCTAACCGAATACTCAGGTGCCGCGCTGGGCCTGGTCAAATGGGGCATCAGCCTGAAACAAGTGGTGGTGGCACAACTGTTCCTCGCCGTGTTTATCCCGTTCGGCAAGCTGGCGGTGCTCACTGGATTTGGCCTGATGTGGGCGCTACTGGCCTGCATTATCAAGCTGGTGGTGGTGTTTGTACTGGCCTCCATCGTGGAAAACAGTATCGCCCGTGGGCGCTTCCTGTTGACCTCCCGTGTTACCTGGCTGGGGTTTGGTGTTGCCGCCTTGTCCCTGGTTTTCTATCTCACAGGTCTTTAAGGAGCTAATAAACCCATCATGGAGAACATGGCTCTTATGAATATCGCCCTAATGAACATCGCCCTTGCGACCATTCTGGTCCCATTTGCCGGTGCCATCCTCACGGCCTGCTTGCCACAGCAATGGGCGAAATGGTCCTGTACTTTCTTTTCACTACTGGCAACCCTCGGGACCGTGTTGCTGGCCTATATCTACTTAAGTGGCGGGAAGATTGATGTCACGGTTGATCTGATTCACTACGGCGATATGGCGCTGTTTGGCCTGACTATCGACCGCATCAGTACCTTGATTGCTTTCGCCGTCGTCTTTCTTGGGCTGTTGGTCAGTATCTATTCCACCGGTTATCTGACCCTGGGTAATCGCGAGCACCCGCACGAAGGCACTAACCGCTACTACGCCCTGCTGCTGGTATTTATCGGTGCAATGGCCGGGTTGGTATTGTCATCCACTCTGCTGGGTCAGTTGTTCTTCTTTGAAATCACCGGCGGTTGTTCGTGGGGATTAATTGGTTACTACCAGAGTCAGAAGTCACTGCGCTCGGCACTCAAAGCGCTGCTGGTAACCCATGTTGCGGCTATTGGCCTGTATCTGGCGGCAGCGGTGTTGCTGGTTAATACCGGCACCTTTGCCCTAACGGCACTGGCGCAATTGGATAACAGCACCAAAATCATTGTGTTCGGCGGCATCCTGTTTGCCGCGTGGGGGAAATCCGCCCAGTTGCCACTGCATATCTGGTTACCGGATGCGATGGAAGCCCCGACACCTGTCAGTTCATATCTGCACGCCGCTTCGATGGTCAAAGTGGGGGTTTATATCTTTGCCCGCGCCATTTATTCCGCTGGCGATGTACCCCAAATAATTGGCACCGTGGGCATGGTGATGGCCGTGATTACGCTGATCTATGGCTTCTTTATGTATCTGCCACAAAAAGATATGAAGCGGCTGCTGGCCTACTCCACCATCACCCAGTTGTCTTACATCTTCTTCGCTCTGTCGTTGGCTATCTATGGCTCAAAAATGGCCTTTGATGGCGGCATTGCCTACATCTTTAACCATGCGTTTGCCAAGAGTCTGTTCTTCTTAGTGGCCGGTGCGCTGAGTTATAGCTGCGGTACCCGTATGTTGCCAAAACTCAAAGGCATCATGGGCAAAATGCCACTGCTGGGCGTAGGGTTTTGTGTCGCTGCACTGGCAATCACTGGGGTGCCACCTTTTAATGGCTTCTTCAGCAAATTCCCTATTTTTGCCGCTGGCTTCTCGCTCTCTCACGAACATTGGCTACTGATACCTCTGCTGGTGCTGGCGCTACTTGAATCGGTGGCGAGTTTTGGCTGGTTCCTCTACTGGTTCGGGCAAACCGTGCCCGGCAAACCATCACCAGAGGTCGCCAGCGCCAAACCACTGCCACTGGCCATGCAGGGGGTGTTGGTGATTCTGGTGATTATGTCGGTGTGCTCAAGCTTTATTGCTGTCGCCTGGCTCGGATAAGGGAGTAGAAAATGACCGGAACACTTTTTGTCAATAATTTGGTCGTAAATAACCTCGCAGGGCTGCTGATCATTACCTCACTACTGGTAATCATCGCAAAGAAACCCGCCACTTCGGCGCTGCTTTATGCCTTGCAGTCACTGGTACTGGTGTTGATTTTTCTGGTACTGGCTGAAACCTTGGGTGCCCACGAGCTGTACCTGTGGTCGCTGAGTGCCTTTGTTACCAAGGTGGTGCTGGTGCCGTGGATTATGTATCGCGCTTTTCGCCAAATGGACGATCCAAAAGCCAATGGCGGCATCATTGGTACCGCCAGCCTGATTTTTATCGCTGCCATCATTATCTTGCTGAGCTACTTCGTGGTTGAACCGGTGCAATTGCCCATGGTCAGCGCACTGAAACCGGCGCTGGCTGTCTCATTGGGGCATTTCCTGATTGGCCTGCTGTGTATCGTTACCCAACGCAATATTCTGAAAAATATCTTTGGCTATTGCCTGATGGAGAACGGGGCTCATCTGATGCTGGCGCTGCTGGCCTTCCGCGCACCGGAATTGGTCGAGATTGGCGTTGCCACCGATGCCATCTTCGCGGTGATTGTGATGACGCTCATGGCGCGCAAGATTTACCGCACGCTGCACACGCTGGATGTTAAACAACTGACGGCGCTAAAGGGGTAATGAAATGAGTAATACTGACCTGCTGTTGTTGCTGCTGGCGATACCTCTGATAGCCTCATTGCTCGCGTTTGCTTGCCGGGCGTTAGGCAGTGCCGCACGGATGGCAACCACTTGGGTGCATTTTACCGGCATCACGCTGTTGCTGGTGGTGGCGCTGACGGTAGTGTGCCGAGTTGCGCTGGGCGGGGAAATTCTGGCGGCGCACAACTGGCTGCATATCGATAGTCTCAGTGCGCTGTTCCTCGCTATTCTGGGCATTATCGGCTTTATCACCGGTATCTATTCCCTTGGTTATATGCGCCATGAAGTGAATAACGGCGAAATCACGGTTGGCACACTGTGCAATTACTACGGTTTCTTCCATCTGTTCCTGTTCACCATGCTGTTGGTGGTCACCAGTAATAACCTGATCCTGATGTGGGTTGGTATTGAAGCCACCACCCTCAGTTCAGCCTTTTTGGTGGGATTATACGGGCAGCGCTCCTCACTGGAGGCGGCGTGGAAATACATTATTATCTGTACTGTCGGTGTGGCATTCGGGCTGTACGGCACGGTGCTGGTATATGCCAATGCTGCGAATGTGCTGGCAGATCCGGGCAGTGCCATCTTCTGGACTGTGGTTTCCGAGCACGCTAAAGAGCTGGACCCCAGCCTGATGCATCTGGCGTTTGTCTTTATCCTGATTGGCTTCGGTACTAAGACCGGGCTGTTCCCAATGCATTCGTGGCTACCGGATGCCCACAGTGAAGCCCCCAGCCCCACCAGCGCCCTGTTATCCGCCGTGCTGCTCAACTGCGCCCTACTGGTTATCATCCGTTACTACATCATTATCAGCGCTGCCATCGGGCCACATTTCCCACAAATGCTGCTGTTGGTGTTCGGCATGATGTCGGTTGCAGTATCCGCCTTCTTTATTCTGGCACAGCGCGATATGAAGCGTTTACTGGCCTATTCCAGCGTCGAGAATATGGGGTTAATTGCTGTTGCACTGGGCATTGGTGGCCCGCTAGGCGTGCTGGCAGCACTGTTTCACACCTTGAATCACAGCCTGGCTAAGACCTTGCTGTTCTGTGGTTCCGGCAATGTGTTATTGAAATACGGCACGCGGGATATGGGCGCGATTAAAGGCATTATCCGCGTCGCACCGCTGACTGCGGTGTTACTGGCCGGTGGCGCATTAGCGCTGGCTGGGATGCCGCCATTTAACGTGTTTATCAGTGAATTTATGGTGGTGGCTGCCGCAATTAATGCCGGCCATATTTGGCTGGTTATCGCCCTGCTCTTGCTGCTAACACTGGTACTGGCCGGATTGGTACGCATGATTGCCAACACCGTGCTGGGAACACCACCGGCAGCGGTCAGCAAAGGCGAACTGGGTATTCTGACCACCGCACCGATGGCGATACTGTTGCTGTTGATGCTGTTGCTTGGCGTGCATATTCCGGCCCCAGTGACCCGTTTATTGACCGATGCGGCCCAGATTGTTCTCAATAACGATGGCAGTGAGCCAACCCAGCAACAATTTATGCTGCCGTGGCAGCACCTTTCCCCACCGCAGCCCGTAACTCAGCCCATTCCATCCGTTGCACAGAGCCATAGTGCGGTGCAACTAACCCCGAATCGTCAGGAGATGTAACGTGACTCGCGAAACCCCTATTTCAGCTATTCCGGTTTCAGGTCAGCCGGTTTCAGGTCAACCGGTTTCAAGCCATCCACACAGCGGTGAAAAGCTGGGTGCGGCCTATGTAGCCCGCCTGCGTGAACAATTTCCTGCGGCAATTTTAGATGAAGAGTGGCAAACCCCAGATCAACTGACCATTACCATCAAACTAAATAGCCTGCCCGATGTGGTAGAGCACCTTTACTATCAACAAGGTGGCTGGTTGTCGGTGCTGTTTGGTAATGATGAACGCAGCTTGAATGGCTATTTTGCCATTTACTATGTGCTGTCGATGGAAGGCCGTGAACAATATGGCGAAGAGACCGGTAAACAGTATGGCGATAAGTGCTGGGTGATTGTCAAAGCACTTATCAGCCCTGAACGACCAGAGTTCCCATCAGTCACACCCCGAGTACCCGCCGCCGTCTGGGGCGAGCGTGAAGTGCGCGATATGTATGGTCTGCAACCGGTTGGCCTGCCTGATGAGCGCCGTTTAGTGCTGCCCGATGATTGGCCGGATGATCTCTATCCGCTGCGCAAAGACACCATGGACTATCGCCAACGCCCCACACCCACCAGCGATACGGAAACCTATCAGTTTGAAAACGAAGCCGGTAGCAGTAGCCGGGTGGTGCCTATTGGCCCAATGCATATTACCTCTGACGAACCGGGTCACTTCCGGCTGTTTGTCGACGGCGAAGATATTATTGATGCCGATTACCGCCTGTTTTATGTCCATCGCGGCATGGAAAAACTGGCTGAAACTCGTATGGGTTACAACGATGTTACCTTCTTGTCAGATCGCATCTGCGGCATTTGTGGCTTTACCCACAGCGTGGCCTACACCTCTTCCATTGAGAATGCCTTGGGCATTATCGTGCCGCCTCGGGCGCAGATGATCCGCACCATTTTGCTTGAAGTAGAGCGGCTGCACAGCCATCTGCTCAATATCGGTTTGTCGTGTCACTTTGTTGGTTTCGATACCGGTTTTATGCAGTTCTTCCGCGTGCGTGAAAAAGCGATGACAATTGCTGAGATGCTCACTGGCGCACGTAAAACCTACGGTCTGAATCTGATTGGTGGCGTACGCCGCGATATTCTGAAAGCGGATCGTATCAAAACGCTGCAATTGGTATCGGAGATGCGTGCCGATATCGGCCAGTTGGTGGATATGTTGATGAGCACCGCCAATATCGAACAACGCACCGTGGGGGTGGGCCTGCTTGATCGCAAAATCGCCCGCGATTTCAGCCCGGTCGGCCCAATGATCCGTGCCAGTGGCTATGCGCGCGATATGCGCCATGACCACAGCTACGCCAACTATGCCAATGTGCCCAAAGAGTTGTTTACCCTCGATGGCTGCGATGTCCACTCCCGCCTGCTGGTGCGGGTGCGCGAATTCTTTGACTCGCTGGTGATGATTGAATATGGCCTGAACCATATGCCGGGCGGGCCGCTACTGGAAGAAAAAGTCAATTACCAACCTTACAAGTTCGCCCTCGGATTCTCAGAAGCACCACGTGGCGAAGATGTGCATTGGAGCATGACCGGCGACAACCAGAAGCTGTTCCGCTGGCGCTGCCGTGCGGCAACTTACGCCAATTGGCCAGTGCTGCGTTATATGTTGCGCGGCAATACCGTCTCCGATGCGCCACTGATTATCGGCAGCCTCGATCCCTGCTACTCCTGTACTGACCGGGTCACTCTGGTGGATGTGCGCAAGCAAAAATCCGTCACCGTGCCGTACAAAGAGATCGAGCGTTATGGCATTGAGCGCACTCATTCGCCGCTCAAATAGAGGGATGAAGAATGTTAAAACTGTTTAAAACCATCCTGAAAGTGGGCGACACCACGGTGAAATATCCGTTTAAGCCGCTTGAGGTCAGCCACGGTTTTCGCGGCAAACCGCAATATGATGCCGAGCAATGTATCGCCTGTGGCGCTTGTACCATGGCCTGCCCTGCCAATGCACTCACCATGGAAACCGATCTTGCTAGTGGCACTCGTCAGTGGCAGTTATTTCTCGGGCGTTGCATTTTTTGTGGCCGCTGTGAGGAAGTCTGCCCGACCCGCGCCATTGTGTTATCGCAAGAGTTTGAACTGGCCGTCTTCAACAAAGCGGATTTATATCAGCGCGCCAGTTTTACCCTTACCCATTGCCAGCAATGCCAGCAACCCTTTGCACCCAAAAAAGAAGTGGATTATGTCATGGCACTGCTGATTCATTCCGGGATGGCGGCCGATGATGTCGAGCAGCAGCGGCCACATTTTGAAACTTGCCCTGAGTGTAAGCGCAAGCAGAATATCGTTATTAATAACAACGTCATGCTGGATCAGCACAGCGAAGGGAGGGGCAAGCTATGAGCCAACCACATTCATTGAAACCGGGTTGGGGGCACCATGTTAGCCAGCCGATCGCACTTGATCCCTCGGTAGCCCAGTTAAAAAGTAAGTTATTGAAAGATATCAAGCGCTCCGCTTATGTCTATCGGGTGGATTGTGGTGGCTGCAACGGCTGTGAGATTGAGATTTTCTCCTCAATCACCCCACTGTTCGACACCGAGCGCTTTGGTATCAAAGTAGTCGCCTCGCCACGCCACGCAGACATTTTGCTGTTTACCGGCGCGGTCACTCGCGCCATGCGCGCACCTGCGCTACGGGCCTATGAATCGGCCCCGGATCCAAAAATCTGCGTTTCTTACGGCGCGTGTGGTTGTGGTGGTGGCATCTTCCATGACCTGTACTGTGTCTGGGGTGGCAGCGATACCATCGTACCGATTGATGTGTACATTCCCGGTTGCCCGCCGACCCCAGCCGCAACCATCTATGGTTTTGCCGTGGCATTGGGTCTGCTGGAGCAAAAACTGAAAGGCGAAGAGCATCAGGAAACTGCCGATGAACGTGTCGCGCTGATCCATCCCGATGCCCCGCTCAACCTACGAGTGCTGTTGGAACGTGAAGCGCGCCGTATGGCCGGTTATCGCCAGGGGCGGGAAATCACCGACAGTTTCTTGTCGCTGCTGGTCAATCAGCCATTACCGGAATTTGAACAGCGCTGCCAGCACTACCTGCGCCAACAAGATGATCCGCGTTTGAGCGAGATATTCGCCAGCTTGCAACACATTGCCCAAATACAACTGGCGGGAGGCAAGAGAGATGTCCGCTAAGGTTATTTTTTATGCACTGAATCAGAAGTTCCTCGACAGTGATGACGATATGCCCGAGCAAGCACAGCAAGTGATGTATTACTCACTGGCTATCGGCCACCATGTGGGGGTGATTGATTGCTTAAAAGCCATCATGGAATGCCCACTGGCAGAATATGAACAATGGTTTGGTCAGTTGCCCGCCGGCGAGGCTCACCGCAAGATGGCAGGCTTACTGAAGTTTGGTGAAATCACCATCGACAGTACCCATACCCAATTATTGGCAAAAGCCTTCGCGCCGCTGGCTGAAGACCCCGCCTCGCTCCACCAGCCATGGAGCCAACAACTGCTGCAAACCCTGTACGATATCGAGCAGGAACCGGCCATCTATTTAATGGTGAAACGCCGCCCATGAACATGCCACATCCCTCCGCCACTCACACCACCGCCCTCAATCTGGTGTTAACCGTTGGCAACAGCATGATGGGCGATGACGGTGCAGGCCCGTTACTGGCTGAACGCATGACACAACAACCATTGATTGACTGGCAGGTAATTGACGGTGGTTCGGCACCGGAAAATGTCGTGCATCGTATTCGTGCGTTGCAACCGACACGGTTAGTTATTGTCGATGCTGCCGATATGGAGCTGCCGCCGGGTGAGATTCGCATTATTGATCCTGAGCGAATTGCCGAAATGTTTATCATGAGCACCCATAATCTGCCGCTCAACTTTCTAATTGATCAGTTAAAGGAAGATATTAGCGAAGTCATTTTTGTGGGGATTCAACCCACCTTAGTGGCGTTTTACTTCCCAATGACCGAGCCAGTAAAACAGGCGGTAGAAACGGTGTATCAACAACTGCCACTCTGGCAAGGTGACGGCGGTTTCGCGCATTTATAGCTAAATGACGGCATGCCGTCGTCAATTTTGCCGACGTCATGCCTGCCGACAGTTTCCTGTTAATATTCCCTCCCGCATCAATATCCACTAATCCTTTATAAAACAATCATATTCATCCACTTTTACGCCACCATTTCAAGTTGGCATAAACCATGCAGTATGTAGGGTAATGAGCCAGATTAGCTGTTCTAAACGTGAATCTGCCAGATCTATCAATTTATCCCCAATAGATTTCAAGGTGCAGGAAGGCGGTAAGCGAGTGAGTCCCGATGAGCTTACTCAAGTAAGTGATTCGGGTAAGCAAGTGCAGCCAACACACCTGCAACTTGAAAGATGAAGGTATTTATCCCCAATAGATTTCAAGGTGCAGGAAGGCGGCAAGCGAGTGAGTCCCGATGAGCTTACTCAAGTAAGTGATTCGGGTAAGCGAGTGCAGCCAACACACCCGCAACCTGAAAGATGAAGGGGAAGGAGAGAACACAATGAACCGGTTCATAATCGCAGACCCCAAAAAGTGTATTGGCTGCCGCACCTGTGAGGTGGCCTGCGTGCTGGCACACAACGGTGGCAAGCTGGACACGCTAACTAAAGCCAATTTCGCGCCTCGGCTGAAGGTGGTTAAAGGGCTAAATGTCAGTACCGCCATTATGTGTCGGCACTGTGAAGATGCACCTTGCGCCAATGTTTGCCCGAACGGCGCAATTGTTCGGGCAGCGGACAGTATTCAAGTGTTGCAGGAAAAATGCATTGGCTGCAAAACCTGTGTCGTTGCCTGCCCGTATGGTGCGATGAGCGTCGTGACCAAACAGGTCGAAGTGATGTTTAACGGCCTCTCACAAGGATTCTGCCTGAAAGCCGAAGCACAGAAATGTGATTTGTGCGAAGGGCAAGCCGCCGGGCCGGCGTGTATCTCCGTTTGCCCAACACAGGCGCTGCACATGATTGGCCGCGACACCATGCAGGCTATGTTACGCAAAAAACAGATGCGCGCTGCTTTGGATGAAGCCAACGAAATGAGCTTTTAGTCAATAAGGCTGCGGCTCCAAAAACGAAGGATGACCCAAAGTAATTGGTGTTGCAGCAAGGCAGCAATTGAGCGACAACTTGGTTGTAAACCATGTTGAACATCGCTTGCGCTGGCCCGCAGGGTGAGTCTCATTAGAGGCTCATAATCCCGATGAGCTGACTCAGGTCAGTGATTCGGGTGAACGAGAGCAGCTAACACCGCTGCGGCTCCAAAAACGAAGGATGATTAATATGCACAAGGCACTCACTGTCTGTCCTTACTGCGGCTCCGGCTGCAAAATCAATTTACTGGTCGAAAATGGCAAAGTTATTGGCGCTGAAGGCGCAAATGGCGTCACCAATCAGGGCGAACTCTGCCTGAAAGGCTACTATGGCTGGGACTTTCTCAATGACACCAAATTGCTAACTCCGCGCCTTAAACAGCCGATGATCCGTCGCCAAAAAGGCGGCAAGCTGGAGGCGGTATCTTGGGATGAAGCGATTGAATTTGCTAGCAGTAAATTGCGGGCAATCAAAGAGAAATATGGCCCGGAAGCCATTATGCATACCGGTTCATCCCGTGGCCCTGGTAATGAAACCAACTATGTGATGCAGAAATTTGCCCGTGCGGTTACCGGCAGCAACAACATTGACTGCTGCGCCCGTGTTTGCCACGGCCCGTCGGTCGCCGGGTTGCAAGTGACATTGGGTAATGGCGCGATGAGTAATTCAATCTGTGAGATTGAAGATACCAAATGTATTTTAGTGTTTGGCTACAACGCCGCTGACTCCCATCCGATCGTGGCCCGCCGTATTCTGAAAGCCAAAGAAAAAGGCGCGAAAGTAATTGTCTGCGATCCACGCCATATCGAAACGGCGCGTATTGCGGATCTGTGGTTACCCCTGAAAAACGGCTCCAATATGGCACTGGTGAATGCCTTTGCCAATGTGTTGATCACTGAAGAGCTGTACGATAAAGATTATGTCTCCCGCTATACCGAGGGTTTCGACGAGTACCGTGAAATCGTCGCCAAATACACCCCGGAATATGTCGAAAGCATTACTGGCCTACCGGCGAAATCAATTCGTGAAGCCATGCGTATCTATGCCGCCGCCCCTTCAGCCACTATCTTGTGGGGGATGGGTGTCACCCAGTGGGGCCAGGGCGTAGATGTCGTGAAAGGGCTGTCAGGACTGGCACTGTTAACTGGTAATCTGGGCCGCCCGAATGTCGGTGTTGGCCCGGTACGCGGGCAAAACAACGTGCAGGGTGCCTGCGATATGGGCGCATTGCCAAATATGTATCCGGGTTATCAATCTGTGACCGATCCCGCCACACTGGAAAAATTTGCCAAAGCCTGGGGGGTACCATCCCTATCCGGTAAAGTCGGTTACTCGCTGACCGATGTTCCGCATAAAGTGAAAGAGGGGAAAATTAAAGCCAACTACGTGATGGGCGAAGATCCACTCCAGACCGAACCGGATTTGTCCATGATGCGCGAAGCCTTCAGCGAATTAGAACTGCTGATTGTGCAAGATATCTTTATGACCAAAACCGCAGCCGAAGCAGATGTTATCTTCCCCGCTACCTCATGGGGTGAACATGAAGGGGTCTATTCCGCGGCAGACCGTGGTTTCCAGCGGTTTGAAAAAGCGGTTGAACCACAAGGTGATGTAAAACCAGATTGGGAAATTATTAGTCTGATGGCGACCGCACTCGGCTATCCGATGAAATATAACAATACCAAAGAGATTTGGGATGAACTGCGTGAGTTGTGCCCGCTGTACTATGGCGCAACCTACGAGAAAATGGCTGGTTTGGGCTATATCCCATGGCCATGTACCACTGAAGATAGCCACGGTACACCCTGGTTATATGCCGGTAATAAGTTTGACCGCCCTGGAGGCAAAGGGTTGTTATTTGCCAGTGAATGGCGTGCGCCAATGGAACTGGTGGATGAGCAATATCCGTTGGTGTTGTGTACCGTGCGTGAGGTCGGCCACTACTCCTGCCGTTCGATGACTGGCAACTGTTCCGCACTGCAAACGCTGGCCGATGAACCGGGTTATGTGCAAATCAGCCCGCAGGATGCGGATAAAATGCGCTTGCAGGATCAACAACTGGTATGGGTAGAATCCCGTCGCGGTAAAGTTATCACGCGGGTCTCAGTCAGTGAACGCATTAATGTCGGTGCGGTATATATGACCTACCAGTGGTGGATTGGTGCCTGTAATGAGCTGACGCTGGACCATCTGGATCCAATTTCCAAAACACCGGAATATAAATATTGTGCGGTGAAACTGGAAGCCATTTCGGATCAGACGTGGGCAGAAAACTATGTACAACAAGAGTATAGCCAATTGAAGGCGCGGTTACGTAGAGAAGCCGAAGTGGGCTGATCGGTTAACGGCTACTGCGCTTTGCCATTCTGGGTTTACGCAGTGCTCGCCACCGCCATGTACTTATGTACACTCCGGTGGCTGTGCGCTGAGCGCGCCCAGACTGGCTTTGTTCGCGGCGCCTCGCAGGTAGAAGGGTTTGGCACTGCTTGGTTCCACACGGTATTCGGTAAATAGATATTAGTTTTATTCGTAGCAAATAAATGAGTTAATCCATCCCATCTTCATCTTCGATACTTTTGACTGATATTCCTAGCCGCTGCATCCGTGATAACAAGGTGGTGCGTTTTAGCCCTAACTTAATGGCGGCCCCTTTTGGGCCTGCAACCACGCCATTGGTTTCACGTAATACTCGAACAATTCGCGCGCGCTCAGACTCTGAAGATTCAGGCTCTTCACTTTCGGGTAATAAGGTTTTATGCACAACCCTTTCTGCCACAGGTTTAGTAGCCTCTAGCGGCGACAAATGATATTCCAACTCTTGTAACTGCAAATTCAGCGTAGTGCCACGGCTAAGGATGACCGCCCGCTCAATAACATTTTCCAATTCACGAATATTGCCCGGCCACGGTAAACGGCTGAGCAAACGTAATGTTTCACCAGGAATTGTGTCGATAGTGCGATTCATCCGTTTGGCTATTTTTTGAGTAAAGAATTTTACCAACAACGGAATATCTTCCGGCCGCTCACGCAGCGGAGGGATCACAATCGGAAAAACATTAAGCCGATAATAGAGGTCGCTGCGGTATTCGCGATTCACCATCATCAATTTTAAATCACGATTGGTCGCAGCAATCAGGCGAACATCCACCGGAATAATTTTACTGCCGCCAAGACGTTCTATTTCCCGCTCCTGTAATACACGCAATAATTTAGGCTGTAGTTCCAGAGGAATATCGCCCACTTCATCAAGAAATAGTGTGCCGCCGTCAGCCATTTCAAACCGGCCAATACGTTGTGATGATGCGCCGGTATAAGCCCCCTTCTCATGACCGAACAGATCACTTTCCATCAAACCCGATGGAATGGCTGCACAGTTCATTTTCACCATGCGTTTATTCTTGCGGGTACTCAAATTATGAATAGCCCGGGCAATCAGCTCCTTACCGGTGCCGGTTTCCCCCAGAATCAATACGGTACAATCACTGGAGGCCACCATCTCAACTTGTTCCAGTACCGCTTTAATCCCTGCACTATTACCGATTATCTCGCCAAACTCTCCATTATGAATAATTTGATCCGTTAGATAGAGATTTTCATTTACCAACGAATCTTTTAGGCGGGTAATTTCGTTGTAGGCCAGAGCGTTATCAACAGCAATGGCAATACGCGCCGCAATTTGACGCAACAGTTTTACATTGCTATCAGTGAAGATATCACTCTGACATTGTGCCAGTTTCAAAACACCTAACATTTTGTAGCCGAAAAAAAGCGGCAACAGGCAAACAACTTGTAACCCTTCATCCAGCATATTTGCCAGTTGCTTATCGTCCGGTGCCAAAAGAGAGATATCAGCCAAATTAACCAGCAATAACGTTTTACTCTGTAAAACCTGCCCAGCCAAAGTGCCGGTAATATCCACCCATGCCTGCTGATACTGTACGGCCTTGCCACTCTGGTAGCGGGTAGAAAATACATTTAACTTATTTTTATCCTTATGGGTACCACAGAGCGCTAAGCTAATGTAATCAATATTAAAAAATCGATGTATCTCTTTTGAGACTTCTGCCGCTAATACATCCAAATCCAGCTTAGAAATAACCGTATTGGTCACATCTACTAAAATTCGGTAGTGGTCGCGCTCAAAGCGCAGTTTTTCACGCTCGGAAAATGCCCGATTGATTTCAGCAATATTATCAACGGCGATTGCTACTACATCTGCCAGTAATCCCAGAAAAGTAACTGCTTGTTCATCAAACTCACTGTCATCAGTTTTAATAAATTCGATACAGCCTGACCAGTGATTGTCATGACCCAAGGGGAAATGGCAGCCGGAGTGCAATGCCTGATAAGGTGTCAAATCACAAACAGCAGAAAACTCCCTTTGCATACGGCGATGGTCAGTCTGCAAAGGCGTCTGCTGCTGCCAGGCTAAGCCACCGGGGCCTTCGGCAAACAAGATATTTTGCGATCCCTGCACCTTGTTGGTCGCATCGTCATGGGTATAAAGGGTATTTTGGTTATAAAGAGGGTTAAGCAGTAATAAATTGACCCGCTGAAAACGCACCACAGAAAAAGAGAGCTTTCTGAGTTCATTAACTAAATCGGTTATATCCCGTAGCAATAATAACTTTTTTGATACCGTGAACAGTGTATCTTGCCAAACTTGAGCCAATGTGGGACGGGGTAGTTTTTTTGCTCTATCCATAAACGTCGTTATTAAGCCCAGAAAAATGATCACTACTTTAAGGTATTAAACTGAACAAATATATATCAACAGACGATAAGCTTGATCTGGGTTAACAAACTATTTCTCCGTAATTTGTCCATCTTACCAATCAGTTGAAATCACGTCTCATTTACATCGTAAGATAAATAAAAACATTAGGTTACATGTGATACTCGCCCTACATGGAACATCAAATGACAACCAGCGCTATATAAATAAATACATATCGAAAATAAAAATAAGTATTAATATCTGATCCAGAAAAAAACCAATTTTAGGGAAGATACAAAATACCACAGTAAAATCACTCAATGAATCTCTGGTATGAAAAATGCATTACATTTAGGTCAGAAAAATAATTTATTAATATTAGTTTTCATTCCCCTACACCGATAAAATAATAAGTAAGGAGTTATCAATGAGCATTGAAAATCCCTTTGATCTGCGACTTCCGGTTGATATGGCAAAACTGGCAGAGCAAGTCGGTATATATAAAGCCACTAAGAATCCGGCCACCACCTTTTATTTAGCCATGACTGCCGGTGTATTCATCTCTATCGCTTTTGTCTTCTACATTACAGCCACAACCGGCACCGCTGGCGTGGTGGCATTTGGGTTGGCAAAGTTGGTAGGTGGCCTGTGTTTTTCTCTCGGCCTGATTTTAGTGATTATTTGTGGGGCTGATTTGTTCACATCCACAGTACTCATTGTGGTGGCTAAAGCCAGTGGCAAAATCAGTTGGCGGCAATTAATCTGCAATTGGGTGAACGTCTATTTTGGTAATCTTATTGGCGCACTGTTCTTTGTGGCACTGATCTGGTTTGCCGGTCAGCATACAGCGGCAAATGGTTTATGGGGCTTGAATGTGCTGCAAACTGCCGAACACAAATTACATCATACGTTTGTAGAAGCGGTTTGTTTGGGGATTCTGGCCAATCTGATGGTCTGCCTGGCGGTATGGATGAGTTATTCCGGCCATACTTTGACGGATAAAATTGTGGTGATGTTACTGCCTATTAGCATGTTTGTCGCCAGCGGTTTTGAGCACAGTATCGCTAATATGTTTTTGATCCCGTTAGCTATTGTCATCCGCGATTATGCATCACCGGCGTTCTGGTTATCAATTAATGCTACCCCCGATCAGTTTTCCGCTCTGACCCTAAACAACTTTATTATCGATAATCTTATTCCTGTGACAATCGGCAATATTATTGGTGGAGGCTTATTGGTTGGCCTGACTTATTGGATTATTTATCTGCGAAATCCAGCCCATTAAGCCAATAGCGCCATTGATATCGACAAATTTGACGAAATGACGTGGATAAAAGTGACACCCATAACAGAACAGCCAGCCGGGTTTACCCCTGACTGGCTGTTACGTTAATTCACAATAGCCGATTATTTCTTCTTAGCGTATTTCAGTGAATCTAATGCGACGGCAAAGATAATGATCGCACCTTTAATAATATACTGCCAATAAGGGTTCACACCGATATAGGTTAATCCGTAGTTAATAACGGTAAAGATAATTACCCCTGTCACTACGCCGATAACGGTACCGACACCACCACTAAAGGACACCCCACCCACCACACAAGCGGCAATCGCATCCAGCTCGTACATGAAGCCAAGGTTGTTAGTCGCACTGCCGATACGGCCTGCTTCCAACATACCACCGAAGGCATAGAACACACCTGACAAGGCATAGATCATGATCAAGTTTAGTGGCACATTCACACCAGAAACTTTTGCCGCTTCTGGGTTACCGCCGATGGCAAAAATATTCTTACCAAAGCGAGTTTTATTCCACAGCACCCAAACAAAGCCTATAGCAATCAAAGCATAGAAGGTAATATAAGACAGTTTGAAATCACCAAACCGCAGGAACCCTTGTGCAAAGGTTGAGAATGCCGGATCAAAACCTGCAATCGGTGATGCACCAACGAAATCGTAATACAGGGAGTTAATCCCGTAGACGATAATCATAGTACCTAATGTGGTAATAAATGGTGTCACATTCAGGTAAGCAATGATAATACCGTTGACCAAACCAATAATCGCACCAATCAGACAGACGGTTAAGATAACAATCGGAATCGGTACAGTGTGCAAATCAGGGAAAACTTTATTAACGTTATCCATTGCTTGCAACATGGTTGCCGCAACTACTGCCGCCAAGCCTACCTGACGGCCGGCTGACAGGTCGGTCCCTTGGGTAACAATCAGCCCCGCCACGCCCAGTGCGATAATAATACGCACCGATGATTGGGTCAGAATGTTACTTAAGTTCATCAGACTTAAAAACGTCGGGTCCTTAACAATAATAATTGCCAGTAATACGAACAACACCACATAAATCCCGCTCTCTTTAAGGTAAGTGAGCATACTTTTCTTATTTAACGCATTCATAATAAGAACCTTCGACTAGATTAGAGATGCAAGGATGCAAGACGTAATATTTCATTTTGCGTGGTTTGCTTAGTATCAACAATTCCCGCAACCTGACCATTACTCATTACTAAAATTCTGTCAGTGATCCCTAATAGCTCAGGCATTTCAGAAGAGATAATAATAATCCCTTTGTCTTTCTTCGCTAATTCAGTCATTAACTGATAGATTTCAAACTTAGCACCGACATCAATACCCCGAGTCGGCTCATCCAACATTAATATTTCTGGTTGAGTCAGTAGCCAACGGCCAATAATTACTTTCTGCTGATTACCACCGGATAAAGAGCCAATATTGGTACGGTGACCCGGTGTTTTTACCCGCATCGCATCGATAACCCATTGGGTGTCGCTTTTCATGCGCGTATTATCTAACAGCCCAAATTTATTTTTATAGTTACGGATATTAGCAATCAGGGAATTAAACCCCACATCGAGATAGGCGTAAATCCCGGTTGAGCGGCGTTCTTCAGTTACCAGCGCAAACCCATGATTAATGGCTTCATTGGCACTATGGTTATTAATACTTTTGCCATGTAGCTTAATGGTCCCAGCCACTTTTTCGCGGATACCAAATAAGGTTTCAACAATATCGGTGCGCTTGGCCCCAACCAAGCCGGCAATCCCCAAAATCTCACCTTTATGCAAATCAAAAGAGACATCACGGATCGAGGGTTGGCGCAGCGAGGTCAGATTTTTCACTTCCAGAATGACTTCACCCGGCTTATTCAGGCGATCAGGGAAGCGCTGACTCAGCGAGCGCCCCACCATCATTGAGATTATCTGATCCATGGTCAGCCCTTCCAGCGGCTGGGTAGTAATCCACTGACCATCACGTAAAATAGTGATTTCATCACACAGTTGGAATATTTCTTCCATCTTGTGAGAGATATAAACAATGCCACAGCCGCGCTCTTTCAATTTACGAATAATCGTAAATAGATGATTAACCTCTTTCTCGGTTAATGAAGAGGTCGGCTCATCCATGATGACGATTTTGGCGTTATAAGAGAACGCCTTGGCAATCTCGATCATTTGCATTTGAGATACTGATAATGTTGCGACTTTATCGCGGGGATCAATATCAATATCCAATTCATCAAAGATAGCTTTGGTATCTTTGTACATTTTATCTTGATCGACAAAAAAGCCTTTGGTTGGGTAACGCCCCAGCCACATGTTGTCCATCACTGTTCGTTGTAACACCAGGTTTAATTCCTGATGTACCATAGAGACACCGTGCTCTAATGCTTCTTTAGAGCTTTTAAATTCTATTTCTTGCCCCTGAAAGAGAATACTCCCGGAGTCTTTTTTATAGATACCAAACAGACATTTTAATAGCGTTGACTTACCTGCACCATTTTCTCCCATTAATGCATGGATCGAACTTGGCCGCACTTTAAGATTTACGTTATCTAACGCCTTTACACCCGGAAATGATTTATTGATATTACTCATTTCCAGCAACCACTCGCGGGGTTGTGCTGTATTAATATCGGCCATAGTTATACCTGGCTAAGAATTGCTACTCATCTGCGAGATAAATACCCTATCCGCCGATAAGTGCATATTCAAAATAAGGATCAATGCAAAAACCTTCCGCCCCAATGCTGGTCACCCAATATCGGGGCCAGAAGGTTAATAATTACTGCTTTACCCTCAGCACTAACACGGCTTTGGGCACCACCTATCACGACAGGCTGTTATTTAGTAAATTCAGCCAGGTTATCTTTATCAACGCCTACATACGGAATACGTACAATTTTGTTTTCGATTTTCCATTTAGTGCCTTCAGCCGCAGGTTTACCAGCAGCCAGATTTTTAACTAAATCGAAGGTTGCTTTAGCCTGATTGTTGGCATCGTTCAACACGGTACCGGCCATTTGGCCTGATTTCACCAGTGCTAACGCTTCTGGCAAGGCATCCACACCAAACACTGGAATATTGGTTTTGTTATGGGCTTTCAAGGCTTCGACTGCACCCATCGCCATCGCATCGTTGTTAGCAATAACCACTTCGATCTTGTTGGCGTTAGGGCCAGATAACCAGGCATCCATTTTATCTTTAGCTTGCGCGGTATCCCACATTGCAGTATCTAACTGCAATTGTTGAGTCGGCAGGCCTTTTTCATTCAACGTTTTAATCACATAAGTTGTACGTGCTTCAGCGTCTGGATGGCCCGGTTCGCCTTTCAACAGCACAAATTGGATTTTGCCATCTTTGTTCAGATCCCATGCTGGGTTGGCTTTCCAGTGTTTAGCGATCAGCTCACCCTGAATAACACCAGACTCTTTAGAGTCAGTACCCACATAGTAAGCTTTATCGTAGCTATCCAATGCCTTACGTGAAGGTTCTTTGTTATAGAACACAATAGGCACATCGTTGCCGCGGGCTTTCTCAATAACAACCGGTGCTGCTGCTGGGTCAACCAGGTTAATGGCCAGCCCTTTCACACCTTTAGCCAGCAATACGTCAATTTGATCGTTTTGCTTGGACTGGTCATTTTGAGAGTCATTCATCAGTAAGGTAACGTCAGGAGATGCTTTAGCATCTTTCTCGATAGCTTTACGGACGACGGACATAAAGTTGTCATCATATTTATAAATAGTGACACCAATACGGGTATCAGCTTGAGCAGCCGCGCCAAACATCATGCTGGCAACCAGGGTTGCTAATGTGAAAACCTTCTTATTCATTTGTATCTCCGGGTTTATGTAGGGTAGTACAGGGTGATAACACCGTCGCCTTAACGTGAGAAAGACCCATCGTTCAAAGCTGCTGACACTGAATATCTATCGTCCTTGAGCGCACTCCACTCCGAGAAAGCCGCCTGAGTCGTCAAAAACCATGCCACTTACAAACTCAACATCTGCGGAACGTGTGTTTGTAAATTACTATTCTAAAACCCGCTACCGTGTGTTTTTTATCCGGTAACCGATGACATATTGATACATTCAGGTAGAAAACAACTAGAGCATAGACGGGCCGTTGTTAAGAATCTGTGAATTTTCTCACAGATTGAAAACGGTTACACAAGAATAAATACCGAACTAGTGAGCGACCCCACAAATTGCGACAGAATGGCGCGGCACCAATGTGGGTTTAAAACAATAAGCCGCGTGCGGGTCTGGCGAGTGACAGGCCCCTTCAAGTGCCAGCTCCGTGGCCAAAGTTGCCATAGAAACAATAGGATAACGGACTGTGGTCAATTTGGGACTGGTATAGCGGGCAATAGGGATATCATCAAAGCCCACCAGCGAAAACTGCTCAGGAACACTGATACCGTTTTCTTTCAGCACCGCCAGCGCACCAGCGGCCATTGAGTCGTTATAAGCAAATACCGCACTAAGCTGTAAATTGCGCCCCAGCAAATCAATCATGGCACGCTCCCCCCCAGCTAAATCCGGGGTGCCAAAAGCTCGCCAACTGTCAGGAGCACTGATACCGGCGGCCTTAAGCGCATTTAGGTAACCCGTTTGGCGCTGAGTAACGTCATCAATAGGGTGATTAGAACCGAGGAAGCCGATACGATGATGGCCTTGTTTGAGCAGCAAGCGGCACGCCATTTGCGCACCGCTAACATTGTCTAATCCTACACAGCGGTGCTCAAATCCAGGAATAATCCTATTAATCAAAACCATACCTGGAACTTGATCTAAAAAAGCGATTAACTCACTGTCACTCAATGCCTTAGCGTGAACAACCAATGAGTTACAACGCTGACGTAGTAGCACCTCTATGGCATGGCGCTCTTTATCAGCCTGATGGTAACTATTACCAATCAGCAGGTATTTTTGATGACGTTGCGCCACAGTGTCTACCGCTTTCACCAGCGCACCGAAAAAGGGATCGGAGACATCCATCACCACTACACCGACAGTATCGCTGCTCTGTGTTGCCAGATTTTGTGCGTTGGCATTTGGCCGGTAACCCAGCTCTGATACCGCTTTCAGCACTGCGGCCCGCGTTTCTGGCCGGATAGCGGCGCTATTATTGAGGACACGAGATACCGTAGCCAGCGAAACGCCAGCGCGTGAGGCCACATCACGAATGGTGATACTATTTCCAGATGAATGCAAAGCAGCCATGACCTTATCCTATGAATAAGTAACCATGCGCGCGTTGGCGTGAACTGGGCATGGCAGGTGGCCTATCCTACCCAGTTTGTTGAATTTGCCACGTGAAATGCGTCACAAGAAAGAAAACGTTTACATACAAATTTGTAACCCGCTTAATCCTTTTTACTTTACAGATGCATTCAGAGCTTAGTGTTGCGTGGTTGTAACGATTGACCGCAGGCATAGGCGGTCAATTTTCGCCATAACCACTCGAGCGGCCCTTGAGCGAAGTAGCGCAGCCATAGCAGGGAGAATAGGATATTACACAGCCAGACCAGTGGAACAATCGCGAGGAGCTGTAGTCGGTCGAGTTGTTGGTATAAACCGAAGTGATAGAAGATCAGCGTACATAGCAATGTTTGCAGTAAATAATTACTCAGGGCCATGCGCCCTACCTGTGCCAACCAATGGCTGACACGCCAACCGGATATTGTCGGAGCGACGCCATACAGCAGAGCCAAATAGCCCACAGCCTGTAATGGAGCGCCTAACTCACGGGGAACTTGCAGCAAAAAACCGCTCCAGCGGTAGTCCCAACCCACTCCCCATTGCAGCGCCACCCCCGGTATTTGGATAACGAGTGAAAGCGGTATCAAACATGCGGCAAGCAAGCGGTAGTGACGCAAGCTAAAATCACCGCGTAGCCAGCCAGAACGCATTAACCCAGCACCAAATAACATCGAGCCAGACAGCTCCCAGCCATATTGGGCACCGATGGCAATCAAATTGGATGAGAACAGATCTAACCGGTTCTTCCAGGCTTCCATCCCGCCACGCAACTTCCAAAATTGCTCATATTGCAGATCCGCAGGCCCTGGCTGCCAAAAACGCCCCGGTTCGCCATTGGTGATAAACCCCAGTAGCAGCAATACCGCGACACCCACTAAATAAAGCACCGCACCGGTACGCAACAAACTGGCGGCATCTTTGGCATCACGAATCATTCGCCAACACACCAGACCAATCAAACCATAAGCAAATAGGATATCTCCATCCCAGAAAAAGATACCGTGAATCAATCCCAGTAATAGCAATAAGGAAAGTCGTGCCCGAATCCAACCCTTGCCACGTTTAAGTAATAGCTCAAGGCCCGCCCCAAACAGAATGGCAAAAATAGATAAGAACTTGGCCTGTGCCACTATATCGAGGATGGCCCAAGTCCAGGCATCTGACCGCGAAGGAAGGCCCAGATAGGCCGGATTAAGATAGGCAGCCTTTGACAGACCGAAGGCGCTGATATTGAGCAGCAGAATGCCAAGGATGGCCAGCCCTCGCGCACTGTCTAACGTTGCGATGCGTTGACGCATACCCGACATCCTGTGTACGGGCACCCACTGGCACCCTCTCTGAAAAGGCTAATTAGCCGTTGCGACGTTAGCTATTATGACGAACAGCACGCAGGAATTCCTGGCGTGTATTCTGGCTGGATTTAAATAACCCGCCTAATGATGTCGTCGTGGTCGCGCTGGTTGCATCACGAATACCACGAGCTTTAACGCAATAATGCACCGCATCAATAGAAACTGCGACATTATTGGTGCCTAACAACGTCTGTAGTGCTAACAGGATTTGCTGTGTCAGTCGCTCTTGTACTTGCGGGCGCTGAGCAAAGAACTGCACGATACGGTTAATTTTAGATAAACCAATCACACTGTCTTTGGGGATATAAGCGACGGTGGCTTTACCATCGATAGTGACAAAATGATGTTCGCAGGTACTGGTCAGAGTGATATCTCGTACTGTGACCATTTCATCGACTTTCATTTTATTCTGAATCAGGGTTATTTTGGGGAAATTTTCGTAATCCAGTCCAGAGAAAATCTCATCAACATACATTTTGGCAATACGCCTTGGCGTATCCGCCAGACTATCGTCAGATAAATCAAGATTCAGCAACTGCATGACTTCGGTCATATGCGCTTGAATCTTAGTTTTACGCGTTTGGGCATCTAACTCTTGTTTGCGCAGCGGGGTTTCAAGACCACGGGCTAGCAATGCCTCATGAACCAACTCAGCTTCTTTACTTAGCGATGACATTCTTTTCTCCAGCAGGCGTACGCCTCCGAACAGCATAAACATGATGTAGATCACGTTCGGATTTTGCTCCCCACTTTAGTTGAGAGCAAAATGATTATCCAGTGATTGTTCTTCATATCGAATTGTTATTTACATCATGATGAAATAGTTACATTTGGTACATTCACTGTAGCGTAAATCAACCAGTAACCACTTCCTGAGCACGACGTGGCGTTTTGATAACCAAACTACCCGCGATGAACAGTGCCACCACTGCCACGTACAGCGCTGGTTCTAACCGCTGAGTCAACGTCGTTGAGATAGCGGATAATATTGGGCCAACCAGTTGCCCAAGCGCATAACCGGTGGTCAGTAAACCGGCCATATAGCGGGTGTGTTGCGGAGCCAGCTCTCGACCATGCTGCAATGAAAGTTGCACTACACTCAGGAAACCACCACCGGTCAGTAATGCACCTAATACCAACCCACTGACTCCCGGCACTAGCTCCGCGCACAATACCCCCAATGCCTGCACCCAGAGCGTTAATGCCAAGCGGGTTTGCGAACTCAGGCAGTGGCGGGTCAAAATACCGATAGTGATCCCTATCACCGCCGCGCCACCAAATACAGGCCAGACAAACTGGGCAAACAGGCTCTCTGGGAAGCGCGCTGTCGCCATTTGCGATAAAAATGTTGCGGGCAGAATATAACCGAATCCCGCCAGACTGTAGCTCCACACCAGGCGCTTGAGTGCGGGCGTTAAGGTCAGAGGAACCGCAGTAATATGCGGGCGATGCAACTCCCCACTACGTGGCAGATTAATGCTGATCATGGCAATAATAACTAACGCCAATACACCATAGACCAGCCAGGCTTGAGCGGCCGATAAACCATAGCTATGAATAACCACTGCCAACATACCGCTGATGAATATGCCCGCGCCCGGCCCGGCAAATACTGCGGCACTGAGTGCCGGACGACCAAAGTGGGCCAGACGTTCATTGGTCCAGGCGGCGATAAGCACCATCGACCAGCCACTAGCCCAGCCGATGACAAAACGTACCATGCCATGCCACCACGCCCCATCAACTATTGCGGATAGCAGCGTAAGCGTTACCACTCCCCACAATCCAAGCCATAAACGGCGCTCCACATGGCGGCTGGCGCGCATAGCATCAAAAGCGCCAAACAAGTATCCCAGATAATTAAATGCTGCCACCAACCCGGCACCGGTTAGGGTGAACTGATGCTCTGCGATCATTAGCGGCACTTGCGGCGTAAAAGCAAAACGGCCAATCCCCATTGCCACGACTAACGCGAGAAAACCACTTAATGCAATTCTCAATGCCATCTACTCTACCTATTGCTTGCTGACAGATGACCCTTGCCAGACAGTTAAAAGAAAGTTGCCAATATCATGCCTGAGCATTAGAATCACAAAAAATGAATAATGCTCATTAAGTTCATCACAAAAAGAGAACACCTATGGACCTGACCCAGCTACGCATGTTTTGCTGTGTAGCAGAAACCGGTTCCGTTGCCCGGGCAGCGGAGCAGATGCACCGCGTCCCTTCAAATTTGACGACCCGTCTGCGCCAACTTGAAGTTGAGCTGGGTGCCGACCTGTTTATCCGTGAAAAACAGCGGCTGCGGCTCTCCCCTATGGGCCATAACTTCCTCTGCTACGCCAACCGGATTCTGGCGCTAAGCGAAGAGGCAATGCGCATTACGCATGCTGGCGAACCTGCGGGTAACTTCCCGTTAGGCTCAATGGAAAGCACCGCGGCCACCCGCCTGCCTAACTTGCTGGCGGCCTATCATCAGCGCTACCCCAAGGTCTCCTTATCGCTTATCACCGGGACGTCTGGTGAAATCATCGAACAAGTACGGGCCGGGACACTGGCGGCAGCGCTCGTTGATGGGCCAGTTCAACATGATGAACTGCACGGGTGCCGCTCTTTTGACGAACAATTGGTGATCATTTCTTGTCTGGACCACCCCCCGATTATGCAAGCCCGCGATGCGGCGGATGAGACACTGTTTGCCTTTCGCCCCAGTTGCTCTTACCGCTTGCGCCTGGAGAGTTGGTTCCGTCAGGCCGGTGTTTTACCGGGCCATATTATGGAAATCCAGTCTTACCATGCCATGCTAGCCTGTGTTGCCAGTGGTGCCGGGCTGGCATTGATACCCCATTCCGTATTGGCGCTACTGCCGGGCCATGAACGGGTACAAGTTCATGCCTTACCGGCTGATATTGCCGATACCGCAACTTGGCTTATCTGGCGTAAAGATGCCTTTAGCCCCAATGTCCGTACCTTAAAAGAACTGATTATCGAGCAGATTGAGATTCAGTGACTTATCTGACGGCTTGCCGCTTATCGGCCATAATTTATACAAGCCATATTGACTTATGCCCAGACAGTTACATGCAACATATTAGATACATAAACAATTCATTTATATAACACCCATCACACAGAAGCTATAGGAGCAACACCATGCAGATGATTAAAACTCGCGCCGCAGTCGCATGGGGGCCAAACCAGCCGCTATCGGTTGAAGAAGTTGATTTGATGCCACCGCAGAAAGGCGAAGTGCTGGTACGGATTGTCGCCAGTGGCGTATGCCACACCGATGCCTACACCTTGTCAGGCAAAGATCCCGAAGGAATATTCCCTGTGATCCTCGGCCATGAAGGTGGTGGGATTGTAGAAGCAATCGGCGAAGGCGTTACCAGCGTTGCAGTAGGTGATCACGTCATTCCGCTGTACACACCAGAATGCGGTGAATGTAAATTCTGCCGCTCCGGTAAAACCAATTTGTGTCAGGCGATCCGCAGCACTCAGGGCAAGGGTTTGATGCCTGATGGCACCACTCGTTTCTCTAAAAATGGCCAACCGATCTTCCATTACATGGGTACCTCAACCTTCTCTGAACTGACAGTGGTACCGGAAATATCACTGGCAAAAATCAATAAAGAAGCACCATTAGAAGAAGTTTGTCTGCTGGGCTGTGGTGTGACCACCGGTATGGGGGCTGTGATGAACACAGCCAAAGTCAAACCGGGCGACACTGTCGCTATCTTCGGCTTGGGTGGCATTGGTTTATCGGCAGTGATTGGGGCGAAAATGGCTGGCGCCAGCCGCATCATTGGTATTGATCTCAATACCAGTAAATTCGAGCTGGCCCGCAAACTAGGCGCAACAGACCTGATTAACCCGAAAGATTATGATAAACCTATTCAGGATGTGATCGTCGAGCTGACCGATGGCGGCGTAGATTTCTCCTTTGAATGTATTGGTAACGTCAATGTCATGCGCTCAGCGCTTGAGTGCTGCCATAAAGGCTGGGGCGAATCAGTCATCATTGGTGTTGCCGGCGCGGGTGAAGAAATTTCAACTCGCCCATTCCAATTGGTCACAGGCCGTGTATGGCGTGGCTCAGCATTTGGTGGTGTTAAAGGGCGCTCCGAGTTACCGGGCATCGTGCAGCAATATCTGGACGGTAAATTCGCTCTGAATGATTTTATTACCCATACCATGGGGTTAGATCAAATTAACGAAGCCTTCGATTTGATGCATGAAGGTAAATCTATCCGTACCGTGATCCATTTTAATCATTCTTCAGATACCCATTCTTCACAAAACAAATAAGGCAAGGAGGCAGGCAACGCATGAATACGTCACTTGAACTTCTCGAAGAGCACCGGATGTTTGGCGGGTGGCAGCAACGCTATCGCCACACCGCCAGCAGCCTGAATTGCAATATGACCTTCAGCATCTATCTGCCCCCCTTACGGGATGACAACCCGCCACCGGTGCTTTACTGGCTGTCGGGTCTGACCTGTAATGATGAAAACTTTACATTGAAAGCTGCTGCGCAGCGGGTGGCCGCTGAGTTGGGTCTGGTACTTGTTATGCCGGATACCAGCCCACGTGGCGATGATGTGCCGAATGACGAAGGTTATGATTTAGGGCAAGGCGCGGGGTTCTATCTCAACGCAACACAAGCGCCCTGGTCTAAACATTTTCAGATGTATGATTATATCAGCCAAGAGTTACCGGCGCTGATCGCCCAGCATTTCAGAGTGAGTGACCGTCAGTCTATTTGTGGCCATTCAATGGGGGGCCACGGGGCATTGATGCTAGCACTGCGTAACCCGCAGCAATACCAATCAGCCTCGGCCTTTGCGCCGATAGTCAATCCGTGTCAGGTGCCTTGGGGCCGCAAAGCCTTTACTGCGTACTTGGGTACCGATGAGAGTCAGTGGTTGCAATATGATAGTTGCCACTTACTTACACATGCCCACACCCAACTGCCGATGCTGGTAGATCAAGGTGATAGTGATCAGTTTCTGGCAGACCAGCTACAACCGGCAAAATTAGCTGAATTGGCACGGCAACGCGATTGGCCACTGACACTTCGTATTCAGCCGGGTTATGACCATAGCTATTTCACCATAGCCACATTTATTGAAGATCACTTACGCTTCCATGCAGAATTCTTACATCCGTAATCGATGTAATTAACGTGATTATCAATCATAACTATTTTAAGCCCTACGGGGCTTTTTTTTTATTTTAACGTAGAAATGCACAGTTGTTCCCGTTACAGCCATACCTAACTAACAATCAAAAAATTAAAATAATATGATAGTTAATCACATTCAATACAAACATATCTATAAATAAAAACATTGATAAATTCCAAAAATAGAATTACAAATAAATAGCCAGAATCCTTCTGGCACTTAATTACATTCAAAGATAATTATTTAAATGGGGTGCTATATGAATATTTCAAAGCAATCAGATGATAAAGGAACAAAACACAGCCACTTAATGGCACTAAAAGGTAAGTTACAATCATTAGAAGAATCATTTAAGAATAATGCATTTTATATAAATGACAATGAAATAGAAAAAATAAAAAACAATACCCTGCGAAGCAAAATAACAGCATGGAACTGGTCAAGAAGTTTTGCTGAAGAATAGAAAAATGAACCATTCAGAAATTATTGGTTAGGCCATGAATTATTAATGGCCTAACCTTGTTCCACATAGCAGTAACAGTGAAAGCAATTCAGCACACTTACGTGTTTGAAATCATGTGTATAAATAAAGTGAGATATTCTTGTATGTTTACAAGTGAATTCATTAATGATGTTAAGCTTAGTCCGATGGCAAGTATATTAGCGATAATAATAACGGCTTTAGGTATGCTCTCATCATTTTTAGTATTACTGCTTTATTTAACGGATAGAAATATTGAAAGTTACCACAATGACTACACACAGATATATCGCATAGAAACTCAGTTTAACTTACCAAACGGTGATGATGTAAAATCAGCACAGGTACCATTCCCATTGATCCCAGCATTGCAGAATGCAAAGAACATAAAAGAGGTTATCTATGCACTACGTCTATTTACAGATTTACAAGTGAATGACCAAACTCACAGCAAAGTAGAGATTTATGCCGTTAGTCCGAATTTCTTCAATGTCATTAATCCCTATAAACTGAGTAATGATCTACCTAATCTATATGAACCAAATATTTCTCAATACCGCCCCCATCTGACCCAGAATGAAATTATTATTACGCCAGAATTTAATCGTCAATATCTTCATCTGGATAATCCGGTCGGGCACGTTATCACCTTAGGGAACAAAGGCCAATTCGTCATTAAAGATATGGTTAGTTTGCATAAGGATAGCCGTTTTAAAACCAACGCCGTGATTGCATTTTCTCCCGAACTCATAGATGGCTATCATGATAAAAGGCATGATTGGTACGATATGCACGCCTATGCCTTCATTACAATGGACGCAGGAGGAAAACCCAATTCTGAACAATTGAATACACTCGTTACCCGTTACGCTCCCCAACTCCCTGGAGCACCATTTAGCCCCGAAGAGTTCATTCAATTGTCTGCACGTAATATTACCGATATCCATTACGATAATGGGTTACCTGATGAGATCAGCACAGTTATTGCAAAATCCTATTTATACAGCTTATATGCAGCCGGTATTTTTATATTTATAACAACCACCATGAACTTTTTTAATGTTAACAATGTAATAAATACCAATAAAAAAAATAGTTTCCAGATAAAGAAATCGCTCGGAGCCTCACGTTATCAACTATTGACTGAATCTCTTTCCATCGCACTGCTTCAAGCCATTTTTGTACTCCTATTAGCAATACTCTTTCTGATTGTTTTAATACAGTTATCTATAGGAATTAAAGAATTAATTCTTATTCAAGGAACTAAAACATTACTAGCCGCCTTCTTTTTTACATTGATTTCAGTTTATACAGCAATTTTAATTTCTCATATAACATATCTATATGTTAGCGTTTTTCCCAATCAATCCGTCCATTATAATATTTATAATCAACAGCCAATATCACGCTACATCCATCAAGGAGCATTATGCATACAAATAACAATAGCTGGCATAATGGTCTATTTATGGGCAGGAATATTGACACAGAATAATTTCATGCAGCATTATGATTTTGGTTATAAAAAAGACGATATAGTGACATTTACTTTAAGTGATGAATTAATCTCTCAAGCAGCAATAAATAGTTTACAAAATGAATTGAAGAATACTGTAAATATAGAGTCTATTGCACTTAGTAGCTGGCAACCCTTTGACATGTCGAGGACAAACACTTCAATATTTCATCTTAATCAGCAAGAGAAAGACAAGTTAGTAACAGTAAATACACTTAATGCCAATAAACACTTCCTTGATACCAGGGGAGTTAAGGTATTAGCAGGGTATGATAATGTACTAATACCGAGTGATGATGATAATGTTGTCCATGCGGTAGCGACTCAATCCTTTATGACTTTAATGGGGCAACATTCCTATGATGAAACATTGAATAGCATATTTTACATTAATGATAATGACTCTGAGCATAAAATAAGAATTCTTAGAATAATAAATGATTTTTATCTTGCAGATGTCAATAAAAGCACCACACCGCTATTGATATTTATTGAAAACAAGCCCCAACGATATGGCGCATTAAAATTGCAATATATACAGGATCTTGGGGAAGTAAAAAAAACACTTGAGCGATATCGTGTTAACCCCACGCAAATACAAACAGTGGAACATTTACATCAAGCATATTTCAATACGAATAGACTTATGCAAAAAACAGCCAATTTTGTTGCCATACTTTCACTTTCGTTAATATTAATAAGCACCGTAATCATCAGTATATCCGAAACCAAACGAATCAGTAAGACATTAAGAATAATGGAGTCTATTGGTGGTTCTATTTATACCCATATCGTTTTCTTTATACAGCAAAATATCGCCCCCATTATTTTTGCTGCTATAATAGCATTCTCGATGGGTTTCTTTTTATTGCATCGATGGTTGGTTCAATACCATGCTGTGGATAATCTTTCATACGTCAATGCCACTGCTACACTTTTTATTTTCATAATTAGCATAGTTGTCATTATGACTATTACGCTGATCTTTAATAATGACAACATAAATACCCAAAAGAAATAATAAACACATGGATATAAAAATTGAAAAAAATGCGTATACAAACTCACGCATAAAGTTAATTATTATAGGTGTATCACTTATACTGATTGTCTGTTGTTTTTACATTTACTCTTTATTCACAAGCCAAAATACGTTATTAGTTGCGCGGGAAAACACTATTTTCATTACGGTTAAGCCTGAGGAATTTCAGGACGTATTAATTACACGTGCCATTACGGTACCGAAGGAAAGCACGATTATATCAAGTGAACGTGGGGGAAAAGTCATTGAAATTGCCAAAAAAGCCTTTGAAGCGGTTAACAAAGGTGATGTAATCGTTCGTTTATCCAATTATGATTTCATGTTAGAAACAACCTCCAGAATGGCAGATATCACCGAACAAATAAATAATCTGCGTAATATGAAAATGCAATTGGAACAAGATAATCGAGATACCAAACTCAGCCTACAAGAAGCTCAACACCAGATCGAGGTTGTTAGCAAAAACCTTGTCAGGCATCAAGTCCTCGATACAAAATCGATGATTGCAAAATCAGAGTTAGAAAACCAAAAAGATATACTAAAAAATTGGGAAACTAAGCGTGAGATATTACTAGAACATAATAACAAAAACCAAAAGTCACTTCCTAAGCAATTAAATAATATTAATGACTCTATTTTATTACTTGAACGAATGATGGGAATGATTGAAACGGGCATCGATCAATTAGTTATAACTGCGCCTATTGACGGCTCTTTATCTGTTTTGGACATTGAGTTAGGCCAGCAAATAAAACCTGGTGAAAAAATAGCAGTCGTAGATAATTTCAATTCATATTATTTCAATGTCTTTTTGAGTGAATATTACTTAGATAAGATAAAACCACAAACTCGTGTTATTGCAAAAATAAATGGCCAAGATATTGTACTGCTTATTGAATCGGTCTCCACAGTTATTGATAATGGCAGGTTTAAGGCAAAGCTGACACCGACTCAATTAAACAAATTCCCGCTAAAAAGAGGCCAATCTATTGAAATAGAAATCTCATTGCAAGATGAAAAAGAGAAGATATTATTAGTACCCAATGAAAGTATTACTTCAGATAAATATGGGGGTAACTACCTCTATATCTACCAACAAAAACATGATCATGCAATTAAAACTAAAGTAGAAATTAAACGCCGTAATGCAGAAAAGACAGAAATAACAGCAGGACTAAATTCAGGTCAACGCATTATCATCCCTTCATATTCAAACAGTAACGAATATAATATAATTGAGTTTAAATAATATGCTAAACATACAAAATGCAGAAAAGTGTTTCATAACAAAAACAATTAAAACCCGGGTATTTCATCACCTGAACCTCGCTGTGGAACAAGGTGAATTCGTATCAATTATGGGTCCATCAGGATCGGGGAAATCGACTCTGCTCAACATTATAGGCATGTTTGACTCACTTGATAGTGGCTCACTTACCTTAGCAGGGAAGGATGTCGTATCCCTAAGTTACTCACAACGAATTATAGTAAGGCGTGAGTTGATAGGTTATATTTTTCAATCATTTAATCTTATTCCACATTTATCAACATTCGATAATATTGAGTTACCACTGAAGTATCGCCATGTTGCAAAAAAAGAACGTATTGAACGCGTTAATCGGATTTTAAACCTTTTTGCTATCGAGAATCGTAGAGATCATAAACCAATGCAATTATCGGGTGGTCAGCAACAACGAGTCGCTATTGCCCGTGCCATGGTATCCAATCCAACATTATTGCTAGCTGATGAACCAACCGGTAATTTGGACAGTAAAAACACCCGAAATGTGCTTGAACAATTAAGCAGAATAAATCAGACCGGAACAACCATAATAATGGTTACACACTCAGATGAAGCCGCCACATATGGTAATAGAATAATAACCATGAGAGATGGTAAATTAACTTAAAAATAGGAGCGCAACATGCGTGATATAATACCCATCGTAAACATAGATAGCGTTAATATTAGAGACATAAATATTAGAAAACTGGAGGAATTAACCTCGTGTGAATATAAAGCATTATCAGCCTATCTCATCGGGAAGATTCCTGCTAGCCAATTATTGGATGGTGATGAGTTAACTCTATTTAATAAAGAGTTAACTCATCATATGGAGGTAAAAGCAATAAATGCAGATAAACTCGTGATTGTCCTGAAGGCCACACGATTATGCAACCTTCGTTGTACCTATTGTCACTCCTGGGCTGAAGGCCCTAACCAAAGCATTTCATTCGATATACTAATACGTGCGATACATAAAATCCTCTCAATTCCGAATGTAAATAGATTCGAATTTGTATGGCATGGTGGAGAAGTAACATTACTTAAGCCACTGTTTTTCAAAAAACTTATCTGGTTACAGCAGCAATTTAAACGCCCTGAGCAATATATCACCAATACAATGCAGTCAAATATAGTGAATCTTTCTGAGGAGTGGTTAACGTTTATCAAAGGCATAGGAATGAACGTTGGGATCAGTCTTGATGGTGTACCTGCGGTTAATGATAAGCGGCGAGTGGACTACCGAGGGAAGGGAACATCTGAACGGGTAGCCATAGGAATAAAAAAACTACAGCATTACAATATACTATATGGTGCACTTATCGTTGTCGACCGGGAAGTATATCAAACAGACATGAGAGAGATGTTGGATTACTTTATTTCAATAGATTTAACTGGCATTGAATTCCTTAATATTGTTCCAGACAATCGTCTGGTTGCGGGTGAATATATTGGGAATGACTTTATCAGTTATGCTGAGTTCATCAAATTTCTATCAGATCTATTTATTATTTGGATAAAAGATTATCGTGAAAAAATACATATTACTATTTTCGAGGATTTTATCAAAGCCTTAAAATATCCTGATGAAAAACTCTCTGCCTGTTATTGGTCTGGCAATTGCTCACAAGAAATCATTACTTTAGAACCTAATGGTGATATCTCTCCCTGTGACAAATATAGAGGTGATGCCAATAGTATTTATGGTTCGATACTGAATATTGAGTTAGCCGACCTGCTTGCTAACTCATCACATAATCAGCAGGCGGTAATCGAAGAAATAGAGGCAACTAAAAAAATGCACCACTGTAAGTGGTTTCCTATCTGTCATGGCGGTTGCCCCCATGACCGGGTTATTAATCGCAGACATACCAAGGGATATAATGATACATGCTGCGGTACCGGGAAATTATTAGCTACCATTGAGGATTATTTAGCAACCACAGGCTGAAGCCACATTGGCACATGGCTTCAGCAATTAATGTAGGTTTCGCACTATAACTCAACCTCTTGCCCTTTGCGGTGCAAGCGCAATGAAACTAAGAAGGTGACGAAACACATTGCCGAAACATACCAGAAGAAGCTGTTTTCCATGTCAAAAGACTTGAGAGATAGCGCCACATATTCGGCACTACCGCCAAACATGGCATTTGCAACTGCATAAGACAGGCCGACACCCAGTGCCCTCACTTCCGGTGGGAACATCTCTGCTTTTAGTAATCCGCCAATAGAGGTATAAAAACTCACAATAATCAGGGCGGTAACAATCAGCATAAACGCAATATATGGACTGGTTACCCCTTTAAGGGCGTGCAGAATAGGTACTGTTAATAACATTGATAATAGGCCAAACGTTAACATAGATGTACGCCGGCTAATACGATCGGATAATGCACCAAATAAGGGCTGCACTAGCATAAAAATAAATAATGCAGCCGTCATTACTAAACTGGCGGTTTTTACATCCATTCCGGCGGTATTGACTAAATACTTTTGCATATAAGTGGTGTAGGTATAAAAAGAAAGAGAGCCACCCGCCGTGAAGCCTAGCACCATAATAAATGCGCGGCGGTTCTTCCAGAGCCCTTTCAAACTCCCCGCATCTTTCTTATTACGAGTCTTTTCATCCGAGGTTTCATTCAGTGAACGGCGTAAGTAAAGAGCGACCACTGCCAACAGTGCCCCCAGAACAAAAGGAATACGCCAGCCCCAACTGTGCAATACCTCTGATGAAAGAGTTTGTTGTAACAAAACCAGTACCAATAATGCCAACAATTGGCCACCAATTAATGTGACATATTGGAACGAAGCATAAAACCCTTTGCGCCCTTTCACTGCGACTTCACTCATATAGGTGGCACTGGTGCCATATTCGCCACCAACAGATAACCCCTGGAATAAACGGGCGACTAAGAGCAAGACCGGCGCCAGGCTACCAATTGACGCATAGGTTGGCAGGCAAGCAATCATCAACGAACCGGCGCACATCATATAGACCGAAATCAACATGGATAACTTGCGACCATGTTTGTCAGCAATATAACCGAACAGCCAGCCACCAATCGGGCGCATCAAAAAGCCAGCAGCAAAAACACCGGCAGTCTGCACTAATTGGGTGGTTGGATTATCACTGGGGAAAAAAAGCGGAGCAAAATAGAGCGCGCAGAAAGAATAAATATAGAAATCAAACCATTCAACCAAATTCCCGGAAGAGGCCCCGACGATGGCTCGTATTCGTTGCCGAGTATCCGCCTTCTCTGTCAGACGTGCTGATGCCCCCTTCCCCTCTGCCACAGTAGTGTCTAATGAATTTGTTTCAACCATATTGATGCGTCTGCCATATTGTTAAACGTCCATGCCACCATAAGCTCAGAACTGAGAAAGCACAGACACTGAACTCTCATTTTATATTGTTAGATTGTTATATATTGGTAACATTATCGTTTCAATGAGAGTTATCGTGCGGAGAGCAGTTTAGGAAAAACCTCAAATTCTCTTGTGATCTCAAGCACATAAATATGTTAAGTCGACTGTTTAATAAAGGTTTTCTTGTGAGCGGAGCTACAGAAAACAAATGGGATCAATCGGTAACGAAAGTGACGATCAATGGTCAGCACCAGGATTTCGCTGACCATGTGCTCGCCTCCCCTTGTCGTCTAGAAAGCAGAGCCTGGCTGTAAAAGAAAAGCCTGTTCCTCTGCGCTGGAGACTCGCCCAAGGATATGATTGCGATGTGGGTAACGGCCAAAGCGATCGATAATCGCTTTATGGCGTAACTCATAATCAAGCTGATTGTCATCACCCAATGCAGTAAAGAGCTCTAATGCTTGTTTATGAATAAGCGCCGATTCGGAATGCATAAAAGGAAGATAAAGAAAACCGCGTTGAATATCAGATAGTTGTTCCGTCTGACCACTGTTGATCGCTTCTTGCGCCAGGACCAGCGCCATACCATCGCAAGAAAATGACGCGGGTAAATCACGGAACAGATTTCTGCTGAACTGATCCAGTATCAATATTTCCGCCAAACGCCCTTCTATTTTAGACCGCCAGTGAGCCAATTCCCCTTTAGACGCAGCTTGCCAAACAGGGCCAAACCGCTTGCGTAACAGAGCATCAAAATCTTCATTCTTTTTGAACCACAATGCCGGGTCAATCTCACTAAACCAGAATTCCAGAATCTTTTGATACTCCATGTCACACCCCTGTGTTGCCTGCCGAAGGTTTATACCCATGAAAATAATAGCACTGATCAAGCTAGCATCAGTCTATCGTCTCTTTGCGCCGCCATCCATTCACCCACCTGACAATCTCTGCCATAATGGTTCCATTATTTGATGGTAGCTCAGCACCCATAATTACCTCTAGCTAACGGTGCACACTGACCACGGAGTCCAGCATGGATCACAGTAATACCTCGGATTTACTCTCTCTCGAACAAGCTCTGACTAAAATGCTGTCGCAGGTTACACCATTGCAAGCAACAGAAACCGTCGCATTAACCGAAGCGGCGGGCCGAATCACCGCCAGTGCAATTACATCACCGATTGCTGTCCCCCCTTTCGCCAACTCCGCGATGGACGGATATGCCGTGCGTTGTAATGAGCTTAGCAGCACATTACCGCTGCCGGTGGCCGGTAAGGCTTTTGCCGGTGCACCGTTTAAAGGTGAGTGGCCAGCCAATACTTGCGTGCGAATCATGACCGGAGCCCCTATTCCTGAGGGAGCCGATGCCGTCATCATGCAAGAACAGGCCGTGGCTGGCGAACAAGGTGTCATATTCAATAACCATGTGCAGGTTGGGCAAAATATCCGCTTGCCGGGTGAAGATATCCAACAAGGTGCTGCCGTTTTCCCCGCAGGGGTAAAATTAGGCGCGGCGCAATTGCCGCTACTCGCCTCATTAGGCATTGCAGAGATTGCCGTGTTTCGCACACTGAAAGTGGCTATTTTCTCTACCGGCGATGAATTGCAACCAGTCGGGCAGCCCTTAGGCGAAGGACAGATTTACGATACCAACCGCTTCGCGGTACGGTTGATGCTGCAACAGTTAGGCTGCCAGATAGTTGACCTTGGCGTGATCCGTGACGATCAACTCGCATTGCGCAAAGCATTTGAACAAGCCGATGCCGCCGCTGACCTTGTTATCAGCAGTGGGGGTGTCTCGGTGGGTGAAGCGGATTACACCAAACAGATGCTGGAAGAGTTAGGCGATATCGGTTTCTGGAAGTTGGCGATAAAACCCGGCAAACCGTTTGCTTTCGGCAAATTGGATAACGCCTGGTTCTGCGGCTTACCGGGTAATCCGGTCTCGGCTGCGCTAACATTCTATCAGTTGGTACAACCCCTTATTGCTAAACTCTCCGGCCATGCGGGGTGGCGTCCACCACTGCGCCTCAACGCGGTCGCGGCGACAAAATTGAAGAAATCCCCTGGCCGTTTAGATTTTCAACGCGGTATTTTCTCCACCAATGCTAACGGTGAATTGGAAGTACGTACTACCGGCCATCAGGGGTCTCACGTATTCAGTTCATTCAGCCAAGGTAACTGCTTTATTGTGCTGGAACGCGAGCGCGGCTCAGTCTCGGTCGGTGAAACAGTTGAAATCGAACTGTTTAACGGGCTATTGGGGCAATAAATTGTATATGGTGGAGAGGCTGACATGTTGCCAGAACTGACCGATGCCCAGGCCCTGCGTTATAACCGGCAAATCGTCCTGCGCGGTTTTGATTTTGACGGTCAGGAAAAACTGAATGCCGCTAAGGTGTTAATCGTTGGATTGGGGGGGCTGGGGTGCGCAGCCGCACAATATCTGGCAGCAGCAGGAGTGGGCCACCTTACCCTGCTGGATTTTGATACGGTTTCGCTTTCTAACCTGCAACGGCAGGTTTTGCATCGCGATAATCGTATCGGAATGTCAAAAGTGGCCTCTGCGGCACTGACGCTGTCTGAAATGAACCCCCATTTGGCACTGAAATCCATTGATGGTCAGTTAGATGACCAACAACTCGCGGCAACCATTGCTGAACATCAGTTGGTGTTGGATTGTACCGATAATGTCACCAGCCGCGAGCAACTCAATCGCCTGTGTCATGCACAACATAAACCACTGGTTTCAGGTGCAGCAATTCGCATGGAGGGGCAAATAAGTGTCTTCACTTATCAGCCAAACCAACCCTGCTATCGCTGCCTCAGTCGGTTATTCGGTGACAATGCACTGACCTGTGTTGAAGCTGGGGTAATGTCACCCTTGGTGGGTATTATTGGTAATTTACAAGCGATGGAAGCCATAAAACTGTTGGCTGATTATGGTCAGGTGATATCTGGGCGCATATTGATGTATGACGCCGCAACGGCAGAGTTTCGGACCATGAAGCTAGCCAAAGATGTCCATTGTGAAGTCTGTGGCAAAGATTAGCCGCCTATTTAGCGCAAAAAAAAGCTGATGCAATGCATCAGCTCTCTTATCAACACACAATCAACTAATCAGGACTGAATACCCTGGCTACGCAGATAGTCTTCGTAGTTACCGGTAAAGTCGATCAGCTTGCCTGGTGTCATTTCAATCACTCGGGTTGCCAAAGAACTGACGAACTCACGGTCATGGGAAACGAAGATTAGCGTGCCTTCGTACATTTCCAATGCCATGTTCAGCGCTTCAATCGATTCCATATCCAAATGGTTGGTTGGCTCATCCATTACCATGATGTTAGGGCGCTGCATCATCAGCTTACCAAACAACATCCGCCCTTTCTCACCACCAGACAAGACCTGTACTTTCTTCTTGATATCGTCCTGGCTAAACAGCAAACGGCCCAGCACACTGCGCACAGCCTGCTCGTCGTCTTTTTCCTGTTTCCACTGACTCATCCAGTCAAATACCGTCAAATCGATTTCAAAGTCGCTGGCGTGATCCTGCGCATAGTAACCGATCTTACTGTTTTCAGACCATTTCACGGTACCAGAATCCGGCTCATAATCCCCAACCAAGGTTTTCAGCAAAGTAGATTTACCGATACCGTTTGGCCCAAGGATAGCCACTTTTTCACCCACTTCCAGGCGCAAATCCAGTTTTTTAAACAGCGGACCGTCATCAAAACCTTTGGTCAACAGTTCAACTTCCAGCGCATTACGGAACAGCTTTTTATCCTGATCAAAGCGGATAAACGGGTTCTGGCGGCTAGACGCTTTCACTTCATCAAGTTGAATTTTATCAATCTGACGAGCACGAGACGTCGCCTGTTTGGATTTAGAGGCGTTGGCACTAAAGCGGCTAACGAAAGATTGCAGCTCAGAAATCTGGGCCTTTTTCTTGGCGTTATCTGACAGCAGACGATCGCGAGCTTGTGTCGCCGCCGTCATGTATTCGTCATAGTTACCCGGATAAACACGCAGTTCGCCATAATCCAGATCCGCCATGTGGGTACACACCATGTTCAGGAAGTGACGGTCATGGGAAATAATGATCATGGTGCTACTACGTTCGTTCAGCACTTGCTCCAACCAGCGGATAGTATCGATATCCAAGTTGTTGGTCGGTTCGTCGAGTAATAAAATTTCCGGGTCTGAGAACAGGGCTTGCGCCAGCAATACACGCAATTTAAAGCCAGGAGCGATTTCGCTCATCAACCCATAATGTTGTTCAACCGGAATACCGACACCAAGCAGTAATTCACCGGCACGTGCTTCTGCGCTGTAACCATCCATTTCACCGTAGGCAACTTCCAGATCAGCCACTTTATAGCCGTCTGCTTCGCTCATTTCAGCCATAGCGTAGATGCGATCGCGCTCTTCTTTTACTTCCCACAGTTCGCCGTGTCCCATAATAACGGTGTCCAGCACTGTGTTGTTTTCAAAGGCGAATTGGTCCTGACGTAACTTACCCAGACGCTCATTCGGGTCAAGGAATACGTTACCGCCGCTCGGCACTAAATCACCGCCAAGGATTTTCATGAAGGTGGATTTACCACAGCCATTAGCGCCGATCAGACCATAGCGATTACCGCCACCGAATTTTACTGAAATGTTTTCAAACAGCGGCTTGCTGCCGAATTGCATGGTGATATTGTTAGTACTTAGCACAGAGCTCGCTCTCGATTGGATTACTGAATAGGGATATTCAAGAATTATAGAAAATGTGATTCGGCGCGCATTATGCCACAAGATGGCAAGAGTATCGCCTCCAGTTTTGCACGAAATCTCAGCAAGCGCTTAAATCTGGCGCTAAGTGGCTATGGCAGTAAAAACTTGATGCCCCTAAAAGGGGCTATTAGCCCCTTAAATAAATAACCTAAACCCTGGCTTATTCGTGCTGTTACTCATCAAAACATTGCAATGCGCTGTATTTATCCAGCAGGAACGGTCGCAGATAGCCAACCGTGTTAGACATCGGTAGCACCTCTTTACTGAGATGGATATTCAGGATATCGCTGAGATAACTACGCCGTTTTTGTATTCTTTGCCAAACATCAGGATACTGTGCAGCCAGCGCATTACGTAAATGCTGATCAGCCAGTGCAATACACTCCTCAGCACTCACTCCGGCATAACCTTTTACCGAAGGAATGATATCGATTTGGAATATCATCCCACTGCGAATTCTCTCTTCAGAATCGCTATAAATGGGAGAGCACAACCATTCTTCATCAGCAACTAAATGGCCGGGGTTGAGCGACCAATGATATTGTGATTTAGGGAAAACCGTATCCACTAATGCGTACATCTCTTTACCTGGCATACCAATACGAATATTTTCCAGCCAAGCGACCACAGTGGTGTAATAAGGTAGCGCGACCTTAGCAAGATAGTCTCTTTCCGCGTACGGCAGTTCACCTGCCTGATGCACCGCATAGCCGGTTCTACTGCTCAAACCGCCTTTAAAGCCGGTGGTCAATGATATTTTATCGCCAAGTTGTACCGCTTTATCACTGGGATATAAGTTAGCCTGTTCAAATCTGGTGCCGGTCGCTGCAATCATCACAACACTATTCGGTTGGCCTTCATCTGCCAGATAACTGCCAAGTTGCTTTTCTGTTATGCCGATATCAACCGCTGCTAATGCGTTAAGAATACAATTAGACGCCAAATTAGCGCCATATTCATAGTGTGCCAATTCATTAGCATTATTAGTCACTCTGGCAGCAATATCACTGCCAATAAATAGACTGGTAGCGTTGATAATCGTTGCTACGGGTGAAGCAGACTGCTTAATCGCATCAAAAATAAAATGCGGAATATCAAATAATTGGCTGTTATCATCCAACTTGCTGGTAAACAGTTTCCATCCCACAACCCCAATCTTTTTAGCCTGCTGAATCCTGGTTGCTGCCAATAATTCAGTAAGCGTTTTATTGTTGCCCATCGGTTGATTTGGCAATGAAAAATAGGGAACATGAATTGCGGTATTTTTCACTCTGGCATGGTGAGATAGCTTTAAATTCTCGTTACCTAATAATAAATAGACCTCACCTGACACATGTAACACCATAGCCGCTTCTTCAAAACGGGGAATAAACCCCGCCAGATATTCAAAGTTCCCGCCATGCTCTTTGTCCGCATACACCAATAAATAATCGATATCGGCACGGCGCATATTACGAATAACTTTAGCTTGGCGATATTCGATGGTTTCATCGTTAATGGCTACCTTGGTAACAGCATCAAATCTTGGTGGTGTATCAATAGCGTTAAGTTTTGCCTGGCGATTAATAATCATCTTATTCATAAAAATCATTACCCTGGTTAATTTATTTACACATCTCCAGACCCGCTATTAATGTGACGCTATAACCACTTTGCATCGCGGGTAAAGGAGATCGTTAGCCAACGATGAGGGCCGGACTCGCCAATTTCTTTGGCTATTTCATCGCGTAATTTGTCAAAATGACTGACACCGCTTGTCTCCATCTCTGGCGGAATAACCACATGAATCTCAATAAATAACCCCCGCCCCATGCGAGTGGCATAATGGGAATAATCAATAAATTTGTATTTCGCCATTAATTTATCCATCAAGCTCTCAATGGCGCTATCCAGTGTGTCCGGCGTCATCTGTAATACTTCACGGACGGCCGAAATGACCGTTTTTATTGGCACAGGTATCAAGATTAAGGTTAACAATGCTAATACAGTGGGGTCGGTATAAACTATCAAGTGCTCATAGCGGGTGCCTTCCATACACCATGAAAGCAAAAAGGCCACTAATAACGCGGAACTGATGCATGCCGACATTAGCCAACTTTTGGTATCCAGTGCGATTAGCTCAGACTTGACACGCTTATTTAAACGGCTCTGTTTTAAAAAGAGAGTAAAACAGAAGATACTGACCACTAATGCATAGACGATCGCCCACCCCAGTTCCAGCTCTCTGCCGCCATCGACAATTCCCTTGATGGCATTGACGAATGCGTAAAGACATAGAAAAGCCAGCAAGCTGCCATTGAAAGCCAGAACCAGTGGTTCAACATGCCAGAAACCGTATTGAAAGCGCCGACTATGGGGTTGACCGAGTAACCGGGAAACCAATAGCGATAAACTGCACATTCCGGCATCTAAAGCAGAGAACATACCATCGAAAATAATCGACATCGAACCGCATACGATACCAAAAACAATCCCCATAATGGCGATAAATAAAGTGCAAAAAATTGAACGCCTTAAAATCTGCTGTTCAAGCTTAGTGTCATGTAGCAAAGGTGGCGCTTGTTCACTGAGTATCGTCATGATTTAAACCCATTAGTTATTACTACCTATGCATTATTATAATCTACTTTTATTACAACCCATTGATTAAATACAATATATCTTTATTTAACGTAATACTAAAACCATACTAGAAACTAAAAATAAGACTGTGCTAATAATAGTGTGTCATATAATCGCATTTTTACCAGTAAATTACGCTGTACTGCCAAAACATAAGTTTTAGTTAATCTCTTGTTTTTGTTAATTTAAAATATTGTATCCTTTGCTATTAGGGATGGCATATCGCCAATAGATTAATTCAGCACGTCATTTTCATCCTTATCTTAAAGCCATTAGCGTCCAGAGCTTTATACTTTAAATCTAATAACAGGTTTATTTAACTTTAATAACATCTGGCTATAAACAAGATTTTTAATTAACACGGGTAAATGAGCAGAAATTGTTATTCATCAAGAAGGCTATTTCGGCATAAAGATATTATGCATGATTTAGGCTAATGCCCATTATGGGGGAGATATGGCGACAAAACTGAATATTGTCTTGGTACATGGTGCATGGGCTGACGGCTCGCAGTGGCGCTATATTATCCCAGCGCTGCACACCATGGGGCACCGAGTTATTGCGATACAAAATCCGCTGACATCATTAGCTGATGATGTGGAGCGCACAATGAAGCTGACCAGTGCATTATATGGCCCTACGCTATTAGTGGGCCACTCTTATGGCGGCATGGTCATCACGCAAGTCGGGCATCTACAAAATGTGGTTGGTATGGTCTATCTCGCCGCTTTTGCCCCGGATGCAGGAGAGAGCTTATCCAGTACTTTTGCATTGCGTCAGCCTCCTGTTGGTGCCGCTTATATTCGCCCGGATGATAATGGATTCCTATGGATTGACACTAACCAGTTCCACGAAAATATGTGTCATGACATTGATGAGAATGAAGCACTGGTGATGTCTATGGTGCAAAAACCCTTAGCAGCACGTGCTTTTACTGACAAGTCTGCTCAGCCTGCCTGGCGAGTAAAACCCTGTTGGTACCAGATTTCAACACAAGACAGAATGCTACCGGTCGAAACACAACGCGATTTTGCCGCACGAATCCAAGCCCAAAAAGTGATTGAGTTGCCCTCCAGCCACGCCTCAATACTTTCTCATCCACAGCAAATAATTGCGCTGATTGCAGATGCCGCAAGTGCGGTTATTAGATGATTATCACCCGCGAATAAATACCGCGCCTGCACCATACGACAGGCGAAAAAAATCCGCCCGAAAGCGGATTTTTATCAGACACAGCATGACACCGTGAAAGCAGACTCTCAAGCAATCGCTTAGAAAGTGTAACCTACGCCAGCAACCCAAGTACCAACGTCAACACTGCGGATACGGCTCTGTTCGTAAGAAACGTCCAGGGCAACATTTTGCATTGGGTTGAACTGCATACCTGCGCCGTAAGTGAAACCGTAATCGCTGGTGCTGTTTTTGTCGCTAGCAGAAGTTGGGTAGTTCTGGCTGAAACGGCCGTAACCCACACCTACCAGGCCATAAACGCTAGCCCAATCGTTGATGCGGTAAGCTGGGCCACCGGTGATAGCGTTGTATTGTGCTTTATTGTATACAGACGCGCTGTCACCGAAGCTGCTTTTTTCAGTATGAGTGAAAGAGGTGATGTAGCCCAGTTGGGAATCACTCCACTCGTAACGGTATTTCAGGTTGAAGCCTGAAGATTTGTTTGCAACACCTTGGTAATCGCTCTGGGCATAACCACCAGAAACGGTACTTTGACCAGCAAAGGCTGAACCTGCGGTCACTGCTAATACACAAGCTGCTACGGCTGAAAGACATGCAATTTTATTCATAACCACCTCGAAAGACGCAAATTTTTAGATGAAACAAAAACACCATGAAATTATAACAATAAATAGTAGGAAACTCTGCCTACATATGATTGTCTAACCATTTATTTGGTGTAACAAAGAGTTTCAAGAATCTTCCATCTTGTTAATACGCTTACGAATTTCCCATATACTACACCTTTTTGTGACTCCCATCACCAAAAGCCATTCCAGATTATTCTTAGTTTTAGCGCTTAAATAACCACCAAAAATAGCGTTAAAAAACCGCAATCCTAAAAATTTATTATTTCCTTCACTGCTTTCCGTTTCTTTTTTCACTCCGTTGGTGATTTTCAAACACTTGGCTGACATTTCATTTACACTGGCAAAGACGGTTACCTAACAATTTTCTTTGAGGCTCAAAAGGATGTCTTTGTCTCCTTCATCCAAACATTCACTCCCCTTAGTCCCTATTCTGTTGCTGGTGATTGCTATGATCTCCATCCAGAGTGGTGCATCGCTGGCGAAAAGTTTGTTTCCACTGGTTGGCGCGCAAGGAATAACCTCGCTGCGACTGGGTATTGGCACACTTATTTTATTCGTCATCTTTAAGCCATGGCGGATGCGATTCGCTGCGGGCAGCCGTTTACCGCTGCTTATTTATGGCATAGCGTTAGGCGGAATGAACTTTTTGTTTTACCTGTCACTAAAAACGGTGCCATTGGGTATTGCGGTCGCACTGGAGTTCACCGGCCCATTGGCGGTTGCCATGTTCTCTTCTCGCCGCCCGGTGGATTTTATCTGGGTAGGGTTGGCCGTTCTGGGGCTATGGTTCTTATTACCACTGGGGCATAACATTGGTACCATTGATTTATTTGGTGCGGCTTGTGCCTTAGGTGCTGGGGCCTGTTGGGCGCTCTATATTATTTCAGGGCAGAAAGCAGGCGGTGACCACGGTCCGGGGACTGTCGCGGTGGGTTCTCTGATTGCCGCGCTGGTATTTTGCCCGATTGGGGTGGCTTATAACGGCCTTGCCCTGTTTGATCCCGCAATCCTGCCCGTTGCGCTGGCTGTCGCCATTTTATCGACGGCATTACCTTACTCACTGGAAATGGTCGCACTGACTCGGCTCCCTACGCGCACATTTGGCACGTTAATGAGTCTGGAACCCGCGCTGGCGGCCATTTCAGGATTGGTATTCTTAAATGAGCATCTGACATGGGTTCAATGGTTGGCTCTTGCATCGATAATCAGTGCCTCTATCGGGGCTACTCTGACTATCAAACCCAAGCCACAACTTGATCAAATTGCCTGAAAGGCGGTGTGAAATCACCGTGTTTCATCAGACTGGAACCTCACAGCGGCCCTCTACTGACCAGCCAACCGGTACGGTATTGTTTAGCGGGCCATTGCAGGATCTATAATAGACAGATATGCAGCAGCGTTAGCGGCTTTCACTTAGAGCCGCATACTGATCTTTTTCTATCGGAGGTTATGCATGCAAGACTGGGATCCTGAGTTATACCGCCAATTTGAAGCCGAGCGTACCCGCCCTGCAAGTGATCTGCTCGCCCGTATCAGCACCGCCCAACCACAGCACATCAGCGACTTAGGCTGTGGGCCAGGCAACTCCACCCAATTGCTGCACCAGCGTTTTCCTTTGGCGCAACTGGTTGGGATTGATAACTCGGTGGCTATGCTGGCCAGTGCGCAACAGCGCCTGCCAGAATGTGCATTTCTTGAAGCGGATATTCGCCAGTGGCAACCTTCTGAACCACAAGATCTTATTTACGCTAACGCATCGTTACAGTGGTTAACCGACCACCTGCAGCTTTTCCCCTCATTGCTCTCCAAGCTGGCTACCCACGGCATACTTGCCGTCCAAATGCCGGATAATCAGGATGAACCCAGCCATCGAGCTATGCGTGAAGTTGCAGAAAACGCCCCATGGCAGCAAACACTACTGGAGGCAGGGGCAATACGGGCGAAGGTTCTGTCCGCCAATCAATATTATGACTTACTGGCCCCCAATGCAGAGCGGGTAGATATTTGGCGCACCACCTATTACCACCCGATGCCTTCCGCGCAAGCCATCGTCGATTGGTTACGTGCCACAGGTTTGCGGCCTTTTCTTGAACCGCTATCTGAAGCAATGCGATTGGATTTTTTGCAAGACTATCTGGCAATCATTGATGTGGCTTATCCGCAACAGGCCGATGGTCGCCGTTTGTTGGCATTCCCCCGCTTGTTTATTGTTGCCCACGCTCAGTAGTCATACCGGGTATGCTGGTTGAATTTATTGACTGGCATACCTGCTGATTCGTTCCGGTACGGAACTATTCATCGCATTATATATATTACTCATGTTCGCCAAGCTATTAATTAATAACACCTTCGCCTCATCCGTGGCATTAAATATTATTGAAAGCATCCAAATGGATATTGGCCTCATAAAAACCATACAAATCACAGCAATAGTTATTTTCAATTAGCCATAAAAACCGCGATGATAATATTATTAAAAAGAAACAATAAATTACATTTACAAATAAACACCACTATCAACTATTTAATTGATAGGCCGAATCTACCCTACAAATTTAAATATCTTTGTTATACTTAATCCGGTGAAGAAATTGGTAATCAACTCAATAAAGGGATACCTATTATGAGCACAGCAAAACTGGTAAAAACAAAATCTTCCGAACTGCTCTATACCCGCAACGATGTTGAAGAACATGTCAAAGTTGACACAGTGAAAGTATTAAACCATATGGTTATTCAGTTTATTGATCTGTCGCTGATGACCAAACAGGCTCACTGGAATATGCGCGGTGCCAACTTTATCGCGGTGCATGAAATGCTGGATGGCTTCCGCACCGCCCTCACTGATCACCTGGATACCTTCGCAGAACGAGCCGTACAACTCGGTGGTGTCGCGCTCGGAACCACACAAGTCATTAATGACAAAACACCGCTGAAAAGTTATCCAACCAATATCCATAGCGTGCAAGAACATCTTAAAGCGCTGGCAGACCGCTATGCAGTAGTGGCTAATGATATACGTAAAGCAATTTCAGTCGTAGAAGATGAAGACAGTGCTGATATGTTTACTGCCGCATCTCGTGATCTGGATAAATTCCTGTGGTTTATCGAGTCAAATATTGAGTAATACTCAGTTTGATACCCAATAGATCGTAAAATGCAGGAAGACAGGCCGGGTAATGGGAATAGCCAACGCACCTGCAATTTTAACGGTTATGGGCACAGGGCCGGTCATCCGGCCCTACGCACGGAGGTCATATGGCAAGTGGATGGGCCGGCGACGGCGCAGTACAAGATCAAATTGACTCCACCATTGAAGATGCGGTGCAACGCGCCAGACAGGCACTTGGCAGTGGTGAGAGTGAGTTATATTGCCTTGAATGTGGCCAAGCTATTCCAGAAGCACGGCGTAATGTTCTGGCTGGGGTAAAATATTGCCTGAGTTGCCAGAATGAATTAGACAAACACCAAGCTAGCCATGCCGGATATAACCGCCGTGGCAGTAAAGACAGCCAACTCAGATAGCAATCCCTCCCTCATCCCCGCCTTATTGCACCATTACCGAACAAAAATCGGAGATAGTTAACAATATTGTTACATTGATGTTGATTATCGATTGTATATTATTAACTAAGGAGTTAATAATAAGTAAATAATGGATTAGTTGCACCAAAATGATATTAACGCACTATTTTGGTGAGTCATGATGGTGCAAACAGTGCCAGCTAAGTAATTGCGTGCTAATCACTTAGAATAATTTCGTTATTTTTAAATAACTTGCATTTCTGGCACGATCTTTTCATATTGCTATCTGAAATATAAAAAACGGGTCTCCATCCACAAAAGTACAAAGGAACTCCCACTTATGAAGTCACTTGTCAAAGTTTCATTGGTCGCACTTACGCTGGCCTTTGCTGTTAGTTCTCACGCCGCAGAAAAAGAATTGATCGTTGCTACTGACACCGCGTTCGTTCCTTTTGAGTTCAAACAAGGGGATAAATATGTCGGTTTTGATATCGACTTATGGGATGCCATCGCCAAGAAACTGGATTTAAAATACACCCTGAAACCTATGGATTTCAGCGGTATCATTCCAGCACTGCAAACCAAAAATGTGGATCTGGCACTAGCCGGTATCACTATCACTGATGAACGTAAAAAAGCCGTTGATTTCTCAGATGGTTACTACAACAGCGGTCTGCTGGTGATGGTAAAAGCTGACAACCAAGACATCAAAGGCGAAGCTGATCTTAAAGGCAAAGTGTTGGCAGTGAAAAGCGGCACCGGTTCTGTGGATTATGCTAAAGCCAACATCAAAACCAAAGACCTGCGCCAATTCCCGAATATCGATAACGCCTATCTGGAGTTAGGTACTGGCCGTGCTGATGCCGTTTTGCATGACACGCCAAACATCCTTTACTTCATCAAAACTGCTGGCAATGGCCAGTTCAAAGCAGTGGGCGAATCTATCAAAGCTCAACAGTATGGTGTTGCATTCCCACAAGGCAGCGACCTGCGTGACAAAGTTAACGTTGCTCTGAAATCTCTGAAAGAAGACGGCACTTACGCTGCAATCTATAAAAAATGGTTCGGCGTAGAACCTAAGTAATTCATTTTGCCGTTTTTAGACCAGGAGAATATCCATGCAGTTTGAATGGAGCGCTATTTGGCCCGCCATCCCAATCCTGCTTGAAGGCGCCAAGTTAACCCTATGGATCTCGGTCCTGGGGTTGCTTGGCGGCCTGATTATTGGGGTTATAGCAGGGTTTGCCCGCGCCTATGGCGGTTGGCTGAGCAGAAATATCGCATTAGTTTTTATTGAACTGATCCGTGGCACGCCGATTGTGGTGCAGGTGATGTTTATCTACTTTGCATTGCCGATGATGATGCCGGTGCGCATCGATCCTTTCTCAGCCGCCGTTGTTACCATTATTATTAACTCAGGGGCTTACATCGCAGAAATTACCCGTGGTGCGGTGCTGTCAATCCACAATGGGTTCCGCGAGGCGGGTCTGGCTCTCGGCTTATCCAAACGCGATACCTTGCGTTACGTAATTGCCCCTTTGGCCCTGCGCCGTATGCTGCCGCCACTCGGTAACCAGTGGATTGTCAGTATTAAAGACACCTCACTGTTTATCGTGATTGGCGTTGCAGAACTGACTCGTCAGGGTCAGGAAATTATTGCCGGCAACTTCCGCGCCATGGAGATATGGAGTGCGGTGGCGGTGATCTACCTGATTATCACCTTGGCTCTGAGCTTCGTTCTGCGCCGGTTAGAAAGAAAGCTGAAAATAATATGATTGAATTCAAAAACGTCTCTAAACACTTTGGTAAAACCCAGGTGCTTCACGATATCAATCTGAATATCACCAAAGGTGAAGTGGTGGTGATTATTGGCCCTTCCGGCTCGGGTAAGTCCACCCTGCTGCGTTGTATCAATAAGCTGGAAGTCATCACCAGTGGTGAGTTGATTGTCGATGGTCTGAATGTCAATGATCCCAAAGTCGATGAGCGCCTGATTCGTCAGGAAGCTGGCATGGTGTTTCAACAGTTTTATCTGTTCCCACATCTGACAGCCTTGGAAAACGTCGCTTTTGGTCCGATTCGCGTTCGTGGTGCGTCTAAAGAGGCAGCTAACAAACTTGCTATGGCGTTGTTAACCAAGGTTGGCTTGGAAGAACGTGCCCATCATTATCCGGCAGAGCTATCGGGTGGCCAACAGCAGCGTGTGGCTATTGCCCGTGCGCTGGCGGTAAAACCCAAGTTGATGCTGTTTGATGAGCCAACCTCTGCGCTGGACCCGGAATTGCGTCACGAAGTATTGACGGTAATGAAGGATTTGGCCGAAGAAGGTATGACCATGGTTATCGTGACTCACGAAGTGGGTTTTGCCCAGAAAGTGGCATCGCGCCTTATCTTCATTGATAAAGGCCGAGTCGCTGAAGATGGCAACCCGGATAGCCTGATCTCAAATCCACCAAGTGAACGTTTACGGGAATTCCTGCAACACGTTTCCTGATGATGGGCTGACATTACCCTAGCATACCGCTGGCGGGCATCTTGATGATCCCCGCCAGATTTTTTTGTGTTGAGTTGATAAGCCGATCATACCTGCGGCCTCAAGGACGAAGCAGAGAATACCCAAAGTCATTGGCGTTGCAGGTAGGCGGCCAGTAAACGCATCCCGATGAGCTGACTCAAGTCAGTGATTCGGGTAAGTGCACGCAGCCAACACCCCTGCGGCCTCAAGGACGAAGAAAAGAATACCCAAAGTCATTGGCGTTGCAGGTAGGCGGCCAGCAAATGCATCCCGATGAGCTGACTCAAGTCAGTGATTCGGGTAAGTGCGCGCAGCCAACACCTTGCGCCTCAAGGACGAAGAAAAGAATACCCAAAGTCATTGGCGTTGCAGGTAGGCGGCCAGCAAACGCATCCCGATGAGCTGACTCAAGTCAGTGATTCGGGTAAGTGCGCGCAGCCAACACCCCTGCGGCCTCAAGGATGAAGAAAAGAATACCCAAAGTCATTGGCGTTGCAGGTAGGCGGCCAGCAAACGCATCCCGATGAGCTGACTCAAGTCAGTGATTCGGGTAAGTGCGCGCAGCCAACACCTTGCGCCTCAAGGACGAAGAAAAGAATACCCAAAGTCATTGGCGTTGCAGGTAGGCGGCCAGCAAACGCATCCCGATGAGCTGACTCAAGTCAGTGATTCGGGTAAGTGCGCGCAGCCAACACCCCTGCGGCGTCAAGGACGAAGGGTATTACCAACGTTCAGCTTTCCACGCCACCTGCTGCTCCGGCGTCAGGAACGTCCATGCCACAAACCGGCTGACTTTTTGCCCTTGTGCCATATCAATGGTGCGGACCTCTACGGCGTTGGCATAGCGCAGGGCATGATAGATTGCCGGTAAGGTGGTCTTTTTAGAGATTAATGAGGTGAACCAAAAGCAGTTTTGCGCCTTAGTTGCGCTCTCCGCTACCATACGGCTAACAAACCCTTCTTCGCCACCTTCACACCATAATTCGCTATTTTTCCCGCCAAAGTTTTGTACCGGTTTAGCGGCAACTTCACTTTTACCCAGTTTATGTAACTTGCGACGCGTGGTTGCTGCGGCCTCCTCAGCGGAGGCATGGAACGGCGGATTACACAGTGTGGCATCGTAACGTTCATTCACCGCCAGAATACCGTCGAAAATGGCCTGGGGATCTTTTTGCTGTTTAAGGCGCAAGGTGTTTTTCAGCGTCGGGTTCATCGACACCACCATTTTTGCAGCACTGAGGGCTTGTGGATCAATATCAGTCCCGGTAAAACGCCAGCCGTATTCCCGCTGACCAATAATCGGATAAATGCAGTTCGCACCGACACCAATATCCAACAGCGCAATATTTCTACCCTGCGGGATAACCCCTTCATTGCAACTGGCCAATAAATCGGCCAAATGATGCACATAGTCAGCACGACCAGGGATGGGGGGGCATAAGAAATCAGCCGGAATATCCCAATATTCAATGCCGTAGAAATGTTTCAGCAATGCCCGGTTGAGCATTTTGACCGCCAGAGGATCGGCAAAATCGATAGAAATATCACCATAGGCAGTAGGTGCCAGAAAAGGAACTAACTCAGGGCAACTTACTGAAAGAGAATCAAAATCATAGCGTGAGCGATGACGATTTCGGGGATGTAATCCGCTTTTTTCTTTGGGGAATATTTTTTTGTTTTCCATCGTCTGGCTCTCTGATCGGCATTTTCTGGCGCGTAAGATAGCATAAATCGCCGCAGAGCGGGTGGTGGGTATTGCCATCAAAGTAAAAGTGAATCCTATCGGTTGGATACTTCATCTGATGTCATAACCACAACTCGCTCAGAACAAATTGGCTTAGTTTGGTGCCGCTATCTGATGCTACTTTACGCGGCCGCGCGCGCAAAAAACTCACATAGTCTTAATCTGTTGCAACGCATGATCGGGAGTATCCGCTCGCCCGACCGCGACCAGACAACATGCTAGTTGCTTCTGAATAGCATCAGGAATAGGCCACTCTCCAGCCAGACAACCTTCAATCCAGCGTGCCGTTATGGCGGCATCTTTCGACTGGGGTAACACCAGTTCGCCCGGTTCTGGCTGACGTTCCAGTAAAATTTGCTGCACTCCCCCGTTAATGTAATGAATCGGTGGGCAGCGTGAGGGGTTAGCATAAACCTCCCCTTCAGTCCCTTGCTGTAGCAGTGCCGGTGAGCCGATCGCCTGAAAAAAACCGCCAACCTTTTGCATATATTCTGGGTGAGAAACACTGGCAAGGCGCAATGCATTATCGTGAATAAACGGGGTTGCCAATTTTGCCAGTGTGTGACTGCTGTTTCTAACCCCCATTCGCCAGCGTAACTGCAATTGCTGGTCTAATTGGGCCGATAATGCTGATACAGGGATAAATACCGGTAACCCACTATCAAGCCGCTGCTGGGCGTCGGCGGCGTTAAGTGACCACGGGATATTCAGTTGTTGGAAGATCTCGGCACTGGTTACCCGACTGCTGTCCTCGGTCACGCCGTGTACCACCACGGGCAGCCCCATACGTGACAGGAGTAATGCCAGTAACGGTGTTAAATTCGCTTGTTTACGCGCGCCATTGTAACTTGGGATCACTACCGGTAACGGGTAGTCCGTAGGCGCGCGCAGTGACATGACCTGCTCTTGCATCGCCTGATAAAACCCCAGGATTTCCTGCTCAGACTCCCCTTTGATACGAAAGGCTATCAGGATGCCCCCCAATTCCAGATCGGGAACATGCCCAGCCAGCATGGCTTTATACAACGCATAGGCGGTAGGCTTTTCCAGATCGCGGGCATGATTTTTACCGCGCCCAATTTCTTTAATAATGTTGCTGTAATCCATGGTGCGGTATTTCCCCTGTCCATCACGGTTAAACATAAATCAGGTAACTTATTGCTGAAACTTTATCACTAATAGTGATATTGATACCCGAAATAATTCGTGTTGCGCAGCCAAGAGAGAGGGGGCACTGCATGGTAGTTAGCTAGCGGGTGAAACCCGCCACTGCCGGAACAACTTGCAGCAGTGACAGGTAAATCACAGTGGCTTGTTCAACTCTTCCGGTGGACTAAACAGTACCCGGTAAATAGCGCCACCTAAGGCTCCGCCTACCAATGGGGCTAGCCAGAATACCCATAACTGTTGCAATGCAATTCCACCGGCAAAAATTGCCACAGCAGTGCTACGAGCAGGATTTACCGAGGTATTATCCACTGGAATACTGATTAAATGGATCAACGTAAGACATAACCCAATAGCCAGCGGCGCTGCAACGGTGGGAGAAGGCTTATCAGTCACCCCCATAATCACCATCACAAACCCCATAGTGAGAACCACTTCCGCCACCAGCACGGCTTGTAAGCTATAGCCCCCCGGCGAACGAACACCAAAACCATTACTGGCGAATCCGGCACTGACATCAAAACCAACTTTACCACTGGCGATTAAATACAAAACAGCCGCCCCCGCCAGCCCCCCCAGTACTTGCGCCACAATATAGGGTACCAATTGTGCGCCAGAGAAACGCCCTCCTACCCATAAACCGAGTGACACTGCTGGGTTAAAATGCGCACCAGAGATATGCCCCAGTGCGTATGCCATCGTGACAACTGTCAGCCCGAAGGCTAGTGCCACCCCCAAAAATCCGATACCCGCCACTGGGAACATTGCAGCCAAGACTGCGCTACCACACCCGCCTAACACCAGCCAGAAAGTGCCAATAAACTCTGCCATTAGCTGTTTCATTCTGCTTTACCCCTGCCCGCTAAACATGTCGATAACAGTTAACGTTGCCGCTAACCAATAATCCGCCATTTACACCGGAGGTACTGCCAGGCTTGACTTGTTCGAGTCAGCTCACCAGCGGCTTATATAATCTTAGTCACTGGATTTATACACATAGGGAAAGATTTCAGATGAAATAGTAATTTGTATTAATAATAAATTAAAAAGAGGAAATATTACTTTACTCCCCGTTTCCGTTTTGCTCGTTTTGCCGCAGGCTTAGCCACTACGTTGACAACGGATACCGGCCCCCCTTCAGGCATCTCCGGTTGCTCAATCGGGAAAACAGGTAGCGCTGCCAACAACCGCGAACCATAGCCTTTAGTTAATAAACGCCGGTCATAAATAACAATTTCACCATGGCATTGATTACTACGAATCAAACGCCCAACCTGTTGGATTAGGTTAAACGAAGCACTTGGCAAACTTTGTACTTCAAACGGATAACGTTTTAACGACTTCAACCACTCCCCTTCCGTGAGGATCACCGGGCTATCGATAGGCGGGAATGAGATTTTGTGAATATGAACCTGGGTCAACAACTCACCTTTCAAATCCAACCCTTCTGCAAATGATTGCAGGCCAATCAATACACTGGCGGTACCGTTATTAACCCGCTTACGATGCTCTTCCACCAGCCGATAACGGGGTTGATCTCCCTGCACCAGCAGCATCAAGCGCAGATCCGTCACATGGCTGAGAAAGGTTTGCATCGCCCTATGGCTACTGAACAAAATCAACATGCCTTTATGCCGCCCGCTGGCCTGCTGCGCACGGAAAAATTGCGCCATTTCCGCCAGATGTTCAGCCTCATGGGCCATAGTCGGCTCGAAACGCATTTTGGGGATGATCAACTTCCCCTGTTCAATATGATTAAACGGTGATGACAGTGTTTCAAACCGGTCGCCGGCCTTCTCACTCAGGCCACTAAGCTCTTGCAAGCGGGCAAAGCTGTTGAGTGAACGCAATGTCGCTGAAGTCACAATCACATGGGGGACTTTACGCCATAACATTTTATCAAGTTGGTCACTGACACGTATCCCGACACAGTGGAAATAGAGATGTGTTTGATTCTCGCGGTAATCACGGGTTACCCATTTGGATATCGGCGCATTCGAGGCTTTTTCCATCGCTGCTAACCGCCAAAGTTTGCTCATGGCCTCCAGATAACCCAATGTACGGCTCATTTGCAGGATGGCGCGATGCAGACGCACAATATCGTGCTTACCGGTTTGCTCACTCAAATCATTGAGTACAAATTCGGCCAAGCCGCGCAGGGCATCTGTCAGCTTGAATAATTTGGCACAATCTTCCGTCAAACTCCCCGGTAACTCACCCATTTCAAAACGGTATACTGCCGGATTACCATCAGTAGGAAGCAGTTGACTGACTTGTTGCTCCACACTCAACATCAGCTCGCGCAACTGCTCGCAATGGTCTTTCAGACGTTCTGGATTCGCTAAACCCGGTGGATTTTTAGGCCGGTATTGCACCATGCATTGATCCACCAGCCGCACAATCATATCCAACTGCATATTGGCAAAGAACGCGGTGATCTCACCTTCAATTTCCAGTGCATCGCGCGCCACATCGGGCAAATGGTGGCCTTCATCCAACACTAGCAGTAACTCTTTCGGATTGGGTAGCACCGATTCAGTTTCCAATGCAGCCATCACTAATGCGTGGTTGGCGACCACAACATCAGCACTTTCTATTTCTTTGCGTGCGATAAAGAACGGACACTCACGAAAATAATGGCAGTTACGCCCAAGGCAATTCGCCTTATCAGTACTCAATTTAGTCCACAGGCTGTCACTGAGCGCCAACTGATGATGGTCGCGCAGCCCGTCCCAGACATGGCTGCTCAGTAACTTAGACAGTGCCAGACAGGTTGCTTGTTCCTCACCATTGGCGGGAGCCAATTCATCGCCGAGAAACAGGGATAAATCCCCCTGCCCAGAAACATCGGTACACATAGCCGCCAGATTACGCGGACACACATACCGCCCGCGCCCAAATGCACCGGTGAATTTAAGGTCGGGAATGATTTTCTTCAACAGCGGCAAATCTTTACTGTAAATCTGATCCTGTAATGCCACGTTAGCGGTACTGACCACCAATGGCTTGCTTTCTGCTCGGCCGACTGCAATGCCAGGAATCAGATAAGACAGGGTTTTGCCAACACCGGTCGGGGCCTCAATAGCCAAATGACGGCCAGCGTCACCGGCCAGCGTTTTCGCCACTTCGGCGATCATCTGGCGCTGCGGTGCCCGAGAGATGAAATCCGGGATCTGCTGCTGGAGAGCCTTATACCACTGACTGATTTGTTCTTTTACTGCCGGGGACAACGCCATGCATATCTTATCTAAACTGAGTGTTGCCCTATTGTCCCACACCGCAACGCTCACGTCAGCCCGAAAGCATCGCCGTGATAGTTGATACGCCCCCCATGACAATGGGATGAAATTTACGCAATGTCGCAATTATTTATGATTTGTCATAAATATATCACACAGATGCGGTAAAAATTCTGCGCTGGCCGAATTCAGACAGATATTGAATACAGCAAAAAAAATCTACTACTCGCGTCTTTTTAAATAAGAGAAACAGGGCAAAAATATGAAACGTAATCTTCTGGCAATCCTGGTACCGGCGTTATTAGTTGCCACTACGTCACACGCAGCAGAAATTTATAACAAAGACGGTAATAAACTGGATTTATACGGAAAAGTCAAAGCACTGCATTATTTTTCTGATAATAATAAAAGTGACGGTGATAAATCTTACGTGCGCTTTGGTTTTAAAGGTGCCACCCAAATTACTGACCAACTGTCCGGTTACGGCCAGTGGGAATATAACATTGCTGCTAACTACGCAGAAAGCCAGGAAACAAAAGACAATAAAACACGTTTAGCTTTTGCGGGTTTACGTTACGGGAAATTAGGTTCAATCGATTATGGTCGTAACTACGGTGTGTTATATGATGTGGCCGCCTGGACCGATATGTTGCCTGAGTTCGGTAACGACAGCTACACCAGAACCGATAACTTCATGACTGGCCGTACTACTGGGGTGGCTACTTATCGCAACACTGATTTCTTCGGTCTGGTTGATGGGCTGAAATTCTCTCTGCAATATCAGGGTAAGAACGGCAGCGAAACCGATAGCAATAACGGCCGTGCAGATGCCACCAAACAAAATGGCGACGGCTTCGGCATGTCTTCTAGTTATGAAATTGGTGCTGGCGTGAGCGTTGCTGCTGCTTATGCCTCTTCTAACCGTACTACGGCGCAGAAGAACGGTAACTTTGGTAAAGGCGATAAAGCTGATGCCTGGACTACCGGTTTGAAATATGATGACAACGGTGTCTATTTAGCCGCAACCTATGCTGAAACCCGTAATATGACCCCTATTTCAGGCACTGCGACCATTAATAATGCGTCAACAAGTGTAAGTGGTTTTGCTAATAAAACTCAAAACGTAGAGTTAGTGGCACAATATTTATTTGATTTCGGGTTGAAACCATCCCTGGCTTATGTTCAATCTAAAGGGAAGGATATCGAAGGGATCGGCGATACTGACCTGGTTAAATATGTTGACATCGGTGCATCTTATTACTTCAATAAAAACATGTCCACCTATGTAGATTATAAAATTAACCAACTGAGTGACAATAATAAACTTAAGTTGAATACTGACAACGTTGTTGCGCTAGGTTTAGTTTATCAGTTCTAAGCTTCTTGCATTGGTATGACCCTCATTGATTTACTGTTTGAATGCTTCATTGTGAATTTATTACCTGTTATTACGCCGGGATAACTCCCGGCTTTTTTTCTTATTTATACCTTAACTCACTATTTATTTTGCTGAGGGGTTACTGCCAATAACCAGGTATCTCGCAGCGCTTCAGCTACCGCCCCTTTGCGCTTCGCTCCCTCTTTACCTGCAATAACAGTAAAGTCGGCCTGTTTGATCCACCGCTGGTAGCGATTCTCGCCTAACGCTTTATCTGCCTGAACCATCAGTGGAACCAACCGCACACCCATGTGATCAAGACTGCGATAGGGCCACGTTGTCTGCTCATCAGAATAAGGGGCCATAAAATCAAGCGCTTTAATCAAACTACTGCCATTAGGTGTTTGATAACGCCACAGGTCGATTTGCACTTTATCTGCCAACTGCGCCATCAACGTCGCAGCCTGCAAACTGAAATAACTGTAATGGAAAGAACGGGTCCGTGCCAATTCCAGTGGTTGCGAGCCTTCCGCAGCGAGCTGAGTATCCAGTTTAGTTTTCAATAAGTCAGCCATCTCGGCAACCCGTTGTGGTTGTTGCAAATACCAAGCAATACCCGCTACCTGAACTGTGTACCAATTACCGTGGTTATTCTGCGCCGCCGCCTCTTTTTTACCTGCCGGGCTGTGTTGCAACCAGTGTAAGTATTCCGTCATCCATTGTTGCATCTGCTTTTCATCTTGTGCCGTCCAGCGTGTATTTTGCCGCAACATAATCAGTGAATCGACAATACGGGTTGCAAAGTAGCGCCCATCCAAAACACCGGTTCCACGTCCCGCAGCAATACCCGGCACGCCTTGAGCATAATCGAGGTTCGGGTTCATGCGCGTTTGTAGGTTGATAAACCAGGTTCGAATCATACTAATCGCTTTATCGGCATATTTTTGCTGGCCAGAAAAATACCAAGCCAAGGTCAACGCCTGTACCTGAGCGGTAAAATCAGCCAATCGCACGCCATCGCTATCCGCATTTTTACTGGCTGGATTTATCTGCCCATCTTTGCGCACCCAAGGTAATCCATCATTTTTTTGGCTATCAGGCCACCAGTAGGCACTAAGACTGAGATAATCATGTTTCGAACCACTGGGCGGCACAATACTCTTGTCAGTAACACTTTGATCTGGCCGTTGCAGTGCTTTATCCGCCTGCTGTAACAACTGCTGATAAGCCCGTATGGTCTCCTTTGATGCCTGGTTTTGCGCAATACTCTGCTGGTTATGCTGCAATTCACTGGCTGATAAAAAGGCATAGTCGCCTCTGACTGTATTCCCCTGAGCGGCATCGGCAAACGGGATTATGAGCAAAGTAAACAGCAGCACCAACCCGAGGTATGCCTGCGACAGATTAAGTATTCGAAAATCAAACAGTTTAGTGGTAGGCAAAGCCTGTGATGTCATAAATAGTTCACCTTGTCAGATAACCAGCAACACGAGTATCGGATTTTATGCATCATGCCTGAAGCTACCTTAGCTTTCATGGAGAACACTGAAACTATCCGTTGTTTATTAACTCGTCAGTTATTATATTCAAGAATAACTCACTGTTTTTGCGTAAATTTCAGACGAAAAATTAAAACGTAAAAAAATGATAAAAACCTTTGCTAACGGCAGCCATTCTCATGTTTACTGATACCTTGATGTTTTACCGCTCCCTTTTTTATTGAATAATTATGCTTAAGCAAAATAGCCGTAATCTGTGGTTGTTGGTTGGTTCACTTTTCACTTTATACTTCGTTTGGGGTTCGACTTACCTGGTCATCCGTATCGGGGTAGAGAGCTGGCCCCCATTGATGATGGCTGGCTTACGTTACCTGATTGCTGGCGTATTGCTGTTCAGCTTTCTAGCCATTCGTGGTCATGCCCTACCGACATTACGCCAATGGATGGGTGCCAGTGCGATAGGTATCTTATTACTGGCTATCGGTAATGGGCTGGTTACCATCGCCGAACACCAACATGTTCCTTCAGGGATTGCCGCCGTCATGGTGGCGACTGTTCCATTATTCACTTTGTGTTTCAGTATGTTATGGGGGATGCGTAACACAAAACTGGAATGGTCGGGGATTGCTCTCGGGTTGGTAGGTATCATCTTGCTCAATACTGGCAGCAACTTATTAGGTAATCCGGTGGGGGCAATGTTGATATTATTAGCCTCAGCCAGTTGGGCATTTGGCTCGGTCTGGGCTTCACGGCTGGCACTACCCAGTGGGGCCATGTCTGGTGCCGCACAGATGCTGGTTGCCGGTGTAGTGCTGTTACTTGCCAGTACGCTAAGTGGTGAGGAACTGGAACAAATGCCAACCATGGGTGGCATTCTCTCGTTACTTTACCTGATTGTTTTCGGCTCAATGCTCGCCATTAGCGCTTATATGTTCTTGCTAAAGAATGTGCGCCCAGCGGTAGCCACCAGTTATGCCTATGTGAACCCAGTTGTCGCGGTGTTGCTCGGCATTGGTTTTGCAGGTGAAAGCTTATCAACGACGGAATGGTGTGCATTAGCCGTGATTGTTTCTGCGGTGATATTGGTCACACTGGGGAAATTTCTGTTTAAGCCGCGTTAAGCTCCAACGACCGACGTGTTTATTTTATTCAGAATATAAATGCATCAACCATGTAACATGGTTGTTTCATTCAGTGAACAGATTATAATTCCCTCTGTTTCGATGAAAAGTGAAAAAATTATGCTAAGAAAAGCACTCATTATCCTGATTGCGATAATGGCACTGAGTTCATTAGGCGGCGTTTTTCTCGCCGGGTTGAACATCTATACCCGTTCAACCACCCCACATGAAACTGAAACGAGCGAATCCTCCCCACTGTCTGATATTGGCCCTGCGGGCTTATCCAACAATGGTCAGGAATCACCGTAAGCGCCCATCCAATCGCGGCATCGTTGTTGCAAAAAAGTCTGTAAACCCCTGACCCGCTCTGACACCTGCGAGCGGTGGGGGCACAATAGATTTAAGGGTAAGGCTTCTCCCAGCCAGCCTGGTAATACCTGAACCAAACGCCCTGCTCGGATATCATCGACTACATCGATAGCAGCCTTATTGGCAATACCCAGCCCTGCCAGCGCCCAACGTCGCGCTATCTCACCGTCATCACTGACATATTCACCAGACATCGTCACCTCTTGTTCTTCTCCCTGCCGCATTAGCCGCCATTGGTTATAAAGGCGACCATTGCGCTGATATAACACCGAATGATGGGCGGCCAATTGAGCTGGTGTTTGCGGTACACCATAGCGAGCAAGATAGGCGGGACTGGCACATAACATACGCCGATGTTGCGTTAGAACGGGCAATGCCACCAGGCTGGAATCGGTAGGCACGCCGAAACGTAAAGCAATATCTACCGGTTCGCGAAAGAGATCGGCATGGCGATCGTTGAGTAACAAATGCAATTGAATATGCGGATGTTGTCGTTTGAAATCATTTAGCCAATCAACTAATAAATTGCGACCAAAATCTGAAGGGGCGGAAAGCTGTAATACCCCGGATAAGCCCGTTATTTTTCGTTGAATGGCCTGCTCTCCTTCAATCAATGCCCCTAATGCAATGCGTGCACTGTCGAGATAGCTGGCCCCTTCTTCCGTTAGGCGCAAACTGCGGGTTGATCGGGCCAACAACCGCACGCCCAATTGCGACTCCAGGCGTTTAACCGCAATACTGGCTGCTGCGGGCGTGATATTGAGCCGACGGGCAGCCTCAGACAAACTACCGCAGTCAACAGTTCGAACAAATACATCCAAATCGCTAAATGAGATCATTAGTAAATTTCCTTTACAGGTGATTGTCTTTTTAGTCGATTGTTCGCCAACTTTCAATAGATGACTATAGATGAAGAATGAAACCCTTATTCAAGTACAGGACTCATTATGGACATCACAATGTTATCTCAGCATCAATTCAGTTCTCCACTCAATCAGCAAAAGTTGGTTATTCTTGGGGGCAACAGTGGTATTGGCGCAGCCGTGGCTTATGCTGCCATCAGTCGGGGTGCCAAAGTGGTCTTGGTTTCGCGCCGTTCGGCAGGCTCGCAATCGGTCGATCACGATAGTGCTATGTTGCGCTTATCGGCTGATATGACTGATGAGGAATCACTCAAGCGACTGTTTGCACAGGTCGGAGCCTTTGATCACTTGGTTATTACCGCCGGGCCAGTGGTGCAAGCACACGCTTTGGCTGACACCTCGTTACGCGAGGCTCAGGCAAATTTTGATGTAAAACTGTGGGGAGCACTGCGAGCGATACAATCTGCGTTACCTTATCTGCACGAACAGGGGTCGATAACCCTGACGTCAGGGTTGTTATCACGTAAGTTCGTCAGCGGCCAGTTCATCAAAACAACTATTAATGCTGCATTGGAAGCAGTCGGGAAGCAGTTAGCCAAAGAGCTGGCTCCACGCCGTGTCAATGTAGTCAGCCCCGGTGTAACCGCGACTGAAGCTTATAATAGTATGAGTAATGAGCAGCGACAGGCTATGTTTACAAAAATGGCCGCCTCACTACCTGTCGGCCGAGTTGGCCAACCGGTCGATATTGCCAGTGCCTTTGTACTATTACTGGAAAACAGTTTTATGACCGGTAGCGTGATTGATGTTGAAGGTGGCGGCTTGTTGTAATTGATATCGCTTAGTTTTTCTATTGAGCCATACACGGGGCAATGACTGCCTCGTGTGCTAAACAGTAAAGTATTTATCTCAGCGATTGCTTCAGCAGGAGATTGGCTTGTTTACTCACACCAATAACACTTCTTATCAAAGTGTTATTACTCCTGCGGAGAACGCTTTTTCTTGCATCTTTTTAATTACGTCATAAGCCGAAATCGGTAAAACACTAAATGATTTTATCAATAACCTATCTTTGGCAGACGCGGCTTCAGGAGAATTAACGGTAGCCGTAATAGCCTGGCGGATCTGGGTAAGTTGTTGTGCCGACGTTGATAATGACGTGATAAGGGGCAGACCAGGAGCCGCGTCGGTTTGCGCTATTATTTTTAAACCGGCAACGGCTGAGGGATTGGCTCGTTGTAATAGCGCAAAACTGACACAATCTATTGCGGCAATATCGGCCTGTCGCTGTTGGATCATCGAGATCGAATGGTAATGCCCGCCAGAGGCCAAACTGTGGGAAAAAAAACGCCCATTGATCGCCAGTGGGGTAATTAAAGCACGTAGTGCATTGTATCCAGACTGAGAATCCGTACTGTTGTAGGCAACTACTCTATGGCGAAAATCTGCCAGTTGTTGGCCCTTTTCATCAGCACGGACCACAACCAAACTACGGTAATATTCCCCCGAGCAATAAGGTGATTGATAGCTAAATACGCCAATCAGTTGCACCTGCTGTTGCAATAACGTCATCAGAGGAAAACCGCAGGTTTGGCTCAACAGCAAATCAGGATCACGCCAATGTTGCAGTAAATCAGTAGGCCAGACGAGTTGATCACTTATCCCTGCAACACCACCTATTCCTATAACGTCATCTATCCCTATAGCACCATACCGGCGCAGTTGTTGCGATAATAACTGCCAAAAAGGCAAAACATCCTGCGGATCGACACCATACATAGGCAGCGAAATTAACATAGGCACCTGTTACTAATCAGAGCACTAAACAGCCAAAATATTAATCGTGCCTGGCTATTGGTAGAGATTGTAATTCCCGCCAACGTGACAGCCGCCTGGCCCAACGAGCAAAAATCATATCTGTAATAATAGCCAATAGTGCGACCACTACCGCCCCCTGAATAACATAAGCCGTATTAAAACCGCTAAGCCCAATAATGATTGGAGAACCCAAGGTTTTCGTCCCAACGGTTGATGCTATAGCGGCAGTACCTATATTGATAATGACCGAAGTTCGTATACCCGCAACGATAACAGGTGCTGCCAGAGGCAATTCAACCTGCCACAAAATCTGTCTGGCACTCATTCCCACCCCTTCTGCCACCTCATGAATGCCACGGGAGACAGACTCGATACCAGTGATAGTTCCTTGTAAAATCGGCAATAAACCATAAAGCACCAAAGCGATAATCGCGGGTTTCTCACTAAACCCCATCACCGGTACGGCAATAGCCAGCACAGCTACAGGTGGAAAAGTCTGCCCCATAGCAACAACGGTTTCCACGACTGAGCGAAACTCTTTCCCTTTGGGGCGTGTCACAGCAATACCTGCACTCACACCTATCAAAACAGCGATAATACTGGAAACCAGCACCAATAAGACATGAGCCACTACCAGTGACCAGAATGTATCTTGCAGGTAGACAGGCCGATCGAGATCAGGAAATAACGCAGCAAAGAAACCGTGCAAAGACGTCATACCAAAGACTAATCCAGTCAATAACAGCAGCGCCCAACAAAGAGGATTTCTTAGCCAACGTGATACGTAGGCTACTGCCCATGAAAACGTTATAGCTGTTTTATCACGAGTTGGTGTTGTGTCGCGGGTATGAGCCGTATTAGGTTTCACACGCTCCCCTTCTCTGCCACCAAATCAGCAAAATAAAGTACACCCAGTGATTGCCCATTTTCATCAGCCACCGGCAGTTTATCGGTCTGGCGGGAAACGAACAGGGAAAGCGCCTCGCGCAGGCTGGTGGTACCGAGAATCGGTTGCCCTATTAACGTTTCACCACGCCTGATTCGTTGCTCAGCCCATCCCAGAGATAACAGCTTAATGCCGAGATCACTGCGACCAAAGAAATCACGGACAAAATCATTGGCGGGTTGAGTTAGCATTTCAAGAGGCGTTCCCTGCTGAATGACTCGGCCTTCATCCATCAGGACTATGCGATCAGCCAAACTCAACGCTTCATCAATATCATGAGTCACCAGCACGATAGTCCGGCCCGATAATTGATGAATACGGGTAATTTCAAACTGGAGTGCCGAGCGCGTCACCGGGTCTAATGCCCCAAAGGGCTCATCCATCAGCAAGACTTCAGGATCAGCCGCCAAGGCACGAGCCACACCGACACGTTGTTGCTGCCCACCAGACAATTGATGAGGATAGCGGTGGAGAAATTGTTCTGGTTCCAGATGCAGTAGCTCGAGTAGTTCGATGACGCGTTGGCGAATACGGTCCTGGGGCCATTTCAACAACTGTGGCACAGTGGCAATATTGCGCTCCACCGTCCAGTGCGGAAATAAACCTATTGATTGGATGGCATACCCCATCCGCCGCCGGATATCTTCAGGTTTATAATTACGAATTTCTTCACCGGCAAAATGGATCTCCCCCTCATCATGTTCAATAAGGCGGTTAATCATTTTTAGAGTGGTCGACTTACCGGAACCAGAGGTACCAATGAGTACGGTAAACTCCCCCTTGGCTATCTGCAACGTCAGATTATCTACCGCCCGTTTACCGGCAAAATATTTACTTACCTGATGGAAATGAATCATCGACGTGAAGTATCCATAAAAATAACCATAAATTTAAACAGTGAATCAACCACGACCGCCATCACTATCACGGGGATAACACCAAGCAGCACGAGGTCCAGTGCACTGCTAAGCAAACCTTGGAACACAATCGCCCCCAACCCGCCTGCGCCAATCAATGCAGCCACAACAGCCAGCCCCACGGTTTGCACCGCAACAATGCGGATACCGGATAAAATAAGGGGCATTGCAATGGGTATTTGCACCCGAAAGAACAACTGGCTGCGGGTCATCCCCATACCTCGAGCCGACTCGACAACACTGTCAGGTACTGACTCTAGCCCAGCCACCACATTGCGCACCAATGGCAACAATGCATAAAGCACCAGTGCCACAATAGCCGGAGCCAGACCAATCCCACTAACACCATGCTCTGCCAACCAGGGGATAGCCGCAGCCAGCCCCGCTAAAGGCGCTATTAGCAGACCGAACAAGGCTATAGATGGGATGGTTTGGATAATATTCAATGTCGAAAAGATAGTGCTTTGAAAATGATGAGATCGAAAACAAAATAAGCCGAGAGGGATACCCAGCAGAATAGCGGGTATCAATGTTGCGAGTAAAATATGAAGATGTTGCCACAGCGCATCGTTAAACACATCTTGCCGATTAACATACTCCTTCATTAGAGACAGTTGATCCAATTGCCCCATCGTGAGCAATATCACCACAGGCAGAAGCAGTAAAACATTAGCCGCACTACGCCACACAGGGTTAACAATGGCACGAGATAAGCTATCGATGGCAATCAATAGACTCATCCCACTCATCAGCCAGAACCCGCCGCCCAGAGAGGTGCGAGCCAGACTCTCGCCACCGCCGGCAAGCTGTACGGCGGTCTTGCCAGCCAACAACAACAACCCCAATAACAGCAACTCGGCAAGTAACACCGTTAGCCAATACAGCAGAATATTTTGTTTCAAAAATGCAAAGGTAAGCAGGATCAAGATAGGAATTAACCACCACCAGCCTGATCCGCTGATTAGCGATAGCAACGAGATCCCCTGCCCGGAAATCAATCGGTTAGGTGCATGGCTCACAAAAGACAAACCGATACCGGATAAGACCAATAAAATAGCCAGTACTAGCAGGACCCGGTTCTTTACAGCCATAAAAATCCATCTCCATGACAGGTAACTTTTACCGTAATAGCGGCTGACCTGTTTATTTAATCACGTTATAAATCAGGTAACTACAGCGCCATCCCTGACACTCGAAGTTATCCTTTGATAAACCCTTTCTCTTTCAGATAATTAGCAGCTACTTTCTTCGCATCCTGGCCTTCAACCGCAATACGGGCATTCAGTTGTTGTAACGTCGGCCCATCAAGGGTGGCAAATACAGGATTAAGCAAAGCAGGTATCGTTGGATGTGCTTTCAGTGTAGCTTCACGAATAATCGGTGTCGGCGCATAAATAGGTTGCACACCCTTAGTGTCTTCCAGTGTTTGTAAGCCTAATGCGGCAACCGGGCCATCAGTGCCATACGCCATCGCAGCATTAACACCAGATGTCTGTTCTGCCGCAGCTTTAATTGTCACCGCAGTGTCGCCACCGGCTAATGATAACAATTGGTCTTGATTCAATTTAAAGCCATAGGCTTGCTGGAAAGCGGGCAACGCATCTGGCCGTTCAATAAATTCGGCGGAGGCCGCTAATTTGAATTTCCCACCGGCATTAATCCATTTGCCCAAATCCTCCAGCGTTTTCAAGTTATTCGCTTGGGCTAAATCCTGACGTACCGCAATGGTCCATGTATTGTTTGCAGGAGCCGGTGAGAGCCACACCAGTTTGTTCTTCTCGTAATCTAACGCTTTGACTTTTTCATAGCCTGCTTTCGCATTTTTCCAGGCAGGATCTTTTTCATCCGAGAAGAAAAAAGCCCCGTTACCGGTATATTCAGGGTAGATATCAATTTCACCCGCAGTGATAGCACCGCGCACTACTTTGGTGGTGCCCAACTGTGATTTATTGGTGGTTTTTATCCCGTTAGCATCCAGTACCTGCACAATAATATTGCCCAGTAATGAGCCTTCAGTATCAATTTTTGAGCCAACTCGGACAGTATCTGCGGCCTGTGATATACCGGTTGATGCCGTTAGCACCATTGCGGCCAATGCAAAAATCCGTCCACGGGTTAGGGTCATTGCCATACTTGCCTCTCATGTGCTCAAAGGTGAGTTAACGTTCATTCTTACATACATGTAGTCGCTGAATGTTTACAGGGTGCGCGGTCAGAACCCCTTTAACCAATCAGTAACCATATTAGATTTAGTCCCAAACAAGCCAAATAACCAATTGATATTAAATATATTATTAGCGTTACATTAGGCTTGCAGACTGGTATCTATGATACATAACCATTTGATAGTTAAGTGTTTAAGCCGAGTTGTAACAGTAAGACTTTCGGTTAAGATTACATAAAATACTGTATATAACAACAGCAAATTTCAAATAATAGGAGAGACCGCAAAGAATTTTTCCGCCTGAATTCACATCCGCATTAACCTCTGCGGATTTATTTAGGTTGATGCCGAACGGTGGTGACTGCTTTTAGTCACACCAGACCGCTCTTCTGCCGCGACAGTTTTATTCTCGCAATCGTAAAATGGGTGAACTTCTATTTCCAACGCCGTAAAAGCGAATGCATCAAACCATTGAGTATAGCCGTTCACGACAAATTGCCCGCTGCGCTGCTGATATTGAACACGGTTTTCCAGATAAATTTGGCGTAATCCATACCAAGGTAAGGCTGGCAAATCATGATGCACCAGGTGGTAATTGAGGTTTAGAAATAGCAGGCGCCATGGCCATGCAGCTTCATTCAAGACTGAGCGCGCGGAACTCTCTTGTGCTGCGCGATGTTCAAAAAAAGATCTTACTTTGGTGAGACTAAGTGCCGGATAGCTAATCACCAGTAGGTAGAAAACAGCAGAAATACCATAGCCTGCCATCCAGTGAAGTAACCCGTAAAGTAGCCCCAAATGAATCAACCACATGAATATGGCTGGGCGATCACCGGACATAAAAGCCCGGCCTGCGCTGCGGAGGGTATTAATGATGTCCAGTAATGGCCCGATAGTTAGCCGCCCCACAAAGGTATTACTTAAACGAATAACACCTTTGAGTAATATATGGAAATATTGCCATTGCGTTGCCGTGTAGTAATAACACTCTGGATCTTTTTCCGGGTGCGTCAGATCCTCATCGCGGTGATGTTGAATATGAGAATCACGATAGAGTCCATAGGGGTACCACACCGCAAATGGTAACGTTCCAAATAGCTGATTTATCCACCGCCAACGGGTTGGATGGCCATGAATCAACTCATGCTGCAGAGACATATACCACGCACTCAGCAAGATCAGCAGAACGCTCCCCAACACTGGCCCCAATTGCTGCCAATAAATAACACCAGCAAACCACCCGGTGTAAATTACACCGATCAGTACCCAAGTGGGGAGTTCCAGCCGCCATAACCAAGAGCGGGACAACTGCTTTATCCTTGCCCGTTGCTGGTCACTAAGGTAGTGAGCAGTACTTGTCGCGTGATTATTACGTTTAGTGCCAGCAGTGGGCATATTTAAAACTCACACATAGCCTAATTCGGGCCAGTATCAGCTAAATGATGCCCACTACTAACTAACTTAAGATGCTATGCAAATCTGAGAATTAGATAATCTCTCTTCACATTGACATGCTAGGAATTAAAAATGTTAGCCATAGTAGAATGGTCAATCTGTTAAGACATTTACCCAGCATCGTTCCTCGGCAGAGACGGCAATAGCATCCAATACTTTCGATACTTTCCATCCTTCTTCAAAATCTGGCCACATACGATCCCCGGCAGCAATACCGTTAATCAAATCGCGGATCTCGACCGTCTTTTGATCGTTGAAGCCAATGCCATGTCCTGCACTGACACAAAAAGCCGCATAGTCTGGATGCTGTGGCCCTGTAAGTAATGTTTTAAACCCTTGTCTGGCCTGTGGCTCATCATGGCGGTAGAGTTGTAATTCCGCCATCCGTTCTTGAGAATAACTGATCGCACCTTTAGTGCCGGTGACCACATATGTCAGCCCCATTTTGCGGCCACAAGCAATCCGCGACGTTTCTATGGTCCCCATTGCACCATTGGTAAAACGCACCAGTGCACTGGCCTGATCCTCATTCTCCACTGCCAAAAGCGATGACGGATCTTTCGGGTCGGGTCGTCGTCTGATGACCGTTTGCATATCACCACTAACACTCGCGATATCGCCAACCAGATAATGAGCCATATTAACAATGTGTGCGGCTAAATCCCCCAAAGCCCCCAGACCCGCCTGTGCCTTGGTACAATGCCAGTCCAAAGGTGTAAGTGGGTCAGCCAGATAATCTTCATTATGAGTACCGTAAAAATGCACAACCTCACCAATCTCGCCGTTTGCAATAATCTCTCGTGCTAACTGACTCGTTGGGTTTTTCATATAATTGAAACCCACCAACGTTTTCACTCCTTTTGCCCGTGCTGCATCGACCATTTCTTTAGCATCGGCAGCACTAAGCGCCAGCGGCTTTTCTGAATAAACATGTTTGCCATGGCTAATTGCCGCCAGAGCCATCTCCTTATGCAAGAAATTTGGTGCACAAATATCCACCACATCAATATCAGGATCGGCAACCAGTTTGCGCCAATCAGCGGTAGATCGGGAAAAACCAAATTCTGCGGCGCGTTGTTGAGCCAATTCAGGGGTGACTTCGGCCAACATCTCTAATACTGGCTGCCCCTTGAGTGGAAAAACAGTCGCGACCTGCGCGTAAGCAATGGCATGACAACGGCCGATATAACCAGTACCAATAAGGCCAATTCGAACTTTTCTCATTTTATTCCCCTTACCTGTTTATAAATTAAAGCCCCGAGAAAGCAGCCTTATTTGGCAATGGTTATACGAAATTAAAATTTCACCATCAAGATAAAATGAAATTAAAAGTTATTTTTTGCGAGGCGCCACGAAGAAAACAGTAAAGTTAATGAAAGCGTACATAAGCAGGATACTTATATCAGCACCCAGCTCACAGATAGCACTCCAAACTCAATAATTGATTATAAATTTTTACTATGTAATTTTTTGAATAATAAATTTCAATAAATGCGAGGCGTTACGCATGATTAGCAAGTTGGGGTTTCAATAGCGTAATTTCGTTATATAGTGGGTACCAAGATGAAGCGATAAATCCCATCGCTCCTTTATAATGTTGACAGGTAACTTGCTATGAACTCATCTTTTCTGGTTACACCACAATGGCTGGCAGAACACACTAATGATACCGATATCGTTATTCTGGATGCCAGAATGTCACCGCCGGGATTGATACCTAAAAGAGACATTCAGGCTGAGTTCGAGCAAGGGCATATCCCAGGAGCCGTTTACTTTGATATTGATGAAATTGCAGACAACAGCACTGAATTGCCGCATATGCTGCCATCGCCACAGGAATTCAGTGAGAGGGTTGGTCAATTAGGGATCAGTGAACAGCATGTTCTCGTGATTTATGACGATGGTAACCTGTTTTCCGCACCACGCGTTTGGTGGACGTTCCGTACTTTTGGCGCCAAAAACGTGCGTATATTGGCCGGTGGTATCAACGGATGGCGGCAAGCGGGCTATGCATTAGAAAGCGGCCAGGCAAAACCAACCCCGCAAGTGTTCAAGGTGGCCTTTAATAGTGCTGCGGTCAAAAGCGTTGATGAGGTTGTCGCCGTACTGGGAAATAGTGAAGTACAAATTATAGATGCCCGGCCAGCCAGCAGATTTAAAGCCCAAGAACCAGAGCCTCGGCCTGGTCTGCGCCTTGGCCGTATCCCCGGCAGTATTAATGTCCCGTGGGGGAGCATGGTAGAAAATGGTAATCTGAAATCGCCACAAGCACTGGCAAGTATTTTTGCCGCTCAAGGCGTGGATTTAACCAAGCCCATTATTACCAGTTGTGGTTCTGGCGTAACAGCCGCAGTGGTGGCTCTGGGGCTGGCGGCAGTAAATGCACCATCGATATCACTCTATGATGGTTCTTGGGCACAATGGGGAGCATCCGATTCACTGCCCATCGAAGAGACACGCCTCCCATAAGAGTCCATCAGATAGCAACCAAGCCACGGACACCGTCTAGCTCCATATCAGTACCGTGGCCACGCTGGATAATTTTGCCGCGGGACATCACTAAATAGTTATCTGCCAACTCTGCGGCAAAATCATAAAACTGCTCAACCAATAAGATAGCCATATCCCCTTGAGCAGCCAGTTTTTTGATAACTACACCTATCTCTTTGATAACAGAGGGTTGAATTCCCTCAGTTGGCTCATCCAAAATGAGTAAACGAGGCTGGCAAGCCAAAGCACGCCCAATCGCCAACTGCTGCTGCTGCCCGCCAGATAGATCCCCGCCACGGCGATGTCTCATGTCGTGTAACACTGGGAATAGCTGATAAATACTCTCGGGTACCACCTTGCTCTGAGCGCCAGGAAAACGCGAAAGCCCCAATAGAATGTTCTCTTCAACCGTTAATCTGGGGAAGATTTCCCTGCCTTGTGGTACATAAGCAATGCCTCCTTTCACCCGTTGGTGTGGTGACTGATGGCTAATGTTTTTACCTTCCCATGTAATGCTACCGTTTTTGACCGGCACAAGTCCCATCAAGCATTTGAGTAACGTCGTTTTACCCACGCCATTACGGCCCAATAAGCATGTAACCTCACCTATTGCAGCCTCGAATGACAAGCCACGCAAGATATGGCTGCCACCATAATATTGATCAAGTTCATTCACTTGCAGCATATATTGCCCCCAAATAGCCAGTTAACTGTTAGTCACCAAAACCCAATCACGTGATATAGAAGGAGAAGCAACACCGAGTCACAGTGGGGCAGCCGCTATGAATCAAGGCGCAATCCTCCGAAGCTTGGTCAACCCAAATGAGGAGAGAAACAACACCGAGTCACAGTGGCGCAGCCGCTATGAATCAAGGCACAATCCCCCGAAGTTTGGTCAACCCAAATGAGGAGAGAAACAACACCGAGTCACAGTGGCGCAGCCGCTATGAATCAAGGCACAATCCCCCGAAGTTTGGTCAACCCAAATAAGGGGGGAAGCAACACCGAGTCACAGTGGCGCAGCCGCTATGAATCAAGGCGCAATCCCCCGAAGTTTGGTCAACCCAAATGAGGGGGGAAGCAACACCGAGTCAGAGCGGCTCAGCGCCCCAAATATACCTCGATCACTTGCTCGTTGGCCTGCACCTCTGCCAATGACCCCTCGGCCAACACCTGGCCCTGATGCAACACCGTGACATGATCAGCAATAGTCTCGACGAACCCCATATCGTGCTCCACGACCATCAGTGAATGCTTCCCGGCTAATTGATTAAACAACTCGGCGGTATAGGCGGTCTCAGCATCGGTCATCCCGGCGGCTGGCTCGTCTAACAGTAGTAAATGGGGGTCTTGTACCAATAACATCCCAATTTCAAGAAACTGCTTTTGACCATGAGATAACATGCCAGCCTGCCGCTGTCGCATCTCACTAAGGCGTAACATAGTAAGCGTTTCATCAATTTGATCCCGTTGCTCACTGTTCAACTTGGCGCGCAGGCTGGCCCAAACTGTCTTGGTGCTTTTTTGCGCCAATTCAAGGTTTTCAAAGACACTAAGCGCTTCAAATACAGTCGGTTTCTGGAATTTTCGGCCGATCCCTGCTTGAGCAATCTCTATCGTATTCATCATTGAGAGATCATGATGTTGGTCATAGGTCATCTTACCGGTCTGGGGACGCGTTTTACCGGTTATCACATCCATCAGCGTGGTTTTACCTGCACCATTCGGGCCAATAATGCAACGCAGCTCGCCAACACCTATTTGCAATGAGAGATCACGCAAGGCATGAAAACCATCAAAACTGACATTGATATTTTCGAGGGTTAATACCGGGTCTCTTTGCTGGCGATATTTGTCTGCCGCATGCTCTAACGCACCGGGTTCTTGAGCAATTATCTCGGGATAAATCAGTTGTTCCGTAATTTGAAACCGGCTCATTTGTCTTTCCCCCGCCGCAGTAACCCGATAACCCCCTTGGGTAAGAACAACGTAACCAAGATAAATATCAATCCGAGGAAGAATTGCCAATATTCTGGCATTGCCATGGTGAACCAGCTTTTTGCGCCATTGACAACTCCAGCCCCTAATACCGGGCCTATTAATGTCCCGCGCCCACCAAGAGCAACCCAGATTGCGGCTTCAATAGAGTTGGTTGGCGACATTTCACTTGGATTGATGATACCAACCTGAGGCACATACAATGCCCCCGCCAGAGCACAGAGTACCGCTGATAATGTCCAGACAAACAGTTTAAAACCTTTCGGATCATAGCCACAAAATGTCAGACGATTTTCAGCATCACGCACGGCGGTCAGCACTCGCCCAAATTTGGTGCGGGCCAACGCAAAACCCATAACCAAACTGGCGATTAACAAAGTGAGTGTGGCCAGAAACAGGGCAATACGGGTAGAGGTTGCCGATACCGGGAAGCCCAGCATGGTGGTAAACCCAGTGAAACCATTGTTACCGCCAAAGCCCGTTTCATTACGGAAAAACAGTAACATCCCCGCGTAAGTCAGCGCCTGCGTCATGATAGAAAAATAGACACCCTTTATTTTGGAACGAAAGGCGAAATATCCAAAAATAAAAGCCAGTAAACCGGGAACCAAGACGATCAGGCACAATGCCCAAATAAAATATTGGCTGCCACTCCAAAACCACGGCAACTCAGACCAGGATAGAAAAGACATGAATGCAGGCAAACCATCACCTGCCGCCTGACGCATCAGATACATGCCCATGGCATAACCACCCAGTGCGAAAAATAGGCCATGACCAAGGGACAGTAATCCGGCATATCCCCATACCAGATCAAGTGCGATAGCCACTACTGCATAGCATAGGATCTTACCGATAAGCGTTAAGGTATAGGTTGATATTGCGAGTGGATTATCCGCTGGCAGCAGTGCTAAAAAAGGCAGAATAATCAGCACAGTAACAGCCACAGCACCTAGTGACAAACTGATGACAGGTGCTTTTTGCGTCAAGGTTATCGCTAAAGGTTGATTCATTAATCACTCACCCTGCCCTTGAGGGCAAACAGACCCTGCGGCCGCTTTTGAATAAACAAGATGATCAGCACTAAAATCAAAATTTTACCTAACACTGCGCCAATCTGCGGTTCCAAAATTTTATTCAGCATGCCTAACCCGAGTGCCGCAACAACACTCCCCGCCAGTTGCCCGACACCACCGAGCACAACAACCAAGAAGGAATCGATGATGTAGCCCTGCCCTAATTCCGGGCCAACATTTCCCAGTTGTGACAGGGCAACACCGCCTAACCCGGCAATACCCGAACCAAGACCAAAAGCCAGCATATCAACCCTGCCGGTTGCCACCCCACAGCAAGCAGCCATGGCTCGATTCTGCGTCACTGCCCGTACCTGTAGGCCGAGGCGGGTTTTATTTAGCAACAACCAGGTGAGTAACAGAACAATGATCACAAATGCGATAACGGCGATGCGATTCCATGGCAAAACCAGATTCGGCAAAATCTGTACCCCGCCAGATAGCCACGCAGGGTTTGCAACTTCCAAGTTTTGCGCGCCAAAAATCATACGCACACTCTGAATCAGCATTAGGCTGATTCCCCAGGTTGCCAACAGGGTTTCCAGCGGGCGGCCATAAAGGTGCCGAATTACCGTTCGCTCTAAAGCCATGCCGATTCCAGCCGTAATAAAGAACGCGACTGGCAAGGCGACCAATGGATAGAGAGCCAACCAATGGGGAGCTAACTGCTGAAACAAAGATTGCACCAAGTAAGCTGAATAGGCCCCTAACATCAGCATTTCACCATGGGCCATATTGATAACACCCAATAGACCATAAGTGATGGCTAACCCAAGAGCCGCTAACAACAAGATAGAACCTAGTGATAACCCGCTGAAGACCTGCCCAATGATATCCCCAACCATCAATCGATTTTGTACCTGTTTCAGGCTACTGACTGCCGCCGCACGTACTTGTACATCAGGCTCGGTTTTAGCATCGGTTAAACTTTGCAAACGAGATTGGGTCTGTGGCGAACCTGATTGTCCGAGCAATTGCACGGCCTTCAGGCGTACTAAAGGGTTGCTATCGGTCAGTTGTAAATTAGCTAAGGCAATACTTAGCGCCTCTTTGACTTTGCTGTCCGTTTCCAATTTAAGGCGCTGATTAAGTAACGGTAATTGATCACTTTGCGCTTGCTGCTGTAACTCCAGTGCCGCTTGCAAGCGCACTGATTCATCTTCACTTGCCAGCCGTTGAGCCGTCAGTGCATTAGCAATAAGAATACGTAAGCGGTTATTGAGCCAGATTTTCTTTGGTGTACCGACAGGTTGTAACTGCCCTTCCAGCGGGGTGAAACTCTGATTATGCTGGACGAAGGCCTGCCCTGTGCTATCAACCACCAAGGTTTCCTGTTTCAGTGCTTGCAGTAAGGGTAATCGGCTAGCATCCGGTTCGGTCGCCCATTGCTGCAACATAGTGGCTTGCTGTGAACGATTAGCCACAGCAAAATCATGGGCTGGCCCCGCTGTTGCCAAGGTTGAAAAACTCAGTAACAGGCCTATCAGCGGCCTGAGCAAAAAATTGACTGCTCTACTCCAAACAGGAATTAACGATTTCATAGGCCCACTCATCACTGATATGTGGCAAAAAAGATCCAGAACCAACAAAACCTGGCCCTGGAGAGTCATCGTTACTGAGTGCTTTTCACTGGATGATCCGGTTTCTTGTCATTTCCGGCGATGAACGGGCTCCATGGCTGAGCACGAATTGGCGTATCAGTTTGCCATACCACGTTGAACTGCCCGTTAGCCTCAATTTCGCCAATCATCACCGGTTTGTGTAGATGGTGATTCGTCTTATCCATTGTCAGCGTAAATCCTGATGGTGCTGGATAGGTTTGTCCAGCCATCGCAGCACGAACCTTATCCACATCGGTTGATTTGGCTTTTTCTACTGCCTGGGCCCACATGTGCATACCTACCCAGGTAGCTTCCATCGGGTCATTGGTGACAGCAGTATCTGCATTCGGCAACTTATGCGCTTTGGCATAGGCTTTCCATTGTTCAACAAATGTCTTGTTAGTTGGATTATCCACCGATTGGAAGTAGTTCCAGGTGGCCAGATTCCCCACCAGTGGTTTGGTATCAATGCCACGCAGTTCCTCTTCCCCCACAGAGAATGCAATGACAGGTACATCAGTCGCTTTGATACCTTGGTTAGCTAACTCTTTGTAGAAGGGAACATTTGAATCGCCGTTGATGGTGGAAATAACGGCTGTTTTACCATCGGCAGAGAATTTCTTAATATTGCCCACAATAGTTTGGTAATCGCTATAACCAAACGGGGTATAAATCTCTTCGATATCTTTATCCTGAATACCTTTGGTATGCAGGAAAGCACGTAGGATTTTATTGGTAGTGCGCGGGTAAACATAATCAGTCCCTAACAGAATAAAACGTTTGGCGCCGCCCCCATCTTCACTTAATAAGTATTCCACTGCGGGGATAGCCTGCTGGTTTGGTGCCGCGCCGGTATAGAACACGTTGGGCGACATTTCCTCCCCCTCATACTGTACTGGGTAGAACAGTAGGCCATTTAACTCTTCAAATACCGGTAATACAGATTTACGCGAAACCGACGTCCAGGCACCAAATACAACAGCGACTTTATCTTGTGTTAATAATTGCCGCGCTTTCTCGGCAAAGAGTGGCCAGTTAGATGCCGGGTCGACAATAACGGGTTCCAGTTGTTTACCCAATACACCACCATGAGCATTGATATCATCAATACTCATCAAAGCCATATCTTTCAATGGCGTTTCAGAGATGGCCATCGTACCGGACAACGAGTGCAAAATACCTACTTTGATGGTGTCGGCAGCCAGCGTGCCAAAAGCCACACCCATACTGATAACCGAAGCTGAAAGAGCAAAAACCTTAATCAAGTTACGATGTTGCATAGCGTTAACCTCTGGTCGTTGAGTAAAACACACAAGATCGGATTACTCTGCGCAATCGCCATGCCAGTTTTATATCTTAATAATTTAATTGAAGATTATAGATAACGTGGCCAAATAAGCAGATAAACGGCCTAATTGTCTGCACCAATAATGCGCAATGCACGGGCACAGATAGTGCAACAATAAGAGGACGTATGTGATTAGGTAATTAAAAAACAGAATGTGTTAATTCAGAGATTGGCGAGAAGAGTAGAGCTTAATTTTAACGAGGAACAGGAGTGCCAAATTGCCACTCCTGTTTTGTTATTAATAATCTATATCAGATACTTATATCGATATGATCAATTTTACTTTTTAGGACCACGGATACGTAGCGTCAAACCTTTCAGGAAATAACGCAAAACCTGATCACCACATGGGCGGAAGTTTTTGCTGCCCTCTTTGCGGAACAGTGCATTTAGCTCAGGTTTGGATACTGGGAATTCAACCGCATTAAAGACATCGTGCATATCGGTATCTTTCAACTCAAATGCCACACGTAGTTTTTTCAATACAATATTGTTGGTAATGACTGGCTCTACCGCTGGGGCCGGGAACTTGTCATCTTTACCACGTCTAAAGAAGATCAAACCATTAAGGAAATGTGCCATTACCAGATCAGGGCAATCCTGATAACCGGCCTCATCTTCTTTTTTAAGAAAATTAACGACATCCGCATTGTTCACTTCAAAATCAGCCAGCTTAATGATTTCTGCTATCTTGGTATCGTTTACGTTAAGCATGTAGCGAACACTACGGAGCACATCGTTGTTCATCATATTACTGCCCTATTCCTATTATTTAGAGTAGACGTGCGCGAATATCGCAAGAAAAACAAAAGGCTTCTTTCACGTCTAGCGGGCAGTATTGTATAGATTTACGTTGATTTTCTCAATGCAAATCTGATTAATGCGAAAAGTATGAATTCCGATAAAATAAACAAAAACCAATAATAAGGCAACTTGGAAGACCACGATAAATTAAATATTTTCTTCATCTTTCCATGCAACTAAATATCAGCTATTCATCTTACTATTATTGGGGGATTGATAAAGAGCAATATCCTCACCAATAATGTATTTTCTGCGTAATATGGCTGATATATTATCCATAATCATAACAATCACAACCATAATTAAGGTAATAAACATCACGACATCCCAGTTCCATAAGCGCATATTCTCGGCATAAACCAAACCAATCCCTCCGGCCCCGACAAAACCTAATACTGCAGCGGAACGCGTATTGGACTCGATTTGATAAAGACTTAACGCCAACAGTGTTGGAAAAGACTGCGTGAAAATGCCAAAGCGGTGTTTTTGTAGTGCATTTGCGCCCATGGCAGCCAGACCTTGATTAGGTGATTTATCAACAGCCTCATGTCCTTCGGCATAGAGTTTACCCAGCAACCCCATATCTTGCATGATAATAGCTAACACCCCCGCAAGTGGCCCCATCCCAACGGCACGAACAAAAATCAACCCCCAAATGGCCATATCGATACCACGAAAAATATCTAAAAAGCGCCGAATCATAAAGGAAACAATACGTAATCCCGGTGTCGACATGACGTTGCGTGCGGCCAGGAACGATAACGGTAACGCCAGTACCGTCGCGGTTAAGGTTCCTGCAAATACAATTGCCAAGGTAATAAATATCTGACTGAAATAGTATTTAAAGGGCCAATTGATAAAATCATGCCAAACAAACATACGCAAAAAATAGCGACTTATTTGCTGGCTGCCATTAGCAAATGTCAGCCAAGGGATACCAAAAACTTTGAAGAAAAACAGATAGTATAAAAAAATACCGATAGTAATAGCGGTAACTAACCTGATATATCGTTTTTGCTGTAAGAAAAACTGCGGATGTTGCTGTTTTAGAGCCAATATCTGTGTCGGTGTTAAATGATGAGTTAACATTATGAAGCTCCTTCCACAACACGCTGACGTAATTTACCCGAGGCGTAATCCAACAGCGATACCACAATAATAATCAGCAGCAATGTCATGCTCACCTGATCATAGCGGTCCAACTTTATTGACGTCATCAACTCCTGCCCAATCCCGCCAGCGCCAACCAGCCCTAAAATGGTCGATTGGCGGAAATTTATCTCCAGGCGCATAAAGCTATAGGAGAGAAATATCGGTTTTACCTGCGGCCACAGCGCAAAACGCATTCGTTGTAATTTACCCGCACCACAAGCGGCCAGCCCACGGACCGGTTTATCAGATGCTGTTTCAAGTGATTCATAGAACAACTTAGTCAGGCTGCCAATAGTATGTAATGCCAGCGCCAGAAAACCGGGGATTGCCCCGATACCAAAGGCCATAACAAACATCACTGCCCATGCCAATTCCGGCATGGTGCGTAAAAATGCCACGAAAGTTCGAATAGATAACCGTAACCAAGGCGGGCTTTGAGTATTATTTGCAGCCAGAAAGGCCAAGATAACCGCAACCACCACGGATAAAATAGTAGATGCCACTGCTAATTGCAGCGTTTCCCAAATCAGCGGCAACTGAATAGGTAACCGATAACCCCAATAAGCCAGAGAGCCCTCCGTGTGACCATCTGCGAATAAATTGTGCCAATGGAGTACGGGTATCGTTTCAGCTAGATAATCAAAGAAATGCGGAATAGAAATAAAAACAGTATGCAAATTAAACTCAGCAATACTTCCAGCACCAAGATAAATAATTGCCAGCGTTAATGACCAAATCAACGTCTCACGTTTCTGTTTACTACGAATTTGCTGATAGTAGTGGTTAAAATCAGTATTCAAAATAAGCTACCACCTAAAAGCAATAGCTCCGGCAAGCCAGAGCTATTTTGTTTTATCCGCCGGACCGAATTAACGATCACCTTTAGTTAATTCACGCTTCATATCAATGATCGTTTGATACTCACTGAGGGATGTTTCGCCAATATGCTGTTTGCCACCCATTGCTTTAATAAAGCAACCGTGATCTTCTTTATCCAGCTTTTTAACCGCAGCCACTAATTGCGCTTTAAACTCAGGCGGTAATGCGCTGCGGACGAGAATCGGGCCATTGGGGATCAATGGCGACTGCCAGATGATACGGATCTGTTTCATTAAATCCGGGTGATCCATGCGAATCATGCGCGTAAATGCACCACTGGTGTAACCGGTGTTATAGTCACCTATCATTGAAGCCCAGGTGACTGCACCGGCAAATTGCCCATTAATAACGCCCAGAATATCTTGCTCATGACCACCAGAGAATGTCACGCTAGAGAAGAAGTTGTTATATTTGTTATCTGGTGTCCCACCAAGTTTCTGTTTAAAGCTTTGATTAGGGATCAGGAAACCGGAGGTGGAATCTGGGTCAGCAAAACCAAATGCTTTACCTTTCAAATCTTCAATTTTCTGATAAGGGCTATCAGCTTTTACAACAACAACAGAGTGATAACCGCGTGATTTGTCAGTATCATCGATAGCAATACCTACAATATCAACGGCTTTAGGATCTTTGATATAAACAGAGGCAAAAGAAGAAGGCGACATACTTAATACCAAATCAATCTTCCCACCCAATAAACCTTGTATTACGCCAGAATAATCGGAGGCATTATGTAGGTTTGTTTTTACATTTAACTCTTTATCTAAAAATTCTTTGACACACATATTATCGCCAATTTGTTGTGTCGCATTCTGCCCGCCAAGAATACCCAGATTAATTTCTTTTGGTGCATCCGCTGCTGTAGCATTAAAAACTATCAAACTTGCCACTAATGAGGTAAGACAAAATACTTTTTTCATTAAAATAACCTATTCGGATAAAGGGATAAGTGGGGATTAATGCAAAAGCTCGGTGGACTCGTCACTGTAAATATTTTGAATAATAGAATCATTCAGCATTGAGGGATGACCATCAAAGATAATCCGCCCATGGGCAATGCCAATCACTCGGGTACAATAGTCTTTCACTAAATCGACAGAATGTAAGTTCACGACTACCGCAATATCGTTTTCACTTATTTTCTGTAATGTATTCATAATGCGAGTGGTATTTTTCGGATCCAAAGATGCGACGGGTTCATCAGCTAATAGTATTTTGGGGTTTTGCATCATGGCGCGGCAGATGGCCACCCGTTGCATTTGACCACCAGAGAGATTCTCGGCACGCTGCAACGCATGAGGTAACATATTAAGCCATTGTAATAGCTCAATTGCCCTGGCCCGGTCTTCATCAGCAAATATTTTGAAAAATGATTTAAACGTGGAGGTATAACTTAGGCGGCCTAATAAAACATTAGTTATCACATCAAGACGGGGTACCAAACAGAAATCTTGAAAAATCATGCCGCATTTTGCGCGCCATTTACGCATCTGCTTGGTTGTTAATGCCGTAATATTTTGCGTATCACCATTATCATGATAATTTATGATTTCACCGGCACTGCTGGGAATTGTGCCATTTAAAACATGTAATAATGTTGATTTACCGGCACCTGAGCGGCCAATAATTGCGACAAATTCACCAGCATGAAGCTCAAAATTTATATCATCCAAAACGCGGTGTTGCGATTTGTAAGCTTTAACTAATCCTTTAACGGCAAGTACCTTCTTACGCGGTTCTTGCACCGCAGCCGGATAGTCAGCCACAGTGAATTTACGTAATGCCTGGCCCATAACATGTCTCTCAGATTGCCTGTCGTCATGAGCTATTAACGGATAGTTCTATTGCATCTTGATGAAAGTTTTATGAGAGAAAGGTGACAAAAAATAGCCACCTTTCTTATATTTTACTCAATTACAGGATATTGATGAGTATCTAACTTCTTAATTTACGGTAGACAAATAGCACGACCAGTGAACCGACAACCGCCACGACAAAGCTACCAAAATTAAACCCATCAACTCTCCCCATACCAAAGAAGGTGCTAATATACCCCCCCACCAGGGCACCGACTACACCGAGAATAACGGTCATAATAAAGCCACCGCCATCCTCTCCGGGCATAATCCATTTAGCCAAAATACCGGCGATAAGACCAAAAATAATCCAAGATAGTATGCCCATAAACACCTCCATGAAATTAATATTTGCTGCTAACTGGTTTGACTACCCACTGTTTTGCTCCGCCTTTCAGCTTTGCGTTCAATCTTAAACACAGGTCTCAGGTAAACATAACGAGCTTAACCTGACAGTCTTAAAGCAGCTAACATCATTAAGTTAAGACCCGATTAACAAAATCTGCAAATCAGACCAGCTAAGTTCAACGCAGATCAAATAACTGGCTGTCGCGGCGAAAATATATGATTAACCCCTTGTTGTTTCAGTTTTTTCAACAAATCATATCCACCATTCGGCCCACTGTGGGCAAACTCTCGTTCACTCGTAAAGACAGGGCTGACCCAATACATATTAACCGGATCACCTTGTTGGTAAGGGAGCGTCAGATTATCTGCATCTGCATATAATGCTGATGATAAAATATAACCTTCGTAACCCTGAGGGGCGACAGCCGATTCAAGTGTATGCCCTTCGCCAAGCCAAGTTATTTTACTCCAGGGAACATGAGCGAATCCCGCCAGTGCGCTGGCCATGTTGATAGCGTTGTCCTCATTAATATATTGGCTATCAATTGCAATCGCCATTTCCAGACGCCGGTATTGGGTCGCATCATCATTGAATAATATTTCAACCCACGGTTGAGGACGAATACTGACACCTAATGTCAGAAAATAATATATTCCTTCTTTCTCATGCTGGGAGATAGCCATTGGCGGCCATGTTCCCTGATCGATAGCATAATATTTCACCGATGGGCCAAAGTGCTGTTCATAACGCTGCATATAGTCAGCTTGCAAGGCAGGCCACGGATTCCCTTCTTCCTGTTGCCAGATCCGCCAAAATTGACGGGTATTTTGCGCACTGGCATATTGCGTATTAGTCGACGCTGATCCGAGGGGTAATGTCAGTGGATTATCTTTAATACAACTGGCGGAATAGCTAATGGAGTGATCAATATAGAGGCTCCAGCCAGGAATAATCGCCAGCAATTGCCCCTGATACCACAATGCTGCACCGTCGTCACTTTCAGACCAGACTATGGTAATAAACTGCGCATCCAATTCCGCCTCACCCGCCACATTACGGCAAAATTCTGCGGCTAATCGTGGGGCCAATCCTTGCTCAAGAGCGGAATTATCCGCCGATTGTGGCGCAGCAACCAGATTTCTCACCCAGCAGGCACGCACGGGGAAACGCTCCTCAAATGCTTCCTGCGGATAAATATAGAAGTAGACTACCCGATTATCCTGTTGCACCACGGCAACCAATGTCTGGTTTTCATTACTGACTTCGGCCAGCACCTCAGATTCTTTCATATCGCCTCAACTGTGTCGGCAAAGGGGGTCAGGCGAAACACACTGTATTGCCTGCCGTAAAATAAGCCTATTAGCGGGATACGGATAATCTCATGCTAATAACTTTAATGCTGATAATGTAAAACATGCCACGGTGTAGAACATGACATAGTGTAAAGCGTCTTATTCCTTTAAATCATCAGCAAAAGTCTCAAAAATACGCCGAAAACGATTATTATTTGAATCCTATTTTTTATAATCGATTCAATATGTTTCCATTGTGCGCCAACGTGATTATAGACGGCCAACTGAATAACTATAACCAAATTGTTGATAGTCTACTGCCTGAATTCACGCTAAAATAAAGCCATTATCTCTTGTTGAATTGAAGGTTCACATGGCATATATACCGAAGAATTACACCCGTTTGGAAAGTGGTTATCGGGAAAAAGCACTGAAAATTTTCCCGTGGGTTTGCGGTAAATGTTCACGGGAGTTTGTTTATTCCAATTTGCGAGAACTGACAGTTCACCATATTGATCATGATCACAGCAATAATCCAGAAGATGGCAGTAATTGGGAGATGTTATGCCTTTTTTGCCATGATCATGAGCATTCTAAATACACCGAAGCAGACCAATATGGCTCTACAGTAATTGCCGGGGATGACGCCCAGAATGATCAGGGGGTTGCTACCCATAATCCATTCGCCAACCTTAAGTCTTTGATGAAGAAATAACGCTGTGTGGCCGTGGTATGCGTATGCGACACGGCCGACATGACATCGCAACCGGACTAAAAACCTAATAGCTGCCGGTAAGATTGAGTTTCTTGTTGTTGTGGCAGTAACCCTAATTTATCGGCTAACTGCTGGCATTCTACTTTAAGGCTATCCAGAGCCGTAGCATCATCGGTCATGATGGCTATTTCAGCAAAGTCGCCAAGACCCGCCAAGCTATCAACCGTGACATGAAACTTCCCGATAAAATAGATACTGCGGATTTTCTCAAGAACAAATGCGGGCTGATAGCCTAACGTCACCAGCATGCTTTGCACCTTCGCTATATCCTCAATATTGCTGGCCTCACAGCGTTCAGTTCCCGGCCCTTTTACTATCCATAAACGGATACCTGACGGGTTCATCTCACGTAGCACCATACTGATCTGTTTAGCCGCTAAATCACCACCGTTGGCTTCCAGATAGATATCTTTTTCATGATTATTGAGGGTAAATGGCAATGCTTGATGTAATGCTAGTTTTTCATGTAAATGACTGATGTTCGATACATGGAACTTTAACTCAACTTCATATTTACCAACAAAATGCTCACTCATAAATACCTTACTAATCAGTGTAATTATTAAACCCGATCCTATACCTCATCATGTAACGATCAAAATATTTATCAGTATCCCGATGGGCCAACCTAACCTCAATACGCTGAATAACCGCCTGATTAATCATTAATGTTAGTAATGTTTAAACGACTAAAATGGTGAAGGTTGAAGACAATTTAAGCGCTAATAACGAGATGCAGCTCACAAAGTGTGCGATTTATCAGGAAACCCTTCCCTCCCTCATGTTTACTTCATGGCATCCGCAGAACACGTTCATATTAACCTAATGCGGGTGAGCACTAATAAAAATCAATGCCATTACAGGGAGCGGCACCAATGAATCAATCCAATGATGAAAAAATGCAAGCCTTGCTGAACCAGTTACGGTTGATCGTGGGTGTGCGCTACTTGTTAACCGGCGAGCGGCAAACGGAGCGCTATCGCACAGGGTTTCGCTCTGGTGCGGGGTCTGCTCTTGCGGTGGTATTCCCCTCCACGTTATTACAGCAATGGCAGTTGCTACAAGCCTGTGTAGCCGCCGATACCATTGTTATCATGCAGGCTGCGAACACTGGACTGACAGAAGGCTCAACCCCCAGTGGTAATGATTATGATCGGCCAATTGTTATATTAAATACTTTGCGCCTCAATCAAATCCAACTATTAAATGATGGGCAGCAGGTTATTGGTTTTCCCGGTAGTACCCTGAATCAGTTGGAGAAACGTCTGAAACCCTATGGCCGTGAACCTCATTCCGTCATTGGGTCCTCGTGTATCGGTGCATCGGTGGTGGGTGGTATTTGTAATAACTCAGGGGGGTCATTGGTTCAAAGAGGGCCAGCCTACACCGAGATGGCACTATACGCACAGATTGATGATCAAGGTAAGTTACAGTTAATAAATCATTTAGGGATTAACTTAGGCAATACACCAGAAGAGATTTTGCAACGGCTGGAACGGGGGAAATATCGTGCCAGCGATATTACACAGGGCACACAGCAAGCCTCAGATCATGAGTATGCCACGCGAGTAAGAGATATTGATGCGCCAACCCCTTCACGCTTCAATGCCGACCCAAGACGGTTATTTGAAGCCTCAGGATGTGCCGGTAAATTGGCTGTATTTGCGGTGCGGCTCGATACTTTCCCCAGTGAAACACAGCAGCAAGTCTTTTATATCGGTACCAATCAAACTCAGGTATTAACTGAATTACGTCGTGCAATTTTACGTGATTTTAAACACCTGCCGATAGCCGGTGAGTACATGCATCGCGATATTTTTGATATCGCTGAAGTATACGGTAAAGATACCTTTGTTATGATAAACCGCATGGGCACCAATAATATGCCCCGTTTTTTTACTCTAAAAGGTAAAATTGACGCTCGGCTTAGCAAAGTTCCTTTTCTAATCGACCATTTAACTGATCGGATAATGCAAGGCTTCAGCCAGGTATTGCCCAATCATTTACCTAAGCGGATTAAGACATATCGGAGTAAATATGAGCACCATCTGATGCTTAAAATGTCAGGTGCAGGTATTCCTGAAGCACAGCAATTTTTGAAGGACTTTTTTGCGACAGTGGAAGGAAATTTCATTACATGTACCGCTGATGAAGGTAAGAAAGCATTTTTACATCGTTTTGCCGCAGCAGGTGCCGCCGTGCGCTATCACGCCATTCACGCCGACAAAGTGGAGGATATTCTGGCTCTCGATATTGCTCTACCGCGCAATGAAGAACAGTGGTTTGAGACTCTTCCGGCAGAAATAGATCAATGCCTGGTCGCCAAGCTCTATTATGGTCATTTCTTGTGTCATGTTTTCCATCAAGACTATATCGTGAAGAAAGGTGTCGATACTCAGGCATTAAAACAAAAAATGCTGGCATTGCTCAATGACAAAGGTGCGGAATATCCGGCTGAACACAATGTGGGGCACCTCTATATAGCCAAACCTGCCTTGAAGAATTTTTACCAACAGATAGACCCAACTAACAGTTTTAATCCAGGGATTGGCAAAACCTCAAAACTTAAAAACTGGCAGAAAAAGTAATATCACACAGATACTGTGCTCCATATCAAGCCGATATTAGGCATTATCTGAATTCAAGCCCTCTATCTCCTGAATTCTGCCAAACAAACTATAGTCATAGTCTAGAGCCAACGAGGTTGGTGCGGCTAACACATGTTAGTCGGTATTAAGCTAAATCTGGGAGACAGAATGAAAATAATACTGTGGATTATCGCCATTATTTTTATTGTCGGTTTGCTGACGATTACTGGCGTGTTTAAATTAATTTTTTAATGTTTATCTGAGTGGTGTAAATATCACACCAGTACGTTAAGCAGAATTTGCAGGTCTGACTGCAAATTCTGCCATTCGAATACTGTTTTCTATACCTATTCTGATACCTGAGCTAAGCGACCTTGGGTATCTTTTTGCTGACGATAGCTTTTGGCCGCGCCTGGGATCGGGGCTGCTTTACCGGTTTCCATCCAACTACGCAGGCGGTTTGCATCAGCAAAATGCGTATATTTGCCAAAAGCATCTAACACCACAAGTGCTACAGGGCGATTGCCAATGACGGTACGCATTGCCAGACAGTGCCCAGCTTGGTTTGTAAAACCAGTTTTAGTGAGCTGAATACTCCATTTATCGTTATAAACCAAATGGTTAGTATTACGGAATGGCAGTGTATAATTAGGATCACGGAAAGTTGCCATTTTCTCAGTCGTGGTGCTTAATTGCCCAATCAGTGGGTATTGTTTGGTTGCCATCAGTAACTTGGTCAAGTCACGCGCAGTCGAGACATTATCAATCGACAGGCCAGTTGGCTCAACATAACGTGTTTTGGTCATTCCCAAAGATTTCGCTTTCACATTCATTGCTTTAATAAATGCGTTATAGCCACCTGGATAGTGATGCGCCAGACTCGCCGCAGCGCGGTTTTCTGATGACATCAATGCCAGTAGCAGCATATCTTTGCGGCTAATCTCACTGTTTACCCGAACCCGAGAAAACACCCCTTTCATTTCTTTAGTTTGATGAATATCTACTGAGATAATCTCATCCAATGGCAATTTGGCATCCAACACCACCATTGCTGTCATTAATTTGGTGATTGATGCAATAGGAACCACTTCATCTGCATTGTTAGCGTAAATAACTTTATTTGTTTGTAAATCAACCACCATCGCACTGCCGGATGCCAGTTCCAAGGGAGCTTTCCCTTTAATTTCAGCCATCCCACCACTGGCTGTGGCTAAAGGAACGACGCTGATACCGGTAGATAAAAGCAAAAAACTTAATAGTGCAAAACGGATTTTCACATGCATGTTCGTCAGCTTAGACAGGTTGTCGGGAGTGATTGTGGTTGGTCCGGCGCATTATAAATTACAGCAATGACCTGCGCACCACACATTCTTCAAATGATTGTTACAAAGATTAAAACTGCCTAATCGCTACTCATCGGTAAACATTTTTCAAAGAAAGGAACAGTTACTGATTGTGAGCATTATTTTGAAAGATAGTAATTGTTTATAAAACAATCAAGCAGCCATAGTGAACGAATTTGGGTTAGGCTAATTCAATGCTGCTAAATTACGCGGGATGTGACGTTAATTGGTGGAGAGATTAATGCTATAAATCTAAACAGACTCTCAATAATAATGAAAAAAAACTTATAAGACTCATTGTTAGCCTATAATTACCAACATAATTTTTAGATATACCCTAAATAATTCGAGTTGCAGGACGGTGGCAAGCAAGAGACAAATCGGTCGGGAAGCTATTTGAACAGCATTTATGCTGCCCGCAGGGTGAGCCTCAGGGATGAGGCTCATTAACCCGATGAGCTTACATGTGTAAGTGATTCAGTTGATTGAACGTAGCCAACGCAGATGCAGCTTGAAGTATGACGGATATAAAACTGATTCATAGGTATTTATATGGGAACAACAATCTTTGGTATTCTCTTCGGTGTATTTCTAATAGCGGCAGGTTTAGCGGATATCCATGATGAAAATCTAGCATCACTCACGTTCTGGGTTGATGCATTGCTGATTCTTGTTGGTGCAGTATTCCTATTAGGTATTGCAAAATTTATCGGGCGTAAAAAGAAATAGCCGCGCCGTTTATCAGAAAGGCCGCACGCGGCCTTTTCATTGTCAGCCAATTATGCCAAATCACTCATCACTAACTGTGCTATTTCAAAGTAAATAATCAGGCCCGTACCATCAATAAAGGTAGCAATAAAAGGCGCAGAAACCACAGCAGGATCAATTGACATCCGCTTTAATACCATTGGAATAATAGAAGAGACAATGGCACTCCACACGGTGATGGCAACAACAGTCAAGCTCACCACGATGGTGACTTCCATTCCTACGCCCAAAAACCAAGCGCGGATCCAGGCAGCCAGGCCAATAGTCGTTGCCACCATAAGAGAAGTAGAAATCTCTTTACGCAATACCGCCCCTACATTGCGCAGACTCACCTCCCCCAAGGCCATGGCCCGCACCAGAGTCGAGGTGATTTGCGTACCACTGTTACCGCCGGTTCCAATCAGTAATGGAATAAAGAAAGCCAGAGCGATAGCCGCTTCCAACTGCTCTTCAAACGCTTTCAATACTGTTCCGGTATAAGCTTCTGCCACAAACAGCAGTAATAACCATATAACGCGTTTGCGCCATAATGTTATCGGACTCGTTTGCAAATAAGGCTCATCGAGAGGCAGGCTGGCACCTTGCCGTTGGGCATCCTCAGTATTTTCATCTTCAATCAATTCGGCAATATCTTTCGCCCGTAATACCCCCACTAATTTTCCGTGGCTTAATACCGGAACAATGTCCAGACCGCTTTTTACCAATAAACTTGCCGCTTCATGGCGATCCTGATCTGGAGATAGTGAGAAATAGCTCTGATTGATAATTTGGAATACTTTTATATCCGGCTGATCTTCAGTCAGTAAATTCTTAACCGAGAGTAAGCCGACCAAATGCTGCTTGCCATTGGTTACCAACAATTGCGTTGGTATTTCATTGTCTGAAATATTCTGCAAGAAATAGGCTTTAGCCTCAGCGACTGACATATCAGCCGATACCGTAATATAAGCATCGCTGATATAGGCACCTAAGGTGGACTCTTTATCCTCGCCTTGATTGGATTGGTTTGGTATTGCTAAATCGAGATGTGAACTCATAAATGACCCTATTACTGTTATAAATTAGCTAAACAGTCCTCACATAGGGGCGCAACCAGATTAGAGAGTGCTCTATGGCTATCTCCGTGTCTAAGTTTTAGCACTATACAACGTATCTGATTTCTCAGAAGTTACTTTGGGTTATACCTTAATCCGATATAACCTGTCCTAACCTTGGGCGTCTCTGGACGTCGTCAGATCAGTAACCTGTGTTTGTATAGGAGCCTCGCCTAACGAGATACTGCATTTAAAATGCAGGCACACTATAAACGCGATACTTAAAATAAATCAAAAGAACAATCATTCTTGTTTAGGCTATATTTAAGATAGATATTCGCCTAATGAATATAAAAACAGTGAAAACCTACGCCCGTAAAATTGTAATCGCAATGTCTTTTGAGGTTTTTAACGCACGGATTTCGCTAAATAAATCGCTGGCTTCAGCATATTCTTTACGTAAATAACCCAACCACTGTTTGATACGGGCAACATGATACAAGCCGGTATCGCCCTGTTTCTCCAACAGCACATATTTTTGCAATAGCTTGACCACTTCAGGCCAGCTCATACGCGGTTCGTTATACTTAACTACCCGGCTCAGATTCGGTACATTCAATGCACCGCGCCCTAGCATCACGGCATCGCAGCCCGTGACCTTCATGCATTCCTGCGCGCTCTGGTAATCCCAGATTTCACCATTGGCGATCACGGGGATAGTCAGCCGCTGGCGGATCTCGCTAATTGCCTGCCAGTTAATGCGCTCGGCTTGGTAACCATCTTCTTTGGTGCGGCCATGCACCGCCAGTTCAGTCGCGCCAGCTTGTTGCACTGCGTCAGCGATTTCAAACTGACGATCACCAGAATCCCAACCCAAACGAATTTTGACAGTGACCGGCAAGTGCGCTGGCACTGCTTCACGCATCGCTTTGGCCCCCTGATAAATCAGTTCAGGATCTTTCAGCAATGTGGCACCACCGCCACTACCATTAACGAGCTTTGAAGGACATCCGCAATTGAGGTCAACGCCGTACGAGCCAAGTTCTACTGCGCGAGCCGCGTTTTCCGCCAGCCACTCTGGATATTGACCCAATAATTGGATGCGAACTAAGGTGCCTGATGGAGTACGGCTTTGATGATGTAATTCAGGACAGAGACGATAGAAGGATTTTGCCGGCAAAAGTTGATCGACCACCCGTAAAAACTCGGTGATACAAAGGTCATAATCGTTCACTTCGCTGAGGAGTTCACGCACCAGTGAGTCTAATACCCCTTCCATCGGCGCCAATAATACTCGCATGCTAATTACCCTGATCCATTATCCGCACTCGCCCAGTATAACCGTAAAAAAGACCGGCAATGATACGGGGAAGTTGGGGTGCAAAACAAGGAATAACCCAGTAAGCACGCCGATTCAGATGAAAAAAAACCGCCTCAAAGAAGCGGTTTGATCAGCGAAAGGGATTACTGCTTATTCGCCGGGTTTACTGCTACGACCACGTGAAGAAGGGCCAGCCGGGCGACGTTGACCATCAGCCTGGCTACGTGGGCGACTGTTACGGCTATCGCCGCGACCGGCTGCACCACCGCCATTCTGTGGGCGACCCGCGCTGCTACCACGGCCCATTCCTGGACGTTGTGCACCACGACCCTGACGGCCATTTTGAATCGGATCAGCTTTGATGCTTGGATCCGGCTCATAGCCATCCAGCGCGATGCGCGGAATTTCACGCTTCAGCAAACGCTCAATATCACGCAACAGTTTATGCTCATCAACGCAAACCAGTGAAATCGCTTCACCTGTGCGTTCCGCGCGGCCAGTACGGCCGATACGGTGCACGTAATCTTCTGGTACGTTAGGTAATTCATAGTTAACCACATGGGGTAACTGATCAATATCCAGACCACGGGCAGCAATATCAGTGGCTACCAGTACACGGATTTTACCGTCTTTAAAATCAGCCAATGCACGAGTACGTGCACCCTGGCTCTTATTACCGTGAATTGCCGCTGCGGTAATGCCGTCTTTATTCAGTTGTTCAGCCAAATGGTTAGCACCATGCTTAGTGCGGTTAAACACCAACACTTGCTGCCAGTTGCCTTCACCAATCATCTGAGACAATAATTCACGTTTGCGGTTTTTATCCACAAAATGAACACTTTGCGCGATTTGCTCAGAAGCAGTATTGCGACGCGCCACTTCAACAGAAGCTGGGTTGTTCAACAATTTGCTCGCCAAACCTTTAATCTCGTCTGAGAAGGTGGCGGAGAACAGCAAGTTCTGGCGCTTAGCGGGCAGTTTTGCCAATACGCGGCGGATGTCGTGAATAAAGCCCATATCCAGCATGCGGTCAGCTTCGTCCAATACCAAAATCTCAATCTTGGACAAATCTACTGCGTTCTGATGTTCCAGATCCAGTAAACGGCCAGGCGTCGCCACCAAAATATCAACACCACCACGCAATTTCATCATCTGTGGGTTAATGCTAACGCCACCAAATACCACCAGCGAACGTAGCTTCAGATATTTACTGTAACTCTGTACGTTTTCGTCAATCTGCGCAGCCAGTTCACGGGTCGGCGTTAAGATCAACGCACGTACCGGGCGACGGCCTTTAATTGGCTGTTGATCCAGACTAAGCAGTTGCAACAACGGCAAGGTGAAACCCGCAGTTTTACCGGTACCGGTTTGCGCGCTGGCCATTAAATCACGGCCTTCCAATACCACAGGAATTGCCTGACGTTGAATCGGTGTCGGCACAAGGTAGCCCTGCTCTTCAACAGCACGCAGGATGTCGGCGTTTAGGCCGAGAGAATCAAATGACATATTACAAGAAGCTCCAGATCTTCCCAATCCCAACGATATCGTCAGGTGCAGTTTCAAGGGAAGATTATCAGACGAGGCATGAATTGAGGCATTACCACGAGGATTGGCACAAACTGCAGTGCACCATTGCGGCTGATTGTAGCAGATCTTTAGCAAGAAAAGGGATATTTACACATTTCTTAAGATTTTTATTAGCGCAAACATCAAGAGAATTGATTTATTACTTGTCATTTATCCATCCCCGATCGCAAAAACAGGGCTTTTATTCACGCTGACTTTACATCTTCTTTGGGGAGGCCTAAAGTTAATCATATGATTGATTTATTGTTCAGCTATCCATTGGCATTCAACTAATTTCAATTTATTGAGTATGGTGACTATGTCTCATTCCACACCTCATTCTTTAATATCATCTGCTCCCGTGACCAGCCGTGGTGAGCAAGCCCGCCAACAATTGATTCACGCGGCTACCGAATTATTCGGTGAGTTAGGCCTGAAAGGGGCCACTACTCGGGATATCGCGCAGCGGTCAGGGCAGAATATTGCAGCCATCACCTACTATTTCAACTCTAAAGAAGGGTTGTATCTGGCGGTCGTGCAACAAATAGCAGATTTCATTCAGCAGACCTTTTCACCGTTGGCGCAAGAGATTGACCAATTTCTCCAACAACCGATTCACGCACAAACGGCCGAGCAACAGTTGCATTTTATTCGCCGTGGGTTGCTGGAATTCAGCCATCTAATGACGCAGCCAGAAACGTTGAATATAAGTAAAATCATGGCGCGTGAGCAACTCTCTCCGAGCGACGCTTACCCACTGATTCATATGCAGGCTATTGCGCCATTACACCAAAAACTCAATCTACTACTGGCCGCATTTATTGGTGCCGATGCCAGTGCGACCAAAACGATTCTTCATACCCATGCCTTGATTGGTGAAGTGCTGGCCTTTCGCATGGGCCGCGAGACTATCCGCCGCCAGGCCGGTTGGCTGGATATTGGTGAGGCAGAAAGTGAAATGATCAATCAAGTACTTATCGAGCACATTGACCTGCTGCTTTACGGACTGCGAGGCAAATCAGTACGGTGAGCTTATTAAATGGGGCATTATAAAATTGTAGCTATAGAAATGGTAGATAGGGAGCATTATGAATCGCAAGAAGATTATAGTGGCCGTCGTTATAGTTGCCCTACTGGCGGCAATAGGTTATGGCTGGAGCTACTACCGTCAACAACACGACGCATCATTGACGTTGTATGGCAATGTGGATATTCGCACAGTGAACTTGGGCTTTCGGGTTGGTGGTCGGCTGGCTTCTCTGACTGTCGATGAAGGGGATAAAATCCAGCCAGGGGAAATACTGGGGAAACTGGATAACGGCCCTTATCTCAATGCACTCAAACAAGCGCAAGCCAATGTTCAAAGCGCGCAAGCACAATTGGCTTTATTGAAGGCAGGATACCGTGACGAGGAGATAGCACAGGTAAAATCTGAAGTTGCTCAGCGAGAAGCCGCATTTAGCTATGCTGATAGCTTCCTAAAACGCCAGCAAGGGTTGTGGTCAAGTAAAGCCACCTCTGCCAACGAGCTAGAAAATGCGCGGACTGCCCGTAATCAAGCACAAGCTAATCTGCAAGCCTCCAAAGATAAGCTTGCACAATATTTGAGTGGCAACCGGCCACAGGAAATTGCGCAAGCCGAAGCGAATCTGGCCCAAAGTGAAGCGGAACTGGCTCAAGCTCAACTCAATCTGCAAGATACCACCCTGCTTGCGCCATCAGCGGGTACCGTACTCACTCGTGCGGTTGAACCGGGGACCATTTTATCCGCCAGTAACACCGTATTTACCCTGTCATTGACCGATCCGGTATGGGTACGGGCCTACGTCAGTGAACCCCACTTGAATCAGGCCATTCCCGGTACCGAAGTCGACGTATTTACCGATGGTCGCCCAGGCAAGCCATATCACGGCAAAATAGGTTTCGTATCACCCACGGCAGAATTTACCCCTAAAAGTGTTGAAACACCGGAGCTGCGTACCGATCTGGTTTATCGCTTACGTATCATTATCACTGATGCCGATGAATCGTTGCGACAAGGTATGCCCGTCACCATCCGTTTCGCACAACCTTAAGGTGGTATGAGCTATGAATGGAATCCAGCATCTTATTACTTTGGAGGGCGTTGAAAAACGCTTCCCCGGACTGGATAACCCTGCCGTCGCCAGCCTGACAACAGAGATCCGCAGTGGCGCGGTCACCGGTTTGGTTGGGCCGGACGGTGCCGGTAAAACCACCCTGCTCCGTATGCTTGCCGGATTGCTCAAACCCAGTCAAGGCAAGATGACGGTGGTCGGGCTAGACCCGTTAGAAAACGATCGCCAGTTACATTCCATTCTCGGGTATATGCCACAAAAGTTTGGTTTGTATGAAGACCTGACGGTGATGGAGAACCTGACGCTGTATGCCGATCTACGCGGAGTTACCGGTGAGCTTCGCCGCCAAACATTTGAGCGCCTGCTGACGTTTACCGATTTAACCCGCTTTACTGACCGGCTGGCGGGAAAACTCTCCGGCGGGATGAAGCAAAAACTGGGGTTGGCCTGTACTCTGGTCGGCCAGCCCAAAGTACTGTTGCTCGATGAACCGGGTGTCGGCGTTGACCCGATTTCGCGCCGCGAGTTATGGCGCATGGTGCATGAACTGGCAAGCGATGGCATGCTTATCCTGTGGAGCACATCATATCTGGATGAGGCAGAGCAATGCCGTGAAGTGTTATTACTAAATGAAGGGAAATTGCTGTACAGCGGTGCGCCGCAACACCTGACGCAACGGATGAGTGGCCGCACAATTTTGCTGGCAGCGCAAACCGGAACTAACCGTAAGCTGTTACAACATGCGCTGGCATTGCCTCAAGTGAGCGATGGAGTCATTCAGGGGAAGTATGTACGGCTAATCCTCAAACCTGACGTGGATCACAGCCAACTATTGCCACTCCTCAATCAGCCCAATGCCGAGATAACTGAAGCAGAACCGCGCTTTGAGGATGCCTTTATCGACCTATTGGGGGGCGGCCCCGCCAGTGAGTCCGCTTTGGCGAAAATTATGCCCAAAGTCGCCGGTAGCCATCAGGAAACCGTGATTGAAGCCCAAGAGTTAACCAAAAAATTTGGCGATTTCGCCGCAACTGATCATGTGAATTTTCAAGTTAAACGCGGTGAGATATTTGGTCTGCTCGGCCCGAATGGCGCGGGGAAATCCACCACGTTTAAAATGATGTGCGGTCTGTTAGTCCCCAGTTCAGGTAAAGCATTGGTACTGGGAATGGATCTGAAAACCAGTTCGGGTAAAGCCCGGCAGCATTTGGGTTATATGGCGCAGAAATTCTCGCTGTATGGCAATCTGACCGTTGAACAAAACCTGAAATTTTTCTCCGGCGTTTATGGTCTACAAGGCAAAATACAACGCGACAAAATAGCTGACATGACATCAGCCTTTAACTTTACCCCGATCCTTAGGCAAACCCCGGACTCACTGCCTTTGGGGTTTAAACAGCGTTTGGCGCTGGCCTGCGCGTTAATGCATGAACCAGACATTCTGTTCCTGGATGAACCGACATCCGGCGTCGACCCTCTAACTCGGCGTGAGTTTTGGTTGCATATCAATGGGATGGTAGATAAAGGCGTCACCGTCATGGTTACCACCCACTTTATGGATGAAGCAGAATACTGTGATCGTATCGGGCTGGTTTACCGTGGCAAGATTATCGCAGCCGGTACACCTGATGAGTTAAAACAACAGGTTGCCAGTGATGATAATCTTAATCCCTCCATGGAAGAGGCCTTTATTGGGCTGGTGCAACACTATGATCAGCAAAATGATAAGGAGCAGCAGTCATGACCGAGCCACGTCTATTGCCAGTGGATAAATCGCCGGTAAATGAGAGCGAAACCTATCAGGACACAGGTTTTTCCTGGCGTCGCTTGCGGGCCTTATGCCGTAAAGAGACCCGGCAAATACTGCGTGACCCGAGCAGTGGATTGATCGCATTCGTCATCCCGTTGTTGCTGCTGTTTATCTTTGGTTATGGCATCAATCTGGACTCCAGCAAACTGCACGTCGGCATTTTAATGGAGCAACAGAGCAAACCGGCTCAGGATCTGGCTAACGCCTTCGCCAGTTCACCTTATATTTCACCGCAAATCAGTGACAATCGCCAGGCGCTAATTCAGGCGATGCAAGCCGGCAAAATTCGTGGGCTAATTGTGATCCCCAATGATTTTGCACAGCAACTTGCGCGCCCCGAAAGTAAAGCGCCCATTCAGGTCATTACTGATGGCAGTGAACCCAATACCGCCAACTTTGTGCAAGGCTACGCACAAGGGGTGTGGCAAATCTGGCAACAACAACAGGCGCAAAACCTAGGGCAAAAAAACGATCCTCTGATTGAGATTCAGGTCCGTTATTGGTTTAACCCTGCCGCCATCAGCCGACACTTTATTATTCCCGGTGCCATTACCATTATTATGACGGTTATCGGCGCGATTCTAACCTCGCTGGTGATCGCCCGTGAATGGGAGCGCGGTACCATGGAAGCACTACTGTCGACCCAGGTCACGCGCAGCGAGTTGCTGTTGTCGAAACTGATCCCCTATTACGCCCTGGGCATGATAGCCATGACACTCTGCATGGCGGTGTCGGTATTTATCCTCGATGTGCCTTTCCGTGGCTCACTGTGGATATTGTTTGTTATGACCAGCCTATTTTTGGCCAGCACTCTGGGTATGGGATTGCTAATTTCGACTATTACCCGCAATCAATTTAACGCCGCAATGGTGGCCTTGAATGCCGCATTCCTGCCGGCAGTGATGCTGTCTGGCTTCATTTTCGAAATTGACAGCATGCCCGCTATCGTGCGCGCCGTAACCTATATCATTCCCGCCCGCTATTTTGTCAGCAGCCTGCAAACCCTGTTTCTGGCGGGGAACATCGGTACCGTACTGGTGATTAACCTGTTGTTCCTGGTTGCCTCAGCAACCGTATTTATCGGCCTGACGGCATGGAAAACTAATCGTCGGTTAGATTAGACGCCGATTAGATTAAAGGAAGGAAGCAAGATATGTTTCATCGCCTCTATACATTGATTATCAAAGAGTTACAGTCACTGCTGCGCGAGCCACAGACGCGGGCGATATTAATTATGCCGGTTATATTACAAGTCATTTTGTTCCCATTCGCCGCCACATTGGAAGTGACTAATGCCACCATCGCTATTTATAGCGAAGACAGCGGGAAAGCGTCTGTAGAACTGACCCAACGCTTTGCCAAAGCAGAGGCTTTTTCTCATGTCTTACTGCTCCACAGCCCACAAGAGATTCAGCCGGTGATTGATAACCAGCAAGCACTGCTTTTGATACGTTTCCCTGAACAATTCAGTGCTGACCTGGCTAATGGCAAAACCACTCAGTTACAGTTATTACTGGATGGGCGTAACTCCAACAGCGCGCAAATTGCCGCCAATTACATTCAGCAAATCGTACAAAATTATCAATTAGAGTTAACCCAAGGCCAGATAAAGCCCAACAACAGCGAGTTGGTCATCCGCAATTGGTATAACCCGAATCTGAACTACAAATGGTTCGTGGTGCCATCATTGATTGCGATGATTACGACTATTGGGGTGCTTATTGTGACATCACTGTCGGTGGCTCGTGAGCGGGAGCAAGGGACACTCGAACAGTTGTTAGTTTCGCCGCTTACCACCTGGCAGATTTTTATTGGTAAAGCTGTCCCGGCACTGATTGTCGCGACTTTCCAGGCGAGTATCGTCTTGTTTATCGGTATCTTTTTTTACCAAATTCCGTTTGCTGGTTCGTTGGCGCTGTTTTACGGCACCATGCTGCTCTACGGCTTGTCGCTCGTTGGCTTCGGTTTGCTGATTTCCTCGTTATGTTCCACTCAGCAGCAGGCTTTTATTGGCGTGTTTGTTTTCATGATGCCCGCTATCTTGTTGTCTGGGTATGTCTCGCCGGTGGAGAATATGCCTATCTGGCTGCAAAATATTACGTGGATCAATCCTATCCGCCACTTTACCGATATCACCAAACAGATTTACCTCAAGGATGCCAGTTTCGATATTATCTGGCACAGTTTGTGGCCGTTACTCGTAATAACCGCCACAACGGGGAGTGCCGCCTATGGGATGTTTAGGCGGAAAATCGCGTAGCGACATTAAGTGGTAGTAAGGCTTACCGGCATTCACCAAAAAACAAAAAGGACACCACAGGGGTGTCCTTTAAAATTTTGATCAACCTATAATACGGCGAGCAAGTTTGCCACACCGCAGCCCTGAATCAGCCAGCTTAAGCTGAGTTTGATTCAGTGGCGAGACCAAAAAATTGACCGACGCCCGCAGCGCAGAAAGCGCAGTTGACATCGGTCAATGAGCATTTCGAGCAGCGTACGGCGAGCAAGTTTGCCGCGTCGCAGCCCTGAATCAGCCAGCTTAACGGCGGTTGCCGAAAATCCGCAGCAACATCAAGAACAAGTTAATGAAATCAAGATACAGCGTCAAAGCACCCACTATGGAGTATTTGCGGAAGTTATCTTTATCATTGGCATCCAACTGCGAACCCATGTTTTTCAACTTCTGGGTATCATAAGCAGTCAAACCAACAAACACTAACACCCCGATGTAGGTCACTGCCCACATTAGCGCCGTGCTTTTCAGCCAGATGTTAACAATGGATGCTAACACGATACCGATCAGGCCCATAAACAGCATGCTGCCCATACCACTCAAGTCACGTTTAGTGGTATAGCCGTAGAAACTCATGGCACCAAACATACCGGCAGCAATCAAGAATGTGCTGGCGATAGAAGAGCTGGTGTACATGATGAAAATGCTGGATATCGTCAAGCCGGTTAATGCGGAATAGAGCATAAACAGCGAGGTAGCCATCGAGCCACTCAGGCGGTTAACCATGCCAGAAATAACAAATACCAGACCTAACTGAACAATAATCAGCCCGAAAAAGGTGATCTGACTGGAAAATATAAAGTTGAGTACCGCAGGGGTATTCGCTGCGTACCAAGCGACAACCGCCGTTAATAACAGACCACAGGTCATCCAGCCGTATACCTGCGCCATATATGCCTGAATGCCTGTGTTGGCACGTTCGACAATCGAACCATTAGAGCGTGGATAGCGATCCATGGTAGTTACCTTATGCATATAAATAATGATACAGGCCATCTAAATTGACAGCCCACCGACTTTTTAAGGGTACCACAGAAGTACAGTCAACAAGGGAGTAAAAATAGACATTTAGCGGTGATCTTTACACTGGTTTACGCTCAATTTACCAGCGCTTGGCCGCCTGATGATCACTGTCGCGTGATTCAACCCAACGTTCGCCGTCCGTTGTGGCTTCCCGCTTCCAAAATGGGGCCTTTGTTTTCAGGTAATCCATTATAAATTCAGCCGCATCAAACGCCATACTGCGATGGGCGCTGGTTACCCCAACAAAGACAATTTCATCGCCGGGGAACAGTGGCCCCACCCGATGAATAACGCTAACACGCTGTAAAGGCCAACGGCTACGGGCTTCATCAATAATCTCAGTTAGCGCCTTTTCTGTCATGCCTGGGTAATGTTCCAGCGTCAGTGCGCTAACGCTATCACCCAGATTGTGATTACGAACTTTGCCGGTAAACGTCACCACCGCGCCATCTTCATCACACTGTGACAACCAGTGATACTCATCACCCACACTGAAAGTCTCAGTACCCACGCGAATACGGGTATGGTCCATTATCAACCTCCGGTCACCGGCGGGAAGAACGCCACTTCATCACCCGCCACCAGCGGATGATGAACATTGACCAATGATTGATTCACCGCAGTCAGTAATTTGCCTTCTTCAAGAGCTAATTGCCAGCGCTCACCCCGTTGGCACAGGGATTGACGCAGTGCCTCAACAGTGGGAAATTCCGCCGCCAATTGCAAACTGTCGGTTCCGACCAGTTCACGCACCTGAGCAAAAAAGAGAATTTGAATCATGAGTTCACCTTAAAATCACCGGATTTCCCGCCACTTTTTGCTAACAGGCGCACCGGGCCAATTATCATGTCTTTTTGTACCGCTTTGCACATATCGTAAATTGTCAGGGCGGCAACGGAAGCTGCCGTCAGCGCTTCCATTTCCACGCCTGTTTTACCGGTCAGGCGGCAGCAAGTTTCGATATGCACACGGTTGTGTTCTGGTTGTGCTTCCAGTTGAACTTCAACTTTGGTCAGCAACAGTGGGTGGCACAGCGGGATTAATTCCCAGGTTTTTTTAGCTGCCTGAATCCCGGCAATACGCGCAGTAGCAAAGACATCACCTTTGTGGTGGCTGCCCTCGATAATCATCGCCAACGTCGCGGCCTGCATTTCGACAAAAGCCTCCGCCCGCGCTTCACGCACGGTTTCTGCTTTAGTGGAAACATCCACCATATGGGCTTCGCCTGCGGCGTTAATGTGAGTTAGTTGGGTCATATATTCTCTTCTGTTCTTAACATTGCCCGCTATCAACCGCCAATAAACGATAAATTCTGGGTAATACCGCTGTTGCCCTGATGCAGAAAATGGGTCTGTTTCTTGGTTTGCAATGCACTCTGGATGCGAGCCATTAACTCATCTTGCTGGTCATCGCTGCCCAGCAAGTCACGTAGTGTAATGCCTTGCTCACCAAATAAGCATAAATGCAGATTCCCCAGCGCTGAAACACGCAAGCGGTTACAACTGGCGCAGAAGTCTTTCTCATACGGCATAATCAGCCCGACCTCCCCCAGATAATCCGGGTGATGGAACACCTGCGCCGGGCCATCACTGCGTGCCCGCGCTTGCTGTTGCCAGCCTTGTTGGAGTAATTGCTGGCGGATGACACCACCGGAGACATGGTGTTGACGAAACAGATTGCCCCCCTCGCCGGTTTCCATTAATTCGATAAACCGCAGTTGAATCGGCCGTGACTTTATCCAGGTGAGGAAGGCATTCAGATTGCGATCATTGACATCACGCATCAATACGGCGTTGATTTTAACTTTCTCAAAACCGGCATCAAAAGCAGCATCAATGCCTTGCATGACCTGATGAAATTTATCCTGCCCAGTTATGGCATGAAATTGCCGTGGATCAAGGCTATCGACACTGACATTAATGGCTGTCAACCCAGCCTCCCGCCATTGGGCGGCATCACGGGCTAAACGATAGCCATTGGTGGTGACTGCCAGAGTGCGGATCGCTGGATTTTGTCTGATGGTGGCAATGATATCGCTGAAGTCGCGCCGCATAGAGGGTTCGCCGCCCGTCAGACGAATTTTTTCTGTTCCCAATAGAGCAAAGGCGCGGCTGACGCGGCTTATTTCGTCCAGGCTCAGAAAGCTTTTTAATCCGTCGGGGCGATAGCCATCCGGCAAGCAATAGGTGCAACGAAAATTGCACACATCGGTAATTGATAGGCGCAAATAATAGAACTTGCGCGCAAATGCGTCAGTGAGTTGTACCATAACACCTTTCCAAATACGGGAGATGCAGGCATTTCTACCTCGCACCCTGGTGGCTTAAAGCCACGGCCAGAGCATCATATTGTTCGCGAACGAGACAACGTAGACGCCAAGGCTAGGAGTTTATGTTCAGTGACAGTTTACCCACTGCCCACCGAACCATGGTTTAAAAAGTAAAGCAGTTAGCGGCAGATGAGTCGCTAAAAACCCTACTTTTCCTAGAGATTCTAACGCTAAAACGGCAGGATAGCCAATGGCTGTTTTCCGTTATATATTTTTATATACAACGACTTATATAACAAAACTTACTGTTATTCAGTCTATTGTAATCCATTGCTAATACTTTGTTTAAAATCACGAAAACAATGGCTTTTATCGCGTTTTCACGGCAAATCCGTTAACTTATGCAGCAATTTCACCATTAGCTACGCTATTAGAGCCAGGCAACAATATTTAGACAGGAAAAATATGCGAAATCGCACATTAGCGGATCTCGATCGGGTGGTTGCTTTAGGAGGAGGCCATGGCTTGGGGCGCGTGATGTCAGCCCTTTCTCCACTGGGTTCACGCCTGACAGGTATTGTTACCACCACCGATAATGGCGGCTCGACGGGTCGCATCCGCCGTTCAGAAGGAGGAATTGCCTGGGGTGATACCCGCAATTGCCTTAATCAGTTGATCACTGAGCCGAGTGTGGCTTCGGCAATGTTTGAATACCGTTTTAGCGGTAATGGCGAACTCTCAGGCCATAATCTGGGTAATTTAATGCTCAAAGCGTTAGACCATCTCAGCATCAGACCTATCGAGGCAATCAACCTGGTGCGTAGCTTGCTGAAAGTAGAGGCATGGCTCATCCCGATGTCTGAGCAACCGGTCGATTTGCTGGCCATCGATCATGAAGGACACCCCGTTTATGGTGAGGTGAATATCGACCAACTGGCGAAAATGCCACAAGAGATGTTGTTGTCACCGCACGTTCACGCCACGCGGGAAGCCGTGGAAGCAATTAGCCAGGCAGACGTTATTTTGATTGGGCCGGGTAGTTTCTTAACCAGCCTGATGCCCTTGTTACTGCTAGATGACTTAACTCAGGCCCTACGTCGCAGCTCTGCCAGTATGATTTATATCGGTAATCTGGGGCGTGAACTCAGTGTGGCGGCAGCCGCGCTGTCGTTGCAAGAAAAACTGGCAATAATGGAAAGCAAGATTGGCCGCAAAATTATTGATGCTGCTATTGTCAGTCCACGAATTGATATCAGTGGCGTAACGGACAGAATTATTATCCAGCAACCACTGGAAGCCAAAGATATCCCTTATCGCCATGACCGTGAGCTGCTCCGCCAAGCGCTGGAAACCACGTTGCAACAGCTCGGTGGCGCAAACTAGCTAAGAGGTTTTGCTCGAGTTTGAGCTTGCAATGTTGCGCTGTCATTCATATGGATATACAGCGCCTCCACTTTAGTTCTAGCCCATGGTGTACGGCGTAAGAATTTCAGGCTGGATTTAATGCTGGGATCGCTGATGAAACAGTTGATATTGATACGGTATGCCAATTCCTCCCAACCATAATGCTCAACCAGTTTAGTCAACAGTTGTTCAAGGGTAATACCGTGTAACGGATCTTTCGACAAGTGATCGCTCATTATTTATCTCGCGTTTTATACTCTTCCGACCTGGCGCTGCTGAATTGTTGGCTTGCCACCGAGCTGCCACCCCAGGTTATTTGAGTCTATTTAGGTGATGATTTTATTAGCCGCACACCTTAATCAGGATGGGTTGATGCGGCAAGCAGAAATTCCTGATTTGCCACACGGCCACCACACAATGTGAGGCTAATGAGCATCACGATATTGCGATAAACTGTTGGCGCAACTGATGAACTTGATCGCGCAGTTCTGCCGCCTGCTCAAATTCCAGATTCTGTGCATGGGTGTACATTTTAGATTCCAGCTCACGGATTTTCTGGTCAAGCGCTTTCGGTGGCAAGGCGTGATAATTATTGGGATCAGCCACTTTGCCGCCCCGCCCTTTCCCTTTACCACGGGAAGAGGGTTGGCCCAGTTGCAGAATATCGCCAATTTTCTTGTTCAACCCTTGTGGAATGATGCCACGTTCTTCGTTGTAAGTTTGCTGTTTGACACGCCGCCGTTCCGTTTCACCAATAGCCTTTTCCATTGAGGCGGTAATTCTGTCGCCATACAGTATCGCTTTACCATTAAGGTTACGCGCGGCACGACCAATAGTCTGGATTAAAGAGCGTTCAGAACGCAGGAAACCTTCTTTATCAGCATCAAGAATTGCGACCAGAGAAACCTCTGGCATATCCAAACCTTCGCGCAGTAAGTTGATCCCCACCAGTACATCAAACTCACCCAAGCGCAGATCACGAATAATCTCTACCCGCTCAACGGTATCAATATCAGAATGCAGGTAACGAACACGGGCACCATGCTCCCCCAGATACTCAGTCAGGTCTTCGGCCATACGTTTAGTCAGCGTTGTTACCAGTACCCGCTCGTTAATCGCTGCACGAATACGGATCTCTGATAGCAAGTCATCGACCTGTGTTGCTACTGGCCGTACTTCAATTAACGGATCGAGCAGGCCCGTCGGCCGCACGACCTGATCGATGATATCGCCACCGGATTTCTCCAGCTCATATTTACCCGGAGTTGCTGAAACATAAATAGTTTGTGGTGCCAGTGCTTCAAACTCTTCAAAACGCATTGGCCGGTTATCCAGTGCCGATGGCAGCCGGAAACCATATTCCACCAGTGTTTCTTTGCGCGAGCGGTCACCTTTGTACATCCCGCCGATTTGCGGAATAGTCACGTGGGATTCATCAACTACCAACAAACCGTCAGCCGGTAGATAGTCAAATAACGTAGGTGGTGCTTCGCCGGGACCACGGCCGGAAAGGTAACGTGAATAGTTTTCAATACCGGAGCAGTAGCCCAGCTCATTCATCATTTCAAGGTCAAACTGGGTCCGCTGGCTAATACGTTGCTCTTCCAACAACTTATTGTTGGCTAATAGCACCTGACGCCGGTCGGCCAGTTCGACTTTGATCTCTTCCATGGCCTGCAAAATACGCTCACGCGGGGTAACGTAGTGCGTTTTAGGATAGACCGTAAAACGCGGTACTTCATGCTGTAACTGGCCAGTCAATGGATCAAAAATTGACAACCGCTCGACCTCTTCATCAAACAGTTCTACCCGCAGCGCCCACTCATCAGATTCCGCAGGGAAGATGTCGATGACTTCACCACGCACCCGGAAAGTACCGCGCTGGAATACCTGATCATTACGGCTGTATTGCAATTCGGATAAGCGACGCAAAATAGAGCGCTGATCGATGATCATACCCTTAGTCAGATGCAGCATCATTTTCAGGTATAAGTCAGGATCACCCAGGCCATAAATCGCAGAGACCGATGCCACTACGATGACATCACGCCTTTCCAACAATGCTTTGGTCGCCGATAGCCGCATTTGCTCAATATGCTCGTTTACCGAGGCGTCTTTTTCGATAAACGTATCAGAGCTTGGGACATAGGCTTCAGGCTGATAGTAGTCATAGTAGGAGACAAAATACTCTACCGCGTTATCGGGGAAAAACTCTTTCATCTCACCATAAAGCTGTGCTGCCAATGTTTTATTGGGTGCCAGCACCATGGTCGGGCGGTTCAAATCAGCAATAACATTGGCTATCGTAAAGGTTTTACCCGATCCCGTTACCCCCAACAGTGTCTGATGAGCCAGACCATTCTCTAGCCCTTCTTCCAGTTTACGGATAGCCTCAGGCTGGTCGCCTGCTGGCTTAAACTCAGAATGTAGTTTGAATAATTTACTCATGAATTTGCTACCCGCCGGAGAAATACACACTATCAGGAGGCTAATTATGAAAGCCCCATAGAATTTTGCCACCCCTATGATACTGGATATAAAACCAGCTTCAAGCACCAAAATGTAGGAATTTCTTTAACCAAGAGATTGTTTGCCTCGTTACAGTGACATACAAACAACAGTTGCACTGTAAAAGCATTTTTATCCCCAACTGTTAACATAAACGCATTAGTGATAACTAATTGATTAAAGATCATCCATCAATTCTGCCTATGAATTATCAGCGCTTGATTTTAATTAACCCATTGAAAATAAAATAAATTATTAAAAAGTAGAGAATGCGGACAACAGGAGCGCAAGCCGCGTCCGCTCTCGCTTGCCATCAGTTTTCTATGGCTAATGCACAAGGTTATCCACAGGAATGGTGGATAACTCATTCAACCCCACAGCGGCTGGGAGTTGGCGAAAAGCAAAGCTTGGGAAAGAAATAGGGACTAACTGGCTTTTTTAGTGTTTTTTTTACATTTTTATTTCACCGTATATTTCAATTAGTGCTAACTATGTAGCTTGCTAATTCTATAACTTTCACTAGCTCACCCTCACATCTAATCACTTCTGGCCTTACTGTTTTTTTCTGCACCATTATCTCCAGCAGAGCACCGCTTAAGTGCATGCTATCCGTCACTCTACGCCTTTATCGCTGTGGTCTGGGTCATTTCAGCCCTGATCTGTACGTTAAAACCATTTACAGACTGTTAACATACAAATGTTGTCCTCTGCATGGCAACTTGGCCCAAGAGTTGCTTTATATCTATAGAACAGAGGAGTGAAAGAGGAAATGGTCTAAAGTGGTGCAACATATTCATGAACCAAAAACCATCCTATCTCAGGGTGATTAGGGGCAAAAATAACCTGTTGATACCATTTAACACCACAATTAACCCATTTCACCTCAATTTACGCCAACAACCACCCGTTAGAAGTGTGGTGTTTTATGTTGTACTGCCGCTATCAAGTATGCAGATTTGCTGGTTAATCCTTCGCTAGCCGTTACAGAACACTGGGTCACCTGTGAGCTACTGAGATCGACTGAGGAGAAGCACTGATGCTGAGTTTAACCGCTGTAAATCAATACTATGGTCAGAATCATATCCTTTGGGATATTAATCTGGAGATCCCTCGTGGGCAATGTACCTGCCTGATTGGCCGCAATGGGGTAGGGAAAACAACATTAATTAATTGCATCATGGGACATCTGCCGATTAAGAGTGGCACCATGACCTGGCAACCGAACCATGAACCGCCACAGAATTTGCTACAACAACCCGTTGAGGGGCGCACTGCTCTGGGTATCGGCTATGTACCACAAGGGCAACAGATTTTCTCTCAACTGAGTGTGGAGGAGAATATGCTGATAGCCGTGCTGGCAGGCCGCTATAAGTCGCGCCAAATTCCGGGATGGATTTTTGATTTGTTCCCGCAACTGTATGATAAACGCACCCAGCGCGGCGGGGAGCTAACCCGCAATCAACAACAGCAGTTAGCCATTGCCAGAGCACTGGTGGCAGAGCCAGAATTACTGATCCTTGATGAACCTGGGAGTGGAATTTTACCGCCGTTGAGTGAGGATATTGGCAATATCCTGCATCAACTCAGCCGTAGCCTGGGTCTGACAGTGCTGTTAGTTGAACATCGTTTAGCTTTTATTCAACATGTTGCAGATCGATTTTGTTTGATGGCAGGCGGTAGAAATGTGGCACAAGGGACATTGGCTCAATTGGATGAAGACATGATTATTGAGCATTTGGCCAGTTGATATGGCGCAGAACTGTTCCCCTCTCACGCGAGCTAAAGCCGATAACACCAGCCATACTCAGCAAAAAAACCAGGGCTAATAATGTCTATTAGCCCTTTAGTGCCATATCGTAGTGAAAAATTCACGTGGTGGTTTAGTTCATTTCTGTGTCAGCCAAAAGCCCCAAATCCAGATAGCCGCCAAGATCACGCCGCCGGGTGATAGGATTCTCGTCAAGATCCGTCAGATAGGGGACAACACCTAATCGCGGGGCGCTGATCATCTGTGTCAATGTTGCCATATACTCAACTTGTCGCTCCCCCGCAGGTATCACCTCGTTGGCAACCCAGCCCGCCAGTGTCAGCCCAGCTTGCCGGATAGCCAAAGCGGTCAACAAAGCATGATTGATACATCCCAGTTTTATACCAACAACCATAATCACCGGGAATTGCTCTCGCTGTACCCAATCGGCAAAAGTTGCCTGTGGCGACAGTGGCGTAAACCAGCCGCCAGCCCCTTCGATCAATACCCATTCTGCCGCGTGCTCAAGCTGTTGTAGCCCTTGCGATAAAACTGACAAATCAATCTCACGCCCTTCACTGGCACTGGCAATATGGGGTGAGGTCGCTTCCAGAAACGTGAATGGATTCACCTGTGAATAACTGAGTGCCTCACTGCTGTTTGCCTGTAGTGCCAAAGCATCGCTGTTACGCAATCCGTCAGGCGTCATCTGGCTGCCGGATGCCACCGGTTTATAACCGGCGGTGCGATAGCCCTGTTGGGCTGCGGCTTGCAGTAAGGCACAACTGGCAACTGTCTTACCGACATCAGTATCCGTGCCAGTGATAAACCAACGTTTAGTCACGATAGATAACCCCATAAACTAAGTGGTAACTCAGCGGGTAGGTGCCAGATTGAGTGCTATAAGCGCGTTGCAGGGCCACCAGCCGCTGACGACCACTTAACCCGGCATCACGCCCCTGATGTAAATGCGTAGCGCCTATGCCTTGCAGAGAGCGCATAAGCGCTATCACATCAGGAAACTGTTGCTGATATAACTCGGTAGTCAGGTGATGGCGATACCCCTGACAAGCGTCACAGATATGTTGAAAGGGGAGAAAATCATTCACATGGCGTTTACCATCTACCTGTTGCCACGCCTGCCCCAACTCATCAAGAGATCCTTTTGCCAAGGTAGAAAACAGGATGATGCCGCCAGCCCGCGTGACACGATATAGCTCAGCTAACGCCTGCGGTAAATCAGCACACCACTGTAGCGCCAGATTACTAAAACAAATATCAACTGTTTGATCTGGCAGCGGTATATTTTCAATATCAGCCAATAAATAGCTATCAGCAGCCTGTTGCCGGCGGGCGTGATCCAACATTCCAGCGGCCAAATCTAGCGCAGTAACAAATCTGTCTCGTTCACGCCAACAGCGGCTGAAATAGCCAGTACCGCACCCGGCATCCAGCACTGACGCACCCGGATGCTGATTACCCAGCGCCAATAAGGTATTCCCCGTTTCTCGCTGTAAACATGCCGCTGAGTCGTAACTGCCAGCAGCCCGGCTAAATGCAGCCGCAATCGCCGGTTTATCAACCAAAGGTAATCGTGGATTATCAGTGACAAACGCCATACAGCACCTCCAGCAATCTGTCGATATCATCACATTGATGCGCAGCACTCAGGGTAATACGCAATCTGGCGCTCCCCGGCGGAACTGTTGGGGGGCGAATCGCCGTTACCCATAACCCCTCGGTACGGAGCTGCTCCGCCAGTGCCAGCGTTTGCTGATTGTCACCCACCAGCAGTGGCTGGATAGCGGTTTCAGATACCCCTAATTGCAACGGTAAATCTGCCGCGCCACGCCGAAATTGCGCAATACGTTGCTGAAGCTGCTGTCGCAAGTCATCACCTTGCTGAATACGTAACAATGCTGCTTGCAGCGCACAAGCCTGTGCTGGTGGCATTGCAGTGCTATAAATCAGATGGCGGGCATATTGCAGCAGATACTCGGCAACCGGCTCCTGACACAACACTGCCGCCCCACTCAAGCCGAATGCCTTGCCAAAAGTGACCACTAACAGTTCGGGTTTCACCCCTTGCTGCCAGCAACTACCACGGCCACCTTCGCCACACACCCCAATTCCGTGCGCATCATCCACCAGTAACCAGCCACCTGCCGCCACTGTTTTTTGCTGCAAAGCAGCCAGTGGAGCGCTATCACCGTCCATACTAAAAACGCCTTCGGTGACCACCAATGTTTGGCCTGCACAGGGTTTATCGAGTAGGTTTTGTAGCGCATCGGGCTGATTATGCACAAAACGCCGTAATTGGGCCGGAGAGTGTGCCGCCGCCTCCAGCAAAGAGGCGTGGCTGAGTTTATCAGCCAGTATCCTGTCGTCGGCGGCAGTTAACGCTGCCAACACCGCCTGATTTGCTGCGTAGCCTGAGATAAACAGCAATGCGCGCGGATAGCCCAGCCAGTGCGCCAATTGGTGTTCCAGTTGAGCATGAGGCCGGCTATAGCCGGTAACATGACCAGAGCCACCACTGCCAACACCATAGCGTTGCGCCCCCTGCTGCCACGCCGCAATCACATCAGGATCCTGACTTAACCCCAGATAATCATTACTGGCGAAGTTAAGATAACGCCGCTCTCCTGATTGCAACCAGCGCCCATTCGCACCTTCATTAACCTGACGGCTGCGGTAGGCTGCTGTATCGCGCCGCTGTTGCAGCCCCTGCTCTATCTTGCTTTGCCAGTTCATCAGATTGCCGCGTTATAAAATTGTGTGCTCTCGCCGGGCAATGAGTCACCCTGCAAGAGTTGCTCAGTTAATACTTGCTGCTGCTCACGATCCCCTTGCTCAGTGGCGGTTTGCTGTGGATTCAGCCCCAATTTACGGAACAGTTGCAGATCTTTATCTTCTTCAGGATTCGCCGTGGTAAGCAATTTACAGCCGTAGAAAATAGAGTTTGCCCCCGCCATAAAGCACATCGCCTGGGTTTGCTCGTTCATTTGTTCGCGACCGGCAGATAAGCGCACATAGGAGGTTGGCATCATGATACGTGCGATAGCAATGGTGCGGATAAACTCGAAAGCATCCACGTCGTCGTTATTTTCCAGCGGTGTGCCTTTCACTTTTACCAGCATATTGATCGGCACACTTTCAGGCGGTTTGGGCAAATTAGCCAGTTGTACCAGTAGCCCTGCGCGGTCGCGGACAGTTTCGCCCAATCCGACAATGCCACCCGAACAGACTTTGATGCCGGCGTCACGAACTTCACTGAGGGTATCGAGCCGTTCCTGATAACTGCGGGTGGTAATGATGCTGCCATAGAATTCCGGCGAGGTATCGAGATTGTGGTTGTAATAATCCAGCCCAGCCTCTGCTAACCGGTGGGCTTGCTGCTTATCCAGCGAGCCAAGCGTCATGCAGGTTTCCATCCCCATGGCCTTGACACCTTCAACCATTTTCTCCAGATAGGGCATGTCACGCTCATGGGGATTTTTCCATGCCGCGCCCATACAGAAACGGGTTGAGCCAGCGGCTTTGGCCTTTTTCGCTGATGCCAGCACTTGTTCAACCTGCATTAAGCGCTCACTTTCCAAGCCAGTTTTGTAGCGCGAACTTTGCGGGCAATATTTGCAATCTTCCGGGCAAGCACCGGTCTTAATCGACAGCAAAGTACTGACTTGCACCTGGCGCGGGTCAAAATGCTGGCGATGAATCTGCTGCGCTTCAAACAATAAATCCAGCAGTGGTTTTTCAAACAAGGCCTGGGCTTGCCCGACTGTCCAGCGAATATAATTTGCCATTACGGCTTCTCCAAGGAAGAGAAAAAAGTTTCGCCAGTGTAAATAAACTCGATATACTGTCAACCATTCTTGCAATGAATTGGTTTACAACAATCCTCATGACACCTTCTGACCTGGCTTTTGATCAACGTCATATCTGGCACCCCTACACCTCAATGACTGATCCGCTTCCCTGCTATCCGGTGGTCGCGGCTGAAGGCGTTGAGTTACAACTGGCTGATGGGCGGCGTCTGATCGATGGCATGTCATCATGGTGGGCGGCCATTCACGGCTATAATCATCCCGTGCTGAACCAAGCGGCACATCAGCAGTTGGATAAAATGTCCCATGTGATGTTTGGGGGGATCACCCACCCGCCTGCCGTGGAACTCTGCCAACAGTTGGTTGCGCTAACCCCTCCGGCATTAGAGTGTGTGTTCCTCGCTGATTCAGGTTCAGTGGCCGTTGAAGTGGCGTTGAAAATGGCATTGCAATACTGGCAGGCCAAAGGTGAACGGCGGCAACGGATTTTAACCCTGCGCCACGGCTACCATGGTGATACTTTTGGTGCGATGTCAGTCTGCGATCCCCAGAATTCAATGCACAGTTTGTATCAGGGGTATTTAGCTGAAAATCTGTTTGCCCGCGCGCCACAATGCCGCTTCGACCAGGCGTGGGACCCAGAAGATATCACTGATTTTGCTGCAATGATTGCCGCACATTCCAGCGAGATAGCCGCAGTTATTCTGGAACCGATAGTGCAAGGTGCCGGTGGAATGCGTATCTATCACCCCGCCTATTTGCGGGCGGTCAGAGCATTGTGCGATCAGCACCAGATTTTGTTGATTGCTGATGAAATTGCTACCGGTTTTGGCCGTACCGGTAAACTTTTCGCCTGCGAACATGCGCAAATCGTGCCGGACATTCTGTGTTTGGGTAAGGCGTTAACCGGCGGCTACCTGACCTTATCGGCTACCTTAACTACCCGTAAGGTGGCAGAAACCATCAGTAATGGTGATGCGGGTTGCTTTATGCACGGCCCGACCTTTATGGCAAATCCATTGGCTTGCGCTGTCGCCTCAGCAAACTTGAATCTGTTGGCTGAGGATCACTGGCAACAGCAGGTTGCCGCCATAGAAAACCAATTGAAACACGCGTTAATGCCACTTGCAGAACATAAAGCAGTGGCCGATGTGCGGGTATTAGGGGCGATTGGGGTAGTGGAGATGAGCGAGCCGGTTAACGTCGCGCGCCTGCAACGGCAATTTGTCGAGCACGGCGTGTGGATCCGCCCGTTTGGTAAACTGATTTACCTGATGCCGCCTTATATTATCTCGCCGCAATCACTGGCGCGGTTAACGGATGCGGTGAAGGCTGTGATAGTGAATATCCGCTAAAGCAGTGCTGGGCAATATTGTCCGCAGACTGGCGGGGCGATGGCACCGATGGGCGTTGTGACGGCTTACGCCATTACGGCCCCTTCGGTACATTTCCCCGCCTGGTAATAATAGTTAAGCTCTTGGTGCCAAAATGGTGACCCACATTGGCCCTTTCCCTACCGGATAGCGCTTCAGGGTGGTTAGCTCACCGCTGTTTTGATCAATACGATACACGGCAATGTGATCCGATTTCTGGCCGGAAGAGATCAGGAAGTTACCGCTATTATCGATATTAAAACCGCGTGGCTGTGCTTCAGTCTGATGATGCCCGACCAACGCAATCTCACGCCCATCCTCAGAAACACTGAAAATCCCCAACAGACTGGCAGTACGGTCACTGATATAGAGATGACGGCCATTTGGCGTAATATGGATATCAGCCGCCCAACGAGTACCGGTAAAATCTGTTGGCATCGCATCCAGCGTCTGTATTAGCTGGTATTCCTGGCCGTTTTTGCTGATTTGATACACATCTACCGAGCTATTTAGCTCGTTAACACAATAGGCGACGTGCTTATTAGGATGGAAGGCCATATGACGTGGGCCCGCACCGGCAGCAACCGTTATCGCCGCCTGAGCATGTGGGGTCAGTTTGCCCTCAAGACTCAAATCAAATAACCGCACCTTATCTTCTTTCAGGCAAGGTACCAGTAAGATTTGATTGGTCGGATCAATATTCGCCGAATGTGGAGCGGGTAAATCATCCAATTGCTGAATAGGTGCCTGTACCACACCCTGCTCATCAATAGGGCTGATGCTGACACAGTTAAAACTATAAGAAGCAGAGAACAGGAAGCGGCCTTGTAAATCAGTGCCAATGTGCGTTGGGCTGCCTGGCAGTGGTGCCATGCCAGCGGCGGTCAATGTGCCATCGTCGCTGATGTTGTAGCTGACAATGGCAAAATCTGGGCGCACCCCTACATACAACTGACGCTGGTTCGGGTTGATTGTCATCGGCTGCACTTGCCCCGGCGCCTCCACCGTTTGCAATAAGGTTAATGCACCGGCGGAATCTAATTGCCAAACATGGATCTGCTGACTGTCTGGGCTTGCCACGTAAACCACTTGCTTCATCTCTACTCCTTAGTCGAACCTATTAGGCAACGCTGTTTAGCTGAATTTATCTGACTCACCAAATTCGACCTATACACTAAATAATTCGAGTTGCATGAAGGCAGCCAACACACATGCAGCTTGAAGTATGACGGGTATAAACCAAATATCGATTATTAACACACTATTTTAGCCTAGCTTACCTGACTCGGCGGACATAACAACAGTCTGCTGTCGCGCTGTTTAAAACTTATCCTGCTTATTTTTAGCTGATTATGCTACCCACTCCCAGGCTTGGTTTAATCAACCCGCCATCCGGTGTACCATCGGGTAATACTATGCAAACATACTATTAATGCCCTTATTAACGAGACTATTGCTGCCATGACCTATCGCATAATTGCACTGGATCTAGACGGAACGCTACTGGATCACAAAAAACGTATTCTGCCAGAATCCTTGTCCGCACTGGCGCAAGCCCGTGCTGAAGGCATCAAAGTGGTAGTGGTGACCGGCCGCCATCATGTTGCTATTCACCCGTTTTATCAGGCACTAGAACTTGATACACCTGCAATTTGCTGTAACGGTACCTATATTTATGATTACCATGCCAAAAAGGTATTAGATTCAAACCCCTTACAACCTCAACAAGCGGTTCAGGTATTGCAATTACTGGAGCAAACCGGTATCCACGGGCTAATGTATGTGGACGATGCCATGCTCTATCAGCAAACCAGCGGGCACGTGATCCGATCACTCAGTTGGGCTGAGTCATTACCACCCGCTCAGCGCCCAACGCTACTCCACGTTGATAGCTTGCTTGATGCTGCTCACACTGCCAGTTCTATCTGGAAATTCGCTACGTCACACTCGGATATTGAGCAACTGAGAGCGCTCGCAACCCAGATTGAGAATGACATGGGGTTGGCTTGCGAATGGTCATGGCATGATCAAGTTGATATCGCTCAGGCAGGTAACAGCAAAGGTAAGCGGCTACAGCAATGGGTAGAATCTCAGGGCTTGAGCATGAAAGATGTGGTTGCTTTTGGTGATAACTTTAATGACCTCAGCATGCTGGAAACCGCCGGTTTAGGGGTAGCAATGGGGAACAGCGCCGACGCTATCAAACAACGGGCTGACTTGGTGATTGCCGATAACGAACAGCCTGGGATCGCTGCCGTCATCCGCCAGCATGTACTGGCTTGATAGTGAAAAAACGCCCGACTGACGGGCGTTTTACCGCCGGGTGAACCCAGCGGTTATCACCCTCAATTCTTGCGGTTAAATGAGACACTTTTTATCTGCGCATACACCCACTGACCGGGTCTAAGCGCCAACTCATCACGCGCCCATGGCGTGATCCGCGCCCACAGCCATTGATCACCAACCGCGAGTTTGACATCGACCTGCCCATCTACCTCAAGGCATTCGGCAATTTTTACCGGCAAGATATTACGGATACTGCTGCTTTGCGGCGGCTGTAATACCAACGAAACATCGGCGGCATTAATCCGAATACGCATTGAGCTACCCTCTTGCGCATCGAGCTTACCCACCCACAAGCGCTGATCGCCTAACGCCAGCGCGGTCATGGCATAGCGGTCATGGTGACCAATGACACTGACCCGCAGTATGCTGCTCGGTTCTTCCCGTTGCAGCCACGGGCGCAATGCGCTACTGGCCCACACTTCCTCCAGCCCGCCAACCGCGCGCACTTTGCCGCCATCCATAACCACCACTTGATCTGCCAGCCGTAGGATCTCATCCATGCTGTGACTAACATACAAAATAGGGGTGTTAACATCTTGCGCCAACCGCTCCAGATAAGGCAGCAGTTCACGTTTACGGGGCAAATCCAGAGAGGCCAGTGGTTCATCCATCAACAACAGTTCGGGGGCAGTCAATAATGCGCGACCAATAGCAACACGCTGTTTCTCGCCACCAGAGAGGGTCAGTGGGAAACGACTTAGTAGTGGCTCGATACCCAGCAAACCAACAATCGCATCAAATTGCCCACGCATTGACGGGGCCATGCCGTATTGTAAGTTGCCCCGCACCCGATAATGGGGAAATAAGCGCGCATCCTGAAATACGTAACCAACTTTACGTTTTTCCGGTGGCAGATAGATTTGCTGCTCCACATCCACCAGCACCCGGCCATTTAGCACTACTTTGCCTTGCTGCGGGCGGGTCAGGCCACCGATGACGTTAATTAATGAGGTTTTACCGGCCCCTGACAACCCGAAAATAGCCGTGATACCTTGGGCGGGTAGATTGGTGGAAACACGTAAATCCAAATCACCCAGTTGTTGACTGAAATCCAGCTCTAACATGGTGCCCCCATGCGTTTTTTACCCCAACGGGCCAGCCATTCGGATAACAACAACGCCACCAACGACAGAATAATGGCGATGACACACAAACGCGCAGCAGCCGCTTCTGCCCCAGGGGTTTCAATTAATGTGTACATTGCCAGTGGAATAGTGCGGGTTTCACCGGGAATATTGGAGACGAAAGTGATGGTCGCCCCAAACTCCCCCAGCGAACGGGCAAAAGAGAGCACGGTGCCCGCAATCACCCCCGGTAAAGAAAGGGGTAATGTAATGGTGAAAAACACCCGCCACGGATTGGCTCCTAGCGTGCGGGCCGCCAGTTCCAGACGCGTATCAACCGCTTCCAACGCCAGCCGGATAGCCCTCACCATCAGCGGAAAAGCCACCACCGCCGAGGCCAACGCCGCACCACGCCAACTAAAACTGAAATTAATGCCAAACCAGCTATAGAGCCACTCGCCAATAAAACCGCGCCGCCCCATGCTTATCAACAATAAATAACCAATCACCACTGGCGGCAGCACCAGTGGTAAGTGAATAATACTGTCTAACAACGATTTACCGGGAAAACGGCAGCGCACTAAAATCCACGCCATTAAAATGCCTAACGGCAAACTGCATGCCACCGCAACCGCTGAAACCTTCAGACTAAGAATAATTGCCTGCCACTCATACTCACTCAATATCATTAGCGTGGGGTAAATCCATATTTTTTGAAAATAACCGCCGCAGCTGGGCTTTTCAGGTAATCATAAAAAGCACTCACGGTCGGGTTTTCATGGCCTTTAACAATTGCCATCGGGTATTCAACCGGCTTATGACTTGCTTCCGGGAATATCCCCACAACCTTAACTTTGTTACTGGCTATCGCATCTGAACCATAGACAATACCCAGCGGCGCTTCTGCCCGTTCGACCAGTGCCATTGCACTGCGCACGTTATTGGCCCGCGCCATTTCAGGAGCTAAAGTTGACCAGGCACCTAAATTCTCCAGTGACTCTTTGGCATAAATCCCAGCAGGAACATGATCAGGATCGCCCACGGCCAAACGGCCACCATCCAATAACGTCTTCCAGTCGGTTTTTTTATCGATTTCGACTTTATCTATTTTACTGTCTTGTGGAGCAATTAATACCAGTTCATTACCTAATAAGGTGTAGCGAGTATTGACAACAATTTGCTGTTTATCAATAGCATAATCCATCCATTGCTGATCGGCAGAAATAAACATATCAGCCGGTGCACCCTGATCAATCTGGCGGGCCAACGTTGAAGATGAAGCATACGACGCCACGACATCAACCTGCTTCTCTTTTTTATACTGTGCGGCAATATCTTGTAATGCATTGGTCAGTGAAGCCGCAGCAAACACTGTAATGTTGCCCGCCGCTAACGTGGTGCCGGAAAATGCTGCCAGCAGTGCCGCACTCGCTATCCAAATCTTGGCTTTACCGTATTGATTCTTCATGTTGTTCTCCGCATTAATGAAATCGTTATATACGAAGGAATATAACGTAACATTATAAGCAGGTCATGCAGTTTATCGGCAAGATGCGAGGTATCTTGAGCTAAGGCAATAAGTGGCGGGGAATAGAGGGATAAAAACGAAAATGCCCAGCGTTAGTACGCCGGGCATTCTGAAATCAGATTAAGAACGTTCTTTAGTGTGGCCGGTCTTAGAGATGACGTTGAACACCTCTCCCAGTCCATAGATCAGACCCAAAATCACTGCCATCACCACCGGTACCATGACCACGGCAAAGGCCAGACTTTTCAATAAATCCAACATATCAGCCTCTCATTACTGCTTATTGAGCGATAACTTACGTTACCACAATAACTAGCATCTATCATTTACTGTAAATTATATCAGCAATGAATGAACCCTGTTATTTTAACTAACAGCAAAAGAATGTAACCTGCCAAACGTGCGATTCAGGTGTATACAAGCACTTAGATAGCAATAATCCTTTCCCGCCGGAGTAAAAAAATCATGCAGGCTGAAATTCTTCTGACCCTAAAACTTCAGCAGCGGCTGTTTGCCGATCCCCGGCGCATTGCATTACTGAAACAAATACGGCATACCGGTTCCATCAGTCAGGGCGCAAAACTGGCCGGAATTAGCTATAAAAGTGCCTGGGATGCGATCAACGAAATGAATACCTTAGCCGAAGAAGTCTTGGTTGAGCGAGCAACTGGCGGTAAAGGTGGCGGTGGCGCACACTTGACCCGTTACGGCGAGCGTTTAATTCAACTTTATGATTTGCTCGCCAAGATTCAGCAAAAGGCATTTGACACGCTGAAGGATGACTCGCTGCCGCTCGATAGTTTGCTGGCTGCCATCTCGCGTTTTTCTTTGCAAACCAGCGCCCGTAATCAATTTTTCGGCACGCTGATTGAGCGGGACCATCAACAGGTTCAGCAGCATGTCAATATTCTGTTGTCAGATGGTAAAACACGTCTATCTGCGGCATTGACCCAACAGAGTGCTGATCGCTTACAACTTTCGGCTGGCAAAGAAGTACTGGCGCTGATCAAAGCCCCTTGGGTAAAACTGGTTACTGATCAGGCACTGGCGGGGGCTGCTGATAACTCTCTGCCCGGCACTGTAGCCAGTATTGAACCCGGCAACGATCATAGTGAAGTTATCGTGACCTTGACCGGAGGAGCCAGCTTGTGTTCGACACAAAACAACAGCGAATTACATAAATTGAATTTACATGTTGGCAGCCATGTCATTGCCCAATTCAATGCAGATCGGGTCATTATCGCGACACTTTGCTAAATAATTCCGCTTAGTTATTAAGGGCTATCAGGGTATTTGCTGTTGACATTTTGCCCCTTTCCGCTTATCCCTAACACTCTTATTGTGTTGCGAAATATGGAAAGAATGATGTCTGAGTTGCAAATATCGCAAGGTTGTTTTCGCCTGAGTGACACCCGGACACTCATTCTGCCTGAATTGCATGTTCAATCGGGTGATAGCTGGGCCTTTGTCGGTGCCAATGGCAGTGGGAAATCCGCATTGGCAAAGGCATTAGCAGGGGAATTAATTCTGTTGAGTGGTAGCCGTCAGAGCCATTTTCGCCACAGTGTGCGTTTGTCGTTCGAGCAACTTCAGCAGTTAGTCAGCGAAGAGTGGCAGCGCAATAACACTGATTTACTCAGCGCAGATGAAGACGATACCGGGCGCACTACCGCAGAGATCATTCAAGAAGAGTACGTTGATCCGCAACGTTGCCAGCAGTTGGCAGAGCAATTTGGTATCAGCCAGTTACTCTCACGTCGCTTTAAATATCTTTCTACCGGTGAGACCCGCAAAACACTGCTGTGCCAAGCGCTGATGCCACAACCGGATCTGTTGATTCTGGATGAACCCTTTGATGGTCTGGACGTCGCTGCCCGTGCGCAGTTGGCTGGCATGTTATCGACCCTTTCAGCACAGGGGGTCACGCTGGTGCTGGTGCTAAATCGTTTTGATGATATCCCTGATTTTGTGCAATACGTCGGCGTACTGGCGGATTGCCAATTAACCCATACTGGCCCCCGCCAACAGATTCTTTCCGAGGCATTGATTGCCCAACTGGCGCACAGTGAAAACCTTGATGGTATGTTGTTGCCAGAGACAGAACACCCGCAGCAGCAGACTACTTTAGCACCAGATAAGCCACTAATTATCTTGCGTAATGGCGTGGTTGAATACAATGACCGCCCTATTCTTCATAACCTGAGTTGGCAGGTTAATCCCGCTGAACACTGGCAGATTATCGGCCAGAACGGTGCCGGGAAGTCAACCTTACTCAGCCTGATTACTGGCGACCATCCGCAAGGATACAGTAATGATTTGACGCTGTTTGGCCGCCGCCGTGGTAGTGGTGAAACCATCTGGGATATCAAACGCCATATTGGTTATGTCAGCAGTAGTTTGCATCTGGATTACCGCGTCAGCACCAATCTGCGCACTGTGATTCTCTCCGGTTTTTTCGATTCAATCGGTATTTATCAGGCGGTGTCTGATCGCCAACAACAACTAGCCGATCAATGGTTAGATTTACTCGGTTTTTCCGCCACGACGGCCAGCCAGCCCTTTCACAGTCTCTCCTGGGGACAACAACGATTGGCATTGATCGCCCGAGCGCTGGTTAAGCACCCTGCACTGTTGATTCTTGATGAACCATTGCAGGGGTTAGACCCACTTAACCGCCTGTTAGTTAGGCGTTTTATTGATGTGATGATCAGTGAGGGTGACACGCAACTGTTGTTCGTTTCTCACCATGCTGAAGATGCACCACAATGCATTACCCACCGTCTGACCTTTGTTCCTGATGGCGATATCTATCACTACAAACAAGAAAAGCTAGCAGACTAAGGTGTTTCTGACTTTTCGTTGAGGATAATGAGAGATATTCTCAACGCAAGCGGCGTTTATTGGCGGGGGCTTATGCTATCATTCTTACCACCAGCGCCGATCAACGCTGGTGATAAAATTAACATATTCAATCACCATCAGGATTTATACCCGATAGATTTCAAGGTGCAGGCTAGCCGCAAGAAACAAACCACTCATAAGCCGATTTGAACTGCATGCCAGTCCGCAGGCTGCGCCGCAAAAAGGCCGTAGCCATAATAAGCCGAGTGATTCAAGCGGCCAACACACCTGTAATTTGAAAGATAACGGGCATAACAATAAAGGGATATTTATGTGGGGCATACTTGCTGCTTCGTTACTTTTCTTATCAATTAACTGGGTGCTTTCCCTGTTTCTCTTGCTGTCGTCACTGTCAATTGCCCTGTATCACGGTGTTTTGACTCTGCCATCAGCCGCATTCTTGCTCTTAACCCTGATGGTCACACTGCTGTTGCAGAAATATCGGCGACGAAAATGGCCGGCTACCGCGCTGGAATTGCTGCTGGTAATGGCAGCAATCGCACTGTTTCTGCATCTGGTACCCGGTTTTAATAACCTAAACGTATTGAAGAACGTGAAAACAGGGCCACTCAGCGCCCCCTTCAGTATGTATTATAATCTCGATAAAGCATTGATACCCTTCATTTTACTGGCTTGTCTACCAACCTTATTTGTCACTAAAAAGCACCCATCAGTGAGTCGCTTAGCCTGGCTCGGCCTAATTGTCAGTATCCCCGCATTGCTGCTGCTGGCTGTTGCCTTAGGTGGCCTGAAAATTGAAATGCACACCCCGGCATGGATGGGTTCCTTTGTTGTCGCTAATGTATTTTTTGTTTGTTTGGCAGAAGAAGCGCTATTTCGTGGCTATTTACAACAGCGGTTAAGCCAGTGGTTGGGTAACTATCCTGCTCTGCTACTCACCGCGCTGTTATTTGGCGCAGCGCATATTGCAGGTGGCCCGCTATTGATGGTGTTCGCGGCATTGGCGGGGGTGATTTACGGCCTGGCATGGCTGTGGAGTGGCCGCTTATGGGTGGCGGTAGGCTTTCACTTCGCGCTCAATTTGATGCACTTATTGTTCTTCACCTATCCACTTTATTTACCATACTAATCTTTATTTACGGTGTTATCTGCCGGCCTGGGGCTGCCTTTCTTCACTGAAAGTGGGTCGGTATACATGAGGCAGGACATTCCTGCTGAATTAATGGATGAGAACGCTACCACTTCAGTTATCTATGCAGTGACCATAATTTATCGCTTGTTTTGCCTATCCTCGTTCATTCCCCTGTCTTTATACTTCTACAGGGATTAAACTGAGGAAAAATTAAATGTAAACGATTCCATTATTGAGCGCAGATCACCTTTTCTCACATAATGGCATGCTATCTTTCTTAGACCAAAGTCATTCGAGGAGTCTTATATGTACGTTCTGGTAACAGGTGGTAGCGGTTACATCGGTAGCCATACCTGTGTGCAATTAATTGAAGCTGGCTACAAACCGGTCATCCTCGATAACCTTTGCAACAGCAAATCCAGCGTATTAGCCCGGATACATGGCCTTACCGGCTATACACCTAAGCTTTATCAGGGTGACATCCGTGACCGCGCCTTACTCGATCAAATATTTGCTGAGCATTCTATCCATGCGGTCATTCACTTTGCTGGTTTGAAAGCCGTGGGTGAGTCGGTCAGTAAGCCACTGGAATATTATAATAATAATGTCTTCGGCACCTTAGTATTGCTGGAAGCCATGCGTGCTGCACAGGTCAAAAACTTTATCTTCAGTTCTTCTGCCACGGTCTATGGCGATCAGCCACAAATTCCGTATGTGGAGAGCTTCCCGACCGGCATGCCATCCAGCCCGTATGGCCGCAGCAAGTTAATGGTTGAGCAAATTTTGCAAGATGTGCAACTGGCTGATCCACAATGGAATATGACCATTCTGCGCTATTTTAATCCCGTTGGTGCACATCCGTCAGGCTCCATGGGTGAAGACCCACAGGGCATCCCGAATAACCTGATGCCATTTATTGCACAAGTTGCCGTGGGTCGTCGTGAGTCGCTGGCCATATTCGGTAATGACTATCCGACACCGGATGGCACCGGAGTACGTGATTATATTCACGTAGTCGATTTAGCGGATGGTCATGTGGCAGCGATGAAAAAGCTACACAATCAGCCCGGCGTGCATATTTTTAATCTCGGTGCTGGCGTGGGTAGCAGTGTTTTGCAAGTTGTCGAGGCATTCAGCAAGGCGTGTGGCAAGCCGCTGGCCTACCATTTTGCCCCGCGCCGCGAAGGTGACTTACCAGCTTACTGGGCAGATCCGACCAAAGCTGCCGAGCAACTGGGTTGGCGGGTGCGCCGCTCACTTGATGAAATGGCGGCAGATACCTGGCATTGGCAATCCAATAATCCTCAGGGCTATCCCGATTAAGGTGCTGTTATGACTGATTTTAACCCTGTGGATCATCCACATCGTAGATACAACCCATTAAGTGATCAGTGGGTGTTGGTCTCGCCTCATCGGGCTAAACGCCCATGGCAAGGCCAGCAAGAAGCCCCTGCGACGGAGAATTTGCCCGCGCACGATCCTGATTGCTTCTTGTGCCCTGGTAATACCCGGGTGACCGGCGATGTCAATCCTGACTATCCGTCAACCTATGTGTTTACCAATGATTTTGCCGCGCTGATGCCTGATACACCTGATGCGCCGCACAGTGATGATCCTTTGATGCGGAGCCAAAGTGCGCGCGGCACCAGCAGGGTTATTTGCTTCTCACCAGACCACAGTAAGACGCTGCCACAACTCTCTTTGCCCGCGTTGGAAGAGGTTATCCAGACCTGGCAACAACAGAGTGCTGAGTTGGGTCAAACCTACCCTTGGGTACAGGTATTTGAAAATAAAGGCGCGGCGATGGGGTGCTCTAATCCGCATCCCCATGGACAAATCTGGGCCAATAGTTTTTTGCCGAATGAAGCTGCACGGGAAGACAGCCTGCAACAGCACTATTTTCAGCAAAATCAGTCCGTCATGCTGGTCGATTATGCTGAACGTGAGCGTCGTGACGGCAGCAGGACGGTGGTTGAAACCGAGCACTGGCTGGCGGTAGTGCCCTATTGGGCAGCATGGCCGTTTGAAATATTATTACTGCCAAAAGCCCATGTACTGCGATTAGAAGACCTCTCCGTGGAACAGCGCAGTTGCCTCGCCATTGCCCTGAAGAAGCTGACCAGCCGCTACGACAACTTGTTCTCGTGCTCTTTTCCCTATTCGATGGGGTGGCATGGCGCACCGTATAACGCAGGCGACAACACACACTGGCAATTGCATGCTCATTTTTATCCGCCGTTGCTGCGCTCGGCGTCGGTACGTAAATTTATGGTGGGTTATGAGATGTTGGCTGAAACCCAGCGCGACCTTACAGCAGAACAGGCGGCTGAACACCTGCGGGCAGTAAGTGATGTTCATTATCGAGAAGCCGGAGTCAAATAATGAGTTTAAAACAGCATACCCAGGCTATTTTCCGCCAACAGTTTAATCAAGAACCTGACATCACTATCAAAGCACCGGGTCGCGTTAATCTTATTGGTGAACACACCGATTACAACGACGGTTTCGTGCTGCCCTGCGCCATTGATTATGAAACGGTTATCAGTTGTGGCAAACGTGATGACCGCCAGATTCGTGTTATTGCTGCTGATTATGAAAATCAGCAGGATATATTCTCTCTGGATGCGCCAATCGTCCCACATGCCGAATACCGCTGGGCGGATTACGTGCGCGGCGTCGTGAAACACTTGCAACTGCGCCATGCCGATTTTGGTGGTGCAGATCTGGTGATAAGTGGCAATGTGCCACAAGGTGCGGGCCTCAGCTCTTCAGCCTCACTTGAGGTCGCCGTCGGGCAAGCACTACAGTCTCTTTATCAATTGCCCCTTAGCGGTGTCGATCTGGCGCTAAATGGGCAAGAGGCAGAGAACCAGTTTGTTGGCTGTAACTGCGGCATTATGGATCAGCTCATTTCAGCGCTGGGTAAACAAGATCATGCGCTACTGATCGATTGCCGTACCCTTGAAACCCGTGCCGTGGCAATGCCGGCAAACGTTGCAGTCGTCATTATTAATTCCAATGTGAAACGGGGCCTGGTTGATAGCGAATACAACACCCGCCGCCAGCAATGTGAAACTGCCGCCCGTTTCTTTGGTGTTAAAGCCTTGCGTGATGTGGATCCAACGCTGTTCTTCTCTATTCAAGATGAACTGGATCCTGTCGTCGCTAAACGCGCCCGCCATGTGATTACCGAAAACGAACGCACGCTAGCAGCCGCAGATGCCCTGGCCTCCGGTGATTTGAAATTGATGGGGCAATTGATGCAGGAGTCTCATATTTCTATGCGTGATGACTTCGAGATCACAGTTCCGCCGATCGATAGCTTGGTGGATATTGTGAAATCCGTTATTGGGGAGCAAGGTGGTGTTCGTATGACTGGCGGGGGGTTCGGTGGCTGTATTGTCGCACTGATGCCAACGTCGCTGGTCGAGCAAGTTCGTGCAGCCGTAGCTCAGGAATATCCAGCTCACAGCGGCGGTAGGATCGAAACCTTCTACGTATGTCAGGCTTCACAAGGAGCGGGTTTATGCTGAAAAACGACGCTGCATCACCAAGCAGTGTTGACCAGTTAGCACCAGATGGTCAACCCTTTGAATTGACCGAATTGCATAATAAAGCCGGTATGAGTGTGACGCTGATGGACTGGGGCGCAACCTGGTTGTCTGCGGTGCTACCGCTCAACGATGGCGAAAAACGCGAGTTACTGCTGGGGTGCCAGACTCCCGCAGATTACCTGCACCAAGCCGCTTACCTTGGTGCTACCGTTGGCCGCTATGCTAACCGCATTGCTAATGCGCAAATCACGGTGGAGGGTAAAACCCTCAATCTGTTACCTAATCAAGGCCCTAACCAACTGCATGGTGGCCCGGAAGGTTTCCATGCTCGCCGCTGGCAAAAGATTAAGCAGGATGAACGGCAGGTCACTTATCAACTGCACTCACCTAATGGTGATCAGGGTTTCCCCGGAAACCTGACCGCCGAAGTGCAATATCTGTTGACGGAAGATAACCGATTGGAAATTCACTATCAGGCTCAGGTTGATAAAACCTGCCCAGTGAACCTGACTAATCATGCTTACTTTAATCTTGATGGTGAAGGGCTGGACGTGCGGACACATCGATTGCAGTTATTTGCGGATCGTTATTTACCGGTCGACAGTGAGGGGATCCCAAGCGGCGAGCTGGCTAATGTTGAGAAAACCGGCATGGATTTCCGTCAACCGAAAACGCTGGCACGCGACTTCCTGCAAGACCGCTGCCAACAGCGGGTTAAAGGCTATGATCATGCTTATCTACTCCATCGGACTTGCGGTGCGACGGAAAGCCCGGCGGCTCATTTGTGGTCATCTGATAACCGTGTACAAATGAGTGTTTATACCACCGCACCGGCGTTGCAGTTGTATAGCGGCAACTTCCTTGGCGGAACACCGGCGCGCAAAGGGGGCACTTATGCCAGCTACACCGGTGTAGCACTGGAAAGTGAATTCTTACCTGATAGCCCTAACCACCCCGAATGGCCGCAACCTGATTGCTGGTTAAAACCGGGCAAAACCTACCGCGCCACCACGGTTTATCACTTTATCGCGCTATAAAGCGATATACCCAACAGATTTCAAGATGCAGAAAGGCGAAATCCCGATGAGCTGACACCGGTCAGTGATTCGGGTGACAAATCGGTCGGAAATCGATTTGAACGCAATTTGAAAGATGACGGGGATAACTACCCATATTCAACACTGCCGACTACGCTTAACAGCATCTATCTGCGGTGATACTGACCTGTTCTCCGCCCTTCCCGACCCTCAACATTATTTAAGGAACGTTTATGCGCCTAACTACCCTATGGTTACTTTGTGCTGGATTACTACTTAGTGTAAATGTAATGGCAGCAGATACGGCGAAAACACCGTCACCCGCTCAGGCCGCACAACAGAAAAAGATGACTGACTGTAATCAGCAAGCGACGACCCAGTCACTGAAAGGTGATGAGCGGAAGACGTTTATGAGCCAGTGCCTGAAAGCACAGATTCATCCCGATGAAAAAACCCTGACGCCGCAACAGCAGAAAATGAAAAGCTGCAATGCCGACGCGGCGACCAAAGCGTTAAAAGGTGATGAGCGTAAAACCTTTATGAGCACCTGCCTGAAGAAAGCCGCCTAATCCCCGCAACCGATGGGGTATTTAATACCCCATCTATTAATTGGTTATATACCCTAAATAATTCGAGTGGCAGGAAGGCGGTAAGCGCGGGAACCCCAATGAGCTTAACTTCCGCTAAAAAATTGGCTATGGTTAAACACAAACCATTGCTGTTGGCGGCAATCCCGCAATATAATGATAATAGTTATCATTGAACATTAATCTATACCCAACGATAATTGGCATAGTCAGACGACGTCTTCAAGTCCTACGGGTGTAGAGATTGAGTTTCACATTAAAGGAGTTAACGCTATGGCAGTAACTAAGCTGGTTCTGGTACGACACGGCGAAAGTCAGTGGAACAATGAAAACCGTTTCACCGGTTGGTATGATGTTGATTTATCAGAGAAAGGCCGTGGAGAAGCAAAAGCGGCGGGCAAGCTGTTAAAAGACGAAGGCTTCGCGTTTGATTTCGCTTATACCTCGGTACTGAAACGCGCTATCCACACCTTGTGGAGTGTGCTGGATGAACTGGATCAAGCCTGGCTGCCAACAGAAAAAACCTGGAAACTGAATGAGCGTCATTACGGCGCACTGCAAGGTCTGGATAAATCAGAAACTGCGGCCAAGTATGGCGACGAGCAAGTTAAATTGTGGCGTCGTGGTTTTGCTATCACCCCACCTGCGCTGGAAAAAAGCGATGAGCGCTTCCCCGGCAATGACCCACGTTACGCAAAACTTACCGATGCAGAACTGCCAACCACAGAAAGCCTGGCGCTGACCATTGAGCGTGTCATTCCTTACTGGAATGAAGTGATCAAACCACGCATTGTCAGTGGTGAGCGTGTCATTATCGCCGCCCACGGTAACTCTCTGCGAGCATTGGTAAAATATCTGGATGACCTGAGCGAAGATGAAATTCTTGAGCTGAACATCCCAACAGCCGTACCTTTGGTATATGAGTTTGATGAAAACTTCAAACCAATCAAACGCTACTATCTGGGTAACGCTGATGAAATCGCGGCTAAAGCCGCTGCGGTTGCCAACCAAGGCAAAGCGAAGTAATCATCCCTGATTAACACCATTAAAAAACCCCCGTACATGGTCAATGCCGGGGGTTTTTATTTGCCCGCTCGCTATTATTGGCGGCGCGCTTTCACGGCATCTGCTAACTCACGTAATACTGTCTCGGTGTCTTCCCAGCCGATACACGCATCAGTGACACTTTTACCGTAAGTCAGTGGTTCGCCACTTTCCAGATTCTGATTGCCTTCCACCAAATGGCTTTCAATCATCACACCCATAATCGATTTTTCGCCATGAGCAATCTGGTTGCAGACATCTTTACTGACATCCATCTGCTTTTTGAATTGCTTGCTGCTGTTAGCATGGCTGAAATCGATCATGATCTGTGGTTCCAGGCCCGCTTTGCTCAGCCCTTCTTTAACCGCAGCAACATGAGCACTGCTGTAGTTTGGCTCTTTGCCACCACGTAGAATGATATGACAATCGTCGTTACCGGCGGTATTTACAATCGCTGAATGACCCCATTTGGTCACAGACAGGAAGCAGTGCGGTGCACTGGCTGCATTAATGGCATCAATAGCCACTTTGATAGTGCCATCGGTACCATTTTTAAAACCAACTGGGCAAGACAGGCCTGAAGCCAGTTCACGGTGAACCTGCGATTCAGTAGTACGAGCGCCGATGGCACCCCAGCTCATCAGGTCAGCTAAATATTGCGGGGTTATCATATCCAAAAACTCACCCGCTGCTGGCAGCCCGCTCTCGTTGATATCTAACAATAACTTACGCGCGATACGCAAACCGTCATTGATGTCGTAGCTAGCGTCCATATGCGGATCGTTAATCAGACCTTTCCAACCCACCGTGGTACGTGGTTTTTCAAAATAAACCCGCATCACCACTTCAAGCTCGCCTTGCAGCTCTTCACGCAATGTCAGCAAACGGGCCGCATACTCTTTGGCCGCTTGGGTATCATGAATAGAGCATGGGCCAATGACGACCAACAAGCGATCGTCTTGAGCGCGCAGGATGTTATGAATCGCTGTGCGGGTCTTGGCTACCGTTTTTGCCGCATTCTCGCTGGCTGGAAACTTCTCTAACAAAGCAACAGGGGGCAGGAGTTCCTTAATTTCATTAATCCGTAGGTCATCATTCAGGTAATTCATAGTTCTTCCATTAAGCCTTGTGGCGATCATCGCACGACGTCTATCTGTACCAATCTAGTTGAACCAATCTAGCTGGTGAATTGAACGCTGTAAATCTTCTTTATTACATTTGGTATTCTGTACAGATAAATAGCAATAACGCGGTTTACTCGATAAGACATCAACTTATTGAATGAAACCATCAATTTTTATCTGGATTATTATTTGTTATAAAATCATTAATAAGAGCCATAATCGGTTATCACCACCTCCTATCCCTAAAGGTTAATACGTTTTATGCCTAGGTTACTGTTAGTTGATGATCACCCGGTGGTACATGTTGCCCTTGAAGCCGCGCTGATGCGCGCGACCCAACGCTACCACCTGCATTGCGCTGCTGATGACCAGCAGGCGTTGGCCTTATTGGCGGAATATCACTTCGATCTGCTCATTTTGGATATCAGTTTGCCACAGCTTGACGGCTTGCAGTTTTTACGCAAAATCCGCCGCCACTATCCGCAGCAGTCCATCATGATTTATACCGCCCAGGAAGAAGAGGTTTATGCCAAAATGGCTTATTCCGCTGGGGCTCAGGGTTTTATGCATAAAGGGCAGCCGATGGATCAACTATTGCAGGCCATTGGTGACGTGATTGCGGGCCAATTAGTGTTCCCTGCCAGTACACTGGAAAGCGGCTCCACACCTAACAATGAAAAATACCATTTAACCCAGAAAGAGCTGCAAATATTGGGATTACTCAGTAAAGGCCATTCTAATTTACATATTGCTGAGTTACTGAATATCAGTAATAAAACGGTCAGCACACATAAGAAAAATATCCTCAATAAAACCGGTGCCGCAAATTTACTGGCATTGATTGCCGTATTTAACGAGCTACAGCCATGAGAAGATGCTGGTTGGTATTGTTATTAATTGCTCAATTCAGCCTGCTGCTACTGCCCGCACAAGCGATCTCTGCTTTGCACTACAATTTAGTTAGCAGTCTGAACATGCCAGCCAGCACACCGTTTATCACGCCCAATAATCCATGGCGCAATGTTACTTTGCGGGTTGGCATCCTCAACGACAATGTGAGTCCCTATAATATTATTGTCGACCACGACCTGTACGGGCTGAATGCCGATTACCTTAACTATATTAAGCAGGCAACCGGTGCCAATGTAGTGGTGATAGGTTTCTCCGACGCCAAAACCCTGAATCAGGCATTAAAACAAGGTGATATCGACCTGTTGTTGGGTTTGCCTCGTAGCGCATTAAATCCTAATTTATTTATATCAAAACCCTATTTTGTCAGTAAATTACTGGTATTACGTAGCCGCCAGAATAGCCGTCAGGTGATGCTAAACTCGGCTGATGCGCGCATTGCTATTAGTAAAATGGCCGGTATGCAGTTGGTCGATGAAATTCAGAATAAAATACCGCATAACCAACTGTTTGATAATAACCTGCAAGCCATTTACTCCCTGTTAAACGGCCTTAACGACTACTTTATTGCCGATGAAACCAGTGCCAGCTTTATTATTGATCAACTGCAACTGGGGCAAATTTATCAAGTTGAAAGTGATATAAAACCCGGCAGCCTCTCTCTGGTGTTTGCGGCAACCAACCCGGCATTGATAGAGACGCTTGATCACGTTATCAGCAACGCCCCAATGGAGGTTCTGAATACTATCCAGGGCCGCTGGAGTAAAAAGATCCCCAGCTATCTCGATACCGGCAATGCTGATCTCACCCGCATGGAGCAAGAGTGGGTTAAGGCCCACCCCGTGGTTTATTATGCCGCCATCGATGATGATTATCCCTTTACTTATCGTGACAGCGATAAACAACCGCGTGGTTATATTGTCGATATCCTCAATACTATTGCGCAAAATACTGGCCTGCAATTTTCGCCAGTCTGGAGCAGTAACCCACGGTTGGCCGATCAACAAGTTCAACAAAATCAGGCCATGATGCGTGCCTTGCTGCCGCTAGCGAGTGGTTTCAAAGCACAATATGACAGCTCGATACCCATTCACCGTGCTCTGTGGGGGGTGTATACCAACGCGTTCACCCGTGATGTCTCAACGTGGGGAGATCTGTCTGGCAAGCGCCTCGGTGTGGTGGAAGGGGATTTAGGTCAGCAACTGATCCCCAGACAAACCACGGCTATAGTCTTTACTAACCGCAAAGCGATGTATGATGCATTGGCTAATGGCCAGTTAGACGGGCTGATTGATAATGTTATCTCGGCCAACTTTATGGTTCTCTCTCGCTATGCCGGCGTAATCAAACTGGCATTTGCAGCAGATAACATTGCTTATCCGTTGGCCTTTGGCGTCGCCCAGCACTCGCCGTTACTGTTGTCGATTCTCAATAAAAACTTGCTACAAATTCCCCCCGCCACTCTGCAATCGTTACGTGATGAATGGGTGTCCGATCCTCGTAATATCATTGATGCGGTGAATGAGAATCGCATGATGCCCCCTGCCACATGGTTGTTTAGCACCCTTGGTGGGTTGTTGATATTGCTCTTAGTGGTAATGATCCGCCGTTTTATTCAGCGGCGCAAAGAGCGGCGTGAACGAGAAATCTTGGAACAGGCACGCCAGCAAGCCGAAACCGCCAATAAAATGAAAAGTAAGTTTCTGGCGACCATCAGCCATGAACTACGAACACCAATGAATGCCATCCTTGGTCTATTGGAACTGGAGCTAAAAACAACCACTGCCACACAGGGTAACTTGCCCGTTATTTACAGCTCAGCATCATCATTACTAAGCCTGCTCAATGACTTACAAGATTATGCCAAGCTGGAAACCGGTTCGTTACAGCTATTACCACAACCTACTGCGTTGATCCCTTGGATTAATCATATTCGCGCGGTTTATCAACCGTTGCTGGGTATGCGGCCAATAACCTTAAATGTCAGTTACAGCGATAACTTACCTGAAAGAGTTCTGCTTGATGGCGGTCGCTTACTTCAGGTCATGAACAATCTAATTAACAATGCCATTAAGTTTACCCGCCAAGGTGAAATTAATGTTCGGATGGCGTGGCAACCGCAGCACGAGGGGCAAGGAGAGTTGATATTGCAGGTGGAAGACAGTGGTTGTGGGATAGCCGCTGCGGAAATACCCCACCTGTTCCAGCCCTTTTATCGGGTTGAGACCAGCAACAATCTGATGATTCAAGGCAGTGGTTTAGGCTTGTCGATCTGCAAGGAGCTGATTGATCGAATGGATGGCACTATCAGTCTGACCTCAGAGCTGAATCAGGGTACGGTGGTCACCGTCCAATTATGGGTTGCCGTGGAGACGACATCGGCTGCCATAATGAAGCCCGCAACAGCATCGACTGGCATGTTATATCTACCGCCCTCCCGTGTCGCGATAGTTGATGACCACCCGAGTAATCTGCTGCTGATGCAACAACAACTCAGGCATTTTGGTATTGAATCTGAACTGTTTGATAATGGCCGCCAGCTATTACACGCGCATTCTCAGCAGCCTTTCGATATGCTGTTTGTCGATTACAATATGCCCACTTTGGATGGTTTTACCCTCGCGCGGATCATTCGCCGACAGGAGCGCCAATCTCAGTGTATGGCGGCAAAAATCATCCTTTGTTCAGCTGATGTACAAGAATTTACCCATATCCGTCCAGGGAATATTGTTATCGACCATTGGCTGACCAAGCCAGTGATACTCAGTGACATTGAGCAGGTGTTACGCATACAAACCGTGATGACCGAAGAAAAGCAGGTTAACGATAATCTGCGGGAAACGCTCTTACGGTTGGGTAATCAAGACCCAATCATGGTGCGCAAGTTAACAGTGACGCTACTTGATTCCGTGGTGCATGACAGCCAACAACTTGCACTGGCACAACAGCCACTAGCGGCCCGGACACCGGTATTACACCGAGTGAAGGGCAGTTTTCTGATACTGCAAAATGCCGCTGGAGCCGCACTATGCCAGCAGTTAATTAGCCAATGCCAGCAAGGGAAAATCACCCCTGCGGCTTATACTCAACTGCAAAATCTATTAGAGCAGTTAATTCAAGGCTTGAATCAAACCCTGTCAGAGTTAACATAACGCGACAGTTCAGCGCACACTTCTTATGGTTCAAGGATCAATATGGCTGTATCTTCATTTTTCCCCCAAGACAGCAACAGCAAACGCCTGCTGATAGCCTTTGTGGTTACCAGCCTATTTATGGTGGTGGAGGCCATTGGCGGCTGGCTATCGGGTTCGCTGGCGTTATTGGCAGATGCCGGGCATATGCTGACAGACTCCGCCGCATTATTTATCGCATTGATGGCAGTACATTTCTCTCGGCGTAAACCAGACGCCCGCCATACCTTTGGTTATTTGCGCCTGACCACACTGGCGGCGTTCGTCAACGCTGCTGCATTATTGTTGATTGTGGTATTGATTGTCTGGGAGGCGGTGCGGCGTTTCTTTTCTCCTCATGAAGTGATGGGGGTGCCGATGTTAATCATCGCCATCGCCGGCTTATTTGCGAATATTTTCTGCTTCTGGATTCTGCATCGTGGCGAGGAAGAAAAGAATATCAATGTGCGCGCCGCAGCCTTACATGTCCTGGGAGATCTATTAGGTTCCGTTGGGGCGATTGTGGCTGCGGTGGTGATTCTGACTACCGGTTGGACACCGATTGACCCGATATTATCGGTATTGGTCTCAGCGTTGGTGCTACGCAGCGCCTGGCGGCTGCTGAAAGAGAGTTTTCACGAACTGTTGGAGGGCGCGCCGCAAGAGATTGATATCGACAAATTGCGCAAGGATTTATGCGCCAGCATATATGAAGTGAGGGATGTCCATCACATTCACTTATGGCAAGTTGGCGAGCAACGGCTAATGACGCTGCATGTGCAGGTTATCCCCCCCATGGATAACGATGAGTTACTGCATCGTATCGAGCACCATTTACTGCATCACTACAATATTGGGCATGCCACCATTCAAATGGAATATCAGCAGTGCAAAGCACCGGATTGTGGTATTAATCACACCGCCAGTAGCGGCGGGCACCACCATCATCATTAATGGTTAATCAGGCCACGCGTTCAACGGGAAGAAACTCGATGAAAGGTGGCCTGCCTGAGCCGTTATTAACTCTGTGCCGATAACGGACGTGAATGATTTAGGGTTGCGCTCTTCATCCACAACCAAGAGCCATTTAGGGCAATCAGTGTCAGTATCACGTATTCCAGAGCCATCGCATAAACCCCCTGATAGGCAAAAATCGCCACACTGATGACGTCAATCACCACCCAAATCAGCCAGTTCTCAACATATTTGCGTGTCATCAGGATCATCGCCACAATGGATAGCACCATCATGGTGGAATCCCAGAATGGGAACGCATCAGGCTGTAGCTCAGGCATTTGCACATCAGCACCCAAATGCTGCATCACGGTCACGGCGACACGGGTCAACCAGGCAAAAACAGTATCGATGTGCAGCGTCATTAAGGCGATACCAGCCACGCACACTGCGCCCCAAGTCAGTGCTTTCGGCCATGATAACCAGCGAATTTTCAATTCAGTTTGATTGTCTGGTGTTTGCCTGCTCCAGGCGTACCAGCCATAAATATTGGCGACGAAGAAGAACAACTGCAATAACAGGCTGGCATAGAGCTGAATCTGGAAAAAGATTACCGCAAAGAGCGTTACGTTAATCAGGCCAAACAGATAATTAATTATCTTCTCTTTGCTGGCAAACCAAATACAGAGCAACCCAAACAGGGTACCAATTGCCTCTATCCATGAAAGGTCATATCCCCCCGCCCCCAGTGGAATATGCACCAATATATTGCTTGTACTGAGAAAATCCATCTGGCAATCCTTTTATCGGAGAGAAATAATAAGTGTTGAGGTTAATTGTGTCATTTGCGACTTAGGCATTGCCTTTAATCTGTAACTTCAACTGGTTGGCAAAATCCAACATCCGATTCAGCGGTATCAGCGCCTGCTGACGCAATTCTTCATCGACATGTATCTCATGCATCACCCCTCCCTGCTCCAGCCCCTCAGCAATCGCCCTGAGGCCATTCATTGCCATCCACGGGCAGTGCGCGCATGTTCTGCACGTTGCACCTTCACCCGCCGTCGGGGCTTCGAATAATTCTTTATCTGGACACGCCTGCTGCATTTTGTAAAAAATGCCACGGTCAGTCGCCACAATAAGTTTTTGCTGCGGCAACGTTTTTGCCGCCTGAATCAGTTGGCTAGTCGAGCCGACAGCATCAGCCATATCCACCACTGCCTGAGGTGATTCCGGGTGAACTAACACCGCAGCGTCAGGGTGCAGTGCTTTCATGCGGGCTAATGCCTGGGTTTTAAACTCGTCATGGACGATACAGGCCCCCTGCCAGCACAATACATCTGCCCCACTCTTCTTCTGCACGTAATTGCCCAAGTGGCGATCCGGTGCCCAGATAATTTTTTCACCCAGACTATCGAGATGTTCAATAAGCTCAACCGCAATACTGGAGGTCACTACCCAATCAGCTCTGGCTTTAACCGCCGCTGAGGTATTGGCATACACCACCACGGTGCGGTCTGGATGGCTGTCACAGAACGCGGCAAATTCATCTGCCGGGCAACCTAAATCCAGCGAACATTCTGCCTTCAGGGTTGGCATCAGCACTTGCTTCTCGGGGTTTAGGATTTTGGCTGTCTCACCCATAAAACGCACGCCAGCGACCAGTAATGTCGACGCCGGATGGTTATTACCAAATCGAGCCATTTCAAGGGAATCTGCCACGCAACCGCCGGTTTCTTCGGCTAAAGCTTGAATTTCGGGGTCAGTATAATAGTGAGCGACTAACACGGCATCGCGCTGCTTCAGCAGTGTTTTGATTTTCTCACGGTAAAAGGCTTTTTCCTCTTCATCCAAAGGGACAGGCCGTGGAGGAAATGGATAAATAGCCGCATTCACATCAAAAGTTTCACTCATCGCTCACATCTCTGTTGCCAGTTATTCCAGGGTCAGCAAACGTTGCTGGCTGCCAGTAAGTCTTGATTTGTTTTTTATCCTAAACAAAATACTCAATATCCAGCTAAAAGTCGCCCAAAATTGTCTGATAATGGTGAAAATGTTTAATAGAGTTAAAAATTAGATGGAAAAATGAGATACAGATGGGATGTCAGAGAATTATAGGCTGGCGCTTTGGAATATTGTGATAAGGAGTATAAGTAAAATTGCAGGGGAAAGGTATAGCTGGAGAGGTGGCATAATGGTGGGTCGTGCGGGATTCGAACCTGCGACCAATTGATTAAAAGTCAACTGCTCTACCAACTGAGCTAACGACCCATTATGTGTACTGCTAATGAAAATTCAGTGCCTGTCGTGCGGGATTACTTGACATAATGGTGGGTCGTGCGGGATTCGAACCTGCGACCAATTGATTAAAAGTCAACTGCTCTACCAACTGAGCTAACGACCCATTATGTGTACTGCTGATGACAATTCAGTGCCTGTCGTGCGGGATTACTCACACTTCGGGTATTGTTTAGACAAAACAGGAAGAAAAATCTTTGCGCTGATTTCAACTTCTTACATTCAAACCGGCGTGCGGGGAGAATGGTGGGTCGTGCGGGATTCGAACCTGCGACCAATTGATTAAAAGTCAACTGCTCTACCAACTGAGCTAACGACCCGCTGTAATGCGGTACTGCCTAATATAATGGTGAGTCGTGCGGGATTACTCGTCCTGCGGACTCGCCCTTCGGGTCAGCGCTACGCGTTGCTGTCTCGCTTCGCTCGGCTCGAACCTTTACGGCTCTCATCCCTACGATTTGATACCCTGATAACTCTGCATAATGGTGGGTCGTGCGGGATTCGAACCTGCGACCAATTGATTAAAAGTCAACTGCTCTACCAACTGAGCTAACGACCCATTATGTATACTGATTACTATAATTTCCTGCTGCTTTAACGTTTTACAAGTTGTCTTGGCAACGGCGGCATATATTACTAATTTCTCTTCACAGTGCAACTTAAATTTCTATTGAAGCGTTTAACTGCTTGTTCTTCACTCGCCAAAGTCCAGAAATTAGTCAATATGACCAATTCCTGGACTCGAAAATGGCTAAAGAGCAGATAAACGTTTCTGTGCCTGTTTAGCAGCATCAGTATTAGGATATTGCTTGATCACTTGTTGATAAACCGCCTTCGCTTTATCGCTTTGGCCTTTATCCTGCATGATCACCCCAACTTTAAACATCGCTTCTGAACTTTTTGGAGACTTTGGATAATTTTTTACTACAACAGCATAATAATATGCAGCATCGTCTTTCTTACCTTTGTTGTAATACAACTGCCCTAACCAATAGTTGGCATTAGGCTGGTAAGTCGACTTTGGATACTGTTTCACAAAGCCTTGGAAAGCAGTGATCGCTTGATCGAATTGCTTTTTCTCAAGAGCCAGAGAAACGGCTGCATTATAATCGCTGTTTTCATCACCAGTACTTGCTGCAGGTGCCGCTGTAGCAGCCGCTGCGCCTGCGGCAGCAGTATCGGAACTTCCAGCCGCAGAATTATCTGTCGCAGCACCAGTAGCCGCAGAAGCTGAACCCTGCGCACCCTGACCACCGCTCAGACTCTCCATCTGCTGATAGATCTGTTTTTGCCGCTCAACAATTTGATTGAGCTGGTACTGATTTTCTTGGATCTGACCGCGTAAACTATCTACATCGCGTTGCGAATCGGATAGCTGTTGCTGAAGTTGAGTTAATAGTTGGCTGTGAGCGTTGGAAATACGCTCAAGTTGAGTGACTCGATCTTCTACCGAGCCGGAGCCGACATTACTGATTGGCGCTTGGGCAGTAGCGGCCCATGGGACCGCTACGCCAACCAGTAACGACAGACCCACTAAGTGACGTCTGAAGTTACTGTTCATGCGATTCTCTTAGTAAACCAGAACTGCACGACGGTTTTTAGCGAACGCTGCTTCGTCATGGCCCAGTACTGCTGGTTTCTCTTTACCGTAAGAAACGATAGAGATCTGGTCAGCAGAAACGCCTTTACCTTGCAGATACATTTTCACAGCATTTGCACGACGCTCGCCCAACGCGATGTTGTATTCTGGCGTACCGCGTTCATCCGCGTGGCCTTCAACAACAACTTTGTAAGATGGGTTGCTACGCAGGAATGCAGCGTGTGCATCCAGCATTTGAGCGAAGTCAGAACCGATATCGTATTTATCAAAACCGAAGTAAACGATATTGTTCTTTTGCAGTTCTTGCATCTGAAGACGAGCTTGCTCTTCTGAAGACAGGTTGCTGCCATTTTCTGTACCAGTGCCAGCGCCCATGCCAGATTGGTCATTATTTGCGCTTTTGTTAGAACTACACGCAGCGATTGCCAGAACTGGCAAAGCCAACATTAGCCCTTTTAGCACTTTGTTCAGTTGCATCTCTTTGATCCTTTTATAGTTTGCCATACATACGTATTTACACATGCATCACAGATACGGCGACCAGGCAGGAAATTTGACCTGTCCATCAGTTGCCGGAAGACGCGCTTTGAAACGCCCATCAGTCGAGACCAGTTGTAACACAGCTCCCAGCCCTTGTGTCGAGCTATAGATAACCATGGTGCCGTTAGGTGCGATACTAGGCGTTTCATCCAGGAACGTGTCCGTTAATACTTGAACGGCTCCCGTTTCTAGATCCTGTTTGGCGATGTGTTGTGCTCCACCATTGGAACTAACCAATGCCAGGAACTTACCATCAGGGCTCACATCTGCGTTCTGGTTCTGAGAACCTTCCCACGTGATTCGCTGTGGCGCACCGCCATTAATATTCACTTTATACACTTGTGGACGACCGCCCTGATCCGAGGTATAAGCCAGATTTTGGCTATCCGGGAACCAGCTTGGTTCAGTGTTATTGCTACGGCCATCGGTTACCTGGCTGATTTGACCAGACCCTAAGTCCATAACATACAAATTCAGGCTACCGCTTTTAGATAACGCGAAGGCCAGTTTAGTCCCATCCGGTGAGAAAGAAGGCGCACCGTTATGACGAGGGAATGAAGCCACTTGTCTGATTGCACCATTAGCCAACGTCTGAATAACCAGTGCTGACTTACCACTCTCGAAAGTGACATAAGCAATTTTGCTACCATCTGGAGACCAGGCTGGTGACATCAAAGGTTCAGGAGAACGGTGAACAACAAATTGGTTGTAGCCGTCGTAATCAGAAACCCGCAATTCGTGTGGGAACTTGCCACCGTTGGTTTGCACAACATAGGCAATACGGGTACGGAAAGCACCTTTAATCCCAGTCAGCTTTTCAAATACTTCATCACTGGCAGTATGCGCTGAATAACGTAACCATTGTTTAGTTACTTTATACTGATTTTGCGCTAAAACGCTACCGGCTGCACCAGAAGTATCAACTAACTGGTAAGAAACCACATAGCTACCATCAGCACTCGGTTGAACCTGGCCAACAACAACAGCATCGATACCCAACGCAGTCCAGGCTGCTGGCGTTACTTCTGCCGCAGTTGAAGGCTGTTGTGGCATGCGAGCCGCATCAATTGGGTTAAATTTGCCACTGTTACGTAAATCTGCGCCAACAATAGCACCGATCTCTTCCGGTGGTGTACCCGGCCCCATCCATTTAAACGGAACAACACCAATTGGACGAGCAGAGTCTACCCCTTGGGTAATCTCAATTCGAACTTCTGCATGTAACACAGAAGCCCACAAAACTAAAAAGCCTAGCGCAACTCGAAATGCCTGCTTCATCTTATCTCCCTTATCCGAGCGGGATGCCCGCGATAATTAGCAGAATTTTAACAAACCAACGCAAACAAAACTACATAATCCACGGTTGATTAACAAAGTCATCCCCCTCTTAATCAAACCTTATTGAGGTTTAAATACAAGCGGAGCATTCTTAAACACTTCATAAACATCCGAACTTGGAGGCTTAGGAATCTTCGCTTGTTTTGCAGCAGCGATAGCAGCCTGGCACAGTGCCGGGTCACCCCCTTCTGCCTTAACATCAATTAATAGACCATCTGGTGCTAATTTAATTCGCAAATCACAGGTACGGCCTTTGTAAAGATCTGCATCATAAAATTTACTCTGGATCGCGGCAGTGATCTGGCCCAAATAGCCACTGACATCACCCACTGATGCTCCACTCTTCTTGCCACCGCCTTTACCCGCAGCAGCTGCACCTGCACCGGAACCACTTTTCGGCGCATTTTTGGAGTTAGCTAAACCACCGAATAAATCATCAACATCAGTTGCTGCGGCTGCTGCTTCTGCAGCTGCTTTTTTCTTGGCATCAGCAGCAGCTTTCTTGGCCTCTGCGGCCGCTTTCTTCTCGGCATCAGCCGCAGCTTTCTTCTCAGCGGCGGCAGTTGCTGCTTTCTCGGCAGCATCAGCAGCTTTCTTCGCCTCAGCGTCAGCTTGTTTCTTTGCCTCAGCATCAGCAGCCTTCTTCGCTGCTGCTGCTACAGCCGCCTCTTTTTTGGCTTCAGCTTCTGCTTTTTTCTGCGCGTCAGCTTGTGCCTTCACGATTTTATCGGCTTCTGCTTTTGCTTGTGCGGCTGCGGCCTCTGCCTGTTTCTGCTCTTCTTTCGCTTTTGCAGCAGCGGCGGCGGCAACTTTCTGTTCCTCAGCAGCCTGTTTTTGCTGCTCAGCGGCTTGTTTCTTCTGTTCTTCAGCCGCCTGCTTGGCATCTTCTTGCGCTTGCAGACGCTCTTTTTCCAATTCTTTCAGTCGCTGCTGCTCAGCGGCCTGTTTTTGCTGCAATTCTTCTGCTTGCTGATCGGCTTTTTTCTGGCGCTGTTGTTCTGCACGTTTCGCGTCCGTCTGCTGTTGCTGCTGACGGTTATACTGCTCTGTCACTGCGCCCGGATCGACCATAACGGCGTCAATAACTTCGCCGCCAGCACCGCCGCCGCCCATTTCAGTCTTCTGCGTCAGAGAGCCCCAAATCAACAGGGCAATCAATATGATGTGCAGAACCACCGACACGATAACGGCGCGATTCAGCTTATCATTTTGCTCGGTTGCCTTACCCACGCTCGATTTCCACACTCGATGTCCGCGATCTATTGCTAAAAAACGGAACTGCTAAAAACAAGGTATCTACTGGCTGGAGTGACTCTCAATCCAACCAGTATCAACGCAAATTTATATCGGTTGAGTCATTAAGCCCACCGACGTTACACCCGCCTGATGTAGCATATTCAGCGCCTTGATAATTTCATCATAAGGCACCTCTTTAGCGCCACCGATCAGGAACACGGTTTTCGGATTCGATTTCAATCTGGCCTGAGCTTCGGCCACAACTTGTTCTGAAGGCAGTTGCTCCATCCGCTGGTGATCTATCACCAACGAGTATTGCCCCACTCCTGACACTTCAACAATCACCGGTGGATTGTCATCGCTTGAAACGGTTTTTGAATCTGTCGCGTCAGGCAAGTCCACCTCAACGCTTTGCGTGATAATCGGCGCGGTCGCCATAAAAATCAGCAATAGCACCAGCAAAACGTCCAGTAAGGGAACAATGTTAATTTCAGACTTAAGCTCGCGACGTTTACGACCACGTACTCGCGCCATACAACCCCCTACTTATTTGCTCTCGGCGCTGGCAAAAGCCTGACGATGCAGAATAGCGATGAACTCTTCCATGAAGTTGTCATAGTTTTGTTCAAGTTTATTCACGCGCTGATTCAGACGGTTATAGGCCATAACAGCAGGGATTGCGGCGAACAGGCCGATCGCGGTAGCAATCAGGGCCTCGGCAATACCTGGGGCGACCATTTGCAATGTTGCCTGCTTTACTGCACCCAGAGAAATAAAGGCATGCATAATCCCCCATACCGTACCAAACAGGCCGATATACGGGCTGATGGAACCAACAGTACCCAGGAACGGAATATGTGTTTCCAGTGCTTCTAATTCACGGTTCATTGAGATGCGCATCGCACGGGAGGCTCCGTCAATAACGGCCTCTGGTGCATGGCTGTTTGCGCGATGTAAACGGGCAAACTCTTTAAATCCAGAATGGAAAATCTGCTCGGAGCCCCCGAGGGTCTCGCGGCGAGCCTGGCTTTCCTGATACAAGCGAGACAGCTCAATACCGGACCAAAACTTATCTTCAAAGGCTTCTGCATCGCGGGTGGCAGCATTCAGAATACGCGTTCGTTGAATGATGATCGCCCATGAAGCAATAGAAAAGCCCATTAATACCAGCATGATAAGCTTAACGAATAGGCTTGCCTGCAGGAATAAATCCAGAATGTTCATGTCAGCCACTACTTAAACTCCGCGACAATAGACTTAGGAAGCGCTCTTGGCTTCATTTGGTGTGGATCGATACATGCGATCAATACTTCTGCACTACTCAGAAGATTGCCATGTGTGTCGAGAATTCGTTGAGCAAACGTGAGAGAAGCCCCACGCATTGCGGTAATTTCACTCTGAACTTCCAACATATCATCAAGACGTGCTGGTGCCAGGTATTCTACCGTCATGCGGCGGACAGCGAAAGCGACATGCTCACTGAGCAATTGCTGCTGGTGAAAATTGCGTTGGCGCAACATTTCAGTGCGCGCCCTTTCATAAAAGGCAACGTAGCGTGCGTGGTATACCACGCCGCCAGCATCGGTGTCTTCAAAATAGACACGTACCGGCCATCGAAACAACGTATTACTCACTCTACTTCCCAGTAATGCAGTTAACGGACACACTATACTGAAGAGCGTTAAGCTTTGGAATCACTTGAGAGAATAGAACGAAAATAATTATGGGCCGAGTGGCCCATAAGGATAGATTGTGTTCAAATTAGGCGAAACATGTACAGATTAGACAAAAAAGTAGAATAATCCCGCGCCCAAGATCACAATTGCTGGAAGTGGTGAGAAAAAAGCACGCAACCACATCCGCTTAGGGCGAAAACCAACCCCATGAATCACACCAGTACAAACCGCCCACACAATAAACACCTCTTGCCAGACCTCAAGTGAACTGGTTGCCGCCGCAAAACGCGAAGGGTCCCAAAACACACAGAATGCCACAGCAAAGGCGAGCACCAGTGAAAGGGCCCTAAAAGGGCCCTTATCCATTAAATCGTATAACTTATCGGACAACATCATCATTGCCGTTGTTAGCGGCCTTCGCTGCTGCATTGGCTTCACTCTGCTCCAGCGCCAGAGCAGTAATGATACCAAAGGAGCAGGCCAGAAGTGTCCCTAGAATCCAGGCAAAATACCACATGCTTTATGCTCCTTAGTACAGTGAGTGCTTGTTGTTTTCGATAAAATCTTTATCAATGCGCCCGAACATCTTGTAGTAACACCAACTGGTGTACAGCAAGATGATAGGAACAAAGATTATCGCAACAATAGTCATCACTTTCAGCGTCAACAGGCTAGATGTTGCATCCCACATTGTCAGACTGACATTTGGCACAGTGCTTGATGGCATAACGAACGGGAACATAGTTACCCCGGCAGTCAGGATCACACAGGCAATAGTCAGTGATGAGAACAGGAAGGCCCAAGCCCCTTTTTCAAAACGCGACAGCAAAATGGTGAACAGTGGCAGAATAACCCCAAGAGCTGGCAGCGCCCACAGGCTTGGGTACTTGTTGAAGTTAATCAACCATGCACCAGCCTGATGTGCAACTTCTTTGCGCATCGGGTTAGATTCAGCCGCCGTATCCAAAGCTGAAGTAATAACAAAACCATCGATACCTTTAACTAACCAGATACCGGCCAGCAGGAAGGCCACACTCATCACCAGAGCCGAGATCTGAGCCGCAGTACGGGAGCGCAGATGCAACTCACCACGGGTACGCATTTGCAGATAAGTAGCACCTTGCGTTACCAACATGGTTAAGCTGACAACCCCCGCCAGTAAACCAAACGGGTTCAGCAACTGGAAGAAGTTACCGGTGTAGAACAAGCGCATGTAGCTATCCATATGGAACGGTACGCCTTGCAGCAAGTTACCGAATGCCACACCGAAGACCACTGCTGGCACGAAGCTACCAGCAAAAATGCCCCAGTCCCACATATTGCGCCAACGGTTATTTTCCAACTTAGAACGGTAATCAAAACCGACCGGACGGAAGAATAACGCAGCCAATACCAGAATCATCGCAATATAGAAGCCGGAGAATGCGGCTGCATACACCATTGGCCAGGCAGCAAACAGCGCCCCACCCGCAGTGATCAACCAAACCTGATTACCATCCCAGTGAGGGGCAATCGAGTTAATCATAATACGACGTTCTGTATCATTCTTACCGATGATGCGCAGCAGGATACCGACACCCATATCGAAACCATCGGTTACTGCGAACCCAATCAGCAGCACACCGATCAGCAGCCACCAGATAAATCGTAATACTTCATAATCAAACATAAGTGGACTCCTGTTTACCGTGCTTCCTGCACTGGGGCAGTCGGCTGTTCAAAATGATAGCGGCCCGTTTTCAGGCTACTTGGCCCAAGGCGCGCGAATTTGAACATCAGGTACATTTCTGCAACCAGGAACAGCGTGTACAGACCACAGATCAACCCCATGGAGAACAGAATATCCCCAGCGGTGACTGATGAGTTTGCAATTGCTGTCGGCAGCACTTCACCGATAGCCCATGGCTGACGACCATATTCCGCCACAAACCAACCTGCTTCTACTGCAATCCACGGCAACGGAATACCGAACAGTGCGGCACGCAGTAACCATTTCTTCTCACCAATCCGACCACGAATCACATTATAGAAGGACAGACCAATGATCAGTAACATCAGCACGCCACAGGCAACCATGATGCGGAACGCGAAATACAGCGGCAGAACCCGTGGGATTGAGTCTTTAGCTGCTAACTTAATTTGTTCTTCAGTCGCATCGGTAACGTTTTGTGTATAACGTTTCAGTAACAGACCATAGCCCAGATCTTGTTTCGCCTTACTGAATGCTTCACGCACAGCAGGGTCAGTATTACCTGAACGTAATTTTTCTAGCAGACTGTAAGCTTGGATACCATTACGAATACGCACTTCATGTTGCGACATCAAATCACGCAAGCCAGTTACTGGTGTATCCAGTGAGCGCGTAGCGATAATGCCCAGTGCAAATGGGATCTGAACAGCAAACCGGTTCTCCATGGTTTCCTGATTCGGGATAGCAAACAGGGTGAAGGCTGCCGGAGGCGGTTGGGTTTCCCATTCAGCTTCAATTGCAGCCAGTTTGGTTTTCTGCACGTCACCCATTTCGTAACCAGATTCATCACCCAGCACGATAACGGACAATACGGCAGCCAAGCCAAAGCTCGCAGCAATTGCAAAGGAACGCTTGGCAAACGGAATATCACGGCCTTTCAACAGGTAGTAAGAGCTGATACCCAGCACAAACATCGCACCAGTAACATACCCTGCCGCTACAGTGTGAACGAATTTCACCTGTGCAACTGGGTTGAGAACCAGTTCAGAGAAGCTCAGCATTTCCATACGCATAGTTTCAAAGTTGAAATCAGATGCAATCGGGTTTTGCATCCAACCGTTGGCAACCAAGATCCACAACGCAGAGAAGTTAGAGCCTAATGCAACCAGCCAGGTTACAGCCAAATGCTGATGTTTACTCAGGCGATCCCATCCGAAGAAGAACAGACCGACGAAAGTAGATTCCAGGAAGAACGCCATCAGACCTTCGATTGCCAGAGGGGCACCGAAGATATCACCGACGTAATGTGAGAAATATGACCAGTTAGTCCCGAACTGGAACTCCATGGTCAAACCAGTAGCAACCCCCAGAGCAAAGTTAATAGCAAATAACTTGCCCCAGAATTTGGTCATATCTTTATAGATTTGTTTACCAGACAGCACATAAACCGATTCCATAATTGCCAACATAAACGCCATACCCAGCGTTAATGGGACAAATAAGAAATGGTACATTGCCGTTAAGGCAAACTGTAACCGTGACAGTTCGACAATATCAAACATCTTGACTCCTTGCTCCTCGCAGGAAGACTCCGACTTGCGGCAACTGAGCTTCCGCTAACTAAATTGGAAGCCCCGCAATTACCCGCAGTGAATGCCCAAAAAAACACAACAAAAATAACAATATCAACTACCCAGTATTACACCGTGGTAATAGTACGCTTCTAATCCCACACAATAAATAGGATTTTACGTGACCCAGCTTTGAGTTCTGGATACAGGTCAACAAACAGGTCATTTACCCATCTGGCCGTAGTTTGATCCAGAACAATTTAAGCTCATATGAACATTATTGCCATATTCAAAACTTGATTTAGAACAATTAATTCTTTTTCATGTTAATTAAAAGTTCGATTGTTTTTATATAATCCTGAACTGTTAATGAGATGTAATTTTATGGTTTATCTAATGCATTATTAGTTCATTATTATGCGATCCAGGTTAACGTTTAAATTTATTAGACTCAGGGTGAGTTAAATCACAATTCCGAGTTTTATATGAATATATTAGTCTAGGTTGAGGGAAGCGTTCGCAAGTGTTGCCATTTTGTTGCATGATGAAATGCTATTTCTTGATAAAATATTGAATCTCCTACAATGAAAAAAATAGCGCTCACCACATTACTCTGTGTCAATACTGCATCCATCGCTGCGCAACAAGTCGATATCACTATTTTGGGTACCTCTGACTTACATGGCACTTTTGTGCCGTGGGACTATGCCAGCGACACTGAGAACCTGGCTGGTAGCCTGAGCCAGATAGCCACTAAAGTGCAAAAAATACGTGCTGAACAACCGAATCTGATTCTGGTTGATGCCGGTGATACCCTTCAGGGCAACTTTGTTGAAACCTTTAAAAATGAGCCAATCAGCCCGATGATTCTCGGCTTCAATGCCTTGAAATATGATGCCTGGGTGATGGGTAACCACGAGTTTGATTTTGGCCTGAAAGCCCTTTCCACTTCACTAAAACAATTTGATGGCACGGCACTGGCGGGGAACATCTTCTGGGATTCGGGTAAGCCTTACCTCCCCTCTTATAAAATCATCGAACGTCAGGGGGTGAAAATCGGCATTATTGGTATGGATACCCCAATGACTGCGGAGTTCGCACAGGGTACTGACCGTATCAATGGCATCCATTTCACCGATCCAGTGCAAGAAGTAAAAAAGGTTATTCAGCAGATAGAACCACAGGTAGACGCCATCGTGTTGGTCGCCCATATGGGCGTCGATAATGAGAATCAGCGCCCCGGCACCGGGGTTGGCGATATCGCCAAGGCCAATCCAGAGCTGGCAGCCATTGTCGCAGGCCATATGCATGTGAAGATTGATAAAGCAGTGGTTAACGGTGTCATTATCACTGAACCGGATAAATATGGCCGCGCGCTCTCCCGCATTGACCTGAAATTTGAGCAGCGTGAGGGTAAATATCATCTGGTGGATAAAAACAGCTATACCTATCCGATCAAGGGGGTCGAGTCTGATAAAAAGCTGGAAGCGATTTACCAACCTTATCATGATATTTTGCGCGCCAATGCTAATCGGGTAATTGCGACCTTGAGCGGCAGTAATCTGGTACCGGCCGATGAGATTAAAGGTATTCCTCAGGTCCATATTCAGGATACCGGTATCAGCGCGTTGTATCAGGAGGCGGCGCATTATTATGCTCCTCAGGCGCAGGTTATTGCCTTACAAATTGATAATGACCATCCGAAACTGGATGTCGGTGATATCACCGCTAAAGACATTGCTTTTAACTATCAATATGCCGGCGGTGAAATCACCGTTTATGCCCTGACCGGCAAAGCGTTAAAACAATATATGGAATGGTCGGCTGATTACTTTAATCAGGTTAAAGCGGGCGATGTCACCTACAGTTTTAATCCGCAACGCCGCGCCTCAAAATATTCGACCAATGACTTCTTCGATGGTGTGACCTACGCCATTGATTTGCGTAAACCAACAGGTTCGCGCATTACCAACCTACGCCTCAATGACGGTACACCTGTTACAGATAGCACCCCTATTCATCTGGGAATGAACAGTTACCGGATGGGGCATTTGACGCAAAAAGGTGGCGCGTTGGAAGGACAGAAATTCCAGATACTGTCTGACAGTAAAGCGCAATACGGTGAGGAAGACGGCACAATACGTAATCTGACCATTCGCTATTTGACTGATATTAAAGCTGGAAAATATGAGGGTAAAGCTCAGCAGCGCTGGCATTTAATCGGGTTAGAAGGCTTTGACAAAGAGCAGAAGATCGTCAAGCAGTTGATTAATAGCGGTAAAATTTCAGTGCCAGCAACAGCAGATGGCCGCTACACCAATATTGCGTCAATTAACGTCAAAGATAAGTTGTTTAAGGATAGAGCCAGTTACGATGCCGCATTGGCTACGTTGCAGCAACAAGCTGCCAGTGCCAGCACTGAACAGGCTAAGCAGCAAGTACAAACTGATATAACACTAATCACCGCCCTGAATACGTTCTGATTAGGCAAAAAAAGGCCACCGCAAGGTGGCCTCTATCTTGAGTTAGTTATCAAACTAACATCGCACCTAATGACTTACTGCGGTAATACCGCTTTAACGGCATTGCCGATTTCAGCCAGACTGCGGACAGTTTTCACACCGGCAGCTTCCAGCGCAGCGAACTTGTCATCCGCAGTACCTTTACCACCCGCAATGATGGCGCCTGCGTGGCCCATACGCTTGCCTTTTGGTGCTGTTACACCGGCGATGTAACCCACAACAGGTTTGGTCACGTGATCTTTAATATAAGCAGCCGCTTCTTCTTCAGCGTTACCACCGATCTCACCGATCATCACAATAACTTCAGTCTGCGGGTCTTCCTGGAACAACTTCAGGATATCAATAAAGTTAGAACCTGGGATCGGGTCACCACCGATGCCAACACAAGTTGACTGACCGAAACCGATATCCGTGGTTTGTTTTACCGCTTCGTAGGTCAACGTCCCTGAACGGGAAACAATACCCACTTTGCCCGGTAAATGAATGTGGCCTGGCATGATGCCAATCTTACATTCACCTGGGGTGATAACACCTGGGCAGTTCGGGCCGATCATCCGTGCATCAGACTGTTCTAATCTGACTTTTACTACCAGCATATCCAGTGTTGGGATACCTTCAGTAATACAGATGATCAGTTTGATACCCGCATCGATAGCTTCAAGAATGGAGTCTTTACAGAACGGCGCTGGCACGTAGATAACCGATGCCGTAGCACCGGTGGCCTCTACGGCTTCACGCACAGTATTGAATACTGGCAGGCCCAGATGCTCAGTGCCGCCTTTACCTGGCGTAACACCGCCAACCATTTTAGTACCATAGGCAATAGCTTGTTCGGAGTGGAAAGTCCCCTGGCTACCGGTAAAGCCCTGGCAAATAACTTTGGTGTTTTTATCAATTAAAATAGACATTATTTAGCCCCCACTGCCGCTACAACTTGCTGAGCCGCATCTGTCAGGCTGGTCGCAGCAATGATATTCAAACCGCTGTCTGCCAATTTTTTGGCACCCAGTTCAGCGTTATTTCCTTCCAGACGAACCACGACTGGCACATTGACGCCCACTTCTTCAACCGCACCAATGATGCCGTCAGCGATCAGGTCACAACGCACAATGCCGCCGAAAATGTTAACCAGAACCGCTTTCACTTTGTCATCAGACAGAATGATTTTAAACGCTTCAGTCACACGCTCTTTGGTTGCGCCACCGCCAACATCAAGGAAGTTAGCCGGCTCACCACCGTGAAGTTTCACAATGTCCATGGTTCCCATTGCCAAACCGGCACCGTTTACCATGCAACCAATGTTGCCATCCAACGCCACGTAGTTCAGTTCCCACTGCGCCGCATCGGCTTCACGTTTATCTTCCTGCGACTTGTCACGCATTTCACGCAATTCTGGTTGACGGAACAAGGCGTTACCATCAGCACCCAGCTTGCCGTCCAGACAGATCAGATCGCCCTGTTTGGTAATCACCAGCGGGTTGATCTCAACCATCGCCAGGTCACGTTCCAGGAACAGCGTTGCCAAACCCATAAAGATCTTCGTGAACTGAGTAACTTGCTTACCGGTCAGTCCCAGTTTAAAGGCTAATTCGCGGCCTTGATAAGGCTGCGGCCCCGTCAACGGATCCAATGCGATTTTGTGGATCAGTTCAGGTGTTTCTTCGGCAACTTTCTCAATTTCAACACCGCCTTCAGTGGATGCCATAAACACCACACGACGGGAGCTACGGTCAATAACTGCGCCCAGATACAGCTCTTTATCGATATCAGTCGCTGCTTCAACCAGAATTTGATGAACCGGCTGACCGTGAGCATCTGTCTGGTAAGTCACCAGGTTTTTACCCAACCACTGTTCAGCGAAAGCACGAATATCTTCTTTGCTGTTAACCAGTTTCACGCCGCCCGCTTTACCGCGACCACCAGCATGCACCTGACATTTAACCACCCACGGGCCAGCACCGATTTTAGATGCGGCTTCTTCTGCTTCACGCGGTGTAGTACAAGCGTAGCCAGTTGGCGCTGGCATGCCATACCGAGCAAACAGTTGTTTTGCCTGATATTCGTGTAAATTCATGATGTTCTATCCATATAAGGTCTGAGATGGGCCGAAGCCTACTAGGTAGCCTGATTGCGCGGAGGCAGGTTAATCAACACCTTGCAACCAGACTGACCTTGTCATTTATCTTTTTTATACGTCGAGCAGTAAGCGAGCTGGATCTTCCAGCATCTCTTTCACCGTCACCAGGTAGCCGACAGACTCGCGGCCATCAATCAAACGGTGATCGTAGGACAGTGCCAAATACATCATTGGCAGAATCACTACCTGACCATTTACCGCCATTGGCCTGTCTTTGATAGCATGCATACCAAGGATCGCGCTTTGTGGTGGGTTAATGATCGGAGTCGACATCAGGGAGCCGAATACGCCGCCATTAGTAATCGTGAAATTACCGCCAGTCAGTTCTTCAACCTTCAGTTTGCCGTCACGGCCTTTTACAGCCAGTTCTTTGATTTTCTTCTCGATATCAGCCATACCCAGGGTATCGACATCACGCAACACTGGGGTTACCAGACCGCGTGGGGTAGACACCGCAATACTGACATCAAAGTAGTTGTGGTAAACCACATCTTCGCCATCAATAGAAGCATTCACTTCAGGATAGCGTTTCAGAGCTTCAACTACCGCTTTGATATAGAAGGACATAAAGCCCAGACGAACACCGTGACGCTTCTCGAAAGCTTCACCGTACTGCTTACGCAGGTCCATGATCGGCTTCATATTGATTTCGTTAAACGTGGTCAGCATCGCTGTACTGTTTTTCGCTTCCAACAGACGCTCAGCAACACGTTTACGCAGACGGGTCATAGGTACGCGTTTTTCGCTGCGGCTAGCCAGTGCGGCAGGTGCGGCGGCAGCGACTTTGGTTTCAGCCACTGCTGGTGCCGATTTACGGTTTGCCAAATGACTATCGACATCTTCACGGGTAATACGGCCACCCACGCCGCTGCCTTTAATGGCAGTAGCATCAAGGTCATGTTCCGCAATCAGACGACGAATTGCCGGGCTGAGAGTCTCGTTACTCTCTTCTTCCAGGCTAGCAGTCTGACGCTGTGCCGGAGTGGACTCGGTACTTTGACTTTTTTCTTCCGTCGGCTTGCCTGAGCTGTCACTTGGACGAATACGGCCCAGAACCTGACGTGAGGTCACAGTCGCGCCTTCGTCTTCCAAAATGGCGTCTAAAATACCGTCCTGACTGGCCGGAACTTCCAGAATCACTTTGTCCGTTTCAATCTCAACCAGCACTTCATCGCGTTTAACGCTGTCGCCCGGTTTCTTGTGCCAAGTTGCTACAGAGCCATCAGCCACAGACTCAGGGAGGTCAGGAACATTAATATCTACGCTACTCATTCTCTATCCTTTATATGTTAACCGGCTCGCTACTCGACGGTCAGCGCGTCATTAACCAGAGCTTGTTGTTGTTTCTGGTGTACGGAAATGTATCCAACTGCCGGTGAAGCTGATGCCGGGCGACCTGCATAACGCAAGGAAGCACCGAATGGAATCACTTCGCGGAAATTGTGCTGGCTGCAATACCAGGCCCCTTGGTTCAGCGGCTCTTCCTGGCACCAGACGAAATCATGCACATGAGCGAATTGTTCCAACACCGCTTGTACAGCATGATGCGGGAACGGATAAAGCTGCTCGATACGCACGATAGCAACATCGGTTTGCCCATTCTTACGGCGTTGTTCCAGCAAATCGTAATACACTTTGCCTGAACACATGACGACACGTTTGACGCCTTTCGCATCCATCTCGTCAACTTCGCCAATCGCTGGCAAGAAGCTGCCATTTGCCAATTCATCAAGCGATGATATGGCCAACGGATGACGCAACAATGACTTAGGTGACATTACCACCAGCGGACGACGCATACCGCGTAATGCCTGGCGGCGGATCATGTGATAAACCTGCGCCGGCGTAGAAGGGATACACACCTGCATATTTTGTTCGGCACAAAGTTGCAGATAACGCTCCAATCGTGCAGAAGAGTGCTCTGGACCCTGCCCTTCATAACCATGTGGCAGCAGCATCACCAGGCCACACATCCGGCCCCATTTCTGCTCACCGGAGCTGATGAACTGGTCGATAACCACTTGCGCACCGTTGGCAAAGTCACCAAACTGCGCTTCCCAGATAGTCAGGGTGCGTGGTTCTGCGGTGGCATAGCCATATTCAAATGCCAACACCGCTTCTTCTGACAGCACGGAGTCCCAGACCTGGAAGTCACCCTGCCCGCTGTGTACATTCGCCAGCGGCACATAAACCGAGCCATTTTTCTGGTTATGAATGACCGCATGACGATGGAAGAAGGTACCGCGCCCCGCGTCTTCACCGGACAAACGAATAGGGATCCCTTCATCTACCAGCGTTGCATAAGCCAGTGTTTCAGCCCCACCCCAGTCAAACGGCTTCTCACCACTTGCCATCAAGGCACGATCACCATAAATCTTGGCAACACGGGATTGCATTTCAATGGCTTCCGGCGCATGGCTGATGCGACGCGCCAGATCTTGCAGGCGTTTCATCTCAACTTTGCTTGGATATTCTTCGTCCCACTCATGGTTCAGATACGGCGACCAGGTGAAGGATTGCAGATTCATCGGACGCCACTCTTCCACCACACAGTCACCACCATCCAGCGCATCACGATACAGGTTGACCATTTCCGTGGCATCTTCCAGGCTGGCGATATTTTGCTCGGTCAGCTTGTCAGCATAAATCTTGCGCGGCGTCGGGTGCTTTTTAATCTTCTGATACATCACGGGTTGCGTTGCACTTGGCTCATCGGCTTCGTTATGCCCATGGCGGCGGTAGCAAACCAGATCGATCATCACGTCACGTTTAAAGGTGTTACGGAAATCCAACGCCAGACGGGTAACAAACGCCACAGCTTCAGGATCATCAGCATTCACGTGGAAAATCGGTGCCTGTACCATTTTGGCGATATCGGTACAGTATTGGGTAGAACGGGCATCCAGTGGGTTCGAGGTGGTGAAACCAATCTGGTTGTTGATAACAATGCGCACTGTCCCGCCCACTTCATAGCCACGCGCCTGTGACATATTCAGTGTTTCTTGTACTACGCCCTGCCCGGCAATTGCCGCATCACCATGAATGGTAATTGGCAGAACCATATTGCTGCGGGCTTCATCCAGACGGTCACGGCGTGCACGTACCGAACCGATAACCACTGGGCTGACAATTTCCAGATGGGATGGGTTAAAGGCCAGTGCCAGATGAACCAGACCACCTTCAGTTTCCACATCGGATGAGAAACCTTGGTGATATTTAACGTCACCGGTCCCCAAATGCTCTTTATGCTTACCGGAAAATTCGTCAAACAAATCTTCCGGTTTCTTACCCAAAACGTTGATCAATACGTTGAGGCGGCCACGGTGAGCCATACCCAGAACCACTTCGCGGGTGCCATTTTTACCCGCATGGCGAATCATCTCTTTCAACATGGTGACCAGCGAATCGCCGCCCTCCAGCGAGAAACGCTTCGCGCCTGGGAATTTAGCCCCTAAATAACGCTCCAGACCTTCAGCGGCAGTCAATTCGCTCAAGAAGCGACGCTTCTCTTCATCGCTGAATGTCGGTTTCCCAACTACCGACTCAATGCGCTGCTGAATCCAGCGTTTCTCTTCGGTGTTGGTAATGTGCATGTATTCAGCGCCAATAGAACCACAATAGGTCTGCTTCAGTGCTGTATACAAGTCAGACAACTTCATGGTTTCTTTGCCAATAGCAAAAGATCCCACATTGAAGGTGTTCTGGAAATCGGCTTCGGTCAGATGGTGGTAGGAAGGCTCGAGGTCTGGAACAGACTCCTGCTTCCACAAACCGAGTGGATCAAGGTTGGCATGTTGATGACCACGGAAGCGGAAGGCGTTGATTAACTGCAACACCTTAACTTGCTTGGCATCATTTTCAGGATCGCTGATGGATGAGTTATAACGAGAGGAATCCTTCGCCAGGCGACGGAAATACTCACGTGTTTGAGAGTGGAACTGATCAGGTTTTACACCCGTTGTTGGTAGCTGTTGAAAAATTGAACGCCAACTATCATCAACGGAACCAGGATCGGTTAAAAAGTCTTCATAGAGCTGCTCTATGTAGGACTGGTTCGCGCCCGCCAGATAGGAGGAATCCAGCCAGGCCTTCATTGCGCCGTTCTGCATCATGATCCCTTAAGCTTTGAAGCTTCAGTTTTCGCCGTGGTTAACATATACACCGTAATATAAACGGTTTGCCGTAAAAACGGTTCACTCGACGTGCTCAATGCACGTTCTGTTATGGACCTTAACGGTCCCGTTCAAGGAACCTCTAAAAACTGACTGCGTGCCGGCTTTTAGAGATTCCCTACCTTGAAGCAACCCGGGAAATACATTCCCCGGGCTAATAAACTCACATCATGCTCTACGTTGCAACTATCATTCACGACAGCGTAGCTATCAATCACTACGCTGCCGCTATACATGCGCTACGCGGTAACTATCATGCGCTACGCTGTAACAACATAGACTTAATGTGACCAATTGCTTTGGTCGGGTTAAGGCCTTTAGGACAAACACTGACACAATTCATGATGCTATGGCAGCGGAAAACACTAAAAGCGTCGTCCAGATCATCCAAACGTGCTGCTGTTTCAGTATCACGGCTGTCTATCAGGAAACGATAGGCAGCCAGTAATCCTGCCGGGCCGACAAACTTATCTGGATTCCACCAGAATGACGGACAAGATGTCGAGCAACAGGCGCACAGGATACATTCATACAAACCATCCAGTTTTTCGCGCTGTTCCGGTGATTGCAAATGCTCACGTGCCGGCGGATTTTTGCCATCATTCAACAGGTAAGGTTTGATTTTCTCGTATTGAGTATAAAACTGCCCCATATCGACCACTAAATCCCGCACCACCGGTAACCCCGGCAATGGGCGAATCACAATCTTTTTATTACCCTTTTGCAACGCCGAGACTGGCGTAATACAAGCCAGACCATTTTTGCCATTCATATTCAAACCGTCTGAGCCACACACACCTTCACGGCATGAACGGCGAAACGACAGGGTGGGATCTTTTTCTTTCAACTGGATAAGCGCATCCAGCAACATCATATCCCGGCCTTCTTCCGCTTCCAGCTCAAAATCTTGCATGTGCGGCGCGTTATCGACGTCCGGGTTATAACGATAAATTGAGAACTCAAGTTTCATGACCTTTTCCTCCGCAACGGGTTAGGTTTAACCCTCTCAACACAACACATGCATTAATAAGAACGCACTTTCGGCGGGAATGCCGCGCGTAGCTTAGGCTGCATGTTTACCTCACGGCGGGTCATGCTTTCAGTGCCTGGCAAATAGAGCGAATGGCACAACCAGTTAGCATCATCACGGTCTGGGAAGTCGAAACGGCTATGAGCACCACGACTTTCGGTACGGAAGTTTGCTGATACGGCAGTGGAAAACGCAGTTTCCATCAGATTATCCAATTCCAGGCATTCAATACGCTGGGTATTGAACTCACTAGAAGTGTCATCCAGACGGGCATTTTGCAGACGTTCACGGATAGTTTTTAGCTCTTCCAACCCTTTTGCCATTGCATCACCTTCACGGAATACCGAGAAGTTATGCTGCATGCAAGATTGCAGTGCTTTGCGGATCTCGACTGGATCTTCGCCTGAACGGGTATTGTTCCAACGGTTCATTCGCGCCAGTGAGGCTTCAATATCTGATTCACTGGCATCGCGGCTAGCCCCCTGCTCCAGTAACGACTCTTGCAGATGCATACCGGCGGCACGACCAAACACCACCAGGTCCAGCAATGAGTTGCCACCCAGACGGTTGGCACCGTGGACGGAAACACAGGCAATTTCACCTACCGCAAACAAGCCAGGGATAACAACATCTTCACCCTTTTCATTTACAGTAATTGCCTGACCGGTCACTTTGGTCGGAATACCGCCCATCATGTAATGGCAGGTTGGGATAACAGGAATAGGCTCTTTGATTGGGTCAACATGAGCAAAGGTGCGAGATAACTCAAGGATACCCGGCAGGCGGGATTCCAGCACATCTTTACCCAAGTGATCTAATTTCAGTTTGGCATGCGGGCCCCAAGGACCATCACAGCCACGACCTTCACGGATTTCAATCATAATGGAACGTGCCACTACGTCACGACCCGCCAAATCTTTGGCGTTCGGGGCATAACGTTCCATAAAACGTTCACCGTGTTTATTCAGCAGATAACCGCCTTCACCACGGCAACCTTCAGTAACCAACACCCCCGCCCCGGCAATGCCTGTCGGGTGGAACTGCCACATTTCCATATCTTGCACCGGCACACCGGCACGCAGTGCCATGCCCACGCCGTCACCAGTATTAATGTGCGCATTGGTGGTTGATTGATAGATACGCCCGGCACCACCGGTGGCCAACACCGTTGCCCGCGCTTTGAAATAGACCACTTCACCGGTTTCAATACAGATAGCCGTACAGCCAACAAAGGCGCCATCCTGATTTTTCACCAGATCCAGGGCATACCACTCAGAGAAGATAGTGGTGTGGTTTTTCAGGTTTTGCTGATAAAGGGTGTGTAATAGCGCATGGCCGGTACGGTCAGCGGCTGCCGCAGTACGCGCCGCCTGCTCACCGCCAAAGTTGCGCGATTGCCCACCGAATGGCCGCTGATAAATGCTGCCATCTTCTAAACGGGAGAAAGGTAACCCCATATGTTCCAGTTCAAGTACCGCTTCTGGACCGGTTTTACACATATATTCAATGGCATCCTGGTCACCGATATAATCGGAGCCTTTTACCGTGTCATACATATGCCATTCCCAGTTATCTTCATGGGTATTACCCAGCGCCACGGTAATACCGCCCTGCGCAGATACCGTATGAGAACGGGTAGGGAAAACTTTAGATATCAGGGCACAAGACAGCCCCATTTGTGAAATTTGCAGTGCGGCGCGCATACCTGCACCACCTGCACCGACAACAACAGCGTCAAACTCTCTGACCGGCAGTTTCATTTAAGCACCCCACACCACAATTGTTCCATACAGTAGATAGACCAGCAGCGTAACCACGACGGCCAGTTGTAACACCAGTCGTACCGCTAGCGGCTTTATATAGTCCGTTAATACCTGCCACAGACCAATCCAGGCGTGAGCCAGAATCGACAGCAAGGTCAGCAGGGTAAATACTTTTGTGATGTGCGAGGCGAAAAAGCCGCGCCAGACTTCGTAGGTGATGTCTGGGACAATAGCAACGAAGCCCAGAATATAAAGAATATAAAGAGTGATGACGATTGCAGAAGCACGCAGTAACAGCCAGTCGTGTACTCCATTACGCCCTAACGCAGAAGCATTGCTTACCATACAAGGACTCCAGCTAAAACTGACAGCACCAAGGTTAACACCATTGCTACTTGGGCGGAGCGGGTCCCCGCAGCCAAGCTCTCTTCGATATAGCCGAAATCCATAAGCAAGTGACGGATGCCACCGCAAACGTGATAGGCCAGTGCAGTGAGTATTCCCCAGAAGATGAATTTAACAAAAAAGCTATTCATGATGACTGCTGCTTGCATGAATCCCTCTTGCGAGGAAACAGACAAACCTAACAGCCAGAGGAGGATACCAACGGCAACGAAAGTAATTACGCCAGAGACTCGGTGTAAAATGGACGCTATCGCAGTAACAGGAAATCGAATCGTTTGCAGATCCAAGTTGACAGGTCTTTGTTTTTTCACGGTTTTGCCCACACAGCTCTTATTATTTTCCTTCCTCCGGGCCTTGTTGGGATCAGACAGCGTTAAGAGCCGAAACCCTTCACATCGCACATTTAAACATAACATCCTGCATGCTTAGATGACGTGTTCTGTATAACGCTGGGTGCTCCTACTACAGGGTAATCCGGAGACCTGGCGGCAGTATAGGTGGTTCACATTCTTATTACAATTCCCACACAAACTGATTGGTAACATTTCCCCTGAACAGTGATTAGGATCACGATTTACACAATTTATATAAAATTAATTATCTGATTTGACAAAGAATAAACATTTCCATTACAACTAGGGTAGAAATAAGCCCTATGATGCACTAAAGGTCTGCGGATACACTTCCCCATAAGCCTAAGTTATGCAACAGTGTATTAAGTGAATATCCCCATAGATATCGTAGGCAATGAACCATAAACGATAAGTATCCGACAAATCATTAACAACTTTGTAACGTCGCTATCGATCCAACCTCTCGGATCGCTGGCCGCATTGGTAAAACACTCTGTACCCTAAATCATGTTTTAATCGTGAATAAAACGTTTAATCGTGAATCAAACAGAGCAGTGCCGATGAGATAATGCCCTGCGGGCATCTAAGACATTCCAGTTGTTAGAGGTTTTTAAAATAAGCGCGAAGGAGACTGTAAATGGCTGATAAAAAAGCGACGCTGAATCTGACAGGCGAAGCTGCGATTGAACTGAAGGTTCTATCCCCAACCCTCGGCACTGACGTGATCGACGTCAGCACTTTAGGTTCTAAAGGGTATTTTACCTATGACCCTGGGTTTACCTCTACCGCGTCCTGTGAATCAAAAATCACATTTATCGATGGTGATAAAGGGATCCTACTGCACCGTGGATACCCCATTGATCAATTGGCAAAAAACTCTACTTATCTGGAAGTTTGCTACATTCTGTTGTACGGCGAAACACCCACAGCAGAAGAGTATGAAACCTTCAAAGCGACAGTAACCCGCCACACCATGATCCACGAGCAAATCACCAGCCTGTTCCGTGGGTTCCGTCGCGACTCACATCCGATGGCAGTATTATGTGGGGTGACAGGTGCGCTGGCCGCTTTCTACCATGATGCTCTGGATGTTAATAACGAGCGCCATCGTGAAATTACCGCCTTCCGTCTGCTGTCTAAAATGCCAACAGTGGCTGCCATGTGTTACAAATATTCCATCGGCCAGCCGTTTGTTTATCCACGTAACGACCTGTCCTATGCCGGTAACTTCCTGCGCATGATGTTCTCCACACCCTGCGAGGAATATGAAGTCAACCCGGTGCTGGAACGTGCGATGGATCGTATATTTATCCTGCATGCCGACCACGAACAGAACGCCTCTACCTCTACGGTGCGCACCGCCGGTTCTTCGGGCGCTAATCCGTTTGCCTGTATCGCTGCGGGGATAGCATCCCTGTGGGGGCCAGCTCACGGCGGCGCGAACGAAGCCTGTCTGAAAATGCTGGAAGAGATTAAATCCGTCGAGCACATTCCAGAATTTATCAAACGCGCGAAAGATAAAAACGACTCGTTCCGCCTGATGGGCTTCGGTCACCGTGTGTATAAGAATTACGATCCACGCGCGACGGTGATGAAAGAAACCTGTGACGAGGTATTGAAAGAACTCAAACTGGAAAATGACAGCCTATTTGCTGTCGCGAAAGAGCTGGAACGTATCGCTCTGGAAGACCCTTACTTCGTTGAGAAAAAACTGTATCCAAACGTGGACTTCTATTCAGGTATCATCCTGAAAGCCATGGGGATCCCGTCTTCAATGTTTACTGTGATGTTCGCGATAGCCCGTACCATTGGCTGGATTGCTCACTGGAATGAAATGCACGATGAGGGCCTCAAAATTGCCCGTCCGCGTCAGCTTTATACCGGTTATGCCGAACGTGATTTCAATAGTCAACTGAAGAAATAAGCAGAGAAGTCAGGCTGTTTATGATGAGAGCGCCACCTGTGAAGGTGGCGTTTTTTTATAGATAAATCAGTGAATTGCGCCACCTGATATATGCAGATCGTGTTCAATTTGCATGGCAATAGAGATAGCCAGTTCTAAGGCTATCAACACTGAATGTGTCGACATACTGGGTGCTCCAGGGTGAGCTACCGCCTGTTCCGGCAGATAAGGGATATGAATGAATCCCCCCTTTACCTCATTATTGAACTGATTTAAGCGATGTAATAACCCGTACATCACATGGTTACAGACATAGGTCCCAGCCGTCTGGGAGACCGAAGCCGGAATGCCCGCCTCACGGATACCTTGCACCATCGCCTTGATCGGTAAACGGGTAAAGTACGCCGCCGGGCCATCCTCAACTATCGGTTGGTCTACCGGCTGATTCCCCAAATTGTCAGGAATACGAGCATCATCAACGTTAATGGCTACCCGTTCGATAGTAATATCGGCACGCCCCCCGGCCTGACCGACAGCCAGCACCAATACTGGCTGAATCTCATCTATCGCGGCATTCAGTGCAGTTAATGCTTCACCAAAGGCGCAAGGCAACTGGCGAGCCACCACTCTGACCCCACCCAGCATTAAATCATTCAGTTGTTTGACCACTTCCCAAGAAGGATTTACTCGCTCCCCACCAAATGGCTCAAACCCGGTAATTAATACACTTCTCATCACCACTCCTAGAGGAACATCAGGAAATACAGCAAGAATACGTTAACAATCAACAGAGTCACCCCGGTTGGAATTTGGGCTTTAATCACCGCATTCTTATCCGGCAACTCCAATAACGCAGCAGGAACGATATTAAAGTTGGCTGCCATCGGGGTCATTAAGGTACCGCAGTAACCCGAGAACATACCAATAGCCGCCATCACTGCGGGATTACCGCCGTGTTGCAACACTAAAATTGGAATACCAATACCGGCAGTGACGATGGGGAAGGCAGCAAAGGCATTACCCATGATCATGGTTAACAGTGCCATGCCAATAGCATAGACCGCCACAGCGACAAAGCGATGATCTACCGCCAGATATTCTTGTGTCAGATGGGCAATCGCGGTTCCAACCCCGGCGGTGGTAAACAGCAAGCCAAGGGTGGCCAATATTTGTGGCAAGATAAATGCCCAACCGATGGAGTCCAGCAGACGCCGTGCTTCCTGCACCGGTTGTGCCGCAGTTTCGTGGGTCATGACGACCGCAATAATCAAACCGAGAACACAACCAACAGTCATGGAGAATAAGGTGACCAAGGTAGAGTGGTTACCGGTGCCAAACAGCCATTGATCCAGCGCGGGGATATTGTTAAACAGCAGCACACCAATAACCGTCACCACCGGGATCGTCAATGCCGGGATGAACAGCCGGTTACCCAAACGCTTGGCACTCACTTCGCGCTGCTCTGGGGTGCGTTGATGATAACTACCCAGTTTTACCCCACCAAAACCGGCAATCAGCGCCATAATCACGACGACCACACCGACAGTAATATTCAGAATGCGTTTCTCATCCGGCCCCTCGCCCGCCAAAGCATTGGCCAGACGATAGGTCCAATCGCCCACCAGGAAAATCAGCCCGTATAATCCCCAAAATAAACCGGTGGTGATACGGCGCGGGTTGGCCTTATCACGAAATGACATTAGCGCGACAATCAGCAGCACCACGCCAGCCAACCAATAAAGATATTGTTGTTGGAAAATCATTTTGCGTCTCCCTTGGTAGCCAAAGCAGACTGATTCAGCGCGGTTAACTCAGCGGCGAGGTGTTTATCCAAACGTTGCAAACGGTAAGCGTGGATCAGGAAAGCACAAATCGCGGTCGGGATACCCCACAACGCAATGTGTAACGGCTCAGTCTGAATGCCACCGGATTCCAGCATAAAGTTGTGCATAAAAATAATCGCACCGAAAGCAACAAAGATATCTTCACCGAAAAACAACCCGACGTTATCGGTCGCGGCCGACATTGCACGCAGGCGATAACGCACTTTTTCCGGTAACTCACCATAACGGGTCTGAGCCGCACCTTCTGCCATCGGTGCCAGCAATGGCCGTACCATTTGCGCATGCCCCCCCAAGCTAGTTAAACCCAGCGCGGCTGTCGCTTCACGCACAAACAGATACACAATCAACAAACGGCCAGAGGTGGCACTTTTAATTTGTGAAATCCACGCCTGCGCTCGCTCTTTCAAGCCGTGGCGCTCCAGCAAACCGATAACAGCCAGTGGCAGTAACAGAATCAGGGGCAGGTTGCGGGTATTGAGAAAACCTTCACCCAGCTTTTCCAAAATAGTGGCTATTGGCATTAACGCCGCCAGACCCGTGATGATGCCGGCGGTAATCACCACCAGTACTGCGTTTATGCGCAGTAAAAATCCGATTACGATCGCCGCAATACCAATTAGCGGCCAAAGGTTTACCGTTTGTTCCAAGGTGACTCTCCTGTCCTAAAGTGTTTTTATAAAGTGTGATACGTAGCTAATTGATGAAGCCATTCCACCCGGGCCAGGCGGTTATGATTTTTACTGCCCAACGACCATCTTACTGCGCGGTTACTGTAATATTTTGCTGTTGAAAACTGTGGCGTAAACGGCGGGCAAAATCCAAGGCATGGGCACCATCACCGTGGACACATACTGTATCCGCTTGTACCGCTACCCAACTGCTATCACGAGCCTGAACCTGCTGACGCTGCACCATTGCCAGGGTTTGTGACAACGCCAACTCGTCACTTTCAATTAAGGCATCTGGCTGGCTGCGCGGCACTAGAGTGCCATCACCTTGATAGCGACGATCAGCAAATACCTCTTGCCGGGTCACCAAACCTGCGCGCTCACCGGCACGGATCAATTCGCTTCCCGCTAATCCAACCAGCCGTAACGACGAGTCCACCGCTTTCACTGCTTTTGCTATTGCATCCGCCAGCAAAGGATCAACCGCCGCCTGGTTATACAACATGCCATGAGGTTTCACATGTTGCATCACGCCGCCCTCCGCCTTCACGATGGCTGCCAAAGCACCTAATTGATAAACCACTTGGGCATACACCGTCTCAGGGGGCAACTGCATCGCGGTTCGGCCAAAATTCTCGCGATCAGGGAAGCTCGGATGCGCACCGATAGCAACACCATATTCCATAGCCCAGAGCACCGACTGGCGCATGGTCTGCGCATCACCGGCATGAAAACCACAGGCTATATTGGCTGAACTGACTAATTGCAGCAGCGCGTGATCATTAGCGCAGCCTTCACCTAAATCGGCGTTTAAATCAATCTTCATTTGGCCTCCGTCGCATCGAATCCTTGCTGTAAACCCCATTCGATTTGTTTTAAGAAATGCTGTTGCTCCACTTTGGCACGCAGTGCCTCCTCAACCGTGCATGGCACAAAATGCACTGGTTCACCGAGCCTAAGTTGAGCTAAATGGTAAAGATCTGCTTCGATAACGCAGGCAATGCGCGGATAACCGCCGGTTGTCTGTGCGTCAGCCATCAGCACAATCGGCTGGCCGTTGTGCGGTACTTGCACCACACCGGGCAATAGCCCATGGGATAGCATCTCGCGGTCCGTGGTGCGGGCTAATTCGCGCCCGGTCAGGCGATATCCCATACGATTGCTCTGTGGGCTAAGTTGCCAGGCTTCACGCCAAAAAGCACCCTGTGCGATATCGTCGAACTCATGATATTCCGGGCCAGGAACTGCCCGAACACGGTTACCAAATAGCAATTGCTTGATGCCGACAGACTCACGAGGCAAACGTGTGATCTGGCCTAATGGCAGGGTGTCACCATCTTTGATCAGCCGCCCCTGATAACCGCCAAACCCGGCTTTCAGGTCGGTACTGCGTGAACCCAACATCTCCGGTACTGCGATCCCTCCAGAGATGGCCAAATAGCTGCGCATTCCCCGATATGGCACACTGAGTTTTAGCTGCTGCCCTGGTTTGACTGGGTAACGCCAGCCAGTCCACAGCAATTGGTTATCAAGCCGGGCATCGCAACCGGCTCCTGTCACCGCTATCCAGCCCGGTTGAGTAAATTGTGCCGTAAACTGACCGAGGGTAATTTCCAGCCCGGCAGCATCAGGCTCATTACCTACCAGCATATTCGCCATGCTTAGCGCCGGTAAATCGAGTGCTCCACCTTGGCTGATTCCCAAACGGCGAAAACCGCCACGGCCATTATCTTGTACTGTGGTGTAAATGCCTGAACGGATAATATTCAGCATACGCCCTCCTTTAAGGGTAGGAAGCGCACGTTATCGCCGGGCCGTAACAAGGTTGGCGGCATCTCCAGCGGGTTAAACAGTGCCAACGATGTGCGGCCAATAAGTTGCCAGCCACCGGGCGTTGCCAGTGGATAGATTCCGGTTTGGCTGCCGCCGATGCCGACAGAACCGGGCGCGACCACTAAGCGTGGCTCAGCACGCCGTGGCGTAGCGAGTTTTTCCGGCATGCCGCCCAAATATGAGAAGCCCGGTTGGAAACCCAGAAAATAGACGATATAGCTCGCACCAGCGTGGCACTCCACCACCTGACGCTCTGTCATGCCGGTGTGACGAGCCACTTCAGCCAGATCTGGGCCAGCCTCACCGCCATAAATCACCGGAATGGTGATATCACGTGATTCAGGTACTAATGACTCGCTCTCCTCCCACCAGCGTTGGAGGCGTTCAATGGCGTCCAGCGCCGTGTTTTGTGGATCTGACAGTAATAAGGTCAGATTATTCATACCCGGAATCGCTTCAAGGACGTCAGGATGATGAATCAGACGATCAGCCAAGCCCCAGATCCGTTGCTGGCTTGCTAATGTTACCGGCGGTTCCAACTCCAGAACCACCGCACTCTCTCCCAATAAATAGCATCGTGCTCTTTGCACTCCCGTCTCCCTAAGACATGTATAGTTTTTATTTTTCATTAGATAAATAGCTTTTATAAGGACATATTTATGCGTTAGCACCTAACTGCTGTCAATAGAACTAAATTAACCAATAGATGTCAGCAATCACTACATTGGGTATAAATACTGAAATTAACGCCTAAAAAAAGCATTTTTTAGCGTTTTTTAATAAGGATAATGGTAAAAAACCAATTATTTTCTTATTGAGAATCAGACTATAAAGCGGGAATTTTCTTAAAAACTGCCGATTTATCATCCAACCATGGCCAGATGATAATTTTAAATAGCCAGATAGCGAATAAAGCTTTGTTTTAAATGCGGTTTAATTGCGTCTCAGAGAGGGGATGCCAACAGCAGGTTATGCACCGATACTTATTACCAGTGCATAATGTTGCATAATGGTCAGGCGGGATTGGGGATATCGATAAAGATAACTTCAAATTGATGTTCGCTAGCCAACCATTCACCTAACGCCTTGATGCCGTAGCGCTCAGTGGCGTGATGCCCCGCCGCATAAAAATTCACACCCATCTCTCGGGCAATATGAATTGTTTGCTCTGAAACCTCACCAGTGATAAATGCGTCAACACCAAATTCTGCCGCTTGCTGAATGTATCCCTGCCCGCCGCCGGTACACCAGGCAATGCGCCGTATATCAGCCGGTGCGTGAACACCACAATGTAATACCTCACGGCCCAACAGCGTTTCCAGCCGTTCACGTAAGGTCACTGCATTTAGCGGTGCATCAAACTCACCATAAGGTAAGAAAGATTCAATTTCCCCCAGCCCCCGAATACCCAGTAATTTAGCTAATTGCGCGTTATTGCCTAATTCAGGATGAGCATCCAGTGGCAAATGGTAGCCATACAAATTGATATCGTTGGTGAGCAATGTTTTCAGCCGGTTACGTTTCATTCCACGCACCACGACCGGTTCATTTTTCCAAAAATAACCATGATGAACCAAAATAGCATCGGCCTGTTGCCCAACCGCAGCATCCAATAGTGCCTGGCTGGCGGTCACGCCGGTGACAATGCGCTTGACCTTTTCGCGCCCCTCAACTTGCAAACCATTGGGTGCATAGTCTTGGAAAGCCGATATATTCAGTTGGTTATTGAGTAGAGTTTCCAGTTCGGTATTGCGCATTTCATCAGCCTCAAAAAATATAAATGGGTAGTTAAAAACGCTGGCTATCGCCTTGCTCCATCAGGATAAAATCAACCCCCATATCATTGCCTTGTTGCAGCTCAGCGGCAATAGTTTTACGCACATCCTGCCCCTGTTGAAATGAAGGTTTTATATGGCTGATAACCACCGGCAGCCCCTTTAATGGTTGGCCTTCACCGCTGTATTTCTCCAGATTTTTCAATTCTTTCAGCAACCACTTTGGCGTCATATGGCCGTACAACTGATTATCAGCAACGTCATTGGGGAAAGAAACTTCAATTATCATCCCTTTCAATTGCTGCTGTTTAACCTTTTCGGCCAGGTTACGCCACACCGTATCCAGATTCTTCGACTTTTCCATCTCATCCGGGCCAGTATCACCAAAATAGGCAAATGACTGATTATTACTACTGATCAACAACATAGAAGAAGGTGATTTATCATGGCTCAGTGGATACATTTCCCCCGTCAAACGGGTTAACCCCAGGCTCAGAGGCTGGTTTGGCCGCACCATTTGCATGCGATAGGTTCCCAGCCGGGTACCGCTGCCGCTATCAGTAAAGTTAGGCCAGACACGCCAGTTAAAATAGTAGTTCCGCAACACATCAATCGTGTCTGCCGAGGCATAAATAGTCTTTTTACTGTCTTGCGGCGAACCGATAATCAGGCCGGAAACATGGTCCAGATGGGCATGACTAAGAAAATAGCTGTTGATGCGCTGGCGGAAGATATAACCCTGACGTGTCAATGGGGCGGCAGTTTCATCGGTAATTTCGGGGAAGGCCCCCTTCTCCAGTGCTTTAGCAATCCCCGGCAACACTGAACCGGCATCCAGAGCTAAGTAGACCGGCTGGCTATCGTCACGAATCAGATAAGATGTCAGATTGCCATCGCTGACACCACCATCAACCCCCAGTGCCACCACCTCGAAACCGGCCGTTGCCAGCGAGCTATATAGGCTAAACGATAAAATCAGCCCGGCGTTAAGCGCCATATGGGTTATCTTATTGGCGCATAACATGGGTTTCGTTAAAACATGGGTTTTAGTTGAAACACAGAATTTAGTCGAAATATATGTCAAAAACATGCAGGCTCCTGGTGATTAGGGGTCCTTGCGGCCATCCCGCTTAGCGGCTTCAAATGCCGCGAGTGTAGCCAATCTGGCCAGCTTATGATCCACCAACGGTAGTGGGTAATCCAGATGTTGCTGTTGCCGCTGCGCCCAACGCCATGGCTGATGGATATCACTGTCTGGCACCCCCGCCAGCTCAGGTAGCCAGCGGCGGATGAAAGCGCCGTTCGAGTCAAAACGCTCGCCCTGGGTGGTGGGATTAAAAATACGAAAGTACGGTGCAGCATCAGTACCCGTTGAGGCAGCCCACTGCCAGCCGCCATTATTGGCGGCCAAATCCCCATCCAATAGTTGGGACATAAAATAGCGTTCGCCGTGTCGCCAATCGATCAACAGGTCTTTAACCAGAAAACTAGCGCTGATCATCCGCAGGCGGTTATGCATCCAGCCGGTTTCATTCAACTGCCGCATAGCTGCATCAACAATAGGGTAACCTGTCCGCCCCTGCTGCCAGGCGATTAATTGTTGCTCTGAGTGATTCCATATTACGCCATCAGTCCAGTCAATAAAGGGACGATGGCGGCATAAACGCGGATAAGCCACTAACAAATGACGATAAAATTCACGCCAGATCAACTCATTAAGCCAAGTAAAAGCACCGCCGTCGGTATTTTCCAACAATGCCGGGCATTCTGCCAACAGGCGGTTAAAACATTGGCGGGGTGAAAGTACCCCCAGCGCCAGATAAGGTGACAGACAACTGGTCCCTGCCACTGCGGGCAGATCACGTTGTAACTGGTAGTCCTGAACCTGCTCACGACAAAAACTGCGCAAGCGTTGCAATGCAGCCTCTTCGCCTGCCGGGAATAATTGGTTGTCTACCGGCTGTTGTGGATAGTCAAACGGGAGCAGCGGTAATGGCATAACAGCCACGCTATCGCGTATTTTTGGCGCAGGGACACAGCGGCATTCACTCATCATTAAACGCTGAATAAAAGCACGGCGAAACGGGGTAAATACTTTGTACATCTCATTATTACCGGTCAGGACGCTGCCTGGCGGCAATAACACACTGTCATCGAAACGGTGGCAGGTAATGGTGTGACCGGCTCCTTGCCGATGATTGAGCCGCGTGACTAGCGCCCCATCTCGCAGTTGTTCATTTAACTCATATTGTTGGTTAAAAAATAGCGCATCGACTTGCTGTTGCTGACAAAAATCATCCAGCCAGATAATGGAATCCTGAAAGTCATCACACTGGTGATAGTGTAGCGGTATCCCCCGGATAGCCAGTGCGTGCTGTAACTGTTGTAGATTTTGCAGCAGAAATGCGGCCTGCCGAGGAGCCATATCATGTGCGGCCCATTGTGCAGGGGTCGCGATAAATACCGCAATCACAGTGGCTTGCGGATCTTGGCAAGCGGCATGCAACGCCAGATTATCCGTTATGCGTAAATCATTGCGAAACCAGATCAGATGCGTCGCCATACCTTATCCTTGTGCCGAGTAAAACGTAAAATAGCGTTGCCCGGCCAAATAATCATTTGGGAACTCAAGCAAATAAGCATTTATTTGGTCAATGGGGGCACTCAAAGGCAACTCACCTACCCGATACTGGTCGATAAGTTGTGCTAATGCCTGACGTTGCGTTGACGTAAGGTAAGGCCGAAAATAGCCCTGTACATGCATTAATACGTTGGTGTGATTGGCGGGCGTGGGTTGATGAGACAACAAATGCAGTAAACGCTGGCGATACTCAGCAGTAAACTCAATTAATGATGACCACCTATCCATTGAGGCAATAAAAGGACCAATTTCGCGATATTCAGGCTGTGAATGCGCCAATAGCACTAACTTATAGCAGCTATGAAAATCCATCAGTTTGCCACGCGTTATGCCTGATGCACATAACGCATCGAGTTCATCACGCGCATGACGGTACTCAATACTGTGCGTTACCTGATTACTCTCCAGCATTCTATTCTCCCTTGGCCTTGGCAGCTTTTCTCATCACAGCATAACAGTTGTTGCCCGAGAACCACGTTATTGCTTGATACCTTTATATCTCTGTCAGGTATCGCAGACAGTAAAAAGCCCGTGAGTGTTTGCTCACGGGCCATTAATTTTACGACACCTTTACCTAATTATAAACAACTGATTTATATCAGTAAAAATCTTGCGCCGCCGATTCAGATTGCGCTAACCATACCGGTTTATCGCTGGTTTTAGCCCAAACACGGTGCAGGTAACTGTAAAAACGGGCACGGTCTTTGCGGAAAAGCATTACCGGCAGTGCCAATACTCCGACCAGAATCGCTGCGCTCCGGCGCAAGAGAACCTGATGTAATGGATATGCGTTGTACATGGACATAGTGATCCTCCTTTAAAACGCCTTCGTGTAACAGCCAACTCCACTAAACAGAGGGTCGATTTACAGCTTGGCGTTAAAAATAAAATAAACAAAAATGGAAACTGGACAAAATTTTACCGCATTGGTTGAAAGTTTACCACTCATCCGACCACTTAATTACGTAAAAAACCGGAATAAATTGTCAATCCTGTAATTTTGTTACAGATAGGTTAACTTAAAACCAACCGTTAGTTACATTACCGTTATGTACTATTTACCAATTGGCAAATTATATGTACTGACTCAGTGCTAACCCTTCAAGGGCCAGAATTGGCAGTGCTACGCTGCCACTACTCAATTTACACGCATTTAATGTCTATTTTTTGACCGTTTTTATACTTTTTTTACACCTCACGGCCTTTTTTTATCAGGAACTTTTCGTATGACTTCATAAGCTGTTGTTATCAAAAATAAGCGCTGTGGAGGTGTATCGTGAGTTTCAGCATCATTAGTGGTGCGCTGCTGGTTCTACTGCTTCTGGGCTATCTGGTTTATGCCTTGTTTAATGCGGAGGATTTTTAAATGGCAGCGTCAGGATTTCTGCTTATCGCCAGCTTCATGCTGGTGTTGTTGGTGCTGTCCCGTCCGTTGGGGAGCTTTTTGGCTCGCATAATCGAAGGCGAACCCTTTGCCCCGTTGCGCCAGATCGAGGCCGGTTTATGGCGTTGTAGCGGTGTAAAAAATGAAGAGATGAACGGCTGGCAATATGCGCTCGCCATTCTCTGCTTTAACTTACTGGGTATTGTCCTGCTGTTTACGCTGTTGATGGCTCAAGGTTCGTTACCGCTGAACCCTGAAAATATGCCGGGTATGTCATGGCATCTGGCCTTAAATACGGCTGTCAGCTTCGTCACTAACACCAACTGGCAAGCCTATAGCGGCGAAAACACCCTCAGTTATCTGAGTCAAATGGCTGGTCTGACGGTACAGAACTTCCTCTCTGCCGCAACGGGCATTGCCGTCGCTTTTGCTCTGATCCGTGCTTTTGCCCGCCACTCTGCCCACACACTGGGAAATGCCTGGGTCGATCTGGTGCGCATCACCTTATATGTCTTACTGCCGATTGCGCTGATTATCGCGCTGATTTTCGTCAGCCAAGGGGTATTACAGAATCTGGATAGCTACCTGCACATCACCACATTAGAAGGGGTAAAACAGACCCTACCAATGGGGCCGGTGGCATCACAGGAGGCGATAAAAGTACTGGGGACCAACGGCGGGGGCTTCTTTGGTGCTAACTCTGCACATCCATTTGAAAACCCAACTGCATTTAGCAACTTTGTCCAGATGTTGGCCATTTTCCTGATCCCCTGTGCGCTCTGTTTCGCCTTCGGTCAGGTGGTGGGGGATAACCGCCAAGGCCATGCGCTTATCTGGGCTATGTCACTGATCTTTGTGGTGGCAGTGGTCGTCGTGATGTATGCCGAACTGGCCGGTAACCCACATTTAACTCAGTTAGGTGCCGACAGTAATATCAATATGGAAGGTAAAGAGTCCCGTTTCGGTATTCTCGCCACCAGCATCTATGCCGTGGTGACCACTGCCGCGTCCTGTGGTGCGGTTAATGCCATGCATGACTCCTTTACTGCACTGGGTGGCATGGTGCCAATGTGGTTAATGCAAATTGGCGAAGTGGTGTTCGGCGGTGTCGGTTCTGGTTTGTACGGCATGCTGTTATTCGTGCTGTTGACGGTGTTTATTGCCGGTTTGATGATTGGCCGTACTCCTGAATATCTCGGCAAGAAAATTGACGTGTTTGATATGAAAATGACCGCGCTGGCCATTCTGGTCACCCCAACTATCGTGCTGCTGGGTACCGCACTGGCGCTCTGCACTGATGCCGGGCGGGCGGGGATTCTTAACCCCGGTGCGCATGGTTTTAGCGAAGTTCTCTACGCCCTCTCCTCTGCGGCCAACAATAACGGCAGCGCCTTTGCTGGCCTGAGTGTCAATACACCGTTTTATAACCTGCTGCTGGCTGCCGCCATGTTCCTTGGCCGCTTTGGCGTGATTCTGCCGGTATTAGCGATTGCCAGTTCTCTGGTCGCCAAGAAACGGCAACCTGCGGGTAATGGCACGCTGCCAACCGCCGGCCCGCTATTTATCGGTTTGCTGGTGGGTACGGTGTTATTGGTCGGCGCATTGACCTTTATCCCAGCGCTGGCCTTAGGTCCAGTTGCTGAGCATCTGCAAATTTGGTTAGCACTTTGATGAGAGAATGACTATGACACGCAAACAACGCGCGATTTTTGAACCTGCACTGGTTCGTACTGCGCTGATAGATGCCGTGAAGAAGCTGGATCCGCGCGTCCAGTGGCGTAATCCAGTGATGTTCGTGGTCTATCTGGGGAGCTGGCTGACCACCCTGATTTGGCTGGCCATATTAAGCGGCCAGGCCACTGGTAGCGCCATGTTTACTGGCAATGTGGCCCTGTGGCTGTGGTTTACCGTACTGTTTGCCAACGTCGCCGAAGCATTGGCCGAGGGGCGCAGTAAAGCGCAGGCAGAAAGTCTACGTGGGGTGAAAAAAACCAGTTGGGCTAAAAAACTGTCAGAAGCCCGCGTGGATGCTCCGCAGGAAAAAGTCTCTGCTGATAGCTTGCGCAAAGGCGATGTGGTGCTGATTGAAGCTGGCGATACTGTGCCCTGTGACGGCGAAGTGCTGGAAGGCGGCGCATCCGTTGATGAAAGCGCCATTACTGGCGAATCAGCTCCGGTTATCCGTGAATCCGGCGGTGACTTCTCTTCCGTAACCGGCGGTACCCGCGTACTGTCCGACTGGTTGGTGGTTGAGTGCAGCGTTAACCCCGGTGAAACCTTCCTGGACCGGATGATCGCCATGGTTGAAGGTGCGAAGCGGCGTAAAACCCCTAACGAAGTGGCGCTGACCATTTTGTTAGTGGCACTGACTATCGTCTTTTTACTGGCAACAGCAACGCTCTATCCGTTCTCGGTGTTCAGTGTTGAGGCCAATCATGCCGGTTCACCGGTAACAATTACCGTATTGGTGGCGTTGCTGGTTTGTTTGATCCCCACCACCATCGGTGGCCTGCTATCAGCCATCGGGGTTGCCGGGATGAGCCGGATGTTGGGGGCCAACGTGATTGCCACCAGCGGGCGTGCGGTAGAGGCTGCTGGTGACGTTGATGTGCTGTTGTTGGATAAAACCGGCACCATCACGCTGGGTAACCGCCAGGCATCTGAGTTTTTACCTGCGCCGGGCGTTACTGAACAACAACTGGCCGATGCCGCACAGCTCTCTTCTTTGGCAGATGAAACGCCAGAAGGCCGCAGTATCGTGGTATTGGCTAAACAGCGCTTTAACCTGCGTGAACGTGACTTGCACAGCCTAAATGCCACGTTTGTGCCTTTCTCGGCACAAACCCGAATGAGTGGCGTGAACGTGCAAGACCGAATGATCCGTAAAGGCGCAGTGGATGCTATCCGCCGCCATGTGGAATCCAATCAGGGCCATTTCCCACGGGCAGTGGAAGATGCGGTGGAAAGCGTTGCCCGTACCGGTGGTACGCCACTGGTGGTTGCCGATGGACCACGGGTGTTGGGTGTGGTTGCGCTGAAAGATATCGTCAAAGGTGGCATCAAAGAACGTTTTGCTGAACTGCGCAAAATGGGCATCAAAACAGTGATGATCACTGGTGATAACCGCCTGACAGCAGCAGCTATTGCCGCCGAAGCGGGTGTGGATGATTTCCTGGCGGAAGCCACGCCAGAGGCCAAACTGGCCTTGATTCGCCAGTATCAGGCTGAAGGCCGATTGGTGGCGATGACCGGTGACGGCACCAACGACGCCCCGGCACTGGCGCAGGCTGACGTTGCCGTAGCCATGAACTCGGGGACACAAGCGGCGAAAGAAGCGGGCAACATGGTGGATTTGGATTCTAACCCAACCAAGTTGATTGAAGTGGTGCATATCGGTAAACAGATGCTGATGACCCGCGGCTCGCTGACCACCTTCAGTATCGCCAACGACGTTGCTAAATATTTCGCCATCATTCCGGCGGCATTTGCAGCCACCTATCCACAGCTCAATGCCCTGAACGTCATGCAGTTGCACTCACCTGCATCGGCCATACTGTCGGCGGTCATCTTTAACGCGTTGGTGATTGTGTTCCTGATCCCGTTGGCACTGAAAGGGGTGAGTTATAAGGCGATGAGTGCTGCGGCACTGCTGCGCCGTAACTTATGGATCTACGGACTGGGTGGTTTATTGGTGCCGTTTGTCGGTATCAAATTGATTGATCTGGTACTGACCGCCCTGATGATGAGCTAAAAGCGCAGTAATCAATGTTGTGCAATGGCCACGGCGTGTTTTGCTCGTGGCCGCTATTAAGACCGAATAGAGAGGCAATATCCATGTCATACCTGCGACCTTCACTGGTTCTACTGATATTACTGACACTTATCACCGGGATAGCTTATCCTTTGCTGACCACTGGATTGGCAAAATTGATGTTTGCCGAGCAAGCGCGCGGTTCACTGGCGATGCTGGGTGATGAAGTTGTCGGCTCTACCTTGCTAGGCCAAAACTTTACTCAGCCGGGCTATTTTGCCGGCCGCCCATCGGTAACGGCAGATATGCCTTATAATCCAATGGCCTCTGGTGGTAGTAATTTGTCCATCAGCAATCCCGCACTGGATCAGGTTATCAGTGAGCGAGTAACATTACTGCGTCAGGCTAACCCGGCACAAACAGGCCCAGTCCCGGTTGATCTGGTGACAGCATCAGGCAGTGGCCTGGACCCAAGTATTTCACTGGAAGCGGCTTATTATCAGGCTCCCCGTATCGCCAGCGTGCGCCAAATGCCATTGTCTGAGGTGAAGCAGTTGATTGACAGCAATGTACAAAAAGCGACACCAAATTTCTTCGGTGAATCCGTAGTCAATGTGCTGAGCCTGAATATGGCATTGGATGCCCAAAGCCCGGTAAAAGTACCGGCTAACCCGGCAAAATCTTAAGGACATAACATGGTGGATGCAGAACCAACCCGCCCAGACCCTGACAGCCTGCTCGCAGCAGCCAATGAGAAAACCCGTGGCCGGCTGAAAGTCTTTTTCGGGGCCTGCGCGGGGGTGGGTAAAACCTACGCCATGCTGCAAGAGGCTCAGCGCCTGCGGGCTCAAGGGCTGGATGTATTGGTTGGCGTGGTAGAAACACACGGGCGCAGCGAAACTGCGGCGCTGCTGGAAGGGCTGGACATCCTACCGCAAAAGCGAATTCACCACCGTAATCGTCACGTTCGTGAATTTGATTTGGATGCAGCACTGGCACGCCACCCAGCACTGATCCTGATGGATGAACTGGCGCACAGTAATGCCTATGGCTCGCGTCATCCCAAACGCTGGCAGGATGTTGAAGAACTGCTGGATGCAGGTATTGATGTACTGACGACCGTCAATGTACAACATCTGGAAAGTTTGAATGATGTGGTCGGTGGCGTGACAGGTATCCGGGTGCGGGAAACCGTGCCCGACCATATGTTTGATGAAGCCACTGAAGTGGTTTTGGTCGATCTCCCTCCCGATGACCTGCGCCAGCGGCTAAATGAAGGCAAGGTCTATATTTCGGGCCAGGCGGAGCGAGCCATCGAGCACTTCTTCCGTAAGGGCAATTTAATCGCCCTGCGTGAACTGGCACTGCGCCGTACTGCGGATCGGGTTGATGATCAGATGCGTGCCTTCCGAGACACTCAGGGGCGCGAACGTGTCTGGCATACCCGTGATGCCATCTTATTGTGTATTGGTCATAACAGCGGTAACGAAAAACTGGTTCGAACCGCTGCCCGGTTGGCAGCCCGACTCGGATGTATCTGGCATGCGGTCTATGTGGAAACACCTCGCCTGCATGGCCTGCCGGAAGCGAAGCGCCGGGCCATTTTACGTACACTGAAATTGGCGCAAGAGTTGGGAGCAGAAACCGCTACGCTGTCAGAACCCCGTGAAGAGCAGGCCATACTGCGTTACGCCCGAGAACATAATCTGGGTAAAATCATCATTGGTCGCCGCACGGAAAAAAAATGGAAACTGCGTGGTAGTTTTGCAGATCGCTTAGGCAAACTGGGGCCAGATCTGGATTTGGTGATTATTGCTCTGGAAGGCGATAACCCTCCCAGTGTGGTGAAAGAGAATGATTCTCGTACCTTCACTGAAAAGTGGCGGATGCAACTACGTGGCTGTGCGGCAGCCATCGGTTTGTGCGCACTGATTACGGTGTTATCGCAGTGGCTCATCCCCGGTTTCGATCAAGCCAACCTGGTGATGGTCTACTTACTGGGTGTTGTGATTATTGCGCTGTTCTATGGCCGCTGGCCGTCGGTCTTAGCGGCAGTGATTAATGTCGCCAGTTTCGATCTGTTTTTTGTGCAACCCCATTGGTCACTGGCGGTCACTGATGTGCAGTATCTGGTGACGTTTGCCGTGATGCTGATTGTCGGTATCATGGTGGGTAATCTTACTGCCGGTGTGCGCTATCAAGCCAGAATTGCTCGTTATCGAGAACAACGCGCCAGACATTTGTATGAAATGTCACGCGGATTAAGCCGAGCCCTAACACCTGCGGATATTGTCAAAACCAGTCGTCATTTCCTCTCCAGTAGTTTTCAAGCGAAAACTGACCTGTTACTGCCACAGGAAGATGGTCGCTTGCAGCAAGTCGTCACGGACGAAGGCGGGGCACTTTCTGTTGATGTCGCCATTGCCCGCTGGAGTTTTGACAAAGGCGCGCCGGCCGGTGCCGGTACCGATACCCTGCCCGGTGTCCCCTATCAGTTATTACCGTTAACCGCCTCCAAGCAAACCTTTGGCGTGCTGGCAATAGAACCTGCCAACCTGCGCCAATTAATGGTGCCGGAGCAGCAGCGCTTGCTGCAAACCTTTACCAGTCTGATCGCCAATGCTCTGGAAAGGCTACATCTGGCGCGCAGTGCTGAATTAGCAAAACTGGATGCCGAGCGGGAACAATTGCGTAACTCGCTGCTGGCGGCGCTATCTCATGATTTACGGACCCCATTGACGGTATTATTCGGTCAAGCCGAAATATTGACGCTGGATCTGGCAGCGGAAGGCTCACGCCATGCGCCGCAAGCCAATCAAATCCGCCAGCAGGTATTAAGTACCACCCGACTTGTGAATAACTTGTTGGATATGGCGCGTATTCAATCGGGTGGGTTTAATCTACGTAAAGAGTGGCAATCACTGGAAGAGATCGTGGGTAGCGCCCTGCATATGCTAGAAACCGCCCTCAATCATCATCACATCAACGTCGAATTACCGGATGAAATGGTGTTGATCAACTGTGACGGCAGCTTACTGGAACGGGTGTTTATCAATTTGTTGGAAAATGCCCATAAATATGCCGGTCAGGGGGCATTACTGGGGATCCGGGCCGCAGTACAAGGTGATTGGTTAAATGTAGAAGTATGGGATAATGGCCCTGGGGTAACCCTTGGGCAAGAACAGCTGATTTTTGATAAGTTTTCCCGAGGTAACAAAGAGTCAGCCATTCCTGGTGTCGGCTTGGGTTTAGCCATTTGTCGTGCCATTATTGATGTACATGGTGGGCGCATCTGGGTTGAGAACAATAAAGATGGCGGTGCTAGTTTCCGCTTCACGCTACCACTAGAGAAAGCGCCAGATATTGATGGTGAAAATATTGATAGTGAACACCTTGATGCTGAAAAATAATATACCCTAAATAATTCGAGTTACAGGAAGGCGGCAACTGAGTAAGTCCCCAGGAGCTTACATAAGTAAGTGACTGGGGTGACAAATCTGCCAGGAGCAGATTTGAACGCTGCTTGCAGCGGCCTCACAGAGGCGAGGCCCATGGATAGGCCGAGTAACGAAAGCAGCCAACGCACAAACAGCTTGAAGTATGACGGGTATGAGGAGAAGTGACTATATCCCCGACTAACATCCTAATCGTTGAAGATGAAAAAGAGATCCGGCGCTTTGTTCGTATTGCGCTGGAGAGTGAGGGCTGGCGAGTATTCGAGAGTGATACCTTGCAACGGGGGCTTATTGAAGCCGGTACCCGCAAACCGGACCTGATTATTTTGGATTTGGGGTTACCAGACGGCGATGGACTGACTTATATTCAAGACCTGCGCCAGTGGAGTGCCATTCCTATTATCGTTTTATCGGCTCGTAACAGTGAAGAAGATAAAGTGGCCGCACTGGATGCTGGGGCCGATGACTACCTAAGCAAACCTTTTGGAATCAGTGAATTACTGGCTAGAGTGCGAGTTGCTTTGCGCCGCCATAGCGGGGGCAGTCAGGAAAGCCCGCTGGTGAACTTTGCTGATATCAGCGTTGATCTGATCAATCGGCAAGTTACCCGTGCCGGTGAAAACCTGCACCTTACGCCGATTGAGTTTCGCCTGCTCTCTGCATTGTTGGCGAATGCCGGTAAGGTGATTACCCAGCGCCAGTTATTGAGCCAAGTTTGGGGGCCGAATTATGTCGAGCACAACCACTATCTGCGCATTTATATGGGCCATTTACGTCAAAAATTAGAAACAGACCCTACCCGCCCTAAGCATCTACTAACTGAAACCGGCGTCGGCTATCGCTTTATCCTGTAACATGTTGTGTGACATCAAATTTTACATTGCTACTAGGAAAATAGACTTCAGCGGCGTAGCATCAAGCCTTTAAATGCTAATAGGTCTTATTATTCATGAGTACATGGTTGATTTACGCCCTGCTATCTGCATTCACCGCCTCTCTGGTCGCTATCTTCGGTAAAATCGGCTTGCAGCAGTTGGATGCCAATACTGCGACTGCCGTTCGTGCTGTCGTGATGGCGCTGTTCCTGGTCGGTGTGGTGTTAGCTCAAGGGAAATTCAATCTGATCGGTGGTGTATTGGCCGATAAAAAAGCCCTGTTATTCATTATTCTCAGTGGCGTTGCGGGTGCGTTATCCTGGCTGTTTTACTTTATGGCTATCAAGCATGGCAATGTCTCTCAAGTGGCCCCAATTGATAAACTCAGTGTAGTTTTTGCGGTGATTCTGGCGGTTATCCTGTTTGGTGAAAAAATCTCTCTGCTGGCCAGTTTGGGCGTTGCACTAATTACCGCCGGAGCATTGCTAGTAGCATTGGGGTAATCGGCTCCTGGCAATGGAAAGCAGGGCTAAAAGAAGAAATATAATATTAGGTGTCAGTTTATCGGCTGATCGAGCTTCTGGCGAAAAAATAGCGCCAATAGGCGCTATTTCTTACCGGTTATGACTATTTACCCGCTAGCACTTCACTAACAATATCTACAGCTTCCTGCTCTATCTTTTCGCGATGCTCTGGGCTGATAAAACTTTCACAGTAAATTTTATAAGCGTCTTCAGTGCCGGATGGACGAGCGGCAAACCAGCCGTTATCCGTCATCACTTTCAGGCCGCCAATGGATGCACCATTGCCCGGTGCTGTGGTTAAACGGGCAGTAATAGGATCACCCGCCAACGTGCTGGCTTTCACCATCTCAGGTGACAATTTAGACAACGCATTCTTCTGCGCCTGAGTCGCCGGAGCCTGAATACGGTTATAGCTTGGAGCACCAAAGCGTGCAGCTAAATCATCATAGTGATGCTGTGGATTTTTACCGGTAACGGCTGTAATTTCTGCCGCCAGTAAACACATGATAATACCGTCTTTATCAGTAGACCACGGCGTGCCATTGAAGCGCAAGAAGGAGGCCCCTGCACTCTCTTCACCACCAAAACCAAAACTACCGTCGTGCAAGCCGTCAACAAACCATTTAAAGCCAACCGGGACTTCTACCAACTTACGGCCTAAATCGGCCACCACGCGATCAATCATCGCACTGGAGACCAGCGTTTTACCCACGGCTACATCAGCGCCCCATTGTGGACGATGCTGGAACAGGTAATTGATCGATACTGCAAGATAATGATTCGGGTTCATCAACCCTGCCGGAGTCACAATACCATGGCGGTCATAATCGGGATCGTTAGCAAAGGCTAAATCAAATTTATCGCGTAACGCCAATAAGCCAGCCATTGCGGATTCTGACGAGCAATCCATACGGATCACGCCATCATGGTCAAGGTGCATAAAGCGGAAGGTCTGATCGATGGAATCATTAACCAGTGTTAGATCCAACTTATAGTGCTCGCCAATACGTTGCCAGTAAGCAATACCAGAGCCACCGAGAGGATCAACACCTAATTTCAGACCAGCACGTTGAATGGCTGGGATATCGACCACATCCACCAAGCCTGCAACATACGGCTGAATCAAATCTTGTTCGCGCAGATGATCACCACGCCAGGCTTTATCCAGCGTTTGGCGTTTGATGCCTTCCAATTTCAGGCTGAGTAACTGATTAGCTCTTTTTTCAATTACCGAGGTCAGATTGGTATCGGCCGGGCCGCCATTTGGTGGGTTGTACTTGATGCCACCATCTTCAGGCGGATTGTGTGACGGTGTGATAACAATGCCGTCAGCCAAGGCTTTACCCTGCACATTATGGCAAAGGATGGCATGCGAAATCGCCGGAGTGGGTGTAAAACCATTATCTTGCTGTACCACGACATCCACACCATTCGCCGTCAGCACTTCTAATACCGAGATAAATGCCGGCTCAGATAATGCGTGGGTATCTTTGCCCACATAACACGGACCACTAATGCCATGTTGGTGACGAACTTCTGCGATCGCCTGAGCGATTGCCAGAATGTGTGCTTCATTAAAACTGTGGCGTAATGAACTGCCACGGTGGCCGGAGGTGCCAAATTTGACCGCATGGGCCGAATTTTCAGCATCTGGCTGCAATACATAATATTGCGACGTTAACTGAGCAACATTTATCAAATCGCTTTGCTGAGCGGGTTGCCCGGCACGAGGGTGATTGGCCACAGTCACTACTCCCTATATATCCCCTTCGTACTTGGAGCCGCAAGCTGCGTTCACTCACCCGAATCACTTATTTACGTAAGCTCATCGGGATTATGAGCCTCTATGAGGTTCACCCTGCGGGCCAGTGCAAGCGCTGTTCAACATGATTTACAACCAAGTTGCCATTCGCTTGCTGCCTACCTGCAACTCCAATTTCTTTGGGTATCGGTTCAACGAAATTAAATAGTCCCGCACACTTTTTCGGTCAAATCCGGCGGGAACTGCATTGCCAGCATGAGATGTTGCACCATACTGCGTTTACGCTCGGTATTGGTATTGGTAATGACCCAGTATGGCGTACCCGGGACATGTTTGGGTTTGGTGTGCGTCCCGTTTTGCAACAATGTCTGCTGGTCACCGGCAAAATAAACCCGAGTGCGACCATGTAATGATTCAGTCGCCTCAGTAAACGCCTGCGCATCCAGTGTGTAAAGTGTGGATAGCACTAACATAAAGCGGTTAACCGCCCTATTTTGTTCCGCATACTCATCGGACAGCAGCAATTCACGCACCGCACGAACCCGATCTCGTGGTGCTGGAGCCGCCGCCACTTTCACCGTATCAGTGCTGGCAGGTAGGCTTGGTACCGGCTGACCGGCCGTAAACTTCAGCATACGCCGTAAAATATCAGACGCACTCTCGCCAATGTGCTGCGTATGGCTGGCAATATAGCGATAAAGTTCTTCGTCGAGTTCAATAGTTTTCATCTTTATCCAAAACAATAATTCAATTGATTTTTATATATTTTTTATAACAGTCAATGAAAAGTTTAATTTTGACTTACATTTTTTTAACCATCTGGTTTTACGATATTTCACTGCTTTCGGTTAGATTAACAGACTCTAGAAGGTCATCCAACTTTCCCCGCAATGACTTTGAATAGTGACCACAACAATGCCCAGCCTCAATGTGATATCAATCGCAACCATCCTGCTCAACTTCACGGCGTTGAACGTTGCTTTCTGTGCTGTAAGACTACATTCAGGGGGACCAAACTGCGAGGGCGGGTTTATTGGCGATCACTTCTCTGCCATGAATAGTTAACTGATTTCCTGCATTAAGAGTGACATCGCCCACCAAACTGCCAATCGTGCTACCGACGTTACTCAGAGTCTGCGTTTTGTCGGTGGTTTTTTGGCTTGAAGAGCCGATGAATACCCCAATACCCCCATTGGTGGAGAGACCCGATTTTTTCTTCTCATACAGGTGAGACTCGCTCTCGCTCTGTTGCGCGGTGTCGCATGAACATCACCTTTACCCCTCAACCGATCCCAGAGCTGACGCTGGCAGGCGGCGCATTGGGATTTGCCGCTGGCACCCCGTTACAACTGACGCTCCAGTATCACCAGCTCTGGATCACTGTCGACACCGATAAAGCCACCTAGGAGGCAAAATTGAACGCTGCTTGCAGCGACCCCGAAGGAGCTAGGCTCAAGATAGGGCGAGTATACCCAGCCAACAGCGGCAAGATTTAGGGACGGACAGGGTGCGGGAAAACGGCGAGGCGATTGTCAGTGGCGACTGGCTCACCCGAGTCCGGTATCACCAGCGCTGAACAAGTGATGTTACCGCCGTGCCTGGTGTAATTAGGTTGTGGCGGCGGGAAGTGGGGGGATTAAGGGCTTAGAAGAAGGAACCCCGGCCGAAGCTGGGGTTTTATTTACTCATTAATCAGGCTGATAACGCTCATCCTGGATAATGTAAGGTTCTGCAACATCTTCCCACACCACTTCTGCCATCTTTTGCCATTCGGTTGGGTTTTGTTGCTTCACAAGATAGTCCCTGATTAGCTTAACAGCATGGTTAAAATCTGCCTTATCTAACTCAACAAATGAATAAAACTTTAGATACTCACCTTCTTCAGACTTAATTATTTCATGCAACTTGGGGTAGTCTGGTAAAAAAACAGCATCCAGCAGATCGCCAAAGGCATCCCAATAACTGCTATGAATAAATGCAGAGGTCAATCTATCTTCCGGTTTTTCGATAGTTTCATCTCTACGAAAGAAAATACTTGCTCCCATGTCATTACCTCATAATGATAATTTTATCTTGCTGTACTTTAGGCAGTGTTTTTATATAATTCATAAAAATATTTTGGTTAGCAGGCGTTAGCACTCTAAAATCAACAGGAACAAAATCAGCTTTTTGCAAATGATCCTGAATGACTTTTTGCCCATTCCCAGAAACCATGTTTTTTTCATAGAATTTGTTTAATCCATCTATTTCTTTCTGTGACAGTCTATCTGTCGTATACATGGCATCGACGGTTTTACCTTTATTGGGGCCTGACGTAATCACAAAGTCAGGTGTTTTATCAGTGATCATCCCGGGTGGTGGTGTATAACGCTCCATTGTACCGAGATTAGGCTCTAATTGTGCTGCAGATGCGGCTTCAGCCGGTTTTAGCTTACCATTCCCCCCCAGATCCGGTGTATTAAGTCGGTCATGTCCTTCCAGCGGCGTGACATTGACTTTTACTTCGTAAATGCCATCTGCATTCTTAACAAGTGAACTTGCTGCCCCTGAAGCAGAACCTTTATTGTTGAGCGCAACATCCTTCCCAAACTGTTTCGTCAGTGCTCCAGATGCCACTACTGCACTCACACCACCCGCGATATACATGGAACCAACATAGGCTCCTGCTCTCGCTTTGGCTTCATCCTCAGTGTACCCAAACGACATGAACGCCTGCGTATACCCTTCCAGAATGTTAAACACTTCCTTCGCATTCGGATCTGTTGAGTTCAGCAAGTTCATTATCTGCTGATACCCCGCCTGAGCCTCTTTCGGATTCTGGTAGGTCTGATTGAAGTAGGTATCTTGCGCGTCCTTCGCTTTTGCTCTTTCTACCTGACAGTCACCACCTTCGCCACTGCAGGCCGCGTAAGCAGCCAGATCACTTTCCAGATCCTTGCGATTTAACGCCTCCTTATCTTTCTGTTCTTCTGGTGTCAGGTTCTGTTTGTTGTTGAGATATGTCTGGCGGCTCTTTTCCGTGCTGCTCAGATAGTTATTCTCCACAGCATTCTTCCCAGCCTGCGCCCCGGCAACGGCGTCAGCAGTGCTATTACCCACCACGCCCCCAGCCAATCCTGCGGCCAGTGTACCCAGCGCGCTGATAGTTTGTCGCTGCTCTTCGGTCAAGTCTTCACGATTAATCCCCGGATACATCTGCTGGGCGATATACTCACCCATCGCTGCACCCGAAGCGCCCGCCAGTGCACTGTTGCCGTTTACCTGTGCCACGACTGCACCCAGTACTGCATGGGCCATCAGGTTAGCTGCCTGATTATCGCCGGTGCTTTTCTTAATCACTTCAGCCAGATACGGGGCTGAGGCGCCTGCCAGCGCTTTCGCCATATCACCACCGGCCAAGCCTTGTACGGCGGCTGTCGCGGCCTGAATACCTTGTTGCAGCGCACTGCCGGTGCCGTATTTCTGCATTTCGGCTTTGTATTCTTTTGTCTCACGCAAGGCTTCCGCATCGCCTTTCAACGTCGGATTGGCCTTCAGTGCGGCTTCCAGACCGATGATATCCCCTTGTGTCCGCGCAATATCCATTGCCTGACCACCAATCTCGCCAATAAGCTGCGCTTCTCGCAGCCGGTTCTGCTCTTTCTCTTTATCAAAGATAGGGCCGATGCTGCCGTTGGCGTTGTCGGTATCACGGCTCAGGTCATCGACATTCTGCTGCTGTTTACCGGTATCGCGGATAGTGATAGTGCCATCGCTGACCGCCGATTGCGTAGTACCATCGGCATGACCATCATTGCCCAGCCCTGAAAGCACTACACTCCCCAGATTACTCAGCAGGTCAGACCCCACCGGACCACCGGTACTCAGGCTGCCGCCCTGATGCTCAGCTTTGAAATCAGCTTTGTTTTCGATGTTACTGAAGCCCAGCGTACCAGTATCCAGACTGTTTTTGCTCTTGTCTGCGGTGCTGGCAATCACTGCGCCATCGAGCTGGGTATGCTCGCCGACCTTAACATCAAAGCCGCCTTTGCCGGCAAAGATACCCGTCTGCTCCTGCACACTGTCATAATTGCTGTGCAGCTTGTCTTTACTCATGCTCAGGTTTGCAGACCCCCCCCACCAATCACCGCGACACTGATACCGCCGCTGATACTGGTCTGCTTCGAATCATAGTTATCGCTGTCTTGCTGGCTTTGCAGCAACAGGTCACGCCCCACATCGGCCTTGACACTTTCACCGCTCGCCTGAGCGCCTATCAATGACGTATCACGACCACTGTGCAGTGATAACGTACCGCCTGTGTCAACCTGAGTTTCACTCCAGAAGGTGCCGTCGCCGTGTTCTTTCCCCTGGCTCTTATTGGCGTTGGCAAAGATACTCAGGCCGCCACCAGAGCTCCCCACGCCCAAACTGACACCAATATTGCCGCCACTGCTGTTGTTACTGCCGTCGGTTTTTTGCGTGTTGGCTGCACCGAGCAGCAGCAAATCACGCGCCGCATCCAGCGTGGTATCGCCACCCGCTTTAAGCTGGCTGCCTGCAATCAGGATCTCGCCGCTGTTTGCCGAGCTGCCTTTTCCGGTCGCATTGATGGTCAGATTATTGCCCGCCGCCAGGGTCGAACCACTCACACGGGTCTGTTCCTGATGTTGTTGCGAGGACGATTTCTGTGACCCTAATGAAATACTGATACCCACCATGCTGGCGGCATCACCGCCTTGTGCCTGCGCCAGTTGACCGGCCTGCACCGCCTGAATACCCGATAGAGCCGCTGAAGATCCCACCGGATAAATTGCCTGCAGAAAAGCAGCTCCCGGCATAGCAATCAGGAGCTGAATCATTCAGAAACCACTTAAAACTACGTCCCCATGGTCATATTTTTTTAGAATTTTCCCATTTCTTACCAAGATGCAGTGATTAAAGTTCTTAATTTTCAGATTACATCCCTCATCATCAACCTCTGCGTCCCCAATAAAGTTAAGCACTAGGTTGTCCGAAAGAAAAATTCCAAACCCATCTGTTTTTTCTATCTTTTCAATAAGATATTGATTATCAAAAGGTCTTCCATAGGGACCATCTGGTAGAAAGAAATAAAATGAGCTTCTTTTACTTACCCAATACTCAACTATTTCACTCGTATTCATTTTTTTATGATCCAGTCATCTTTAGGTGTAGGTAAAAATATCTGAGTGCCACCACCATGCAATGTCGGGTTGGTACCTTGGGTAGGCGAAAGCGCATTGTTGGCGTGTTCAACATCACGGCTCAGGTCATCAACATTTTGCTGTTGCTTATCCGTGTCACGAACCGTAATCGTGCCATCGGAGACTGCGGCATGGGTGGTGCTGTCGGCGTGGCCTTCATTGTTAGCACCAACCAGCAAGCCGTTGGCCATATTCCCGGCAAACTGACCGCCGATGCTAGGCCTTATATCGGGTTTCTGTTCGTCAGGTCATGGTTTTGCTCCACGCTTCCTTCAGACCCCGCCTCACGACGACGCCCTTGCGCTTCACTAGTCCTTCGCCACCATCAGGCTGGACAGGGGGACTTCCCCCCCCGAGCTGCTGAGCATGCCCGGCACACGGCAAAGATCCCGGCCAGTTGGCCGGGATTAGACACATAGTTATTTATAAAGATCCTAGTTTATATATTAATCCAGATTTTTATATCTCTCAGGTATATATTCCTTATGTTCCATAGATTTCATCAGACCTAAAAGATCAGCTAAAAACCAAGATAGCTCTTCTTTGCCTGAACACTCAGTTAATTTCTCTATTTGTGCATCTGAGCAATTTTTCAAAACATAGTTTACACAGTCTGAAAAAACTACAACTTCAGACTCAGAGAGACGAACATCAAACAAAGTGACGTTTACCCCTGGAATATAATCAACCTTGAGAACATCCATCATTACCACCTTACATAGTCAGAGAATTTATTTTTAAATTCCTCTAGTTGACCGCTATCAGGTCTGCTCCATCGACCATCATTTAAACGTTGCGCTGTGTTCTTGTCAGAGTTCTTGAATGAAGTTACAACTTCCCCATTAGGATCAATGACGTGGATATTTCCACCACTACCTTTAACGATCCAACGACCATCTTCTTGAAGCAAAATGTCTGCTGGTCGTGATTTCTGTACATCATTAATGACAGCGCCAACTGGACGCCCCTCACTATTTCGGATCTCAGCATGCTGGCCTTGCGTGATTTTATTACTACTCTCGTAATTAGTCGGTAAATCAGGCGCACCTTCTGTATTACCTGTGTTATTAGGTGTTTGCGCTACCGGTGGCGGTGGCACCAACATTTGCAGCAGGAAGTTATTCTCCAGCGCATTCTTCCCAGCCTGCGCCCCGGCAACGACGTCAGCAGTGCTATTACCCACCACGCCCCCGGCCAATCCTGCCGCCAGTGTACCCAAGGCGCTGATGGTCTGTCGCTGCTCTTCAGTCAGGTCTTCACGATTAATCCCCGGATAGCCGCAGTTGCTGCCTGCGCCGCCTGCTGGAATTTGCCACCGGTGCCATAGCCTGATTCATTGAACGCCTTGTCATAAGCCGTTTTATAAACCTGACCATCAATCTCTTCTGCCGTAGGGTTCTTGCCCGGATTCGCTTTTTGCCAGCTTGCTTTAGCCGCGTCACGGTCAGCCTCACTCACATCCTGCATTTTTTCATTCGCCGCTTTAGTGGCGATAATCTGCCCCTGTGTGCGAATAACATCACTGACCTGGCTGCCGATTTCACCGATAAGTTGCGCTTCGCGCAGGCGATTCTGTTCTTTCTCTTTATCGAAAATAGGGGAGAGTGCATTGTTGGCGTGTTCAGCATCACGGCTCAGGTCATCAACATTTTGCTGTTGCTTATCCGTGTCACGCACCGTGATAGTGCCATCGGAGACTGCGGCATGGGTGGTGCTGTCGGCGTGGCCTTCATTGTTAGCACCAACCAACAAGCCGTTGGCCATATTCCCGGCAAACTGACCGTCGATGCTACCGCCGGTACTGATACCGACACTTTGATGCTCAACCTTGAAGTCCGCTTTATTCCCGATATCACTGAAGCCGAGCGAGCTAGTATCCAACGTGTTTTTATCGGCGGTGGCAGTGGAGCCAATCACCGCACCATCGAACTGGGTTCATTACCGCGTTTACCACGGAGGCAACTCTATTTATACCAAATTTATCTACGCCCCCCTTTAACTAACGCAGGTAGGCGGCATGATATCGTGGCTTTTGATTATATTCAGAGTACTGCGTCTTACTGATTTTTTATAGTAAACGATACAAATAAATTATCACCAACTAGCTTACTTAAGTGGTTCTTTGCATGAGCAATGCTTTCAATACAATTTGTTGAGCTATAGAACCAATCAGCATAAAAATTATCCATTTCTCCACTTTTATTATATTGATAAACATCTCCACCTAATATGATCCAGCCTTTTTCTGCAAAAAGATTAAGTGCATATTCGGCTTCCGATAATGGGAGAACTGCTTCATCAAGCCCGTTGTTTGATAAGCTTCGACCGCAACGTGCATATAACTCCAATATCTGACTAATCATGTTCTTTCTCACTTATTTTTATTAGGAATAAAAAGTCGATGGTTAATCGAACCATCTGGGTTTCGAATATATTCGAACACACCATCATTTCCTTTGTAACTTCCCGAAATTTCTAGTTTCCAACGTTTAATACCATCCCCACCAGTAATTTCAGTGACTGTACCTTGGGCAGAATGACCATCCACAGACTCAGGGAATGAATGGTAATCTCCTGATGAAGCCTGCTGTTTTACTTTATCAGTGTACTTTGTACCATTAAAGAAACTCCCTGCATTAATTTCTTCACCCGATTCAGATATATAAGTTGATCCATTAACATCAGGTTGAGTCGGTCTAGGATTAATGTATACACCATCGTTTTTACCACTTTGGCTTTCAGGCGTTATTGTAATCATTCCCTTTTGCTCGCCACTTTTATCTGGTGTCACCAACGCCGTTCCCTTGTTTTGATCGGGCGCAGGATTTACCAGCTTACCGCCTGTGGGATCATCAACTGGAGTAGGGAACCCCGTAATTAAACCCTTACCATTTTTTAATTCTTCGTAGGCTGCTCGCTCGGAAGGTGACAGTTTATCTATTTGTTCCTGATCACCTGACATTGCAGCCAGCATAACATTGGTTTTCTGTACGCCAGAAAGTTCTTCAATCGCTAAAGTGGCAACACCAACACCGATGAGAGCACCAAACCCAAGATCTATGACCGCTTTGCTACAAACGGCTATCTCTGCACAAGCGGCTGCACCGGTACGCAAGATAGCAAGGTTATTATTCTCCAGAACAATACTCACCTACTGAAAACTACAGGCACTCTTTTCGACAATAGGAAATATGGTATCCAGGCGACTACCCCAATAATGCTACCCACTAATGTGCGAATATCTGTTTTTGTTGGAATGGCTTCATAATAAATAACTGGGAAGACAACAACAATTAATGCATAAAACAACCCGAAAATATAATAAAAAATCATTACTTTTTTTGTTTTCATATGACGTCGAAAGAAAAACCATGCCGCTAAAAGCGTAATGACAATATTTATCATTAAAACCGATAACAAACACACGCCGTAAACTGTCACTTCTCCTGAGTAATTATAAGTGCTAATAAACAATGAAAGAACAACATATAAACTCAAAAAACCGCTGACAACATTACCTATAATTCCTAAAGCAGGGAGGTACAAAATGCCGTTTATTTTTCTAGCCTCCTTATCTTCACAGTGAGTACATAAACCAGACTCTTTATTTTCTTCTTCCAATCTACATGTATTACACAACATATTAAAATCCTTTTATATTACTACTTGAATTATTAATCTCAACATCCCTATCTTAGGGAGAAATCGTTTATCTCACAATGTGCAAAACCACTTCCCCCCACATTCGATATGATACCTAGAGTATTTCCTCCCAACCTCGGCAGCCAACCGGTATTGGGAGATGACTAGACTACTCTTTAGGTGGAGATTGTTTTTCTTTGCGAGCTTTCATCAAAGACATAAACCAGATACCTACTCCAGTAGGAACCCCTGCAGCTATACCAGCCTTAACCGAGTAAACAACATCATCTTTCCAACCAAAAATAAACGTGCCATTTTTGAGAAAGACTAAAAACGCCGCACATAGGCATGCTAAGAGCGCAATGCCAATCAGTATCAAAACACAATAACAAATTAAAATAGCAAGCAACTTTATCCCAACAGTCTGGATTTTCATTTCTTATCTCCAGACTCATTAAGTTTATCCTGAACTTTGTTGCCAACTATCTCTCCAGCAAGCGAACCACCTATGTTACCTATAGTTTCCGCCGCACCATTTGATATTATTGGTTTGAGCTTATCGGTAACAACCTTACTTGTTCCACTACCCGCGGTCGAACCCAATCCTGCTCCGATCATCGCATTTGTCGGGTCTTCACCTTTGAGCTTGCTGCCTACATAAGCGCCACCAACACTGATGACCCCAGTTAACACCGGACCTTTTCCCTGTGTCAGCGCCCCCGCACCTATCGCTATCAATGCGTCGGTATAACTAAATGGTTTATCACCGTTCACTGTGAGCTGTGTACTGACATTAGCTGTGCCACTGATCACTCCGCCAGTAACCATTGCCCCAGCTCCGGTAGCCGTCCCTGTTCCCATTGTTGCAACAGTACTCATTAATAACGCCCATGTTTTAACCAGCTCACTAGCAGGTTGTGGTGCACCGGTTCCCAGGCCTTTCGCTAGGTCGCTTTGTGCTTGTGCTATCTCTGCGGTTGTCGCACCGTTCTGTTCCATAAACTGCCCTAGGGTAGAGGTGGCCTGACCAGCGCTAATCATGCCTTGACCAAACCCTTCCAGACCGCTCAGGAAGTTATTCTCAACCGCATTCTTGCCTGTCTGCGCACTCGCAACCGTATCAGCGGTACTGTCACCGGTCAAGCCTCCGGCCAGCCCGGCTGCCAGTGTCGCCAGGGCGCTGACTGTCTGCTTCTGGTCTTCGGAGAGATTATCCTTGTCCCAGCCCATTGCGGCGATAATAGTCGGGGCCATCAACTCGGCAGTGGCCGCGCCCGCTGCGCCCGCCAGCGCACTGTTACCACTGGCATAGGCGGTGACAGCACCCAGTACGGCGTGTGCCATGCCGTTGGCCGCCACGTTGGTTTTTCCAGTTACCGGGTCTGTAGTCAGGTTTTTCACGACTTCCGCCAGATACGGCGCACTGGCTCCCGCCAATGCCTGTGCCATATTCCCACCGGCCAGCCCCTGTATCGCTGCCGTTGCCGCCTGAATCCCCTGTTGCAGTGCACTGCCGGTACCATAAGGGGCCATGGCGGTATTACGTATCTGGTTGGTCAGCTGTTCTTCCGTTGGAGTCAATATCCCTTTTTTGGCCAGTGTCTCTTTGGCGGCCTGAATAGCCTCTGGGTCTTTTAGCGCTTTTTCTTCCGCTATTTTGCCCTGTGTGCGTACGATATCACTGACCTGACCCCCTATCTCGCCAATCAGCTGGGCTTCTTTCAGGCGGTTCTGCTCTTTCTCTTTATCAAAGATAGGGCCGATGCTGCCGTTGGCGTTGTCGGTGTCGCGGCTCAGGTCATCGACATTCTGCTGTTGTTTATCGGTGTCACGAATAGTGATGGTACCCTCACTGACCGCTGCCTGCGTGGTACCTTCGGCATGACCGTCATTACCCAGACCCGACAGCACCACGCCACCCAGATTGCTCAGCAGGTCAGACCCCACTGGGCCACCGGTGCTCAGGCTACCGCCCTGATGTTCCGCTTTAAAATCGGCTTTATTTTCAATGTCACTGAAGCCGAGCGTGCCGGTATCCAGACTGTTTTTGCTCTTGTCCGCGGTGCTGGCAATCACTGCGCCATCAAGCTGAGTGTGTTCACCGACAGTGATATCAAAGCCGCCTTTGCCGGCAAAGATACCCGTCTGTTCCTGTACACTGTCATAATTGCTGTGCAGCTTATCTTTACTGATGCTCAGGTTGGCAGAGCCTCCGCCGCCGACCACCGCCATGCTGACACCGCCGCTGGTACTGGTCTGCTTCGCATCATAGTTATCGCTGTCTTGCTGGCTTTGCAGCAACAGGTCACGCCCCACATCGGCCTTGACACTTTCACCGCTCGCCTGAGCGCCTATCAATGACGTATCACGACCACTGTGCAGTGATAACGTACCGCCTGTGTCAACCTGAGTTTCACTCCAGAAGGTGCCGTCGCCGTGCTCATTGCCCTGACCCTTGTTGGCATTGGCAAAGATGCTCAGACCACCGCCAGCGCTACCGAACCCCAGACTGACTCCCACACTGCCACCGCTGCTGCTGTTGCTGCCGTCGGTTTTCTGTGTGTTGGCGGCACCGAGCAACAGCACATCACGCGCCGCATCCAGGGTGGTGTCGCCACCGGCTTTGAGCTGGCTGCCTGCAATCAGGATATCGCCGCTGTTCGCCGAGCTGCCTTTTCCGGTCGCATTGATGGTCAGATTATTGCCCGCCGTCAGGGTCGAACCACTCACACGGGTCTGTTCCTGATGTTGTTGCGAGGACGATTTCTGTGACCCTAATGAAATACTGATACCCACCATGCTGGCGGCATCACCGCCTTGTGCCTGCGCCAGTTGACCGGCCTGCACCGCCTGAATACCCGATAGCGCCGCTTTGGTGCCCTGCAAGGCAGCCAGTCTCCCGTTGGTCTCTTTTTTGGCGTCCTGTGCGGTAGTGACCGCGGTATTGACCGCACTGCCGACCGCGCCAGACAGGGCAACGGTGATGCCACTCTGTTTACTCTCGGTGGTATGTTGTTGGGACAGGTTGTTTTCCGCAGCAGTTATCGCGACATCTGACCCTTGCAGGCTGATGTCTTTATTGGCGATCACTTCGCTGCCGTGAATAGTTAACTGATTTCCCGCATCAAGAGTGACATTCCCCCCCAGACTGCCCACCGTGCTGCCCACGTTGGAGATGGATTTGCCGGTGTCAGTCGTTTTCTGGCTATTACTCCCCACCGTGACACCTATCCCACCGGTGGTCATCAGGCCCGATTTTTTCTGCTCGAACAGGTGAGACTCGTTCTCGCTCTGTTGCGCGGTGCTGACGGTGAGGTTCTCTTTAGCCCGCAGGTTAATATCGTTATCGGCCACCACATTACTGCCGGTGACCGCGATATTGTTGCCGCTGACATCGATAGAACCCGCTGACAGCATCGAGCCGACCGCCAGTGTCTGGCTAATACTGTCTTCGGTACGTGTGGTCGTCGTCGATGCCAGCCCTTTGCTGATGCCAGTATGATTGCGCTGCGCGTCATGCTGTTCAGTCTGGGTGGTGAGCGTGACATCCCCGCCCGCCGCCAGCTTCAGCGCACCGTCGGTTTCCACTGTACTGGCACTCAGTTTGATGTCTTTTGCTGCCTGCAAATTGACGTCGCCGGTGGCATTCAGCTGGCTACCACGCAGGGTTTCATCGTAGAGATCCACTGAACTGGTATGGCGCTTGCTCGAGGATTCACCGGTGACGTGCAAGCTGTCGGTCGCCGCACTCAGGTTAATGTTTTGTGCCTGCACATCCACTGTGCCGGCATTGATGTTAGCCCCCACCGCAGTCAGGTTGTCTACTTTAGCGATCAACGCACCACCGACATTCACCTCGCTGCCCAGATGGCGGATATGCTCACTGGTCGAACTGCCATAACCATAATTCGCACTTATCTGGTCGCTGCTTTGCACGGTATTGAGGATCCAGTCACCGCCGGTATTGACCTGAAGATCCTTGCCAACCGTCAGGCCAGCACCTTGCAGGATAAAATCACGACCGGTATTGATAGCGGCGTTATTACTGACATTGATACTCGCCAGTGGCCCCAGCAGGGTTTGATTACGCAGCACAGCACCATTGCTGCTACTGAGTTGCTCACTGTCCGTGCGCAGGATCACATCGCGCCCGCTATCCAGTTGCAGATTAGTGGCATTTAACCGCGTACCAGTCAGGTCAATATCGCTGTTGAGCGTACTGAGCTGCATGTTGCCACCGGCCTGAAGTAAACCGCCATTACTGGTCAGGGTGATATCTTTTGCCATGTCAATGCGCAGGTCATTGCTGGCTTTAATCGCCCCTGAGTTATTGAACCCCTGCATATCGGTGAGTTCGATATTATTAGCGGCAATCAAGGCCCCGTTAGCCTGTAAGTCACCCGGTTTGACGCCAGCCAGATAGACCACCGGTACCAGCACGGTTTGCCCGGCAACGTCCCTGCTTTCCATCAGCACGATATTGCGGGTCAATGCCGCCATTTGTTCCGCACTGAGGTGGGTGCCAAGGGCAAGATTGAACGTCTTGCTGTACTCGAGCCCCGCTGCAAAGAGCTGTTCGAACTGCTCCTGAGCGCTACGGTAATCACTGGCGACTGCCTGACCGGTCAGCGCCAGCACCTGGTCGCGCACCAGACGTTGTTCGTAGGCGTTATCCCCCAAACGTTTGAATATCACATCCGGGTCGTTATTCAACTGCTGGAGTACATAATCTGACCCGCGCCAGTTATTAAGATTGGCAAACGCCGGGTTAGTTTCCACCAGATAGCCACCACTTACTGCACGATCTGGGGCGGCGAGGCCAGTGCGATCCACGTTGGCGGAGGGGGTATTGATACTGTCGAACGAAAGTTTGCCTTCCGGATCCGGCGCGTAGTGACCTTTATCTGTGTTGAGCTGATATAGCCCGCCATTGGGGAGTGTCAACGAAATACCGTTAAACTCGACGGCGAGATCTTTACCGGTATGGTCGCGACCACTCGGCGGCGCAATAGCACCGGGGTTGGCCCCATTGTTGATCGTTGTGCCGCTGCCACTCAGGGTTTTCGCCGTAAGACTGGAGGCATATTGGTTGGTGGTGTGCTCTCTGACCTCCGGCCCCCACGCCGTGCCCCACAAATTGCCTTTGTAGGTACGGTAGCGCCACTCACCGCTGGATGTCGTCCGTTCAATCAGGCGTTGTGCATTCCCCCAACCATCCTGGTTCAGGGTGACACCCGAAAGATCAATCTCTCCCTGCGCACTCACTTTACTCCAGAAGTTTTCCAGCGTGCCCACCTGCGGGGTCAGGTTCCCCCCCGCTAACAGGTGTGCCTCAGGGCTAATTTGATCAATGCCGTTATAGGCGTAAGTCGACGTATAATTAGTGCCAATATAATCACTGTTCATCGAGCCGCCATGAGGTGGTTCAGCATAGCGACCACCCGGTACATCAGGATTGGTTGGCGACCAGTAAGCTGATCCGCTAACGGTATTGCCCGTCACAAATTGTGTATTGGCGGTGAGAATATGGCGGCGATTGGTCAGTGTCGTGGCGTAAATCAACATATCTTTGCCGGATTCGATCAGACCGGAAATGTTGAGGATCTGAGCCGCCGTCAGGTAATTTCCGCCCTTATCTTGCCCGCCCGCCAGAATGACCTTGCCCATCCCTAAAAGGGTGGTGGTCGGGGCAGTGTCAGTGCTCGTGACGAGATCACTGTTCTCAATCACCGGTGCCAGCAGGGCTAGCGTGCCATTTTCATCGGTGGCACCCATCAGGGCGTTAGGGCCAGAGTTGGTGATACGCTCCCGCGCTTTCAGCGTGGCTTCTGCACTGATCAGGGAGCCGGTGTTGAACAGGGTGTTGGAGTCGGTATCGAGCCGACCACGGGTTAAGATCTCGCCACGGTTAGTCAATGCGCCCGTCGCGGTGAGGCTGGCTTGGGTCGCACTGATATTGCCGTTATTCAATAAACTGACCGAGTGGGTGCTGAGTTTGCCGCCCGCTAATAACTGCCCGTCATTGGTTAACGTGCCGTCAGTGCTCAAGGTTAAATCACGCCCGGCCTGAAGTGTCGAACCGGCCAGATTATTGAAATCACTCAGTAAACCAATAGTCAGATCCTGACTGGCACTGACTTTACCTGCGCTGCCATCAAACTGACCAAGATTCAACGAGATATTATTCGCCGCCAGCGCACCGCCCTGGTTATGGAGGGTTTGCCCGGCATTTGCCCCCGCATTAATGGTCAGCGAGCCGAGAGAGATTATGTTGGCGCGTTGCGTGCTGATATCACCACTGTTGGCGGTGATGTTTATCTCGCGGGCTTGGGTCTGACTGCCGGTCAAATCAATCCGGCTACCGGTTAACGTTATGGCACCGGCGGCGATATTTTGCCCTTGCGCATTCAAATCCTGACCGGTCGCCACCACCAAGTCACCGGTATCCGTCAGGCGGCCATTACTCTGCACACCTGCGCCCAAGAGACTGTCGCTGTCACTGTCAAGGCGCTCCGTCTGTACCGTCACGTTACCTTTGGAGAGCAGCGTGCCCGCGCGGTTATCCAGATAGCCAGCCAAATTGAGGGTGAAATCCATGATACCGGTTTGCGCTATCACCCCGCCGAGATTGGAGACCGATTGGGCGCTAAGTGTGACCCTCTCCGCCATCAGGTTGGCCTTATCGGCGCGCAGCAGGGCGGTGGTGCTGGCCGACAGTTGCGTGGCCGCTTTTACCACGGCCTCCGTTAAGGTGATATCGCCAGATTTAGCCACAAAGTTGATGGCGTTGGCCTGAGTCTGGCTGCCAGTGAGATCAAGTTGGCTCCCCGATAGCGCCAATGCACCGGCGGCCATGTTTTGCCCTTGTGCTATCAAGGCGTGTTCAGTGCTGACCGTCAAATCACCGCTGCTGGCGCGGTTGCCGTCAGATTGCAATCCCGCCCCTATCAGGGATTGATGGGCGCTAAATAAGTCATTAGCGCGCAGTTGGAGATCCCTAAGTGCGGCGATTGAACCACTGTTGCCTACGCGCCCATCAGCCTGCCACTGCAGTGCGCCCTGAGCATAAATTGAGCCGCTGTTAACCGCGTCGCCGTGCGTAATGAGTTCGCTGTTGCCTGCACTATACAGGCTGCCGCTGTTATCAAGATAACCTTCTGCCCGCAGGTGGACGTTGCCATTGGCGGCGTACAGCTTACCCTGGTTGGTTAGATTACCGTTGATGGACAACTGCATCTGGTCACCGGCGCTGTATAGCGTGCCACTGTTATTGAGGTCGCCCTGCGTCGATAACCGCATATCACCGCGCGTTTGCATCACACCGCGGTTAGCCAGATTGCCGGTGGTGGTGAACGTCAGTTGCTGTTCGGTATAAATCTCACCGCGGTTCTCAGCATTGCCGTTAACCGCAAATTGCCCGACACCGATGGCATAGATAGCACCCCGGTTAAACAGACTGTCGGTGCTCAAGGCCATGTCACGCCCCGCCAGCAGGGCGCTACTGTCATCAGCATTGGTGTTGCTGATACTGAGCGCGGTGAGCTGCATATCCCGCCCGGCTTCCAGTTTGTATTGGTTAATCAGGGAACCGGTGGAACTGAACACCAGATCACGCCCCGCCGTTAAACGTGCGCCAGCCTGATGAGTGAAATCACTTTGCAGGCGTATCCACAGGTCGGTCGCTGCCGCAATTTCCCCTTTGCTGTTATCCAATTTGGCCAGATTGAGCTGGATATTATCGGCATGCAATTTACCGCCACTGTTATTCAGGGTTTGTTTCGGATTTGCTGCGGCGGTGATCGCAAGAGTTCCGGGAGTGAGCACCGTCGCGTCTTGCGTAGAAACATCGCCGTCGCGGGCCGTTATAGTGATATTGCCAGCCTGAGTTTGGCTACCGGTGAGATCAACACGGCTGCCGGTTAGCGTCATGTCTTGTGCTGCGACGCTCTGCCCCTGAGCAATCAATGCTTGCCGCGTAGCGACATTCAGCGAGCCGCTTTGGGCCAGTTTGCCATCGCTTTGTACACCTGCACCCAACAGGCTGTTGCCGTTGCTGTTCAGGTTTTCAGCTTGCAGTGAGAGTTTCCCGCCAGAGAGCAAGGTGCCGCCCCGGTTATCGACATCACCCGGCAGAGTCAGATTGAAGTCCGTGGTACCGGTTTGCGCTATTACCCCGCCGACATTGGAGAGCGATTGGGCGTTCAGTGTGACTTGATCTGCAATCAGGCGGGCGCTGTCGGTACGTAACTGCGCGGCGGTCGAAGCAGACAGATGCTGGCTGGCGGAGAGGTTCGCGCCAGTGAGATCGATAGCCCCGCCTTGGGTGGTCAATGTGATATCACGGCTTTGAGTTTGGCTGCCACTAAGATCGATACTGTGCGCGTTGAGATTCTGCGCCGTACCACTGATATTTTTCCCTTGGGCGATTAACTGCCCGCTGGCATCAATGCTAAGAGTGCCGCTGGTAACACTGCTATTGTCGGATTTGACACCCGCACCTAACACCGAATTGCGGCTGCTGTTCACTTCTACCGCGCGCAGCGAAGTATCACCCGCCGCCGCGACAGTGCCGGTGTTATTCAACGTGCCTGCGGTGGTGAGCTGGGTATTGCCCTGCGCATAAAGCACTCCTGCGTTTGCTATACCGGCGGTGGTCTTCACCGCCAGATGCTGAGCACTGTTGATCTGGCCGCTGTTGACCAGCATACCGTCGGCTGTAATGGAGATATCGCCGGCTGACGCGCCTATTTCACCCGCATTACGCGCACCGACCAGCGGCCACCGATGGCGAACTGATCCTGTGGTGTCAGTGGCGTGTGGGTGCTTTGCCGCTGGTATTGCAGGTTGTAATGGAAATTTTGCGCCGCAACCGCAAAAGGAATATCCAGTTGCGCATTCAAACGCAGAATTTTGCTCAGGGCAGTGGCTTCACCGGCGTACTCTTCCTGTGCCGGCACCGCACCCAACCAGCGGGTGCCGCGCTGGTAGCTGACACCGGCATCCAGCGTGGCCTGCGAGATAAAGTGGCGGTGTTGCAGGCCAACGCGCCAGGCTGAGGTACGGCGGCGCTGCACTTCAATTTCGGTGTCATTGATATAGTTTTTTGACGAACGGGTCAGCACATCGTAAGTAAAGGTGGTTTTCTGGCTGGCATTGCGGTGCAGCAGGCGGCTGAGTTGCAGCGTCACATTCTCACTGTCACCCCGGTATCGGATATCACCATTCAGGCCCGCCACCGTCTGGTGATAGTCATAGCTGCTGGCGGTGATGCCCGCCGTCCAGTAACCGAATGGCAGCGAGTAGTGGCCAGTCAGGTTATTGGTGCCTTTCTCGCCGCGATTCTTTATTGAACCGCCAGCCGAGACATAAAACAGGTCACTCAGCGAAAGCGGGTTATCGAGAAACAGGGTCGCGCCACCTTGATAACGGCCGGTACTGCGGGTGCCGGAGTCATCCAGTGAGGCCGCCAGCCGCCACATTTTGCGCTGCTGCCAGCTCAGGGCGATGTCGGTCTCACCGGGTGCGGAGCCGGGGATCAATTCCATACTGGCTTGCACGGTGGGGACGCGCTGCAGGTTCTCCAGTCCTTGCTCGATATCACGCAAATCCAACAGGTTACCGGGGCGGGCGGGGAAGGCGCTGAACAGCGTGACATGGCGGTCACTGTCGGGCGTCAGCTCTACGCTGCGTATTTTGCCGGGCACTACGTGTAACGCCAGCGTGCCGCTGTTTAAGTCCTGCTGCGGGGCCAGCACCCGGGTAGTGACATAACCGTGGTCGATCAGGCGGTTTTGCAATTGGCTCATCAGCAGATTAATGCCCTGCCCGCCCAAACACTGGCCTTGTGCCTGATTGGCGAGGCGTTGCAGAGGCAACCAGCGGGGTAGAGGCTCGGTGCCGCTGAGGGTAACGCGGTCAATAACGAAGCAAGGTTTCTCAACCGGAAAGACAATCCGGCCCCAAGAGGCCGCCGGTGCCGATAAGCGCACATCCGGTGTTGCGGGGGCCAGGCGCTCTTCCAATGCCCGTTGCCGTTCCTGTTGGTGAATACTCTGTTGAACAGGGGCTAATTCCGCGCCAACACTGGATAACGGAATAGTCAATGCTGGCGATAATATGCCAGCTATTAATATGAAATAACAAGGACGTGACACGAGGAGGCCCTTCCCCAATATTTTGGGTAGATAAATATAAAATAGATTGTGCGCATTATGCCTGTAAAAACGTTATTTTCAATATTTTTATCGTCACTTTAAATACATATAATAAATAAAGAATTAATATTGTAGGAAATATCCCACAATCAGGATTCCCACCCAAAAAATATTATTTCCTCGTATTTTAATTACCGACCGTAGGATAATTTATCTTTTACTGATAATAAACTTAAGCAGTGGTTTCCGTTATTATAAACCCACCCTCCAATGAGCCTGGTGTGACTTTTCATTCTCAGCATGCACTGATGAGTACCGTTATCATGGCGTTATCGAGATAACTGGCCCGCCGCGCCCACCACAACGCAGTAATCCACATATGCCTGATGATAAGGCCAATAATTGTGTAGCAGCACACCTTGGTTCAGACATGATATCCTAGCCACATTATTCCTTCGTATGAACGCCGCTATGAAATTAAACTTCCGCTTACAAAACGCGCTTTCTGCCACACCTTCCCTGCCAATCATGCTGATCCATGGGCTATTTGGTAATCTGGATAATCTGGGTGTTTTGGCTCGTGACTTGCAAAAAGATCATAACGTGATTCAGGTTGATATGCGTGACCATGGTTTATCACCCCGATCACCGCAAGTGAATTATCCTGCGATGGCGCAAGATGTACTGGAACTGCTGGACCACCTCGCCATAGAGAAAGCCATTATTATCGGCCATTCAATGGGCGGCAAAGTGGCAATGGCGCTGACGGCGATTGCTCCTCACCGTATTGAAAAGCTGGTCGCGATTGATGTCGCCCCTGTTAATTATCAAGTCCGCCGCCACGACCAGATCTTTACTGCCCTTAATGCCGTGAGTAATGCAGGTATAACCCAGCGACAAGAAGCCGCTCAATTGATGCGTGAATACATAAAAGAAGAAGGTGTCATTCAGTTCTTATTAAAGTCATTCCAAAACGGCGAATGGCGGTTTAATGTGCCCGCACTATGGGATCAATACGAAAATATTGTTGGTTGGCAACCCATTCCACCGTGGCCGCATCCGATCTTGTTTATTCGTGGTGAATTGTCGCCGTATATTCAAGATAGCCACCGTGATGAAATTGCCCGTCAATTCCCACAAGCCCGCGCCTATGTAGTCGCAGGGACAGGCCATTGGGTTCATGCGGAAAAACCAGATTCTGTCTTGCGGGCGATCCACCGCTTTATTGATGCAAACAGCACTGATGAAAAAGAGACTGAGTAAAAAAAGTACAGCTCACGATGGGGATTGATTAAAAATCATCCCCTGGGGAAAAAAAATGTATTTCCTGTGGAAAAATTGTGCAAAAAAGAACGAATTAGCACAATCTAATCACAGTAAAGCATTGTCGTTGCTCAGTTGGCTGGGGTATTATGGCGCGCTCTAATTTTGCTGCGGGCTTCGGTCGCTGTTCACGGATCGTAACCGGTGCAAATGCAAATTCAGGCTGCTGGTATATAGGTTATTCAATGCGCTCAAGCTATGTTCTCAACCTGAAACATGTAAACCGAATCGTCAGACAAGGCTCCGTTACGCTTTCTGATGTAAATCCCTTGTAGTACCGCTACCTATGGCAAAAGAACAAACGGACCGCACAACGCTGGATCTGTTCGCAGATGAACGCCGCCCTGGGCGTCCGAAAACAAATCCATTATCCCGTGATGAGCAGCTTAGGATTAATAAGCGAAATCAACTACGGCGCGACAAAGTGCGTGGCTTACGACGCGTGGAACTGAAGATTAATGCCGATGCCGTCGATGCTCTCAACAGCCTTGCTGAGCAGCGTAACATCAGCCGCAGTGAACTGATTGAACAAATGTTGTTGGCTCAATTAGCTCACTCACAAGACGGGTTTTAACCCTATCGGTTACCACGACGGCGTGGCGTAATCACTTACGCCACGCCGTTTTTACTTTATCCCCGTCGTACTTGAAGCCACACGGCTGTTAGCTATTTTTAGAATGTTTCCCAGTTTGCGTTACTGTCCGCTTTGGCGGTGGCAGGTGCTGTGGTTCGCTGATTTGCCCGCATTTTCACCACCGGTTTTGCTCGTTCGTCATCTGCCTTTAATTTAAACACGGCCACCGCTTGGTTTAATTGAGTAGCCTGTTCTTCTAGCGAGGCTGCCGCACGGGAGGCTTGCTGTACCAACGCAGCATTTTGCTGTGTCACGCTATCCATTTCTGCCACCGCCTGCCCGACCTGGCTAATACCTTTACTCTGTTCATCGGACGCAGAGGCTATCTCACCCATTAAATCCGTTACATTAGTGATAGAACGAACAATCTCATCCATAGTAATACCGGCACTTTCTACTAATGCCGAGCCACTACTGACACGACTGACCGACTCATTAATCAAACCATCAATCTCTTTCGCCGCCTGTGCACTGCGTTGTGCAAGATTACGCACCTCACTGGCGACCACGGCAAAGCCACGACCTTGCTCACCGGCACGGGCAGCTTCAACGGCCGCGTTAAGGGCCAAAATGTTAGTCTGAAAAGCGATGCTGTTAATTACCGTAGTAATATCAGCTATTTTCCGCGAACTGGCTGAAATCTCATTCATGGTGTTAACCACATCGGCTACCAATACTCCGCCCTTTTTCGCGGTGGCGGAGGCATTGGCCGCCAGTTGACTGGCATGATGTGCATTATCAGCATTGTGTTTTACCGTTGCGGTTAACTGCTCCATGCTAGCCGCCGTTTCTTCAAGCGCCGCAGCCTGCTGTTCAGTACGAGATGACAAATCTGTATTACCGGCTGAAATCTCGGCTGCACCATGATAGATCCCATCGGTGCTACTACGAATTGCCTGAACAGTATTCACTAAACTGGTTTGTACATCGCGCAACAGCGGAAATAATCGCCCAACACAGTTGCGACCAAAATCGGTAATAGGATGGCCAAGTTGGCCAGAAGCAATCACTAGAAAATGCTTACGAATATCGTCCAATGGGCGCACCAGATTGGCAACCAGGTAACGATCCGTTGCCAGCAAAATCAATAGACCGATGACCAGCGCAGAGATCAGTGTAATGCTGCTCACTTTGGTCAAATGAGAGAATTGATCTTTAGCCACCCCAATGGCTTTTGATGCCGCCTGATTAAACTTTTCAGCGACTGAACCATACTGGCGACTCAATGCGGGTACCGTTTTCTTGGCTAAATCCTGATAAGCGGCGCTGTTATTGTCCATTGCAGCCTGATACAGCGGCGTAACGCCTTGTTCAATTAATCCACTCCATCCATCAATCACGCCGCTGACTAAAGCGGGATCTAGCTGTGCATGATCGATAGCTTTAAATTCTGCCAGCTTTTGCTTGAGGTTCTCCAATGCAACATCGGATGATTTCAACTCTTTATCTGCATCCGCAATGTTACCGTTCTGGCGGTAATCTACTGACCGAGAAAGGCGTGTCACCATACGGAAATATTGATCCGTCCCCTGATTAACCAGATTCATGTTTTCAACCAACACACTATTTGCGTTGGAGGATTGTGTCAGTTGATTGAGTGACAACAATGTATAGGCTGATACGCCCCCCCAGAGCAGGCAAAATGCGCCAAGTACCCAAAGCAACGCCACCCTGATAGTAATATTTTTTAAAAACTGCATGTTCGTTCCCCTTATATATCGGATAGTTACCGTTAGAAACTTAGGTGTTATTTGATGACCGAAAAGCAATAAAGGACGTTCATACAGCTAACGACAACTCCTTTGCCACCAGACTTGCATCTGACGGTTTTCCCCCTGGCACCGCAAGTTGCAACCATTCAGTTACACAATGGTTATCGGCAATGGCGTTCTAAGGTTGAGCGACTGGCAAAAATTAAATATCGCATAAACTTGATAAAAGTCTGACGGCGTTCTCTGGCATTATGTCGCCCTATACATGTGTTATAATACTGGGCGAAGCGCTCAGTAATTTGCATAACTATTTGAATTCAAAAGGTATTAAGCTATATGGCAACTGTAGGCATTTTCTTTGGCAGCGATACTGGCAATACTGAAAACATTGCCAAGATGATCCAAAAGCAACTGGGCAAAGATGTTGCTGAGGTTCACGACATTGCCAAAAGCAGTAAAGAAGATTTAGAAGGCTTCGATATTCTGCTGATCGGGATCCCAACCTGGTATTACGGCGAAGCGCAATGTGATTGGGATGATTTCTTCCCAACACTGGAAGAGATCGATTTCAACGGCAAGCTAGTGGCACTGTTCGGTTGTGGTGATCAGGAAGACTACGCTGAGTATTTCTGTGATGCGATGGGTACCGTGCGCGATATTATTGAACCACGTGGTGCGGCAATCGTAGGTCACTGGCCAACGGCTGGCTACCACTTCGAAGCGTCCAAAGGCCTGGCCGATGACGAGCACTTTATTGGTCTGGCAATTGATGAAGACCGTCAGCCAGAACTGACTAATGAACGTGTCGAGGCATGGGTAAAACAGATCACTGAAGAACTGAGCCTTTCTGAGATTGTGGGTTGATCTGACAATCGTCAGTTAAGCTAACGAGTCGGAAACGCGATGGTCGTGTGCAACACTGCCGGGCGTTTCCGCTGCCTTTTATCCTTTTGACCTGCACTCTTTATTATAACGTTGCTTTCTCTCTCTCAGTAACCCACTCAATGTGAACAACCCGTTTGGCTATCCGATTGTGCTTTGTTAAGCGGCCCACAGATCCACACCGTCATTCGCGCAAAATGAAAATAAAATGCTACAAGTTTGTAACTTTATCCCTCGGCACTGTACACTTAAATGATGTGTTATCCCCATTCATCAATACACTGCATGATTAATCTTACAAAGTGTGCAATTATATCTTTGTTAACAACCACGGTTTTCATTTGGGGCTAGCAGTTCTATAATGAGACGCAATTGTAATTATTGCGCCACGGATGTCATAGGCTGAACAGCCTTAATTTGAATCGATAGTAACAGGACTGAATCCGCATGACTGACAACAACAAAGCCTTAAAAAATGCAGGTCTTAAAGTAACGCTGCCCCGGCTTAAAATTCTGGAAGTGTTGCAAGACCCGTCGTGCCATCACGTCAGCGCGGAAGATCTTTATAAAAAGCTGATCGATATCGGTGAAGAGATCGGTTTAGCCACGGTTTACCGCGTACTGAACCAGTTTGACGATGCCGGTATTGTTACCCGCCACAATTTCGAAGGGGGTAAATCAGTCTTTGAGCTGACGCAGCAACATCATCATGATCACTTGATCTGCCTGGATTGCGGCAAAGTGATTGAGTTTAGCAATGAATCCATTGAATCGCTTCAACGTGAAATTGCTAAGCAGCATGGTATCAAACTGACCAATCACAGCCTGTATCTGTACGGCCACTGTGAGACCGGCGATTGCCGTGAAAACGAGTCGGCACACGATAAAAGATAATGTCGCGTTATCGCATTGATGTGATAAAGATTTTAAGCACTGAATACATTACGCTTATGTTTAATCCAGATTGATAAGTTCCACTGTCTGGCTAACATAAGCTATCAGCAAGATGGCCACCTTTCCCATTTTATACCCGAGTATCTCTCGGTTGGGAGTCAGGTGGTCGTTCTTATTTGTGCCCTTCGTACTTAACGCCGCTAGAGTGTTCGAACTCTCTGGGTGCCTTCACCTGCTGCCATCCGCAACGCCAATGACTTGGGCGTCTACCCCGTTATTAAAATCTGTATCCCTTTTGTAGTGACAAATTTACTGTTTATCCTCTCCCCCTCATTTAACGAGCCGTATCAATTTTTCAGCAAAAAAAACCCCGGGCTAGCCGGGGAAAGAACCATCAACTCAACTTCACTTAAATTTGTTTAGCTAAAAATCAAGCAAACAGGAGATAACATTAGACACAGCTCAATAGTACCAATGGTCAGACTTTAACCGGCTCAGCACGACTACTACGTTTACCATCTGGGCTGGTGGAGCGAATCATCACCTCACCACTCACGGTAGGTTGTACCTTGGCATCATACTTTTGCCACTGCTTACCGCCATCCGTTGAATACTCGATAATCAGGCCCGGCAGTGAGATATTGGCTTCCAACTGCCCTGCCACAACCCGAGCACCTGGGACTGGTAAGCGATATGACACACCGGCTTTATCCAGCTTCGCCAGCTCACGCTGCCCCATGATATTGGCAAAGCGCTGCCAATCAGTGTCCAACGCCTTGGTGTCAACCATATGCGTCTCACCACCTTTGTATTCGCGGCCCGCTTTGTAATCTTGCTCCCACGAAGCGCGGTGCCAGGCACGCTCGGCCAATGGCAACACGCGAGGGAAGATCATGTATTCCATCTGCTCATCAGTACGGACGGTTTCATTCCATGACTGACCTGAGATGCCATGTACACCCGGCCAAGGTTTATCACTTTTGGCGCTGAAGTGATTGCCATCGCGGTCCACCGAGGTCTCGGCATTCTGTGGCATGTTGTCTGGCGCGAAACTGAATACTTTTGCTTCGTCATTAAAGCGGGTTGCCCAGTAGTAACCGCGTTCATTCGGGTTAACTTCATATGGCATATCGAAGTAGACATAATCGGGATTTGATGCGACCACTTCATAGCCTTTATTAGCCCAATCGTTAATTGAGTCGGCCCCCCCCCAGAAGAGAGTATCCCAGAAGTTGACTCCAACACGTTTAGTCGCAAAAGCTTTGGCGTCTTTGGCATCTTTCAGCCCATCCTGCCACGCCTGCATCTTCTCGATGCCGTGCGCATTAACCAGCTTGCTGACTTCAATGGCAAAATAGCTGGAAAGATGTTCAACATCCTGCACCTTGCCTTGTTTGACCATATCCTGACAAACCTGTGATTTGGCCCAAGGTTTATCTTCAACACTCTTATCAATAATGCCCTTACCCGCTTCAATCGGGCCGTTTTTGTCCTGATAACCCGCGCCCAAACGAATGTTTTTCGCCTCATCACCACCAAAGTGCCAGGTAGTCAGTGGCATACCGGCCTCTTTATGCATCTGCGCCATTTCGCCAATCACTTTATCGACAAAACGCTTAGAGGAATCGAGGCATGGGTTGAGATAGCTTTTACGCTCATAGAACTGAACTGACGTGGTGTTGGAATCATCAGTCGGGTCAAGTAGACGGAATTCGTTAGCTTCTTTTTCTTTGCCCTGTTTCATCAGATTGTTGTAACGGGCTTCCATCGACACTACGGCTGCACGGGCGTGTGCTGGCATGTCGATTTCAGGGATCACATCAATCTGGCGTGCTTTGGCATATTTCAGAATCTCAATATAATCATCACGCGTGAAATGGCCGCTACCCATATTATTGCTGTCTGGGCCAGAGCCTAATTGCGGCAACAAACAGGTATTTTCCGTCAAATCGTGACAACGTTTGCTGCCAACATCAGTCAATTCCGGCAAGCCTGGGATTTCAATACGCCAGCCTTCATCATCACTCAGATGGAAGTGGAATTTGTTGAGCTTATAAGCTGACATCTGATCGAGTAAGCGCAGCACCGCATCTTTGGTTTTGAAGTTACGGCCAACATCGAGGAAGACACCACGGTATTCGAAACGTGGCGCATCTTTCGCCTCAAGAGTGGCAATAGTCTTAGTGCCGTCAGTCGGAACCAATGACAGGATAGATTGCAGGCCATAGAACACGCCTGTCGGATCAAAACCAATAACCTGCGCCCCTTTCTCGCCAATGTTCAACTCGTAAGCACCGGAAACCGCTAAGTCCCCCTTAAAAGCAGCCGGTTGAATCACGGTTTTTATCGGGAAACCGGCTGAATTGGCCTTCAGACCCAGTAATTCAAAGCGTTGCCGGGCCGCCTCTGCGGCCGGTTTTGGCAATACACTCAGATCCAGCGCAACACCTTTACTCAGGTCCACATCCTGCTTGTGAACCTTAATCTCCATTGGCGTGGGAATTATCTGCCCACGCAAACTAGCGGCAGATAACGTCTTAACCGCTTCATTTTTCACAAAACGTGATTCCGGTGTCATCAACACGTTATGGTCATCTTTGGTGCGTTTCCACTGATCGCCAGTAAACTGTGTCAGATATTCATTGATATCTTCGGTATCAGTATTTTTCAGTACTTTTGGTTTTGCATCGCCAGCAGTGGCATACCAGCGCGGCATAAAATCAGTGGCAAACAACTGCCAGTATTCACCTGTAATGGGGATTTCAACCACCTGATTGGCGGGGAATCCGGTGAATTTGGCGGTAGGTTCAATTTTATGTAGATCACCCGTCAGGTGAGTAATTTTAAACTGGCTGTTATCAACCGCTAGAATCTGGCGGATGCTATGGAAATAAATGGCCCAGTCCTGACCGACTATCTTATCCCCGGTGTTAGTCAGAGTAATCATGACTTTATTACAGGATGCCCAGTCAGCACCCAATTTGGCACAATCAACACCATTGTCAGCAGCACGGTTATCTAACAATTTATAATTAACTTTCAATGTGCTGAGTTGATCTACAAGTTGTTGATTGTTGGTATCAGCATTGGCATATCCCATCAAGCCAAAGGTTGCGGTTATCGCCGCTAAAGTATTTAATTTGAATTTATTCATCACTAACCTCATCCGTAATTAATAACTGCTGCCAGAACGGTTATTGACAGTATTGCTGCTAGCAGCGTTATTGTTAGCTCAATTACCGTTATCCTAATAATTTTTATCTGGGATGTTATTTATCTGGCTTATTATTACTGCGTATTTCTTGCCACAGCTTTCCGCATTGTGCGTCATAGGCTTGACCATTACCGGTATGTGCCGCGTCAATACAACGCTGATAATCCAATACTCGAACGGTCTCTTTCTCCGTAAAAGCTTGATGTGCTTTCTCTTGTTTCAGCACATTCAACACTGCCTTGCAGGGTATCAATCTTTCTGGCGAACCTTCGCTGGCATTGATGCACGCGCTGTAGGCTTGCTTGAGTTTGCTATCTTCCGGTTGAACCGGGGTTTGTGGTGCACAGGCACTTAGTCCCAATACAGTGGCAATGATAAAAAGCGTTTTCTTCATGGCGGATGCTCCAGTATTTCCCCGGTATAGTTACCGGGGATGGCAATCAGAAAGTGGTTAACATCAGAAGATGGTAAATGGTGCAATCACGATGAATTTAACGTCTTTTTCATCCTGGAATACGTTGCCGAAACCGCCGCCATAGCTTGGAATATTGGTGTGGTTGTCATACATGGTGTAATGCAGTTTGAAGAGCGTGCCTTTCGCCCGGCCTTCTTGCAGGGTGTAGAGAACGTCAAAGTTCCATGCTGATTCTTTCAGGCGCGTATTCTGGTCATAAATTGGGTTAGTACTTGGTTTTGCATCCCAGCCATATGCATAGGAGGTTCCCACTGACCAGCCCGCCAGATTCCAGTTTTTCAGGTCATACATTACGCCACCAAACAGCGCTTTTTCGCCGTTGGCGTTGAAGTCAGAGCGGGAATCCCACCAAACATCCAAACGGCCATTAGAGCTCGCGTAGCCTGGCGTCATACGTTGCAGGAAGTAACCTTGGTTACCGTCAGCTTTGGCCCAAGTACCTTCAAGGCGCAAGTCAAATGGCCCGGTGGTGTAGCCCAATGTCAGTGCTTGTAACCAGGCTAATCCGTCATAGACGTCGTTCACATTGCTGGCACCGCCATCAACTTTATCTTTTGCGCCGTAGAACTGATAAGAAGTACGAAGATCATTGCCCGCCACCGGGAAGGCGTAAGAAGCCTTGGCAAAATACTGATCCATGTAATCTTTCGCCTGGCCGAATGCCGCTTCCATCACCAGTTTGTTTTTGAAGTCGTATTTAGCACCGATTGAATGCAGGTAACTTACGCCAGTCTTGCCATCAGCCTGACGGAAGTTGTACATATTTTGATACCAAGGTGCTTTATATTCATCGGTCCACATGTAAGACATGGACAAGGCACCGGCCGTATCAAAATCGAATTTTGCACCACCTTCAGCCCCCCGATAAGTGCCTGGCATAAAGCTCCAGTGTGGGGCAAGCAGTGTCTGACCTGTTGGCTGGATATAACCACCACGCGCCCAGAAATCGCCTAACTTAAATTTGGCCGCCGCTTTATAAACACTGACGCCACTCTTATCACCGGTCCATTTCTCATCCCAACGGGTTTTAGCATCACTGAAACCAATTTCGTTAGGAGCCGCCGGGCCACTGTTGGTCATTTCAACTGCGCCGAAAGCTGCCAGATCAATACCAAACATGTCAGCCGCATAACCGGAAGAGAAATCCAGATTGGCATTAAAAGTCGAGTGATGCAGGTTGGCGACATACTTGCCGTACTCCGCACTCCCTGGCGTTAAATCTTTACGGTCACGCTGACGCTGCCAATAATAAATCCCACCGGTCAGTGACGAATCATCAATAAAACCTTCAGCCTTGGCCTCAGGGGCTACTATGAACCCCGTTCCTAACAATGCACCCGCGACTGCGAGCGCCAGCGTTTTACGTTTAGCACCGTGCGTAACCATATGAAAAAATTCCTCTTTGACATCACATTTAAAGTGCGTTGCCTGTGTCCACCACAGCTCACAGGTTTAGCCTCAAAAAAAACCCTAGTGGGTAAAATTTTTGCTGGGGAGAAATAGCCACCAGCCGTTACTGCTAAAAACTTCTCTTGCAAAAAACAACCGCTCTGTAGATTGCTGCTGCCACACAGACTATTTTTCGCGACGCGAATTATCAATTAAAAAAAAAGCTAATTATTCAAAGTATGACAACGTGCACATAACTGTGAAAAAATATTACACAGCTCACAAAAGCTTTAAAAACAATGAATAAGATCGTATTTTTAATCAAAAATCGTCTCTCGTTGACATATTGAATGGTTTCAGCAAATACGAGATTTATCCTAAACAAATAGGGTTAATTACTGGGTTATTTTGCAAAGCGAATATTTAAGAAAGACTTACAGACAGCCACGTTATCGCCAAAAAAGGAAGCAATATGTCGACATTGACCCGTGGATAAAATGTAGAAGGAGCAAAGAGGAGAGAATTAATGATTGTTTAGTAAAATAAACAAACGCGGTTTTATATCCAAAGAATTTGGCATTGCATCCCGATAGCCAGACCCATCCTGATAAGCTTACGCGGTTATGTGATTTTGGTGCATACCCTTCGATAGGAGCAAATTTGAAGGCGTTAAGGGCATAAAAAAGCGTGGACTAAGCCACGCTATATACTGTTTGGTGTGAGCGGCTACAACTTAGTTGGACGCTTTCGCCGCCCAGGTATCACGCAGACCTACCGTGCGGTTAAATACTAAGGCATCAGGGCGTGAATAGCGGCTATCGGCACAGAAATAACCTTCACGTTCAAATTGATAGGTTTTCTCTGGAACCGCAGCAGCCAAACCTGGCTCAACAAAACCCTGACGGATAATCAACGACTCAGGATTGATGGTAGACAAGAAGTCTTCCGCCGCAGCCGGGTTTGGTACGCTAAACAAACGGTCATACAGACGAATTTCTGCTGGCAATGCGTGTTTAACAGAAACCCAATGAATAACCCCTTTAACTTTACGACCATCAGCCGGGTCTTTGTTTAAAGTTTCTGCGTCATAACTACAATAAAGTGTAGTCACATTGCCTTCAGCGTCCTTTTCGACACGTTCAGCTTTGATAACATAGGCATTACGCAAACGTACTTCTTTGCCTAGCACCAAACGCTTGTACTGTTTATTGGCTTCTTCACGAAAATCAGCGCGATCGATGTAAAGCTCACTATCGAAAGGAACCTGACGAGTGCCCATATCCGGGTTATTCGGGTGATTTGGCATGGTCAGCCACTCTTCCCCGGCCACCCGATTTTCAATAATCACCTTGATTGGGTCAAGAACCGCCATGGCTCGTGGGGCATGTTCGTTGAGGTCATCACGGATGCAAGACTCCAGTGACATCATTTCAACGTTGTTATCCTGCTTGGTCACCCCAATACGGCGGCAGAACTCACGAATGGAACCTGCGGTGTAACCACGGCGACGCAAACCAGAAATCGTTGGCATACGTGGATCATCCCAACCTTCCACGACTTTCTCGGTCACCAATTGATTCAGCTTACGCTTAGACATAATGGCGTATTCTAGATTCAGGCGAGAGAATTCATACTGGCGCGGATGGCATTCGATAGAGATATTATCCAGCACCCAATCGTACAAGCGGCGGTTATCCTGGAACTCCAGCGTACAGAGTGAATGGGTGATCCCTTCGATCGCATCAGAAATACAATGGGTAAAGTCATACATCGGGTAGATGCACCACTTGTTACCTGACTGATGGTGTTCGGCAAACTTAATACGATACAGCACGGGGTCACGCATCACGATAAACGGTGACGCCATATCGATTTTGGCACGCAGACAAGCTGTACCTTCAGCAAAACCACCGGCACGCATCTTTTCAAACAGCGCCAGATTCTCTTCCACACTGCGATCACGGTACGGGCTGTTTTTCCCCGGAGCCGTCAGGGTGCCACGATATTCGCGCATCTGCTCAGCAGTTAACTCATCGACATACGCCAGGCCCTTATTAATCAGCTCTACAGCGTATTGGTACAGTTGATCGAAATAGTCTGAGGAGTAACGTACATCACCGCTCCAGGTGAAGCCTAGCCACTCTACGTCGTGTTTAATCGACTCTACGAACTCGACGTCTTCTTTCACTGGGTTGGTGTCGTCGAAACGCAAATTACACTGACCCTGATAATCTTGTGCGATGCCAAAGTTCAGGCAAATAGATTTTGCATGACCAATATGCAGGTAGCCATTTGGCTCTGGCGGAAAGCGGGTATGAACCGACGTGTGCTTGCCGCTGGCTAAATCTTCGTCAATTATCTGACGGATAAAATTACTCGGGCGGGCTTCTGCCTCACTCATTGTTCTATTCCTCAATGCAAACGCAACAAATATAACCGCATATTTACCTAATAGATTTCAAGGATGCAGGAAGGCGGCAAACGAGAGACAAATCGGTCGGGAACCGATTTGAATAGCATCTATGCTAGCCCGCAGGGTGAGCCTCAAGGATGAGGCTCATTCATCCCGATGAGCTTACACAAGTAAGTGATTCGGGTGAATGAGAGCGGCCAACACACCTGCAACTTGAAAGATGACAGGTATAATCCAACAAGCCCGACTTGGAAACAACCGTTTGTTACAGGAAATAAAACAAAAAAACGGGAAGAGATTGCTCTCTTCCCGTTGGTTCAGCTAAAAGTTAAATCGGTTATTCAGGACAGCAGTCCCTTTTCACCATTAGCCTTAAGCCAATTATTTGCCACGGATCTCAAACAACGGGCTTTGACCGGCCACAACAGAGCTGCCTGCCAATACCGAGATACCGGCATAATCATCAATATTGCTTACCACAACCGGGCTAATCATTGAGCGCGCATTGGCGTTCAGATAAGCCAGGTCCAGTTCCAATATCGGTTGGCCGGCAACGACAGTGGCCCCTTCGTCAACCAGACGAGCAAAGCCCTGACCGTTCAGTTTTACCGTATCAATCCCGATATGAACCACAATTTCTGCACCGGTTTCAGTTTCCAGACAGAATGCATGGTCAGTATTGAAGATTTTTACGATAGTCCCGTTCGCCGGAGAAACCACCATTTTATCAGTAGGACGGATGGCAACACCCTCACCCACTGCTTTGCTGGCAAAAGCTTCATCAGGAACTTGATCCAGTGCGACAACATCACCGGTAATAGGCGAAACCAGTACCAGAGAAGCTGTTTTAGTGGTGTTAATAACCGCCTGAGGCTTAACGTCTGCGGGTGCCACAGAACTGCTGGCGGCAGGAACCGAACCACCAGCCAGCACAGTACGCATGGCCGAAGCAATCAATTCTGCGCGGGTACCGACAATGATTTGCACACTTTGTTTATTCAGACGAATGACACCTGACGCACCTAAGCGCTTGGCAACACTGTCATTAACCTGCGCAGAATCTTTTACGTTCAGACGCAGGCGGGTGATGCAGGCATCAATGGCAGTCAGGTTATCTGAACCACCGATAGCACCAATATAGCGACGCGCCAGACCGTTGATTTCACTTTCGTTCACTGCAGGGGTGTTATCAACATTGACGTCATAACCATCTTCTTCACTGCCTTCAACGGCCAATTCACGCCCAGGTGTCAGCAAGTTGAATTTCTGGATGGTGAAACGGAACACCACGTAGTAAATGGCGAAGAACACCAAACCTTGTGGGATCAGCATGTACCAATGTGTGGCGAGCGGGTTGCGAGAAGAGAGCACCATATCCACTAAACCGGCGCTGAAACCAAAACCGGCGATCCAATGCATGCTGGCTGCAATGAATACTGAAATACCGGTCAGCACGGCGTGCAAGAAGTACAGCACAGGGGCAACAAACATGAAGGAGAATTCAAGTGGTTCGGTGATACCGGTGAAGAAGGCTGCGAATGCACCCGCCAACATGATACCTGCCACTTTCGCTCTATTTTCAGGACGCGCGCAGTGATAAATCGCCAACGCCGCACCTGGTAAACCAAACATCATGATTGGGAAGAAGCCAGCCTGATAACGACCAGTGATACCCACAATGGCTTTACCAGAATCAATAGACTGCTGGCCACCGAGGAAGTTAGGAATATCGTTAATACCGGCAACGTCAAACCAGAACACTGAGTTCAAAGCATGATGCAGGCCGACTGGGATCAACAAGCGGTTGAAGAAGGCATAGATACCCGCCCCTACTGACCCCATATCTTTGATGTATTCGCCGAAGGTCACCAGTGCGTTATAAATCAGCGGCCAGACGTACATCAGAATGAAGGCAACCACGATCATCAGGAAGGACGTCAGAATCGGAACCAGACGGCGGCCACTGAAGAAAGAGAGTGCTTTTGGCAATTCAACACTGCTGAAGCGGTTGTACAGTTCAGCAGAGATAATACCCACCAGGATACCCACGAACTGGTTGTTGATTTTACCAAAAGCTGCCGGAACCTGATCAACCGGGATCTTTTGAATCATCGACACCGCAGCAGGCGAGCACAGCGTGGTTAATACCAGGAAACCTACAAAGCCGGTCAGTGCAGCCGCACCGTCTTTGTCTTTTGACATACCGTAAGCAACACCAATTGCGAACAGCACGGACATGTTGTCGATAATAGCCGCACCGGATTTGATAAATAATGCCGCCAGTGCATTATCACCCCCCCAGCTTACCGGGTCGATCCAATAGCCTACGCCCATCAGTATCGCGGCGGCTGGTAGTGTGGCCACTGGGACCATCAAGGCCCGGCCCACTTTTTGTAAGTAACTAAGAATATTCACCTTTCCCCCTATTCGTCCGTTATCGGACCCTTTAAGTAGTTTATTTAATTGACTCACTACCTTTTAGAAAAACGCATGGCACACTTTTTATTTATTCACGGTACGTATTACTCATTGCGGAGTGTAAAAAAATTATTTCGTAACGCAAATTAAAACCCCCTATTTTGTGATAAATGTCACCAAAAACTAGTGAAAAAGCACCAATGCACTAGCCATGATACAAAACTTATTTTATCATTCGAAAAATGAACGAAGTATTGTACCAACGCATGAGTCAAAATCTGAGTTACGCTTAGCTGGATGATTCGAACCGCGTAGAGTATAGCCACTATTAGCAATCCAAGAGGTGCAAGATGAGACTTATCCCACTGAAAAACACCACAGAAGTTGGTAAATGGGCAGCGCGTCATATCGTTAGCCGTATCAATTCGTTTAAACCAACCGCTGAGCGCCCGTTTGTACTGGGTCTGCCAACCGGTGGCACACCGATGGAAGCATACAAACATCTGGTCGCGATGCACAAAGCCGGTGACGTCAGTTTTCAAAACGTGGTTACGTTCAACATGGACGAATATGTCGGTTTGCCACAGGAACATCCTGAAAGCTACTACACCTTCATGCACTCCAATTTCTTCGATCATGTTGATATCCCAGCCGAGAACATCAACCTGTTAAATGGCAACGCGCCAGATATCGATGAAGAATGCCGTCGTTACGAAGCAAAAATTAAGTCTTACGGCAAAATTAACCTGTTTATGGGTGGCGTGGGCGTTGACGGTCACATCGCATTTAATGAACCGGCATCATCTTTGGCATCCCGTACCCGCATCAAAACCCTGACCCAAGAAACCCGCATTGCTAACTCCCGCTTCTTTGGTGGTGATGCAAACCTCGTGCCGAAATATGCACTTACAGTAGGTGTGGGTACATTGCTGGATGCAGAAGAAGTGATGATTCTGGTCACTGGCCACGGCAAAGCACAAGCCTTGCAAGCGGCAGTTGAAGGGAGCATCAATCACATGTGGACCATCAGTTGCCTGCAACTGCATGCCAAAGCCATCATGGTGTGTGATGAGCCTTCCACTATGGAATTGAAGGTTAAAACTGTAAAATACTTCCATGAATTGGAAGCTGAAAATATCAAAGGTCTGTAATAGTCATCAGGGGGCTAAGATGTACGCTTTAACTCACGGCCGTATTTATACCAGCCACGAAGTACTGGATAATCATGCTGTTGTCGTGGCTGATGGATTGATTGAACGTATCTGTCCTGCCGCTGAACTTCCGGCTGATATTGAGGTGCGCGATTTGGGCGGCGCCATTCTAGCCCCCGGATTTATTGATGTGCAGTTAAATGGCTGCGGCGGTGTGCAATTCAATGACTCTCTTGAGGCTATCTCCGAAGAGACGTTGGATATCATGCAGCGCGCTAATGAAAAGTCAGGTTGCACCAGCTTCCTGCCAACACTCATTACATGCAGTGATGAGTTTATGAAGCACGGCGTTCATGTCATGCGTTCATATCTACAAAAAAACCAGCATAAAGCGTTGGGTCTGCATCTGGAGGGGCCATATCTTAGCCCGCTCAAGAAAGGCACCCATAATCCGGCGTTTATTCGTAAACCCACCGCTGAAATGATTGATTATCTGTGCGCAAATGCGGACGTGATTAGCCAATTCACTCTGGCACCAGAAATGGTCGATGACAAATACATCCGCCAGTTGACTGAAGCCGGTATTCTGGTTTCAGCCGGCCACTCCAACGCTACCTATCAGCAAGCCCGCCAAGGCTTTGCTGCTGGTATTCGCTTTGCGACACACCTGTATAATGCCATGCCATACATCACCGGGCGTGAACCTGGCCTGATCGGGGCTATTTTTGATACCCCAGAAGTCTACACCGGGGTAATAGCGGATGGCCTGCATGTCGACTGGGCCAATATCCGCAACGCAAAACGCCTGAAAGGTGACAAACTGGTACTGGTAACCGATGCCACCGCTCCGGCGGGTGCTGAAATTGATCAATTTATTTTTGCTGGCAAAACAATATACTATCGTAACGGCTTATGTGTGGATGAGAATGGCACATTAAGCGGTTCAGCACTGACGATGATCGAAGCGGTACAAAATAGTGTTGAACACGTTGGCATCGCACTGGACGAAACATTGCGTATGGCGACACTGTATGCGGCCCGCGCTATTGGCGTGGATAAGCAGTTAGGGAGTATCGAAGTCGGCAAAGTAGCCAACCTGACTGCCTTTACCCGCGATTATAAAATCACTAAAACCATCGTTAACGGCAACGAGGTTTTAAAATAAGCGAGTAATTTTATTGATGAGCACCGGCGGACAGTCACAAATTGGTAATGTGGATCTTGTGAAGCAACTCAATGGTGCCGTTGTTTACCGGCTTATTGATCAGCAAGGCCCGATTTCGCGCATTCAGATTGCCGATCTCAGCCAGCTCGCCCCCGCCAGTGTCACCAAAATTACGCGTCAACTGCTGGAGCGGGGGCTTATCAAGGAAGTTGATCAGCAAGCCTCCACCGGCGGTCGCCGTGCTATCTCTATCGTGACAGAAAACCGCCAGTTCCATACTATTGCGGTGCGTCTTGGCCGCCATGATGCGACTATCACCCTGTTTGATATGAGTGGTAAATCGCTGGGCGAAGAGCATTATTCGCTGCCTGAGCGCACGCAAGAAACGCTTGAGCACGCGCTATTTACTATTATCAGCCAATTTATTGAAGCCTATCAGCGCAAATTACGTGAGCTGATTGCCATTGCCGTTATCCTCCCAGGCTTGGTTGAACCGCGCAAAGGTATCGTGCGCTATATGCCCCATATCAATGTCAGCGACTGGCCATTAGTTGAGAATCTGCAAAATCGTTTTAATGTCACCAGTTTTGTCGGCCACGATATTCGGAGTTTGGCATTGGCAGAGCACTATTTTGGTGCAACACGTGACTGCGAAGACTCCATCTTGGTTCGTCTGCACCGTGGTACCGGTGCGGGTATCATCGTAAATAGCCAGATATTCTTAGGCAGCAATGGCAACGTGGGTGAGATCGGCCATATCCAAATTGACCCACTGGGTGAGCGCTGTTATTGCGGTAACTTTGGCTGTCTGGAAACAGTGGCCTCCAATGCAGCAATTGAAAATCGGGTGCGCCACCTGCTCGCTCAGGGCTACCCAAGCAAATTAACGCTGGATGATTGCCATATTGGCGCTATCTGTAAAGCGGCTAACCGGGGTGACTTGCTGGCAAGCGAAGTGATTGAGCATGTGGGCCGCTATCTGGGCAAAGCCATTTCTATCGCCATCAACTTATTTAATCCGCAAAAAGTCGTTATTGCGGGTGAAATCATTGAAGCCGATAAAATCCTGCTACCCGCTATTCAGAGCTGCATCAATACTCAAGTATTGAAAAACTTCCGCCTGAATCTGCCAGTCGTCACGTCGCAGCTTGATCATCAGTCTGCAATCGGTGCTTTTGCTCTGGCTAAGCGCGCCATGTTGAACGGCGTATTATTGCAACGCCTGCTGGAAAACTAACGCGTAGATGCAAATAAGGCTATGGCAGGGGTAAACCCCTTATCGCTCATGTTATAGTGGACCATTGCCGTGCAAAAATGAGTAATATAATACCCTTCTGACTTGAGGCTGCTGCTCTCACTTACCCGAATACTGACCAGCGTCAGCACATCGGGATGCACTCATTTGCTGCCTAACTGTAACTCCAATTAATTTGGGTTTAACCATGACAATTAAAAGCGTTATTTGTGATATCGATGGTGTGTTGTTACATGATAATAAAGCGATACCGGGCGCTAACGACTTTCTAGCCCGGATTCAAAATGCTGGAATGCCGCTGGTTATTCTGACCAACTATCCGTCACAAACCGCGCAGGATCTGGCTAACCGCTTCAGTTCTGCCGGGTTGGACGTACCCGAAAGCGCCTTTTATACCTCGGCGATGGCAACTGCCGACTTCCTGCGCAATCAGGAAGGTAAAAAGGCCTATGTTGTGGGTGAAGGTGCATTAGTGCACGAACTCTATAAAGCTGGCTTTACCATCACCGATATCAATCCTGATTTTGTGATTGTCGGTGAAACCCGTTCCTATAACTGGGATATGATGCATAAAGCTGCCTATTTTGTCGCCAATGGTGCACGTTTTATTGCCACCAACCCCGATAGCCACGGTCATGGGTTTGCTCCGGCGTGTGGTGCATTGTGCGCACCTATTGAGAAAATCTCCGGTCGTAAGCCGTTTTATGTGGGTAAGCCCAGCCCGTGGATCATTCGCGCGGCGCTGAATAAAATGCATGCCCATTCAGAAAGCACGGTGATTGTGGGTGATAACCTGCGTACCGATATTTTGGCCGGTTTCCAGGCTGGGTTGAAAACGATTTTAGTTCTGTCCGGTGTCTCAACGCTAACAGATATTGAAGCCATGCCATTCCGCCCGAACTATGTTTTCTCTTCCGTGGTTGATATCAATATTATCTAATCTCTGTTGGCGGTCATGCCATGGCCGCCAGCCTCTTTTTTGCCCCCTCCCTTTTAGCGCTATGCCTTTTTTTAGTGCAGTGCACCAAAGTTTCTTGCCATTACGCCCCATTTTGGCGCATTTTCTTTTATAGCCTTCGTCCTTGATGCTGTAGGGGTATTAGCTGGGGGTCACTCACCCTAATCACTTGACTGAGTAAGCTCATCGTGACTCACCCGCTGGCAGCCTACCTGCAACGTCGAGTGCTTTGGGTATAGGTACCCATTGCCATACCCGCCAGTGCACCAAAATAATAGCGCTGTGAATTGGCGTATAAATTGCATGTATTTCTCACATCTAGTTTAGAAATAATTTGGATGACTGCATCGTCATGGGGCATAACTTGCATCACTCATAAGCAAGTGTGAAAAAATAGATCCAGCGATGAACGACTCAAATTCAACATCATCACCGCCAAAGCAGAGAAGTTAGGGAGATTATTATGTGTTCTATTTTCGGGGTCCTCGACCTTAAAACCGACCCCATTGAGTTACGCAAAAAAGCGCTGGAAATGTCACGTTTAATGCGCCACCGTGGCCCAGATTGGTCTGGTGTGTGGGCAAGTGATAAAGCTATTCTCGCCCACGAACGTTTGTCTATCGTTGACGTCAATACCGGTGCCCAGCCCCTGTTTAATGCGGCCCACACGCATATTTTGGCCGTTAATGGTGAGATCTATAATCATCAGGCATTACGTCAGCAATATGGCGACCGTTACGCATTCCAAACAGGCTCAGACTGTGAAGTCATTCTGGCGTTGTATCAGGAGAAAGGGCCTGAATTCCTCGACGACCTGCAAGGTATGTTCGCTTTCGTCCTGTACGACACAGAGAAAGATGCCTATCTGATTGGCCGTGACCATCTGGGGATTATCCCGCTGTATATGGGCCATGATGAAAACGGCAACATGTTTGTGGCTTCAGAGATGAAAGCATTGGTGCCAGTGTGCCGCACCATTAAAGAGTTCCCGGCTGGCAGCTATCTGTGGAGTAAAGAGGGTGAAATTCGCGAATACTATCATCGCGATTGGTTTGATTTCGACAACGTCAAAGACAATGTAACTGACAAAGTCCAGTTGGCTAACGCGTTAGAAGAAGCGGTAAAAAGCCACTTGATGTCTGACGTGCCTTACGGCGTATTGCTGTCCGGTGGTCTGGACTCTTCCGTTATCTCGGCTATCACCAAAAAATTTGCGGCCCGTCGTGTCGAAGACGATGAACGCAGTGAAGCCTGGTGGCCACAACTGCACTCCTTTGCAGTAGGTCTGATTGGCTCCCCGGATTTGCGTGCTGCGAAAGAAGTCGCCAACCATTTAGGTACCGTGCACCATGAGATTCATTTCACCGTGCAAGAAGGGTTGGATGCTATTCGCGATGTGATTTATCACATTGAAACCTATGATGTCACCACCATCCGCGCCTCAACGCCCATGTATCTGATGTCGCGTAAAATCAAAGCGATGGGGATCAAGATGGTGCTGTCTGGCGAAGGATCAGACGAAGTATTTGGCGGCTACCTCTATTTCCACAAAGCGCCAAATGCGAAAGAATTACATGAAGAGACCGTGCGTAAATTGCTGGCCCTGCACATGTATGACTGTGCGCGTGCCAACAAAGCAATGTCTGCCTGGGGTGTTGAGGCCCGCGTACCTTTCCTGGATAAGAACTTCCTCGATGTTGCGATGCGTATCAATCCGCAGGACAAAATGTGTGGCAATGGCAAAATGGAAAAACATGTCCTGCGTGAATGTTTTGAATCTTACCTACCACACAGCGTCGCATGGCGTCAGAAAGAGCAATTCTCTGATGGTGTTGGCTATAGCTGGATTGACACTCTAAAAGAGAAAGCTGCTGAGCAAGTCACTGATCAACAGATGGAAACTGCCCACTTCCGTTTCCCATACAACACGCCATCATCGAAAGAAGGCTACTTGTATCGCGAAATCTTTGAAGAGTTGTTCCCGCTGCCAAGTGCCGCTGAATGTGTGCCCGGTGGCCCATCAGTCGCCTGTTCATCAGCAAAAGCCATCGAGTGGGATGAATCATTCAAAAGTATGGATGACCCTTCTGGCCGTGCCGTTGGCGTGCATCAGGACGCTTATAAATAATTGAATGTGATGGTCTGCCTATTATTGACTGTCCAATCTCAAGGCTGCCCTAGGGTGGCCTTGTTTTTTGCTGGCAAATTCAACAATTAATCACCATAAGTGCTGCTTTAATCACCAGACTGTTCACAAGCCACACAAACGAACCCTTTCAGCGCTTTTTTGGGAAAAAATTAGTTGACGCAATTCGGCCATATACGCATAATGCGCCCCGCAACGCCGATGAAGGTAATGCGGAAAAAGATGGCTACGTAGCTCAGCTGGTTAGAGCACAGCACTCATAATGCTGGGGTCACAGGTTCGATTCCCGTCGTAGCCACCATCTTTTTGCGGGAGTGGCGAAATTGGTAGACGCACTAGATTTAGGTTCTAGCGCCGCAAGGTGTGCGAGTTCAAGTCTCGCCTCCCGCACCATTATTCGTTCATCGGTTTGTCACAGCGGATGGGATATCGCCAAGCGGTAAGGCACCAGGTTTTGATCCTGGCATTCCCAGGTTCGAATCCTGGTATCCCAGCCATCTTTTTTTTGATGGATAGCTGTAAGACAAGAATGTTGTCATGTAAAAAAGAATTGTATTTCAGTTGGGATATCGCCAAGCGGTAAGGCACCAGGTTTTGATCCTGGCATTCCCAGGTTCGAATCCTGGTATCCCAGCCATACAACTTCTCAAGATTAAAGATTTAAAGATGGCTACGTAGCTCAGCTGGTTAGAGCACAGCACTCATAATGCTGGGGTCACAGGTTCGATTCCCGTCGTAGCCACCATCTTTTGGGGTATCGCCAAGCGGTAAGGCACTGGATTCTGATTCCAGCATTCCGAGGTTCGAATCCTCGTACCCCAGCCAAATTTAGAAAAGCTCGCTTCGGCGGGCTTTTTGCATTCTGGGATTTCATTTAATTAATTCTTCTTAATTGCATTCATTTTAGCAGCAAATAATCGTACCCTGTACTACATTCATGGAGGATGACATGGAGTTATCAGGATGGATTTCCTTGAGTTTGTAGAAACACCGATTTTTAGTCGGCGTCGAGCAGAACTAATGTCAGATGATGACTTTCAACAATTTCAGACTTACCTACTTAATAATCCTCAGTCTGGAGACACAATAAGCAAAACCGGGGGCTATCAAAAAATTCGATGGGGTGGTTTGCAGCGAGGTAAACGCGGTGGTATCAGAGTTATCTATTTTGTTGTGGCCCAACGTTGTCGCATCTGGTTATTGTTGGCTTATTCTAAAAATGAAAAAGATGATCTGTCTGAATCAGAAAAAACCGTATTGAAAATGATAACCGCTAAACTCGATTTATAAGTTTGCGAACATTCCATTAGTTTGTGTGAGGTGCCGATATGAAAAAAGAACTCTTTGATGATCTGGTTGAAAGCATGAATTACATGGTCGCGGCTGAAAAAGGTGAATCACGCCCTAAAGCAGAACAAATTCACCGTCACCCCTTACCCGATGTAAAATTATTGCGACTTTCCTCCGGCATGAAACAAGAAGAGTTCGCAGATATCGTCGGTGTTAGCAAGGGATTGGTTCAAAGCTGGGAGCAACATCGGAGGATCCCTTCAGGTTCAGCATTAAAGCTATTGATGATGATAGAAAGAAACCCGAATATTATTGAAGAATTACGCGTCCTGTAAGCAGAACCGGTATCTGCTTACAGGCTATTCTCATCGCCCGTCAAGATGTAGGGAGGGATGTTGGCTGCCGTCACTCGTTCAAGTTGCTGCCTACCGGTATTTTGAATTAATTGGGCATACAACGATTATTCAAAAGCACCTACAGCCCCAATGCATACCTCAACGCATGTTCTTTCAACTTGCCCGCGCGCTGAGCGGCTATCAACGCCAGATTCCGTACGAATTTCACCGGTGGCAGATCATTGCTGAATGTGGTGTAAAACACATCCATACCACTTTGCATAATCAGATTATCAGTACGGCGGCGGCGTTGATAACGCAGTAATACCTGCTCACTGTGCCACGGTTCTGCCCGTTCACGCGCTTGATTAAGTACCTCCAGCAACGCATCAACATCGCGATATCCCAGATTAACCCCCTGCCCAGCCAGCGGATTAATGGTATGGGCTGCATCCCCGAGTAAGACCAATCCCGGCTGTACATAACGTTGTGCATGGCGACGCACTAGCGGGAAAGAGCCAGCAGCAATCGCCTTAACAGCCCCCAACCGTGATGGGAAAGCCTTAGCAATTTCCTGGTTCAACTGTGCCATCGGCAGCGCCTGAAGCTGACGAATACGTTGTGGGCTGTCGTACCAGACCAATGACGCCCACTGACCAAACAGTGGTAAAAAAGCGCGCGGCCCCGTTGGGAAAAACTGCTGCCAGGTTGTGTCTTGCTGAGCAGTATCCGTCTCTACGGTGATTAACATGCAAGACTGGCGATACTGCCAGCCACTGGTGCCAATACCGGCTAATTGCCGCACCAGAGAATTTGCACCATCAGCACCTATCACTAAACGGCCCTGTATCTGTCGCTGAGCGTCTAACGTAATTTGCCAGCAGTCATCTACTCTAACCATAGTTTGCAGCCGTGACGGGCACAGCAACGTCAAATTAGGGCATTCCGTTATCTGTTGCCACAAAGCCAACTGCAAAATCCGGTTCTCAACCATAAACCCCAGCTCAGGCAACGAGAGCGAGGCTGCATCGAATACCACCTGTGAGCCGGGCTGCTCCCAGGTCTCTAACCGACGATAAGGTGCATAGCGCATCTGTTGTACCTGCGCCCAGACACCGAGTTGTTTCAGTAACGACACCGAGGTACAACCGATAGCGGAAACCCGCAAATCGGGCACGCTGTCAGCTTCAAATGGGGCTGGGGCTTCATGCTCCAGTAACGCGACTGACCAGCCTGTTTGTGCCAGTCCAAGCGCGGCGGCGGCACCGACCATCCCGCCACCGACCACCACAACATCATAATTTGGTTGCGATTTATTCATTTTGGCCATTCTTTAAAAGTTAAAATAACATCCATACTTTATCTGCCCTCAGTGTACCGGATTTTTCATCACCCCACAGAATAACTAAGCCGAACTGCGGTGGTCATCGCAACTGCAAATGACTACAATACCCTGCAACTACTGAGCCTTTGCGCCTGACGAACACATGGATCACCGCACCGCGCGATGTGACATTTATGATGAATTTTTGGTGGTAGATAAGCCATGACGAAAAAACTGCATATTAAAACCTGGGGCTGCCAGATGAATGAATATGATTCATCTAAAATGGCTGATTTGCTGGCCAGCACTCATGGTTACCAGTTAACAGAGATTCCCGAAGAAGCCGATTTACTGCTACTGAATACCTGTTCAATTCGCGAAAAAGCACAAGAAAAAGTGTTCAGCCTGCTGGGCCATTGGAAGCTCCTGAAAGAAAAGAACCCCAATCTGATTATTGGTGTCGGTGGGTGTGTAGCATCGCAAGAAGGTGAACATCTGCGCCAACGCGCCCCCTGTGTTGATGTCATTTTTGGGCCGCAAACGCTGCATCGCCTGCCAGAAATGATTAACCACGTCCAAGGCTCGCACAGCCCGGTGGTAGACATCAGTTTCCCTGAAATTGAAAAGTTTGATCGGCTGCCAGAGCCACGCGCTGAAGGCCCGACCGCGTTCGTCTCTATCATGGAAGGATGCAATAAATATTGTACTTTCTGCGTAGTGCCTTACACCCGTGGCGAGGAAATCAGCCGCCCAAGTGACGATATTCTGTTTGAAATTGCACAGTTAGCCTCCCAAGGGGTGCGGGAAGTGAATCTGCTCGGCCAGAATGTCAATGCCTATCGCGGTGCCACCTATGATGGTGATATCTGTAGTTTTGCCGAGTTATTACGACTGGTTGCCGCCATTGACGGTATCGATCGCATCCGCTTTACCACCAGCCATCCAATTGAGTTTACCGACGATATCATCGATGTTTATCGCGATACGCCAGAACTGGTGAGTTTTCTGCATCTGCCAGTGCAAAGTGGTTCTGACCGAATTTTAACCATGATGAAACGCGCCCACACCGCACTGGAATACAAGTCCATCATCCGCAAACTGCGTCAGGCGCGGCCAGATATCCAGATAAGTTCCGATTTTATCATCGGTTTTCCTGGTGAAACTCAGCAGGATTTTGAGCAAACTATCAAGCTGGTCGCAGATATTCATTTTGATACCAGTTACAGCTTTATTTACTCTCCACGCCCCGGCACACCTGCGGCAGACCTGCCAGACGATGTCAGTGAGGAAGAGAAAAAACAGCGACTGCATATTTTGCAACAACGTATCACTCAACAGGCCATGGAAATCAGCCGCGAGATGGTTGGCAGTGTGCAACGTATTCTGGTAGAAGGCACCTCCCGCAAAAGTGCGGTGGAGTTAGCCGGGCGCACTGAAAATAACCGCGTGGTGAATTTTGAAGGCACGCCAGAGATGATTGGCAAATTCGTTGATGTCGAAATTGTAGACGTTTATGCCAGTTCACTGCGCGGTATTTTGCAGCGAACCGAAGACCAGATGGCGCTACGGGTTCATGAATCGCCACAATCGGTCATTGCGCGAACCCGAAAAGAAAATGAAATTGGCGTGGGGCAGTACCAACCCTGATCGCCGTTGTTCGAGTTAACTCGCATTAGCAGGCACTGCATTGTCAGTGCCTGTTTTATTTCAGTGGGCTGCTACGCAGATTTGGACTTTTTAAGTTGCACCGTTTGATGGCCGCTACTTGAATAGAGCGTGAAAGCACGGATTGATAAGTAAACTTGCGTCAGCACCATGCACCATGAATAATTCTTAAATGACATGTATGATTGGCGTTATATACCCAAGGTCATTTCAAGTACGAAGGTATAACAGTGAATCATACAAATAATATCCGTGAATGATATATCCAGAGGAACACAGTGACTCAGAGAAATAGTTTGCACGTAGTGACACAAGAAATCTTGCTAGAGCCTACCGATAATCAGCGTTTGCTGAGTCTGTGCGGCCCTTTTGATGACAATATCAAGCAGTTGGAGCGCCGATTAGGCATCGAAATTAATCGCCGTGACAATCGCTTCAAGTTAGTCGGTAAGAATATCAGCGTTGTTGCAGCGGCAGATATCCTGCGCCATCTGTATGTTGACACCGCCTCCATTCGTGGTGTTACCCCGGAGATATCCCCGGAAGATATCCATCTCGCAGTGAAAGAGAGCCATGTATTGGAGCAAACTGCGGAGAGCGTGCCCGATTACGGGAAAGCCGTGAATATCCGTACCAAACGCGGCATGGTCAAACCGCGTACCCCCAATCAGGCGCAATACATCGCCAATATTCTCGATCACGATATTACTTTTGGGATTGGTCCTGCAGGGACGGGTAAAACCTATCTGGCGGTAGCAGCGGCAGTTGATGCTCTGGAACGCCAGAATGTGCGCCGTATCTTACTGACCCGTCCGGCCGTTGAAGCCGGCGAAAAATTGGGTTTCCTGCCAGGGGATCTAAGTCAGAAAGTCGATCCATACCTGCGCCCACTTTATGATGCGCTGTTTGAAATGCTTGGCTTTGAGCGAGTTGAAAAACTGATTGAGCGTAATGTGATTGAAGTGGCTCCGCTGGCCTATATGCGTGGCCGGACACTCAATGATGCCTTTATCATTTTGGACGAGAGCCAAAACACCACCATCGAACAGATGAAGATGTTTCTCACCCGAATGGGCTTTAACTCCAAAGCAGTTATTACCGGCGATGTGACACAAACCGACTTACCCCGCCACCAAAAATCTGGCTTAAGCCATGCCATTGAAGTGCTGTCTGAGGTAGAAGAACTGAGCTTCAACTTCTTCCATAGCGAAGATGTGGTGCGTCACCCTGTGGTCGCCCGCGTGGTTATTGCCTATGAAGCCTGGGAAGCGGCAGAACAAAAGCGCAAAGAGACCATTACCGAACAACGTAAACGGGAAAACCATACCCCGTCTGAGCAGGAGGCTCCGTGAGCCAAGTTATACTCGATTTACAAATTGCCTGCGCCGATAGCCAGGGTTTACCCGCCGAAGCTGATTTTCAACGTTGGCTAGAAGCGGTATTACCGCAGTTTCAAGATGTGGCAGAAGTGACCGTTCGGTTGGTTGATGAAGCTGAAAGCCATGAGCTGAATCTAACTTATCGTGGTAAAGATAAACCAACCAACGTGTTGTCTTTTCCTTTTGAGGCTCCACCTGAAATTGAACTGCCACTATTGGGTGATTTAATCATTTGCCGTCAAGTGGTTGAACAAGAAGCCATCGAACAAGAGAAAGCACTATTAGCTCATTGGGCGCATATGGTTGTTCACGGCAGTCTCCATCTGCTAGGGTATGACCACATCGTGGACGATGAAGCAGAAGAAATGGAGTCAATTGAGACTGAAATCATGCAAAGTCTGGGTTATCCAGATCCGTATATTTCAGAGAAAGACCCCGTATAAGCCCATAACACTGGGTGTTATAATGCCCAGCTAGTCAGGGGAAAAAGCTGTCGGCGGTGTGAGTCTACTACTGCCGATAAAATATAATCTTTACCCAACGTCATTGGAATTACAGGTAGGCGGCAAGCGGACCTAGCTAACCCCCTGCACCTTCCAGTACCAAGGGTATAACATGAGTAAACTTAACTAAAACGCCATGAGCGACGACCACTCACAAAACAACGATAGCCCCAGTCCCAAGAAAGGGTTCTTTACTCTTATCCTTAACCAGTTATTTCACGGTGAACCTAAAAACCGTGGTGATTTGGTAGAGCTGATCCGTGATTCTGAACAAAACGATCTGATCGATCCCGATACCCGTGACATGCTGGAAGGCGTGATGGATATTGCCGAGCAGCGCGTGCGGGACATCATGATCCCCCGTTCTCAAATGGTCACATTAAAGCGTAACCAAACGCTGGATGAGTGTTTGGATGTGATTATTGAATCTGCTCACTCCCGCTTTCCGGTGATTAGCGAAGATAAAGATCACATCGAAGGTATCCTGATGGCCAAGGATTTGTTGCCGTTTATGCGCACCGACTCCGAGCCATTCAGTATTGATAAAGTATTACGGACGGCGGTTGTAGTGCCAGAAAGTAAGCGTGTCGATCGGATGCTGAAGGAGTTTCGTTCCCAGCGCTACCACATGGCGATTGTCATTGATGAGTTTGGTGGCGTTTCAGGGCTGGTGACCATTGAAGATATTCTTGAGCTGATCGTTGGCGAAATAGAAGATGAGTATGACGATGAAGAAGACAGAGATGTCCGTCAACTCAGCAAGCATACCTATACTATTCGTGCGCTGACGCAAATTGAAGATTTCAATGATGTGTTCAATACCCATTTCAGCGACGATGAGGTTGACACCATTGGCGGCTTGGTAATGCAGGCCTTTGGCCATTTACCTGCCAGGGGTGAAACCATTGAAATTGAAGGTTACTTATTTAAAGTTGCCATGGCGGATAGCCGACGTATCATTCAGGTTCATGTAAAAATCCCGGATGATGCTCCGCAACCCAAACTGGAAGAATAAATCCTTGATGCCTATTGCTTCATATCTTCAACGCCAGTGGGTTCGCGCCCTACTGGCGCTATTTTTTGGTGCCTGCGGTACGCTGGCCTATTCACCGTTTGATCACTGGCCCGCAGCCATTGTTTCACTGTTTGGCTTACTCAGTCTAACGCTGAACCGCAATACCCGGCAGGCCGCCTTTATTGGCTTTTGTTGGGGGATGGGGCTATTCGGTAGCGGTATCAACTGGGTCTATGTCAGTATTTCTGAGTTTGGCGGGATGCCAACGGCCATCAATATTTTCCTGGTGGTGTTACTGGCGGCCTATTTATCGCTCTACACCCTAATCTTTGCCGGTGTGTTAGCACGTCTCTGCCCACAAGCGACATGGTGGCGGCTAGCGATTGCCGCACCGGTGGTATGGCAACTGACGGAATTCCTGCGCGGCTGGGTATTGACCGGCTTCCCGTGGCTACAATTTGGCTACAGCCAGATTAATGGCCCGCTGCGTGGGATTGCCCCAATACTCGGTGTTGACGGCATCACCTTTGTACTAATGGCGATCAGTGGGTTACTGGTCTACGCCTGCTATCAGCGCCGGGTTACTGCGGCAATAGTGGCTATAGCGCTGTTATTATTACCATGGCCACTGCGCCAACTGCATTGGTTCACACCGGAGCCGGAACGCGCCGTCAATATCGCCATGGTGCAAGGTAACATTGCTCAGTCTATGAAGTGGGACCCTAAAGTCCTGCTCTCTACTCTGCAAGTCTATCTGGATGAAACTCGCCCATTTATGGGCAAAGCACCGATTATCATCTGGCCAGAATCTGCCATTCCTGATATTGAAACCGATCAAACCGGCTTCCTGACGATGGTTGATGATCTGATGCGGGCCAATCACAGCAGCTTGATCACTGGGATTGTCGATGCCCAGCGCCGCCCTGAAGGTAAGGGGTATCATTTCTTTAATAGTGTCATCGTGTTAGGCGATAAAGAGCCGTATCAATATCCGAGCCAAAACCGTTACAGCAAACACCATCTGGTCCCATTTGGTGAATTTGTGCCGCTCGAATCCCTACTGCGGCCGCTGGCACCGCTCTTTGATTTACCCATGTCAACATTCAGCCGTGGCGGCTATGTTCAACCCTCGCTCAAGGTGGCTGGATATAACCTGACTGCGGCTATTTGTTATGAAATCGTGTTAGGCCAGCAGGTACGGGATAATTTCAACCCTGATACCAATTTCTTGCTGACTGTCTCAAATGATGCCTGGTTTGGCCACTCGATTGGGCCGTGGCAGCATTTCCAGATGGCACGGATGCGCGCACTTGAATTGGGTCGCCCACTGCTACGCAGTACCAATAATGGTATCACTGCGGCGGTTGGCCCGAGTGGTGAAGTGCTCGCCCAGATCCCGCAATTTACCCAACAGGTGTTAGAGGTCAAAGTCACACCAACTACGGGTATCACCCCTTATGCCCGAATGGGTTCATGGCCGATGTGGATTATCACGCTGGTACTTGGCGCCATCACGCTGTTCCACGCGATCCGTCGTCGTTCTGATAAAAAATAACGCAATATGTGGGCATGTTATCTGCATGCCCATTAATCTTGAGAGCCTTATGTCACTGAAGCCTGAATTTATCCTCACTAGCGAAGCACAACTCAGCGAGCACTACGCCGCCCCCTTTGAAACCGTGTTGAAGAAACAGATAGATCACATTGATGATTATGCTAAAAAACTCATCGCGGCTGCCCCCTTCGCCGTACTGGGTACCCTCGGTGCCAATGGGATCGACTGCTCCCCCAAAGGTGGGGAACCGGGTTTTATCCATGTACAGGACAGTAAAACGCTGATGCTACCAGACCGCCCTGGGAACAACCGCCTGGATGGTATCCGCAACCTGCTGCATAACCCCGCTATCGGTATCTTGTTCCTGATCCCTAACTGGGACGAAGGTTTCCGGGTGAATGGTCGGGCGAAGATTTCGGTCGATCCTGAACTGTGTGAGCGCTTTAGCCAAAATGGCCACCCCGCCCGCAGTGTATTAGTGATCGACGTTGAGGAAGTGTTTATTCATTGCGGCCGCGCGATTACCTTTGCCAAGCTGTGGAATCCAGAAAAACACGCTGCAAAAGAGACCCTGCCGACAGCATTGGATGTGTTTAAGGCCCATCTGGCTATCAATAACCAGCAATTAGGCTAACGGGCAGTAAAGCCGCTGTTTGGCGGCTGATTAATGACCTCATATCCCCCACTTGTCTCCTATAATCCTCAATTTGCAGAGCAATAATCCTTATCTCTTCGCCGCGGCTGGCACAGACCTTGCATTATTTCTAACCATTATGTGTTAACTCTTGGGCAATACCCGCCAACCTTTTAGCCGTTGTCGGGGATTACCGCAACAAGTAGGGAACACAGGGTTTCAAATGCGGGATCACGATTATTTGTCCAATTGTTTGCACGCTCATTTATAGGGCATCCCACGCACCATAGAAGTGCATTGCTGTTTTATTGCCTCTATTTGGTGCGATTTGCGTCCCAAAAAACAAACATTTATTCATCATTTACATAACATTTGGCTATTTTTTAAAGATAATCTGATACAAGTAACAGCGAAAACCACGTATCAACCAACAAAACATCGGTGGTTGTACCGCTGAAACGAAACAAAACGATTTCTCGCCTGACGAGATTTAGCAACAACGTACTTTTAGCATCACAACATCAAGTAATAAAACAACAGCAAAGGAGTTGGACCATGCATATGCGTAAATTGGCGTTAGCGCTACTGTTAGCTGGGATGGCAAGTGGCGTAGCCCAAGCAGAAGAAGCGGCAGCACAACCCGCAGCGAAAGCTGAAGCCCAGGCTGATACGCTGAAAAAGATTAAAGACAGCGGCGTGATTGTGGTGGGTCACCGTGAGTCTTCCGTTCCCTTCTCTTATTACGATAATCAACAGAAAGTTGTGGGTTACGCACAAGATTATTCTAATCTGATCATCGATGCAGTTAAGAAAAAACTTAATGCACCAGACTTACAGGTCAAACTGATCCCAATCACCTCACAGAACCGTATTCCACTACTGCAAAACGGCACCTTTGACTTTGAATGTGGTTCCACCACCAATAATCTGGAGCGTCAGCAACAAGCCGCGTTCTCTAATACCATTTTTGTTGTCGGTACCCGCTTACTGACTAAAAAAGGGTCTGACGTTAAAGATTTCAAAGATTTGGCCGGTAAGGCAGTGGTTGTAACTTCAGGAACGACATCTGAAGTCCTGCTGAATAAACTGAATGAAAAAGACAAAATGGATATGCGCATCATCAGCGCCAAAGACCACGGTGACTCTTTCCGCACCCTGGAAAGTGGCCGCGCAGTAGCCTTTATGATGGATGATGCTTTGCTGGCCGGTGAGCGTGCAAAAGCCAAGAAACCAGACCAATGGGATATCGTCGGTAAGCCACAGTCTCAGGAAGCTTACGGCTGTATGTTGCGCAAAAATGATCCGGCCTTTAAAGCCTTATTGGATGAAACCATTGCCAGCGCACAAACGTCTGGTGTGGCTGAAAAATCATTCGATCGCTGGTTCAAAAACCCAATTCCACCTAAAAATCTTAACCTGAATTTCTCATTGTCTGATGAAATGAAGGCGCTGTTCAAAGCACCTAACGATAAAGCATTGAACTAACAATAATAATCAGGGTGGGCGTTGCCTGCCCGACTCGATTGATGATGGGCCGATAGGAGATACCCAATAGATTTCAGAGTGCAGGAAGGTGGCAAGCGCTGGCCCGTAGGGTGAGCCTCTGATGAGGTTCATAATCCTGATGAGCTTATACAAATAAGTGATTCAGGTGAACAAGGGCAGCCAACACATCTGCAATTTGAAAGATGCAGGGTAAAGACAGGATGCGGGGTGGCCGTTCCCCACTCCGCATTTTTTTGTGAGTCCTCGAAGGTCGCCACGCATTAAATCATCAGTCATCAGGGTGGCTTATCCATCCTTTTAAGGGAGTTTGTTATGTCAATAGACTGGAACTGGGGCATCTTCTTGCAACCTGCCCCCTTCGGCAATACCACCTACCTCGGCTGGATCTGGTCCGGCTTTCAAGTCACCGTCGCGTTGTCACTGTGCGCCTGGGTGATCGCGTTCTTCGTCGGTTCACTGTTTGGTATTTTAAGAACCGTGCCCAATCGAATCCTCTCCGGGATAGGGACGTGCTACGTTGAGCTGTTTCGTAACGTCCCCTTGATTGTGCAATTCTTTACCTGGTATCTGGTGGTACCTGAACTGTTGCCAGTTGATATTGGCATGTGGTTTAAAAGCGAACTGGACCCAAACATACAGTTCTTTCTTTCATCGATGCTTTGCCTTGGCTTATTTACTGCAGCACGTGTTTGTGAACAAGTCCGTGCCGGGATTCAGTCACTGCCTAGAGGCCAGAAAGCAGCGGGTTTGGCTATGGGATTGACCCTGCCACAAACCTATCGCTATGTGTTACTGCCCAATGCTTATCGGGTGATCATTCCCCCGATGACCTCAGAAATGCTCAACCTGGTAAAAAACTCCGCCATTGCTTCAACAATCGGATTGGTCGATATGGCCGCTCAAGCAGGTAAATTGCTGGATTATTCAGCTCACGCCTATGAGTCCTTCACCGCCATCACTCTTGGTTATGTACTGATCAACGCCGTGATCATGCTGTTGATGCGATTAGTTGAGAAGAAAGTGCAGTTACCCGGCAATCTGGGGAGTAAATAATGTACGAATTTGATTGGAGTTCTATCGCCCCCAGCATGCCCTATCTGCTGCAAGGGTTAGTAGTCACCGCCAAGATAACCATTACCGCTATCGTATTTGGCATTATCTGGGGAACGGTGCTGGCAGTCATGCGCTTGTCACCGATTAAAGCCATCAGTTGGTTTGCAACTGCCTATGTCAACGTGTTCCGCTCTATCCCGTTGGTGATGGTGCTGTTGTGGTTTTATTTGGTTGTCCCGAGCTTATTACAAAATGTGCTGGGCTTATCACCAAAAACTGATATTCGGTTAATCTCAGCCATGGTAGCCTTTTCGCTGTTTGAAGCGGCCTATTACTCAGAAATTATCCGCGCCGGGATCATGAGTATTTCCCGTGGGCAATCCTCTGCGGCGCTGGCATTGGGCATGACCCATGGGCAGTCAATGCGACTGGTTATCCTGCCTCAGGCTTTCCGCGCCATGGTGCCGCTGCTGTTAACTCAGGGGATCGTGTTATTTCAGGATACTTCACTGGTGTATGTGCTTAGCCTGGCCGATTTCTTCCGCACCGCCACCACCATTGGCGAGCGGGACGGTACTCAGGTCGAAATGGTGCTGTTTGCCGGTTTGGTTTATTTCGTTATCAGTATTGCCGCGTCGATGCTGGTTAACTATTTGAAGAAAAGGACTGTTTGATGATTTCCCTGAAAAATGTTTCTAAGTGGTACGGCCACTTTCAGGTGCTGGCTGACTGCACCACCGAAGTTAAAAAAGGTGAGGTTGTGGTGGTCTGTGGTCCTTCAGGCTCAGGCAAATCGACCTTAATCAAAACCGTTAATGGGCTGGAACCTATTCAAAAAGGCAGCATTACAGTTAATGGTATTGCTGTGAATGATAAAGGCACTAATCTGGCCCAACTGCGTTCCAAAGTGGGTATGGTATTCCAGCATTTCGAGCTGTTCCCACACCTGTCTATCATTGAAAACCTGACGCTGGCGCAAATCAAAGTGCTCAAACGCGATAAAGCAGAAGCGCGTGAAAAGGGGTTGAAACTGTTAGATCGCGTGGGCCTTTCTACCCATGCAGATAAGTTTCCTTCTCAATTATCGGGTGGTCAGCAACAGCGCGTGGCCATTGCCCGTGCACTTTGTATGGACCCAATTGCCATGCTGTTTGATGAACCCACCTCCGCACTTGACCCGGAAATGATTAACGAAGTGTTGGACGTGATGGTCAAACTGGCATTGGAAGGGATGACCATGATGGTGGTTACCCACGAAATGGGCTTCGCCCGCAAAGTGGCTAACCGCGTTATTTTTATGGATGAAGGGAAAATCGTCGAAGACAGCAACAAAGATGATTTCTTTAACAATCCTAAGTCGGATCGCGCCAAAGACTTCCTGGCAAAAATCCTGCATTAATCACACCACCTCCCCTGCGCCCGTAGGGGAGGAAATTTGCGTCTGTTCTCTTTTTACGCCCTGTGTGATTGCTTATCCGTTTTTTTGTGCGCATCCTCTGGTTAACACTGTGACTAACAAGAGGAAAAGTGATGCCCCGCTCTATTATCATTGATTGCGATCCTGGCCATGACGATGCTATTGCGTTGATTCTGGCGTTGGCCTCCCCCGAACTCAACGTAGCAGCGGTTACCACCTGTGCCGGTAACCAAACTCCAGACAAAACCTTGCGTAATGCTCTGCGCATTCTGACACTACTCAAGCGTCAGGATATCCCGGTGGCCGGGGGTGCACTCAAACCATTACTGCGCGAATTAATTATTGCCGACAATGTTCACGGTGAAAGCGGATTAGATGGCCCCTCATTGCCGGATCCAGACTTTGCCCCGCAAGCAGATAATGCGGTGGAGCTAATGGCGAGAATATTACGTACCAGCCCTCATCCGGTGACTATTGTGGCCACTGGCCCATTGACTAACGTTGCCTTGCTGCTGGCCGGTCATGGTGCTCTGGCGGCCAAAATAGAGCGTATCGTCATCATGGGGGGAGCCGTGATGTTAGGAAACTGGACCGCCGCTGCTGAATTTAATATTTTTGTCGATCCTGAGGCCGCTGATCGGGTATTTAAATCAGGCATTCCAATCACCATGGCGGGGTTAGATGTGACCCATCAAGCACAGGTGATGGATGAAGATATTGATCGCATTCGTCAGTTAAATAATCCGGTAGCCGACGTGGTCGCGGGCTTATTGGATTTCTTCATGCTGTATCACCGCCAGGAGCGCTGGGGTTTTCAAGGTGCCCCACTACATGATCCTTGCACCATTGCCTGGTTATTGGCCCCCGAGTTATTCACCAGCATTGAACGCTGGGTTGGCATCGAAACCCGAGGTGAATACACCCAAGGCATGACGGTGGTCGATTACTACCAGCTCACAGATAATGTGCCTAATGCAGAAGTCTTGATGGGCATCGATAGGAAAGGGTTTATTGATTTGCTGGTTGAACGGGTTGCCCGCTACAGCGAATAATCGAATGACACTCCGCCACTGCGGAGTGTCTCTTTTTAGCCCAAATTAACGTTAGGGCTGGAATGGCCGGCGATTAAATTGGTCATGTCCACACTTAGGGCAGAGCGGCAACACTTCAGGGGTATAGAAAGCCAGATGATAGTGGCATTTCTCACACACCAAATTCCCTAATCCAACCACCTCACCACTGTGATACACCCCATGGTGACTGACATCTTTAAACACCTCACGCCACTCTAGCTGTGTTTTGTCAGTGATGTCCGCCAGCTCCTGCCACAAGCTCTCTTTAATCACCCGCATAAATACGCTGTCAGTGAATTCATCCTTACTCTCTTCATAACTACGGGCAAACTCCTCCAGATCGCGGCGCACCGCCTGAATGATTTGCTCAACCTCACTCCGGCTCAACTCTTCTACTGCGTCTAACCGCTGCTCGGCGCTTTCCACCAGCTTATCGATATCACGTTCACCATTTTTCAAGCGTTCAGTCAGTGATGCCACCAACTCACGATAATATTGAGCTACCTTGTTCATACTGTCTCCTCGATCCGCGATTGTGATACAGCAAAGGTTGTTACAAAGAAAATAGTGATAAAGCTAATCTCTCGCCTGTTTGTGGTTGCCTCGTTCCTATTGTCTGCTGGTACTTACTCTGATATTAAAGCTAACGTTTATTATTTTAGTCGTAAATGACTGAAGTCACGTCATCGTAAGGTTGTTACTCCCCCACTTTGATGATTTCTGCCATTCACCGCGCAGAAAAACCCTTCTGCAGTATGCTGAGTGTTGTTGCGCCTGCCGCTTATCAGCTATGCTATGCGGATCTCTCTTTATGATATGAAACAGATGATGCTACAGGCGTAGCTGTTTTTCACTATAGGACCACTGGCCGCCATGCAAGAGCAATACCGCCCAGAAGATATCGAAACGCAAGTACAGCTTCACTGGCAAGAGAAGCAAACATTTAAAGTCACTGAAGATACCAGCAAAGAAAAATATTACTGCCTATCTATGCTGCCATACCCTTCAGGACGCCTGCATATGGGGCACGTTCGTAACTACACCATTGGTGATGTTATCTCACGCTACCAACGTATGCTGGGCAAGAACGTCCTACAGCCGATTGGCTGGGATGCGTTTGGCCTGCCGGCAGAAGGTGCCGCCGTTAAAAATAACACCGCACCTGCCCCATGGACTTACGACAACATCGAATATATGAAGAACCAGTTGAAACTACTGGGCTTCGGTTACGACTGGGATCGCGAGATTGCCACCTGTAAACCTGACTACTACCGTTGGGAACAGTGGTTCTTCACCAAGTTGTATGAAAAAGGCATGGTCTACAAAAAGACCTCTGCGGTTAACTGGTGTCCACACGACATGACCGTGTTAGCCAACGAACAGGTGATCGACGGCTGCTGTTGGCGTTGTGATACCAAGGTTGAACGCAAAGAGATCCCGCAGTGGTTTATTAAAATCACCGATTACGCTGATCAGTTGCTTAATGATCTGGACACGCTGGAAAGCTGGCCGGAGCAGGTGAAAACCATGCAACGCAACTGGATTGGCCGCTCCGAAGGGGTTGATATCGTTTTCGACGTGCAGGATAGCGAAGAAAAACTGTCAGTTTATACTACCCGTCCAGACACCTTTATGGGCGTGACCTATGTGGCGGTTGCTGCCGGTCACCCATTGTCACTGCAAGCGGCTGCCACCAACCCAGCGCTGGCTGATTTTGTGGCGGAATGTCGTAATACCAAAGTTGCTGAAGCTGAAATGGCAACGATGGAGAAAAAAGGCATGGCGACCGGTCTATACGCCATCCATCCACTGACAGGTGAAAAGCTGGCTATTTGGGCAGCTAACTTTGTCTTGATGGATTACGGTACCGGCGCAGTAATGGCAGTTCCAGGCCACGATGCCCGTGACTGGGAATTTGCCACCAAATACCACCTGCCAATCAAGCCGGTTATTTTAGCCGCTGACGGCAGCGAACCTGATTTGAGTCAGGAAGCGATGACCGAAAAAGGCACCCTGTTCAACTCCGGCGAGTTCGACGGTCTGGATTATGAAGCAGGCTTTAATGCCATCGCCGACAAGCTAGTCGCTCTTGGTGTTGGCCAGCGTAAAGTGAATTATCGCCTGCGTGATTGGGGTGTATCACGTCAGCGTTATTGGGGTGCACCTATCCCAATGGTGACATTGGAAGATGGCACCGTTGTGCCAACACCAGAAGACCAACTGCCGGTAATTCTGCCAGAAGATGTCGTGATGGACGGTATTACCAGTCCTATCAAGGCTGACCCTGAGTGGGCGAAAACCACCGTTAACGGGATGCCGGGCCTGCGTGAAACCGATACTTTCGATACCTTTATGGAATCATCTTGGTATTACGCGCGCTACACCTGCCCACAATTTGACGAAGGCATGTTGGATCCTACCGCTGCGAACTACTGGCTGCCCGTTGATCAGTATGTAGGCGGTATTGAACATGCCATCATGCACCTGATGTACTTCCGTTTCTTCCACAAACTACTGCGTGATGCCGGTCTGGTGAACTCCGACGAACCAGCCAAACGCCTGTTGTGCCAAGGCATGGTATTGGCTGACGCCTTCTACTACACCGGTGCCAGCGGTGAACGTATCTGGGTTTCACCAGCTGATGCGATTGTCGAGCGTGATGAAAAAGGGCGGATTGTTAAAGCGACCGACCCTGACGGCCATGAACTGGTGTATGCCGGTATGAGCAAAATGTCGAAATCGAAAAACAACGGTATCGACCCGCAAGTTATGGTAGAAAAATACGGTGCCGATACTGTGCGCCTGTTTATGATGTTTGCTTCCCCCGCTGAAATGACGTTGGAATGGCAAGAGTCCGGCGTTGAAGGGGCTAACCGCTTCTTAAAACGTGTCTGGCGTCTGGTGTTTGAAAGCACCGCCAAAGGTGCGACTGCGCCGCTGGACATCGCCAGCCTGACGGAAGAGCAAAAATCACTGCGTCGCGACCTGCACAAAACAATTACCAAAGTCACTGATGACGTGGGCCGCCGTCAAACCTTCAACACCGCTATCGCTGCAGTGATGGAGTTGATGAATAAGCTGGGCCGCGCACCTCAGGAAACTGAACAAGATCGTGCTCTGCTGCAAGAAGCATTACTGGCAGTGGTGCGGATGCTTTATCCATTCACCCCGCACGTTTGCTTCAGTTTGTGGCAAGCACTGGGTGGTGAAGGTGATATCGATACCGCACCATGGCCAATTGCTGATGAACAGGCGATGGTTGAAGACTCTAAATTAGTAGTCGTACAGGTTAATGGTAAAGTGCGTGGCAGAATTACTGTGCCTGCCGATGCCACTGAACAGCAAGTTCGCGAACGCGCTGGTCAAGAGCACCTGGTGGCTAAATACCTGGATGGGGTTACTGTGCGTAAAGTAATCTACGTCCCTGGCAAACTGCTTAACCTGGTTGTAGGTTAAGACAAGGAGGAGTTGTGCGACATCGTATTCTGACGTTGTTGCTGGGGTTAGCGGTGCTGGTCACCGCTGGCTGTGGCTTTAATTTGCGAGGCACCACTCAGGTGCCACCTGAGCTGCAAAAACTGTTGCTGGAAAGTAGTGACCCTTATGGCCCGTTAACCCGAGCTATACGTCAACAGTTGCGTTTAAGCAATGTCACCATTGTTAATGACCCGATGCGTAAAGACTTACCTGCCTTGCGGATCCTTGGTTCATCAGAGAGTCAGGATACCGTGTCAATCTTTCGCAACGGGGTAACGGCGGAGTATCAATTAGTGTTGCGTGTGCAGGCGCAGGTATTGATACCGGGCCATGATATTTACCCATTACGGGTGAATATCTTCCGCACATTGTTCGATAACCCGTTAACAGCACTCGCCAAAGATGCCGAAGCTGAGGTTCTCCGTCAGGAAATGCGTGAACAAGCCGCTCAGCAGTTAGTGCGTCAGCTTCTGACCGTACATGCTGCTGAAGTCAAAAACGCGCAAGAAAATGGTGACAAGTCAGTTGGCAATAATACGACAACAGGCACCGCCAAGATGGCAGAAGTTAAAGAAATCAATATCGGCAAACCTGCAGTCAGTACCCCCGCCCAATGATCCGAGTCTATCCTGAACAACTTGTCGCGCAGCTCCATGAGGGGCTGCGCGCTTGCTATCTGTTGTGCGGTAATGAGCCATTGCTGTTACAAGAAAGTCAGGACCACATTCGTCGGGTGGCAATAGAACATGATTTCACCGAACATTTCAGTTTTGCGCTAGATGCTCACACCGAGTGGGACAGTATCTTTAGTCTTTGTCAGGCACTCAGCCTATTTGCCAGCCGCCAAACATTGACACTGAGTTTCCCTGACAGTGGTTTAACAGCGCCAATGAACGAACAGTTGGTCAAGTTATCAAGTCTGTTACATCCAGATATTCTATTGATTTTACGCGCAAATAAACTCACCAAAGCACAAGAAAACAGTGCCTGGTTTAAAGCACTTGGGAGCAATGGCGTATTTGTCAGTTGCCAAACACCGGAACAGGCACAACTGCCACGTTGGGTCAGTACGCGCGCTAAAAGCCTGAATCTGGAGGTCGATGACCCCGCCATTCAGTTGCTTTGTTACTGCTACGAAGGCAATCTACTGGCGCTATCACAAGCTTTGGAGCGTTTATCGTTACTCTATCCTGACGGTAAACTGACGCTGCCTAAAGTTGAGCAAGCCGTCAACGATGCCGCGCATTTCACCCCTTACCACTGGCTCGATGCCCTAATAGCAGGGAAAAGCAAACGCGCCTGGCATATCCTGCAACAATTGCAGCAGGAAGAGAGTGAACCGATTATTTTGCTGCGCACCTTGCAGCGAGAACTGCTATTGCTGTTAACGTTAAAGCGGCGAATGAATCAGGTGCCACTGCGCACACTATTTGATCAGTTAAAAGTATGGCAAAATCGCCGGCCCATGATGACGCAGGCTCTACAACGCCTTTCCCTGCCACAATTGCAACAAGCCGTTCATTTGCTGGCACAAATTGAGGTTCGCCTGAAACAAGATTATGGTCAGTCAATCTGGCCGGAATTAGAAACACTGTCTATGCTGATGTGCGGCAAAATATTACCTGAGAGCTTTTTTGATGCCCAATAAATCCCCGACTCGCGCCCTACATGCCCTGTTCGGCGGTACCTTTGACCCCATTCATTACGGCCACTTAACGCCGGTTGAAGCATTGGCTCAACAAGTGGGTTTGCAACATATTATTTTATTACCCAATAATGTCCCACCTCACCGCCCACAACCCGAGGCCAATGCACAGCAACGGCTGAAAATGGTAGAGTTAGCTGTCGCCGATAATCCGCTGTTCAGCATCGATGCGCGGGAATTATTACGTGACAGCCCATCGTTCACCATCGACACCTTGGAAAATCTACGTAAAGAACGTGGTGCCGAATTGCCCTTAGCCTTTATCATTGGGCAAGATTCATTATTATCGCTGCATAAATGGCATCGCTGGCAATCAATATTAGATGTGTGCCATTTGCTGGTTTGCGCCCGCCCTGGTTACTCACAAACGCTGGAAACACCTGAGTTACAGCAATGGCTTGATGAGCGACGGGTCTTGGATCCGCAAGCATTAAACCTGCAACCACAAGGGTTAATCTATCTGGCTGATACACCTTTATTGGATATTTCAGCTACCGATATTCGCCATCGGCGTCATAATGGTGAAAGTTGTGATGACCTGCTGCCACGTGCTGTCCAACGATATATTGAGTTACAAGGTTTATATCGCCAAAAGAATTGAAGTTGCAGGTAGGCAGCAAGAGAATAAATCCCGATGAGCTTACTCAGGTAAGTGATTCGGGTGAGTGAACGTAGCGAACACCCCTGCGACTTCAAGTATGAAAGCGATTCGCGGCTGAGGGTTTATATCGCGACGCATTCACCCATGTTATACTCCGCCGCTAAATTTCAGGTATTCGCTGAAAAACCGTTACATTCTAACTGTTCATACCGGTAACTGTTCGTGGGAACTCCTGCAAACAATACGGAAGAACGTTAATACCCAAAGAACTTGACGTTGCAGGTAAGTAGGCAGCGCACGAATCCCGATGAGCTTACATGAGTAAGTGATTCGGGTGAGAAAGTGCAGCTAACACCCCGGCAACTTCAAGGACGAAGGGTATGGACAGAAATCACCCGAGGGGGAACCTTTGCAAGGTAAAGCGCTCCAAGAATTTGTTATCGACAAGCTCGATGACTTGAAAGGCCAGGACATTATCACTTTGGATGTTCAGGGTAAGTCCAGCATTACTGATTACATGATCATCTGTACCGGGACCTCGACCCGCCATGTTATGGCGCTGGCAGACAATCTGGTGCAGGAATCCCGTGTGGCAGGCATGATACCGCTAGGCGTAGAAGGCCAGGGTGTGTCTGACTGGGTTGTTGTGGATTTAGGCGAAGTCATTGTGCATGTCATGCAAGAAGAAAGCCGCCGTCTGTATGAACTGGAAAAACTCTGGAGCTAAGCGGTGAAACTGCAACTGGTAGCCGTCGGCACCAAAATGCCAGACTGGGTGCAGACAGGTTTTATGGATTACCTGCGCCGCTTTCCCAAAGATATGCCCTTCGAGCTGGTAGAGATACCGGCCGGTAAGCGGGGCAAAAATGCGGATATTAAACGCATTTTGGAAAAAGAAGGCGAACTGATGCTGGCGGCGGTTGGCAAAAATAACCGCATTGTCACGCTGGATATCCCAGGTACTCCCTGGGAAACCCCGCAACTGGCTCAGCAATTAGAACGCTGGAAGCAGGACGGCCGTGATGTCAGCCTGCTGATTGGCGGGCCTGAGGGGTTAGCCCCAGCCTGTAAAGCTGCGGCAGAGCAGAGCTGGTCGCTCTCTGTGCTTACGCTACCCCATCCTTTAGTGCGTGTTATAGTGGCTGAAAGCCTCTATCGCGCCTGGAGTATTACGACCAATCACCCTTATCATCGGGAATAAGCGGGCGATGAACCTGAGTAAAGTGATGGCTTTAAGTAAAGTGCTGGTTTTGGACAAGATGAAGTAGCTGCGGGATGAAAAAAGAACCTAACCCTTTTCGCGACTATTCGGCTGAATCAGCCTTGTTTGTCCGCCGCGCCCTTGTGGCTTTCCTCGGTATCCTGCTGCTAAGCGGAATATTGATCGTAAACTTGTACAATTTGCAGATAGTGCGTTTCGAAGACTATCGCACCCGTTCCAATGAAAACCGCATTAAGCTGGTCCCTATCGCCCCAAGCCGTGGCATGATATTTGATCGCAACGGTACCCCGTTGGCGATGAATCGGACCATTTATCAATTAGAATTAATGCCGGAAAAAATCGAAGACCTCCCCACAACACTCAATGCACTACGCCCGATAGTGGATCTGACGGATGAGGATATCGCTAATTTTGAAAAAGAGCGTAAGCGCTCACGCCGCTTTACCTCCATTGCCGTTAAGACCCCTCTTACTGAGGTGCAGGTTGCCCGTTTCGCCGTTAACCAATTCCGCTTCCCTGGTATCGAAGTCAAAGGCTATCAACGCCGCTTCTATCCCTATGGCTCAGCCCTGACTCACGTTATCGGCTATGTATCGAAAATTAACGATAAAGATGTCGAACGGTTGGATAAAGACGGCATTTTGGCTAACTATGCCGCAACCCACGATATCGGCAAGCTGGGTATTGAGCGCTATTATGAATCCGTATTGCACGGCAAAACCGGTTATGAAGAAGTTGAAGTCAATAACCGTGGCCGGGTGATCCGCCAACTACATGAGCAGCCGCCGCAGGCAGGTAAAGATATTTACCTGACGCTCGATTTAAATCTGCAAACTTATATTGAAAAACTCCTGAGTGGCAGCCGCGCCGCAGTGGTGGTCACCGATCCACGTACAGGTGCAATCTTAGCGTTGGTATCGAACCCAAGTTATGACCCGAACCTATTTGTTGATGGGATCTCCAACAAAGATTATCAGGGGTTACTGAACGATCCTGACCGTCCGCTGATTAACCGTGCCACTCAGGGCGTCTACCCCCCTGCGTCTACAGTAAAACCCTATATTGCCGTTTCCGCCCTGAGTGCTGGGGTTATCACCAAGAACACCAGCTTGTTTGACCCTGGTTGGTGGCAACTGCCTGGCTCAGAAAAACGCTTTCGCGACTGGAAAAAATGGGGCCATGGTCGGCTGAATGTCACCAAGGCGCTGGAGGAGTCGGCGGATACCTTCTTCTATCAGGTCTCCTATGACATGGGGATCGATCGCTTGTCCTCATGGATGAGTAAATTCGGCTACGGTGAATATACCGGTATCGATCTATCCGAAGAGCGCGCGGGCCTAATGCCAACTCGTGAGTGGAAACAAAAACGCCACAAAAAACCGTGGTACCAAGGGGATACCATTCCAGTAGGTATCGGCCAAGGGTATTGGACCGCCACCCCGATCCAAATGGCAAAAGCGTTAATGACGCTGATTAATGATGGGGCGGTTAAAACGCCACATCTGCTACAAAGTACCCGGATTGATGGCGTGTTAGTGCCTTATCAACAAGAAGATCGCACGCAAATTGGTGATATTCACTCCGGTTATTGGGAAATAGCTAAAGATGGCATGTATGGTGTAGCCAACCGCCCGAACGGTACGGGGCGTAAGTTTTTTGAAGGTACACCTTATAAAGCAGCGGCAAAATCCGGTACCGCGCAGGTTTATAGCTATGAAACCTATAATGCCCATAAAGTGGCGGAACACTTACGTGACCATAAATTGATGGTTGCGTTTGCGCCTTACGAAAATCCAACGGTATCTGTCGCCATGATTTTAGAAAATGGAGGTGCCGGGCCTGCGGTGGGGACTATTACCCGCCAAATACTCGACCACATTTTGTTGGGTGATAATAATACTGAATTACCGGATGCGGCCCCTCTGCCTCCAGGTGTTGAAGCAGATTAATTGAAGCGGACGAAGGTAACTCATGACTGATAATCAACAAAAAGGCTCTTTGTGGTACAAAATGCACATCGATCTGCCGTTTTTGATTTGCATCCTGGCGCTGTTGGCTTATAGCGCCTTTGTGATGTGGAGCGCCAGCGGGCAAGATATCGGCATGATGGAACGCAAAGTTGGTCAAATCGCTATGGGCCTGATTGTCATGCTGGTTATGGCGCAGATACCGCCGCGCGTCTATGAAAACTGGGCACCCTACCTCTATTTCGTTTGCGTAATTTTGTTGGTATTGGTTGATGCCTTTGGTCAAATCAGTAAAGGTGCACAGCGCTGGCTGGACTTGGGTTTTATCCGCTTCCAACCCTCTGAAATTGCTAAAATTGCGGTTCCGCTGATGGTAGCACGCTTTATGAACCGTGACGTCTGTCCACCCTCATTAAAAAATACCGGTATTGCGCTGATTTTAATCTTTATGCCGACCTTATTGGTGGCCGCTCAACCCGATCTGGGTACCTCGATCCTAATTGCGGCCTCTGGCCTGTTCGTCTTGTTTCTCTCCGGTATGAGTTGGCGTTTAATCGCTATTGCCGCCGTATTGGTCGCTGCGTTTATCCCTATATTGTGGTTCTTCCTGATGCACGGTTATCAGCGGGACCGCGTGATGATGCTGCTGGACCCGGAAAGTGATCCACTCGGCGCGGGTTATCATATTATCCAATCAAAAATCGCCATCGGTTCAGGGGGCTTATCAGGTAAAGGCTGGCTACACGGGACCCAGTCACAACTGGAGTTTTTACCGGAGCGCCATACTGATTTTATCTTTGCCGTACTGGCAGAGGAGCTAGGTTTAATTGGCGTGCTGGTATTATTAGCCCTTTATCTCTGTCTCATTATGCGTGGTTTGGTGATTGCCGCCCACGCACAAACCACCTTCGGCCGAGTGATGGTCGGAGGATTAATGCTGATACTGTTTGTATATGTATTTGTTAACATAGGTATGGTCAGTGGAATTTTACCTGTGGTTGGCGTACCTTTGCCTTTGGTCAGCTATGGAGGCTCGGCGCTGATAGTTCTGATGGCCGGGTTTGGTATCGTGATGTCGATACATACTCATCGCAAAATGTTATCGAAGAATTTATAGAGGTGAGCAATGCGTAAGGAATGGCTTTGGATAGGCATCGCAGGCGTGCTGTTATCAGCATGTACCAGTCAGCCCCCGGCACCCCAGCAACAGGTGCAACAGACGTACAACGGCCCGGTTGAAGAGATTGGTGGGGCAGAGCCGCGCTATGAACCCTTTAATCCTAATTTTAATCAGGATTATAAAGCCAATGGCCAGTCGTACAGCATTATCAAGGATCCACAAAACTTTACTCAGGTGGGCCTTGCCGCTTGGTATGGCGAAGAAGCTAACGGCAACACAACCTCAACTGGCGAAACGTTCGACCCTAATGCGTTGACCGCCGCCCACCCTACGCTGCCAATTCCAAGTTATGTGCGCGTTACCAATGTCAGTAATGGCCGCCAGATTGTGGTGCGCGTGAATGACCGTGGCCCGTATACCCCAGGGCGAGTGATTGATTTATCTAAAGCGGCCGCTGATCGCCTGAATATTTCGAATAACACCAAGGTGAAGATTGATTTTATCAATGTCGCACCTGATGGTTCGCTGTCTGGCCCAGGCATGGTAGGTACCACCATTGCCAAACAAAGTTATGCATTACCAAACCGCCCAGATTTGACCTCCAGCGGGATGGGGACGCCAATGCAACAGGATGCGCCCGCAGTAAGTGCCCCCGTGCGCCCTATCGCTAACAGTAATTTGTCTGGTGCAGATGCCTCTCAACCGGTTGCACCACAAAGTAGCGGTTTCCTGCGGGCATCGACCCCGGTGCCGGCTGGCGTATTGGAAAGCTCAGAACCCGCAGTTAATTCTGCATCCACCCTGGGTGCTGGGCCGGTGACACCACCAGTTGTTGCCAACCCTGGTCCAGTAACATCATCAGTAGCAACAACAGGTGCTGCCAGCTCTGGTGGTTATGTGGTTCAGGTCGGTGCGTTGAGCGATGCTCAGCGGGCGCAAACCTGGCAGCAAAGTCTGAGCCAACGTTTTGGGGTGCCGGGCAAAGTAGATACCAATGGCAGTGTGCATCGTGTCCAACTTGGGCCGTTCAGTAGCCGCCAACAGGCCGTAGAACTGCAACAACGCCTGTCGAGCGAAGCTCAGCAGCAGTCATTTGTGGTCGCGGCACCTTAAAACATACATACCTTGTAGCAATTTAAGGTCTGTCAGATAAAAATAACCGTAACCTCCTGTGCAAACAGGATGTTACGGTGAAACGAATAAACGCCACACAAGTGTATAGCCAAATTTATTGGCGTTGCAGCAAGGCCGCAAATAAATGCATCCCGATGAGCTTGCACAATTCAAGTGATTCAGATGAGTAAGTGCCGCTAACGCCGCTACAACGTCAAGTAAGTAAGGGTATGGTATAGTGTGGCACTTTCTTAACTTACTCCCACGGATGTTGTTGTCCTGATCATGAAATATGTAACTACTTCTCGTATTATCAAGAGCCTGGCGCTCGGCACTGTTATTGTTATGAGCGCAGCTTCTGCTGCAAACGCTGATGACGTAAATCTAAAAACCATGATCCCCGGCGTGCCACAGATCGACTCAGAAGCGTATGTGCTGATTGATTACAACTCCGGCAAAGTATTGGCAGAAATGAATGCTGATGCGCGTCGTAATCCGGCCAGCTTGACCAAAATGATGACCAGTTATGTTATCGGTCAGGCAATCAAAGCAGGCAAAATCGGGCCAGAAGATATGGTTACCGTGGGGAAAGATGCCTGGGCAACTGGCAATCCAGAATTCAAAGGCTCTTCGTTGATGTTTTTGAAACCCGGCGACCGTGTACCGGTTTCTAAACTGACTCGGGGTATCAACCTGCAATCCGGTAATGACGCCTGTGTCGCGATGGCTGATTATGTTGCTGGCAGCCAAGACTCATTCGTCAACCTGATGAACAACTACGTTAAAGCACTGGGCCTGCAAAACACCCAGTTCAAAACAGTTCACGGTTTAGATGCTGAAGGCCAGTACAGCTCTGCGCGCGATATGGCGCTGATTGGTCAAGCACTGATTCGCGATGTGCCGGATGAGTATGCCATTTACAAAGAGAAAGAGTTTACCTTCAACAATATCCGTCAGATGAACCGTAACGGTTTACTGTGGGATACCAGTCTGAATGTTGATGGTATTAAAACCGGCCATACCGAAGCTGCTGGCTATAACTTGGTTGCCTCTGCGACCGATGGTCAAATGCGATTGATCTCAGCCGTACTGGGTGGTCACACCTACAAAGGCCGTGAAACTGAAAGTAAAAAATTACTGACTTGGGGCTTCCGTTTCTTTGAAACCGTCGCACCGCTAAAAGTAGGTAAAGAGTTCGCTTCAGAGCCAGTCTGGTTCGGCGACAGTGATCGTGTGCAGTTGGGTGTTGATAAAGACGCATACCTGACTATTCCACGCGGCCGCATGAAAGATTTGAAAGCCAGCTACGTGCTGAATACACCTGAGATTCATGCGCCACTGGCGAAGAATCAGGTTGTTGGCATGATTAACTTCCAGTTAGATGGCAAAACCATCGACCAGCGCCCATTAGTGGTGATGAACGAAGTTAAAGAAGGTGGGTTCTTTAGCCGCATGGTGGACTACATCAAACTGATGTTTCACCGCTGGTTCGGTTAGTTGGTGGGCTTGAAAACCAGCAGACTATCCCCATATTATAAATAATATGAAACTCCCGCCCCGGCGGGAGTTATAATTTTAGGGTCGGATGATTTTTTCATTATCCTAACACCTATCCGGCAGTAATCTGTCCATCAACACCCAGGAGCGCACATGAAAACTAAACTGAACGAACTGCTTGAGTTCCCTTGTTCTTTTACCTACAAGGTAATGGGCATTGCTGAACCACAGTTGGTAAACCAGGTGGTGGAAGTGGTACAGCGCCATGCTCCGGGTGATTATACCCCGCAGGTAAAACCGAGCAGCAAAGGCAACTTTCACTCCGTCTCCATCACCATTACAGCCACCCATATTGATCAAGTGGAAATCCTGTATAAAGAACTGGCAGACCTTGAACTGGTGCGGATGGTGCTGTAATTAAGGCTATAGAGTTAAGCCTTATTGCCGACGAGCAAGATACCTAATTTGTACCAAGCCCACCTTATTATGGCCTGGACCGGATATTCCCGCTCTGGGCCTTATTTTACCTTTTAACCCCATGGTTGAACCGTAAACCTGCTTTTTTAAATGTCAAAATAGTAGCCCCACACTGCTGGGCTGGTATACTGACGCCACCATTTCTGTAACCAGATGATGCCTCGCTTGCAACAACATAAGATCATTTTACGTCAGCTAGGGCTACAACCCTATGGCCCCGTATCTCAAGCTATGCATAATTTCACTGAGTTCCGTACTGACGCCACTCCTGATGAAATCTGGCTGGTTGAGCATCAGCATGTCTTCACTCAGGGCCAGGCAGGGAAAGCCGAACATGTGCTGATGCCCGGTGACATTCCAGTTATCCAGAGCGATCGAGGCGGGCAGGTCACTTATCATGGACCCGGTCAGCAAGTTATGTATGTCATGATTGACCTCAAGCGTGCCAAAGTTGGCGTGCGGCAATTGGTTACCGCGATAGAGAATACTGTGATTCACACCTTGGCTCATTTTGCTATTGATTCACAAGCCCGCCCAGATGCACCCGGTGTCTATGTCGGTCAGCAAAAAATATGCTCGTTGGGATTGCGTATCCGTAGAGGTTGCTCGTTTCACGGGCTGGCTTTGAATATCGATATGGACCTGGAGCCGTTCCAACGCATAAACCCATGCGGTTATGCCGGTATGCAAATGACCCAGGTCAGTGCATTAAAAGCAGGTACAACTGTTGCTGATATCCAGCCAATTTTGGTGCGCGAATTTACCCGCCAATTAGGCTATCCGCAAGCAGAGCAGCAGCCATGGTCGCAGGCAGACTATTTATCATCAGACAAACCCTAAGTTAGCTAATTGAAATCGTGAATGCCTTGGCTCTTTCAGCATAGCCAACATAATTGGAGTGGCAGCAAAGCAATAAGCGAATGACAAATCTACTGGCAGGGGAATTGGAACGCTATACCTTAACGCCTACAAAATTGGGGGCTGAATAGGATAGGGGAATGATGATATAATTTTTAAACAATTTTCAAAAAATTTTTAACGAACGCCATATCACGTTGAATTTAATGAAAAATCTCGAATTGAGAGATTCAGAACTGGAACCTGCACGATTATGAGTAAACCGATTCAGATGGAACGCGGCGTAAAATATCGCGACGCAGATAAAATGGCGTTAATCCCGATTAAAACCGTGGTTACCGAACGTCAGGAACTGCTACGTAAACCCGAATGGATGAAAATCAAGCTACCTGCTGACTCCAGCCGCATTCAGGGTATCAAGGCAGCAATGCGTAAAAACGGTCTGCACTCGGTTTGCGAAGAGGCATCCTGCCCTAACTTGTCAGAGTGCTTCAACCACGGAACGGCGACCTTTATGATCCTCGGCGCAATTTGTACCCGCCGTTGCCCATTCTGTGACGTTGCCCATGGTCGTCCGGTTACACCTGATGCCAATGAACCAGAAAAGCTGGCGCAAACTATTAAAGATATGGGATTGCGCTATGTGGTGATCACCTCAGTTGACCGTGATGACTTACGCGATGGTGGTGCTCAGCACTTTGCCGATTGTATCTCAGCCATTCGTGCCAAAAATCCGACCATAAAAATTGAGACACTGGTACCTGACTTCCGTGGTCGCATGGATCGTGCGTTAGATATTTTGACTGTCACACCACCGGATGTGTTCAACCATAATCTGGAAAACGTACCACGCGTGTATCGTCAAGTGCGACCAGGGGCTAACTATGAGTGGTCGCTTAAATTACTTGAGCGCTTTAAAGAAGCCCATCCTGATATTCCGACTAAATCAGGGTTGATGGTTGGTTTGGGTGAAACCAATGCTGAAATCGTTGAGGTTATGCATGATTTGCGCCGCCATGGGGTCACCATGCTGACATTGGGGCAGTATTTGCAACCAAGCCGCCACCATTTACCCGTACAGCGCTACGTCAGCCCGGCTGAGTTTGATGAAATGAAAGCAGAAGCCATGGCAATGGGCTTTACTCATGCGGCTTGTGGCCCGTTTGTTCGCTCTTCTTATCATGCCGATCTGCAAGCAAAAGGGTTAGAAGTAAAATAAATAAATTGGCCTGATGAGATTTTCAGGCCAATTTACTGAAACACTTAGTTACACCTTAAATGCCAGATAAGCAAAAACGGATTTCCATTGGAGATCCGTTTCCTGTTACCAGACATAAAAAGCTAGCTGATAATAGCTAAGCTATAGAACTATTATGCTTCTGCTATGACCGGATACCGGCGACATCAAGCGAGGGCAATCAGTCCTTATGCTCGATTGGAGGTATTGTTTTGGCTTCATCTGCCGTTTTAGCTGCAGTTACAGGCGTCGCCGTAGATGCATCGTCATTACCCATGGCCTTTTTAAAACCTTTCAGGGCAGCCCCCAAATCCGCGCCCAACGTGCGCAATTTGCTGGTTCCGAATAACAATACAATCAATATGCCGACTACCAACAGTTTGGTAATGCTGATACCTTCCATACTCACCTTCTTGATTAGTTCTGTTCATTAAACAATGAATATATCCTTCTTACTGGATATTGCGCCGATATGAGTACTCCCTGCCCCCCTGAATCACTAACATGAATCAGAATGATGAGATTCACTCGCGGTCGACAACACCAATGACGCTGGATATCGTTAAATAATGGCCTATTTACGAAAAAATTACCGATTAAAACGACAGTAATATGTAACAGATTTCGTTAGTGAACTATGATTTACTCAGGGTCTATGAGCACTTATTTTGACTTATTCAGGATGAGACATTGTCGTTAACATCCCCCCCAGAGCAAAAAGAAAGAGGGAGCCGCCAATTGCCTTATTCAAGTAGAATAAATACCCGTCGATCAGGGTTAAGCTTTGCTAAAAGGACTTATTTACCTCGAGTATTTGGCTTGGGTGTTGGTATGTTTTGTGTAAGTTCAGTGCTCTACACACAGAACTCACCACTATGGCTATGGCTGATGTTAGCTATTAATGGCTTGGTATGGCCACATATTGCATTCTTGCTGGCATTGCGCTCTGAACAACCGTTTGATCAAGAAATAATCAACATGAAAATAGACTCAGCACTGGGTGGTGTCTGGGTAGCAATCATGTCATTCAATGCGTTACCCTCTGTTGTTATTCTATCCATGATGAGTATGAATAATATTGCTTCGGGGGGTAAGAACATTTTTTGCAAAGGATTGGCCTTGCAAATCTCCTGTAGTTTATTGACCGCATGGATATTTAATTTGCCCTTTAAACCTGAAACGTCTCCACTTCAGGTTTATGCCTGTTTGCCGATGATAATTATCTACCCTTCCCTGCTCGGATTAGTAACCTATCGCACCGCCAAGCGTCTGGCCGAAAGCAAAGAAGAGTTATTACGTATTAGTGTAAGAGATGGGTTAACTGGTTTGTACAACCGCAGGCATTGGGAACACCAGTTGCATAATCAGTTTGACAGTTGCCGGCGCTATCAGCACGGCGCAACACTCATTTTACTTGATATTGATAATTTCAAAGCCATAAATGACACCTTTGGTCATGCGGTTGGTGATGAAGCTATTACGATTCTTGCCGAGGAGTTATTGCTGGGGCTGCGAGCCATTGATATTGTCGGCCGCTATGGTGGAGATGAATTTGGCGCTATTTTACCCAATACCACTGCCGAACAAACCCGCGAAGTATTAACGCGAATTCAAGAAAAACTGGCCGCGTTAGTCTTTACTCAAGCCCCTACCCTACAACTTAGAGTGAGTGCTGGCATTGCTGATTACAGGCACGATATGATTAATTATCAGCAATGGTTGAAAGCTGCTGACTCCGCACTGTACCTGGCTAAAGATAATGGGCGTAACCGTATTGAGCTAGCCAGTTAAAAACTATTCCCAATAGATTTCAAGATGCAGGAAGTCAGTGTATTATTAACCGCAAGATCTGGAGATGACATTCCTCCATAACCGCCCTTCAAGGCTGATGATGTCTACGTAACCTTTTCATTAAGGTGCGTAGTATTGCGCCTAAGCCTTTCTGAAAAGCCCGCGAATAACAACAAACTACCCGCACGATGCGGTATCCATAATGAAAGGTATTTATGTTTAATACATTACTCGCAGTATTTATTGGTGGTGGTGTGGGCAGCGTCACCCGCTGGCTGATAAGCCTGAAGCTAAACAGCCTATCAAGCCATGTCCCCGTAGGAACACTGTTGGTAAACCTGATTGGTGCCTTTATCATCGGGCTGGCATTATCCCTGTTTACCCGCGTTACACATATTGACCCGGTATGGAAGCTACTGGTCACGACAGGTTTTTGTGGTGGCCTGACAACGTTTTCCACCTTCTCGGTGGAAGTGGTTTACCTAATCCAAGATGGCAAGCTGGCATGGGCGGCAGGAACTGTTTTGCTTAACCTGGCGGGTTCACTTGCGATGACGATGCTGGCCTTTATATTGGTCAATCACTTTGCGGGGCAATAATAACTATTAACTATAAAAATAATAGCTATCAACTATAAGAACCGTAACTATAAGCCAGTTTAGCTTTCCAGGTAGTCCGTAATATTACCCGGAAACGTGCACTGGCTAGAAAGTCATATCTCTGCGGATATCATCTTAATGTTTTCTTAATCTATGAACTGGATAATCACTTGGTTGAGAACAGTTCGCCACTGGTGGTGACTGACGTACCGGATAGCGCTATGTTTGGATTACCTAAGAAACGGGGCGAGTGGCTAGCAACCCTTTTTTGTCTGGCCATCACAGTGATTTTTCTCAAAATCTATCTCTACTAAATTAAGACGACTCACTCCCCTCATTGCTATTTTTGTTGATGGCGAGACAGCCACTCAAGCCATATCATTCAACAAAGCCGTTTTTACCTTACTGATACCGCCAATAAAAAACCCGCCTATTGAGGCGGGTTTTAATAAATATGGGCTACTTAGATAGCGATAACATTAGCAGCAGATGGGCCTTTGGCACCGTTCGTGATTTCAAATTCTACACGCTGGCCTTCAGCAAGAGTTTTGAAACCATTGCTAGCGATGGCTGAGAAATGAACGAAAACGTCCTTGCTGCCATCTTCTGGGGTAATGAAGCCGAAACCTTTGGACTCATTGAACCACTTAACGCTACCTTTAATCTTAGACATCAAACTTACCTTTACGTGAATGTTGGACACAAATCGTGTGTCAACTACAGTACAGCAATAGAACTGTTTTTTGTCCACAGCAGAGATCACAAAAAGAAGAGAAAAAGTGAAAAACGCCGATTTATTGCTCTATTATCAGCACAGAAAGCCACATTTTTTTGCTTTTATAGCTCACTATAATGGGGCTGAAAAGCGCCTTAGCGAACTGACAGACTGTATCTGAAAGCTATTCACCTGTATTATACTTATCCATTGGATACGCTAATATGAGATGCATGATGAACGGTAGAATAACAACTTTTTTTGAAGATAAAGGCTTTGGTTTTATCACCGATGAGAACGGAGATAACCGTTATTTTCACGTTATTAAAGTTGCTAATCCCGAGATGATCAAAAAAGGGGCTGAAGTTACCTTTGAGCCAACAACCAATACCAAAGGGTTGTCAGCATTTGCTGTAAAAGTAGCAATTGAGAGTAAATACATATTCATTGCTAACGAGAGAATCAAACTCACCAGCATCAAGTCATTCAATACTTTTACTAAAGAAGTCCCGGCACAGGCCGAGGTAGATAAAGCCAATACCATACTTTCAGTAAATTTACTGATGAACAAAATCCGGCCGCAGGAAGAAGATATTTCAGAGAAAACCGTGCCATTGCAAATGTTATCAATAATAACATTCCAAAATGTCACTTATACATTTTCTGAGCATGAAGTTGATATCGAGAGTACGGTTGCTAAGTTGAAGAGTATTTAATACCGATTCTATTTTTATTAAAACTGATAAATATCAACACCATCAAGCAGCCCCAAATGCCTTTGGGGCTGTCCGGCCTACCCGGAAAGTTAGGTGCTGGCATCCCTGCCCGCTAACGTAAGAACATCCTTTTGATATTCTCTGGTGTCGACGCCAAAATAATAAAGAATTAAGTTACTTTCATTAACTATTTGAACATAAACATTTTAATCAACTCAACGTCAGTACGAGCACCTAGCTTCTTCATAGCAGAACGTTTTTGTCCGCTAACTGTTTTCTCACTCTTTTTCAAAATTCTGGCAATATCACCGCCTGAAAAACCTTCATTAAATAGCTTCAACACAATATTTTCATTCGGCGTTAAATACTGCCGCTCGGATGACGCCACCCCCAACACCGCAGTGGCCTTCCGTTCAACTAAATTATCTTTAAGCCCACGAAATTTTCGTTTAAATACAGCGGTAATCTTGTTGATCACTGTATCAACCGAATCCTCTCTGAAAATCATAGTTACATTACTGAATCTGGGGATACCTTGTAAAAAGCTATTCAGTCTGGCATCACAAATCAAAAAAACATCTGCTTCAGAAGGGGCCTTATCCAAACGCTTTAGCGCTTCGAAAAAACTGAATTCATCAACACCAATAAAAATAGCATCTGCTGAATAAAATGCTTTTCGATAGAATTTAATCTCTTTTTTAAAACCTAACGATGCAAATATTTTTTTTACGACAGTTACCATACCCAGTGTTTGATATTTATCGTTATCGACTATCATACAGCTTATCATATTGGCCACACCCGTTAGCGCTTCAGCATCCCATGAATAATTAACTCATATCTGTTTGGAATACGATTTAATATCGTTACAAAACAAATAGATAACACGGCACTTTTCCCTACTTGTTAGTAGAACATAGGGGGGTGTAGATATATATAGGATGTCAACACCGGAAGGTGTAGGAAACGTCTTTTTCTCTGTGAAATATTTCCTTATTATTCATTTTTGTTTAAGTTTTACAAACGTGACAGCATCAGGATTGTATGCAAAAATATAGATATATTAGTAGTCTGAATAGGAAGGTCCCGATGCAAACCATACGCCCTATGAAGCTGCATCCCTCAGTTAACCTTATTTTAAGTCAAACTACTTTATGAGAAACGTCGGTTTACATGCCCTAAAAACGTTAAGCTGCTTTTCTGCTGTTACTTTCTACTCTGCAAGTAAAACCTGTACTGACCAGTGTTTTCTTGGCGGAGAAGTAATGAGTGTTCTGTACTTTTTATCAATTATTGCCACTCCATTATTTTTCATGATCATTGGCTATATCGACTCTAATGATGAGATAGATCAACAGGATATCCTGCGTAAGCTGAAGTCTATAATAACTATTATTATCTTCTGGAACGTCCTTTTCTATTTTATCAATGAGGATGGTTTCAAACGAGGATACTTCCTACAAAGTTGGCTTTTGTTCAGCATTGCCATTATTTACCTGCTGAATCCGATAATCTCGAAGGTTTTGAAAAGTAACCGAACGGCCATAATAACGCTTTCGTGTCTGGTTATTTTCTCTGTCACGATTGACCTGATCAGTGCCTTCACTGAAAGACCATATTTAATTGATTTCCCACAATATTTTAGATTATGGACTTGGGTTTTCTATTATATGGCTGGTAGGTTCCTTTGCTCGAAGATATGCCAGAAAATAACAAAGTTACCAAGAATACGTTTCGCCGCTAAGGTGCTACTGCTGCCAACCGCGATCTCAATGTATTTTTACGAAAGTTTTATGTCGATACATGTGTATAAAACCGTTAATGCCGGTTATTTCCTCGATAACTTGCACGTTTTAATACTCAGTTTATGTTTATTTGTCATATTTGATAACTTTGACACTAAACATGAATGGATAAAGAAAACATTGGCCTATATCAGCCCCTCAATGATCGGGGTGTACATACTGCATGATGGTATTTTCTATTTCATTGCCAGCGCATATAATCTGTCAGACGTCACACTAAGATTTACATTGCTACTATCAGTATTCGCTGCCTCTGTATTATTGTCGCGTATTCTATTACTGAATAAGTATACGTCCCGTTTTATCTCATTTTAATTGATAGCGGCTGGCCGACAGATCAGTACACAAGGCCAGCCGATAGCTTTACCAAAAGTCCTCACTGCAACCCTGGCTGTTCGTCACTCGACTTAAAGCGGTTAAACCACAACAGTAGGCAAAAAACGACAACCCGAACACAGGCTATTGGATTTGAATCACGGTCAGCGTATTACCAAATACCGCGCCAGTATCAATATAAAGCTGATTTTTAAACAGTAACGGTTTCACCAACGGCGTATGTCCGAAGATAAATTTATCTGCCCCTGCAATTTTGCGACTATCCCCTTCCATCGCCGCGTTAAGCCGCTTACGGCTCCACAACACTAATTGCTCGCTGACAGGTTTACCATAGACGTATTCATCTGAAGGATAATCAGCATGAGCGATAATATATTTCTCGCGCTCAGTATTTACCTCAATAATTAAAGGTAATTTTTCTGCCCGCTTAATGAGTTGCTCTACCAGAAGTTTCTTGCTGGTTTCCAGTAAGAAAAACCATTGCCCACCATTCGCTATCCAGGTGTCAACCTCCCCTCCAGCTAGCACATCAATTGCCATCTGCTCATGATTACCACGAACAGCATGAAACCAGTGAGTAGTGAGCAGTTCGTAACACTCAATATTCTGCAAGCCGCGATCCGCCAAGTCCCCGACAGACAACAATAGATCCGTCGAACGCTCAAACTGTACGCGACCGAGAGCATCCATCAGTTTTTTATAGCAGCCATGAATATCGCCTACCACAAAAATACGTTGGTATTCACTACCGTCTATTTTACGGTACATAACAGGCTCCACAGTCGGTGTATGGCCTGTATTAACCTTAGCTTACTTGAGTGTTTTTTGAGTAGCTGATGCCGCTATTTTCTGTGGTTCAAGCCGTGACCACCAATGGCTGGTACTTATCTCAGTAATGACCAATGAAAACCTTGAGGAAATGGCGCTGACAGTTGGAAGTGAGTTAATTGCACTGTTTAGTGGGCTAACTACAGGGTTTAAAGCACCGAGGGTGAACCTCGCCACCAACAAGCCTTAATCACCGATTCGCTTGGTTAAAATGACTGCCCATGATTGAATAAGCCGCCCTCAGGCGGCTTATTTAGCATTGAGGCACCGCTACAAAGGCCGGTATATGCCCCTGTAATGCGCTAATCTTTCGTGGAAGTAGTCACGCTCGTCCACCGAAAGCTTGGCCTCAACTTCATCAACATCAATGTTCTTCTTTTGGCTTTCCATAAAAGCAACCGTGGATGCCACAAAGTCCAGGCTGGTATGGCAATATTCAGAAACCAGTTTTTCTAGTGCTGACATTTCACACCCCCTACTTCGCTACCACACAAATATAATTAACACAAATCATCAATCCATAACCGTGAACAAGATCACTAAAAATGACATCAGTCTGTTTACTTCAATTGATGCAAGCTCCCGATATTTTTAACCTTACGCCCTGGATCATGATTAATTTCTTCGCCACAGTGATATAAGTGTCAGCCAGGTATCAATTTTCCGTTACTGCAAGCGAGATCATTTTCTTATATTGAACCGCACAACAGTGCCTTTTAAGCTATTTTCCGTTATCTTGTGGGATTAACCTCAAGACAAAAATAGACCACCGAACTGGAGCCGAAATGAGAAAGACAACCATGATTATGATCGCTATTGCACTGGCGGTATTCGCTTATACCTACTTTACCGGGGTGTAACATTCGCCAACAATCAGATGATTGCCAGGGCGCTATCTAAGCGTAACGCTTTCTGGCATGGCTCTTTATTTATCATCCATTGAATTAGGTCCCACAAATAAGAAGATGCTAAAAGTTATTGCTCAAGATTTTATAAAACCGGAACACATTATCGATGTTATGCCACTCTATAAAGAATTAGTCGCCAGAACAAAGCGAGAACCGCTTTGTATTTCCTATGATTTATGTATCAATCATAAAGATCCCGGCCATTTTATTTTTATCGAGGAGTGGCCAGATCAAGCCGCGTTAGACATACATTGTGCCACTGCGCATTTCAGAGAATTGGTTCCAAAAATTAATCAATACCAACGAAAAGACGGCACCTTCATCTTAATGCGCTGTTTTGAATAACCCTTAAGAACAGCTTGTTATTGTGCAAGTTGCTCTTCCTCATGATATTGATTTTGCCACATGGCGGCGTAACGCCCATTGGCAAGTAATAACATATCGTGGCGGCCCCGTTCCACAATGGCACCGGCGTCCAGCACAATAATTTCATCCGCATCAATGATTGTTGATAATCGATGGGCAATCACCAACGTCGTGTGATCGCGGCTAACTTCTCGCAGATGAGCCTGAATTTCACGCTCAGTTTGCGTATCCAATGCACTGGTCGCTTCATCAAATACTAATATAGCGGGGTTTTTAAGGATAGTACGCGCAATAGCGACCCGCTGTTTTTCGCCACCAGAGAGCTTCAACCCCCGCTCCCCTACTCGTGTCTCATATCCATCTGGCAGGCTAGTGATAAATTTATGAATATGTGCGAGTTTTGCCGCACGTTCTATCTCTGCAAAAGTTGCAGACGTTCTGCCATAAGCAATGTTATAACGCAATGTGTCATTAAACAGCACGGTATCCTGCGGCACAATACCTATCGCTTCGCGCAAAGTCGACTGAGTAACAGCCCTAATATCCTGATTATCAATGTAAATAGCACCACCCGTTACATCATAAAAACGGAACAGTAAGCGTGAGAGAGTTGATTTCCCCGCACCGGAAGCACCCACTACAGCGACTGTTTTGCCCGCAGGGATGCTGAAACTCACGTTATCCAGAATAGGCCTGCGGGGATCATAACCAAAGCTGACTGACGCAAAACGGACTTCACCTTGGGTCAGTTTCAAAGGCAATGCATCTGGTCTATCAGTCACTTCTTTCTTAACCATCAGCAGGTCGAGCATATTTTCCATATCGATCAAGGCTTGCCTGATTTCAGAATAAATAAACCCAAAAAAATTAAGCGGTTGATATAACTGAAGCAGATAGGCATTCACTAATACAAAATCACCAATAGTCATTTTGCCCTGCGTGATACCTTGCGCCGCCATCGTCATCATGACGACCAACCCGATTGAGATAATGGCAGTCTGCCCAAGACTCAATGCGGTAAAACTGAATTGGTTTTTGATAGCTGCATGTTCATAGAGTTGCCGTGAAGTATTGAAACGCTGCGCTTCGAACGCTTCATTACCAAAATACTTAACAGTTTCATAATTGAGCAAACTGTCGATAGACTTAGTGTTTGCATCTGCATTGGCTTGATTTAGCTCACGCCTGAAGCGGGTTCGCCAACTGACGGCCATTATCGTAAACAAAATATAGCAGCCGACCGTCACCAAAATCGCGATCGCAAACCAGCCATCTAACAGATGCCACATGATCAACGAAACCAGTGTTATCTCAAACAAAATGGGAAAGATAGAGAACAACAGGCGCGAGAGTACGGTAGCGACAGCTTGGGTTCCACGCTCGATTGATAGGGATAAACCACCGGTTTGTCGGTCCAGATGAAAGCGCAAACTTAGTTCATGCAATTGTTTAAATACACGTAAGCCAAGTAACCGAGTCGCATTCTGGCTGACATGTACAAACATGACGTTCCGCAGCTCCTCAAATAAGGAAGCACTGATTCTCGCGATGCCATACGCAATAATAAAACCGATTGGAATAGCCAGTATCTTGGCGTTTTCACTGCTTAATGTATCAACCATCGCCTTATAAGCTAGTGGGACCAGAGTGGTACTGACCTTGGAAACCACCATAAAGATCACGGCCGCAACCAGATAATAGCGAAGCTTAGGGTTATTTTTCGGCCAAAGATAAGGTAGCAGGAACTTTAGTAAGCGTGAACGATCCATATTTATGTATTTATCATCTCAGGTGAAATAGTTGTATTTATTTTTTATATTCTGCCACGTATAAGTGGAATGGCCTAATGAGGTCGGCACTATCTGCCGAATTAGAATTTAGTCACCTGTGACGAGATTAGTCGATGCAACATCAGCACCCTCGGATGATAGGGGGCCAATGCGGGAAAAACTTTATTTACTCCTCTTTTTTTGATTATAAATACAGCTATTGAAAATTAGAAATAACAATTAAAAACAATGATAATCAGTTAGATAGATAATTAAATACGTGTTTTTAGTCGTAATTAAGCACCATACTAACTTCAGCAAGCCGCTAACCCAATTAGTCATTCATTTTTTTTGAACAAGATAAGCAATTCTCTTTGATATTCAATTTTTGTGATCGGAGTAACATTACTCCTATCGAAAGCAACCCGCTTTCACATACACAAATAGAAGAGAATTTATTATGAAAACTACCATCGCAGCAATCGCACTTATCGCAGCTATCCTGGCACCTACTGTTTCAATGGCAAATATCGGCGACAGTGATAGTTATAAAGGAACCTACTCAATAAGCCAGGGCCAAAACACTAACGCAGCTGATCAGACAGCCAAAAACTAAGATAAAATAATAGCATAAAGTCCCACTTAGATTAAGTGGGGCTATTTATTAATAGCCATAGCACCGAGCTCCCTCACACCGATCGTGTTAGAAACCATTTATAATTAATTTTATTATATTTTAATCACGCCACATTTAATTCTGCTACCAACCGAATTAACTTTATAAAAAACAATCACCAATAAAAATTACCTCTGGTTATAAAGATACCCCGCGTTTATTAACTGAACCGGATCTTTGGCTTGCGCATAACGCTGAAAAATCACTGCGGCCCCCGAATCGCGTCACGATACTCGCATTCGGAAGCCACTATTGATTGCATTCTTATTCGTCGAAGAACCAGTAACCCTGATTAATCAATTCGGTTAACTCAGCCATGAAAGTTGGATTGTTTAGCGCCTCACCCAGTTCTTTCTTGCCAATCATCGTGTAGCGGCACAGTGCATCGGCAGCTTTAGCATCGGTTGTTTCCAGCCGTTCGCTGTTGATAAAGAAACTGTCGCCCACTTGCAGAACACGCAAGCCGCTCAGGCGCGTCAAGATCTGACCATCCATCAAAGCACCAACAATTTCATCTTGCTCGTAGGGTGGTTGCGCGGCAGAGATATCCAACTCATGGCGCGGCGTGGTAGCAAAGCGACCAAACCACTGCTTAAAGTCTTCCGGCTGATTAATCATGTCGACCATCATCTGGCGCAAGCGGTTAAGCTCGTATTCCTCAACCCGACCCGGATGTTCCCGGCAGGTTAAATCAGGGTCGCTGTAGTGCTCACCGCCGAGATCGTTCTCCAGCGCATAGTCAGCAAAACTGCTGATCAGATCCCTGCCATTCGGCCCGCGAAATCCAACAGAGTAATTGAGTGCCGTTTCATGGGTAAAACCGTCGTGTGGGAAGCCTGGTGGGATATATAAAATATCGCCTGGAGCGAGGTCTTCATCAATAATTGGTGTGAAAGGCTCAACGTGGAGCAGCGCCGGATGTGGGCAAAACTGCTTCAATGGTAATTTGTCACCCACGCGCCAACGGCGGCTGCCCATTCCCTGAATGATAAAAACATCATATTGATCGATATGCGGCCCGACACCCCCACCCGGTACGGAAAAAGAGATCATCAGATCATCTAAACGCCAGTCCGGCAGCACGCGAAATGGACACACCAATTCGGCAGACGGAGCATGCCAGTGGTTAACAGCCTGAGCCAACAACGACCATCCGGTCTCACCCAGGTTATCAAAATGCTCAAACGGCCCATTACTGGCCTGCCACTGACCATTGGTATGGCTGACAAGACGGCTATCTACCTCCGCTTCCATCGCCAAACCAGCCAGTTCATCCGGTGTAATCGGATCAATGAAGTTAGGGAAGGCATTTTTTAATATAACAGGTTGTTTTTGCCAGTATTTCTCTAAAAATTCGGGCCAATTAAGATTAAGTTGATAAGCCATGCTTTAACACCAGTGAGATGACAAACGGCCCTGATTATAAAGTGGCTGCCCCATAGGCCGCCTTGTCATTGGTCAAGGCTATGCATTCAGCGAGTAAAAATAATCGACATCACTGTTACAGACATCTGTTCATAGCTGCGTTTTCGCCTGATACCTATATCCCCACTTCCCCTGCTAAGATCACATTCTCACGCACCAATAATTCCTGAACTAAAAAACCTATGTTAGCATTTATGCAGTAAATACCTTTCAACTCATACCGAGGCATTGATGCTGGAGAATGTAATCATCAGATAATCAGTTTCCCGCCCCTTGAGGCCGGGCTGGTTATCAATGCACTGAAATCGGATGTGAACACTACTGTGTTCGCACGCTTTGCATATGATGATTAATAGGTTTTTCCAGTATGAATTTATCCCGTCAAGAACAACGTACCTTACATGTACTCGCCAAAGGTGGACGTATAGCTCATGTCCGCGATGCATCTGGCCGCGTTATCTCCGTTGAATGCTATACACGCGAAGGCTTGCTTCTCAGTGACTGCACACTCAACGTGTTTAAAAAACTCAAAACCAAAAAACTAATCAAATCCACCCAGGGCCAGCCCTACCGTATCAATACTACAGGGCTGAACAACGTCCGAGCACAGCTGGATAACCGCTAAGGAGAGTGAGATGAACAGATTATTTTCCCAAGAATTTCTTAACGCTAACATGATGGGTCCCAATGCCCTTTTATTCGCTGAAGAAGTATGTGATTCCCTTAATTTGCGCCCCGGTATGCGGGTACTCGATCTTGCCTGCGGTACTGGCCTGACGTCGATGTATCTTGCCAGTAAATATGGGGTCGAAGTGGTGGCAATGGATTTGTGGATTACCGCTGAAGATAACGCGAGTCGCTTTGAAGCAATGGGATTCCGTCAGCAAATTACACCATTACATATGGATGTTGCTGATCTTCCCCACCAAAAACCGTTTGCTGAAAATAGCTTCGACGCGCTGATAAGTATTGATGCGTACCATTATTTCGGTGCCAGCTCGATGTTCTTCGACTACCATCTTGCCCCCTATCTTAAGGCGGGTGCTGGCGTCGCCATATTGATTCCTGGCCTGAAAGCGCCCTTTAACCACGGCATACCGCCAGAAATGGCGCCCTTCTGGCATTCCGGCATGAACTTCTTCACCGTTAACTGGTGGCAGCAGTTGTGGCAGCAAAGTGCTTTTCTGCAAATGAATGTCTGTACTGAGAGTGAATGCTGCTATCAGGCATGGCAGGAGTGGCTAGCATGTGACCATGAGTACGCTATTCGCGACCGCAAGATGATGGCAATAGAAGCTGGGCGCTTCTTTAACTTCACCAAAATGATCGGGCGCATCAACAAATAAGACTATCCCCTCATCGCAAGATGGGGGGATACAGAACCCTTCTTATATCGGCAAAAATAGTGGCCGGCCTTATTACAATGCGTTAAACCGTGCTTCCACCTCAGTTATGGCATCTACCCGTGTTTGATGCCGCCCCCCTTCAAATTCTGCATCGAGCCAGGCATCCACAATCATCTTAGCCAGTTCCAACCCTACGACCCTAGAACCAAAAGCCAGTACATTAGTATTGTTATGTTGCCGGGAAAGCTGTGCCGAATAGGGTTCACTGCACACTACCGCGCGGATGCCAGGATGTTTATTTGCCGTAATCGAGATACCTACGCCCGTACCACAAATCAAGACGCCACCATCAACTTCCCCAGAGGTGACCGCTTCAGCAACTTCATTGGCATAACGTGGATAATCCGTACGTTCTGTAGACCACCAACCTTTGTCAATCACCTTGATGCCACGCGTTTGTAAGTGAGCAACAATATCCGCTTTCAGAATAAATCCAACGTGATCACAACCCAGAGCGATACTTTTCATTGAATAACCTCTCATTCGTCAGTAAGCCAAACTTCACAAATTTCAGTTTTATGTGAGCTAAAACGATACTTTTAGTTAAAAACCCCAATAACAGCGGGCATTAAGGTGTCCATTTTACGTACTATAATCATCAGTTTTAAATAATCCGTGTAGTGAACATAAAGACCATCCTGTTAAATAGCACCCATACAGAGCACTCAACAGATTGATTTTATTAAAAATAAATTAACTTATAATGTTTAGTCTCTCGAACACAAAACTACACGAAACATAGTTACTTTATAAATTATCAAAATCTGTGAAGTTGATTGCATATTTCGTCAACACATTGTGATGATATAGTGACGTCTTCAATTTTTGGACATGAGACCGAGATGAGTCAGTCAGAGTTTGATCAAGGTATTCCTAACGGGATCGGTATCGCCCCCTACCTACGAATGAAGCAGGAGGGGATGACGGAAAATGAAAGCCGTATTGTTGAATGGTTTCTTACACCAGGGAACTTGAGTGCCGCACCGGCGATTAAAGATGTTGCCGAGACCCTCATGGTGTCAGAAGCGATGATAGTTAAAGTTTCAAAACTGCTGGGTTTTAGCGGCTTTCGCAATCTGCGCAGTACGTTGATTGATTACTTCTCGCAGTCTGAACAGGTGTTACCGGCCGAGTTATCGTTTGATGAAGCGCCAGAGGATGTGGTTAATAAGGTATTTAACATCACCCTGCGCACGATTATGGAAGGGCAATCGATCGTTAACGTCGATGAAATCCACCGTGCAGCACGATTTTTCTACGGTGCCAAACAGCGTGATTTATACGGCGTGGGCGGCTCGAACCCCATTTGTGCCGATATTGCGCATAAACTACTGCGCATAGGTGTGCGTTGTCAGGCTTACCAAGACGCACACATTATGATGATGTCCGCTGCATTGCTGAAAGAAGGTGATGTAGTGCTGGTCGTGTCCCATTCCGGTCGCACCAGTGATTTAAAAGCCGCTGTAGAATTGGCAAAAAAAAATGGAGCGAAGATTATTTGTATTACTCATAGCTATCACTCCCCTATTGCCAAACTGGCTGATTTTATTATTTGTTCGCCAGCACCAGAGACCCCTTTATTAGGGCGGAACGCCTCAGCGCGTATATTACAACTCACATTATTAGATGCATTTTTTGTTTCAGTAGCACAACAAGATATTGAACGAGCCACAATTAATCTGGAAAAAACTGGCGCTATTGTCGACTTTTTCCGACGAGATAAATAATAGTAATAAAAAACCGGCATGTCTCTATTTTAAGGCATGCCGGAACTCTCTCCCTATAATGAGAAATGAGCCATGAATAAACTTCTAAAACTCTTTAGTGGTGCAGCCATAGGTATGATGTTATCCACCAGCGCGTTCGCTGCCGCAGAGTATGCGGTTATTTTAAAAACGCTCTCTAATCCTTTTTGGGTGGATATGAAAAAAGGAATTGAAGAGGAGGCAAAAGTATTAGGTGTCAGTGTGGATATATTTGCATCTCCCTCTGAAGGCGACTTTCAGTCTCAACTGCAATTATTTGAAGATCTGAGTAATAAAAATTACAAAGGCATCGCCTTTGCGCCACTGTCTTCAGTTAACCTGGTTATGCCTGTGGCCCGTGCCTGGCAAAAAGGAATTTATCTGGTCAATCTTGACGAGAAAATTGATATGGATAATCTGAAAAAAGCCAAAGGCAATGTCGAGGCCTTTGTCACAACCGATAATAATGCGGTAGGTGCAAAAGGAGCGGCTTTTATTATTGATAAATTAGGCAGTACCGGTGGTGAAGTCGCTATTATCGAAGGTAAAGCGGGTAACGCTTCTGGTGAAGCACGCCGTGCAGGAGCAACCGAAGCATTTAAGCAAGCCAGCCAAATCAAATTAGTTGCCAGTCAGCCTGCTGATTGGGATCGTATTAAAGCGCTAGATGTCGCCACCAATGTTTTGCAGCGCAACCCCAATCTGAAAGCTATCTATTGTGCCAATGACACCATGGCGATGGGGGCTGCTCAGGCGGTCGCCAATGCAGGTAAAGTTGGCAAGATTCTGGTTGTCGGCACCGACGGAATACCCGAAGCACGTAAGATGGTCGATGCTGGGCAAATGACCGCCACGGTAGCGCAAAACCCAGCGAATATAGGTGCTACCGGGTTGAAGCTGCTGGTGGAAGCAGTTCAACGGGGGAAAGTGATCCCATTGGATAAACAACCACAGTTTACGCTGGTGGATTCTGTACTGGTCACCAAATAGCGTTATAGCCGTACCCACCCGGCCATATCCGGTTAGAGAGCAGAGCCATTCACTCGGCTTTCCTCTTACGGGTTAGGTCGGGTAAGGGTAGATTTCGGTAGAAATAAAAAACTAAGGTGATTATATGGTCACGCCTTATATCTCTATGGCGGGGATCGGCAAATCCTTTGGGCCGGTTCATGCCTTAAAGTCCGTTGATTTAACTGTTTTCACGCATGAAATTCATGCGTTATTAGGTGAGAATGGCGCAGGTAAATCAACGTTAATGAAAGTATTATCAGGCATTCATTCCCCAACGAGTGGATCAATAACTATTAATGATATTAATTACGACAAACTGGACCATAAACAGGCAGCGCAATTAGGTATCGGAATCATTTATCAGGAACTTAGTGTTATTGATGAATTGACGGTGTTAGAAAATCTTTATATTGGCCGTCACTTGACGAAAAAAGTCTGCGGTATAAACATTGTAGACTGGAGAAAGATGCGTATCCAGGCAGCAATAATGTTATTGCGCGTGGGTTTAAAAGTCAGCCTTGATGAAAAAGTGGCTAATTTATCCATCAGTCATAAACAGATGTTGGAAATTGCCAAAACATTAATGCTTGATGCTAAAGTCATTATTATGGATGAGCCAACCTCATCACTGACAAATAAAGAGGTAGATTACCTCTTCTTAATTATGAATCAATTGCGCAAGGAGGGCACTGCTATTGTTTATATCTCTCATAAACTGAATGAGATCCGCCGTATTTGCGATCGCTATACAGTAATGAAAGATGGTAGCAGTGTGTGTAGCGGCATGATTCAGGATGTTACCAACGACGATATTGTGCGCTTGATGGTCGGGCGCGAATTACAAAACCGCTTTATTGCCTTCAAAGAAAATGCCGGCAACGTGGTACGCGACACGGTGTTTGAGGTGAAAAACCTGACCAGTCGCGATAAGAAAAAAGTCCGCGATATTTCGTTTACTGTCAGCCGTGGCGAGATCTTCGGGTTTGCCGGTTTGGTGGGTTCCGGCCGCACCGAATTAATGAATTGCCTGTTTGGTGTCGACAAAACCAGTCATGGCGAAGTCTGGCTGAATGGCAAAAATATCACCCCCCGCTCCCCGCTGGATGCACTGAAGAAAGGCATGGGTTATATCACTGAAAGCCGGCGTGAAAACGGTTTTTTCGGCAATTTCTCTATCGCTGAAAATATGGCTATCAGCCATAGCTTAAAAGAAGGGGGTTACAAAGGTGCAATGGGGTTGGTTAAGCCACAGCTTGAGCAGGAAATTGCCGAAGAACAACGAAGCCTGCTGGCACTAAAGTGCCATTCTGTATCGCAAAACATCACAGAACTGTCTGGCGGGAATCAGCAAAAAGTATTGATTTCTAAATGGTTATGTTGCCATCCCGACGTGATTATTTTTGATGAACCCACCCGAGGTATTGATGTGGGTGCTAAAGCCGAGATCTATAAAGTGATGCGCACCCTTGCGGATGAGGGGAAAGTCATTCTGATGGTCTCCTCTGAGCTTCCCGAAATTATTACCGTTTGCGACCGTATTGCGGTGTTTTGTGAAGGGCGATTGACGCAAATCCTGACCAACCGCGATGACATCAGCGAAGAGGAGATTATGGCATGGGCATTACCACAAGAGTGAAATCAGATACGGCTGGGAAAAAGCCGTTTAACTTCGCCGCGTTTTGGGATAAATACGGCACTTTTTTCATTCTGGCGATCATTGTGGCTATCTTTGGCTCTATTTCGTCGGAGTATTTCCTTACTACCAATAACATCACGCAAATATTCGTCCAAAGCTCAGTCACCGTATTAATTGGGATGGGGGAATTCTTTGCCATTTTAGTGGCGGGGATCGACTTATCTGTTGGTGCGATTCTGGCACTGTCTGGCATGGTTACCGCAAAATTGATGCTAGCTGGGGTAGACCCAATATTTGCAGCACTGATTGGCGGTGTGCTGGTAGGTGGGGCACTGGGGGCCATTAATGGCTGTCTGGTCAACTGGACCGGCCTGCACCCTTTCATCATCACTCTGGGCACCAATGCCATTTTTCGCGGTATCACCCTGGTGATTTCTGATGCCAACTCGGTGTATGGCTTCTCCTTTGAGTTTGTAAATTTCTTTGCTGCCAGTGTGTTAGGCATCCCCGTCCCGGTGTTATTTGCCCTGTTTATCGCCATATTGCTTTGGTTTCTGACCACCCGTACACGTCTTGGTCGCAATATTTACGCCCTGGGTGGCAATAAAAACTCCGCTTTCTATTCAGGCATTGATGTGAAATTTCACATGCTAGTGGTGTTTATCATCTCGGGTATCTGTGCCGGTCTTGCTGGTGTGGTTTCGACAGCGCGCCTTGGCGCGGCTGAACCGCTGGCCGGGATGGGGTTTGAAACCTATGCCATCGCCAGTGCCATTATTGGCGGTACCAGCTTCTTCGGGGGCAAGGGGCGCATCTTTTCAGTGGTTATTGGTGGCCTAATTATAGGCACCATCAATAACGGCCTAAATATTCTCCAAGTACAAACCTATTACCAACTGGTGGTGATGGGCGGCCTGATTATTGCCGCTGTCGCCCTTGACCGACTTATCAGTAAGTAAGGACTCGATAATGAAGATATCTCCCTCCCTAATGTGTATGGATTTGCTGAAGTTTAAAGAGCAGATTGAATTTATTGACCAAAATGCGGACTATTTTCACATCGACATTATGGACGGCCATTTTGTGCCTAACCTGACACTGTCCCCCTTTTTCGTCAGCCAAGTGAAACGTATCGCCAACAAACCACTGGACTGCCACTTAATGGTGACACGCCCGCAGGATTACATTGCGCCTTTAGCAAAAGCAGGCGCAGACTTTATCACGCTGCACCCAGAAACTCTCAACGGGCAAGCATTTCGCTTGATCGAGGAGATCCGCAGTTTAGGGATGAAAGTCGGCCTGATCCTCAATCCAGAAACGCCGGTCGATAGCATGAAATATTACATTCATAAAGCAGACAAAATAACCGTCATGACGGTGGACCCAGGCTTTGCCGGGCAGCCATTTATCCCTGAAATGTTAGATAAAATTGCTGAGCTGAAAGCCTGGCGTGAAAAAAACCAGCTTAATTATGAAATTGAAATTGATGGTTCTTGTAATCAGGCAACTTACCAACGCCTGATTGAGGCTGGAGCCGATGTGCTGATTGTTGGCTCTTCCGGGCTGTTCAATCATGCCTCTGATATCGATAAAGCCTGGGCGCTGATGTCGCAACAAATCATTCATGCCAAGAGTGAGGTGTTACAGCATGCCTAAATATGACGTGGTGATCGGGGTCGATATGGGGGCGACCCATATCCGCTTTTGTTTACTCAAGCGCGATGGTGCGATGCTCCATTGTGAGAAGTTACGTACCGCTGATGTCATTGCATCGGGGTTAGTTGCTGGATTAAGCGCCCGACTGCATCAATATCTTGAACGTTATGATGCATGCTGCCAAGGGCTGGTCATGGGGTTCCCGGCACTGGTAGAGAACAACAAAAAGAGCATTATTTCCACGCCAAATTTACCGTTAACCCCGACTGACCTGGCGGGGCTGGCCGATAAGCTGAGTGCAGCGCTACACTGCCCGGTTCAATTCGAGCGTGATGTTAATATGCAACTCTCCTATGACGTACATGAACATCAACTTGAGCAGCAATTGGTCCTCGGTGCTTATCTTGGTACCGGCATGGGGTTTGCTATCTGGATGAATGGCGCCCCCTGGACTGGAGCACACGGCGTGGCAGGTGAATTGGGCCATATCCCCATGGGGGATGATGAAAAGCAGTGTGGATGCGGCAATTACGGCTGTCTGGAAACCACCTGCTCCGGTTTGGCGTTACGCCGATGGTATGACAGCACGCCGCGCGAATTTGAGCTAAATGAACTGTTTCTCTATGCCGCCGGGCAGCCATTTATTGTGCAATTTATGCAACGAACAGCAAAAGCTATTGCCACCAGCATTAACCTGTTTGATCCCCATGCGATAGTGCTCGGCGGAGGGGTGATGGATATGTCAGGTTTCCCACTAGAAGCGTTGATCCGGCAAATACGAACTTATTTGCGCCGCCCGCTTTCCCATGACGTGGTGCGCTTCGTGCAAGCTTCATCGTCAGCATTTAACGGTGCTAGCGGCGCTGCGACAATAGCCAGTAAGCAGTGGTTTATTTGATAGAATCAGCGTGTTTTTAAGTAATGTTCTCTACATCAGATATCGGCATATTGAGGCTCATGCTAATTATCCGCCCCGCAGCAGACCGGATTCGCCAGTGTTACCCTTCCCTCGCTCAGGGCAGCCCCACACCATACCGGTTTCAGACGATACTCTCCGTTGCCGACCGGTATGATTTTAACATGGTGAACCTGACTGATTTTAATATCTTAGCTGCCGGTGCTAGGTAATCGCCCTTCGATAATCATATTGTCAATATCATTATATTCTTTAGCTAATTATTCGCTGAAATTGATATTTTATTTTTCGCATATTTAAAGACAAAATTATTCTGTAGAACTGCCATTTCAAATATTTTCCCTCATGATATAGTCAAATCCTATTATTTTACCAAGAAGACTAATGTTGAAGCGCGAGGCTTAAAAGGCAAAATGGCTATCTTGGGTTACGATGGTTCAACTGATGCGCTGAAGGCAGTACGAGACGGTGTGCTCACCACAACAATCGATCAATACCCAAGGGAAACAAGGCCGAGAGGCAGTAAAAATTCGGACCGATTACATCCGTACGGGTGCTCGCCCGGCAACAGCAGATGTCTTGGTTAGCCCTGTTGCAATTACCAGCAAGAATCTTAATAACCCAGAACGAATCGAGCTTGTGAAATAATGTCGCCAGCGACTTTATCACTCTCACCACCACTGTGTTAGCACGACTTTTATGGCACTGTTGCAAATAAGTTTTTGATCTGAGTTTCACCCTTCAAAAAGGGCTCAGAGAGAGACCAAAAACCTTATTCACCAAACGCACCTCGCCATTAGGCGACCGTAATACTTAGGCTCAGCCTGGAATATACGCAATGCTTTCCAGGTTCGGAGAAAGTTTACGTTTTTTTACTGCGCGGGATGGAGGGTGGCATAAATTGCAGATAAAACAACTAATGGGTTGATGCGCATGGGTAATAAAAGCACCACCACAGCAACTGCAGGCGGAAAGTTGTAACATATTACTGTCGACAAAGCGCACCAATGTCCAAGCCCGTGTCAAGGATAACAATGGTTTTTTACCAAGCTGTTGTGGAAACTGTTCCAAGTATAAATAATAAGCCTTGATAATGATTTCTACTTTCTGATATTGCCTATTTTTCTGTAGGAATTGATAAACATTATAAAACATCGATGAATGAATGTTCTGTTCCCATGTCATAAACCAATCGGCAGAAAATGGCAGCATTCCCTTAGGAGGGGATATACCACGTAACTCTTTATACAGTTTGACCAGGCGGCCACGGCTGAGTTGCGTTTCACTTTCCAGTATCTGTAAGCGTGCGCCTAAAGAGATCAATTCCATGGCAAGTTGAATCTCTTTAACTTCTTGAACAATACTTTTTTTGCTCATCATCAGCCCCCCTCATCATTGTACTCTCCCTTTTACCCGGTAACTTTTGCTGTAACTGGCTTGATAGCAAAATACACGTATGGACTTGTTGCAGATCGTCGATACGGGACTCTTTGGTCAAACGCTCAACGGTGCTATGATCGTCGAAACGGAAATGGCAGATCAGTTGATTGATTTCTGCCAATTTGATCAGTTGTGGCAATGTGAGTTTTGACAATACATCGACCATCGCTTCATCAATTCCCAAACGGAATGTTGCCAACGCCTTTTCATCCTTTATCAAACGTTGCGCCAAAAGCAAATATGACAAATTGATATTATGAAGGTGTTTAAGCAGTTCAGACTTGTCCATATTAGTCATCCTTACAGACTATGTTGTTTAAAAACATTTGCTGAGTGATACTTTTATCGCCAGACTCGAGTCTCTTCCCGAAGTTGTCCTACCATTCTCATCATACTGGCCGCGATTATTTCGCGGTTTTATTTCTCAAAAAGACTGCTGCGTATCTCTCCCATGTAGACTGCAATGTATAAATATACGGAAACCTTGTCGTTAAATGGTTTTTCATAATACAACCCTCCAATAGAAACGTCGTAACATAGCGGTATAGATGTATTTCATCTCAAATACCTGTCTGACAAAGCTTTAAGATTGAGATGGTAACTTTTGAGAAAATCACTAAAAATCATCAAAAGTCAGGCTGTTTTTAATAACTATTTAGAATATTTTCGCTATGAAACTATTTTCAAAAACCATGATAATATTTACAAATGGAAGTACAATTTTACATCTGGATTATCATTAACCAACAACAAAATAAAAACAATTTTTTAAAGAAAATGCAACATATTTCACAAAAAAAATCATCATATCCACTTTAGAAGTCAGCAAAAGATGTTTTCTTTATGAGGATACTTCACTAACCGTTTTTGATTTCAGGATTCATAAATACTAATAGATAGGATATTTCCTACAAAACAAGAAATATCTTATTAGGTAAATAACATATAAGTTATTTACCTAATGTTAAAAATGAATATTCCATACTTTAATTGCACTAATATGGCGAGTGAAGGGAACAAAAAAAGATAATATGGTGGATAGATATTATTAGAATTTCTTCAGTAAATTGTTTAGATAGCTGCCTAAGCTGCTTGTGTATAGCAAGGTATTCATACCAGCATACCGCGTGGTATTACAGGTTCTCAGCACCTCCCCTCCAAAAAAAGTGCCATCTGATATTTGAAAAACATTTATTATTATTATGTTATATTTCTAAAGTAATTAATTAAATTCAACGATGCAAAATCGCGTTACTGCTCTAATCCATTATTTTAATTGATGATATTACAGACTATTGCATAACCTATCGCCATTGTCCTGACTATCTCTGTAACTCCAAATCCCTGAGTACGCATTATCTGGATCTGTGTCTTTCGACTGTCCGTCTTTGATCAAACTTAATAAGTTAAATTTGATTTTGTGATTAAAGTCAAACATTTCAAAGGAATGTTGTCATATAACATATACAACATGTCACACCAATAAAGTTAAAGTTGTAGACCAGTAGTTTAATCATTGATGCTCATTTTATATAATATGACATACATTATATATGTATAAGAAAAGTAAAAATACAGGGAAATAATATGAACTGGATAATAGAATCCCTACCCATTCTATGGGTAGTAGTTGGTGTATTGGTATTACTTGTCTTAAATATTAAATTCAAAATTAATGGCATGCTAGCTTTGTTACTTGCGGCAATTACGGTTGGGCTATTAGAAGGCCACCCATTAGCCTCAATTAATAAATCGATAGAAACAGGGGTTGGAAGTACCTTAGGCCACTTAGCTCTGATTATTCTTTTCGGCGCGATATTAGGCAAGCTAATGGTGGACTCAGGTGCAGCTCAGCGCGTTGCCAGCACATTATTGGAAAAATTTGGTCCGAAGAATGTACAGTGGGCAATATTAATAATTGGGCTTATCTTTGGTTTGGCGATGTTCTATGAAGTCGCATTCTTAATATTGGCACCGTTGGTGATTAGTATTGCTATAGAAGCTAAAATACCCTTCCTGAAGTTAGGTATAACTATGGTTGCAGCAGCAACAACTGCCCATAGCCTCTTTCCGCCACAACCTGGTCCAACCGCATTAGTTGCAGCATTCCATGCTGATATAGGCATGGTATATATATACGGTATCATAGTCGCGATTCCCACAGTCATTTGCTCTGGTATACTATTACCCAAAATACTTGGTAATTTAGATCGCCCTATTCCTCCATTACTTGAATCATCCAAAGTCTTTACTGAAGAGGAAATGCCTAGTTTTGCCGTCAGTTTACTGGTTCCTCTAACCCCTGCAATCATTATTGTCTTAGCTACAATAATTAAAATTTACATTACACCAAATGGGGATTTATTCACTTTCTTGAGTTTTATCGGTAGTGCACAGATCAGTATGCTGATTACAGTAATTATCAGTATTTTTGCATTTGGTATTTTCCGTAATAAATCGATGACTGAAGTAATGAGTTCTTACACTGAAGCCATTGAAAAAGTAGCACTCGTAGTTTTTATTATTGGTGCAGGTGGTGCATTTAAACAAATAATTGTCGATACTGGCGTTGGTGACTATATTGCGGAGATGATGAAAAACTCATCAGTATCACCACTGATCATGGCATGGTTTATTACTGTATTGTTACGTTTGGCGACAGGTGCAGGAACTGTTTCTGCTATTACTGCTGCCGGTATTGTCGGTCCACTAATACCTACTTTTAATGTTAATCCTGCGCTAATGGTGTTGGCAACAGCTTCAGGGAGTAACACCTTAACCCATGTTAATGATGCTGCATTCTGGCTATTTAAAGAATATTTTGGTCTGTCGATTAAAGACACTTTTAAAACATGGGGATTACTGGAGCTAACTAACTCGGTTGTTGGGCTGGCAATCGTATTACTGTTGAGTTTGGTTGTTTAATCCTTAATATTGCAGGCAATCAGACTGGCTGCAGTGCCAGTCCGATTGCTACTAAATGTGGATTACGTCGTACCGCTGTGACAGTATTTTGCAACATTGCAAAAGGTATATATTTAAGTCACTGGTGTGTCAGTAATCTAATACAAAAGATGAATACCATTGGTTACCAACGATTAGAACATTACAGCAAGAAAACCTCAGCCCCCGCAGGCTGTCACCTTCCTTCTTGGCACAATGACAACTATGCAGACACTGAGGGCATTATCTCTGATGCTGGTGGTGTTTATTCATATTCTACATTCATGATTCCAAGGTCATGGTTGGCATGAAGCCACTTAATACCCGTAACTTTTCCTGTAGGGAAGTTAATTTCCGGTGAATTAATCGATGCTGTTGTCTCTATTTCCTTCCCGTCGTTGAAGCACTCGATGTGTACAGTTTGTTGTGAGTTATTGATGGTACAGCCATCTTCAACGATCATCCCTACGATATGGATCACACCACTAGTTGCTCCGCTGCAGAGGGGAATGTTAGTGAACAAAAGAAAACTAATTGAGGCTGATATGCAGGCGAGTTTATAAGCATTCATGATAAACCTCACTGTTAAAGTTACAATTAAGCAACAAAACAAGATCACTTAATTAACATTTTAGTTGATTTTTTTATACATGCAACGAAGAGGAAAAAAAATTAATATGGCGGATTACCCTATGGCACTGACTATCTACCACGGGCAACGGGATGAGCGAAGGATGGATGCATAGCTAAAAGAGCACCCATTGAATACATCAACATTCAGGTCACTTATTTTTCAGTCAGCGACAGACAAATCAGATATTTGTGTTTACCCAAAAACGGCGCTGGAAATGGCCGTTTTATGGCGAGTGTTTGCCCTGTCGTGTTTGCTGATCAAACTTGCCCTATTTCTTATTATTTCATATCAAGCTGAAGGCTATTACGCACCACTTTATCCAAAAATTTTGCAGGCGCGAATCTGAGAATGAAATTCAACTTTCCTGCCAACGTTCCCGCCGTGTAACGCAACTTGGGGCGTGAAGTCTGAATAGCCATAACGACCACTTCCGCTACCACCTCTGGACTTTCCGCTTCAGCCATTGCCTTGCTAACAACTTTGGTCAGCTTAGCCCGAATAAGCTCATATTCTTCAAGCTTGGCATCCGGTACTAAATTATTGGCTTCAAACCGTGTTTTTATGTAGGCAGGTTCGATGACAGAGACTCTTATGCCCTGCGTGCGCAGTTCATGATCCAATGATCCTGAATACCCTTCGACCGCATGTTTGCTGGCAGCATAAAGTGCCACATACGGCAACGGAACAATCCCCAGTATCGAACCGATGTTAATGATACGCCCCCAGCCTTGATGGCGCATGTGAGGAACGACTGCCCGCGTTAACCTGACTATGCCCAAAAAGTTCGTATCAAAAATGCGCCTGGCCTGCTCGATCGAACTTTCCTCCGCAGCCGCCGGAGCAACCCCAAAGCCCGCATTATTCACCAGAATATCGATCCGCCCCTCCAGCCTCAGCAACTCATCAATGGCAGCCTCGACAGAGGCGTCGTCCGTCACATCAAGTGTCAATAATGGAAATGGATGCGTACCTGCCAGCGAGCCACGTCGGCTCGTGCCATACACCGTATAACCTGCCGCTAAAAGTTTATTAGCAGATGCTTCGCCAATACCTGAGGAAGCACCTGTAACCAGTGCTACACGTTTGTTTGTCATGCTGAATTAGCCCCTCATGAGTTTTTTTAGGTTGCTCGTCAGCGATGAGAAGACAAGCCATACAGAATTTATAATGGGTTTATCTCTGTGCAGCACAGCAGGAAGACTGTTCTGCACAGTGCACCGTATCGACTAAAGGGTTTTATATCGCTCCGCGGCTTCAGCTTGTTTGATGTCCGAAAGCAGAGTCTGTCGCGCAGCATCAAGGGCGTCCCAGCGTGCAGCATTATGTAACGGTGGGATGGTAACCAACTCACGGCGATCAAAGCCAACCAGTGCTGCATCAACTAATTCGCCCACTTCCATCATTTTGGACAAGGTACTGATGTCGATACCCGCACGTTCCCAAATTTCCGTGTAAGTTCCGGCAGGGAGTACCGCCTGGACATAAATGCCCTTAGGTGACAGCTCAAAATTCATTCCCTGAGACAAGAAAAGGACAAAGGCTTTGGTTGCGCCATAAACCGACATTGCAAATTCAGGGGCGAGTCCGACGACGGAGCTTATGTTGACGATCGAACCCTCGCCGGCTTTTACAAACCGTGGTGCCACTGCACTGGCAAGTCTCGTCAGGGCAGTGACGTTAAGCGCGATAAGACGTTCTATCGAATCAGGCGCCTGCTCTGTAAAACTGCCCGACTGCGCTATACCTGCGTTATTGATAAGAATACCTATTCGAGTGTCGTCGCGTAGGCGAGTTTCGACCGCTGCTAAATCATCCGCTTGCGTAAGATCGGCAGGCAGAACATCAACAGAAATGCCTCTTTCTTGTCGCAGACGATTTGCAAGCATCTCTAACTTTGCATTGTCGCGAGCGACCAGAACAAGGTCGTGCCCCCGGCGGGCGAACCGTTCAGCGTATACAGCACCAATACCTGTAGAGGCGCCTGTGATGAGGACTGATGATTTGGTCATAGGTTGATCTTCTTTATTAATGAGTAAACAGAACCCGCAATATGGGATGTATGTAGGTAGAAACTTGATACCCGCGAGTCTACTGGCTGACTTCTGTAAACGATGGGTAATCGGTGTACCCTTCTGCACCACCGCCATAAAGCGTTTCAGGGATAAGTGCGGCCAGAGGCACTCCCGTCTTCAGCCTTTCGACTAGATCTGGGTTGGAGATGAATGGGCGTCCGAACGCGAATAGATCGGCTTTGCCTTGTGCAAGTTGAGTGGACGCCAACGCCAAGTCATAGCCATTGTTACCGATGTAGGTGTTTTTAAAGCGTCGACGCAGGGAATCGTAATCGAAAGGTGATACATCACGGGGGCCGCCTGTTGCGCCTTCAACCACATGGAGGTACACGATGCCTAACGCATCGAGTTGCTCAGCGAGGTAGTCATATTGCGGCTGTGGATCACTGCATGAAATCGCATTAGCGGGTGAAACCGGTGAAATACGCACGCCTGTGCGTTCAGCGCCAATTTCATCTTTAACGGCAGACGTCACTTCTAACAGCAGGCGCGCTCGATTCTCAATAGAACCACCGTATTCGTCAGTACGCTGATTAGCGCCATCTTTTAGGAACTGTTCCAGCAGATAACCATTTGCGCCATGGATCTCAACGCCATCAAATCCGGCGGCAATGGCGTTTGCAGATGCCTTTCTGAAATCGTCGATAATGTCTTTTATTTCTCTTAGCTCAAGCGCACGAGGCACAGAGACGTCGGAAAATCCATTGTTCACAAAGGTTTTAGTCTCGGCACGGATAGCGGACGGAGCAACCGGCGCAGCGCCATCCGGCTGTAAGTCGACATGAGAAATTCGCCCTACATGCCACAACTGTACAAATATCCGCCCACCTTTGGCATGCACGGCGTCAGTCACCCTGCGCCAGCCATCGACCTGAGCTTGCGTGTATATCCCCGGCGTATCCTGATAGCCCTGCGCTTGTGCGGAAATCTGCGTGGCTTCAGTAATCAGCAACCCCGCAGTTGCACGCTGAGCGTAATACGTCGCTGCCAGTTCATTGGGTACCAGACCCGCTGCGGCACGATTACGTGTTAGCGGCGCCATCACAATATGATTAGTGAGCGTTATTGGCCCCAGATTATAGGGTTGAAATAATTGTCGATTCGTCATGTAAGTTCCCCTGCTAAGTGATGTGTGAAAACACAATGTAATGATGATGATCATAATCTAAAAAGTCAAACGGTTTGATTACGATCATCATCAATGTATACTTATGACATGAATTCTTAGGAGAGGATGCGGAAACGATGAAAGTTTCTAAAGAGCAGGTTCGTGAAAACCGAATGCGTATTGTTGAAACCGCCTCAGTGTTGTTTCGTGAACGGGGCTATGACGGCGTGGGAATAGCGGAACTGATGTCAGCAGCAGGTTTAACTCACGGCGGGTTCTACAAGCACTTTAGTTCCAAGGCTGATTTGATGTCGGAGGCGATGAGCTGCGGTTTTTCACAATCCGCAGAAAATACAGTGGGTGTGGACCGGGAAAAATTTATTGAATACTACCTATCCCGCCAACATCGCGACTCTATGGGAAAGGGGTGCGTGATGTCGGCACTTGGCACCGATACAGCACGCCTGTCTGAATCCATTAAGGCAACATTTGAGACCGGAATTGAAACTCAGCTAGCTCTTTTAGCGAATGGAAATGCAGCGGGAAGCAAAACGCGTGCCGACCTGATTGACACTATTGCACATCTTGTCGGTGCACTTGTGTTATCGCGTGCTTGCCCTGACGATTCCGCTCTGGCAGATGAGATTTTGGCTGTTTGCCGCTCCCGTATTCTCAGTCAGGAAGTCCATGAGGATTGAATCCTCAGAGACTCAATAAAATGTTCATAAATTTTCAGGTCACATCTTAATAACGTGCTCGATAAGGCAGTTTTCTGCCTTCATACAATTGATCAAACCAACGAATTTGATTTGTATACGGCCACATCAATCAAAACAATCTGAGAAATTGATCTGCTCCCCTTTGATAAATCCAAGGTAAGGTTTGTGATGTCCGCTCTGGCACCGGGCAACTCATAGTAATTAGCTAATGCCTGCATTTCGCATAATAGTGGTCCGCCCCCTGTGCATTGAAATTTATTAAAAATGAAGAGAATATTGCAATATTTCCAACCTTTCATCGGAACATTTTATATCTGGATATTGATCAAGTAATAAATTAAATCCATTTAAATATTAATGAGTTAGAAAAGAGACATATAATGAAATATCTTACCTCTTTTTTTGCAATAGCCATCCTTTTTGCCGTTTTTTTCTTCATTCGTTTATCTGATTTTGACCTTTCTGGCTATGGACAACAGCGAATCATATCATTTCAACATCATCAGGATGTTCTGCAAGGTACGCTGATTCTTCCTCCTGATAAAAAGTATCCCCCAGTTGTACTTATCGTTCACGGTGATGGTGCTCAGGACCGCTGGTCAGGGGACGGATATATCCCACTCGTTAAGTTCCTTGTTGCACAGGGGATAGCCGTTTTTTCATGGGATAAACCCGGCATAGGAACAAGTACCGGTAACTGGCTGGCACAGACAATGCCTGATCGTGCAGAAGAGGCTGCCCTCGCGTTACAAAAACTGAAAGAACAACCTGAATTGAAAAGAAGTCGTGTAGGATACCTTGGTTTTTCGCAGGCTGGCTGGGTAGTACCGCATGCAAGTCAACTGGCAGCACCCGAATTTGTTGTGCTGGCCGGTGCAGCGATAAACTGGCGAAACCAAGGGATATATTTTACGGAACAACGGCTTAAATCTGAGGGGCGAACTGCTGTTGATATTCAGAATGCTAAAAAGCTTGAAGCAGAGACTTTTGATAGGCTATTCACGGAAGAAACGGCTTCGCGCCCATGCTTATCGCGCTGTACGCGGCAAGACTTTGAGCGCAGGAATTCTCGCGCAGATGCGACAACATATATCTCAGAGATGCATACGCCAACGTTGATCATAATGGGAGACGCTGACCGAAATGTGGATCCTAATGAAACAATAGCTTTCTGGACCAGAGCATTACCCGTGGACACCCCCCGTTGCATACGGCTGGTCCCCAATGCAACTCACGGACTTCTGCGCAGCAAATGGTTTGATTACCAGCTACCCTCTCAGTTTCCTCTGTGGAAACAGGGCGTATTTCTATTGTCCGGGCAATATGCTTATTCACCTGGAGCACTCAATGTTATTTCACTCTGGATACTTAATCAGGAATGTGACTACTGAACTGCATCCTGACTGCTTGTCGAAAACCAAGCAGTGGGGCGGACAAAATGAAAGATTTCCGGCCTATTTCGAACAAGCCATTGCGTTCATAAAGTCTTCGTGCACCTTCATTATCTGCAATAATATCAAGAATAAGTTTTTTCCCCTGTCTATAGGCCATATTTTTAATATGACACAGCAACGTCGGTCCAATCCCCATGCCTCGTACAGACTCGTTGACGCAAGCAGATCGACAGGTGTACCCATAGCCGTTATTTGAAGGGCTTGCGGGATCATATCAATCGATTTCAGTACAGTACGATGCGTGCCGGGCAGAGTACTGAGTATGACATCAAGGGCATTCATGGCGGCATCAAGCCCCATTGTGAAGCACAGGGATGGTGAACTGAGCCTGCGCTAGTTTCGCTGTTGTCTGGGCGAGATCAAGGTTCTGCGTGAGCGCATCGGAGATACACTGATTTAGGGGCGGATCGTTAAAACTCTTCCACCAGTGAGATAAGCTGTCATTTCGTGATGCCGAGCTTTTTCTAACAAAGGATTGCGCCTGATAATGCTTTGAAAGAGGTGCCTCAGGGCGATGATAATCTGGCCCAACAGTACAACCGGCAAGCAAAGAAGTGCTCACTACAAGTGCAATAGTATGTAAAGAAAACATTGCGTCACCTTGAAACAATTTAAATCTGTGACCAAAAAAATAAATGGTCACTTATTGTCAATCGGAGCCTATCACGCTAAGCTGGAAAAATGACTAAAAATATAAACGTTCCTTCATCACGTGGTCCACTTGATCACAACGTCCGAGACCAGATAGTTGAAGCAGCTACAGAACATTTCGGACACTATGGCTATGAAAAAACCACCGTTTCAGAGCTTGCTAAATCTATTGGTTTTTCAAAGTCCTACATATATAAATTTTTCGACTCTAAGCAGGCTATCGGCGAAGTGATTTGCGCTAACCGCCTTGAAATGATCATGGCAGTAATCAATTCAGCGATAGCCGATGCCCCGTCAGTAAGCGAAAAAATTCGCCGACTCTTTAGGGCGATCACCGAAGCTGGTAGCGAACTGTTTTTCCACGATCGAAAACTTTACGACATTGCCGCCGTTGCGGCGCGGGATAAGTGGCCTTCGACAGAGATGTATGAAAATCGCCTGCGTAAACTGATTGAGAACATCATTGTCGAAGGCAGGCAGGCTGGAGAGTTCGAACGAAAAACGCCTCTTGACGAAGCCACACACGCGATATACCTGGTAATGCGGCCCTTCATGAGTCCCGTTCAATTACAATACAATCTCGAAGCAGCCCCGGCAGCTTCCGTTCTACTCTCATCTCTGATTCTAAGAAGTCTGTCACCCTAACTAGTGACCATTGACTTTATTGGTCACTAGTCTGAGAATGTGGATACCGTCCTGTTAATTCAATAAGGGTTCCCATGCTCAGGCTTAATTCAGCCAATATTGCCGCCTTCCTCCTCCCACTTGCCTTGGTGGCTTGCGGTGATAACCCCGGTAATGATGATCCGCGCACGCGACCTCCGCTGGTAAGGTCAGCACCCGTTGAGAGTGCGATCGATACTTCTCGTGCGTTCACCGGCGTGGTTGTTGCCCGAACGCAAAGCGACCTTGGTTTTAGGGTGCAGGGCAAAATCCTTGAACGTCTTGTGGATACTGGTCAGTCCGTCAAACGGGGCCAACCATTGATGCGGCTAGATCCTGTTGACCTTAAATTACAGGCGCAGGCTCAGCAACAGGCTGTGGATGCTGCCCGGGCGCGTGGGAGAAAAGCTTCCAATGATGAGGCTCGTTATCGTGGCCTTGTTGCTGCTGGTGTAGTGTCTGCGTCGGAGTACGATCAGATTAAAGCTGCGGCAGATACAGCCAACGCGGAACTTAGTGCAGCTCAGGCCCAGGCAAATGTGGCGCTTAACGCGATGAGCTATGCCTTGCTGCAGGCCGATGCAGACGGTGTGGTTATGGAGACGTTCACCGAACCCGGTCAGGTGGTCAGTGCTGGACAGGCGGTCATCCGGCTTGCCAGATCCGGGCAGCGCGAGGCGCTTGTGCAACTGCCAGAAACGTTGCGCCCTGCCCTAGGCAGCGAAGCTCAGGCTACGCTCTATGGCAACCAAAATCAGCCTGTCATTGCAAAGTTGCGTCTGCTTTCAGATTCAGCGGATGCCACGACCCGCACATTTGAGGCGCGGTACGTGCTTGAAGGCTTGCTGGCGAACGCGCCGCTGGGTGCGACCGTAACGCTGCACATCGAAAATAGAGTGGGAAGTCAGGTAATGCAGGTCCCTCTGGCTGCTCTCTACGATGCGGGCAAAGGTCCTGGTGTCTGGCGAATTTCCGCTCAACCTACAAAAGTTTCATGGCAGCCCGTTAAAGTTCTTAGTCTGGGTGACGATGCCGCCAGGGTAACTGGCGGCGTAAAGCCTGGTGAAAAGATTGTCGCGTTAGGGGCGCATCTTCTGCATGAAGGTGAGGTTGTCCGCCTGGCTGAACAACACGATGCTGCTCTGGCGGGGAGTAAGCCATGAGCGAAGGACGATTCAACTTGTCAGCGCTTGCGGTGCGCGAGCGCTCAATCACGCTGTTTCTTATTATCCTCATCACCCTTGCTGGCATTTTCTCGTTTTTTGGGCTCGGGAGAGCTGAAGATCCTCCCTTCACGGTTAAGCAGATGACTATTATCACCGTCTGGCCTGGAGCGACCGCGCAGGAAATTCAGGATCAGGTTGCCGAACCACTGGAAAAACGCCTACAGGAACTCAAATGGTATGACCGCACGGAAACTTATACCCGCCCAGGCATGGCTTTTATCACGCTGTCACTACAGGACAAGACGCCGCCTTCTCAGGTGCAGGAAGAGTTCTACCAAGCGAGGAAGAAGCTTGGCGATGAATCCAAAAATCTCCCCCCCGGCGTAATGGGGCCGATGATAAATGACGAATTCTCTGATGTTACTTTTGCCCTCTTTGCACTGAAAGCGAAAGGAGAACCACAGCGGTTATTGGTGCGTGATGCCGAAACGTTACGCCAGCAACTCCTGCATGTACCTGGCGTGAAGAAAGTGAATATTATCGGAGAACAGGCCGAACGGATTTATATCTCCTTCTCCCATGACCGTCTGGCTACGATGGGGCTATCTCCTCAGGATATTTTCTATGCGCTAAACAGCCAGAACGCATTAACACCTGCAGGTTCAATTGAGACCCGCGGCGCACAGATCTTTATCCGCCTCGATGGTGCTTTCGATAAACTGCAGAAGATCCGCGATACGCCATTTATTGCTCAGGGCAAAACGCTCAAGCTGTCCGACGTGGCATCGGTCGAACGGGGTTATGAAGATCCGCCCACCTTACAGATTCGTAACCAGCATGAACCGGCGCTGCTGCTGGGTATTGTGATGCGTGAAGGCTGGAACGGCCTGGATCTGGGTAAAGCGCTGGATGCCGAAACGACAAAAATCAATGAGAACATGCCTGTGGGTATGACCCTAACGAAAGTCACCGATCAGTCCGTGAATATCAGCTCTGCGGTCGATGAGTTCATGATCAAATTCTTCGTCGCCCTGCTTGTCGTTATGGTGGTGTGTTTTGTCAGCATGGGCTGGCGCGTTGGGGTGGTGGTCGCAGCGGCGGTGCCGCTAACGCTGGCCGTCGTTTTTGTCGCGATGGAAGCCTCCGGAAAAAACTTTGACCGAATTACGCTCGGCTCCCTTATTCTTGCCTTAGGCTTACTGGTCGATGATGCCATAATCGCGATCGAAATGATGGTGGTTAAAATGGAGGAAGGCTACGACAGAATCAAAGCTTCCGCCTACGCATGGAGCCATACCGCCGCGCCAATGCTGGCCGGTACGCTGGTGACAGCCGTTGGCTTTATGCCCAATGGTTTCGCACAGTCTACCGCTGGGGAATATACCAGCAATATGTTCTGGATTGTAGGCATAGCCCTGATTGCCTCATGGGTCGTGGCCGTCGTTTTCACGCCTTTTCTGGGTGTCAAAATGCTGCCAAATATTGCAAAAGTGGAAGGCGGCCATGCCGCAATGTATAACACGCCTCGTTATAACCGCTTTCGCCGTGTACTGGTCCGCGTTATCGCGCGAAAATGGTTAGTGGCAGGTACCGTTGTAGCTATTTTTACTCTCGCAATTCTGGGGATGGGGCTGGTGAAAAAACAATTTTTCCCCACCTCTGACCGTCCGGAAGTATTAGTGGAAGTCCAGATGCCTTACGGCACCTCTATTGAGCAGACCAGCAACGCAACAGCGAAAATAGAAGACTGGCTGAAAAAACAGCCAGAAGCAACAATCGTTACCTCCTACATCGGCCAGGGTTCACCTCGTTTTTATCTGGCTATGGCACCAGAGTTACCCGATCCATCGTTTGCGAAGATAGTTGTGTTGACTGATAACCAGGAGTCACGCGAGGCGCTCAAGTTACGACTCCGGGAAGCGGCAGCCAACGGGCTGGCGTCTGAAGCGCGCGTACGCGTGACGCAACTGGTGTTTGGTCCGTATTCACCTTTCCCTGTCGCCTGGCGTGTTATGGGGCCTGATGCCGATAAACTGCGTGAAATCGCTAGTAAGGTTAAGGCTGTGATGCAGGGAAGCCAGATGATGAGGACCGTCAACACTGACTGGGGTCCACGAGTACCAACGTTACACTTCTCCCTAAATCAGGATCGTCTGCAGGCTACAGGTTTAACGTCAAATACCGTTGCCCAACAGCTTCAGTTCCTGTTATCGGGTGTTCCCATTACGTCTGTACGTGAAGATATTCGCTCAGTACAGGTTACTGGTCGTGCCGCGGGCGATATACGCCTGGATCCGGCGAAAATAGAGGGCTTCACCTTAGTCGGCAATTCAGGTCAACGCATTCCTCTTTCACAAATCGGGGAAGTTGAGGTCAGAATGGAAGACCCCGTACTGCGTCGTCGCGATCGAACACCCACCATTACCGTGCGGGGTGATATTGCAGAAAATCTGCAGCCACCGGATGTCTCTACATCAATCATGAAGCAGCTAAAACCGATCGTTGATTCACTTCCGCCTGGATATCGTATTGAAATGGCGGGTTCGATTGAGGAGTCTGGCAAAGCCACTCAGGCAATGGCACCGTTGTTCCCCACTATGATTGCGATGACGCTACTGATCATCATTCTGCAGGTGCGCTCAATGTCAGCAATGGTCATGGTATTCCTTACTGCCCCACTGGGGCTGATCGGTGTGGTTCCTACTCTACTGCTTTTCAATCAGCCGTTTGGCATCAATGCACTCGTCGGATTGATCGCGCTCTCGGGCATTCTTATGCGTAATACGCTTATTCTTATTGGGCAAATCCATCATAACGAGAAGGAAGGTCTCGATCCGTTCCATTCTGTGGTAGAGGCAACGGTGCAGCGAGCCAGACCGGTATTACTGACGGCGATGGCCGCTATTCTGGCGTTCATTCCACTGACGCATTCGGTGTTCTGGGGGACACTGGCTTATACGCTGATTGGCGGAACGTTAGGAGGCACCGTCATTACTCTTGTCTTCCTGCCCGCGATGTATGCGATCTGGTTCAGGATCCGTCCTGAGGTGCAGACCCATTCCGAACAACAACTGAGAAACTCAATATAACGTTCAACTATCACAGACGGATAGTCGCTACCGGTTGCGGCGTTTTCAGTCCGCTAGGATGTGGGACAGAAACAGTCTGGCAGCCGCTGTAGGAAGGTGCCGAGGCCGATAAGTCTACATTTACACGTTCAAATGGCACATTTTTCTCGAGAAGAACGATCGCTGAACGCTGCACAAAGGGACATAGTGGGTGGCTAATAAGTGTCAGGTCATGGGTAGACATCTCAAACTCCAGATAAAAGGATAGCCCGCCGCTATAAAAGGTGGCGGGCTTGATGAATTGTAAATCTTATTTTGGTGGCTTAGATTGAAACGCCGCCGTCGATGATGATTTCTGAACCCACGGTCCAGGCTGACTCATCAGATGCGAAGTAAAGTACCGCTTGCGCTACTTCCTGAGGCTTACCAAAACGACCTGCAGGGATGGTTGCAACGATATCTTTCATCACTTGATCATGATATTCCACTGGAATCCCCGCCTTATCGTAGAGCGGTGTATCAACAGGGCCAGGGCTCACTGCGTTGATACGGATCCCACGAGAAAGTAACTCGTTAGAAAGTGTTTTCGACATGTTAAGCAATGCTGCTTTGGTTGAGCCATAAACTGAAGAGTTCACTGGTCCTGTGTGAGCATTTACAGATGTATTAAAGACCACTGATGCAGAGCTTGCGAACACTGGCAGCAGCGCCTGCATCAGGAAGTAAGGACCTTTAACGTTGATATCATAAATGCGGTCGAACTTCTCTTCTGTCCATACCTCAATTGGCATATACATTGATATACCAGCATTCAGGAAAGCGATATCCAGTTGTCCAAAGTGTTCCTTAACCGTTTGAGCCAGAGCTTTCTGTGCGTTCACATCAGCGGAATCAGCGCTCACGACTAACACATCATTACCAAGTTCTACTTTCGCCTTTGCGATAGAATCAGGGTTGACACCAGTAACAATTACGCGTGCACCTTCTGCAACAAACAGCTTCGCTGTTTCAAGCCCAATACCACTTGTTCCACCCGTAATCAGTGCGCGTTTACCTTGTAATCTGGACATGTAAAAATCTCCTGTTAGTTTTAACAACTGATCGGCGAATGACCGATTTGATAGCCACTGTATGCTCATGCTCATATTGTGATAAGATTGTATTTTTAAATATGTTTCATGCATTAAAAGCATGAATGGGTTTGAGGATGGATAGATTACTTTTGATGACATGCTTTGTCCGTACCGCTGAAACAGGCAGCTTTTCCGCAGCCGGTAGGGATTTAGGCTTAGGGCAACCGAACGTGAGCCGTCATGTTGCAACCCTCGAAGAGCATTTGCAGACCAGATTACTTCACAGAACAACCCGCAAGCTTTCCCTGACGCCTGAGGGAGAACGTTATTATTTGGAAGCAAGGCGTATTCTGGAAGCCGTCGAAGAGTCAGAGTCTTCTTTCAGAGAAAATGTTACACCCACAGGGCTATTACGCGTTGCCTGCCCCACAGCATTGGCTCACACATTCTTAGTCCCACACATCCCAGATTTTTTAGAACGCTACCCTGAGCTAACACTCGATCTACAGATTAATGACCGCTATATCAATCTCGTTGATGAAGGTGCTGAGCTGGCAATCCGCATTGGACACTTGGAGGACAGTGCTATGCGTGCCCGCAGACTTGGCATGTTCGAGCGAGTCTGTGTTGCCAGTAACAAGTACTTAGCTAAACACGGAACCCCTAATACCCCTGAGGATTTAAAAAAACATGATTGTTTGATCTATACCTTGCTAACAACAGGAGCTACCTGGAGATTTCAGGATATCAATGTCCCTGTTTCTGGTCGGCTCAGGGTCAATTCACCAGAAGCAGTACAGAAATTTGTCAATGCAGGGATTGGAATCGCACAGGGCCCAGAATGGCTGTTCGAGGAGGGACTGGAAAATGGCAACTTACAATTATTACTGACTGATTACACTGCATCGCCCGTTCCCATTCAGGCCGTTTATGTTGCTAATCGACTTTTACCAAAACGGGCGATTGTGTTCATGGATTTTGTTGCTGAAATTTTTGAAAAAAATCCAGCCTTCAAACTGTACAACTCAATGAAATGAGCCTGAGATAACGAACGAAATATTTGCTGGCACTGGAAGAACGAAAATCGCCCTTACTTATGCCATAAAAAACTTGTTGAATGCCTCAGGGTGTGAAACGGACACTGATGACCTTGAACGGTGCTAATCAATAACAACCCAGTCAGGCCTACCCATTCATTTTTCAGAGTAGGAAATGCGGTATCCACTATCCTCCCTGAGAACGCTGGCAAACCCAGCCTGACTTAAGTGCATGCCGGCAATGATCAGTTTTTCGCTGACAGCTTTTTCCATTATTTTCTTTCTTGTTTCCTCGGCCTGAGCGGGGTCGGTGTCGAATAAAATAGAAACAGCCGGTTGCGCTGACTGAATATGAGGATAATGGACAATGTCTCCCCATATTAATAAGCATTTATCATCCGCATCGATGCGAAAACCGGTATGCCCAGGCGTATGACCCGGTAGCCATACCGGCAGAATACCTTCTGCTATTTTGTCGCCGTTAAAAAAACGCACCTTCTGGGCATAAGCGTCTAAGGTTTGGCGGACCAGCCAAAAATTACGTTGCCCGCGCTCATTCGCTATGTTGAGTTTTTCATCATCCTGCCAGTGTTGCGCTTCGAGAGGATGAAGAATAATTTCAGCATGTTTAAAAACGGGCTGTTTTTCAGAATCCAGCAGGCCTCCAATATGATCCGGATGGCAGTGCGTCAATAAAACAGTATCGACGTCGTCAGGGCTAACACCCGCTGCGGCAAGGTTTGCGTTGAGTTGTCCCGCCATGTTATTCAGCGGGCCTGTACCAGCGTCAACCAAAATGATCCGACCCAGACCGCGGATAAGGTAACAGTTTATATGGATATCGCCGGGCTCACCGATTCCGGCACGGCATTGAATAACGTCCGCATCAGCTTTTTCAATGCCTGACAGCAAATCCAGACTCGCTGACATATTGCCGTCACTCAGCACAGTTACCTGAAAATCGCCAATCTGACGGAACGGAAGGGGATGGCTCATCACTACCTCGAGGTTAGTTGCGGGCGAATAGGTGTTCTGCTGGGGAGCCAAAACAGCGAATACGGGTCATCAGACCAGAGGCCTGTTGAGTGGCAAAATCCAGTTCACGCATAAAGTTCTCCATCACTTCATGGGTTCGCAATGTTGTCAGACGATAAAAGAGCTCGGCATAGACTGGTTGCCCGCATCCCGGCTTTACATCGACAAAAATGATATGAACGTTTTTGGGTTCTGCGCCAAGGATGTCACAGCAGAGGGCGCTGCATTTATGGGTAAAATCACCAAGGCTTTTAAACTTGTCAGAGTGATTTTCAGAAATATAAAAAGTCAGATTAGGCATGATGTTATGGCTTTCCTTTTTCAGCACTCTGCAACTGCGGAGTCAGAGGCTCATAGAGATACACACCCGACATATCTGTAAACAGCGAGGCCATCTCAATAGGCAAGACATATACAACGCGATAGTCAGGGGATTTATCCAGCCCCACCGCATGCATTTCCAGACCCCGATATCCCAGTTCTGTCTCTAAAAAGTCTATTGGCTTTGCGCTCAATAGCAGAATTTCATCGGAAGAGATGGCTGGAGCAAGGCCTTCACCTTCATAGAGGTTACGATGCCAGTCAGTAATGCAGACCTGCCAACGAGAGAAGTTACCGCCTCCTTTTAAACGGTAATCCTCACTGCTGAGAATATCCGCATCATTAATCGTATGAATGGCAAGGTAAACAGGGCAGCCGGATTTGACGGCGCGAAAGCGTTGAGAGGTAGTGAAGCCAGCAACAGATATCAATGCGGGTAGTTTTTGTTGGCTGTAAAAGGCATTCCATTCTGCCTCGCTTTCAGGATTGTTATACGAGCATTCCACGGTATAAAACATCAGCCCATCTCACATGAGTTATAAACGCGAGCAAATATATTCGCTCAATGATTTTTCATCATGCTACAGGCTGGTTATGCCGCTTAAAAACGATAATATGTCACGGATTAGTGATATTAAGTCAATGAAAGCACGTTGTAGGCACAGAGCAAGGAACAGGTGGAATGCGCAGAAAAATACCCAGTAGTGCGTCCCTGCAGGCTTTTGATGCCGCCGCAAGGCACGGTAATTTTGCCCGGGCCGCAGAGGAGTTATCGTTAACCGAAGGGGCGATTAGCCGTCAGATCGCGCGTCTTGAAGCGTTGCTGAACTGTAAACTGTTTGACCGTATGGGAAGCCGGGTAAAGCTTAACCCTGTCGGCGCACGCTATGCACATCACGTGCGTGAAACGCTCGATCGGCTCGAAAGAGATACGCAGTACATAATGGGAATGCCTGAGGGCAGTAAGAGTCTGGATATCGCCGTCCTGCCGACCTTTTCCAGCCGTTGGCTTATTCCCCGCCTGAGCGGCTTTAACTCTTTGTTCCCGGACATAACGTTAAATATTGCGGCGAGAACGGATCCGTTCATTTTGCCTGGAAGTGGCTTTGACGCGGTCATTCATTTTGAACATTCCGCATGGGCAGGTATGCGTATGCAATTTCTGTTTCAGGAGATTCTGCTGCCTGTTTGCAATCCCGCACTGTTAACAAATAATGACGTCAATCGACAGTTAAACGAACTTCCGCGCATTCACCGTCGACAGAATCCTGATGCATGGCATCACTATGCCCGGGAAAGTGGAATACGCCTCGATAATCCGGCTCAGGGTGTGCGGTACGATCTTCATGAAATGTCCATCGCTGCCGTCATCGCGGGACAAGGCGTAGCATTGGTTCCGCGTATGTATGTCGAGAATGAATTGAGTTGCGGCATGCTTGTTTCGCCCTGGCCAGCCTCGGACTGCCTGAGCAAAAAATTCTGTTTAGTAAAACCGACGGAAACGGGAATCAATGAGGCTGCGCTAGAAAGTTTTGAACGCTGGTTGCTTGCTGAAATGAATACGCTCACCAGCCTTAATGCCGAACGATGACGTTACGTCCGCTCATCGCTGTGAGTTCAACCGATGGATGCAACGCTATCCTTAATCGAAGGAGGACGTTGCCATGAAACGAAGAACGCGTATTAACTTCACGCCCGAACAGAAAGCGATTATCTGGGACAGATACGGTCTTTGTTCCACGGTGACGTGTTCATACTCAAATCCCCTGCAATGTGGGAGATTTGAGTATGGTTGTCCCTCATGAGCGAAGTGCGGACCGTCAACGTCTTCGGAAGGCACTTATCTAATGCAATCAAGACTAAAAGACCACAACAAGCAGATTATAAGGTTTATGCTTTGTTTTTACTTACCTCTGTTCTCAGGTGCATTATTCCATTCTTACATTGAGCTCAATGTTTTAACTCAGTTTTCGTGTAACATACGTTGAATAAAAATACTATTACAGGATTAATATCTGATGGAAAAAGGATTTCAACGCATTGGTTCTGTATCGAACGCACACGTCGGTCATGATTTTGAATTTAAAGTCCAATTATTTTTTAAAGGACAAGATATTTTCTTGAAAAGAAATTATAAAGTAATGGTGGGAATAGATAGTATTAAGAAATCTCATCGATTTGATTTAGGCTGCTCCGAACAAAAAATATTAGTTGAGTGTAAATCTCATCGTTGGACAACAGGAAATAATGTACCAAGTGCCAAATTAACGGTATGGAATGAAGCAATGTTTTATTTCTATTTGGTACCAACTGAGTATCGAAAAATAATGTTTGTTCTTAAAGATAAAAGGCAGAAATCTGATGAGACATTGTGCCAATATTACGTAAATAAATTTAATCATCTTATTCCTACTGACGTGGAGCTATGGGAATACGATGAAATTATTATGGATGCCGCACGGATTTACTGACTGATACGTATCAACTGTGATTTGGATTGACTGAGAACGATGGAAGAAAATGAGAAGGTCTGGTCGTCAGTTAAGAGCGAAGAGCGGACATTCTTGTGCAAAATATGTCGCTAAATTACAGTGAAGTTATTTTCGACCAACGCTATAGCCAACTGAACAAGCAGGAAGTTAAAAAATATGAGCAGGCGATTATGTAGGGATAACCGCACCAAAATACGAAACATTCCCCGTCGTATAAAATCACTTAACCGTTGGTCTGAAACTTTTCATAACCCAATTCGTGCCATTTTTCCGGAAGAGCAACATTACTGGAATTACAAGATACCTGTAGAAATTAATCTTGTTCAAGGAAAATACAGCAAGCAGAAAGTTAAGGCAGAGTGTGCGCAAGCCATGATCAATGCCTGTTCCAACTTGATGCTCGCCACAGCAGATTGCGATGATATCCCTCGAATTACTGCCGTAATTTGCCTCCCGGATATGTTTACAAGTGAGGTCTGTTTATTTCGTTCAGAGGAATACTTTCAAAGCTTCATTACAGAGGGGAATTCTGAAAATGGTTCATCGGTACTCCTCAGGGAACGAAGCCTTGCCCAGGAGTGGGGGCTTATTCTTCCAGATGGGGTTCAGGAATTAGGTATTACACTTGACTACTATGGTGGTGACGACCCGGATGAGTGGTTTTCAGGCGAACGCTGGTATTATGGGCAATTATAGTGACCTGGCCATTTAGCGATATAAATGCAAGAGTAACTGAGTACATCTGGAAACTCACCAGACATACTGTCATTACTCGGTTTATCAATTGTCTTAGCAGATGTGTAGCCAATGAAAAAAAAGCTTCGCCAACGTAACCAAGCCTGGATCTCACGGCAATTGCGACGTGCACAAAAAGAAGGAATGCCGTTAAGTTTCTTTATTAACTTTCCTTCAATACGCGCAGTTGCATGTAATGGTGAGCGCCTTAAACGACGTGGTCGTCTCAAGCCGGACTGGGAGCGCGCATTGTTTCATCCGGGTTGGGGAGAAGTGCCGATTGTTGGGCAAAAAGGCACAGTTTACTGGTTTGAGGGATTTGATAAGGAACAGTTGCCTGTTGAATTGGTGCCGCTGTGGGAAGATGCCTGACTGTATTTACTTTGATTGATAGCTTTCAGTGCAACACTTAATCCACGCTATAGTCAGCGAGGAGCGGAAGTTAATTTTACGGCTATAGGATATAACCATTAAACTATGTCGGTCGTATTTACCATAATAGATCTATGGCTAATCGACTGCAAAGATATTAAAAGCACATAGAATGTGCCGTGCTCAAGGGACTACACAACAGGGGTTGCTGGAGGTCATAACTGCAAGGGCAGTTTTTTTAACATGCCAGATAAGGGAGTTAAAGACGAAAGCGTAAAGTATCATTGCAGAGTGCCGATAAAAATAGCGTCTTTTTTATTATATGGATATTACATGCATAAAATTATCTGCTCCATTGTGCTCATGCTAGGAATGACAGGGGCTACGTTACCTGTTTATGCCAATACGTTGACGCAAAGCCTGACGCGTTGCGACACAACATTTTTCAGTGAAATCTATCATCAGCGAACCACACTCAGTCGCGTAGCACCTTTAACGGTTGACCAGCAATTTCACGCCTGGTTCAAAGCGCCGGTTGACGGTAATGGCATCGTCTGGTTTGCCCAACCTCTACATGAATTAAATCTGACGCTATCGGGATATTTTCTGCAAACCAGCAACCTTAATGAAATCAATTATGGTAAGTACTATTACTGGGGGCTGATTTTCAAAGAATCGCCTGAAGAGGTCATGTCCAAGCTTGATCATTTAACCTGGGGCAAGGCCGGAGATGATTATCTCTCTCAGGCGATGATTAAAGTAGACCCCAACAGTGCCTGGAGAGAAAATGCGCAAGCGGTGTCAGGTATTGCTCCGGCAAAAGAAAGCACCGAAAAGCTGTTAATGCTCAGCAAAGGTAAAGAAGGGACATTATTGCTCTGTTCCGTTCAGGGAAATGTCACACCTGATATGCTCGCGACATTACGACCTGATTTAACCGGCGGGGTAGCGAAATGAAAAAGCTGATATGGCTGGCATTACTTATGCTGGCGGGGTGTACTGGGATCAGTAAACCACAGCCGCAAGTGCCCGCCCAAGCACCGGCTGGTTTAATAAAAATTCTTGCAGATGATAGAGTGACTTCGTATGTCGATTTCAGGGTGATTTCAACTTACCAGGGTAACAGCCACTTGCGCCGGTTTTATTTCATCAATAACTACGCGGAGCAGACACTGATTATAAAAAACCCACCCGTCTACGTTTCCAGTTCCCGGGCAATCGATGTTATTAACTGCGACAAAAACCAGCGTGCGGTTATGGGACGTACGCTTTTTTCCAAACCGTTTGCGGAAGGCGATCTTATACATGCGGAGCTGGATGTGGGGCAATGGGAAACCTTCCCGAAAGACTCTCTTTTTGGGATAATAGCTGAAACCATGTGCAGTATTCCCGTTGAAAAACTCAAGCCAGAGCCGGCGAAAGAAAACCGCAAGCCGCTACTGGATTAATTAGCATTAATCGGAACCCGACGGTCCACGCTGAAGCAGATGGCCTGTATTGGTAACGGGCTATCTGCAATAAGTAAAAGGACAGAGCGCTTCTCTGGCGCGCCCGCTTACACTTAAATTGGCATCCACTCAGAATGGATAACATTGCGAATCATCAGGATAACAAAGCCAAAAAGCTCTATCGCAGAGTCAATACGACCACGCGCTACTATTCAGACAAGCCGGGCGGTGAATATCGCCAGCAGGGAAATCAAAAAAAGATATACGGCCAATATTTTGCCGCAGCGTGAATCTATGTACGTTAAACAGCAACTCCGGCTGGATTATTCTCCGTTGTTGTGTATGAGCGAACAACAGACGCTTAACTTGTGGCATGGAAGCATCTCGATTATTCGTGGCTATTCGCAAAGCATTGGATAACTTGAGTCCCACGTCACCTTAGAGTGCGATCCTACTGATAAAGGAATGATTAATGAAAGCAAGGGTGCTTTTAAGTCTATTATTTTTGGCAATATCATTTAATGTCGCTGCATTTACTCAATTCAAACCGGCGGTCTTAAATGCTGCTCTTTTGTTCGAGCATGATGCAACTACTGGGAACGTAAAACATAGCATCCAGTGGATCCGAGATGTTTACGGTAAACTTCAGGCTATGACAGAAGTTAGATACGATCAAAGCGGGTGCTTTACTAATATCAACATGGTTGATAAGGCAAATGACCGAGAGTTCCATTTGGTAAACAAAGATGGTGCACTAACCTCTTTTAAAGGCCTGCGTATTACCGGAAAAATCAATGAACTTTGCGAAATCACTGAGCTTGAGAATGAAAAGGGCAAATATGTGCTCAGCTATAATGTACGTGGGTTGCTTGAAACAATCGTGGACAAAGACACGGGCGAAGTTGTAAAGCGATATGAATATCACAATAACCAACTCCCTGTGCGTATAAGAAACTATAAAGATCAAGAGGATACTCGCATATTTTACCCATCCGGAAGCGCGCAATTTCTTGACTTAGAGAGTGTATCAAAAAGAGGGGGATTAACTGTCCGGGTAAAGCAAAGTTGTGCTTACACCGCTGATGGTAATGCAGATAAATGCTCGTTGATAGCCTCCACTAATGACGACTATCGTGGCTCAATCCTCATCTGGATTTCTAATCATGAAACGGAATATTTCTGAATCTATTAAAAATGGCCGAGCCAACACAACCTCACTCGTGAGGTTGACCTGCTTCCTAATTTTTAACGCAATGTAATATTATCAATGTCCACTCTTGGCACGAAGTTGACGGGCAGATTTGAGCGAAGAGCGGAAGTTCGCTGACCCCGAATATGCTCAAGAGTAAAAAGTAATACAGGATCAACGGTATAATTGTGGATCAGTTCTTTTTAGAAAATAGATAAATGCCAGTCGATGCGACTGACTGAGGAAATTTCCCATCGAAAATTATCGGCTACATCGTGGCAGGCTTATCGACCATATCCAGCTTGTAGTAAACAACTTCGAAACAAGCAAAGCTTTTTACACAGTTGTACTATCTGTTCTGGAGATCCCTGTAATAAGTACAGACGACGATTATATCTGGGCAGATGAACTTGTCGTTTCGTCAGTAAAAAGTCCAGCCTCTGCAGGTGAGCTGACAGGACGCCATCATTTGGCTTTTCAGGCCAAGAACCGTGAAGTGGTGGATGCTTTTTACCATGCGGCACTCTCTCATGGTGGGCGTGACAATGGAGCGCCTGGCGAACGAAGCTACCATCCAGGGTACTACGCGGCTTTTGTGCTCGATCCTGATGGTAACAACATCGAGGCTGTTTACCATGGAGAGGCAGAGCGCAGTACACAGTCTGTAGAGATTCGCTTCAGCCTCTGAGTAATATGAATGGCTGGTACTAATACTGTAAGTATCCCACAACGGCGGATAGTGCGCTTTTAGCTATCTATCCGGTTCGTGCCATAACTTTCTCTATATCCGCTGCTGGCACGAAACGGACAAATTAACTGGGCTGGGGGTCCACTGTGAGCGAAAAGCGGACCTTATTGTACAAAGCATGTAGCCAGATTACAGTGAAGCCACTGATTGACAAGTGAGTCAAACCAGACAAGCAGCCAATGAAACAAAACTTCGCCAACTTAACCAAATCTGGATAACTGATCGGTTCATGAGGACAACAAATAATGTCATTCAATAATAAAAAACTGTTAATTACTCTCTTATCCCTCTGCACATTTCAGACTTATGCAGCACAATGCACTGCGGAAATCTTCGCTAAAAACAAACTGAACAACTTCATCCTTCTGAGCCAGCCGACAAGAACTGAAATTCCCAAATCTGTATCAATCACTATTGATAGTCCTGATGGGTATCTTCGCACATCGGTTCAAAGCAACTTCAGTCAATGCGGTGAGTTAATTGGCGGCCGTATGAAGGAGGTCAAAACCTCAACAGGCCAGAAAGCAGTTTTCACGGCAACCTCTGAAATTCAGTTGAATAAAACGGAATTTGGCTGGCGCATCCAGGTGGACTCAAACGGGGTCATAGCCGATAAAAACAGTCAGAAAACCACGCAGGCATATCGGCAGACTCTTGAGGGAATTTACCTGCTTAACGATAAAGGAATTATCAACCGTGCAGTTAATCGTTCGGTTATCGAGGCCACAAAACAGGAAGATAAAGATAAAACCGTAGTAGGCACAATCGACTACGACTTCAATTCATCAGGATTACTGGCAAGCGCGGCAAGCAAAGGAAGTATGGCGATAGATAATAATACGATTGTATATAGTTATGATGGCAATCATCGCCTGATCAAAACCCAATCACCCTCAACCATAGAAGAGTATGGCTATGATAACGAGGGCCGTGAGTTGACCCTGAGCAAGACTCAGACGTATTTCACCATCGAAAAAAATCTGACCACCTGCGAGGAGTGGAACTCACATGGAGAATGCACACGCGCCAATATGGATATCATAATCACCCCAACTGATCGGACAGGTAAACAGTATGTGGACAAACATAACGCCGTAATGACGGCGAAATATGAATACTGGAACTGACCATTTCACCTGCTACATAAGAAGTCAAAATGGTATTGGATCCGCATCTGGATCCTTTATTTCATCCAGATTCTGAGCTGAACCGCCCCAGTATAGCTTGGTCGAGAGCCGACTTGAGCCAGTACGGCTGTAAGTATCCCTGCAAACGAACCATCAATTTTTAGAGGGCCTCTGGCACTCCAGCTTCCGCCTCTGGCACAATGCCGACGTTTAGATTTCGTTCAGACTTATCACAGTGTCAGAGCTGGCCTGAACTGATATTCTTCATTTATTCAGATAATGGCTGAATTTATGAATATATCTAATAAATCTTAGTTAATTACACCCCATTATCAAATAAATCACTCTGCGTTATGCTTATCTCAAGCACAACCCTCAAGGGTAACGTCATGCAAACAATAAAACTGAATAATGGGATTGATATGCCTCTACTGGGCTTTGGGGTCTTCCAGATGACTGAGGCAGCAGAATGTGAACGCATATTGATGCACTGATGGCCAGACCCCGCCAAACTCAAGCAACACAGAGATTAGATTTTGTAATCTGGAACAGCGTTAAGAATTACAGGTATAATCCCACAAATTATTCAATTGGTTTAGAGACGAAAATGACAAAACTCACCTTACAAGAGCAGATGCTAAAAGCGGGATTAGTGACCAGCAAAAAAATGGCTAAAGTCCAAAGAACAGCTAAAAAATCACGAGTTCAGGCTCGTGAGGCAAGAGAGGCTGTGGAAGAAAATAAAAAAGTACAACTTGAGCGTGATAAAGAGCTAAGCGAACAACAAAAACACGCTGCTTTATCTAAAGAGTATAAAGCTCAGGTGAAACAGCTCATTGAAATGAACAGAATCAATATTTCAAAAGGCAATATTGGTTTTAACTTCACAGATAATAATTTAATTAAAAAAATAACTGTGGATAAGACTACTCAAGCTCAGTTGATTAGTGGCCGTCTCGCCATTGCTCGTTTGGTCGTGGATAACAGTAGCGAGAGTGAATACGCTATTATCCCCGCGAGCGTAGCCGATAAAATTGCGCAGCGAGATGCGAACAGTATTGTATTAAATAGTGCGCTTAGTCAGGAAGAGCAAGATGGCGAAGATCCGTATGCCGATTTTAAAGTGCCCGATGATTTGATGTGGTAATTAACGTCTTGCAGATGCTTATATATGAAAGGCCCCTTAGGGCTTTTCATTAAGATTTTATGTCCAGCCAGTTCATAGGAAAACGCAGGGTTATTCTGGGCAATTGCCAACACTTGTGCTATCAATCCGACTGGATTACGTCTATAGATATAAGCAACGAAAGGGATGAATACAAGAAAATATAATATTTTCATTTTTAATGCCGCTGTTTTAATTAACGGCGACGGATAGCGGGTTTGGCGATAAAAGTCATTTGATTAAGCATTTCCATATGCACTTTGGCACGACTCCGGGCACCTTCGCAGTGACATCGTTATAGATACTTTCGCTTTCAGAACGGGCTGGTATTACGGGCTTTGATCCACTCTTCGCCAATGGGATGATTAAAATGTAACTCACTGGCGTGCAGCATCAGCCGCGGAGCCCGTTCGGTACCTGGCAGCAGGCGACCGCCATACAGGTCGCAGCCCAAAATAGGGTGGCCCAACTGCTGGCAGTGAATGCGTAGTTGATGGGTGCGCCCGGTCTCCGGGGTTAGCTGTACCCGCGTCAATGGCAGTAACGTACTGTCTTCCAACTCATGATAAAAGCGCTCAACAACCTGATAGTGGGAACGAGCGGGCTTACCGTGGATTGAACAAATAGACATCAGCGGGAACAGCGCCGGGTCTTTGGCAATCGCAGCGTCTATCACCCCTTCGTTGTCGTCCAGATGTCCACAGAGCAGTGCGCTGTACACCTTGGTCACTGTGCGCTGACTGAACTGTTGGCAGAGGGCAGCGTTAATAACCTTATTGCGGGCAATCACCATTAGCCCGGAAGTACCGAAATCAAGGCGATGGACCAGGGTACAGCCGGGGAATATCTGTACCAGCCGATGATGTACCGAATCGAGATTTTGTGGATTTTTCCCCGAGAGGCTGAGCAGCCCTGCGGGTTTATTGATAAGCACCAGGTGATCGTCCTGATAGAGAATCTCTATCTTGTCATGGCACGGAGGGGCAATAAAGGTATCAATAATCGTAGACATCGGCTGCCCGGATGGAGAGTGGGAGTGGATAATAACGAATTTTCAACCCACTGGCGAATCAAGTACCTACAGGCGCAAAATTAAACACCTAATACATTGTTAAATAACGATATTAATTAAACTCACTTTTCAACATATCACCAAGCTATTTAACTGAACATGCACGTAACATCGCAAAAAACAGCATATTATCTAATAACGCCTTAATGCGACAGAGCCGTTTTAGCGTTTCCCTGGCTCAAACCATGCAGCTAATTGCAGAATATCATTTTCTTGCAGAGTCCCAGCGTTGTAGCGTAGCTCTAGCCATGATTGGAGCCAACTGTATTTGGCTTCTGCCAAATCCCGCCGCGAGTTATACAGTTGCTGCTCAGCCAATAAGACATCCAGATTGATTCGTTCACCACCCAGTACACTGCGACGGGTAGCCAACAGTACCTTTTGCGCTGAGTCTACCGTCATTTGCCACGCACGTATTTTGGCAGCACCACTACTCGTGAGATTGAACTGGCGTTTGAGTTCCGCCAATACCTGTCTGGTTTCTTGATCGAGTTCCGCCTGCGACTGTTGATAGTGTGCCGTTGCCTGCCGAGTCGCACTGGAAATACTCCCCCCAGCATAAATAGGTACATTCAACTGTAGACCAATGCTTTGCGTATCATATTTCTGGTTATAATTATATTCCGCTTCAGAGCGAGAATTACGGGAGGAGGCCACCAGTTGCAAGGTCGGCAGATGACCGCTACGACTGTTTTCTATTTCATAATGTTTGGCATCTAGATTCTCCCGCTGGCCAGCAAGACGGGCATTATAGCGAATAGCCAGATCGCGCCACTGCGCCAGTGTGCGGTCATCGCTGATATTCTGTGGCAAAGCGTCCAACGTTAATGGCCGTAACTCTGCCAAGTTAACCGATCGACCTATCATATTTTCCAGCTCGGTTAATTGGCTGTCCAACACATCTTGTTGCTCAATAAGTTGTACCTGGGTCAACGTCAGGCGTGCAGCAGTTTCATCAATATCTGTTTGTGTGCCCTCTCCGGCAACCAATAACCGACGATTCAGTTGGATCTGTTCCTCATAAGCACGTAATTGGGCATTTAATAGGGATGTTTTTTCCTGAGCTAATAAGGCGCTGCTATAAGCCCGATACAGCCGGACGATCAATTCCTGGCTTTTATCACGATAGCGTTGATCTGCGAATAACTTACGCGCAATGCCTTGGCGATAGCGGGCATAGGCGCCGTAATCAATTAATGGTTGCCGCAAAGACAGCATGGAGACATAGCTATCGTAATCCCGTTTTACCTTACTGTTACTGCGGTTATCGGCCTGACTCACAGTGGAGTAATTGGTGTTTGCCCCATAGCTGTATTGCAAGGAGGGTAATAAGCCAGATAAACCCAAAGCGGCCTCCTCTTGCCCTGCATCCCGCTCATAACCCGCAGCCCGATATTGTGGATCATTATGCACTGCCAATTCCCATGCATCGAGTAATCCCAGTGCATTTCCCTGCTCAGGTAACACTAACAGGATGAGAAATATGATTCGTAAAGTTAATGGCATCCAATGCTCCCTACTCTTCCGTTAATGCTATGTGCAGGCGATCCATCAATGGCTTAAATAGATAATTAATCATTGAGCGTTCACCAGTACGGACAAATCCTTGAACCGGCATACCAGGCTTGATTTCTAAGTGATCCAACTTCTGCCGCGCCGCCTCACTGACTTCTACCCGTAAACTGTAATAAGGCTCTTGCGTTCTTTCATCTAATATCCGGTCAGCCGACAACAATTTTACTGTCCCTTCTACTTTCGGCGTAGTGCTCTGATTAAACGCTGTGAACTGCAATTCCACCGCTAAGCCAGAGTGGATTTTATCCACCATTTCTACCGGTACTCGCGCATCCACAAAGAGCGGCTGATCATCAGGCAAAATTTCCATTAGGGACTGGCCCGCAGCAATAACACCCCCTTCGGTAAAGACTTTCATCTCCACCACTGTACCGGCTACCGGCGACCGCATTTGTATATTTGCCAGATCGAAATTCGCTTTTTCCAACTGGCTGAACACTTCAGTTATGGTGGATTGCACTTCCGCCATCTGGGTGTTGACCTCTTTTCGATATTCTTGTTGACGCAGTTGGATACGGAAATTCTGTTCCTGTATTTCCCGTTCAACCCGTTTGATTTCGCCGACAATTTGCGCTATTTCGCCATTAAGCTGCGCATAAAGCTGCTTACTTTCCAGCATTTTATTGCGCGGGACATAGTTCTCATCCGCTAACGATTTCAATCCGTCCAACTGTTGGGACAATGCTTGCTTTTGGCTATTCTTGCTACCAAGAACTTGCTTCTGCGCCCCCATCGCGGCCTGTAAACCGGCAATATTGGCGCGTAATCCATCACTTTCCAACTGTAATGCCTGCTGGCGGCTATCAAGTAGTAGTTGTTGTAAGGCCAGCATTTCATCCATACCAGTCTGCCGCTTCACCTGTTGTAAACGAGGCGTCTCTACCAACTGTTTATCCCCCTTTTGCTCGGCCAGTAAACGAGCTTCGTTGGCCAACAACTGATAGTACTGCGATGTTAGTCCATCACTGGCGGAGCGTGCCCTGACAGCATTTAAAGTCAGTAGCACTTCACCGGCAACGACCCTGTCGCCATCATGAACCATAATGTGGTCAACAATACCGCCTTCGGGGTGCTGAATGGCTTTTCGGTTGCCAGAAACCACCACAGTACCCGTAATCGGAACCCCTTTATCCAACGGGGCCAATAGAGCCCAAAGGATAAAACCGCCAAAACCGGCCAATACCAACCCCCATCCCCAATACAATGCCCGATTCTCACTGCGTTGTATTTCCTGCAAAAATGCCTGTTCCGTTTTTTTATTGTGCTCGGACATATGACTTGCTTCTCTTCTTATTCCCACTCAACCCGGAATGCCTGTTGTTTGCGCAGCGCGCTTTAGTTCAGGCTGATTGGACGCATTTAGCCGCTGTAGCTCGGCCATCACTTCGCCTGCCGGACCAAATCGCTGTTGTTGCCCCTGGTTCAGGATCAATAACTTATGGGCACGAGCGGTCAACGCAGGACGATGAGTGATCAGCACCAAGGTACAACCGCGTTTTTGTAGCGCATCCAGTGCCGTCAACAGGGCACGATCCCCGGCTGTATCCAGACTGGCATTCGGCTCATCCAGCACCAGAAAACAAGGATCACCATATACTGCTCTTGCCAGCGCTATCCGTTGGCGTTGACCGCCCGACAGACCCGCACCACTCTCACCAAGCTCCGTGTCATAACCTTGAGGCAGCGAGAGGATCAGCTCATGAACCCCGGCTAACTTTGCAGCGGCAACCACTTTCTCACTGTCAGTGGTACCGAATCGGGCAATGTTCTCTGCCAGAGTACCGCTGAATAATTGAATATCTTGTGGAAGGTAGCCGATATATGCACCCGATACCTCTTTATCTAACTGATTCATGTCGGCTGAATCCAGTCGCACAGTTCCTTGACTCGGCGCTTGTACTGCAACTAACAAGCGTGCCAAAGTAGATTTTCCTGAGCCGGAAGCACCCAAAATCCCCAGCGTTTCCCCCGCATTAAGAGAAAAATGAATATTATGCAAACGTGGAGGTTGATTGGTATTGGGACGAAAAGTGATGTGTTCAACACTCAGATCACCTGTCGGTGGTGGCAAGGTCATGCTGTCTTCACGATGGGGATGATTGTGTAACAGTAAATGCAAGCGGTTCCAGGCTTGACGTGCTGCAACCCATTGCTTCCAGACCCCAATTAACTGGTCGATAGGACTAAGCACTCGCCCGACCAAAATCGATCCGGCGATCATCATACCCGCGGTAATCTCACCATTTACCGCCAGTAATGCTCCCAAACCTAGCATCAAAGATTGTAAAACAATGCGCGAGCTTTTCGATAAAGCAGTCACAGCAGCAGAGCGTTCACTCGCCAGATTCTGCTGGCGGATAAAACCATAGTGCTGCGCTAACCAGCGCTTACGCATATTGCCTAACATTCCCATCGCTTCAATCACTTCCGCATTGCGTAAATGCGTATTGGCCTGATGGGTTGCTTGCATTGACAGCTTATTGGCTTGCGCCAATGGGTGGTGGGTAACACGTTGGTTTAACCAAGTGAGGATGATCAGAAAAATAGCACCGCCCAACGCCAGCAGACCCAGCCACGGATGTAATAGGAAAACCACAGCGAGAAATAACGGAAACCAAGGAGCATCGAAGAAGGCAAACAGAGCGTTACCGGTGACAAACTGGCGTAATTGAGTTAAATCCGTTAACGCCTGCCCTGCTTTAGCATCACCATCGCGCAAGTTACGCTCAAAAGCCGCATTGAAAACCTGTTGATTGAGACGCAAATCCAGTCGGGTACCAAGACGGATAACCACCAGGCTACGCACCCACTCTAGCGCTCCCATAAAAAAACATAAGCCAACCATGAGCAATGTTAGCATCAGCAATGTCATCTCATTACCCGAAGCCAAAACCCGGTCATACACCTGCAACATATACAAGGAAGGTGCCAACATCAGTATATTAATAATGGCACTGAATACACCCACACCGTAGAAACTCTGCCGACATGCACCCAGCGCTTCTCGCAATCGGTCATAATTAGGAATTGAATGAGAAACCATATCTTTCCTTTAATGGTTTTCTGACAAGCGAAATATTATGTTTATGACTTTACCGCTCAAGGAAAGAAATAAAGTCATTAGATGAGGTAGATGGGCGTTAATTCGGTATACGGCGCAATGTGACCACTCCGGTATTATCCGGCAAAGTCATTTCATAACCTTCTTGTGCTCGTTCAAAAAATGCCAATGCATTACCAGTCCCATCAGTTAAAGTAATGCCGTCCGGCGTTGGACGCCAGCCCTGCGGAGCACTACCCAGTAACTGTTTAAGGCAGGAGGATTCCCCGCTGGCATGCCAGGTCAAGTTGGGTTTAATTACCGTGGATTTCAGCTCAATGCCGCAGACTTTCACAACAGAGCTATTTAACTGTAATTGCCATTGACCACTTAAATCACTGGCATTCGGTAGCACCAGACTGCTCGCCATAATCGCTCCTGAACTCATTAAAGTTGATATCGCCAATATGGCACCAAACAGTGTCCGATAAGGTTTACGTAATGACCTCTTCACTATAAATACTCCTTTATAAACAGTGCTTGGCTTATCACCCGGACGCTGGTTTACTTTTATCAGCACAGCCCTATAAGATAAACGCTATCTTTATATCAGACTGTTCCATAATTCATAATATAAAGAGGCGTTCAGCAATAATTAACCCACTCTACATACAACTATAAAACTCATTATTCTTGATTTATATGCTATTTTCATCTCCAACACGGTTGTGAGTTTTTTAATTCCTACTTCTGTAATATGTGATAAAAACGTCTGATTAAATCAACCAGACGTTGGATAGCAATCACATCAAACAATAAAATCAGTTGTCTGAGTTGGCTGACCCACAATTTTCACAAGGAAATCAGGTAATAATTGCTCGCCATCAACATTTAATGCCAAATCGCTGATATTAGTCTGCGGATCATAAGTTAATAATGCTTCACCGGCAGAACCGCTAAAATGATCAACAAAGTGAATACCACCACTGCCAGTATTAAAAACGGATAAATCGATTTTATCTATACCGCCCTCAAAATCCATGATCCAGTCTGGCGCACTTGGTGAAGAATCCGTGGTCCGGCCGAATACGAAAATATCGCTACCGCTGCCCCCCCAAAGTTTATCTGCACCGCCGCCGCCGAACAGAACATCATTACCTGCACCACCATGTAGTTCGTTATCTGCTCCATTACCCACCAGAACATCATTACCAGAACCACCAATGGCATTCTCAATCGTCACGTTGGCGGCGATTGAAACATTAGCTTTTAATCCCCCAACATCAGAAAAAGCAGCTTCTTCCAGATTGATACGTTGATCAACGCTATAGCCTGAGAAATCAAAGGTATCAATGCCACCCGCATCCCACACAGAGAATACTTTCTGATCACTGCTATCTGTCAGGGTAAAAGAGTCACGCTGAGTGTTGGAGTTGAAACCATAGATATTATCTTCCGTGCGAGTATCCATATTCGCACCGTAAAGACGCTGAATTGCAAAAATATCATCCACTAGTGGCGTTGACGCGTAGTGCCCCTGATGGTCAGCCCCGGATTGCCAAGCATCCCAGTAACTCATGATACTGAACTGACGAGTATCTTCACCATAAACCGCATCCTTGGCAAAAGTATTACCCTGTCCGGCGTTATAATTCGCAGGGTGACTCAGACCAAGTGCATGTCCCAATTCGTGCGCCAGAGTCAAGCGGCCATACTCCATTTTCTCTGGCTCTCGGATATTATCCATATTGTAATTATACCAAGTGCTGGTATCAGCAATTCTTCCGTTAGGACCAGAAGTGTAACTGGAACTGGTATATGCCTGCCCTCCCGCCAGCTGCCCATCAGCCGTTAACGAATAGTTGCCCAATGTAATATTGGCTTTTTCGGTTGGCCCTACTTCGGTGAAGTGGATATTAGCGACATCAGACCAGGATTGCAGTGAAAATTTAGTTTGTGTCACTTGCTCAGGATTGAATTTAATAAACCCGTGAACATCATTCGATTTTTGAGACTGTAAATCGAGGAATGAATAATTTAGATCAACATCGTGCCCTAAGGTCGTTTTTCCATTCCAATTTAGTTCGCTACGGTTTAACTGCAGAGCCGACTTACCTAAATCAAAACTAACCTTTCCACTTGACGTAGTAAAACCATCGCCTCGAACTGAGTCACGGAATAAATCAATGACAGCACCATAACCACTCTGGCTAATAGTGTTATCGATCTGATCATTAGCTATTTTATTGATTGATTTCAACGTCAAGTTCCTTGTAATTAGTTAAATTTACCACCACGTCGACAGCCCACATTAATTAATGGATGGATGTTTTCCCCATGTAATAAAGTGAATCCATGTCATATCCTTTGTAGTGGCATTACATAAAAATATACTTATGATATAAAATAATTTTCCAGCTAATTAATAGGTGAGAAATAATTATCGGATCATCACGATGCATTCTAATTATATGCTTTGAATTATTAAAATCAAGGAATGGTAATTAAAATCAATAAAACCAAAACATCTGATTACGTGCATAAAGCACAGCCAATATCATTATATAACCTCATCATTACTGGGTTTATTTACTAATAACGTCTAACAAAATTCATTAGACGTTATTTTTGTTTCATAAATATAGGTTATCAGACAATAAAATCTGTTTCTTGTGCTGGCTGCCCAATTATTTTCACTAAAAAATCGGAGAATGAATGGTCGCCTGCCACATTATTTAATGCTAGATCGCTAACATTGCTTCCAGCATCATAAGTCAGCATAGCTTCGCCTGCTTTACCACTGAAACTATTAACAAAATGGAAGCCGCCACTGTTGGCAAAATTGAAAGCTGAAAGATCAATCTTGTCAATGCCACGTTCAAAATCCATAATCCAATCAGCAACTTGTGGGGTGGAGTCACTAACTTTACCAAATACAAAAATATCTTTACCGGCCCCGCCCCACAACACATCAGCACCGCCATCGCCGAACAAGATATCATTACCATCGCCCCCCATTAAGGTATTACGAGCGTCGTTACCCACGATGATATCGTTACCTGAACCACCAATCGCATTTTCGATAGTCACACCGGCCGCAATAGAAACGTTGCCCTTCAGACCACCGACATCAGTGAAGGATCCCTCATGCAAGTTAATACGTTGGTCATTGCTATAACCGGAAAAATCAAAGGTATCGTTACCATCGGCATCCCAGACCGAAAAAATTAATGCCTTACTGCTGTCTGCAGCAGTGTAATAATCACGATGGGTATTGGAATGAAAACCATAGATGGTATCACCGGTGCGGGTCGTCATATTCGCTCCGTACAAGTGCTGAATAGCAGCAATATCATCCAACATCGGTGCAGCAGCATAATGCCCTTTGTTATCGCCTCCGGTATTTTTTTCATTCCAATAACTCATAATACTGAACTGACGGGTATCTTCCGCATAAGTCACATCTTTATAAGTCGGTGTTCCCTCTCCAGCATTATAATTACCGGGATGGCTAAGTCCCAGAGCATGTCCTATTTCATGGGTTAGTGTTTGCCGTCCATATTCCATGGTATCCGGGTGACGTATGTTATCAACGTTATAATTGTACCAGGTAGAACCAGATGAACTCCCACTGCCAGGCAAAAGTGCATAAGCCTGTGAATCAGCCAGTGACCCGTCATGAGAAAGTGTAAAATTGCCAAATGTAACATTAGCTTTTTGGCTGGGAGTGATTTCTGTGAATGTAATATTGGCAGCATCTGACCATGACTGTAATGATAATTTAGCAGTGGCAATTTGTGCAGGGTTAAATTTAACAAAACCCTTATCCCCCCCCGGAATTCGAGTAACACTATCTAAAAATGAATAAGTCAGCTTTACCGGCTGATCAAAAACGTATTTACCATTCCACGTTTGATCAGTGCGAGTAATTTGTAATCCAGCATCTTCATTGGAGTAAGAAGGCTTACCGTTAATCACTAAGTTTTCACCACGCGCATGATACTGAAAAAACTCGCTTACTGCATTATAACCACTCCGAGCCATCGCGGAATCAAACTGTTCGACAACTTTATTACTACTTGCTTTCATAGATAATTTTCCACGTAATTGGACTTAATCGTCATTTAACTGAACATAGCCGATGAATTAATTTAATATTAAATTAAAAAATACGGACATCCACCTTCGTAATATTTCAGAAGAATTAACCAACAAAGGAACATGCATGATGAATAATTCGCTAAGTAGTCATGCAAAATTAATTATAGCTGGTAAATATAAAATGCAAGGTAGATCGCGTTTATTTTTCTTTATTCAAATTTAATTTTTAATATTCAATTAAAACAAATGATTACAATTCATATAAAGTTGAATTGTTTTACTAAAAATAAATGCTTTTATTAATTATTCAAAAAAGTACGAATTGAGGGTTATACGGCTGTGTTGCATTAATAGCGGTAAGTCAGCAAGATAGTGAGTACTTATCATCATCGCCGACTTTATCTATCAAAGTCCCAATCAATTTAGTGAAAATTTAGCCCGATGATAGCGAATGGGATATAGCAGGCTCTGTCGCATTAAGGCGTTGCTAGGTAACATGCTGTTTTTTTTGTGATGTTACCTGCCCATTTTCCTGATCCAGAACGCCTTTTCCGCCTACATAATCCCGCCGATATTATTGCTCAGTGTGTCCGCTGGTATCAAGTTTACTTACTGAGTTTACACAACCTGGAAGATATGATGACAGAGCGCAGTATTGAGCTGGTACAGATGATATGCAAAGAACAACCTCATCATCCTGCTGATGACATATTGTTATCGGCAGAACAATGTTACCTGTTGGCCGCTTGAAAAATAGGCAGTGCCATTTTGCCGACCTCGCTCTGTTAATGCGACAAAATCTACAAATACGTAGTAGTTTAATTTTCACGTCAAACTTAAACCAGAGCTAAACGAATGGAGGATTTAAGTATTTCGTATGAATAATCACGCTAGCAATGTTCTTAGTGAGAGAATTCCAATTAAAATCAACGGCATTTCTTACCTGACGCGGAGTGTCATCGCGACAGAAAAATTACGTTAATGATGCATTCCAAACTCTAAAAATTAAAAATATAACACCCAAGATTACAATAACAAAAAAATAGAAAGAATTACCAATCACACGTTCTGTTACTTTGTTCAAAAAATAAAATTCAAATATAATTTAGCATGTTAATTAATCATTCCATGAATTATCATCTTTAGTTAATAGATGATTCACTCATATGGAGAATGATAATGAAAATCTTGTTTATCGATGGAGCACAAAAATCGTTGCATTATAATAATAAGAAAATTATGTTAACGGAAAAGGAATTTTTAATGCTCGAATTGCTACTAAGTAAGAGAAAAAACAATAACATACCTATAGATGAAATTATAACTCATGTCTGGAGTGGAAGAGAGAATACTATAGTTAAAGGCAATGTCTCACAGTTAACCTATCGGCTAAGAAGTAAATTATCCGCCATAGGGGATGCTATCCAGATATCTATTTCTATGAATAGTGGCGGACGTTGTAAAGTACATCGAGACGCGATAACCATTATCACAACAAATAATGGAATTCTGTGCTTATTGCTCAAGTCACTACTGAATATTAACAAAAATGACGCCATATAATCTTGGTTAGTTAGCCGGTAAGCAATCTTAAGGCACTGGCAATAACGACAGACTAAATTATAACCAAAGATGATCACAAATAACAAATACGATAAACATAAATAATTGCAAATGACTTGGATAGTATCGAGATTGCAATCTATTATTTGAAATCCAATAAGCACGAGAAATTAACATAAAGCAACTATGATAAAAGGAGTTAGATTTATCCATTCGGCATGGGCTAAGAATAAATCCAGAAATATACGCTTATATATAGACATGGGTCTGATTATTATTTGGCCCATGCGCTGAAGTGAAATAAACCACTCCAGTTACAGGTTAAGATCATTATTTATACTGATTTTTATGGTGAAATATAATGAACAGATATTCAAAATCAGCCATTGAGCATGGCTAATAAATGGAGATACATCATGTCACTAAAGCCCCCAGCAGAAACACAAGTTATTACGTGGGTAATCATCGGTGTCCTATCTGCCTGGGGAGGGGTGGTGAGATATCTAATGGATAAACAAGGAACCCGCTGTAAATGGAGTTGGATGGCTGTAATTAGCCAAGTAATAATATCGAGTTTCACCGGTTTATTAGGTGGATTATTGAGTTTTGAAAGCGGTGCTAGCTATTACATGACATTCATATTTTCCGGATTGTTTGGTGCCATGGGCAGCACAGCTCTGAGCTATATATGGCGTCGTTTCTTCAATCCTTCAGGGAGGTAAAATGAGTAACTTCATTCTTAGCCACATCAGTAAGAATAATTTACGGGGCGTTCATCCCCACCTTATTGACATTGTGAATTTGGCACTTGAGATTACAGATATAGATTTTTGTGTCATTGAAGGCGTCCGTGATATTTCACGTCAACGCCAAATGGTACTAACCGATAAAAGCCAAACGTTAAATAGCCGTCATTTAACTGGACATGCTGTAGATCTGGCCCCATGGATAAATCAATCTATTCCGTGGGATAACTGGAGTGCATTTAAAGTAGTTGCAGATGCAATGAAAATTTCCGCAGAAAAATTAAATATCCTCATAGTATGGGGTGGAGATTGGAAGACGTTAAAGGATGGCCCACATTTTGAACTCTCACGAAAGAGCTACCCATGATATTACCTATTTCAAAAATGTATAGCATCGGACTATTTCTAGTCATACTACTTGTATGTATATTATGGACATGCTATCAGCAGCGAGCTTATAACAAAGTTCAACAAGATAATAAGCAACTGAAAATGCAAAATAGCTTATTAAATAACCGGCTTTTACAACTAAAAAGTCAGACTGAAAATTTAGCTTTTGTCATAACTAAACAAGCTCAAAGCCAAACTGAACTCGAGACAGACAATGATTTACTCCGTCAAAAAACTCGTGCCGCTTTGACGCCCGCTAATCAGTCTGTTGATGTTACCCGGTTGCAGCGCGAACTCATTGAACCAAAATAACTATCCTTCCGAGCTTATTCCTCGCTCTATTTTTGAAAGAAGCGATGCGCCACCATTCGATGTTGAACACAGAGGCGATTATCCAGACTATTTTTCCCGTCTATAGTTAGTGTTGGAGGCGTAATAATCATGAGCCAACAATGCCCCTATTTGCAATCAACATTATATTTTTCATTGCATTTATTTCAGAAAGTAAACCCAGTAATATAATCTCAGCGTGAAGCCCATTGGCTATTTATGGGGGTTTTATCTGTGCCAATTAGAGTAAAGCAGCCCACATTAGATTATAGCAAGATGTTCTATCAACTAATTAAGTCAACACTGTCAGTAACTGGTTAACTTGCGACTAACTGTAATAAAAAATCACCCCACAGAATTATGCCTAATTTATAATTAAAAGTGATATAGAAATAAGGAAAAATACATAATAAATAATTAAAATAAAAACATATAAATACTAATAACATTGCTTTTAACCTAAAATTGATTTTTTAATAAGTGATATGTTGAGTATTCTTCTGGCACCAACACTATGGTTGGTACAACAAAGAGGATGTAAAATATGAACAAGGTAACTATCACTATTAATACTGATTCAAATGAAGTAGACGTTAAAAACCCAACTGAGGCTGATACCGAGAATTTAACATTGAACGCAGCGCAGGCCAGAGCCAGAGTGCCAACTGAGGTTGCTCCTAACTCAAGTACCGAGGTTCTTTATCGCAGCACACCAATTATTCCTGAAAGTCGTCGGAATGTAATGATCACTAATGATGGCGCTGCAAATGTCATTACAGCTCAATACTATTGGTCGCACAGTTTTACAAGTCAATGGTTCTTGTATACATCTATTGACGTCAATGTTGGTGATTCTAAGTTATTAGTTTCACCATCTAATTCACTATATTACAGTAAGGTTGTTCTGATTAACAACACAAGCCGTAAAGCATATGTTACCGCGGAGGAAAAATAAATACCGCCTTGTTCTAAGATAATTTATTTTTATCAAGAAGGAAAATAAAACATTAACTGGTCTCACCTTCGCAACAGTGAAGGCCAAATACTTACTATTAGTTTTTGACTTCTGTTCATGCAGAAGTGAGGCCACTTATTGTCATTAATAAATTAATTTCTTAGAAAATACGACATTATCTTTTATTTTAAACTTTAACTAAAGGTATATTAAATGAATAACATTACAGAATATAGCAATACAGCAGCCATTGTTCCTTACAATGTATATGCTACTTCAGCCTTTGAATTCGACTGGGACTCATCAGCAATTCTTAAGCAAGCAGTGCTTAAAGGCATATCATTCATTCCTTATGTCGGTGATTACTTATCCTCTATTATTGGTTTCTTTTGGAAAGACCAAGAGAGGGATATCTGGCAGGAAATTTTGGGACGGGTACAGCAACTTATTGAGGAGAATGTGCTTAAAGCTATTAAAGGCATTCTATTGGGTGATATTGCCGAACTTAAAGGGAAGATTGCCTCCGTAGTTGCAGCTTTGCAAGATCATCCTGGTACACCTGAAGCCAAAAGTCTATTTATGAGCGTATCGGTACATTTGGATAGTGTACAACGCAAGTTTACTACTTTTGATCACAAAACTAACTATCACATTTTGCCGATGTATTCAGCAACAGCTTTAATGCAAATAATGTACTGGACTATGGGCATTGAACGTAAAGACGATATTGGACTGAACAGTAATGAAGTTGGGCAACTTCAGCGAAATATTGATCTATTGGTTAAACATGTCGAGAGTTATATTCAAGAGATTTACGATACAGAATTAGAGATCCAATACAACGACTCTGCACCAAATACTGTAGCTAACAATGTTATGTATGTGCATGGCTACTGTCGGGTGCATGGTTTGGAGTACACCGAGATCATTCAAAATATCCAGAAAAATGGAAGCAATACAAAGGGACTGTATTTAAAAACACTGAGTTATTCGACCTTCTTTGGCTGGCCAACCAGTCAGGCACGAATTCTTGCATTAAAAGACGAAATTAATATGCCGGAGCCATTTAAGCCAAAATTAGTAAATGGCCGTATAAACCAAATAAAGTCAGTTAAAGGTTTTATTCGACGTATCGGAGGCGCTTTACGGGTAGGTGGGTTAGAAGTTATCTTTGAAAATGGTAATAAGTATCAACAAGGAACTGTTACCGGCGAATATAGTTCAATTGACCTCAATGGGGGTGTCATTGAGACAATAGAAACCTGGGGTAATGGTGCTATTGACGAAGCCAAATTTACCCTAAGCGACGGACGTACCTTAACTGTTGGTCAACGCTATTCAACAAACTACAGAAAGTTTGCGCTCGAGGGGCACTATATTTCTGGTATTTTTATTGCCAGCGATCGAAGTGAACTAGTCGGTCAAGCTGCAAATATTTGTGTTTCTTATCACCAAAAACAATGAAATAAATAATTTAATCTATATAAAGCTGCATTTTCGCAGCTTTATATTAAGTTAATTAGAAAAGGAAAGTAAAAATGAATAAAATACCTCTGGCTTTATTTTTATATGTTTTTTGCATTTCAGCTTATGCAGTGAAAGAAACGAGTTCAATTTCAGAAACAAATATTCCACCTGAAAGGAGCATGCAACATTCTGCGAGGAACAGTGAAACCTATACCTATATAAAGTGTGTCTATAGGAAAAACAAAGATAAAAAGTTTGATGCAACTTCATCCTGGGAATGGGGGCGAGCGGGTAATACAGCCAATAATTATGCTACAGTTAATGGTCATTGGTATTCCAGCGCCATTCTAGCTAATATGTTTTATACAAAAGCCAGCCACCAAGAAATAAAAAATGTTTGCATTAATACATTAAATAAGAAAGACATTAACTATAGTGATTTAATACCTTACGCATCTGATTACACTCTATCTTATTATTACTCATTCTGGAATGAAGGGAGTAATATTCCCTCAATCGAAGTTGGCAAAGCGAAACTGGATAGAATGGTTGTTTTCGGCGATAGTTTATCTGATACGATTAATGTTTATAACGGTTCTTATGGAACAGTGCCAAATAGTAATACATGGTTTTTAGGGCATTTTTCAAACGGACTTGTTTGGCATGAATACCTGAGTAAAAAGCATATCAAGGTGCCTGGCTACACATGGGCAACGGGCAATGCAGAGAGTGGCAGTAATCTTATATTCTCAGGATTTAGTCAGCAATTAGACTCATTTGAGTCTTATATGAAGAAATCTAATGGATATGATATTGGTCAAACTCTTTTTCTTGCTATGTTTGGCGGCAATGATTTTATCACGGGAAACAAACTACCTGATGATATTGTTAATAACTATAAAACCGCTTTAGTTCGATTGAAAAATCTGGGTGCCAAGCAGGTTGCGATATTTACTCTCCCTGATTTCTCAACTATCCCTGCGGTTAAGAACTGGAGCCAGTCCGAAAGAGATAAATTAAAAAATAAATCCATTGAGTTTAATACGAAACTAAACTTGTTAATAAACTCTTTAAAATCAACCTACCCTGATGTCAAATGGATTATGCCAGATTTAAATGCAGCTTTTGATAAAATAATCAAAAACCCTGCAAGTTTTAATTATGTAAACGCTAAAGATACTTGTCTGAATCTGAGAGATTCCAGTCTTGATTATATTGCAGGTGCATCACCTAAAGACGAGTGTAAAAATAGTAATGGAGCATTTATTTTCTGGGATAACATGCATACAACGACAAAAATGCATGAAGATATCAGTGATATCTTGGGTAATGAAATTAAATTCTTACTGTAAATGAGCGTTAGCAATATAAGTAACCGTTATGTAGAAATGGCGTATGTCCACTGTTGAGTGGCATACGCCTCTTTATATTATTGTACCAGCTCAATGCCCGCCAACACGGTCTGTGCCTGACGGTAATCGCTTCCTCATCGGGTTTGTCGGCGCTGAGCGTAGCCAAAGTTGCGGTATTAGCACCCCACTTTTATCGATAGTAATCACTTCTGGCTCGCCATGATGGCAAATAGCTTTACGATCGTATTGCTGACAGCGGTGTGATCGCCTCGCAACAGGTAGTTAACGGGATTTTCCAGCGAGGCATTAGGTTAAATGCCTGCGTAGCTGGCTGAGCTTCCTGTATTTCTGTGGCGACATGCCAACATATTTGTGAAAGGAACTGTAAAAACGGCTGCTTGAGCGGAAGCCCGCCGTCAGAGCGATATCCAGTATGGTTTTATCCGTATCACTCAGCAGTGCCCTTACATGGTTGATACGCATCGCAGTGATGTATTGCTTCATGGTCAATTGCATCACGCGCTGGAAAATCCCCATAGCATAATTGGAATTGAGCTTGACGTGCTCAGCCACGCTGTCGATGGTCAGCGCCTGATCGTAGTTGTCTGCAATAAATCCCAGCATCTGGCTGACGTAAAACTGCGCGTGTCTGGAAACGCCATTCTTGTGGGTCCGGGCGGTTTTGTTGACCAGAATCGGCTGCCAGCCAGAAAGGCTAAATCGCTTGAGCATCAAACCGATCTCGTCAATCGCCAGTTGCCGGATTTGCTCATCGTCACTGGTGAGCTCAGCCTGCCAACGCTGCACTTCAAAGGCACTGATTTGATGAGCTGTATGCGATTTTACCACCATGCCGTGCGTAACATGGTTGATCAATTCCCGATCCAGCGGCCATGAGAGAAACAAGTGCATCGGTAAATTCAGGATTGCCATGTTACGGCAATCGCCGGGACGGATAAGCTGATGCGGTACACAAGCCCAGAACAGCGTGATGTGCCCCTGCTTAATCCGCACCACCTCATCGTTAATCAGATACTCCACATCGCTGTCAAAAGGCACATTCACTTCCACCTGACCATGCCAGTGGCTGGACGGCATGGCGTGCGGAGCACGAAGCTCAATGTCCATCCGCTGATAATCGGAATAGAGCGACAGCGGGCTGCGCGCCACAGGGTCGGTACTACTGCACATGTCGGGATCGGGCGCTAGAGCACGTACCACAGCGTTTTCCATAGCGATCGTTTTCCGGGGTTCCTGAATTATCAGAATAGTGGCACAGCAGAGGGAAACATGGCGCGATCGAAACCACATCCTGGCCTAGAGCATTGCTTTAATTTCCCCATATGCTCTGCTTTTTCACTCTTTTTATCCCATAAGCTCAGATTCCGAAGGCTGATACGCAGAATCTGAGTTTATGGGAATGCTCACTCAGGAACATGGAAGCGTTACCACTCCGCGTCATGCCACCATGGCGTTATCCCAACACGCCACTGGAGAACACACATGTCAGTCCCAAAAATCACTTTTATCGGCGCTGGCTCGACCATTTTTGTAAAAAATATCCTCGGCGATGTGTTTCATCGCCAGGCGTTTAAATCAGCCCATATCGCGCTCATGGACATTGACGCAACGCGCTTGGAAGAGTCGCACATTGTGGTGCGTAAACTGATGGACTCTGCCGGTGCCAATGGGCGTATCACTTGCCATACCGATCAGAAAGCGGCCCTCGACGCGGCGGATTTTGTGGTTGTCGCGTTTCAGATTGGTGGTTATGAACCCTGCACCGTCACTGACTTTGAAGTGTGTAAACGCCACGGTCTGGAACAGACTATCGCTGATACACTAGGCCCCGGCGGCATTATGCGTGCGCTGCGCACCATTCCACACCTGTGGCAGATATGCGTAGACATGACGGAAGTGTGCCCGAATGCCACCATGCTCAACTACGTTAACCCGATGGCGATAAACACCTGGGCGATGTTTGCCCGCTATCCGCAGATTAAGCAAGTCGGGCTCTGCCACTCCGTTCAGGGTACAGCGGAAGAACTGGCGCGCGATTTGAATATCGACGCTAGTGAATTACGCTATCGCAGCGCCGGGATCAATCATATGGCCTTTTACCTCGAACTGGAGAAAAAGGATGCCCACGGCCACTACCGCAGCATTTATCCAGACCTGCTGAATGCCTATGCCAGCGGCCAGGCACCGAAAGCAAACATTCACGGTAACCCGCGTTGCCAGAACATTGTGCGTTATGAAATGTTCAAAAAACTGGGCTACTTTGTGACGGAATCTTCAGAGCACTTTGCTGAATATACCCCGTGGTTTATCAAGCCGGGGCGTGCTGACCTGATCGAACGCTACAAAGTGCCGCTAGATGAATATCCGAAGCGCTGCGTGGAACAACTGGCGAACTGGCAGCGGGAGCTTGAGGAGTACAAAACGGCGGATCGTATTGAGATTAAGCAGTCCAACGAATACGCCAGCACCATCATGAACGCACTGTGGACCGGTGAACCCAACGTCATCTATGGCAACGTGCGTAACGATGGCCTGATCGATAACCTGCCGCAGGGGTGCTGCGTGGAAGTGGCCTGCCTGGTGGATGCCAACGGGATCCGCCCAACTAAAGTAGGCAAACTCCCCTCACATCTGGCCGCGCTGATGCAAACCAACATCAACGTGCAGACGCTGCTGACCGAAGCCATTCTGACTGAAAACAAAGAGTACGTTTACCATGCCGCCATGATGGACCCTCATACCGCAGCCGTGCTGAGTATCGAGGAGATTTATGCGCTGATTGACGATCTGATCACCGCTCATGGTGACTGGCTCCCTGCATGGCTGCACTGATAACACCTAGCGATCGTCGGGTGCCTAAGCGCCCGACTTCCCTTCACTAAAACAGAAGGCGGGCGCTGGCAACAGTGACCCTGTACCCTATGAGTGTTTCAATAACGACAAAGATCAGCTACGGTTTTGGCGCTTTCGGTAAAGACTTCGCCATTGGCATTGTTTACATGTACCTGATGTATTACTACACCGACATTGTCGGATTGTCGGTGGGCGTGGTCGGGACGTTATTCCTAATTGCGCGCATCTGGGACGCCCTCAACGACCCGATCATGGGCTGGATTGTTAACAATACCCGCACCCGCTGGGGGAAATTCAAACCCTGGATCCTGATTGGCACCATCACTAACTCTATCGTGCTTTTTCTGCTGTTCAGCGCCCACCACCTTGAGGGCACATCACAACTGATATTTGTCATCGTCACCTATATTCTCTGGGGCATGACTTATACCCTGATGGATATTCCTTTCTGGTCGCTAGTGCCGACGATTACGCTGGATAAACGCGAGCGCGAGGAACTGGTGCCTTACCCGCGCTTCTTCGCCAGCCTGGCTGGTTTTATTACCGCCGGGGTGACGCTGCCCTTCGTCAATTACGTGGGCGGAGCCGATCGCGGGCTTGGGTTTCAGATGTTTACCCTGATACTGATCGCTTTCTTCGTTGTCTCAACGTTTGTCACCTTGCGTAACGTCAAAGAGGTGTATTCATCTGATAACACAGCGGAGGATACCAGCCGTATCAACCTGAGAACCATGATTGGGCTGATCTACAAAAACGATCAGCTGTCCTGCCTGCTCGGTATGGCACTGGCATACAACATCGCTTCCAACGTCATCACTGGTTTTGCGATTTACTACTTCACCTACGTGATTGGCGATGCGGCGCTCTTCCCCTATTACATGTCTTACGCGGGTGCGGCTAACCTGATCACCCTGCTCCTGTTCCCTCGCTTGGTGAAGACGCTGTCACGCCGTGCGCTGTGGGCCGGGGCTTCGATCATGCCGATTCTCGGCGGTGGGGTACTGCTGGGAATTGCCACTGCGGGATATCACAACCTATGGCTTATCTCACTGGCGGGGGTGTTACTTAACATCGGTACTGCTCTGTTCTGGGTGTTGCAGGTGATCATGGTGGCCGATACCGTTGACTACGGCGAGTACAAGCTTAACGTGCGCTGCGAGAGTATTGCCTACTCGGTGCAAACGCTGGTGGTAAAAGCCGGTTCGGCCTTGTCGGTGTTTTTTATCAGCATTGTGCTAGGCATCGTCGGCTATATTCCTAATGCTGCACAATCACCAGAGACGATCGTCGGCATGCAGTTCATCATGATCGCCCTGCCTGCGCTTTTTTTCTGCGTGACGCTGTTTATTTACTTCCGGCTTTATAAGCTGAACGGCGATTTTCAGCACAAAATCCAGACTCATCTGCAGGCTAAATATAGCCAAACATCTGATAAACCTGTACTGGAAACAGGCCACATTCTGTTGCCTGAAGCTGAGGCAAAGGGATGATCATGGAGTGGATTTCGCTTATCGGCTACCTAGCGGCCAGCCTGACAACGCTCTCTTTTCTGCCGCAGGCCATCAAGGTGATCTCAACCCGCAATACCCAGGGCATCTCTTTGCTGATGTACGGCATGTTCGTCGCGGGTTTGCTGCTATGGCTGATTTATGGTGTGTTGATCAGCAATATGGCCGTCAGCCTGGCGAACCTGCTGACGTTGCTGTTCGCCCTACCGATTCTGGTGATTAAGTACCAGAATCGTTAAACCACCCACGTTTATTCCTGGGTATTCAGTCTCAGTATAAGGGGTTCCACGCCGGAATCCCTGATTTGTCTGCGATCAGCAATAACCGCGTTGTCACACAAACGACCAATTGAGTGACAATCACTAAATGATGATTCAGACGTTAAAAGCCGTCACGTTCCCCCCTTCCTTTGTACACACGACAGAGGATAAACAAATGAACTATACCGACTCGTCAAAACGATCAACATAACAAATTATCGCTCTTGTTGGCATTGTTGCGACTCTGCTTGATTTCAATCAACCCATCAAAACACAACGTACGATTACCCTATCTAATTTAATGAGTGCAGCACTCGCCAGCTTCTTTTTGGCGCAATAACGCGCGAATAACGCCCTGATAGGATTTTTATTATGATGAAACGTAACTCTGAATTAACCGCGTCGCAGGAGCGTTATTTGGCAATAGCCACAGACACTTTGCTGTCGCCAAAACAGAAAGCGAATTTTTTGGCGCTTGAAGCGGAAAACAGCATTCCGTATCTCTCTCTCAGCGCCGAAACCGAAAAAGCGCTCAGCGAGCGCGTAATTTGTGATATGTACGAAGGCCATGCGCCGTACAAACCGCGTTATGTTCTGCCTGATTATGCCCGTTTCTTGCAGCAAGGCTCTGCCTATCTGGAGTTAGCGCCCGCCGAAGATTTCGATGATGCACTCAATCAACTGACAATCCTGTATCACCACGTACCATCAGTGACGGGCTTACCGGTCTTCTTGGGGTATCTCGACCGTTTATTGATGCCGTATACCGAAGGTTACAGCGAAGAGCAGCTTTATCAGAAATTAAAACGTTTTTGGATCATGCTCGACAGAACTTTGCCCGATGCCTTTATGCACGCCAACATTGGGCCTGATGACAATATTATCTGCCGCCTGATTTTACGCATCGATGCCGAATTGAAACAGGTTGCTCCGAACCTGACCTTTATGTATCACCCTGAGCGCACGCCGGGATCCTTATTTTTACAGGTAATAGAAAACATCTGTGAATGCAGCAAACCACATATTGCGAATGATATTGTTCATTCAGCGGCATTTGATGATATCGGTTACGGCGTGGTGAGTTGTTATAACTCATTGCCGATAGCGGGTGGTGGCAGTACGTTATCGCGCATTAATTTACGAGAAGTGGCACTACGCAGTGAATGCGCGGATGATTTTCTATCACACCAGCTACCTAAATACTGTGGGATCCAAATGGAACTCATTGAGCGCAGAACCGAATTTTTGTATGAAGATTCTCAGTTCTTCCAAACCAGTTTTCTCGTGCAAGAAGGGCTGATCAAACCCGAACGTTTCGCCCCGATGTTTGGTATTTATGGCATGGCCGAAGCGGTGAATATTCTAATGGAAAAAGACGGCATTGAGGCGAGTTATGAACCGGGCTCACCGGCGCTAGCGTTGGCGTATCAGATCAGTGCGCAGTTGGATGACTATGTGATAAGCACGCCCGTGAAATACGGCTTAAATCACCGCGCCATGTTACATGCCCAATCGGGCATTAGTTCAGACAAAGATACTACGCCGGGCGTGCGCCTTCCTTATGGCGAAGAGCCGGATCCTGTTTCACATATTATGGCTGTGGCACCGCATCACCGTTATTACACCTCCGGGATCAGTGACATTCTTACCGTAGACGAAACTATCAAACAGAATCCGCTGGCGATGCTGCAATTGTGCAAGGGTGCATTTAGCCAAGGCATGCGCGAATTTACAGCGAACGTCGCGAGTAACGATTTAGTGCGCGTAACGGGATATATGGTGCGTTTGTCCGATATTCAGAAATTCAAAGAAGCGGGTTCGCGGATTAACACCACATGGTTAGGGGATGAAGCCGCCGCAAACTGCAATATTTTGGGTCGTCAGCCACGGGTTATCAGTCGTGAACAATCGATGCGCTACGATAAATAAAATCCTACCGTTTTCCTGTGTGGACGGCCCCGGCAACCGGTTAGTGCTCTTTTTACAAGGGTGTAATTTGTGGTGCCAGAATTGCCACAACCCCTATACCATGCGGTTGTGCGATGATTGTGGGGACTGTGTTGTCACCTGTCCCCACGGGGCATTGTCATTCTCTGATGATGGCAAGGTTGTGTGGGCAAAAGAGTACTGTCAGCAGTGTGATACATGCCTACAAACCTGTACTAAAAACGCCAGCCCGATGACACTGCATTACAGCGTCGATACTGTGTTGGCGATAATCCGCCATTATGTGGCTTTTTTAAACGGTATCACGATCAGCGGTGGTGAAGCGACGCTGCAATTACCGTTTATTAGCGCGCTTTTTTCTGCAATAAAGCAGTCTACAGACCTATGCCATTTAACCTGTTTCATCGACAGCAATGGCTATCTCTCTGAAACCGGTTGGCACAAAGTTTTGCCTTATGCAGATGGCATGATGATTGATTTAAAAGCGTGGCGTCCGCAACGTGCACTCATCTTAACGGGTCGCGATAACCAACGGGTTATCGACAGCATCCGGTTATTAGCAACCGCGAATAAACTGTACGAAGTGCGGCTATTGTATATTCCAGAACACACGGACTATTTGGCGCATATTGATGAATTATCAGCATTTTTAATCACGCTCCCCGACACGGTGAGAATTAAGATTAATGCCTTTCAAACCCACGGTGTGACAGGGGATGCCTCACACTGGCCGACTGCTGAAAAAATAGATGTCGAGCACTTTGCTCAATTACTGCGAGAACGGGGCGTGAACAACCTACATTTGCCGAGTGTTTATCTTTGATGTGATTTGGTGTTGGCTTTCAGTACCAGAATGCCTTAATTTTCTTTTTTGCGGATTTCGGTAATGGGCATACCACTAATAACTAAGGCGATCAGGGCGATATTGCATAACACAAAGAGCATCACCGTCGATCAGCTTGTGACGTAAGCCCCGCCGATACGGAGTGTGCATAAAGTGTTTCCTATTATTTATTTGGCTGGAGCATATTATGCTGTCGTCATCCTGCCAGCAGGTTAGTGGGGCTATCACCCAAAAGTGTCCCGCATGTTGTTCAGGATATTTCCAGTACCAGTGTATGGTTCTGCGGTCCTTCGGGATTTGCTAAAGCGTTACGTAGTGAGTTCACTGCAATGGGATTAAATGATAGTGATTTTCATGTAGAACGCTTTGAAATGCGTTGAAATTCCCACATGAAAGGTATCTTCGCCAGTAGTTCCGGGAACGCATATTTCTCTCAGACGAGATCATTAAACGCACGTCGAGTAATATACTGTTTTTGTGTTGGTATCTGGCTCACGCCCTAAGTCTTCACTTTGGTGCCACCCTTACCGTATGCTTACTGTAAGCCAAGAAATTGCGTGACGACCCACACTCCGAACTGGAGTAAGATTAGGAACTTCACTTACTCATTCAAGATTTTGATAAATTTCCTCCTCCTGAGCAAAGTGCAAGCGCAAAATGGCATCCAAACCGTATAAAACGCGCTGCAATTCGGTTATTGTCTCCGCTTTCGGGCTCCTATCCGGCGGTATTGCCTTGATGATACGCTTTAGTCGTCGGCCCAACTCAAAGATTTCTCTGTGAGTACGACTCATAGCCGCCATAGGATCGTCTCCCCCCAAGAGCTCGGCAAGAACCGGATACACATCGGTGTCATCGGATCGTTCATGAGGAAATAACTTTTCTTGTAACATTACATCCAATTCTACCGCAGCTTGTCTGACTTGGGCTGGTGCTATCATACCCAGTTCTGTTGTGAAATAAGTCAGGTACTCTAGCACTGGAGCGAGAGCCAAGTGATCATCCCGTAGAGTCTGTAATTGGGTTGCAGATAAAGTGTGACGGCTGACGCGCAGTGGCGCAATATTAAGCGCGCGTAACGCGTTCAAAATAACTGCAACGTCAATCACTTCCTGTAGCAATGCGCCATAGAGCGGCGGAAGATAGCCGAATGCTGCAATCAGCATCGCGACTGCAGACATCCCCATTCCGGCAATAACACTTTGTAATGCGATTAAACGTGTCAGACGTGCCGTATGGAGCGCTTCAGCAAGGCGGTCAAGCCGATCCACCAAAAGCACGACATCTGCAGCCTCGGACGATGCCGCCGCTCCGCGAACCCCCATGGAGACACCCACATCGGCTGCAGCCAGAGCTGGTGCATCATTCACGCCATCACCAACCATCATAGTGATCCCCAAGGAACGGCCCGACTCGATTGCGACTTGTTTTCCCGCAGGGGTCTGCTCAGCTTGTACCTCGTCGACACCCACTGCTGCACCAATAGTGTCGGCGATTTGCTGATTATCGCCAGTGAGCATTACTATGCGCTTGATTCCAGCCCTACGCAGCAAACGCAAAGCGCGTGGAGTTTCAACCCGGATCTGGTCCGCCAGATGCAGAGCTCCGGCGATTTCTCCATCCAGTGCCACAAATACCGCTGCACCGCCGTCTTCGGCGACCTCCTGCAGAAACGCATACGCCCATTCGGGGGATGATGCACGCGCAGAGACGAACTCGTAAGAGCCGATTGCAACCTGTTTCCCATCGAGTATACCGCTGAGGCCAGATCCCCCTTGCTCCTGAACTGCTGTAGGGAGCGACAAGGACAGGCCACGTTCGCGCGCGGCGTCGACTACTGCGCTAGCAATCACGTGCCCGGACATCTGATCCATCGATGCCGCGACAACCAGCACGCTATTAGGGTTGACACTGCTACTGGTTTTGATCGAAACCAGACGCGCCCGTCCGCCAGTTAATGTTCCTGTCTTGTCAAAAAATAATATTCTGGCCTGTGCGAGTTGCTCCAAAGCACCACCGCCCTTGATCAGAACACCACGCTTCGCACATATCGACATACCCGACACAATGGCGATCGGGACAGAGAGGATGAGAGGACAAGGTGTTGCTACCACGAGTACCGCCAACGCACGCACCGGATCATCGCTCAAAAACCAGGCGGCTCCAGCCACTGCCAGCGACAGGGGGACAAACCACAACGCATAGCGGTCTGCCAAGCGGGATGCGGGTGCCTTGGAGCTTTGAGCTGCAGAAACAAGTCGGATAATACCGGCGAAGGTACTTTCGTCCGCTTTGGCCGTCGCAAGCATTTCAAAAGGAGCTCCGGCATTTAATACGCCACTGCGCAGAGCATCACCCTCTCGGCGTTCAACCGGTGTAGACTCACCACTCAGCATGGATTCATCCAAAACAGCTAGTGCAGAGGATAAACGGCCATCAACGGGAACGGTATCTCCACTGCGCACCAGAAGTCGGTCGCCCTGAATCACTTGTTCCAGCAGGATCTGAACAAACCCGCCATTCTCAAACCGGTTGGCTGTTCTGGGAGCCTTTGCCAGCAAAGCTGACATTTCTCGCCCGGCACGACGCTGCGCATAACTCTCCAGGGCTCTGCCACTGGCTAACATGACTGCAATCACCGCTCCCGTAAGGTATTCGTCAAGAGCAATGGCACCGCTGATGGAAATTAAAGCCAGCATGTCGACACCTGCCTCACGCCTGACAAGTGCTCGCAATGTGTCATAGAGTAACAGAGCCAACGCCGGAGCAGAGCCACCGATCCAAACCCAATGAGCTATTTCCCGATTGCCCCCCCAGAATAAACCAAGGCCACAAAGAAGTGCGGCCCCGGATACGGCAAATACAAACAAGTTAGCGGACCAAAATTGTTTCATGATGCAAAACCCCTGTTATTCAGGTCTATGAGGGAAAGCTCAGGCTACTCTGACCTGCCCCCAAGATTAGATACAACACTCAGTTAGTAATGTCGGATCCTTCACTCTCAGAATGACCCTTTCTCCAACCCGCCGCAAATTCAGACGGCGTCTGATAATTCAGCGTGAAGTACGGGCGACACTCATTATAATCTTTACGCCATTCACTGATGGCTTTTCTGGCATGACTGACATCGCGGAACCAATGTTCATTCAGGCATTCATCGCGAAAGCGTCCGTTAAAACTCTCAATAAATCCATTCTGTGTCCGTGATCGGCGGCGGGGCGACTAAAGAGATACAATGTCAATCTTCCGCAGGGGTTCCGTTTGGTATGCCGACTTCACGGCACCGGACGGAAAACGCATTAAACAGTCTCTTGGCACAGAGGACAAGCGCCAAGCACAGGAGTTGCACGACAGATTAAAGTCTGAGCAATGGCGAATAGAGCGCCAGGGTGATTTCCCTGACGTGACATTTGATGATGCCTGTTTGCGATGGCTTGAAAAGAAAGCACATAAAAAATCATTGGATGCGGATAAGGGCCGGATCGGGTTCTGGCTCATCCATTTTCAAGGTGTTTTGCTGAAGAGTATTTCCGAAGCAAAAATTTATGCCGCCGTCAGTAAAATGACAAACAGAAAGCATAGGGATAACTGGGAGTCGAAAGCAAGTTCGCTGAGGAAGCGCGGTGATGTCGTGGATCCATTTGTGGAAGTGCCGGTTAGCATATCAACAAAGGCAAAACACCTGGCATTAATGAAAGCGATTATGCGTGCCGCAGAACGCGACTGGAAATGGATTGAGCGACTACAGGAGTGGAATTAAACACATAACATACTGTTAAATAAATATATTAACCAAGTTCGATTTTCAAGATACCCCCAATGATACCCCCAAATAATTTTCCTTCCCCAAACCTGTACAAATAAATTACCAAGAATCGTGAAAGACGGTATTTGCTATCAGAATGATTTCATATCATCGTGCCTCACTTTAATGGTTGTTATTTGACCACCAATTTAACAGTTGATTATGGATTCATAATCACAAATAAAATTTCTCTATATATAACCAGAAAGTGGTCGGTTCGGTAGGTTCAGTCGGTTCACTTATTTATCCAACTGATTTATATAAAATATTTATTTTATTTTGAACCGACCCACGGTAGGTTCATCTATCAAGAAAGTCGGTTCAGTATCCATCTCCATATGTAGAAATCTCTGGAGAGGATGAAAATATCATTATAAAACATATTGTTATTAACTTACTTTGGAAATTTCATGCTATGCCGCTAACTGAAGGTTTGCATTTCATACAGGGTGCGCTCTATTGGTTGGGGGATTTATAGATTGGCAGTTGTTGGCCGGAAAAACGAAGTGAAGGTTGCAAGAGGAAGCATGAGATAGTTCGGATGATTAGCTTCAGGCTTAAATCACGCCCAGTCTAGCAACTTACCCGATAACTCCTTCCCTGATATATCCACAGTATTTGTGTTACAAACTATTCGATCTATGATGCTTAAGAAAAATTAAAGCTCCGTAGCACTAAAAAGTGGTCAGTCAACCTATGGGGCAATATGAAAATTAATAGTACCTTATCGGCTACTGCCATCATTGTTGCAGTTGTGTCGTTTGGCTTTCTGGTGTTTGATTTGTTGACTAGGTAGCTAACGACTAGCCTGTAGATAGGCAAGGAAGATAGATGAAAGAGTATGTAGTTCCTGGAATCTTAGTCTTGGCTACTGTTATAGCTATTTTCGCAGTAGTAGCTATAACAGTAGCCTTGCTGGGCAATGGGATAAAAATTGGTGATATGACTTACTATCTAAGTTAGGTCACTTAGTTTAAGTATTGCGAATGGCTAACCTACAGTAACGATAGTGGAAGACTTAGGCCATTCAAACTGGGATGTTTATATGCTTCGTTTAATGTTGCTTCTATGCTGCTCCCTATATTTATTAGGATGCACTCCGACTCTAGATCAAACAAAACCTGATAGTGGTCATATAATAACTCCGGGTGTAGGTATAGAAAATCTTTCACTAAGTGACTCCATCGAACATGCCACATCAAATTTTTCAAAAGATTTCGTAATGAAGGATGGTTATCTATTCCTTCCAACGAAAGGGATAGATGCTTCGTACAACAACGAAGGAAAAATAGCCGCAATATTTCTGTATTATAGACTTCCAAAATACAAATCATTTGAAGGTATAACCGATAAAGGGATAGGCAAAAATAGCTCCATACAAGATGTATATAAAGCCTATGGTACCCCAACAAGGGAAGGTGATAGTGTAGTTTCAGAGTTTGGGGCAATGCCTGGAGCGCATGAACACACGATAACCTATCTTCACTCCGGCATAGAGTTTACTTTTTGGAATAAGCAGCTTGCGGACATCCGAGTAATTAATTCACGCTAGCTGCGTGAGTATATTCTAGGGGAACAAATTGCCTTATCTATAGAGATAAGTCTGGGATACTCATACCCTAACCCACTGCTAGCCCATAGATAGCTCAAGGAGGGTGATTGAAGGTTTATTTGGTAGTCATCATTCTAACTGCCTCAGCCATCTTGAGTGTTATTTACATTGGGTGGTTAGCCGAGTGGTTTGTCCACTGGTGGCATGAGGCTGAGATTTTTTAGCTGCTGCTAGCCCATAGAGGGGTGGGTGGTAAATTCCAATTGCATAAGGTTAAAGAGCATTTAGTTTTATTCTAGTGATAATACAATCCGCATTTTACTGTATATGCGATCAGGTTTATTATAATGCACAGGATAGGCATTGATGGATAGTGATGATATGAAGTTTAGAATAGTTTATGACGGCCCAGCTTTAGATGCGCACGAGATGGATGTGCGCGATCTTGCTCCTGCGCTTTTGTCACTATCTGACGCCCTGGAAGAGGCTGGGAGAACCATCTACGGGAAAGAAAGGCGCATCTCAGTAAAGGTGAATGCCTCTTTTAAGGCCGGGTCTTTCGGTGTAGATCTCATAGCCCAATCATCGTCGTTAACCGGACAAATAATAAATGTTTTTTCTGGCAATAACGCGTCAGCGGCTTGCAATATAATAAGCTTAGTTGGATTTGGATATTTAACGTCAAAGCAGTCTTATAAGGGACTAATTCAGTTAATAAAATGGCTGGGCCCTAGAAAAATGACACGTATTGAGCCAACACTTGATGGCTGTGCAAAAATTTTTATTGATGATGAAAGTGAAATTTTCGAATCCCAAGTCATTGAGTTATATAAGAACAAAAAGTTAAGAAGATCTCTCGAAAACGTGATTACCAAGCCGTTAGAAAGGGATGGCATCGATACCTTTGCCGTCACAATCGACGATGGAGTTACATTTGTCGAAGTTAGTAAAGACGAAGCTATATATTTCAAAGTTGATAGCATTCAAGAATCAATAATCTCTGAGTCCATAACCGAAAGAGCGCTTCAACCGCTTGATATATCGTTTCGCGAAGGCCACAAATGGCAGTTTTCAGATGGTAATAATCCATTTCAAGCCGACGTTAGCGATGAACGATTTCTAAGAGCAATAGACGAGCAATCAGTTGCTTTTGCTAAGGGAGACCTTTTACTGGTTGACTTAAAAGTGACACAGTATCTGGCTGAGAAAGGCATAAAAACCTCTTACGAGGTTGTTAATGTTAAGAAAATAATCAATCCCCAAAGGCAGATAGACTTGCCTTTTTAGGTGCCACCTCTTCCATATGCATTGAGTCTTAACCCAGCCACCGAGCCGGGTTTTTTGTGCCTGTAATCTGACAATCTCACCACCCTACCCGCGCTGCCCCTTTCTAGCTGCCTTTATAGTGCCATCCTATTTTCAGAATTTTGCTCACCCTAATTGTTTGGAGTAATCATCCAAATCCAATATGCTTGGATGGGAATTTATATGGTAATAAAAGAGAAAAGTTTTATCGTAATAAACCCAACCTTGTGACAGCTTTTCGTACGATTAAAACATTAACCTATGATAAGCTATTTCTCGCATGGAGGTTATGTAAAGAGAAGTGTGAATTGTGAACGAGACAAAATAAACATAGGACACTCTATAAGGAACGTAAAATGTCTAAACAAGATTTAATAGCAAATCAAATAATAGAAATTTTAAAATCGAATAATAAACCCGCCTATAAAATATATTTTAAACAGGCTGGTGAAGTTGTCATTGACTTTTCAAAAGATATGTCATTTATATTTGTTGATTTTATTGACACGGAAAACAGATCAAGAAACGAAATAGCCACCATACGACTCTTGGAGAGAATAAAAAAAGGCGTTACCAATGAAGATTTAACCAAAATATTAAATATAATCACAAATGAATTCGTCAGCAAAGTCAGAAAGGACAAAATAAAATCACTCGCTGATAGCTTAGGAAAAGCAACGGGTAAATTTGTCATCAGCACAGCCATTCTTAATGATTTATCTACTATTTTTTCCAAAAGACTCGTGAGCAAGTTTCTTGTTGGTTCATTGTTTTCAACAATTTATTCAATAGGTGGAGCTAGGTCAAGAGCAATTTATGGCTCTGATGCGTTAAGAGAGAAAACACCTGATATATATAATAAGTTAAGAGGTTCTGGTGATTTGGATTTGTTTTATTTTTTGGTGGATAGCTATGCTAGCCCATTTATTGAAGCCATGATAATAAAAGATAAAAATCCCGCCGCGTGGGACGAGATTATCATGAAGATAATTATTGGCCTTGACAAACAATAATTAAATTTTACCCTTTAATTTTAAGGTTGTTTTTGTTGAAAAGTAGAAACAACCTAATCCAAACATAAGAATAAGTAAGTGACCAACAACATAACTATAGTTAAAGGGAGACAGCCCACCGTCATTATATATATCAATGATGGTTGTAAAAAAGCTGAACACAACAAAGGCAATAAAACAAAACAAACAAAATGATAATGACATCATTGTGTAAAAAAGAAATTTATTAATATTCATTATTAGTTCCATTAATTAAAAAATCCTGAATTATATTTATAATAACCAAAATTAACCCAAAATGCTATAGCGATTCGGTGTATGCTCGCAGAAGGGATAACCCTCATGGTCTATCAGTTTGAGTTAGAAAAATTTATGGTAACTCCCCCGAATATTGAACAGTAGGTTATCGAGTTTTTTAAAAAAGAGCTTCCCTTGGTAACAACAATTACCTTCAAAAAAATCCCTGTTGAAGTCGATTCTGTGCTGCAAAATAATTTTGGATTTGAAGACATAAGTGATGCCACAGACGCCTATTTCAAAGCATTTAACGTTACTTATGATAACTTCTATTGGAGTAATTATTTTCCACTGTCGCTTTGCGAGCTTGTTTCTCAACCTTTTTCTGTTCACTGGGGTCGATAGCGTTAGCGACTTGCCGCTTAGCTTCATCTCTCCGCTGCCTGGCTTCAGATAACGAAATCTCAGGATAGATACCCAACGCCAGCATCTTTTGTTTACCGTCGAAGCGGTACTGCAAGCGCCAGTATTTAGATCCATTGGGATGAACCATTAAATGCATTCCTTCGCCATCGGTAAGCTTATAAGGCTTGTCGGTAGGCTTTGCACTTCTTACCTTCACATCGGTTAATGCCATTTGGGGCTCTCCGTTGCTGGCTGTTGGTACAAGATTTCATTGAACGGGGATGTACCATCACATATACCAACAGATACTACTTGATGCGGGTAAATGTAGGTAGATACTGAGAGAATCTCGACGCGCTAAAATCAGCCAACCCACTGAATTTCAGGCATAAAAAAAGACGTCAGTTGACGTCAGTTTACTTCAAAATCCCTACAGGAGTGGAATTAAACGCATAACATACTGTTAAATAAATATATTAACCAAGTTCGATTTTCAAGATACCCCCAATGATACCCCCAAATAATTTTCCTTCCCCAAACCTGTACAAATAAATTACCAAGAATCGTGAAAGACGGTATTTGCTATCAGAATGATTTCATATCATCGTGCCTCACTTTAATGGTTGTTATTTGACCACCAATTTAACAGTTGATTATGGATTCATAATCACAAATAAAATTTCTCTATATATAACCAGAAAGTGGTCGGTTCGGTAGGTTCAGTCGGTTCACTTACTTATCCAACTGATTTATATAAAATATTTATTTTATTTTGAACCGACCCACGGTAGGTTCATCTATCAAGAAAGTCGGTTCAGTATCCATCTCCATATGTAGAAATCTCTGGAGAGGATAAAAATATCATTATAAAACATATTGTTATTAACTTACTTTGGAAATTTCATGCTATGCCGCTAACTAAAGGTTTGCATTTCATACAGGGTGCGCTCTATTGGTTGGGGGATTTATAGATTGGCAATTGTTGGCAGGAAAAACGAAGTGAAGGTTGCAAGAGGAAGCATGAGATAGTTCGGATGATTAGCTTCAGGCTTAAATCACGCCCAGTCTAGCAACTTACCCGATAACTCCTTCCCTGATATATCCACAGTATTTGTGTTACAAACTATTCGATCTATGATGCTTAAGAAAAATTAAAGCTCCGTGGCACTAAAAAGTGGTCAGTCAACCTATGGGGCAATATGAAAATTAATAGTACCTTATCGGCCACTGCCATCATTGTTGCAGTTGTGTCGTTTGGCTTTCTGGTGTTTGATTTGTTGACTAGGTAGCTAACGACTAGCCTGTAGATAGGCAAGGAAGATAGATGAAAGAGTATGTAGTTCCTGGAATCTTAGTCTTGGCTACTGTTATAGCTATTTTCGCAGTAGTAGCTATCACCATAGCCTTACTGGGCAATGGGATAAAAATTGGTGATATGACTTACTACCTCAGCTAGCCCATAGAGGGGTGGGTAAACAAATACAGCGAATCTGGCAAAGACCGGAGCGCGTTCTATTTTAGGGAATTTAATGGCTTATTTGATAAGCCGATGGGGATTCGCAATGAGGATACTTGGAGTTAGAGCAGCACCAAAAGTTGCTTCTTTCGTTGTTTATTGCAGCGAAGATGGAACATTAAAATGCGTGGATGTAATAAAAATCCCACTAACGCTATCTACACCTGAAAAATTAAAGTATGTAAGAAATAATATTTTGGATATATTGAGAGAATATAATGTTTCCATTGCATGCATAAGAGTTAGTGAATCAAACTCCAAAAATCTAAACATTGAGAGACTTTATATTGAAGGCGTAATCCAAGAGGCATTTTCAAGTAGCAGCGTTAAGTCTTATTATACTCTAAGAAAACAAGGAATTTACAGCAGGATAGGGATAAATGCCTCAGAGTTTGAAGATGCAATAAAAGGAAAACTTAAAGTAAAAGGTATTGATACAAGTTTATACGACACTTCAACTAACGAAGCCATATTGGCCGCTTTAGCTGTAGGAGATGCTTAATATGATAGCTCCAATGAAAAAAGCTGACGTTAACTTTACATATATACGAGATATCGGACAGGCAGGGCAAAATTCAGAAGTCTATTTAGCCAAAGACGAGCACCTAGATGCTGAAGTTGCAATAAAAGAAGTTTCTAAGGCTAAAATTAACGCTACAGACTACTTTAGTGAAGCAAGATTGCTATATGCAAGTAGGCACCCCAATATTGCTCAAGTAAACTATGCGTGCCAAGACCAAGATAATATATACGTTTGCATGCCATTTTACCCTAATGGGACAATAAGCGACAGAATTAAAAAAAGCAATCTTTCACCTCGAGAAATAATACGGTACTCAATTAATTTCTTAAGTGGACTACACCACATACATTCAAAATCTCTAATGCATTTTGATATAAAACCAAATAATATAATGCTATCGGAGCGTGATGAAGCCATGCTGGCTGATTTCGGATTGGCGAAGACATTAGATAAAACAGGATTTGCCGCACCAGACCAAATTTATACTACACACTACCCCCCTGAAGCTTTCACTTTAAAAGTTTATAACTTGACATATGACATATATCAAGCAGGAATGACTATATATAGAATGGCTGTAGGATATAATAAGTTCAACGATGAAACACAGAAATTGCTATCTAACCCCCATGATTTTATTATAAGTCAAATAAGCTCGGGTGCGTTCCCCGAAAAAACATACGACCATCACATTCCCAAGCCCTTAAGAACCATTATAAATAAATGCCTCTCAGTAGATCCAAATGATAGATATCAATCTGCGCTTGAAGTGTTGAATGCGCTATCATCAATAGATGATGTCTGTTTAGATTGGAGAATGGTCGATGATATAACGCATTTAATCTGGATTAAGCCATTAGATCAAGCTAAGATGGTATTCAAGGTTGATAAAGCAACTACTAAAAGTGATTTTTATAAAGAAAATCATGATGGAACTAAAAGAAGAGAAAAACAAAATTGTAAGGCAACCCTATCAAATAATGATATCTACAAGATATTAAAGGGTAATTAAATTATGAAAAAGGTTTCGACCTCAAAAGCTCCTAGCCGAGATTCATTAACCAAGGCAATCCCTTACGGGAATGAGCAGTATTTTGATGAACAATCGAAGCAGCAGGCGGCGAATGACTTTGCTCGGCGGGTCGTCGGAACATCAAGTGGCGTCTATTTAACCCGAAAATAGCTCCTAACCCGGCCCCGCAGCCGGGTTTTATTACTTCCTAGCCAGCGCTTCCACCACAGCCCTCATCGCCTCTTCTGTAGTCTCTGAACGCTTTATCTTTTTATTAGCTAATGATGTCCTCAACACTCCCGCAATGACCACATGCTTTGGCTCTTGTCCAAGATCACGCATCTCAAGCACCACCTTCCCCACTACTCTGCACATTTCGTTATATAGCGCGTCTGAATCTTTTGTGCTCATAGCCACTCCCATCTCAATTCCACCAAATTTAGCACAACTATCATCGTTTTCACTCAATAGCGGAAAAGAATAGACCGGGCCATTAAGCCCGGTTTTGTATTTATGCTTCAGTTGAAACGGCACCAGGTGCAACTGGCCACTCGATGTTTGGCGCTTTTGTGTCAATACGACTCAGCAAGACGCGGTAAGTTTTCCATGCAATGAGCTGTCCTTTCTCTTCATCCGTTGCCATGCCCGTATCGACCGCATCTTGTAGCGGGGCGATTTTCACTGTTGCGTCGTTCAATAATTGAGATTTTGTTTCTTCTGCTGTCTGCACTGCTGCGGCTTGCTGTAACCCCTTATCCGTCACCCACTTGCTGCCGCTCCATTTGTCGTAAATAGTGAGTGGTGCTAGTAAAGTGAGTGTATCTGGCAATTCACCAATTGTTGTTACTTCCTCCGGCTGACCAGTTTCAGTGCTATATGCCACTTTGCCACGCAAATCATCAACAATTTCCCATGCAGTTCCAGTAGCATTTCGGCGCACTGCTTTATCATCCCTCGCGGGCAGGGTTGGCGCGTCAGCATATCCGCAAGCTGGCAAGCCTACACCGACAGGGAGATACTCATTACTTGCGCCGGTATATTCGCGTGAGTCAGGGCTTGCGCTATAAACTGCTATCCAGCCCTCAGTGATAGATAAACCATCTTGTCCCAACTGCGCTGCGGTGATTTCTAGTGAATATTTTGTCATTATATAGCTCTCACAATGTAGTTAAATGCAATGTTCCGTGGGCGAGTTTCATCACCACCGGAATTACTTGTTGAAAGGCCGTTCACGCTTGTAAACCAACCTGATGTGGGGCCGCCTGTTATTCCGCGAATCTCAAAATTCGAGAGGCCGTGGTTATGGCTTTGTATCCCGCCACCCTGCCATTCCAATAAGTGTTGGTCTGCCCTAACACCACGCCCATCATCAAAGCCACGAATAAACTCGCCGCGCAAATCCGGCAATACACCAGACGGATACGCCAGGGCTAATTTTGGATATGTTGCTGTGCTAAACGATGAACCGTTTACTTTCAGAAACCCCGCAGGAGGGGTCGCGAGCGGGTAAGGAAGAGGTACACCGATGGGCACCAAACTTCCATCGCCTAAACCGAGGTTTGCAATAGCGCCTGCAACTGTATTCGCACCTGTTCCGCCATCTTCAATTGCAATGGGTATTGCCGAGTTCTGTATCTTGCGATAAGTAAATGTTCGAGAGCCTTTGTCACCTATGATGAGTACTTTATAAATCACGTAATTGGCATTCAGCGACGTATCCGGGGTTAGAGTCAGACCAATACGCTTGCTCGCATTTCCTGATATATAATCCACGGCAATGCTGACGCCGGTACCTGTATTGTAAACGATGCCTGCTGGCGTATTAGACCACGTATTAAAATTGGAAAAATAATTAGAGCCGGTAAGGAAATCCTGTTGCTGCCAATCGAGAGCCGTTAATCCTGTTAACGTCGTCAAGCCAATACCCATACCTGCGAATCCAAGGTTTGACCGTGCGCCATCAGGGGTGAGTGCACCCGTACCGCCACAAGAAATTGATACTGGATTTGCTGATGTTTGGATTTCTCTTGCTGTAAATGTCCGAGAGCCAGGGTAACCGCCAAGCCGAAGATACCAAGCCCTAAAGTTTGAACTTGATACCGTGCTGGGCTTTATCTCAAGCCCAATCTGGGTGCCGGTGACGTAATCAACTTTTATGCTAATAGCTAATCCCGCAGGGTAACTAATTTCACTTGGAACATTTATCCAATTTGTAGAGGATGCGATGTAATTCGCACCGGATGTAAATACAAATGTTTGAAAATCAAAGTTATCTATCCCGGTCATGCTTGACAAGCCAATGCCATTTGTTGAAAGGTCATTGACCACTTTCGTAACTGCATCATTCGCTGCTTTAACAGCCTTAGGTGTCGCAGCTAATGCCTCGCTGGTGCTGGTTATAGAACTGCTAAGCTGAACAATTCCTTTTTGGGTTAATGAGGCGTCTTTAATATCAGGAATTCCCTCGCCAATCAGCTTCTGTATAGATAAAAGAACTTGATTAAACTGAGTGCTGTCGGCATCAATCTCTGCAGCAGAAAGAACACTCATCAATTCACGCTGAATGGTATTAAACCACTTAGCCGGTAATATCGTAGGCGGAACACCACTAGCAACATTGCCGTCTGTAAATTCGCCGTTACTGTCCGCGCGCGTATTCGGTATATCTCCAATTTTTTGCATAGATAATCCTCGCCAGGTAAGGCGCTTTAAATGAATAGATATTGATTAGTTAGCTAACGTAGCCAAATTTAAGAATGGTGTGAGAAGGGTTTAATACGGTTAATCGGCATTCAAGCTGTTTGTTTCCCCACGACCGCAGAGGATCACTGCAATAAGTTAAACCGCATTGGGCATAATTAATCGTGGTTTCTGGCGCAGCGATCAGCCAGGTGAAAGGCCATTCGTCACCGTTTAAAGCATCCCCACAAACGGACATCCCCGCACATGCCTGCCTATATTGGGTTATTGAGATGGTGTAACCTAGCGCCTCAGCAACCCGAATAAAATAAGCCATTGACTGGCCGCCAATGCCGAACAGCTTAGATATCACGGCCCGCTGGCGCTGAATCATGCTGTCAATCTCACCTATCGCGCATAAATCAGGTAATCCGAGCGTCGCTTCCCATTCAGGAAGCATTGCAGTGGCTGTGGATGGAAAAGCCGCATCAAGCAGATCGCGGGCATCTTCATCACTGCGCTGATAGGATCTTGCCAGTGCCCGCAAGGTACTGGTTTGAACCCCATTAAGTTGTCGGGGCCAAACTAGACCGCCCGGCATCAGCGCTTGAAGAGCTGCGGTATATTCATTCGCAGAATAACGACTCATAAGTAGGTCACCGTGCCCCGGACAGGTAATTTGCCGGTTTCAAGCTGAATATTTGTCGTTGGAGAATCAAGAATAAAACCACTGGTTCCATCAATATCACCGATGGCAAGCAGCAGTGACGACAGAAGAATTTCCCCACCTGGCTGACCCTCAGTAAAAAACACCTCATCAATAGCCGTATTTATTGCTACGGTAGTTTCACTGGATGCCGTAGGAATGCCACTGATAACAAAATTCACGGGCGAGGCTACTGGCGCGCAGACATAAATGATGGCGATAATAGGCTGTAAGGGATAGATATGATCTGCAACCCGCCCCTGATCGCCGGTCGCTTTTACCGCACCCCATTCCTCAAGCTGAGACACGCCGTCAGTCCCGATCGGAAAACCACCTGAATCATTGCCATCACACATGATATAAATGCCGACCGTGCCTACCCCCTGTAAGCGACGCTTCACCCAACAACGTGTCACACCAGGCACGGCCAACGCCCAATTTCGATAATCGGTATCGTTGCCACCTTGAGGTGTATTTTGATAGGCCAGCAACATACGAGAACGAAAAGCATCTTCTGATTCAATATCAGCGCCGCCAGATATCTTAACTGTTGCGGTGGCCACTGACAGGACACCATCAATTGCGACGTCGAGTGTAAGAGACGTTCCGGCATCCGCATTCCCCGCGATACCGCCACCCGTAGTGTCATCCAATACACTGGGGAGTACAGCAGTAATTGAACCGGTGGCAGTACCACCAGCCCCCAGACTTAACTCATGGTCGAGACTGTATTGATAACCATCGGCCCTGTTTAAAAGGCTACCGGCGGGAATGACACGGCCTACGGTCCCACTAAACTCGACTGCAGGAGAAGTTGCAGGGTTGGCGGGTTTGCGGAAAATATCTTTCAACGCGGCCCACGCGGCAAGATATTCGTCAGTGGCATTATAAGGCGTGGATTGCAGCGCGATATAATCCAGATAACCATAATGTAAATGCGCCATTCCGGCATCAGCATCACTGATCACACCGACATTGGAGAAGCGCAATAAATTACCGCCCGTCTTGAGTTCTGATTGAATATAAGACAGGTTGCGCTGGCGCAGTTCGCTTAATGTGGGGCGATTAAATGGCATGTATTAGGTCTCCCATACCCATGAGAATTTAACTGAAGCCTGTGCTTTAGCCGGTTGTTGATAGCTGATAATGAGATTGATTCGGTTGGGAAACACTATCTGAGCATTGGTACTGATTGCGGTCACCACACCATCATCAACCAGCCAGACCAAAGCTTCATTGGCGTAGTCCTCAGCCTTTAACGCGACTTTAGTCGTGAGTTTTTCGCGGCGAAGCAACCACAAACGGGAGCCTATCGGATATTCTGATCCGGTATCACCCCACCACCCTCGGCGATCATCGCCATCGATAGCATCATCACTACGGGCCAACCGATCCGTGAACAGGCTAATTAAAATAGCGGTTTCTAAATCATCACCATCCAGCAACCCACCGCCGCCGGTTTGCCAATCGCCCAGTAGCGTGTCCGGCTCCCAGACTGTTTTAATATCTGTTGTCATTCAACCACCTTGCCCGTCACTTCACTGGTTAATGTCGAACTACCACCCTGAACATTTTTAAGTTGGTGGTTGTGGGTGTTATAGGCTTCGCGCAGGTTTTTTAGTGTGGTGCTATTGCTGTCCGCGTTATCGACAATATCGCCGCTAACTTCTAACAGCGGCGTATTTAGCCGTACTTTTTCCGAGGCATTAATCGTCACCTCAGTCGCATTATTAACCGTGACCGGCTGGCTATTGGCTTCAATAATAATCCCTGTTTCAGTTAACTTGACGTATTGCCCCCATTGCGAATAAATCACCGTTTCACCCGTATTGAGTCCGGTGTGGCGAAAAGACTGATGATTTGAGCCAATAATGACTGCGCTTGATCTGTCTCCACCTAAAAACCCAATAACCACATCAGTATTGGCGGGAAGTCCTGATGAAAAACCGAATTCAGCCAGTCTTGGGGTATCATCACGCACTTCAAGCGGTGTTTGATATTGAACGGTTTGAACGGTGCCGCCATCATTACTGCCCGTCACCCGCCCCACCCCAATCATCATTTTTATTTGCCGGTATAATTTGGATAACTGCCCTGATTCACTCATCGTTGGTTTGTCTCCATAATATTTGAATAAAACTGATAAGGTTGGACAGTAAAGGCTTCAGGGGGCATCAGGACCATTTGCGCGGCGGTACCGTGGTCGTCTTTGAGGTAAGTCACCTCAGATAACAACCAAAGTTCATCCTTTAGACCAAAAATAGGTAAATCAATGGGGATCAGCGTGTTAGGTTCCCACAGTTTTCCGTCTTTATCCCGCCAGCTATCGACCGTCACCAGCAGCTCTTTAGAGCGTCCATAACGGCGGTTCATTTCCCAATCAATACATTGCTGAGCCAGTTTTAGGGCTTTCATGGTACTTTCAACAATGATAATGCGGTTTCTATAGCGCATTTGGGCCGCTTCGGGATCGCGACTGCGAGCTAACGTAACTGAACCGTATCCCGCATCCTGAACCTGCTCTTGAAGTTGGCTAACAGACATCGAAACGCCGATATAGTCAGAAAATCGTTGATCCATTCCTGAGTTATACGCAGCGTCTTCGATATTGATACCCTGCGCTACCCCACTGGCTGCTTTTCGCGTACCCACCCGAGTTAGATATAAACTGCCATCGGGTAGATCGTAATACAGCAATGCCGCCCAGCGAGTGATGCGGTCAATAATTTCCTGAGAGGATTCCCCCCAGTTCAATGTAAATTGGGGAACAATGTCGAGGTCAGTAACATCACTGGACACCGTAATTCCGTAGGGCATCGCTAACCGTTGGGCTATCTGTAGCGCTGTCGATTGGCTGATCACATTGTTTGGCCACTCTGCGGAGCAATCAACCAAGTCCTGACACTTACTCCGTCCCGTCGCCCTCACTTCGCGGCGATTACGACTGATCATCGGTGCCCAACGGTCTATGTAGCCTGTCAGAACAACATCATCACCCAAATTAACGACACAAGCGTCTCCAGGGTTAACCCACTGTTGATTGTTACTCCCCGGATAAAGGTCCATCAATGATAGGCTGAAGTCACTGGGTAACCGCTCTATGCTGCGCGTGACCCGGATATTATCCCAACCGGTAATCAGCTTATTACCAATGCGTAGCGTCAGATCATCACTCATGAGTTTAACGCCTTGAATCTAACTGGCATAAATGCCGGGTGAACGGGGTTAGCCATTTTCACTAACGCGTCACCCCGTCGTGCATCCTGATATAGCCGATTGGCAAGATTAAGCGCGGGTAATGATCGGTTAAAATTGACGGTCTCAACGCGAGACAGATTCGCGCCGGTCTGCTGCAACAGTGTGACAATAGAGCCGCGCAAGTCGTTTAATGCCTGGTATACCTCGTCATTACCCCTGTCAGCCGCAGAAAGCGCCGCACTGTCTACAACATCACAGACTCGCGTCAATATATCGACCGCATCGTCATAGCTTTCAGGTTGATATTGCGAAGCAGCAAACACCATCGCACCGGCACACAACACAATAATGAGTTGGTAGCTGGCGGATGCGGTATTGCTGTCACTGGGGTTGGGTCGAAAAGTGTTGTCATCAACTTCCATTAATTCTTGCATCATGCGGATTAAATCAAGGGTGCTGGCTCCGCTGGCCAAGATGGCATTCACGACAGCAAGAACAGCGTTGGCATGTTCCTCTACCGTCGCAGCCCCTGACAATGTATCAGTAGCAGCAACAAGTGAGGCCCGCCCCTCGACTGAAACAGCCATTCGTTGAGCCACCAGCGCGGACAGGTTCGTCGTGTCACTCTGCGTGCTTACGGATGCCGTGGCCCCTGATACGCTGCCGCCTACGGTACCGTGGTTGTAACGGCCATAACGATCACGCCCAAGGGTTGAACGGAGGACATTGCCGAGATTTGTCGCCTCACTGGTGGTTGAATTCACCATGTTTACCCAGAATGCTGCGGTACTTTTTAGTGTTCTGATGGTTTGAGTGACGGAACGGATCTCACCTTTTACTGTGGCGATAAATGTCGCAACAGATTTGGAGGCCAGCCCAAACCATGACGACTGAATCGACGAAACGGCATCTGCTGAACTGGTAACAGAAAATACCCGCAATCCTGATTCAATGATGGTCAGCGTAAATTCAAAAACACGCCCTGACTCAGCCCCTTCATTCAGACGAAGACCACTTTCAGGAATACTGACCGTCATTTCACCCAGCGTTGGGTGTACTAATGTTCCCGCATCCGGCATTTCACAGGCAGCAATCAGTGAATCACGCTGGGTCATGACGTCAGGCGCGTTATAAAGGCCACTACTCTGAATAAGAAAACCACGGATAGTCAGGCGGCGAGTTGCTCGTCCCAAGTCTTCAATCCATGCAGTATCTCGATAAGGATATTCATGAATGGCCTGGCGCCGGCCAAAAACACCCTCAGCAGTTAATACAGCAAAAGGAACACCACGGAAAGAGGCGGGATGCAGGTGTTCAGACCATTGCCAACTATCACCACCAGTACCTAATAAATCAGAAAGTGCATTGCTGATCAGTGACATTTACGCCCCCTGAAAATAAAAAACCCCGCCAGAAGCGAGGTTGATGGTTGTACTTTATTACGCCGGGTAACTCATTGATGTTGATATTTTTGCCCCCTTTGGCGCAGTTATTTTCTGACGCTCCCCTGTTTTATCAGTGATCAGCGTAATTTCAATTTCTGACTTATCTCCACCAATACCTTGGGTGATATCATTATTGTCTCTCCCACTTTGCTGGGATGCATTTATGGATGTTGGCGGTAGCGCGTTGATATCAGAGGTGCCGGTATTTAACTCGCCTGGCTGGGGATGAATAGCGGGTAACCCCGGCATAATCTTCTGGAGATAGTTACGCGTTTCAGCAGGGGCCTTTCCCAACCCATGCTTTTTGACATTCCCCTGCCCCCAGTTATAGGACGCAACGGCTTGATTCACATTACCATCAAAATCTTTGAGTAGGTCGGCCAAATACTTAGCCGCAGCCTCACTGGACTTATTAAAGTCCATGCGGTCTTCCCGCGTATTTAATCCGTAGTCTCTGCCTGTCGCTGGCATAAATTGGAATGGCCCCTCAGCACCTTTGGGTGATAGTAGATTTTTACCTCGGTTAGATTCATTCAGGTAGACCCGATCAAGCAAGGTTGAAGGGAGGTTATACTGTGACTCTAACTGTTTTAGTCTCACTTGCTGCTGATCTTCGCCGGGGAGTAGGTAGGGTGATTTAACGGGAGCAACGTTTTTTTGCTTTTCTATCTCAAGCCGTTTCTTTTCCTGCGCTTCCCAATCCGCACCGTACTGATCATTTAATTTTTGGGTAAAATCCTTATCTGGATATCCAAACGTTAAATAGGCTTTCTCTTTAAACGATAATGTTTCTTTGAATTTATCGTCTACTCGCGCCCGATGAAGAATGTCTTTCTGTTTATCACCATGTGCAAACGAGTTTTCATCATCGTTCTCGCGCATCTTCATATCATGAAGCTGAGTTGCAGCACTTCCCTTGACCATATTTTCATCAGGTAAAAGTTTTTGGGCTGCCCATATTTTTCCTTTGGTCATCAACCCATCAAGCGCGGCGCTGGCCTCCTTTAACTGAGCATTCAATTCAACCAGTTGCGCATTAATCTTGGGGTCAACCGTTAAGCCAAAACTATCCGATTTAGCCAGCAACTCTTTGTACCTGGCACCCTCTCGCATCAATGCTAAAAGGGGGGCATCAAATCCTAAAGCATCAGCCAAAGTCTTTTGAGTTTGTGGGGAAAGTTTAGGGAATATCTTGGCAACATTGTCCAGCGTCTTGTAGACATCTGCCGTGCCATCTTTGAGGCGCTCGATGACAATCCCATTTTGAGCAAGCAACGCTTGTGTCGTGTCATTGCGTGCCCATAAAGGGTCATTAAACGTCTTGTACAGACCCTCAACAGATTGACGGGCGGAGTCGCTATCTACCCCTAATATCTGCATAGCACCGCTAACACGGCTAAAATTATCAACTGACATACCGGCATTTTTAGCCGCCACATCAAGCGAATAGGCTGAATCAGCAGCCGCACTTAACCCCTGAGCGGCTTTGACGCCAATATAACCAACAGCGCCAAGCGCACCAAACCTGAGTACCTTGCTGCCAATCTCACCAACCATTTTTAGCGGGGGCACCATATCACCGACAAACTGCACACCTTCACGCGCAAACTGCCCCATTCCCTTTAGACGAGCATTGAGGTCGTCAATACCTTCAACTGATCCCTGCCCCCCTAATTTAAGTCCATCACGGGTTTTATCCAGATCAGGAATGAGATTTTTAACGGCCTCTTCGATACGCTGAATGGAGGCCGACGCCTGATCTGTCGCGGTCAGTTCAAAATCAAATGCATTACCCATTTTTCCCCGCCTTCACCTTGTTAATTCTGACCGCCTGCTGATACCACCACTGTAATCGGCTATAGGTCAGGGACCAGGCATCTGCTGGTCCCCACCCATAGTAATAGGTCACATCTGCTAGTTCGTTACCCCATTCTCCACCTGGGGGGAGTAGGCTAAAAAACCCATCATGTAGACCTCACAGGCTTTATAGTCGGTAAAAGCCATCTTTTTGATGGCTTCACGCGGTACATTCGACACCAGCGAAATAAGCAGCCCCATCGCACTGAGTGCACCAGATTTAGCCTGTTCGTCATAAAACTGCTGAACCTGAATCAATATCGGCTCACTGAGTTCGATAGCCTCATAGGTGGTTTTAGTGGCTTCATGAGAAATAGGCTTAACGAGGGGGATTGTTTTAGTGCGTTCCAGTTCAGACATCTTAGTTCTCCGTCACCGATACAGAACCACCTTCCCAGCGAATATCAGCAGTCGCCTCGGTGCTATCTACTTCTTGGGTATTTACCGACCACATACCACTGCCGATAATCGTTTTGCCATTGGCCAATTCACAGACAATATTGACATTGGTCTGGTCGTTAAAATCGCTGATCGACGTGCTGCCACTGTCACGGATTTGGCAGGAAATAAACGGGGCGCTAAAGGTTTCTTTATAACCATGCACCCCATCCATTCCCGTCAGGGTTTCACGCTTGAATTTTGAGGGGCTGTATTTAAATTGCCCCGCAACCATGATGGTCAGGCCGTCAACGGTGACATAAGCTGTTCCCGCGAGGCGATTGGATGTATCACCCATGATAATGAATCCTTATGCTGATGCCTGGAGGCGGAATTGGTTGAGAACAGCGAAGATACGCAACTGATTGATCAGGACACCGGTCCACAGCACATCAACTCTATTCGGGTTACTGGCGCTTTTTTCGACCTTCAATCCCTTGGCAAACCCTTTGGCATCCTGCACATAGCCGTTAAATTCCAACGTCTGGTACTGGGCAATCAATTCAGCGCGGATCACGTTCGGGGTAATAATCGCCGAGCCGGGGGCAAAACGGGTGCCATCGGCCGCCAGCTTCATACGGGCGAATTTCGACGTTACCTGGGTACGCAGGAATCGAGTGACAAACATCAGCAGGAATAAAGTCTCAATCTGCAAATAGCTGTCATCTTCCGCGCCATATTTGTTCTTTTGGTAGGTGGTAATGATGTTTTCTACCTGTACCGTACCATCGTCGGTGGTAGTGACCGTGGATATCCCGCTGTGCAGCAGGTTATTACGCTCGGTCAGGGTAAAGCGGCTGGCCAGTGGGGGAGCCAGTACGCCACTGATTGCCAAGGTTTGTAACGGGCGTCCGGGGTCGTTACGCAGACTTTGCGCAATAGCGCCAACATAAGCCGCTGACCAGATATAGCTTGGTGTTGGCGAGCCATTTACCCCCAACAGAGAAGCATGCTGATCATTGCGTAATTCGCCTGCGGATGTCAGTTGTCCATAAGTCCCCGATTGAGCCGCAAAGCTATGGCCATAGAGCTGCTCGGCATAACTCCAGCGACCGGTACTGTCTGACAAGAAGTCTTTGATTTTATTCAGTGACGCAGTGTCAGTGTATGGATTGATAATGAAATCAAAGGTCCTATCCTGCAAATTAGCCAGCGCATCATCCAGTTCAGGCGCACCCGCACCGCCAGCCATTGGCGTAAATGTCAGTACCAGGCTATCTGGTGTTGTTTCGCCACCGGCGCTACCCAAATAGTTCAGCCGCAAATCAATCGTGTTACCGTGGGAACCTTTGTTTTTAGCGGTGAGCGTGATGACCGCCGCCACCGCAGCAGCAGTGACAGGCAAGGCGCTGGCGGCATTGATGGCGGAAGTTAATGCAGTGGCAATCTCTGCCACCTCATCAGTCGCCACCACCGCGACTTGCACCCGAATACCCGCGATATACAGAGAGATAACCCCAGTTGCTGATGCCTGCGTGGTCACGGTAATCTTACCCGTTGCCGCAACCATGGATTCCACATCGCTCAACGGTAAAATGTAGATCTCACCGGCGATGTCATTCGCTAAGTATGCAGCCATCTGACCATGCAACATTGAACCTGCACCAGCTTGCCCCGCCACGGTAGCCACTGAGGAAACCGGTACCGGAATATCCGCAGGTAACGAGCCTGAAGCCAACATCTGGCCGATGATTAAAGTTCGCTGCGTCGTTGTCGCCGTGTTCGCCTGTGAGTTATCAAATTCAGCGAAGAAAAGCGGTGTCCGAAGATTGCTCGGAATATTAGTAAAAGGAATAGTCATTATTTGGTTTTCTCCGCTTTGGTGGTTTCTGGCGCAGGTTTAGCCTCTTTAGGCTGTTCGCGCACCACATCACCGTCGTTTAAACGACGACGCCAAAATGAATTATCGGGAACCTCAGCGCCAGTTTCAGGCAAAAAGGTGCCCTTAACCGGGTCGCGTACAGTGCGACCGGCTACGGGTTTAACAATCATGGGTTTACTCCGGGAAGTTGATTGAAACTACGGGTTCGGTAGTGCCATCTGGCATGGCTATCGTGACATCCATACCGTCTAATCTGTCGGCATTAATGGGATAGAAGTCTTCCGGCCCTTGGTAATACTCGATATCCAGTTCCATCAATAATTGAGCCAGATGGCCTTCGCCCCCCGAGTCTAGATCAATGGTTGAACGCACTTTGGCAAATTGCTGTATCTGGCGAGTAAGGTCATAACTGTTTATCACCGCCCGCTCAATTTGTTCTCGCAACCGTTCGAGCGCCAGTTCTGCCTTATTCGCCCCATCATTCTCATTTTCGCCGTCAAGCTCCTGCAACCGGCCAGTGATACGCACGGTGGTAATAGTATTGAACTGCGGGGCGTTGCGGCCTAATGACTGCTTTTCCTCGATAAGGGTTTGCACCAAGATAACCGGATACATCTCCTCAGTAGTTGGCCAGTCGCGCGGGGAGTAGACGCGGTTTCCCGCGTCAGTATTTCCGATGATGGCATCAACAACCAATTTCCTGACTTGCGCTGTATTCATGGTTTCACCCGATTCAGAATGAGTTTGCTGCCGCCATGACTGTCTGGCTGAACATCTGCTACAGCAAACAAGGTATTGACCGGTTCATTAGCAACGATGCCAATAAATACCCGGTCACCCTGTTTAGGTGGCGAACGAAACTCACTGTCCCTAACCCCTAAAACGGGATTGGTGGTATTAATGGTGCTGCCATCATCCAGCGGGTCAATGGTGGTATAGGCCCGATCAAAGATGCCGCTGATGGTATAAGTTGGCTTACCACCAGCAGGCCGGTAATCAACCGGGTCACCAAATACCGCTTGTAGGGGTGCAAGAAGATGCTGATCCCAGTTGATACCCATCAGCTACCCCGATTTATCTTCACACCATCATCGACAGTGATTGAAGGGCCAATAGCGCTAGCCGCCTGCTGCCGTAACACTTTCACATCAGCAACCACGCCCAGGCTAATCAGTCGTTCAGCATCATCATGCGGCAGGAATAAACGGCTATTATCAGCATAAGTTTTCCCGCTATGGCGCAGAGTCTGGCCTTTTACGACAACAACCTCCAACTCGTCACTGTCGTCGGAAGGATCATCACTCTCCGTCTCGTTCTCTGTGGTACGTTCCTGAACATCAGATTCAGGCTGTGTTTCGTTATTATCCGTCACAACAGTCTGTTCCTGCGGGGTGTCAGCGTCGAACTCGGGCGGCAAGCCGCCCAGTTCGTTAATGCTGGCTTGCTGCTTGCTCGGTGTTTTTGCCATATCACACCACCGTCGCACAGAGTGAGGCGTTAACCCGGCTTGGGATCACCAATGGTGCAGATTGCATCATCAAATAACGCTGGGCGGGGTTAGGCATAACCCATGATTTAGGCGCAAACGCTAAAGGCCCATAATTAAACGCTGGGTCAAGAATGACACCAAAGGCGCGAGTACCCATTAGATCAGCACCTGACATCAACACGGCACCATCGGGGATCATCGGCTTTTCAATGCCATCAACGGGATCAACGAACCAGTCGTTATACAACCACAAATCAAAGTTGCCCCAGCGACCTTTATAGACTGCGCCTTTATTGATTCTCGGACCGGCATCGACCTGATTACCAAACGGACTCAATGCTGGGAATGTAATAGCATTGTCCTTAATGGTGGTATCGAGACGGAACGCTTTCCATGAAGAGGTCGTAAATACCAAGTCAGTGGCCACCGCCCCAGACTCTTTCAACATCAATGTTTGCCAGTCTTCAATATCATCGGATGGCTGGGTATTTGTCGTGCCTGCGGGAATAGATAAAGGCCATTTATCTGACCCACTCAGCGTAATCGTCAAAGAACTTGAGCGGCCAAAGTCAATCTCAGCTGTTTCAAACCCTTCACCCACGACCATGATTTTTGCTTTAGTCAGTGCACTGGCCGCCATCCATTCCAAACGACGGTTAATCATGTCAATTTGATCTTCCATTTCAAATTGAATATTGAGCATCTCACGTTCAGTCGCGGTGAACTCCCCCCCAATACGTTCGCCCATTTGACGTCGGATTGGTTTGCGCAGATCTGGAACCCGCACATCTTTAATGTAAGCAGGCTTAAAGGTATTGGTCTGATATTTTCGGCTTTCAACCAAATGACCGGCGACTAACGGCGATACAAAAGGTGCAAGGCGGCGCTTACCGATGTCCACATCAATTGAAACCTCTTCAGTCTCATAGGTAACGATGTTGGGAAAGAAGCGATCCAATAGCCAGTTTTGGCTAGTTTTTAGGTTAGGAACAACCTGAACCAACGCGTTGGTATCAAAAATATTCATGTAGTGTCTCTTTTGATTTTCTGGCAGCCAGAGCCGCCAGACAAAGATTGAGGACGAGTAAGCCCCTACCAGGTGAATGGCATTGGGTGCACAGTAAGGAATTTAGATTTTAGACTGGAGCCTGGATACTGTCTTCGAGGAAGATTGAGTAGGTCCGCAGATCGGTTTTTAATTCAGCCAGCGTCCATGAAACATCATGAATAATGCGGTTTTGATTGAATTGCCCCATCAAATAAATGCCTCCGCGCTGAGATGTTGTTGTTGTATCCACATCATCGACGAGGATGGCGACCGGTACTTCACTGCCATCGGTGGCAGTCTTAACAGACTTGACGTACTCACCTGATGCCGTAATTTTACCCAATACAGTGCCCCGCAAATGTATCGCAGCCGCCTGAGCAATAACGCCAGTATCAGTGACCAGTTGCAATGTCCCTGAGACTAACTGATCTGGCACAAACAACGATGAGCTCATGCCCGGTTGAAATGCATTTTGTCCGAAGTTATCCATTATTTTTTACCTTTTGCAGAGTCATAGAGGCTGGTCATCTTATTGACCAGTGACGCGCCTTTTGATGCGGCGGCGGTGTCTTGTCCAGGCTGTGCATTACCGTGGGCTTGCATCCGCTCATCCAAAGAACGTTTACGAGGGGATGATGCAGGTGAAGTAGCTGCGGTTGAGGCAAGAACACGGATCACAGCAGCAGAACTCATGCCGGAATTAAGCGCCAGAGAGACCGCTAAATCACCGCGCCCAGTAGCATGCTTACTGCCAAAGATACGAGCACAGCGCTGGCGCTCAGCACTGCGGCCTTTTTTGACGTTACGGTCTTCGGTATCATCATCGCCGTCATCGTCACTCCCTTCATCAGCGTCAGCATCATCGGGGTCGTCCTCAGCATCAGGGTCCTTATTATCCTGATCATCGGGATTATCGTTTGAGTCGTCATCGTTCTCTTCGGCTTCAGGGTCTTTTTCATCCTCTTCAGCCTGACGACCTTTGGCCTTTTTGACCTTGTCCTTATCGTCCTCTGTCTCTTCTGACGCCTTGGCCCCACGGCCAAACAGGTGTGAAAAACCTTTAATTTTCGCCATTACTTTTCTCCAACCAATGTTAATAAATCGCGGAATGCGACATCAGGCGGGGCGACTTGATCAGCCAGCCCCAACTGCACACCATCAGCGGCCAAGAAACATGCCGCCTCGGTGTCCCTGATAGTTCTTTCTGCTATCCCGCGATTGCGGGAAACGGTACTCACAAACAGGCGGCCCATCTCGTCAACATCAGATTGAATGGCCTTCTTTGCCTCTTCGCTTAATGCTTCATAGGGATTTGATTCGGCTTTTCTGCTGCCAAAAGTGATTATCGTAACCTGTACCCCATCGCTTTTTATGCGCTGCGACCAGTCAACATGCATCACGATGACGCCGATAGAACCAACCCCGCCGGTGCGAGGAACGATAATCCGATCCGCTGCACTGGCCAGCGCATAAGCAGCCGAATAAGCATTTTCGGACAGGATTGACCAAATGGGTTTAGCGCCTCGGGCGGCATAAATTTCATCGACCAAATCAAAACAACCGGCGACTTCACCGCCCGGTGAATCGATATCAAAACAAATGCCCTTCACCGCATCATCATTCATTGCTGTCAGAAAGCTGGCCCGAATACCGTCATAGCCTGTCATGCCGCTATAAGGTCGCAGGGTGCCTAACTTTTGCACCAACGTGCCCTGAATCGGAATGACCGCCACGCCCTCGATAACGTCATAGCCACAATCACGACCCTTGCGTGAAAAGAAATCATCCTCTTCGTCGGCCCAATCGGCATTAGACTGGATACGCGTCAGTCCGAACCGGTCAGTCAATGCCGCCATAACCACTTCAGCCTTGTGTGGGTGAAGTGCCAACGGGGTGTTAAATAGCCGCTGGGCTAAATGTGGAAGATTCACTGTGCCTCCGGTTTTTGTTGTTGATCGGGTGCAAAGGTGTCAGCTTGCAACCATGTAGGGATCGGCAGTCCGCGCTCAATGTAGGCCTCGCGTTCTCGCTGGCGCTGATCCAGTAGCTCTTCCCAGTCTTCGCCCACGTTCTCAGCCGCTTCCATTTCGAGAGTAGACAATCCAGCCTCCATCCCGAGAATGGCCCCTTTTTTCTCAGCCACCGGATCAACCCAACCACGACCGGGGCCCATCCACTGCGCACGGCAATATGCCGCTTTCGCTGTGAGAAAATCAGGTGCGCCATCAGGCAAGGGAACCTCACCTAAATCATGCAATTCTTCGATAAAACACGACAATATTGGCTGGGCGAAACCTGTAGCAAAATCATCGCGCCGGCGGGTCAGGGTTTTCCAAGCTTCCAGCATTGCTGAACGGGCTGAGCTGTAGTTAACATCCGACCAGTCTTGTGTCAGTTGCTGGGTAGAAATTCCCAATGATGCGGCTATGTTCCGTAACGCCGCGCTTTCAAAAGCAACAAAGTTACTGGTTGGTCGAACCGCGTTTAGGGTGGTCATTTCCTCACCGGGTGCCAGTATCGGAATACGTGCGCCACCCTGTAGTGACAGGCGTTTTTCGTCGTGATACTCGCGGCGCATGTCTTGATATCGGTTAACTTCCTCACCCGTATCAAGGGCGTCCGCTACCAAACTTGGGTCATAAGGTGATGTGATAAAGGCGGCAAAAATGGAGTTCAGGATTGACGACTGCAACTCAACCTCATCGTACTTAATCAGCATTTTAAGACGCTGAACGATGGGAGTGAAAATACTGATACCCCGATGCTGGGAGGCCCGGTCACTATCAAAATCATGGATGACGATTGGGCGACCCCAGTCAGTTTCACGCGGGATACGCTCCCAAGTCATGGTTTCTTTACCGCTCCACCAGTCGCCCATGTGAGCTTTTCGGATGTGATAAGCAATAGGTACCCCATCCTCATCAATCTCTACCCCACCGCGAATATTCGGCATGTCGAAATTTTGCTGAGGATTGCTTAATCTATCCGGGTCGATGATCTGCATGGTCGTGGCATACTGCGCGCGCCCATAGCCCAGACGGTCAGGTCGATATTGCATAACGCAGAGCGCATCACCGTCAGTTAGTTTGTGGCGAAAACCAAGCCGGAGCAGTTGAGCGACTGTTTTCTTCCTTTCCACATCACAATAACGGTTCGGATCATTCGCCCACGTTCGCCAGCCTGATTCAATGGCCCGTCCATATTCATCAGCCCATTTTGCGTCAAATTTAGGATTCCCGGTCATCAGTGCCAAAGTCCGGTAATCAACCTTGGCAAGCGGCCGGAAAGACGCCCCCACAGCATTATCCAAAATGCGGGTAACGCTGCCCGATGCCCAACCATCGTTACGTACCATGTCGCGAACGCGGGCAACAACCTGATCGCGGGAGGTATTGATTTCGTTATCCGGTGACCACAAGGACGGCTGCCAATTGGCCATAGAATCACTGAATGAATCAGCAGCGTCATACGGAACCCCTCGGGAACCACTCAACATTGATGCCCTTGATTTGGATGGCGGCAAGGGGCCACCGTCAGGACCTAAAATCCTTACTGGGTTTTTCATCAGTAACGAAACCTTATCGCCCTGCGTGGACGCTTAACGATGCCTAGCTGAGCCTGAAGAAGCTGAATTAACCCCATGAGTGTCCCAATATCTGTTTGCTGATAGGTAACCGATCGGGTGCCATCCCCTTGCGCATAGGAGAACGAAACGCCCTTCGCGCCGGACGATAATTCGATATAGGCTTGCTGCGCTCGGTTTAATGCCTCTTCTAATTGGGCGCGACTCATCGCACCGGCCAGTAGGCTAGTGTTTGCATTGAACATGGATATCCTTACGCCAGCCTTCTGGCTCTACTTTTGGGTGTAGTGGGTTGTGACTCTGGAATAATGACGCCCGGAAAACGCAAGTTGGGCTTGTCTTCTGTAACGTCAGAAGGAGGCAGTAATTTTTCAGGATGACTTAAAAGGCTGTCAGCATATTGGTTAAGACTTAATCCAAAATGCAGCAACCCTTTCAATGCTGCATAGCTGTATACCCGGCAATCTAATGCCTCATTTGCGCGCCCGGGCAATAATTCCCAAACGCGATAACGTTGCCCGCCCGCCGTTTTAACAACGGAGCGCTCTGCAAGTAATTGGCTAAAATAGTGTAAATCACGCTCAACTGGGTAGTGCATATACCCAGCAGAAGGGATACCCGCCGCCGGTTGCTCCATGTGAAGACGGGAACGAATGGCGTCTTTTGCAGCATTAACACCCAGTATAATGGGCTTGAATTGAGACTTTGACCGAGAAGATGGTCGCTTTGTTGGCCAGATGGGTGAACGCTTACCGCCTCTTGCCGACTCGCCTTTTATCGCCCATATCCGCCGTCCAATACGCTCTTTGGAAAACTCATACACTTTCTGTGTATGATGCCCGCCGGAGTCGTGACAGGCAGCCATAATCGTAAAACCTCGCCCGTCCGCTCTCCGCCATGTCTGCTTCAGGTAAGCATCAAGCCGACGCCAGGGTTCGTCAGTTTCTAAATCCCCCTCAATAACGTCATAAGCGATAGACCAGCTTTCTTCATTCCTGCCCCAACCCACCACCTCAATCTCAAGTCGTCCGTCTTGTGTATCGATACCGGCGGTGACGACGGCAACACCATCAGGGACTTCAGCGGAATAAACCTCACAACGTTCTGCCAGGCTTTTTTCACTGAGCGCCTTTTCACCGCGATCTTCATAGGGTTCACCCAAGACAAGGTTAATAAATGTCTGGCGCATCAAAGGGTCGTCTTTTACCCGCAACCACTCGGCAACCAGATACTTCCATGCCGCGTTAGGGAAGAGACTGTATCCCGCCCAAATATGAAAACCCGCATGCCCTTTAAAGGGCATAGTTGCCTGCCACCTTCCCGCTTTCACCATTCCGGCTTTATCGTTGTGATGGATCACACAACCGTTATGGCGGCAAACATAATAGGCGGTATCGGGTAATCCATTACCGTCAGAGTCTTTATCCCACTTAATTCCGTATGGCGTTGTTGGCCCACCCCATTCCAGCGTTTGGAATTCACCACAGTGAGGGCATGGAACATAATATTTACGCTGATCACTTTCAGCATAAGCCTTCTCAATGCGGCTAATGCCTTTAACCGTCGGGGTTGATCCTAATATTATTTTTCTATTCCAGAATGTCTCTGAACGCTTGGTACCCAATGCTATCTGATCACCATCAACACCGGCCCCCGCTATCGGATACCCATCGACTTCATCAAAAGCAATGATTCGACAAGTTATACGACGGAAGCCACCAGGACTGTTTGCCCCTACCAGCGTTAAATTAGAACCGTTGAGAAACTGCTTTTTAAGGATGGTCTGGTTACTGCTCTTGGCTTTCGGATCACCGGATATCTCAGCGAGAACAGGGGTATCCCTGAGCATGGGAGAAATTTCAGTCTTACTGTAATCCTCCGCATCTTCAACACGGGGTTGCACAACTAAAATGGGTGAAGGGTCATGTACCAGGTAATAGCCGATAACATGATCCAAAATCTTGGTGTAACCCACTCGGGCAGATTTCATGACGGACACCTGAGTAACCAGTGGGTCAGTTACTGCATCCATAATGCCATCCTGATAAGCAAAAGAGCGAAATCGTCCAGTCTGTGCACTGGTCTCTTTTGACAATACCGCATGCTTATTGGCCCACTCACTCAATGATAGAGGTTCGGGGGGCTTTAAGTTCTTGCGTCGTTGATGCAGTTCCGTGGAGAAGTTTTGCCAAGCGGCCGGGTCAACTGCTCTCTCCGTTGTTATTGTTATCAAGGCTTAGCTCCTCCATTGCCTCGTAAACCACTTCTTGCAGTGCTTCAACAAACTCCGCATCGTTAGTGGTTGAGGCCAGCACCCGCAAGCGGGGACCATGTTCGGGAGCGATGGCAATCAGGCGGGTACGCATACGTGAATATTCGCTACCTACCGCCTCAATCATCTCTTTGTAAGGAAGTACCTGACCTGATTTAATGTCATATTCCAACCGAGTGAGCAGCGCCAGAAAGTTTTCTTTCATTTCTCTGGCTTCATCGATTGTCATCTCGACGCCGCTTTCAGCAATCATTTTCTTCACAACGTCTGCGGGAGAATCCACCGGATCTTTATCAGGTCTGTTACCTGATCTGTTACCTTTGGCTCTGTTACCCGTCTTGTTACCTGCTTTGTTACCCTGCGTGTTACCTGCAACTTTTTTCTCTGGTCGGGTAACAGTTTTCCGAAAGCGCTCAATGTTGGCATTTGATGCCTCAACATCAATGTCATCACCCGCTAAAACCAGCCACCCACGCGCCTTCCATGCTGTAACCGTCTTTCGGCTGACATTGTGAAGTTTGGCAAAATCTGACTGGTTCATGTGTTACCTCAGTTGTTACCTGTTACCCAAATTTCAAAAGTTGAAAGCTAGACGCAGAACGGGGCGCGCAATGTCCCGTGTAATAAATGTTGCCAGGAGGGACCCATTTTTTTATTGATACTGATTATCAACTGAACGGGCCGAACTATGGTGATAAAACTCCCCATAAGACTGCTGGCAAAACGAGTCGTATGCCTTGGCAGCATCATCAACGCTAACAAAGCTACCTAATCGGTATTTCTTCCCGTCCATCTGCGCCTGAGCAATCCAGCGATTACCTTGCTTATAGACACCCTTTGCGCCTGATGTATTGGCTTTAGTGATACCAACATTCCTTTTGTTTTCTGCTCGAGTAGCAACGCGAAGATTGCTAATGCGATTATCTACCTTTACCTCATTCACATGGTCAATCTGACTGTTGGCTTGCTCACCTGTCATATAGAGCCATGCAAGGCGATGCCCCTTATAGCGACGACCATCAATTTGTATTTCTACATAGCCTGTTGTCATATTGGTGCGCCCAGCCACTGAGCCAGCTACAGCCCTAAAGTTACGATAGACCAGCCACATAAATGCACCTGTATCAGGATCATAGTGAAGTAGCTCTTTCAGTCTTTCTTGGGTTAACTCTTTCATGTATCACCTGCAATTTAGGCAATAAAAAACCCCGCATAGGCGAGGCATGTTAGTTATACAATGGTTGAGTAGTTTGTTATTTAGCCGTCGTCAACGCCTGCTCGATTGCCAGGCTTAACGCGCCAGGCATTAAAGCCTGTGCCATTGCATTCGCCCGGTCGAAGTATCCAAGCGTTGGTTTAACTGCCAATGCGTCACCAAACTGAATCAGCAGCTTAGGTGCTCTTTGTTTCTCTCTGGCGCGATGCACACCGTTAGGAGAGCGCTTCTGACGTTTCTTAACCTTTTTGCTCTTCTTGCCTTTTTTTCGCTGGAAGAAACCACTAACGCCATTCACCTCACCAACAAAGACATTTTCCTTAGCCTTGAGCTGCTGCGTTTTATTACGGGCTAAGTTCCCAAACTTATTCAACTTAATGTTCTTGGGGTTAAGCAGCGCCTGACCATTGAGCTTGTGCTGACCGCCGAACTCGAACGGTTCGAGATAACTGGCAGCAATATCACGCACAAATACTTTGGCCTGCAATCGGTCTTTGCGGGCACCAAACGAGCCAACAGAATTAACAGTGAAAGGGGTCGGATTATCCAGATTGCGCTGCATACCCACTTTTTGAGCATCTGCAATCTGGCGAGCAACACTTGTTAGTGCCTGAGCAGTAGCAAAGGGGATCTGCTTTTTTATCGACTGCAACTGATTGGATAAATCTTTAAGAGTTGCCATGATCTATCCCAAAATAGAAAAGCCACCGGCTTCGGTTGTGTGTCTTAGATGACCACAGTCAGTGTAGTATACTACACCGCTCAGGGACGATTTTCTTAACCACTACAATAGATAAATCAAATACTTACTTTAACTATTGGAGTGCCATATGAAATTTATAATCAAATTACTATTAGCTATTGACGACTTATCATCGGTAAACATCATTCTGAAAACGATCTATCATTTGGTTCAATACTACTTCCCACTCCCTCCGGCCGCTTAAGGCGCCGATATAGAAGCATCACCAATGAAACAGGCGATCACCTCCATCGAGAGAAGCTATCTATTCCTTGTCGGGGGAATTCTCAGCAGTCAGCATCCGGACGAGCTACTGCGCGACAGGCCCACATACAAGCCTCCTGCATTTTGGTACGAGCAATAGATAGACAGCGACCAGCCTCATGCGCATCAGCAGAGTGATTGCCTGTCACTATCAGCTCGTCATTTACCCATGCTTTCTGTTTTTCAAGAAGTAAGCAAAATTCACGACTTACCCCTTTTAATTGATTCATGTCGTCAATTTCTTTCGGTCCGAGCGTCCGATAGCCTTTTACTGTACTGCCGTCTTGTGGCTTTGCTTCACTCATGATTTATCCTGTGGGGTTACTTCAGGCACATGCTATTGATGTGTGGTGCTGTTAATTATTAACCGGCCGTCAGCGACAACCTTTTGTAGCGCGGTGACCTTCTCGACTAACTTGTCGGCTCGTTCAGCGATTGAAATAAGAAACCCGACATCTGCGTCTGAAAATCCGCAGTCTCTGGCTGCATCAGTGAGCTGTCCACTGGCGGGAGTAACGGGCATATCCCCAACTGAAGCGGCGAGACACTCGAAACGCTTTTGCAGCTTGATATTGCCAGCACGGTAAGCAGCAATAGTGCCTTTTGCTTTGTTCTCAGCATCTACTACCCCTTGTTGATATGCCTTTAATCCGGCTGACTGGGCAGCCTGAAGTTGAGCCTCTTTTTCGGTAGCACTTTTTTTGGCGGCTATTTCTGCCGTTAGGTCTGATTTATCGCGCTTAGTCCACTTGAGAGACCATTCCGAGTTTTTACTATCGCTACCCCACCAGTACCCGCCGCCGACTAAAACTGAAATCGTCAGTGCGACGGCTATCAATCTCAATAGGGTTTCTTTCATGCGGGTATCTCAATGTGAGGCGCATCTAAGAACTTAGCGGGCTTGTCATTTGGGTTATCAGTCCAACTGATACCAAAACGCAGCTTAATGCCCAGCTCTTTACCCGCACGGTGCATGGCATCCAATACCGGCAGCCAGCACTTATAGTTATTCCAGTCACCGCCAACGGGGAACAGATCAACCGCATTCCCAGAGATATGACGGCTGTTCATTGTTTGACTCTTGCCAGTGGCCACCAGCTCTTTTTGCCGTTCTACCGTGCGGACACCTTCGATCACGCCAAAATCTACGATTGATAGCTCAAGGGCGCGGCGGACTACTTTCACCAATACAGGGTTAACACCTTTGAGGTTATTATCACTCCGCTGGCTGAATCTGAAATTACTTGTCATTCTCTTTTCCTTCTTCCATTGGCCTGCCCGTTACCTTCCACTTGAACAAGCTGGATAAATAATCCGTGCCGAGATAACCAATAATTACACTAGAGAGGTATGCGAGGTCGGTCGATAACCCGAAGAAATTAAGTAGGTCACGCACCGCAAAAGCTATCGCAGCACACATCAGTGCATCCAAAAAACATCTACGCCATGGCTTCTCGTTATACCGGCCACGTAACCAGGCGATAATCCCAGCGATCCCGCCATAGCCCAACTCGGGACGATGTGCGGCTATCCATCGGGTAATGATGTCCATAAGGTCAGGGTTGTTATGCATTTTCATATCTCCCCCTCCCATACGGGCTGGGCGTGTAGTTAAGGACTTTAGCCCACCAGTGCAGCCACTCATCTGTTAATAGTGTGTGTGGAGTTGATTGGGTGACTGATGGGCTAAAACTGAAAAAGGCCACGAATTAACACTGTCTAATAGTTGCCTGCTTTTAACCACGTCAGGCGAGGTGCATCCTGTCATTCCCCAACAACATGGATTCGGTTAATCTGAATACCCCCAACAATATGAAGAGTATTTATTGTGATCGCAGAATTGACGGCTGTAATGACAGCAATCCGTGAAACGGCAAATCTAGCTAAAGTAATAAATGATGCAAAAACAGACGCTGAAATTAAGAAGGCAATTTCAGAACTACAGTCGCGATTATTAATGCTCCAGCATGAGAGCTTCACACTTGGAGATCTGATCCGCTCTCGTGATGAAGAGCTGTCCCATGTCAAAGCAAAACTGGCAGAGGCTGAAAATTTCACAAAGGAGTCTGAAGGTTACGTTCTTAACAAAGCGGAGTCGGGAACGTTGATGTACTCCAAGAAGCAAGCGATGAACGGTGAAGAGTTGATAGTGAATGTATGCCCACAGTGCTTTCATCATCATAAAATATCTATACTTCAACCTGGCATAACTACCGGTGTAAAAGGCGGCTTTTTTGTTCATTATTGCCCTACATGCAAGAGTGAATTTAAAATGAATAAGCTACCTCCAGCAAAGCCACTTCGCATTGCTGGGTCAGGCCCTCGGTTTGGTGGTAATGGCGGCTGGTAAAAACAATTTAAGTATTAGAAAAAAGGCCTACCGAGATGAGCCCTGAATGGGCACCAGAGAGAATCTGGCATTATCCCTTTGCTTTCCACAGTCAAGGGAAGCTGATAAATTGACTATTCCATAGTAAACCTAAGGGATTGAGAATCATGGTAAAACAGACGAAATGCCCTAAATGCGAATCCACTTCATTTGAGTTAAACAGTGGTACTAAAGTTGACGGTTGCAGGCACAACATTCATTTTATTCAGTGTGCGTCGTGTGGTGCGGCTATTTCTGTAGTTAGTGATAGACACAATTTTCTTTTCGAAGAAATAGCTAAAAAGCTTGGAATCAGCTAAGTGTGGGCACATTCCACAAATAATTATGCCCTGACAGATGTCGGGGCTTTTATTTTTTGAAGCCGGTTACGGTTCCGGCGTCAACATCTACCAATGTGCTGACCGCATACCTTTCAGTGTACTTCTGTGGTGGTGGGGAATTCGCCGACGTCGTTTCACTGGTGTTCCACTTGTATCCCCACACATCGGTGCCTGCTTTCACCACATTCGGCTGGATACTGTTTCACAACGATTGGATTAACCAATCCAGTACCCATGCGAATGTAGAAAGCAAAAAGCCCCGGCGATTAACCGAGGCTTAAAATTTAGTGCAGCAGTATTACTGACTTGCTAATTCTACATAGGGGATAATCCCGCATGTAAAAAAGCCCCGCGATATGCGAGGCTTATAATGCGAAAAGAATGTGGGCTTATTTATTAATTAACATATTTTTCTGCCCAAGATCTATGTACTGGGGTCATACCTGAAAAATTTTGAACCTGCTTGGCTCTTGAAGACGTAACATGAAAAAAACGCCAACACGCAGAGATCATTTCTCCCCACGATAAACCTGTATAAGGATAGTGCGAATCGCCAACATCGGACTCCAAGTACCATGCATGGAAACCCTCAGAAGGGGCGCAATCTGTAATATTTATTATTAGGGCATTAAGGAGGGGATAATTATTGTCTATACAGAACTTCCCAACAGCTCCTGCATATTCTCCGACCATGTTATGGCTTAGTCCAAAAGCATTTTCCAACTCATGGTATGGAACGACTCTTTTATCTTGTGCAACTTGCGATAGGTGGCGCAAAAAATAGTCAAAAGTAGTAGGGTTTATAGCAAACATAATCAATCTCCGAAAGAAGGTATGTACTTGAATGAAGGCATAAAGCAGCTTCGGTAGACAGCATAACACTTCATTAAGTGAACCTAATGATTAGGGTCAAGTAAATGATATAAACAGTGGACGTCTAATCTAAGACTTTAACCAACCTACCAGTATAAACTTGCCAACCTCAGGATTTAATACCGTTTTTTCGATCTGATACATAATGTTAAAACTAGTGTTTTTGATTGTGTAAGCTACGTGACAAAGTAACCACTCTTAGCAGAGTAATAGGTAAAATTCGTAACGAATAGTTTTTTATACGTTTTTTTATTAGTTCATACTTACTGTTACACCCATTGAACTCTGGGCCAATCAGATCTGACAGCCAGCTCGGTGCCAATACCGGACATTCAACGCACTAAAACATACTAATACAGCGAGGCAACACTTACTTGTCAGAAGATAACGCCCCAGATAAATCGTGTGATTAACTACAGGAAGTAGCACTGATTTAATATTTGGTATTATGAATATTGGTTTCCTGACTTTTCATATTCTTCCTGGCAAATTACACTCCTGAATTAGCTTTTCAAAATATTCTCAATCTGGGAGACAACCTCATGACTCTGGAGCCGGCAATCGCTAGGCTTGTTGACGACTTTATCGCAGCAGGTCGCCCGTCATCTCGTAATCAGACATTTGAAGAACGTCGTGCCACGTATGTTGCAAGCACAGCTCTGTCCGGTGATATTGAGCAGCGCGTAAATGTTGAAGATATGGTTATTCAAGGGATTTCGTTGCGTATCGTATCGCCCTTAAATGAGGGGGGGGGGTTTTGCCTGCGATTGTCTATTATCATGGTGGTTGTTTTGTGAGTGGCGGTTTTTTAACACATGATAATCAGCTGCGACAACTTGCCTTCCTGAGTGGTTGTAGAGTCGTTGCGGTACAATATCGTTTAGCTCCAGAACATACTTATCCAGCTGCACATGATGATGCGGAACATGCTGCGAACATTGTTTGGCAACACGCACAAGCGTTGGGCATTGATCGAAACCATATAACATTAATGGGGGATAGCGCGGGAGGCCATCTTGCCCTGATAACAGCACTTCGATTGAGAAACACCAAACAATGGCTGCCCCAGCAGTTGGTACTTATTTACCCCATGCTGGATGCAACTGCATCATTTGAAAGCCACAAGCTAAATGGTAACGATTATGTGCTAACAAGCGACACGCTACTTAGCGGTTTCGAAGCCTATTTTCCTCATACTGAATTTACTCATCCTGAAGTCAGCCCGTTACTGCATGGTGATTTATCTGCGTTGCCACCAGTGCATATCGTTACAGCGGAATACGACCCGTTGCGCGATGAAGGTGAAGCGCTATTTGTTCGCCTTACTCAGCAAGGGGTAAATTGCACAGCACAACGCTATTTCGGCGTCATTCACGGTTTCTTTCAGCTTGGGGGGATAAGCCCGACAGCACGGAATCTAATGCGGGACATTTGCGCGCTTATTCGTTCATTGGTTAAGCCGTAATATCCCGCATTTTCCAGACCATCATCCATCTGTTCATATCGCTTGATAAGAAATGGAGTTGTTGAATGATAGTTTGCTGACATAAAGTCTGCATTTCGTTCATAGCGGTACCTTTGGTGCTGAAGTGGGCAGTTTCGTGCTAGAAAGAAGACGTTACAAACAGTTAATTGTGTTAATCAAGCGGGAGCAGATCAACTCCAAGTAAAGGGGGATTTTATTTGACTAGGACGACGCTAAGTTGATCTGCTTCCCAATGAATAGCTCAGTTAGCGTCTACTTCTCGCCCTTAACCGACGCTAATATTTATCCAATCCTTGCTACAGAGCATTGTCAGAACAGGTCTGATACAGTTTTGTACTATCAGATTTATGCGTCCACTCATCCATTTCTAACTTAGCCCCTGCCATAATCAAACAGGCATCTACAAAAGTTTCAGCCAGCATGAGTTTTAACCGAATCTTACCCTCTGAGCATTTATGCTTCCTGGCAATCGCTGACTTTGATATACCCTTTTTATAATGCTGCTCTATCAGATTATACTCTTCGCTGCGTCCTGCCTTTTTTAGCCTGCCTATAGCAGCATCGACTAACAACCCATCATTATCACAGCACGACAACCGTGATTTTGTGGTACTGGGTAACAGACCTTTAAATCCTGCTGCAATGGGGGAGTAACCTACGCCACTATCTTCATTTGCTGCCCAACCGCCCCAGCGTTCTAATACCAATTGAATATCACGCATATTATGGATACCCCTCTGAATCCCTGGACGTTACCCAATAAAAAAGCGAGCCGTATTTAATATACGACTCACTATTTATATTGATTAGCTATGTAGACATATTACCATAAATCGTAACGATAAATGAGTAAATAACGGTAATATCTTCCATGATGGCAGCACGTTAGGCGACGTTAATTGAATTATTTAACAAAGTTAATTCTTAGCGGTGCATTCATCACCAGATCCCCGTCTATTCCAATGCTTCTGCTTTTGCATCCCCTATACGCACTCATGCACGCCTATCAAATTCAGATATACCGCATCATTATCTGATCCTGAAAAACTCTGATGTCGCTCACTTTGCAAATACCATTTCAATACATCCAGTGCCTCTCGTTGATGGCGAGGGCGGATGATTTCAAGCTTCTTATCAAGGTAGGTTTCACGATCAGATATAGGCCCTTCACAATCATAACCATATCCACCAGGGTCCATTTCTTTGCAAGCAGCATTACGCACCGTATATAACCATTGCCAATACTGAAATTCTCTTACAACATCAGACAGTGTATGAGGCTCTGGTAAAACCCCAGCGAAACCCTTTGACGCTTGCGCTCGCAGGTCCCATACATCAGTAACTCGCTTACCCTCAATACATCCCTTCTTTTTTTCCTCAGGTGTCCAGCCAAAATCATTATCATAAATATCACCACAGACCATCTCCATGAGTTGTTCGGCTCTAGTAGGCTCCAGTGCTGCCTCATAGCTGCCAAATGTTCCCCTGACCTCTGCTGCGCGGGAATATTGTGTTCTAGCTCGGTCTATATAATGCTGTGGGTCGCCCATCATTAGTGTGGAAAAGCCAGCAGTCCACCCAGCGCCATTCGCTTCTAAATAACGAGTGTAATTATCTCGAGCATCTTTAGGGGATATAGTCAGCTTGTGCAAGGCTTCCTCAGCCGCTGCAATATGTCCCGGTTCGCCGGTATTGATAACTTCCAACACCCACAAATAGGCGTCGGTCTGCTTATCTCCCGTAATACGCCGCTGTACGGGTAACGGCTTTGGCACTATAAGTGCAGTGCTGTATTGCTTCTCTGGTATCTCAAACATCGCTGTATGCTCGGGATTATCAGCAAATAACCCCGACCGCTTACAGGCGCTTTTGACCGTGCTCAAATTCAAATTAGTCATATCGGCTATCCGTTTATAACCGATGCCTGATTGTTTAAGCCGAAATACCTCAGCACGTAATTCTTTTGTCATTCTCATGATATGCATACCCTGTATTCTTTTACTCTCTGTCAGGGCATTGGTGTAATACCCCACCAGAGAGAATGATTTATCCGATTCAGGTCAGTTCAAATGGAGGCGATCCGCTTATTCCTCCAAATCATCAGGCATCATGAGCACCACAAAACGGGGTTGCTTACCGTCAATTCTGAGCGTTTTCTTGGTGATCCCCTTGCTCGGTTTATCCAACATACCGGCATCTGCCAGAACCTGAGCAAAAGCCACTGCATTAGCACCTACGGCTATCTCGTCGCGAAACACCGACGGGAAGGTATGGAATACCAATGTGTCGAGTCCCTGCTTTTTCTCCCGATACCCCGCTAAATCCTTTATTGGTAAATCTCGTGGATCCGTTTCAGGGTGTGGTAAATAACGGCTATAACCGAAGCGTTGCAAGAAAGACTCAGCCTGTTCCGCCCATGCTTTTGACTCTCGGTTCCCCATACCAAAATCATTAACCCATGCATTAAAGCCATGCTGTAAAGCATCACGACACTCTTGTTCATTCCAACTGGTAAGGTGTTTGGAAAGTAGCAAAGCGGCTTCCAGTATGGCGAACCTCGATGCAACACGGCGTACCTGCTCACTGGCTTCATCGGGTAATAATGCTATCCACCGACGTTCCGCATCCCTGACAGCTTGCGCTGCCGCCTCTTTCTGACTGGCTAGACATTTTATCCATGCCCGCCCTACCGCACCGTAGTGGTCTTTACAGGCATCTCGCATAGCATCTGCATGCGCTTTACCGTCCTTATAGCCATGGTATTCAGTTGCTTTGGTAATAGGGACATTTAATAACCGCACCAGTTGGCCAGCGTTTACTTTGCCACCATCAGCTCTGATATAACTTTCGAGATCGATCTCACCGGTACTGAATGCCATTGCGCGCCAGCGTTTCACATCCCGATTACCGCCCTCCTTGGCCCCCTGAATTTTGCCGACGCCGTTAAACAAAGCATAAGCAGCATCAGCAACTGCGCGTTTATTGCTGCCTTGCCCTATCTCATCCAGTGGCATAAAACCGTCATTGTGCGCCGCAGCTTCATTTACCAATCCCAACGCTGTTGAGTACCACGTCAGCTTCAGCGCTTCGGGTTCGCCATAAACAGTGGTAGCTGCATTACCCGTCGTGGTTTTACCCGCGGAGGAGCCACCGAATAAATGAACACCAAAACCATCTGCACCAGCCAGACCAATCAGCGGAGCAGCAAAGGCGCAGGCAATACCCAACATCATGGAGGGATTACCTCGAGCAAGTTTGGCCACATTGTTGCGCCAGCTTTCTGGAGTCCCCTTGGTGGTGTAGCCTTTTGCCGCCGATGAGCGACCATTAAAGAGTACCGGGGTTGCAGGTGCGCCAATCACCGAACCATCCGGCATGATGTATGCCCCACACTGCCAGCCAGTAGCATTGGCAACTGTCCAAAGCTGCCGCTCTCCACTGCGTTGCAGGTAGTCAGCCAGTATTGCCCGTAATCCACTTTTGGCTGTGATAGATAAACCACCAGCCCGCAGCCGCGACCAACCTTCCCGTTCGCCAATGTCACGCATAGGTAAAGCTTCTGAACGTTTGGTATTGTTACCCTCCGGCGTCCAGGAGAGGATCAGATACCGCTCGTTATCGTCTTCACCTATCCCCGCAACTGATATCGGGTCACTCAGCCAGCTTTCTCTTTCCGTAATATTGCCGTTACTTTTATCCAGTTTGGGTTCAACCCAATACATGCCCCCTTTACGCTCATCAACATATGGACGCCTGACATCCTGAGGCTCCGCTACCGGAGGCTCCTCTTCTGCCAAAATATGTGGTTGATATAGAGAATCAGCAAACGCGGTAATACTCGCATCCAGTCCATACTGCTGACGATAATCATCCCAGTCGGCTTTATGGTCTGTCGGTGGTAAGGCAACCCAGCCATTCACCGCGGTAGCCGCTTTCTCAGCAGATTCTTTCCCGACATTCTTTTCACCGGGTTTAAGATCGTTATCAGCAGCAATGATAATTTTCGCATCAGGCCAACGTTCCCGGCTGGCTTTCGCTATATGGATCAGGTTCCCTTCATCAATAGCGGCCAGCACAACCCCATCACTCAGTAACGAAACTGTAACGCCGGTTGCGTTACCCTCCGCAATTAACACCGTTACAACCAGCTCATCATTCAGTGCAGTTGGAAGTCTCACTGGAATGAATGAACCTTTCTTGATGGTGCCGGATATCAGTCGTTTGGTGCCATCAGGCTTAATCACCTGCGCACCCTTTACTACGCCCTCCATTGTTTGCAGTACCAGCAGCAAAGAACCGTCACTCAATAAGGCTTGAGGGGGGCTTGGAAGCCCCTTATTAAGTAGGTACTGAGATTCGCCAGGTACCGTTTTCGCCACCAGCTCCGCAACCTTATCCGCTATCGGGATACTGGGTTGTACCGGCTGTTTTACAGATTTAGCAGGTACCGTCGCAGACACTCGCGAGTCGGGATCCATTCCCAGTGCATCTGCTACCATGACCGCCGCCTCAGTGGAGGTGCATTGCTTAACTTTCTGTACCAGCTCAAGCCCATCACCGGCACCACACTGATTACAGAAATGGGTCCCACGTCCATCCTGATCATCAAATCGGAATCTGTCTTTGCCACCACATGCCGGACAAGCAGAATGGTCGCGAGGTCGTTCCGGTACATCAATACCGAGGTAACCAAGAATATCGCGCCAACGGTTGGTAGCCTGAGCCGTAACTTCACGGATCATGTCGATGGATGGCTTCATGCTGCACCGTCCTGACTGAATACCAGCCCATGCCGGTTATCGTGAGGATTAGCCAAAGTCTCTACGACTGTAGCCTTCATGACTTCCGTCATTGTCTCGACGCCGTGCGGTGTCAATTTACTGTTATCCTTACTCAGCATCTGAGTGTAGGTTTCCACAAGGATCCGCGAGCCGTCATCACGCCCGAATTCCTGAAAACAAAGCACTTCCAAAGAATGAATAAGGCAATTACAAATTGCTGCCTCAGTTAAATTTTCCAGAACAACAACCTTTCTAGAATTAATAATGACATTGGCAATGGATTCGCCTCTATTTCGTTTCTGACAATAAGCGATAAATGCCACTGCAATATGTTTACGATTTAATTCGATTGAATGATTCAGGTTCGTCATAAATATATCCTTTCCTTTCATCAGGCCGAGCGAGTCCCCAGCCTGATGGCTGTTATTTTTGAGATGTTGGAATGCTAACTAATTAAATACAGAGCATTTAGCTATTGGCTTTATCAAGGCGCTCCATTTTGTCCAGCCTCCCGCTCAAGCAAATGAACCGCAACTGGCCCGGCGAGATCCAGTGCTAGACCTAGTAATTCCTTTTCGTCAGTAGTATCTAATTCAACATTGGATTCAAACATCAACAGCAAGAGAGCATTTAATTGACCAGCCTTATGCGTGGCAATATCCAGAGGTACTGATTCATTGGCTTTCATGGTTATGCTCTCCCGATAAAGGTAAATTCAGCGACGAACCGTGCCAGTGGCATAATGCAGGGCGATGAATATCCGTCACGGCTAAAAGTAACGCGATTAAAGGCAACATTATCGACAGTGACCAATGAGCCATGACTGTCTTTGTAACGATCATTTGGCAGCGGTTCGCGCATAATTCACCCCCTCGATATTTTTCGCCGCTTTTTCAGCGCGATCCATAGCAATCCAAAGAAGTTCGTAACCCGTGTCGTTACCATCCTCACTAGCAATCAGCATTGAACTGACTTTTAAAATTGAAGCAATTTGACTGAGAAGATCGGAAACTTCGCAGGGCGCTAATTTATCCATGAGTCACCCCCATAACATCGGACAGATTGATGCTATGTACTGCCAGCCATGCTTCGCGAGGCCATGATTTTACAGAGCCATACTGTGGATCCGGCACAATCTCAGGTTTAAAGTCATTCTCAAGACACCATTTCCGCAACGGATGCCACGCAAACTTCTGATGAGTCACATTTTCTACAGCTTTCACCGTGGCATGCTTTGTACTTTCCCCCAACCGTTCTTCCAGTACACGACATTTGCGAGTAGCTGCACTTAGTTTGCCGAGGGCGCTGGCTTCACGTTTACGGCTAATCTGACCTTTGGTACGAATAGCTTTATCAGCACGCTGCTTTTCAGCTAAGCGGCCTTGCTCGGAGTCGATAGCCAGTTGAAGGATTTCCAAGCGACTGAGGTCGGGAATAGTTGCAGGTGCTGGCAATGCATCCCGTCGGGAAAAGTAAAACTCAGTGAGGTCATTGAAGTAGTCCCACGCCTGATCCGTTTCTAACATCTTCGCGTGATTGGCCGCACCGCGCTCAGTCCAGAGCATAAGTGAGCGAGTTTTTGGCGAGATTTGCAGTTCGCTTAAAACTAGTCGCAAATTGTTGAGTTCAGTACCAACCACTTTGAAGAAGTGCTTACCCTCAACAAAGCGGGATTTATTTTCATGGTGGTTTTGCTGAATACGGATCACCGTTGTGCCATACCCAGCCGCCAGCTGCTCAGTAGTTGCCACACGCTGACGGCGATACTCAATAACCTGCAAATCTTTGGCCGCTACCAGAGCCAACTCAGTTTTTTTAGACATTGCACACCCCCTGCTCATTTTTCGCGTCATGCTCTTCAAACCGTACGATGTTATGTACCGCCTCAGCCCACCAATACACCTGCAATCGTTGCTGCTCGTTCTCAATCAGAGGAATAACAACCGTCAACAAATGAAGCAGACCTTCTTTAACGCGAAGTAACCGAGTGCGAGATATATTCTCGCTGGTATCAGGGATTGGCTTACCACGGCTGCCCATCAGTTCAGCAATCAGGGCTTGAGTTTCTTTGTATGAAGGTGGGTAGATATCATCCTCATCAAGGAGCTGCATGATGCTGGTGATCTGAACGTTGCTTAACCGGCGCTCTGTAGCCCCCAAGAGAACAGTGACAGATGCTTTATCAAGGCTTTCAGCTTCACCACACCATGACAGTTTGAGAGCACCACCAGCAGCGTCTAATGCGCTAAATTCAACACGGTATTTTTTAAGCATTGCATACCCCCTGTGCAGGAATACGACCAGCAAAGGAAAGTACGAACTGACCAGCCAGAAAGCGGCGGGCATCTTGTTCAGAATGGGCAGTGACTGATTCACGGTGTGGCTTAGCGTTCAAGTCAGAACGGCACACGGCGAGAAAGAGATACTGAAATTTAGGGCGAGTTTGGGTATGATTTAACATAGCTACCTCGATACTCAATCTATCGTTGGTGGTAAGAGGCCCGGTTAGTGTTAGCGCACTGCTGGGCTTCGTTATTTTGTGTACTGCCTGTGCCTTATCTGTGGATAAGGTGTGATTTAAATTACAATCAAATGAATCACACATCAAGTGTTTTGTGTGATTTGATTTCATGTATACTGAATCACACGTTTTATTCAAGGTGCTGAACATGGCAACAAATACGGTTAACGACAAATCAAAACAAATATCCATTCGCATTCCACACGATGTAATGGACGGAATGGAAGCGGTAAAAATGGATGGTGAAAGTAATGCCGGTTTTATCGTTTCCGCTATGCAGGGTGAGATAGCCCGCCGCCAACTCAAAGAGAGCGACGAAAATAAGTTGCTGTCCAACCTCAATGGCGCACTAGAAGCACTAGCTCGTATCGAAGAGATCGGTACGAAGGCAGGGGAAAATATCAAGGCCATCGTTGACGTAGCGCAGAGTGAGATCAAACGCCGCCAGCGCAAAAAGGCCAAGGCCGAACCATCTGAGTAACCCAGAAGGGTAGCATTCACAGTGCTACCCTTTTCTTTGCCTGAACCCGAATACTGTTCGTGTTTGGTTAAACTCGGTGAGTTGCCGTTTTTGAGCAGTGTTTGCTGAGCCAAATATTTGGCTGAGCGGTAATCTCCATTATATTCTGGAGATTGGTATAGATTGCTTGCTCCAGGTACTACGGAAGTTTCGTAGTTTAAATTTTGAGCGTCAGTATTACTGACTTTCAACTGCTCCGAAATTAACGGGTTAGTCTCCGACTCGCTCAAAGATAGTCGGTTCAGGGTGCCAGCCAAGGGAAATGCCTTTTTCTGGCTGGCTACTGGAGTTGTAAGCATCATGCCACCACCTCCACACGCAGACCTTTAGCCGTGTAGCCCTGAACCTGCTTACCATTCACACGAACCCTCTTTTTAGTCAGTAAGCGGATGTGGTCACCGTATACATGAAGTAATTTTCCATCTAAAGCGACCTCGTTATAACCATATCGAGGCTTATGTGACACCTGCACAAATAGGCCACAAGCCTTGCTATTAGCGGGAACTGGTGCGACAACCCCCTTATCTTTGCCGGTTACTCGATACAACCAGAATCGTCCGTCTTTCCCTGTCAGCTTCCGAGTACGAACCGGCACATAGCCAGCTTTGTGCATGGCTACACTGAACGCTGAATCATCGGGATAATACTGGCGACGAATATTGGCAGGGACAGAAATAGCGAAACTTTGCTTAGTCCAATACTCTGTCCATTGATCTACAAACTCGATAGGCAAACCATTAACGTTAATACCGCTGAGTACGATTTTAGGCTGAGTTTGGGTACTGCCAATTAAGGCATTTAATTTTTTCATGTTTAATTACTCTTCGTTAAATCGTTTGGTGTCTGTAGCGACGGAAATCAAATATTGGATTAAACCAAATGCAAGTACACGCAAGTAATGCACACCCTATATGCTTAATTAGGCGACCTCCTTGCGGGATTCAGCAATGCGTTGGTTGATCCATTCGTCAATTTCGCTTTCAACGAAGGCAATAGCACGTATGCCGATTTTTACGGAAGTGGGGAATTTCCCATGGGAAATAAGGCGGTATATCCAAGCTTTGCTGTAACCGGTACGGCGCTGGACCTCTCCAAGGCGGATCAGTGAGTGTGTACTTTGTGGCATATAGCCCCCTGTATTAGTCTATTGAGGATGACAGGGGGATTCTCCGTTCAATTCTTGTTACTCGATAGATATGTACACAAAAAACATTCCTCTATGTTTTATGTCGCTATCAGTTTTCAGCGAGTTTCAGTATATCTGAAAATCTCATATTTTTGAGATACTCATTTTTCTTAACGAAAAAAATCATCTCCCGAAGGAGATCATTGCTAACTATCTTTTCAATAAAAGGTTTTACAGTATCTTTAATTTGAGAACTACTTATTACATCATAATCATATTCAGACAAGGGGAATAATATCCTTGCATACATCTCGTTACTGATCTTCTTTTTACAGGCCTTTTCCCAAATCATTAAATCAATAAATGGAATTACTTTGTAAGTTATTATTTTCTTTAAGGTAGAAAGTCCAACTCTATTTACGGCCCTATCTGGTTCATCAATACCAGACTCAACCCTCCAATTTTTTATCATTTCCTTGAATTCAGTAATCAATTCTTCATCAGAGAATTCTTCAAGGTTAAGTTTAATAACCACCTCTCCACTAAAACTCTCCCCTAAATAATCAACATTGGTAATTTCCCTACCAACATGTGTACCCTGAACCTCCACAAAACCGTTTTGGTTATCAACTATATAACCGTGTCGTCTTAGAGCGTTATAGTATGAAATTAAGTCACCAACCATAAATGGAGCGCATGCCAATCCAGAAGTAAATGGTTCATCCTTGGACACATTATGATAATCGCGAGAGACAATGGGCCATCCATTAAACTGCAATGTGATATCTTTGATATTTTCTTCAGTATCATTCTCACTCTCTGAACAACCTTCTCCAAGGTTATGTAAGTAGGCTGATAGTGAATTAATATGGCCTTTTTTCAAACCATCGATAAAACTTAATCTTGATTCATTCATTTCTTTAGCACGCATTAACGTGTCACTGTCATCACCTTCAAAGAGCAAGAAAATCCTGAACTCAATATCTTTCAAAATTTCATCTATTGTGAATTCCAATAACTCTTCATATCTTGATACATTAAACCAAGAAAGGATTTCCTGTGCCTTCACTCTAACCATAATGCTACCTCCCGCCCTCTTTAAATTAGGGACCATACCCGCCAGTAAAAATACTGGTTTTCGGAAACCGCCTAGACATAGCCTTATTCTCTTGAGGTCTACTATAAATCACCACTGTATACTCGTCCAGCATCCACCCTCCCCATGCGCAGCATCACTTCACATTTTCACATCAAACTGTAGTGAAAAATTTCGGCTTATCGATTACAGATTTAGGGTGATTTAGCTGAGAAAAAGCCAGGTTTTCGGGAGATAACGCGATTAGGGTCGGTTCAAATGGCCTAAAGTCGGTTCAGGGTCGGTTCAAAAAATGAATTAATTAACCTATAAATCAACAAACTAAAATATTGAACCGACTGAACCTACTGAACCGACCCTTTTTTATTCCTCACGGAAGAATTTTATCCAAAACTAATCTTTTGACTGACGTTCCAGGCTATCCATATAGTCGGCATACCACTGAAGCATTTCCCTGCGACCATCAAGATACTGAGCGTGATTATAGGTGCCACGAATGCTGTTCTTATCGACGTGGGCCAACTGTGTTTCTATCCACGCAGTATTAAACCCCTGTTCATGCAAAATGGTACTCATAGTGTGACGGAAACCATGACCAGTGGCTTTACCATGATAACCAATACGTTTTATGACCTGATTAATACTGGCTTCGCTCATTGGCTTTAAGCTGTCATTACGACCGGGGAATACCAGTTTAAATCGCCCAGTAATCTCATGTAATTGACGCAGTAATGCCAAAACTTGCTCTGATAAGGGAACCAAGTGAGGACGACGCATTTTCATTCTGGCGGTGGGAACTTCCCAGACGGCTTTGTCCAAGTCAAATTCTAGCCACTCAGCGGCCCGTAGTTCAGTTGTACGAACACCAGTAAGCATCAGTAGCCGTGTTGCTATTCGAGTGACTGTACTGCCACTATAGGCATTGAGAGCGTTAAGGTATGCGGGAAGCTCGTTAGCTAAGAGGTGGGGGTAATGCGTGTGCTTCTGAACCGCCAGAGCGCCAGCTAGTTCACTTGCTGGATTGTTCTCTGCCCTGCCGGTTACGATTGCATAACGGAAAGTTTGGCTGCATGCCTGACGGATCTTACGCATTTTATCGAGGACGCCGCGCTTTTCTAACTTGCGTAGGGTTTCGAGAATTTCTAGAGGTTTGATTTCGGCAATTGGACGTTTTCCAACGTAAGGGAATATGTCTTTTTCGAACGACTCCATTAAATCATCAGCATAACCTTTGGACCAATTGGGCCTTTTGTAGGCATGCCATTCTCTGGCTAGAGCTTCGAACGTGTTATCAATGCTGACTTTTCTGGTTTGTTTTTCTACTTTTTTTTCTTCACCAGGGTCGCCGCCCACAGCAAGTATACGCTTAGCCTCATCTCTTTTTGCTCTGGCTTCAGCGAGAGTGATATCAGGATAGACCCCAAATGCTAGCAATTTTTCTTTACCGGCGATCCGATACTTCAGCCGCCAACAACGTGAACCAGTAGTTTTTACTAACAAAAATAATCCACCTCCATCAGATAGCTTATAGGGCTTCTCTTTTGGCTTTGCAGTATCGACCTGTCGGGCGTTCAGTTTCATGTGGGGGTATCTCACTTCATTGAACCTAGACATACCCCCAATAGTACCCCCACTTTGTTGTTGATTGCAGTGGATGCAGGTAGACGTTGGGATGCTAGGAATTGTCAGAGAGGCTGATTATATAAGGGATTAGTAGACTTAGATAGACGTTAGAAGAGGTATAGATGGTACGCCCTACAGGATTCGAACCTGTGACCTACGGCTTAGAAGAACGTCGTAGTGCATATAACCCATTGTAAATACTGGCCTAATTTGCATTCACAAGCGACATTATGGCTAATAGTGACATACCAGTGACACTTCTTCGGCACTATAGATGCGTCACTAATATGTCACCCCACCTCGATAGGCATCCCTAGAAAACCACACAAACAATCAATCATGCTAAAAATAATCTCATAGTATTCCTAGCTTAATGGCTAGAAAATCATAACTATTCAAGTAATTTTAAAGTAAAATGCCGGAAATATTTACACTCAAATCTTGCGTTAGGATGAATGTTTGCCATGTCTTATAAAGTATTCAGGTATGATATCAATGCGCTAAGGGCAATAGCAGTAATTAGCGTTGTATTGTTCCATTTTTCATTTACTTACGTGAGGGGCGGATTTACAGGGGTAGATGTTTTTTTTGTCATATCTGGCTTTTTGATGACAGGAATAGTTCTAGATAAAATAGATAAAAAAGAAATAATTTCATTCTACATATCAAGGTTTCAAAGAATAGTTCCTGCTTTGCTTGTTGTAATTGCTTCTCTAATGATTTTTGGATATCTAACTCTTGGTTCTGATGGGTACAGAACGCTGTCTAAGAATGCATTATCATCAATTTTTTTCTTTTCAAATTACTACTACTCATATAATTCAGGGTATTTTGATCAATCATCTGATTCGAATTATTTGCTTCATACGTGGTCACTTTCAGTAGAATGGCAATTTTATTTATTGTACCCATTAATTATTTTTTTATCTAAAAAAGTTCGATTATCTCTTATTGGATTCATTTCTTTAATAACAATAATTTCTTTGTTATTTTGTTTATTTAAGTTATCAGCAACACAAGAGCAATCATTTTATAGCCTAGTAACCAGAGCTTGGGAGATGCTATCAGGTGGTATTGCATATGTCTTACAAAAACGAATACAAAAAATACATTATAATAAATTACTTAGTTATATCGGATTTGCTGTAGTTGTCATTTCAACTATGAAGATAACAAGCGCAGAATACTGGCCGAGTGCATATACATTAATCCCAGTATGTGGCGCAATCTTGATTTTGCTTTCAAATAACAATAGCTCAATTTTAATAACTAACCCGCTGCTTCAGTGGTTAGGAAGAATATCTTATTCTTTATATCTATGGCATTGGCCGGTTATAGTTGTAATGCATGGCTATGGCATTGAGTTTAATTTATTAAATTCTACGCTTGGTATTTTCGCATCTATAATTTTAGCTCAAATATCATATTCAATTATAGAGTCTAAATTCAACAAAAAACAAAACTTACAATTCAATGTAATTTGCTTTTCCATTGTGTCATTTATGGTTGTAGCTGTTTACCTCACAGATGGTGCTAAGTTTAGATTTTCAAAAACGCTTAGTGAGATTGCAGAATACAAAAATGATATGTCATCATGGAGGGGTGGGGAATGTTTCTTATCTCCAGAGCAAGATTACAATACATTTAAAAAGTGCAAAGACGAGATGAAATCAAGTTCTATTGTTATATGGGGTGATTCTCATGCAGCACAGATGATGCCTGGATTAAACAAGTATTTTGTGGGTGAAAATATAACTCAGCGCACCGCTAGTCTTTGTCCTCCATTAATAGGTCAGCCAACATTAGACAGACCGTTTTGTCAGGGTATTAACAAATATATAATATCTGAAATTGAGAAAAATAAACCTGAGATTGTAATACTATCAGCCTTGTGGTCTCAGTATGATGTAAGTACGTATCTTCCAGAAACCTTGAATTTTTTGAAAAGTGCTGGAGTGAAAAAGGTTATAATTATTGGGTCGGTGCCATTCTGGTCAGAACCTATACCAAGCTTAATCGAAAAAAATAAAATGAATAGTAGTGGTTATATTTCAAAGGAATTATTAGACAATATTCACACCACTAAAGGCAGTGATGAAGTAATAATTCAAAGTTTAAAAGGATTTAATGATGTTAAGTTTGTATCCGCTGTGGATGTTATTTGTGGGTTTTCAACCTGCAAAGCAATTGTTAATGCTGGGAAAGATGCTCCATTCCAGTTTGATAATGCACACATGACAACAGAAGGATCTATTTGGTTAATTGATAAGATTAAAAATAACATCAGGTAAAGTGACTATTTATATTTCTGGAGGGGTATATAACCCCTCCAATGTGTTTATTCTATTTAAACCGCCGTCCATATCCCATGCCATACTATTTGAGCACCTATAGTGGTATCAAAGTAACTATCCCCATAAAGTGCGTTTATTGGTCGCTGAGCAGTTGTTCCACTTTGTGGTGCTGGTCGCTCAAAACCAACTGATGATGTTCCAGATTTTGAGTATCGTTCATCATATAAAAGGTATGGTACTGAAGTATTTGATTGGAAAAATAACGCCCCAACATCGCCATTTGTCAATCCGATTGGTTTCGCAATAGTCGTAGATGTTTTGTTAATTTCAAGTTTAGATATTTTTGAATTAACCACCTGGACGTAACTATTTAATGAATCACTAACAACAGATCCAATTCTTATTTTATCAACTAATATAACTCCGGAACCTTCTACTCTTATAAGGTTCCCATATGCTCCAGATTCAGGACGTGAATTAATCCTTTTGAACTTATCAACGTTTAGCTCAACGCCTCCCTTTGGGTTTGGCATGTATACTGTTGTGCTATTTGAACAGTTATTTTCAGATATCAATCCAATATTTAGTAATGTTCTTGATCCTACAAATGTTATTGTTGGCCTGTTTTGACCATCAACATCTTCTTGTTTTCTAAAAACCTTACCAATTGTAATATCACTAAAAAGTGAAGAATTATTATTAGTGGTACTAATATGAACCATGCCAAATGTTGCACCAGAATAAGGTCGTGTTTTAAAGTTACAATTTATAGATCCTATGTTTATGTTTTCATAATGAGATCCAGAACCAAGCCCATAGTCATCAGCAACTAATGCGTATGCTGACACGTCACCAGAAATGCTATTTATGTTAACGTTGCGGATTGAAACATTAGCAGAAAGTAACCTGACCCCGTTTCTTGTTGAACCTTTTAGAATTATCTGGTCAACACATACGTCTTGGATTGGGCCAGTTACGTGCGCAGGAGTAAATACCCCTCCAAAATTTCCATCATCTGCATTTAACGCTAACGCATCATCATCTGAGTTATTGGCAATAATTGAACCAGCCTTAAACCCTAATGTGTACCCGTTAACATGCCAACCATCTTTGTTTGTAGATGGAATATCCACATCATTTTCTATAATTGATTTCTCAATATCGACATTTATACAATTGCAAACTAATGCATTAAATCTACGGGAATTTCTAAACGTTGTAACACCTTGGAAATTTAATCCATTGACACCAACAAAAGTCATTCCGATTTGCCATTCTCCGGTTGATGTGGTGTCAGCCTGGTTAATGCCATTAAAATCAAAAGTCCCACCAAATATTGTGATATTTTTATCAATCGGTGTTGAGCCAGCAAAAACTATATTCTTATTAGAAAATAATGGGACATTTGAGTTATCTTTAAGTTTAAGAGTGACATTAGGCATTATGATGGTTGTATTACTCCCAATCTTAAGGCCGCCAACAGTTATATTTGGAGTTTTTATTACAACTGGTACTTGTGCTGAACTAGCGTCATCTAATGCCGACTGTAACAGCTCAGTTGCATTGATAGATGTAAGGTCTCCATAGTCTTCAGCTTGAATAAATCCTCTTCCCCACAATAATTGCAATTCACTATGTACGGTTCCAACTCTTCCGTTGATTGACGATCCTACTAAAGCATCTCCCTCTCCATCCGCATTGCTGGATAAATTACCTCTTAATGCAGCATCACCGACACTCAACCACGCACCAATCCCAATACCACCAGATGTTTCAGGAGTAGACGCTGCCGGGACAACTTTAGGGAATGACCCGTCCCAGCGGTAATACTCACCATTACTTTCCCAGCGCAGTACTTGGCTGGAGTTATCTAGCGTAGCCCCGTCCTCAAACGAATCCATAGTAACAAAGCCAAATGCTTTAATGGCCTTTTCAATAATATCCCTCATCCCCTCAATAGTTAAATGTTCTCTTCCAAGTCGATCTGTGTATTTAAGTAAAAATGAGGTAACGAATTCGTCTATCTTTCCTGCGTTAAACTTTAAATCAACAGCAGCTTCGCTCGGTACAGGATTTTGCGTAGGTGTAGTAGTCATATTTTTTCCATAAAAAACCCAGCACATTGGCTGGGTATTATTGGTTAATGATGCTAATTATGAGATTACATAATCATGTATCTTGTCGCTATACTCGGCTAGCGTTAAGGATGTTGTCCCGTCGGTGTTTGGTGTCTTATCTGTTATTGTCCACTTCGTTAATTCTATTTCAGACTCAGCAGCAATAAAAAATCGCGAAGATGATTGAGTTTCATATCCATCCCATATATTTAAACTTACTTCTGGAATTTCAGCAGTAAACCCAAAGTCGGTATCCTCTCTTTTATGTGCAAGATACTTTCCTGTTGGGTATCCCATGCTATCTGTTATTACGACGAATAATGGACTTGAAGAAAATTCTATTCTTTCATTGGTGTCAAAATCATTACCTTCGCGCTGTACGATATAACCTTGCTGGTGAAGCTCATCGTACATATCAGGAACCTGAACCATATCCCCAAGATTTACCCACTCGCCGTCAGACATCACAGTTGCTGTCATCGACATCCTTGAGTAGATTAACCGCCTCGCCTCCTTATTGGCCCTGTCTAAAGCCTGAAACCGATTCCTGACATACAATATATCAATCTGCTTCCCTTTAACTGGAGTTCCTTCCGTGACAACGCCATCCACTATCTTCATACGGACAAAATCTTGTTTATTCGTTGTCGGGTTCCGATACTTAACAACAACACCGTCATAAGTCCCTGGTAGTGATATATCGTAACTAAGCGAATAGTTATCTGGCTTCATGTTCGATGTGGTGAACACTGTCGCCGGGTAAATCTTTTTCTCATCACGTGTAAATGATAGAACGCCACTATTTCCATAGGCCGTCACCGTAGCCGCATCGCAGATTATTTTTATGCGCTCACCAAGCGATGCATCCTCATCATCAAATGTGAAGTCAAAATAGCCCAGCCTTGGATCCGATAGAGAATCAGATATCTCATACAGTCCATCTATATCAATTGATGATGGATCCTGACTGCCTACGACTATCCAGTTATGAAGAACTATGTCAGCAAAGCTGCGACTCGCAGACTCTACATAATTAATAGTTTTTGTTGTTCGGTTATAAGAGATAACGTGGCGATAGATCATCGCATTGAATTTTAGCTGCCTGGATTGGGTTGCGTTTTTCGTCCCCCGTATTTTGATTGTTATGATTGTATCTTCTGGATAGATAACGTTATTTCTGATGTTTATCCCTTGGATTGATTCAACTATTAATCTATTTGAATCTGAGCTGTTATCTGGTCGCTGAAACTTAATTGCGTACCGACCAATCCCGGCAGCAGGGGTGATTTTAACCGTCTTGTATATACTATCGCTCTTGCCTGTTGAATTTGATAGTGTTGATTGCATGGCACCTTCAGTGCCGGGGATTTGCACATTATCATCATCGACCTTAACCCAATTTATATTTACGTTGGCAGAGGAATCATTACCAAGGTCAGCTTTTAAGTTAACCCAAAGCTGTGATGAGGCTATTGGCGAATACATCGGCCCTACAATCAGCGCTTCATTATCATTTATTGTGAAAAGTGTTGTATTAACTACTGTTGTTGCAGGTAACTGATCATAATCAGAACCACCTAATCCTGAAAATGTGAAAACATAGTAATAAATTGGAGAGATGACAGCCCCATTATCGGTTGTCTGCGCCCCGGTAAGGTTAGCGCTTAATGTCACGTTTCTGGTTGTACTTCCTGATGCTGTGGGATAGGTTACGTTCAAAATCACAGTTACAGCATGCGGCTTTTCTAAATCATAAAAGTAATCAAAATCGCTATTCTTGACGATCTTAACTACAGCTTCATTTCCTGCAATACTGCCTGAAACAATTGTATTGGTGGTTGCTGTTTCTGCTGGGAAATCTGATGATTCGTTAGCACCGGGTATTTCCTGCCCATCAACATCATCAAAAAGTATCGGTTCAATGATTTGTGGGATTGTTTCACCTGGTTGGTAAATTTGGTAAGACGAACCAGGCATTGAACCAATATTTGATTCTGAATACCTGATAGATGAAATTGTGTATTTCCCTAATCCGAAGTTCATCCATTGAGTAACGTACTGGTCATTACTGATATATTCAGTAAGCCCGGACTGAATAAGGTCAGGGAACGATCTGATTAGTCCAAAACTATCCGGCCTTGCCTCTCCGTTTCTTGCGGTATTCGTTTGAGCCTTAATGCTGTTGTTTGTTGACGTTTTTGAATTTACATCAGCAGCAAATGAAGCTGACGGGGTTTTAATTAAGAATCCGAGGATTTTCTTGGTAAATTTTATCGGGTTGAAGTGCTCCAAGGGGTTTAACAGCGTCTTGAAAAGCCCCCCTTTCGGTTGGTCAATGATGGTTAATACGTCATGCTCACCAAGCGGATATGAAACATCAAAGTCATCATCGAGGATCACGCCGTTCAGCAAAAAATAGGCATCATGGAATAGGTTTACTTTATCAATCACTGACTGGATGCTATCACCAGCATTAGCAGATATGGTTTTGTTAGGCACGCCGGGTATTGCCGTAATTTTAACTTTCGGCATATTGATAAAACTCCAATTTAGTATAAACCCGCTCAAAGACAGTCAGCCTGTCAAGTCGCGTAGCACTTGACTCACCACGACTATGAAGCACCCTATTACCGATAAGAATACCAACGTGAACCGGCTGGTTACCGTAATAGGCAACAACCATCCCATTATCTACCGCAGAATTTGCAAGCCCCCATTGCTTAATGACAATTGAGAAGCACTGGCCAAATTCAGAATTATTTAGATAGTCATCAATAATAGGGATATCTATATTCATAACGTGCTTGTAATAAAGGACGACCAAGCCCCAGCAATCACATTCCTCAAACGTGTAGGCACGGTTAACCCACGGAACGCCAATCATCCGTTTAATAAAGTCTGATTTATTCACGTTATTCTCATTAGCCGATAAGAAAGGTCGAGTGATTAGATGTTAATTAGCCCTGGGAAATCAGTTGTGTTGTAAAGCTTTCCGACATTGTTAACCATCGGATTTTTAAGCGCGATGGTCGCCGTTACGTCATTTTCATCCATGGATATATCTTTAACAAACAGTGACCAGGTACTAATTGCCACTGTCATGTCGATAGAATCCCATTTTTGATATACAGCCGTAATGGGGATCATCCGTTGTGCTCCTGTCCATCCCTTAAGTCCTTGCTTTATGTCTTGAGCCACACGACTCAGCTTCACTGCACACTGGATGATAGGGATGTCGCTTTGTTCGCTTTCAGATACTTCCATCCGGCAGGGTGAATAGACTTCCCCTCCGAGCGTTTTTTGAAATACCTGATCAGCGACGAGGCGAACCTGTTCGAATACCGGATGTGTAAACTTAAGCGTTATATACATCACCCGGTTAGGTCGATGAGAAAGGTACTCTCTTAGTCCTGGCATTATTCGCTCCGGGGTAATGTTTCTGTAACGATGACATCCAGCCAGCTCCCCCATGGGGCTGGAAGCTCGATAATTACGTCATCAAGGTCATCATCAGCACTGATTATCTGCTTGGCCACTACATTTCCAGTCCACGTAAAAATACTGCCGCTCTGGTTAAACTGTGGGTAGCTAGTGAAGTGCAATACTTGCTCTTCAACTCCTGAATCACCAGTACCGGTAGAAACTTTTAGCCGAAACCAGCGATTACAGTTATCAAGGTAATTAGGGCTTCTTAGCCACTGGTAAAAAGCCCTGTGCTGAGCAGTAGTGCAGATAAACGTAACCGAAAACGACGCTTTTAAATCATCGGTCAATTTCTGGAAGATTGGCGCGCCAACCGTGGGCTGGTCTGTCCTGAACCCTGTATCTTTGGTTATGTTCTTACCAGATTTTTGCGCAAGTGGAAGCCAGTCAGGATATTCGATAATCATCCGTTAGCTCTCCTTGACGCCGTGGTGTTTCTGGTGATTGATTGGGACATTGGGCCACCTTCTTCAAGGTCAGAAATGAACGCGGTAACGGTGAGATTGTTTCCGCTCATTGATGACTGGGCATCGAATGATTTTCTACCTGTGGATTGGTCGATAAACTGAATGGAAACGTTAGGAGCAGAACCGCTACCTTGCATATCCTTGTTGCTTATTACCTTGCCATTGTCGCCTGGGATCATGTACTGCTTGCCGGTACCCGCTTGGTAAATCTCAGGCATACCTCCCTCACCGACTTGGTACATGCTGCCAGCGCTAACCGGTCCACCATTCTTCCGTTTACCGGATAAACTTCCACTTAACGCCATTGCTGCTACAACAGCACCGATACCGATAGCGGCGGCCCCACCAAATGACCCTATGGAAGCAACGATAGCTGCTGGAGTCCATGCTGTGGTTGTTGCTGCTGCTGAAGATACACTCGCTGCCGTGGTTGTCGCGGTTCCTGCTACGGCCGCTGCAGTTGTCGTGGCTGTGGCTGCAACTTGAGCTGTAGATCCAGTAATTGCAGACTTAACCCACTCAATGCCCATCTGAACAAAACCATTAATCAGGCTATTAAGGGCATTGCTAGCAAGAGAACTCATTGCCTCCTCTGCCGTCATGCTTTGGGTAATGATTCCAGTAAACGCATTTGACGCATTACCAGCCAGCGAATCAAATGCTGCTGCCAGAGACTCATTTCCTACGCTTTGATTACGGAATATTTCCCATTGGGCCGCTATCCTTGCCTGCTCGTACTGGGTATTCGCAGCATTCATTAACGCCAACCCATTAGCTGTTATCACGCCCTTCTGCGTTTCAAACTGTTGGATTAGTGCCAGCTTCTTGGCGTGCTCATTTGCCAACGCTTGAATAGGATCAATTTTGGCTAAATTCTCCTGCTGAGGCGTTACTACTGATTTAGCATTAGCTTCTGCTATCTTGCTAGCGTATTCGCCAGCAATCTGTAGCCTCCTCTGCTTGTAGGTATCCTCATCTATCAGTTTGAGGTCTAACTGGCGTTTGGCCTGCGCTAAGTCCTCATCGCGAATTCTAGTAAGGTTAGTGTTGGTTTCTTGTGCAAGAGCGGCACTCCTGTCCTTCTTCTGCCGCTCTATTTCAAAGATTTGTCCTGCTTGTTTTCTTGCTGCCTCAACTTGTTTCGGTGATGCGCTAGCACCCAACTCTTGCACTGCTGCTAACTGAGCCGCTTCCTTTCTTAACCCCTTAGCCTGCAATTCAGCAACTGCCATTTCATTGCTTAAATCCTGCAATGATTTAACACGGCGCTTCTCTGCTGCTTCGGCGGCGGTTTCTTCCTTAGCTGCTGCGGCAGTTTCTTTCTTGGTATTCTTTTTTGCTTCGCCTAAATTGTATTCTTCAACCGCTAAATCTTGTGTTCTTTTAATGGCCCTGTCGTCAGTGACTCCAGCGTCTTCAGCAGCGTATTGAGCCTGAAGCTTTGCCCTTTCAGTGCCCTCTGCTTTCGCTAATGCAACGCGACGCTCCGCCGCCTTAATTAGCTTTTGCGAGTCATCACTAAGAGGCTTCGTTAGTGATACGGCTTTGTTATATCCAGTTACTGCATCTGTTGAGACGCCAAAAGCGCTGGCAACTTTATTTTGTATTCCAGCAAGAACGCCACCTTTTTCTATTGCCACGTCAGTCGCAGTAGCATTGTTCCGCATCGTTGTGACGTACTGCTCGGTAATGATCGATAGGTTTGATTGAGTTGAGGTCAATTTATTTTGTGCGCTCTCATACTCTGCCGACTTTTTGGCGACCTCATCCGTAAGTTCTCTGGCCTTGGCCTGTGCATTGCTATATGCCCAAGATCCTGCTGTGGAGTTCTCCATGGCTGAATTAGCGTTATATAGCTGGTTTTTTAACTCGGCCAGTTCCAATGAAAGCTTGGAGGCATTCTCTGTTTGGGCGGTTAATGATTGGTTAGTTTCAGCAATAGTGGCGCGTAATTGTACGGCGCTCATTTCTTTCATTTTGCCAATAACACCATCCAGGGAATCAGCGAACTTAATTGATTCTTCTCTGGCTTGAACTGACGACTGATAGAAATAAAATATTGCAGCGGCTGCCAAGGTAGCTAATCCTACCGGCCCACCTACCAGAGCCAGCGCTCCACTGGCAACCTTTGCGGCAACTGCTAGAGCGCCTTGCGCGGATGCTGCTGCATAGGCGGTAGCCGCCAACCTGACTTGTGATGATGTCGCCAGAACTAGTGCAGATACATATCTGGAACCCACTACAGCAGCAACAACACCGATAATATTGGCAATTGTCCCAAGGTTCTCGCTGAGAGCGATCACACCCTGGTTGAAAATATTTAGAGCAGTATTAACCGATGATGACTCACCGATAAACTTGGTGATGTTATTAGAGGCAACTGTAAATGCCTGACCCATAGTGAGAACGGTATTTCCGAACTCTTTGGCAATCGCATCGCTTTGTTTCAGCAACCCATTAACAACAACATCGGTTGTTAACTTACCTTCAGCCGCCATCGCTCGGAGCTGGCCAACTGTAACACCGAGAGAATCAGCCAGAGCCACAGCCAACCGGCTGCCGTTCTCTGAAATGGAATTGAACTCTTCCCCACGTAGTACGCCAGAGGCTAATGCTTGCGAGAGCTGGATCATGGTCGAGCTAGCTTCTTCTGCTGTTGCGCCAGAAACTACCAGCCCTTTGTTAATCGTGGTTGTTAATTTGGCTAGGTCTGCCGTACTGGTTCCCGCACTTCTCGTGGCCCTTTCCAGTCGCCCGTATAGTGTGGCGGTTGCCTCAAGACCGGCGCGTGTATCCTGAGAAATATCAAATACACGATTGGTTACGGTGAATAAATCTTCATTAGCCCTTACTGCGTTTACCAGCTTGTTGCTGACAGTAACCCACGCATTACCATATGCAGCTATTTGCTGAACAGAAATAGCCGCTGATAGTGCGGTAGCAACACGGCTTAATGAAAGAAATGATTTCTCCGCCCGGTCTACAGATTTTGCTGTTGAATTGAACTTCCCCTCCATCTGATCAAGGCGGTTATTCACTTGCTGCTGGGAAGTGATCAGCTTGCCGACTTCCATCTCAACCTGATAAACGATATTGCCGACCTGATTGTCGCTAGCCATTCTATTCTCCGGGCAATAAAAAACCCGCACTAGGCGGGGTCTGGTTATAGGGTGAGATTTAGGTAATAAAAAACCCCGCATTAGCGAGGATTATTGGATGGTTAATTAGAACTATAACTTTAGGCTTCTAGATTGAAATGAAATAAATGTTTTTGAATCTGTGGTTGCCATGAATTTTCTTTCACCAGACAACTCAGCAATAAATGTAACATCTTTTTTATTACCACCAAGCAAAACTCCTGCAATTAATCCTACAGGTCCCATTAACACCCCACCAATAACACCCCATCCCATAGCACCACCGACTTTCTTGACGCTATCCTCTGAGGCGACTTCAACAGTAATTACGTCTGTAGGAAGTACAATGTCTCCAGACACCTGGTACCATTTCGTTTTTATAAAAAGACTTCCTGACGTAATGCTCATTTCCTCATAGGGAAAGTTGGCAGCATGAACCTTAATTTTTGCCATTTTTTGCGCTCTATCCATAACGGTTCGTTACATGATAGCAGGGAGATGGTGCAAGGCAACGCAAAACGGTGGGATATATTATGCTGCTTTCTTGGCTTTTTCTGCGGCTATTCTTTCTTCTCGCCGCTTAAAGTAATCATCGCGAACAGTGTCGTATTCTTCCCGTGTAAATCCTTTCTGATCTGGGTATTTGGCGTTAAGCATTAACTGAAACTCAGTCATTGTTAACAGCTCTGCCTCTGCTCGACTTATTCCAAAATGAATCCTTGCTGAGTTGATGTATTCAATAGCCCGGAACTCGTTAACGTAACTATTAGTTTCAGCTCGTTGAGGCTTTCTTATTTTTGCCTTACCCATCACGCCATGCTCAATTAGCGTGTGGGCTATCAGAATTATTTCACCGGTAGACATGCTTCCGCGATGATATATCACACCTTTTTTACCCACTCTCCACTCACCGATTAACGGGGTGACATCTTCATCACAACATGACTGCATCACGTGCATAGCAGTGGATAAAATCTTTCTTCCATAGGCTGGCTTGCGCAGTGTTTTAATGAGCCATTCGGGTGTTTTCCCATAGCTATCCTGCGCCATGGCTATCACTTGAGAGACCTCATAGCCGTTTAGATTGGCATAGGCCTCAACAATATCTACAGGGCTTCCAATGCGAGACATGGACGTGAAAGATGGACGAAAAAAGTAATCGGTATATCTGTCGGAGATTAATATCTCTCCTATCTCTACCATTGGGTTCATAGGATTCTCCATAGTCATTATCAAGGGCGACACTCGCCGCCCTTTGGAATAACTACGCGGTAACAGTAGCCGTATGGGTTGCGACGAAGTTGCCATCTTCGGTAGAAATGACGATTTGGGCGGATCCGGTAGCAACGCGGGTAACTGTCACAACATTACCGACTGCCGCCGCCGTTGCCTTGGTTGCATCAGTTGTTGCCACATCGAATGCTTTATTAGTCGCGCCAGAAGGCAGCACTGTGACAGTAAAGGTGCTAGAACCACCTGCCGCACCAGTGCTTGTAGTTGGGGTTAACGTCACGCCAGTAACCGGTACAGTGTCAATAAGCGTAACTTCTACAGTATCACCATCGGAAACCTTGAACTCAGTTGAGAAAGTTACAATATCGTTAGTGCCGCCATCAGTGCTCAGGGCGGTAGTAACCATATAACCAACAAATTCAATCGGCCCAATAACAACACGCACCCATAAAGTAGGCTGGCGCTTTGCATTCACTTCATCGACAAAATATTTAAAGAATTTGCCAAAGCCGAATTGGTCGAGAGAGTCTTTCTTTCTGACCTCCCCCTCAAAAGAGATAGTGATATCAGCGTTGGTCACCGCACTTTCAACCCAAGCGCCCTTATCATCTGCGTCAGAGGTTACCGTGTTCGGCGATAAGTCAGCAGTCTTAGACGTGCCGGCCGCAAGCGCTTTCCAGTCCTGTTCGGTCGGTACGGTGTCAGCACACCCTAGCGCAACTTCGAGAACGACGTTTTTACCGACCAGTAAGCCGGAATCGTTACATCCTTCCATTGTATAGCCTCTTATGGAATTGAAATAAAAAACGGCCCAGAGGCCGCCAGGGAAAATCAGGATATGATTTCGAAGCGAAGCCGGATAATAGTTCGGCCCTCTTCGGTGGGGATTGGAGTTGGGAATCCGCCAGTGTTGGCAATAAAGTTGAGCGCATCGTCATCGGAGTTATTAGTGACGAACTCCATAATTGTCTGCGCCTGGGTGATCGCCGGTGCCGGGTCATTCTTAGCGCTGATAATGTTAACCAGCACATAATCGTAAGCACCTAAGCATCGATACCGCGCTGTGCCTCCATCTGGTTGCACAACTATGTATTTCATTGCGCCAGTGTCAGTTTTCTGCTCTTCCCAGTATGCAAGCTGCACCTTATAACCATCAGTCAACCCGGCTGACTCCAGCCAATCAGATACCTTTTCAAATATCGTCATAGGGACATTTCCTTTTTGACTGCGGCGTCAATTTGTTCTTTGGACTCACGAAATCCATCTTTCAAGAATTCCTTTTTTGCAGTAGAGCGACGGAAAACTTGCTTTACAGTAGGGTCATGCACATACATGGCATAATTTGCCGAGTAACCCACCCGTCCAGTTAATCGAGTGCCTTTCACAATTAATTCTCGAAATTGGCTATTGATGAGCGTTGAGGTATCAATCGGGGTATAAAGCGCAGCCAGGGAACTGCCAATTATCATTGCTGACTGGATAGCCCTAGTTGCTTTTCGCCCCTTAATCTCGCCAACCAATACAGCAAGCTGTCTTTGTGACTCACGAATGCCAGTTACCTTGACCTTTGCCATATCAAACCCCGGTAGCCAATTCGTAATCGTCAATCAGGCGTTCGAAAGTGTCAGCATCTCTGCCAACGGCAATAATTGAGTCAGCATCTGCGATAGGGGCTAAATCTGCATAAGCACCGATGGCTATCATGTCGCCCTCTTTCGCATCTGCATACTCAGTCCAGAAGTACAACTTGACGGAGATTTCGTTGCCTATCACGTTAGATTTACGTTTACTTCGGCTGCCATAGTCACAATCAATAACAACCGGTGCGCCATAGGTAGGCTTGTTCCACTTATCCGTCCCAGTAATGGGCCAAACAGTGGCTTCAGCTGTGTATGACCATGAGGCTAGTGATGACATAGCTACCTCCTACGGCGCGGCTACTCGCTCAATCTCAAACCATTCAATATTGAGCGCGTTTACTTGCTGTCCATTGCCGACAGGAACAAACAGCCCAACGGTATCGCCTGATTCAAGTTTCAGGTAACGTTCAATGACAAGCGCGGCAACAACCTTTTTATTAAACACGCGAACTTCGCCATCGACTCTGTACACAACATTCACATTTAGCGCGGTTATTCTTTCCATCACACTTACCCTCTCCACTTCACGATTGTGGGCTTCTCCGCCGCAATCTTCCGGCAAAATAGAAACCACTCGCCGCCTTTCCTGATGTAAGCCGTAGTCTGTTTGCCGCTATCGGTTAGCACCCAAACGCGAATAAGTGGCTTCGGCAATCGGTCAGTGACAGATATCCAACCCATTACTTACTCCCGCACATGCAGCCGCCCTTGCCAATCCAAACCCCAGCAAACGCTGTATTGTTTGGGTTAGGTGGCGTTATGGCAGCGGCGCAACCATGCTTATCAAGGCCTCTTAGTAATGAGAGAGAGCCATTCCACCGGTCAGCGAATGATTGATATCGAAACGAGCGCGACGCACCAGACGGGGCTGTTTGAGAGCTGATGTATTTATCGCCCTGCCCCAGCCCCATCAATCCGAGCAGGTAGAGCTGAATAAGTAGCGCTGTTGATGCTGGGTAATGTTCATCCAGGCATTCCTGAATGCTATTAACCTGCTCAATAAGCGCCTGTAAAATGAAGTCTGGAAGAGTGATACCAACCGTCTCCAGATACTGTTTGGCCTGCTCGAGGGTCACCATGACTCACTCCAGAATAAAAACCCTCCGAAGAGGGCATTAAAAAAGCCGCTCAAATATGGCGGCTTATTCGTCTTCTTTTTTCTGCTTGCCTGGTTTGGGTGATTTGGCCCCTGGCGTTGCTGGTGATAACTCACCTTCACCGCCGACCTTTCTAACGTGACTCTGCAATGCAGGGTGCAAGCTATCCAAATCAATTACATCACCAACAACGACCCCATTCCACGCTCTAACTACTTCGTACTTTGGCATGAGCCACCTCTTAAGCCAGATTAGCGCCGTAAAGCACGCCTGACTTGCCCTCACTATCTCGCTTAATCTGCAAGCCCATCGCTGCCATGATCTGGAAGTTCCAGTTTGACTGCGGCATAGGACGCGGCAGAGGAACAACGCCAGTAGCCATACCAACCAGCGGCGAAATGACATCCTGACGGCGCTGGTAAGCAATAAACTCATTGCCTGACAATGCGAAGGTTTGACGAACTGCACGCGCCGGAATGAAACCAGTGATAACGCTTAGAACAGTACCACCTGACAGCAGAGTGTTGCCGCCGATGGTTACCGTTGCAGGCTTCATCAAGTTGGCCCAAATCTGCGGAGATACCCACAGGACGTCGTAGGCTTCAACGAAGTTATTGCGCGCGGTTTGACCGAATGCTCCAGACGTGAAGAACGCAGCAATATCAGCTTGTGCAGCAGTGGTCAGGTCAATGTTTGCACCGCCAGCTCCTGCGCCAAGGTTCAGCTTAATGGTGTTGCGGTGGTTGCGCATACCCTGCGCCGGATAGTTCTGCACCTGAATAGTGCTATCACCGTCCAGAACATAGGAGACGATACGTTTATTAAACTTGCGCAGTTTTGCCGCTTGAGAATCGAGGACCAAATCGATACCAACGGTATTTAGCCCAGCAGCCAAACGCCAGTTAACACCGTAACCAGCAGTGAACACCGGGATCGGGTCACCATCACTGGAATATTCAGTGTGATCGAATGAATATGGCGGCTGCCCATCCAGGCTGATAGATACATCATCAGCGATATCACCAACCATGTTGTACAGTTTCGCGGTTTTCCCAATAGGGAGAACGGTCTGGATCCCCATCAGATCAGTGACAATTTCCATACCGGTTTCTTGGTCGCGCAACTGAATAATTTGACGGTCAATTTCAGCCCAGAAATCACGGCCCAAACCATCACCAAGCAGTGCGTTTGCAGCCAGCATTTCTGGCGTCATTAAGCTCTGGTTAGCGGCAACCATGCCACGGTGTTGCGCATCGAACATATTGCGGTTAGCCCACAATTCATTCCAGTGACCGCGCAGTCGGCTATTCGTAGCCAGCGTATTAGCATCAAAATACATCTGATTCTCCTTAGGATACAGTTACGCTGTCAGCGCGAACGCGGATGCGGATAAAATCAACTGCCGCAGTAACTACGGCATCTTGGCAATAGCCAATAATTTTGTATGTGCCAGCAGCGGCGGGGACAGCAGCAGCCAATCCTGCAACAACGGTGATCGGCTGGTCTTTGGTGTAAGTTCCTGCCGCAACACGCACAGCAAACTCGCGCCCCTCTTCCAGGTAGTTACCAATTGCGGAGTGGCCGGAAGGGATCTGATCAGTGATGCCCAGACCTTCATGGTATGCATTATCCAGCACGTACATGCGGCCAACAGGAGTAGTAGCCTGTGCAAACAGTTTGCTACCGTTGATCACAACAAAAGTGCCGGGATAAAATGCGGCGGCGGTTTTACGGGTTTCCGTTTTGAACAGGGAATCACCGTCAATATTAACGCGACGATAACGAGTCATTATTTAGCACCTCCGAAATGGGTTGCTGGATCTGGCGCTCCGGTTTCCACCTGAGTTTGTGCTGAGTTGGTACCCAGCGGGGCCGCTTTGCCGAGCGACTTAAACATTGCATCCAGAGCTTCGCCAGACAGCGCGTTAGCCACAATTTCACCGTGAACTTTTGCTACTTCAGCACGCTTTGTTACTTCTTCTGCGCGTGAGTTAGCGGTCAGTGTGTCTGATAGCGCTTTGTGGTTAGCTTGTAGCGCATCAACCTTGTCAGAAAGTGGCTTCAATGCCTTTTCTGTATTGGTAGCCACAGCCTCACCAATCATGCTGCCGATTTGTTCCATTTCTTCTTTGGTTAAAGGCATGTCGCCCTCCGTATTATTGCTATTGTTTGCAGGTGAATCCTGCGGAGTAAAAAGGGATTTAACTTTGTTTGCGATTATGGAAACCCATGACTCTTGACGGGTTACCGCTGTTCCTGTGTCGGAAAAAGTAATTTTCCCACCTTCAGATTTGTAGCCGTAGACTTGTGCGTCGCCGCCGTTCTTGATGATGACTGCCTGAGAATCTGTGAAGTCAGCAATCCATGCGTAGTCGTTATCTCCAGGTGCAAACCGGTCCTTTGCGGCTTTCTCTAACCGGCGCTCACGTTCACGAAACGACTCGCCAATCAGCGCACCAGAATTAGCCTGTAATGGCGTTGCCAGGTCAGCGTTAACCATGAGGCCAACACCTTGCTCTGGAGTTGCGGCCCCGATCTCATGAAGCAGGATTGCGTCGTGATCCATGCGAACAATATCCGCCACCCAGTTAGCCCCCAGCGCACGCTGCTGCTCATTCGGCTCAAGTTCATTAAGGAACGCGGCAACGCTGCTGTGAATTGGCGGGACATCCTCACCTCGTTCGATAGCTTCTACCCGCGCCAGTAATTCGCGACCACCTTCAGATCGGCTGGCGACCTCAACATCAACCCATTTCTCTACATAGATGCGGTTGCCTGATTTCTTAACGTTGCGGTTCCATGCACCAATGTGACCCTGGTTAATACCTTCAGCACTGAATGCTGAGACGAAAGCACCATTAACCTCTGGATGCCCGAGCGGCGCTAATGTCCCCTCAAGCCCAGAATAATGAGCGTCAATCTGTTCTGATGTGTACAGACCGCCATTCATGACCACATTTGCTGGAAGTGTGTAACTCGGCAAAACCCAGTGCTCTTTGCCGTTGTATTTCTCACGACGAATTGATTTGTTATTCACCCTTGTGGTGATGTTTACCTGAATTGACATGATTTATTCCTCAGCCCACGGATAGCCTCGTTCAGCCATTTTTTTTCGTTCCTCTTTGAGCTTTTCGATAATTGAAGGGGCTAACGGCTTACCTTTGTCGTCAACCAGCGTTTCAACCTGGCTGCAATGGCAGTTGATTGAGTTACCGTTAATGGAGTACCAGTCGCGAACCTCTTCGACGGTGTACAGATGTGAATGCCGTGCTGCGTGTGTCCTGCGTGTGGTAGGCAATAATGCAGAGATATGAACGAGCATTGTTTTCAGTCCAAGGCTCTGCGCATCTTCTGCCTCTTCCCATCTCGCCCGCCTCAATGCGCCTGGTATTTCTGTTTGCGCTATGCGATTAGCTCGCCGCGTTTCAATACCGACTTGGTCACGCAGGTTACGTCTAACCTCTCTCGGATTAAGTCCTCGCCCTATTCCATCGGTGAGAACTCTAGCCATTTGCTGCTTGGTTTTAGCTGTAAACCCCTTCATCTCTTCAAATACTCGCGCATAAGTCAGAGCCATGCGGCGCTGGTACGGAGTACTTAATAGAATGGCTTGCAGAGATTCGCGACTGGCGGCGTATGTTGCTGATTGCTGGCTAAGGTTGACGTATGCCTGATTTGTACCTCGTATCGCAGCAGGCTCGACATAATCCTCAGAAAACCACAGATAGTTTTGTCCGCCTTCCAATAGAACAGCATCGACGAGAACACTCGCATCGTTCAGCACGATGTTGAGTAGTAGCGGGTCGAGTTGGTATTCATATCTGCGATTGACTGCGGGTGAGGCGGGGAATCTATCAAGTGCGTCGGTGTATGCTTTCTGAACCTTCTTTAGCCGCCTGGCAAAATCAGCCATCGCCTTTCGCTCTAAAGAACTTAACCCGGTCGGGTCACTCTTATTCTTCGGTATTATCGCCGGTTTCGGTTTCGCGGCCATCGTCAGTCTCTCCTAATGGTTCTATACCATCCGGCTCGTAACCTGCCGCAACGCGAATCTCTTCACCACTAAATACCGCCTCGCCGGTTGACATTGATGTGCTATTGATTTGAGACATCTTCACAGCGCTGTCCAATTTCTCAGATGCTGTTTGCTCGTTCAGTTCATCCCAGATAACCGTTTTCATTGAAACTGAATCAATGATGCCAAGGTCGATTAACTTGTTGCAGAAATCCTCGATATCAAATGACAGAGCGCGATTACGGCGGGATTGGCATCGCGTGTTGAAGTAACGATTATCTTCTGTGCTGGCCCGCTCACCTGTTTGTGACATAGCCAAGATTCGCGCAGGGATATCAACAGCAGATGAAGCAGTTTGTAGATTGACGTTATAGGTCGGTTCAGGGTCAGCAACTGCGGTAACAAGCGGCGTTACACTCGCACCCTGCGTCGTCAAAAGAACATCATTCCCGCGATTAATCTCAGTGGCCGCTTCGTTAAACTTATCCTGAAGCTCATCAACACTTACCCCATACAGGGAAGCGAGATTGCTAAAGTTAATTTCTTTTTCGAAGTTGAGATTAAGCTGCCTTGCTGCGTTCTTGAGGAATGACTCACCAGACCCACCCTCAACCTTTTCTAAGCTAACAAAGGCGTTATATGCAGGCTCAAGGAATCCGATAGCGTCACGACTGTAATCACCCAAGATGAAAACGCGGTCAGGGTGAATCCTCACACGCCGACTTGCCCCGTTAGGGAGCATTTCGGTGTATTGCCACATCTTCGGATTGCCGTATGAGGTGGAATTAAGGTCAGTATCCCACTCAGCCGGAACTAATGAACCTGCCCATACAGGCGTTAGCTTCTCTAACCCGCGTCCTTTGACTACTGGCGTATTCCAGGCACCACTATCGCGGACATGAAGCAAAATCCCCGAATAGCGCCCAACCAAGCGACGTATGTCAGCATCAGCGAATTGTTGCCACAGGCGATTATTGAATACGGCTTTAAGGCTTTTTTCCCACGGAGTTACAGCGCCTGATTCGTCCTTTTTCTCACCCTCTATAATTTCTGGATTACTCAGCCAGCATGTACCAACAAGCTTGTTTACCGCGCCATGGGCGATACCACCACGGCGGTAGAGCTTGTACAGATCATCAAAGGTTAATTCCTCTTTGAATCCGTACTCACACCATGCGTTAGCACGTTTGGCGTCAAGGCCCATACCAGTATTGAGTAGTCCCATACGAGCGCGAGCCATGGCTGAATCACTGATTGCGCTGTTAATCTGCAATGCATGGTTAACAGCAAGCTGTAATTTGTCTGTCATGCTGTTTCCATTCGTTGGTTGTTAAGCAATAAAAAGGCCGCCTGAGCGACCTTATTGGATTGGTGAGGTGACTGGACTCGAACCAGCACTCAGGATCGGCAAAAGCATCATGCCTAACCTGCTGGCGTTAACCAGTTGATGCATTACTCTACCCATCTAACCCGCAAGCGGGAATTGAGTTACACCTCATTTTCAGTTTATCTACCCATTAGTCGCTTCGGAATCATCATGCCCATAGACTGCGGCTTATGTTTTATATATCCATCTAAACCGTAACGAACACCATCCCAGCAGTGGTTGTTCTTGTCCTCGATCACTGGCAACACTTCGCCAGTAGTCCGGTCTGTTTTGTACGAATACAGCCTGGCCTCTTTTGCTGTCTCTTTGCAGCGAGGATGGATGATGATCTGCTTAAACCCACGAAGGCAGGTTATTCCGTCCTCAACGCTACCGGCCCACTTCTGAGCAGCGGCAATGTTGAAGCCTTGCGTCTTGATGTGGCTGATAGTCTCAGGCCGTGAGTTATCAGCCTTGATGGGCCACTTGCGAGCCTGTGGTATACCAGGGAACTTCGCCTCGTCAGTGACCTTCCACTCTTCAAGCTGCTTAGGTTTGGCACCATCAACGCCAGCGTAGAATTTCCACATATCATCCAGCTCGACGCCGTGACCGTAAGCCTCGTATTCGATGTACAGATTGCTGTTGAGGATAAACATGCGGATAAGCGTGCTAGGGTCTTTCGCAAAGCCAAAGTCAGCACCGAACAGTAGTCGTTCTGATTGCTCCCACAGGTCATCAGCAAAGCTTTGGACGACGTACTTGTTCGCCAGCACTTGCTTGTCAGAGTTTTCAAGGTAAGCGCCTTCCCATATCCACGCGTAATCGGCATAGTCCAGGGTAGCTAAATCTTCGAGACGCTCCTCTTCAAGAACGTCAGGGAACCACGGATTGTCGCTGTAGTTCATTTCGACAATCATTGAATTTTTTGGCGGAGTTTTCCGGTAGCGTTTATCGGTCGCGCTGCCGTCTTTCTCTGGGTTCCACGTTACCCAGATTTCAGAATTATTCTCACGTACGGTGGGGCGGAGCTTTTTCCAGGCGATGTCCGATACAGACTCAGCTTCATCTACCCAGGCTACCAATATACGGGCCTTGGATTTAATGCTGTCTAGGTTATGGCGCAGGCCGCAGAACACGTAACTCACGCACCTGTTTTTGGTACGAATGTATTTCTCGCCAATGTCGAAGTAATCATCCAGCCATGGAACGGAGCGGATTGCCTGCTTCACCTCTTCCATAGAGGACTCTTCGAGCGAGTTCATATACTCGCGAGCGCAGAGAATAACGCCGCTTATGCCTGACTCGGCTGCCTGGTAAGCCTTAATCGCAGTCATCAACGCAAATGTGCGTGTCTTCGCGGAACCACGCCCGCCGTATGCGCCACGGTAACGAACGCCTTCAGTGGCGAATACAGGTACTAACTTAGCGGGGATTTGGAGATCAACTTGGCTTTCCATTTAATGGCTCGACCCCTACCAATCTGATTGTTGTTGGCTTTGGTGCCATACTGCCGTCAGATGACGTGTGATCTACCTTCTGGCGGTTGGTATAGGCATCGCCAACTTCTTTGGCCGCCTGCTCCATTAGCTGGGCTGTCATTCCGAAGTTCTTCATTTTTTCAGTGCTCGCCGCCATACGATTCAAGGCGCGGAGCCGGTACGCTTTATTAGCGATTGGAATATCAGATATTTCGGTTTGAAATCGAGTGCGAGTTGAGTTGAAAAGGTCTATCCATTTCTGCCCCAGATTCTTCGCGATGGCCTTTGTCGGGTCGTATGAAGAAACCTGCTGAAGAGTCAAGGTGAGGTTGAATTCTTGTTTCACCTGCGCGACCACTTGCGATGGTGTGTCATAGCAGGCCAAGGCTTGAACTATGAAGGCTTTGACCTCTGGTTTTAGTGCAGCCATTGGCATCCTCCATGACTAACGTAATGTAACTAATCAGGCCAGTTTCAGCAGGCATGTTCCACACGCCCTGGCAACGTTAAGATGGGCTACCTCAGCAGGTTTGTTTGCCGCATCAATCATTTCCTGTACTTCAATGCTCGCACCATATCTGCGAACTACACCGACAAACTCTTCAACGTCATGTCCGCGCAGTTTCAATGTCGGTTGCCCTTCTTTGTTGAACTTGGGTGCTCCGAATTCGTCCTTTGCGTGACTGATGTGATAAAGCTCATGTTCTATCAGCGCACAGAACTGGAGGTCAGAACATTGAGCGCAATAATCAGCAGCCAGGGTAATGATGAATGTCGGTACATCGCCGAACCATTCGTACATCTGCTGTTCCATTCGGGCTTTTTGCCAGCCGCCAGCTCTCATTGCTACCTGCTCAGCTTGACCAAGAACAGTGCGACCCTGCTTTTCAAACGCAGATGATGCCCACATGATTTTTATGTCAGCGTCAATTAAGTGTCCGTGGTCGGGATTGTGTAGCTCGCCTTCGTCACTGAGTATTTGGCTGTTAACCCACTCAAGAACTTCAGTGGCGGGGACTAATTCAATGTGCGGTCTGAACTCATTGACGAATGACAATGGCGGATATGGCCGCTTCATTTGTGTGTCTGAATTAGCCATAACAGAATATTCCACTGGTTGGTAAAGTCTCCCGCTCAGTAATGGTGAGACCGACATGATTGCAAACATCTATAAGATTCTGTCAAAGGCACTTAATCAGCACATTTTGCAGAGTTTTATAAATTGAGAGCCGTTGTGAAAGTGGCTCTCAATTTTAGGTTTCTAATTTCACGCGGATTTTGCTTATTTCTTTGCCTGATTCTGATCTTCCGTCGCTAGTAGAACATCGAGAAGGACCTCAGCCTTCTCAACATTCGATAGGCCAATAGATATCCGGCCACAATTCAAATACTGGAAACCATCCTTCAAATAACGGCAGATAGTTTCCAGTTGCTGTTTCTCGCCGTTGGTCATGTTCGGGTTACCTTCCCTTTCCCTGTTTCAGCCAGCACGTAACAAATCAGCTCATTGGCTTCCTGAACCAGTGATTTGATCTTTGATACATGCCCCGCTTTCACACTCTTCCACTCATTAAGTCCGGTGCCGAACATGCTAGCAATGCGCTTATCATGCTTCATATCCGCACAAGCCTGGTTAAGTTCTTCCATGATGCTTTGTTTGCGGGGATTGATTGCTACGCCTTTAGTCCAGTAGTCATGCAGAACAGCAAAACATTCCTCTTGATACTGGATCAGCTTGTCGCGAATGTCGGCACGTACTTTTGCGGGGTTAATGCTGAATAACCAGCCGTTAAGTTTGCGAATGGGGATACAGAGCATTTCCTGAACTCCGCCACGCGAAGGCATGGTCATATGACCACACCCATACTTTCCCTTTTGAGCTATTAATTTTCTATGCTGTGATTTCCAGTCCAGCCCGATAGCCTCAATAACAGGCTTCATTGCCACATACTCAACACCGCCTTCACGGACAGTCGTCAGTTTGTCTCCATTAAATTCAATTTCTGTAATGACTGGATATTCCATTGTGTATTCCTTTTGGAAATGACCCTCAGTGCCCAGAAATGACAGCCCATAGAAGCTCACCAGCTATACCGGCATTCCTCTGAGGCTCATTTCCAAACAGGATCTATGGTTGGTTACGCCGGGCGTGGCGTTAGATTTACTGCATAAAAAAAGCCCGACCTAAGTCGAGCCTTCTTATTCGACCTGCCGCTATAAAACGTCAGGTGATATGTGTGTTGTACTCAAATTGCGACAAGCGCGGCTTTGCGACTCCTCTCGGCGTTGCTACACCACTTATGGCTTACCCGTCAGCAAGATAAGCCCAGTGAAACAGGCAATCACCTCCATCGAGAGAAGATATCTATTTAACCTTTCAAATACTCATCGGTATGGACATACAGTTCGCCGGTGAATAGTGTTGCGCTGCCTGCATCTACAACCACAGACGCATGAGGGTTGGCATTATCGTTTAGCCACTTAATTAATGGCTTAGCTGCATTTTCAAATGCGGATGAATCATAGGCAAAGGTAGGGCTGTTATCTTTTTCCATTTTGATTTCTCTTATTTATTTCAGGCACACGTTATTGATATACGCCTGCAATCCGGTTATTTGGCTTGTGGCAATTCCGATACGCTCTCTGAGACTGATATAATCCCGTTGAGCGGACTCAGTAAGTCTGGCGCTGGCATCATCAGGGATGCTGGCGGGGCCGGTGATTTCGGACACTGGCTTTGTGCATGTTGCGTTGAGTTGCAACCGCTTAGTGCCATTAGCGATATCAGCACGAAGGCGCTCGTTTTCAGATTTGGCATCTGCTAGTTCCTTGGTGTGTTTGATATCGATGGCGGCTACTGCTTGACGCTGGGTTTCTATCTGGTCGAGAGTGGCTTGTTGCTGCTTGGCTACCGTGGTTAACTCGGATACATCACGATTGAGCGATTGCACTCGGTAGTGGTAGTAAGTTAGTCCAAACAGTGAAGCGATAAGCACGGCGACGAGAGCGGCGGTTAATTTCCCAGACATAGCGCCTTCTCCTTCTCGCGCCTAACAACCAGTCCGGGGAGCTGTTTCCCGCCACCATATGTCCAGCGAGGGAATTGATAACAGGCTTCAGTAAACTTCCCTTCTCGCAGCATTCGATACATCGTTGATTTCTGCATCTGGGGGCAACCGGCATTAAAGGTGATCGACGTGACTGCATCAAACTGGCCTTGGTTCAACTTGTTGCCATTTCCGTATTTGTTCACGCAGGATTCAGCCTGAAGAATGTTCTTCTCCCAGTCTGCGGCGATCTGCTCATCAGACTTTCGGGCGCCCTGCTTAACACCATGTGTATTACCAATGCCATCGGTCAGCACTCCGGCCGGACATACGTATGGGTCACGGCGGCATGATTCAGCATTACCAATAAGCTCTAAACCTTTCTCGCTAGTCCTAACCGTTCCGTTAGATACGACGATTGCAATAATGGCTGATATGGCACAGGCGGTACCGGTAGTGACGCGCTTTAGTGCTGACATTAATCAGCCTCCATTCTCTGCAAAGCCTCATTCACCACAGAGATTGCTTCAGGGTTAGTCTCGGCTGTCTTATCTTCCAAGAATTCACGAAGCAATTGAGTGCGCTTCTGCTCTTCCTTGAGTTGCGCATCCTTTTCACGCCGGTTCGCGTAATACGTTTTTATTGTGAACCAGGCACTAATCAAAGCGCCGACAATAAAAATGTAATCCTGAGTGCTCAAAACAGAGAACGCGGCAAGTGACCCCGTCCACCAATACTGTAATTGGCTTGTGTCGTTCATTTTCATGACCCACCTCCCCATCCGGGGAATTATCTTCCCGGCGATTGGTCGGGTTCGTATGCTGTTATGTAGGGAATAGCTCCCGTCGTTTCCACTTTTCGCTAGAGGGTGTTTGCGTTTGATTGGTGTAGGCGGGAGCTAAATAAAAAAGGCCCACCGAAGTGAGCCTTAAAAGTTGGTATGCGCGAATGTAGAATGCAAAAAGCCCAAGGCGTTAACCTCGGGCTCATAATTTTACCGACCTCTCAGCCAGTGTGGTTGGAGTTCCAGACCTAAGTCGAAGTGACCAACTCGGCGGTATCTATGGTTAACAAGTGCCGCCGCAAAATCTTGTTTACCAACTCAACGGATGCAATTACCACCGTTAGAGATGAATATAGTCCATTTTTCCGGTAAATGCAAGACTTTGTTTTTATAATGTCGCCATCCGTGGCAATCATGCTCCCATCGTGTTCTATCGGGTTACTTTTGCAAGCATTGAATCAGCCACGCCCTCTTCCATTAGGCATTTCGTTACCAGCAGCTCATAGAGCGGCTTAAAACTCTCGTAGCATGTGCTGGATGCCAGTTCAGGAAGATGCTCTCTAATAGCCTCGTAGACGTCAGAAAACTTAAGCCGCGAATATCCACGACCTGAACATTTCCCACAGGTTTTATAAACCGGAATCCCCTGTTGTTCTGATTTCTCTTTGTCCACCACAGTGCCTTTCCCATTACACCGGCATGAGTTTGAAACCACACCTTTCCCGCCGCACGGTTTACATAGCAATTTTACTTTTTCACGCAGATCCCTATGAACTTCATACTCAGAAGGCCGGAATCCCTCAATTCCAAAGCTAATTGAGCCTTTAACGATCTCCCTGTTGAATAGTGGCATTGAAGTTTTAGTCGTGAATACCTCTGACTCAGTAAACCCCTCCCCATTGCAACATTCACACTCGCGAACGCTGGCAGCACTACGCGCATAATCAGCAAACGCATATCTTGCGAGAGTTTGCACGACGCTTTGTTTAATATTCTTATCGAGCTTTGAGATTGCTTTGTATTGACTGGTTTCTTTCAATGCATACTGAGTTAGGCTTTCCACGGCGCTATCTGGACTACTGATACCTTGTTTCGCTAAAAACAGTTCAATCCCCATCTTCGCTTTAAGGCCTGCCAGCCCAAGCGATGCCATAACATCGGTGATTGATAAAGAATCAGAAGCCGTGGCCCGTGGAGCGTCACTTATATGAAGGCTTTTAGGTGAGAAAAACTTTGGTAATGCTTCTAGTCTCATGCTGCCATCTCCTGAATGATTATCTTCCCAATTTCGCCCCACAACTTTGTTACCCGACCATCCCAAATACGACAGTCGTCTTCAAAAATGGCGTCAAGCAGCGCCTTTTCGAGGTTGTCTTTATCGGGTTTGGTTTGGTGTGGCTTGCCGTTCATTTCGGAGCGCTTCTTTTTGCTCCAGCTTGGTGGCATCGGGATTATGAAAGTTACGTGATAATGTGATTCAGGGAGGGATATTCGATTTAGCCTTACTTCATCGCAGAATGCTCGGTATCGTAGAACTGGTGGTCTTTTCTTCCATTTATCACTCTGTGTCATCCTTGGTTTGGGTATGGGTGTTATGTGATATTCGGTCATATCTTCACCTTATTCTCCGACAGTAGAATTGCCTGCGTTCTCACCATTCCCTCTAGGTGAGCCAAGTGCGCACTCTCGATGTCCATGATGTGCGTACGCCGGTCTATTTCGTCATGGCACGCAGAGCAGCACCATGCGCCGAAAAGGTCAGGTGGCTTGATTCCGGTACCGCATATTCCCGATAGCCGGTAGTGGGCCAGCACTACGGTTTCGTTATTACCGTTACAGATACCTGGTAACCTAACTTGGCACTCGCGGCCTCTAGCCTCTTTGCGTAAGTTCGCCATCTCTTTTCTCCTTCGCTGCTTTATCAATGCATTTCTGATGAGCGTAGGTTTCACCCTTGTTAAGCATCAGGAAGCAGAAGATACATATTGATTGGGGGAGTTCAGGCATGGCTATTCCCCTTGAATTTGAATCATCGTCAATTCACGCCCTGCCCCAAAAACTGCACCAGTGTCGATGTAGAGTTGGTTTTTAAACTGGCTGGGCTTGCTCATCGGCGTGTGACCGAATATGAATTGCTTGGCCCCGGCGATTTCCTCCTCTTTGCCACCCAGCGCATACCTCACGCGCTCACGATTCCATATGACGTGCTGCTCGCTCACCGGCTTACCGAAGTGATAACTGTCTGATGGGTAATCAGCGTGGGCTATTACGTATTTGCCGGAGTCAGTATCAACCTCGATAACTAACGGCAACTTTTCAGCCATTGCTATCAACGCCCTAGCCAATACTTCTTGGCCATAATCGAGGCAGAAAAACCACATCCCACCATTAGCTAGCCAGTTATTTACATCACCTGAGCCATTAAGTGCATCAATCGCCATCTGCTCATGGTTGCCACGAACGGCACGAAACCAAGGCTGCGTTATCAGGTCAAGGCATTCGACGTTCTGCTCACCGCGGTCAATCAGGTCACCTACCGATATCAGCAAATCTTTGCTCTCATCGAAATCTACTGAGAGTAATTTCTCATTGAGCATGTCTAGGCAGCCGTGGATATCGCCAACAACGAATATTCGTCGATAGTCGGCCCCATTAATTTTTTGGTAAATATCACCCATGGCTGCTCTCCCTGTCTTTCATCATCAGGAATACAATCATTGCGGCTCGGAGGGCGCTGTCATCGTAGTAACCAATCATGGTTTCATTGGATAATGCATATGGCTTAAACGTGTCGTCTTTCATTTCATGCCATTCCACATTGATTCTGTTTTCTGAAATTATTTTCCACGCATCATCGATATTTTTGCATGGGTCGAATACCGATAGGCCTACAGCCATATGCCAATGACAAAGCTTGTTATAATTTTCATCAAGATTTGCCCACTCTAGTCCAAGGTAATTTCCCACCTCTTTAGAAATTTCATCATCACTCATTGCTAAGTAGTCTTTCATCGCGCTCTCCTTACTCTGTCGAATTTGGCGCGCAGCAAAACGCATATGTGATCATATGTGGGTATTTCGCTGACGGGGATTTGTTTGGTTGGCTTGGTTCGGTGGGATACTTTGAATATTGAGTTTTCCATTACTGCAACTATGCTGCTTTGCCTTTGTCGCATGGCCTTTCCTCTCGCCATTTTTCAAACCAGAAAATAACCGGGTCAGGTTTCATATCAACAAGCCCCATTCTGACGAGTGCCTTACCCTTCCCTGAGCGTAAAAACTCTCTGCGGCCGTCATCAATAATTCTTCGGTAATCTTCCAAGCTATTGCAATGCTTATGTAAATTGCATGGGTGACATGACGGAACCAGATTTTCAATATTGTCCCTGTCCTGATAAATCATCACTCCGCCAGTTCGTATAACAGGCTGCGCATGGTCGGCATGCCATTTATCGGTGAGTTCACACCCACAGTAAGCGCACTTGCCGCCGAACATTTCCCGCAGTTCTGCTCGCTGTTTTTTCGATAGTTTCATGCTGCCCTCCCGAAATAATCATTGGTATAGCGAACCTCGCGCAGCTTCACGCCACTTCCGACCGCCCACGCCGTGCTGTATTCAATCAGGCTGGTCATGCGCTTAATGCCCATCTTGGCGGTCGATTCCCTAATGTTGCAGAACTCACCTTCAAGACCAGGTACTACTTCCGCGCCCATGCCGGTTGCCATTGCGTGGCCCGACACAAACAGCATCTTCCACTGAACTAGATTGCGCTCTTTATCCATCCACAACGCCTGCTTAGCCACGTCACCACACAATGCGTGGAACATGCTGTTTTGCAGTAGAGAGCGGTCAAAGTCGGTGATTCGGATTGTTATGGGGCGGTGGTCATCGAGGGGGAGTTGGTTTATTGCTGCTATCAGGTTTCGTCTTACTTGTTCGTTTCGTAGAAAGAATATTTGTTTATCCATGGTCTTCACCATTGAAAACTGTCCACTGACCTACGCCGTGCCATACGAAGTGTCGATTGCGGATTGAGTCATATGTCTGTCCAACGATTAGATGCCCTGTGTATTCAATCCACCATTGCCTAAGCGTCCGAGAAAACTTGCGCTCATGTCCATATTTAATCTGAACGGCAGTGAAGCAACGAACCAGGCTGGTAGCAATGAAAGCAGGCCAGATAAACCAGCGCCAAAAAGTAATGACAAACGTGAGTGCTACCAGAGCATTTAAAACGATTCCTGAATATAAAAAATAGGCTTCACTGGTCATAGTGGCTTCTCCGGCGCGGCTAGAAGTGGCATCCAGTGGGTTACAGTAATGGGATAAAACTCAATGCCGTAATTGTACTCGTACACCTGAGCAAACCAACCTGGGCCATTCGCATGGTATTTAATGTACTGCCCGACATGAAGCTCAACCCCAAAATCAGGAAGCGGCCAGATAAGTACAAAGTCATCATCTTCCGGCATCCGGTCACTACACTTAATCCAGCCTTGCGGAATAATTTCAGGAATATTTTGTTGTTGGTTTTGTGGTTCCGGCGCGGCGGCTAGCATAGCTCGATAGATTGAATAAGGTAGGTAACTCTCCCCCTCGTGCGCTTCTCTAGCTGCCTGAGCCATTTCAGCAGTAAGCTCAATCGGAACCAGTTTCCAACCTTCCGGTATCTCCGGAGAGTTCAACTGTGGGGTGGTGTAAACGATGCGGCGGCGGGTGTGGTCGTATTGGTTATAAAATCCTTTATCGCAGTCATACCAAACCCATTCAATGCCGCCGTTAAAGTCGGTACCTATCCCTGACTGATACTGATAAACCGGCTCAGCCATCTTTGCAGCTAACGCGATGCGGGCTAGTGAAAGCAGTAATCTAGGGCTTACAGGAAACTCATCACTAGTTGGCGTGTTGTGAATCTCCTGCTGGCAGGTACTTATAATTTCTTCAATCTCTTCTACAGTAAAACTATCTAATTCTTTCATGGCCTTTCTCCCAATAACTTTTTCATCAACGCATACGTTTCTGGCGCTCGGTTGTCGGCCCTGTTTGCTTCACGATTAATCAGCGTGGTTAGCTCATCCCAATTCTCGATAATTGGTGCGAACTTTGGCACCTTTTTGGCAATAACTGGGAAGTATTCGCGTATCTCTGGTATTTCATCGAGAAGAAACATGCAGCGGCGTAAGTCGGAAGGGTCACTCGGTGGCTTGAAGTGATCGCTGTAGAAATTCTTATCGAGGCCGAGAGCTATAGCCGCCATTGTTGCAGAACTTATTCCTACGCGATCCTTAGTCTGCCATTTGATAACTTTCATCGCTAATTCACTCATTCACTCTCTCCCTTGATTCGAATACCGGCAGTGCGGATGGCTATTTTTAAGGCTTCCTGCAACTCTTTAGCCACGTGGTCCTTGTATCCGTCGAAAGGCGGAATAACTGCCTCAATGCTTTCACGGCTGGCTGCCACCCTTTCCACAAATCAATGTATGAGTTGGCCTCCCATGCACCATAGCTAATCACTGCATAACCGGTCCTATATCTGATTACGTGCCTTGGGATCGGAAACGTTGCTTCAAAGTCAGACTGCGATTTAGTTATGTCCATCATGTTCCGTCCTCGATTCGTATCTGGCGCAGGTGATAGCAGTCCAGGCAATCAGTTGTGCGCGTTTCATGTGAAGTTCTTTCAACCGGTCAAGCCAGATAAATACCGGGCCGGTGTAGCCGTTGTGAGCAAGGCGAATATATTGCTCAATGGTTAATTCATCCTCGTGAGTGAGTTCCATCAGAAACCACCTTGTTTTTTAGTTGACCGCCGCTCAGATTCAGCCGCCTTAGCTTTTGCCTGCTCCTGGTTGCAGTCATAGATTGCGCCGTGGCGCTGCTCAACGAATACCACGCCACTACTGCCGTGCCGGTTAAGCCGGAGTAGTAACTCTGTATCCTGCTGATTGGCGTTCTCGTCATAAGCGCCTTCACGATATATTCCCAGCCAGTAATCACAGTCTTGTTCAATCTGTCCTGTGTCGCGGGAGTCACTTGGTTGAGGCCGCTTATTGACGCGTTTTTCTAAATCACGGTTTAGCTGAGTCAACAACACAACAACACAATCCAGCTCTTTGGCGAGGTTCTTTAACCCCTTGGTGATCATCCCGTAAGCCAGATCATTGCGGTCTGCTTTTTCGGCGGTCATCAGTGTCAGGTAGTCAACCAATACCATGCCAACAACGCCACGTTCGCGCTTAATGCGGCGGCACTCAGAAACAATGTGAGACAGTGGAATCCCCGGCGTATCATCAATGTACAAATTGCCACTTCTTGCCAGCTCTAACCCTTTCGCGGATGCCAACGCAAAACGGTTATCGTCGTACCCATCAAGATAAAAGTTACTGCTGGATACTCCAGAGGCTTGGGAAATCATGCCCTCACCAAGTTGCACACCAGGCATTTCAAGGCTAAACGCCAGCGCCGGAAGGTTCTCATTCAGTGCGCAGTTGATTGCCATGCTTGAATAGAGCGTTGTCTTACCCATTTTGGGGCGGGCACCGACCACGAACAGTGAACCTTTCACAATTCGCTTAGGTTCCAGCATGGCGTCCAGTGATGCTATCCCGCTGGTTAGTCCAATGGCTCGCGGGTCACCGGAAAGTCGCTGATCAACAACATCAACCCAATCTGAGAACACACTTTCGAATGTTCGCAGCCCTCTGCGGTTACCTGTCTTGGCGTGATCTGTGATCTCGGTAGATAGCGCCTGTATTGCCTCAAGCTTTTGCGTTGCTGTCATGCCGTTGTTGGCATAAAGCAACTCGGTCATCGCATTGGTTTTGGCAATGCTGTAACGGGTGATCGCCTTATCGCGTACTTCCATCGCGTAATGCACGATATTCGCGGCGCTGGGGGTGTTCTTCGACAACTCAGCCATGTAAGCAAAACCGCCTACAGTGCTGCTGATCCCCTTGTTCTCCATCTGGTTGTACAGCGTTATCAGGTCTATGGGGATCTGCCTGCTAACTAAGTCTTTAATTTCTGCAAAAATTACTTGGTGTGGGCGTGTGTAAAACGATTCGGGTTTCAGCATGGATAGGACTTTAGCGACGTTATCACTGCCGTCATCCAGCATCAGGCCGCCAAGAACGCTTTGTTCAGCATCGAGGTTGTGTGGTGGTGTTTTGTAATCAACGGTCATCCTTGTCTCCTTCGCGTACATCCCGATAAAGCTTTTCTGACAGGAAGCTATCAAACTTCATCCTGCGCCATGTCTTGCCACTGCGGTTATCAGGGCGGTCTTCCAGCATCCAGCGGCAGTTCTCGCTGATGTACTTGAGATACTCCCTGAACCCCTGCATCGTCAGCGGTTGACCGTTATCCATCTGACGGGCAATTTTATTTGCCTTAGCCCAAAATCGTCTAATCAGGTTGCGCCGGTCATCATCCATTACTCGCCAACCTCTGGCTTCTGGAAGTTCGTCTTTCAGGCATTGCCAGACTTCTTCACAAGATATTTTCTGCTTGGCGTCTGTTGGCTTTTCAGCCTCTAAATCCTCACCGCCAGTTGCACACTTAATATCTTTAGATATTAAGAGATCTTTAAATTCATTGTTTGTGGCACTCTGTTGGTAATCTGTTGGCACAACCTCCGCGCCAGCGCTTGGTGCAAGCGGCTTTGCGTTGGCACTCTGTTGGTAATCTGTTGGCACAATATTTGGCTGATATTCGTCGTATTTTGTGACGTAAATTAGTGAGAATTTTTTGGTGGTTGACTTGGTGATCATCCCAAGTTTTTCAAACTTACCGATTAGATATTTAATGCGGTTACCGGTAATACCGGTTGCCAGTTCCAGCTTATTGCGACCGGTCATAAATTCACCACGGCGAACCATGACATCACCCAGCTCGGTATTAATTATTGCCGGTGCGTGATTGGCGATAAGTATGAAATGGAACCACAGGTGAACCGCTTCAGAATCCGTCCTGTAGAAAGGCAGATCCATTATTTTCCTATGCATCAAGGCAAACCCCTTACCGGTTGCCTCCGGCCTTACTGTGTCTGGTTGACGAAACGCTAAGACGTTACTCATTGGCTTTCCCCTGCATAGCCTTAAGCTCCTTGAATTTCTCAACGAGCTTGTTTCCGAATATTGGGTTGTCCACGCATACCATGACTAATTCGTCTGGCTTTGCAGAACGCTGCTGAGTAACTTCTCGCTGTTTTGCGTTAGTTTTCTTTCGCATGTATAGTTACCTCTAGAAAGACATAGTTATTTGCTGTTCTTGAGCCTCTGTTCGTGCAGGGGCTTTTTGCTTTCCGGTCACCGCAATCACTGCCTGCCTTGCGATTTCCCTTATCACGCTCGTCTCCCATATCTTCTCCAGAAGAACAAACGTCACTGCCATGTCATGTACGTTTAACCGGCTTACCTTTGATTCGGCCCAGCCAGCCTCCCGCGCAAACTTGCTCTGGCCCTTGATAGCCATTCGGCTTCGTAGCTCAGATTCAACTTCCATAATTCTCTTGCTGTTACTTGCACGTTCCATTGCGTACTCTTCCCTTGTTAGATGTTGTTACGTGACAAAGCCGTAGCTAATGCCACTTGTGATTAGTTTTTTGTTTGGATTCGCGCTTTGCCAGCGCCGTAGGACGAGTGTCCGTTGTGAAAATATCGGTAGTGATTATGCTGCGTTATTGAATTGCTCAAATAGGTTTGCTTTATCAGGACGGAACTCAGCGGCTTTAATCTTCCCGTTAGTAGCCCTAACTAGAAGCAGCGCACCTTCTACTGAAATTTGCTTATTGCCGTTAAGCCAATCCGATACCGTTGATTGCGCCTTGCCAACAGCTTTGGCTAATGCAGCCTGACTGCCAACAATTGCAATCGCTTTTTCGACTGCTTCATGCTTCATAAAATCTCCTTTTCTATTGCTTACTGGATGATTTTAGCTATCGCTTTAGTGAAAAGCAATCGCTTTACCGATTTTGATTAAATATCGTTATGGCGATAAGATGAAGTGAACTGTTTTATGAGGTTTTTATGGATTTTTCTGAGCGCCTTAATTTGGCGATGGCGGAAGGTAGATTTACGCAAGGGTCTTTAGCTAAGGCTGTAGGTATGGCTCAATCCAGCATATGGAAGCTTACCTCTGGCGGAGCTAAGGGGTCTAGGCGAACTGTTGATCTAGCTAGAGTGCTAGGGGTTAGACCTGAATGGCTTTCTAGTGGCTCCGGGCCAATGCGCGATGACGGTGTAAAACCACATCACCCAGACTCAACCATCCCTAGAGAATCAGAGTGGGGAACTGTTGATGCATGGGACAGCAAAACACCGCTCCATGATGATGAAGTAGAAGTCCCATTTCTTAGGGATATCGAGTTTGCTTGTGGGGATGGGCGAGTGCCGAACGAAGATTATAACGGATTTAAAATTCGCTTCTCTAAAGCTACCCTGAGACGAGTGGGAGCTAACACGGATGGTTCTGGGGTTATCTGCTTTCCGGCGGCAGGAAACAGCATGGAGCCAGTAATACCCGATGGCGCTACCGTTGCGGTTGATACTCAGAATAAAAAGATTGTGGATGGTGAGCTATACGCAATTAATCAGGATGGACTCAAGCGCATTAAGCAACTCTATCGCCGCCCTGGCGGAAAGGTGACAATCCGCAGCTTCAATCGTGAAGAAAATGATGACGAGGAAGCGCTAGAGAGCGAACTGGAGATAGTCGGGTTTGTTTTCTGGTACTCGGTCATTAGATATCGCAAGTGATCCACGGCTAACCCACTGCTAGCCCATAGAGGGGTGGGAGGGATAGTAAAAATTATACTTTTCGATTACTAACCACTCCCAAAATATGGAAATATCACTGATAGCACCTATACAACGTGTTAATGTGTACTAAGATTAATCAACGAAATAAACTTTAAGTAAAGGTTATAGGACTCTTGCCGATATGGTGTTTATTGGATATACATATAGACCTAATTAAGCAAGGGACGCTTTATGAATCATTTTGGTTGCTAAACGTACCTTCCTGTATAAATAAAGCTCAGATATATTGAAATCTGGGTTGAATGACACAATAAAAGGAGTATGATTAGTGACCCATGATTTTAGTGATTGTGCGAAGGTTTCAGGTGCTGAAGCATCTTTGCAGGAAAGACAAATCTATACGGTGCAATTAGGCGTTAAATCGCTAATTGACTTTGTTGTTACAAGCTTTGAATTGCTTGGAATCGATAAGTTTCATGAGTTAGTAGACCCATCTTTGGGTGACATCGAAGCTATAATCATTAAGTTAGATGCAAAGGCTAAGCAGATTGGTGATATTGATCTGCAGCAGATACTGATCAGTGCACAAATCATGATAAAAAATATTAAAGAAAAGAATCCTGAACTTTGTGAGCAAGGGTCTAAATTCCTTAAAAATGCCATGGTGTTCAAGTAGTTATTGCCGCCCACGAGGAGATTACTATGACTAACAAACAGAAATGCATTAGTGAAATGCTGCAGCTCACCAAGCAACTTAATGCTATCGTTGCATCGCTGCATGCAAAAAGAGAACAGATGCTGGAAGAAATGACGCAAAAAGCTGCGTAAATTCTGGTAAAGCTCTCAAAACCCGGCCCCGCTGCCGGGTTTTTTGTGCCTGTAATCTGACAATCTCACCACCCTACCCGCTTTAAACACTACTCACCTCACACTTTTCACGCCTGCTAGCCGGTGCGAATGGTCACGTCTGAATTATTTTAAAAATAAATTCCTTTATCAATTATGCAATTATCACCTTATCGATAAATATTATCGCTTTTACGATTGACCTAAATAATCGCTAAGGCTATTATCATTCCATCAACACGGCATGACGCAAAATCAGTACGAAACGGATACAACGGGTTGCAGTCTGATCCTACGGCGCTGGCAAAGCGCGAATAACCAAAGCGAATGAGTTTTGGGATGGTGAATAGCTGGAGCTAACGACAGGTAATGCTGCGGGACTGAGAAGGCTATCGAGAGCGCTGTGATTGAAATAGGCACAGACACCATCACCAAAGCTCATTAACTGGAGGTAACCATGACACGCAGAACAGCATTCAATGGATCATCATCTGCTCGTCGCCGCTCTCGCCTGAAAGCGCAAGCTGTTGAGCGCGATTTAATTGAGTCACAAGTTTATCGCGCACTTGGCATGAAGCCAGAACAGAAAGAACAGTCAGTTCGTAAAGCAGAAATTATCTGCAAGCGTCAGGTAAGCGGGGAAATCCAATACCCGGCACCACCAACTGATTACCAAGTACAGATTTATAACGCTGCCGAGCATCACATGGCGATTGAGATAAAACGCTGCCGTAAGTTCCACAGCGAACCCAAATCAGAACGTGGAGTTAACGCTATAGCTCGCCAGAAGATGCGCGGTAAAAGCATACAGCTTATTTAGTTGCAGCAGGCTTCCGTAAGTCAGAATCATTAACAGCGAGGTAAATACCATGCCAATGTCATTCCCTAATTTAGAAAGTCTGAAGCGTCGCGCCAAAATGCGAAATTTCCGCCAGCCGTTAGAAAACGAACCAGAAGAAGTGTACCGCGAGAAGTTTGCTGATTTTATGGTGAACATTGACCGTGTTGAATCTAGTGAGATTCGTTCAAAGTTGGGGTGGGATATTCTTCAGCTAGACCCAGCCACTGCTTTGAAAATGATGGGAATCGATATTTCTGGACTCGCAGATTAACGTTCGCAAAGAAGCCCACCACATAGTTAAGGGGTAAGAGAATGGAAACAACACAAAGTGTTCTTTTAGCAGCATGCGAAGCAGCAGAAAAAATAGATGAGATTATCAAATCACGCGGATTGGCTGGGCATGAGTCTGCTGTGCTTGAGGCATTAAAGGCGGCCTATGATAACAGCCGCCCAAACGGGCTTGTTATTAACTAGCACTAACCTTCTTGGCAATTTGCTCAATCAAATGAATTTCTCTCGCACTCATAGCAGTTATCGCACACCCGCAGGACGCACACTGTACGAAATAAATTGCGTGACCGCTCCCTTGCACTCTTGTGCCAGTTGCCAATTCAAAGCTTGAGCTTTCACATTTTGGGCATCGTGTTGTTCTAGCCATTTTTAAATCCCTATATTGACTGTGGAATAACCAACATATCAATTTCCTTTGACTGTGGAAAGCAGGGAAACCACGGCTGGGCGTGGCTAAATATCCCAGCACAAATTATAGAGGTCACTTAGGTGGCCTTTTTTATTGGCGGGTAAATGAGGAGTGAATGATGGTGGAAAAGTTAAAGCGGGATGGGAATGTGGCAGTTTTATACTCGCCTGGATTTGGGGCTGGATGGTCAACATGGAATGGAAATGATGAAGCGTTAATATTTTCTGCTGAATTGGTGAAAGCGGTACTTGGCGAGATTGATAAAACACCTATTCAGGTGGCTAACGAGCTTTTCCCTGAGATTTATGACGGCGGAGTTAAACAGTTAAAAGTTGAATGGATACCTGAAGGATCAATGTTTGAAATTGAAGAGTACGACGGTTCAGAAAGCATTAACTATAAAGACCGTGGGGGCTGGGTAATAGCTTAGTAAACCATTAAAACCCCAGTGATCTTACCCCTGCCACTTAACCGGTGGCAGCAATAAGACCACTGAAACAAACAACGAGCTGCTTATGCGGCTTTTTTTGTACCTAAAATTCAAGGAAGCAGCATGAGCAAAGAAACAGTGATTACTTTTAAAGGATTCGACCAAACCCTTCAGTGCCGTGGCTACCAGTTCGAAATTGGCAAAACGTATACGCATGAGGGCAAGGTCGAAGCATGCGGTTCTGGCTTCCATGCTTGTGAAGCCCCGTTTGATGTTTTCGGATATTACTCACCAGCATCAAGCCGGTACGCGGTCACGGAGTCGTTTGGCACTATTGACCGCGAAGAGGACGGCGACACAAAAATCGCAAGCGCCAGTATAACCATCACAGCGGAACTCACTCTCCCTCAGTTCATCCAGCGCGGTATTGATTGGATCTGGAGCAAAGTTGATAAGTCGCTTGAGCAGCAGATCATGACTGGCGACCGGTCAGCGGCAACCAACACTGGCTACCAGTCAGCGGCAACCAGCACTGGCGACCGGTCAGCGGCAACCAACACTGGCGACCGGTCAGCGGCAACCAACACTGGCTACCAGTCAGCGGCAACCAGCACTGGCTACCAGTCAGCGGCAACCAACACTGGCGACCGGTCAGCGGCAACCAACACTGGCGACCGGTCAGCGGCAACCAACACTGGCTACCGGTCAGCGGCAACCAACACTGGCTACCGGTCAGCGGCAACCAACACTGGCTACCGGTCAGCGGCAACCAACACTGGCTACCAGTCAGCGGCAACCAACACTGGCGACCTGTCAGCGGCAACCAACACTGGCTACCAGTCAGCGGCAACCAACACTGGCTACCAGTCAGCGGCAACCAGCACTGGCTACCAGTCAGCGGCAACCAACACTGGCGACCGGTCAGCGGCAACCAACACTGGCTACCAGTCAGCGGCAACCAACACTGGCGACCGGTCAGCGGCAACCAACACTGGCTACCGGTCAGCGGCTGAAGTCTCTGGATCACAATCTGTAGCTGCCTCATTCGGCGAGGGTGGCAAAGCTAAATCATCCGAAAGTGGAGCTATTGTTCTGTGCTACCGAAATGACGATGGCGAACTGATTCATATCCGTGCCAGTAAAGTTGGCGAAAACGGAATTAAGCCTGATGTTTGGTATTCACTAAGTGAAGATGGTGAATTTGAAGAAGTAGCCGAGTAACTCCCCACCCCCACCAATCCCCAGAGTAAATAACTGACAACTGTCGGTGTTTTGCTGTGGGCTAAACATAGGAAATGAGCATGAGTGATGAAAGATACAAAATCATTCCAGAAAGCCTTTTTGATTTATCCGGCGTGTATTGTGGTGTTGTCATGCCTGAGCGAGTTATGCGGAAAATAGTAAAACTTCAAGCTGCATGTATTCAAGAAATAAAAAGAACTCTTACCGAGCATAAAGACGAATTATATGCATCGAATTGGACGCTGCATTATCCAAATGGTGAGCAAAAAGAAGTTCGCTACATCGACCCTAGCGATAGCATAAATATAGAGAGTCGAATTAAGCACGCCGCGTTTATCAATCAGCCAAGACATTTACCACTCGTATTTATTGCAAGTAGCCAAGATGAAGCGAAATCCATGGCTGACGCACACCACGAAGAAACATTTATTACCACTAATTAAACTGGAGTATCCCATGCAACTTGCATTTGCTGGGCAGACCGCATCGGGCTGCTCTACTAACTATTTAACCAAAATTCAGCATTCACCGGCCTACCGCCTCACATCAGCAAGCTTCACTCCCCCACCACGGAAAGGTATCTGGGAGAAAATTATTGAGGCGCTAACTCGGAGGGTTGAGCCATGACCAAGAAGGAACTCAGGTGGTGGCATAACCACTGGCTGAATTGCGCGAAGTCTTGCCGCAAGGCAGGAAGTAGGCGCTCAGCAGCTAATTACCTCACCTGCGCAGTCGCCAAGCGTCGTATTTACCAAATGGATGCGTCGGTATCAATCGAGCTTCAGGAGGCTGCATGACAGAAGAGCAATTCAAAGAACTGATTATCACAAGGCGTGAATCGTTAAAGAGTATGGATACTCTGTCCTTTGTTAAAAATGAATTGGAGTGCGGTCGCGTGTCGGCTGAACAACTGGCGATCATTGCACTGGACGCGATGGGGATTAAAGGCGAATTGGTTGAGCAGGTAAGGGAATCGGCAGCCAAAAAGCGTAAATCATTTATGGAGGTGATTTGTGGGTACCGCAACATTAATCCTTGGTGAATCTGGTACAGGGAAGTCTACCAGCTTGCGCAATCTCAACCCTGATGATTGCCTGCTTATTCAGGTCGTAAGGAAGCGGCTACCGTTCAAATCAACTAACTGGCAGTCATGGGATGGCGAGAAGAAAACAGGGAGTGTTATCCCAACACATGACTGGTCACTGATTAAGGCCGTCATTAATGGTGCGACAAAGTACGGGAAGAAAATAGTCATCATTGATGACTTTCAGTATGTGATGTGCACCGAGTTCATGGAGACGGTGAACGATAAGGGATTTGATAAGTTCGCGAAAATGGGACTTCACATGTGGGAAATAATCAAAGCGGCACAGGATGCGCCGGATGATCTGAGAATTTACTTCATGGCCCACACCGAGGAAACAAACCTTGGTCGAGTCAAAATGAAAACCATCGGCAAAATGTTGGATGAGAAAGTAACAGTCGAAGGAATGTTCACCATCGTTCTGAGAACCACCGTTCACGATGGACAATACTTTTTCACCACTCAAAACAACGGTTACGACACCGTTAAATCACCGATGGGCCTCTTCGAAACCAACGAAATTGAAAATGACCTTCTGACTGTAGATCGGGATATTTGCGATTACTACGGCATCAATAATGTTCACCAAATTAAAGGAAACGCGGCATGAGCAATGTAACTTTCGTCTATGACCAAGATTCAGGTTTATCAGCAGGATTAAGCGGTTTCATCAATGAGTCTGGGGCTTATATCTTCACCATCTCAGAAGCTAAATATGTGATCAGTTCTGGCGGCGCTAAATCAATTGAGTTCTCCGTGGAAACTGATGATGGGCGCAAGGCCAATTATCTGAATGTTTACACCGTCAAGAAAGACGGAAGCCCCAATACGCATGGCGTAAACATGATAAATGCCATGATGGGTTGCTCTGGCGTTAAGCAACTCACCATCATTAAAAATGAAGCTGGTGTTGATGTAGCCCCTGAGTTTGTAGGCCGCAAGTTGGGTTTGGTACTGCAAAAAACTCTGAAAACAAAAGATGATGGACGTGAGACTTATAACTTTGATATTCGCATTCCATTTCTGGCGCAAAGCCAGAGAACGCTGCAAGAGCATGTAACTAACGCCCCAGCCGAAACAATAGCGAAGATGCTCACCACCCTGAAAGATAAAGACGAGCGCAAGCAAGTAAACAGCGCTCCAACTCATTCAGGTAACTATCAGGGGGATGATCAGTTCTTTGCTGAAGACCCACGTTTCTAAGTTCACACTTCCCCGCAGGTAATCCCATGACAATCAGAAAAGAAAACTATGCAGAGATAATTGCAGGATGCCTCTCGGCTTTTGATTGTGCAAAGCGGGGAGAAGAACACGAACGGCTGAACAAGATGATTATCAGGACGATAGGCAGGATAACAGCGAATTACCCTCGCTGCCCTGCTCACTTGTTACCGCTGGAGCGGCGGCCATTCAGCTTAAGCAATCCTGCTCCGATTCTTGCAAGTCAGGCTGCTCGTGAATATGCCGGTATTGGCTGGTCGGTCAAGCAGGACTAATCCCCCACCCCATTACAGCAATCTGCTGAGGAAACAGTTATGTCTGAAAATACTGATGAAAAACTTAAGCCATGCCCATTCTGCGGATCCACGAATGTAGAAGCCTTCGCTCAGTACGAAGAAGATTGCCCTGACCGTTCTGCGATAGTTCGTTGTCATAATTGCGATGCTCAGAGCGCTCAAATGATTGGCAGAGGTAAAATCGCCATGGCAATACGCGCTTGGAATAAACGCACAGCCTGAGGGTTTCCCATGAAATCAAATCGTGAAGCAAAGCGGCTGCTTGGCATGTTCACTAACGGAAGGCTTCGAGTAAGCAATCTTGGCTGGTTAGTTTTTAGCGCTAATTACCCTCATGTATGGATGGAAAGGAATCTATCAGCTAGACAAAATCGCGCTAGAAAATGGCATAAGAAATTTCGTGAAAGCCTGAGGGGTAACAACTGATGAATAACATCGAAGAGTTTGAGTCCGCATACAACACATACATGGAGCGTGATGTTGGAACTCCGGTAGAAAAGTTTAAACATCCGGTACCGGGCGTTACTTACAAATATCAGCATGCAAATGACATGCTGGCGTTTTGGAATGCAGCACGTGCTGGATTGATAGCCCAACTGGAAGCGGCACAGAAAGAGCGTGATGAAATGAACGGGATTCTGAATATCGAGCGAGGTGGCTCTGCATTTGCGAGTAAGCGCACAACACATATCGATGCGATGCGCGACAAGTGGCAGGCACGCGCCAAGAAAGCAGAAGCAGCGTTATCAGCGGCAAGCGATAAGCTGAGTAAGCCTGTTGTACTGCCTGTCGGTTACGCAGTTCGTGCTGGGCATCCGATTAACGAAGGTGAGCGAAATGTCATGATACCTAAAGAGGGCGGTAACTGGCTTTCCCGTTTCGATGTTGAACATGCAATTAGAGTAGCCGGTTTCACGGTAGAGGGGGAGTGATGGGTAAACAAAAATTACTCGTTCTAAATAGCGGTGGCGCAACCTCCGCTTTTATGACTCGCCAGCTATTAACTAAATGTGCTGATGAATATGAAATGATTGTTTGCTTCGCGAATACCAGCCAAGAAAACAATGAAACGTTAGATTTTGTCCGTGATTGTGATGTTAATTTTGGTTTCAACACTGTGTGGCTTGAAGCCAATATTAATCCCATCAAGGGCAAGCCTACTGGTCATAAAGTCGTTAGTTATGAAACAGCAAAGCGCTCAGGTGAGGTGTTTGAGGAAGCTGTGAAAAAATATGGCATACCAAATCACTCATATAAGCATTGCACTCGCGAACTAAAAGAAGCACCAATTCATAGCTATATCCGCTCTATTGGCTGGAAGAAGGGTGAATATTTAACAGCTATCGGGATTCGTACTGATGAGCCACGCCGTATTAATCGTAAAGTTTCAGTGCAACATCAGCAAATAAAAATATACCCACTCGTTGATATATTCCCTTCAGACAAATTAGATGTGCTCGATTTTTGGGAGGAACAAGATTTCAGGTTGAAACTGGAAGATTACAAGGGTAATTGCAAATGCTGCTTCAAGAAGTCAGATAAAAAGCTTCAACAAATCTATCGTGATAACTGGCACCACTTTGACATTTTTGCATATCTGGAAAATCAATATGGCTTTGTTGGCGGAAACTCCATTAAAGGTCAACCAAGCGACGAACCACGCAAGTTTTATCGTGGATATCGTAGCGTTAGAGATTTGATAGCCACTTTTGATTTATCTGAGCCATTACCACCGCTTGATGATGAAGAAAATAACGAGGGTTGCGCTAGTTCGTGCGAGCCTTTCATGTCGGATGAAGATTCACAACCGGCTTGTGGCTGGTAGAGGGGAATGCAGATGCTGAGTAAACCAGTGATAAGAACTACAACCAATGCGACAGTTACCCTGACTATTGAGCTTAGCAACCTAGGTTCATGGGGACCTGATTGCCAAACGGCCCAAGTTTACAAGCAGGCAATCGAAGCGGCTAATGGCCGGCTAAATAAGATATTTGCTGGCGATAAAGACGTCCGCATTCTTGCTGGGGCAAAAGTAACGGCAATCACAACAGACGTGGAGCGCACCCGATGAACAAGCTAACTGAGCAGGAATTTACCCGCAAGCCAGACGGTGGGCTTGCAGACCAGATTGAAGTGCTCGAAGCGATGGCAGAGGGTGACGCCTACAACACCGAGTTACTTATGCTTCTCATTGAACTACGTTCACTGCGTGAGCAACTTGCTGAGTTGAAAGCGTTGCAGCCGGTTGCAATCATTGATATTCAGCATGACAGGCCAGACGGCAACCTTTTTGCGATTACGTTCACGCGAGCTGGTCATGCGCTAAAAGATGATGTTTACGAGCTATTCACAGCAGCCAAGCAATAACCATCTCGTTTTAACCCCACCACGGAACTCTCAGTAAACGGATTTCACTATCTGGAGTGTCCCTATGTCATCAATCATCGTCAAATTACCCCGCGCTTACTTCACTGCGGGTCGCGTTAGCACGGATGAATTAGCGCAAGTTCTGCATCAGGGATTGTGGAAACGGTACGGCGTCATGCCTGCCGATGTTGTTGTGTCGCTACATGAAGGCACTCATATCATGTCGTCTGGCTGCGAGCCGGATGATGTAAAAACCATTCTAAATCTGTGAGGTTGATATGGACGATATCAGCGAACTAATTCTGACTGTTGGCCGCGCGCCGGATGACGGGCGTGACCACAAAGAAGCCTATTTGTGGGACATGAAAATAAAGCAGCGGCTACGAACCGGCGATAAATCAAAGAGACCCTCGCCGCAGCAAGTTGTCCCGCCAACACCAGTTAAAACGGTGAAGTCAGTGAAAGCGAAAGTGAGAAAGATAATGGAGGCGGCATGAGTGGATATCAGCTTATTTATTGTGATCCACCCTGGCAGTACGGGAACAAGGCCAGCAATGGAGCGGCAGTTAATCACTACAGCACGATGTCACTCACCGATTTAAAGCGCCTCCCTGTTTGGTCCCTCGCAGCACCCGATGCAGTTCTCGCTATGTGGTACACCGGCAACTTCAATGACGAAGCCAAGCAGCTCGCTGAAGCGTGGGGCTTTCAGGTGCGCACAATGAAGGGTTTCACCTGGGTGAAGCTGAATCAGTTAGCAGAGGATCACATAAATAAGGCGCTGGCGGCCGGTGAGGTTAACGACTTTTACGACTTTCTCGCCCTGCTCAATACCCAATCACGGATGAATGGCGGTAACTACACGCGGGCCAACACGGAAGATGTTCTGATTGCAGTGCGCGGCAATGGCCTTGAGCGACTCAATGCCAGCATCAAGCAAGTTGTTTACTCACCGCTTGGCGAGCATAGCGAAAAGCCGTGGGAGGTCCGCCATCGGCTGGAATTACTGTATGGAGATGTGAAGCGCATTGAGTTGTTTTCAAGGAGGGATTTAGAGGGCTGGGATACGTGGGGCAATGAGTGCGATCAATCAATCAAATTAATACCTGGCAGTTCGGAGGCAGCATGAACCAACCAAAAGTAACGGAAATACTGTTAGGGATATGCTTTGCACTATTCATTATCTGCCTGGTTGTCTATGTGGTGGGTGATGCTGTGAAGGGAGTTAACTGATGGATGATCTTAGTTTTGTAATGGCATATCTGGATTGGATACTGCTTATCGTCGGCGGCGGTGTGGCGATCTGGCTGCTGTGGTTAAAGGAGTGGTGAGAGTATGGAGACAACCATTGAAAATGCTATCAGGTCAGTAGCGCGATGTTGTAGAACAGAAATAATTGAAGCCACGGACGGCAAGCCACTTTCAGAACACGACAAGCTCATCACCGAAATCCTCGACCGCCACGCAAAAAAATCATCGCCATACCCCCTAACACTTTCCCGGCTAAACGCTGGTTGAGTTATTACGTCCGTCAGATTGATAAAGAGATAAGAGGCCAGCTATGAATGATATTCGGCTTGATGATGAGTTATTCGACTTGCCACAGGCCGCCGCCTACCTGCGAAAATCCCCGCGAACCGTCCGCTTACTAATAAAAAATAAGCGACTAAAAGCGGGCAAGAGCGGAGCTAATGGCGGCGGAAGTTTTGAAATTCTGAAATCAGCATGTCTTGAATATATCCACAGCAACCAACACAATCAGGCCGTGAATGCAGAAAACGGCCAAGCAGAGAAGGAGTCTGTATGGCGCTCAAACAAAGGTACGGAAAGTGGTACTGTGATTTCGTTCGCCCGAACGGGGAAAGAGTTAGACGCTGCCTTGGTACGGCAGACAAGAAACAAGCGCAGGAACTCTTCGATCAGTTAAGGGCAGATGCATGGAGGGTAGATAAGCTAGGTGAAATAGCTGAACACACTTTTGATGAAACATGCTTGCGTTGGCTGATAGAAAAAGAGCATAAGCGATCTTTGGATGATGACCGAACGAAGATTGAGTTTTTCCTCGGTCATTTTTCTGGAATGCCAATATCCAGCATTACCGAAGATAAGATAATGAAAGCGGTGTCCAGAATGCCAAACAGGAAGCATAGGCAGATCTGGGAGTCGAAAAGGGATGCAGCATTAAGGAAGAAAAAACCGATACCTGGCTATGTGGAAAAACAGGTTTCACCGGCAACAAGAAGCCAGCACCTTTCATTTATACGCAGCCTGTTACGGGCAGCAGCAGACGAATGGAAGTGGTTAGCCAAAGCGCCAGTGATCAAGACCAGAAAACCACAGAGTAAGCGGATACGCTGGCTGACAAAAGATGAGGCTCTAACCTTAATCAATTGTATGCCTGAGAACTTCCGCCCTGTAGTGGTCTTTGCTCTGGCTACCGGGCTTCGAAGGTCGAACATTCTGGATCTGGAATGGTCGCAAATCGATATGCAAAGAAAGGTTGCATGGATTCACCCAGAGAACGCTAAAGCGGGCAAGGCAATTGGCGTAGCTCTAAACGATATGTCATGCAAGGTATTACGTGAACAGATAGGCCGGCACTCAAGATATGTGTTTGTCCACACCTCGGCATGGCACCGGGCAGATGGAACAAAAACCGATGAGGTCAGGAAAATGCGCGTTGATGATAATACAGCATGGAGAACTGGATTAAAGCGCTCCGGAATCACTGATTTCCGTTTCCACGATTTGCGGCACACCTGGGCGAGCTGGTTAGTTCAAGCCGGGGTACCACTATCAGCACTTCAGGAAATGGGAGGATGGGAGAGCATCGAAATGGTTCGTCGATATGCTCACTTGTCGCCAAACCATCTAACTGAGCATGCGCGTAAAATTGACGAGGTAATGGGGATTAATGTCACTAATCTGGCACTTTTAAAAAAGGTTGTTGATAATTAGGGGGTAAATAGAGGGTAGCTCATTGATTTTTATGGTACGCCCTACAGGATTCGAACCTGTGACCTACGGCTTAGAAGGCCGTTGCTCTATCCAACTGAGCTAAGGGCGCATTTGATATTTACCGCAGCACAGAACACTGCCGGTAGTCAGTTGCGGGTTGGATTATACGGGCAGTCGCTTTCGAGTCAATGGGTTTTCGCCTTACTGTTTACCATCTGGCTATTTAATCGTTAATTAATCGTTATTATACGCCTGACAGCGCGCCCCGCTTCTGACAAAATAGGCGGATTCCCGCTTTTTTAATTGATGGATCCCTCCACTGATGTCAGCAAAAATTATTGATGGTAAAACGATTGCGCAGCAGGTAAGAAATGAAGTTGCTGCGTTGGTACAGAAACGTTTGGCTGCCGGTAAGCGTGCTCCCGGTCTTGCTGTGGTATTAGTTGGTGTTAACCCAGCCTCACAAATTTATGTCGCCAGTAAGCGTAAGGCGTGCGAAGAGGTCGGTTTTGTTTCACGTTCTTATGATCTGCCAATGACTACTACGGAAGCAGAATTGCTGGCATTGATTGATTCACTGAATGGCGATAGTGAAATTGATGGGATTCTGGTGCAACTGCCACTGCCTGCAGGTATTGATAATATCAAAGTGCTGGAACGTATCCACCCTGATAAAGACGTAGATGGCTTCCACCCGTATAACGTGGGTCGTCTGTGTCAACGCGCACCGAAATTGCGCCCTTGTACCCCACGCGGCATCGTTACCTTGCTGGAGCGTTATAATATCTCGACTTATGGCCTCAATGCAGTTGTGGTCGGTGCATCCAATATTGTAGGCCGCCCGATGAGCCTTGAACTGCTGTTAGCCGGTTGCACTACCACCGTCACGCATCGTTTTACCAAAAATCTGCGCCAACATGTCGAAAATGCTGACTTGCTGGTGGTTGCCGTGGGTAAACCCGGTTTTATTCCCGGTGAATGGATTAAACCTGGTGCTATCGTGATTGATGTAGGCATTAACCGTCTGGAAAGTGGTAAAGTAGTCGGCGATGTAGAATTTGATGTCGCCGTTGAGCGTGCGGGTTGGATTACACCGGTTCCCGGTGGCGTCGGGCCGATGACCGTTGCAACACTGATACAAAATACCTTGCAAGCCTGCGAGGAATATCACGACATCAACGAAAATTGATTGTAAGGACAGGAATGGACATTTTTCATTTGGAAAAACACCCGCACGTCGAGCTGTGTGACTTATTAAAGTTACAGGGCTGGAACGACAGCGGTGCCTCAGCTAAAGCCGCCATCGCAGATGGTCAGGTGAAAGTCGACGGGAATGTAGAAACGCGTAAGCGCTGCAAAATCCTGGCTGACCAGATTGTTGAGTTTCAAGGCATGAAAGTGCAGGTTAAAGCCTAATCACCTCGGCAAAGGCGAGTTCTAGCTGGTTATTGCGAAAGGCTGCCATGGCGAGATAAGGGCAAAAAAATGCGGTTACTGGTCAGCACCAGAACCGCAATTTTTTTAGATGCAGATAGCTAAATTGCACCTATCGACCCAATACCATGCTATTTACGGCGCCATATCGTCCCTTGTGGGCCATCTTCCAGCACAATACCTAGCTCATTCAACTGATCACGGGCCGAATCGGCCAGCGCCCAATCTTTACTGCTACGGGCATCGTTACGTTGCTTAATCAACGCTTCTATTTTTGCCACTTCGTCATCATTAGTCTGCGCGCCACTTTGTAAAAACAGCTCTGGATCCTGCTCTAATAATCCCAGCACATGGGCCAGTTTACGCAATTCTGCCGCTAAACCATTTGCCGCCGTAATATCTTCAGTTTTTAAGCGGTTTACTTCACGGGCGATATCAAACAGTACCGAATAAGCTTCTGGCGTATTGAAATCATCATCCATTGCCGCGCGGAACCGCGCTTCAAACTCTGCCCCCCCCGCAGGAGTCGCATTCGCATCAGTCCCACGTAGAGCGGTATACAGGCGTTCCAGTGAAGCACGCGCTTGTTTGAGGTTCTCTTCGCTGTAGTTAAGCTGACTGCGATAATGACCAGACATCAGGAAGTAACGCACAGTTTCAGCATCGTAATAGGCCAAAACATCACGAATGGTGAAAAAGTTATTCAGTGATTTAGACATTTTTTCTTTGTCAATCATCACCATACCGGAATGCATCCAGTAGTTCACATAGGGGCCATCGTGGGCACAGGTAGATTGTGCAATTTCATTTTCGTGGTGCGGGAACATCAAATCAGAACCACCGCCGTGAATATCAAAATGTGCGCCTAACTGCTTGCCATTCATCGCCGAGCATTCAATATGCCAGCCAGGGCGACCCGGCCCCCAAGGTGATGCCCAACTTGGTTCACCCGGTTTAGACATTTTCCACAAGACAAAATCCATCGGATTGCGTTTAACATCTGCCACCTCAACCCGGGCACCGGCCTGTAATTGATCCAAGTCCTGACGGGACAGCAAACCGTAATCAGGATCACTGTCCACAGCGAACATCACATCGCCATTTGATGCGACATAAGCGTGATCACGGGCAATCAAGCGCTCGGTCAGTGCAATAATTTCAGGAATATGGTGCGTCGCACGCGGCTCCAAATCAGGGCGTTTAAGATTCAGTGCATCGAAATCTTTATGCATTTCTGCCAGCATACGTGTCGTCAGTTGCTCACAGCTTTCATTGTTTTCCAGTGCACGCTTGATGATTTTATCGTCAACATCGGTAACATTGCGTACATACGTCAAAGAGTAACCTAAATAACGCAAATAACGCGCCACGACGTCGAAAGCGACAAAAGTACGCCCATGCCCAATGTGACACAGGTCATAAATAGTGATCCCGCATACGTACATACCAATTTTACCGGCATGAATAGGCTTGAATTCCTCTTTTTGGCGACTCAGTGTATTAAAAATCTTTAGCATCGGGACATTCCGTGGTTTTTGTTTTTGCGGTAAGCAGGGTTTATACCCAAAGTCATTGGCGTTGCAGGTGGAGCGCAAACAACTTCAAGGACGAAGGAGATAAAAGGATATCATCAGATTATGCGGTAAATCAGCCACTGATTCAGCACTTTTTCGTACATCTTGCTCGCGTTTCGAGTGCTGACTCAATCTCAGAGTTATGATATAAGAGCCGTCTAAAGAGTTACGACTCATTTGTGAATACACTATTACACTAGCAGGAACATTATTATGGTCACGTTTCATACTAATCACGGCGATATCGTCGTCAATACCTTCGCGGATAAAGCGCCGGTTACCGTTGAAAACTTCCTGAACTACTGCCGTAAAGGCTTTTATGATAACACTATCTTCCACCGTGTTATCGACGGTTTCATGATTCAAGGCGGTGGTTTTGAGCCGGGCATGAACCAGAAAACCACTGATGCAACTATCAAAAACGAAGCTAACAACGGCCTGAAAAATACCCGTGGCACCCTGGCAATGGCGCGTACCAACGATCCGCACTCTGCTACTGCACAATTTTTCATTAACGTTGCTGACAACGACTTCCTGAACTTCCGTTCAGAGCGCCCGGATGGTTGGGGTTACTGCGTATTCGCTGAAGTTACTGAAGGTCTGGACGTTGTTGATAAAATCAAAAACGTTGCTACTGGCCGTAGCGGCATGCATCAAGATGTGCCAAAAGAAGATGTGATCATCAAAAGCGTCACTATCAGCGAATAATGACAGCTTAATGAGCACGCTTTTTATTGCAGATTTGCATCTTAGCGTTCAGGAACCGGCAATCACTGCCGGTTTCCTGCATTTTATACAGCGTGAAGCTATTCATGCTGATGCGTTATATATCCTGGGTGATCTGTTCGAGTCCTGGATTGGCGATGATGACCCCGAACCACTGTACCGGCAAGTTGCCGCTGCGCTGAAATCACTCCAACAACGGGGTGTGCCTTGCTACTTTATCCACGGTAATCGTGATTTTTTGCTCGGTAAACGCTTTGCTCAAGAAAGCGGGATGATCCTGCTGCCGGAAGAGAAAGTCGTCGAACTGTATGGCCGTAAAATTGTTATTTTACATGGCGATACCCTGTGTACCGATGATACTGACTATCAGCATTTTCGTCGTAGAGTACATAATCCACTGATTCAAAAACTGTTCCTATGGCTACCTCTGCGTTTTCGTTTACGCATTGCAGCTTATATGCGTAACCAAAGTCAGCAGAACAATAGCGGCAAATCTGAGCTGATCATGGATGTAAATCCACAAGCGGTGATTGATAGCTTCCAACGTAATGGCGTCAGTTGGATGATCCACGGGCATACGCATCGCCCAGCGGTTCACACCGTAGCACTCCCCGCCACAACCGCCCATCGTGTGGTTCTTGGTGCCTGGCATGTTGAGGGTTCGATGGTCAAAGTCACGGCAGACAGTGTTGAGTTGATTAAATTCCCATTTTGACCTTCAGGTTTATCTGGCGAGTGGGTATAAAAAACCGATAAATCCCACTAAAAGCCGCGACGCAACCGTTTTCCTCGCCTTTGGCTCATGATATGCTCTACGCCCTCTTCGCCAGTCACGATTTAAGTAAAATCATTCTGGCCGACGCTTGTGCAATCACAGGAGCTTTACACTCATGGGAGCTAACCTCGATTCGGCTTATACAGCCGGGGTTAAAATCGCTATCGTAATGGGGTCCAAGAGTGACTGGGCCACCATGCAGTTCGCCGCTGACGTGCTCACCACGCTCAATGTTCCATTTCATGTGGAAGTTGTCTCCGCACACCGCACCCCCGATAAGCTGTTCAGTTTTGCCGAGTCGGCCCAAACCAATGGCTTACAGGTGATAATTGCCGGTGCCGGTGGTGCTGCACATCTGCCGGGTATGATTGCGGCAAAAACGCTAGTACCTGTTTTAGGTGTTCCAGTACAAAGTGCTGCGCTGAGTGGTATCGACAGCCTGTATTCGATTGTGCAAATGCCGCGTGGTATCCCCGTGGGGACCTTGGCTATCGGTAAAGCCGGTGCCGCCAATGCCGCTTTACTGGCCGCGCAAATATTGGCATTGCACGATGCCGAATTAGCCGATCGTCTGGCTGATTGGCGCAAAAGCCAAACTGACGAAGTGCTGGATAATCCAGATCCTCGGGTACCAGACTTACAGGTGAAGGCATGAAACCAGTTTGCGTATTAGGTAATGGCCAGCTAGGGCGCATGCTGCGTCAGGCTGGCGAACCACTGGGTATTGCCGTTTATCCGGTGGGCTTGGATGCGGAACCTGAAGCCGTGCCTTATCAGCACAGTGTGATTACCGCTGAGATTGAGCGCTGGCCAGAAACGGCGTTAACCCGTGAGCTCGCTACACACACGGCTTTTGTTAACCGCGATATCTTCCCGCGTCTGGCCGATCGCCTGACACAAAAGCAATTGCTCGATAGCCTGAATCTGCCAACCGCCCCGTGGCAGCTATTAGCAAGTAGTAGCGAATGGCCACAGGTCTTTGCAACATTAGGTGAGTTGGCCATCGTCAAACGCCGAGTCGGTGGCTATGACGGCCGCGGACAGTGGCGTTTGCGGGCCGGTGATCAGGATACCTTACCGACTGATGCTTACGGTGAATGTATTGTTGAGCAAGGGATTAACTTCAGCGGTGAAGTTTCGCTGGTCGGCGCACGCAGCAGCCAAGGTAAATCGGTGTTTTACCCGTTAACCCACAATCTGCATGAAGATGGCATCCTGCGCATGAGTGTGGCTTTGCCACAGCCCGATAGCAGATTACAGCAACAAGCTGAAAAAATGCTGTCAGCCATTATGGATGAGCTGAATTATGTTGGCGTAATGGTCATGGAGTGCTTTATCGTTGGCGACAATTTGTTGATCAATGAGCTGGCACCACGGGTGCATAACAGCGGCCACTGGACGCAAAATGGCGCATCTATAAGCCAGTTTGAGCTACATCTGCGTGCCATTTTGGACCTGCCCTTACCGACGCCGGTGGTCAACACCCCATCAGCGATGGTCAACCTGATTGGCACGCCAGTGAACATCGAATGGCTATCTCTGCCGTTGGTGCATCTGCACTGGTATGAAAAAGAAGTGCGCGCAGGTCGTAAAGTAGGCCATCTGAATTTGAACCATCCCGATGGCACACAATTACGTGCTGCTCTGGCCGCACTCGCGCCGTTGTTACCAGCGGAATACCAGAACGCGCTGATCTGGGCGCAGGATAAGCTGTAACTCATCTGGCCTGCCCCACAAATCGTTGGCGTTGCAGCCACACTGCAACGCCAGGTTACCCAAGTGGGCTAACTGTCATAATTGCGGAACAGCGCCCTTCCCTGTAACAAACGCGCACCTAACCAACCGCCACACAGTGACAACAATAGCGCGCCAGCCAACGGCAACAGCCACCACATAACCCAATTAGGCTGCCATGGGAAATCAAACACTAAGCGCTGCAATGCCCACAGTGCCGCCTCTGCTCCGATGGCAGCAGCCAGCCCGGCAACCAATCCCAGTAAGGCAAACTCCCACCACAAAGTACCTCGCAGTAAGTGTTTACTTGCGCCTAGTGTCCGGTAAACCACCAGCTCCTGACGGCGCTGACGCATCCCTACTTGAACCTGCGCTAACAGCAACAAAGTGCCACAGATAATCACCAGTATTACCATCACTTCCAGTGCACGGCTCACCTGCTGCAACACCTGCCCGACCTGTTTAAGCATCGCGCCAATATCCAACAAACTGAGTGTTGGGAACTGCCGATTCAGTTGTGTCAGCACCTCCCCGTCTCCTTGATAGCGGAAACTGGTCAGCCAGGTTTGTGGCTGTTTATCCAATGCACCTGGCGGGAAGATAAAGTAAAAATTTGGCCGCAGGCTTTCCCAATCCACCTGACGAATACTGCTAACTTTGGCTTCGAATGACTGTGTATCACCGCTAAATGTCAGCTTATCGCCGATTTTAATCCCCAGCTTGTCAGCAATGCCTTGTTCCATCGACACTTCGTCGGCTTTAGGCGGCCATTGGCCGGCGGTCAAAATATTGTGCGCCGGTAAGTCTTGCTGCCAGGTCAGATTCAATTCACGGTTAACCGCTTCGCCACCGGGTTCATCTTCACGCACCCGCTCGGTGGCCAGTTGCTGGTTAATTTCAGATAACCGTACCCGCACGATAGGGTAGAACGTTGATGGCGTTATCTGATGTTGCGCCAGAAATTCAGTTACTTGTGGCACCTGTTGCGGTGTCATATTCAGCAAGAAGTAATTCGGGCTGTCTGGCGGCAATTGTTGCTGCCAACGATCCAACAGATCCCCACGCAGTACCAATAACAACGCTAACAGCATGAAGGATAATGAAAATGCCGCCAGTTGCGTTAATGTCATCCACGGTTGACGTAGCAAACGGTTGATTGCCAGCCGCAATGACAGACGGGTAACGGTCAGGCGGCGCAACAGTACCAAGCTGCCCCAGCCAATCACGCCCAGTAATAACGCCAATACCACCATGCCAGCCAGAATGGCCCACAATAACGCGTTTCCTCCCATCAGCAATGCCAATAGGCCAATCACGATAACCAGCATTGCAGGAATAAAGTAACGCAGCGGCCAAACATTCGCGGAAACATCACGGCGCAAAACCCGTAGCGGCTGGGTCGCTAGCAATTGCCGATAGGGGCGAACACCCACCAGCAACGAAATCAATACCAGCGAACCCATTGACCATACCCATGGCCATAAACCGGCTGCTGGCAATGCAGCCGGTAATACCGGTGACAATAAGCGAACTAAAACTTTCTCGAATAAGAGGCCAATCACACTGCCACACAGGCCTGCCAACACCAGTACTGACAACCACTGACCGATAATCAACCGCCGCAGCGCGCTGCGCCCTGCACCTAATGTTTTCAGGACCGCAACTAAATCATAGCGGCTGCGGCAATAGTGGCCCATCGCCACCGCAACGGCAGCAATCGAAAGTAGTAACGTCAATAGTGCCGATAACAGCAAGAACTGCTGCGCCCGTTGCAGCGATTTCCCCAGCGCACCACCTGACTCCTGCAAGCCGTACAAACGCTGCTCTGGTTTCAGTTGTGGCGTGAGCCAGTCACTAAATTGGGTGACGCCATCAGGCTGGCCGGCGAACATATAACGATAGGTCAGACGGCTACCCGGCTGAATCGCACCGGTCTTTTCCACGTCAGCCAGATTGATCAAAATACGCGGCGCGGTTTGGAATGGATTAAAGCCAGAATCAGGCTCCTGAATCACTTCACCAACAATTTTCAGTGAGGTATCACCGACATCCAGCATATCGCCGACCTTAACCCCAAGTAGCGACAACAGCCTTGGAGCCACCAACACCGTACCCGGTTCAAGCACCGCGCCAGCAGGCAGCGTATCTAATTTGCCATACAGCGGATAGGCTAAATCAGTGGCTTTCACATCAGCCAGTTGTGGGCGATCACCCGCGAAGGTCATGGTCATAAATGATAACTGGCGACTGACGGTCAACCCTTGCCGTTTAGCTTCCAGCAACCACGCGTCAGGAACCGGATGCGCCGCACTCAGCACCCGATCGCCGGCCAGAAAATCACGGCTTTGCTGACTCAGCCCTTTTTCCATACGGTCACTGATAGTACCCAGCGCCAGCACACAGGCCACCGCCAGCGTTAATGCCAGCCAGACAATTAACAGTGAGGGTGAGCGCCACTCACGCCAAAACCAGCGCCAAATCATACTTCCTCCCACAATTTGCCGTCCCGTAGCCGCAAGCGGCGCTGGCAACGCCCCGCCAGTTGTACATCGTGGGTAACCAGAATCAGTGTGGTGTCATAATCCCGATTGAGTGAAAACAACAAATCAGCAATTCTGTCACCGGTATGGCGGTCAAGATTACCGGTCGGCTCATCGGCAAATAACACTTTAGGCCGCCCACTAAAGGCCCGTGCCAATGCTACTCGCTGCTGCTCACCACCAGATAGCTGAGCGGGCAGATGATGAAGCCGTTTGCCCAACCCAAGTTGCTCTAATAACTCCACCGCATGGGCCTTACTATTGCGTTCGCTCTCTCCACGCAACAATGCAGGAAGCTGAACGTTCTCCAACGTATTGAGTGTGGGCACCAGCATAAATGACTGAAATACGAAGCCGACGTTTTTTGCGCGTAATTGCGCGCGCCCTTCTTCATCCATGGCGGTCAAAGACTGGCCGAGTAAACTCACCTCACCACTGCTGCCATCATCAAGCCCTGCCAGAATCCCCAGCAAAGTTGACTTACCGGAACCCGACTCACCAATCAGCGCAATTGTCTGCGCGGGTTTGACAACCAGCTCAACTCCGGTAAGGATGGAGAGCTGTTGCTCACCCTGGCCGACGTATTTATTAAGATGATGAACTTCAAGAACGTTTTCCGCTGGCATCTTCCCTTCCTTTTACTGTTGGGATTATTCAGTTTGCGAGCCGCCGCAACCGATACACTGTTAATTCTTGGCGATAGCTTAAGCGCCGGTTACCGCCTACCGATTGCCGAAGCATGGCCTTCACGGCTGGATAAAACATGGCAGGGAACACCGTCATTGCCGAAGGTAGTCAACGCCAGTATCAGTGGTGACACCGCCGCTCAAGGCCTGGCCCGCCTGCCCGCCTTGCTCAAACAACATCAGCCACGCTGGGTGCTGATAGAATTGGGTGCCAATGACGGACTGCGTGGTTTTCCAACGCAAGATATTCAACGGGACCTGACACAAATTATCAATCAGATATTGGAAGCGAAAGCCCAACCTTTATTGATGCAAATCCGCATTCCGCCTAACTATGGTCGCCGTTATACTGATGCTTTCACCGCGATGTATCCACAACTGGCACAGCAATTTAACATTCCATTGGTCCCTTTCTTTATGGAAGCTGTTGCTGTGAAACCGCAGTGGATGCAGGATGATGGCTTACACCCTAACGCAGCGGCCCAACCCTTCATCGCAGATTGGATGGCGCAACAACTCAAGCCGCTCGTTGCGATACATCAATAAAAGTAATATACGCTAAATAATTCAAGTTGCAGGAAGGCGGCAAGCGAGAAAATCACGCTGAGCTTACATCAGTAAGTGATTCAGGTGATTGAGCACAGCCAACGCACATACAGCTTGAAGTATGACGGTATAACATTTGTTCAAACAAATAGAACCACTCACTAGGTAAAGTTATGCAAAAAGCAGTCTTAATCACCGGTTGTTCCAGCGGCATTGGTCTGGTTGCGGCACAGGATTTGAAAAACAGGGGCTATCGCGTGCTGGCTGCCTGCCGTAAACCTGATGATGTGGCAAAGATGACACAATTGGGTCTGGAAGGTATTGAACTGGATTTGGATGACAGTGCCAGTGTGGAACGTGCTGCCGCGCAGGTTATCGAACTGACTGGCGGGCGCTTATACGGCCTGTTTAACAACGGTGGTTTCGGCCTGTATGGCCCGTTGCACACCATTTCACGCCAGCAGTTGGAAAAGCAGTTTTCCACCAATCTATTCGGCACCCACCAGCTCACGCAATTGCTGTTACCAGCAATGTTGCCCCACGGCGAAGGGCGTATAATTCAAACCAGTTCGGTGATGGGGTTGGTTTCTACGGCAGGTCGCGGCGCTTATGCTGCCAGCAAATATGCACTGGAAGCGTGGTCTGATGCACTACGGATGGAACTGCACGGCAGTGGTGTACATGTTTGTCTGATTGAACCCGGCCCGATCAGTACCCATTTTACACAGAACGTAAATCAGGCCGAGGCCGATAAACCGGTCAATAATCCTGGTATCGCAAAGCGCTTTACCCTGCCCCCGCAGGCTATACTACCGAAATTACGCCATGCGCTGGAAAGCCAGCGCCCACAATTGCGCTATCCTGTCACATTAGTGGCCCATGCTTTGACCATTCTGCGCCGCATCCTACCGGGGCGAATGTTAGATAAAGTCCTGCGCGGCAATGCTTAACTGACTATCCAAAAATAGTTGGGGTTGAAGCAACATAATCTGCCCCCATCTAGTGTTAAAACGGATGAGAGAAATAATTCATGCTAGCACCTACTACGATTGATATTACTGAAGCGAACCTACACCAGACCTTAGAACAATCCATGGCCGTGCCAGTATTGTTCTACTTTTGGTCCGAACGCAGCCAGCATTGCCTGCAACTGACGCCAGTGCTGGATAAACTGGCCGCAGAGTATGCTGGTCAATTTATTCTGGCTCGTGTCGACTGCGATGCAGAGCAGATGGTGGCATCACAGTTTGGTTTACGCTCAATTCCGGCGGTTTATCTGTTTAAAGACGGTCAACCGGTTGATGGCTTCCAAGGGCCACAACCAGAAGAGGTTATCCGCGAACTGTTGCAACGGGTACTGCCGAAACCTGAAGAGTTGAAAGTTGCCGAAGCCGTGCAATTGTTAAGTGAAGGCAACGTACAAGAAGCGCTGCCACTGTTGAAAGACGCCTGGGCGCTGAGTGGGCAAAACAGTGAAATTGGCCTGCAACTGGCTGAAGTACAAATCCAGTTGAACCGCAGTGAAGATGCTGAAGCGGTGCTGGCAACCATTCCACTGCAAGACCGTGATACCCGCTATCAAGGCCTGATTGCTCAGATTGAGTTACTCAAACAAGCGGCTGACACCCCAGAGATCCAACAGTTACAACAGCAACTGACTGAACAGCCTGACAACGTCGAACTAGCGGTTCAATTAGCGCTGCAACTGCATCAGGTTGGCCGCAATGAAGAAGCTTTAGAGTTGTTGCTGAGCCATCTGAAAAAAGATCTGGCTGCGGCCAATGGCACTGCACGTAAGACACTCATGGATATTCTGGCCGCATTAGGCACTGGCGATGCACTGGCAGCCAAATATCGCCGCCAACTTTATTCATTGCTGTACTGACCGCGAATTTTAATCGCCATGGCTTTTGGGGCGATCTCCTTATTTGCTGCTGCGCGGGATCATCTCGCGCAGTTTTACTCTGCGACAACCTTACTTTTCCTCATTTACATGCTTTTACCGGCCATTCGTTAGGCATTTAGCGCCCCGTCACGTAATATTAAGAAACAAATATTATTGCTGACAGGAAGTTAAATATGTTTACGGTCATCCCTGTTCTTATCGTTGTTGCACTGATTGTGGTGTTTTCCTCAATCAAAATCGTTCCACAAGGTTTTCAGTGGACTGTCGAGCGTTTTGGCCGTTATACCAAAACCCTGATGCCAGGCTTGAACATCGTTGTGCCATTTATGGATCGTGTTGGTCGTAAAATCAATATGATGGAACAAGTCTTGGATATCCCATCCCAAGAGATCATTTCCCGCGATAACGCCAACGTGGCGATTGATGCCGTCTGCTTTATCCAGGTTATTGACCCGGTAAAAGCAGCGTATGAAGTCAGCAATTTGGAATCGGCCATCATCAATTTGACCATGACCAACTTCCGTACTGTTTTAGGTTCCATGGAGCTGGATGAAATGTTGTCCCAACGTGACAACATCAACGGCCGCCTGCTGCATATTGTGGATGAAGCCACCAACCCGTGGGGCATTAAAGTTACCCGAATTGAAGTCCGTGACGTGCGCCCACCGGCTGAACTGATTTCTGCGATGAATGCTCAGATGAAAGCGGAACGTACTAAACGTGCTGATATTCTGGAAGCCGAAGGGGTTCGTCAGGCCGCAATTTTGCGTGCTGAAGGTGAGAAGCAATCACAGATTCTGAAAGCTGAAGGTGAGCGTCAATCCGCATTCTTGCAGGCAGAAGCCCGTGAGCGTGGCGCTGAAGCTGAAGCCCAAGCCACCCGAATGGTTTCTGAGGCTATTGCTGCCGGTGACATTCAAGCCATTAACTACTTTGTGGCACAGAAATATACCGACGCACTGCAACACATCGGCTCCGCTAATAACAGCAAAGTCATTATGATGCCGCTAGAAGCTAGCAGCCTGATGGGCGCTATCGGCGGGATTGCCGAACTGATTGGCGAGAGTAAAAACAGCCGAGGTAAATAACCATGCTGGAGGAAATTGCCGCGAATCCAAGTTGGTTTTGGCTATCTCTCGGCGGGCTGCTACTGGCCGCTGAGATGCTAGGTGCCAGTGGTTATATGCTGTGGAGCGGCGTTGCCGCCGTAGTCGTGGGCGCGTTAGTCTGGCTATTTCCCTTTAGCTGGGAGATGCAAGGCGTGCTATTTTCCGTCCTGACAGTGGTCGCTGCATTCCTGTGGTGGTACTGGCTGAGTAAACGCACCAAACCACAACCTGCGATGTTGAATCAACGTACTCATCAGTTATTGGGTACGCGGGCAACATTGACCGAACCGACCATTGATGGTTTTGGTCGCATGCGGGTTGGCGACAGTAGCTGGCGTATTTATTGCGCGACCGAGCTTAGTATTGGTACCGAAGTTGAAGTGATATTAGTGGAAGGCAATACCTTGCATGTCCGCGCCATCCATCACTGATACCTATATCATCATAAGTAGCATATTGACCGGCAGGCCGTCAGTTGAGCGGCCTGTCAGTTAACTAACTGTCTCTTGTTTACTCACAACCTTCCGTTTAATGACAACGTTCTTCTTATTATCAACAGCCTGCTTATCTGCCGAGTGGCAACATCCCGACAGATTATTGATAATCGGGCAATCAGCGCCATCATCCCCAGGGCACTCATCTGCCAGTGCTAGCAAGCGCAAGCGCATCTGATTAAGATCATCAATATGTTGCTCAATTTCCGCTACCTTTAGCAGCGTCGCCGCTTTCACATCCGCGCTGTGGCGGGCCGGATTATGAAATAATGCCAGTAGCTCACGGCATTCATCCAGTGTAAAACCAACCTGTCGCGCCTGACGTAGCAGTGTTAACTCTTCAATGTGTTTGGCACTGTAACTGCGATAACCGTTATCTGTGCGGATCGGCGGCGTTACCAGTTTTTTTTCTTCGTAGAAACGAATGGCTTTGCTGGTTAAGCCGGTTTTTTTTGCGACATCGCTTATGTTCATATTTCCCCTTGACCTTCCCCTTGCTGGAAGGTTTAACCTCCATAATTAGTGAAAATAACGATGTCAGTCAAGCGGAATAAAATCTGTACAGCGTAAAGTTGCGGAGCAGTCCATTATCACCGCAGATAAGCGATGTGACTGGGATTACCAACTAAACTTATCCCGACGAAATTAACGGATAAGTGGTTACTCGATAAGGGGTTAATTATGTTGCAAACCACAGTCTTGGCCTTGCATGGCCTTTCCTGTATGAATTGTGCCAAACGAGTGAAAACTGCGTTAGAAAGCCGTGAAGATATTCATCATGCTGAAGTCGATGTCAACTACGCCAAAGTGACCGGTGAAGCCGATATCAATACGTTGATTGATACCGTCAAGCAAGCCGGTTATCAGGCAGAAGAAGCCCAAACACCCGATACACAATTACAGCTCTCAGGCTTAAGTTGCGGTCATTGTACTGAAGCTACACGCAAAGCGCTGGAAGCCGTTCCCGGTGTGATTGCGGCCGTGGTAAGTGTGGATAGCGCTAAAGTGTATGGCAAAGCAGATCCACAGGTGCTAATTAGCGCAGTGGAACAGGCGGGTTATCACGCCGCACTGCCAGGTGCCCTATCCCCAAAAACTGAGCCGCTGACTCACTCAGCCCCATCTCAGCCGGAATATCAGGCAGCGGCCTCTTCAACCATTCCGGCAGTAACAAATGATACTAATGCTAAACCAACCACAGTGGCGGATATCGATAGCGTCCAGTTATTACTAACCGGAATGAGCTGTGCCAGTTGCGTATCCAAAGTACAACATGCTCTGGAAGGGGTTGATGGGGTTGAGGTTGCGCGCGTCAATTTGGCGGAACGTAGCGCGTTAGTCACCGGTACCCCAAGTAATGACGCCTTAATCGCAGCCGTCAAAAATGCCGGTTATGGCGCGGAAATTATTGAAGACGAAGGCGAGCGCCGCGCACGTCAGCAACAGATGTCCCAAGCCAGTATGAAACGCTTCCAATGGCAAGCAGCGCTGGGCCTGCTGTTGGGTATCCCACTGATGGGATGGGGGTTATTTGGCGGCAGTATGACGCTAACCCCCGAAACCCAGACACCGTGGCTTATTGTCGGGGTTATTACTCTGCTGGTGATGATATTTGCAGGTGGACATTTTTATCGCAACGCCTGGGTCAGCCTGAAAAATGGCAGTGCCACCATGGATACCTTAGTGGCGCTAGGTACTGGGGCGGCGTGGCTTTATTCCATCACGGTGAATATCTGGCCAGATGTTTTCCCGATGGAAGCGCGCCATCTTTATTACGAAGCCAGTGCCATGATCATCGGTTTGATTAACCTTGGTCATGCGATGGAACAACGTGCCAGACAGCGCTCATCCAATGCGTTGGAGCGATTGCTGGATCTGGCACCACCAACAGCACGATGGGTGTCTGACGAAGGCGAGCAAGTGATCCCTTTGGCTGAGGTCCAATTGGGCATGACTTTGCGCCTGACTACCGGTGACCGTGTACCGGTTGATGGTGAAATTGTGCAAGGCGAAGTGTGGATGGACGAAGCCATGCTGACCGGCGAACCTATCCCTCAACAAAAATCAGCAGGTGATGTGGTACATGCGGGTACCCAAGTACAGGATGGGTCAGTACTGTTCCGCGCCAATGCCATTGGTAGCCAAACCACACTGGCGCGTATCATCAAACTGGTTCGTCAGGCGCAAAGCAGTAAACCAGAAATCGGCAAATTGGCGGACCGAATATCTGCGGTATTTGTACCAACCGTGGTGGCAATTGCTGTTATCGCCGGGCTGATTTGGTATTTCCTCGGGCCACAACCTCAGTTGGTGTACACCCTGGTGGTCGCCACCACGGTGCTCATTATTGCTTGTCCCTGCGCGCTGGGGCTGGCGACGCCGATGTCTATCATTTCTGGCGTCGGGCGGGCGGCCGAGTTTGGTGTTTTGGTTCGTGATGCCGATGCGTTGCAGCAAGCCAGTAATCTCGATACGTTGGTGTTCGACAAAACTGGCACGCTAACGGAAGGTCACCCGCAAGTGGTGGCAATTCATACCTTTAACGGTGTCAGCGAACAACAAGCGCTGGAATGGGCCGCAGCACTAGAAACTGGCTCTAATCACCCATTGGCTCGCGCTATTTTGCAACGTGCCGAAGGGCTGACGCTGGCTACAGTTAGTCAGTTCCGCACCTTACGCGGCTTGGGTGTCAGTGGTGAAGTTGACGGCATTCCGCTGTTGCTAGGGAACAACCGTCTGCTGGAGGAGCAGAGCATTGATACCCGTGAGTTGCAATCGCTCATGCAGCAGCAAGCCGAAAGTGGTGCCACTCCGGTTATCCTCACCGCGATGGGTAAACCCGCGGCATTGCTGTCGATCCGCGACCCACTGCGCAGCGACAGTGTCAGCGCGCTGCAACGATTGCATAAGCTGGGATATAGCCTGGTGATGTTAACCGGTGATAACCCTATTACCGCCAATGCCATTGCCAAAGAAGCCGGTATTGATCAGGTGATCGCGGGTGTGTTGCCGGAGGGTAAAGCTGAGGCTATCAAGCAACTGCAAGCCGCCGGGCACAAAGTGGCCATGATTGGCGATGGTATCAATGATGCCCCCGCACTGGCACAAGCTGATGTTGGAATTGCCATGGGCGGTGGTAGTGATATCGCAATTGAAACTGCGGCTATCACGTTGATGCGCCACAGCCTGCATGGGGTGGCGGATGCTGTTGAACTTTCCAAAGCAACATTGCGTAATATGAAGCAAAACCTATTGGGTGCTTTTTTCTACAACGCATTGGGTATTCCGATTGCAGCGGGTATTCTGTTCCCGTTCACCGGAACATTACTTAGCCCGGTGGTAGCTGGAGCGGCTATGGCGCTGTCATCCATTACCGTGGTCAGCAACGCTAACCGTTTGCTGCGCTTTAAACCGAAGCAATAAGCGCGCCCAATAGACTCAAAGTCATTGGCGTTGCAGGTAGGCCCACGGATGGGCCAAGTAACTAACGCAGCTAACAACCCTGCGGCTTCAAGTACAAAGAGTATAACCTAATGGCGCACAATACTTTCATGTGCGCCATTTAGCGTTTAGCATGTTAAAAAATGCTAAAAAGGGAACCCCATGGATATGGGCCAATTATTACGCCGCATTGCAAAATTTCTCGGTATCCTGACACCGGCGACCTACCCTTATCCGGCGTTGGATATCACCTTACCCGGCGAACGCCACTTCCATATGGTTGGCAGCATTCATATGGGGACCGAGGGCATGTTCCCCCTCCCCCACGAGTTGCTGAATAAATTGAATCAGGCTGATGCTCTTATCGTCGAAGCGGATATCACCGATGCCTCCTCACCTTTTGGTAACGATACCCTTAGCGAACCATTAATCGATAGATTACCTGAGGAGCCATATCAGCAATTGCTACAGCGCTGCGAAGAGCTGAGCACGGATCCGCACACGATGGCCTTTCTACCGGCATGGCAGGTTGCCTTGATGCTACAGGCTCGCCAGGCTCAACGCTTGGGGTTGCGCGGGGAGTACGGCATCGATTATCAATTATTGAAAGCGGCGGCAGCGCAACAAAAAAGAGTTATTGAGCTGGAAGGAACACAAATGCAGCTCGATTTACTGGAGACATTACCTGATAACGGAATGTCTTTGCTGCTTGATACACTAACCCATTGGCACACCAACGCACGCCTGCTGCAAACCATGATTGGCTGGTGGCTGGAGCATCACCCAGCCAATAACCTAACTACACTGGCGCCAACCTTTAGCCAAAACCTATACGACGTACTGATGATTCAACGAAATAAACGCTGGCAACAGCAGCTCGAACAGTTACCCACCGGGCGTTATGTGGTTGCAGTAGGTGCACTGCATCTGTATGGCGAGGGCAATCTTCCTGATTTGTTGCAACCCGGCGTACAGTAATCACAAATAAAAGTAAAAAAAAGGCCGATATCGCTATCGGCCAGTCAAAGAGGAATTTTCATTATTTTAGTTATTAAGCGCCCACACCCCTTGCGGATAATATGAGCTGCAGGTACAGGGTAGCAACCTCACGATTAGATTAGCAACTTACATTCATCATGACTCAAGCAACTCATAATAATGACCTTGATTTTATTAGGTTAATTTTTAACCCTACCGCAATAATTGGGTGTAGGATAATCCACTGGAATGAATTTTCATTTTTAATTGGACGTTTATTATGACCCCCGCAGTCGTTTTGCTGGAAAAACAAAAAGTTCCGTTCACATTGCACGCTTATCACCATGACGCAGCAGAAACTAACTTTGGCGATGAAGCCGTTAAAAAGTTGGGGCTTAATGCCGATCAGGTTTATAAAACCTTGCTGGTCGCCTTAAATGGTGACGCCAAAAATCTGGCGGTTGCCGTTACCCCCGTCGCCACTCAGCTTGATCTGAAAAAGGTGGCTCGTGCTTTAGGTGCCAAAAAGGCGGAGATGGCTGACCCACAATTGGCGCAGCGCACCACCGGTTATTTAGTCGGTGGTATCAGTCCATTAGGGCAGAAAAAGCGCTTGCCAACAGTGATCGATAGCCCGGCACAGACGTATGCCACTATATTTGTTTCCGGCGGCAAGCGGGGTTTAGATATTGAATTGGCAGCAGCAGATTTATGCCAGTTGCTGCAAGGCAGCTTTGCCGATATTGCCAAACGGGATTAGTTGATTTATTGCATGACAGACCCGTAGCGCGCTGCACACATATCGCGCGCAAAGCACCAGAAGCCTCCACTGCCAAATGGAGGCTTCCAGCTTCACGCCTTACTTATAAACAATCTCACCTTTCGGCTGATACTGACTGGCATCCAGTGGAGAGTGCTTTTCAATATACTGCTTTAGTACTTCAGCATCGATAAAACCAGTGTTCACATAGCCCGGTAGGGTATCGATTTTCGGGTAGCCATCGCCGCCTAATGCATTAAAATTCAGAGTCGCCAGACGATACATTTTATTCGGATCTAATGGCTTGCCCTGTATTTTCACGTCACTGACGCCATTGCCATCAGCGACCAAGCTGACATTAGCAAATTGTGCATAAGCGCCTGAATCGACTTTTTTATTCGCCACCACGGCCAGATACTTCTCGATCTCACTGCCTTTCATATCGGCGTAAACTAACGTATTACCAAATGGCTGGACCTTAAGCACATTTTTATACGTGATATCACCGGCGTCGATAGAGTCACGCACCCCACCACCACTCATCACGGCGAAGTCGGCACCGGCTCGTTCCATTTGCGCGGCCAGTAACACCCGCGCCAGATTGGTCTGCTCAAAACGAACCTTGCTGCGATCACCTTCTAACTTGCCATTGACGCTGCCGACTTTAATATCCAACTGCGCCTTACCTTGCTCTTCGAAAGGCGTAAGTAGCTTCAGCATCGATGGATCTTGCGCGATCTCTTGGGTATAAAAGACCCGCTCACTGGTACCATCAGCCTTCTCAACTTTTTTCTTTAAATTGATGGGGATTAACTGATAACTCACCAGTTTCAATTCACCATTACGGAATTTAAAATCGGCACGACCAACATATTTACCCCACTCATGAGCTTGAACAATCCAGGTTCCGTTCTGGCGATCAGGAGCACAAGGTGTACCGGGAACATAATCAGCCTGCTTATGGTTCTCACTGGCCATACAAACCGGATCTTGCGAGTGACCACCCACTATCATATCTAAATAGCCCGCCGGAAGGCTGCGTGCCATCTCTACATCACCCGGAGCATTCGAACCATGCCTACCATCATCGTAATGCCCCATATGGGTAGCGGCGATGATAATGTCAGGCTTATCGGTCTTTCGCAGTTGATCGACGACTTGCTTTGCTTCAACGGCCGGGACATGGAATTCAATATCGGTGAAATATTCGGGATTCCCGATCTTGGCAGTATCATCAGTCGTTAAACCAATTACCGCAATTTTCACACCTTGCTTATCAAACAAGGCATAAGGCTTAAATAAGCGCTGTTGCGTGCTTTTCTGGTAAATATTGGCCGATAACAGCGGGAAGGTTGCCCACTTCTCTTGTTGGCGCAGCACACTTAGTGGGTTATCAAATTCGTGATTGCCAATGGCCATCGCGTCATAACCAACCAGATTCATCCCCCGAAAATCAGGTTCCGCATCTTGCAAATCAGATTCAGGCACACCGGTATTGATATCCCCGCCTGACAGCAGTAGCAGGCTTCCGCCTTCGGCTGCAACTTGTTTGCGAATATTATCGACGACCGTTTTCTGCGCCGCTAAACCATACTCACCATGATCGTTTTGCCAGAAGTGCCCATGGTGATCATTAGTGTGCAATATAGTGATATCGTAAGTTTTATCTTTTTCCCAGGCAGCAGCCCATCCAGGGGCGAACGCTAGCGACACAGCCAAGGCACATGCTGTGGTCGGTAATGAAAAACGCATGGCAAATCTCCATGTAGTCGTTAAAAACCGGCCCGATGAATACCGGCTTAATGAGTGAAAATAGTGTAATGCATATCAATAACACGATAAATCAAGACCATACCGTGACATAACTCGCATTGTAATGTGACGATGTATATATGAATTTCATAACTTTGGAATATATATCAAATTATGTCAGATGTAGTAAAAATCATTCGATCTGCATAATATGTATTCGTTACCAGCATATTATTAACAGTGAAAATTATTAGGCGAATACTCACTATGACCGATCGTTCTGAGACTGGATTCCAACCATCCACTACTGCCGCTGTAAAACGTACATCCTTCTCTATACTGGGTGCTATTAGCGTATCTCATCTGCTCAACGATATGATTCAATCGCTGATTCTGGCGATTTATCCTTTATTACAAGCCGAGTTTTCACTGAGTTTTGCTCAGATAGGGCTAATCACGCTGACTTACCAGCTTACCGCATCACTACTACAGCCCTTGATAGGGCTTTATACCGATAAACACCCCCAACCCTACTCTTTACCGATTGGTATGGGTTTTACCTTATCAGGTATATTGCTGCTGGCAGTGGCAACCACTTTCCCAGTGGTTTTATTGGCAGCAGCGCTGGTTGGCACCGGTTCATCGGTATTTCACCCTGAATCATCACGGGTAGCACGCATGGCATCCGGCGGTCGCCATGGTCTGGCCCAGTCCGTTTTCCAAGTTGGCGGCAACTTCGGCAGTGCTCTCGGCCCACTATTAGCTGCAATCCTTATTGCTCCTTACGGTAAAGGCAATGTTGGCTGGTTCTCCCTCGCGGCATTACTGGCCATTGTGGTGCTACTGCAAGTCAGCAAGTGGTATCAGCAGCAGCAAAAAATGACACATGGCAAAATCGTAAAAGTCTCATCAGCAAAAGTACTCCCTAAAAAGACGGTGATTAGCACATTAGTAATCTTGATGGTGCTGATATTCTCTAAATACTTCTACTTGACCAGCATTAGCAGCTATTACACCTTTTATCTGATGCATAAGTTTGGTGTTTCAGTGCAAAACGCCCAGATACATCTATTTGTCTTCTTATTCGCCGTAGCTGCTGGCACCATCATTGGCGGCCCTCTGGGTGATCGGATAGGGCGAAAATATGTTATTTGGGGGTCAATCTTGGGTGTAGCCCCCTTTACCCTTATTTTACCCTATGCTTCCTTGTATTGGACTGGGGTTTTAACCGTGATCATTGGCGTTATCCTCGCATCAGCCTTCTCTGCAATATTGGTGTATGCACAGGAGTTAATCCCTGGAAAAGTGGGGATGGTATCCGGCTTATTCTTCGGTTTTGCTTTCGGTATGGGCGGATTAGGTGCGGCAGTACTAGGATATGTTGCTGATTTAACCAGTATTGAGCTAGTTTACCAAATATGTGCATTCCTACCATTACTGGGGATATTTACGGCCTTACTGCCTAATATAGAAGATAAGTAATAGTAACAGCCTTATAATCCCGACTGAGAGCGTTACTTTAGTCGGGAGAGTTCCCTGTGTAATCTTGATGAAAACCGCAAATCCCCCATAAATAACCACTTCAGACAATTTCCATGCCAAACCAGACTTTTATCGATAAAAAATGAATTTTATCGCGCATTGATCGCATAAATACAATAAACTGGTGGCATTGTTGTGAAATGCTTGCTGCTCCGCATATAACCAATGTTCATTCAAAAGGCGGCAAGCCAGTGACAAATTTGTTGGGAGTAGATTTAAACGCTACTTGCAGCGGCCTTGCAAAGATCGGCCGAGTAACGAACGTAGCCAACACACCTGCAATTTGAAAGATGGCAGGTATAACAAGAAGGAGTCTGGATGCACCACTCAACACCCTTAATCACCACGATCGTCGGAGGCCTTGTTCTCGCCTTCCTCTTGGGCTCTCTGGCCCACCGCCTGCGCATCTCACCACTGGTGGGGTATCTTGCCGCAGGGGTGCTTGCCGGGCCATTCACGCCGGGGTTTGTTGCTGATACTTCATTAGCACCCGAACTGGCTGAAATTGGTGTTATTTTGTTGATGTTTGGTGTCGGACTTCATTTCTCGCTTAAAGACCTCCTCGCAGTAAAAGCTATCGCAATTCCCGGAGCCGTGGCACAAATAGCCGTCGCCACTCTACTTGGTATGGGCTTATCTCATTTATTAGGTTGGGATCTGGTCACCGGATTGGTCTTTGGGTTATGTCTATCAACCGCCAGTACTGTGGTATTACTGCGTGCACTGGAAGAACGGCAACTGATTGATAGTCAGCGAGGGCAGATTGCTATCGGTTGGCTGATTGTCGAAGATTTAGCAATGGTACTGACATTAGTATTATTGCCCGCGTTTGCCGGAGTCATGGGCAACGAAACCACCAGTTTGAGCCAATTATTTACAGAGTTAGCCATTACTATTGGTAAAGTGATCGCGTTCATAACCCTAATGATTGTAGTCGGCCGCCGGTTGGTGCCCTGGATACTGGCTAAAACAGCCAGTACCGGTTCACGAGAACTCTTTACGCTGGCAGTCTTGGTGTTGGCGCTTGGAATAGCCTACGGCGCTGTAGGGCTGTTTGACGTATCATTTGCTCTCGGTGCATTCTTCGCTGGAATGGTATTAAATGAATCGGAGCTGAGCCACCGTGCCGCGCAAGATACCTTGCCGCTGCGTGATGCCTTTGCCGTACTGTTCTTTGTTTCAGTCGGCATGTTATTCGATCCGATGATTTTGCTGCGAGAACCATTAGCGGTGTTAGCGTCCTTGGCCATTATTATCTTTGGTAAATCAGCGGCTGCTTTCATACTGGTGCGGTTGTTTGGTCACTCAAAACGTACGGCTCTCACCATTTCCGTCAGTTTGGCACAAATCGGGGAGTTCGCCTTTATCCTGGCAGGGCTGGGTATTTCTCTTGGTTTAATGTCTGAACATGGCCGTAATCTGGTGCTGGCGGGGGCGATTCTTTCTATTATGCTCAACCCGTTACTTTTCACCTTGCTGGATCGCTATTTAGCCAAGAATGAAACGATGGAAGATCTGATACTGGAAGAGGCAGTAGAGGAGGAAAAACAGATCCCTGTCGACTTATGCAACCATGCATTATTGGTGGGATATGGCCGGGTAGGTAGCTTATTAGGGGCAAAACTTAACGCAGAGGGCATCCCGCTGGTCGTCGTAGAAAATTCACGCCCGCGTGTAGAAGCCTTACGTGAACAAGGTATTAATGCGGTATTAGGTAATGCTGCAAGCGCAGATATTATGTCATTGGCGCGTCTGGATTGTGCCCGCTGGCTCCTATTAACAATTCCAAATGGCTACGAAGCCGGTGAAATTGTCGCATCAGCCAGAATTAAGCGGCCAGATCTTGAGATAATCGCCCGCGCCCATTATGACGATGAAGTGGTTTATATCTCAGACCGCGGCGCTAACCAGGTTGTTATGGGAGAACGTGAAATCGCTAACAGCATGCTTAATATGCTAAAAATAGAAACGCTGACCGAAGAAGATAAAATGCCAGTTTGCCCGATTTAAAAACATATCTGTGTTTATAACTGAAGTTTTATACTCTAAATAATGCAAGTTGCGGGAAGGCAGCTACAAGCAAATCCCCAGGAGCTTACACGAGTAAGTGACTGAGGTGACAAATCTGCCGGGAGCAGATTTGAACGCCGCTTGCAGCGGCCTCGCCTTGCGAGGCCCAAGGATGGGCCGAGTAATAAGAGCAGCCAACGCGCATGCAACTTGAAGTATGACGGGTATCTTACCGCTCCCAGTACGACTCTTCTAAACTATCTTCCCGTTCAGGCAAGCCACGTGTTAAACGCGGCGAATGCTGGTTTAATACCTGATAACTGACCCGATTAGCATACTTGCACACTTGTGCCAACGAAGAGTAGCTAAGGTAACTTCGCACATGTTTGCTAGAGTTCGGAACGTTATTACGATGATAACCATTAGCCGCAATATCATGCAGCACAGCGGACAATGCACCATCCCCTGCCCCGTTGGTATTCATTATTTTCTCAGGCCCGCCCATATAAGGCGCAATGTGAGAATAGATACGTAATGGATGATCACAATGCTCTTGGCGCATTGCCCGGCTAAATTCATACAGGTTAAATTCTGCGATAGCGCCAGGTAATAATGGATGCTGTGTTTGGCGCTTATTCGCCTCTTCAGTATATCCTGCCATATAAAGCCCATTCGGGCCGGCAGTACAAAGCACTAAATCCACCCAATTCAATGCCATATCAGAAGCCATCAACGGATCATTCAGGCCAGTAAGTTCATAAGCCTCATCTTCATTCATCGCCAATATAGAGACGTGCTCGCTGAGAAAATCACGCCACCACTGCGGATTATCTGCAATAACATATTTCGTCCCTAGGGTCATCACGACGGGAACATCATGTTTCTTCGCATAACTGATAGCCTGCATTGTAGCCGCCGGCATAGGTTCATCTGGCTTACAACGCACCAGATAAGCAGTCAGCACCAAAGCAGAAGCTCCCGCAATCACATCTTCAGGAATACTTTCAGGGCGTAGCTGATTCATTTGCCCCGGACTTATCGCAAAAGTCCGCTCACCATTATCGCTAATCAAGGTAAAACAGCGACCAATAGCGCCATCAACTGCCTGCAAATAATTCAGATCGGTGCGACTTGAGGTATTACACAGATAACGATAGGCATAACTGCCAATTTTAATATTGCTACACATGGTGCCCAACAGGATGGAACGATCATCAGCAAGGACAGAATAGTTGTGCAACGTATTACCAATAGTTCCGCCAGCGAACTCATGAGTAATCAACCCATTAGCGGTTAGTTCCTGATAAAGGTTTTCAGCGATATCATCTTCAATCACTAAAGAGTGCCCTTGGCTCAGACCATAACGGGCAATAAATCCCTCATCAACCTTGGCTTCAATATCAACCAACGTCTGGTCAATACCAACGATATAAGAGGTGCTCACTTCATTTTCTGTTTGCGCCGGTTGCAATAAAGGGTCACGGGCATTAACCGGAAAATAGTGCTTAGATTTGCGTTTACCAGGAAATTTCATTGTTTTGAGTAAAAAATTGAAATGGGAAGATAAAAAAATGAGGCCAGAGATAAAATCTCTGGCACACATAAGTAGTAATACCAAAATAGTCCGTTACAGTAAGCATAATAGACACCGAAATATTAGGCACTCATATGAGAAAATTAGTATTTTTATAACACGACAGTTCTTTATCTGGGCATAATAAATTTATTTTTTGGGTGGTTCTAATCTAGAATTATGGCGCTCAAGAACAAAAAACCGCATCAATACAAATGCAATAGAACCAATTAAACCAATGAAACCAAATAAAATAATTGTCAATAAACCTTTTCTACTATTTTGAAGTATTGGTTCAGATGGGACACTCTGCTGTAGAGGATCCGATGGCTCCTGCAAGTAATTAAATGTCGGGACATCTATAACAACAGGTTGTAATGCAGTTATTTTATTCAGGTAGAGCTTTTTATTCAATAAATCTGCATTAACACTTGTGAGATCAGTTATAGACTTCTCAATTTCTAACTGCCTATTTAATGCATCATAACCCATGGATATTGGATAATTATTACTACTAGCAGAAATATCAAATGCACCAATAGCTGGCTTCTGCAAACCAGCCGCTTTAGCTATCGAAGCTGCGTATTCTAATCTCTGGATTCTGATTTTATGTTCATTCTCAACCTGTTGTAAAGCTAAATTATATTCTTCAGAGGCTATCTTTTTAGCTGTATCTATGGTGAATTTAATTTGGTCATTAACATTATCATTAACTTTCCTGTTAATATAATTAATATAACCTGAGAAAATATCATTTAAACCATATTCTAAATTAGAACTATAAGTAAGAATGTAATTATCCCTAACACCACTATCCGATTTTATATTCTGGCCTTTAACCCCAGCAAAATTATTAGCGTTAATTTTCTCTTCCGACATATATTTACTCAACATATCTTTAGAAGAGTAGTATGTCCTGAAATCCATGAACAGGTCATCTGCGGTAATATTCAAATCAATATTAAGCACTGATAATGATGACTCAACAGATTCAAGCGGTTGCATCTTACCATCAGAAGTAACTGATACTATTGCATAACTAGTCCATTCTTTTGGAGAAAAAAATGCAATCCCTCCTCCCACAAGAGTAAATATAGCGAGTACGATAACGATCAACTTGGATGATCTAAATATTATTGAAATTATCTCTATAAGGTCTACTTCTTCTTTATTTGAAGGCAATATATACTTTCCAAACGGGGATGGTTTTTTATCATTACCCTGTGATCTATCACTCATCAATTTTACCCATACTAATTAAATTAAGAAAAATATTGTAAATAATAACTAACAGTTATAACCATTAGGATTCATTTTTTGCCATTTCCAAGCGTCCTGAAGCATATCAACTAAAGTTCTTTTTGCATACCAGCCTAACTCCCGACGCGCTAGTTCGGGACTAGCCCAGCACTCGGCAATATCACCAGGACGACGAGAAACAATCTCAAAAGGGATTTTTATGTTCGTAATATTCTCAAATTCTTTGATGATATGTAAAACAGAATAACCAACTCCCGTGCCTAAATTATAGGTCCGATATCCAGGAGATAAATGGTTTAAAGTACTTAAATGTCCTTCAGCAAGATCCATAACATGAATATAATCCCTAACACCAGAACCATCCGGTGTATTATAATCATTGCCATATACAGCAAGCGTAGCTAATTTACCAATAGCAACTTGGGTAATAAAAGGTAATAAATTATTCGGTTTTCCATTAGGATCTTCACCAATCAAACCCGAGGAGTGAGCACCGACTGGATTAAAATAGCGTAAGGATACAATTGAAAAGTCAGGATGAGCTTGGGAGAAATCTTGCAGTATTTTCTCAACCATTACTTTTGAAGAGCCATATGGATTAGTTGTTCCACCAACCTTAGCATTCTCCGTTAATGGAACAAATTCCGGCTCTCCATATACAGTCGCCGAGGAACTAAAGATTAGTTTTGTTACATTAGCAGCATGCATTTCTTCAAGTAAAACTATGGAGCCAATGACATTATTCTGATAATACTCAATAGGTTTACTAACGGACTCGCCTACCGACTTCAATCCAGCAAAATGGATGACAGAATCAATTTCATAATTTAATAAAATACGTTTAACGCAAGCTCTATCAAGTATGTCACCTTGATAAAAAATAGGTTTTCGCCCACAAATTTTGGACACACGTGATAATGACTCAACTGATGAATTAACTAAATTATCAAGAACCACAACATTTTCCCCTTGCTCTAATAATTTGAGCACTGTATGGGAACCTATGTATCCTGCACCACCAGTAACTAGTATAGTCATATATTTTCCATTTCACACACTCTATCAATTGTACATAAGATAGATAAAATTAATAACAGTCACTCTCTTAATATTCTTAAAATACTGGAAGTCTCTTCTTTCATTAACTGTTCATCATGTTTTGATTCAACATTTAATCGCACAACAGACTCTGTGTTTGAACTGCGTAAATTAAAACGCCATTCAGCAAACTCCATACTAACCCCATCAGTTTCATCAATATTCATAGCCCTAGCTTCATATGTAGCACGAACTCGAGCTATCGCAGATATTGGATCTCTTAGTTGGGAATTTATCTCTCCCGATGCAGGGTAGGCTAGCATGCGCTCTTTTACTAATTGTTCCAGACTTTTCCCCTTGACGGATATAATTTCCGAAATGAGTAACCATGGAATCATACCTGAATCACAATAAGCAAAATCACGGAAATAATGATGAGCACTCATTTCACCACCATAAACCGCATCTTCTTTTCGCATACGTTCTTTGATAAATGCGTGACCAGTTTTAGACATTATAGGTCTTCCACCGAAAGAGTTTACGATATCTATCGTATTCCAGGTTAAGCGGGGATCATGAATTATCTTGCTAGACGATTGTTTTTGAAGAAAAAATTCAGCCAAAAGACCTACAATATAATATCCTTCAATAAAATCTCCGTTATGACTAAAAAAGAAACAACGGTCAAAATCACCATCAAAAGCAATCCCCATATCTGCACCATAAGCTAACACCGCATCCGTAGTATCCTGCCGACATTCGGGTAATAATGGATTAGGTATACCATGAGGGAAAGTACCATCTGGTTCATTATGGATTTTAATCAGAGTAACCGGGATATCTAAAGCAGAAAATTGCTTTTCAAGTGCATCAATTACATGTCCTGCCGCACCATTCCCGCTATTAATAACTAATTTCAGCGGCTTAAGTAACGATGGATTTATATATCCGATTAAGTGCTCAATATAGTCATCAATAATAGATACTCTTTCATAACTGCCTTTTTTTGAAGGATCTGTTGCAGAAAATTCATTTATTTCTGCTAAACGCTGAATATCTCGCAAACCAGTATCCCCACTAATAGGGCATGCATTTTTACGGACCAGTTTCATGCCATTATAATCAATTGGATTATGACTAGCAGTTACCTCTACTCCACCATCAACATCCAGATGAAAAGTAGAGAAATATATCTCTTCAGTACCAGATAAACCAATATCTAACACATCAACACCTGCATCCTGTAGCCCCCGAGAAAGTGCTAATTTAAGACTCTCACTGGTTAATCTGACATCGCCGCCGACCACTACTTTCTTAGGTTTTTCAAACTCACCATATGCTCGGCCTATTCTGTAAGCAATATCTTCATTTAACTCATCACCTAATCGGCCACGAATATCGTAGGCTTTAAAACAACTTAATTTACTCATAATTTTCTAGCTCTATATTTTATGCTCAATTCGAACAATATCATCTTCTTCTAAGTAGCTTCCAGTGCGAACTTCTATTATCTCCAAAGGAAGTTTTCCTGGATTCTCAATAGAGTGGGCCACCCCAACAGCAATATAGGTAGATTCGTTCTCTGTTACTAAATAACTTTCGCTATCTCTGTACACTTTAGCCGTCCCAGAGACGACAACCCAATGTTCAGCACGATGATGATGAATTTGAGTTGCAGTGCGCTGCCCTGGCTTGATTGTCACATGCTGCACATGATATCGGGTGCCTTCAGCAATTGCGTCATGTGACCCCCATGGTCGATAGATTTCCCGATGCTGTAGATATTCAGATCGTAAACCAAGCTTTAGTTGCTCAACGATCTCTTTGACGCTTTGCACTTTATTTTTATCAGCGACCAATAAAGCATCTTTAGTTTCAACAATGATTAGATCATTAATTCCAACAGTGGCTACTAATCTATTCTGAGAATAGATATAACTATTATTTGTATCTTCCGTTAGCACGTCGCCGCGAACAACATTGCCATGACCATCTTTATCATTGATTTCCCAGAGCGCTGACCAACAGCCTACATCACTCCATTGTGCATTCATAGGAACCACTACCGCATCGCTTGTTTTTTCCATTACTGCATAATCAATGGACTCCTCGGGGCAGTTACAGAATGCAGCCTCATCGAGGCGAATAAAATCTAGATCCTTGTGTTGTCCCGCAATAGCATTTTTGCAGGCTTCAAAAATATCTGGTCGATGCTTTTCCAACTCTTGCAAATAACGAGATGCTTTGAACACAAACATCCCACTATTCCAATAATAATCACCAGACACTAAATATTGCTCTGCTTTAGTTAAATCAGGTTTTTCTACAAAAGCATCTACCTGAAAAGCATCATCCCCAATCTGTTTACCCTGCCGAATATAACCATATCCCGTTTCAGGTGTATTAGGGACTATTCCGAAAGTGACCAATTTACCCATTTCAGCAAGAGGCTCAGCTCGCTGGACAGCACGAATGAATGCAGGGTTATCCTGTATCACATGATCAGCTGCTAATACCAACAAGATCGGGTCTTCACCAGTTAATGTAGCAAGCAATGCCGCCAATGCAATTGCAGGAGCAGTATTACGTCCTACAGGTTCCAACACAATGCCACTATATAATAGATTTTGCTGCCGAAGTTGCTCAGCAATAATAAACCTATGCTCTTCATTACATATCACTAATGGTGAAAGATGGGGTAGATTCTGTAATCTCAATAAGGTTTCTTGGAGCATCGTTAATTCTGACGTAAGTGCCAAGAATTGCTTAGGATAGTGTGTCCGAGATAAAGGCCATAAACGACTGCCAGCTCCCCCAGCCATAATTACAGGTAATAGCATAAGTAGTTACTTCCTAAAATTGTCCTGATTATCCAAGAACCACTGATAGGTCATCTTTAACCCTTTATCCAAGGAAATCTGATACTGCCAGCCTAGTTTTTTCAAACGACTCACATCCATAAGCTTACGAGGTGCACCATCGGGTTTACTTGAATCAAAAGTCAGTTTACCGTAAAAGCCAACTACGTTAGCAATCGTTTCAGCTAATTCACGAATAGTACAATCAACACCAGTTCCAACATTAATATGAGATAACATGGGCTGAGTATTGGTTGTATAGACATCATCTGCCAGCTCCATCACATGTATGCTGGCTGCTGCCATATCATCTACATGCAAGAACTCACGCATCGGTTTACCAGTTCCCCAAACAATTATTTCGTTGTCATTACGCATTTTTGCTTCATGAAACCGGCGTAGTAATGCAGGAATAACATGTGAGTTCTCAGAATGGAAATTGTCATTTTCACCATAGAGATTAGTTGGCATAACACTACGGTAATCACGGTTGTATTGCCGATTGTATGATTCACACAATTTAATACCGGCTATCTTAGAGATTGCATAAGGTTCATTGGTAGGTTCCAATACACCAGTAAGTAACGCAGACTCTTTCATAGGCTGTTCTGCCATTTTTGGATAAATACATGACGAACCTAAAAGGAGTAATTTTTGTATACCCACCGAATGAGCAGTATGGATAATATTGCACTCAATTATTAAGTTTTCATAAATAAATTCAGCAGGATAATTATTATTAGCTTGAATTCCACCTACTTTTGCGGCAGCTAGATAAACTTCATCAATAGCCTCTGCAATGAAAAACTCCTGTACATCTGATTGAGACATTAAATCCAATTCAGTACGTGGCTTAAGCACCAATTCAATATCTCTACGGTCTTTCAGCTGACGGACAATAGCCGACCCAACCATACCACGATGGCCAGCCACAAATACGCGCTTCATAACCATTCTTATTAACCCTCTAAAGTAATAGACACATCAAAACCGTTAGCCTTCAGCAAAGCATGCTGCTTAGCCTGCTGTAAATCACCAGCAACCATTTCAGCGCACATCTCTTCAACAGTTATCTCTGGTATCCAACCCAACTTTTCTTTCGCTTTTGTTGGATCACCTAATAGAGTCTCTACTTCTGCGGGACGGAAATATCGAGGATCAACACGAACAATAATATCACCTACTTTTGCCGAAGTTACATGATCACCGCTGATTGCTGATATCGTTGCAATTTCATCCAGTCCTTTACCTGAAAATTCAATTTCGATACCGGCCTCTTTTGCAGACATACGTACAAACTCTCTGACAGTAATCTGTTTACCGGTTGCAATAACAAAGTCTTCAGGATGGTCCTGCTGTAGCATCATCCACTGCATACGCACATAATCTTTCGCATGACCCCAATCACGCAGAGAATCCATATTTCCTAGGTACAAGCAATCTTCCAACCCTAACGCTATGTTAGCAATAGCCCGCGTAATTTTACGAGTAACAAACGTTTCTCCACGACGAGGGGACTCATGGTTGAACAAAATACCATTGCAAGCATATATGCCATAGGACTCACGGTAATTAATTGTAATCCAATAAGCATACATCTTCGCTACTGCATACGGAGAACGAGGATAGAATGGTGTTGTTTCTCTTTGAGGTATTTCTTGAACCAAACCATACAGCTCGGAAGTAGAAGCCTGATAAAAACGAGTTTTCTTATCTAGTCCATTGATCCTAATAGCCTCTAATAAACGAAGAGTACCCATAGCATCTACGTCTGCGGTATACTCTGGCGATTCGAAAGAAACAGCCACATGAGACTGAGCGCCTAAGTTATAAATTTCGTCGGGTTGAATTTCTTTAACTAAGCGAATTAAATTAGAAGTATCAGTCAAATCACCGTAGTGCAAAAAGAAATGAGGGTTGACTTCATGAGGGTCTTGGTAAATATGATCAATACGGCTGGTATTAAAAGAAGATGAACGTCTTTTAATACCATGAACCTGATAGCCTTTCTCGAGTAAAAACTCGGCTAAATAAGAACCATCCTGACCAGTAATACCCGTGATTAATGCCTTTTTCATAACGATTCGATCGCCTCAATAATAGATCTATTCTTGTTTACTTGATTAAAATTATCTTCTGCATAACTTCGACATTGAGTTGCCAATAATGAAAAGTCTTGAGTGCTAATTAATTTTACAATACCGTCGATCTCACCCTCGTCAAACAGAAAACCATTAATTCCAGTTTCAATCGCATCAACACACCCCGGCACAGAATAGCATATCGCTGGAACACCACATGCATTCGCCTCCATGACTACAACAGGAAACCCTTCATGTTTTGATAAAAGGAGTAAAACGTCAGTTTCAGCATAAATGTTGCGAAGGTCACAAAGATAGCCATGAAAAAATATTTCCTTCTCGAACTCTATTTTTAAATTGGCTATATCATTTTCTGTAAGAGATGATGGATTTGCAGGATATGTATCACCAACAACATTGAGAATAAAATCTATACCTCTTGTCTTCAAACATCTGACTAGTTCAATAATATAGAAGATGCCTTTATCTTCAACTAAACGCCCAACATAAAGTAGTTTTATTTTTTTTGAATTGTTTTTTTTCTTAGGGTAAGGACTAAAGCTATTAATATCAACGCCTATGCCGCCAAGGACTAAATCATCCTTATGCCCTAATAAACTTTTTTCATATTCATTCATAAATATTCTTTTATTAACAAACATCATTAACAATAATTTTAGCACCCTGAGAAAACCTTTATTCCTTGTAAAAAAAGAACCGACTCCTTCAATAAAACAAACACTTTTTCTCGCAAAAAAAATTGATGGAATAGATAAAATAAAGGTAACTAGAAAATGGCAAGATACGGTTAATCTAAACTTTTCTTTAAGTAAAAGCCTTAGCAAAGAAAAATTTATAAAAAAATAATTCTGTAATAGAGTTTTATTTTCTGTAGTAATAACTACAACACCATACTGCTTAAGTAAATCAACTGATTCATGGTCATCATCTGGTGCAATACAGTACACCTTATACCCACGATGCATTAACTCTTTAATATACGATAATCTAAATACAACAACAGTTTTTATTGAATTTTGTATAATACAAATACTTCTACACTCTTTCATAGTCCCAACCAATTATATTATTAGATTGCTCAGACATGAACTGTGCATCTGACTTTGGAATAATAACTTTAGTTGATTCATTTCTATTAAGAATGGCTGCCCACCAACTAAAAGTGCTTCCACTCAAAATATAATCTTGACAGTACATTAACCCAATAAAATCCTCGATCGCTGATTTTCCAGAAAAATACTCAACTGAACTAACATCATGTAATTCCTCTTTACACCAATCGATATCATCAGAAAAAACCAAGAAACTTCTTCCTGGAAACTTTTCAATTGCTTTTTTTATATATTCGATACTGCTAACAGTATGCAATTTATTTTTAGATGTAACAAAATCCCCTCTCCTAATATGAATACCAACATGCTTAGATATATTTTTATTAATACTTCTTATAAACTGACTATGCTTATCTAATATACAATCTCTGAAAGAATCAGCTGCATATATTGCAGCATCCGGAAATTGGAAATATCCATAATGACAATGTGAATTTGCTATTTTCAAACAATCGACCAGATTACTCAAAGCATCGTAATCATATATCAAAAACTTTGGCACATAACGAATGTTTATCTTACGCAAAGAAAATCTAATTACTTTAGATAGTAGATCATCATTAAAAGTGATTATTTTATTCTTATAAAGAGGAACATGCGATAATTCTCCTAGTAAGGATAAAAAACTCACTGCTGAATGTTGCTTCTGCTTATAAAAAAGCCGCATATTTAAATTAACATCTAGCTTTAGCTTATCTTTCAAATAATAAGCCCAAGCAACCTGAAATAATTGATTACCTAGACCTCCTTGCACAAGAACATTAACACTCATTTTTTTTCCTTATATATTTTAAATGAGAAGTTTAAAGCCCGAATAAATCCAGATGTCATGTAATAAAAAGATCTGAAATTTGTTACGCAGGAGTACTTAATCACATACCTAAAAACATCAGGTAGTCTCTTAAAATATGAGGGGAATGAATAAAAGACTATCGGAGCATTAGGTATATTATCCCTAATAGATTCAGTACATAAAGAAATTCGATGCAAATGAGAAGATTGGGATATACTATTAGCTGTTAATCTATAAGATAAAACATACTCAGGTAAGTTTCCGAACTTATATATTCCTGACAATCTACACCATAAATCAAAATCTTCTGCTCCATCAGTACCTAAAGTATATCCATTAACTTCTTTTAATACTGTGGCTTTAATTATAGTCGCAGGATGACAAAGAGGATTAATAAATGGCATAGATGATATTATATCAAAATGATTAATTGGGAAATTTTTCTTGCCTATAACTTGATCGTTCTCATCTATTAATTTAATATTACCGCCAACAATATCTAAATCATTCCTTATCATATAATCAAGTTGTTTTTTTAGTCTTAAAGGTTCCATTATATCGTCAGCATCCATTCTTGCAATTAAATTTGAATGAGTTTTAGATATTGCAAAATTAAGAGCTGACACGATCCCTCCGTTTTCTTTTTTGAAATATTTTATTCTGTTATCATTTATTGATTGTATTATTTCGCCGCTAGTGTCAGTAGAACCATCATCGATTATTATTAATTCTATATTTACACACTCTTGAGATAAAACAGACTCCACGGCAGTCAGGATAAATTTCTCAGCGTTATAAACGGGAATGATTACAGATATATCAACATCGTTGAGCATATTACTTACTCGCATAAAGCAAATTTAAAATTTTCAATTGTGTGATGCTCTAAAATGTACTCTCTTAGTCTAAAAAAATCTTTCTCTAAAGAGAGTATTTTTTTTAGCTTCTCGTTAATATCACCTATACTATTAATTATAAAAGGTTTTGCTAAGTGCTCGGGGATTCCTGAAAAAGCTTCTTTCGTACCAAAAACTAATTTGTTTTTATACACAGAGTTTAGCAAGATATTTTTAACCCCCGCACCAGCATCTAGAGGCATAATGACAAGATCTAAACTATCAAAAAAGGTATCAAAGTCTTCAATATATCTTTTTTCAATAAAATCAACTCCGACATATAGTTCTTTAGCCTTCTGAAACCAATTTTTGCTGGCTGAGCCATGAAAGATTATAGTTTTATTTTTAAGCTCAGTTAAATCACTATAAGAAAGAAAATTTGTTGCATCTACAGAGTAGTGGTTCTGCAAATTAATAAAACCTATAGTTTTCACATTAAGAGTAAAATCACTTATTCGTCCCAAATTATATCTGGCTTGGATTGGATGAGGGAGATATTTTATATTATTTTTAGGGAACTTTCTTTTTAAGGAAATCTCATCATCTTTTGAAACGGTATAGAGCACACACCGACGCAAGGAATTTATCAGGATATATGTAATAATATATCGATAAACTTGATATGTAAACTTCAAATATGATCTATTAGCAAATCTAACTTTAGCAACACTTTGAATTGATCTCAAAGAATCATCTGGTAATATTATTATATCGTCCTTATGCGCAAGCAGGCATTTATATTCAATAGGTATAAATACAACCTTTTCGCATTTATTTTTAGAAAAAAAACGTTTAAATAAATATAATTTTGAATATGTATTTTTACTTAAAATACTTTCTTTAAATAAAATACTTTTAAGAAAAGTCACACCTGTAGAGAAGGTATTTAATGGGTCACTAAAAGAAGGGATCATATAATATAATACTCCTGCATTATATAATTTTTTGCGAAACGTACAAAGGCCATGAGACAGAGGAGAAGCCACATCGACTTCGATATTTTTAAGTTATAATTTAATAAAACTAAGACATACATTAAATCAAATGCAAAAACAAATCTCCCCAAGGTTGGTACCAATATAGAAAATAAAGAAACTAATATTGGTAATACTAAAAATAGTTTAGTTATAAATGAAAGTTTTATTGATGCAGTTTTCAGCGCATTGTAGAAAATAGCAAACTCGATGAACTCAAACACTGATGAAGTATAGAAAGCACCAGTATCATTATAGTAACTTTTACCATCAGAAATGTAAGATGAGAACTTACCAAAAAAGTAATCAAAGAAAATAAATATCACACACGATATTAAAATAGTTGTTTTGATAAGTGAAATTTTATTTCTATAATAATAGGCCAGAGGAAAGACTGCAATAAGTGGATGCAAAGTTAGTGACGCCAATGATACTAAACCTTTTCCAATTCTATTATTATAATAATAAAGAAGTGGCAGAAGGACTAGTAATAGATGCCCCCTAACTGAAAAAGGGATAAGTAAATGAGTAAACCAGAGCCAAAACACTACATATATACCATTTTTTATTCTAAGACTTAATAAAAAAAGCGATATGGATATTAATATATTTTGAAAAATAAAAAATGCTTCAGCATTCGCACCAATACTTTTCAAACTAACCATTAGTATATAATAAAATGGAGAGTCAATAGTATTTCTAGTTATAAAAATATCAGAATAACTTTGCAAATAGGAATAAAATGTAGCATATGAACCCTTATCAGGGCCATTTAATGAAAAGAATAAGCTCAATATTATAAAAAAAGTTAACAGGAAGTATGAGGCTATTTTAGAATTAATTTCATTAATTGATATTACCATACAAAAAAACAAAAATAATAAAACAATAAATATATACTTATTAAAATAACCATTAGTAACCAGAACATAGTGTTCAACCGAAACATAATTCATCAAAAACCCTTATTTAGATCTCATCATTACTTATTAAATATATAAAAATAAACCTAAACAAAATAAAAAAAGATTATGTACTAAAGTTGCACATGTAATTATATAAAAAACTACAAAATAAATTAGAATTACAATTTATTTAATTTAAAGATATTACACTTATTTTTTTAAATTCTTAATTTTATCTTTTAAGTATTTTACTAACTTCAATATAGGTTTAACCCTATAGATAATATTAATAATAATCTCACTTTGCCCTAACATTAGATAATAATCTTTCATTCTGTTCTTTTCTTCCGCAGTTCCATAAAGAGAAACTATCATCGAATTAAATAAGAATGGTCTTTCATGCAATAATACATTCAGAAATCTAGATTTTAACTCATTATTATCCGCATAAAAACCATCCGCAAGTCTTGTATATCCATTGAAATCTAGTTCAATTCGACTAACAACAGACCCTACAAAAGAGTCATTGCCTCCTCTACACATAATACATGGTTTATTTATATATTGTATAGTCGCGCCTTTTTTAATAATAGACAGGATATAATAAACATGAGTGTATGCACATCCGATATATTTGGTATCAAATATTACTTCATTCCATCTGGATCTTTTCACAATGATAGAACTCATAAAACTAAATATAGCTCCTATTGATAAGCTATTAGAAAAATAATTCAACAACTGACGCTCATCGGCCAAATCATATGAACGCTCTTCCGTACACATCCATCGCCTATCAGCTCTTTTTATTTCAATCATATCATAATCAAACTCTGTTCTTTCAACTAAATATATATCATTACTTTCATCTAAATATTTATCTATATATTCAATTGCATCATCAAATAATTTATCATCACTACCGACCAGCCAGCAATACGTGCCTGACGCAAAAGAGGGAGAGGCAATTATATTTATATCAGGGCCTAAGTTCTCCTCGTTCTTGCGATAAACTATAGGTATATTTGTTTTACTTCCCCAAGAAGAAACCATTATATCAGTACCATCATCTGATGCATTATCTGAAATACAAATCTCGACATCATCTCTATTATCACATTGAGAAACAATGCTCTCAATTAGTTCAGAAAGTAAATCTCTTCGATTATATGTTGGAATGCAAAATGACAATTTAATATTATTCATTTATATAACTCTAAGCCTATACCATATATTAAAAACCATCGTATTTATTAAATAACACTTAATTACATGGGACTGTGTTATGTCTATCTAAAGTTTATTTTTTATTTATCTCATTTATTTTAATCAAACCTTTATAGTATTTCATAAAAAGAATATAACACCATGGTAAAGATATAAATGTAATTACAGCACTATAACTTAGCATCGTGGCAAAGGTACTTATCCTAGAAAAATAAAATATTAAAGGTAAAGTAATAAGTCCTACAACAAGTGAATTCCATAGCATAGGCTCTTGTTTGTGCGCGCGCATATAAACTGCCATTGAAAAAATAAGATGATTTATAAGAGATATAAATAAAAGAACAAGTAGAATATTAACATCGACAATCCTTGTAGCAAGTGCGATATTATAGTGTTTTAAACCGACAACAAATAATAGGAATGAGCCAGATATAATCACATTTAAAAATAAAGATTTAAATAGTAAAGATTTAAATAATGAATTAAGTTTGAATCTTTCATTCCCTGCTATTAGTCCAGCCATAACGGGACTTTTTGCTGTTATCCAACTCATCGATAATGATAACATGGAATTAAATGCAGCCAATGTCAATCCTATTTTACCTGCCTCAATAGCGCCTTGATGAGCAAATAGCATCGGGTTAAAAAGTTGAAAAATAAAATAACCACTTAACCAACTGAGCGCAATCTTCCATTGAAATGGGAATATTTCTTTTCTCCATGAAATCTTGCTAATTGCAGAATAGCTATCGTTTTTAAATAGCAATGCCCTATACTTCTTAAGCACCCAGATGAGAGATATTAACGCTGCGGTCCCACTAATTACAGGTGTTGCTATTAACCCATATCCTGATAGTAAAAGTATAATTAAAGTTGCATATCCTAAAAATGATTGGGCAAGTCTGATAGAAGCAACCTGTCCTACAAACCCCATACCTTCAAGTACAGCTAAAAATGGGCTAACAAAAAGGTTAATAGATGAAAAAAAGACTAATAATATCCAAGCAGGGAGCCATTTACTAAATGATAGTTCTCCTGTTGTATGAAAAAAATAAATTCCCGATAAAAATACTATAATAAAGAAAAAAACCGAAATAACAGCATACCATTTTCTCAAAAGAGAAATTAAGGAATAGATCCGCGAAATATTGAATTCAGCGCCATCCAATTTACCATTCTTTTTGCATGTGACATGAGCCATCTCATGGCCAACTAGTTGTACTACGACAAAATTAAAACCTAGTTCAAAAAAAACCTGCATAGCTATCAGGCTTGAAAACGTAAAAAAATAACCTTGTTCTGATTCTGACATTGAAAATGGAATTAATATTATTAGTATACCACCGGCAAATATAGACCAAAGTCTAAATAATAGTGTAATCCCGATATGATAATCTATTGATGTAAATTTAGATAACTTTGACAAAAAACTCATTTTACTTATCATTTTATACTACCAACAATCTTATGCATTTCTTCTACAATTGAATCCTCAGAACTATATATAGGGTTATAGTTAATGTCTTTCCCTATTTTTACATTCTTACTATAATAGAATGTCCTTTCGTTTTTCTTATTAACTCTAAAATCTGTAGTTTCATCTATATACCTAAATTTCATGTTAAAGTTATGATACATTGCACAAATCATTTTTTCTTTCGAAATTATTTCTCTGGAATAACAATCTACTGCATAGTTACCAAGACCAGACATTAACACTCTATTTACTAATTGATAAAAGTCATCGGGATGTATATAATCTCGCACCATTTCATTTCTTCCTGTAATAAAGACCACATCATCCCGTATAGCCCGGTACATTTCGGATAAAATAAATTTAGATTCAAGATCCTGATTTTCACTAAAATACCCAAAAACTCTTACATCAACTATATTAAGTTTCTCTAATGACCTGTGAGTTACTTCAGCTTGAAACTTTGCTAATCCATACCAATCCGAGTCATTTAGATTATTAATATTGAATTTGCTGTAGGTATGCGACTCTTGGGCGTGTGAAAATATATCGCCATAAACTGCACCACTGCTTAAAAATATATATTTACATGAAGGATTGCTATATAAATAATCAATAATCTTAGAATCAAAATATTGAGTGAGTTTGAATATACTACTCCCTAGATCTCTTACTTTTGCAGGGTCTCCAGCGCCAATAAAATTTAAAATAGCATCATATTGAGGATCAATAAATATTGTGTCTATATGATTAGATGTATATCTCTCAGAGTAACCTTTATGTATAAGCCATTCTTTTAGAATCTCTGGTTTACGTGAATATAATTCCAAAGAGTGGCATTGAACTGTTAAAAGTCTAATAATAAGGTCACGAGCTATTTGGCTTGTAGCGCCAATAATTGCCAATTTCATATAGCCCTTCTGTTATTTATAAGGAAATTGTTTATCAATTGGATTTCCAAATGCTAATCTTGGCCTGCATTCTCTAGCATCGCTCATTAAAACCTCAATAAGCATTGGTCGAGGATTAGCAATAAAATCACTTATATACTTAGAAAATTCAACATCTGTTGCAATAGTAAATGATATTATATTATATGCTTTTCCAATCCTTGCAAACGATGAGCTATATCCATTCCAATATGTTGAATCATCACGGCCATCAAAATACATATCTTGGAATGCGCGAACCATACCTAAAGAATCATTATTAAGAACTATTGTCAGGATTGGTAATTTTTCACGAGCAATAATATCTAATTCTTGGATGTTTAATTGAGCGCCACCATCACCGGTAATTACAACCACAGCGCCATCAATTGCATAAGAAACACCTATTGCTGTCGGTATTCCAAAACCCATCGCACCCAAACCGCCAGAATTATGTATTGCTTGCCCAGAACTTAGTCGTAACGAATGGGCGGCCCACATCTGATTATTACCAACATCGGTAACATAATGTATTTTTTTGCTATCAAATAAACTATTTAATATTTTACACATTTTAAATGGACTGATATTAAGGTCTTCATATTCATCAATAAACATTTCTCCCCAATGTTTATTGAGATTCAAAAACCAATCATCATATTGCCCATTAAAATTGTTATCTAATGAGTATGAAAAGAATTCTTCACTCGATGCGACAACATTAAAATAACCTTTTATTCTGTTATCTATTTGTTGTTGGTCAATATCTATTTGAACAACTTTTGCATTCCGGGCAAAATCATCTGTATCAGCCCCCGTTTGCCGAACATCTAAACGGCTTCCAACAACAATAACTAAATCTGCATGTTGCAGAGCATAATTTGCAGTACGGGTACCATAGCTGCCAATCATGCCAAAATACCCTGGCAGAGCTAACGTTTTTTCACTTCCTTTCAAGCTAGCAACATGGGGAATTTTTTCCTTCGAAAGAAAAGATTGCCAAGGAATAAAGTTCTCCGCATTTATTGCACCACCTCCAATTAGGAATAGTGGTTTTTTTGATTTATTTAATAATTCAATTATTTTAGCAAAATCAGAGAATGAATTTGAATCCTTTTTAACTATTATCTCTTTTTTTTCTTTAAGGTAATCAATCACACCTTTATCTAATTCTGCTCTTTGTAGATTCATTGGAATATCTATAAGTACAGGGCCAAGCCGTCCACTCGTAGCAACATCAATTGCATGTTGTAAGCAGGGAATAATTTCATCCTGATGCTTTATTTGATAGGCATACTTAGTAATACTTTTAACAATACTGACTATATCCAGCTCTTGAAATCCTTGCTGCCGAATATTTCTCTCGCCCTTTAGTTCATTTGTATTAACCTGCCCTGTAATAAAAATACAAGGTGAACTATCCAACCAACAATCAGCAATGCCAGTAATTAAATTTGTTGCACCAGGTCCACTGGTCCCTAAAGCTAACCCTATCTTTTGATTTCCAGTAGCTCTAGCGATTCCACCTGCTGCAAATGCGGCTGCTTGCTCATGATGTACAGAGACTAATTTTGTTTTTCCTAATAAATTGATACTGTCAACGAGATGAGCAATCATCCCGCCTATCAATTCAAAACCAAAATCTACATTATTAGCACTCAATACATGTGCTATAGCATCAGACGCTTTCATTTACTACCCCAGTAAAAATTGAGCCAGATTAACTAGCTCAATATATTAACTAAATTAGAAATTCAAACCAAAAAACTCCTCAAACTTGCTTACAACATAATCTAAATGATCATGTGTCAACCCTGGATAGATACCAATCCAGAAAGTTTGATTCATAATTCGGTCGGTATTAGTCAATTCACCCACGACACGATATTTCACATCATGGAAATAAGGTTGACGAGTTAAGTTACCGGCGAAGAGCAAACGAGTCCCAACTTTTGCTTCATCAAGGAATTTAACCAAGTCAATACGGCTAATCCCACAATCCTCTTTCAAAGTAATCGGGAAGCCAAACCATGATGGCTCTGAATTTTCAGTTGCTTCCGGTAATTCGATAAAGTCGACACATGATTGAAGTGCTTCTTTGAGATACTTAAAGTTCGCTTTACGCGTCTCAACAAATTCCTCTACACGTTCAAGTTGTGCCAAGCCACACGCGGCCTGCATGTCGGTAATCTTTAAGTTATAACCGAGGTGCGAATAGGTGTATTTATGATCATAGCCAAATGGCAGAGAACCCAATTGCTGACCAAATCGTTTCTTACAAGTATTATCACAACCAGGTGCACAATAGCAGTCACGACCCCAATCACGGAAAGATTCAATAATAGTTTTCAGTTCTGCTGATTTGGTGAATACCGCACCTCCCTCGCCCATTGTAATATGGTGCGCAGGATAGAAACTGACAGTACCAATATCACCAAATGTGCCAGCCATTTTTCCGTCATATTTAGAACCTAAAGCATCGCAGCAGTCTTCAATCAACCATAGATTATACTTATCTGCTACTCGGCGTACTTCTGCCAAATCGAATAAGTTACCTAAAGTATGAGCAATCATGATTGCTTTAGTTTTATCACTAACTGCTGCCTCAATTAGGCTAGCATTGATGTTATAAGTCGGGATATCTACATCGACAAATACCGGGATTAGCCCATTTTGGATGGTTGGGTTAACTGTTGTAGGGAATCCGGCAGCGACAGTAATCACTTCGTCACCAGGCTTAAGTGCACGAGCACCTAATTTAGGGGATGTTAATGCCGTGAGTGCTAGTAAATTGGCAGAGGAACCAGACGTTGTGGTCAATACATAAGGAACTCCAATATATTCACCGAGTTTCTTTTCAAATGCATCGTTGAAACGACCAGTGGTGAGCCATCCGTCTAAAGATGCTTCAACCATAAGCTGTAGTTCTTTAGTACCGATCACTTTACCTGAAGGTGGGACGACACTTTTACCTGCTTCAAATGGCTTTGGGGCCATAGCCGTTTCAGCATACTGAGCAACTAACTCAGCAATCTGTTGACGTAATTGTTCTTGACTCATTTATCTATGACCTCAAATCATTTAGTGTTCATATAGCTATTAATTTCGTTAATACTGTAATCACGCATATCGGAATCTGACAACCAAGCTTGATGCCAAGCAACAATTCGAGCCAGTGTAGTATCGAGACTCCAGCGTGGGTGCCAGCCTAATTGCATTTTTGCTTTAGAGCAATCCAGTTTCAAGTAATGTGCTTCATGAGGATGCTCACTGCCATCTAATTGCCAACTGGCATCTTTACCCCAGAATGACACCATTTTTTCTACGATATTCTGTACCGGCGTGGCATCCGTATCATTGGGCCCAAAATTCCAACCTTCACCAAACTGAGTACCCTCAGAGTACATTTTTTGCGCCAGCAATAAATAACCGGACAGTGGTTCTAATACATGTTGCCATGGGCGAATTGCATGTGGATTGCGAATAATAACAGGGATTGATCTTTCAAATGCGCGTAAAATATCAGGAACTACCCTATCTAGTGCCCAATCACCACCACCAATAACATTACCAGCGCGCACTGTTGCAAGTGCGCTGCCATGTTGTTCATATTTAGCTGGATTAAAAAAAGAATTTCGATAGGAGGATGTGACTAGCTCAGCGCAACCTTTACTGTTTGAGTAGGGATCATATCCCCCCATAGCTTCATTTTCCCGGTATCCCCAAACCCATTCTTTATTATCATAGCATTTATCACTGGTGATATTAATAATGGCTTTGACACCGCCAACATGTCGAACAGCTTCCAGCAGATAAACGGTACCCATAACATTAGTCGAATAAGTTTCAACAGGTTCTGAGTAAGACAAACGGACTAAAGGTTGTGCAGCCATATGGAAAACAATTTCAGGCTTAAAGTCGCTGATTGATTTTAGTAATTGGTCATAGTTACGAATATCACCGATTTCCGAAATCATGTCATCGGCAACACGCGCAGCTTCAAATAAACTTGGTTCTGTTGGTGCTGCCAATGCATAGCCCTTTACTGTCGCCCCCATATTTTGCAACCATAAACTTAGCCAACCACCTTTAAAACCGGTATGTCCAGTAATAAAAACGCGTTTACCTTGCCAAAAACTTTTATCGATCATGTTATTTATTCCCAAACTTTCCAAGGCGCCCGGCCTTCTTCCCATAATTCATGCAGATAGACTTTGTCACGCAAAGTATCCATTGGCTGCCAAAAACCGGTGTGCTCGTAAGCCATCAATTCACCTTTTTCAGCCAACGTCATTAGTGGCTCTTGTTCCCAAGTAGATTTATCGCCATCAATAAGATCGATAACTTTAGGAGATAGAACAAAATAGCCGCCATTAATCATTGCGCCATCACCTTTAGGTTTTTCTTTAAAACTACGGACTTGTCTATCTTTAATATCCAATGCACCAAAACGGCCAGGAGGAAAAGTTGCCGTTAATGTAGCCTGTTTACCATGTGTTTTATGGAAGTTAATCAACTCAGTAATATTTATATCACCAACACCATCACCGTAAGTAAAACAAAATGCTTCGTCATCTTTTACATAATCTTTGACACGTTTCAAACGGCCACCGGTCATAGAGTTTTCACCAGTATCAACCAGTGTTACATTCCACGGTTCAACTCGTTTTTGGTGTACTTTCATTTCATTGTCGAGCATAGAGAAAGTGATATCGGACATATGCATAAAGTAGTTAGCAAAATATTCTTTTATTACATATCCCTTGTAACCACAGCAGATAATGAAATCATTAATCCCGTGAGCAGAATAGAGTTTCATAATATGCCATAAAATAGGCATTCCGCCGATCTCTACCATCGGTTTTGGTTTAACTACCGTTTCTTCACTAAGACGAGTTCCTAAACCACCTGCAAGAATAACTGCTTTCACTTTACTCTCCATTGATAATTACTTTGATGAAACGAAGGCATCAGAGAAAAATTGGTCTTCAGCCAGCCCATATTCAACAAATTCCTGATGTGCCGCAGAAATCATAGCGAGTGAACCACAGGCATAAACACTGAAGTTACTTAGATCAGGAAAATCGTTTATTACCGCCTGATGAACGAATCCTGTTTGCCCATGCCAAGAACTATCTTCTTCAGAAACAACGGGGACATATTGGATATTCGGATATTCTACTGACCATTTATTAACTATATCAGAATAGAAAAGTCTACCTTGAGGCATTCCCCAATAAATATGTATCGGTCGCTGGTCATTTTTATTTATAAGCTCTTCAACCATTGCCTTAACTGGAGCAAATCCTGTTCCTCCAGCTAAAAATATTAACGGGCGATCATTATCACGAACAAAGAATGTTCCTTGTGGTCCTTCAATACGAAGAAGTTGTTGCAATTTAAGTTCATTAAAAATGATTTGGCTGAATACACCGTTACTTACTTTTCTTATATGTAACTCAATATTCCCACCAGAAGCATTTGCAATAGAATAGCTGCGACGCTGCCCATTGATAATTAAATCAATAAATTGACCAGCCAAATACTCTATTCTTGCAGTTGGGGGTAAGCGCAGACTCAATATAGCAATATCTGAACCGATAATTTCAATATTATCAAGTTTACATGGATATGTTTTTTTCTTTATATGGCTTAACTCAGGATAATAATTAACATTAATTTCTATATTGGTTTTTGGTTTTGAACAACAAGTGAGAATAAATCCATTGGAAATATCTTCGTTAGTTAGGGCACTATTTTCACCTTGTTCTATTTCTCCAGAAATTAATTTCGCTTTGCAAGAACCACAAGTACCATCTTTGCAGCTATATTCGATATTGATATTATTTTCTAAAGCAGAATCTAAGATAGTTGCCGTTTCACCAGCATTAAAAGTAATGCCTGATGGCTGTAATTTTATATTTAAAGACATAAATTCAAACTCAGCTAATTTATTATAAAAATGGTATTAATATTTGGACTTTTCGCACCAAAAATATCGATATACATGTCAAGTATAAAAATTTACTTCATTTCTAAAAGAAAAAATTATTCAATTAAAATCATGCAATTACGCCAAAAGCATTGAATTATAGATATGCTACCGCCCTTGGCTCACAGCAACCAATGCGCTGATTTTAAAAAAATCTTGTAATCCAAGGTCTTACCTAAAGTCATATCACTGATTCAGTTGACAAGACGGCTAAACGGCACTTTCTGAAAAACATCAAAATTTGCGAAATTATAATATAGCCTTTAATTTTCTTACATATAACCCATTATTACAAGAAAAATCTGAAATATATCATTTTTGGATATTTCACTGTACTGGCTAATTGACATCACGAAAATATGAAAATATCAATTCGGTTTATTCTGATTTAAAAATAAAAAACACTCAGTTAACTTTATTGAGTCTGGAAAATTTACTTCCACATGTAACTATTTCAACAAATATGAATATAGTCGTCATAACACCATTTTGCCACTAACACTACAAATGATCTCTAACTAGCTGTTCTAAAAGGTCTATATGCCCCTCATCGTCATTCAATGCTGGAATATACTCAAATTTCTCGCCACCAGCGTGCATGAAAATCTCCCTGTTCTGCTCCTTGATCTCCTCCAGTGTTTCAAGACAATCGGCAGAAAAACCGGGGCAGATAAGCTGAATATGCTTAATACCTTGAGCTGGAAGACTTTTTAGTGTCTCGTCGGTATAAGGGGTTAACCAAGGTTCGCGGCCAAAGCGAGACTGATATGTCATCATGATGTGTTCGGCTGGTAACGCCAACTTGCCACGTAAAGCACGGCTGGTATCTTCACAGCGTTGTGGATAATCATCCCCCAGTCGGGCATAGCGCTTAGGAATACCATGGAAGGAAAGGATTAATCTGTCAGGTTTACCATGCTGCACGAAAGCCCGTTCAACACTTTGTTGTAACGCCGAAATATAGGCGGGATGTTCTGCATAATCACGGATAAAAGAGACTGACGGCAACCGACGGTACCCTTTCAGAATACGGGCAACAGCGTCCCACACAGCCGCACTGGTTGAACAGGAATATTGCGGATAAAGCGGCAAAACCACCAGCTTAGTCACCCCTTGGGCTAACAACTTATCAATAGCATCTGGCAGATTTGGTGAACCATAACTCATGCCTAACTCAACGGGGATCTCTGGCATACGTGCCGCCAATGCTTTCTGTTGCCGCCGACTATAGACCAATAACGGTGACCCCTCTTCCATCCAAACTGATTGGTATAATTTAGCTACGCGAGGAGATCGAATAGGCAAAATGACGCCACGCAACAAAGGCCACCACAGCCATGGGGAAGTATCAACCACCCGGCGGTCACTCAGGAACTCAGCCAGATAGCGTTTTACTGCTTGCGGTGTTGGGGCGTCCGGTGTCCCCAAGTTGACCATTAATACGCCGAGCTTGCTTTGCATGATGCAAAATCCTTGTGGAGGATACTACGCCTATTATTCGAACTTACGAATAAGCCCGCAACCAGAACCGTAAAATGAGAAAGGCGACCTTAGGCCGCCTTAGCTATCTTACCATCCAGAATTAACCGAGGATAGTCGCCAGTTCTGCACTGACTTCTGCTACTTTACGGGTTCCGTCCAGTTTAAAATATTGCGTATTACCTGCATCAGCTTCTTTACGATAGTAAGAAACTAATGGTGCAGTTTGTTGATGATATTCGATCAGACGTTTGCGAACAGTGGCTTCCTGATCGTCTTTACGAATAGTAAGTTCATCGCCTGTCACATCATCTTTATTTTCAACTTTAGGTGGGTTGAATTTAATGTGATAAACACGGCCTGAAGCAGCATGTACCCGACGCCCGACGATGCGCTCAACAATCAACTCGTCTGGCACATCAAACTCCAGCACATAATCAACCTTGATGCCGGCTTCTTTCATGGCATCAGCCTGAGGAATAGTACGTGGGAACCCGTCGAGCAGGAAACCGTCACGGCAATCGTCCTGGGTGATGCGCTCTTTAACCAATGCGATAACCAGCTCATCAGTAACCAGCTTGCCGGCATCCATTATTTCTTTCGCTTTCAGACCTAACTCAGAACCAGCTTTTACAGCGGCGCGCAACATATCACCAGTAGAGATTTGCGGAATACCGTATTTCTCCATGATGAATTGAGCCTGAGTACCCTTACCAGCGCCCGGAGCGCCCAGCAGAATGATACGCATTGCGTAAATCCCCTTGCTATGTAGTTTTTCTATGTGTTTTTACTTAGAGCCATCCCATTAGGGCTATTTTATTTGCCATTTTGAACCAAGGCAGTGCTCAGAATCCTCACATACGATGTGTACGCTCCGGTTCTTCCGCGCTGCCCATGTCCAAACTGGCTGCAACAATGACGCTAACTGGGATAAGCTCTTAAAAAAATCGAAATTGCGGAAAACAAGCAACCATACCATTTTCAGGGGGGTTGGCTCAAGGCGCGCGAGGCCGGTTAGCGGGGGGGAATCTGTAATACCAAAGAGAAATAAAAAATTAACCTACTGAAAACAGATGAAAAAACGCCCCAGATAATGCACTATCCGAGGCGTTCTATTACTCAATTAAGCCGTTAATAACTGATTCATTCTGCGAATGAACTGATTAGGATCATCTAATGTTCCCCGTTCAGCTAATAGCGCTTGATCCAGTAATAACTCGACCCATTCAGCAAACTGTGTTTCGTCCGCCACATCAGCAGCGCGTTTAACCAAGCCATGTTCAGGGTTTAATTCAAAGATGTACTTCACTTCCGGTGCCTGTTGGCCGGCAGCAGCAAACAATTTCGCCATCTGTGTGCTCATTTCATCAGCATCAGTTGTCACTATCGCTGGAGTATCCGTCAAACGATGCGTCAGGCGGACATCTTTCACACGTTCACCCAGTAGGGTTTTAACGCGCTCAACGAATGGCTCCAACGCTTTGTCGGCCTCTTGCTGATCTGGACGCTCTTCATCTGCCAACTTATTCAGTGAATCATCTGCTTTGCTGACTGACTGGAAGACTTTACCGTCAAATTCGGTCAAGTAGCTCATCATCCATTCATCGATACGGTCAGATAACAGCAAAACTTCAATGCCTTTCTTGCGGAACAGTTCCAGATGAGGGCTGTTCTTCGCCGCAGCATAGCTGTCAGCAGTGATGTAATAAATCTTCTCCTGCCCTTCAGTCATACGGCTGACATAGTCTTCCAGGGACACAGTTTGCGCTGAGCTGTCGGTATGGGTTGAAGCAAAGCGCAGTAACTTGGCGATAGTTTCTCTATTGCTACCGTCTTCTGCTGGGCCTTCCTTAAGCGCCATACCAAACTGTTGCCAGAACTGCTGATATTTCTCAGCATCGTCTTTAGCCAGTTTTTCCAACATTTGCAGCACACGTTTAGTCAGTGCACTACGTAGATTCTGAGTAATGCGGCTGTCTTGCAGAATCTCACGCGAGACGTTCAGCGGCAGATCATTAGAATCTATTAAACCACGAACAAAACGCAGGTAATTCGGCATGAACTGTTCAGCATCATCCATAATGAACACGCGCTGCACGTAAAGTTTCAAACCATGCTTATGATCGCGATTCCACATGTCCCACGGGGCCTGTGCCGGAATATACAGCAAGCTGGTGTATTCCTGCTTACCTTCAACGCGGTTATGGCTCCAACTCATCGGGTCGGTGAAATCGTGCGCGATATGCTTATAAAATGCTTTATATTCGTCGTCAGTTATCTCTGCTTTGCCGCGCGTCCATAATGCCTGAGCTTTATTGATTTTCTCCCAGGTGACCGTGCCGTCTTCTTCGTTTTTGCTTTGAATTTCAACAGGCAAGGCAATATGGTCTGAATATTTGCTGATGACTGAGCGCAAGCGCCAATCATCCAGATATTCGTCTTCACCTTCACGCAGATGCAGGGTTATCTCAGTACCACGCTCTTCTTTAGTGATATCAGCAATGGTGTAGTCACCCTCGCCTGCTGATTCCCAAAATACGCCAGCATCAGCAGGCGCACCGGCAGCACGGGTACGGACGGTGACTTTATCTGCCACGATAAATGCGGAGTAGAAACCGACACCAAACTGGCCGATTAATTGGCTATCTTTGGCTTGATCTGAACCAATAGACTCAAGGAATGATTTAGTCCCTGACTTCGCGATGGTACCAAGGTTATCAATAACTTCATCACGGCTCATACCAATGCCGTTATCGCTTAGAGTCAAAGTACGCTTTTCTTTATCACAGGATAAACGCACTCTCAGCTCACCGTCGCCCTCAAATAATTCAGGATTAGACAGCGCGCGGAAACGCAGTTTGTCAGCCGCATCAGAGGCATTAGAGATCAGCTCGCGCAAGAAAATTTCTTTATTGGAATAAAGCGAGTGAATCATCAAATGGAGGAGTTGTTTTACTTCAGACTGGAATCCACGGGTTTCTTGACCTTTCATACTCATTAATTACCTCAATCCAAATTACCGACAGGTACATAAAATCGAACAATGAGTATCAGATGGGGCCAATAGGTGAAAGTTTCAAGTATGAGGGTAGAAAAAAACAGAGAATTGAGGGCGATTGACTTATTATCCCTAACGAATTTATTCGTAAGATAATCAATAACAAGACTGTCGCCCACAGTAAAGAATGGGATCAATACTTAATAGGATTACGCCCGGCCAGTGAATGCGATAATGTCGTACCATCAACCATTTCCAGTTCACCGCCTACCGGTACACCATGAGCGATACGGCTGGCTAATACGCCATACTGACCACACATCTGACCGATATAGTTGGCAGTGGCGTCCCCTTCGACGGTCGGATTAGTTGCCAAAATGACTTCAGTGATAGTTTCAGTTTCAAGCCGTTTTTCAAGTAAATCCAAGCCAATATCGCCAGGGCCAATACCATCCATGGGGGATAAATGCCCCATCAGCACAAAGTAACGCCCGCCGAACTGGCCAGTTTGTTCAATAGCATGGATATCTGCCGGGCTTTCGACCACGCAGATCTGACCATTCTGCTGCCGGCGCGGGTTGGAGCAGATGGTGCAACGGTCTTGCTCGGTAAATGTACGGCAATCCGCACAGTGACCGATTTCAGACATCGCACGGGTCAATGACTGCGCCAGCCGCATTCCACCACTACGATCACGCTGTAGCAGTTGGAATGCCATGCGTTGCGCTGATTTCGGGCCAACGCCCGGCAGGCAACGCAACGCCTCCATTAATGATTCAAGGAGTGGACTGGTTTGCATCAGAACGGCATCTTAAAGCCTGGTGGTAATTGCATACCACTGGAGACAGAAGCCATTTTCTCTTTTTGCGTTTCATCGATACGACGAGCAGCATCGTTCAATGCCGCAGCAATCAAATCTTCCAGCATTTCTTTATCTTCTTCAACCAATAGGCTTGGGTCAATTTCAACCCGGCGGCAGTTGTGCGCCCCATTGATGGTTACTTTTACCAAGCCCGCGCCAGATTCACCGGTAACTTCCAATTTGGCGACTTCTTCCTGCATCTGCTGCATTTTTTCCTGCATCTGCTGGGCTTGTTTCATTAAATTGCCAATACCGCCTTTACCAAACATAGTCATCTCTCATAGCAAGGGGCCGCGTCAGTACACCATGCACTTATCGCAGCGGTTAAACCGGCCGGATACTCTCTTCATCCAATTCTGCATCGAAGAAACGACGCAGTGTCTGAATATTATTATCCGCAATAATCGACTGGCGTGCTTGTGCCAGTTTTTCTTCATAAATGGCCTGCCGCCATTCCAGCGGAGTACGTTCCGCCGGGTTGTCATCTTCGATAACGCTAAGTGTGACAGCATTACCGTGTAATTCACTCAATGCATCGCCCAGCGTTTTTTGTGCCGAGGGCGAATTTAAATGGCGCTGGCTAGAACGCAGGTGAAGGCAGATATTACCCGGTTCTATTACTTCTTTAAATGCATTCAGCGCAAGTTGCTGTACCAATTTCGGAATATGCAACTTATCTATCTCTGCCGCCCAAGGATCCCGCACCATAGCCTCTTCAGCCAACTTAGCAGAAAGCTCCGGTGTTTTTTCATGCTCTAACGCAGAGCGCAATGCCTTAGGCGTGGTAACTGGCTCAGCCACCGTTTCAGGCTGATTCTGCGCGGTCCAGCGATAAGCTTCTTTCTTGGCCGGTTTCTTTTCTTCGGTTGATTTAGCAGCCAGACGCTGCTGGCTGCGCTCAGTCACCGAAGCGAGACGCTCCAGTGCCGAGGTTGCCGGCCGCGCTTTTCCTGGCGCTGCCGGCTCATTCTTTTTTGGTGTGGTTGCCCCGGATTGCCGCAACAACTGGGTTCGCGCCTGAAGAAGCTGCGCAGTCGAATCGGGTAGTTGAGTACCCACGTCAGCGGCAAGCCCTAGCGGCGGTGCATCTTGCGATGGCACGGCTGAGTGAGTCGATACAGGTTGTTGGGTATTTTGGGCGTACTGAGGTGCGTTATTACCTGCAATGGCTGCTGGCGCACTGACAGGAACAATCTGCGGTTCAGCGATTATTGCTTTAGGATGAAAGGCCAGCGCACGCAATAAGGTCATTTCGACCCCCATGCGGCGATCTGGCGCATAAGCCAGCTCTTTACGGCCCATCAACAGTATTTGATAATATAGCTGGATATCTGTAGGCGGCAATGTGCGAGCCAGTTCGCGTAACCGAGGCTCAACCGTCGCATAATGGTTATCCAACATTGATGGCAGCAGTTGTACCATCGCAATCCGGTGCAGCAAGCTTAGGGTTTCAACCAATAAGTTTTCCCAATCAACACCACGAGATGCCGCTTGTTCTACCTGCGCCATCACTCGCGCACCATCAGCACTGACCAGCGCCTCGATAATCGCCAAGGGTTGCTCGTCATCCAGCGTTCCCAGCATTTGGCTAACAGTGGCTGTAGTCACATGCCCATCGCCCATCGCAACGGCCTGATCTGTCAGGCTGAGCGCATCGCGCATACTACCATCGGCCGCCCGTGCCAGTAACTGCAATGCACGAGCATCACTACTGATTTGCTCTGCCAGCAATATTTTTTCAAGCTGCCCACGGATAACCTCAACATCGATCACTTTGAGATGGAATTGCAAACAGCGGGAAAGGATGGTCACCGGCAGTTTCTGTGGATCCGTGGTCGCCAGCAAGAATTTCACATGAGCTGGCGGCTCTTCAAGCGTTTTTAGTAGCGCATTGAAACTGTGGCGCGACAGCATATGCACTTCATCAATTAAGTACACTTTGAAGCGGCCACGGGCTGGCGCATATTGAACGTTATCCAGCAGTTCTCGGGTATCTTCTACTTTCGTGCGCGAGGCGGCGTCTATCTCGATCAGATCAACAAAACGGCCTTGCTCAATCTCCAGGCAGTTAGCACAGGTACCGCAAGGCGTCGCGGTAATGCCCGTTTCGCAGTTAAGACCTTTGGCTAACAGCCGGGCAATAGACGTTTTACCAACGCCACGGGTACCGGAGAATAGATAGGCGTGATGGATACGCCCTAATGAAAGGCCATTGGCCAGCGCCGTCAGGACATGTTCCTGACCAACGACGTCTGCGAACGTTTGGGGGCGCCACTTACGGGCAAGGACCTGATAGCTCATTAATACTTCATCATTGATTTATAAATAATATTTTAATCGCCAATAAAAAAACCACAATTTAACCTACATATATTGAGCGGTCTGTTTTTGAACACATTAACCCTGATAGCTACAGGCTGAATCTTAGTGTACCAGTACGCCCATCGTCATTCCCACAAATTTACTTTGTGGCGGTAGACTTGTCGATTCTTTGTGCCCTGCGATGCAGTAATAAATCATTCTTAGTTTCTGCAACAGAGAAAAAGGCATCCAAATCTATCGACAAGATTTTAGCTGAGATCGAACAGCGGTCGCGTGTCATCACACTCTTGAACACCTGAAAGTACAGGCCAGAATGAACCGAGCGACCTGAGTATCAGACAATTAAAGCAAGGTGTGTAATGCTCAAGCATTGGGTGAACGCTACGGTGCCCCTATCTGACCCGCAGATTGTAATGTTACGTCCCTGAACGCTGGATTTTGTACGGCATTTTAATGGATGCTGAAACAGGGCTACCAAGACGTTATAGTTAATAAGCAGTAGTATCCAGTTTGGGTCAATTAACAATGGATGGATTTATGACAAGTAAAAAAAGAGGGATGGGCTACATTGCTATCGTAGTTGATGATTACGATAAAGCCATTGAATTTTATACCGAAAAACTGGGCTTTTTTCTGCGAGAAGATGAGGTACAACCAGGGAAGCGTTGGGTGTCGGTCTCGCCGACAGAAGACAGTGAGTGTCGTTTATTGCTGGCTCGAGCATCCAATGACCAGCAAGCTGCGTTTATTGGTAATCAATGCGGTGGTCGAGTATTCCTTTTTCTTGAGACGGATAACTTCTGGCGTGATTATGAATTGATGAAGTCAAAAGGAGTGACATTCTGCGAAGAACCTCGCAAAGAGGAATATGGCATGGTGGTTGTGTTCGAAGATATTTACGGTAATCGCTGGGATCTTTACCAAAAATAGTAAGTATAATTAGTGTGTTAGGAACACAACAATGATAAAAATCATCTCAGTGAGAAGCCACCCTGAGTATAAAGATGAATCTATACGCTATTTTCAGAATAAGTGGGCCACGGAAGAGACTAAAATGCTTTATCAGGATTGCATCAGTCATTGTATTGAAGCTAAAAATCCTTTACCTCAATGGTATTTGATGGAGATGAATAATGAAGTTATTGGTTGCGCGGGGTTAATCACCAATGACTTTATTAGCCGTATGGATCTGTATCCTTGGTTATGTGCACTTTATATTGAAGAGCAACACCGGGGGCATGCTTATGGTCAATTACTGATCAAGCATATTGCTAAAGAAACCAAACAATTAGGTTTTGATACACTACATTTATGTACTGACCATATCGGGTTTTACGAAAAGTATGGTTTTACTTTTACTGGATTGGGTTATCACCCATGGGGCGAATCTTCACGTATTTATTCGCTGCCACTCTAATAAGTGAATAGCAGTTTGCATTGATAATATTTTCCCGATATTCATCGAATAATCTGGCGGTCACCGTTGATGACCACCAGATTGTTATACCTGGCATCTTTCAGTCCAGAGAGTGTTGGCTGCGTTCATTTACCAAAATCAACTACCTGGCGGGATATATTCACTTGCAGCCCACCTGCAACTCCACGTTCTTGGGAGGATAAAATCAATGCCCGCTGAACGAAACCAAACTATAGCAAGTGATCCCTTGCTGAGTCAGACGCGCTTCGCCGCCCAGTTCAGGTAAATCAATCACAAATGCGGCGTCAGTCACTTTACCACCCAGCCGACGGATAAGCTTAACCGTCGCCTCGATTGTGCCGCCAGTTGCCAGTAAATCATCAATCACCAAGACGTTATCGCCCGGTTTAATGCTATCGGTATGGATCTCAAGTTCGTCAGTGCCATACTCCAACTCATAGCTTTCGCTGATAGTTTCCCGAGGCAATTTACCGGGTTTACGCACCGGAACAAAACCGACACCCAGCGACAGGGCTACCGGCGCACCAAAGAGAAAACCGCGAGCTTCAGTACCCACTACTTTGGTCACGCCTTTATCCAGATAGCGCTCTACCAGCAATTCGATGCTGGCGGCATAGGCTAATGGATCTTCTAGCAAGCTGGTCACATCACGAAACAGTATTCCCGCTTTTGGATAATCGGGGATGGTTTTGATACTGTCTTTAATATATTGAAACTGTTGTGCTGTCTTAGGTGCAGTAGCGGTCATAATTTGTGCCTGATAAAACTGCTGTACATACTTAAGCGCGGTCAGTCGATGTTAAATGGCATCGGCTGAGTAACTTAGTCCCACTATCGATAATACTCCGATAGTCTACGTCACCGCATCCTTAACATTAAGGAGGCAACGAAGGATTACCCCGCGCACGAAAACGCTCAAATCTATGCAAACTGGCACTAAAATGCAACTGGTGTGAATTGCTCAGCGCCGTTTTTGTTGCGATAGGTCAATAACTGGCATTCGCCACATAAAGGTCAACAGTAGGGTTAACATGATAAGTAATATGCCTCTCACCCACCAGATTTTCACCAACCAAAGTGAAACAGCAAATGTAAGTATGGTAATGAATATTGCTTTCGACTTAGTGCCCGCAGGCAATGCTCGATGTTGTTGCCAGGTACGTATATAGCTGCCAAACCATGAACGATAGAGCAACCAGTGATGAAATCGAGGGGAGGATCGTGCAAAACACCAGGCAGCCAACAGCAAAAACGGCGTAGTAGGTAACAAAGGAAGCACGACACCTAACGTTGCCAATATCACTGCCAGCCAACCCACCGTTATTAAAAACCAACGAGACATAAGCTCCCTTTATTAGCACTTTAATGAGACGTTATCATTAACCCATGCGTTGACCATCATCAACAGATATTCTTGCCATAACTTACACGATACATCGGTATCTATTGTATTTCCCCTCCCTCGTGCTTGTATCTGCCACCATTCGAAGGCAAGCTGGCGGGAAATGCCCAGGAGAAGCGCCATGAGTACGGAAAAATTATTGCAGGTGCTTGAAAGCCAAATTGAAGCGCTGTCGGCACAAGTTGGCCCTCAGGCAAACACGCCGTCTCAGCAAGCCCGTTTTGATCTCAACCTGTTTGGTAATCATGGTAATCGGTTTCGCGATTATCTACAGGAAGTACGGAAAAATATGGCACAACTGAAGCAAGTAGTTGCAGAAAATCGCACACAACAGGTCGCTTTTCTGGCTGAAAAGCTGGTTGCTCAGATTTCTGCATTACAAAGAGAATTAGCCACTCAAAAATTAAGAAAATCAAATCCTGAGCCCAGGGATAACAAATTGGACCCTTACCATAAGCTGGCTGAGCATCAGGATTATGAGCGGCGGATACTGGCTATGATTCACGATAGAGAGAGCCAACTGGGTAAGCAAAGTTTGTTATCCGAGCAGCAGAAAATACAGAAGGAGCTCGCAGCACTTGAGGGGCGTCTAATGCGCTGCCGGCAGGCGTTGATAAGAATAGAGCGCAGTATTGAGAAAAAAGAGAACGGTTTTTGAATATTTGTCACATTTTTTGAATCATTGAGGTTCCGACAACAAATAGTTCTCTATAATGTTTTATGCCCGCCCTGTTTCAAGTGCAGATGTTGACGGCTTGCGCTCCCCCGAATTACTGACTGGAGTCAGCTCATCGGTGTTGCCTCGCTTATCACCTTCCAGCATGTTGAAATCTATTGGGTATGTTGAAATCTATTAGATATATAGTTTGAATCAGGTCAGGTGGAACCCGAGCAAGATATTCACACCTGACTTCCCGATTAACTGCAAATCAAATGTTGGTTAGATTATGTCAGTTGAAAAAGCACCACCAGAACTGCAACTGGCAGTAGATCTTATCTATCTGCTGGAATGCAATGAGATAGCGCCCGAGACAGCACTGGCGGCGTTAGCGATAGTGCAACTTGATTATCAGCGTAAGCTCCGCCACCAAAACTCAGATTGAAGATATCACTTCTGAGGTTCAACCAAGGCGATACACCAGAGTGTCGCCTCAGTGATACTCACTATATGAACCTACCCATAGCGACTCCATCAAGAATGGTGCGCTACTCTGTCTGTACAGACAAATACCTTAAGCAAGCGGCTTATTGATATCCGGTAAGTCAGGCTTAGTATCCCCCAAATCCGATTGCTCAGCCGGTAAGCCTTGTTTATCAAGCGGCCGACTGACTTCCTGAACCTCGGTACCATCCGGTTTGTGCAGATATACTTCCAACTGGTTAAAAGCGATATTAATGTCATTTTCACGACATAACTTATCAATAGCCCTGTTCAATTCATCCACCGTATAGCTGCGATCCCTGAGTTCACGGACATACAACCGTAACTCGTGATCAAGAGTGCTGGAGCCGAAGTTTAGGAAGAAAACTTGTGGTTCAGGATCAACCATAACGCGCGGATTCTCATGAGCGGCTTGCAACAGCACATCTTTTACTTTCGCCAGATCGGAACCATAGGCAACACCAACTTTAATGATGATACGCGTAATGGTATCTGACAGTGACCAGTTGATCAGGCGTTCGGTAACAAATGCTTTGTTTGGAATAATGACTTCTTTACGGTCAAAATCGGTAATTGTCGTCGCGCGGATGCGTATCTTGCTGACATTCCCAGAAAAAGTACCGATAGTAATGGTATCGCCGATACGAACAGGCCGTTCAAACAGAATAATCAAACCTGATACAAAGTTGGCGAAAATTTCCTGCAAGCCAAAACCCAAACCAACAGACAAGGCCGCTACTAGCCATTGCAATTTATCCCACGAAACACCGAGTGAGCTGAGCGCGGTTATCCCCCCGACAGCCGTAATAAAATAAGTCAGAATAGTAGTGATGGCATAAGAAGTCCCTTGGCGTAGTTGCAGGCGCGACAGCACCACGACTTCCAGTAAGCCTGGCAAGTTACGAGTCAGAACATAGGCAACCACCAATGCCATCCAAGCCACCAGCATATTCCCCAAAGTCACAGCCTGCGTTACGCTGGCACCAGCGACCGTCGAGGTGTAATGCCACAGAGATATACTGTCCAGATAGGAGATAACCGTTATCAGGTCCGCCCAAATCCAATAGAAACAAGTCGCAAAAATCAGGAAGAGCGCCATCGTTGTCAGGCGCAATGATTGTTGGTTAATTTGGTCCAAGGCCAATGGCGGCTCTTCAACCGGTTCACCACCTTCAGCCCCCTCTTTCACCAAACTTTGCCGCCGGGCAATTGCCCTACGATAGGCCAAACGCCGCGCAGCAACCCCTAAACCTCGAATTGCCGTCAGGTAAACGATATTCCACAGGAATAATAAATACAGACTATCTATCCAGCGGCCAGCCAGTTGCAACGTTGTATAGAAATACCCTGCCACCATTAATCCAATCAAAATGATGGGGGTTACCGCAACCGCAGTCACAATCACCAATCGCACCGCATGGGAATCTTTTTCACGCCAGCTATCACGACAGAATGGATAGACAAACAAGGCCAGCAGTGCCAGAGCAATAACAATAACAATTTGTCCAATGACATCATCGACCAATCGAAGCGGACTTTTCTCACCCAATTCTGACCAGAATATCACCGGCAACAATGCGCCCCCTAATCGCACCATTTGGCGGCGATAATGTGCACACCGGTCAGCCGCAATCATAAAGTGTCGCTCGGTAATTCCCCCTGGCGAGAGCATGCGATAGGTCAGGTCAAATATCAGCCAGAACAGTGCCAAACGTTGGAAGAAGCTCCAGAGGAAGTCACTGAGATTAAAGTCTGAACGCAGACACCAGTAACCAAAACCTAGAATGATTAAGGCCCCTGGCAAGACTTTCAGTAAAGTCAGCATAATGGCATTTGGCGTATGCATTTGACTGTCGTGCTTAAGTTGCCCGACGTCAGCCGCCAGCCGATCCAAATGTTTATTGATAATGCTATAGCGTGACCGTATCACCCCCACCACAATCAACATAGGCAGTAGGAACATCACTGATTTGATCAACCCCGACAACACATCACCCGGTGACAGGCTAAAGTGAAAATTACTCAGTTCAGCTTTAAGCGCCCCCGGTAAGGCTTTTAGCCAAGACCAATCCATCGGTTTATTACTGCTAACCCAAAAAATCTGCTGTGTCAGTGTATGTTGCAGCGATTCATTGACGCTGAGTAACTGCTGTTGGTTTATTTGCAGATTGATAGCCAGTGTCAGTTGGTTACCCAACTGCTTATTCAACTGATCCAGTAGCTCACGGCGGATATCAACAATTTGCCCCAGAGCGTCTTCTACATCAGGGCTGATTTTCTCTTTACTGTCATTCATCAGGGTTTGGATATAGTCATCCCCCTGGAATAGCTGGTCACGTTGCTGGTTTATTTCAAATTGCTCCAAGCGCAAGTCAGCGATACGTGGCCCCATATTGGTTATCAAGCCAGCCGTGGGTAAATTGAGTTGCTGCTGGTACAGAATACGTGAAAGCAACAAACTACCGCGCAGTACGGTAATTTGTTCTTTTAAGTTACGCTCCGATTGCAGTGCGCGATCCAGCCAGTTTTTAACTCTGATATTCTGTTGTACTAGAGTATTGCCTTCTTTCGTGGCATTAATCAGCCGCTGACTTAATTCTTTGTTAATCGTCAGTTCTCGGCTAACTAACGGATCATTTTGGATGTCAGTGGCATCATTAGGTGCTTGTGCTTCTTTGGCTGTTTTTTCTGACAGTATTAACCGTTTACCGCTGACCACCTCTTGCAGTAGCTGAACATAACGCTCCAGTTGGTTTATGTGCGCAGTGGTGTAATCCCGTTGTTTTTGCAGCAAATCCTGTAGGGTCGTATTCGCTTCCAGATTTTTTCGCTGTAAATCCAACTGCGCATTTAACATCACCTGCTCAGTCAATAACTCTTGTTGCTGGGTTGGTCGCAAAACCTCTTGAGTTGGCGCTAATCCATTGAGTTGATTGCGAATTTGCATTAAACGCATTGATGCGTTATACATCGCACTCTGTACCCGCTCGGGCTGAGTTTGTAAGGAGATTAACTGGCTGTTATAAGCGGAGAGATCTTCCTGCGCTGATTGTAAATCATCCAGCGTTTCATTTAGGCGTGATTCCAATTGGCGCAATGAATAACTTACCAAGGACTCACGGGTCAGCGTATCCGCAGTACTATTCTTAAGCGCATCCAGCCCCTCTGTTGCCTGACGTAATTTCACTGGTGCTTGTGCCAGTTGTTGTTTAAGTTGGCTGGCCTCTTGCTTGGTGCGCTCAATGGTATCGAGGTATTCCAACGTTTTCGTCAGATCTTGCTGTGCTAACTTTTCCGCGGGCGACAATATCTTTTGTTTTGATAATGCATCCAGTTGGCTTAATACCTCTGTGCGGGTCGGCACATCAATATTGATTCCCGATGCAAAAGTCGATGGCGAACATATAAAGGCAATTATAAGCAGGATAAGCATTACCTGAAGGCGCGATAAAAATGCACCCACTGGCGTCATAGCTGGTATGGATAAAGGTGATGAATATTGATTGTGGGATCTGCCGCTCATATTTGAACTTCATTTCAACAGAGAGACTGAAATCCTATCACGTTCAGTCCCGAGTCATAATAAGAAAAATCTTTCAGAGCGTTAATAGCTGTAATAATGCGGGCTGTTACGCAGTTGTTGCTGAATAGGATGTAACAGCCTGCAATATCGGTTGATTCGGGAATCATAGAGCAATCCCCCCACATTAATTAAAATGTGAGAACTTTATCCGCAGCTAACGTCCATTGAGCCAACTCAACCAACGTGCCAATTTCGACACCATCAACCAGCGTTAACCCACTCACACCCCTGGCATCGGCGCAAGTTTTACATAACTTCACCGCAACATTTTGTGCTGTAAGAATCTCAAGCATTTGTTGTAAATTATAACCTTCGCGAGGCTGTTGCCCGTTAAGGCCAGCAATGACGGCGTCAGACATTAAAAACAGGCGTAAATCGAGATCGGCTTGTTGTTCTTTCAACGCAATAGATAAACGCAGTGCATTAAATAATGACTCATGGCCATAAGCGGCCCCATTGGCAATCACAACCAGTGAACGACTCATATAAACCTCCAGTTAATCTGATACCTTGCTATTTAGCCCTTTGCGCAACGCGCGGCTATGTCCTAGCATCTCCAGATAGGCATCAATTAATACCGGTGCCTCTTGTTTTATATCAAAACTTTCTGGCATAAAGAGCCAGTTTTCCATCAAACCTGTAATATAAGCTCTCATGATTATTGCAGCCTGGCGAGTATCAAGATTGACGGGCAATTGATTCGCATTAATACAACCTTGCAAAACCGACTCAATTCGCTCATAACTAGCTAAATCAAGAACTTTACGCGCGTCATGAACTGAGGTCATCTCACCGACAAACTCACATTTATGGAATACAATTTCCATTAGTGCGCGGCGTCGGCAATCCTCACGCGTAGAAACAAGAACATAGATAAGAATTTCACGCAGGATGCGGAGTGGATTATCAGGATATTTTGCCTGATACTCTAATTCGAGCTGATCAATTTTAGATTCTGATAGCTCCCAAACTTCGTTGAACAGGTCTACCTTATTCTTGAAGTGCCAGTAAATTGCGCCTCGGGTTACTCCTGCGGCGGCGGCAATATCGGTAAGAGAAGTGCCGGAAACGCCATGCGCAGAAAATTCCCGCACTGCGGCATCAAGAATTTGTTGCCGGGTCTCTTCGGCTTGCTGTTTGGTTTTTCGTGCCATAGCGTTGTTTTTTCGAGGGGGTGCGATTTACATACATTCACGAATGTATGTACCATAGCACGCACATATAATTTACGCAGCAATGGGTTTTAAAGCTTGTGATCCATTGGATTAAATTAAAAATCGGACACTTGAGGTTTATCTATGAGCAAAAACAGAGGGGTAATGCCTCTGGCTGCAATTCTGGTACTTTCAGGCAGCTTAGTACTTATAGGATGTAATGATAAAGATGCGGCGCAAGCCCATGCTCAACAGGCACCTGAAGTCGGTATTGTGACATTGAAAGCCGCACCACTGAATATCACAACCGATCTACCGGGTCGCACGTCCGCATTCCGTGTTGCAGAAGTTCGCCCACAAGTTAGCGGGATCATTCTTAAACGTAACTATGTTGAAGGCAGTGATGTCACCGCCGGAACATCGCTTTATCAAATTGATCCAGCCACATATCAAGCCGCTTATGACAGCGCCAAAGGTGATTTAGCTAAAGCACAAGCTGCCGCTGAAATTGCCCGCTTGACGGTAAATCGCTACAAACCATTGCTAGGTACCAATTACATTAGTAAGCAAGAATATGACCAAGCCGTGTCTAGCTCGATGCAGGCTAATGCAAGTGTTCTGGCAGCAAAAGCTGCTGTAGAAACTGCACGTATCAACCTGGCATATACTCAGGTTACTTCGCCAATCAGTGGTCGTACCGGTAAATCTTCAGTCACTGAAGGTGCGTTGGTAACCAGTGGTCAGGCAACGGCAATGACGACAGTTCAGCAGCTTGACCCGATGTATGTCGATGTTACTCAATCAAGCGACGAATTCTTGCGCCTGAAAAAAGAGCTGGCTGATGGCACGTTGAAGCAAGAAAACGGCAAGGCCAAGGTTCGCTTGTTACTGGAAAACGGCGTTGAATACGCACAAACCGGTACATTGGAATTCTCAGGTGTCACCGTTGATGAAACTACCGGTTCAATCACCATCCGTGCCATCTTCCCTAACCCGAACGAGGCATTACTGCCTGGCATGTTTGTTCGTGCCCGTTTAGATGAAGGTGTCAGACCTGATGCACTGCTGGTGCCTCAACAGGGTGTGACACGTAACCCGCGTGGCGAAGCAACTGCCATGGTTGTTGGCGCAGATGACAAAGTTGAAATGCGCACACTGGTTGCTAATCAAGCGATTGGGAATAAATGGTTGGTTACTGAAGGATTGAAAGCAGGTGATCGTCTTATTGTTTCCGGCTTGCAGAAAATCAGACCGGGCGTGCAGGTAAAAGTGCAGGAAGTTACTGACCCGGCGCAAAAAGCAGCTCCGGCTGATACAGCGAAGAAGTCTTAAAAGGAGCCGGTAATTCATGGCTAAGTTCTTTATAGATCGCCCTATTTTCGCTTGGGTTCTCGCCATCATTTTGATGTTGGCTGGTGCCCTTGCGATTATGAAATTACCCGTTGCGCAATATCCAACCATTGCGCCGCCGGCAATTACAATCTCCGCCAACTATCCTGGCGCCGATGCGACTACTGTTCAGAATACAGTAACGCAGGTTATCGAACAGAACATGAACGGTATCGATAACCTGCTGTACATGTCTTCCAGCAGTGATTCATCCGGTAACGTTCAGTTGACGTTGACCTTTAACTCAGGCACTGACCCGGATATCGCTCAGGTTCAGGTCCAGAACAAACTGCAATTAGCCATGCCATTACTGCCGCAAGAAGTGCAGCAGCAAGGTGTGAGCGTTGAAAAGTCCAGTAGTAGCTTCCTGATGGTTGCCGGCTTTATTTCTGAAGACGGCACCATGCAACAAGAAGATATCGCGGACTATGTGGGTTCTAACGTTAAAGATCCCATTAGCCGTACCCTCGGTGTGGGGGATGTTCAGTTGTTTGGTTCCCAATACGCAATGCGTATCTGGATGGATCCGCACAAACTGAATAACTTCAAACTGACACCGGTTGATGTTATTAACGCCATTAAAGTACAGAACAACCAAGTGGCGGCAGGTCAGTTAGGGGGGACACCACCTGTACCCGGTCAAGAACTGAACTCATCAATCATTGCGCAGACCCGCTTAACCAATGCAGAAGAGTTCAGTCAGATCTTGTTGAAAGTGAATACTGACGGTTCTCAGGTTCGACTAAAAGATGTGGCTATCGTTAAACTGGGGGCTGAAAGCTATAACATCATCGCCCGTTATAACGGTAAACCTGCGGCAGGGATCGGTATTAAACTAGCAACCGGTGCTAACGCCCTGGACACCTCTGCGGCAGTAAAAGCTGAACTGGCGAAATTACAACCCTTCTTCCCTAATGGGTTGAAAGTGGTTTATCCGTACGACACCACGCCATTCGTTAAAATCTCCATTAACGAAGTGGTTAAAACACTGATTGAAGCCATCATCTTGGTGTTCCTGGTCATGTATCTGTTCTTGCAGAACTTCCGGGCAACGTTGATTCCAACGATTGCAGTACCGGTCGTATTGCTGGGTACTTTCGCTATTCTCTCCGCCTTTGGCTATTCGATAAACACCCTAACGATGTTCGGGATGGTGTTGGCGATAGGTCTATTGGTCGATGACGCCATCGTGGTGGTAGAGAACGTCGAACGTGTGATGCAAGAGGAAGGGTTACCACCGAAAGAAGCCACCAAAAAGTCTATGGAGCAAATCCAGGGCGCATTGGTGGGGATCGCGATGGTACTGTCGGCGGTATTTATCCCGATGGCCTTCTTTGGCGGCGCAACTGGGGCAATCTATCGTCAGTTCTCTATCACCATCGTTTCTGCCATGGTGCTTTCGGTTCTGGTGGCATTGATTCTGACACCCGCACTGTGCGCAACAATGCTGAAACCGATTACCAAAGGTGAACATGGCCCGAGTACCGGCTTCTTCGGCTGGTTTAACCGCATGTTTGAGAAAAGCACCCATCATTACACTGACAGCGTTGCCAATATTTTGCGCAGCACTGGCCGTTATTTGGTGATCTATCTGGTGATTGTGATTGGTATGGGCGTGTTGTTCCTGCGCTTACCGACATCATTCTTACCAGAAGAAGATCAGGGTGTGTTCCTGACCATGGTGCAAATGCCTGCAGGGGCGACGCAAGAACGTACTCAGAAAGTGCTTAATCAGGTTACTGACTATTATCTCGACAAAGAAAAAGACGTGGTTAACTCAGTATTTACCGTTAACGGCTTCGGTTTCAGTGGTCAGGGTCAGAACACCGGTCTGGCATTCGTCAGTCTGAAAAACTGGGATGAGCGCCCAGGTGACCAGAACAAAGTTCCGGCAATCGTCGGCCGCGCATCTGCTGCCTTCTCGCAAATCAAAGACGGTTTGGTATTCGCCTTTAACTTGCCAGCGATTGTGGAGCTGGGTACCGCTACCGGCTTTGACTTCCAGTTAATTGATCAAGGTAACCTTGGGCATCAAAAATTAACTGAAGCGCGTAACCAACTGCTCGGCATGGCGGCGCAACACGCAGATATGCTGGTCGGAATGCGGCCGAACGGACTGGAAGATACACCTCAGTTCAAAGTGGAAGTTGATCAGGAAAAAGCACAAGCTCTTGGTGTTTCTATTTCCGATATCAATACCACGCTCGGTTCAGCAATGGGCGGCAGTTACGTAAACGACTTTATCGACCGTGGTCGTGTGAAGAAAGTTTATGTACAGGCTGATGCGCCTTTCCGTATGTTACCGGATGATATTGATAAGTGGTATGTCCGTAACAGCACGGGTCAAATGGTGTCGTTTAATAACTTCTCCACCGCGAAATGGGAATACGGCTCACCTCGACTTGAACGTTACAACGGTCTGCCATCCATGGAAATTCTGGGGCAAGCTGCACCAGGTAAGAGTACCGGTGAGGCAATGGATCTGATGCAAGAGCTGGCGGCTAAATTGCCAAGCGGCATTGGTTATGATTGGACAGGCATGTCTTATCAAGAGCGTCTGTCAGGTAACCAGGCTCCAGCGTTGTATGCCATCTCACTGATTGTGGTGTTCTTATGTCTGGCTGCGCTGTATGAAAGCTGGTCGATTCCATTCTCAGTTATGTTGGTAGTGCCACTGGGTGTCGTGGGTGCGTTACTGGCGGCCTCGTTGCGTGGCCTCAATAACGACGTTTACTTCCAGGTCGGCTTATTGACCACTATCGGGTTATCGGCTAAGAACGCCATCTTGATTGTTGAGTTTGCTAAAGACTTAATGGACAAAGAAGGTAAAGGCTTGGTGGAATCAACGTTGGAAGCAGTACGTATGCGTCTGCGCCCAATTCTGATGACATCACTGGCCTTTATCCTAGGGGTTCTGCCACTGGTTATCAGTAGTGGCGCAGGTTCTGGTGCACAGAATGCGGTAGGTACCGGTGTGATGGGCGGGATGATAACCGCAACTGTACTGGCTATCTTCTTTGTTCCGGTATTCTTCGTGGTAGTTCGCCGTCGCTTTAGTCGAAAAAGCGAAGATGTAGAGCACTCACATGCGGTTGACCATAAGGCCAAGTAAACCTTACGTCACCACAATTGATGCAATACATCATTAAGAAAACCCGCAGACTTAGGTTTGCGGGTTTTTTATTTTCTGTACTTGAAACTCAAAAGTGAATAGCGCATAATTATTGTTATAGTATAACATAACAATTGGAGCTTTTATGAAACCCGCCATCCACCCTAACTACCGGACAGTGGTTTTCCACGACATTAGCGCAGATACCTATTTCACCGTGGGTTCCACCATTGCCACAGCACGCACGATTGAGCGCGATGGGCAGACCTATCCTTATGTCACACTGGATATCTCCTCAGCCTCACATCCGTACTACACCGGTAAACAAAAAGAGTTCTCCAAGGAAGGCAGTACTGCGCGCTTCAATCAGCGTTTTGGTCGCTTCCTGACTAAAAAACCAGCCAATTCTGAGAGTTAATCATGCAAGTACTGAGTTCATTACGTTCAGCTAAAAACCGTCATCCCGATTGTAAAATCGTTCGTCGCCGTGGTCGGGTATACGTTATTTGTAAAAGTAATCCACGTTTTAAAGCAGTTCAGGGAGGAACTCATAAGAAACGTTGATTTCCAGCCCGTCAGTGGATGGTTTTGATAAGCCCCGTTGCTGCCCAACGGGGCTTTTTTCAGTTAAAGAAGAGGCGCATCAAAAACGATTAAACGCCCAGCCTCTGAATACAATAAAAAGCTGAGCGGTAGCCGCTTGGTTTATGGTAAAAAATATCTTCTACGGCTACTTCATACTGCCCACAATGGTATCGACATTGTGTTTAAACGCTTCAGCATAAGTTGCTGCCGGGCCTCCGGCTGGTGATAAGGCTTCAGGATACAGTTCCCCCCCTGCTTTAGCACCACTGGCTGTGGCAATCTGTTTGACTAAACGTGGGTCGGTCTGATTTTCAATAAAATACGTTTTTATTTTCTCTTGTTTGATCTGTTTAATCAGCGCGGCTACATCGCTGGCACTGGCTTCTGCTTCAGTTGAGAACCCGACTGGCGACAAGAAGCTAACCCCGTACTCTTGGCTAAAATAGCCGAAAGCATCATGACTGGTCAGGACTTTACGCTTATCCAGCGGGATCGCAGCAAACTGCGCTTTTGCATAAGCATCCAGTTTTTCCAATTGCTGGATATATTCTCCACCACGTTTACGGAAATAATCCGCATCCTCGGGATCGGCAACAATCAATGCATTCATTACATTGTTGGCATATTTGATACCATTCGCCATGCTGTTCCATGCATGCGGGTCCGTCACCATTTTGCCCTCTTCATCCATTTTACGCGTATCGACTCCCGTTGAGGCGACCACAACCTGCCCTTTATAGCCGGAAGCGCTAATCAGCCGCTCCAACCACCCTTCCAGCCCTAACCCACTGACAAACACCACATCAGCATTAGACAACTGTTTGCTGTTTTTCGGCATCGGTGCAAAACCATGTGGATCCCCATCCGGCCCAACCAATGTCACCACATTGACATGCTCGCCCCCTACCTGTTGGACTATATCGCCTAAAATAGAAAAACTGGCAACAGCTTCAACAGTTTTTGCCATCGCCAATGGGCTTGACAGCAGGGCAGCTACCGCCAGGCTAATAGGTAAACGCTTCATTTAACTCTCCTTTAATGACAGATACTTCTTAACGGCGCGCGGTTGCAAAAACACCACCACGCGTTCCAAATAGAATAGAAATAAAGAAAATCAGGCTGGCGGTAAGAACAATGGCTGGCCCGGCAGGTAATGAGGCGTAATAAGACCACAACAAACCAACAAAACTGGCAACCATGCCGATAACCATGGCAATACCCAGGGTATGAGGAAGATTTTTGGCCCAAAAACGGGCACTGGTGGCCGGCAACATCATTAGCCCTACTGACATCAGGGTGCCAAGGATCTGAAACCCAGCAACCAGATTGATAACCACCAGCGATAAAAACAGAGCGTGAACCACCATCAGCCAACGGCCCATACTGACCCGGAGAAAGACAGGATCGAACGATTCAATCACCAGTGCGCGATAAATCGCCGCTAAAGCCAACATCGACGCAGTCGTGATAACACCAACCATGGTCATGGCGCTGCTATCAACAGCTAAAATAGAACCAAATAACACATGGAGCAGATCCATACTTGAGCCACGCAGAGAGACCAACGTGACCCCCAAAGCCAGAGAACCAAGATAGAAACCGGCAAAGCTGGCATCTTCTTTTAATAGTGTTCGGCGACTGACCCAACCGGACAACATGGCGACAGCTAATCCGGCAATAAACCCACCAACCCCCATGGCAACTAATGACATACCCGAAATAAGGTAACCGATAGCCGCTCCTGGTAATACCGCGTGAGACAGGGCATCCCCCACCAGGCTCATGCGCCGTAATAACAAGAAAACGCCCAAAGGGGCTGAACTGAGTGACAAAGCCAGACAGGCGACCAATGCCCGTCGCATAAAGCCAAAATCCAAAAAAGGATCAGTAAGTAAATGAAGCAATGTCATAGATTGATAACCCTTTGCTGTTCGGGTTGCGGAACCAGAGAAGAGAGTGCACAAGATGAGCTGTGGCAGTGATGCCATTGTGCCAAAACCTGTTCAGATTGCTGCCAGCAGTAGGCTTGAGGCGTCAACCACAAAGCGCGGGGGAAATGCTCAGCAACCATCGCCATGTCGTGTAAAACAGCAATAATTGTGCGCCCCTCATCATGTAACTGACGAATAACGTCGAGCAGAAGTTGCACTGTTTGGCTATCAATGCCGGTAAAAGGCTCATCCAGTAAGATCAGTGGTGCCTGTTGAACCAAAAGACGGGCAAACAGCACTCGTTGCAACTGCCCCCCAGAAAGCTCACCTACAGGTTGGTGCGCCATATCCTGCATACTGACCGTACTTAATGCCTGCTTGATTCGTTGTCGCGATTGATAATTAATGCCACCCAGCAACCCACTTTGTGGCCAGCATCCCATCGCCACCACATCTTGCACGACGATGGGAAACTGCTTATCCAACTCAGCCTGCTGAGGGAGGTAAGCTATTTGAGGCCGAGTTTCTCCGCTAAAGGTTATTTTCCCCGCGACTGCGGGTTGTAAATCGGCCAATGTCTTGAGCAAAGTTGACTTACCTGCCCCATTTGCGCCGATGATGGCGGTTAGAGAGCCGGCAGCAAAACAACCATCAATTGGCGGAGTAAGTGCTTGCCGATCATATCCGATCTCAATATTTCTCATATTTATCATGGCAATATATTCGCCCAATAAATAGCGCCCCACAGCAGCAAGCAAAGTAAGGCGACGCCAAAGATGCGCTGTAGTGAAGAGAGTGAAAACAATGTCCAATAAGAAAGAGGGTTTACCCGAGTAAAAAAAGCGTATTTATTCATGATAGAACAGAGTGCGCGTGTTTTTTGTTATATTATAACATCACATAAAATGAGTAAGTTCAAGAAAACATCGATAATTGGCGGGTTTAAAAAGTAACAAGCTTTAACGCTATAGCCAGGCCTTCCCCGGTGAACGGAAGCAAACCTGCCGCTGGTGACAAAACAGGCAATATAAACATGCTTAGTAACAGTAAATTAAACTATTTTTACTGTTACCTTACTGGTGCGGTCAGACATGGTTTTGGTATTCTAACCTTTACATTGTTCGATAACGCTCGCAAAATGATAAATTAAACAATCGAAAACGCGCAATGTCGCCCCCTTCTCTTGACCAAACCCGCTGAGCATTCTAGGTTAATAAGGAGTGGTTGAATTAATCGAGAGTAATAACTCTAAATATGAAAAACCCTATTTAGGTGGCGTTATTTTATTGGAAGAGGCTGTTATTGCGAGAAAGTGCACTAAATAACATCACAACACGTAACTGACAGTATTAGTTGAAAAATCGCCTTAAACTTGATTTTTTTGATTCAAATCATGCTCGTAGTTGTTGAAAAACAAATGCCAACGCACTTTTTGTTACAATAACCATGCAGGAATGAATTAATCTTACCACCATGAGCGGACAATTAATGAACAATGAAATAGCTGGGGACTTCACCTCAGGGTGTTACGCGATTTCATTACTCAAGAGTGTTATCAGTAATAATATCGGTGAAATTGAAGGAAGTTTAGTTTCCGGTTTAATGTATTATTCAGAAAATGCCAGGTACACGGAGGGTTCATTAGAAATTCTTGATATTTCTCACTTAGAAGAGAACTATTATTCAATGACTTACTGTTATCAATGGCATATCTTTAACCCCTGTTTAGATATCAATACTGAAGAATCCTTAACAGGTGCTGTAACATTTATTGTACATCCAGAAAAAATCACTTTTGATATAATTAACAATGATAGGCCTTCAACCGCCGATGAATTGTAAGATTAAGTAATAAAGTTGCGCGGTGAGCGAAGAAATGATTTATATTCATATCAAGACAGGTTTATTTGCGTTAACGATAAACTTATACAATTATATGATTATCTATCTACTCACATTGTGTTATCAACACCGAATTAAGACTTTACGGAGGGGATGATATGGATGAGTACTCGCCTAAACGGCATGACATTGCCCAGTTGAAGTTTCTATGTGAGAGCCTGTATGATGAAGGCATTGCTACCCTTGGTGACAGCCATCATGGCTGGGTAAATGACCCAACATCTGCCGTAAATCTGCAACTCAATGATTTGATCGAGCATATAGCTTCATTTGTGATGAGTTTTAAAATAAAATACCCGGATGACGGCGACCTTTCAGAGTTAGTGGAAGAATATTTAGACGATACATATACTCTGTTTAGTAGTTACGGAATCAATGATCCTGAATTGAGGCGCTGGCAAAAAACCAAAGAGCGCTTATTCAGACTTTTCTCAGGGGAATACACCTGTACCCTGATGAAAACTTAAGGGATAGCTACCCTATATTAATTTATATATCGAGAAGAAAAATTACCATGACAAAAACTGACTACCTGATGCGTTTAAGAAAATGTACGACTATTGATACATTAGAACGTGTAATTGAAAAGAATAAGTACGAGCTTTCCGATGATGAGCTGGAATTGTTTTACTCAGCAGCAGACCATCGCCTGGCTGAACTCACAATGAATAAGCTTTACGATAAAATTCCTCCTACGGTTTGGCAACATGTGAAATAGTCTGCTTAACGCTGGTTAAGACACACAACGTTGAGCCGATAAACGTTATCGGCTTCAATGAACCAGGTGATTTGATCGTGTTTTAATTTGAGATAAATGCGTTGATAGGCCCACGGTATTGAAGGTTAACTTGAATCCCGCGATTTTGCATGCGGGTACTTAGGTAAAATCCGGTGAGTTATCAGACTAATGGAAGGGTATTTAAGTAAAATGCTTCGTCGATCTAATTTATTAAAACCCACCTTTATCGCTAATAATTGCACGATATTATTAGTCACTTGCTAGATCTTAAATGTAAATAGAAAGCCAACCCAATAAATAAAATAAGAAAATTCTTATCTTACCCTTCGCTAGTTCATTTGTATGACAATTACAACTAAGTAGTATAAGAAACTTAAGGTAGGGAGCCATCAACAAAAGCCGGCACTTTAGGTAAGCAAATAAAAGAAATAAACAGGAGAAAAAAGATAACGTCAGGATCAGAAATGGTGGAGGCCCTGCCAGCTACATCCCGGCACACACCTCGCCTGCTACGGCTGCTTCCTTCCGGATCTGACCGAGTTCACAAGTTAGTGTTGCGGGAGAACCAACAGGACCTCCATTGACGTTAACGGCCCCTTGTACTCTGGAGCGGTGGGCATTATCGACCATGGCCCACCAAATAGCAAGACAACACGCGCTAACCGCTGGTTTCTTGCCCACTCTCCCTCAGGTTAGGGCTAAATCTATTTTCTGCTGGCACAAAAAGCATTGATGATGTTATTTATTCATCTCATTCTATTTATTCACCCTATTTTTCTATAGCGTCGCACTATCCGCCCATGCAGATAAAAAAGAGAATGCTGTGACATCATCAAAAATAGACAACCAAAGCCAGCATGAGCCTGAAGTATCAGATTCGCCCACTGAACCGAGTAACTCAACGTTCATCGACAGCTTTCGCCAACGGGTATTCCATGTGGTTGCCGCTATCCCTTATGGGCAGGTGACCACTTATGGCGACATCGCTCGGTTGATTGGTTCCCCCAGAGCCGCACGCCAAGTCGGTGGGGTGCTCAAGCGCTTACCGGAAGGTTCTGCCTTACCCTGGTATAGGGTGATTAATCGCCATGGCGAAATATCATTAATTGGTGATGATTATCTCAGACAAAAAAAGGCACTACTTGCTGAAGGTATTGATATTGATGGTTCGGGCCGGATTGATTTACAACGATATCGCTGGCAATACCGCTAATGAAAACGCCACAGAATAATGGCTATCCTGTGGCGCTATTGCCAAATTAATGGGCAATGACTGATCAACCAACTCATGGTCGGTTAAACATTACTGTATGGTTGCAGAACCCGTTATGGCAGGCGCGCCCTGTATTGTCGCAGGCCCCCCTGGGGTTGTTTCTATAGCAACAGAGGTTGCTGGAACCAGCAGCAGATTAGCCTGAGTCCCCGCACCACGGTTAATCACTTCCGCAATGGTATCGGTGATAAACAGTAACTGACCATTACGCGTGATCGCTGCACTTACAATAATACGTGCGTTTGGCTGAATGTCGGCTGGGTTAAACGGCAAAGCAAAAGTAAACGGTGCCTGTTTACCCTCAGTACGAATCGCCTTCTGGGCAATAACTCGTGATGGGGCATCTGCCAGTGAGGCATCCGACAGCGTAACCGTGACTACAGCATCCGGTGGTAAGGCAATGCGCTCGCGGATATTCACTGTCCCCTGTACAGCAGGCTGTGCAATGGGGGCGGCAGCAGCCGTAACACCTGCTGGCGCGGGAACTGGAACATCAGCACCTTTATGAGCACACCCGGCCAAACTCACCACTAATGCTGCCCCACCCGCGATCTGCCAGAATTTTATTGATTGCCAAGGTTTCATAGGTCGCACTCCTTCTTATTATTAAGATGCGGGTTATCTACCAAAAAGCCCGCGTTTAATAAGTGGCTTCAACCACCTAGCAAGATAATTATAGCACAATATTCTATTCCACATCGGTTTTTACCCAATCGAGGCATTTATCAGACTATTCCTTATCTGCTAATCCCTCAATTGAACAGCGCTTTCACAGCAATATATTGACGACCACCCAACTGATTCAGCACACTGTGTATGAACTCAAACATCAGGGGCCACAACATGAGTCAAGCATTAAAAAAACTACTCGATCTGCTCTTCCTTGAGAAAATTGAAGAAGGGATCTTTCGTGGCCAAAGTGAGGATCTGGGCTTGCGCCAGGTATTTGGTGGTCAGGTAGTGGGTCAGGCTATCTATGCAGCAAAACAAACCGTACCGGCGGAGCGGGCAGTACATTCATTCCACAGCTACTTTCTGCGGCCAGGGGACAGCAGCAAGCCCATTATCTACGACGTAGAAACGCTACGCGATGGTAACAGCTTCAGCGCCCGCCGGGTCAGTGCGATTCAGAATGGTAAACCCATCTTCTATATGACGGCGTCGTTCCAGAGCCTAGAGGAGGGATTTGAGCACCAAAATACCATGCCAGGCGCCCCCCCACCGGAAGGATTAATGTCCGAAACAGACATTGCTCGCCAATTCGCACATATGATCCCCGAAAAAGTACGGGAAAAGTTTATCGGCCATCAACCAATTGAAATGCGCCCGGTGAAATTCCACAACCCATTACAAGGCTCGGTAGAAGAACCCAATCGCTATGTCTGGTTCCGCGCCAACGGCACAATGCCAGATGACCTGCAGGTTCATCAGTATTTACTGGGTTATGCCTCTGATTTTAATTTCCTGCCAACGGCCTTGCAGCCACATGGGATTGGTTTCCTTGAGCCAGGAGTGCAGATTGCCACGATAGATCATTCTATGTGGTTCCATCGGCCATTCCGCCTGGACGATTGGCTGCTGTATGCAGTAGAAAGTACTTCCGCTTCCGGCGCGCGCGGCTTTGTCCGTGGTCAGATCTACGACCGGGAAGGGATATTAGTGGCTTCTACCGTGCAGGAAGGTGTGATTCGTATGCATCGATAGCCGTTCTCAAAATAGAACAGGGGCGATGTTATATCGCCCCTATTGTTATCATCATTATTATTTTACTGCTATTTCTAGCTTACTGGTTGTATGCATTTTCACCGTGGCTATTAACATCCAGACCTTCACGTTCTTGCTCTTCGGGTACCCGCAGACCAACCAACAGGTCAGCAATTTTAAAGGCAACGAAGGCAACAACCCCAGACCAGACTAAACACACACCTACACTGAACAGCTGAACCCCCACCTGATGGCCCATAGTGACGCCAGCAGCGTAACCTGTACCACCCAGTGAGGCAGAGGTAAAGACACCCGTCAGGATACAACCGATAATCCCACACACGCCATGTACACCGAATACGTCACAGGTATCGTCCACCCGCAGCCATTTCTTCAGCAGGACTACACCCCACAGACCGGCAACACCACCTATTAGACCAATAATCAATGCACCACCAACACCGACTGTACCTGCCGCTGGCGTAATCGCAACCAAACCTGCGATACAACCAGAACACGCACCCAGCAATGAAGGCTTGCCACGTAAAACCCACTCGGCAAATACCCAAGACAAGATAGCACCCGCAGTTGCGACTACTGTGTTCAAGAAGGCAAGTGCAGCAATTTCGTTAGCGGCGCTGGCTGAGCCGGCATTGAAGCCAAACCAACCGATATACAGAATCGCAGTACCGGTAAATACCATAGGTAAGTTATGAGGCTTGAACGCTTCTTTACCAAATCCAGCGCGTTTACCCAGTAAGTAAGCACCCACCAAACCAGCAATCGCGGCGTTGATATGCACAACGGTACCACCGGCGAAGTCTAGCGCGCCATCCATTGCCAGGAAGCCACCACCCCACACCATATGTGCCATTGGCAGGTATGAGAAGGTGAACCACAGGACGGCGAAAATTAATACCGCAGAGAAACGAATACGTTCGGCGAATGATCCCACCACCAGTGCAACCGTGATACAGGCAAATGAAGCCTGAAACACCACATGGATATATTGATAGAAGGTGCCGCTCAGGCTGGTCAAACCAATACCTTTTAGCATCGCCATATCGAAACTACCGAAGAACGCATTACCGGTGCCAAAAGCCAGGCTATAACCGTAGAGTACCCACAGCACACAGATCAGAGCAAAGCTCACCATAACCTGAGTCATCATCGATAATACGTTTTTGGAACGCAGCAGGCCGCCGTAGAACAGGGCAATACCGGGAACAGTCATAAACAGCACCAGAGCGGTGCAAATCATCATAAAGGCATTATCAGCTTTGTCAGCTACAGCCGGCGCTGCGGCCATTGCCAAAGAAGGCAGCATCGCTACCGAACTCAGGCCCAACACGGATAAAAGTTTTTTCATCATCAACCCATCCCTATTCACTAAATTTGAGCCTGCAAATTACAGTGCTGCTTCGTCGGTTTCGCCGGTACGGATGCGAATAACACGTTGCAATTCAGCAACGAAAATTTTGCCATCACCAATTTTGCCGGTATAGGCCGCCTTACTGATCACGTCAATCACTTCATCCAATTGATCATCGGCAATTGCAATGTCAATTTTCACTTTGGGTAAAAAATTGACACTGTATTCAGCTCCCCGATAGAGCTCTGCGTGCCCTTTCTGGCGACCAAATCCTTTCACTTCGGTTACGGTCAGCCCCTGAATACCCACAGAGGACAAGGCTTCACGCACATCCTCCAGCTTAAATGGTTTGATAACCACGGTAACCAGCTTCATATTTGCCCCTTCTCGAATTAAGTCGAATTCATGTCTGCCACAAATGAAGTAAAGCAAAGGCTATGCCATAAGTAATGATAGATATAATTTAATGCGGAAATGGCGACGCTAGGGCAGTTAAGATACATGAGCCAGCCGTGTTGCGGCTGGATTCATGGCGTTGAATGATTTTTGTGCACCAAAATAGTGCGAGGCGCGTCACAGAAGTGCACAGCAGCATCAACGACCTATTGCACTGCCAGATTATGGTGCAGTATGGCAGCGGAATGGGCATTAACAGGGCCATTCATTGGCGATTTGGCTTAGGGAAACACTGAAAATAATGCGGGGCCGTGTAGCCCCACAGTTTATTAATTAACTCACCGCCGTTTCCACCTGATCAATGGCGGCTAAATCTTCGCTAACTAATTGCAACTGATACATTTGATAATAACGCCCATGGGCGGCCAGCAACTCTTGATGCTTACCCTGCTCCACTGCCACACCACGGTGCAACACCAATATGGTATCTGCATCAACAATGGTTGAAAGGCGGTGAGCAATCACCACCAGCGTGGTATTTTTTCGGATTAACTGCAATGCCCGCTGAATGGCTTGCTCAGTACCAGAGTCAATATTGGCAGTCGCTTCATCTAAAATCAGGATTTGCGGTGCCTGTACCAACACTCGCGCCATCGCTAGCAACTGTTTTTGCCCAACTGATAAGGTATTCCCCTGCTCACCAAGCAGGCTGTGCAATCCATCGGGTAGCGCATGGACTAAGGGGGCCAGTTGCACCGTTTCCAGCGCTTCCCACACTTGCTGTTCAGAGATATCGCGGCCTAAAGTCACATTGGCAAAAAAGGAATCAGCCAAAACTACTGGGTCCTGTTGCACCATGGCCACCCCTTGGCGCAAGGTCTGATGGGATAATGCTGACAGAGGACGACCATCCAACAGAATCTCACCATGTTGCACCGGGTAGTAGCCCATCAGCAGGTTAGCCAGCGTGCTCTTTCCGCTGCCGGTATGGCCGACCAGAGCAACAAACCCATGCGAAGGCACATCAAGGGAGATATTTTGCAGCACCATTTTATCGCTACGATAAGCAAAGCTGACATTATCCACCTGGATACGGCCACTGGTCAGAGGGCGATCATCGGTACCATATCCTTGCTGGGCGCGGTCCATCAGATCAAAAATACGTTCTCCGGCCACCACCGCTTGCTGCATGATTGACTGCTGTGATGTAAGCTCAATCAAGGGTTCATTCAAGCGCCCCAGATAATTAATGAACGCATACAGTACACCCACCCCCACTGAACCCTCTGGACTGAAACCGAACAACAGTAACAAGCCGCACAGCACCAAAGCAGAAAATAGGCTCAGCAGTGGGCGCAACAAAAACCCTTCTAAGCGCAAAGTTTGCATACGCGCCATATAGTGCGCACGGCTGGCAGACTCCATACGCTCGCCAAAACGTGCTTGCTGGCGAAACTGCTGAATGACGCCCATACCGCTGATAACTTCATTAAAACCGTCGTTAATATCAGCCAAATAAGCCCGGACTCGCCGAACCACGGGGGTGCTGTAACGTTGATAAATAGCCATAACCACCAGTACTGCTGGGAAGATGCAAATAGAGATCAGCGCCATACGCCAATCCAGACTGAACATCGCCACCAACATCGCACCAATTAATGCAGCGCTTTTCAACACGGTTGATACCACCATTACATACAAATCTTTAATGACTTCGGTATCATTTGTGACGCGAGAAATCAATTGCCCGACCGGTTGGGTATCAAACGCACTGAGAGGTTGACGCAAAGCGGCATCCATCACTTCAATACGTAGGCGCTGCACCACACCTACGGCAGCTCGGTTAAAAAGCAATGCCTGAAAATAGTGCAATGCGGCTGCCAACAATTGCAACAGCAGGTAAGCCAATGCCAACCCACTGACCAAGCCAAGAGGTAAGGTACCTTTTGCGACCACATGGTCAATAAAATAGCTTATCAAGAGTGGGCCACTGACCTCAGCGGCGGCGGCAATCCATAACATCAATACCGCCAGTCCCAACGGCTTACGATAAGGAGAGCCATAGGAGAGCAAGCGCTTAAGTGTCGGCCAAAGTTGCTGAACTTTACTCATCGGTTTTGGCCTCCGACTCACCATCATCCAATGCGGCTTCAAGTTGTTGATAACGGTACATCTCCCGATACCAACCAGATTGACTGACTAATACGTTATGTGTTCCGCGCTGCATTATGCCGCCATGTTGCATCACTAAAATTTCGCTGGCTTCGGTCAACGCAGAAAGACGGTGCGCACTGATAATCACAGTACGATGCTCACCCCATTCACGCAGATTTTTTAGAATTTCATATTCAGTCTGACCATCCACTGCGGACAATGCATCATCAAGAATCAGGATTTCAGTATCCAGCAACAGTGCGCGGGCGATGGAAATCCGCTGTTTCTGCCCACCAGATAGCATAACGCCGCGCTCCCCCACCTCAGTGTCATACCCTTGAGGAAGACGTAAAATATCTTCATGCACGCTAGCTAAACGAGCAGCCCGTTCAATTTGTGCCTGCGTGGCATCGGGTTTACCCAGTGCAATATTACCCGTAACCGAAGCAGAAAAGAGGAAGGGCGTTTGGCTGACTACGGATAAACGGCCACGCCAGTCATGCAACCTAATATCAGCCAGCGCATGCCCTTGATAACAAATCTCACCATCATCAATATCAAATTGCCGCTGAATTAATGCCAACAAGGTGCTTTTACCAGACCCGGTAGGCCCGCATAGCCCCAGCATCTGCCCTGGCGCTAATTTCAGTGCTACATCATGTAACGCAGGCTGTTCGCTACCCGGATAATAGAAATGGCGAATATTCACCGCGAGCGTGCCGCGCCCATCGGTTAACTCAATATCACCATCTTTAACAACGGGTGCTTCTTCCAGCAAACTGCGAATACGGCTGTAGGCAGCACTGCCACGTTCAACGATATTGAACATCCATGCCAAAGCCAGCATTGGCCAAATCATCAACCCCAGATACATAACAAAACTGGTAAGTTGGCCCAAGGTAATGCTGTGATTAACCACCATCCAACTGCCGCCACCAATCGCCAATAAATTCGCAATCCCGATAGCAATATAGATAGTGGGATCAAACCGGGCGTCGATACGTGCGACATACATATTCTTGGCACCGGCTTCTGCTGCTACTTGAGCAAACTGGCGTGATTGATGATCTTCCAGGCCAAAAGCTTTAATCATGCGAATACTGGTCAGGCTTTCTTGTGCCTGATTATTCAGCGTAGAAAATGCCCCTTGGGCCGATTTGAAACGTTGATGCAGTTGGTCACCGTAATATTTGATCACCACCGCCATGACGGGCATAGGTAACAATGACAACAATGTTAATTGCCAGCTAATTTGGGTGCTCATCACAATCAGTACAGCACAACCCATCACCAGCGAATCCACCAGCGTCAGCACCCCCTCACCGGCGGCAAAGACCACGCGATCGACATCATTCGTCGCACGGGCCATTAAATCGCCGGTACGGTGACGTAAATAGAAACCAGGGGCCTGGCGGCTGAGTTGACGATAAAAGTTTGACCGCAATTCCACAGCCAATTGATAAGAGGCACCAAATAATAAAACACGCCAGACATAACGCAGCAGGTAAACCACAATAGCGGTTACCAGCATCACACCAATCCATAGCAGTAACATATTGGTAGACATCTGTTTTGTGCTGATGCCATCCACAATTACCCCTACCAGCTTAGGCGGCAACAATTGTAGGATAGCGATAATAATCAGCAGCAACACCGCTCCTACGTAGCGGCGCCATTCACGGCGGAAATACCAGCCTAGTTGTACAAACAATCTCACTCAGTTTTATTCCTGGTCTGACACCGAATTACATCGGTATTTCTCGCTACACGCGATAAGGGGGTAGAATTCCCCAGTAAAGTGGTTTTTAATCCAAGTATTCACTCAGGAACAGGTAACATGGTTGTATATTTAATTTTTTCCATCGCAAAGCTCGATGTCACATCAATCAGCCCCGGAACGCCATTAACCATGCGTTTGTAAAAATTGTCGTAACTTTTCATATCGGCAACTTCAACCTGCATCAGATAGTCATATTCTCCCGCCATCCGATAGAACGCCAATACCTCAGGCATTTGCTTAGTAAATTCAACGAATTTCTGATACCAGTCACTATTATGCTGCTGAGTTTTAATCAGTACAAATGCCGTAAGCCCCAAACCTAACTTTTCGCTATCCAGCAATGCCACTCGGCCACGAATAAACCCTTCATCCTCAAGGCGTTTTAAACGTTTCCAGCAAGGTGTGGAGGTAAGATTGACGGCTTCCGCCAGTACTTGCAGTGATTGAGTACAGTCTTCTTGCAACATACAGAGGAGTTTACGGTCAGTTTTATCTAACATATCGATAAACCATAGAATAAATTTCTACCATTTGGCGATAAAGAAGGAAAAATGGCAACGTTTTTTTCTTTAATAACCGTTAATCTAGTCATCATTAGTTTACTACCTACATCGCAGGCCATGAAATGACCAACACTTGGGTAAAAAATGCTATCAGTGAAATAGAAGCTGACTTCCAACGCTCCGCTGATACTCACCTGATCCGCCTCAACCTGCCGGCTTTCCCCGGCATTTATCTCTATTTAAAAGATGAGAGTACCCATCCAACCGGTAGCCTAAAGCACCGTTTAGCCCGTTCACTGTTTCTTTATGGCTTATGTAATGGCTGGATTACAGAAGGAACAACGATAATCGAGGCATCCTCAGGAAGCACGGCAGTGTCCGAAGCCTACTTTGCCCGCCTGATTGGCCTGCCCTTTATTGCAGTTATGCCAAGTTGCACCGCCCGACGGAAAGTCGAACAGATCACATTCTACGGTGGCCGCTGCCATTTTGTTGAAAGCGCAGGGCAAATTTATGCAGCATCGGAACAACTGGCTCGTGAGCTGAATGGCCACTATATGGATCAGTTCACTTATGCTGAGCGCGCAACCGACTGGCGCGGCAATAACAACATTGCTGATAGCATCTTCCGCCAAATGGCGCGTGAGCCTTTCCCGGTACCTGACTATATCGTCATGAGTGCTGGTACTGGTGGCACATCGGCGACCTTAGGCCGCTATATCCGCTACCAAGGGCATGATACCCAACTGATGGTAGTCGACCCAGAGAACTCGGTATTTTATGACTGCTTCTGTAACCGCGACCGTACCGTTACCGGCAGTTGTGGCAGTCGCATTGAAGGGATAGGCCGCCCACGGGCTGAACCTTCGTTTATTCCAGAAGTGATCGACAGTATGTTGCGCGTACCCGATGCTGCCAGTGTTGCAACGATTCATTGGTTAGAGGGTATTTTGGGGCGCAAAGTTGGGGCATCAACCGGCACTAACGTCTGGGGCGCATTACAATTAGCCAAACAGATGCGTGAGCAAGGTAAAACAGGTGCGATTGTGACGTTGCTCTGCGACAGCGGCGAACGCTATCTTGATACCTATTACAATACCGAATGGGTCAGCAATAATATTGGTGACTTAGCGCCATTTAGTAATGAACTAAATAACCTGTAATTATCTGATAAAATTCGGTTTTCCCATCATGAATGACACAGGAAAACCGAATTTTGGAAGAAAAAAACCGGATGGTTATCCGGTTGGCTAATAGCTATCCTCAAGTCATCAGAGGGTGCAGTTAGGCAGCAAGCGAGTGATCGCACTGAGCTGATGCCAATCAGTGATTCAGGTGAGGGAACACCGTCAACACTGCTACAACTCCAAGTACCAAGGGGATAAACCTCAGAATTCGGGGGAATAGGTGAGGTGTGGTGAACTTAGCCAATGTTGCAAATAGTGAGCGACGCCTTGTTGTTCACAGCGCCCGATAACCTGTAACTGGGGTAACTCTTGCTTCAATTGCGGTAATGCATTTCCCATCACTAACCCAAGCCCAACCCGCGATAGCATCTCTTTATCATTCATTGCATCACCAAATGCCATGCAATCGGCCAGCGTTAAATTGAGACGATGGCTTAATCGTTCTAAAGCCGCCCCTTTGTTACATCCACGGGGTAACACTTCAAGGCAATCAACCGCTGAAAAACAAAAATCGGCTTCGCCGCCCATTTGCTGCTCAAGCTGGGTTTTAAGCTCGATTAACTCCTGATGTGAGGCAATAAAACAAATTTTATGGTTGCCGGTTAGAGGCAATGCACTCAGTGCCGTGAGTTGAAACTGGAAGCCACTGGTTTTATGCGCAGTCAGCAGCGCAGGGTCATTACAATCAGTAAACCAGCCATCATCACGGAAAATATGGATACTGGCGCGAGTCTGCCATGGGGTTCGTAACACAAACTCCACCAGTTCTGCCGGCAAATCCATACCGTATAATGCTTCACCCTCAACATCACACACACGGGTACCATTGCCGGTAATCAAATAACCATTAATCCCTGAATGGGATAAAATCCCTTTCATATCAATATAATGTCGACCAGTAGCAAAGGTTAGGATCATCCCGTTTTCCACTAACTGATGTAACACATTCAATGTAGCGCCACCAATTTTATGGTCGCGCATCAGTAAGGTTCCATCCATATCAAAAGCGGCTAAACGGTACATTTAAAACCTCGGAGAGAGTAAAACTGGTGGTATGAATAAAATTATGACGTACTATTTACGGAACTAATAGTGAACAATTAAATTAAACTATTCCGTATTTATAAACAGCCCGAATAGGCGTAATGGATATTATAAGTTTGAGCGTGCACAGCACTGAGAGTGCCGGATCACGTTGTAACTCATCGCCACATGAGAATGAACCGTGCAGCCCCCTAAGTCCGTTAAAAATACAGGCACTTGATGAGCTCGTCCAAGAGTTAAAATAGCCTTAATGGGATAACATCTTAATTATGCGCATTATTCACCGACTAACCCAATATCAGCGCTTGTACCAAAAGTTCGGCGATCAACCGGCGGCTACCACCGTCAGTGAACTGGCAGGCCTACTATTTTGCAGTGAGCGACATGCCCGCACTCTGATTCAACAGCTACAAGCGAATGACTGGCTCAGTTGGCATTCACAAGTTGGCCGAGGAAAACGAGCACAACTGCAATGCCTGAAAAAACCTGATGCACTGCGCGCAACCTACCTGCAATTATTCCTTGAGCAAGGTGACCATCAGGCCGCTCTCGCACTCGCCCAACTGGAACCTGAACGCCTTCAAGCCTTACTAAACCCTCACATGGGTGGGCAATGGCAGGCCGATAGCCCAATACTGCGAATCCCTTATTACCGGGAGCTTGAGCCGTTAAACCCGATGACTGTTAGTGGCCGGGCAGAGCAGCATCTGATTTATACTTTACACGCAGGCCTGACCCGATTTAACACTGGGGACCCACTACCAAAACCGGATCTGGCTCATCACTGGCAAGTCAGCGATGATGGTTTAACCTGGCAATTCTTCTTGCGCAGCCAATTACGTTGGCATAACGGGGGACATATTCGCAGCGAACAGTTGTTGCAAACGCTGGCACTGCTGCGGGCAAATCCGCGCAACCAACCAAGTTTTGCTAATATCACCACAATTACCCTGCCCCATGCTTTATGCCTGCAATTTACGCTGCTGCATCCTGATTACTGGCTGGCACATCGGCTGGCAGATTTACCCTGCAAGTTGTTTCACCCCGACGCCCCGCTTCTGGGGGCAGGCCCATTTAAGTTAGCGACGTTCAACCCACATCTGGTTCGGCTGGTGCAGCACGAATTTTATCATTTGCAGCATCCTTATCTGGAAATCATCGAATACTGGATAACCCCAAGCCTTGTCGTGCAGTCCGCCGACGGGAGCTGCCAACATCCGGTACGTATCACGATTGGACAGGAGGATGAGTTTCCTTTAGCCCGCCCCGTTCAGCGCAGTATGAGCCTCGGTTTTTGCTATCTGGCTATTAATCGACATCTCAATAATCTTACTCCCCAGCAAATAGCCAAATTGCTGATGCTAGTGCAAACCTCCGGGATATTAGAAGAGCTGTCAATTCGCCGTGGTGTGATAACCCCCAGTCATGAAATGCTGCCTGGCTGGCCTATCCCCCAGTTTACATCCGATGAAAATCCACCATTGCCTGCCCATCTGATACTGACCTATCAACCGCCGATGGAGCTTGAGAGCGTTGCCGAACAACTAAAAACAGTATTGGCAACCCATGGTTGCACATTAGAAATCCGCGCCAGTCGCAATAAGCAGTGGAAAGATACTCACCAAATTGAAGAGGCAGACTTATTATTAGCAGACCATTTAGTCGGAGAATCACCTGAAGCTGCGATGGAAAGCTGGCTCCAACTTGATCCGCTGTGGCGAGGAATTCTTTCCCCAGAACAATTGGAACAGCAACAAAAAACACTGATCCAAATTCAGCAAACTGAACTTGCTGCTGAACGTTTCCGCCAATTACGGGAATATTACAATGATCTGATGCTGACAGGGCTGATTCTCCCGTTATTCAATTATCAATATCAGGTCAATGCCCCGCCACGGATTAAAGGTGTTACCCTAACCGCATATGGCTGGTTTGACTTCAATCAGGCATGGCTACCACCGGCGACCAATTGACAACCAAACGCAGGTTACTACCCTTTCGTCCGTGAACTGAGTAACATACTGCCAGTTCTTAATTTTGCTGTGGGCTGGATCTTTCAACGCCCACTGCCGTACGAGGTCACAGCATGAAACGCGCCGTCGTTGTCTTTAGTGGTGGGCAAGACTCCACTACCTGTTTAATTCAAGCATTACAACAATATGATGAAGTCCACTGCATTACATTCGATTACGGACAGCGCCACCGCGCAGAAATAGATGTTGCTCGCGCCCTTGCCTCGCAGCTTGGTGCTAAAGCGCACAAAGTGCTGGATGTTGGCATGCTCAATGAGTTAGCGGTGAGCAGCCTGACCAGAGACAGTATCCCTATTCCTTCTTTTGATGAAGAAGATGCCGATACGGTTCCCAGTACGTTTGTCCCCGGCCGTAATATTCTATTCCTGACCTTAGCCGCAATTTATGCTTATCAGGTGCAAGCTCAGACGGTTATCACCGGTGTTTGTGAAACCGACTTCTCCGGCTACCCTGATTGCCGCGATGAGTTCGTAAAGGCACTTAATCATGCAATCGACTTAGGTATTGGCCGAGATATCGCTTTCGTTACCCCTTTAATGTGGCTGGATAAAGCAGAAACCTGGGCACTGGCTGATTATTATCAGCAATTGGAGCGTGTTCGCCATGACACCCTAACTTGCTACAATGGGATTCAAGGCGATGGTTGCGGCCAATGTGCTGCCTGCCATTTACGAGCCAAAGGGTTGGCGCTCTATCTTGCTAATAAACCAAAAGTGTTATTAAGCTTGAAACAAAAAACCGGGCTAATTTGATTATTGTTCACTCCGATAGCTACCATAATCGATTCATTGCCCTGTTCTTATAACGGCCTCGCTCATCAGAGCGAGGTATATCGTTACCACTGGATGTTTTACCAAAAATACTGACGAGGTATACCTCCTCAGCAACTGTTCCGGCTATTCTGTAATACCTCGATTGACAAACTCTTCCAGTTTTTCGCGCAGTTCACCCTCAATGGGCAATGCCCTCTGACTACGCAGATCTATACAGGCAAACGTCAGTTCCGCATCCGCCACCAGAATGGATTCGGGCTCTAGCTTGACAGTCTGTTTCATCACACCACTTTTGCCGTTTAGCTTTAATAACTGGCTATCAATTCGTAGCAAATCACCCAATACCGCAGGCCGACGGTAATTAATATTGATATTAACTACGATAAAAGCAATTTGGTTTTCAGCCATCCATTGTGCTGCTGGCTCCCCATCAAGCCATTCCCAACGCGCTTCTTCGAGAAACTCTAAGTAGCGGGCATTATTAACATGTTGGAAAACATCAATATGGAAACCCCGGACTTTAATATGAGTATGCATGACAGCGAGCTTCTCCAGACAGTGAATAAAAGTTATGTACCTTCGGCAGTCGAATGGTGTTGGCAAGAGGGTACCAACACAACTGGTACGACCTCACAGCAAGATTAGCAGAGGAAAATTACTTCATCGTATGCTTGCTATGTAATCTAGAGCGAAATCACAGTTTCCTACTACTGTAGGGGCTTACATTATGAAAAGATGGTTATTGTTTGTGGTAAAAATAGCCAGACAAATACCCACAGATATCTGCCTGACCACAGTGCTTATCCATCACAAACTAAAGTTACATTTTAAGCTTGGTATTGTTCCTCTCTAAGAATGAAGGGCCAATACCTGGGACTTCGAGTAACTGTTCAGTATCAGTGAAAGGGCCGAACTGCTCGCGATAACTAACGATGGCCTCTGCCTTCTTCCTGCCAATTCCGCTCAGGAACTGCGCCAACTGCTCAGCAGTAGCACTATTTATATTAATCTGGCTTGCGCTGCCTGTTGGGGTGCCAGCAGCGGTTGCCGCCGCCGTACTCACCTGCCCTTGATTCTTCTCTGCCACTTTGGCTGGCGGAGAGCCTGCTTTTACCTGACTATTTATCGGGGTATGACTTCGGGAGTTGAGGGTTTTATCCTGAGTGTTACTGGTGGGGCTTCCTGGAGCCGCAAAGGCTATCTGCTGGATAGACAGACCTGCGAATAATGCTGTTATAACAAATAATTTTCCTATGAATTTCATGCTGTATCCTCCTTGTGTTTGACAGCATGGCTACCTTGCCGCAACCTCCGATTCATCGCAAAGGGCAGATTTCAGATATGCGAAAGGCCGCCAAAGCGACCTTTCGTTGTTACATCGAGTTGCAGATGTATGCGAGGCTAATTGCGATTATGGGGCGTTATTGCGGCTGCTGTTGCTCCGCCGGCCCCATCTTAATGGTCGCCTGTTTGTGCAGGTTCGCCATCAATGCATCAAAAGTCACACCGCTAGCTCCTTCCAGCATTTTAGCGGTAAAGACCTTCATTTCGCCTTCCGGCAATTTACCCGGTGTGACTGATAACAGTTCGATCAGTACGATGTTGTCCTGGCGATCCTGAGATAAGCCATAAACTGGCTGTTCTTTTTGCGGGTGAGCCAAGGCAAAGATAGTCTGGACTAATTGATCGTCATCTGGTGCACGCGACACCGCTTTCTTCTCACCAAAAGTGATACCAGCAGCCTTCATTGCGTCTTCGCCTTTGCCCTGCTTCAGGGCAGTCAGCAGCTTTTCACCATCAACACGTGCCAATTGTTCTGCTTTCTGACGTTTCACCAATTCAGCAACCTGATCACGTACTTGGTCAAATGGCTGAATACCTTCTGGTTTATGAGCATCGATACGGATAACGAAGGCACGGTCACCATCAACTGTGATTACATCTGAATTGCTACCCGGTGCGCCATTCTCACCGACCAGGCCACCATCAAAGATTGCCTGTACAACTGGTTTGAAGTTAACCTCGGCAGGTACGGCATCACGAGTAAACCAACCGGTTTGCTTAGCTTTAGCGCCTGCGGCTTCTTCTGCGGAGGCCAGGGATTCGTTATCACTGGTAGCCGCTTCACTGACCTTTTGCTGTAACGCGTAATAAGCGTCAACGGCTTTTTCCTGCTTAACTTGTTTTGCCAGCGCATCATGCACTTCAGACAAAGGTTTAACCTGGGCAGGTTTGATGTCATTTAAGCGAACAATCAAATAACCTACCGAGGATTTAACCACATCAGACAGTTGGCCTTTTTCGTTCAGATTTGCTTGTTTCAGTTCATCAGCCGTGGTGTCTGGTTCCAACCAACCCAGTTCACCACCATTTTTGCGGGAAATGATATCGGTAGATTTCTCTTTTGCCATCGCGGCAAAATCGGCACCTTTTTTCAACTCATCCAACGCTGTTTTGGCTTCAGCTTCAGTCTTGAACTGAATCACACTGTAGTTACGTTGTTCCGGTTGGGTATAGCTGCTTTTATGCAGTTCATAGTACGCAGCAATATCTTCCTCGGTGAGCGTGATTTTGTCCTGCATCGCGGCAGCATCCATCACGATGAAACTGACTTTCATCTGTTCCGGTGCAATGAAGCTATTTTTATTCTGGTCGTAGTACGCTTTCAGCTCTTCATCAGTTACTTTTTGCTGTGCCTGAAGGGCTTTGAGGTCAATGGTCGCCAGGCGAACTTCACGCTGCTGCAAAATCAGCTCTGACATCGCCTGTGCTTCGACAGGCAGAACAAAGCCTGTATCACCGAATGCTTGCAGCAATTGTTGATTAATGAGCTGCTGACGCTGTAATTGCGCGAATTGGTCAGGGGTGTAGCCCATCCGGTTAACCAGTTCGAGATATTTGTTGTTATCAAACTTATTATCAGTCTGGAAATAAGGTGCCTGACGGATGGCATCTTTAACTTGTTCGTCACTGGCAGTCAGGCCCAGTTTTTTGGCGTACTGGTCAAGTAACATGTTGTTGACCAACTGCCCCAACACCTGCTGACGTAATTGCAGCATATAGCCTTCATTTGCGGCCAGTGCTGAGAATTGTTCACCTAATTGCTGCTGCAAGCGGCCACGCTCACTCTGTACAGCCTGTTCTAACTGAGCACGACTAATTTCTTGGCCATTAACTTTGGCTGCAAAGTCGTTGGAACCGCCAATCAGATAGCTGCCAACCCCGGTCAGGATAAAGGACAACATGATCAAGGCCAGAATGATTTTGAGCACGACGTTATTAGCAGCCGCGCGTAAATTGTCCATCATAATGTGACAATACTCCGCTGTAATATGGATTAAAACTGTTGCGCAGGTCTAAATAAACCCAGCATTCCTTGCGACAGCCCTTCGTGCTGCTGCGCGTTAAACTGCTTACTCTGTTTGCTACTAACCAATATTGGTTACTGCCTATTTTTGCTCTAAACGGGCCGCTGATATTCTCTCATCAGACTAACATTTTACACCCGTTCAGCGCTCAGTCAGTTCAACTACCTAAGCGAAAAAAAAGCGCATCATTAACGATGCGCCTTGTATCTTACCTTACCAGCTCAACTGCGTCAGGTTATTGTTTAACACAAACAATATATCCCCTTGGTACTTGAAGTTGCAGAGGTGTTCGCTGCTCTCACTAACCCGAATCACTTACCTGAGTAAACTCATCGGTATTCGTTCGCTTACAACCTGACTGCTACTTCAATCTCTTTGGGTTTAGCGCAATGAGAATTGACGCGGTAATCAGTTTACTGCGTCTTTCAGGCCTTTACCGGCACGGAAGCCTGGTACTTTAGCCGCAGGAATACTGATTTCTTTGCCTGTCTGAGGGTTACGGCCAGTACGTGCAGAACGCTCACGTACTGCAAAAGTACCAAAACCAACCAGAGCTACGTCATCCCCTTCTTTCAAAGATTCAGTAACAGAAGCAATAATTGCATCTAACGCGCGCCCAGCGGCCGCTTTGGAAATATCTGCACCTGCGGCAATTTTGTCGATCAGTTGTGACTTATTCACTCTTTCATCCCCTTTAGAATTCTATCGTCGCGCCGAAAATCCCTACGGACAACACGACAGCGCAGCTGTTATATCAATCCTGTCCAACCTTGGCAAGCAGCCCAAAGGCAGAAACTTTTGTCAGACAGCCGAACTAACTTAGCGGCACAAAAAATAGCTGGCAAGTAGCATTTCACTTACCAGCATCAGTTTTATCAATACTTCTTGCGATCCGTCACTATTTTGACGCTACCGGCTGTGCCCCGAAGGCTGGATTTTGCAACGCGATGGCTAAAACATCATCAATTAGTTTAACCGGATGAATCTCCAGATCAGCGATAACATTGTCTGGAATCTCTTCCAAATCACGTTTGTTATCTTCTGGAATCAGCACAATTTTGATCCCACCACGGTGAGCTGCCAGCAATTTCTCTTTCAAACCACCGATTGGCAATACTAAACCACGCAAGGTGATTTCGCCGGTCATCGCCACATCTGCGCGCACCGGGTTACCGGTCAGACAAGAAACCAGCGCGGTACACATAGCAATACCTGCACTCGGACCATCTTTTGGCGTTGCACCTTCAGGCACATGTACATGGATATCGCGTTTTTCGTAGAAATCAGGATTAATACCTAATTTATCTGCGCGCGCACGCACCACAGTCAACGCTGCCTGAATTGATTCTTGCATCACTTCACCCAGCGAGCCGGTGTAAGTCAGCTTGCCTTTGCCCGGAACGCATGCCGTCTCAATGGTCAGTAAATCGCCACCCACTTCAGTCCACGCCAGCCCGGTCACTTGACCCACGCGATTCTCAGTATCAGCTCGGCCATAATCGACCTTCTGCACACCCAAGAAGTCTTTAAGGTTGTCACCGTTGATTTCAATGTGCTTAACCGTTTTATCCATAAGCAGATTTTTTACTGCTTTACGGCACAGTTTGGAGATTTCACGCTCCAGACTACGCACCCCAGCTTCACGGGTGTAATAACGGATAATGCTCATAATGGCACTGTCATCGATGGTCAGTTCGCCTTTCTTAATGGCGTTGCGCTCAAACTGTTTCGGCAACAGATGCTGCTTGGCAATATTGAGTTTCTCATCTTCGGTATAACCGGACAGGCGAATAACTTCCATACGATCCAGCAACGGTGCTGGAATATTCATGGAGTTAGAGGTGGCAACGAACATGACATCCGACAGATCATAATCCACTTCCAGATAGTGATCGTTGAATGCAACGTTTTGTTCTGGGTCCAAAACCTCCAGCAGTGCAGACGCAGGATCACCGCGCATATCGGACGCCATCTTATCAATCTCATCCAACAAGAAGAGTGGGTTCTTCACCCCAACTTTCGCCATCTTCTGGATCAATTTACCCGGCATAGAACCGATATAGGTGCGGCGATGACCACGGATTTCCGCTTCATCACGTACCCCACCCAGCGCCATACGGACATACTGGCGGCCAGTAGCACGAGCAATAGATTGGCCCAGAGAGGTTTTACCCACCCCAGGAGGCCCAACCAGGCACAGGATTGGCCCTTTAATCTTGCTAACGCGGCTCTGTACTGCGAGGTATTCTAAAATACGATCTTTAACTCGTTCCAAACCGTAGTGATCGGTATCCAGAACTTCCTGCGCTTTTACTAAGTCTTTTTTAACTTTACTGCGGCTGTTCCAAGGCACCTGCAACATCCAATCAATATAACCACGTACTACGGTTGCTTCCGCAGACATCGGTGACATCATTTTCAGTTTTTGCAGCTCGGCTTCGGTTTTTTCGCGTGCATCTTTCGGCATTTTGGCCGCTTCGATTTTACGCTTCAGCGCTTCGTGTTCATCAGGCGTATCGTCCATCTCGCCCAGTTCTTTCTGAATGGCCTTCATTTGCTCATTCAGATAGTACTCGCGCTGGCTCTTTTCCATCTGTTTTTTGACGCGATTGCGAATCCGTTTTTCGACCTGTAACAGATCGATTTCTGACTCCATCATTGCCATCAGATATTCCAGACGTTCGGTCACATCGAACATTTCCAGAACAGCCTGTTTATCATTTAATTTCAACGGCATATGTGCCGCGATAGTATCCGCAAGACGCGCTGCATCATCAATGCTGTGCAGTGAAGCCAGCACTTCTGGTGGGATCTTTTTATTCAGTTTGATATAGCCTTCAAACTGATTAATCGCCGTGCGAACCAAGACTTCTTGTTCACGATCGTCCATCACTGGCGATTCAAGATATTCTGCCTGAGCAGCAAAATGCTCACCGCTGTCGGAAAGCGTGGTGATACGCGCACGCTGTAGCCCTTCAACCAGCACTTTAACTGTGCCATCAGGCAACTTCAGCATTTGTAAAATCGAGGCTACAGTGCCTACTGAAAACAAATCGTTGATACCAGGCTCATCAGTCGAGGCTTCTTTCTGCGCAACCAGCATGATTTTTTTATCATGGTCCATTGCAGCTTCCAGGCACCGAATCGACTTTTCCCGGCCAACAAACAGTGGGATCACCATATGCGGATAAACCACCACATCGCGTAGAGGCAATACGGGGATTTCTATGCGTTCGGAACGCTCAGGGTTCATAGAGCTCTCTCTTAGTTTAGCTTCCGCCAGATTACTGGGAATCTCGTGAAACACGAGTCATCACGAGTTTCACTAAATAGGTTATTGAGTATATGGGGACGAATGTCTTACATTCAACGATTACAATGCGAGGAAAAAGAAATGGGGGATAAAATCCCCCATTGTCATACTAACCATCTGGATTATTTGGCTAATTATTCGCCAGAAGCTTGGGCTTCCGGTTGGCCATAAATCAGCATTGGTGCAGATTGGCCAGCAATAACTGACTCATCTACCACCACTTTTTCCACACTGTCCATTGACGGTAAATCGTACATGGTATCCAGCAATGCGCCCTCTACGATAGAACGCAGGCCACGAGCACCTGTTTTACGTGCCATCGCTTTTTTGGCAATTGCAGTCAACGCTTCATCACGGAACTCAAGCTCCACACCTTCAAGATTGAACAACGCCTGATATTGTTTAGTCAGCGCGTTTTTCGGTTCTTTCAGGATCTGAATCAGTGCGTCTTCACTCAATTCACTCAGCGTTGCAACCACAGGTAAACGACCGATAAATTCAGGGATCAAACCGAATTTAATTAAATCTTCTGGCTCAGCCTGGCTCAACAACTCACCTTCGGTTGCTTTTTCTGACTTGCCTTTTACCGTGGCACCGAAACCGATACCCGTTCCGGTGTTAATGCGCTGCCCGATAACTTTGTCCAGGCCAGCAAAAGCACCACCGCAGATAAACAGAATTTTAGAGGTATCAACCTGCAAAAACTCCTGCTGCGGATGCTTACGACCACCTTGTGGTGGCACGGCAGCAATCGTCCCTTCAATCAATTTCAGCAGGGCTTGCTGCACACCTTCACCTGAGACGTCACGCGTGATCGACGGGTTATCAGACTTACGTGAAATTTTATCAATTTCATCAATATAGACGATACCGCGTTGTGCTTTCTGCACGTCGTAATCGCATTTCTGCAAAAGCTTCTGAATGATGTTTTCAACATCTTCACCCACATAACCGGCTTCAGTCAGCGTGGTAGCATCTGCCATGGTAAATGGCACATCCAGGAAGCGAGCCAATGTCTCAGCCAACAGTGTTTTACCACTACCGGTTGGGCCAATCAGCAGAATATTACTTTTGCCCAGTTCGATACCATTACTGGTATCACCATTGCGCAAACGCTTGTAGTGATTGTATACCGCAACGGCCAACACTTTTTTCGCCGGTTCCTGCCCGATGACATAATCATCCAGGTGATGGCGGATTTCATGCGGCGTAGGCAGCGAACTGCGCTCCCTATGGGGGGCGACTTCTTTGATCTCTTCGCGAATAATGTCGTTACACAAATCGACACATTCATCGCAGATATACACTGACGGCCCGGCAATTAGCTTACGCACTTCATGCTGGCTTTTGCCGCAGAAAGAGCAATACAGCAGCTTTCCAGAACCGTCTTTGCGCTTATCTGTCATCAGTAAACCTCTTCTTCAGTATCTGCCACACCCGAAACTATGGTGGCAGGGAGACTATTCTCGCTATTGCTGGACGCCACGCTAATCTTCAGCGGACAGCCGATATATCGGGTAGTTAGTGAACAATGTGCAATGCAACTGTTCGATTACACGATTTGTTCTATTTACATACACTATAGTATATCGGCTCACAGAAATAAGTCGCTAGTCACGACGGGTGAACACGGAATCAACTAATCCGTATCCTACAGCCTCTTCGGCTGACAAGAAACGGTCACGTTCAGTGTCTCTCTCTATTTCTTCAAGAGGTTTTCCCGTGTGAAGAGCCATCAGTTCATTCATGCGCGATTTTACTTTTAAAATCTCTCTGGCATGAATTTCAATATCTGTCGCCTGCCCCTGGAAACCGCCCAACGGTTGGTGAATCATTACCCGCGAATTCGGTAAGCAGAAACGTTTACCCTTAGCACCCGCAGTCAACAGGAACGCACCCATTGAGCATGCCTGGCCCATACAGATAGTGCTGACATCAGGCTTAATGAATTGCATGGTGTCATAAATTGACATCCCAGCAGTGATCACCCCACCTGGAGAGTTGATATACAAAAAGATATCTTTTTCTGGATTTTCTGCTTCCAGAAATAGCATCTGTGCCGTAATCAGGTTGGCCATATGGTCTTCAACCTGGCCGGTCAGGAAAATAATGCGCTCTTTTAACAGACGGGAGAAGATATCGTAAGAACGTTCCCCACGTGAAGTCTGCTCAACCACCATTGGCACCAGAGCCATGTTAGGTGCAAATTGATCTCGTTCGCCACTGTATGACATTACCGTCTCCTAATAGAATTTACTTTGGCGCCATTCATAACCGATTCTACTTGAGATAAGTAATGATGACTATGTTCATGCATCAAGGTCGCGTGCAAACCGCCTGGTTATCCAGACACATTCGACGGTGGTAATCAGCCAGTGTTTCATCAACATCTTATATGAACGTCTGTTAGGTTAATTGGGGGATTAGTCGTCTTTTTCAAGCCCCAAGGTACTTTTTTTTAACCGGACATACCCGCTCATTATCTTTGCCGTAATCCTGACGCTCTATTGATTGTTTATCTGTTAAGTATTGCATTTCACTTTTCAAATATAGCGCAGATTACAGTGAAACATGCCAGATTAATCATACTATTGAACGATTATTGTTATAAAAGAAAAGCCCGTAACCAAAGGCTACGGGCTTAATCAGTCAAAAAACCGGATATACCCTTCGTATTCGACGTTGCAGGGGCCAGCTACAGGCTCTCACCCGAATCACTGACCTGAGTCAACTCATCAGGATTAATGACCCCATGCTTGAGGCCCACCCGTTGAGTCAGCATACATGCTGTTCAAATCGGTTCACGACCGATTTGCCCTTCACTTGCTACTCCCTGCAACACCCACTTTCAGCGAAAGATGACATCCCGTTTGATGTGCGAAAAACATTACGCAGCAGTGGTCTGATTCATCAGTTCACTGAAGGTAGTTGGTTTTTCAGTTACTTTGGCTTTAGCCAGCAGCGTTTCTACTGCTTGTTCTTCCAGAGCAACGTTACGCATATTGTTCATCAGCTCTTTGTTTTTGCTGTAGAACTCAACAACTTCTTGTGGATCTTCGTAAGCAGATGCCATTTCTTCGATCAGTGCTTTAACACGATCTTCGTCCGCTTTCAGCTCGTGCTGGCTGATAACTTCACCCAGCAACAAACCAACAACGACGCGACGCTTAGCTTGTTCTTCGAACAATTCACGTGGCAGTTCAGCAGCTTGTTTCTCGTTACCACCGAAACGCTGTGCAGCCTGACGGCGCAGAACGTCGATTTCACCTTCAACCAGTGCCGCTGGAACGTCAATTGCGTTCGCGCTAACCAGACCGTCAATTGCCTGAGTTTTAACACGGTTACGTACTGCGCCTTTCAGCTCACGCTCCATGTTTTTGCGCACTTCAGCACGCAGACCCGCGACAGAACCATCAGCAACGCCGAAACGCTTGATGAATTCTTCGGTCAGTTCTGGCAGCTCACGCACTTCAACTTTCTTCAACACGATGTCGAATTTAGCTGATTTACCTTTCAGGTTTTCTGCATGGTAATCTTCTGGGAAGTTTACGTCGATGGTGAATTCTTCACCGGCTTTATGGCCGATAACACCTTCTTCGAAACCTGGGATCATACGACCCTGGCCCATTGCCAGCACGAAATCAGACGCTTTACCACCTTCAAACTCTTCACCGTCGATAGAGCCGGTGAAATCCAGAGTTGCGCGATCTTCAGCAGTCGCTGCCGCATCAGTGTCTTTCCAGGTTGCTTGTTGCTTACGCAGAGTTTCCAGCATGGTATCAACGTCAGCGTCGTTTACTTCAACAACTGGCTTTTCTACTTCAATGCTTTCCAGATCTTTCAGCTCAACTTCTGGGTACACTTCGAACTCAACGGAATAAGTAAAATCTTCACCCTGCTTGTATTCACCCGGTACATAGTTTGGTGCGCCGGCTGGGTTGATTTTTTCCTTAATGATCGCATCAACGAAATTACGTTGCATCAGGTCACCCAGAACATCCTGGCGAACAGATGCGCCGTAACGCTGTTCAACGATGTTCATCGGCACATGGCCTTTACGGAAACCGTCGATACGAACACTTTTAGCGGCTTTCACTAATTCGCTTTTTACTGCTTTCTCAATGCTGTCAGCAGCAACAGTAATTGTTACACGGCGGCCAAGGCCTTGAGTGGTTTCAACAGAAACTTGCATCTTGTTACCTCAAAAAAATCACAGTGCTCGGTCAACTCCAGAAGCTGCAAACAAAGCAGCACCATTACCCTTTCAGGAATGATGCCAACTCTGAAAACACCCTCTAAGAACCGGGACGGCCGCATTATACAGAACCGAGTATCCCAGATGTCAGAAGCGTCCCGAAACCATTCCGGAAAAATAAGACGCGACATTATAGCGGCGCACAGGTTATGAGTCGAGGAAAGCAAGCGAATGTTGTCGCGGTAAAATTCACGCGTGAATCGTTCCCTCGGCTAAAACTCCTGTGGCGCACTAAGTAAATAGAGGTGTCGCCTACACAGAAACACAAACGGCCTAAGGGCCGTTTGCTAAATTCTCACTTACTAATACCCTAAATCAGGCCGGAATTACTACTGTTATCCGGCCTGTTTTGGATTAATTCTGTCACTTAAGCCAATGTGCCTGCGCCGCGACAAGGTGGTGAGTTCGGTACGGTGTCTTGCAAACCTGCCCACTCTTTCAGCGTATAAGTGTGCAAGGCAAGCGCATGAACACTGCCCGCCAGCTCATCAGCCAACACACTATAAATCGCGCGGTGGCGACTCAGAAAGCGCTGATCTTGAAATTTATTGCTGACGATCACAATTTTAAAATGACTTTCAGAACCGGCTGGAACATTGTGGCGATAACTTTCATTAATCACCTCCAAATGATCCGGTTCAAATGCCACTTTTAGTTTTTCTTCAATTTGTTCCCGAATCAAAATCATCATGCTCTCCTTACCGCTGAGGCAGAAAGCTGCCCACTACCTATCTATTCCAAACCCAATACCTATCTATTGCAAACCCACTACCTACTGCAATATTAGTTGATTTCCGCTGTTTTATAACATTTCAGATACAAAATATCCCGAATATCTCCCTTCTGCGCCTTTCGGGTATAAGGCGAATCTGATAGTCAGAGGAAAAGGTTACTTGTAAGGTCTTTAAGCAAAATGAAAGGTCACTGGGGGGAAAATCACTTTTTTTGCTGAATTTCTCTGCATCGGGATCTTCCACCAGCCAATCTCAGTGCTATGATGGCGCGACTGCAAATTCGCAAAATAACATGGCAGCTATCCCGCTCTGATTATTAAAGAATTCCATAACTATTGAGAAAGTGAACATGCTAAAGAAAATTCTTTTCCCGCTGTTGGCTGTTTTTATACTGGCGGGTTGTGCTGCCAGTAACAACACTCTGAATGTCACACCGAAGGTGGTATTGCCACCACAAGATCCAACACTGATGGGGATTACTATCAGTATCAATGGCGCAGATCAGCGGCAAGATGCGGCACTGGCTAGAGTAAATCGTGATGGTCAACTGGTGGTATTAACCCCATCCCGTGACCTGCGTTTCCTGTTGCAGGAAGTGCTGGAAAAACAGATGACAGCTCGCGGCTATATGATTGGCACCGATGCTCCAGTTGATTTGCAAATTGTAGTAAACCAACTGTTTGCAGACGTACAAGAAGGTAACCTGCGCTACAATATCACCACTAAAGCGGATATCTCCATTACTGCGACCGCAAAAAATGGGAATAAACAGGTTAAAAACTACCGCGCCAGCTACAACGTTCAAGGCGCATTTACTGCGACTAACGAAAAAATCACTAATGCCGTTAATACTGTGTTGAGCGACGTTATTGCAGATATGGCGCAAGATACCAGCGTCAGCGGCTTTATTAAACAAAATGCCCGCTAATCAGTTGTTCGCTTAACATCATTATTACTGCTTAACAGAATGCTCTGCTCCAACCTTGGGGCAGAGCATGTAGGTCTCACATGCCCAATCGTTATTCAAACCTTTTTACCCAACGTAATTCTCTGATTCTTTTATTGTTGGGATTTGCTTCTGGGCTTCCCTTAGCCCTTACCGGTGGTACGCTGCAAGCATGGATGACGGTTGAAAACGTCGATCTGAGAACCATTGGTATCTTCTCTCTGGTTGGTCAGGCCTACGTTTTCAAGTTCCTCTGGTCCCCCTTGATGGACCGCTATACGCCCTCATTTCTTGGCCGTCGGCGCGGTTGGTTGGTGATAAGCCAACTATTATTAATTGCCGCTATTGTTGTCATGGGCTTTATGGAGCCGGCTAAGCATTTATGGTGGCTGGCGGCAATCGCCGTGTTAGTGGCCTTCTGTTCTGCATCGCAAGATATTGTTTTTGATGCCTACAAAACCGACTTACTTACCGCAGAAGAGCGTGGCACTGGTGCGGCAGTTTCAGTATTAGGTTATCGGTTGGCAATGCTGGTTTCAGGTGGGCTGGCACTGTGGATAGCTGATCGCTATCTTGGTTGGCAATCCACTTATTGGCTGATGGCTGGGTTAATGCTCATTGGGGTATTTGCCACCTTATTGGCCCCCGAACCTGATATCCGTATCGCGCCACCAAAAACGTTGGAACAGGCGATCGTCGCCCCATTGCGTGATTTCTTTGGCCGCAACAATGCCTGGCTGATTCTGCTGTTAATTGTGCTGTATAAAATGGGCGATGCCTTTGCCGCAAGTTTGAGTACCACCTTCCTGATCCGTGGTGTTGGGTTCGATGCCGGTGAAGTGGGGTTAGTGAATAAAACATTAGGACTGATTGCCACCATTATTGGCGCATTGTATGGCGGTCTGTTAATGCAGCGCCTCAGCTTGTTCCGTGCGTTGATGATATTCGGTATTTTACAAGCTATCTCGAATGTGGGTTATTGGCTGTTATCCATCACTGACAAGAATATCTTCTCCATGGGCAGTGCCATCTTCCTGGAAAATCTGTGCGGTGGTATGGGAACTGCGGCGTTTGTCGCATTACTGATGACACTATGCAATAAGTCATTCTCTGCGACACAATTTGCTCTGCTATCAGCGCTATCAGCCGTTGGGCGTGTTTATGTTGGCCCTATTGCGGGCTGGTTTGTTGAGACTCATGGCTGGCCTCTCTTCTATTTATTCTCAATCGCAGCAGCCATTCCAGGGCTAATACTGCTCTATATCTGTCGCCAAACACTGGAACACACCCAGAAGACTGATGAATTTATGCCTCGAACCGCCTTTAAAACCGCTTATCGCTGGGCACTACGCTTGTTGACCGTTGGCTGTATATTGTTAGCTGCATGGCTAATTTTACTGATAAGTAACGCACTGGATTGGACCGCCGCGCCGCACGTGGCTGATATGTTGTTACTGCGCGGTATTCAGCTCAGCGTAGTAGGGATGCTGCTGGGCGGAGTATTAGACTATTTGGCACTCAGGCGCGAAAAATTAGCCTAATAAACTGTATTAGATGACACAGGCCGGTACTGATACCGGCCTTTTTTATGCACGTAAAATAGGCCACCTGAATCCTCCCCCACCCATTCATTGAGACATGTCACAAATTTCAGCAACAGTTGCATATTGTTATTCACAAAATGAGATCCAAGTCACTTTCGACTCTTTATCCTTTCGTGCTGTAAGACTATGATGAGCGCACTTTTTGTTAAGGACTGTGTCCTTTTGTTTCCCCTGACATCTTTCAACTACACAGAGGCATTTATGCGTAAAATTCTTATCGGTGCGCTCGCGCTGACAGCAATCACTTTGGCTCCGGTTGCACAAGCTGAATACCAGTGGGGTTTTGGTAATATCAGCATGAACTATCTTGACTGGACCCGAAGCACTACGCATAAATCAGGGGATTCATCACATAAAGATGACTTCGCCTATATCGAGTTAGAAGGGGGTGCAGGTTATAGCTGGGGGGAGGTTTATGGCTTCTTTGATCTAGAAAACCCATTTAATTCAAAAACAGCACAACCCGGTGATAATCAGCGCTACACCTTTAAAACGACTGGCCGTTACTATTTAGGTGATACCGGATTCAACCTGTACGGTCACGTCTATGGCACATACTCGCTACCAAGTGCTGAAGGTAATGATTACAGTAACTTCCACGAAGTTAACACCTTGTACGGTGTTGGCTATAACGCAACCCTAGCGGGCGTGTGGATGAAGCCTTTCGTGGCATTACATTATGTTGATCAAACCTATTATTCAGGTAATAACGGTTATGTGGTGGGTTGGGTTGCAGGATATGACTTCACCGCGTTTGATGAAAAATTCAGTATTACCAACTGGAATGAGCTTGAATTCAACCGTGCAGAACGCTATGCGGCGGGTAACGGTGGCCGTAATGGTGTGAACGGTGCCATTTCACTGTGGTGGACACCTGTTAAGCAATTCACCACCGGTATCCAGTACCGCTATGCTTATAACAAACTGGGCGAAGACTTTTTACAAGATGCTATCATTTACTCTATTAAATATAATTTCTAGCTGAATGATTCCGAGGTGGCTATTTAGATCACCTCGGAATATATTTTAATTTACTTTTGCACCACATATTATTTACACAAAATAAGCCTATTTACGAATTTAAAATCAGTATTTCCCATGAGTAAAAGGCTAATTACCGTTGTTTTTCCTTAACATCCGCAGTCTGGCAGCCATGTCTCACCGCCAACATATTGTTGCTATTAGTAAATTACCACGCAAGGCAACATCTGTGACCCCCTTAACATAAAGTGTCAACAAGCCGCTGACACAATCTTAAGCATGTTTACAGTCTTGCAACCTTCCCGTAAAATGCCCGCACACATGAAACGACAATAGAGCCCTTTTGTAATTGAGGTCGTTAGATGAGACTTAAGAAATACATTAAAAATATGGGTATGTTGTCTTTATTTGCAGCCACGGTAATGCTCAGTGGTTGCGATATGGCATTGATGAACCCCAAAGGCGCAATCGGAGTCGAACAAAAAACACTGATACTTACTGCTATCGGTTTAATGTTGATCGTCGTGGTTCCGGTTATTTTTATGGCGTTTGCTTTTGCATGGAAGTTCCGCGCGTCCAACAAAAGTGCGACCTACACCCCAAACTGGTCCCATTCCAACAAAATTGAGCTTGTTGTCTGGGCTGTTCCAATCATTATCATCGCTATTTTGGCGACGATAACGTGGAAAACCTCCCACGAGCTTGACCCGTTCAAACCTATCGTAGTGGCCGGTAAAGAACCGATCACGATTGAAGTGGTTTCCCTTGACTGGAAATGGCTATTTATCTATCCAGAGCAAGGTATTGCTACAGTTAATGAACTGGCCTTCCCTACTGATGTTCCGGTGAATTTCAAAATCACTTCTAACTCAGTAATGAACTCGTTCTTTATCCCTCAGTTAGGCGGGCAGATTTATGCGATGGCCGGGATGCAAACCAAGCTGCATCTGATTGCTAACGAAGCCGGTAAATACAACGGTATTTCCAGTAGCTTCAGCGGTAAAGGCTTCTCTGGTATGAAATTCACTGCGATTGCAACACCAACGCAGGAAGACTTCAACCAGTGGGTCGCACAGGTGAAAAAATCGCCGAACACCCTGAATACCACTGACGATTTCAATAAACTGGCTGAACCGAGCGAAAATAGCCCGGTTGAGTATTTCTCCAGTGTTAAACCGGAGCTGTTTAAAGGAATTATTGGCAAGTTTATGGGCGATATGAACATGCACCAGAAAGGCGATGACATGCATAAAGGCATGGATATGAGCCAGGGCATGGATATGGGCGAACACGCCGCTCACGCCGGAGCCGAGGAATAAAACGATGTTGGGAAAATTAACACTTGATGCGGTTCCACTACACGAACCAATCATTATGGTTACCGTTGCTGCAATTATTCTGGGTGGGCTAGCATTAGTCGCCGCCTTGACCTATTTCGGTAAATGGAAATGGTTATGGAGCGAATGGCTGACTTCGGTTGACCATAAGAAAATCGGTATCATGTACATTCTGGTCGCCATGGTCATGCTGTTGCGTGGTTTTGCCGACGCCATCATGATGCGTAGCCAGCAAGCACTTGCTTCCGCAGGTGAGGCTGGCTTCCTGCCACCTCATCACTATGATCAGATTTTCACCGCTCACGGCGTTATCATGATTTTCTTCATGGCGATGCCGTTTGTGGTTGGCCTGATGAACATAGTCGTACCGCTACAAATCGGTGCTCGTGACGTTGCCTTCCCGTTCCTGAACTCACTGAGCTTCTGGTTCTTTGTCGTCGGGGTGGTGTTAATTAACATCTCTCTGGGAGTGGGTGAATTCGCAGGAACCGGTTGGTTGGCCTATCCGCCACTGTCAGGTAAAGAGTACAACCCAGGTGTCGGGGTAGATTACTGGATATGGAGTCTACAGATCTCCGGTCTGGGGACCTTGCTGACCGGTGTTAACTTCTTCGCCACTATTTTGAAAATGCGTGCACCTGGCATGTCGATGATGAAGATGCCTGTCTTCACATGGGCGGCACTTTGCACCAACATTTTGATTATCGTTTCTTTCCCGATCCTGACTGTGACCGTCGCGTTACTGACCCTGGACCGTTACCTTGGCACCCATTTCTTTACCAATGATATGGGTGGCAACATGATGATGTACATCAACTTGATTTGGGCCTGGGGCCATCCAGAAGTGTACATTTTGGTCCTGCCGGTGTTTGGGGTGTTCTCCGAAGTTACCGCGACCTTCTCTAAAAAACGCCTGTTCGGTTACACCTCTTTAGTGTGGGCCACCATCGCTATCACCGTACTGTCGTTTATCGTTTGGCTACACCACTTCTTTACTATGGGATCCGGTGCCAACGTTAACGCCTTCTTCGGTATAGCCACAATGATCATTTCCATCCCAACAGGGGTGAAAATCTTCAACTGGTTGTTCACCATGTATCAGGGCCGTATTCAGTTTCACTCTGCAATGCTGTGGACCATTGGCTTCATTATCACCTTCTCTATCGGTGGGATGACCGGGGTTCTGCTGGCGGTTCCAGGTGCAAACTTCGTTCTGCACAACAGTCTGTTCCTGATTGCCCACTTCCATAACGTGATTATCGGTGGTGTGGTGTTCGGTTGCTTTGCTGGCTTGACTTACTGGTGGCCTAAGTCCTTCGGCTTTACGCTTAATGAGAAATGGGGTATCCGTGCCTTCTGGTTCTGGATCATCGGTTTCTTCGTTGCCTTTATGCCGCTGTATGTCCTGGGCTTTATGGGCATGACCCGTCGTCTGAGCCAGGATATCAATCCAGAGTTCCATGCGATGTTGATGGTGGCAGCAGGTGGTGCAGCATTAATTGCCTGCGGTATCTTGTGTCAGGTTATCCAGGTCTTCGTGAGTATCCGTGACCGCGAACAAAACCGCGATCTGACCGGTGACCCATGGGGTGGCCGTACGCTGGAGTGGTCTACCTCTTCCCCACCGCCGTTCTATAACTTCGCCGTAGTGCCTAACGTCGTCGACCGTGACGAGTTCTGGGATATGAAAGAGAAAGGCGAAGCCTACAAACGTCCGGCGAAATACGAAGAAATCCACATGCCGAAGAATACCGGTGCAGGTGTGATTATTGCTGGCTTCAGCTTGATCTTCGGCTTTGCCATGATCTGGTACATCTGGTGGCTGGCCATTATTGGCTTTGTCGGCATGATTGTTACCTGGATTGTGAAGAGCTTCGACGAGGATGTTGATTACTATGTGCCAGTTGCAGAAGTTGAGCGCATTGAAAATCTTCATCATGAACAAATCAGCAAAGCAGGCGTGAATCATGTCAACTGAAACTCTGACTAACCACAACGTCGCCCATGCAGAGCATGGGCATCACGATGCGGGAGCGACGAAAGTCTTCGGCTTCTGGATCTACCTGATGAGCGACTGTATTTTGTTTGCGACGTTGTTCGCAACTTATGCAGTGTTGGTAAACGGGACCGCTGGCGGTCCTTCAGGGCGGGATATCTTCGATTTGAACTTTGTTCTGGTCGAAACCTTCCTGTTGTTGTTCAGTAGTATTACTTACGGCATCGCGATGCTGGGCATGAATAAAGGCCATAAAAATCAGGTTAATACTTGGTTAGGTCTGACCTTCCTGTTCGGTCTGGGCTTTGTGGCAATGGAAATCTATGAATTCCATCACCTGATTGCTGAAGGTTATGGCCCGGATCGCAGCGCGTTCCTGTCCAGCTTCTTCGCACTGGTTGCCACCCATGGTATTCACGTTACCACTGGTCTGGTCTGGATCATCATTATGATGATTCAGGTAGCAAAACGCGGTCTGAATGAAACCAACCGTACCCGCCTGATGTGTCTGAGCTTGTTCTGGCACTTCCTGGACGTGGTGTGGATCTGTGTGTTCACCGTTGTCTATCTGTTAGGAGCCATGTAATGAGTCATCCAACATCTAGTCACCCAACAACGACTCACGGTGGAGCCAGCCACGGTAGTTTGAAGTCATATCTTATTGGCTTCATTCTGTCGGTGATTCTGACAGTTATTCCATTCGCTATGGTGATGAGTGGTACCGCCTCTCATACAACTATTCTGGCCACGGTGGTTGGTTTAGCTGTGGTGCAGATTATTGTGCATCTGGTGTACTTCCTGCATATGAATGGATCGTCTGAAGAACGTTGGAATCTGGTGGCGTTCCTGTTCACCGCTATGATTATCGCAATCGTTGTAGTGGGCTCACTCTGGATTATGTACAACCTCAACATCAATATGATGGTTGACTGAAGAGCTGCATGTGATGATTAAGCAATACCTGCAAGTAACTAAACCAGGAATTATTTTCGGCAATTTAATTTCTGTCGTTGGGGGATTTCTCCTCGCTTCCAAAGGCGTGATTGATTACCCCCTTTTTCTCGCCACCCTGATCGGTGTCTCGTTAGTTGTTGCCTCCGGGTGCGTATTTAACAACTATATCGACCGTGATATCGATCGCATCATGGAGAGAACGAAGAATCGTGTCCTGGTTAAAGGGCTTATCGATCCGAAAGTGAGCCTGATTTATGCGTCCGTACTGGGTATTGTTGGCATGCTGTTGCTCTACGTGGCCGCCAATCCATTAGCAATGGTGCTGGCGGTTATCGGTTTCGTTATCTATGTCGGGGTGTATAGCCTCTACATGAAACGTAAGTCAGTCTACGGGACATTGATCGGTAGCCTGTCTGGAGCCGCACCACCAGTGATTGGTTACTGTGCGGTCACCGGCCAGTTCGATATGGGTGCATTGATTTTGCTGCTGATTTTCAGCTTGTGGCAGATGCCGCACTCCTATGCCATTGCGATTTTCCGCTTTAAGGATTATCAGGCTGCCAACATTCCGGTTCTGCCGGTAATAAAAGGCATATCGGTCACCAAAAACCATATTACCTTGTATATTCTGGCATTTATGGTTGCGACCCTGATGCTGACATTAAGTGGTTATGCCGGTTATAAGTATCTGGTCGTCGCGGCGGCGGTCAGTGTCTGGTGGCTGGGCATGGCATTACGTGGCTACAAAGCAACCAATGACAGTGTGTGGGCGAGAAAACTCTTTGTCTTCTCTATCATTGCTATTACGTCATTGAGCGTCATGATGTCAGTTGATTTCAATGTCCCTTCCTCAGCGGCTGGATTACTGACTTACGTCGGGTAACGCCAACCGCGTTGATAGATACGAATAGAGTGGCTGGTGGGCCTATTACTGCCAGCCACTTTTTATTTCCGCCCTGCCCTGCTTTTCCCTAAAATCTTGCCTGTAATACATTCTAAACATCAATAGATTTACCGGCCCCTATTAACATCATTACAATACACACTATAGATTTCAAAGTGCGGCCAACACACCTGCACCTTGAAAGATGGCGATATCGTGCAGAATGTTTTTTTGAGGTGTAATGAACGACAATAAAATGACTCCGCTTGAGCTTCGGGCAACCTGGGGGCTGGGTACGGTATTCTCACTGCGCATGCTAGGCATGTTTATGGTGTTGCCGGTTCTCACCACCTATGGCATGGCACTTTCCGGTGCCAGCGAAGCGCTGATCGGCATTGCGATTGGTATCTACGGATTGGCCCAAGCCATTTTCCAGATCCCTTTTGGATTAGTTTCCGATCGTATTGGCCGCAAACCGCTGATCGTTGGCGGCCTGTTAATTTTTGCGCTTGGTAGCGTAATTGCTGCTATGAGTGATTCTATTTGGGGCATTATTCTTGGCCGCGCGCTGCAAGGCTCTGGTGCCATTGCCGCCGCCGTCATGGCACTGTTGTCTGATTTGACCCGTGAACAAAATCGCACCAAAGCTATGGCCTTTATCGGCGTCAGTTTTGGTATTACCTTTGCGATTGCCATGGTGCTTGGGCCAATCGTCACCCATGCCTTTGGCCTGCATGCCCTGTTCTGGGCTATAGCCATACTGGCACTATTAGGTATTGTCATCACATTAGCTGTGGTGCCGGATGCGGATAGCCATGTACTTAACCGCGAATCGAGCATTGTCAAAGGTAGCGTCAGCAAGGTGTTGAGTAACAGTCGGTTGCTTAAACTCAATTTTGGCATTATGTGCCTGCATATTTTGCTGATGTCGAGCTTTGTCGCATTACCGCAGATTATGGCCAATGCAGGTTTGGCCCCAGCTCAACACTGGAAAGTGTATCTGGTGACCATGTTGATTTCATTCGCGGCTGTGGTGCCATTCATTATTTATGCTGAAGTCAAACGCCGAATGAAACAGGTCTTTATGGGCTGCGTTGCGGTGTTGTTTGCTGCCGAAATGGTGCTGTGGTCTGCCGGTCATAACCTCTGGGTGATTATTGCTGGCGTACAATTATTCTTCATTGCGTTCAACGTGATGGAGGCTATCTTGCCATCATTGATCAGTAAAGAGTCGCCAGCCGGTTATAAAGGCACCGCAATGGGGATCTATTCCACCAGCCAATTTATAGGTGTCGCTATTGGTGGCAGCTTGGGTGGCTGGCTATTTGGTATGGAAGGGGCAAGTATGGTGTTTGCTGGCGGTGCAGTGATTGCATTAGTGTGGTTTGCCGTCAGTACCACCATGCAGGAACCGCCGTATGTCAGTAGCCTGCGAATTACCTTGTCAGAATTGGCAGTGAAAGACTCAGCATTGGAACAGCGGCTTAAAGCTCAGCCAGGCGTGACGGAAGCGGTAGTGGTAACGGCTGAACGCAGCGCATATATCAAAGTGGATACCAAACAGACTAATCGCAACCAGTTGGAGCAGTTAGTTAACGCGGTATAGGAATACATTGTGGTACAAAGGTGAACAGCACCTTTGTACCTGTATATCCATCGATGCAATATCAGTCGCGGAAGTTATTGAACTGGAATGGCTGCCCCAGATCAGCACCACGAATCAATGCCATGACGCTCTGCAAATCATCACGCGCTTTGCCCGTTACCCGGACTTGTTCGCCCTGAATTTGTGCCTGAACTTTCAGCTTGCTGTCTTTAATCAGTTTAACCAGCTTCTTAGCCTGCACACTTTCGATCCCTTGTTTCAGCTTGGCTTCCACACTGTAGGTTTTACCACTGCGATCCATCTCTTCCGGGATCTCCAATGCAGCACCTTCAATGCCACGCTTGCTCAATTGAGCGCGCAAAATATCCAGCAACTGCTCAACCTGAAAATCAGATTCGCTGACAACTTTGATACTTTCGTTCTTTTCATTTAACTCAAAACTGGCCGGAACATTACGAAAATCCCAACGGTTCGCCAGATCACGGGTGGCGTTTTCAACTGCGTTACGCACTTCCTGCATATCAATTTCAGATACGATGTCGAAAGATGGCATATTCCCTCCTCCTGATAAGATGACTGGCAAGCATAATAACCGCTTTATCCGCGCAGACAAAGCCAAGCCGCTGACAATTACGCAACGAAGCCACTGTTATTAGCGGATCCGATTTGTTGTCAGCCCTGCGTTTAATGACCAAAAAGTCTATATCCCCGTCATACTTCAAGCTGCATGTACGTTGGCCGCGCTCAACCACCCCAGTCACTTACTGATGTAAGCTCTTAGGGGGTCACTCACTTACCGCCTTCCTGCAACTCGAATTATTTAGGGTATAATCAAAGCATAACACTTAGAAACAAGCAGTGTGCTTTCCGCTTACACCAAGGGGGTTTCAATGAAAATTACTGTGCTTGGTTGCGGAGCTCTCGGGCAGTTATGGCTATCAGCGCTGTATCAGCAAGGCCATGATGTACAAGGCTGGCTCCGTGTGCCACAGCCCTTTTGTTCGGTCAATGTTATTACGTTAAGCAATGAGGCGTTCAATCAGAACCTGCCGACTAACGATCCCGAGCATTTGTCGAAAAGTGAATTACTACTGGTGTGTTTAAAGGCGTGGCAAGTGTCCAGCGCCGTCATCGCCCTATTACCCAAGCTCAACCCTGAGTGCAAGATTTTACTGCTGCATAATGGTATGGGGACTGAGGAGGAGCTTCCGCATAATGAGTATACATTTCTGCATGGTGTAACCACCCATGCAGCCCGACATGACGGCAACACGATTGTCCATGTCGCTAGCGGTATTACTCATATTGGCCCAACCACCCCAACGGCAATAGATATCAGCCATCTGGCCGATGTATTGCATCAGGCGTTGCCGGATGTCGCCTGGCATAACGATATATCCGCCGCTTGTTGGCAAAAACTGGCGGTAAACTGTGTAATTAACCCACTCACTGGCCTATATAACTGCCGCAATGGTGACTTGCAGCGTTACCCGGAGCTGGTTACCCGTTTATGTGCCGAGGTAGCCAGTGTGATGGAGATGGAGGGCTACCACACTTCCACCAGCAGTCTTTTAAGCTATGTTAACGATGTCATTCAGAGTACCGCAGATAATATCTCATCGTTATTGCAGGATTTACGCTGCCAGCGGCATACCGAGATAGATTATATTACCGGCTATTTACTGCAGCGCGCACGCAATCACGGTATGACGTTACCGGAAAATGCTCGGCTGTATGATTTAATCAAACGGAAGGAAAATGAGTATGAGCGTATCGGCGCTGGTTTGCCTGGCTCCTGGTAGTGAAGAGACTGAGGCGGTCACCACTATTGATGTTCTGGTGCGCGCCGGTATCAAGGTAACAACCGCCAGTGTCGCCAGTGATGGGGCATTGGAAATTGTCTGTTCGCGTGGTGTCCGGTTGCTGGCAGATACCCGTTTAGTGGATGTGGCGGATCAGAAATTTGATGTGGTCGTCCTGCCTGGCGGCATAAAAGGTGCGGAATGTTTTCGTGATAGCCCACTGTTGGTTGCCACTGTGCGTCAAACCCATAATGAAGGGCGATTGGTGGCCGCTATTTGCGCCGCTCCCGCCTTGGTGCTTGAGCATCATAATTTGTTCCCTGTCGGCAATATGACCGGCTTCCCGGCGCTGAAAGATAAAATCGATGCCACTAAATGGATGGATCAGCGGGTGGTCTATGATCGACGGGTGAATTTGGTCACCAGCCAAGGGCCAGGTACCGCCATCGATTTTGCACTGAAGATCGTATTTTTGCTGCTAGGAAGGGAAAAGGCAGAAGAGATCGCCTGGCAGTTGGTGCTGCCACCGGGGATTTATAACTATACCCTTCGGACTTGAAGCCGCAGGGTTGGTTAGCTACGCGCAGTAGCCGTTAACTCCCCCCAACGGAGCGTACACGTAGTACGTGATGGCGGCGAGCACTGCGCAAGCCCAGAATGGCAAAGCGCAGTAGCCGTTAACTCCCCCCAACGAGGCGTAGCGAGCAAAGTCAGTCTGGGTGCGCCCAGCGCACAGCCAACGGAGCGTACACGTAGTACGTGACGGCGGCGAGCACTGCGCAAGCCCAGAATGGCAAAGCGCAGTAGCAGTCAATTATTCAAAAACTAAGGGCGGTACACTTTTACGTTTGTATACCCCTGCTCACGCAAATAAAGCGCCTGCAAACGGCTCATCACACCGCGATCGCAATACAGTAGATAGCTCTTGCTCTGATCCAAATCGGCAAATTGCGAACTCAGTTTATAGAACGGTAGCGCACGGACTTCAATCCCGTCCAGCTTCAGTGGCTTTTCTTCCTGCTCATCGGGAGCACGAATATCCAGCAGCACATCGGTATCGGCCAATTCTGCAACCGTTTCAACTTCAACTACCTGTTCGCGGCTTTGTTCGGCAATTTCGCGAATATCAACGTTTTTAGCTTCGCTGACGACTCGGTCCAGAATAGAGAAATCAAAGTGGGACTCCTCTTCTTCAATCTTGGCTTTGACCGCTTTCACCGTCGGGCTTTTCGAAATTACGCCACAATATTCCGGCATGGTTTTTGCGAAATCTTCAGTGCCGATATGCCGCGCCAGATTAATGATGTGTTCTTTGTCATGGGATATCAGCGGGCGTAAAATTAGGGTATCTGAAGCATTATCAATTAAACGCAGATTGGTTAATGTCTGGCTGGAAACCTGCCCCAGCGCTTCACCGGTAACCAGTGCCTGCACACCATAACGTTCCGCAACCTGAGATGCTGCTCGCACCATCATGCGCTTGAGTACTACGCCCATCTGACCGTCTTCGACTTTTTCGAGGATTTCGCCAACAACCGGTTCAAAATCAATAGCAACAAAACGTACCCGGTGGGAGCTACCAAAACGGCTCCACAGATAATGAGCCACCTGTTTAACACCAATTTCGTGGGCGGAGCCACCGAGATTGAAGAAGCAATAGTGTACACGGCAACCACGGCGCATGAGCATATAACTGGATACGCCTGAGTCAAAACCGCCTGAAATCAGCGATAACACATCCTCCTGCGTACCGATCGGGAAGCCCCCCAACCCTTCATGGCGCGCCTTAATCAGCGTCAGTTTGTCCTGATCGACTTCCAGATGCACCGTGACCTGAGGGTGACTCAGCTTTACTTTAGCGCTTTCAATATGTTGATTCAGACCGCCACCGACGTATCGCTCAACATCACCAGACGAAAACTCATGCTTGCCACGGCGCTTCACCCGCACACAGAAGGTTTTCCCGATCAGTGTCTCGCGATAGGCTTCCAGCGTCTGCTCAAAAATATTGTGCATATCGGTGTAGCTGCGATCTTCTACTTCGAGAATATGGTGAATCCCCGGCACGCGGGTCAGCGCATCACAGATAACCGGGCCAAGATTGTCATCTTTGGTACGAATTTCAATATGATCCCAATGACGGACTACCGCAAGGGTATCGTCCTCAAGGTTTTTCAGTACATTGCGAATATTCGTAGTGAGGATCTTAATGAAGCGCAATCGCACAGATTGACTCTTGATGGTGATTTCTGGGAACAATTTAATGATAAACTTCATGGCGGTCTTTAGTTGTCTGGTTATGGAGTGATGGCGCTGCTATTGATAGCAACAGTCAAAGGCTTTAGCGAAAACATGCAAGCCGAGGAGTATATCACTATATGACGTGCCACTGCGTACTAAAAACCCGACTTAAACGTCACGATTTCCCCTTCATTATCCGCTAGAATAGCCGGTAATAATTTTTTGGCCCGAATGTGATTGATATGGTGAGTCACTCTTAGAGAAAACCTCATTAGCAGGGCTGGGTTACGCACCATCAATGTCACGTTTCATAAAAATATCGAGTCGAATAGCACTATGCCGAAAAAAGCCGCAACACCAGAAACCAAAGCGACCAGTTTTGAGACATCGCTCAGCGAACTGGAACAGATTGTGACCCGCCTGGAGTCCGGTGAATTACCGCTGGAAGAGGCGTTAAACGAATTCGAACGGGGTGTGCAACTGGCCCGTCAGGGGCAGCAAACCTTGTTACAAGCCGAACAACGCGTGCAAGTTCTTCTCAGTGATGATGTAGATGCACCGTTGGCACCTTTTACCCCGGATGCTGAGTAGCCTTATGTCTATCGCCCACTCATCTGCTGATTTTCAGCAGCAACTTGCGGCTCATCAACAACGGGTCAATCAGGCACTGCTTGATTTTATTGCTCCGCTACCCTTTGGTGACAGCGACTTAGTTGCCGCCATGCGTTATGGTGCTGTGCTCGGCGGTAAGCGGCTGCGCCCTTATCTGGTTTATGCCACCGGTCAAATGTTTGGTCTGTCGCTGACGAATTTAGATGCCCCTGCGGCTGCAATTGAATGTATCCATGCCTATTCATTAATTCATGATGATTTACCGGCCATGGATGACGATGATTTACGCCGTGGCCAGCCGACTTGCCATGTGAAATTTGGTGAGGCCAATGCCATTCTGGCGGGGGACGCACTGCAAACGCTCGCGTTCTCTATTCTGGCTGAAGCGAATATGCCCGATGTGGCAAATAAAGATCGCTTGTCGATGATTGCCGAATTAGCTAAGGCCAGCGGTGTTGCGGGGATGTGTGGGGGCCAGGCATTGGATCTGGAAGCCGAAGCGCGCCAGATTTCACTGACCAATCTTGAACAGATCCACCGCTATAAAACCGGTGCATTGATCCGCGCAGCAGTTCGCCTCGGTGCATTGGCGGCAGGGGCTCCAGGGCGCAGCGCGCTACCGTTACTTGATCGTTACAGTGAGGCCATTGGTCTGGCCTTTCAGGTTCAGGACGATATCTTAGACGTTATCGGCGATACAGCTACAATTGGTAAGCGTCAGGGATCAGACCAGCAACTCGGCAAAAGCACTTATCCGGCACTGCTGGGATTAGACAATGCCAAGGCCAAAGCACTGGATTTGTATCAGGAAGCGCTCAGCGCCCTGAATGCCTTGTCAGAGCAATCCTATAACATAGCGCCGTTGCAGGCGTTAGCCTGTTTTATTATTGAGCGTGATAACTAGAAATAGACTGATCGTTAATAAACGCTGATATACCCCAAGAACTTAATGTTGCTGTCAGGTAAAGCGAACCACCTTGCCGCAACAGGTTCCAAGGTATGCACCCACTTTTGATATGAGCATCGAATGAGCCTTGATATAGCCAAATACCCGACATTGGCACTTGCACAGAATCCTGAAGAACTGCGCATGCTGCCGAAAGAAAGCCTGCCGAAGTTATGTGATGAACTACGGCAGTATTTGCTTGCATCCGTCAGCCGCTCCAGTGGGCACTTTGCTTCCGGGCTGGGCGTGGTCGAGCTAACTGTCGCGTTGCATTACGTCTACAAGACACCTTTTGATAGTCTGGTGTGGGACGTAGGCCATCAAGCTTATCCGCACAAAATATTGACGGGTCGCCGTGAACAGATCGGGACGATTCGCCAGAAAGGTGGTTTACATCCTTTCCCTTGGCGTGGTGAAAGTGAATATGATGTGCTCTCTGTTGGTCATTCCTCAACCTCAATCAGTGCGGGCCTGGGGATGGCTGTCGCAGCGGAACGGGAAGGTAAAGGGCGGCGTACGGTTTGTGTTATCGGTGACGGTGCTATTACGGCGGGCATGGCTTTCGAAGCCATGAACCATGCCGGTGATATTCACTCCGACATGCTGGTTATTCTCAACGATAATGAAATGTCTATCTCAGAAAATGTCGGTGGCTTGAACAATCATCTGGCTCAGTTATTATCGGGTAAGCTCTATGCCAGCCTGCGTGAAGGCGGCAAAAAGGCATTTTCTGGCTTACCACCGATTAAAGATCTGCTGAAACGGACTGAAGAGCACCTAAAAGGGATGGTGGTGCCAAGTACCTTATTCGAAGAATTAGGCTTCAATTATATTGGCCCGGTTGATGGGCACGATGTACAAGCATTGGCACAAACGTTGAAAAACATGCGTGACCTAAAAGGCCCGCAACTGCTGCACATCATGACTAAAAAGGGCAAAGGCTACGCACCGGCTGAAAAAGATCCGATTGGCTGGCATGCAGTGCCGAAGTTTGATCCCGCCGCGGGTACTTTACCGAAAAGCCAGGGTAACCTGCCGACTTATTCCAAGATTTTTGGTGAATGGTTATGTGAAACCGCCGCCAAAGACAGCCAGTTAATGGCCGTCACCCCTGCCATGCGCGAAGGCTCTGGCATGGTGCGTTTCTCTCGTGAATACCCTCAGCAATATTTCGATGTGGCTATCGCTGAGCAACATGCAGTGACCTTTGCCGCTGGGTTGGCAATCGGGGGCTACAAACCGATTGTGGCTATCTACTCAACTTTCCTGCAACGGGCATATGACCAACTGATCCATGATGTTGCCATCCAGAACCTACCCGTGCTGTTTGCTATTGACCGTGGTGGTCTGGTGGGGGCTGATGGTCAAACCCATCAGGGTGCGTTTGACCTCTCATTCATGCGCTGCATTCCAAATATGGTCATCATGACCCCAAGCGATGAAAATGAGTGCCGTCAGATGCTTCACACCGGTTATCACCACAATGGCCCTGCGGCGGTACGTTATCCACGTGGCAACGGCACCGGTGCCGACCTGAAACCGTTAGAGATCATGCCGATAGGTAAAGGGATTGTGCGCCGTGAAGGTGAAAAGATTGCCATATTGTGCTTCGGTACTTTACTGGCTCAAGCACAACTTGTCGCCGATAACCTTAATGCCACCTTGGTAGATATGCGTTTTGTTAAGCCACTGGATGAGGCGCTGGTACTGGAAATGGCTGCCAGCCATGAGGTATTGGTTACCGTGGAAGAGAACGCCATTATAGGGGGGGCTGGTAGCGGTGTGAATGAATTGCTGATGGCGAAACGCCAATTGGTACCGGTACTGAATCTCGGTTTATCGGACAGTTTTGTGCCACAAGGTGAACAAGAGGAAATGCGCGCTGAGTTTGGGTTAGATGCTGCGGGTATACAGCGCCAAATTGAAGCCTGGCTGGCGTGATAACAACTTAATTTACACAGATTGAGCCAAGGCCGACCACTCCTACAACCGCTCCGGTGGCTCGCGCCACTACGACCCGAACGGAGTGTTTCCCTTGGTTCGAATTTCACCTGCAACTTGAAAGATGACCACACATACCTTATAGATTTCAAGGTGCAGGAAGGCGGCAAGTAAGTGCATCCCGATGAGCTGACATGAGTCAGTGATTCGGGTAAGCGCATGCAGCCAACACACCTGCAACTTGGAAGATGACCACACATACCCTATAGATTTCAAGGTGCAGGAAGGCGGCAAGTAAGTGCATCCCGATGAGCTGACATGAGTCAGTGATTCGGGTAAGCGAATGAAGCCAACACACCTGCAACTTGAAAGATGACGGGTATCAGTAGAACAGATCTGCTGGCCAGTAATGCCCCACAACAAAAATAATCGCGGCAGCAATCACCCCGGCAATAATGTCGTCAATCATGATCCCCATGCCACCATGGACATTGCGATCAAACCAGCGAATCGGCCACGGCTTCCAGATATCGAAAACTCGGAACGCGACAAAACCCGCTGCGACCCATTGCCAATGATTGACGGGCAATGCCATCAGAGTGATCCACATGCCGACAAATTCATCCCAAACGATACTGCCATGGTCATGAACCTGCATATCTTTGGCGGTACGATGACAAATATAGACACCAATACAGATGCTGAACATCACAGCCAAAGAATAAAGCTGCCACGGTAGCTGGATCAATAACAGCCAGAATGGGATCGCCGCAATTGACCCCATGGTACCGGGCGCCCACGGTGATAAACCACTACCAAAACCGGTTGCCAGCAAATGCCAAGGATTGGTTAACCGCAAACGGCGTTTGGCTTCATCCATGGGATTTACCTGTTGAGAAGTGATCAAAACCACGAAAATCCAGTTGTATGGCCTTACCTTCACGGAAGAATTTAACGCCTTCCGATTGCGGGCCTACCTGTCCAATACAAGTATAGCTTGCACCGGTGTTACTGAGCGCGACATCTAGTGCACCACGGTTTATCTCAGGTACGGTAAAGCACAACTCATAATCTTCGCCGCCACTCAACGCCCAGCGTAGAGCCTGTTCAGCGTCAACCTGGCGTGTTAGCGCATCAGAGTAAGGCAAGGCATCTAATTCAATACGTGCCCCACAATTGCTCGCTTTCAGGATATGTTGCAGATCGGAGATCAGCCCGTCGGAGATATCGATGGCGGAGCTGGCAAGGTCGCGCAATGCCTGCCCTTGCAACACGCGAGGTTGGGGCCGCAAATGACGATGAATTAATGCAGACCGATCTGTTTCGTTATCAACTCGCAACACATTTTGCAAAATCGCCAGCCCTGCGGCGCTGTCGCCCAGCGTGCCGGTAACATAAATCCAGTCACCAATTCGCGCACCAGCCCGGGTCAATGCCCGCCCTTCCGGTACCAAACCTTGGATGGTCAGCGTTAGACTCAATGGCCCACGAGTAGTATCACCACCAATCAGTTGCATACCGTAATAATTAAGTTGATCAAATAAACTATCACTGAATGCCTGCAACCAGTCTTCATTTATACTTGGTAGGGTTATAGCAAGAGATAACCAGGCAGGATCGGCACCCATCGCAGCTAAATCGCTAAGGTTTACCGCTAAACATTTGTAACCAAGATCGGCCGGATCGATATCCGGTAGGAAGTGAACACCGGACACCAGCGTATCCGTACTGATGGCCAAAAGCTGTTTTTCTGCCACTGTAAGAAGTGCGCAGTCGTCTCCAATACCCAGCTCCACATCACGGCGATTACTTCTAAACCGGTCAAAGTAGCGGGCAATGAGGTCAAATTCGCCACATGCCATAATACAATTCCAGGAGTGTTTACCGATATATGATTAAGGCCGAGAACCGGCCTTAATCATATCCCTCTTCACTTGACACGGTGCTAGCCGTGCCAATGACTTTGGGTATATTATTTCTTTTTACGTACTGTTGGAGCCACTTTATCCAGCACGCCGTTTACGAATTTATGACTATCTTCCGCACCGAAAGTCTTGGCCAGTTCGATCGCTTCATTGATTGCCACTTTATAAGGGACATCATCACGTTTGCTCAGTTCAAACAGTGCAATACGCAGAATCGCTCTTTCAACCTGACCTAATTCCTCGAGCTGGCGGGAAAGAAAAGGTGCCATTAACGCATCCAAAGATGTGGCATTAACTGCGACCCCAGACAGCAATTCGCGAAAATAGGAGATGTCTACATCTTTGACATCCTGCTCCGACAGGAACTGTAATTCAACATCAGCGATGTCGTTTTTAGACAACTGCCAAGAGTAAAGCGCTTGAACAGCGCACTCACGAGCGCGGCGACGAGCAGCAGGTTTCACGTAATTCCCCTTAACTTAACTAAATTCAGCCTTTAATAGCTTTGATTACATTAATCATTTCAAGTGCGGTCAGGGCAGCTTCTGCGCCTTTATTACCCGCTTTAGTACCAGCACGCTCAATAGCCTGCTCAATACTTTCTGTGGTCAGCACACCGAAAGCGACTGGAATATCGCTGTTCATGGCTACACTTGCCAAGCCAGAACTCGCTTCACCAGCAACATATTCAAAATGCGCAGTTCCCCCACGGATAACCGTACCCAGCGCAATTACCGCATCGTAACGATTTGTTTTTGCTAATACATTGGCAACTAGCGGCAACTCATAGGCACCCGGCACCCAAACAACAGTAATGTTGTCATCAGCTACCTGACCAATGCGCTTCAGGGCATCAATTGCACCTTCCAGCAGGCTGTCGTTGATAAAGTTGTTAAAACGCGCAATTGCAATCGCCACGCGGGCATTAGGAGTAGCAACAACACCTTCGATAACGTTCATAGCTTTCCTCAATATGGGTTCATACCCCGCAGGGGGGCGGATTCTATCATATTCTTTCACGTCCCGCCCCTGCGCATTTACAAAACGCTCGGCAAGGCGATGATTGAGCTTTGGGAATTTCTGCCAGAGAATTCAATTAATACTTTGGTTTCAAACGCAAACGTAGATCTGGCCCCACCTGGCGCACATCGCTGAATACAAACTCGGGGGCTTGTGATAGATGCGTTAATCCAGCCAACTGGCACAATCCACGGGCATCGCTACCCAACAGTTTTGGCGCGATATACAGAATTAACTCATCAACCACACCGGCCTGCAATAGTGCGCCTGCCAGTTGTGGCCCGGCTTCAACCCACACTGAGTTAATTTGCCGCTTGCCAAGTTGCATCATCAATAATACCAAATCCACACCACCGCCATGGCGAGGCAACAATAACTGTTCGACATTATCCGGCCATGGCTGCTGATCTGCCTCAACCCGCGCTAACCAGCATAGGCCATTTTGTTGTGTCACTTGGTGTTCAGGTGTTACACGATTATGGCTATCTAATATAATCCGAACCGGCTGGCGCAGTGAATCTTGGGGATATAAGGCTTGCGTTTGGGCATCTAACTCCGACCAGCGCACCGTGAGTGAAGGGTCATCCGCTAACACGGTGGCACTGGTACTGAGGATCGCCGAACTCTCAGCCCGAAAACGCTGCACATCCTGGCGTGCCTGTGGCGACGTAATCCACTGGCTTTCACCCGAGGCCATCGCGGTACGCCCATCTAATGACGCTGCCATTTTCAATTGCAAATAGGGAAAACCGGTACGCATCCGCTTTAGGAAGCCAAGATTAACCGCCTCGGCCTGCGCCAACATCAGACCATGATCAACCGCAATTCCGGCTTGCTTTAATTTATACAGCCCGCGCCCAGCAACTTGCGGATTGGGATCCTGCATGGCCGCAACTACCCGGATTACACCAGCGGAGACCAGTGCATCCGCACACGGCGGCGTGCGCCCATGGTGACTACAAGGCTCAAGGGTGACATAAGCCGTTGCACCGCGCGCTTTCTCGCCCGCCATGCGTAATGCATGTACTTCGGCGTGTGGCTCCCCGGCTCGCAAATGATACCCTTCGCCGACAATTTCACCATCACGCACCAATACACACCCAACATTTGGGTTTGGCGGGGTAGTAAACCGCCCTAACCGCGCGAGTTCAAAAGCGCGGGCCATATAGAACTCATCAGTCTGCATGGCTTTCCTTCCGTTTATTGCGCTGCTTTATGGCTGCTAAATAACCATTTGACGCGGATTAATCCTGCAAACGGGCAATTTCTTCACCGAATTCACGAATGTCTTCAAAGCTACGATAGACCGAGGCGAAGCGAATATAGGCCACTTTATCGAGCCGTTTGAGGGCTTCCATCACCAGGTTACCCACCATTTTCGTCGGAACTTCCCGCTCGCCTGTGGCGCGCAATTGGGATTTGATATGACTTATTGCTGTTTCGACATCATCAGAGCTAACAGGACGCTTTTCTAATGCTTTCAGCATGCCACGCCGCAATTTATCTTCGTTAAAGGGTTCGCGCACATCATCACTTTTAACAACGCGCGGTAACACCAGTTCTGCCACTTCGAAAGTGGTAAAACGTTCATTACAATCTAAACACTGGCGGCGGCGGCGCACTTGCGAACCATCGCTCACCAGACGGGAGTCAATGACTTTAGTATCCACAGCGGCACAAAACGGGCAATGCATAGTGCTTCCTGATGAGTGAGCCTAAACTTAGCCCCAGTTTACCGCGAACTGCCACGACAACAAAGTGCGGAAGCGGCAGTTTATCTTGATTCAACTATTGAACGGGTTCTGGTTCGGTGGATTTAGGCTTTAACAACACTGGCCATTCCTTTTGCAGTGCTAACCAAACTTTACGATCCGGGGATAGTATATTGAGAGGATCGAAAGGGTATTGGGCTGGTGTGCCCTTAACTAATATCTGAGTAACCAGTCCATAGAGCCAATTTGTTTGCACCACTCGGTCATAACCTGTTTTTTTTCTTAATGCAGTAATTAGCCCTTTTAATTCTAATAAGTCTTTTGCTGTCTGTATATTTCCATTTTCTTTATCTTGGAATAAATCAGGAAAGAGGACAGAAGCAATAGCATTCACGAATCGTGTCCAAAGAGTGTCATGCTTATTTAATAATTTTGGTAGCAGAGAGTTTATCAATTCCAAGGCATCAGGGCTTGTTTCGCACACGATAACCAGATTCTTATTGAAATCAGGCAATAATCTCATATTCATGTTTATTTCTGTGTCATAGGACACTGCCAGTTTCTCCATTCTTTCGCATCGAAGTTGAAGTTTAGCTAAGTCATGCTCCCCAGACATGCTGTCTTTAAATATGATGTCTTTATTTATTGTTAAACCCTTCCCTTGAAACATATTATATTCAAAAATCCGACAATGCATTACCAATAAACCTTGAGCGAGATAATATAGGTCTATAAGCTTCATTAGCTTATTCTCTGCACATCGAACACTTTCTCTAGCTAAATTTATTTTTTCATGATCCACAGACGCCGCATTGGAACAAGACTCTGTTGATAAAACAGCATCCGGCCTCATTCCTGCCTTTATGGAAAATTGATATTTACTGTTATTTACCTTTAAAAAATCATATTTATCACAGATAGTAAGCTTGTTGTTTCTTGTGGCATATTTAAGCTCTTTAAGAAATTCATTGTACTTACTGCCGCTTGATTTCAGTAAGTATGCATTTACTTTACTTATAATAGATTCCACACTGACATCTGTCATAACATCGTTTTTAAAACTAGACATTTTACCTTTCTTTTGGGTTTCCTTACATCCTTCCGCTTTTATAAAAAACGTTAAAAGCTCATTTTTTAGATTAACCGCGAGTGAAATCTCATTAGTTTCATTTTTATAATTTATATTTGTATGTGGCATACTTATTTTATTAACCATCATCCACCTCTATTTTAAGCCCCCATTTAAATAACCACTAAAGAGTAACAAACATAAAATAATCAACTATCAGTTCAACTCTATAACTTATAAAATAAATCAATTGATTTATCTTATATTCTTATAAATCACAAAGTGTGAATGCAAACAAAAAATTCATTCATAGCAGGGATTTTTTATTCAAAAGAATAAGTAAGCTGAAAATCGTTCGTAATAAATAAAGCGGATAGAAAAATGACTTAATATCGTTTTTTACTGCAAAATGAAGTCTGATGACTTAAACAAAAAAGCCCTGATACTAGCTATACACCAGTATCAGGGCTTGCTTTTCGTACTGCCACTTACAACTTAAGGCAGGATTGAAGGCTGGTCTGCACCTTCTTTCTCAACTTTCTGCTGCAACATGTGTTCACGTTTCATACCCAGTTTCAACGCCAGCGCGGACGCAACGTAGATGGATGAAACCGTACCGATGGAAACACCGATCAACATCGTCAGTGAGAAGCCTTGCAGCATCGCACCACCGAAGATGAACAGCATCAATACCACCATCAGCGTAGTTGCAGAGGTCATAATAGTACGGCTTAAGGTCTGGGTCAGAGACACGTTCATGATTTCATAAGGCGTACCGCGGCGGATCTTGCGGAAGTTCTCACGAATACGGTCTGATACCACAATACTGTCGTTTAGTGAGTAACCAATAACCGACATCAATGAAGCAATGATGGTCAGGTCAATCTCAATTTGGAACAACGACAAGATCCCCATGGTAATGACCACGTCATGGGCCAAAGCGATAACCGCCCCCAGCGCCAAACGCCATTCAAAACGGAAACCAACATAAACCAGAATACACAGTAACGCGACTAGCAACGCCATGCCGCCTGCCTGGGCTAAATCACTGCCCACGCTTGGCCCGACGAACTCAATACGTTTTACTGAGGCATTCTTATCAATTGACTCATTGATAACAGAAATAACCTTGTTACCTAGTTCCTGCCCAGCAGTCCCGGTAGCAGGTGGCATACGTACCATTACATCACGGGTGCTACCAAAATTTTGCAGGATTGGCGATTCAAAGCCCGCCTTCTCCAGCGTGTCACGCAGTTGATCCAGATCCGCAGGTTTTTCCAGATTAATTTCAATCACCGTACCACCGGTGAAATCCAGACCCCAGTTGAACCCTTTAGTGGACATCACCACAATTGATGCCACCAACAGCAACAACGAGACGCCGAAAGCAACGTAATCCCAGCGCATAAAGTCATAGACTCTACGGCCATAGTTCAGTTGTTCAACAGTATAATCCTGTGCCACAACGTACTCCTCAGATAGACAGCTTGTTAATGCGCTTGCCGCCGTAAAGCAGGTTGACGATGGCACGAGTACCGACTATAGCGGTGAACATTGACGTTATAACACCGATTGCCGTTGTAATGGCAAAGCCTTTAATCGAACCGGTACCCACAGCATAAAGAATAATGGCTGTGATAAGCGTCGTTACGTTCGCATCGACGATACTTGAGAAGGCACCTTTGTACCCTTCATGAATCGCTTGCTGGATCGTACGCCCGTTCCTGAATTCTTCTTTTATTCGCTCGTTAATCAGTACGTTAGCATCAACTGCTACCGCCAATGTCAATACGATCCCGGCAATACCCGGCATGGTTAATGTCGCCCCCGGTAACAAGGACATCACACCCACGATCAACACCAGGTTAGCCAACAGCGCAGTACTGGCAATCACACCAAATTTACGGTAGTAAATCACCATAAACAGGATAGATACCGCCAGGCCCCACAAGCAAGCTTCCAGACCTTGGGTGATGTTCTGTGACCCCAAAGTTGGCCCGATAGTACGCTCTTCCACAATCTGGATAGGGGCAATCAGAGCACCCGCACGCAGTAACAGGGAAAGCTGACGAGCTTCAGCCGGGTTATCAATACCGGTAATACGGAAGCTGTTACCCAAGCGTGACTGAATAGTCGCTACGTTGATAACTTCTTCCTGCTTAACCAGAATCGCCCTGCCGTTAGCATCTTTTTTGCCGCTGTCTTTATATTCTACAAACAAAGTCGCCATCGGCTTGCCGATGTTATCTTTGGTAAAATTAGACATCAGAGAACCACCGGCGCTATCGAGCGAGATATTAACCTGAGCCTGGTTATATTCGTCGGTGCTGGAGGTCGAGTCAGTAATATGGTCACCGGTCAGGATAACGCGCTTGTACAAGACAACCGGGCGGCCTTCACGGGTATTTTTGACTTCTGAATCACCCGGTACACGACCGGAGGCAGCAACAGAAGCATCAACATTGCTATTTACCAGACGGAACTCAAGTGTTGCCGTCGCACCAAGAATCTCTTTGGCACGCGCAGTATCCTGAATACCCGGTAATTCAACCACAATACGATCCGATCCCTGGCGCTGAACCAACGGCTCGGCTACACCTAACTGGTTAACCCGGTTACGCAGGATAGTAATGTTTTGTTGAACTGCATATTCACGCGCTTCCCGCAGACGGTCATCAGTCATCACCGCTTTTAAGGTATTGCTACCATTGGAGCCAATGACCAGATCACGGTGGCGAGAAGAGAGGTAGCTGACGGCATCATCGCGGGTTTTATCATCGCGAAAACGCACTTCAACACCATAGTTATCAAGCTTACGCACAGTGGCATACGGGATATTTTTCTCGCGCAGATCGGTGCGCAGGGTATCCATCGTTTGCTCTTGCAGTTTGCCCAGCGCAGTATCCATATCCACTTCCATCAGGAAGTGCACACCGCCGCGCAGGTCAAGACCCAACTTCATCGGCTCTGCACCTAACTTGGCAAGCCAAGAGGGTGTTGCCGGAGCCAGGTTCAGCGCGATAACGTATTTGTCACCCATCGCAGCCATCAGTGCCTCACGGGCACGCAACTGGACGTCAGGATCTTTAAAGCGAGCCAGAATTGCACCGTTTTCCAGCGCAATAGACTTGCTCGCTATGTTGTCTTTTTCTAAAACGTCACGGACTTGGACCAGCGTTGTTTCACTGGCGGCGATTCCTCGCGCACCAGTGATTTGAACAGCCGGATCCTCACCATAAAGGTTGGGAAGTGCATATAGCAGACCGATGAAGATCACAACGATCAGCATCAGATACTTCCACAAAGGATAACGGTTTAACACGGCAATTCCCTTCGGGAAAATCGAAAATTACAGAGCCTTCATTGTACCTTTCGGTAAAACGGCAGCAACGAAGTCACGTTTGATCATCACTTCAGTGGTGTCGTTCAGTGCGATTACGATATAACCCGTTTCCGCAACTTTAGTTACACGACCAAGTAAACCACCCGTGGTTAGCACTTCATCACCTTTACCAATAGAATCCATCAGTTTTTTGTGTTCTTTGGCACGTTTTTGCTGTGGACGCAGGATCATGAAGTAGAAAATAAGACCAAATACCACCAGCATAATCACCAGGGAGTACGGGCTGCTTTGAGCCGGAGCCCCAGCGGATGCGACAGCATCGGAAATGAAAAGACTCATTAAAATTCCCTCATTGTTATCAATATCAGTAATGTGAAATCAGTGCGATAAAACAGAAACGGTAAATCGTAACTGTTAGATCTACAAATACAAAGGCAATAATTTTAAAATCAGGCATTTAATGGCGGAACAGGTTTCCCAATCCGGCCATAGAAATCTTCAACGAAGACCTCTAATTTACCCTCTTCAATAGCCTGACGTAAACCCGCCATTAAGCGCTGGTAGTAACGCAGGTTATGAATGGTGTTTAGCCGCGCACCCAGTATTTCGTTGCAACGGTCAAGATGATGCAAGTAGGCACGACTATAATTGCGACAAGTGTAGCAATCACAGTGTTCATCCAACGTTGCAACATCATTCTTATGCTTGGCATTACGGATTTTTACCACACCGTCAGTCACGAACAAATGGCCGTTACGGGCATTACGCGTAGGCATCACACAATCAAACATGTCGATACCACGGCGCACACCTTCTACCAGATCCTCTGGTTTGCCCACGCCCATTAGATAACGTGGTTTATCCGCCGGAATCTGCGGGCAGACATGCTCCAGAATACGATGCATATCTTCTTTTGGCTCACCCACCGCCAAACCGCCCACAGCGTAACCATCAAAACCGATATCTACCAGCCCTTTTACGGACACATCACGTAAATCTTCGTAAACGCCGCCCTGAATAATACCGAACAACGCATTTTTATTGTTCAGTTCATCAAAGCGTTGGCGACTACGGGCCGCCCAGCGCAACGACATCTCCATCGAACGCTTGGCATAATCCCAATCCGCTGGATAGGGGGTGCATTCATCAAAAATCATCACGATATCAGAGCCGAGATCGTACTGAATTTCCATTGATTTTTCTGGGCTAAGGAATACTTTATCGCCGTTGATCGGGTTTTGGAATGTCACCCCTTCTTCTTTGATTTTCCGCATCGCACCAAGACTGAATACTTGGAAGCCGCCTGAGTCAGTCAGAATCGGGCCGTGCCATTGCATAAAATCATGCAAGTCACCGTGCAGCTTCATAATTTCCTGCCCTGGGCGCAGCCAGAGATGGAAGGTGTTACCCAGCAAGATTTGCGCACCGGTCTCTTTTACTTCTTCCGGTGTCATCCCTTTAACTGTGCCATAGGTGCCAACAGGCATAAATGCCGGGGTCTCGACGACACCGCGCTCAAATACCAAACGACCACGACGGGCGCGCCCATCAGTTTTTTGTAATTCGTACTTCACATAACCTCCAGCATTAGAGAAACAGTCTAATGTTGTTATTGCCGGATCACACAATATGTGCGACCTAAAATTTACGGGTTAACCGTCTCTTGCGGTGCCCGTGGATTACGGCTGATAAACATCGCATCACCGTAACTGAAAAAGCGATATTGTTCTGCTACCGCTTGCTGATAAGCATTCATGGTATTTTTATAACCAGCGAAAGCAGAAACCAGCATTATTAATGTTGATTCAGGTAAATGGAAGTTGGTCACTAAGGCATCCACAACCTGATAGTGATAGCCTGGGTAGATAAAGATACGGGTGTCACCAAAGAAGGGAGCAATCAGGCTGTTCTGTGCCGCTTTGGCGGCACTTTCCAATGAGCGTACCGAGGTGGTCCCTACTGCCACAACACGATTGCCACGCGCCTTACAGGCCAGAACCGCATCTACCACATCTTGAGGTACCTCTGCATATTCGGAATGCATAATATGCTCTTCGATGGTGTCAACTCGCACGGGTTGGAACGTCCCAGCGCCGACATGTAGCGTAACGAAAGCCATCTCAATGCCTTTTGCACGCAATGCCGCCAGCATCGGCTCATCAAAATGTAAGCCGGCGGTTGGTGCGGCTACTGCCCCAGGGCGCTCACTGTAGACCGTTTGGTACAGTTCGCGGTCAGCATCTTCATCAGGGCGATCAATATAAGGAGGCAAAGGCATATGGCCGACGGCATTCAGGATAGTAAAGACATCCCGCTCATCGTCAAAACGCAGCTCGAACAAGGTGTCATGGCGTGCCAACATCGTGGCTCGAATACTCTCATCATCACCCAATAGCAACTCAGCACCCGGTTTAGGTGCTTTGGAGGCTTTTACATGGGCCAGTACGCGATGATCGTCCAGAACACGTTCTACTAACACTTCGAGCTTACCGCCACTGGCTTTACGGCCAAATAAGCGCGCCGGAATAACTCGGGTGTTGTTAAATACCAGCAAATCACCAGGCGTCAGTTTATCCAGCAAATCGGTGAAAATGCCGTGCGTTAACGTTCCCGTAGGGCCATCCAGTGACAGTAAGCGGCAACCGCTACGCTGGGGCTGGGGATAATGGGCAATCAGAGATTCCGGGAGCTCAAAAGAAAAATCGGCAACACGCATAGCTTTCCACTTCATATCAGAACAGACCCAGCTCACAAGTATGATAGGAGCCGGTTCACAAAAACAGGCCGCTAGTCTAGAGCCCCCAAGGGCTTGCTGCAAGAAATAAGGACAATTGGTGGTCATTTGCTATAGCCAAAAATCATTGTCGTTACAGCCAGGCTGTAAACGGGCACATCTCGATACGCTGATTCATGCCAGTGATTCAGTTAGCAAATCGGCTGGCAGCGGCTCCGCAGAGGCGGGCCAGAAAACTTGCCGAGTAATGGCGATAGCTAACACCGCTGCAACTTCAAGTAAGAAGGGATATACTTTGAAGATGAACTTTCTCGCTCACCTCCATTTAGCCACACTGGCAGACAGCTCCCTACTGGGCAATCTGCTGGCAGATTTTGTCCGGGGTAATCCACAGGATGAATATGCCCCTGAGATTGTGGCTGGCATCATGATGCATCGCCGCGTTGATGTCATGACCGACACACAGCCGCTGGTCAAAGAAGCCCGTCGCTATTTCAGTGCCGATTATCGCCGAGTGGCCCCTATTACTCTGGACGTGCTGTGGGATCATTTTCTGGCCCGTAATTGGGATAAACTGATGCCTGATTGCACGCTGCCCGTGTTTATCCAACATGCACAAAGCCAGATTGTGCCCCACTTGCATCAGACTCCCGCCCGTTTTCAGAACCTTAATACCTATCTGTGGCCAGAACGTTGGCTGGAACGCTATGCTGAACTCCCTTTTATAGCTGATGTGTTACAGGGTATGGCTAATCGGCGGCCCAAACTAGCAGCACTTGCTGGTTCTTTTCAGGATATAGAGCAACACTATCAGCCATTAGAACAACTATTTTGGGCGTTTTATCCCGCCATGATGTCGCAGGCACAACGCCAACAAATTTAGCTTAAAACACCTTTATTTGTATGGTTATTGGCATTAAGTCACTTGCTCTTTCTGCTAAAATGGGTATCTTAGCAAGACTACGAAACTAAAAAGCTCGTAACGATAGGTAAAAGCTATCACAGCGATTGGTATTTATCCCTTTATTCATTGCGCTTAAATACCTATGCTGTGCCAATACTTTTAAGACAACTGGTTAATCCATCCCTATTAACAGGAGTAATTTATGGTTCTGGTAACTCGTCAAGCCCCTGATTTTACAGCAGCTGCTGTTCTTGGTAGCGGCGAAATCGTTGAAAACTTCAACCTGAAAAAACACCTGAACGGCCGCCCTGCCGTCCTGTTCTTCTGGCCAATGGACTTCACTTTCGTTTGTCCTTCAGAGTTGATCGCTTTCGACCACCGTTACGAAGAATTCCAGAAACGTGGCGTTGAAGTTGTTGGTGTTTCTTTTGACTCTGAGTTTGTGCACAACGCATGGCGTAAAACCCCTGTTGATAAAGGCGGTATTGGTGAAGTTAAATACCCAATGGTTGCTGATATCAAACGTGAAATTCAGAAAGCCTACGGCATTGAACACCCAGAAGCTGGCGTTGCACTGCGCGGTTCATTCCTGATCGACAAAAACGGTATTGTTCGCAGCCAAATCGTTAACGACCTGCCAATTGGCCGTAACATTGACGAAATGATCCGTACCGTTGATGCACTGCAATTCCACGAAGAACACGGCGAAGTTTGCCCTGCTCAGTGGGAAAAAGGTAAAGCAGGTATGGGCGCATCACCAGATGGCGTAGCTAAATACCTGTCTGAAAACGCCTCTAAACTGTAATAACGGTTTATGCCGCCCCTGATTTGCTCAGGGGTATCAAGCCAGTCAGTTCACACTGACTGGCTTTTTTATGCTGATATAAAACCAAACGACGACATACCAACAATACTGATATATCCCCAAAGTAATTGGAGTTGCAGCTAGGCGGCAAACGAGTAAATCCCGATGAGCTTACATAAGTAAGTGACTCGGGTGAACGAGAGCAGCTAACAACGCTGTAATTTCAAGTAAGAAGGGGATATTTTTGTGGCATATTTGGCCTCCATGTCTTGCCTTTCAGCAGGTAAGAAGCTACCGTAATGTTGTTCGGCATTAGGGAGCCTCGTATTGATTAACTTCAGTACGGGGCTTTTTCCTATCTGCTTTATGACAACAACTGTTTTTTACCAAGGCACTTACAGCACTGATTCAAACAATGCCCAAAGCAGACAGCTTCAAGCACCCGCCGCAGAGTTTATATAATAATCATTTCCATTCCCAGCTTATCAATATCGTGAATACTTATTTATTTTCAATAAGTTATTTTTACTTATCTTGATTCCTCTCAAGCATAAATCAACCTATCTGCCGGGCAACAACTGACAACGCCTCCTTTCGCCGCTAATTAATTAGCAGCCATAAACATTAATTCTGCTATTAATTATTACTGGTGTGTGTTTTTCACCCCCCATGAGCAGTGTTTTGAAGCTGCCAGACAAAAATGATCAGGTCATCCCTGGCGGGCAGGAAATAACAGGAGTCTGAATGTTGTTGAAAAAATGGAACAAACCCTTGGCTGTATTGGCTTTACTGGTCAGTGGCACACTGCATGCGGCCTCAACACCCGCGGTGGAAGCAAAACATGGCATGGTAGTGACCTCCCAATATCTCGCCTCACAAGTGGGGACTGATATTTTAAAAATGGGCGGCAATGCCGTTGATGCCGCAGTAGCGGTGGGATATGCGCAGGCAGTCGTAAACCCATGTTGTGGCAATATTGGTGGTGGTGGTTTTATGACCATTCATCTTGCTGATGGAACTGATACATTTATCAACTTCCGTGAAACCGCGCCAGCCGCTGCCAGCGCAGATATGTATCTGGATAAAGAGGGTAAAGTAACCAAAGATGCCAGTTTGTATGGTTATCTGGCAGCCGGCGTCCCTGGCACGGTATTGGGAATGGATAGCGCACAGAAGAAATACGGTAAATTGACGCGCCAGCAAGTGATGGCTCCAGCGATCAAATTGGCCCGTGAGGGTTTTGTGCTAACTCGTGCCGATACAGACATTCTGGACACTACTGTTAAACGCTTCCGTCAAGATCCTGAATCTGCGCGCATTTTTTTGCGTAAGGATGGTGAAGCGCTGCAACCGGGTGATCGTTTAGTTCAGGCTGATCTGGCTGAAACCCTGAGCGCAATCTCGGAGCAAGGGCCGGATGCTTTCTATCAAGGTAAAATACCTCAAGCGGTAGAAGCCGCAGCCAAAAAAGGCGGAGGTATCCTCACTGCCGCTGATTTCGCCAACTATAAAATCACTGAAACTGCCCCTATTACTTGTAGCTATCGCGGTTATAAATTTGTTTCCTCGCCACCACCCAGTTCCGGTGGAGTGACATTATGTGAAACCTTGAATGTGCTTGAAGGCTATGACTTAAAAAGCATGGGTTTTAATTCGGCTGCTTACATTCATACACTGACAGAAGCCATGCGCCATGCCTATATGGACCGCAATACTTTCCTCGGTGACCCGGAGTTTGTTAAGAATCCAATCGACCGCCTCCTCAGCAAAAGCTATGCCGCTGATATCCGCAAGCAAATTGTTGCCAACAAAGCGACACCTTCGGTAGAAGTACAACCGGGGATGCAACCTCATGAAAAACCAGAAACTACCCACTACTCTATCGTCGATAATGAAGGTAATGCGGTCTCCACCACCTACACGGTTAACGGCCGCTTTGGTGCAGTAGTCATCGCACCCGGTACTGGCTTCTTCCTGAATGATGAAATGGATGATTTCACTGTCAAAGTTGGCGAGCAAAACCTGTATGGTTTAGTACAGGGGGCAACCAACTCCATCGCCCCCGGTAAGCGCCCACTATCGTCGATGAGCCCAACATTAGTGACCAAAGACGGTAAGACATTTATGGTGCTAGGCTCTCCGGGTGGATCCCGAATTATCACCATCACCCTGCAAACGGCCCTCAATGTCATTGACCACGGCATGGCGCCACAAGAGGCGGTAGATGCACCACGCATCCATCACCAATGGCTACCTGATGAGGTGTATTACGAACAACGTGGGGTATCCGCAGATAGTCTTAATCTGCTAAAAACCATGGGATATAAGATGGTCGAACAGAACCCATGGGGCGCAGCCGAGCTGATCCTGGTGGGTTTGGCCGGAGTGGAGGGAGTCAGTCCAGCCAACTCAGGGAATGACTCGGCAGTTTCCGGCAAAGTTCGCGAAGGCTACCTGTACGGCGCTAATGATGTCCGCCGCCCCGCGGGTGCAGCCATTGGTTACTAACGGCTAGCGGTTACTAACAGCGATTAATAGCAGAGATCCCCCATCAACCTATCGATGGGGAATTTACCACTTCATTATAGACCCTAAATAATTCGAGTTGCAGGAAGGCGGCAATCGAGTAAATCCCGATGAGCTTACTCAGGTAAGTGATTCGGGTGAACGAAAGCAGCCAACGCACATGCAGCTTGAAGTATGACGGGTATACATCACCACGGCAATGAATGCCCTTGGTAATCGATAAACCCGTGCCCCCCTTTACCTGAAGCGCGCTCAATTTGGTCGACAACACCTTTCACACTGGTTGCAATGGTCAGTGGTGCTGCATCCCCGCCCATATCTGTTTTTACCCAGCCCGGATGAATAGATAACACCGTCAGAGCCGGATCGGCCACCTCGGCAACCAAACTGCGAGTCATCATATTCAATGCGGCTTTACTGGCTGAATACAGCGGTTTATGGCCAGAAGCATTGTGACCAAGGCTCCCCAATTGAGAAGACATGAAGGCCAACACACTTTGAGTTGGATTACGTTGTGGCAGAAGATATTGAGCTATACGAATGGGTGAAACAGCATTGGTTTGGAATAATTCCAGAATATCTTCCGGTTGCGCCTCAAGGGCTGATTGATGCTCCGGCCCAGAGATACCCGCATTAACAAATATTAGGTCGAATATCTGCCCCTGTACCTGTGGCAGAAACTGCTTAATACTTTCAGGTTTATTAATATCCAGTGTTAGCCAATGGGCAGCATGGGCGGCGGTATCTTTGGCAGTGCCGCGTGTCGTCGCAGTCACTGACCAACCACGGCGATTAAGCTCATCAACCAACCCCAGCCCCAAACCTCTTGAAGCACCAATGATCAATGCCTGTCGTTTAATTGAACTCATATCATCTTCCCTTTGGTGAATGTTACCAACCCACTGTTTGGTCAGCCATACAGCTACCTATCATATATATAATATCTCAACAAAAGGAAAAGCGGCGCTTGGCCGCTTTTAATTGCTATCACTACAGGCTAACGATTAAGTTAGCGCTCACCAACACCACGCCACAATGTGACACTCTCACCCGATAACTGTAGATTGACGCCTGACTCGGTGACATACAACTCGGATGAGCCTTCTTGGCGCAACCACTTAGCAACATTGAGTAAAGGGGATGCTGGCAAAGAAATATTGATATCACTAATACGTTGTATCGCGACCATCACTCGCTCACGTTGGTAGCTACGAATAAACACCAAAGTGTCGCCATTGGCATAAATCACCTGGCAACCACCGCGCCGCAGCGCCATGCTTTTGTGCCGCAGAGCCGCCAGCCGTTGACATAATTTCAACAGGTCATTATCCCACTGAGCCTGATCCCACGGGAACGGTTTGCGGCAGAACGGATCATTGCCACCATCAAGACCAATTTCATCGCCATAAAATAAGCAAGGCACACCAATCCAGCTAAATAACCACACCAGCGCCATCTGCATCCGGGCTTTATCATTATTTAGTAGCGTGATAAAACGAGCAGTATCATGGCTGTCCAGTTGATTAAATAAACGCAACTGGTGGCCGTGTGGCAATCCGGCTCGGTACTCATCCATCCAGTAGGCACAATCCTCAGCGTTGAGTTTTATTGGATGATAAGCCACATCCTGGCCCGCTAAAAAGCCACGCACCGGTAATGCAAAACCCATGTAATTCATTGCCGAATCTTCTACACCGGCATGTAACCAATTACGTGCATCACCAAAGTGTTCCCCCAGAATATAGGCCTGCGGATTTTCCTCTTTTGCTGCCTGATAAATACCGGCTAAATGGCGCAAATTCCCTTTTGCTCCTCCCTCTTCCCCCAACATATGCACCACATCTAACCGCCAGCCATCAATACTGTAAGGGGGGCGTAACCAATAACGCACCACACTATCGTCACCCCGATAAATTTGATTTACCACGCCCTCACTTGCGAAGTTGAGTTTTGGCAAGCTGGCATTACCTTTCCAATCCAACGCTCGCCCATCGGGGAAGAAATTAAACCAGCCCCGATAAGGTGAGTCCTGATGATGACAAGCCCCATTATCCCCTTGCTGGTGCCGGTCAAACCAATGATGGGAATCACCGGTATGATTAAACACCCCATCAAGTACCAATTTTATGCCAGCATCACGGGTAGCCATACGTAATTGCAGAAAAGCCGCCTCGCCGCCCAGATAGGGATCAATCTGATAATAATCTTGCGTATCATATTTATGTACGCTGGGTGCGGTAAAAATTGGATTTAGATACAGCGCAGTAACACCAAGCCGTTGCAAATAAGGGATTTTCTGGCTGATACCTGCTAAATCACCGCCATAAAATGTTGAGGCGGCATTAATATCATCCAGTGGTTGCTGCCATTCACGGCGAGCCACCGCATGACCCGCGGCGTGATGATGATAACTCCCATTTTGCACGCCGTGTTCCCCCTGACTACTGGCAAACCGATCGGGGAATATCTGATAAAAGACTTGGTCGGCCACCCAGTCAGGGCCGCTGTCGGGCATATCAATGGCGAACTGCGCCAGTTGCGCCGGAGGAACCCGTGAGAATCCCAGTGGGCCGAACCATTGTTGGTCGTCATCCCATAACAGTTTAAAACAGTAGCGCCGTGTAGGTTGCCCTTCATGTAAAGGCAGCGTCGCGCGATAACACCAAAAACCATCACGCTGTTGGCCTTTCATCGTCAGTAGCCATTCTTCATTATCCGGTTCACAGCGTAAGAAAACCTGCGCCGGTAATGTGTCGCCATGCAACCATTCGCCATACAACCATAAAGTAATCTGTAATGCGTCGCCTCGCTGACGAACAAAAGGCGGGACCGGAAGATGCCAACCACTAAGCATAAAATTCTCCTGCGTTAACCAAAACCATTCCTGTTAAGGCTATCTGGTGCAGACATTAACGCCGCGACACATTCACCTGAGATAGGCGATTTATCTGAATATACAGCTCGCCGATATGAATAATGTCATGTAGTGGGAGCTTTCCCCTCATCTGTCACTATAAATATCAGGGATGAGATCGGGGGCGGAGAAGTATGGGTAAATAGCGGAATGCCCTGGATTGTATAGAGCAAAAAAAGCCGAGAAATCTCCCGGCTTGATAGTAGGTCTTGACTCAGTATTACTCAGTTTCTTTGGTAAGCTCTGGCTGTTTCTTCTGATGACGTACTTTCAAGTAATACCCCACCAGCAACAATGCAATCCACACTAACCCAACATACAGCGAGACTCGGGTTGTTGGGAACCAACCAATCAGGGCGATGATAAACACCAGGAAAATGATTGCCAACACTGAAGTGAAAGTGCCGCCACGCAGTGGGAAATCCAGCGCCTTAATCTGCTCTTTGCTTAGTGAACGCCGGAAACCAATCTGGGAAAATAGGATCATGATCCATACCCATACAGTGGCAAAGGTCGCCAACGATGCGATAACCAGGAACACATTTTCCGGCATAATGTAGTTCAGATAAACAGCAATCAGCATGGCAAACATCATCACCAACACCGTAACCCAAGGCACTCCGCGTTTGGATATTGCCGCAAAGGCTTTAGGCGCATGGCCTTGTTCCGCCATCCCGTTCAACATACGCCCGACACCAAAGACATCACTGTTAATGGCAGATAATGAAGCGGTGATCACCACAAAGTTGAGAATACCTGCCGCAACTGTAATCCCCATATGCTGGAAGGTCAGTACAAATGGGCTACCGTTCGTGCCCACCTGATTCCAAGGATAGATAGACATGATGACAAACAGGGTACCGACGTAGAACACCAAGATACGCCAAGGCACTGAGTTAATCGCTTTCGGAATGGAGCTTTTTGGATTTTCAGCTTCTCCGGCGGTAATACCGATAATCTCAATACCACCATAAGCAAACATCACCAGTTGCAATGATAGGATCATGCCGACGAAACCGTTACTGAAGAAGCCGCCGTTAGTCCATAAATTATGAATACCGGTCGGCTGCCCACCGTTACCAATACCCCAAATAATGATCCCAAAACCGGCCAGAATCATGATGATGATGGTGGCAACTTTAAAGAATGAGAACCAGAACTCCAACTCACCGAAGACTTTGACGCTCATCATATTGACTGCGCCAATAATCAGCACAACACTCAGCACCCATACCCAATGAGGCACGTCCGGGAACCAGACCCCCATATAAATACCGAAGGCGGTTACATCAGCAATAGCAACAATCAAAATCTCAAAGCAATAAGTCCAGCCGGTGATATAACCCGCCATTGGCCCAAGGTAATCTTGTGCATAGCGCGAGAAAGAGCTGGCCTGTGGGTTATTCACTGACATCTCACCCAGTGCACGCATGATAATAAATGCCACCACGCCACCGATCAGGTATGCCAATAACACACTAGGCCCAGCCATTCTTATCGCATCAGCCGAACCATAAAATAAGCCGGTACCGATTGCTGACCCCAAAGCCATAAAGCGGATATGGCGGGTCGTCAGGCCCCGTTTCAGCTTATTTTTGACTGGTAATTCCATGTACATTGCCCCGTCTTTTTTTCAGCAAAAAGCCACGGGGATGAGCCGTGGCTAAAAAAATCCTATAACTGTGCCGTTATTGCTTAGCAGCAACTGCCTGGCGACAGCAGAGGCGATCGTACAACCCTACGACGACGAATACCAGCAGGGAAGGCGATAACCACGCCAGACCTTGTTCAGCCAATGGCAGATGTTGGGTCCATTCAGGCAGGAAGTGCGCGAACGTAGACGCCTTCACCGCATCAAGGATACCGAACAACAAGCTAACCAGCATGACCGGTGCCACGATACGTGAGGCATGATGCCACCAGCGCAAAGTAAAGCTCATCAAAACCAGCACGATACATGGCGGATATATTGCTGTCAGTACCGGAATGGAAATCTGAATCAGGTGACTTAAGCCCAGATTCGATACCATCATTGAGAAGATACCGAGGATAAATACCAGCGCCCGATAAGACAGCGGCAGGTACTGAGCAAAGAATTCAGCGCAGGCACATGTTAGGCCCACCGCGGTCACCATACAGGCGATGAAAATCAATGCGGCCAGGAACAAACTGCCCAAACCACCAAAGGTATGCTGAACATAAGCATGCAACACGACTGCGCCATTTTGCGCATCTGGCGTCAGGCTGCCACTGCCGGAACCGAGTTTAAACAAGCTCAAGTAAACAAGCGTCAAACCAACACCCGCAATCAACCCCGCCCAAATGGTATAACGCGTCAACAGACCAGCGGAAACCACGCCACGCGAACGAGCCGCATTGACGATAACGATACCAAAGACCAAAGCACCCAAGGTATCCATGGTCAGATAACCATTAACGAAACCAGAGGAGAAAGGCACGTTCTGATAGGCATCAGTTGCTGGAATCAGCGGCCCAGCAGGCCAAATCAGCGCGGCAATTCCCAAGATAGCGAGTGCCAGAATTTTCAGTGGTGCCAGAATATGGCCAACTGTGTCTAACAAGCGCCCCGGATACAGGGAAATGCCAATCACCAGCGCGAAATAAACCACACTATAGATAAACAGCGGCAACGGACCATCGCCAGTCAAAGGGGCGATACCCACTTCGAAGGAAACTGTTGCAGTTCGTGGCGTGGCAAACAGTGGGCCGACAGCCAGATAACAAACCGTAGCCAGTACCAGGCCAGCACTGCGGCCAATTGGGGTACTCAGGGCATCAATCCCCCCACCCACCCGAGCCAATGCGATAACGGTAATTACCGGTAAACCAACAGCGGTGATCAGGAAGCCAAGAGCAGCCCACCATACATGTTCACCCGATTGTAAACCAACCATCGGCGGGAAGATGATGTTGCCAGCTCCAACGAATAAGGCGAAGGTCATAAAACCTAATGCCATAATATCTTTAGACGATAAACGATGACTCATAGTGATGTGCGTTGCCTAGTTAAATGACCAAAAGATAAAGTCTTAAGTTGTGGTCTTTCCTACGTGATCGAAACGATACAAAGCTCTGATAAACGCAAACTCCGGCGGTTAATAAGCAATCTATTTCGTCAGTATGCAGTGTTTTTGAAGTTATTTGCAGGTGGAATAGGCCAACAACGGCGCTAAGTAGACCGTTTATAGCGGAGAAAGGCAAGTCGGGATCATAAAAGCAGAGTCATCATCCAGATAATGTTATCAAACCAGTTAATCATGCCATGTTTTAAGAAATACACGCCATATGATTTGTATTATTTGTAGCCAGTCGTTAACAATTTACCGCCAATCTGGTGACGAACACTCAGGAGAGGTTGATCATTTTACGCACAGAAATGATGCAAGATTACATAGGCAAAAAACGACGACTGAAACACCTCAATCAGTAAAACCTAACGCTTTTCGGGTTTGAATCAGTATCTCGGGCGGCAGGGGGAGATAGCCGTCATGGGTGACCCTCTTTTGCCCCTCAGGTGATAAAACCCGTTCAAGGAACGCCGCAGTCAATGGCTCCAGCGGTTGGCCCGGTGCCTTATTGATATAAATATACAGATAACGTGATAAAGGATAGCGACCATCTCTAACATTCTCAGGTGTTGGCATCACAAAATCCTGCCCCACAGCCGCCAGTGACAACGGCTTAACACCACTGTTACGAAAACCAATACTGGCATAACCAATGCCATTCAATGAGCCGGCCACCGCCTGTGCCACCGAGGCTGATCCTGGCAACTCATTGACATTATTTATAAAATCACCATCACACAACACCTTATGTTTAAAGTAACCATAGGTTCCTGAGGCTGAATTCCGGCTATAACGTTGTAGAGTGCGCATTGCCCACTCCCCTTCCAACCCCAACTCACCAAAACGCTGAATCTGATGTAGCTCCCCACATCGGCGATTTTGCGAGAAAATAGCATCAAGCTGTGGCAAGGTCAGTTTATTCAGTGGGTTATCCTGGTGAACAAACACCACCAATGCATCGACAGCCACGGGGATTGCCAATGGCGGATAGCCATAACGCTGAATAAATGCGTTGATTTCGCCCGCTTTCATTGGCCGACTCATCGGGCCAAGTTGGGCGGCACCAGCAGCTAATGCCACAGGAGCAGTAGAGGAACCTGCTGCCTGAATTTGCAAATTAACCCCAGGATAATGATGATTAAAATCATCAGCCCACAAGGACATCAGATTGGCTAAGGTGTCAGAACCCACACTGGAAAGATTGCCTGATAAGGTATTGGGGACAGGTACGGAAACCATTGGCAAAACGCCAGTTGGAGGTGAAAGTACCGCTTCAGACTGCGCTAAAACGGCATGGCTAAACCATAGCATGGCGTGCAACAGCACCAGTTTTGCCCATTTCATCAGCTTGGTATCCATGCAGTTTTTAGGATTTGACTGCATTCTCGGCTAAAACGGCGGGAACAATCAATCGATTCGGCAAGGTAAAGATAAATCGCGTTCCCAGACCTACCTCGCTCATGACATCTAAACGTGCATCGTGATGACTCAATGCATGTTTCACAATTGCCAGCCCTAGCCCACTGCCCCCCGTTTGCCGTGATCGGGCCTTATCCACCCGATAGAAACGCTCCGTTAACCGTGGAACATGTTCAGGGCCAATTCCCGGCCCATTGTCACTGACCTGAAATTGTGCGCCTTGCGCAGTTTGCTGCCAACACACCTCAATCTTGGTACCAGCAGGCGTGTGATTGACGGCGTTATAAACCAGATTTGATACCGCGCTGCGCAATTGGTCTTCGTTGCCAAATACCTTTAATTGGTCGTTAACCCGGAAGGTAATCTCATGTCGTCCGTTACTGAGCGCCTGAACTTCATGCTGTAACACTTTCAGCATCAATGGAATATCTACCCGCTCATTCATATCAACATTGGGTGCGGCTTCAATACGTGATAGCGTCAAAAGTTGTTTTACCAACCCATCCATTCGCTTCGTCTGCTCTTGCATGGTCCCCAATGCTTTATCCCGTAATGGCCCTGCCAGCTCTTGGTCATGCATCATTTCCAGATAACCTTGCAACACCGTCAATGGGGTACGCAATTCGTGACTGACGTTGGCAAAGAAATTACGCCTTGCACCTTCCAACTGGCGCATCTGAGTAACATCACGGGCCACCATCAGTAATTGCCCTTCGGAATAAGGCATCACACGGAACTCCACGTAATAACCATTATTCAGTTGCAGGGTCAACGGGCGGGAGAACTCTTGCTGTTGCAGATATTGACTGAATTCCGGGTAGCGCAATAAATTGAGGATATGCTGACCGTTATCCTCCGGCCAACGGAACCCCAGTAATTGTTGGGCTAAACCGTTACACCAGAAGATATTGCCATCAATTGTGGTGATAACAACTGCATCAGGTAATGATTCGGCACCACTGCGAAAACGTTTGATGAGCAGTGCCAGTTCGCGCCGACGCCGACGATTTCGCAACTGCATTTGGTACAAACCATAAAACAGCGGTTCCCAGCTCCAACGACCAGCAGGTGGCGTCATACTGCGGTCTAACCACAACCAGTGAGATAGCTTAAGTTGATTATAGAAATTCCAAACCAGCGCCGCGACAGCAGAAACCAGCAATAACCACGGAAGATAGCCAATAAAGGCACCCAGCAATAATGCAGGCAGACAAAAAAGAGCCAGCTCAAGAGCCAGCGTTTTCCATGATAAGCGTTCTAACACAACGAATTCTCCGGCACTGAAAACTCAGTAGCGCGTTGAGAAACGGTATCCGGTTCCCCGGACAGTTTGTACCATTCTGTCATGGCCATCAATTTCAAGCGCCTTACGTAGCCGACGAATGTGCACGTCAACCGTACGATCTTCTACATAAACGTTAGTGCCCCAGACATAATTAAGCAACTGTTCACGGCTGTAAACGCGTTCCGGGTGGGTCATAAAGAAGTGCAGTAACTTAAACTCGGTCGGCCCCATATCCAGCGCTTGCTCATTGGCCATAACACGATGCGAGGAAGGATCAAGACTTAACCCTTGCATTTCAATAACTTCTTCAACTGCCATCGGCGATATCCGGCGCATCACGGCTTTAATACGCGCGACCAGCTCCTTCGGCGAAAACGGCTTGGTAATATAGTCATCTGCACCCACTTCCAAACCGCGAACCCTGTCTTCTTCTTCGCCACGGGCCGTTAACATCATTACCGGAATATCTCTGGTCAGCGCCTCACGCTTCATATGTTTAATGAACTGAATACCCGAGCCGCCAGGTAACATCCAGTCCAATAGCACTAAATCAGGGAAAGGCTCCGACAGACGAGTTACTGCGCTGTCATAATCTTCGGCTTCTAATGGTTGGTAACCATTCTGTTCCAACACAAAGCACACCATCTCACGGATTGGCGCTTCATCTTCCACCACCAGTATGCGTCTTGCCATCATCAACCCTGCCAGTATGTTAGTGGTCACTATTTGGTTTCGGGAGCCATTATGCGTCAGTTTTGTGACATTTTTATGAAAAACATCACGCTTCTTCAAGCAATAAGCATAGTGATAAATTTCATGATAATTGCAAAACACAGCAGCCAAGTTTGCGAGACGTCTCGGAAATTTTCCTCATACCTTTTTTTTAGCCGCGACATCCTACGGACAGCGTTTATAATCAGCGCCATTCTCTTTGACTGATTAACCTGCCGTGCGGGAGATTCATGCGCATTATTCATACCTCTGACTGGCATTTAGGCCAGCATTTCTTCACTAAAAGCCGCGCTGCCGAGCATCAGGCATTTCTGCACTGGCTCATTAATCAGATCGAAGAAAATCAGGTAGATGCGCTAATTGTAGCAGGTGATATCTTTGATACTGGATCGCCCCCCAGTTATGCCCGTGAACTGTATAACCGCTTCGTGGTAGAACTCCAACCTACAGGCTGTCAGTTAGTCGTGTTAGGGGGCAATCACGATTCAGTGTCAACACTGAATGAATCACGGGGTTTGCTCTCTTATCTCAATACCACTGTTATTTCGTGCGCCAGCAGCAATCTCGATCAACAAATCATTATTCTAAAAGACCGCCAACATCAACCTGGAGCACTACTGTGCGCGATCCCGTTTTTACGGCCAAGGGACTTAGTCACCAGCCAGGCGGGTGAATCCGGTGGGCAAAAACAACTGGCATTACAAGCCGCGATAGCAGGCCACTACCAGGCACTATATCAGCGAGCGGTTGAACTGCGTACCGAATTGGGTTTGCCGCTGCCCATTATTGCCACCGGGCACCTGACCACTGTTGGCGTCACCACGACAGACTCGGTTCGCGATATTTATATTGGTACACTGGATGCTTTCCCGGCACAGGCATTTCCACCCGCCGATTACATTGCATTGGGCCATATTCATCGCGCCCAGCAGGTGGCTAAAACTGAGCATATTCGTTATAGCGGCTCCCCCATTGCCCTTAGTTTTGATGAATTGAGCAAAGATAAAAGCGTCTATCTGGTGGAATTCCACCAGCAGGCGCTGGCATCGGTTACTCCACTCTTCATCCCACAATTTCAACCGATGCAATTAATTAAAGGGGATTTGGCGCAAATAGAGCAACAACTGGCTAAATTCTCTGAACATCTCGGCTTACCGGTATGGCTGGATATAGAAGTCGCTACCCAAGACTATCTAACTGATATTCAACGCCGCATTCAGGTACTGACCGCAGAGCTACCGGTTGAAATCGTACTATTACGCCGCAGTAAAGAACAACGGAACAACAGTATCGAGCGGCAGGAAAAAGAGACACTCAATGAGCTGACTGTTACCGATGTGTTTGAACGCAGGCTGGCGCTGGAGCCGGACTTAGCCGAACCGCGCCAACAGCGGATGCGTCAAATGTTTAATCAAGTAGTTGATGACATCACGCAAGGGCAAGACGCCACACAGGAGCAGCCTGAATGAGGATTTTAAGCTTACGCCTAAAAAACATTAATTCTCTGCAAGGGGAATGGAAGATAGATTTCAGCGCCGAGCCTTTTGCCAGCAACGGTTTATTCGCTATCACCGGCCCGACAGGCGCAGGTAAAACCACACTGCTGGATGCCATTTGCCTTGCGCTATACCACCAAACACCACGTTTGACTGTCACACCCAGCCAAAATGAATTAATGACACGCCACACAGCGGAGTCACTAGCCGAAGTTGAGTTTGAAGTAAAAGGCATTAGCTATCGCGCATTCTGGAGCCAACGGCGAGCGAAAAACAGCCCAGAAGGTAATTTGCAAGCCCCTAAAGTTGAGCTGGCACTATGCGACAGCGGTAAAATTCTGGCCGATAAAGTGCGTGATAAGCTGGAGATGGTTGCAGCAATCACTGGGCTGGATTTTGGCCGCTTCACTAAATCTATGATGTTGTCGCAGGGGCAGTTCGCGGCTTTTCTCAATGCCGACGCCAATGACCGTGCCGAATTATTAGAAGAACTAACGGGGACGGATATCTACGGGCGGCTATCTGAATATGTCTTTGAGCAACATAAACAGGCCAAGACCAATGTGGATGCCTTACATCAACGGGCCAGTGGCATTGAACTGCTCAATGAAGAACAACGCCTGGCGTTAACGCAACAAATCGATGCCCTCAGCCAACAAGAAAAGCAGCTTGTTTCAGCACAATCAGCGAGTCAAAACCAAATAAACTGGTTAACCGGCTGGCAGAGACAGCAACAGAATCTACAAGAATATCAGCAACAGCAAACAATTATTGAACAAGAATATCAGCAGGCACAACCCGAATTACAACGGCTGGCCCGTAGTGAACCGGCTGAGAAGTTGCGCCCTTTACTGCGTGACTGCTCACTCAGCCAACAGGATGTACAACAGACACAACTGCGTATCACCGCACTGACCCACCAACAGCAACAGCTTCAGAGCCAACTAACCCCCTTAGCTCAAGCGTTGGAACAAGCCAATACCGCGCGCCAACAACAGGCGGCCAGGCAGCATGAACAAGAAACACTGATTGAGCAAAAAGTGGTACCGCTGGATAACCTTATCGCGCAACAGCAGCACTCATTAGCGCAATTTGCCGCGCAATTGCAGCAATTACGCGGCAAAGAACAACAAGGTAGACAGCAACTTGAGTTAAATGAGCAGCAGTTGCTAAAAACGTATCAGCGCCTGCAACAATTGGCTGAATATGCACAGCAATATCCCCACCATCAACACTGGGAAAAGTGCCTACCGTTATGGCGCGAACAGTTCCGCCAATTGCACATACAGCACCAGCAGTCAGTGGCTAACGAGCAGCAATTACAGCAGCAAACCGTATTACTGAGCAGCTTGCAACAGCAAGCGACCACACTGAATGAGCAGGATAAACAACAACAAGTGGTGTTGGCACAAGCGACCTTGCAAGCTGGCAGCATCCAGCAGCAATTAACAACACTTGAGCAGCAGCAGCCCTCAACACAACTACGCCAACAACTGGACGAGTTGCAGCAACAGCGAGCGGCTCGGCAACAACTCGCCACATTATCGCCTTTAGCACAACAAGTTCAGATACTGCACGATAAACAGCAGCAACAATTCGCCAACCAGCAGCAGCAATTAAAGCAGCTTGAACAGCAGTTAGAAGAAAAGCGTCAACGCTATAAACATCAAAAACAGCATCAAACTGATCTGGAAACCTTGTGGGAACGCGAAAATCAGATAGTCAGACTGGAAGCGGAAAGAGCCAAACTCCAACCGGGAGATGCCTGCCCACTATGTGGCGCAGTGGAGCACCCCGCGATCACCGAGTATCAGGCGATAAAACCGTCGGAAACAGCCGAACGGCTTGATAAACTGCGCCGCCAGGTTGAACAGCTCGCCACTGAAGGCTCAGAGTTAAATGCTCAGAAAAACAGTATTCAGCAACAGCAACAGCATCTGGAACAAGAGTTACAGCACAGCCGCCAGCAATTGGCCGATTATCAGCAGCGCTGGCAGCTACTGGCACAACCGCTGGCGTTGACATTTGCATTACATGAACATGCAGCATTAATGAATTGGCTGGAACAGCAAGAGCAATCAGAACAACACTGTCAGCAGAAATTGGCTGAATATGAGCGACTCAGCCAGCAATATCAGCAAGCCAAAGATACTCTGGCTCAAGCAGAACAACAGCAGCAAAAACACTTGCAGCAACTGGCATTAATCACTCAGCGCCAGCAAGATACTCAGCAAGCCCAGCAGCAACTACAGTTGCAGCATCAACGCCAACAAGATGATTTAGCGCAGATGCGCCAAGACTTCAATAATAGTCTGGCTGATTTATCGTTATCAGCACCAGAAGCTGACCAGCAACAGAGTTGGCTGGCTCTGCGGGAAGAGGAAAACCAGCGTTGGCAGCAGGATCAGCAAGAACAACAACTGTTGGTGCTGGGGCAAAAAACACTGGAAACACGGATTGAAGAAGAACGTCGCCATTTACAAGAATGTGTTGACCAATTATCGGCACTCACCCAACAGCACCAACAAGCTGAAACCCTATTACAACAACAGCGTCAGCAACGTCAGGCACTGTTTGGTGATACCCGTACTGCCGAGGCTCGCCAGATGTTGCGCCAGCAGCAACAGCAAGCCGAATTGGCACAACAAAATGCGGCAGAAGCCCTGCAACATACTCAGTCCCAACTTAACCGATTAGCGGGGGAACTGGCTGGTTTAGAGCAACAATATCAGCATCATCAGCAACGCGCTGATACAGCCCAAGCTCAATTACAGCAAGCACTGGTGGCCAGCGAGTTCGAGGATGAAACTGCTTTAAACGCCGCACTGTTGGATGAAGAAGAAAGGCAACGTTTGCAGCAATTGAAACAACAATTGAGCGAGCGACAACAACAAGTCCATATCCGCCAGCAGCATGCCAGTGAAGCGCTGGAGCAACTATTACAACAGTGTCCGGCGGGTGTCGATAAGGCGTCTGAATTGGTGGTATTGCAACAACAATCAGAGCAATTGTTGGCACAACTCAAGGCCAATACATTACGGCAAGGCGAGTTACGTAATCAGTTAGAAAGTGACACAGCCCGCCGTAGAAACCAGCACGCACTGTTTGAGCAAATTGAGCACAGTCAGCAACAATATGAAGATTGGAGCTATCTCAATCACTTAATTGGTTCCAAAGAGGGGGATAAATTCCGTAAATTTGCTCAAGGTCTGACACTCGACCATTTAGTCTATCTGGCAAACAACCAACTCAGCCGCCTACATGGTCGCTATTTGTTACAACGCAAAACCAGTGATGCATTGGAGCTACAAGTTGTGGATACCTGGCAGGCGGATGCGATACGTGATACCCGTACATTGTCCGGGGGCGAAAGCTTTTTAGTCAGTTTAGCTCTCGCCTTGGCGCTGTCGGATCTGGTCAGTCACAAAACCAGCATTGACTCTCTGTTTCTTGATGAAGGCTTCGGGACACTCGATGCTGAAACACTGGATACTGCACTGGATGCTCTGGATAGCCTGAATGCGTCAGGCAAAACCATCGGTGTCATCAGCCATGTTGAAGCAATGAAAGACCGGATTCCGGTGCAGATTAAAGTGAAGAAAGTCAACGGGCTGGGTGTTAGCCGCTTAGACAGCGTCTTCCAGGTCAAGTAGGTATAGCAAAACCGCATATTACCTAGCGTTATTAGCAGCAAACGAGCTACAAATCGGTCGGGAACCGATTTGTACAGCAGTTATGCTAACCCGCAGGGTGAGCCTCAAGGATGAGGCTCATTAACCCCGATGAGCTTACTCAGGTAAGTGATTCGGGCGCACGAGAGCCGCTAACAACGCTGTAGTGTCAAGGATGAAAAGTATTACCCAAAATCATTGGCATTACAGCTAGGCAGCAAACGAGCTACAAATCGGTCGGGAACCGATTTGAACAGCATTTATGCTAGCCCGCAGGGTGAGCCTCAAGGATGAGGCTCATTAACCCCGATGAGCTTACTCAGGTAAGTGATTCGGGCGCACGAGAGCCGCTAACAACGCTGTAGTGTCAAGGATGAAGGGTAGGCCACAACCAAGCAGCGCCACGCACACCACTAGAATCACCATGAAGGGCTTTGCGCACCGGGGTCTGACACTCACCGCCAAACACCCATGGGCTGATGAGCGCAGGCAAGGTTGTATATAGCCGATCAACGTTGCTCATGCCACCTCCTAATACCACCACATCTGGGTCAAACAGGTTAATGACATGGGCTAACGACTTAGCAAAGCGTTGTTCATAATGACTCATTGCTTGCTCCGCTATGGCATCACCCTGTGCGACTAAGGCGATAATTTCATGGCCTTTAAGCTGTTTGCCACTCATACGAAAATAGTCGGTCGCAAAGCCGGTGCCGGAGACAAAGGTCTCGATGCACCCTTTTTTACCACAATAGCAGGCGACTTCCTGTTGATATTGCCGCTCTTCCTCATTTTGCCACGGTAAAGGGTTATGGCCCCATTCACCGGCAATGCCATTGCCACCTGCATGTACCCGGCCACCAATAGCAATACCAGAGCCACAGCCAGTACCAATAATGGCAGCAAATACCAGATGTTTCCCAGCCCCCGCGCCATCGGTAGCCTCAGACACAGCCAGGCAGTTAGCATCATTTGCCAACCGAACTGGGCGGGAGAGTAGCTCTGATAAATCCTTATCTAGCATTTGACCATTCAGCCACACCGAATTGGCATTTTTTACTTTGCCTGTAAACGGAGAGAGAGTCCCTGGGATACCCACGCCCACACTCCCCTGCTGACCCGTCGCCTGCTCCGCGTCGGCCACTAACGTTGCAATCGCCTGCAAGGTGTTCTGATAATCGTGGCGGGGTGTATCAACCCGTTTACGAAACAACTCCTGCCCGTCGTTGGCCAATGCAATGACCTCTATTTTGGTGCCCCCCAGATCTATACCAATGCGCATAGCGCTTTACCTCATTGACAGGATGATTTGCTGTTGGTGATAACCGGTTTTATCAAAAAATAAGGCCCAGTTTGCCAAAAACGTGACGACAATAAAAACTTTCTCCTTTCAGTTTGGACAATACACCCCAGTGACACAATCTTTGTCACCCGCTATTTTGCATTCGGTCATGTTTGAATTTATACGGATTAAAATAGCGCTCAGCAGATAAGCGGTCGGCTCTGTTTTTTTCTTATTCTTTTTACTAGGGGCCGAGGCGTCAATTCGTTATCATGCCGCCCTGCGTTTGATTAACTCGCGCGCTCCAGGCGCGCCCGAGCCAGGGATAACACTATGCTGTGGTTTAAGAATTTAATGGTTTACCGTTTGAGCCGGGAAGTTTCGCTATCTGCGGATGAAATGGAGAAACAGTTAAGCGCCCTCAGTTTCACGCCATGTGGCAGTCAGGATATGGCTAAAACGGGTTGGGTATCACCAATGGGGTCACATAGCGATGCATTAACCCATACGGTTAATGGCCAGATCGTCATTTGCGCCCGCAAAGAAGAAAAAATCTTGCCCTCACCAGTGATTAAGCAAGAGTTGCAGGCAAAAATTGAGCGCCTGGAAGGTGAACAGCATCGCAAACTGAAAAAAACCGAAAAAGACTCATTAAAAGATGAAGTTCTGCACAGTTTATTGCCACGGGCATTCAGTCGCTTTAACCAAACCTTTTTGTGGATTGATACCGTCAACGATCTGATTATGGTTGATGCTGCCAGCGCTAAACGGGCTGAAGACACCTTAGCATTGTTGCGTAAAAGTCTGGGTTCTTTGCCAGTCGTGCCACTGACCTTAGAAAATCCTATCGAGCTGACGTTAACCGAGTGGGTGCGTAGTAAAGAATTGCCCGCCGGATTTGCGCTGATGGATGAAGCTGAGTTGAAAGCCATTCTGGAAGACGGCGGCGTGATCCGTTGCAAGAAGCAGGATCTATTCAGTGATGAAATCGCAGTACATATTGAAGCGGGCAAGTTGGTCACTAAACTGGCACTGGATTGGCAGGAACGCGTTCAATTGGTTCTGTCCGATGACGGCTCACTCAAGCGCCTGAAATTCGCTGACACGCTGCGTGAGCAGAACGATGATATTGATCGGGACGATTTTGCTCAGCGCTTCGATGCCGATTTTATTCTGATGACCAGTGAACTGGCCGCCTTAATTAAAAATCTGATTGAAGCCTTGGGTGGCGAGGCTCAACACTAACTTAGGTGCATAACACACCTTAAGCTGATATCGCCCTTTCGTGATGAGAGGGCGAGTATCTGAATTCTTTAGCTCAAATATTTGCACAGATACGAAGATGCTTCAGCAACTTGCAGGTTAAACTCACTTTCCCCTGGGATGTAGAAGGTTTCACCTGGCTTAAAGACTTCCCAGCCAGCCGAACCTGGAATCAGCACTTTTAAGCAGCCGGTGATCACCGTCATTTCTTCCGCTTTAGCCGTACTGAAAGTGTACTCCCCCTTTTCCATCACCCCAACGCTAGCTTGCCCAATGCTGTCACTGTCAAAACCAATAGATTTCACTTTCCCGGTAAAATACTCATTAAATTTCAGCATAGTTTTGTACCCGCGTCTTAATCAAGATTGAGCTTTCATATTAGAGTTTCTATAAACGCTCTGTCACTGATTATTATGGCGAAATGGGATCATAGCCGGATTCACTCCCGAAGTTGCGGAGAAAGCGTACAATTTAGCGGTAAATAGCTGCCATATGGTTGAAAATTAGCCGTAGCAAACACCTTCACAGTTATCATGAAGGTTCATTTATCGAAATAAGAGTGGCATTAGAGGTTGCGTAAGATGTATAGCGCCAGCGAGGTTTCAAAAACTACAATCAATATTGACCAAAATGCTGGCATAAAATTGGTGTGTTGGTGAATAAAGGATTTGAAGGTTCTCATCGGCCCGCCTTGATCGGCCTTGCCTTAAGTGGCATTAATCAACGCAAATGAGTTACGCTGAAATGATTACGTAGGTGATAATTGTACGCTTCGTATAATTATCAGGCAATCAGGTGGGCTAATTATTCATCGGATAAATTGTGCTTACTTTCCCTGCTACTTTACAGTTTCATCAATCAGAAGCTGCAAAATTTGTTCAACAACATCTTGCGGCGGTTGGGTTGCATCCAGTACATAGTGGGCGACTTCTTGATACAGAGCTTCCCGGCTGGCCAGTACATCCTGCATTTCCTCAACGATCGGTTTACCTGTAAGGCTTGGTCGCTGGGCATCTTCCGGGTCTTCGGCTAATCGTTCAGCCAATACATATGCTGATGCGCACAGATAGATAACCTGCCCGTGCTTACGCATAAAGGTACGATTCTCAAGAGCGAGTACCGCACCACCACCGGTCGCAACGACAGTTTTAGGCGCAGTGACAGCCTGTAGAGCCATACTTTCTCGTTGGCGGAAACCCTCCCAGCCTTCGCGAGCGACCACTTCAGCAACACTCAACTGCGAGGTTTGCTGCATAAACAGATCTGTATCGATAAAACGGTATCCCAACGCCTGTGCCAACGCTTTCCCTACCGTTGTCTTACCCGCACCACGCGCGCCTACCATGAAGATAGTCTGTGTCATTACTTGAAAGTCCTTTCGCATCAACTTCTGAGGATAAATTCTCGACATCAAAAAAACCGGCCACTATTGTCGACCAGCTAAATAGGATTAACACTCAGCTCTATGCTGTAGATGCGAATCATACCGATAATTAAAGGTAGTGCAAACTTTACAGCAACGTAAAATTAACGATACACCATTAACCCATTCCACTCTACTGCCAATCTCCCAAGATTACCCCTGCTCCGGTGACAATCAATTTATCTGGGTGCAATAAACAAATTAGGTTTGAAAGACACACTGTAACTGCCATCAAGAGAAACTTCCGATGTTAACTTATAGGCCACACCAGTACGGGATCAATTTACTGTCAGAGCTATCGGGATGGGTGACGAAAAGCCGCCCTTTACCGGAGGTAACATTAAACTACTCATAACGTAAACCTGTCAGTACAACCCACTTATCTATCAGTTCAATTGAATCTTGCATAAACCAACCATCACTTTTCAGGTTTTCGCGTTGGTCACGGTCTTTAGCGCTGGCCGTACTGGCTATGACCTCCACCTGCCTACTCAGAACACCGCATCAAAAGAAGAGATGAGCGTGGTAATCATTATTATCGGTATTTTCAATTGAATGGGGGGAAGGCATTCGAATCAGAGAAAGAAACCGCTGAAAGTCAGGCTCAAGCTTATATTTGATCAATACGATTGGTTTTTTTGCCTGATAATCCTCTGGCAAACCAGAGGCTATTGCGCAAGTAATGTTAGGTGACTATCAAGATAGGGCCACTAGCGAGGTTGGCAAATATACACTAAGGCAGGTGGGAAATTACGCACCACGCGTATTTTCTTCCACGTAAAATAACGAGATAGCAACGGCTCAGAAAGGTGACTGTATTGGAATAATACTAACACCCCGTTGTTGGCTCGTAAGCGCTGCTGAGTTTGCTGCAATATTCTGATACTGATCTTGGTTGGGATCGAGAGCAATGGCAGACAACAAAATACCACATCGTAATTCTGATCCAACTGTTCGGCTGAACGATCAGCTACCTGCAAACGCGGGTCTTTAATCTGGTGCAATGCATGGACAAAGTGTGGCTGAATCTCGTAGGCCTGTAAGTGAGAGTTTGCCGACATGTGTGACAAAATACGCTTGGTCAACACGCCATCAGCAGCCCCTAACTCAGCAATATTAAGGTCTTGGGTCCAATCCACCTGATTCAACATTGCCTGACATAGCCAAGGCGAAGAAGGAGCTAACGTACCAACGGTACGTGGTGAGGCAATAAAGCGCTGTAAATAGGAAAACTGACTTTTAAAATTACGCCGGACAGTGTTTAGCATAGCCTCTCCTCGGAAACCCGAATGAACTACAATAACACCTTATATTTATTAAGAACGCATTAAGATTGCTCTAAGAGTTAATTATTTTTAGCAGATAAATTGATCATAACGACGGGTAATAATGAAATGAACTGGCTTAGGTTAACAATGGCTCACTATTGTTAACCTAAGTGTAGCGTCAGATTAAAAAAATATTGCTACATCAATATAGTATCTAAATATTTCACTCGCGCTAACTTAGCGTGAAACATTACTGATAAATCTCGGCACTGGCGCTGTAATAGCTTGAATCGCCGGGGTTACTCATACCAATGACCCGATAGTGGCTGGCACCATCAGCGCTGGCTTTCGCATTCAGTGCTGACTCTACATCCATGGGTGAACCGCTAACATTAGAAAGAGAAATCACCCCCATACTTTGCAATTTAGTGGCTTGTTCTGAGCTAACTTCTTGCGCGGCCAGAGTGGCGAACGAAGTGGTAGTAATAAGTGCCGCTACGATGACAGGTAATAGTTTCATAATATGCTCCAACTGACGGGTTATATGTAACGTCTATGTGAGATTAATTATGTGCTGACTAACGCAAAGTGACGTAATGCAATGTAAAGAAGCTCAATCATTGTGAGAGTAATAAGGAGAAAATAAAGTAATTTGTGTCATTAGAAAAAGTTATAAATACTTATATGTAGACAGCGATATATTAGTACCGCCGTCTACATTTAGGCTCAATAGATTTCAAAATGCGGGAAACGGCCTGAAAGAGGGCCAGGTTCAGTCACACTTTGCCACAATCATCATAATATCACTGGTAAATGAACCATCAGGTTGGATCTCATAATGCTTAATTACACCATCAGATGCTGATTTTTGTAGCTCACGGATCGCGATAGCAAAATATTGCGGAGTACGCATTCTGGCAATCCAACTACTGAACTCCAAATACAACCGATCCGTGGTGACTTCATTTATCACTAATCCGGCATCAGTTACTCGCGCCAACCATTCACCAGGAGAGTAATTTCGTACATGTGAGGTATCACGTAACACTTCCACGGTCTGCAAATAAATATCCAGCACAGGATGACCGGGGGAAACCACATCCATAAAGATTACCTTTCCACCGGGGCGTAATACACGTTTAACTTCTCGCAACGCTTGGCCGACATCGTGCCAATGATGAGCAGAATAACGGCTGATAACAATATCAAAACTTTGATCATCAAACGGCAATGACTCCGCTAATCCTTGCTGCACGTCAATGTTAGTCAGCTTTTTATCCGTCGCCGCCTGACTGACCACTTGCAGCATCTGTGCTGAAAGATCATAAGAAACCACCGATTTAACGACTGCCGCCGCGGTAAAACTGGCATGTCCGGCACCGCATCCAAGGTCAAGTAAACGGGCATCACTATGAGGTTGCAATAGTGTAGTCAGACGCTGTAAATCTTTGCCTTGAGCATGGACCGCACTGGTCAGATAGGCATTGGCCTGATCGCCAAACTGCCGCTCAACGGCATCTTTATGGCTATTTTGCGTGGTCATTACATCCCCTTTGTGGTTTAACTTTATGATTTACTTTATGTATCTTATTTCCTGCAAAGCGTTAATATGTTTATCTCAAACTAAATCTACTATATACACAAAGTCATTAGAGTTGTAGGCAGGCAGCAAACGCATTCCATAAGATTACGGAATGAGCCTGTGCCGCTAACCTCCTCAGTGCTTCAAATACCAAGGGAATATTATGGTCACACTCAGAGCAATGCATACCGAAGAGCTAAACGACTATCGGAATCTATTTATTACTGAATATGCGCAAGATTTATCAGCTAATAGCGGTTATAGCACCGAGCAAGCATTAGCTCATGCAACGCAAATTTTTGATGGTTACTTACCTGAGGGCGTTAATACTCCCGGCGATCATCTATATTGTATCGAAAATAAGGATAGCGAGAGTGATAATAATGCACTGGTGGGCTATTTATGGTTCGGCCAGGCTAGCAATGACAATGCCGCTTTTATTAAAGATTTCTATGTACTGCCGCACCATCAGCGTAAAGGCTATGGTTCCGCGTGTTTACAGGAATTAGAAAAAATACTGGTTGCTCAGGACATATTTGAGATAAAACTGCGGGTCGCTGCGGATAATCCACAAGCTAAAAGATTGTATGAACAAATGGCATTTGTAGTAACAGGATTTAATATGTCCAAATCACTGGCAAGAAAACCATAAGAATCAACAGACGGCTACGGGGCTGAAAGGTAACAAACAAACAGCGCTTGCATTACTGCAAACGAAAAATAGAAGCCTGAACATCGGACAAACATTTTATCAGGTTGAGGCCTGTAGTGATGATAAAATTGTTGTTCTGATAATTCACAGCGTTAAGGCTTTTTATCCTCGCCCATCTGTTGCAGTTGGTTTTTGTAAGATTTCACTTTCTGGCGTTTCTTCATCCAGATGGAAAACGATACGACAAAAATCCCGCCAGCCAAGGTTAATACACCTAATTCATGCTGATAAAACAGCATCATAACGAAATAGACGGCAGAAATGATTGCCACCCATTTAGCCGAATGACCAATAGAGTTTTTCTCATCAGTCAGACGGCGGATACTCTCTTCTTCGCTAATTCCCATATGCAAACCTCCTTAGTAAGGAGCTTATAATATTGGGGCAGTTGCATGATAATTCAACATATTTTTCAGTTTTTATTTTGTTCAGTCAAGATAGTGCTCGTTGACTATCCCGACTGAATCCATATTCGCTATAAAATAATAATCAGTTCGTATTCACCGCCATCCAGTGCCACTCGCACTCCGTCAGATTGATAGGTGACCATTAAACCATTCAATGTCGCCGAACTGATGCCCTGACAGCGCTGTGCCGGACTTTCAACACGAATAACATACCGCGTGTTGGCCAGACTAACTGTCACCTCAAACCCCGGCCAACTGGCGGGTATGCAAGGATTAATCACCAGTTCCTCGCCTTCACGCCGGATCCCCAAGATACCTTCCATACCCGCACGCTGCATCCAGCCGGCAGAACCGGTATACCACGTCCAGCCGCCGCGCCCAACATGCGGCGCGACCGAATAGACATCGGCGGCTACCACATAGGGTTCGACTTTGTAACGCGCAATCCCCTCAGGGGTTTTGCCATGGTTTATTGGATTAAGTAATGTAAACAGGTCGCGGGCTTTATCCCCTTCCCCCAATTCGGTAAAGGCTAAAATCGCCCACATAGCAGCATGGCTATATTGACCGCCGTTTTCCCGCAAACCTGGAGGATAGCCCTTGATATAACCCGGATCATCTGGCGTTTTGTCAAAAGGTGGTGTGAACAATAATGCCATCCCATCATCGGGGCGAATAAGATGTTGCTCCAGTGACGCCATGGCCTGTACTACTCGTTGCGGATCTGCGGCTCCCGATAGCACCGCCCATGACTGGGCAATCGAGTCAATACGGCACTCCCCGCATACTTTGGAGCCTAGCCAACTGCCATTATCAAAGGTTGCACGGCGATACCAGTCGCCATCCCATGCTTCCCGCTCTAATGCCGCGATTAATCCAGTGAGATGGCCCTGCCACTGTCTGGCCCGTCGAGGGTCACGCTCGCTGGCCAATGGAATAAACATTTTCAGTGTTGCCACCAATAACCACCCCAACCAGACACTCTCCCCTTTTCCCTCTTCACCAACCCGGTTCATACCGTCATTCCAGTCGCCGGTCCCCATCAGCGGTAAACCAAGCTCTCCAGTCAGTTCAATACATTGCTCCAACCCTTTGGCACAATGGTCAAACAGTGAAGCGCTTTCCTGTGCTACCAGTGGCTGGAAGAAAGCATCGTGTTCACCTGGGCGCAATATCGGCCCTTCGAGGAATGGCACGATTTCATCCAGCACTGCGGTATCGCCGCTTGCAAGGATATAGGTGGCGGTGGCAAAAGAGAGCCAAACCCGGTCATCAGAGATGCGAGTGCGCACCCCCTGCCCAGAGTGAGGCAACCACCAGTGCTGTACATCACCTTCGATAAATTGCCGCCCGGCGGCGCGTAGCAGGTGGTGCCTTGTCGTATCCGGTTGAACAAAGGTCAGCGCCATACCGTCCTGTAATTGATCGCGGAAGCCATAAGCACCACTGGCCTGGTAAAACGCCGACCTGGCCCAAACGCGACATGCCAGCGTTTGATAAAGCAGCCAGCCATTGAGCATGATATCCATCTGCCGATCTGGCGTTTTCACCTGGATCGCCCCCAGCAAGGTACGCCAGTAATCGGTGACGTCAGACAACACCGCATCCAAATTTGCCGCACGGTAGCGTGTAATCAATGTTTGTGCCTCACTCACAGAAGCACACTGACCGATAAACCACACCACCTCTACCTGCTCACCGACTGCCAGTTCAATCGTTTGCTGAAGCGCACTACAGGGATCGAACCCGGCACCGGTTGTACCGGAAAGTGGTATTGTTGCCGTGAGCGCTAGCGGCGCGGTGCTATTCCGGTAATGGCCGAGGAACTCGCTACGGTCGGCAGTCCAGCTATTTTGCTGCCCATTCAAGTCAGCGAAGGAAACTCTGCCAGGGAAGGCGGTACTCCACGGATTTCGTGCCAGCATGGCACCGGTTAGCTCGTCCATCTCGGTAATAATGAATGGCCCAGTCGCGCCACGGGAGGTGGCTAGCACCCATTCAGCATAGGCTGTCACTGAGATACGCCGTGGTTTATTCGACATATTGCGCAGCGTCAGGCGGGATATCTTGATAGGGTCGGTCAACGGCACATATTGCACCAGCGCCATGCCAATACCGTTCGCCTGATGCTCAAACCGGCTATAGCCATGACCGTGGCGAGCAATATAAGTGCCACCATCACGGATCGGCTGTGCCGTAGGGCTCCAAAGTAGCCCAGAGTCTTCATCACGCAGATACAGGCATTCGCCAGAAGAATCAATAACAGGGTCGTTGAGCCACGGCGTTATCTGGTTTTCTCGGCTATTTTCAGCCCAGGTATAACCGCTACCGGTTGCCGAAACCTGAAAACCGAAGGTCTGATTGGAAATGACATTGATCCAGGGTGCTGGGGTATTTTCCCCATCATTCAGGCAAGTGATATATTCCTGCCCTTGCAGGCCAAACCCACCCAGACCATTAAAGAACTCGAGGTTTTCAGGTAATGGTAACAAGGTTGCCGTTGGCGAATTAGCCGGTTTGGCCAGTGAGAGACTGGCTTTCTTCTCCACTGTTAATAACTTTTTATCCTGCGCTAGCAGGCGTTTATCTGATATGAATAACTTTTTATCTGAGGCGAACAATTTTTTATCTGATGGGACAACTTTTTTGTCCAGAGTGAATAACAGGTGGTTAAGCTGATTACCTAATGTGCCATAACGGGCAGATAGCACCACCCGCGCAACCGAGCGTAGCAGTGATCGAGTCTCCACACTCATCAGATCAGCACGTAAGGCATAGGCCGAACCTTGTCGTAGCTGATCACCCAAGTGGGGCCGTGATTGGCTACTACGCACGGCAGTTTCGATGGCGATTTGTAAATCTTGCACATAAGAAGACGCCCGCTCATTGATGATAACCAGATCAACCGCCAAACGTTTCATATGCCAGTATTCATGTGCGCGCAGTAACTGACGCACCTGATCTATATCTTCGATGTCATCAATGCGCAGCAGAACTATTGGTAAATCACCTGATATTGATTGAGTCCATAAAGTTGATTGGCTCCCAGCACCGCACATGATAGTCGTTGATGGCGAACGGAAGCGGGCATCGGCATACAGAATAGGTGCGGCCAGTTGCTGAAAATCTGCCGCTTCTTCAGCGTTGATTTCCAGATGGCGCAATTGCACCTGTGCCTGGGTCCAGGCCAGTGTTTTAGCGCGGTCATACGCACTGCGGTCACGGTGTTTATCCACCATATCCAGCAAATCTTCTTTCGATGAAGCGATCAGTGTCCAGAAAGAAACGGTGACAGTTTTACCCGCAGGGATCAGTAGGCTCTGGCGCAGTGAGAATATGGGGTCAAGAACCGTTCCCACGGTATTGGATAGGTCTACATCCACCTGCATTGCCTGCGAGGTCGTCACCCGGTTACCGCGACCGATAAACTTGGCACGATCCGATTCATATTGCAGTTCACGCATAGGCAACCCATCGGTAACCAAGAAATGCGCGGCCCAGACTTGCGGTTCTTGCGCTGTTCTTGGCCGTCGCGTTGCAATTAATGCCCCCAATTCCGCCAGATATTCAGTGACCACAAACATTTTGGCAAATGCCGGATGTGCACTGTCTGTTGAGGCCGCAGTGAGTACCACTTCAGCATACGATGTCAGTTCAATCTCCCGCGCACGCCGGCCCGTGTTAAGTAACGAGATCCGTCGTACTTCGCCATCATCTTCGCTGGAAATCAACACATCCATGGTGCTGGTCAGCGTACCGTCGCGGCAGATAAATTCGGCATGATCCTCACCGAAAATCACCTCGCGATGCGCATTATCACTGGCCGCTAATTGCGCCCCGGCAGACCAACTGCGACCACTGCGTAAGTCGCGCAGGAAAATAAAGGAGCCATAATCATCACAAGTAGCATCTTCCCGCCAGCGAGTGACTGCAACATCCAACCACCGGCTGTAACCGGCCCCCGCGCTGGTTAGCATCACGGCATAACGGCCATTGGATAACAGGTGAGTCACTGGTGCACCGATAACCGGTGAGGACAGGCGACGAACGGTAGGTAATGCACTGTCTGCCAGCGCCGAGAGCAACACTTCCTCGGTGCGAGGATAAGTAATCGCCACATTGCGTGGCATCCGTTCCTGTAACAATAATTCGCAGGCCTGAATCATCGGCTCATGGTGGAAACGGTTGCGCATCCGCCCTTGTAGTAAGGTATTCGCAATGGCAACAATGGTCATCCCCTGATGGTGCGCCATATAGTTGCGTACAATCACCACCTGCTGATTTTCCGGTAAGCGCGAGCGGGTGAAATCCAATGCTTCATAGAAACCATAGCGGCCTAACGCGCCCATCTCCGCCAGTTTTTCATAGTTTTGCAGCGCACCGTGTGGATCAACCATGGCTGCCAGCCCGGTAGCATAAGGCGCGATTACGGTATTTTCTGATAAACCGCGTTTTAACCCCAACCCAGGGACACCGAAGTTAGAATATTGATAAGTAAACTCAATATCACGTGCACTGTACGCTGACTCAGAGATGCCCCAGGGAATATTCAAACTGCGGCCATAGGCCTGTTGCCGTTCAACCACCAGTTGATTAGTTTGTTCCAGCAAACTGCCTGCGGGCGCACGCATCACCAATGATGGCATCAGGTATTCAAACATCGAGCCAGACCATGAAATCAGCGCAGCTCCTTTACCAATGGGAGTTGCCGCTCGTCCCAGACGGAACCAATGGCGGGTAGGTACATCCCCTTTGGCAATAGCAAACAGGCTGGCAAGGCGAGCCTCAGAAGCCAATAAATCGTAGCAACTCGGATCAAGGCTGTTATCCACCAGCGAATAACCAATGGATAACAATTTACGTTCGGGATCGAGTAAGAAGGCAAAATCCATCGTCAGTGCCATATGGCGGGCTTCGGCTGCCAATTTCAGCAACCGATCATTCACCAGCTCTTGCATCTCTTGCGTCAATTGCTGGTCATATTCATGTTCAGCGGCAGCCAGAATCAGTGCTTCAATCCAATAACTTAAGTCAATAAATGCATTATCATCGATAGGACGCGCGACACCATGCACCATCGCGGAGGCTTTTGCCAATAACGACTTCAACGACAGCGGCAACATTTGAGCATCATCCACGCCCTTTAAATCCATACGGATTTGTTCCAACACCGCCCACAACTTACGTTTAAAATCAGCATCACCTGGTGGCAACGCTTTAAAGGAAATTTCAGCCAACAGCAGATTATCCATCAACCCTTTAGCACCGTTAGCCGCTAGCGGTTCTGCCGCCCACTCCTCACAAGTATTGGCTAGCACAATCAAATGCCCGGCCAGGTTACCGCTATCTACGGAAGAAACATAAGCCGGTTCCAGCGCCCGTAAATCCTGTGTGCCATACCAGTTAAAGAAATGTCCTCTGAAACGTGCCAGCTTATGAAAGGTTTCAAAGGTTGTTTCCAGTCGAACCAAGGTGCGAAAAGTACCCGCCCAGCCAAAATCACGAGCAGCCACGGTAGAGAGTAAGTACAGGCCCATATTGGTCGGTGAAGTACGGTGCGCTACCACAGGTTTGGGATCTTCCTGAAAGTTATCAGGCGGCAGCATATTTTCATCTGGCGTAACAAAGGTTTCGAAGAAGCGCCAAGTGCGTCGGGCGATCAGACGCAATTCTGGGATATCTTCAGCCGTGATCGGTTTATGTTGTGCTACCTGATAGAAGCGGCTGGTCCACCAGGCGATGACCGGTGCAAAAAACCATAAAATGGCAAAGGGCAAAATCAGTGGCCAGGCAGCGGGAGAAACCATCAATGCGATGATAACCATCAGCCCTCCCCATAGCGTACCGCCTGCCATATGGCGATAAAATCCTGCGACACCGGAGTGGGGTTTACCGGCAGATTGTGCGGCGGTCGTCCACTCCAGTAAATTGCGATGGGTAATAAACAGGCGAATTAACGTACGGCCAATAGCATCAACCATCTGCCAGGCGTGGTCGGCCAGGAAAGTTAATGATAATAACGTCTGACTGCCTGCCCGCTTAGTATCATCGAGTAAAGAACGTAAATGGTTACTCAACCGAATATTCTGAGCCGGCCATAAGGAGAACAAAATTGGCAGAAAAGAGGGCAGCGCAACCAACATGATAACCAGCAGTACCCCAACCCACGCAGCAGGCATGGGGAGCATCCAACTGCAACCCAACAACATCAGTGCAAAGGGGGCGACCAGCGAGCGGCGCAAGTTATCCACCATTTTCCAGCGGCCTAGCAACGGAACATTCTTACTATCTTTACCGTTTTTGACCACCCAACGCAGTAATTGCCAGTCACCCCGCGTCCAGCGATGCTGACGCTTAGTCACTACGTCATAACGGGCGGGTGACTCTTCAACCACTTCAATATCAGAGGCTAATCCGGCCCGGGCAAAAATCCCCTCAAACAGGTCATGGCTGAGTAAGGCATTTTCCGGCACCCTGCCTGCCAGCGCGGCTTCAAACGCATCAACATCATAAATACCTTTGCCGGTATAAGAGCCTTCGCCAAACATATCCTGATAAACATCTGAAACTGCGGCGGCGTAAGGGTCCATCCCCCCTGGGCCGGAAAACACCCGTTGGTATAACGATCCCCCTTTCCCCATTGGTAATGCCAGCGTCACCCGTGGCTGAAGGATGCCATAACCATCAGTGATCCGCTGTTTGTCAGCACTGAAGCGCGGCTGATTAAGGGGATGTGCCATTTTGCCAATCAAGTGCAAGGCAGCATCGCGAGGAAGACGGGTATCGGCATCCAGCGTAATGACATAGCGCACATCAGTTGGCACCTGTGGCTCACCGGCCGCGGTAGCAATAAATGAGGTGTCCGTTGCACCGCGTAACAGGCGGTTAAGCTCATGCAGCTTACCGCGCTTGCGCTCCCAGCCCATCCAACAGTTTTCATTTTCATTAAACCGCCGCTGACGGTACAGCAACAGGAAACGCGGCCCCGCTGGGCCGGGACCATATTGTTGGTTAAGCCGTGCAATAGCCGCATCAGCCAATGCCAATAACGGACCATCACTTGGGGTAACTTGCTGGTCAGCATCAACCCCATCCAGTAACAGGGCAAAAGTAAGGGAACCGCTAGCCCCGGATAAATGATGGACTTCTAGCTGTTCGACTTGCTCAAGTAAATCGTCTTTACTGGTGAGTAACGTGGGTACCACCACCAATGTACGTAATGCATCAGGCACGCCACCGGCTAATTCCAGCCCAGGTAAAATAGTGGCCCCAAAACTCCAGGTAATAATACGGTTTACCAGAGCTGTCGCTACGTCTGTCGTTGGAATAAATGCGATTAAGGTAAATAATACCAGCCAGCCCACCGCCAGTCCGGGGAAGGAGAGCGCCCACAGCGCCAATGCCAGCAATCCGGCGGTAACCAGAAAAATGGCCCCCATATAACCGCCAACACCAAAGCTGACACTCAAGCGGCTAAACCATAAACGTATTGAAGGACTGAATCTGAGTTGATTCTCCAGTTCACGCCTTCCTGCCCCAATCAAGTGATAACCTGGGTCACGGCAACGTTCGACATTCTCTGGTTCTGCGGTTTCGGCTGTACTCTGCGCAACTTGCAGAGCAAGACCTGCAATTTCAAGTTCAGTGAAGGTGGAACCACGGCATAATTGTTCGATGGCGCTGCGATACAGATTGCGGGTTTGAAAATCCATACTGGCAAAGGTGCTGCCCTGGCGTAAGCATTCATCAACCAGACTCACGCTCTCAAACAAATCAGCCCAATCAATATCCGAGATTAACCGCATACTGGTAATCACATTGCGGACCGAAACATTAGACGAACCCTGCCGTAATTGGGCTCGTTGTACCACTTCACTAATTGATAGCCCTTGTGAGTTAAGACGATCTTCCAGCCAGCCCAACGCTGGCGTTGTGCGCGGATCCTGATCCCGTAACCGCTTTGCCAGTTGAGAGGCAAATTGTTCAGATAATGGCTCACTGGAGCGCACGGCCATATCGGACTCCAACGCCAATTGGCTATCTCCGGCTTCTAATAAGCGATTCGCCAGCGCCTCGGCATCCGAACGGGCTTTACGTCCTTGTGTTATCTGATCGGCCAGACGACGTAAATTCTCTATCAGCACAATACGCAGAGTAATCGCCACGGCCCAAAGTTCGCCGATAGTCAGCGGTTGAACACGCTGATACGCCATAATAAAACGACACAAAACCTCTGGGTCCAGATGGCTGTCAGTGTGTGCCACAAAAGCCCAGGTAATGCCAAATACGCGTGGATAGCCGGCGAAGGGGCCATCGGCCAGTTTCGGTAGTTGGCGGTAATAACCCGGAGGCAAATCATCACGGATCTCGCGAATTTGCTCTTCAACCAGATGATAATTATCCAACAACCACTCAGCCGCAGGAACGACTGCGCGGCCATTCTCCAACTCTGCGGCACTGGCCCGATATGCTGCCAACAAGGTATTGGCGTTATCATTCAGGCGGGCATGCAGAGTAGATACCCGTGGTGGGTGGGTAGTTATCGACTGGGCTTTGGCGAGGCTTTCAGCATGCTCTTCCAAACGCTCCACACTGAATAGTTCTTCTCTTACGGGTGCAGAATCATGCCAGGGGGTCGCTGCGATAGGTGATCCAAAAATAGTTCGTGATCCAAGAATAGCCTTTAGAAATAAGTTCATAGGTACCTTTCTGGTCGGGTGCTCATACAGACTGATGGCAATCTGCATAATGAAAAGTCGGGAATAGCCAGTAAAAGGCGTATCCAAACGGATTGCTCAGGTGAGCTTCCTGAGCCGTGCGAGCCGCGTGATATTGAGCAGAAAACAGCCTTACAGGCAGAATGCTGTCAAAAATGCCGAGTGAAGGTAGAAAGCAAAAGACTGATACGCCACAGCATCCAGTCATAAAAAAGAGGCGAGTAAAGGCGGACGATACGCCATAAACGTACGACAGCAAAAAAGCTGAATAGTATTAACTATAGCCCAAAGGAGAAATTAAGGATCAGGGCATAAAAGGAGAGAAATAAATCAAAAGGTTACATTACTGACAGGTACTGGAATTTAAATACCTGCTGCTTTGCCACTATTACACAGACTGTCAGTAATCACCCCATACTTTTAAAAACTAGAGGTTGTCTTGAAATTTTCGCGCTTTGGCTGTTTGCTGTTTCTCTAACTCAAAAATAGCGCGTTGCAGCCCTTTTTCTTGCATGGGACTTAAGCGAGGGAATTTAAAACTCAAGCGTTGAACGGTGAGGGTTTCACCCTTGTTATTTACGACCTGTTTATCGATGGCACGGATAAATTGCAGATCCAGCTTAAAAACACCAAAGCTACCTAAATCCACTGAGACATCCTGTAAAATACCGCATTCCTGAAGGGGGAACTCACTGCCCTTCACTGCATACAACCCCATGCCACCCAGAGAAATATCACCCAACATATACGAGAATTTACTGCCATCAGAGAATTTGCCAGAACAATAATAGGGAGGCCACTGAGGAATGTTTACCCGAAAATACTCCCGCCGTTGAATGAAGTAAAGCTGCTCAGGAATGGCCGCACTAAAAGCAGGTAATGATAAATATTTTATGCTTTTCAGTTGATTAAAGGTAAATTCAATTTTTGCGCCAGTGGGTTCTGCAATAATAGTCAATTGGTTGGCTGCAAGGGCCAGTGTGTTCTCATGTTCTACACTGCCAAAATCAAAAATAAACTGATTCGTCTCAGGTACCACATCCAGAATACGGCTGATAAATTGTCCACGGGCATGGATAACCATCACTGCGGTATCGTTCTTCTTTAAATCTCGAAGAATTGCACAGATCGCTAATTTATTCGTTTTAACAAAATTCTCTTTAGACGTTTCGCTCACCGGCCATTCCCCATCATTAATTTATTGCTCTGGCTGCCCAGATTATTTTTAATAAGCATATAAATATCAGGATGATTATCGGCAGATGTTTGAATTACTTTAATTATTTTTATATAAATCTGATCATTTAAACTATATCTCATAGATTTCAAGGTGTAAGAAATCCACATAGGCTTTGAATGGTGGCTATCTCAAAGGGCATCTGCAAGATTAAATGATTGATTAGTGCATTAATCCTTTTACTTGGTAGATTAATGCACCAGAAGAGATATCAATAACCCTAGCCCGGTAATAAACTCCCCAAACCAATAAACAGCCCGGCAATAGTAGCGCTCATCAGATTAGATAGTGTCGCCGCCAGCAGTGCACGGAATCCTAAGCGCGCAATTTCAGAGGCTCTCTCAGGTGCTACGGCACTGAAAGCACCTACCACTACAGCAATTGAGCCAAAATTGGCAAAACCACACAACGCAAAAGAGATAACGGCAATCGTTTTTACATCTAACGTCGCGATGGTTTCTTTCAGATAAGGAGAGAAACTCAGATAGGCTACAAACTCGTTAATCGCTAATTTCTGGCCGATAAAACCACCCGCCAGTGAAGCATGTTCCCAGGATACGCCCATAATATAAGCCAGAGGCGAGAACACATAGCCAAGGATACTTTCCAGACTGAGGTGTTCGAAACCAAAGATGCCGCCAATTCCGCCAATAATGCCGTTAATTAACGCAATCAATGCAACAAATGCCATCACGACAGTGGCAACCCCAACGGCAATTTTTAACCCCAGCATGGCACCGCTGGCTGCGGCTTCGATAATACTGGCAGGACGTTTGTCACTGAATGTCATCTCATTGAATTCAACTTTTGACTCTTCTGTCGCCGGGCTGATAATACGCGCAAATAATATCCCGCCAGGGATAGCCATTAACGAAGCAGCCAACAAATATTCAATCGGAACCCCTAACCCTGCATAGCCTACCAACATAGAACCCGCGATGGATGCCATACCGCTACAGATGACGGTAAACAGTTCATTGCTGTTCATCTTATTAATAAAGGGTTTAACGACTGCGGGGATCTCATTCTGACCAAGGAAGATGGTGGTGACGGCGGCAAATGACTCTACTTTACTGATACCGAGTAACTTTTGAAATATAGACCCAAGAATATTAATCAACCATCCCATAATGCCAAGATAGTAAAGAATAGAAATTAATGAAGTGATGAAAATAATGGCCGGCAAAACATGGAAAGCAAAGACAAAACCTGCACCGTCAAATAACTCATTCATTTTTGGGCTAACTAAACCGCCAAAAATAAATGCGCTACCCGCATCACTATACGAAATGACTCTATTCACTGTATTAGCAATAGAAGAGATAAACCACTTCCCAGCAGGGACATAGAGCATGACTGCACCCAATGTTATCTGTAACAATAATGCAGCCCCTACGGTCCGTAATCTTATCTTTCTTTTATTTACTGAAAAAACATAGGCGATAAACAATAAGATGCATATCCCCGCCAAACTACGCAATAAATCCATAAATCCCCCGAAGTACCTCGAAGTTACTATATAGATAGCTCATGCTCGAAAAGGTGCCCCTCGGACAACAAATGTGTCAGGGCACCTCAAAGATATGAGCAAGTATTTTGTAATAAGGGCAATATTTAAAGCGTGTTACTGTTCTTTATTAAATAATGCTCTGATATGAGCAGGCAATTTTGGCGGCTAATTGCGCATTATTAAATACCAACTGTATATTAGCGTTTAAACTGTCACCGCCAGTTAATTCAGCCACCCTCGCCAACAGGAATGGTGTACTTTCTTTACCGATAACCCCCTGCTCTTCTGATTCTGTTACTGCCTGATCGATGGCAGCATTGATCATCCCTTCTGATAATGCGTATTGTGGTGGAATTGGGTTGGCGACAACCATTCCTCCGCGCAGGCCCATACTCCATTTGGCGTTCATTGCTGCCGCAATTTGCTCAGCACTGTCTAAGGTAATACTGACCTCAAACGGGCTGGTCCGGCAGAAGAAGGCGGGCAGTGACCGGGTCTGATAACCGATAACCGGCACCCCATTAGTTTCCAGATATTCCATGGTTAGACCTAAGTCCAAAATAGATTTAGCGCCGGCGCAAACCACAGTCACATTAGTTTTCGCCAATTCCTGTAAATCGGCTGAAATATCAAATGTGGTGGCCGCACCACGGTGTACACCACCAATACCACCGGTCGCAAAAACCTTAATCTTCGCCATTTCTGCAATAATCATGGTGGAAGCCACTGTTGTGGCACCATGTTGCCCATTTGCTACTACAAAAGGCAAATCACGGCGACTGACTTTCATAATGCTATGGCCTTCTTTGCCCAGCAATTCTATTTCGTCACGGGATAGACCCGCTTTCATCCGGCCGTTTATAACGGCAATAGTGGCAGGAACGGCTCCATTCTCACGAATTTTCTGCTCTACCAATAACGCTGTTTCTACATTTTGTGGATAAGGCATCCCATGAGAAATAATGGTAGATTCTAATGCGACGACGGCTTTATTTTGCGCCAAAGCCTGTGCAACCTCTGGTGATATATCTAAATAAGATTGTGCCATTGCGTTATTTATCATGGTTGTAATTCCAATAGTTTTTTAACACTGCCATTTGACAGATTGGGGTTATTGGTCAGTTCCGAAGAGAGCGTTAATGCTGAACACCCTTGAGCAAAACGGATACTCTCAGCAAATTCCATATCATCCAGCCAGCAACTTGCTAACCCAGACATCATGGCGTCTCCGGCACCGGTGACATTCACAATGTTAATATTCAGTGGTAATGACCAACCAACCTGGCCGTCAATTTCACTGAAGTAAACGCCCTCTTTGCCCATACTTAATGCCAGGCGCTGGACACCTTGCTGATGAAACCATTGTGCTACCGTCGGAATATCATCATGGCTATTAATTTTTATGCCACTGAGTATTTCAGCTTCCAGACGATTAGGTTTTAACGTGTGAATATGGGATAACCAGTTCTTAATTCTGGGCGCTTTGAAAGCCGAGACAGTATCGACGAATACCGGCACATTACCGGCATTGGTAAATATCCATGAGAGGGCCTCTTCGGTTAAATTACAATCAACGACTAATATTCCAGCGTGTTGAATTATCTCCTTAGTGGTCGCTAATAATGACGGCGTTAGTTTTTCTAATATGCGCATATCATTAATTGCCACTAACATTTCGCCACCGTCATCAAGTAACGAGACATAAGTAGAGGTATTTTCGCCGTGTAAACTGTGGCAATTACTGACATTAACACCGGCGCGTTTAGCTTCATCAATCAGGGTCGCGCCATAAAAATCATCACCCACCACCGAGATGAGATGGCACTCCTTGCCTAATAGCGCGATATTTTCAGCAATATTTCGCCCAACACCGCCTGGGGTGCATTTTATCTTCCCCGGATTAGAATCTTCATAAATGAGCTTGCTGGCTGCATAACCACAAACATCCATATTTACCGAGCCAACCACCACCACATAACTGTGCTCTGATAATATATATCCCTTCCCTTTGATATAACCTTTTTGCATCAGATTCATAATGTGACCCGCAACACCCGAGCGACTAATGCCTAGAATATCGGCAATCTCTTGCTGGGGGATCAATGGATCTCGTCTCAGAAGCTGCAATATTTGTTTTTCTCGGCTGGTCATAATGGACACTTGTTTGTTTTTAAACATGTGCTTGTTTTATTATTTTGCCGAAATAGAGTAAAGCGTATTTTATTACTCTATAGCAAAGTTGAGAGAACGATCGTAAGCGTGTTTTCAAGCAGTTACAGCACTTTTTCTGTGATGCAACTCAAGTTATTCCGATGGAAAAATAAGTTTTAAATAGTGATATTCCGATAAGAAGAATATTCCACTAAAAATAAAGATAGATAATCAAGAGGATAACAATACACGCAGAAGCAACCCAACAAGTGTTTGGTTATCTATTTTTAGGCAGGTAAATTGATGAATAGCCATAAACACGTTACATTGAATAATGATCTATTTCACAATTAAAGACGTATGCTTAACTGGGGGAATTAACCAGAGAGAAAAATAAAACGACATCAGCAGCAGCCAGATGTCGCTTTACTGTTCATATTTCTATCAAACGTAAATCAACTACGCACTAAATCGTCGCCATAGCCAATCCACTTATAGGTTGTCAACGCATCTAACCCCATCGGGCCACGTGCATGAAGTTTTTGCGTACTCACAGCGACCTCGGCCCCCAAACCAAACTGCCCACCATCGGTAAAGCGGGTACTGGCATTGACATAAACCGCCGATGAATCCACCGCGCGGACAAAATGTTCAGCACTACTGAGTGAGCGGGTCAAAATAGCGTCAGAATGGCTGGTACCATGCTCGCGAATATGGTCGATGGCAGCATCAATATCAGTAACGATATCCACGTTCAGATCCAGTGATAGCCATTCATCGTCGTAATCTGCTGCTTCAACGGCCACCACCTTGGCCTTACCTTGCGCCAGATATGGCAGCGCCTGCGGGCTGGCATGCAGTGTCACGCCAAAGGCATGCATTCGGGTACTGAGTACTGGCAGGAAGCGCTCAGCAATGGCCTGGTGAACCAGCAAAGTTTCTAATGAGTTACATGCACTTGGCCGCTGAATTTTGGCGTTTTCAATCACCAACAACGCTTTCTCAACATCAGCACTTTCATCAACAAAGGTATGGCAAACCCCAATACCACCAGTAATGACCGGAATGGTTGATTGCTCACGGCACAGTTTATGTAAACCCGCGCCACCGCGTGGAATCAACATATCGACATAGCGGTCCATACGCAGTAACTGATTAACCAATTCCCGATCCGGGCTTTCAATCGCCTGCACTGCCGCTGCGGGTAAACCGCATTGCTCCAGCGCCTGTTGGATAACCTTCACTGTTGCCTGATTAGTGTGATGAGTCTCTTTCCCGCCCCGCAAAATCACGGCATTGCCGGTTTTCAAGCAGAGGCTGGCGACATCAATCGTAACGTTAGGTCGGGCTTCATAAATGACACCAATCACCCCCAGAGGCACACGGCGGCGTTCCAGCTTTAAGCCGCTGTCGAGTAGGCTGCCATCAATAACGCGCCCCACAGGGTCATTCAGGCGGCATACCTGACGCACATCATTAGCAATGGCGGCTAAGCGTGCCGGTGTCAATAACAACCGATCGAGCAGTGCTTCGCTCATGCCCGTATCACGTGCAGCCTGCATATCTTGCGCGTTGGCATGCAAAATAGTCTGACTTTCAGATTCCAGCAGGTTGGCTATCACTGCCAATGCCTGATTTTTCTTTGCTGTGCTCAACATCGCCAATTGCCAGGAAGCCTGTTTGGCGGCTTTCCCCATCTGTTCCAGCATGCTCATGCTCGCTCCTTAGCTGACAATCATATCGTCACGATGAACCACCACCGGGCCATATTCGTACCCGAGGATTTCACTGATTTGTTGCGAGTGATGCCCCGCTAACATGCGCAGCGCATCGCTGTTATAGCGTGATACACCGTGGGCCAAATCCCGCCCGCCAAGATTGCGGATACGGATCACTTCACCGCGGGAGAAATCCCCTTGAACATTGCGAATACCTTTGGGCAGCAGCGAACTCCCCCGTTCCATAATGGCGGCTACAGCCCCATCATCGATGGTGATTTCACCCGCTGGCGGCGCACCAAAAATCCAGCGTTTGCGGTTTTCCAGCGGTGTTTCCAGCGCATGGAAGCGGGTACCGACTGGTGTGCCATCGATCACATTCGCAATGACACCGGACTGACTGCCCGCCGCAATAATCACATCAATACCGGCGCGGCAGGCAACATCCGCGGCTTGCAGTTTAGTGGCCATACCGCCAGTGCCAAGGCCTGAGACGCTATCGCCAGCAATGCCGCGCAAAGCATCATCAATACCATGCACTTCGCGAATAAGCTCAGCTTCAGGATTGTTACGCGGATCAGCCGTGTATAACCCAGCCTGATCAGTCAATAGCAGTAGCTTATCGGCACCGGCAAGAATGGCCGCCAGTGCAGAAAGATTATCGTTATCGCCTACTTTGATTTCAGCGGTGGCGACAGCATCATTCTCATTGATTACCGGTACGATACGGTTATCCAGCAAGGCATTCATGGTGTCACGGGCATTGAGAAAACGCTCTCGATCCTCCAAATCAGCACGGGTCAGTAACATCTGACCGATGTGGATGCCATAGATGGAAAACAGTTGTTCCCAGAGCTGAATTAACCGGCTTTGCCCGACTGCGGCTAGCAGTTGCTTTGAGGCAATAGTGGCAGGCAATTCTGGATAACCCAAGTGTTCACGCCCGGCAGCAATCGCCCCGGAGGTGACAATAACAATACGATGACCTTTTGCGTGTTGCTGGGCACATTGGCGCACCAGTTCAACAATATGGGCACGGTTAAGACGACGGGAACCGCCGGTCAGAACACTCGTCCCCAATTTCACAACCAATGTCTGGCTGCCACTCATAATTTTTCTGCCATTGGAATGAATAAAAGAAACAATATATACCCAAAGTAATTGGAGTTGCAGTATGGCTGCCAGCGAACTCATCCCGATGAGCTTATTCATGTAAGATCAAACCTGATTCGGGTGAGTGAATATAACTAACAACCCTACGGCGCTAAGTACGAAGGGGATGGGTCTTTGTAGCAGGCGGGAGGCATAATGCCAACAGTCAGAATGAGAAATTCCCCCTTTTATTGTGCTAAAGGGGGAATATTCTGCTTAATTAGGTATTAACAAACTGTCTTTTAAGCAGACAGCTTAATCGGCTGCTCGCTAAAATGCTGTGCTGGTTCCAACCTCATTTCAATTGAAGTCAACATCTCAGCAAGGCGTTTATGGAAACCACGCAGCGTGGTCTCCAGTTTCTCTTGTATTTCAGGATCTTTAATCTTTTCCGCTTTCCAATTGCCTTCTTTATTAAACAGGCCAAACTGGTAAACGTAGGTAAAATGGTCTTCTGCCGGTTCCAACTCAATCCACCAGCCCCAAAACTCACGTTTCTCAGGGGCAAGCTTCACATTGACGCAAACAGCTAAACAGTCAAAGAAAAAATGGTCACTCTGGCACTGCCCTTCACGCAGATATGGTCCTAAAGCGGCAAAACGTTTCATAAGCTTACTTTTAGGATGAGCACTGGTCGACGTCATTCTTAAATCTCCTTATATAGACGATCCTTTTTAGCAAACTGTTAAAAATTAGCAACTCATTAACGCATTTTATCTTCTAACCACTGACTGGCTTGCAATAATGCACGGTGGAAATTGTCGTACAGCGGCGTTGATGATATAGGTAATAGCTTGCCATCCGCCGAGGAAGAACAAATTAACTTCGCCTCTTCTTTCGGGCTGAATGGATCATTTTCCCAGTACCCCGCCAACATAGGGGTTTGGCAACGCCGCCCCAGTAACCCCTGTGTTTTCAGCGAATAACTGTTCATTTCTGTTCTAAGCGTTTCATCTGCCGCATCAGCCATTCCCAATCGGCTGGCCATAACATCCATATACATATCTGGCACCTGGTGTTGACTGTCAGCATTACACAGAAGATGATGCACAATCGGCCCGAGACATGCCACAGCACGCACCCGCTGGGGTTCTAAATACCCCAGGCGCACCGCCACGTTGGCACCGAAACGGAAACCGAAAACACTGACCCGCTGATGATCAACCCAAGGGATACCTGGTAATGCCTGCAATACTTGCTGATGCAGATAACTGGTATCCTGCGTTAACTTCCAACGCGATGAAGCCCCCACCGATGGCATGTCCACTGTCAACATGGCTATCCCTTTCGGGGCCAGATAGTCACGGAACAATCGATGATAGTCACTTTGCAATGTATCCAATCCACCGCACATCAATACCGTTGGGAATGGCGCACTGCCGACTGTGGGCATATGCAGGAAACCCGCCAGCGTACCGCCATCTGAAATAGCAAAATTAAGCTCTTTTAGGTTATACGGCAGATGTTCAGCGGCGGCTTCATAGGCGCGGTTTGATAACACCTCGACTTGTTCGGCCAACTCATCGCCTTTCAAATGTGGATAACCCGCAATGCTGTATAAGTTGGCCGCATTTAACCAGTATTGACCGGCATTCAATGGGTCGGTCTCTTCCATGGCTTTTTGCTGCCACAGCATCCCCTGATGGGCCCACTCATAAATCCAGTTACCATTGCGATAGCCCACTACAGTATCTAGCAGTTCGTTATCGCTGTGTTCCGCCTTTGAACAGGCAATGCGTGACAACACTTCTTCGATTTCAAGAGGATCGACACCGCGCCAGGTCCATATCAAGCGGTTGATCATCCGATACCAATGGCTGGTGGTATCACCGTCCAAAGCAGAATGCACTGTCATAGGATGGTTGCAGTGAGCATGCCGCACGAGAGTTGAGGTTTCAGGATGTTTGAATTTTGGTTTAAACAGAATTTCAGAGAGGTTGGCTTGTGCCATGATAACGATAGCCTCCATAAGCCGTGATTCAGGCCCGATAAGGGCTGGTCAGATGGGGTCAAGTGTACTCATACTACGGAGAAAATGAAACGCCCGGAACTGACCAGGCGTTTAAAGCCAACTAAATTACTTACCGCTTAAAGGAGCAACAAATGTTACTGCCATGTCCCACGGCTGCTCAATCCAGGTACCCTGAGGGATATCAACCACATAGTCATCAACTAATGGGCGACCAGCAGGTTTGGCAAAAATAGTAACAAAGTGTGCTTTCGGATACATATCACGGATAGCTTTCGCAGTACCGCCGGTATCAACCAAATCATCAATTACAATAAAGCCTTCACCGTCGCCTTCAGCACGTTTCAGGACTTTAAGATCACGTTGATTATCATGGTCATAGCTAGAAATGCAAACGGTGTCTACATAACGAATACCCAGCTCACGCGCCAGAATACCAGCCGGAACTAACCCACCACGGCTTACCGCGATGATACCTTTCCATTGCTCGGCTGGCAGTAAACGCTTTGCCAGTTTGCGGGCGTGAATTTGCAACATATCCCAGGTAACGACGTATTTTTCGCTCATAAAGTGTAATCCCAGCCAGTAAAGGAGTGGCTTGCCATGTATCAGAAGGGGAAAAAAGGTTGCGCGAGATTATAGTGAGCCAGCCGGATAAAAACCAGCAATTATCGGGCTAATTAATCGGATCGAATGCGGTAATTGTGCGGCGAAACGCGCGTAATGCCGATGAAAGTGATATTCTCAAACCATCTCGCCATTCCGATGGCGGTTTGTCATTACCCCTAAAATCTTTAGTCATCAACCCGATAGCATCTCTGACATCTTCATTCTGAGGTTGCCGATATGAGCATGCTGTTACAGGAGACTTACAGTGTCTGAACTGTCTCAACTTTCGCCTCAGCCGTTGTGGGATATTTTCGCAAAAATCTGCTCCATCCCCCATCCGTCTTACCATGAAGAAGCGCTGGCGCAGCACATTATGACGTGGGCCAAAGAAAGAGGCCTGCACGCCGAGCGCGACCAGGTCGGTAATATCCTGCTGCGTAAACCTGCGACCAAAGGGATGGAAAACCGTAAGCCGGTGGCGCTGCAAGCCCATCTGGATATGGTGCCGCAGAAGAATAATGATACGGTACATGACTTTACCAAAGATCCTATCCAGCCTTATATCGACGGTGAATGGGTTAAAGCCCGTGGCACAACATTAGGTGCGGATAACGGCATTGGTATGGCTTCTGCGCTGGCCGTATTGTCTGATGACAGCGTTGAACATGGCCCACTGGAAGTGCTACTGACCATGACCGAAGAAGCCGGTATGGACGGTGCATTCGGCCTGCAACCTAACTGGCTGAAAGCCGATATTCTGATTAATACCGATTCCGAACAGGAAGGTGAAATCTATATGGGTTGCGCTGGTGGTATTGATTTCATCACCACTCTGGCCCTGAAGCGCGAAGCAGTCCCTGCAGGTTACCAAACCCTGAAATTGACCTTAAAAGGCCTTAAAGGCGGTCACTCAGGTGCGGATATCCATTTAGGTTTAGGCAATGCTAACAAGTTGCTGGCCCGCTTCCTGTTCGAACACGCAACAGATCTGGATCTGCGCGTATTGGATCTCAATGGCGGCACATTACGTAACGCTATCCCGCGTGAGGGGTCGGTGATCCTGGCGGTTGGTGCAGATAAAGTCGATCAATTGAAAAGCCTGAGTCAGGCGTATCTGGCAACGTTGAAAAACGAACTGGCTGCGGTGGAAAAAAATCTGGCACTCCTGCTTGAGCCAGTATCTACTGATGTAAAAGCGCTGACTAAAGACACACAGCAACGTTTAGTGGCATTGCTGAATGCTACGCCAAACGGTGTAATTCGCATGAGCGATGCCGTTAAAGGCGTGGTTGAAACCTCACTGAATGTGGGTGTGGTTACCATGAATGAGAACGAAGCAGAAATCATCTGCCTGATTCGCTCCCTGATCGACAGTGGCAAAGATTACGTGGTGAGCATGCTGACGGCAATTGGTCAATTAGCTGGCGCACAAACGCTACCGAAAGGCGGTTACCCTGGCTGGCAGCCGGATCCAACCTCTCCTGTCATGGCATTGGTGCGGGAAACCTACCAAAAACTGTTCAACAAAACACCGAACATCATGGTTATCCACGCCGGTCTGGAGTGTGGTTTATTCAAAAAACCTTACCCGGATATGGATATGGTGTCGATTGGGCCAACCATGACCGGCCCACATTCACCGGATGAACAAGTTCATATCGAAAGCGTTGGTCAATATTGGCAGTTGCTGACCGCACTGCTAAAAGCCATTCCAGAACGGGCATAAACAACGCTGATTGATCTTTAGATGATAACGGCGGCGCTTTGGCCCGCCGTTTTTTATTGATCGCATTATTCCCAACTAAGCAGTAATTGCCGTTCAAGTTGTGGGTCCAGTAAAGTGACATGTAGCCCAACCAAACGTACTCCCCGCCCGGTACGCCGTTCATTCCATGCCGTGCGCGCCACTTGCAGCAAATCGGCCTTATTCAGTTCTGGCCAAACATGCTCCTGTGTAGTTTGTTGAAAATCATGAAATTTCAACTTAACGCCCTGACGTGCGATATGCAGATCCGGCCTCACTTTGCGTAATCGAGTTTCCAGTTCAATATAAAGCTGATCAATCAATGCCTCACAACTTTCCCAATCATGAATATCTTCCGCCAGCGTTCTTTCAACACCGACCGATTTACGCAATCTGTCCGGGGATATTTCACGCTCATCAATACCGTGGCTACGCTCCCACAGCACATGACCGAATTTGCCAAAACGCTTTAATAATTCAGCTTGCGGATAATTTTGCACATCACCGCAGGTAACCAACCCGAGTTCTTGTAAACGCTTAGCGGTCACTTTCCCCACGCCAGGGATCTTACTCAGCGGCAAATCATGCAAGAAAGGCTGAATCTGATTAGGGGTGATGACATATTGACCATTAGGTTTATTCAGATCTGAAGCGATTTTGGCCAGAAACTTTATCGGGGCAATACCGGCGGAAGCGGTCAGACTCAGTTCATCAAAAATGGCTTGACGGATTTCCTGAGCAATTAAAGTGGCAGAACCACTGCATGCAGTGCAATCAGAAACATCCAGATAGGCCTCATCCAGCGAGAGCGGCTCAATCAGCGGGGTATAACGAGCGAAAATTTCACGGATATGCAGTGACGCCTCTTTATAGGCTGCCATTCTGCCAGGGATAACTTTAAGCTGTGGACAAAGTTTAAGTGCCATCGCCGTTGGCATAGCACTACGAACACCATAACGCCTGGCAGGGTAATTGGCCGTACTGATCACTCCACGCCGATCGCGACTGCCACCAATCGCGATGGGAATATCACGCAAACTGGGATCGTCGCGCATTTCCACTGCCGCGAAGAAGCAATCCATATCGACATGAATAATCTTACGCATGTTATCTTTCCCCAACCAAACCACTGTATAAAAATACAGTTAAATCAGGAAAATTCAAGATTATCCTAATCCTCAGCCACGCAGCTTTTCTTGAGAGCCGAACGCAACGGCTGCCTACAGGCAACCGATGGGTTCAACCACAATATTCATTTAGCGGTCGCTAAAAATAGAACTCTTCAATGACTTATCTTGCTGATGGCGCTCTAACGCCAGCTCAATCAGTGTTGTGATCAGCTCGGTAGAACCGACGCCCGTAGCGCGCCAGAGTTTGGGGTACATACTGATGTTGGTGAAACCAGGCAGTGTATTGATTTCATTTATAATAACTGTATTTTCTGGCGTTAAAAAGACATCTACCCGTGCCAGACCACGGCATTCAAGTGTACGAAACGCGGCTAATGCTACTGCGCGAATATGGTCGCTGGCTGCACTGTCTATCACCGCAGGGATAACCACCTGAGCACCGGTTTCATTAATATACTTGGTATCGTAGGAGTAAAATTCATCACTGACGACCACTTCACCACACAGGCTAGCTCGAGGGTTATCATTACCCAGTACCGCACATTCAATCTCACGCCCGACAATCGCGGATTCAACCAATACCTTATGGTCAAAATCAAACGCGAGCGTAACAGCCTGCTGGTATTCAGCCGCATTGCGTACTTTACTCACCCCAACCGAGGAGCCTTGATTTGCCGGTTTGATAAAGAGGGGTAAACCAAGTTTTGCCGTCATCTGCTCAAAACTGTAATTATTTTTATTTGCTCGCGTCAGTGTAATGAAGGGGGCGATATTCAACCCGGCATCACGCAGTAGCCGCTTGGCGATATCTTTATCCATGCTCACCGCAGACCCCACCACACCAGAGCCAACGAAGGGGATATTTGCCATACGCAGCAAGCCTTGCAAGGAACCATCCTCCCCTAACGTACCGTGTACTATAGGGAAAATGACATCCAGTTGCGCCAATGCAGTAGCATTATCCGCAGCGATAAGCTGCTGCTGCTCTTGACCGGGAATCAACGCTACATTTTTGTTTGAGTGGTTCAGGGAGATCAACGCCGGGTTCTCTGCATTTAACAAATAGCTGGACGCATCGTTAACATGCCATTCCCCCTGCTTATCAATACCTAGCAGCGTGACATCAAATTTTTCTTTATCAATCGCCTCTACGATGTTTTTGGCCGACTGTAACGACACTTCATGCTCTGCCGATTTACCACCAAAAATTACACCAACTCGCAATTTCGACACACAACATTCCTTCTTAAGACCTGGCACTTAAAGGTGCAACAACCCAGTGAAATATCACATCACACTAATACAACTTTTACCTGCTTAACTAATGGTTTTTAAGATTTATGCAGAATTTTCTCATCCCGCGATAGGTGATAAATATCCTCAATATCAGTATGCAATTCTATCGTTGAGCAATTCTGCTCTGCGCGTATTCGAATCAGATAGCCATACCGTAAAGTCATAATTATCCTAATCAAAACACCAACTAATTACGTATATAACAGAATTGAATACTGTTATTGGCTTTTTTTAGCATTTTGTCATTTATTTTTAATAAAAAATCATTAAATTCGAAAAGGTCGAAAAAATGTTAGTGATATGATTAACTCTCACCTTATAAAATTCATTATTAGATAATGAATGGAAACTATATATTATGCGAAATTATATAATGGCCACCCTACTTCTTTCCGCTACATTTATTGTTAATGCTCAATCCGTTACGGTTTCATCACCACAGATTATTGCTCATCGCGCAGGAACGGCAGATGCGCCAGAAAATACCTTACTGGCTATCGATAAAGCGCTATCTAATGGTGTTGATGCTATATGGATTACATTACAATTATCTAAAGATAATATCCCAGTATTATATCGCCCTTCAGACCTCAAAGAACTAACTGATAAGTCCGGGGCGGTTTCTAGTTATACAGCTCAACAACTCGCTAAAGTGGATGAGAGTGTTGCCTATAACAAGAAACATCATATCCAGCCTAAAACTGATTCACGCACCAATATTCCCACACTTGATGAGGTGCTGAAAAAATATCCTGATACGACATTCTATCTGGACATTAAGTCACCAGATGCCAACCCGTTAACCTTTGCCAAAGCCCTAAAAGAGACGCTTACCGCAAGCACTAAGGGAGAAAAAGATCGCTTCGCACGTACCCGGGTTTACTCTACAGATGATAACTATCTGAAAGCACTGGATACCGTCAATGCAGACAGCGATGCCTCGCATAAAATCAAGCGTTTTGAAAGCCGCAACTTTACCCGTACTCAATTAGCTAATATTACGATGGATCATAAATGTGAATTACCAGCAGATAATACAGAACGTTGGTATGGTTTAGAGTTACATCGCAAAGTACAAGTGGTAGAAAAATACACGTTGGGCGAAGGGCGTTCTGACGCCGTATTAAGTTGGGATAAAGAGGCGATGGATTGCTTTAGAAAAAATACCAATGCACATATTATTTTCTTCGGCATTAATACTCCTGAAGATTATAAAAAAGCCAAAGAATTACAGGTAAATGGCGTCATGGTTGATTCTCCTGCACTTTTTAAAAATATAGTGAGTAAGAATAAATAAGTAAAAATCGACCACCGTGATATGGCGCTAATCAGAAAATGGAACAACAGCCTTATCACCGTAAATTGACAGACCAAAAACAACATTAAAGTGTAAATATAAACCCCCCAGTCAATACTGAGTTGGCTGGGGGGTTCTGTCTAAATTTGTGTGTCGTGCCTATACAATTTTTATACACAACTCTCTATATTGGTCGTATCGTAATCTATAACACACCTTATAAAATACGATATTGATCCAATTTCTTCTGCCGAGCAGCTTCCTTAGCCAAGCGTTTCTTACGTGAGTCACAAGGCTCAGGGCAGTCACATACTTTTTCCATCCCCAAAGCCCCAATTCCTCCGCAACTGCCCTGCAAGGTTTTACGCTTTACGATATAACCTAACGACATCCCGCCGATGACCAATAGAAAAAAGACAAAGGATGCGATAAAAACTGTCAACATATCCTCTCCTATCAAGGCCGTTTTTGTAGATAAGGCTTGAACGCGTCAGAATAACGCTCCTCAAAGCCCTTATCGGTTTTTACTATCATAAATACCGGAATACCCAGTAAATTAGCAAGTGCCATACCTCGTTCTGGCCCAAGGACATCTAGCCCAGTCGACAGCCCATCTGCTGTCATACAGCTTGGATCTAAAACGGTGATTGATACAAGCCGGTGATTAATTGGCCGCCCCGTTTCCGGGTCAATCGTGTGTGAGTAACGCACGCCATTCTGCTCAAAATAATTACGATAATCCCCAGAGGTCGCTATTGCCATACGCCCCGGTTCAATAATCTCTTGCGCGCTTTGTGCCGAGCCAGTAACAGGTTTTTCTATCGCAATGCGCCAAGGCTTATTGTCACCATTATTACCGCGCGTCCGCACTTCACCGCCGATATCAACCATATAGTGGGTGATATTTTGCGTTTCCAGATATTCAGCTACAACATCAACCCCATATCCCTTCGCAATAGAGGAAAGATCGACATACAGCTCAGGGATCCGTTTGATTAACGCACCTTTTTCTACTGCCAGTTTATCAATACCAGCCCATGCACGACGTTTAGCTATTTCAGCTTCAGTAGGGACAACTTCTGGCCGCCCTTCAGGACCAAACCCCCATAAATTAACCAAAGGCCCGACAGTGACATCCAGAGCACCATCGGTCAGGCGATTAATTCGGATAGCCTCACGCACCACTTTAGCGGTATCCGCTGATACTCGAAATGGTGTACTCACTGCGCGACTTTGATTAAAACGGCTCAATTCAGAACCAGACCGATATGTCGACATCCGGTCATTAACCAGTTCCAACTCGCGGTCTATTTCCTGCTGTAACTTCTTTGCGCTGGGTGTGGATGAGTCACTCACATATTTAATTGAATATGAGGTCCCCATCGTTTTACCTTCGAGATTGACTTGCTCAGGGCCACATCCTGTGAGCAGCAAAGCCCCCACGGCGGCTATTAACCAATGCGTTATATGTTTCTGCACGATATCCCCAATTGCGGTAAAAAGCCGAATAATGGCAAATCAGCCGCCAAAATCATCAAGCATAATATTGTCATCTTCTACACCGAGATCCTTCAGCATTTTGATAACTGCCGCATTCATCATCGGAGGACCACACATATAGAACTCACAATCTTCCGGTGCCGGATGATTTTTAAGGTAATTTTCTAACAATACGTTATGAATAAAGCCGGTATATCCCGTCCAGTTATCTTCCGGTTGTGGGTCTGATAATGCAACGTGCCAACGGAAATTATCATTCTCAGCCTGTAGTTGGTCAAAATCTTCTTCATAGAACATTTCACGCCGTGAACGCGCACCATACCAAAAACTGATTTTACGCTTCGAATGTAGCCGCTTAAGCTGATCAAAAATATGCGAGCGCATCGGGGCCATACCCGCCCCACCACCAATAAAGACCATCTCTGCATCGGTATCTTTGGCAAAAAACTCACCAAATGGGCCAGAGATAACCACCTTATCACCGGGTTTTAATGACCAGATATAAGAAGACATAATGCCTGGCGGCGCATCAGGAACTGACGGTGGTGGCGTAGCAATACGCACGTTAAGCATAATAATGCCGCGCTCTTCTGGGTAGTTCGCCATGGAGTAAGCACGCACCGTTGATTCAGCGACCACTGACTCGAACCGGAACAGATTGAATTTATCCCAATCACCGCGATATTCATCAGGTACATCAAAGTCTGTATATTTAACTGTATGCGGTTCAGCTTCTATTTGGATAAAACCACCGGCGCGGAATGGCACCACTTCACCATCGGGAATTTTTAGCTTCAATTCTTTGATAAATGTGGCTTTATTATCATTAGAGATAACTTCACACTCCCACTTTTTCACACCAAAGATTTCTTCTGGCAATTCAATTTTCAGGTTCTGCTTCACACTAACCTGACAAGCTAACCGACAGCCTTCTTTAGCTTCACGCTTTGAGATATGTGAAAGTTCCGTCGGCAGGATATCCCCGCCACCTTCTTTAATCGTCACGCGGCACTGCCCGCAAGAACCGCCACCACCACAAGCTGAAGAAACGAATATGCCCTGGCTGGAAAGCATATTGAGCAGCTTATCCCCCGCAGGCGCGGTAAAACTTTTATCCGCATCATCATTAACATCAATCGTGATATCACCGGTATTCACCAACTTTGATTTGGCGAATAGAATCATCACTGTCAATGCCAGTACGATAAGGGTGAACATCACTACGCCCAGAATTATTTCCATGACTTATTCCTGCCTTTATAGATTCACACCGGAGAAAGACATAAACCCTAAGGCCATCAATCCGGTTGTGATAAAGGTGATCCCTAACCCCTGTAAACCCGCAGGCACATTGGCATATTTCATTTTTTCGCGAATACCTGCGAGCGCCACAATTGCCAGCATCCAACCGATGCCCGAGCCAAAGCCATAAACGATAGACTCAGGGAAATTGTAATCTCGTTGTGCCATAAAGGAGACGCCGCCGAAGATGGCGCAGTTCACAGTGATCAATGGCAGGAAGATACCCAGTGCGTTATAAAGTGCTGGGAAATAACGATCGAGGATCATCTCCAACACCTGCACTATGGCAGCGATAACGCCAATAAAGGTGATAAAATTCAGGAAACTGAGATCAACCCCTTCAACTAATGCGCCATCTCGCAGTATCAGATTGTAAACCAGATTATTCGCAGGTACTGAGATACCCAATACCACCGTTACCGCGATGCCAAGGCCAAAGGCGGTCGACACTTTCTTGGAAACTGCAAGGAAAGTACACATCCCCAAAAAGAATGCTAACGCCATATTTTCCACAAACACCGCGCGGACAAACAGACTGATGTAATGTTCCATCGTCAATTACTCCTTCTCAATCTGCGCAGGTTTCAGGGTACGCAGACCCCAAATCAGCAAACCAATGATAAAGAATGCGCTAGGTGCCAACAGGAACAATCCGTTCGGCTGATACCACCCGCCGTTCTGGACGGTTTCAAATACTGTCACACCAAATAACTTACCGGAGCCAATCAGTTCGCGAACAAAACCCACCAACACCAGCACGACGCCATAGCCCAAACCATTACCAATACCATCCATAAAGCTTTCAATCGGCGGCGACTTCATTGCATAGGCTTCGGCACGCCCCATCACAATGCAGTTAGTAATAATCAGGCCAACAAACACGGATAGCTGTTTGGATATCTCATAGGCAAAGGCCCGTAAGATCTGATCCACCACAATCACCAGCGAGGCAATAATCACCATCTGAACAATGATGCGCACACTGTTTGGAATATGATGGCGAATCAGTGAGATGAAGAAACTGGAGAACGCAGTTACCAAGGTGACTGCCAGTGTCATCACTAATGCGGTTTCCAGCTTGGTGGTCACCGCCAGCGCGGAACAAACGCCAAGGATCTGTAACGCTATCGGGTTGTTATCAAATAACGGCCCGAATAAAACTCGCTTAATCTCTTTGGTATCAGCCATTTTTTAACGCTCCTTCGCGCACTTTTTTCAGGAACGGGCCAAAGCCGTTTTCACCGAGCCAAAAATCAAAGCTGTTTTGCACCCCATTAGAGGTCAAGGTCGCACCTGACAAGCCATCGATCGCATGAGGATCATTAGCCGGTGCGCGCCCTTTAACAATCCGAATAGCCGGTTGGCCTTGCTCGTCAAATAGCCGCTTACCAATCCATTGATTACGCCAAATTGGGTTCTCAACCTCACCTCCCAGCCCTGGGGTCTCACCCTGATCGTAATAGGTGATACCACGCACCGTTTTGCCGTCAGTGTCGATGGCAACAAAGGCATACATCATTGACCACAGACCGGAGCCATAAACAGGGAGAACTATCTTGTTGATTTGCCCGATTTCACCACGTACCAGATAAATTTCAACCACGTTAGCGCGCCGGCGGATGCCAGCAATATCCTGTGCGGGCGTCAGGGCAATGCTCATTTGGTCACTACGCAATGCCTGAGCACGATCAAAGGTTGCCGGATCCTGTTGAATAAACGCACCACTTTGCAAATCTAGCAACCGTGGCTCAATGCGCAGCGCAAATTCCCGCTGAACCTCTTCTGCGGGCATTCTTGGTTGCAACAAACCCGCCACCGCCAGAATATTGCGTTGTTTATCTAACAGACGTTGTTCCTGCTGCTTGGCTTTCAACCCCACAGCCGCACCAGCCACCACCACAGAACACACCAGGCATAGCACAATTACCACCAGCAACGTTTTGCCGATGCTGTCATTATTTCTTGGTTTATCACTCGCCACGCGCTTTCCTCCGCTTGATATTGGCCTGAACAACCACATAGTCAAATAGCGGTGCAAACAGGTTGGCAAACAAGATAGCCAACATCATTCCTTCGGGATAAGCTGGATTAGCGACGCGGATCAACACACACATCGCGCCAATCAAGCCGCCATACCACCATTTCCCTTTATCAGTAAAGGAAGCCGAAACCGGATCGGTCGCCATAAAGATCATACCGAAAGCGAAGCCACCGAGTACCAAATGCCAATACCACGGCATAGCAAATAGTGGATTGGTGGTGGAGCCGACCCAGTTAAATAGGTAGGCCGTGGCAATCATGCCAATCATCACCCCTGCAACAATCCGCCACGAGGCGATGCGCCCGAAAAGAATAATGGCGCCGCCAATCAGGATCATTAGCGTGGAAACCTCACCAATAGAGCCGGGAATATTACCGAGGAAAGCATCCATCCACGTAATAGGCTGATTGGTAATGGTGTTAACCAAACTGTGACTGCCGTTAACACTCCACTGTGACAATGGGGTTGCGCCGGAGAAACCATCTGCGGCAGTCCACACCAAATCACCGGATATCTGAGCCGGATAAGCAAAGAATAAGAAAGCACGCCCAGCCAGTGCCGGGTTGAGGAAGTTACGCCCAGTGCCACCAAAAATCTCTTTGCCAATAACCACGCCGAAAGAGATCCCAAGTGCTGCTTGCCATAGTGGTAACGTAGGTGGAACTATCAGGGAAAACAGAATCGAGGTAACAAAGAAACCTTCATTGATCTCATGCTTGCGGACAATGGAGAAGACCACTTCCCAAAAACCGCCAACCACAAATACAACGGCATAGATAGGCAAGAAATAAACCGCCCCCAGCACCATTTTACTGGCCCAGCCAGCATCTGGAGCCAATGACGCCCCCAGCATTTGTGCCAACCGGTAATGCCAGTCACTGGCTATAATCTGTTGCAGTTCCGCGCCACTGTAGAGTTGGTTCAGCGCCGGAATGGCCTGTAGCCCTACGTTATACATACCCCAGAACATGGCAGGGAATACCGCCAGCCACACCAGGATCATCATCCTTTTCAGGTCGATCGCATCTCGCACATGAGAAGCACCCGGTGTCACTTTGCCCTGTGTATAGAAAATAGTGGCAGCCGCTTCATACAGCGGATAGTACTTCTCTAATTTGCCACCCGCTTCAAAGTGGTGTTCTATTTTCTCAAGAAAACTTTTCAAGCCCATCAGTTATCCTTCCTGCTCAATCTTGGTCAATATGTCGCGCAGTGCCGGACCGTATTCGTACTTACCGGGGCAGACAAATGTACACAAAGCCAAATCTTCTTCATCCAACTCCAAACATCCTAGCGCTTGCGCGCTGTCGGTATCACCGGACAGTAGATCACGCAACAAATGGGTTGCCAGAATATCCAGTGGCATCACCCGCTCATAGTTACCAATTGGTACCATGGCGCGCTCCCCACCATGCATATCGGTAGAGAAAGCAAACAACTTGCGTTTGAAGAAATGGCCCAGCGTAGTACGGGTGATCGAGTATTTATCACGCCCTGGCATTACCCAACCGAATAGCTCTTTTTCTCGCCCTTCGCGGATAACCGAAACTTGCTGGTGGAAACGGCCCAAATAACCATGAGTTGCCGAGAAGGCCGTACCGCTGAGCACTGAGCCGGAGATAATACGATTCTCACCCTCTTTTAACTTGCCTGCGGTCAGTTCAGATAAGCTGGCGCCCAAACGGGTGCGCACTAAAATCGGTTGATTCACCTGTGGGCCAGCCACCGCAACGATGCGGTCAGTACAGAGTTCACCACGGGTAAACAATTTACCGATAGCAATCACATCCTGATAGCCCACATGCCACACCATTTTGCGCAAACTCACCGGCTCAAGGAAATGAATGTGTGTCCCCACCAGACCCGCAGGATGCGGGCCGGAGAACTCGTTATAAGTCACTTGCCCGTTCGAATGGTTGACCGCAACCTGCCCCGGAGCATGACCCACATGCACTTTGCCTTCAGTTAAACGCGTGAGAACAGTTAAGCCGTGCTTAAAGGCGTCTGACTCAGTGGCAATAATGACCTGCGGATCGGCTGCCAGCGGCTGGGTATCCATCGCACTGACAAAAATAGCGCGTGGGCTACTGCCTGGCACTGGGGTTTTACTAAACGGTCGGGTTCTGAATGCGGTCCATAAACCAGATGCCAGCAATTGGCTTTGTACCTGTTCATTGCTCAGATGATTAAGATCAGCGGCCTCATAGTGTTGGAAAGGCATTTGCTCATCCCCTTCAATCTCGATGACAACAGACTGAAGCACCCGACGTTCACCACGATTGATGGCACTGATTCTGCCACTGGCGATCGCAGTAAAGGTAACTCCTGGATTTTTTTTATCTTCAAAGAGCGCCTGCCCTTTTTTAACCCAGTCACCTTCTTGCACCAACATTGAGGGGCGCATGCCTACATACTCTTCACCGAGCAGAGCCACATGACGAATAACAGGCCCCTCCTCTATTACCTGCACAGGTACTCCAGCGATGGGAAGGTCTAGCCCTTTCTTTATTTTAATCATAGGTTTGAACAACTTTATTAGTTATATCAAATGCTGTACTTAGCCCAGAGCGTACAGCTACATAAAGATAAGATACTTTCATGGTTCAGTTAAACGACGGTTTAATACTCAGTCAATTAGGCAGACATGAACGCTGGTTGAAAGAATCGCGGCGATTATTGCTGATACCCACGTTATATGGTTTCAGGGTGAAGCGGCTGTAATAGCGATTACATGTACAGACCATCAGCAGCGGACGATTTTAGCATTTTCATTCTACACTGTCTGACAAATGCAGTGACTTGGGTCAAGCAAACACAAATAATTTACTACTCATTTATCTATACGCTCGGTAAAATCTTGTTGATAATTCATCTTTACCGACTTTGTGGTTATTTTATACAAAACATATATTGCTAAAAATTTTCCGACTGATAATCTGCGCATATAAATCAAAGAATGCAGTGGCATAATTTACATAATATAAGTAGGAATAATAAATGGGCAAAATCGCACGGTTGTTTGCGATGCTTACGTCTGTGGTGATAATGGGTTTGCCGGCGGTTTCCTTCACCAGCTCAGCCAGTGAGCCAGTGGCAGTTTCCAAAGAGCTAAAACAACAATTACTCGGGTCATCGGTCTATATTCAGATTTTCAAAGAAGAACGTACCTTGGAATTATACGCCAGGCTACAAGGTGAATATCGTTTAGTGCAGAGCTATCGCATCTGTGAATTCTCAGGTGGCCTTGGCCCAAAACGCCGTGAAGGGGATTTTAAAAGCCCGGAAGGTTTTTACAGTATTGATATGCGCCATTTAAAACCCGACAGTAAGTTTTATCGGGCAATTAATATTGGCTTCCCAAATGATTATGATAAGTCGCAGGGTTATTCAGGGAAATATCTGATGATCCATGGCGCTTGCAAATCAATCGGCTGTTATGCAATGACCGATGCCTATATGGACGAGATATTTAACTACGTGCAAACGGCATTTATCTTTGGTCAGGAAAAAGTGGATATCAGTATCTACCCTTTCCGTATGACTGAACAGAATATGCAACGCCACCGTAACTCGTCGGATTACAGCTTCTGGCGGCAATTACAGCCAGGGTATGCCTATTTCACCAAAAATCGGATGCCACCATCAGTTGCAGTGATCAACGGGCAGTACGTACTCAGCCGCCCGCCGGTCGCCAATGCACCGGTATCGCAGTATGCGCTGACCAAATCAAATTCGCTCACCAAAACAGAATAATGCAAATTCACCTGGTGCAATTTTGTGCCAGGTTTCATTACCTGTCAGAGGTTGAGTCGCGATCACCGTGACCACATCTTTGGGTGTGGTCTGGCGTTGAAAATCTATCTCAACATCTTGATCCAGTAAGGTCGCTTTGCCAAAAGGTGCTCGGCGAGTTATCCAATACAGATTGGTCGAACAGAACGCCATCACAAAACGCCCATCCGAAAGCAACATATTAAAGACCCCTTTTGCCCGCAACTGCTCACATAAGGTAGCGATATAGCGGAATACCGCTGGCCAGTTACTGGGGGTTCGAGGGTAACGCTTTGCCAATTGGTTAAGTAACCAGCAGAACGCATATTCGCTGTCGGTCTGACCGATAGGCCGGAAAGTCCCGGTGTCTAATTGACGATAGCCTTTAAGTTGACCGTTATGGGCATACGTCCAGTTTCGCCCCCACATTTCGCGGGTAAAAGGGTGCGTATTCTCTAACGCCACTTCACCGCGATTTGCCTGACGGATATGAGAAATCACCGCGCAAGATTTTATCGGATAATCTTGCACCAAACGGGCTATCGGTGAATTAAAACTGGGTTGGGGATCTTTAAACGTGCGACAGCCGTTACCTTCATAAAAAGTAATACCCCAGCCATCTTTATGTGGGCCAGTCCCCCCGCCCCGTTGCACCAGGCCGGTAAAGCTAAAGCAAATATCCGTGGGAACATTTGCGCTCATCCCGAGCAATTCGCACATAACCAACCTCCCGCGTATATCTTAGCTCTTGGTGTTGCAGCAGTGTTAGCTGCTCTCGCTCACCGTCAAGGTGATCAACGAGATTGATAATACCGTTGATCACCACGACATATCAGGCTTTAACCATCTCTTTTTCAATCAATTGAATCAAGATATGAATCACTTTGATATGAATTTCCTGAATACGATCGGCATAACCAAAATGAGGAACCCGGATTTCGATATCTGCCGTGCCCGCCATTTTACCACCGTCTTTGCCGGTCAGGGTGATCACTTTCATGCCTTTGGCACGGGCGGCTGCAATCGCCTTAATGACATTACCTGAATTACCGGAAGTAGAAATACCGAGTAGTACATCCCCTTCGCGACCTACTGCTTCAACATAACGAGAGAAAATATAGTCATAACCAAAATCATTACTGACACAAGAGATATGGCTAACATCTGAAATAGCAATCGCCGGATAGCCGGGGCGATTTTCGCGGTAGCGGCCAGTCAACTCTTCGGCAAAATGCATGGCATCACAATGGGAGCCACCATTACCACATGACAAGACTTTGCCGCCAGCCTTAAAAGAATCAGCCAGTAATACGGCTGCGCTCGCAATAGCATTGATATTGCTATCATCTTTCAAAAAGTTTGCCAGTGTGTCTGCTGCTTCATTCAGTTCACTGCGGATTAAATCCTGATACATGGGAGCCTCTTTATAGTTCTATATATAAATATTCGTCCGCCGCCAGTGTAACGGATAGCATAAACAGCGAGAAGCACTGTAATGAATAAGACATAAGACTTTTAGCTATTAATGCGGGCAGTTTGTGAGATGAGTTGTAAATAACATGTAATGGTATTGCTAAAGATAATGAGATGGACTACAACAAATGTATCTCTCAACAGGTCAGACCTCCTACATCTCAGGAGCTTTATTATGATGGTTCTTAGCATTGTTGCCTTGCTGGTTCTTATTGGTGTGCTGTTCTATCACCGGGTGAACCTCTATCTTAGTAGTTTGATTCTTGTCGTTTACACCGCCGCGATGGGGGCCTCGCAATTATGGTCATTCTGGGCATTATTGCCGCTGGTGATTGTTTTGCTGCCCCTGACGCTAACTCCGCTGCGTCAGTCACTGTTTTCTACGCCAGCATTGCGCATGTTCCGTAAAGTCATGCCAGCCATGTCACGCACCGAAAAAGAAGCGATTGATGCAGGCACCACTTGGTGGGAAGGTGATTTATTCCAGGGCCAGCCTGACTGGAAGAAACTGCATAACTACCCAAAACCGCAGTTAACCGCCGAAGAACAAGCTTTTATTGATGGGCCGGTAGAAGAAGCCTGTCGTATGGCTAATGACTTCCAAATTACCCACGAACTGGCTGACTTGCCACCCGAACTGTGGGCATATCTGAAAGAACATCGCTTCTTTGCGATGATTATCAAGAAAGAGTACGGCGGCCTTGATTTCTCAGCATATGCTCAGGCGCGTGTATTGCAAAAACTGTCTGGCGTGTCGGGCATTTTAGCCATCACTGTTGGCGTTCCTAACTCTCTCGGCCCCGGCGAATTGCTGCAACACTACGGTACTGAAGAGCAAAAAAATCATTATTTGCCTGGTTTGGCCCGTGGCGACGAGATCCCTTGTTTCGCCCTGACCAGCCCAGAAGCAGGTTCTGATGCCGGCGCAATCCCAGATACCGGCACCGTTTGTATGGGTGAATGGCAAGGCAAACAGGTACTGGGCATGCGCCTGACCTGGAATAAACGCTATATCACCCTTGCTCCGATCGCCACAGTGCTCGGACTGGCGTTCAAATTGTCTGACCCTGAACATCTGTTGGGCGATACCGTTGATTTAGGCATCACCTGTGCGCTGATCCCAACTAACACGCCTGGGGTGGAAATTGGTCGTCGTCACTTCCCACTGAATGTGCCGTTCCAAAATGGCCCGACCCGTGGCAACGATATCTTTGTGCCGATTGATTACATCATCGGCGGGCCAAAAATGGCCGGACAGGGCTGGCGCATGCTGGTGGAATGCCTGTCGGTTGGTCGCGGGATTACCTTGCCGTCCAACGCCACTGGCAGCTTGAAAAGTGTGGCGATGGGGATTGGTGCTTACGCCTATATACGTCGTCAGTTCAAAATCTCAATCGGTAAAATGGAAGGGATTGAAGAGCCGTTGGCACGAATCGCCGGTAATGCTTATGTGATGGACGCGGCGGCAACCTTAATTACCAGCGGCATTATGCTGGGTGAGAAACCGGCCGTGTTATCCGCTATCGTTAAATATCACTGTACCCACCGTGGTCAACGCGCCGTGATGGATGCGATGGACATTGCGGGCGGTAAAGGGATCTGCCTTGGCCCAGCCAACTTCGTGGCCCGTGGCTATCAAGGTGCACCTATCGGTATCACCGTTGAAGGCGCTAACATTCTGACCCGTAGTATGATTATCTTCGGTCAGGGGGCGATTCGCTGCCATCCGTTTGTACTGGATGAAATGGCAGCGGCACAATCCAATGATGTTGCCGCCTTCGATAAGGCGCTGTTCGGTCATCTGGGCCATGTGGGTAGTAGCAAAGTCCGTAGCTTCTGGTTGGGGCTGACCAATGGCCGCACCAGTGCCACGCCAACCAAAGACAGCACTCGCCGTTATTACCAGCATCTGAACCGCCTGAGCGCCAATTTAGCTTTGCTCTCTGATGTCTCAATGGGGGTGTTGGGTGGCAGCCTGAAACGTCGTGAACGTATTTCTGCCCGTTTGGGAGATATTCTCAGCCAAATGTATCTGGCGTCTGCAACACTGAAACGCTATGAAGACGAAGGCCGCCAAAAAGAAGATCTGCCGCTGGTTCATTGGGGTGTGCAGGATGCCCTGCATCAGGCAGAACAGGCTCTGGATGATTTACTGCGCAACTTCCCAAATGGCGTTATCGCCGGGTTAATGCGGTTAGTGGTCTTCCCGTTTGGGCGCGTGCATCAGGCACCGTCAGATCGTCTGGACCATCAATTGGCGCAGTTACTGCAAGTGCCATCAGCAACCCGCAGCCGTATTGGTCGTGGTCAATATCTGACACCGAGCGAGTTTAACCCGGTAGGTTTACTGGAAGCAGCGTTACAAGATGTGATTGCAGCAGAGCCAATTCATAAGCGCCTGAGTAAAGAAGCAGGTAAAAGCCTGCCATTTACTCGCCTGGATGTGCTGGCAAAACATGCGCTGGCTGAAGGGAAAATCAGTGCTGAAGAAGCCGCTATTTTGACTAAAGCAGAAGAGAGCCGCCTGCGTTCAATTAATGTCGATGAGTTTGCCGCGGATGCACTGGCAGCCAAACCAGTGGTAAAGCAGCCCACCAAACAACGGCAAACTGAAGCCGCGTAATGAATGAGTCTTATTGATGTAAGTGTCTACTCAAGCCTCCGCTTCAGGAGGCTTTTTTTATCATCTTTCAGCCTGGCAATCATCTAACAACGCTCTGATAATCAAACCGAATTGCTCAGGTTTGCCGGAAAATAGTACATTGTCAGGCTGAATTTTTAGCAACTGGCAGCGTAAGCTATTACGCCACTCGGTATCGGTAATCAACCGTACTGTAACCGCAATGTACTCAGCCAAATCATGTGTAATCAGCTCCTCAGACAATCCCAGCCGACGGAACAATCCTTCATCTATATGTTCGTGTACTTCAGCCCCGCTCAGACAAACACCGGGTAAGCCCTGACGCACTGTATCGACGATGCCATTAGTATTGCCGAAAGGAAAAGGATTAATAAACAGGTCACACTGATTAATGACCAATAAATAGTCCTGATAAGCCAAGTGCTCATAGATTTTAGCTTGAGGGATAGCAGCATTAATTGCTTTTTCCATAACTCGATGGGTAATACCCCAGCAAAAACCCACCAGAAAATGAAATATAACCGGCGTTGATGTTCGTTGGGCTATTTCCGCGCAGGTGGCAATAAAGCGCGGGTTAATTTTCATCGCTGAGGCACAAACCGCAATATGTACCGCAGGTCGCTCATCGAAATGTTGTACCGGTTCTGGCGGGCGGATATTGGCAGGCGGCACATAGGGCAGGCAATCCTTGGGTAACGAAACCACTTTTTCGGAGAAACACCGGGGATCCCCCAGGTAATCCTCTTCCACCAACACCGCATCAATATAGCTGGAATGGGTCGTTGCCGGATGGCCTAGTGCCATTATCTGTAAGGGCGCTAAGCGTAAATTAGTCAGTGCAATGGTGAGTGGAAACATCCCGACACTGGGGAAATAGATAACATCAGGGCGCAGTTTCTTTGCCAGCACAGCAATCGCCTCAACCGCCCCCGTCCGCTGGACTTCGGTAAAATCATCAAAAACCTCACGGGTTGTGGCATCTGTTGCCTCAACAATAGTGGCACCATGAGTAGAAAACTGCTCACGCGCGGCGCGTAACGTGCTGGAATGGGTACGATAAATAGAATGACCGCTGTTAAACCATTCAAGAATAACCAGCATCAATGGTTTGCTACGTGATGGTGGGCGAGAGCAATTATCAGATAGCCCATTGTGAAGTAGAGTGTTACGTAGGTGAGCATTAATACTGCGTTTTATGGCATGCTTTTCTGCCATATCAGCATAACTGCAATGCATATAAACATCATGCAGGATACGTTCGGGCAAGCCCTCAAGGCTCTCCAGCGTTAACAGTTTTTCAGGTAACCACGCTAATAGCTGCTCACGTTTCGCGTGGCCTACGGCGCTGGGTAAAATACGCGGCGACAGTAGCGCCAGAAACAATGCTGCTGCCGCATGGGGATTAAATTGCCATAATATATCCGGCTGAAGCGGAATACCGGATTCAGGTAAATACATCAGGCAAAATTTCAGAAAATTATTGCGCTCAAAGCGCAGAGGATGAGCACATCCTTCCCCGGCTTGATTAAGGTTGGTAATCACATGATCCGCATGACCAAACGGTGATGCGGCAAATATCAACGCGATCCAGCGATGGAAATTAATCAGTTGTAAAAAACCCTTATCTGATACCACAAAACCAGGATCAGAAAGCAGGTTGCCAATCGCTGCGGCCAGGCGATTACAATAATGCTCCTGCTGTTGTATTGACTGTTGCTGAAGCGAAAAAACATCCCAACGACCATATTGGGTATCCAGTTGGTCCAACATCAATACCAGTAATCGCCCCGCCGCCTCATAGCGCCGCACACAAACTAAAAACTCGAAATAAGGCAATGAAAACCCTGCCGACTTCTCCACCACTTGGGTTAATTCAACTGTTTTCTCCACCATTACCAGCTCCCCTTGTTACGCCGATATCACCGCTTATCTAGTAAATTTAGTGAGTTAAAAAGCCTGCTATTCTTGACACGATATCTTAGGCAGAGGTTTCCACTTACCTACAATATACGTATCGCAAGGCGCCTTCTGGGAGGGGACGCCCTCAGGGATACAAACTGCAATGCTGATATTGGCTGCGATATCATGCTCAGATTCGGTCACGATAGGTGGCGGTAAAGTTTGTGTTTCAAGGGAGTTGAGGATCTGGTTTCGTTTCATCAGCAACAAGCCAGGTTCAATCCCCTCCTCAGGCGGCGTTATCTGTTCTAAGCTCGTCCTCTCTATCGATTTACCCCCAAAACTATTTTTATCAACCGGTTTGCCATTGATAGTCACATTTTCGCCAATATTCGCCGGCAAGGTTATAAACACCGGTGACCTATTTGAGCCGGTATTCCCGCTAAGCTCAATGTTAGTTACCGCTGCATCATCATCGAGGAAAATAGCGTGGTTATTAACGGAATTACCATTCACCCTACCACCACTAATTGGGCCGCCAACATGCACGGCATGGCCATCATTAGCGGTATTACCATTAATGGTAGTATTGCCAGTGTTAGATACCGGCCCCGTTATCGCTACGCCATGCCCATCAATAGCGTTACCGGCTAAGGTGGTGTCATTCAGCGTATTGTTGCCGTCAAGCTGAACACCAGCGCCTTTATCACCGCTCGCATTGCCGGTCACCGTCAGCAGATCATCCGGCCCCATGCCACTGAGCGAGGCGTTTTCACCAACATCAACACCGCTGCCGTTAGTGGTTTCCCCCTGTACTGCACTGCCATTGCTGCCAGTGAGGTTACCGGCGATCTCCACTCCTTTACCGTTCAGGCTGTTACCGTTGAGGATGGCGTTATCCAGATTACTGTCATTTACCACCTTGATGCCGCTGCCATTAGCTGATGTACCATTAACTGAGCCACCGCTAACCGCCCCTCCAAGCTGGACACCACTACCATTATCAGATTGACCACCAATCGTGGTATTACCTTCATTTTGCAGTAAGCCATTAATATCCACCCCGGTGCCGTTAGTGGCATTCCCTGTCAGCAAGGTGTTATCAAGGATATTGATACCGTTAAACTGCACGCCGGTACCATTCTCTCCAGTAGCGTTGCCGGTGACATTGAGCAGATCATCCAGGCCGCCGCCCAGAATGATTTGTTTACCAATGTCCACCCCAGTACCATTAGTGGTATCACCGTGCACGGCACTGCCATTACTGCCAGTGAGGTTACCGGCGATCTCCACCCCCTTGCCGTCAGGGCTGTTACCGTTAAGGGTGGCGTTATCCAGGTTACTGTCATTTACCACCTTGATGCCGCTGCCATTAGCTGATGTACCAGTAACTGTGCCACCGCTGACTGCTCCTTCAAGCTGGATGCCATTGCCATTCTCAGATTGACCAGCAATCGTGGTATTACCTTCATTTTGCAGTAAGCCGTTAATATCTACCCCGGTGCCGTTAGTGGCATTCCCTGCCAGCGAGGTATTATCAAGGATATTGATACCGTCAAATTGTATCCCGGTGCCTTTTTCACCCGTCGCGTTGCCGGTGACATTGAGCAGATCGCCCAGCCCGCCGCCAATGAGTCTAGTATCACGGTTAACATCCACCCCAGTACCATTAGTGGTATCACCGTGCACTGCGCTGCCATTACTGCCAGTGAGATTACCGGCGATCTCCACCCCCTTACCGTCAGAGCTGTTACCGTTCAGGAGAGTGGTGTTAAGTTGGGTATCACCATCCACGTTGACACCCGTACCGCTGTCTGAGGTGCCGCTGACCGTACCGCCAGCGATAGCCCCGTTCAACGCCACCCCGTTGCCGCCAGTGGCAATACCCACCACGCGAGTATTGCCGTTATTCACCAGCGGACCGGTAATATCAACACCGGTACCCTGAGTGGCGTTACCGTTCAGCATGGTGTTATCAAGGGTATTATTGCCCTCCAGTTGCACACCAGTGCCTTTCTCACCAGTGGCATTACCGCTGATAACAAGCAGCTCGCCTGAGTCGCCACCCGTAAGAGTGGCATTTCTATCGATATACATTCCGATGCCGTTAACCACGTCACCCTGTACTGAGCTGCCGTAGCCACCTGACAGACGGCCCACGATCTCTACCCCTTTGCCATCTGTGCTATTCCCGACCAGCACAGTGTTGTTGAGCACCGTGTCGCCATTGACGCTGACCCCACTACCAGCATCCGAAAGACCATTGATGCGGCTATTATCAAGCACACCATCTATGACTTGAACACCAGTGCCGCTGGTCGCAGCCCCATTCACCACACCGCCATCCAACAAGCCGTTGATCTGCACACCAATACCGCTACCGGAAGCGGTGCCCTTAAATACCGTATTGCCTTGGTTGGCGGATGAGCTGGTGATATCCAATGCAATACCATCTACAGCCGAACCATTTAAACTGGTATTACTTAAGTCATTATTACCATTGAGTTTTATTCCGGTACCGATATCCGTTGTTGCCACACCGTTTAGCGTCAGCAAGTCGGTTTCACTGGTGCCAGTGACATGTAAATTCGCTGCTATCTCAATGCCATAACCGGTACCATTAGTCGTACCATTAATCACACTCTGATGAATGCCCTTTATATCATTGGCTACTTCTACACCAATGCCATTAGTGCTACTGCCAGTGAGCGTGGCATTATCCAGTACGACATGAGTGACAATATTAGAACCCGGCAATGGATCAATTTTCACACCACTGCCATTAATTGATGCTCCTGTCAGTGTGGCATCAGTAATAGTGGCATTGCCGCTAATGCGCAGCCCGTCAGCATGGGTTGAATTCCCGGTGACATTAATACGATTAACTTGATGCTCTGCACTGAAGAGGTGAACACCGATGTTATCGCGACTGGTTCCTTCAATCGTGACCGGGCCAGTACCATTGTTAACTACACCGGAAATAGCAACCCCAGTATCCGCGACACTACTGCCTTTAATGAGAGTGTCACCCTCACCACTTAATACCACGCTATTATTATTGGTAGAGAAGTTAATGCCGACACCGCGGGTTGAGCGCCCTTCCATTTTGAGAGAGCCATTATTATTTATCGTTAGCTGAGCCGCATCTGCATAGGTGATCCCCTCGCCACCAACGATAACTTGTGCCCCTTTATTTTGACCGAGAAAAGACAATTGGCTATCCTTGGCAATATTAAGTGTATTGGCACCATTAAAATCAATTCCTTTGCGGGTAGCACCAGTGCCTTCTGTTTCGCCTTGAAACGCGATATTCCCTTCAACCGACAAGGTACTATTAGCTCTAAAACCAATGCCTGAGCCCTGCGTTGTATTAAATGCTTTACCGATCATCGAGCCATTTTTGGCTTTTATAGTGATATTACCGCCCAGGCTTAATGCAGTGCTTAATGAAGTAGGTAAAGCGGCCTGTGTTTCAGAATAAACAGCAACATTACCCGCGATGGCATTCAGTTCCACATCAGTAAAATAAACATTTCTCGCCCCCGCTGACAGACCATTGATATCAATATTATGCTCAGTGGCTGTCAGCGTCGTATTTGATAAATAGACTGATGGCCGAGTAGCATCACCCGTATCAGCTTTACCGTTTAAGGTGATATTTCCTTGAGCAATGAGATTATTACGTGAAGTATTTGAATCTCCTTGAATAACAATTCCTTCCCCATCACCGGTGGCAACCCCCGTCAGATTAATATCTTTTTTAGCATTGAAAATGGTATTTGGTTTAATCAAAATACCTTCTTTTTGGGATGTTACATTGGCATTAATGTCACCTGTTGTTGCAGTAATATTAGATTCACGTATCGCCACCCCGGCAGAGCTAGTCGAGTTAGAGGCAAAGTTAACCTCATTTGCTGTGAGATCTACATTGGCCCAGGTTATGCCTTTTGACCCATTGTTATTTATCGTGAAATTTCCGCTTTTAGCTTCAATATTAGCCCCATCAATGCCAACCCCTGCCCCTGAAGTATTGCCATGGTTATTGGCTGTTATTGATATCTCTTTCCCCGCAGTGATATTTATCACTGTTAGATGAGGTTCCATTGATTGTTATGGCCTCCACAGAGGGTGCAGAGGTATTGGTAACTAATAATATATCTTGACCAGCCGTCATTGCGCCATTACCGCTGAACCTGAAGGCTTTATGCGTGGCAGACGTCAAATTGGTTTTAATATCTTTTTTAGCCGTAAGAACGGTATTCGTCATCAATACAGCTTCATTATTGATGATATTACCATTCATCAAAATATTATCAGCACTGATACTGACATTGTTGAATGGACTGCCTTTGACTCCACTGATGTTTAAATTAAAATCGCCGCTCTCCGCTTTTATATTGGCAAAATCCGCAACAACAGTAGTGCCAATTTCTGTGCCTTCATTAACCGCCACCATCGATATATTACCACCGGCAGTCATATTGACCTGAACACTACTGGAGTTACCACTTATCTTGATGGCATCAGCACCTGCATAGGTAGAATTACTGGTCATCCCCTGCAAATTGATATCGCCACTGGCGTTTACATTAGTGTTACCTGAGATCCAAATCCCTTTATTAGTCGTAGTGGTATTCACATTAATATCACCAGCAGTTGCCGTAAGATCACTATCTCTGAATAATAAACCATCAACCCCTGTGACATTTATTCCAAAATTAACATTACCCCCACCAACTTGTGAATCCCGTATCCGCAATCCATTATTAGCTTGCGTTAAAATGTCGCCATTGACATCAAACAAAATGTTACCAGACTTAGAGGAAATATTCCCATTAACAATATCCACCCCGCCATATGTACTGCCGTTGGCATTTGCCTGGAATGTAATATCTTTATCACCGATAATAGTTACGTTAGCGAACTTACCCATCCAGGAAATTTTAGAATTAGATTTAAGAGCAAATAAAATATTACCCACCCCCGTAAGGATAGAGTCCTCAGACATATCAACACCACGCCACCCTTGCCCATTAGCATTACTGCTTTCACCGGTTATCCGCGTTTCACCTGCCACAGAAATATTAGCGGCATTACTAATACTCACCCCGATGTGGGATGCTACTGCGGCATTTCCCTCAAGAGTAAGGTTGCCAACCTCATAGCGACCTCCCTGTATAGCAATACGTGTTGCGCTTTTATCATCGGCATGTTTCGCCAGCAAGTCCCCATTATTTAATAACACATAAACATTATTTAATGTAATAACAGAGTCTGCAGTGGAATTGCCTGCCAATAAATTAAGATTCAGTTTCGCAGCACGGGTAGAAATATTATTGTTAATGACAATATTGCCGTCAGCATGTAATGTCAACGTGGCATCACCACCCGCTGTTTTATTGATATCAGCATCTAGCGTAATATTGCACCAGCGGCAATTCGTCAAACTGTTATTATTGGTCGTCACCGTCACATTTGTGCCGAGATCGAGTTGAGTATTGATACTGCTATTCAATATTTGCGCGACGTTAGCCGTTGGCATGAAAACCTGTGCATTGACCCCATATCCGGCAGGGATATCCCCTGCCTGAACGGATGAACCACTCTGTGCACCACTACCAACAATGTTGACTTCTGCCGGATCGAGTAACCAACTGCCATTGCTACCCGCAGTCGCACTTGCATCAACGTGACCAAAAGCCTGTAAATTACGCTTACTGGATGTTTCTACTTGCCCGCCATTGCCTGACTGTAGCCCACCACGGGCATGAATATCGCCATAGAAGCCGGTGTAACTTTCAGACCATAGCACGGCGATACCACCAGCCCCCTGCCCCAAAGCCGACACATCAATAACTGCGCCTTTATCCATGACGACTGAGCGTGAATTTTTTATCGCATTATTTTTACCCTGCCAACCACCACCAACCAGTACTTTGCCACCGCCCTCAGCACCATGTGCATCAATCTTGCTTCCGGCGGCCAAGTGCACATTTTCGCCTTGCAGGATAACACTCCCGCCACGACCATACTGACTACTGGCATCTACAATGCCTTGCTGGCGTACCACGCCTTCACTACCACCATCGAGATAAATAACGCCATTTTTTTCAGACAAACCGCGCGCCTGCAAAATACCGGTGTTATCAATCACGGTATTCATTAACATCTCCTTGCCACGCGCGGTCAGTTGGATAACGCCACCATCAGCCTGAATCAGCCCACCGTTTTGCAGCAAAGCACTGACTTGCTCACCCTGAACTTGCACGCCCAACAAACTACCGTGATCCAGATGAAGGGTGACGCGACTCCCGCTGGCAAACGCCACTTTCCCTTGTGGGGTGTTGATAACACCGGAAGACTGATTATCAACCTGCTGACCAATCAGTGCGATATAACCGCCTTTGGTGGTATGTAAATTGGCCTGATTAACCAACTTACCTTCATGTCTTCGGCTGGTCAGCGTATAAGTTCCAGAAATAAAGTCATTATTAGACATGGCCTTAGTACTGGCGACTAAACCACCGACATCAACTTGTGCACCGCGACCAAACAGAATGCCATTCGGGTTAAGCAAAAAGACCTGACCATTTGCTTTTAGATTGCCATATATCTGCGATGCATCGCGGCCAAGTACCCGATTTAGGGCAATACTCTGCTGCCCTGGCTGGTTATAAATAACACTGTTCCCCTGGGCGATATCAAAACTCCCCCAATTGATCGCCAGCTTATCGCTTTGCTGAGTCACAGTAAGGGTGGTGTTATGGACCTCCAACCGGCCTTGGCCGATAACAATATTACCGTTAACGGGCAGCGAGGGATGGGCAAATACCAGTAGCGGTAATGTACCAAGAGCTACACCCGTCATTATTGCCAGATGGCTGAGTATTCCCGCTTTCGTATTACTATCATTAATGACCTTTTTGCCGATAGACGAAAATGATCGTCCGTAAGCTCGGGTAAATTCTCCCACCGCAATTAAGCATCCCAACCGACGGCAGAAAATAAGTTTGTATAATTTACTGTTCATTATTCACGTCCATTAAATCTGACAAATATGCCGATAAGCGCTAAAACATCTTGTAAGCACTAAGCCAGAATTGGTCATTATCCGGTTGAGGAGTTGCAGCCTGGCCGGTTCGATGTGCCCAAGTCAGATTCAAGGAATAATCTGCCGGACGAGAGAGAGTGATATAGGCACCAAAGCCAGACAGGTTGATATTATTCCCCGCCATGCCTGCGATAGGTTGGCGATAATAAGACCCCCACCCTTGGTCAAAGAATGCAGCAAAAGTGATTTGATTCCCCATACCAGTCCAAGCCGGGAATGGGGGTTGCCAGTGGGTACGTAATTCAGTGGTGAAAAGTGTGCCTTTATCCACCGCCCCTTCACCAATACCGTAAGCCCTAACCGCCAATGGCCCACCCAACAACAGCTTTTGTGAGCTATCAAGATTTTTACTGGCTATTTGGCCGGTAAATTGATTGAAGAAAGAAAAATAAGAGCCAAAACCCTGATCATGACCGGCATGATAATTAAAACGGGCAAAAGCGCCGCCAATACCAGTCAAGGAATTCATACTCTGACTGAATTCATCATCTAATGACAGATGGCCTGCGGTACCCAGTAAATTGAAATTACTTAGCCCACGAGGTACTGCGGTAAACGTGCCATAAATGCCCAATTCACCCGCATCCAGATTGCGTTTTTGTTCCGGTAGCATAATGAGTGAGTCACGCATTTTGCTCTGATAATACCCGGTACTCACATCAATTCTGGCCGCCGAATTGCGGATCCACGGATGGCGTAAATTAACCCCCCAGCTATTAGAATGACCACGCGCATCCAATACCTCGAAAGGCCCCTTAAGGGTATAATCCAAATAGCTATAATTTAGCGCTACACGGGTACCATACGTATTAATTGGGAAGTTATAATCCAATAAGCCATTGAATACATCTGCCGAGCTGGATAAAATAAAATTAGCTCGTAACTGATCCCCCCAACCCATCATATTATTCAGCGCGCCCCCCACTAATAACCGATTATGACCAGAGTAATCATTGCCCTGATTATCTACGCCGAGGTACCCCATCGCGGTTTGACTGGAGGTAATATCAGCATAGACCCTTGTCATTCCAGATTGGGTTCCTGGTTTTAATGCCAAAGCAGCATCAACCCCTGGGATATCATTAAGAATAAGGCTGGTTCGTTCAAGGCGAGATAATTCAGCCGGAGAAGCGGCACAATCTTTATTGCCAAAAAAACCCACTTCTTTGCTACAACTATTACTTTCAATCACCGCAGTAACAAAATCAGTATTCAACCGACTCTGATTATTGACCTCCGGTTTATCTAATCTGCCAGCAATAATACGAACGATGACAACACCGTCACGGATAGCTTGTGGTGGCAATATTGCCTGAGTGGCAACAAATCCTTGTTGTCGATAAAAGCGAGTTACCGCTAATGTCATGGCTTGTAAATCATTAAAGGTTAATTGCTGCCCCAACCAAGGCGTAATTACGGCACGTAGTGCTTTATTATTTCCGTTACTGTGCCGCAATAACTGGGTATCACCCTCGAATCTAACCTCACGCAACATGATGCTTCCCGCCGAGTTAGAACCGCCGAACGATGCAGGAGGGAGCAAAGGTGGAAGCTTGATTTCAGCGTCCTGTGGCGCACGCAATGGCACCGGTGTTGTTTGCCGTATTTCGTTACTAATTACACCTGCATTCGGTACATTTATGACCTGAGGAGCAGCAACGGCCTGTGAGCAAAAAAAAAGGATAAACATTAGTGCGTTGGAACTCAATTTAGTCTGAAACCATGATTTTTCTGGATAATAAAAATATCGCATAAAATACGCCTGCTTAGCATTATGATAACACCAGCTTAAATAATAAAATCCTCCGTTATTTAATACTGGCCCGCATGATTATTTTTTAATTATCAAGTTAATTATTTCATTAAACCCAATATAGGATAAAATTAGAATAGTGTGGAAATTGAATAAATATAAACACCAAAAAGAGTAATCTCTGTTGTTTCAGACTAATAGCCAGTTCATATTTATAACAAATAGTTATTTATGGTAGATATACCATTATTGACATGAAATAATAATAATCCGCCCTTACCTATACAACCTTAAATTGATTTGATTTTATATAGATAGGGTGGTAACAATACAACCAAATGAAAACACACTTTATAATTAACACTCATCAACCTAATTACACTAATTGCAACTAAATAAAGTAAAATAATAAGCCATAAAGAACGCCAATAATGACAACAAAAAAATCAATATTTTTTAATCTAGCCTAAACAGAAGCAACTTACTTAAATATGAATAATGCTATTCCACATATTTATAATCACAGCAAGTGATAGTGATTTAAATAATAAAAAACCCCGTATTTCTTAACGGGGTTACTATATTCATCATCACGCTGTAGCATAATGATTATTGCTACCCATTCTGGCGAATACGAGCAATCAAATCATTTATATTACTTATGGATGGTGCCGCCAATATCAAGGTTCGCCCTAAACTCAGAGCATGGCGCTGGCATGCCTGGCGCATCTCTTCATCAGCGATACTATCCAGATCAGCAACATGTGCCAGACCAATAGTGCGCCGAATTAACTCAGTGCCGCAATACCCTATCGCGTCCTGCCAAACCTGTTGCAGGAACTGCTGTACATATCCTTCGGTCGCTAAAGCCAAATCCTGCGCCTTTTGCTGGCTTAATGCCACGAAGCGGCTGGCAAATGTTTGCCAGAGAATATGCACATCTTTCAGCCGTTGTTCACGGCCGGCTGCGGCATCGCGCGGGCCTGCCAAACCGGGCAATCCACAGTAATTGAGCAGTAAATTTCCCAGCGCGGTACCCACATCAAAGCCGATTGGGCCATAAAAACCAAATTCGGCATCAATAGCTTTCAAACGCCCCTCAGCAACGAAAATTGAACCGCTATGAATATCCCCATGCAACAATGCCTCGGCCTTACTCAAGAAGCGATGTTTGAGCGAGGCCACTGCCACCTTGAGCGTATTATCCTGGCGCAAGGCCAGCACATCAGCTAAGAGTGCCGGATCAAAATTATTACGTTCGTGGTCAATATAAGGGTCAGTAAAGAATAAATCCTCAGTAATCTGGCACAACTCTGGGTTGGTATAGCAGCTCACCGCTGCTTTTTTGGCTTGTGCCGACTGATAAAAATCTGAGGTATGGAATAAGGTTTGCGCCAAATACTCTGCCAGTTGTCCTGCCGCCTGCGGATAGTGTTTACCGACCAGCAGTTCACTGCGCCAGATATGGTGATCAGATAAGTCCTCTTGCACCATAACCGCCAATTCAGCATCGTGATGCAGTACATTGACCGTGTGTTGCGGGCAAAATTGGCTGTGTGTCAGCAGGGTTTGCGCTTCAATTCTGGCGCGATCCAAGGTCAACGGCCAAGACTCCCCGACACAGCGCACATAAGGCAGTGCTTGTTTGACAATCACCCGGCTGACGCCGGCCGCATCACGGATTTTAAACACCAGATTGAGATTGCCATCCCCAATTTCATCGGCCGTCACTAAAGTCAGTGGATCAGCAACCTGACCAAATTGGCGAGCATATTCAACAGCATCCGCAGCAGTAAATGTATAGTAGCGCGACATCTTCAACCTCTTTGTTCTTTACCTGATTCTAATTCACTCACCGCCAACCATTTGCTTAGCCGTGAAATTATTCCCTGTAGAGCAAAAAAATCCGCATTTAGGCGTAAAACCATATAGACGTCTACACATCCGTAAGATATGTTGGCAGAATAAGAAACCAGATGCAATAACGCAACATGGATTTAACTCACTATGCAGACGCTTAACAGGCTCGATTTACAGACCACCAGCTTAAGAATTATCGATAACCAGCTCTGGATACTCGATCAGCAGGCATTACCACAGCGTCAGGAGTGGCTATTAGCTGATACGGTAGAGTTACTGATTGGTCATATCCAAACATTGCGAGTCCGTGGTGCACCGCTCATTGGACTGTCAGCAAGTTTATTATTGGCTTTACTGGCAGAACGTGGTTTGCCGCAAGCTCAACTTGAGCAGGCATTGATTGCGCTGCGTGAATCCCGCCCGACGGCGGTTAATTTGATGAACAATCTGGCACGGATGCAGCAAGCTTTACTACAAGCGAACTGGGTCGATACGTTGGTCCGCGAAGCGCTACACTTGGTGGATGAAGACCGCGAATTGTGCGAGCGCATTGCCCGGCATGGGGCGGCACTGGTTAAACCGGGTAGTAACTTGCTAACCCACTGCAATACCGGTGGCCTCGCTACGGCAGGCATTGGTACGGCTATCGGCGTATTATTGAAAGCCCATCAGCAAGGTAATATTCAGCAGGTGTGGGTCGATGAAACCCGTCCTTTACTGCAAGGCGGCCGCTTAACTGCCTGGGAGTTAGGTGAGTTAGGTATTCCATATCAATTGATTTGTGATTCGATGGCTGCCAGCCTGATGGCTCAGGGCAAAGTGGATGCTATCTGGGTTGGCGCAGATCGCATTGCCGCCAACGGCGATGTGGCAAATAAAATAGGCACCTACAGTTTGGCGGTGTTGGCCCACTATCACCATATTCCGTTCTATGTTGCCGCCCCACACACCACCCATGATCCAAACTGCCCGAATGGTGCAGCGATCCCAATCGAGCAGCGTGCCGCCAGTGAAGTGACCGGTGTCTCAGGCAGCTTTGGCAGTTGCCATTGGGCACCACAAGATGCCGCGGTGTATAATCCGGCATTTGATGTCACACCGGCGGCATTGATCAGTGGTTGGGTATTAGACAGCGGCGTCATTAGCCCAGAACAAGTGGCGGCAGGCTTCTTCCAACCAAAGAATTAGCAATGTTTGCAATTTTATCCCCAAAGTAATTGGAGTCGCAGATAAGCAAGCCTGGCTAACACCGCTGCGGCTTCAAGTGCGAAGGGGATCAATCCAAACGTGGATAAGCATCGGCTATCTTATCGCCAGTAAAATGCGCCACCCACCCCTCAGGATTATCAAATACCCGAATAGCCGTGAAATTCGGTGCAGACCCCATATCAAACCAGTGGCGAGTATTGGCAGGCACAGAGAGTAAATCATTCTTTTCGCACAAAATTTGATAAATTTTACCGTTCAGATGCAAACAGAACAGCCCTGACCCTGCAACGAAAAAGCGCACTTCATCTTCACCGTGAGTATGTTCCGATAAAAACTTCTCGCGTAACACTTCTCGCTGGGCGTTATCGGGCCGCATGCTGATCACATCCCAGCTCTGATAACCCTTCTCTGCCACCAGCCGGTCAATCTCATGTTGATAAGCTGCAATCACCGCCTCTGGTTGTGGGTTTTCACCCAGTTCACGATCTGCCTGCCAGCGCTCAAAGCGCACACCAATGGCGGTCAGTTGCTGTTGAATTTCTTCAGCATCACGGCTTTGCCACAGCGCTTGTTCCGGCTGCTTATCACTAAAAATCGTTAATCCGCTCATGCTGTAAAATCCTCTAAAATGATTTGATCAAAACGACTCACCTGTGGGTGGTGGCTTTCGTTATCAGGTAAGTCGCGAATCAGTTGGCAAGTATGCCAGCCCGCCAGTTGAGCGGCGTCCAGCTCTTGACGGATATCAGATAAAAACAGCAGTGCTGGCGGTGCGATAGCTAATTGATGCGCAATATTCTGATAAGAACTCACCTCACGTTTCCCACCGACATGGGTATCAAAATAGCCGCTGAATAACGGGCGTAAATCCCCTGCATCGCTGTAACCAAACAGCAATTTCTGCGCAGCAACCGAGCCAGAAGAGTAGACATATAACCCCACCCCCTGTTGCTGCCAGTCGGCCAATTGCTGGGCCACTTCTGGGTAAAGATGGCCGAGAAAATCCCCTTGCAGATAACCGGTGCGCCAGATAATGCCCTGAATCGCTTTCAATGCTGTGGATTTACGATCTTCATCCATAAAACCATGTAACGCGGTAATCAAGGTTTCTATATCAGCATCCGGCTGTGCAAGTTCATGGCGCAAACTGGCTAGCGCAGTGGCAATCTCTTCATCCTGCTGGTGTGCACGTAAATAAGGCGTCAGTCGCTCGCGGGCATAGGGGAACAGCACCTGATGGACAAAGCGAATGTCACTGGTGGTACCTTCAATATCGGTAACAATAGCCTGGATCATTTAGCCCCCACATTAAAATTTACGTCAACTAATCGACGTTGCAGTTCACACTGGAACAAGAATTCCAGCCCTTCCAGATGACGACGGGCTTGTGCCACGCTATTTCCCCAGCAATACAGGCCATGGCCGCGCACCAAAAATCCGTAGCGAAGCGGGTTATTATCTGCCAGTGCGGCAACCCGTTGGGCCAGCGCGGAAATATCCTGATCATTGTCAAAAATAGGGATGACAACTGCATCTAAATGGCTGTGCTGACCTGATAACGATTTCTGCATTTCATAGCCTTGCAAGACTAATTCATGGCTACGCTCAACCCGCGATAACACAGTGGCATTCACTGAATGAGTATGTAATACCGCATTGATCTCTGGATACCGACGATAAAGCAAGGTATGCAAGCCGGTCTCCGCTGACGGTGTACGCCCACTGGGAACATGGTTGTTGGCAGTTTCTACCAGTAGAAAATCGTCAGCGGTGAGGCTGCCTTTATCTTTACCTGATTCGGTAACCAGACAGTGAGCCGAGTCCAGCCGCAGGGACATATTACCACCGGTCGCCGGGCACCAGCCCTTCTCTCCGATCCAATGGCAGGCGGCTAACAGTGCCTCCAGTTGTACATTTTCTGTCATTGCATATCCCTGTTGTGGTGTAGGTGTGTCATCACATTTGGCAACCGCTATCTGCCCGACGATTACCCTTAGTACATTTTTATCTATGCTTAGCAAATTACGTCATTTAGCCGTTTAAACATCTAAGCGTCTTGATTGCCAAATCTTAACATCGTGTTATATTGACGGCAACATACCGCGCCAGGAGTATTCATCTGCATGAGCACTTTATCCTTTATTCCAGACAGTAAATTGCCGGCACAAGGCACCACAATCTTTACGCAAATGAGTGCATTGGCGCAAAAATACCAAGCGATAAACTTATCGCAAGGGTTCCCCGATTTTGATGGCCCAGACTATTTGAAACAGCAATTGGCCTATCACGTCAGCCAAGGTGCGAACCAATATGCCCCAATGACCGGCGTGGCACCGCTGCGAAAGGCAATTGCAGAGAAAACGGCTAAAATCTACGGGTGGCAGCCCGATGCCGATGACGAAGTCACTATCACTACCGGTGCCAGCGAAGCCTTGTTTGCCGCCATTACCGCTTTGGTACGCCCAGGCGACGAAGTTATTTGCTTTGACCCCAGCTACGACAGCTATGCACCGGTGGTTAAATTGGCGGGCGGTATACTCAAGCGCGTGGCACTAAAACCCCCAACATTCGCCACCGACTGGCCTGAATTCGCTGATCTGGTTTCTGAACGCACCCGTCTGGTTATCGTCAATACGCCGCATAACCCTTCAGCGACCGTTTGGCGGGCGGCAGACTTTGAACAACTGTGGCAAGTGATTGCTGAACGTAATATCTATGTGCTGAGCGATGAGGTGTACGAACACATCTGCTTTAGCGCCGCAGGCCATGCCAGTGTGCTGGCTCATCCGCAACTGCGCCAGCGCGCCATTGCCGTGTCCTCTTTCGGCAAAACCTTTCATATGACTGGCTGGAAAGTGGGCTATTGCATCGCCCCCGCAGCTATCAGTGCCGAAGTGCGAAAAATTCACCAATATCTGACCTTTTCGGTTTGCACGCCGGTTCAGCTCGCATTGGCGGATATGCTCAATGCTGAACCTGAGCACTGGCAGCAACTGTCAGAATTTTATCGTGCTCGTCGCGATCGCTTCGTCAATGCTCTGTCCACCAGCCGCCTGAAAATCCTACCGAGCGCAGGCACCTATTTCCTGTTGGCTGATTACAGTGCGGTTTCTGATCTTGATGATGTTGAATTTTGCCAATGGTTAACCGAACATATCGGCGTGGCCGCAATACCGTTATCGGTATTCTGTGAAGGCCCGTTCCCCCATAAACTGATCCGGTTGTGCTTCGCCAAGCAGGATGCCACGCTGGACGCCGCTGCGGAGCGATTGTGTCAACTTTAAAACTGACCCTGCTGCAACAGCCATTGGTATGGTTGGATGCGCAGGCTAATCTGCGCCATTTTGACATGCTGTTGGAGCCACTCCGGCAGCGTGATGTAATTGTGTTGCCAGAGATGTTTACCACCGGCTTTGCCATGAATGCGGCTGAAAATGCCTTGCCAGAGCAAGAGGTCATTAACTGGTTGCGCCATTGGGCCGCCGCTACTGACGCTCTGATTGGCGGCAGTGTGGCGCTGAAAACCGCGCAGGGTGCCGTGAACCGCTTCCTGCTGGTTGAACCGAGTGGGCGGGTTCATCACTACGATAAACGCCACTTATTCCGCATGGCCGGTGAGCACCATCACTATCAAGCGGGCAAAGAGCGCAAGGTGGTGGAATGGCGTGGCTGGCGAATCTTGATGCAAGTTTGCTATGACCTGCGTTTTCCGGTGTGGTCACGTAATTTGCAAGATTATGATTTGGCTCTGTATGTGGCTAACTGGCCTGCTCCCCGTGCCAAACACTGGCAAAGTTTACTGACAGCGCGCGCGATAGAAAATCAGGCTTACGTCGCCGGATGTAACCGGGTCGGCGATGATGATAACGGCCATCACTATCAGGGCGACAGTGTGATTCTGGATGCTCAAGGCGAGGTGTTGGCGCAAGCAGAACCGGGACTGGCTGCGCAACTGGATGCTGAGTTGTCTTTAGACGCATTGCAGCACTATCGCGCAGCGTTTCCGGCGTGGCGCGATGTTGATGATTTTTTATTATTGTAAAGGTAAAACGAGGGGGAGCATGGCGCAAAAGTGCCCCCCAAGGGTGTTAAACCCGCCGCCAAGCTAGCACTGTTTCCAGATAAGCCTGAATAGCCATCGCAATATCACGGCGCGTGACGGATTCATCAGGATGATGACTGACTCCCCCTTTGCAGCGCACAAACAACATCCCTACCGGCCAGCACTCGGCAACGGCAGTGGCATCATGCCCCGCACCGCTGGGCAGTGCTAACGAGCTACCCTGCACCCGATCAATACTGGCGTTGATTCGCTGGCGCAAAACCGCATCACATTCGGTAGCACTGATACGGTAAAACTCTTCCGATGAAAAAATCAGGCCGCGGCGTGCGGCAATGACTTGCGCCTGCGCCAACAAACTGACCAGTAACTGGTCTACGTGACTGTCCTGCGGGCCGCGAATATCCAGCGTCAGAACCACCTCTCCGGCAATCACATTCACAGCACCTGGCGAACAACTGAGTGTTCCAACTGTCGCCACTAAATGTTCACCATAGCAAGTGGTCAACCGTTCAACGGCACCAATCCATTGTGCCGCGCCGGCTAATGCATCTTGCCGCTGCCCCATCGGTACCGTACCGGCATGGCCCGCAGAGCCGATGAATCGGCAATTCAGGCGGCGTGCACCATTAATTGCCGTCACCACGCCCAATGCCAAATCGGCCTTTTCTAAACACGGCCCCTGTTCAATATGCAGCTCCAGATAAGCGCAAAAATCACTCAGCTCACGCCGCGCACTGGCTATCGCTGTGGGGTCAAAATCAAGGTTTTCCATTGCCTGCGCCACACTGATACCTTCAGCATCGGTTTTACTCAGCCAATCGGCTGACCAGTGCCCAGTGATCCCCTTACTCCCCAGCAGCGTAATACCAAAGCGCGTTCCCTCTTCATCGGCAAAACCAATCACCTCAATGGCCACAGGCAACCGCTGTTGCTGACGGTGCAAATACCCCACCACTTCTAATGCACTTAATACGCCTAACATGCCATCGTAACGGCCTGCGTTGCGCACCGTATCAAGATGAGAGCCTAACAATATGGCTGGCGCATCGGATTGCAGCCCTTCATAACGGCCACAAATATTACCAACTGCATCTTGCCAGACGCGCATCCCGACCGCCTGCATCCATTCGCCCACCTGCTGATTTGCCCGCAAATGTTCAGGAGATAGATACACCCGCGTCAACGCATCCGCTGATTCACTGATGGTCGCCAGCACATCACAACGGGCCAATACCCGTAATGCAGATTGCTCTGCCTCGGCATCCGGCAGGGTAACGGCCATTATTTCGCTCCGTTTACTGTATCAATAGCCTGTTTGTCACTCTCAGCCTGATAAACATTCCACGCGCTTTGCAAGCCGTTGCCCTGAACCGTGGCAAAACCTAAACGGTTTAATACCGCCTCCAATGCCACCAGTGTTTGCAGCACACAATCTTTGCGCGCGTTGTAGCCCATGGTGCCGATACGCCAAATCTTGCCATTTAACGGCCCGAATGAGGTACCAATCTCGATACCAAAATCATTTAACATCAGTTGCCGTACTTGTTCACCGTGAATACCTGCCGGGATAACCACCCCCAACACATTGTTCATCCGGTGCCCTATATCACCAAAGACTGCCAGCCCCATTCCTTGAATACCAGCCAACAACGCCGAACCATGCAAAGCATGACGGGCAATCCCGTTGTCCAATCCCTCTTCCAGCATTACTCGTGCGCATTCTCGGGCCGCAAACAACATACTGGTGGCTTCGGTATGATGATTCAGGCGCTCCGGCCCCCAATAATCCATGATCATGCCCAAATCAAAGTAATTGGAATAGATCATCTCTTCGTCACCATCAGCATGATCCTGAGTACGGATCCCCTGCTCAATACACTTGCGCCGCCGTACTTGCTCAGCGAATTGTGGGCTAAGGGTTACCGGAGCACTACCTGATGGCCCGCCAAGGCACTTTTGCAACCCGGCCGATACCGCGTCCAGCCCCCAGGCATCGGTTTCTAATACGTTTCCGCCCAGTGATGCAGTCGCATCGGTATAAAACAGCACATGATGGCGGCGACAGATCTCGCCCAACTCAGCCAGCGGCTGCAACATGGTGGTTGACGTATCACCCTGCACCGTCAATAACAGTCGTGGGCGCACTTTCTTGATAGCATCTTCAATCCTCTGCGGGCTGAAGACCTCGCCCCACGGCACTTCGATGGTGTGCACTTCAGCCCGGCAACGGCGCGCAATTTCACACAATAAATGACCAAAACGGCCAAAAACTGGCACCAGAACTTTATCGCCAGGGCGGATAGCCGACAGTAAAACCGCCTCGATACCCGCACGAGAGGTGCCATCGATCAACATAGTCCAGCGGTTCTCGGTACGGAAAACCCCGCGATACAGCGCCATCACCTGATTCATATACTCCGTCATCACCGGATCGTACTGCCCGATCAACTGACTGGCCATCGCCCGCAATACTCGGGGATCGGCATTGATCGGCCCCGGTCCCATAAGTAACCGCGCCGGTGGATTAATTTGACAAAACAGTGGGTTAGGGTTCATTGCCGACATAGAAAATCTCCGTCCTTAAAAAATCAGTAACATGCAAGAGCAACATCCGCTTTTTTCATGTTCATAGCATATATCCGATAGTTCCATAATGAAACGATAGATTCTTAAAATCATAAAAATGAAACTATAGTTGCAAATATTATGCCAATGATGATTTATGCAAATAGCCCATCTTTAGGTCATTTAAACGCAATGTGGGGCATAAATTGGGGAGATAGTCTCACAACGAGAGTGCGGAAAACAGTTAGAGTGCACCATAAAGGTGCGTTAATTGATGAAAATAACAACAAAGCGCTAATGGGAAGCGAATACGGCGTAAGCCGCTGGGACTAAACAAAACCATCGCCTTTTCACCGACTGAACGAGCGAACAACCTACCGCTGTTCCAGTTCGCCCAAAGAATCATACAAATCAGCAATTTGATGAATTCGCTGGCGGCCCTGCGCTAGCATCTCATGCAACAAGGCATTACTCAGTAGACTCGCCAGACTCATGGCCGAAGAGTAGCTATCAAAGGCCGATACACTGTCGAGCGGTGTAGTTAACCGCCAACGCGCTAACGGCAGTATTGACTGGGCCTGCGGCTCACAAATCAACAGTGTCGGCACGCCTTGTATCTGCATTTGTAGCAGGATCTCACGGATAACCTTCGGGCGGCGGCGAAATGCCACCACAATAACTAAATCGCGCTGCGTGACATCTACTAGCTCCTCCGCTAACGTCTGCCCCGTTTGCGGCACCAACTGCACTTGCTGGCGCACCTGCAACAACTGTTGACGTAAATGCAGCGCGACCGGGTAACTGTTTCGTAGCCCCAACAACAAAATACGCGGTGCACGCACCATCGCATTGATAACCTCGCCTAACTGAAGGCTATCCAACTGACTCACCCAATGCGTCAAATTCGCCATTTCTTGCTTGTAGTGGCGAGACAATAAAGTGTTCCCTTGCACCGCATCACGGTTATCGGTCAATGGCATACCGCTTTGACGCAAGGTGCGGACCTCTTCGCGCATCTCCCGATAACTGGCGTACCCCAGGCGCTTAAACAGTCTACTAACCGTGGCCTTAGATACCCCACTCAAACGCGCCAACTCGGCACTGTTATAACTAATCAGGTCATCAAAATGATCAAAAATAAAATCGGTAACGCGCTGTTCCTGCGGGGTTAATTGCGCGTAATGCGCCCGCAAACGCTCATCAATCTGTTTCATACCCTTCTCCGGCCAATGAAACTATCGTTTCAGCATAGGCATTTTTGCGGAACATAGCATACAAGCCCACCGCAGTAATAAGAGAATTTCATGCTGAGTGCTAACTCTATCATTCGGGAGCCAGCCGGCCCCGGTTCGATTAGCCTGCTCGGTTGAAGAAACTGAAGCCAAGTGCTCACCAAGCGAAGATCAACTAAACCCCAGTCTGATCCAAACTTAACTAACAGCGAGATTCATCAGATAAAATTTATCCCTTGGTTTATCATTCCTAATTATCTAATACTGTTCTTCTTCGCCAATAAGAATCATTCCTCCCATGAAACAAAAAGCTGAAAACTCCGGTTTAAGTCCAGCATTAATCGTGTTGATGTCGGTCGCCACCGGACTGGCTGTTGCCAGCAACTACTATGCCCAACCACTGCTGGAAACCATCGCGCAAGCCTTTAATCTCTCGGTCAATCAGGCTGGGTTTATTGTCACCGCCGCCCAGTTAGGTTATGCCGTCGGCTTAATATTCCTGGTCCCGCTAGGGGATATGTTTGAACGCCGTGGGTTGATTGTAGGTATGACGTTGCTGGCTGCTGGCGGTATGCTAATTACCGCGATGTCACAAAACCTCACCATGATGATTGTCGGCACCGCGCTCACTGGCCTGTTCTCAGTCGTGGCACAATTACTGGTGCCGCTGGCGGCCACACTGGCTGCGCCAGAAAAACGCGGCAAAGTGGTCGGCATTATTATGAGCGGGCTGCTATTGGGGATTTTGCTGGCACGAACTGTGGCCGGAGCACTGGCCTCCATTGGTGGTTGGCGGACTATTTATTGGGTTGCCAGTGCACTGATGTTCGTCATGGCATTGGTGTTGTGGCGCTACCTACCGCGCTATAAACAACATACCGGTTTAAATTACGGTCAACTGCTCGGATCGATATTCTCACTGTTTATTCACACGCCGGTGCTGCGCACCCGTGCCTTGCTCGGCGCGCTATCGTTTGCCAACTTTAGTGTGTTGTGGACGTCAATGGCCTTCTTACTGGCGTCCCCGCCGTTCGGTTACTCCGAAGCCACCATCGGGTTATTTGGTTTAGTCGGTGCCGCAGGTGCGCTGATGGCAACCAAAGCAGGCCAATTGGCAGATAAAGGTAAAGCCCGCATCACCACCAGCGTCGGTTTGGGATTACTGCTGTTGTCATGGATACCTATCGCTCTGGGGCAACATTCAATCATCGCCCTGATTATCGGTATTGTCGTGTTGGATCTGGCGGTACAAGGGGTGCATGTTACCAATCAGAGCGTGATATATCGCATGATGCCGGAAGCCAGAAATCGCTTAACCGCCGGTTATATGACTACTTACTTTATCGGTGGTGCATTAGGCTCGCTGATTTCAGCGGCAGCATATCAACATGCAGGCTGGTATGGCGTGGCAGCCGCCGGGTTGGTGCTGTGTATCCTAAATATCACTACGTGGCTGGCCGGTAAACGTTTCGATCCTCCTGCAAATCAACCTGTTGAGTGATCTCAGTTGATTAGCTAACTAATAATCAATATAGCTATAAATTTGGGTTATAGGGTATTAAGACCATTACCTCTCTGGTAATGTTATCTAACATATTATTTTGCCCTGTAACCCAACGATCTTATGCAAAGCCAAATTACCGAGTCTCCGCCAGCTACCCGGCCAATAGCCACCTTTATCGAGGGCATTACCGATAGCTTGCCTATCGTTATCGGCTATTTACCGGTAGCTTTCGCCTTTGGTCTGAGTTCGGTAAAACTGGGTTTTACGCCGCTGGAAGCTATCTTCTTTTCTTGCATTATTTATGCCGGTGCCAGCCAATTCGTTATCACCGCCCTGCTCAGCGCGGGGATGTCGCTATGGGTTTCCGCCTTGACCGTGATGGCAATGGATATCCGCCATATCTTGTATGGCCCAGCACTTAAACACCGTATTTTGACAAAAATATCAGGTAACAAAACTGCCCTGTGGGCATTTGGTTTAACCGATGAAGTGTTTGCTGCCGCTACCGCCAAGCTAATGAAAGATCAGCGGCGCTGGAGCGAAAACTGGATGCTGGGTATCGCGTTTACCTCTTGGTTATCTTGGGTGGCGGGTACCGCTATCGGCGCAATGTTTGGCAATGGCCCGCTGGAGAATTACCCCGCTATTGAGGCCTCCCTCTCCTTTATGCTACCGGCGTTGTTCTTAAGTTTTCTGCTGGCCTCATTTAAACGCCAATACAGCCTAACTGTTATCGCCTCACTGAGTGGCGCATTGCTTGGCGCTGTGTTGTTCTCTATTCCGGTGGCGATTTTGGCTGGAATTAGCGCTGGATGCCTGGCCGCCCTGCTGCAACCCACCCCCGCAGTGGTGACCGAACACAGTGAAAATAACGAGCAGGAGCCGACACCATGAATTCGGATGTCCTGATTATTGGTTTAGTGGTGGGGACGGTAAATTACCTATTTCGTTATTTACCATTGCGCCTGGGGCCAGCACGTAAACAAACCAGTCTGCAACGGGGCAGAGTGTCACTGCTGTTGGACAGCATTGGGATTGCTTCTATCTGTGCATTATTGGTGGTTTCCAGCACACCAGAAATTATGCATAACCCACAGAAGCTCATCCCTACATTGGTTGGCTTTTTGGTTATCTGCGGCTGCTTTTATAAAACCAACAGTATTATCTTCGCCACATTATTCGGCGCACTCAGCTACGGGCTGACATTCAAATTACTTATGATTTTGGAGTGAATGATTGCCTAAATTGTGAGCTAAAACACAATACCCTTACAATTAATGACACTCATTATTCACATATAGTGACTGAATAACACGAATTGCTAAATTTTTCTCGAATTATACCGTTTACATTATTAATCACTATCGTTACTGTACCATTTGAAATTAATGAGGCTCCTTATAATGGAAAGTTCGTTTAGTCCCATAGAACAGATGCTTAATTTTCGTGCCAAACGCCAGAAGGATTTCCCTTATCAGGAGATTTTGCTGACGCGCTTGTGTATGCATATGCACAGTAAATTGCTAGAAAATCGCAACAAAATGCTGAAAGCGCAAGGGATTAACGAAACCTTGTTTATGGCGTTAATTACCCTGGATGCACAAGAAAGTCATAGCATCCAACCGTCTGAACTGAGTGCTGCACTGGGGTCTTCGCGCACTAATGCCACCCGCATTGCTGACGAGTTGGAAAAGAAAGGCTGGATTGAGCGCCGTGAAAGCCACAATGACCGCCGTTGTTTGCATTTGCATCTGACCGAAGCGGGTGTTGAGTTTTTAAATCAACTTCTGCCCCCACAGCATAAGTGCCTGCATTTTCTTTGGTCAACCCTCGACGCCGACGAACAGCAACAGCTTGAAACGCTGACGCGCAAGTTACTGACTCGTTTAGATCAAATGGAAGTACCGGAGCCGTAATTCCAACATATCTACCCAGGTGCATGACTTGATCCAGCTAAACAACTATGCGATCCCCACATAGCTGGAGACTGACGCCTTTGTTCGCCGCATTTTTCCGGCGGGCTGCGCCTCAAGCGATAATATTGCGCCTCAGTCTCAAGTACTGGATAACCAACAAAACGCCAATTGGCACAGCCTAAAGTCAGTTCGTTGGCACTCAGTCATCAGTGGTGGCGGGTTCTGGAAGATCCCCAACTTGATGCGTTGATGCCGCGCGGGTACGAGAGGCTCAAAGCCAGGATTATTGGTGGCGATAAATTGTTAGCAAGCGAATCATAATATCTACAACAGCAACAATCAGCACTTACCGCCAGCAACTATTGATTGCAGGCCAAGATTAATTTGATCCGTTCATTGAGTGGTGGCTATCAGGCACCGGTCAGTGGTGGTTCACAAAATAAAACAATATAAAATGTGGGGAAGACCATGAGTACAAGCGCGGAAGCTCAAATCCCGCAACAACCGCAGAACAACAAAAAGAAGCAACGTAAGCATGTGCTTCTTCTTCTGACGGTTATTTTTATCATCATTGGCGTGGCCTATCTTATTTATTGGTTCTTGGTGCTGCGTCATCACCAAGAGACTGATAATGCCTATATTTCAGGCAATCAGGTACAGATCATGTCGCAAGTTTCTGGCAGCGTGATCAGTGTTAATGTCGAAAATACCGATTTGGTTAAAAGCGGTGATGTGCTGCTGGCCCTTGACCCAACTGATGCTGAACAGGCGTTTGAGCAGGCAAAAACCGCACTGGCTAACAGTGTGCGTCAAACCCACCAACTCATGATTAACAGTAAGCAGTATCAGGCAAATATTGCCCTGAAAAAAACGGAGCTAAGTAAATCACAAAATGACTTAAGCCGTCGTGTGGTACTGGGTTCTGCTAATGCAATTGGTCGTGAAGAAGTGCAACACGCCCGTGATGCTGTCGATGCGGCACAAGCTTCACTGGATGTTGCGATTGCACAATATAATGCCAATCAGGCGCTGGTTTTGAATACCCCACTGGAAAAACAACCGGCGGTTGAGCAGGCTGCGGCCAAGCTGCGTGATGCCTGGCTCTCTGTGCAACGGACCAAAGTTGTCAGCCCGGTAGACGGTTTTGTTTCACGCCGCAGTGTGCAAGTGGGTGCTGAAATTGCCAATGGCGCGCCATTGATGGCAGTTATCCCGGCGAACCAAATGTGGGTTGACGCTAACTTTAAAGAGACACAGTTAGCGAATATGCGCATTGGCCAAAGTGCCACCGTTATCACTGATTTCTATGGTGACAACGTGGTTTATCAGGGGAAAGTGGTTGGCCTGGATATGGGTACGGGTAGCGCCTTCTCATTGTTACCTGCGCAGAATGCCACCGGTAACTGGATTAAAGTGGTTCAGCGCCTACCGGTCCGTATCGAATTGGATAACAAACAACTGGCTGAACATCCGCTGCGTATTGGCCTGTCAACAACGGTTAAAGTGGACACCACCAATACCGACGGCCAAGTGCTGGCACAAAATGTGCGGAAAGAACCGGCATTTGTAACTAACGCGTTGTCACTGGATTTAGCACCGGTTAATCAAATGATCAGCGACATTGTTCATGCGAATGCGGGTTAATGTTGATGCAAATGCAAGTTAAGCGCGCCGGAGGCCTCTGTGGCACAAAAACCGCTTGAGGGTGCCCAACTCGCCTGGATGACGGTCGCGCTATCATTAGCGACTTTCATGCAGGTGTTGGACTCCACCATTGCAAACGTGGCTATTCCTACTATTGCCGGTGATTTAGGTTCATCCAACTCGCAAGGCACTTGGGTGATTACTTCGTTCGGGGTGGCGAATGCCATTTCAATCCCCATCACCGGCTGGCTGGCAAAGCGCATTGGTGAAGTGCGTCTGTTCCTGTGGGCGACGGGGTTATTTGCTCTGGCCTCATGGTTGTGTGGTATTTCCAACAGCCTGGGGATGCTTATCTTCTTCCGGGTGATTCAGGGATTGGTCGCAGGGCCATTGATTCCGCTGTCGCAAAGCCTGTTACTCAATAACTATCCGCCAGCGAAGCGAAGTATGGCCCTGGCATTGTGGTCGATGACAATTGTTGTGGCCCCGATATTTGGGCCGATCCTCGGCGGTTATATCAGCGATAACTATCACTGGGGCTGGATCTTCTTTATCAACATCCCTATCGGGCTGGTGGTTATTCTGGTCGCAGGCAGTACCTTAAAAGGGCGCGAGACCAAAACTGAAATCAAACCCATTGATACGGTGGGGCTGGTGCTATTGGTGGTGGGGATCGGTGCCTTACAAATCATGCTCGACCAAGGCAAGGAGCTGGATTGGTTTAACTCGACCGAAATTATCGTCCTGACGGTTATTGCCGTGATTGCCATTACCTTCTTGATAGTTTGGGAGCTAACTGACGACCATCCAGTGATTGATCTCTCGTTATTTAAATCGAGAAACTTTACCATTGGTTGCTTGTGTATCAGCCTGGCCTATATGTTGTACTTTGGCGCGATTGTCTTGCTGCCACAGCTACTCCAGGAGGTATATGGCTACACCGCCACCTGGGCCGGTTTGGCATCTGCGCCGGTAGGCATATTGCCAGTGCTGCTATCGCCTATTATTGGCCGCTTCTCCCATCGAATTGATATGCGGCAGTTAGTCACATTCAGCTTCATTATGTATGCGGTATGTTTCTACTGGCGGGCTTACACATTCGAACCGGGCATGGATTTTGGGGCGTCGGCGTGGCCGCAGTTTGTGCAAGGTTTTGCGATTGCCTGCTTCTTTATGCCACTGACCGCGATTACGTTATCCGGTTTACCACCGGAGCGAATAGCCGCAGCATCCAGTTTGTCTAACTTCCTGCGAACACTGGCAGGGTCGATTGGTACGTCCATCACCACCACGCTGTGGACGCAAAGAGAATCGATGCATCATTCGCAACTGACTGAGTTTGTTAACCCGTACAATCCGAATGCGACACTGATGTATCAGGAGTTGGAAAAACTGGGGATGAACAAGCAACAAGCCTCGGCTTATCTGGCACGGGAGATTACCAATCAGGGGCTGATTATCTCAGCAAATGAGATCTTCTGGCTTTCGGCGGGGGTGTTCCTGGTACTGCTGGCATTGGTGTGGTTTGCTAAGCCACCCTTTACCTCCGGTGGCGGCGGTGGCGCGCACTAACGGCTAACACTGAGCAACAAAAAGGGCGCTGACTTATCATCAGCGCCCTTTTTACTTTATAGCTCAGTCATATAGACCCAACGTCATTGGCGTTGCAGGTAGGCAGCAAGCAACGCTGCTCACCCTGCAGTTTCAACGATACAGGGTATTATTGGGCGCTATTCTGACGCCACCATTCTGCTAGCAGAATACCGGTTGCCACTGATACGTTCAGGCTTTCTACCCGGCCAGTACCGCCGATAGACACACTCATATCGCCCTGCTGCCAAGCGCTATCGGTCAGGCCGTCACTCTCTTGCCCTAATACCAGCACCATTTTGGCAGGCAGTTCAGCTTTTGACAGACTGACACCTTTATGGCTCGATGTGGTCACAATGGTGTAACCGGCTTTACGGAAGGTATCCAACACTGAGAGGAAATCGTCTGCATTGATAGCCTTGATATGTTCCGCACCACCTTCAGCCGTACGCACCGCCGCACCCGACTCCAGCATCGCCGGATCTTGCAACAATACGCCGTTAATACCGAAATGCGCGCAGGTCCGCATAATGCCGCCGAGGTTATGTGGGTTACCCACATCTTCCAGCGCCAGTACACAATCTTTAGCCTGAGTCTGCTGTTGCAGATAGGTTTCTGCATCCAGGCCCTGGCGTTTCTTGATAAGGAAGCACACGCCACCATGGTGTTCAGTGCCAGAAGCCTTCGCCAGCTCTTCTTCCTCAACCACATGATAAGCCTTGCGGTTAGCCGCCATCCATTTCAGCGCTTCGCGAAAACGTGGGGTAACAGATTGCACAAACCAGGCACGGACGATAGCGTCTGGGCGGCTTTCAAATAATGCCTTACAAGCGTTCTCGCCATAAACACGCGTTTCTTCAGCCCGCTGACGGCGCAATTGTGCCGGATCTACATGACTTTTACCGCTGATACCACCATGATCAAACTCTGGCTCTTCTGATGGCGCACGAGATACTGTTTTCCACGGTGAATCGTAAGGTCCATTGCCTTCAGAACGTGCCGGGCGGCTAGGACTCACGCGTTCATTACGGCCGGAATCGTTACGACGTGAATCATTACTACGCGGTGAGCTGCCCCGACCTGCATTATCACCTGGACGACCTTTGCTTGCCGGACGCTGGTTTTTACTACGGTTATTGTTGTTACGGTCGTCGCTGCTGCTTTCGTCACTGCGGACGTACATCACTTTGACTTTGCCGTTTTTGCCACTAAATGAATCGTTCATTGTCTTCTCCACCAACGCGCAGGGCGCGAAGATTACCTGATGTCCGCCCGGTTAGCCATAACCAAGCGCTAAAAGCTAGCAACTATCGTATTCATCGAATAAACCTTTTTGGCACTTATCTCATTTATCTCCATAATAGATAACAACAAGGAAACAAGTCAGCGATGTTTTCTCTTCTATCTATTGAGACACTAAATAAAGGCTAATCTATGAATACGGTATGTGCAGCTTGTATGGCGACTAACCGCCTACCGGAAGAACGTATTGATGACGGCGCTAAATGTGGGCGCTGCGGCCACTCTTTATTTGATGGCGAGGTGATTAACGCCACCACTGAAACGCTGGATAAATTGCTGCAAGATGACTTGCCGGTGGTCATCGACTTCTGGGCTCCGTGGTGCGGCCCTTGCCGCAGCTTCGCGCCGATCTTTGAAGACGTGGCCGCAGAACGTACCGGAAAAGTCCGCTTCGTCAAAGTTAACACCGAAGCCGAACCTGAACTCAGTACCCGTTTCCGTATCCGCAGCATTCCAACTATTATGCTGTATCGCAACGGTAAAATGATCGACATGCTCAGCGGCGCATTGCCAAAAGCACCTTTTGATCATTGGTTAGATGAGCAATTATCAGTAGCGTCAGCCGCCCGATAAGCTAGTTTAACCCATTTATCGCGTTTCGGCGCAACGTAGTCACCCGGTGAAATTGATGCCCTGACAGTTTTTTGTCGGGGCATTGTTTTTTTGTTTTATGGTATGACTAAGCACAAGGGTTGATTAGAATAGCGCTATTTCATCAGGAGTCCGTCGTGACTGAAATATTCATCACCGACCATGCGTTAAGTTTAGATACGGTCCTCACGACGGAAAATGCCGTACTGCGTTTACGCCAGCAGCGTTTAGCCGCATCCACTCGCGCCTATCGTGCCCGTGGCTGTCGGGCAATACGTTGTCAGGGCTGCCTGTTGGCAGAGCGTTTTTGTTTGTGCGATACCATAAAACCGCAGCCAGCCGCCAGCCGCTTTTGCCTGATTATGTTTGATACCGAACCTCTAAAACCCAGCAATACCGGTCGCTTAATCGCTGATATTCTGCCCGATACCCAGGCATTTCTCTGGGCACGCACTGAGGTTGCCCCTGAGTTGCTCGCAGCCATTAGCGACCCGACGCGCCAGCCATATGTCGTATTCCCAGAAAAGTACGCTGAACCGCCACGGCAGATACTCAATCACTTGCCCATCAGCGATAAGCCTCCGCTATTTATACTGCTGGACGGCACCTGGAACGAAGCCAAAAAGATGTTCCGCAAAAGTCCCTATCTGGCTGACCTGCCGATGCTGTCACTCAATGTCACTAATAGCTCGGATTATCTGTTACGTGAAGCCCCGCGCCCAGAGCAACACTGCACTGTCGAAGTCGCCGCCGCCCTGCTACAACAAGCAGGTGATATCCGGGCCGCAGACCAATTAACGGCCCATTTCCACTATTTCCGCCAGCAATATTTAGCGGGAAAACCTCACCACCCAGTGGGGCGAGTCACAGCAACTGTCGAAGAAAGCACATAAAATCAGATAAGCTGTCTTTAATTTATACCCAATAGATTTCAGGGGCAGGAAGGCAGCTAATCATTCTGGAACCAGTTTGAACAGTATTGATGCGAGCCCGCAGGCTGAGTGAGCGCAGCCAACACACCTGTAATGTCAAAGATGACGGGGATAAACGATGAGCCAACGTGGATTAGAAGCATTACTACGCCCGAAGTCTATTGCGGTTATCGGCGCTTCTGAAAAGCCGGAGCGCGCCGGTTTTCTGATGATGCGTAATTTGCTGGATGGTGGCTTCAATGGCCCTATTCTACCGGTGACCCCAACCCATAAAGCAGTATGTGGCGTGTTGGCTTACGCAAATATCGCTAACCTGCCGATCACGCCCGATCTGGCGATTCTGTGTACTCATGACAGCCGTAATCTGGCTCTGTTGGAAGATCTCGGTATCCGTGGCTGCAAAGCGGTCATCATTTTGTCTGCCGCAACTGAACAGTTCCCAGAGCTGAAAGCCTGCGCGCAACGCCATCATATGCGCCTACTTGGCCCCAACAGTCTGGGTTTGCTGGCTCCATGGCAAGGGTTAAATGCCAGTTTCTCACCCGTTCCCATCAAGAAAGGGCGCCTGGCATTTATCTCTCAATCTGCCGCGGTAGCCAACACCATTCTCGATTGGGCGCAGCAGCGGGAAGTTGGCTTCTCGTATTTTATTGCGCTAGGTGACAGTCTGGATATTGATGTCGATGACTTACTCGATTTCCTGGCCAGAGATGGCAAAACCAGTGCCATTATGCTGTATATCGAACACATCAGTGATGCGCGCCGGTTTTTATCCGCCTCACGCAGTGCTTCGCGCAATAAACCGATTCTGGTGGTCAAAAGTGGCCGCACACAACGTGCTCAACAGTTGCTCAATGGTCAGCAAGGGCTGGACGCGGCTTATGATGCCGCGATTCAGCGGGCTGGCTTGCTGCGGGTGCAGGATACTCACGAGCTATTCTCCGCCGTTGAAACACTCAGCCATATGCACCCGCTACGGGGTGAGCGGTTATTGATTGTCAGCAATGGTTCCGCCCCGGCGGCCATGGCGTTGGATGAGTTGATCAGCCGTAATGGCAAGTTGGCGACCCTTTCTGATACCACCCAATCCGCGTTGAGTGCCGTACTGCCCTCTTTTGTCTCCTTACGTAACCCCATAGACTTGCGCGATGATGCCAGCGCTGAGCGCTATCTGGCGGCGCTTAAACCGCTACTGGACAGTACCGACTACGATGCACTATTGCTGATCCATTCTCCGAGCGCTGCTGCGCCAGGAAGCAAAACGGCGGAATTACTGATTTCAGCTATCCGCCAGCACCCACGCGGCAAGCGCCTTACCCTGCTCACTAACTGGTGCGGTGAATATTCATCGCAAGATGCACGCCGACTGTTCACCGAAGCCGGGATCCCAACCTATCGTACCCCGGAGGGGGCGATTACTGCCTTTATGCATATGGTGGAATATCGCCGTAACCAGAAGCAATTAAAAGAAACACCTGCGCTACCTGTCGGCCTCACCGCCAACACCGCCCACGTGCATCAGTTGATCCGCCAGGCGCTGGCAGAAGGTGCTACCCAGCTTGATACCCATGAAGTACAGCCGATACTTGAAGCTTATGGTCTCAGGACCCTGCCAACCTGGATTGCCAGTGATAGCGTAGAAGCGGTACATATCGCAGAGCGATTAGGTTATCCAGTGGCCATTAAACTGCGCTCACCGGATATCCCGCACAAGTCAGAAGTTCAGGGCGTAATGCTGTATCTTCGCACCGCAATTGAAGTGCAGCGGGCTGCTGATGATATTCTTGACCGGGTAAAACGCACCTATCCGCAAGCCCGTATCCACGGTTTGCTAGTGCAAAGTATGGCGAATCGTGCTGGCGCCCAAGAGTTGCGAATTGCGGTAGAGCAGGATGCGATTTTTGGTCCGTTGATCATGTTGGGTGAAGGTGGCATCGAGTGGCATCATGAAACTCAGGCCGCAGTGGCACTGCCGCCGCTCAATATGGCGCTGGCCCGCTACCTCATTATACAAGCGGTCAAAGGCGGCAAAATTCGCAGCCGTGGATCATTACAACCCTTGGATATCCCTGGGCTGAGCCGTTTACTGGTACAAGTCTCCAATCTTATTCTCGATTGCCCCGAAATCAGCCGGTTAGATATTCACCCGGTACTTGCTTCAGGCAGTGAATTCACGCTGTTGGATGTTTCGATGCAACTGGCACCTGTCAGTGGTGATCCGCAGGCACGGTTGGCGATTCGCCCCTATCCACACGAGTTGGAACAGACTGTAGAGCTTAAAGATGGCTCTCAGTGCCTGTTCCGCCCAATCTTGCCAGAAGATGAGCCACTACTAAAATTGTTTATTGACCAAGTCACTAAAGAAGATCTCTACTATCGCTACTTCAGTGAAATAAATGAATTCAGCCACGATGATTTGGCGAATATGACACAGATTGACTATGATCGAGAAATGGCCTTTGTCGCGGTGCGCCAAAAAAATGATGGTCCTGAAATTATTGGAGTCACTCGCGCGTTGTCTGACCCTGACAATATTGACGCCGAGTTTGCCGTGTTGGTGCGCTCAGATCTTAAAGGGCTGGGATTGGGGAGTGAACTGTTAGAAAAGATGATTCAGTATACTCGCAGCCATGGGTTAACGCGGTTAACAGCGGTCACCATGCCCAACAACCGTGGCATGATCGGTTTAGCTAAAAAACTCGGTTTTAGTATTGATGTACAGATGGAAGATGGGATCGTTAATCTGGAGCTGACACTTTGATTTCAGTTACATGAATCACCGTGATATATACCACAACCCCAAACGATTCGGTCTTTGGCAGGCAAAACTTGCGCACAATCCGCGAAAGTAGTGGTATTATCGCCCAACTCAATGGATTAGTGTTTTTTAGGATATGGCGGTTCTGCCATCAAATAACAAGAGAAGAAGCGCACTGTGATGTTGTCAAAATTCAAACGTAGTAAACATCAACAACACCTTGCACAACTGCCCAAACTCCCCCAGTCAGTTGATGATGTCCAAACGCTTTATTGCCCCAAGGTTTTCCGCTCTACTCTGTTGGATCTAATAGGCCTGGCGACCAAGCGTATTTATCTGGTGGCGCTTTACTTAGAGCAGGATGATGCAGGCCGGGACGTAATGAATGCCCTCTATCAGGCTAAGCTTCAGCGCCCAGAACTGGAGATTTGCGTGCTGGTAGACTGGCACCGCGCACAACGTGGGCGTATCGGAGCCGCTGCGGTCAATACCAATGCTGATTGGTATTGTGAAATGGCAGCCAGTCATCCGAATGTTTGTGTTCCAATTTACGGTGTTCCAGTCAATACGCGCGAAGCACTCGGCGTGTTGCATCTGAAAGGTTTTATCATTGATAATACGGTGATTTACAGTGGTGCCAGTATCAATGATGTCTACCTCTATCAAAACGATAAGTATCGTTATGACCGCTACCAATTAATCACGAATCCATCATTGGCCGAAATTATGGTCGATTACGTGAAACAACGGGTGCTAAGTGCAGGCGCAGTGCAACGCCTTGATCGTTCTGACCGGCCAACCAATCCTGAGATTAAAAATGAGACCCGGCAATTTCGTTCATCACTGCGTGACATCGGCTATCAATTCCCAGCACAAGCGAGTAATGATGAATTAGCCGTCACCCCGTTGGTTGGGTTAGGCAAAAAGAGTCAGCTTAATAAAACGATTCATCATTTAATGGCTTCTGCTGACGAACGTCTCACTATTTGTACACCTTACTTTAACCTGCCGGCACTGTTAGTCCGCAATATCATTTATCTATTGCGTGAAGGTAAACAGGTCGAAATTATTGTTGGTGACAAAACAGCAAATGACTTTTATATTCCAGAAGATCAACCATTTAAGATTATTGGTGCGTTACCTTACTTATACGAAATCAACCTGCGCCGCTTTCTGAGCCGCTTACAGCGCTTTGTCGATAGCGGGCAATTAATTGTGCGCCTGTGGAAAGATGGCGATAACACCTACCATCTGAAAGGAATGTGGGTAGATAATAATTGGCAATTGATTACTGGCAATAATCTGAATCCGCGCGCCTGGCGCTTGGATCTGGAAAATGCCATTTTGATCCACGACCCTAAGCATGAGATGCACGAGCAGCGCGCTAAAGAGCTGGAATGTATCCGTACTCATACTAAAGTTGTCTCACATTACCTTGAGCTTGAAAATATTCAGCAATATCCAGTCAAGGTTCGCAAACTGATCCGTCGTTTGCGTAGGATCCGTATCGATCGGTTGATTAGCCGCATTCTTTAAATATGAAAGCCCGGTTATCTGCCGGGTTTTTTGTATCTCGCCAGAGGAGAGACGGCATGTGGTGCCCACCTTATCTTCGCCTGTTACTTATCGCCCCACTGTTTTTTCTCAGTTCTGCATGTACCCACATGGCTAATGATAGCTGGACTGGGAAAGATAAGGCGCAACATTTTCTTGCTTCCGCCGCCTTAGCCGCCGCTGGCACTGCCTATGGTGAACATCAGAACTGGTCCGATGCCAAGAGCCGTAATTTTGGCCTGTTGTTTTCTATCGGGATCGGGGCAGGTAAGGAGTTATATGATAGTCGTCAAGGTGGGAGTGGCTGGAGCTGGAAGGATTTTGCCTGGGACGTCGCTGGGGCGATAACAGGTTACAGTCTTTATCAAACAGTTAACTGATACCGTTGCAGCGATAAGCATGTTATTTCCTGCCTTACGGTAAACAACTACTGCGGCTCAAACCTTATTTGCCATGTTCAAATCCCCCACGGCTACACCCATAAACAAAAAATTCCCATCAGGGCAGTCTTTTCCATTCTATTTGTCACGTTAACTGTTGAGCTTTACCCTCTGGCCTCTGCCACATTAATCTTCTGATCTGAGCATGGTTTTCTGATTTGAAATTATAAAGTGTCAATATTTGCAGATATCTCCATATTCTGCCTATAGCAAAAACCCCACGCTTTTGGCATAGGTTTTTGCTTGATTTGATGCCTGGCAGTGTGCGAATAGCCGTTGCAAGCAACGTTAAAAATCATTCCTGACAATGTTTTCCTACCATATTCGTCTCATCTTAAGGATGAGTCTCACCCCTAAAGGGGCCAGCGCAGGCGCTGTTCAAACTGCATTCGCAGTAGTATTCGTCTCATCTTGAGGATGAGTCTCACCCCTAAAGGGGCCAGCGCAGGCGCTGTTCAAACTGCATTCGCAGTAGTATTCGTCTCATCTTGAGGATGAGTCTCACCCCTAAAGGGGCCAGCGCAGGCGCTGTTCAAACTGCATTCGCAGTAGTATTCGTCTCATCTTGAGGATGAGTCTCACCCCTAAAGGGGCCAGCGCAGGCGCTGTTCAAACTGCATTCGCAGTTTGTCTGCATATCATCTTCGAGTTAAACCTACTCTCGAGACAAACAAAAAAGGCCACCCGTTAGGGTAGCCTCTTTTGCTTATTTGATGCCTGGCAGTGTCCTACTCTCGCATGGGGAGACCCCACACTACCATCGGCGCTACGGCGTTTCACTTCTGAGTTCGGCATGGGATCAGGTGGGACCACCGCGCTAAGGCCGCCAGGCAAATTCTGTCTAAACTAACCCGCTATGCAATTCTTCACACAGCCAGCCAGCCCAATCTCGGAACATTCGCTGAAAATTTCATTCTCTCTCAAACACAAAACACCTTTGGTGTTGTAAGGTTAAGCCTCACGGATCATTAGTACTGGTTAGCTCAATACATCGCTGCACTTACACACCCAGCCTATCAACGTCATAGTCTTTAACGTTCCTTCAGGGGGCTTAAAGCCCCAGGGAAGACTCATCTCGAGGCAAGTTTCCCGCTTAGATGCTTTCAGCGGTTATCTCTTCCGAATTTAGCTACCGGGCAATGCCATTGGCATGACAACCCGAACACCAGTGATTCGTCCACTCCGGTCCTCTCGTACTAGGAGCAGCCCCTCTCAATCTTCCAACGCCCACGGCAGATAGGGACCGAACTGTCTCACGACGTTCTAAACCCAGCTCGCGTACCACTTTAAATGGCGAACAGCCATACCCTTGGGACCTACTTCAGCCCCAGGATGTGATGAGCCGACATCGAGGTGCCAAACACCGCCGTCGATATGAACTCTTGGGCGGTATCAGCCTGTTATCCCCGGAGTACCTTTTATCCGTTGAGCGATGGCCCTTCCATTCAGAACCACCGGATCACTAAGACCTACTTTCGTACCTGCTCGAGCCGTCACTCTCGCAGTCAAGCTAGCTTATGCCTTTGCACTAACCTCACGATGTCCGACCGTGATTAGCTAACCTTCGTGCTCCTCCGTTACTCTTTGGGAGGAGACCGCCCCAGTCAAACTACCCACCAGACACTGTCCTCACCCCGGATCACGGGGCCGAGTTAGAACATCAAACATTAAAGGGTGGTATTTCAAGGTTGGCTCCATGCAGACTGGCGTCCACACTTCGATGCCTCCCACCTATCCTACACATCAAGGCTCAATGTTCAGTGTCAAGCTATAGTAAAGGTTCACGGGGTCTTTCCGTCTTGCCGCGGGTACACTGCATCTTCACAGCGAGTTCAATTTCACTGAGTCTCGGGTGGAGACAGCCTGGCCATCATTACGCCATTCGTGCAGGTCGGAACTTACCCGACAAGGAATTTCGCTACCTTAGGACCGTTATAGTTACGGCCGCCGTTTACTGGGGCTTCGATCAAGAGCTTCGCCTTGCGGCTGACCCCATCAATTAACCTTCCAGCACCGGGCAGGCGTCACACCGTATACGTCCACTTTCGTGTTTGCACAGTGCTGTGTTTTTATTAAACAGTTGCAGCCAGCTGGTATCTGCGACTGGCTTCGGCGCCGGGAGCAAGTCCCATTACCTAATGCCAGCGTGCCTTCTCCCGAAGTTACGGCACCATTTTGCCTAGTTCCTTCACCCGAGTTCTCTCAAGCGCCTGAGTATTCTCTACCTGACCACCTGTGTCGGTTTGGGGTACGATTTAATGTTACCTGATGCTTAGAGGCTTTTCCTGGAAGCTTGGCATCAACTACTTCACCACCGTAGTGGCTCGTCATCACACCTCAGCGTTGATAAGCAACCGGATTTACCAAGTCACTCCGCCTACATGCTTAAACCGGGACAACCGTCGCCCGGCTAGCCTAGCCTTCTCCGTCCCCCCTTCGCAGTAACACCAAGTACAGGAATATTAACCTGTTTCCCATCGACTACGCTTTTCAGCCTCGCCTTAGGGGTCGACTCACCCTGCCCCGATTAACGTTGGACAGGAACCCTTGGTCTTCCGGCGTGCGGGCTTTTCACCCGCATTATCGTTACTTATGTCAGCATTCGCACTTCTGATACCTCCAGCAACCCTCACAGGTCACCTTCAACGGCTTACAGAACGCTCCCCTACCCAACAACACCTAAGTGTCGCTGCCGCAGCTTCGGTGCATGGTTTAGCCCCGTTACATCTTCCGCGCAGGCCGACTCGACCAGTGAGCTATTACGCTTTCTTTAAATGATGGCTGCTTCTAAGCCAACATCCTGGCTGTCTATGCCTTCCCACATCGTTTCCCACTTAACCATGACTTTGGGACCTTAGCTGGCGGTCTGGGTTGTTTCCCTCTTCACGACGGACGTTAGCACCCGCCGTGTGTCTCCCGTGATAACATTCTTCGGTATTCGGAGTTTGCATCGGTTTGGTAAGCCGGGGTGGCCCCCTAGCCGAAACAGTGCTCTACCCCCGAAGATGAGTTCACGAGGCGCTACCTAAATAGCTTTCGGGGAGAACCAGCTATCTCCCGGTTTGATTGGCCTTTCACCCCCAGCCACAAGTCATCCGCTAATTTTTCAACATTAGTCGGTTCGGTCCTCCAGTTAGTGTTACCCAACCTTCAACCTGCCCATGGCTAGATCACCGGGTTTCGGGTCTATACCTTGCAACTAGACGCCCAGTTAAGACTCGGTTTCCCTACGGCTCCCCTATTCGGTTAACCTTGCTACAAAATATAAGTCGCTGACCCATTATACAAAAGGTACGCAGTCACACCACGAAGGTGCTCCCACTGCTTGTACGTACACGGTTTCAGGTTCTATTTCACTCCCCTCGCCGGGGTTCTTTTCGCCTTTCCCTCACGGTACTGGTTCACTATCGGTCAGTCAGGAGTATTTAGCCTTGGAGGATGGTCCCCCCATATTCAGACAGGATGTCACGTGTCCCGCCCTACTCATCGAGTTCACAGCAAGTGTGCTTTTGTGTACGGGACTATCACCCTGTACCGTGCGACTTTCCAGACGCTTCCACTAGCACACAAACTGATTCAGACTCTGGGCTCTTCCCCGTTCGCTCGCCGCTACTGGGGGAATCTCGGTTGATTTCTTTTCCTCGGGGTACTTAGATGTTTCAGTTCCCCCGGTTCGCCTTGCATGGCTATGTATTCACCATGCAATAGTGCAACGAATTGCACTGGGTTTCCCCATTCGGGTATCGTCGGTTGTAACGCTTCATATCAGCTTACCGACGCTTTTCGCAGATTAGCACGCCCTTCATCGCCTCTGACTGCCTAGGCATCCACCGTGTACGCTTAGTCGCTTAACCTCACAACCCAAAGATGTTTCTTCGTTATTGGTGTGGCTGTGAACACACTCTGCTGTGTTGTGCAGTGCGCGCAATCCTCATGAACGTTGAGTTCACTCCGGTTGCTGTGCGCTGTACGCCTGGCTGAGTGTCTTCTCGCTCACACTGCAACAATGATTAACACATTGGCATTGCGATTATTTGAGAGACTCTAATACAGGTTAATCCTTATCTCAGTCATTCTACGGAGAGATAAGTTTCAGCTGTATTGTTTCAATTTTCAGCTTGTTCCAGATTGTTAAAGAGCAATATTTCACAACACACTGTGCCTTGCGACCGCAGTACGTTTTGAAATAGTTTTTTTATATGGTGGAGCTAAGCGGGATCGAACCGCTGACCTCCTGCGTGCAAGGCAGGCGCTCTCCCAGCTGAGCTATAGCCCCATATAAAAAGCAAAATACCTTATCGGCATAACTCATTCTCAGACAAGGCGCAGTCACGCGACGTTTATGGGAATAAACGAATGTGTCTGTAACGCAGTATGAGGATGAGTTGGTGGGTCTGAGTGGACTTGAACCACCGACCTCACCCTTATCAGGGGTGCGCTCTAACCACCTGAGCTACAGACCCAACAAGGTACTAAAGCCCGACTAATCTCTCAGCCCGGCCTTATTTGCTCGTTACTTTCTATCAGACAATCTGTGTGGACACTGCGCAATGCGTATCGTTAGGTAAGGAGGTGATCCAACCGCAGGTTCCCCTACGGTTACCTTGTTACGACTTCACCCCAGTCATGAATCACAAAGTGGTAAGCGCCCTCCCGAAGGTTAAGCTACCTACTTCTTTTGCAACCCACTCCCATGGTGTGACGGGCGGTGTGTACAAGGCCCGGGAACGTATTCACCGTAGCATTCTGATCTACGATTACTAGCGATTCCGACTTCATGGAGTCGAGTTGCAGACTCCAATCCGGACTACGACAGACTTTATGTGGTCCGCTTGCTCTCGCGAGTTCGCTTCACTTTGTATCTGCCATTGTAGCACGTGTGTAGCCCTACTCGTAAGGGCCATGATGACTTGACGTCATCCCCACCTTCCTCCGGTTTGTCACCGGCAGTCTCCCTTGAGTTCCCACCATTACGTGCTGGCAACAAAGGATAAGGGTTGCGCTCGTTGCGGGACTTAACCCAACATTTCACAACACGAGCTGACGACAGCCATGCAGCACCTGTCTCACAGTTCCCGAAGGCACCGAAGCATCTCTGCTAAGTTCTGTGGATGTCAAGAGTAGGTAAGGTTCTTCGCGTTGCATCGAATTAAACCACATGCTCCACCGCTTGTGCGGGCCCCCGTCAATTCATTTGAGTTTTAACCTTGCGGCCGTACTCCCCAGGCGGTCGACTTAACGCGTTAGCTCCGGAAGCCACGCCTCAAGGGCACAACCTCCAAGTCGACATCGTTTACAGCGTGGACTACCAGGGTATCTAATCCTGTTTGCTCCCCACGCTTTCGCACCTGAGCGTCAGTCTTTGTCCAGGGGGCCGCCTTCGCCACCGGTATTCCTCCAGATCTCTACGCATTTCACCGCTACACCTGGAATTCTACCCCCCTCTACAAGACTCTAGCTTGCCAGTTTCAAATGCAGTTCCCACGTTAAGCGCGGGGATTTCACATCTGACTTAACAAACCGCCTGCGTGCGCTTTACGCCCAGTAATTCCGATTAACGCTTGCACCCTCCGTATTACCGCGGCTGCTGGCACGGAGTTAGCCGGTGCTTCTTCTGCGAGTAACGTCAATCAATCGTGCTATTAACACGACTGCCTTCCTCCTCGCTGAAAGTGCTTTACAACCCGAAGGCCTTCTTCACACACGCGGCATGGCTGCATCAGGCTTGCGCCCATTGTGCAATATTCCCCACTGCTGCCTCCCGTAGGAGTCTGGACCGTGTCTCAGTTCCAGTGTGGCTGGTCATCCTCTCAGACCAGCTAGGGATCGTCGCCTAGGTGAGCCATTACCCCACCTACTAGCTAATCCCATCTGGGCACATCCGATGGCGTGAGGCCCGAAGGTCCCCCACTTTGCTCTTGCGAGGTCATGCGGTATTAGCTACCGTTTCCAGTAGTTATCCCCCTCCATCAGGCAGTTTCCCAGACATTACTCACCCGTCCGCCGCTCGCCGGCAAAGTAGTAAACTACTTCCCGCTGCCGCTCGACTTGCATGTGTTAGGCCTGCCGCCAGCGTTCAATCTGAGCCATGATCAAACTCTTCAATTTAAGATTTGTTTGATTTGCTATGAGTTAACATAGCAATGCTCAAAGATTACTTTCTGCAAATAAGCATTCGAACCGAAATTCAAATGTGTACTGCTTTGGTCACTCTTCAAGACTTTGATATTTCTTCTGCCTGCCGAAACAGGCTTCGATATCGTCTTGCGAGTGCCCACACAGATTGTCTGATAAATTTTTAAAGAGCGTTCGTTACCCGTTTGCCTTTCGGCGAATCTTACGGTAACGCGGGAGGCAGATAATACGCTTTCCCGCTACAGAGTCAACAACTTAATTAGTTAATTTTCTCTGCTCTTCCCGGCCACTCTGTGAAGTTGCTCACAGCGCCGTGTCGATGGATGCGCATTATAGGGAGCCGCTTCAGAATGGCAAGGGTTTATCTTAAAGTTTTTTCCAACTGCTGATTATTTGAACGCAACGGCTACTTATGATGCGTTTTTATCGCTTTTGGCAGATCAGCCAGGCTATTTAGCACCCAATCAGCTATCGCCTCACCTTCTGCGCTAACAGGCTTACCGGTGCGGACTAACACTTTAGTACCGACATTAGCCGCTAATGCTGCCTGCATATCTTCAATTTTGTCGCCAACCATATAAGAAGAAGCCATATCAATGTTCAATTCGCTTTGTGCTTGCAGTAACATACCTGGCAGCGGTTTGCGGCATTCACATGTTTCACGGAACTCCGCTACACTGCCATCGGGGTGATGCGGGCAGAAGTAGATGCCATCCAGATCAACACCACGATCAGCCAAAGACCAATCCATCCACTCGGTGAGACTTACAAATTGCTCTTCGGTAAACATACCGCGTGCAATACCCGATTGATTGGTTACCAATACCAAAGCGAAACCCATGTCTTTCAATTCACGACAAGCATCAATAACACCGTCTATAAACTGGAAGTTATCAATTTCGTGGACATAACCGTGATCAACATTAATTGTACCATCACGATCTAAAAATATTGCGGGGACGGGCTGAGTCACTTATCTGCTCCTGAGGGCTGTAAACCCCATTAGTATCGCATGTTTTATTGCCGATTGAGAATGGAAGAGAATCGCGGTTGCCAGTTGACTTAGCCATCTAGACGCCTTAACATCCAATCTATACTTCGGTTCCGCTGAAGTTTACTTTTTATCTAGCCACGGAAACGACGATAAAATAAGAATAATATGATTAAACTTTCTCACATCAGCAAAGTGTTCCAACAGGGTTCGCGCACCATTACCGCGCTTACAGACGTGAGTCTACACGTCCCTGCGGGGCAAATTTATGGCGTTATCGGTGCATCAGGTGCCGGTAAAAGTACACTGATTCGCTGTGCCAATATGTTAGAGCGCCCAACCAGTGGTCAGGTTCTGGTTGATGGCCAAGATCTAACAACATTATCCGAAGGTCAATTGACTCGCGCACGTCGTCAAATCGGTATGATTTTTCAGCATTTCAATTTACTGTCATCCCGCACGGTGTATGGCAATATTGCGTTGCCTCTTGAGCTGGACAACACGTCACGCGCAGATATAAAGAAGAGAGTTACCGAACTGTTGGATCTGGTTGGTTTGGCTGATAAGCAAGATGCTTATCCGGCTAATCTGTCTGGCGGTCAGAAGCAGCGTGTTGCTATCGCACGTGCTTTAGCCAGTAACCCTAAAGTCTTGTTGTGCGATGAAGCCACCAGCGCATTAGACCCGGCAACCACCCGTTCGATTCTGGAGTTGCTCAAAGACATTAATCGTCGTTTGGGCCTAACCATTTTACTTATTACTCATGAGATGGATGTGGTGAAACGCATCTGTGATCAGGTTGCTGTAATAAGTGAAGGCAAGTTGATTGAGAAAGACAGTGTGAGTGAAGTATTTTCGCATCCGAAAACCCCACTGGCACAACAATTTATTCAATCAACACTTCATTTAGATATTCCAGAAGATTACGCCCAGCGTATGACGCAGGAACCAACTGCGGATCGCGTTCCACTGCTGAAATTGGAGTTCACCGGCCAGTCTGTTGACGCTCCGCTAATTTCGCAAGCGGTGCGCCGTTTCAATATTGATATCGGGATTCTCAGTTCACAGATGGATTATGCCGGTGGCGTTAAGTTTGGTGTCATGCTAGCTGAGCTGCATGGCGACGATCAAGATGGCCTCGCTGCTATCAAGTTTTTGCAAGATCATCATGTAAAAGTAGAGGTTCTGGGTTATGTCTGAGGCAATGATGTGGTTAATGGGCCGAGGCGTTTGGGAAACTCTGATGATGACTTTTGTGTCTGGTTTCTTTGGTTTTGTACTGGGACTACCGGTTGGGGTGCTGCTGTATGTCACCCGCCCAGGGCAAATTATCGCCAACAATAAGATTTACCGCACCCTGTCTGGGGTTGTGAATATTTTCCGTTCCATACCTTTTATTATCTTATTGGTATGGATGATTCCATTCACTCGGATGATTGTCGGTACATCGATCGGTTTACAGGCGGCGATTGTACCATTAACAGTCGGTGCAGCTCCCTTTATTGCCCGTATGGTGGAGAATGCCCTACTAGAGATTCCATCTGGTTTGGTTGAGGCGGCCCGTGCGATGGGGGCGACCCCAATGCAAATTATTAAAAAGGTGTTGTTGCCCGAAGCCCTACCTGGCTTGGTGAATGCAGCCACTATTACATTAATTACCCTGGTCGGTTATTCCGCGATGGGTGGTGCAGTCGGTGCCGGTGGCTTAGGCCAGATCGGTTATCAGTATGGTTACATTGGCTATAACGCCACAGTAATGAATACTGTATTGGTATTATTAGTAATTTTGGTTTACCTGATTCAGCTCAGTGGCGATCGGATCGTAAAAGCCGTTACCCACAAATAGTTCTTAACACATCAATTACCCAAAGAAATTGATGTTGCAGGTAGGCAGCAAGCGAACACACCCCGAATCACTTACTTAAATAAGTGGTTTGGGTAAGTGAACCTAGCTAACAACCCGGCAGCGCCAAGTACTAAGGGTATAGCGACTGCCTCACACAGCGGCGCATCTTAACGAATGTCTATAGAGGAAGGGATATGTCTTTAAAATTCAAATCTATCGCGGCAGTCAGTGCATTGATTGGTACCTTGGCTCTGGTGGGTTGCGGCCCGGCAGAGAAAGATCCAAACCACATTAAGGTTGGTGTCATTGTGGGCGCTGAGCAGCAAGTTGCTGAAGTTGCTCAAAAAGTGGCAAAAGATAAATATGGTCTGGATGTTGAACTGGTTACCTTTAACGACTATGTATTGCCAAACGAAGCATTGAGCAAAGGTGATATTGACCTGAATGCCTTCCAGCACAAACCTTATCTGGATCAGCAAATTAAAGATCGTGGTTATAAGTTAGTGTCTGTGGGTAACTCATTCGTTTATCCGATTGCAGGTTACTCTAAGAAAATCAAGTCATTGGAAGAGTTACAACCGGGTTCTCAGGTCGCACTGCCAAATGACCCGACCAATCTGGGCCGTTCTCTGTTGCTGCTGCAAAAAGTGGGTCTGATTAAACTGAAAGACGGCGTTGGTCTGCTGCCAACCGTGTTGGATGTGGTTGAAAATCCTAAAAACCTGAAACTGGTTGAATTGGAAGCCCCTCAGTTACCACGTTCTTTGGATGACCAACAAATCGCCTTGGCGATTATCAATACCACCTACGCCAGCCAGATTGGCTTAACACCGGCTAAAGATGGCTTGTTCGTGGAAGATAAAGAGTCACCTTACGTCAATCTGATCGTAGCCCGCGAAGACAATAAAGATGCGGAAAACGTGAAGAAATTCGTTCAGGCATATCAGTCTGATGAAGTTTACGATGCAGCAAACAAAGCATTCAACGGTGGTGCAGTAAAAGGCTGGTAAGTGTTAATTGGCTATTTTGCTGAATATGGCGTTAGCTAAAATCAGTGTTTGCTAAATATATTGCAAGACGGGCCATGGCCCGTCTTGTTATTTGCATCATAGATTGCTTCAATAGCGCCTCTTAAATAAAAAAGGCTGAGGAATTTCTATGCGTGCGTTACCTCTGTGTCTGTTAGCACTTTCGCTAACTGGATGCTCCATGCTTCAATCAAAGCCATCCACCACAGAAAACCCGGTTAAGCAACCCCCTCCGGTGGCTAAACCCAGCCCAACGGTAGCCCCTCGTCCGGCACCGGTAAAACTTTATAAAAGTGCTGAAGAGCTTGTTGGCAAGCCTTTCCGCGACTTAGGCGAAGTATCCGGTGAGTCTTGCCAATCGACCGTTCAGGACTCTCCAGCCAGTATCGCCACCGCCCGTAAGCGAATGCAGACGCGTGCTTCTTATATGAAAGCCAATGCAGTCCTGCTACACGGATGTGAAATACAAAGTGGCGTTCCTGGCTGCTATCAACAAGCGGTATGCCAAGGTTCTGCACTGAATGTTTCATCAAAATGAGTGTATTTTCCTTTAATCAGATCGGGGTGATTCGCTCACCCTATAAAGAAAAGTTTGCGGTGCCAAGGCAGCCCGGTCTAATTGAAGATGGCGGTGGTGAGTTACAGTTATTGGCACCCTATAATCAACCGGAAGCCGTGCGTGGGTTATCTGACTTCAGTCATGTATGGGTGATGTTCGTTTTCCATCAAACCATGGAGGGTGGTTGGCGTCCGACTGTTCGCCCGCCACGTTTAGGCGGTAATACACGGATGGGGGTATTTGCCACTCGCTCCACTTTCCGGCCAAATCCTATCGGCATGTCGTTGATTGAACTGAAAGGGATACGTTGCCAGGGCGCAGAGGTGATTCTGGAGTTGGGTAGTCTGGATCTGGTTGATGGTACCCCGGTGATTGACATTAAACCCTATCTGCCTTTTGCCGAGAGCCAGCCTCTGGCGCGCGCTGGTTTTGCGCAGACAGCCCCAGATGCAGATATGCAGGTGTGTTTCTCTACCATCGCCGAGCAACAGTTAGTACAGCAACAGGCGCGTTATCCACATTTGCGGCGTTTTATCACCCAGGTTCTGGCACAAGACCCTCGCCCGGCGTACCGTAAAGACGATAATGAAAGCCGTGAATACGCAGTTCTGTTACTGGAATTTAATGTGCGTTGGCGGGTTATGGGCCAGCAAACGGAAGTGTTGTCGCTCGACCCACGCTAAATTTCACCCAACTCTCTTTTGACAACCCGTACACGCTGGTAAACTAAACCACTTTTTACTTTTTTGGCTGCCTCTATTTGTTGCAGCGCTAATGGAACCAAAACATCATGCGTACTAGCCAATATCTGCTCTCCACTCTAAAGGAGACACCTGCCGATGCTGAAGTGATCAGCCACCAACTGATGCTTCGTGCCGGAATGATCCGTAAACTGGCATCAGGTCTTTATACTTGGTTGCCAACCGGCGTTCGGGTGTTGAAGAAAGTCGAAAACATCGTGCGCGAAGAGATGAATAACGCAGGTGCTATTGAAGTTTCAATGCCTGTCGTACAACCGGCCGATTTGTGGCAAGAGAGTGGCCGCTGGGAACAGTATGGTCCTGAGCTGTTGCGTTTTGTCGATCGCGGCGAGCGCCCTTTTGTGCTCGGCCCAACTCATGAAGAAGTGATTACTGACCTGATTCGCGGTGAGATCAACTCTTACAAGCAGTTGCCGCTGAATTTCTTCCAAATTCAAACCAAGTTCCGTGATGAAGTTCGCCCACGTTTTGGCGTGATGCGTGCGCGCGAGTTCCTGATGAAGGATGCTTATTCCTTCCACACCACTCAAGAATCTTTGCAAGAAACTTACGACGCGATGTATGCGGCATACAGTAAGGTTTTCTCTCGTATGGATTTGAATTTCCGTGCGGTTCTGGCAGATACTGGTTCAATCGGTGGCAGCGCATCTCATGAATTCCAGGTGCTGGCCGAGAGTGGCGAAGACGATATCGTGTTCTCAACCGGTTCTGATTATGCCGCTAACATCGAGTTTGCTGAAGCAGTGGCCCCTTCAGCGCCACGGGCTGTCGCGACTGAAGAGCTGCGTATCATTGATACCCCGAATGCAAAAACCATCGCTGAACTCGTTGAGCAGTTCAAACTGCCGATCGAGAAAACCGTGAAAACCTTAATGGTGCACGCTCACGAAGAGAGTGGTCACAAGCTGGTTGCGTTGCTGGTTCGCGGTGATCATGAACTCAATGAGATCAAAGCAGAGAAACTGCCACAAGTCGCCAAACCACTGACCTTTGCTAGTGAAGAAGAGATTCGTGCAGTAATTGGCGCAGGTCCAGGTTCATTAGGTCCGGTTAATTTGCAGTTGCCTGTTGTAGCTGATCGCAGCGTGGCAGTGATGAGTGATTTTGGTGCTGGTGCGAATATCGACGGCAAACACTATTTTGGTATTAATTGGGAGCGTGACTTACCGCTGCCACAAATTGCCGATTTACGGAATGTGGTTGAAGGCGATATCAGCCCTGATGGCAAAGGCACGTTGCAGATCAAGCGTGGTATTGAAGTCGGTCATATCTTCCAGTTAGGCACTAAATACTCGGAAGCGATGAAAGCCACGGTTCAGGGCGAAGATGGCCGTAACCAAGTGATGACCATGGGTTGTTACGGTATTGGCGTATCCCGTGTGGTAGCGGCTGCCATTGAGCAGAATCATGACGATCGTGGCATTATTTGGCCTGATGCGATTGCACCGTTCCAGGTTGCAATTTTGCCAATGAACATGCACAAATCTTTCCGCGTGAAAGAGTTGGCGGAAGAGCTGTATGCCACTCTGCGTTCACATGGTATTGATGTTATTCTCGATGACCGTAAAGAGCGCCCAGGCGTGATGTTTGCGGATATGGAACTGATTGGCGTACCACACAATATCGTGATTGGTGACCGCAATCTCGACAGCGAAGAGGTGGAATACAAAAACCGCCGTGTTGGTGAGAAGCAGATGATTAAAACCAGCGAAATCATTGATTTCCTGCTGGGCCAAATCAAGCGCTAATTGACGCTAAGTAAACCGCTGAGCCGCTGGATAGTTAACTCACTACCAGCGGCTTTTTATTGCAGCAACGGATAGATTCTATTTACTGGCGCAGCTCTTACTGGCATTAAACTTAATGTTATCAGCCGGAATCAGCGTTTTGTCTGATTGCCCTTCTTCCATCGATGGTCGCACATCAAAATGGCCATTAAGGGTTAAAAATACCGGTTCACCCACCTTTTTACGGGCCTTTAAATATCCGGTTTCCAGTGCAATATTATTCTCAACCGGGAAGGTTCGGCCGGTAGCACAATCGGTAAATACGGCGGCATCAGCAAAATACTTATACATACCGCTCAATGGCATCGGCGTTTTGGGTAACGGTTGATCACTCGGCGTAAGCTGATAATTCAGTGTGGACTTTATCGCCAACCCTTGTTGGTCAAGCATCACCAAATTTTTACCTACTGGCCGAAAGTAGCGTTTCTCCCCTTGCCCATTAGTGAGTACCAGCTTATCCGCAGTACGCGCCCACGTACCGTATTCAGCAAAGGTTTGATCGCCCTCTTTGTTATCGCCTGCATGAGCACTGCCACGATAAATTTCCTTCAGGATAAAAGTCCCATCGCTATCAAGGAACAGTGAGGTATCCAAACCACTGCAATCCGCGCAGGGTAATACCCCCTGATAGCTTTGCTGCATAGGTTGTAGAGCCTGTTCAACCGGTTGATGCCGATTGTTACAACCTAATAATGACAGTGCACCTACTGCCAAAAACAGCGTTATTGTTAATTTTTTCACAGCTATTCTCCCATACTGTGTACGATATATAAGGAGTGAGGCCACATTAGCCACAATGTTTAAATCCCCGGCCAAATATCGGCATCACTCCTGATGTATTTTACCGCGCAGCGCTTTGGTCGCACCTTTGCGGACTTTGCCCTCGACTCGTCTTATTTTTGAGCCTTTGGTCGGTTTTGTCGCCCGGCGAGCCTTTTCCACCACCATTGCCTGCCGAATTAATGCCACCAGCCGCGCCAATGCCGCCTCACGATTCATATCCTGGCTGCGGTATTCTTGCGCTTTGATGATAACGATGCCTTCCGCCGTCATCAAATGACTGTTTAGCAATAATAACCTTTCTTTATAGTAATCTGGCAGGCTTGAAGCCTTAATGTCAAAGCGCAAATGAATAGCAGTTGAGGTTTTATTGACGTGCTGCCCCCCCGCACCTTGCGCCCGGATCGCCGTCAGCTCAATCTCGCTGTCGGGTAGACTGACATGATTAGATATAATCAGCACGCTTATTGCCCATCGCATTGCCATTCATCAAAACTAATTTCCAGATTATTCTGAGCATCCGACAACCAAATAGTTCCCTCTTGCAACGTGGCCTGTAACGACATATTACGATTAGCAAGTGCCGCCAACTTTGCCATCAGCTCATCACCCAAGAAGCGTACCCGCAGATTGCGGTGCCCGGACAACTTATCCCGGACTTGTGGCCACCACACCTTGGCGGCACGTTCACTGTAGGCATACAACACCACTTGCTGTGACTGATTACAGGCTTTACGTAGCCGTTTTTCCTCTGGTAACCCCAACTCTACCCACAATTCAATACCGTTATGGTCATTATGACGCCAAATCTCCGGCTCATCGTCAGCACTCAGACCTTTAGTAAACTGCAAACGTTCATCAGCGTGGCAGATCCATGCAAGTAACCGCAGCATCATCCGCTGGTCAGTTTCGGAGGGGTGTTGCGCGATAGTCAGGTTAATATCCTGAAAAAAATTACGATCCATATCTGCGATGTTAACAGCAGCTTTATGGATGGTTGCTTTTAGTGCCATGGGTGACCTCTTAATTATCTGGCGGACAGTGTACTTGATCAGGTCTGCCAGCAGCCAGCCAACCCTGCATAAAGAGAACGATTAGTGGCATCAATGCTAAAAAGAAACCTTGTGCCGCACTCTAATATCTCTATCACTCCTGTGCTATAGTCCTTATAAGTTCAGAGTTTATCTTCGTAGGTTGACAGTGTGTCGCTTCCGCTGAGAATCTACTGGGTTAAACTTTTCCAGGAGGATTACTGTGCAGCAATACTGTGAATTAGTACGCCGTTTTTATGCCCAAATTGGAAGTGGCGATCTGGGTTACGTACCAGACGCATTGCGCTGTGTATTGAAAGCATTGGACGAAGTTGCGGCTAACGACGCACTACCGTCCTCCGTTAGGGAACAGGCGGCCTTTGCCGCCGCTAACTTATTGGTGAGCGATTATGTCGATGAGTGAAGAGTATCAACCCATCAATTGTGATGACTACGATAATCTAGAGCTCGCCTGCCAACATCACCTGATACTGACGTTGAAGTTGAGAGGCGGTGAGATCGTAGAAGGTAAAGCCAGCGATCTGCTGCTGAGAAAAAAGGTCGAATACCTGATTGTCGAGCAAGAAGGGACTATGCGCGAGTTGCGCCTGGACTACATCGCCAGCTTCAGTCACCCCGAGATAGGCACTGTCGTGGTGAGTGCATCATAGCTTCATCCCGTGATATTGATGATGGGCCGCTGAAAAGTGGCCCGTCCTCTTCTGACTTGACGTGACTACTATTGTGTTAGCGGAACTCCCCCCCAATCACTGACCAATGTTAGCTCATCGGAATTTTTGCTGTAACACCAATTGCTTTGGGTGTAGTAATAACGACCTATTAAATTATTTATCAAGGTTTTAAACTGGCATAGTAAGCAGCCAGATCTGAGAAATCCTCGTCAGTTAAAGGCGTAACATAAGCCTGCATCACCCCAGCTTGCCCACCCGTTCGCTCCCCTTTTTTATACGCCTTTAATGACTGTTCTAAATACAGGGCATTTTGCCCAGCCAGATTAGGATACATCGGCACTGAAACCTTACCCTGCGCACCATGACAAGCCACACAACTGGCAGATTTAACCCGCCCTGCTTCGATATCATTTTTTGCCAATGCCGAAAAACTACTCAATCCCAATAACACCATTATACTGACGACTAATTTCATCATTGCTCCTCAAAAATGGACTGTTCTGTTTGTTGTTATTTTATTATTTCGCTTTGGCCCAATTCAGGTGCCAACAGGGTTCGCCTTCCTTCGCCTGGCCAGCCTGAGCCACAAACACGCCGGCCGCAGCAATTAATTGTTCACCAAAGTAGAGCAGCGGAATACGTTCCCGTTGCCACGGCGGTACGCCCAACTCTTGCCATATCTTTTTGCTATGGCGTGAATGGTGCCGCCCGACAATTTTGATCTCACCCTGTAAACCGAAACGGACGCTAATTATCTCACCGATAGTGGCAGTCCTGACGGCTTGCCCCCCTTCAGTAGTCAAACTCAGTATCCCCAAATTAGCCGGTAAAACCAAAGGATCAGGCGGTGCTACTGCATGATTAGACCCAGCCTCAACGTTAGCCCAAGGTAGATGCCGCATACTTATCTCAGCTAGCTGCGGCAATAGATATAAATATTGCCGGAAACGGCGAACCTGATGCGCCCCCAGAGTAAGCTGAGGTTCTGCATCTTGCCTTGCCATAGCAACTTCTAACCACAAACGTTGCAGTTGGTTTTGCGATGGCATCAACGCTCCCCCGCCAGCTAACCAACGGCGTAATATTGCCCCGCGCTTGGCTTCTGAAGCCAGTAATAGCCCCTCAATGGAAAGTGCACCATCGGGGTTTTGCAGTTGTTGCAGATTATCTGCCAACAACTCATCCAGTAACTGTTCCTGCTCAGCGCACAGGCTTGCACTGCGCGCCGTTGCTTGCGCAAAATGCGGCCAGCGCTGATTAAGTAGAGGTAACACACTTAATCGCAGGAAATTACGATCGAAACGATTGTCCTGATTGCTGTCATCTTCAATCCACCGTAGTTGCTGTACTTGAGCATAGTTCTCTAGTGTTTCGCGGGAAAAGGCCAACAATGGGCGCAACAACTGGCTGTGGGCAAACGGCATTCTGCCTGCCATTGAGGACAGCCCCGCGGGGCCACTGCCCCGCTTGAGTGCCAGTAGGAAAGTTTCACACTGGTCATCCAGATGCTGAGCAGTAAGTAGCACTTCATTGGCAGCTAAATGTGAGGAAAATGCCTGATAGCGAGCGGTTCTGGCGGCGGCCTCTATTCCATTGTGTCGCGGATCAATATTCACTCGTACCACTTCAAGTGGAACGTCCCATTGATCGCATTGCTGCTGGCAATGTTTTACCCAACAGTCTGCCAATGGGTTTAATCCGTGATGAATATGAATCGCGCGGACTTTCAACTCAGGGAGCAGTTGTTGGCGCAAGCTAACCAATAAATGCAGTAATACGCTGGAATCCAACCCACCACTGAACCCCACCAGCACATGGCGATGGTCACCCAATTGCGCGAATAGAGGATTGAGTAGCACATTAGGCGTAAAGGTAGCTGAGTTCATGTTATTCCAGTGTTATTTCGTATAGCTCTAGAGGTAAACCATCTGGATCAGTAAAGAAAGTAAAACGTGATTGGGTATAGGGATCAATGCGAACCGCTTCGCAAATCACACCAGCAGCCCTCAGTTCTCTAACTGCCTGCTCAATATTATCAACCTGAAAAGCCAGGTGGCGTAAGCCACAAGCCTCTGGCTGGCTAGGCCGTGCCGAAGGGGAAGGAAAAGAAAACAGCTCGACCGTATATTGTCCGTTTAAGGCTAAATCGGCTTTCCACGAGCCGCGTTCTTCACGATAAACCTCGCTAATTAGCGTGAATCCCAGCACCTCACAATAGAATTTTTTGCTAACCTGATAATCTGAACCAATGATTGCAATATGATGTATCTGACGTATTGCTAGCATGTATTACTCCAGTTTAATCATTTGTCTTCAGTACATTGACCCAATAGCGACCATCATCATCGCGTTTAGCACCGTGAATATCTGTTTCAAACCCAGGGTAATGTGCACCGATGGCACACAGCATCAGCAGGAAGTCCAAGACTGCACGGCTCTCTTCGCTGATCATTTCACCCGGCATAACCAACGGTACCCCCGGCGGGTAAGGTAAAATCATGTTGGCCACGACTTTGCCTATCAAATCACACATTTCGCAGGCCGCTATATTACCGCGAATCTGCTGTTGGAACATGTCATACGGCGTGAGTTTCATCTCTGGCAGTACATCAAAAGACTGGCGCATTAAACGGGGTAAGTCATGTTTACGGATCAATTGGTGGATACCGGCGGCCAGATCTTGAATGCGCATATGACGGTAAAAATCGGGATCTTCAGCAAACAGATCCGGCAGCATGTTTTTAACCCGCAAGTTAAGATCATAAGCGCGCTTAAACTCCATTAGGCCGCGCAATAAGCTCATCGCCTTGGTTTTATCAATACCAATACTGAACAGGAACAGCAAATTATATGGCCCGGTTTTCTCTACCACGATGCCGCGTTCATCGAGAAATTTAGCAACCAGTGCGGCAGGGATCCCTTCGTCTTCAAGTTCCCCTTCACTGCTCATACCCGGCGTCAGGATGGTCACTTTGATCGGATCCAGATACATATGATCTGCATCTGCATTGCTGAAGCCATGCCACTTTTGCCCCGGTTGCAACGGCCAACAGGCAATTTCATCAATATCTTCTGGCTGCCAGACATCAAAGAACCAGTTGTCACTCTGTGAACGTAAACGGCGAACCTCTTTGCGAAAATGCATCGCACGCTCAATGGAGCGCATAATCATGCGCCTGCCCGGTTTACCACGCATCATTGCTGCGGCAGTTTCCATTGATGCCACAATGCCGTAATTCGGTGAAGTGGTGGTGTGCATCATATAAGCTTCGTTAAAAGTGCCTTCATTGTAATCACCTTTAATATGAATCATCGAAGCTTGAGAGAATGCCGCCAATAATTTATGTGTCGATTGCGTTTCATAGAAAACTTTGCCCGCAACCCGTTCCCCGCTCATGCCACTTTTCCCTTCATAGATCTCATGGAAATTGGTATAAGGCACCCAGGCGGAATCAAAGTGAATTGAAGGGACATCCAGTGTTTGCTTAATATAATCAGTATTATAGAGCAGCCCATCATAGGTCGAGTTCGTTATCACCGCATGCACCGGCCAACTGGCACTTTTGGTTTGTGCAATTTTCTCAGTAATGGATTCGCGCGTAAATTCGTGCTGCGGGATGCCACCCAAAATACCGTAAGCATTACGGGCCGGGCGCAAATATAGCGGGATGATATTGGTCATCATCAGAAGATGTGTCAGAGACTTATGACAATTACGGTCAATCAATACCGTACTGCCAGAGGGAGACGAATACATGCCAATGATTTTATTTGCCGTTGATGTCCCATTCGTCACCATATAGCTCTGCTCAGCGTTGAAAGTACGGGCAATATATTCTTCAGCTTCCAGATGAGGGCCACTGTGATCTAATAATGATCCGAGTTCAGTCACTGAAATCGACACATCCGCCTTGAGGGTGTTAGCACCAAAGAAGTCATAGAATAAGCTGCCTACCGGGCTTTTTTGAAATGCTGTCCCTGCCATATGCCCTGGCGTGCAGAAGGTATATTTCCCTTCTTTAACGTAATTAAACAACGCTTTGGTTAACGGCGGAGTGATGCTATCCATATACTCGGCGGTATATTGTTCAATATGTTGTGCAATATCATCTGCCGCATTCAATGCATATTCAAAGAAATAAAGTGCCATCCGCATTTCATTTAAACTGACATCTAATGAGGAGGTAGTATTGATAAACGCGTAAAGTGGGAGATACTCGTTCAGATCATTAATTTCAGTGCAAAGCTCATCACTGTGCTGGTCCCAATCGAAAATCACACCAATAATCCGCGCATTATGCTCGATCAGTTTAAGCAGATCACCACGATCCTGAGGGTAGATAAGCTGAAAACCTTTGGCCAGTAGGGCATCGTTCAATTCACGAATAGGTTCATCTTTGTAGTAAACCCCCATCGGCCCCATGATTGCGATGATATTCATCGGTGAATCCTCATATTGTCCGCTAATTATCTATAACAACATGAATTTTAATTTTTGCCAAAATTATTATGGGGTTAGATATTATTACTCAGAGTCTATAAGCAAAAAAATCCGGCCCATAATATATGAGCCGGATTTCAATATTTCTCTGCGATACCCGATAAACCGGATATGCTTAATCAGCAATAGCCGTAATTCATCAGACGCTGATAACGACGATTCAATAACTCTTCGTCATTCAAAACATCCAGATCACTAAGATCAGCCAACAATTGCGCCTTCAAAGAAGCAGCAATAGCGATGTAATCACGGTGCGCGCCGCCTAAAGGTTCAGGGATAACCGAGTCAATCATCTTTAATTCTTTCAGACGATGAGCCGTGATACCCATAGCTTCTGCGGCTAATGGTGCTTTATCGGCACTTTTCCACAGAATAGAAGCGCAACCCTCTGGGGAGATAACGGAATAGGTGCTGTATTGCAGCATATTCACTTTATCGCCAACACCAATGGCTAATGCACCGCCTGAACCACCTTCACCAATGACGGTACAAACAATAGGTACATTCAGACGTGACATCTCGCGCAGGTTACGTGCGATGGCTTCAGACTGGCCACGCTCTTCTGCACCAACACCGGGATACGCCCCAGGTGTATCAATGAAAGTAATGATTGGCAGCTTAAAGCGCTCAGCCATCTCCATCAGACGCAGTGCCTTACGATAACCTTCTGGTGCCGGCATACCAAAGTTACGACGAATTTTCTCTTTGGTTTCGCGGCCTTTTTGATGACCAATGATCATCACCGGGCGACCTTCCAGACGAGCAATACCACCGACAATAGCTTTGTCGTCGGCATATGCGCGATCACCCGCCAGTTCTTCGAAATCAGTAAAGATATTAGCGATATAATCCAGGGTATAAGGACGACGAGGGTGGCGTGCCAGTTGGGCAATCTGCCATGCGCCAAGGTCCGAGAAAATTTTACGCGTCAGCTCAAGACTTTTCTCTCGCAGACGCTGGACCTCTTCATCCAGATTAATATCTAATTTTTCGTCTTGACGGCTGACTGCAGTCAGCGAGTCAATTTTCGCTTCCAGCTCTGCAATCGGCTGTTCAAAATCAAGAAAATTCAGACTCATAGCATTCCTATTTTAGTCAAATTCCAGTTCCACCTGTTCATTACCTACCAGCGTTCGCAAATCTATCAATAAGCGATCGGTGGGCGTCACGCGCCATGTGGCTCCAAACCGCAGCCGGGCGCGAGCATCTTCCCGTTGGTAATAAAGATGCACTGGGATCGTCCCCGCTCGATGGGGTTCCAACGACTGACGGAGACGGTTCAAAAGCTGGTCATCAATTTGCCTGTCGGTCAGCGATATAGCAAGCCCACGGGCATATTTTTCACGAGCTTCACTGATGTCCATTAACTCACGGGCGGTCATTTTAAGCCCGCCACTAAAGTCATCAAAGCTGACCTGTCCAGTAGCTATCAGGATACGGTCTTTTTCCAATAAATGCTGATATTTTTCCAATGCATCGGTGAATAGCATCACCTCCAGACGCCCGGAGCGGTCATCCAAAGTACAAATACCAATGCGATTCCCGCGTTTTGTTACCATAACCCTTGCAGCGATTACCAGCCCTACCGCAGTGGTCATTTTGCCCCGATCCGTCGGATGCATATCTTTCAAACGCTGCCCGCCGGCATAACGTTCTATTTCCTTTAGATATTGGGTAATCGGGTGGCCGGTTAGGTATAACCCCAGCGTTTCCCGCTCACCGTCTAAAACAATTTGTTCCTGCCACGGCGGCACATTAGCATAAGATTGCTCAACCTGCTCAGGTGCATCAGCCAATACGCCAAACATATCTGCCTGACCGATGGCCTCAGCCTTCGCATGTTGGTCTGCGGCTTTCAACGCTTCGCCTAATGAACTCATTAACGCGGCACGGTGCGGCCCCAAACGGTCAAAAGCACCCGACATGATCAACTTTTCTAAGATCCGCCGGTTCAGTTTTTTCGTATCGACGCGCGCACATAAATCAAACAAATCTTTGAAGTGGCCGCCCTCTTTACGCGCCTCCAGAATCGCCTCAATCGGCGCTTCACCAACGCCCTTGATGGCACCAATCCCGTAAACAATTTCGCCTTCATCATTTACATGGAAATGATACAGGCCACTGTTAATTTCCGGCGGCAGAATTTTCAGCCCCATACGCCAGCATTCATCAACCAGACCAACGACTTTATCGGTGTTATCCATATCGGCGGTCATTACCGCAGCCATAAATTCAGCCGGATAGTGTGCTTTTAACCACAATGTCTGGTAAGACACCAAAGCATAAGCGGCGGAGTGAGATTTGTTAAAACCATAACCGGCAAACTTCTCTACCAGGTCAAAGATTTTAATTGCCAATTCACCGTCAACGCCCTGATTTTTTGCACCATCTTCGAATACCGAGCGCTGTTTAGCCATCTCTGCCGGGTTTTTCTTACCCATAGCGCGGCGCAACATATCAGCGCCGCCAAGGGAGTAACCAGACAGAACCTGCGCAATCTGCATCACCTGTTCCTGATACAGGATGATGCCGTAAGTCGGCTCCAGTACCGGTTTCAGGGACTCATGTTGCCATTCGATATCAGGGTAAGACAGTGCTTCACGGCCATGTTTACGGTCAATAAAGTTATCTACCATCCCTGATTGCAGCGGGCCGGGGCGGAATAATGCCACCAATGCTATCATATCCTCGAAGCAGTCAGGCTTCAGCCGCTTGATCAAATCCTTCATTCCTCTGGATTCGAGCTGGAATACTGCCGTCGTTTCCGAACGTTGCAGCATATCGAAGCTTTTCTTATCTTCCAGCGGAATAGAGGCGATATCTATCGGTTCTAGCCCAGTTTTGGCGCGCTTGGCATTGATCATCTCCAGCGCCCAATTAATGATAGTTAGCGTACGCAAACCGAGGAAGTCAAACTTCACCAGACCGGCATATTCCACATCATTTTTATCGAACTGAGTAACCGGGTTTTTGCCTTCCGCATCACAATAGAGCGGCGCAAAATCAGTAATTTTGGTCGGCGCGATAACCACCCCACCGGCGTGTTTCCCAGCGTTACGCGTTACCCCTTCCAGCTTACGCGCCATATCAATCAGCGCCCTAACCTCTTCATCTGCCTCATAAATTTCAGGCAGTTGCGGCTCAGCGGCAAACGCCTTTTCCAGCGTCATTCCTGGATCAGGCGGTACCAATTTTGAGATTCGGTCAACAAAGCCATAAGGGTGGCCCAAAACGCGGCCCACATCGCGGATAACCGCTTTGGCAGCCATAGTACCGAAGGTAATAATCTGAGAAACAGCATCGCGGCCATACATTTCGGCCACATGTTCAATCACCAGATCGCGTTTCTCCATACAGAAGTCAACGTCGAAGTCAGGCATTGATACACGTTCGGGGTTAAGGAAACGTTCGAACAGCAGGTCAAATTCCAGCGGATCCAGATCGGTAATTTTCAGCGCATAAGCCACCAGAGAACCCGCACCTGAGCCTCGCCCTGGCCCTACCGGAACACCATTATCTTTCGACCACTGGATAAACTCCATTACTATCAAGAAGTAACCTGGAAAACCCATCTGGTTGATAACTTTCAGCTCAATATCGAGCCGCTCGTCATATTCTGGCCGTTTTTGCACCCGTACTTCAGGATCGGGGAAGAGAAACTCCAGGCGTTCCTCCAAACCTTGCTTAGATTTTTCTACCAGAAAATCTTCCGTGCTCATCTCACCGGTAGGGAACTGCGGTAAAAAATATTCCCCAAGGCGGATGGTAACGTTACAACGTTTGGCTATTTCAACACTATTGATCAACGCTTCAGGAATATCCGCAAACAGCTCACACATCTGTTCTTCATCGCGCATAAACTGTTGCGGGCTATAATTTTTAGGCCGCTTAGGATCGACCAATGTAAATCCATCGTGAATAGCAACGCGGATCTCATGAGCGTCAAAGTCAGACTCAGCGATAAAACGCACATCATTAGTCGCAACAACGGGCAATCCGCGCTCAGTCGCTAAAGTGACTGCCGCATGAAGATAGTTCTCTTCATCTGGCCGACCGGTACGGATTAGCTCCAAATAGTAACTGCCAGGGAAGTGCTCTTGATAAAATTCAAGGCACTGGTCAACCTGAGCCTGATTACCGCGCAGCATAAACTTGCCGACATCCCCCATCCGGCCACCGGATAGCAGAATCAACCCTTCTTTATGCTTGATAAGCCAATCGCGATCAATGATCGGGCCAGCAGCGCCATAACCACGCTGGTAAGCTTCGGAGATCAATAAGGTGAGGTTTTGGTAACCTTCATTATTGCGTGCCAACACGGTGAGGTGAGCCAACTCATCCCCCAAGATTTCACTTTGCACGTAGAAATCTGCGCCAATGATGGGTTTAATCCCAGCACCGTGGGCGCTACCGTAGAATTTCACCAAACCACAAAGGTTAGTAAAGTCAGTAATGGCCAGAGCGGGCATACCTAACGCAGCAGCTCTCTTCACCAAGGGTACAATCTTGGCTAATCCATCGATCATGGAATAATCGCTGTGAACACGCAGGTGGACAAAACGAGGTTCGGCCATATCCAGACACCAGAAATTAGTGGATTGAATCATATCCCCGGTAGTTTATAACCGAGGCATCATATCTCTATACCCGTGCTACTTAACGTTGCAGCAATGTTAGCCGCACTCAGTCATCCGAATCACTTACCGTCTTGCACTCATCGGTATTTATTCGTTTGCAGCCTACCTGCAACACTAAGTATTTTGGGTATGTATGTCATGAGGGTACTATGCTGCTTACGCCAAGCCCAGAACACGCTTAACCGGGCCAAAGCTACGCCGATGGTGTTCTGTCGCCCCTAAAGCCACCAATCTCTCTAGATGGAGAGCTGTTGGATACCCTTTGTGCTGCGCAAAACCATATTCGGGGAAAATGAGATCCAGTTCAGTCATTTCACGATCACGGGTCACTTTAGCCAGAATAGATGCGGCACTGATCTCCGCGACTCGGCTGTCCCCTTTTACGACGGCCAGCGAAGGCATTGCCAGTTTTGGGCAACGGTTACCATCAATCAGCACATAATCGGGTACGATATGCAATCCGGCTACCGCTCTTTGCATTGCCAACATTGTTGCATGCAATATATTTAGGTGATCAATCTCTTCTGGCTCAGCGCGACCAAGGCTCCATGACAGTGCCTTATCAGTAATTTCGTCATAAAGTGACAAACGGCGCTTCTCACTCAGTTTTTTCGAGTCCGCCAGACCGACAATTGGCCGTTTTGGATCGAGAATAACCGCCGCAGTAACAACCGCGCCCACTAATGGGCCACGGCCAACTTCATCCACACCGGCAATCAAATTCGCCTGCGGGTATATAAAAATATCAGTCATCGACCTGCTAACTCCAATACCGCTTGTGCTGCCTGTTTATCTGCGCCACAACGGATGCTCTGATGCAAAATCAGGAAACGTTCTTTTAACGCCTCAACTGCATCGCCACCTTGCAACAGCGGTAACAACGCATCGGCTAATTTTTGTGGTTGGCACTCTTGCTGCAACAATTCTGTCACCAGCTCTTCGCCTGCCAACAGATTCGGTAATGAAACATAAGGGGTTTTGACTAATCGTTCTGCCAGCCAGAAAGTGAAAGGTTTCATACGGTAACCGACCACCATTGGGCATTTCGCTAACATACATTCCAACGCAGCAGTACCAGAGGCCAGCAAGGTAGCATCGCTGGCAATCATCGCCACACGGGCATTGCCATCTAATAAATGAACGGGTAAGTCAGGGGCAACTTCAGCTTTGATTCGCTCAAACTGCTCACGGCGCTTGCTGTTAACCAATGGAACCAGCACTTCCAGTTCAGGCAGTTGTTGCCTCAAGATAACAGCGGTACGCAGAAAGTCGGCACTGAGCATTTCTACTTCTGAATGGCGACTACCCGGCAACAGGGCCAGACATGGCGCCTGTAGCGCAAGCCCCAATTCTGCTCTTGCCGCTTGCTTATCTGGTATTAAGGGCATGGCATCGGCCATGGTATGGCCAATAAAGCGGCATGGAACATTAAAACGATCGTAAAACGCTTTTTCAAAAGGAAGAAAAGCCAGCACCATATCGGTCGCTTTACCAATTTTGAAAACACGTTTTTGTCGCCAGGCCCAAACAGATGGGCTGACATAATGAATAGTTCGGATGCCGCGCTGCTTCAAACGCCCTTCAAGGGTGATATTGAAATCAGGTGCATCGATACCCACGAAAACATCCGGGGAGAGTTCACTAAAGCGTTGGGTCAGATCTTTGCGGATCTTGAGCAACCGTGGCAGGCGTTCTAATACTTCAACAACGCCCATCACTGCCAACTCTTCCATCTCGTACCAGGCTTCACATCCCTCAGCTTGCATCAGCGGCCCAGCAACACCAACAAAGCGGGCATCGGGTACCTGAGCTTTCAGCGCACGAATTAATCCAGCGCCTAAGATGTCGCCGGAAGTTTCTCCGGCCACTAAACCGATAGTTAAAGGACGCCTGGCATACGACGGACAATCAACAGCTAATGGGCTATTTTGCATAAGTTAGCGAATAATACCGCGAGTAGAGCGCGCAAAGAAATCACTGAATGCCTTAACCGCCGGAGCTTGCTCCGCCAATTCGGCAATTTCTGGTTTCACTTCATCCAGCGTCCGACCACTGCGGTACAACAACTTGTAAGCATTACGGATCGCATGAAGTGATTCTTTGTCAAAACCGCGACGCTTTAACCCTTCAATATTGATACCAAATGGTGTTGCATGATTACCCTGAGCAATGACATAAGGAGGCACATCCTGAGCAACCCCTGAACAACCGCCTACCATCACATGCGCACCAATCACGCAGAATTGATGGATAGCAGTCATACCGCCAATAATGGCATAGTCGTCAATTTCCACATGACCACCCAAAGTTGCATTGTTCGCAAGAATGCAACGATCACCAATGATACAGTCATGGGCGATATGAGCATTAATCATCAGTAAATTGTCGCTACCTACTTTAGTTAATCCACCACCTTGAACCGTACCACGGTGGATAGAAACACTTTCACGGATACGGTTACGTGAACCGATCTCAACGCGAGTAGGCTCGCCTGCATATTTCAGATCCTGATTCGCCTCGCCAATAGAGGCAAATTGATAAATCTGATTATCGCAGCCGATCTTGGTTATACCATTAACGACGACATGGGATTTCAGTTCCGTGCCAGCGCCAATTTCCACCTGAGATCCGACAAAGCAGAAGGGGCCAATACGAACGCCGGCACCAATAATGGCACCTTCTTCGACGATAGAACTTGGATGGATAATGGCGGTTTTGTCAATCACGTATCAGGACTCCTTAACGGCTGGTTCTGCAACAACAGATTTAGCAGCAACAGCTTCTGCTGGCGGGGTTGCTGGTTTGCTACGGGCACACATCATCGTGGCAGTACAAACAATTTCACCATCGACTTTCGCAACACCGGTAAAACGGGTCAGACCACGGCGTTCTTTAACGAACTGAACTTCCATGATCATTTGATCACCAGGTACTACCGGACGTTTGAAGCGAGCTTCATCAATGCCAGCAAAATAATAAAGTTCGCCCGGCTCAAGTTTACCACGGCTTTTAAATGCCAGAATACCGGTAGCCTGCGCCATCGCTTCTAAAATCAACACACCAGGGAAGATAGGCTTACCTGGGAAATGGCCTTGGAAAAATGGCTCGTTGAAAGAGACGTTCTTCACTGCACGCAGAAATTTACCTTCCTCGAAATCAAGGACACGATCTACCAGCAAGAACGGAAAACGGTGCGGGAGTAGATCCAAAATCTCTTCAATATGCAGAGTATGAGTGTCAGTAGTCAAAATACTCTTCCTGTCTAAAAAACTAATGCTATCAACAACACGGCCTGCACTGCCCCAAAAGGGAGGCATTAGGCAGGCCGCAAATTAGGAACTCTGTATACCCTTAGAACTTGAAGCTACAACGGCGTTAACTGCGCATATTTACCTGACTCGCTCGACTGCGTAAGTTCATCAAGATTCTTTGCTTTGCCAGGCTGCAACAGCAATTTCTTTAAGTATCTACTTTGGCATCAACTGCCAGTAAGCTTAATTATTGACTCAGAGTGTCGGTCTTGAGTGACTATTCTTTATCGATTTTACGCTCAATAGCTTTTAAGCGTTTATTAATCCCATCAATATTCATCACTAAAGCAGCGGTCTTGCGCCAAACTTTATTCGGTTGTAACGGAATGCCGGAGGAGTATAACCCAGGTTCAGTGATTGGACGCATCACCATTCCCATTCCAGTGATTGTGACTTTGTCACAAATCTCCATATGACCATTGATCACACTCGCGCCGCCTATCATACAATAGCGGCCAACTTTCAGACTGCCTGCCATGATAACACCACCCGCAACTGCGGTATTGTCGCCAATCACAACGTTATGTGCAATCTGACATTGGTTATCAATGATGACACCATTACCAATAATAGTATTATCTAGTGCACCACGGTCAATCGTTGTACAAGCACCAATCTCAACACGGTCACCAATATGCACCGAACCGAGCTGTGGAATTTTTATCCAGTTGCCGCGATCATTTGCATAACCAAAACCATCTGCACCAATGACCGTACCGGATTGAATCAGACAATTTTGCCCAATAACAATTTCATGATAAACGGAAACATTGGCCCACAAACGGCTACCTGCACCAATGTGAGTGTTCTTACCAATAAAGCAGCCAGCACCGATAACTACGTTATCGCCGAGCATAACGCCGGACTCTATTACTGCATTTGCACCAATAGAAACCCCCTCGCCCAACGTTGCCTGCGAAGAGATAACCGCGCTCGGCGCAATATCCTGAGCCGGTTGAGGCGTGGTATCCATTATCTGAGCCATACGTGCATAGGTTAAATAAGGATTTTTAACCACTAAAGCCGCAGATTTACAGAAAGGTAAATCAGCTTCAGTCAACACCACCGCACCGGCATTACAAGTAGCAAGTTGTTCTTGATAGCGGCTGTTTGACAAAAACGTGATTTGTGAAGGCTCGGCAGAATGCATAGAAGCGATGCCGGTGATGACGAGCTCGCCATCACCGTACACCTGTGCATCCAACTGCTGGGCTAAATCAGCCAGTCGAATTGAAGGCATGTTTTATTTAACCTGTTTCAGCACGTCAGCAGTGATGTCTTTAGAAGAGTCTGCATATGCAACAGCATTTGCATCAATCACCACATCATAACCGCCTTTGCTAGCAACAGATTTAACAGCATCCTGAATACGGCTCAGAATTTTGTTACGCTCTTCCATCTGACGACGGCGATTGTCTTGCTCAAAAGCCTGGGCTTTAGTAGAGAAAGTTTCACGCTGTTTCATTACGTCGCTTTCCAGCTTGGTACGATCACTGGCTTTCATGGTAGAGCCGTCACGTTGCAGCTTCTGCATTTTAGTTTGCAGGTCGCGCTCCATTCCTTGCAGTTCGGTTGCTCGGCCTTTGAATTCATTCTCCAATTGCTTAGCTACGGTTTCACGCGCAGGTAATTGTTGGAAAATGCTGGAAACGTTAACAATAGCAATCTTGTCAGCGGCTTGAACGCTGGCAGAAGCTGCCAATGCTAAACCAAGACCTGCGGCACACAACCACTTTTTCACTATAAACTCCTTACCATTACCCGTTTGTGTCAGAGACACCTTGAAGTGCACTTAATACTGAATAATGCCTAAAATAGCGCCAAACTCATTAGCGCTACCTTAGGTTATTTCAACTACCAGTGCTGTCTTTAAAATTCAGAACTACTTTGCCAATCAATTACCAAGTCTTACCAATGTTAAACTGGAATTGCTCTGACTTATCACCTTCGTAATCTTTAACCGGTTTAGCATATGAGAACACTAATGGACCCAATGGCGACATCCATTGTAATGACACACCGGCAGACACACGAATATTACTCGCTGTACTGTAATCAGGAATACCCGCAGCCCGTGTTGCTGCTGTGTTTTCCCAATTAGTATCCCATACCGTACCTGAGTCAATGAAGAAGGAGGTCCGCACAGAGTTTGAGTATTTTTCACTGATAAACGGTGTCGGTGTAATCAGTTCTAAACTGGCCACCGCCATCGCGTTACCACCGACAGCATCTGTAGAGTCTCTGATGGTCCCATTAGCATTATAGTATGCCGCTTTAGGACCGATATTGTTTGATCGGAAACCACGGACAGTACTGGAACCACCGGCATAGAAGTTCTCATAGAATGGCATCTCTTTCGAACCGATGCCGTCACCATAACCCAAGCGACCACGGCCTAAGAGCACCCATGAATGATCTTCATCTAACGGCTGGTAAGCAGATGTATCGAAAGTGATTTTATAGAACTCGTTATCAGAACCAGGCACCGTCACTTTGGTGTTAACAGATGATTTCACCCCTGAAGTTGGGAAGAAACCACGGTCAAGGTTGTTATAAGTCCAACCCAGATTCAGTGTGAAGTCATCCGCCGTGAAGCTGGCACGATCAGTCAGATTAGGATCTTGACCAACAGAGTCAAGATATCGCCACATAGCAACTTGTGGTTCCATGTCAGACAAATCGTTATGGACGTAACCTAAACCAACACGCAATGAGTTATTCTCATTGATTGGGAAGCCTAAAGTACCGTCAACACCGTAACTGCTGTTGGTATAGCCCGACAGGTCTGCGTTATCTGCTTTAAAGTCATTATAGAAGATACGCCCACCCAGACTTACACCATCTACAGTGAAGTAAGGGTCAGTTAAGGTAAACTCAGCATAAGTCTGATAGTCGTTCTTCGTACCATTAATACCTACGGTATTACCAGTACCCAACCAGTTGTCTTGCTGAACCCCAACCTGGAAGCTAACACCACTTTCAGTACCGTAACCGATACCAAAGTTTAGACTACCGGTATTGCGTTCTTTGACTTTGTAAGTGACATCGACCTGATCGGCAGTTCCTGGAACACGCTGAGTTTCAACATCAACTGTTTCGAAATAGCCCAAACGGTTCAAACGTTCTTTGCCCGCTTCAACCTGATCATTACCCAACCATGCACCTTCCATCTGGCGCATTTCACGGCGCAATACGGAATCTTTACTGGTGTCATTACCTTCGAAACGAACATTGCGTACATAGAAACGGTTACCCGCATCTACATTGATATGCAGTTTGACTGTTTTATCAGCATCGTTAATTTCTGGTTGAGAAACCACACGTGGATAGGCATAGCCATAACGGCCCAACATCTTTTTGATGCCTTCTTCCATGCGTGTGACTTTACTGCCGTTATACAATTCACCCGGCTCAATCGCGACCAGCTTATCCGCGTCAGATTGATGCCCAGCAAGATTACCGCTCACAACAACGCTATTAAGCTTGTATTGATCGCCTTCGGTAATGTTGATGGTGATGTAGATGCCTTTTTTATCTGGCGTCAAACTCACCTGAGTAGAATCGATGTTAAATCGGGCATAACCGCGATCTAAGTAGAAGCTGCGCAAGATTTCGAGGTCACCGGCTAGCTTCTGCTTCTGATATTTACGATCGCCAACCACGTTCCACCATGGCACTTCATCACGCAATTGGAAGCGTGAGATAAGTTCATCAGTTGTGAAACTGTGGTTACCTACGATGTTGATCTGCTGAATTTTTGCAGAGACACCTTCGGTAAAGACCAGTTTGAGATCGACGCGATTACGTGGCAGTGGTGTAACAACAGCTTTCACTGAAGCGCTGTATTTACCGACACTGTAGTAGAAATCTTCGAGTCCTTTTTCAATGCTGGATATAGTGGTACGGTCCAGGGCTTCGCCAACCCGGACGCCAGAGGCTTCCAGATTCTGCTTAAGCATGTCATCTTTCACCGCTTTATTACCGGAGAAAGTGATGCTGGCAATCGTTGGGCGTTCTTTGACTTGAACAATCAGCGTATCACCATCGCGCAGGACACGAACGTCCTCGAAGTTGCCTGTAGCAAACAACGCACGGATAGTTTTACCGATGTCATCATCACTGACGGTATCGCCTACGCGAACCGGCATATTAAGTAACGCCGCACCGACGGCGACCCGTTGCAGGCCTTCGAAATGAATATCTTTCACTACGAACCCGTCTGCACCGTATACGGTGGCGCTGCCAAACAGCAGCGACGCTATGAGCAACTTTTTCATCGCCATCGTTGTTATGCGTTCTTCCTAACCTATCTCCAGCCGTTAAAGACGGGAGAAATCATTGAAAAGTGCAAGCCCCATTAATAACACCAGCAAAATCGAGCCGATGCGATAACTGAAGTCCTGTACTCGCTCAGAAACCGGCCCACCCTTCAGCTTTTCTATCGCCAGGAAGAGCAGATGTCCACCATCTAATACCGGTAACGGGAACAAATTGATAATGCCCAAGTTGACACTGATTAGTGCCAAAAACATCAGGTAATACACCAACCCGTACTCAGCCGAAACCCCAGCGCCTTGTGCAATAGATATCGGGCCACTCAGGTTATTCAGTTTAACATCACCAGTAATCAGTTTACCCAACATGTTTACCGTCAACCGCATCAACTGCCAGGTTTTATCCCCAGCTTGGTAGAGTGCTGTGAACGGGCCATATTGGCGAATCGTTCTATATTCATCCGGAAGCGGTATAACTTTCGGCACTACACCCGCAAAACCTTCACTGCGGTTTTCTCCAACCGATTTTGTATCTGGTATCAAGGTTAAAGACAAGGGGGTACCACCCCTTTCAATATCTAACACCAGTGGCTTACCGGGGTTATCACGAACCTGTAAAACAAATGTTTGCCAACGGTCCAGTGGCTGACCACCAACTTTAACGATCCTATCCCCCGCTTGTAAACCTGCCTTTTGTGCTGCAGACCCGGTTTGAACTTCGGCCAAGACGGATTCAATTTGTGGGCCACGTGGAATAATACCCAGCGCAACCACAGGATCTTGCTTATCAGGCTCAAACTGCCATTGTTGCAAATCCAGTGTCTTTTGCACCACATTGGCAGAACCAAATGGCGCAACACCCACCTGCGTTTGCTTGTCACCAATTTTACCGACGAGGGCCAAACGAACAGAATCCCAGTCAGGCGTTTCGATACCATCTACTGACTTAAGTTCCATTCCCGGTGAAATATTGGCTTGTGCAGCAATGGATTGTGGCGAAATATCACCCACTACCGGGCGCACACTTGGCACACCAATGATAAACACTAGCCAGTAAGCAATGACAGCAAAAAGGAAGTTAGCAATAGGGCCAGCGCTGACGATTGCCGCGCGTTGTAAAACGGTTTTATTGTTGAAAGATTGATGACGAAGCTCAGGAGCAACAGCCTCAACGCGTTCATCCAACATCTTAACATAGCCGCCCAGCGGGATAAGGGCGATAACATACTCGGTACCTTGGCGATCAGTCCGGCGCCACAGCGCTTTACCAAAACCAATCGAAAAGCGTTCGACACGGACACCACAGCGCCGCGCCACCCAAAAGTGGCCGAACTCATGCACTGTAATTAAGATCCCCAGTGCGATAATAAACGCGGCCAGGCTCCAGAGTATGCTCATCATATTCCCTAAACTCCCCGTCAGTGACGGATTAAAACACTAACAGCATTAAGCAGGCAAATACCGGCACAGCTGCGGTCAGGCTATCGATACGATCCAGTATCCCACCATGACCAGGAATCAGATGACCACTGTCTTTGATTCCCGCTTCACGTTTAAACATACTTTCGGTCAAATCGCCAAGTACCGAGGCCAATGCAGCAACCACGGAACAGATTAACAGTATTTCCGGGATGATATCCAACGGAGCGTAACGACCGAACAACCATGATATCAGAGCTGATGTCAGTAAACCGCCAATTAATCCTTCCCACGTTTTACCTGGTGAGACTTTAGGCGCTAATTTATGTTTACCGAACAACTTACCAAACATGTAAGCACCAGAATCCGCCCCCCACACCAGAAGCATCACATACAGCAGCCACCAGGCACCGATATGGTGGTTCTGCTCATAGCCATACTGACGCAATGCCACCATGCCCCAAAAGAAGGGCACAATCGTCAGAATGCCGAAAATTATACGTAAGAGACGTGAATCGCGCCACAACGCCGCAGAGCGTGGGTAGGTAAGCACCAACAGCAATGCTGCGACCCACCAGCCCATAGAGAGCCAGAGAGGAACGCTCACTTGTGGAAGATGAGCTGAATGCTGATAAGCCGGAAGGCTAAGCAGCATTAGAACAAGTAGAAAACCACAAAGTATGGCTAACCAAATACGCTGAGAACGACTGGCAAACCCGGCTAATTGCCCCCACTCCCAAGCTGCAAGCATGCAGACAACGAGAGTAACAATAGCAAAACCAACCGGCGGAAGCAGGAACAGGGCACCAATAACAACCGGAATCAAAATCAAAGCAGTTATGAGACGATACTTCAGCAAAAGTTCCCCCTAGGATGCAGTGGCATCAATAGGTGTAGTTCCCCCGAAGCGACGCTCGCGTTGTGCAAATGCATTCAGCGCACCTTCAAAGACATGTTCATCAAAATCAGGCCAGAGTACATCAGTAAAGTAAAGTTCTGCATAGGCAATTTGCCATAATAAGAAATTACTGATGCGATGTTCACCACCGGTTCTGATCACTAAATCCACCTCAGATTGCTCATGCAGGCAGATATGCGAGTTTAGCGATTCTTCACAGATATCTGTGGGTTGCAATTCCCCTTGCTGTACTTGTTCAGCTAACTGGCGCACACCCTGAATAATATCCCAACGGCCACCATAATTGGCAGCAATGTTGAGTTTCAGACCGTCATTATTGGCAGTTAGCGCTTCTGAGCGACGGATCCGTTGTTGCAAACGTTCACTAAATCGACTGATATCACCAATGACAGATAAACGAACATTATGTTTATGCAGACTTTTTACTTCACTGTCCAGCGCACGAACGAAAAGCTCCATCAGAGCGGTAACTTCCTGAGCAGGGCGATTCCAGTTTTCACTACTGAAAGCATAAAGCGTGAGCGCATCCAAATGATGATTGGCAGCAAAACTTACGGCACGACGAACTGACTTCACTCCCGCTTTATGACCGAAAACCCTTAATTTACCCCGATTTTTAGCCCAACGACCATTACCATCCATAATGATAGCAACATGGCGTGGAACCAGGAGGGACAAGTTAGCCCTATCTTCATTTACAGACGACATAATGCGAACTCATTTCCTCAATAAATCAATTGTTCGTCCCGAACATTAGGCAGTAAGCCCACAAAAAAAGCCGTGTACCAAGTCACGGCTTCTTAAGTGACAGCCAAAATAGACGGTTTAAATACCTATTGGGCCACTAATCAACAGTCTATCTATCCATTGACGGTGCAGACTATACCATCTCAGCCTTGCCCTAACAAATTCCCACAACAGCCAATACTGCTTAATTATTCAATTTTTCTATTGCTTGAGCTGCCGAATCACGGGCTTTACGATCAATCACCAGCACTTCATCCACACTTGCGGGTTCAGCCAATGATAAATGCTCCACAACCATACGATTGACTACTGCAATATCAGTGAAACGAATGCGTGAATCTAAAAATGCCATAACAGATATTTCGTTCGCGGCATTCAGCGCCGTCGTAGCAGCCTGCCCCGCATTACTGGCATCGATTGCCAGTTTTAGGCAAGGATAGCGCTGATAATCCGGTGCAGCGAACGTCAGTTCGCGTATCTGGCAGAAATCGAGTGGTGCAACACCAGAATTCACCCGCATTGGGTACGCCATGGCATGTGCAATCGGTGTACGCATGTCTGGGGTGCCCATTTGGGCCAGTACACTACCATCGTGATAGCGCACCATCGAGTGAATGACGGACTGAGGATGCAGGATAACTTCGACCTGCTCTGCACTGGCATTAAATAACCAACGCGCTTCGATATACTCCAGCCCTTTGTTCATCATCGTCGCCGAGTCGACCGAAATTTTGCGCCCCATAGACCAATTAGGGTGAGCGCAAGCTTGATCCGGTGTGACATCAGCAAATTGCGATAAAGGCATTTCACGCAGTGGGCCACCAGAGCCAGTTAAAATAATACGCGAGACGCCATTCTCACTCAGTGAAGAGTAGCCTAGTTTACGCTGAATTTTCTCAGGTAAACTCTGAAAAATCGCATTATGTTCGCTGTCGATTGGCAACAGTTGTGCATGGTTGTGTTTCACTTCATCCATGAAAAGCTTGCCGCAGGTAATCAGTGACTCTTTATTAGCCAGTAATACCTGTTTACCCGCACGGATAGCCGCTAAGGTAGAAGACAAACCGGCCACACCAACAATAGCCGCCATGACTTGATCGACATCATCTAAAGCAGCCAACTCACCTGCTGCTTTTTCACCATGAAAAACTTCGGTTTTCGAGCCATATTCAGCCAATAACTGACGCAACGCTTTGGCCGAGCTTTCATCTGACATCGCCGCATAGCGAGGAGAAAACTCAAGACATTGTTTTGCCATCTGTTCGACATTGCGACCAGCCACAAGTGCAGTAACGTTGAATAATTCGGGATTAGCGCGGACAACACCCAAAGTGCTGTTACCGATGGAGCCAGTAGAACCAAGAATAGTCAGTTGCTTCATGAGAGTGCTCTGAATAACTGTTTTTATGATAGGCAAGAACATAACCGACCTGAATAACAGGCGGTCTAATAACTATCCTCGGCCCAATTTTATAGCGTATTACTGCCGATATCACATTACGCTGCGCGCATATTGAATCGGCAAAATAGTGATCCTGCTAAAAACAAAGCGCCACCTAAGCGACGCTCTATTTTTGCTAATCAAGGATTAGAAATCCATCAATTCGGCTTCTTTAGCCGCTAATGCAGCATCAACTTTCTTGATGAAGGCATCGGTCAGCTTTTGTACATCGTCTTGAGAACGGCGGTCTTCGTCTTCACTGATCTCTTTATCTTTCAGCAAAGTTTTCACTTTTTCGTTAGCATCACGGCGCACGTTACGAATCGATACACGCCCCTGCTCTGCTTCTGCGCGAACAACTTTGATCAAGTCTTTACGGCGCTCTTCAGTCAATGCTGGCAGTGGAACACGAATAACGGTACCCGCGGAAGAAGGATTCAGCCCTAAATCGGAGGTCATGATCGCTTTCTCAACTGCTGCGCTAAGGCTGCGGTCAAACACGGTCAATGCCAGAGTACGGGAGTCTTCAACCACAATGTTAGCCAACTGGCGCAATGGCGTAGCAGTGCCATAATACTCAACCTGAATGCCATCAAGAATACTTGGAGAAGCACGACCGGTACGGATCTTACTGATATGGTTTTGGAAAGCTTCAAAGCATTTTTCCATACGCACTTCAGTATCTTTTCTAATTTCGTTAATCACGTTGTGAACCCTTGGAAACTGGTTACTTGGCAGGCCATAGCATGAGTATAGCCGGTGAATATACAAACCAACAGTTGCAGGCATTGGGGGCATATCTGAAAGCCGCATGCCCCTGATAATACAGGCTGCCGCTTATTTAGCGATCGATGTCACTTCTTTAGTGATCAACGTCCCTTCATTCTCACCCATCACCACGCGACGCAGAGCGCCAGGTTTGTTCATATTGAAAACACGAATTGGCAAATTATGATCACGGGCCAAAGTGAAGGCCGCCAGATCCATAACTTTTAGCTCGCGCTCCAGAACATCCTGATAGGTTAGCTGTTCGTACAGTGTTGCGTCAGGGTTTTTAACCGGATCTGCGGAGTAAACGCCATCAACTTTCGTCGCCTTCAATACGACATCAGCTTCGATCTCAATACCACGCAGACACGCCGCAGAATCTGTAGTGAAGAAAGGATTACCCGTGCCTGCGGCAAAAATCACCACACGGTTATGACGCAGCAAGCTGATCGCTTCAGCCCAACTGTAATTGTCACACACACCGTTAAGTGGAATAGCAGACATCAGACGGGCGTTCACATAGGCACGGTGCAGTGCATCTCGCATTGCCAGGCCGTTCATTACGGTAGCCAGCATTCCCATGTGGTCGCCCACTACGCGGTTCATCCCAGCCTGTGCCAAACCGGCACCGCGGAATAAGTTACCACCGCCAATGACCACACCGACCTGAATGCCCAATTCAACCAGCTCTTTAACTTCTTGAGCCATGCGATCCAAAACGCTTGCGTCGATACCAAAACCTTCTGCGCCTTGCAGGGCTTCGCCGCTAAGTTTAAGCAGGATACGCTGATATACGGGTTTTGCATTGGTTGCCATGGTGTTCTGTCCTAAGCAGCAGTAATAAGTATTGGGGGCTTAACCGTCAGATATTCAAAGCAATACTGCACTGAAAACTGACTGGACTAAGCTTATACTCTACATAATTCGAGTTGCAGGAAGATAATAACTGAGCGAATCCTCAGGAGCTTACATAGTAAGTGGCTGAGGTGAACGAAAGCAGTCAACACACCTGTAACTTGAAGTATGACGGGTATAGAGTAGATAAAATGGAACCGCCTATTGGCGGCCCCATTTTTAGCATTAAGACTGTTTACTCATTGCTGCAACTTCAGCAGCAAAGTCAGTCTCAACTTTCTCAATGCCTTCGCCCACTTCGAAGCGGATGAAGTTTGTAACGTCAGCTTTGTTCTCTTTCAACAAATCACCAACTGTTTTGCTTGGGTCCATAACGAAGTTCTGACCAGTCAGAGAAACTTCGCCGGTGAACTTACGCATACGGCCTTCAACCATCTTCTCAGCAATTTCACGTGGTTTGCCGGATTCGATAGCAATGTCCAACTGGATTTGGTGCTCGCGAGCAACAACTTCAGCAGGAACATCGTCTGGCTTAACATATTCTGGTTTGCTTGCAGCAATGTGCATAGCAATGTGCTTAACCAGCTCTTCATCAGCGCCAGTTGCTGCAACCATAACGCCGATACGAGCGCCGTGCAGATAAGTACCCAGAACATCGCCTTCCAGAGCAGCAATACGACGAATGTTGATGTTCTCGCCGATTTTAGCGACCAGATTGGCGCGTTGTTCTTCAAACTTAGCTTTCAGAACGTCGATATTAGTGATTTTGTCAGCCAGAGCTGCGTTGATAACTTCTTCGCCAAATGCTTTAAAGCCAGCATCTTTAGCAACGAAGTCAGTTTCGCAGTTCAGTTCCAGAATCACACCGAATTTGCCGTCGGCTGAAAGTTGAGCCAGGATGATGCCTTCAGCAGCGATACGGCCTGCTTTCTTGGCCGCTTTAGCCTGACCAGATTTACGCATATTGTCGATGGCAAGCTCGATGTCGCCGTTAGCTTCAACCAACGCCTTTTTACATTCCATCATGCCTGCGGCAGTACGCTCACGCAGTTCTTTTACCAAAGCAGCGGTAATAGCAACCATTTAAATTTCCTCGGTTCTCTTGTGAAAACAAGATCTCACATTAGATACGCAAAGGGGGCCTATAAAAGGCCCCCTAACCAACATATTTCAATACCTGGTTAATAAGGGCTCCAACGAGCCTGACTTATTATTCAGCTTCTACGAAGCTTTCTTCCGCTTGAACGGCCAGATCTTGAGAACGACCTTCAGTGACGGCAGTAGCAACGGCGTTCAGGTACAGTTTAACTGCACGGATCGCGTCATCGTTACCTGGGATGATGAAGTCAACGCCATCTGGATCGGAGTTAGTATCAACGATAGAGAATACCGGGATACCCAGGTTGTTAGCTTCTTTGATAGCGATGTGTTCGTGATCAGCATCAACAACAAACAGAGCGTCTGGTAAACCGCCCATGTCTTTGATACCGCCCAGGCTGTTTTCCAGCTTGTTCAGTTCACGAGTACGCATCAGCGCTTCTTTTTTGGTCAGCTTGTCAAAGGTGCCGTCTTGAGACTGGATTTCCAAATCTTTCAAACGTTTGATGGACTGACGAACAGTTTTCCAGTTAGTCAGCATCCCGCCCAACCAGCGATGGTTCACGAAGAACTGGTCGCAGTTGTTGGCAGCGTCTTTTACCGCTTCGCTTGCTGCGCGTTTAGTACCAACGAACAAGATCTTACCTTTACGGGAAGAGATCTTTTTCAATTCAGCCAGAGCTTCGTTGAACAATGGTACGGTCTTTTCCAGGTTGATGATGTGAACTTTGTTACGTGCGCCGAAGATGAAAGGCTTCATTTTCGGGTTCCAGTAACGGGTCTGGTGACCGAAGTGAACACCGGCCTGGAGCATGTCGCGCATGGAAACAGTTGCCATGATTAAAACCTCTATAGTATCAGTTGGGGTTATGCCTCCACGTGCCCCATAACGCCGACCCCATAAGAAATTGATAATCATCAAAAACTTTAGGGCACCCCGGCGTATGTGTCGACACGTGTGTGTTATTTACACATATGAGTGCGATTGGTATTACTCAGCTAAACAGCCACCTGCCATCATAACATGCCCCGAAATCGGGTTTGAAACGACAACATAATAGTGCGGTTTGCCGGCGCGCTTTATACCATAAACAGCCACAACACACCAACTTTTGTTGCATTTAGTGTCGTCACTGCAAACGAAAGTTTGGCAGCAAATTGCTGGGCTGGTACCATTAGCGGCAGATTATTTAGGGTATATGATATTTATTACCTGCTTATTCATATTACGGCGGCTGGTTGGTACTCACAGCCCCTACGGACACTTTTGCATGGCAATCTCAATAAAAACACCTGAAGATATTCAAAAAATGCGCGTTGCTGGCCGCTTGGCTGCTGAAGTGCTGGAGATCATTGAACCTCACGTAAAACCGGGGGTAACCACCGGTGAACTCGATCGTATCTGCCACGACCATATCACCAACCACCAACAGGCTATCTCTGCTTGCCTGGGTTACCACGGTTTTCCTAAATCGGTCTGTATCTCCGTTAATGAAGTAATTTGTCACGGTATTCCAAGTGACGAGAAAGTGTTGAAAGACGGCGACATCGTCAATATCGACGTGACTGTTATTAAAGACGGTTTCCATGGCGATACATCAAAAATGTTTATCGTCGGCAAACCAACCATTTTGGGTGAGCGCCTGTGCCGTATTACTCAAGAGAGCCTGTATCTGGCAATCAAAATGGTCAAACCGGGTATCCGCCTGCGCACTCTGGGTAAAGAGATCCAGAAATTTGTGGAAGCAGAAAACTTTTCTGTGGTGCGTGAATATTGTGGTCACGGTATTGGCGAAGGTTTCCATGAAGAGCCACAAGTGCTGCACTACGATGCAGACGACGGTGGCGTAATCCTGCAAACGGGTATGGCTTTCACCATTGAGCCTATGGTCAACGCAGGGGATTACCGAATTCGTACCATGAAAGATGGCTGGACAGTAAAAACTAAAGATCGCAGCTTGTCGGCACAGTATGAGCATACTATTGTGGTAACCGATAACGGCTGCGAAATAATGACGTTGCGAAAGGATGACACCATCCCCAACATCATAACGCACGAGTAATAATGACAAGCCGGCAGCCGCCGGCTTTTTTATGGGCTGCGTCTTTTGATCAGGTCGCATTTATCAGGTAAACATATGTCTGACAATCACACCGAGCACTCTGTATCCCCAGTGGTACCGAAGGTCATTCCTGAGCAGCCCGCACCACCGAGCACTTATCTCGATAGTGAACTTAATTGCCCGATTCTCAAGCAACGCCTTGAGGCTTTCCAGCTTTGGTTGGCGGAAGCATTCAATGGCGGAATCAGTGCCGAGATATTAATTGCTGCACGCAGTGATTACATTGACCGTCTGTTACGGCGGCTGTGGACATTTTATGGCTTTGATGATGTGGCAGAAACCGCGCTGGTTGCCGTGGGCGGCTATGGCCGTGGTGAACTGCACCCCTTATCAGACATTGATGTATTGGTCCTCAGCAAGCTGCGCCTGAGTGATGAACTTGCGCAGCGCGTCGGTCAGTTGATCACTTTGCTATGGGACCTGAAACTGGAAGTCGGCCACAGCGTGCGCACACTGGAAGAGTGTTTGCTGGAAGGATTAGCCGATCTTACCGTCGCCACGAATATGATTGAGTCACGCTTGATTTGCGGTGATGTGGCACTGTTTTTACAGATGCAGAAACACATTTTCAGCGACAGTTTCTGGCCTTCTCCGCAATTTTTCCATGCCAAAATCACCGAGCAACAAGAACGACATAAGCGCTACCATGGCACCAGTTATAACCTGGAGCCTGATATCAAAAGTAGCCCTGGTGGGTTACGGGACATCCACACCCTACAATGGGTCGCCCGCCGCCATTTTGGTGCCACATCCTTAAGTGAGATGGTTGATTTCGGGTTTTTGACCAAAGCTGAGCGCAATGAGTTGATTGAAAGCCAGAGCTTTCTGTGGCGCATCCGTTTTGCACTGCATTTGGTATTGACTCGCTACGATAACCGCCTGCTGTTTGACCGCCAACTCAGTGTGGCTCAGCTTTTGCAATATCAGGGCGAAGGCAATGAACCGGTCGAACGGATGATGAAAGATTTTTATCGTATGACGCGCCGGGTCAGCGAACTGAACAACATGCTGTTACAACTGTTTGACGAAGCCATACTGGCGCTGGGTACCAATGAAAAGCCACGTCCACTGGATGATGAATTTCAGTTACGCGGGAATTTAATCGATCTGCGTGATGAGAACCTGTTTGTCCAGCAGCCTGAAGCTATTATGCGCATGTTCTATCTGATGGTACGCAATCAAGATATCAAAGGCATCTATTCCACCACAGTACGCCGCTTGCGCCATGCCCGGCGGCATCTTAAACAGCCTTTATGCAACATTCCTGAAGCCCGCAAACTGTTTATGGCCATTTTGCGCCATCCTGGTGCGGTTTCCCGCGCATTATTACCAATGCACCGCCACAGTGTGCTGTGGGCCTATATGCCGCAATGGGGCAGTATTGTGGGTCAGATGCAGTTTGACCTGTTTCACGCTTATACCGTGGATGAGCACACTATTCGAGTGTTACTTAAACTCGAAAGTTTTGCCGATGAAAAAACCCGGCCACGCCATCCCCTCTGTGTCGAGCTTTACCCACGCCTGCCTCAGCCTGAATTATTGTTGCTAGCAGCGCTGTTCCACGATATTGCCAAAGGGCGAGGGGGCGATCATTCAATACTGGGCGCTCACGATGTATTGGAATTTGCTGAGCAGCACGGTCTTAACTCGCGTGAAGCTCAACTGGTGGCGTGGTTAGTTCGTTGCCATCTATTGATGTCAGTGACAGCTCAGCGTCGGGATATTCAGGACCCTGCGGTTATTCAGCAATTTTCCGCCGAGGTACAAAGCGAAACTCGCTTGCGCTATTTAGTCAGTCTGACGGTGGCTGATATCTGTGCCACCAATGAAAATTTGTGGAATAGCTGGAAACAAAGCCTGTTACGCGAACTTTATTTCGCCACAGAGAAACAGTTACGCCGTGGTATGCAAAACAGCCCGGATTTGCGCGAACGTGTCCGTCACCACCGGCTACAAGCTCTGGCGCTGCTGCGGATGGATAATATCGATGAAGAAGCACTGCACCGCATCTGGAGCCGTTGCCGGGCTGATTACTTCCTGCGCCATTCACCCAATCAATTAGCCTGGCATGCCCGCCACTTATTAGAACATGACTCAACCAAGCCACTGGTGTTAGTTAGCCACCAGGCAACGCGGGGGGGAACCGAAATATTCATCTGGAGCCCTGACCGCCCATCACTGTTTGCTGCGGTGGTCGGTGAGCTGGATCGCCGCAATCTGAGTGTCCATGACGCACAGATTTTCACCAACCGCGATGGTATGGCGATGGATACTTTTATCGTATTGGAGCCAGATGGCAGCCCACTGGCCCAAGATAGGCATCCCATCATTAGTCATGCCTTAGAACAAGCGATGACCCAGCCGAATTATCAACATCCGCGCGTCAGGCGGCTATCGCCTAAATTGCGGCATTTTAGTGTACCGACTGAAACCAATTTCTTGCCAACCCATAATGAGCGCCGTACTTATCTGGAGTTAATTGCACTGGACCAGCCGGGCTTACTGGCTCGGGTGGGCGGGATATTTGCAGATTTAGGGCTATCACTGCATAGCGCACGTATCACAACTATCGGCGAGCGGGTGGAGGATTTATTTGTATTAGCAGATAAAGATCGCCGTGCTTTAAGTATTGAAACCCGCCACGAATTAGCACAACGGTTGACAGATACCCTCAATCCGAACGATAAACTGTGATACAAATAACTTTTTAGCCATTAATTTTAGCTACCCAAAGTGATTGGAACCACAGCAAGGCAGCAAATGAACGAACGCCGATGAGCTTACATAAGTCAGTGATTCGGGGTCGCTAACACTGCTGTGGCTTCAAATACCAAGGGTATAACATCGGGAAAGAACAGGATGCAGCAACTACAGAACGTTATTGAAACCGCCTTCGAACGCCGTGCAGATATCACACCAGCCAACGTTGATACCGTAACCCGTGAAGCGATTAACCATGTGATTGATCTGCTCGATACCGGCGCGCTACGGGTTGCTGAAAAGATTGACGGCCAGTGGGTTACCCATCAATGGCTGAAAAAAGCGGTACTGCTGTCTTTCCGTATCAATGATAACCAGGTCATGGAAGGCGCAGAAACGCGTTACTACGACAAAGTGCCAATGAAATTCGCCGGTTACGATGAAGCGCGCTTCCAACGTGAAGGCTTCCGTGTCGTCCCACCAGCAACCGTACGTAAAGGCGCATTTATCGCCCGTAATACCGTACTGATGCCTTCTTATGTGAATATTGGCGCTTTCGTTGATGAAGGCACCATGGTCGATACGTGGGCAACTGTCGGTTCTTGCGCACAAATTGGTAAGAATGTGCACTTGTCTGGTGGTGTTGGCATTGGTGGCGTACTTGAGCCACTGCAAGCCAATCCAACCATCATTGAAGATAACTGCTTTGTCGGCGCGCGTTCAGAAGTGGTTGAAGGGGTTATCGTCGAAGAAGGTTCCGTTATCTCCATGGGCGTCTTTATTGGGCAAAGCACCCGTATTTATGATCGTGAAACCGGTGAAATCCATTATGGCCGCGTTCCGGCCGGGTCCGTTGTTGTTTCCGGTAACCTGCCATCGAAAGACGGTAGCTACAGCCTGTACTGTGCGGTTATCGTGAAGAAAGTTGACGCGAAAACCCGTGGAAAAGTCGGTATTAATGAGTTATTACGTACCATCGACTAAGATGAACATAGCGGGCTAATCACCCGCTATTTTTTTGCTTTGTGAAGTTATCGCCTGCAATCACATACTTTGGCGAAATTTACCGTCATAATCATAAACTGTGGAATATAAAACCAAAAAGGTGGCGCTATGTATGACAATCTGAAAAGCTTAGGAATCACACAACCAGAAGATGTCGATCGCTATAGCCTGCGTCAGGAGGCCAATAACGACATTCTGAAAATTTATTTCCGCAAAGATAAAGGCGAGTTTTTTGCTAAGAGTGTGAAATTCAAATATCCGCGCCAACGCAAAACCGTGGTGGCTGATAATGCTGGGCATGGTTACAAAGAAATCAATGAAATCAATCCTAATCTCCGTTACGTCATTGATGAGTTGGATCAACTGTGTAAGCGCGATCAGATTGAAGTGGATTTGAAACGCAAAATCCTGGATGACTTGCGCCATTTAGAAAGCGTTGTCGCCAATAAAATTTCAGAAATTGAATCAGATTTGGAAAAGCTGACCAACGGCCGCTAAATCTGACTGAGCACGTATTGTGGCGGCACAACACTGCACGCCACAATACGCCATTGAGCAGAAGCTATGTTACTTAAGCAAGCGGCCCCATTTTTCTACCCACGGTGCTGATACGACTTCTGGCTCTGGGTGCTCCATCGCGTCAATTTCCAGCCTTTCGCCGATCCGTGTCGCACCTTGCTCTTGCAGCAGCTCATCGAATGCTCGCCCTGCACCGCAGAAATTATCATAGCTGCTGTCACCTAGTGCAATAACGCCATAACGTAGCTCTGGCTGAAACCCAACCTGATCACGAACCGCGACGAACAGTGCTGCTATGCTGTCAGGGAAGTCACCTTGTCCGGTAGTAGAGGTGATAACCAGCGCATAATGTTGACGATAATACTGCCAGGCTTCTAACGTACCCTCTTCAAACAGTGTTACCTCATGCCCCTGCTCTTTCAGTATGTTTTCAGTTTCTTCCGCTACTAACAACGCATTGCCGTAAACAGTGCCAACAAAAATCCCGACCTGAGCCATAAAAAACATTCCCTTTTAACCAGAAAAATTATTCACTATCCTGACCTTCGGTTACCGGAAACTCAACCCTTTCAAGATGAGGGGTAATACCTAACCAACCAAAGTGTGACATCAATCCTTGCCAGGATTCATCCCAGCGCGCCGTAAGTGAAAGCACCTCACCGGTGACTGGATGATTCAGTTGTAAATGGCTGGCGTGCAACATGAGCCGTGGGCAGCCAAAGTGTTGGGCAATACCCCTGTTCTGGCGCAAATCACCGTGGGCACTGTCACCAATGATCGGATGGCGTATATGTGCCATATGCCGACGTAGCTGGTGCTTACGCCCGGTTTCTGGCTTCAGTTCCAATAAGCTGAAGCGTGCCGTGTCATAACGCCCAATAGCAATAGGAACCTCCACTTGAGCCAAAGGCTGATAATGGGTAACTGACGGCTGTGGCGCTTTATCTTGTTTGGAATGCTTATCCGCGATTTTATCCAGTTCTTCGCTCATCGCGTAATCAACCGTGCCACCTTCCAGCACATAGCCACGAACGACTGCATGGTATGTTTTCTGGATCTGATGCTGTTCAAACTGCGCCGAAAGAGCACGAGCGACATCACTGGATAGTGCCATCAACAGCACACCTGATGTTGGACGATCCAGGCGGTGGACGGTATAAACATGCTGGCCAATCTGGTCGCGCACCGTTTGCATCACAAATACGGTTTCATTACTGTCCAACCAACTACGGTGAACCAGCCAGCCGGCGGGTTTATTCACCGCAACTATATGTTCATCTTGATAAATTATTTCCAGCATTAGTTACTTTCTTTATTCAGCAAATCATCGAGGCGCTGTAATTGTGCCAGCAGTGTGGTGCAATCTGGCCGACCATCACCACTCAGCGCTTCTTCAAAGTATGGCGTAATGGCAAAACGCGCCGGAAGTGGGCTATTCGATTCCAACAATGCATACATTCGGGGAATCAGTACCCATTGCAGCCACTGTTCAGCATCCATGGTATCGATACTGAAAGGTTCGTTACTTTCAAAGGCTGTCGCTGGTGGTGGAACAATTTGCCAAAGATCAATTGCTCGCATGGCAAGCTCAATATCCCGTAAGTTCTGACGCACCTGATTTTCTGTACTCATGATTATGCTCTCAACCAAAAAACAGCCATTCGCCGGGCTGATTCAACGGCGGCCAAGCATACCATTGAAGAAGAAGATGCCCAAACTGGCACCCTAACCAACAGAGGGCTGTTAGGCAAAAAAAGCATAAAAAAAGGGGTACTGTTTTACCAGTACCCCTCAATTCGTTTCATAGCTATCCCGCTAAAAGTGATGCTCCCTGCTCAATCCATGAAAACTTTTCCGTATGGTTATCCTAACCAGCAATCCATCGCAGTTTCCTACACCATCCCGATGCTAATCCTGAGGTTATCCTAACCCACCATTCATCCTGAACCGGCTCTCAATCTCCATCCTGGAGGTGTCCTTGGTTTCATCCTGAAACGTCCCTTCACTCATCCTAAGCAGTCCCTGTGTTCTTCATCCTGAAGTGGTAGCATCCTGATACCGTCCTTCTCCGCCAGATCCTATCCAGCGATTAGAAGGATCGCTTAATCAACAAAAGGTGACAAGGTACTGTAAGAATAATGGTGACGATACTTTTACATATAAAAAGTGAATGTTTGTAACAAAATGATTTTATTGAAGATAAGTTTGGTACAAAAATTTCACAGTCGAATAATAGAAGTGATGTCTCACAGCCGGTGTGAGAGATCTCGCACACCGGCTCGACCAGAATAAACAATAACCACTTGCTTACTCAGGTAATACAGGGCGCAATGCATCAAGAAAATGTATGAGCGTTGATGCTAGCAGGGTACGTTTGCTACTACCAAATTGCTCTAACACCACATTACCCGTGACATTGCACAGTGAAGCCATCGCCATTTCTGACTCGGTAGTCGCCAAAAACAGTGTCGGCGAGAGTTTCAGCCTTTTCTGCGTTACCAGATGGCCAATTAGATTCTCCTGTAAACGGATAAAATCATCTTCGCTCCACACTTGTAGCAACGTAAAGCGGTTATCACCTAGATCAGCCATCATGTCACCAGCATATTGGCAGGTATAAAACTCATGAATATCAGGATGAAGCTGAATCTCCAACGCCCGCTCAATATTGGCCAATGTGGTATCGGCAACAGCAGGTTGAGGTAACCAAAATACCTGACTATCTTGAGTTTCCACGATACAAGGTGAAGGCACACCATAAAGCTCTTCACTGGCAGGCGGATGCCCGGCCTGCTGCTGCCATAAATCGATATAGCGTTGAGTAAAGCTATTCAGTGCCGTTGAAACGTTCTGGTCCATTCTCGATTCTCAGTATCGCGGCGGCTAGCGCTGCACCAAAGTGGTCACTGCCCCACTCAGAAATGCAGTTAAACGCAGCATAAATTGATAAACTAAAGCTATTGTACCTTTCTCTCATCATGGAAACAGCATGTCTTCATATCAAGACCATAAGGCTCTGGCGGAACTGACGCTGGGTAAACCAACCGCTTATCGTGATCACTATGACGTCACCTTGTTACAGGCCGTGCCACGCAGCATGAACCGTGAACCTCTCGGTTTATATCCTGATAGCCTACCTTTTCATGGTGCAGATATCTGGACGCTCTATGAATTGTCTTGGCTAAACAGTAATGGGTTACCGCAGGTTGCCGTAGGTGAAATCAGCCTGAATGCGGATAGCACTAATCTGATTGAATCCAAAAGCTTTAAGCTCTATCTCAACAGCTTTAACCAAACCCTATTTGCTGACTGGGAAAGTGTCCGCGCCACATTACAACGCGATTTGGCCGCCTGCGCTCAGGGTGATGTCAGTGTCACGCTATACCAACTGCATGAAATAACACATCAACCCATTGCCGATTTCTTGGGGGAATGTCTCGATCAACAGGATATTCGTATCGATAGCTATGAATTTAGCGCCGATTATCTGCAAGGGGCTACCACGGCCAACAGAGTAGAAGAGAGCCTGGTTAGCCATCTGCTCAAATCCAACTGCCTGATTACCCACCAACCAGACTGGGGATCAGTACAAATCAGTTACAGTGGCCCACAGATTAACCGAGAAGCACTGCTACGTTATTTGGTCTCTTTCCGGCACCATAATGAATTCCATGAACAATGTGTAGAGCGTATCTTCAACGACATAATGCGTTTTTGTCAGCCAGAAACACTGTCGGTCTATGCCCGTTATACCCGCCGTGGCGGGCTGGATATCAACCCGTGGCGCTCCAATACCGATTTTGTTCCATCAACAGGACGTATGGCCCGGCAATAAATATATGCGTACATATGCGCAACATTTAAGCTCAACGCGCGTTAGTATTGGCAAAAACCGAGGGACAACGTTAAGGTTAATTACAGTATCTTCACGCTATTTTCAGTAGAAAAATCAGAGATAGATACTTAAAGATCTCTATGATATTCCACGGCAAAACAGAAAGCAGCATTCTGATATACCCAAAGTAATTGGTGTTGCAGGTAGGCGGCACGCCGCGTCCTCTCAGAAGCGAGGCACAAGGATGGGCCGGGTAACGAGCGTAGCCAACCCCTTGCAGTTTCAAGTACGAAGGGTATACACGGACACTACCACCCTCCGGGGTGTAAAGGAGTAACTTTGATTACACATGTCAGCCCACTCGGCTCAATGGATCTGTTATCACAGCTCGAAGTGGATATGCTCAAGCGTACAGCCAGCAGTGATCTGTACCGTTTATTCCGTAACTGCTCCTTGGCAGTTCTCAATTCAGGCAGCCTAACCGACAACAGTAAAGAGCTGTTATCGCGCTATGAAACTTTTGATATCAACGTATTGCGTCGTGAGCGTGGTGTAAAACTCGAACTGGTAAATCCGCCAGAACATGCGTTTGTTGATGGTAAAATCATTCGGTCATTACAGGCAAATCTGTTTGCGGTGTTGCGCGATATTTTGTTTGTAAATGGCCAAATCGTTAACGCTGGGCGTTTCCAACATCTGGATATGGAAAGCTCCAGCCATTTGACCAATCTGGTCTTTTCTATTTTACGAAATGCCCGTGCCCTCCATCTTGATGAAGACCCCAATATGATTGTGTGCTGGGGCGGCCATTCAATCAATGAAACTGAATACTTGTATGCCCGTAAAGTAGGGAGCCAACTGGGTTTACGAGAGTTAAATATTTGCACTGGCTGTGGGCCAGGAGCAATGGAAGCGCCGATGAAAGGTGCCGCCGTTGGCCATGCCCAGCAACGTTACAGAAATGGTCGTTTTATTGGTATGACTGAGCCTTCCATCATTGCGGCAGAGCCACCTAATCCGCTGGTCAATGAATTGATTATCATGCCAGATATTGAGAAACGGCTTGAAGCGTTCGTTCGTATCGCGCATGGCATCATTATTTTCCCAGGCGGTGTGGGGACAGCAGAGGAATTACTCTATCTGCTAGGCATATTAATGGATCCAGAAAACAACGAGCAGGTACTGCCGCTGATCTTAACTGGGCCAAAAGAGAGCGCAGATTATTTCCGTGTGGTGGATGAGTTCATCATGAACACCCTGGGTGATGGTGCGCGCAAATACTACCAAATCATTATCGATGACCCGGCTGAAGTCGCCCGCCAAATGAAAAAAGCGATGCCACTGGTGAAAGAGAACCGCCGTAATACGGGGGATGCTTATAGCTTCAACTGGTCTATCCGTATCAAACCAGATTTACAGCGCCCGTTTGAGCCGAGCCATGAGAATATGGCCAATCTCAATCTGTCTCACAACCAGCCACCTGAAGAACTGGCCGCAGCCCTACGCCGCGCGTTCTCAGGTATCGTCGCGGGTAACGTAAAAGAAGTGGGAATTCATGCCATTGAAGCCTATGGGCCTTATAAGTTGCATGGTGATCCACAATTGATGAAACAAATGGATAGCTTGCTGCAAGGCTTTATTGCACAGCATCGAATGAAACTGCCTGGCACCGCTTATACGCCTTGCTATGAAATTTGCAGTTAAGCCTTAAATAACACCTCACCGGGCAGCGCCAGCACTTAGCCGTGTGGCTGCCCGACACTAATCTGGCTTAATGACTATATAAGACAGGCTATGCAAATCCATCTTCTGATTGTCGATGCACTTAATCTGATTCGTCGCATCCATGCCGTACAGGGTTCACCTTGCATTAATGCCTGCCAGCATGCGCTGCAACAACTGATTCAGCACAGCCAGCCTACTCACGCGGTCGCCGTGTTTGATGAGGATGACCGTTCTGATAGTTGGCGTCATCAACGCCTGCCTGATTACAAAGCAGGCCGCTCACCCATGCCGGATAACCTGCAACAAGAAATGCCGCAGATCCGTGAAGCATTTACTTCACTGGGGGTCGCTTGCTGGCACTCTCCTGGCAATGAAGCCGATGATCTGGCGGCAACTTTGGCAACGAAAATAGGCGGAGCGGGCCATCAAGTGACGATAGTTTCCACTGACAAAGGTTACTGCCAACTGTTAGCACCAAATGTACAGATTCGCGATTATTTCCAAAAGCGCTGGCTGGATATGCCATTTGTAAAACAAGAATTTGGTGTATTACCACACCAACTGCCTGATTATTGGGGGCTTGCTGGCATCAGTAGCAGCAAAATTCCAGGCGTCGCGGGGATAGGAGCCAAAACTGCCGCACTGCTATTGCAGCATGCCAGCAACCTTGAGGCGCTTTATCAAGACCTGGAGTCAGTGCCGGAGAAATGGCGGAAGAAATTGCAGCAACACCAAGATATGGCATTTATCTGTAAGCAAATCGCCACGCTGAGAACCGATTTGCCATTAAACGGTAACTTACAGCAGCTTCGGTTACCTTAATATCAAGGGGCCGAGCGGCCCCTTGAACATAACGCGATACTCATACTCAAGTAATTGGAGCCACCACTAAGCTACTGAGGCTTCAAGTACCAAAGATATATAGCTATTAGCTATTGGCGCTCATCCCGACGCCCCGGCACACCAGACCAGATACGACGCACGTGTACTGTAACTTCTTCACGATCGTGGTAGAGTTGTTTAGCTTGAATATGGGCATTGATACCGTTTTCTTTCAACTGTTCATCCATCATTTCTATATTTTCCAAAACGATTTCAAAACGTTTTTTCATCGGCAATTTCAGGTTAAAAATTGCCTCACGGCACCACCCGTTTACCAGCCACTTGATAATAAGTTGCGTCACCTTAGCTGGCTTCTCAATCATATCGCACACTAACCAGTAAATATTGCTACGCGTTGGCTCATATTTAAATCCATCGACGCGGTGATGGGTTACCTGCCCGGTATCCATCAGGCTTTGCGCCATCGCACCGTTATCAATAGCCTGAACCATCATACTGCGTTGCACTAATTGATAGGTCCAGCCACCGGGGCAAGCACCAAGATCGACTGCATGCATACCGCTGGCCAAACGCTCTTCCCATTCATCCGCAGGGATAAACACATGGAACGCTTCTTCCAGTTTTAATGTTGACCGGCTTGGCGCATCAGAAGGGAACTTGAGACGAGGGATCCCCATATAGAATGGTGAGTTATTATTGCTATAGGAATAGCCAACATAACAGCAGCCAGACGCGATAAAGAACACGTGTACCACTGGGCGATGAGCGTTTTCACGGGCAGAAAGAATTTTTTGTTCACGCAATGCACTGCGCAAAGGTACCGTTAATTTACGGCAAAACTTAAGCAACTCTTTGCTTTCATTGGTATCAGGAACTTCAACACGCAATTCACCGGCTTTTTCAATAACACCGACCAACATCCCAACAATCGGTGAGACACGGTCTTCTGGTGGCAAATCTTTTAATAACTCGCCCACCACCATCATCTGGCGAGCAAAAATCAACTCACGAAAAGGCACTTCACGAATCAAGCGATCAGCATCTTCCAACTGGTAGCACTCAAACAGCACATAGCCGCTGTTATCTTTTACTCGGGCGAAACCAAAGATTTCGAGCTCTGCCGCTTTCGCGGTAATTTCGGCCGCACACTCTTTTTCAAAACCAGAGCGGCAATATAAAGCAATTTTATTATTCATGGCGTTCTGCCCTTTTTCTTAGACGCAGCGCGCCAATCAACATCAAAATCCATCCCGCCAGAAAACATACGCCGCCGATTGGCGTGATATATACCCACAGTTTCAGGTGCGATAGAGCCAGGCAGTATAAACTGCCGCTAAAGAGTAGCGTTCCGAGCGCTAACAAGGCACCACTCCAGTAAAACCAAATACTTACTTGCCGTTGCATCGCAACAGCTAACACCAGAATCACCAGCGTATGGAATCCTTGGTACTCCAGCCCAGTACGAATCCAGGCCATCTCATTCAGCCCCAGTGAGGCACTCAATACATGGGCACCAAAGGCACCGAAAGCGACATAGAAAAAACCGCTCAGCGCGGCAAATATCAGCATTAAACGACCATTCATCGTCATTTACCTTAAATTAGATAGAGTTATACCCTTTGTACTCGAAGTTGCAGAAATGCTAGCTGCGATTCCAATGACGTGGGTATGTCGTTATATCGCCCGACAATAACCCATTTTATCGTAGTGGGTTACCATCGTGAATGGGTTGTCATTACTACGCAGATACGGTGATTGATCAGTTCTCATAGCGAAAGCGTAACTTTTCTTGTTCGCTGGCGGCTCTTGCCAATATCCACTGACGAAAGGCGGCTATTTTACCTAGTTCTGCCTGACTGTCATGACAAACCAGATAAAAAGCATTTTTACTCACCAAAACATCATTAAACGGGCACACCAACCGCCCAGCTTCAATCTCTGACTGAGCCATGACATTATTCACCAGCGCAATACCTTGGCCGTGAACGGCAGCCTGAACCACCATCGCACTGTGGCTGAATATCGGGCCTTGTTGCACATTAATCTGAGGAACACCCAGTTGACGGGTATAGGCCATCCAATCCCGGCGGGAAGTATCATGCAACAACGTATGATTAGCCAGATCTGCCGGTACTTTTAATCCATGCTCACCCGTTAATATAGTAGGAGCACAAACAGGAAGTAAGAATTCGGCATACAAACGTTCAGTACGCAAACCGGTCCAATTGCCGCGACCATAAAAAATCGCCACATCAACGTCATCAGCGAGTTTGTCCTCCTCCCGATCTACCGCCTGAATCCTGACATCGATCCCCGGATAAGCCGCATTAAATCCAGATAGACGAGGGACCAGCCATTGAATAGCAAAGCTAGGAGGGAGACTTACTGTTAGTGCACCTTTCGCGCTACGCGCCTGTAATTTACGAGTTGCTTCATTGATGGAGGTAAAAATCTCTTTGATATCGAGATAGTAGCTCTGCCCCTCTTCAGTCAGTAACAACGAGCGGTTACGGCGGCGGAACAATTTTAGTCCGAGAAAATCCTCCAGGGACTTTATCTGGTGGCTAACTGCCGCTTGCGTGACAAATAATTCATCAGCAGCTTTAGTAAAACTCAAGTGGCGTGCGGCCGCATCGAAAACCCGCAAGGCGTTCAGGGGTGGTAATCGTTTTGACATGAATTGGATACTTTTTTATAACGGCTCATCCTTAGATGAAACCCTTTGTTTACTTATTAGTTTTTATAATCCGAGACATTATAAATTGTCCGTTGATGATGCGCCAGCAAATACCTATAGTGGCGGCACTTCCCAAGCCGGAACGAAAAGTAGATTTAGTATCCAGGTACTGAATTGCTTTTGGCTTTGTGGTTGTGATGTTGTGTTTGCAAATGGTCTGGTAGTCCAGACATAGTAGCTAAGCTACTGTTTTTTTTCACTTCCTGTACATTTACCCTGTCTGTCCATAGTGATTTTATGCAGCACCGCTATTTTAGCGGTGCTTTTTTTTACCCTACTTTCAGCGCTTAAATGTAAACGCGACTTTGCATTGCACGTAGTCAGAGCTTAAATTTAAGTTGTTGCAGAGGGTTTCACCGCTATATCAGGCATCTTTTGAACCGCGACTTAGCGCTAAACTACTTGCCCTCAGCCATCTCTTTTACTTCTGAACGGTTAATTTGTAGCTCGGTGCCGTTGGCATCGGTGTAACTTATCATCCCAGTGTCATCATCTACTTTAGGTTTACCATCAGCAACGATAGTGCGACCATCATTAGTATACATAACATAGTTGCTTGAACAGGCAGCTAAGGTAAAAGTGAGCATCAGTGCAGAAATTACGGCAACTGTCTTTTTCATGGGTGACTCCTTGCAGATTAAAATGCTGAAAAACTCATTTCCATTACCAGACAAATGGTTATGTCCGTTACTATTCAGCATAACCCTCTTATGACATATTTCCACCGAACCAGGTCATTAGCGGACGAATTATGAACAAAACGAGCCAAAATGAGACAGTTCCGAAGTAACCCAAAAAATGAGAATAACGGTATGAAGGCTTTTAATCCCACGGATTTTCGTCAGGAATTCCCGGCTATTAGTGATGAAATAACCTATCTGGACAGTGCGGCAACGGCTCTGAAGCCCCACGCGATGATTGAGGCGACACAACAGTTTTATCAGCAAGACTCCGCAACAGTGCACCGCAGCCAACATCAATCAGCATTGTCATTGACAGTTCGTTTTGAAGAAACTCGCCAACAAGTAGCCGACTTTATCAATGCGCCAACGGCAGACAATATTATTTGGACCAGAGGCACTACCGAAGCCATTAATTTGGTCGCACAAAGTTATGCCCGCCCTCGCCTGCAAACAGGGGATGAAATTATTGTCAGTGAAGCTGAACATCATGCCAACTTAATCCCCTGGCTTATGGTTGCAGAGCAGACAGGGGCCAGAGTGGTTAAATTGCCCATTGGGGCTGATCATCTACCCGACCTACAGCAATTACCGTATTTGCTTAATGATAAAACGCGCATATTGGCGCTGGGGCAGATGTCTAACATCACGGGTGGTAGTCCTGACTTAGCTGAGGCAATCGAACTTGCCCATCAATATAACTGCGTAGTGATGGTGGATGGTGCACAGGGTGTCGTGCATAACCCAGCAGACGTTCAAGCGCTAGATATTGATTTTTATGCTTTCTCAGCCCACAAGCTCTATGGACCGACCGGCATAGGCGTGCTGTACGGGAAATCTGAATTACTCGATAAGATGCCCGCCTGGCAGGGCGGTGGTAAAATGCTCACTCATGCATCCTTCAGTGGATTTACGTCTCATGAGGTGCCATACCGCTTTGAAGCCGGTACGCCGAATATTGCTGGCGTCATTGGTTTCTCTGCCGTTCTTAGTTGGCTCGAACATATTGATCTGGCAGAAGCAGAAGCCTATAGCCAAAATTTAGCGACATTGGCAGAGAATAAGCTGGCTAAATTACCGGGTTTTCGCAGCTTCCGTTGCCAGCAATCCAGTTTATTGGCATTTACGTTCGATGGTGTGCACCATAGCGATTTAGTGACGTTATTGGCCGAACAAGGCATCGCACTACGTGCCGGGCAACATTGCGCACAACCACTCATGGCCGCATTAGGGGTGAAGGGCAGCCTGCGCGCATCATTTGCACCTTACAATACCGAGAACGATGTTGATATATTGTGTAGCGCGATAGCTAAGGCTCTGGAACTATTGCAAGATTAGGGACTAACAGATGATAATTTCGCCCAATTACTGCCGGTCTAATTGAGAAGATGATGATTGCCCCACACCCTTTTGGTCACGATATTACCGCCACTAACCTGCTGGAGACATTCAGCGTTCATAAACAGTGGGAAGATCGTTATCGTCAGTTGATTTTGCTGGCAAAACAGCTCCCGTCATTACCGGAACCACTAAAACAGAATGAACTGGAGCTAACAGGATGTGAAAATCGAGTTTGGCTGGGGCATCAGCGCCTGCCAGATGGCAGTTTACACTTTTATGGTGACAGTGAAGGCCGTATTGTTCGTGGGTTACTGGCCGTTATTCTGACTGCGGTGGAAGGTAAAACCCCACAACAGGTATTAGCAGAAGACCCATTGGCGCTGTTTGAGCAGTTAGGGCTACGCCAGCAGCTAAGCACCTCACGCGCCAGTGGTTTACAGGCGCTGGCGCAAGGCGTGAAAGCTATCGCAGCCCAATATGTAGCGTAAGCGTTATTTCGCCTGACGGGCAGCTTTCGCCATCATTTTCTTCAATGCATGGGACACCGCGACAAAACCAAATGTAGCGGTAACCATGGTTGCCGAGCCAAAGCCTGAAGTACAATCCATTTTTTTTGGCCCTTCTGCCGTACTGCGCGAGGCACAGACCGATCCATCAACCTGCGGATAAACCAATGGTTCGCTGGAAAAAACACAGTCAATCCCCAGCTTACCTTTACTGTTTTTCACCACATTAAAATCACTTTTCAACCTTTCACGTAACTTGGCCGCCAGCGGATCCTGAATGGTTTTTGCCAGATCAACGACCTCAATACGTGTGGGATCGATCTGCCCACCTGCACCACCGGTGGTGACGACGGGGATTTTATAGCGGCGACAATAGGACAGTAGTGCAGCCTTAGGGCGCACACTATCAATTGCATCAATGACATAGCTGAAATTGTTATTTAAAAGCTCCGCAACATTATCCGCAGTAATAAAATCATCAATACACGTCACGCGACATTCAGGATTGATAGCCAAAATACGTTCCGCCATCACTTCCGTTTTAGCTTGCCCGACCTTGTGCCGTAAGGCATGGATCTGGCGATTGGTATTGGTAACACAAACATCATCCATATCAATCAACGTAATCGCACCGATACCAGTGCGTGCCAGCGCTTCCGCCGCCCATGAGCCGACACCGCCGATACCAATGACACAGACATGAGCCTGCGAAAACAGTTCCAACGCCTGTTGGCCATATAGACGTGCTATGCCACCAAACCGCTGTTGGTAAGCTTCGGAAAAGGCTGTGTTCATCAATGTATTACCTTAATTGCTTCGAAATGACGTTAATAATATCGATTATATGAAGACAAAAGCGGCCAATTGGCCGCCTGATAAAGAGTGAAACCTAGCGTATACCGGCAATTGCAGGTAATAAGGAAGATTACTGACCCTTATTACTCACCAATAATGATGAACCATTGCCGGCTGACGCTACTGTTTTATTACCTTGATAAGCGGTAACCAGCGGCCCGCTACTTTGGGCATTTTTCAGTACCCAAACCCGGCCATAATGATTGTAGAACCCAGCAGCCTGCCCAGCTTCATGGCCAATGCCCTGATAGATATCAAAATGCTGACCTTTAATTGCACCACCAACATCCAATGCCACCATCAAGCGCATCTGATATTGACCGGTGAATTTCCCCTGATTATCCAGCAAAGGCACTTCAGCTAATAATGTGGTGCCTGGTGGAATCAAGGAACGATCAGACGCAACTGACGCTTTGGCAATCAAGGGAACCGCACTGGCCCCTTTCACTGGCGCGTACATTTCTGGTTTAAAGAACACAAAGGACGGATTCTGCTCAAAAAGCTCTCTGACCTCAGCTTCACTATGAGTTTCAGCCCAGTGGCGGATGGCTTGCATCGACATGTCTGCTTTCGCTACTTCACCACGATCAATCAGCACTTTGCCAATACTGCGGTAAGCATGACCATTCTTACCTGCATAGCCGAAGAAGGTCAGTGGTCGCCCATCGCCATAATCAACATAGCCACTGCCCTGCACTTCCATCATAAAGTTATCTACCAGCGAGTTGGTATAGGCGATAACTAAATTACGGTTATCCAATGCTCCTGCATATATAGCAGCGCGATCAGGTAAACGGCGCTTTCCTTTAGCAGGCATCCGATAAAGTGGGTGGCGGAATTCACCTTGTGGCGTATAGCGGGCCTGGAGCACTGGAGTGTAGTAGCCCGTAAATTGTACGTTACCGAAATTATCTACGCCTTCCATCTGATAGGCATTCAAACCAAACAAACTTAACTTACTGGTATCGGCCCCTGCCAACATCCAGTTTTCTACCGCATTGAATGTATTACTATTGCGGTTATAGAGACCCGGTGAGGATTGATTAATCACTTTCACCTGATCAGAGAAATCTTTTGCGTTAACTGGCTTACCTGTCGCGTTTGGTTCATTCACCAGTTCCAGTGATTGCTCCAGACGCCCATCCTTATATTGCTGCCCACGATCGGTTGGCCGCGATTGGCACCCCGCCAGAACAGCGATCATTATTCCACTTAGTAGGTATTTGCCCCAACGACTTGTCATTTCACGCCTTCTCTTACTCATTTTATCTACCCGCGAACGATAACAAACGCCTATAGATAAAGGAATCAGCAGGTGGAAAAAAATCCCCTGCCCCGTTATGGGGAAAAAGAAAACAGATAGTTGATAAATTAATCGAAAAAACCTATTTACCCTAATTAAGTGGCAAAACTACTTGCAACAGATCTCATCCAGAGTATAGTGCGCTCAATCGGACGCGGGGTGGAGCAGCCTGGTAGCTCGTCGGGCTCATAACCCGAAGGTCGTCGGTTCAAATCCGGCCCCCGCAACCAACCGATATTGGCTACCAGCAGTATCAAATGTCGTTCGATAGTCTTGAAAGTTAAGACGAATTAAGTAAGAATAGCAGTTGGAAGTAAATAAAGAGTGTAGTGACGGACGCGGGGTGGAGCAGCCTGGTAGCTCGTCGGGCTCATAACCCGAAGGTCGTCGGTTCAAATCCGGCCCCCGCAACCAATTACACTGTTAAGTAATAAAAGTAGTAATAAAAAGCAATAGTAAGATAGAAAATAGAATTAAGACGGACGCGGGGTGGAGCAGCCTGGTAGCTCGTCGGGCTCATAACCCGAAGGTCGTCGGTTCAAATCCGGCCCCCGCAACCAATTCTTAATCATTTTCATATCAACATCAGACACCCTTAAGGGTGTTTTTTTGTTTCTACCGTTCAATAAAAAATGGCCTTGAGCAAGGGCTATACTGCCCCCGCCCCTATCTATACCACGCCCAATTACAACCGTGCCATCGCTCCACCATTAGCAAAATATGCTTTGATGCCAGCAAAAATAGATTCTGCAACTTGCTGCTGAAAATGGCTGGTACGTAACTTGCGCTCCTCTTCCAGATTACTGATAAACGCGGTTTCAACCAGAATTGAAGGTATATCCGGTGCTTTCAATACAGCGAACCCCGCCTGATCGACACGGTTCTTATGCAGCTTATTAACTTTCCCCATACGATTCAGCACTTCTTTGCCAAACTTCAGGCTGTCATTGATTGTCGCCGTTTGTAGCAAATCAATCATGGTATGGTCCAGATAGCGATCACCACTTTTGCTGACACCACCAATCTGGTCGGCCTCATTCTGTGTCTGGGCCAGGAAACGCGCGGCGGTACTGGTTGCACCCTTGGTTGATAGCGCAAAAACTGAGGAACCTCTGGCTGCCTGACTGGTAAATGCATCCGCATGAATTGAAATAAATAAATCTGCTCGCAATTTACGAGCCTTCGCCACCCGTACTTTCAATGGGATAAAGACATCTTCATTACGGGTCATAAATACCCGCATATTGGATTCTTTCTGAATCAACGCCCGTAACCGACGGGCAATTTGTAGCACGATGTCTTTTTCACGGGTTTTATTTCGACCAATAGCACCGGGATCTTCCCCGCCATGACCAGGGTCCAGCATGATAACTATCGGCCTATCACGCCCTGCTTTACCTGCTTTTGGTGTCTCTGCGGGTAAATTACGTTCCACGTCGCCTTTATTATAATCTTCCAATAATGCCAATAATGGGTCGTCCTCAGCGGAGGTGCTGCCTTGAGTGGGATATAAATCCACCACTAAACGATTTCGAAATTCAGCAAAGGGCTTTAGAGTAAATAACTGGGGGCTGATGCTCTGCTTCAGCTCCAAAACCAACCGGACAGTATTTTTATCAAACTGCCCTACTCGGACCTGCTTCAGATAAGGATCACCAGACTGAACCTGATTAGTTATCTGTTTCAGGACGCTATTTAAATGGACACCTTCAATATCAACCACAATACGATCAGGATTGGTAAGGGCGAATTGGCGATACTTCAGCGGAGTATTGGACTCCAACGTGACCCGGGTATAGGTTGACGAGGGCCAAACCCGGACTGCAATAATTTGTGAGGAAGCAGCAAATCCAACTCGGCTGACACTCAGCATCCAGGCACTAGCAGCACCTTGCAAGAGACGGCGACGCCCAGGATTATGATTTGAATCTGCCATGTAACTCCAAAGTAACTACCAAAATATGAATAAAAAACGCACAAAAAAAATTATGTGCAAAAACTTTAACGAATCAATCCCACGCTGTCATTAGAAAAACATTTTTTATGTTATTCAATTTATTAATACAGATACACCATAGATATGCATTTGATAGTGATTTGGTGCTTGCCATCTTGGTCAAAAAAGAATAAAAATACAAAAATATCGAATAAAAATTCAAAGAGGGTCTGCCGTGAAGGAACGTAGTACTGAACTGGTCCAGGGATTTCGCCACTCAGTTCCCTATATCAACGCGCACCGTGGCAAGACATTCGTTGTCATGTTGGGTGGCGAGGCGATTGAGCATGAGAACTTCGCTAATATCGTTAACGATATAGGTTTGTTGCATAGCCTCGGGATCAGGTTGGTCGTGGTATACGGTGCGCGCCCACAGATCGACAGCAATTTGGCACAGCATCATTACGAACCTATTTATCACAAACATACCAGGGTAACGGATGCTCGAACGCTGGAAATGGTGAAGCAAGCGGCTGGCCTATTGCAGTTGGATATCACTGCAAGATTATCAATGAGTCTCAATAATACCCCGTTACAAGGTGCGCATATTAATGTAGTCAGTGGCAACTTCATTATTGCTCAGCCGCTGGGTGTGGATGATGGTGTGGATTATTGTCATAGCGGGCGTATTCGTCGTATCGATGAAGAGGCAATTCACCGTCAATTAGATAATGGCGCAATCGTGTTATTAGGCCCGGTTGCAGTATCGGTGACCGGTGAGAGCTTTAACCTCACGTCTGAAGAAGTTGCCACACAGTTAGCTATCAAATTAAAAGCAGAAAAGATGATCGGTTTCTGCTCATCCCAAGGGGTGACTGACAGTGAAGGTAATATTATCTCTGAGCTGTTCCCGAATGATGCTCAAAAACGAATTGAAGATCTGGAACAAGAGGGTGATTACAACTCCGGTACGGTGCGTTTTCTGCGTGGCGCGGTGAAAGCTTGCCGCAGCGGTGTACGCCGGAGCCATTTACTGAGCTATCAGGAGGATGGAGCACTGGTACAAGAGCTATTCTCCCGTGATGGTATCGGTACCCAGATCGTTATGGAAAGTGCTGAGCAAGTGCGCCGCGCTACCATCAATGATATTGGTGGCATACTTGAATTGATTCGCCCGCTGGAACAGCAAGGCATTCTGGTGCGTCGTTCACGGGAACAGCTTGAAATGGAAATCGACAAGTTCACGATTATTGAACGGGATAATTTGACGATTGCCTGTGCAGCGCTCTATCCGTTTCCTGAAGAACAAATAGGTGAGATGGCCTGCGTGGCGGTACATCCTGATTATCGCAGTTCTTCACGGGGGGAAATGCTACTAAAGCGCGTTGCTGACCAAGCTCGGCAGATGGGGCTTAAAAAGCTGTTTGTACTGACTACACGCAGTATTCACTGGTTCCAAGAACGCGGTTTTACACCTGCCGAAGTAGAGGTTTTACCGATTCAGAAGCAGGAACTGTATAACTATCAACGGCGCTCAAAGATCCTGCTGGCTGATTTGTAGCTGTACCGACTGTCGCTGTATGTATTGATTGTAGATATTGAGCCTAATTATCTATCAGAACTTATTTAATTTATTCCCCACATAATGAGCATTACAGGGAGGTCGCAAACCGCGGCCCCCTTGCCAGACCAATTAATGGTCTGCATAACTCACTCTTTGTGGCGCCAAGCAGCAAGCGTAAACTCATGTCAACGCATTCAAACGATCCACTAACCCACTCAGACGAAGTGTCGGTGTGCGTATCGCATTGCTTAACACCGTATCGCTGCAATACAGTGTTAAACGCTGGCGGGCGCGGGTTATCGCGGTATAAACCAATTCACGCGTTAATACCGGCATAAAGGTATTTGGTAATACCAGTGCGGTATGTTCAAACTCTGATCCTTGAGACTTATGAACAGTCATGGCATAAGCCGTTTCATGACTGGGAAGACGGCTGGGTTGTACCGATTTTATGTTGCCATCCGGTAACTGGAAATGCACCCGTAGTTCTCCCTCGCCGTCATATAAAGCAATGCCAATATCACCATTGAAGAGGCCTAACGCACTGTCATTAAGCCCGATCATCACTGGCCGACCGGCATACCAACGCCCAGTTGGGCCTGGGGCTCGCTCAATTAACCTCTTGTGATGCAACAATTGTTCAATCCGCTCATTCAAACCACTGACACCAAATGGCCCACTTCGCAATGCACATAACAATTGATAACGACCAAATGCTGCCAGCACATCCGCAGCATGGGCACCTGTGGCTGCCAATTGGAGATAATGCTGATAGCCCGCAACGCAATCCTCCAGCAACCGTTGGTAGTCATCCGAATCAGTTAGAGAAAAATGTTCAACATCTGAATATGCACCCTTAAATACTGATAATGCATCCCGATACTTACCTGCATTAACCGCTAAAGCGAGCTGACCGATGCCCGATTTCTCATCAAACCGATAGCTCTTACGCAATAAACACAGGCTGTCACGTACATTGACCGTATCCGTCGGTACTGCTCCAATCGGTATATTTCCGGCCAATGTGCATCCTGTCAGCCGCGCTAACTGTTCTGCACGGGCCTTGCTATAACCCAACTCAGCAAAGCGGCATATATCCCCCAATACCGCCCCGGCCTCAACCGAGGCCAATTGATCTCGGTCCCCGAGGAAAATGACTTGAGCTTTAGCGGGCAAAGCGGCAATTAGCCGCGCCATCATGGGTAAATCCACCATCGACGCTTCATCTACCACCAGCACATCAAGATTTAATGGATTACCTCGGTGATAACGCAAACGTTGACTGTTTGGTTGAGCGCCTAACAAACGATGCAGAGTGGATGCTTGATCGGGCAATAACTTGCGCTCGGCGTCTGTAAGTGTGAGCTGGCGGATGGCATTCCCCAATGACTCAGTCAGCCGCGCAGCAGCTTTACCGGTTGGGGCGGCAAGCTGGATACGTAAACGTTGCCCTGGGCTAAGCTGTATCAGCGCAGTTAATAGCTTGGCTACTGTGGTGGTTTTCCCTGTTCCCGGCCCACCGGAAATCACCGAGATACGGCGAGTAGCAGCAACTGCGGCGGCCACTTTCTGCCAGTCAATCTCAGTGCCTGACCGACCAAATAGGCGGTCCAGTGTCTCTGTTAACAGGTTTTCGTTAACGTCCCTGGCTTCATTAACGAATAAAGCGGTATTGTCACTGGCAATAAACCGCACCACATCCCCCTCGTACTGCCACATCCGTTGAAGATACAATCGTTCATTTTGCAAAACCAACGGCGTTGGCAATGAGCCATCACTGACCGCCGGAGAATTATTTAATACTTGTATCCAACGCGACAGATCTGGAGCACCAGCAGCCTGCCATAATGTTTGAGATAATCCAGCCTGCCGCCCACCAAACAGTTGTTCTGGTTGCAGATAGCTCAATGGCAGACACACATGCCCGGCTCCCGCTTCGGCACTGAGAATAGCCGCTGCCAATTGCAGCATGGGGCCATCATCCCCTGCAATCATGCGAGAAAATTGAACATCCAGAGGGCGTAGTAAGTGGTCACGAACCGCTTGGTCCAGTAGAGCCATCATATTGATGAATCCTCATCTGCCTGAGCAGTACCACTTTCGTGACCTGAAAGTAGAACAACCTCATTGCCACTGAATAAACAATCCATTCCTTCAATCAGCCCCTGTTGAGGACGACAACTAAATATGCCGTTACCTGGATGTTGTTTATCGACACCACGCAAGAAGAGATAAATGACACCACCGAAGTCACGTTGATAGTCATAATTGCCTAAACGATGACGTAAATAGCGATGTAAAGCCAAGGTATATAGCTGATATTGCAGATCATAACGATGCTCAGCCATCGCTTGAGCCATCAATTGTGCGGTATAAGCGCTGCTGTCTTCCCCTAGCCAATTAGATTTGTAATCTAGTAAGTAATATTTACCCTGCCAGCAGAATACCAAGTCAATAAAGCCCTTAAGCATCCCTCTGACTTGCTGAAAATCTAGCACCGGGCACTGGCGTGAGAGCGGGTCATAATGCTTGATTAAGGCATCTAATTGATTAGCGCGTAGCAAGGTATCGATTGGCAAATAAAACTGTAGTTCCGCCTGCTTGCTATCCGGCGTCAATCCCGCCAAGGTTACGCCCGTATCATTAAGGGGGACATGCATAATGTCACTTAGCCATTGATACAACATTGGCGACCATTGCTCGCCAAAACCCTGTTGCTGCAATTGCTCCGCTAGCCAGTTCGGTTCAATAGGTTGGCTAAAATCTAATGGCTCAAGTAAATCATGTAGAAAAGTCCCCGGTGCGGCCCCTCTGGGGAAGGTATGGGGCGTTAAATCGGCTGCGGTGATGAGTGCTTGTTCACCGACGGCATCACTATCTAACCGTGGTAATAGCTCCTGTAAAGGGATATTCAGAGCCTGCGATTTAGAACCATGCTGCTGTAGGCCGGAATAACTGGTAACCCGCCAAAAGTCATGCATTTGTCGGTTAAACTGACGTGCGGCGAGTTCTGGCAAAATTTCAGGCCGAGGCTGCCAAGCTGTAGCATCAGGACGTTCCGCCAGTAAGACCGCAATGTCACCGCCAGAAGAAGCGGTTAGCTCGGCCAACTTATCAGCCAAATATTGCGCGTCGCCAGCTTGTCCATGTTGAACCAAATAACCTAAAGCGCTAAGGTGCATGTCGCTTTCGCCCTGTTTTTTCCGCCCGCCTTTAATCAGTGGTGCAATACCGATACTGCAATGATAAACCGCACGGGTTAGAGCAACGTAGAGTAACCGTAAGTCTTCTGCCAACCGCTCTTCTTCCGCCAAAGACTGGCTCTCTTCATCAGCATTCAGATCAAGCAGAGCCTCAAAGCTATGACGATCGTGATATAGCACGTCCTGCTGCTGACGGAAATTACCGACAAAAGGGAGCCAAACCAACGGATATTCCAACCCTTTTGATTTATGAATTGTAATCACCTGAACCAAATGACGATCACTTTCCAAACGCAATTGCTGGTTATCCGACTGATGATTTGGTTGCGCTATTTGTTGTGCCAGCCAACGGATTAGTGCGTGCTCACTATCAAGTTGTGATGCAGCCTCTTGTAGTAGCTCCCCCAAATGCAGCAAATCTGTTAACCGACGTTCTCCACCAGGGGTCGCCAGCAAGTTTTCAGCTAAATGGCGCTGTGCCATAATTTCCCGCAGCATAGGAAGCACACCACGGCGCTGCCAATGTTGACGATAACCATCGAATTCATCGACCAGCGTATCCCAGGCGCGCTCATCGTGATTCAATGCATCCAACATCTGTGCATCCAATCCCAGCATCCCAGTTGCCATCGCACTGCGTAAGGCTCTCTCCTGCTCTGGGGCCAACACGGCCTGCAATAACCACAATAGATCTTTGGCTTCCGCCGTATCAAACACACTGTCGCGATTGGACAAGTAAACCGATGGGATAGCCAGAGCACTCAGTGCATCGCGGACCAAAGCAGCTTCTGCCCGGCTACGAACCAAAATAGTAATATCAGATGCCTGAACCGGTCTGGAGCCTGCCGTTGTCACTAACTGCGCCAACCCCTTCTGCCCATCCACCAGCCAGTCACGGATTTGACTGGCGCACTGCCGGGCCATCAATTGTTGGTATTCACTAACCCCAACCCCCTCCCCCGGTTGCAGCCAAAAAGAGATAGCTGGCTGCTTTTTCCCTTTAATTTCAAAAGATAGACGGCTATTTTTTTCAGCAGCCGCCACCTTGATAAAGGGGATTTGTTCAAACAGAAAAGGAACTTCAACCGAACTAAAAAGCCTGTTTACTGATTGAACCATCGGGAAAGAGGAGCGCCAATTAGTCTCTAGCGTATAGTGGGCACTTACTTCTGAGCGAGCGCGAATATAGGTAAAAATATCTGCGCCACGGAAGGCATAAATAGCCTGTTTAGGGTCACCAATCAGTAATAAACCACACTCACTTTGGTTACCATAAAGCGTGTGGAAAATACGGTATTGCTGGGGATCGGTATCCTGAAACTCATCAATCATTGCTACTGGATAACGGGTGCGAATAGATTGAGCTAACAACTCGCCACCTGGCTGCTGTAATGCTGCATCCAATTTACTGAGCAAGTCATCAAAGCCCAATTCCGCCCGCTGCCGTTTCTCCTGCTGGACAGATGTTCGTATTTCGCTAATTGCGCGAGCTAAAATCAGATCTCTTAGCGTCAAAGGTTGTTCGAAGATACTGTCTATTGCACTGAACACCGAGTGTTGTGGGGCCGCACCTTTTTTGGTTTTCTCAAATAGTATCGATTGGCGAAACTTTTCCAACTCTTTAGGCAACTGATAATCGCCGGTCTCCTGCACTGCCCATATCCCAACCTTTTCTAGCCAGTTAGGTAAATATCGGCTGCTGTAGCTACGCTTATCAACGCCTGATGCGCTAATCAACGCTTCTAACTCATGAGCCACCGCACGCCACTGCGCTTTGACAGCATCAATTTGCACAACTATTTGCTGATGCCGACTGAGTATCGTTTCATCATCACCAGGCGCTTGCCGAAATTTTGGTGTTTCCCCCTGCAAATAAGTGGAAAGGTCTTTGAGCAATGCCTCAGGCCCACTCCATTCCTGGCTGACTGCGCGTGCCACAGCCAACGGGAGCGGATAGCAGTGACGCCGCCAAAAATCGGCACAGGCCTGTCTGCGTAAGGGCTGTTCATCCTGAAGCAATGTTTGTTCAAACAAAATGCCAGATTCAAAAGCATTATTAGACAGCATTCTCTGACAAAAGCCGTGAATGGTATAAATTGCAGCTTCATCCATCTGACGCTCAGCAGCAAGTAGCTGTGCTGCGGCCTCGTTCAGATCACCAATTTCGGCTAATAAAGCCTTATGCATTAGGTCATCGCTGACTCCCCGCACGCAAGCAATACGCAACCCATGGATATTGTCGCGAATTCGCCCTCTCAACTCTTCAGTTGCAGCCTCAGTAAAGGTCACCACCAGGATTTCGTCTACCATTAGCGGGCGACTAAACGCGGCGCGCGCGCCTAAACCAAGCAGCAATCGCAGATAAAGAACCCCAATGGTAAATGTCTTACCAGTACCGGCAGAGGCTTCGATCAGCCTCTCACCGTATAAAGGGAGCGTCAGCGGCTCTAGCCGCTGGGGAGTCATTGATGTCATGGAACCAGTACCTTCTGCGGCAGGGTCGCCTGCAAGGCAGATGTTGTCGGATAGGTCGTCCATCCTTTAGGCACCGCATACCCACCCGCCGTTTGCCCCTGACCTTTAACTTGAGAAAGCAGAGCCAGACCTTGCGGTTTAATCACTGCTTGCTGGAAGAAATCAGCTAATGCAGTGCTGTTAAGTTGCTTCACATGAGCAATCATTTTCTCGCGGCTATCAAACGCAAAATTATTACGATTGAAATCATTACTGTAACGGCTAGTCTCTTCCTCCAAGGTCTGTGGTCGTTGCAGTAACTGGTTAATTAACCCTTGTTTATATTGTTCAAAATCAGCAGGTTTCATTTCACGCAGACGTTTTTCAGCCTGCGGATAGAAAGCAAGATAGCGTTGATACAGGTAATCAGGTTGTTTGCTGTTACTTTGCAACAAGAACCCCAGCCCCCACTGGCGACCAACCGACATCGGGAAGGCAAATACCGCATAACCGAGTTGTTCTTCGGTTCGTAGCTGATCATAGAACCACGGTTGAACAATTTGCCCCAGCAAAGCACTGTGCGCCATACCGTCAATTTCTGTATAGCCGGTGGGAACATAGACTGCTGCCAGTGCAGCATCAGAACTGCTGCCAAGCCGTTCCATATTGGCCAGTTGAGCCTTCTCAACAACAACATCTTCGCCGGTCCACCAAGTGGTACCCGTTGAAGCCAACTGTTTTTTCAACGATTCTGCCAGTTCGGTAACTTGCTGAGCCGTCATATTACCCACCGCCAATACTTCCAGCGCGGATTGTTTCAGCAAGCTATCACGATAAGTCAGCACATCTTGCACGTTGATAGTATCAAGCAATTTGCGCCGTTCATTGCGTTCGGAATAAGGAACCTGAGACAACAGTTTAGCTGGCTGAATTGCCAGTTCATAAGCTTTGCCTTTCTCGGCCACGTCCAACTGCTCGCGATACCAAGATTTAGCCTGCACTAATTGATCTTCTGTTGGTGTGAAGCTGGAGTAACCTTCAACCAGCGTGGTTAGCAATTGCGGCATCCGCTGTGTGAAACCATTAGCACTGACATACAAGCCGTTGTTAGGCGCGGTTGAGAAACTGATCCCGCCGATCGAGGCTTGGTAACTCAGCTCATCAAGTGAAAGACCTGCCAGATAATCAGTCAGAGCAAAGAGCACCTGATGGCGGGCGGTATCCAACGCATGTGGATTGCGAAAAGCAAGCGTGATATCGGCTTTCGGTTCATCAGCAAAATACTGACTTGGCATGTAAAACACCCGTAACCCCGGTTGTTCCGCGACATTCTGTGGCCGGATGATATTTTTATCAGCTTTGATCAGAGTAAAGTTATCTGGGATGTAGGGGTTAAGTGCCGGTAGATTCAGGGTGATATTCTCCCCAAGTTGTTGCCAGTCTTTCATCTCTTGTGGGCTAATTTTATTGACCTGATAAGGAGCATCAACAAAATAGGCTACTTTATTGTGAGGCTCTTCAGGGCTGACAAACCAGATCCGCGCATTCTCTGGTGTCATTTCAGCCAACCGGGCAGCAATAGCCTTGGGATCATAATGATCCGCCAGATAGGGCGCATCAAGTACATGTGCGACAGGTACTCGCAACATCATATCCACCAGCCACTCGATGTAATCCATATCCCGCGTGATTGAGGGATAACGGAAATCCAGATTCAAAACATGGGCTATCTCGTCGAAATAACTCTGTTTAATGCCATCTTTTTGCAACATTTTGATGTAATCAAAGATAGCGGCTACCACCACATCACGTTTGGCCAGACCTTTATCCGTGAGTGATACCGAAATAGAGAATACCCCTCCATTGCGATCTACCATTGGATCGGCACCGGCATTAATAGCATCTGCCAGCCCCTGTTTTTGTAGCCAGTCGGACAACGTATCTTTACTGCGATTACCCATCAAATAGCTAACATAGGTATCTGTTTTGCTGCGAAATTCCGCACTATTATTCTCAATACGGAAGTCTATTTTTAACTGTTTACGGGGTTGGGCTGGAACATAATGAATAATAATACCGGTTTGGTCCGGTGTTACAGCAGGTACCGTAATTGGAGGAACTTTTGCCTCCCGATTCGGAATCCGGCCAAAGGTATCAGCCGCTAACTGTGCTAATTGATCCAGAGGCTGATTACTATACAGCACCCCCACCATCAAATTGGCTGAGTAGTAACGATGATAAAAGCTCAGTAGCTCATCATGTAATTTGCCATCAGGCTTGTCTTTGAGCGTATCAAGATTACCGCCCGAGAACCGCGCACTAGGGTGAGCAGGATTAAGCGTTTCGGCATTAACTTGCGCCATGCGCATCCCATCACGCGAGCGGGCCATCGTCAATTCAGCATTGACCGCATTACGTTCACGATCAGCATTGATAGGGTCTAATAAAGGTTCTGCAATAGCATCGGCTAAACGCTCAACGGCCGGTACCAATGCATCATTTTCAATTTCAAGATAAAAGGCGGTTCGATAAGAAGCAGTGCTAGCATTATGACTACCGCCATGCTTTTTCAGAAACTCAGAAAAACTGCCTGGTTCTGGGAAACGTTTAGAACCCATCAATAACATGTGTTCCAGATAATGAGCTAAACCCAACTGGTTATTAGGATCTTCCAATGACCCGACAGGCAACGCCAATGCCGCCAAGGATTTAGGTGCTTGCGCATCAGAAACTAGCAACACGGTCATACCATTAGGCAGCTTTATTGCCTGATATTTACGCAGATCATGTTCACTTTTGTGAATAGCTTCTGCCAGTGGTTGCCATGCAGGCGCTGCGGCCCAACTCAGAGGTGCCAGTAAACCTAATAAGAAAAATATACCCATGATGCGGGCAAACTGTTTATGCATTCCTTTTCTCCCCTAACCCCTTCAAAATTACCGCTCAAAGCCGCAGCCAACTTTCTGGTATTGACAAGCCTGGCGAGCCATTAGCAGTTCTCACGCCTTATTATGGCGGGCAATCGGTAATAAATAACATTCCGTTTCATGTATTATCTTGTCGAGATGTGGATTATCCATCAGGCGGAACACCCTTTGCACATAGCTATCCTCACCTTCACCAGCAACTCGCTGATCACCTTGCCAAACTTGTAAAAGTTTCATTCGGGCTTTAGTTTGTGTTTCTTCATCCCACAAAATCTGACCTGACTCGCGTTCAAAGCAGTTACTCAGCCATGCCCAACCGCTTTTACTTAGCAGTAGCAGCGGTTCACACATTCCTTGCTGATACCCACTGACTAACTGTTGTAAATAGTGATGAGCCTCATCACGACCCAAAGAATCATAGCGCCATGCTGTTCCTTTGCGGCCATACATCCGGCTTTGCCCCTTACCTCCGCCAGCACAATAGACCAAATGTTCAATCCATAATAAAAGCCCGTCTACCGCCGTCAATGCCGCAGGACGCCAACGAATTAATCCATCTTCCTGAACCTGATGAATCCACCCCGTAAGGGTGATGTCACCCAATTCGATATTTAGCTCAATGCTATGATACTCAAGGCGCTCGCTACGAATCTGTTCAGCTAATGGCACCATTTCCTCTTGCTGGCTTTCCCAATACAGCTCACCGAAGGATCCATAAGGCAGGGTGCCGGCCGCTCGGGCTCGGGCGAACACGCTATTGATATCACCCTCATCTATCAATGCATTTAGTAACTGAGTATTAAACTGATAGCGATTGAGGTTATCTAAAGTAAATGGCTCTTCATCAGGTAATTCTGTTTCTTCAATAACAAAATTCACTCCTAGCCGGAGCTGGAAGAATGCTCTCACTGGATGACGGTAGAAACGAATTAACTCATCCAGTGTAATTTCAGATAAGGGTTCAGGCGATAATGGCTGATTAAACTCTGGATGCGGTCGCCCTTTGGACTCAGCAGAGGGTAGCCATTCAGCAGCGTAACTTTGTAACTCGCTATGTTGAATAAAATTTTCAGCCGCAAATGGCATCCGCGCATGCCAGCAGAGTAAGTGCTGAATCACCCGCTGGGCGCTCTCATCAGCATTGAGCATTTCATCACCCGGTAAGTGATAGCTTTGTGAGATATATTCAATCAGTTCACTGACCAGCACTGATGGATAACGCTTACTGTTATCCTGGATAGAGCGCCCGATATAGCTGATATAGAGCTGTTGCTGAGCCGAAAGTAGCGCTTCGAGGAACAGATAGCGGTCATCGTCACGGCGGCTGCGGTCGCCACGGCGAACCTGTTTTGCCATCAAATCAAATCCCAACGGCGGCAGTGTTCGTGGGTAAACACCATCGTTCATCCCCAATAAGCAAACAACTTTAAATGGGATAGAGCGCATAGGCATTAGAGTACAAAAGTTGATTGGCCCGGCAAGGAAACGCTGACTGATGCGCTCATTATCCAAGCGCGAAGCCAGTTCATCCCGTAACAGATTAAGTGGCACCACATCGGGGTATTGGGCTGCAATACCGTAGCTGATAACCTTCTGCCACTGTTGTTCAATCAGCACCAACACCGCTTCAGTGTCATTATCGGGTTCGAAGAAGGTATCCAATAATTGGCGGCACAAGGGTAACCATTCGCTGAGTGCTCTTGGTTCACTTAATTGCTGCCGCCATTGGCTTAGTTGCATCAACATATCGGCCAATTGCCCAGCGAGTTCCGCTGCTAAACCACTCGACTCATCATACGGTAGCACCCCCCGCCAATCGCCGGCGGTGCTATCCATGGCATAACCCAGCAACATGCGGGTTATGCCAAAGTGCCAGGTATGCTGACCCGTTGCGGGTAAAGATAGCTCCCGCACATTGTCATCATCCAACCCCCAGCGAATACCTGATTCCCCCACCCATTGCCGTAAGCGGCGCAATCCATCTTCAGTAATACCAAACTTGCTGGCTAAAGCAGGGACCTCCAACAGGGCCAATACTTGTTCAGAGGTGAAACGGCTCTGGGGTAAATCAAGTAAAGTGATAAAAGCCTGTAGCGCCGGATGGGCTTGACTGGCTTTACGGTCAGAAATAGCAAACGGCAGATAGCGCTCCCCAGTCGCATTACCAAATGTGGCCTGAATATAAGGGGTGTAACTGTCAATATCGGCAACCATCACAATGACATCGCGTGGAGTAAGTTCAGGATTGGTTGAGAATAAATTCAATAGGTTATCTTGCAAAACCTCAACTTCCCGTTGAGGACTATGGCAAACATGCAGGCTGAGAGATCTATCCCTGATATCTAATCGACGCTTTTGGTCGCTATGAGCTAAGGATTCCGCAGTGGTACCAATAATTGCGTGGTCCTCCAGCTCCAACATATCGTGCTGAATACCATGTAATAGATTATCAGGGTCAATATCGACAAAAGCATGGACCTCTTGAATATCATCAACCTGAGATAATAAATACATATGATCCCGCCCGAGCCGCCCCCACGAGGCTAATAGCGGGTTACTGAGTTCTTGTTCACCATTCGCATTAAAGAGCTGTTTAGCCTGCTCTGGGTGGCGGAACAAATTTACTTCTATTGATTCGCGATAATGTCTACGTTTGCGGCTTTGTAATTTAGCCAAAAAAGCATAATCCTGAATGTCGCCCCAAAAATAGCGGCAAGGATTCGTAAACATCAGATGAATATCAATATGTTTACCCAGCGCTTGCAGGGCTTGTAAATAGATAGGGGGTAATGCCGATATGCCGCAAATAAATACCCGCTTGGGCAAGCCTGCGGGACAGGAATCCGATTCAAGTAGTGTGCGGATAAACCGCTGATAGAGATTGGCACGGTGCCATTCGGGTTGTTCCAATTGGCGGGTATAGTTCGTCAGTTCCACCCACAACTTGGCTTGCCACTGCTGAGCATCGTCCAGATTGTCAATGGGTTGGCCTCGCTCCCAACTGGCAAGCCATTCAGGTCGATACACTAAATACTGGTCGAAAAGGTCAGCAACCCGAGCTGCAAGCTGATGGATTTTGCGCTTATCATTATCGTCACTTAAATAGCGTTTCATGGGAGAAAATACCGGGCTTTCCAGTAAATCTGGCAGCAACCACATAAGTTTCCATGTCATGGCATCTTTGCTGAACGCGCTTTCTTTTGGGATCCCGGGTAAAACGCGGGTAAACATGTCCCAGATAAAGGTTGCGGGTAGCGGAAACTCAATATTTGCGGCAATGCTAAATTGTTGTGCCAATTGCATTTGTAACCATTGTGCCATCCCAGGGCTTTGAACTAACACAACTTCTTGCTGGAAAGGGTTATCCAACGGCTCTCGTTCTATCAGCGCAGTCGTTAGCGCTTTGAGTAAATCTAATTGATTAGAATGATAAACCGTGAACATGATGACTCCCTTAAGGCACTATGGAAAATAGCCATAAATGATTAAACCAACTTATTATCACTTGTGGGTAAATCCTGAGGCTTAATACTCTAACTTGATAATGAGTGAGCGCAATAGGTTATCTCTATTATAAGACCGATATAGCTGCTCATCCGTATCCCTCGGCTGTACATCAATCAAGATCCTCTTGTTTACAGCCTCAGCAGTGTCGAATTTATGGGGATAATTATACTGTTACCCGCTTCCATTCGTAGAGCAAAACCAACGGGCTAACTTTGCAGGTTGGTTTTCCCGTACCGCGAGGGTGAAACGAAGCTCGGCACACTCCCCTTCAGTTCGGCCAATGGACTGACGATATAACCAGTTCGGTTTCATTCCTGATATAAATGGCCTATCAGGTCTATCTTCCCCTGCGCTGTCGATGTGTTGATGAAGCACAGACCAAGCCTGACGCTGTTGCCATAAAGAAGAGAAACCCTGTAAAAGAGCCTGATGGTATTGCAACACACCCAATAACGAAACGGAGAAAAACAGTGCCGCAATTAAGGCTTCAGGCAGGCTAAACCCTTGTTGGTTGCGAGGATGGCATTGGTCGCCCCGTTTCATCAACAGGTGCCTATTGCCGTATTTTAGTAATTGCAAAACTGTACATCCTTATCAGGACAGAAATCCAACCAGCCACGAGCGGCCTTAACCAGTTGATAGTGACCCAAATACCCTTTGCCAGTATTCAGCATGACGCGTTGATAAAGTATCAAGGGAGGTCGAGCACCGAGGGGATCGCTCTCTCCTCTGAGAATAAAAAAACCACTTAGTGATGCCGGTTTAACACAGGCTTTTAAGCCATATTGCTGCTGCTGAATGCAATACCATGTCGAACCTGCCCGCCATGGCAAACTGAATGACCAATTCTGACTTATCCCCCAGTTCAGTGATGACGTTGCCTGATTAAAAGCACGTAAATAGTGCTGTTCTTCAGATGTAATTTGTTGAATATTATCCAATTGACGATGTAGTGCTGACAGCAGAAATAAACCAAGAGCGAAAAGTGTAGCAACGGCTGCCAATGTGCTGGCCCCCCGTTGATGATTCAGCGTTAAATGATTCAGCTTCATAGATTATTCCTGCGTATCGTATAAGTAAGCTGATGATGAATGACCGGGTTACCTGTTTTTTGCCCCGCTAGTTGCACCCGATAAACCTGATTTGATGTTTGCTGAGGTAATTGGCTAATAGAGAAATGGGTTATCGTGATCTCTCGTGGGTCAAGCAGCTTTTCCCACCCTCTGCCAGAGCAATTCAGTTCACCACGTTGGCCCTCTAATGCTTTATTACGCAGGCGGTAACCAAAGTATTCGGATTCCTGGTGTTTCTCCCCTTCCCATCGGCCATTTCGATTAAGATCGTAAGCAACTATCAGACACGAATTTGTCGCTTCTGCGGGATAATGATGGGTTGTAACCGCTGTTCCCTGGCACTCGCCATGGCAAAATCCCGCACGCCGCAGATCTTTTTCCAGCACAGCCATAACCTGACTAAGCGCTAGCTCCAGATAATAGTGCTGTTGCAAGATTGATATTTGTTTGCGTAGCTTGGGGAAAACCTCTGTGGCACCAAGCATAATCAAACTACCAATACTCAATGCCAGCATCATTTCCGGTAACGTAAAACCTGTTATACATTTCAGCCCCCAGCGAGCTGACACTGGTGTATTTCTGAGCATTATTGGCATATATGAATGCCTGATATTGGCTGGCCCTCACTGCATAGCCTTAAGCGCCCTCTACTGGAAATAACTAACCTGATAGACCCTGCCGGGTTACTGAGCATGATATTTCCTGCTTGTGCCGTATTCCTCACACCAAAAAACCCCATTTCTTTTTGCAATGAAGTCGCGATAGCGACATCAGGGTAAGGTGGAATAAACACGCTGTCGGTGAGTGCTGAACAGGGGATCGTAGGTTTATCACCACGTCCCAGACAGCCCTGCCCGTTCTGCTGTATCCACAACAATTCTGTGTTGTTGCGGCGATTAGCCTGTGCCTGTAAGTGTGTTAAGAAAGCAAGTAACTGACGGGCACTGTCTGCGAGCCTTTCCCGTTGCCGGTAATGGTGCCAATTTTGCGCCCCCCAAAGTGATGTTATACCGACTAACACAATCACCAGTAGCAACTCGATAAGGCTGATACCTTTTTGTTTTTTAAGAGAATAATTACGTATAAAGGCGGTTCTCTTTAATCTTATATTGGTGTCCATGCAGCAAGTTTACGTATCTGTAGATTGGGGTCGATAGGTTAGTGACAAGAGCTGGAAGAAGTACGCAAAACTTTATTTGCGGATACATAAATGCAAAATTCGATGCGGCACTGCTCGCATTTTTATTGCAGGGAAGATGCATGTAGTAAAGAAAAGGATTTGGCAAAATATCCTCAATAGATTTCCAGATGCGGGAAGGTGGCAAAGGAGAGACAAGTTAGTTGGGAACCGATTTGATCAGCAGTGATGCTAGCCGTAGAAGGGCCTCAGGATAAGGCTAATTACCCCCGAAGAGACAACACAATTAGTTGATTAAGATGATAAATCGGCTCGTAGAAGCGAGTTTCAGGGATGGAACAGATAACAAGAGCAGCGCCCCTAAAACTTGAAAGGTGACGGGTATAAAACCGGAGCCATTGCGGCTCCGGCCTAAAGATTAGATAGCAATCGGTGCTTTAATCCCTGGGTGAGGATCGTACCCCTCAATGTCAAAATCCTCAAAACGGTAATCAAACAAAGATGCCGGTTTCCGCTTGATAATCAGTTTCGGCAATGCCCGTGGCTCACGGCTTAATTGCAGATTTGTCTGCTCAATATGGTTGCTATACAAGTGTGTATCGCCCCCTGTCCAGACAAAATCACCGACGTCTAACTCACATTGCTGCGCCATCATATGCACCAGTAGAGCATAGCTGGCAATGTTAAATGGCAAGCCGAGGAATACATCACAAGAACGCTGATACAGTTGACAAGAAAGCTTGCCATCTGCCACGTAGAACTGGAAGAAAGCATGGCACGGTGCCAGTGCCATTTGTTCCAGTTCACCCACATTCCATGCTGAAACGATGATACGGCGCGAATCTGGATCCTGCTTAAGCTGTTTTACCACGTTGCTAAGTTGGTCAATCTTACGACCATCCGCAGCCCCCCAAGCCCGCCATTGCTTGCCGTAAACCGGACCAAGGTCGCCGTTTTCGTCAGCCCACTCATCCCAGATGGAGACATTATTTTCCTTCAGATAGCCAATGTTAGTATCGCCATTGAGGAACCATAACAGCTCATGGATGATGGAGCGCAAATGGCAACGCTTAGTGGTTACCAGTGGAAAACCGTCTTGTAAATTGAAACGCATCTGATGCCCGAAAATCGACACAGTCCCGGTACCGGTACGGTCAGCTTTAGGAGTGCCTTCTTCCAGCACTTTTTTCATCAAATCCAGATACTGTTTCATGTTACCTCACGAAAGTTGTTGCGCAGGACGACGATACGCCCAAATCATCATAATGATACCGGCCAGAATCATAGGTACAGAGAGTATCTGCCCCATGCTGATCACGCCATCGAACAAGCCAAGTTGGGCATCTGGCTGGCGGAAACACTCCACAATAATACGGAACGCACCATAACCAATCAGGAACAGACCAGATACACTGCCCATCGGACGCGGCTTACGGATAAACAGGTTCAGGATGATAAATAACACCACCCCTTCAAGAATCATTTCATACAGTTGCGAAGGATGACGCGGCAGTACACCGTATTGATTGAATATCGCCTGCCATTTCGCCGGATCGGCAGCAACAATGGCGATATCTTCACCACGGGAGGTTGGGAATAACATCGCCCACGGGGTATCGGTAGTCACACGGCCCCACAGCTCACCATTGATAAAATTACCAAGCCGGCCAGCACCTAAACCAAATGGAATAAGAGGAGCAATAAAGTCAGCGACCTGGAAGAAATGGCGTTTAGTACGGCGGGCAAACCACAACATGACGCAGATGACACCAATCAAACCGCCATGGAATGACATACCGCCATCCCATACTTTAAACAGATACAGTGGGTTATCGAGGAACATCGGCAGGTTATAAAACAGCACATAACCGACACGGCCACCGACAAACACCCCGAGGAAACCCGCATACAGCAGGTTTTCGACTTCTTCTTTGGTCCAGCCACTACCCGGTTTATTTGCCCGACGAACCGCCAGCCACATGGCGAAGACAAAGCCCACCAGATACATCAGGCCGTACCAATGAAGGGAAACTGGGCCAATGGAAAAAATGACCGGATCAAATTTAGGAAACGCCAGATAGCTATTGCTCATCTATCACCACGAAATGTCTCATATTTTGAGAAAATTAATGTTCTTGCCCGGTTAGGGCTACAGGTTGCGCATAATAGCATAGGGTTAGGCCTGTCTGGGCAGCGCCAAACAGAAAAGTTCTGTAAACAGCGCAACCCCAGACAGTGAATATTACTCACAAAAAACCAAAACACATTGGAATAGTCGCCAGTGACTGGCACTAACAACGCTATAGCACCCAGGACCAACGGGATAAGCTTACTTCCCGCCGCGGATCAATCCACCTAAGCCCCTGCGTTCCATAAATGCTGCTGTTAAATGACGCACATCCGTGGTCATTTGGGCGCTCAATACTCGTTCGGCCAATGCTGTCGCATCCGCTAAATCGATATTGCGCAGCAGGTATTTAATTCGCGCCACACTACGACCGTTCATACTGAGATTGCGATAACCCAACCCGACCAGCAACAACGCGCCCATCGGGTCACCTGCCATTTCACCACAAAGGCTCACCTGCAAACCCGATAGTGTCGCCTGCGTCAAAATATGGCTGAGTACCTGTAGCATCGCCGGATGCAGGCTGTCATACAGCGATGCAACGCGAGTATTATTGCGATCTACTGCCAGTAAATATTGGGTCAGATCGTTGGTGCCAACTGAGATAAAATCTACCCGCGATTTGAGGTAGGGCAGCATAAAGATCATGGCGGGGACTTCAATCATTACCCCCAATTTAGGCTGTGGCAATTCATAGCCCAAAACTTCCTGAACCTCACGCCCAGCACGATCAATCAGGCGTTTAGCTTCATCGACCTCTTCCAGGCTGGTGATCATTGGCAATAGAATACCCAGATTACCGGTTCCAGCGTTGGCACGCAGCATCGCTCTAACCTGGATCAAGAAGATCTCTGGCTGATCGAGCGTTACACGGATCCCACGCCAACCCAGACACGGGTTTTCTTCGCTGATGGGCATGTAGGGCAACTGTTTATCGGCACCGATATCCAAGGTGCGTAATGTGACGGGTTTGTTAGGATAAAGCTGTAACATGCCTTGATATTGCGCAACTTGTTCCTCTTCCGACGGAAAGCCGCTTTGCAACATAAAAGGGATTTCAGTGCGATATAGACCAACACCATCAACCCGCCCCCCCAGCAATTGTTCATGTTCTGGGCTAAGACCCGCATTCAGCATCACCTGAATCCGCTCACCACTTTTCAGGGCCGCAGGCTGTTCGACATCGTCTTCAGCCAGTTTGCTGAGCTCAATCTCTTCAGTGACCAGCCGCTGATACTCTTTGACCAGTACCGGTTCGGGATCAACCAGCACCTCGCCGCGGTAGCCATCAACAATTAATAGCCGCTGATTCAGCAACGCAGGCTGGATATCTGCACCCATCACCGTTGGAATACCCATGGCGCGCACTAAAATCGCAGCATGCGAGTTAGCAGCACCATCACGCACCACTACCCCCGCCAGACGATCTTGTGGCACCTCGGCTAATAGAGTGGCGGTTAACTCATCGGCAACCAGGATGAAACGCTCAGGCCATTGGCTGGCCCCAGAGGTGCTATCGTCAAGATGGAACAACAAGCGCTGACCTAATGCCCGCAGGTCACTGGCTCGCTCACGCATATAGGTGTCTTGCAGGCTGGCAAATTGGGCTGCGAATTGTTCAACCACTTGTTTCACGGCCCATTCAGCCACTGAACCGGCGTCAATTTGCGCGAAAAGCTCACGCTTTAGGCGGGCATCATTTAACAAGTGCGAATAGAGATCGAAAATTGCCGCACTCTCTTTTTGTGAGCTGGCAGCAAAACGCTTACTAAAGCGGCGGAATTCTGCCGCAGCCTCTTCCAACGCCTGAGTCAGGCGTTCACGCTCCTGAACAGTATCGAGCGTTGAGGCTTCATAAACCAAATCAAGGGATGGTTGCGAGGTATCCTGCCAACCTTCTGCTACTGCCACGCCTGGAGCCGCCGCCAGCGCGCGAATTCGTGTTTGACGATATTGGCCAAAAATCGCATTCAGTTGCGATTGAGATAGGATCCCCGCCAGTTGCGTGGCCAGCGTGACCATGAACGACTCTTCGCTCTCATCAAACTGGCGATGCTCGCGCTGCTGCACCACCAACACGCCAAGCAACTGCCGACGATAAATAATAGGTACCCCGAGAAACGCCCGGAAGCGATCCTCTTTAACTTGTGGTACATATTTAAAACTGGGATGACTCTGAGCATCGGCCAAGTTAATGGGTTCGGCCAACCGCCCCACCAGCCCGACGATACCTTCGTCAAAAGCCAGCGTAATGGTGCGACCACGGGGCTTTTTCAAACCCCGAGTCGCCATCAGGTAGTAACAACGGCGGTCATTGTCTGCCAGATATATCGAGCAGACTTCCGTGTCCATCGCCAGACAGGTTTCATTGACCAACAGCTCTAACGCATCCGCCAGGCTGGTTGCCATCGCCACTTTCTCAACTATTTCTCGCAAACGCATGAGCATGATCGGCTTAACTTAACCTCTTTTACGGCGATAAGCGGGCGGAACCCGTGGTGGAACAACCTCCTGCACGGGCATGACGGTTGCAGCAAATTCTTTCATCACACGACGATAAACATCACGTTTAAAAGAGACCACCTGACGCACCGGGTACCAATAACTGACCCAGCGCCAGCCATCAAACTCCGGGGTACTGCTGCGTTGCATGTTGATATCGGCTTCATTACACATTAACTGTAGTAGAAACCATCGTTGTTTTTGGCCGATGCACACCGGCTTTGTATCCCAACGCACCAAACGTTTTGGTAATTTGTAACGTAACCAGTTACGGGTTGAAGCCAGAATACGGACATCCTTTTTGTTAAGTCCTACCTCTTCAAAAAGTTCGCGATACATTGCCTGCTCTGGTGTTTCACCGGGGTTTATCCCCCCTTGAGGAAACTGCCAAGAGTGCTGACCGTAACGCCTGGCCCACAACACTTCGCCTTGCCGATTACAAATTACGATACCCACGTTCGGGCGGTAGCCATCATCATCGATCACCGGACTACCTCGATAAGCTTAAAACTCAAAGATGCTCTGATTGTTTCACACTAGCAACAGGCGGTAAACCACTGCTTATCTGCCAGCTAAACCTGATAACTCTGGGATAACTCACAGATATAAGCAAAGTTATGAACACCCCAAGGGCTACACACGACATTTTATTCACTTTTTCTGTGGATATAGGTGTGTAGAACTCTAGGGAAAAGTAGGTACAACTCATTTTAACGGAATAATACGACAAAAATATCTAAAAAAATAAATGATTAATTTCAACAAAATAACAGGTTTCCCACAGGTTTAAACGGTAGTGAAATGTGATCTATATCCGTTTTGGATCTGTCGCTGGCTAAAGATCCATCAATGTGGTTTTTATCCACAGATAATGCGTCAAAGTTATGCAAAAAAGAGTAAAACTCGCAAAAAAAGCCGTCGTCAAGGCTGTAAATTGAACCAGTGATCGTGATTTACTGGGGTTATCCAATAAATCTGTGGATAAATAGGTGTAAGATCCTGTTCATTATCGCTGTCAGTAGGTGCACAAGATAACCAGAATAAAAATATTTCATCCTTGGAAGGAAAGAAAACTTCCGTTAAATCATGCTATTATTCATTTCATCCACAGTGCATAACAATACATCTACCGCCACTTTTAATTCAGCTTGTTTTTTAACCGACTTTAGCAGGTTTCTACCCATGTCTGTTTATTCACTGCCACCGGCACCACCGACTGATGAACATCAACTTTTTCAACGTGCTCAAGCTTTGTCAGGTTTTACTCTTGGCGAACTGGCGGCGCGTGCTCAATGGGTTATTCCGGCAGACTTAAAGCGAGTAAAAGGCTGGGTTGGTATGTTGCTGGAGTTTTATTTGGGGGCCAGTGCTGGCAGTAAACCAGAACAGGACTTTGCCGACATCGGCATTGAGCTAAAAACAATCCCGATCAGCGCTCAGGGCAAACCTCTCGAAACCACTTTTGTTTGTGTCGCCCCCCTGACCGGCAACAGTGGTATCACTTGGGAAAGCAGCCATGTACGGCATAAACTGGCCCGCGTATTGTGGGTACCTGTTGAGGGTGAGCGGCAGATCCCGCTCGCGGAACGCAGAGTCGGCGCGCCTCTATTATGGAGCCCGAATGCGCAAGAAGAAGAACTGCTGCGGCGTGACTGGGAAGAGTTAATGGACCTTATCGTTCTTGGCAAAGTAGAAACCATCACCGCTCGCCACGGTGAGGTACTCCAATTGCGCCCGAAGGCCGCCAATAGCCGTGCGTTAACTGAAGCCATTGGTGAAAAAGGGCAACCGATCATGACACTACCCCGTGGTTTTTATCTGAAAAAGACCTTTACTGGCCCGATGCTGGCCCGTCACTTCTTGCTTTAACGGACGAATCTGATTATTCCGATTAATAAATAAATGAGAATACCCAAAGAACGTGGAGTTGCAGGTAGGCAGCAAGTGCATGAATCCCGATGAGCTTACTCAAGTAAGTGATTCGGGTGAGTAAACGTAGCTAACACCCCTGCAACTTCAAGTAAGAAGGGTATATAATTGTATTTTGTGTTTCCGTAAGGTGTATAGGCGCAATGTTTGAATGGATTGCCGATCCAAATGCCTGGTTGGCGCTAGGCACGCTGACTATCCTTGAGATTGTTCTCGGGATAGACAATATTATTTTCCTTTCTTTAGTGGTCGCAAAATTACCCAAAGCTCAGCAAAACAAAGCCCGCCGTATTGGCTTGGCCGGAGCAATGTTAATGCGTCTGGCGTTACTTGCTTCTATTGCCTGGGTTATCCGCCTGACTGAGCCGCTGTTTACAGTGGCAGGCCACGGTGTTTCTATGCGGGACTTGATCCTGCTGCTAGGGGGACTATTCCTTATCTGGAAAGCCAGTAAGGAAATTCATGAAACCATTGAGGGGAGCGATACTGAGCACACCAGTAATGTCAGCTCTTTCTTTGCGGCTATCGTGCAAATTATGCTGTTGGATATCATCTTTAGTCTGGACTCAGTGATAACAGCCGTTGGGCTGTCAGATCATCTGTTTATTATGATGGCCGCCGTGGTTATTTCTGTCGGCGTGATGATGTTTGCTGCCAGACCGATTGGGGAGTTTGTTAATCGCCATCCATCAGTCAAAATGCTGGCGCTCTCTTTCCTGATACTGGTCGGCTTCACCCTGATGTTGGAAAGTTTCCAGATCCACATTCCAAAAGGCTACATTTACTTCGCCATGTTCTTCTCCATGGGTGTTGAAACCCTGAATTTGATGCGTGGGAAAAAGAGTAAACCGGCTGATAAAAAAACATCAACCCAATAGATTTAAAGATGCCGGAAGGCGGCTGCAATCAAGAGGCCCAAGGATGGGCCGAATATTAAGCCGTAAGCAACCCCCTGCAATTTGCACGTTAGCGAGCATATCACCCTCTGGGCGCAGTTCACTGGCCCCGTTTACCACTTTTTTATGTACTTTTCCCTTGTACACTTCCCCCAACTGCGGTGCTTCGTTATAGTCGAATAAGGCGAGTTTTACTTGTACCCAAATAATTGGTGTTTCAGTAAGGCCAAACAAACACATCCTGAAGCAGTTATTCAAATAGAAAATTCAGGTGAGTGGGCGTAGCTAACGACGCTGCAATACCAACTACCAAGGGTATGGCCTGATAATTTCAGACATTAAGGAAGGTCGGCAATGCAATATCATCGTATCCCCCACAGTTCATTAGAAGTCAGCCTGCTGGGTCTGGGCACCATGACATTTGGTGAACAAAATAGTGAAGCCGATGCCCATGCGCAACTGGATTACGCCGTTGCTGCCGGTATTAACTTGATCGATACCGCAGAAATGTACCCAGTGCCTCCAAGGCCAGAAACCCAAGGGTTAACTGAGCAATACATTGGTAACTGGATAAAAGCGCGCGGTGAGCGTGATAAAATCATTTTAGCCAGTAAAGTCTCTGGGCCATCACGCGGCAGCGATCAACCGATTCGCCCCAATATGGCGCTAGACCGGAAAAATATCCGCATCGCGTTGGAAGATAGTCTTAGACGGCTCAATACTGATTATATCGATATTTATCAATTACATTGGCCACAACGTGAAACTAACTGTTTTGGTAAATTGAATTATCGCTATAGCGAACATACTGCTGTGGTCACCTTGCTTGAAACGCTGGAAGCGCTGAACGAGCAGGTACGAGCAGGGAAAATCCGTTATATCGGTGTATCAAATGAGACCCCATGGGGCGTGATGCGCTATCTGCAATTGGCAGAAAAACATGATTTACCGCGCATTGTCTCAATACAGAACCCCTACAGCCTGCTTAACCGCAGCTTCGAAGTTGGTTTGGCCGAGATAAGCCAACACGAAGGCGTTGAGCTATTAGCTTATTCCAGCCTGGCCTTCGGCACCCTGAGCGGCAAATACCTCAATGGCGCAAAACCTGCCGCCGCACGTAATACATTATTCAGCCGTTTCACCCGTTATACCGGGCCACAATCCCAGTTAGCGGTAGCGGAATATGTGGCACTGGCAAAACGTCATGGGTTGGATCCAGCACAGATGGCGCTGGCTTTTGTACGCCAGCAACCGTTTGTTGCCAGTACACTGTTAGGTGCAACCACACTGGAACAACTGAAAAGTAATATTGATAGCCAGAATCTAGTTCTGGACCAGGAAGTGCTTAATGCATTGGAAGAGATCCACACCCGCTTTACCTTCCCTGCACCTTAAATTCACTTGAGTTCAAATAGTAAAAAGGCCGCTAATGCGGCCTTAGAATACTGATAATGAATAATGCCGCACTCGGCGGCATTGGTATGACGATTACCACATCATTTAGCCGCTTTACGGCGCAGTTGTTGCCACTGCCAGCCCCATAGCAATGCAATCGCCAGCGCGAAGATCACACCGAAACCAACACCAACCACGACGACTGGCACACCCAGTTTGACAACCACCGAGTAGAGCCCCAGCATCAACAACATTGCGGTATTCTCACCCAAATTTTGCACTGCAATCGCATTCCCAGCGCCCACACTTTGTTTGCCGCGCTCTTGCAATAAGGCATTAAGCGGCACGACAAAGAAACCGCCTAAAATCCCGATAATAATCAACAGTAAATAGGCCATTGGCATGCTGTGTTGCAGTGAGAATGCCGCCACCACCACACCAATTAATACCCCCGCCGGTAAACAGCGTTTTACTGTTTTAAGTGTCACGAAGCGTGCCGCAGCACCCGCGCCAATCACAATACCAATCGCCACCATGGCGTTTAACAGCGTCGGCGTGGCGTTATCGGCAATGCCTAATGCTACCGGCACCCATAGCACCAGCAGGAAGCGCAACGTGACCCCCGCCCCCCAGAACAAGCTGGTCCCCGCCAGTGAGAAGCGCGTTTCGCCATCCCGCCACAGAATGCGGCATGCAGCAAAAAAACTACCGGTCATGGCCCGTGGCCGCCATGAGCTGCCGGAACGGGCAGCAGCCAGATGTGGAATAAATAGGTTAGCCACCACCGCAATGGCATATACCAGGGCACAGACACTTAATGCCGCGATCAGATGCCAATCAGCCAGCACCCCACCGGCGACTGAACCGAGTAAAATAGCCGCAATGGTTGATGCCTCCATCATGCCGTTGGCCTTAACCAACTGCTCACCGGAGGTGATTTCCCCCAGAATGCCGTATTTAGCCGGTGAATAAGCCGCCGCGCCGACGCCAACCAGGCTGTAGCCAAGAAATGGATTCAGACCAAAACAGATAACTAATGCGCCAGCCAGCTTCAAGCCGTTCGCAACCATCATCACACGCCCTTTGGCAAAGCTATCAGCCACTTGCCCGACAAACGGAGCCAGGATGATATAAGTGGCCACAAAGGCCATTTGCAAGATAGGCTGGCTCCAGTCGGGATATAACTGCTGCTTAATTAATGCCAATGTGGCAAAAAGCAGTGCGTTATCACCGAAAGCGGAGAAAAACTGAGCGCAAAGTACGGCGATCATTCCTCTGGAGAGCAAAGGCTTATCTGACAATGCTTGCTGACTCATTCGCTCATCTCCGCATCTTGTGCCATTTTAGTTAACGTAACAAAGTCAGGTTTACCACTCCCCAATAGGGGCAATGCTTTCACTACTCTGATATCACGGGGAACGGTCAGTTCTGGCACACCACCCTCACGAGCAGCTTTAATCAGCCGTTCGCGAGTCATTTCACTGTCAGTGGTGAAGAGCACCAGTGCTTCCCCTTTGGCGCTGTCGGTTTTAGCTGCTGCGGCATGTTGCCCCTCAGGTGAGATACGCAATGCCAGTTGTTCGACACTCTCCAGTGACACCATTTCACCGGCTAATTTGGCAAAACGCTTCACTCGCCCACGAATGGCGCAGAACCCCCGCTCATCGAGGGTGACGATATCACCGGTATCGTACCACCCCTCCTCACGCTCACCCTGAGCATTCTCCGCCGCCGGTTGTTCCAATACCCCCGGATGCTCTACGCGCAGGTAACCGCGCATAATATTGGGGCCGCGCAATTGCAAACGCCCACCTTGCTCGATTCCCGGCACGGTTATCAAGCGCGCCTCCATACCCGGAAGAATGCGCCCAACGGTATTCACTTTCGCTGCCATCGGTACGTTAATCGCTACTACCGGCGCACATTCGGTGACGCCATACCCTTCCAGAATACGAATGCCGAATTTGTCCTGCCAAATCTGTTTGGTACTATCAGCCAGTTTTTCCGCCCCTGCCACCACATAACGCAACCGCGCAAAGTCATAAGGATGAGCAAAGCGGGCATAATTGCCCAAGAAAGTTGACGTGCCAAACAGCACCGTGCAGTTACGGTCATACACCAATTCTGGCACCACCCGATAATGCAGCGGGCTGGGATAAAGAAATACTCGGCTACCTGTCATCAGCGGAGTGAATAACCCCACCGTCAGGCCGAAAGCATGGAACAGCGGCAGCGAAGACATAAAACGATCACGCGGGGTGAAATCGGCAATGGTGCGGATCTGCTCAACGTTAGCCAATATACTTGCGTGAGAATGTACCACGCCTTTCGGGTTCCCCTCCGAGCCAGAAGTGAACAAAATCAGTGCGCTATCGCCCGCCTGCTGTGGCAACATCGCTCGGCGCGGACAACATAAATGGAATAGAATCCACAATTTGTCTGCCAGCGTAACCGTGTCTTTTAAATCTTCCAGATAGACCCAATTTGCCTCAGTAACCTGTTCAGGCAGATGCGTCAGTTTGCCCTTTTCCAAAAACTGGCGCGAGGTGACGATGGTTTTCAACGATGCCGCAATAATTGCACTTTTCAGCCCTTTGGCACCCGAAGTGTAATTAAGCATTGCCGGAATACGGCCACGCAGAGAAGCACCAAAGATCGCCGCTGCGGTAATCGTCGCATTCGGTAATAACATCCCAACATGCTCGCCCTGCGCGGTGAAGCGTTGCAGAATACGGCTGACACCGAGGATTTTCTTCAGTAGCGTTTGATAACTGTCTTCTTTAAATGAAACATCCTCAATACAGGGTTTAAAACGCCCATAACGAGTTTGTGCCGATAACAGCGCTTCAAACAACGTTTCCCGTGGCACGATAGCCATACGCGCGGCCATCATAATAGTATGTAAGTGTTCACCCGCCAGCACTCGGCGGTCACGGGCACGCGGCGCTTGCGGCATGGATAACGTGGTCGCAGGCAAAACATGAATGCTAATTTTCGGGAACCAGCGGAGTTTGAGCACATCACCCAAACGCCCAAAATGGGTAAATTCTGGCCCTTCCAAACGGATCGGGACTACCGTAGCGCCGGATTTGGCGGCAATAAATGCAGCACCATCATAGATTTTCATCAATGAGCCGGTCACGGTAATACGCCCTTCAGGGAACACCACGACTGGCCTGCCTTGTTCCACCATCCTGACCAAATGTTTGATAGCCATTGGCTTGGTAGGATCAAGTGCGACAAAATCGATATAAGGTTTTAGCCAGCGCATATACCAGCTCTCAGAGACACTGGTATAAACCGCAAAAACCGGCTTGATCGGCAGAAATAATGCGAGCAAAGCCCCATCAAGGAAAGAGACATGATTCGGCGTAATTATCAGTTTTTGATGAGTAAACTGGTCATCCACACCATCAATGGTGACACGAAATAATCGACGAAAAAGAGCACGCAATAAGCGATAACCCATGTTTATTTCCCTATAAGACGGTGAATATGAAAGAAAGAGAATACTATAATAGTGGCTAAGATATCGCTAACAGGAGGCTGATATTGCAGGGGCAAGAAGAAATAAAAAAAAACCTACGCATCTGCGTAGGTCGGTGCAAATAAAAAACTGGCTTTAACACACAGCGTATGTTGATTACTCACCAATTAATACCTCTGGGATGAACACTGTATCCGTTTCAGTGAAGCCACAGCCAGCAAGCAATCGCAACATTTACGTGCAAAGTGTAACCAGTAGTGAACATTGTCAGAAAGGCGAAATAGGTTTGTAATTCATTGAGGTGTATTGCAAAAATCATGGGTGTTGCCGCTAGCCCACCGGCAACACCATAAGTCCCGCTAAGATAAAATTAATACAGCGCCACCTCAACCAGACAACTCATTGCATTCGGGCCTTGAGTTAAACGTGAGGTGCCAATATCCAGCGTCAGAACATTGGGGTTACCTGATTGCTCAACCTTATGCTGTTTGCCACCGAAACCGGGATCAAACCAGGCCCCCGTAGCCATCAACACCACCCCACGAGTAACGCCATCAGTGATACGCACACCCGCCAGACAATGACCCCGTACGTTGCTAACCTGAACCTGACTGCCCTCAGTAATGTCACGTTTGGCTGCGTCCTGTGGGTGCATATACAGTGTTTCACGACCGGCGGTTTTATTCCCCTGAGCCAATGGTGCCGGATCAAGTTGGCTATGCAGACGATCCTCAGGTTGAATAGAGATCAGATGCAGCGGCCACTGCTCAGCTTGTGGTGCCCCTAACCACTCAACCGGTGGTTGCCACTCAGCGTGAGGCGCAAAATCCTCATAGTGATAGCTGGCAATTTTCTCACTGAACAGCTCAATTTTGCCACTTGGCGTTTGCAGCGGATTCGCCTGTGGATTTTCGCGGAAAGCATCAAAAAACACGAACTCCTTTGGCGGAGCAGGTAAATCAACATGGCCCCGTTGCCAGAAAGATTCAAAATCAGGCCACGCCACTCCATGCGGCTGTTGTGCCACACCGCACTCCTGATAGATATGCCTGATCCAGGCCATTTCATCTCTATTTTCGGTAAATTGGCTGCGATAACCCAGCCGTTCGGCCAGATCAGCGAAAATATCAAAATCGTTACGAGCCTGATGTTGCGGCGCAATCGCCTGATGCATCGCCAATACATAGCGATCCCGTGACGAGCCACCGATATCATTACGTTCCAGCGAACTGGTCACTGGCAGCACGATATCGGCCATTTTAGCCGCAGGTGTCCACCAGATATCCTGCACAATCACGGTGTCCGGTTTTTGCCACCCCTCCACCAGCCGATTCAATTGCTGGTGATGGTGGAATGGATTGCCGCCAGCCCAATGCACTAAATGAATATCGGGATAGGTATGGGTTTCCCCTTGGAACTGATACGGTTGCCCCGGTTGCAGCAGCATGTCACAAATGCGTGCCACTGGAATAGCCAACCCAGCAGGATTTTTACCCACCGGCATACTTGGCCCCGGCGTGTCTATCCGTGGGTTACCCACACCGTTCATGGAGCCATGACCAAATGAGAAGCCGCCACCGGGCAGCCCCACTTGCCCCAACATGGCTGATAAGGCAATCACCATCCAGTAAGGTTGCTCACCACGGTGTGCGCGCTGTACTGAATAGGAGCAGGTCATAAAGCTGCGAACACCGATAAGTTGCTGTGCTAACTGGCTAATTCTTGGCGCAGGAATACCGGTAATCTCGCTGGCCCACTCCGGGGTTTTAGCAATACCGTCATTCACCCCACGAATGTAATCAGCTAATTGCTCATAGCCCACACAATGGGTAGCCAGGAAAGCCTGGTCCTGCCCGTCAACACGTTGGATTTCATAAGCCAGCGCCAGCATTAGCGCAACATCAGTATTGGGCCGAATCGGTATCCATTCAGCATTAACAAATGCCGGGCAATCATCCCGCATCGGGCTGATGTTAATCACTGGCGTGCCTTTTTGTGCCAGTTTCTCCAACCAGGATTTTAATGAATGCTCCGCCGATCCACCGGAAGAGACCTGGGCGTTTTTCAGCGCCAACCCACCGAACGCAATAAACAATTCACAATGCTCAACCACACTCGGCCATGATGTCACCCTGCCGGTCAGCGGGCTAAAAGTACCAATCACATAAGGCAGAAAAAACTGTGCCGAGCCCCAACTGTAATTGCCCAGTTGATCAACCCCCCCGCCCCCGCTGAAATAGAAACGCCGGACTAATGAACGCGCGTGATGTAAACGCCCGGCAGAAGACCAACCATAGGAACCGGTGAATAACCCGGAAGGGCCGTAACGATCCCTGACTCGGCGGTTCTCTTGCGCCACTAAATCCAGCGCGACATCCCATTCCACTTCAACAAAGTCTTCCCGACCACGCAAAGTTCGATCACTTTTCTCTCGCTGTTGTAACCACGAGCGGCGTATCGCCGGTTTGCGAATACGTTTATCGGAATAAACCATGGGGGTGATGGATTCCAACAACGGAGAAGGGTTGGGGTCATTGGCAAATGGTTCACAACGGATCAGTTTGCCATCTTCAACAACAGCGGTAAAAGCGCCCCAGTGGGCAAGCTGGGGGTAACGGATGATGGACATGGCTATCTCAGACAATTAAATAGATCATAAAAATAACATTCAGCAGGCAGTAAAACCAAAGCACAATTTAGACTAAATATAATCGATTCGTGCTAACCGTTTCATCTAATGCCGCGGGGCTAACCAAGGCAGGCCTAATCGGAACCTGTGGCTTGCGAAAACCACAGGTAATCGTGCTAATTGTTGTTTCTCTAATTTTTTCTCACCAAGTTGCGATCTTCCCCCCTTGCGGGCAACACTGTTTTCCGCAAAACTGAGGGATGTAAGCGATTACCCTGAAAATCTCTGGAAGAAAAATGGCCACTATTAAGGATGTTGCCAAGCTGGCGGGTGTTTCCGTCGCGACGGTATCTCGTGTTATCAATAATTCTCCCAAGGCCAGTGAGACATCACGCATGGCGGTCTGTAACGCCATGGAGCAACTGCAATATCACCCAAATGCCAATGCGCGGGCGCTGGCCCAGCAATCCACTGAAACAGTCGGCATGATTGTTTCTGATGTGTCAGATCCGTTTTTTGGTTCGATGGTCAAAGCTGTCGAACAAGTGGCCTATGCCACCGGAAATTTCTTGCTGATTGGTAACGGTTACCATGACGAAGAGAAAGAGCGTCAGGCCATCGAACAACTAATTCGCCACCGTTGTGCCGCTCTGGTAGTCCATGCCAAAAAACTGTCCGATGAAGAATTGACATCATTAATGGAGCAGATCCCCGGCATGGTGTTGATTAACCGCACACTACCGGGTTTCGAAACCCGCTGTGTCGCATTAGATGACCGTTATGGTGCCTGGTTGGCAACCCGCCATCTGATTCAGCAAGGGCATAAACGTATCGCCATTATTTGCTCCAATCACCAAATTTCCGATGCCATTGATCGCCTACAAGGCTATCTGGACGCACTAAAAGAGTTTGATATTACAGTTGATGACCGCTTAATCTCCTACGGTACACCAGATGAGATTGGTGGCGAACAGGCCATGACCGACCTACTCGGGCGTGGTAGACACTTCACGGCAGTCACCTGTTATAACGACTCTATGGCCGCTGGCGCACTGTCTGTTCTTAGCGACAACAGCATCGAAGTGCCGCAAGAGATCTCACTGATTGGTTTTGATGATGTATTAATTTCTCGTTATCTGCGCCCCCGCCTAACCACCATCCGCTATCCGGTCGTTGCGATGGCGACACAGGCCGCAGAATTGGCGCTGGCGCTGGCCAATCATACCCCGTTGCCAGAAATCACCAATATGTTCAGCCCAACGCTGGTCCGCCGCCATTCTGTTGCCAGCCCGCAAACGCCCGCAGATGACTGAGAACTGTCGCTAACCAAGAGCTGCAACCCGCCTGCGCTATGCATAACTGCCGCGATATCCGGCAGTTATGCCACAAAAACTGCCCCACCACCTCCACGGCACAATCCCGCCTTGCGGGTTATCAGCAAGCGCTGGCAACGCACAGAATCGCGCTGAATGAAGATCTGATTATCCATGGTGACAGTGGCGTACCTGATGGCTATCAAGGATGTCAGGCGCTGAAGCTGATTGCGGGCAGTATCAAATGCAAGTAACCGATAGCCTTGAGTTATGTCTCTGGCTATCGGCTGAGGACTTTTTTGGATAAGCTAATTCAGCCTATCCTTTTGATAACAAAATCGTTAAATCTGCTCTAGTGCAATAAGTTCTTCAATGGTTTGCCGACGGCGAATTAAGCGTGGCTGCCCCTGCTCAAACAGCACTTCCGGCAATAATGGGCGGCTGTTGTAGTTCGAAGACATCGACGCACCATAAGCCCCGGTATCGTGAAATACCAAATAATCACCAATTTTAGCGGCAGGCAATGTGCGGGTTTCCAATCCGCCACCCGCTTCCTGGGTGAATACATCACCTGACTCGCACAGCGGGCCGCCAACCACCGTATCAATCAACGGTGCCGATGTGAGGTCGCGCCCATCAGCAGGCAGTAACGAAATATGGTGATAACTGCCGTACATTGCTGGCCGCATCAAATCGTTAAAACCGGCATCCACCAATACATAGTGGCGACGGCCCATATCTTTAACAGCCCGCACCTGCGCCACCAGAACACCAGACTCGGCCACCAAGAAACGGCCCGGTTCAATTTCCAGACTGACCGGATGGCCGAGATGGGCGGCAATTTGCTCTCTGGCTTTATTCCATAAGCCATAATAATGTTCGGTATCAATCTCATCATCACCAAATTGGTATGGGATCGATAGCCCACCACCGGCAGAAATAGCGCTGATATCCTGCCCCAGTGCAATCACCTGCTGAACCATAGCATCACAAACTTGCTCCAGATGCTGATAGTCAACACCAGAGCCAATGTGCATATGAACACCCACCAGCGTTAAACCATATTTTTTAACTTTATCAATAGCTTGTGGTAAATCTTGATGCCAGATGCCGTGTTTGCTGTTCTCACCGCCAGTATTGGTTTTTTGGCTATGACCATGACCAAAACCTGGATTTATCCGCAACCAAACGGGGTGCCCTGGGGCGTGTTGCCCCAATTGATCCAGCATGTCGATTGAACCGGCATTGACCGGTATATTTAATTCCGTCACCCGTAATAACGTGGCCTGATCCAGCAGATCTGCGGTAAATACGATCTCTGCCGGTTCCTGCCCCGGCTGGAAGCCAGCATGTATCGCGCGTTCTATCTCACCCAACGATACTGAATCGACTTTGACCCCCTGCTCACGCATCAAGCGGAGAATATGAATATTCGAACAGGCTTTCTGGGCAAAACGAATAACATCAAAGTTCCGTAATTGATTGATTCGTTGAGCAATGATCTCACCATCATATGCCCACACCGGGCAGCCAAATCGCTCAGGTAAAGCCATCAGGTTTTGGGCAGTCAGCGCCGAAGTGGTGTCATAAAGTGTGCGCGGCATAGGTCTTTCCTAATAATTGATCATCAATATGTTGGGCGAAAAAAATGATTTCGCTGATACCTCATTATTAGCAACTGAATACCTGTTAGGAAAATATCTATTTACCGTGAGTCTATTCATTTATGATATGGCTTAGATTAAACAATCGCCACTTCAGGAGTGTTGTGATGCCCACCATTTCCCTACGACAAATCGAGATTTTTCATGGTGTCATGACTACCGGTAACCTGACTGAAGCCGCCTTATTACTTCAGACATCCCAACCCACCGTCAGCCGTGAACTGGCCCGCTTTGAGCAATTAGTCCAATTAACGCTCTTTGATCGCGTGCGTGGCCGCCTTTACCCCACAGTACAAGGCTTGCGGCTATTTGAAGAGGTGCAACGCTCTTATTACGGTCTTGATCGCATCCGACAAGCTGCTGAGGGAATTCGTCAATTCCAACAGGCACAGCTTTCAATTGCCTGCTTACCAGTCTTTTCTCAATCGCTGCTACCCGCCGTGTGCAAACCCTTTATTGACCGCTACCCGGAAGTCAGCCTGAATATTATCCCGCAGGAATCGCCCCTACTGGAAGAGTGGCTTTCAGCTCAGCGCCATGACCTTGGCCTGACAGAAAACACCCAGACTCCTGCCGGTACGTTGCGCCATCCCCTCATGACTGTTAATGAGATTTGCGTATTGCCCAGCGATCATCCGTTGCGGGATAAATCGGTACTGACACCACAAGACTTCCAAGGTGAAAACTTTATCAGCTTGTCCGTTACCGACAGTTATCGCCAATTATTGGATAAACTATTTATTGAACAAGGTATTAGCAGAAGGTTAGTGCTGGAAACCCACAGTGCAGCATCGGTCTGTGCCATGGTACGGGAAGGGGTGGGCGTATCGATTGTCAATCCGCTCACGGCACTAGACTATATTAGCAAAGGAAGTGCTGAAGGTGTTTGTGTGCGGCCATTCAGCGTCGACATCCCTTTTACGATCAGCCTGATACAACCGAAACACCGCCCATCATCCACCTTGGTAGATACGTTTATCGAGCATTTAAAGCAGCAGGCCATCACTTTCCAGCAGCGCCTAACCCAGGTGATCACCCAACAATATTAAGTTTTCGCAACTGGACTAAGCATCCTTCACCTTACCGGCACGCGCACGGAAAAAGGTAAACAGGCACAGTAGCTGCCGCTACAGCGCCAAGAAAGTAGGGTTAAGCCAATGGGGATTGGTTGCAAACCACTCCACAAGAAAATCTAACATTGTCCTTAAGGTTGCTGGCATTTGCCGCCGCGAAGTATAAATACCATAAATGCCCATCGCCTGTGGTTGATAACCCGGTAATAAGCTGACCAGATCACCTCGGGCGATATAAGGGGCGGCAGAATAGCTGGGTTGCAGAGTAATACCTGCCCCTTCCAGCGCGCCACTTAGCAAAACCACCGACTCATTGGCACTTAGATTGCCACTTACCGCAACTGCCGATTTCTCTCCCTGCAAATCAAAATGCCACAAACTTTTGCCAAAATAAGAGTATGTCAGACAGTTATGTACCGCCAGATCATAGGGTGTTTTAGGTATTCCTTTGGCTGACAAGTAGGCCGGTGAGGCGCAAACGACGGAATGGCACGTGGAAAGTGGGCGTGCAATCAAATTCGGGTCTAGCTCATTGGTAATACGCAATGCCAAATCAATGCGTTCTTCTACCAGATTAACTGCCCGATTATTGATCTGTAAATCAACCGCTACCTGGGGATAACGGCGCAAATAATCAGTAACAGCAATCACCAAAGCGCTCTGCCCAAGAGACTGAGAGCAACTAATACGCAATAAACCGCGCAGTTCATCACTACCTTGCCCTTCAATCACATCCATATCCTGAGCAAACTCAAGCATACGTCGACAACGTTCAAGGGTGGTTTCGCCAGCATGCGTCAGGCTTAGTTTTCGTGTTGTTCGATGCAACAATCGCGCACCAGCCCACTGCTCCATCTCAGCCAGATAGCGTGTCACCATCGCCCGTGACATCTCTAATGCTTCGGCGGCGGCAATCATACTGCCGCGCTCTACAATCGCGACAAAAACCTCAGCAGCAGTGATCCTATCCATGATTAGCTCGATTTAAGCAACAAACAATTGCTCATTATCAGGTTTTTCTATCGAAAGATGCAATCTATTATCTAACCCATACCCCAGTCATCCTCAGGAAAACCGATATGTTTAACAAAACGCTATTACAAATGACCTTTGCCGGTCTGGCAACTTTCGCAGCCGTAGCAAACGCCAGTGCTGCCGAACAACTTAAAATGGAAGTCTATAATCCAGGCGAAAAGAGCATCTTCCCAGTCTCTTCTGAGATTATCAGCGGTAAAACTGAAGTTGCTCTAATTGATGCGCAATTTCAGCGCAATGACGCCGAAGCACTGGTAAAGAAAATAAAGCAAAGCGGCAAAAAACTGACCACCATATATATCAGTCAGGCCGATCCTGATTTCTATTTCGGTCTGGATGTCATCACTAAAGCATTCCCACAAGCCAAGGTACTCGCCACACCGCAGACCATTGAAGAAATCGAAGCAACCAAAGACGGCAAAATGGCCTATTGGGGACCGATTCTAAAAGAAAATGCCCCTGGCAAAGTCATTGTTCCACAAGCACTACAAGGCAAAAGTTTCACCATTGATGGGCAACAAATTGATGTTGAGGGGCTAGATGGCCCATCACCAGAAAAGACATTTGTCTGGATCCCATCCTTGAAAGCGGTTGTTGGCGGTGTCGCCGTCTCCGGTAATATCCATTTATGGGTCGCGGATACTCAAACCGCAGAATCACGCCAGCACTGGTTAACAACATTGGAAAAGATTAAAGCACTCAAACCAGTAACCGTGGTTCCTGGGCATTATCTCGATAACGCGCCACAGACATTAGCATCAGTGACCTTTACTCAAAACTATCTAACGACCCTGAACACAGAGATTCCTAAAGCAAAAGATTCAGCAGAACTGATTGCGGCGATGAAAAAACACTACCCAGAGTTGAAAGATGAATCCAGCCTGGAGCTAAGCGCCAAGGTACTGAAAAACGAAATGAAATGGCCGCAATAAGCGCCGCTAAAATTAATGAATACAGCATTACCCTGTCATCAACCAAAGTACCAGAAGGCGGTAACTTGGATGGTGACGGGACCAAGAGGAAAACATAATGACCACGCTAACATTGCATTACATTTTCGATCCCTTATGCGGTTGGTGCTACGGCGCAGCGCCACTGCTGCACGCCGCACAAAGCATTCCTGATCTGGCACTGGTACTACACGGTGGTGGGATGATGTCTGGGCCTAATCGTCGCCAGATAGATAGCCAATGGCGTGGTTATGTGATGCCTCATGACAAACGTATTGCCGAACTCACCGGACAAACGTTTGGTGAGGCTTATTTTAATCACTTGCTGAATGATACTTCAGCAATTATGGATTCCACTCCACCTATTGCCGCCATTTTAGCGGCTGAACAATTGGCCGGACAAGGCGCGGATATGCTCCATCATATCCAGCAAGCTCACTATGTAGAGGGCCGCCGTATCGCCGACACCTCGGTGTTAACTGAACTTGCCACTGATATGGGATTAAGCCGTACAGCATTTATCAACGCATTAAACTTAGCCCAGGTAGCATCGGCTCAACATATTGCTGATAGCCGCGCCTTACTGGCAAAAGTACATGGGCACGGCTTCCCCACCTTTGTGCTACAAGATAGACAGGGTAAAACAACCACACTACCTACAAGTCAGTACTACGGTGACCCAATTGGTTGGGCTGAGATGCTAAAAAGCATGCTGGCCCACTAGAAATTGGCAGAGGCCGCCTCATAACAACCCTGAGCCGGCCGCCCAGTAGTAGGCAAACAAAAGCGGGCAACAGATTCGTTGAGCTGGGATGCTTGTTTTTGTAATACTTCCGATGCACATGTGGACTGCTGGGCTAACTCAGCATTCAATTTTGTCACGTCATTAATCATTCCCACTTGTGTGGTTATCCCCTCGATACCTTGGCTCTGATCGTGTGATGCCGCAGATATTTCCGCCATCAAATCAGTCACTTTTTTAACTGCATCAATAATAGCCCGTAAGTTATCACCTGACCGTGCCACCAAACCGCGCCCCGTGGAGATAGAGCTGGATGAATTATGAATAAGCCGCTTAATATTCAGTGCAGAGTTGCCACTTTGATGTGCCAATAAGCCAACCTCTCGTGCCACAACGGAGAAACCGCGCCCGTGTTCACCGGCATGCGCGGCTTCAATAGCAGCATTTAACGCTAAAATATTGGTTTGAAAAGCTACCGACTCGATCAACGTGATAATTGCCGTTATTTCCTGCGAGCCAGCAGAGATATCCGCCATCGATACCACGACGCTAGACATCATCTCTCCCCCTTCACTGGCGATAGCGCTGGTTTCGTTAGCCAAAAGATTGGCCTGATCTGCACTCATCGAGTTCTGTTTTACCCGGCTAGTGAGTTGATGCATGCTTTGTGTTGTCGCAGCCAGCGACTCAGCTTGCGACTGTGTTTGCTCAGCAAGACGATGACTATCTGCGGCGATTTGATTAACACCCGTCAAGATGACTTCCGCGCCCACGCGAACCTGACCCACCAATGCAATTAAGCCTTGTTGCATTCGGCATATGCTATCAGCCAATTGACGAGCCTCCCGGCTGGTAAACGATGAATATGCCATCTGGCGTGATAAATCACCGGCGGCAATAACGTTAATATGGGAAATAAGGTCATTAAGTGGCCGGATAATTAAACGTGTAACGCCGAGCCAAACCGAAAAAGCGAGGCACAGTAATATCGCCAATGCCGTAATAACGCCCTGTTTTGCTGATGATAAGGACGATAATAGCTGCGTATCCATTACAGCCCGATTATCCTCACTTTGCTGTAAATAGTGGTAATACTTTTCGGTAAAGTCACTTTGAAAGCCTTGTATCGGAACTTCAAAAAACAGATCGATATTGTTGTTTTTTGACAGCCCTTGCCCCAATTCAGTTAAACCTTGGTATAACTGCTGGTAACTTTCCTTTAATGCGACAAACTCTGGGCGGTTATCGTGGGCAGAAAGGAGCAAAAGCTCGCGATAATTTTGCTGCGACTGCTGCATAGATTGCAATGCTTCATTCAAAAGGCTATGCCAACTCCCCTCAGAGCCCATTTCTTTATCTTCCATATAATAGATGCCAGCACGATTGAGTTTATCACTGGCAATTAATAATTCCATTCTGGCACGATCCATCAACACTTCTTGCTGATGACTATAGTGTGTTTTCTCAACATTAACTTTGGTACTATCCAATATATGAGATAAATATCCTATGGAAAATAACTGTAATAAGGAGAAAAGGCTAATAACTAATATCAGGCCAAACAGTATACCGAATTTACCATCAGATATTGAACCTAACCTTCTGACATAAGAGGTGAGTTTCACAACAAGAAATCCAATATTAGATAACATTATTTTTACACTTCTCAATAAGTAATATACCAACATTACTCGCCAAATATTACAAATATATTTCAGGAAATCACATCATGTATCACTGCGCGTTAATAACCTAAAATTATGAATAGGATGGCCCTGAGATTGTTCCATCAAAATAGTATTGTTATCTATTTTATAGAAAACAGGATAACTTATTGAATAGGGAGTATAAAGGAAATCATGTAAACAGTGGTCGTTATTATTAGTTATTGAGAGAGATGACACCTCACCGCTAAAAATGCCTTTACTCACATCAATCATACGAAAGACAATATTACGCCGCGCTTTAAGAACATGGTTTTCACCATACACATCGGCAGATGAATTTATCTCTCTCCCCATAACATTAACTCTGGAATAAACATGATAAGTGTTAGGAGAATAATTAAAACAATAATTAACCTCCCAATAGCCTTCAATTTCTTTCATTGGGTGAATATAAGTGTATATACGCCCCGAACCATACCCTAGTCCTATTGATATAAAAATGCAAAATCCAATAAGAAGTATTATTTTTTTTCGCATGTCAATTCACCATTATGATATTTACAAGCAATATATTCACCATGTTTAGTTTTCTTTAAATAAACATAAGGCGTTTTACCATAAGTAGACAAGAAGGTTTCATCCCGCGTATTATCTAAACCTATTAATATAGGCATGGTGGTAGGATGCACAACTTTAATTTTATAGTAGCTCGATGTGATATAAAATGAAGCAAGAAAAAAAACACAAAAACCGACAAAATAACTATTTTGCAACGAATACCGATACCAGATAAGATATCATACCTATTTCTAACAACATTAAAACAATCTGTTTCAGAAAATTTTTCCCCACCAGTATCCTTACCCGAAATAAAAGTCGGTTTGATACCAATGCAGTATCCTTTTTTGGGAATTGTGGTTACTAATTCATGTTCTTTATCGTCCAGTGCATTACGCAAGTTACTAATTGTTTGTGTTAATGTGTTATCTGTTACATAGCTTCCTCCCCATATTTCCTTCTCAATATCTTCGCGTGAAAGAGAAATGGGATAATTGTGGCATAATAAAGCTAACACTTCAGATTCTTTATTCCTTATCTTAATAGTAGAACCTCCTTTGTTGATTACTCTCTTTTGTGGAGTAAAGATAATATCTCCAATAATTATTTTATCCATTTTCTTTTCCACCTGATAATTATTACTGTATAAAATATCAGAGATAGTGCAACTTGGCAGTCACCATCAAACCTTAATAAAATTAAATTCGTTAGTTTTGAAAGAAAAACGATAGTAAGCAGGGATTGCTGTGTCGAAGTGGAATCTATCAATAAATATTGACAACTAACAAAAAACATTCGCCACTACAATTCCTTTTTGAGATATTATTTAGTGACAATAAAAAACAAATAAGGAATATAGTAATAATGAAACTCAAGGTGGTCTTATTTTTCACACCAATTTTTTTTGGATGTCAGACACATAAAAATGAAAGTTTAATTCAAAAGGGAAAGATAGAACAATTAACTGCATTAGTTTCTGGAATTCGTTATCTAAAAGAAGTTTGTGGTATGGAAAGGTTACCAAGTGAAGATAAGGTAGTAAATAGTGCTACAACTATGATGAAATCTGATAACCCCCTCAGTTCGCAGCAGAGTAGTCGTCCACTGTCAGAACTAACAGACATAAGATATGAAAAACTAAAAAATGATGGTGTAGATCACAATTACAAGTGTAAAGAGTTGAGCGAAATTTTAAATAACTTCATTATTAAAATAGACCAATAGCATCCCCTAGAAATAGATTAATCCCTCCAGCCAGACAAATATAGGGGCCAAAGGCAATGTACCCTCCTTTCTTTTTGGAAAGGTAAGAAATTACAATGGAAACAATAATACCTAAACTAGATGATAACAATACCAACATCGGTATCGTCGATACACCAAACCAAGCGCCCATGGCTGCCATTAACTTAAAATCACCGTACCCCATCCCGTCAATACCCTTGAATAGTTTGAATAGCCAATAGGGTAACCACAAAAAAATATAACCGACCACAGCACCTAGAACAGCAGATGATAAAGAGCAAAAAACATTATCTATATTCAAAATAAGCCCCATCCATAATAATGGTAATGTAATACAGTCGGGGAGAAGGTAACAATCCAGATCGATAAAAGACAACGTAATCAGCACCCATATTAACAGTAACCCAATCATGGTTAAATAATCACTTTTCGCCCAAAAAGCTATAAGTAAGGTTAAAATAGCAGTTAGTAGTTCTACAATTAAATAACGGAAGCTAATTCTCTGATGACAACATCGTGACCTGCCGCGTAATAATAGCCAACTCACAACGGGAATATTGTCCATTATCCGTAGAGAACTATTGCAACTTGGGCAAAATGATTTTGGTAAACATAAATTAATGTTACCTTTACACCGGCTATCTTTATCCCAGATATTAGTTACTTTATTTTTGTTTGCAGTGGCGAAAAGCATAATTGGCAACCGGTAGATAATAACATTTAAAAAACTCCCGACGCATAGCCCAGCAACAGTATAAAATAAAAAACCGCCTAAACTATAAATATCAATCATGATTAGCTCACGTTCCTTTAAAGTCTCTTTTTACAATAGTAATATTTCCCATAACATACCCACCGTCGGCATTACTAAATATTTCAACACTATTTACATAAATATTATGATAATGATAAATAAAGTGAATAATATCTAACGCCAGGGAAAATTCAATATGGTCAAAACTTATAGAGATAATGCCATCTGCTGATCTGGATATATTTAAATCACTATTTGAATCATTAATAAAACTCGCAATTTTCTTATCAAAAAGCTCCCCTGAAGAGTAACTATGCCATGAATTACTCTGCCAACTAATATTTAGACGTTCAGCTGCAAAAGAATAATAGAGCAGTTCCTCATTTAATAAAGAGTACTTCTTCCGTAGAATATTACACTCCGATGCTAATTTAATAGCATAAGATGAAACAATAACTAGCAACAAAAGCATCAGGATAGTTTTTAGCTTACCAAAATAATAAAGGATATAATGCATGCTTATTTTCACGGTGCATATTTAAAAATAATATCGTGGCTATCACTATCATTAGACACTTGATTTAAAACAACGCCACTAAGTTTATTATTTATTTCCTTTAATTTAAGTTCAACAGTATTTGATTCGTCCGCTGAAATATTGTAAGACATTACTCCCGCATCCTTATTAAAACTAACACTATTTACATTCGAATCAATACTATCTATAACTGGGCTGGTCATATAAAAAAGATCAATGAAATTAGCATTTGATTCTATGTCCCTATAATGTTCAATGTAATCGTTAAAGTGCCCTGTATTATTTCTATTTTCATTATCAACTGGAAAAATATTAGCATAAAAATCTTGTGATACCATATTCAAGACATCAATATCTCTCGCAATCTTATATCTATCAAACCAGTAATTCAAACATACAACCGCAGATAGAATTAAACATAATAAAACAGTTCTAAAAATAGTTAACCCGTTCATTTCAATGCTAGGAAAATGATTATACTTGCCGCAAAGGAAATTAGCATTACAATAATAAATATTTTCAGCCATAATTCGAAGCACATCGCAATATTGTGTGGATTGCCAATTTATAGCTTTATTCTCCGAAGATGAAAATGTATTTATATGAGCTGACGAAAATTTTGAATCTAGTATCTTTGCTAATATTTCACTACTAATTGAAAAACCCGATAATTGGCTATTTCTTATCAACCATTCATTACTCAGCTTGACGGCGGAAAACTTCCCAAGACTAAATGGCAATGCCAATACATCAGGCATTATAATTTTTGCCGATATATTTGCCTCTTTTAACCACCCCAACCATTGATTCATTAACTTATGCTCAACGGCTGCTACATAACAGAAATCATTATCCCATTTTAAATTAATAGTGTGAAATTTATCTATATCACCGACAATTATTCTTTCAAGCAAGAAGCTAATCGCTTTCATGTTTTTATTTATCATTAAATTTTTTAAATTAATTCGTCTGAATATTATGCAACTGGCTGAAACCAATACTTTAACGCGGCAACCAGACTGTAATTTAATATTTTTAATCTCAGCATAACTATTTAACTTACCATACTTATTTTTTTGTCCGTCATGCATTTTCATATACCAGTAGACCGGATCGCTTGCATAGACCCCTAGCCTAATAATAAGTATAGGTGAGGAACCAACTCTATTCATCATATGGTTCACCAATACCATATCTACGCTGCAATACTGTAATCTCTTCATCTTTAACATGGAGGTAATTAGTCAAATGGTAATACTCATTTTTGTCATCCAACCAAAAGTCTAGTGTAATAAAATATTCATCTGTTGAAAAACTTGACATGACAACTTCTTTTACCTTCTGTATATCATCTATAGCTATCATTGAGTTACTTAATATCGATGCAAAGAAAGACTCTTTGCTACCCCAGCCATTGACTGGTTTAGCTAATATAGTATTGATGATATCTTCCTCGCTAATAATATTCATGAACATTGCCTGAATAAATTTACTTTGTTGTACTTCAAGTGCATTTACATTAATTAATAATGCGTTATCATTTCTAGTGCAGATCAATGGGACTATTTTTAAAAGCAACTCATAATCATGACTGGATAGATAATTAGCCAAATTATTTTTAAAACCATCAAATTTTATAGAGGATACTGATGTGGCTTTTATATTAGCATTTAGCTCTTCACAACAATTTTTCTTAAGAAAGGAAGTGATATCGTTCAGGATATTATTTACATCTGACGTGGCCCCCCCAGCGCCTATCAACAAGCTTTTAAACACTCGCCAGGAATATGGTTGAGTTTTATTCTTACAGAGATTATTGTTAAAAGAGTAAATATTGAAGCAGTTAGTTTTATCAACCATTCTATAATAGACATGACTCTCATTTATTTTAATAGATCGAGGATACGAAAAAATCCACGCTAGATCATTACTTCGCTCCTTAGAATTCAACACCTCACTTATTATTTTTTTTGACATTTCATTTTCATTCTCCAGCAATATCCATTGCTGTGATCTTCTCCTTTCATTTATATCAAACAAGGCATACATATCTGACCAATAATAATTGGATGTGAAAGCCATCCCGCTCATTAAAAGTATAATTGATAATACGAGCAGCAGTGCAATACCATACTGCGCCTCTAAATAATTCACAATGATAAACCCCCACTATTCAATAAAATAATAGTTCGCCTTACTATACCTATATCTTCCAATTCGATAGTTACTTCAACGGCATGTGGTAAGGCAAGGTTGTGCTGCCATTCAGTTAACCATTTTTTTTCATGATATAACCGTATGCGAAATGCAATGACCCCCTCAATGACGTGTAAAACCTGGTATTCCTGATCGGCAATGCAACCCAATTTAGTATAAGATAATTTTTCTAGTATCTTATTTTTTAACCTATAGCCAATACTTGCTGAATGGTAATCAAAACCATTGTTTAACTTTGGTATGTTACTTAGTAAGAAATAAATACCGAAGTCATCACTTTCTAATACACCGCTTCCCACCTGGAAAAAAATATTTTTATTATTATTTAAAAATACTCGTGGGTATATTGTTGCATGAGATATATCGAACTCAAGCATTTTTATTACTTGCTGAATTTCATTTATTTTCTTTACTCTAGTAGTCACTGTAGCACTTCCTTTCACGACAACGATAGCAGCATGATAAATTGTTAAACTCATCATAGTAAAAATAGTGACGGCAAGTAATATCTCTAACAGAGTAAAACCATGAGATAAATTTTCACTCATTGATAGCCCGGTATCTTTCCAGTACATAATCAGGATGCTCGTTATTTTCCTGACTACGAATTTCAACGATAACTTCCCGAATGCCTTTACTTTGATGATATATTTCTTTCACTTGCCAATACCAAAACTGATCAAACATAAAATCACTTCCCTTCAACCAATTCTCAGTTTGCATAGCTCCAGTTATTTTGAGTTCTGCTAAAACGTTCTCTGCAACCCAAGCAGATGCCATTTTATCTTGCAGGGATCTGGTCCAGATTAGTTGTGAACTAATATTTTTCATAATGCTGACGCCAGCAATAGCAAAAATAGCCAGTGACACCATAACTTCTAATAAAGTAAACCCCGTATAATGTCGCAGGTCATCACCTATTTATTTTGATGTTTACTCAAATAACAATGTATTATCAATTTTATAACTATGAAGATATAGTCCAGTTACCAATATCATCGTCATTGCCTATTTCTCTATCTGGCCCCGCAGAGAATATATCTATATCACCATTCTTACCTGGATTATTCATTTGGTAAGCACTTCCCCACGGATCCTGTGGTAACCGCCGAATATAACCATTATGAGGATAGACTCTAGGGATTGGTAACTCAGTTGGTTTGACAACCAATGAGTTAATACCCTGTAACTCTGTTGGATAGCGGCCATTATCTAGCTTATACATATCCAAGGCATTTTCTAAAGCAACAATGTCACTTAATGTCTTTTGCCGATCAGCACGGTTTTTATTGGACATCAGACTGGGTATTGTTAAACTCGCTAAAATCCCCAAAATCATGATGACAACCATAATTTCGAGTAATGTAAACCCATACGATTTAGTATCCTTCATAATCCCTCTTAGATAAATATTATGCAATCAAATTGTTAATTTTTAATATCGGTTGAAATATGGACAAAACGATAAAAAGAATAAATGCCGCCATAAAAATCATTATTGCTGGCTCTAGTAATGTGACAAATATATTTATTTTATCCATCAATTCATTTTCTTGAACATCAGTCACTTTCTCCAACATGAGATCTAACTCCCCCGTACGTTCACCTGATGCAATCATATGTATAATCATAGGAGAAAATACTCGACTAACGGCTAATGAAGAAGATAGGCTGGCCCCTTCACTAACTAATTTAGCTGAGTTAAGCAGCTGTTTTTTAATATATCCATTAGTTAATACAGAATTACTTATTTTGATTGCCTGCATTAAATTAACACTATTGGAGTTTAATATAGTCAACGTTCTTAAATAGCGTGATATATTCAATCTAATAATATATCCACCCACCAAAGGAATTTTTAAACAATAATATTCAAAGAGTTCGCTTAACCTCCTTACCTTTAAGGCTCTATTAATTGAGATTACAACAATGATAGTCAACGCTAATATAGATGAAATGTTATTTTTAACCCCATTACTCATTGCCATGAGAGTCTGAGTCGAAAAAGGTAATTCATTATTCTCGAAAGAGAACTGTTCTATTATACTGGGTACTACTACAGATAATAGGATGATTATCACACCTAGTGATACAATAATTAGAATCGCAGGATATATGAGTGTTTGCCCAAGTTTCCTTTTTACTTTCTGCGTTTGCTCAATATGGTCAGAAAGTCTAGATAGAATCATTCCCAAATGCCCTGATACTTCACCTGCAGTGATCATTGACCTATATAATGGATTGAACACATTTGAATGATGGGAGAGTGAGTCAGAAAGTGAATAACCTTCAACAACTTTCTTTCTTATATCACGTATTATACCATTCATTATATTCTTTTTATTTTGCTTCTCAATAACCTCCAACACTTCATCTAAAGGTATTGCTGCATTTACTAATGTCGACATTTGCCGAGTAATCAATACCAGGTCATCGTTATTAATACTTTTGAAATATCTTATCACATTGGGAAAATGACCTACTTTCCTTATTTTAATTTTTAATAAACACCACTCTCTCTGGTAGATAATTCCCCTGGCAATAAGAATGTTATCGGCCTCAATATTACCTTTTATTCTCACGCCATTATTATTGATAGCGATATATTTAAATACAGGCATGCTTGTCCTCTAAGCTTATCCTGATAACTTCTTCAATTGTTGTTAGACCAGCCATAACTTTATCCACCCCATCTTGTTCGATGCTGCGTATGCTCTGCTGCGCCAACTGAATAAGCTCATGTTCACTATAGCCTTTATAAATGCCTTCCCGCAGATGATTATCTACCACCAAGAGTTCATGTAGCGCTATGCGCCCGCGATAACCTGCTGCATTGCATTTTTGGCAACCTATCGCGCGATATGCATTTCCCTCAATACTTATCTGATAATTGATACCCAAACCTTTAAGCTTATCCGATATAAATGCGTATTCCTGCCGGCACTCAATGCATAATCTACGGACCAGTCGTTGAGATAAAACAGCCAATAATGAGCTTGATAGCATAAATGGCTCTATCCCCATGTCTTTCAGCCTGGTTACCGCACCAACAGCGCTGTTAGCATGTAGTGTTGATAAAACCAAATGACCGGTTAAAGAGGCTTGTACCGCTATTTGTGCAGTTTCCACATCTCGTATTTCACCAATAAGGATGACATCGGGGTCTTGCCGCAGTATTGCTCTTAGGCTGCGAGAAAAAGTCATACCAATTTTTGAATGGACCTGTGTCTGGGAAATACCTTCAATATCAAACTCTATAGGATCTTCGACAGTCATAATATTTCTTTCACCTGAGTCTATTCCCATTAGCGCCGCGTAGAGGGTGGTACTTTTACCCGCACCGGTGGGACCAACAATCAATACAATGCCATGAGGTTTGAGTACGAGCTTTTTCATTAAACTATAGTTGGCTGCTGACATATCTAAAGATTGTAAGTCCAGTTTAATACTGCTTTTATCCAGTAATCGTAGGACGACACGCTCACCATGATTTGATGGTAAAACTGATACGCGCACATCTAAAACTCGCCCGGCCAAGTTCAATGCAATACGCCCATCTTGAGGAATACGTTTCTCAGCAATATCCAGCTTCGCCATGACTTTAATCCGAGAAACCAGTAATAGCGCCACGCCCCGTTTCAGTTCCAATATATTTCTTAACACTCCATCAATACGAAATCTTATTATCAATTTTTTTTCGAAAGATTCCACATGAATATCTGAAGCTGAATTTTTAATTGCCTCGGTTAAAATTGTATTAATTAATCTTATTATTGGAGCTTCATTATCTGAGCCTAGTAATTCTTCATTATCTGATAACTCGCTGGCGAACGAATAGGTATCTAACTCATCACTTATCGCATTCATTGTTTTATGTGATTGCATTGAATCATGCTGATACACAGTCGCTAACATGTTGTTAAATTCATCGTCAGTAACAAAATCAATCCCCACTGGTTGATTAGCGATTCTATTACCTTCAAGTATTGACTCAAGTGAAGCTGAATGACGACAAATAAGTTGACAGCCCTTATCTACCGGAATTGAAATGACACCATTATCTTTAGACCAATTAAATGTTAATGGTACTAATTCCTTTTCATCGTCGCTCATGGCTCTATTCCTACCGCACTGTAAAAGCGCCTTATATCTCTTTTAAGTATATTGAAGTCATCATGTTTTTTTGTGTATTCTGACATCTTCTTGGATAGTTTTAGTGGCGCATTGATAAATTTTTCATTTATATTTCCATTATTATATTCAGTGTACTTTTCTGCTGTTACCAGATTATAGTCACTTGTTTCTCTGAGTATGGTAGGTTTAATGAATAAGATAAGGTTACTCTTCTCTACCTTTTCTTTTTTCTGTCTAAACAACCCGCCAATAAAAGGAATATCACCCAATATAGGGATTTTATTTACTATTTTATATATCTTCTTATCTAATAACCCGCCAACAACAACCGTCTCACCACTTTTTACCAAAACTGCATTATTAACGACTCTTTTGTTAAAAATAGAGCCTAAATTATTAGCATTCGCGTCAGAGCTATCAGCAATACTTGATACCTCCTGCCGTATTTCAAGCAGAACCGAATCACCTTTGTTTATCTGTGGTTTCACTTTCAGCATGACACCTACATTCTTCCTTGAAATTGAGTTATATACTCTATCTGTTGATGTTGTTTGCGTCGATGTCAGTACAGGAACCTCTTGGCCTACATTGAACTCAGCTTCCATATTATCTAATGTAACAATGCTTGGTGTTGCCAGAATATTATTATTTGAATTAGTTGCCAGAGCAGTAAATAAACCACTCCAGTTGCCTTTATAAAACCCCGCGGTTAGTCCTGCGATCGCCATCGGCGGCATACGTTCACTATTGTTTCTTGTATTACCTGAGTTAGGAATAAAATTGACTCCGCCAGAAAATTTATTTTCCCATTGAATACCAAGATTTAGCCCTTCTCCATTTTGCGTCTCAACTATGATGGCCTCAACCAATACTTGCGCTCGTCTTACATCCAGTTTTTCGATAACCAAATCTAATTCTTTCATCATTTTAGCGTCGGCTGTAATAACCAAAGCATTTGTCTGATCATAGGCTTTAATGGCAATATTTTTATTGTGATTTTTACTTACCGAGTTTGTTTTTTTGTTACTATGAAAATCTTGGCTGATACCGGTGAGCACCTCTAAAAGTTTTGATGCTTGAGCATATTTCATATATATAACTTTTGTATTTCCATAACTCTCCTGTTGATGGTCAAGCTCTTTTATCATTTTAATGGCTCTTTTTCTGATATGGCTATCACCGCTGACTAATACAGAGTTAGTCCTATCATCCGCAATCATTCTGCCTACACTGAATGATTCTTTCTTGTTGGAATTTGTTTGATTTATTACTTCATTTACCAGTTTAGTCACTTCAGCGGCATTAGCATGGTTTAGTTTATAATGTTCAATATCTGTATCTCCTGCATGATCGAATGTGTTGATTATAGCGTACAAACGGTTTACTACCGCAGCTCGCCCCGTAATTAATATAGTATTGGATGGTTCATAGTGCATAATACTACCAGATTCGGAGTTATCATTTAACTGACGTAATAAAGGTGAAATACTCTTGGCTGATATATGCTTAAGGGGAAATACTCTATTAATAAGTTCATCGCCATGAGTTTCCTCTGATTCTCTTAGTATAGGTACGACGGAACCTTTAGCGCGTTTTGAGGGGATCACCTTTAATATATTATTAGGCATTTCCACCACGGTATATCCATAGACATCGAGTACATTAAGAAAAAATTGATAATATTTTTCTTGATCTAATAGCTCATAACTACGGACACTAATCAATCCTTTAACTTTAGGATCTATTATTATAGTTTTATTGATATTTTTACTTACTGTATTAATAAACTCTTTTATATCTGCATCTTTGAAATGCACCGAAAAACCTTCACTATTCGCGGATAACGGTAATAAAATTAGTACTATTATTATTTTTGATAGTTTCACTAACATAAAGTTAATAAAATTATTAAATATATCGCCATATATCAGATGGACATGTTTGATATGCATTTATATTTCCCTTACATGAAACCCAGGAATGTACCTACTCCAGTAGAATTAATGAATAATAAGTGGTGCCATCACTAATAGTGATCTTATCGATAAATATCTTTACAAGAAAAATATTTATATTTTCTATTACATCACCAATAAAATAAGTTTTTTGCTCCATACCAGTATCTATTATTGCAATAGACTTTGACTCATCTGTATGTTTGAGCACGCCAACCAGTTTCAAGTCACCATAGTACAAAGGAGCATTATCAATTTCTCCAATACTATTGATTTTTTCATTCTTTTTACTGTTTTTTTCACTCTTACTAAATAGCTTTAGTTTTATAATTTCCTTTATCATTCCCTCTCTATTTTTTATTTTACTACTCTCTACGCCGTGACCTTTATATAATATAGGGATTGGCCGTTCTTCTTTACTTGATATAGCGTTAAAAAATATACTGAGATAATATAATATAAGTAATGTTAACAACACTTCAAGGATATGTTGTTTATAACTAAAAAGCATTTGGCAGGGTGTTATTACTATCCTATTTAAAAATGATAACACCCTAACCTCTCCTTTATAATGGAGAATATACAGAGAACAAGTCTATTTTAGTAACCAACAAACCTGTCATTCATTTTGTTCGATACCATATTTTTTAATATCCCAGAATCTAACCTAAGACCATATCTATTTATAGTCTTAATAATTCCGTCAGGTATTCCCGCATTTTTTAAATGTGCTCTAAACTTATGTATTAATTGATGATAATTATTATCAGAGATGCTTTTATGATTTTCATACCATACTACTTTTATGATATCTTGCTTGCGGTTAACATCATTAAACAAACACATGACCAATCTCTTTTGTTTTTCATTAATATCAATTGTTAATTTTTTAGTATGAAAATGGATCTTATTCATACAGCAATCCAGTGATATCTCTTTCTCATAATCAATCACTCCTTTACCATTGACATCAATAAATTTACTGCCAGAGACAACAGAGACTGTATCAACATACATAAATAACCCCTTGAATACATTCACTCAGTTAATAAAGGCCAATCACATACAACTTTGGTGTGATAAGAAAACAAGTGATAATTATTACTTTCGCTTAATGAATAAAACAAATTAAATTATATATTATCATTATATTTCATGTTAAGTGATAAATTTATACATATATATATGTATAAAACAAACTCACCTGATAATAATTGATCAGGATAATAATCAAATAAAATATATCAATCATGTGAATTCATTATTTAATGACAATGAAATAATACAGATTCATGATGATATCATTATTATTAAGAATGTTTACAACTCGTTTTATTCACCCAATAAAGTAACAGGTAATCACAGAGGTTAAAATACAATAAAGATGGAAAAGTTCAAGAAATAAATACCATTTAACAATATATATTCAATTTGTTTACTAAAAAACAAAATTATAACATTCATATGTATTTTATTTAAAACACCCCATCATCACTATACAGTTCGCGACCAGACTTTGATGATGATACCGCCTCATTCATATAAGCATAAATACTATTTATCGCCAAGCAGGAATGGATAATAAAAAAAAGAAGAGGGTATCTAATTTAGCAATAACTCATGAGTATCATTATTATTCCCCTTGAATTTTCGCAAAGGGAATAGGGAGGAGTTAGACCAAATGTATTACTTAAGGAATTCGACAACACCACCATTTAAGTTGTACATACTGCCGACAATTTTTACTTTCCCTTCTTGTTCTAGGTTTCTAATTATTTCGCTGTTTTTGCGTATTTCATCCATGGTGTGTTTCACATTATTCGTCGCTACAGCATCGACGTATTTCTCATTTTTACTGCTTTTCTCACCATCAAATTGGGTGGCCGCAATGGCTGGCTTGATCTTATTGAGCAGGCCAGTAAGATTGCCAAGTTCAACGTTATCAATAGCCCCTTTGATTGCACCACAAGCTGTGTGCCCCATAACTAAAATGACTTTAGCTCCCGCAGCGGCACAAGCAAACTCCAGACTACCTAATAAATCATCATTAGAGATGTTACCGGCAATTCTGGCATTGAAGGTTTCACCGATACCCGTATCCAGAATAATTTCCGCTGGCGCTCGAGAATCAATACAGCTCAAAATGACCACCGCAGGGAACTGCCCTTCTGCACTACTGCGTTTTTGTGCAAGATAATCATGTTGTTGCATTTTACCGGAAACAAACCGCTTATTGCCCTGCTTTAAACTTTCAACTATTTGATCTGGGGTTAACTTATCACGTTCTTCTTTGGTCAAAGCCGCAGCATACGATATTTGAGGTAACCCCAATCCAATCCCACCGATGACACCCGCAGCAGTGATGCCTAATGCGGCTTTTAGCATATTCCGTCGGCTATTAGGAGGGCTATCTTCTGAACAACAACCTGGTATCTTACTCATACTCTCTCCTTGAAACTATTGTTGCCATTGTTGTTACTGCTGGATTAGTGAGCAGTCAATTAAATGTAGTACATAGTGTTCGCATTACGCGACTGCCAATAGCGAAATTGCGGTATATCTGGCTATTCTCAGGGCGGTAGTCATTCAGGTTACGAGTTGCCCGCGAGAGCCTTATGGTGATCTCTCATCCATTGGGCTAACGAATCCAATGTTGGCTGCAATGTTTTGCCCAATGCCGTAATTTGATATTCAACGCGTGGAGGGACTTCGGCATAGACCTTGCGGTAGACCAAACCGCGCTGTTCGAAAGCACGTAATTGCCGGGTAAGCTCTTTTTGGGTAATGGGTGCAATGGCCCGTTGCAACTCGCCAAATCGAATTGGTACAGCAGTTACGATTAAACGATAGAGAATTGGAATAGCCCATTTCCCTGCAATAAGTTCGACAAATTGCACCATCGGACACTTCTCTTTCACAATTGAGTGGTCTGGTTCTAATTTATTTTTTGCTGTTAGCGGCTGATAGGCTGTCATTGCTTTCCTATTGCATCATTAGTATCTAATTGGTACCTACTATACTTTAGATACTTTTGTATTAAAAATGGTCTTCCACTGCTATCAATGAGAAGACTTACCATGAATCGTTTAAATGACAAATATGCACTAATTACAGGTGGAACCAGTGGTATCGGGCTGGAAACTGCTCGTCAATTTATTGCTGAGGGTGCAAGGGTGGCGATCACCGGTAGGAGCGATGCTGCCCTGCAAGCTGCACATAAGGAACTTGGAGGCCAAGTTTTGCTGTTAAACAGTGATGCCAGCGATATTGCCGATCAATATCAGCTAGCGGCAAAACTCACCCACGTTTGGCCACGCCTTGATATCGTCTATATCAACGCAGGCGATGTTACTCATCGTTCAATAGGAGAGTGGGATGAAGAAAGTTTTGAGCGAGTATTATCAACTAACCTAAAAGGCCCTTTCTTTTTGTTGCAAGCACTGTTGCCGCTGCTGGCTAATCCTGCCTCAGTGATCCTTTGTGGCTCCGCCAGTGTTCATATTGGTTTACCGCAAAGCAGCGTTTATGCCGCCAGCAAGGCAGGGTTACTTTCTCTTGCGCGCACCTTGTCTGGTGAATGGGCAAGCAGAGGAATCCGAGTCAATGGCTTGAGTCCAGGGCCGACACAAACACCAGCCCTGCAAAAACTGGGATTATCCGGCAGCGAACAAGAGCATCTGGCGGAACAAATCCGCCAACTGGTACCAATTAAAAGAATGGGAACATCTAGTGAGATTGCCCATGCTGCGGTCTTTCTCGCCTCAGATGAATCCAGTTTTGTCGTTGGAACAGAATTACGGGTAGACGGGGGTGTCAGCAGCCTTTAACTACCTTATCTAACAAGAAAATTAGTCACTTACTGGGTAGTGGTACAGGTAATTTCCCACCGATCCCTGAATTAAAACGAATTTTTTCAGATATTTTCGGTCTGGCGGCACAACAAAAGCTAGCCATTGAGACTCAACTTCATCTACTGGATGATGTCACGGCAATCTGGGATATCAATAAAAATAGTGATATCCGCTCCGTGTTATCCATTGGATAGCATCTGAGATAGAGAGCAAAATACGGGTTGGCCGAAATGGGCGCAACCCGTTCTATCGCATTAAGATATCTGCAAAAAACGATCGAGCTGCCTGCGCAGTTGGTCATTTTCTTTCTTTAACTGCTCAACCCTTTCCAGCAGGGTTAGGGTCATTGCCACACCAGACCAGTCCAGATCCAACTCATTTTGTAGCCGCTGGGCGCGTTGAAGGCAACTCAGTGCATCAGCGTCAAAAATCCAGACGGTGTCGGCAGGCTCAAGTGGCACAATCATACCCAATCCGACTACCTCGACCAATTCATCCTGCATTATTCCCGTTGACTGGCATAATTCAGTCACGGTATAGGTGATTTCTATTTCAGCCATAATCTGTTACTCCCAGCCAGTGCGAGGATTAAATGACGCCTGATCTGACAGTTGTTGCCACAGCGCGCGCATTTTCTCGTCCGGTTTTGGCGGCATCACTACCTTGAGGATCGCGTACAGATCGCCAGTTCCCTTTTTGCTAACTAGCCCTTTGCCTTTGATACGCAATCTCTGACCACTTTGGCTACCTGCCGGGACCGTTAAAGTGATTTTGCCCGTCAGTGTCGGCATCTCTACATTGGCACCTAATGCCGCTTCCCATGGGGCTAACGGCACCACTATTTGTAAATTTTGTCCATCAACATCAAACATTGGATGCGGTGCAATGCGAATAATCAGGAATAAATCGCCATTAGCTCCACCGGCAAAACCCGGTGCCCCCTGCCCTTTAAGACGGATACGCTCGCCATCCCCCACCCCAGCCGGAATTTTCACTTTTAGCGTTTTGGATGTCTCCGCCCCCGGATACCCCGAAGCATCAACAGTCGGTATTTTGTAAGAAATAGAACGCGTCTGTTCTGCCAAGGTTTCTTCTAAGAAGATGGGCAATTCCATCTCAAGATCTTGGCCGCGAACACCGCGAGGTGGTCGCTGAGAGGTGTGATGAGCTGAAGCCCCACGGTTAGCAAAGAAAGATTCAAAAAAATCAGAGAAGTCTTGGGAACCGGCCCCCGCACTGCTGTACCTTTGTTGATGACCTGAATTATAGGCGGCTTGTTGTTGGGCAAAACGAGGGTCATTCCGATGCAATCTTAACTCGTCATATTCAGCACGCCGTTCAGTATCTTTTAATACTTCATAGGCCTCGGCAACTTCTTTGAACTTACTTTCAGCATCGGCTTCCGCGCTGACATCTGGGTGATATTTGCGCGCCAGCTTGCGATAGGCTGTTTTAATATCTTTCTGGGAAGCAGTTGGTTCTACTCCCATCACGGCATAATAGTCTTTAAATTCCATGCGGCAATATCCTTAAATTCAATGTGCTATACCCAATAGATTTCAAGGTGCAGGAAGGTGGCAAAAAAGAGACAAATCGAATGTAACCCGATTTGAACAGCATTTATGCTAGCCCGCAGGGTGTGCCTCAATCATGCTAATGAACCCCGATAAGACAAATTAACGGCAAGTCAGTGAGTTGAATGCTGCTTGTAGCGGCCTCACTGAGGCAAGACCCATAAATAGGCCAAGTAACGGGACCAGCCAACACACCTGCATTCTGAAAGATGACGGGTAAGATATAAGATATCCCCATCTGACTTATATAAAACTCATTTATACATATTTCTCTCGTTACCCACCGTAAACAGTACAAAACTAACTGTAAACTATAGCGGTAATTACTTTTTTATGAGGCATAGGTTCATTATTTTCCATACTAAGCCTTACAAATCATATAACTGATCCGATGGTTTATTGGCCGCAGGCATCGCCCTTTTCTGATTGATCTGTTTGACCGAAGAACAGGCCACTAATTTCCCTTGCAGTAAGGTATTACTGAAGGGCGCATCTGGGCGTAATAAGCGCCGTTGCAGTAACTGGATGGCTTCGGCCCCCAACTCATCTCGGGGAACGTGCACCGCGGTCAGTGTGACATCATGAATGTCTGCCAGGTTAAAACCATCCATACTCATAACAGATACGTTATCAGGCACGCTCATGTTCAGTTTATTCAACGCATTAACGGCACCAAATGCCATATAGTCCCCCCCGGCTAAAATGGCCGTCGGCAGCTGGCTCTTATCTTCACAACCAGTGATAAAAGCGGTTAGCGCCTGCTCAGCCTCTTCCGCGCCAAAGCCATGCGTGGTAATCAGATGTTGGCCATCATCAAAGCGCATATTATTATTAGCGAAAGCCTCTTTTATCCCCACTAAGCGCAGTTCCATCGTGTTGCGACGTAAACATTGCAGAGTCAGAATGCGCCTATGCCCTTGCTGTATCAGGTAATTGGCAGAAAACTCACCAATCAGTTGGTGGTCTGGCGACACACTATCCAATGACATTTCTTTGTCACGGCAATTAATTAACACCGACGGCTTATGCACCCCAGCCGCTAATGTATGAATCCGCGGATCGTCGATACCAATAATGATTGCCGCTTCGGTTTGAGGATTGGTCATTTTCTCCAAAAATAGCGCAATATCACTGTGAGTTTCAGATAGCCCACAGTAGCGAATCATGACTTCATGTTGACTAACCGCCTCAGTAATCCCCTGAATAACTTTGTAGTAAAAAATATCGGTACGCACATCAAAGGCACGATGAGGGGCAAATACCATAATGTTATTTAGCATCAACCGCCCGCTGGACAAATTCTGCAATATCCCCTGCGATTGCGCATACGCCATTACCTGCTGTTTTGCTTTCGCACTGGTATTGGCTTTACCGGCTAATACTCTCGATACCGTGCTAATTGAAAGGCCAGTCTGATTAGCAATTTCTTGTATTTTTAGCTTTCCATTCATTTTGTGATCTCTCTCAAATTAGCAAATGAAAAAATTTTCATAGCCGGTGAATGGCTTATTCAGGCCACTATTCGATATAAATGCTGAAATATTATCCAGCTTATGAAAATTCTTTCAAAAAAATGCGTATTAAAGCCAATTTAAGCTAGTTACCTTGTTTTGGTAAACCAATTTTAAAAACTTATCAGTCCGGTTAATTATGATTAATTATACAAAAAACTAATATTATCAATCGATTAAATTTTACCAGACGAGCTTAATGTGAACGGAGTCACATTAAAACTCAGCATAATCTTAATAACCGAATATAGATCATACCAAAACAATAAGTTGGTCCGGTTAATTTACTACCGACTAACATCAGGAGGCTGGGATGAGTGTTGAGATTAATCAATCCGCTAAGGTTGTCGGGCGGCGAAAAATAAAATCATTACGCTGGTGGATGCTGGCGCTATTTCTACTCGGGGTCACCGTTAACTATATTACCCGTAACTCTCTGGGTATCCTCGCCCCTGAGTTAAAAACCAGCCTGAATATGACCACTGAACAATATTCATGGATTGTGGCATCTTTTCAGTTGGCTTACACCGTTTTCCAGCCACTCTGTGGTTGGCTGATTGACGTCATCGGTTTAAAAATGGGGTTCCTGATTTGCGCTAGTGTCTGGGCGGTGGTATGCATGATGCACGCTGGGGCAGGAACCTGGTTTCAATTGGCGGTGCTGCGCTTCTTTATGGGCAGTGCCGAAGCTGCGGCAACACCGGCAAATGCCAAAGCGATTTCTGACTGGTTTCCGAAAAAGGAACGCCCCATTGCCGCGGGTTGGGCAGGGGTGGGGTTCTCTATCGGTGCGATGTTAGCACCACCGATTATCGTACTGGCTCATGTCGCTCTCGGTTGGCAAGGTGCATTCTTATTCTCCGGTGCTTTAGCCATGGTTTGGGTTCTGCTGTGGTGGCGTTTTTATCATTCACCCGACACCCATCCAAATTTGAGTAAAGAAGAGTTTGAACTGATTCACCAAGACAATGAACCGGTACTCCCTCGGCTGCCTTTTCTTAAGTCATTAGCCATTCTGAGCAAAAATAAGAAATTTTACGGTATCGCTATCCCGGCATTTTTAGCGGAACCCGCATGGGCGGTATTTAGCTTCTGGGTTCCACTTTATTTGGCTACCGAGCGGGGCATGGACCTAAAACAGATTGCCATGTTCGCCTGGCTACCCTTCCTGGCGGCAGATATCGGCAGTGTTGCCAGTGGCTATTTAACCAAACTCTACCAAAAATGGTTCGGTTGCAGTCGTATCAACTCAGTAGTTGCCAGCTCCGTAACCGGTGCCTTTATGATGGTTTCACTGGCCTTTGTTGCCATCACCAAAGACCCTTATCTGGCTATTGCTTTAATCTCTATTGGTGGCTTCGGTCATCAGGTTATCTCTTGCATGCTCAGTGCATTAGTCGTTGATTCATTTGATAAAAACCAAGTAGCCACCGTTAATGGCCTGCGCGGTTCTTCCGCTTGGATTGCCAGCTTCCTGTTTACTTTATTGATTGGGGCCGTATCCGACACGATCGGTTTTAACCCGCTGTTTATTGCCATGGGCTTCTTCGATTTGATTGGTGCTGTGTTCCTGGTTGCTCTGTTTGCTGAGCGCCGCAATAAAACACAACCGGCTGCCTGATGCTATTAACCCGGTAACGGCGCAACTGCGCTGTTGCCAGAAACAAGATGAGCTGTGATGAAAACATTAAAAAACTGGCAGTTAATAAATCAATACCCTGACCATGTGGAATTACTGGTCGATGACCATCATATATTTTGTCTGTATATATTAGAGCCGAACCTCTGCCGTGTGCTGATTAAAAAGAATGGTGAGCTGGCCTTAAACCGCACCTGGAGCATTGCCCCACAAGGCGATGTGCCATGGTCTGGCCGCGATCGACTTAGCCTGGAAGGTTTCTCCATTCCAGGTTATCAATTAGAACACCATGAACAACACTTGATAGTCACCACTGAATGTTTGCGGGTCACCATTTATCAACCACTGTATCTGGCATGGGAATATAAAAATCAGCACGGCGAGTGGCAGCCACTGGCGGCGGATCGGCCCACCAGCGCTTATTTACTCAGCCCCAAAGGAGAAGCTATTGCTCACTATCAGCGGCGATATCCCAATGAGCAATATTACGGATTAGGTGAAAAAGCGGGTGATCTTAACCGTGCAGGTCGCCGCTTTGAAATGCGCAATCTAGACGCCATGGGTTACAACGCCGCCAGTACTGACCCACTCTACAAACATATCCCGTTTACCATCACTCGCCGTGATGATGTCAGCTTTGGTCTTTTTTATGACAATTTAAGCAGTTGCTGGTTAGATTTAGGGAATGAGATTGATAACTACCATCTGGCCTATCGTCGCTATCAGGCTGAAGCTGGCGATCTTGATTACTATATGTTCCTCGGCCCGAAAGTGCTGGATGTTACCAAAGCCTTTGTCCGCCTGACCGGCAAAACCAAGTTTGGCCCCAAATGGAGCCTTGGTTACAGTGGTTCGACCATGCATTACACCGATGCTCCCGATGCACAGGTGCAGTTGCAAAAATTCATTACGCTATGTCAGCAGCATGATATTCCCTGCGACTCTTTCCAGCTCTCATCTGGCTATACCTCAATCAACAATAAGCGTTATGTTTTTAACTGGAATTACGACAAAGTACCGCAGCCTAAGGTAATGAGTCAGGCTTTTCTGCAAGCGGGCATTAAGTTAGCTGCCAATATCAAACCGTGCCTATTACAAGATCACCCACAATATCAGCATGTTGCCGAACGCGGATTATTTATTCGTGATGGTGAAACCGGGTTACCAGAGCGCTCTTCATTCTGGGATGATGAAGGCTCTCACCTTGATTTCACCAATCCTGCAACCGTGGACTGGTGGCAGGAGAATGTAACCAAACAACTGCTGGAGATGGGGATCGGCTCAACCTGGAATGATAATAATGAATATGAAGTGTGGGATGGTGAAGCGCGCTGCAATGGATTCGGTAAATCTATCGCTATCAAACATATCAGACCGGTAATGCCTTTGCTGATGATGCGGGCCTCAATGGAGGCTCAACAAGCATTTGCACCAGATATACGCCCGTATTTGATATCACGTTCTGGTTGTGCCGGTATGCAACGCTACGCCCAGACCTGGAGTGGTGACAACCGGACCAGTTGGCAAACGCTGCGCTATAACATCCGCATGGGGCTGGGGATGAGCCTGTCAGGGTTATACAATCTCGGTCATGATGTCGGCGGTTTTTCGGGTGATAAACCAGAAGCAGAGCTATTTATCCGCTGGGTACAAAACGGCGTGATGCATCCACGATTTACTATTCACTCATGGAATGACGATCACACAGTAAATGAGCCCTGGATGTACCCTGCCGCCACGCCGATGATCCGTGATGCTATGGCGCTACGTTATCGGTTACTGCCCTATTTTTACACCTTACAGTGGCAGGCCACCCATGATGATGAGCCTATGTTACGCCCTACTTTCCTCGATCATGAACACGATAGCGGCACGTTTACAGAAAATGACGACTTTATGCTGGGCCGCGACTTGCTGGTTGCCAGTGTGGTAGAGGCCGGACAACGCCAGCGAGAAGTGTACTTACCTGATAATAGCCAGCCTGATAATAATGGTGGCTGGTATTGCTTCCACAGTGGCCAATGGTATGGCGGTGGGCAGATGATCACCCTTGATGCGCCACTGGAACGTTTGCCACTATTGGTCCGAGCCGGTGCAGCGCTGCCGCTGTCACGACGCATCGCTTTTGTTAATGCCAAGTTGGACTCGCAACGCGAGTTGGCACTCTACCCCACTAAAGGCGCGGGGCGATCGAGTGGAATGCTGTTTGAAGATGATGGCGAAAGCCACCGCTGGCAGCAAGGCTATGCATTATGGCTGAGTTGGCAGGTGACTACCGATAACCACCGCATTGATATCACCTTTGCGCGCACTGGCAGCTATCAACCGGCTTGGCGTGAATTATCCGTTAATCTGCCCGCGAATGAACATCGCAAATTGTATATCAACGGCATCGCCGGTAACGTCTTACAATTAAGTCAGTTAACTTAACCCACTGATAGTCAACATAGAAACGGGTTCCATGTCAGAACCCGTTTCTTTTCCATCGATAACCGGCCTGACTAGCGCAGCAGTTTTAACGCGCCAGTCAATGAGCGAACCCATTTCTCCGGCCCGACCAATCCCAAACCGTCTAGCGGCTCATCACAAAGAGAACGTAGCGGGAATGCATCGGCATAATCCTGAAAACTGTGCATTGCGCGCGCAAATGCCGGAAAAGGCACAATTGCCCGTTCATGGCTAGCCGTCAATGCTTTCAACAGCACCTCTCTCATCTGCAAAGCATTTGCTTGTAAAATAGGTACCGGTAATTTTGAGCTAACATCAATTTCTTTCCCCCCTGAATCGGACAACATTGCCCCTGCCAGTTGCGGAAATTTTGCCGCTAACCCAATACCTACCGCGCTGGTGGTATTGGCAATTAAACCAATAGGGAGTTCAGGGTTAACCATAATCGCGATCCGCATTTGCTCTGCCACAGCCACTGTCCTTTTACCGATAATGTATATCAATAATCATATCCCTCGCTGGCAGGTAAGTGCTTTCTTTTATCACCTGGATTCAGCTAATATTGGTAATACATTCCCAAATAAAATAATAATCAGGTAGAAAATGCCATCATCACTCATAACACCGGCAGATATTAAAATACTGAAACAGTTACAGCATGCTGGCCGTATGACTAACCAAGAGCTAGCCGATAAAGTGGGAATGGCAACCTCCCCCTGCTGGCGGCGGGTGAAACAATTAGAAGAAAGCGGCGTTATTACCGGCTATCAGGCCAATATCGATCGACGAAAAATTGGTTTGGGTATTTTGGCATTTATTCGGGTGAAAATTGACAGCCACAGTGAGGAAGAAGCCAAGCTATTTGAAATGCAGGTGGGGGAGTTAAAGCCGGTTATCGCTTGCTATGCTGTCGCCGGAGATGCTGACTTCCTGCTGCAAGTGGTCGCGGAAGACCTCGATAGCTTCTCCACTTTCGCCATGTCCGTCATCCGCCGATTATCGGGCATTAAAGAGATGCAAACCACCTTCGTCCTGCGCGAGGTAAAACCACTCGATCATTTGCCGCTGGAATAGATAAATACAACGGCAAAACTACTCTGTTCATAGAGCGGTGAGTTATTGGTAAAGGGAGGTCAGCTAATCCCCCTCCGGCCTATGCCACCAGCACTCTATTGCGCCCTGCCGCCTTAGCGCGGTAAAGGGCCTCATCCATACGTTTGAATAAGCTATCGGAATCCTCACCAACCTGATGCTGTGCCACACCGATACTGACAGTGAGTTGCGGTAGATTGGGTTGACACACTAACTGAACGGCCTCACGAATAGACTCCGCCACTTGTAATGCGCCAGCTAAATTGGTTGAAGGGAGCAAAATGGCAAACTCTTCGCCTCCCCAACGGAAAATCATGTCACTTTCACGAATTCGGGATTCCAGGGTTCTTGCCAGCAATATCAGGACTTCGTCACCCTTATGATGCCCGAACTGATCATTAACTTGCTTGAAATGGTCTGCATCAACCAACATCAAGCTGAAGCCTTGTGCATAACGTTGGCTTTGTGCATTAGCATGCTCGACAAGATTAAAGAATTGCCGCCGATTCCCCAAGCCGGTCAGTGGATCCCGTAAGGCCGCATCTTCTAATGCCTGTTCCAGGCGCTTTTGTTCAGTAATATCATGAATAATACAAAGCATTAGCCGCATACCATCCAACTCAACGGGGCCGGCATAAGTTTGCACATGGCGGGTATTTCCATCGGCTAATTTATGGATGAAATTAAGAGGCTTGTGCCCACCGGGCAGCTTAGCTACCTCACGCATTACGGGCAATACATCCTTACCCATGGTATTAATTTCCCAAGTATGTTTCATACACATCTCATCCCGGGAATAACCATAGAAACGGGTTGCCGCTTGATTAGCATCTACAATTTGGCCATCGTCCGATGGATCAATCAATAACATCGGGGCCGTATTGGTATCGAAAAATTGCTCATAGAAACCCCGTTCGTCGCGGCAGTAGGGCTTCGAGCACAGCCGACCGACATTGGGGCGAGTGACCTCCGCTCCGGCAATATAAAGCCCTTCGAAAACAATAACGTCTCCGTGCGGTTCCAGTTGTGTCAAAGAGAGCCGACAACTTAGGGGAAAGCTATTGCCTTCTGTTTGAATAGTCCAAATTTCAACGATTTGATCTTCATCTGCCAAAGCGGGCAGGTATGCATCCAGATGCTGCTGCGCATGTGCTGAAAACCGGCCATTGCGCAGTAACTGGAGTGGGCTATCACCTGCAATTGCTCGGGCTTCCTTATTAGCAAAAACTATTTCCTGATTTTTGGGTAAAACGAGCCAAACAGGCGTGCTCAAAATATTTAACGCATCTAAGTAGGCTATCAACATAGGGAATACCGATAGATATTTGGCATAAGAACAGAATACAGTTAATTACTTTGGTTTCATTACTTTTTAACTGCGAATAAACAAACAGATCAGAGAGAATCACTCTTCCTTCTTTTGCAGGTTATTCAGCGTAAAAACAATCACCTTCTAGCCGTAAATAGCGAGTGAATATGATCTTTAAGCACCTGATTCGTCGCCAGCTATTGCCAACAGAACCTAACGTATCGGGTGTTTTATCGTTCCTGGTGTTTTGGCTGGTTTTGAAGTGAGGAGCATGAAGATCGCTCCTTTCAGTATGCCGATATATGCGTTAACGTGCTCAGGGTATCGAGCATAATTTCATGTTCAGAGAAGAGGTTTACAAAGTAAAACAATAAGTTAAAAAGAAAAAATACAATCTAATCAGATTAATAATGCGTTTTCTCTCACATCTTTTCCAGAAAGTGCTCGCGTAAGCCCCCCTCTGTTGCCAAACTCGCTGAATATCCCAACAACTAGGGAGGGAATTCTCATGGGTGTGCCACAAACCAAATCAGAACTCCTGTTGGCAATAGACAAAAACTTCAATAAATTGTCAGGTTACCTCGCATCAATTCCACCCGAATTAGCATTAGATGAATCAATGGAAGGACATGCAAAAGACACTGTAATGAGTGTTTGCAATCTTGTCTCCTACTTACTTGGCTGGAACAATTTAGTTATCAAATGGATAACGCTTGATGAAGAGGGAAAGCCTGTTGATTTCCCGGAAACGGGTTATAAATGGAACCAACTGGGTCTTCTCGCCCAAAAGTTTTATCGCGACTATAGCGATTTGGATTTACGCTCGCTAAGCAGCCAACTACAGAACGCTAAAAGCGAAATCGTTGAATTGATCAATCAGCGATCTGACAATGACCTGTATGGAAAAGCGTGGTATGGCAAATGGACAATGGGAAGGATGATTTCTTTCAATACATCTTCCCCCTACTCCAATGCCTGCGGCAGGTTAAGAAAGTGGGCAAAGGAAAACAACCTCAAGCTATGAGGGAAGCTGCCGGGAGAATTGGGCGCGGAAAGTGGATCTCATGGGTTTGGTAGCTCCCTCTCAGGTATAGCGGCGGCGACGGAAAATCAATCCTTATCTCTGCACGACAAACTGTGTTGCAAAATCCGCACCTACCTAGTTCAATGAACTGCTTACGAATGTCATCATCGCCTTTTATCAAGGATGTTTATGCCAATATCCAATTGTTACCAGACTCAACCAGATGGTTATGTGCGCTTTGACTGGCGCGGCAAACCTATGGAAGGGGAGTTTTACCTATATGAGTCGCTTGACGCTGAAATTGATCCGAAACTTGGATATATCCGGCCATTTGATAAAGCGCTCAGGCAGCAACTGGTTGATAATTTGCAGGTAACTCAGAAGATTGATCTCCTGAAATACCTGGCTAAAAATGATCTGATCACCTGTGATGCTTTTGTAACCAGTAAAAATATACAAGCCTCATACCAAATCGTTATCGATCACTTTGATTTTATTAATGAAGATAAATTAGTGAGTGACAAAGAGACGATTAGTCATTGTCGGGCTGATTTACTACAACGTCAGTATGTTTTCGGTAGTAACCTGAATGAATCCAAAGAGGTATTGAGTAGCATCAACGCAGAATATCTCAAATGGGTAACACCTTTTTGCACACCACTACGTTACGAACGAACATGGTTCATCAGGAACCGCGAGCGAATTTTGCGTTATGCCGCAATAGTTATCTTGGCTGTGATGGCTTATATCTATTTTAGCTGAAAGCATAGGTGCAAGGTTTCACCTGGCGCACTCAGAGCTCACCTTAACGCCACACTATGACTTTTCATTGCCTGGAATTAAAAACGCACCAGGGTAGCTCCCAGCGGTGTTTGCTGCACTTCATGGTTTATGTCTGCGAAGTGCATTGACGATAGCTGGTATGAAACAACTGGGCGAACCAGTGGTAAGCGAAACTGGGGTTTAACAGTGCTAAGCCATAGTGATTAAATGTAGGCATAAAGTTAGATTATCTGGGGGTACCTTTTAGGTGGGTACAATTTAATATCCCCATATATACCCCCCCGCTATAAGTAGATTTCAATAGACGAACATGTATATAGGAATAACTAGATTAGCCTGAGAAGTGCGGATTTACTGGGTTTGATGTACTTCGGGAGATACTGCGAGACATAAGATTGGAGCGGGTGAAGGGAATCGAACCCTCGTATAGAGCTTGGGAAGCTCTCGTTCTACCATTGAACTACACCCGCTTCGGTGTGCGGTTTGCATTATAACCGGTTCTTCCTCGTGGGCAAGCGAAGATATGGTCTAAGCGCCGGTATTTTAAGCGATTAGATTAAACCAAGTATCACTATGGCTATTTTGCTTAGTAAAAAGGGTGCTACAGCACCCTTATAGATTACCGTGACCACAATAACTTATTTAACCGGGCGCATAGCCGGGAACAAGATAACGTCACGGATGGTGTGGCTGTTGGTAAACAACATCACCATACGGTCGATACCGATGCCCAAACCAGCAGTTGGCGGCAAACCATGTTCCAGCGCGGTGACGTAGTCTTCATCGTAGAACATCGCTTCATCATCGCCAGCTTCTTTAGCGCTAACCTGATCAGCAAAACGCTGAGCCTGATCTTCAGCATCATTCAACTCTGAGAAACCGTTACCAATCTCACGGCCACCGATAAAGAACTCAAAGCGGTCAGTGATAAACGGATTATCATCATTACGACGTGCCAGCGGAGAAACTTCTGCTGGATATTCAGTAATGAAAGTTGGCTGAATCAGATGGCTCTCTGCGGTCTCCTCGAAGATTTCGCATTGAACGCGGCCCAGACCCCAGCTCTTCTCAACTTTAATGCCTAATGACTCAGCAATGGCCAAAGCTTTGTCCATATCGTCCAAATCTGCCACATTGGTTTCAGGGCGATATTTGCAAATGGCTTCTTTCATGGTCAATTTGGCAAAAGGCTTACCGAAATCGAATGTCTGCTCGCCATACTGCACCACACTGCTACCCAATACGGTTTCAGTCAGAGTGCGGAACAGTTCTTCCGTCAGCACGATCAGATCTTTGTAATCCGCATACGCCATATAGAGTTCCATCATGGTGAACTCTGGGTTATGACGCGGGGAAACGCCCTCATTACGGAAGTTACGGTTGATTTCGAATACACGTTCAAAACCACCAACGACCAGGCGTTTCAGATACAGTTCTGGCGCGATGCGCAAGTACATATCGATATCCAGCGCATTGTGATGAGTCACAAACGGACGCGCTGAGGCACCACCAGGGATCACTTGCATCATAGGGGTTTCGACTTCCATGAAGCCTTTTTCCACCATGAAACTACGAATACCAGACATCACCTGCGAACGAACTTTGAACGTATGGCGAGATTCATCGTTAGCGATCAGATCCAAATAACGCTGGCGGTAACGGGTTTCCTGATCAGCCAAGCCGTGGAATTTATCCGGCAGCGGACGCAGCGCTTTAGTCAACAGGCGCAGTTCGCTACAGTGGATAGACAACTCACCGGTTTTAGTTTTAAACAGCTTGCCACGAGCACCCAGAATATCGCCCAGATCCCACTTTTTGAATTCTTCGTTATAAATGCCTTCCGGCAGATCATCGCGGGAAACGTACAACTGAATGCGGCCACCGACATCTTGCAGTGTGACGAATGATGCTTTACCCATAATACGGCGGGTCATCATACGACCAGCAACGGTGACTTCGATATTCAGTGCTTCTAACTCTTCATTCTCTTTACTGCCGTACTCAGCATGTAGCTGGTCAGAGAGGTGCTCACGACGGAAATCATTAGGGAACGCAATTCCCTTTTCCCGCAGCAAGGCCAGCTTTTCCCGACGAGCTTGTAACTCACTATTGAGTTCTGGTTCTTGCGCTTGCTCAGCGACTTGTGGTTTTTGCTCTGACATCTCAGTTCCTCATAGCCCGGCTTTCAAACTTGCTTCAATGAATTTGTCCAGATCACCATCCAGTACCGCTTGCGTGTTACGTGTTTCCACGCCAGTACGCAAATCTTTGATACGGGAATCATCCAGTACATAAGAACGGATCTGGCTACCCCAACCGATATCAGACTTATTGTCTTCCAAAACCTGTTTATCAGCATTTTTCTTTTGCATCTCAAACTCATACAGCTTCGCCTTCAACTGCTTCATCGCTTGATCTTTGTTCTTATGCTGAGAACGGTCATTCTGGCATTGAGTCACGATATTGGTTGGAAGGTGGGTAATACGTACCGCAGATTCCGTTTTGTTGACGTGCTGACCACCCGCACCGGATGCGCGGTAAACGTCAATACGCAGATCTGCCGGGTTGATTTCGATATCAATATCATCATCAACTTCTGGATAGACAAAAGCAGAACTGAAAGAGGTATGACGACGGCCACCGGAGTCAAACGGGCTTTTACGAACCAGACGATGAACGCCAGTTTCAGTACGTAACCAGCCAAAGGCGTAATCGCCGATGATCTTAATGGTGGCTGACTTTAGGCCAGCAACATCACCATCAGATTCTTCGATGATTTCAGTTTTGAAGCCTTTTGATTCAGCCCAGCGCAGGTACATACGCAGCAGCATGCTGGCCCAGTCCTGGGCTTCTGTGCCGCCAGAACCCGCTTGTAAATCCAGGTAGCAGTTGGCGCTATCATATTCACCAGAAAACATGCGGCGGAATTCGAGCTGGCCCAGCTTGCCGTCAAGGATATCTAACTCAGCAATGGCTTCGTTAAAGGTCTCTTCATCGTCAGCTTCAATCGCCAATTCCAGCAAGCCGGAAACGTCTTCCATACCTTGATCCAATTGATCAATGGTCGAGACAATCTCTTCTAGCGCAGAACGCTCTTTACCCAGCGCTTGCGCACGCTCAGGTTCATTCCAGACGTCGGGCTGTTCCAGCTCGGCGTTTACTTCTTCCAGTCGCTCTTTCTTGGCATCATAGTCAAAGATACCCCCTGAGAATGTCTGTCCGATCAGACAGGTCCTGAATTCGATTTTTTACCGGGTTTATTTCAAACATGGTTTTGAGTCTTACGTTGAGTCGTAGATGACGGAATGTCATTATACCCGTCATACTTCAAGCTGCATGAGTGTTGGCTGTCTTCGTTCACCCGAATCATTGACTGACGTCAATCCTTCGAAATTTACTCAGTTGCCGCGTTCCTACAACTCGAATTATTTAGGGCACAGAATTGGTAATTCTAACGGATCTGTTCGGCGGTTTATAGCTCGTTGACTATATTTCCTGCTTACTTGAAATTACAGTGGCGTTAACCTGACTTATTCACCCGAATCACTGGCCTAAGCCAGCTCATCGGGTTTTATTTGAATGTTGCCTAATAAGGCCACAAATGCTGGACCAACAACTGGACACTACGATTACCGCGATATTCATTAATATCGAGTTTGTAAGCCAGCTTAACTTCACGCACGCTGCTGTCCGGCCATAAGGTGGTATCGATATTAAACGCAATACCATCGAGTAGCGGCCCGCCATTCAGCGGCTCAATCATCAGTTTTAGATGGCGTTCCCCCACCAACCGTTGCTGCAAAATACGGAATTTGCCATCAAATGTTGGCTCAGGGAAGGACTGCCCCCATGGGCCGCCATCGCGCAACAACTCCGCTGTTTCCAGCGATAGTTCGTTGCCTTTCAGTTCACCATCGGACCAAATAACGCCTTCCAATTGTGAGGCATCCATCCATTCACCGACTAAATCGGCAAAACGCTGACGGAACTCATCGAATTTATCTTGTTCCAATGATAATCCCGCCGCCATCGCATGGCCGCCAAACTTCAGCATCAACCCTGGGTTCAATGTATCCAGGCGCTCAAGCGCATCGCGCATATGTAACCCAGCTACGCTGCGGCCCGAGCCCTTCAGTAACCCCTCACCCGCAGGGGCGAAAGCAATGACTGGCCGATGAAAACGTTCTTTGATGCGCGAGGCCAAAATCCCTACCACACCCTGATGCCATTCTGGATGATACATCGCAATGCCATAGGGCAATTCAGTGCTGGTACGTTCCAGTTGGTCGCACAGTTGCAACGCCTCAACCTGCATCCCCTGCTCTATCTCTCGGCGCGCTTGATTAAGGGCATCCAGATCGATTGCTAAAGCTCTGGCCTGAGCGATATCGTCAGTGAGAAGAAGTGCGACCCCAATAGACATGTCATCAAGGCGACCGGCAGCGTTAAGCCGTGGGCCAAGGGAGAAGCCCAGATCGTTGGCAGCCAATTGACGGGCATCGCGGTTGGCGACTTCCAATAGTGCGCGGACCCCTGGACGGCATTTACCCGCACGAATTCGGCTTAATCCTTGATGGACCAGAATCCGGTTATTGGCATCCAGTGGCACCACATCAGCCACCGTCCCCAGCGCCACTAAATCCAGCAGTTCTGCCAGATTTGGCTCCGCTAAAGCACGTTGCTCAAACCACCCGCTCGCGCGCAAACGGGCGCGCAATGCCAACATCAGATAGAAGGTAACACCCACCCCAGCCAGTGATTTGGAGAGAAAATCACAACCAACCAGGTTCGGATTAATGATAGCTTCAGCCGCTGGCAAGGTTTCACCCGGCAGATGGTGATCGGTAACCAGTACCTGAATGCCCAAGGCATGGGCCAAATCCACCCCGGCATGAGAAGAAATGCCGTTATCGACCGTGACAATCAATTCCGCACCACGGGCAGCGACCTGTTCAACCACTTCCGGGCTAAGCCCGTAGCCATCGTCAAAGCGATTGGGCACCAGGTAATCAACATTACTGCCACCCATGCTGCGCAAAGCCAGTACTGCCAATGCAGTGCTGGTGGCACCGTCGGCATCAAAATCGCCGACAATCACGATACGCCGTTTGTCAGCCAGCGCTTGCTGTAACAGGGTAACCCCTGCGTCAATGCCATCGAGTTGCTGCCAGGGCAATAGACCTTTCACGCCCCGTTCCAGTTCTGTCGCAGTTTTAACTCCACGACTGGCATAGAGACGGCGCAGTAACGGGTGCAATTGCGCGGGTAAATGGCTGTCATCCGCCGCCTCACGACGACGAAGTTGAGTTTTGAGTGTCACGGGTGATTAACCCGCCGCTTTTAAGGAAGCCTGATGCTTATTCAGCATTGCCAACATCTCTTTCGGCTCCAGATACCCCGGAACGATAGTGCCATTTTGCAGCACAATTGCAGGCGTGCCCTGAATACCAAACTGTACGCCGAGCTGGTAATGCTTGCTAATGTCTGTTTTACAGGTAGCCGGTGATACCTCAGTGCCTTTCATTGCATCATCGAAAGCTTTATTACGATCAGCCATACACCAGATGGATCCCATATCTTTTTCTGCCTGAGAGCTTAAGCCCTGACGTGGGAACGCCAGATAACGCACGGTAATACCCAGCGCGTTATAGTCTTTCATCTGCTCATGCAACTTATGGCAGTACCCACAGGTGATATCGGTAAACACCGTAACAACATGTTTTTCCTGTGGTGCTTTATACACAATCATTTCACTGCTCAATGCTTCAAGCTTTTTCACCAGCATCTGATTGGTTATATTAACGGGCTGGCTACCGCTCACATCATACAGCGGGCCTTGCAACAGATGTTTACCGTCGGCCGAGATATAAAGCACCCCGCTTTCGGTCATCACCGTGCTCAAACCTGGGATCGGCGAAGGTTGGACATCAGCTTGCTGAATATCTAATTTTTTTAGCGTCTGCTGGATAGCGGCATCATCTGCGTTAACCGGGCTGGCGAATGCGGCGATTAACACCGGCAGTAACAATAAACTTTTTCTCATTTATGAATCCTATCTCTTTCCACGCAACATCGTTTTTCTTCAAAACAATCATGCGCGTGGATGATGCTGTTGATGTAGCTGTTTCAAACGTTCCGTAGCTACATGGGTATAAATCTGGGTTGTCGACAAATCACTGTGGCCCAGTAACATTTGTACCACACGCAGGTCTGCACCGTGATTCAGTAGGTGCGTGGCAAAAGCGTGCCGCAAAACATGGGGTGAAAGCCGTTCACTATCGATACCTGCAAGGATCGCATAGTGTTTGATGCGATGCCAGAAAGTCTGTCGGGTCATTTGTTGGCTACGATTGCTAGGGAACAGCACATCTAGCGATTGACCATTAATCAACCATGGACGCCCGTGCTCCATGTAGTTTTCAATCCAGTACACCGCTTCTTCGCCCAATGGCACCAGCCGCTCTTTATTTCCTTTACCAATGACCCGCACCACCCCCTGACGCAAGCTAACATCACTGATGGTCAACCCGACCAGTTCAGAGACTCGCAAGCCGGTGGCATAGAGCACTTCCAGCATGGCTTTATCGCGCAATTCTAGCGGGATATCAACATTGGGTGAGTTGAGCAACCTATCAACCTGCGCTTCACTTAAATCTTTAGGCAAGCGCTGCGGCAGTTTAGGTGATGAGAGCAGTGCTGTTGGGTCATCTTCACGCAGCTTTTCGCGGTATAAATATTGGAACAGGCGACGCATCGCACTGAGTAAGCGTGCCGAACTGGTGGCTTTATAGCCGCCTTCAATGCGCTCAGCAAGGAAGGATTGTAAGTCCTGCGAACCTGCACGCAATAAATCACTGCCGTGATGTTCTAACCATCCGGTTAAAGCATGTAAATCCAGACGGTATGACGCCAGTGTATTCTCGGCCAGGTTTCTTTCCAGCCATAAGGCATCAAGAAACTGTTCAATCAGCGGGTTATTTTGCTGCTGCATTACTGTTTCTCTCTTTGATTGAACTCAAGCGCCATTATGCCTGATGACGAGACAAATCTGGTACACTCGATGCTATTCCTTATTAGTAATGCTATGGCTATACATCATGAAGATTGGTCTCTTTTACGGCTCCAGCACCTGCTATACCGAAATGGTAGCAGAAAAAATCCGCGATATTCTTGGCGAAGATTTGGTTGATTTGCACAACCTGAAGGATGCCAGCCCCCAACTGATGGAAGCCTACTCCATCCTGATTTTAGGCATCCCTACCTGGGATTTCGGCGAGTTACAGGAAGATTGGGAAGCCATCTGGCCACAGTTAACACAGCTTAATCTGAAGGGGAAGATTGTCGCCATGTATGGCATGGGCGATCAATTCGGATATAGCGAATGGTTCCTGGATGCTCTTGGTATGTTGCACGATCATATCGCCCCACTGGGCGTGAAGTTTATCGGTTTTTGGCCGACAGAAGGGTTTGAATTTACTAGCCCAAAACCACTCAGCGCCGATGGTAAACACTTTGTTGGTTTAGCATTGGATGAGGTCAATCAATACGAGTTGAGCGAAGAGCGCATCGAGCAGTGGTGTGATCAAATTCTCTTAGAGATGGACGCACTGCTGTAGTCAGCCAAACGGGCACTTGATGTGCCCGCTTCTGTATCCCTTGCGTTATATTAATCCCATAAGCGGAACGCGTCGGTATTGCTCCCCCCTACTGCTACCGGTTTATCCACTGTCTTATCGGTATTGGTTTCGCTCGATTTCTGCCCAGTTAATAGCTGTGGGTTAGCCACTTGATACCAGTCTAAACGCCGTGTTAGTACCATCACTGCAGCCAGAATAATAAACAGCAACCCTGCGCCGAGTAACAATGCATTGTCTTCCGATTGCAGTAAGCCAAACAAAACCCCGTACAACAGCAATAAACCACCAGCAAACAACCCACCGCGCAGCCACCCGCCCAGCACCGCACTCAGGTAGATAGCGATCAACAAGCTACAACTCAAGCTGGCGATAGTGTAAGCCAGCGTGAAACCAAGGTGTTCAGAGAACGCCAGTAACATTAGGTAGAACAGCACCAGAGCCGCCCCCACCAATAGATATTGAATCGGATGCACACGCAGTGAGGTCAGGCTTTCGAACAGGAAGAAGCTGAAGAAAGTGAGACCAATAAACAGAATGGCATACTTAATGGCTCGTTCGGTTAATTGGTAGTGATCGACCGGTTCAATCAAGCTGGTGCTAAAAGCGGGTAAAGCATTGAAATCGACATGTGGGTCATCACTCGCAAAGTTGATATTTATGTTGTTAGCCAGCCAGTTAGTGCTCCAGTGGGCACGAAAGCCTTTTTCGTCCACCTTGCGCTGCAACGGTAAAAACTCGCCGACAAAATTAGGATGCGGCCAATTGCTTTGCAAGGTTAACTCACTGCTACGCCCGATAGGGACTACCGACAGGCTATTGGTGCCAGTCAGCGTCAGTGTAAAACTAATATCAAATTTTTTCTGTTGAAGCTGCGCCAATGATAGCTCGGCATGCACACCGTTCGCAGTCCGCCCCAGGAAAGCACCGGGTTCGAAGTTGATTTTTTGGCTGCCCATCGTGAGTGGCGAAATTTGCTGTATACCCCGCGAATCGCTCAGCGCCACCACCAGTGACGGTCTGCCGATAGTGACGCCGTCATGTATCAAGTCGTCCAATGCAGTTGCGTCAAATTGCGCGTTGAAATTAAGCGCCCCTTGATAGACTTGCGCTTTATAAATACCCAATCGCCGCACATCAACATCTGGCGCACCGCTAACAGTCATGACCTCTGGCAGTATGTAGCGGCTACGATTAATCCGCTCTCTCTTTTTCTTGCCATCAACTTCGCTTTCTACCCATTCGCTGTAAGGCACCACAATTAGCGGACCAAGGATCTTCTGCGATCGGCTGGTGCTGTCACTGACTTTATCGATAACACTTTGCCGATAACCACTGCGTTCAGAGATAACGTTCAGTAACATCTCTTTCGGGATCATCATCAATAGAATTAAGCCCAGCAATGTGGCTATTTTCCAAAATAGTACGGACTTGAACATGACTTGCGCTCCTTTTAAGGTCAGGGGAGCAGCTTAAGTCAGTGAAGTGAAAGCAGAATGAGGCTATGTGAAGTGAACGTGAAGTCAGCCAATCATGCTGCCTCCAGCGGTAGCGCTAAATAGGCACTCACCCCTTGTGGCAAGCGGTTTTCCAGCGAAATCCGCCCACGATGAATAGCGGCAACCTCGCGCACAAAATTCAGCCCCAACCCGGTACTTTTCGGGCTATCGGCCCTTGGCAGCGAATAAAAACGATCGAAAATCTTCTCTTGAGCGTAATCGGGAATACCGCTGCCATTATCTTCAACCGTTATCAGATACTCCCCCTCATGCCGCTCGCCACTAAGTATCACGGCCCCGCCCAAAGGCGTGAAATCCAGTGCATTATCAATCAGATTGGTCAGCGCCTGGCTGAGTAATAACCCATCCCCGGTTAATATTGCGCTATCGGCGCGTTTCAGTTGCAGGCAAATACCGCGGCTGACAGCCTGTGCCTCTTTCGCACTGAAGGTTTGTTTAAGTATGTGACTGATATCCAATGGAGAAAACTGTAAATCGACCCGACTTTCGAGCCGCGCCTGCACCAACATTTTATCTACCAGTTGCCGGATGCGTGCACTTTGCTGCTCAATATTAACAATAAACCGCTGTGCCGTGGCTGGCGGGGGCGACTCACGTAACAGTTCAGCCGCACCGGTAATGGCCGCCAATGGGCTTTTCAGCTCATGAGTCATAGTGTGAACATATTGTTCAATGTAGGCTTTGCCATCCAATTTAAGACGCATACTCTCCAGTGCGCGGGCCAAATCATGCAACTCGCTACTGCCCATCGCTGGCAGCGCCACAACCTGCCCCTCGGCAACCCGCTCAGCGTAATCTACCAATTTGCCGATAGAGCGGTTTATCCACCATACGAAGCCCAAGCCAATCAACAGGGCAATACCGAGCAAGACCCCACCAGCTAACAAGATCTTACGCTCACTGCGTTTGATAACGGGTGCCATGGAAATATTGGGTTTACCCACACTGAGCACCCCGATGATTTTGTTTTCAGCCATGACTGGTGCTGCTACATACATGACCGAACTTTGTTCATCTGCGGGGTTGGTACGGGTGCTGCGAGCACCATATTCACCGCGTAGCGTCAGCCAGACATCATTCCAGCGCGAATAATCTTGCCCTACCGCTTTACCGGATGAATCAAAAACCACCCGTCCGTCGGCATCCGTCAAATAAACGCGATATTCGTTACGATCCTTGCGAATACCTTCAATATTGGCACCTATTGGCCGCAAATTTAGCGAAGCAAACGCTTGTGCCAATTGACCACTGGCAACGTTATCCAGCAGCATATCTTGCCGGGCAAACTGAGCCAGTAGTGTGGCGGTATCCACTAATGTGCCTTCGGTGGCACGCCGGACGCCAGGTTTCACTTCTTGTACGAAAATACGAATGACAAAATAACCGGCAATGGCCACGATCAGAAAGTAACCTAGCAGTAAGCGCACGCCGATTTTCATCGCTGATCCTTCATAGCTCGCAGCTCATCATCGGTAACTCAAGCTATAGCCCAACCCACGATGAGTGCGAATGGGTGACTCCTCATCGTAAGCCATGCGCAATTTTGAACGCAGGGTTTTAATGTGGGTATCGACAGTGCGGTCTTGGCTCTCTTCTGCCTGTGCCCAAACAATATCCATCAGTTGCTGACGTGAAAATATGCGCTCTGGGGCCAGTAATAAGGTTTTCAGTAACAGATATTCATAGCGGGTGAGCCAGAGAGGCTGCTGATGATAGGTCACCCGTGCGCCGGCCTCATCCAGAGTGAAATCACCGAATTGATGCACCGCAGCAGAGGCAGCCAGAATGTGTGATTTTTGTAAGCGCCGCAATACCGTGCGCACGCGGGCACTCACTTCACGGGGCGAGAAAGGTTTAGCAATATAATCATCGGCACCAATTTCCAGCCCGACAATGCGATCCAGCTCTTCACTACGGGCGGTAAGAAATACCACCGGCAGCGCGGGTTCCCGCGCCAATAGGCGGCGGCACAGGTCAAAACCATTGATATCAGGCAAGCCAACATCCACTATCGCTAAGGCGGGTGGGCCATCAGCCAATGCTGCCAGCGCCGGTTCCCCCCGGTCAAACCACCGGAGGGTAAAACCTTCGCTTTCCAAGGTATAAATCAGCGTATCAGCGATACTCGGCTCATCCTCTACCAGCCAGATTAAAGGTTTCATTGATTCATACCTTTATCTGAGCCAAATGAATGCCGCAATAGCAGACATAATTGCCGCCACTCATCTTCTGACATACTGTCGGCGGCCAGCCACAACCGCTTACGGGCTGAACGGCTGCTCGACTGCTGTAGATTTAATAACACGCCATAACGGGTGATCCATGGCTGTTTGACCACGATCCATTCGAGCCTTTTCCATAGAACCAGGTTACCGGGTTTCAGCCGGATCTCGCCTTGACAGGACGTAATATTTTTCTGGCTGCGGATACACTCAAACACTACCAGCGTCAGCAATACCAACCACAGTGCGGTATACCCCTGGGGCCAGGGTGCAACCAAGGTGAGTATGACCAAAACACCATGAGACAATAAAGAGAAGAGTTGAGTGTGCCAGGATACCCGCAAGTCACATCGCCACTGGGCCACGGGCTTTATTTCGTGTTTGAATCAGTTTGACCATCTGGCGCAGTTCGCTGTCCTGCGGCTCCCCGTGATTCATCAGCCAATTGAATAAGTCTGGGTCATCACACTCAAGTAAGCGAATAAATGCCTGCTTCTCGTTATCACTCAAGCCATCATACTCATGTTCAAAAAACGGCATGATAGAGATATCAAGTTCACGCATACCACGACGGCACGCCCAGTGAATACGGGCTTTATTATCGATTTCCATGTCCTGATTGACTCCTCAGTGAAGGATATTATCCAAATCCGGCAACCAATAAGTGCCTGACTCGGTGAGTGACTAGAGTAACAATTTGATACACCCAACGGGAAGATTATCACCGTTGAATTGTAAGCTTAAGATGCTAAATGCTCAGCAAGTGCTGTTTTTTCAAACACCTTCAGTATTCTGCCGCAGAATCTGTGGCTATTGTACCTCAGATGGCAGTTAATTTAGATATTGGATAATAATGACCAATCCATGGAATAACTGCTTGCAAAGCTACCCCGCTATTTTACCATTGGAGCATAAGCTCACAGCACCGCCTTGGCTGGTGCTATTCATTGGCAGATACTTTTCATTTGCAGGTAAGCATGGCACATAACACTCCGTTCTCTGCACAACCACCGGTCGCCTCTTCCGGGCTGCCATTAACACTCATGTCGCTCGATGACTGGGCACTCGTTACCTTAACTGGCGCTGATCGGGTGAAATATCTGCAAGGGCAAGTTACTGCAGATATCGATGCTCTGCCCGCTGACCAGCATGTCCTTTGCGCCCATTGTGATGCTAAAGGGAAGATGTGGAGCAACCTGCGGCTATTTTATCGTGGCGAGGGGCTGGCATTTATTGAGCGCCGCAGCCTGCTGGATAACCAGTTAAGCGAACTCAAGAAATATGCCGTGTTCTCTAAAGTGACGATTGCTGCACAGCCTGACGCCGTTCTGTTAGGTATTGCAGGGGCACAGGCTAAAGCTGCGTTGGCTGAGGTTTTTGCCGAATTACCGAGTGCTGAGCACCCGGTTACCCAGCAAGGTAATAGCACACTGTTGCATTTCTCACTCCCCGCCGAGCGTTTTCTACTGGTAACTGATGCCGAGCAAGCCCAGCAACTGGTGGCAACACTGGCTGACCGCGCGCAGTTTAACAACAGCAAACAGTGGCTGGCGCTGGATATCGAAGCAGGTTTACCAATTATTGATACTGACAGCAGCGCGCAGTTTATTCCACAAGCCACTAATATTCAGGCGCTGAATGGCATTAGCTTCAGTAAAGGTTGTTACACCGGGCAGGAGATGGTAGCCAGAGCCAAATACCGAGGAGCCAATAAGCGCGCGCTGTACTGGTTAGCGGGGGTTGCCAGCCGTGTACCGGCAGCCGGTGAAGATTTAGAGTGGCAATTAGGTGAAAATTGGCGTCGTACCGGTTCCGTATTAGCCGCGATTCAACTCAGTGATGGCACTGTGTGGGTGCAGGCGGTGTTGAACAACGATCTGGCAGCAGACAGTGTACTACGGGTGCGCGATGATGTTGGTAGTGTGCTGGCTATTCAACCGTTGCCCTACTCATTGACTGAAGAAAAGTAGCATTATTCGAACCAGAGGCCGGTTATCCGGCCTCAATTTATGCATGCGGCTAAAGCATCAAACGTACAAATAGATCGCCATAAAGTGGCAGACACTGCCACCCAACACAAAACCATGCCAAATAGCATGACCGAAGCGGATACGTTTAGAGGCATAGAAAACCACCCCCAAAGTGTAAAGCAAGCCGCCAATAGTCAGTAATGCCAACCCGCCAATTTCAAGTTTCACCGCCAACTGATAAATCACAATCAGTGATAACCAGCCCATCGTCAGGTAAGTCACAAGCGATAGCACTTCAAACCGATGTGCGAAAGCCAGCTTAAATATCACCCCGAATAGCGCCAACCCCCAAATGACCGCCATTAACCCTCTGGCCAGAGGCGAATCCAATCCCACCAGCAGAAAGGGGGTGTAAGTGCCAGCAATCAAAATATAAATGGCACAGTGGTCAAACTTCTGTAGCCAGAGCTTCGCTTTACGGTGTGGCACGGCGTGATACAGTGTTGATGCCAGAAAAAGCAAAATGATACTGCCGCCATACAAGCTATAGCTGGTTAGCGCTTTGGTATCAGCACCACTGTCTACTGCCTGCACCAAAAGCAACACCAGCCCGATGATCCCAAAAACAACACCAATACCATGGCTAATGCTGTTAGCTATCTCTTCTGCCCATGGATAGGCCGGCGGCGTTGCGGCTGGTGACAACATCGAGGGAGCCGCAGAGGTAGGTGGCGTAACTGTAGCAGAGGGTGTAACTGATTTATTATTCAATACTTATTATCCTGAATATTAGCTGTTGTATGGCCAAAGACATTGGCGTTGCAGTCAGGCTGCAAGGTAATCAATCCCGATGAGCGGTACGGTGGGTAGCCAATTGCGCAAATATACTGTACTCAGGTTAACTGAGAATGATTCCAGTGTACACGTGTAAGCTTAAATATTCTGTCAATACATGTAACTCGCCATGTCTATCGCCAGATGAAGCAAAAAGAACAGAGTAAAGGCAGATAATCAGGTAACGTATTACCGGTTTATTTTTATCTGATGTGAGGGTTGTTTGTTATGTCACTAGCACTGCCGGTTCTGGATTTTGGCCCCCTGACAGAGACTGTCCAGTTTCTGATGGAAGTTGATAAGCTAAAAGATATACAGCGCCGCACCAAAGTGATTGCCAGCTTACGGCAGGAAAACTCCGCTGAGCACAGTTGGCATTTTGCGGTGGCGGCGATGAGTCTGGCCCCCTATGCAAGCCCGGATGTTGATATCAACCGTGTAATTCAAATGGCACTGCTGCACGATATTGTTGAAATAGATGCCGGTGATGTCATCGTTTATGATTTGGCCGCCAGAGCCGCCATTCATGAACAAGAAGTGGCTGCGGCTAAACGGTTATTCGGTATGCTTCCCCCCGCTTTAAACGCGCAATTTACCGCACTGTGGGACGAGTATGAAGCAGAAGAAACCGCTGATGCGTGCTTTGCGACCATGCTGGACCGCATTTTGCCAATGCTGATTAACCTGCATACCGAGGGGCAAAGCTGGATAGAAAATGGTATTCGTCTGCAACAAGTGCTGGATCGCAACCAACGGGTCGCTGAGCGCTATCCTCAGATCTGGCAATATTTACTGCCCCAGTTACAGGCCGCGCAGCAAAAGGGCTGGTTGAAATAATCATGTTGAAGTCCATGCGGTTAGGCCAGCTATCTCAATCGACTGGCAAACCGCATCTGTTTTATTTTCCGCCAGCCAGGTCCAATACACTGCCCGTGACATAAGAGGCACAGTCTGATAGCAACCAAACAATCGCCTCAGCAACTTCATGTGGGTGACCACCACGCTTCATGGGTAACAAACTTTGGATCCGATCAACCCGCCCCGGTTCACCACCACTGGCATGGATATCGGTATAGATAACACCTGGCCGTACCCCGTTAACCCTAATCCCCTCAGCCGCCACCTCCAGCGATAATCCGATGGTCAGCGTATCAATAGCCCCTTTGGAGGCCGCATAATCTAAATACTCCCCCGGCGCACCAAGGCGGGCCGCGGCAGAAGAAACATTAACAATTGCCCCACCATGACCACCATGGCGCAGAGCCATGCGTTTAACAGCTTCGCGGCTGCACAAGAAATACCCGGTCACATTGGTCGCTAGCACTCGGTTAATACGTTCGGCGGTCAAGCCTTCAATACTGGTTTGTGGGAACAGAATTCCGGCATTATTCACTAATGCACTGATTGGCCCCAGTTGCGCTTCAACTTGTTCAAACAGCGCCACAACCTGTGATTCATCAGCAATATCCGCCTGTAACGCAATCGCCAACCCTCCCGCAGCCGCTATCTCCGCCACTACCTGCCGCGCGGCTTGCTGGTCATTGATATAATTGACCGCCACCCGATAGCCATGTTTTGCCAACAGCAATGCGGTCGCACGACCAATTCCCCGGCTGCCGCCCGTCACTAATGCAACTTTCTTATTCATATCCCTGCTCCCTGTGCTGCGATGAAGAGTTCCCAAACTAGCATGCCAATACTGGCGAGATAATCAACATAGCAAAAGGGCCGCATACGCGACCCTCAGATTCATACACAACTTATCTCTATTTTAAATTACTCATAATCAGCAATTGGAACACATGAGCAGAACAGATTACGGTCGCCATACACATCATCCAAACGTTTTACCGCAGGCCAATATTTGTTTTCCATCACACCTGCAACCGGGAACACAGCCAGCTCACGGCTGTAAGGGTGCTGCCAGTCCCCCACCAGTTCCGCCTGAGTATGAGGCGCATTCACCAGCGGGTTATCTTCCAGCGGCCATTCGCCTTGGGCCACTTTGTCAATCTCGCTACGAATAGCTAACATCGCATCGATAAAGCGGTCCAGCTCCACTTTGCTTTCTGATTCTGTCGGCTCCACCATCAGTGTTCCGGCAACCGGGAATGACATGGTTGGCGCATGAAAACCGAAATCAATCAGTCGTTTAGCGATATCCATTTCACTGATACCGGTCGCCTCTTTCAGCGGACGAATATCCAGAATACACTCATGTGCCACACGGCCATCGTGGCCGGTATACAACACCGGATAGGCGGCTTTCAGACGGGTAGCGATATAGTTGGCATTCAAAATGGCCACCTGACTGGCTTGCTTCAAGCCATCAGCGCCCATCATGCGGATATACATCCAACTGATAGGTAAGATCGATGCACTACCAAATGGCGCGGCTGAAACTGCACCTTGCTGAGTGGTCATGCCGTCAATTTGCACCACACTGTGGCCGGGTACAAAAGGTGCCAAATGGGCTTTGACGCCAATTGGCCCCATGCCTGGACCGCCACCGCCATGTGGGATACAGAAGGTTTTGTGCAAGTTAAGATGCGATACATCGGCACCGATATAACCCGGCGTAGTGATGCCAACCTGCGCATTCATGTTCGCGCCATCCAGATAAACTTGCCCACCAAACTGATGAACGATTTGGCAAACTTCACGGATGGTTTCTTCATACACGCCGTGGGTTGATGGGTAAGTCACCATAATGCAAGACAACTCATCACCCGCTTCTTCTGCCTTCTGGCGCAAGTCATGTAAGTCGATATTGCCTTGCTTATCACAGGCTACAACCACCACCGACATACCGGCCATTTGTGCCGAAGCTGGGTTAGTGCCGTGGGCTGAGCTTGGGATCAGGCAGATATGACGATTCGCCTGATTACGGCTTTCGTGGTAACGGCGGATAGCCAGCAAACCGGCATACTCTCCCTGCGCACCTGAGTTTGGTTGCATACACACCGCGTCATAGCCAGTCAGTTGCACCAACCATTGTGACAGTTGACCAATCATCTGCTGATAACCAGCCGCTTGCTCTGGCGGGCAGAATGGGTGTAACTCAGCGAATTCCGGCCAGGTAATCGGGATCATCTCGGCGGCAGCGTTCAACTTCATGGTACAAGAACCCAACGGGATCATCGCCTGATTCAGCGCCAAATCTTTGCGCTCTAAACGATGCATATAACGCATCATTTCGGTTTCGCTGTGGTAACGATTGAATACCGGATGGGTCAGAATCGGCTCTTGGCGCTGCATCGTAGCCTGTATCGACTGGCTGCTCTGGCTGACTTTAGCATCAAGCTGGTCAATATCCAGGCCATGGCTATCACCGACTAACAGGGCAAACAGGGTCTGAATATCGTCGCGGGAGGTGGTTTCATCCAGCGTGATACCCACAGCGCCATGAATATCAGTGCGCAGGTTAATACCAAAACTTAATGCACGAGCCAATACCGTAGCTTTGTCTTTGACTTCAACTGTCAGGGTATCGAACCAGTGCTGGAAACGAAGGTTCAGGCCTGCTTGTTGCAAACCCGCAGCCAGAATATCGGTCATACGGTGAATGCGGCCAGCGATACGCTGCAAGCCCTGCGGGCCATGATAAACCGCATACAGGCTGGCAATATTGGCCAGTAGTACCTGTGAAGTACAGATGTTGGAGTTAGCTTTCTCGCGGCGAATATGTTGCTCACGGGTCTGCATCGCCATACGCAATGCAGTATTACCGGCAGCGTCGCGTGATACCCCGATAATGCGGCCCGGCATCGAGCGTTTAAATTCGTCACGGCAGGCAAAGAATGCAGCATGTGGGCCGCCATAACCCATCGGCACACCAAAGCGCTGGGCGGAGCCAAATACCACATCGGCACCTTGTTTACCCGGCGCAGTCAACAGCACCAGCGCCATAATATCGGCAGCCACGCTGGTAATGATTTTACGTTTTTTCAGTTCAGACAGCAGCGCGCTGTAGTCATGCAGTTCACCGGTGGTGCCTACTTGTTGCAGCAACACACCAAAAACACCATCCAGCTCCAGCACTTTTTCAGCGCGGTCGACAATCACTTCAAAACCAAAAGTTTCAGCGCGAGTTCGCACCACATCCAGCGTTTGCGGATGAACATCATCAGCCACAAAGAAGCGATTAGCGTCCTTCAGCTTACTGGCTCGCTTAGCCAATGCCATCGATTCTGCTGCGGCAGTAGCCTCATCCAGCAAAGAGGCAGAAGCCAGATCCAACCCCGTCAGGTCTTGTGTCAATTGCTGGAAATTCAACAGCGCCTCAAGACGGCCCTGAGAAACTTCTGGCTGATAAGGCGTGTAGGCGGTGTACCAGCCTGGGTTCTCCAGCATATTACGCAAGATAACCGGCGGGGTCAGTACCGGGCTGTAGCCCATGCCAATGTAGGATTTATAGCACTGATTCTGGCTGGCAATCCCTTTAAGTTCCGCCAGCGCCTGGTGTTCAGTGGCAGCATCACCCACTTGTGGCGGGCTTGGCAATTGGATATCTGCCGGAACAATCTGCTGGATCAATGTACTTAACGAGTTGGCACCAATGGCGGCCAACATCTGTTGCTGTTGTTCAGCAGAGGGGCCAATGTGGCGCTGAATAAAAGCATCGTTATGTTCAAGCTGGCTGAGATTCTGAGTCATTTGCTACACATTCCTGAATAGGGCATGGGACGGGAGATATTTGAGATTAACCGCGCCTTGGAGAGGTTTTAGAAATACGCACAAAACCGAACTAAGGGGAAACACGTCGTTCGGGTCGTAGTGGCGTAAACCACCGGAGCGCCCGTAGACGTGGTCAACCCTTAGCTCATTGCACTTCACTCACCTCAGGCTTTTTCTCATTTATTCTTCAATGGTCGCCAGATACGCCTCGGCATCTAGCAAACCGGCCAGCTCACCTTCATCAGAGGCTTTGATGCTGAACAGCCAACCATCGGTATAAGGTGCGCTGTTGACCAGCTCTGGTGAGCTTTCCAGCTCTGTATTAACCGCAACAATTTCGCCGCTGATCGGTGCATAAATGTCGGAAGCCGCTTTAACTGATTCGGCAACAGCACAATCACTGCCTGCTGAAACTTCACTGCCCACTTCAGGCAAATCAACAAACACCATATCGCCCAGTAACTCTTGCGCATGCTCAGTGATACCGATGCTATAGATGCCATCACCATCGGCACGAACCCACTCATGAGATGACGCATATTTTAACTCTGCTGGTACATTGCTCATTGCTGCTCCTTAAAAGAGATAGAACCAAAAGTTTAGGCTCTTATAATTCGGAATACTTACAGCGCAACCGGTTTACCCGCCCGCACAAAACCAGGTTTTGTGACCCGCACCGGCATTTCACGATTGCGGATTTGTACCACCGCACTCTCACCAATCCCCGCAGGCACACGAGCCAGCGCAATGCTGAAACCCAATGTTGGCGAGAATGAACCACTGGTTATTACACCAACATGTGAGTGACCCAACGCATCAGAAAAATGCACGGGTAACTCATTACGTAATACGCCTTTTTCCGTCATGATCAAACCGACCAGTTGCTCAGTTCCGCTCGCACGTTGTTTTTCCAGCGCTTCACGGCCGATAAACTGACGGTCTTCCGGCAACCAGGCGACTGTCCAGCCCATATTGGCGGCTAACGGAGAAACACCTTCATCCATTTCCTGGCCGTAAAGGTTCATACCCGCTTCCAGACGCAAAGTATCACGCGCACCAAGGCCTGCTGGTTTCACCCCAGCGGCGAGCAGTTGCTGCCAAAATTCAACAACTTGCTCTTTTGGCAGTGCAATTTCATACCCTGATTCACCGGTATAGCCGGTAGTCGCGATAAAGAAATCACCCGTTTGAATACCAAAGAATGGCTTCATACCCGCAACCGCTTGCTGCTGTTCAGGGGTCAGTAAAGTAGCCACTTTCTGTTGAGCCGTTGGGCCTTGTACCGCCACTAGGGCAAGATCGTCACGCACCGTCACTTCAACTTGATAAGGTTCGGCATGCTGGATTATCCAGGCCAGATCTTTGTCACGGGTAGCGGAGTTAACCACTAAGCGGAAATAGTCTTCTTGCAGGAAATAGACAATCAAGTCATCGATAACACCGCCGGACGCATTCAGCATCCCGGTGTAAAGGGCTTTGCCCGGTTGGGTTAGTTTGGCAACATCGTTGGCTAACAGGTAACGCAGGAACTCACGGGTACGGGCACCGTGCAGATCAACGATAGTCATATGAGAGACATCGAACATACCGGCATCTTGACGCACGATATGGTGCTCGTCGATTTGGGAACCATAATGCAATGGCATCATCCAGCCATGAAAATCTACCATGCGCGCACCGCACGCTACGTGCTGATCATACAGCGGGGTCTGCTTAGCCATCTACTCTCCCTCAATATACCCTTCGCACTTAAAGCCGTAGGGGCGTTGGCTACGTTCATTCACCCGAATCACTTACTGGTGTAAGCTCATCGGGAATTCATTCGCTTGCCGCCTACCTACAACTCCAATTGCTTTGGCTATAACATGTCATGAGTGTTTTATACCGGCTTCATCCCCCCTAATAAACAGGCATGAATACCGTTACGCAAACGATACCTTTTGCCCAACGTTATCACCGAACTCATCAGGTAACCATAAGCTAAAATAGGCAATAGCACGCCCTAAGAGGACAAAAGGCAGGGGTATTGTGCAGAGTTTTCCACTGAAAAAATGCGCACAGAGGCACATTATTAACAATTAATCAGTAAAAATTGCGATGTTATATAACTAAATAACCAAAACCCTGTCAGTTTCAACTTTTCAGGCTTTGGTTATTAGTGAGAAAAACTAATGCGAAAATAGGGCTGAAATTAGATTATTTCAACTGAGAGGGTCTGGTGACTCACAAGGCTACTCATCTAGCCAATCAGGTAAATCATGTAATCCCATCGCCTGCCGCACTAACGGTGGTTTTGCTCCCGGCAAGTTATCAGCCAGCGTTAATCCGATATCACGCAGGAGCTTTTTGGCCGGATTACTGCCCGCAAACAGGGAACGGAAACCCTGCATACTGGCAAGCATCACCGCAGCACTGTGCTTGCGGCGACGTTCATAGCGCCGCAGATAGAGATGCTGACCGATATCTTTGCCTTGGCGCTGTAAACGGCGCAGCTCAGAAACCAACTCCGCGGCATCCATAAAGCCCAGATTGACGCCCTGCCCGGCCAACGGATGCACAGTATGAGCAGCATCCCCCACCAGCGCCAACCGGTGTGCCGCGAAGCTACGCGCATAGCGCCCTGTCAGCGGGAAGGTCTGCCGCTCACTCTCAAGTTGGCATTGCCCCAAACGCATATCAAACGCCATACCCAGTTCGCGGTTGAATTGCTCAGCGGGTAGTGCAGCTAACTCGGCAGCACGCTCAGGAGGAAGTGACCAGACTATCGAACTCAAGTGTGGAGAGCTAAACGGCAGGAAAGCCAGAATACCGTCACCATGAAATACCTGACGCGCTGTTGCCTGATGTGCTTCTTCCGTGCGGATGGTCGCTACCAATGCATGATGCGCGTAATCCCAAAAGGTCAGCGGGATATCCGCATGCTGGCGCAACCATGAGTTAGCGCCATCAGCTCCAACCACCAGCCGCGCACTGAGCATACGGCCATCAGTCAGCGTGATAAAAGCTTCGCTTTCACCCCATGCCACCTGTTTGAGGCTGGCCGGTGCCAACAGCGTAACTTCAGCTAATTGGCTGGCACGCTGCCATAACGCCTGCTGAATCACCCGGTTCTCAATGATATGGCCGAGATGGCTAAAGCCATATTCATCAGCATGAAACGCTATTTTGCCAAAACTGTCTTGGTCCCACACTTCCATGCCGCCATAAGGACTGGCCCGTAGCGCCAAAATGCTGCCCCACACCCCTATTTTTTGTAGTAAGCGCTCACTGGCGGCATTGATCGCCGAGACGCGTAGCGCCAACTCATCAGTCAACGGTGCGGTGAGAGGCTCCGGTGCAGGCTGATGCTCCAGAATAGCAATGCGCAAACCACTGCCCTGTAAGCCACAGGCCAGCGCCAGACCGACCATTCCGCCACCGGCGATAACCACGTCATATGATTGCATGCCAATATATTCCCATTAAATACTAACGTTCTACCCATCCCAATGTCTGCCGGGCGAAAGTATCACGTATTGCAGGCATCTGCTCCATCGCCATCAGTGCAAGGTTACGCCCAACCACCAGTGGCCCATAGCGATTGGCAAACAGACGAATTAAACCATCAGTTACACCAATAGTCGCCTGTTGGTCCCCTTGCCGCCGCTGCTGATATTGGCTGAGCACCGCATAATCACCGGGATCTCCCCCCGCCTGAGCAATGGTTTCAGCCAGCGACATCACATCGCGCAGCCCTAGATTGAAACCCTGCCCGGCAATGGGATGCAGTGTTTGCGCCGCATTACCCACTAATGCCAGACGGTGGCTAATATGGCGCGAAGCCGTCAATAATTGCAGCGGGTAGCTGTGGCGCTTACCCGCATGAAGAATTTTACCCAACCGCCAACCAAAAGCTTGCTGCAATTGCGCCACAAAGCGGGCGTCATCCCAACTATCGACCTGCTGCTTTTCGTGTTTAGCATGGCACCAGACCAGCGAGCTACGCCCTTCGGACATCGGTAATAATGCCAGCGGCCCGTTACGAGTAAAACGCTCAAAGGCTCGGCCTGCCGGTAACTCGGAGGTGGTCACATTAGCAATCACTGCGATCTGTTGATAATCCTGTTGCTGCCACTGAATATTACAAGCTCGCGCCAGTGCCGAATGAGATCCATCCGCAGCAACTAGCAGCTTTGCACTCAATTGCTGGCCGTTATCCAACGTCACACTGGCTAATGCAGCAGTACGAACCACATCAACCACTGTAGCCGGGCAGTGTAACGTCACTCCCGGCGCGTTCTGCAATAAGGTAAACAACCTTTTACCGGCGTCATGTAACTCAATAACATTGCCCAGTGCCGGAACACCATAATCGGCGGCGCATAAGTTAACAAAACCCGAATGACCGCTATCACTAACATGAACATGTTCAATGGCGGTGGCGCAATCAGCCAGATGCGCCCAGATACCAATACGTTCCAGTTGCTGGCAGGTGCCTTGTGCCAAGGCAATTGCTCTGGCATCAAACCCCGGATGCTGTTTGCTATCAGGACGTTGTGCCTCAACCAAAGCAACCGGCACCCGCCCTTTGGTGAGGGATGAAATAGCCAGCGCCAGAGTTGCTCCAGCCATACCACCACCAACAATGATTACGCTCATCAGTTATCTCGCTGCCGCCATCAGGGCTTCAATGGCATCAGGATCTTTCACCACACTGGCGGTCAGATTTTCATTGCCGTCAGCGGTAATCACAATGTCATCTTCGATACGAATACCAATACCACGGTATTTTGGTGGCACATCAGCATCTGGTGCGATATAGAGACCCGGTTCAATGGTCAACACCATACCCGGTTCCAAAATGCGGCCACGGTCACTGTTGGTGTAATCACCGACATCATGCACATCCAACCCTAACCAGTGGCTTAGACCGTGCATAAAGAAGGGGCGATGCGCTTTTTCTGCGATCAATTGCTCGATATCACCGTTCAGAATGCCCAAATCAACCAGACCCGTAATCATGATCCGCGCCACCTGCTCGGTGACGTCGCGAATGCTGGTACCAGGGCGGAACAATTCTAATGATTTATTAATCGAGGCCAGAACGATGTCATAAATCTCGCGTTGCGCTGGCGTGAATTTGCCGTTAACCGGGAAAGTGCGGGTGATATCACCGGCATAGCCACGGTATTCACAACCTGCATCAATCAGCACTAACTCACCATCCCGCAATTCACTCTCATTTTCGGTGTAATGCAGAATACAGCCATTTTCACCCCCGCCAACGATAGTGTTATATGCCGGGTAACGCGCGCCATGGCGGGTGAACTCATGCAGAATTTCCCCTTCCAACTGATACTCAAACATGCCTGGACGGCATTTTTCCATCGCGCGAGTATGGGCCAGTGCACTGATTTCACCAGCACGACGCATCACGGCAATTTCTTCTTCTGACTTAAACAGGCGCATTTCATGCAACCATGGACGCCAGTCAGTTAGCGTGGCAGGCGCACGCAGATTTTTACGAAAACCGTTGCGTAATCTTTCCAGCGCGGTGAAAACAATTTTATCTGCATAAGCATATTGCCCCTGCGCGTGATAAATCACATCAAGGCGATTGAGCAGCAAATAGAGGTGTTCGTCGATTTCATCGAAAGGTAATGCGCGGTCAACGCCCAACTTGAGGGGGGCTGCATCTTGCCCTAAACGGCGGCCAAACCAGATCTCGGCAGTTAAGTCCCGCACCCGGTTAAACAACACGCTGTGGTTATGGTTCTCATCGCTTTTTACCAGAATCAACACCGCTTCCGGCTCATTGAATCCCGTCAGGTAGCTAAAATCGCTATTCTGACGATAAGGGTATTCAGAATCTGCACTGCGTGTGGCCTCCGGTGCGGCGAAAAACAGTGCTGCACTGCCTGGGGCCATCTTCGCCAACAGCGCCTGACGGCGGTTCTGGTATTCTTGCTGAGTCATCACACCCTCCTGGAACGTCCGATTTAATCGACTTAATTCAACATATTACACCATATCATTTAATGTAGTGTTGGCTTGCGCATCTCCGGCGCTGTCGGCTTCTGTTGAGTAAATTCGATATGGCACAAAATAGCAGCCACACGCACATACTCGATAACTTCTTCTAATGATTGGGCCAGTTCTTCCTGATCTTCATCTTCGTCGTAGCCTAATTGGGCAATATTACGTAAATCATCGATGGCCTCGCCCACTTCATCTTTCACCTGCGCCAGTTTTGGTTGCAACATACCCAAACCTAACAGGAAATGGTTAACCCAGCCTGATAATGCGTCAGCACGGTCGAAAACCGAAATATCATCACCTTCAGGGATAAGTAACTGGAACATAAAACCTTCATTCTCCAGTGCCTCTTGTGTTGCTTCATGTAACTGTTGTAACGGCAACCCCAAGGACTGTGAGAAGGCAACACCTTCATTAGTCAAATCATGTACCAGCGTGCGCCAGCCATTGTCTTTACTGCCCCCACAGAGCATGCCGCTGATCAGGCCATGCATTTCTGCGGGGGTTAATGCTACCGCTTGCTGGCTCAACGCCAAGGCAAGTGATTGGTAAGTTGGTAATGTATTCTCTATAGACATGCGTATTGGTCATCGTTGGCAGGATAAGTTCGTGTTATGCTACCACCAAGAAAGGTCGCTATACCAGAAAACGCAATACTCTATATCCTATAGATTTCAAGATACAGAAAGCGGCAAAGCCTCTTGGCACTTGAAAAATAATGGATATATACCCTAAATAATTCGAGTTGCAGGAAGGCGGCAATTGAGTGAATCCTGATGAGTTAACGCCAGTTAATGATTTGGGCGAGCGAGAGCAGCCAACGCATATGCAGCTTGAAGTATGACGGGTATAAAGGGGTTGAATCTTGGTATCGAGATATATATAGTGACGCCCGCTTTGCAACTACGAGCATTTTGCCTCTGGTTTACAAGGCTGGCGCGAAAATTAGTCAGGAAGGTGGCATGTCTGCACAACCGGTAGATATTCAAATTTTTGGTCGCTCGTTAAGAGTAAATTGCCCGCCAGAACAACAAGACGCGTTGAACATGGCAGCAGAAGATCTTAACCAACGGTTGCAAGATCTCAAAGTTCGCACTAGAGTCACAAATACTGAGCAGTTAGTTTTTATCGCGGCATTGAACGTCTGTCACGAATTAGCTCAGGAAAGGTTGAAAACGCGTGACTATGCATCCAATATGGAGCAACGTATTAGGATGTTACAACAGACCATTGAACAGGCGTTGCTTGAACAAGGTCGCATCTCTGAACGTCAGGATGCACAGTTTGAATAAATCTCTGTTGAATGATAGATTCAGCAGTGAGTAAAAAATTTCTCTGAGGTGTTTGCCAGCGGGCCAGTCCCCTGAGCCGATATTTAATACCAACAGAATGTAGTGCCTCCGTAACTGGTGCGCATGCTCGGTTCGCCGAGAAGCCTTAAGGTTGCGACGCTGCGTTCACCTTGAACCATGGGTTCAAGGGTTACAGCCTGCGGCGGCATCTCGGAGATCCCCTCTTTATCGGGTAACCCACATTTTGGGTTATCACGTTCGTTTTATATTGGTCGTTTTCTTTCTATTTGTATCAATAATATATCTTTCAAATCAACAACATATTTTTGAATCAATCATATGCCTTTGACTGCGCAATATACCCTTGAACGACAAAAGATTCGTAGTGAAATTCGTGAACGTCGGCGTCTTTTGACTGCGGAGCAACAGCATCAATCAGCGCATCTGGCGGCACAGCATATCGCTGAGCATGACAAAATTCGTCAGGCTAACACCATTGCCGTATTCCTCTCCTTCGATGGCGAACTCAATACCCGCCCCATTATTGAGCAGCTATGGCAGCAGCAAAAACAGGTTTACCTGCCAGTTCTGCACCCTTTTAGCGCCGGGAATTTATTGTTTCTGCGTTATCGCCCCGATAGCACGCTTGTCCGTAATCGCCTGAGAATCCTTGAACCACAATTAGATGTGCGAGAAGTTCTGCCACTAAACCAATTGGATATGGTGATAACCCCGTTGGTGGCATTTGATAGCCACGGGCAACGTTTAGGTATGGGCGGTGGCTTTTATGACCGTACGCTGCAACACTGGCAGCAAGGTGGCCCTTATCCTATTGGCCTGGCCCATGATTGCCAATGGGTCGAGCACTTGCCCTGTGAGCTTTGGGACGTGCCATTGCCAGAAATAGTAACACCAACAAAAGTGTGGCAGTGGTGAACGATAATCCTGCAAAATAAAAAAACACCCGATATTTTATAGATAGCGGGTGTTTAGTCATTCAATACAAATATTTATTAGTAAAGCAAACGAGCACGGATAGTTCCTGGGATCGCCTTCATCGCCTGCAATGCTTTTTCTGCATTTTCCGCATCATCAGTTTCAACATCAATAACGACATAACCGATTTCAGCGCTGGTTTGCAGATACTGTGCTGCAATGTTAACGTCTTGTTCAGCAAAGATTTTGTTAATGCTGGTCAGAATACCTGGGCGGTTCTCATGGATATGCAACAGACGGCGGGTATTATCGCCGTGAGCAGGCAGAGAAACCTCAGGGAAGTTGACCGCAGACAGCGTAGAACCGTTGTCGGAATACTTCGCCAGCTTACCCGCCACTTCATCACCGATATTTTCCTGCGCTTCCTGAGTGGAGCCCCCAATATGTGGTGTTAGCAACACATTATCAAACTCGCACAAAGGTGAATTGAACGGGTCCTTATTGGTTGCTGGCTCTTCAGGGAAGACGTCGATTGCGGCTCCTGCCAAATGATTGCTGGCCAATGCATCACACAAGGCCGGGATATCGACCACAGTACCGCGTGAGGCGTTAATCAGCATCGCACCCGGCTTCATCAGAGCCAACTGCTCAGGGCCAATCATATTTTTAGTGGAGTGGTTTTCCGGCACATGCAGGCTAATCACATCACTCATATTCAGCAAATCGGACAGGTGACGTACCTGCTGGGCATTCCCTAACGACAGTTTATTTTCGATATCGTAGAAGAATACTTTCATCCCGACACTTTCTGCCAGAATCCCTAGTTGGGTGCCGATATGACCATAACCGATAATACCCAGCTTCTTGCCACGGGCTTCATAGGAACCCACCGCCAGCTTGTTCCACTCACCACGGTGAGCTTTGGCGTTAGCCGATGGAATGCCCCGGAACATCAGCAGTAACTCGCCCAGTACCATTTCGGCTACCGAACGGGTATTGGAGAAAGGTGCATTGAATACCGGCACGCCGCGTTTGGTGGCCGCGTTTAAATCAACCTGATTGGTACCGATACAGAAACAACCTACTGCGACTAATTTTTCTGCTGCCGCAAAAACTTCTTCAGACAGATGCGTACGCGATCGAATGCCGATGAAGTGAGCATCTTTGATCGATGCTTTCAGTGCTTCGGTGTCTAAGGCACCTTTATGATATTCAATATTGCTATAACCGGCTGCACGCAGATTATCAACTGTGCTCTGGTGCACCCCTTCCACTAACAGAAACTTAATTCTGTCTTTCTCCAGTGATACTTTTGCCATGTCCCCGACCCTATTTTCAGACTTCAGATGTGGCTGCCGCTATCGAATGAATCCGGTCAGCACCCTGTCAACATAACAAATATTACGCGGGCAGCAATACAAACGATTGCCTGCCGGTCAGCATAACAATCAGTGCCAATGTTAATTTATGGAATAAAAAACTGGCACGAAGAGGGTTAATGGCAGGTTAATAAAACGAAATGAAGAAATGTGATATATATCACCAAATTTAACGATTTTAAGAAAAGATATTTAAACGCAAAAAAACTTTCAGGATGAAGTGGCCAGACCTCATCCTGAGAGAGAATTAACTGATCACTTTAATTTTATGGTCTTAACGCCGTCGGCGGTGCCAATCAGTGCCACATCAGCCCCCCGATTAGCAAATAGGCCAACCGTAACGACACCGGCAATACCATTAATTTTATTTTCTAACGCAATGGCATCCAAAATACTCAAATTGTGGACATCCAAAATAACGTTGCCGTTATCAGTCAGGACGTTCTGACGATACTCCGGTAAGCCACCCAGCTTAACCAGTTCACGAGCCACATAAGAACGGGCCATTGGGATAACTTCAACTGGCAGCGGGAATTTGCCCAGTATATCAACCTGCTTGGATGCATCCGCGATGCAGATAAACTGACGAGCAATAGCAGCAATGATTTTCTCGCGGGTCAGCGCAGCACCACCGCCTTTGATCATCTGCATCTGGCCGTTAATTTCATCAGCACCGTCAACATAGATATCCAATACGTCCACTTCATTACAATCAAATACGTGGATGCCGTAACTTTTCAGTTTGGCAGTAGACGCATCAGAGCTGGAAACCGCCCCTTCTATCTGGCCCTTAATGGAGCCAAGTGCATCAATAAAATGTGCCGCAGTCGAGCCGGTGCCGACCCCAACGATGGTACCAGGTTTGACATAATCTAATGCTGCCCAGCCTACTGCTTTTTTAAGTTCATCCTGAGTCATGGTAAGTTCACGCCTTGATGTGAAAGAAAACCTGAGGTCATTATAGAGCATTCGCAGTGGTGATTGTGTGAATAAAGCCAACTCGCGTGGTAGTTAATTCTAGCCGGATCACAGTTATGTCGGTTTATTTGTGGCTGGCACCTTGGCATCCTGTCGTAACAAAATGGCAAAAATGTGGCATAGTGCTGTATCGACTTAATATTTGGAGAGATGACTCCGATGAAACGCCCAGACTACCGTACGCTACAAGCGCTGGACGCGGTGATCCGTGAACGCGGTTTTGAACGCGCTGCACAAAAACTTTGTATCACCCAATCGGCAGTATCTCAACGCATCAAGCAGTTGGAGAATCTGTTCGGTCAACCGCTGCTGGTGCGCACTGTGCCACCACGGCCTACCGAGCAAGGGCAAAAACTGCTCGCGTTACTGCATCAGGTTGAGTTACTGGAAGAAGAGTGGCTGGGCAATGATAATGGCGGAGATACGCCATTGTTATTGTCGCTGGCAGTCAACGCCGACAGTTTGGCTACCTGGTTGCTACCGGCATTGAAACCGGTGCTGGCTGATTCCCCTATCCGGCTGAATTTACAAGTCGAGGATGAAACTCGAACTCAGGAACGGTTGCGTCGCGGCGAGGTCGTGGGTGCTGTCAGTATCCAACCTCAACCGCTACCCAGTTGTCTGGTTGATCAACTCGGTGCGCTGGATTACTTGTTTGTCGCCTCCAAACCTTTCGCTGAGCGTTATTTCCCCAATGGTGTAACCCGCTCAGCATTATTGAAAGCGCCAGCGGTAGCATTTGACCATCTGGATGATATGCATCAGGCGTTTTTACAGCAGAATTTTGATTTATCACCGGGCAGTGTGCCCTGCCATATTGTTAACTCTTCCGAAGCTTTTGTGCAGTTAGCACGGCAGGGAACTACCTGTTGTATGATCCCGCATCTGCAAATCGAGAAAGAACTGGCGTCAGGCGAATTGATCAATCTGACCCCAGGATTGCTGCAACGGCGGATGCTGTTCTGGCACCGGTTTGCACCGGAAAGCAGGACCATGAGAAAGGTGACTGACGCCCTGCTGTCTTATGGGCGTCAGGTATTACGGCAGGACTAATTTATTTGGCGGTACTGGTCGCAGTTTGGAGTTCAAACACGACATCAACCTGATCATCAAAATGGATGGTCTGCTGCTCATAAGTTTGCGCTGCATCATTGGCAGGTGCCGCTTCAGCGCTTTTAAACATGCGGGCTACCGGCATTGGCTGGTAGTTAGCAACGTGATAACGGATGCTGTAGACCGGCCCCAGTTTAACTTTAAATCCATCAGCCAGTGATCCTGCCTGGCTAATGGCATTCTCAATAGCTTTTTTACGCGCCTGTTCACGATAAGTATCCGGGTTTGCCACCCCGAGTTCCACCGCGCGGATTTCGTTTAGACCAGACTTCAGCGCACCATCGAGTAACTCATTCAGCTTATCCAGTTGGCGCAATGTTACCTGAACCTGGCGCACGGCACGATATCCCTTCAATACCGCTTCACCGCTTTTCTGGTAATCGTATTCAGGTTGGGTACGAATATTGGCAGCATTGATATCTTTCTTTTCAATGCCACTTTTACGTAAGAAATCAAAATATTGTGCGACCCGCGTATCAACCTGTTTTTTTGCATCAGCAGCATCTTTGGCTGATACACTAACTTCAATAGCGATAGTCGCGATATCCGGTGTCGCATCAACACTGGCGGTCCCGGAGGTGACAACATGCGGCCCTTCTGGCAGTTCGGCTGCCTGAACGTGTAGCGCCAAAGGTAACGTCCCTAATCCCATCATTGCGGCCAAAGCCAATGTCTTCAACTTCACGGTGCCTCCTAAGATAATCATGATAAAACTATACACTAAATAATTCGAGTTGCATGAAGGCGGCAACTGAGCGAGTCCCCAGGAGCTTACACAAGTCAGTGACTGGGGTGAACGAAGGCAGCCAACGCACATGCAGCTTGAAGTATGACGGGTATAAGACAACCGTAGCATATCTTATGAATCATGGGATTCGGATTAATGATAAAAACTCACAGATTTAGTGCTTGTTGCGCTAACTGAAAAGCAATAAACCACATGACCCCTCCGACCAACAGATTAATCACCCGCTGCGACGTTGGGCGGTTAAGCCACGGCGATAACCACGCCGCCAGTAGCGCGAGGGCAAAAAACCAGGCAACAGAGGCACTCACAGCACCCAAAGCAAACCAAGGCCGGGAGTCGGGTAATAACTGGCTGCCAAGGCTACCGAGCACCACAAAGGTATCGAGATAGACATGCGGATTAAGCCAGGTTACCGCCAGCAGGGTTATGACGATTGGCCAACGCCCTTGCGTACCTGCTGCTGCGGCAGATGAGGAGCCACCCCCACGCCATGCGGCCATCAGTGCGCCCCAACCGTACCACAACAGAAAAGCCACTCCCCCCCAAGTGACCAGTGCCAGTAGCAATGGCGAACGGCTCAGTAAGGCACTGCCGCCAAAGATCCCTGCACAAATCAAGATAATGTCACTTAGCGCACAAAGTGAGGCACTCATCAAATGATGCTGACGCTTAATCCCCTGATTCATCACAAAAGCATTTTGTGGCCCGAGGGGTAAAATCATCGCAGCACTGAGGGCAAAGCCCTGTAAATAGACAGCTAACATACTGTTACCTTTAAATAATACTCAAAATGACCGAGAGAATTGGAGAGGAATTAGCAGCATATTACGGAGAGATGAGCATCAGAGGAAATTGATATTTCTTATCAAGAATAAGTAAAACTAATAATAGCTAAACAAGAGGGAAAAACGGGCCGCTAACGACCCGATTTGACATGGCTAGAGCCAAGGAATTGTAAGCAACACGACAGTGTCAAGTACGCAGGCTCTCTGGCTGATCCGCCTCAGCTTTTGCTACCTGATGTAAATGCACGTCCATTTGCGGGTAAGGAATACCAATTTTGTTAGCATCCAACGCGCGTTTGAAGTTCTCCATCAAATCCCAATACACTTCCATCGCATCGCCATTGGTAGTCCAAACGCGCACCGTGAAGTTGAGAGAAGAAGCAGCCATTTCATTCAGACGGACGGTAACCCCTTTGTCGTGCATGATACGTTTATCTGCGGCAATGATGTCACCCAGCACTTTCTTCACTACATCAATATCAGCATCATAGGCAACGCCGATGACCATATCGGTACGGCGATTCGGTTCACGGCTGGTGTTGATGATGTTATTAGCAATAATTTTGCCGTTGGGTACCACGATGATTTTGTCATCAACCGTGCGAAGGGTCGTTGAGAATATTTGCACCTGAACTACTGTGCCCGCGACACCGCCCAGATCGACATATTCACCCGCCTTAAATGGCCGAAAGGCTACCAGCAGCACACCTGCGGCAAAGTTCGACAGCGAGCCTTGTAGCGCCAAACCAACAGCTAAACCAGCGGCACCGATAACGGCAATCACCGATGCAGTCTGCACACCTAAACGCCCCAGCACCGCAACGATAGTGAAAGCCAGAATGCTGTAACGCGCCATTGCTGCCAGGAAATCCGCTACGGTGACATCAATGCCACGTAACTTCATGACCCGACCGAGCATACGTGACGCGACTTTAGCGATGATTGAACCGACGGTTAAGATCAATAATGCTGCGACCAGATTAACCGCGTATTGAATCAGCAAATCTTGGTTATCCACCAACCAGGTACTCGCTTCATTGATACCATCAACTACATTTAATTCTTCCATTTGAATCATCCTACAAAAAGCTCCCTGCGGGAGAGATTACGCAAAAAATCACCGCAAAATGCTGACGGCTATAGCAGACAGCCTGTTCAGGGTAACCAACAATGGAGCCTGTTGCCAATTTTGGCAGCGAAATTTACGCTGAAATATCAGACAACTCAGTAAATCATGGCGGCGGGAATGAGGTTAGATGCGGATTTTTACAAAGAAAAAAGGCCCCGAAAGGCCTTTTAAGTCGGTTAAAGCAGTATTGAATTACAGAACGTCTTTGGCGTTCAGTTCTTCAAAAGCTTTTTCCAGACGAGCAACCATAGTCACCTGTGCAGCACGCAGCCACGCACGTGGGTCATAGAATTTCTTGTTCGGCTTGTCAGCACCTTCTGGGTTACCCAGTTGGCCTTGCAGATAAGCTTCGTTCTTTTTGTAGTAGCCCAGAATACCTTCCCACGTTGCCCATTGGGTATCGGTGTCGATATTCATTTTAACTACGCCATAGCTAACCGCTTCTTTGATTTCAGCAGCAGTAGAACCTGAACCACCGTGGAATACGAAGTTCAAGCTGTTGTGCGGCAGATTGTGTTTCTTGGAAACATAATCCTGAGAATCACGCAGAATAGTTGGGGTCAGTTTCACGTTACCTGGTTTGTAAACACCGTGTACGTTACCGAAAGAGGCAGCGATGGTGAAACGTGGGCTGATAGCGTTCAGTTTTTCGTAAGCGTAATCAACATCTTGTGGCTGAGTATACAGGGAAGATGCGTCCATATGGCTGTTGTCCACGCCATCTTCTTCACCACCGGTGCAACCCAGTTCAATTTCCAGCGTCATACCCAGTTTCGCCATGCGAGTCAGGTATTTGCTACAAATTTCGATGTTTTCTTCCAGGGATTCTTCAGACAGGTCGATCATGTGAGAAGAGAACAGAGGTTTGCCGGTAGCCGCAAAGTGTTTCTCACCTGCGTCCAACAAGCCGTCTAACCATGGCAGCAATTTCTTGGCGCAATGGTCGGTGTGCAGAATAACAGGAACACCATAGTGTTCAGCCATTTGATGAACATGGTGTGCACCAGAGATAGCGCCCAGAATTGCAGCACCCTGACCTTCTGCTTTAACGCCTTTACCTGCGATAAATGCTGCACCACCGTTAGAGAACTGAACGATAACTGGCGCACGCACTTTGGCTGCTGTTTCCAGCACTGCGTTAATAGAGTCGGTGCCGACACAGTTAACTGCTGGCAGAGCAAAGTTGTTCTCTTTGGCTACTGCGAACACTTTCTGAACGTCATCACCTGTGATGACACCTGGTTTTACGAAATCAAAAATTTTAGACATGTACGTTGTCCTGTTTCGTCGACTGAAGATAGCAGCTATCCGGTGAGGATAGGCCCTAAATGTAAATCGCCTATACCCGTCATACTTCAAACTGCATGTGCGTTGGCTGCCATCATTCACTCAAGTCATTGAGTTATCTCAACTCTTTGAGTTCATTTCGTTGCCGCCTTCCTGCAACTCGAATTATTTAGGGTATAAAGCCCGCGAGCTTCATTAGCTAAAAGCGAAACGGGCGGCTTTCGCCCCCCGTTATCTAAATTACTGCTTAGCGCGCTCTTCCAGCATCACCACCGCTGGCAGTTTTTTCCCTTCTACGAATTCAAGGAATGCACCGCCGCCGGTAGAGATGTAAGAGATTTGGTCAGCAATACCGAACAGATCGATTGCTGCCAGAGTGTCACCACCGCCCGCGATAGAGAATGCTTCGCTCTCTGCAATGGCACGAGCGACTATCTCGGTCCCTTTACGGAAGTTAGGGAACTCGAACACACCAACTGGGCCATTCCACAGAATGGTTTTGGCATTTTTCAGGATCTCAGCCAGACGTTGTGCAGACTCGTCGCCCAGATCAAGAATTTGTTCGTCATCTTTGATTTGGTTAGCCGGTTTCAGTGTCGCAACGGCAGTTTCAGAGAATTCAGTTGCAACACGCACATCGGTAGGTACTGGGATATCACAGGTTTCCAGCAGACGTTTAGCTTCTGGAATCAGATCTGCTTCATACAGAGATTTACCCACATTGTTGCCTTGAGCTGCAACGAAGGTATTGGCGATACCGCCACCAACAATCAGTTGGTCTGCGATTTTAGACAATGCACCAAGCACGGTCAGTTTGGTTGATACTTTAGAACCACCCACAATGGCAACCATTGGGCGCGCTGGGTTACCCAAAGCTTTACCCAGTGCTTCCAGCTCTGCTGACAACAGCGGGCCGGCACAGGCGATAGGGGCAAATTTACCCACACCGTGAGTAGAAGCTTGTGCACGGTGAGCAGTACCAAACGCATCCATCACATAGACGTCACACAGTGCCGCATATTTCTTAGACAGCGTTTCGTCGTCTTTCTTCTCGCCTTTGTTAAAGCGAACGTTTTCCAGCACAACCAACTCGCCTGCTGCAATTTCAACGCCGTCCAGATAGTCTTTCGCCAGACGTACCGGAGAAGACAGTTTGTCTTTCAGGTAGTTAACTACTGGCAGCAAGGAGAACTCTTCGTTGTACTCGCCTTCGGTCGGGCGACCCAAGTGAGAGGTAACCATTACTTTAGCGCCTTGCTTCAGTGCCGCTTCAATCGTCGGCAGAGATGCACGGATACGCGCATCAGAAGTCACTTTGCCATCTTTTATCGGAACATTGAGGTCCGCACGGATCAGCACGCGTTTGCCAGCCAGATCCAGATCGGTCATCTTAATTACAGACATGGTGAATCCTCTTGTTGATTCTCTTTAAAGTTGCATAAGCTGCACATCAACGCTGATATAACCGCAGTAAAACCACGGAAAAACAAGACGTTAGCATGCCATACTAGAAACCACTTCGGGCCATCGCCAATGTCGTATCCAACATTCTATTGGCGAAACCCCATTCGTTATCGCACCATACCAACGTCTTAATCAGGTGCTGCCCACTGACCCGAGTCTGCGTGCAATCGACAATTGCACTGTGCGGATCATGGTTAAAATCGGTCGACACCAAGGGTAATTCCGTATAGTCAACTATACCACGAAATGAACCTCTTGCTGCCTTTTGAAAAAGCTGGTTAACCTCAGCTACACCAACCGGGTTGGTCACGCTAACGCTTAAATCGATAGCGGTCACGTTGATGGTTGGTACCCGTACCGAGATAGCTTCAAACCTGTCACAAAACTTCGGAAAAATACGGGTAATCCCTGCCGCCAGTTTAGTATCAACCGGGATAATCGACTGACTTGCTGCCCGGGTACGGCGTAAATCCTGATGATAAGCGTCGATAACTGGCTGGTCATTCATTGATGAATGAATGGTGGTAACAGTGCCAGATTCGATGCCATAAGCGATATCCAACAACTGAATAATAGGAATAATGCAGTTCGTGGTACAGGAAGCGTTGGAAACAATCCGATGCTCTGCCAGTAAATCTTGATGGTTTACACCATAGACTACCGTGGCGTCTAAATCATTGCCACCGGGATGGGCAAACAGTACCTTTTTGGCACCGGAGGCAATATGAGCCTCGCCATCGGCACGGCTGCCATACACGCCGCTACAATCCAGAACAACATCAACACCTAACTCACCCCAAGGTAACTGCTCTATTTCTGGCTGATGTATCAGCCGGATGATATCGTCACCGACGTACAAATTGTCACATTCCTGACGAACATCCCAGGCAAACCGGCCATGACTGGAGTCATACTTCAATAAATGGGCCATCCCTTGTGCATTAGCCAACTCATTAATAGCAACTACTGAAATTTCTGCCCGGCGACCCGATTCATACAGTGCGCGTAAAACGCTACGGCCAATACGACCAAAGCCATTTATCGCTATACGGATTGTCATGTTACTCCCTGTTTCTGGTTATTATCATGCAACCCCATAGCGTACTGCACCGCACCCTAAGATGTTAATCGTCTTATCACAATTCAGCCAGAATACTCCCGGCTTTTTCCTCAGTGAATTTTACTGAAGCTAAAAATTAATCATGACTGAAACGCTTCAGCCAGAATAAACCAAACTAATCATAAAAGGAATATCTGCCTGATAAAGGGCACAATTCATCCATCAATTGGCGAAAAAAAAGACCGCCGAAGCGGTCTTTTAACAGGTGTATTACCGGGAGTATCATCACCGTTTACACCCGATATACCCTTTGTACTTGGATGGCTAGCTGCACCGCCAAGTTCTTTGGGCATACTAACGAGTAACGTGCTCTTATTTCAACAGCGCCTGAGCTTTTGCTACTACATTTTCAACAGTGAAACCAAACTCTTTGAACAGCAATTCGGCTGGTGCAGATTCACCGAAGGTGGTCATACCAACCACTGCGCCATTTAGGCCAACGTATTTGTACCAGTAATCGGCAATACCGGCTTCAACGGCAACGCGCGCACTAACTGCTGCTGGCAATACAGATTCGCGGTAAGCGGCGTCTTGTTTGTCGAATGCATCCGTTGATGGCATAGAAACAACACGCACTTTGCGACCTGCGGCGGTCAGTTGATCTGCCGCTGCCACTGCCAGTTCAACTTCAGAACCGGTAGCAATGAAGATCAGCTCAGGCTGGCCTGCACAATCTTTCAGCACATATGCGCCTTTGGCGATATTGGCTAATTGCTCAGCAGTACGTGGCTGTTGTGCCAGGTTCTGACGGGAGAAGATCAGTGCGCTCGGACCATCTTTGCGTTCCAGCGCATACTGCCATGCCACCGCAGACTCAACCTGGTCACAAGGACGCCAGGTGCTCATGTTAGGTGTTACACGCAGGCTGGCCATCTGCTCAACCGGCTGATGGGTTGGGCCATCTTCGCCCAGACCGATAGAGTCATGGGTGTAAACGAATACGCTGCGGATTTTCATCAGAGCAGCCATACGCACTGCGTTACGGGCATATTCCACAAACATCAGGAAGGTTGCGCCGTAAGGAATGAAACCACCGTGCAAAGCAATACCGTTCATGATGGCAGACATACCAAATTCACGGACACCGTAGTGAATGTAGTTACCCGCCAGATCGTCGCTCAGTGATTTAGAGCCAGACCAGATAGTCAGGTTACTTGGTGCCAGGTCAGCAGAGCCGCCCATGAATTCAGGTAATACTTTACCGAAGGCTTCCAGCGCATTTTGTGATGCTTTGCGGCTGGCAATCTTGGCAGGATTAGCTTGCAATTGTTCGATGAATTTCTTGGATTCAGTTGCCCAATTTGCCGGTAATTCGCCACTCATGCGACGTTTGAATTCAGCAGCCAGCTCTGGATATGCTTTAGCATAAGCTGCGAACTTCTCGTTCCAGGCGGCTTCTTTTGCCTGACCCGCTTCTTTAGCATCCCACGCAGCATAGATATCTTGTGGGATTTCAAACGCAGGGTATTTCCAGCCCAATGCTTCACGGGTAGCAGCAACTTCATCGGCACCTAATGGCGCACCGTGTGAGTCATGCGTACCGGCTTTTTTCGGTGAGCCAAAACCGATAATGGTTTTGCACATCAGCAATGAAGGCTTGTCGGTAACTTTGTGAGCTTCTTCGATAGCCGCTTTGATTGAATCAGCATTATGACCATCAACACCACGAACCACATGCCAACCGTAAGCTTCGAAACGGGCCGCAGTGTCGTCAGTGAACCAGCCTTCAACGTGACCATCGATAGAGATACCGTTGTCGTCATAGAAAGCGGTCAGTTTGCCCAGCTTCATGGTACCCGCCAGAGAGCAAACCTCGTGGGAGATACCTTCCATCATGCAGCCATCACCCATAAATGCGTAGGTGTGATGATCAACAACGTCATGGCTTGGACGGTTAAACTGTGCGGCCAGCGTGCGTTCTGCAATGGCGAAACCAACAGCATTCGCAATGCCCTGACCCAGCGGGCCAGTGGTAGTTTCTACGCCAGCGGTATAGCCATATTCAGGGTGACCAGGCGTTTTAGAGTGTAACTGACGGAAGTTTTTCAGCTCTTCCATCGGCAAATCATAGCCAGTGAGATGCAGCAAGCTATAGATCAACATGGAGCCGTGACCATTCGATAACACGAAACGGTCGCGATCAGCCCAGTGTGGGTTGGTTGGGTTATGGTTCAAATAGTCACGCCACAAAACTTCGGCGATATCTGCCATACCCATTGGGGCACCGGGATGGCCGGAATTCGCTTTCTGCACTGCGTCCATGCTTAGTGCGCGGATCGCGTTGGCAAGCTCTTTACGAGAGGACATGTTTTACTCCAGGTCGGATTAAAAAAAAGCGTTCAAGTTTACCATTTTCTCAGACTCAGCATTGAAACGGCAATCACTAAAACTAAATGAGCTAAAACTTCCATATTTTCAGAATAAAGCTATAGCTGTAACGATTGAGTCGCGTTACCCTCGCTGCGTTTTTAGCCACACAATGAGTGTATTAACCACTCTGTCGGCTGGCAGTGTTCGTTTTTGCAAACAAACCGATATAAACCATACGTTGCCACGACTATTTCGGGCAAGACCTATTGCCGACAGAGTAGAACAACCGTCGTCGATTCAACAGCGATTAATGCAATAGTTAATAAGAATGTGACAGTGACTGTTGGCAAGTAATGGTGGATAGATAACTGCAACTGATGCGTTATCATCACGAAGAGAACGGTCCTCTCCAATGATAAAAATGGCATAACCACAGGAACAAAGTGTTATGAAAATTCGTACTTCAATGATTGCACTGAGCCTTACCGCGCTGCTTAGCGGCTGCCAAAATATGAATACTGATGGCTTAATGCAGTCAGGCGCACAGGCATTTCAAGCGGCAACCTTGAATGATGCTGATGTAAAAATGCTCAGCGAGAAATCTTGCGCCGAAATGGATCAGAAAGCGCAGATAGCGCCCGCAGACAGTACCTATGCCAAACGGTTGGCGAAAATTTCAGCCGCATTAGGCGATAACATTAATGGTACGCCAGCTAACTATAAGGTGTATGTCACAAAGGATGTGAATGCCTGGGCCATGGCAAATGGTTGTATTCGTGTTTATAGCGGCCTGATGGATATGATGACCGATAATGAAGTGGAAGGTGTACTCGGTCATGAGATGGGCCATGTGGCATTGGGGCATACCCGTAAAGCGATGCAAGTGGCTTATGGCACAACGGCCCTGCGCACTGCGGCCAGTTCCGCTGGTGGGATTGCCGGGCAGTTATCTCAGTCTCAGTTAGCAGATATTGGCGAGAAACTGGTTAACGCTCAATTTTCACAAAAACAAGAAAGCGAAGCGGATGATTACTCATTCGATTTGTTGAAAAAACGCGGTATCGATCCAAATGGTTTAGTCACTAGCTTTGAAAAATTAGCAACCATGGAAGCAGGCCGTACCAGCAGCATGTTTGACGATCATCCGTCATCACAAGCGCGGGCCGATCATATTCGCCAACGTATTGCTGCTGAGAAGTAAACCCCGTCAATTATCACTGTATAACGCCCGTGATTTTTGCGGGCGTTACTCTCTTATTACTGAATATCACCCGCCACTATCTACACCCAGATTTACCTCAATCTGATCACCTTTAATGCGCACTGGATAGGTTTCTAAATCCCTATCGCCCGGCTCACGCAAACACTGGCCGGTCCGCACATCAAACAATGCACCGTGTAATGGGCACTCAACGGTTTCGCCATCCATAAAGCCCTGACTTAGCAATGCATTGGCATGAGGACAGATATCCTGCATCGCAAAATACTCACCATCGATGATATAGATGCCAATCCTTTTATCATCAATCTGAGCTGAGAAAGGAAAATCGGGCTTGACGTAATTTACCTTACAAACACTGACCCATCCCATTCAGGCACCTCTCAGATAAGCATCATAAATAACTAATCTTAGTGTGGTTGATATTTGGGCAATCACCAGTGACAGGGGCAAACAAAAAGGGCAAACCTGAGTTTGCCCTTAATATAGAGAGACTTCTTGCGTTGAAAAAGCAGCCGTTAGCTGTTACTCATCTTCGAGATAAGTATAACCGTACAGACCTGCTTCGAACTCTTCCATAAACTGCGCCTGCAACTCGGTATCCAGATCCGTGTCTTTCACCTGATCGCGGAATTGATTTAGCAATTTCTCTGGGTTCAACTGAACATATTCCAGCATATCTGCGACGGTATCACCTTCGTCAGTCTGGTTAACTTCAACCGTGCCGTCTGGGAATACATACACATCAACCGCGGCGGTATCACCAAACAAGTTGTGCATATTGCCCAGAATCTCTTGATAGGCACCAACCATAAAGAAGCCCAATAATGGCGGGTTTTCAGCATCATATGGCGGCATCGGCATGGTGGTTGCTACCCCATCACCGTCAATATAATGGTCGATGGTACCGTCAGAGTCACAAGTAATATCCAGCAATACCGCGCGGCGTTCTGGTGGTTTATCTAACCCTTCCAGTGGCAACACTGGGAATAACTGATCGATACCCCAGGCATCCGGCATAGATTGGAACAGCGAGAAATTCACGTACAGCTTGTCGGCCATACGCTCTTGCAGCTCATCAATGATTGGCCGGTGTGCACGGTTGCTTGGGTCCAGTTGCTTCTGGATATCATTGCAGATACTCAGGTACATCTGTTCCGCCCAGGCACGTTGTGTCAGGTCCAGTATCCCATGGGCATATTGACTATGCACATCATGTAAATCCATTTGACTGTCGTGCAGCCATTCGCGCAGAGAGCGGCGGTTTTCCGGCTCCTGCATTTCCAACCAGGTATCCCATAGGCTTTCCAGTGCGCGTGGCGCATCGGTAGCCGGTGGCTGCGGCTCGTTGAACTCGTTACGTTCCACACCAATAACATTGGATACCAGCACAGTGTGATGTGCGGTTACTGCGCGGCCAGATTCGGTAATCACTGTTGGATGCGGCAGGCCATGTTCATTACAGGCATCCCCGATCCCCCAGATAACGTTATTGGCATATTCATTCAGGCCATAGTTAACTGAGCAATCGGATTGGGAACGTGTTCCTTCGTAATCCACACCCAAACCACCACCCACATCGAAGCACTGGATATTGACACCCAGTTTATGTAATTCCACGTAGAAACGTGCGGACTCACGAACCCCGGTGGAGATATCACGGATGTTGGATAGCTGAGATCCCAAATGGAAATGCAGTAATTGCAGGCTCTCAAGGCTATTGGCGTCACGCAGCATATCAACCAATTGCAGCACCTGAGTGGCAGACAAACCAAATTTGGATTTCTCACCACCGCTGGCCTGCCATTTACCAGAGCCTTGGGATGCCAGTCGCGCACGAACACCTAAGCGCGGTACCACATTCAAGCGCTCGGCTTCTTCCAGTACCATTTTGATTTCTGACATCTTTTCGATGACCAGATAAACCTTATGGCCCAGTTTTTCGCCGATTAATGCCAGACGAATATATTCACGATCTTTATAGCCGTTACAAACGATGACCGAACGGGTCATGCCTGCATGGGCCAAAACCGCCATCATTTCAGCTTTAGAGCCAGCTTCCAGCCCCAACGGCTCACCAGAATTAACTAAAGACTCAATAACCCGGCGATGTTGGTTTACTTTAATCGGGTAAACCAGGAAGTAATCGCCTTCATAGCCAAATGACTCACGCGCACGTTTAAATGCACCGTTAATTGAGCGCAGGCGATGTTGTAAAATTTGTGGGAAACAGAATAATGCAGGCAGACGTTGCCCCTGCTCGAGCTGCATTCCTTTGACCAGTTGCGCCAGATCGACACGCGCCTCACGAACATCTGGATCAGGGCAAACGCTGATATGACCCAACTCGTTGACGTCATAATAGTTGCCACCCCAGTAGGCGACGTTATACGTGCTCAGCATCTTGCTGGCATTACGGTCATTCATGGCAACCTCCTGCATGGAGCGTAAAGAAACATGTGCGCCCGCAGTTGACGGACGGCCAATCAAGTTATCATCAGACATAATTCGCCTCTATTGCGATACTGACGATAAAGTCAGCCACTATCGCAGCTACAACCAGCAAGGACAACCCACGTGGACGCCGAATCGGCAGAATATTACGCCGCAAAGCGCTATCCACGAGCGGTTTATCACTCAGCTATTCATTACCCAAAAGGGTAAAACACGTTTAAATGGAAAATACGTTCGACTGTAAATACGTATTGAGATTTTGTGAATCGGATTAGCCGCAAAGTGATCAAGCTAGTCGGATTCAGTGCTTCAGACGGTTATTAACCCGCCCGCGAATCCTGAGACGCACCCATGTGGGTGTAACATCGCCTTGATGGAGTACAAGAAAGGAAGGTTGCAAAGGGGGATTGAACGTCAGAACGACGTAGCTGTTGATGTGCAGCAACCAGTTGACAACGGATCATTAATCCAACCACCTCCACGCATGCCGCTCAGATTGAACGGACAAGACTTTAAATAGACCCGTCATCTTTCAAGTTGCAGGGGTATTGGCTGCATATTGAAATCTATTGGGTATAGACAGATTAAGTAACAGTTCGATGACGCCGCTATTTTCGTGCCCATTCACGGTTAAGCACCTGAGTGCAAAACTCTGCAAATCTAACAATGAGCTAATGTCATCTTCTGCCATCTTCATCATTGCATATCAAATAAGCTGCGCGCGCAGTTTATACCTATAACGCGAGCAAAATGCAAAATGAAAATAGCGCGCAGACCCTAAATAATTCGAGTTGCAGGAAGGCGGCAAGCAAGATAATCCCGATGAGCTTACTGTCGTAAGTGATTCGGGCTATTGAGTGTAGCCAACGCACATGCAGCTTGAAAGATGACGGGTATAACTGTATCAAGCGGTAAATAAACACCATGACAACCAAAGTAAGAAATATCTTGATGCAAAAAGGGCTGGCATTAAGAGTAAAAGCTGACCTAAAATAGACGTCCAGATGTTAATACATCCAAACATTTTAATTGCTAGAATGCTACGTGTGCGACAAATCATGCAAGGCTTCTAAATTTATACGCCCAAAAAACTTGGCGTTGCCTGTAGACAGCAAACGAACCAGCCCGATGAGCTTACCCAGGTAAGTGGCTCGGGAGACTGCTCGCAGCTAACAACTAGGCAGCTTCAAGTACGAATGGGATCGACTGCTAAAGGCTTTGCCTAAAGAGGCGTTGTAAAACGTCAACGTACCAGAAGACCTAACCAAACGTAGGCTTCTGTTGTCTGGCACCCAACGCTATGCAGTGACTTTTCACTTGTATTCAAGGTAAAGAAAATAATGGCTAAACACTTATTTACGTCGGAATCTGTTTCTGAAGGGCATCCAGACAAAATTGCTGATCAGATTTCAGATGCGGTTCTTGACGCGATTCTTGCACAAGATCCGAAAGCGCGTGTTGCCTGCGAGACCTATGTCAAAACGGGTATGGTATTAGTTGGCGGTGAAGTTACCACTAACGCATGGGTAGATATCGAAGAGATCACCCGTAAAACCGTGCGCGAAATCGGTTATGTTAATTCTGAGATGGGTTTTGATGCTAACTCTTGCGCCGTTTTAAGTGCGATTGGGAAGCAATCACCTGATATTAATCAGGGTGTTGACCGTTCAGACCCCTTAGAACAAGGCGCGGGTGATCAGGGCCTGATGTTCGGCTATGCCACTAATGAAACCGACGTTTTAATGCCTGCACCTATTACCTATGCTCACCGTTTGGTAAAGCGTCAGGCTGAAGTGCGTAAAAATGGCACCTTGCCGTGGCTGCGCCCGGATGCAAAAAGCCAGATTACCTTCCAATATGATGACGGCAAGATTGTCGGTATTGATGCGGTTGTTCTGTCAACACAGCATTCAGAAGATATCAGTCTGAAAGATTTACAAGAAGCGGTGATGGAAGAGATTATCAAGCCGGTTCTACCTGTTGAGTGGCTCACCGCAGCCACCAAATATCATATCAACCCGACAGGCCGTTTCGTTATCGGTGGCCCAATGGGCGACTGTGGTCTGACTGGGCGTAAAATCATTGTTGATACCTACGGCGGCATGGCTCGTCATGGTGGTGGGGCATTCTCCGGTAAAGATCCATCCAAAGTTGACCGCTCAGCGGCATATGCTGCCCGTTATGTGGCGAAAAATATCGTTGCGGCTGGCCTGGCTGACCGTTGCGAGATTCAGGTTTCATACGCCATTGGTGTGGCAGAACCCACCTCCATCATGGTGGAAACATTCGGCACGGGTAAGGTCTCTGAGGATCAATTGATTACCTTGGTGCGTGAATTCTTCGAACTGCGCCCTTATGGCTTGATTCAGATGCTGGATCTGTTGCATCCGATCTATCAAGCAACCGCCGCTTATGGTCACTTTGGTCGTGAAGAATTCCCTTGGGAAAAAACCGACAAAGCCGCCTTGCTGCGTGAGGCTGCTGGCTTGAAATAAGTTTCAACCGTTAAGCGTTGAACAGCAAAAACCCCGCCTGGCGGGGTTTTTTTATCACTAACGAGCACGTTCTAATAGGCTAAATATTGCCATCCCCGCCACCATTGCGGCGACAAAGATAACCCCTTTGAACATCCCAGCGCCCAGCAATACCAGCGCCGGCCCAGGGCATATCCCCGCCAATCCCCAACCGGCGCCAAACAACAGGCTACCGCCAATTAACCGCCGATCAATACGATTAGAGGTTGGCAATTGCAAGGGCTGCCCCAGCAAACTGGCTTTACGTTTTTTGGCCCAGGTAAAACCGAGTGTCGCGATAGCCACTGCGGCTGCCATCACCAATGCCAGTGACGGATCCCATAAACCGCCGATGTCGAGAAAACCGAGTACCTTGGCAGGGTTCGTCATACCTGCCACTATCAGGCCCAAACCAAATATCAGCCCGGCCAACAGCGAGAAAAATAGATTCATATTCTGTTCCTAAGCAAAGAGATGGCGAACCAGCCCCACGGTGATAAAGCCGGTAAACATAAAGCTCAATGTCGCCACCAGTGAACGTGGCGAAAAACGTGCTAGCCCACAGACGCCATGCCCACTGGTACATCCGGCACCATAGCGCGTCCCAATTCCTACCAGCAATCCGGCTAAAATCAGAGTGGGCAAACCGGCATCAATTTGGATAGCCGGTAACGCAGTAAACAGCGAATAAACCAAAGGTGAAGTAACCAAACCGATGATGAATGCCAGCCGCCAGCCGCTATCTCCTGCTTTTGGCGGAAGTAAGCCCCCCAAAATGCCACTAATACCAGCAATCCGGCCAGTAGCTAACAATAGAAACGTTACTGCAACACCCAATATTGCCCCTCCGGCCAGTGCACTGTAAGGGGTAAAGTTAATCCAATCGATGGTCATATTGCCTCCTTCTCTTGTGGGCAATAAAGCTGATAAAGCACCTCAAGCAGCGCTAAAACTTTGCTATCGGCAATTGAGTAAAAAATACGTTTACCCTCACGGCGAGTGTTCACTAGCCCATCACTACGCAGCACACCAAGCTGTTGTGATAACGTCGGTTGATGAATCCCCAATGCGGCTTCTAATTCACCGACTGCTTTTTCTCCCTGACTCAATTGACACAGTAAGAGCAAGCGATCCTCATTCGACAGTATGCGTAATACATCACAAGCCGCTGCTGCCGCTTGCCTCATAAGATCCATGCTGATCGTTTGATGGTTATTCATAAGCCCTTCGGATGATCATATTTCATTATATATTTTTATATTATATGTTTTTATATAATAATCTACTAAAAATAGTCCTGCCTACTGGCTTGCATCTGCTTATCGGCCGTTTTATTCTTCGGCGATATGAGTACACAAAGAATCCCAATCGCGTTACAGCAAGCCGTTATGCGCTGCCTGCGCCACAAATTGCAGTTAGCGAATCAGCATCTTGGTACCGCCTATTCGGAGCCGAAAATCAACTACCATCAACGCGGTACTAGCGCGGGTAGTGCTTACCTGCAATCCTTCGAAATTCGCCTTAACCCCGTATTGTTACTGGAAAATCAGCAGGATTTTATCGAGGAGGTCGTCCCGCACGAACTGGCTCACTTACTGGTGTATCGACAATTTGGCCGGGTTGCCCCCCATGGTAAAGAATGGCGCTGGATGATGGAGCAGGTATTGCAAGTCCCTGCCAGCCGCACCCATCAGTTTGAAGTGGCCTCAGTGCGCAGTAAGACCTTCAATTATCAGTGCAAATGCCAGCAACACGCTTTAACCATTCGCCGCCACAATAAAGTGCAACGTGGCGAGAGTGAATATCGCTGCCGCAACTGTGGCGAAAAGCTGCAATTTAGCGCACTAAAAAGTTATTAGGAATTAGCGTTACTTGTTATAAAACAGCATGTTAATTTGCTATCCATCAGTATTATCTATAACCTGCCTGCTTTTCATCATCGGGCTGTTTTGAGATATGTTACGCAATATTCTATTCCTGCTGGTTTTATCCCCCTCGTTGCTTCCTCTGGTCAGTCACAGTCAAAGCATTAATAACTTTTCTCAGGCTAAAGCGGTCGCTGCAAAAATTAATCAGGATGCACCCGGCAGTTTTTACTGCGGATGCAAAATTGATTGGCAAGGCAAAAAAGGTATTCCTGACCTAAAAAGCTGCGGCTATCAACCAAGAAAAAACGCCCAGCGAGCGGCAAGGATTGAGTGGGAGCATGTGGTTCCAGCGTGGCAATTTGGCCACCAGCGCCAATGCTGGCAACAAGGTGGCCGCAAAAACTGCACTAAAGATCCCATCTATCGCCAGATAGAGACCGATTTACACAATCTGCAACCGGCTATTGGCGAAGTGAATGGTGACCGCAGTAACTTCATGTATTCCCAATGGAATGGCGGCCAGGGCCAATACGGCCAGTGTGATATGAAAATCGATTTTAAAAATAAACTGGCAGAGCCGCCAGTACGTGCTCGCGGAGCAATTGCACGCACCTATTTTTATATGCGTGACCAGTATCAACTGCGACTTTCCAGCCAACAAAGCAAGCTATTTGAGGTCTGGAACCGCCAGTATCCCGTCACGGACTGGGAATGCCAGCGTGATGAGCGGGTGGCTAAAGCTCAGGGTAATCATAACCCTTATGTACAACGGGCTTGCCAGCAGCGAAAAGGCTAATCTAGTATACTGGTCAACGTTTTCGTTTCAGGACTCAGAGCAACTCATGCGCATCCCCCGCATTTATCATCCGCAGCCTTTACAGGCAAATACCGAATTGGCGCTCAGTGATGAAGCTGCCAATCATGTAGGCCGTGTACTGCGGATGACTGAAGGCCAAAGCCTGCAATTATTTGATGGCAGCAACCAGGTTTTTGCCGCCGAAATTGTCCGCTCAGATAAAAAAAGCCTGCTGGTTCGGCTTGGTGAAGGGCAATTGGAAGACCGTGAATCACCACTGAACTTACATTTGGGTCAGGTGATTTCCCGTGGCGAGAAAATGGAATTTACGGTGCAAAAATCCATTGAATTGGGTGTCAATGTGATTACTCCGCTGTTTTCTGAACGTTGTGGGGTTAAGCTTGATGGCGAACGTTTAGCGAAGAAACTCCAGCAATGGCAGAAAATTGCTATCGCTGCCTGCGAACAGTGTGGCCGCAATAGGATCCCGGAAATCCGTAGCGCCATGCAACTATCAGACTGGTGTGCTGAGCAGGATGATAGCCTGAAACTGAACCTGCATCCGCGCGCCAGCAACAGCATCAATACCCTTCCCCCTACACTCAACAACGTGCGTTTGTTGATTGGCCCGGAGGGCGGCCTCTCTGCCGATGAAATTGCCATGACCTCGCGCCTTGGATTTACTGATATCCTGCTAGGTCCGCGAGTTCTACGTACCGAAACTACAGCGCTTACCGCAATCACTGCTTTACAGGTGCGGTTTGGTGATCTGGGATAAAATTCGTTCCCACTAGGAGAGAAGAATGATCAAGCTCGGCATCGTAATGGACCCAATCTCGTCCATTAATATCAAGAAAGACTCCAGCTTCGCCATGCTGTTGGAAGCACAGCGCCGTGGTTGGGAACTGCATTACATGGAGATGGGCGACCTGTACTTACAGGGCGGTGAAGGCAGAGCCAGTACCCGTCTACTCAGCGTAAAACAGGATAAAGAGAGTTGGTTCAATTTCGGCGCTGAACAGGATATCCCCCTGCACGACCTTGATGTCATCCTGATGCGCAAAGATCCGCCGTTTGATACTGAATTCATCTATGCCACCTATATTCTCGAACGCGCAGAAGATAAGGGCACACTGGTCGTGAACAAGCCGCAGAGCCTGCGTGACTGTAATGAGAAGTTGTTTACCGCCTGGTTCCCTGAATTAACCCCGGATACCCTGGTCAGCCGCGATAAAGACCGCATTCGTAAATTCCATCAAAAACACGGTGATATCATTCTGAAACCACTGGATGGAATGGGAGGGACCTCAATCTTCCGTGTGAAACAAGATGATCCTAACCTGTCGGTGATTATTGAAACGCTGACCGAATTGGGCAGCCGATTCTGCATGGCGCAGAACTTCCTGCCCGCCATTAAAGAAGGCGATAAACGGGTCTTGGTGGTTGACGGCGAGCCGGTACCTTACTGCCTGGCACGTATCCCGGCTCAAGGTGAAACCCGTGGTAATCTGGCGGCCGGCGGCCGAGGCGAAGCTCGTCCACTTAGTGAGAGCGACTGGGCCATTGCCCGCGCTGTCGCACCGGTACTGAAGCAAAAAGGCTTAATTTTTGTCGGATTGGATATTATCGGCGATCGTCTGACTGAAATTAACGTCACCAGTCCGACCTGCATCCGCGAAATTGAAGCTGCCTTCCCGGATGTGTCCATCACCAAAATGCTGATGGATGCAATTGAAGTGCGGTTAGCTAATAAATAAACCGGATACCCCGCCCAAAGTCATTGGAGTTGCAGGTAGGCGGCAAGAGAGTAACAAATTGGTCGGGAACCGATTTGAACAGCAGTTATGCTAGCCCGCAGGGTGAGCCTCAAGGATGAGGCTCATTAATCCCGATGAGCTTACTCAAGTAAGTGATTCGGGTGCGTGAACGCAGCCAACACCCCTGCGGCTTCAAGGGTGAAGGATCCTCCCCAAAGTCATTGGCGTTGCAGGTAGGCGGCAAGAGAGTAAATCCCGATGAGCTTACGCAGTCAAGTGATTCGGGTGCGTGAACGCAGCCAACACCCCTGCGGCTTCAAGGGTGAAGGATCCTCCCCAAAGTCATTGGAGTTGCAGGTAGGCGGCAAGAGAGTAAATCCCGATGAGCTTACTCAAGTAAGTGATTCGGGTGCGTGAACGCAGCCAACACCCCTGCGGCTTCAAGGACGAAGGGGATCCGTGACTTTATTGGCATTTATCCGCATACTGACAAAAGTTCACCCCTTAACTCAGCGAATCCCCTATATAACATAATGAATTTACAGCATCATTTTCTTATCGCTATGCCTTCACTTCAGGACCCTCAATTTATGCGCTCGGTTATTTACATCTGCGAGCATAACCAAGAGGGCGCAATGGGTTTGGTGATAAACAAGCCTATGGAGCAGTTCACAGTAGAAACCGTGCTGAAAAAACTAAAAATCAATCCTTCACCACGAGACCCGGCGATACGTCTGGATAAACCGGTATTAGCCGGTGGGCCATTGGCAGAGGATCGGGGTTTTATCCTGCATTCACCCCGTGAAGGTTTCGGCTCCAGTATTCCTATCTCACCCGATACGATGATAACCACCTCCAAAGATGTACTGGAGACGCTAGGGACACCAGAACAACCTAAAAATTTACTGGTGGCATTGGGTTATGCAGGCTGGCAACAGGGGCAGCTAGAACAGGAATTGCTGGACAACGCCTGGTTGACGATTGAGGCTGACACTAACATTCTGTTCCACACGCCAATTGCTGAACGCTGGCAGGCTGCAGCCAACAAGTTGGGTATCAATATCTTTAATATTGCTCCGCAAGCAGGACACGCTTAATGGCTAATCGTACAATTGTTGCCTTTGATTTTGGGACTAAAAGTATCGGCGTAGCCATTGGACAAGAAGTGACCGGCACTGCCCGCGCGCTAACGTCATTTAAAGCGCAAGATGGCACACCAGACTGGCAGAAAGTCGAAAAACTGCTGAAAGAGTGGCAACCTGATTTAGTTGTCGTCGGGCTGCCGCTGAATATGGATGGCACCGAGCAACCCCTAACCGCGCGCGCGCGTAGATTTGCCAACCGCTTACATGGCCGCTTTGGTGTACAAATAGCCTTACAGGATGAACGCCTCAGCACAGTAGAAGCTCGCGCCAACTTGTTCGACAGTGGTGGTTACCGTGCGTTGGATAAAGGCAGTGTCGATGCCGCCTCTGCGGTCATTATTCTGGAAAGTTGGTTTGATGAACAGGCGGGTTGAATCGGATTTTATTCAGCTTCGGTTACTGTTCTGCATATTGTGTTTCCACCGTCTGGTTTGACAATCCCCCGCATATCGTGACACCTGCGCCCACAGGATTGTATACTGAACCTATGCCAATCAGCGGCTCAAAATATTGCACACCCCATGCGGGTGTTTTTTACATTTATTGAGGTTTTCTCATGACAAAAGTGACTGTTGCTGCGACTCAAATGGCTTGCTCTTGGGACCTGCCTAAGAACATTGAAAATGCTGAGAAACTGGTGCGTCAAGCGCACGCCAAAGGCGCACAGATCATCCTGATTCAGGAGCTGTTTGCCGCACCTTATTTCTGTATTGATCAAAGCCCGGAACACTATGCACTGGCCCAAGAGCTGGATAATAGCCCGTTAATTAAGCACTTCGCCAAACTGGCCGCCGAGCTGGAAGTGGTGTTACCGCTGAGCTTCTTTGAGAAAGCCAACAACGCTTATTATAACTCGCTGGTTATGATTGATGCTGATGGCTCAGTGCTGGATGTGTATCGTAAAACCCATATCCCTAACGGCCCGGCTTATCAGGAAAAACAATTCTTTATTCCGGGCGATACCGGTTTTAAAGTCTGGCAAACTCGTTATGCCAAAGTTGGCGTCGGCATCTGTTGGGATCAATGGTTCCCAGAAACGGCCCGTAGTCTGGCACTGCTTGGTGCGGAAATTATCTTCTACCCGACCGCAATTGGCTCCGAACCGGCCTATCCTGAAATCGATAGCCAACCACACTGGACCCGAGTGCAGCAGGGCCACGCCGCTGCAAACCTGGTACCCGTAATTGCGTCTAACCGTATCGGTACCGAGAAAAGTAAATTTATAGCGGGCCTGGAAATGACCTTCTACGGATCTTCGTTCATTGCTGACCAAACTGGCGCTCTGCTGGCTCAGGCTAACAAAACAGACGAAGCTGTTTTGGTGCATGAGTTTGATTTGCAAGAGATTGCGGCACAGCGCGCTTCATGGGGCTTGTTCCGCGATCGCCGCCCGGAAATGTATCAGGCTTTAGCGACTTCTGACGGCAAGACCCGGAGATAATTTATGTCTGCACAAGACGCGATGTTACAAGTTTCAGCTTCACAAGCCCTACCCGGCACACCGCAACAGGATGGCTTCTTTATGCCTGCCGAATGGGCAAAGCAGGATGCGGTCTGGATGTTGTGGCCATATCGTCAAGATAACTGGCGTGGCAAGGGTGCTCCCGCTCAGCAGACGTTTGCCAAAGTCGCTGCGGCCATCAGCGGCACAACCCCCGTATTTATGGGCGTGCCCGCCGAATTTATGGCTCAGGCTAAAGCAACCCTGCCAGCTAACGTAACACTGGTCGAAATGGCCAGTGATGATGCCTGGATGCGTGACACCGGCCCGACAATGGTGATTAACGGTAGCGGTGAACGCCGTGCGGTGGATTGGCAATTCAACGCATGGGGCGGCCTTAACGGTGGCCTGTATGCCAACTGGCAACAAGATGAGAAAGTTGCCGTTCAGGTAAGTGACTTCCTGCATAATGCCCATTACAGCGCCCCTCTGGTATTAGAAGGTGGGTCGATTCACACCGATGGTGAAGGTACTCTGCTAACCACCGCTGAATGTTTACTGAATCCAAACCGCAATCCGCATCTGAATCAAGCGCAGATTGAACAGTTATTGCGTGAATACCTGGGTGTTACACACTTCATCTGGTTGCAAGATGGCGTTTATAACGATGAAACTGATGGTCATATCGACAATATGTGCTGCTTTGTTCGCCCAGGTGAAGTTGCTCTACATTGGACCGACGATCAACAGGATCCACAGTACGCACGATCAGTTGCTGCTTTTGATGTGTTATCCAACGCGGTTGATGCCAAAGGCCGCAAGCTAAAAATCTGGAAACTACCCGCTCCCGGCCCGCTGTATAACACCGAAGAAGAGACTTTCGACGTGCTATCCAGCGATGCAGTTCCGCGTACTGCAGGTGAACGACTGGCTGGCTCTTACGTCAACTTTTTGATCAGTAACCAACAAATTATTTACCCGTTGTTGGATGAGCGCACCGATGGGCTGGCGCAAGATCTGTTGCAAAAGATGTTCCCAGACTTTGCCATTACCGGTGTTCCCGCCCGAGAGATCCTGCTCGGTGGGGGGAATATTCACTGTATTACTCAGCAGATCCCTTCAGCATAATTACCCTTCGTACTTGGAGCCGTGGCGGTGTTAGCGGCTCTATCTTAATTGACTAATATGATGCTCAGCCAATACGCCCTGTTCCTCCCGCTGTGCCATCCCTTGCTCAAAAGTTTGCATCCCCCATTGCGCACCAGCTTGTATCACATTCGCTAGCTGATAGGTTTTACCTTCGCGAATCAAATGACTGACTGCCGTGGTTTGTGTCAGGATCTCGAATACAGCTATGCGCCCACCGCCCACCTTATGGCACAATTTTTGTGCGATAACGGCACGCAAACTGGCTGCCAATTGTGCCTGAATAGTGGCTTTCTCTGCCGCAGGGAAAACATCTACCAACCGATCAATTGCCTGTGTTGCAGTGCGAGTATGTAACGTAGCCAGCACCAAATGCCCCGTTTCAGCGGCGGTTAGGGCTAAACGAATCGTATCCAGATCACGTAACTCACCCAACAAAATAATATCGGGATCCTGACGCAGCGCCCCAGTTAAGGCATGACTAAAAGATGGGGTATGGCTCCCCAGTTCCCGCTGCTGGATCAAACATGAAAGGCTGCTATGGACAAACTCAATCGGATCTTCAAGCGTAATGATATGACGCGCCTGATGCTGATTGATGGCACTAATCATCGCGCTTAATGTCGTGGACTTGCCACTGCCCGTTGCACCGGTAACCAGAATCAACCCATTCTCTTGCTCAATGAGTTGGTGAATAATCGGTGGGACATCCAATTCCTCCAGTGATGGGCAAGCCGCAGAGATAATACGAAAAGCTACCGATTGCCCCTGCTGCTGCTGAAAAATATTAGCCCGTAGCCTTTGCCCGGTAACTGTTGTGTAAGCGCAGTCCACCTGCCCCATTTGCCACAATCGACGATATTGCTCCTCACTTAATAAATGCCGACAGAACTTATTGAGCCAGTTGGCACTCACCCGTGGCCAATGCGTGAAGGTTTTCAGTGCACCATCGATACGTAATACCGGATGATAACCGGTACAAAGGTGCAGATCCGATGCGTTATGATTTACACTAGCCGCCACCTTATTTGCGAAGTCCTGTTCGTCAAAGACATCATCGGTATGTTCAGGACTTTCTAAATCAATGCATTTAGCTGTGCCACCGCTAAATACAGGGTTATCCAGGTCGGTGTCTTTATCATCCAGACCGGTGAAATCCATATCAAACTCCTGGGTCCATATGAGCACAATTGAGCAGAATCTACAGGATGTCAGAGCGCGGATCGCAACAGTTGCACACAATTGCGCACGCTCTCCACAAGAAGTGACATTGCTTGCAGTCAGTAAAACCAAACCTGTGAGCGCTATCGAAGAAGCCATCGCGGCTGGGCAATATGCTTTTGGCGAAAACTATGTGCAGGAAGGGGTCGATAAAATCCACTATTTTGCCAATAACGCCCATAGTACCGATCTTGAATGGCACTTTATTGGCCCGCTGCAATCCAATAAAAGCCGGTTAGTGGCAGAAAATTTTGCCTGGTGCCATACCGTCGATCGGCTAAAGATAGCCCAGCGCCTAAGCACTCAGCGCCCGGCAGCGATGGCCGCGCTGAATATACTGATTCAGGTCAATATCAGTGATGAGCAAAGTAAGTCAGGGATTGCCTTAACAGAGCTACCCGCATTAGCAGCCAGTATTAGCGAACTGCCTAACCTGAGCTTAAGGGGGTTGATGGCTATTCCTGCACCGGAAAGCGATTACCAGCGGCAACTGGCTGTATTTGAACAAATGAATCAGGCTTTCTTGACTTTAAAAGCCAGCTACCCTCAGATGGATACGCTTTCTATGGGCATGACAGATGATATGGCGGCCGCTATTAGTGCCGGAAGTACATTAGTGCGTATTGGTACTGCCATTTTTGGTACCCGCGCTTAACCCCCAAAGTCATTGGCGTCAGAGCCGCTAATGTTAATTAACACCTTCGGGCTGCGGCTTTAAGTACCAAGGGCATAGGAGAAATTGATGCAACATCGCAACATAACATTCATTGGCGCTGGCAATATGGCACGCGCAATTATCGCGGGTTTGGTTGCCGGTGGTTATCCCGCTAAAATGATCAGCGTTTGCGCGCCTTCCGCTAAAAATCGTGATGCTCTGGCCGCTGAATTTGGTGTCATCAGTAGTGATGATAATAACTCTCAGGCACAAAAAGCCGGGGTGGTCGTTTTAGCGGTTAAACCGCAATTAATGGCCGATGTATGCCAGGCATTGCGAAACAATGTCGATTTCACTGACAAACTGGTACTTTCCATTGCTGCGGGTGTTCAGGTCTCACGTTTCTATGCGCTCTTGGGGGATAAACTCAATTTGGTGCGTATTATGCCTAATACCCCATCGCTGGTGGGTAAAGGGATGAGCGGCCTATATGCACCGGAGCAGGTTTCGCAAAACGATCGCAACTTTACCGCTTCGCTGATGAAGGCAGTGGGTAAAGTCTGTTGGGTGAATGACGAGGACGACATTAACAACGTTATTGCTGCAGCAGGCAGTGCACCAGCCTATTTCTTCCTGTTTATGGAAGCAATGCAACAGGAAGCCGAACGGTTAGGTTTTGATAGTGAAACTGCACGTCTGCTGGTACAACAAGCCGCCTCTGGAGCGACTGCACTCGTGGAAGCGAACCCGCAATTGCCACTCTCGGCGCTGCGGGAGCAGGTAACCTCGAAAGGAGGGACTACAGCCGAGGCAATTAGGGTATTTAACGAGCAGCATTTATCCGCAACTGTTGCCAGCGCCATGCAAGCCGCTATCAAACGAGCGAAAGAAATGGAAAAGCTGTTCTAACCACGACAAAATTTACAAAATCCGACACTACCCTTATTGCTTTCTCGTTAAGATAGGGGTGTATAAAGTACGTGATAGAATCTCTATTTGCGTATATCCAAAATTAAGGATAAGGACTAAAGCAACTCATGCTAACGCTGACTTTTTTGGCCAAAACGGTCATTGACCTGTATGTGATGGTACTGCTGTTGCGTATCTGGATGCAGTGGGTTCACGGCGATTTCTACAACCCATTCTCACAATTTGTGGTGAAAATCACCCAGCCGATTGTTGGCCCACTGCGTCGGATTATTCCTTCAATGGGGCCAATCGACAGCGCATCACTGCTGCTGGCATACTTGCTGATGACCATCAAGTTCCCACTGTTGCTGCTGATTGGTAGCGGTGCAATCTCACTCAACCCTTATAATCTGCTGTTTGGTGTTATAGCACTGTTTAAAGCTGCGGGTTACCTGATTTTCTGGGTGATGATTATCCGTGCATTGATGAGTTGGGTGAGTCAGGGCCGCAGTCCGATGGACTATCTGCTGTATCAGTTGACTGAGCCTTTAATGGCTCCGATTCGCCGCATCTTACCGGCCATGGGTGGTATCGATTTTTCGGCGATGATCGTTATTCTTATCCTGTATCTGATCAACTTCTTAGGTATGGATATGCTAGGCGAGCTTTGGGTTATGTTGTGAGTGCAGTAACACCCTTGCTGGACGGGCTGGTTTTGAGGCTATATATTCAGCCCAAAGCCAGCCGTGATCAGATAGTCGGGTTACATGGCGATGAACTAAAAGTCGCCATTACCGCCCCGCCCGTAGATGGTCAAGCTAATACCCATTTGATCAAGTTTATCGCTAAACAATTTCGGGTAGCCAAAAGTCAGGTAGTTATTGAAAAAGGTGAACTGGGGCGGCACAAACAGATCAAAATTGTTAACCCGCAACAGATCCCACCAGAAGTTGCGGCACTGCTCGAGTGATGGGACTTCCCGCAAGAATAACTGTCAGCTCTAATAAAATTCAGGATCCCCTCCATGCAAAAAATAGTATTAGCCACCGGTAACCCCGGCAAAGTGCGTGAGTTGGCAAATTTGCTGGCCGATTTTGGTTTGGATGTCGTCGCACAAACCGAACTAGGCGTAGAATCCGCCGATGAAACTGGCTTAACTTTTATCGAAAATGCCATATTAAAAGCGCGCCATGCCGCACAAATTACCGGTTTACCGGCTATCGCAGATGACTCAGGCCTTGCTGTTGATGCGCTAGGTGGCGCGCCAGGAATTTACTCCGCACGCTTCGCGGGTACTGATGCCAGTGATCAAGATAACCTCGAAAAACTGCTAGTGGCGTTGAAAGATGTCCCCGATGCAAAACGCAGCGCCCAATTCCACTGCGTGCTGGTTTACATGCGCCATGCAGAAGACCCAACACCTTTAGTATTTCACGGCCAATGGCCGGGTGTGATTGCCCATCAACCTGCTGGTGCGGCTGGATTTGGTTATGATCCTATTTTCTACATCCCGGCGTTGAGTAAAACCGCCGCAGAATTAACTCGTGAAGAGAAGCACGCAGTCTCACACCGTGGTCAGGCGCTGAAACTGATGTTGGATGCACTACGTAATGCTTAAGTTACCGCCGCTCAGTCTCTATATTCATATTCCCTGGTGTGTGCAGAAGTGCCCTTACTGTGACTTTAACTCTCATGCACTGAAAGGTGATGTTCCTCATCAGGAATATGTAGAACACTTATTAGCGGATCTTGATGCCGACGTACCACTGACCAGTGGTCGTGAAATCAGCACTATTTTTATTGGTGGGGGCACCCCGAGTTTACTCAGCGCCGCAGCGATGCAACAACTGCTTGATGGTGTGCGTGCCAGACTCCCCCTTGCAGCCGATGCTGAAATCACCATGGAAGCAAACCCAGGCGCGGTCGAGGCTGACCGCTTCAGCGGCTATCAACGCGCCGGTATTAACCGTATCTCCATCGGCGTACAAAGCTTTAGCGCACAGAAATTAACGCGTCTTGGGCGGATTCATGGGCCAGATGAAGCTAAACGAGCCGCGGAGCTGGCAACCTCACTGAATTTACGTAGTTTTAATCTGGATTTAATGCATGGCTTGCCTGATCAAACATTGGAAGAGGCGCTGGACGATTTGCGCCAAGCTATCGCACTGAATCCGCCGCATTTATCTTGGTATCAACTGACGATTGAGCCTAATACTGGTTTCAGTTCACGCCCGCCGGTTCTGCCAGATGACGATGCACTATGGGATATTTTCCAGCAGGGGCATCAATTACTTACTGCTGCCGGATATCAGCAATATGAAACCTCGGCTTATGCCAAACCGGGCTACCAGTGTCAACATAACCTCAATTACTGGCGTTTTGGTGATTATCTGGGCATTGGTTGCGGGGCGCACGGTAAAGTCACTTTTAGCGATGGCCGTATCTTACGGACGATAAAAACCAAACATCCTCGTGGCTTTATGCAGGGTAAATATCTGGATAAACAGTATGAAGTGGAAACGGCTGACCGGCCTTTTGAGTTCTTTATGAACCGTTTCCGGTTATTAGAAGCCGCACCGCGTGCAGATTTCTACCACTTCACTGGTCTGGCTGAAAGCACCATTCGCCCACAGTTAGACGAGGCATTGGCCAAAGGATATTTAATCGAAACAGAGGAGTACTGGCAGATTACCGAGAAAGGAAAATTATTCCTTAACTCACTGCTAGAACTGTTTTTGTAAACTTGATGCGTAAAAAAGCAGGTTCAGGTGAAGCCCACAACCTGAACCTGCTTTAGCTCCCCCCTGCGGCTTCAAGTTCAAGGAGGATTTAGTTCAGCGCCTTAAGTAAATCCTTACGCTGCTGTTCCAGTGTCGTCACCCGCCCACAGACTTCATGGCCAAACTGCTGGAACTCCTGTTCCTGATTGTTCCATTCGTTCTGAATAGCCTGTTGTAACCCACCCAGATTGCCCATAATCGCTTGCAACGGATTATTACCGCCACTACCACTGGTCGCCTGCTTAACCCCCATCTCGTTCAAGCTATCTTGCAACACACCGCCCATACTTTGCTGCACTAACTGGCGACCATCTTTTTCTACTTGATCGATGGCCTGATGATGGAAGGTTAAACCATCGCTACGTTTCTCAATGATACGGTTCATCTGTTGCTTGAGTTGATCATTCAATGTGGTGAGCCGGTTACGCACATTACTGCTGCTCCCCAATTGCTGAACAATCACTTTATCCAAAGAAACTCGTGCTTTTTCAAGATGCTGCTGCGCGCCCTGATCTATCCACGGCAAATCTTTGCGCAATGCAGTCTGGTAACGGAACGCCTGTTGGCGCTGCGCATCAGTCAGCGTCAGTGTTTTACCATTACGGGTAACATCGCCATCCGGCGAAATCTGCAAATTACCGCTGGCCCCCACTATCCGCACAGATTGCGGGCTGATGATCACATCATCCTGCGGTTTTACACTGCACTGATATTCAGCTTGCACCTGTCCAGCAGTCAGCATCAATACCGCCAGAGCTGCCGTTCGTAATGCGTTCATTTTATGTAACATAAGACTCCTGAAGCGCTGTTTTAAAAAATGGAGCGGCCAATCCGCTGTGCCAATAGCTCTAAGGCAGCAGTTCCGGCAAGAGAGTTCCCCGCATGGTCCAATTCTGGTGACCACACCGCAATACACAACTCATCCGGCACTATAGCGATAATGCCGCCACCTACCCCTGATTTGCCCGGCATACCAACGCGGAAGGCAAATTCGCCCGCCCCATCGTACATGCCACTGGTAATCATCAAGGCATTAATTTGCCGTGCCTGTATCGGCGTAATCAGCGGGCTATGCCCACCAATACTGCGCCCCTGGTTTGCCAGATAGACAAAACAGCGAGCCAGTTCGACACAGCTCATACGCAGAGCGCAGTAGTGAAAATAGGTCTGAAGCACCGTCAGTACATCGTTATCAAAATTATCAAAAGACTTCATCAGATAAGCGATAGCCGCGTTGCGATCTGAATGTTCGAACTCAGAGCGGGCCACTCGAGGATCATAGCTGATGCTATCATCGCTCACGAGTTGGCGCACCACTTCCAACATCCGCTGCTTCGGCGCACTCAAGCGACTTTGTAACATATCGCATACCACCAGCGCCCCTGGATTAATAAAAGGATTGCGTGGTTTACCTTTTTCTAACTCTAGCTGAACCAATGAGTTAAAGGGTTGGCCGGAGGGTTCTTTGCCCACCCGCTGCCACACCTCTTGCTCACCGTAACGGGATAATGCCAGAGTCAGACTTAACACTTTCGAAATCGATTGGATAGAGAAGCGCTCATCAGCATCCCCAGCTTGAAAAATCTCGCCATCCAACGTACACACAGCAATACCCAGCTTATCTGCCGAGACCTCTGCCAACGCTGGAATATAATCAGCAACCTTCCCCTGACCAATCAGCGGGCGAACCTGCTGCAAGATGTCTGCCAGCAAGGCATTATTTAAGATTGTTGCTACCTCTAAAATTTTTGCCAAAAAGATGCTCCCAATAGAACCCAGTAACAGTTTCCACTAGCCGTGCCCGATAAAAACAAAGGCGCCTGCTTAGGCGCCCTTATTAATTATCTGCCGTTAAACTGGAAGATCAATCCCACCAGATATCAAACAGCTCACTGGTTTCTACATTTTTCAACTTACGAGCTTCCAGCCATTTAGTAACCAACGCACGGTGCTCATCAGTGCAATGACCGATCTCTTGCAGGCAAATCAGACCTTCCCACTGCAAATAGCCACTACCATCAAATGCCAGACCATTTGCTTCAATGACTTCATCGATAAAAGCATCGACAGTTTCATCAATTACATCAACACCAGTCCCTTCAGGGAAGGACCATTGTACGGAAAAACCCAATTCCTGAAACTCGCCGATATGCATCTTCTTGCGTAAACGACGACTGCGATTGTTAGCCATTATTCTTTCCTCTCAAACATTAGATCCCAAACGCCATGTCCCAGACGCTGGCCACGTAATTCAAACTTTGTCAGCGGACGCGAATCCGGACGAGGAACATAATCATTCTGTTCTGAAAGGTTGCGGTATCCGTTTACACCTGACATCACTTCCAGCATATGTTCCGCATAATGTTGCCAGTCGGTCGCCATATGGAACACGCCACCCACTTTTAATTTACTTCTCACCAATTCAACAAAAGGCGTCTGGACGATACGACGCTTATTATGGCGTGCTTTGTGCCATGGGTCAGGGAAGAATAGCTGTACCATATCCAGTGAAGCATCTGGAATCATATTTTCCAGCACTTCAACTGCATCATGGCACATGATCCGCAAGTTGCTTAGCCCAGCCTCGTGAGCAGACCCCAAACAAGCACCAACTCCCGGAGAATGTACTTCTATTCCCAGAAAATTCTGCTGTGGATTACTGGCAGCCATAGTCACCAGTGAAGTCCCCATCCCGAAACCAATTTCCAGTACCACCGGAGCTTCGCGGCCAAACAAGGTGTTTATGTCAACCGGCGTTGCCTGATATTCCACGCCCATCACCGGCCAGTAGCTATCTAGCGCCAGTTGTTGACCTTTGGTCAGCCGCCCCTGACGACGGACAAAACTACGAATACGGCGCATGACTCGGCCGTTTTCATCAAATTCCGGGGATATGACGTCATTTATCATGGTGCTTTCTGTCTGTTGATTGCGTATGTGAACGCGCATTATGCAAAGATACGGTAGTTTATCAACTCTGGGCGTCATAAGTACAAAATTAAGCAGTAAATAACGTAGATATAACCAAAGTGGCCGATTCAAGTCAGTGATTCGGGTGCGGATTCGAGTGGGTGAGTGCCGCTAACACAGTTGTAGATTCAAGTACGAAGGGGGTTTACAGGGTGAGAACTCTATGCTGCAATCCAGCCCTAATTCATTACCTGCCGGATATTGGTACCAACTTATGATGCAAGCGCAACAATTCGCGCACGAGGTACTTGAGTGGTACCAACGCTTTGGCCGTAAAACCTTGCCGTGGCAATTGGATAAAACACCTTATCAGGTATGGTTATCAGAAGTGATGTTGCAACAGACTCAGGTTGCGACCGTCATTCCCTATTTTCAACGCTTTATGTTGCGCTTCCCTGATATCCGCGCGCTGGCAGCGGCACCGTTGGATGAAGTTCTGCATTTATGGACCGGGCTGGGTTACTACGCCCGTGCCAGAAATCTGCATAAAGCCGCCCAAACGGTTGTTGAATGCCATCAAGGCGAGTTCCCTACTACCTTTGACGAGATTCTCGCATTGCCGGGGATTGGGCGCTCCACCGCAGGGGCTATTTTGTCGCTCTCGTTAGGCAAACATTTTCCTATTTTAGATGGTAACGTTAAACGAGTGCTGGCCCGTTGTTACGCGGTTGAGGGATGGCCCGGTAAAAAAGAAGTCGAAGGTCACCTGTGGCAAATCAGTGAAGATGTTACGCCAGCCCAAGGTGTAGGTCAGTTTAATCAGGCGATGATGGATTTAGGTGCCACCGTTTGCACTCGTTCTAAACCCAAGTGTGAGCTTTGCCCACTAAATACCGGTTGTATGGCTTATGCTAATCACAGTTGGGCACGCTACCCTGGCAAAAAACCCAAGCAGACATTGCCAGAGAAAACAGCTTACTTTTTGTTGATGCAAAACGGCTCGCAGGTATGGCTCGAACAGCGGCCCCCAGTAGGTCTATGGGGTGGGCTGTTCTGCTTCCCACAATTTGCTGAACAAGCCGAACTGGAGCGTTGGTTGCAGCAACAGAGTATTGCCAGCAGCGGCTTGCAGCAGTTAACTGCTTTTCGTCATACCTTCAGTCACTTCCATCTGGATATTGTCCCGATGTGGTTGAATGCGGCATCATCCCGCGGATGCATGGATGATGGTGCAGGTCTCTGGTATAACTTAGCACAACCACCCGCAGTAGGATTGGCTGCCCCAGTTGAACGTTTATTACATCAGTTGGCAAAACAGCCGAGTAACCAACATAGCTAACCCCCCTGCAACTTCAAGTATGAAGGGTATAGCAACATAGAAGAGGATTTAGCATGAGCAGAACGATTTTTTGCACTTTTTTAAAAACAGATGCTGAGGGGCAGGATTTTCAGCTCTATCCAGGTGAAATCGGCAAACGTATCTATAACGAAATATCAAAAGAGGCTTGGTCACAATGGATAACCAAGCAAACCATGCTGATTAACGAGAAAAAACTGAGCATGATGAATGTGGAAGACCGAAAACTGCTAGAGCAGGAGATGGTTAACTTCCTGTTCGAAGGGCAGGATGTTCATATTGAAGGTTATACTCCACCGAGTAAGTAACCACACGGGGTCTGCGCTGGCCCCGCTGTTATGCCTCATCAAGATATGGCTTGTAAGATGAAGAAAATTTTAGCTTTGTTGGTAATTGCACCATTGTTAGTGTCTTGCTCAGGCAATAAGAATCAAACAGAAAACGAAGCCTATGTCAAAGACACCAACGGTTTTGAGATTTTAATGGGCCAATTTGCTCATAACATTGAAAATATTTGGGGATTAAAAGAAGTCTTAATCGCGGGGCCAAAAGATTACGTTAAGTATACGGATCAATATCAAACCCGCAGCCATATCAACTTCGATGCCGGTACGATTACGGTTGAAACCATTGCCACGACAGATCCGGCGGCTCACTTGCGTCAGGCCATTATCACCACACTTTTAATGGGTGATGATCCCGGCTCTATCGACCTCTATTCGGATGTTAACGATATTCAGATCAGTAAAGAACCGTTCCTCTATGGGCAGGTGCTAGATAACAATGGTCAGCCGATCCGCTGGGAATGGCGTGCGGCCCATTTTGCTGATTACCTGCTACAAACCAGAATGCAAAAACGCACTTCCGGCCTGCATGTTATCTGGTCGGTCACCTTGCAATTGGTTCCTAACCATCTGGATCAACGCGCCCATAAATACCTACCACTGGTGCGCCAATCAGCGGAGCGTTATGGCGTCGAAGAGTCATTGATCTTGGCAATTATGCAAACAGAATCTAGCTTCAACCCATATGCGGTCAGCGGCTCTGATGCGTTGGGCCTGATGCAAGTTGTGCAGCATACTGCCGGGCGAGATGTGTTCAAAATGAAAGGTAAAAGTGGCCAACCAAGCCGTAGCTATCTGTTTGATCCAGAAAATAATATTGATGCAGGTACTGCATATCTGTCAATTCTGCAAAATACCTATTTAGGCGGAATTCAGAATGCCACCTCACGGCGTTATGCTGTTATTACCTCTTATAACGGCGGTGCAGGTAGCGTATTGCGGGTATTCTCCAGCGATAAGATCCAGGCAGTGAATATTATTAACAATATGGCGCCTGGAGATGTATTCCAAACGCTGACCACTAAACACCCTTCTGGTGAATCTCGCCGTTATCTGGTGAAAGTGAACAGCGCGCAGAAGAGCTATCGCCGCCACTAATTTTGTTGATAGTGGATTTTATAGCCAAAGAAATTGGCGTTGCAGGTAGCTGGCAAATCATCTGCAACGTCAATTCTTAAGGACAATTGGAATAGCACAGCTAACCCCTGTGCCATTTTTATATCTAAAGTGTGATCGCCTGACAAAAGTGCACATTTGAATAACAACCATTCGCAATAAAATGTTTATAGTATGGATAATCATTCTATCTCTACTATCGGCAGATTGAGCAAATGGACTTTGGACTTACCCTGTTTGAAATGGTGGTAATCTTCTCCACTATGGTCATCGCTTATATAATCTTTGGTATTACAGGTTTTGGTTCTGCATTAATTGCCAGCCCGATATTGGCGCTATTTATTCCTGTCGCTAAGATTGTCCCATTATTGGCAATTGTCGATATGTTCGCAGCCATTACCAATGTGGCCCGCCATAGCCGTCATGCCGACCTTGCTGAACTTAAGCGATTAGTCCCACTAATGATTATTGGTAGTCTGATCGGCGCGACGTTACTGCTACGTACTCGCCCCGATATTTTGCTACTGGCGCTCGGCATATTTGTTATTTTCTATGCCATTTATGCCCTCAGCCGGCGTAAACCACAAGGGCAATTCAAACCTGTTGCAGCCATTCCTTTTGGCTTGATTGGCGGTGTCTTCAGTGCGTTGTTTGGCAGTGGCGGATTTATCTATGCTATTTATTTATCTGGCAGGATAGCTAGCAAAGATAATTTACGGATCACCCAGACCACGCTTATCGGCCTAAGTACCCTCACGCGAGTTATTTTATTTACGCTGGCAGGGGTCTATATGGATCTATCTATTTTATGGATGGTGCTACTGCTGGTGCCGGGGATGCTAGTTGGTTTGGCTATCGCCAATAAAATCAGTTTAGGGATAAGCCGCGACCAGCTTATTCGATTAATAAATATCCTATTGCTGATTTCCGGTACAGTTTTAGTCGCGCGCTATTTAGGTTACTGATATTCCTAATTTGTAATGATTTTTTGTTAGACAGCCGATACTTTCATCGGCTGTCTAACAATACCTCAGTTTACGGCGTAATGACATAACCAAAGATACGCCGCCACTCTACATCACCTTTTTCGATATAAACGCCCTGTAATTCTGGCGAGAAGCCCGGCAATAAATTAATTCCCTCTTCCAACGCCAGGAAATAACGCTGTACCGCCCCACCCCACATTTCACCCGGAACCACGCACAATACGCCCGGCGGATAAGGTAGTGCACCTTCAGCAGCAATGCGCCCTTCAGCCTCGGCAATAGGGACAAGCTCGATATTATCGCGGATAAACTGGATATTGGCATCTTGCGGGTTCATTAACACCGGTGGGAAGCTGGCTTTGCGGAACATATCCTTTTGCAGTTGTTTAACATCATAGCTGACATAGAGGTCATGCATTTCTTGGCATAGTTGGCGTAAAGTATAGCCGCGATAGCGCTCTTCATTCTTACGATATATCGTCGGTAATACATCACACAGTAAAGCATCTTGCTCCACGTAGCGCTCAAACTGAGCCAGCATATCAACCAGATGCGCCATTTTTGCTGGATTTTCTGCCGGAGTTAGCAAGAACAGAATCGAATTCAGATCGCATTTTTCCGGCACAATACCATTCTCACGCAGGAAGGTAGCCAATATTGCTGCCGGAACACCAAACTCAGTATATTGGCCGCTGTTGGCATCGATACCCGGTGTCGTCAGTAATAACTTACAAGGATCAACCAGATATTGGTCTTGGTTATACCCTTCAAATCCATGCCAACGTTCATTAGGCACAAAATTAAAGAAACGTGCGTCATTAGCAATGATATCCGTATCGTAATCTTGCCAATTTTTACCGCCGACAGTGGGAGGAATAAATGGCCGCAACATAGAGCAGCGCTCTAATAATAGTTTACGGGTATCGATGCCCAACTTGACACAATCCATCCACATACGGCGGCCACTGTCACCAGAATGAATTTTGGCATTAATATCCAGTGCGGCAAATAATGGGTAGAACGGGCTAGTTGAAGCATGCAACATAAATGCATTATTAAAACGTTTATGATTACAGTGCCGTTTTTGCCCTTTGATATGATTATCTTTTTTATGTACCTGCGAGGTTTGGGAGAAACCAGCCTGCTGCTTGTGCACTGACTGAGTCACGATAATCCCAGGATCATTTTCATTTAAATCCAGCAGTAGCGGTGAGAAATCCTTCATCATCGGAATAAACTGTTCGTAACCTACCCACGCAGAATCAAATAGAATGTAATCACACAAATGGCCAATACTATCAACCACCTGACGTGCGTTATACACCGTACCATCGTAGGTACCCAACTGAATGATTGCCAATCTGAATGGCCGCTCCTCTTCTGCCCGTTCGGGGGCAACTTCACGCAATTGCTGGCGTAAATAACGCTCGTCAAAACAATGAGCATCAATACCACCAATAAAACCGAACGGATTGCGGGCAGTTTCCAAATAGATTGGTGTCGCCCCAGCCTGAATCAGCGCACCATGATGGTTAGATTTATGGTTATTACGATCGAACAGAACCAAATCACCGCGAGTCAATAAGGCGTTAGTTACCACCTTATTAGCAGCCGACGTACCATTCAAAACAAAATAAGTTTTATCCGCATTGAAGACCTTAGCCGCATATTTTTGTGCATCCTTGGCAGCACCTTCATGGATCAATAAATCACCCAGTTTAACATCCGCATTGCACATATCTGAACGGAAAATGGTCTCGCCATAAAATTCAAAAAACTGGCGACCGGCAGGATGCTTACGGAAAAACTCGCCGCCCTGATGCCCTGGACAAGCAAAAGTTGAATTATTCATCTCGACATATTTTTTCAATGTTGAGAAAAATGGCGGTAATAGATTTTTTTGATACTCACTGGCAGCAGCTTCTACCTGAGCATTGTAAAAAGCTTTGTTTGCCTCGCCGAGCGTAATAATCCCCTTAATCAGGGGCAAATAATCAGCAGAAACCGTCTGTTGTGCCGTGACAGCAACAAAAGTAGGAATAGCAAAACCCAGATCATGCAATTTTGACAATATACCGGCATTCGCATCTTCAACCGACATCACGACAGCGGCAACATCAGTAAAATCGGTTTGATTGAGGTATACCATTCCCCGCTGGCTTTCTATATAAGAAGCCAAACGAGCGCTTGTTGCTATTTTTAATAGTGTCATGTCACTTACTCTCAAACGGTCAGGTATGAGGCTGCCATTTTGGCATGTATATGACATCGCATAAGGTGCAGATTTTATGTGATGCCGGCAAATTGATATCTATTACGCACACGATAATCAGCTCAAATAGAAGCTATAATAACGAGTTAACTGGTCTTCGCTTCGACCAATAGACATCAGTAAAATCAGAGATTTAACTCTATTTTTAATAATATCTAACAGTGAGCGACAGATAGCCTTACCGCATGAAAGTAACAAGGAACTTAACAGCAGAACAACAGGAGAAATAGCATGAGAAGCGCTCATTATGCATTGAATAGTCTACTACTGTCATAACCGCCTCCTGCTTACGTAATCCAAATGATATGGGTTAGAGAGATGAATAGTAACGCTAAATTTTCGCAATAATTGCATGTTTTGCTGGCCGGTTCAACCTTGCATGTCAATAAAAATGCACTTTTAGTGAATATCTAAGCTATTGTTATTTAACAGACTGAAAAATAAAAAAGCTATAAATCAAGCAGATGAAATATTCACATGCACTATAAAAATTAACTGCTCAACAGTTTTCTCACTATTTTTGCATGAAAAGAGAGCAACCGATCGCCTTTATAAGAGAAACTCATTGACTGCTTGCCGCCAATACGGTTTAATGCGCCCCGTTGCCCGGATAGCTCAGTCGGTAGAGCAGGGGATTGAAAATCCCCGTGTCCTTGGTTCGATTCCGAGTCCGGGCACCACTATTTAAAGAAACCAGCTTAGCGGCTGGTTTTTTGCTTTTTGGGTTCCGGTAGATTTCTGGTCGCTTTGACCACAGATACTACCTCTCAGCCTCTGACCTGCCCCCGTTGATTAGTACACCCCGATGTTAGTAATGTCTTCATAAGCCACATGAGGACATCCCCATGAACAAGCATTTTTCCGACCAACAGATCATCAGTATTCTCCGCAAGGCTGAAGCCGGGGTATCCGCCCGTGAACTCTGCCGCAAGCACGCCATTTCCGATGCCACGTTTTACATCTATAGACTACCTCCGTTTTGCAAGCACTGAATCAGGTTTTAGGTTGTTGCTTACATCTATCCGGCATCAGGAATACCTGTGCCCAAATGGGTAATCCGCACACAATCGCCTCAACAACTAGACGGCCTCGAAGGCCTGTATAAAAATCAGGTTCCGATTGTGCAGGTGCAACCTGTTACCATTTTTCAATACTCTGCAACTTTTAAGGTAAGTATCATATTACTGCTGGTCGATATTCTGTCTCGTTACGAAGAATTGACCAGATAATCCGGGCATTCTTGTTGGCAACTGCAACGGTCGTTTTGTTAAATCCGCGCCGCTCTTTTAGTTGATTAACCCATTGGTTTAAATAGCCATCGTTATTGTTTGTAGCCACTCAGACGACAGCACGGGCACCGTGAATAAACAGGGTCCGTAGATGCTTGTCGCCTTTTTTCGTCATATGAGCACCTGTCTATCTCCACTCTAGTGTTGACGCGGCACGACGCCAAGCCACGCAGCAAAATGGCGGCCATTCTTAAATTCTGACCCTTTACCAATCGCCGCAATAACGGCTGTGGCAGTTTTGGGGCCAATGCCTTTCACTTTAGCAATACGCTGGCAGGCTTCAGACTGTTTAAAAACGGTGTCGATCTCTTTATCAAAAAATCCTATACGCCGTTCGAGATCTAAAAAGCGATCATAGAGCTCCGCAATCGTTCTGCGCATACGTGCACTGAGCCCATTTTCAGCATCTTCGAGGATCAAAGGAATAGCTCGACGGGCCCTTGTGACAGCGATACCAATGGGGACCCCTCGATCAAGCAACAACCTTCGTATCTGACTGACTGTCGCAGTACGATGATTGACGATCCGTTGTCTTGCACGATGTAAAGCCTGAATATCTTACTGCTCCGGGCTTTTTGGCGGGACAAATTTCATCGTGGGCTGCATCAGCGCTATAGCGATCGCCAACGCATCATTGCCGTCATTTTTTGCCCGCGGACAAAAGGTTTAACATACTGGGGACTGATAACTTTTACTTTATGTCCCAGTTTTTCAAACTCACGCTGCCAGTAAAATGCTCCCGTTGAGGCTTCTATATCAATCAGGCAGGCCGGAATATTGGCTACTGTCTGAAACAGTATTTTTTGGTCAACGCGTTTCGTGTTAAGGGGTTTTCCAGCCTGGTTTAAACCACAGAGTTGAAAAACATTTTTAGCCAGATCGATACCCAGATAGACGATATTCATGTTTACTCTCCTACTGAACATATTTTGTTCAGTTAAGCGCAAAGGGAGGAGGTAGTCCATCCCATTACCTGGCGTAAGAAGTATGGTGGTATGGAGGTGCCTGAGGTTAAGCGCCTGAAGTCGCTTGAAGAAGAGAACACCAGACTCAAGAAGCTGCTTGCCGAAGCCATGCTGGATCAGGAGGTGCTTCAGGTGGCTCTTGAGCGAAAATACTGACGACAGACCAGAAGCGGGAAGCCGTGGTGTTGATGTGTGATGCGACCGGTCTGTCGCAACGTTGCGCCTGCAGACTTATAGGTTTATCCCTGTCGACCTGCAGCTATGACGCTCAGCGTCCGGCTACTGATGCGCATTTATCAGGGCGCATCACTGAGCTGGCACTGGAGCGCAGGCTTATCCAGCCCGGCAAGCCGACACTGAATGGATTTATTGAGAGTTTTAACGGACGCTTTCGCGATGAATGCCTGAATGAACATTGGTCCCGCGATGTCAGTCATGCCAGAAAAGCCATCTGTGAATGGCGTAAAGATTATAATGAGTGTCGCCCGCACTCCACGCTGAATTATCAGACGCCGTCTGAATTTACGGCGGGTTGGAGAAAGAGTAATTCTGAAAGTGAAGGATCCGACATTACTAACTGAGCGTTGTATCTAATCCTGGGGGTAGGTCAATAGATAGATAAATATATAGATAGATAGATATATAGATAGATAACTCAGCCAAATAAACTATATTGTTGAAAACATTCGGCGAGGCAATCTATTCATTTCACGAGTTTGTGCAGCTATACATTATTTGTTGATGTGACTAAGTTCAGCTACATTATAAATTCCAACTATATAGTTGTTAACAGAGCAGTATTTATAATATTAGGAGAATGTATGAGTGAGATAAAACATTGCTGTACAGAAGAGGGGCATTCTGAGAGTCGACGCAGTGTATTGAAGTCAGCTTTGGGCATTACTGCCGCTAGTGTTATTGGTGCCGTAGGTTTGAGCTTACCCACAATATCTTATGCCGCATCTTTAAGTCAGGAAGAAAGGGATAAACTAACACCAGATCAGATAATTAATGGATTAAAAGAAGGCAATAAGCGATTTATTTCCGGTAAGATGCAACAGCATGATTATCTCGCGCAAAAACAATCTAGTGCAGATGGTCAATATCCTGCAGCAGTCATATTAAGTTGTATAGATTCCAGAGCTCCTGCGGAGATAATTTTTGATACCGGGATTGGTGAAGCATTCAATGCAAGAATAGCGGGTAATGTTGCTAATGATGATTTACTGGGTAGTTTGGAGTTTGCCTGTGCGGCTGCTGGCGCTAAAGTGATTTTGGTTATGGGGCATACTGCTTGTGGCGCCGTAAGGGGGGCTATAGACGGTGTTGAAATGGGTAATCTAACAGGGCTCCTTGATAGAATTAAACCTGCTATTGAATTGACTCAATTTGATGGTGAAAAAAGCGGCAGAAACGAAAAGTATGTCGATGCTGTAGCTATCAGCAATGTTAAAAATACAATGAATGATATACGTAAAAATAGTGAAATAATCAAAAAGTTAGAGAAAGAAGGTAAGGTTAAAATAGTTGGAAGCATGTACCATTTAAATGGTGGTAAGGTTGAGTTTTTCGAATAATGTTAACTGTTTTTTTGTACCCCCTTGCTAAGTAAGCTTATCGTATCAATGCAGTAAATCAGAAAATGGTGTGCTGCCGATTTTTTAGGCAGCCACCAGATAGAGCTCCCAACAAGGTGATAAATATGTTTCTGTGGTATTCAGGTAGCATATTATTTTTTATATTATATCACCATAATTTGATTGAATTTTCTGGAATTACCCTTCTCTAAGCCAGATATTTGCCAATAGAAAGCACATTAATCATAGTACATAGAAACATAACGGTTTTTTGAAGGCTAAATATGCTTCTCTGGTGAACCGAACTCTGCCAATCAGAGCTCCCAAGCTAAACATCACCATTAAAATTTTTTGATTCAAAAATATGCAATAAAGGAACCTCTATCGTGGATCTGAAAACCTTATTTTTACATGCTGGAAGAACTCTGCTGTTTTCGCTCATCACTCTGGTAGCAGTGCCGGTTATGGCCGAACAAGCACAATATAATATTGTGGCAAATGTGACAGAAAAAATTGTTTTACCACCCAGAAATGGCCTGTCGGAAGCCGGTGGACAATACCTGATACGCTACCGTTCCATCAGTGGAGTCGATGGTAAAACTCCGCGAGAAGACACCGCGGCAGTATTTCTGCCCAAAGGCGTAACGCCACAAGGTGGCTGGCCTGTTGTCATATGGGCACATGGTACTGTCGGTATAGCCACACACTGCGCACCGTCACTTAACCCCAGAACTCCCCGCGATAGTCAGTACCTGAATACTTGGCTATCTCTTGGTTTTGCCGTCGTAGCACCAGATTATGCCGGTCTTGGATCGGAGGGGCTGCACCATTATATGAACTCCAGAGCCGAGGCTTGGAGTGTACTTGACAGTGCTCGCGCTGCACTGAGCGCTTTTCCACTACAAAATAGGCTGGTACTTGTGGGACAATCACAGGGAGCGCATGCAGCATTTGCCAGCGCAGGCTATCAGAAAACATATGCGCCAAAACTGAATATCTTGGCGACTGTTGTGACCGGGACACCTTATTTTAATGCGACAACGTCCGTCCAACAAGTTTTTGGTACATCCAAGACCACCGGCCCAGACCCTAAAATTCCGTATGCGTTTTACATATATCTGTCTGCCGAGGATACGAACCCCCACCTGAAGGCGGAAAATTATTTTCAGCCCATGGCCCTGCCTTTCCTTCAACAGGCACGAGAAATGTGTATTGCGCCCCTCACTGAACAAGTGAACAGATATTCGCTGAATGCGGCCAACACCCTCAAACCAGCCATGCAAACATTACTCGAAACGCAAATTGAAACAATGTTATATCCGACGTTACATATTGAACACCCTGTGTTCATTGGCATCGGTGGAGACGATATTAATGTTCCTACTGCGATGCAACAACGTTTTGCCTCTGCAGTCAAAGCTTCTGGCACTGTCACTGTGGTTCGGGAATACCCGGGGCTTGATCATAGCGGCACGGTAAATCCGTCGTTGCGAGATTCTGTACCCTTTGTACTGGAGCAGATGCGCGGCACTGATAACATCAATCATTAGAAATATCATTTAGGGATTTCAAAAAAGTACTGTTGGAAAATATACTTATCCGACAAAATCGCACGGAATATCTATTTCTAACTGAACTAATTTAAAAGGGAAAATAACACTTGTGACGTGTTGTAGCACTGGGGTGACCAAAGAATGCCTATTGTGCTTGGTCCAGGCACGTATTTTCCGATCAGGCGACTCCAGCCGTCATCATGCTAAAATAAAAGCTTTGCGGGGCGAGGAATATACATGGAGTAGTGTATAAAACGAGAAAATGCAGGGGAAAAGTACTTCGGCTGCTATGCAGCCGAGTTCACGCCAAAGGCGCGCCACGTTCAAATAGTGACCTGCATTTGAAATCGGCCGACCTGCATTTCCTCCGTATCCGCCATTACCTGCTTGACCTATCACCTCCTCCGTTCAAGGCGATTGGGTTTTCCCACAGAGCGCCAAATTTATTAAGAAACATCTGAATACACCCTATTTAAATAGGGCAATAATCCTAAAATTATAGAATGCATAGAAGAACAAGTTCTATCTATAGATACAATACCTCGTTAGATTGCCCCATAAACAAGGGAGTGAGCAAATAGATTATGAAAGTCTGGACCTCGGTGAACAGTTAGTATTTTCTAACTGTAGCCGGAGGTCTGGATATGATGAATGTTAAAGCGAAGCGAGATATAGCGTTCAAAACAAAAGTCTTAAACTATGCAAATAATTTACTTGCGCACAACATACCATTTTGGACCTCAGATAATATCGTGGTACTTGTTACGATTTCATAATATCAAGGTATCTCGCTCTGGATGTTATTACGTTCTTCTTCGAAATAGACTAAATCAACTTCCACAAAATCAACGATAACGCTCTAAACCGTTGTTCAAGCGCTATGAGAAACAGGTTCCTGGGCATCATGTACAGGTTGATGTTAACTTCTTGTTTTTTAATAGTTCTAATGGTCAACGGATTAAGCGTTTTCAATATACCGCAATTGATGATGCGACTCGGATACGTGCCTTAAAAATTTATGAGCGCCATAATCACGTCAATGCGATTGATTTTATTGATTACGTTGTGAATAAGTTTCCTTTCCGAATAAAAACCATCAGGATAGACAATGGTCATGAATTCCAGGCGAAATTTAACTGGTATGTGCATGAGTTAGGCATGGAGCATGTTTATATCAAACCAGCGACACCGAGATTAAATGGAAAAGTAGAATGTTCTCATCTGACCGATAAACAGGAATTTTATCAGCTTATCGATTATACGGATGATGTTGACCTCCATGAAAAATTGGCAGAGTGGGAGGCATTTTATAACTGTCATCGCCCCCATTCAGCATATGGTGGAAAAACACCTTATGAAGTGTTAAAAACTAAACTGGGCATTTAAGATCAAATGTCAACCGAGGTCCTGAGTGACATACACACATCACTAAGCTCTTTCAGTTGCTGCTCCAATTGGTGTAATCCTTCTTCGATAATAGGGTCTGGAGCCTGAGTAAATGGGTAGTTCTCCAACTGCTCACAAAGTTCAAGTAATGCCGTGGCACCTAAAATTTGAGCCGAACCATTAATACGGTGCAGATGACTTTGCAAGGCAACTCGATCCCCTGTACGCGCGGCTTCTTTAGCGAATGCCAGATCTTTGTCATTTTCCAGTTGGGATGTCGTTAACATCTGCTGCATTAATTTGTCATCCCCCATCGTCAATGTCTTCAGTAAATCAAGATCAACAAGCTCCGCTAACCGGGAAGCTGGTTGGCGACTCTCGATCAAGCGTAATGACGATCTCAGCTGTTGCAAATTAACTGGTTTAAACAGACATAAATTCATCCCAACGGCGAGACAGCGCTCTTTCTCCTCGGGCTGTGCACTGGCGGTAAGCCCCCAGATAACAATATCATTATCGAAACCCCGGATATAGAGAGTGAGGGTAATGCCATCCATATTCGGCATATTAATATCGGTAATAAGCAAGTCATACGTATTGCGTTTCACTAACTCCAACGCCTGAATACCATCGATAGCTTCATCAATGTGATATCCCAACTTATCCAATTGACGCCGTAATAACAGCCGATTATTGGGGTGGTCGTCAGCAATCAGGATATTGAGATTTTTAGGCGGGCTGTCTAACTGCTCAGGAGTGTGCGCAGCCATAACAGCCTCGCGAGAGACTTCTGGTGTTAGCGTCACGGTTAACGTTGTTCCCTGACCCGGTTGGCTAAACATTTCAATTTCACCCTGCATGCGCAAGGTTAACTCGCGACAAATCATCAGTCCGAGACCGGCCCCAGTTTGTTGTTTGCCGTGAGAAGTCTGACTAAATGGCTTAAACAGCTGTTGTTGATCTTCCTGACTGATACCCGGCCCCGAATCAGTGACACGCAATATTAACTGGACCTGAGTAGCGCTCTTAGCCTGGGTTTCGACATACACTTCAATACTACCTTGTTGAGTGAACTTAATGGCATTGCTCAAGAAATTACTTAACACCTGCCTGAATGCCTGTGGATCAAGCCACAAATACTCCCCCTCGACTAGCCGATTAACAAAAGTCAGCTGGAGCTGTTTCTGTTTTGCCAGCCCTTCAAATGTTCTCAATGTGTTCGTTATCAATGAGCCCATATCAACCCATTCAGGAGAAGGCTCGAAATTACCCGATTCAATCTTCTCCATATCCAGAATGTCCCCGATTAAACCCAGTAAGTACCGTGCTGTGCTATACGCCAATTGGATGGATTCTTTCTCTTCATCGGGGCTCTGATTATTGGTTGAGAGCAACTCAAGGAAGCCCATTATAGTGCTGATCGGGGTGCGAATTTCATGGCTCATGCTGGCCAGAAACGTGCTTTTAGCCCGGTTGGCTTGAATGGCTTTGTCTTTTTCTATCTGAAGCTCTTTCATTAATTGCTTCGATTCGGTGATGTCTTGCCAGCCACAAATGATGGTCGGAGACACATCGGTCGGCATTTTGCACAGGGTAAGCCAGTGCAAAATATGCCGGTCTTCCTGGCCATTATTCAATATGAGGTGATGCGCGACAACATCGCCCGGCGCCAGACCTTTTTCAATGTCATGGTGAAGGGTTGAAAAAATATCAGCCAGTGGATGACGATTATCAAACAATGATGGTCGGATATTTTCGCCCCGAACCGGAGAAAAGAACGTCGTAAAGGCATGATTATAATCTTGTAACTCCCCGTCCAATGATATGACATAAACCGGCATCGGCATCGCATTAGAGAGTGTTTGACGAAAACTTAACTGAGTTTCCAATTCTGATTGCGACTTTTTTCTCATGCGAATTTCACGTGAAAGATAAAGTCCCCACAACAAACTACTGAAAACCAACAGTGCAGCCAGAGCAATCACCAGATAAAACTGCGTGTTATACAAATTCCAAGTATCAATTTGGACATTGGGCATTTTTGCCCATTTAGCGGCAAGACGTAATATTTCTTTTTGCGGAATATCGTCCAGAGCTTTATTGAGTATTTGCTGCAGTTCTTTATCCCCTCGGGGGATCGCAAAACTGATCAGCGCGGGAGCTTCATCAGCAACACGGAAATATTTCAGCTGGCCGGGGTAATAATGGTCAATCATATATCGGGCAGAAAGCAGGTTATAGATAGAAGCGTCAACGCGCCCATCGTCCACCATATTCAGGGCCACACTGGTATTATCGACTTTAATCCATTCAATATTGGGATATTTTCTTTTTAGCCGCTCAGACAACGTATGGTATGCCGGTATGGCAACTTTCATGCCCGCCGATAACTTGGTAATGGCATTAGGAGTATCCTTTACCACCGCGACAAATGGCGTTGTAATAAAAGGATGAGTAAAAGAGAGAAAATCTTCACGCTCTACACTATAGGTGGTAGTCGGCAATATATCCCAATTCCCTTTGAGCATGATTTTCGCCATTTCGGAATTGGAGCTAACGATCACGGGTTCGAACTCCAGGCCCGTTTTCAAATGGATAAGATTAAGAATATCGCCAATAAGCCCTCTAATGTCTGAGTTGGCATCCACCATGGTGAACGGTGCATAGTAAGGATTAATTAATACTCGCAACTTAGGATTTTTTTCTAGCCAGCGTTTTTCCTGAGGTGTCAGTGATAATGGTTTTGACAGAAATGAGGGACTGACACCATCAACCCAGAATTCTGTTTCTTGATGATGAATTTGAGTGCTTGCCATGCTAAGAAAAGTATTAAGGATATTAATTAGCGGGGTTTCACTATCCAGCGTTATAAAACGGTTACTGATTTGCGGGCTTTTCCAGAATTTAACCACACTCAGCGCATAAGGGAAATCTCGCGTCATCACTATATTTCCGGTGAGATTATTCCCCATAAAATAGTCATTCTGCCCATCGACAACCGATGCCAGGGCAGAGTATTCACTGTCAAATGAAACAATATGAGCATGAGGAAACGACTGTTTAATAAATGCTTCGGAAGGAAACGTCCCTGCGATAGCAATTCTGACGGGATTATCCGTATGCAGCGGTTGCATCGCTTCATCATTCCGGGTCACTAGCATTGGATAAGAACTGAACATCGGCCCGGAAGCCAGAAAAGGGCTGTCAATCGTCATCTGATCAGTTTGCTGGGTGAGGATTAGGTCCACTTGGTGCGATTTCACTGCTGCAAGGGCTTGCTCTAGATCAGGATAACGCTTTACCTCGATATTGGTATTAAGGGTCTTCTGCAAGAGTCCTAAATAATCGGCATTCATTCCCCGATAACGCCCCGTCAGACTATTAAATGCCAGCGGAGGAAGTTCGGGAGGGTAAACAGCAACGGTTAACTTACTTTTTTTCGCCAACCAAAGCAGGTCATCATTACTCAGCCTTATAGTCGGAGAGATCGTATCATTTTGGCCCGCCAGTTCCAACGCGACAGGCTCCACTACTTCGGCATGAGCATATGACATCACCATAGTTAGTAATAATAAAATGCTTATAAATCGCTGTCGCATGATATTAACCAACACCATTGCGACTGGCAAAAGAAAATAAGTCCATTAATGTCTTGCACTCCAATTTTTCCATTAAGCGGCTTTTGTAGGTGCTAACCGTTTTACTGCTAATATTCATTTCGGCGGCAATACTCGCAGTGTCCGCACTATTGAGAATATAGCGCATAACTTTTATTTCCTGCACTGAGAGTGATTCCAGCTTTTCCTGTTCAGAAGACAGACTCCCGACGAACCCATTTAAAGAAAATGGGAAATAACTATAACCATTCTGGGCAGCTTTAATCGCGGAAATAATATTTGTGATCCCTCCTTTTTTACTGACAAATGCATTTGCACCCGCATCAACACTACGTTTACCATAAAAAATATCATTTTTAGCTGAAACAACAATAATAATGCCGGTATAACGTTGTTTTCTGAGCGTATCAACGACCTCTATTCCGCTCAGTATAGGAATGTCTACATCCAGGATAACAATCTCGGGTTGGGTACTTTCAATCAATTTCAGTGCTTCGGCACCATCAGCCGCTTCAGATGAAACGGTTATACCCTCATTTTCCAGTAGATTTAAGATGGCAAGACGAGCCAATGGATGGTCATCAACGATGATAGCACTCATTTGGGGATCCTCATTCTATATTGCATTTTCTACTCCAGAGAATGATCTCAGACGCAAAATGTTTCCATTTAAATTTGTTATGGACAGTGTGGCTCATAAAGATTGATAAGCAATACCCCGTTTTAGCCTTGGATACACTTTTTTGCAACAAATAATTTACAATCGCACAAAGATTTGTTTGTAAGTAAATATATCTAATTCGTTGTCGAAAAAACTTCTGGATGATTATCGTTCGATACACCGAGATTCTCACTCGACAACGATAAATATTCTCAGTGCCAACATGCTTGCCGACCCGTGAAATGCCTCTACGACAAAGGCATGAGCATGAGCATGAGCATGAGCATGAGCATGATCCCTTTAAGAAATTGGTTGAATCTATGAATAGATAAGTAAAGGGCTGTTTGATTCTTAGTGATACTATGATGAATATAAAGAACACGCGCTGAAAAGATACGGCTCTATTAATTGCCTTTTCAATATTGACGTTCTTCTATCATCAAACTCTTCTTCCCTTATGTAAAACTATCTTACCTAATTATTTTCAATAACCACCTTATTAGGAGGTCTATTTATAAAAATATATTTTTATGGGCGAAGGATTACAGCGTCTGTAGGCAGATCTAACTTCTCCCGTAGGGGGATACTTAATTTACTTTTATCTAAATAAGTATTTTTCACTAATATACATATAAAAACCACCTTATTTAAACAAATTTCACACCATAAACAATATTATATTCTAATTTTAACACATAAATAAAGATTATATTCTAATTAAATGATTTAACTTAGTCTCTTGATCTAAATCAAACATCTTTAACGAACTTAAATATCGCATATAATCATCTAAGCACAGACACACAGGCATATCAATAATGCCCTATATCCCTCTGATAATAGGGACACGCAATTTATATCAACAGTATAAAATTATCATATTTCATTCCATTGGAATGGATACCGATTAAACTTTCACTTAAACCGGAGAGGATATGAGTGACGTTATTATTTTCAGTCAGAGTTCACTATTTATTTTTTCACTGCAAATTATAATTCGTAACAATTTAGACATGGGGGGGAATAAAGATAAGATAACAACTCACTTGTTTTCTTCTTTCGATAGATTTATGAACCAGCTAGATACAAACAAAGGAAATATTGTGATATTCGATATAGATGGTATCGCAAAAGAAAATCAAAGTATTATTTTTAATAAAATTAACAACCTAGAAAACAACGTCCCACTTATCGTTTTTTGTCAATACGAGATGGACTCACTTTATTATCAAACCTTAAATGAAGTGACGCGTTTCGTGGTTAGTAAAACCACGCCTATAGCAGAGATAGCATCAATATTTAATAAACTTTTTCTTTGGATTAAGAAGCACAATGATGATAACACACCATTGAATTTAAATTTTCAATCACATCCGATGCTATCAAAACGAGAACGGCAGGTCTTAGAACTTGCCTCTATTGGCATGGACTATCAAAGTATTTCAGAACATCTTAATATAACCCGAAAGACGGTGAGTCATTACATGTCTAATATACGGGATAAATATGGCTACAAGCGAAATTCAAATGTATACTTCAGATACTGACTATATAATTCACTCGTAAAAAACCTCACTACACAGTTGACTATATTAAAATAAACGGTTTTGAATTAAAAATTAACATCATGGATAAAATATTAATTTCCAATGTCAGGTGTTAATTATTTTATATATCGATATTCAAACCGTTTATTTTAATTTATCTTTATTAATCTATCAGTTAGTCACAACAAAGAAAGATAAAAATCGACAGTCGGTGCAAATTAGCCCACTTACCGTCGATTTTATTTAGGCCTCATCTATATGTTGAGAGACCTGGATTTTTTCTGAAAACGAAAATTAACTATATATTAGATGATGGATCGTAAACACCCACATAAATATCTGCCAAGGGTTTCAAAAATACTGATTCGTGATTTGTATTATAACCTTGGACATCACTATACCCTGCCTTTTGATAACCCAAATTCGGATATATACCAAACCATCTATCTTTTGCCATTAATGGAAGTCAGTGCGAATCAAGTAGCCAGGCTTCTCTTCTATTGCCTCAAAGCGAATGACTTTATCTTTTGCTATATTAAACTTTTGTAAGAGCTCTTGAATATTGGCATCCCGATCAGGACGCGTTTTAAGGTTAATATAAATAACTTTTTCAACTAAAGATAAATCCAGCTCTATGTTACTCATAAATTTTATATTACCCCTATAATAGAAATTAAATATAATATTATTACTTACAAATAAAAACAGACCTACTCATAATTAGGAAAGCTGTCTAACACATTAGTCTCAATCTATTCTTTTATGTTCAATATTACTCAATCAACATGTCTCAAAGATAAGATTGCCAGCTCAATAGATTAAATAATTAAGCTGGGAAACATCCCCCAAAATTCAGTTTCAGCTTGGTCATAGAAACTTCGCATGATGCGAATACTCACTGTAAATGAAAATATCTTAATAAGATTATTGAAATTTTATCAATGTTAAACTCACCATAAGATATTTATTAGCCTAATGATTTCTCACTTCACAGTAATTAGAACACAACAAAATTCCGGCAAAAAAAACGAGGCGCCTCATTATACGTCGATCAAAACGATCTTAACTCTGCTTGACTGGTTTCAAAATCATATGCACCTTCGATCGATAGATCGATAGGGTGTGGATTCCATGCTATCAGCCCCCTAATTTCAAATTGCGCAATGCCATTTCTTGCATTGTGCAATTTATTCACCACCAGAGATTCTGCAATAATTCGCGGTTCAAAGCGGATTATTGCTTCACGAATAATCCGCTCAATCGTCATCCAGTTGTAGGGGGTTGAATAGCGCCCAACCAATGGTGCAATACCGTAATTTAAGACTGATTTTGCTACCCACTTATGGCGCTGCTCATCAAGTTGATCATCAATATTGGCATTATTTAGTATCTCTGCAATATTTCTCTGTACCAGTTTTCGCATAGTGCGTGAGTCATAAAAAAATTTATCTTGAGGCTCAAGCAATTTTTTAGGGTCATCATCAAGCAAGCGCTCTAGCAGGGTAGGCAAAAATTGCCTTTTCTTTTCCATTACTTCATCTGTCCGTTAAGCCTAAACTCTTCAATGTCGAATAGTGCGTATTCATTTTGGTCGGTGATGAACATTTTTCGCCCAGAACCAATATAAAGAGTATCTGCCAGTTGTTCCCATTCAGTTTTAAGACCGAGTCTGATGTTATTATCGGCATCAACGGCTAATGGATAACGTGCCGGTACGTAGCCGAACCAAACTTTATCATTTACGGTAAGTTGTGCTGGTGCCCAAACCAGGTCGAGGATATTTTTAGGTTTGGAAACCGTCATTAATTGCACTTCGGAAAAAGGAACCCAACGGTAGCCACCTGCACTAATAAACTCACAAACTGGTCCGATTCGCCCATCACTATCACTAATCCAGGAAAACGGCTCAGTAGAACTACTTTCACCTATACTTTCAGGTACTTGTGATAATGCTAGTTGACGTAGTTCCTCACTTTGCGAATAATCCCCCTTATGCAAGCAATGATTAGCTTGCTGCATCAATATGACCCACTCAGGAAGAGCGTCACTCAACGAACCGGGAGCGCGTTTCCCAGCCAATACTTCTTCACGCAACTTTTCACTTAACACCAAGTTCTTATAGAGTTCCGCCTGCTTAGTCATGTCAGGAACTAACTTAATGAGTGTTTCAAGTTGCAAGAGCGCTTTTTGCCATAATCCATTAAGACAATAAAGCTTGAATAATAGTTCTCGAGTATCAGTATCTGTTGGATTAATTTTCAACTTGCTAATAACATCATTTTGTATTTCCGCTAACGAACTACTTTTCAATAGGTTACTTAAATTGGTTGTATTCATAATTTGGTTACATCCATAATTAAATTTATAAATGGCTATCAAGCCCTAACTTGTAGAGCTCCTGAAATACCAGGGCCGGCACACTACTTTTTTCTTTTGTTATAATATGTTCCGGTGCCAGCAATTTTAACAAATCTACTTTTTCTTCACCTTGAGATGTTTCAAGATAATCAATGACATTTAATTCCTTGGTGATTTTTTCAATAAGTCCACCTGAATCTAAAATACATTCCGTCAGCGTTTTATCCTTTACACATTCTCTAATATTTTCCAAGAAACCGTCGTTGGCCGACAATTTTGTTGTTTGCAGTTGCTCTTTTTCAGAAAACTTCCGCCCCTGCTCACCCCACATAAGAAACCGCTTATATTCCAGCGCCAAGTTTTTCAAGACATCTTGATCCTGTAGCCCTTGAGCTAGCGTCTCATTACCGTCATCAAGATAAGAGATATAATGACCGCCATGAGATAAAATATCTTCAATTTCAGGCAGATCAGTCGCCTCTAGTACCGATTCTTGCTCCAGTATTAACTGATTGTCGGTAAAACTCTGGCTCGCAATTTGTCCGCAGGCCTTCTTCGCAGTAATCGCAAAATGGCCAAACTTAATCTCTGCACCTAGTGACAATGGGTGGTGTTCACCTGGAGCCAACTCTTTACCATTGACCATGCAGATAAAATCGTTGCTGTGATTAATAATCATTGATGCAAACGAATGCCGATAAAACCTTATTTCATTTTGGCCATCTCCCGCAGAATGGGGAGTAAACTCCCCTTTTTCCATACTAAAACAGATAGCATTTTTCTCTGTAATAGCATCATTCAGCTGGAACTGTTGTGGCATATGCGGCCAGGTTAATACGAGTAACATGACGGTTAACCACCTATAAATACATTGGGCGAACCACTGACAACGGCTGCGCCGTCCCCAGCTAAATCGCTCACTCGGGCTGCCGGTAGCTTATTAATAAATACAGTTGCAGAGCCTGTCACCATCGAGGTCATTCCAACCAACGAGGACGATGCTGCGCTTCCACCCGCAACAGCACCGGGAAGCGCATTAATTAATACGTTGGGTGAACCGCTGCATATAGCACCGCAACTGGTGGCATCACCCATTCTTGCTGCACATAACATATTCTCTCTCGCTTAGCAGAATTACCGTTTAACAACTATTCCGTTCTCAGCATATCGGTGCGTCGTGACTGATCATTTTCACACCGAATATGCTGAGCCCCTTTTATCTCAGAATCACGGCGGCGGAGTTTGTTCATCCGTCGGCGTAGGCGTAGGTGTCTCGGTCGGCACTGGCGTCTCGGTCGGCACTGGCGTCTCAGTCGGCTCTGGCGTCTCAGTCGGCTCCGGCGTCTCAGTCGGCTCTGGCGTCTCAGTCGGCTCTGGCGTCTCGGTCGGCTCCGGCGTCTCGGTCGGCTCTGGCGTCTCGGTCGGCTCTGGCGTCTCGGTCGGCTCTGGCGTCTCGGTCGGCTCTGGCGTCTCAGTCGGCTCCGGCGTCTCGGTCGGCTCTGGCGTTTCGGTCGGCTCTGGCGTTTCGGTCGGCTCCGGCGTCTCGGTCGGCTCTGGCGTCTCGGTCGGCTCTGGCGTCTCGGTCGGCTCTGGCGTCTCAGTCGGCTCTGGCGTTTCGGTCGGCTCTGGCGTCTCGGTCGGCTCTGGCGTCTCGGTCGGCTCTGGCGTCTCAGTCGGCTCTGGCGTCTCGGTCGGCTCTGGCGTCTCGGTCGGCTCTGGCGTCTCAGTCGGCTCTGGCGTCTCAGTCGGCTCCGGCGTCTCGGTCGGCTCTGGCGTCTCAGTCGGCTCTGGCGTCTCAGTCGGCTCTGGCGTTTCGGTCGGCTCTGGCGTCTCAGTCGGCTCTGGCGTTTCGGTCGGCTCTGGCGTCTCGGTCGGCTCTGGCGTCTCAGTCGGCTCTGGCGTCTCGGTCGGCTCCGGCGTCTCAGTCGGCTCTGGCGTCTCGGTCGGCTCTGGCGTCTCGGTCGGCTCTGGCGTCTCGGTCGGCTCTGGCGTCTCGGTCGGCTCTGGCGTCTCGGTCGGCTCTGGCGTCTCAGTCGGCTCTGGCGTCTCAGTCGGCTCTGGCGTCTCAGTCGGCTCTGGCGTCTCAGTCGGCTCTGGCGTCTCAGTCGGCTCTGGCGTCTCGGTCGGCTCTGGCGTCTCAGTCGGCTCTGGCGTCTCGGTCGGCTCTGGCGTCTCGGTCGGCTCTGGCGTCTCGGTCGGCTCTGGCGTCTCGGTCGGCTCTGGCGTCTCAGTCGGCTCTGGCGTCTCAGTCGGCTCTGGCGTTTCGGTCGGCTCTGGCGTCTCAGTCGGCTCTGGCGTTTCGGTCGGCTCTGGCGTCTCGGTCGGCTCCGGCGTCGCGGTCGGCTCCGGCGTCTCAGTCGGCTCTGGCGTCTCGGTCGGCTCTGGCGTTTCGGTCGGCTCTGGCGTCTCAGTCGGCTCTGGCGTCTCGGTCGGCTCTGGCGTCTCGGTCGGCTCTGGCGTCTCAGTCGGCTCTGGCGTCTCGGTCGGCTCTGGCGTCTCAGTCGGCTCCGGCGTCTCGGTCGGCTCTGGCGTCTCGGTCGGCTCTGGCGTCTCAGTCGGCTCTGGCGTCTCGGTCGGCTCCGGCGTTTCGGTCGGCTCTGGCGTCTCGGTCGGCTCTGGCGTCTCGGTCGGCTCTGGCGTCTCGGTCGGCTCTGGCGTCTCGTCGGCTCTGGCGTCTCAGTCGGCTCTGGCGTCTCAGTCGGCTCTGGCGTCTCAGTCGGCTCTGGCGTCTCAGTCGGCTCTGGCGTCTCGGTCGGCTCTGGCGTCTCGGTCGGCTCTGGCGTCTCAGTCGGCTCTGGCGTCTCGGTCGGCTCTGGCGTCTCGGTCGGCTCTGGCGTCTCAGTCGGCTCTGGCGTCTCGGTCGGCTCTGGCGTCTCGGTCGGCTCTGGCGTCTCAGTCGGCTCTGGCGTCTCGTCGGCTCTGGCGTCTCGGTCGGCTCTGGCGTCTCGGTCGGCTCTGGCGTCTCAGTCGGCTCTGGCGTCTCGGTCGGCTCTGGCGTCTCGGTCGGCTCTGGCGTCTCGGTCGGCTCTGGCGTCTCGTCGGCTCTGGCGTCCGGTCGGCTCTGGCGTCTCGTCGGCTCTGGCGTCGCGGTCGGCTCTGGCGTCTCGGTCGGCTCTGGTGTCGCGGTCGGCTCTGGCGTCGCGGTCGGCTCCGGCGTTTCGGTCGGCTCTGGCGTCTCGGTCGGCTCTGGCGTCTCGGTCGGCTCCGGCGTCTCGGTCGGCTCTGGCGTCTCAGTCGGCTCTGGCGTTTCGGTCGGCTCTGGCGTCTCGGTCGGCTCTGGCGTTTCGGTCGGCGCTGGCGTCTCGGTCGGCTCTGGCGTTTCGGTCGGCTCTGGCGTCGCGGTCGGCTCCGGCGTTTCGGTCGGCTCTGGCGTCGCGGTCGGCTCTGGCGTCTCGGTCGGCTCTGGCGTCGCGGTCGGCTCTGGCGTCGCGGTCGGCTCTGGCGTTTCGGTCGGCTCTGGCGTCGCGGTCGGCTCTGGCGTCTCAGTCGGCTCTGGCGTCGCGGTCGGCTCTGGCGTCTCGGTCGGCTCCGGCGTTTCGGTCGGCTCTGGCGTTTCGGTCGGCTCTGGCGTCTCGGTCGGCTCTGGCGTCTCGGTCGGCTCCGGTGTTTCGGTCGGCTCCGGTGTTTCGGTCGGCTCTGGCGTCTCGGTCGGCTCTGGCGTCGCGGTCGGCTCTGGCGTCTCGGTCGGCTCTGGCGTCTCGGTCGGCTCCGGCGTCTCGGTCGGCGCTGGCGTTTCGGTCGGCTCTGGCGTCTCGGTCGGCTCTGGCGTCTCAGTCGGCTCTGGCGTTTCGGTCGGCTCCGGCGTCTCGGTCGGCTCCGGCGTCGCGGTCGGCTCTGGCGTTTCGGTCGGCTCTGTCGTCTCGGTCGGCGCTGGCGTCTCAGTCGGCTCTGGCGTCTCAGTCGGCTCTGGCGTCTCGGTCGGCTCTGGCGTCGCAGTCGGTGCTGGCGTCACTGTCGGCGCTGGTGTCACAGTCGGCTCCGGCGTCACTGTCGGCGCTGGCGTCACTGTCGGCGCTGGTGTCACAGTCGGCTCCGGCGTCACTGTCGGCGCTGGCGTCACAGTCGGCTCTGGCGTCACAGTCGGCTCTGGCGTCTCAGTCGGCTCTGGCGTCGCAGTCGGCGCTGGCGTCGCGGTCGGCTCCGGCGTCTCGGTCGGCGCTGGCGTCAACGTCGGCTCTGGCGTCAACGTCGGCTCTGGCGTCAACGTCGGCTCTGGCGTCTCAGTCGGCGCTGGCGTTTCGACCGGCGGTATCGGCAATGGCGGTAATGGCAACGGTAGCCCAATTCCTCCATCCAATACCAAAAGCCCAGCCAAACTTGAAAGTGCGGCTAAACCACCACCTGCACCGCCACCACCGCCGCCACAACAATCATCAGAGTTAAGATGAATCTCTCCTCCCTGAATGATAACTTTCTTCTTACCGATAATTTTGATGGTATCAGCACTGAGCACTAACTCACCACCCGCACCGATCGCCACTGCACCACCGGCAACCAATGTCGCAGCTCCGCCAGCGGCTACCTGATGAGCGCCCCCCACAGAAAGTGCGTTGTACCCCCCGACGTTAGTCAGGTTAGCACCGCCCACATTGGTCGCATTGGCCAAAGCTACATTCAAAGCATGAGTCGCCCCAACCACTACACTTCGCGCCAATCCTACTTGTATAGAAGAAGCTAACGCGATGGATTGCGTTGATGCACCGAGGACCGTTGATGTCGAATTAGCACCAACGATGACACTACGGTTAGCACCGATGCTTAAATCAGCATTAGCACCAATAATCTGTTTTTCATCATTTTTCGTTAAACGCGCCATATCGCGCTCAGCCTGCTCCCAGTATTGTTCCTGACCGGGTTTATCTTCAAACCGCACGCCGTTATAGTTGTTTAACCCTCCGCCAATAGTGCGGCTGACCATGCCACTTTGTGTCGCATTGGCAGGTAAATCCCAAGGTGGGCGCGTAACGTTATTGTAGAGACTACCACTCACTAGCGGACGGTCAGGATCGCCATTAATACAGTCAACCAAAACCTCCTGGCCAATACGCGGAATATAAATCCCACCAAAACTATTTCCTGCCCATGCCTGGCTAACCCGCAACCAGCACGAGTCTGACTCGGTATTCTTACCGTAACGATCCCAGACAAAACGAACCTTTACCCGGCCATATTCATCGGTCCAAACCTCTTCCCCTGGTGGGCCGACAACAATGGCGTTCTGTGGTCCGCTGGTTTTTGGTTTTGGTGTCAACTGCGGATGACGATAAATCTTGGTGACAGGCTGTACCACGAAGGAGGTTTCGTAGCGAAACTCATCTCCGTTGGATAACTGTGCCACTTCAAAAACAGATAAACGGCTGGAGATAACCATGTATTCGCGGTTAGCTTTATCAACCGGGAATCCTTGCAGTTCAAAGTTAGTACCACAAACGATGCCACGAATTTCGCCAGAGCCTATAGCTCGCGAGCCCAATGCCCCACGCTCTTCGATACGAACACGTGCCAGGTGCTCACCAATATCGGGTTGGTCATAGTCCCCAGGCCATTGATAAATTTCAAGATCATTAAAACTGGTTTTACGCGGCTTGCTGTCCATCGTCAGAATGTCAGCTCGCGACTTGGTAAAATCATAGTCGTTATAAACCCAACGCCCTGTTGTCAGAGTTTCTTGAGTCTGGAATTGGGTAATATATTCTTCACCAGCCTTTGGCTCATCTGATAAATATTCAATCGTATGATAGGCTTCGCTGAAATAACGTTTATGGGCACCAACATGATCCACCAGAATTAATTTTTGTTTATGATCATCATGCTCAAAAAACCAATAAATACCCCATTCTTCCATCAAACGTTGGAGAAAGTTAAAGTCGGTCTCACCATATTGCACTTGAAAATCAAGTATCGGATATGCGGTTGCCAGTCGTTTTTCAAACGGGAAATTATAATCAGCCAGCACTTCATCAATAATATCTACCACATTTTTGTTCTGAAAAATTTTAAAGTCAGAAGTTAAATCGGTTAGATAGAACCAAGGCCTCAGAACAATTTCAAACATCGCCTGATTAGCGTCACGGCCAATGAATCTGGCTTTCTCAACCAGACCTGAAATCTCACGAGTGCCTTTACCTACACCTTTTACATAATCAAGGCCATTACCATCCAATTCCATTTCAATGGTCATCTCTTTACCAATTAAGGCTTTGAGATCAACATTAGAGGCTGTTTGCCAAGGAATAGATGGATTAGCCGGTGTCTTTGCCGTGATGGTATACGAATACAAAGTCGAAAAGGCTTCCTCTCCTTCTAACTTTGACAGTACCAGCGCAGGCTCACCCAATAAATAGGGCATAGCTGGGCTGCTCAACTTTATTGTCCTTGACATACTAATACCTAATATCTGGTTAATATTGCAAAATGTTAATTACACGTTTAATTTAATTATCCGTTTATAATGATGACTCGGTTTACTCCATTACCTTTTCATACCTGTATTCCCCAAAAGCCATAATTTTTAACTTACGGTCAAATCACCAAATATCATTGGGACTATCGTTCGCTACACTGGGGCATTGGAAACTTCTGAGCAGTTCGCTAATACTTTCATTGCCGTAAGTTAAACCAGAAACTTCCAGTTCAACGCGGTCTTTGCCCATGAAAAACGTCAGGAGCTGCGTACCATTAGCCTCTTGTTCTACTGCGTCAGCCATGTCGGCCCATTTCAGTAGCGCCCAGGGGCCACGCAGCATAATGTCCGGCATCGCCGATGCTTGTTGACGCTGAGCCGTTAAACTCACCATCGTTCCTTGGCGGACACCCGGCCATTTAAAGAAAGAAGGTGTGATTGGACCGTGGGAATAACGCACCACATTGCCATCAAAATTCATAATAAGCTGCGTTATCGAAGGTGCTAAATAGCGTACAGATACCGAAAAGTCCAAAGCGACTTTTCTGCCTTCACTGCCATTAAATAATGCATTTTTAATCACTGCCGCCTGTTCAAAGAATGCCAGGCCTTCACTACTTGCACTTCCTTTATATCTCCAAGGTGTCGTTGTAGTATCTACTTTGCTTTCCAGGTTCTTCTTAAAGTAAGTATCCACAGCACCGCCAGCGCCAAAAAAGCGCTCAAAATCATTCAAACTGACAACTTTTTTGCTATCAGCAAACGGATAACGCCCTTGTAAGGTATTACGGCATATCTCACCAATCCCCGTATCAATGGCTTTCGAGGTTTGGCTAATCACTTTATTTTCAAACTTCTGCGATGACCCAGTTAACAAGGGCGCAATAATATTGCTAAACGGATCTGGCCAAGTTTGTGACTCAATTGCCATGCGCTCCCCACCATTCGTCATCGGAGGAATGTCGCCATATTCAAAAGCACTGTTGAGCACCACCAAACGGGTATATTGATCGTTTAGTGCACCGATGACCCGGCTCATTTGTGTCCCTTGAAGAATCGAAAGATTACTGTCTCGACCTGTCTCACTCGGCTCGCCATTGACGAATGTTCTTAAAGAGTCAAAACGGCTATCAACGAATTCATGAACCAGCTTATTTTCGCGGAAAGCGATCTTTTCCTGCACTTTTTTAGCTTGGTTAATTAGGTTTCCTTGATTCCTTATTGTTACATCATCAAGCAGCGTTTTTTCTTTTGCCTTCTCCACCAGCGTAGTTTCTTTTACTGCGTGCTTTGCCAGATTGAGTAAAGGCGAGTTTTCTGCCACGAGTGTTCTCAATAAGGCGATATCCATCGACAACCCTTCGGCATACTCTCCACTGTCAGCATCAACAGAAATCAGGCGCACACTAGAGAGGAGGCGTTTCCAGTAATTGGTATATTCTTTTAAATACGCTGTCAGTACATCTTGCTGTAGCGCCAGGGGATCAAGTGAGGTAGACGCTGCTTGCCCCATAACCCAGCCATCCTCTTGCTGAAGTCGCATCAGCAGTGGCGTAAGTTTTTTTTTAACCACCTGATGATAACCGGCATGGGTATACAGCCCAGGGACGCCTTCATGCAGTAGCTCATCATCTGACAAGGTGAAAACCTGTGTTGCGTTTTCACCCACCATTTTGCGCAATGTCAGATTGGCTGGAGCTTCTGCCTGTAAACGAGATTGAACTCGATCCCAAAGCCTGGCGGTGACTGTTTTCTCCGCCAGCATTGCTCGCGCCCGTTTAATTAGTTCACTATCTGCGGGTTGCCCATATTGCCGCCACCCTTGCTGGGTAAAAAGCCTGTTTAGATGAGAAGCAAAAATACCTTTCTCTTCATATGGCTCAATTTTTCCACTTTTCTGCCAAGCGTTCGTCACTTGATCAACCACAAAATCTTGATCAAAATGCTCTTCATCAGTAAGCATCAAATAGGTCTTCAACGCGGAATATACCGCTTCGTTGTCCATTGAGCTGATGGCGCTCTTTAATGCGACTTCCGATTCATGCTCAACCATTGGGAATAAATATTTTTGCAGGAAGAACTGATACAAACTGTTCGCCCCACGAGATATTACCCCGCCGGTGTATAAACCATAACGCCATTCAAGATCTGGACTTTCTACATCCAGCGTACCGTATTCAGGTAACTGCTGGGTGGCATTCAACAACGCCGGTAACATCTGTTCATTGGTAGTTTTAACATAGCGACCAACTGAGCTTTCTAACTGCTCAAGCTTGGTTCCTACCGCCTGTAAATAACCATCGTTATGCTGAAAACTGATTAAGAATGCCCACACCAACCAGACTGCCAAACCGATACAGACAATATGCCCTAACAGATTTTGGAAACGGTATTTGGATTGCACTTTAAGGTTATAACTCACCAAATCCCCATCTTTGGTGATCACATCACGGAACAGTTGCTTAAGGAAATATTGCTTTCCATAAGCAGCTTCACTAATTAACTGACCTTCGTCTTCGTTTTTCAGAGAAATAGACGCCGGGGATACTGGTTTATTATGGCCTATAACATTGCGCCACTTCTGAATAAGGGTACTGTTATTTAACAGCGCAATATTCGCAGGCTGGCAACTGCTAACGAAATAAATCCCACGCAACGTGGTATGGAATTTCGTTTCATCAAAGCGCGATGCAAAGAAAACATTTTGCAAAACTTCAGTGACCCGCTGGGATAACATTCTGAAATCCTGAGGCAACGCATACATACCTTTACGGTCAGTGACGGAATATTCTTCCTGCTGACGGACATGCATGTTGCTACTGATTCGATTCTCAAGTAGCGTCAACTCACTGCTAATCCGCTGTTCAAGCTCCATATCCGCGCGCCCTTTCTCCTCATTATAAGGAAAAGTAACCCCCCAGATTTGTTCACGTTCTTCAGCGGTTAAATTACGAAAATACTCATCAAAACCAGAGAGTTGATCCAGTTTTGTCATCACGACATATACAGGGAAACGAACCCCCAGAGCACCGCGTACATCATCTAAACGGGCACGTAATGTTGCAGATAAATTAAGTAACTCAGCTTTGCTTTTGCCCAAAAAATCAGTGACAGAAATGGCCACAATGACACCATTAACTGCTTTGACCGGACGATACTTTTTAAGCGCCTTTAAGATGCCATTCCATTCAATCTGGTTCTCTTTACCCTCATCAATGTATTTACCAGCAGTATCTAAAAACAGAGCATCATTGGAGAATAAACACTCGCAATGAGACGTAGGCAAATTTTCTTTACCAACGCGATTCAACTGTTCTGGTAAAGGAAAATCTTGTCCTGAGGACAGGATCAGAGAGGTTTTTCCGGCACTCTTAGTGCCCATTACCATGAACCAAGGCAACTCGGAACGCCAATGGCTAGAAACAAAGAAACGTTTCCAGGTTGGGATCCCACTATGAATGCGACGCACATAATTTATGCCATTACGAATCATCGCATTGATTTCGGAAAGATCAGGTCCCGCTTCCGGCTGATTTTTCTTCGGATTAATAAAGTTATCCAATAGCGCAGGATTAAGCGCTAAAGCCCGCATAAAACGCCATACACCATAAAGAATAGTGATAAAAGCGATAAAGGCGATAATTGCACCACGGCGCAAAGGGTCATCCATCGGATGGCCATCGCCAATCAATATAAAGGGAGCAATAACCCAAACTGCGGCACAAGCGATCACCGCAAAAATAATAAATCGGGGCACGTTAAACCAAAAACCCAATAACAGAGCCAGTGCCACCAATAAGAAAATAATTCTGGATTCATAACCTTCGAGCGGTCGCGCCTCGCCAAACCCGAGGAAAGGCCCTAAAAACCATATTACTGCGGCTAGCAATACAAAGCAGCCAACCAGCAATATTCGTTTCATGATCCAACCAGAAAGAAATCGATTCAAATAAGACATTCTGTATCTCAATAATTAACAAATATTTCTACACGGCGGTTTTGTGAGCGCCCAGTTGCATCATCATTACTACCAACAGGCTGTATATCCCCTTTCCCCTCAAACCGAATTTTGTCCGTTGGGATACCGGCTTTCTCCATAAAATGCGCAACATTGGCAGCACGCTTTTCAGAAAGCACCTGGTTATTGGGGAAGCCAGGCTTATTGATTGGCATTGAGTCGGTGTGCCCCACAATCAGAACAGCACCTTCTACACGATGTACTTCCTGGGCAACACGTTCAATGACACTAATAATTTCCGGCCTGACCTTATCCGAGCCAACCTGGAACATCGTATCGCCTTTGAAAATAACTTTGCTTTGGCTGGTTTTTTCATCAACACTGACTAATTGCTTGGCAATTTCATCTTTTAATAAAACTGCCAGGCGTAATTTCTGCACAGCAACCGGCGGTTGTGTAATAATCGGGCGCTGCAATGCTGTCATTCTCTTCAATAAGTCACTTTCAGGTACGGAGAGAAAATATTTGCTCGCAATAAAAGTGGAAGCAATTAAGAAGCCACATAGCAACATCGATACACGAACCGGAATAAAAATCCCACGACGTTTTCGAAATTTCTGCGAGACCAAGCCATGAGGCGAAATTGCCGACGGTACCGTATCTCTGGTACTTTGCAGCAGCGTTAATAACCCCTGACGAATTTTGGTTAACTGCCGATCACCATCTTCAATAATGCTGTAACGACCTTCAAAACCTAGCCCTAAAATTCGCAACAATATCTCTAAACAATCTGCATATTCGTGTGGGCTCATTGAAAGACGCCCCACTAACAGGAAAAACTTATTGCCGCCGTCGTTATCGCCTTCAAAATGGTTCAATAAGTTACTTTGCGACCAACCAGACATCACCCCCCACGACATGGTATGAGCCGCTTCATCTAATGCAGTACACAAGCAATAGCGGATAATTGCCATTTTTTTCCATGAGATATCCGCTTCATCACAGACAACGCTAAACAAGGTGAGCTCATTTTTTAGCCCATCTTTTAAAATCTGAACCTGCGAAACATCTGCTATCGTTTCTGGCATTTCACTCAAGGCACGTAATAGCGGCTGCGCGGCTTCCAATAACGGTGTAGAGGATGCCACGGCTTTTGCTACTCGTTGCTGTACACTCTCACCTCGAAGCTGGGCTGTATCATAATGCTGGAAGCTATGAGAACCGGCAGCTTTGTGATTGAAATCGGTGCTTTGTTCAGTGTTATCTGTACTGTCGTGGCTACCCGTATAGGTACCTTGATCATCAAGTAAGAAGTGGCCCAATGCCTGCGGATTAGTGTCCGCATCTCTGCTTTGATCAAAGGGGGACATGGAGATCCCTCCATTCAATTCACTGCTGTTACTCATGAATCTCTAATCCCCCAGAGCTCCATTTTTAATGCAGGGAAATCACCGGCAACATGCAGTGCAATAGCTCCTGCATTGGAGATTTTGTCCCAAAACGGCCCACTTTTTATTAATTCAAAATAGACATACCCTGCGCTATATGGAATTTGCCGCGGTGGCACAGGCAAACGCTGTAATTCCAAACCAGGCAAGTGTGAACGCACCAGTTCATGTAATTGTTGTGGTGCGCTGATTTTTGTTTGCACTGAAAATTGGTGCTGTAATACATCCATTGGTAATTGCGCATGAACAGCCAATACCAGATTGGAGAATGAACGTAATTCGTTAGGCAGCACAGAGGCTGACCACACACCATTTCCTTTAGGGTCAAGCGGGATCATCTGCCCCGCACGCACCAATATCTGATTAAGCAACTCATGCACATCATCTACCAACGGGCGAATTGATGAGTAAAGTTTACCGTGGTCATATCCAGGTGCAGGGCGTGACCGACGCGTTTTAGTGCGAATGAAAGTAGATAGCTCACCGGAAAACTTGGCTAGCTCCTGATATAACATGATCGGCGGTAGCTCAGGAATATTGCGCAAATGATCGAGGATCGGCTCATATTTATTAAAAATTTGCAGCAGTAAGTAATCGACAATTTCTGCGCTGGCACTAGCTTTACCATCACTATTTGATAAGCGTTTAGCCAACATATCCGCACGCATTTTGACCAAACCATTCAGATGCATCAGCCACTCTGATAATAGTGAACTTGCCGCGTAGCCGGTAACCGGAGGAATATAATCCTCCAGATGTAGCAATACGCTGCCATCGGGTTGAATAGCTCGAACTTTAGTTAATGGCAAACCGATCCAAGATTCGGTCATTTCATTTTCAGAAACTAATTTGAGACGCAAGCGCGACAGTTGCACTGGCTTAGGTCCCTGGCGGATCGCATTGGTATCGCTAAGGTTAGCTTCATACGCGTAAAAACGTGCCAGTGAACTCATATCGTGTTCATCAAAAATAGTTTCATCACTGTTATCTAACCGCAGTGGAACTGCCAGATAGATAAGCTTACCCAAATGGTCTGGAGTAATGGTCAGTGGCTCAGGCAACTCAGCATGACCTGGGATATCAAAAGGCGTACCATCCGGTAATACCCCCTTCCCAGAACGCAATACTAATTTGCCATAGGAGAGCGCTTCGCGATCAATTTCATATTGTGCGAATCCCCAAAAAAATGGAGTAATAGTTGCCGCTCTTTTATGGGCATAATATTCCAGATAACGCTCTTGTTGTTGAAAAAGCTGCGGGCGAAGAAAAAGCCCCTCACTCCAAACGACTTTGTTAGTTCTCACGACTTAATCCATTTTTTTAATTGATATTGACAGGCGCTCAACGCGCACTTCCACGATCGGATCGTGTTCTGTTTTCCCTGACCATAATTTTTTGTACCAGGGTTGCACACGTTTCTTGGGTAACGGGTTTATAACCGCTTTCCAATCTGCCTGTTCAATTTCACGGTAAGCAGCAACAACGCCGATTGCAGTGACTTCACTGTTTGGCGTCAGCTCTATTTTTTTCGTCTCATTGGGTAGCATGATTCCGTCATATACTTTCTCCATCTGTTCCTTTAGTGATGGTGTGCTTTCTTCGGTAATAGTGAAGAAATCACTCGACTTAAATTCATCCATGCTTTTAAGGGTGTAAACCGAAATCCTTAATGGATTAGCCACACCTTTATTATTAGGATTAATATTTTTTGTCGTAGTCAGCTCAACCACCAGCTTATCAACCGTTTCTGGTTGAGGCTTCGAGCTACATGCCATGACCAATAAAGTGGCTAACGCCACAACAAAATATTGTGTAATCCGATTAAAACGACGGATACTCTCTTTCATACTCAGCCTAATCAAATAAAAATATTAAGCTTTATCCACAATAATATAGTCACTGCTGGGTTAATTATTTGGCCAATGACTCGTACCATGTCCCATCTTTTACATCTATTGTGGATAAAGCCTGTTACTGAGAGAACTTGCCACCGTTTAAAGTGGCAAGTTTAATATCTAAACTAAGGCAGCAACGACTTAGCTTTGCTGGTTAGCTTTAACATCATAGTTAGCAGAAATAACGCCAGACTTATGGCCTTCAGCATTCTGCATAACGTAGTCTTGAGTCATCTTAGTGAATGAGAAACGAACTTCTTCACGCGGACGAGTTTCATCTTCCAGAGAACCAGCCATATCAACACGAGTGATGATCACATCAGTAAATTTGATAGTCAGGTATTCCAATGGATCGCCACCAGCTTTACGCAGCACGAATTGGATATTCTTAATGTGCTTACCGAGCAAGCAGTAGCTTAATAAATTCGGGCTAGCTTTATCGATATAATGTGTAAAGCAGAAATCGGAAACAGTTGCTTTACCTGAACCACCGCCTGAACCACTGTGCATATTAGAGTGCTGAGAAACATCCCATTTCCAAGCCAACACCTGAATTTCGTTTTTATGATTAGCATCTAAAGATTCGCCTTCGATACCATCAATCTTAATAAACATATCTTGCGCCATAATATTCCTCTCAAGCACTTTTGTTAATATCACTCGATGCAGAACATCAAGTGTAGGAGGGCCCACGCAATATATTTACGGAAGCACTTCCATTTCCTAGAAAATAAGCATTACAAATAGTTTTTATTGACTATTACAATACTTTACCTATAAAGGTCGTTTTAACATCATTCAATAAATTGGATGATGTTAGACCTCGTGCGATGTATTGCACGAAATTTAAATCTCACTGTTGATACGATAAATTTAATGATATTTACGCCAATGGTATAGGTACTGGAAATATTATTTCACAGCACCAAAATTGGGATTAATACCTTAAATTACGCGACATCTTTCAGTGAAGGCAATTTAGCAACCATACGCAGTGATACTGTCAAACCTTCCAACTGGAAGTGAGGGCGTAGGAAGAATTTCGCCTGGTAATAACCTGGGTTGCCTTCAACATCTTCAACAATCACTTCAGCTGCCGCCAGAGGACGACGTGCTTTAGTTTCAATAGAAGAGTTAGCTGGGTCACCATCAACATAGTTCATTACCCAGTCATTCAACCAGCGCTGCATTTCGTCACGCTCTTTGAAAGAGCCGATTTTATCGCGCACGATACATTTCAAGTAATGGGCGAAACGTGAACAGGCAAACAGGTACGGCAGACGCGCAGATAAATTGGCGTTAGCTGTCGCATCAGCGTCGTAGTATTCCGCTGGTTTTTGCAATGATTGCGCGCCAATGAAAGCAGCATAATCAGTATTTTTTCTGTGAACCAGTGGAATAAAACCATTCTTAGCCAGTTCCGCTTCACGGCGGTCAGAAATTGCGATTTCTGTTGGGCATTTTATGTCAATCCCACCATCATCGGTCGGGAATGTATGACAAGGTAGACCTTCAACAACACCACCACTTTCTACACCGCGAATCAGAGTACACCAGCCGTATTCTTTGAAAGAACGGTTGATGTTAACAGCCATTGCATAAGCCGCGTTCGACCAAACATATTTGCTGTGATCAGCGCCATCAGTAGTCTCTTCGAAGTGGAAAGCATCTACTGGATTAGTACGAATGCCATAGGGCAGACGTGCCAGGAAACGCGGCATAGCCAGACCAATATAGCGAGAGTCTTCAGACTGACGCAATGAGTTCCACGCTGCATATTCCAGGTTCTGCGTGAAGATCTTGGTTAAATCGCGCGGATTTGATAACTCCTGCCAAGATTCCATTTGCAGTACAGAAGGCGCAGCACCGGTAATAAATGGTACGTGTGCAGAAGCTGCAACCTTACCAATTGAAGCCAGCAAATCAACATCAGGTGCCGTGTGATCAAAGTAGTAGTCTGCAACCAGGCAACCATATGGTTCACCCCCTAATTGGCCATACTCTTCTTCATACACTTTTTTGAATAATGGGCTCTGATCCCAAGCCACACCTTTATAACGCTTCATGTTACGGCGTAATTCATCTTTGGAGATGTCAAGGAAACGCAATCTTAACTTCTCATCAGTCTCAGTGTTATTCACTAAGTAGTGCAGACCACGCCATGCACTTTCCAGCGACTGAAACTCCTGATGATGCAGAATCAGGTTAATCTGTTCAGACAACTTGCTATCAATTTCAGCGATAATAGAGGCAATACTCTTATAAGCATCATCTGAAACTGTTACTGAGTTAGCCAGTGCCTGCTCTGCCAACGTTTTAACTGCACCTTCAACGGCAGCTTTGGTCTGCTCAGACTTCGCTTTAAATTCTTTGGTCAAAAGCGAATTAAAATCGCTATATTCAGCCGCAGTAGCTACGCTGGCTGATTTATTCTTTGCTTCTAAAGTAGACATTATTCTTCTCTTCTTAATCAATCTTACTGCTGAGCATCAACAGCAGGTTGCTCTGTTTTTGGTGCGGATGCCAGTGTTGCCAGTAATGATTTATCTTTTAGAAGTTTCATTACCAATTCTTCTGCACCGGCCTTGCCATCCATATAGGTTTGCAAGTTAGCTAACTGGGTACGGGCATCTAACAATTGAGACAGAGAATCAACTTTCTTAGCGATTTCATCTGGAGAGAAGTCATTAAGACTCTCAAAAGTAATATCTACCATCAATTGCCCTTCACCTGTCAGCGTATTTTTTACAGCGAATGCAACTCGTGGTTTCATTGCCTTCATACGCTCATCGAAATTATCGATGTCAATATCAAGTAGCTTTCTATCCGCTACTGAAGGTAAAGGTTCAAGAGGTTTACCTGATAAATCAGCCAGGACCCCCATTACAAATGGCAATTCAACTTTTTTCTCACTACCATATATTTCCACATCGTATTCAATCTGTACGCGTGGTGCTCTGTTTCGAGCAATAAATTTTTGGGAATTACTTTTGCTAACCATATGTGCCTTTTATTCAAAACATATTGTAAATATCATCAGGATGATAAGCACCCTGAATCGCTATTGGAGAGATCAAATGTAAAAAGTAATATTTAATCGTATTCCCCCTACTTATAAACCAACTCAATACTTGCAGTTGTTCTAACCTGCCCAGGGGTTACCGTATTAGTACCTTTTGCATAATAACCCGCTAAAAAATAGTGGGTAACATCTTCACCTGAACTGGAAATAACATATTCCTGTACACTATTTTCATCGCCAACTACCATTTGTTGCCCTGCAGCTTTACTTAATCTTATTTGCGTATTTTTGCTAAAATCGTTACCAAGTTCATTTTGTAAATTTCCGGTTGTTGCATCCGGCATCGTGGCACCTGCGCCGATAAAGCGTAATGATACCGTTCTATTTACCGGACATTTCCTCAGTGCAATTTGAAATTGCTGTTTACCCGCCTCTGCTTTGTCAGTTTTTAATTCGGCTGTCGACAAAGTCGGTAATGAAACTGACTCGGAAGACGAACCATCATTAATACTGATTTCACAGGTATCTTCCAAATACTCACCGGTAAATGAAACCTGAACTTTACAATCTGCCATTCCAGCGCATGAACTGGCTGCCTGAGCGGGCTGGCGTGCTATAAAAGCCACAACCAGCAATAGCAAAAACGAGATAAATATCACTACAACATTACTTTTTAACCACGAAGACATACCACCTCCAATTGCGTTATTTGAGTGCTTTCTGTCTTCGCTTTAGTGTTTGCTTCCGTGCCCGAATGAATACGGCATGTGTCTTTACCGCCATTCCTGATGACATTCAGTGGTGGTGAACCTGCTCCCCAGCCGCGAATAAATGCCATACCACCTTGCCCGACAACCCCCTGACTCACACCATCTGCATCCAATAGATCCGTACCAATAGGGAGAAACTCTTTATTTTCATCCCTGACAATAAGTATCAATGGTGCGCCAGTAATGGTCTTCATCGTGACCGGGATCATTGCCCCTGTTCTCGGTATCACGACTTTTTGGCTCTCCAACACATCTACAGAATCAGGTAAGTCTTTGTAATCAATCGCAACTGTATTTTCACGGTATGCGGTCATCGATGGCATAATGGCATAGCCACGACTATCAATTTTCGCTCCGCTGCCGTTAAACAACTTAGCTCCAGCAGCACCCTCAGCATGTACGATGGCAAAAGGTGCATCGCCAAGCCGTGGGCCGATAGTTAAGCCACCCTGATGAGCCACCAAACTCCCGTTTGCCGAGGCAGACAACTGGCGAGATGCGCTGTTATTTGCTGACGCCGTCATTCCGTACTGGCCTACTCCAGTCTTGTAACTCATGTTACCGGTCACCGTCTTACTCGCAGCAGTTTCATTACCACTGCTATACGACGTCCCGACACCATAACCCAGCTCATTCTGGTCACCCTGACTACCACTGGCATTCATCTGCACTAGCGTATTTCCTGCGTCATCATGGCTAGCCATTGAATACAATGTGTTAAACAATGGCCGCTTCACGATACTTCCACCCAGCGGGATACTAATAGAGGCCATATAACTGTTTTGATAATCACTACTACTATTGTTGCTAATGTTACTGCTGTTACTGGTTCGCATTGCTGTCAGCGCATAAGAGAAATAACGCAGTGAATGGTTAAAGGTCACTGCATATTGCTGCGAAGCATTTTCATTTCCCCAGTAACTGTAAAAACTACTGTTTAGGTTAACCGCCATATTGTCGGCTACACGCTGTGAAACACTCACTGACAGACGGTTACGAGTCCGGAAACCAATATCGTCGTTACCATTAGAGCTGCCATAGTGATCCAGACTCGCCTCTCTAAAAGTATAAAACCCGTGAGATGAGTATCGATAAGCCGCTAAAGTGAGGTTGGTATCGGTCTCACCCACATATTTTGTATAGTCAATTTTGTAACTATTGCCGGATGAACGCTGGTCATCTGCCAATTCACTTCTCGCGTGGGTGACATCAAATGAAATCCCCCCCATCGGGGTATTAAATGCATTACCTACCCCTACCGAACTATAGTTTTCTGCTAATTGAGCTCCACCATACAGCGTATATGTGTTACCCAGACCGTAATGATATGCCCCTTGAACAACCGCTGGATGCGCATTTACCGTACTGTCATTTAATTGGCCAACGGCAATATCAAACTGGGATACACCTTGGTAAAGCAACATAGGCGGTGCTGAAAACGGAATTCGTTGGCTACGGGTGCGACCATCAGATTCAGTCACCGTCATCTCCAAATCACCACCGTAAGACATCGTACCGATATCAGCCAGTTCAAATGCACCCGGCGTTACAACCGTTTCATATATTGTCTGCCCCCGCTGAGTCACCGTGACTCTGGCGTTGGTTTCCGCCACCCCTCGTATCACCGGCGAATAATTTCGAAGCCCTTCGGCTAACATCCGGTTGTCTGATGCCAACTGTGCACCGCGTAAGCCAAAACTATCAAACAAATTACCTTGGGTATCACTGTCACCTAAGGTTAACTGACTCTTCAACGAGGTCACATCGGTGGCAGCAAAACCATACAAATTCTGGGTATGCGTACCATCAGTATTGTTCCAACGGGTATTAAGACGTTTTCTTAACCGCCACTCACCAAGATTGACACCGGCAATCAACCCAATGTTGCCGTTATAGGAATTTGACTTTGGCCCGTTATCCTTATTACCGTTAAAAACGCCATAAATGTTGCTGTTATAATCCAGGAAACCTACCGGCTCCCCCGCATCCCACAAGTTAGGATTAATATAGCCGCGAGGATTTTTTACTAAATTAAACTGTGGCACCGTGATTAATAGTTCAAAATCTCCAGAGTTATAACGCGTTGTGCTGTCTTTAATTAAATTTTTTAAGTTGTAGCACTGATCTTTTGCAGCTTCTTTTACTGTATCAGATATTTTTGTTGAACCATCCAGTTCAAACTTCAGACCTAATTCATCAAGCTGTTCCAATTTAAAACAGGGTTCAGCGGTCGACTCACCTGCAATAGATTCAAAGCGAACATTATACTTTCCACGTATCTTGTCATTTATAAAAACCGTTACATTGTAAGTACCAGGTGGCACTGGGTTTTCATTCATAAACCGCGCGACATCTACCCCTGATCCGTGAATAAAGTCAGCATTAAACTCAACAGATGTAATTTCAGGATCACTATTTTCATTCACTAATGGTGCAGCTATCACGCTCTTATTTAAGAAAAAAATCGTACTTATGATCGTAACAACAAATTTCAGAAAATATTTACAGAGTAAATTCAATAAATTATTAATTCTATTTTGTAAGTAGCGCATCATACATGAATAATTCATGAGCAAAAGCTCCCTGTAATACCGACGGATTACCATCTATTAGATAGCAAGAACCTCAGATTCCTATCCGATATGCTCACCTTGCGAACGAGATTTTTATTGTTTTGTAACTATCACTCCTTTGCCTTGGACAAAGGACAAGTTCTCTTCAATCGCTGCACCGTAATCATTTAATAATTTGTAGTTCATAGCTGAAATGCCAGAAACTTTATTCTTAGGATAAAATACCAATGTTGAATGTGGCGCCAACATTTCTGTATTCAGTTCCACTTTCTTTCCACCCGCAGTCACATCGCCTGAGTCAAAAGAAAAATAATAAGGCGTCGGGTTTGTCACTTTCACACCTTGCCCCTTTTGACTATCGTTAACCAATTCCCATTGCAGTTTTTCTTTTTGTTGTTCACTACTACTGTCTAAGGTTGTTGGTCGATAGAAAATTTTAATCCGGGTACGAAAAGCTAATTCAAGTTTATTTTTATCACTATTCTCTTTTTGGACTGCCGGTATTTCTAACATGTTGAACCAGAATACGGACTCTTTATCCTGTGGTAATGCCATACCATTATAAATCATGCGTACACTCTGCCCTTTCCCCCCTTCAACACGAAATACAGGTGGTGTAACCATAAAGGGAATTTTTACATCATTAATTTTGGTATTACTGCTTCCATCATCAACCCATACTTGTACTAAAGCTGGTTCTGCACCTTTATTATTAGTACGTATGTTAACTTCTTTCTGAGCGGCAGGAAATATCACACGTGTACCACTGATGGTCATAGCAGCATACGTTGGGATGTTGCCAGCAATCAGCGACAATACTAAAATAATCGTTTTATAAAACATCACGTTACCAAATAATAATGAGTTAGAACTGTAAGGCTGGTGATATAACAACTCGCCACTAATGGATGCTGTTGTAACCTTAGTTAGCAGCAAGTTGTTATCACTACTTTGGTATAACGACCCAATTATAGATGGGTCGCAAACCTATCACCCAGCGGGTGATTAATTATAAGACAGTACGTATTGAACTTTAGCAGTCACGGCACCTGGAGTGGTTGCTTTAGTTGCATAGTAACCACCGGCATACGACAGAGTAGTAGTGCCTTTAGGATCTGCACCAGTACCTGGGGTCACCTCAAATGCTGCACCAGTATCACCCACACGGATTTGTGAGCTATCCATGTTATACAGACGAACTTCAGCCCCAGTTGCTCCGCCAGTAGTAGCGCTATTGGTCAGGTTACCGGTAGTTGCGTTAACACCATCGCTGTTGATTGCGTTGAAGTGAGCAGAAACTTTAGTCACGGCTGCTGGGCAATCCACTACAGAGATAGTGAAGTTTTTAGAACCCTGTTCATCACCAGGGTTCGCCAGAGAGCTAGTAGCAAGAGTTGGCAGAGTTACCTGCACATTTTCTGTACCAGTTTCAATCTGGCAAGTATCATCTTGCAGCAAACCGTTGAAGGTAACAGTACCATTTGTGGCAGCAAAAGCAGTTGTTGAAGAAACAGCCAAAGCCAGAGCACATACAGCTAGATTTACTTTACGCATTACTTTCATCCTTTAGATTACTTTCCAGAACATTTTTTATTAAAAAAAACACAAGGATAGTTAATACCTGCACCTATGAGCAGATATTATCTATTATTTTTTACTATTCATATTTACATGAAAAAGCAAATATTTCGGTGGATAACAAATACAATCAAAATATAATTAAGATGAATATTTTTATCCTTTACAACATTCATTCAGTACTGAGACTGAAAATTTACCTTCTACTTTATCGACGAAAACAATCTGATTAGGCATCATATTTTGTTCCCGTAAAATAAACTGACTAATTGCTGGTGTAATATTCTGCTCAATATAGCGAATAAGCATCCGAGCACCGGTTTCAGCCACCGAACAATGATCAACAACATCCTCAACCACAGCATCACTGTATTGTAAAACCAGTTGATGCTGGGACCTCAAACGCGCGCCAATACGCTCCAAATGCAACCTTACAATATGCTGTAATGCACTTGGTTGTAACGGTAAGTAAGGAATTACCGTTACGCGCCCTAAAAATGCTGCTGGGAAAACTTTTAGCAATTCAGGTTGTAATGCGCTCAGTATTCCATCTTGTTCCGGCGCAGTATCTGGATCAGCAAGCAAATTACTGAGTAATTCGCTACCGACATTACTGGTTAATAGCAAAATGGTATTTTTAAAATCGATAAATCGCCCTTCACCATCTTCCATTTGACCTTTATCAAATACCTGGAAGAATAATTCATGCACATCAGGGTGCGCTTTTTCAATTTCGTCTAACAACACCACACTATAAGGTTTACGGCGCACTGCTTCGGTTAATACGCCGCCTTCACCATAACCAACATAACCCGGAGGTGAACCTTTTAATGATGAAACCGTATGCGATTCCTGATATTCACTCATGTTGATAGTGATCATATTCTGTTCACCACCATACATACTTTCAGCTATTGCCAGCGCGGTCTCTGTTTTCCCCACACCGGAAGGGCCAACCAACATAAAGACCCCCAGCGGTTTTCTTGGGTCAGATAAACCCGCCCGCGCCGTCATAATATTTTCACCCAATTGCACCAGCGCATGGGACTGACCAATAACACGCTCTTCAAGACGTTGCGGCAATTCCATCACCGCACGTATATCATCTTTCAACATTTGTCCGACGGGAATACCCGTCCAATCTGCAACAATACTGGCAATAACAGCCGCGTTAACTTCAGTCTGTACTAACGGCAATGCACTGCGTACTTGAGACAGTTGCTCTTCCAACTTAGCCAATTGCTGCTGATGCCCTTGACGTTTCTCTTCATTAGGCGCTGGCTCAGAAACCAGCTCATACAGTGCAGCTCTTGCTGTCGTTATCTCCATGACCAGTTCGCGCTCTGCCTGCCAACGCTGGTCGAGTTGGTTTGCTGCGGCTGAATGCTCAGCAATCTCAACCAGTAATTGCTGGGTGCGGTCACCCTGCTCTTTACCAAAATGCTGCGCTTTCTCCAGTGATGAAAGCTCGGTTTGCGCCGTTTCGCTCTGGAATATAAGCTGTTGCAATTCTTTGGGCGGTGAGAATTGCGCGACAGCAACCCGAGCACAAGCCGTATCAAGCAGACTAATCGCCTTATCCGGCAACTGACGTGCTGGAATATAACGATGAGACAAACGCACCGCAGCCTGTAAAGCTTCATCCATAATCCACACACCGTGGTGCTTCTCTAATGCCGGAGTCAGACCACGCAGCATGGAAATTGCAGTATTCTCATCAGGTTCTTCAATCTGGAGAACCTGAAAACGACGAGTTAGTGCAGGATCCTTTTCAATATGCCGCTTAAACTCGCTCCATGTTGTCGCACCAATAGTCCGTAACTGACCACGCGCCAATGCAGGCTTCAATAAGTTAGCTGCATCACCGGTCCCCGCATTACCCCCAGAGCCAACCAGAGTATGTACTTCATCAATAAACAGAATGACTGGATTTTCCGAAGCCACCGCTTCATCCAGCACGTTCTTTAGGCGCGCTTCAAACTCCCCCTTCATACTGGCACCTGCAGAAAGGGCGACCACATCCAGAGCCAATAAACTTACTTGGCTCAATGCTGGCGGCATCTTATTTTCCACAATAGCCAAAGCCAGACCTTCAACTACTGCGGTTTTCCCCACTCCTGCTTCACCCGTAAGTAGTGGGTTGTTTTGTCGACGGCGCAATAAAATATCCACCATCGTACTGATTTCATGATTACGCCCTAGCACTGGGTCTATCTTACCTTCACGCGCCAGTGCCGTCAGGTCAATGGTGTACTGGGCCAATGTCCCATGACTTTTATTGCCCATCGCATTACTGGCTTCACCAGGTAATGCACCGTCATACATAGGACTACCATCGGTAGCCGCTTCACTCGCCTCAGGCGACGACTGTGTAATAAAGTTCAGGTCGCTGGTTAATTGCTCCAGCGGAATTTTTTCCATCTCTGGGGCAATAGCCAAAAATGCACGACGCAGTTCCATATTAGTTAGCATCGCCAGTAAAAGATGGCTGCCACGAATGCGTGTGTCTAAATACTCTAAGCTGGCATAGACCCATGCCCGCTCAATCGCCAGTTCAATATGGTATGAAAAATCAGAGATACTGGTGGCGCCCGCGGGCAGGCGAGCCAAGGCTTGTGCCAGGCCGCGTTCAATAGCATCTACATCTAAAGCAAAATAACGAACAATTTGTTTAAGGTCATTATCATCCTGATGCCAAAGCTGGTTAACCCAATGAATTAATTCTACATAAGGATTACCGCGTAATTTACAAATTGTCGTTGCACTTTCAATACCTTTGAAAAGAGTGGCATCCAGTTTGCCGAAAAGGTTTTTCCTCGTAATAGCCACGTTGTTTATCCTGGTCTTTTAACAGTATGTACATCTAATGTATTTTAGGTATATGCCTGCATATCTACATGCGCACCACGAATATTCGCGGAGTATTATATAATAATAGCAATACGTATTTTCTTGGGGCCTATAATAATAGCGAGAGTTAGAAAACGAAAGCGTAATTATTCAATTTAATCACTTTTAAGATTTTAGCCCATATTATATATCACAAAATCAAATACATTAAGAATATAGCCACCACACCAGTAAGCAAAATGGAAATAAGCAGTAGGAAATTTCCCACAAATAGGTATTCCCATAAAAAATGAATAAATAAACGCCACAAAGTCATTAGATACGATATTCAGGCAAAAATCCTAAATTCTTACCAGACAAAAAAATCAAGCAATTGATTTATAACAATAAATAAAATAACACTTCAATTTTACATTGTGATTTTTTAAAGGGAGTTGAGCCCGGAATCATAGCATGCAATAATAATCTCATTAATTATGGTTTACGAAACATAAAAAACCTCTTCATCACATCGCAAGAAAAACAATATTATCATACTGACTCATGAAATTGACAAATATTGACACGCGAAACTGATAAATACTGACATACGAAATTAAAAAGGCTGTTACCTACCCTGTGCTGAATACGTTAAATCCAAATAAGTTAATATAAATAAACGTATTTTAACTAATAGAGATAAACAGCAAAGGCATAATCATTGAGGCTGTAAATGGACCACAAATTTCTTGACTACTATAATAAAGAACTGACATTTATGCGCGAAATGGCGCAAGAGTTCGCTGATAAGCATCCTAAAATCGCTGGGCGGTTGGGTATGCGTGGAATTGAGGTGGCAGATCCTTATGTCGAGCGGCTGATTGAGTCTTTCTGCTTTTTATCTGCCAGGACACAAATTAAGCTTGATGCTGAGTTCCCGAAATTCACTCAGCGCTTGTTAGATATCGTCTACCCTAACTACAACTCACCAACGCCTTCAATGGGAGTGATTCAACTCAAGCCTAATCTTAAAGAAGGCGACCTTACTCAAGGGTATAACGTTTTACGCGGCAGTTCATTCTTTACCCATATTGCCCCTGGTGAAACTACCCGTTGTGAATTTCGCAGTGGGCAGGATGTCGAGTTGTGGCCGTTGGAGATAACGGAAGCTCGTTTAAGCTCTATTCCGCCTGATATGCCTAATATGGAAAAGCATCGAATAGCCTATCATCGGCTAAAGGGTGCCCTGCGCATTAAATTAAAACTCGTAGGGGACCTGAAGTTTTCACAGCTAGAGGGGCTTGATCGGCTGCCCATTTATATTAATGGTGACGAGAGAATAGTCTCTAATATCTTTGAGCTCCTGCATGCCAGCCATGTTGCAACCATCATTCGTGCTGGCCATGCTATGACAGCAAAAGACACTGTAATCAGTGAAAATTCGCTCGCTTTTGAGGGGTTAAGTCCTGACCAAAGCTTGCTGCCGCTATCATGGAATATTTTTCACGGCCATAATCTCATGCAGGAGTATTTTACCTGCCGCCAGCGATTCTATTTCTTTACCCTGACTCAGCTATCCAAGAGCCTGTGCGATAATCACACCAATGAAGCGGAGATCATCATTTTATTGGATCGCTTACCGCAGGAACTAGTGAGCCATGTTGCGCCATCTCGCTTTCTCTTAAATTGCACGCCGGTAATCAACCTATTTCCAAAACGAATGGACAAGATTGAGATTAACCGTGCACTGAACGATTTCCATGTGGTACCAGACCGTAGCCGCCCACTAGACTACGAAGTTTTCTCGATCAATAGAGTTTTTGGTCAACAAGCAGAAAGCAGTAAAGAGGTGGTATTTAACCCCCTCTATCAAACTCGCCATTGCGACAATGGCAACTTCGGGCGCTATTTTTCGATTACTCGCAAGCCCAGAACAAGCCAGAACAATAAGAGAAAGTATGACACCCGCACACCTTATGATAGCACTGAGGTCTTTATTTCATTGGTTGACCAACAAGAAGCACCTTATGGTGATGATCTGCGCTATTTATCTATTGAGGCGCAGGTAACCAATAGAGATCTGCCACGCCTTATCTCAAGTAGTAATAACTTTGAATTAACAATGTCGAATTCGGCACCCGTTCATGGTGCTCGCTTTGTTTTCCAACCCAGTGCACCGCGAGCGCCTTTTGCAATAGATGAGTCAGCCTGGCGATTGATTCGCCAACTCAGTTTCAACTATCTGCCACTGTCTGATATGTCTCACTCCAATGGCGGTGAGTCACTACGCGATATGTTGCGCCTGTTTGTTAATGCTTCTGACCTTGAATCAAATACTCAAATTGATGCATTGGTTGGCTGTAAAAGCGAGCCCGTTATCCGTCGATTACCTGGTAATGGCTTGCTGGTTTATGGGCGGGGGATTTGTTGCACCTTGACAGTCGATGAAGAAGGCTTCTCCGGTATCAGCCCCTATCTTTTTGGTTTGATTATGGAAAATTATTTAGCGCGCCATGCTGCCATCAATGTGTTTACCGAAACGGAACTGCATTCGATGCAAAGAGGCCGTGTTGGTCGATGGAAAGCCCGCCCAGGGACACGAGGAGTCTTATGATGTCCCCCGATGAGAAGCTTCATCAGGAAAGTCAGGTCAACCTTGATGCCTGGTATCAAAAGTCAGAACCCTGGAACGCCGGTTTCATCAGCATGATGCGGGTTAATGCTGCCCGTACTCCCGATATGCCCGCTCCCGGCAAAGCCATGCTACCTGAGCAGGAAACATTTCGTATTGGACAAAGTGCCAATATGGCGTTCTCCCCCCGAGAAATAGCGCATGTAGAAATGAAAGACGGGAAGATGGATCTGCAACTTTTCAGCCTTGGTATCTGGGGGCCTCATGGTGCAATGCCACTACAAATGACGGAGTTGGCCTACACCCGCGCCGAGCTGCATGACCATACCATGACTGACTTCGTTGACCTTTTTCATCATCGAGCATTGTCACACTTATATCGCGCATGGTTTGTCTCTCAGGATACTTCTTCACTGGATAGGCGACATGATGAAAAGTTCTCTTTTTATGTCGGTAGCCTGGCAGGGCTGGACCTCAAAGAACTGGGCCACAGTGCGCTCCCTATACATGCTCAACTCGCCTCGTCAGCACATTTGATTCGCGAAGCCCGTAACCCTGAAGGCTTAGTGGGGGCGTTGCAATACTACTTTGAAGTGCCTGTGAGCATGGTGGAATACGCCCAACAATGGATCTTTCTGGACAAAAATGATCAGACCCAGCTAGGGGATGGATCTTCAGCCATGCTGCTTGGGGACGGTGCCATTCTGGGCAATACCGTTTTAGACAGGCAGCACAAGTTTGAACTTATCCTCGGCCCGCTCAGTTTGAAACAATACCTGCGGTTCAGCCCATCAGGTCAGGATTTGCCTGTATTACGTGAATGGGTACGTAACTTTGTCGGGTTTGAATATGCCTGGGAAGTACAGTTGCTGCTTGCGGCCAATGAAGTTCCCACCGCCACCTTAAGGGGAGAGAGCCAACTTGGGTATACCAGTTGGTTGGCAAGGGACGAAACATCAGCCGATGTGAGTGGCATGAGTTTTGAACCTGAAATGCACCGCTATTAGGGCATAACCCCCCCGCCCATCGGGCCAAAAACAAAAGATTAGACCATAGCGCTCCATGGCGTTAAAAGGAAGAAACATGAGTGTACAGAACATCGCTGAAAATACAGGTTATTACCACAACCTGATGCAGCCGATTCCAGGAGACCATCCTTGTGGCCTGGATCTCGAATATGATGCGGCATTTTTACTGCTGCAGACAAAATTACAACCCAAACTGACTGCTGAATATGGTGATTTTATTGAAGTCGCCGAGTCAATTAATTGGACAGATACCGAAAGAAAATGCCTCGAGCTTTTGAACAAAGCTCGGGATGTTCGGCTATTTATTATCCTCATACGTTGTCGGATGCGCCAAATTGGCCTCAGTGCAGTACAGGAAGGACTTGCAGCTTTAATCTGCTGTCTGAAGCTGTGGCCTGAAGACCTACACCCCCAACTGCTTGATGGAGGAGAGTTTGAGCCCTTTATGCGGGCCAACGCTTTTGCTGATCTGGAAGATATTGATGGCTTTATCGCAGATCTTCGCAACCAACTTCTACCCAAAGCTGCCGGTATGCAAATTTCGGTTAAAGAATTTGAAAAAGCCCATTCTTTTCCACGTGAAGAAGGCGCACTGGACGAAGGCACCATGGAAGCAATTAAACATGAATGGCTGGTCCGATCCGACAGTACTATTACCTCATTGCAGAAAGCCTATGCATTACTGTTGGAGCTCACCGCTCGCCTCCGTGACTCTCTTGGCGACATCACGCCGGATTTTGTCAGATTAACCTCACTATTACGTCACTTTGGTCATGACGGTATTGCGCCAATGGTGGCCTTTGAAACACCTCAATACCATGTAGCTTCTGAGGAAAATAAGCCATACGAACTCGCCACTGAACCATCAATGATAGAAGCCGCGGCACCAGTTGCCGCCGAGACAGACATTGCGGCCACCTCATTTCAGCCCCAGCAGCAAGCAACATTACAAGCTGTACCTATGCCGATACCAATGCCTCCACAACCCAAAGGTATCCAAAGTCGCGCTGAAGCATTATCCAGAATTATCGAAGTACGCCAGTGGTTTGCAGACTCGGAACCCAGTAGCCCTGTCATTGCTTTATTATCCCTTTCAGAAAAAACAATCGGCAAAAGCTTTGGTGAGTTACTTCAAATCATTCCTCAAGAACTGATTTCAAAACTTGACGCAGGACAGGAGTAACCAGCCATGAAAAGGGAGCTTTTCATATTATTAGTGGGTGCCGCTATCACAGGGCAAACACATGCTATTTGCACAATTGACACTACCAGTGATAAGGGTGGAGTACTGCCGACAACCATGACTGTGCCCGCGTTCACCATCACGATTGATGCTGATGCACCGGCTGATACTTCAAAATTTATTGCTGAAGCAAATACAGCAATTCAGGGTGAGAGAGTCAGTTACGTTGATTGTGCCGACGGTAATCCATATGGTAAAAATGTGGCCCCGCTACTAGGTGCCAGCCTGGGCAATGGGCTGTTTGCGACCAATATTGAGGGCATTGCCATTAAACCTATGTGGAATAATGGGGGGGCCTTTGGAACATTTAATACCTCTGCAGGCATGACATTTAACACCGATATTGGTCGATGGACTTATCCTGTTAATTCCTATTTCAGGATTGAGCTCTATAAAATAAAAGACACACTATTATTAAATAACCCAGCAGGTCAATTAGTTCTGCCCGGCGGTACCGCTGCTTATAACTGGGTAAATATTAATAGTTTGGCCAACTTCGCTCAAAAAATGGATATTGGTCAAATCACCATAATCAGTACTCCATCTTGCACTTTTAACGGGACAAAAGTCGTCGATTTCGGCCTCGTGACCTCCGGTAATTTAAATAACGGAATAGAACGAGATCTGGATTTTGATATTACCTGCAAAACCGATTATGGCCAATATTCGGCCATAGCTGCAATTACCACACAAACCCCCACTGCAGATGGACATTACATTAAAGTCAAAGATAACAATGACCAAGATGGTCAAATGCGCATAAAGATTAGCGACAGTAGCGGGAAATTAATGATAATGGACGGTAGTACTACCGAGAAAAAAGTCAATATTTCCAGTGCCACTCCAGCTGAATTTAAATGGAAGGCAACTCTTGAGCCCGCGGTTATAAACGCTAAGCCAGCTAACGGTCGCTTTAGCGCTGCTGCCGAAATAATTTTGCAAGTTAATTAACCTATAACATAAACATTATTAATTTTACACGGAACATTTATGCAGTCTGCATCTTCTATTTTTGTGAGCATTGCAAGTTATCGGGATTCGGAATTAATCCCGACATTGCATGACATGATAAATACAGCCAAACACCCAAAACATCTCGATATTGCAGTTTTCTGGCAGGATGATAATGATATTAATACTTTTTTAAATCAGGGTATGCGACTGAACGAAAGTAAAACCTATCTTGGATATCCATTACATCTGCTGGAATATAACGGTGCGCGCATATGGGTTTTAAGTGTGCATTATTATGCAAGTAAAGGGGCATGTTGGGCCCGACATATGGCCGAGCAACTATTTGAAGATCAAGATTATTTCTTGCAAATAGATTCTCACTGCAGGTTTATACAGCATTGGGATCATGAAATGATCGCTATGTTAAATAGCCTACGGGTTAATAGTCCTAAACCAGTCTTATCCAGCTATCCTCCTGGCTATGAACCTGGTGAAAATGAGAACAGAAAAGATTATGTCAGCCGCTTAATCTTTAATACTTTTACACCAGAAGGCATGGTGCAAATGATGTCGATACCTTTTACTGAAACCGCACCAGTACGCTGCGGCTATTTAGCTGCCGGCTTCATCTTCAGTGATGGCAGTTTTGTGCATGATGTTGCCAACGACCCTGATATTTTCTTTATGGGTGAAGAGATTGCCATGGCTGCTCGCGCTTTTACTCATGGCTATGATACTTATGCGCCAAATAAAATTTTGCTCTGGCATTTTTATACTCGAAATAACCACAGCAAAGTTTGGTCAGATCACAGTAATGAAGCAAAAGAATCAGGTGCTATTGATCTTGCTTGGTGGGAAAGAGACAAAATCGCAAAAAGTCGAGTTCGAGCACTGCTCGAATCTGAACAAGAAACTATCGAACTTGGCCGCTATACATTAGGCACAAAACGTTCTTTACAAGAGTACGAATATCGACTTGGCCTCAACTTTAAACAACGGACCACACATCCAGATGTTACGGGATCCAATAAAGTTAGCTATTTCAATGAGCTGCCTACATCTCATTCGCAATGGTTGCAATCCCTGATTGTGGTGAATAAAAAAACACTAAAAATAGAAAAGCATGAAGTCGATTTTGCTCGTGAAGATGTTGAGTGGTGGCACATCGGTGTCTATAACTCACAAAACACACAGGTCACAGCAGAACAGGTCGATCTGAATAATATGAAGAAAATCATTAATAAAATAGATGACTCAACCGTTGAGTTGAAATTAGCATTCAATACTGAAAAGAATGTAAATCCGCATACTATCAGAATATGTCCTTATATTCGGATGCAAGGTTGGGGTGAAGTTGTGGAGAAATCCTGGTGAAGAGTGAAGACATTTTTAAACAAATCTTAATTGCTGACACTTTATTGTCGTTCAATGGCATTATTCCGTCGTTATCTGATTTTCAGGAAAAGTTGATAACGTTGATTACAGAATTCAGCCAAACGCTTAAATCAGAGCAACATCCACCAATCGAAGTCGATCGCTTATGCCATCAGCTTTGCCATTATCTCGATAAACGCATTGACAGCACTATTAAAGATAAAGGATTAAATTGGGATAGCTACTTATTATTAGATTACTTCTATGGATACAGTACGCCTTTACCTACCGATCACGCGAGTCTGGAAGCATTATTAAATAGCGATGATAAGATCATTTATCATTATGCGTTTAAAGTACTTCTGCTTTCGCGTAATTTGCCAGTTCGTGATATGAAATCACAACAATTAATCGCACGTTATAGCCACAAATTTTTATCACTCAACTTGGCCGTGGCTGACGATAAAATTGATGTAGAACCAGAATTAGTCGAGGTTGCTCCCCCTATCAAAGAGCCTGTCAAAAATGTGTTCGCTTCAGTCAAACGTAGTAGCTGGCGCTCTTTGAGCATCGCCTTATTTGCTCTGGCGTTATTACTCTCAGCATTCTGGTTCTGGTGCTCCCGCTATTTAGGTGATATGTCTTAAATGTTTACGGTTAAATTAAATAAATCGCTATTGCTGCTGTGGTTGGCAGCCTTTGGCTTTTTAATAGCAAGTATTACTTTTCAAGGAAATACGTTATGGAATAACGTTATTTTCATTATATTTCTCATTCTCTTAGCAATCACTGTCTGGTGGCATTACACTCTGAAGCCGGTACAGACTCAGCCAGAGCAGCCCCATCCAGAACCACAGTCAGCGCAAGGAGTAACTGTCCAGCCTACAGATTCAGAAAGCACTGTTATTTTAATCCTTGGTCCTTATGCGGCTAAGTGGTTTAGTAATCCAGAGGCGACTGATAATACTCGTTTTTCCAACCATGCAACCTGGATATTAATTTCTGAACCAGAAGCATTACAAAAACGACTTAAATTTATTGCTGACTATCATCCTTCAGCTCAGGTTTTGGTTTTCTTTCCATTCCTTCCAGATGTGCATGACAGTACGTCAATTATCATTTCACAACTGACCACGTGGCAGAATAGTTTTGCCACATTGCCACTGCAAACCCCTCTTTCGAGTGTATTAGCTATCTATTTACAATTGAGTGGGGAACGTCTTAGCCATAATCCTGATAATGCCTATTGGACAGGAAATATTAATTTTGCCAATAAGGAGGAGATCGATATTGCCTCTGCTTTTGAAGTATTAAACAATAAGTTTTCATTGCAAGATAACAACAGTACTGAGTTCGCTTCTCAACGTAATGTGATGGCGTACCAATTTTTTATCTGGTTAAACGAATCAGGAATAACCAATACCCTACAAACACTGTTCTCCCACACATCATTACAATTAACTGATGTAATCTTGTCAGATAATGGCAAAGGGTTTATCAAGCATGGTGCCTGGTCAGTATGGCTAGAAAGAACCGTGGGAATTCTACCCGGTTTAGCCTCTGCTGTTTCACTGCCCCCTTTCCCAAAAATTATTAATTGGCAAAAAAAACAAGTGATTCCAGCAGCGGAACCGCAGGTAATAGAACCACCTGCACCAGTGAAATGGCTATGGAGTCTATGTTTTGCAGCGGTGCTATTAGCCTTGCATATGATACACACAGTGTCACAAGAGAAAGTTTTCTATCAGAAATTTAGCCAGCAGTTAGCCCCTGTAGATAATGTTAACGAGTTGTCTATGCAACATCTTGCAGAAAATCTCGCGGCGTTGGCTGACAAAGGAAAAATCTTGTCCACATGCGTAGATTCATTCGATATAACGCGTTGGGGACTCTCACAATGTGCGCCATTGTTGAAACAAATAAACCATAAGATCGAAACTTATACCGATATTCCCGTGTTTAATTCCGCCATAATGGCACCACTGTTTGACTCAAATAGCAGCAAACTGAAACCAAACACGCAAACCAATAAGATACTGACATCTCTGTTAAGTTTTCTGGAACATCATCCGGGTCGCAAAGTTTTAATTGTCGGCCATTCGGATAACACAGGTAGTCCTTCGATTAATATGACACTTTCTGAGCAGCGCGCGCAGGTGGTTGCCGACTGGTTGATTAAACACAGCTCAATCTCAGCTAACGATTTTATTATTATAGGAAAAGGTGCATTAGAACCCGTGGCATCAAATGACACAAAAATAGGACAAGACCAAAACAGACGTGTTGAAGTGCTGTTATTACCAATACAAGATAAGAATGCAGGAGTTAAAATTCAATGAGTGCTACATCTTCAAATTATTCAATTTATGAGGGCACGTTTCTGACCACGGCCCCTATCCTAGATCAATCAGTGAATATCTTAATGTTCAGAGATCCTGATAATCACGAATATAATATTATTATTAACCGTACTTTGCTGGATGAAAAGGAAACACCAGAAGCTTTCTGTGAAAAAGAAATGGAAGCACTACACAATAAACTACCGGGCTTTCAAATTGAAGGAAAGTTACTGACACATAAACTTGGCCCAGCCAAATTACCGGTAGTACAAGTAGCAAACAATTTTTTGCAAAACGGGGAAAGGACTCGCCAAGTTCAATCTATCGTGTTGTTGCCACATCACCCAATTTCAAATCCTGATAACCGTGTTGTGCTTATTTTTACTTTGACAAAAACTGGAGGGGAATTTACTGAACATCAACGTAAACATTACGTAAAAATCATCAACAGTTTTAATCCAAAAGTGATATCTTCCGATTAATACAAGCAAAAAAAATCACTTCACATATATATCATGTGAAGTGATTTTCATCTAAATATGTTTATAATAACTGATATCTAAACTATTAACGTTATATTTTCTACATATATTACTGCGATATTCAATAATTTTTTTATGCGTCGTAGAAAGCAATTCTGCTATCTGATCGTTACTTAGTCCAAAAGTAATTAACTTTAATGTTTCTTGTTCTTTTTTCGTTAACACTGGTATTTCATAACAATCACTATCTAAATCGACAATCAGATCATTATATTTTCTATCACAGACCCTCTCTATTGTTGCTATAATATTCAATATACTCGTAGTTTTATATAAAATAGCATTGTAATAATCAGGTAAAATGCATAAGTTAGTTTTATTATCACATAAAACTATGACTCTGGACTTTTTTCTAATTTTCTTTAGCAAAGTGTATGCATCTATGCAGCCGATTGATGTTATATCAACTAAAACTAACTTGGTATTTTGACTTATAGCACTAACAAATGAATCAATAACATCATAAGTTTCTACAGTAACTTCTTTAAAAATTTGAGTATTAAATATATGATTAAAAATACACTCAAATGAGAACGACAGTAATTTACACTGACTAAATACTATAGCATTCATATTTTCGCCGCTCCTGCTTGTTAAGTATTTAATAATTATACTTATTTAAAACTGAAGTCATTAAAATTTATCAGAGTATAATAAATAGCAGTATTAAAATAATTATTTAATATAACGAGCCCAAGATTATATTCTCAGAATTTCTGGATCTGTGAGTTTTATTTTTAATCCAAAAACAAATCATTATATTGCATCCATAAAATATGCTCATTTAAAACCCAGTTACGGCATTCTCTATATAAGCCACACTTCCTTTAGTGAGTCCGCAATCAGGAGAAAACGTCGATAAATAGAGTTAGATACAAATGAAAATTGCATCATTATTACCGTAATCCTTCATATTTGAGGCGTAATTATAAAATTCCAACTTATTTAAAATACCAAGTTTTTTAATTGCACTTCTACGATAACTTAATATTGTCTTCTCAGAGCGATTAAGCATTGTAGATATATCGTTAATACTGTACCCATTGCTTGTTAACTTCACTAATCTACTTTCTGTTACTGAAAGTTGCATATTATCTTTTAGTCCTAAAAACCTAATAATATCCTTACTTGTCATATTACAACAATCCAATTTAGCAACTTTAATTATTTTGTTTATTTTATTAACAATATCATCGATATCTAACTTGTCACTATTAAATGGTATATTTATAGTCAGAATTGGTTTATCAGCATCATTAGTTTCCTGATCTAAAAAACCATTATCTTGATAGATATTAACTATAACCATAAAATCTTCAAATATCACATTGGCTTTTTTATTTCCTTTTTTTTCATAAGAATCGATCAATAAATAATCTTTACCTGACATTTTATTAAAAGTTTTCTTTAGTAAAGAAATTAAACCTAATTTGTAAAAAGTATTTTTGGTTATGATAGCTACCGATAACATTTTCATATTCCTTATCTTTCATTAATTAAACATTGTATTAATCGATGCGGAATAGAAATAATCATATAGATCATTAGTATGATAATTTCTATTTTTCATCAGAGTTATTCTTGGCAGGAAGCCAAAAAATAATACAGCCTAATACTTTCAGTTAATGTGCAAGTGAAATATCATAATTTATCTGTCCTACTTAACCATATTAAGTCTCCTATAGATTATTATAATAAACACCAAAAAAACTAATAATTTATTCTAAATGTCTGTAAGAAAGGGATAACTCTCTGCTGCCTACAATATTCCAATCGAAGTTATTTATCTGTCTTTCCAAGGTATATATATCAAATTCCCGTATATATTTAATGATTTGATTATATACGACATTAAAATTTGTTAAAGACTTTCGATTTAGACCAAACAGTGCCACAAAACACCAACAATTAGCATATAATGCTAACAATAGCATTAATAATGATATTTTATATAAAAAACAAAACAAACTTAGATTAAAATATTATTTTTATATAAATATTAGTGAAAAATATTTCAATGGATTTTTTGGAATTAAGTATCCCCCTACACAAGAGGTTAGAGGTGCCTACACTCGCTGTAATCCATAGCCCATAAAATGAATATTTATGTATAAAATGTATCAAAAAGTTTGTTAAAAAAAACAGCCGAAGCTAAAAACGAAGTGTTTCTCATTAATAGCATGAGCTACAGATAACCTGTAAGGAATTTAAGTGGAAGGGAGCAGAATAGTGAATTTGGCTACCATAATAGAGGTATGGTATCACTTAATCGTTAAAATACAGTTGGATGCTGAAAAACCTATTGTTGATATGGCATTTCTATCTGAGATGCCAGCGCTGGCACTGTTTGTACTGCTAATCACTGCCGCTGCAGTTATTGGTAGGCTTACATTTATAGTCACTTGTTATGTGACCTAATCATAAAACCAAATACCCATAACAATTATCTGTAAACAATCTCATGAAATTAATGATTTAATTCATAACCACACATGAACTGACATTCAACAATCGAGATACGCCCCCAAACGATAGACACAATCGGCGATCATTTGTTTTAATCGCGGGGAGGTTAGTATTTCCAGCTCAGTGAGGCGTGGATAGCAATAACCACTGGCCAGTAGGATTTTGTCTATGAAGGCTGGGTGGCACATGATCTCAAGAGAGTTAATGTTTTTCCGATCGGCATCATCTAACAGTTACAAAAATGACTGTTCTGTCAGGTCCTCACCATAACGCGCCCTGCCAAGGCCTGAATAGACCTGGGTTTCGTAGACATTTTTTTGCCTCATAATGGAGGCTCAATGAAAGAGTGTTTATGTCAGCCAAAAATTTCACTGAAGAATTCAAAATTGAAGCTGTAAAACAGATTAACGAGCAGGGATACCCTGTATCTGAGGTTGCGGCACGACTCGGCGTTTCCACCAATAGCCTTCACGCATGGATCAAGCGTTACCAAAAACCGAACCGCAACGTAAGAAGGACGATGCCCTTCAGCATGAAGTAAAGTGCCTTAGGCAAGAACTTAAGCGGGTGACTGAAGAGCGAGATATTTTAAAAAGGCCGCTGCGTACTTTGCAAGAACGTCGGACTGAAGTACGCCTTCATTAAAAAAATAATGTCATCTTTTTACGCTGTACGCCGCTTGTGTCTGGTTCTTAGCCTCCATTATAGCGGTTATTACCAGCGGTTAAAGCGGCCTAAATCTTTGCGCGCCAGGCAAGATGAGCGCCAAACAGGCTTCATTAAACAGCTGTGGCTTGAAAGCGGTACGGTTTATGGTTATCGAAAAATTTGGCTCGATATGAAAGACTTGGGTGAACGTGCCGGACACAACAGGATCGCGCGCCTAATAACGCGCTATCAAAATGACTCGCGCGGCAGCCACGGGCTATCAACCAGTACTCTCTCTTGGTGGCTATCACCATTGATAATGTGCAACGTACTCAGGCGCCCAATTTCGTAATGCGGCAACTGTACCGTAGACAGTGGCGGTAAAAACAGATTACCGACGCCCACAAGGTTATCGTAGCCAAGAACCGCAATATCCTGAGGGATACGTATCCCTTGTCCCAAAAGCGTCTGATACACCATAAATGCGATGCGGTCATTGCCACAAATCACCGAATCAAAATTCGGTTTACCCTGATGAATATACGCCAGCAGTATGCCAGGAATATCACGATAGTGCTCATCGCCATATTGCATGTAGTAATGATCAAGCGCATCGGGATTGATCTTGGCCTCATGAAAGGCGCGCTCAAGCCCCTGACGACGGCGGACAGTCGCCAGATGGTTAACCGGTAAATGCAGGCAGAGGGGACGACGGTACCCCGCCGCCAGCAGCGCCTGCACTGCGGTATACTGGCCCTGCTCATCGTTCGGGATATAGCAGGCAACCGGCTCGCCCTTGTTCTCGCAGTTTGCCAGTACACAAGGATGCATCAGTAACTTAGGGGAAACGTGCACTTCGCGCAGCCCCATGGTGGTGAAAATAATCCCCCCCGGCCGGTGGGCGAGCAGCAGATTGACAATATCATCGGGGTTATCATCAGAGAACATGTTAACCACGAAGCTATTCCAGCCGTGGGCGCGGGCGGTTTCCTCAATAGACAGCGTAATTTCGACCGAGAAAGGCGTGGTTACCGTATCCAACGCCAGCACACCAATCGTTTTGTTTTTGGTGCCGATACTACGAATCCGTTTGGCAGACAGGTCTGGCACATAGTTCAGCTGCTGAATCGCCGCCTGCACCCGGGAAAGGGTTTCAGGCTTCACGCGTTCAGGGTTGTTTAACACCCGCGATACTGTCATTAATGACACATTAGCCAGTTTGGCCACATCTTTTAAAGACGCCATAACCTTCCATTTAGCAAACAAACGACCAAATCCCTGTTGCGTAATTAAACCCAACAATAAGGATTTTCCGCAACAGTGCATTTACTATTCTAAACATTGGGAACCATTTTTTTTGCATATCGGGAGCAAAATCTGATCTCGATCTCAAAAAATAAATGTTAACGTTAACTCTTGTGATTAACATCGAATATCAAGCCAAAAAGCGATGAACACCCAATGTGTTAACGTTACCATTAATGCATATAATCCGCTATGAGATTGCTAAGATGAAAAAACGGCCTTCCCGCAGTTATGTACAGCTCAGTGCCCTGCTGTTCTTTTTCTTTGTAACTTGGTCTTCGTCAAGTTCACTTCTCTCTATTTGGCTTCATCAAGAAGTTGGGTTAAAGGCATCAGAAACGGGCATTATCTTTTCCGTATTATCGGTCTCCGCTCTCTTTACCCAGGTCTGCTATGGTTTTATTCAGGACAGGCTCGGTTTACGCAAAAACCTCCTGTGGTTTATCACCGCACTGTTGATTCTGTCCGGCCCCGCTTATCTCCTTTTTGGCTATTTGCTTAGCGTAAATATCTTGCTAGGTAGCGTTTTCGGCGGCCTGTTTATCGGTCTGACGTTTAACGGCGGGATCGGCGTACTAGAGTCCTATACCGAGCGCGTTGCGCGTCAGAGTACCTTCGAATTTGGACGAGCCCGCATGTGGGGTTCTCTGGGTTGGGCCGTCGCCACATTTTTTGCCGGGCTGCTGTTTAATATCAATCCCGACCTTAACTTCCTGGTGGCATCATGCTCTGGCCTGGTCTTCTTCTGTGTGCTGGCCCGCTTAAAAGTCGCGGCACCAGCGAGTATGGAGAAACTAGAGTTGGGTGCTAAAAAAATATCCCTTGAAGATGCCCTACGTCTGCTAACGTTGCCACACTTCTGGGCACTAATCTTCTTCGTGGTCGGAACCTGTATTTACGGCGTCTACGATCAGCAATTCCCCGTCTATTTCTCCTCGCAGTTCCCGACATTAAAAGAGGGGAATGCCATGTTCGGCTATTTAAACTCCGTCCAGGTCTTCCTGGAAGCAGCAGGCATGTTCTGTGCGCCGTGGCTGGTTAACCGAATTGGGGCTAAAAATGGCCTGATATTCGCAGGTATGGTGATGGCGCTTCGCATGATCGGCTCCGGACTGGTGGAAGGACCATTGCTGATTTCGATTACTAAACTGCTGCATGCGTTGGAGTTGCCGATACTGTTAGTTTCCATTTTTAAATACAACAGCCTGAATTTCGATAAGCGCTTGTCCTCCACGATTTATCTGGTGGGATTCGCCTGCACCAGCTCAATTATTGGCACCGTGTTATCACCACTGGCTGGTTTCAGCTACGAAAAATTTGGCTTTGCCCAGTCCTATCTGATCATGGGCATCATGGTGTTCTGCACCACGTTTATTTCCATCTTCCTTTTGCGCTCAAATAAGTCCTCTACTGAGCAATCATTTTTGCAGCAAGGCGCTGTGTAAATTATCGAGAGTAACGACAATGACATCCTTATTAGAACAGGCTGAACAGACGCTTGAAAAAGCACAGTCCGAGATTAACACTCGCTGGTATCCTCGCTATCACCTTGCCGCTCGCGCAGGTTGGATGAACGACCCTAACGGCCTGGTATGGTTTGACGGTTGGTACCACGTATTTTATCAACATCATCCCTATTCAACAAAATGGGGTCCAATGCATTGGGGGCATGCTCGCAGTAAAGATTTGATTCACTGGGAGCATCTGCCTGTCGCTCTGGCACCGGAAGGTCCGGCGGATAAAGACGGTTGTTTCTCCGGCTCTGCCGTGGTGGACGGTGATACGCTGGCGCTGATTTATACCGGACATAAATTTCATGGTTCGGCAGACACTGATGACAACCTCTACCAAGTGCAATGTCTGGCAACCAGTCGTGACGGCATACATTTCGAACGTCATGGTATGGTGATTGATACACCACCAGGCCTGCATCATTTTCGCGATCCAAAGGTATGGCGCGAAGGTGAATACTGGTACATGGTTGTAGGCTCCCGCGTGGAGAATACCGGCCAGGTGCGACTGTACTGCTCCACCGATCTTCGCGAATGGCACAATGAAGGCATTTTCGCTGAGGCCAAAGAAGGCATGGGCTATATGTGGGAGTGTCCTGACTTCTTTACACTGAATGGTGTACGCGTGCTGATGTTCTCCCCGCAGGGGATGGCGGCAGAAGGCTATAAAAATCGCAACCTGTTCCAGAGCGGATATGTGCTCGGTGAGTGGCAGCCAGGTCAACCGTTAACCCATGACGGACAATTTATCGAGATGGACAGCGGCCACGATTTTTATGCTCCGCAAAGCTTCCTGAGTCCGGATGGTCGCCGCATAGTCATCGGCTGGCTGGATATGTGGGAATCACCGATGCCGGAACAACAGGATGGATGGGCCGGTATGCTCTCTCTGCCGCGCGAATTAAGTCTAGGTAACAATAATCGCGTGCTGATGAAACCCACTGAAGAAGTCACCGCACTGCGCGGTACCTATTATCCTGCGCCAACCCATCACCTGAATAATCAGAAGATATTTGTCGCAGCAGATGCAGAAGCGGTGGAGGTTCTGCTGAAATGGGAGCGTAACGCGTCTACGGCTGAACAGTATGGTATTGCACTGGGGGAGGGGCTGAGAATTTACGTTGATAATCAGGCCCAGCGTCTGGTAGTGGAGCGTCGCTATCCTGAATTCTCCCTTGAGGGAATACGCAGTATTGCACTGCCCACTGACAATACTCTTTCTCTACGAATTTTCATCGACCGCTCCTCCGTGGAAGTATTTGTCAACGAGGGCGAAGCGTGTCTAAGCAGTCGAATTTATCCGCAGCCGGGTCAGCGCGATATTATATTGTTCGCAAATAACGGAGTCGCTGAGTTAAAAGAAGCTGGATATTGGTCTCTGGATAAATAATTCCATCCAAAATCATCGCGCCCTTTATATTGTGCATTTTTATTTCTGCCAGTCTCTGGCTGGCATTATATTATCTGGAATAATGAGATAGCCAAATGGATGAAATATTAATACCTCATCATCACGCTATAACGATGAATAAAAATAAGCCACCGTCAAGAAAAACAGCTTTGGCACTTCTGGTGTTATTAGCCGCTTTTCCTGCCATCGCCGAAGAAGCTGTAGAGAACTCGGATATTTATACAGGAAACTATCAAAGCTATTTTCACGATGAGGCTGAAAACCTGCAACATAACAATTCCCCTGTAAAAAAAGGGAATCAAAATTCAACAGGTAGCATTTCATCACCCTCTGTGACTTCGGGTACAGCAACCGGACAGGCAGCCTCTTCAGCGTCGGTAGCGTTATCCCCTGAAACCTATAATAAAACGCCAGAGCAAAAACAGGATATTGCTGCGGACAGTCCGGGAAACGTCAGCCTACTGCGGTTAAGGCAGGAAGCACCTCCGGTTCACTGGAACAGCATTGGCCGTAATATGGAGGCCGGCGCTTTGCACGGAAACATCGGTACCCAGATAGAGATTGATGATGTTCGCTGGAGCGATAATCAGAAAAATAGCGGAAAATTCAAACTTGCAACCATTCAGGCTTTTTTAAGACATGATGAACTGCCTAACTGGTACTTTGGTTTCTGGAATGCCAGGGAAGACAGTTATAAAGGACAATTCAGCAATCAGGACTATAACGGCTCGAACACAATTAATGAGATTTTTATCGGGCACATTTTTGAAACCTGGCGAGGAAATATTGGTACAGAAGTGATGGTCGGTTCCGAAACAGCAACGAAACGCTGGAAAAACCGTTTCAAAGTCTGGCAGGACTTACGCCTGACCAATAAATGGAGCCTTGCCGGATATGCCTATGGCGAATACCAACCCCAGGGTAACCAACCAGGCAATGGTGATCTTGAACAGTATATTTTTGAAATTGAACCGGCTATTCAATATCGCATCAATCCGGATCTCGGCCTGTATTTACGTCCTTATTATTACCATAACCGCCAGGGGCGTGAAAACTGGGGTGATATTATTGAGCAGAAAAGTAAAGTAACCGCCGGACTCTGGAGAAACTGGTACCCCCTATTAACGTCAGTGTATATAGGCTTCGGGCAGAAAAAAGTTTACAACGCCAGTAACGCCCAAGAAATATTTTATGATGGTCGTTATAAATTTATTGGCAGCACCATCAGCTATCCGGTATTTGGCGAAGTTCGTTTATATGGTGAATTCAAAGCACAATTTACAAAAGAAACAGGGCTCTGGACAAATACGGGACATTCATGGAATCCGTTCACCGTGGTTGGCGTTACTTATAACTTCTAACACTCTGGGTGTAGCATGAAAAAATTAATTTCATCGGTACTCGTTGCTCTGCTTGCACTTTCCGTAGGGAATATGCCTGCGTATTCACAACAGTCTAAAGAAACATTACAGAATAAAAGCATCACCCGTATTAATGACTTTTTCCCTCTGGTGGAGGGGTCATTTATTGGCGATCCGATGCCTGTCTATAACGAAGGCGAATTCGATATTTTTTACCTTAATGACGTACGAGGCGGCAGCGATTTAGGCGTGCATGCGATTCACCTGCTGTCCAGCGCCAATTTATATCATTATCAGAACCATTCAGAAGTTATTCCTTACGTTAATGACGTTAACGATCCAGAACTGCTCCTGGGGACTGGCTCTATTATCAAAGTGGGCGATACTTGGCACGCGTGGTATACCGCACATAATGAAAACGTATTCCCAGTTGAATCAATCATGCATGCCACCAGTAAAGACCGCCTTCACTGGGTGAAACACCCGCAGGACACTATTCTGCCGGGCGTTAACTATCGAGGTAATGACTTCCGTGATCCTCACGTCGTCTGGGTTGAAGAAAAGAAAGAGTACTGGATGCTGATTACCACCCGCAGTAGCGGTCGCGGTATTATTGCACGTTACAGTTCAACGGATTTAAAAAACTGGGAAGATCGCGGCATATTTTTTGACAACGATACCATCACCAGTAATTCAAACCTTGAATGCCCTACGTTAGTCTTCTTTAACGGGCGCTGGTATCTGAGCTTCAGCGATCAATGGCCGCTGCGCCTGACGCAGTATAGGGTTGCGGACAATCCAGACGGGCCATGGCGCAAGCTGGATAACTATGTTGTGGATGGTTCAGGTTTTTATGCAGGCAAATTAGCAATAAAAGACGATCGTTTGTTTGTTTTCGGCTGGATCCCGACCAAAGCAGGAAACAGTGACAGAGGCAACATCGACTGGGCAGGAAATCTGGTTGCTCATGAACTGACCGCTGATGCTCAGGGGCAGCTCAATAGCGTCATCCCGCAGGAACTTCAGACGGTCATCAATGACAACCGTGGTCCGGTTTACACCATAGATCATGTTAAAACGCTAAAAACGGCAACGCCGTTTGGCCTATTACAGTCATCTGTTTATTCGCCACTGCCCAGACGTGGAGAACTGACTGCAACAGTGGATGTTCCCTCCGCAGGAATGGTCATGAGCTTTGGTTTGACAGGCGATAGCGTGAGTGACGCACCGCTCAACGTTGTTTTCAATAAAAGCAAAGGGAAAGTCTATTTCTTTAACTCTCCGCTGGCAACAATTCATCAGGCCAACGCCGAATCCTGGGTTGATGTTCCGCTTGGTGAAAACGTTGAGCTACGTGTCCTGATTCAGGACTCAATTGCTATTTTTTACATTAACAACAAAGCGGCATTCAGTACCCGTATGTATTCCATGCCTGAGAAGCCATGGAGTATCAGCCTGCCTCAAAACGATAATTTTCACGCAATATTGAAAATAAAAGAAATGATTTAACGGGATATTATTATGAAAAACCATCATGCCCTAGCTGTTATTTGTGCTCTTATGCTTCCGATTCTGGCCAATGCAAGTATGAGCATCATGAAGGATTTATCGGGAAAGGTCGTTGCCGTGGACCCTTGGTCATATCTGGATGAGGATGTCATGTGGACCTCAACCCAATCCTCCAATCGTGCCGGCGGTCGCGTTCATGGCCAGCTTAAAATGAAATATGCCATTGAGGATAATAACTGGCGTAACAGCCAGTTCCACAACGGGAGCGATTCACTGACTTTTGTTCAGGGAGTTATGCGCCACGATGCTTTACCCGGCTGGTATCTGGCATTTTCTGAAGGCAGAACAACGAACTACAACGGTACGTGGGAGAACCAGACTTACCTCAGCCAAAATCAGTGGACACAACTTATTGTCGGCCATGAATACTTCTACAAACGCCTGCGCTATGGCTGGGACGTTATGGGAGGAAGCTCGTCAATCGAGGATCGCTGGCAGGGACGCGTCAAATTTTTTACCGATCTACGAGTAACGGACCGTTTCTCATTCTTCAATTACCTGTATCAGCAGATAGATCATCGCCGCAGCGGGGGGTCACAAAATGACCGTGACGTGCGCTCATTTAAAATCGAGCCTGGCGTTCAATATATTATTAACAACACAACCGGCGTCTGGTTTCGCCAGCAATTCGCCTCTGCAATATTAGACAGAGAGCAATGGGGTGATATCGACGAAAAAAGTTGGACCACATCGCTCGGTGTCTGGCGCAACTGGGGGAAACTATCAACAACCCTCAGCGGCGGATATGGGCATTATAAGAAAAATAATGCCCAACCCGAAGATGGAGAAGTCTTCCAGAATACCCGAAATCGTTTCCTGAAGGTGTCGGCAAATTATCCTCTGACCTCCCGCGTCACCGTTTCCGGAGAAGTAACCGGTGCGTTGATTAATCAGAGCGGGAGCTGGGTAACCAACGGAGATGCCATCACTACTAACTATAAACTGATGTTGGATTACAACTTTTAAATCATCAGCGGTGCGAGGGAAGCGGATCTCGCATTTACTTGATCACTGCGTCGCCACCGCTGATTACTTAAGTGTAAAAAAAGATTATTACTTGTGAGGAAATTTCATGAACATCTGGACCCTTGGCGATGCGGTGGTCGATCTCTTACCGCTTTCAGATATGCAGTATCAGGCCTGCGCAGGAGGTGCGCCTTTCAACGTTGCAGTCGGAACTGCCCGTTTGAATTGTCAGAGTGGATTTATTGGCCGGGTGGGTGACGATGACTTCGGCCATTTTTTAAGAAAAACGCTGTGCGACTCTGGTGTCTCAATCCAATGCCTACAGATGGATAACCAGCACAGAACCAGCACGGTACTGGTTTCCCTGAAAAGTGGTGGAGAACGTGGATTTACGTTTCTGACCAATCCTTCCGCCGATCAATTTTTAACTTCAGATGCCCTACCCGAATTTAGCAACGATATACTGCACTGCTGCTCCCTGGCGCTTGTTGCCGAAGCCTGTCGCGATACGTTAGCCACCGCCGTCGGGAAAATAAAACAGCGCGGCGGACTATTGAGTTTCGATGTGAACTTACGCGAACAAATGTGGGGTGATAAGCAAGAAATGCTCACTCGCGTACACCATTTCGCCACACAGGCCGACATCCTGAAACTATCTGAGGAAGAGTGGTACTGGATGACAGGCACTCACGATTTTACCAGAGCCCTGAATGCCCTTAAGGTCCTGCCAGCCGAGATGAAAATCGTGACCTACGGCGCGCAAGGTGCCATGGTGCTCTGGCGCGACATGGTCATCCATTTTAACGGCTACACCGTAGATAGCGTAGATACGACCGGGGCTGGCGATGCTTTTCTGGCAGGTTTGCTTGCATGTATAGCGCATACCGGCATACCGCAGAGCTTTGATCAGCTCCGGCGCGCTATCGCCCAGGCCAGCGCCTGTGGCGCATTGGCAACAACCCAGAAAGGTGCCCTAACTGCCCTGCCGGATACCAAGTCACTCGATACATTTATTACCCAATATTCTCTGCCAGAATATGAGATAAAACCGTTGTAGAGATGCTAACAGGTATATATACGCTCATGTGGGGCTACACAAACGAAGTTGTGATTCCTTAACGAGGCATGGAAGGGGCCCGCCCCTTCACCTTCTGCCTGCCACACGATTCCGGGAGCCTTAACGGAGGTCTCTACATTTATCGAATATAATAATATCGTTTAATAACAATTCATCAGGTAGTTTATTTCGATTCCGAGTCCGGGCACCAAATTCATATCAACGGATCTCCATGGAGGTCCGTTTTTGTTTGTATACCCCGCCATGATGACTAGATAAAGCGAGTACCACGCGCGGCCAGCGAAGCCGATGGTTTTTCATTAAACAGACGCTGATAATCAATAGCAAACTGGCTTAAATGCCAAAATCCCCACTGCATCGCGGCGTCCTTCACGGTGCGGCACTCAGAATATGGGCTGACCAGTTCGCGGCGTACCGCATTCAGGCGCAATGCTTTTAGCCACGCGTTCGGCCCAATGCCTAGCACCTGATGAAAACCGTTTTGCAGCGTTCTACGGCTAACGTATAACTCACGGCATAAATCCAACACAGTTACCGGCTCAGAAGATTGGCTCAACAGATATTCCCTCGCCTGTGAGACCAGATGTCGATAGTTAATTCGGCTGTGCACTTGTCGGGTCGAGACTGGCTGTGCGCCTTCCAGTAAATTGGTCATCGCCGTTAGCAGGTTGTGGCACAACACTTTGCGCACATTTGCCAGTTGCATACATTCAGGATCCACGCTGCCGTGCAATAGCACCTGATTAATGAAATACCATAGGAATTCTTTTTGATAAGCATTCACTTCCAGAGCCGGGTTACTGTTGAGCAATTGCAACAGACGATCAGGGTCGAGTAACGATGCTGCGTGGTTAAACAACATATCATGAGAAACCACCACGCCGAGAATGGTGTAATCATCTGGAGTGCTGAGTTCAAACTCTTTTCCTCCAGGGCGAACCGCGATTTCTTGTAAGTCCAGTGGTTGCGCACCGATAAAACCGTGTTCACCTTTCAACTCAGGGATCCCAAACCAGAAGGCATCCGGCCACACCATGCAAGATTGGCGCAGAGCTAAGCTGGTGTATTCACGGAAAATCTGCACACCATCAAAAAGAATTTCGGTTAGTTCACCTTTAAACTTTCCTGGGTGGAGCTGATCATAAAGTTGCTGCCATGCGGTGATAGTGCAGGCGTGTTCATACACATCTTGCGACTTTCGTTGATGAACATTTTCTTGCTCAACTAACGGTTTGCAATTCTCTGGATCGATTTCCCCAGAAAAAAGATGGTGCAGATCGAGCTCTGGTTTTTTTTTCATATGCGCTCCTCGGTAGAAACCCACAAGTGTTATCCAACCAGTTGCTGCCAGCATTCCGGGTGTGGATTAGGCACCACCATGCTGTATACCAGTGCGCCTTTTTCTCCTGCGGATTGACTTGCAGCTTGCGTGGTACACATGGCGTATTGCAGGCTACGCAGCAAGCTATCGGCCGACCGCACCACCAGTTGTTGATCGACCTGCAACAGCGGCTCACACTCGGCAGCATTGACCAGATAAATCTCCGCCTTCGCCTGAAGTTTTACGTAAGTAGGAAGCCCCGCACCGCCCGCCGCCGCAACCCGAGCGCGGATCTCCTCGGGTGTTAGCGCAATGCGCATTTGGCTCGGGTCACTCATGGCCCACCTCCCTGTTCACCGCCTTCACGCGATAACGGCTGCCGCGCTTACGCAGTTTGCCCTCTCGCAGCAGCCCTTCTAACGCATACTTGCTCTGCTTCAAGCTAAGCTGATAACGCGCAGCAACTTCACCGACCGTCATGCCTTGAGCATGGCTGGCAATTTCCGCCAACAATGCTTCCAGCAGCCATGCTGCATCGTTCTCCTCTGTGGCCGGCACCTGTTCTGGATCCTCCACATGATCAGACACCGCATGCGCTTTCGGCCTGACACCGCGCAGTTCTAAAACGAACTCTTCAATGTCGGGATCCGGACGGCCAATCTCTTTACGGCTGATAACCGTACCGGTACGGCTAGCAGCGGCAACACCGGCATCCAGCGCCGCACGGCAGGCAGCCAGATCGCCTTCGATGACTAACGTAACCCACCCCGGCGAAATCACCTGATGGTTGAGAACTCTTACATCGGCGGCTTTGAGCATGGCATCAGCTGCATCAATTCCCGCGACCAGACCCGAAACTTCCAGTAATCCCAGCGCGTTGATCATGGCCGTCCTCCGTTAAGCGCGCTGAATAGGGCAGCGTGCTATTTCCAATACCGCTTCGCTAAACGCATTACACGCAGCTTTGCAGGCCGCCTGACTACCGCTTAAAAACGCAGCGGAGTAGTTGGTTTCTGACGGTGGTGGAACATAGGTCACTAACTGCACATTGGCCGATTTCAGCGCGGCATCAATGCCAAATGTGGCCTCCAGCGGTGGAGCAACCAAATATGCTAACGGGTCACCTAAACGAATGCCGGTAGAGGCAGAAAGGTAGGAGCCAGTACGTGAAACCACATGGGCTAGAAACGCCGTATCCTCGGCATCGCTGGCCCATTGGAATGCTGGCCCTTGCTCGATCATGGCAAACATCGCATCTAAACCGGCACGCACTTCGGCAGGGTTCGGCCCGCCGAGCATAATAATCACTTCACCCGAAGACGGTGATGGTGAATGTGCGGCACCGGCATACAGTGAGCGGCCATACACCACTTCTACCTGAGCTTGTTTGGTGGCTTCATCGGCGGCGATGTAAGCCACATCGTCAGAATCAACGGTAATCAGGCCAAGACTGCTAATATGGGATGGCAATTTCAACTCGCAACGGAAATTGTCTTGCAGCGCAGCAATAACTCTCATCGCTTTGACGCTTGGTTTAATAAAATCTAATGCTGGCATAGTGTTTGCTCCTTAACGAGTCATCGAAATACCAGAAGCTTTTTGCTCCAGCATTCTTTTTGCCAAATCCACAATTACCGCAGCCGCTTCAACCGGAGGCGTTCCGCCTCGATGGATATTTGAAATGCAGGTGCGATCAGCTTCTACGGTGGTTGCCACTCGTGGCGAATAGACTGCATAGCAGGAAAGGCTTTCCGATTGCCCCAATCCAGGGCGCTCACCAACCAGCAAAATCACCACTTTCGCGCCCAGTAATTCGCCAATCTGATCTTCAATTTTCACGCGGCCATAGCGCACAAAGAACGGCGTGCCAACGTTCATCCCTGCAAGTTCCAAACCTTTCAGCAACGGCGGTAGGATCTCGTCATAGTTAGCTGTGATGGCATCAGTCGATAGCCCATCAGAAATAACCACCTGCACATCAGGATTGGCTTTGCACTGGGTTTTCAATGTTTCTATTGCACTGGCGCTAAGGCATCGCCCCATATCTGGACGAGTGAGATACAGGTTTTTGTCACTGATTTCAGACTGCACTTCCAGTAGGCCATGCTTTTGTACCCACTCCAGCGGCACCTCTTTTAGTACCGTATCTTTGGAGCGCGAATGGTCAGCCAGAAAACGCAGCAGTGCCTGAGTACGTGGACGAGGGCCTGCGCGGCCAGTACATACTCGCGCTGCCGTGCTGCTGCGCAACTCTTGCAGCACATCAAGGCGATGCGGATTGGTCACGCCAATCCACTGCTTAGCTTCTTCAGAACCGAGATCCATAGAACAACACTCAACGTTATCTGCACTGGCTGCTGCCGATGCCGGTTGCGTAGCAACTTCGACCTGCCCCATGCGTAACATCACGCTGCGCACAATCTCTTCTATTTGTTTTTGATCCATGATGATTCACCTCAGAAATCAGAAAAATAGCGACGGATCACCGGCGCGTGCGGTCAAGCGACCATTTGCCATCAGCCCCATTGTTTCAAGCCAGCGCTCAAACTCCGGCGATGGGCGCAGATTCAATAACTGACGCACCGTGGCGGTATCGTGAAATGCAGTAGTTTGATAGTTGAGCATGATGTCGTCACCCAGCGGCATCCCCATGATGTAGTTACATCCGGCGGTCGCTAGTAGGATCATCAGGTTTTCGTTAAGGTTTTGGTCGGCATCAGCATGATTGGTGTAGCAGCAATCGCAGCCCATTGAGATCCCGCTCAGTTTGCCCATGAAATGGTCTTCCAAACCGGCGCGAATGATCTGGCGATCGTTATACAAATACTCTGGCCCGATAAAACCCACCACGGTATTAACGATGAAAGGATCGTAGTGATGCGCCAAACCGTAGTTGCGCGCCTCCATCGTGACCTGATCGGCACCGAAGTTAGCGCCAGCAGATAGCGCAGAGCCTTGTCCAGTTTCAAAGTAGAGACAATTGCTACCTGCGATGCGGTTATATTCCGCGCCCACTGCACGCGCTTCATCCAGCATTGCCAGCTCAACACCGAACTCTTTCAGCCCTTTTTCACTACCACAAATACTTTGGAAAATCAGGCCACCCGGTGCGCCGCGTTTAATCGCTTCAATTTGGGTCGTCACATGCGCCAGCACGCAGCCTTGGGTCGGAATTGAAAACTTGTCTATTACACCGTAAATGGTATCTAACACACGGCTCAGGTTATCGACATCATCGGTCACTGGGTTAACCCCGATAACAGCATCGCCCAACCCAAACGAAAGCCCTTCATAAATTTGCGCCACGATACTCTGCACATCGTCACGGGTATCGTTAGGTTGTAAACGGGCGCTGAAGGTGCCAGGAAGACCAATCGTGGTATTGGCTTTCTTAATCACCGGCATCTTTTTGGCACCGTAAATCAAGTCAGCGTTGGAACAAATCTTGGCCACCGCAGCAACCACCTCGGAGCTTATCCCTTTGCGTAAAAAGGCAATATCGTCCACGCTGGTTTCATCATCAAGGATGTATTCTCGAAGTTCGCTGATATTCCAGTTTTTCACTCGGGCATAGGCAGTTTCGTTGATGTCATCTTGAATAATGCGGGTCACGCAGTCTTCTTCATACGGGATAACCGGATTCATACGAATATCCGCAATCGTCATCTCTGATAGCACCTGCTTGGCCGCTACGCGCTCTTGCGAACTTCCAGCCACCACGCCAGCCAACACATCCCCCGAACGCAGTTCGTTGGCTTTCGCCAGTACCTGCTTCACATCCTTGAACTGATACGACTTACCAAATAGTTGTGTTTTTAGTTTCATAATGAGATTCCCTTAAGAAGGAAAAGCCAGTGATTTGACGGTGACCGGCACCACTGCACCGCCAAATAGCGGTGTGCCGATATCAATGTAATCGCCGGTTCGGGTGATCACTTCATCGATCACCGCCAGCTGACGTTGTGCCATCATCGGCCGCAGCAACATGCCCAACGCTTTGCCAAAGTCTTGGCAGGCGACGACCAGCAGCGGATGTGGATTAGGAAAATGAGCGCAAAACGTCTGCAAAGCTTCTATACACTGCTGCACCGAGGCATAGCTCACGGGCAGTTCAGTGGGTAATGCCAATGCATAGAGATCTTGCTGTGGCTGTAAATCCATTTGAGTCAGCGCTTGCAGCCACTCGTCTACCAGCAGTGCAGCGTTACCTCCAGCAGGATGAACCACCGGAATATTGCGAATGGGAAGCGAGAGACCATCGAGCCAGATAGTGCTGCCAGAAAGAGAAAGCGTATGTGCACCCGCACCAATCACGGTGGCACGCACGGTTTGATTCGGAACCTGCACCGGTAGTGTGGCAAAACCGGGATCGTTGTGAATGGCTTGCGCCAGCAGCGGACCAATATCGCCAAACCGGAATGGGTTATCGTTTTCACCTGCACGAAAACACTCGCCTACGCCGCCAGATAACGTTAAGGCATACAGCGAATCACATACGGGTAAGGCATCAGTCATCAGCAGTCGCTGAGCCAGTGAAGAAGGTGCGCCATTGAACACTTCTAATAGCAGTTGCGCCATGCGTGCAGCTATTTGATTGAGCTGTATTACCGTCAGGTTTTCAACATTCACCCCATCGCCAAACAGAGAGTCGGCAATCCATTGTCCGGCAGGATGTGCACGTAACACGTGGCCATCAGAGCGAGTTTCAAGCAGTCGTCCCCCCACGTTTAAACAGGCGGAGCTGATAACGCGCCCTGCTTCAAACAGCACGTAGTTGGCGGTGCCACCACCGATATCAATATTCAATACCCGCGCCATTTTTTGCTCGGATAAGGTCTGCGCACCAGAACCGAAACCGGCAATTATCGACTCCAAATGTGGGCCGGCGGTGGCGACAACAAAGTCACCTAACCGTTGAGATAGTGCCACGATTGCCGGACGCGCATTGCGGGTTTTTGCTGTTTCACCGGTGATGATAATGGCACCAGAGTCGATAGTTTCCGGCGCAATCCCAGCAGCCTGATACTGAGCCAATACTAATGCTAGCAGCTCTTCTTCCCGCAGGAAGCCAGCGAAATCAACCGGTGTAAACAACACTGGGCTCTGCCAAATAATCTCGCGCTTCACGAACTCATAGCGGGGAACCTGAGAAATAGACGCACGGTTCACCAACGACAGGCGAGAAAAGATCACCTGCGTTGTGGTTGTGCCAATATCAATGCCGACGCTAAGCAGTTCGAGAGTTTTCACGCTAGGACTCCTCTGACACTGGTTGCACAGCGTCGACTGCAACGTCTTCCCCTTTCGGGACCAACATCATTGCCACACCGATGGCAGTTACCCCACCGACCAACTTGCCAACGATCATGGGGAAAATCATGCTAGGCATATTCGCAGCGGCAAAGCCAAGGTGATCGCCCAAAGCAAAGGCCGCTGAGACGGCGAACGCACAGTTGATTACTTTGCCGCGCGCATCCATTTGTTTCATCATGCCAAACATTGGGATGTTGTTTGCCAGCGTCGCTACCATACCGCCCGCCGCCATATTGTTAACCCGCAGCAATCCACCAACGCGCATCAACGGTTTTTCAAACCAACGGGTTAGCAGCAATACCATCGGGTATGCACCCAACAGTACGCAGGAGATAGAGCCGATGACTTCGATCGCACGCATAACCTGGCCGGGCTTATCACCTTCAGTCATGAAGATCGGATCTAGACCTGGGATTATCGTCCAACCGACGGCAAATTTAGCCACCGCCGCCGCTAAACCAACGGTGATGATCGCCACCAAAATCTTGGCAAAGATTTGAAAGCCGTTGATCATTTTCTCTGGAATCAGCTTCAACCCCAGCGCAACCAGCGCCGCCACGATCAGTACCGGGATCATGTTCATCAGGATCAGGCTCATCGTGAATACCACCGGTTGGCCGTTAACTTCCACGCCGGAATACATCGCCACCAGCCCACCAGCGATACAGCCAATCGGAATGGTGACAATCCCCGCCAACACACCTAGAGCCAAATAGCGGCGATCTGATTTTTCGATAATTCCCAACGCCACGGGGATCGAGAACACGATGGTCGGCCCCATCATGGAACCTAGGATCAAACCAGAATAGAGCCACGCTGCAATATCTCCGCCCGCCAACTCTTTAGCGAGGAAGAAGCCGCCCATATCACATGCCAGCAGCGTACCTGCAAACATTGATGGGTTGGCACCCAGCATTTCATAAATAGGAATAATGATTGGCCCAAGCAAGTAAGCTAAAACGGGTGCCAGCGCGGTCATACCGACCATCGCCAAGCCCAATGCGCCCATTGCCATAAAGCCTTCTTCGAATTGCCCCCCAGAGCCGGAAATACTCTTTCCCAGCGAGCCGAGGCCAACTTTGCCTAAAATCTGTTCCGAGCCGCCAAACTGGGTAAATATGCGATCCACTGCCGCAATCAGCATGAAGATCATCATGATGTACATGATAATTTCGTTAATGCCCATAGCCTGTTCTCCTTCAACGCCTGTTTTAGTCAACTCACGAGCCCCGATACAGCGCCACGATTTGAGCTTCAGTGACGATGCGTGGATTACTTTGAATGCACACGTCTTGTAATGCTGCACGAGCGAATTCAGCGTAGTCAGACTCCTGCCCGCCATAGCTCGCCAGGTTTCCGCCTAACCCCACATCTTCAATCAACTGCGCTATTGCGCGAATGGTGTCTGCCGCATCCAGCGTTTCACGCGTGAGAGCATGACCAATTTCGGCAAAAGTTCTTTTGCAAACCAATCGGTTAAAATCCATTACCTGAGGCAACATAATGGCGTTCGCCACGCCATGTGGAATGCCATATGCCGCCCCAATCTGATGTGCACAGGCATGACATAGCCCTAACCCAGCATTGGAAAACGCCATACCTGCCATGTAGGAGGCCAACATCAGCGACTCACGCGCGGCCAGATCCTGTCCCATCCCTACCGCTTGCGGTAACGCCTGACCAATGAGAGTAATCGCTCGATACGCCAACGCGCGCGTCAACGCCGTGACGTTAATCGCTACGTAGGCTTCAATGGCGTGAGTCAGCGCATCAATGCCGGTTGCTGCCGTAATGTGTGGCGGCACACCGAGCGTCAAGCAAGCATCAATAATGGCCATGTCTGGAATGAGCATGGCGTGAACCAAAACCTGCTTACGGTGCTGGGGCATGGCAATAATGACTGAAACATTGGTAGCCTCCGAACCTGTTCCTGCAGTGGTAGGGATCGCAATTAGCGGCAGGCGGCGTTTGAGACGTGATGACGGCGTGAGCTCAGCAAAATTGAGCGTTGGGTTTGCTGCCTGTAGCGCAGTGGCTTTCGCCGCATCCAACACCGAGCCACCGCCCAGCGCTATCACACCGTCACACCGTACCTGTAAAAGCTGCGTGGCAGCCGTATGAACATCAGTATCGATGGGTTCCCCCGGCGGGCATGCCCAAATCTCATACGCCACCCCGCTCTGCTCAAGACTGCGCAGTAAAACTTGCGTCATTCCCGCCTGATGTAACCCACCGTCGACCATGAGAAATACGCGCTCAATGCCGCGATCGACTAATGCCTGCCCACAACGGCTTACCGCTCCTGGGCCCATCAGCGTGGAAGGCGGCACGGCGAACTCCCGAACCTGACGCGAATTCAACATATCCAACGCCTGATAAAGCGCGGTCTGTACTAACTCGCTGGCCGGAATATCGTGCAACGATGAGTTATGCATGACACCCCTCCCCTTCGCGAATGCCGCAAGCGGCAATCGCCAGCGGTGTCATGAAGATCGACTGAGGTGGGAGATGGATATCGAGGAGTGGGAAACGCTGGGTAAATAACGCCTTAACCCCAGGTTGCATACAAGAACCGCCTGCGAGCCACAGTTCATCGACGTGGTGCCCTTGCATATGCTGCGCAACGATATCAGCCATTTTTTCATAAACCGCGCGCACCACAGGCCAGATATCTGCACCCCGCTGGCGCTTCATTTGCTCGGCGTCGTCCAACTGAATGCGCTGATTTCCTGCCAGCGTGAGGGAAATATGATGGCCACCGGTGGCTTCATCGCCGGAGTAAACCACTACGCCTTGCTGAACGATGGCAATACCGGTGGTTCCACCGCCAATATCCACCACTGCTGCATGCGTTAACCCCATCATATCGGCCACTGCGGTAGGTTCATCCAACACTTTAGTGACGGTTAGCCCCGCCGCTTCCAATACGTTGATTGAAATACGGGGATCTGTACCCGGCGGAAATGACGTCGTGGCACGGTCAAAACGCCAACCAAATTGAGCCTCTAAAGTATCTAAGTGCTGACGTACAATCGTGACGGCACCAAAAAAGTCCCACACTACGCCATCTCTAACCACATCCGCCCAGTCCAGACAAACCGCCACCGGAATAGCGTCCGCATCCACCACCATCGACACCACGTCGCAGGTGCCTAAATCAATGCCCAACCAAAGTGGCTGGCTGGCTTCTATTGTTCCGGCAATTCCCTGATGCAGTTCTGCTGCACGTAACAAACGCGGATGAAGCCATTCCTGTGCGGTTCGAGTCATTTACGCCTCCGTTATACGATGCGGAATGTATCCACCAGCACACAACGGCGCAGACGGACAAAGGTTCTCGCAGAAGTCACACCCTCACCCGTTGGCGTGGTAATGGTCATTGAGGTCCAGCCTTCTCCGCCAAGCCCTAATCCTGCAATGCAAGGACCGTTTTTGACAAAAATACTGGTATCAATGGCATTCGCCATCTGATTGAGGTTTTCAATATGGCGCGAATGCATGGCCGCCGTGTGATGACAACCGCCTTCCAATTTCACCGCCAAAGCAATGGCCTGCTCGACATTACCCACACGAATCACAGGCAATACCGGCATCATCATTTCCGTTACGGCAAAAGGATGCGAAGACGAGGTTTCAGCCAGCAGCAAACGGATGTTCACATCAACATCCAATCCAATCGCCGCTGCGATTTTGGCCGCGTCACGCCCAACCCAATCACGGCAAACCGTACCTTTGCCATGCTCATCAATGTTTTTCAGCAGCAGAGGCACTAGCTGTTCTACCTGCGCAGAGCTGAGTAAAAACGCATGCTGAAGTTGCATTTCAGCAAGAAGCCGATCGGCCACGCTGTCGACAACAATTAACACTTTTTCATCGGCGCAAATGATGTTGTTATCAAAAGAGGCACCGTGCACGATAGCGCGTGCCGCGCGTGGGATATCGGCAGTTTCATCCACCACCACCGGCGGATTACCCGCCCCCGCAGCAATCAGACGTTTGTTCGTGTGTTTGCGTGCAGACTCCACCACGGCTTCACCGCCGGTAACCACTAGCAGGCCAATACCGGGATATTTGAAAAGGCGTTGAGCAGTATCAATATCTGGATTTGCCACTGTTACCATCAAGTTGGCGGGGCCACCTGCGGCAATCACGGCCTCGTTAAGCAGCGTGATCGCGTGCTGTGAGACTTTTTTTGCCGCAGGATGCGGCGCGAAAACTACACTGTTACCAGCAGAAATCATGCTGATCGCGTTGTTAATCACCGTTGCCGCCGGATTTGTGGACGGTGTTACCGATGCCACCACGCCCCACGGCGCGTTTTCAATTAACGTTAGGCCGTTATCTCCGGTGAGTACCTGTGGTGCTAAGCATTCCACGCCTGGTGTTCCACGAGCCTGAGCCACGTTTTTGGCAAATTTATCTTCAACGCGCCCCATGCCTGTTTCTTGTACGGCCATTTCCGCCAGTGACTGTGCGTGCTTTTCAGCCGCATGGCGGATAGCTTCAACCGCTATCTTGCGCATACTCACGGTTTTGAGGCCGCACTGTGCCGTTCTGGCGGCAGAAACGGCGTCATCAAGCGAGGCAAAAACGCCTGTGCTATATACTTGAGTATCTGGCTTCTTAGGTACGGATGCTGTTGCCACAGGTGCTGACGCTATCCCTGCCAGTACCGCCTTCACCACTTGTTCTATTTCTTTCTGATCCATGTTCACTGTCCGCCCCGTTATTTATGACGGCTAATGCGTTAGCCACCAACTGTGGGAAATTACTTATGGAAAATCACCTGACTCTCCATCACGACTTCGTCTACGATGCCAATGATGCTTAAATCGACGGGTGATGCCTCACTGTGTTGCGCACGGCGTGCGGAGCTTCCCCCCACCACCAGCACCCATTCACCGTTACCTGCGCCAATACTGTCGGTTGCGACGCTGCACTCTCCGCTCGGTTCACCCTGACGGTTGATCGTCTCAACCAGTAGCAGCTTGTCGTGCTCAAGTCCGGGATGCCGCACGGTACATACGATCTGTCCTATCACGACGGCCAGTTTCACGTTTATCTCCTTACTATTTTTAAAACGTTTTGCATAAACGCAGAGCAAAGACGTCCCGCACCGCCCGCAGGCAGCAAAAAATCTGGGTAGATAAAATGGCGTGACGTCAGATTACGGCGTCACGCGAGCAACGATTAATCCAGTGGGTTGTCGCCAGACATTTTGATAGGGAAAATTTCTTCCAGATCACCATGCGGACGTGGAATAACGTGCACAGAAACCAGTTCACCGATACGTTGTGCCGCAGCAGCGCCCGCATCTGTTGCGGCCTTACATGCGGCCACATCACCACGAACCATTGCGGTCACCAAACCGCCACCAATCTGCTTCACTCCTACCAATTTAACGCGAGCAGCCTTAACCATGGCATCCGATGCTTCGATCAGTGCGACCAGGCCCTTGGTTTCAATCAATCCTAATGCTTCCATGATATATACCTCTCAATGAGATCCCGTAGGGACCGGTTAAAACCACCCTTTTACTTGGTGCCGCAACGTGAGCTACACACCAACTAATTTGGGCATACCGCCATTTCTGGCTGGAGTTACGCAACAGCAGATGCGACTCCATTTGCTTTTGCTGGTGTTACGGACAATGAGCATTGCGTTTGTGCCACCAGCACCAGTTCGATAATTTCACGTGAGCTACACCCGCGTGATAGGTCATGCATAGGTGCATTAAGTCCTTGAATCAACGGCCCTAAAGCACGATATCCGGCCAAGCGCTGAGCAATCTTATAGCCGATATTTCCTGCCTCAAGTGAAGGGAATACCATCACATTAGCGCGCCCTTCCAGTAAGCTATCTGGCGCTTTTTGCCGCGCGACCGCGGGTACAAAAGCCGCGTCAAACTGTAATTCGCCATCAACAATCAGCGTCGGTAAACGCTGGCGAACTATCTCAGTGGCCTGTTGAACAGATGCCACTGCCGAATGCTTGGCACTTCCACGGGTTGAAAACGAAAGCATCGCCACGCGAGATTCAGCCCCCGTAATCATTTGATACGTTGCAGCGCTGCTTATGGCGATATCTGCCAATTGCGCTGAGGTTGGTTGAGGAACCACGCTGCAATCGGCAAAACCCAGCACCTCGTCACCTTGCGGAGGCAGCATTAAAAATAGGGATGACAGAGTTTTGGTTCCTGCCTGAAGCCCCATGACCCGTAACCCTGCGCGTAATACGGCAGCGGTTGACGAGAGATTTCCGGCAATGCATAAATCAGCTTTACCGCCAGTCACCATCGCAGCAGCAAACCACAGCGGCTGACGCATTTTCTCGTCACAGTCTGCGGGCGTTTTCTCACCCAAACGCTGCGTTAGACGCTGGCAAAACTCATGGTGCCAATCATCGGCATTTTGCGGATCAATCACCGTCATGCCGTCCAATGTTAAGCGCTGACTCAGTGCGAAATGGCGTAGAGCAAAGGGATTCGCCAGCAAAATTGGCTGAGCCAAACTGTGGTGTAATAAATAATGAGCGGCTTCCAGCACCCGCTTATCAAGAGCATCAGGGAAAACCACCCGCCGAGGATGGCTTTGCGCCATCCGCCGACAGCGATCAATTAACATGAGCTGCCCCCACTTGCGATCCTTTGCTTAAGCTGTTCAGTGGTAGGCAATGCACCTGGGTGCATATTTTGACGCACGCACAGGATCATCAACACATACACCGCACTGGATAAGCGATTAAGAGCCTGAAGCAAATCAGCTTTGTGCACATGGTAATCGGCACCGATAAAAACCTGAGCCGCCGTAATTTCAGTTTCTCGCACCGAGACACGCAGTAAATTTAGTAGCGCGACTTCGCGCCCCTGGGTCACATCTGGAACAATGTGATCGTGCCCGAGGTATTTGAGCGGTTGATGCGATAAACGGTGAAGTTCATCTGTGCTCAGCCCCACAATTTTTTGCGCAGCCAAGGGAATATCCAAGGCATCAGCCCGCATGATATTACCGAGTAACGAGCGAATATCTGCCAGCCAATACTGAGCAGAATCAAGCATTTTCAACTCATTTTGCAACCATACGGCAATAGCGATGGTGGCATCTAAACGAGCGCGAAAAGCTAAACGCGGATCGTTTTTTGCGACCATAACCTGCGCATTGAGATGAGTCAGCGTATCGGGCTTATGCATCACCGTCTGATGACAAAGCTCACAGCTTGCAACCGAAACGCTATCTTGGCTGGTAAGCCCATGTACCGCCTGCAACTTGGGGATCTTGGCCGTATCGTCGCTTTCCATTAATGCTGTGGGCGATGTATCAAGTGATGGGGCAACAAATAATCGCCCTTGCTCATCCTGAAATTTCACCAACAGCCGATGTCCTTCTATCAGTTCGCGAGCCGATGGCGTCATGCGGCTATCTGACGGCAAACGAATTTCACTCCCTTCGCTCAAGGTATGATTAGCGCGTAACCAGTCTTCGGTGATAAAGGTTGTCATAGGTGCCCCTGCTTAGCATTCCTGCCAGTTAGCGGGCCATGCCACGTATAAAAAGCGCACATGGCTGGTCGTACCGAATTCAATGCTGGAACCGCGCGGGATAAACATCACATCGCCCGCTTTGCCCACCAGCGTTTCACCTTGATGGCGGATGTGCAGTTCGCCTTCCAAAATCATGTCAATTTCGTCGTAGTTCAGCGTCCAAGGGAAAAAACCGTTTTCCCACTGCATAAACCCTGCCGCCATGCTGCTGCCGTCTTGAGCGGTGATCAGATCAGTAAGCCCCACCTGATGCTCTTTCGCACCGTCAAAACGACCAAACATTACGGAAGATCCATCAACCACTTTGATGCCACCTTTGCCCGTAACCGAGCGAAAACTTGGCTGAGTAGTATTTGGCGGCGCAACAGACTGGTTCTGCGCGCGCTGCTCCTGCTGCACTCTTTCGATAAGTTGGGATAACAACGTTTCAGTCACGCTGCCTTCAGGTAACTGCGCCAAGATATGCTCACGAATACGCTGACGTTCAGCGATTGTGTTGTCATTTTCCGCTGCGGTTACCTGAACATCGGCAGCAGTTGGTGCTGAAGGTTCGGCGGTTAGTTGCTCGATAATTTTGACGTCCAGTTGCTCTGCAACCACTCGCGCCTCTGGCGTCACGATGTAATCGGCCAACACGATATCAATACTCTTTTGGCCTTGAGCTTGTGCGGTGCGAATGTCATTCGCCGTGATCAGTTTTTTCATCATTTAACCCTTTTGTCCTGACCGTATTGTTCAGTCAAAAACGCCTTAAACGCTTCCAGGCTGGTGCTCGAGTTACTGTTCACCACGAACATCGGAGGCTTGAATCCGACCTCTGCCAGCATTTGTTTTACACCTGCCACATCTGCGTCGGGTAAATCGGCTTTGCTGATTACGGCAACGCGCTTCAAGTGGGAATAGATATCCAGCAAGCCTGTTGGAATGCGGCATTCAGGATCGTTGGCAGCGTGAACATAAATCAACAATTCGCACTCGACCAACGTATTAATTAATGCGTGATATAAGCGTGGGTGACTAAAATATTCTCCGGGGGTATCAATATCACCCTCGTCGTTAAACTCAATGGCCTGCGTTTTTCTCGCCAGAGAGTAATCTCCCCGTAACGCATTAAATAACGTTGTTTTTCCGGCACCAACGGCACCAACAAAAATAGTGCGCATCATCATTAGCTCCGGGTTAACGAACACACGGCATAGTTGAGCAAATTTCCCAATCCTGTGACCGTTTGTTGTAATGACTCTTCAACAGCGCCTACTGAGCCATACACCACTAACGCACCGGTAAAACGGTCGAGAAAACCAATTTGCACATTCGCCGCTTTTGTTGCCAAATCGCCAGCAATCATGGCAGTTTCGCCTGGCGTTAGCGTCATGATGCCAATAGCTTCTGCACCGGGAACTCCGATCTTCTTCGCTAAATCCTCGCCAGGATGCGCGATGATATGAGCCAGAGTCACCTGTTTACCGGGAACAAACTCTTGAATAATCCGTTCCTTTTCCATTGTGTCCCTTGTTTTCTAAACCCGATCCCCGCTGCTGCTACGGTGGCCACTTTCATTCCCCCCATGAAATGATTAATGCCATTTCATGGGATTCACTCAGATACCGCCTGACTACAGCGCCCACGATCCTGAGCCCATACTGGCAGCGTTAATAAAAAGGGAATAACAAATATCGGCACACAAATAGAAAGGTTGAAGTTGGTCACAATCAAAATGCAGGCTGCAAAAATGCTAAAAAGAGGATAAGGAACGCTAATCGCCGACCAGCTCCTTTTGGTGGGTTCCGAATTGGCGTCCCCAGAGCTAATGCGGATCGGTGTTCTGAGGGGCTGCGGTTAAGCGGGCATTGCCAACATCACTTGCTGGGTTATTTTTCCGACTGGACTGGTGAGCCCAGAATTGGGCAGTGAACAGGAATGTAGAAAACGGCGAGTAGCCTTACTATTTTTTTTGACGGTCACCGCATTGTGCCCCAAACAACCAATTTTTCTAAACAAGAGAGATTACATATGACACTTACGGTAGTTTCCGAATACAACAACTTACTTTATGATGATGAAAGGCGATCTTACATATAACACTCTGGCAGTATTAAATATCAGGAAATTACATGTTAGAAATTTTTGATGTCAAATATGATGAGTTGACTGATATACGGTCTGAGGACCTGTATAAACTGAGGAAAAAAACATTTAAGGATCGCCTTAACTGGGCGGTAAATTGCAGCAATGGAATGGAGTTTGATGAATATGATAATCCAGATACGCGTTATCTCCTGGGTATTTATCAAGGTCAATTAATTTGTAGTGTTCGTTTTATCGATCTCCATTTACCCAATATGATCACGCATACTTTCACCACCCTCTTCGAGGATATCGCGTTACCCGGAAAGGGTTATATTGAGTCGAGCCGTTTCTTCGTTGATAAAACCCGCGCAAAACTGCTTTTTGGGGGGACTTTTCCCATCAGTTATGTGTTCTTTCTGTCGATTATAAATTACTCCAGACATCATGGATACACGGGTATTTATACTATCGTCAGCCGGGCTATGTTGACCATACTTAAACGTTCAGGCTGGCAGGTTGAGGTGATTAAAGAAGCGTATGTCACCGAAAATGAACCTATCTATCTGCTCTGTCTTCCGACAGATCAATATAACCAGACACAACTGCTTCGACAGGTTAACCAAAGGTTACAAGATTCAGACTCAATATTGAGTGCATGGCCTATGGCGCTGCCCGTCATGCCAGAACCGGCTTAATCAGTTCCAGTTCAACGCCAAGCCTGATGGCCTGTTTGGCGTTGATCACACCCAGCTTTTTCACCACATTTCCTATATGATATTTCACCGTTCGGGATGTAATGCCTGTGATCAGCGCAATTTCCTGATACGTTTTACCCATACTGGCCCAATGAAGTACTTCATTTTCTCGTGGAGATAAAAGGGTTTTACTGGATATACCTGTCCCCTTGAGGCCCAGAACATTAATCTTATTTTGACTTAGCGTGAGCATCTTTTCATGGGTTTCAATCAAAACCATCTGTAACCGATCTCTGTCATTCACTACTCTGCCTTCCACCTCTTTCTGGACATTATCGTCCATGATAAGTGACAGCATCGCCAGATTATTCATCGTATCGTGAAGGACAAAGGTAAAACCATTAACGATATTATATTTTTTGGAGAGAGCAAAAATCTTGGATAATTTCAGTTCGGAAAGGACAGTGATATTTTCATCCCAAGAAAACGGTGAGAATCGCCTGAAAGCGGTCAGCACTACGGGGTCTATAAGCTGGTAGTTATGGGTGGTGTAAATATCAGCCCATTCGTTCGGATAGCTAGTGACAATAAAAATATCGACGGGGTCCTTTTTATTGATCACCATATAAGTATACCTTGGACGATCATAGTCGATGAGTTTTCTATCAATATAATCACGTAGTGTCTCGATTATTTCTTCACTCTTCTTGAAACAAGAATGCATTCACCTTCTCCATTGACTGACATAAAGTGCAATGAATTATTGCACTTTAGTACAACTACCGTCCCGTACTCACACCCGTATAATGATTAGACAAGTTGATAAAAAAACCTGACCACAAGAGTCAGGTGACTACATCAGTCTAGTCAACACCAGGGAAAAACCAGAAGCAATATATTAAAATGTTACAGGAGTGCATTTTTTCTGCAAGTGTAACTTTTGTAACATTTTAACGCCCTTAAAATAAGCAACTCCGCTTGTTTCATCGTTATCCGTGTTTCGATTCTCATTCACCCACAAAAGCTAACTGCCCAATTTATTCAACAACGCCTACTTTCACATGCTCCCGCCGTAAATGGTAATCCACCTGGTACTCGCTGGCATTTCTGAACATTACGGAGTAATTCACGAAATCGCCACTGTCGCTGTATGACAGCGAGGTGATGCGCAAAATAGGTGTCAACTCATCGACATTCAGCAGCTTCGCCATCTTTTTATCGGCAAGTACAGGCGTGAGGCTCTCATAATTACCACACACGATGATGTGGCATTCATCTTCGATATAGCTGAATTTCGACCCCTCAAGGTGGGCAACGGACAAATTGCGATAGAGCTTCGCTGGCATGTAGCTGTCTTCTACCATCAGAGGTTTGCCATCGACCGAACGAACTCGGCGCGAGTAGTAGATCCGTTCATCAATCTTAATGCGCAACTGGCTGGCGATAGCGGGTGGTGCGGGCATAATAGTAAACTCCAACACATCACTTACCACTTCCTTACCCTGATTGCGCATCACCTCGATAAATCCAGTCAGGTTGGTGGTTTCATGATGTACATCTTTCTTCGCGATATAAGTACCGCTACCGTGGCGGCGCTCCACCAATCCCCATCCCACCAGCAAATCTATCGCCTTGCGAATGGTCATGCGGGAGACGCCAAACTCTTCCGCCAAGCGAACCTCCGCAGGCAATGGGCTGCCGATATTGTAATCGGCAGAATTGAGTCGGATACGTAGTCTGTCGGCTATGGATTTGTAGATCACTGGTAGACCTCTCTGGAGTTTCGCACTGCGCTTAAATAATCTACATACTATAAACTAATATGCTGTTTTTATTTAAGTTGTAATCAACATCATCCCGTGAAGGTTCTATGGGAAATCGTCATGTACAGCTTTATGACAAAAAGTAGACAACTTGGTACAAACAAAAACCATGAATGTGATCACGAATCGGTGCGACGGACAAAGATAACACTTCATGAACTCCCTACTCTGCTTCTCAGACCCGCGTTAAAGAATAAGGTCACGTCCCCTACAGGTTGTTACATGAGGATTTAAAATGCTCAGTCAAATACAACGTTTTGGTGGTGCAATGTTTACCCCAGTCCTGCTATTCCCGTTTGCCGGGATTGTGGTCGGTATCGCCATTATGCTAAGTAACCCGATGTTTGTCGGCGAAGCGCTCACTGCACCCGATAACTTATTTGCGCAAATCGTCCATATTATTGAAGAAGGTGGCTGGACGGTATTTCGTAATATGCCACTGATTTTCGCTGTGGGTTTACCTATTGGTCTGGCAAAACAGGCTCAGGGCCGCGCCTGCCTGGCCGTGCTAGTCAGCTTCATGACCTGGAACTACTTCATTAACGCAATGGGAATGACTTGGGGTCACTACTTTGGCGTTGATTTTAGCGTCGACCCAGTGGCGGGAACTGGGCTCACTATGATTGCCGGCATCAAAACTCTCGATACCAGTATTATCGGTGCGATTGTGATTTCTGGATTGGTCACCGCTATCCACAACCGCTATTTTGATAAGCCACTTCCCGTTTTCCTCGGTATTTTCCAGGGTAGCTCATTCGTCGTCATTGTAGCCTTCTTCGCCATGATCCCTTGTGCGTGGCTTACCCTGTTCGGTTGGCCAAAAGTACAGATGGGGATTGAATCATTGCAGGAGTTCCTACGCAGCGCGGGTTCACTCGGCGTGTGGGTTTACACCTTCCTTGAGCGCATCCTGATCCCGACGGGGCTACATCACTTCATCTATGGCCCATTTATCTTTGGCCCGGCAGTAGTGGAAAGCGGCATTCAGGTTTACTGGGCGCAGCATTTGCAGGAGTTCAGTCAAAGCACGCTGCCGCTAAAAACGCTATTCCCAGAAGGTGGCTTTGCGCTGCACGGTAACTCGAAGATATTTGGCTGCCTGGGGATTGCGCTGGCCCTCTACGCCACCGCCGCACCTGAAAATCGAGTGAAGGTGGCAGGTCTGCTGATCCCTGCCACGTTGACGGCGATGCTGGTCGGCATTACCGAACCACTGGAATTTACCTTCCTGTTTATCTCGCCGGTGCTGTTTGTCGTCCACGCATTTCTGGCCGCAACCATGGCGACGGTAATGTATATGTGCGGCGTGGTGGGCAATATGGGCGGCGGCCTGCTTGACCAGTTCCTGCCACAAAACTGGATCCCGATGTTCCACAACCATGCGTCAATGATGTTCACCCAGATTGGCATCGGCCTCATCTTCACCGGTCTCTACTTCGTGGTGTTCCGCTTGCTGATCCTGCGCTTCAACCTGAAAACACCGGGCCGGGAAGAGGCCGAAATCAAGCTCTATAGCAAAGCGGATTATCAAGCATCCCGCAAGCAAACTACGGCATCGGTAACTAAAGAAACCAAACAAAGCCAGGCTGTCGGCTTTCTCGAAGCACTTGGCGGAGCAAACAACATCCTGAGCGTTAACAACTGTGCGACCCGCCTGCGTATTACCCTGGTGGATATGTCGCTGACGCAAAGCGATGACATTTTTAAAGCGCTGGGTGCCCACGGTGTGGTGCGACGCGGCAACGGTATACAGGTGATTGTGGGGCTGAATGTCCCGCAGGTCCGCGACCAGATCGAAAACCTGATGAAAGACTCTTCTTCGAGCGAACTTAAATCCATGACGGAGGCAGTATCATGAATAAATTCTCAGTAGTTGTAGCTGGCGGTGGCAGCACCTTCACTCCTGGTATCGTACTGATGTTACTGGCAAACCAGCACCGTTTCCCGCTGCGCGCGCTGAAATTCTATGATAACGATGGTGCGCGCCAGGAAACCATTGCCGAAGCGTGCAAAATCATCCTGAAAGAACAGGCGCCAGACATCGAATTCAGCTACACCACGGATCCCAAAGTAGCATTTACCGATGTAGATTTCGTGATGGCACACATCCGCGTGGGCAAATACCCGATGCGTGAAAAAGATGAAAAAATCCCTCTGCGCCACGGCGTGCTTGGCCAGGAAACCTGCGGACCAGGTGGTATTGCTTACGGTATGCGCTCCATCGGCGGCGTGCTGGAAATTGTCGACTATATGGAGCAATACTCGCCAAACGCCTGGATGCTAAACTATTCCAACCCAGCGGCGATTGTGGCAGAAGCAACCCGTCGTCTGCGCCCAACGGCGAAAATCCTCAACATCTGCGATATGCCAATTGGCATTGAAAGCCGCATGGCGCAAATTGCTGGTCTGAAAGACCGCAAAGAGATGCGCGTGCGTTACTACGGGCTGAACCACTTCGGCTGGTGGACATCGATTGAGGATCTACAGGGCAACGATTTGATGCCTAAAATCCGCGAATATGTGGCTAAATTTGGCTACGTTCCGCCATCAGATGAACAGAGTACCGAGGCGAGTTGGAATGACACCTTTGCCAAAGCAAAAGATGTCTGGGCGTTGGATCCAGAGACCTTCCCGAATACTTACCTGAAATACTATCTGTTCCCGGACTACGTAGTAGCGCATTCCAACCCAGAGCGTACCCGCGCTAACGAGGTCATGGATCACCGCGAGAAGCACGTTTTCGGCTCCTGCAATGCCATTATCCAGGCGGGTAAATCCTCGGCAGGCGAGTTGGAAATCGATGAGCATGCCTCTTACATCGTCGATCTGGCAACAGCCATCGCCTTCAACACGCAAGAACGCATGTTACTGATTGTGCCAAATAACGGTGCCATTAATAACTTCGACCCAGAAGCCATGGTCGAGATCCCATGTCTGGTTGGCAAGAACGGCCCTGAACCGCTGGTGGTTGGCAATATCCCGCAATTCCAGAAAGGGCTGATGAGCCAGCAGGTGGCGGTAGAAAAGCTGGTGGTCGATGCTTGGGAACACCGCTCTTATCAGAAGCTGTGGCAAGCCATTACACTGTCCAAGACTGTGCCGAGCGCATCGGTTGCTAAAGCGATACTTGATGACTTGATTGAAGCTAACAAGGACTACTGGCCTGAGCTGCAGTAAGGGTAACGTTAGCCAACGAGAACAACTTCCCTCTTCCCTAATCCTTGTACATATACAGTCCGAGGAGAGGGGAAGACGGGAAGATCAGAACTTGAGTTGGATTTTATTTATCCCGAGGATGTAATACCTGTTGGTTAAATAATGACAATTATTCTTTGACCAGATCATTATATTCAATAATTTTTAGCTGCCACTCAGTTGTTCACTATGAGTTAAAACCGTGACACTGTTATTTAGAAAAGCCCGCTTTCTAAGCTGCCTGTACGTTTTAACCGGAGAGAAAACTTACCCTTAACGACTATTTGCAACAGTGCCGGTTTTTGTACGATTACCCTCCCTCTATGTCTACTCAACCGGAACCCCAAAACGCAGCCACCCCCTTCAAAACCGATTCTATTATCAGGGTTGTGGTTTGGCGTCAAAGCAACAGAGGGAATGTTGCACTTGCAGTGTCCTGAATGGATTGGCTGTAGGCAGGATCGCGTTTTGTCAGCTCTGCAACGATAAACTCCACCAACAACATTGCGCCAACTTTAGCCGGAAGCGTACCAGCGTTGAGTGGGCCTTCGGGCTTTGCCGCTACCAATAGCGTATCGGCCAGTTTGGCCAAAGGACTGCGTTGGGTGTTACTGATAACTATTACCCGCGCTTGGCGCTGTTTAGCGAGCGTTACTGCGTGCAAAATGTCTTTGGTGGAACCAGAGCTGGAAATGGCAATCAGCATATCATTCAGGCCCAGTGAAGAAGCATTCATCGCCGCACGGTGCATGTCGCTGAATAGCAGGGCTGGTTTACCCACACGCAACAGTTTGTATTGCAAGAAGTCACCGATAATCGCGCTGGCCGCTACGCCATAAATCTGCACTGTTTCTGCCTGATGCAACGCCTGCGCAGCCTGTTGTAGTGCTTGATGATCAAGTAAGGCTCCGGTATCACGCAGCGCTTGTACACTTTCTTCTACCAAGTTTTCCGTAGTGCTCAGATTGGAGGCGATCTCTGGTTGGCTTTGCTGTACGCACAGCGCCAATATCATTTTAAATTCGGTGTAACCTTTGCAGCCCAAATGCCGGCACAGACGGGTCACGCTGGCCTCACTGGTGCCACTCTCGCGGGCTAATTCAGTGATGGTAAAGTAGATAACTCTGGATGATTCTTCGATGACAAAATTCCCAAGTTTTTGCAGCGTAGGGCTGTAACCGGCCAAATCTTGTCTGAGGCGTAATAACAAATTTCCAGTATTCATCAAGTTACCCTTCTGATTATTCCTGTTTCTATTGTGACGGAAAGCCTTCATCTCCCGCCAGCTAAATTCGCTAATTGTGAAATCCATCATCCTTTTGAAAAAAATTACCTAAATTATATTTAATTTGTGGTAATAATTTTCACCATAAAAACAATTTAAGCGGGGGATTTATGTCAAAGTTAGAGGGGACAAAGTCAGGAGGCTGGTTTGAAAAAGCTCAGCTTTTTGGTAAATCATTTATGTTGCCTATCGCCGTTCTGCCAGCAGCCGGGCTGCTGCTAGGGATTGGTGGGGCGCTTTCCAATCCGAATACCGTCGAAGCTTACCCTTTCCTGAATGTCGGTTGGCTCCAAGGTATCTTCATCGTTATGGCCAGCGCGGGTTCTACCGTGTTCGCCAATCTGGCGGTGCTGTTTGCCGTGGGCGTGGCTGTGGGGTTGGCAAAAAGTGATAAGGGCACTGCGGGGTTAGCATCATTAATTGCTTATCTGGTGATGAATGCCACCATCAACGCCTTGTTGAAGATTAACGGTTCGTTGGCAACGGATAATCTCGGCGCGGTGGGACAAGGGATGATCTTGGGGGTTCAGACACTGGAAACTGGCGTATTCGGTGGGGTGATTATCGGGTTAGTGACGTGGTATTTGCATAATCGCTACAACAAGATTGCTCTCCCGCAGTTTCTGGGTTTCTTTGGTGGTTCCCGCTTTGTTCCCATCATTAGTTCATTGGCGGCGATTGGCGTGGGGGGATTGATGACCCTGGTTTGGCCGCACTTCCAGCAGGTAATCTTTGGTTTGGGCGGTCTGGTGGATGCTACCGGTTATGTGGGAACCTTCATCTACGGTTTTGTACTGCGCATGCTTGGCCCTTTTGGCCTGCATCATATTTTCTATCTGCCTTTCTGGACGACAGCTCTCGGTGGCAGTGAAGTAATCAACGGGCAACTCGTGGAGGGAACACAGCGTATCTTCTTCGCACAACTGGCCGACCCCAACACGCAGCAATTCTACATCGGCACCGCACGCTTTATGTCTGGCCGCTTTATTACCATGATGTTCGGCCTGGTTGGCGCTTGCCTGGCGATGTATCAAACCGCACGGCCTGAAAACCGCAAACTTGTTGGTGGGCTGCTGCTTTCTGCGGCGCTGACCTCTTTCCTCACCGGGATCACTGAACCTATCGAATTCTCATTCTTGTTTATTGCCCCGGCGCTGTATGTGGTCCATGCGGTATTTGACGGTCTGGCCTTTATGCTGGCCCATATTCTGCACATCACCATAGGCCAAACGTTTTCCGGCGGTTTTATCGATTTTATTCTATTTGGTGTTTTGCAGGGGGAAGCCAAAACCCATTGGATGTACGTGCCATTGGTCGGTATCCCCTGGTTCTTCTTGTACTACTTCACATTCCGTTTCCTGATCCTTCGCTTCAATTTCAAAACACCGGGGCGCGGTGATGATGCAGCGACAGAAACGGCACCACCTGGAACAGCGCGTGCGCAGCATGTTCTGACAGCATTGGGTGGTAAAGACAATATCGTGGAACTGGATTGCTGTGCCACGCGTTTACGCATCACGCTGAAACAGAGCAAGTGTGTTGATGAAACAGGATTAAAAGCCACTGGCGCACGTGCAGTTATCGTTCGCGGTAATGGCGTTCAAGTGATTTACGGCCCACATGTGACCATCATTAAAAATGAAGTAGAGGAGTTAATGGATTTATGAGTGTGTCGATTTTGCAGCAAATTAAAGGAAAGTTGGTGGTGTCTTGTCAGGCTCTGGAGCATGAACCCTTGCACAGTGATTTTATTATGTCGCGCATGGCAGTCGCTGCCGAACAGGGAGGGGCCGCGGCGATCCGCGCGAACAGCCTGGAGGATGTGAAAGCCATCCTCCGTTCGGTCGAGTTGCCAGTGATTGGTATCATCAAACGGGATTATCCAGGCAGTGAGGTTTATATCACCGCGACGATGACAGAAATAGATGAGTTGATGATCGTAGCACCACAGATGATTGCCTTGGACGCCACATTCCATCAGCGACCAGGCGAGCTGCAGTTACCGGAACTAATCGCAGCGATTAGGGCCAAATATCCCTCGTTACTGCTGATGGCAGATATCGCTACCCTGGAAGAGGCAACGCATGCCAGCTATCTGGGATTTGATTGTGTGGGGACTACGTTACACGGTTATACCAAAGAAACCGCAGGGCAAAAGCTGGCTCAGGAGGATTTCCGTTTTCTACGTGAAGTGTTAGCCGCAGTTGACCTGCCAGTGATTGCAGAAGGCAATGTGGAAACACCGGAAATGGCTGCTCGCTGTCTGGCTCTGGGGGCGCACGCGGTAGTAGTAGGAGGCGCGATCACTCGCCCTCAGCAAATTACCCGTCGCTTTGTGGCTGCAATCACGGTCTGAGTGAAGGCACGGTGGGGTGTACTGACAATAGTCTGATCCGCATTTCACCACTGGTGACGCAACATTTTAAGTCAGGCTGCGTATTACAAAGTGAGTCTCGCGCTCCATGCCGTAAATGTTTACTTAACAGTCATGAGCCTGATTGAAATGCAGGCTCATGATTGTTATTGGATGTCATGGCGTAACCATGGAGTGAACTCCTGTCAGTACCCCCTCAGGGCTAAGCAGTCGGGTAACCATCTGACCCCGGCGTTCTTCACGTTTAGCGATTAACAGCCGATAACCGTTCTAACTCAAGGTGTCTGTTACTATATCAATATCCTCGGCTTCAAATTGAAGTACAGACTTTCATAAATAAACCCAGCCAATAAAGATACCGCCTCAAGTATGACGGATATATAACTCTATTCTGAAGCACGATATATACCTGGCCTATTAATCCAAGATGATTCCCAATTAACGTCCTACACCATACAAGATATATCTCATATAGCAATTCATCGCGAATACTCAGCTTTCTATTAAATTCCATAAAACGGTCAGCCACTTCGTGAGCGTATCTATTTGATTAATTTCGCCCATATTGATTTTAATTAATAAAAATCCATCTTACTCTTACTTTTTAGCTAAAAAAACAGTAGCATAAGCACAATATTGGCATCTCCCCAGATACGTTAAAAATTTTATCTTCTGAAAAGTAAATAACTTTAAGCATTTGTGGGTGGGCTTTATTTTAGATTAATAGCCAACAATGATGATTTCCACAGAGATGAAACCATCTTTAAAGTTATTTATCTAATTACAGGGATTGTGGACTCCGTAATGGCCATGATATCGGTCACACTATGGTGTAAACCATTATAGTTGCGTCAACCGGTGACCTCTCTATTAATGTATTTTTTCTTTTATAAAATTCAAAAAATATTCAAGACGAGTATTTCTGGAGTGTTGCAATAATGAAAAAAAGTATAGCACTTGTTACTCTTTCCCTGTCTTTAATGGGGTGTCAAAACGCGACTCAACAGTCTGCATCGCAAAAACTGGCACCGGGATCGACTTCTGTTACACAACAGGCCCCAATAACCCCACCATCTTCACCTATTGGGCATCAATACCAGACGGTAAGCAGCCAAGTTTCCCCGTCGCCATCATCAATTAACTCGACGACGGGTGTTGCTCGCGAAGAGTATGACGCCATTTTGGAGCCCTGTCTGAAAGAGTTGAGAGCATTGCAGCAGGTTAAACAAACCAAATTTATGGCTCGCAGTGCAGAGCTGAACCATTTATTGGGCGAAGCCAAAACCTATATAAAAGTACGAAGCAGCATGAATGGCGAGATGACAACCATCCTCGATTCTGCTTTCCAATATCGCATTGCCAGAACCTGTAATGATATCAGAGTAGACCTAACTCACTCTCTCTTGGAACGTATTGAGAAAAATTGATTGTTAAATAGAGACGTTGAGCCATTAGGAGATCAGGTATGAATCGAGGGACATTGGCCTTAGCTATCGCTATATTGCTATTCAGTAACAGCGCTTTAACAGCAGAGACAAATTCAAATAATGAGTCAGAGCCCCTTTCCAGACTCTCCGATATTTTACAGCAACGGCACGATGCCCTTTTTGGAACTATTGAGCAGTTAGACATTCCGCCCGCTAATTATGATCATGAGGCCGTTCGTGATTCAGAATATTCTCGATCGGCTCAACCAAGATTACAGAGTAATACACGATCCTCAAACAGTACGACTCAACTTAAAAAGCAACTTGCGAAAGTACAAAGCGCTGCGCAACAGCAAAAGGTTAATGCTGAGGCTCAAGAAAAATCCTATAAAAAATCTCAGCAGCGATTATCCGCGCAAATTGCACAATTAAAGCAGCAACTTTCCGAAGCACAAAAACGTCCGGCAGAAAGTAGTTTGCGCCAAGTTGGTGAGCAAGTAAGTGAAAGGATTCGTTCTGTTTGGGCGAATATTCAGAAACCTGATAATACGAACAGATCTTCAGGTAATAATCAGACCCAACTCACGGCTCAGATTAATGACTTAACGCAGCAATTGACCGCGGCTAAAAATCTCAATGCTCAACGACAAGCAGACCTCGATGCCCTGAAGCTGCAACTGGCCGCTGCCGAGAAAGCCAGCGCTGATAAGCTTGCCAAGGCAGACAGCGCCGCCAAGGCCAAAGACGATCAAAGCCAGAAACTGACTACCCAAATCGCTGACTTACAACAAAAGCTTACCGACTCTGAAAAAAGTGCCAAAGAGATGCAGGCGCAAACTACCGCGCTGATGAAAGATGCCGACAGCGGCAGCAAAGAGATGGCAAAACAGCTCGACGCCCTAAAGCTGCAACTGGCCGCTAGCGAGAAAGCCAGCGCTGATAAGCTTGCCAAGGCAGACAGCGCCGCCAAGGCCAAAGACGATCAAAGCCAGAAACTGACTGCCCAGATCGCCGACTTGCAACAAAAGCTCAAGGACACCGAAAAGAGTTCATCTGAGTTACAAACGCAGGCGGAGAACAACCGCAAAGAGGCAGCAACCCAAATTACCATGCTACAGCACAAACTTAATGCAGTTCAAAAACGTGATGCTGGAAAGCAAGAACGTATAGATGCACTAAGTCAGAGTTTGGACAGCAATAATCTGCAGCTCAACATTAAAATTGACACATTACAACAACAGTTGGCTGCCGCAGAAAAAGCGAGTGAAGAACAAAAATCGCTAATGGCGGTGCAAGAAGTAGAAAGTAAAAAACGGGTTTCACAAATCGAAGCTCTGCAACAACAGTTAGCTGATAATAAAAAGTCGCAAGAACAATCTGCTGTGCAAACTGTTGCAGCGAATAAAGGCCCGTCAGCAAAACCAGTAACCAATGCAGAAAAACAAGCCTATGCCAACGGCATTATGTATGCCCGGCAATTAAGGGAAATCAACAATCAGCAACAGCAAATGGGGCTGGTTCTTGATAACAGATTCCTGGTCAGTGGATTCAACGACGAGATGAATAAACAATCAAGTATGAGCAGCAAAGATCTCTCTGCCGCGCTTACTACATTTAATAGTACCGTCGATAAAAAAATGAATGAGCTGGCAACCAAATCAGAGAAAAGCAGTAATAGCTATCTACAGGAGTTCAATAAGAAAAAAGGCGTGAAGAAGAGCCCTTCTGGTTTCAGTTATCAGGTTGTTAGCGCAGGAAACAACAAGAAAAATACGGGGAACGGACCGTTACGTATACAACTTAGAGAGTCATTATCAACAGGCGTAATTGTTAGTGACACTGATAAGCTAGAAGACAAATCAATCACCATCTACTACGAACAGTTGCCTCCACTTCTGCAAGAAGGCATCAATATGATCGGTGAAGGGGGGGTTGTGAAGATCGTCGTTCCCGCGCAATTAGTCTATGGGGATGCAGGTTCACCACCGTTGATTCCACCTAAATCAACGTTAATTTACGACCTTAAAAGACTCGCCCCCTGATCTCATGCGCAAACGAATAACCTTGGCATTGAAAAGTGCTGCGTGGGCTTAGCTAAACGCATTACCCACGCACCCAGGTCGCAATTATCCGGTTCATTACCAACTAATAGGATGATGCGAGCTCTTACAAATATAGTCATACAGGCGTTGAGTATCTTCCAATGAACAAAGGCGAGTGCCAAGATTAAGTGTTGCCGCGCTACCAGCGGCAACACCAAAACGTACAATCTCAAACAGGTCTGCACCCTTTGCCAGTTGCAGTGTCATCGCGCCAACCATACTGTCCCCTGCCCCAACGGTACTCATCTTCTTCACCGGAGGGGGCACGATTTGTACCCAGTTATCACGATCAACTGCCAATGCTCCCTGTGGCCCAAGCGACACTACTACTCGCTCGGCAGCGCCACGATTAACCAATTCCTTAGCCGCATGGCGTACATCATCAGGATGCTCCAACTCCCGCCCAATAAGGGCCGATAGCTCATTCTGATTAGGTTTTACCAAGGCCAGCCCACCCAAATCTAAGCTCGCTTTTAAGGCATCGCCAGAGCTATCAATGATGCACTGCAATCCCATCGCTTTAGCCTGCTGAATCAGGTGAACTAATTTTTCAATGCCGGTACCTGGCGGTAAACTACCGCTAATAACCAGGATCGATCCTGAAGGGATGTTTTGCACTTGTAGTACCAGTAGATCAAACTCAGCATCGCTTAGTCGCGCCCCAGGCATAACAAAACGATACTGTTCACCGCTGTTGTCTACGTGGACATGCATATTCTGCCGTGTCCAATCCTGGGTTTTCAGCGTTCTCGTATCAATACCCTCCTGATCAAGCAATTCTTTCAAGTGCTCCCCTGTTGGGCCACCAATAGGAAAAATTGCATGAGCTTGACCACCAAGGTAAACAACGGCACGGGCGACATTAATGCCACCACCACCCGGTTCAAAAATAGGTGCCGTACAGCGTAGTTTGCCTTCAGGATAGATTTTAGGCGTCGTCGTTGCACTGTCTAGCGAAGGGGATAATGTTAAAGTGAAAATCTGAGTCATAATACAACCTTCCTTTTCGGCTTTTACTTCGCAGATTCAGCGAGTAAAAATGGAAATTGTGTATTGGTTACGGACTTAGAACGACCACATTAGCAACCAGAAAGCTCGATAAATGATTTACCGTAACCTCAGTAAATACAGTGACTATTCTAAATAAAGCACATAATTCAGGGCGTCATGGTATTAAGATACAATTGAATAATAGGCTTTATTTATCATTTTATCTGATAATCACGGATAAGAAATGTGATTAGTAGTGATGTTAACATCAGTGAAACTGAAATCAGGTTATGTGCTATCGAAAGTCACGACGAGGCCTGAGAGAGTTGTCATCGTTGTAGTTTACTCTACAGCAGTTACCCGCCACCGCCCGAAAATATTAATAAATTGAATACGAACCTTTTCCTGCGGATTTTGCACGATACATAGCTATATCTGCATGTGCTAACAATTCATTTCCGGCGGCCTCTCTACCCGAACAAATCGTTGCACCAATGCTAATCGACAGATGTATCTCGATCTCCCCAAGGCAAACCAATGCGGACAATTGCGATAATACGTTTTCGCAGACTTGCTTTACTTGCGCCTCAGGATCAGACAGATTTGAGAGTATAACGGTAAACTCATCACCCCCCAGCCGAGCCAGATATCCCTTGGACATTAGCGTTTCAGACAAAAGATCGGCAACTGCCATTAATACCAAATCGCCAAAATCATGGCCTTGAGTATCATTGATCTTTTTGAAGTCATCGAGGTCGAGGAACAATAACGCCATGTATTGACCCGCTATTGCACTGCTCTCAATACTTGATGCCAACTGGCGTAAAAAAGCCCGACGATTAGGTAATCCGGTGAGTATATCGTGATTAGCTTCATAGTCAGAACGTTGTTGCAATGCTTTAAGTTCGCTGATATCCATCGACAGAATATAGAACCCGCCATTATCACAAGGTACCAACGTGGTGCGAACCAGCATCAGCCCCGAACGCGGGCGAAGTTCATTTTCAAAACTGACGGTATGCCCATCTAAGACCTTCTCAATCATTGGCTTGGCGTTGCAATACGCTTTATCTCCCATAAAGTCTCTAAGGCACATATTCTTGAGCGTTGCCTCATCAAAACCAAACCACTTCATAAAAGTGTTATTGGCGAACAGATAGACTTCGTTAGCATCAACCTGGCTAATAAATGCTGGCATGTTATCTGTAATTGCGCGTAAACGTTCTTTTTCTGCATTGAGTAGGCTTTGAGCCATAGTCCTACTCTCAATTTCAAGATTGAGTTTATCAACTACGGTATTTAGCTCTTTGGTTCTTAGCTCTATCCTGTCTTCAAGTTCACCTTGCAAAGCATACAGATCCGCCTCAACTTCTTTACGTTCAGTAATATCGACGATTACTGTAATGAAATGACGGGGAGAACCATCAGATTGGCGACTTAGTGCCACAGACATTTGCACCCAGACAATTTTTCTGTCTGAGCGGAAAAAACGTTTTTGCATTGAATAGGATGGGATACTGCCTGCCAATAATTGATGTAGCAGTTTCAAATCAGCATCCAGATCATCTGGATGCGTAATATCCTGGAAGGTCAGTGCGAGTAATTCATTTTCAGAATAACGTAATATTTCATGAAGTCGCGAGTTGCCTCTTAACCAGTAACCATTAAGGGAGACCAGAGCCATCCCAACCGCCACCTGAGAAAAAGTTTGCTCAAATAAGGATTCAGTGCACTTCAGAGTAGACTCTAAACTCTCAGTGTAAATTTTTCGCTCAACGCAGTGTAAGTACTCTTCAACAATTGCAGAAAAATCGCATAAGTCGGTGACATCTTGCGGCGAAAAAACTCTCGGCTGGTGAGCAATCAGACATAACGTCCCCATTGGCAAGCCTTTGAGGGATAGCAACGGCTGTCCGGCATAAAATCGAATATGGGGATAACCCGTAACGAGAGGATTATCACTGAAACGCAGATCCGTCAGTGTATCGGGGACAATAAAAGTCCCCGACTGCAAAATAGCATGCCCACAAAAAGAGATATCTCTTGCTGTCTCTTGTACCTCTAATCCAACACGCGACAGAAACCACTGACGATCGCGGTCAACCAGAGAGACTAACGCAATTTCCACACCAAAAAACTTAGCGGCAAGTCGAGTCACTTGGTCAAGATTTGTCACGCCAGTGGCGTCCAACACAGACAGCGAATCCAGAGTTAACTGTCGCAGAATTTCATTAGTAGGAATATCTGGTTTAATCATCGTCAACACTCCAGTCATTGATTTGACTCGGACATGATCAAAGATTCAACAGTGTCCTCCATTAGATTTTTTGCTTATACGATAATATGTTACAGATTCATATGCTCATAACTAACACTATCAATGATGGAAGAAGTCAATATCAGTCACAATACTTCTAAAAATTGAATTTAAAAGATAAAGAGGATGACCTGAGTCTTGAAGATAACGTGGCACCCCATGTTATTCAGTAGACGAAGAGTGGCCAGATCACAGGCCACTCTTTTGCACTTAAACCATCAACTCAAATAGCCCATAGCTCAATTCTTTGTATCGAACCAAGTCTTCCATTGTGGCACTGCGCTAGCAAAGGTTCCTCTATGGGTCGTCGGGCCTGTTGATATCGCTTCTACCAAGGAATTACCTGACCCCATTGACTGAGCATAAGTCATCGCCATCCGCCCAACGCCGACCGTGATCGCCTCATCACTCTCCCCATAGTAGTTATGGACTGGGGATTTGATAACCCACCGATAAGATTGAGCAGAACTAATAAGCCGGCCAAAGGTTGAAGCTGCAAAAAATTGAGGATCGAAATATTCCGCGCGAATAAGCTTATGTAAATCGACGGGAATATCGTCAGCATTGAAAGGTTGACGTTCGTAAGCCTTTTTAGCTACGTCATAATACTCATCATTAATCAATGAATGCGCTAATCCAGGGACACCGTAGTAGTTTTCATAAGCGAAAGCCGACAAAATCATTATACTATTCAGCCAATTAGCATCCGACTTTCGTGGGAAAACCAGAAAACCTTCCATCAAAGCAAAGACATCAAGTGGCGCACTGGCCGTGGCGGTGCCTTGCACTGGAACCCCGATATTTTCTAGCTTTTCAAGTAACGCCATAGTCACAAAACCACCTTGCGACCATCCGGCAAGAAACAAGTTTTTGTTTGAAAGCCCCATCTGCTTTAACACACTCTGGGCGGCAATAAGCAGATCATACGTAGCTTGTTGATGGCTCCCTTTAACCATATATCCTTCGGGTTCTGACGAGATCCCCAAACCAAAATAATCAGCGCCGATAACCAAATAACCTTGTCCGGCAAACTGTGCAATCATCAGTTGCGTTTCTGGTGACTCTTCAGGAAATGAGGGCACCTGATGTTTACCGTAAACAGTGCCATGTTGATAAGAAACCAGGGGAAATGATTTATCGGCTGTCACTGGGACGGCAAGCAAACCCGATGTAACAGTAGGTTTGTTACCTTTTTCGGGAATAACTGAATGATAAGTAACCCGATAAAGATTAACCGCATTACGTGCTTGGGTGTATTTAACGTCAATACCTGAAAATTTTGGGGTATCAGTATTGAGGATTTTATTCAGACGTTCAACATCCCAACGGCCAATAAGCTCATAGGTAATACCATTAGATACCTGGATAGGTTGGTTATTTATTTGCTCTGAATAGGATGGGAAAATCCAGAAGGCCAGCCATAAATACGTGAAATAATGGAGTAGCTTCAACATTGAGTCTCCTTCAAATTAATTGTTTGATTATACGTATCATTACAGAGAATAATTTAAGCATACCCTAATGCAAGTAACGGGTTTATTTACTTGAAGTAAATCGTTCTTTTCATCCTCAAACTGCATCTTTGCATACTTTATTTGATGAATTATGGCGCCCCCAACAGAGCGTTAGCTTTTCTTTTCAAAGAACAGTGTCACTTTGGCGACTTCAACGCCAAATTTGCGCAGTGATGTCTGGTTAAATAAATGAGTATCATCCTGGCGGTATAGCCAGTCATCAAAGTGCAGTTTTATGCTGCTGTTATCTGTTTTCACGTCCATGTCATAACGCCAGTTGAAAGCATTACCTGCGGTATAACCGTGGGCCACGCCGATGATATCCCCTGCGGTTCCCTGATAGCTGCCATCAGCGTTTCTGATGATGCGCCAAATACGTGTCTGGCGCTCGCCATCATCAAAAACAAACTTCTCGTTGAGAGTCAGGGTATTGCCAACAACATCCCCCTGGATTACCACCTCAAAACGGCGGGTCTGCTTATTCTGATAATTCTGCAACATTCCCCAAGCGCGGGTTTCGCCGCTGAAGTAGCCGAACAAATCGAAAGTAGGTTTATTGTTTTGATAGTCATTGATATCGGCACTGCATCCAGCCAGTACAAACAGGAAAGCCAGTAGTAGGTTTTTGATATTCATCAGATACCTCCAATCAATTGTTGCCCAGTTTCATCGGCGCTCAGCACTCAGTTGCACGGTACTGATGGATCGCGCCAGAAAACCAGCTTCGCAATAGCACAAGTAAAATCGCCACTGGCGCTGAAAACGTTCGTCAAATCCCTGCTTGTGTAATAAAGGCCAGTTCTGCTCAAAACGCTCACGCCATTGTTGCAGCGTGCGGGCATAGTCACGGCCAATATCGAACAGATCACACATCACCAGATCGCTGTGGCGTGTGAGGGTATCGCACAGCGCGGTTATCGACGGCAAGAAGCCTCCGGGGAAGACGTAACGCTGGATAAAATCCACATTATTACTGTATTGCTGATAACGCTGGTCGGTAATGGTGATCGCCTGTAACACCATTTTGCCTTTAGGTTTCAGTAACTGCTGGCAACGTTTGATAAATAGAGGCAAAAAACGTTTACCTACGGCTTCGATCATTTCGACCGAGACCAGTTTGTCATATTGCCCCGTCAGCTCACGGTAATCCTCAAACAACAGAGTAACGCGATCCTCTAATCCGGCTTGCTGAATACGCTGTTGGGCATAAACATATTGTTCCTGCGAGATAGTCGTGGTGGTAACGCGGCAGCCATACTCGCGCGCGGCAAATTCTGCCAGCGCTCCCCACCCAGTACCGATCTCCAGCAGATGATCTTGCGGTTGCAGATCTAACTGTTGGCACAAGCGACGCATTTTAGCCTGTTGCGCCTGTTCCAATGTCATCTCCGTTTCGCTATACAACGCGCTGGAGTAAAGCATTTCACTATCGAGAAACTGCTGATAGAAGCTGTTACCCAGATCGTAATGTGCGGCAATATTGCGCCGTGCCTGCCGCCGACTATTATCGCGTAGCAGGTGTACTAGCCGATGCCAAGGGGCAGTCAGCCAACTTAGACGGGCCTCCATTTTATCGACCAACTGCATGTTACTGGCCAGCAATTGAAGCAGGCGGGTTAGATCAGGACTGCTCCAATAACCGTCAATGTAACTTTCTCCACCAGCAATACTGCCGCCCAACAGTATTCGGCGGTAAACTCGTGGATCATAAACCTCGATTTCAGCCTGTAGTGGTGCCTGAGTATCACCAAACTGGATTTCACCGATACCGGCTTCACGCAGCAATAAGCCTCCCCCTTGCAACTTTTGTAGCAAGGTAAAAATGATACGGCGAGCGCCTTTGTTGTGACTCGAAAAAGACGCGCTATCGGCGAGGGTGTATTCTGAGGAACTCATTGTTCATCCTTACCGCCGCTGGCGGGGTGAGGGTAAATGGGCGTGCGTTTCAGCCATAATTTCAGTGCTTGCCAATAAATAGCCGCAGCAGTTTTCAGCGTCATCAGGGGCAGGAGCCATAACTGTCGGCGCAACGTTGCCCGCGTCAGCGGGTGTCGATAAAGCAGTAGTGTGGCATCAAATTCGCGGCTGGCACGGTGATTCTCAATATGGATGCGCAACCGCTGTGCAGGGGCTGAAAGCCGCCAGTGGTAGGTCATGTCCATCGGGTTAAACGGCGACACATGGAAAACCTTGTCTATGGTTGAGGTACCCTCGGGGTTAACCGCATAGGTATGGCGTTCATTCCACGGGGTATTACGGACTTCTGCCAACAACCAACACAGTTTGTCATCTTCGTTATACAAGTAGTAAAAATTGACGGGATTGAAGTAACACCCCAGATAGCGCAACTGGCACAGCAGCATAACGCGGCCATTCAACCTTTCACCGGTCAGTTGCGCAATACGCTCCTGCGCTTTGTGTTTAATATCGCCCCCACCCAGATAATCGCTACGATAAAACGCCGCCGGGGCAAAGCGTTCCAACGCAATACCCAGCGCGGGCAATTGCGTCAGTTCATCAAGATCAATTAGCGGCATGAAGATTTGGTAATCAAAGCTGTGTTGGACCGGGCTGAAGCGACGATGGCGCACGTGTCCAACATACAGGGCGCTATTCATGTGGCATTCTCCTGCAACAAAACCTGCGTGACATCCAACGCACTGCGTACCCCATCTTCGTGGAATCCGTTATACCAGTAAGCGCCGCAGAACCAGGTATTGTGCTGCCCGTTTATCAGCGAACGCTGCTGTTGCGCCAATACCGTGGTCTGGTTGAACACCGGGTGATGGTAACGAAACTGGCGCAGAATAAGTGCCGGTTCAATCGGTTGCTGCGGGTTGAGTGTGATGCAAAAGGTCTGTGGCGCATCCAAGCCTTGCAGAATATTCATATTGTAAGTCACGCTGGCGCGCTGGCTCTCTGCATGCTCGTCGCTGGCAGGCAAGCGATAATTCCAACTGGCCCAGGCACGGCGCTGGCGTGGCAGCAGGCGAGTATCGGTATGCAGAATGACTTCATTTGCCTGATAGCCTAATTGAGCTAAAACACCTTGCTCCTGCGGGCTGGCATCAGCCAGAAGGCGCAGAGCCTGATCGGCATGGCAGGCAAAAATCACCTGTTCAAAATGTTGTTGCCCCAAAGAGCTATGAAGTATCACCCCTTGTGGTTGGCGTTCAACCCGCAGGACGGGCATATTTAGGTGCAGCATCAGGCTGTCTGCCAGCACAGCCAACATGCGGCGCACATACTCACGCGAGCCGCCTGGCACCACAAACCATTGTGGGCGGTTGGTGATGTCCAACAGGCCGTGGTGATCGAAAAAACGCAAAAATAATGCCAACGGAAACTGGCGCATGTCGGTCATAGAAGAAGACCAGATAGCAGCCCCCATCGGTAACAAGTAATGCTGGGCAAAATAGGGGGAAAACCCTTCCTGTTGCAGAAAATCGTCCACCGTTTGAGCCGCAATACCGCCATTCGCCAAGTTTTTCTTACATTGGCGATTGAAGCGCATAATCTCTGCCAGTAGGCGATAAAAACGTGGATTCAGCAGGTTACGGCGTTGGGCAAACAGCGTATTGAGGGTATGGCCGTTGTATTCCAAGCCACTACGTGGATGTGTTACCGAGAAGCTCATCTCCGTGGGTTGGCCATTGATACCCAACTCAGCCAGCAGAGCAATAAATTGCGGATAGGTCCGCTCGTTATAGACGATAAATCCGGTGTCGATAGCGTAACTGCGCCCTTCTAGCGTGACGTCCACGGTCGCGGTATGCCCACCGGGATAATCATTAGCTTCAAATAGTGTAACCTGATGTTTTTTAGCTAATTTCCATGCGCAGGTCAAACCGGAAATCCCACTACCGATAATGGCGATTCTCATTGGATTACCTCACCAAACGCTTGGCAAGCCAGCGCTGTAGAGCTTGTGGAAGTAGGCCTGCCAGCCGTAACAGCGCGGCGAACAGTGGGGGAAAAGCAATTTCAGCGGCCCCTTTTGCCAGGCCACGGCGAATATAGTGCGAAGCCTGTTTAGGGGTGATTATCATCGGCATGGCAAAATCGTTGCGGTCAGTCAGCGGTGTGGCAACAAAACCGGGTAATATCAGCGAAACGTTAATATCGTATTTTGCCAAATCCACGGTCAGGCTGCGGGCAAAATAGGCAAGTGCTGCTTTGGAGGCACCATAGGCTTCGGCGCGCGACATGGGGATCAGGCTGGCTGTTGACCCCACAAGGGCGATCCTGCTCCCTGGCAACAATTGTGGCAACAGAACATCTAAGCAATTGATCGGCCCTAAAAAATTAGTATTAAGCACCCGTGCAACCCGTTCAGCCTCTACGACACCGTTATCAAGATATTCACAGGTTCCAGCACATAAAATCACCAAATCAGCCGGACATTGCGCCAACGCCTTACGCGTAGCAGACAAATCGGTTATGTCGAAATGGCGCGTCATAATCGCTGGATCATGCGCGCTAAGTGCCACCAACCGGGTTTCATCACGCCCACAGGCGGTCACCTGCCAGCCCTCGGCGGCATAGTCGAGAGCCAGTTGCTGTCCAATACCGGAACTGGCTCCGGTGATCACCACGTGTTTCATGCTTGCAGCCTCTTCTTTAACTTGAGAACAACTCCACCAAGCAGCGGTATGTGTTCATAAAGCATGGCACCCATATCGTAATAGTCGCGCTGATAAATAATCCGCTGTTCGGCAAAGCGCAACAGACTGATACCCTCTAAGCTGAGCACAGCGCCACGGCGCAGACGGGGATGGGCATAAGTCATATGCCAGCATACCGAGGCTTGTTGGTCATGATGCTGAATGTCAGTGAGAGTAAAGCTACAAGTGCTTAAGTTACTGAGCAGTAACTGAAAATAGGCTTCAAGTGAACGTAACCCCTGATGTTCTCCGACGGGATCGATAAAGTGGATATCGCGATGATAAACACCCGATAGGTCAACCAGCCGTGCTGTATCCAGCGTGGTATAGAACTGCGAAAAACGTGCCAGCAATGCTTCAGCGTTACTCATGGCGATGCTCCGCAGTATGGGTTAGCAGAGAGTGGTTATCGATAAACGTAATATTTAACCCAGCGTCGTCCCAGGCAGCTAATTGTCGCCGTTTAGCGGTATTGAGCACACCATCGGTGCAGATAAAGTAGCGTTCGGCCTTGAACATCGCTAATTGCGGGGATGCCAGTGAACCCGGCAAGATATCGATATGCATATTGTTTTTGGCCAACACGATAGCGGCCATCCACAATTCGGTAGGATCAGTATTTCCCCACCCAAGTAGCAATACATTTTCACCTGGCTTTTTACGCGCACCAAGCATACAAAAAGTAGCGTATTCAATGATCACGCCATCCAACAGACTACTCAACATATGCAGCAATTGATGGTCATGCTTGAGCTGTGATCGTAGTGGCCGTAGAACATAGTCAATAAAAGCCTGAGGCGGATATTCCCGTCCTAGCTCAAAAATACGGCTGCGTAGTTTATGGGGGGCAGGAGTCTGGATCAGCGCCAGCAACTGTTGTTGCAGTGTGACCCAGTTAGTACTCTCGTCAGGCACCGTGCCGCCGTCGAGTAAAGGTTTGATCTGGCTAACCGGCACACCGCGCTCTATCCAACGGAGAATGCTGCGGATACGGACAATATCATCGTCATTGAACTGTCGATGCCCGCCTTCAGTGCGTTGTGGCTTTAACAGGCCATAACGCCGTTGCCAGGCACGTAGCGTTACCGGATTAATACCACAAAGTTGAGCTACCTCACTGATACTGTATGTCGCCATGCCATTTACCTTGCCTAAAACACCTATAGATTAACCATAGCGGGTTAATGCAAAGTTGTACAAAAAAAATAATATTGTACAAGTTTGAGCGAGGCATGATGAGAGAGATTACTATGGTGAAATTAGGCAGGCTTTGCGGTGTTATCTGGGGGATGGGATAGCTGATACCGTATTAGCAGTACCAGCAAAAACAACGCTGAGGAGCAGGCTGCCCGCGAATCAGATTGATAGCGGGCTGTTGTCAAAAAAAATTGTCAGATAGCCTGCTTAAGAATGTCCGCAGCAAAGGCAGAAGTATCGATTATCCAACAATCTCTTTTATATAACTTAGTGTTTTCCTGGCAGCATTCTGACCAATGTATTGTCGCGCATAATATAGTGATGGAATATTGCTGCCGCAGCGTGCAAACCGACAATGAAATAACCCGCATTGGCAATCAGCTCATGGATTTCTTTTAAATCATGCTGCATAACACTATCTTCAACACTTGCTACTGGCATGACATACGAGAAAAATGACCATTCGACGTGACCATAATACAGAGACAAAACGCCAAGTAATGGCAAGCTGATAAATAAAAGGTATAAAACTCCATGAACAGCTTTTGAAAGAACGAGCTGCCAACGTGGAGGTGCAGGAATGATGTCAGGATCTTTATGGGTTACTTTTAGAATAATGCGAATCAACATTAAAATCATTACGCTGACCCCGAACGTATAATGAAGAGTCTTCATCAATTCACGGATATCACTGCCTTTGGCAGCAAATCCTTTTAATTCCATTGCGGCATAAGTGAGTACAACCAAAATAAAAATGACCCAATGGAATAAAATTTGGCTAGGTGCAAATTTTTTGTTCATGACATATCCTCTGAATTTTGATACTTCAATTTATGCTTATTACATTAAGTAAACATTAAGCGTCTGAAATAAAAAATTCTATTATCAGGGCTATTTGTGCGATCCGCCCTATTCTGGTTTCAGCTTGTTACCGAACCAAATAGCATGCCAACCCCCGATGATACCCCCATCGCAAGCGCACTCCAGAAGGTAATTCGAATAATACCTGGCCATATTGGCGCTCCGCCTGCTTTCGCGGCAATTCCCCCCAAAATAGCCAAAGAAGCCAATGCTGACAGGCTAATCGCTGGAATTGCCCAATCGGCCGAGACGATGAACGCCACCAACAAGGGCAGTATTGCTCCCGCAGAGAAGCTCATCGCAGAAGCCCATGCCGCTTGTAATGGGCGAGCAGTAGTAATTTCAGATATCCCCAATTCATCACGGGCGTGCGCCCCTAATGCATCATGGCTCATCAGTTTTTCAGCCACTTGCTTGGCCAGTGCGACATCAAGGCCACGATGGACATAAATCGAAGTTAACTCACGGAATTCACCTTGAAAATCAGCGTGCAGCTCCGCCTGCTCTTCCGCCAAAGCGGCCTTTTCTGTATCTGACTGAGAGGATACCGAGACATATTCCCCTGTTGCCATCGACATCGCACCTGCTACCAGACCGGCAATACCGGTCAAAAGAATACTCTGATGGGTCGCATTAGCTGACGCGACCCCCAGTAACAAACTCGCGGTAGAAACTATCCCGTCATTAGCACCAAGAACTGCGGCCCGGAGCCAGCCTATCTTTTCTATACTATGCCGTTCTCTGTGCATCGTGGCGCTACCTTTTAGAGTTTATCAAGTCGCTGTTGAATATCCTGACGACGGCCTTTATCTGCTGATTCTCTGCCTGAACGTGCCGGGGCCGCTAGCGCTTTTTGTAAATATATTTTCGCATCAGCTTTGCGCCCTTGTTCCAGCAAGAAATCGCCATAGAAATAGTTGGGATCTATACCGGTTGGATTCACCTGCAACGCTTTTTTTAACAACAGTTCGGCTTGTTTTTTATCACCAAAACCAATGGGCCAACCGGGAACCTGATAATAGAGGGTTCCGAGGCTGGTATACGCAGATCCATCCAACGCATTAGCATCGAGTTTTATTGCCAGCTCCAGCTTAACTTTCGCGTCTTTAACCAAATCCAATGCACCCAGTCCCCCCTTCTCTCCTGCCCAACTGCTTTTAACGATAGCAGACCAAATTAATAGATCAGCGCGTGATCCGTTGGCCGAACTGGCTTTATCTGCAACAGCGCTGAGTTTTTCCAGACAGGACTCTTTCAGTTTTGCCGCCACCTGATATTGGCAAACAGCCCATTGATTCTGGATATCTGCCAATTCACTCTGGGCATAAACAGCGGTACTGCCAAAAAAGGTGAGTAACAACACTAACGTCTTCATTGTGAATCCTTCTTATCACGGGAAGCATGTGCATGGCGGGCAATAATAGCGTGTTGCTTCGCGAGCGCTTTATCAACAACGCTGGGGAAAATTGCGTTTAATTTGACAAAGAACCGCTCCGGCCAGCCAAGCCATCGCCGTGTTACTTCTTTATTCAGTGCAATAACGGCCTGTTTCGCTACAAACTCGGCACTGTCACTTTTTGTCCCCAACTCTGCATTCATGGCATAAACAGCCGTTGAATTAAGCGCGGTTTGTGTGGCTCGAGGCGCAAAATAAAGAACATTGATGGCCGAACCGTTTAATTCCCGTGCCAGTGCCTCACTAAAACCACGTAGGGCAAATTTACTGGCGCAATACACACTATATCCGGCATAACCGATGCTACCAAAGCTGGAACCAATATTCATAATAATGCCGGGTTTACTGATATAGGGTAGCAAAGCTCGTGTCAGTAATATGGGTGCCTGAATATTCAATGATAACTGCTGTATTATTTGTTGCTCACTTTGCTCCTCAAGCCATGCAAAATGATTGGTGCCAGCATTATTAATTAAAATATCAATACTAGGTTGATCCCTAAGCACTTCAACCTGTTTTGCCAATGCCTCTGAGTCACAAAGGTCAGCTACCCATATTTGATGATCATCGGGATTAGGTAGTGTATTCAAAAGCTGTGTAAGGGCAATTTCATTGCGCCCGTGCAATATCAAACACGCGCCCTGCTTCGCCAAGGTATAGGCCAGTGCTCGACCAATGCCGCCACTGGCACCAGTCAGCAGAATACGGCTATTATTGAGTTTCATTGCGATTGCCCCATCAGGCCGCGCAGCATGTCGCCATAAAGCTGGTAAACCACTTTGGCGGAGTGGATGATAGCCGCGCGATCTTCGGCTTTTTCGACTTGGTTCATTAATGATTCAAAAAAAGCCAAGTGTTCTTTATCCAGTTCGCCGTGTGAACTGAGGTAGCTCATGGCTTTCTCCGGTAACCCCAACCCTTGTTTGAGCTGTTGAGCCACCGTTGTCGCAATAGCAACACTGGTCCCTTCCAGGACGTGCACCATACCAAAAATACCCATCGGATTAAGGCGCGAGACATGATCATAGAGAAACGCGATCATTAACTCTATAGCCAATACCGGCTGACCGTAACGAACAGCCTGCGCATCACCACCACAAGTGCGAATATCATTTAATATCCATTCCTGGTGCCCATATTCTTCATCAATATATTCAGCGATAGCCCCACGAACCCACTCATACTCTGAGCTCATCCGGCCACCCGCCGTCATCAGTAAAGGGACGGTGTGGCTAACGTGATAGAAGGCCTGGGTCAAAAAGGCGATATATATTTCGGCATTAATATTCCCAGTACGACAAGCCTCTATAACCGGAGCAGAAAGGAGTTTTTCTCTGTCCGCCGCTGTATCATGCTGTAATTGTTGATAAAAATTCATACTCTATCTCCTGCAATTAATTGGCGGATACGGAGGTGATACTCGGACAGAATTTGCTGCCTTTTCGGACGCCCGTTATTGGTTAATAACCCGTTTTCTACACTTAGCTGGGCCAGAAGATAATGGTGAACCTGTGCGTAATCAGGCAGCCGGCTATTAAGTTTAGATATTTGATCTGCAAGGCTATTTTCATAACCGGGTGTCGGTTGAATCAAAGCAACATTGGCGCTTAACCCATCACCAAAGATGACAATACGGGATATCGCCGGAAAAACTTGGGCTTCGGCTTCAACCCATTCCGGTGAAAAATTCCGACCAAATGCCGTAATCTGAACATTCTTTTTACGGCCAGTAATATGCAGGAAACCCTGGTTATCAAAATGACCCAGATCGCCAGTCGCCACAGCCTGGGCGGGTGCTGGCTCGCCCAAGTAACCAAGCATTGTCGAGCCTGAAATCAGAATTTCTCCATCTTGCGCAATACTTATCTGACAATGCGGTAATGGTTTACCCACTGAGCCGGGCAGCATATTCCCCTGCGTATTCAGGGCAACCACCGAACCACATTCTGATAACCCATATCCTTCATAAACGGGTAATCCTAATTGATGCGATTTAGCCACTAAATCCGTGGCAATCTTTCCGCCGCCAACAGCAACAAAACGTAAACTCTGCGCCAGATCAGGATTTATGGCACACAACATCACCAACAAGCGCAATAGCTCTGGTACCAGTACTAAGCTGTGCGGACGCCATTGTTGAATTGCTTGGGCAAGAATCTGGTAGGAAAATTGGCTGGAACCGGTAAAACCCACTTCAGCAAGCGGCGGTATACGGCTACATGCGCCGCTTAGCAGCGGGACATACAGCCCGGTAATATTTTCAAGTAATGTTGAAAGAGGCAGCAACGTCAGATGCTGTTGAATATTAGCAGGAGCCACCCTGTCGATAAGCGATAGGCTGACTTTCATCAGATGATCCCAACTCAGACACACCCCTTTGGGATGTCCCGTGGTTCCCGATGTATAAGTGATTGTTGCAGTATGCCGTGGCAACTCAGGCACCGATACCGGTTGGCGGCGATGCAGAGCGTATTCAAATGATGTGGTCGTTATCCAACCTGCGCGTGCAGGGCCAATCAAAGCATCCGCACCGCTGCTATCAAGCAGCCAATTCTGCTGTTCATTACTGAAAAAGACCGGTACCGGTATAATAACAATATTGGCTAATGCGCAAGCCAAATCGATCATCGCCCAGTCAATGCCGTTATCCAGTAAAAGTGCCAGTCGTGCTATTTTCTGGTGGCGAAGTCTCTCTGCCAACGCCGTTATTTTGGGCAATAAATCACCGTAGTTAATCACCTGATGGCTATCACATAGCGCAGGACGTAGAGGTTGTTGCGCCGCCATTTTCGCCAACTGTTCAAAAAGGATCATCTTTGTGTCCTCATTTGAAAGGTAAAAATGCTGGGCATTGGCGCAAACAAGGAAAGTAATAAACTGGTTTTACTCAGGACCTGGCGACCCTGATTTAAGTCCCCTACCATTACACAGGGTTGGCTCTGGTAGTATTCACCCCACGCCAAAGCATCTTCGCCGAGACGATTTGCCAGCGCAGGAGCAAGTTCCAGTGGTTTTAAATTCAATCGGTGAAAAATATTGCGTAATTTTTGGGTGCCGGTAAACACCACATAATCAAGCTGGTTCTCACATAACAACCGGCAAATAGCCGCAAACATAATTCGCGCATTTCCCGATTCCGAACAAGCAAAGTTACCTATTTCAACTAAACGATCACGTAAAACTGAATGTCCTGTTTGCGTTGCAATGACCGCCTCGATAGGTGCATCCAAATAGCGCTCAAGATAGAGTTCCCCGGTATCACCACGATTCAGACCACAGGCCCCAACGAGGACACCATCGGCACGATACAACCCTAATAAATGAGGTAAAAAATGGGGGATAGAGGCATTAAACTCACGGCTATACTCCCGCTGAATATATTGTTGCAGTTTGTTTGCTTCTTGCTCATTCGAAGCAAATAACAACTGGTAAGGTGCCTGAATATTCATGCTCATAATCGCTCCTTTTACTGATAATAAGGAGTCTAATGATTGATGCTTAAGAAAAACTTAAGCTGATTCAGTATTTACATTTCACGATTAAAACAACAGAATAAATAGAGTTTAAGAAACTTAGCGATTCCGTTGGACAGCAATCCCAGTCCTAAAACTGGATTATTTTCAGTAATTCATAATATTAATCATCTGGTTAGTATTTACTGTCAGTTGTTGTCTGGAGAATCAAATGCAAGAAAATAAAGTTGTCGATGATATTAATAATAATTCTCATGAACGATTCCGTGCTGCCCGTAAAAGTACATGGATAAGTGTATTTGTTAATTGCCTCCTGACATTATGGCAGATAGTTACCGGAATATTCTCCGGGTCTCAAGGGCTTATAGCGGATGGTATTCATTCACTATCTGATTTAGTTGCAGACTTTGTTGTACTTATTGCGAACCATAAAAGTAAAAAAGATCCCGATGATGACCACCATTACGGCCACCACCGTTATGAAAATGGAGCATCATTAATTCTGGGATCAATATTATTTATTGTGGGTATCGGGATGCTGTGGTCAGCAGCAAATAAAATTCAGCACCCCGAGGCGATCCCTCAAGTGCACATCATTGCACTTTGGGTGGCCTTAGCTGCTTTGGTTTTCAAAGAGCTACTTTTTCGCTATATGTTAGCCGTTGCTACCCGTGTTAAATCCAGCATGCTAGTCGCTAATGCTTGGCATGCCCGCTCTGATGCCGCTTCATCTTTGGTTGTTGCTCTCGGGATTATCGGTAATTTATTAGGTTTTAAATTCCTTGACCCGGTTGCTGCCCTTGTCGTAGGTCTTATTGTGACCAAGATGGGTTATTCATTTATGGCAGACTCACTACACGACTTAATGGACCGGGCTGTAGACATTGAAACTGAAGAGAAAATAAAAACAACATTATTGGCTACAGACGGTGTTGAAGGTATTCATGACCTGAAGACAAGAAAGATGGGTGACTTAGTTATTGTTGATGTTCATTTGGAAATTGATGGTCATTTATCAGTAAAGGAAGGGCATGACATTGCCGTTGCGGCCAGAAATGCAGTATTAAATAACCATCATGTTTTAAATGTAATGACACATGTAGACCCATTGAATAGATGACGATGAACGGTTTTTTTCCAAACTGTGGGTAATAGAATCGAGGCACGGTTGATCTAGCATTGATTTCATAAGGTATTGCAGGTATAACTAACAGCCATTTAGAGATATAGACGTCTAAACGGATAAAATATCATGCACTCACCTGTTCCCGTCGAAGGGCAGTTCAAACGTACAATGAAAGCCCGGCATCTGGTGATGCTGTCCCTGGGGGGAGTGATTGGTACCGGCCTATTCTTCAATACTGGCTATATAATTTCCACCACAGGTGCCCTTGGCACACTGTTGGCCTATATGATCGGCGCTCTGGTGGTCTATCTGGTGATGCTCTGCCTGGGGGAACTGTCGGTGGCGATGCCAGAAACCGGGGCTTTCCACGTTTATGCTTCACGCTATCTTGGCCCAGCTACCGGTTATACCGTTGCTTGGTTATACTGGCTGACCTGGACTGTAGCCCTCGGTTCCAGCCTGACTGCCGCTGGTTTCTGTATGCAGTATTGGTTCCCTCAATCGCCAGTGTGGTTATGGTGCCTTATCTTTTGTCTGGCTATTTTTCTGCTCAATGTGGTTACTACCCGCTTCTTTGCCGAAAGCGAGTTCTGGTTCTCACTGATCAAGGTCGTCACCATTCTGGCGTTTATCATTTTGGGTGGTGCGGCGATGTTCGGCCTATTGCCGATGAAGGACGGCACACCCGCCCCCTTCCTGCACAATCTGACCCAATCTGACTGGCTGCCAAACGGCACCTTACCGATCCTGATGACCATGGTGGCGGTCAATTTCGCGTTCTCCGGCACCGAGTTAATCGGTATTGCCGCTGGCGAAACCGAAAACCCGGAAAAAGCGATTCCTTGGGCAATTCGCACCACAGTGATCCGCCTGAGTGTTTTCTTTATCGGTACGGTATTTATTCTGGCCGCGCTGATCCCGATGGATCAGGCTGAGGTTGTCAAAAGCCCGTTTGTACTGGTATTTGAACGTATTGGTGTGCCTTATGCCGCCGATATATTCAATTTCGTGATCCTGACGGCCATCCTGTCCGCCGCTAACTCTGGTCTTTACGCCTCTGGCCGTATGCTGTGGTCATTGGCCAATCAGCGAACCTTACCTGCTTATTTTTCCCACATCAATAAACGCGGCATTCCCATTAATGCGCTGATCTTTAGCATGCTCGGCGGTTTGTTGGCGCTGTTGACCAGTGTTATCGCGCCAGATACGGTGTTTGTCGCACTATCAGCGATTTCTGGCTTTGCCGTCGTCGCGGTCTGGCTGAGTATCTGCGCAGCCCATTATGTTTTTCGCCGCAACTACCTACGCAGTGGGCAGCCAATAGAGGGACTGAAGTACCGTGCGCCGGGTTACCCGCTGACGCCGATCGCAGGCTTCAGCCTGTGTCTCTTAGCCTGTATCGGTCTGGCCTTCGATCCTGAGCAACGTATCGCCCTATACTGCGGGCTACCCTTTGTTGCCCTGTGCTACATCACCTATTACCTGACCCACCGTGCCAGGGAAAACCAACCATTGGGAGAGAATCATGCCGGTTAATAACCCTATCTCCGCGCTCTTAACCGCTGACCGTACAGTGATTTTGGATGGCGCATTGGCTACTGAACTGGAGGCGCGAGGTTGCGATCTTAGTGATCCGCTGTGGTCAGCTAAGGTGCTAATTGAGGATCCTGAACTGATTTATCAGGTTCATCTGGATTATTTTAACGCGGGGGCACAATGTGCTATCACTGCCAGTTATCAGGCCACCCCACAGGGCTTCCTCCAACGTGGTCTGGACCAGCAACAATCGCTGGAACTCATTACCAAAAGTGTTCAGTTGGCACAGCAGGCACGTAAAGACTTTTTGAATCAGCATCCGCAAGCTGAACCGCTGCTGATTGCCGGTTCCGTTGGCCCATACGGTGCTTATCTCGCAGATGGATCTGAATACCGAGGCGATTACCGGCTGCCACAGGATGAGATGATCGCCTTCCACCGGCCACGTATCGCGGCACTGGCTGAGGCCGGGGTTGATCTGCTGGCCTGTGAAACACTGCCATCGTTTCATGAGTTGCAAGCGTTGCTAACACTACTGCAAGAATTCCCTACCTTGGGTGGCTGGTTCGCATTCACACTACGCGATAACCAACACCTTAGTGACGGTACTCCACTGACGGATGTTCTGGCGCTATTGCGCGGCAATCAGCAAGTATTGGCCATCGGCATAAACTGTATTGCGCTGGAAAACGTCACCCCTGCGCTACAGCAATTTGCCGCATTGGCTGACAAGCCACTGTTGGTGTATCCAAACTCAGGGGAACATTACGATGCTGTAAGCAAAACCTGGCACGCCTGTGGTGGTGAACACAACCACCTGATTGATCTGGTCGGGGAATGGCAGCGTCTGGGAGCACGATTGATTGGCGGTTGCTGCCGTACCACACCAAAGGATATTCGCATCATCGCTGAGCACTGTAAGCCGTAATCCCCCAGTGATACTGTAAGCCAAGCGCCAACAGTATCACTGGCAAATTTTGCCGCTTTGCTGGCCTGCGGCAACGCCTCTAAATATGCTGCTTCACCTGAGCGGCATTATCTAGTCGCCTAATTGCCGGCGTCAGGCTGGCAGCGATAGTCGCTATCACGACAGCAACGGCTGAAGCCAGCAAAACGGCCCGGCTGCCATAATGCATAGCGAGAGGCCCCGCAGCAAGTTCCCCGATAGGAATTGCCACAAATGACCCCATCGCATCATAGGCATAAACACGCGCGAGTTTCTCAGGTGGAATATGGGTTTGTAGAGAATGCGCCCACACAACACCAAATTGCCCAAACCCGACCCCGGCAATAAAAAATGCCACCATAAGGATGGCAGTCGAAGACACCATACTGAGGAGAGTAATGGGTATTGCGCAAAGTGCGACCAGAATGACACCAATAAACAGATCACGTCGTGGCCGCCAGCGGAGCGCAATGAAAGAACCGGCAATCAGGCCAATACTTTGTGCGGCAACAATAATCCCCCAACTGGCACGCCCAAATGAAGCATCAGCCACTATCGGGCCAAGGATCATCACTACGCCGCTAAAAGCCGCATTAACAACGGTGAACTGGGCAACAATAGTCCAAACCCACGCGCGAGCAATAAACTCCTGCCAACCATCTCGTAGATCCTGCAAGATATTGGTTTGCGATGTGAGGAGCTGTGCCGAGGCGGTTCGAATCAAGAGATAAAGCGGTGCTGAAGCAGCAAAACCCAAAGCATCGACGGCCAATCCCCAGCCAGGCCCAATGGCAGCCGTCAGAACCCCACCCAATGAGGCACCAATTACCGTCCCGCCATAGATGCCCAACTGGATAAAAGCGTTCGCTTCCCTGAGGTTACGTGCTGGTACTGTTTGTGGAACCATTGCTGAAGAAGCAGGAAGTGCAATACCCGCCGCCGCGCCGTTAATCGTCCCGAGGACCGCCAACCACATGATTGTTGCTGTTCCGTCCAGCACTAACCAGGCAACGATCCCTTGAGATAAGGCGGCAATGACGGATGAAGACAGCAGAACCTTACTTCGAGAGTAACGATCCGCAAGTACCCCACCAATTAATAAGAAGGCAACGTTGAAAATAGAGCGAGCAGCCACCACCAGACCTAAATCTGCTGCGGAACCGCCGATATCCAGCACGGCAAAAGCCAGTGCAATCGGTGCGATGCCATTGCCTAATACCGTGAGGAGGCGGGCAAAAAACAAGTTTCGAAACGGTGCATAGTGAAATACATGTCGGGAAGATGAGACCATAGCGTTCGTATTCACTCACTGTGCCCAGAGTTAACGGTGGTAAGTATACATTTAAATGATAAGTTTATAAAATCAATTGGATACCCCAATAAATCGGTATTAATCACTTAATCGACTCAATCTAATAAGGGTAATCCTACAAAATCGCCAGCGCCTGATGGGGTCCGCTTGGAAAACGGAAAATATCCTACGCTAAGCCTGCTTTTTGTACAGACTACTATCCACTGAGCGTAATGCGCGGTATTTACCCTGTCCCAGCTTGAGGTTTGTTCGCCAGACGTAATCCCCGCTCAGATTTATGTGTTCCCACCCCAGCGGGGACAGATGAGAAATCAGTTGCTCATTAATCGGGATCGGGGTTTGAGGGCCAGTGATGTAAAAAACCACGTTAAAGAGATAATCTATTGTTTAAATTAAAATTTAATAAGAAAAATTTTAATTTCATGATGACTGCAGGCGGCGTGAGTATTCATCTTCCAATATTTTCAAGGTAAGCTTAATCCCATCAATACGCTATGTGTAACGTTTACTGATAACGCGTATCTTTCCCTCCAGATGCCGTCATGCATCAACTGCTATCGCATCTGTATTGATTGAATCAATAACATTACTCTCAACGTCGCAGGTAAACTGATGTGGTTATCATCTATTTTATACCAAACGATTCGTCGAAGAAGGTTGTTATCTCAACATTAATGCGTTGATGAATCGCGACACGATCTATACCTTTACGTTCAGCACATAAATCCGGCATTGTACGGTTCATATCAGGTGAGCACGGTGATAAGAATGTGAAATGACCAGCATTGGGGATTACCTGTAACCAAGCCTCTGTACTCTTCGCCAATGCTATCGCGTTATCATCAGGAGATAATTCTTCATCCTTATCCCCGACAAAAATAAGTAACGGTGCCTTAATAGGCTGCAATCCCTCTGGGGTAAAAATGACACTTAAGGGAGCGAGTAGGACGAATGATCGAATACGCGGATCAGCTGTTGGGGAGAGTTCAGGACGATTAAGTCTGATATGTCCCTTTGCTTCACAAACATGATGGTCGTTGGGACGCTTCGCGCAGTATTCCGCAAGGCGAGTTAGAGTCGGTTTGCCTCCTGCGAGTATCAAGCCTGTGGTTCCACCGGCAGAAAACCCCAAAAATCCTATTCGATCTTTATCAATATGCGACGCAAGTACAGAATCTTTGAGAGCAGCCGATAAAGCAGCAGATATCTGCAAGGGGCGTCCGTAAATTGTGCTAGTAGACCCCATTAGACTCGAATTCTGGAAATTATCGCCTGGATGGGTCACGCTCACGACGATGTATCCTTGCTGCGCAAGGGCTGTAGCGAGATCATGATGTCCCCACATACTGCCCATGTTTCCATGCGATAGTAAGATCAACGGATATAAATTGCTCCCAATGGAGACCGATCTGGACGCTGCAATCTGATAAGGACCGATGCTGGTAACTTCCGAGCGGCCAGAGCTTGGAAAGAATGCCACCGTTTCCATTGGGAGATGATCAATAGGGTTGACAACTTCAAGCTTTTTAATCCCAACACCATTAGTGTTTTCGGCGTTTGCACCTGCAACATGTAGCATAAGAAAAAATATCACAGACATGAACTTAAGGAATATCCTGCCAAAGTCTGGTTGTCTGATAGCCCTAATTATTAATATTTTCTGTTTCTTTTCAAAACCAAATATACCGAGGTAAGTAGAATTGGTTGGAAATATATTTTTCGATAAGTGTATCCATGGTCTTTTAGACGATTTAGGCAGTACATAGCACTCTTCAGTAGTCGGGAACTTTGTTATATTCATATATTCATATATTCATCCAATAAATAAAATTAAACTCTTTAATATGTGAAAGTTAGTTTCGTTTTAACCTGAAATAAGTAGCACGGGAAATTCCTGTTTTCTCCTGGACAGCCTTAAGGGAAAGTCCCTGTCTGATTAGAGCCTGAGCTGAGGAGGTTGCCGGGTGAGGTTGCCTCCGCAGATGGTATGCGTTTTGTCACACCGGTTAAAACGGTTAATTCCGGACCAAATCGTAAATACTTTGGTTCAGGACGCGGTATCACCTGGTACAACTTTGTTTCCGATCAGTACTCCGGTTTCCATGGCATTGTTGTTTCCGGTACGCTTCGTGATTCCATCTTTGTACTGGAAGGGCTTCTGGAGCAGCAGACTGGGCTGAATCCGGTAGAAATTATGACGGACACGGCAGGCTGAAAACAACTAAATTAAATCGGTGATCGTTCCTTTACGAAAAGGGGGATTTAGAGGGAGTTTCAGGCAGGGAGGGGATAAAGCCAATTACTACTGGGGGGCCTTCGGGGCATAACGCGCCCAACACACCCCAGACTCTGTAAATAATTCTGTGTAACTGCACGCCATTCTCAACGAATCAAGCTAGTTGGCCCAGCATCTACACCCTCGGCTGTTTCAACCTTCTATTATTTATACCACTAACGGAGTCCTACCACCTTTACCACGAACGCTCTGCAGCCCTTCTGATACTCGGGTCTTTACGCCTCTATTTTTCACCTATTCACCATCATAGTCTTTTGAAAATTAGTCATGAACTTATTCAGCAACACGACCGGCTGTTACCACTCTTTTATCATGAGCCGTCAAAATCATGCTCATGAAAGGATCACGCGAGGACAGTCGCTATCACGCTACACCACTGAATACATAAGTGATGGCCCTGTGTGCGCGGATTTCAGTTTAGGATGACTCACTATAAGGTGGTTTAAATCACAAAGAGGGATGCGAAAATCAGTTTCACTGCCGCCGAATCATACGACAATAAGAGATCATTCGTAGGAAGTTTCTTGTTTTGGGTGTAGGACTCGAAGAGGTACTGCACGATTATCCCCCTTCGAAAAATCAATGGTTATCACTATCATTTACATAAATAAAAACACCTTATATAACAGCGTGTTTTGTTAATGCTTAATTCGCATTGTTAAATAGATGGTGCAAGCACTTTATTTACATATTTTCGTAGGTTATTTTTTAAAAAATAACTCAATAAATTAACATTGGGATAAATAATTTATTATATTGCACTTACATTATATTTAAAACTTTTTACACGATATTTACAGAACCTTATACTGTAAAGAAAGTGTTTTGTTAACAAACAACACATTTAATTAACGATAATTTGCTTTAAATTATGACTATTTTAAATAACATTATTTCGCTATACAATCTTCAACAATAGAATTCAGAACAAGAGAGGAACCAATTAATATCAGTCAGATTATCAACTTAGAAATTATCACATCTTTAGCTTTACTAACATTTTTCAAAAAAAGGAAAAGTGGATTATAGATATAATTTTTATTCGGATGGGATGAGCAAATCCTGTCATAACATTTATTTTAGGAGAGTCTAATGTTCTTTTGCAATATAGATACAACAGACAATTACTATCGATACGGCCTGTTTATTTTACTTAAAGAAATTCTGGCTAAACATCTGGCTATACAGCCTGCCATCCTCACAAAAAAACTGAATAAAAAAACCAGAATTGTATTTATTGATGCCGACTCTGATTTTTTTTATAAGACGTTTGAACATGCGTGTAACTTAAAAAAAACTGAATCACTGATTATTTTCATCGTGCTTAGTTGCCAAAATAAGTCTCTATTGAGAAATGTTATTCCGAATACTGTATCTGATGTATTTTATAAAACAGATGATAAAGAAACCATCACATGCAAAATCAGACAGACATTAATGTTGTATTCAGAAATGAAAACACCGTTAACACCATACAGTGAAGAGTCGGTATATGCCGTTTTTCACCCACTGCCCTTTACATCACATGAATCTGCAGTTCTCGAATTGTTTAAACGAGGGTTTTCGGGGAATCACAGATTATGGGTAAAAATGAAAAAATAGTGAACCATCATAAACGCACAACCATGAATAAGTTCGGGGTACGAAATATTGTGGAACTGTTCAATCAAATTCATTGATGTAAGGGAGGGCGGATGTTTTCCGTTAATGCGTCTGAAACAGAAATAAATACAATCAATGGTCACGACATATACGGCTTTCTCATTGGAGATACGATCCAGGTGAATATACATCATGGTGTTGTATTACGCTTCATCCATTACGGATCAGGCCATAGGCGTTGCCATATTGAGGTCGTCATATTTGGCGATACGGAGAAACGGTTACTGGCATATTTATTACAACATGCTGATGGGCGGGTCGCAAATTATAACGAAATGTTGGCATCCGTCTGGAAGAATAATGGATTAGTGGCCTCGTATAAACGTCTGAGTCAGGTGGCGCAAAGTTTAAAAGAGAAACTATCCCAGTCGGGTTTACCAGATAATTTTATTCGCACTGTCAGAAATCAGGGGTATCGTATTGAGGGCCATCTGATAACCCCCCTGCATTATCGTGTAGAGAGTTTAATCTGTAAAGATAGGAGTTAATCATCATGCCAAAATTGCGATATCAACTCTATGACGAATAATCACCTAATAAAATTATAGATCTCCATAATGATATTTAACATTATAACTACAATAGTTATTTAACATCGAGTTAATCAGAAATTCGATACAATCACATCTATTAACAGGTTGATTATATTATTTAACCACGAAAATAATCGTTATTTGCGCAATACTTTTTTACCCGAGGTAATAAAGACATGAATAAAATATTCACATCAATCTACAATCGTTCAACGGGGCAATGTGTGGTTGCGTCTGAGCTAACGAAAGGGAAAAAATCGGCATCTATAGGTAATATTCCAATAATAATAGGTTGTTTAGCTATTTTTGGAATAAGCACAGATGTGTTAGCTTCAATTCTCGATGATAGTACAACCATGGTAAGAGTAAATAATGGTTCTGTTGCTACAATGAGTGGTCATATTTATACAAGTATATTGACGGGCAATAACCCTGTTTTCAATATCACTAACGCCACATTAACTAGTGGCGATGGTGTTAGCTTAACTGGTGCAGGTACTAGTATAATATCCCTAACCTCTAGCGCAAGCGTATTAAATTTAGGTTCTAATACGACTATAAAGGCAACCACAAGTGGTACTGTAGGAATGGCTATTGGTAATGGTCATATTTTTGCTAAAGATAATTTAACTATCGGGGATGCAAACAATCCCATTGGCAGAGGTATTTACTTACATGATCATGCCACTATGAATATTGGTAGTAATTTAAGTATTATTGCTCAAGGGCGTGGCATTTATGGGAGTACGTTAGGAAGTCTATCTGTTGGCGACGGTATGAAAATAGAAATGCCTGATTTTGATAGCCCTGCTATTTATTTACAGAGTTATAGCATGGTGGCTAATAACGCAACCCTAATAACACACGGCACAGGAAATTCCTACGGTATTTATGCTCAAAATAATAATATTATCAATGATGAAAAACACCCTCAATTTGTTGGTAAAAATATCACTATTCAGACCGCCAATGCGGCAGCAATAGCATTAGGCAATGGGGGTTGGATTCAACTGTATGACAGTTCACTAAAAGCTAATGCTGATCAAGCTGTACTCATTGACGGCCAATTTGGGAGAAATCCCAGTAAGTTAGAAATCTATAATAGTTCCATCACTAACTCTCTTGCAGGCGGTTCAGTTATTGGTACAACCGAGGGCGGTGGTACCACCATAATGGATTTCACTATTGATAACTCTATCTTGAGTAGTGATGGTGATTTATTGCATGTGGCGGGAGAAAATCCTAATGATGTACTTAGTATTACATTAAGTAATGTTGATGCTAGTCATACAGGAGGTATTTCGATCAGTGATGTTAATACGGGGGCTATAAATATTAATGTTGATCAGGGGTCAGTAATTGGAGGTGGGGTGATTAATAATGGTACAGGTAATATCACCGGCGGCATAACCAACGGCGGAACGGTTAACGGTGACTTAACCAATAACGGTACCGGTAATATTGACTTCAATATCGACACCAACGGCACCTTAAATGGGGGTATCACCAATAATGGTGATGGCAATATCACGAGTAGTGTCGGCGGTGGTGGTACAGTGAACGGTGACCTGACCAATAATGGTACTGGTCAGATTGATTTTGGTGTCAATAACGGCGGTACCCTAAACGGTGATGTCACTAACAATGGCGGAGGGAATACTAACCTGTCCGTCAACGAAGGTGGTATCTGGAATGGTAATGGTAAGAACGTTGGTCTGTGGGTAAAAAATAATGCCACCTACCAAATGGCGAATACTTCATCCAGTTTTATCTGGGTCAAGATGGACAACAACAGTACCCTTGACTTTGGTCAGCTGGGTACCACAGCAACGACTGTTGCTCGGACTGCGGCCACTTCCCCGTTCAAAACATTCTTATCAACCAGCGATATGATCCAAGCCGATGGAGGGCTTGCTAATATCCGGATGTCCACCAATTTAGGTCTGGGCAAAGGCGATTTAGTTTCGGTTGATGGGGCTATGACTGGTCGCTATCTGGTTGATGTCACTAACTACGGTGTCGCCTCATCAGCAGCCAATGAATCGTTACGGATAATTAGGAGCGGAGCTGGAAGCAGCACGGATGTGGCCTTGACCGGTAGCCAGTATCGTGATGCGGGCATGTACCGTTATTACTTAACGGCGGATAATTCCGGTACCGGTTATTGGTTAGTCAACGGTGACGGTACTGGGGCATCCCACGGTGGCGGTGATGATGACACAACGAAGAGTGGCAATGCTTATAACCCTGATGCTTCGTTTGATGCGTTCACACCAGGAACTGGTTTCACACCCTATCCACAAATTAATCAGTTAAGTGACCTGGCAAGAACGATGCAAGGGGCTTCTTCAGCTCAGACCATCAGTTTATTAAGCCAGTCTCGTAACGTGTCGCAACATACCGACAGTTTACGTTTGGCGGGGACTAAAGGCGACCACAAGATGTCACGTTGTGGATTAATAACTTCTACACCAACACTGAAGCCAGCGCTGATGTTATCGGCCATAAGTTCAAGGTCAACACCAATGCGACTTATATCGGCATAGACAAATCCTGGGATATTGGCAACAGCAACACCCTGATTTCAGGTATTTTACCGGCGCAGGCACCAGCGACAATAAGTACGGTATCAATGGCAGTAATGGCAGTTCGGATATCTACACCGCCGGCATTTACGGCATGTATGTCCATAACTCCGGTCTGTTTGCCGATGTGACGGCGCAGGGATATCGCATTAAGACCAGCGATGATGCTTATACCGAACAAGGGACTAAGACGTCTTACGATATGAGCAGTAACGCAGTGAGTCTGGGGCTGGAAATGGGTAAGCGCTATACTCTCCAGGACAGCTTCTATGTTGAACCGACGATTAAACTGACGTATTTGCGCAACGGCAGTGATGAGTTTGATACGCAGGGTGCCAGCAGGATTAAGGTCAATAAAGAGTCCTCTGATGTGTTCCAGTATGGCCTGGGACTGAATGTCGGTAAGACGATTACCACCAGTGCGCCGGATGCTTTTGTACAACCGTACTTAGGGTTGTCAGTATCAAAACAAAATGTCAGTGGTGGTGATATTAAGTCCAGTGGTACTACTATGAAGAGTGATTTAGACGGGTATCGGTTGCAATCAAATCTGGGCGTAAACTGGCAGATGAACAAAAACAGCGGTGCCTTCACGCAAGTGAATGCAAGCACCGGTGATAAGTTCAGCGGCGACTTTGGCATCGGTTATGCCATAGCTTCTAATGACCGGTAGTCTGCATGCAGTAGTAGAACGTTGCTATCTACCGGCATAACCTAACCGGCCCATTGTTGCAGATATCGTGATATGCAATGGGCCATTTCACCCAAAAGATGCTTTCTGTCTGGTCGAATAAAGATGGAGCGGTTATTTTTTAGAAAAACATCTTAATTATATAATTTCTATTATGGGCATGTAGTCTAAAAATTAATTATATTTCCTGTAGTCTCTACATAAGGATTATATATCATGTTTCATTGTAACATTGAAACTGCGGATAATTATTTTCGACACGGGTTGTTTTTGATGATAAAAAAAATACTTGCATCATGTAAAAATAAATCAAAAAAAATCACGCTAACCGATAGCCAAAATGAAAAAACAAATATAGTATTCATTGATGCTGATGCCGATTTTTTTCATCAAAAACTTGAGGGTATTAGCAAATCAAAAAATAAAGAAGCGTTAATTATCATTGTCATTCTAAATTCAAATAAATCATTCTTATTGAGTGAGTTCATAGATAACACGGTATCTGGTATTATATATAAAACGGACGCATATATTGAATTATCACAAAAGATAAATAAAATATTCAATTCAATTTCACAGGGGGATAAATTGTATATACCATCAAGTGAATGGCCCATATACCCTTGTTTTGACTCAAATCCATTCTCATTAGAGGAGTCTATTGTTCTAGAATTATTTAAGAAAGGGTTTTCGGAGGATCAAATTTCACTGGTCCTATGTAAAGATGAAAAAACAGTCAATCGTCATAAGATATCAGCCATGAATAAACTGGGTGAAAAAAATATTGTAGAACTTTTCCGTCAAATCGGCAGGTAAGGCTGGGGTCTAAGCCAGAAGATATTCTGACCAATGAGACTGTTCACCATCCTCGCCTGACTCCAGCAGATAGGAGAGCATAAAAAAGTGTGGGGCAACCATCAGATAACGCCCTGCCGGAGGTAGAAGGGGTCAGTTTGGATATCGGAAACTATTGTACGTTAAGACTAATTTTTAACCTCTCCTACCCATTCACCTGTGTGTGATAGCATGTGCCATCAGCAACTATCAGGGAAAGATAATGAGACCCAGTATCCGAGCGAAGATTGTGAAAGTATGTGAAGCGAAGATTGCGGCGAAAGGGGATGATGTTGGCGTGTCATTTTATGCTTTCTTTGCCAACAAGAATGATGACCCGGAATTACTCATGGAAGTAGCCCAATGGTGGATCATGGAAATGAAACTGGACCACTTTGAAAAAGCCAGAAAAATCATATCTCTCGTATAGATCAGTCACCCCACTTCTGATTGACTTTCTCGGTACAGTGCCTGAATTCGACATATTTGAGAGGGACTGTAGCCCGTGGTATCGGCTGTTTCACGGATACTCAGCTTTTTCACCTGACGGTAGTACAGCACTTTCTGGTGCCGCTCCTGATGGGGTCCGCTTGGAAAACGGAAAATATCCTACGCTAAGCCTGCTTTTTGTACAGACTACTATCCACTGAGCGTAATGCGCGGTATTTACCCTGTCCCAGCTTGAGTTTTGTTCGCCAGACGTAATCCCCGCTCAGATTTATGTGTTCCCACCCCAGCGGGGACAGATGAGAAATCAGTTGCTCATTAATCGGGATCCCTTTTCGTCTCAGGGAATCGATGGCTCTTTCTATATATACCGTATTCCACAGTGAGATCGCCGCCGTCAGCAACGTCAGACCACTGGCACGGTAGCTCTGATTCTCCAGCCCCCGATCTCTGATCTCACCCAACCGGTGCATAAACACCGCTCGCGCAAGGGCATTGCGGGCCTCACCTTTATTCAGCCCCGCCTGCACGCGTCGGCGCAGTGAAGGATCGCGAAACCAGTCCAGCATAAACAGTGCCCGTTCAATGCGCCCGATTTCCCTCAATGCTTTTGCAAGGCCATTTTGTTTAGGATAACTGGCCAGTTTTTTCATCATCAGAGATGCGGTAACTGTCCCCTGTTTTATCGAGCTTGCGAGGCGAAGTACCTCATTCCAGTGCATCTCAATGTCTTTAAGATTCAGTGGGGTTGTGGATATCACAGACTGAAGCCCAGGATACTGCTCAGCCTTTCCATGAATAAAAAGCCGCTTGTCGTGAAGATCCCGGATCCTTGGCGCAAAAGCGAATCCGAGCAAATGCATCAGCGCGAAAAATTAGCGCAGAGTGGCGTTGATTTTTACGATACCAATGCCCTGATGCAGGATTCCCCACTGATTAACGAAAGTATCTACGTCGATCGCGTCCATTTCAACGATGCGGGCTATTTCGAAATGGCAAGACTAATTAATCAACATATAGGTGATACGCATGAGTAAAAGAAAGAAGAACTTTTTATCAATTATTTTTTCTCTTTTCAGACGCAAAAAGAAGAAACCCAACTCCATCTATCCGTTACGCTAAAGGAAGCGATCATGTCAAAAATTATTTTCCTGTGGGGGCCTGCGCGCTCTTTATCCACGGCGATGCTGAAATCATTTCAGATGCGCGACGATACCATCGGCTTATTCGAACCTTATGCAGATACCTACTATTTTTCAAAGGATCGCATGACTGATATGTATGGCGATCGGCCGGAAATTTGGGAACAAACGGGGGAAGCCGTCGATAAAGAATTACTGGCCATCGATACGCCCATACTCTTTTTAAAAGAGATGGCCTATTTTGGCCTGCCCTATGTCGGCGACGAAATTTTTAACCAGGCCCGTCATACGCTGATCATTAGGGAACCTAAAGCCTGCCTTCGTTCGCGCAAAGCCGTACGTAAAAATGAGATTGGTGAGTGGGAATATGGCTTTACCGCGATGGATCAGCTCTGGGAGAGAATTTTTGACGCTGAGCAGCCGCCGGTGGTGATTGAAGGCGATGCGCTGCGCAACGCGCCTGAGCACTCGCTGCGAAAATACTGTGAGGCGGTTGGTCTTGATTTTCAGGCATCGCAGTTGAACTGGAACGATGGTAACGTTCGTCAATGGACTCCCGAAGAGGCAGAAGCTCACGCGCGTTTCCATAAAACGTTGGAATCCTCAACCGGCTTTATCCCTGAAAAGAATATGGGCTACGATGATGATTTTCAGTTCAGTGAAGCAGAATGGGGCATGGTAAATCGAGCCACAACGATTTATGAGAAGATGAAACCCTTCGCCATCAACCTGTAAACTAAACCAGCCACTGGTCCATCACCGGTGGCGCTAAGGAAAAAAATGAGGAACCGTGGTCTGATTGCGGTATTTTGTATTTGCTATTTTGTCGTCAATTTTAATATATCTTTTATCTATCCGATGCTGCCTTCGTTACAGCAGCATTTTGCAGCCAATGAGCACCATATCGCACTCCTGCTGGGCGCCTTTCCTTTTATCGCATTTATTTGCAATTTGTTATACGGGCCATTTATTGATAAATATGGCAAAAAGAAATTCATACTCATCGGTGCTGCCGGTTCTGTTTTATCCTATGCAGGCTCGATCTTCTCTCCCAATATCGAGTCTCTGATCGCCTTTCGTATCCTGAGCGGTTTTTTTGTGCCCATGATGGGGGCGACCATTTTCCCGCTAATCGTTGAGCTTTTTGAAGATGAAAGACGGCTGTTTGTAACCGGCATCGTTCAGGGCGCGGCATCGCTGGCGCAACTCCTGGCGCTGTTTGGTTTATCCGTTTTTGTGGTGTTCGGCATGTATGCCTACTGGCTGACGAAAAACGGTACGGGCGATAGCTACCAGCTGGCGATTCTCTTTATGTTCTCAGGGATTACCGGACTGATCGCTTCGACCACCATCACCCGCATCAGTAAACTTTTTGCCAGGCCAGGAAATGTGATGGTGTTAATTCTGCTGGTCGCGATTGTCTCAGTGTTATTTATGCCGCTATTTGCTGACTATATCATTCTACAGACGCTGCTTTTTTCTCTCTTTTCATGGGTGAGGTCATCGATTAACCCGCTGATATTTTTTGAGGTTTATAAAATGGCGGACATTAACGAACGCGGCACATTGAACGGAGTGATGAACGCCTAATTCCAGCTTGCGACCTCAGTCGGCGGTATCATCAGCACCGGCTGCCTGTTTTACTCACCCTCTTTCTGGCTCAATGCGGTCATATTTACCGCCTGCATCATTCTCTGCCTGCTGCTGACGCTCAGAAATCCCCATCACGTTAATGAGGTAACTAAATGAAACATCTAGTTTTTATTGACGCTAACAATGCGGCGATTCAGAGCATGGATGAAGCTGTGAAGCAGGGCTTTAAGGTGACCTTTCTACGCCAGAGCAATGTCGCTTTTTATCAAAAGAATAGCTATACCCAGTCGGTACTGTCGCGGCTGGATAATATTATCGATATGGAAAACGGTACTGACGCCGATGAACTGGTCCGCCTGCTGAATACTATTTTGCAGGGTGACGTTATCGATGGCGTAATTGCCCCTAACGAACCCAGCCTTGAAGCGGTGGCTGAGGCCTGTCAGCGATGCAATATCCCTTTTACCGATCCACAGGGCGTTAAAAACGCTAGGGATAAACGCCAGGCCCGCGCTATTTTGCAGGAGCAGGGGGTCCCAACCATCCGCAACTGGGTAGCGCATACCACAGAAGAGGCCAGAGCGATCTTCACGCAATATACGCCTCCGTTTATATTCAAGCCGGTTAGCGGTTTCGATAGTTTGTATGCGATAAAGGTCTCTACGCCTGAGCAAGTAGAGGCTGCCTCTGCTGATATTTTAAACGCTGCCCTGTCCGGCGCGCAGACCTATCAGAACATTTTCTCCCGCGGCATTCTGATAGAGGAGTTTTTACAAGGAACGTTATTATCGGCTGAGGTAGGGATCTATAACTGCACCTTTTATGAATTTATGATTAGCGGCCGCTGCCAGTCGAGGTTTAACGAATGCATTGAGCTTGGCTCTTTAATGCCTGCAGCAATTACCCCTGAGCAGAAGAAAGCGTGCTTTCACTATGCCAAAGCGGTCTGCGCGGCCCTGCGTCTGGATTACGGTATTTTCCACATCGAAATTATGTATACCGCCAATGGTCCTATCTTGGTTGAAGCCAACCCACGCCTGATGGGCGGCGTTATGCCGGAAATTTATCGTCAGGCAACCGGCGTATCTGTTTATCCCGCGTTGTTTACCATCGCTACCCAGGCCGATGCCCCTATAGCGCTGCCCGCAGCCAACAGAGCGGTCACCGTCAGGAAAGTTATGCCGCTGGCCGACGGCGTTACTGCGCCAGAATTTACTACTGATGATATTAGTACCCATCCCAATATCGTTAACTTCTATTCAGATAAACTTACCCCTGCAAGGAAAGTAGCCAAAAACGAAGTGCTGGGCCGCATCATGGTTTCACACCCGAATCTGGATGAGGCAAATAAGATTGCCGACACGATTTTGAGCGATATTGAGAGACGGATAGGGGTTGAGATTCATCAGCCACTGTAGGTTGGTGGGGGCGTCATATTCGCTATGGCTTTGTTACTGGTGCATGGCACCAGTAACACGGGCGTCCGTTGCAAAATAGTTGGATGTCCTTCAAATTTTCATCAATGAGTATTCGAATAATTCTGATCGCTGATGTATGGTCACCCTGCTTTAAGCAGCACCAGAAAAAGGGATATTTTTCAGGGAGATGCTCATTGTCACTTTTCGCTCACAGCGCCGTGACAGCCGACCCGGCCCATTTCATCGATGAACTGCTACAGGACTCCATGTTATTTGTCATAGATGTTCTTCATAACTAGGCACTGAAGCGCGATGCGGCTTTCTATCGTCGGGGATGTGGGCTGGTTGAAACGTTGCAGCAACGGCCAAAAAAAGCAGCCTTATCTGGATAGCTACACTATGCTTGGCACTCCACAGCCTTGCCTACTGCAAGAAAACGTCTGCTTCATGCCCTGAGACATTCAACAAGCTTTTTATGGCTTCAGTAAGGGCGAGTGTCGCGCTTCGAGAGCCAGTAAATATTTTGCTTCGTCGTAACAGGTTCTGTTCTTCCAGCAGCGGTAAATGATCCTTATCCATTTGAACGCCAGTGCCCGGATCGCAGACTGGTGAGATTTACCCTTCTCTCTAAGGCTCTGATAATACAGTTTGGCCCAGTAGGATGAGTTAACCGTCTTGGCAACCCATTCAACAAAGGTCTGCCTGACGAACTTAGCGCATTGCCATCGCCAGTGAACCCAGGATTTCTGGCCACTTCGTTCTGTTACCGGTGCTATACCTGCATAGTTTTGAATTTCTTCTGCGCTATTGAAACAGTCACGGTTATCGCCAAGTGCAGCAACCATCCGCGGGCCCATGCACGGTCCTATACCCGGTAGTGATTTAAACAGCCCTGCATCTGGCAATGTGTCAAACAGCGTTTCGATTCGTTCGTCATAGGTTTTGATGATTTCACTCACGACTTTAATTTGTGTCGTCAGTGCTGCTGCCATCAAAGCATTAGCCTCTATAACGCTCGGATCTGTCGTCAATGGGATCGTATTATCAATAGTGTTAATTTCAGGGTATGAAAGTCTATATTTCGCTCAAAGCTGCCTATCAGGTCTGCTTAATAAATGAGCTTAGCGTAGGATATTTTCCCTTTTCCAAGCGGACCCCATGATCATTGTTCATACATCACAACCTGGCGTTTGCAAGGAACCCCCCCAGCGACTATAACGACCATATTGTTACATCCGCCAATTTACTCACTAACTTGACGCTGTCCGGCCAATATGAATTCAGAAAGGAGGTTAAAAAGAGAGTAAAACCAGCGCTGGGAGAACCCCAAACCATCGACAAAAATTATCTGGATTTTGATACAGCTAATATTACGCTAGACATGCCTCATTAATATGAAAACGATACGATTGCATTCTTTTTTCCATATTTATTTTTTTCATTATTGAGTTCTTATGTGCATTAACCGTTTTGATGCTGAGCTTCATCATCTGAGCTATAGTCACTAAATTAATACCTAATTTTAAGTAACACATAACGGTGCGTTCCTTACACGTAAATGCTTTCTCATTGGCAGGGTAGGTAATTGCATTACTTTCGATCTCAAGCTCTTTCTTTTCCAACAAACTAATAATATTCTGGATTACACCGTCAATCTTATCATTACTATAATTGCCATATATAATACCTGGATTATTATCAGGTAATTTTCCGTCGGAAGTTAAACGTTGGCGGTCATTCAGGAACACAACGAATAATGTGTGTTTTTTGTTACCATGAGTATTCCGAATATGGCGTTCACAATAGAGTTGTGCATCCTGTTTTGAAACTCGTTTTAAAGCTTGTGTCTTTTTAGCTGGAATAATTAATGAATCATTAAGTATTAATTCAGTTATCTCTTCTAAATGCTTGGATAGTTCAGATTGTAACGCCAAAGAGAAAAATATATCTTTCTCATGAATAACCACCATGACACTTTTGTTCATAAAGCCTCTCGTGAGATACTGATGGTATCTCGGTAATTCTCAACATGAAAATTTAAAATCGTACAGGTGGTACCTAACCACACCTAATGACAACCATACCAAGCAACCAACCCCCCAAAACAGTAGTTACTTTATTCAAAAATCAACAATGCGGCAACATGTGTCGATAATTATTAAATATATAGTTTTTTACTCTAAAATTTAAGTAAATGAAGATGTTATACATCTTAAAATATAGCCAATAACAGGCTATGTATTTTTTAATATTGTATTTTAAATAGAACTTAAACTGCACACCACCACCACCTAAAAATACAAATTGACAATAAATTATTTAAAGTTTAAATATGCGCACATCAATCAATAGCTCGTTCATAAATCAACTTAATCATGAAATACCTAATTAACTACACTATTTTCTTTAAACCATCAGAAAAGAAATTAATGATTCTTAATGATGAAGATATTTTTGTGATTTTGTCCAATCCAGCAACCCGTTTACTGCTTGAGTTCATTAAACACAGAAACAAAGCTATAGATAGAATCACGTTATTGAAGGACATATGGGAGGACTATGGATTCACTGCATCCAATAGTAATTTAAACACCTATGTTAGCGAACTGAGAAAGGCGTTCAAAGCGTTAGGTGAAAGCCCACAAGTCATTTTGACGATACCAAAACATGGGTTCCAGTTTGTTGCTCATGTTGAATCACAGATGAAGGATGAACGTCAGGAAAATGACTGCCTTATTGACACTCAAGATATAAGCGATGAAAAGGTAAAAAACTTAAATTTTAAAAGAGAATTCAACCGAGATGAAAAACAGCCTGATATAGATGTAACTCCCATCACTGGCAAGGAAAATATAGATAGTAATGCTGAAAAAATGGAGTTTAGCGCAAAGATATTACTGATCTTAGTTATATTTACAGTTACTATAACTGCATTTAAGATTTATTATAGCTGCGCTGAGATAATAATTAATAAGAAAAGCCACGTACTTGCCGGTAAGATTGGGAAATGTATGCTGTATGTTAAGAAAAACTCTACCTATCCGCCCGCTGATCAACTTATTAACTTGGTTAAAAATGATTTACAGCAAGATGAAATAGATTGCAAAAATGATAATAACGAAATTTTTTATCTAAAAGGGAACAATGACCATAAATTTAATCAGCTTACCTTTATTGGTATTTGTGCAAAAAAAGAAGGCAGTGATTCCACATCTTGCAGAACAATAAGTATAAACTCAGGAGTTTAGGCGTGAAGAAGAAAAACCTAACTATTATGTTTTTGGTAATATTAATGATGGTTGCTTTGGTATGGGTTTATCTATCACTGTCTCAAGTCGCATTCAAATGCTATTCCGAGCTCAATCTAAAGAAAGAAACCACACCGCTCCACGCTATTGAGTTGCAAGCAAGTACTTCGTTTTTCTTCTATCGAAATGGAAGTGGATTTATCAAGTTTACGGGAACTGTAGATGACAGTAGCTCACAATACGTACTTAATCGCATGTTGCCGTTCAAATATTCAGATCTCGACAATGATGGTATCTACACCATCAACTTCATAGCGCAAAAAATTAGAGCTATCGATGATGTCCCTGAAGATTTGTGGTCAAAGTTTATTGAAACAGGTAACGATAATATGCCGTACTATATCAATCTGGAAAATATCAGTAAAAATATCTATATGATTAATGGATTAGCTTCACCGATAATGGTGTGCTCTAGCGAACAAAATTAAACTGATAATTGTGCATTCTGGCGAACAAAATTAACGTGGTAGTCCAGAGTTACTGCCACGTTAATACTTAAATCAGTTAAACGTCACCAGCATTTCGGCTGCCGCGCTTACAGTCCCCGTCGGCAGCGAACTGCCCCCCGAACATAAGCGCCACGTCACCTGGTTGCTGGTGCTTTGACTTGCTTGTGTACTGGTGATGTTACCCACTTTTAACGGGGTGTTATCAAAGGGCAGCCCGGTGGTTGCCGTACAACTACCACTGCCGGTGACACCATTATTAATCTCACCGGTAATATAGCCACCACCCTGACTAAGTGCCAGGCGGCTTGGCGTACTTCCATACAGGCCGGTGAGCGCCCGGAACTGCACGTTGATATTGGCAGCAATACCCACCGAGCTGTCTTGCGTACACTGGGTTATCAATGAATTGGTCCGGGTACTGAGTTCAGCACCGCTCTGGAGATTAATGGCAATCGTGCCAAAATCAATCTGAGTGGGGGTGCTGACCGTACACTCCAGTGTCGAAACTCGTATTGTTGTGTTTTTTGAAAAGATAGCAATAAAATTGCTAGCCCCAAATGCTCCCGTGACAAAATTCACATTAGATAATGAAATATTACTCTGACTGGTTTGCGTGCCGTCAGCCACCATCACCCACGTTCCTGTCGCTGTCGCATTGATAAACGTACTGGCCTTATAGAAATTAGTGCTGCCGGACATTCTGGGGGCTAAACACCAGGCGCTGCTCGCAAGCGGATTCGTTATCACCGCACCACTTGACGTCGTGGCTTGCGTGCTCGGCAACCCAATGGTCCCACTGAGCGTCTCTGTCGTGTTATTCGCCAGCACATAATTGGCCGTCACGGTTGCCCGGGGAATTATCCCAAGACCTGGGGCTATCTTGAACACTTTATACCCGGCAATGGTCGTCAGCGAACTGTCCGGTACACACGAGCCTGTCGACAGGGTTGTGGGGGTAATATAGGCCACACTATTGTAGACATATAAATCTGGGCTTGGATAACTGGCTGTTGATGTGATGGTTTTATTGGTGGCACTAAATGGCAGCCCCTCCCACACAATACCACTGCCTTTACCAATGGTAATGGTGTCCGCCATGGCAGACTGCCCCATCAGCGCCAGCAGGCACAGGCCAAGGGAAGGATGAAATACCTTGCGCCGTAAGTATTGACTGATTCTTTTCATATTTTCTTTCCTACAAATTCATGTTTACCGGATGCCAGGCGATTAACTCACGTCACAACGCGCTGTTAATTGGCGAACAGGGTTACTCCCCGAGCTTGCTGCACTGCCCGCCAAATCAAACACTGCGCGGCACTGCTGGTCCGCACCCTGGCCCCATTTCGTCATCAGTCGGCCCTTTTCCGGTAGCCCACTCAGGTACACCTGACCGGCGTCGCCAACAATACCGGTGTTGTTTTCACTCCCGGAACCGCCTTCCACCGTCACCAGTGCCCCAAACGGAATGTTGCTTTCCCCCCGGCGCAACGTCACCAGCGCCTGATACCCCACCCGTGTATCAAACTTCGCCATCACCACCGCCCCTTTGGTCGGGTAGACCTTCAGGCTCGATTTCGCCATGTCGACATCATCCGGCAACGTGGCCGGGTTCAGGCTGATATTGTTGTTCTGGTAGTTCGATAAATACGGCACCACCGCATAACCCCGGCTGTCGGTGCGCACATTCCCGTTCATCACCTCGACACCCTCCGCGCCTGGCGCACTCACTATCGCCACCGAACTGCCCAGCATTTGCCCCAGCGTCACCCCTTCCGGGTGGACAACCAGGCTGCCGTTACCGCTGAGGTTCAGCGAACGGAACTGATTGCTGTAGCTGTACCCCATGTTTGCCATCCCTTTACTGCCCTGATAGCCCGCATTCAGGGTGGAATTGTCACCACTGCTGCCATTTGACTGGCTCTGCATCGCGCTGTAAGAAAGACGGTCATCCAGCGCATTGCCGCTGACCCCAACCTGCTGCTGCACCTGCCCCTGATTATTATGCGTCATTTGATAGTTAACATAGTGGCGGCTCACCGCTGGGGATGAACTAAACAGGCTAAACGGCACCTGCATGTTCATGGATAACTGGCGATTTTCAGGCCACCCTTCGTCACCTTTTATCCGGTCAATGCTGTAAGCCACACCGAGACTGACACCCCGGTAACTGGTGTTGTAACCGGCTGAGACCGTGTTATTCACCTGGTTATTGCCCCAAAAATCATTGCGGGAGGCCGACAGATACAAAGCCCCCCAGTCCCCCAGTTGCTGGCTGACGCGCATCTGAAAATTGGAACGCTGACGCTCTAAGGCCCAGGGCACCTGACTGTCATTGAGTTCATATCCCAGATTGTTGAAATCAGAGAAACTGTAATAGTGGCGGGTCGAATACCGGTAGGCCGCCAAATCCACAGCGGTGCCGGTGCTCAACAGGCTTTTGGCATAACGCAGCCGATAAGAGCGGCCTTGTTGCTGTTCATCCTGCCCCTGCAATCGGGCTGTGGAGGTGGTGACATCGGCTGAAAGCGCGCCAAAAGTCCCCAGTGACAGGCCCGACCCCGCCACAAAAGAGAGATAGTCGTCAGCCATCAGCCCACCGCCGTACAGGGTGATGTCATAGGGCAAACCATAAATAAAGGTGCCCAGTGCAAACGTGGCCTCACGCGAGCCTTGCGTTATCCCGCCGTCGTAACGCCCGGTGGTAAACTCATATTTGAGGGCGCCAGGGCGTTGCATCACCGGTAAAGAAGAGAACGCCATTGTCTGGCTGCGCACCGTGCCGTCAGCCTCAGTGATAGTGACCGTCAAATCCCCGCCCTGACTGGTCTGATAGAGGTCATTAATGCGAAACGGCCCCGGTGCAACATAGGTTTGATACACTACATTGCCGTTCTGGCTGACCGTCACCCGCGCATTACTTTGTGCAATACCGGAAATCTCCGGGGCAAAACCCCGCAGGCTGTTAGGCAGCATTTCTTCGCTGGAATTCAGCTTAATACCGCGAAACGGAATACTGTCGAACACCTCATTGCCGGTACTGCTTTCCCCCGCCAGCACCTCAGCGCGCAAGGCATGAATATCGCGCTGTAAATAGGTATTGGAAAAGCGGGTGTTTTGCTGGCTCGACGACGCAGTGCCACTGTTCTGGCTGCGGGTATAGGTCATGTCACTGCGCAAACGCCAGGCCTGCCAGTTCAGCCCGTTACGCAAACTGGCAAACAGATTGGTCTGTTCGCTGCTGTCCATTCCAGCCCGCGCACGTTGCCAGTTTCGGCTGCCATTCAGGCTATAGTTCATCAGCAACGCGGGCACGCCGTCGTCCCACAATGCGGGGTCGACATAACCGGCGGCGTTTTGCTGCATGGCAATCTGCGGCACACTGATGTCCAGCCGCAATTGGGATAAGTCAAAGTGCACCTGCGCATCAGGAATAAGGGCGGCCAAATCATTGACCGGCTGGTCCGGTGGCAATGCGCTGAACCCCGGCAACGCCGCAGTATTGACCCCCAATTCATGGAGGAGCGCTGGCGTCAGTTCCGGTTGCACCTGACCTTGTGCATTCTTTTTAAAGTTAAGGGTGTGCTGCCCCTGATCCGACTGATTCATCCACAATGTGACCAGATAATGGCCCTCTGCGACCTGGCCGGCGGATTCAAATGCACTCAAGTCGGTGCTGGTCGACTGCGCGCCGCCCAATGACAACAGACGGGGGTCAAAATAGTCACGCGCCCAGACAGGGAATGCCCCGGCTAGCAGCCAGACTCCGGCCATAACGAACGACACGATGGGCCTGTTACGCCTGTTTTTTATTGTTATGTTGTGCATGACGTGAACCTGTCCATCAAAATCAGAAAAAATTATAAGGCTTGCTGGTTAGCCGGTGTATTCCAACCATCCTCATCAATCAGTTGCCACTCAACTGCGCCTTTTGCTGCCGCTGGCAAGGTATAGCGCTGCTGCCCTTTTGGTGGCACCATCAACCGCAGGGCGGGTTTATCCAGCGCAATACTGCCGACTTTCAGTTGCGAAAAGGTGAGCCAATACGGCGTCGGGTTCTCAGCAATCAGCACGTTCCCTTCACGGCTAAAATGCAACTGGGAGGCCACCTCTGCCACCGCCCGTTTAGCCAGCCCCTCAGGGCGATAGAACAGCTTCATATTGCTGACCACTGTCACGGCCATCTGGCCCGACGCCCCCGCGTTGTCAGATTCTTTGTTGGCAGGGATCGCTTTCATCGAGATAAAAAAGACGGATTCCCGATCCGTCGGCAGCGGTTCACCGTTATGGCGGATACGCAATATCAGATCACTATTCGCCTCTAAGCGCTCCAGCGGAGGGGTGACAATAAAAGGCATCTTCGGTTGCCCGGTGTAATTCAAATCCACATCACCGGTTTTCGCATCCACAGGGCGGATCCATGACTGCAACAAATAGGGTGCCGTACTTTTATTATTTACCGTTAACGTGACGCCCTTTTGCTCACTTGCAGGGTAAATCACTCGCAGCACATGAAAAGAAATCCCCTGAGATTCAGAAGGGGCCGCATGAACGCCTGCAAATACCAACACGCTGCATAACAGCAGCGTGACTAAGGGGGTAAGGTATTTCATTTTGGTTATTCCTATGATGATACTGTGCGTTGGCACAATGCAGACAAACCACCCGCATCGGTTATGGTTTGCCACTCCACATGCTTAATTGTATGAGCAGCGGGATAGGTCTGAGCCCCCATAGGTGCAATCATCGACGGGGATGAGTCTAAATCGATAACGCTATGGTCGAGCTTCAACGTCCCAAACGTCATAAAATAGGGGGTTGGATTCTCAATACGGATGCCATTCCCTACCCGGATCAATTTAAGTTGGCAACCAGCATCGGACGGCACATCCTTCAGACCCGTAGGGCGATAAAACAGCTTGATAACAAACTGAAAACCCATGGATAAACGCGCTTCTTCTGGTGCAGGTTCTGTCTGGCCCGGAATGGCTAATACCGAGAGGTAAAACAGGGACTCTCTATCGCCAGGTAGCGACTCGCTCTGCTTAAGGATTCGCACTAATTGGTTACCTTCCCCCGCCAATGGAAACAACGGTGGCGTGACAACAAAAGGCACTGCCGCATCATTTTTCATTTCGTTTTGGATACGGCTTTGAATTAGGTAATTTTGCTTACTGGTATTCTTTACCGTGAGGGTTTGCGCCTTATCCTCTGCGGAAAATATCACCCGGGTCTGACTTAAACTGACGCCGCCTGAACTTGCCGCCATTGCTGGCACCCCGACCAATATCATCGACAGCAGCGTAATAAGGGAAAAGTGTGCAAATGGCATAGCGACCTCAACGATAGGCAAAAACGAAATTAACATTGGCCGTGAGTTGCCCAGGCTTAAGTGTGGCGCAACCGGTACTTCCCCCACAGCTCACACCGGCGAAAAATGGCAACACTTTATTGACCGGAGCCTGGCCCACAGCGGCTAACGGGAAATAGTCACCAGATTTAACCTCCGTACTGGCATAAATCGGCTGGGTGGCACTTTGCACTAATATCACGCCAGCGCCGCCCACATCAGAGTCACTACTGCGAAACAGCCATTTCCCATCCTGAAGGCTACCGGCACCAACAACAGTAATGACGGGCTGCAAGCTTCCACCCGTTGCACCATTACAATTATCGGCAGTAAGCGTAAAAGGTTGCAAATTGACCAGTGTTCCGCTGATCAAGCTAGCTTGATTCACACTCCCCAATGGCAATACACTTTTATCCAGGCTTAGCGAGCAAGTCCCTTGCACTATGGTTGCAGAAAAGTTCAACGTCACGGCATGAGTATTGATACTGGTTACGCCTAACAACACACTCAAACCCACCCAAAGCGCTTTCTTAAGGCAGAAGCTGTTTAAATGCATCTACGCCACCCTGGTCATTAATGGTTTGCCACTCCACGCTGCCGCTTTTCACCGTTGTGGGGTAGGTATGTGTACTAAAAGGGGCGATCATCAACGCCGCAGGCGTATCTAACTTGAGCGCCTGACCACCAAACTTAATACTCGCAAAACTAACAAAGTAAGGTGATGGATTACTGACCTCTAGCCCGCTCTTTCCAGCGCTGAATTTGAGGTTCTTTTGTGCATCCGTAGAGGATGACGACAAGCCTGCCGGGCGGTAAAACAGCTTGATAATGCTACCAACACCAAATTGCACCGAGGCTTGTACGCCCGTACTCGATTGATTCTCAGTGGGTGCGGTTGTTGCTGGGATCGCGGTCGCATGGAAATAAAAGACAGATTCACGGTCTTTAGGTAAATCGGAGTCATTACCCGCAATACGGATTTGGTTCACACTCTTGGGTTCCAGACGGAATATCGGTGGAGTGACCGTAAACGGGGTCGTTTTATAGCTATCTGCTGCCCGGCTTATCGAGGTCTGCACCAGGTAAGGCAATGTCGGTTGCGTGTTACGTACGGTGACAGCAATGCTACCGGCGCCCTGTGGGTAAATCAGGCGGGTGGCATTGATACCAAATCCGTCAGCCAATGCGGCCGGTGGGCACGACAGCAGCGCCATCATCATCGGAATAAGCAGTGTTACGCGCGTCATTCTTTCGCTCCAGAGTAAAAAGGAAAAAGGTCACAATGGCAGGCGGCTGAAGCCACCTGCCATCAGGAAAATCAGTTATAGGCAAAGGCAAACAGGATAGGCGCGCTAACCGCACCGATGCTGATACCCGTTGCGGTGGTTGATGCCAGACCGGCCTGCAGATTCAGTGTCTTGGTATTAAAGTCACCTGCGGCTGGCGTTGAGCCTGCAGTCGCTACCAACAGCTTCTCATTGTTGTTGATATAGGTGGTTGGTGTCGCAACCTGGTTCAACATGATGCCGGTGTTAGTACCGGTAGAGTTAAACATGTTCGGGTTACCCCCCAGAACTGGCCCGCTCACCACCAAATAGGCTTTATCACCCGCAGCACCCGGCGCATCACAGTTGTTCAAGCCCACAGTGAATGACTTTTTGCTGGCAGGGATTGGGGTGGCAACACCGCTAAATGCAGATGCTGCATAGTTACCCAGGTCCAGATTATTGGTCGACAAAGAAACATCACAGGTTGACGCAACAACGTTAGCAGTAACCGTTAATTGGGCGTTAGAGGTTGCTTGTGCATTCCCGGCTACCGCCAGTAAGACCAACGCGGCGGGAGTCAGAGAGAAAATAGTTTTACGCATGGAACAATTCCTTCATGGTGATATTGATTTTCGGTTACCCGATATATAACGTGGTTGTTTTAACCACAGATAAATGCCACCCTCTATTAAATAAAGGGGGCTTTAATACGAAAAATAAGCATAAATAATGTTAATTAATTTATTATTGATATGTGCATACTGACTTAAGTAGAGTGATTAAATATATAATCCCCCCCCTAAAAAACGCGGTTGTTTATCAGCAGAGGATAAAATCACTGCCGGTCACCTCGGTCATAGAAAACTCTATTTTTACTGAATATCGGTATACGGCGCTAATACTGTTGCGCCCCTGAACAAAAAAGGTGATATAAACCGGTGTTGATTGCAACACCTTGCCTAAATCAGGATGACACAATCATAACAAGATTCTAAATAAAGTATATTTGAGCATTTATTTACTTTAAACATAGATTTTTATATCGACACTTGCCGTTTTACATTTTTTTTCTCCAAAAGAAACCATTTAAAACAAATGAAAAAGAATAATAAACTATCTGGTGGTAATGGTGAAATACAGTAAGAAGGCGCTTTGATAGCCTGATAAGGTCAGCATTGATTAAATGTTCAAACTGGCAGTAGTGACCCTTAATGCCCATTGAGTGATATTGCTCTTTATGTCAGTGTTGGTTGCCCCTGTTTTCTTTGCCACAAAAAAAGAGCTACCAATCATAAAAAACATTTCAAAAAACAAAGTTATGAGTGTAGCTTAACCTAAGACAGCATTACTGTTTTTGGTTTAGCGCCGATTAAAGGTTGTTTAGTCCATTAGAGTCATAGATGAAATATATACTTAATCTTACGATTGTGTTTAATCCATCAGAAAAGATCTTGATGGAGTTGAATGATGAAGAGCGGGCAGTGACATTGTCCAACCCGGCAAGTCGGCTATTGCTTGAATTTATCAAACATCAGAATGAACCAATAGAAAGAGACGTACTGCTGAAGAATGTGTGGGAAGACTATGGTTTTACTGCGTCGAACAGTAACCTGAATGCGTATGTTAGCGAACTGAGAAAAGCGCTGGCGGCCTTCGGTGAAGATCCGCAAATCATCACGACGATACCTAAATACGGTTTTCAGTTTACAGCGCGGATTGAGTCAGTACTGAGCCCAACACTGCCCGCGCCAGATAACGGAAAAGAACAAGATGGTGATATAGCCGCAGACACCAAAGAAATATCAACCACTATCCAACCAGATACCGCCCCCCCTCACCCGCCTATTGCCCCGTTACCCCAAGAAGTGATGGCGCCGGGTCGAAAATACCTGACAATGCTGAGATCCAAAATATTACTCATTCTGGTGATACTGTCAGTGTTAGCCACAGCGCTTAAAATTTACGCCAACTGGGCCGATGTTACTATTGGCAAAGCGAATTATTTACTCGCCGGCGAAATTGACCAATGCCAGATTTTTATCCAGAAAAATGTGGCATTCCCTTCAGGAATAGAAACGCTTGATATGGCGCGGCACGACCTCAGGCAGAGAAAAGTAGACTGCTCAGTGGAAAAGCACAGCATCTTTTATACCAAAGGCAGTGATGGCTACAAGATTAATCAGCTCACCTTTATCGGTATATGCGCTGTAGATGAACAGGGCAGATATAACGAGTGCCAAACGATAAGGATTAACTCGGGAGAGGCGCAATGAAAAAGGGTTACCTTACTGTGGTATACCTGGCAATATTAGCCGCCGCCGCTATTTTCTGGGCCTATCAGCTATTGCCTAAAGTTGTTTTACAGTGTGATTCCGAGCTCTATCTGAAAAGAAACGTTAACCTCAATGATTCCGTTTCATTACTGGCGGACGTGAGTGTCTTTTTGTCTCACAATGGCAAGGGGTTCATAAAATTCACCGGCACGGCACAGGATAAAACATCATCATATATACTGAATCGTGCTCTGCCATTTAACTACATGCCTCTTGATAATCACGGTGTTTATACAGTCAAATTCACCACTCAGGTGATAAGAGCTATTGATGATGTCCCCGAAAATGTCTGGTCGAAATTCATTCAGACCACACATGATGATGTGCAGTATTTTTTCAGTATAAAAAACATAGATAAAAACCTGTATGTTATTAATGGCTTATCATCACCAGTATTTATTTGTGCAACGCACTGAATTGCCATTCATATAGCCGAAGGAAAACCCTTTTTCTACGGCTAATGAAGCAGTTCGAGAGGTTGTGAGACATTCGTCATTTTACCCATCACAAAAGCCAGATTAGCCGCAGCGACCAGCGAAGCTGCATGCGCATCGCTACTCATTTGTTGCGCGTTCAACAACCCATTGGCCGCTTCGTTGGCGACAGTAATGGTGCCGACACCATTACGATAAGATTCCAGTGCAGCATCATAGGTAATAAATGACGTTTTCACGAGATTAAGTGCCGCCTGATTGGATTCAAGTGCCGAGCGCAAGGTATCCGCCGCTACCACAATTTCACGAACCGCCAGCTCCTGTGTTTTCTTAAACCCTTCAGCAGCAACGGCCGCACGCGACTCCGCTTCTTTGACCCGCGCCGCCCGTATCCCGCCATCATAAAGAGGCACACTAACACCGACCAAAATGCTGGAAGAGGAAGTCTGCTGGCTGATACCCGGTAGCCCTTGAATATCAAAGCGCCCATCACCGCCTGCGACCGCTCCGGCAAGATAGACTTTCGGCAAGAAATCAGCCTCAGTAGCTTTAATACCCGCCTTGGCCGCTTCGACTGCCGCATAGCTGGCTAACACATCAGGCCGCTGGGAAAGGGCCAGCCGGATCATCTTTTCGGTTGGTGCGTTGGTCACATCCGGTAAAGCGCGATCTTCGGTATAAGCGACGTTGATATCCAATGAAGGAGACACGCCCATCGCACCCAGTAATGCCTGATAAGCATCACGTTCCGTACCTTTTGCCACCACGCGGCGCAGTTCAGACTGTGCAACCTGTTGCCGCGCCAGTGCCACTTCTACTGTAGTGGCAATCCCCTTTTTCTGGCGTTCCTCGGCAGCATCCTGAATTTTTAAGCTATTTTTCAACGTTTGTTCTGCTATCTGCCTCTGGGTCTGCGCGGCACCGTATTGGAAGTAAGTCCGTGTGACATCATAGATTAGCTTCTGATGCATACCATTAAAACTGACATTGGCGGCATAAGAGGTGTGTTTCGCCGCGTCAAGTAATGCACTACGCTGCCCGAAATCAAAGATAAGCCACTGTAATGCCAGTGCCGGAACAACCGCACTCCCAGAGGTATTAACGTCCTTATGGCTGCCAATAGCGTAAGGTAACGGTGTACTGGTACTTTGATAACCACCGATAACACTGGCTGAAATGATCGGTAAAAATACCGCCTCCCCCATTCCGACGACCAATGCAGCCTGCCGCGCCTGCTGCCAGGCAATGCGGGTATCTGGATTCTGATTCTGGGCAATATCAATCAGCTCAGGTAATGAGTAGCGATATCCGCTCTTTATTGTTGGGGGCTGAGGAAGTTCTGCCACCACCGGATTAGCGGGTACAGCGAAGTTACCAGTGCCCGCCGCGCTGCCGGTATTGGCATCCGCTACCCAAGGTTCGGAATAGGAGGTAGGGGCAAGATCCAGGCGATCTGTGGCACAACCGGCGATCAACATGCTCAACCCCAATACCGTGCAAGTCAGGTTAATTTTGGCTATCCGGGCCATCAGTACAGCGTGCGTCATCATGTCATCAAATTCCCAGAAGTTCCTCAAGCCGCTTTATACGTTGTTGAATAGTCAGATCAATCGGCGATAATCCTTGCCGTAATGATTCACTATTCTGTCCTTGTGCATCGGTTAATGCCATCACATCGCCGCCTGCCGAGAGCCGACGCAGTTGCTCCACATCAGACGCCGATTTTTCTGTGGGTAGAAACAGCACTGGGCACAATTTACCCATTTCTGCCAGTATCGCTTGTAAGCGGGCGCACTCTTCCCGTGAAGGGCGTAATTGGGCTGGCTCAAAGGGAACCAGTGCCAGCTCTTCTTGCGCTTGGGTAATCTCCGCCTCAATGGCTGTGGCTTCTCTTAGCGCCGCAGGCCGTGCATCGGGCGACAGGGCGGCTAAATTTGTCAGCCCCTTCAACGCATCACGAATATGTATACGCACCGCGTCTGCAATCGCCACCGGCCACAGTCGGGTAAAGATCAGATACACCACCAAATTACCCAGCAAGATACCGAGCACCCTATCGAGTGCCACCCCCATATCAGTACTCGGCCCGAAGCCTTGCAACACCGTCAACAGGAAAGCCAGCCCTATTTGTACACCGGCATAGGCGATACGCTCGTTACCACACGACACCCAGGCAGCTAACAAAATGCAGCCAAACACCAGCGCCATCAATTGCCCAATATCACTCAGGTGAGGAATAATGAAAATGATCGCCAACACCCCCATTAGCGCGCCGATCAGGCAACCAATAATTCGAAGTACCAACTTATGCACCGTCTCACCAGTGGTCCCCAGCGCCGCAACATAGCAGGTTATCATGGCGGTATGAATATCCTGCCAGTCCAATGCGGTATAAACCAGATAGCAAATCAGAGCAGCGGCAGTGGTCTTTAGCGCAAAGCGCTGATGAACCGGGTTGGTCAGCGCATCCGCAGCAAAGAATGAGGATTTCGGGGCAGTCAAATCTTGCCCATTGTCCGCATTCGCCAGTGCTACCAGCGCGTTTCTGATTTCATTAATTTCATCAGCCGCATTCTCAATAGTAAAGTGAGGGGTAACAGCAAGATTGCCCGCCGCAATCGCCTGCGCCGCCTCGCGACAATAGGCCGCAAGCTCGATACGTACATTCTCTGGCGCGTCAGGGGATAACGCTGACGTTGCCAATAGCAGGCGATAACTGCTTTTTACTGCACTTTCCAGCCAGACCGCTTCGGTTCGGGGACGTAGATGAAAAATACGCACAAAAAGCGCCCGCTGTTGATGCTCATTTTGCCCTTCCTGTAGTAGCCCGCGGATCTTAACCATATTGGTGGCATCGGGTTGGCGCAATGCCTCGGCCACGGTGAAGAGCCGTTCGGCTAAACTGGCCCGCAATAACGTCTGGGGTGCCCGACCAAGGAAAAGATTAAAGCCAATAATCAACAACATCGGGGAAACCGCCATTAACCAGGCATACAACAACCCCCGCGTTGCTACCTCACCCATGGGAATATCGCTGAGCAACGTCATCACAAACGCAATAACCAGCGCAATAATGCTCCCCACCGGGCCGAGCTTACTGGCTGAACCAATATAGAGAAATAGAAACGAGCTGATAATCAAGGCTGCCATGCGCAGCGGCGCGGCTTCCAGCGTGAAATGGATAAGCAGAAATACCAGTCCAACCACCAGCGATACCAGAACGGTGATCGCAATGGCCATCACCATGCTTTCGACACCATCCGGTTTCATCACGAAAATAATCAGATAGCAACTGATCGCAGATTCCGGGATGCCGTATATCATGGCGATCATCGCCATCAATGCACAGAGCGCAGCCACCCGCCAGGCCATTGCCACTCGCCCAGGGAAATAGGCCAAATCTGCTTTTGCCTGGCGGATTATGCCACCGAGCGTACCGTCAGCAACCGTCGTCATTGCGCACGATAACCACAGCAGTCGCCCCGATCCGCATCAGGTCCTCCGGTGGTTTTTCCAGACTTATTCTCACGGGGAAACGCTGGACAACACGTACCCAATTTAATGACTTCGGTACATAAGGCAGACCACGTGGGATATTTAGCATATCCTCAGAGCTAACCCCCCAGCCAATCCCCTCGACCCGCCCCTGAATCGCGCGCTGTCTGTCGGCCATGACATACACGGTAGCGCAATCACCTACTTTGATATGCTTCAACTCCGTTTCACGGAAAAATGCCGAGGCATGCCAATGTTCGGTATTGATAAGGGTAAAAATGGCCTGATCCGGGACAACAAACTCCCCAGCAGAGACCGTCAGCCCCACCACCCGACCATCATGAGGTGCCCGTATTTGGGTATTGGCCAGTTCCCGTTCGGCAATAGCCAGCGCCGCCCGACGTGCGACCACCAGTGCTTCAGACGCTGCGGTAGTGCTGACCAACGCCTCGGCAGCATATGACTGTTTCAATGCCTGTTTCAGGCTGACCTCAGCATCGTGTTTCGCCGTCGCCGCATCATCGACCTGCTGGGCGGTGACATAGCCTTTAGGGAGTAGAGGTTGTAGCCGTGCCAATGTCTGAGTCGCTAACTTGAGATTGGCTTGCGCCCGTACAATCTGTTCATTGGTAATCGCGGCATTGGATTGTTCCGCGACCACCGTCCGTTGCTGGGTATCGCGGGCGGCCTCCGCCATTTTCAATTCAGCCTGCGCCTGTGCGACTTGCAACCGATAGAGATCCGGCTCGATGGTGAACAGCAGGTCACCCCGCCGGACTTTGCTGTTTTCCGCGACATTAATTGAGATAATACGGCCAGGCACCGAGCTGGCAACATGCACCACACTGGCCCCCAATTCTGCATCTTCAGATAATGGATTCAGTGTGGTCTGCCGCACGGAAAGCCAGCCGGATACCACGGCCGCGACGATGATAATGCCGGCGACAATAAGCGCCAGTTGCCGCTTGCGCCCACTCCCTGGTAGTTTATTCATATTTATCATTCATCGTGTAAACAGTAATAGGGAACTGATAAATGCCACAGTCAGCGCCAGGCAGACATAGACCAACAGCCGCAATGGCAGCACCTCATCAATACCCACGCGAATAAACAGAACGCGAGCGATCACCGCCACAATTATCCCGATAAAAGCGCACGCCATCCAGGCAGGAAAGTAGGAACCCACCAGAGAAAATGAGGGTGCCTCAACCCCCGAGCAGCCGCTCAAGACGATAGCCGATAACAGAACCCATGGCCCACGCCACAGATTCTGTTTTGCCGCGCTTAAATACGTGAAGAAAAAAACCTGCGGCTTCCTGAGGGAAGTCATATTATTCATTGAATAGCCTCAATTAACACCTGACATCCCACCAGAAAAACAGGTTTCCGCTCATAAAAAGTCACTATTGACCGCTGCCCAAGGTATTTTTGAATATTTGCCCATCTTTCATGATGATCCGGAATGCTTTCTCTGGCTGAGCAATAAGTTGAATATCACTCAGTGGATCACCATCGACCAGGATCAAATCAGCCAGGGCGTCATTCTCCACCACCCCTAACTTACCGGGATACGGGTTTCTTGGGCCGGAGAAGGCACAGAGTTCAGCATTAACGCTGGTGGCCATCTTGAGAATTTCAAGCGGTGAATACCAACGAACCAACTTGGCTAACTGCGCCCCCTGCCGGGTCGCCAGCCGCGCATCAAACAGCGTATCAGTACCCCACGCCGTCTTGATGTTATATTTTTTCGCCAACATATAGGCCGTATCGGTACCGGCGACCATCTCAAGCTGCTTGGCTCGTGACGCTGGGCTTGCCATTGGCACCGCATCCTCATCATCAAGGAAAGGTTGCAGGCTCCACCAGATGCCTTTTTCTGCCATTAACTGGACGGTTGCTTCATCCACCATTTGGCCATGTTCAATGCACTTAACCCCCCCGTTGATAGCCATAGTGACGGCTCGGGCAGTGTAAGCGTGGACGGTGACATAAGTGCCCCAGTTCTCAGCCGCAGTGACCGCCGCCTGAATTTCGGGAATTGAGCCTTCAGTCACGCTGATGGAGTCATACATGGAGGCCACACCGCCACCGGCCATGTATTTGAGTTGTGATGCGCCCCGCATCAGTTGTTCTCTGGCACGTAAAAGCACCTTGTCAGCCCCATCGGCAATTGCCGTCATGCCCACACGTTCGGCATAACTCAGGGGATCTGATGGTGTATGGGGCAACTCCCCAATCAGGCGAAAATCACCGTGCCCACCGGTTTGAGTAATAAATGCGCCTGAAGGGAAGATACGCGGGCCAATGGCAATTTGCTCATCTATGGCGCGTTTCAGGCCAAAAACCGGCCCGCCCATATCACGCACGGTGGTGAAACCCCGCATCAATGTGGCATCGGCTTCAGCAATAGCCAGTGCCTGGATATAGTTAAAATCTGCTGTCATTGCTGTCATCATCGACGGGCGAGCCATAATGGCGTGCCAGTGTGCATCAATCAGCCCCGGCATCAATACGCCGCCACCGCCGTCAATCAGCTCCACATCCGGTGAGAGCGGTGTATCCGCAGGCTCTACCGACTTGATCTTATTGCCTTCTACTAATACTCGTAGCCCGTCCCGCAGGTGGTCTGAAACACCATCAAAGACACGAACATTAATAAAAGCCATCACGCGCACTGCATTGGCTGCGACATCTCTTTTTTGGGGTTTTGCCCCGGGTATCGCCGCCGTCACGGTCGCCGCTGTGATAGGGGCAGATTGGGCTGCTTTCTGAGTAAACACTGTGTTAATACGGACGAACGCCGGGCTATTACAGAGGCAACCTTCGCCATGCGTGTGGGGAAGCTGAATTAATGGCATATGAGGCATTGTGTTCTCCTTATATGAACTTTCCCTCCATCAATAGCCAGAGAGTCTGTTCTCAATCATAGAACAAATTTATTACGTAACGACTTATTTTAATAGCAAAAACTACCTAGAAATAGTGACAATTCTCTAATCCTGACATGATAAGGTCGATATTTCAGTGGTGAACCGACGGGAATAACGGCGGCTATCACCAGCTAGCCGGAATATGGGCTAAACCCCGCAGAGCCAATTTTTGTGGTCATTAATAAATAGATTATTAACCGATAAATTGTTAATTAATCGACTGTTATCAATCGATCATTAATGAAGCATATTGCCGTATTCTCGTACTACTACGATGGAGCGTTTGTGGGGGAATGAAAGTATCCAGTACCTTGATTATGTATGCTATTGCGCCATTGGCAGTTACGATTATTCTTGGTCCGACGATGCTGTTAGCGCTGACCAATGGAGTGACAAAAAATGCGCGCATAATCGATATGGGGATGGCTGGTGCGGCTATTTCCGATCTGATTTTAATCGGTCTTGTTGCACTTGGTTTGGGTTCATTTTTGCGGTGCCGCCCATCAGGATAATTTGATATAACGAACTGATTAACACCAGTACGCCATAAAGTTAACGCTGGTACGATCCAGACAGCACTCACCAATCAGATAGCGGCGCAAAGCTTTCACCGTTGAAGATTCAGCCGCCACCCATGCATAGAATGTGCTGGCACCTTCGGCTCGCTCCCACAACACATCCCCTCCCAGACTATTCTCTGCTAATGATTGTGCGGCTACTCGTGCCGCCGCCGGAATTTGTACCCACTGACGCACAGCATCAACTAACAAACGGCCATGAGCCGGTTGATGCTCAACATCCCGTGATGACCAGTGCACTTGTGCAAACGGAAATTGATCAAGGTTGATGCAATCACCCGCCAGCGGTACCTCAAAAAAGGCCTGAACGCGTGGTGGGTTAGCTTGTAATGACAGTTGTTCCAAAATAGCCACCGCCGCCGGTAATGCCGTTTCATCGGCAATCAGTAACGCCTGCATCATCTGCGCGGGAGGAACCCACTCGTAACCGCCACTGTCGGATTGACACTCTGCATTCGGCGCAACAACCTGAATAGCATCACCCGGCTGGGCGTGGGTTGCCCAGGCTGATGCTGGGCCAGTCACGCCGTGCAAAACAAACTCCACATCCATCTCGTTCTGCTGCGTACGTAAAGCACGCAAAGTATAAGTGCGCATCACCGGGCGCTGTTCTTTCGCGATAGCCAGGTAATTGCCATACCAATCGTCGCCGTTGAGCACTGGCGTAATTAAACCGTCACCAGCCGGGAACAGTAGTTTGATGCGCTGATCCGGCGCTTCAAGTTTCATACGATTGACTTCTGGCCCTTCAAATACGCAACGCAACAGTGAAGGTGATATATTTTCTTTTTCTTTCAATACGATATCAAAAATTCGGTAGTTTGATGCGCCGGACATGGCAGTTACTCTCCCGCAGAATAGGCTGTGACCCGATGCTGGCACCACAGCCAGCCACTTATACCGCCCAACAGAACGGCCATCATCAGAGCCACAGCAATCAACTGCGACTCACCATAAAATTTTGCCACTAGCGGCACCATCAGCGCACTCATGCCATAACCCAATGTATGGCTAGTCGCTATCACACCGGAACCTTTACCTGTGGATAATTTATCGTTCAACATCAATTGATAACCCGGCGTTGCCATCGCTGCACCGAATGACGCCAGTGCACACCCTGCATAGAATAAGACCAATGGCTGGGCACACATTAATCCTAAGCCAAACACCATGAATAACGCCGCCACCAACAAGAGTTGAGAGGGGCTGAAGCGTTGGGGGCGTACCACCAAAAACTGGGCTAACAAAGTACAACCCGCAGCCACGCTAAGTAAAATTGCCACATGGTGGCTTACCATCGTGGCAGAATGCCTGAATAATAGGTTCAAATGCGGAGCCAGGCCGAGTTGCATCAGGCTGACGATTGCTGCGAGCAGCAATGCACAGAGCAAATAGGGCAGCATACTGAAACGTAAACGATTTTGTTGATGTGCAACCGGTGGCAATGGCGGATCATTATATTGGAAACAGACCACCAGTAGAGCGATTAATGGTGCTATTGCCATCAGCCACAGCGGTGCCATTGGGTGTATCAAGAGGGCAAGAGCGGCACAAAGTGGGCCAAGAAGACGACCGCAACTCAAACCTGAACTGATGGTAGCCAATGCAGCCATACGCTGCTCATACACCGCGCGCTGCAAGGCCCAGGTCTGGCAGGCGGGCACCATGCCTGAGACTGTCAGGCCATAGATAATACGTGCCACAATCAGCCCACCCAGCCCCACCATTTCCGGTAACCACCCCGCCGCTAAACCCCATACCGCCAGCGCCAACAACACAAAACTCAGCAAGTAGCCAGCCAGCGCCATGATGACCACAAATTTACACCCGCGAATCTCCGATTGCCGTCCCCACCACGGTGACCCGACCAAAAACAGCATTGAACCGAGGGTAAGCAAACCAGCCCACACCGACAGTGACAGATCTGTTCTGCTAACCAATACCGGCAACATAACCAATAAACCGTTCTGACCAATCCCCAGCAAACCGGCACAAAAAGCTAACGGCCAATTAGAAGAGGGTATATGCCCGCTTGAGCGTATTTCAGGTTGTGATGAAATTTGCATAAAAAGTGAATTAACCGTTAATAACGTGGGTGATTTATGCATGTTTAATAGAAAAACTGTATCATAAGTTGATTGATAATGATAAATATTATTGATATAAGAATGATTCTCAATTGAATTAAGAGTGACATGGAATCATGACTATCCAGTTAGAAACCGCGACAACCGATGTGGCTGCGCAATGTTTCCTCAATGCATTGATGCGTGAAACCCAGGACTGGCAAATCCTTCCGACAGCGAACAATCAACCCTATCCACAGCTCCATATCCCTCTTTCGTCGTCACAAGCTATCCGTATTGCTTTACGCCATATCTCCCCAACACAACATCATCACTATCTGTTCCCAGCTTATCTATATCAGCAGGACGATGGTGCGGGGGCGGCACTGAGCATGGAACAGTTGGTGACCTTGTTGTTGGATAAACCCGCAGTGAAAGGTGGCCTGTCAGATGAAGTGGTTACACGTTTCCGCCAGCGGGTTCTGGAAAGTCATGACAACACCCAACAGGCTATTAATATTCGTCTGGATTGGCCGTCTCTACGTGATAAGCCACTCAATTTTGCTCAGGCTGAGCAAGGGTTACTGGTGGGGCATGCCTTCCACCCAGCACCAAAATCCCATGAACCCTTCAATGAAAAAGAGGCACATCGCTATCTGCCAGACTTTGCCGCTCGCTTTCCACTGCGCTGGTTTGCCGTGGATAAGCGTTTTTTGTGCGGTGAGAGTCTTACGCTGACACTGCAACAGCGTCTGCAACGTTTCGCCAGCGAGAGTGCGCCGCAGCTACTGGCACACTTTACCGATGATGTTTGGCTGCTGCCGATGCACCCCTGGCAGGCTGATCACCTGTTGTCTCAGGAATGGTGCCAGCAGTTGGTACAACTGAATGCACTGCAAGACTTGGGTGAAGCAGGTGAACGCTGGCTACCGACCAGTTCCTCCCGTTCGCTGTACAGCCCATCAAATCGCGACATGATCAAGTTTTCCCTCAGTGTCCGCCTGACCAACTCGGTACGTACGCTATCGGTAAAAGAAGCTAAACGTGGAATTCGCTTGGCCCGCCTGGCTCAAACCTCGCGCTGGCAAACATTACAAGCACGCTATCCAACCTTCCGGGTTATGCAGGAGGACGGTTGGGCCGGTTTATGTTCCGCTGATGGCACGGTGCAAGAGGAAAGCCTGATGGTGCTACGGGATAACCTGTTGTTCGACCAGCCAGATGCTCAAACCAATGTGCTGGTCACCTTGACACAGGCAGCTCCAGATGGAGGCGACAGTTTGCTGGTTGCCGCCGTGCGCCGTTTAGCGGCACGTCTAAATCTTCCGTTACGCCAAGCCACCCACTGCTGGCTGGATGCTTATTGCCAACAGGTCTTATTGCCGCTGTTCAGTACTGAGGCTGATTACGGTTTAGTGCTATTAGCCCATCAGCAAAACATTCTGGTGGAAATGCAGCAAGACTTGCCGATCGGTATGTTGTATCGCGACTGTCAGGGCAGCGGCTTTACCCATGGCGCTACACCGTGGCTGGAAGAAATTGGCGAAGCCGGAGCGGAAAACCGCTTCACTGAACAACAACTGCTGCGCTACTTCCCCTATTACTTGTTAGTCAACTCCAGCCTGGCCGTGACCGCCGCATTAGCGGCCGCCGGTTTCGACAACGAAGAGAATCTGATGATACGGGTGCGCGACGCACTCCATAACCTGCGGACTACGGCTAAAAATACTCTGTGTTTGGATTACGTACTCGATAACACGCACTGGAACTGCAAGGGCAATTTCTTCTGTTATCTGCATGACCACAATGAAAATACCATCGTTGATCCGGCAGTTATCTACTTTGATTTCGCAAACCCATTTCATTTCCCTCACCTAGAACGCCTGGGAGTTGCCCAATGATGCCACAAGCTAAGTTGATGCACTCTGCGGGCAGTTTTCGCTGTGAACAGTTGGCAAAAAATCTGCCCCTCAGCTTAGGGTTGGACGGCAGCGCAGTGTTGCACTTACCGGGGCCATTACCACCAGGCTGGCTGGTACAGGCATTGGATCAGTTGTTCATTGCCGCACCGCAATTAACCGGTATTGCGTTGCCCTATGCCGAGTGGCGGGAAGAGCCGCAAGCACAGGCCGTGTTTACCTTGAGCTATGGTGACTATCTGGCACGGGATCTATTTTATCAACTACCACTGTGGCTGGGTACGCAACGCCATCGGGCTTCGGATCAGATGCAGTATGACGCCGAGCGGGATATCTGGTTTCCACAACGTGCTGCACGCCCTGACGGCGAAATTTATCGCCGTTTCGATCCGCACATTAAACATACCTTGAGCTTCCGCTTACCGGAAATTGATCGCGACACAGAGCAGTTTACCCGCTGGATGAACTCACCGCGCGTGGATGCGTTCTGGGAAATGAGTGGCCCGCTTGAGGTTCAGGCAGCTTATCTACAACGGCAGTTGGATTCGCACTATTGCTATCCGTTATTGGGCTGTTTTGACGATCAACCATTTGGTTATTTCGAAGTTTACTGGGCAGCAGAAGACCGGATTGGCCGCCATTACCGTTGGCAGCCTTTTGATCGTGGACTACACATGCTGGTAGGTGAAGAGCGCTGGCGAGGAGCGCAGTACATCCGCAGTTGGTTACGTGGCCTGACACACTATCTGTATTTGGATGAACCGCGCACCGCCAGGGTGGTGGCTGAACCGCGTGCCGATAACCAACGTCTGTTCCGCCACCTGCCCGCGGCGGGCTACCACACCTTGAAAGAGTTTGATTTTCCGCATAAACGCTCACGGCTGATAGTGAATCAGCGCGCAGACTTCTTCCGCGAGGGTACGGTATGACCACTGATAATTACGCTAACTGGCAACGTGTTAATCGTCAGATGATCGCCAAGATCCTGGCTGAACTGGAATATGAGCGCACCTTGTGTGCCGCGCCACAAGCCCAGGCATGGAGCATCACCTTGCCGGGTGCGATCTATCGCTTTAGCGCCAAGCGGGGTATCTGGGGCTGGCTGCATATTGATCCCGCCTCATTGCACTGCGAAGGGGTACCGCTGACCGCTGACCATATGCTACGCCAACTGGCCCAAGTGTTGCAGATGGACGATGCGCAAGTTGCTGAACACCTGGAAGACCTCTATGCCACGCTGCGCGCAGACATGCAGTTACTCTCGGCCCGTCAGGGCATGAGTGCCGAAGATCTGATTGCTCTCGACGCTGATGCACTACAGTGTCTGCTGGCCGGCCACCCGAAATTTATCTTCAACAAAGGCCGCCGTGGCTGGGGTCTGACTGCCCTGCATCACTATGCGCCAGAATATCAGGGGCAGTTCCGCCTGCATTGGATCGCTGCCAAACGTGGCAGTTTTGTTTGGTGTGCAGATACCGAATTCCCGTTGGACAGGCTGCTCGACAGTGCGATGGATAGCACGGAACGCCAGCGATTTGAGCGCCACTGGCAGCAGCTTGCGCTGAATGACGACTGGGTACCGGTGCCCTTACACCCATGGCAGTGGCAGCAAAAAATCGCCCTGCACTTCCTGCCACAATTAGCCGAAGGTGAATTGATCGAACTGGGTGAGTTTGGTGACCACTATCTGGCGCAACAATCATTACGTACCTTAACGAATGTCAGTCGCCGCGTGCCATTTGATATCAAATTGCCACTGACCATCTACAACACCTCTTGTTATCGTGGCATCCCCGGTAAATATATCAGCGCGGGTCCTGCGGCTTCGCATTGGTTACAGCAAGTCTTTGCACAAGACCCTACGCTACGTGCAAGCGGTGCTGAGATCCTCGGAGAACCCGCTGCCGGTTATATGATGCACCAGACCTATGCCTCTTTGAATAACGCACCCTATCGCTATCAGGAAATGCTCGGCGTGATTTGGCGAGAAAACCCGTCCTGCTATTTACAACCGGGCGAACAGGCAATTTTGATGGCCACACTGATGGAAACCGATAATCAGGGTCATCCGTTGATTGCCGCCTATATTGCACGTTCGGGGCTGAGTGCCGAAGCCTGGTTAGCACAGATGTTTCGGGTGGTCGTGGTGCCAATGTACCACCTGATATGTTGTTACGGTGTGGCACTGATTGCCCACGGACAAAACATCACTTTGGTGATCAAAGACCATGTACCGCAACGTGTACTATTGAAAGACTTCCAGGGCGATATGCGCCTGGTTGATAAAGAGTTCCCGCAAGCGGCCTCACTGCCCAGCGTCGTAAAAGCCGTCACCGCACGCTTATCTGCCGACTACCTGATACACGATCTACAGACCGGGCATTTCGTCACCGTGCTGCGATTTATCTCACCACTGATGCATGTGTGTGGCGTCAGTGAACACCAATTCTATCAACTGCTGGCACAGGTATTGCGGCGCTACATGGCACAGCATCCAGACATGGCAGAGCGTTTCTCCCTATTTGATTTGTTTAAACCACAAATTATTCGTGTAGTCCTCAACCCGGTGAAACTCACCTATTCAGAGCAGGATGGCGGCAGTCGAATGTTGCCAAATTACTTGCAAGATCTGGATAACCCTCTTTATTTGGTCACCAAGGAGCTAGCCCAATGAATCAAACTTTAGATTTCATCGGCATTGGCATAGGCCCATTTAACCTCAGTATTGCCGCCCTCGGCAGCGAAGTTTCTGGCTTTAACAGCAAATTCTTTGAGCGTAAATCGCACTTTTCCTGGCACCCCGGCATGATGGTGCCAGATTGCCACATGCAGACCAGCTTTTTGAAAGATTTGGTCAGTGCGGTGTCGCCAACCAATCCCTATAGCTTCCTTAACTACTTAGTCCAAAGGAAGAAATTCTATCGATTCCTGACGACTGAACACCGAACGGTTTCACGGGAAGAGTTTGCAGATTATCTCAGTTGGGCGGCCCATGGGTTAAGCTCGCTAGAGTTCAGCCAAGATATTCAGAGTGTGGATTTTGACGACCAGCAGCGCCATTTTGTCGTGACCACAACGCGTAATGTCTACCATGCACGCCATGTTTGTCTGGGGATCGGCAAACGTATCAAGTTGCCGGAATGTGTCGGCGAGCAAAACGATCGCTGTTTCCACGCCAGTGAAATGGCGCTGCGCAATCCCGATCTGTCTGGTAAACGTGTCACCATTGTCGGTGGTGGACAGAGTGGAGCGGACCTGTTCCTCAACATCTTCCGCGCTGAATGGGGCCAACCGAAACAGTTAGATTGGATTTCACGCCGAAATAATTACAACGCACTGGATGAAGCTGCTTTTGCCAATGAGTACTTCACCCCGGAATACGTTGACGGCTTCTATACCCTGAACGACAGCGCCAAGCAACATATGCTGGCTGAACAGAAAATGACGTCTGACGGTATTACCAGTGAGTCGCTACTGGCTATTTACCGTGCTATGTACCATCAGTTTGAGGTGTTACGTGAAAAGCCCTGGGCGCGCCTGCTCCCTAGCCGCTCACTGGCAGCGATCCATCCGCAAGGTAACAGTTACCAATTAGTCACCCATCACCATCTCGATCAAGGCAAAGAAACCTTTGACAGCGACGTGACTATATTCGCGACCGGCTATCAACAGGAACGTCCGGCATTCCTTAAACCACTGGCCAGCCGCCTGATGACCACTGCCGATTATCAATACCGCGTGGCTCCCGACTTCACCCTCGACTGGCGCGGCCCACACGATAACTGCTTATTTGCAGTGAACGCAGGGATGCATAGCCACGGTATCGCAGAACCGCAACTCAGTCTGATGGCTTGGCGATCGGCGCGTATTCTCAACCGGGTTTTAGGTCGTGAACAGTTCGATTTAACGCCCACTCCGGCGGTGATCCAATGGCGTAGTCAGCAACCGGGCGTTATCCCCCACGCAGACCCCCGCGTCCTTGAAACTGCCGGGGTGTTAGCTGCGCGCGCGCACCCGAATCACTTACTTGAGTAATCTCATCGGGATGTGTTTGCTGGCGGCAACTCCGATGACTTTGGGTTTAGAACAATCGTTAAACCAACTTTAATTTTTTAACGCAACCTCCAATATGGGAAAAAGAGAACAACAATGAAACGCAGACACCTCTGGGTATTAAATCCGTGCCTGTTAGCTATGCTCGCGCCCGCAGCATGGGCAGAAGATCAAATGGTGGTTTCTGCCAGCCGCTCACACCGCAGTGTGGCTGAAATGGCACAAACCACTTGGGTGATTGAAGGTCAGGAACTTGAGCAGCAGGTTCAAGCTGGCAAGGAAATCAAAGATATACTGGCACAATTGATTCCTGGCATGGATGTCAGCAGTCAGGGGCGGACCAACTACGGCATGAATATGCGTGGCCGATCAATGATGGTGATGATCGATGGCGTGCGCCTGAACTCTTCACGCAGCGACAGCCGCCAGCTTGATTCTATCGACCCGTTTAATATTGGGCATATAGAAGTGATCTCCGGTGCCACTTCGCTTTATGGTGGAGGTAGCACCGGCGGTTTGATCAATATTGTGACCAAAAAAGGTCAGGAAGAAAAACAGGTCGAACTACAAGTTGGTGGCAAAACCGGGTTTAACAGCCATAACGACCACGATGAGAATATCGGGGCTGCGGTGAGCGGCGGGAATGAGCAAGCATTCGGTCGGTTTTCTGTTTCCTATCAACGTTATGGCGGCTGGTATGACGGTAAAGGCAATGAGGTATTGATCGATAATACCCAGACCGGTCTGCAATATTCTGGCCGCCTTGACGTGATGGGCACAGGTACCTTCAACATTGATGACCACCAGCAATTGCAGTTAACCACCCAGTATTTCAACAGCGAATCCGATGGCAAACACGGCTTGTATCTGGGAGAGAACTTCTCGGCGGTAACGGGTACCGGCCAGGCATCTAATAGCGGCAACCTGAACTCAGATCGTATTCCGGGCACTGAGCGCCACCTCATCAACCTGCAATACTCCAATACCGACGTCTGGGGCCAGGACTTGGTGGCACAGGTATTTTACCGTGATGAATCATTGACCTTTTATCCGTTCCCAACCCTGAACAAAGCGGGTACTGCGGTAACCAGTATCGGTGCATCACAGCAGAAAACTGACTTTTACGGCGGTAAACTGACGCTAAACAGTAAACCCATCGACAGCCTCACGCTGACTTATGGTGTCGACGCAGAGCATGAAAGTTTCAACGCCAACCAGCAGTTCTTCAATCTGGCACGGGCACAGCAGTCTGGCGGGATGACATTACAAAATGCCTACAATGTTGGCCGTTACCCAAGTTACACCACCACCAATCTCGCGCCGTTCCTGCAAACCAGCTATGACATCAACCCCATCTTTACCCTGAGTGGTGGCGTTCGCTATCAGTACACCGAGAACAAGGTAGATGATTTCGTCGGTTATGCCCAGCAACAAGCGATTGCCAACGGCAGTGCGACCTCAGCAGATACGGTGCCGGGAGGGAAAACGGATTACAACAACGTCCTGTTTAATGCCGGTTTGCTGGCGCATCTGGCACAAAGCCAACAGACGTGGTTCAACTTCTCTCAAGGATTTGAGATCCCCGATCTGGCGAAATATTACGGCTCAGGGACCTATCAGTTGGTCAACGGCCATTACAAACTGCAAAAAAGCGTCAACGTAAATGACTCCAAGCTGGAGGGTATTAAGGTTAATGCTTATGAATTAGGCTGGCGCTATACCGGTGATAACCTGCGCACTCAAATCGCCGGTTACTACTCATTATCTGACCAAACTATTGCTATCAACAAAACAGATATGACCATCAGTGTGTTGCCGGACAAACGCCGGATCTACGGGGTTGAAGGCGCGGCGGATTATTTCTTCGAGGACAGCGAATGGAGCACCGGAGCAACATTTAACCTGATTAAATCTGAGACCAAAACTGACGGTAAGTGGCAGAAACTCACGGTTGATAGCGCCAGCCCGTCGAAAGCCACCGCCTATGTTGGTTGGGCACCGGGTGACTGGAATCTGCGGGTACAATCCCAGCAAACCTTTGATGTGTCAGACAGTAAAGGCCGCAAACTTGATGGCTATAACACTATCGATTTCCTGAGCAGCTACGCCTTGCCAGTGGGTAAAATCAGCTTCAGCATCGAAAACCTGTTGGATAAAGAGTACACCACCGTTTGGGGCCAGCGCGCACCGATTCTGTATAGCCCCACCTACGGAGCACCTGATCTCTATACCTACAAAGGACGTGGCCGTACCTTTGGTGTGAACTACTCTGTGTTGTTCTAATAACGGGATAAAAACGGGCGTAAACATGTAGTTACGCCCGTTTTTTCACCTTAACGGTAATAAACCGCGATATGCTGATCTTGCACTTTTTCGATACGGATTTTTATATCGAAAATCTCTTCAAGAATATCGGGTTGCATAATCTCAGCGGGTGCCCCTCGATAAATAACCTCACCATTCTTCATCGCAATAATGTGGTCAGAATACGCAGAAGCAAAATTGATATCGTGGATAACGAGGATAATGGTTTTGTGCAATTCATCTGCGGCACGCCGTAATTGTTTCATCATCGCAACGCAATGTTTCATATCTAAATTATTTAATGGCTCATCCAGCAGGATATATTTCGTGTCCTGACAAAGCACCATTGCTACATAGGCGCGTTGCCGTTGCCCGCCTGATAGCTCATCAAGATAGCGATCCTTCAGCGGCACCAGATTAAGAAACTCCATCGCAGCATCAATATACTGACGGTCATTTTCGTTGAGCCGCCCTTTGGAATAGGGATAGCGCCCGAAACTAACCAAATCTGCCACGGTCAGGCGGCTGGTGAAGTGATTCTCCTGACGTAAAACTGACAGAATAGTCGCCAGTTTATCACCGGAGGTTTTCGCCACATCCAACCCATTAAACCGCACGCTACCGATATCAGGTGCTAACAACCGGCTCATAATCGATAATAAAGTCGATTTGCCCGCACCGTTTGGTCCAATGATTGAAGTAACACCACCAGAAGGAATGCTCTCATTTATATTATTGAGAACCGCCGTATCCTGGTATTTTTTATTAATGTCATTAATTTCAATCATACCGGAGCCTTCTTTATTAAAAGATATATAAACAGCGCACCACCAATAAACTCAATAACCACCGATAATGTCCCAGACATATTCAGTAAGCGCTCCAAAATCAATTGCCCGCCAACCAATGTAATGGTTCCCAGCAGAAATACACCGGGGAGTAAATATTGATGGCGGAATGAACCAACAATTGGATAAGCCAAATTAGCGATAAGCAAACCTAAGAATGTCAGCGGCCCCACCAGTGCTGTAGAGATGGCAACCAACAGCGAGACCAGCAGCAAAATAGTGGTTATTTTTTTCTGATAGGCAACACCGAGATTAATCGCGGTATTTCGGCCAAGGGCGATAATATCGAGGCAATGGCGCATGCGCCAAACGATGAGAGCCACAATCACAATTATCCCCGTAGATACGGCAATAATCTCTGCTGGTGCTCGAGTAAAGGTGGCAAACACCCTCCCCTGCAATATGGCAAACTCCCCCGGCGAAAGAAGACGTTGCATCAGGCTCGATAGACTGCGGAACAACGTGCCACAAACCAAGCCAACCAGCAGCACCTTATGCAGATTGATCCCCACGCCGGTCAGTAACCAACGGTAAAGAAACACCGAGAACAGTAACAGCAGTGCCGACTCACAGAGAAATTTCCCCGTAATACCTAACACTCTGAAACCATCGGCATCAACAAAAAACACCAACATGGTCTGGATGAGAATAAACAGTGCTTCTAATCCCATCACTGATGGCGTCAAAATACGGTTATTGGTTACTGTTTGGAATAAGACAGTGGCGACTCCTGCAGCAAAGGCAACCAATAACATGGTGGCTAAAATAAGACCACGATGCACCAGAATATACTGGATATTGCCCCTTAAATTAATCGTCATAAAGATAACAATCGCAGTAAGTGCAATGATGCTCAATAGTAACAACCGCTTTGCCGGTAAGCTTAACGCCCGATTGGCGCTCGAAAGCCAATTCCCTTTTGATAAAAGCTCATTAACCTGCATGGCGTTTTGTCCTAACAATTAATAATAGGAAAACGAGTGCGCCAATCGCGCCTAAAATAACGCTGGCAGGGATTTCAAATGGGTAGCTAATTAACCGACCGATAATATCGCATAACACAACCAAACCACCGCCACAGAGACTTACCCAAGGTATGGTTCGGCGCAGGTTATCCCCCATCGCCATACTGACAATATTGGGTACAATCAAACCGAGAAAAGGAAGCACGCCAATCACGACCACCACCACGCCACTGATGATGGCAATAATGGACATTCCTATCAGCATAACCCGTTGATAATTGAGTCCAACATTGACCGAAAAATCCCGTCCCATGCCTGCCACGGTAAAACGATCTGCTATCAGGCAAGCAATCAATGTTAAAGCGCCCACGATCCACAGCAGTTCATAGCGGCCCTGCAACACACCAGAGAAATCGCCTGACTCCCAACTGCCCAACGATTGCAGAAGATCGAACTCCATTGCCAGAAAGGTTGTTACCGCACTAAATACCGCGCCCAACATAATGCCGGTCAGCGGTACCATCAGCGCTGATTTCATCCGCATCCGCGCCAGTAGCATCATAAAGAGTGCAGTCCCCCCCATCGCGAAGACCGTAGCCACCAACATCTTCACCATCACCGGAGCCGATGGGCTGAACACCATGACCAGTAATAGACCCAGGCTAGCGGACTGAGTTGTACCCGCAATAGAGGGTTCGACAAAACGGTTCTGCGTCAGCATCTGCATGATGAGGCCAGCAACACTCATGGCGCTACCAGCAAGGACTAATGCCAGCGTGCGCGGCACTCGGCTGAGTATAAAGATGTCGCGCATATCAGGATCAGACCAGACATCCGCGAAAGTGACATGACCAGCACCGATAAACAGGCTACACGCCATCAGGCCCAGTAAAATAACCAGGCCTGCTATAAAACTAAGATTTTTCATCAGTAAAATTACTGCGCTGGTGCGGATTTATCCAACACGGCACTGACCTTATCCATCAATTTTGTATAGCTCTGTATGCCACCGGCAATATAGAGCGAGGCAGAATCGAGATAGATAACGTGATCATTTTGCCATGCTTTAGTTTTATGGATCAGCGGATTATCAAGGACTTGCTGTGCCGACTGGCCTTCAGCGCGCCCAATGGCATTATCCCTATCCAGTACAAACAGCCACTCAGGGTTAGCATTAAGAATGAATTCAGAGGTCACTACATTCCCATGACTACCGGTTTGTGTAAAAGTGGCCGCTGGGGTGAAACCTAACTCATCAAACACAAAACCAAAACGGGAGCCCGGCGTGTAGGCCGACATTTTTCCGCCACTGACCATCACGACCATGGCTGAACCGGCATTAGCTGATTTTTGCTTTATCTCATTTATCTGGGATGAGAATTTGCTCAGCAGTGCTTTCGCCTCTTCTTCTTTACCAAAAATAGAGGCCAGTTGCTCAGTACGCTGAGCCAAACTCTGGGTAAAGTGCTGAGTATCCACATCGAGTGCGATGGTCGGTGCGATAGCGCTAAGTTTGTCGTAGGCATCATGAGCACGACCGCCCGCGATGATCAGATCAGGTTTAGCCTGACTTAATGCCTCGTAATCAGGTTCGAATAATGTGCCAGCATTCAGGTATTCAGTGCCGCTATATTGGGATAAAAATGCAGGCAGATGGGCGCTGGTTTGCGGGACACCGGCGACTTTAATGTGCAAGGCATCGGCAGTATCGAGCACGGAGGGGTTCAATATGATGACTTTTTGCGGGTTTAGCGGAACCTGAGTGGTTCCTTGCGCATGCTCAATACTGATTTTTGCTGATTCTTCCGGGGTTGCGGATGAATCATCACACCCGGTAATCGCAACAGTTGCCGCCAATAATGACGAAAATAAAGCCAGACGTAATCGCATTTTCTCTCCTGAAAAGTGGGGATGTAAATATCCTTGAGTGCTAACACTAATGATTTGCATTACCAATTCTGGGATGATACCGATCTATATATCCGATGAACAGGTTACGTGATCAATCTTTTGATAAATTAATAGGATTAACAGTCTATTAAGATGCATTGAGTGGGGTAAACCATGGTGCAAGCTAACGGTAACTCATTGTATTTATTTAATATAAAACCATTCTGGATAGATTAAATGCGTCACCGGCGGCAAAAATTGCTATAATAGGGCATGTTTAGTGTCGATATCGTCTTACAAGCTCCCCCTGATCTGGGGAATGACCTTACATCTAACCCTAAATAACCCACGTTTAGATGCCGGTCGCCCTGCACAACAAGGTAACCCTGTTAAAACACTGCAACATCCATCAACGGGCCGTTTTATCGCCAAATGGCCGTAACCTCAAACTGTACAGACTTAAATAGGATCGAATTTACACAGAGCCAGGCCCAACCGCCTTTTCAGGTGTGTTCAACCATCGTTGAGGCAGTTCAACGATAATGGGTCTTGCCACAACTGAGATTAACTATGCTGACTCTGCTTCATCTGCTTTCTTCTGTCGCCCTGCTGGTGTGGGGAACACACATCGTTCGCACCGGTATCATGCGTGTTTACGGTGCCGATCTGCGCCGGGTTCTGAGCGCCAGTATCCAGAAAAAACCCACTGCTTTTATCGCAGGCATTGGGGTCACGGCACTGGTACAGAGCAGTAATGCTACCGCGTTACTGGTTATCTCATTTGTATCGCAAGGGCTTATCTCCTTGTCGCCGGCCTTAGTGATTATGTTAGGGGCAGATGTCGGGACGGCGCTGATGGCGCGGGTGCTAACATTTGATCTCTCCTGGCTATCACCATTGCTAATCTTGGGTGGGGTTATTGTTTTCCTCGGCCAGCGCAAAAGTCGGGTTGGTCAGATGGGGCGGGTAGGCATCGGTCTTGGGCTGATTATTCTGGCACTGCAACTGATTGTCACTGCCGCCGGGCCGATTACACAAGCGACCGCCGTGCAAGCCATTTTTTCATCCCTGACTGGTGATACCATTCTGGCATTATTGATTGGCGCATTGTTCGCCATGATCAGTTATTCCAGTCTGGCGGCAGTATTACTGACCGCCACACTGGCTGCCACAGGTTTGGTTCCGCTGAATATCGCCCTCTGTATTGTGATTGGATCTAATCTTGGCAGTGGTTTGCTGGCGCTGATCAGCAGCCGTGGGCAGAACGCCATCTCCCGACAAGTGGTGCTGGGGAGCTTACTGTTTAAAGTGATCGGCTGTATTTTAGTCGTCCCTTGGGTCAATATGTTAGGGCAGTGGCTCATTAGCCGTAACTTGCCCGCAGCCGAAGTGGTCATTTACTTCCACGTATTCTATAACCTGCTGCGCTGCTTGTTGATGCTGCCATTTGTTGGAGTGATGACTCGTATCTGTAGCCGATTAGTCAGCGATGACCAAACCGCCCTACAACCCTCAGCCCCGCGCTATCTTGATATTAGCGCCATCGATACCCCTTCGTTAGCCTTAGCAAACGCCGTGCGGGAAACCCTGCGAATGGGTGATGTGCTGGAGCAGATGCTAGTGCGGTTTAAAGAAGTACTGGAGGGGAATAAACAGCAAAAGCATGAAGTCAGTTTGTTGGAAGATGAAGTCGACATGCTGTATAGCGCCATTAAACTCTATTTAGCGCAAATTCAGCAGGATGAATTGGGTGAGATTGATTCCCGCCGTTGGGCTGAAATTATTGATACAGCGGTTAATCTGCAACAAGCCGGCGATATTATTGGCCGCATGACTGCTGATGTGGCAGCTAAGTCACTCAATGCGCGGAAGCCATTTTCGGCCGAGGGATTTGAAGAGTTAAATACTCTGCACACCCGCCTGGTAGCCAATCTGGATTTAGGAATGTCGGTGTTTTTATCCCGCGATATCAATAACGCCAAACGCCTACGCCGTGCCAAGCATCGTTTCCGTTTGTTAAACCGCCGCTATTCTCACTCGCACGTTGAACGCCTGCATCAACAAAATGTGCAGAGTATTGAAACCAGCAGTCTGCACATGGGGCTATTAGGTGATATGAAACGTTTGAATTCACTGTTCTGCTCAACCGCATACCATGTGTTAGAAGTGCAGGAAGAGTCATTAGATTAAGGTAATAGTGGGGTTTACATTGAGGAGGGCGGCTATATATACCGGCCCTCCCCTGATACGCTATTTTACCACCGCCTATTTAGCCGCTAACAAGCAGATAGTTCGGGTTAACTCATACGATTTTACAAAGGAGCTAATTGGCAAGAATTCAAACGGTGAATGGAAGTTATGAGCTCCGGTGAAATAGTTGGGTGTCAATAATCCCTGAGTCGATAACGCTGCACCATCTGTGCCGCCACGCATTGGGATCACCTTAGGTTCAATATTCAACGCGGCCATGGCAGAGAAAATCAAATCAATCGCCTGAGTATCTTCACCTATCGAGTTGCTGATATTGCTGTAAACGTCGGTGACGGAATAGCTGATTTTTGCACGTGGATATTTCGCTGCAACCTGTGTAACCACCTCACCAATTCGTGCTTTGCGCGCTTCGAATAACGCATTATCAAAATCGCGAATCGCAATTTTCAGTTTGGCGTGATTCGGGTTGGCAACCATATCAGTAAACCAGACATACCCTTCCCGCCCTTCAGTATGTTCCGGTGTTTCCTGTGGGTCGAACTCACTGATAATGTCATAAGCTACGCGGATAGGGTTGATCAGCACATTCTTGGCAGACATAGGATGAGCGGTTACCCCGACAATATCAATCTCGGCTGAGGCGGCGTTAAAGTTCTCAAATACCACCTCCCCCAGTTCGCAACAATCAATCGTATAGGCGAAATCAACATCAAACCGTGCCAGATCCAACGCTTTGGCACCACGCAAGCCAATCTCTTCATCCGGCACAAACGCCACCACGATATCCCCATGGCAATCATCAGCACTCAGGTTCTCCAACAGCGTCATCACTACCGTTACCGCTGCTTTATTATCCGCCCCCAATACGCTGGTGCCATCGCCAAAAATAATGTCTTCATCTTGGTAACGAAGGATTTCCGGGTGCTCTGATGTGCGCAGATAGATACCCTGTTCAGGATTCAGGCAGAGATCACTGCCGGTAAACCGCAACCGCTGCGGGTGGATATCAGGCGATAAACCAACATCGACGGTATCAATGTGCGTAATGAAACCAATTCGTGGTGCGGCGGGTTGGTTTCCTGGTTTACGGGCAGTTACCGTCGCATGGGCATCAATGACGATATCTTCCAATCCTAACTGGCGCAGTTCTTCTGCTAACATTTGCGCCATCTTATGCTGCCCTACAGTGCTGGGGAGCGTCACTGAAGCGCCATCGCTCTGGCTGCTCACCGCCAGATAACGGAAGAAGCGTTGGGTCAGTTGTTCTGAGAGTGCCATTGTCATTTTTTATTCCTTATAGACTTAATTCATATCATCAGCATTACAGGTAAACAGGGAATTAACTGCCAGCCGGATAGGTATACCCACTCTGGAACCCTAGCGGGATACCCAACCCCCAGAACAGATACAGCATCAGGGTTAATACAATGGTCAGTCCGAGAGTATAAGGCAACATCATGGCGCAAAGCGTCCCAACCCCAGTTTTAGAACAATACTGACGGCAATACATAATGATCAATGGATAGAAAGCAAACATCGGAGTCGAGATATTCACCGTGGAGCTAACTCGGAAACTGGCCTGCGTCAGTTCCGGGGAAATACCAACTGCCATCAGCATCGGGACTAATACCGGTGCCAAAATAGACCATTTAGATGAAGCCGATGTGATAATAATATCTAATGTACAAGACAGCAGAATCACCCCAAGAATAGTGAAACCGGCTGGCATTGCGAGGGTACGCAGGAAATCCGCCCCAGAAATTGCCAACAACGTGCCGATATTGGAATGGCTGAATGAATAAAGAAACTGGGCGCAGAAGAAGCTGAACACTAAAAACGAAACCAATGAACGGGTAATATTTTCCATGCTACTGGTAATGTCTTTCGTGCTTTTGAAGGTACCGGCACTAAAGCCATAAATCAGCCCTGGGATGGCAAACATAAAGAACAGCAAGGGCACTATCGCCTGCATAATCGGGGCATCAGGGCGGGTCAGGCTCCCCTCCGGCGAACGCAGTAAGGAATTTTCTGGGTAAAGCGCTGCCGCCAGACCAATCAACATAAACAACATGGTCAAACCGGCTTTTTTAAAGGCTTTACTCTCCTGAGGTGTCACTTTTTGCAGTTCATCACTGTTGTGAAGCACACTGAGGTCATCATTTAATGGCATCGACTTAACCAGCCGTGGCTCAACAATTTTCTCGGTAATAAACCAACACACCAGAATCACCGCAAAGGTGCTGCCAAAGCTCAGGAAATAGTTACACAACACGTTGACGTTATAACTTGGGTCAATTATATGTGCCGCCCCTTGGGTGAAACCCTGCATGATCGGATCGATAATCGATGGCGTGTAACTGGCAGAAAAACCGCCAGCCAAGCCCGCGAAAGCGGCGGCGATGCCTGCCAGCGGATGGCGACCACTGGCATAGAACATCATGGCAGACACCGGCATCAAAATGACATACGCCGAGTCAGATGCGACGTGGCTCACCACCCCGATAAATATTACTGCGGGTGTCAAAATTCGTTGTGGCGTGACGTTAAGCATCTTTTTCAGCATCACCTGAATAAAGCCGCTGCCCTCAGCAACCCCAATCCCTAACGTGGCCACAATAGTGATAGCCAGTGGTGGGAAGTTGATAAAGTTTTTGACCATAGTGGTAATAAAGGTCACCAACTCAACCGGTGCCAACATATTGGTCACTTTTATCTGATCGCCCGTCAGAGGGTGGTAATAGTCGAAATTGATAAATGACAATGCAAAGGAGAGAGCCCAGCACACACCCAATGCATAAATAAACAACATAGTGATATCCGGCATCGCATTACCGATACGTTCAATGGTATTCAGTATTCCGGTCTGCCGGTTTTCCTGCGGTTCTATAGCTGACATATCCTGTCCTTTCCCTGTAAAGCGGCCGAGGCCAAAACGGACAAGAAATACGTGTGACTTCCTGTCGCGAGAGAGTAATTGCGGGGTGTGGGGAAAACAAAACCAATATCGAACGGGGTAAGAAGCCAATAAACCCGGCCAATAAAACCAATCTAACTTAATGAATAATATAATATTTTTATGTTCTATTTTTTATAACAAAAACTGTAAATCGTCAATTTAATTTCATTACACATTTAATTTAATACAATACTAAGTACCATAATTTAGATAATGATATTAATTTAGCATCGTAAAAAAAGGCACGTCAGGTTAATAAGCTGCCAACAGAATAAATTCAAAATATAAAACCAAAGGAATAAACAACGTTTACAGGTGTTACTTATCTTTGTTAGCAAATTTTAACCATAAAAAACGGCACATACCTGATGATATGTACCGTGCATGGCTTATAACGGCTAATTTTAATCCAGCCAGTCCGCAAGGATCTGCTGCGTCGTTTTTACTGTGATGCGGTTCCCCGGAATGGACAACTCAGCCCACACCTCATTATGTTGCGCGATAAGCTGCTGAGCCGTGACATATTGCCGGTCAGCAGTGGTATGGGCATCAGATGCGATGGTCAGCGCATATCCTTTACTGGCAGCAATTTTGATAGTGGTATCAACACAGTAATCCGTGGCACAACCGCAAATAGTCAGATGAGTTGCCCCTAGCTGAGCAATAACCGTGTCGAGCGGTGTCTGATAAAACGAGTCGCACGCTGTTTTGGTAACAGAAATAGCCTTCTGTGGATAATGTAATTCCGGTAGGATTTGCCACAGTTCACTCCCTTGCGTCATTTCATCTTCTGCATGCTGGATGAAAATAACCTGGTCGGCATGGTCGATCAGTTGATTAATGCGAACAACGCGACCTTCACGGTCAAAACGCGGATTAGCAAAAACTCCGTTTTGCATATCAATAACAATAACAACATTTTCTCTGATCACCGCCAGCCTCTATGATGTATGTGAACCCACCGTTAAGTTAAAACAGATTTTAGGGTAAAACCCTATGCTAAGTTAAAAAACTTGGCTTCCGCAGTCGCCCACTGATACAAAATCTAATGAAAAACAACCTCATCCCGACCGCCATTTTTCGCTTGATAGAGTGCTTTATCGGCTGATTTAATCGCATCATCAAATGAGGTATCTTTAACATATAAAGCCGCACCGATAGATATCGTAATATTAAGGGAATGGTTGTCAGGTGTAATAAACAGCGTATCGCGGATATGTGTGATAATCCGCGCCAAGATCTCGCGGGCAATTTTGTTATCTGCGGTATGAATTAACAGCAAAAACTCTTCACCGCCATACCGCGCCAGAAAATCATTCCCTCTAATCACCGATTTTAGTTCCTGCGCGATATCATATAAAATTTTATCACCGGCAGAATGCCCATGACTATCATTCACCTTTTTAAAGAAATCTATATCAATCAAAGCAATAAAACAGTCCTTCCGCGTTTGTTTAAAATTATCCAGATGCCGATTAATACTGAATCTATTGGGTAATTTCGTCAGTTGATCTGTCGAGGATTGAAATTGCAACATAGAAAATTTACTAAATGTCTTTTGAAAACGGCTAAAAATAAAATAGAGTATCGAGAGTAGAATAATACTCATTAATGATTTAAATATTGAGCGATAAAGGTAGCCTAAAGAAACTAACCGATCAAAATTCAAAGCAATATTGATACATTGTGGAATAAAAACAGAAAGGAAGAAAGTATAATATTTTTTATTATCCCAAATCTTTAACGCTATAGATAAGAACATAAATGACATAATAAAAATATCATAAAATGGCGACAAACCAAATACAAACACAGCATGGATAGCGTAGCTTATCAATAACGGAATGGGACCAAAAATCAATGCTGTCAGTACAATAGGGCTAATAATTAACCCAAAGAGCGTAGCGCTAGTTTGGTTATGAAAATCAGCAAGATAGGTTGCGGTCAGTCCAGCAATCACTCCCATTAGAATTTTATAATGTAACTGATTCGGTTTTTGTCTGGTAATAATATAAAGATAAGGTAATGATATGCAAAGATAGATAATGCAGACCGCATTAAAGGAACTTGTCAAAACACTCTGCATCAATTGAAACATAATATAATCTTCTACACTTAATGAACTCGGCTATAGAGAGTGGTAGCCAAGTACACAGAAAAAGGAAAGTTATAACGTAATATTGTAGGTTTTCTTTAACTTTACGCGTTCAATCATAAAGGAGTGAACTATATCGTAAAATTAATAATTTATAAATAATTATATTTTTCTCAGCCATTTCATTTAGCACAACTTAAACTTAATACCACCTAACCATAGTATTATCCCTCGCCATAAGGAATATAAGCAGGATTTAATAATTAAAAAAATGCTGATAAGTGGTAAGAAAGCATCCATTCTTCCTGCGGGAAATAAAAAACCAGCCGTTAAGCTGGTTGTTATTATTCTGGCAAATCTTACGACTTACGCCCTTAAATCGTTTATTTTTTTAGTTGTAGCGTGGTCATACAAGTTTGGCTCTCAGCATGGGTAGCAAAAGGTGATACAGCCTTAAGACCTTGATAACTCACTTCAATAACGCCCTCAATATTGCGTGGTAACCAAACCCCGATAAATCCATTTTGATAGCTGGTTAGCTTATCCTGCACGATGACTTTCCCGTTTTTATCGGTGATTTTTACATCGAATGGGGTATTTGCTCGTTCACCACGGCAGCCAGACAAACTGTGATTAAAGCATGGATGAGTTTGGTTTACATAGGGGGCAAATGAGAGATAAAACTTATCACCCAAGGGGAAGGAATACTGCTGCTGCCCGTCGGATAAAGTGAGTTCAGTACCCGTTACCGAGGCTGAATATGCCAGAGGCCGTTCTTGTTTTGACTGATCAATAGCATCAACCATCTGCTCAGTGGTTTTTCCCGCTAAGCCATGTTGAGCCAAAAATTCAGTCTGTGTCGCCGCCGAGGCAAAATGGCTAAAAGTGACTGCAGCTAAAGCAACAATAGTCAGCCGGGCAGTTGAAGCAAATGTCTTTTTCACTGTCATGGTATCCTTCTGGTAAGAGGAAATGTTCCAGATAAGTTGGAATAGTGACTGATAATCTAAACCCTCCCCTTAGGGGAGGGTCAAAGGCAGATTTGAATAGAAAGGTAAGCTATTGTATAGAAATGAATTTTATTGATGTAAATCAAATTAACACCCTGACGCACAGCCCAAAACTGATTAATTAATATCAGGATGTTGAGCGATCAGATTCTTTCTCTTTTTCTCAAGCTCGACTATTTGCTGATCAATATCATCAATATTATGTTCGATATGGTCATGGTGTTCCTGCAATATCTCTTTAGCCTCCGCCCGATCAGACGCTGCTGGCGTTGCACCTTTCAGCGGCATATTGGCAGTCTCTTTCATAAATATCCCGGTAACCAAACCAATAACCGCCACCACCATTAAGTAATAAGCTGGCATAAACAGATTTTGCGTTGTTTCAACCAACCACGCAGCCACTGTTGGTGTCAGCCCTGCAACCAACACCGACACATTAAACGCGATAGCTAATGCGCTGTATCGGATATGGGTTGGGAACATCGCGGGTAATATTGAGGCCATCACGCCAGTAAAACAGTTAAGCAAAATAGCCAGGATCAACAAACCACAAAATATCAACCCGATGATGCCACTATTAATTAGAATAAAGCTGGGAATAGCGAGAATAAACAACCCAATACTGCCGCAAATAACAAAAGGTTTACGGCCAAACTTATCGCTCATTAACCCCATAACAGGCTGAACGAATAACATACCCAGCATGATTGCAATGATGATCAATACACCGTGATCTTCAGAGTAATGCAAACTATGGGATAGATAGCTTGGCATGTAGGTCAGTAGCATGTAATAGGTGACGTTGGTAGCAATAACCATCCCGACACAGATAATCAGGCTCTTCCATTGTTTGGTTAAGATCTCACGGAAAGAAACTTTAGGTGGTTCGGCAATATTATGGCGCGAATCATTATCAATTTTATCCACGTACTGTTGAAAGGTCGGTGTCTCTTCCAGTGCATGACGTAAATAGATACCGATTAATCCTAATGGTGCAGCAACGAAGAACGGAATACGCCACCCCCACTCAAGGAAACTGGCTTCACCCACAATACTGGAAATCAGCAGAACGACCCCAGCCCCTAAAACGAAGCCAGCAATGGAACCAAAATCTAGCCAACTGCTAAGAAAACCCCGTTTTCTATCGGGTGAGTATTCCGCCACAAAAATAGCGGCTCCGGTATATTCGCCGCCAACCGAAAACCCCTGCGCCAGTTTTGCCAATAGCAACAATATGGGTGCCCAAATACCTATCGAGGCATAAGAGGGAATCAGACCAATGCAGAACGTACTGATCGACATAATAATGATGGTGACAGACAGGACTTTTTGCCGCCCATATTTATCCCCTAACGCACCAAAGAATAAGCCACCGAGGGGGCGAACCAGGAAAGGAACGGAAAAGGTCGCCAGCGCAGCAATCATCTGAAGACCAGGATCAGCACCGGGGAAAAATACCTGACCAAGTGCAAATGCGACAAAACCATACACCCCGAAATCGAACCACTCCATGGCATTGCCCAACGCCGCTGCGGTGATTGCCTTCTTCAGTTTGGCATCATCAATGATGGTAATATCATTGATTTGCATAGGTTTAATACTCTTTCTTCGTAGTCCCATTTTTTCTTCCTTATGTTCCCAATAGCTCCACTGCATAAAGCATGAAAATGATGACGCGCAGTAATACCTGTTAAAAAATTCAAATTTAGTGAGGTATTTATAAGAATTGTTGTAAAACGAGGAGATATGTAGGGTAGAACAGCCTGCCACCTTTAGACAGAATAACTTAACATTATCGTAAATGCATGCTGAATTACGGGTTATAAGTGGCATAAATAGATATTTATGCCATACTAACAAAAATAACTAGCTTAAAATCCTTACATGATTACCAGTAAGATCAGTGGGTGTTACACGCACGTGCAATGCCGGATTATCGCTCTCATCCTTAAGCTGCACCCCTGATAAGCGCCGTTGGAAAGATTGCTCCAACAACCAAGCCAGCTTAAAAGCAGCCTGTGGATAATCCAACCCTTCTGGCCGGATATTAGAAATACAATTGCGCTCAGACTCCAACCGCCGCGTGTTCGGCCCCCAAGTCATATAAATACCCAAACTATCAGGGGAAGAAAGCCCCGGCCTTTCACCAATCAGCATAACAACGGCTTTGGCTTGTAAACATTCACCTGCATCATCCCCTAATGCTACCCGTGATTGATGAGCCAATACTATCGGTGCCAATGATAAGCCAAGCGTTTGCAAATAAGGTCGTAAGGCCATCACCAAAGGAATTGCCTGCCGGTGTACCGCTTTCGATGACAAACCGTCACCAATAACTAACAGGATATCGGCTTGCTTATCAGGCCATGCACACAACTGTTCACGGCTTTGCGACGATAATTTTCGGCCAAGATCCGGGCGGCGCAGATAAGTTGCACGATCCGGCGCAGCACTGTTGACGGTAAGTGTCTGTAATCCTGAATCTGCCAGTTGATTAGCAAGATCCTCGCTGATAAAAGGCTGGTGCACGGCATCCCGTGCCTGCGCATGTGCCAAACCAAATTTCAACAGCTCTTCAGTAGGCAAACTTGCTCCTGTACGGCCAAGAGCAATACGCGCCGCCGTGAACTGGCGCAAAACCGCCCACGAATTGCGATGTAACACTCCGGTTATTATCTCATTTCCGCTCATCAGAATGCTCCCATATGTGGCAACTGCGCTAATAACGGATGATTGGCCGCGGTATCACGCAAGCGCCCCTGAGCATCCATAATATTCATTTTTTCTAGCCACAGACCAAACTCTGGTGCATGTTTCAGACCGAGCAATTGCCGGATATACAACGCATCATGAAACGACGTGCTTTGATAATTAAGCATGATGTCATCAGCTCCCGGTATCCCCATCATAAAGGTCAGCCCAGCCGTCCCCAGTAAGGTCAGCAAAGTATCCATATCATCCTGATCCGCCTCAGCATGGTTGGTATAGCAGACATCACAACCGAGTGGGACACCCAGTAACTTGCCACAGAAATGGTCTTCCAAACCGGCACGGATAATCTGTTTACCATCATAAAGATATTCTGGCCCGATAAACCCGACGACAGTATTAGTCAGTAACGGTGAGAAGCGGCGAGCAATTGCATAAGCGCGCGCCTCGCAAGTTTGTTGATCAACCCCGAAATGGGCATTACCGGAGAGACAACTGCCCTGCCCGGTTTCGAAATACATCACATTGTCACCGACAGTGCCTCGCTTGAGACTCAATGCCGCACAATGTGCTTCTTCCAACAATGCCAGATTGATACCAAAACCGGCATTTGCCGCTTCACTGCCCGCAATAGACTGGAACACCAAATCAACCGGCGCTCCGCGTTCAATCAACTTAATCGTGTTAGTAACATGCGTTAATACGCAGGATTGTGTGGGGATCTCAAAGCGGCTTATCACATCATCCAACATATAATTAAGTTTTTCTAACAAGGGTAAACTGTCACTGGCGGGATTGATGCCAATCACAGCATCACCGCTGCCATACAGCAGGCCATCAAGCATGCTGGCGGCGATCCCCTGCAAACTGTCCGTGGGATGATTGGGTTGTAGCCGTACACTTAAGTGACCAGCAAGGCCAATTGTGTTACGGAATCGGGTAATCACACGGCATTTCTTTGCCACCAGAATCAAATCCTGATTACGCATTATTTTACTGACAGCGGCGGCCATTTCTGGGGTGATACCAGCACTGATTTGCGCTAACGTCGCGCTGTCGGCTTGTTCACTGAGTAACCAATCACGAAAATCACCGACGGTCAGATGCGCTATTGGCGCAAAAGCCTGCGGGTCATGGCTGTCAATAATCAACCGTGTGACTTCATCCTGCTCATAAGGAATCAGCATTTGCTGTAAAAATGTTTTTAGCGGTAAATCTGCCAGCGTCATACGGGCAGCCATACGTTCTTCAGCACTTTCTGCCGCAACGCCCGCCAGATAATCGCCCGAACGTGCCGGTGAAGCTTTAGCCATTAAATCCCGTAAATCGCCAAAGTGGTAACTGCGATGGCTCAGTGTTGTCTGGTACATACCGCGTCCTTTAGCCGCACAGGCTGCAAAAGCAGCCTGAACAATGATGACATAGAGAGTAAGAATGGATCACTCAGCAGCACTGAGCTGTGGATCAAATGCAGCAGCAGCGCGTGAACGGTGGGTCAGACGAAAATAAATATAACCAACCAACATCATGCCAGCGAATATCAAAGCCAGCAGCGGATTGTAATAAATCATCGCCACCAGACAAACAACCGCCAAAACTAATGCCAGTGCTGGCGCAAAGGGATAGAACGGCGCGGAGAATGGCCGAGTCAGGCGTGGCTCTGTCTGTCGCAGTTTGAATAATGACAACATTGAGATGATATACATCACGATGGCACCAAACACTGACATAGTGACAATATTTGCCGTCAGTGGCATGCCGCCAATAATAATCAACGAGTCAGAGAAAATAGCACCAATCCCGACAACACCACCGGCCAGAATAGCCAGGTGTGGAGTACGGAAACGGCGGTTTACTTTAGCCAGTGGCTTAGGTAAATAACCAGCACGGGCCAAGGCAAAAATCTGGCGGGAATAGCCCATAATGATGCCATGGAACGAGGCTATCAGACCAAATAGCCCAAGCCATACCAACATGTGTAACCAACCGCTATCGCTGCCAACGATAATTTTCATTGCCTGTGGTAGCGGATCATTAATATTAGATAACTGAGTCCAGTCACCCACCCCACCAGCAAATACCATCACACCTAATGCCAGCGCCACTAAGGTCAAAATACCACCAATGAAGGCGCGCGGAATGGTGCGTTGCGGCTCTTTGGCTTCTTCTGCGGCCATAGAAGCCCCCTCAATCGCCAAAAAGAACCAGATAGCAAAGGGAATCGCGGCAAAAATCCCCGATAAAGACCCGATACTGAAGGTATCCGCACCAGCCCAACCGCCTCTGACAAAGTTACTGATTTCAAAGCCCGGCGCAACCACGCCCATAAATACCAGCAACTCAAAAATGGCCAATATCGTGACCAACAGTTCAAAGGTTGCAGCAATACTGACACCCAGAATATTCAATGACATAAATATCAGATAGGCACCAACCGCCACCCACTTAGGGTCAACCGCGGGGAATTGAACATTAATATAAGCACCAATCGCCATAGCAATAGCGGGCGGGGCAAACACAAACTCAATCAAGGTCGCAAGGCCGGCAATAAAGCCACCCGTTGGGCCAAAAGCGCGGTGAGCGTAAGCAAATGGCCCTCCGGCATGAGGAATAGAGGTGGTTAATTCGGTAAAACTAAAAATAAATGCCGTATACATCGCAGCCACACCCAGAGCGGTAAACAAAAACCCTAAAGTCCCTGCTTGTGCCCACCCATAGCTCCAACCAAAATATTCGCCGGAAATCACCAACCCGACGGCAATACCCCATAATTGAAAACTACCCAATGTACGTTTTAATTCCGGTGCTTGTTTCGCCTGTGACATACCTTATCCCTATCAAAGAAATGTAATGGTAATAGTGCGGTCTAGGGGTAAAGCAATGTTTGTACCAAATGATAGATAGCCGCTGAACCACGGAAATACACGCACTTTGAGTAATGGGAAAAGGAGATATAACGGGAGATAGCACTGTATATGCGCTTTTCTCGCACTTTTTAGAGGCAAATGCACGAAGATGCAGCATCGTTAGAGCGCTGTGTTTCATTGCGCTGCGGAGAACCCACGTTACGGGGATTAGGTTAATAATACCGCCCCGCAATAACGGCAAAAGCACCTGAGTTACCGCAAAACCTGAGCCATAATACAAAAAAACCGCCAGCGGCGGGTTTTCACTTTGACTCATCGCCTGCTGGGTTGCTGACGCCAGAATGAGGGCGAACAGACTATATAATGATAAGAGACTAAGATTATATTTATGTTAGTTTATATTGCCTCTGAGTTTTCGCTTTCTGCTAATTAAATGGATCTTTTATCCTACTCGGGATCAGCCCAAACGTTGTAAGTGCCAAGGGAACTCACTATGACAGACTCCAGCCAGTCAGAATCAGTATCACGGGCAAAAGGAGATAATGTTTTCTTTGCAAAACAGACTTTACAGGCTATGGCCTTGCTGGTTGGGGCAACTATCATTATTGCTGCTGTTGGCATTTTCTACATCGCTTCGCAATTAAATGAACAAGCGATATCTCAAAGCCGTTTTCTGGTGGAAAAAGCGTGGAAAATGCGCCAAGACTCAATAAAAACCAGAATAAAAGACAATGCTTTCTGGGGTGATGCTTATGAACATTTGCATGTAACAGTCGATCCTGACTGGGCTTTTGTCAGCCAAAATCTGGGGCCATCACTGTATAACGACTTTAATTATGAGGGAGTGTTTGTCGTTGATGGGCAAGGAAAGACCCGGTATTCGGTTATCAATGGGCAACTAAAGAATATTAGCCTGCCCGATTGGCTCAACAAAGATATAACCCCGTTGATTGACGCAGCCCGAGCGCGAGCAGACAAACAATATATTGCAACTGAAACCATCGACATTGCCGGGCAACCGGGCATTGTTGCGGCGGCGGCATTAACTACTGGCGGTGATCCGCGCGTTAAATCAGTGGCGGGAGTACCTTCCGTTCTGGTGTTTATCGATTTACTGACACAAACAGAGCTGAATACCTTGGGCGAAGATTACGGTATTCATCAACTCCGAACGCCGCAAGATAAAAAAGATGCGGCATCCGACCCATCAGTCCTATTATCTGCCAGTGATAACAGCGCATTGACGCTGCACTGGGATCAGAATATGCCAGGCGCACAACTGCTCAACATATTACTCCCACTCCTGACGCTGGTGGCGTTGATCCTTGGACTGGCCGGTTGGTTAGTATTGCGGCGGGCGATGTCAGAGGCGCGGATCGCGGATGAAAACAAATCTGCATTAATCGCCAGCGAAGAGCGTTTTCGCCATGTAGCAGAAGCGGCTACCGACTGGTTATGGGAAACCGATGCCGATTTACGCATCACCTATCTGTCGCAACGGTTTTTGACTATTACTGGGTTAAGTGTGGAACACTGGCTGGGGCACAATCTTGATTCACTGTTAAATTGTGACATTATTCCGCTGCGCCCTTGGTTACAACACACTCATCTGACAGAATCGCGTAATGAACTGCAATGCACCTATTTATCCGCCAAAGGCGATAAACGCATTTGCCGTATTTATGCCAAACCTATTATCAAAAACAACGAAACCATTGGGTTCCGTGGCACCGCATCGGATATCACCCGTGAAATAGAAGCGCAAGAACGGATCCAACACCTCTCTCTGCATGATGCTTTAACTGGTTTACCCAACCGTCTGCGGATGAAAGAGTTTCTGGAAAATAAGTTACGCCATTTAGCTGCCGCACCGCATCCACTGGTGATCATCAATGTTGATCTGGATAAATTTAAGCCGGTTAATGACACATTTGGTCACGTTACCGGGGATCTGGTGCTGCACCAGGTATCTGAGCGCCTGAGAAGCTGTTTACGTGATAATGATCTGGTGGCGCGCCAGGGAGGAGATGAGTTCATTTTGATCATCACCGGCCTTTCGTCACGCAAAGAAATTGAACAGCTTTGTGCACGCGTTATCGCCCGAATCGAAAGTCCCTACGTGATAAATGATCAGGATATTTATATCGGTGCCAGCATTGGTATTGCACTGGCACCTCAAGACTCAATGCAAGCCGAAGAACTATTACGATTTGCAGATATTGCCATGTATGAAGCTAAAAACAGTGGCCGTAACCGTTGGAGCTTCTACTCCAGTGAAATGAATGAGCGCCTGATGCAACGCAGTGAACTAGAGCGTTTTTTACGTCAGGCCGTTAAGCACAACGAATTTAACCTTTATTACCAGCCACGCTACCGTATTGAGGGAACCCAACTGACAGGTGCTGAAGCCTTGGTGCGCTGGAACCACCCGATTCTGGGGCTGCTGATGCCGGATCAATTTATTGCGCTAGCCGAAGAGACGGGGCTTATCACCGCCATTAGCGACTGGACCATGTTACAAGCATGTCAGGATGCATCGACATGGCCCTCATCACTGATCGTTTCCGTCAATATTTCTGCGGTTGAATTCAGGAACCAGCGCCTGATCGAACGAGTGCGACAAGTCCTGCGACTCACCGGGCTACCGAGCCATCGACTGGAGTTGGAAATCACCGAGCGGATAATGATTGAAGATGCTGATGGTGCATATAAAACGATGACAGCATTAAAAACTCTGGGTGTACGCTTATCGATGGATGACTTTGGTACCGGCTATTCTTCACTTAATTATCTGCGCCGCTTCCCGTTCGATGGATTGAAAATTGATAAGAGCTTTATCGATGAATTGGCCGAGTCACATGAAGGCCAATCAATCGTGGAAGGGATCATTAACCTCGGCCATGCGCTGTCCATGACGGTGACCGCTGAGGGGGTAGAAACCACCGAACAGCTCAGGCAGTTACAAACCCTGAAGTGTGATGAAGTTCAGGGTTATTTCCTGGGTAAACCAATGAAACTGAATGATTTATCAATTCTTATCCGTAATACACATTACGACTAGCAACACGTTCAGTCGCTGGCGACGAGGCTGAACGGTAGCACTCTTTTTTAACCGATTGACCGTGGAGAGGCTAAAGCAGATCGCTTATTTTTAGTTGATAAAGGCCATCCAGAAAGGCGGGGATAAAGCTACCTGGGCCTGCTACCTGCTGAGATACCTGCCCGCCGACCTGTGACATCACTCGACAAGCCGTTGCCACATGATGTAAACGGTCACCTTCCAGTGCGCAAAATGCCGCAACCACGGCAGAAAGTGCACACCCCGTCCCCACCACCCGAGTCATCAGTTTATCGCCACCGGTCACGGCAAAATCACGCAGGCCGTCGGTGATATAATCCACCTCACCGGTAACCGCAACCACCGTCTGCACCTGTAGCGCCAATTGGCGAGCAGCAGGCAGTGCACTTACCGAGGAATCGACACTATCCACGCCACGCCCCATGGTCGCCAGACCACTTAATGCCATGATCTCCGAGGCATTACCCCGTATCGCGGCCGGTTTTAGTGATAATAATTGATGAGCAAAATCAGTGCGATAGGTAAGCCCACCGACCGCGACGGGGTCCAGCACCCAAGGAGTGGCAGATTGATTTGCCGCCTGGATTGCCGCCAACATGGATTCGGCCCGCGAGTGGTGTAACGTGCCGATATTGATAAGTAAACTGTTCGCTATGGTACTAAATTGTGCGGCCTCTTCAGCTTCAACCACCATGGCAGGAAAAGCCCCCAATGCCAGTAACACATTGGCAGTGAAGGACTGTACTACCTCGTTAGTCAGGCAATGGACTAATGGTGGCGTAGTTTGGAATTGCTGCAAGCAGGCCGCCGCCAGTGCATCAGGGAACGGGAGAGGAACGATTGAAAAGTCAGAGCGAATAGTATTCATGATATCCCCCACCAGCGAACAAGAAGGGGGACCGTTGTTTATGGACTCAACAACGATACCGCGACTTCCCTCCGCTGGTATAATCCAGATCAGGTAATACGGGTAAAATCTCAGCCATTACGCATTTAGCGGCAGGCACCCCGAGTCAACGAGCTTTATTATTAACACAATTAACGGTAATCAAACACTATTAGCCATAATCATCACTTATGGCATTTTGACGCAGCGGCAATCAGTGCTTGCCCTAGAGCCAGGCCACCATCACCGGCAGGCAGGCGCTGGGGCAGCAACAGTTGGAAATCATGCAATTGTGCGCTAAGTAACTCACGCAGTAACCGGTTATGTAGCACCCCACCTGAAAAGACAATAGTATCAATACGATAATACTGGGCCGCCTGCCGCGCCAAAGTAGCAAATCCCTGTGCCAGAGCAAAGTGGAACGCGTAGGCCCGCTCCGCCGGAGTGGCATCATAAGCCAACCATTGCTGCCAGAAAGTGGCTAAGTCCAGTTGGTTATCGCACAGTGGCATCGTCACCGGCGGAACTGAAACCGCACTTTGTCGCGCCAGTGCTTCCAACTGGCAGGCGGCTTCGCCCTCCCAGCTTATTGATAGCGGGGCAAGATTGAGTGCCGCCGCTACTGCATCAAATAAGCGCCCAGTGGAGGAGGCCAACGGCGCATTAATCCCCCGCTCAATCGCCCGCGCCAATACCCTTCCCTCCGGCTGAGGAATCGCCGCACTCTCAGGCAGATGTTGCCAATTGGGGACATAGCGCTGTAACTGAGCCAGCAGGTTGCGCCACGGTTGACGCGAGGCCAGATCGCCACCGGGTAGTGCCACCGCGGGTAAGCCACCAATGTATTCACAGCTCGTATAATCCACTCGCAGGCATTCACCGCCCCACAATTGACCATCAGCGCCATAACCCAGCCCATCCAGTGCCACACCAATCACTGCCCCACCCTCGCGAGGCCAGCCATGCTCTGCCAGACAAGCCACCAGATGTGCATGATGGTGTAGCACGTCAACACAAGGGATATTCCACTGTGCAGCCAGAGTTTTCCCTAATTGGTGGCTGACGTAGCCGGGATGAGCATCCACCACGACTGTCTGTGGTGTGAAATGGTAAATATCGCAAAACAGCGCCACTAACTGCTGCTGTTGCTGTGCGATATCGCAGTCTTCCAGATCCCCCAGATGTTGACTTAACACCGCATTACCATCACGTAGCAGGCAAAACGTGTTTTTCATATCCGCACCCAGCGCCAGAACTGCTGGCTGCTGGCTAAATCCCGGAGGTAACTCGAAAGCATCTGGCACATACCCTCTGGCCCGGCGTAGCATTTCAGCACCGCTGCCAGTGAGTCGCACTAATGAGTCATCGGCTCGCTGCACAATTTGCCGATCATGCAATAACCAGTGGTCAGCAATATCTCTCAGGGCACCAAGCGCCTGCTCATTACTCAACGCTGGGGGTTTACCACGGCCATTACCGGAGGTCATCACCAGAGGCCGCCCGACCTGTTGCAGCAGCAAATGTTGTAACGGATTGGCGGGTAGCATCACACCAATTTCAGGTAAGCCCGGTGCCAGCGCCACACACAGCGGGCTATCAGCCCGCGACGAAACCAACACAATCGGGGCCGCAGGGCTACGTAACACGCGTAATAACGCGGCGCTATCGTTACTTTGCACACAGCGTGATAACCAGTCGGCGTGCGGTAACATCACCGCCAGCGGCTTGGAAGGTCGCTGTTTGCGTTGCCGCAGACGGGCCACAGCGGCAGCATTAGTGGCATCTACCGCCAGATGGAATCCCCCCAACCCTTTGACAGCAACGATATCCCCTGCCAACAGAGCGGCTGCGGCTTGCTCTAGCGCCGCGAAGTTGTGCGCAATCGGCTGTCCCTCTCGCCCCGTTAGCCACAATTGCGGGCCACAATCGGCACAAGCATTGGGTTGGGCGTGAAAACGGCGATCGGCCGGATGGTCGTATTCTGCCTGACAGGCGGCACACAGCGGGAATTCGCGCATGGCGGTATATGGCCGGTCATAGGGCATGCGGTGGATAATAGTAAAACGCGGGCCACAATGGGTGCAGTTGATAAACGGGTAGCGGTAGCGGCGATTGGCAGGATGGTTCATTTCAGCCAAACAGGCGTCGCAGGTTGCAGCATCCGGTACAATTTGCGTATCCATCTGCCCGGCACCGCTGTGATGAATCACAAAATCCAGCGGCGGCTGCGCCCAATGGTAGGGTGAAGTGGTGACACTATCAATTTGCGCTAATGGCGGGCAATCTTGTGGCAATGCTTGTAAAAAATCCGCCACCGCCGGGGTTTGCCATAGGTGAATCGTCACGCCCGCGCTGTCGTTACTGACATCGCCCCTTAGCGCAAAGCGGTGGGCAAGCTGCCAGATATAAGGGCGGAACCCCACGCCTTGCACCTTGCCTTTTACCCGCAGGCAGAGGCCATTTTTATCCACAGAAACTCCTTCACAAGGCTGCCAGCAACCTGTTTTATAGCTCGGAGATTGCGGGGCGACTGCACCGATGGGCACTTCGACGGCTCACGCCGTTACGACCCATTCGGCACATTTCCCCACTTATCAACTGGTTAATCGCCTGTCACTTCAAGTGCGAATGGGTTCCCAAAAGTCATTGGAGTTGCGGGTAGGCAGCAAGTAAGCAAATCCCGATGAGCTGACATCAGTCAGTGATTCGGGTGAGCGAACGCAGCTAACACCCCTGCGGCTTCAAGGACGAATGGGCTCAGCAAATTCTCGGCAATGGCTCATCCAGAGGCAAATCCAATCTACGCGAAACACCATACGCACCGCATAAGCGTACTTGCTTATTCTCAGTCACCTGCCCGATAACGGCGGCATCCTGGCCGAGTGGATGGTTATGGAGCGCGGTTAATACCGATTCTTGTGCCTCTGGTGACACCACCAGCACCAGCTTACCTTCGTTGGCAAAGTTGAGTGCATCCAACCCCAGCAATTCGCAAATACCCCGCACTGCCTGTTTCAGGGGGAGATCTGACGCGTTGATCTCCATGCCGCAACCGCTGGCGGCCGCAAATTCATGTAAGATCGCCGTCACGCCGCCACGGGTAGCATCACGTAACGCCCGCACTCCGGGAATAGATCGCAGCGGAGCGATCAACGGTGCCAATAGTGCACAATCGCTCACCAGCTCTGCTTCCAGCCCCAACCCTTCACGCAGGTTCAGAATGGTCGCGCCATGATCACCTAAAGTGCCACTGACAACGATCCGATCACCAGCACGGATCATCGCGGTTCCCCAGTGAATATCTGCGGGGATCACTCCTATGCCGGTGGTATTAATAAAGATCTTATCCGCCGCGCCGCGCTGCACGACTTTGGTATCACCTGTAACTATCTGAATCCCTGCTTGCCGCGCGGTAGCCGCCATTGATTGCACAATGCGCGTGAGAACGTCCATCGGCAAACCTTCTTCCAGAATAAAACCGCAGGAGAGGTAGCGTGGTGTTGCGCCACTGACTGCCACATCATTTGCTGTGCCGCACACGGCCAACTTGCCAATATCGCCGCCGGGGAAAAAGATCGGATCAATAACATAGCTGTCGGTGGATACCGCCAGCCGATCGCCCTGTATGGTTAGATCCGCCAGCGCGATACGCGCCTGATCTTCCCGTTCATTCAGCGCCGGATTGGAAAATTCCGCCAGAAACAGTGATTCGATCAAGCTCTGCATTGCCCGACCACCGCTGCCGTGGGCCAGAGTAATCTCTTTCTTATTCATTTAGTTGTGACCTTATTAATAACCCAAAGTCATTGGAGTTGCAGGTAGGCGCTGCAAGCGAATGCAGCTCCCCCCAGCAGCTTCAAGTACCAAGGGTTATCGATACTGATAATAAGCGGCGCAGGCCCCTTCGGATGACACCATCAGTGCGCCAAAGGCATTGTCTGGCGTACATTCGCCGCCAAACAGTGGGCATTGATCAGGCTTGCAACGCCCAGTCAGCACATCCCCACAGCGAGATCGTGGAGAATCTGCCACCTGCTGCTGTTGCGGTTTGAAACGTAACTCGGCATCGAAAGCGATATAGTCAGGGCTGAGTTGTACGCCGGAATCCGCTATTTCACCCAAGCCACGCCATTCGCTGCTGGCTTTAGCAACAAAAACCTCTGTCAGTGCCTGTTGTGCCAGTAAGTTACCGCTGTCCGGCACAATGCGCCGATACTGGTTCTCTACCACACAACGCCCGCTGACCATCTGTTCAAGCAGCATTACCAGCCCCTGCAAGATATCCAGCGGCTCAAAACCGGTAACCACCAATGGCTTGTGGAATTGGTCGCAAATAAAGCCATACGGCGTGGTGCCAATCACCATACTGACATGACCTGGAGCCAGAAAAGCGTCGATACGCACATCCGGTTGTTGCAGCAAGCTACGCAAGGTAGGAATGATGGTGATGTGCTGGCAGAACACGGTGAAATTGGTCAACCCAAGCCGTTTGGCTTGTTGCAGGGTTAAGGCACTGGCAGGCATGGTGGTTTCAAAACCGAGGCCAAAAAACACCACCTGGCGATCAGGATTATGCTGTGCCAGCGTCAATGCATCCAACGGTGAATAGACCACGCGAATATCCGCGCCGCGCCGTTTAGCATCCAGCATCGAGCCATTGCGCCCCGGCACACGCATCGCATCACCGTAAGTGCAAAAAATCACCTCAGGGTGCGCGGCAATTTCCAAACAGCTATCAATGCGGCCCATCGGCAATACACACACTGGGCAGCCCGGTCCATGGACAAACTCCAACCCATCAGGCAGCAGTTGATCCAGACCGAACTTGAAGATCGCATGAGTGTGCCCACCGCAGACTTCCATAATTTGCAGTGGCAAGCGCTGTTGATCCGCGATCTGCGGCAATAACTGTTCGATCCGTTGCAATAATGCGCTCACTAATGCGGGATCACGAAACTCATCAACGTAACGCATCGCGTGCCTCGCTCACCGCGGTGGCATCCCAATCCAGTCCAACTGCCTGCATATGTTCCAGCGCGACCAGTGTCTGTTGCGCCTCTTCTTCGTCAAGCAAGCTCATGGCAAACCCGACATGCACTAATACCCACTGACCGAGCAATGCCGCCGGGGTATCGTCGCATATCAGTGCGATATTGATTTCACGCTTCACTCCGCTCACTTCCACCCATGCCAGTTGGTGAATGTCTTCACCCACCGCCACAATTTTGCCGGGAACGCCTATGCACATCGCTGTGTCTCCAGCCATTCCAGCCACAAATCCATCCCTTCGCCGCTGCTGGCAGACAGTGCAATCACCTGAATATCAGGATTCACCTGACGGGCATAGGCAATGCACTGTTCAATGTCAAAATCCAGATAGGGCAGCAGATCGATTTTATTGATAATCATCAGGGTGGAAGCTGCAAACATATGGGGGTATTTCAGCGGTTTATCTTCACCTTCAGTGACTGACAATACCGCTACTTTATGGCGTTCGCCCAGATCAAAGCTGGCCGGACACACCAAGTTGCCGACGTTTTCAATAAACAGCAGACTATCATCAGCCAGCGCTAAACGATGTGCTGCATCGTGCACCATTTGCGCATCCAGATGGCAGCCTTTACCGGTATTGACCTGAATCGCGGGCACGCCAGTGGCGCGAATACGTTCGGCATCATGGGTGGTTTGCTGATCACCTTCAATTACCGCGCAAGGCACTTGCCCAGCCAGCAGTTGCAAGGTTGAGGTCAACAACGTGGTTTTGCCAGAACCGGGGCTGGAAACCAAATTCAGCGCCAGAATATGTTGTTCGACAAAATGCTCACGATTATGGTGGGCTAAATGGTTATTTTTGCTCAGCACGTCTTGCTCGATTTGCAGCAAGCGGCGCTGGCCCATGCCCGGTGCGTGGCTGCCTGCCTCGCCCTGTCCGTAATGCAGCCCTTGTTGATCGGCATGCACTTGTGGCGCAAAGGGTTCAGCTTCCGGCTGCGCTGGCTGTGGTATCGCTACCGGTTCAGGCGTTTTACCGTGGTAGTGATGATGAACATCGCCCTGATGGTAATAATAGTGATGATGGACAATAACCGGCTGCGTGCCTTTGGCGACATATTTATGTTTATGCTGAGTCTGTTGCGGCTGGGCATCGTTGGGGTGGTCATGATGGTGATCATCGTGGTGCTGATCATGGTGGTGATGGTGGCCGTGACCATCATCATGATGGTCGTGAGCATGATGGTGACTGTCGTCGCCTTCGATCTTTGTTTCGCCGCTGGCGCAACCACAAGTCGTGCACATAGGAATTCACTCCTTCAGGATTATTCCACTTCTATCTGTTTTACCTGCAAACTGTCACCACTCTCCACTTGCAGAGCATGGCTGCCACAATGCGGGCACCCGGCATCGTGCCGTTCAATCTGAACACTGGCGCTACACTCCCAACACCAGGCTTGTGCGGGTAAATAATTGATATGCAATTGGCAATTAGCGGCCAATGTCTCACGGCTGGCGGCGTCAAAACTAAAACGCAATGCGCTCTCCTCAATACAAGAGAGCGCGCCAATCTCCAGCCATACCGCCGTTATTCGTTTGGCCCCGTTAAGCCTGGCCTGTGTTTCAATCAGGTCCAGCGTACTGAGGCATAAACTGATTTCATGCATGCTGATTCGTCATTTGACTAAACAACGCCCGCCGCCGTGGATTTACCGGTGCATCAGCATCGCTAATGGGCAGTGAAAGCACCATGCGAGCGCTCTGTTCTGCCAGAAGCAGCGCCTGTTCCGCTTGCAGCGTGGTGTCCAATGGCGACATCAGCGAGCGGCTCAGGTACTGGCCGCAACCGGCTATTTCGCCGAGCGTAAAACTGATGGTGCCACATGGCAGTGCCAGCATCAGGCGCTCACCCACCACCCGGCGCGGCCAGCTTTGCTGCGGCCCCGGTAATACCACTAAACTCAGCATCCACGGGGTCAATAACGCCCCCACCCATTGCTGCTCAAATAACTGAAAGCCACAGGCGCGTAGCGGAATGTGGTCACGGTAGAATGGCAAGCCGCGCATCTCATCTGCGGCAATCTGGCTAAAAACCTGCTCTAGCAAAGGTGCCGGGTTTTGTGTCAGCCCGATAATGCCAGCGTCATCAAGGAAGTCAGACATGGTCTTGCTCCCGCACGTTGAGCGTAATTCCGCTTAAACGCAATGCGGCCAGAATCTGCTCCAATGCTGGCTCCATCGCCTGTGTCACCGTTGGTGTCAGGCCAATTCCTGGCGCCAGAGATTCTGGCACCACGCCCACCAATGTCAGTCGGCGCGGGGATTCACCGGTCAGTTGCAGTGCCATCAGCACATCGCATAGCCCCAACTGATGGGGCGAGACTTTGCGGCTGAACATAGCCGGTATCTCTTTATCATGCAGCACCGCAACGCTGCCCGGAGGCTGGCCGGTGAATACCGCATCAGCAACAATCAAATGTTCGCGGTTTGCCATCGCTTCCATCAGTTCTAAACCTGCGGTACCGCCGTCCAACACCTCAACACCTGGGGGTATCTCAAAGCGTTGTTCCAATGCTTCAACCAGACGTACCCCCACCGCTTCATCGCTAAGTAATAAGTTACCTATACCTAATACCAAAATCCCCATCACAGCACCTTGACTTTGGTCACTTCGTTGCCCGTTGTATCAACAATATGTACGGCACAAGACATACACGGGTCGAATGAGTGAATGGTCCGCACCACTTCGAGCGGTTTGGCCGGATCAGCAACCGGCGTGCCCACCAGCGCTTGTTCATATGGCCCTGGCTCGTCATTGTAGTTACGCGGGCCGGCGTTCCAGGTGGAGGGCACCACCGCCTGATAGTTGGCGATTTTGCCGTCTTTGATGACCACCCAGTGCGACAACATGCCGCGTGGCGCTTCTTCAAAGCCAACACCGCGAATTTCGCCAGTTAACGGAATATTCGGTTTGATAAAGGTTTCTACGTCGCCGGTACCGATATTGGTCACCAGCGCCGTCCATTGCTGAGCCAGCGTTTCATGCAGCACGCAACAATGCACCGCGCGGCCAATGATGCGGCCCAGCGTCGATGGCAGTTGATCTTGCGTGATAGCCTGCCCGCTCAATTTCTGATAGGCCGCGCCAATATCGCTGAAATGCTGTTTAGTCGGCGCGTGGTCAGCCGCCAGACCGCACATCAACCATGCCAGCGGCCCAACTTCTACCGTTTTGCCATAGAAAGTCGGCGCTTTTACCCACGAGTATTTGCCATCTTCCTGCCAGCCGGTGTAGTTCGGGTTGGTTTTGCCCTCCCACGGTGCCAGCGGTTCGTCATCCTGATACCAGGCATGTTTGCCGCTCTCGGCAATACCTTTGATCAGATAAGGATCGTTATGATTGGCAATCGGCCGGAAGGTGCCCTTATCCAGATAGCCACCCGGCAGCAGGAAAGTCTCCCCTTTGCGATCGGTCGGTAGCTCCGGCACGCTGAGATAGTAATCGGCCCCTTTGCCCAGATTGAGCCAGCCTGGATAGTGGGCAGCGATCACCGCCGTGTCCACCTTATAAACTTGCTCGATAAAACTGCCCAGTCGGTCGATGAAGGATTTCACCAACATCAAGCGCTCCAGATTAAGCACACTTGGCATATCCAGATTGATTGGATTGGCAACACCCCCCACCGCCAGATTCTGAATGTGCGGTGTTTTGCCCCCCAATACCGCCACAATGCGGTTGGCATCACGTTGGCATTCCAATGCTTGCAAATAGTGCGCTACCGCAATCAGGTTCACTTCTGGTGGCAACGCCATTGCCGGATGGCCCCAATAGCCGTTGGCAAAAATGCCTAACTGCCCGCTGGCCACCAGATCTTTGATTTTCTGTTGTACGCGGCTGAACTCTTCCGCGCTGTTAAGTGGCCAGCTCGATAAGCCACTCAACATGGCTGCCGCTTTCTGTGGCGAGGCTTGCAGCGCGGAGGTGACATCCACCCAATCCAGTGCGGACAGTTGGTAGAAGTGCACGATATGGTCATGGATGCTGTGCGCGGCCAGAATCAAATTGCGGATATGTTGCGCATTGACCGGGACTTCCATCCCCAGCGCATTTTCCACGGCGCGTACCGAGGCGATAGCGTGGATGGTGGTACATACGCCGCAAATACGCTGCACAATCATCCAGGCATCGCGGGGATCATTGCCTTGTAAAATCTCTTCCATGCCACGCCACATGGTGCCGGAGGACCAGGCTTTAATGACCTTGCCGTCCTCAATTTCGCAGTCGATCCGCAGGTGTCCCTCAATGCGGGTAACGGGATCAATGGTGATGCGTTGGCTCATGCTTTACCTCTGTCTGATTATTCTTATGTAATTGCCCGTGAGCAGGCAGCACCGGCAATAGCCGAATCAATAAAATGTAGGCGCAGACCTCAATGGCGACGAAGCCAATTGAGATCAGGATTTCACTGGTGGTTGGGAAGTAGTTGTAGCCACCGCCGGGGTTAAAGGCCAGTAGCGAGTAGTTGAGCCGCCATAGCGCCGCGCCCGCAATCATGCACAACGCGCCGATAAACAGTAAGCGGCTGTCTTCTCTGGCCCGCCGGATACGGAAGATGATGAGCGGCAAAGTCATCAGTACGATTTCAGCCCAAAAGGCGATAGCGTAGCGGTCGAAATGCAGCAGATAATCTATTTTGTGCCGCACTACCACTTCACCCAAGCGCAGCAAGACAAATAGCAGCAGGAATAGGTCGATAATGGTGGTCAGCCGGCTAAACAGCGGTGCTTCATTGGCACCTCGCCCACGCAATCCGGCCTGCACCAAAGAGCCTTCAAAGATGACGATAGAGAAGCCCAGAATGGCGGCGGTGAGCAATGAAAATAGCGGTAACATTTCATAGCTTTGCCACAACGGATGGATCTTCGCACCTGCGGCAATCATCAATGAACCCATTGAGGACTGATGCATAGTCGGCAGCAGCGCACCCAGTGCGATGACGAAAAACATCACTTTGTTCAGCCGCTTGAGCGAAACTTTCCAACCGAGGCGTTCAAACAGTGCGGGGGCAAATTCCAGCGCCATTACACCGATATAAATGGTCATACAGACGGCGGTTTCGAATAACACCGAATTGACGTTAAAGTAGCCGGGAATAAAGAAATAAGGCAGGTTCCAGTAACGGCCAACATCAATGGTGATCGACAATCCCCCCAGCGCATAACCAAATAAACTGGCTAACAGCGCCGGGCGCACCAGCGGGTGATATTCACCCCGGTTAAAGACATAAACCGCCCAGGCCAACGCCCAGCCGCCGCAGGCCAGGCCGGTACCCACCAGTAAGTCGAAGGCGATCCAGATCCCCCATGGGAAGCCGCCGTTCAAATCACTGACTGAACCCAGCCCAAGCACCAAACGTTTAACTATCAGCAGCGCGCATAACACCACAAAAGGCGCTAACAGCATGACCGGCCAACTGACCAGCCGCCCACCCAGTGGACTGGATTTATGCATCGTCATCTGGACCGTCCTTTTTATCGTGCGTGTCGGCATCACTGTCTTTGCGCTCATCGCGGGTATTGCGATGCACCAGCGCCGTCACACCGGCCAGTACCGCCAGCGGCAGGATCATGCCTTTGTACAGGGTGTGCTGAACATGCTCCGAACGCGCACCGGTTGCCAGTTCTGCCAACGGTGGCAAATCAAGTTTCTCGGTTGGAATGCCCGCCAGCACCAACACTTGCGTACCACCGCCCTCTTTTTCGCCGTAGACATGCGGATCATAATGAGCAACCGGATGCTCGTAGGTGTCGTTGGCACTGAGTGTCTGCCGCGGGAAACGGTAGTTCTCACCCGGTGTTAACGTCAGCCGCCGTTTGGCTTCTGACAGCAACGCTTCACGGGTACCAAATATCACCGCACCAGTCGGACACACCTCAACACAACCGGGTAAGCCGCCTTTATCGAGCCGCTCCACCCCTTTCTGATTACACAACTCACATTTATGGATCTTGCCAAAGGGGTTATCGTAATCGTATTTCGGCACATTGAACGGGCAGCCGACCATGCAGTAGCGACAGCCGGTACAGATATTCGGGTCATAGTGGACAATGCCAGTTTTGGCATCTTTGCGCAGTGCACTGACCGGGCAGACGGAAACACAGTTGGGATCAACACAGTGCATGCACTGTTTTTTGATATAGGCGTAACCATCTTCCAACTGATCTTTATGGATACCCGCACCACTGGTCCACACCTGAATAATGTTGTTGGTATAGGGGCTAAGTTTGTCGTTGTTTGACCAGATAGCATCACCACCGGTGTAGGTTTCACCGTGCGCGGCAAACTCGCTGTGATTAATCTGTTGGCACTTGCTGACACATGCCTGACAACCGACGCATAGCGTCGAGTCGTACAACATGCCAAGCGCGCCGGGGATCGGTGGCCGATTTTGTACCTCAGCTTTACTGCTGGGGGACAGCCCCGCCAGCAAGACACCGCCTGAGGCTAATTTGAAAAAGTGACGTCGGTTCACGGCTATTCCTCCCGCGATGAGTGATCGTCATCTTTACGGCGCTGTTTCTGTTGCCGCCCCAGTTCACGCACCGTCATCAGGCTGACACCGGCGACCAATCCCACCACCCCACCCAGCAACGCCGTGGCAGTGGTGGAAACTTTGCCGCCTTCTGCATTGTGTATCAGCGGTTTTTCTGCGCGTGGTGTTGGGTTTTCGACATTGGCTAATTGAGCAATGCTTTTGGTAAAACCAATCCCCTCTTCGTTACAGCCGTAGCACGGGTGACCAATGCCAACCGGCCAGATGCCACCGCCAACATCGCAGAATTCCAGGGTCGGGCAGTTGCCGTAGGTTTCCGGCCCCTTGCAACCAAGGTGATAGAGACACCAGCCCTGACGATGCCCTTCATCGCCAAACTGGCGGGCAAAGCGACCGGCATCAAAGTGCGGGCGGCGCTCACAGTTTTCGTGGATCAGGCGGCCATAGGCAAAGGTTGGGCGGTTCTTGGCATCCAACGCGGGAGGGCGGCCAAAGGTAATGATATGAGCGACGGTTGCCAGGAAGTTATGCGGATTCGGCGGGCAGCCAGGAATATTAATGACGGTTTTCCCCGGTAGCGCCGCTTGCAAGCTGACCGCACCAGTCGGATTGCCGCCAGTGGCTGGCACGCCACCCCAGGCAGAACAGGAGCCGATAGCAATAATGGCTGCCGCATGCTCCGCCGCTTCGCGGATATGCTCGACAATAGGTTTGCCTGCCACCATGCAGTAAATCCCACCATCTTTCAGTGGGATAGAACCATCCACTACCAGTACGTACTTCCCTTTGTACTGTTCAATAGCGCGATGCTTATTCTCTTCCGCCTGCTCACCAAATGCTGCCGACAGCACTTCGTGATACTCCATTGAGATAACACTGAGCAGCAAATTCTCAAGGGTGGGATGAGTTGAACGCAACAGTGATTCAGTACAGCCAGTGCACTCCTGAGCACCAATCCAGATGACCGGTGGCCGTTGTGGTGAACCGACTGTATTAGCAATTTCTGCGGCAGCCTTACTGCTGAGACCCATGGTGGCAGCCAGCGCTGCACAAAGCTTCATAAAATCACGACGGTTAACGCCATGCTGGGAAAGCATGTTTTTTCCCCTGTCATTATTATTATATTGTTCACATACCCGACACTAATGATGGGTATATCCCTATAAAAAGTACGGCCTAGTGTTAATAGTTTGTAACTCTAAGAATTTAATAAAGTTGATCTTTATCAATGGAAATTGAATGAGTCAGGAAGGGATTAATATCTGTGAACTAAAACCGTTTCAGCAAAATATTTCATTTGCCAGAAAATAAAAAGTCTGTCAGGAAGATATGCGGTAGATGCAGATGGCATTCAATATCATTAACCCAAAAGAGTGGATTAACGCAATAACTTTAATTATATATTACTTACTTTAGTTATTTAAAGGGAAATGAAAATTCTATCTAACTTAAAGATGAAACGCAGCAATTACCGATTTTAAGTGAATTTAATGGGTAATCAGATTGTATTTTGTCATTGAAAACGTTGAATTAACACATTTAGAAATACTGTTAAAAAGCACAAAACCCTTGCAGGCCGTGACTCTTGAGGATGTTCGCCACCAACGGTAAAAATCTGTACGAAAAACAATCTTTAGGTCGCCATGTTGCTATCAATTATTAACTAAAACTGCTTTTTTTAACATTTCATCAGATCGTTCTTCTACCTAAAAAGTGTTAACCGTTAACCTCTTTCTGAGCATTTTATAAAAAATGAAACCCGTCAGTTCTACGGATATAAATCATACCAGGTGAACAGTTATTAATTTAACGTTATTCCTAATTCGAATTGTTAAATCCGTCAGAGAATAGGATTCTTATCAATTACATTCAGATCAAGAATGCTAAAGGCCAATTTTGCCATTTTTAACGATAAACCTTAATGTTAAAAAATGGATCGTGGCGATGGCGGTGATAGCGAATACTTGCCAGAGATATAACCCGCCAGCAGTGTATTGAGTGATAAATTGCACTTTATACCGAGTTAAGTATGTTTCAATTGCCATGATTTCACTTTCGTCGGCAAATCATCAGTCAGAGAGGAGATAACATGCTCTCTGATCGGGGATCCGCCACCCTGTAAAATTTGAGTTAACTCTACTTTTTATCTATGAATCAATTAGTCAGCAAATAAGTCGTGCTATGATTATTTTACCGGTCGATATTTAATCGGTTATCAGCTAGCAACTTCAAGCAGGAAGGGATGACCCAAACTCATTGGAGTTGCAGCCAGGCAGCTAGCACTGCTGCAACTTCAAGTAGGAAGGGGCATTATGATAAAACCACTCATTGCAGTAACCTTCGCCATTGCCACTCTCAGTGGTTGCGCCAATAACAATACCCTTTCGGGCGATACTTTTAGCAGTTCTCAGGCCGGCCAGGCCCAAACCGTGACTTATGGAACCTTGGTGTCTGTTCGTCCGGTCACTATTCAGGGGGGAGATGGGAATAACGTTGCAGGTGCTATAGGTGGGGCTGTTGTAGGTGGTTTTTTGGGTAATACCATTGGCGGCGGTACTGGTCGCCGTCTCGGTACCGCCGCAGGCGCGGTTGCCGGTGGCGTTGTGGGGCAACAAGTCCAGAGTATGATGAATCGCAGTAGTGGTGTGGAACTGGAAGTGCGCCGTGATAATGGCACCACCTTCCTGGTGGTTCAGGCTCAGGGGGTTACCCAATTCCAGCCGGGGCAGCGGGTTACCATTGCAACCCATGGGAATACCGTCACTATCACACCACGCTAGATTTTGCCGCCCGAACTCAGCGTGCTGGTATGGCAACTTAAGTTAAGCCATCGTGTTAAAAAGCACCGCCCAGTCCTGAAGGTTCGAGGGTAGACTGGGCGGTGAAAAGATGAACATAACTATCCGGCTTTCTTCGCTGCCGGTTTCACTACATTCTCTCCGTGGTTGCCAAAGAATTGATACAAGGTGTCCGAAGCGGTTTTGGTTAAGACCATAATTTCAATACGGCGGTTTTTCGCCGCAAGGGGTTCAGCAGGGTCCAGTAACATCTGGTCCGCCATCGCATTGATTTGCAATACCCGCCCCTCACTTAACCCACCTTTTACCAACGCTTTATGGGCCATCAACGCTCGCTCACCCGACAGATTCCAGTTGTTGTACAACACCTGATCACGGTAGCGGGAAGCATCGGTATGGCCGGTAATAATGATTTTATTGTCCATCTCATTAAATGCCGGTGCCAACTCAGCCAGTAAACGGTTGAAGAACGGCGTTAGTACTGCGCTGCTGCGCTGGAACATATCGCGCTGCTTATCATCCTGAATCAAAATACGCAGCCCTTGTGGCACCACTTCCATTTGCAAGTTGGATTGCGCATCGTAAGCGGAAGTAATTTGCATAATGATGCGTGATAACTCTTCCATTTCTTTACGTGATTTATCCACCACCTCCTCCAGAGATTGCTCCGGTTCCGGCACTTCGACTGCCAGATTACTTTTAGTCTCTTTTGCTTGCTCCTTGCCATCAATGCTGTCAGAGAACTTGCCGCCGCCACTTTTACTTTTAGAGGGAATTGAAATAAAAGATTGCTGCGAAAAGATGGTTTGCCCATTCAGTTGCGCCACAATTTCTTGCCGCTCCTCTTCTGATACCACCCCAACAATCAACTTTGTGGTAGTGACCAAGGGTGCTGAGCGAATTTCTGAAGTATCGGCCCGCTTTACGTTGGACGCACTGCCGGGTAAACAGATGGCGATTGATGCCGACCTTAATGCCGGGTTAATCAATCAGGAGCAAGCGCGCTTGCGCCGTAAAGAAGTAGCCAGTGAAGCTGACTTCTACGGTGCGATGGATGGAGCATCCAAGTTTGTTCGCGGTGACGCCATCGCCGGTATTATGATTCTGGTGATCAACGTGATCGGCGGTATCTGTATCGGCATCTTTAAATACGATCTCAGTGCCAGCCAGTCGTTTCAACAATATGTATTGTTAACCATTGGTGACGGTCTGGTCGCACAAATTCCGTCCCTGTTATTAGCAACCGCGGCGGCAATTATTGTCACTCGAGTGAGTGATGGCGGTGACATGACTGATGAAATTAAAGATCAGTTGTTGGCAAAACCGACCATCTTGTATGCTGCGGCATTCGTGATGTTCATACTCGCCATTGTGCCGGGGATGCCCCATCTTGCCTTTCTCAGCTTCACTGGATTACTCCTGTTCGCCGCTTGGCAGCAAAGTAAAAAAATTCAGCAAGCGGATGCTGAGCCCGATCTTACAATCCTCGACCACGCCATTTCTGAAGATAATGCCCTGAACCTCAACTGGGAAAATATTCCAATAGTGGAGCCTATCGGCCTGAATTTGGGCTATAAGCTGGTCACACTGGTCGATGAATCAAAAGGCCGACCGCTGATTCAGCGGCTGCGTGGGGTGCGGCAAATCATCTCTGAAACCTGCGGAATTCTATTACCGGAAGTCAAAGTACGGGAAAACTTCCGCTTAAAACCGTCCCAATACACCATCAATATTAATGGTGTCAAAGTCGCCGGTGGTGATGTTTATATTGATAGACTGATGGCGATTCCAACATCGGAACAATACGGCGAGGTTGATGGGGTACTGGCAATCGATCCGACTTACGGCCTGGCCGTGGTATGGGTAGCGCCAGAAGATAAACCCACGGCACTAAACTTCGGCTATCAGGTGGTGGATTGTGCCAGTGTGGTCGCAACCCATGTGAATAAAGTGGTACGAGACCATTTATCTGAACTGTTTAATTATGATGATATAACCCAATTACACCAACGGCTTGAGTCATTGTCACCACGTTTGGCTGAGGATTTGGCTGCTGGATTGAATTTTAGCCAATTGCTGAAAGTGTATCGCCAGCTATTAACTGAAAATGTGTCGCTGAAAGATATTGTCACCATCGCCACCACCTTAGTAGAAAGTGCCACTATCACCAAAGACTCGCTGCTCCTCACCTCTGATGTGCGTTACGCATTACGTACCGGGATCGTCAATGGTATCAATGGCGATGACAAAAACCTGGCGGTTTATACCATTAATAACGAATTAGAGAACATGCTGCTTGGCTCGTTGAATCAGGCGCAACAAGCGGGGAAAGTGGTATTGGATAACTTCCCAGTCGACCCAAATATCCTGACCCAGTTGCAGCAGAATATGCCGATCATTAAGGAACAGATGAAAGCAGAGAATCACCAACCTATTTTATTGGTAACGCCGCAATTGCGGCCATTAATTGCACGTTATGCACGGCTCTTCTGCAATGGGTTGAATGTGTTGTCTTATAACGAAGTGCCTGATGATATGGCGCTGAATGTGATTGGTACCTTAGAGTAACAGTAGGGTGAGCCTCAAGGATGAGGCTCATTAATTCTTACCATTTCAAATGATTAGTTATCCATAAAGGTTTGCTGCCATTCAACAATCGTTTTGGGTCTTTTATCTTTATCTTCAGGCACATTCGTAAAATAGTGAACCCGCAGCGTGCCATTTTTTTCAGGCGCAACATACGCGGCCCACATCAAACCAGCACGGGTATACATAATGATTGATGCACGCTTATTGGCTGCACCTCGCACCCAGGTGGATAATACTTTTGCCCCGCGGTTATCCCGGTCATTGCTATAGATATAGACGTTGGCTGAGGCGACAAACTGGGCATAATGGTCGCCGACTAACTCACGGAAAAGTTTATCGTTCTTGGTATCAGTAAAAATACCGACCGAGAGTAAGCTCGGAGTCTCACGCGGATCTTTTTCAGCCCGAATATACTGCCCGTCAATAAAGACATCTTTAGGCATCGAAATTCGGCAACCCCAACTGCCATTGCTGTGCACCTGAATTGAACCATCTTTTATCGGGATCAGTAATAACCGGCAGCTTGCTGTATTTTCAATAAGATCAACAACCGCCAACCCTTCAATTTTACGCGCTTCAGCTCTAAAATTACCGGTATTCTCACCGGACCAGGCGCGGCTATCGATACTAAATCCCCACTCAGCAACCCGGGTTATTTTGATAACACCCCCCCGGTCATTCCCTTTGGTGATATTCCACCACTGCCCGTTCCAATCAAAATTTTTGTCAATATCAGACATTGAGGCAATGCCCTGAAAATAGGCGCGCTGAATACAGCTATCACTGGTACAACTGTTAAGGGATTTCTCCCATATTTGTCGTTGCTGATACACTGTTTCTGTATCATATTTAACCAGCATGGACTGATAGATATCGCTAAATGTCTGATCCAGCCAGTGTAAATCTTCGTCACCGCATACGGTGTATTCAACCGGTGTCGCTGCACGCTGGCAGTTAATGGCAAAAGATGACGATGAAATAATCATCGCCAGTAAAAACAAAATGCCGCGAAAGTAAGCAATTCTCATTGTTTAACCCGATAAAAACATGAATTTTTTATTATTGAAAGCTAATAACAACCTAGCTCACTATATCGTTTTTGTGACTAAATATCTAAAACTGGTAATAGAAAACCACCAGACGGCGCTGGCTATTAGCGCAATCCGGTGGCTGTTCTCTACTATTATTACGACAACAATTGTTATTTCTTAAATTGAATCAAAGTTTAACTAAGAATGAGTGGCTTGCATATTATCTGATAAATTAAAAACAGAGACCGCTTCTGTGAGTTGCCGTGCCTGTTCTTCTAACGAGGCAGCGGCGGTGGCGGACTCTTGTACCAGGGAGGCATTCTGTTGTGTGACGCCGTCCATCTCGGCGACAGCTTGCCCAATTTGACCAATCCCGCGGCTTTGTTCGTCAGAAGCAGAGGCAATCTCGCCCATAATATCGGTTACATTGGTCACTGCCTGCACAATGCTGTTCATCGTCTCCCCTGCTTCAGAAACTTGCTGTGAGCCAATATTCACGCGGGATACCGATTCACTGATCAACCCTTCGATTTCTTTCGCCGCTTGTGCACTGCGTTGGGCCAAATTACGAACTTCACTTGCTACAACCGCAAAGCCCCGCCCCTGCTCACCGGCCCGGGCTGCTTCAACCGCCGCGTTCAGTGCCAGAATATTAGTTTGGAAGGCGATACTGTTTATCACACCGATAATATCCGCAATACGGCGTGAGCTTTCCGTAATACTGCTCATGGTAGCAACGACATCGTTGACAATCCGCCCGCCATTTTTCGCTGTTGCAGAGGCATTCTCAGCCAACTTACTGGCTTGATGAGCATTTTCGGCGTTCTGTTTCACCGTTGCATTCAATTGTTCCATACTGGCCGCGGTTTCTTCCAGTGCCGCCGCTTGTTGCTCGGTACGGGAAGAGAGGTCCGCATTTCCCGCAGCGATTTCACCGGCTCCGGTATAAATCGCATCGGTACTGTTGCGAATGGTTGATACCGTATTCACCAGACTACTTTGCATTTCACGTAAGTAAGGGATCAATTGCCCGACGCAATTACGCCCAAACTCAGGCATTGGCCGGCCTAATTGCCCTTCAGCTAAGCGCTTAAAGTGCACCTTGATCGACTCCAACGGGCGCACTAAATAACTGACGATGTAGCGATCTGTTAAGAACAGAATAATAACACCGGCAATTAATGCAGCAAAAAGCGCCCGTTGACACCAGTCGACTAATGTCTCAACCCGCAAACTGGCAGCCTCTGTTGCAATATCAACCGCAGAATTGTACTTCTCGACTGTGGCACCGAACTCCCGGCTCAATGGCGGATAATCATTGTTAAATAACTTGTTATAATCTTCAAAGCGATTTTCGGTAACCGCTTTAACCATCGGTTCGATCCCTTTGCTCAAGAGTGTTGACCAGCTTTGAATGGTTTTATCCGTCAAGATTGGATCCATCGACTCATGAGATTGCAGCTTGAATTTTGCCAAATCATCCTGGGTATTTTTCAGTGCTACACCTGCTGAGGCCAATTCACGATCAGCATTGGCAGTTGCCCCACTTTGACGATAAGCCGCAGCACGACTTAAACGAGTAACCACACGAAAATATTGGTCATTACCTCTATTAATAATATTAATGTTTTTTTGTTGGTTAGAACTCAGATGTAATGAACTCGTCAATTGGTTAAGTGAAAATAATGTAAAGGTCGAGACACCTCCCCAGAGCAACAAAAAAATAACAAGAATAGATAATAGCGCCATCCTGATGGTGATATGTTTTAGAAAATTCACGGGAATACCCCTGTGTTTTATTTTTTTAGTTTATTTCCTTGAGATTTCAAGGTGTTTATCGCTGATAATCCCCGCAGGGAAAAAGGTTAATTATCAGGATTAATCACCAAAATAGCATAAAACCAATACAAAAGATCAAGATAACCGATCAATATTAAATAACTGATTGATTTCACCTATTAAAATGTAAATAACGTTCGATAACTTTGATCGAAAACTGATTAATAATGCTCAGTCTTCTCCAAAAGATATGTATTTATTTTGAATATAAATACAGCGACTCATTGCCTATTAACTATTGGAATAGTTAGCCAATCAATTAATTTGCTTACAGATAGATAATTACCTGTTTTTGCAACCGCAGAATTAAATATCTTATTAAAGGCGATTGGACGAGATAAATAAAATAATAACAAAAATTCATATCAAACCATCAGGCACGCTATACAGCAAAATTTAACTATTTATCTGCCATAGCGGGTTTCGCGTTTTTTTAGTAAGGGAACAAGACTGGGGAAATGACAATTTTATTCATTGCGATATGGGCATGTGCTTAACACAACGGTAAGTGATATGAGAAGAAGAACGGCCAACGATCGCAGGCCGGTATTACACCTCAACTTGCGCTACTCATAGCCCCCAGAGGCAGCCTGAATTAGCTTAAATCATGCTAATGAGTCATGGCCAGCACGCAACTGATCGTCCTGTAAATGGTTTGGTTGGTGCAATATTTCGCCAGAATTCCTGTCTTGGAGATGGCCACGCCAATCATCTCTTTCACTAATCACACTACAAATGGTAATAGGAATAATAATTACTACCATTCATCTTATGACATGATAAATTACGGCCTGGCATCGTTAAATAGAAAGAGAAAACGCCGTTATGTCCCGCTATATGTCTACCTGTAAAACATCCCGTTCTTTGCCTGCTTTGTTGGGCTTGCTGTGCCTGACACTTTGGCTATCCGGCTGTAAGCCTGCCGAAGAGAGCAACACATCAGCGGCAGGTGATAGCGCACCCACATGGTCCCGGACGGTGGAAACGGCTAAAGGCCCGGTTACATTAATCCAGCAACCTACACGGATTGTCTCCACCAGTATCACCATCACTGGCACCTTACTGGCGATCAATGCGCCGGTGATTGCCAGTGGAGCGACAGCCCCCAACTCCAGCGTCGCAGATAACCAAGGGTTCTTTACTCAATGGTCTGACATCGCGCAGACAAAAAATTTAGTACCTATATATCAGACTGAACCAAACGCCGAAGCTGTGGCTGGCATGAACCCGGACTTAATTATTATTTCTGCCACCGGAGGGGATTCAGCGGTGAAATTGTATGAGCAGTTATCCGCTATCGCGCCAACCTTAGTGATTAATTACGATGATAAAAGCTGGCAAGAGTTGGCAATGATATTGGGGCAGGCAACCGGTCATGAAACCGATGCAAAAGAGGTGATTGATAAATTTGCCAACCGGCTCAATGAGGTGAAACAGAATATTACCTTACCACCACAGCCGACCTCGGCTTTTGTCTATCAGGCCGCAGGCAGCACCGCGAACGTGTGGACCGAAGACTCAGCACAAGGAAAATTGTTGCAAGCGTTGGGTTTTAGGCTCGCTGAAATACCTGAAACCGTGAAAGGTAACACCAGTATGGGACATCGTAAGGATATTGTTCAGTTAGGTGGCGAGAAGCTGGCTGAAGGTCTGAGCGGTGAGACTATTTTACTCTTCTCCGGTGATCAACCGTCAGTTGATGCATTGAAAAGTAATAAATTTTTAGCACATATTCCAGCGATTGAACACAACCGGGTTTATGCCGTGGGTTATGACACTTTCCGGTTGGATTATTACAGTGCGAGTAATCTGTTAGCTCGAATTGAAGGGATGTTTACACCGCCCCATTGATTGGACGAGTGCGGGTTTTGACGTTGAGGCTGTTCAGGAATGTTGCCGACAATGCGTGCTAACCTACTGAAATGTAATAGTAATAAAATCGATAATAATAGTTATTTATTAAAAAGAGTTACAATGCCACTTGATTATTCCCCAGACCAATATTCAACGACACCAGCGCGCCGACGCGGGTCGCTGCTGCTGTTCAGCATTGTTGTCCTGCTATTGGTCATGGCTGCCAGCCTGATGCTGGGTGCCAAAGCTATTCCTTTCTCCGTGGTCTGGCAGAGTTTGCTTGGCACAGAGCACAGCGCTGATAGCATTTTAATCGTTGAATCACGTCTGCCGCGAACCTTGATTGGCGTGCTTGCCGGTGCGGCTCTGGGGTTATCGGGTGCTGTTATCCAAGCCCTAACCCGTAACCCGCTGGCTGATCCCGGTATTCTTGGCGTCAATGCCGGAGCCAGTTTTGCCGTCGCCATCGGTATCATCTTTTTCGGCGTTAGTGCCATCCAGGGTTATCTTATTTCCGCTTTTATCGGCGCGATGTTAACCACACTGGTGGTGTATTGGGTCGGAGCTCAGGGGGGTGGGCGCGTTAATCCTCTGCGCCTGACACTTTCCGGTGTCGCGATTGGCGCAGTATTAATGGGGATTTCATCTGGCATATCACTGACACATCCACTGGTCTTTGATCGTATCCGCTTCTGGCAGGCAGGCTCATTGGATATCCGCAGTATGTCAGTGGTATTGGCCGTCACTCCGGCAATCCTGCTCGGCTGCGTAATCGCCCTGTTGCTGGCGCGGCCACTCAATGCCATGCATATGGGAGAGGATTTGGCTGCCGCGATTGGGGCTAGAATTGTCCAAACCCAATTTTGGGCGGTCATCGCCGTTACCTTGTTGTGCGGTGCTGCTACCGCAGCCGTTGGCCCTATCGCCTTTGTTGGCCTGATGGTTCCCCATATCGCCCGTTGGATTGTCGGGCCAAATCAATGCTGGATTCTCCCATTCACATTAGTGATGACACCTATCCTGTTGCTGGTATCTGACATTATTGGTCGCTTCTTGGTGCCGGGCGAATTACGGGTTTCCGTCGTAACGGCATTTATTGGCGCGCCTTTACTGATCTGGCTCGTTCGACGTAACAAAAGGATGACTGCGCTATGAAGTCTGTCACCTCACCGTGGCTATTTGGCCGCCCTGATGGCGCAATAAATTTGCGCATCCGACCACGCAGTTTAGTTGTTTGCAGCCTGCTGCTGCTGGCCTGCTTGTTGGGCGCACTGCTGGCATTAATGGCCGGGACTCTGGCGTTGACACCTCAACAGGTACTTAGTGCCTTGTTCGGGCAAACCCGTGGAGCGGTGGATATTATCGTCAATCAGTGGCGCTTACCCCGCGCAGTGATGGCGCTTATTTTTGGTGCCGCACTGGGTATCAGTGGCGCAATATTTCAGTCATTAGTACGTAACCCACTCGGTAGCCCTGACATCATCGGCTTTAATATGGGTGCCTATACCGGTGCGTTAGTGGCGATTACGCTGTTTAATGGTAACTATTTCGAGATTGCCAGCAGTGCCTTGGTTGGTGGGTTACTGGCAGCTATTGCGGTGTATCTGCTGGCATATCGGCAAGGGATTCAGGGCTTTCGGCTAATTATTGTCGGCATTGCCATTGGCGCGATGCTAACGGCATTCAATACCTGGCTGACAATCACCGCATCACTGGAGTCGGCGATGACTGCCGCGGCTTGGGGGGCGGGGTCATTGAATGGTCTGAGCTGGGCTAAGGGCCTGCCATCACTGATATTTATCTTTGCCGCGACGATAGCCGCAATGCTGCTAAGCCGCCGCATGCCGCTGCTGGAAATGGGCGATGATGCCGCTGGTGCCTTAGGGGTTCCCGTTGAGAAAACTCGCCTGAGCCTGATGGCGATTGGCGTCATTCTAATGGCTGCCGTCACCGCCGCCGCTGGCCCTATCGCCTTTATTGCGTTAGCCGCACCACAAATAGCGCGGCGTCTGGCGGGCACATCCTCAGTGACGTTAACCACGTCGGCACTGATGGGGGCCTTATTATTGGTTGCCGCCGATCTCTGCGCTCAACACCTATTTCCACCTAATCAATTGCCGGTCGGCGTGGTTACCACCAGCATCGGCGGCCTGTATCTTATTTGGCTTTTAATTCGGGAGTCCGGGCGATCATGAGTATTGTTACCCCTGCAACCACCCTACACCACAGCGCTTTTCCCTCCCGCTTACGGGCCGACACCCTAACACTGGGCTACGACGGTAAGATAATCAGCCAGAACCTGAGCGTCTCCATTCCTGATGGTGAATTTACGGTGATTGTCGGCCCCAATGCCTGTGGCAAATCAACGCTGCTACGCGCACTGAGCCGTTTGCTGAAACCGCAAGCAGGTCAGGTAATTTTAGACGGTAAGAATATCGCCAGCATTGATACCCGGCAGGTGGCACGTCATTTGGGTTTGTTGCCACAAAGCTCGCAAGCACCGGACGGTATCAGCGTGTTGGATTTGGTAGCGCGTGGCCGTTATCCCCATCAGAAGTTATTACAGCAATGGACACAGGCCGATAAACTGGCGGTCAGTAATGCCATGCAAGCCACCGGTGTCAGTGAACTGGCTGACCGATCAGTGGACGCATTATCTGGTGGGCAACGCCAGCGAGTATGGATAGCCATGGTATTGGCACAGCAGACGCCGCTGTTGCTGTTGGATGAACCCACCACCTATTTAGATATCGCCCATCAGATTGATTTACTGGAGTTATTCAGCAACCTTAATCAGCAACATAACCATACCTTGGTTGCTGTTCTGCATGATCTTAATCATGCCTGCCGTTATGCCACCCATATTATCGCCATGCGCGACGGGCAGATAGTTACACAAGGCCACCCGCGCGAGGTGATCACGGCAGATTTGGTCGAGCAAGTGTTTGGTATGCCGTGTTTGATCATTGATGATCCAGTTTCACATACACCGTTGGTGATACCGAAGGGGCGATTTAAGATTTAGTCAGCAAGCGAGCGGAGGGCGAGTCGGCCCTTTTGCTCGCTTGCAGCGGTTAAGACGCTAACAGACAGCGTAATCCATCAATCAAGCCACCTCGCCAGCATAGAGCATCATGCCCGCCCGCATAAATCCGATACTGTAATCGATGCCCTGCCTGGCGCAGTGCTGCGCTCATGGCTTGATTGACCTGATAAATCACATCTTCACGGCGGCCTGCTTCCATAAAGATATTCAATGGCTGGCTCGCCCCCAATCCCAGAGATACCTGCTTGGTCAACCAGCCCTGACGCTCAGCACTCCCCGCCGTCAGTGCCTTGAAATTATCAACATCAGGCCACCAGAACGAACCAGACTGACTCAATACACAACCAAAACGCTGTGGCCAATGTAACCCCGCGTATAACGATGCCAACCCACCAAAACTCTGCCCGGCGACCACAGTACGAGACGCTTGTTCAGTAAAAGCGTGTTGCAGTGCAATCTGCGGGAGTAATTCCGTTTGCAATGCCTGCCAGAAATCCTGATTACAAGGCAGCTCTTGCGAACGATGAGTCTGGTCAATGATGTCGATCAACACATAGACGCTGGCAGGTAAACGCCCTGCGGCGGTTTCACTATCCAAAATGCCAAACACCGGCTGCCTGAGTGCCCAATATTGGCCATCCAGCAAGATAGCCAATGGGCGTTCGGCTTTATCTTCAGTACCGGTTGTCGTTGAGTAAATCCACACATTGCGGCTATTGCCCAATAACTGGCTGTGCCAGCGAATCAGTTGCAAACGTTGCGGGTCGGCGGACAGCGTTTTACCCGCATCAATTGGTTGCCAGGCCGTTTGCGGCAAAGCATCGGCTAAATGAACCGCAGAAAGTGGCATTCCGCGATAACTGCAATGCGCAGCGATCGGGTTTAACGGATCGTTCTCAGCGAGATCCATCAACGAGATCCACCAATTGCGCTGTGCCAGGCGCTGTTGTTGCGGGCTACCGGCTGGCAAATTCAAACATTTCTCTGCTGAGACAGGAATAAAGCTGTAACTGCCACGAAAATCAGACTCTACCTCTGCCTGCCAATACCAAACATCCGTTTGGCCCAGCCGAGTGAGCGACTCAGGATTGACGCTGTGGTGATCTGTCACGCCGTTAACATCGATATACACACAGCTATATACCGAGTCGCGCGCCTTTCCTTGTTGGTCGCGCCACAGGAAAGTTAGCTTTACTTTGCCGGCTGCTGCCGGTTCAGTCAGAGGCGTTCCCCATTGTGCGATGCGCTGCCACCATGATTCACTGCCCGCCGAAGGATCCTGTAATAACTGCTGACTCTCTGGATATTCGCTCGCCACTCTCACACGCTGCCCTCGTTATGTCATCACACCGGTCACGGTCTATTTATGATTACGTTTTTATTCATTGCTAGCGCGACTACTGCGCGCGATTACAAATGGATATAAAGCTTAATATAAGAGCATTAGTTAAATACAAATAGTATTGATATGTATTATTATTTATATAAATACGATGAAAATAGCTTAAAGAAAAGTAAATATTTCAGCTAATCAACCCCATTGCGGCTTCAGATATCGAAATAAATAGAATAAATTCAGCAGGCTAACGTTTTAGCAACCTTTTATTTCATTCAGTGCAACCCAATGAAACCATTCTAAAAACAGAGAGATAGCCCTATACTCGCTGGCAGCATTATTTAATATCACCACTCATTCAGGTTAAACATGCCAGCATTTATGGGAGTACCACAGCTTATGCACCGGATGCGCGCCAGTAAAATGCGCATGTGCGGTATGCTGCTGGTTGCCTGCTGGCTGATTCTCAACGCGCAGTTGGCCATCGCCGGCCATCAGTGTGATATTGCCCCTTCTGCCTCGCCGGTATTTACCCAGCATCAAGGGCATATACAGCCTGACCCTTTAGCAACAGAAAACCAAATGCACGACATGCCATCAATGATGGATATGTCTCATGGTCAGGCGCAAAACTCCTTATGTGAAAAACATTGCATCCCTGACTCCGTCCAGTCGGACAGCGGCATGTTGGTGCTGGCCGCCTTACCTACCAATACGGAGTTAGTATTGGCTGATAGGCAGCAAACACCGCGCGTCCAACGCGTTGACTGGCATACGCCCCCCATTGTCGGCCCCCCCACCGAAATTGCTTTCTGCCGTTTTAGAGAATAGATCCAGACATAAATAACCGTTTTCTTCAGGCCACTTAACCGTGGTGTGTTGTGCTTATTCTATGTTTTGGAGTTATTACTATGCGTATCTTATTTAGCGCTGTATCTGCTGTATTATTGCTCTCTTCCCCGCTGTTCGCCGCCAATCCGGCCATGAGTGAAAGTAGCCCGATGTCTCATGGTAGTCATACAATAATGGCGGATTCTGCACCAGCAGAAAGCTATCACTCCCAGGGCCAGATAAAAACCTGGCATGCCACCCGCGTATCTATCGCTCATTCCGCCATTCCGGCGCTGAGTTGGCCACCGATGACCATGACATTTGACCTGCCGGAGAGCCTGGCTGCACAGCCATTACCCGCAGGTACATCTGTGACATTCAGTTTCCGCCAGACCGAACAAGGCTATCAGCTAACGGCTATTTCAGCACAGCAGCCATAAGGCGGGATAATGATGAACCCTTTATTGAATCACCCACAGCAGGTGCGCCCCACGGCTGCGCTGCCATTAAGTCTTGCCGCGCTGTTGATGGCGGCACTTTTCACTCTGCCAGCAGTGGGCTACGCGGCAGATATCACACTGGAACAGGCGTTGGTCTCCGCTGAACGCTACTCAGCCGAGCTGTCAGCCAATCAGCATCAGGTCAATGCGCTGGAAAATATGGCCAGTTCAGCCACGCAACTGCCTGATCCAAAATTGAAATTTGGTATTGAAAACCTTCCTGTCGGCGGCAGTAATGCCCGCCGCTTCACCCGCGAGGGCATGACTATGCAGCGGGTCGGTATCATGCAGGACTATATCAGTAGTGATAAGCGACAAAGAAAGGCCGATACCCTGAGTGCCGAAGCGCGAAAAACGGCAGCAGGCAGTGAAACTATCCGTACCCGGCTGCAAAAAGAGACGGCGCAGGCGTGGCTTGATCTCGCGCTAACTGAACAGGCGGTGAGTGCGGCGCAAGTGCTGGTACAAGAAAGCGAAAAACAGCTCGCACTGCAACGGGCCGGCGTTGCCAGTGGTGGCGCATTACCCAGCAGTGTTTTAGATGCGCGCCTGACGTTATCTGCCATGCAAGACAGATTGACCACCGCACAACGTGACGTTGCCTTGGCACAAACCCAGTTGACTCAGTTGACCGGTATTGAGGTCAAGCATATCAGCGGCCCGTTACCACTGTTCGCCCGCCTACCGGCGGATATCACTGTATTGCATGATGCTATCCAACAGCACCCTGAAGTGTTGCTTGCCAGCCGTGAAGCTGACGTTGCCAAAGCCCGCTCCGCACAATCGGCTATTGCCGCCACACCGGACGTTGGGATCGAGGTCTATTACGCTAAACGGGCAGACGAGTATGACGATATGGCAGGCGTTATGATCACCGTCGATTTGCCACTATTCCGCTCACAACGTCAGGATAAAGACTATGCCGCCGATGTATCGCGTTCAATGGAAGCCAACGACCAGCTTACGTTACTCACCCGCGACCACCGGGCGCAACTCGATACTCTGCTGGCGCAATATCAGGCCACACAGCAATTATGGCAGCGCCAGACCGATGAGGTTATACCACTGCAAAAACAGCGAGTTAAATTGGTTATGGCGCAGTATCAGGCCAATAAAAGCGATTTAAGCAGTGTGCTGGAAGCACGGCGTGCCCTGCTCGATAGCCAGCTCAATACCAGTAATGCCGCCAGAGAATTAGCCCGTACCTGGGCTGCCATCCGTTATCTGACCCCGCAGGAGAGCATGCGATGAAAAAGCTATCTAGTTTGACGCTGGTGGCCGTCGCCGTAATCAGTGGCGTTGCCGGTTATCTGTTGGCTAAACCCGCCTCAGAACACCCCACCACGGCTAGCGCTGTGGCTGAAAATACCCCAGCAGAAAATAGCCGGAAGGTGCTGTATTGGTATGATCCTATGTCCCCCGGTCAGCGTTTCGACAAACCTGGCAAATCGCCATTTATGGATATGGAGTTAGTGCCGCGCTATGCCGATGAAGCCGTAGCGCAGGGCGGCGTTAGCATCAGCCCCCGCCAACAGCAGAATTTAGGCGTGCGCACTGCCCCGGCGGAAATGCGATCACTCAACTATCGTCTTGCCGGTTATGGCACAGTGGCAACCGATGAGCGCAGCGTGCAGGTTATCGCGGCGCGGGCCAACGGCATTATTGAACAATTGTATGTACGCGCCAATCAGCAACCGGTCAGTAAAAATCAGCCATTGGCGCAGCTATGGGTTCCCGATTGGAGTGCCGCGCAACAAGAGTATCTGGCAATCCGCACCTTGGGTGATAGCCAACTGACGGCCGCCGCTCGCCAACGGCTACAACTGCAATTTATGCCAGAAGAGGTAATTCGCAGTGTCGAAAAAAGCGGCCAGCCGCAAACACGGGTCACCTTACGATCCCCGTCTGAGGGGTATGTGAATAAGTTGGATATTCGGGCCGGTTCACAAGTGACTGCGACACAATCACTGTTTGAATTAGCCAGCCTGGATCCGGTATGGATAGTGGTGGACTATCCGCAATCACAAGCCAGTTTAGTCACTATCGGCAGTACGATTGCCGCCACAACCGCCAGTTGGCCGGGTGAAACCTTCCACGGCACCGTCAGCGAGCTATTACCCAATATGGATCTCGCTACCCGCACCTTAAAAGCGCGTATCGTCCTGGAAAACCCGCAGCAAAAGCTGAAACCGGGCATGTACCTGAATGTACAATCCGCGCCAGCAGACAATCTAAAACCGGTATTGGCTATCCCACAAGAAGCCTTGCTGATGTCAGGCAATAGTAACCGAGTGCTGCTGGCTGAAGGCAATGGTCACTTTAAGCCGGTGGACGTCAGTACGGGGCAAACTCAGGACGGTTGGACAGAGATAAAATCCGGGCTTAACGCCGGTCAGTTGGTGGTGACCTCAGGTCAATTCCTGATTGATTCAGAAGCCAGTCTGCAAAGCGCTCTGCCACAAATGGAAGATACTCCCGCCTTAACTGAGAATACCACGCCAACAGCGAATAACACTGCCGCAACACCTGTTGATATCTACTCGGTGCAGGGAACAGTCACCGCTATCAACGGCTCAACAATCACCTTATCCCATGGCCCGATCGCGGCGTTGAAATGGGGGGCGATGACGATGGACTTCCTGCTGCCCGCAGAGCCGTTATCGCCGGAAATCGTCGTCGGTAGCCAGGTTAATTTCACTTTCACCCTCAATGAACAAGGGGCACAGATCCGCCACATCCAGCCGGTAACAAGCAATAGCAGCACCGATACCCACAGGAGCCACCTATGATTGCCGCCATTATCCGCTGGTCACTGCGTAATCGGCTGTTGGTACTGCTTGGCGCGGTGATGATGGCCGCATGGGGCATTTGGTCACTGCAACAAACCCCGCTGGATGCGCTGCCAGACTTGTCAGACACGCAAGTGATCATCCGTGTCAGTTATCCTGGTAAAGCTCCGCAAGTGGTCGAGGATCAGGTGACTTACCCGCTGACAACCACCATGTTATCAGTCCCTGGTGCTAAAACCGTACGCGGTTTCTCGATGTTCGGCGACGCCTATGTCTATGTGCTATTTGATGATGGCACTGATCCTTATTGGGCACGTTCACGGGTGTTGGAGTATCTCAGTCAGGTGCAAGCTACCTTACCGGCTGAAGCCAAAGCCTCGTTGGGGCCAGATGCCACAGGGGTAGGTTGGGTCTATGAATATGCCTTAATCGACAGAACCGGCAAACACAGCCTGGCTGATCTGCGTGCCTTGCAGGATTGGACACTAAAATTTGAGTTGAAAACAGTGCCCAATGTCTCTGAAGTGGCCAGTGTCGGGGGCATGGTGCGCCAATATCAAGTTGTTCTCGACCCGGAACGGATGCGAGCGCTGAATCTATCCCATCAACAAATTGCCAGCGCCATTACTGATAGCAATCAGGAAGGCGGTGGTTCGGTGCTGGAAATGGGGGCGGCAGAATATATGGTGCGCGCCAGCGGTTACCTGAAAACACTGGATGATTTCAGGAATATCGTGATAACTGCTCGTGAAGGTATCCCCATTTTACTGTCCGATGTCGCTACCGTGCGGATGGGGCCAGAAATGCGCCGTGGCGTGGCAGAGCTTAATGGTGAAGGGGAAGTTGCCGGCGGCATCATTGTGATGCGCTATGGCAAAAATGCACTGGAAACCATTAACGGCGTGAAAGAGAAGCTGCAACAGATTCAGCGCAGCTTACCGGCTGGGGTGGAAATCGTACCGGTATATGATCGTTCACACCTGATTACTCAAGCCATCGACAGCTTGTCATTCAAATTGCTGGAAGAGTTTTTAGTGGTGGCGGTGATCTGCTCACTGTTTTTGTTCCACTTCCGCTCAGCACTGGTGGCGATCATCACCCTGCCCTTGGGGATTCTTGGCGCGTTTATCGTCATGCACTATCAGGGGGTCAATGCCAATATTATGTCGCTGGGCGGGATCGCCATCGCCATCGGCGCTATGGTGGATGCGGCGATCGTGATGATCGAAAATATGCACAAAGTGTTGGAGCAATGGCGGCGAGATAATCCGGGGAAAACACCTGTCAGTCAGGATTACTGGCGCATTTCAGAACAGGCGGCCATTGAAGTCGGTCCGGCACTGTTTTGCAGTTTACTGATCATCACCTTATCGTTTATTCCGGTCTTTACGTTACAAGCGCAAGAGGGGCGGATGTTCTCTCCGCTGGCTTTTACCAAAACCTATGCCATGGCCGTTTCGGCAGGGTTAGCCATTACGTTAGTACCGGTATTAATGGGCTATTTTATTCGCGGTAAAATCCCTGATGAGAATGCCAACCCCATTAACCGTGGGCTAATCGCCCTTTATCATCCGGTGTTAACCGCCGTACTGGCGCGACCAAAAACCACATTGGCTATCGCAGGTATATTACTGCTGGCAACCCTGTATCCATTAAGCCGTTTGGGGAGCGAGTTTATGCCCGCGTTGGATGAAGGTGATTTACTGTATATGCCTTCTACACTGCCGGGGATTTCGGTACGCGAAGCCAGCCATTTACTGCAACAAACCGATCGCTTGATCAAAACCATACCGGAAGTGGCGACAGTATTTGGTAAAGCCGGGAGAGCAGAGACGGCAACAGATCCAGCCCCTCTTACCATGATCGAAACCACCATTCGTTTTAAACCAAAGGATCAATGGCGGCCCGGTATGACCATGGACAAATTGATCGAGGAACTGGACGCTACCGTTAAGGTTCCCGGTATTGCCAATCTGTGGGTGCCACCGATCCGCAATCGGCTGGATATGCTCTCTACCGGCATCAAAAGCCCGGTTGGGATCAAAGTGAATGGCAAAAATGTGCACCAAATTGAGCAGGTGGCACAGCAAATCGAACAAGTGGTGCGCAACGTGCCAGGTGTGACCTCGGCCCTCTCGGAACGACTAGCAGGGGGCCGCTATGTGGATATTAACATTGACCGTCAACGGGCCGCTCGCTATGGCGTTTCAGTAAAAGAGCTGCAATCACTGGTGGCAACCGTGATTGGCGGGCAAAACATCGGTGAAACCATTGAAGGGCGCGAACGTTATCCAATCAACCTGCGCTACCCACGGGAAATACGTGATTCACTGCAAAAATTGCGTGATTTGCCGGTAGTGACTGCCGGTGGTGGGCAAGTTGCACTGTCGGAACTGGCCGATATCAAGGTAACAGAAGGCCCACCGATGCTGAAAAGTGAAAATGCGCGCTTATCTGACTGGGTCTATGTTGATCTACGTGGCCGAGATTTGAAATCAGCCGTGACTGAAATGCAGCAAGCGGTGGCACAACAAGTGAAACTGCCGGAAGGCGTCTCTCTTAGCTGGTCTGGGCAGTTTGAATATCTGGAACGGGCAACGGCAAAACTGAAAATTGTGCTACCGGTGACCCTGATGATCATTTTTGTCTTGTTGTATGTCACGTTCAGCAGTATCCGCGACGCCGCTTTAATCATGGCGACACTTCCCTTCGCACTGATTGGCGGGGTGTGGCTGCTGTATGGGTTGGGATATAACTTTTCCGTTGCCGCCGCGGTGGGCTTTATCGCCCTGGCCGGTGTGGCCGCAGAATTTGGCGTAATAATGGTGCTGTATCTCAATCAAGCGGTGAAAAAACATCAGCAACCCGGCATTGCCATGACGGCCAGCCAGATGAGTGCAGCTATTCATGAAGGCGCGGTGCTACGGGTGCGGCCAAAAGCCATGACTGTCGCTACTATTATGGCCGGCTTGCTTCCCATTATGTGGGGGGGCGGAACAGGGGCAGAGGTCATGCAACGTATTGCTGCACCGATGATTGGCGGGATGGTGAGTGCACCACTGCTTTCGATGCTGGTTATTCCTGCGGTGTATATGTTGCTACATAAAAAAGATCGTCAACAGCAATAAAATTCTCATCGCCCTCACTCTTGCCAGATAAGATTGAGGGCATTCTCACGCTTTCTTATAACTTCTCAAATCAGCGGGTGCGACGGAAGGTTAAGTTAATTCGATAAGCGCCGGTCGTAGCGGAAAAACCGGCTTTCAGTGGCAGTACGCCGTGGTAGTTCAAACGGGAAGGCCCACCCCAGACCACAACATCCCCTTCTGTTAATAAGACTCTCAGGCATTTAGCCTCGCGTGCCAGCCCACCAAATTGAAATACCGCAGCTAGCCCCAGCGATACCGAGACTATTGGCTGACGCAGATCCAGCTCATCTTTATCCTGATGTAATGATAATTTAGCCCCTGCCTCGTAGCGATTTATCAAGCAGGCATCTGGCTCAAATTGAGAGAAGCCCGCTTGTTGCGCGGCATCGACAGCTAATGTCATCAACCTTGCCGGAATGGCGGGCCAGCTTTTCTCAGTCAAAGGATCAATCGAGCTATAGCGATAACCTTGCTTATCACTCACCCAACCAACCTGGCCACAATTACTCATGGCGACCGACATCCTGTAGCCCCCAGGGGTAATCAGATGGCGAAAAGGCGCGGCAGTGGTGATAGCAATAACATCAGCAAATAATAATGCGGCCTGCTGCCGTGCATAATGATGTAAAACAACCGCGCCGGGCGCTAACGTTTCAATCCAGGGATCATGAGGCAACTGATCAAATAAATCCATGGTCATAAAGGTACCTATTGTAGTTATCACTGTTTAGCGATTAAGACTTTAACAGTTTACTCTTCACCCCACACGCCATCACTTGCGATCAAATCATATCGACTAGCCCAGTGGTTATCGCGCCGACAGAGAGATTTATACTGTTAAATTATCGTCTATTTACTTTCGTAACCAATAAAAACAAATATTATATTTAATAGAGTAAAATTATAAAAATGAAAGACTAAAAGAAAAAACAGAAGAATACTAGGCAACTAAATTTATTTAGTCATTTAAATAAAATAGAAAATGAAATTAAGGTAAGAATATATAATGAAACATAATAAACAACACCAAAACCAAATTAATTAACTGCTTGTTAAGAATAATTATCAGATGCAAAAATACGCACAAATAGTCGTCAAAGAAGATTAAGAATTAAAATAGAGACAAACATGGGATTATTAATAATCATCAGATTAATGAAAAAACACATAACGTCTTATATAGGATAGGTAAGCATTAGTATGGAGAAAAATGAGATTATGTTTAAATTAGAAGGAACGGTGTTATTTTCCCCTACACAACGTTGCTTAAATGGCCCTGACGGCACGGTGGTAATATTAACTGAAAATAATCTTAGGTTTTTACAACTGCTACTTAATGGTGTGACAGAAAAAGAGCAGATTATTAATCAGGTCTGGAAAGAACAGCGCGGAGCTGTAAGTGAAAGTAGCTACTATGGGCAGCTCTATATGCTGCGAAAAGCATTTCTTCAGGTTGGGCTGAAAGAATCTCTGATTCATACCATTCCACGTAAAGGTGTCCGTTATACAGGTTCTGTTAGTCAGATTGTCATCAATGATGAAGCTGAAAAGCAAATGCAGGCTGATCCCAATATTATCGCAGTGCCTAATAAGGAGCAGGTTGCGCCAGTAACTCAACCATTCAAGCGGGAGGCTAGCAAAATATCGCCTGTCGTGGCACAACAAAGTTTTTTACACAGTTACCGTTGGAAAAAACTGATTTCCCTGCTGGCCTTTTTCTCTTTCTGCTGGCTCTCATTTCTCTCAACGCTAATTATTATTATCTTATTTAATGGGGATAGACCGCACTTCTGATAGTGATAATAAGATGAGGGTAATTTAAAAAGATTAAATGATGGTGAAAAAAGGCCAGCCAGCCAAAAAAACAGTTAAATAGTTGTCACTACCAGCAAGGCTGATTATATCAATTCGGGTCAAGTCGGATAGTAGCCAAATAAAGAGAAGTCATTCTTTATATTTAAAAATCGGGAATACTCCCTTATCATTTAAAAGGAAAATTAACATGATGGATTTAATCACTAAAGGTTGCGTTGCTACTCTACTTAAAACCCGCGGATTTCTAAAAGATACCCGTGGTTCTATTATTGAGTACGTTATGGTGATTGCATTAGCGGGCGTATTTATTGGTTTGGCAAAGCCAACCCTAACCGAGTTAGTGAAAGATACCGTTGCTAGTACCAAATCAGCAGTATCAGCAGCAGAGGGCGCGGCCGCAGACGCGGACAAGAAAGCGTAACAGCGTCGCACCGTCATTTTAATATTTATCAGGATTTTCACATGGCAACTTATCGTTGCCATGTTTTTGTTTTAGGAAAAATGATGGATATAATAAAATTATCCTTAATAATACTGCTAGCATTACAGCTACTGCTCGTTTGTTATAGCGATATATGTAATCGAATTATTAGTAATAAATTTATTATTTCTATTATATTCAGCTCAATAGCATGGGGGTATACAACAAACAGCACGGTTAACATCACCATTCCACTTTTTTCCTTACTAATGGGTTATATAATATTTCATTTTAAACTTATCGGCGGTGGCGATGTAAAACTCATTACTGCCCTGCTGCTGGCACTCACCGCAGAACAATCACTAGATTTCATTATCTATACCGCCATTATGGGTGGCGTGGTAATGATAATATGTTTATTTATTAACAAACATGATATTCAACAGCGAGGGGTTCCCTATGCTGTTGCAATTACCATGGGTTTTGCATTGTCGCTATTCACCTAAAATATCAAGCCACATTAACTTAATAATAATACAAGGTTATTTTAATGAATCATAAGTTTCTTTTATTATTTTCAATTTTAATTGTCGCCATAGGGGCTGCTGGTATTATGATCAATACTAAGCATGATGAACATACACCCTATAATTTCGTCGATTCAAAAAAAGAAAAAGAAGTAGAGATTGTTCTGGCACAATCAACACATGATCTCTCTTCAGGAACCCTACTTACTCAAAACGATTATGCGCTAAAGGTCATCATGGTACCTGAATCAAGTGAGTTAATAAAAAGCAATATATCAGGAAAAACAGATATTAATAGTCATTTATTGAAAACGAATCTTCTGTCTGGTTCTTATATAACACCAGCAGTTTTGGCTTCACCCGACAGTAATGAATTCAGTTACCTTAATTTAAAAAAAGGTGAGGTTATTTATAAATTTAATATTAATAATAAAAATGGATATTTATTGGATACATTGCAGGTAGGTGATTCACTATCATTTCAATTAAGAGTGCTTGAGACAGACAAAAATAAAGGCATGAGTAGCGGCACAGTGATTAATACGAAAGAATTGAGCGATAAAAAAAGTCAAACTTTTTCGTTAAATGAAATCATTCCCGCAATGAGAATAATAAGAGTTAAAAAGTATTCGGCAGATGAATTATCAGAAAAAAACAACAAAAATCAAAAGACTGAAGAAGTCGTAACTGGTTATATATCTGTCATGATTAAAAGAGAGGAACTAGACATCATTCATATAGCAGAAAAATCGGGAGATATCATTCTGGCACCGAGTATAGTCTCTGACAATAATCAATCAACAAATATATATGACATCATACCTAAACTACGTATAACAAGAGAGCTAAGAGGATGAGAATACCCAGGCCAGAATATATCAGTTGGAATAAACTGTTTTTGCTCTTCGCCATTGCAATTTGCCAAACAGTTGTCAATCAAGCATATGCCAAACCTGTTTACTTATCGTCAGGTGAGTCATATATCATTAAAACAGAGGAGGAAATTGATACTGTTTTTGTCTCCACCGCTGCTATTGCTGATTATGAGCTGGTTGGTAAAAATAGCATTATTGTTTATGCAAAAAAAGAAGGAACAGCAGAGTTCATCTTATTTAATAAAGATAACCATCCGATGATAAAAACCACCATCATGGTAAATGACATTATTACTTCAGCATATCAAAGAATAAAAATTGAATATCCTGATAGCAACGTAGAAATCAATAAAATAGGTAATAGCTATCTGCTGACAGGTAAAGCAGAGTCAGAAGAGGCGAAAGATACTATTGCAGCTATTATTGGCGAAGCAATAAATAAAAAAAGAGAGCAGAACCGTGAAGACCAACATTTTAATAACCCTAACTACTTAGGTGTAATTAATAAAATTAAACTCCCTGAGTCTAACCAGGTAAATGTGAAGTTAACCATTGCTGAAGTGACTAAAGACTTCAGCGAAAATATCGGGGTAGATTGGAGCAGCATCAGTGAAACATCTGTTGGCTCTTTTAAGTTCTTAAAGTTCAATGCCACAGGAATTAGCACATTAGTTCATGCTATTAATGATGACTCTATTGCTCGTGTTCTGGCCGAACCTAATCTATCAGTATTATCCGGTGAAAGTGCCTCATTCTTAGTCGGCGGAGAAATACCAATGTTTAATACTAATCAGAACAGTACCATCATTAAATACAAAACTTATGGTATCAAACTAAATATTGCGGCCAAGGTAAATGAAAAAAATCGTATCCGCATTAGCATGGAAGAAGAGGTAAGTAGTGTAGATAAAGTATTTAACGTCGAAGGGGGAAATGCTTATCCTTCATTACGTACACGTAAGGCAGCGACTACATTAGAACTTGGTGATGGCGAAAGCTTTATTCTAGGTGGGCTGATCAGTAAGTCAGAGCGGGAATCCCTTAAGAAGATCCCATTTATTGGTGATATTCCTATTTTAGGGGCATTTTTCCGTAATGCACAAACGCAAAAGCAGCAAACCGAACTGGTGGTAGTCGCCACTGTCAGTCTGGTGAACCCGGTTGCCGGAAAGGATGTAGAATTACCTAATTTTATGCACACATCAACACTGGAGCGCTTATTTAACTTCACTCATATAATTGAAGTAAAAAGAAAAAAAGTAGCCAAGGAATTCCTACGAAAAGGAGGTTTTATAAAATGAAACTATGGATAGTTAGTAGTGCCATCTTTCTCTCCAGCGTTGCGCATGCCTCATTTATTATCGAGCCAAATGAAAATGACCATGTCTGTTCATTAGCTAAAAGAGACTCATTGACAGTAGATAAAAAGAACCCACTCACTAAATCTGCGTCACAGCGAAATAATGAACGACGGTGTAAATATCAACTCAATGATTATCGGACATACCGGGATAGCGAAGTAGGATGTGCAGTAAATAAAAATAGAATTATTTCAAAAATACGCAATCAAAGCAATTGTCTTTAATGGTGACATATGCAATTAATTCTTAGTAAAGATGCAATAAACAAAAAAAACAATAAAATAAAAAATACGGTTGCGATTATTTCCAACAGGGAATGGCTGCGCGAAGAAATATCTGAGAAAGTCAGACTTGCCGATATCAGTGATATTAAATCATTTGACGAAGATATTTTCATCGTATCAAAAATAAATGTATCCGATAAAACTATTGGCGTAATCATTGATATCGTGAATAATGCTGACGTTGCAAAAACATTAGATTTAATAAAAAGTCATATCCCGCGCGACTGCTGGTGTGTTTTAGTTGGCGATATTGATTCAATTAGTATCGCCCAACAATTCATTCAACGAGGAATACTATACTTAAATATAAAATCACAGTTGTCTGAGTTGACACAAAATTTACTCAAAGGCATCCCCGTCGAGTCTGAAAGGAAAGCTTTTTTTATCAGTATATTAGGCTGTAAGGGAGGCATCGGAAACACCCTACTCAGTTATCATTTAGCAAATGCCATCACGCAGATAAAGCAATCGCCAACCCTATTATTGCAGGGCAATAATGGATCTCAGGATCTTGATCTTGTCACAGAAAAAAAGATGGCTACAGAAATAACTGAATACCAAAACAATTTATCCCTTATGTTCTGTAAAGAGCAAAAAATAGCTGACATTGATGGGAAAATAGAAATAAAGCATAACTTTATTGTATTTGACCAACCTATTCATAACGCACCAAAAGAAAAATTCACTGATTATATAGAATGCTCTAATTGTATTATTATATTGCTCGATAATAGTATGATGTCAGTCCGTGTCGCCAAAGGGTTTATTGATATTTATGAAAGAATTAAACGAGACAATAGGCAAGCAACCCGATTATTAGTCTGTTTAAATGAAAGCAGACCAATAACAAGAGATATGTTGGATACTTCCGATGTCCCATCATTACTTGGACGAAAAATAGATATACGAATCCCTTTCATACATAAAACAACGGAATCGTTAAGTGATAAAAATTACTTTGGCCGAAAGAAAATATTAATAACAGAATTAGCAAAATACACATTAGGTATAACTATTGATTTATCAAACAAGAGAAGATCATGGTTAAGAAAGATTCTAAAAGGCAAAGGTGAAAAATGAACATATCATTAATAATACAAGAAAAAATACGAGATAAATTTCTGGCCAACATTGATATCGATAAAGTAGAAAGTCTGGTTGATGATTATGACAAACTTTCTGATTTACTTTCACAAACATACGATGGCTTATTTAATGACAATGAATATAGATTAAATACTCAGGACCAAAAAGATATCATTGCAATGATTGCTGATGAAATTACCGGTTTTGGCCCATTAAGAGAACTCATGGAGGATGACTCTATCAGCGATATTATGGTCAATGGCCCTGAAAAGATATTTGTTGAACGCTATGGGCTGCTAACCTTAACCAATCGCCGTTTTATTAATAACAGTCAACTGACTGATATTGCCAAACGCCTAATGCAAAGAGTCAATCGCCGTATTGATGAAGGTAGACCGTTAGCTGATGCACGCCTAATTGATGGTAGCCGAATCAATGTGGCAATCGGACCAATCACATTAGATGGCACAGCACTCTCGATTCGAAAATTCAGTACCAACAAACGAAAACTAGAAGATCTGGTTAATATGGGTGCTATGAGCAGTGATATGGCTAATTTCTTGATCATTGCTGCCAGTTGCCGGGTCAATATTATTATCTCTGGTGGCACAGGTTCAGGAAAAACAACATTACTTAACGCATTATCAAAATATATTTCTGAAAACGAAAGAGTCATCACCTTAGAAGATGCCGCCGAGTTAAATCTTGAACAGCCCCATGTGGTTCGGATGGAGACACGGCTTGCCGGGCTAGAGAATACCGGGCAAATCACGATGCGAGACTTAGTGATAAACTCACTGCGTATGCGCCCCGACAGGATCATTATTGGGGAGTGCCGTGGTGAGGAAACATTTGAAATGCTTCAGGCAATGAACACCGGCCATAATGGCTCTATGTCCACGTTGCATGCTAATTCTCCCCGTGATGCTATTGCCCGACTCGAAAGTATGATCATGATGGGTCCAGTTAATATGCCTATATTTACTATTCGCCGGAATATTGCCTCGGCCATCAATCTTATTGTACAAGTTTCACGTATGAATGATGGTTCACGAAAAGTACGCTATATAAGTGAAATTATGGGAATGGAGGGGGACAATGTCGTATTACAAAATATATTCTCATTTGAACCATCCAAAGAACGTGACGAACAGGGTAAAATCCAAGTAAACTTTATTAATCATGGTTTATTTAGCCGATCCGCAGTGAGGGTGAATGCTGATATATACAGCTTATCAAATGAACTAAATAGTATCTTCTCCACGGTGAAATAATGATTTACAACATAATACTTTTATCCGGGATTCTATTATTTTTACTCATCAACTTAAAATGGATAAGAATAAAGAAGACCATAAGTAAAAACCCAAAAAAAACCACTATCAATGATTTTTTCCTTACGTCATCACTAAAAAAGATAGTCAATGAATGGATTAAGTATTTATTAAGCATTAATAGAAAATAAAATGCATATAGCAGTACCTATAGGTTATGCAATATGCATTTACATTATAAATAAAACATGGCTTGGAATAAATATCCTGGTGATATTACCATTTATTTTATTCAGTATTATATTTTTTCAAATACGCTTTTCGCGTAAAAATAATCACACTATTTTTAAAAGAGATTTTCCTGAGGTCTTGTTAATGATTAATATGGCTGCCAGTAGCGGCGCCAGTATTAACCAGGTATTAGAACGTTGTGGGAAAGAGGTAGGAGGGCCATTAGGGGATGAGTTAAGCCTTATTTGCCGCCGATTGAATGTGGGGGAGTCCCCTGAAACTGTTTTTTATGATGCATATCAACGTTTTCGTTACCCCGAATTCTACTTTCTTATTACCATCATTTTACTTAACCTGCAACAAGGTGGGCAATTAAGAGAACTTACCAGTCGATTGTCCCAAGTGATAACAAAAAACAAAACATCCGAACAGAAGAAAGCTGTTATGACGGCACAAACACGGATGTCAGTAAATATTCTCTCTACCATACCTTTTGTATTCTCTCTTTTTCTTTACTTTATGGATCCAACAGCTATTGAGTCAATGTGGAACCATCCTACTGGTAGGATTATTTATTATTATATTATCTCCAGCGAGATAATTGGGATAGCACTGATAAGGTCAATGCTTAGGAATACACTATGAATATGATTTTTATTGGCATGCTACTATTCGGATTTATCTCGCTACTCATTAGTAAGAAAAAAACAAATAAAAAAGAAATATATAATAAAATAAACAATAACAAGGATTCACCAACTAAAATAGAAAAAAACAAATCAGAAAACCAACGAGAAATAGCTCTATCATCTTTTATACAATTACCTTACATCCTTCGTAATGTGACGTATTTAAAGATATTGATTATTTTACTATTTCTGATAATGATGATTATATTAGTAAAGTTTAGTATCATAGCGGCTAATAGCATGAACTTACTTATGATTAGTCTTTTTATGCTGATAACAACTATATATCTACCAAAATTTATCATCAGAAATATTTTGAATAAAAAAATAAAATGTCTATTAAATTCCCTACCATTTTTTATCGATATTACTGCTGCCTGTGTCCAATCAGGAATGACCATAGACAGTGCATTAAGTTATACAGCCAAAAAGTTCATATTAATCAATCCTGATTTAAGTTTAATCGTAACAAAGATAACTAAGCGAGCAGAAATTAATGGATTAGAGAGTGCAATTAAAGAATTTCAACAACTCTCAACTGAAACAGAAATAAAAATGTTTTGCAGTGCACTACAATACAGTATCAGTTTCGGCTCAACCGTTTATGATCAACTAATAAAACTCGCTCAAGATATGAGAGAAATGCAATTGTTAGTTACAGAGGAGAAAAACAGTAAGTTATCAACAAAACTAACTTTCCCTATGTTTATGTTTATTCTTATTCCTTTTGTTGTGTTAGTTATATCACCTAGTGTTTTGGAGCTACTAAAATATGTACGAACAATGTAAAAAAACATTACCATCTCACTTTTCATTTTAATGATAAGCGGTTGCTCCTCGAATAGTGGCATGAGCAATAAAGAGTTTCTATATCGTGAGAGTATTTTGCTAAAAGCAAATAATCATGCTGGGTTGGTCACTTTATATCGAGAAAAATTAAAGCAAAAAGAAGATGATGCGATAAGGCTAAAACTGGCCAACACCTATTATCTTACCGGCGATACTAAGTCATCTTTATATTATTTACAACCGATGATTAACAAACCTAGCGAATCTATATATATATTACAAGCAAAAAACCTTATTAATAACAATGATTCAGACAATGCCATAACAGTTATAAACAAATTGTTAGCCATTTCACCTAATAATGCAGAAGCACATAACTTACACGGCATTGTATTGGCCAATAGTGGTGAAGTTCGTAAATCTGAAGTAGCTATTGAAAAGTCACGCTCCTTATTTATTCCTGAGGAGACGGCAATGAATAACCTTGCTGTAGTTGCAATGCTTGATAATCG